>CBDFMV010000006.1:0-23796 GCA_965249815.1 Spirosomataceae bacterium | reverse complement strand
CGGCAGCGGCTGACCCTGGCGGGAAAGTTGCACCCGGTAATACCCCGGCCCAACAACGGGCGGATATGCCACCACCGCGCGGGCACCGTCGGGCGAAAAAGCCGTGGGTTTTACATCAAATTCGTCGCCGTCCCCGTTGCGCAGCCGCAATTCGATGTTGTCGTCGGCAAACAGGTTGGCGCCCCGGAGCGTCTCGGCGGTTCCGTCCCCCAGCGTCGGGCGGTAGGCGTCGAAATACACGGCAGGCAGTCCCTTTTTCACGACGAAAGGCTGCGGGGCCACCGCCCGGCGGCCGTTGGTTTTCACCAGTTCTACCGTGTATTCGCCCGGCGTCAGCGTCCGTGTGGGAATGGCCCTCACCTGGTTCGGGGCTTCGCAAAGCACCGTTCCTCCTACTTTTTCGCCGTTGCTTTTTTTGGTGAAAACCGCCGTCGCGCCCAGGCCGTCGTAAAAGTTTTGCACGGGCAAAGCCACCACCCCGCCTTGCTCCGCGAACCCCTCCAGCGGTGCGGCAAGCGGCCCGATGGCCAACGCGCCGATGGGTCGGAAGCGCACCCGGTAGGCCGTCGGGACGGCGGCTTGGGGCGAAACCACGCTGAAGGCAAACGCTGTGTCGCAGGGATTAACGACCGATGGCACCACGTCGCAGTCGTCGCAGGCCAACTCGAAGGTCGGGCGGAGTTGGGCGGCGGTCAGGTCGGTGGGCACCGACAGCGTGATTTCGAGGCGTTCCTGGTTGATGGAAACGGCCTCCGGCGGCACGCCCGGCAGGATTAGCTGCAGAATCCGGGATTGCGCTGGCAGCGCGTCGTCGGGGTTGTCGCATTGGGTCAGCAGCGCCAGCACGAGGAGCCAGCCGGCACCCCGAAACGCGTGACCACGGAAGAAGGATTGGCGGATCCTGTTCATGGCAAGGGAGGGAAACTGACCGAAGGTCGGCTCCTTCCCCCATTTATCCAAAGAAAAACTTACTTTTTCCGAATCGGCACCGTCACTTCGCGGGTGTCCCAGCGCAGCAGCAAGTCGGCCCCGCCGTCGGCGGGCCGGAAACTGACGGTGAACAGTTGGGTGGTGTCGGCGTGGGTGGTGGTGGGCACCGTGGCCCGGAAGCGGTCGCGGGTGGCGTCGTATTCGGTGCCCCACTGGCCGGTTTCGTTGTTGATGACGACCTGCCAGGTGGTCGGTCCCGGAATCGTCCAGAGCGTGTAGCGACCCGCCGGGAGCGGTTGCCCGGCCAGCGTCACGTCGGGTTCGACGGTCAGCAGGGTGGCCTCATTGGCCCCCGTCCGCCAGACTTTGCCGTAGGGCACCAGGGCGTGCTCCTGCACGGTGCCGAAAATCAGGCGGCCTTTTTTGGAAGGCTGGCTGTAGTCCACTTTCAGGCGCAGGCCGTTCTGGTCGAATTCGGCGGTGGCTTCAGGACTGAATTGCTTGGTGTACTGCAATTGGAAATACCGGTAGGCAAAATACCCGCCCACGGCGAGCACGACGGCGAGGAGCGCCAGACGAAGGGGTTTATTCATGGGCCGAAAAGTACGAAGTGATTGACGAATTCTGATTGACGAAGTACGATTTTACAGGCAGGGGAGGGTTCAAAAAAATCGTACTTCGTCAATCAGAACTCGTCAATCACAACGCCACGCGGCAGCGTTCGCCCGCCAGCAGTGGCAAATTTTCCTCGATGCCCAGGCTGGTTTTGGCGTGGGCGAGTTGCTCGCGGAACGTGCTCTTCAATTCGCGGCGTTTGAGGGCTTCCAGAAAACGCCGCACGTCGTCGCGGGTTTCCAGAATCAACTCCGGCACGAGTGCGGGGCGGCCGTCGTCGTCTTTGGCGACCATCGTGAAGTAGCTTGTGTTGGTGTGTTTGACTTCGCCCGTGGTTACGTTTTCCGACGACACCCGGATGCCCACCACCAGCGACGTCCGCCCGACGTAGTTGACCGACGCCCGCAGCGACACCAGTTCGCCTACTTCGACGGGTTGCAGAAATTCCACGCCATCCACCGAAACCGTCACGCAGTACCGGCCCGCGTGCTTGGCCGCGCAGGCGTAGGCCACTTTGTCCATGAGCGACAGCAGGATGCCCCCGTGGATTTTGCCACCAAAGTTGGCGTAGCTCGGAATCATCAGTTCGGTGAGCGTGGTGCGCGAGTGGCGCACGGAGCGGGCGTCGGACATGCAGTTCAGGGTTTAGCGTTCGGGGCTGAAAGTTGCATTTTAACGCGGAACGCTAAACCCTGAGCGCTAAACTTTTTCATTTCAGCGCCTTCACCGGCACGGCGTCCAGGTCGGTGAAGGTGCGGTTTTCGCCCGCCATCGCCCAAATGAACGCGTAGCTGGCCGTGCCGCAGCCCGCGTGGATGGACCACGGCGGCGAAAACACGCCCTGCTCGTTGGCCACCACGAGGTGGCGGGTCTGGTCGGGCTGGCCCATGAGGTGAAACACGCGCCCGGTTTCGGGCAAATCGAAGTAAAAATACGCCTCCATGCGGCGTTCGTGGGTGTGGGCGGGCATGGTGTTCCACACGCTGCCCGCGTGCAGCACCGTGAGGCCCATCACCAACTGGCACGAAGCCAGCCCGTCGGCGTGGATGTACTTGTAAATCGTGCGCTGGTTAGCCGTTTCGGGGCTGCCCGTGTGAACCGGCGTGGCGGCGTCACGGGTGAGGCGGGCGTTGGGGTGCGGGGCGTGGGCCGGGGCGGAGGCCAGGAAAAACCGCGCCGGGTTTTCGGCGTCGTGGCTCACGAAGGCCACCGCGCGCGTACCCTTGCCGAGGTACAGCCCGTCGAGTTTCTGAAGGTCGAACCGCTCGCCACCGGCCAGTACCGCGCCGGGACCGCCCACGTTGATGACGCCCAATTCCCGCCGTTCGAGGAAAAAGTCGGCTTTCAGAACGTCCTCGTAGGCGGGCAACTCCAGGGGCGCGTCCACGGGCACCACGCCGCCGATGACGAACCGGTCGTAATGGGCGTAGGCAAAATGAAACCGGTACGGCTCGAGGAGTTTTTCCACCAGAAAATTTTCGCGGAGGCGGTCGGTGTCGTAGCGACGAACGTCGTCGGGGTGGCAGGCGTGGAGGATGGTCATTGAGAAATGGATAATGGAAAATGGATAATGGGATAAAGGCGGGCACCGGCTTTTTTTACCACTTGGAAAGCGGGATGGCGGGGTGGATATTTGTTGCTCGAATCCTCTTTTCCCCCATGAATCCGGCTTTTTTGTTCTGGCTGTTGCTCTTGTTGCCCTTTGCCGGGTTTCTCGGACTTGGTTTTTCGGGGAAAAAAGCGAATCCGGTAGCCGGGCCGCTGGCCTGCGGGCTGACGGCAACGGGCCTGCTGCTTTCGGCCTGGCTGGTGGCGGGCTGGGCGCGAACGCAACTCAATCCGGGCCACACCCTGCTAATTTCCTTCGACTGGTTCGGCCTCAACGGTCAACTATTCCGCTTCGGTTTTTTCCTCGACAGCCTCACGGCCACGATGCTGCTGCTCGTGCATGGCGTGGCGCTGCTGGTGCAGGTGTATTCGCTCGGCTACCTCCGCGACGAACCGGCCAAAGCCCGCTATTTCGCCTTCCTGCAACTCTTCGTCGGGGCCATGCTGCTGCTGGTCGTAACCGATAATTTGCTCGTGCTGTACGGCGGCTGGGAACTCGTCGGACTGGCGTCGTACCTGCTGATTGGGTTCTGGTACCAGCGGCCCGAGGCCGTGCAGGCGGCCAAAAAAGCCTTCCTGATTAACCGCCTCGGCGACGTGTGCCTGCTGCTGGGTGTGTTCGGCGTGTTTCGCGAAACGGGCAGTTTCGGCTTTCCGGCGACGATTTTTCACCTGTCCACCGCCACCAGCCTACTGCTGTTCGGCGGTGTGGTGGGCAAATCGGCGCAGTTTCCGCTCCACACCTGGCTACCCGACGCGATGGAAGGCCCCACGCCCGTGTCGGCTCTGCTCCACGCGGCCACGATGGTGGCGGCGGGCGTATTTTTGCTGGGACGAATGCAGCCTGCGATGGCCCCCGACGCGCTGACGGTTGTGGCGGCGGTGGGCGCGGTGAGCACCGTGCTCGGCGCGGTCTACGCCCTTTCGCAGACCGACATCAAGCGGGTGCTGGCGTATTCGACGATTTCGCAACTCGGCCTGATGGTGCTCGGCATGGGCGTCGGCGCGCGCGACGCGGCGTTGTTTCACCTGCTGACCCACGCCTTTTTCAAAGCCGGGCTGTTTCTGGCCGCCGGGAGCGTGATTCACGCCCTGCACCACGAGCAGAACATGCGCCAAATGGGCGGGTTACGGAAAAGCCTGCCGCTCACCTTCGTCGGGTACGCCGTCTGCGCGGCTTCGCTGGCGGGGGTGCCGCTCACGTCGGGATTTTTGTCTAAAGACGCGCTCATCGCCGGGAGTTTCCGCTGGGCTCAAGGGCAAACCAACTCGCTGGCCTGGGGGGTGCCCGGCGCGGCGCTGGCTTCGGCGGCGCTCACGGCGGCGTACCTGACGCGGCAGGGCTGGCTGGTGTTTTTCGGAGAATTCCGGAGAAATGTTGACACGCTGGCCCCCGTTCACGAACCGCCAATTTCGATGAAAATCCCCGTGCTGGTGCTGGCGGCGCTGTCGCTGGGGTGGTTAGTTTGGTTGAACCCGTTCATGGCGGAAGAAGTATCAGTTTGGGTGGAAATTGGCGCGGGACTGGCCCTGCTCAGCGGGGCGGCGGGCGCGTGGGTGAGCCGCCACCGTGTTACGCCCAAAGTGTCAACGCTCGACGCGGTTTACGACCGGTTTTTTGTAAGAAATACGCTGAAAATCACCGCCTTCTCGTACAACTTCGACCGCCGCGTGGTGGACCGCGCCGTGGAATTACTCGGCGTGGCAGGGGTATTTTTGGCGCACGTCGTGGCGGGGTTCGACCGGTTTTTCGTGGACGGGTTCGTCAACGGCGCGGCGCGGGGAGCGGGGCTTTTTGGCCAGCTCACCCGGCGAATCCAGGGCGGGCGGGTGCAGGGCTACGTGGTGGCGGCGCTAGTGGGGCTGCTGCTGCTGGTGGGGTGGGTGCTTTTTTGAGTTTGGGGTTTAGCGTTCAGGGTTTAGAGTTAAAAGACAACCTAAACCCTAAACTCAAAACGCTAAACCCCAAACCTTGAACCCGAAACGCTGAACCCTGAACCCAACTTCCTATTTTTGCGCCACGCTTTTGCCGATGCCCTACCTTTCCCTCCTCATTTTCATTCCCTTGCTGGCCGCGGTCGGGGTGCTGGCGCTGCCCAACCGCAACCCCGCCGCCTTTCGCTGGGTGACGCTGGGGGCCAGCCTGATCAATTTCGCCCTGACGCTTTTTCTCTGGCTGGCTTTCGACAAAACCACCCCCGGCTACCAGTTCACCGAACAGGCCGACTGGATTACGCTCTCGCTGGGGCCGCTCGGCGTGGTGTCGATCGACTACCGCCTGGGCATCGACGGGCTGAGCTTGCCGATGGTGCTGCTTTCGGGGCTGGTGCTGGCCGTCGGCGCGGTTTCGTCGTTTGAAATCAAGCGGAAACAAAAAGCCTATTTCGCGCTCTACCTGCTGCTGAGTTCCAGCATTCTGGGCTGTTTCGTGGCGCTCGACTTGTTTCTGTTCTTTCTGTTTTTCGAGTTCATGCTGCTGCCGATGTACTTTCTCATCGGCCTTTGGGGCGGCAAACGGCGCGAATACGCGAGCATCAAGTTCTTCATTTACACGCTGTTGGGTTCGCTGGCGATTTTGCTTGTGTTCATCGGACTGTACCTGTCGGTGGCCGATCCGGTCGAAACCGCCGTGCGCATGGGCCTGGCCGGAAGCAAGGCAACAGTAACCGCCCGGATGCTGACCGACGTGCAGGCGGCGCTGCAAAACGCGGCCATTCCCGGCGACCAGGTCGTTCACACCTTCAGCCTGCCGTACCTGACCGAACCGGCCAACTACCTGCCCGAATCATTGCTCAACCTCCTGGCGGGCAACACGTTGTTCGGGCAGTCGGCGCGGACGCTGGCCTTCTGGCTGCTGTTCGTAGGGTTTGCGATCAAATTGCCCGTCGTGCCGCTGCACACCTGGCTGCCCGACGCGCACGTCGAGGCCCCAACGCCGGTTTCCGTCGTGCTGGCGGGGCTGTTGCTGAAAATCGGCGGGTACGGGATGTTCCGGTTTGCGTGGGCGCTTTTTCCCGAACAAGCCACCCTGCTGGCCCCGTGGCTCGGCGGGCTGGGCGTGCTGAGCATCGTGTACGGAGCGCTCAACGCGCTGGCGCAGAGCGATTTGAAACGCCTGATCGCCTATTCGTCGGTGTCGCACATGGGCTTCGTGTTGCTCGGTCTGGCCTCGCTGACCGCCGAAGGCCTCAACGGCGCGATTTACCAGATGGTCAGCCACGGGATTTTGTCGGCGATGCTGTTCCTGCTGGCGGGCGTGCTCTACGAGCGCACCCACGACCGGCAGCTTGCCAATTACCGTGGCCTGGCGGGCCGGATGCCGGGCTACGTCGCGCTCACGGCGGTGGCGTTTTTCGGCTCACTCGGGTTGCCGGGGCTGTCGGGGTTTATCGGCGAATTTTTCGCGCTGATGGGCACGTTCAACAGCCCGCATTTGCCCACCTGGATGGCCCCGGTCGGTACGCTGGGCATCGTACTGGCGGCGGCGTATTTTCTCTGGACGCTCCAGCGGATGTTTTTCGGAACCTTCTGGTCCCCTTACGAGCCGGGCCTGTTTACCGACGTTTCGCTCCGCGAAAAGCTCATGCTCGTGCCGCTGGCCGCGCTGGCGGTGCTGCTGGGCGTGCTGCCGGGCGTGCTCCTGAGCCTGAGCGAAAGCACGGTGGGGGCGTTTTTGTTGAATTTTTAAACCTCTCCAACCCGTCATTGCGAGCGTAGCGAAGCAATCCGTTGCCAGTTGCCTGACCCAGTTTTAAGGAACCATTGGCTGGATAGAAACCGATTGCTTCGCTCGTACCTCGCTCGCAATGACGCGGAGGAAAATAACCGTCGCTTTGACCCTTTCCCAAACCCTCACCCAACTCCTCCACCACACCGCCGCACTCACGCCCGAAGTGTTCGTGGCGGCGGCGTTTCTGCTCGTCGTGGCGGTCGATTTGGTGTGGAGGAAAACGGCAGCGCGGCAGGGATTTTACCCGCTCACGCTGGCGCTGGTCGGGGTGGCGGGGTGGCTGGTCTGGCAGCAGACCGACGCCGGGTTTTTGTTCGGGAAAATGCTCGTGCTGGATGGGCAGGCCCGGTTTTTCAAACTCCTCGTCACGCTGGCGACGGCGGTGATGCTGGGCCACGGCTGGGCGATGCGCTACCGGTTTCCGGGCGAATTGTTCGGGCTGCTGCTGGCGCTGCTGCTTGGCTTGTACCTGCTCACGATGGCCGTCAATTTGCTGACGATCTACCTCGCCGTTGAACTCATTTCTCTCGCTTCGTACGTGCTGACGGCCCTCAACCGCGACCGGCGCGGGGCCGAAGGCGCAGTGAAATACGCCCTGTTCGGGGCCGTGAGCGCGGCGGTGATGCTCTACGGCATGTCGCTGCTCTACGGCCTGACGGCTACGCTCGACGTCACCGACCCGGCTTTCAGCCGCGCCCTGGCCCAGACCGATTCGTTTGCCGTGGGCGTGGCGGTGGCACTGACACTCGGCGGATTGCTGTTCAAAATCGCCGCCGTGCCCTTCCACCTCTGGAACCCCGACGTGTACGAAGCCGCGCCGCTGCCCGTGGTGTCGTTTTTTTCGGTGGCCCCGAAAGCGGCGGCGTTTCTGGCCCTGATGCGGGTGGAAACCGCGCTGCCCGTCGACTGGTCGGGCTGGCTGGCCGGGGTGGCGCTGGTCACAATTGCGGTCGGGAATTTCTCGGCCCTCGGCCAGACCGACGCCCGGCGGATGCTGGCGTATTCGTCCATCGCGCAGTCGGGGTTTGTGCTGCTGGGGCTGGCGGCGGCCACGGATTTTGGGTTGCAAACGGCCACGTTTTACCTCGGCGCGTACCTGTTTGCCACGATGGGTGCGTTTTTGCTGCTCGATTTGCTCGTAGCTCCGACTGCCGACGCGCAGTTCTGGAGGTCGGAGCAGGCATGGTCGACGCCCCGACGGGAGCCGACCTATTCCTTCACCCAGTTCTCCGGCCTCGGGCTGCGTCAGCCTGCGCTGGGCGTGGCCGTGGTGCTGGTGATGATTTCGCTCGTGGGCCTGCCGCTCACGGCGGGCTTTTCGGCCAAATTGCTCGTGTTTTCGGCCCTCTGGGAAACCTACCAGACCACCGAGCGGACGCTGATCGGCGGCCTGCTGCTGTTCGGCGTGTTCAACGCGGCGGTGTCGCTGGTTTTTTACCTGAAACTGCCTTTCCTGCTGTTTTTCCGGCCCCCGGCCGACGCACCACCGCCGCCCCACCCGACGGCGGCGCAGTGGGTGCTGCTGGCGGTGCTGGTGGTGCCCATCGTGGTCTTGTTTTTGCGGGCTGACTGGCTGATGGGTTTTCTACAAAGCCGTTGAAAAGTTGCGGAGTTTCGGAACCTTGAGGGAATGAGGGTGTTAGGTTGGGGTAGCAGGCAGCAATTTGAGTTTGGGCGAAAGCTTCTTCACCGGCTTGAAAGTATGTTTCACCATAAATCTCTAACTTCATGCCAACGGTTGGGCTAGTCGACGGAATCAAAATCTCAGTGAATTCCAGGGAACACAACCCGCCTCATGTCCACGCAGAATATGGAGAAAATGAAGTATTAATTGATATTCAGCGGATTGAAGTGATACGCGGAGGTTTGCCTAATCGCCAGCAACGTAAGGTTTTTGAGTGGGTAGGGTCAAGGCAGAACGAATTAGTGAGTATTTTCAAACGATTGAACCCGCAGTTGCGATGAAAGCAAGCCAATTTCCCAAAGTCGTTGAAGTTTTAAACGTTGAGCCCTTCAAGGTAACTTGTCTCTGGAGCACCGGTCAGGTTCGGGTTAATGATTTTACTGAGGAGATGGAAGAGTGGAAAGTTCAGAACTACGAAATCTATCTCCCCCTCACCAACTACGCTGTTTTCAGCAGCGTAGCCATAAGTGAAGCGGGCACTTTAACCTGGCCCGCAGCTCCAATCACCTTCACCTTCGACGGCCAAACCCGCACCGAACCCCTCGACCTCGACCCCATCGTCCTCTACGAAACCAGTAAACCTTTATCGGCCTACCGCCTCGTGCCAGTGGAGCAGGCCGCGTGATTCTTTCTTCCCAACGAGCAAAACTCCCAACGACCACTCCCTCAGCCATGTCCGACCAAATCAAACACGAGTGCGGCATTGCCCTCATCCGGTTGCGCAAGCCCTACCAGTACTACATCGACAAGTACGGCACGGCGCTCTACGGGGCCAACAAACTCTCGGTGCTGATGCAGAAACAGGTCAACCGGGGCCAGGACGGCGCGGGCGTGGCCAACATCAAACTCAGCGTGCCGCCCGGCCACCGCTACATCAGCCGGTACCGCTCGGTGGAGCCGTCGCCGATTGCCGACATTTTCGATAAAGTCCACAAAAAATTCCGCAAGGCGCTCAAGGATAACAAAGACAAAGCCCGCAACGCCGCGTGGTTGCAGGAAAACGTGGCCTTCACGGGCGAAGTCTGGATGGGTCACCTGCGCTACGGCACCCACGGGGTCAACGAAATTGAAAACTGCCACCCGATGCTCCGCCAAAGCAACTGGCGCAGCCGCAACCTGGTGATGGCGGGCAATTTCAACATGACCAACGTGGACGAGTTGTTCGACAAACTCATCTCGCTCGGCCAGCACCCGAAAGAAAAAGTGGACACCGTGACGGTGATGGAAAAAATCGGCCACTTTCTTGACGAAGAAACCCAGCGGCAGTTCGAGCACTTCAAGGACACCTTCGAAAACCCCGAACTCTCGGAAATTATCGAAAGCAACATCGACCTCGCCCGCGTGCTGCACCGCTCCTGCCGCGATTTCGACGGCGGCTACGCGATGGTGGGCATGACCGGCTACGGGGCGGCCTTCGTGGCCCGCGACCCGGCGGGCATCCGGCCCGCGTATTACTACGCCGACGACGAGGTGGTGGTGGTGGCGTCGGAGAAACCCGCCATCAAAATGACCTTCAACTGCGAATACGACCAGATTCGCGAGGTGCAGCCGGGCAACGCGCTCCTCATCGACAAGTACGGTGAGTACAACGAGTTTCAGTTTATCCAGCCCATTGAAAAGAAATCCTGCTCCTTCGAGCGGATTTATTTCTCCCGCGCCTCCGACCCCGACATTTACCACGAGCGCAAGCGGCTGGGCAAACTAGTGCTGCCCCAGATTCTCGAAGAAATTCAGTACGATTTGGCCAATACGGTCTTTTCGTACATCCCGAATACTGCCGAAACGGCCTTTCTGGGGCTGGTCGAAGCCCTCGACAAGTACCTCGTCAGCGAACGCAAACGGCTCATTCAGGAAGGAAACCTGACGCCCGAGCAACTGGACAAGCTGCTCAGCTTCCGGCCCCGCGTCGAGAAACTGGTGGCCAAAGACGTGAAACTCCGCACGTTCATCACCGACGACGCCCACCGCGACGAAATGGTGTCGAGTGTGTACGAGACCACGTTTGAGGTCATCAAAAAGAAGGTGGACAACGTCGTGCTCATCGATGATTCCATCGTGCGCGGCACCACGCTGGAGCGTTCCATCCTGACGATGCTCGACCGCCTGGAACCGAAGAAAATCGTCATCGTCAGTTCGGCCCCGCAGATTCGCTACCCCGACTGCTACGGCATCGACATGTCGAAAATGAAGGATTTCGTGGCCTTCCGCGCCACGTTGCGGTTGCTGAAAGAGCGCGGCCTGGAAAACCTCATCGACGAAGTGTACGAACGGTGCGCCGCCTCGCTGGGCACCGAAGAAGGCTCCCGGCACAACTTCGTGCGGGCGCTGTACGAACCCTTTACGCACCAGGAAATCTCGCGGAAAGTGGCCGAGATCGTCAAACCGCGCGGCATGCAGGCTGACCTCGCCGTGATTTACCAAACCGTCGAGGGCCTGCACCAGGCCTGCCCCAACCACTCGGGCGACTGGTACTTTTCGGGCCACTACCCCACGCCCGGCGGCAACCGGATTGTCAATAAGGCCTTCGTGAATTTCATGGAGGGGAAGGGCGTGCGGGCGTATTAAGTTTTAGGGTTGGGAAAAAGGGAAAGGGAGAACCCAAAAAGGTGCAGCAACCTTTTTGGGTTCTCCCTTTCCCTTTTTCCCTCGTTTCGGTCGGTCTCTCGCGTGTTTCGGGAGCACATTAACAACGTTACCGAGCCTTCCCGCAACTTTACCGAGCCTTTAAACAAGTTTACCGAGCACATTAACAACTTTACCGAGCCTTCTCGCAACTTTACCGAGCCTTTAAACAAGTGCACGGAGCACTCTCACAACTGCACCGGGCATTTCACCAATTTTACTGGGTCTTCTCGCAACTTTACCGAGCATTTTGACAACTTCACCGAGCCTTCTCGCAACATCACCGGGCACTCCCACTCATCGGTCTGTGTGCCACAGACCGAAACGGTTCAGTAACCACCGTGGTCTGTGGCCACCTTTTTACGAATGGGCCTACTAACGTCTTGTCATCCAGAGCGCAGCGAAGCGGCCCGCTCTGGATGACAAGAAGGGGGGGATGAATGACAAGACTTTTTGTCAAGTTGAAAAGTTAATTGGTACACACAGACCACGGTGGTAGCGCTTCCCAAGGTACGAAGGGCTTGCCGACGGTAGCGGGTCACCGACTCGCTGCATTGGTGTTTGGAGTTACAAACTCCGAAGAACGGGAGGCGTTTTGGAGCCACTTTTCAGCCCGCTTCGCCGTGCGTTTGAAGCTTCTCAGGCCGCTGGTGTAGGTGTGGGGATTTGTTGCGGACACTTCGACGCGGCGATTGGTCATGTCGAAGCGGAGCCGCCTGGGGACGAACGCGTTTCGGGGTGCCTGGAGCAACGTTTCGAGGTTGACACCGGGCGCGTGGAGGTGAATGACGAACGAGCGGAGTTTCGTGGTCGCCAGCTTCGAAAGGTCTTCCCGGCGGATGGGCGCGGTGAAAAGGAAATAACTGTACTCAAATTCCGGGACATCGTGGCCAAACATCTTGAAACGGGATCGCTTTGGTTGCGAATTGACGCAGTTTCTCAACCGAAGCACGTACCCATCCCTGAACGTCAGCCACGCACTGTCGCCCACCACGGTTGAAAGTCTGACGGGACTCGGTATCCCAAACCGGAAGGTAATTTCTTCCGAAGAACCGGGGTCGAAGAAGAAATCGATGTCGTTTTCCCGCCCAACCGCCCAGCACAGCGAATCGTTCGTGGGGTGGTGTACTTCCCGGATTCGGAACCTCCACTGCGCGTGCAGCGCATCCGGGTAAGCAGCCAGAAAAAGCAGCAGGAACAGGCGTTTCATGGGTTTTCGGAAGAAAACGTTGCCGATTTCGTTTTGAAACCGTCGCGTTCTTGCGCATACTCTGCCTCCATCCCCGCCGCTTTGAGGACGAAGTTTTTCCACCGTCGGCGCACCTTGTGGTGCGTCAGTTCGACGTACCCGTCGCCCTGAATCACCGGGGAAGATTTCGGCAGTCCTTTCCGAAGTTTCCGGGCGAAGTTTTTTTGCTGGGCAGGGTTCGGTGTGTAAAACCGCATGGTCACCTTCTTGACTTTCGATTGTGCCAACCGCCGCAAGTCCTCTGCGCCAATGGGCAGGTACAACTCGATGAAGTCGAGTTCGACGTCGACAAAACCAGCCCAGTATTTTTCATGGCGCGAGGGGGCCGCTCTGGCGTTGGCCCCCTTGATCATGTGTCCGTCTTCGAGCAGGAGCCACACGCTGTCTTTTGCCGTCGTCTGGTGTTGCGCAAAGAGGGCCATTTCGGCGATTTTCAGCAGCACGGATTGGGGTTGGGACTTACCGACGTAAAATTCTGCCCAGTCTTTGTGTCCCACCACCCAATCGAGCGAGTCGGTGGCGGGGTTAAATTCTTCGCGCACGCTGCAGCGCTGGGCGAACAAGGGGGTGGTCCCGAGGGCAAGGGCGAGCAGAAGGAAATGCGGGCGGCGCATGGTAAAAAAAGGTTGTTGGTTACGGAATCACCCACCCGGCAAGGTAATAACACGGCGGAAAAAATCTCCCCCCGTCCCTCACCTCTCTTTCAATCCATCAATGCTCCAAATCCCACCCGTACAAATTGATCTCAAACACCACGCCCGCTGGTTTGGGCGTGCGCGGGTTGGGCACCAGTGCCCCGGCGCAGAATTGCAGGCGCCTGGTGGGCCAGAACATCGCCCCAATCACGCCCACGCCCGTGTCGTTGCGGCCCGAAAGCCAGTCGCCCATCAGGTACCATTTTTCGGTGAGTTTCCATTCGTAGCCGACCAGCAGGCCCGCCCGGTTGCCTTCACCGACGAACATGGGGTTGCTCTGGTAGCCGCCCACGATGATCCGGCGGCCCGGCGCGAAGTGGTGGTGAATTAGGCCGTAGTTGAAATAATTCAACTGCTTGCGTTCCAGGTGGCGGCTCAGGTTGACGCCCGCCTGCGTACCCACGTTCAGGAACGTCCGTTCGCCCAGCGCCCACTGCTTTTGCAGCGTACCCATCAGCACCGGGAAAAGCGCCCCCTGGTGGGCCAGGTCGTTGTGAAGCAGCCGCCATTCGGGCGAAAAATAGGCACCTTTGCCCACCAGGTTGAGGCCCGCATCCCAGCCCCGGCCCAGTCCGTACACGAAGTGGCCCTTCGACTCGAACTTCCGTTGGTACACGTTGAACTGGTGCTGGTAAAACACTTTGTTTTTGGGCGTAACGTCGCCGGAGGGGATGTTGAACAGGTTTTGCTGGGCGAAAACGGCGGGACCGGAGGCACAGAAAAGAAAGCAAAGTCCGTAGCGCAGGGAGCGTAAAGTCATGACTTCGGGTAAATTCCGGGATGAATCAGGGCGGATGGCTGGCGTAATCAGAATCGGCGCAGATCGCGCCGGAACCGGCGAATCAGGGCACTTTCCTTGCGCGAGATGTCGTCGTGCGCCTGGGCCACGGCCTCCAGAATGGCGACGAATTCCTTTTTCAGCGGTTCGTCAAGTTCCTCCTGGTTGGCCGTAAACCGCCGGATGGCAAACGCGTAGGCGTCTTCCACGGGCACGTTGTAGGCTTCTTTCAGCGAATAGGCGCTCAGGGCGATGTCGCCGTAGGGGTGTTGCGCCAGCACGCGCTTCACGGTTTCGGTTTCTTCGGGCTGGAGGCACCCGTCGGTCTTGGCCAGGGCGTACACCGC
Organism: Spirosomataceae bacterium; assembly: GCA_965249815.1. Classification (GTDB taxonomy): domain Bacteria; phylum Bacteroidota; class Bacteroidia; order Cytophagales; family Spirosomataceae; genus JAJAZB01. The sequence continues at coordinate 9,538 of CBDFMV010000006.1, read as the reverse complement.
ACTGCCCAGGCCCATGTACACGTCTTGGAGAGGCATGGTTGGTAAGTTTAGGATTCAGGGTTTAGCGTTGTCTTGCAACTCCAAACCCTGAACAGGTTCAATCCACCGCGTTGGGCGAAAGCGGGCGCGTCGCCGTTGGTGATGGTTTTAGTGTTGGGCGAAATCGAAAGTGTGTTTGTGAACACGCTGCAAACCTCCGCTTCCTGAATTAGAGCCGCATTAAGGCCGAATTAATTGTTGATTAGAAATGCCGGTACGGCCACGAACGGCAGTCGGTTTCTGCTCCGCCCGGAAAGCCCGGGCGTTGAACAACAGGCGGTCGGCGTGGAGTTTGGTGGCCAGCAGCGAATCGTAACGCAGCGCGTGGGCGTCGCGCTGGCGACGAAGGTGGCGGTTTTCGCGGCCCAGTAGCAGGGAGAGGGCCGCCAGCACGATGCCGTTGACGATCAGGCAAAAAACAAGCAAACTTAGGGGCGAAATGGTCCGGCGGCGGGCAGGGGACGGCGGTCGGGAGTAATCGAGCGTGAAGCGCGGCATGGCTTAGGCATTTTTTTGAAGGCCCAAAGGTGCCTCTGCGCCATTAAAACGCCATTAAACGGGTGTTAGAATGCCATTAGAACCCCTCGGCAGCGTCAGGATGAAACGGGTGCCGGTTTCTTTGGCAGATTCCACCGTCAGCCGGCCCCGGTGCAGGCGCACAATGCGCTCGGTGAGCGACAGGCCGATGCCGTGCCCGGCCACGCCGTGCGCGTTGGTGCCACGCCGGAAGGGTTTGAAGATGTCGGGCAACTCGCCGGACGGAATGGCCGGGCCGTCGTTATGAAACTGAAGGTGCAACTCGGCGGGTTGAGCCTGCATCACCACGCGCACGGCGCCGTTGGGCGAAAATTTTGCGCCGTTTTCCAGCAAATTGAGCAGCGCGATGCGGAGTAACGGCTCGTTGCCCGTCAGGGTCAGGTCGGCCTCCGACTCGGCGCGCTCGTCGAGCTGAACGCGCACGGCGTAGGTGGGGTGCATTTTCAGCAGCTCGCTACGCACCTGCCAGAGGAGTTCGTCGAATTGCAGGGGGGCAAACGGCACCGCCGTTTCGTCCAGACTGACGTCGGCCAGGCTGAGCAACCCGTTGGTGAGCCGGGTGAGCTGGCGCACGTCGTCAAGGATGGAGCGCAGCATGGCGCGGAGTTCGTCGGGGTCGTCGCCGGAGAGCAGCGCCACCTCGATTTGCCCGGTGATGGCCGTCAGGGGGGTGCGCAGTTCGTGCGAGGCGTTGGAAACAAACGCCCGCTGGGTGCGGAAGGCCTCTTCGAGGCGGTCGAGCATGCGGTTGAAGCGCCCGGAAAGCTGGGCGATTTCGTCGCGACCGTTGCCTTCGTCGAGGCGCAGGTCGAGCCGCGAGGCCGTGATGGCGTCCACCCGGCCAATGACACCCGCGATGGGTTGCAGGGATTTTCCCGCAAAAAACCGCCCGGCTGCAAACACCACGACCGTACCCAGCAGCCAACCGGCCACCAGCACGAGCGCCAGGTTGCGCTGCTTGCGGAAGCCGTATTTGTCCACCGCCGAGGCAAACACGACGAGGTGGTTGTAGCGGTCGGTAAACAGCACCCCGACGATTTCGCGGTCGCCCTCGCGCAGGCGGATTTCCTTTTCGAGCCGGACGCGGTCGAGCGTGGCCTTCGTCACGGTCAGGTAATCGGTGCCGCTTTCGTACACCTGCTGGCTGAGGTGGTTGTAAATGATGATTTCTTCCTCGTTGAGCACCGTCATGTGGTTTTTGTCGAGGAGTTTGTAGAGTTCGGGCGAGATGGTTTCTTTCCCGAAAAGCAACTCTGCCGAGGTCAGCGCTTCTTCGCGCAGCCGCTCGAAAAACTCCTCGCGCCGGTACACGCTGGCGGCTTCGTAAATCACCACGCAAAACACGCCCAGCAGCGCACTGACCAGCGCGGTGAAGAGGAGGGTGAGGCGGGTGCGGATGGTCATGGGGGAATGGAGGAGTCAGGATTCAGTAGTCAGGATTCAGTAGTCAGGATTCAGTAGTCAGGAGTCAGGGGTCAGGAGTCAGGAGTCAGGATTCAGGGGTCAGGGGTCAGGATTTAGGATTCTGACTACTGAATCCTGACTACTGACTACTTCTCTTTTAGCATATACCCCATGCCCACCACGGTGTGGATGAGTTTGACGGGGGCGTCGCGGTCAATTTTCTTGCGGAGGTAGTTGATGTACACGTCGATGACGTTGGTACCGGTGTCGAAATTGATGTCCCAGACGGCCTCGGCGATGTCCATCCGCGAGACCACCCGGCCCCGGTTGCGCAGCAGGTACTCGAGCAGGCGAAACTCGCGGGCGGTGAGTTCGATGACCTGCCCGGCGCGGCGGGCCACTTTTTCGGCCAAATCGAGTTCAAGATCGGCGACGCGCAGGTTGGGCGTGGCTTCGGCGGGCGCGGCGCGTTTGAGCAGCGCCTTCACACGGGCCAGCAGTTCGACAAACTCGAAGGGTTTGACCAGGTAATCGTCGGCCCCGGCCTCGAAACCCGCCAGTTTGTCGGCGGTGGTGCCCAGGGCAGTGAGCATGAGCACGGGCAGGTCGGGGTCGCGCTGGCGGAGCCGGGCGGAGAGTTCGAGGCCACTGACGTGCGGCAGGTTAAGGTCGAGAATGACCAGATCATAGCGCTGGGTAGCCAGCCGCCGTTCGCCTTCGCGGCCATCGGCGGCGGTCTCCACCGCGTAGGCTTGCGTTTCAAGGCCTTTTTTCAGAAAAGCCAGCACTTTGGCGTCGTCTTCCACGACCAGAATTCGGGTGGGGTGGGGCATAGCGTGATAGGTGGTGGAGGTTTTGACGACGGCAAATTACCCCTGCTTCCCCTAAGTTGTTCGGGATTTCAGGAAAAGCAGCGCCTCCCCGCCGCGTCGTCGAGGGGCATCGGGTTGCGTTCACCTTCCGCAAGTGTGCGTTCGCTCGTTGCAAGTGTGCGTTCACGTTTCGCAACTGTGCGGATGCTCGTCGCAACAATGCGGACGCACTCCGCAACAATGCGGAAGGCTTTCGCAACTGTGCGGACGCCCGTCGCAACAATGAAGATGCTCCCTGTAAGGTTGCAGATGCTCGTCGCAACCGTGAAGACGCTTCCTGCAGGATGGAAGACGTGTTCCGCAAGCGAGAAGACGCTCGCCGCAGGGTTAGCGGGGTGGAATGGTCGGCTACGCGGCGGTTTCAACATCGGTGGGGGTGGGGCGGCCTTCCACGAGGGCGATTTCCTCGTTGGTTAGGCCGTAGAGCCGGTACACGAGGGCGTCGATCTCCGCTTCCTGCGCGTGGGTATCGGCGGTGGGGTCGGCTTTCTTGGCGGCGAGGATGGTTTCAACCAAGTTTTCTACTTCCCGTTTTTCAAAATCACTTATTTTAGGAATCGGAAACTGGGCTAAATAGACAGGTTTGTATTCAAAAAAGCCACCCTGCTTGGTTGCAGAAATCTGCTGCATGAAAAAGTCAGCGATGGTTGAGTTCAATACCGCCAACACATACTTTTCATTCGTAGAAATAATGGTCGTTTTGTCATTGCTATAAAAGCCAACTTCATCCCACTCGTTTTCAGGAGATTTAACGATTGCAGGAATAATGATCTTCGGCTTTTCAAACTCCTCATAGTAATCACAAGCCCGCAATTCCCACCAATATTCCCCTTTATCGGCCCTTGCACGGGCTTTTTCTTCGTGGAGTTTTAAAAAATCATAAATCGCCGGGTAGGTTTTGCAAAACCAGCTTTCGGCTTCGTCGTGACTGACGGTCTTACTGCCTTTTGCCTTCCGAACTTCGCCGCTACTCCTGCCCCGTTCAACCAAAATCAAAAACTTATCGCTCTTCGGCGTCTGGTAGCGCTTGATGTCGCGACCCGCCAGGAAGGGTTTGATGACTTCGGCGCTGCGGGGGTCTTCGTTAATCAGCCGTTGGCGCGTCGCGGCGTCAATCACAAAGGCTTCGTTGAGGCCCGTTTTGATGCCGTAAAAAATTTTGTTGTCCACGTACTCTTTCAACGGTTTCCCGGCCCCACGCAGCTTGTCGAGCAGGGCGTGCGTGCCGCCGCCGGAGAGCACCCAGCCGCCATCGGCAAGGGCCTCCGTGGGTACGTCGTGCTGCCGGACGCTGAGGTAGGCGTCGAGTCCCTGCGGAAAGACAAGCGTATCGACCACCGAGGCCCGGAGTGTAGTGCGGGCGGCGGCGTTTTGCAGGCTCAACAGGCAGGGGTACGTGGTGGCTTCGTCGAATACGGGCAAACTGCCAAAATCGTCAATGCTTACAATGGCCCGCTGCTTCATCCAGGCGCGGAGCGGGGCGCCGTAGCCGCCGCGCATCCACTTGTTGGGCAAAATGTAGATGAACTGCCCATTGGTGCGGAGCAGGTTCATGCCCTGTTCGACAAAATACACGTACAAGTCGGCGGTACCGGCGTAGGTTTTAAACCGGCTCTGGAAAAACGCCTTGAACGCGGCCAGTTCTTCCTGCCGGATGTACGGCGGATTCCCAATCACCACGTCGAACCCCACGAAACCGCCATCTTCATCGAGCACTTCGGGAAACTCGAAGCGCCACTCGAAGGCGTTGCGGTATAGCCCTTCGTTGCGGGCCTGCTGGGTGGCTTCGAGGGCGGTAATCTCGGTGCCGAGGCTCTCCATGCGGGCTTCGTGGCCCCCGGCGAGGTCCATCGAGAGGTTCCAGAGGTCGTTTTTGAGTTTGCGCAGGCGTACCTGTTCGGGGTCGTCGGCAAAACTGAGCGTCGAGAGGCGCGTTTTCAACTCCCCAATTTCCTTTTCCACGGCCCGCTTTACGGCTTTGTCGCGGGTGGTTTTGTAGAGCTGCACCACGAGGCGGTAGCGGGCCACGCTGTCGGTCATCAGGCGGCGGGCCTTGAGGTCTTTGGTGCTAAACGACTGGTCGAGCCGCACCCGGCTCACGAGGCTGTTGCCGGTTTTGATGTTGATGTCGAGGTTGGGCAGGGTTTCGAGTTCAAGTGGAGCGGTGGTTATGGCTCAGAGCAGAGCCATAACCACCGCTCCACTTGCGGCTACTTTGTAAAAAGAGTTTTTGAGCAATTCGATCCAAAGCCGGAGGCGGCAAATTTTGACGGAGTTGGCGTTGATATCCACCCCGAAGAGACAGTTCTCGATGAGGTTTTTCTTTTCGTGAAAAAGGGTTTCCTGAAAGCGCTGGTTTTCCGTACGCGGACCGCCAGGGTGGGGAGCGTGGTACTCAAAGAGCGCGCCCGAGTCGTCGGTCACGACGAGTTCGTCGTTGTCCACCACCAGGTTAAATTCTTTGGCGCGGTGGCCGTTGTCGTGGTATTGCAGGATTTTGAGGTCGTGTTTGATAACCAGCAGTTCATTGAGTGCGCTCACCAGAAAGTGCCCGCTACCCACCGCCGGGTCCACGATGCGCAGCCCGTCGATGAGCGCGTTGGCGGCGGCGCGTACGTCGGGTTTGTGGGCATCGAGTCGGTCGGTGAGGGTGTCGAAGTCGGCGCAATCCCACCCGTAGGCTTCGTTGAATCGTTGCACCACGGCCCGCCGGAGGGTCTGGCGGCACATGTACATGGTGATGAAGCCCGGCGTGAAAAACGAACCGTCGCGGTAGCCGTTGATTTTCTCGAAAATCAGCCCCAGCACCGAGGCGTTGATGAGGGTCTTGTTCTGTTCCTGAATGGCGGCGCTGCCGTCGGAGGCAAAGTCGTAGGCGTTGAGGAAACGGAGCAGGTAGTCGAGGGGTTCGAGCGTACCGGCGCGTCGTTTGCCGCTCTCGTCGCGCAGTACGGTCTGCGCGTACACGGGCAGCGAGAGCGAATCTTTGAGGGCGGAGATAAAAAGGGTTTTTCGCTCCAGGGGCGTTGGTTCAAACAGCGAACTGTTGAGGTACGGCACGCGGGCGTAGCGGGTGCGCACCGGCTCGGGGCGTTCGTCGGGTTCTTTGGCCAGCACCTCGAAAAACAGCTCCTGCACCTGGTCGAACTCGGGCAAGGTTTCGCCGTTGACGAAGGCGTAGGCGGCGTTGCCCTGGTGGTAGGCCAGAAGCTGGCCTTCGAGGAGTTTGAGGAAAAGAATCCGGTTGAGCCAGGTGATGCACAAATCGAGGGCGATGCCTTCGTGTTGCTGGTCGGGGGTAGCACCGTATTCGGCGGGGTTGGGCACTTCGGCGAGCTTGTCCTGCTGGCGGAGGATGTTGAGGGTGTTTTCGAGAAAATTCCCCCCGTGGCGGCGTCCCGAGTCCTCGGTGGGGCGGTGGATGAGCTTTTTGCCGCCGTCTTTCACTTCTTCCAGGCCGAGCAGGTGCAGCAGTTCGTTGTAAAATTCTCGGTTGAGGCTGTTGCTGTCGTTCTGGAAGGGCTGCGAAAGCAAATGCTCCGGCGAGAGGATTTTAAAGAAGGGAATCAGCCGGAGGTCGTCGGCGGGGTCGGCGTTTTCCATGACGCCCCGCACCGTACGCAGGTCGAAGTGCGTGACGGGCACGGGGTCGGTCAGTTGGTTGAAGAAATTCGTGGCGATCACGTCGTAGAAATAGCGCGTGTCGTGGCCCCCGGCCTTGTAGGCGGCGTACGTTTTGCGGAGGTTGGTGTCGCGGCCCACGTGCTGCTCAAACCACACCCCGTCGAAGATATACCACGCGTAGGAATCGGTCACGACGAGGTGCTTGATGGCGGCGTTGCCCACGTCGTGGCGTTCGCGGAGGTAGTAGAGGAGCAGTTCGTGGAGGGCGCGGGCGTTGGGCCTGTCGAGGGTGATCATTTCGCTTTTGTTGGCGGGTCGTTTGGCCTCGATGACCACCCCCACGGGGTCTTTGGCGCTCCGCCCGTTGTGAATGACGAGGTCCTGCCGCCCCTTCGTATTGAGTTCGTAGCGCTCGCCGTACCACGCGCCCTTGAGGAAGTCGGCGAAGAGGTTCTTGAAGTTTTCTTCGGTTTCGTGGTGCTGCTCGGCGGCTTTGGCCCGCTCAAACAGGCGGCGGGCCTGGCCCTTGAAGACCTCGATTTGCTCGCGGGTGGGTTTCTGCTTGAGGTAGGCTTTGTTGAGGGCGTTGGCGGGGGCGTGCGGATCGAGGCGGAGCATAGGCAACAGAAGAGTCAGAACACGGACAAAGGTAATGACGGCGGGTAATCAGGCTGCATCGGAGCCAACCAGCGGAAATGCCCCCGCCGCGTGCCGGTGGGCCATCTCCACGTAATGCCCGGCGGAAGCCCGCAGCATGGCCTCGGTCGGCGCCGGGTCGAGCTGCCGGACGATTTTGGCCGGGGTGCCCAGCACCATCGAATAATCGGGGATTTCCATGCCCTCGGTCACGAGCGCGTGCGCGCCGATGAGGCAAAAACGGCCCACCTTCGCCCGGTTGAGCACCGTGGCGCGCATCCCGACGAGCGTGCCTTCGCCAATCGTCGCGCCGTGGACGATGGCCCCGTGGCCCACCGTTACGTCGGCCCCGATGATCGTGGGCGCGCCGGGGTCGGCGTGGAGCACGGCGGTGTCCTGAATGTTGCTGCGCGGACCAATTTCGATGCGCTCCACGTCGGCGCGCACCACGGCCCCGTACCACACGGAGGCGTCGGGGCCAAGCGTAACCCGGCCCATCACCGAGGCCGTCGGGGCGATAAAGGCAGCCGAATGAGGCATGGGCGTTCAGGAAAGGGTTTCGACGTAGGCCACCGCCCGGTGGGCCAGCGCTTGCCAGCGGTCGGCGTAAGCGGGCGGCACCTGAATCCACCCGTTCATCGGCGGGCGGCTTTCCACCGGACGGAATACCTGCGTACCGTCGAGCCCGAGCAGTTCACGCTGACCTTCCGGGTCGAGTTTAAACAACAGGGCGTCGCGCCATTGAATTACGGCGACTTTGCCGCTGGGTACCTTCAGGCAGCGGCAGCCAAACATTTGGCCAGGCCGGACGGTGGGCAATTCGTCGGCCAGTTGGTGGAGCACTTCGTGGGCGTTGGGCATAACAGGGCTACGTTTCCCCAAAGAAACGGGAAAACCACCGGACTTCCCACCGTAGCCTACGGCGTCACGCTCCGCCGACCGACGAGGCCGCGCCACGCCAACTGGGCGTCCGGCACGCACACCGAATTAGCAGTCACGTGATCGCCTGAGCGATGTTGAATCGCCTGGGCCAGTGCCCGATCGGTGAGCGTTTCACGCAACGCCCCCGCTTGAGGCGCTAAATAAGTGGAAACGGTGTGCTGGGTGCGGGAAAAATCGGCGGGAGGGGTGCAGGCGAGCAGGGAGAAACCGCAAATAAGCGGCCACCAGCGGCGGCTGGAGAAGACTTTCATCCGATAGGTGTATTTTAAGGTGGGTAGTAAGGACAAAACTACGACAACGCCCCGGATTTTCGATGGAAGCGGCGTGAAAAAATCCTGTGTTGCCGACTGAGCCAATGGCGTTGCATTCCTGGCAGAGCGAGGGGGAGTATTGGCCTAAATTCCTACCTTTCGTGGGCAACCCACACTCCCAATGCTCAGGAAATTGCTGGACGTTCTGGGCCGTATCGCCAGCCTGCTAATTTCGCTGATCATCACGGCGGGGCTGGCAGCCTTTGTCTGGTGGCTTTGGGCCGGGTACGAAGACGCCCGACTCGAGCGGCGGTTTGCGGAAGAAGGGCAATCCGTCGTGGTGACGGTGACCGACGCCGACCGCGAGCGCCGGTCGTGGCGCGATGCCTTCGGCGGCGTAGCGTATGTTTCATTTTCGCACCGGGCGAAAACGTACGCCATCCGGTTCAGGTCCGACACGCTGTGGGTCTCGGCGGGCGACCGCGTCCGGCTGCTTTACCACCCGCAACTCGACGCCTTCCGGCAACCCACCGCCGTGCCTCGACGCCCCAATTCAGTGACCTCCCGCTTGATCGACTGGAGCTCCACGAAGGGCTTTTCCAAAGAAAATCAACTCCTGGGGGCGTTTGCGCTGATGGCGGCGCTGCTGGTGTTTTTCGGCGGCGGCGTGGTGGTTTCCCTCACCGGCTGGACGTTTCTGCAACGCCTCACCCGCCTGTTGCTGGTGATGGTATTGGGTGGGCTTGCCGTGTTTTTCACCTACGATACCCTCGAATACGTCCGTTACTACCAGCGACTGCGCACCCACGGCCAGCTCCTGCAACTGGCCGTCCTGCACACAGACCGCACCGCGCACGGTCGGTACACCACAAGTCGGTACTTCACCTACGAGGCCACCGTGAACCTGGGCGACCAGGAGCTACTCATTCCGATGGAAGAAGCCGAATACGAAACCCTGCACCCGCCCACCGACCGACTTACCGTGATCTACGACCGCGACCTCGACGACGCCATGTCGGCTACCTACACGATGGCAGTTAGTCCGTTTTTCACACCGGTGTTTCTTTGGGTAATGTTCGGATGGGCGTGCTGGCCGTACTTTTTGAAGAAGCGATAGCCGGAAGCGTCGCTCAAAGCGTTTTGCGGAATAACACGACCCGCTCGACTTCCACGTAGCCCAGGGCCTGGTGCGCCTGATGGCTACCCAAATTGTCCAGCAGGGCGTCGGAGGCC
>CBDFMV010000005.1:0-24662 GCA_965249815.1 Spirosomataceae bacterium | reverse complement strand
GGCTTACCTCGATGCTGATTTTAAATCCGAACTCGTGGCCTACGCCGAAGGGGGCGGCAACCTGCTTGTGCTGGGAACGGCAGCGACGCGGCTTTTTGCCCCCGAACTCGGGGTGCAACTCGACACGGCCCGCTTCATGGGTACGTTTTGCTACAACGCCGACCTGACCGGACGGCAACCCCGGATTTCCTGCCTGACGGGGGCGAGGATTGGGTTTTCGCCCCGGGAACCGAACGTGCAGGTACTGGGCGATTTATTCAGTGGGGAGGATACCCAACCGAGCACCGGCCGGGCCGCTACGGTGCGTCCGCTGGGCCGGGGCCGCATCGCCGGGTTGTACCTCGACCTCGGCGAAAGCTACTTCAGTCGCCGCAGCCACGACCTCCGCGACCTGCTCGACGGGCTGGTGCGTCGGCTGTACACGCCCACGGTCGTGGTGGATAATTCGCACTTAGTCCATGTAGTGACGGCGGAAAAAGACGGCAACCTTCTGGTCAATCTGCTCAATGTGGCCGGGCCGCACGATGCCAAAAATACCCTGGCTTACGACGAAATTCCGCCTTTGCACAACCTGACGGTGCGGCTGCACCTGCCGAAAAAACCCGCCCGGGTGGTGCTGTTGCCCGAAAATCGTCCGCTGGCGGTGCAATGGCAAGGCGGCACGGCTACGGTGCGCGTGCCCGAATTGCGCCTGCACCACGTTTTGCGCGTGGAATAAAGTAGAAACGGGCGGCAGGCGGCTTTCCACGACAGGAACCCTTCCAACGAACTCATGAACGCTCCTCTCACGCGCCGCGATTTTCTGGCCCGCGCCGGAATGGCCCTGGCGGCTACGCCCCTAATCGAGCCGCTGGCGTTTGCCACCGCACCACCCGACGACGCCTTCCGCATCAACCTCTTCTCGAAACACGCCCAGTTTCTGAACTACGCCGACCTGGCCCGCACCGCCGCCGACCTCGGCTTCGAGGGCCTCGATCTGACGGTTCGCCCCGGCGGGCACGTGGAGCCGGAACGGGTGCTGTCTGACCTTCCGAAAGCCGTAGCGGCCCTGCGCAAAGCCGGGTTGAACCCCACGATGATGACGACGGCCATCAACGATCCCGCCGACCCGGTTTCCCGGAAGATTCTCGAAACGGCGGCGGGGGAGGGGATTCGCTACTACCGCACCGCGTGGTTTCAGTACCCGACCACCGGCTCGCTGCCCGAGGCGCTGGCTGGTTTTCGCCGAAAAATGGCCGGATTGGCCGAACTGAATCAGCGCCTGGGCATCCGGGGTGCGTATCAAAACCACGCGGGCACCTACGTGGGGGCGTCGCTCTGGGAAATTCACGAATTGCTCCGCGAAACGCCGCCCGAGTGGCTGGGTTGCCAGTACGACATCCGTCACGCCACGGTCGAAGGCGGGCTGTCGTGGTCCACCGGGCTGCGGCTCATTGCGCCGCGCATCAACAGCCTCGACATCAAGGATTCTCGGTGGGAAACCGACGGGCACAAGCAGAAGCTCGTCAACACCCCGCTCGGCGAAGGCACGGTGGACTTCACGCGGTATTTTCAACTGGTGAAACAGTACGGCATACGCGGGCCGATTTCGCTCCACTTCGAGTACGATTTGGGCGGGGCCGAGGCGGGGAACCGCACGCCGAAGATGGCCAAAGACGCTATCTTCGCCGCCATGCGCCGCGACGTGCAAACCCTCCGGCAGTGGCTGAATACGGCCGGGCTGCGCTGAGCGATTCCGGTCTCAATTGACATCCTGGTTGGTTTCCAGTTGTTTGATCATGGCCTCCACGCTGGTTTTATTGAGCGGGTCGGGGGCCTGGGGCAGGGCGGTTTTCAGGTAGTTAAGGGCGTTTTTGTAATCGCCCACGGCCGACAGCCCCCGGCCCATGCCCACGTTGGTGGTAAACTGGTTCGGGTTTTTGTCGAAATTGAATTTGAACACCTCGTAGGCTTCTTTGGCCCGTTTCTGCGCAAGCAGGGTGCGGGCGTACTGGTGGAGATCGTTCATCGTACCCATCGGCAGGGCCTCTTTCATCAGGGCCTCGGCTTCACCGGGTTGGTGCGAGGCCGTCAGCAAGGCGGCTTTCGTGCTCAGGGTTCGGAAATTTTTCTGCCCGATGAACCGGGCGGTGATGGCCTGGTCGGCCCACACCAGCCCCTGGGCGATATCCCGGTTGTGTTGGAGGCAGTACGTGGCGGCCTGCACCAGCGACTGCCAGGTAAAGCCCGGTTTGGCGCGCAGTTCGCGGCGGAACGACGTTAGTTGCGCCCCCACCACGTCCGGGGCGGTGATCGTGAACGGAATCCGGCGGTTTTCCCACTCCAGGGCCACCGTCGCCGTGCTGTCGGTTTGGTTGAGGAAGTCGTACCGGAGTCGTTCCACGGGTTGCGCGAGCGGCTGGTTTTTCACCGGCACGCGCAGCACGTCTTCCGTTGGGTCGTAGTAAAAACTTCCCCACGATACGGCGATGTTGGAGAAAATCACGGTTGTTTCCCGGTCACCCAAATCCATAAACAAGCCGTAGATTCCGGCGGCGAGTGGCTTGCCTTCCACCAAAATGTCCTTGTCGGTGCTGAACGTCGTTGTTTCGTTGGCTCCGGCCCGCCACGGGACGGCGTGACTGGGGCCAAAACCGAGGTCCTGCAGGCCGTAGTGCGCCACGGACGTGCCCCAGATTTTTCCTTCGCGGCCTTTGACGCCGGGACGGTGGTACTCGATGCGCACCGTGGTGAGGCCAATCTGTTCGCTGATCGACGCTTTTTTGTTACCGCCGTCGGGAACGGTCGTGAGCTGGCCCTGGGCGTAGGCGCTGGTGGAAAAGATGGTGAGGAACAGTAACGTTCTGGTTTGCACGGGCTTGTACGGGTAAAGGTTTGCATCGGCAAAATAAAAGGAACCCGCTTCCCGCCCCTCCCACAAATTGGGGTATTTCGGAGCGGACTGCCCGGACCAGGAAACCCAATGACGCTCGCCACGTTTTGCTGCCCAAACAGCAGGAACGAGGCATTTCCGGGTCAGGGATGCGGCTTTTACTGCCTGGTAGCCATTAGAATGTGATTAGATTTTGCGGAAAAAGGGTCGTTTTTGAAATGAGTACTTATCACTATGTCCCTTTTTTTTCCACCCCGTTTTCGATAAAAGCCGTCGTTTTGTTTCGAGTAGGGCCAAAATTCGGTCTGTGTTTTTTGGAAAACTGCCAATGCGCAAAATTCACCCTTTGAACGCGACAGAAGCGAGGCGGGGCTCGGGTCGTTTGGGTGGGCAACTTCCGGGTGGAAAGCACGGTTTCTTTTACGAGAATTGCACACACATCATCCGTAAAAACAACCATGAAACCGCTGCTGTTGATGCTGGGGCTGGCCGCAGGAATCGCCGCCCAGGCGCAGACCAAACTGAAAAACGACCCGGGCTATTCGCCCAACAACTACAAGCACGCCAACAAGGCCACCGAAGCCCGGCGCTGGGAGGAAACCCAAAACCTGACCGTGACCGTGCCCACTTACGCCACGGCGCAGCTTCCCCGCGACGTGGGCAATTACAAGCGGCCCGGTGGCCGACCCCACCGCGAGACGGGCATCGTGCGGTTGCGGGCCGGGGAAATCGACCAGGAAACCAACCCGAGCGTCTCGCCGCGCAATTACAAAAACCAGTACCGTACTCTGCCGCCCAGCCGGGGATTGGCCGAAAAGCCCACCGGCAAACAAAGCAGCGACTCGGAGGGCGAATAAGTACAAGAACAAAAAAGCCGGTTGCAGACATCTGCAACCGGCTTTTTTGTGACGCTTGAATTAGAGGCGAAGCACTTTCGTAGCAAAACTACCCTGACTGCCTTGCAGACGTAGCACGTAAAGCCCGCTGGGCAAGTTAGGGAAGGGCAGCGTAAAACTGCGGCCCGTGAGGGTGCCGGTCCAGAGGGCCACGCCGCGCAGGTCCGTCAGGCGAGCCTCAAACGAAGCGTTGGCGTCGAAATCGGCGGGAAATTCCACCCGGATGCCCTGCTCGCCGCGCGACGGGTTGGGGTAGAGTTTCATGCCGCCACCGATGCGTTCGGTTACCCAGGCGGCGGCCCGCACGAAGTTGGGGATGCCGTAGCCGAGGCGGTCGTCGGGGGCAGTGTACTGACTGGCCGATTGTTTCAACGCGTCGATGACCTGCTGGCTGGTCAGATACGGGTAAGCCTGCCAGAAGCCCGCCACCAGCCCTGCTAAAATGGGCGAGGCAAACGACGTGCCGCTGCCCACGGCGATGGCCCCCGACGGGTCGCCCACCACCACGCCCTGACCCATCGCCGCCAGGTCGGGCTTGACGCGGCCATCGACGCGCGGCCCGCGCGAACTGAAGGCGGCGTACTGCCCGTTGCGTTCCACCGCCGCCACGGCAATAATCGAGTCGGCATCGGCGGGGGCCGAAATGTAGCGCCAGGCTTTGTTGCCCTCGTTGCCCGCCGCCACCACCACCACGATGCCCGCCGCCGCGGCCCAGTCGGCGGCGCGGGTGATGAGTGTTTTGTTGCCGGTCAGATCGGCGTAGGTGTGATCCGTGGTCGGATCGTCGAAGGTGGTGTAGCCGAGCGAGGAATTGATCACGTCGACGCCCACGCTGTCGGCGTACTCGGCCCCCAGCAGCCAGAACGCTTCTTCCTGCAACCGTTCGCCCGAATCGTCCTCGGTATGAACGAGCACGTACGACGCCTTGAAGGCCGTGCCGATCAGCGCGCCCTCGCGGTAGCCCGCCAGCGTGGAGAGCACGCTGGTGCCGTGCGAACCCCGGTCGAAGACGTCGGGTTTGCGGTTGACGAAATCGTAGGTCGAAACCACCCGATTTTCGTCGAAAAGCGGCTTGAAGAGCGACAATCGGTTGACGTTGACGAAGCCGTTGTCGAGGACGCCGATCAGCATCCCTTCGCCCCGAAAACCACGGGCGTGCATGGAGTCGGCCCCAATGAGTGCCACCTGGGGTTGGGAAAACCCGTAGTTGAGGTTGGCTGCATCTTCGAGCGGTACCGGGTCGCTCGCTGCTTTGGTGCCGCGCAGCAGGTTGCGCTCACCCCGGTTCACGTTGAGCGCCGTGTTGGCTTCGACGCCCGCCACGAAGGGCAGTTGCCGAAGTTGGTCGAGCTGTTGCGGCGTGGCTTCCACCAGGGCCGCGTTAAGCCACCGGGAGGTGTACCACACGTTGGTGCCCGCCTGGCGCAGGCCCTGCACGTAGGCCGGGTTGGGTGGCAAATCCCGCTCGACGATGGCGATGCCCTGCCGCTGCCGCCGCTCGACCGAGCGTTTGGCCAGAAACGCCTCCGGCCGGGAAACAGAATAGGGCGAATTGGTTTTGTCACGGAACGTGACAAGGTACTTTTTGGCCTGTTGGGCGAAGGTCGCCGGGGCAATGAGGGCCAGCAACAAAGCAAGGAAAGCGAGTTTATTCTTTACCATAGGTTCGGATGCGGTAAACCGTTTGTTGGCCAAAATCAATCGCGCCTTTGCCCAGGCACGCGGGCGAGGTGCAGTAGAAAACCTCGGTACTTTCCCTGTAAACCAACCCGACTCCACGAGCGTACCGTTCGGTGCGGCGCTTCAGCCCAACGAGCGACGAGTCAGCCTGCTGCACCACCGTCAGGGTTTGGCCGAAAACCTGCCCGTTTAGCGCCATCGGCTGGCCGAGGTGCCGGATTTCGTACCAGTCCGGACCGTTGGCGTTGAGGGCGTTGCCGTTCCAGCGCAACGCGTTGGCTACCGGAAAGGCCAGTTTCACCAGCGCCACCCCATTTTCCGTGCGCACGGCCCGATCCGTTTCGAGCCGGGCCGTGTAAACCGAATCCAACCGCCAGGGCTGCGTTTCGGTGGTTCTGCGAAACCGTTCGAGCCGGTAGCTGGTGCCCCCCGTCGCGTCGGCGAACCCCTCGTCCACGGTTTCCTTCACCTGATACGTCGTCACCGTTGGACCTGTTGCGAGCGCGTAGCGGATTTCCTCCACGTCGTACTCCACGAAACGACCCCTTTCGAGCGGGAAAAAGTCATGCCCCAGCCGCGCCTCTGCCGGGAGCGGTTCGCCGTCCGGCGCGGTGCAGGCCGCCAGAATCAGGTGAAAAAGAAACGAAAAAAAGGCGGTGCGGCGCATGGGAACGAAGATAGCCGGTTTGTTACCCAAATTTCAAAGCGTCACGTCCACCTGATTCCGCAGCAAATCTTCCAGCGATTCCCGCCGCCGGATGAGGTGCGCTTGGTTTTCGTACACCAGCACCTCCGCCGGGCGCGGGCGCGAGTTGTAATTGCTCGCCATCGTAATGCCGTAGGCTCCGGCGTTTTTCAGGGCCAAAATATCCCCTTTTTTGACCTGACCGATTGTTCGGTTGGTGGCAAACGTGTCCGTTTCGCAGATGTAACCCACGACGTCGTAGGTTTCGAGGTCGGTGGGCGAAGGGTTCGAGAGGTTCACGATGTCGTGCCAGGCGTCGTACATCATGGGCCGGATGAGGTGGTTGAGGCCCGAATTCACGCCCACGAAGGTGCGGCCCGGCGCGGGCTTTACCACGTTGGCGGTCACGAGCAGGGTGCCGCATTCGCTCACCAGAAACTTGCCCGGTTCGAACCACAGTTCAAGCTCGCGGCCATACCGTTCGCAAAAATGCCGGAAGTAGCCGCTCATTTCCCGCCCGAACGCAGCCATGTCGGTGACGCCGTCACCCTCGCGGTAGGCCACTTTGAAGCCGCCACCGAGGTCGAGGGCTTGCAGATCGGGAAATTCGTAAGCCAGGTCGAACAGCTTCTGGGCGGCTTCGATGAAGGCCGAAGCGTTTTTGATGTCCGAACCCGTGTGCTGATGCAACCCCACAACGTGCAGGTTGTAGCGCCGGACGAGGTCGAGAATTTCATCCCGCTGGCGGATGTCGATGCCGAATTTCGATTCCTCGTGGGCGGTCATGATTTTGTGGTGCCCACCCGCCGCCACATTGGGCTTGATGCGAATCATGCAGGGCCGGGTGGAGCCGTAAAGCCGCCCGAATTCTTCGAGTACGTCGAGGTTGTCGAGGTTGACAAACGCCCCGGCTTCAACGGCCTCGGCGATTTCGTCGAAATTCACGCCGCTGGGCGTAAACGTAATCTGCTCGCCCCGGTATCCGGCCCGCAGGCCCAGTTGGAGTTCGCCGGGTGAAACCACGTCGAGTTCGACGCCGTGGCGGCGCATCAGTTGCAGGATGGCCTGCGTGGTGAGGGCCTTGCAGGCGTATTTTATTTTCAGCCGGATGCCGGGAAAAGCGTCGCGCAGGGCCGAAATTTTTTCGGTGATTTTGCCACCGTCGTACACGTAGAGCGGAGTGCCGAACTGGTCGGCGAGGGTAAGCAGGCGCTGGTTCTGGACGAAATACGCGCCGTTTTCGAGGTGCATTTTTTGGAAAGTAAACCCCAAAAGTAGGCAGTGCCAAGCAGAATTGCCGCTTCAGGCGGGCAGGGTCAGGCAAAACTCGGTAAACTGGCCTTCTTCACTCTCGACGGTGAGCGTGCCGCCGTGGCCTTTGGTGACGATGTCGTAGCTCAGCGAAAGCCCCAGGCCGGTGCCCTGACCGGTGGGTTTGGTCGTGAAAAACGGCTGGTAGATTTTCTGCCGGACGGCTTCGGGAATCCCCGTGCCGTTGTCGCGCACCCGGATTTCCACGCAGTCGCCGAGCCGTTTCGTGCGGACACTGACCGTGGGCGGGTAGCCAGTCGGGTGCTCTTTTTTCTTTTCGCAGACAGCGTAGAAGGCGTTGTTGAATAAATTCAGGAGGACCCGGCCAATTTCCTGCGGCACGACGTCGAGCAGGCCCAGCGCCGGGTCGAACTCGGTGACCAGCGCGGCGTTAAAAGCCTTGTCTTTGGCCCGCAGGCCGTGGTAACTCAGGCGCAGGTATTCATCGGCGAGGGCGTTGAGGTCGGTGGGTTCTTTCCGGCCCGTGCTGGTGCGGCTGTGCTGGAGCATGCCCTTCACGATGGCGTCGGCGCGCTGGCCGTGGTGAATGATTTTTTGCAGGTTTTGCGCCAGGTCGCCGAGGATTTCGCGGGCGTCGTCCTGTTCGGCTTCGGGGAGTTTTTGCAACGGCCCCTGGCGGAGTTCGTCGAGCAATTCCACGCTCACCTCCGAAAAGTTGTTGACGAAATTGAGCGGGTTTTGAATTTCATGGGCAATGCCCGCCGTCAATTCGCCCAGTGAAGCCATTTTCTCACTCTGAATGAGTTGGGCCTGCGTGGCGTTGAGGTCGGCCAGGGTGGTTTCGAGGGCTTCGTTCTGCTGAGTGAGTTCAGCGGTGCGCGCGGCCACGAGGCTTTCCAGTTCGGTGTTCTGCACCTCGACGATGCGCTTTTTTTCTTCTTCCTCGATGCGTTTGACTTCCGCCACCGCCAGGGCTTTCTGCTGGCTTTTGGCCATCCGCACGGAAATAAACAGCCCGATGGCCGCAAACAGTCCCACGGCGTCGAAGGCGCTGTCGAACCGTTTGTGAAACGAGGGCAAAAACGTGCGGGTCACCACGTCGGCGGCCAACACGCCCGCCACCGGCACGAAGGCCCAAAACAGCGTGCCCGCGCCGCGCAAAGGCCGCAACCGGTGCATGACCGCGAGCAACGTTCCGAAAAGAGCCAGCCAGAGCCAGCGTTCCACGTCGTCGTTCAGCCAATCGCCCACGCTCAAGATAAACAGACCCGTGGCGGCGAGGCGAATGGCCTGCAAAGCCCGGTCGAGTTGGTAGGCCTGGGTGGCCGTTTGCAGGGATTTCCGAACGTCGCGGACGAAAAAGAAGACAATCAGCCAGGAAAAAATACCCATGATGATGCGGTGGGAAATCAGTTCACCCAAAAACCGAAGCACGAACCAGGCGTAAACCGGGGGGTGAAACAGGGCCAACCTACGGCACTTTCGGCTCATTTCCAACGGCGGGCGGGTGGCAGCAAAAAAGCGCCCATTCCCGCCGCCTTACATTGACCCGCCGCCGCCTAACTTGCGGTGCCAAATTCGGCCTGAGTTATTCATGGAAAAAAGAATCCTGCTCCTCCTCCTGATCCTGGCGTTCGGTTGCCATCCGTCCGGGTGGTCGCAAACGCCCGGTAGGCCGCTCAACAGCAGCCCTCTACAATCCGGCCCGATGGCGGGCTACTCCGACTACCGGGAAGTGCTGTTGTGGGTGCAAACCCAGCGGCCCGCCACCGTGAAGTTCTGGTTTTGGGAAGAATCCAACTCCACTGACCGCCGCGCCACCGCCGAAGTGCGTACCGAAGCCGCGACGGCGTTTATCGCCAAAAGTACCGCCACCGACCTTGTTCCCGGCAGGCATTACGCCTACGAAGTATGGGTGGACGGCAAAAAAGCGCCCCGCCCTTACCCGCTGCACTTCCAGACCCAGGCCCTCTGGCAGTGGCGCACCGACCCGCCCGCCGTGCGCTTCGCCGTGGGCAGTTGCACGTACGTGAATGAACCGGATTACGACCGGCCGGGCACACCCTACGGCAGTAACTACCAGATTTTTACCACCATTGCCGCGAAAAAGCCCGAGTTTATGCTCTGGACGGGCGACAACACCTATACCCGCGAGGTGGACTGGAACACGCGCTCCGGCGTGTTGCACCGCTACACCCACACGCGCTCGCTGCCCGAAATGCAACCCCTGCTCGGCTCGGCCCACCACTACGCCACCTGGGACGACCACGACTACGGCCCCAACGACTCCGACCGGGGCTACTGGCTCAAGCAAACCACGCTCGAGACCTTCAAGGCTTTTTGGGGAAACCCAAACTATATTTTTGAGAATGAAGGCGTTACGGGTACCTTTCAGTGGGCCGACTGCCAATTTTTTCTGCTCGACGACCGCTGGTGGCGCGCCCCCGACGAAGCCACCCAGCCCGACCGCGCGTATTTCGGCAAAAAGCAACTCGACTGGTTGATTGACGCCCTGACGACGAGCAAAGCGACGTTCAAATTTATCGTGACGGGCGGGCAGATCGTCAACCCGGCGGCGATTTTCGAGAATTACGCCATTTACCCCGGCGAGCGGGCCGAGTTGTTCCGCCGCCTCACCGAAGCCGACATTCCCGGCCTGCTGTTCCTCACCGGCGACCGCCACCACAGCGTACTCTGGAAACTCGACCGCTTCAGCAGTTACCCGTTGTACGACCTGACGATTTCGCCGCTGACGTCCGGGGCGGCCAAGTGGAATAAAGCGGAGGAAGCCTTGGCGCAGTTTCCGGAAACTTACGTTTCGGAGCAGAATTTTGCTTTGATGGAAGTGACCGGCCCGCTGAATGACCGCGTGTTGAGCATCACCTGCCTCAACGCCAGCGGCGTCACCAAATGGACGAAACAAATCAGGGCATCGGCGCTGCGGACGGCGAAGTAGTTGCAAAAACCACCAACCGCTGCCATTTTTACAACACCAATCCGGAAATTTTGCCATGAACGTTACCGCACTCAATCAGGCTGTTCGCGAAGTAGTCGAAAAACGGCGGGTGCTGAGCCAGATGGGCTACGACCACGAACAGTACGACGATGTGGAGGAAGAATTGCACGACCTGGAGGACGATTTTCTCGAACAATACGGCGATTTTCTGGAAACCGTCCTGCAAAAGGTCCACAACGCCTATTGCCCTGAATCCGACGTGCTGCTGGCCACGGCCTACCTGCCCCGGCAGTACCAGAAAGTAGTGGACGCCAAAACGGGCGAAGAGGAAGTCGAGATGGGCGACAACGACGGCGTGTGGGTCGAACTGGAGGAATTCCCCGGTGCCGACGCGAAGCTCGTCATGTTGCCCGACCCCACCCGCATCGAATTGCTTACCCAGGCGGGTAGCCAGGCCGTGTGGACGGCGGAGAATAGTGAAGAGTGAAAAGTTCAAGCAGCATTCTGGCTTCCAACTTTTCACTCTTCACTTTTCACTTTTCACTCGTCCAGTCCACGCCTTTCCGCAACCAGGCCAGCGTTTCGGCTTCGGGCGTACCCGCTTCGGGCGGGCGGTTGTACACCCAGCTTGCCAGCGGCGGCAGGCTCATCAGGATACTCTCGGTGCGGCCGTTGGTTTCGAGGCCGAAGCGCGTTCCCCGGTCGTGAACGAGGTTGAATTCCACGTACCGTCCCCGCCGAAGCAACTGCCATTCCTTCTCTTTTTTGGTAAATTCCTCGCCCCGGTGCGCCAGCATCAGGCTGACGTAGATAGGCACAAATGCCTCACCCACAGCTTGCACGAAACCGAATAATGATTCAATCGGTCGGTTTTCGTCGGATTTGAGGTAGTCGAAAAAAATGCCACCGACGCCGCGCGTCTCGTGGCGGTGGGTGTTGAAAAAATAGTCGTCCGCCCAGGTTTTAAAGCGGGAATAGTAGCTTGGATCTTGGCGATCGCAGACGAGTTTGAGTTGCCGGTGAAACCACCGGGCGTCTTCCTCGACCACGTAAATGGGCGTCAGGTCGATGCCGCCGCCGAACCAGCAATCGCCGTTGCTCAACTCAAAATACCGCACGTTCATGTGGATGATGGGCACCTTCGGGCTGCGCGGATGCATGACGATGGACACGCCCGTGGCGTAAAATTCCGCCCCTTCCGTCAGGTTCATCGAGCGGCGGGTTTGCTCGTGCAATTCGCCCCACACTGCCGAAAAACCCACGCCGCCTTTTTCGAGAATGGTGCCTTCTTCCAGCACCCGACTCCGGCCGCCGCCGCCGCCGGGGCGTTCCCACGGGTCTTCCTGAAAGATTCCTGTGCCGTCGGCTTCTTTGATGGCGTGACAGATGCGGTCCTGTAAATCCTGAAAGTAGGCAGTGATGATTTCCTTAGTCATTGGGTAGCTGGAAGTTACCGCAGCCGCACCGAGGGTTCGTGGAACAATTAGCGGCAGAACCCTGCCTCGTTGCGAACGATTCGCGCTGCGATGCTTCATCGGGGTTAGTTCAGGCCGGTGGTATCGATGGGCGTTTCGGGGTTGAAAATTGGCACGTCGGCGTCCGACGAATCTCCCTCGCCTTCAAAGTCGCCCGAATCGCGGCGGGGAAGGTAGGCGGGCGAGCACTGGTAGGGCTTGGTCAGGCTCAGGCCCATTTCTTTGGGGCTGGGAAACGCCTTTGGCTTGTACGGCAGGCTTTTGTCGCCAAAGACTTTTTCCATGAACAGTTTTGCCAGCGGCAGGGCCGTTTGCGCGCCTTCGCCGGTTTTCCCACGAAAGTGAATACTCCGGTCTTCGCCACCGACCCACACGCCCGTGACCAGATCGCGAGTCACGCACATGAACCAGCCATCGGAATAGTTGGACGTTGTGCCGGTTTTCCCGCCAAAAAGGTTGTAACGGTCGTTGCCGCCGGGCAAACCCTTGAAGTCCCAGAGCAACCGGCTCGATGTGCCGCCCGGCTCCTGCAACCCGCCCTGAAGCATGTAGCGCATCAGAAAGGCCGACTCTTCGCGGATGGCTGGTCTGCGTTCGGGCTGGAATTCCTTGATGACGTTGCCGTTGCGGTCTTCCACCCGCATCACCAGCAGGGGTTCAGTGTAAAAACCGTTATTGAGAAACGTCGCGTACGCTCCGACCATTTCGTACAGCGACACGTCGAACGATCCCAAACCAATGGAGGGAACGGCCTGTAAGTGGCTCAAAATACCCAACTTACGGGCGTATTGAATCACGGTGTCGGGCCGCACCTCGTCGGTGAGTCGGGCTGTAACGGAGTTGACCGACCGGGCCATCGCCTGCCGGAGCGTCATGTTGGCGTAGGTAAAGTTGCGATCAGCATTTTGGGGCTTCCAGACTTTTTTCTGGTGGTTTTCCTCGTAATCAATCTCGAACGGCTCGTCTTTGCGGCGGTCGCAGGGGCTGAGGTTGCGCGGCCCGTCGATGGCGGCGCAGTACACGATGGGCTTGAACGTGGACCCCGGCTGGCGCTTACCCTGGCGGACGTGGTCGTACTTGAAGTAGTCGTAATCGAGGCCGCCCACCCAGGCTTTGATCTGGCCGGTCTGGGCTTCCATTGTCATCATGCCCGCCTGGAGGAGCTTTTTGTAGTACGAAATCGAATCGTAGGGCGTCATTTCCTTTTCAATGTCGCCTTTCCACGAGAACAATTTCATTTTGCTCCGGCGGTTTTTGAAATAGTACCACACTGAATCGGGTTGGGCCGGAAAGTGCCGCGTCAGGCTTTTGAACCGATCCGTACGTTGGGCGACCGTGTCGATAAAGCCCGGAATTTCATTGCCGTCTTCGTCCGTCCAGGGGTTGCGTTTGCCCCAGTGGTTTTCAAACTGCCGCTGGAGGTTTTTCATGCCCTGCGCCACTGCGTTTTCGGCGTGGGCCTGCACCCGCGAATCGATCGTGGTGATGATGCGCAGGCCGTCGGTGTAGAGGTTGAGCGGTTCGTCATTTTCCTCGGCCCATTTGGTGAGGTAATCCTGAATGTAGCGTTTGAAATAGCCCTCTGACCCAGCCGTGGGCTGCTCGATGTTGACGTCGAGTTCAATCGGTAGCCGCGAAACCGAATCGGCCACCGGTCGGCTGATGTAGCCGTATTTGGCCATCTGGTCGAGCACCGTGTTGCGGCGTTTGAGCGAATTCTGCGGATTGAGCATCGGGTTGTAGGTAGTCGTGGCTTTTTGCAGCCCCACGAGTACCGCCGATTGCTGGAGGTTCAAACTGTCGGGTGTGGTGTTGAAAAACGTCCGCGACGCCACCTTGATGCCGTAGGCATTCGAGCCGTAGTCCACCGTGTTGAGGTACATCAGCAGAATTTCCTCTTTCGTATAGTTCCGCTCCAGTTTGATGGCCGTCAGCCATTCCTTCGACTTGATGATGAGTTTGTTCAGAACGGGCACCGAACCCAGCAGCCCTTTGCGGGCGATGCCCTGTTTTTTGCGGATTTTGAACAGGTTTTTGGCCAACTGTTGCGTAATCGTGCTGCCGCCGCCGCGCTCGCCCCCCCGGAGGATGCCCACCAAAACCCCGCCCAGCGCTTTGTAGTCGATGCCAGAGTGCTGGTAAAACCGGAAATCTTCGGTGGCCACGAGCGCCTTGACGAGGTAGGGCGAAAGCTGCCTGAATTCCTTGATGGGCGTGCGGTTTTCGGTGAAATACTTCCCGATGGGCACACCGTCGGCGGTGTAGATTTCCGACGACTGGGCCAGCTTGGGGTTTTGCAACTCCTCGGTTTCGGGCATTTCGCCGGTCAAGTACAAAAAGTTGGTTTGGACGCAGAACACGTACACTGCCGCCGCCACGAGCAGCCACACAAACCCCCGCCAAAGGCCCACGATGACCCGGAACGAGGTGGATTTCCGGTCGACGCGGCGGTCGAGCCAGTCGGCAAAGTGATTCCGGATGGAACGGTAGCGGGTCTGGAGGGCGGCGAAGCGGTCGGCACCGAGCGCGGCGGTCAGGGCGCGGGCCGTTTGCGTTCCCAACCATCCGATGCCTGCGGAAAGGGCTTGTTTGAAGCGTTCCCAAAGCATCCGGACGAATTGGAAAATGGAGTTCATAAAAAGCAAGCGACTGTAAAAAGCGGGGTGAAGGTAGCAATTCTAACGCAAAAAGACCCGCCTGGCGGTATGCCGGGGCGGGTCTTTTGAGTGGAAAGTTGAAGGTGAAAAGTGTAAAGTGGCCGAAATAAATATTTGAAATCGAGGCATTTACACTTTAAGCCTTCCACTTTTCACTTTCCACTCATTTCGCTTTCTCGAACGTCATCGAAACGGAGTTCATGCAGTAACGCAGGCCGGTAGGGCGGGGGCCGTCGTCGAAGACGTGGCCCAGGTGCGCCCCGCAGCGGCTGCATTCCACCTCGGTGCGGCTCATTCCCAGGCTGGCGTCCGTTTTTTCGAGGACGTACTTCTTGTCGAGCGCCTTGAAAAACGACGGCCAGCCCGTGCCCGATTCAAACTTGGTGTCGCTGCTGAACAGCGGCTGGTGGCAACCCACGCAGTAGTAGGTGCCTTTTTCGTGGTTGTCCCAGAGTTTGCCCGTGAAAGGCCGCTCGGTACCCTGCTGGCGGGTTACGTAATACTGTTCGGGGGTGAGTTGCTTTTTCCACTCCGCGTCGGTTTTCACGACGGCGAACTTGCCGCCTTGTTGGGGCACTACCCGGTGGGACGCCACCCTTAATAATTTGTGTCCGTTGGCGTAGGCGATTCCGGCAAACAGGGCAAGGCCCAGAACGCCTAAAATGAAGAGTTTCATCGTAAAAAATTGGTTTTGATTTCCAATTCTAAGTACGAGGAAACGGGGTGGAAAGTTTCGGAAACCAGGTTGGAATTGCCCTGAAAAGTCAGCTTCCCGACAATCGCTCCCCGGAAACCCCCGACTTAGTTGAAGCCCGCCTCGACGAAGGTTAAATCCCAGGGTTGGTCGGGTTGGTAACGCAGGTGTCCGGCTTCGAGGGCCAGCGGAGCGGGTACGTTGTTGCGGTAGAGCTGGCCCGTGCCCAGGCCCTGCGGCAGCGGATTCTGGAACTCGGCGGCAAACTGGCTGATGGCGTTCAGGCCCACGTTCGACTCCAGCGCCGAGGTAACCCACCACTTGATTTTCAGCCGGTTGGCGATTTCAATCCATTCCCGGCAACTTTGAAAACCACCGAGAAGAGTCGGTTTCAGAATCAGAAACGGCGGGCTGACGGCCTTGAGCAATTTAAACTTTTCCATGTAATCGCTCAGACCGATGAGTTCTTCGTCGAGGGCCACCGGCACGGGCGAGTTGCGGCAGAGTTCGGCCATCGCTTCGGATTGGCGCGGGCGAATCGGCTGCTCGATGCTGTGGAGGGCAAACCGGGCCAGTTGGTCGAGTTTCGCGATGGCTTCGTCGGGCGTCCAGGCTCCGTTGGCGTCCACGCGTAGGATGATTTCCTCGGGCGAAAAGCGCGCCCGGATGCCCGCCAGCAGGTCGAGTTCCTGCGCAAAATCGAGCGCCCCGACTTTCAGTTTGAGCGTCGTGAAACCGGCCCCCAGTTTTTCCTCAATTTGCCGGTTCATCGCGGCCTGGTCGCCCATCCAGACGAGGCCATTGACGGAAAGCTGCCGTTTTCCCTGCGAAAATTCGTTGTCGAAC
Organism: Spirosomataceae bacterium; assembly: GCA_965249815.1. Lineage (GTDB taxonomy): Bacteria > Bacteroidota > Bacteroidia > Cytophagales > Spirosomataceae > JAJAZB01. The sequence continues at coordinate 8,629 of CBDFMV010000005.1, read as the reverse complement.
ACCACCCGCCGACCGCCGTTGAGGAGGTCGAGCAGGGCCGTCTCCAACCCGAACCGCAGGGCGGGCAACCGCTTGTCTACCAGTTGCTCGATGAGCAAATTAAGGTTCCAGGGAAAAACTTCGAGGTCGAGTTTGTTGAACAGATTGCAAACTTTCTGAAGATTTGTCTCGAAATCGGGGAAATCGACGCTCAACCCCCGCAACGGGCTGGCCTCGCCGAGGCCGTACACGCCGGGGCGTTCGTCGTCGGTCACCCGCAAAAAATACGCATCGTGGTGAGTCAGCACGCCCCGCGACGTCCCGGCTTCAAAACGGAAGTCGAGCGTGTGCTTAAAATAATCCACGTGCAGGGGCATACGGCAATCAGGCGCGGGTTAGGGGCGCTAAAAGTAAAAATTTTTACTCCCGGTTCGGGGAGCCACCCGGTAAAAATTACCGATGGATATGGACAAGCCGCAGGAGGGCGGCCAGGATGCAGTTGACTACGTTGACCCGCGGGCTGCTGGCCCCGCTTTCCGGCCTGTACGGCCTGCTGACTACCGCCTGGCACCGATTTTACGACGTCGGCTGGCGGAATCGGGTCTCGTTCGACCGGTTCGTTGTCGGGGTGGGCAACCTCACGGTGGGCGGAACCGGCAAAACCCCCCACGTGGAGTACCTGATTCGGTTGTTGCAACCCCACGCCGCCGTGGCGACGCTGAGCCGGGGCTACGGTCGTCGCACGCACGGCTACCGCCGGGTTGGGCCTGCCGACACTGCCGAAACGGTGGGCGACGAACCGTTGCAATTTTACCAAAAATTCGGACAATCCGTGGCCGTTGCCGTGGGTGAAGAACGGACGCTGGCCATTCCTTTTTTGCTCGCTGAGCGCCCCGAAACGACCGTGATTTTGCTCGACGATGCCTTCCAGCACCGGGCCGTGCAGCCTCAACTAAACTTGCTCTTAACCGATTTTAACCGCCTGTTTTTCAACGATGCTATGTTGCCGGGCGGACGCCTCCGCGAGCGGCGTACCGGGGCGCGCCGGGCCGACGCCGTACTGGTGACCAAGTGCCCCGACGACCTGCTCGAAACGGTGCGAAAAAAAATTGAAAACGACGTCAAAAAATACGTTCGTTCGGGCACACCCGTTTTTTTCACCGCCTTTCGCTACGGCGCTCCGGTGCCGGTCAACGACCAGCCCTGGCCCGACGGCGCAACGCCGCTGCTGGTGACGGGCCTGGCCAATCCCGACCCGCTCGAACGGCACGTGCGGGCGCGGTTTGGGCTGCTTCAGCACCGGCGGTTCGCCGACCACCACGCGTATTCGGCGGGGGATTTAGAAAAATTAAGCCTTTTTCTGCAAAAGGAAGCCAGTTCTGGCGTTCAACCCGTGGTACTGACCTCGGAGAAAGACGCCGTGAAGATTGGGCCATTGCTGGCAGCACACCCGTTGGCCTGGCCCGTTTTTTACCTGCCGATCGAGGTGCAGTTTTTGTTTGGCGATGGCCCGGTGTTCGACGCCTGGGTACTCGACGCCTACCGTGAATTCATGGTGCATTCAGCACCGACCCGTACTTTTGACCTGTGAAGCATCTTTTTAGGCTGTTTTTCCTGTTGCTGGGCGCTTTTGCCGTCGAGGCCCAGATTCCCAACGCTCCGCCGGGCGGCATTCCGGGGCAGCCCACGCCGCCCACCACGGTGGTGCCCAAGCCCGGTGCCCCTCTGCTCGACGATTCGACCAAACAGATTTACGGCCCGCGCACGACCCGGTATTTTCTGGAAACCGACGTGTTCAACAACCGCAAAACGCTCTACGCCATCGACACGGCGCTGGCGGGGTTTCACCAGTACACCTTCGTGCAGCGGGCAGCGCACCGGCTCACCGACCTGGGCAACCTCGGCACCGCCACGCGACCCACGTATTTCGAGCCGCCCACGCGCATTGGTGCGCAAATCGGGTTCAATGCCTACAACCCTTACGCGTTTACGCCCGAAAGCATCCGGTACTTCGACACGAAATCGCCCTTTTCCAACATTTATTACGTGCAGGGCGGGCGCGGGCAGAGCATTCTCAATTTTGATTTCAGCCGAAATGTGAACGCTCACTGGAATCTGGGGCTTGATTTGCAGCGGGTTACATCCGAAAAACAATACGGCTTGCCCGCGTCCCTACGCAACCAGCGCGACCGCAACCAGACGGACAGTTGGGCCTTCGCGCTGCATTCGAATTACCACTCGAAAAACGACAAGTACACGTTGCTGGGTCACGCGCGGGTGCTGGAGCAGAACGTGACCGAACTCGGCGGACTGCGGCTGACGAAGCCCGCCGACGCCGACAGCGTGCTGCGCTTTCGCCTCGACAACGCCCTGGCCCGCTCGCCCACGGCCCGCACCCGCGAACGCCGCAACAACCTGCACACCTACCAGCAGTACGTGCTGGCCAACGGCTTTCAGGTGTACCACATCCTCGACGTGGAGGGCCGTTACAACCGCTTTCGCGACCCAGCGTACCGCACCGACGGCGCGGCGTACCCACCTTCCAACAACCTGCTCCGCTTCGACACGCTCCGCGCCGAGACGACGTACAGCCTGGTCGAAAACCGGGCGGGCGTAAAGGGCTTTTTCAACGGCTTCAACTACCGCCTGCACCTGCGGCGGCGCGATTACCGGTTTTTGAGCCAGTACCGCGACTTTGGCAACACGACCGACACCCTCCGGGCGCTGCCGTTCACCGCCGTATACCGGGCGGGCACTCAGGAGAGTGCCTACCTGCGCCGGAGCGAGACGTTTCTGGGGATCTGGCTCAACTACTACTTCGCCGACAGCACCCGAATCTGGGCCGAGGGCGAGTATTTGCTGGGGAAAGACTACCTGCTGCGCGGCGAGTACGAGGGCAAATGGCTCCGGGCGGGGGTGAGCAGCGCGCTCAGTTCGCCGACACTCGTGCAGCAGCAGTTCGTGAGCGCCTTGCTGAGTTGGGACAACCGCTTCCTGAATGTGTCGTCGCAAAGCGCCTGGGCGCGGGGCCGGTTCGACCTCAACGGGCTGGTGCTGGAGCCGAACGTGTCGTACAACCTGCTCAAAAACTACATTTTCTACAACGACCGCGGTCTGCCCGAGCAAACCGGCGTACCGGTCAGCATTTTCCGGGCGGGGCTGGAACTGGCCTTCCACAAGGGCATCTTCTCGACCCTCAGCGAGGTGCAACTCGCCACCACCGCCGGGGCCGACGTGGTGCGGCTGCCCAAACTGCTCATCAATTCGCGGCTGGCGTTGGACCTGTTGTTTAAAAAACGGCTTTACATTCAGTCGGGGCTGGAATTGCACTACCGTTCGGGATACTACGCCGACGCGTACCTGCCGCTGACGGGGCAGTTTTACCTGCAAAATGGCTTCCGCACGGAGGGGTTTCTCGTCGCCGACGCCTTCGCCGACCTGCGCATCAACCGGGTGCGGCTGTTCGTCAAAATGGCCAACCTCACGCAGGGGTTGCTCGGCAACGGCTTTTTCCCCACGCCGTACTACCCCGCCGTGCCACGCGCGTTTGGGTTCGGGGTGAATTGGCTGCTGTTTGATTGAGTTGTCTGAACCATGATTCGTGGGATTTTTGGATTACCTTGATAAAAATTTTCTAATGAAATACGCTGACGGATTATTCGGAGTGCAATGGCGGTTCACCGAATGTTGGGTAATGGCTTTCAGGAAGTTATTTGCCAGCGGGCATTGGAAATTGAGATGCGGTATGAAAACCTGCATTTTGAGCGCGAAAAAGAAATGGAGATTTTTTACCGAAGTGAGCAAATTGGAACCCGCAGAGTTGATTTTCTAATCGAGAACGTAATACCAGTTGAATTAAAAGCGATTGTGAAACTGGAAGATGTTCATTTAGCTCAGGCAATGAATTACCTCGAAGCCTATAAATTGGAGGTGGGATTGCTGCTCAACTTTGGGGCGAGTAGCCTTGAATTTAAGCGGGTTAACAACAACAAACTTATCGTCTGAAGTACATTTCAAAGCGTTGAATCCGACTTGATACTTATTTTTCGTCGATCAACAAGGCAATCCATAAATCCAACGAATCAAGGTTCAGACAAACACAAAATGCTCGGATTAAAACTGCCCACCGACCCGCGCTGGGTTGACATTGCCGAAAAAAACATTGGGGAAATTCTCGTCGACCACGCGTACTGCGAGCAGAAGGCGGCGTCGTCGTGCATTTCGCTGATCGTGCAGTACCCCGAACGCGCCAAACTCCGCGAAGTGCTCATGCCCGTCGTGGCCGAGGAGTGGGCGCACTTCCGGATGGTGCTGCGTGAACTCGACAAGCGCGGCCTGTCGCTGGGCCTGCAACGCAAGGACGAGTACGTGTCCGGTCTCCACGCCGCTATCCGGAAAAACTGCTCGCCCGCCGAACGACTGGGCGAAAAACTCTTCGTCAATGCGCTCATCGAAGCGCGCAGTTGCGAGCGGTTCCGGCTGCTTTCCGAAGAAATCAGCGACGAAAGCCTACGCCAATTCTACCGCGACCTGATGATTTCGGAGGCCGGGCACTACGTCAATTTCATCGATTTGGCCAAGGAATACCTCCCCGCCGACTACGTGAAAACCCGCTGGCAACAATGGCTCGATCAGGAAGCCGACGTGATCAGAAACCTCGCCCTGCGCGGCGACCGAATGCACTGATTTTGGTGAGATGCAAGAGGTGAGAAGTAAGATGTTGAAATACACCTTGCCTTTCCATCTCACCTTTCACCTCTTACCTCTCACAGGAATGAGTTTCCTCGACCAAACCGCCCGCCACCTGCTCAGCCGCCACGATCTCGACGCCCTCGGGCGGGTGGGGGTGGTGCTGCCGTCGCGGCGGGCGGTGTTTTTTTTCAAACAGGCGCTCGCCCGCCTCGCCGACCGGCCCTTTTTGGCCCCCGACGTGTGGGCCATCGAGGATTTCGTGTTCGAGCGAACGGGCCTGCAACCCATCGACCCGGTCGGGCTGCTGTTCGAGTTGTTCGACGTGTACCGCGACATCGACCCCACCGTGCAGTTCGAGCGGTTTACGGGTTGGGCGTCCACGTTGCTCGGCGATTTCGACCGGGTGGACCAGTACCTCGCTCCCGCCAAAGCCGTGTTCGAGTGGGTGAGCGAGGCGAAAGCCATCGACCGCTGGCAAATCGAGAACGGCTGGAAACCCGCGCCCGATTCGGCCTCTGACAAATATTTTCGGCTTTTCAGCCACATCCGGCCCGCTTACGAGGCACTCCGGCGGCGGCTTCAGGCCAAAAACCTCGCCTACCGGGGCATGGCTTACCGGCACCTGGCCGAGTTTCCGTTTGAATGCCTGATTGAACCCAACGCGCACGATTTCTACTACTTTGCGGGGTTCAACGCGCTGAGCAAATCCGAGGAGAAGTTCATTACCTACCTCATCGACAAGGGCCGCGCCGAAACGCTCTGGGACACTGATTCGTACTACATGAACCGGCCCGGCGTGGAGGCCGGTGAACTGCTCCGCGACTACAAAAGCGGCAAACGCGGGTATTTTGGCTCCTCGGCGGGCTGGAAGTGGCAGTCGGACGGCTTGCTCAGGGGCGAAAAAAACATCCGGATCATTGGCGTGCCCAACGCCTCGATGCAGCCGAAGGTGGCGGGGGAGATTTACCGGAAGTGGCAAAGTGAAAAGTTAAAAGTGAAAAATGAAAAGTTGGAAGGACAAGCTGATTCTGAACTTTTCACTCTTCGTTCTTCACCATTAACTGAGTCTACGGCCATCGTGCTGGGCGACGAAAACCTGCTGATGCCGCTGCTGTTTTCGCTCGACGAAACCGTGACCGATTTCAACGTCACGATGGGCGTGTCGCTGCGCAATTCGATGCTGTTCACGCTCGTGGATGCGTGGTTCGAGGCCCAGCGCAACCTGGTCGAAATCCGCACCCGCGAGGGCGAGGTGAAGCGCGTGCCCAAATTCAGCCACCGGCACGTGCTGCGGCTGCTCAACCACCCGTTCATTCGCCGCTACGAAGCCGCGCAGGACGGCACGCTGTTCCCCGTTCGCGAAGCCGTGCGGGCGATTTCCGACCAGAACCGCGTGTTTCTCGACGAAAAAGAACTCATCGACCTCGGCGGCGGGAGCGAGTTGTTCACCGTGCTGTTTACCCGCTGGCAGGACAAGCCCGGCCTGGCACTCCGGCAGTGCTACCGGCTGGTCGATTTGCTCCGGCAGGTGTACCGCCAGAAAGACGACGCCCTTGAAACCGAATACCTCTACCTGTTTTTCACGCTGCTCAAGCGCCTCGAAAGCCTGCTTGAAGAGCGGCGGCAGGAATTGCTCGGCATCCGCCCGTTCCGCACGCTGATTTACGAACTCATCCGCCAAACGAGCATTCCGTTCAGCGGCGAGCCGGTGAGTCCGCTGCAAATCATGGGGATGCTCGAAACGCGGGCGCTTGATTTTGAACGGGTTATCATTCTGTCGGTCAACGAAGGCCACCTGCCCAGCGGCAAGCGCCTCAACTCGCTTATTCCCTACGACGCCGCCCGCGAGTTTGAGTTGCCCACCCACGGCGAGCAGGACGCCGTAGCGTCGTACCACTTTTTCCGGCTGCTGCAACGGGCCAAAGACGTCGTGCTGATCCACACCCAACCCACGGGTGAGGGCCAGCGGGCGGAAAAAAGCCGGTTTCTACTCCAAATCGAACACGAACTCGCCCGCACCAACCCCAATCTTCAGCTATCGTACCCGGTGGTGACGTTTAAAACGCAGGAACGGCCTGAGAAACCCGCCGAGGAAGCGCGCGTCTGGAAAACGGACGTGATGCGCGAATTTCTTCGCCAGGATTTGGCCGGGCGCGGGCTGTTTCCGTCGCACCTCAACCAGTATGTGCAGTGCTCGATGCGGTTTTATTTCAACCGCGTGGCGGGGTTGCGCGAAGAAGCCAACGAGTTGGAAGAAGGCCTCGGCAGCGACCAGTTCGGCGAATGGCTGCACAAAACGCTCGAACGCATCGACCGCCACCTACTGGCCGAAAGCCGGTTCGTGACGCCCGACCGGCTGCGGCAAGTACGCGCCGACGTTCCCACCTGGCTGCAAAGTACGTTTGCCGAAGTGTACCCGAACCTGCCGTTCGGGCAGGGCGTCAACCACGTGCAGTACCTGATTGCCCGGAAACTGCTGACCGATTTTTACGACCACCAACTGGCCGACGGAACGCTGTTTCCGCTTGAAATTCTGGGCCTCGAACAGCAACTCAACGTGGAGGTCAACCTGCCCGTAAACGGCGAACCGGTGGCCGTGAAACTGGGCGGTCGGATTGACCGCCTCGACCGCCTGCCCGACGGCACCGTGCGCGTGATCGACTACAAAACCGGCAAGGTGGAAGCCCGGGAAGTGCTCTTTTCCGACTCGCTCGAAACCGACTTGCTCGCCAAACCAGACAAGGGCAAGTTGCGCCAGCTTTGGTGGTATAAACTGCTGGTAACAAAGCAGTTGTTGAATAAGGAAAACTCACAGTTAGAATATTCATTCGGAACTTTTCCCCCGATTCTCGCCGGTATTTATTCCTTCCGAAACCTGAAAAACGGGTTGTTCGGCGATGCGGCCTCGGTGGCCTTCAACCCCGGCGAAACGCCCGCCGAATTCATCGCCGCCTCGGAGCGCAAACTAAGTCAGTTTGTCGAAAACCTGCTCGATCCGGCCCAACCGTTTACCCGCACCGACGACGCGAAGGGGTGCGAGTATTGTGGTTTTGCCCGGCTGTGCGGGCGTTAGAAGGGGTAGCCTTTTAGTCCGACAAGGTAGAGGTCAAACCCACCTTTGCCGCCGGGACGGTTGGAGGAAAAGACCATCAGGTTGTAGGTGAACTGGAGATTCCTTACCAGTACCGGGCGGTATTCATCCGCCTGCGTGTTGATGCTGGTTCCGGCGTTTTCGGGCTTCGACCATTGCCCGTTTTCGTAGCGGGAGACGTACAAATCAAAGCCGCCGCTTCCGCCGGGACGGTTCGAGGTAAATACCATCGTGTTGTTGTAAACAAAGGGGCACTTGTCGTCGGCAGGCGAGGAGAGAATCTCCACTTTCTCCGCCGACAGGGCTTGTTCGGTCCGCAGCACATCGAGCAACGGTTTGTTTTGGGGAAGCACAACCCGGTAAATATCAAAGTTTCCGTCCCGGTTGGATGTAAAATAAAGTTCCCTGACGTTCAATCCGTACCGGTCGAGAAACGTAGGATAGGCGTCGTCGGCGGGACCGTTCAGGAATTTTACATCGAAGGGTCCCTGATTGGTTTGCTTGTCGCCTGAAGTGTACCAAAAGCGAACGTTAAGGTTGCCATCCCGGTCGTCGGCGTACAGGAACAGGTATTGTTCCGCCAATTGATGCAGATTGGCCGAGTCGCGGAGGTCGGTTCCGAACAACAGAGCGTTTGGCCCCAGAACGTTGTAGTCGCCGTTGATGCTTGAAACCAGCCGGGCCAAAGGCGCGTAGGTTTGGATGACGTCCAACCCCCCGTAAGGCCGATTGTTGGCCGTCAGCCGCTTTGCCTGTTCGTCGTAACCCAGGTTGAGTACCTCGTAAACCAGGTTGAACTTCGTTTTTAGCGCACGCTTTGACGAAAAGATCAGCGGCACCACGCCGTATTTATTGCTGGGCAAGGCA
>CBDFMV010000004.1:0-7253 GCA_965249815.1 Spirosomataceae bacterium | reverse complement strand
GGCCGGAATCGCTCAGCGCAGCCCGGCCGTATTCAGCCACTGCCGGAGGGTTTGCACGTCGCGGCGCATGGCGGCGAAGATAGCGTCTTTGGCCATCTTCGGCGTGCGGTTCCCCGCCTCGGCCCCGCCCAAATCGTACTCGAAGTGGAGCGAAATCGGCCCGCGTATGCCGTACTGTTTCACCAGTTGAAAATACCGCGTGAAGTCCACCGTGCCTTCGCCGAGCGGGGTGTTGACGAGCTTCTGCTTGTGCCCGTCGGTTTCCCACCGAGAATCCTTGATGTCGAGGCTGTTGATGCGCGGCGCAATGAGCCGCAGCCCGGTGGACCACGACAGCCCGCCTTCGACCGTGGCGTGACGGATGTCGTACTGGCAACCCAGCCACTCGGGCGGCGTTTCGCGGAGCAATTCGTGAATTTCCCAGAGCGACGCCCCCACGTAGGTGCCCGCGTGGTTTTGATACGCACCCCGGATGCCCAGGCGCTGATTCAGTTCGGCCAATCCGGCCATTTTTCGGCGAAAACCAGCCAGCGCCTCGGGCAGCGAGCCGGTGGTCGGGTACTGAAACCACGCGGTGCGGTAGTAGCGAATCCCCTCCCCCGCCGCCGTTTCGAGAATCTTCCGGGAAACCGGGTCGGCGGGATCGTTGATGGCCGTCGTCATCATCGTGGGGTTCAACCCGGCTTTGCGCAGGGCCGCTACGGCTTTCGGAAGGTCAGACAGCACCCGTTCCGGCTCCACGTGCCCGCCGGGGCGAACCGTCAGATCGAGGCCCTCGAAGCCGAGGTCGGCGGCGGTGCGGGCCAGGTCGGCGTAGTTCAGAAACTGGGCGTGTTTCGAGAAGAGGTTGATGCGGAAGGCGTCGTCGGGTGGTGCGGTGGCAAACGCCAGCGGCTCGATTAGGGGCGTAGCCGCCAGGGCCATTCCGGCGCGGGCCAGAAAATCGCGGCGCGTGAGAGGAGCGTTCATGAGTTCGTTGGAAGGGTTCCTGTCGTGGAAAGCCGCCTGCCGCCCGTTTCTACTTTATTCCACGCGCAAAACGTGGTGCAGGCGCAATTCGGGCACGCGCACCGTAGCCGTGCCGCCTTGCCATTGCACCGCCAGCGGACGATTTTCGGGCAACAGCACCACCCGGGCGGGTTTTTTCGGCAGGTGCAGCCGCACCGTCAGGTTGTGCAAAGGCGGAATTTCGTCGTAAGCCAGGGTATTTTTGGCATCGTGCGGCCCGGCCACATTGAGCAGATTGACCAGAAGGTTGCCGTCTTTTTCCGCCGTCACTACATGGACTAAGTGCGAATTATCCACCACGACCGTGGGCGTGTACAGCCGACGCACCAGCCCGTCGAGCAGGTCGCGGAGGTCGTGGCTGCGGCGACTGAAGTAGCTTTCGCCGAGGTCGAGGTACAACCCGGCGATGCGGCCCCGGCCCAGCGGACGCACCGTAGCGGCCCGGCCGGTGCTCGGTTGGGTATCCTCCCCACTGAATAAATCGCCCAGTACCTGCACGTTCGGTTCCCGGGGCGAAAACCCAATCCTCGCCCCCGTCAGGCAGGAAATCCGGGGTTGCCGTCCGGTCAGGTCGGCGTTGTAGCAAAACGTACCCATGAAGCGGGCCGTGTCGAGTTGCACCCCGAGTTCGGGGGCAAAAAGCCGCGTCGCTGCCGTTCCCAGCACAAGCAGGTTGCCGCCCCCTTCGGCGTAGGCCACGAGTTCGGATTTAAAATCAGCATCGAGGTAAGCCCATTCGGGCACCACAATGACCGGAAACTGGGCCATGTGGCCACGCAGGTGGTGCTCGGAGCGGATTTCCACCGAATGACCGGCGTCCATGAGCGCGGTGAGCAGGCCCTTGAACGCCCCGATTTCGCCGTCTGAGGGCGCAAAAAGCGTTTTCGATTGCCGGTAAATCGCCTCCCGCGAATAGAGCAACGCGATCTGAGGGCGGGGCTGGCTGTGGTGGAGAAACTGCCTTGCCCGGCAAAATCTGGCCACTTCAGCCAGCACCGGCACGTTGCGCGGACGGATCGATGCGTCGCGGTTTTGGTTGAAATACACTTGAAACGCCCCGCCCATCGCCAGCACCTGAGCCGCTTCCTGGCAAATCTGTGGTACGCTCTTGGCCACCTGCAGCCCCTTGAAATCGGCCACGAAACCCCAGGCCATCAAATCCCAGGGTTTGCCCTGCGGAGCGAGGCACCGGGCCTGAAACGCCGCGCTCAGCACGCCGTTGGAAGCCGCCACGTCGCCGCTCAGGAAATCGACGGGCACGTCCACGGGATCGGGCATCATCGACGAAAACGCCCAGTTGGAGGTGATCTGAAACCGGGGATTTACCCGGTGAATGCCTTCGACGTAGTGGGCTACGTACCGGCGAAACGCCCGCCGGTTGAACTCCCGCCAGCGGTGCCAGGCCGGGTCAGTGACCGAACGGGGCGCGTCGGTCAGCCCCGTTTCCCGCCGAAACGCAGCCACAGCCTCAGGGCGGTAATCGAGGTTGAGCGCCCAGCAATCGCCATCGACCCAGGCCCCATCCACGCCGTAGGATTGACTCAATTCGGTAAGTTGGGGCAGGAGCAGCGAGTCCTGGTAAGCCGAAAAGACGGACGTGTACCGGTCGGAGGGCTTGCCCCCGGCGTCGAGTCGCGCCCAATTCGGATGCTTTTTCACGGCCTGCGCATCCCACACGCCGGAGTAGTGCATGACCAGCGCCACGCCGTGCTTTTTGGTTACGCGCCGCCAGAGTTTAAGCGGATCCTGCGCGAACGAGGCGACGGACGTGCCCGTCGGCACGGTAGTCGGGTAGCTGGTCACGCCGGGGTGGCCCTTGCAGTCGATTTGAATGAAGTCAGGTTTCACGGCCCGAATCAGCGAATCGATCATGCCTTCGGTGAGGTGTGCTCCCACGCGCTGGTCGGTGACCGACGCGTGGAAATCGAAGTGCAGCCCCCAAAATCCGGCCGAGCGCGCCAGTTGGCCATGAGCCATTGGCAGGTAGCAACAAAACGCCAGGAACAGACCTGTTTTTTTCATGGCTGGAGCGGTTAGCGGTTAAAATGCAAAAAAGGCGATTTCCGGTGGGAAATCGCCTTTTTGTCGTGCTACTAAAACCCTTACGGTTGCTTTTCGCCTTCGAACGTCTGGCCCTGAATGGCGAGTGCCACCTTAGCTACCTTCGTATCGGCACCCCGGGTGAAGGTGATGACGGCGTCATAGCCAGGTACCGCAAACTGATCGGCCACTTTTTCATCGGCCACCAGCTCACCTTTGCCCTGGCCGACGGCTTCGCCCATCAGCTTGCCGTTTTCGATGGTCACGAGAATGGTCTCGAACCCGGCGTCTTTCATCGTGTACTTACCGACGTAATCTTTGTAGAGGGTGGTGTCGGCCCGCACGGCCATCACCGGCGCGGCGGGCGTGAGCGGAGCGGCCTGCACGGCGGGCGTTCCAAGGCTGAGGGAGGTCGCCAGGGCGAAAATAGAGAGCAGCATGGGGAAAATTGGGGTCGTTGTGAAATGCAAGGTAGTAAGTTGCCCAAAAACTCGAAAACGTTTTTTGACAAATCGTTTCCTCCTGTGGTTGAGCGGTTTCACCCCGATTAAACGACGCCTCGTCGGGAAAAAGTGTTCTGGCTGGTGAAGTCTGGCCCAATTTTAGCACAGAATCCGGCTTTGCCTGCCGGTTCGTTAATTGGATTTTTCTCACTACTTCACAACCTCGACCATGAAGCGTTCTGCCACCCCTACCGCCTTGCCCTTCAACCGACTGGTGCGTTACGCGCTGCTGCGGACTTCGCGCTGCCTGTCGGCTCCTGGAGCGACGGTAAAAGTCAAAAGCGAGGAAATCGCCGCCAACCCGTTTGTTTTCACCGATCTCTCCTCGCTCTCGAACCAGACGTTCATTTTGTAGGCTCGGGCTATTTCATCAGGTCATAGGCGAACCGCAGGATCGTAGCCAGCACCACGCCCAGAAAAAACACCCGCACGAAGCCGTTGCCCCGCAACAGCGCGAGTTTTACGCCAAAATACGCCCCGCTGGCGTTGCAAACAGCCATGGGGAGCGCCAGCGACCAGACAATCAGTCCTTTGCTCCCGAATAGGACAATGCTGGCCAGGTTGGTGGCTAAGTTGACCGACTTGGCGTGGGCTGAAGCCCGCAGGAAATCGAAGCCGAGCAACCCCACGAAACCCAACACCAGAAAACTGCCCGTGCCCGGCCCGAAAAAGCCATCGTACAGCCCGCAGGCGGCACTCATCAACACGCCCCGCCAAAGCAAAACGCGGTCGGGATGCGGTGCTTCCCGGGCGGTGCCGAAGTTTTTCTGCAACAGCGTGTAGGCAAAAACCCCCAGCAGCACCCCCAGCATCAGCGGTTTCAGAAACGCGCTCGAAAACCACGTGACCAGCCACGAACCGGCCAGCGCACTGCCAAAGGCCACGGGTAGCAGCCAACCCAGCAGCGACCACCGCAACGCCACCCGTCGGGCGTACTGCACGGTGCCCGTGAGGCTGCCGAAAGCGGAGGGAATTTTAGACGTACCCAGCAGCACCGGCACGGGTACCTGGGGCAAGGTGAAAAACAGCGCGGGCATCTGCACAAGTCCCCCACCGCCCACGATGGCGTCGATGAAACCGGCTAAAAACGCGAAACTGCACAGGGTGAACAGGTCGGAAAGGGAGGCGAGTGATTGCGTCATCCCTGCATCGTTACCCGCGCCCGTTCGCAGACACCGCCCACGGGCGGGTTGAATTTGCTCACGCCCACCTCGATGCGGGCGATGCGCGGGTAGCGCGCCCGAATGCTCGTGATGATGTGGTAAGCGATGTGTTCGAGCAGTTTGTGCGACTGCTGCATGATGTCGGCCACGATGGCGTACACCTTTTCGTAGTTGACCGTCTCGCTGAGTTTATCGTCGATGGCGGCCCGCTCAAAATCCACTTCGATGGTTACGTCCACCGAGTAGCGGTTGCCCATTTTCTGTTCTTCGGCGTAAAACCCGTGGTAGCTAAAAAATTCGAGGCCTTCGAGGGCGATGGTTCCCATAAAAAAGGTAACCCCGAACCGTCGTTCGGGGAGAAGGTGAAACGGCAAAAACCGTTCGCAGTGAGATTCAGGTCCGTTGCGGCGGTTGGTTTACTGAATGGCATCGAAAAATGAACCCGTCGGTGCGCTGGTTTCAGCGGCCGTGCCCACGGGCATGGCGTGCATTCTGCCCCCGATTGGGGGAACGGAGTCCGTGGCCTCGTGCGATCCGCTCCGGCTCTGGGGCGTCGTTTCGGATTCAGCCTCAGTGTCCGTTTCCGTCTGAACATCCGGAACGGGCGTTTCGGCAACGGGTTCTGAGTCAGCGGTTTCCGGCGTTTCAACCGCTGATTCCGGTTCGCTGAATCCGGCGGGTTGTCCCGGGAGGTTCAGGGACTTGAGTTCCCCAAATTTGTCTTCAAAGGTGTGTTTGTTGACTTTCTCTTCAAACCGGCTCACCTTTTCCAGCGCGTCGGCGGAGTACCGCTTAATTTCCCCCACGAGGTGGTCTTTGTAGCGTTCGATGGCCTTGTAGTCGCGCTCCAGGCTGCGGAGTTCTTCGAGGGCCTCGTCGACCACGTAACGGGTGCGGTTTTCGGCGTCGAGCACAAGCATGTTGGCTTGCTTGCGGGCGTTGTTCAGGGTTTCGTCGGCCTCGGTCCGGGCACCGCGCAGGTGTTGTTCAGCGTCGGTGCTGGCCTTCTGGGTCATTTGGTTGCTGGTTTCCTCCGCCATTTGCAGGGTGCGGTACAGCGTGTTCTCGATGGCTTTAAGGCGGCCGATTTCTTCCTGGAGCGTTTCGTTGCGTTCGCGCAGGGTGCGGAGTTCGTCCTGCCCGCGCTCCCATTCCTGCGAGAGCGAGGCTAAGTAGGCGTCCACGGCTTCTTTGTCGTAGCCTCTGAACACGCGTTCAAACGATTGCTGCCGGATTTCGAGGGGGGTCACTTTCATGGAATAAGCCGAGGGAATAAATGTGGGCAGTAAGCAGTAGGCGGTTGAGCGTTCTGACCGGCAAACTGCCCGGTTCGTCAGGCGTGAGCCGGTTTCGTTGGTATAAACTTCTCCAAGTAAAACTTTTTTCCTGCTGAAATACAAACGTTTCCCCAAAAAATGGCCAGAAAAGGCGCATTGGGGAAGTTTTTCCTATATTTCCTGGAACGCCCACACCGAAATTTTCCGGTCGTCGGAGGCCGAAAGGAGCTGATTTTCGTACGAACTCCAGGCCAGTTTATTGACCGACGTGCCGTGCCCGGCGTGGCGGGCACGGTCGATGACCTTGAGCAGCCGCAGGCTGTCGGGTTGCCAAACTTTGATGGATTTATCCAGGCTGGCCGTGGCAAAAAACCGGCCGTCGGGGCTGAAGGTCAGGTGGTTGATGGCAAACAGGTGCGCCGCCACGTCGTGTTGCAGGGCGTAACCGCCGGTCGCGGCCCAGGCTTTCAGGTGGGCGTCGCGGCCCGCGCTGAGCAGCCGCTGCCCATCGGGCGAGTAGGCTACAGTGAAGACCGAATTGGTGTGAGACACGATAACTTGCTTCAAATCAAGCGTGGTCAGGTCGAAGATTTTCACCGTGAAATCGCTGTAGCCTACAGCTAGGTCGCCCGTCAGCGGGTTGAGGGCCAGGCAGCGGGCCGGGCGGTCGGCGGCCTTCAGGTGGCGGCGCACGGCAAAAGCCGCCACGTCGAGCACCACGACCGTGCCGTCGCCGAGGGCGGCAAACGCCGTGTTTTCGTGAATCAACAGGTCGAAAATCGGATTTGCCGTGAGTTTGAGCGAAGCTACTTCCCGTTTCTGGGCCAAATCGATCACGTGGATGCCGTCGAAATTCTGCCCGACCCACAGGTGCTGCCGGACGGGGTCGAAGGCCAACGCGTACACCGAGGCGGGCACCTGCGCCACGAGTTCGCCCAAATCGGGCTTCGTCAAATCCCAGCCGATGACCATCCCGTCGCCCCCCACCGAGTACACCTGGTGCGGCCCGGCACCGATAGCGAGGGTGTACACGGCGTCGCGGTGACCGGAAAAGGTGTCGAGTTTCTGAACGGAGAAGGGCACGGTTCGTTCTTCGGATGAAGTTTGGCGTATTTTTCCACCCCAAACTTCACCCGTTAAAAACCAAACCCCAAACGTGCCCCTGATTTTTACTGAACCCTTCGCCACCATCGGACGGCTGGGCCTCTGGGAAATCACCGAAGACCTGCCGGAACTGGCCCGCTCGTTTCGCGGCTCCGCCG
>CBDFMV010000003.1:1225000-4276696 GCA_965249815.1 Spirosomataceae bacterium | reverse complement strand
GGCGATTTCGACCGGGTGGACCAGTACCTCGCTCCCGCCAAAGCCGTGTTCGAGTGGGTGAGCGAGGCGAAAGCCATCGACCGCTGGCAAATCGAGAACGGCTGGAAACCCGCGCCCGATTCGGCCTCTGACAAATATTTTCGGCTTTTCAGCCACATCCGGCCCGCTTACGAGGCACTCCGGCGGCGGCTTCAGGCCAAAAACCTCGCCTACCGGGGCATGGCTTACCGGCACCTGGCCGAGTTTCCGTTTGAATGCCTGATTGAACCCAACGCGCACGATTTCTACTACTTTGCGGGGTTCAACGCGCTGAGCAAATCCGAGGAGAAGTTCATTACCTACCTCATCGACAAGGGCCGCGCCGAAACGCTCTGGGACACTGATTCGTACTACATGAACCGGCCCGGCGTGGAGGCCGGTGAACTGCTCCGCGACTACAAAAGCGGCAAACGCGGGTATTTTGGCTCCTCGGCGGGCTGGAAGTGGCAGTCGGACGGCTTGCTCAGGGGCGAAAAAAACATCCGGATCATTGGCGTGCCCAACGCCTCGATGCAGCCGAAGGTGGCGGGGGAGATTTACCGGAAGTGGCAAAGTGAAAAGTTAAAAGTGAAAAATGAAAAGTTGGAAGGACAAGCTGATTCTGAACTTTTCACTCTTCGTTCTTCACCATTAACTGAGTCTACGGCCATCGTGCTGGGCGACGAAAACCTGCTGATGCCGCTGCTGTTTTCGCTCGACGAAACCGTGACCGATTTCAACGTCACGATGGGCGTGTCGCTGCGCAATTCGATGCTGTTCACGCTCGTGGATGCGTGGTTCGAGGCCCAGCGCAACCTGGTCGAAATCCGCACCCGCGAGGGCGAGGTGAAGCGCGTGCCCAAATTCAGCCACCGGCACGTGCTGCGGCTGCTCAACCACCCGTTCATTCGCCGCTACGAAGCCGCGCAGGACGGCACGCTGTTCCCCGTTCGCGAAGCCGTGCGGGCGATTTCCGACCAGAACCGCGTGTTTCTCGACGAAAAAGAACTCATCGACCTCGGCGGCGGGAGCGAGTTGTTCACCGTGCTGTTTACCCGCTGGCAGGACAAGCCCGGCCTGGCACTCCGGCAGTGCTACCGGCTGGTCGATTTGCTCCGGCAGGTGTACCGCCAGAAAGACGACGCCCTTGAAACCGAATACCTCTACCTGTTTTTCACGCTGCTCAAGCGCCTCGAAAGCCTGCTTGAAGAGCGGCGGCAGGAATTGCTCGGCATCCGCCCGTTCCGCACGCTGATTTACGAACTCATCCGCCAAACGAGCATTCCGTTCAGCGGCGAGCCGGTGAGTCCGCTGCAAATCATGGGGATGCTCGAAACGCGGGCGCTTGATTTTGAACGGGTTATCATTCTGTCGGTCAACGAAGGCCACCTGCCCAGCGGCAAGCGCCTCAACTCGCTTATTCCCTACGACGCCGCCCGCGAGTTTGAGTTGCCCACCCACGGCGAGCAGGACGCCGTAGCGTCGTACCACTTTTTCCGGCTGCTGCAACGGGCCAAAGACGTCGTGCTGATCCACACCCAACCCACGGGTGAGGGCCAGCGGGCGGAAAAAAGCCGGTTTCTACTCCAAATCGAACACGAACTCGCCCGCACCAACCCCAATCTTCAGCTATCGTACCCGGTGGTGACGTTTAAAACGCAGGAACGGCCTGAGAAACCCGCCGAGGAAGCGCGCGTCTGGAAAACGGACGTGATGCGCGAATTTCTTCGCCAGGATTTGGCCGGGCGCGGGCTGTTTCCGTCGCACCTCAACCAGTATGTGCAGTGCTCGATGCGGTTTTATTTCAACCGCGTGGCGGGGTTGCGCGAAGAAGCCAACGAGTTGGAAGAAGGCCTCGGCAGCGACCAGTTCGGCGAATGGCTGCACAAAACGCTCGAACGCATCGACCGCCACCTACTGGCCGAAAGCCGGTTCGTGACGCCCGACCGGCTGCGGCAAGTACGCGCCGACGTTCCCACCTGGCTGCAAAGTACGTTTGCCGAAGTGTACCCGAACCTGCCGTTCGGGCAGGGCGTCAACCACGTGCAGTACCTGATTGCCCGGAAACTGCTGACCGATTTTTACGACCACCAACTGGCCGACGGAACGCTGTTTCCGCTTGAAATTCTGGGCCTCGAACAGCAACTCAACGTGGAGGTCAACCTGCCCGTAAACGGCGAACCGGTGGCCGTGAAACTGGGCGGTCGGATTGACCGCCTCGACCGCCTGCCCGACGGCACCGTGCGCGTGATCGACTACAAAACCGGCAAGGTGGAAGCCCGGGAAGTGCTCTTTTCCGACTCGCTCGAAACCGACTTGCTCGCCAAACCAGACAAGGGCAAGCTTGCGCCAGCTTTGGTGGTATAAACTGCTGGTAACAAAGCAGTTGTTGAATAAGGAAAACTCACAGTTAGAATATTCATTCGGAACTTTTCCCCCGATTCTCGCCGGTATTTATTCCTTCCGAAACCTGAAAAACGGGTTGTTCGGCGATGCGGCCTCGGTGGCCTTCAACCCCGGCGAAACGCCCGCCGAATTCATCGCCGCCTCGGAGCGCAAACTAAGTCAGTTTGTCGAAAACCTGCTCGATCCGGCCCAACCGTTTACCCGCACCGACGACGCGAAGGGGTGCGAGTATTGTGGTTTTGCCCGGCTGTGCGGGCGTTAGAAGGGGTAGCCTTTTAGTCCGACAAGGTAGAGGTCAAACCCACCTTTGCCGCCGGGACGGTTGGAGGAAAAGACCATCAGGTTGTAGGTGAACTGGAGATTCCTTACCAGTACCGGGCGGTATTCATCCGCCTGCGTGTTGATGCTGGTTCCGGCGTTTTCGGGCTTCGACCATTGCCCGTTTTCGTAGCGGGAGACGTACAAATCAAAGCCGCCGCTTCCGCCGGGACGGTTCGAGGTAAATACCATCGTGTTGTTGTAAACAAAGGGGCACTTGTCGTCGGCAGGCGAGGAGAGAATCTCCACTTTCTCCGCCGACAGGGCTTGTTCGGTCCGCAGCACATCGAGCAACGGTTTGTTTTGGGGAAGCACAACCCGGTAAATATCAAAGTTTCCGTCCCGGTTGGATGTAAAATAAAGTTCCCTGACGTTCAATCCGTACCGGTCGAGAAACGTAGGATAGGCGTCGTCGGCGGGACCGTTCAGGAATTTTACATCGAAGGGTCCCTGATTGGTTTGCTTGTCGCCTGAAGTGTACCAAAAGCGAACGTTAAGGTTGCCATCCCGGTCGTCGGCGTACAGGAACAGGTATTGTTCCGCCAATTGATGCAGATTGGCCGAGTCGCGGAGGTCGGTTCCGAACAACAGAGCGTTTGGCCCCAGAACGTTGTAGTCGCCGTTGTATGCTTGAAACCAGCCGGGCCAAAGGCGCGTAGGTTTGGATGACGTCCAACCCCCCGTAAGGCCGATTGTTGGCCGTCAGCCGCTTTGCCTGTTCGTCGTAACCCAGGTTGAGTACCTCGTAAACCAGGTTGAACTTCGTTTTTAGCGCACGCTTTGACGAAAAGATCAGCGGCACCACGCCGTATTTATTGCTGGGCAAGGCAGAATTATAATCGTCAAATTCCGAATTAAAATCGGATAGGTTAATCGGTTCGGCAAGAAACTGGCCGTTTTCATTTTTCGGATTGTGAAAAAACAGATCGCAGCCCAGCAACAGAGCCGACAGCAAGAGGAGGGAGGCGGCAGGAAAGCGCATGAGTGTTTCTGATAAAGTAAGTGGGCACCAACTTACGAAAACGCCCGGTTTTTACAAACCACGACGGCTCTTCCCGCGTTGTAAACCCATGAACATCGCCGTCCTCCCCACCCGCGTCTTCACCGACGAATTGCTGAAGGAATACCGCCGCCAAACCGACGCGCCCGCCGACGCCGTGATTCAGTCCGTGGCCGGGATGGGCGGTCACGCCGCCGTGGGCAAACTGATGCGCTGGCTGGCCCAGCCGACCAACCGCGTGCTCGACGACCAGCCCGGCGTGATTCAGCAGTTTTTTGCCGAAAACGCGGTACTGCCGCCCTTCGCCGACTGGCAAAAAATGCAGCAGGGACTTCAGTTTTTCAAAAAACGCGAAGGCCCCATCGGACTGATGCTCGGCTTTTTATCCCTACCCTACACCTACCTCGGGGCCGACGGCACGCAGGTGCTCGTGCGCTCGGGTCGAATGCTCGGCGACACGCGCCGACGCCTCGAAGAAACGGGCGAATTCATGTTCGGCCTGATGAATGAGCGGGCCTGGCAATCCGGCGACGCGCCTTTCCGCTGCCTGAAAGTGCGGCTCATCCACGCCGCCGTGCGGTGGTACACACACCAGTCGGGCCCGTGGGAGGAAACGTGGGGGCCGCCCGTCAACCAGGAAGACATGGCCGAAACCAACCTCACGTTTTCGTGGATTGTCATTCGCGGCCTGCGCCGGGCCAACCTGCCGCCAACCGACGCCGAAGCGGAAGATTTTCTGCATCTCTGGAACGTCATCGGTTTCCTGAACGGGGTGACTGAAGAACTTTTGCCGCAAAACCTGCGCGAGGCGTTTCTACTCGACAAAGCCATCACCCGCCGTCATTTCCGGCCTTCGCCCGAAGGAAAGGCGCTGACCAAAGCCTTGTTGCGGGCCATCGAGGATCTCATCCCTACCTTCACGCTCAAGGCCTTGCCCGCCGCCCAAATGCGGTTCCTGCTCGGCGACGAGTACGCCGACTGGCTCGGCATTCCCGAAGTTCCGGTGGAAAAACGCCTCGTGCGGCTGGTGCCGATTCAACTCTTCCCGGGTAGGCCTCTGGATTTGGGAAAGTGAAAATTTGAGTGAAGTTTTGCCGTCGCGTCGCGGTCTGCTTCGCGGCGAAACCTACAAACTAAACACCAAAATGACGCTTCAGGACCTCACCGGTCGCATCGCCGACCTCGCCGCCCAGAAAGGCGGCATGGGCAATTCCATCAAATTCGACACCGACCAGGGCATTATCCACATCGACGCCAACGGGGCCGTTTCGAACACCGACCAGGGGGCCGATTGCACGATAAAAATGGACGCCGACGACCTCGACAAACTCATGAACGGCGACCTCAACCCGATGACGGCCTTCATGTTTGGCAAGCTGAAAATCAGTGGCGACATGGGCGTGGCGATGAAGTTGCAGTCGCTGTTTTGAACTTTTGTGAGCGGTAAGCGGTGAGATGTTTTCCGCGCGGACTGCATTTTCATCTCACTTCTCACCGCTTACCGTTCCCATGGAAGATACCATTTGTGCCCTGGCCACGCCCTCCGGCGTTGGGGCGATTGCCGTCATCCGGGTTTCGGGGCCGGAGGCGTTTCCGGTTGTCGAAAAACTATTTTTTGGTAAAAAGCTCAGCCAGCAGCCCAGCCACACGATCCACTTCGGCACGCTGCGCGACGAGCGGGGCGACGTGGTGGACGAGGTGCTAGTGAGTTTGTTCAAAGCGCCAAATTCCTACACCCGCGAAGACGTCATCGAGATTTCCTGCCACGGGTCGGAGTTCATCATTCAGAAAATCCTGCGGCTGTTGCTGCAAAACGGTTGTCGGCTGGCCACGCCGGGCGAATTTACCCAACGGGCTTTCCTCAACGGACAACTCGACCTCGCCCAGGCCGAAGCCGTGGCCGACCTCATCGCTTCCGACTCCGAAGCCGCCCACCGCGCCGCCATGCACCAGATTCGGGGTGGGTTTTCCAAAGAAATCGCCGACCTGCGCCAGCGCCTCATCGAGTTTGCCTCGCTGATTGAACTCGAACTGGATTTTGGGGAAGAAGACGTCGAATTCGCCCAACGCGACGATCTGCGGCGGCTCATCGCGCAGATTCAGAACGTGTTGCGGCCACTCATCGACTCGTTCGCGCTCGGCAACGTGGTCAAAAACGGCGTTCCGACGGTGATCGCGGGCAAGCCCAACGCGGGCAAGTCCACGCTGCTCAACGCGCTCTTGAACGAAGAACGCGCCATCGTGTCGGACATTCCCGGCACCACCCGCGACGTGATCGAGGACGAACTCATCCACGACGGCATCCGCTTCCGCCTCATCGACACCGCCGGACTTCGCCACACCACCGACACCATCGAGGCCATCGGCGTGGAGCGTACGCTCCAGCAACTCGACAAGGCCGCGCTCATCGTGTACCTGTTCGACGCGGCGGAGATGAAACCTGCTGAACTGAAGACGATTGAAGAAGAAATCCAACACCGCGGCGTGCCGTACCTGCTCGCCGCCAACAAGGTGGACAAGGTGCGTGAAGAAGACGTTCATTCCCTCACTCGTTCATTCCCTCATTCCCTCGTTCCCCTCCAGGCCAACACGGGCAGGGGTGTGCCCGAATTGCTGAAAAAATTAAGCGGTTTCGTGAAAGGCGAAACCCAAAGTGGCACGCTCGTGACCAATTTGCGCCACTTTCAGCACCTGACGGCCACCGCCGAGGCCCTCGATCGCGTGCTGACGGGCCTCGACGCGGGCGTCACCCCCGACTGGCTGGCCCTCGACATCCGCCAGGCCCTGCACCACCTCGGCGAAATCACCGGCCAAATCACCACCGACGAGTTGCTGGCGACGATCTTCTCGAAGTTTTGCATCGGGAAATAGCTAAATTTGGTCAAAAACAAAACGGTCATGCTCACGGCAGTAGAAGGCATTTATGAAAATGGCCAGATCAGTTGGTCTGAACCGCCGCCTGCTCAAAAGAAAATGAAAGTTGTGGTTACCTTTCTGGAAGAAATTGAACCCCTGCCGACTCCGTTGAAGCCGAGGGTGGGAGGAAGCATGAAGGGTGAAATCTGGATGTCTGATGACTTCAACGAGCCATTGGACGACTTGAAAGACTACATGTGACGTGCAAGCGCTTCTGGATACCCAATCACTCATTTGGTTCATCGAGGGCAACCCTGCCCTTTCTACTTCGGCAAGGCAGGTCATCTACGATCCATCGAACGAGCTTTTCGTTAGTAGGGTTAGTTTTTTCGAGATGGCTATCAAACAGAAAATCGGAAAGTTGACTATTGGCCGGGGGCTGCAAGGATTGATTCAGGATACGTTCAGGGAAGGAATTCGCGTATTGCCCGTTGAAAACGCCCACCTGCTGGCCTACGATCGCATCCCCTTGCATCCCGACCACCGCGACCCATTCGACCGGCTCATCCTGGCCACGGCGGTACAGGAAAACCTGCCAGTCATTTCCTCCGGCAAAAAATTTGACTGGTACCCCGACCTGGTTCGGGTGATTTGGTAAGTCCCCGCTATGCGTCAGCCAGCCTGTTAAAACGGCTTTCCCCGCTCACCTGCTCCTGCTGAAACGTAAACTCGTGCAACCGCCGCGCCCGCTCGCGGGTTTGGCGGGCTTTCTCCAAAAACGGCGTGGCCTCGTCGGGCTGGCCCACGTCGGTGAAAGCCTGCGCGGTTTGGTCGAGCAGCAGGATGGTTTCTTCCAAGCCCCGAATGACGCTCCACAGCGACGCTTCCACCGATTCGGTGACTTCGGATAGCAGCGCACTGGCCGTGTACGAGTGCCCGGTGTGGCAGCGGTAGCGAATCAGCTTGCCTTCCTTGAGTTGCACGAGGGCACCGTGGCACTCCGGGCAGGTGAGTGTCGAGGGATGGCCCATTTCCTGAATTCCCATGTCGAATGCGTTTTTTTGGGCGGCAATTTTCACTTCGGTTTGCATGCGCTCGGCCTCTTCGGGCGAGAGCGCCCTCGGGTCGGGGGCCGGTTCGTGAATCAGGCGGGTGAGCAGCGCCCCCAGTTCGCCGATGGGCACCTGGTGATCCACGTCCACGTATTCGAGCACGCTGGTGGGCATGCTGGGGTACATGGCCTCGTCGGGTTGTTGGATGATGCCCAGGCCGCCGAGGCGCTTGACCGACCACATGCCGGAGGTGCCGTCGTTGAGCATCCCCGTGAGCACCACGCCGATGACCCTCGGCCCGTAGGTGTAGGCCGCCGAGCGGAAGAGCGCGTCCACCGAGGGGCGGAAGCGGTTTTCTTTCGGGCCGCGTTTCACCAGCACGCGGCCTTCTTCGATAAGCAGGTGGTGGTCGGGCGGGGCCACGTAAATGCGCCCGACCTCGATGGTTTCGCCGTCGCGGGGATGTTCGGCTTTGAGGAAGCCAGCCATGTTGAGAATCTGGGGCAAATAACTCGGCGAGTGCGGCGAGACGTGCTGCACGACGAACACCGCCGCTTCGAAATTGGCGGGCAGCAAACTCACCAATTCTTTCAGGGCCAGCACGCCCCCCGCCGAAGCGCCGATAACCACAATGTCGCGTTTGGGCATGAGAAAATTATTGAGTGATTGAGTAATTGAGTGAGGGAAGGATTGAGTGATTGAGTGAGGGGTGATTGAGTGAGGGAATGATTGAGTGATTGAAATGCACGTTGTCTTTCCCCCTCACTCAATCACTCAATCACCCCTCACTCAATCGAGACCTTTGCGGATGCTGGCGACAATTTTCAAAATTTGCATTCCTTCATCAATCAGGGTTTTCAGAAGGGCTGAATTGTCGATGCTGGTTTCTTCAATTACCTCAAGCCAAAAAACGGTTTCATCGGCCTCTTCAACTACGATGCAGATTTTTGAGTGAAACTCGGCTTTGGAACGCGCCCGGCAGGCCGCCCGGTAATTTGCTGCCACCGAGGAAACCGACCGTACCAACTGAGTTAGAATAAGTTTATCGATGTAATGGTAGGGAATGGCTTTGCAAAAGCGAATTACAGCCACTGAGTGGGCTTTGGTGCGCTTACGAAATGCCTCGCTCATTTCTTCTTTCGACATGACGGGAGGGATAAGTGGTTGAGCGTCAAAAGTAATCTTTCACTCAGTCACTCAATCACCCCTCACTCAATCATTCCTCACTCAATCATTCCTCACTCAATCACTCACTAATCTGCCTCGCCGGCAGCAGCACGTGAAACGCGGCACCCTGGCCTTCTATGCCCTCGGCGAACAAATCGCCGCCGTGGTTGGTGGCGATGCGGCGGCAGAGGGCCAGGCCGATGCCCGTGCCCACGTAGGCGGCTTTGTCGTGCAGGCGTGAAAAAATAGAAAAAATCTGTTCCGAAAACTCCGGGTTGAAGCCGATGCCGTTGTCCTGCACCACGATTTCCCAGTACGCATTCGGGTCGGCCTGGGGCAGGCGGCGGGCCAGGTCGGCTTCGGCGGGTCGGCGGGCCGTGATGCGGATGAGGGGCGCGCGGTCGGGGGCCACAAACTTGAGCGCGTTGCTGAGCAGGTTGTGGAACAACTGCGTCATTTGCAGGGGCATGGCCTCCAGCGTCGGCAGGTCGCCGACCTCGACGATCGCGGCTTTTTCGGCCACCGTCAGGTCGAAATCCTGGAGCACGTCCTGCACCACCCCGGCGAGGTCGGTGGGCAGGAAGGGCTGCTCCTGGCGGACGGTGCGCGAGAAGGCGAGCAGTTCGTCGATGAGCCGGGTCATGCGCTGGGCCGACCCGGTGATTTTGCCCAAATACTCCTTCCCCTGCTCGCTCAAAGCGTCGGCGTCCTTTTTCTCGAGGCGTTTCGAAAACGTCACGATTTTGCGCAACGGCTCCTGCAAGTCGTGCGAGGCCACGTAGGCGTACTGGCGCAGGCTCTCGTTCGAGCGTTCCAGGTTGGCGTTCACATCGCGCAACGCCTGGGTACGCTCTTCCACCCGGCGTTCCAGTTCTTCGGCCTGCAGTTTCTGGTCGTGTACTTCGGCGGTCGTGCTCATGTAGCCTTCGTAGGTACCGTTGTCGCCCACCAGGGGCTTGCCGTCTTCGAGCATCCAGCGGTATTCGCCGTCGTGGCGGCGCAGGCGGTACTCGGTGCGGTAGGGCTGGTGGCTGGTCATGCCCTCGGCGTGGACGCGCTCGTACTCGGCCCGGTCGTCGGGGTGGACGCGCTCGGCCCAAATCTGGCGCACTTCGTCGGCCTTCGCGTTGCCCAGGTAATCCCGCCCGGTTTTGTTCAGAAAGTTGTAATTGCCCTCGGCGTTGGCGACCCAGATGAGCACCGGGGCGTTGTTGGTCATGGTTTGCAGCCAGGCTTCGCGCTCTTCGGCTAAGCGCTGCACCCGGCGGTGCGCGGTGATGTCTTCGATGGCCAGCAGCACCATCTCCCGGCGGTAAATGTGCTGCACCACCATCCGGCCGTTGAGCACCACCACTTTTTCGCCCACGCCGGGGAAATCGTGGGTCACCTCGAAGCCCTCGAAGTGCGAGTTTTCGGGCACCACGTCTTCCATCAGCTCGCGCAGGGCCGGGAGGTTCCACTGGCCGTTGCCGAGTTCGTAAATCAGCCGGCCCTCGGTGTCTTCGGGCGTGGTTTTGAAAATCCGGTAATACGCGTCGTTGGCGCTCCGCACCCGCAGTTTGCCGTCGAGCATCATCGTGGCCTCGCGCAGGGTGCCAAAAATGGCCTCGGCGTACTCGTACGACTGCAACAATTGGTCGTTGCGCACCTGCAACTCCTGGTTGATGGTAATGAGTTCTTCGTTACTCGATTCGATTTCCTCCTTGCTCGTTTCCAGTTCTTCGTTGATGCTCTGCAACTCCTCGTTGGCGCTCACGACTTCTTCGTTGGCCGATTGCAATTCTTCGTTGGCCGTTTCCTGCTCCTCCACGAGGGCGCGCATCTCTTCGTGGGCGGCGGTGAGTTCGGCCTCCAGTTGCTTGATGCGCCGGTCGCGGGCCAGGGCGGGCGGAAATGCGCCCGCTTCGGGCGGGGTGGTTTCCTGAAACACCACCAGAAACAGGGCTTCGTGGGCCTCGCTTCTCAGCGGCACGGCCTCGATGGTCACGTGGTGGGTCTTGTTCTTGTGCTTGAATCGCAGCCCCGTTTTGCGCTGGGCCTTGCCCGTTTTCTGCGCTTTGTGTACGAGGCTGCGCAACTCGAACGCCAGTTCGGGCCGCGCCATTTTGAGCAAATGGAGACTGGCCCGGCCCGAGGCGGGTTCGAGAAACAAGCCCGTGGAACCGCGAAATTGCAGGATGTCGAGGTCGGGATTGACCACCACGCTGGCCGGGACGTACTCGGTAAGCAACACGCCATCGACGAGCCGGTTGAGGTCGCCGTCGCTGGGGATTTCCCGGGGCGAGAACGTCCGCAGCCGGGGACCTTCGGCTTGCTTTGTTTTGGGGGCCTCCCTCAACTCGAAGGCGGGCGGGCTGACCGGGGCGTTTTTGCGCGCGAAAAGCTTCACGCCTTTGTGTAGCTGCGAAAAAAGCGCCCCGCTCGCGCCCACCGTTTCCGACTTGCCCAGGAGCAGGTAGCCGTTGGGCTGGAGGGCGTAGTGGAAGGTGCTGAGGGCCTTTTTTTGCAACGAGGGGTCGAGGTAAATGAGCAGGTTGCAGCAACTTACCAGGTCGAGCCGCGAAAAAGGCGGGTCCCCGAACAAATTGTGCTGGGCAAACACGCACATGTCGCGGATGCTTTTCACCACGCGGTAGTGGTCGTCTATTTTCGTGAAAAAGCGTTGCAGGCGTTTGGGCGACACGTCCACCAGTTCGGCGCGGGTGTACAGACCCAGCCGGGCCGCCTGGATGGCCGCTTCGCTGAGGTCGGAGGCGAAAACCTGGATGGGCGTCTGTGCGACCGGCGTACCGGCGGCCGGCGTACCGGCGGCCCCATCGCCGAGGGTTTCGAGCAGCAGGATGGCCAGCGAGTAGGCTTCTTCGCCCGTCGAGCAGCCCGGTACCCAAACCCGGATGGGCAGGTGGGGCGCACGGTTCAGCACGAGGCGGGGTAGCACCTCGGTTTGCAGGTAGTCGGTGGTGGCGGGGTCGCGAAAAAACCGCGTCACGTTGATGAGCAAATCGTCGTAGAGTACCTCCACCTCGCTGGGGTTCTCGCGCAGAAAACGGGCGTAGTCCGACAGGGTGTCGAGCCGATGCAGCACCAGCCGCCGGGTGACGCGCCGCCGGACGGTGTTCATTTTGTAGTGGCTGAAATCCACCCCGACCGTTTTGCGCAGGTGTTGGAGAATCTCGCGCAACTCGTCGTCGGTGTCGGCGGCGGTTTCCTCGTTCTCGACCAAATCGATTTGGTCGAGCAAGGCCACTTTCTGGCTCAGTCGCTCGATTTCGCGGGCAATGCCGGCGGGTGGCAGCACCAAATCGACCACGCCCGCCGCAATGGCCGACTGGGGCATGCTCGGAAACTGGGCCGAGTCGTCCTGGGCGAAGGTAAAGCCCCCCGCCCGTTTGATGGCCTTCAGGCCCACGGTGCCGTCGCTGGCCATGCCCGACAGCACCACGGCAATGGCCCCGACTTTCTGCCGCTCGGCGAGGGAGACGAAAAACTGGTCGATGGGCAGGTGAATGTACGGCTTGGCGCGGCGCGGCATCAGCTTCAGGACCCCATCGACCACCTCCAGGTCTTTGTTGGGCGGGATGATGTACACCTCGTTGGGCTGGATGCGCATCTCGTGTTCGGCCTCCCGCACGGGCATCGTCGTAACCCGACTCAGGATGGTCGAAAGCTGGCTTACGTGGTTGGGGTCGAGGTGCTGCACGTACACGTAGGCCAGGCCGAGGTTGACCGGCAAGGCCTGCAGCAACTCCGAAATGGCTTCCAACGCCCCGGCCGAACCGCCGATGGCGACGAGGGGGACGGGTTTTCGGGGCGAAAGGGCCGGTCGAGCGGCGTTGGAAGGAGAGGGTGGATTTGAAGACATGAAGATAACTGATTGAAAAAAAGATACTTGACCCCCAACCCCCCCTCGATGGTGGAAAACTGAAAAACGGTTCGATACTTTTGGTGAATGTAAGAATACCCCTTGAAGAAAGTGTATCTTCGGCTCTGCTTTTCAACCACCTACGCCTTAAAAACACCGTGCCCCACGAACATGAGCAAGATCACCACCATCTTAATCGTGGACGATGACGCCGACGACCAGGAGCTTTTGCAGGAAGCCATCCGCGACCTCGACGGTTCGGTGCGCTGCCTGAGCGCGGGCAACGGCGAAGAGGCACTGCGGCTGCTCCACGGGGCGGACGGCCTGCTGCCCGACCTGATTTTCCTGGACCTCAACATGCCCCGCATGAACGGCAAAACGTTTTTGGCGAAAGTCAAACAAATCGACCGGCTGTGCCTGATTCCGGTCGTGATTTATACCACCTCGAAACTGGAAGAAGACCGGACCGAAACCCGGCAGTTGGGGGCGTGGCAATTCATCACCAAACCCAACTCGTTTGAGGAAATCGTGGGCGAGGTGTCGGCGCTGCTGGGCGACAGCATCGTGGTGCGGTAAACGCGGGGCGCCGTGCCCATATCAGTGTTGGTGGACCGGGCGGTTTTGGGTAGCAACCACCCATCCTGACGAACACGTTTGGCAGTTCATTTTGGAAAAAAAGGCGGTCACGCCGCGCTTCGACTACGCGTCCCGGACAGGCTCAGCGTGATACGATTGCTTCTTCATCAAATCCTCACCCGTGAAACCCATGTACGTGTACATCGTCGAATGCAGCGATAACTCGTATTACACCGGCGTGACCAACAACGTGGAGCGGCGTGTTCATGAACACAACTTAGGCCAGGACGCTGGTAGCTACACCTGCAACCGCCGCCCGGTTACGCTTCGTTTCGTGCAGGAATGCCCCGGTGAGTTGCAGGCGATTGCGCTTGAAAAACAACTGAAGGGCTGGTCGAGGAAGAAAAAGTTGGCCATCATCGAGGGCCGCTGGAACGACCTGCCGACGCTGTCGCGAAACCGGCAATCCTCTTCGACGGAAGACTCTGCCGGAGCAACTGCGTAGCGCTTCGACTACGCGTCCCGGACAAGCTCAGCGTGACAGGGCGTAAAATCGGTTGTTTGAAAATGTCACGCTGAGCTTGTCGAAGCGCGGTGTGTGTGGTTGGAGGCACTTTCATCCCCAACGCCGCGCTTCGACAAGCTCAGCGTGACAACTTTTTACTCACCGAAGTTGAAATTCTAAACGGCTTCTTTGCTTGTCTCCCTCCCTCTCTCAACCGTTGGCCCGCTTTTTTTATTCCCTGGGCGAAACAAATTCAACGTCACTTCACAATGGAAAACCAACCCCTTTCCCAACAAGCCAACGAACTCGTGGAGCGCTTTACGGAAAACACGTCGCCCGAGCAAAACGAACGCATCCTGACGGGCCTCGGCGGCGCGACCCTCGTGTACCTTGCCCTGCAACGCCCCACGCTCACCCGCTTCCTGCTCGCGCTGGGTGGCGGTGCGCTCATTTACCGGGCTGCTACGGGTGCATGGCCTGATTTTCAGGGTCTTGTGAAAAACGCCGACGAGGCGATGCCCGGTGCCGAACCGCTCGAAATCAACGCCAGTGAGACCGTCGCCCGCTCGCGCCACGAGGTGTACCAGTACTGGCGGCAGTTGGAAAACCTACCCCGGTTCATGCAGCACCTCGAATCGGTTACCCAACTTGACGAGAAACGTTCCCACTGGGTGGCTAAAATTCCCGCCGGGCTGCCGACCGTGCAGTGGGACGCCGAAATCACCGAAGAAGTCGAAAACGAGCGCATTGCCTGGCATTCGGTCGAAGGGGCCACGGTGGACAACTCCGGCGAGGTGCGCTTCAGCGAAACCCCCGACGGCCAGACGCTCGTGCAGGCCACGATTCGCTACAACCCGCCCGCCGGCAAACTCGGCGACGCAGTGGCCGGGCTTTTCAACGACAAGTTCCGCCAGATGGTCACCGACGACCTCAACCGCTTCGCCAGCGTGATGGAAAACCACGGCGCGACGGTGGGCACGATGTAAACTGCGTGGCTTCAGACCAGACCTGACAGGTTTTCAAAACCTGTCAGGTCTTTTCGTTTTCAACGTAGTTCAGTTCCTTCCGGAAGGTTTCTTCCAGGAAATGCAGCGCCAGCAGGGCAGAACCCACGGTCAGCACCCCAATCACGAGCGCCGCGTACACCGTGCCCACGTGCGGTTTGAGCAGACCAAACAGCCCCGTCAGCGGAATGACCGCCCCGCGCACGAAATTGGGGACGGTCGTGGCCACGGTGGCCCGCAGGTTGGTGCCGAAGAGTTCGGCGGCGATGGTAATGAAGAGCGTCCAGTAGCCGTTGGCAAAGCCGAGGCAGGCGCACACGGCGTAAAACAGCGTCACGTCGCGGACGGGCACGAGCAAATACACAACTACCCAGCCCAGCGAAAGCAGAATAAATCCGCGAATCACGCGCTTGCGACTTTGCACGGCCTGGCTCAGAAACCCGCTGACGAGGTCGCCCAAAACCTGCCCCGAAAAGGCGAAGAACACCGCTTTGCCCGCCTGCACGGGTTCGGCCACGCCGAGGGCCTTCCCGACTTCGGGCGAAAACGTGATCAGAATCCCCACCACGAACCAAATAGGCAACCCCACCAGGATGCACTGAACGTACTTGACGACGCGGGCCTTGTTGCCGAACAACAGGCTGAGGTTTCCCCGCTGAACGGCCTGCGTTTTTAGCTTGACGAAGACGCCCGACTCGAACACGTTGAAGCGTAGCCCGAGCAGCAACAAGCCCAGCCCGCCGCCGATGAAGTACGCCGTGCGCCAGTCGAACCAGTCGGCCACGAAATACGCCAGAATCGCCCCGAGTACGCCCATCGTAGCCACCAGCGTGGTGCCGTAGCCCCGAATGTTGGTTGGTAAAATCTCTGTCACGAGCGTGATGCCCGCGCCGAGTTCGCCCGCCAGGCCCAGCCCCGCGACGAAACGCAGCAACGCGTACTGCGGCACGGAGGTGACCAGCCCGTTGGCGAGGTTGGCCAGCGAATAAATCAGAATTGAGCCGAACAGCACCGATAGCCGCCCCCGCTTGTCACCCAGCACGCCCCAGAACACGCCACCGACGAGCATCCCGGCCATTTGAAGGTTGAGCAGAAAAATTCCGTCGCTGAGCAATTCGTCGCCCGTCCGCCCGAGGGCCTTCAGGCTCGGCACCCGCACGACGCTGAACAGGAACAGGTCGTACATGTCAACGAGGTAACCCAGCGCCGCCACGAAGACGGGGAGGCTCAGGAGCTGGCGGCGGAGGGAAGCGTGGTCGGGCATGGGGTGTTGGGGAATGCTCGATGTTCGATCTGAAAGAAATACATGAAGAGCCTATCCTCAACTACCCCCAACCCCCTCAAGGGGGCTTTTTTCACGGATGGAATTCCAGGCATGAAGGCCCCTTGAGGGGGTTGGGGGTAGTTGAGGATAGGCTCTAAGCAAAATTGAACATTCTGATTTTTATAAACTTAAACTAAAGCCTACCCAGCGTCAGCCCGCCGTCCACCAGAATTACCTGCCCGGTGGAGTAGGGGAAATCGCCCCGGGCCAGCGCGGCCACGGCCCGGCCCACGTCGTCGGGCAGGCCCCAACGCGGTTGCACGGTCAGGCCGTCGGCGATGAGCCGGTCGTATTTGTCGGTCACGCCCGCCGTCATGTCGGTTTTGATGACGCCCGGCCGGACTTCGTACACGGGAATGTCAAATTCGCCCAGCCGGGCGGCGAACAACTGGGTCATCATGTTCAGCCCGGCTTTCGACACGCAGTAGTCGCCCCGGTTGACCGACGCCACCGTCGCCGAAATCGACGAAACCGTGACGATGCAGCCCTCAAAATCAGGATTTTCCCGTTTCTGAGAAACCAGCCAGTTTGCCGCCGCCTGGGTCAGGAAATAAGGCCCGCGCAGGTTGGTCGAAAGCACGTGGTCGAAACTCTCCTCGGTCGCTTCCAGGATGTCGCGGCGTTCGTTGGGGGCCACGCCCGCGTTGTTGACCAGCACGTTGAGCCGCCCGAAGTGCGATTTTACCCGCTCCAGCAGGGCCGCCCGCGCTTCGCCGACAGCCACGTCGCCGGGGCAGTAAATCACCGCTGCGCCGAGGTTTCGCAGGCCATCGAGCGCATCGCCGACGACGGATTCGGGCCGCAAACCGTTGATGGCCAGGTCGAAACCGGCGTTGGCGAGGTATTTGGCAATGCCGTAACCAATGCCCCGGCTCCCGCCGGTGACGAGCGCTATTTTTTTCACAATGAATCCTTGATGCGTTTCAGTTGCTCGGCTTCCGGCCGTTTTTTGTACAGCACATCCAGCGGGTAACACCCTGAAATCAGCCCGTTGCGCGGGGCCGTGGTGCAGTCGGAGAACGTCCGGCAAATCTGGTTGCGCACCAGCGACCGGCCCGCCAGCATATCGGCGGGCATCGTCGGGTAGGAGAGGACCATCCGCCCGAAGCCCACGCTGTCGGTCCTGCCGGTCCGCAACGTGTACTGGGCTACGTGAGGCAGCCATTCCTGCAGGTACGAGTAGCCCGAGCCGATGAGCACGAGGTCGGGAAACGCCCGTTTGAGTTCGGCGGTTACGTCGAGTTGTCGCTTCACGCCCAGCAGCGGGTCTTCGGGCGGCAGGTAGCCGTCGGAGGGCGGGAACAGCGCCGGGCGCATCAGGTGCGGGTTGTAGTACGGACTGCCGCCCGTGACGCACACCAACTGAATGCCCAGCGATTGGGCCAGCGCCAGCACCGCTTTGGTTTCCGTCAGGTCGATGCCCAGGCCGTTGGGCTGTCCGCCGAAGGCGTACGGGTATGAAGCGGCGGGTTCGGGAATGCCCACGCCGTCGGGGCCTTTTTTGAAGGGCAGGAAATCAAAAGCGCTCAGACGAAGGGCGATTTCAAGCCCCGGCGCGGCGTGTTGGATGCCCGTCGCGATGGCGCGCAGGTAGCGCGTCCGGTTTTCCATCGAACCGCCGTAGCGGCCGGGGCGGTGTACCGCGCTCAGGAATTCGTGGCCGAGGTAGCCGTGGCAGTGTTTCACGTCCACGAAGTCGAACCCGGCTTTTTGCGCCAAAACGGCGGCCTCGACGTACCGTTCGATGATGCCGTCGATGGCCTCGTCAGTCAGCAGGGGGTAGTCGTCGGGCAAGCCGAACCGTTGGTTCAGAAACGGATGGGTGTACACGATTTTCGACTCGAACCGGCTGTGGCTTTGGGGTTTGCAGAACCGGCCCGAGTGCGTCAGTTGCAGGCCAATCACCAGCCCGTCGGTGCTGCCGAAGGCGGCGGCGTGTTCGCGTAGAATCAGATTTCTCAGTTCGACAAAATCGGGGAACGTCTCGGCGTTGAGCACCAACTGGTTTGGGTTGGCTTTCCCCGAATGACATACCGCTACGGCTTCGCAGCCGAAGAGGAGTTTGGCCCCGCTGACGGCGAATTTCTTCCAGCGGGCGCGGGTAGCTTCCGTCGGGTGCCCGTCCAGCGTCCCGTCCCAGCCTTCCATCGGCAGAATGCAGAGGCGGTTGCCCACGGTTTTGCCCGATTTCAGTACAATCGGCTGGCCGAACGGGCTTTCGCCGGGGGGCAGGAGTTCGTTGTCGAAGGGCAGGTCGATGGCATTGGCTTGCAGGTAGCTGCGCAGGTCGCCCGCCGTTTTGAGCTGGGCCATGCGCGGGTAGCGGGGTTTGGCTTTTTCGCTCATCGGGGCAGGCCGTTGAAAAAGGTGTAGTACCGTTCGTGGCGGGCCAGGCGCTGCACGTAGAGTGCCGCCTCGCGCAGGTGGTAATCGCCCCACATGCTCGACTCGCCGTTGGCGATTTTACTGCCTGGTGGCACAAAATCCCAGCCGTTGGGCTGGTGGTAAATCGAGTGGAGCAGCAGGCCCTGGTGGGCCGGGTTGGTGCTGAGGTAGGGTTCTTCCAAAAGCCGGTTCAGCACGGTCAGGCCCGCCTGCGTGTAGTGGTTCCCGTCAGCGTTGCCTTTTTCAGTCAGGTACCGGCCAAGCCGGAGCAACCCCTGGCAGCCGATGGCCGCCGCCGAGGCATCGACGGGTTCGAAGTCGTTGTACGGGTCGGCGGGTTGGTCGAGGTACTCGCCGAGGCGGTGCAGGTTGGGCGCGCCCGTGTCCCAGTACGGAATGCCGTCGGTGGGCGAGTTTTGGATAAAAAAATCGCAGGTGGCGCGGGCGGCTTTTTCCATGAAACCAGCGAGGGTTTCGCGCCCGCCGAAGGGCGTCAATTCGTCGTCAGCAACGGTTTCGAGCCATTCAAGGTGTTCGGCAAACCCACACATGGCCCAAGCCAAGCCGCGCGTCCAGGTGCTGAAGCCGCTGTAACCCTGCTGGGTGCCGGGGCAGCGGAAGGCCCCGTCGGTGACGTTGAAAATGCTCTCGTGGGCGGTGCGGCCCCATTCGTCGTAGCGGTCGCGGCCTTCGCCGTAAAAAACGGAGTACGCCGCCGTGGCGCGAAGGTGGAGCAAGGCCCGTTCGAGGAGGTTGATTTTGGCGTCGCCTTCGCCCTGAAACACGTGCCCCAGGCCGTGGCTGACGGCCAGCGCCCGGCAGGAACGAATCGTATCGACAAACAGGGAGTGCGGGCCGTTGAAGGAATGGATGAAGCCTCCTGTTTGGGTGTTGGTCCACCGGCTGGCCTGCACGGCCCCGGAGATTTTCAGGGCCAGTTCGTAAAAATGCGCTTCGTAGTCATCGTGGGGCGTTTTGCCCTCCCGCATCAGCCGGAGCAGGTTGCCGTAGGTGCTCACGTTGTTGAACCCGTGGTCGTGCACGCCCACGTGGCTGACGTGCGGAGCCATGACCGCCAGCGTCTTCCGTTTTCCCAAGTCTAAAAACTCCTCGTCGCCCGTGGCGTCGAACTGCAAAATCGCTGACCCAAACTGGAATCCCTGCGTCCATTCCGTCCAGCCCCGGGTGGTGTACTTCCCCGCGGCGGTGAAAACGGGCGAGCCGTTCGTGGCGTCGTACCCAGCTTCGATCAGGGCTATTTTCTGGCCGGAAAGTTGCCAGAAGCGGGCGAGTTTTTCGGTAAGGTCGGTGGGTTGGAGGGTTTCGTTGACAAGGAGCATGAAGCGGGTGCGGGGGAATCTGTTTTGATAAACCAGGCTACCCCGTCAATTAACTGATTTCCTACTGAATTTTTACGTGCGGGCAACCGGTATGCCTTGAAATCAAACGTCGGTGGCGGGAATCGGGGTAACTCAGGCGGTTCATCCCGTGTTTTCCCGGTGGGTGAGGGGGTATTTTCCCCGTATTTGGGGATTGAGTTTGGGGAAGTGACTGAGGCTGTGCAGTTTCGGGACGAAAAACAAATCCCTCTACTGCCATGAACCGTTTGTCCATTTACTTCTTATGCACCCTACTTGCCGCATCCGCAACGACCTTTGGGCAGGGGCCGGATAGCCCAAAACGAATTCGGTTCGATTTCTCAACAAAAACCTTCAACACAACCGGAGGTGCCATTTTGCCCAACGATAGAACACTGAAAGCGACGGACTGGATTCAGTTGGAAGTGATCAACCTCAACCCGCATGTGTTTGGCGTAAGCTTCTCTAACAAAGACTCCGCCCTATCCGTGGGTACCCCACCTGCCTTGCTTGGCAGCTTTTTTGCGGCAGACAAACTTGCCGCCCTGGCCGAGAAGATCATTGGCCTGGCTCCTGCTCCTCCTTCGAGTGGGGTGGTGTATACGGCTAATTGGTCAGGGACAACGCCTGCTCCTTCTCCACTGTGCCCAGGAAAAGTGGACAAAGCAATTACGGACCTTAGCGCAGCATTCTCCGCGCACACAACCGAAATCGTTAAGTTAAACGATGAAGTAAACCAGTACCTTTTTGAGAACTCCAGTCCTGCGTTACTCAAGAAACTCTGGAACATCGATGCCGCCAAGCTTACTCTGAACGATGCAATGCGGACCACGGCTCAAATTGACACCGATTTAGTGGGTGCCGGAGGATATGCCTCGCGTAACCGAGCGTTGAATGCAACGGTGAGTGCTGATTTTAGAACCTATCAACTGCGCATCGCCGGATGTAAAGCGACCATCGAAGCCGACGAAAAATTGAAAGACCTCCACGCGCTGATGAATAGTTACATGGAAGAAGAGAAGAAGCGGATAGATGCCTTCGAAAAAGACCTATTTACCCGCGCTTCGACCCTGAAAGAGCAGTTGCTCAACATTGCGGACACGGATTTTACCTTCCGAACCGCTCCGTTTGAGATTAACGATCCGTTGACCACAATTGCGCTGACCTTTAAACCCGCGGCTGGAACGGCGTTGTCGGGCTACCAAACCTTTCTGCGGTTACGCCTGCCCACCCAACCTTTTTATGGATTCAGTACGGGCTTTTTTTACAGTTCGCTGAAAAATGAAGTATACACCCCCAAGCCGGAAAGCGAATCGGTCACGATTGCCGGTAAAGCGCGGGATACGACAACATATGACTTGATTTCTGAAAACGCTCGTCGCGGTGAGTGGGGCGTATCGGCGTTGGTACACGCCGGGAAAAACTTCAGCGGAAGCCGGGACTGGTACTGGCACGGCTCGGCGGGGGTGGGATTGACCGTTCAGAAAAATCCACAACCTCGCCTTTTGTTGGGTGGAGGTGTGGCCTACGGTGATAAGAATAAGGTCGTGCTGACGGTCGGCGTCGAAATTGGCCGAGTACAACGCCTATCGGAAGCCTATCAAAATCCTGACGCAAAGTTGAAGTTTCTTGTTCCCCAATCGAACTACATGAAAGACGTCATGGCTGGGGCTTTGTTCTTCTCGGTCAGCTACAACTTCCTGAATTTTTAACCCAGTCGCTTGGGATCCTCTTCCCGAAAGTTACAAATTTTCGGGAAGAGGAAGGACGAAGGGTGTATTTTGCAGGCCGTTCGCCTGAATTCATCCATGCTCACGCAACCCTCCACTGCATCGCCCCCCCGCCTCCAATCCGCCGACGCCTACCGGGGCTTCGTTATGTTTTTGATGATGGCCGAGGTGCTGCAACTGTGCGCCGTTTCGGAAAACCTGCCCGCGAGTGGGTTCTGGGCGTTTTTGTGTTACCACCAGAGCCACGTCGAGTGGCGGGGTCTCGCCCTGCACGATTTGATTCAGCCGTCGTTCACGTTCCTGGTCGGGGTAGTGCTGCCGTTTTCCGTGGCCGTACAACGGGAAAAAGGCGCGACGTTCGGGCCGCTGTTTCTCCGCGCCCTGCGCCGTTCGCTCGTGCTGATTTTACTCGGTATTTTTCTTCGTTCCCTGCACCACGAGCAAACCTACTTCACGTTTGAAGACACCCTGACCCAAATCGGCCTCGGCTACCCGTTTTTGTTTCTGCTCGGCTACGCCCCGCCGAAAGCGCAATGGGCGGCGCTGGGGGTGGTTCTGGTGGGGTACTGGCTCGCCTTCGCGCTATACCCGCTGCCGGGGCCGAACTTCGACTACGGTGCCGTGGGCGTTGAACCGGGTTGGGCGCACCAACCGACGGGCTTTGCCGCCCACTGGGCCAAAAACTCAAACCTCGCCTGGGCCTTCGACACCTGGTTTTTGAATCTGTTTCCCCGCGAAAAGCCCTTCCTGTTCAACGGCGGCGGGTACGCCACGCTCAGTTTTATCCCGACGCTGGGCACCATGCTGCTGGGGTTGCAGGCGGGAAATTTTTTGCAGAAACCGCTGACGGATGCGCAAAAACTGAAATGGTTCGTCGGCCTGGGGCTGGCTGGGCTGGCGCTCGGCTTGCTGCTCGACTTGACGGGAATTTGCCCGAACGTGAAGCGCATCTGGACGCCGGCGTGGGTGCTGTTCAGCGGGGGCTGGTGTTTTCTACTGCTGGCCGGGTTTTACGCGGTGGTGGACGTGTGGCGGGTGCAGAAGCCGTTTTTCGTGCTGAAAGTCATCGGCATGAACTCCATCGCGGCCTACGTGCTGGCCGAGACGCTGCCGGGATTTTGGTCAAAGGCGTTGCACACGCACCTCGGACCGGGCTATGACCGCCTTTTCGGCGATGCCTACGCGCCGTTCGTCAACGGCCTGCTGGTGCTGACCATCGAGTGGCTGGTGCTCTGGTGGCTGTACCGCCGGAAACTGTTTATCCGAGTGTAGGGTAGAGAAAAGAGTAGAGAGAAAAGACACGTTGCATTGCTTTCTCTATGCTCTTTTCTCTCTACTCTGTTTTCGGCGCTTGCCAGAGTTCGATTTTGTTGCCGTCAGGGTCGAGCACCCAGCCGAACTTGCCGAACTCGGAGGGTTCGGTGGCGTCCAGCACCGTCACGCCTTCGGCGCGCAGGGCAGCGAGGAGGCCGTCGAGGTCTTCGACGATGTAATTCACCATAAACGCCGCGCCGCTGGGGGCGAAGTAGTCGCTCTCCTGGCGCATCACGCTCCAGGTGGTCGAGCCGGTGCGGGCGGCATCGTCGGCGTCGCGCCAGAAGAACTGCTTGCCCCAGGTTTCGGCAGCGATGCCGAGGTGCTCGTGGTACCAGGCTTTGAGGGCGTCCGGGTCGGAACTTTTGAAGAAAATCCCGCCGATGCCGAGGACGCGTTTCATGGTTGGGTCGTGGTTTTGGTGGAGTCGGTCGGTAAGGAGCCGGGTTTCAATATTCCCTGAAGTTCGGCGAAGGGAATGTCGAGGCTGGTTTCCCCTGCCGCGTACGGCTTGATTTCGTAGGGATTGTAAAGAAACCGCAGGCCGGTCGGGGTGAGCGTGAAGTTAGCGTTGAGGGCGAATTTATCGCCTGCAAAAAAGTACCGGCCCGCGAGCGATTCGGCGGGCGTCAGCCCTTCCTGCTGCCGGAAGTGCCGCTCGGCGATGCCCGTGAGGGTTTTTTCAAAATCGTCCTGGAACAATTCGGCGAGCGTGAGGCGGTGGCCCGTGGCCCGGTCGTAATTGACGTACCGCGTGGCGTGGTTGGGGTGGGCCCCGCCCGTAAACGAATACCACGCGTGGGCCACGCTCACCCAGCGGGTGGTCTGGCGGAGCACGGCGGATTTCACCTCCAGCGACCAGCCCGTGGTGGGGCGCAGGCTGTCGCGGTTGTCTTTGATGAAAGCGTCGTAGCCGTCGGTGAAGGCTTTCGCGGCATCGGCCAGCGTTTGCGGGCGGGCGGTACTGTCGGCGTCGGCCACCGTCGCAACGTCGGCCACGAGGCTGTCGTTGAGCGCCTGGAAGGCGTCGCCCGCGAAGACCGGGTAGCGAAAACCCGCCACGGCGCAGAGCGAATCGGGACTGACGCAAAACCGGCTGCGGGTTTCGTAGGTGCGCCGCTCGTAGGCCAGCGTGTCGACCTTCGGGCACCGGAATCCGGTGCCGGTCGTTTTTTTTGGTTCCACAGGCGGCGATTCCCATGAAAAGCAACAGTGCTGAGCGGAAGAGGTAGGTACGCAACATAAAGGAAATCGTTAGCGTTGAAAAAAAGCCTTTTAGAGCCACCGGGGACTGCGCCTGCGCCCCACCGGGCGACAGTAGCAGCGGTGTACATCAGCACCAGCAAAAACAGAGCAGGAAGAGGGACGTTGGTGAAAACACCGATGCACCGTCGGCCCGACCAGTATCGGTGCACCGGAACGACGGCCAGCGCCCCGAGCACGACGGACACGCACCGCCGATACCAAAGCCATTGCCCTTTCGACAACCAGCCCGCCCTGCGCAGAGAACGCGGCAGCAATCAGCGGAACCATCAGCCAGCGGAATTAGTCCCCATTTCACCCGCGTGAACAGGTTGAGTGTTTGCGAGAAAAACGGCATAATCGCTACCGGCTGTGCAGGCGGGCGGTAATGCCGAATAACTGCTGATTTTCCACGAAAATCGCAGTACCGCGGCCAGCTATGGCGAGCAACGTGGCCCCGAGGTACCCCAGCACAGGAGGTGCCGCCGGTACCGCGCCGTAGAGCAAGGCAAAATGTAGCCAGGAACAGTACCATATAAAAACATGAGACAAGCCAGGTCCACGCCGGTTGAGCGCGGTCTATTTTGTCCCCGAAACGCCCGTTGTTTCTGTTGCTGAACGGAATCGACGGGGGTAGGAGGCCCAAAAAGCGCCTGCACCGTCGGTGGGCGTCGCGGGCGAATTCAAAGGCAATCATCGGGCGATTTGTAGCCCCCAGTTGCAGGCGCCAGCGGGGCGACGTCAAGGCGGTAGCGAACCATCCAAACGCTCACGTGCCAATGGCAGCGGCACGCCGAGCAAAAAGGGGAACAGCGCAAGGAGTAGTCGGGAGCGAGGCGCACAGATGGCTGGGTTTAGGGAAAACATGACTAAGCTTTTTTCCTCCCAAATCTGGCACAAATTCACGATGACTTCCACGGCCAGTTGCATGTCCTGCACCGACACCCACTCGTGTTTGGAGTGAAAGGCGTGCTCGCCCGCAAACAGGTTGGGGCAGGGCAGACCCATGAACGAGAGCCGAGAGCCGTCGGTGCCGCCGCGGATGCTCATTTTTTTCGGTTCCAGACCCGCCCGGCGGATGGCTTCTTCGGCAAAATCGCTCACGGCGGGGTGCTGGTCGAGAATTTCCTTCAGGTTGCGGTACTGCTCGCGCACCTGGAGCTCGGCGCGGGAGTTGGGGTAGGCCCGCGCCACCTCGTCGGTGAGGGTGCGGAGGAGTTCTTCGTGGCGCAGCAGGCCGGTTTCGGTAAAATCGCGGATGATGAATTCGACGACGGCTTTTTCGACCGTCCCGCTGAGGTTCACCGGGTGCACGAAGCCCTCGCGGCCCGTCGTGGTTTCGGGCGAAAGGACGTCTTTCGGCAGCTTTGCCACCAGTTCGGCGGCCATTTTCAGCGCGCTTTCCAGCTTGCCTTTCGCAAAACCGGGGTGGGCGCTCACGCCGTGGAAGGTGACGGTGACGCCATCGGCGGAAAAGGTCTCGTCTTCGAGCGAGCCGCGCGTTTCGCCGTCCACGGTGTAAGCGAAATCGGCCCCCAGTTTCTCCAAATCCACTCTTGCCGTGCCGCGTCCGATTTCTTCGTCGGGCGTGAAGAGGATTTTCACCGTACCGTGTTTCACCTCCGGGTGCGTGAGCAGGTAGTTGACGGCGTCCATGATTTCGGCCACGCCCGCCTTGTTGTCGGCCCCGAGCAGCGTCAGGCCGCTGGCGGTGATGATGTCGTTGCCGTGCTGGTCTTTCAAATCCGGGTGGTCGGCCTCGCGGATGATTTGCTTGGGATCGTCGGCGTTCCGGTGATCCGGCAGCACGAGGTCTCGGCCGTCGTATCGGCGGTGAATCAGCGGCTTCACGTTCGTGCCCGACGAATCGGACGAGGTATCGACGTGCGAGCAAAAGCAAATCACGGGGACGGCCTTGCCGGTGTTGGCGGGCAGGGTGGCGTACACGTAGCCGTAGTCGTCGAGGTGGGCGTCGTTCAGGCCCATCTGCCGCAGTTCTTCCGCGAGCAGGCGGCCCAGGTCTTTTTGTTTTTCGGTGGAGGGGTACGTGTCGGAATGCGGGTCGGATTGGGTGTCGATCCGCACGTAGCGCAGGAAGCGTTCGGTGACGGTAAAGTCGTAAGGAGTCAGGGGCATGAGTTGGGCCGGGTTTTCGCCAAACAAACTTAG
This sequence comes from Spirosomataceae bacterium, assembly GCA_965249815.1. GTDB lineage: Bacteria > Bacteroidota > Bacteroidia > Cytophagales > Spirosomataceae > JAJAZB01. The sequence goes on along the minus strand of CBDFMV010000003.1, from coordinate 4,250,410 downwards.
GGCATTCCCGGTTATTTTCGGCGAATGCCACCGGGGCGCGTTTCTGGCGATCCGTTAGTGAACTAATTTTTTGGTGAAACCACCCGGCATGGGCTTTTTTAGACTAATTTCGCCGCGGCCCGATGGTTGAAGTTTGGCGGTAGCCTGCTGCTTCAAACGTCAAACCTAACACGACAAACCTTTCCCATTCGTATGGCTGATTTTGCAGAACTTTCGCTGGAAGGCAAAACCTACCAGTTGCCCGTGGTGGTTGGTACGGAAGACGAAAAAGCGATTGACATCAACGCCCTCCGCGACCAGTCCGGGTACATCACGCTCGATTCCGGGTATAAAAATACGGGAGCAACCCGCAGCGCCATCACGTTTCTCGACGGCGAAGAGGGCATTCTCCGTTACCGGGGGTACGCCATCGAAGACCTGGCCGAGAAATCGAGTTTTCTGGAAGTTGCCTACCTGCTGATTTACGGCGAGTTGCCCACGAAAGACGAATTTGCGAAGTTCGAGGGCGAAATCCGGCGGCACACCATTGTCAACGAAGACATGCGGAAGATCTTTGAAGGCTTCCCGGTCAATGCCCACCCGATGGGCGTGCTGTCGTCGCTCGTATGCGCCATGAGCGCGTTTTACCAGGGCGACAACGGCAAAGACGACCACCTGAACATCATCCGGTTGCTGGCCAAAATGCCGACGATGGCCACCTGGAGTTACAAAAAATCGCAGGGCCACCCCATCAATTACCCCAACAACCAGCTCGATTACTGCACGAACTTTCTGAACATGATGTTCGCGCTGCCCGTGGAGCCGTACCACGTGGACCCTGTCGTGGCGAGTGCGTTGAACAAACTGCTCATTCTCCACGCCGACCACGAGCAAAACTGCTCCACTTCGACAGTCCGGCTGGTGGGTTCGTCGCGGGCCAATTTGTTTTCGTCCATCTCGTCGGGCATCAACGCCCTCTGGGGGCCGCTGCACGGCGGGGCCAACCAGGAAGTCATCGAAATGCTCGAAGCCATCCGGGCCGACGGTGGCGACAGCAAGAAATACATGGCCATGGCCAAAGACAAATCGAGCGGATTCCGGCTGATGGGCTTTGGCCACCGGGTGTACAAAAACTTCGACCCCCGCGCCCGCATCATCAAAAAAGCCGCCGACGACGTACTCAGCAAGCTCGGCGTGAACGACCCCGTGCTGGGCATTGCCAAGGAACTCGAAGAAGTCGCCCTCAACGACGAATACTTCGTGGCCCGCAAGCTTTACCCCAACGTCGATTTCTACTCAGGCATCATTTACCGCGCCCTCGGCATCCCGACCAACATGTTCACGGTGATGTTCGCCCTGGGCCGGTTGCCGGGGTGGATTGCCCAGTGGAAAGAAATGCGCGAAGCCAAAGAACCCATCGGTCGTCCGCGCCAGATTTACGTCGGGGCCACCGCCCGCGCGTACCAGGGCATTACCGAGCGGTTTCGGTTTACGGAGAAATAGACGAGTGCTGAATAGAGAAACGCCCCGGTGCAGCAGTGTGCCGGGGCGTTTTTGATTTATTCGTGGCAGAGGGCTTTAACGTGCTCATACAAATCCTGGTGGATGAAGAAGCCGAACGTAAGCAGCGCATCCAGTTCCAGGGTTACGCTGGTGAGCAAACCAGCCCGTTTCGCTTCAATCAGGACGCCGAGGATACCGGTAGTTGAGAGCATTTCCTGCTGAGCCGCAGTGCGTCCTCTCCGCTCGTCAATCAGGAGAGTCGAGGCATTCAATTCCACGGCGAGGGCTATCGCTTCGGCCTCGCCGGGATCAAGGCGTTTACGAAGCAAGTTGAATAGATGGTGATCGGCGCAAGGGCGTACTTCCACCCATTCGGCTTTTTTTAGTTCAATCTCACCGGGTTTGCCAAGACCAAGCGGGCCTGTGATTTCGTCCCACACGATGGGCGGAACGAGAACAGTTCCGAATAAAGCGGGGAGTAATTCGAGTCGGCCAATTGCCGAAAGATTGATGAGGGGCGACGAATCGCTGACCACAATCACGATTTCAAAGCGCCTTGATTTCGCAATCGTTCGAGCGTTTTCAACTCATTTTCCAGACCGTGAATGTCGTAGTGCGCCACAACGCCTCGTTTACCCACTTCCTGCTGAAAATCTAAAAAGGGAATTTCGGCAATGTGGCTCCCGCCCATCATTGAAACCAACTCTTTTTCGTACAGCATCACCGCAAGTTCTATTTTGAAATCGCGTTCGGATAGGCCCGCACGATGCGGCAGGTAATCCGGCAAGGTCAGTTGCATGATCGCAAAGGCTTGATTCAGCCCAAAGTTCGCCAGAATCGCCGGGCTTCGCAAGCCAGTCCGACCTCAGGGCAGCAATGCCCGCAGGTGCGTGGCGATGGTGCCCAAATCGTAGTTATTGCCTTCGCCCTGGCTACCCCAGTTGACGGCGATGAGCTGCCCGCGCTGGTTGAACACCGGCGCGCCGCTGGTGCCGTGTTCGGTGAAGGAGTTGTACTGCACGTCGTACTGGTCTTTGATCTGGCTGACTTTGCCGGCCAGAAACGTGGCCTTCAGCTTTTTGTCGGCGTTGTTGATCCCGCGTTCTTCGGCGCTGGGAAAACTCACGATGAGCACGTCGTCGCCTTCGTGGATGTCGTTGGGTTGGCGGATGATGGCGCTTTCGCTGACGGCCGTGCAGCCCGCAGGCAGTTGTTTGGTGCGAAGCTGGAGCAACCCGATGTCCACCTTTACGTCGCTGGCGGTCTTGACCAGGTCGCAGGGCAGGGCTACTTCCTGCCAGTTGCTCACGTTTACCGACGTTTCATTAGGCACGATGCCGACGAACGCAAAGCGGCCCTCGTCAAAATTGGGGCGTAGCCCGCCCTGGAAATCCTGGTAAAAGCGGTTCCACAGGGCCAGGTAGGTTTCAAAACTCAGAAACGCGGTGGCCTCGTAGCCACTTTTGTAGTACGATTCTTTGTCAGGGAAATGACCCAACTGGCCGTTGCCCGCCGTCAGCGTGAACAGTTGGTTCATGCTTTTATTCTTTAAATACCAGGGAGCCGCGACGTGGCGGTTGGTGACGATCAAGCCCTCGTCTTCGAGAAAAAACCCCGATCCGAAGCTGCCGAACGCGTCAATTTCGAGTTTATCCGCTTTCTCCTGAAAATCGACGTACCCGTTTCGCCCCACGTAAAACCGGGGTTTGTCCCCGTGTTTGTAAACCAAAAAGCACTTCGTGTAAATCATCCCCACGCTGTGGCGGTAGCGCTCGGCGGGCGGCAGGCTGGGCCGGAAGGCAAAGTACGCCAGCAGCACGAACGCCACCGCCCCGAGGCCGTACCACACGCGCCGGTCGAGGCCGGTCAGAGACGGGGGCAGGGCCGAAAAATCAACTGGAAACGGCGAAGAACGCGGCACGCGCTTCCAGTCGAGCGAAGCGACGTTGGCGAACGAAACCGCGTCGCCCCGCCGCACCGGAAACTGGGTGTAGGGCGAAATGCGCACGCCGTTGACGAAGGTGCCGTTTTTGCTCTGGTCCTGAATGAATAGTTTCCCGCGCTTGTCCACCAGCAGCGTGGCGTGGTAGCGGCTGAGGAGGTCGTGGGCGATGGGAATGGCGTTGTCGGGGTTGCGGCCAATCGAGTAGCTGGCCCGCACGTCGGGCGCGGAGCCGGGCGTGGGCACGCGGTTCCAGTCGAGCGGGGCCACGTCGGCCAGCAGCACGGCATCGCCGCGCCGGAGGGGCACTTCCGTGTTTTTGGGCGCGAGCTGCCCGTTGATGGTCGTGCCGTTGGTGCTTTTGTCCAGCAACGTGATGCGCCCGTCGTCGTACAGTTTGAGTTCGGCGTGAAACCCGCTAACCCGGTGGCTGGGGTCGGCGACGACGAGCCGGTTGTCGGGGTTGCGGCCTACGGTGAGGAGTTGCATGGCAGGAGGGAGGGCTTGAAAGTGGATGACACCGGCACTACCGCGAACCGCCCGTCGCCCGGACGCGGGCGGGCGAAACCAGCGTACCGGGCCGGAGGGGGCGGTGGGGTTTCCCCAATGAATCAGGCGGTAAGGGGGCGTCCGGCGACAAGCGGGGGACTCTATCTACGGGAACGAGGCCTTTGTTACCCATCCCCGCCGACGGGATGGGGATTTGGCCGGTTTCCCGGTTTTTTCGGGCCAACCGGCGCAGCGGTTCCTGCAGCGCGGGGTCGCTGAGGAGTCGGCGCAGGCTATCGAGTTCGTGCTTCAGCCCGCTGCGTTCGCGCCTCAGCCGGGCATTTTCCTGCGTCAGGCGGTTCTTATTTTCGGCAAAACGGGGCCGCTGAATCAGCCCGTCGTAGCCGAGGTAGGCCACCAGCAGGGCCAGCAGTGCGCCGGGCAGCAGCCAGCGGCTGATGGCCGGGGGGGTGACGCCGTCGCGGGGGATGGCGGTGGCCGACGAGCGGCACTCGACCAGCGCCGCCGTAAGGTTGTCGTGGCCACCGCCCGCCCGAGACCCCACTGCATCGACCTGCTGAACGAGTTTCGGAGCCAGCGTCTCGACGGATTCGGGCGAGTCGAGCCATTCGAGCAGTTGGGATTCGGCCACGGCTCCGCTGATGCCGTCGGTGCAAAGCAAAAACCGGTCGCCTTTTTGGTAGGGTTGGTGGTCGAGGAGTTCTACTTCGACCTCGGGCTTGATGCCCAACGCCCGCAAAATCACGTTCGATTCCTCCGAAAGCCGGGCCTGTTCTTCACTCAGAATGCCCCGTTTTACCAACTCAAACACCTTCGAGTGGTCGGTGGTGCGGTACACGACCCGGCCTTTGCGCAACTGGTAAATCCGGCTGTCGCCCGCGTGGGCGAGCGTGGCGTGGGTTTCCTGCACCAGCAACGCCGTGACGGTCGTGCCCATGCCGCGCAGGCCGTCGTCGTGTTGGCTGCGGCTGAAAATCTCCCGGTTGGCCAGCCGGATGGCCGCCGTCAGCGCCGTGGCCCCGTCGGGTTCGGTGGCCTGCTGGACGGACTTCTGGATGATGTCGACCGCCATCCGCGAAGCCGTGGCCCCGCCCCGGGCACCGCCCATGCCGTCGCACACGAGCACGAGCAGCCCGTAGCGGGTGGCGACGGCCCCGGCCGAGTCCTGCTGCTCGGTGCGGCCCCCGATGCTGTCGGCGAGTTGGAAGGTGTAGGAGAGCATGGGGAAATTTGGTTTGAGAATGTTCAATGCTCAATATTCAATTCTCAATGTTGAATAAAGTTAATATATTGAATTTTAACGTGTTAATGAGGATGGTAAGCGTTGACTATTGACCATTGCGTATTAAATATTCTCCACTTTTCATCCAAATACGCTCCTCAACACCAACCGCAGCAACACTAACGCTAGCGCGACCAGCGCCACCCGCAGCCAGGTCGGCAGGGTATTCACGGCGGGCAGTCCCGGCGAAAGGGCCACCACGAGCGCTTGTTTCATGGTTTCGGCGGAGGCGTAGCGGCGGGCGGGGTCTTTTTCCGTGGCCCGGCGGATGACGTTGAACAACGGCATCGGCAACGCCGGGTGGGCGGGCAGGGGCATTTTTACCTGCATTTCCATCACGTCGAAATCGCTCGGGGCGTCGAAAGGCACCTTGCCGGTCAGCAGTTCGTACAGCGTGATGCCCACGGCGTAGAGGTCGGTGGCGGGGCCGATGCGGTCGCGCTCACCGCGAATCTGCTCCGGAGCCGAGTAGTGCGGCGTACCGAGTTTCACGCCTGCCTGGGTCAGGCGCTGACCGCCCGCGATGCTGGCCACGCCGAGGTCGAGCAGCACCAGTTCGGGTTCGCGGCTACCCACGCGCCGGAGCATGAGGTTGCCCGGTTTGATGTCGCGGTGCACGACGGGCGGCTGCTGACCGTGCAGCACGGCGAGGGCGTCGAGCATGGGCACGGCGATGCGCTCCACCACGTAACGCCGGTGCGCAACCAGGTCGGCTTCGGGGCGGGGCCGGGGCGTTTTGTCGAGGGTTTCGCCGTCCACGAATTCCGACACGAGGTGGTAAATGCCGCCCATTTGCACAAAATCGAGCATTCGCACCAGGTTGGGGTGGTTGAATTGCAGCGATGCCTCGCGGGCGGCCCGCTGCACCACCTGCGGGTTTTTGGTCAGTTCGCGGTGAATCACTTTCACGGCCACCCGGCGGCGCGTACCCACTTCCACGCCCGCAAATACCCGCCCCATGCCGCCCTCGCCGAGGTAGTTGGCGCGGTCGTAGGGGTTGAAGGCGTAGGTGCCTCGCTGGCCGTTGAGGACGATGTCGGGCATGATTCAGCGTTTTGAATGGGAGCGCCGGGGTGGGCCGAAAAGGCGATCCCAGAACGAAGAACCGGATCGGCGGCGGACTTTGGCCGGGGGGCTTGGGCGGTTTTTGAACAGCGATAACCCATTGTTGGTAAACGAATTAACTGAGTTTAATTCAGCCAACCGTTTGCTGGCTTCGGCGTAGCCCGCCTGCGCCGAAAGTCCCAGCCAGTAACGCGCCGAATCCAGGTTGCGGGGAATCGCGGCTTCGCCGTCGCGGTATTTCAGACCCAGATAATACCGGGCGAATTTGGAGCCACCCCACGCACCCGCTTTCAGGTAGCCGAGGCTGCGCGGGTAGTCACGGAGAAGGCCATTCCCACCGCTGGAATACACGTAGTACAGGCCGTACAGGGCGGTCGGTCGGGCGTCGGTCGAGTGGGCAGCCTGCTCGTACCAGGCCACCGCCTGCGCGAAGTCGGTGGAAACGCCATCGCCCGACGCGTACGCGTCGCCGAGGCGTTTTTTGGCCAGTCCGTAGCCCCGTTGGGCCGCCCGGCGGAACAGGTCATTGGCGCGGGGAACATTAAGTTGGGTGCCCTGGCCGAGGCGGGTCAATTCGCCGAGGTAGTAAAATGCCTCGCGCGCCGAGGCGTCGGTGGTGTCGGCGGCGAAGCGCCAGTAGGCCTCGTTGAAGCGTTTGGCGTCGAGCCGGGCGATGGCCACGGGCAGGTTTTCCATCATTTTTTTGCGGGAACGAATCGAATCCGTGTCGAACACGGCCAGCGCCTGGCCAAATACAATCCTGGCACTGTCGAATTTCGCCTCGGTTCGCAGGCCTTCGGCCCGAAGGCAGAGCGCTTGATAATCAGCCATTTTCGTGCGGTGGTTTTGGTAAAAAAACCCACCCAGCACCGCCAGGAGGGGTAATGTCACGGCAGCGACCTGCACGGGCCGCCGCTGCCAGACGGCCTGATGCAGCGGGGCGACCGGCCCGCTGGGCAACCGGGCGAAATCGCGGCGCATCTGGGCGGCGTTGCGGTAGCGGTGGCGCTGGTCTTTGGCGGTGGCGTTTTGCAAAAACTGAAACGCCGCCCGGCTCAGGCGCGGGTGCCGGGGCAGGGGGCGCTGCATCTGCAACTGCATGAGGTCGTACTCGTTGGGGGCGTCGAAGGGCACCTCGCCCGTGAGCAATTCGTAGGCCGTGATGCCCGCCGCGTAGAGGTCGGTGCTTTCGTCCACCTCGTCGCCGGGCCGGTTGCGAATCTGCTCCGGGGCCGAGTAGTGCGGTTTGCCAATAATGGCCCCGATGCTCGTGAGCGATTTCCGCGTGCCGTCGTTGAGTTTCACCACGCCGAAGTCCATCAGTTTCACCCGCCCGTCGGTGCAGAGCATCAGGTTCGAGGGGTCCACGTCGCGGTGAACGATGCGCGGCTGGTGCTGGTGGAGGGCTTCGAGGGCGTCGAGCAGGGCGTTGACGATCCGTTTGACTTCGTCGAACGGCAGAATTTGCCCCGTTGGCCGCAACGCGTCGAGCCGCCGGGCCAGGGTTTCGCCTTCCAGAAACTCGCTGATGCTGTGGTAAATGCCGCCCACTTCCACGAAATCGAGCATTTCCAGTAAATTCTCGTGCTTCATCTGAATCGCCGCCTCGCGCCGCGCCCGCTCCACGTGGCTGGCCGTGGCGGTGAGTTCGCGGTACAGCACCTTGACGGCCACCGCCCGGCCACTGCCCGCCTCTTCGCCCCGAAACACCACGCCCATGCCACCCTGCCCGAGCCGGGTAGTGGGGTTTTGCGGGTCAAAGGTGTACGTGCCGTTCAGGCCTTCGAGGGTAACCATCGGGAGTTCTCGGTTTCCGGTTTACAGTTTCCGGTTTACAGTTTCAGCAAGACAACTGAGAACGCTAAACCGGAAACCGTAAACCTGACTTCAGTACGCCGCCCGCGTGCGGTCGTCGCCGCCGTAAAGGTCGCGGGCGGAGTAGTCGAACGCCGGTTGGGTGGCTTTGAACTGGTCGTTGCGGCTGAGGCCGTGGGCGAATTTGTCGGCGGAGATCAAGAGCAGTTCGTAGCCGCCGAGGCGGATTTTGGCGTTCGGCTCGACGGTCACGCCCGTGAAGATGTCGAGGCGCTGGCCGTTGAGGTAGGTGCCGTTGGACGAACTCAGGTCCACCAACTGAAACTTCCACTGTTCCGTGCCGGGGTCGTGGCGCACGTTGAGGTTGGCGTGCTTGGCGCTGACGCGCTGTTCGGGAAGCTGCACGTCGTTTTCGGTGCTGCTACCGAGGGCGTTGTTGCCTTCACGAAGCGCCCAGAATTCGCCCGTTTCGCTGCGCGAAAACGAGACCAGAAAGCCCGCCAGCGTGTTTTCGGGCGCGGCGGCCGCTTCGGCGGGCAGTTCGTCGCCGCTGTCGATCATCGTTTTGCGGCGGGGCGCGCCGCCACCGGCGGGCGGCGGGGCGTAGCCGGATCCGCCGGGCACCGTGGCGTTGCTGCGGTGGCCCGCGCCGCCATCGCCGGGGTTGGTCGTTGTCATGGGAGGATGCGAGGTTTCGAGGCAAAGCTCCGCACGGACGCCGGGGCCGGAAATACTTAGTTCTAACGATTTTCGGAGAACGGCCCGATGCGAACGTCGCCGGGGGTCGGGCCTCCCTTCGGGGAATTTTTCTACCTTCGCCCCACCAAACTAAAGACCCTCCCATGGATAAAGTCATCCGGAAGCAGGACGCGCTCGATTACCACAGCAAGGGCCGTCCGGGCAAGATTGAAGTCGTCACCACCAAAGAAACCGAAACCCAGCGCGACCTCTCGCTGGCCTACTCGCCGGGCGTGGCCGAGCCGTGCCTCGAAATCGCCGCCCACCCCGAAGACGTGTACAAATACACCGCCAAGGGCAATCTGGTGGCCGTGATTTCCAACGGCACCGCCGTGCTGGGCTTGGGCAACATCGGCCCCGCCGCCGGCAAACCCGTGATGGAAGGCAAGGGCGTGTTGTTCAAAATCTTCGCCGACATCGACGTGTTCGACATCGAACTCGACACCACCGACGTGGACGAATTCGTGCGCACCGTCAAAATTCTCGAACCCACGTTTGGCGGCGTCAACCTCGAAGACATCAAGGCACCCGAATGTTTTGCCATCGAGGAACGGCTCAAAAAAGAGCTGAACATCCCCGTCATGCACGACGACCAGCACGGCACGGCCATCATTTCGGGGGCCGCGCTGCTCAACGCCGTCGAACTGGTCGGCAAGAAGTTGGGCGACGTGAAAATCGTCGTCAACGGCGCGGGGGCGTCGGCCATTTCCTGCTCCAAACTTTACATTTCGCTCGGGGCGAAGCAGGAAAACATCGTCATGTGCGACTCGAAGGGTGTGATCCGCGCCGACCGGGAGGGCCTCGATACGCAGAAAAAACAATTTGGCACCGCCCGGAATCTGAACACGCTCGAAGAAGCGATGGTCGGCAGTGACGTGTTCATCGGGCTTTCCAAAGGCAACGTACTCAGCCAGGACATGGTCCGGAGCATGGCCACCGATGCCATCGTGTTCGCAATGGCCAACCCAACGCCCGAAATTTCCTACGAAGAAGCCACCGCCGCCCGCCCGGACATCATCATGGCCACGGGCCGCTCCGATTACCCCAACCAGGTCAACAACGTGCTCGGTTTCCCGTTCATTTTCCGGGGGGCGCTTGACGTCCGGGCCACGGAGATCAACGAAGCCATGAAACTGGCCGCCACCTACGCCCTGGCCGAACTGGCCAAAAAGCCGGTGCCCGACATGGTCAACATGGCCTACAACGAGAAAAACCTCACGTTTGGCCGTACCTACATCATTCCCAAACCTGTCGATCCGCGCCTGATTACGACCGTGGCTCCGGCGGTGGCGCGGGCGGCGATGGAGTCGGGCGTGGCCCGGTATCCGATTGAGAACTGGGAGGAATACGAACTGACGCTGGCCAAACGCCTCGGGCTGGACAACCAACTGACGAAGGTCATCACGAGCAAAGCCAAGAAAGACCCGAAGAAAGTCGTTTTTGCTGACGCCGAAAACCTGACCGTGCTCAAGGCCGTCCAGGAGGTGCGCGACGAGGGCATTGCCTACCCGATTCTGCTCGGCAATCACGACCGCATCCGCGCCATCGTGGCCGAAAACAGCCTCGATTTGGCCGAAGTGCCCATCATCGACACCCGTTCAATGGAGGCTGATACGCGGGTTCAACAATTCGGACAGCAGTTTTTCGAGAAACGCAAACGCCGGGGCGTCAACCGCCAGGAGGCCGACCAACTCATGCGCCTGCGGAGCCACTTCGGAGCGATGATGGTCGAAACCGGTGAGGCCGACGCGCTTATTTCGGGCCTCACCCGCAACTACCCCGACACAATTCGGCCCGCCCTGCAAATCATCGGGCGCGAGGAAGGCGTCAAAAAAGTGGCGGGAATGTACATTTTGCTCACCAAAAAAGGCCCGATTTTCTTTTCCGATACGACGGTCAATTTTAACCCAACCGCCGACGAACTGGTCGAAATCGCCGAACTGACCGCCGAGGGCGTCGAACAATTCAACATCCGGCCGCGCATCGCGCTGGTGACATACTCCAACTTTGGCACCGCCTCGGGCGAAGACGCCGAGAAAATGCGCCGGGCCACCGAACTTCTCCAACAAAAACACCCCGATTGGGTGGTGGAAGGCGAAATGCAGGCGCACCTGGCGTTCAACACCGACCTCGTCCGCGAAAGCTACCCGTTCAGCAAACTGGCCGACGAGGGCGCGAACGTCTTGATTTTCCCGAACCTCTCGGCGGCCAACATCGCCTACAACCTGCTCAAGGAAGCGGGCGAACTCGAATACATCGGGCCGATTCTGCTCGGTTTGAAAAAGCCCGTCCACGTGTTGCAATTGGGCAGTAGCGTCCGGGAAATCGTCAACATGGTGGCGATTGCGGTGGTGGAAGCGCAGCGAAAGTAGGGTTGCAATTGCCGGGCAAAACCAGTATTTTCGAGAAAAAAAGCACGTTATGGATACCTTGACGTTAGTTCAAAAAATTCAGGAACTTCCTCCCGACCTGCAAAGCCAGGTGGCTGATTTCGTGGATTCTCTGCGGGAGAAAAAGGCCCAACCTGAAAAGCGTCCAGTGTTCGGAAGTGCGAAAGGAATGTTTATCCTCGCCCCTGATTTTGACGCTCCGCTCGATGATTTTAAAGAGTACATGGAATGAACTTGCTCCTTGATACACATACCCTCATTTGGTTTTTGGAAGGACAGTCGAGCCTGTCCCAGGCCGCCCGGGAGGCCATCGAAAATCCAATCAGCGCTAAGTGGGTGAGTATAGTGACGTTCTGGGAGATAGCCGTCAAGGTCAATGTCGGTAAACTGACGTTGTTGCGCCCTTTCGATGAATTGGAGAAAAAGGTGGCAGAAAATGGGTTTCATGTCCTGCCACTTGAATTTCCACACACCGTGACGTATTCAGTTTTGCCGTTGCACCATCGTGATCCTTTTGACCGACTGCTTATTGCACAGGCAATGGTAGAAAACTTCACCGTATTGACCCAAGATAGTCACTTTACTTCGTACGCCGTTCCGGTTATTTGGTAGATGAAAGACCTATTCTCGCGTCAATCCGACCGCTACGCCCGGTACCGGCCCACGTACCCGACGGCGTTGTACGAGTTCGTGTTGAGCCACGTGACGGGCCGGGAAGCCGCCTGGGACTGCGCCACGGGCAACGGGCAGGTAGCAGTGGAACTGGCCAGACATTTTCAGTGGGTCGAAGCGACCGACCTGAGCGAAAGACAACTCGCGCAGGCCGTTTCGAGACAAAACATTCATTATCAAGTTGCTAAATCCGAAGAAAGTTTCCTATTAGAACATTCATTCGACTTGGTGACAGTGGGTCAGGCCCTGCATTGGTTCGATTTCGAACGGTTTTACGCGGAGGTCCGGCGGGTGACGAAGCCGGGCGGGGTGCTGGCCGTCTGGGGGTACGAACTGTTGAATATCACTCCGGAAATCGACCGGTTGATCTTCGATTTTTACGAAAACGTCGTCGGGCCGTACTGGGCACCGGAGCGCCGGTACGTGATGGAACGCTACCAAACAGTGCCTTTTCCGTTCCGCGAAATTCCCGCGCCTGATTTTCCGATGGTCAAGCACTGGACGATGGACGAACTGGCCGGGTATTTCGCTACCTGGTCGAGCGTGGACAAATTCCGGCAACAACACAGCTACAGCCCGGTTGGTACGCTTGTGGAAAAACTTCGCCCGCTCTGGCCGGAAAGCAGGGTGAACGAAGTGGTTTTCCCGGTGTTTTTGCGAATGGGCCGCGTTGATCAGGCACCATGATTTCCCACGCTGAAAAAGAAGACGCCCTGCTGGAAATCATTCAGGAAGCCATTCTGTTGGAAGAATTCACCGGGGACCGCCCCATTTTTCAGGAAAAACTGCCTTGAACGAAGTCGTCTTTCTCTCAACTCCGTCCGCTGAACTTGCCACAGCGCAGCCGTTACCGCTGATGGAAGCCTTCTACACGCTCCAGGGCGAGGGCTTTCACCAGGGCCGGGCGGCCTATTTTATCCGACTGGCGGGTTGCGACGTGGGTTGTCACTGGTGCGACGTGAAGGATTCGTGGAACGCCGACAAACACCCCCGCGTCGCGATTGAGGCCATCGTGGCCGAAGCGGCCTGCTACCCGGCCCGTCTGGCGGTCGTAACCGGCGGCGAACCGCTGATGTACGATCTGACCGAGTTGACTGCCGCCTTGCGCGAAGCCGGTTTCCAGACCAACATCGAAACTTCCGGCGCGTACCCGCTCAGCGGCACCTGGGACTGGGTGTGTCTTTCCCCGAAAAAATTCAAAAAGCCCCTCGCCGACGTCTACGAGCGCGCCGATGAACTGAAGGTCATCGTTTTTAACCGCAACGATTTCCGCTGGGCCGAGGAGCAGGCCGCCCGCGTACGGCCCGACTGCCAGTTGCTGCTGCAGCCCGAATGGGGCAAGCAGCCTGAAATGCTGCCGCTGATGATCGACTACGTGAAGGGCAATCCACGCTGGCGCATTTCGTTACAAACGCATAAATTCATGAACATCCCATGAAAACAGTGGGCAGTGGGCAGTGGGCAGTGGGCAGTTTTCGGGTGCAGCCTTACCGGCTGCTTTTGCGCTGTTTAGTTGTGATTGCCCACTGCCTACTGCCCACTGCCCACTGTTTCGCCCAGCTTTCGCCCAACCGAAAGGCGCAGGACGCGTACGAACTGGCCGCCAAACGCAACGCCGAGCGCCGGCCCGCCGAGGCGATGGAGTTGTACCGGAAGGCCCTTGAAAAAGACCCTGATTTCGGCGAAGCCTGCTTCCAGATCGCCCGCCTCTACGACGCCGACCGCCAACCCGAACAAGCCGCCGAGTGGTACGACAAAGCGTTGAAATTTAAGCCTGATTCGCCCATCACGTTGCCCGCGTACGGCTGGCTGGGTAGTTTTTCGCTGAAAAAAGGCGCGTACGCCAACGCTCGGTTTTACCTCGACAACCTGCTGACGAAAGCTCCCGGCAGCCCGCTGGCGCGGCGGGCGGAACGGCAACTGGCCACAGTGAAATTTGCCGAAGAATCCCTGAAACACCCGCTTTCGTTTCGGGTGAATCGCTTGCCGGACGTGGTCAACGCCTTTGATTCCCAGTACTTTCCGGTGCTGACGGCCGACCAGGAAACACTCATTTTTACGGGCATCGAAAAACCCCTCGGCGACGAGGATTTGTACGTCAGCCGCCGGGTGGAGGAACTGGGCTGGTCGAAGCCCGTGTCGCTGTCCAGCGTCATCAACACCCCCGACAACGAAGGCACTGCCGCCATTTCCGCCGATGGCCGTACGCTCGTGTTCACCGTCTGCCAGGGGCGGCGGCGCGGCTTTGGCAACTGCGATTTGTACGTCAGCTACCGCAACGGCGACGACTGGAGCAACCCCGAAAACCTCGGGGCCGACGTCAATTCATCTTCCTGGGATTCGCAGCCCGCCCTCAGCGCCGATGGCCGCACGCTGTATTTTGTCAGCGACCGGCCCGGCGGGTTGGGCAAACGCGATTTGTGGGTGTGCCGCCGCGATGGGACCGGGCAGTGGGGCGAAGCACGCAACCTGGGACCGGGCGTCAACACGCCCGACGACGACGTGTCGCCGTTTCTGCATGCCAACGGGCGGACGCTGTTTTTTGCCTCCGAAGGCTACGTGGGCATGGGCGGTTTCGACCTGTGGATGACCGAACGGCAGAACAACGGCTGGAGCAAACCCGAAAACCTGGGCTACCCGCTCAACACCCACGAAGATCAGGTGGGGCTGTACGTCAGTGCCGACGGGAAGCGGGGTTTTTATTCGGTCGAAGAGCGCATCGAGAAAGACCGCCGCCGGTCGAGCTTGTACGAGTGCGCCATGCCCGAGCCACTGACCGCCCGCTTCAAACGGGCCAGCGTGCTGAAGGGACTCGTGCTCGACGCCCGCAGCAAGCAACCCGTGGGCGCGGACGTCGAGATTTTCAACCTGGCGACCAACCAGCCCGAGGGCACCGTCACGGCGGACCCGGCCACAGGCAGTTACGCCGCGGTACTGACCGCAGGCGGGCAGTACGCCGTGACGGTGAGCCGGGCGGGGTATTTTTTTAAAAGCCTGTCGTTCGATTTTTCGGGAAAAAACGGCGGCGAAGACCAGCGCCTCGATCTGTTGCTCGAACCCCTCCGCAAAGACACCCGCGAGGTGCTCAACAACGTGTTTTTTGAAACCGGGAAATGGGACCTGGATGAAAAGTCGAAGCCCGAACTCGAAAAACTCGTTCGGTTGCTGAAGGCCAACCCGGCCCTGCGCCTGGAGATTTCGGGCCACACCGACGACGTGGGCGACGACAAAAAGAACCTCGACCTTTCGCAGAAACGCGCTAACTCCGTGCGCGATTTCCTGACCGGCGCGGGCATTGCCGCTGCCCGGCTCGAAACCAAAGGATATGGCGAAACCCGCCCCGTGGTGCCCAACACCTCCGACGACACCCGGCGGCAAAACCGGCGCATCGAAGCACGAATTCTCTGACGCCTGCCCGCCGGACGTTGCCTTTCCCGGCAAATTCTGCAATTTTTGCACTGGAAAGTGTGTTGCCCGTTTGCGGTCAGCAACCCGACCGTGCGGAGGCCCGTAACCAGCCTTCTGCCCACTGACTACTCGTTTCATATGGCTCTCGAGCACGTTCCCTGCCTCATTATCGGTTCCGGCCCCGCCGGCTACACCGCCGCCATCTACGCGGCCCGCGCCAACCTCAACCCCGTCATGTACATGGGCAGCCAGCCCGGCGGGCAACTCACCATCACCTCCGACGTCGAGAATTTCCCTGGCTACCCCGACGGCATTGGGGGGCCTGAACTGATGCAGGATCTGGAAAAACAGGCCCGGCGCTTCGGCACCGACATTCGCTACGGCATGGTGACCAGCGTTGATTTTTCGGGGGAATTGAAAAAAGTAACCGTCGATTTTGAGAATGAAGTTACCGCTGACGCGGTCATCGTGGCCACCGGAGCCACGGCCAAGTGGCTGGGCTTGAAGAATGAAGAGCGTTTTTACAGTAAGGGCGTGTCGGCCTGCGCTGTGTGCGACGGCTTCTTTTTCCGGGGTCAGGACGTAGCCGTGGTGGGCGGGGGCGATACCGCCGCTGAGGAAGCCAGTTACCTCGCCAAACTCGTCCGGAAGGTGTACCTGCTCGTGCGCCGCGACGAATTGCGCGCTTCGCAAATCATGCGGAAACGGGTGATGAACACGCCCAACATCGAAATTTTGTGGAATACCGAGACGCTCGATATTCTCGGCGACGACGAGGCGGGCGTAACGGGAGCGCACGTGCGCAACACCCTCACTCACGAGGTATACGACCTGCCGGTGACCGGTTTTTTCGTCGCCATCGGTCACCAGCCCAACACCAAAATCTTCGCCGGGCAACTGGAAATGGACAATAACGGCTACATCCGGACCGTTCCCGGAACAACCCACACGAGCGTGGAAGGCGTGTTTGCGTGCGGCGATGCCCAGGATTTCGTCTATCGGCAGGCCGTCACTGCCGCCGGTACGGGCTGCATGGCCGCCCTCGACGCGGAGCGTTTTCTGGCCGCCGTGGAAGCCAACGAAAAAGTAATTGGCTGAAGTCGGCTACCCGGGCCATCGGACGCCAAAAGCGCGGTGCGATTCAGCCCGGCACCGCCAGCAACCACCTGAATACGAGCGGCTTCTGACCGGATAATCCAGCGGAAGCCGCTCCGTTTTTTTGACTTTATGCAGCGTTTCGTTTTCCTTTTTCTGTGTTTGATTGCGTGTGGGTTGGGGTCGTACCGGGTTGCCGCGCAGGGCCGGGAGCGGGGTCTTTTCAAGAAAAACCTGAGCATCAAACCCAAAAACAGCGCGGAGTCGAAAAAGAAGGACGACGAGTTTCAACTCGACGAGGAACCCGCCCCGGCGTTGCGGGTGAACAGCCAGTTCGAACCCACTAAAGCGCCCAACCCGGTCGTGGTCAGCCCCGCCGATACCACGACGATCAACAAAGGCGAAACCGTGCCGGTGGAAGTGGACGAAGAAGTGCAGGTGGGCGACGACTTCGTGAAAGTGGCCTCGTACTATTCCGTCTGGGATTCGCGCACCATCGACCCGTACGGCATCGACGCCAAAGACTTTGATGGCGTCATCGACCTACAACTCTACGACCCGCCCAAAAACCGGATGTGGGCCGCCCCGCTGACCGAAGGCAAAATGACCTCCGTTTTTGGCCCGCGCTGGGGGCGCTGGCACTCGGGGGTGGACCTCGACCTCGAAACCGGCGACCCGGTGTACGCGGCCTTCGACGGCATCGTGCGGGTGGTGGCTTTCGACGGCGGCGGTTACGGGCGATTCGTCGTCGTGCGGCACTACAACGGCCTCGAAACGCTTTACGGGCACCTTTCCAGCCAGTCGGTCGAGTCGGGGCAATTGGTCAAGGCAGGCGATTTGCTCGGGTTGGGCGGCAGCACGGGGCGCAGCACGGGGTCGCACCTGCACTTTGAAACCCGCTACGAAGGCAACCCTTTCGCTCCGCTCGAAATCTATTCCTTCCCCGCCAACACGATCAAAGGCGAGCACTACCTGCTCACGGCCAAAGTCTGGGATTACCTGCGGGGCGGTGGCAACCAGATGGAATACGCCAGCGGCGAAAAGCGCCGGACGCGCAAAACTTTCTGGTACCGGGTGCGCCGGGGCGACACGCTGGGCGAAATTGCCGACAAGACGGGCATCTCGGTTTCCCAGCTCAAGCGCCTCAACCGCGTGAGCAGCAACCGGTTACCCGTGGGTAAGCGACTGCGCATCAAGTAGATTTCGGAGTTCAGATTGGCGATTGCGGATTTTTGCCGGACTTTTGGGCTGCAGATCATGGATTCTATCGAATCCGCAATCCCCAACCCGCATTCCGTAATGAAGCTCCATTTACTGGTTCTGGCCGCTCATCCCGACGACGCCGAGATGTCGTGCGGCGGTACGATGGCCTCCGAAATTGCCCACGGGCGCACCGTGGGCATTCTTGATTTCACGCGGGGCGAACTCGGTACGCGCGGTACGCCCGAAACCCGGTTGCAGGAGGCCGACGAGGCCGCCCGGGTGCTGGGCGTTCACGTTCGCCACAACCTCGGCTTCCGCGATGGCTTTTTCCGGAACGATGAGGAACACCAACGTCGGCTGATTCCGTACTTGCGCCGTTACCAACCCGACCTGATTATTGCCAACGCCATCGACGACCGCCACCCCGATCACGGGCGGGCCGCCGCGCTGGCCGTGGACGCGTGTTTTCTGTCCGGCCTACGGCAAATCAGCACCCTCGATCCGGTGGACGGTACACCCCAGGAACCCTGGCGACCCCGGCAGCTTTTCCACTACATCCAGGATCGGTACCTTAAACCCGACGTAACCGTGGACATCAGCGCCCACTGGCAAACCAAGTTGGCGAGCATTCAGGCGTACCGCAGTCAGTTTTTCGACCCCGCCAGTGCCGAACCGGCCTCGTACATTTCGTCAAAAGAATTCATCGAATTCCTGAAAGCCCGCTGGCAGGAATACGGCCACGCCATCGGCGCGGAATTTGGCGAGGGCTTCACGTCGTACCGGCAGGTGGGAGCGGGGAGTTTGTTCGATTTGAAATGATTTCATCGGATTGCATCCACGCTCAATAAGTCGCCTTCCTGGATGGTCTGCTTGGTTTGGGAACACCAAATTGAGACTTCTTTTCCTGTTAGCCGAAACGTAAACCGGGCACGGACGAACACGGGGTTGTTTTTAGTTTTTCCAAACGGAGTTAAAAGAGAATCAACGCGATAAAGAGTGCCCGTTGATGGCGTGAAGTACGCGTTCTCGGCTGGACGCTTGACGTCGCGTAAGACCGTGATTAACCGAAGGCGGTCTCATCGCCACGAACTTCGCCTTCTCCGTATAAAATCACGCCGGAGGGGAGCGGTTCAAGAGCAACCGGTTCGGGGAAGGGATGGCGGCAGCCAACCAATGCCAGCACAATCAGGGCGAAAGCCGCTCGATTTTCCATTTTCCATCCTCCTGTTTGGTGTAGGCAATGCGGTCGTGGAGGCGCGAGGGGCGGCCCTGCCAAAATTCCAGGTAATCGGGCACCAGCCGGTAGCCTCCCCAGTGGGGTGGGCGCGAAACGGGTTTTCCGGCAAATTCTTCCTCAAGTTGCTTCTCGCGCGTTTCCAAAACTTCCCGACTGGCCACCGGCTGGCTTTGCGCGGAGGCCCAGGCACCGAGTTGGCTGCCACGCGGGCGACTGGCGAAATACGCGTCGGATTCAGCGGCGCTGACGGGTTCGATGCGCCCTTCGATGCGCACCTGACGCTCAAGTTCGACCCAGAAAAACGCGAGCGCGGCGTGCGGGTTGGCCGTCAGGTCATGGCCCTTGCGACTTTCGTAGTTGGTGAAAAAAATAAAGCCCGCGTCGAGGCCTTTCAGGAGCACGATCCGGCCCGAAGGGCGACCCTCGCCACTCACCGTGGCGAGGTGCATGGCGTTGGGTTCAGGGAGGCGGCTCTCGGTGGCCTGGTGGAACCAGACCCGAAACTGGGCGGTCGGGTCGGTGAGAACATCGGCAACGTCGAGGCTTCCCTTCGTATAATTTTCCCGTAAGTCGGCAAGATTGGGCATAAATTGGGCGTTTGAGGGTACGTTTGCGGCGCTTTTTACGTATAGAATGGAGAACGGAATCGCCGGTTGGCACGGCCCGCTGTGGAGGAAAACGCCGGAGGTGCGGATTTTTTCTATTTTTGCAAATCTAAATCCAGACGAGGAACGAAATGACGACCGAGCAGCAAGAAATTACGGAGAAGGAAGCGCTGGACCAACAAGCCGCCGAAACCGCCGATCTGGTGCTGGCGGAAGAGGCCCAACACGTTGACTATTCTCATTTTTCCAAGGATGATTTCGTCAAAGAACTCGAACAGCTTCTGGCGTCGGTTCATGGCAAAGACCCCTCGGCGGCGGATTTCAAGCGCATCGACGCGACGTTGCGCGAGTTGAAACCGCTTTTTGAACAAATTAAAACCGACGACCGCCAGCGCGCCCTCGAAGCCCACGAGGCCGAGGTGGCCGAACGCGGCGAAGAAGCCGGGGAGTTTGCCTACCGCGCCGATGCCCTCACCCAAAAGTTCGACAGCCTGTACGGCCAGATTCGGGGGGAGCGCAACCGCTACTTCCAGAGCGTCGATCGGCAGAAAGAAGATAATTTCAAAGTAAAAACCGAGTTGCTGGCCCGCTTGCGAGCGCTGGTCGAGGCCGACGAGCAAAACACCAGTTCGGAAAAAAGCTGGACGGCCTTCAAGCAGATTCAGGACGAGTGGAAAGCGGCGGGCAACATCCATTCGGCCCACAACAACACGCTGTGGCAAACGTACCACGCGCTCGTCGACCGCTATTTCAGCAACCGCGACATTTATTTCGAGTTGAAAGAACTCGACCGCAAGCGCAACATGCAGCAGAAAATCGAGCTGTGCGAAAAGGTCGAGAAGCTGGCCCAGCAAACCGCCGAGACGCCCGTCACGGGAGCCATGCTCAACGAGGCGTCGGCGCTGTTCGAGGAATACAAGCACATCGGTCCGGCACCGCGCGAGGCCAACGAACTGCTCTGGCAGCGGTTCAAAGGCGCGATGGACACGCTTTACGGCAAGAAACGCGAGCAACTTGGCTCGGTGCGCGAACAGGCCGAGGAAGTGTACAAACTCAAGGCCGACATCGCCGCCCTGGTCGAAACCTTCACCGGGTTCCAGTCGTCGAGCATCAACGATTGGAACGACCAAACCAAGGCGCTGCTGGCCATTCAGGACCAGTGGAATGCGGTAAAGGGCAGCATGCCGCGCGAAAAGGGCCGCGAAATCAGCCAGAAATTCTGGGGCGACGTGAAGACGTTCTTCCGGCGGAAAGGCGAGTTTTTCCGGCAACTCGAAGCCAAGCGCGACGAAAACCTGAAGGCCAAACTGGCCCTGTGCGAACAAGTCGAGGCGTTACTCGAAAACAGCGACACCTCCGCCGAGGCAACCAACCAGGTGATTGAAATTCAGAAACGCTGGAAGAGCATCGGCCACGTGTCGGAGAAACAGCGCGACAAGATTTTCAACCGCTTCAAAGCCGCCTGCGACGAGTTTTTCAACCGCAAACGCGGCAAAAGCGCCGAGACCGACCGGCAATTTGAGGAAAACCTCCGCCTGAAAAATGAACTAATCGGACAAATTGAAGCCGAAGCGAAAGCCGAAGCGCCGAGTCTGGATCGGCTCAACGAATTCAAGGCCAAGTGGGGCGAGGTGGGTTATGTTCCGCGCAACGCCATGCAGCCCACCCAGCAGCGCTACATCAAGGCCATCAACCAGTACGTGAGTGCCATCGGCAAGCTGAGTAGCAAAGACCGCGAACGGCTGGTGATCGAAAGTGAGGCGGCGCTGATGCGCGAAGACGGCGGCGGGCGGAACCTGTTTCAACGGGAAAACGACATCCGCCGCAAGATTCAGAACCTTGAGAACGACATCTCGCTCACGCGCAACAACCTCGAGTTTTTCGCCCGCTCGAAAAATTCCGAGAAGCTGCGGGCCGATTTCGAGAAGAAAATCGCCGCTTCCGAGCGCGAGTTGCTGCAATTGAAACACCAACTGAAAGTGATCCGGCAGGTGGAAGGGTAGGAGTTTTAAGACGAGGGATGCGGTATTTTTGGTCCGGTAACGACGGAATACCAACGTCAGCCCTTATTTTTGCCTTGCGTTTCGCCGGTGTCGCATAGTGGTCGATTGCACCTGACTTGTAATCAGGAAGGGTAACCTCTCGGGGGTTCGAATCCCTCCACCGGCTCCTCCCAGCCAGTCATTGCTTTTGGTAATGGCTGGCTTTTTTTAATGGCCACACGGCAACGTGGCGGGTGGCTGAAGGACGATATTCCCGAGTTTGTCAGTAACTTTCCATCCAGCTTTCCCCGATGGGTCAATCGCCGTTTTTCTATGAAAATATTAGTTGTCGACGACGAAGCAGATGCGGAAATTCTGTTCCAGCAGCGGTTTCGTCGGGAAATTCGCAGTGGCGAACTTAGTTTTGCTTTTGCTTTTTCGGGCGAACAGGCGCTCGACTACCTCCACCGGCACGCTTCGGAAATCGTGCTGATTTTGTCGGACATCAACATGCCCGGCATGAGCGGAATCGAACTGCTGCGCACCATCAAAGAGGGCCAGCCCCAGCCGCCGCCGCACGTGATGATGATTACGGCCTACGGCGACGAGGAAAATTACCATCAGGCCATGGACGCCGGGGCGGATGCTTTTCTGACCAAACCCCTGGATTTTTCGGCATTGAAACAGAAACTGATTCAGTATGAAGGCTAAAATACTGGTGGTGGACGACGAGAGTGATCTGGAACTGCTCATCAAACAGAAGTTTCGGCGGCAAATTCGGGAGCAACAGTATGAATTTACGTTTGCGCAAAATGGGGCCGACGCGCTCAAACAACTTCAGCAACACCCGGATACGGATATCGTACTGAGCGACATCAACATGCCCGAAATGGACGGCCTGACGCTGCTCGTGCGGTTGCCCGAAGTCAGCCCGCTCATCAAGGCGGTGATGGTGTCGGCCTATGGCGACATGGACAACATCCGCACGGCCATGAACCGGGGGGCGTTCGATTTTCTGTGCAAACCCATCAACTTCGAGGACCTCGAAGTGACGATGCAGAAAACCCTCAAGCACGTCGCTCAGCTCCGCGAAACGTTGCAGGCCATCAAGGAAAACAACATTCTGAAAATGTACGTGGATGAAACCGTCCTGAAATTCATGGGTCGGCGCGAGTTCGAATCGAGCCTGACGGCCAACGAGACCGTCGAAGCCACGGTGGTTTTCTTCGACATCTGCGGCTTCACGGCCATCGCCGAACGCCTGCCCGCCGATGAAGTGGTCGGCCTGCTCAACACCTACTTCGACGTCATGGTGAAGGAGATCATCGCCCAGGGGGGGTACGTGGACAAGTTCATGGGGGACGCCGTCATGGCCGTTTTCCGGGGAGAATACCACCTCGACAGCGCTATCGATGCGGCTCTGGCCGTGCGCAGCCAGTTTCGGACCCTTCAACAACCCGAATTGGGCGGCGAAACGTACCGCCCCGAAGTATCGATCGGCGTCAACACGGGCGAAATGGTGTCGGGAAACATCGGTTCAGCCTCGCTCCGCCGTCTCGATTACACCGTCATCGGCGACGCCGTCAACCTGTCCCAGCGGTTGCAGTCGGTGGCCAAAGCCGGGCAGATCGTCATTTCGGAACACACCTACCAGCGCGTGAAGGAATCGTTCCGGTGCGAGCGGGTGGGGGAGGTGATCCTGAAAAATAAGACCAAACCCGTGGTAATTTACGAAGTGATGGAGTAGGGGATTTTCACCCTCAATTTCCATCCAGCAACTCAATCCGATGCTGGTGCCGCCCGCCTTCGAAGGGCGTTTCGAGCCAGATGCGCACCAGTTCGAGCGCCAGCTCTTCCGAAATCATCCGCTGGCCGAGCGAAATCACGTTGGCGTTGTTGTGTTGCCGCCCCAGCCGGGCCGATTCGACGTTCCAGCAGAGCGCGCACCGCACGCCTTTGATGCGGTTGGCCATCATCGCCTCGCCGTTGCCCGAGCCACCCAGTACCACGCCGCGCTGTACCTCACCCCGCGCCACGGCCTCGGCCACGGGCCGGATGAAGAGCGGGTAGTCCACCGACGGCTCCTCGGCGTGGGTGCCGAAATCGGTGACTTCGTGGCCGAGGGAAATCAGCAACTGTTCGATTTTTTCTTTGTAGCGAAAGCCCGCGTGGTCGGAGCCGATGGCGATTTTCATGGAAATGTATTTTAGCGAAGCCCGCCTATTCCCAAACCCGGATGAGCAGGTGTTGAAGCAGGAGTTTGTCGTTTTTCCGGAACAGCAATTTTACGATGTGGTAGCCAAATTCCGTCCGAAACGGTTTGGATACTTCGTTAACTTGTAAAGCCTGAACCACCGCTACAAAATCGGCCACGTAGTGTTTTTCCGGATTGACAAACCCGATGACTCCCCCGCGCAGGTACGTGCCCGGATCCTGTGAAACGTCTTCGGCCAGGTCTTCAATCGCCGCTCCCGCTTCGACTTTGTCGTATAACTTTTCAATTTCCAGCCGGGCCTGGGATTCCGTGTAGTGATTCTGGTTATTCGGATTCTGAAAAGGCACCTGACCACGGACGCCGGTCAAAAAAACCCAACACCAGGAGGAGACAAAAAAGAACTTTCATGCTCGATGGGTAGAGGTAAGCGTTCGGTCAAAGGTACGAATTGCGACGACTAACGGGCTTCCGGTTGGCTTGCTTCGACCAACCGCGATCGGTAACTTGCACCGCCTCATCAACCGGCTTTTCTTCCATGACTCCTTCCACCAAACGTCCCCCCGCCACCGTGCTTTTCATCTTCGGCGGGAGCGGCGATTTGAATTTCCGCAAACTCACGCCCGCGCTGTTCAACCTGTTCATGGACGGTTACCTGCCCGAACACTTTGCCGTGGTGGGGCTGGGCCGCAGCCCGTACACCGACGAAACCTACCGGGCGCGGCTGCTGGAGGGCGTGGAGGAATTTTCGCGGCAGAAGGGCAAGGACGGCGATTGGGCGAAGTTCGCCGAACAAATCACGTACCTCCCGCTCGACGCCGAAAAGGACCCGAAGTTTCCGGAAATCGCCGACTTCGTGCAGGGCAAAGAAAAAGCCTGGGGCAACACACTCAACGTGTTGTTTTATTTGGCCGTGGCTCCGCAACTGGTGCCCGACATTGCCACCAAACTGGCCGCGTTGCCCCTCTGCGGTGACAAACGCCGGGCGCGAATCGTGGTGGAGAAACCCTTCGGGCACGATTTGGCCAGCGCCCGTGAACTCAATCAGTTGCTTGGCGGGCTGTTTGCCGAGGACCAGATTTACCGCATCGACCACTACCTGGGCAAGGAAACCGTGCAGAACATCATTGCCCTGCGCTTTGCCAACGCGTTGTTCGAGCCGCTCTGGAACCGCCATTACATCGACCATGTGCAGATTACCGCCGCCGAAACCGTCGGGGTGGAAGGGCGCGGTGGCTATTACGAAGGCTCCGGCGCGCTGCGCGACATGGTGCAAAACCACCTGCTGCAACTCGTCTGCATGGTGGCCATGGAAGCGCCGGTGTCGTTTGAGGCGAATGAAATCCGCAACAAAAAAGTAGACGTGCTCAACGCCATCCGCCGGATTCCGCGCGAAGACGTCCGCGATTTTGCCGTGCGCGGCCAGTATTCGGAAGGCTGGATGAAGGGCAAAGAAGTCGAAGGCTACCGCCAGGAAAAAGACGTCGCGCCCGATTCGGCCACCGACACCTTTGCCGCCGTGAAGTTTTTCATCGACAACTGGCGCTGGGAAGGCGTGCCGTTTTACGTGCGTTCGGGAAAATACCTGCACGAAAAAACGACCGTCATCACCGTGCAGTTCAAGCCCGCCCCGCACTACGCCTTTCCCGAAGAAGCCGCCGAAACCTGGCGACCCAACCGGCTGACCATCAGCATTCAGCCCGAAATGGACATCCGCCTGCGGTTTCAGGCCAAACGCCCCGGTCAGAGCATGGTACTCAATCCGGTGGACATGGTGTTCAGCTACGCCGACGCCTACGACGGCCAGCAGCCCGAAGCCTACGAAACCTTGTTGCTCGACGCCATGGCGGGCAACCCGACCCAATTCATGCGCGCCGACCAGGTGGACGCCGCCTGGCGGGTGATCACGCCAATTCTGGAAGCCTGGGAGGCCCGCCCGCCGGTGGATTTCCCCAACTACGCGCCCGATTCGTGGGGACCTGAAGACGCCGAAGCCCTCATCGCCCAGG
Source organism: Spirosomataceae bacterium (assembly GCA_965249815.1). GTDB lineage: Bacteria > Bacteroidota > Bacteroidia > Cytophagales > Spirosomataceae > JAJAZB01. Next base: position 4,224,763 of record CBDFMV010000003.1, on the reverse strand, counting down.
ACGGACACCATTGGGTGACGCTGCCGGCCAAAAAATAATCGCTTCAGCCATGCAACTGCACCGCTTTAAAACCCCGGAAACCCTCAGCCGCGCCGTGGCCGACTGGTTGGTTTCGTACGTCAGCAGTGTTTTGCAGCGGCAGGACCGGTTTACCATTGCTTTGTCGGGGGGAAGTACGCCGCAGACGCTGTTTGAATTACTGACGACCGACGAATACCGGAGCCGATTTGTGTGGGAAAAGTGGCACGTGTTCTGGGGCGACGAGCGCGCCGTGCCCTTCACCGACGACCGCAACAACGCCCGCATGGCCTACCGCGCCCTGCTCGACCACGTACCCGTGCCCGCCGACCAAATCCACGTCATGCGAACGGACGTTGACCCAGAAACGGCGGCGGCAGAATATGAAGGCCTCTTGCACACCTATTTTGACGGCCAACCGACCACGTTCGATCTCGTGTTGCTCGGCCTGGGCGACGATGGGCACACGCTTTCGCTGTTTCCCGGTACCCCGGTCGTGTGGGAGGAGCAGGTCTGGGTGAAAGCATTTTTTCTCGAAAGCCAGGCCATGTACCGCATTACGCTTACGGCACCGGTGGTCAATCGGGCCGACTGCGTGGCCTTTCTGGTGGCGGGGGCGAAAAAAGCTCCGGTCTTAGCCCGGGTGCTGCGCCAGGCATTGGGCGAACCGGCCCAATCCGATGAGCTTCCGGCGGAGCGCGTTCACCCGATTAACGGCAACCTGCACTGGTTCGTCGATGAAGCGGCGGCTGGGACCTGACCTGATTTTTCCTCAAACGGGGAAATTGGCCTGTTTTTTCCTCACAACTTTTGTTTTTATCATCAAGCCATCGCCAACTCATACGGCGATGGTTTTTGATTATGGTTTATTTCCGGGAAATTTTTTAATAAAAACATTCGCGCTGAATACTTTCAAGACATCCCACTCCGAGAAGCGTTGGGTAAATCGGCGGCAAAAAGGGGTAAAAAAACAGAATATTCAGAAAAAACGCCTTCGCCAACATCCTGGTGGCCCATCGGGCCGTAGGTTTTGGCGAAGGCTGATTATTAACGGAACATTCGATGCAGGCACACCCTTAGTCTATCAAAGTGCTCAGGTTTTGTCTTTATCGACTGCCTCGTCCCCACACCATCCTCATCAACATATTCACTCAAAACCATTACTCTTCATGTTTCACTTCATTGCGAAAGCAACCTCCGAGGGTAAGCGTCAGGACGACACCTTGCCGGAGAATCAACAACGGCGTACTTTTCTGCGCTATGCCGGGGCCTCAGCGCTCGTCACCACGGCCCTGGTGACTGGCTGCACGGACCGGGAAGACGTCGGTCCCAATGGGCGTGGGGCCCGGGTGGAAGCGGACGCGGTCATGCTTGGTTCGGGCGACGTGGCCGTACTCAACTACGCCTACGCCCTCGAGCAACTCGAAGCCGCCTTTTACATTCAGGTGATTCAGTCGGGCAAACTGATGGGCGACGAACTGAACCTGATCACCGACATCCGCGACCACGAAGTAGCGCACCGCGAATTCTTCAAAAACGCCCTCGGTGCCGCCGCCATCAAAGGCCTGACGCCCGACTTCAGCAGCATCGATTTCTCCAACCGCCTGGGTATTCTCTCAGCGGCTCAGGCCTTCGAAGATTTGGGCGTGAACGCCTACAACGGAGCGGGACGGTACCTCAAAAGTGCCGATTACCTGACGCTGGCCGGCAAGATCGTCTCGGTGGAAGCCCGTCACGCCTCCCTGATCCGCGATTTGCTCATCAACAACAACTTCTCCAACAGCGTAGACCCGATGAATGCGCTGGATCAGGCCAAAGCCCCCAGCGAAGTGCTCAGCATCGCCGGCAAGTTCATCAAAGACAAGATTGATCTCACTGGCAGTGGCTTGATGTAACCGTTCATCTCACTTTTCAAACGCATTACGCTCATGAACATTCTGAATATTTTAGGAGAAATCGAAAAGCACGATCCCGAAGTGTACGGTCGGCTCGATACCCGCCGGGCGGCTATGCGCCAGTTTGCCAATCTCGGCAAAAAACTGACCGCTGCCGCCGTGCCCGTGGCCCTGGGCACCATGTTCAACAAGGCCTACGCCCAGTCGTCGTCGGTGCTCGACGTGCTCAACTTCGCGTTATTGCTCGAATACCTCGAAGCCGAATTCTACGCTACTGGTATGGCACAAGCACCCATTCCATCCGGTTCCAGCCGCGAGGCTATCGGCATCATCACCGACCACGAGGCCAAGCACGTGAAGTTTCTGCAAACGGCCATCACCGCTGCGGGTGGTACGCCGATTAAGAAGCCAAACTTCGATTTTTCGGGTGGCGGCGGTACCGGCACTGGGCCGTTCAAAAACGCTTTTAACGACTACGGCTTGTTTCTGGCCGTGGCCCAGACCCTCGAAGACACCGGCGTGCGCGCCTACAAAGGCCAGGCACCCAACCTCCTCGGCACGGGCGACGTGCTAACGGCGGCGCTCAACATCCACTCGGTGGAAGCACGCCACGCCGCGCACATTCGCAAAATGCGCCGGGAGATGACGGGTAACCTTTCGATCAAGCCCTGGATTACGGGCCTCGAAGCGGGCCTCGGCAGTGCCAACAGCCTGGTGTACGGCAATTATGCCGGGGAAGAAAACACCAAGCAGGCGGGTATTGAAATCACCAACATCAACAACATGCCCATCACGCCCAACGCCGCGTCGGAATCGTTCGACGAGCCGCTGACGCGCGAACAGGTCACAGCGTTGGTGAAAGGCTTTATTTCAGCGTAGGGGCATCCCCGTTTTGTGTGCGCCGGTGGCGGAGGTAATCCTTCGCTACCGGCGTTTTTTTGTAATCAGGTCAGAACAAAAACTGCGTTTTGCGTTTGCAGTTCAACGCATTTTTTTCGTTACCCTTCAAACCCAATCGCTGCCCGACCGCATGAAACGACTTCTTACGCATGGCTTGCTGCTGGTTACCAGTGTTCACTTGCTGGCCTGCTGGGCACCGCGCTGCCCCATGAGCAGTTGCCACGTGAAAATGGAACACCGCCACGAAGGGATGGTGTACCGGGGCCGGAGTCTGTTTGCTTCGCCGGTACACGGATTTGGGTTCGCGGTCAAAAACCGGAGCGGCGACGCCGGTGAGCAATCGGCATTCCGCAAAAACAAGGACCCGAAAACGAAGAAAAAATTCAAGAAGCTTCTCCCCTGGGAAAAGACCTCCTGAACCCGGCAACGCCGGGTTTTTTTACGTCCCTGCTTCACGAGATTTTCTGGAAAACAGGCGGTATTTTCCCGTTTTTTTCGCATATTTGTACGGAAAGAGGCAGAGCAATTTACCTAAAACAACGCGTTGATTATCAACCTCATAAACAATGCACTGTTGGTCAAATGCCGCTTTCGACGGCTTCTTGCAATCTAACTTCAGTACCACACCCGTATGGCCGACCAACTCGAAGAAGTAAACCCGGACGGAGCCGCTGCCGGTTCCGGCAACATCATTCCGATCAACATTGAAGACGAGATGCGTGGGGCGTACATCGATTACTCGATGTCCGTCATTATCTCGCGAGCCTTGCCCGACGTGCGCGACGGGTTGAAGCCCGTTCACCGGCGCGTGCTTTACGGCATGTCCGAATTAGGCGTCAATTACAACAAACCATATAAAAAATCCGCCCGCATCGTCGGTGAGGTGATGGGCAAGTACCACCCGCACGGCGACGCGTCGGTGTACGACACGATGGTGCGCATGGCCCAGGACTGGTCGCTGCGCTACCCGCTCGTGGACGGACAGGGGAACTTCGGCTCCGTTGACGGCGATTCGCCCGCCGCCATGCGCTACACCGAGGCCCGGTTGAAGCGCATCGCCGAGGAGCTGCTGAGCGACATCAACAAGGAAACGGTTGATTTTCAACCCAACTTCGACGATTCGCTCCAAGAGCCGACCGTCATGCCTGCCAAATTACCCAACCTGCTGCTCAACGGCACGTCGGGCATTGCCGTGGGGATGGCCACCAACATGGCCCCGCACAACCTCAGCGAAGTGGTGGACGGCATCGGAGCGTACCTCGAAAACCCCGACATCGACATCACCGGGCTGATGGAACACATCAAAGGCCCCGATTTCCCGACCGGCGCGACCATTTACGGATCTACCGGCATCCGCCAGGCGTTGGAAACCGGCCGAGGGCGGGTGGTCATTCGCGGGAACGCGACGTTTGAGACCAGCCGGACCGGCAAAGACCAGATCATCGTCACCGAAATTCCCTACATGGTCAACAAGGCGACCATGATTGAGAAAATCGCCGACTTGATCAACGCCAAGAAACTCGAAGGTATTTCGGAACTCCGCGACGAGTCGGACCGCGACGGGATGCGCATCGTGTTTGATTTGAAAAAAGACGCCGTGCCCAACGTGGTGCTCAACAACCTCTACAAGCACACGCCGTTGCAATCGTCGTTCAGCGTCAACAACGTGGTGCTCGTCAAAGGTCGCCCGATGGTGCTCAACCTCAAGGACATCATCCGGGCGTACGTTGAACACCGCCTCGACGTGATCATCCGGCGCACCAATTACGATTTGCGCGAAGCCAAAAAGCGGGCGCATATTCTGGAAGGCTTGCTGATTGCCCTCGACAACCTCGACGCCGTCATCGAACTCATCCGGTCGTCGCGCGATCCGGACGTGGCCAAAAACGGATTGGTCACGCGTTTCGACCTGACTGAAATTCAGGCCAAGGCCATCCTGGAACTGCGTCTGCAGCGCCTGACCGGCCTGGAGCGCGATAAAATCGTGGCCGAGTATAACGAAATCCAAGTACAGATCGCCGATTTGGAGGACATTCTGGCCAACGAGGAGCGCCGCCGGAGCATCATCAAGGAAGAACTGCTGGACCTGAAAGCCCGCTACGGCGACGAACGCCGGACGCAGATCGTGCACTCGGACGAGGAGTTTTCCATCGAAGACATGATCGCCGATGAGGAAATGCTCATCACGATTTCGGCGCAGGGGTACATCAAACGCACGTTGCTCAGCGAATACCGGACGCAGGGCAGGGGAGGCGTCGGTTCGCGGGGCGTCAGCACGAAAGACGACGATTTCACCGCCCACCTTTTCACGGCCACCATGCACAACTACCTGCTGTTCTTCACCGAACACGGCAAGTGCTACTGGCTGCGCGTGTTCAATGTGCCGGAGGGGTCAAAAATAGCGAAGGGACGGCCCATCCAGAACCTGATCAACATCGAACCGGGCGATAGCGTCCGGGCGGTGATTAACGTGAAAACGCTTAGCGACGACGATTACATCAACAACAATTACATCGTCATGTGTACCGAGCAGGGGACGATCAAGAAAACCTCGCTCGAAGCCTATTCGCGTCCGCGCCAGAACGGCATCATCGCCGTAACCATCAACGAAGGCGACCGCTTGCTCGAAGTGTGCCTCACCAACGGCGACAACGACATTGTTATCGCCACGAAGGCCGGGAAAACGGTGCGTTTCCACGAAAGCCGCGTTCGCCCAATGGGCCGTTCGGCGGCCGGGGTGCGGGGCATCGACCTCGAAGACGAGGTGATGACCGACAATTTGGTCATTGGCATGGTTTGCGTGACGAGCAAAGAAGCACAACTCCTGGTGGTGTCGGAGCAGGGGTACGGCAAGCGTTCGCCTATCGAAGATTACCGCGTTACCAACCGGGGTGGGAAAGGGGTGCGTACGCTCAACGTGACGGACAAGACCGGGGTGCTGGTTTCCATTAAAGAAGTCACCGACGCCGACGATTTGATGATCATCAACAAATCAGGCATCGCCATCCGGCTTTCGGTTTCCGACCTCCGGGTGATGGGGCGCAATACCCAGGGGGTTCGCCTCATCAGCTTGCGGGGTGGGGACGAGATTTCGTCGGTCACTAAAATTAACAAAGACGAGGACGAAGTGCCCACGGAAGAAGTTTCCACCGGGGCCATACCAGAAGGGGATTCGCCAGAAACTGGCAATATTCCCACTGAAAAGTAGTTATTTTGGCGAACGGACTACGGAGTCCCGTACCAGGTTCCCGTTTCGGTGGGGCTGGTACGGGATTTTCCCTTTTACCAACTAAAATTAAACCGTAACCATCCAATCGTTTAACCATGAAACGACTCGTCTTACCGGCGCTGCTGGCCCTAACCACGCTGGTCATGGCCCCGACTGCCTTCGGTCAGAATGCCGCGATCGACAAAGCGCTCCAGGAAGAAGTGAAGAAGGCCAAAGAAAAGAGCGATAAAGACATCACCAGCGACAAGTCGAAGGACAAGGCAAAAACCTGGCTCGACCGCGCCAAGGCCTACGAAGACGTCGCGCTGCGCAACCCGTCGCTCGATTCGGCGGCGGCATTGGTGGCCTATGAAGCGTACAAAAAAGCCGTTGAGCTGGATACGAAAGAAGGCAAGACGGGCAAAATTGCCAAAGACGCTCAGTCTGCGCTGGAAGCCGGGGCGGGGACCAACCTTTACGTGGCGCTTATGCAACAGGGTGCGGCCAAGTACCAGGCTAAAAACATGAAGGGCGCGTTGCAACTGATGCAGACGGCCGGCATGGTGAACCCAAAAGATTCCACCGCCGCCCTGTACACGGGCATCGTTGCGCAGCAACTCGACGACAAAAAACTCGCCCGGGAATCGTTCGAAAAATACCTGACGGCAGGAGGGAAAGACCCGGCTATTTTTTACGCCGTTTCGAGTGGGTACAAGGAGGAGAAGAATTATGATAAGGCCATCGAATTGCTCGACAAGGGAATTGCGGCCAACCCCGGCAACAAAGACCTTAAAAGTGAGAAAATCAACCTATTCCTGACTTCCGGCAAATCAGAAGATGCCATCAACAACCTGAAACAAATGGTGGCCGCAGAACCCGGTAACGTGCAGAATGTGCTGATTCTGGCCGGTTTATACGACAACAGTGCGAATTCCACGGGGGATGAACTGCGCAAGTTGAGTGACCAGATGAAAAAAGGGGGACAGATTCAGAAGCACATCGACGATGTCAAGGACAAACAGGGGGTGTTTGCCGCTGAAAAAAAGCGCCTGCAGGCTTCGTTGGCAAAGCAACCCAAAAACGCCGAGTTGAAACGGCAGTTGACGGAGGTAACTCAGAAAGAAGCCGATTTCAAAGGCCAATTGGAGCAAGCGCAGAAAGACCTCAAGGACTACCAGGCTTCGCAGCAGGGAGCCGACCTGGAGGGAATGAAAAAGCGGGTAGAGGCCTTAACCGCCAAGCAAAACGAGCAAAAGCAGATGGCTCAGGAGCACTACACCAAAGCCCTGCAGATTGAACCGGCTAACTACGACGCCAATTACAACATGGGCGTTTTCTATTTCAACGAAGGGGTCGCGGTGAAACAGAAAGTCGACGCAATGGACATGCAAACCTACCAGAAAGAAGGCAAGACCGTCGAGCAGGAAGCCGTTGTGAAATTTAAACAGGCAATGCCGTACTTTGAAAAGGCCTTTGAAGCGAAGCAGGAAGAAGAGGTGAAAGGCAACCTCAAGAACGTGTATAATATTCTGAAGACGTATGAGAAAACGGATGCTTACGACGCTAAACTTCAGAAAGTAAGTCAGTAGCGATATTGGGCATCGCACATCGTAGCACATCGTACAAAAAAATCCCGTCTACTTTGGTAGACGGGATTTTTTTGTACCTCAACTCATCTTAGGAGAGAATGTGAAAACATTTATTTAACATAATATAAATTATGAAACGCCCGCCATATGCTACGGATTTGTCTGTACACAAACTCCGTATAAAGATGAACATCAAGCACTTGCAGCGAAATAAAAAAACGGGGCCGCCCGTGCGGTAGAAATTCGCGCTCCTTCCGCCGAAAACTTCCGGGCCGCCGGTGCGGTCGAGTGTTACCGGGCTGAACTTGTCACCGCTGACGAGCTTCGCCGCCATCTACATCTGCCATCGGCCAGGCTGCGCCAGCTCAATCGTTGGTATTTCAAGCACCGTGTCCAGCGCTACCTTGGTTCCCCTTTAATTCCTCCTAACGTCATGAAAAACAACGCTACGTACTTCAAAGAACTCGAGCGTCGCCTCCGGCAGGCCGAGCAGGAAAACAAAATGCTGCGCCTGAAAGCCGAAGCTTACGAAACCGTCATTCAGATCGCCGAAGAACAATTTAACATTCCCATCCTAAAAAAGTCTGGCGCCCGTCGGCTCAGTCGAGGGTTTGTTTCGCTGACCCTGGCCCAGCAGGCTGTTGAGCAGGTCGTGGCCACCTACAACAACGTGCGACCGCACGCTTCGCTCAACTACCGGACGCCCCGTCAGGCCCACAGAATGTGTGGCTACCAGCCTTTGAGATGGTACCCCTACAAAAAAGTTAGGTCCCGTTCCACGGCGGCAGAAATGTCCAATTCCCTGCCCACAAGGCCCATTTACGCAAACCTGTCAAACCCAGTCCGTAGCATACGAGTAAAATTATTTTTTAGATTGTGTGTGTACCGTATCATTCTAACAAAATCCTTTGGAGATTGGCGGGAGAATAAGAAACAGATTTTAATGTCTTGTGGTCGTTAGCGCGGAAGACGAGGAACGTCCCGTTGGGTTCGGCTTCATAAAACGCCTCAGTACCGTCTTTGGCAGCATAATAAGCTACTGTTTTCTTAGCCTCTTCTTCGCTCTGGCAAGCTTTGCTCATGTTCGAACGGTGAACCTCATTAAAAAGCGCAACGAATTTATCACCGAGTCCAAATTCCAATACGGCACCCGCCAGTACGTATTGTAAATCGCAGAGCGCATCGGCTACTTCAGCAAGAGCCCCAAGCTCAATGGCTTCCTGAAACTCCCTCAGTTCTTCAGCTAACAACTCGTAACGAAGCTTGGCCCGTTGGGCATCAGGAATAACTGGGTATGGCAATACCGGGGCCTTAAACGTTTGATGAAATTCAGCTACCTGGTTGAGGGCATCGATTTTTTCCACGAGATAACTTCTTTTATGTTAAGTGTCCAACCCGAATATGCCAGATTCCAGGCGATTTTCCAGGCTAACATGTTACGTTAATTTGTCGGACAGAAACTTACCCGAATATGCCAGCCTATCAATCCACGTGGAACGCGATGTTCAACGGCCATTGTAAAGTGTTAATAATCAAACAATAACCATTCTCTTCTTCAACAAATACTGCTCAAAATCCCTCTCCCGCCGCTGGTTAGTTTTGGAACGATGGGTTAGTTAAAAATTAAGCAGCCCACACATCCGACTTGGCTATTTTTAAGACGGAGTGTATTCTGTAAAAGTCTTATCACTGTAAAAAATCAAGATTTTTTCGATGGTGGGTCGGCCACTTGAATTCAAAGTGTGGGCAACAGGGGGCGTTTGTTCCTTCTCACTTCGAAGTGGCTGAACCCCTCTTGAAGAGATATCATGACGGCGGGTATGTGCTGGTGTTGTGGGTGTATCGGGCGACGGTGTATCCAGGCCAGGCGCAATTTGCCTTTCGGATGTCACCTGCGTGATACGTGATGCGGGCTGGGCCTCCCCTGGGTCATCCAGTAACCACTCATAAGATAAGTCTGGAAAGCGATTTACAATCCGCTGCACTATTTCCAAGCTCGGTCGATTACGGCCAGATAGAATGTGAGAAATGCTTGAACGCTGTACTCCTATTTCGTCCGCAAAATGCGACGGGGTTAGGTTACGTTCTGCAATGACGAATTTAATCTTGTCATTCAAGTCCATATGGCAATTGTTACCTTGTTAAATCAGTAAATAAAAATAACACACAAATGTATTTCACAAAAGAATCTTTTCAAACCATTGAAATTTAATATTGTAACAAACGCACCTCAAAAATACACTGTTAAAGATGTGCCATATACTTATTAAGAGTAACAATTGTAAACTGCTCAATTTACACGGACACGCTATTCTCTCTCAGGGCATGGTTCAAGGAGGTTTTTAGGTCGGTACTGGCTTTACGCTTGCCAATTATCAATGCACAGGGTACCTGAAAATCGCCGGCTGGATACGTTTTCCTTACACTACCAGGTATTACGACGGAATCAGCCGGGACATATCCAGTGTACTCAATGGCCTGTGAAGTTGTGACATCAATAATTTTTGAACTGCCTGTAATCACCACATTTGCCCCCAGAACTGCTCTTTGACCAATTCTTGCTCCCTCCACTACTATGCAACGCGAGCCGATGAATGCTCCATCTTCGATGATTACCGGTGCAGCTTGGGGCGGCTCAAGTACTCCTCCTATTCCTACCCCACCACTTAGGTGAACGTCTTTCCCAATCTGAGCACAGCTCCCTACGGTCGCCCACGTATCAATCATTGTACCTGAATCAACATAAGCACCAATGTTGACGTAGGAAGGCATCATGATGACACCGCGTGCCAAGAAACTCCCATATCGCGCAACTGCAGGCGGAACTACTCTTACGCCCAGTTTATCGTATCCAGACTTCAGTTTCATTTTGTCGTAGTACTGAAAGATCCCTACATCTGCTATCTCCATTGTTTGAATGGGAAAGTAAAGCGAGATCGCTTTTTTTATCCACTCGTTTACGGTCCAGGTGCCATCGTTAGTAAATGTAGCGACTCGGAGCGCCCCTCGATCCAAGGAATCGATAACAGCGCCGACAGCTTTGCGATAAGCGTCTTCGTTTAGTAGATTCCTATCAAGCCATGCCTGCTCGATAAGTAATTGGTGTTCGATCATCAAAAGGGAGAATAAAATTCAGTCGAAAGATAACTATAGGTTTCATCCGTGGCGCACATAAAATGGATATAATGCACCGAAGTACAATACAAGATAAAACAATCGAATAAACTTATTTTGTATATAAAGCGCCTTAACTAACTTATAAACAAGTGATTAAGACTTGTACAAAATATTATTTGCTGATTAGTTATTGGTAGATACATTAACGATACAAGCAGATAATGTCAAAGGTTTTGTAAGAGAACATTACCTCCCCTCTCTACTGCTGTAAGGGAATAAATATAACAAGCAACTATGGCAGTGTAATTTTAGATTAAGTACGAAGTATACAGGTTCACAGCATAAAACCTACTATTATTAGTAATATTTTCGGCTTAGCAAAAAGCTAATATATAAAATTACTAATAATTTTATATATTTAAGGATATGTAATAGCTGTTTAGCTAAATTAAATAGTATATATCTGCTTAATATTGCCCTGTTCATTAACCACTTTTCCCATGTCTAAAATCAAAGTCGCTATCAATGGGTTCGGGCGAATAGGCCGACTGTCTTTCAGGAAGCTTTTGGAGAAGGAAAATATTGAGGTTGTCGCCATTAACGACTTAACTGACAATGCGACATTAGCTCACCTCCTTAAATATGATTCTGTTCACGGGGCATTTAAAGGTGAAATCTCATCAGACAGCGAAAGTATAACTGTAAATGGCCAGCGAATTCACGCCTTCGCCGAACGGGATCCAAAGCGACTCCCCTGGCTTACGTTGGAGGTCGACGTCGTACTGGAATCCACCGGTCGCTTTGTAGATGAGGCAGGTGCTGGTCAGCACTTGCAGGCCGGTTGCAAAAAAGTAATCATTTCAGCACCAGCCAAAGGAAATGTCCCGACAATTGTGTTGGGTGTAAACGATGCCACGCTGACAGGCACGGAAACCATTATATCGAATGCATCGTGCACAACCAATTGCCTTGCTCCGATGGCTAAGGTGCTGGATGATGCATTCGGAATTGAAAAGGGCTTTATGACTACAGTACACGCGTACACGGCCGATCAAAATTTACAAGATGCACCACACAGTGATTTGCGCCGCGCCCGTGCCGCCGCCCTTTCCATTGTTCCGACATCTACTGGAGCAGCTAAAGCCATTGGGCTGGTATTGCCTAATCTGAAGGGTAAATTAGATGGCAACGCCTTACGGGTTCCTGTACCGGATGGATCGTTGACAGACCTCACCGTGGTTCTGAAGCGTGACGTTACAATTGAAGAAATTAATCAGGTGATGAAATCTGCAGCTGAAGGCCCCATGAAAGGAATTCTTCAGTATATGGAAGACCCAATTGTGTCTACGGACATCATCGGCAATTCTCATTCCTGCATCTACGATTCCGATTTGACTACGACGTCTGGCAACCTCGCCAAAGTGGTCGGATGGTACGACAACGAGTACGGCTACTCGAGCCGGGTCGCTGATCTGATTGCCAAAGTAGGGGCGTGAGTTCTGTCTTTCATTCTTCAAAGAAAAGGGGTTCCAGCTTTGGAACCCCTTTTCTTTGAAATAACCCCTAAAGACCATCAATCTCCGCAACAACGTAAGTGCTCCCTGTTACGACCACCAAATCCTGCTCATTTGCATGGATGCGGGCGAAAGCAAGAGCTTTATTTACGTCTTCAATCACAACACCTTGTAAACCAATTACTTGAGCTAAATGAAGCAATTCGCCCGCTGGCATGGCCCGAGGTAGAGGTGCCTCACAGAAAAGGTATCTTGCATCCCGGGGTAATAAAGATAGAATTCCAGAGACATCCTTGTCTTCTACACAGCCCAGCACAAACCATAGTTCACGATATTCTATCGATTCCACGCAGGTTAACACGGCCCGGATACCTGCCACATTATGTGCCGTATCGCAATAAGTAATCGGTAATTCCCCGATTTTTTGCCAGCGCCCTTTCAACCCAGTCAATTCAGTTATTCTCCGCAAACCCTGCTCGATCTGAGTATCGTTAATTTGAAAATGTGTTCGCCTCAACCATGCAATGGCTTGTAATACAGCAGGCAAATTGTACCGCTGATAAGTTCCTGAGAGTTGCAAGCGATATGAAAGTACTTCCCCCTGTATATCCTCCACGTTCACCAGTAAAAAACCCTGCTGCATTCGGTAGTCATGCACAACAAAACGGTCCGTGGCAAACCACAGCGAAGCTTGTTTTTCCTTGGCAATTTTTGTGAATACCCTATCCGTGTCACGCTGGCGTTCTCCAACGACAACAGCTACTCCTGGTTTAATAATTCCAGCCTTTTCCCCCGCGATTTCCGGAAGGGTCGAGCCGAGAAACTCCATATGATCAAAAGAGATGTTTGTGATGACACTCAAAAGAGGGGTAATTACATTAGTTGAATCCAGTCGACCTCCTAAACCTACCTCTATGACGGCTACATCAACCTCTTGCTCTGCGAACTCCTGAAAAGCCAGACCGACACTTAATTCAAAAAACGAGAGACTATTTTCTTGAATGAATATTCTATTTAAGTTAACAAAATTTACAACTCTTTCTTTTTCAATTGGTTGTCCGCTGACACGAATACGTTCGGTAAAATCTTTTAAATGGGGGGAAGTGTATAGTCCTACTTTATACCCGGCACTTTGAAGAATTGCCGCAAGCATATGAGAAGTACTACCCTTCCCATTTGTACCTGCTACATGAACGGATTTGAATTTATTTTGAGGGTTATCCAGGTGTTCGCATAACCTCAACGTATTTGCCAAACCAGGTTTCACCGCCGCAGCTCCATCGCGGTGAAACACAGGCAACTGCTGGTAGAGAAAAGCAATGGTCTCTTCGTAGGTCATAAAAAACAGGACGCACCCTGCCTGAGGTGCGTCCAATCAGTGTTGACTTATCAGCGTGAACGAATTATGAAGGTGATCGTTCCCGCAGACTGCGAAGGCCTCACCCCAGCAGAATTGGTAGGTACAAATGACAAGCGCTCAACTGCTCGTTTGTAAATGTCAGCAACGGATTGACTAACCGTTTTCTCAATAATTTTAACGGAAATCAACTCACCTTGTTCGTCCACTTTGATTTGAATCACTATTTTACCCGTTTCTGAGGACGGGTCATTTACAACCGGGCGACTCGACCAAGTCCAGCCAGTCAAACTGAGCGATGAACCGCCACTCCCACCACTCCCCGCTTTCCCGTAAAGCGCCTTAGCGTCCAGCTTTCCCTCCGGGCTACCCTTGTCGCCTACACCACTTGGATCGTCGCCATTGTTATTTCCTCCCGGATTGGGATTCGACCCAACAGTTCCATTTCCACTATTGCCCGTTCCTGACGAACCAGAACCAACGCCACTCTTTTTGTAAATCGTCCGGGCGTCGGCCTGACGGGGTGGCGCTTCCACCGGTTTGGCTGTTACCACCGACTTAGGCTCGGTCTTGGGCACGGGTGTTGGCTCCAGCTTTTTAGCTGGCTTTTCAACCACCTTTACCGGGCTTTCTACCTTACTAGTTACCTCAGCCTGCTCCTCTACTTTTGCTTTTGTGGCTTTGACGGGCTCTACTTTCGGCTGTTCCCGCTCAACTCGCTTCATCGGGTCAGGCTGTTTTTTTTCGGCGGGGGCTGGCTGAGATTCCTCCCGGTTCTTCAGCAGGCTGGGGCGATTGCGTGTCTGGACATCCCCACTACCCACATTATCGAGGCCAAAATTCAATTCAATTCCCGCATCCTGGATAGGTAGCCTGGAATCTTGCCACGCTTTGATAAAGAAAAGCAATAACAATAAAAGAACGTGAAAGACCAGCGTTGTAACCAGGGCTACATTCCGGTTTTCACGTTCCTTCTGGCTGAGCACTTCGATCGCCATGCGTCACTTTGATTTTAAAATCCACACCGAACTCCTCAGCGCAGTGCGAACCTGCTCGGCGGTAGAAAAGGCCTGCTCACTCGTTTCCATAGCACCGACTCCTACTTTAACTAATCCGACGGCCTTGGCCGGATACAGGATTGTCGCGTTCTCGAAGCCTTTGCTTTTTAACTGGTGCACCAGTTTTCGGGCATTCGCCTCTTTGCCGAAGCCGCCCGCGATGACATAGTAACGCCCAGCGGTGGTTCTTATTTTCTCAGCACCTGTTCTGACGGGCATGCGAAAAATCGAAAAAGCACCTGTTCTGGACGATCGAACCGGTTTCGAAGCCTCCTCACTCTTTACCTCAGCTGGGGAAGCAGACCGTATTGGTGCTGGTTCGCTGACAGGGTGTACATCCAAACTCGGTTTAACTGGCACTTCGCTGCTTTTCTGAACCACCGAAGGGTTTAGGGCTGGTACCGAGCCAACGGATTTGGGGTGCGTTTTGATTGGAAACCACTCCCGTATATCTAAAATCGAGAGGGGGTTAAGACTACTCAACGAAGAGTTGCTGCTATCGAGCCAAACCCACCCAACCAGACTGAGCAGCACGATTCCCGCCGAAGCCGCGACATTAGGGAGAGTCAACCACCTTCTACTGTTCGGAAATTCAATTATTGGAGTTTCGTCTGCCACCTCTTCCGTAACGACCTCCAAAACAGGTGAGGCGTGCGTTAGTCCGGTCGAAATTGACCTGCCAGTTTCCAGCGACCTGTCTATTTTGGCGAACGTCCTGGTCGGGACCGCAGCCATGCCAAAGCTTTCAGCGTGGAAGTTAATCCGGTGCTCAGGCTCAAAAACAAGTTTACCTTCCGAGTTGAGGGTGAAAACGCCCAGATTCTCGAATCGAAAACTCTTTCGTACTTTCAGCTCTTTCCAGAGGTTTGCTGAAAAGGAGCGAATTTTATGGAGCGCTTCTTCCCGGCTGTGCGTCTCCTTCCGGGCGATGTAGCTCGTCAACAGCCCGTCGTCGAACTGCAGAATTTCGTTAAAAGCGATGCGCTTGCGCGGGGGTAGAAAAATCCCATTGCGTTCGTGAATGATAGCCCCATGAAAATTGGTGATGAATCCGCCGAAATCGGGCACTACCACGCAATCCTGCTCAAAAAGCAGGTTTTTGATGTGTTCAGGTATCGAGGCCATGGGCGTAGGAATGAAGGGGGAAACAGTGCCTGCAAGGTTACAGATTTTACCCAAAATTCCAAGATGGAACAATCGGTTTTCATCAAACTTTACACCTTAAAATGAGTACGACACCCCCACCAGAAAATTGAGGCCCTGCCGGGGATAGTACTGATATCGTTCGTAGTTTTTACCGAGCAAGTTGTTCAAAGAAACAAAAGCCGCGAACCGGTCCGTGAGCAGGTAGGTCGTCTTCAGGTTCAAATCGAGAATGTTCGGCAACTGAGCTACACGGTTGCTAACGAAGTTCTTTGAGCTCAGGCCCGCCAGAAAGTAAGCGTCTGCATTGATTATCAGCTTTTTGGATACTGTAATTGTGTTGTTCCAGTTGAGGGTAAACGCGGGCCGGTGCCAGGGCTTCTCGAGCGTTTTCAGGCTGTAGCTGAACGCATCGAGCTTTAGAAACGATCGCCAGAGTTCCCCCGATTGGTAATTGAGTTGAGCCGTCACGTTCAGGACGTTGCTCTCGCCGGAATCATACAGGATTTCAAAACGCGACGTGTCAGGTTTGGCGTTGTTGAAGACGTAAAGGTTGCGGTACGTGGCCAGCCCAATCCTGGCTTCGTAGCTGAACCCTCCGGCAATCCTTCCTTTCGATCCTCCGTAAAATTCACGCAACCTGTTGCTGTTCAGCAACGTGACTTTACGGACCAAAAACTCATTCTCCGTCAGGAAATTCGTGAGTGTGTTGCGCACGACATCGCCATCGAAACCGACGAAGAAATGCAATGCGGGTGATGGGGCAAAATCGACATTCACCACGGGGTACCCGTGCGTGGCGGCAATCTTCTGACGAGCGTCGGTCTCGTGGACGGCGTTGAAGCCGACCGTCACGTTGAACTGATCGCTTTTATACTGAAAAGTCGGTTTAACCCGAAACAGATTCCGGTTGTCGGTCAGGCTGTCCGTCCGCTGGGTCACGTACGCGTCGGCGGCGAGGTGCGCCAAAAAATGGTCGCTTAGCGGCCAGGTCGCTTTGAAATTGGTGCCCCAATCCAGTTCCGTTGCGGTAGTCCGGGTCGTTAGCGACGTGATTTTGGTACGAAGCGAATAATCGATGAGGGCGGCCTGATTGGTGTTTTCAATCCCAACTCCGGCCGAAAATTTACTCAGCACCTGCTCAATATTCCGACGCTCTGGCGTCGGCAGGTTCAGGCCGCGCCGGTAGCCATAAAAGTAAAACTGACTACGGTCGTACCCAAGGGTTCCATCAAGTTTGAAGTTAGTACTCAGGTATTTGCCCCCAAGCGACACCATTTGCTCGCTGGTAGCCGAGTTTTTATCGTCTACCGGTCCGGTAGCCGTCGAATTGTGCCTGAATTTGATGGTAACACCGTAGGGCAAGTCAGCGCGAGAATTCAGGTTTCCTTCAGCCAGAATCCGGCCGTAGTTTCCTGCCCCAACCCGGAGGTAGTTGGTATACCCCCCCTCGTCTTCAGCCTGGGAAGGCAACGGCTGCACCGTGGGGTTGAAGCGTGGGTTGCCCACACTCAATTTACGGTCGGGAAACTGATAGGTTATTTTTGAGTCACCCTTCGTGGTGGACAGCGGGGGTATTTTCTCGAAATTCCGATTTTGCTGCGGCAATTCGATCTTCCGGTCCTTCTCGATGGTGATTTCCGCGTCCTCGACCTGCCCATCGCCGGGGGTTGCATTTCCGGGTCGGGTCGGTCGCTGGGCATAGGTAGTCAACGTGGCGAAAACAAGCACTACACAAAAGGCACTGGGGCGTAACAGCATGAACAACACGGTGAGAGGGTACATCAATTCTGTTTTGAATCCAACAGGGCCAACTTCCGGCGGGCTTCCTCGACCACGACTTTGTCGTCGGCATTTTCGATGATGGAATTCAGAATGGCTTTGGCGTTGAAAGCATCGTTTTTACCCACGTACACGTCGGAGAGCAGCAAATACCCCTGGTCGCGCCACTTGCCCTGGTCGGGAAACTGGGTTTGGAGCTCGTCGAGCTTCTCGTACGCTTCCTGATACTTCTTTTCGTCGTAATAAGATTTGGCAATCAGGAATTTCGCCTCGGCTCCATTGGCGTCTTTCGCCATCCCCGAAGCTTTCTCCAGTTCTTCGACGGCCCGTTTGCTGTTTCCCTGCGCGAGCAGGTTTTTGCCCAAATACAACTGGGCGCGGTTCTTTGCACCAAACAGAACGTCCCCGCCGTTGAGGATTTCGCGGGCGTACACAGCCGAGGAATCGTATTTCTGCGTCTGAAAGTATGCATCCATCAAGCCAGCCCAGGCCGTTACAATTTCTTTCTTGTTGGCCGCAGCGCCCATCAGCACGTGGTAATTGCGGATGGCGCGTGGAAAGTTGCGTTGACCGGTCTCCAATTCCGCAGCCCGTGCCGCCGACCGGTTCACGAAAGACGTTCGGTTGTCGGCTATAACCTGGTAATAGTAACGGAGGGCACTGGTCGCGTCGCCTGTGCGGAAATAGGCGTCGGCGAGGTAATATTTTCCTTCCAGGTTGAGCGTACTGGCGGGGTAACTCTTCATGAAATTGAGCAGCGCCGTGACCGATGCTGGATATTTTTCGTTGAAATACAGGTTTTTAGCGCTCTCGAACTCAATCTTTTCCAGCGACTCGTCACCAGGATTGTTGCGCTTATACTTGTCGAGTTCAGTGGCAAATTCTTCGGGCCGTCCCGCCGTGTTGAGCACGTCCTGCAAACCCAGCAAGGCCGGTTCGGCGCTGCGCGAGTTGGGGTATTTGTTCAGGATAAGGCGATAATCGGTGATGGCCTCGTCGTATTGCTTCAGGTTGGTGTAGGCAATGGCCCGGCGCAACAAGGTGATGGGTACCAGCGCACTTTTGGGTTTCTCCTGAATCAGGCGCGTGAACTGCCGGAGGGCAACCTGGTAATTGACGTTGTTAAAATCGACCATGCCCAGTTGAAACAACGCATCATCGGCGTAACGCGAGGTGGCGTACTGCGCCAAAACGCGCTCGAAGGCGGCTTTAGCTTCGTTGTCGCGGTTGAGGTATTCGAGGATGATGCCCTTCTGGTACGTGGCGTAATCTTTGTCATTTTTCCCCTGCGAAATCACCTGCTCGTAAGTTTTGAGCGCCTCGTCGTAGTTTTTAGCCACGAAATACGTGTCAGCCAGGCGCAACAGAGCGTCTTCAAAATTGCCTTTGTCGGGTGAGGCCTTGAGTCCCAGCGCATACGCCCGAAACTGGGCGTTGGCCTTGTCGTACTCGTTTGTGTTGTAGTAGGCGTAGCCAAGCGCGTAGCGACTTTTCAACTGATAATCAGCAAGATTCGGTGTGGGCTCTCGGCTGGCAAGCAGTTGATTGTAAATCGGTATCGCCTGCGCGAACTGCCGGTCCGCCGAAAGAGCTTCGGCTTTCCAGAACTGCGCTGCCGTTTTCAACGACGCATCCGCCGGATACTGCAACGATTTGTCGAAAAACGACACCGCCGATGGGTACCGCTCAGCGTTGTAATCGCTGGTGGCTTGTTTGTAGGCCGTTTTCTGGTACTTATTCCGGACGGCAGGATTTCGCGGGATCTGGCTTTCGTAGTAATTCAACGCCCCGGCGTAATCATTGGTCACGTCAAACGCATCGCCGAGCAGTTCCTCGGCGTCGGCTTTGTACCGGCTCTGCGGGTAGGTCTGGTGAAATTCTTTTAATTCCCGAATGGCCTCGGCCCCGTTGTTCATATCCAGTTGAACTTTGGCGTGGTTGAAGGCCGCGTCTTCCTGCACCGATTTGTTGAAACTCAATCGGCGGGCCTGATCCAGCGCCGCCAGTGCCGACGGCAGGTTTTCGGCGTTCAAATACGCGATGCCTAAGTAATAGGCCGCGTACTGACTCAACGTATCCTTGCCCGAGGCGAGGGGTTTTAGGGCAGCTACGGCTCCGTTGGTGTCGCCGCTTCGGTACAACGAGTAGCCGTAACGGTAAGCCGAAGCAGCGGGCATGCGATTGCCGCGAAGCGTGGTGTACAGTTTATAGTGGGCAACCGCTCGAGCGAAATCCTCGCGCTGGGCGTACACGTCGGCAGTCAGCAGCGCCAGTTCGTCCAATTTTTTGCCAGATTTGGGTGTTTTCAGGAGTGGTTCGGCGTACGTCAGCAGGGCGTCGTACTGACCCTCGCGGTACAGGGCGTGCCCAATCCAGGAAGGAATCTCGTTTTTATACTGGGGTGCGGCTTCGATGCGGCGGAAATCCTGCAAGGCCGTTGCGTAGTCGCCGTTATTAAACTGAATGACTCCGGCGTAGTAGCTGGCGGGGATACCCGTTTCGGCGGCACCGTTTTGTTTTATGGCATTGAACGCCCGCAGCGCCTGATCGAATTGTTTGAGTTGGTAATGCGCCATGCCCAATTTAAAACCGGCTTCGGCACTACCTGCTTCGGCAGCGCGGGTCAGGTACGGAATGGCGCGTTCGTACGCTTGCTGGTTGTAAAAATAGCGACCGAGGTCGCTGTAAATTTCGCTGGCTTTCGGGTGTTCAGCGTGGTTGTTCACGAACCGCTCGGCCTGTACTTCGGCTTCCGGGTAACCCAGGTAAAGCGCCGTCATGGCGATGTAATATTCCGCGTTGACCGTGTTCAGGTCGTTGACGGCCAGCACATCCCGGTGCGTATCGAGGTACTGCTGAAACTCCTGCCGGGCGGCGGCGTAGTTTTTCTGCGCGACAAATTCAAGGCCGTTCCGGTAATGCGTAGCGGCGGGTTCATAACTGAGCGTATTCTGAGCAAGAGTGGCGAAACAACTGATGGAAAGCAGCGTACTGGCAATGAGACGGAGTTGGCTCAGGCGCATGGAACAGGTGACAAGGGTACAGTGTCGTTGGTTGAAAAGTTAGCTTCCGTTCCAAGTAAACGGATTTGGTCAGGTGGGCGGGTTTGCGTATTTTCACGTCTTTAAACGCAAATATTCAAAAATAAATTATGAACCAGCGCGGTACTGCGTGGCTTTTCCTGATTTTTGCAACCCCTTTCTTCCTCTGCCTGCCCACCCGCGCCCAGCGCCCGATGAGTACCCCGACCCTCTCCTACCGGCTGTCGATGCCCGAACCCCAGACGCATTTTTTTGAGGTCGAACTGAGCCTGAGTAACCTGACGGATCCCCTCCTCAAAAAACAAGGGTACCTTGACGTAAAGATGCCGGTCTGGACACCAGGCTCTTACCTGATTCGTGAATACGCCAAAAACGTCGAAGGGTTCATCGCCCGCAGCGGTGCTGCCAGCCTGCCTTCCCGTAAGATTTCAAAGAACACCTGGCGGGTCGATTGGAGTGGTCAGGAGACCGTGAGTATTCGATATAAAGTGTATGCCTACGAACTGACCGTTCGGACCAGTTTCCTCGACGAGACACACGGATACGTCAACGGAGCGAGCATGTTCATGTACGTTCCCCAGTATCAGCATTTGCCTTCGACGCTGACAGTTCGTCCGGCCAAAAACTGGAATACCGTTTCGACGGCATTGCTGCTAGTACCAGGGCAGGAGTTTACGTACCAGGTGCCTAATTACGACCTGCTGGTTGATTCGCCGATTGAAATTGGTACCCACCACGTACTGGAGTTTACGGCCAGTGGTGTTCCGCACCGCGTGGCGATGTTTGGCGAAACCCAGTACGACGAAACCCGCCTGCTCGCCGATTACAAACGGGTAACCGAGGCCGCTGCTACCGTCGTTGGGGAACACCCCTGTCAGAATTACCTGTTCATCGTTCACCACCTGCCTGCGGGTGGCGGTGGATTGGAACACCTCAATTCCACCTCGCTGCAAACGAGCCGGACGGCTTACGCGACCGAAGCGGCTTACACTGGTTTCATGAGTTTGGTGGCGCACGAGTATTTCCACCTCTGGAACGTGAAGCGCATTCGGCCTCGGGCGCTTGGGCCGTTCGATTACGACGCGGAAAATTACACGCACCTGCTGTGGGTGGCCGAAGGGTTCACCAGCATGTACGACAATTACCTCGTGCGCCGCGCGGGACTGACTTCGCCCGAAAAGTACCTGGAGGACGTACAGGCCGACATCAACGGCACTGAAAACACCCCGGGTAACCGGGTGCAATCGCTCACCGAGGCCAGTTGGGACGCGTGGATCAAGTACTACCGTCCCAACGAAAACTCCACCAACAGCACCGTTTCGTACTACTTGAAGGGCGCGGTCGTGGCCAATTTGCTGAATCTGGAAATTCTCCACAGCTCGGGCGGGCAGAAAAGCCTCGACGATGTGATGCGCCTGCTGTACAACGAGTACTACAAAAAACAAAAGCGGGGTTTTACCGACGAAGAACTTCAGCAGGCGCTGGAAAGCGTAGCGGGTCATTCGCTGTCCGACTTCTTTCGCGACTACATTTGGGGCAGGGTGCCAATCGATTACAACCGGTACTTTGGTTACGTCGGTTGCCGGGTGGTGGATCAACTTGCCAGCAGTACCGAGGCTTTTTTAGGGGCAACCGCCAGCAACACAAGTGGCAAACTGGTCGTTAACAGCGTGTTGCGCGACTCACCCGCCTGGACCGACGGGCTGAATGTGAACGACGAGATCGTGGCCGTGAATGGGACTCGCGCAACCGATGACTTCAACCGCTACCTGACCGGCAAAAAGCCCGGCGACGTGGTTTCCGTGCAGGTTAGTCGTTCGGGATTGATGAAAACCATTCGGGTTACATTGGGCAAAAACTCTCGCAAGTCCTATAAAATCGAACGGTTAAGCAACCCATCCCCTGAGCAACAATCCCTTTACCTGAAATGGTTATACCTTGAAAATCAATAGCTTATGAGCCTGAACACGCATGACAACAAACTCATCAAAATCGGCATTTTTTACGACGGCGGCTATTTTGCCCGGGTAAGTCATTATTACCGCCACTATGACGCACGGCGCTCGCGGATTAGCATCAAGGGCCTGCACGAGTTCGTCCGGGAGAAGATCCACGAGCTGGAAGACGTTGAAAAAAATTACTGCCAGATTGTCGACGCGCACTACTTCCGAGGACGCTTCAGTGCGTACGAAGCCGCCCGACGTCCGAACCAACTCTTCAATGAGCGGCTGTTCGACGACGTACTCATGTACGGGAATATCGTCACCCACTACCTGCCGATGATTGCCGACAAAACCGGCAAACGCGACATGACCGAAAAAGGCATCGACGTGTGGTTTGCCCTTGAAGCCTACGAACTTTCCATCCTGAAGCGCTTCAATGTGGTGGTTCTCATCACCGGCGACGGTGACCACTTGCCCCTGGTTCGCAAACTGAACGCGCTGGGTACCCGGGTTATGTTGTTGTACTGGGACATTGAGTTTCCGAGCGACACGTTTGAAAAACCGATTCGCACCAGCCAAACGCTGATCAACGAAGCGACGTACGAAATCAACATGGTTAATATCCTTAACAATAGGAAATTAACCCCGATTATCGAAAGCATCTTCCTGGAATCGGACGACACCAACCGCGAAGAGGACGAATTTCAAAAAACGCTGCGTCCGGCGAATGGTGGTGTGTTGCCAAAAACCGACGGGGTGGTTGGAACGGTTCAGCCGTACACGCACACGCCGGGTACGGCCATTCCCGGCAAGAAATACAAGGGAAAAGTTATCCACATCGATCACCAGAAAGGCATTGGAAACCTAAATGGCCTCGACAACGAGTATGCCAATTTGATTTTCTTCCGCAACTTCCGCGAACCCGAGGCGTTTGACGAACTTCAGAAATATGACCCCGTTGAATTTGAAGTGAGCCGAAACCTGAAAGGTGAACTGGCCATCAACGTGCACCTGACGGAATACGAATACGACGAAGAACAGGAACAGGGGGATGAGAAAAGCGAAGAACCGGTTGAACAAAACTAAAAAGGGGCCTGTACAGGCCCCTTTTTTATGCAATCAAGCGGATTTAGTCTTCCAAATCTTCCATGGCCACTTCCAGATCCGATTGCATGGTTTCGAAACGGCGCAACACTTTGTCGAGAAAAGTGTCCGTGAGCAAGTCACGAATGTCATCTTCCCCGGCTATGTCGAGTTCGCTGATTTTGTACGTTTGCTCAACATTCCCCTGCTCCATCTTCAGAATAAACTTACTATTCCAGCCGTACAAGGTGATTTTACAGGAGGGGTGCGGGATATCAGCGAGTACTTTCATGCGGTCTCGTCGTCAAGTACGGTTACTTTCAGGATCTTGTCGCCCTGCCGGATGGCATCGATAACATCGAGGCCTTCAACAACCCGCCCAAAACACGTGTGTTTGCGGTCGAGGTGAGCAGTGTTGCGGCGGCTATGGCAGATGAAGAACTGCGATCCGCCCGTGTTGGGGCCCCGGTGGGCCATCGACAACACACCCCGGTCATGGTACTGGTTACCCCCGGTTAGTTCGTCGGGGATGCTGTAGCCTGGCCCGCCGGCACCCGTGCCCGTTGGGTCGCCACCCTGAATCATAAAATCAGGAATAACCCGGTGGAACGTCAGGCCATCGTAATACCCTTTGCGGGCCAGCGTTACAAAGTTGTTGACGGTAATCGGCGTGTCCGCCTCGAAAAATTCGATGCGCATGGTGCCTTTTTCCGTCTGCATGTCTGCTTTCAGCATAATTTTGATTAGATGAAACGGGGCGCAGGGCGCGTTACCGTCGGATTTAGGGCTACAAACTTAAGGAGTAGCGGGTGAAAGTTTACATCAGGTTATGCTTTTGGTTGCTGGTTGCCACGGGAATATTTTCCTGTGGTGACTCGGCTGGCGACCAGGCGTTGCTGTTTTTTCAAAAAGCAAACGCTGCTTCCCGCCAGGAGGAACTTCGGGAAGCGATCCGGCTGTATACCGAAGCCGTGGAAAAAAAGCCTGATTTCGCCGATGCGTACAACAACCGCGGGCTGGTGCATCGCAGGTTGGGGCTGTTGGATGAGGCGCTGAACGACTTTAACCGGGCAATTGGCTTGGATAACTCCTACTGGGAGGCGCATTTCAACCGGGCCGAAGTGTACGCTGATCAGGGTCGCTGGAAAGAAAGTTTGCAGGATTTAGAACAGTTGCCAGCTTCGTACCGGGATTCTACGTTCGTGCTGGTAAGTCTGGGCAATGCGAAAAAAGGTGTGGGAAACGTTTCAGCGGCTTTCGCCGACTACAATCGGGCCATCCAACTCGCTCCCACTTCCACCGAAGCACTCGTGAATCGGGGCTACCTGTTTTTTCAACAAAAACAGTATTCACAGGCCGAGGAGGATTTTCGGGCGGCACTCCGGATCGACTCGACGCAGCATTTCGCTTTGAACAACCTTAGTTTGGTCGAAGCGGGGTTAGGTCGGTATGACTTAGCCCTCGGGTTAGTTGAAAAAGCACTCGCCCTCAAACCAGGGCAACCGGTGTATACCAACAACCAAGGGTATTACCTGCTGGAAATGAATGAGTTGGAACAGGGCAGAAAATTCATCGAATCTTCTCTACGCATCGATGACAGTAACCCGTGGGCGTGGCGGAACCGGGGAATTTATTTCTTGAAGACCGGTAAATTTTCCGAGGCGCTGAGCGATCTACGCCGCGCTGAACGGCTTGACCCTAACGTCGACGGCGTTTACTTCTACCTCGGCGAAGCGTACCGGGCTGCGAACCAACTGCCCGAAGCCTGCCAAGCGTACAAACGGGCCGTAGCCCTCGGCGATCAGAGCGCGAAGACATGGGCTGAAAAAACATGCCATTAACCTCATCAGCCACGTCGCATCAGCGCCTTAAATTCCTCAAATACCGTCTGATTCACGCTGCCGTCCGTTTCAATTTCCAGCAGGTGTATTCGATCTGAGCTTGCGGCAAACCTTGCCCACTCTTCGGCCAGTTCTTCCATGCTTTTGCTCACAAAATACGCTGCGCCAACGTCCTCGACTGTACGCCGGGCGTTGGTATGGTGTACGGTTTCAAAATACCGTTCGCGTTCCGGTAAGTCAGCGGGGCCGTCAATCATCCTGAAAATCCCCCCCCCGTGGTTATTCAGCAAGATGATGCGCAGGTTAGGTGGCAAGTGTGGGTGCCAGAGCGCATTCCGATCGTAGAAAAAAGCGACGTCACCGATGAGCAGAAAAACCGGTTTATCCGTTGCCAACGCCGCCCCGACAGCCGTACTCATGCATCCATCGATCCCACTCGTACCCCGGTTGGAAAAGACCTCGGTATGCTGACCCGACACCCCGACGTAATTCGCGTAGCGGACGGCCATGCTGTTGGCCAAATGCAACTGGCACGAATCGGGCAGGTGCTTCAAAACGAACCGCACGCAAGAGAACTCGTTAAATTCTGATCTGGCGGGCAAAAACTGTTCGACGAGCCGCCTCACTTTTTGGTGTTGCGCTTGCCAGCTATTCAGGTACTCTTCATCACGATCTTCGTCGTCGCCCGCCCTGAATTGCCGCAGATCGAGGTCTTCGAGTAATTGCCGGAAAAAAACCGTCGGTTCGAGCGGGATAATCCGGGTAACACTTTGGAACGTGTCGATGATTTCATCCCCAATTCGTATGTGCCAGTGGTGCCGGGGCGGGTACTTCCGGAAGAAGAGTTTTAAATTTTTAGAAATGAATGAATTCCCGAAAGTGATGAGCAGGTCCGGACGAAGTGCATTCAACACGTCCACATCCGACTGTCCAAGTATCACGTCAGCCGAGTCAATAACAGCAGGCGACGGTGCAAGATTGGAAATAATGTCACCAACTACAGGAATAAAAAACTCCTCCTGCAGTTCCTTCAATACATCAATGAGTTCCGCCTTTCTTGGTCCTTGTCCCCCCGCCACAAGCACGCGTTCAGTTTCTTCAAACTCGTCCAGGAGTTGTGCCCACGCTTCGGTTTGAAGTGTCTTCTGTACAGTCATTTGTTGAATAACGCGTACGTGACTGTTGAAGTCAAATGATTCGGCAACATCGGGATAAAACGGTTCCCGGATTGGAATATTCAGGTGTACAGCACCTAAAGGCTTGGTAATCAAAGCTATCAGACACTGATTGATTATTCGGTTTTGGTGCCATTTCGTATCCTTGTGGCTACCATCAGCAGGAAATTGGTTTGCGTACTTAACATGTTTGCCATAAAGCGCCGTTTGAAATACGGTCTGGCCATCCTGCTGGTGAATCCACTCGGCTGGACGATCGGCAGTAAGGACCAGGAGAGGAACTTCAGCAAAGAAAGCTTCGGCGACCGCAGGCGCGAAATTCAGCGCTGCCGTGCCCGACGTACACACTAAAATAACAGGCTGGCGCAATCCCTGAGCCATTCCAAGGCCCACGTATGCAGCCACCCGCTCGTCGGGGATCACGTAGGTTTGAAAAGACGGATGCCGGGCGAAAGCGATTGTCAGAGCGGCACTACGCGAACCCGGTGAGGTAACCACGTGCCGAAGGCCATACTGGCTGCACAGTTCTACTAAATCGAGAATAGGTTGTACGACGGCCACGTTTTTAAAAGCGGAGTGGTGACAAATTATGAAAAAAGCCCCGTTGCAACGGGGCTTTTTTCATAAAGAAAATTGTGCAATCATTAGCCTAAATACGTCTTCAGGGCTTTGCTACGGGAGGTGTGCCGCAACCGGCGGATGGCTTTTTCTTTAATCTGCCGGACGCGCTCGCGGGTTAGGTTGAATTTTTCCCCAATTTCTTCAAGGGTCATGGCGTGTTCTCCGTTCAACCCGAAATAAAGCGTGATCACATCAGCTTCCCGTTGCGTGAGCGTCGAAAGAGCGCGCTGCACTTCGCGTCGGAGCGAATCGTTGATAAGCCCGGCATCGGGTTTATCCTCGCTGTCATTTTCCAGCACGTCGAGCAGGCTGTTTTCCTCACCCTGAACAAAGGGAGCGTCCATCGAAACGTGACGGCCCGAAATTTTCAGGGTATCAACCACCTCGTTGGTGCTTACTTCCAGCACCTCAGCCAATTCCTCAGGCGACGGTTCACGCTCGAATTTTTGTTCGAGTTCGGAAAATGTCTTCGAGATCTTATTCAGCGAACCCACCCGATTTAATGGTAGCCGAACAATCCTCGACTGTTCAGCCAGGGCCTGAAGAATGGATTGCCGAATCCACCACACCGCGTAAGAAATAAATTTGAACCCGCGGGTTTCGTCGAACCGTTGAGCGGCTTTTATCAACCCGAGGTTTCCTTCGTTGATCAGGTCTCCAAGCGACAGGCCCTGGTTTTGATATTGTTTCGCAACCGAAACCACAAACCGCAGGTTGGCCTTGGTCAGTCGTTCGAGGGCCTGCTGGTCGCCCTCACGAATTTGCTGCGCCAATTTGACTTCCTCATCCGGGGTAAGCAAATCCACTTTCCCGATTTCCTGCAAATACTTATCGAGCGATTGGCTCTCGCGATTCGTAATTTGCTTGCTAATCTTTAGCTGTCTCATGGAAGTCTCAGGATCGTTTTAAAAAAAGTTAACAGGTGAATAACCAGCCGTGAGCGTGGCGGACAAACGGTGAGTATATGCGGGGGTAACACGCTATTGTACTTTTTTGTTCTCCGGCCTCGGCAGAAGGGCCTTTCTCGATAAACGATACTTGCCGGTTTTCTTGTCAACTTCCACCAATTTCACCGTCACTTCTTCGCCAACGTTCAAGACGCCGTCCATGCTGGGTAAACGTTCCCACGAAATTTCTGAAATGTGCAATAAGCCGTCTTTGCCCGGCATAAATTCTACAAAGGCACCAAACGGCTGTATCGTTTTCACTTTGCCCGTATAAACTTCGTCCACCTCAGGGATCGCTACGATTCCTTTGATTCGGCTGACGGCCTTGTCCATCGAAGTCTTGCTGGTCGCGAATACGCTGACGAATCCAGCATTGTCTTTTTCCTCGATATTCACCGTAGCTCCCGACTCTTTCTGAATGTCCTGGACTACCTTGCCGCCGGGCCCAATTACCGCACCAATCTGGCTTTGATCGATTTTGATGACAATGGCACGCGGGGCGTGGGGTTTCAAATCAGGGCGTGGAGCGGCGAGCGCCTTTTTCATTTCATTGAGAATGTGCAGGCGTCCCGCTTTAGCCTGTTCGAGTGCCTGGGCCAGTACTTCGTACGACAACCCATCCACTTTAATGTCCATTTGGCAGGCAGTGATGCCCTTTTCGGTTCCGGTGACTTTGAAATCCATGTCACCGAGGTGGTCTTCATCACCGAGAATATCCGAAAGCACCGCCCAACGTCCTGTTTTGGTATCGGTGATCAGGCCCATCGCGATGCCCGAAACGGGCGCTTTGATCTTGATCCCCGCATCCATCAACGCCAGCGTTCCGGCGCATACGGTTGCCATTGAGGAAGACCCGTTCGATTCCAGAATGTCCGAAACAACGCGAATCGTGTACGGATTGTCTTCTCCAGTCGGCAGCATGCGCTTCAACGCCCGGTGAGCCAGATTCCCATGGCCCACTTCCCGACGTCCGGGGGCGCGGTTCATTTTTACTTCACCCGTTGAGAAACCGGGGAAGTTGTAGTGCAACATAAACTTGTTGTAGCCCGACACCATCGCCTGATCGACAATCTGCTCATCGAGCCGAGTCCCTAACGTTGCTGTCGTGAGCGATTGGGTTTCACCCCGGGTGAATACCGCTGAGCCGTGGGCTGAAGGCAGGTAATCCACTTCGCAGGCGATTGGGCGAATCTCGTCCAGTTGCCGGCCATCGAGGCGCTTGCGTTCATCAAGCACAAGGTTTCGGGCCGCGTCGCGCTCAAGGTCATGCAGGTACGACTTCGCCATGACCAAATCGACTGTGTGGCCTTCAGGCAACGAATCGATGTATTCTTTTCGGATAGCGGCGAACCCCTCTTTGCGCGCATTTTTGTTGGCATTCCCTAGTCCGGCTACCTCATAAATACGCTCATAATACGTACTACGGAGGTACTCGCGCAACGAAGAATCGTGCGTCTCGTGGCTATAAACACGCTTTTCGGTTTTGCCAACGGCGGCTTCGAGTTCTTTCTGAACGGCGCATTGCGTTTTGATTGCTTCGTGAGCGATTTTCAACGCGTTCAGCACGTCTTCCTCCGACACTTCGCTCATCTCGCCTTCCACCATCAGAATATCGTTCGCATTGGCTGCGACCAGCAAGTCGAGTTCGGCATCAGCCAACTGCGAGGTAGCGGGATTGACCAAAAACTCACCGTTGATTTTGGCCACCCGGACTTCCGAAATCGGGCCTCCCCATGGGATGTCCGAAACCATTAGGGCCGACGAGGCGGCCAAACCCGCGAACGCGTCGGGCAGTACTTCAGCATCCGCCGAAATCAGGTAGATGTTCACCTGCGTGTCGGCATGGTAATCATCAGGGAAAGTAGGGCGCAACGCCCGATCGACCAGTCGGCTGGTAAGTACCTCGTAATCAGACAAACGCCCTTCGCGGCGTTGAAAACTACCGGGGATCTTACCGGCAGACGCAAATTTTTCCTGATAATCGACCGAAAGTGGCAAAAAATCGGCCCCCGGTTTGGGTTCGAGGTTGGAAACGACCGTGGCAAGCAGCATGGTATCGCCGCACCGAACGACGACTGCGCCGTCGGCCTGCTTGGCCAGTTTACCCGTTTCAATGGACACTTCGCGTCCGTCAGGAAGAGCGAATGTCTTGGTCACGATATTGAACATGGATGGATGTGATTGGCAGCGGTTTCGGCAAGGGTTTACCCAAAAGCAGGCAGAAGCCGAAACAAAAGTGAGAACAGCGGGGATAGATACAAATCAGGGAATTCAACATTGAATTCCCTGATTTTCAAGCGGAGAAATATTATTTTCTCAGATTTAGCTCGGCCAGAATGGCCCGGTAACGGCTCACATCCTTCCGGTGCAGGTAGTCGAGCAACCGACGACGCTGTCCCACCAATTTCAAGAGGCCCATGCGGGTCGAGAAATCTTTCTTGTGAATTTTCAGGTGATCGGTCAGCGAATTGATTCGAAAGGTGAACAAAGCAATCTGCGATTCGGGCGAACCCGTGTCCGTTTTTGCTTTTTGGAAGCCTTGCGTTTCGAAAACTTGTTGCTTCTTTTCGGCAGTTAAGTACATTTTGTTTTTTGCAGCTTTTCTGTTATAAAACGCAAAATTAGGCTTTGCTGGTCAGGAAGCCAAGTTTTCACGTCTTTTTTTCAAAAACCCGTTGGTCTCGCGCAACGCACGAAAACGCTGAGCGAGGCGAGTGAAGTAAATACGGTACACGTCCGCCTCAAACAAGCGGGAATCTTCACGGGCCCGTTTAAGGAAGAACAGCCCGAATCCCAACAGGGCCACATTAGAGACCCACGCCGCCGCTGGCACCCACGCCCGCCCTTCTTTGGCCAGTTTATCGCCCTGAATGGTGAGCACGTACATGAGAATGAAAAAGATGATGGCCACCAGCACCGGCAACCCAAACCCGCCTTTTTTGATGATGGACCCCAACGGTGCTCCAATCAAAAACATCACCAGACAGGCAATGGCCGTGGTGAATTTGTGATGCCATTCCAGGTCTGCCTTGTTGACACGAATTTCCTTGTCCTTCAACTGGCTCTCGTTGGTTTCGGCCCAGGAAAGGTTGTTTTTAGCCTGACTCAGCGCGCTGCTCACCTGCTGCCCGCGCTGGTGCATCGGCAGGGGTTTGCGCAACAGAGAATCGACCCAGCGACCATTTCCGTAAAGTTTTTTGCTGTTTAACGGCGCGGGATTCAGGTGGTAGAGGTAATAGCGTGGGGCCGAAAACACCATGGAGTTGCGTGATGATTTCAGATCGCCACGCAACGAGTCCGATTCATGCCCCAATTCTCCCAAATCCTTCATGATGGCCGCGTACCTGAATTGATCTTCATCAGTTTTCTTTAAATCAAACGACTTCAGGTTCATGGTAAAAGTCGAGTGCCTGAACTCGGTTCGGGTGAAGTCGCTTTGGTTGGAGTTTGGTGAGGTACGGTCGGGGTCTTCGAGGTAGTCGTTGCCGTTGAAAAGCTCGAACACCAGGTAGCGATCGTTGAGGATGGTGTACATCTGGGCTGAATCGGCCAGAATCACCCGGCGGTTGCCCGTATTCACCTGCGTGTGATCGTAAATGACCAGACCCTTGAGCGAGCGTTGGTCGGGAAATTTCTTGTCGGCTTTGATGCGGTAACCGGGCAAATCGGTGTAAAAAATGCCCTCCTTAATGTTGAGAGCTGCCTTTTTCGTCTTGACGTCGTAAAGCAAACTGTAAAATTTCAGGTTTGCCACCGGCATCACTTTGTTGTTAAACCAAAACACAAATCCAGTCAGCGCCACAACCACAATGCCGATGGGCCGAAACGCCCGCATCACTGAGATGCCCGCGCTTTTGATGGCAGTCAGTTCGAAGAATTCGCCCAGGTTACCGAAACTCATCAACGAAGAGAGTAGCACGGCCAGCGGCATAGAAATGGGTACGGTGATGACACTGCAATAAAAAAGGAGTTCTCCGTAGGTGGCCAGCCCAATGTCCTTTCCGGCGATTTCCTCAAAATACAGCATGATAAACCGCATAATGAAGATAAACTCCACGACACTAAACGTCACCAGAAAGGGTCCCCAAAAGGACTTGAGCACCAGTTTATCGAGTTTTTTCATTCAGCTTCCAACAATTTCGCGAAGGTTTTCCATCAACCCGTTCCAAAGTGCCTTCAGGTCATCCGCGTCAGAATTCGTCGAAAAATCAGTAATCTTTAGAAAAGTCGACTGCGTCAGGTCACTCACGTCTAACCGGAATTCGACGTACGCGTGTTCGCGTTCGTCGGCGATAGGCAAAAAGTCGAATTTTACGCTTTTGTTCTGCCGTAGTGTTGCCATGCGGGCCGGGTGGCTTTCGCCATCCCAGATAAAATCGTACATCTGGTTGGGCATGGCGTTGACCTTGCTGGCAAACCATTGAGACAATCCGGAGGCAGTACTCACGTATGGAAACAACATTTTGGGGGAGGCTCGCAGTTCGTACTCTGCGGTAAATTTATACTTGCTCATACCGGCTCACGTTTGGGGGCAATGATGAATTCTAACCGCTGGCGGTGCCTTTTTCTGGGCAAAAGGTATAGACTTTTTGAAATAAACGCTTACTTTTGCCCCAGATTTTAGGGCGGGGTAGCTCAGATGGTTAGAGCGCAGGATTCATAACCCTGAGGTCAGGGGTTCAATTCCCCTCCCCGCTACCAGGCTCTTCCAGCGCCTCAACTCAGGGAGTTGGGGCGCTTTTTCTTGCCCGTTTCAGTGCAGGATCTTAAAGACCAATTCACGCAGAATCGCTCCCTCGTCGAGTGAACCCGCTTCCACTCCTTTTGCCTGCGCGTCGGCCAGCCGAAGGAACGAAATGACCCGTGCCGTCTTTTCACCCGAAAATTGATTTGCTCCAGTAAGGTAATCTTTTACGAAATAGGGATTAACGCCCAACTGTCCGGCCAGTTCCTTCTCGCCGCGATTCGTTGCCGCGTGAACCATCAGCAGTTTGCTGAAGCAATTGTACAGCACAATCAGGATGGGCTGAAGCGGGTAATTCTTCGGATTCGAGGCAAAAAACAATGCAATTTGATTGGCCTTGACCACGTCGCGTTGAAACAATGCCTTTTGAAACTCGAAGCTGTTGTACTCCTTACTCACTCCAACGTAGGTTTCGATTACTTCGGCCGTCACATCCTCCCCGGCGCGCAGGTTGAGCAGGATTTTATCGAGTTCATTGGCAAGGCGTTTCAGATCATTCCCTACGAATTCGGCCAGCATCATCAGGGCCGCTTTGCTCACTTTTGCGCCACGAGCGTGACAGTACTCGGCAATCCAATCCGGCAGTTTATTGTCGTACAACCTCCGTGAATTCACCGCCATTCCGTTTTTGTCGAAGGCCTTCACCCAGGCTTTACGCTCATCAACCGGTTCCTTAAAACATAGCACTAACACGGTAGATGATAACGGATTAAGCGCGTATTCCTCCAGCAAACGATTCATTTCCTTCGCTTCCAGTCCACCAATTCCCTGCGCTTCTTTTACCAGGACAACTTGTTTGTCTGACAGCATGGGGAATCGCTTTGCGTAACTGAGCAAGGCAGGAATCGTCAGATCTTTGCCAAACAGAATGAATTGATTGAAAGACCGTTCAGCCGGGGCAAGCACTTGTTCCTCGAGTAGTTCCGTCAGTTGGTCGAGGTAATACGGCTCGTCACCGTGCAATAAATAGAGGGGTAAAAACTGATTGGACTTCAGCGTTTTCAGGGCGGATTCCGGCGTGGTGGGCATTGGATTATTGTTCAGGCGTCAAAACGACTTCGGCAAAATTCGGCGATGCTTGGGAAAAATTCGCGGAAATCCTCTAAGAAAGCCTCATACCCAGCTCTAAGTTCCTCCCCCGCCGTTTCGATGCCTGCCGCCACGGGCACCCGCCGGGCCAGGCCCGCCAGCGCCCGTTCGGTGGCGGTGAGGTCTGCGTAACTGGTCAGCCAGTCGAATTGCGTCATGGCGTCAACCAACCGATGGGTTGGCGCTGGCAAACGCGAACGGTTTGCTTCAAGGAGTTGATAAAAGGTGTTCGAGAAGTCCCGCAGCGGTTGCTCCGCGTAGGCCCGCCAATTTTTAGCCAGGAAGTGGTCGTAGGCTAAATCCACGATGATGCCCGCCAGAAGCCCATACCGAGGGGTGAGCCGGGCCTTGCTTCGCCGCACCACCGGGTGCGTGTCGGTAAAATGATCGATGGCCCGGTGCAGCCGGATGCCGTCGCGGAGGCGTTCAGTCACGCCTGAGCCGTGAAAATTTTCTACCCGGCCTTTCACAAAATCCCCCAGGAAATTGCCCAGGCGGAGTTCCTCGTCGGGACCAGAAAGGAGGGCGTGCGCCAGATAATTCATGCCAGCGGGTTCAGGGGGTTTCGCCAAAAACCGTAGGTTTGCCAACCCAAACCAAAAACCAATGCAAATTACTCCCAACGCCGTGGTGTCGCTGACCTACCGCCTCACCATTCCCGACGAAGAGGGTCAGCCCGAAACCGTGGAAACCGTCGAAGCCGACGAACCGATGGTGTTCATTCTGGGCCTGAGCGGCTTGCCCGAGGCCTTCGAAGAAAAACTCATCGGCCTGCAACCGGGTGACGCGTTCGATTTTGAACTCTCCGCCGAAGAAGGCTACGGCCAACGCGACCCCGAAGCGGTGGTCGAACTTCCCTTGCAAGTGTTCAAAGTGGACGGTACCGTGCCCGACGGGTTGCTCGACGTTGGCAATCTGCTGCCCATGACCAATGAAGACGGCCATCGCCTGCAGGGGCGGGTGCTCGACGTGAAAGACGACCTGGTGTTGATGGATTTTAACCATCCCCTCGCCGACAAATCGATGCATTTCGCCGGACAGGTGCTAACGGTGCGGGAAGCCACCCAAACTGAACTCGAGCACGGTCACGTTCATGGCGAAGGGGGTGTTCATCATTGACGACCCGCTCACACTGGCGCAACCGTTAGTCGCTGAGCGTCAAGGCTTCGCTGCTCACGGGTTGGTACCGTTCGACTTCCACCCCAAACCGGCGGAGAAATTCGACGCCTTCGTCAACGGGCAAACCTTTGTAGGCAGCGTAGGAGTGCCAGAAAATGACCTTGCTGATTTTCATACTGTAAATAATCCGGGCGCACGCGATGCAGGGCGACAAGGTCACATACAACGTGGAACCGTCGATACCTGAACCGTTTTTTACCGCGT
The DNA here is from genome assembly GCA_965249815.1 of Spirosomataceae bacterium. Taxonomy (GTDB): domain Bacteria; phylum Bacteroidota; class Bacteroidia; order Cytophagales; family Spirosomataceae; genus JAJAZB01. Next base: position 4,189,315 of record CBDFMV010000003.1, on the reverse strand, counting down.
ACAAAATGGCGTTTTCTTCGGCGTGCAAAGCCAGTGAACAACTGCCTTTTGAATCACGGGGGCACCCAACGCCCGGAAACTCTTCGTCGCAATTGTGCGTACCGGCTGGCGGCCCGTTGTAGCCAATCGAGATGATGCGCGTGTCTTTGGTCAACACTGCCCCGACCTGGGCCTTGATGCAATGTGAACGCCGGGCCAGGCTGGTGGCCAGTTCCATGAAAATGTCGTCAAAATTGGGGCGCATCGTTAGCATTTTTTAACCCGTAGTGAGTCAGGTTCAGGAAACAATAAGCAGGAGTTAACGTTGTACCGACGTCGAAAGTAGGTAATTTCTGGCTCTAACGTTCCCATTTTTCGTGAAATTCCCCTGCATGTGCTGGCTGCTGCTGATGGGTGTGCTGAGTACGACTCAAGCGCAGATACGCCCCGACTCACTCCGGGCCACCACGCCCATCGATTCGATCCGACTTGCCGCCACGGACACCACCCGTTCGCTGGCATTGGTCTCGCCAGATTCGCTGCAAAAAACGGGCACCCCCGACACGGTAAAGCCTGAATTAAGACCGAGTCCGGTTGCGCTGGCGTTGTACAAAGACGAGAGCAACTACATTAAACTGGTGTACGGGCAGCCCTTCAAAAAAGGTCGGGTCATTTTTGGAAACCTTGAAAAATGGGGGAAAGTATGGCGAACCGGTGCCAACGAAGCCACGGAAATCACGTTCACCCGTGACGTAAAGTTTGACGGCAAAGTGTGCCGGGCGGGCACGTACACCCTGTTCACGATTCCCAACCCGGACAAATGGACGGTGATCCTGAATGCGGAACTCGGTCAGTGGGGAGCGTACAGCTACAAGCCCGAAAAAGACGTGCTCCGGTTCGAGGTACCCGCTTCCAGGAATGATCAGGTGTTCGAAGCCCTTACTTTCAAATTCAACGAAACTGATGCCGGTGCCGATCTTACCCTCTTGTGGGACGACATCAAAATCAACATTCCAATTGCTTTTTCCAGGTAACGAAAAAGGGCCAGGCGCATGCGCCTGGCCCTTTTTCGTTACACCAGTTCCGCTGCTTTTGGTTTTGCTTTCAACCATTCGGGTTTAGTCGTGACCACCTGCGCCCGCAATTCGTTGAGGATGGAGTACAGGCCAAAATACGTGCGGTTGACGTATAATCCATGTTGCGAACCACGGGCAACCTTTGAGTTCCTTAATTCTTCGAGCTGGGAAAGCTCCTCAGCCAGGCCGTACACTTCGTCAAAGTAGGCGTCGTCGCTAAAGTCGAAGTCGTCCGCGGCGAACGGTCTGGCCAGCAAGCGAATCATGCGCACAAATAATTCCGTGAAAAACGCCTTTTCGCGGGGCGAATCTTCCGCTACGGTGAATTCGAGGTAATGAAATATCCGCCCGACCATCCCGGCATCGTCGAGCGTGTCGGGGTTAAGCAGGGCGAAATAGTTTTCATAATACCCGTCGGGGATCACCTTGACGCACCCAAAATCAATAACGCCGACCGTCCCATCGGGCCGGAGCAGGAAATTGCCAGGATGCGGGTCAGCGTGAACCTTCCGGAGCGTGTGGATTTGGAAATCGTAAAAATCCCACAGCGCCTGCCCGATGCGGTTGCGCACTTCCTGCGTGGGGTTCGTGGCGATGAAATCCTTCAGGTGTTGTCCCTCCAGCCAGTCCATCGTCAGGATGCGCCGGGCGGATAATTCGGGGTAGTACTTCGGAAAAACAAGGTTGGGAATTGACGCACACGCCGCCGCAATTTCCTGACCACGTTTGAGTTCAAGGTTGTAGTCGGTTTCTTCGAGCAGCCGCAACTGTACCTCGCCCATGTAACGGTCAAGGTCTTTTTCATTCAGGCCAAACAACGCAATCGCCATGGGTCGCACCATTCGCAGATCCGAACTGATGCTGTCGGCCACGCCGGGATACTGTACTTTCACGGCTAATTCCTTCCCGTTCCTGGTCGCCCGGTGCACCTGCCCGATGCTGGCGGCGTTTACGGCTTCCAGGCAAAACGAATCGTACACTTCCTGCGGCGACTTACCCAGAAACTGCCGGAAGGTACGCATGACCAGCGGAGCCGAAAGAGGCGGCGCCGAATACTGCGACAATTGGAACCGGTCAACGTAGGCCCGGGGCAGCAGGTTGCGGTCCATGCTCATCATTTGGGCCACTTTCAGCGCCGAGCCTTTCATCTGGCTGAGGGCCTCGTAAATGTCTTCGGCGTTGTCGTTGTGAAGTTCATCACGGCTAATGGACGGATCGACGAACTTCTTCACGTTGTGTTTCAGGTAGTTACCGCCAATTTTCACCCCCGTCTTCACGAACTGCGTCGCCCGGGCTACTTTCGAGGTCGGAATGGATTCCTGTTGTTTCATTCGGTCGCTGTTCAGCGGTTTTGGTACATGAATTTGGCCAGGTCGAAGACCGAATCGAGGGCGGAGGCACCGATGAGGTCGAACGACGTGTTTACTGTTTTTTCAATCGCCGTGTCGGTTTTCTCGAAGCCTTTGCTCGTGTCGCGCACCCAGAAATCGAGCAGGAACAGGGCCTGGCCGTAAAAAATGTCGGGGTACCGATCCGTCACGAAAGGGCGCTGCTTGACCTCGCGGCTTTCGCGGCCTTCGAGCAGCAAATCGGTGATGTAGTTGGTAAATCCTTTGCGAAATCCGACCAATTTCGGCAGAAATTGTCGCCCGGTTCGGCGGCGACCCTCGCCCACCGTCAGGAGCACGAAACTCCGGTTGGCTTTGAGCATTTCAATCCAGGTGTAATAAAACGCCAGCAACTTTTCCCGTACCGAATATTGGGCGTACACCGGCTCCGCTTCAACCTGCCGACGGGCCTGTTCAAAAAACTGGAGCCAGACGTCGCCCTCCAGTTGATCGAACGAATTGTAATTTTCGTAGAACTCGGCTTCGCTCAATTTTAATTTTTTGGCAAACAAAAAGACGGACGCCGGGCGGTGTCCGTTGGTGAGCAGGTACTCCATGTAAGCCCTGCGAAGGATTTCGGCTTTGTCCATAAGAAATAACGCACGTTGAATAGTTTAACGGTTTATTCGGACGAGTTGTTTCCAAAAAAGTACAAAATTCAGAACCTAATCACCAAGGCTCCCCGCTCCGCCGTGGCGTACACCGGCTGGCCTGCCTGCCGCCATTTTTTTATTTGTCCCGTTTTGCAGGAACCATCCAACACGAACGCGTCGAGGGTGTGAGCGCGAATCGGCGTGCGGGCCGCTTCGCCCTGGACAAGGCAAAAATCAACCGGAATTTCCGTTTTCAGCCCCGGCGTCGGTGCGGCCAGGCCCATTACCCGGTGACCATGCCAGGCAAGCACCCAGGTACTACCCTGCGCCGGTTCAATGCGCACCACGCCATCGGGTTGCAGCTTTTCAAGCGACCGCAACTCGACACGACGGATGCCGCGTTCGGCCCAGAAATTGGCGCAGCTAAAATCGAGTTCGCGCGGTTTGCCCACCGCTCCCGAATCAGCCAGCACCAGGAGCGTGTTGCCATCCACCAAACTCAGGGCGGTGTGTTTGCGCACGTGATGCACCACGAGCATGCGTTGCCGGTGCTGACTGGCCTTTTTCGCTACACTCGCGGTGCTGAACACGACGGCCACCGCCGCAGTTGCCCAGGCGTACCGTTTCTGCCGGGTGTAAAAAAGCGCAAGCCCACTCACCAGCAGTCCGTAGACACCGATCAACTCCCACGCAGACAGATGAAGGTACCGCCAGACGGCATGGGGCAGGCGCTCGGTTTGAATGGCCGATTCGTTGAGCAGCCAGAACGCTTGCCGGGTAAAAAACGCCAACACCTCGCTCAGCAGGGGAAACCAGTGGAACAGCAACAGCGCGATTCCCAGCGGTTGTGTGAAGGTAGAAATCCCAATGACCGCCGGGTTAGCCACCAGGAAATACACAGGAAATTGGTGGAAATAATACACCGCCAGGGGGAACGTCGCCAGTTGCGCCGCCAGCGCCGTCGCGGTAATGCGCCAGAGCCAGCGACCCGCGCCGTTTTCAATTGTCCACCACCGTTCGATGCGTGGCTCGAGGTACACGATGCCCAGCACGGCGACAAACGAAAGCTGAAAACCCGCTGAAACCAGCAGAAACGGATCATAGAGCAACAGTGCGAACGCCGATGCGAACAAGGTATTGTAGGTACTGGGCTGACGCTGAACGGCTTCACGCACTACGAAAAACGAAATCATCGCCGCCGAACGGAGCACCGCCGGGGAGAGACCAGTCAACAGGGCGTAACTCCAGAGCAAGGTCAGCATCAGACTCGCGTAGAGCCATTTCCCGCCCCGTCCGCGTTTTTTCAACACCTGCAGGCACGCGCCCAGCACCGCAAACAGCACCGCGACGTGCAGCCCCGATACCGACAGCACGTGAATCGCCCCCGAAGCCGAGTAAGCCTGCAACACGTCCGGGTCGAGGTCGTCGCGGACACCGAGGAGCATCGCTTTCGCCACGCCTGCCTCGCGCCGGTCGCCAAGTTGGGCGGTTAGTACGCTGTCGGCAACGCGGTTCAACCGGCAGGCTAGCGCCACCAACGCATTCGGTGGGCGGTTGCCCAATCGGACAAAATTGCCCGGTTCCAGGTAATTTCGGTGAAAAATGTTCTGGAACCGGAGGTACCGCCGGTAGTCGAATTCGGCGGGATTGCGGGGTGGCTCCACGGGAAGCGGCGTTGCGGCCACCAACAGCACGTCGCCGTACCGGGGTGGCGGGGCATTTCGTGAAATGAGCACTTGCACGCGTCCCGTGGCGGGTTCCCACCCTTTCGGCGTGCGCACCCGGCTTACGCGGGCAACGGTTCGGTAAAAAGACGGCTTGATCTCTGGCAGCGCAACCAGCGTAGCCTCGTACGCCTGAATTCCCGAAACCTTTCCCAGGTGAGTTGCAGCGCTATGTTCCGAACGGGAAGCCGCAAGCACCCAACCCACCGTACTCAAAAACACCAACGCCGGAATACCCCTGAGCAGGGGGGCATTTCGGCGTTGGTGTTTCGGCGAAACGAGCGCGAAAAATCCAGTCAACAGGCCCGAAGCCAATGCAATTCCCCAGAGCACCCGGGGCGTTTGTTCGGTAAGCACGTACCCGCCGATGCCCACGGCCAGGGCCGCTGTGTAGCGCACAAACGGGAATCGCGCCCAGGATTTCATGGCGGCAAGGTCATTTTGTAGTGGGCAATGTCACATTCGTAAAACAACTCGCCGACTGCCTGGAAACCAAATTTCAGGTAAAGCGGCATGGCGGAAACCTGCGCGTGGAGGTATCGCAATTTCCCCTCGACCTCGGGCTGTGCGGCGACGTCGGCCAACACGGTCCGCACGAGCGCGGAGCCGACGCCCTGGCTGCGAAAATCGGGCAATACGGCGAACCGCTCCATTTTCACGCCGTTTTCCGTCAATCGCCAGCGGGCCGTACCGCAGGGCTGACCGTCGGCCAGGGCGAGGAAATGGCGGCTGGTCGTTTCGAATTCGTCGTATTCCTCGTCTTCCGGAACGCGCTGTTCTTCGACAAAAACGGTTTTTCGGATGGCAAAAACCTGCTCCAACGCCGACCCCGAAGTGACGTGCTCAACGGTAATCATGGGATACGCAGTCAGTTAATCGGCCAAAAATACCCGTTTTACGGCCATCTCGCCATCGGCTTCCACCCGCAGCAAATACACGCCCGCCGGTAAGCCCTGCCGCCCAACAATGAATTGGTTGCCGGGTTGGTCGGTGTAGCGTTGTACATTTAGTACACGTCCCGACAAATTGATCAGTGACAGGCTTAATTCTCGTTTGCCGCGAAACTGGGCCGTCAGTTCAATGCTGCCGCCCGCCGTCACCGGATTTGGGAACACGTTGACGGTCAGCGCGTCGGTTTCGGGCAGCGCCGTCAGGTCGTTTACCAACCGCCGCCGCCGGGGACTGGCCTGCAACACCGCCCGCACCCGCCGTTTCTGGTCGTTGGTAAACGTATTCATGCACAAATCCGGCGAGTAATCAAGGTAATTCTCAATCATGTTTCGCGTCTGGGTGCCGTTGCAGGTGGAAAACATGGTGGTGCAGCCCCGCGTGCGGTTGGCTTTTTCGGCGGGGGGCGTGTCGGTGCAGTAATCATCGCCGCAGACGGCGTCGCCCCAGGTGTGAATGAGGCCGAGCCAATGCCCAATTTCGTGGGTTGCCGTGCGCCCGTCTTTGTAAATGCCCGACGTGGCCGTGCCCGTGTTGCTGCCAAACGCCCGATGGTCGATAATCACCCCATCGGTGGCCGAGCGGTTTTCTTCCGACGCATCCAGTCCCGCTACCCCCGACGCTGACGGGTACTGCGCAATGCCGAGGTAGCCTCCCACGCCCAGGGTCGTTACCCAGATGTTCAGGTATTTGTCGGTGGGCCAGGAGGAAATGGCCGCCAGCGCGTCGGCATCGGTGGAACTCAGGGCGTCGAAGTCGGTCCGGTCGGAATAATGCCGGGTGATTCCCGTCGCGGGGTTTCCCGAAGGATCACGGGTGGCAAGGAAAAATTCGATTTCCATGTCGGCTCCAACCGGGTTGGTGTTGAAGCCGTTGGTACCCGCCGCCCGGCGGTAGTCTTCGTTGAGCACCCGGAGTTGGGAGGCAATTTGCGCGTCGGAGATGTTGCCATTGTCCGGCCCGCCGATGGTACCCGTGGCGTTGTGGTGGACGACGTGAACGACCACCGGAATCCGAATCACGGTTTCGCTTGCCCCGGCGAGCCGCAATTCCCCCGCGCGTTGCTGAAGTCGTTCCTGAACGAGTACTTCGAGTTGTCGTCGGCCCTGACTCCAGCCCGGCAACCGCAGGTTGAGCAGCGAATCGACGCGCGCCGTGGCGCACCGTTCCTGGGCCTCAGCCCGAAACAGCGTCGCAATGCTCAGCCACAAGCCCAGTCCCAGCCAGAAAGCACACCGGTGGAACAGGTCAGTGCGCGTGGGCCGGTTCCGCTTTTTCGGAGCGTTCATAGGCGTTGATGATGTCGCGCACGAGCCGGTGCCGCACCACGTCGCGCCCGTCGAGCTCCACGAAACCGATTCCTTTCACGTCTTTCAGAATGGCCAGCGCGTCACCCAGGCCAGAACGCTGATTTTTTGGCAAATCAATCTGCGTTTTATCGCCTGTAATGATGGTTTTCGAATTGGGACCCATCCGGGTCAGAAACATCTTGATCTGCATCGAGGTCGTGTTTTGCGCCTCGTCGAGCAGAATGAACGCGTGGTTGAGCGTCCGACCCCGCATGTAGGCGAGCGGCGCGATTTCGATAGTCCGGTTTTCGATGTAAAGCTTCAGTTTTTCGGCCGGAATCATGTCGTCGAGCGCGTCGTAGATGGGCCGCAGGTACGGGTCAATTTTTTCTTTCAAATCACCGGGCAGAAACCCAAGGTTTTCCCCGGCTTCCACAGCCGGACGCGTGATAATAATTTTGCGTACCTCCTTGTTTTTCAACGCTTTGACCGCAATCGCCACGGCGGTGTACGTTTTACCCGTTCCGGCCGGGCCGACGGCAAACACGATGTCGTTTTGCAGCGACGAATCCACCATGGCCCGCTGGTTGGCAGTTTTGATTTTAATGACCGTGCCCTTGGTGCCGTACAGGAACACGTCGTCGTCATCGGCAGGAGCCACGCCAGCCGGAATTTCCCCGTCGGGCGGGCGGTTAAGCACGGTTTTTACCTGGTCGGGGGTGATTTTTCCGTACCGCTGGTAATGCTGGAGCAGCGATTCGAGGAGGTCGGTGATGCGGGTGATTTCGCCCGTGGTGCCGCGAATGGTGATTTCGTTGCCCCGCGAAATAATTTTACTCATCGGGAAGGCCGCCGCCAGTTCCCGGATGTTCGAGTTCTCCACGCCGAGAAAATCCACGAGGGAGACGTCGTCGAGCGTGATAACCTTTTCGATCAAATCAATAGGAGGTTTAAGGGGTGCGTGTGAAAGAATACCGTAGCCAAAGTAAGGAAGTTTTCGGCGCGACGGGCGAATTTTTCGGAAAAAATTACCGAGTGGCGATGCAGGTCGCGCTGCGATTCCTGCCACTCAACCACTTACCGGAACCGGGCTTTTTCGGAACAAAAAATCAGCAGGTAAATCGTTTTGTTCGTTCCTATTTTTCGCTAAACTTGCAGGGTATGGAAGACAACCGGCGCGCCCTCCCCACCCTGCGAAAACGTCCTGTGCTGCCGGGTGGCCGTAGCGGTGGCGGCAATTTATGGCTCGATACGGGGCTGGGCAAGGTTCCTCCGCAGGCGATTGAAATGGAGGAAGCCGTGCTGGGCGCGCTGATGATCGAGCGCGACGCCCTGAGTGCCGTCATCGACATGCTCCACCCGGAAAGCTTTTACCGGGAGGCCCACCAGCGCATTTTTGCCGCCATTCGCACGCTGTTCGACCAGTCCGAACCCGTGGATTTGCTCACGGTCCAGAACGAACTGCGCCGGACGGGCGAACTCGAAACGGTGGGCGGGGCCATTTACCTGGCCGGGCTGACGGACAAGGTCAATTCGGCGGCCAACATCGAGGCCCACGCCCGCGTGGTGACCGAAAACGCCATCAAACGCGAAATCATCTCCATCGCCACTGAGTGCCAACAGCGCGCTTTTGAGGACGCCACCGACGTGTTTCAGTTGCTCGACCGCCTGGAGCAGGGCTTGTTTACGATTTCCGAGAAAAACATTCGCAAGAAAACTGCCGACATGGGCAGTATCATGCGGCAGGCGCTGGAAGAACTGGAAGCCAAAAAACACCTGAAAGACGGCCTGACGGGCGTGCCGTCGGGATTCAGCGCCCTCGACCGGCTCACGTCGGGCTGGCAGAAATCCGAGCTGGTCATTATTGCAGCAAGGCCGGGGATGGGAAAAACGGCGTTTATTCTGTCGGCTTGCCGGAATGCCGCCGTTGAGTTTGGGCACGGCGTGGCGATTTTTTCCTTGGAAATGTCGTCGGTGCAGTTGGTAAACCGCCTAATTTCGGCGGAAGCCGAACTCGAAAGCGAGAAAATCAAGAAAGGGAGCCTAAGCACCCACGAATGGGCGCAGTTGCACCACCGCATCAACCGCCTGACCAACGCCCCGATTTTTATCGACGACACCCCCGCCCTCTCCATCCTTGAATTGCGTGCCAAGTGCCGCCGTCTCAAGCAGCAGCACGACGTTCAGCTCGTGGTGATCGACTACCTGCAACTAATGACCGGCGACACGACGAAGGGCGGCGGCAACCGTGAGCAGGAAATTGCGTCGATCTCGCGGGCCTTGAAAAACCTGGCGAAGGAATTGAACGTGCCCGTCATCGCCCTGTCGCAGTTGAGCCGGGCCGTGGAAACGCGGGGCGGCGACAAAAAACCACAACTCTCCGACCTCCGCGAATCCGGCTCCATCGAGCAGGATGCCGACATGGTCATGTTTCTCTACCGTCCTGAATATTACAACATTACGCAGGACGAAGCGGGTAATCCCGTGCAGGGCATCGGCGAAGTGATCATTGCTAAAAACCGGAGTGGTTCGCTCGACACGGTACAATTGCGGTTCATCGGCAAATTCACAAAATTCTCCGATTTGGGGGCCGATTCGTTCGGCTCGGCGGGTGGCGAAACCTACGGCTCGTTTGGCGGCATCTCCGGGGCAACGGCTTTTGAAAATCCGGCTTCCCCGGACGCGTCCACGCCTGGCTCAATTACCTTGGGTAGTAAAGTCAATCAGCAGTCGAAACCGCCTTCGTCCGGCTCGTCGTTTGGTTCGGGTTTTGGCGGCGGTGACGTGCCGTTCTGAGTAATTTCTTTTTCAAAAAAGCGGCTGGGTGAAAATCCAGCCGCTTTTTTGTTTTAAGACCAGTCGTGAGTCAGTTCCGGCGTTCGAGCGAAACCACGTTTTCGACGTGGTGCGTGTGCGGAAACATGTCCACCGGCTGCACGGCGGTCACCACGTACGCTTCGTCGAGCAGGGCCAGGTCGCGGGCCTGAGTGGCCGGGTTGCAACTCACGTAAACGATGCGCTGCGGCGCGGCATCGAGCAGGGCCTGCACCACCTCGGCGTCCATGCCCGCCCGCGGTGGGTCGGTGATGACCACATCGGGCCGTTCGTGTTGCGCGAAAAAATCGGCTGTCAGCAGTTTTCGCATATCGCCCGCGAAAAATTCCGTGTTGGTGATCCCGTTGATTCCCGAATTGACGCGGGCATCCTGCACGGCCGCCTCCACGTATTCAAGCCCAACCACGCGCCGTGTCTGCCTCGCTACGAAGTTAGCGATGGTGCCCGTGCCGGTGTACAAATCGTAGACCAGCTCGTCCCCCCGAAGCCGGGCAAACTCGCGGGTAATCCGGTACAGGTTGAAGGCCTGCGCCGAATTGGTCTGGTAAAACGACTTCGGACCGATTCGGAAAAGCAGCCCTTCCATTTCTTCTTCGATGTACGGCGTTCCGGCCCAGCACACCACCTCCAGGTCGTGGAAGGTGTCGTTGCCTTTCTGGTTGAGCACGGAATGGAGGGACGTGATTTCGGGAAAACGGGTTTTCAGAAAATTCATCACGCCCGCCGTGGCCGCCTCGTCGGGTTGGGCCACCTGCATCACCACCATCACCTGCCCGGTGCTGGTGGTGCGGATAATGAGCGACCGCATGAACCCGGTTTGCTGGATGGAATCGTAAAAAGTAAGCCCCTCCTGCTCGGCGTAGGCTTTCACGGCCAGCCGGATGGCGTTCGACGGCTCGGGTTGAAGCCAGCATTTGCGGATGTCCAGAATCCGGTCAAAGCGCTTGGGCACGTGAAAACCCGCCGCGTTGCGGTTGAATTCCGCGCCACTCCGGATTTCGGCATCGGTCAGCCAGCGGTTGGCCGAGAACGAATACTCCAGTTTGTTGCGATAAAAATAGATTTCGGGTGCCGCCAAAATCGGACGAATCGGCGGCAATCCGACCTTGGCTATCCGTTCGAGGGCATCGCGTACCTGACGGGCCTTGAAATCAGTTTGGGCCTGGTAGTCAATGTGTTGCCACTTGCAGCCTCCGCAAGTGCCGAAGTGTTCGCAGGCGGGCTGTACGCGCAGGGGTGACGGTTCGCGCAGGGCGACGATTTGAGCTTCCTTAAAATTCTTCTTCCGGCGAAACACCCGCACGTCGGCCAGATCACCGGGAGCCGCAACGCCTTCCACGAACAACACCTCGCCGTCGAGACGGGAGAGGCATTTTCCTTCGGCGGCAAAATCGTCAATCCGGATATTTTCGAGCAGATAGGGCGGTTTTTGGTTACTGGCTGGCATCATGGGTTGCAAAAATAACTAAATTCCGAGCGCCATTTTCCAACCCCAGCCTATCTGCTCATGAAACATGTGTACGTGCTTTTTCTTGGCCTGTTGCTCACTGTTCCCGCTCGAGCCACGCACATTGTGGGCGGCGAACTGAGCCTTCAGGTCCTGAAAAACAACCCCGGCGCGACCCACCAGCTCACGCTCAATCTGTATTTCGACGCCCTTCGCGGCAACCGGGGGGCCATCGACCCCACCGTGACCGTCAACGTGTACCGCAAACGCGATCTGGCGCTGGTGGGTCAGGCGACGATTCCGCTCGTCAGCGACGTAGAAATCGGGTACAACTACCCAATCTGCGTGAAAACCAGCGGGCTGTACACTGAACACATCACCTACACCGATCAGGTCAATTTTCAAAACGACCTTTTCAACGACGCGCAGGGCTATATCCTGGCCTGGGAGCGGTGCTGCCGCAACAACGTCATCACCAACATCGTCAATCCGGCGGGGGCCGGGATAGTTTTTTACCTTGAAATGCCCCCGGTGATCATCGGCAACGCGGCTTTTGTGAACAGTTCGCCCGCTTTCTCCCGTGTGCAGGGCGACTATATTTGCAAAGACTCGCCCTTTTCGTTTGATTTTTCGGCCAGAGATTCCGACGGCGACAGCCTGGCTTACCGGCTGGTGACGCCATTCAACGGCTTTTCGTCCTCGGCCAACCCGACATTCACGGGCCGTCCGAGTACTCGCTACCCCAATTATTACCCCGAAATCAATTGGGCCAACGATTTCAACGCCAACAACGCCATTCCAGGCAAGTCGCCGCTTCGGATCAACCCGCGCACCGGCCAACTCACGGTGACCGCCTCGTTGCTGGGTCTGTTCGTGTTCTCGGTGGAAGTGGCAGAATACCGGAACGGCAGGAAAATCGGCCTTGTTCGGCGCGATTTTCAACTCCAGGTGATCGACTGTCACCCGAACGAGCCACCGAAAGTGCAACTCCGTGAGGCGGGCAAAACCGCCTTCTACCAGGAAAATCAGATCATCCGCATCGCCCGTGGACAGGACAAATGCCTGACGTTTTTCGTCACCGACCTGAACGTGAACCAACGCCAAACCGTCACGGTGAAATCGGTGAAGGGCACGATTAATTTCACGCTCACGCCCGATCACACGACGATTCTCTCCGAAAAAGACACCATCCGGGCCACGATCTGCCTCGACAAATGTTCGGCCAGCGCGGACGGCGAACCGTTGGTGTTCGATGTGATCTGTTCCGACGACGGCTGTCCGAACGCCAAAAGCGATACCCTGCGCGTGGCTCTGCTCGTGGAACCCGACCCGAATCAGAAGCCGATAGTCGTCACGACGCTGCCCGGCAATCAGGGAACGGGACTGGTCGGCCAACCCTTCAGTTTTACGGTAAACGGCTCCGATGCCGATAACGACAGCCTCCGGCTCGACGCCGTCGGACGCGGGTTCACGTTGAGCAGTGCGGGCATGGATTTTCCTCCCGTGGTGGGCAAAGGAAAAGTGAGTCAGGTGCTAAAATGGACACCAAAATGCGGCGTGGGGCCGTACGTCGTCACGTTTTCGGTGAAGGATCTGCGCTGCGCGAACGCGGCCATGGATACAGTGAGCGTGAAACTGAACGCCCCCGCTTCCAACAACCAGCGCCCCGCCGCCAGCACGACGCTGCTCGGCAACACGCTCGAAATCACGCTGGATTTGCAGAATCCGCCGCCGGTGCGCTTCGACGTGTTGGCCAACGATGGCGACAACACCCCGCTCACGCTGACGGGCGTCGGGCGGGGCTTCGACCTGAAAGCGCTCGGGATGCAGTTCACGAATTTAACCGGCAAACCAACGCTCCGCGGCCCGTTCAGTTGGACGCCCAGTTGCCGAACGCTGGCCGGAGCTGCTTCAAAAACCTTCATCATCGACTTTCTGGTCGACGATCAGGCGTGCCTCAACCGCTACGACACGGTGACGGTGAAGCTGACGCTGGTGGACAGGCCCGCCAACTACGAAGTAACACCAACCAACGTATTCACGCCGAACGGCGACGGAAAAAACGACTTTTTCTCGCTTGAAAACCTGCCCGGCGACAACTGTTCGGAGCGTTTCGAGCGCATTGTGATTTACAATCGCTGGGGCAAGGAAGTCTTTCAGGAAGCCAGCCGCGAGTTTCGCTGGTACGGCACCGATTTTCCTTCGGGCGAATACTTTTACCTTATCGAATACTCGAAGCGCGCCTACAAAGGCCCATTGACGCTGCTTCGGTGAGCATTCCTGCTCCGAAATTGTTTCGCAGCCCCGACCCAGACGCGTTCGTTTAGTCGGGGCTGCTACTTTTGCCCATTAAATCAGAGGCATCATGCAAGGAAAAGTTGTGTTGATTACCGGCGGTTCGTCGGGCATCGGGCGGGCGCTGGCGTTCGAGTTTGGTCGGGCGGGGGCGAAAATCGTCGTTACGGGAAGGAAGCAGGCTGCTTTGGAGGCCGTCGGCGCTGAACTGACTTCGGCGGGAATCGACGCGTTGACCGTCGTAGCCGACGTGGGTGTGCGAGCCGACAATGAGCGGATGGTGGCGGCCACGGTGAAGTGTTTTGGTCGCCTCGACATCCTCATCAACAACGCCGGAATTTCGATGCGGGCGATGTTTGCCGATGTTGACCCGGAAGTACTCCGTACAGTCATGGACACTAATTTTTTCGGCACGGTGTACGCCACGCACTACGCCCTGCCGCACCTGCGGTGGGCTAAGGGCAGCATCGTTGGTATTTCGTCCATTGCCGGGTATCGGGGATTGCCGGTGCGGAGTGGGTATTCGGCCTCGAAGTTTGCGCTGAATGGCTTTCTGGAAGCCCTGCGGACGGAATTGCTGCACGAGGGCGTTCATGTACTGACGGCTTGCCCCGGTTTCACTACGTCCAACATTCGCGTTTCATCGTTGGGGAAAAGCGGAGAAATTACCGGCGAGACCATGCGCGACGAAGAAAACATGATGACTGCTGAGGAGGTGGCCGCCCGAATCCTACGCGCCACCCGTGACCGGCGGCGGAGTCTGATTCTGACGACTCAGGGCAAGTTGACCGTTTTTCTGAACAAGTGGCTGCCGGGGCTGATGGATAAGCTGGTGTACAACACGCTGGCGAAGGAGAAAAATTCGCCGCTCCGACCGTGATGACTATTCGACCAACCACACATCAGTCTGGCGGACGTACGAGAACTGATTATTCCACACCACCCAGAGCCAGATGTCGCTGGTACCCAACACACTAAGGCGATTACCGCGACCAACGGCGTCGGACACGGGCGCACCCGCCGATGGGTCAGCGCGAAGCAGTGCCTCGGGCGACCGCACGATGGCCACGGTGTAATTTTCGGGTAGATTGACCAGAATGACCACGCCAAGCAGGTAGAGCAGAAAAATGAGCTTGTGGCGCGGCAGGATGTACTGGTGCCGGATGCGTTTGACAAACAGGATCAGGGTGATGTAACCAGCCAGCCCCAGCAACAACGCCACGAGGTACTTGCCGTACTGTTTGTAAAGCAACACGAGGAGGTTTAAATCATTCAGTTCGTAACCCGCCCACTCGTGGGTTTCGGCAAGCGCGTTCATTTTGCGCAAGACGGCCACCGACGGGTTACGTTCGTAATACCGATTGAGAAAGTACAACGCCTCGGCGTCGCGGTGCTGACGTTCCTTCAGGTAAGCCAGTTTCAGAAAGACCGCCGGATTCACATCTTTTTGCTTCCCGATGGCCTGCTCGTATGCCTGCGTCGCTCTGGCATACGCGTGCCTGGCGAAAAGCGAGTCAGCCACCCGCTGGGATGCGGCAGGCCGTTGTGCAGCAAGAACTTGCGGCACGATTGCCAGCCAAACCACCAGAAACATGATTTTTTTTCGACAATGGGCTTGCATTTGCGTTCTGAGGGCCATACTTTTGCACTCGCAATTCGGCAAGGGAGTTCCGACGGGTTGCAAAAGTATCGATTCGGTAGCTCAGTTGGTAGAGCATAACACTTTTAATGTTAGGGTCCTGGGTTCGAGCCCCAGCCGGATCACCCCATCGTTGAGCAGCCTTTAATCGCCTGATTGAAGGCTTTTTTTATGCTTTCCCGGCCTAATTTTCAAGTCAAGCTGTGTGAGCAGCTTAGAAGACTACCTACGCGCAATTCGCCCGCCACGTCGGAAAAATCAACGTGAGAATTCAAAGGATTGCACACGAAAAAGCCGGGGCAACTGAGCGTTTGCCCCGGCTTTTTTTAAGCAAGAACTAAAATCAGAACGGCAGATCATCGTCTCCGCCTTCGCTCATGACGGGGGGGAGTGGATTGGCCGTTGCCGGTTTTTGCTGACGGGGTTCGGCAGCGGCGCTCGGCGCGAAACCATCGCCTTCGGCCAGTTCCACCCGCCAGGCGCGAGCTTCGGTGTACCAGCGGCCGTTGTACTCACGCGACTCGAGGTTGAAGGATACCTTCAACTGGTCGCCCGTGGTGTATTTTTTCAGGTCGGCCACCTTGTCGGCACCGAATACGCTGAAGTTGACTTTTTTGGAATACTGCCCATCGAGGTATTCAACGATGAATTCCTGCTTGGTCCAGGGGTTACCCGCTTTACTCGTCCCACCGGTTTCGGGTTGAATTTGCACCAGTGATCCTACCAGTTCCATTGCCATAGCGAAAAAAAGTTTGGGAGTACAAAGGTAAAGTTTAGGGGTTAAAATCAGCAATTTATCGGTGGGAGTTCGGTGCCGAAATCGCCAAAATATGGCCTTGCCGTTTGCGCGGACGTTTTTTTCACTTACTTTTGTGCCTCCAAACCCTGGCGATGTGGTGAAATTGGTAGACACGCTACTTTGAGGGGGTAGTGGGCGCAAGCCCATGGGAGTTCGAGTCTCCCCATCGTCACGTAAGCCCGTCCCCCCGACGGGCTTTTTCGTTTTCCGCCGTTTTCAACGCCGTTTTCACCGACTCCAGCACCCGTTGCCAATCCGCTTCCCGGTGGGCAAAATCCAGGTCGTTCACGTCGATAACCAGCAGCGGTCCGGCCGAATAGGTTTCAGCAAAATGGTCGTACAGTGCGTTAAGGTCCGTGAGGTAGGCTTCGCTGATGTTCTGCTCAAAATCGCGCCCACGCCTCCGGATTTGCGCGAGTAGTTTGTCCACGTCGGCCCGGAGATAAATCATCAAATCGGGTGGCTGTACCACACTCAGCATGAGGTTGAATATGTCGAGGTAATTCTCGTAGTCACGCGCACTCATCAATCCGGACTGGTAGAGGTTGCGGGCGAAAATGTGCGCATCTTCGTAGATGGTCCGGTCCTGAATAATGGGCTGTTCAAGTTGACTAATGCGCAGTACCTGCTCGTACCGGCTGCGCAAAAAGTAAATCTGGAGGTGAAATGCCCACCGGGCCATGTCCCCGTAAAAATCGCTCAGGTAGGGGTTGCCCTCGACCGCTTCGTAGTACACTTCCCAGTTGAATTCCTGCGCCAGGCGCTGGGCCAGGGTGGTTTTCCCGGCCCCGATGTTGCCCGTAATCGCCACGTGCAGGCGTCCCGATCTGGGGAATGGTTGGGTACTTAAAGGCGTCACAAACGTGATTTCAAAGGAGGTACAAAGAAACGAGGACGGCTGGCATTCCCACAATCTTGGTGAGAAAATCGTATTTTTGCGGCTTAAAACCGCACGCAACGCGAACAGCGCATGGATACGATAGAACTGACCTCTCTTCCCTACCGGGTTTTGCTTTATTACATTTATACCCCGTTGGCCGACGCGGAAAGCTACCGCGACGAGCACCACCAGTTTTGTATCGAAAACAACCTGCTGGGCCGGGTCATCGTGGCGTCGGAAGGGGTAAATGGTACCGTTTCCGGGCTGACTGCCGACTGTGAGGCGTACATGAACTGGCTAAGCGCCGATGCCCGTTTTCCCGGCATCGAATTTAAAGTCGAACCGCACGACCAGCACACTTTCCAGAAACTGCACGTGCGGGTGAAGCCCGAAATTGTCAATTCCGACCTCGGCGTCGATCCGCACCGCCGGACTGGCATCCACCTCGAACCCGCTGAATTTAAAGCGCTAAAAAGTGACTCCGACGTTGTGCTGGTGGACATGCGCTCGCGGTACGAACACGAAATGGGTCGGTTTAAAGGAGCCGTGACCTTCGACATGGATAACCTCCGCGAGTTGCCTGAACACGTGCATGAAATCGCCCACCTGAAACACAAAAAAGTCATCACGTACTGCACGGGAGGCATCAAGTGCGAGAAAGCGTCGGCTTTTTTGCTCGAACAGGGTTTTGAAAACGTGTACCAACTCCACGGGGGTATCATCAAGTACGGTCTGACTGAGGGCGGCGAAGACTTTGACGGCGTATGTTACGTATTCGACAACCGCCTGACGACTAACGTCAACCGCGTCAACCCGACCATTGCTTCTCACTGCTACTCCTGCGGGACGGCCACGACCCGAATGGTCAACTGCGCAAATCCAGAATGTAACGAACACCTGCCGATTTGTGAAGCCTGTGGCTGGAAGTTCGAGGGAGCCTGCTCGGCTCCCTGCCAGGCGCATCCACACAAACGCGCCTACGACGGAACGGGGCATTACCCCCGGCGAACGAACGGCTACACGCCGCTCGTCGGCTACCTGAGCCGGGCGAAAAACACCCCTGCAATTCAGCCGACCGACCCGATGTACTGATTTGATGGGCATTACGATGGCAACGCCAATTCCTGAGTCGGAATTAATTATCAATGCCGACGGTAGTATTTACCACCTCGGCCTGCGGCCCGGCGACGTAAGCGACCTGATTCTGACGGTCGGCGATCCGGACCGTGTTCCGGTGGTTTCAGCGTACTTCGATTCAATTGAACTGGTGCGGCGGCAACGGGAATTCATCACGCATACGGGCTACGTTGGGAAACAACGTTTGACCGTGATTTCGAGCGGCATCGGCACGGACAACGTCGAAATTTTGATGACGGAACTGGATGCACTTTTCAACATCGACTTCGCTCAACGGACCGTCAAACCCAGCCTCACGCCCCTGCGTTTCATTCGACTGGGTACGTCGGGAAGTTTAAGAAAAGAATTGCCGGTTGACAGCCTGGTTGCCTCGGAGTCGGCGGTGGGGTTGGATACACTTATGCAGTTTTACCCCTTACCGCAGTCGGACTGGGAGCACGCCATTGGAACAGCCCTGCAAAACGCGCTTCAACTGGCTTTCACCCCCTACTGCGTTGCCGGGTGCGCAGACCTGCTTAGCCGGTTTGGCGGGGATTTTCTTCGGTCGAACACCCTCACCTGCCCCGGATTTTATGCCCCACAGGGCCGCTCCCTTCGCCTGCTTGCAAAGAGGGGAAATTACCTTCAGGCTATCAATGATTTTCGTATGAACGGTTATTCGGTCGGTAATTTTGAAATGGAAACAGCGGGTTACTACGCATTAGCTAAGATTCTGAATCACAAGTTTTTATCTTTGAATGCCATCCTGGCGAACCGGGAAACGGGTGAATTCTCGCGTCAGGCCGAGCGGACGGTGGGTCGGATGGTCGAGACCGTGTTGGAGCGGATTTCATCCACGTAAGCGGCTCTTTTTTGACTCCTTTAACCTACTTTTTTCCGCATCAGGAAATCGTTCATCCAGTACCCACGTCCAATGTAATTATCCTCTTCACGTAGCGTCTTAAATCCGAGTTTCTCGTAGAAACCCTGGGCAACGTTATGCCTGTTTACGTTTAGATCGATGTAGTTCCCACCGGCTTTTTTCACCCGTTCATCAACCGTGTGGAGCAAAATCCGCCCCAGGCCAAGGCCGTGCGTAGAGGGATGTAGGTAAAGTTTGTGAAGTTTAAAAATTGCTTTTCCGGCGTCCTCGAACGCCGCGAACCCGACGTGCTTTTCGCCCAGACGGAGCAGTAAAAATTGAACGCCCTGAGCCATTTGCTCAGACAGGGCCGCCGTCGAATACATCCAGTCGAGCATAAACTGGCATTGCTCCCGGCTGAGGATGCCACCGTACGTAGGCCACCACGCCGCGTGGGCGATTTGCTGGATAACGGGGATGTCCGACGCGTCGGCGTCGCGGATTTCAGGATTCAGCATTGTCACGGAGGCTGTATTGTTCGGGGTGTCGGGGCGTAAACTGGCGATAGATGTCCTGGAGTATTTTCAAATCGTGTGCGTAATCGCCGGTTGGGTAAAAAAGCGAGTGAAAACCCGCCTGCTTTTTGGCATAATCAAGAAAACCCAGCACGACCGGCACACCAGCCCCGTGGGCCACATGGTAAAACCCGGATTTCCATTCTTTCACAAAACTCCGCGTGCCTTCGACGGGGATCATCAGCACGAGCTGGTCCTGCGCGCGGAACATGTCGATCATGGATTGCACGAGGTTGTTTCGCTGCGCCCGGTTTACGGCGATTCCGCCGCTGGCCCGCATCACGATGCCCTGCGGAAAGCGAAAAAGTGAATCTTTCGCCAAAAACCGAACCGGTACTCCGAGCGCGTAAAACACCGAGAGGGCGTACGGGTAATCCCAGTTGGACGTGTGCGGCGCGGCGATCAACACGCATTTCTGGACGGCCCCAATGCCCCCCGGCAGGTTGTCGACAATTTCCCAACCGGTGATCCAGAGAAAAAAACGGGCAATCCAGCGCATGGGGACGGGTGTTTACGGGTTCCGGGCCAAAAGCCCCTACCTTTGCGCAAAACTAACCAGTTGCCGGAGGTTTCCGGCCCCAGCCCGGCTTCATGAGCGAACAAAAACCATTAATTCTCGTCTCAAACGACGATGACATTACCTCCAAAGGGATTCGGGTTCTGGTGGAGGCCATGCAGGAACTTGGCGAGGTGGTCGTGGTTGCCCCCGACCGACCGCAGTCGGGTCAGGGACACGCCATTACAATTGGCAATCCACTGCGGGTGACTCCCTCCAAGCTGTTTGGGTCGGACGTCCGCGCTTTTCAAACCACGGGAACACCCGCCGACTGCGTCAAACTGGGCAAGCACCTCGTGCTGCGTGAGCGCAAACCCGATTTGGTGGTGAGCGGCATCAACCACGGCTCCAATACGGCCATCAGCGTGCTGTACTCGGGCACGATGTCGGCGGCGCTGGAGGCCGCCATCGAGGGCCTGCCCGCCATCGGTTTTTCGCTCAACGATTACCACCCCGACGCCGATTTCTCGCACGCGGTGCCATTTATTCAGCAAATCGCGGCAACCGTGCTCCGCGAGGGGTTGACCAAGGGCGTCGCGCTGAATGTCAATTTTCCCAGTCAGGCCAGTGGTGCCATCCGGGGTGTGCGCGTTTGCCGCCAGGCCGATGCGCGATACCTCGAACACTTCGAGCAACGCCGCGATCCGTACGGCCGCCCGTACTACTGGCTGGACGGTGATTTTGTGAATTTCGACGCGGGCACGGACACCGACGAATGGGCGATTGCCCACAACTACGTTTCTATCGTGCCCTGCCAGTGCGACCTGACGGCCTACGCGGCGCTGGATGCACTTCGGGGTTGGTCGCTGGTGGACAACTCGCCCGTGTCGACCGCCGACCAACCGATCGTACCGGCACCGAGTGCGGCGCATCCGTCTGACTTAGGTTAGCTTTTTTCCTTAAATCCCCCTTACTTTTGAAGAAAACCAGGATTGGTTTGCCTTTCACCTCATTTGATTAACATTCCATGGCTGTACTTGGCAGCATTCTGAAAGGCGGCATCCGCATCACCGGCGGTGCCATGCGCCGCCGCACGTTAAATGGGGCAAAACTTCAGCGCAAAGCGTTCATTAAACTCCTCACCAAAGCCCGCTACACGGCTTTCGGCGAAGCCTACCAGTTTGAAGAACTGCTAAGCGCCGCCCTGTTTTCCGACGACAACACGTTTTATCAAAAATTCAAGGAGCATGTTCCCGTCCATGACTACAACCGGATGCACCGCGACTGGTGGCACCGCGCCCAGGCGGGCGAACACGACGTGTGCTGGCCGGGCCGCGTGAAGTATTTCGCGCTGAGTTCGGGTACGTCCGAAGCGGCCTCGAAGTACATTCCCGTCACGCGCGACATGAGCAAAGCCATTCAGCGCACCAGCATCCGCCAGATTCTCAGCCTGTCGCAGTACAAAGGCCTGCCGAGCGAATTGTTCGAAAAAGGCATGCTCATGCTCGGTGGCAGTACCGACCTCAACCTGCGCGGTTCGTACTACGAAGGGGATTTGAGTGGCATCACCGCCAGCCAGATCCCGTTCTGGTTTCAACGCTTTTACAAACCCGGCAAGGATATCGCCCGCACCAAAGACTGGGCCGCCAAACTCGACGAAATCACCGAAAAAGCAGCCAATTGGGACATCGGCTACGTAGTGGGCGTACCCGCGTGGATGCAGTTGCTGATGGAGAAAATCATCGCCCACCACGGTGTGCGCACCATCCATGACATTTGGCCGAACCTGTCGGTGTTTTGCCACGGCGGGGTGTCGTTCGAGCCGTATAAACATGGTTTCGAGAAACTCCTGGCGCACCCAATCACGTACATCGAAACCTACCTGGCCTCCGAGGGTTTCGTGGCCTACCAATCGCGGCCCGACACGCGCTCGATGCAACTGGTACTCAACAACGGGCTGTTTTTCGAATTCATCCCGTTCACCGAAAAGAACTTTACGCCCGACGGCGACTTGGTCAGCCACCCCGAAACGCTGATGATCGACGAGGTGACCGAAGACACTGAGTACGCCCTGCTGCTTTCGACCTGCGCGGGTGCCTGGCGCTACCTCATTGGGGATACGGTGAAATTTACGTCCAAAGAACGCTGCGAAATTGTCATCACCGGCCGCACGAAGCACTTCCTCAGCCTCTGCGGCGAACACCTCTCGGTCGACAACATGAACCGGGCTATTGAATTGGTTTCCAGGGAGCTGGGCATTTCCATCCGTGAGTTTACCGTGGCCGGTATTCCCTACGGCAGCCTGTTCGCCCACCAGTGGTACGTGGGCACCGACGATGCCGTGGATGCACAACTTCTTTGCCGACGGATTGACGAAAAACTAAAGGAATTGAACGACGACTACGCCGTCGAACGCCGCCACGCCCTGCGCGAAGTGATGGTGCGGGTGCTGCCGGTCAGTGATTTTTACGACTGGATGGCCAGCCGGGGAAAGATGGGCGGACAAAGTAAATTTCCCCGCGTAATTCGGGGCAAAGTCCTTGAAAGCTGGAATGCGTTTCTGGCCGGTCGCTACGAATCGGTCGAGGCCAGCAAATAAGCTGCGTTTTCGGGCAGGAAATACTGATCACAGAACCAGTTCAAATGGCGCAGTTCGCGCACGCAGAGGTCGCTCAGGTAGGGCGGCCTTCTTTCATTATCAACGAGCGATAGCGTTTTTTTCAGATCGAGAAACCGCACGTCCTTCCCTGCTTTATCGCCCCAGTGGTACACGGGCAGCACCTGCACCTCGGTCAGTTGCGTGTGCCGTTCGCCGTTGAGCGTGCCTTTTTCGAGCGTCAGTCGCAGCAGCGGGACCAACCGCCCCCAGACGAAAATATCGTAGGCCACGAAATCGCCGAGTGAATAAATGGCGAAGCCCTGCTTTTGCCGCCCCGTGAACGGGTCGCGAAACAAGTACCGCTCCATCGGCTGGGGGTTGTGCGGGTGGCTGCCAAGAATCAGATCCACGCCGCTTTGCTCGAAAATCCGGTGGTAAATCTTCACCGTGTGCGCCGACGGGAAGGCCTGGTACGCGTTACCGGTGTGCAACAGCAGCGCCACCACGTCGGCTCCCTGCTCGCGGGCGAGGCGCAGGTCCGCCACGACCCGTTCTACGGACGCGTCGGGCACGTTCAGGCGGTCGTAATTCACCAGCCAGGGCTTGTCGGCAGGGGGCAAAAATTTATTGAGCGAATACGTCCAGGCCACGAAGGCCACGCGGATGCCATTGCGTTCGAGCACCGGAATTTGGCCCCGTCCGTGCAGATTTCGCGCGGTTCCCGTGGCTAAAATGCCGCGTTTTTCAAGAAAATCCAGCGTTTCGGTTATACCCCTTTCGCCCTGGTCGAGGCTGTGGTTATTGGCTGTGCTGAGCACATCGAAGCCCCGGAAGCGATCGGCTCCGTTGAAAATCCGGAACAACGTTTCCGACCCGTTGAAGTGCATGTCATTCAGCATGATTTCGGGCACGGTGCCGGGCGGCAAATCAGATACAATGGGCGTTTCGAGGTTGCCCACGACCACGTCAGTACTGAAGAAAAATGCGCCGACTTCATCCCACAGATGCTGAGTTGTATCGGGTCGGAGGCGTTCGTACGGCATCAAATCACCCCCAATGCTCATCGTCAGGCGGTGCTGAGCGATAAACCCGGTGGGCGACGGAAATTTCAATTCCTGACCACGGAAATACGCTTGGATGCCCGGTTCGCCCAGCAGCGGCGGGCGATGATAGTATTTGTAGCCGAGGTACGTCGCCCCGGCGTAAGGCGATTCGCGGGGATTTTCTTCAAATCCGGTCAGGGGTACTTGCCATTTTTTTCCAAGAAAAAGGCCCAGAACCCGATAGAAGGACTGCAAGAGGGAAACCATTCGCCTGCCACGGAGCGAGAACGGCAGCACTGGAAAAACGGAGGAAAGGTCCGGTTTCACGCCAGCCATTTGGTTACCTGCACGTAAACAAGGTAGACCCCCACGACCATGAATACCGATCCGCTCAGTTTGTTGATCAGCGTCAACACCCGCTCGTTGAAGTAGCGTTTGAGCCGGTGGGCAAAAATGGCAATCAGCGATTGCGTACCGAATATGGCCACGAGGCTGGCCCCGAAATACCACGCGTCGAGTGTCAGCGAGTAGCGCATCACGCCTTTGAGGTACGTCGCCACCGATACCCAGACAATAAAGTTGGTTGGGTTGAGGGCGTTGAGCAGAAAACCGGTGCCAAAGTAGTAGATGAAATTTCCAAAACGGGTGGTTGGGTAGGCAATCCGGGGCGTTTGGCGAAAGACGGATTGCGCGCCCATCGCTATCAGCAACACCGCGCTGATGCAGCGCAGCCAGGTATCGAAATGCGCGAAGTGGGGCAAAAAGGCGGTGCCAAACACGGCAAAAAAGATAAACATCGCGTCGCTGACGATGACGCCCGTCGAAATTTTCAAGCCGCTTTTGTAGCCGCAGTCCACGCTGTTTTGGATCAGCGAAAAAAAGACGGTGCCCAGCGTTAGGCACATGACCGCGCCCGAAGAAAGTCCCAGTAAAATTGCTTCAAGAATGTCCCAGGCCATCAGGCAATGGTTAATCGAACTGGATTTCAGTTGGTTTGATGATTCAGGAACGCCGTACCGAGGTCCCTACACGCCCCGGAGTCGGGCCACTTTGAGCAACCCGTACACACTGAGCGAATCGGTGATTTTGTTATCCATCACCATCTGGACGGCTTCGGTCAGTGGCAGCTTCCTGATTTGAATAATTTCGGTTTCGTCGAATTGCGGGGGACCGGGCGTAAGCCCCTCGGCGATAAACACGAAACCTTCCTCGTCGGTGACGGAATTGGAGGTATGCATCCGGCCAATCAATTCCCACCGGTCCGCCGTCAGGCCGGTTTCTTCCTGCAACTCGCGTTGGGCCGATTCGAGAATTTCTACATCCATGTTACCGCCCCCCATCGGAATTTCCCAGGAATACTCCTTCAGCGGGTAGCGGTACTGACCCACCAGCCAGGTATCTCCCTGCTCATCGAGCGGCACAATGGCGATGGCTTTGTGCTTGAAATGCGCCACGCCGTAGATGCCGGGCGTGCCGGCGGGCGTGATGACTTCTTCGTGGCGTACGCTCACCCAGGAGTTGTCGTACACGACGGTCGAATTGAGCGTTTTCCAGGGATTCTCCTGTGGATTCATCCGACAAAGGTACGGCTTTCGGCGAATACCCTCTCCATTCGTCCCCGGATGCCGCCGGCAATCGGTATCTTTGCAGTTAAAAAAGGCGGGGGTAGAAATACCTTCGCTGGCTCTCTTGAAAGGCTCTCATGGCGAAGTCCCGCAATAAATTCCGGCTGATCATTCTTTCGTTCGTCGTCAGCGTGGTGCTGATGGCCATCAAGTTTACGGCCTACGTTCTGACCAATTCCAACGCCGTTCTGACCGACGCGCTCGAATCGATCGTCAACGTCGTGGCGAGCGGGTTTGCGTTTTACAGTGTGTACCTGGCGGCTCAACCCCGCGACCAGAACCACCCCTACGGTCACGGGAAAATTGAATTTTTTTCGGCGGGCCTCGAAGGCGCGCTGATTTTGCTGGCGGGTGTATTCATTTTTGGCCAGTCCATACAATCGCTCATTGCTCCGAAACCGCTGCAAAACCTGGACGCCGGCCTGCTGATTGTGTTGCTCACCACGGTGGTCAATTACGGAGTCGGCTGGTTGCTTCGCCGGGAGGGCCAGCGGGCCAACTCGATGACGCTTTACGCCGACGGCAAGCACCTTATTCTCGACGCGCAAAGCAGTCTGGTGCTTGTGGTGGGCATCGGCGTGATCTATTTCACCGGCTGGCAGGTGCTCGACAGCCTGCTTTCGATGGGTTTCGCCGTGTTTATTGTCGTCAGCGGCCTGCGACTGGCCCGGGAATCGGTGGCGGGATTGATGGACGAAGCCGACCGCGAGACGCTCGAACAAGTCGTGGCGGTGCTGCGAAAACACCGCCTCCGCCACTGGATCGACGTGCACAACCTGCGGGTGCAAAAATACGGGGCCGACCTCCACATCGACTGCCACCTGACGCTGCCCAATTACTGGACGCTTCAGGAGGTTCACGAGGCCGTGCACGAATTCGAGGACGTACTGCGCGAGGCGTTTTCGGCGGACGTGGAAATTTTCGTCCATACCGACCCGTGCATCCCGCCTTGCTGCCCGCACTGCCACGTCGAAAATTGCCCGATTCGCGAATCGCCCTTCGTGAAAGACATTCCGTGGACCTCGCAAAATCTGACGCTGAATCAAAAGTTGTTTCTGGAAAAAGTAAACGGACCTACTTAGCGCAGGGAGTATAGTGAAGAGAGTAGAGAGAAATACACCCAATTCTCTCTACTCCCTGCGCTCTAATCAGGCTGGCTTACGCCCACCCCGTTCCTGGGGGGACGAGGGCGGCACATCGCCCGGCAACCCTTTTGACTGAATGAGTCCCATCAGTTGCTGGGTGGTTTGATGCATCCCCTCGTTCGAGCCATCGAGGAAAATCACATTGCCCTTGCCGTGTTCGGCGAAGTGCCGGATGGCTTCCGTCCACATCGAAAACAACACCAGCGAGGCATCGAGGTTGTTGTCGGCGAGTTCCTTCACGGCGACGGCCATGCCTTTGGTGACTTCTTCGCGGAACAGCGCCACGCCTTGCCCGCGCAACTGCGACGCCAGCCGCTCGGCTTCAGCGGCGATTTTAATGGCATTTCCTTCCGCTTCGGCGGCTTTCGTTTTGGTGATGAGCAGGGCCTGACCTTCGTTTTCAGCGGCGGCCTTGAGGTTGTTCGACGCCACGACCTGGGTCATCGAACGCAGAATGGCCTCGTCGAAAGTGATGTCGTTCAACTGCAAATCAATCAGGTGGTAGCCCCAGCCCACGAGCAGTTCGTCGAGTTGCTCTTTTACGTGAAAGACGATTTCAGAGCGCAGCGACAGGATTTCCGCCTGCTTTTTGGTCGCCACGAAACTGCGGATGGTGCCCTCGACGGTGCGGATGAGTGCCTGCATGAAACTGGCCTGATCGACGAATTTGAAGGCGACAGCCTTGATGGCGTCTTCGCTCTGGTCGAGCACCGAATACACCAGCATCGCTTTGAAGCGCACGTTGGCCTGGTCGTTGGTAATGGCCTGAAATTCAAGTTCAACAGAACGATTTTGAATCGAAATTCGCCGAAAAACAAACTCGATGAACGGGATTTTGAAGTTTAGCCCCGGCCCCATGATGCGCCGATACTTTCCAAAAACAGTAATCACCGCCACGGTACCCTGTTGCACGATCACCACCGACAGGTACAGGACCAAGACCACCAGCAGCAGCAAAAAGAAGGAGGTTGAAAAAATGGCCATTTGAAAAGTAAGGTTGGTTGAGGATGGGGCGAAAGCTACGAAAAGAAACAGAAAACCCGCCCGACGACGATACACCGGTGGGCGGGCTGGCTGCACAACGGATAAAACCTTATTTCAAACTTCCCATGCCCCCATCCACGCCGATGATTTGGCCCGTCATCCAACTGGCTTCGTCAGAAAGCAGGAAAAGTGCGGCAGCGGCCACGTCGGCGGGCTGACCGAAGCGACCCAGCGGATGGCGTTTGTTCGAGCTGTCCACTTTCTCGGGGGTATTTACCAGAAAATGCCCCAGCGGCGTGTCGGTCAGCGAGGGAGCTATGGCGTTGACGCGGATCAGGCTGGGTGCCCACTCCGCCGCCAGTGATTTGGCCAATCCCTCGATGGCTCCTTTCGACGCCGAAACCGACCCGTGAAACGCCATACCCAGCTTCGCAGCCACCGTGCTGAACAGCACGACCGACGCGCCTTCGGCTTTTTTCAGTCGGCTCAGATTCGCCTGAAGTGCCGCCACGGCTCCGACGACGTTGATTTGAAAATCGGTGCGGAATTCATCCGGTGAGAGCCGGTGAAATGGCTTCAGGTTGATCGTGCCGGGGCAATAAATCAACCCGTGCAGGACTTCCGGCAGGTCGTTGAACGTCGACGGGTCCGGGTTCAAGGCGTCAAACGCCGCGTGGTCCGACACGCGCAGTCCTTCGGGTGTTCGGCGGGAAGCCGAAAATACGGTTGCCCCCCGGTCGATGAGTTGACTGGCCACCTCGCGACCAATACCCGAACTGGCCCCAATTACCAGGTAATTTCTTCCTTGAAATGACATACGGCTTGGCTAAAAATAAAAAAAACGCATTCAGGATTTTAACCCCGAACGCGTTCATTTGTTCGTCATGAAGTCGGCGGTACTCAGACCGCCCCGATGTATTTCAAAAACTCCAGCCGGGTCTCTTCTTCCCGAAAACGTCCACCGTAAAACGACGTCACCGTCGAACTGGTCACGTCGTTGATGCCCCTTGACGAAACGCACATGTGGTTGGCATCCATGATGATGGCCACGTCCTGCGTACCAAGCGCGTTGCACAACTCATTGGCAATCTGCATCGTAAGGCGTTCCTGCACCTGCGGGCGTTTGGCAAAATACTGCACCAGCCGGTTCAATTTAGATAGCCCGATGACCTTGCCGTTGGAGATGTACGCCACGTGCGCCCGTCCGTAAATGGGTACGAAATGGTGTTCGCAGTTCGAGAAAAACGTGATGTTTTTCTCCACCAGCATCTCGTTGTACTTGTAGCTGTTTTCAAACAGCGTCACTTTTGGTTTGTTGGCCGGGTTCAGCCCGCTGAAAATTTCCTTGATGTACATCTTCGCCACGCGCCGGGGCGTCCCTTTCAGGCTGTCGTCGGTCATGTCGAGGCCGAGCGTGTCCATTATTTCCCGGAAATGACCCTCGATTCGCGCGATTTTCTCGGCGTCGGTCCTCTCGAAAGCATCAGGACGGAGCGGCGTGTCGGAGGAGTGGCTTTCGTGGTCGTCGCCCAACTGATCGACAAGTTCTTCGTCAATCAACGGGGTATTCAACAAAGTTTCGTTCGGTTTCATACAGGCGAATTTTCAGGTCGAGTCGCTCCGCGATGGCATCGCGGAGCAGGTTGTAAATGGTAATGGCGATATTTTCGGCGGTGGGATTCAGGTGTCGAAATTCCTCGGTATCGAGGTTGAGGTTGCGGTGGTCGAATCGGTCGAGTACCCGCTCTTTGACCAGGTCGCTCAGCACTTTCAGGTCCATCACATAGCCGCTGGCGGGGTCCACCTCGCCGGTCACCTGCACAATGAGGTCGTAGTTGTGGCCGTGAAAATGCGGCAGGTTGCATTTGCCGAACACGGTGGCGTTCTGTTCGTCCGACCAGGCCGGATTGTGCAGCCGGTGTGCGGCATTAAAGTGTTCCTTGCGAAACACCGCGACGCGCTGAGAATTCATAAAAAAAGCTGCTGAATTAAGTAGGGGTTCAATGTCGTCAGAGAGGTTGTCTGCAACACATTCAATCATGCGCTGAAGGCCCGGCTGGAAGCCTGTTGGCTTGTGTTCGATGCATGGAGAACTCCCGCTTAACGGGTCGTTCAGGGCTTTTGTTCCGGCCCGTTGGCGATTGTTTTGGTACTCTCCGGCAAAAACGGCAACTTTCGCCCCACAACTCCGCTTGCACTTCGTCATGAAAAAGTTGGTTCTCTTCGTCGCAATCGGCCTTGGCCTGCTGGCTTGCCAAACCAAACCCACTCACGAACAGGTCCGGGATTCCACCGTCGACGAGGCCGACCAAACCGCCGCCGAAGCGAAGGCCCTCCAGCCCGACACCCTCAGTACGCCGGCGGCGGCTTCAACTTCTTCGTCGGCTTCCACCAGCCCTGGTCAGGCTGATTTGATGCGTCAGTTCGCCGGAACCTACGCGGGTAAATTCCCCTGCGCCGATTGCGAAGGCATCGAAACGGCCCTGACGCTCGACGAAACCGGCCGGTATACCGTTCGCCGCACCTACCTCGGCAAGGGCGACGGCAAACCCGCCACCGACGAAGGCAACTGGCGCGCCCTGGCCGAAGG
Source organism: Spirosomataceae bacterium (assembly GCA_965249815.1). Classification (GTDB taxonomy): domain Bacteria; phylum Bacteroidota; class Bacteroidia; order Cytophagales; family Spirosomataceae; genus JAJAZB01. The sequence goes on along the minus strand of CBDFMV010000003.1, from coordinate 4,159,388 downwards.
TCAGCGCATCGAACTGGATTTCGACAAAAAAGACGAAATGACTCAGTTCCGCGCCACGGACGCCCAACACCTGAAAATGCTGGGCCGCGACGGGCAGGAAATCGAGTCGAAACTCAACTACACGCTCACCAAAAAGTAAGTCCACGCTCACATGGAATCACCCACCCTGACCACCAAACCCACCACGTCGTACGCGGGACCACTGGCCATCATCGGCTTGTTATTTTTCACCTTCGGTTTCATCACCTGGACCAACAGCACGTTGATTCCGTTCCTGAAAATCGCCTGCGAACTCAAAACCGACGTCGAGGCCTTTTTCGTCACGTCGGCGTTTTACATGTCGTATTTTTTTCTGGCGATTCCTTCGTCGACCATCCTGCGGAAAGTTGGGTTCAAAAACGGCATGGTGCTCGGCCTGGTGGTCGTGGCGGCGGGTTCGTTGCTGTTCATTCCGGCGGCCAACAGCCGCACCTACGGCCTGTTTCTGACCGGCCTGTTCGTGCAGGGCATGGGGCTGGCTCTGCTCCAAACCGCCGTCAACCCGTACGTGAGCTTGCTGGGGCCGATTGAAAGCGCGGCCAGGCGCATCAGTCTGATGGGCATGGCCAACAAGGCGGCGGGCATTTTGAGTCCGATCATCATGGGAGCGCTGGTGCTGAAAGGGGCCAGCGAACTCGAAACCCGCCTGCTCACGGCCACGGGCGGCGAACGCGAATCGCTGTTAAACGAAATGAGCACCCGCGTGAACACGCCCTACGTGGTGCTGGCCGTGGTGTTGTGCGCGGTGGCGCTGTTTCTGAAGTTTTCGCACCTGCCCGAAGTGGCCGAGGAAGAAGAGGTAGTGAGCGACAGCGGCCCGCGCAAAACCAGCGTGTTCGCCTACCCGAACCTGGTTTTCGGGGTGCTGGCCATCATTTTTTACGTCGGGGCCGAAGTCATCGCGGGCGACGGCATCACGCAGTACGGCAAAAACATCGGCATCAGCCTCGACAAAGCCAAGTACTTTTCCTCCCTGACGCTGGGGGCCATGCTCGTGGGGTACATCATCGGCGTGTTTACGATTCCGAAATACCTCAAACAGGAGGTCGCCCTGCGGTACTCGGCGATTTTGGGTCTGCTGTTTACGGTCGGTGCCATTTTTACGTCCGGCTACACGTCGGTGTACTGCATCGCTCTCATGGGTTTGGCCAACGCGCTGATGTGGCCGTCCATTTTTCCGCTGGCCATCAAAGGGTTGGGTCGTTTTACCAAAATCGGCTCGGCCCTGCTCGTGATGGGCATCGGGCCGGGGGGCGGGCTGATTACCCTGGCCTACGCGGCACTCGGTGGCGAGGCAAACCCCCAACGTGGCTTCTGGGTGATGGCCATTTGCTACGCGTACGTGCTGTTTTACGCCGTGGTCGGGTACCGCAAGCGTTCGTGGTGACGCCCACGATCCGATTTTTTTCAGGGAAGAAATCGGGATACTTTTCCGGTTTTTTTCTTTTCAACCCGTCGGGCGCTACTTTCACCGCCCCAACCAATTCCTTGCTTCTGTTCCGAAAAAGATGAATGACACCCTGACCGTCTCGACGCCGGGACGCATTTGTTTGTTTGGTGAACACCAGGACTACCTCGGTCTGCCCGTGATTGCGGCGGCCATTTCGCGTCGGGTGCAGGTGGCCGGTACCCACCGCGCCGACCGGCACGTGCGCATAGCCCTGCCTGACGTGGGTTCAGGCGAAGAATTCGACCTGGCGGAGCGCATCGCCTACACCAAAAAGCGAGATTATTTCCGCAGCGCGGTCAACGTACTGCAAGCCCAGGGGCTGACGTTCACGCGCGGCGTCGAGTGCCGGGTTCACGGCAACATTCCCATCAATTCGGGCACGTCGTCGTCGTCGGCACTGCTGGCAACCTGGGTGCATTTTCTGTCGAAAATGAGCGACCAACGGCCCGACTACACCCGCCAGCGCATCGGGGAGTTAACCTACCAGGCCGAGGTGCTCGAATTCAACGAAGCGGGCGGCATGATGGACCAATACTCCACCGCTGTGGGCAATGTAATTTACCTTGAATCGACGCCCGCGATTCACATCGAAGAAATCAAACCGGCCTTCGGGAGTTTCGTGCTGGGCGATTCGGGCGAACCCAAAGACACCCAGGGCATTCTGGGCCGGTTACGGAATGGCGTGAACGCGATTGTGGCCAAAATCCGGGAAATAAATCCAGATTTTTCGCTTTTCACCACGAGCGAAACGGCAATCGCTGAGTACAAAGACCAACTCACCAAAGACGAATACCACCTGCTGAAAGGCACGATTTCCAACCGCGATCATCCTGCGCGAAGCTTTCGACGTACTGCATACGCCGACGCTCGACCACGTGCACTTCGGGGCGCTCCTCTCCCGCCACCACCGCAACCTCCGCGACGCCCAGCAAATTTCAACGCCCAAAATCGAGCGGATGATCAACGCCTCGCTCGAAGTCGGCGCGCTGGGGGCGAAAATCAACGGTTCGGGCGGCGGCGGCTGCATGTTTGCCTACGCACCCGACCACGCCGAAGCCGTGGCCCAGGCCATCGAAGCGCAGGGCGGCCAGGCGTACATCATCACCGTGGACGAAGGAACGAGGGTGGAAACCAATGAGTGAATGAGAGACTGCATGAATAGCTGCCTTTTCACTCATTCTCTCATTCGCTCATTCTCTCATTAAAATTCAATGTCAAGACTCCTGATTTTGGCGGGCGGTATGTCGTCCCGCATGAAAAAAGCGGCGGAAGCGGGGACCAGTGGCCTCGATTCGGCCCTTCTTGAGCAAGCCAACACCTTGCCCAAAGGCATGATTGGCGTGGGCGACGGCGGTCGGCCGTTCATGGAATTTCTGCTTTACAACGCCGCCAAAGCCGGTTTCGACGACGTACTTCTGCTGCTCAATCCAAAGGATACCGTCACGCAGGCGCACTTTGAGGCAAAAAGCAAAGCAGGTGAAACCTGGGGGCTGCACTTCCGCTACGCCCGCCAGTACATTCCGCCCGACCGCGAAAAACCACTCGGCACCGCCGATGCCGTTCAGCAGGCCCTCGATCAGCATCCCGACTGGAAAGTGGGCGAATTTGTGACGTGCAACAGCGATAACCTGTACTCGGCCAACGTTTTCAAGCTCCTTCTTGACACCCCGCACCCCAACGCCCTGCCCGCCTACAATCGCGCCACGATGGGCCTGCCCGAAGACCGCATCAAAACCTTCGCCCTCCTACGCACCGATGCCGAAGGATTTTTACAGGACATCATCGAGAAACCGACGGAGGAAGAAGAGCGGGAAATCCGGCGCGTGTCGGGCGGACGGCTGGGCATCAGCATGAATATTTTCAAGTTCGACGCCGCGTTCGCCTACCTGTATTTCGTGACCGAGCCGTTGCACCCCGTCCGGAACGAAAAGGAACTCCCCGGCGTGGTGCGCACCATCGCCCGACAACACCCAAAGGCCATTTTCACGATTCCCGTTGAAGAGGTGATGCCCGATTTGACCAGCAAAGCCGACATCCTGACGGTGCGCGATTATTTGCGGCAAGCGTTTCCGGAGTTGTAATTGGCAGAAACATTTCCTCCCCGCAACCCGTTAGGCTTGCGGGGATTTTCTTTGGCAAAAAGCCCTAAATTTGTTTGTCCAGCCGTTTCAATCGCATGCACGCCGCACCTGAGAACTTTCTTTTCCCCGACCTCACCACCAGCCTCCGCTACTGCCTTTCGCTGACTGAGTACGTGCGTCGGCAAACGGTGCCCGTGCGCATCGGCGACCTGGGAATGGGTTCGGAATTTCCCATCCGGGTGCAGTCGATGACGACGGTGGACACGATGGACACGGCTGGCTCGGTGCAGCAATCCATCCGGATGATTGAGGCGGGTTGCGAACTGGTGCGCATCACGGCCCCGAGCGTGAAAGAGGCTCAGAACCTCGAAAACATCCGCCGCGAACTGCGTCAGCGCGGGTACTTTACTCCCATTTGCGCCGACATCCACTTCACGCCGAACGCCGCCGAACTGGCGGCCCGGTTGGTCGAAAAAGTGCGGATCAATCCCGGTAATTACGCCGACAAAAAGCGGTTCGAGTTCATCGACTACTCCGAAGCGGCCTACGACGCTGAGCTTCAGCGCATTCGGGATAAATTCCTGCCGCTGGTGCGGATTTGCAAAGAATACGGCACGGCGCTCCGCATCGGCACCAACCACGGTTCGCTCAGCGACCGCATCCTGAGCCGTTACGGCGACACGCCGCTCGGCATGGTCGAGTCGGCGCTTGAATTCCTGCGGATTTGTGAAGACGAGGGCTTTTTCAACACGGTGATTTCGATGAAATCGTCGAACCCGCAGGTGATGGTGCAAGCCTACCGGTTGCTCGTCAATCGCCTCGACGCCGAGGGTCTCCGCCCCTACCCGCTCCACCTCGGCGTCACCGAAGCGGGCGAAGGCGAAGACGGGCGCATCAAATCGGCGATGGGCATCGGCACGCTGCTCGAAGACGGCCTCGGCGACACGGTTCGCGTGAGTTTGACCGAAGAACCGGAAGCCGAAGTTCCCGTTGCCCGGGCGCTGGTGGAGCGGTACACCCGCCGTGCCGCCGAAGCGAAGCCCATTCCTCAATCCGCAATCCCAACTCTGTATTCCCCCTTTCGCTACACCCGCCGTCAAACCCACGAAGTCGCCAATTTTGGCGCGCACCAGGTGCCGCGGGTGGTGGCCGATTTTTCCCAACTCCCGGTAGAAACCGTGGACGACCTGAAATCCATCGGGCATTTTTACCTGCCACTTCCCGACAAGTGGGCCATGAACGACCTCGGGGCCGACTACGTGTACACGGGTCGCCAACCAGTGCCGTTCATGCTGCCGAATGGGCTGAAACAAGTCGTGGATTTTGAGGTCTGGAAAACGCTGGACGACCGGCTGCACACGGTTCCGCTCCTTGACCGGCGCGAATTTCTGATGGCCGACGAATTGGGCTTTGCGCTCCACCCGACGCTCAACTTTGTCAGAATCAGCCTCGCCGATCTCGACGAATTGCTCATCGATTGCCTGCAAGGTGCCCGCGACGTGGTGTTGGTCGTGCATACCGCCAACGCCCACGCCATGCCCGAGTTACGGCAGCTTTTTTTCAGGCTTCTCGAACATGGCATCACGGCTCCGGTCGTGCTGGAGCGCCGGTACGGCACGGAGTCGGAAAGCGAATTTCAACTTTTTTCCGCCACCGACGCGGGCGGCCTGCTGATCGAAGGGTTTGGCGACGGGATTTTGCTGGGCACCGAACCGACTGCCAACAACACCGACCAACGCGAACGGGCCAAAGCCGCCAACGCGACGGCCTTCGGCATTTTGCAGGCGGCCCGCACCCGGATGAGCAAAACGGAGTACATTTCGTGTCCGTCGTGCGGACGGACGCTTTTTGATTTGCAGGAAACCACGGCCAGCATCCGCCGCCGCACCGACCATTTGAAGGGCGTTAAAATCGGCATCATGGGCTGCATCGTCAACGGTCCCGGCGAAATGGCCGACGCCGACTACGGCTACGTGGGCATGGGGCCGAACAAAATCGCCTTGTACCGGGGCCAAACCGTGGTAAAACGCTCCGTGCAGGCCGAAAACGCCCTCGACGAACTCATCGAACTAATGAAAGAAGACGGCGTCTGGCACGAGCCGACAACCAGCCTGGAGGGTTGATTTTCCCAAAAAATCAATGTGATTTCACAAACCATTTGCCGTAACAAATCCTTACCCAGTCAGGCGTTTAAACCCCATTTTGCATGAACTCCGAACGCATCAAAGAACAATTTCGGCTGGGCGAGGTCTTCACCTACTTCGTTCGGGTCTTCAAAAAGTCCGACCCCAGCCGCCCGACCAGCGTGAACCTGCGCATGATGCACGGCATCAACCGCATCAGCATCGTGCTCTTCCTGTTTTGCATTATCGTGATGATTATCAGGGCGTTTACCCGTTAGACAGTTTAGGGTTTAGGGTTAAAAGTTGTCAACGCTTAGCACTAAACCCTGAACGCTAAACCCCACCCCTCCATGACCCTTGACTCCCTCCGCGACTATTGCCTCAACAAGCCGGGCGTCACCGAAGAACTACCCTTCGGGCCGGATGCACTGGTGTTTAAAGTAGCGGGGAAGATGTTTGCCCTGACGAGCCTCGGTTCGGAACGGTTCAGCGTAAACCTGAAGTGCGACCCGGAAACGGCGCAGGAACTTCGCGCCACCTACGACGCCGTCCTGCCGGGTTACCACATGAACAAGGTGCACTGGAATACGATACTGCTCAACGGTCCGCTTTCCGACGCGCTCGTGCGCGGCTGGATCGACGACTCGTACACACTGGTCGTGGCCAGTTTGACTAAAAAGCAGCAAACCAGCTTGACCACCTCCTGAACGAGTCGTACTTTTCGTGCTTACTTGTTGCGTCGCATGGAAACGGTTCTCATCCTCTTGCTTTCCATTCCGTTTTTGGTCCTGAAATACTATTTCGACGACCACGAAACGTCCGATGAAAAAGACCGTCGGCGCTTCGCTGTGGGCGTGGGGCTGGTGCAGGCGCGGCAGTACGACGAAGCCCTGGCGTATTTCATGCTCATGGCCCAGCAGTTTCCCAAATCGGCCACCCTGCACCTGCTCAAAGGCCGCTGTAACCTCGGTCTGGGCAATTATTACTCCGCTCTGTACGACTTCACCGTTTCGCTCACGCTCGACAACACGCTGGCCGAAACGTACCTGTTCAAAGGGCAGGCGCATTTTCAACTGGCTGAATTTCCGGCGGCGTTTCAGGAATTCGACAAGGCCGTGTGGCACACCCGCTCCGGCAATGCCGATGCGTTGCGGTGGCGGGCGCTGGCCCGCCTCAAGGCCGGTCAGACGGAGCAGGCCCGGCAGGATTTGGAAAAGGCCCTCGCGCTGGGCGACGAGAACGCCGCTTTTCACCTCAACACGCTTTTCACGCCCGACGGCGTGCGGCTGCGCGATTACCGGCGGAAAGATTCGTAAGGGCCTGCCCGACCGGAAATCTTCCCAAACTCCGCCCGGATTCGTACTTTGCCGTCCGAATCCGTTCTAACTTCTTTTTCATGCAAAAACGAACCTTTGGCTGGGTCGGACTGGCCGCCTGTCTGATTGGACTCTCCGCCCGCGCCGACGTGCGCCTGCCCCAGTTTTTTGGCGACGGCATGGTGTTGCAGCGCGAAAAACCCGTGGCCTTCTGGGGCTGGGCCGACGCGGGCGAGGCAGTGACCGTGCAGTTGCTGGGCAAGACTTACGCCGCCCAACCGGATGCCCAGGGCCGCTGGAGCGTGCAACTCGACGCCCAGCCCGCTGGGGGTCCGCACGTGATCACCGTGCGGGGCAAAAACCAGGTGACGGTCAGCGACGTGCTCTTCGGCGACGTGTGGGTGTGCGGCGGCCAGTCGAACATGGAATTCCACCTTCGCGAACTCAACGGCAAGTACGACGATCAACTTCGGGGTTTGCCCCCCAACCCGCACCTCCGCTACGTCGAACTTCGCCACCTGACCAGTTTCACGCCCAAAGACGACGCCCCGACCGTGAAAGGCTGGCAGTCGGCCAATGCCGAGACCCTACCCGATTTCTCGGCGGTCGGGTATTTTTTCGCCAAAGCGCTGTACGACCGCTACAAAGTGCCCATCGGGCTGGTGGCGTGCAACTGGGGCGGCACCGTGGCCGAGGCCTGGATGGACTACGAAAGTCTCGCCAACTATCCCCATTACCAGCAGCGGTTCGTCACCCTGCGCGGCGAGCAGCGCGGTGCCGCCGAATCGCGCCAGGCCAAACCTGTGTCTTGGGAAGAAGCCGTGGCGCAGGCCGACGCAGGCGTGGGCAAAAACGGCGCTCCAGCCTGGTACGCGACCACATTGGAGCCCACGGGCTGGAAAACCATCAAAGCGCCCGGCGCCTGGGAACAGGCCGGATTGCCTGATTTCGACGGCATCGTCTGGCTGCGGAAAGAAGTGATGCTGCCCAAATCGGCGGCGGGAAAACCGCTTACGTTCAGCGCCACGGGTATCGACGACATGGACGTGACGTACTTCAACGGCCAGGAAATCGGCCGCACCGAGGGTTATAACACGGCACGGCACTACACCATTCCGGGAAAGTTGGTGAAAGCGGGACGCAACGTGCTGACTGTGCGCGTTATTGACACGGGCGGTGGCGGCGGCATTACCAGCGAACCCGACAGCCTGCGGTTGAGCAAGGGCAACCTGACCGTGCCCCTCGCCGGGGAATGGCAGTACAAGGTTTCGTCAAAACTGAAAGACTTTCCGTCCAATCCGCGTGGCGGCGGCGACAACCCAAACATTCCCACCGTGCTGTACAACAGCATGTTGCGGCCCTTCACACCGTACGGCATCCGGGGGGTCATCTGGTACCAGGGCGAGTCGAACGCCGGGCAGGCCTACGAATACCGCACCTTGTTTCCCGACCTGATTCGGAACTGGCGTAAAAATTTCGGGCAGGGCGACGTGCCGTTTTTGTTCGTGCAACTGGCCAATTTCATGAAACCCGCCGCCCAACCGGGCGAGAGCGCCTGGGCCGAACTCCGCGAGGCCCAGCGCATGGCGCTCTCTGAACCGGCCACAGGCATGGCGACCATTATCGACATCGGCGAGGAAAACGACATTCACCCCAAAAACAAATTCGACGTGGGCCGCCGACTGGCGCTCAACGCCATGAACCTTAGCTACTTCGACCCGAACGTGGTGTTTTCCGGGCCGGGCTACAAAAGCATGGTGCGGGAGGGCGATAAAATTCGGCTGGGTTTCGACTTTATTGCCGGAGGACTCGTGGCCAAAGACAGCCCCGACGGTTCACTACGCGGTTTTGCCATCGCCGGGGAAGACAAAAAATGGGCGTGGGCCAGCGCCAAAATCGAAAATAACACGGTCGTGGTGTGGAGCGACGCTGTGAAAAACCCCCTCGCCGTGCGGTACGCCTGGGGCGATAACCCTGTCGGCTGCAACTTCTACAACGCCGCCGAGCTGCCCGCCTCGCCCTTCCGGACTGACGATTGGAAAGGGCTGACGCAGAAACAATGACCAGTGACCAATGGAAATTCAACAATTGGTCACTGGTCACTGGTCATTGCAACTACTTCCCGGCTTTTCGCTTCGTATCGGCCAACTGCTTCGACAAGTCCGTTTTTTCTTCCGAAGTCGTACCGGGTTTGGTCAAAAACCGGTTCAACCAGCCCGTCGCGGCGTTTAGCGCGGCGGCGTCGGTGGTCCGGTCGGTGACGTATTTCGCCAGAAAAATGGCCTCCCGTGGCCCGGCGGGGCCGTTCAGGTACGCCGCAGCACGCTGGACGGCCTGCGGCGTTTGCCCAGCGCGTAGCAATGAATTGAGTTCAGGAATGAGCGTGCGGTTTTCGACGGTGCGCTTGTCGAGGCCGATGTTGGCGAGGTAACCGCCCAGCGTTTTGATTTTTTCCGGGGAAAAATGCGCAGCCCGGCCGCTGAACAACGTGCCCATGACGATGTTCTCGGCCACTTCCCGCACCACTTTGGCGTCCTGGGTTTTCCGGTAGTCCGGCAGGTGCGCGATGAAGTATTGAAACAGCGGGTTGTCGGTGTCCATCACCAGTTTTTGCAGCACCAGAAAACTTGTCGGACTGGCGTAGGCCGTTTTAGGCTGGGTTTTCACGTAGGCGTCTACGGCGGCAAGGTTGCTCAACGTGTCGCGGACGATGCGGGAAAAATAAGCGTGTTCAATCAGGAAATTCGGTGCCCGCTCGCCTTTCTGAAACCGGCTTTTGTACCCAGCCGCCCGCGCCGCCGGGTTGAGGGCGTTGGTGGCAGCCGTGACGAGGTCGCCGGGCGAATTGTTGACGTTGAGCGCGTGGAGCAGGGTTACGTCTTTGTCGAAGTACATGAGCAGCGGCAACGAGGGCACGAAGATGCGCTGTTTGCCCAGAAAACCCTGCGCTTCGGGCGAGTTGACGTCGAGGCGGTAACTGACAAACTGCTGGTTGTACACCTGCCCGACGCTGGCGTTTTCAAACGTTGGCACGAATGAAGCGCAGACGTGGCAGGTGGGCGAAAATACCTCGATGAATACGGGTTTGTTGGCGGCTTTGGCCTGGTCGAAAACCGTGCGCAGGTTGCCCGAAATGAAGTTGACGCCCTGAGCGAACGAGCTGACGCTCAGGAAAAGGAGCGGGAAAAGTTTTTTCATGGAAGTGAAACGTCAATTTCCCTGCCGTTTGCGCTCCGCCAGAAACTCTTCTTCGACGTGTTTGGACAGCGTCCGGCAAAGGTTTTCGATGTCGTCGGCCATTTTCTGGTCGCCTGTGGCCGTCAGCACCGTGTCGGCGATGCCGCCGAGTACTTCAATGTAGAATCGCTTCATGTCGCCGACTTCCATCTCCTTCGTCCAGAGGTCGATTTTCATGGTGCCGCGGTGGTAGTGGTCCCAAAGCGCGATGGCGATGGCGCGGGTGTCGCTCAGGCCTTCGTTGGGGTTGTCGGTGGCATCCCAGTAGATTTTTTCGGGAACATTCTGGTCATCGAGTTCGACCGTGAAATTGATTTCGGATTTTTTCATCCCGCAAAAATACACCAAACGCGTCATTGCGAGGAACGAAGCAATCTGTTTCCACTCGCCAAGTCTGTTTTGGCAGGATAGAAACAGATTGCTTCGTTCCTCGCAATGACGGGGAGAAATTATTTCAGGGTTGCGCTTTTGCCTGCGCGTTGCCAAAGACCCGCTTGAGCAACTCCGAAACGCGGGCAGCGGGGTTTTCCCGAATCTTGATTTCCTCCTGCTCGACGAGCAAAAACAGCCCATCGATGGCCCGCTGCGTGACGTAGGCCTTTAAATCCGGGTTGATTTTCTGGCGGGTGAGCGGGAAACTGTTGTACTGCGTGGCCAAATCGCCGTAGTACCGCGTGGCCCCGACTTTGGCCAGGGAACTGTCGATGACGGGCGAAAACGCGGCCGTGAGTGCATTCGACGACGTACGTTTCAGGTACTGCGTGGCGGCGTTTTTCTCACCCCGGAGAATGTTAACGGCGTCGGGAATGGTCATTTGCCGGATGGCATCCACGAAAATCGGGACGGCCCGCCGGGCAGCTTCCTCAGCTCCCCGGTTGATTGTCAGCAGGGCCTTGTCCACCTGCGGACCCAGCCCAACCTGGCGTAGGGTGGCTTCCACTCGCTGGGCGTCGGGGGGCAGCAGAATTTTGATGAGTGGGTTTTTGAAATACCCATCTACCGCCGACGCCTTCGCCGAACCATTGCGGATGCCTACGGTGAGGGCTTCACGGAGGCCGTTGGCGATTTCGTCCTGCGTCAGTCCGGTGCCGGTTTTGCCACTCAACACCTGACCGGCTTTTTCGAGGAGTCCACCCCACCCACTCTTTTTCGGCGTCTCCTGCGCCGTGGCACCAATCATAGTTGCCAAAACAACGGTTGCTATCAAACTGATTTTCATGAGGCTGCTGAGTTACGTCGTGGTTGGGTAGAAACGGGTTGCCGCCGGAGCGGGGAATTTGCGTAGTTTTGAAGCGGTTTCCACGCAAAGAACGCCAGTTGAACTGGTTTCGCTCAGCAAAGCCTGTGCCGTTGCGGTTAAAAATAGTTAACGAATGCGCTCCATCACCGCCGAAGTCATCACCATTGGCGACGAAATCCTTTTCGGCCAAATTACCGACACCAACACGCAGTGGCTGGGCACCGAACTGACCAGCATCGGAATTCGGGTGGTGCGGAAGTCGTCAGTGGGCGACGAGGAATCGGCCATTCTCACCGTGTTGGCGGAGGCCGAAACCCGCGCCGACGTGGTGCTGATCACCGGCGGTCTCGGCCCGACCAAAGACGACATCACCAAGAAAACACTCTGCCGGTTTTTCGATACTTCGCTCGAAATCAACGACGAAGCGTTGGCGCAGGTTACCGAATTTTTTGCCCTGCGTGGTCGGCCGCTGACCGAAATCAACCGCCAGCAGGCGGCGCTCCCGGTGGGAAGTACGCACCTGCCCAACCGCCACGGCACGGCTCCTGGCATGTGGTTCGAGCGCAACGGCACTGTGTTCGTATCGCTGCCCGGTGTGCCGCACGAAATGAAAGGGCTGATGCTCGAAGAAGTACTGCCGCGCTTGAAAAACCGGTTCGAAACGCCGGTTATTTTTCACAAAAACGTCCTGACCATCGGCATCGGCGAATCGGTTCTGGCTGAAAAAATTGCCCCATGGGAAGACGCCCTGCCGCCCCACCTGCGCCTGGCGTACCTGCCGAGCCTGAGTGCCGTACGGTTGCGGCTGACGGGCACGGGCGATGAGCGGAAAACCGTCGAAAGCGAGGTAAACGGACGGGTGCAAACCCTGCTCCCGTTGATTCAGGAATTCGTTTTTGGCTTCGATAACGATGAAATCGGGGCCGTCATCGGACGGATGCTGAAAGAACACGGGAGCACCGTGGCCCTGGCCGAAAGTTGTACGGGCGGCTACCTCGCCAACCAGTTTACGCGTGTTCCGGGCAGTTCGGCGTATTTTCTGGGCGGGGTGGTGAGTTACGCCAACGCCGCCAAACAACAGTTTCTGGGTGTTGAGGAACAGACGTTGCGCGAGTTCGGGGCCGTGAGCGAAGAAACGGTCCGGCAAATGGCCAAAGGCGCTCGCCAACGGTTTGGCGCAACGTTCGGACTCGCCACCAGTGGCATTGCCGGGCCGGACGGCGGCACCCCCGACAAGCCCGTGGGCACCATTTACATTGCCGTTGCCACGCCCGAAACCACCCACGTGCAGTTGCTCAGACTGGGCGGTAGCCGCGAACAGAACATCCACCTGACGGCGCTGAACACCTTGAATTTGTTGCGAAAAATTCTTTCAGGGCAACGCTTACCAATCTGAAAATCATGGCTCTTACCGACATGACGATGCCCAAAATGGGCGAAAGCATTCACGAAGCCACCGTGCTGAACTGGCTCAAGCAACCCGGCGACCGCATCGAGGCCGACGACTCGCTGCTCGAAGTGGCCACCGATAAAGTGGACACCGAAGTGCCTTCGACCCTCACGGGTATTTTACGCGAAATTCTCGTGAAGGAAGGCGAAGTGGCGGTGATTGGCAAACCCATTTGCCGGATTGACGTGGAAACGGAACAACCCGCCGGAGTACTCCCGGAAGCCACCCCGCCCACTGGTGAATGGCCCGAAGAGAAAGCAGTCATTGCCTCACTGGAAGCCGATTTGGGCATCAATCAACGGTTGGCAGGCCGATCCGTGCTCGAAAATGGCCCGGTTGCCACTGCTTCGCCGGGTCGGTTTTATTCGCCACTGGTGCTGAATATGGCCCGCGAAGAAGGCATCAGCCAGACCGAACTCGACGCCGTTCCCGGTAGCGGCACCGAGCAACGCGTGACCAAACACGACATGCTGGCGTATTTGAAAAACCGCCTCCCCGCGAATGGCACGCCGCCTGCCGTTATCGAAAAAAGGGCGGAGAAACCGCTGCCTTCGGCGATTGCGCCCAGCCTGAACGGCCAGGACGACATCATCCAGATGGACAGGATGCGGAAGATGATTGCCGAGCGGATGGTGGAATCGAAGCGAATTTCGCCCCACGTGACGAGTTTCGTCGAAACCGACATGACGACCGTCTGGCGGTGGCGCGAAAAGGCCAAACGCGATTTCCAGGCCCATTATGGCGAAGGGCTGACCATCACGCCCCTGCTCATCGAGGCGGTGGTGAAGGCCATCCGCGATTTCCCGCTCATCAACGTGCAGGTGGACGGCGATCGGATTCTGGTCAAAAAAAGCATCAACGTCGGCATGGCCGTGGCGCTGCCGAGCGGCAACCTCATCGTGCCGGTGATTCATCACGCCGACCAGTACAACCTCGTGGGGTTGACCAAAAAAGTGAACGATCTCACCCGACGCGCCCGCGAAAACAAGCTCAAGGCCGACGACCTCGCCGACGGTACGTTTACCGTTTCGAACATCGGTACCTTCGGCAACATCATGGGCACGCCCATCATTCTCCAGCCACAGGTGGCGATCATCGCCTTCGGAGCGATTCAGAAAAAACCGGCCGTCATCGAAACGCCCGAAGGCGACCTCCTCGGCATCCGCCATAAAATGTTCATCTCGCACAGCTACGACCACCGCGTGGTGGACGGCTCCCTCGGTGGCCAATTCGTCAAGCGCGTTTCCGACTACCTCGAAGGCTTCGACGCCGAGCGGAAGCTGGTGTAAAAAAGTGTAAAGTGGAGCGTGTAAAGTGTAAAGTAGATGCAGTGTCGCATTCCAGCTTTACACTTTACACTTTACACGCTCCACTTTACACTTTTTTACGCTGCTATTTTCAGCCCGACCTGCACGCGACAGCCCCAGTCGCCGGAGTCGATGTGGAGCCAGCCGCCGTGGAGCTGGATGATTTGCCGGGAGATGCTCAGGCCAATGCCGGAGCCGGTTTTTTTGGTCGTGAAAAATGGAATCAGCACCTTGTCGAGCGCCTCGGGCGCGATGCCGGGGCCGTTGTCGGTGACGGTGAGTACCACGCAGCCGTCGGCGGTTTGGGCGTCGAGCCGAATCACCGGGTTGAGCACTGCCACGACGCTGTCGAGGGCATTGCGAAGCAAATTAATCAACACCATTTCGACCTGACCGCCGTCGGCCATCGCGTAAAGCAGCGTTGGAACGGGCGGAAATTTTAACTGCACCTGGTGCCGAACGGCGTCGGTCTGCACCAGTTGCAGCACGTTGTTGAGCAGGCCATCGACCGACACGGCTTCCATGCGCGGGGCGGGAATTGTCGTGTACTGGCGATAGGCTTCGACAAACTGCATTAGACTCACGCCCCGCTGCTCGATGGTTGCCAGGGCTTCGCGGAGGTCGGTGAAGGCGTCGGCGTTCGCGGCGCTTTCGCCCAGTTCGGTTTCGACGATGTGCCGCATCGTGGCCACCAGCGACACCACCGGCGTGAGCGAATTCATGATTTCGTGCCGCAGCACTTTGGTAAGGTTTTGCCATGATTCCACCTCTTTCTGTTGCAACTCCGAGCGAATGTTTTGCAGCGAAACCAGCGTTATTTGTCGCCCGCGCAACCGCACCGAGGTCGTCCGCACGGTCAGTTCCTGTTCCTGAGCGGTACGGTACACCACGGGCGCGCCGGTGGCAGTGGTTTGTAACAGCGAGAGCAAATTCGGGTGAACGGCCTGCAATTCAGACAGTTGCCGGAGCCGGTAAATACTCAGCAACCGCAGCGCGGCCTGGTTGACAAGTTCCACCTGATCGGTGACATCGTAGGCCAGCAGCCCAACGCCCACGTGCTGCACCACGGTGTTGAGGTATTGCAGGTTGGACTCTTTCTCGGCCCTGGTTTGCCGGAACGCCTCCAGCACCTCGTTGAACTGGTGGTTGAGGTCGCTGAACGTACCCCCGAGGTCGTTGTCGGCCTTGAACGAAATCGCAAAGTCGGAGTAACGGACGGATTCGAGAAACCGCGTGAGTTTGCGGTTGGCGATGGTCACGTAATGATGCAGCGAAAAACCCTGGTAGAGCAACAACCCAATGCCCACCACGGCCCACGCCAGGCCCCCCGACGCCTGCCCCCACAACCCGTAGCCCACCAGCGCAGTGGTGCCCACGAGCAACACGATTCGTAGGGCGAGGCGGGCGGTAAACTGGTTCATGGTTTATAATTGAATACCTCAGTCACGCTGAGCTTGTCGAAGCGCCTTGCCACGCTGCCTGCCGCACTTCGACAAGCTCAGCGTGACTGCAAGGCTTTTTTTTGAACAATTCACATCCCAAACTTCTCCAGCCGCCGGTACAGCGCCTGCCGCGACAGACCCAGTTCGCGGGCTACTTCGGTGATGTTGCCGTTGTGTTTCTGGAGTGAACCCTGAATCATCCGCTTTTCCATGTCTTCGAGTTGCAGGGTTTCGCGTACGCTGGCCCCGACCGTCGCGGGCGTGGTGCCGAAGTAAAAATCGGCGGGTTCGAGCACCGGTCCACGCGAGAGAATGATGGCGCGCTCGAGGGCGTGCTGCAATTCGCGGACGTTGCCCGGCCAGGCGTACTGCTGGAGTTGCCGCGTCAGGGCCGGGCTGAGCGCCTCGACCGGCCGGTTGTACTGGCGGCTGTACTGTTTCATGAAATGCTCGGCCAGCGCCTGAATGTCCTCGCCACGTTCGCGGAGGGGCGGCAGGCTGATTTCAATGGTGTTGATGCGGTAAAGCAAATCGGCGCGGAAACTGCGTTCGCTTACGCGCTGGTGCAGGGGCGCGTTGGTGGCCGAAATCACGCGCACGTCCACCGGGCGGGGCTTGTTGGTGCCCACCCGTGTGACCACCCGTTGCTGAAGCACCGAAAGCAACCGCGCCTGCTGTGGCAGGGTGATGTTGCCGATTTCGTCGAGAAAAACGGTGCCGCCCTGGGCTTCTTCAAACCGACCGGCCCGATCCTCACGAGCGTCGGTGAAGGCCCCTTTGGCGTGGCCAAATAATTCACTTTCAAACAAACTTTCACTCAACGCACCCAAATCGACGGCCACGAAGGGTTGTTCCCGCCGCGGCGAACGCTGGTGAATCGCCCGGGCCACGAGGTCTTTTCCCGTGCCGTTTTCCCCCAGAATCAGCACGTTGGCGTCGGTGTCAGCCACGCGATCGATGGTTTCAAAGACGCGCTGCATCGCCGGACTGGCACCGATCATCGGGGCGCTGCTGGCCGAGGACTGGGCCGTATTTTTTCCTGGTTTCCCCCCTGTTCCCGGCTCCACGCCCGCTCCTTTCGATGCCAGCGCGCCTTGCAGCGTGGCGAGGAGCTTGTCGTTTTCCCAGGGTTTGAGCACGAAATCTTTCGCGCCCGCCTTCATGGCCCGCACGGCCATCTCTACGTCGCCATAGGCCGTGAGCAGCACTACGGCGGCCTGGGGGTCGAGGTCGAGAATGCGGTCGAGCCAGTCGAAGCCCTCTTTCCCGCTGCTCACGTCGCGGGTGAAATTCATGTCGAGCAGGATGAGATCGTACGCACCGTTGGAAACCAGAAACGGAATCCGGGCGGGATTTTTTTCGACATCGACCTGGCGGAAGTGACGTTTCAACAGCAGGCGGGCGGCCAGAAGCACGTCGACGTCGTCGTCGACCAGCAGTAATTTAGCGGCCTGAGATTCGGGCATTAGGCAGAAAGTGAGGGTCGGTGGAAGAAAACCAGCGGCGCTGGCGCTGCCTCAAATATAGTTCCGAACGGGACAAGCGCCACGCGTCCTCCAGGCGACTAATCAGAAACCACTTCACACTGAACGACTTAGCGTTTGTCCGACTGGTGTCCGCCCGGTTGATGTTCCTGACCGCCTGTCCGCCTCCGAACAGCTTTTCGTCCGCTTTCGGACAAGCCGAGCCATTAAATTACACTTAACTTACTGATTATCAAACAATCAATCACTCTGGCACGGCTCTGGCATAGCGTCCGGCATCCCTTGTTCATTCCAAAACGTAATTTCGCAATCAACTTTCGTTCATGGACCGCGCCCTCCCCAAACGATTCTGGACCCGCCAACGCCTCGCCCTTTCCGCCGGGGGTGTGCTGATTCTGGCCGCTCTCGCCTACGTATTTTTCTTCGCCGACCGCCGGTCGAAACTCAACGTCGAACGGGATAAAATCACCGTGTCGACCGTCACGACCGGGCCGTTCGAGGATTTCATCGCCGTGACCGGCGTCGTCCAACCCCTGAAAACCATTCGCCTCGACGCCATCGTGGGCGGGTACGTCACCCAGAAACTGGTCGAGGGCGGTACGATGATCAAACAAGGCGACATCATTCTTCGCCTTGAAAATCAAACGCTCAAGCTGAATTTTCTTCAATCGGAAACGGAAGCCAACCGCCTGGTAAACGACCTGCAAAACACCCGGCAACGGTTGCGGGTAGAACGGTTCACCCTCCAGAAAACCCTTTCCCAGCTTGATTTTCAGCTTGATCAGGCCAAAGACATCTGGGAGCGGCAGCAGAAGCTTTTCCGCGACAAGGTCATTCCCGA
Source organism: Spirosomataceae bacterium (assembly GCA_965249815.1). Classification (GTDB taxonomy): domain Bacteria; phylum Bacteroidota; class Bacteroidia; order Cytophagales; family Spirosomataceae; genus JAJAZB01. The sequence continues at coordinate 4,141,378 of CBDFMV010000003.1, read as the reverse complement.
GCAGGATTTCCTCAAGGCTAAACGCGACTACGAAACCCTCGTGGAACAGCGTAAAATCGAAATCGAGTCGCAGAAATACCAGGAAGAAAACGCCGTGTTGCAAATCAAACAACTCGAAGGAACTCTGCAACGCACCCAGAAAAACGTGGCGCTCTGGCAGCAAACCCTCGAAAATTTAGTCGTGAAAGCCCCCGTGGCCGGGCTGCTGTCGAGCATCGACGTCGAGGTGGGTTCGAACATCAGCCAGGGTCAGAACATCGGGCAAATCGACGACCTGAACGGCTTTAAAATGCGCGTCGGCGTGGATGAACACTACATCAGCCGCATTTTTCCCGGCCTGACCGGCAACTTCGAGTTCAACGGCGAGCGCCACGACCTCACCATCAGCCGGGTGTACCCCGAAGTGCGCAACGGCCGGTTTGAAGTCGACATGATCTTCGCCAAAGGCACGCCAACGGGCATCAAGCGCGGGCAATCGACGCCGATTCAACTCGAGCTGGGCAAAGCCGCCAAAGCCACGCTGATTCCCGTCGGCGGGTTCTTTTCCGACACGGGCGGCAACTGGGTGTACGTGGTGGATGCGTCGGGCAAACGCGCCGTGAAACGCACCATCACACTGGGCCGCAAAAACCCCGAATTTTTTGAAGTGCTCGAAGGCCTGAAGCCCGGCGAACAGGTGATTACCAGCTCCTACGAAAACTTTGGTGACAACGAAGTGCTTGAATTTTAGGGAGGAAAGGGAAAAGAGGGACGAAACGAATTTTCATTTGTTTGTCCTCGCCTTTCTCCTACCTATTAAAATTTTTCAAGTCGGGTTTTAATCAGATTTTGCAACATGGACGAAATGATTCGACTCTTTGAGAGCAAGTCTCTGCCTGTCTCTGGGTCGAGTACTTCAATGGCAATTGCGAGATGGAGTTGGGTGCGAAGTTCGCCGTTTGATCCTTTCGCGATGCGCAAAAATCGGATGAAATCGCGATTCGAGTGTCTTTCAAAACCCTCAGCCACATTTGAGGATATCGAAACGGACGCTCTGCACATTTGATTTTTCAAGCCAAAATCAGTACACGTGGCCAACGATTTATAAATGGCAACCGCCAAGGCCAAGCCTTCTTGCCACACGATCAGATCTTCAAATTTTTCAACTTTTGCCATAACTCTTGGGGCTTGAAGTGGGCAAATAACTGAGTGTAAATCTATTCAAAACTTCTCCTCCTTTTCTCCCTTTCATCCCCCTCCTCCTTTTTCCAAAAAACCCATGATCCAAACCATCAACCTCCAGAAGCTTTTCGCCACTGAAGAAGTGGAAACCACCGCCCTCAACGGCATTTCGATGGACGTGCGCGACGGCGAGTTCGTAGCCATCATGGGGCCGTCGGGCTGCGGCAAATCGACGCTGCTCAACATCCTCGGCCTGCTCGACAACCCCTCCGACGGCGAGTACAATTTCTACGGCACGAAAGTGGCCAAAATGTCGGAGCGGCAGCGGGCGCAGTTGCGCAAAGGTTCCATCGGGTTCGTGTTCCAGAGCTTCAACCTCATCGACGAACTGACGGTGTACGAAAACGTAGAACTACCGCTTTTGTACCTGAAAACCCCCGCCGACGAGCGCAAGACCCGCGTCGAAGAAGCCCTCACCCGCATGAACATCATGCACCGGCGTAACCACTTTCCCCAGCAACTTTCGGGCGGGCAGCAACAGCGCACGGCCATCGCCCGCGCCGTGGTGGCCAAACCCAAGCTGATTCTGGCCGACGAACCGACCGGGAACCTCGACTCGGCCAACGGCGAGGAAGTGATGAAACTGCTGCTCCAACTCAACGAGGAAGGCACGACCATCATCATGGTGACGCACTCGCCCTACGACGCGGGGTTTGCCCACCGGATCGTCAACCTGTTCGACGGAAAAATCGTAACCGAGAACTTTCACGTGTAAAACTGAGGAGTCAGTAGTTAGGAGTCAGGAGTAAGTAGAAAGGCAAAAGGCCCGCAGTTGCGGTTACAATTTTCTATTCCCTCCTGCCTACTGCCTACTGCCTACTGCCTACTGCCTCCTGACTACTGCCCCCCTCCCCTTCCCATGCTTCGCAACTACGTAAAAATCGCCTGGCGCAACCTTCGCAGCGGGGGTTGGTACTCGGCCCTCAACATCGGCGGGCTGGCTGTGGTGCTGGCCGTGAGCGTGCTGCTGTTCTGGTGGGTGAAAGACGAACTGAGTTTCGACCGGTTTCACGCCGATGCCGACCGGATTTACCGCGTCAACGCGCATTTTGGCAAAGGCACCGACGAAAACTTCTGGTCGGGCACGCCCGCGCCCATCGCCGTGGCGGCGGGAAGCAAGGTGCCGGGCGTGGAGGCCGTGGTTCGGGTGGCCGACCTGTACGACTTCCGCACGTTTCGCGTCGGCGGTCGGCAATTCACGGAAAAAGCCGAGGACCTCGCTTACGTGGACGAAAATTTTCTGGACCTGTTTCAAGGTTTTGACGTGCGCACCGGCGACGCGGCCCATCCGTTCCCGTCGCCCAATTCGGTCGTGATGACCGAAGGGATGGCCCGCAAGCTGTTCAGCACGCCCGAGGCCGTCGGGAAAGTGCTGACCGTCACCGACAGCAACCGGGTGTTCACGGTCGGGGCCGTGCTGGCCGATCTGCCCGACAATTCATCACTGAAAGCCAAAATGTACTTCCCGATGAGCCTGCGCAAGCGCACCTTCGGCGGCAATGGTGACTGGAAACGCATGGACGACGATTGGGGAAATTATTATTTCCAAACCTTCCTGAAACTATCGCCCAACACCGACTGGACCACCATCGGAGCAAAACTTACGGCGATTCAGGTCACGGCCCGGGGCAAAAACGAATCCGGCTCCGACTACCGCCTTCAGCCCCTTACCCAATCCCACCTCTACGAGCCAAACGGCAAAGACACCGGCATGCAGCAGGTGCGGATGCTGGGGCTGGTCGCCGTGTTGCTGCTAAGCATCGGCTGCATCAACTACGTGAACCTGACTACCGCCCGCGCCTCCCGTCGGGCGCGCGAGGTGGGCGTGCGGAAGGTGGTCGGGGCCGAATCGCGGCAACTGCTGGGCCAACTGCTCACCGAATCGCTGCTGACGATGGTGTTGGCCCTGGCGCTGGCCATCGTGCTCATTCAGGCGCTCGTGCCGTTTTACCAGGATTTGACGGGCAAAACCGTTGGCCTCTCGCTGCTGAATCCGCAGGTGTGGGGGGTACTGCTCGGCACGCTGACGCTCACGATGGCCCTGGCGGGCGTGTACCCGGCCCTGATGATTTCCTCGTTCAACCCCCTGCGTTCGCTACGTGGGCGGGGACTCCAGGCGGGTCAGGCGGGGCTTCGCCGGGTGCTGGTTGTGACGCAGTTCGCGCTGGCGACGGGCCTCATCGTCGGCACGCTGGTCATTGGCGGGCAGTTGCGCTTCATCCGCGAACGCGACCTCGGTTTTGACAAAGAGCACACCTTCGTTTTTTACGCGGGCGGCAAAGCCGCGCAGTACAAACGCGAACTCGAAAAAGAAATCAGCGTCCGGGCGGTGGTGACGGCCACCGACGGCCTCCTCGGGGGCGGGGGCAGCACCGGCGACACCGACTGGGACGGCAAGGCACCAGGCCGGATGTTCATCGTCAACCAACTCGGCGTCAGCCATGATTTCATCCCGGCCTACGGCATCAAGCTGGTGGAGGGCAAGAATTTTACCGGCACGAAGGCCGACTCGGCGGGGTTCATCCTCAACGAAACCGCCGTGCGGGAGGCGGGCCTCACCAACCCCATCGGCAAGCGCTTCAAGTTTCACGAGAACGACGGCCGCATCATCGGCGTGGTCAAAGACTTCAACATCCAGTCCGCCCGCACGAAAGTGCAGCCGATGCTGCTGTTCAGCTACCCCGAGTATAACGGCATGGTGCACGTAAAAACGACGGGCCAACTGGCTCCAGGGGCGATTACCGCCGCCGAGCGGCTTTCCAAACGCGACGCACCCAACGTCCCCTTCGAGTACACCTTTCTGGATGAAACCTACGACCGGATGTACCGCACCGAGCAACGCACGGGTAACCTCTTCAACTTCTTCGCGGGCGTGGCCATCCTGATTTCCTGCCTGGGGCTATTCGGGTTGGCGGCCTTTACCGCCGAGCAGCGCACGAAAGAAATCGGGGTTCGGAAAGTGCTGGGGGCCTCGGTGGCCAACATCGTCGCCCTGCTCTCGAAAGATTTCCTGAAACTGGTTGTCGTAGCCATCGTGCTGGCCTCGCCCGTGGCGTGGTACGCCATGAACCAGTGGCTGGCCAACTTCGCCTATAAAATCAGCATTGGCTGGTGGGTCTTCGCGCTGGCAGGGCTGCTGGCCGTGGGCATCGCGCTGCTGACGGTGAGTTTCCAGAGCGTGAAAACCGCCCTGATGAATCCGGTGAAGAGTTTGCGGGCGGAGTGAGGTTAGAGAAAGTCGTTCAGGTCGAGTTGGAGTACGTCGGAAAAGGACGGATGGTCGGTCAATTGCCCCACGCTTTTCCGGTATTTATACCATCGCTGGTTTTTGTATTCGTACACGAAGCCTTCAATGACCCCGTACTGATTTTCTTCAATCAGCCGAATCACCTTCTGAAGGTCATTGGCCAGGCCGTTGGGGTGACAAACCTCGATGATGATGCGCGTCTGTTCCGCTTCGTTGTCGTAGAGCAACACATCCGGCACCGGGCTGGTTTGCCCTTCGTCGATCATCGTTTCGGGCAGGGGTTCCAGGTCGATTTCCCGGCCCAGGTAGTACAGCGATCCCAGGCCCGTGGTGAGTTTGCTGATGATTCGCTGGTGTTGTTTGGGAGCATTGATGCCCATGAGCAGTGCTTCTTCGGTCGTGACCATGGCAGAATTCGGTTGTCGATTCAAACCTACAAATTTTTATGCTCCGCAACTACCTCAAAATCGCCCTCCGGCGCCTCCTGCGCGACCGCACGTTTTCGCTGCTCAACCTCGTCGGGCTGGCGGTGGGGCTGGCGGCTTCCCTGCTCATTTTCGAGTTTATCGCCTACGAATGGTCGGCGAATCGTTTCCACCAACACTATGATCACCTGTACCGCGTGGCCGAGGTGAACCGGCAGGATGGGTACAACAACTACCTCCCGCCGGGCCTGGGAAAGGCGGTCAAAGCGCGGTTCGCGAACATCCGGGGCGTCGTGCGCGTCGCGGAGGGCATTGCTTCCGGTGTGCTCACCACGACCGACGCCGACCCGCACGTCTTCCGGGAAGAACAAATGGTGTACTCGGACGGCGATTTCTTCCGGGCCTTCACGTTCCCGTTCGAGGCCGGCACGAACACCCTCGACCAGCCCGGCACGCTGGCCCTTTCGGCGTCGGTGGCGCGGAAACTTTTCGGCTCCGCTAACCCCGTCGGCAAATCGCTCAAAGTCAGCAATCAGTTTGGCAATGCGCTTTACACCGTGACGGGCGTGTTTGCCGATTTTCCCGCCAATTCCGACGTGCAGACGGAGGCCGTGCTGGCCTTTTCGACCCTCAACAGCGCCGCCAACCGCAGCGGCAACGACTGGGCCGACCCCGCCACCCTGTTGTCGGAATTCTCGACCCTGTTCCTGCAACTTGACGAAAAAACCGATGTGGTGGCGCTGGAAAAACAACTCACGCAAACCTACCACGGCCTCAACCCCGACGCCCGCGACCGAATCCTCCGGTTGCAGCCGTTCCGGGAGTTGCACCTCGCCCCGACGTTCAGCTACCCGTTCCAGACCTTTGGCAGCCTGACGCTGGTGGTCTCGTTGGGTGGCATCGCGTTGCTGGTGTTGCTGATTGCCTGGGTAAACTACGTGAATCTCTCCACGGCGCAGTCGTTGCGGAAAGCGCGGGAAGTAGGCGTGCGCAAAGTCGTGGGTGCCCGCATGGGTCAGTTGGTCAGCCAATTTCTGACTGAAACCCTGCTGCTGAGTATGGGTAGTGTGGTGGTTGGCGTGTTGCTGGCGATGAGCGTGCAGGGAGTTTTCAACGAATTCACCGGCAAAACCCTGTCGCTCGCCGTTCTGGGCAACTCCGGCTTCTGGGCGGGCATTCTGGGCGTGCTGGTGTTCACCGCCCTCGCTTCGGGCGGGTACGTGGCGTTGGTGCTGAGTTCGTACAATCCAATCGTGGCCCTGCGAGGCAAGCTCTCGGTGGCCCCCCGGCGGTTCTCGCTCCGGCAGGGGCTGGTGGTGTTTCAGTTCGGCATCTCGGTGCTGTTCATCGTCGCGACGCTGGTCATGTACCGCCAGCTTTCGTTCATGCGCAACAACGCGCTGGGCCTCGACCTAAACCAACTGCTCGTGCTGGCCGGGCCGACCGTCGCCACCGACGCGCAGGGCGACCGCAACGACGCCTTCAAGCAGGAACTGGCCCGGTTGCCCTTCGTCCGGAAAGTGGCGGCGTCGAACAACGTGCCCGGCATCGGGTACAACTTCGGCACGGCGGGCATCACCCGGCCTAACCCCGCGCCCGGCGACGACAAGAAGAACTACAAGATGTTCATCGCCGACCAGAATTTCTTCGATACCTACGGCATAAAACTGGCGCAGGGGCGGACCTTCACGAAAGCCGAAGCCGACGCCAGTTGGAACAACGACCACCGGGTGGTGGTCAACGAAAGTGCCGCCCGGCAGTTGGGTTTCGACCCGAAAGGCCCCGTGGCCGGGCAGAAAATTTTGTGGGGTAAAGAGTTTGAAATCGTAGGCGTGGTCAAAGATTACCATCACCTGTCGATGCACCAGCGCATCGAGCCAGTGATTTACCTGGCCTCGGTCGGGTATTCGTACTTCACCATTCAGACCGACGTGTCGGGGCTGCCCGCCAAACTCGCCACGCTCGAATCGCTGTATAAACGAACTTTCGCGGGCAACCCGTTCGAGTACTTTTTTGCCGACGAAGCCTACGACCGGCAGTTCCGGTCTGAACGGCAGTTGGGCAAAGTGTTCGTGGCGGCGTCGCTGGTGGCCATTCTGATTGCCTGCCTCGGCATTTTCGGGCTGGCGGCCTTTGCCGCCCAGCAACGCACGAAGGAAATTGGCGTCCGGAAAGTGCTGGGAGCCAGCGTGGGCAGCATCGTGGCGTTGCTCTCGAAGGATTTTCTCAAGCTGGTTTTCGTCGCGATACTGCTGGCTTCGCCCCTGGCGTGGTACCTGATGCACCAGTGGCTCCAGGATTTTGCCTACAAAACTGACCTTTCCTGGTGGGTATTTGCCCTCGCGGGCTTGCTGGCAGCGGGCATCGCGTTGCTGACGGTGAGTTTCCAGAGCGTGAAAGCCGCCCTGATGAATCCGGTCAAATCGTTGCGAAGCGAATAAACAACAAAAGCCATGTTCAGAAACTACCTCAAAATCGCCTGGCGAAATCTAATTCGCAACAAGTTGTTTTCGCTCATCAACATCATCGGGTTGGCCGTCAGTATGTCTGTCGGGTTACTGCTGATCGCGTTCGTGCTCGACCTGCGTTCATACGATAAGTTCCACAAGAACGGGGAGCGGATTTATCGCATTACCAACGTAGCGACGTTCAGGGGTGAACCAGGCAGCGGCAAGTTTGCATCGACATCCATAAAGACCGGAAAGCTAATCCGGCAGAAAGTGACCGGCGTTGAAGAAGTGTGCATCCTGCGCAGCGACTTTTCGCAGAATGCGAAGGTCGGCGACACCGTTCTTCCCATCAAGGGCTACTGGGCGGAACCGTCGGTATTTAGGATATTTACCTTTCCAATGCTGGAAGGCAACCCTGAAACGGCGCTGAACGATCCGTACTCGGTCGTACTCACGGAGACGGCAGCGAAAAAGCTGTTCGGTACCGAATCGGCGCTCGGCAAGGCGATCAACTTTGATTCACTCTCCTATCAGGTGACCGGGGTCGTTAAGGATGTGCCCTTCTTTTCGCACCTCAACTTCGAAGCCCTCGTATCGTTCTCTACGGCGGAACAAAGGGCTAAAGCGGATACGCGTTTTGAGGCGTGGACAAACATGTTTTCCAACTCCGTGTACCTGCTTCTGCCTCCAACTACCGACAGGGCTTCGATTCAATTACAGCTCGACGCCCTTGCAAAGGAGGAAAATCTCGCCGAAGAAAACACGAAAATCCAACTCGAGCTTCTTCCATTATTTAAGATCGTGGTTGGAGAAAATCTCCAATCCGGGTCCATGAGTGGCTCCGTGGGTCCTCACATGCCGCCGGTTGTGCTGTGGGTACTCGGCGGGCTGGCACTCGTTGTGATCTTGTCGGCGTGTTTCAACTACACCAACCTGTCGATGGCACGTGCCATGCGCCGCTTTAAGGAAGTGGGTCTTCGCAAAGCCATTGGTGCCGGAAAGAGCCAGGTATGGCAACAGTTTCTGGCCGAGGCCATCCTGATTTCCCTCGCCGCCCTGCTTATTTCCTACTTCATTTTCCTCGTATTGCGGCCGCAATTGATCAACCTGGCTCCAGAGATGCAGCGCACGGTCAAGCTCGCCCTCACGCCGTCGATGGTCGTCGCCTTCATCGTCTTTTCAGTCACAGTCGGTATGATTGCCGGCTTCATGCCAGCACTCTTCTTTTCAAAAGTCAGCGCGATCAGCGCGCTCAGGAATGTGGCCGCCCGGAGTGTCGTGATCGTATTTAAACGCGTAACAGTACGACGCGCCCTGGTGGTGATTCAATACACGTTCACCCTGATCTTCATCACGACTACCGTCATCGGTTATGTGCAGTATAAAAACATCCTTGCATTCGACCTGGGATTCAACACCGAAAACATCCTGAACATCGACATGCAGGGCAATAAACCCGATGTGCTGCTCAAGGAGCTGAGCGAGATGCCGGAAGTAACCGCCCTGTCCCGTTCGTTGATCATCACCAGTGTTGGAAATGCCTGGGGCGGCTTTATGAAATACAACGATTCGCGCGATTCTGCCTTGGTCATGACCAACCACGTCGACGAAAACTACGTGCCCCTGCATCAGTACAAGCTCATTGCGGGAGGAAATTTCAAGGCACGACCCACGACAGCCCAGGCCGTCAGCGAAGTGATAGTTAACCAGCAGGTCTTGAAACGATTTAACATCGGTGCCAACGACCCTGAAAACGCAATTGGGAAGGAGATTACATTCAGCAACTTCAAAGTAAATGGCCGCAAGATGACCATTGTGGGCGTCATGAAAGACTTTCACTACGGCAAGGTTGACAACCTCGTCGGGCCGGTCGCCTTCATGCACTGGACACCCGAAGACCAGGCAATCCTTAACGCCAAACTACAAAGCAAGGACATGGTGGCGACCAGAGCCAGGATCGAATCCGCCTGGAAGAAAATCGATCGGGTTCATCCCTTTAAGGCTAAATTTTATGACGAAGCAATCGAAGAAGCCTACAGCGAATTTTCCGTCCTGATCAAGATCATTGGCTTCCTTTCGTTCCTGGCCATTTCTATCGCATCGATGGGGTTATTCGGGATGGTGGTATTCACCACCGAAACAAGACTAAAAGAGATCAGCATCCGCAAAGTATTGGGCGCAACATCCGGCAATCTTATCTACTTGTTGAGCCGAGGTTTTCTCGTACAGTTATTGATATCAGCACTCATCGCGCTGCCCGTAACCTACCTTTTCTTCGAAAACGTGGTGCTCACCAAATTTCCGTATCACACCCCCGTGCAGGTTACCGAGTTGTTGGCCGGCTTGCTGGTGGTGTTGCTGATCGCATTCATTTTGATCGGATCGCAGACGATGAAGGCGACGAAGAATAATCCGGCGGAAGTCCTGAAAAGCGACTAAACGTTACAAATTACCAGGGCGGTCGGGTTACCAGCCTATGCCTGGCGGTCAGTTTCCACGGCGTGAAAGCGGCCCTGACGAATCCGGTGAAATCGTTGCGAAGCGAATGAATTTTTCTCACTCCATCCACTTTTTCTGACATGGTCAAAAGCTATTTCACCACCGCCCTGCGCGCCCTGCGCCGCAACTGGAACTACACGGTGATCAACGTCGTCGGGCTGACGTTCGGCCTGGCCTGCTGCCTGGTGCTGTTTCTGGCCATCCGGTACGAATTGAGCTACGACCGCCACCACGCCAACGCCGACCGCACCTACCGGCTCATCACGTATTACAAACAGTCAGAAACCGATGACCGGAACAGCGGAGTCTGCCTGCCCGCGCTGGCCGCGCTTCGCAACGATTTCCCGGAACTGAAACAGCAGGTGACGATGGTGTACGAACTCTACGGCGGACTGGTGCGGGTCAGCGACCAGAAACGGAGCAAGTTTCTGGAAAACCAGGGCGTCATCGCCTTCGTCGAGCCGGAGTACTTCCACGTGTTCGACTACCAGTGGAAAAGCGGGAACCCGCAAACGGCGGTGAAAAACCCGAACACGGTCGTGCTGTCGGAGCGGATGGCGAACAAATACTTCGGCACCGCCGACCCCGTGGGCAAGACCCTCCGGCTCGAAAACAAACAGGATTTCGTGGTGACGGGCGTTGTGCAAAATCCGCCCGTCACGAGCAGCGTCCCCTTCGAAGTACTGCTGTCGTTTTCCTCACTCCGGCAGTACGGGGCCAACAACGGCTGGGACGACTGGCAATCCACGTACAGCGGTGCCCAGGTATACCTGACACTGCCTCCCGCCATCCCATCGGCGCAGATGGAACGCCGACTGGTCGCGTTTGTGCGTAAGTACATGAAGCCGGATCAGGCGAAAGTGCTGCAGTACGAACTGCAACCGCTCACCAGCATCCACTTCGACACGCGCACCAACAACTCGGCCAACCGCACCGTAAGCAAGCCGATGATTTGGGCCATGGCCCTGATTGGGCTGTTCATTTTGGTGGCGGCCTGCGTCAACTTCATCAACCTGGCCACGGCCCAGGCCATCCGGCGGGCGAAAGAAGTGGGCGTCCGGAAAGTGTTGGGGAGTTCGCGAAGCCAGTTGGTGCGGCAATTTCTGGGTGAAACGGGCCTGCTCACCGGGCTGGCCGTCGGACTGGCATTCGTGGTGGCGACCCTCGCGCTGCCTTACGTGGCCGGGTTGCTCGACATCAACGCCGCCGCGCTCCGCCTGCTCGACTCAGGTGCCATCGGCTTTGTGTTGGTGCTGGCGGTGCTCACCACGGTGCTGGCGGGATTTTATCCGGCGCTGGTGCTGTCGGGCTACCAGCCGGTGCTGGCTTTGCGCGGGAAAATCCGGGTGGTGGGCAGCGGGCCGTTGACGCTACGCCGCAGTCTGATTGTGTTCCAGTTTGCCATTTCGCAGGCGCTGCTCATCGGCACCATTATCGCTTACACTCAGGTCAATCACTTCCGGTCGGCGGATCTGGGTTATTCCAAAGACGCCGTGCTGACGGTGCAGATTCCTGAGCGCAAACCGGGGCAATTGGAAGCGCTTCGGGCCAAATTGACCGGGCTTTCTACTATAAAATCAATCAGTTATGGCATGTCGGTACCCTCATCGGACGGCAACTGGTGGACGAGTTTCCGCTACGAAAATGCCGCGAAAGAAGCCGATTTCAGCGTGGTCATGCGCCCCGCCGACACGACGTACTTCAGCACGTACGGCCTGAAATTGGTGGCGGGCCGTTTGTACCAACCCGCCGACACGATGCGGGAGTTTGTGGTCAACGAGTCGTTCGTCAAAAAAATCGGGCTGCGCGACCCGAATCAGGTGTTGGGCAAATACATGGCGTTGGGCGGCGAGGGGAACATGAAGAAACAGATTGTGGGCGTCGTCAAAGACTTCAACACCTTCTCGCTCCACCAGGAAACCCAACCCTGCCTGTTCACTTCGTACCGTAACGCCTACCACTCGCTGGGAATCAAACTTTCCACCCAACAGGGCGGCACGGCGGCCATCAGCCAACTGATTGGCCAGGTCGAAACCGCCTGGAACGCCACCTTCCCCGACTTCGTGTTCAAGTACGAGTTTTTGGACCAAACGCTGGCCAATTTTTACAAGGGCGAAGAGCGCCTGTATTCGCTGTTCCAGTTGCTGGCGGGCATCGCCATTTTCATCGGCTGTCTGGGCCTCTACGGCGTGGTGGCGTTTATGGCCGAAGCCCGCACGAAGGAGGTCGGCATCCGAAAAGTGCTCGGTGCTTCCGTCGGCAGCATCTTTGGCCTGTTTTCCGTTGACTTCGTTCGGCTCGTGCTGATCGCGCTCGTGATTGCCTCGCCGGTGGCGTGGTACGTGATGAACCAGTGGTTAAAGGATTTCCCCTACAAAATCTCGATCGAGTGGTGGGTATTCGCGCTGGCCGGGCTGCTGGCCGTGGTCGTTGCCCTGGTGACGGTGAGTTTCCAGAGCATCCGGGCCGCGCTGATGAACCCGGTGAAGAGCCTGCGGGCCGAGTGAAGAATGGCAACGCTTGATTTCTGTCCGTTTACGAACAAAAAAGTGTCCGAAGCTGGACACTTTTTTGTTTTTATACTGACTTAACTAATTGAAATTCAGCAGAAATTGCTTCTGTCCGATTGCTGGCACAGCCCTTTGAGTTGCACCGTACGCGTCCGCCGCGCGACCCTCCCTGCCGGGCGTTCCGGTTGCCCATCGTCCTCTCCGTCCTCAAACCCGTTTTTTCCATGAAACGCCGATTTAGTGCAGCGACTGTTTTTTTCCTGCTTCCCTCCCTCCTGCTCAGCCTCCTGCTGACGGACGCCGCCGCCCAGCAGCGCACCGTGCGCAAGAGCATCGACGACGACGGCCGGAAACTTATCGTTGAAATCGACATCGACCAGCCCGGCGAGCCGGTGCATTTTCGGGGCAACTACAACGTTGCGCGGATGAGCAAGCGCCAGAAAGAACGGCTTATCGACCACCTGCTCGATTCGCTCCAGTTGCCTAAGGAAAGCAATGCCGTGGCCCTGCTTGACGGCCCGGAACGGGCGAATCCAGCCCCGATCAACCCGGCCAGCGCGGTGGTTCGTGCATCCCAACCTTGCCCCCAAAACACGGCTCTGGTAGCGAGCGCCTCGGTGACAGAAACGCCGACATCGCCCGCAGCTTCCCCCGTTGCTTCGACTGAAAGTGGTTTGCCGTACACGCGTTCGGTGGAGGAAAATCGCGCAACGGGCCAACTGCGGATGCGCTACGAGTACAAACGCGAAGGCGACGAGCGCGTGTTTGAGCGCACCGTTGACGTACGAACCAAATCGAAGGCGGAAAAGAAACGGCTCATCGAGGAAACCGACCTGCTCTTCAGCCACGGGCTTACCCCGCAAGCGTGGTGATTTTCAATCCTGACCAATCAACTCATGTTTAAGAATTACCTTAAAATCGCCTACCGCACCCTGCTCCGTCACCGGAACTACGCGCTGCTCAACGTGCTCGGCCTGGCCCTGGGACTGGCCTGCGGGATTCTCATTTTTCAGGTCGTGAAATTCCAGTTGAGTTTCGACCACTACCACGCCCGCGCCGACCGCACGTACCAACTCGTGACCGAACTGCACTTCGACCAGGTTTTTCACACGTCGGGCGTGCCCGCGCCCACGGGCAAGGCGCTCCGGGCCGAGTACCCGTTTCTGGAAAACGTGGCCATGTGCATCGGGCAATCCAACCGGCTCGTGGCCGTGCTCGACGCCCAGGGCCGTCCCGTCAAGAAGTTCAACGAGGAATCGCTGGTGGCTTTTGCCGAGCCGCAATACTTCGAGGTGCTCGACTACCACTGGCTCGAAGGCGCACCCCGTCCCTCGCTGACCGAGCCCAACACGGTGGTGCTAACCAGAAAGGTGGCCGAAAAGTATTTTGGCCGAGAAAATCCCATTGGCAAGCGCCTGAAAATGAGCAATCTGCTCGATTTGCGCGTGACGGGCCTCCTCGAAGACATCCCCGAAAATACCGACCGCCGTCAGGAGGTATTCATTTCGTTTTCCACCCTCAACACCTTTAAAAACTACGGTGGCCCCGGCCTCGACGACTGGGGCGGCATCAACTCCGACACGCACTGCTTCGTGACGCTCCGCGAGGGCACGCCCCTGGCCCAACTCAACCGAGTGCTGCCCGGGTTCAGCAAAAAACACATTGCAAAAGACTGGAAATCGTTCGTGTTCGTGCCAATTCCCATGCCCGAAATGCGCTTTGCCAGCGAGTACAGCGGCAGCATGAGCCGCCAGCAACTCCTCGCGCTGGGGCTGGTGGGGCTGTTTCTGGTGCTGACGGCCTGCATCAATTTTGTGAATCTGGCTACGGCCCAGGCCCTGCGCCGGGCCAAGGAAGTGGGCGTGCGCAAGGCCGTTGGCGGTACGCGGGGGCGGCTCTTCTGGCAGTTCATCACCGAAACGGCCCTCATCAGCGCCGTAGCGCTGGGGCTGGCGGTGCTGCTGGTGCTGGCGGCACTGCCGTCGCTCAACCGCTACGTGTTTGAAGCGGCTGGCCTCAACCTGTTCGGGACGCTGCACCTGTTCCGCGACCCCAAGATGGGGGCGTTCCTGCTCGGATTGGTGGTAATGGTCACGTTTTTGGCAGGCTCGTATCCCGGACTGGTGTTGTCGGGTTTTCAGCCGGTCAGGGCCTTGAAAGGCAACGTAACGGCGCGGCAGGTGGGCGGCATGGGTGTGCGGCGCGGGCTGGTGGTGGTGCAATTCGTGCTGACGCAACTCCTGATTATCGGCACGCTCGTGGTGACGCAGCAAATGAATTTTTTCCGCCAGAAAAGCCTCGGCTACAATCCTTCGGCGGTGGTATTGCTGCCCATTCCAACCCAGGAACGCGCCAACCTGAGCACACTTGGCAACCGCTTCCGCCAGGTGCCGGGGGTGGAAAGCGTGTCGTTTTGCTCGTTTGCGCCCACGTCGGGTTCCAACAATACTTCCAACGTGCGCTTCGACGCCCGCCAGGAAGACGAGCGCTGGCAGGTGAACACCAAGCCCGCCGACGTACATTACCTCAAAACCTTCGGGCTGAAACTGGTGGCAGGCCGGAATTTCCCGGAAAGCGACACCACGCGCGGCTTCCTCGTCAACGAAACCTTCGTGCGCAAGCTGGGCCTGAAACCCGCCGACGTGCTGGGTCGCCGGATGAAGCTCTGGGGTACGTGGGCCCCGGTTTACGGGGTCGTCAAGGACTTCCACAATCTGTCGCTGCACAGCGCCATCGATCCCGTTGCGCTGTTTTCTCGCAGGGACAGCTATTACGCCGGGGCGGTAAAAATCAGCACGGCGAGCATGGGGCCGACGCTCAAAGCCATCGAAAAAATCTGGAACGGCACGTTCCCCGACTACCTCTACGAGAGGACTTTCCTCGACGAGCGCATCGCCCAGTTTTACCAAACCGAAGCCTTAATTCTGAGCTTGGTGCGGGCGTTTTCGCTCATTGCCATCGTCATTGGCTGCCTGGGGTTGTACGGGCTGGTGAGTTTTATGGCCGCCCAGAAAACAAAGGAAATCGGGGTGCGAAAGGTACTCGGCGCGAGCGCGGCCAACATCCTGAGTTTATTCGGGCGCGAGTTTGGCCGACTCGTGGCCGTGGCTTTCGTCGTGGCCGCGCCCCTGGGCTGGTGGGTCATGAGCCATTGGCTGCAAGATTACAACTACCGCGTCAGCCTCGGTTGGGGCGTGTTCGCCTTGGCGCTGGCCGTCACTCTGCTGATTTCGGCCCTGACGGTGGGCTACCAGAGCCTGAAGGCCGCCTGGATGAATCCGGTAAAGAGCTTACGCTCCGAGTGATCACCGCCATCAAACCTCACAGGTTTTTGAAACCTGTGAGGTTTAACCTCCATAACCATGCTCCGCTCCTCCCTCAAAATTGTCCTGCGTGGCCTCCGGCGGTCGCCACTGTACGGGCTGCTCAACGTAGCCGGGCTAACCCTGGGGCTAACGTGCGGCCTGCTGATGACGGCCTACGTGCTCGATGACCTCAGTTACGACGCGTTTCATGCCAACGCCGACCGCATCGTGCTGCTCCAGCAATTTGAAAAAACGGGAACGAGCGGGGGGAAACTGGCGACGGATTTCCGGCAACGCTTCGCGCAGGTTGAAAACACCGTCCGGCTCAAACAGGCCAA
The DNA here is from genome assembly GCA_965249815.1 of Spirosomataceae bacterium. Classification (GTDB taxonomy): domain Bacteria; phylum Bacteroidota; class Bacteroidia; order Cytophagales; family Spirosomataceae; genus JAJAZB01. Next base: position 4,125,383 of record CBDFMV010000003.1, on the reverse strand, counting down.
ACCGTTGATTGCCAGTCGCGACGTGTCGGCGTACGAAGAAGCGTTCTTTTTCGCCGACCCCAGTGCGTTCGCCGTTTTTACGCTGCCGCTCACGCGGGGAAATTCCAAAACGGCCCTGTCCGAACGCGACGGCGTGGTGCTGTCGGAATCGGCGGCGCGGAAATATTTCCCGAACCAAAATCCCGTTGGGCAAACGCTGCGTTACGACAAAAAACACACGCTGCACGTCACGGGCGTGCTGCGCGATTTGCCCGGCAATTCCCATCACCACGTCGATTTTCTGGCCAATTACGCCAACGCCAACGAACTGATCGGCTACGACGTGACGACCAACCTTTGGGGTGGCAGCGCCTGGACGTACCTGCTTCTGGCTCCCAACACGCGCCCCGAAACCCTCGCCGCGCAATTTCCGGCCTACCTCAGAAGTCTCAACGACCCGAACGTGGGCGTCTGGAAGTTAAGCCTGATTCCGCTGCGCGACATTTACCTGAAAACCGACCTGATTGTCGCCAACCGGCTCACGTACGTAACCATCTTTTCGGTGGTGGCGTTGCTGATTCTGGCGCTGGCGGCGTTCAACTACATCAACCTCGCCACCGCCCGCGCCACGCTTCGCGCGCGAGAAGTGGGCGTGCGGAAAGTGCTCGGTTCGTCGTTTGGACAGTTGTGGCGGCAGTTTCTGGGCGAAACGGCCCTGTTCGTTGGCCTCGCCCTGGCCCTGACGGCCCTGCTCGTGCCGCTCGTACTGCCCGCCTTCAACGACCTGGCGGGCAAGCACTTGCACCTCGCCGAACTGCTTACGCCGGGACGGGCAACCAGTCTGCTGGCGGGCATCACGTTGCTCTGCCTGCTGGCGGGTGCGTATCCAGCCTTCGTGCTGTCGTCGTTTCGGCCCGCTGCTGTGCTAAAAGGTGGCGGAAATGGCGACGGCTCCACCAGCCCGCGCCAACCCTGGCTGCGGCAGGCGCTGGTCGTGGGCCAGTTCGCCGTGTCGATTGTGATGATGGTAGCCACGATTGTGGTCTACAACCAACTCGATTACGTTCGCCACAAAAACCTCGGCTACGACCGCGAGCAGGTGCTCGTGATGGACACGCACGATGCCACCGACCAGACGAAGCAACAGTTCAAGCAGCAACTCAGGTCGCTGCCGGGCGTCGTGTCGGTCACGCAGAGCTACAGCGTGCCCGGCAGTGGGGCGTTGCTCGGCGAAAAACTCGTGGCCGAATACGCGCCGAAAGGAGCCACCGACTTAAGCATCAACCGGTTGACGGTGGACGAAAATTTCCTGAAAACCTTCGGCATCAAACTCCTCCAGGGCCGCAACCTCGACGCCAACCGACCCGCCGACCGCAAGGCGTTTCTCATCAATCAGGCCGCGATGGACTATTTCGGGTGGAAAAACCTGAGTGGCAAAACGCTGGGCTACTACACCTTCGAGTACGACCAGACGGGCAACTACCGCGAAGTGCCTCAGCGCGGTCCGGTGGTCGGCGTGGTGGAAGATTACCACCAGAAAAACCTGAAAAACGCGATTTCCCCGCTGCTGTTCTCCCTGACGGCGGGCTGGGAAGGGATGATTTCGGTCAAGATCGCGGCGGGCAGTACGCCCAACACCGTCCGGCGGGTCGAGGCGCTCTGGAAGCAGACGTTTCCGGCCAGTCCATTTGACTACGAATTTCTGGACGATTTCTTTCAGCGCACCTACGAAGCCGATCAGCGCGTCGGGCGGGTTTTCGGCTTGTTCGCCGGGTTGGCCGTGTTGATTTCCTGCCTCGGACTTTTCGGCCTGGCGGCGTTTACGGCCGAACGGCGGACGAAAGAAATCGGCGTGCGGAAGGTGCTCGGCGCTTCCGTGGCGAGCCTTGTGGCCCTGCTTTCCGGCGATTTGCTCAGACTGGTGGGGGTAGCCCTGGCGCTGGCCTCGCCCGTTGCGTGGTACGCCATGCACCGCTGGTTGCAGGATTTCGCCTACCGCGTAGCCGTGCCCTGGTGGGCCTTCGGCGTGGCGGGTCTGCTGGCGGCGGGCATCGCGTTGCTGACGGTCTCGTTTCAATCGGTGAAGGCGGCGCTGATGGACCCGGTGAAGAGTTTACGAAGCGAATAACCGACCAACGATACCTCACTGGTTTTTGAAACCGGTGAGGTTTAAATCACCAAACCATGCTCCGCAATTACCTGAAAATCACTTGGCGCAACCTGACGAAAAACAAGCTGTTTTTCGTCATCAATTCCCTCGGTCTGGCCGTGGGGATGGCCGCCTGCCTCCTCATTTTTCACTACGTGGCCTACGAACGCAGCTATGACGACTTCCACCCCGGTGCCGACCGGACCTACCGCGTGGAGCTGGACAGCTACCAGAACGGTAGCCTGGCCTTCAAATCGGCGACGTCTTACCCAGCCATCGCCCCGACGCTGAAGAAAGACTACCCGGAAGTGGAAGAAACCGCCCGGCTCTACGACGCCAACTCCAGCGTGGTGTCGTACCAGAACCAGCGCTTCCGGGAGGATAATTTTTACTTCGCCGACAGCAGCGTGTTCAAGGTATTTCACCTGCCCTTCGTGCAAGGCAACCCGGCCACGGCCCTGCAAGGCCCCGGCGGCGTGGTGCTGTCGGAAACGACCGCCCGGAAATACTTTGGTACCGCCGACCCGATGGGCAAAACTTTGAAACTCGATCGCGATGCCTACCAGGTGCGGGGCGTTTTTCGGGATTACCCCAAAAATTCGCACCTTGAACTCGACTTGCTTTTTTCGTACCGCACCGAGCGGGACGCCCAGACCAGTTGGGGCTGGTACGACTTCTTCACCTACGTGAAACTGCGTCCTGGAACGGATGCGGCGCGATTCGAGGGCAAAATGCGTAATCTGGTGATGCGCTACAATGGGAAAGACCGCGGGGCGGGGAACAAAGACGAACTGCTGCTCCAACCCCTCCGGGATATTCACCTGACGTCGCGCCTGAATCAGGAAGCTGAGGTAAATGGCAACGGCGGGGCCATCACCGTGTTGGCGCTGATTGCCGCCTTCATCCTCGCCATCGCCTGGATCAACTACATCAACCTCGCCACTGCCCGCGCCGCCGACCGGGGAAAGGAAGTGGGCATCCGAAAAGCCGTTGGGGCCGAACGGGGGCAGTTGGTGGGGCAATTTCTATTCGAGTCCTTGCTGCTCAACCTGTTCGCCGGGGTGGTGGCGCTGCTCTTGGTCCGGCTAAGTCTGCCCGCCTTCAATGACCTGACCGGCAAAGCCCTTGCCCTTGATTTCTGGCTGAGAAATAGCCTTTGGCTACCGGCTCTGGGGGTATTTCTGGGCGGCACCCTGCTATCGGGTTTGTACCCGGCTTTTGTGCTGTCGGGGTTCCGGCCCGTGGCGGTGTTGAAGGGCCGGATTCGGGCGACGGGCGGGCTGTCGTTGCGTCAAACGCTCATTGTTGCGCAATTCGCCGCGTCCGTGGTGCTGATTGTCGGCACGCTGACCGTGTACCGGCAACTTCGGTTCATGCAGGAGCAGGATTTGGGCTTCGATCCAAGCCAAACCCTGGTGTTGCGCGGCGCAGGCGTAAGGGATTCGACCTACGAAGCGAAGGCCACCAGTTTTAAACAGGAATTGATTCGCGAGGGGCTGGTTGAAAAAGCCACCGCCTCGGCTTACGTGCCGGGCATCGAAATTTTGTGGACGAATAGCTGGAAGCGCGCCGACCGCGCCGAACAGCGGTACAACACGCTCTACAACACCTCCATCGACTACGATTTCCTCGACACTTACGACATAAAATTAGTTGCCGGACGCAATTTCTCCCGGCAATTTGGCACTGACCGCAAAGGCGTATTGCTCAACGAAACAGCGGTGAAACTTCTCGGCTTTGCTTCCCCCGAAGACGCCCTCGACAAACCCATTCAATCCGGGGATACCCTGCGGGTGGTCGGCGTGGTGCGCGACTACCACCAGCAGGGACTTCGCACGGGCTATTGGCCGATGCTCATTCGTCTGCTGCCCGACAACGCCTCGTTCTTCTCGCTAAAACTCAATACCACCGGCGCTCTGGACACCAAGCTGGCGGGCATCAAAGCCCGCTACAACGAATTTTTCCCCGGCAACTCGTTCGACTATTTCTTCCTGGATACCTTTTTCAACGAGCAGTACAAAGCCGAGCAGCAGTTTGGCAAGGTGTGCGGCTTATTCGCCGGGCTGGCCATTTTCATAGCCTGCTTGGGCCTGTTCGCCCTGGCCACCTTCATGGCCGAGCAACGCACGAAGGAAATCGGCATTCGCAAAGTGCTGGGGGCCAGCGTGCCCGGTCTGGTCGGGTTGCTTTCCAAAGATTTCCTGAAACTGGTTGTCATCGCCATCGCCGTGGCGACGCCCCTTGCCTGGTACGCCATGCACCGCTGGCTGGCCGATTTCGCTTACCACACCAGCGTGCCCTGGTGGTCGTTTGGACTGGCGGGCTTGCTGGCGGTGGGCATCGCGCTGCTGACGGTGAGTTTCCAGAGCGTCAAAGCCGCGCTGATGAACCCGGTAAAGAGTCTACGCTCCGAGTAGCCACGATTCGGGAGAAATGGCCTACTGATTTCCACTTTTAATTAAATCCCATGCTGCGCAACTACTTCAAAATCGCCTGGCGGAGTTTAGTGAAAAACCGCCTCTTCACGCTGCTCAACGGGCTGGGACTGGCCGTCGGGCTGGCCGTGGCGTTGCTCCTGCTGCTTTACGCCAAAGACGAGCTGGCCTTCGACCGCTTCCACCGCAACGCCGACCGGATTTACCGCGTCGGTTTGACGGCTACCTTCGACGGCAAGAGCATGAAGTGGGGCAACGCGCCCAACGTCGTTGGCCCCACGATGAACGCCCAGATTCCCGACGTGCAGGCGCAGGTGCGGCTGCTGCGGCACAACTTCGGACAGACGGCGTTCGTCAGCACCACCAACCGGCAGTTTGCCGAAAAAACCCTGTACTGGGCCGACAGCAGCCTGTTTTCGGTCTTCGACGTGCCGCTCGTGCTCGGAAACGCGGCCACGGCGCTCGCCGGACCCGACCGCGTTGTGTTGAGCCAGAGCGCCGCCCAACGCTATTTTGGGGCTGAAAATCCGCTGGGGAAAGTGCTGGACGTGGACCACAATCTCCACCTCGAAGTAACGGGCGTGTTTGCCGATTTCCCCACCACCTCCACCCTCGACGCCGACCTGATTGGCTCGTTTGCGAGTGTGAAGTGGGCCAGCAACCCCACCAACCAAAGCTGGAGCAACGCCAGTTTTGAAACCTACCTGCTCCTGCACCCGCAGGCGAATATTCCCGCCGTCGAGCGGCAGATGGCGGCGATTGTGGTCAAAAACGTAAAAAAAGAAGACCGCTGGTACGCCCTCTGGCTGCAACCGCTGACGGACGTCCACCTGCACTCCGCCGACCTGACCAACACCAACACGACCCGCGTCGGCGACGCCAAGCAGGTGAACATCCTGCTGATTCTGGCCGTGGTGGTGCTGGCCATCGCCTGCATCAACTACATGAACCTGGCCACGGCTCAGGCCCAGGTGCGGTCGAAGGAAGTGGGCATCAACAAGGCCGTTGGGGCCACGCGGGCGCAGTTGGTCGGAAGATTTTACGCCGAAACCGTGCTGGTGGTCGGCGGGGCGATTTTGCTGAGTCTGGTATTTGTCGCCGTTGGGTTGCCTTTTTTCAACAACCTTGCCGGTAAAACCCTCGCGTTCAGCGCCCTGCTTACATCGGGTATGGTGCTCAGCCTCCTGGGGTTGGGCGTGGCGATTGCCTTGCTGGCGGGGCTGTACCCGGCGGTGCAACTCTCCGCGTTTTCGCCCCGGCATTTGCTCAACGCAACCTTCCGGCGGCACTCCCGCGAGGGCTGGCTCCGGCGGACGCTCGTGGTGGCGCAGTTCACCGCTTCGCTGGTGCTCATGATCAGCACGCTGATTTTTTACCGGCAACTGCAATTCATTCAGCAGCGCAAACTCGGCTACGAACCCTCGCAGGTGGTGGCCATCACGACAGCGGCGGCACAAAATGCCGCGCAAATCGACGCCCTCACCAACGCTTACCGTAACCTGAGCGCCGTCGAATCGGTCTGCCGGGCGCAGGTGTACCCCGGCATGGGCGGCAGCGGGCGGTCGATTTCCAAACCCAACGACAAGAAGAGCAGCACGTTCATCAACACCAACCGCGTCGGGCCGGAGTTCGTCCAGACGCTCGGCCTGAAACTCCTCGCCGGCCGAACCCTGCCCACCACCGCGAAAGCCCCGACGGATTCGACGGTGCAGGTGGTGCTCAACAAAACCGCCGTGGCCTTTCTGGGTTACACGCCCGAGCAGGCGATTGGCAAAAAAGCCCCGGACGTGTTCGAGCACACCGAAATCGTGGGCGTCGTGGATGACTTCCACTTTCTTTCGCTCCACCAACCCATCGGCGCGTACGCCTTCCACAACGCCGACACGGAGAACCGGCCTTTTCTGCTGGTAAAAATTCAGACCCGGAATTTGCCCGAAACCATGCGGCAACTGGAGGCCACGTACCGGAAAACGGTGCTGAACTCCGCCTTTGAATTCACCTTTCTCGACCAGTTCCTCGACGGGTTGTACCGCGCCGAGCAGCGCACGGCGCGGGTGGTGCTGGTGTTCGCCGGGCTGGCCATTCTGATTGCCTGCCTGGGCCTGTTTGGGCTGGCCACCTTCACCGCCGAACAGCGGACGAAGGAAATCGGCGTGCGCAAAGTGCTCGGCGCGTCGGTGCCCAGCATCGTGGCGCTCCTCTCGAAAGACTTCCTGAAGCTGGTGATCGTGGCGCTGGTCGTCGCCTCGCCGCTGGCGTGGTGGGCCATGACCGGCTGGTTGCGGGGCTTTGCCTACAAAATCGACGTGGAATGGTGGGTATTCGCCCTGACGGGCCTGCTGGCCGTGGTCGTTGCTCTGGTCACGGTGAGTTTTCAGAGCGTGAAAGCCGCGTTGATGAACCCGGTGAAGAGCCTGCGAAGCGAATAATCAGCCCTCGAAGACTTCGCTGAGTTGCAGTTCGATGCCCGTGACCGGATCCGTGATGGTGCCCTGGGCAAAATTGAGTTGACGGCGATCGGGCAGCAGAATCGAAACGGTTTGCACCGTCGGCACCACCAGCCAGACGGTTTTTACGCCCGCCGGAAAATGTTTTTTGTAAATGCGCTCGGTCAGGCTGTTCAGGCTTTGCTCCGGGGAGAGGATTTCAATCGTCGTCAACGGAACTTCCTGAACGACAATCTCATCAGCCAGCCAGTCGGCCCGACGTTTGGGCATGATACAAAGGTCGGGTCGGGTTTTGCCGGAGGCAAATTCAAAGTCGAGTTCCGTGAAAATACTGTATTGCTGACGATACGACAAGCGGAGAAGAAAAGCAAGGTGGCTCTGCAACTCAGAATGATTGATACTTGACATTTTTTCGTCTGAATCGGTGATGGGTTCGAGCAGGTCTTCCGCTTCCATGGCGCGCTGAGTTTTTTCAAAGATAGATAAAAACGTCAACTCAAATGCTTCGCAATTCCCTCAAAATCGCCCTCCGTACCCTCCGCAAGCAGCGCGGGTTTACGGCCATCAACGTGGTCGGGCTGGCCGTGGGCCTGGCCTGCTGCCTGCTCATCACGCTCTACGTGCTCGACGAACTGAACTTCGATCGGTTTCACGCTAACGCCGACCGGATTTATCGCGTAAATTCCGACATCAAGTTTGGCGGGAACGACATGCGTTTTGCCGTGTCGCCGGATCCGCTCGGACCGACGCTGAAAAAGGATTACCCGCAGGTCGAGAATTTCGTGCGGCTGCACGAACGCGGCACCTGGCTGGTGAAGCGTGCCGGGACGGCGACCAACCTCCGCGAAGAGCACATTTTTTTCGCCGACTCCACGCTGTTCGACGTCTTCACGTTTCCGCTCGTCAGCGGCGACCCCCGGCGCGCGCTGGCCGATCCGTACACGGTGGTCATCAGCGAATCGGCGGCGAAGCGACATTTCGGCCAGCAGAATCCGATGGGTCAGGCGCTGGTGTTCGACAACGGCAAATCCTACAAAGTCACCGCCGTGATGCGCGACCTGCCCGCCAATTCGCACTTCCACACCGACTTTTTCCTCACCATGCTCAACGACGACTACCCCTGGGGCCAGTGGTTGAGCAACAACCACCATACGTACATTGTGCTGAAACCAGGCGTGGACCCGGCCCAATTCGAGAAAAATTTCGACGCGGTTATTGCAAAATACGTCGGCCCGCAGGTGCAGCAATTCATTGGCGCGTCCCTGGATGACTTTCGGAAAGCGGGCAACACGATGCGGTTCTGGCTCGTGCCGCTCACGGCCATTCACCTGCGCGGCAAACAGCAGATTGAACTCAGTCCCAACGGCGACATCCAGTACGTGTACGTGTTTTCGGCGGTGGCGCTGTTCATCCTGCTCATTGCCTGTGTGAACTTCATGAATTTGGCCACGGCCCGTTCGGCAGGGCGTGCCCGCGAGGTGGGTGTGCGCAAGGTGCTTGGCTCGCAGCGGGGGCAACTCATCGGGCAGTTCATGACCGAATCGGTGCTCACGGCGGTACTGGCGATGGGGCTGGCGTTGCTGTTGGTGTGGGCGGCAATTCCGCTGTTCAACCTCGTTTCAGCGAAGAACCTGCGCATGAGCAGCCTGCTCGCGCCCCGGCCGCTGGCCGTCATCGTATTCCTGCCGCTGTTGACGGGCCTGCTGGCGGGCAGTTACCCGGCGCTGTTTCTTTCGTCGTTCCGGCCCATTGCCGTGTTGAAAGGCGGTGCCCTCGCGGGGCGGCTCAACGGCGGAATGAAACGCCTCAGTCTGCGGAGCGGACTGGTGGTGTTCCAGTTCATCACCTCGATTGTGCTCATCGTCGGCGCGTTGGTGGTGTACCGGCAGCTTAATTTTATTCAAACCAAAAAACTCGGCTTCGACCGCCAGCGCCTGCTCACCGTCAACGACGTGTACCTGCTCGGCAACCGGGCTGAAACGTTCAAGAAGGAAGTACTCCGCCTGCCGGGCGTGGTGGGTGGCAGCCTGTCGGGCTACCTGCCGACGCCGTCGAACCGGAACGACAATGCCTTTTTCCCGGAAGGGAAAGTAGACCAGAAGAATGGCGTAAACATGCAAAACTGGGGCGTGGACCACGACTACGTGAAAACCCTCGGGATGCAAATCGTGCAGGGTCGTGACTTTTCGCGCCAGTTCGGGACCGACTCGACCGGCATTTTGCTCAACGAAGCCGCCGTGAAGCTGTTCGGTTTTAAAGACCCCCTCGGCAAGCGGGTTTCGCAGTTCAACGACCCGCAGGGCAAAACGCTCAAAACCTACACGGTGCTGGGGGTGGTCAAAAATTTTCACTTTGAATCGCTCCGGCGCAACATCGGGGCGCTGGGGCTGACCCTGGCGGCCAATTCGGGTGCCGTGTCCTTCCGCCTGACCACCGCCGACACGCCGGCGCTACTCGGGCAAATCGAGGCTCAATGGAAACAAATCGCCCCCGGCCAGCCCTTCAGCTACTCGTTTCTCGAAGACGACTTCGACGCCATGTACCGCGCCGAGCAGCGCATCGGTACGCTTGTCCTGTCGTTTTCGGTGCTGGCCATCCTGATTGCCTGCCTGGGGCTGTTCGGGCTGGCGGCGTACATGGCCGAGCAGCGCACGAAAGAAATCGGCGTACGGAAAGTGCTCGGCGCGTCGGTACCGGGTTTGGTCGGGCTGCTTTCCAAAGATTTCCTGAAACTGGTGTTCGTGGCCCTGCTCATCGCCATCCCACTGGCGTGGTACGCCATGCACCGCTGGCTCCAGGATTTCGCGTATAAAATCGACATCGAGTGGTGGGTTTTCGCCCTGGCCGGATTCCTGGCAGTGCTGATTGCCTTCCTGACGGTGAGTTTCCAGAGCGTGAAGGCGGCGCTGATGGACCCGGTGAAGAGTTTACGCAGCGAGTGAATTCGTGTCTTTTACAATCAATTTCTACGATAATTATGCTCTGCAACTACCTCAAAATCGCCTGGCGCAACTTACTGCGCAACAAATCATTTTCGGCCCTCAACATCCTCGGCCTCGCCCTGGGCCTTGCCAGTAGCCTTCTGATTTTCCTCTGGATTGGCGACGAACTGAGTGTGGACCGCTACCACGCCAACGGTCCGCAGTTGTACCGGGTGATGGAGCGCCAGTTTTACGACGGCAAAATCGAAGCGGGCGGGCAAACGCCCGGTTTACTGGCCGATGAGTTGAAAAAACAATTTCCGGAAATCGTGTACGCGGCGGGTTATACACAATGGGATGCCCGGATGACGTTTGCCGTCGGCGAGAGAGTCAACAAGGAAGTTGGTCACTGGGCCGGGGCCGACTGGTTTAAGCTGTTTAGTATCCCGTTGCTGGCAGGTACGACCAACACGGCTCTTAATTCGCCCGTTAGCTTGGCAATTTCCCGGAAAATGGCCGAGAATTACTTCGGCACCCCCGAAAAGGCCCTCGGTAAATCCATGCGCGTGGACAATCAGAAAGACTACCAAGTAACAGCCGTTTTCGAGAATTTCCCGGACGCTGCGTCGGAGAAATACGATTTTCTGCTCAACTGGCCCGATTGCTTGGCGCGCAACTCCTGGATGAAAGATTGGGGCAACAACGGCCCCCGGACGCGCATTCTGCTTCGTCCCGACGCCAACCTGCCCAACCTGCAGGCCAAGCTTCAGCACTTTCTGAAGAAGTACAATAAGGAACTTGACAAAAAATTCGACATCCACCTCTTCCTCCAGCCTTACGAGGATGCCTACCTCTACTCAAATTTCGTGAACGGCCAGCAATCGGGCGGGCGCATCGACTACGTGCGGTTATTTGCGGTGGTGGCGGTGTTTTTGCTCCTGATTGCCTGCATCAATTTCATGAACTTGGCCACAGCCCGTTCGGTGAAACGCGCCCGCGAAGTGGGTGTGCGCAAGGTAGTCGGGGCTGGTCGCGGGTTGCTTATGGGCCAGTTCGTGGGCGAAGCGCTGTTGCTCACGTTTCTGGCGTTGGTGGTAGCCCTGGCACTGGTGTTCGTGCTGTTACCCGTTTTTAATTCCCTGACGGGCAAACACATCAGCTTCCAGATTAGGCAGGGTTCGTTCTGGCTGCTTTTATTCGGCACTACGCTTGCCACGGGGTTAGTGGCAGGCAGCTACCCGGCCCTCTTTCTTTCCTCGCTCAACCCGGTGCGGGTGCTCAAAGGCACGCTCAAGTTTGGCTCCGGGGCGCGACTGTTCCGGCAAGGGCTGGTCGTCTTCCAGTTTATGTTGTCGATGCTTCTCATCGTGGGCACGTTCGTGGTGTACCAGCAAGTGAATTTCATCCAGAACCGCAACCTCGGTTTTGAACGTGAAAACCTGCTATACGTGCCTGCTGAGGGCGATCTGGCCAAAAAATACGAAACCTTTAAAGCCGAACTCCTGCGCATGCCGGGCATCCAGTCGGTGTCGTACATGTCTGAATTGCCCACGGGCATCGGCAGCAGCACGGGCGGCGTGCAGTGGTCTGGCAAAGACCCAAACGTGAACATTCAGTTTACCATGACCAGCGTGGGCTATGACTTCATCAAAACGCTGAAAATCAAAGTAAAAGGACGTGAATTTTCAAAGGAATTTGGCACTGACTCAACCAATTACCTCATTAATCAGACTGCCGTCCGCCGCATTGGCTACAAAAACCCGCTGGGTCAGCCGCTCACGATGTGGGGAAAACCGGGCAAAATTATCGGTGTCATGGACGATTTTCACTTCCAGTCGCTCCATGAGCCAATTCAGCCACTGATTATCCGATTCGAACCCGACGCCGAACGGAAAACAATTTTGGTGAGCACCCAACCCGGCCAGACGAAGCAGGCTCTGGCCAGTCTGGAAAAACTCTACAAGGAACTGAACCCGAAGTTTCCGTTCACCTACCAGTTTGCCGACGAGGAATACCAGAAGCTCTACCGAAGCGAAACGATGGTAGGCAGTCTGGCCAACGCGTTTGCGTTCCTGGCAATTTTCATTTCATGCCTCGGCTTGTTCGGACTGGCGGCCTTTACCGCCGAGCAGCGCACGAAGGAAATTGGCGTCCGGAAAGTACTTGGGGCCAGCGTATCCAACATCGTCGGGTTACTCTCGGCAGATTTCCTGAAACTCGTGTTATTGGCAATCCTGATTGCCACGCCATTAGCCTGGTACGTGATGAACCGCTGGCTGGCCAATTTCGAGTATAAAATCACCATCAGCTGGTGGATGTTCGCCCTGGCCGGATTCCTGGCGGTGCTGATTGCCTTCCTGACGGTGAGTTTCCAGAGCGTGAAGGCGGCGCTGATGGACCCGGTGAAGAGTTTGAGAAGCGAATAACCGACCAACGAAACCTCACCGGTTTCAAAAACCGGTGAGGTTTAAAATTCCCAAACCATGCTCCGCAACTATTTCAAAATCGCCCTTCGCAGTTTACTCCGCCGCAAGTTCTACGCGGCGCTGACGCTGGTCGGGCTGGCCGTGGGCCTCACGTTTGCGCTGCTCATCGGCAGTTACGTCTGGAGCGAATACCACGTGAACCGCAGCCTGCGCCACGCCGACCGGCAGTACCTGGTGCAAAGCCAGTGGAAACAGGAAAACCTCGGGATGCCCATCACCACCCTGGCCCCGCTGGGCCAGGCGCTGCGCGAGCAATACCCCGGCCTGGTGGCCAGCTACTACCGCTACGACGGCATTTCGGTGACGGTTTCGCGGGGCGACAGGCACTTCCGCGAATCGGTGCAGGCCGGAGATTCGACCCTGCTCACCCAGTTTGGTTTCCCGATGCGGCACGGCGACCCGCGCACCGCCCTCAACCGGCCCAATTCGCTCGTGCTGACCGAATCGCGGGCGTTGCGGTATTTCGGCAGAACCGACGTGGTCGGGCAAACGATCACGCTCGACAACTTCGTGGGCGGCAAGCAGACGTACCTCGTCACGGGAGTTTTGTACGCCTTGCCCGAAAACTCCGTCACGCACCTCACGGCGGAACCCGACGAGGTGTTTATTTCGATGAGCAGCCTGAAAGGCCGCGACGTGGGCAACGATTCCTGGGCGAATCCGTACATTGTCAACTACCTGGAATTGCGGGAAGGCGTAAAACCTGAGCAACTCACCCACCCCATCAAACGCCTGCTGGCCGCCAATGCCCCAGCGGCAATTCGCGAAAATCTGACGGTCAAGCTGGTGCTGCTCCCCGATTACCATTTCGAGGCCAACAACGGCGTCATCGGCAAACTGGTGTTTGCGGTGGCCAGCGTGGCCGTGTTCATCCTGCTGATGGCGTCCATCAATTTCGTGAACGTCAGCATCGGCAATTCGTCCACCCGGCTGCGCGAAATCGGCGTGCGCAAGGCCCTGGGTGGCCAACGGCGGCAGTTGCTGCGGCAATTTATGGTCGAAGCCCTCCTGCTCACGGCCGTCGCCACGCTGCTTGCGTTGCTGGGCTACGAAGTCGCCCGCCCGGCCTTCGGCGACGTGCTGGGCCGGGCGCTTCCGTCCCTGACGGCCTGGCCCGCGTGGGGTTTTGCCGCCGTGGTGGGCTTGTGCGCGCTCGTCGGGGTGCTGGCGGGCAGTTACCCGGCGCTCGTGCTGTCGGCGCTGCCCGCCGTCGATTCGCTGAAAGGAAAAATGAAATCAGCGCAGCGCGGCATCGTGCTGCGCCGCGCGTTGCTCACGTTTCAGTTCACGATGGCGGTTTTCGTGTTCGTCGGGGCGGTGGTGGTGGCGCGGCAGGTGGCGTATTTTTTCGAGCGGGACCTCGGTTTTGACAAAGAACAACTGCTGACGATTTCGTCCGTGCCGCGCGTCTGGTCACCAGAGGGCGTTGCGCGTACCGAACTGGTGCGCGACCGGCTCACCCGCCTGGCGGGCGTCAGTTCGGCGAGCGTTTCCTGGGAAATTCCCAGCGAGGGACCCGGCAACAACACCGGGCTGTACCGGCAGGGCCGCGACAGCACCGAAGCCGTGTCAGTGGGCTTACTCACCACCGACGAGCATTTCGCCCAAACCTACGCCATGCCGCTGAAAGCGGGCTACTTCTTCCACGCGGGGCTGGGCAGCTATGACCGCGAACGGATGGTGCTCAACGAAGCTGCCGTTCGCGCGCTGGGCTGGAAAAACCCGGACGAAGCCATCGACCAACCGGTCCGGATGCCGGGCGACCCGACCACGTACCGCGTCAGTGGTGTCGTGGCCGATTTTCACACGGCTTCGCTGCACCAATCCATCCAGCCGATGGCCTTCCTGCACCTGCGCCGGGTGGGCATTTACCGGATCCTGTCCTTGAAACTGAAACCGGAACACCTCCACGAAACCATTGCTTCCATCGAATCGGCGTGGACGAAGGCGTTTCCCGGTGCCCCGTTTGTCTCCACGTTCATGGACGAATCCTTGCAAAAACTGTATCAGGCCGAACTCCGCCTGCGCAAAGCCGCGCGCATCGCCACCGTGCTGGCGCTCCTGATCGTCTTGCTCGGCGTGCAGGGCGTGGTGGCGCTGAGCATCACCCGGCGCACGAAAGAAATCGGCATCCGGCGCGTGCTGGGGGCTACTTCGGTGGGGATCGTGCGGTTGTTTTTGCAGGAATTCGTGGGCGTGTTGCTGCTGGCCAATGCGCTGGCCGCGCCGCTGGCGGTGGTGGTGCTCAGCCGGTGGTTGCAAAACTACGCCTACCGCATCGGGCTGGACGCCTGGCCGTTCGTGGGAGTGGGCCTGAGCCTGGCGGCGGTGATTGGGCTGGCGGTGAGCCTGCAAGGCCTGCGGGCGGCGTTTATGAATCCGGTGAAAAGTTTGAGGACAGAATAAACCAGTAACGGTCATGCTGCGCAACTACTTCAAAATTGCCTGGAGAAAACTCCAGAAGGACAAATTCTACAGCCTTCTCAACATCCTCGGCCTCACCATCGGCATCACGTGCGGGCTGTTGCTGCTGCTCTACGTGACCGACGAACTGAGCTATGACCGTTACCACGCCAACGCCGATCGGATTTACCGCCTGGCCTCCCGGATTCGCGAACCCGATAAGGCCTTTGGCTGGTCGTCCACGCAGGTTCCACTGGCCCCGACGCTGCAAAAGGATTACCCCTTCGTGGAAAACTTCGTGCGTTTTTTCCCCTACGGCCGGGTGTTGTTCCGGCAGGGCGAAAAGCGGTTTTACGAAGAAGACGTGTACGCCGCCGATTCCACCGTATTCGACGTGTTCAGCTACCCGTTCGTCGAAGGCGACCCGCGAACGGCCCTCGATCAGCCCGGCAGCGTGGTGCTCAGCCGCACGACCGCTCAAAAATTCTTCGGCTCCCGCAGTGCCCTCGGGCAATCGCTGCAAACCAACGACACCACGTTTTACAAAGTCACCGGCGTGATGGAAGACGTGCCGAAGGCCTCTCATTTCACGTTCAATGCCCTGATTTCCACGGGCCAGAACGAACGCAGCCAGGCTACCAACTGGGGCGGTTTCAACATCTACAGTTTCCTGGTGTTGCCCGAAAACTTCGATCTCAGGGTGCTGGAAAGCAAATTTCCGCAGGTGTACGACAAGTACGTTGGCCCCATTTTCAAACCGATGGGCATAAAAATCACCTACGAATTACAGCCCCTGACGAGCATTCACCTGCACTCAAAACTCGAAGGCGAAGCCAACGGCGACATCGGCTACGTGTACACCTTCGGGGCGGTGGGTTTTTTCATGCTGCTCATCGCCAGCATCAACTACATGAACCTCGCCACCGCCCGCTCGGCCAAACGGGCCAAGGAAGTGGGCCTGCGAAAAGTGATGGGTTCGGCCCGCAGCCGGTTGATTGGGCAGTTTCTCACCGAATCAGTGCTGATGACAGTGCTGGCGCTGGGCGTTAGTCTGGTGCTGGTGGCAGCGCTGCTGCCGTTTTTCAACTCGGTTTCGGGGAAACAAATCAGCTTCGGCCAGTTACTCCAGCCCTACTTTATTGGCATTGCCCTGGCTATCGTCGCATTCACGGGATTTATCAGCGGGAGCTACCCGGCGTTTTACTTGTCGTCGTTCGAGCCAGCCACCGTGCTCAAAGGCTCGTTCAATGCCAAAGGCGGTACTTTTTTCCGGAAAGCGCTGGTGGTCACGCAGTTTGCCATTTCGCTGGTGATGCTCATCTGCACCTACATCGTGTACCAGCAATTGCGGTTTATGCGCAACAAAGACCTCGGCTACAACCCCCAGCAGGTGCTCACCATCGATTATCAGGACCGCCAACCCCGCGCCAGCTACGGCGCCCTGCGGAATGCCCTGCTGACCAATCCGCGAATCCGGAGCGTCGCCTCGGCCTCCTCAGCCACAAGCAACATCGGCGGGCGGAACATTTTCACGGTCGAGTCCAACGAAGGCATGAAAGAAATGGGCTTCCGCCCCATGGGCATCGACTACGGCTACCTGAAAACCATGGGCATGAAGGTGATAGCCGGACGGGATTTTTCGGAGAAAATCCCAGCGGATACGCTCAACGCCGTGCTGATCAACGAGGCCGTGGTCGCCCGCATGGGCTGGAAAGAACCGCTGGGCAAAAAAGTACGCTTCGGCGGCAACCCCCAACCCGGACAACCGGCTCCACCCCTGGCGCACGTGGTGGGCGTCGTCAGGGATTTCCACCAGCAATCGCTCTACAACCCCATCGAGCCGATGATCCTGTTGTGCCGACGGGCGAACGGGGTCATCCACGTGAAAATCGACGCCCAGGACAAGGACAAAACCCTGGCCTTTATCGGCCAGAAATGGCGGGAAACCTACCCCGACCGGCTGTTCGAGTACAGTTTCCTCGACCAGGACTTCGAGTCGGCCTACCGCGCCGACGAGCTGCGCGGGCGGATTTTCAC
This sequence comes from Spirosomataceae bacterium, assembly GCA_965249815.1. GTDB lineage: Bacteria > Bacteroidota > Bacteroidia > Cytophagales > Spirosomataceae > JAJAZB01. Next base: position 4,108,526 of record CBDFMV010000003.1, on the reverse strand, counting down.
GGCCTTTTCGGGCCTGACCATTCTGATTGCCTGCCTCGGTTTGTTTGGGCTGGCCACCTTCACGACCGAACAGCGGGTGAAGGAAATCGGCGTGCGCAAGGTGCTGGGTGCGTCGGTGGCCAACGTGGTGGTGCTGCTTTCCAAAGACTTCACCAAACTGGTGCTGTTCTCGTTTCCGATCGCGATTCCCATCGCGTATTTCTCGATGGACCGGTGGCTCCAGCATTTTCCCTACAAAACCGACATCGAAGCCTGGGTATTCGTGGCGGCCTGCCTGCTCACGCTGCTGATTTGCTGGGCTACGGTCGTGTACCAATCGGTGAAAGCCGCCGTGGCCAACCCCGTGAAGAGTTTGCGTTCGGAATAGCCTGCCTATCTTCATCCCGCCGAAGTCCGGCATCCGTTCACAAAAACCATTGAAAAACACATGAAAAACGCTGTTGTTCAAACCAAAGCCCTATTTCTGGCCCTGCTGCTTAGCCTGAGTTCGGTTGTGATTTCCGCCCATGCCCAGGTCGGCGTGGGGGCAAAACCGCCGAAAGGGGCCGAAGTCTTTTTCGATGGTACCCGAAAAATGCTCGACGAAAAATGGACGTACTGGGAAGGCCCCCGGCTGGCGGCGACCTTGCCCATCAAGTGGTTTCTGGTCAAAGACCCCGCCGGGCCGGGTCAGGTGCTTAACACCAACGACCCCGCCGCGGCGGGTGGCAAGTATGGGGCCGCCGACATCGTGACGAAGAAAGCCTTCCGCGATCAGCGGATTCACGTCGAGTTTTTCGTCTCCGAAAAAGGCGGCAACAGCGGCGTGTACCTCCAGAATCGCTACGAAGTTCAAATTTTCGACGGCGACACGACCGACCACGGGCTGGGTGCCGTCATCAACGAATCGCACTCGCCGTACAAATTTTACACCGGAGTCGGGAAATGGAACGCCTATGACATCGTGTTTCGGGCTGCCCGCTTCAAAGACGGCAAGCGGACGGAAAAAGCGATGGTGACGCTGTACCTGAACGGGAAAAAAGCCCACCGCAACCAGACTATCAACCAGGTGTGGGGCGGGAAATTCTCCGGCATCGACGGCGGCAACGACGACGGCAAGGGCATTACCGACACCCCCGGCGGGCTAAAACTCCAGGCCGAAGGCTACAACGTGCTCTACCGGAACGTGTGGATTCAGGAACTGGACCTGAAGAAGGCGGACACGGATTTTTAGGCCGACAGGAAGAAATGCTCAATGCTCACTTTTCTTTTAAATCAATTGGTTTTCAAAGAGTTGAGCGTTGAGCATTTTGATTTTTTATCCCCAAGCCATGCTTCGCAACCACCTCAAAATCGCCCTCCGCACCCTGCGCCAGCAGCGGGTGTACACCTTGCTCAACGTGGTTGGGCTGGCCGTGGGCATGGCGGGCGGGTTGCTGATTTTCGGTTTCGTGCGGTACCACCTGAGTACCGACCGGCACCATGCGAAGTTCGACCGGATTTTCCGCATCACGACCGACCTGCACCTGGACGACGGTTCGGTGGAACCGTACCCCGAAGCCCCGCTGCCGATGGCCGAGGTGCTTCGGCGCGAGTTTCCTTCGGTTGAACACGCTGCGTTCGCACGACGAAACCGGGAACTGACGGTGAGTTTCAAACGACCGGGACAGGCAACGCCAACCCGGTTTCTGGAACGCGACAACACGGCGCTGGTCGAGCCGGATTTTTTCCAAATTTTCGAGTACCGCTGGCTGAATGGTTCGGCGGAAACGGCCCTGCGTGCACCAAATTCGGTTGTACTCACCGAATCCTTCGCCAAACGGTACTTCGGCAGCGCCAATCCCATCGGCCAACTCCTCGACCTCGACCACCGGACGGTGGCGAAAGTGACCGGCGTGGTGGCCGACCCCACCGGCCCGACCGACCAGAATTTCGGGCTGTTCGTTTCGCTCGCCACCCTGAGCCGCCTCGACCCGGCGTACCCGCAGGCCGACTGGGGAATGCTCAACAGCACGAACCGACTTTTTCTCACCCTCCGCGAGCCGAAGATTTCCCCTCGACTGCAAGAGGCGTTTCCCGCGCTGGCAAAAAAATACTACGGCAAGGACGGTGGTGTTTTCCACTTCCACGTCCAGCCCCTCGCCGAGGCCCATTTCGACGTGGCCCGGATTGGCGGCGTGATTCGGCCCGCCTTGCTGTGGTCGCTGGGGCTGGTGGGCATTTTCCTGGTGCTGACGGCCTGCATTAATTTCGTCAACCTCGCCACGGCGCAGGCCCTGCGCCGGAGCAAGGAAGTAGGCATCCGCAAAACGCTGGGTAGCTCGCGGGCGCAGTTGGTGCGGCAGTTTTTGATGGAAACGGGCCTGATTGTCGCGGCGGCGGCGGGGCTGGCGTTGGTGCTGGTCAGTCTGAGCCTGCCTGTTTTCAACGAACTCGTCAAAATTCAACTTCGTTTTCAGCCTGATTTCCAAACGATTGTCTTAGGATTGGGCTTGCTCGCTTCGGTCGTGCTGCTCGCGGGCGGGTATCCGGCGGCGGTGCTGTCGGGCTTCAATCCCTGGCGGGCGCTGCGGGGCGAATTAACGGCCTCCTCGGGGAGCGGCGCGACGGTGCGGCGAGCGTTAGTGGTGGCGCAATTTGCGATTTGTCAGGCGCTGCTGGTCGGGTCGATGGTGGTGGCGAGCCAGATTCGGTTTGTGCAGCGGGCCGATTTGGGCTTTCGGAAAGACAACGTCGTGATTGCCGCCCTGCCTAACCCGCGCCTGAGTACGATGCAGGCGTTCAAGCAGACCCTCTCGCAGTACCCTGACATCCAGTCGGTTAGTTTCAACTACCTCTCGCCCTCCGACGTGGCCCTGAACGGCGGCCCGATTGCGTTCGATGGCCGGACCGAGTGGGAAAAATTTCCGGTGCGCGAACGCCTCGCCGACGCCGGGTACCTCGACACCTTCGGCCTGAAACTCCTGGCGGGCCGCAACCTCGCCCCCAGCGACACGATTCGGGAGTACGTCGTCAACGAAACCCTGGCCCGCAAACTGGGCTTCCCCGACCCGCGCCGGATTGTCGGGCATCGACTCGTGTACCACCTTTCGCGCGTTTCCCTGCCCATCGTGGGCGTGGTGAAAGATTTTCACCTGCGTTCGTTGCGCGAACCCATCGCGCCCTGCCTGATTGCCAGCCGGGCGGAATTTTACCACCGGATCGGGATTCGGATTTCGGGCCGGAACCCCGCTGAAAGCCTCGAACGCATCCGCCAGACCTGGCAGCGGTTTTACCCCGACGAGGTGTTCGAGTACACGTTTTTGGACGAGCACCTCGCCCGGTTTTACGACACCGAAAACCTGATTTCACGGCTGATCAACGTGTTCGCGGGTATCGCCGCACTCATCTGCGGCCTGGGGTTGTACGGGCTGGTCGCCTTCGTAGTGGGGCAGCGGACAAAGGAAATCGGCGTGCGCAAAGTGCTTGGGGCCAGCGTAGCCAGCATCGTGGCGTTGTTGTCGAGCGACTTCCTCCGGCTAGTGCTGCTGGGCATCGTCATCGCTTCGCCACTGGCGGGCTGGGTGATGCAACGCTGGCTGAATGATTTTGAATACCGGATTCAACTCAGCGGCTGGCTGTTCGCCGGGGCGGGGATGCTGGCGGTGGGGATTGCCCTGCTGACAGTCAGCTTCCAAAGCGTGAAAGCCGCGCTGATGAATCCGGTGAAAAGTTTGCGGGCGGAGTGATTTCGCCGAACAAGGCAAAGTGAGCCGAGTCCTTATTTAAAAAGATAGCCCAAATCCATTTCCATGCCCGTGATCGGGTCCTTCATGATGCCACTCGACCAGGTTAGAATGGACCCATCCGGCAACAAGGCCTGCACGATTCGAATGGTTGGAATGACCAGCCACACGACCTGAACGCCCGCCGGGAAATATTGCTTCAGGGCCTTATCGGTTGCATCGGTAACGGCTTGCCGGGGAGAAAGCACTTCGACGGCCACGATGGGTGGCTGGTTGAAGAAAATAATGTCGTTGAACCAATCGGAAGGCAGGTTCCGGTAAATCGAAACGTCCGGCTTGCATTTTCCGGTAGAAAGTTCAAGCTCTAATTCTGGGAAAACGTCGTATTCGTCGTCGTACTGGTGCAAGGCAACGCCGATGCGGTTGATGAGCCGGGAGTGGTTCAGCGACATGATGTCTTCGGACTGGTAGGCCTCAATGAAATCGAACGCATTGGTATCCATGACACGACGAAGTTTCCCCAAATCTAATCAAAACTCGCGCTGATGCTCCGCAACTACCTCAAAATCGCCTACCGCGCCCTGCGCAACCAGCCCATTACCACGGCGATCCACCTGCTGGGGCTGACGCTCGGCCTGACCACTTGCCTGCTCATCGGGCTGTTTCTGCGCAACGAGTGGCTGTTTGACCGCTACCACCGCCACGCCGGCCACGTTTACCGCGTGAACGAGGTCGAGACCACCGGCGCGGAGGTTAAAACGTCCGGCGTAACGCCTTACCCGCTCGCTCCAGCGCTGCGGGCTGAGTTTGGCGCAAAAACGGAGCACACGCCCGTGGTAGCCCGGATTCACGCGGAGGAAAACACCTTCGTCGTGCTCTCGCCCGATAAGATACTTTCCGAGAAGCGGGTGTTGTTTGCCGAACCCCAGTTCTTCGATTTGTTCGATGTTGAAATTTTGTCGGGCAACGCCCGCGCAGCGCTGGCCCAACCCAACCAGGTAATTCTCAGCGAGAGCGCCGCCCGACGGTACTTTGGCACGGCCAATCCAGTTGGGAAAACCTTCAAACTGGGCAGCAAAACCACCGTGCAGGTGGCCGGGGTCATGCGCGACATGCCGCACCAGACTCACCTCAACGCGCCAATGCTGGTTTCGTATCTCACTCTGAAAAACTTCTTCGAATGGCCCTTGGATCAGTGGGGAATGCGGGCGGGCGGTAGCGTTTACGTGCGACTGCCTGACGGCCAAACGCCGGTCCAGTTCGTTCCGATGCTCCACCAGGTTGCCCGGAAATACCTGAAACCCGACGGTCAGACGGTCAAAGACCTGACCCTCCAGCCGCTGTCCGCCATTCACACCCAACCCGGCATCAACGGCGGACTGGTTGGGCCGGTGTCGCCCCGCTCGTTGGGGGTATTTGGGGCCGTGGGGTTGTTTGTGCTGTTGCTGGCCTGCGTCAATTTCGTCAACCTTTCGACCGCCCGCGCCATGACCCGTGCCCGCGAAGTGGGCGTGCGCAAGTCGGTCGGGGCGACGAGCGGGCAACTTATCGGGCAATTTCTGGGCGAAGCCCTCTGGCTGACGAGCACCTCGGCGGGGCTTTCACTGGCGCTGGCCTTCTTTCTCCTGCCCGTCGTCAGTGATTTTCTCGAAAAACCGATTCCTTTTTCCTGGCCCTTTGCCCTCACGGTGACCGGGCTGCTGTGCCTTCTCACCACGCTGGCAGCAGGTTTGTACCCGGCCTTGGTGCTGGCTGGGGTTCAACCCGTCAAGGCCCTGAAGGCGAAGGTACTCGCCGCGGGGACCGGGCGGGGCTGGCTCCGGGGAGGGGCCATCCGGCAGGGGCTGGTTGTCGGTCAGTTTACCATCTCGCTCGTGCTGGCCGTCGGCGTGGTGGTGGTTTTTCAACAAATGAAACTGTTCCGCGAGAAAGATCTCGGTTTCGAACGAAAATCCGTGCTGACGGTGGATTTGCCGGGTTTCGGGGCCAACCTGACTGCCCTGCGGCAGGCGTTTGAAGTGATTCCCGCTGTTGAGACGGTTTCGTTCAACCTCGGGGCACCCGCGTCGCACAACGATGTTGGCACGGGGATGCTGCCCGATCCGACCAACAAAAATCGGAAAATAGACGTGGCCATTAAACTCGCCGACGCGAACTACCTCTCCACATTTGGTCTGAAAATGGTGGCAGGCCGATTCCTGACCGACCACGACACGTTGGAGATTTCGGAGAAACTGCCCCGCGAACAACGCCGGTACGTGTTCGTCGTCAATGAAACCGCCGTCAAGGCGATGGGTTTGTCCCGGCCCGAACAAGCCCTGGGCAAGCGAATTCAGGTGGGCCTCAACGACATCGAGGCCGAAATCGTCGGCGTCGTGCGCGATTTCCATACGACCTCGCTCCACGAACCCGTTACGCCGGTGGTGCTGCTCAATTACCCCTCGCTGTACGCCACCATCGGCCTCAAACTCCGCACCGCCAACTACCCCGCCACGCGAACTGCCCTCGAAAAAGCGTGGAAACGACTGGTGCCCAACGCACCTTTTGAAGCCAAATTCCTCGACGACGACCTCCAGGAGTTTTACGCCGAAGAAGCCCGTCAATTCACCCTGCTCCGCATTGCCACCGGGCTGGCGCTGGTCATTTGCTGCCTCGGGCTGTGGGGGCTTTCGGCCTTCCTCATCGAACGGCGCACGAAAGAAATCGGCATCCGCAAAGTGCTGGGTGCCAACGTGGCGGGCATCGTCGCGCTGCTTTCCAAAGATTTCCTGAAACTGGTCGGGCTGGCCTTCGTGCTGGCCGTGCCGCTGGCGTACTACGCCATGAACCTGTGGCTGGCCAACTTCGCCTACAAAATCAGCCTCGGCTGGTGGATGTTTGCCCTCGTCGGCGGCGTGGCCCTGCTGGTGGCCCTGCTCACGGTAAGTTTCCAATCGATCAAAGCGGCTCTGACCAACCCAATCAAATCCCTCCGAACTGAATAAACCCTTACGAAAATGGCACACATTGCAATCCCCATCCCCACGACGCCCGGCAAACAGGACGTTGAAATCGAAGTAACCATCAACGGCCTGAAGCAGGCCCTGCACTACCGCGTCGAACTTTTTTACTGGGAAGACTGCGCCCTGCCGCAGTTCGACCGCGTGGAGTGCATCCGTCGGTTGCTGGCCGATTACGACCAGGACTGGACGCTCTACTACATCGGCTCGCCCACTGACCAGTTCGTGCCGATTACCTTCGTGAAAAAAGAAGACCTTGCCACGCAACGGCGGCTTTTGATGAGTGCATAAACCTTCGAACCATGCTCCGCAATTACCTCAAAATCGCCGTTCGCAACCTGTTGAAACACAAAGCGTTCAGCTTTATCAACATTATCGGCATCGCCATTGGACTGGCGTGTTTCCTGCTCATCGCGCTGTACGTCCGCGACGAACTGGGCTACGACCGGTTTCACCAGAAATCCGACCGTATTTACCGCGTGACGCGTACCTTCCTTTCCTCCGAAGGCACGCCCTCGCTGCGGCTGGCGCAGGCGGCCCCGCCGTTTGGCCCGCTGATTAAACAGGATTTTCCCGAAGCCGAACAGGTGGTGCGGACGCTCGAAACCAACTCGCTGCTGCGGTACGGCGAACAGTCGTACAACGAAGAAAACCTGTTTGTCGCGGAAGAAAACCTGTTCCGGGTGTTCGACTTTAAGCTGGTCAATGGCAACCCGGCCAAGGCGCTGGTCAACCCGTTTTCCATCCTGTTTTCGCGGCCGATGGCCGAAAAATACTTCGGGAAAGAAAATCCCGTCGGCAAAACGGTGCGGCTCGACAGCCAGTTTGAGCTGACCGTCACTGGCGTGTTCGAGCCGCTGCCCGCGCAATCGCACTTCCACCCCCGTTTTCTGCTGTCGTTTTCTACCCTCAGCGACCCCCGCGTGTACGGGGCCGAGGGCCTGCGGACTAACTGGAGCGACAACTCCTTCAACACGTACGTGCTGATGGCCAACGGGGCCGACCCGCAACGGATGGAACGAGCGTTTCCGGCCTTTCAGAACCGGCACGTCCCGGCGGATGACGGCAAAAAATCCTCGACCTGGTCGGTGCTAACCATGCAGCCACTCACCGACATTCACCTGCATTCGCACACCGATTCGGAAATCGAACCGACCAGCGACATCCGCTACGTGTACCTTTTTTCGGCCATCGGGCTGTTCATTTTGCTCATCGCCTGCATCAACTACATGAACCTCGCCACGGCCCGGTCGGCGGGGCGGGCGAAGGAAGTCGGGATGCGGAAGGTGGCGGGGGCGCTGCGCTCGCAACTCATCGCCCAGTTTCTGAGCGAATCCGTGCTGCTGGTGGTGCTCGCCCTGGGGCTGGCGGTGGGGCTGGTGTTGCTCGGCTTGCCGCTGTTGAATGAATTCACGCAGAAAACACTGACCATCCGGCAGTTGCTCGACCCGGTTTTCCTCGGCGTGCTGGTGGCCATCACCGGGCTGACGGGCCTCGTGGCGGGCAGTTACCCGGCGTTTTTTCTGACGTCGTTCCGGCCGATTGGCGTGCTGAAAGGCCGGGTCACCGCTGCGGGCGGTGGTCGGCTGCGACAGGTGCTGGTGGTGGCGCAATTTGCCATCGCCGTTGCGCTCATCATCAGCACGGCGGTCGTCTTCAACCAGATGAACTACATCCAGCACTACCGGTTGGGTTACGAAAAAGACCGTGTGCTGATTTTGCCCGACGTGGGCGACTCGACGACCCACTACGAAACCGTCCGGCAGGAACTGGTGCAAACGGGGCTGGTGCGCGAAATGGGCCGTTCGTCGCGGATTCCGTCGGGGCGGCTGCTCGATTCCTATGGGGCGTACGCGCCCAAAGGCGACAGCCTGGTTCCGGTGACCATCAACCTGCGGGGCCTCCGCGTGGACTACAACTTCATTCCCTCCTACCAGATTGGCATGGCGGCGGGTCGGAATTTTTCGCGCAGCTTTGGCACCGACACGTCGATGATTGTACTCAATGAAACCGCCGCCAGACTCCTCGGCTGGACGCCACAGCAGGCCATTGGCAAACCCTTCCGGTACGGCCCCAGCAACGGGCAAATTATTGGCGTCACGAAAGACTACCACTTCGAATCCCTGCACCAGCGCGTGGGGGCCATCGCCCTGACTTTAAACCCGACCAGGCTCAACTATCTGTCGGTCAGCCTGAAGGGCGGCGACATCTCGGCGGCCGTGCAGCGGGTCGAGGGCATCTGGAAAAAATACTTTCCGGGTCGCCCCTTCGACTACCAGTTTCTCGACGCCCGCTTCGACCGGCTTTACGCCCGCGAACAAACCCAGCAACGGCTCTTCGGCGTGTTTGCGGGCGTGGCCATCCTGATTTCCTGCCTCGGCTTGTTCGGGCTTTCGATGTTCATGGCCGAGCAGCGGACGAAGGAAATCGGCATCCGCAAGGTACTCGGGGCCACGGTGCCGGGGCTGGTGGCACTGCTGAGCCGCGATTTGCTGAAATTGGTACTCATCGCCCTGCTCCTTGCCTCGCCCGTGGCGTGGTGGGCCATGAACCAATGGCTCGACGGCTTCGCCTACCGCACGTCCATCGGCGTCGGCGTGTTCCTGCTGACGGGCCTGGTGGCCATTTCGATTGCGTTGCTCACGGTGAGTTTTCAAGCGATCAAAGCGGCGTTGATGAATCCGGTGAAGAGTTTGCGGGCGGAATAACCAGGCTGAAAACCGCTTTCCGACCCCGTTACGCATCGGTTCTCCGACTAACCTCGTAGCTTTGGGCAACCACCGGTTTTTCCCGTCCATGCGTCACTTTCTCCTGATAACCGCCTTGTTGCTGGTCGCCCAAATTGGGTCGTGTCAGGCCCTGACCGCCCAGCAAGCCTACGAATACCTCCAGAACGAACGCTACCGGGCGGGTGCCGCCCAGGGCGAAAGCGAACATCCGCCCGCCGACAGCCTCCGCAAGGCCGAAAGTATTCTGCAAAACGCACTGGCGTACTACGCCAAACCAGATATTTCCGACCTGGCAAAAAACGACAAGGCGCTTTTTTTCCGAAAAAGCGACATGCTCTTCGACCTGGCGGCGGTGCAGAGCAAACTGGGTCAGACGAGGGCCACCGTGGCCTCGCTGCGGCAGATTCTGGCCCCAGAATTTGAAGGCATTTACACAAAATGGATTGCGGAAGAACCCGCCTTCGCGCTGGCCCGGCAGGATTCGGCCATCAAACCGATTCTCGAAAAAGCCGCCACGCTCGACAACGTCTTCAACTCCAAAGCCCTCGGCACACCGTACCAGCCGAATTTGAGCGAAGCCGAAAAAGTGGCAGGGTTGTCGAAACTCTGGTCGGAGGCCAAGTACAACTTTGCCTATTTCGACCACCTGCCCGGCCTCGATTGGGACCAGGTGTACCTCGACTTCCTGCCTAAAGTCCGCGCCACGCCGAGCACGCTGGCGTACTACCACGTGTTGCAGCAGTTTTACGCCCAACTCAGAGACGGCCACACCGGCCTGTGGGTCAACGGCGGCCCGCTCGCCGACTCGACCACCTTCCGCCCGCCCCTTCGCAGTCAACTGGTTGAAGGCCGCGTGTTTGTGACTCATGTGCTCCACGACAGCCTGCGGCAAACGGGCCTTGTGCCGGGGCTGGAAATCCTGCGCATCGACGGCCAGCCCGTGCGCGATTACGCCGAGCGGTTCGTGCAACCGTACCAGAGCGGTTCGACGCCGCAAAATGTGGACGTGGCCACGTACGCCTACGGCCTGCTGCGCGGCCCGAAAGACAAACCGGTGACCGTCGAATTCCGGGATGCGGCGGGGAAAACGGTTCAGCGGCTGCTCGCCCGCAGCGGGTATTCCAAACTCACGCCCCCGAAAGCAGTGGACTTCAAAATGCTGCCCGGCAACGTCGCCTATCTGCAACTGACTGAATTTGAAACCAATGCCGGACTGAAGCGGTTCGTAGCGGCGTTCGATTCCATCGCCGCCACCAACGCGCTCATCCTCGACGTGCGCCAGAACGGCGGCGGCGACAGCGACAACGGCTGGAATATCCTGGGCTACCTGACCGACAAGCCGTTTAAAACCGGCAAGTACTTTTCCCGGAAATACAGCCCCCTGGCGCGGGCGCGCGGCGAAGGCGTGGTGCTCGAAACCATCGGCGAAAGCAGTTGGTCGGCCAATGGAAAGAAACTTTACAGCAAACCCGTCGTGGTACTGACGAGCGCGATGACGTTTTCCGCCGCCGAAGATTTCGCTCTCGCCTTCGACGTCATGCAACGCGGGAAACTCATCGGCGAACCCACCGGCGGCAGCTCGGGTCAGCCGCTTTCGTTCGCGCTGCCCGGCGGCATCATGGCACGGGTCTGCACCAAGCGTGACACCTACCCCGACGGCACCGAGTGGGTCGGCAAGGGCATCCAGCCGAACATCCTCGTAAAACCCACCGCCGCCGACGTACTCGCGGGTCGCGACACGGTGCTGGAGGCGGCGCTTCGCTACCTCGATCCGACGCCAGCGCCGCGCCCCAAAAGTACGCGTCCGCGTTAAATCGGGCTGTCCGAAATCGAACGCTTGTCTTGTCCGGGTGCGGACAGGCTTTTGGCAAAAACCGGCTTTCCTGCGTGATTTTGGCCTTTTTCCACGCTGGCACATTCCTTGACCTATTCGTCAAAACCATTCGTCTTTTCATGCTCACCCTCCACAACGTCTCGAAATACTACCCCGCCGGATTCGGCAAAACCTACGTGCTGCGCGGCATCAACCTGACGGTCGACGCGGGTGAGTTCGTCTCCATCATGGGGCCGTCGGGGTCGGGCAAGTCCACGCTGCTGCACATCCTGGGGCTGCTCGAAGAGCCGTCGGACGGCGAATACCTGTTTCTGGACGAGCCCGTGCACAAACTCAGCGAGAAAAAACGCACCGAACTCCACCGCAACCACATCGGCTTCGTGTTTCAGGCCTACCACCTCATCGACGAACTGACCGTGTACGAAAACATCGAAACGCCGCTTTTGTACAAAGGCATTTCGGGCAGTGAACGCAAAAGCCGCGTGGCCGACGTGCTCGACCGCTTCGGCATCGTGGCCAAGAAAGACCTGTTTCCCAGTCAATTGTCGGGCGGTCAGCAGCAACTCGTGGGCATTGCCCGCGCCATCGCCGCCCAGCCGAAAGTGATTTTCGCCGACGAGCCCACGGGCAATCTCCACTCCGAGCAGGCCCGGCAAATCATGGAATTGTTTCAGAAACTCAACCGCGAAGACGGCGTCACCATCGTGCAGGTGACCCACTCCGAAGCCAACGCCGCCTACGGGAACCGCATCGTCAGCCTGCGCGACGGCTGGCTCGAACCCGAAGTGGCCGTTTCGTAAAACCCGTTTTCCGACCTTAACGCACTTTTCTGCCATGAAATCTCCCGTTCACGCAGCGGGCTGGGCGTTGCTTGCCCTGCTGTTTCCCGCCAGCCTTTTTGCCCAAACCACCACGCCGCTCACGCTCCGGCAGTGCCTCGACATCGCCGAGCGCAACAACCCGCAGGTGCGGCAGGCCCAGCTTCAGGTCGAAACGGACGCGCTCAGCCACCAGCAGGCGCAGCTCAACCGACTGCCGTCGGTGGGGCTGTTGGGGTCGCAGGCGTTCAACGCCGGGCGCAACATCAACCCGACCACCAACCAGTTTATCGACCAGCAGGTGCGTTCCAACAATTACCAGCTCAACGGCAACCTGACGATTTTCAACGGCATGGCGCTCAACAACGCCATCCGCCAGAGCGATTTGCTCGCGCAGTCGTCGAAACAAGGGCTGCTGGCGGCCAAACAACTCGTCTCGCTGGCGGTGGTGCAGGCCTACCTCGCCGTGCTCACCGCCGACGACCAGCAGGCCAACGCCCGTCGGCAAGCCGAGACTTCGCGGGCGCAGGTGCAACGGACGCAGTTTCAGGTGAATGCGGGTACCGTCGCGGAGGTGACGCTGCTCGATTTGCAGGCCCAACTCGCCAACGACGAACTGGCCGTGGTCAACGCCCGCAACACGGTGTACCTCGCCAAACTGACGTTGCTCCAGGCCCTCAACGAACCCAATACCGCCAACAACCCCGACGCGCTGACCGTCGAGCGCCTGCCCGTTGCCGAACTCGCCGGGGCGTATTACCCGCAAAACGTGCAGCAGGTCGTGGAAACCGCCCTGGGCACGATGCCGAGCGTGAAGTCGGCGGACCTGTTCGTTCGCAGCCAGGAAGTAGGCGTAAAAGTCGCCCGCGCCGCCCTCTACCCCACCCTCACGCTCAACGCGGGCCTGACGACGCTCTACTCCAGCGTCGGCCAGCAGCGGTTCGTCGGCGACGGCACCACCGTCGAGCAGGCTTCCGGCGGGTACGTGCTCGTGAACGGCGTGCAGCAACCCGTTTATTCCTCGTCGGCGGGTGGGCGGTACGAAAACTACGGCTACGGCGAGCAGTTGCAGAACAACCTCTACCGGTACGCGTCGTTCAACCTGCGCGTTCCGATTTTCAGCAACTTCCAGGCGCGCAACCGCATCACCGGCGCGGTGATTCTTCGAAAAACTGCCCAGGTCGCCGCCGACAACGCCCGCCTCCAACTCCGTCAGGCCGTGGAGCAGGCCTACGCCAACCTGCTTACGGCGGGCGACCGGTACAAGGCCACGTCGGAGCAAGTGCGGGCGCTCGAACGCGCCTTCCAGGCCGCCGAGAGCCGGTTTACCAACGGCACCATCCCCTCGACCGACTACGTTTTGGCCAAAAACCGCCTCGACAACGCCCGCGCCAACCTCGTGCAGGCTCGCTACGAAACCGCCCTGCGCGGCTACGTGCTCGACTTGTACCAGGGCAAAGCCATCGAGTAACACACGAGTAACCCGGCTTACTTTTTCGGAACCCCCGCCCGTGCTGGCTGCCAAGGTCTTGCGTGGGCGGGGGTATCTTTTTTGCCCGAACGGTTTGGTGGGCTGCGGGGAAAGGGGCAATTTTAGGGAGTTGAAAACGGGAATTACCATGACACTGACCATCGAATTGAAAGACCAATTGGTGGCAAAAGCCAGCCGCATTGCCCGCCAGAAGGGGGTGACCGTAGACAAGTTGGTGGAAGAATACTTTGAGAAGTTGGATTCACCGACTCCAATCGTTGAGGAAATTTTGCGCCTGACCGAGGGGTATTCTTTACCTGCCGATACAGACGACAAGAAAGAATACTACGAGGCCAGGATAAAAAAACATGCATAAGCCCTACCTTGATACCAACATCATGGTTGACTTTCTGGTCTGTAGGCAGCCTTTCTTCACGGCGGCGACCGGACTGGTTAAGCACATTGAGCAAGGGAACGTCGTGGCATACAGCTCGGCAATTAATTTCGTGCATACCCATTATCAACTCCGAAAACTTGCCAACGAGCAAGAAACGAGAAAACTTCTGGAGCGGCTCGCAAGACTGGTTCAACCCGTAGAAACTCCGGCGAGCATCGTAAATTCCGCGTTGGCGTCCTGGGCCTGCAACGATTTCGAAGACGTCGTGCAATGGGCCATTTGCCAGCACCATCGGGTTGATTTTCTAATTACCCGCAATGGCTCCGACTTTCCGGTGAACAGTCGGCCGGTGGTATGCGACGCGGAAACGTACTTACTTCACCACGCTTCGCCCGGATGAACCGCTACCCGAACCAGCTTTCCTACGGCAACAACAACCTCGTCGTGGCGCTTTCGGACACGGAGGTCGCAAAGGTGTTTACGGGCGACACCCGTTCGGACATTGGTTCGGAGGCCGAAAAAATGAAACTGGCCAACAGCATCAACGGGTTGGTTGTCCGTTTCATCCGACTTGATTACGACGAAACGCAGGCCTGGGACATGCTGGTGATGGAACGGCTCCATCCGCTGGATTTCCGGACGATGGAAGTGGCACGCCGCGAATTGGTTATTGACGTGTTTGAGGACGAACTGCGCGCCTTACACCAAGCGGGCTTTGTCCACCACGACTTGCGACGGCCTTCGAATTACAGCGGCGAACGCTACGACAACATCCTGCTCACCGACCGGGGCCTGCGCCTCATCGACGTGGGCATTTCGGCCCTGCGCTCCCAGGTCGGTGAGTTGCTGTTTGGCAAGTACGTAGAACTGGAGTTGCGGGAAATGGCGGAGTTTCGGGGGTATTTCTTGGGACGGTGAATAGCTTTGCTGCTGAGCGTCGTAGTTTTGTTTTGAACGCATGGAAACCGAAGCAAGAGCATTTTACGAACGCTTTCAACAAGCGCAAACGCCCGAAGAACGCGACGCGATCGCCGTTGAATTTTAGACTTTTTACGACAAGCTCACTCCTGCCCAAACGCAGGAAGCACAACCGGTTCTGGATGAAATTCTGGACGAGGCCGAACGGCTGCTGGAAGAAGTCGCGCCCCTCGTCGCGCGGGCTGAACAACTGCTTCGGAAACGACAGCCGTCTGTTTTGCGCTCGGCGTAGCAATTGCCCCCACCGGGTCGGTGTCCTCACCGACGACCCTGATTTGTTAACTTGGTGGCCGGTGAGGACACCGACCACGGCAATAGCAATAGTAAAAACGGAAATTCCCATGACAGAAATTACGCTTCAAATCGAAGACGGCCTTATTCAGGCTTACGGACGGGCTGCCATTCAACGTGCCATGCAACAACAGTTGAAGAAGATGGCTCTCAAACGCGCAGCGAACGAGATTCTCGGGGATTTGCCAGAATATGACCCATTGCAGGATGCCGACTGGCAAGCCGCCCGCCAACGAGTGAAGGCCAAAACGACTTGACCAATGGATTACGTATTGGATGCCAACATCATTATGTCCATGCTCATTTCGGGCAAAGCCAGTTACCGGCTGTTGGTATCAAGCTACCGTTTTCACTTGCCAGGTTACGCGCTTCTCGAACTGGAAGAATACCACGAGGTGATTCATGCCAAAAGTAAACTCAAGGGTGACGCGTTCACCGAATTTACGCTCGACTTGTTTCGACACATCCGCGTCATTCCTCATTTCGTTGTTGATGACAAGTTTCATCGAAAAGCGCAGGCCTTGACCGATGGCGTGGACGAAAAGGATTCGGAATACGTGGCACTCGCCCTCGCGCTGAATCTGACCTTGCTGACTCGTGACGAACCGTTACTGACCGGATTGCAGAAACGGGGATTTCGGAAAGTAATGCGGTTCAGTGATTTTTTGAAAAGAATTTGAGACGAAATCCCTGCCGTAATCGGTGTCCTCACCGACGACACTGATTTGTTAACCAAGTGGCCGGTGAGGACACCGACCACAGCAGTAGTTTTATTATTGAAATAGTAAAACGCAATGTTCAAATATTAAAATAATTCATCTTTTTTATAGATCCTGCTGGCCCAAGTCTGCGATTTTGAAAGTAAACATCAGTAGTTTTCAACTACTTTTTTAGCAAACCCAACCTCATCAAATGCAATTCTCCCACCTCCACTGCCACACCAAATTCTCCCTCCTCGACGGCGCGGCGGACATCTCGAAGATGTTCAAGAAGGCCAAAGAGGACAACATGCCCGCCGTCGCCATCACCGACCACGGGAATATGTTCGGGGCGTTCAAGTTTGTGGCCGAGGCGGGGAAATACGGCGTGAAACCCATCGTGGGCTGCGAGTTTTACGTGGTGACCGACCGGCATAAAAAGAAATTTACGAAGGAAGAAAAAGACCAGCGGTTCCACCAACTCATGCTGGCCAAGAACCCGGAAGGCTACAAAAACCTTGTGAAACTCTGCTCGCTGGGGTACATCGAGGGCATGTACGGCAAGTACCCGCGCATCGACAAAAGCCTGATTGAAAAATACCACGAGGGCCTCATCGTCACGACCTGCTGCATCGGCGCGAGCGTACCGAAGGCGATCTTGAAAAAAGGCGAAATCGAGGGCGAAAAGGAGTTTTTGTGGTGGTTGAACATCTTCGGCGAGGATTACTACGTCGAGCTGCAAAACCACGACATTCCCGACCAGCTTCGGGTGAACGAGGTCTTGATAAAATTTGCCCGCAAGCACAACGTAAAAATCATCGCGTCGAACGATTCGCACTACGTCGAGCAGGAAGATTACAACGCCCACGACATTTTACTGTGCGTCAACACCGGCGAAAAACAGAGCACTCCCTCGGCGAAAGACTTCAACGACGACGAAGCCATGCCGAAAGGCACCCGTTTCGCCTTTTACAACGACCAGTTTTTCTTCAAAACCACCCAGCAAATGACCCAGCTTTGGAGTCATTTGCCGGAGGCCATCGACAACACGAACGAAATCGTCGGAAAAGTCGAAACGCTGAAGTTGAAAAAGGACATTCTGCTGCCCAATTTCCCAGTGCCGCCGCAGTTTTTGCTCCACCCCGACGACACGCTCAACCAGTGGGAATACCTGAAACACCTCACGTTTGAAGGCGCCCGCGAGCGGTACAAGGAGATCACGGCGGAGGTCGAGGAACGGTTGAATTTTGAGTTGCACGTTGTGAAGACGATGGGCTTCGCCGGGTACTTTCTCATCGTGGCCGACTTCATCAAAGCGGGGCGCGACATGGGCGTGTTCGTGGGGCCGGGGCGCGGGTCGGCGGCGGGGTCGGCGGTGGCGTACTGCATCGGCATCACCAACATCGACCCGATCAAATACAACCTGCTGTTCGAGCGGTTCCTGAACCCCGACCGGAAGTCCATGCCCGACATCGACACGGATTTCGACGACGCCGGGCGGCAGAAAGTCATCGATTACGTGGTCGAAAAATACGGCCGGGCGCAGGTCGCGCAGATTGTGAGCTACACCGGCATGAAGGCCAAGTCGAGCATCAAAGACGTGGGCCGCGTGCTTGACCTTTCGCTCGATGAAACGGTGGCGCTCACCAAACTCATTCCCGAAAAGCCGCTTGATTTAACCCTGGAGCGGGTTTTACTCGCGCCCATCGACGGGCCGGGTGGACTGAAGGCGAAGGAAGGCATGGGCCACGAAGACCTTGAGAACGTCCGGAAGCTGCGCGAAATCATGAACGGCAAGGGCGTGGCCGGGCGGGTGTTGCAGGAATCGCTGACCCTCGAGGGGTCGGTGCGCGGCACGGGCATCCACGCGGCGGGCATCATCATCGCCCCGAAGGACTTGACCGAAATCATTCCGGTTTGCATCGCCAAAGATTCGCCGCTCTACATCACGCAGTTCGAGGGGAAAATCATTGAGGACGCGGGCGTCATCAAGATGGACTTCCTGGGTCTTTCGACGCTGACCATTCTCAAAAACTGCCTCGCGCTCATCAAGCAAAACTACGGCATCGACCTCGACCTCGACGCCCTGCCGCTCGACGACCCCAAAACCTACGAACTCTTCCAGCGCGGCGAAACCTACGCGGTGTTTCAGTACGAAAGCGCCGGGATGCAGAAATACATGAAGGACCTCAAACCCACGCGTTTCGAGGACCTCATCGCCATGAACGCGCTCTACCGCCCCGGCCCGATTGCCTACATCCCGGAGTTTATCGAACGCCGGCACGGGCGCAGGGAAGTCACTTACGATTTGCCCGAAATGGAAGAATACCTGGAAGATACCTACGGCATCGCGGTGTACCAGGAGCAGTTGATGCTGCTTTCGCAAAAACTGGCCGATTTCACGAAGGGCGACGCCGACGTGCTGCGCAAGGCAATGGGCAAGAAAGACCGCGCGACGCTCGACAAGATGAAGGGCAAATTCATGGAAGGCACGGCCAAAAACGGCCTGAACAAGAAGATTTGCGAGAAAGTCTGGACCGACTGGGAGGCCTTCGCCCAGTACGCTTTCAACAAATCGCACTCGACCTGCTACGCCTTCGTGGCTTACCAGACGGCCTACCTCAAAGCCCACTACCCGGCCGAGTACATGGCGGCCAACCTCACCAACGAGTTAGGCGACATCAAGAAAATCACGGCGTTTATGGAAGAAACCCGGCGCATGGGTTTGCAGGTGCTCGGGCCAGACGTGAACGAATCCATCCGCACGTTCAACGCCATTAACCACGCCGACGGCAAGAGCGCGGGCATCATCCGCTTTGGTCTGGGCGGCGTAAAGGGCGCGGGCGACGCGGCGGTGGAAAGCATCATCGAGGAGCGGGAAAAAGGCGGGTCGTACAAAGACATTTTCGATTTCATCACCCGCGTGAACCTGCGGACGGTCAACAAGAAAACGCTCGAAAGCCTGGCCTACGCCGGGGCGTTTGACTCGTTCGAAATCCCCCGCACGGCGTATTTTGTCGACACCGGCACCGGCATTTTCCTTGAAAACCTCATCCGCTACGCCAACCGGCACCACGAAGAAAAAGCCGCCTCGCAGGTGTCGCTGTTCGGGGCGGCGGGCAGCGGCAGCGCGCTGGGTATGATCACGCCCCGCGTGCCGACGGTGGCTGAACCATGGAGCGCGATGCAGCAGCTCAACTTCGAGCGCGACGTAGTGGGCATCTATATTTCGGGCCATCCGCTCGACGAATACCACGTCGAACTCGACAACTTCTGTTCGACCACGCTCGACAAAGTTGGGGACGAAGTCTGGCAGAACCGCGACCTTAGCATCGCGGGCATCGTGACCAAAACCCAGGAACGTTACGCCAAAAACGGCAATCCGTTCTGCATTTTCACGGTGGAAGACTACGGCGGCAGCCTTGAAATCGCGTTGTTCGGCGAGGACTACGTCAAGCACGGTCCGTACGTCAAGCAGGACCATTTCCTGTTCATCCGGGGGCGGATGCAGCCCAGTTGGCGCAACCAGGGGCAATTCGAGTTCAAACCCACCCAAATCCAGTTGCTGCCCGATGTGCGCGAAAAACTCTGCAAGCAACTCAGCATCGAACTCAACATGAAACTCGTCAGCCGGGAATTGGTCAACGAATTGAACAACCTCGTCGTCGCCAACCCCGGTCGCTGCGACCTGCTCGTGACGCTGAAAGACGTGGAAAGCACGGTGGACGTCACGCTGTTCAGCCGGAAAGTGAAGGTGGCCGTGACGAACGAACTGCTGCGAAGTCTGGAGGAAATGGTGGGGAAACGGGCATTTCGCTTGAATTGATCAAACCGCATGAAAGTCAAAGAAATCATCCGAATTTTGGAACAGGATGGATGGATTTTCCAGCGGCAGCGGGGTAGCCACATGGTTTACAAGCATCCGTCAAAAGAGGGCATCGCCGTCGTTCCCAATCACGGAATGAACAAAGATTTGTCAATCGGGACGGCTAAGAACATTTTAAAACAGGCTGAAATCGACTTATAATCATGCAATATTTAGCCATCATCGAACCAACCCAGGACGGCGGTTTTAGCGCCTACGTACCCGACTTACCCCTTTGTTTCACCGTTGGAGACACCGTAGAGGAAACAAAAATGAACATCAAAGAAGCCGTCGAACTTTATCTGGACGAGTTGAAAGAGGAAGGAAAATCGTTTCCTCAACCAACCCCCAAAATCCCGACCTTCATCGAAGTGCAAGCGGCTTGATGGGAAAGCAAGTGGTTCGTGAACCATTTTCGCGAGGCAAGGTGTTTGCTTTCCGAAACCAAACGAACCAAATTCCATTAGTCATGGCAAAAGCAATTGCACTCACCGACGCCACCTTCAACGACGTCATCAATTCCGACCAACCCGTCCTCGTGGATTTCTGGGCCGAGTGGTGCGGACCCTGTAAAATGATTGGCCCCGTGGTCGAAGAACTGGCCGGTGAATACGAAGGCAAGGCCATCGTCGCCAAAATGGACGTGGATGCCAATTCGCAGGTGCCCGCTCAGTTCGGCATCCGCAGCATCCCGACGCTGATGATTTTCAAAAACGGCAAGTTGGTCGATAAAGTGGTTGGGGCGGTGCCCAAAGCCGTGCTCAACCAGAAATTAGCCGCTCAACTTCAGGAAGTAAAAGCATAATCGCCCCCCAGCGATTCAGGCATCAAGGCTTGCGAGAATTACTTCGCAAGCCTTTTTGATTTCTCCGGCGGTGATCGTCAGCGGCGGCGCGATGCGCATGGCGCTGCCGCAGAACAAAAACCAGTCGGTAATTACGCCCAGACTGGATAGCCCGTTCGCGATGGCCCGGTCGATGACTGGTTTCAGGGTCGCAAAATCGTCGAACTGGACGGCCATCAACAGGCCCTGGCTGCGGACTTCCCGAATTTTCGGGTGCTGCAACAGCGACCGGATGAGCGCCGCCTTTTCCCCCACCCCCTCGCACAAATTTTCTTTTTGAATCACCCGCAACGTCGCCAGAGAAGCGGCGCAACTGACCGGGTGCCCACCAAACGTGGTGATGTGACCCAAAATGGGGTTGTTTCTGAACACGCTCATCATGGCCTGCGGCGCGATAAACGCCCCGATGGGCATACCGCCGCCCATGCCTTTGGCGCAGACCAGCACGTCGGGTAGGACGCCGAACGGCTCGAACGCCCAAAACGTACCCGTGCGCCCGAAACCCGTCTGGATTTCGTCAAAAACCAGTAACGCTCCTACGTCGGTGCAGCGTTGGCGGAGGGCGACCAGGTAGTCTTTCTTCGGAATCCGCACGCCCGCTTCGCCCTGAATCACTTCGACGACCACCGCCGCCGTACGGCAGGTGATTTTTTGTAAATCGTCCAAAAGGCCGTGTCGGATGTGCCGGATTCCCGGCAGCAGCGGCCGGTAATTCTGTTTGAAAAATTCCGCCCCGGCCAGGCTCAACGCTCCTTGACTCGCTCCGTGGTACGCGTCGAAACAACTGACGATTTCCTGCCGCCCGGTCAACCGCTTGGCCAGTTTCATCGCCCCTTCAATGGCTTCGGTGCCGGAATTGGTGAAATACACGTTGTCGAGCAACTGGCCGTCGGGCGTTTGAAATTCCGAAAACGTTTCGACAAGCGCAGTCGCCAGTTGCACCTGTGGACTTTGAATGTACTCGCCGTACACCATTAGGTGCAGGTAACTGTCTACCTGGTTTTTAATCGCTTCCACGACCTTTGGGTGCCGGTGCCCCACGTTGGAGACGCCAATTCCCGAAATCAAATCCATCCAGCGCTCGCCGTTGGGGCCGTACAGGTACACGCCTTCGGCGCGGGTGATTTCCAGCGCCAGCGGAAAGTCGGAGGTTTGGGCGAGGTGCGCTAAAAAAAGTTGCCGTTGGCTGATTACCATTTGCTGGCCCTGGAATTTCATGTACTTTGCGGAGATTAAATCCTTCAATCCTGTCAGACAGATGCGAACGCTACTCCTCTCTTTTTCTTTCCTGTTGCCCACGCTCGCGTTTTCACAAAACTACTACGACTCCACGCTCGTCCCGAAAAAAGAAGTTTTTGTTCGGCTGAAAGATGGCACGTCCCTGCGGGGAAAATTGCTGTCGAGTCAAAACCGGCAGATTCGCCTGCAAACCCAAAATTTGGGCGAAATTACCCTCGACATGGAGCGCATCGCCGACATCAGCGAAGCCGATGGCTACACGAAAGGGGGCGTATTCTACTTCCGCAACCCGTTCTACACCAACTACTTCATTTCACCCACGGCGATGACCCTCCGGCAGGGCGAAGCGTCCTACCAGAACACGTACATTTTTTTCAATGGCGTCAATTTTGGCGTGACCGATGCCCTGACCATCGGGGGCGGTGCCCTGCTTTTGCCCGGAACCGGGCCGCAGGTATTTTTTCTAACGCCCAAAGTTTGCTTCAACCGAAATAGCCCCGTCAAGGTCGCCGTGGGCACCATCGCCGCAACGGCGTTCTACTCCGAATACACGTACTCAAATGGGGGGAGTCAGCGCCGCACCCAAACCGGCTTCGGGGGTTTGGCGTACGGGGCGGTCACGTTCGGCAACGAGGAACGGAACGGAACCCTGACGGCAGGCTGGGCCTACGGCAGCAACGGCTTCGTGTCGAGTACACCCGTTTTTACGGCCAGTTACATGGCCCGCGTTGGACGAAAAGCGGCTTTCCTGACCGAAAACTGGTTAATTCCCAACGGGGGCGACGACTTTTTAGGCGGGCTTTTGTCGGGAGGAATTCGCCTGTTTGGTGAGCGGATTGGGGGCGATCTGGGCCTGTGGATACCCGTTGGGACGGGCATCGGCCGGGTTACGCTTTCGCCCTACGCGGCGTTGAAAGCAAAATTCGGGAAGCGCAAAAACGCCGGAAATTAACGTGGCTCAAAAAAGCAGCTACTCCCACCGACCCACGTAAAATCTTTGTTGAAGCGCACGCCAATCATTTCGCCCCGGCTTAAGCGGGCAAGGTTGGTAAGCAAACGCGGGCGGGCATCGTCCTCCGGCCACACGTACAGCATCCGGATTTCGCATTTTACCTGGCTGCCGTCGGGCGTGACGACGACGGGTTCGTACGTCACTTTGCGTTGCAATAGGTACGCGTGCGGCGTGGTGACGGCCTCCAGGTCGTCGAGGGTCGGGTGGAGCACCACGCCGCTGCCCGCGAAACTGAAGAGTGGCTTGAGCACGTAATTCTGTAAATCGTCGGGAAAATCGCCGTAGTAGCCGTCGAGAAACTGGCTTTGCGGCACGTACGGACCGCTCAACAGCGGCAGCGTATACTTGCTGATGCGGAAAAACCAGTTCGGGTGGCCTACCCAGGTTACGTCTACGTCGTCGGTGAGGCGGAAGTCCGTTTTCAATTCGTGAAAATGGAGCAGGTCGTCGAAAATCAGCCGGTTGTAAATTCGCCGGATTTCCGTTTTCACGCCATCGCGGTCGTAGAAAAGTTTCCGGCCTTCTTTCTTGATTTTGGTTAGGCAAACCGCCCGCACGCCCAGCAGGGCTTCAGTCACGGCAAAATCGACGCGGGTTTTCTGTTTCTCCGGGAAAATTTCCAGCAGAATGACATTCTCCGGCTTTTCATCGCCCACAATCACCTGCCGAAGGGCCTCGACGTACCCGGCCTGATCCAATGCGCCCGCGTAATTGGACCAGTCGGCGGGCACCGAAAAATGCTGCCGGTACAATTCAGAGACGTGGCTTTGAAAACCAAAAATCGACGGGAATCCCTGCAACTCAATCAACTGGGGCGTCAGATCTCCGGCTTCGTCGCGGCAGATAGCGAAGTCGATGGCCAGAAAACTACTGTGGGCGTTTTCGTTCGGCACCGCTTGTCCGGCGGGAATGGCCCCGTTCGTTTTGGCCTTGAAATCTGGCTCAACGAGCACGTCCACGATGCGTTCGCAGGCGTCCACGAGTTTTTGCCCCAACGCTTTCGGCACGAAAACGGGTGTTTCGGCCACCCGAAATTCCAACTGTCCGGGGTACGGTGCTTCAAGGTCGGCCAGGAAAGCCTGGTATTTCTGGA
Organism: Spirosomataceae bacterium; assembly: GCA_965249815.1. Lineage (GTDB taxonomy): Bacteria > Bacteroidota > Bacteroidia > Cytophagales > Spirosomataceae > JAJAZB01. The sequence goes on along the minus strand of CBDFMV010000003.1, from coordinate 4,084,554 downwards.
GTGAAAATTCCTGGTTGAAGCGGGCGCGGAGTTCGGGTTGCATGGGGGTCAGGCAAGGGTCAGAAAATGACGGGCGGATTCGCGCAAAAAAGACGGCAGAACCACGGATTCGGTCAGCAGGATTTTGTCGGGGTCGTTGAGGTGTTCGACCATGTCGTGGTATTTAGCCTCGCCGTAGGTGGCAATAACCTGCTCCCTCTTCGCTTCCGACTGAAAATAACGGAGCATCCCCTCGGCGTCGGCTTCGGGGTGAAACTGCGTACCGACCACTTCGGGCGAAAACCGGATGGCCATGATGGCGCGTTCGAGCAGCACGTGCGGGCGGTCTTTTTCCAGACACAGCACCTCGGCTCCCAGCTTTTTCAGCGCCTTTTTGTTGGGCTGAATGAGTTGGTAATCCCGCGAATCGACGGCGTAAAATGGTTCAGGAAGCAACTCGAAGAGCGCCTCCCGGCTTCCCGGTTCCGTTTTGTGCATCGGAAACGTACCGAACGACGTGGAGCGGCGTTTGGTCACCTTGCCCAGCCCGAGGTGATGCGCAACCATCTGAAACGAATGGCAAATCAGGAACAGGTACTTTTTAGGTTCGTCGCCGCGCCGGTTGTGGGCAAACAACTCGTCGATGAGGCCGAAATACGCCGCGCCCCACCCCTTGGTATCGAGCGGATCGCCTGGGCCACCCGATGAAATAAACAAATCGAAATCAGCCAGTTGGGGCACTTCATGCCGCTGCCTCACGTCAAATTCCTGAACCACCAAGCCGGGCGCGTCACTTTCCCGGAACTCACGGGCGAGCATTCGGATGCAGCGCATTCCTTCGTTGGGATGCCCATTGTAAAGGTCAAGAATGGCGAGGCGTAACGGCTGGTTCATGGTGCAAAGATAATTTAGGGTTCAGAGATTAGGGTTCAGCGTTCAGGGTCGTATTAAACAGTAAACCCTAAACGCTGAACCCTGAACTCATTCACCGCACACCCACCGCCGTTTCTTCCACGATGTAATCCACCACCTGCCGGAAATCGCGCGTGCGCTCCCACACGTCGAGCTGGCGGTCGGCGCCGGTGCCCATGTCGAGGATTTTCTGGATGTATTCCACCTCGTGACGGCTACCGAGTTCGTCCACGACATCGTCCACGAAATCGAGCAATTCGTGGGCGAGGTTCACGTAGGGCACTTCTTCCTGCTTGCCAAAGTCGATGAGCTTGCCCTTGATGCCGTCGCGCGCTGCCCGCCACTTGTTTTCGTTGATGAGCACCTTGCGGTAGGGCCGGAAATTGAGGTTCTGCCGCATTAGCTTGTAGATTTTGGCAATCAACGCCTGCATCAGCGCGGCCAGGCAGATGGTCTCGTCCACGCGCATGGGCACGTCGCAGATGCGGAACTCAATGGTATCGAAGTACGGATGCAGGCGAATGTCCCACCAGATTTTCTTGCCGTTGTCGATGCAGTTGGTTTTCACCAGCAGCGCGATGTACTCGTCGTATTCGGCGGCGGAGGAGAAGAATTCGGGGATACCCGTGCGCGGGAATTTGTCGAATACCTTCGAGCGGTAACTTTTAAAACCCGTGTTGCGGCCGCACCAAAAGGGCGAATTGGTGCTGAGCGCGTAAATATGCGGCAGAAAATACCGCACGGCATTCATGATTTGAATGCCTTCATTTCGGCTTTCGATCCCCACGTGGCAGTGCAATCCGAAAATCAGGTTGCCCCGCGCCACGTCGCGCATTTCGTCGATGAGCTTGTCGTAGCGTTCGTTGGGCGTGATGAGTTGGTCCTGCCAGTCGGAAAAGGGGTGCGTTCCGGCGGCGGCGACTCTCAGGTTCTGGCGGTCGGCCAATTCGATGATTTCCCGCCGGAGAAACGTCACCTCGTGGCGGGCTTCTTCGATGTTGCGGCAAATGTTGGTGCCAACTTCCACCACGGCCTGGTGCATTTCGGCCTTCACGCGCTCCTGCAACACGATTTGCCCGCCCTCCACGATTTTGCTCATGTGCGAGCGCAACTCCCGCGTAACGGGGTCGATGGTCTGGAATTCTTCTTCGATACCGAGGGTGAACGTGGGCATATTTTTAGTGAAAAGTGTAGAGTGAAAAGTGAAAAGCGTGCCGAAAAGTCCGAGGGTCTTTTCACTTTACACTTTTCACTTTTCACTAAAATCACGCTTTCTTCTCTTTCTTTTTAATCTCGTCCTTTACGGCTTTGGCTACTTTCTCGACGTCGCCTTTGGCCAGGGTGTTCATCGACAGGTTCATCGCGCCGGTGCGGACGAAGCTGCCCCAGGTGAGGTTCATTTTGTCGGGCTTATTGGCTTCGGCGCGCTCGATGGCGTAGTTGGCCGACGTCTCCACAACCCACTCGAAGTTTTCAGGGCCGACCGAGTGAATGTCGGCGTCGGGAGCCGGGTTGCAGAAGTCGATGGCGATGGGAATGCCGTCACGCACGGCAAATTCGACCGTGTTGAAATCGTAGCCGAGGGCCTTGTTGAGCCTCAACACGTAGTCTTCGATGGTTTTGAGCAGTTTTTTGCCCTCCGGCCCTTCGGGAAATGAAGCTGCGTAGCGCAGGTGGTGCGGGTTGCGCGGCTCGTAGGGCATGATGCGCACGTACTTGCCGCCAATGCAGTAGCAACGGTAGTACGCCGTGAAGTCGATGGCTTCCTGAAGGAGCATCACCAATTGGCCCGTTTCGCTGAACGACTGGAAGAGTTGGTCGGGGTTGTCGACTTTGTACACGCTTTTCCAGCCGCCGCCCGCGTGGGGTTTCATGAAGGCCGGGAACCCGATGTAATTGAAAATTTCGCCCCAGGGCATCATTTGCAGGTTGCGGAACGAGCTTTCCTGTGTATCGGTGGGCCGCTCGTGTGAGGGCAGAATCACCGTTTTAGGCACGGGCACTCCCACCTGTGTGGCGAGGCAGTTGTTAAAAAACTTCTCGTCGGCGCTCCACCAGAACGGGTTGTTGATCACCGCCGTACCCGTCAGGGCGGCGTTTTTGAGGTAGGCGCGGTAAAACGGCACATCCTGCGAGATGCGGTCAATGATGACGGCGTAGTCGGTAGCTTCGCCCTGCACTACCTGCCCGATGCTCACGGGTTCGGCCACGATGCCGCTACCGCCGGTTTTCTGGTTGACGCGCTCGACAAAGGCCTGCGGGAAGGTGCTTTCCATCCCGTGAAGGATTCCGATCTTTTTCATGGTACTGACTTTTAGTTTGCCACCCTTCACGAATTCAGGATGACAGCGAAGGGGAATAATTTACAGATTCGACAAATAACCCGGCAACATATCCCGCCAGACGGGCCAGTCGTGGTTGCCGTACGGGCGGTCGTCGAGCCAGTGGCCGATGCCTTTCCGGCCCAGGATTTCCGACAGGCGGTAATTGTCGGGTTTGCAAAAATCGTGTTCCGCCGTGCCGAGCGTAATTTTGCTAAACTGCCACAGCGCCGGGTTGGTGGCATTGGGCAGGTAATCGGGCGGGTTGTTGAAATAGACGTTGTCGTCGTAGTAGCCGTCCATGAACGACCGGATGTCGAAGGCCGCGCCCATTGTGAACAGGTGCGAAACCAGTTCGGGGTGGCGAAAGGCGAAATTGGCGGCGTGAAACCCGCCGAAACTGCAACCGGCCACGGCCACTTTCGCCACGCTGCATTCCCGCTGAATCACCGGGACGAGTTCTTCGGCCACGAACCGGTCGTAAAGCAGGTGGTTGAGAATCCGCACCGAGGGGTGCAGGTGCTTGGCGTACCAGCTATCCTTGTCGATGCTGTCGGGGCAGTACACCTTCACGACCCCGTTTTCGAGGTGCCAGCTAATGGATTCGATGAGCCGGAAGTCTTTGGCTTCGTAAAACCGACCCATCGTGGTAGGAAAAATAATAACCGGATGCCCCCAGTGCCCGTAGGCCAGCATCTCGATGTCGCGCCCGAGGTGGTGCGAGTAAAAACGAACGTGGCGTTCTTCCAAAATGTCCTTGATTTGGCGTTAAAAAATAGCGGATTCAGTGTTCAGGACGGCTTAGAGAACCAGTTCGGTGAGTAAGGTTGAGCGAAAAATAGAAAAGGTTTCCCGTCCCGGCAAATTAGACGTCAAATTTTCCGCCCCGCCGAATGCTTCGTAGTTTTGTTGGAAATGCTTTCGATTGCCCTACCCACCCCCGACGCTCCCCTACCCGCTGTTACGTCCCGTCACGACAGTTTGTTTTCCCAACGCCTCCACCGCGCCGTGGAGTTGACCCTGCTGCTGCCGCCCGGTTACGGCAAAGCGGGTGCCCGCTTTCCGGTGCTATACCTCAACGACGGGCAGGATATTCAGCGGTTGCAACTGCTGGCACTGCTCGATTCACTTTTTAAGAAAAAAGCCCTGCCGCCGTTCGTCGTCGTGGGCATTCACGCCAACCAGGAACGCTTGCAGGAATACGGCACCGCCGCTCTGGCCGATTACAAGGGCCGGGGGGCAAAAGCCGGTGCTTACACCGACTTCGTGCTGACCGAACTGATGCCCTTCATCGAGCGGAATCTTTCCGTTCAAACCGGCCCGGCGCACACGGTAATCGCCGGTTTTTCGCTCGGCGGACTGTCGGCCCTCGACATCGCCTGGGCGCACCCGGAGCGTTTTGGCAAAGTCGGCGTATTTTCTGGTTCGCTCTGGTGGCGCAAACGGGCTTACGAAGACGGCTACGACGACTCCGACCGGCTGATGCACGCCCAAATCCGGCAGAAGACGGACAAACCCGCGTTGAAGTTTTGGTTTGAAGCGGGCACCGACGACGAAACCTCCGACCGCAACCACAACGGCGTCATCGACGCCATCGATGACACGCTCGATTTGATGAACGAACTGGCGGCGAAGGGCTACCGTCGCGACGAGGATTTTACGTACGTGCAAGTGCCGGGCGGACGGCACAACCCCGAAACATGGGCCAGCGTGATGCCGGGTTTTTTGACCTGGGCGTTTCGTTAACGTTTGTTAAGCGGTTGCAACGAACCAACTGTCCGGTGCATCTTCCCGCCGTAACTCCTTCCTATCCATGCTGCGCTCGTTACTTTCGTTGCTTCTCGTTCTTTTTTCCTTGCCTTCCGCCCTCGCGGGGGGCGTCCGGGGCACGGTTCGCAACCCGAAAGGCGAAGCCCTGCCCTTCGCTTCGATTTTGGTGAAAGGAACCACCATCGGCACCGTAGCCAATGACGAGGGCCGCTACGAAATCAACCTGCTGCCGGGCAAGTACGACGTGCAGTTCCAGTTTCTGGGGCATAAAACCACCGTGCGCACCGTCGAAGTGGGTGCCGATTTTGGGCAGCTCGACGTGACGCTGGAGGAAGTGGCCGTCAACCTCGCTGAAGTCCGCATCGGGCAGGGCCGCGAAGACCCGGCCTACACCATCATGCGCAAGGCCATCAGCACGGCGCGGTTCCACCAGTTGGAGGTGGCCGCGTGGTCGGCGCGGACGTACGTGAAAGGCACGTTCCGCATCACGGATATTCCTTTTCTTGCAAAAGGGTTGTTGAAAAAAGCCAACATGCAGGTCGGCACCACCTACGTGCTCGAATCCATCAACGAGTTGACGTTCAAACAGCCGAATACGGTTCGCGAAAAAGTCATTTCCATTCGCTCCAACCTGCCGCCCACCGCCCAGCCGAGCATCAACTTTGCCCGCTTCAGTTTTTACGATCCCCAACTTGGCGACATCATTTCGCCGCTTTCGCCGCGCGCCTTCAGTTATTACCGCTTCGAGTACCAGGGCTTTTTTCAGGAAGGCGATAAAACTGTCAATAAAATCCGGGTGATTCCCCGCAGCCGGGGCCAGAACGTACTGGACGGCACGCTCAACATCGTGGACGGTACCTGGAGCATCCACAGCCTCAGTTTCGCGTACACCGACGAAAATGGGTTCAATTACACGCTCAGGCAACTCCTCACGCCGATTCAGGACGTATGGATGCCGGTCAGTTCGGAAATCAGCCTGAAGGCCAGCTACCTCGGCGCAAAGGGCGAAGGCCGTTATGTGACCTCGCTCCGCCAGTACCAGGTGACGGTGAACCCCCGCTACCACCAGGTGCCCACGGTGGTGGATGAGAGAATTGACAAGGAAGAAGCAGCGGCGTTGAAGTCCCAGAAAGTCAATCCCAAAGCCCCGCTTGCCCAGAAGCAGGTGACACGGAAACAGTTGCGGAAACTGGCCCGCGCGATGGAAAAAGAGGATCAGGTCGAGCGCAAGGAAAAAGGCGAAGATGTGGCCGTGGTGCGCGATTACAGTTTTGGCATCGACTCCCTCGCCCGCACCCGCCCTACTACCTTTTGGGACGGCGAGCGCCAGGTGCCCCTGACCGAAATCGAGGTGAAGGGCTACACCCAGGCCGATAGTCTCTACAAGGCCCGCCAGGCCCAGATTCGCCGCGATTCGATTAAAAACACGCCGAAATTTCGGTTCCCGCACCTGCTCACGGGCCACACCTACCATTACGGCCAGCGCTCCGAAACCGAATGGTACCCGCGTAGCCTGACGTTTGAGTCGCCGTTGATGGGTTTGACGAAGCTCGATTTTTTTAATACCGTCGAAGGCTACGTGCTGAAATCGCGGCTCGATTACGCCCAGCGACTGGGGCGCTTCACCCGCTGGAACGCCGGACTGGCGGCGCGGTACTCATTTGCCCGCCAACGGCTCAACGGGGGTATCAACGTGGGTTACACAAATCCGAAACGGGCCTTTACGCTCAGCGCCGGGCGGAACGTGTTTCAATTCAACGCCGCCAACCCGATTTCCGAAGGCATCAACACGATTTACACGTTGCTGACGGAGCAGAATTACCTGAAGTTGTACGAGAAAACCTACCTGACGCTCACGGGTTTTCAGCGGCTTTCCGATAAAATTTCGCTGAGCGTCGGTGCTTCGTTCGAGCGTCGGTTTCGCTTGCAAAACAACACGACCCAAGTTTGGCGCGACGTGGACAACCGCGAGTTTTCGTCCAACGATCCGCAAAATCTGGAACTGGGCAACGAGACGGCTTTCCCGACGCATTCGGTCACGGTGCTGAACACGGCCATCACGTACCGGCCTTTCGCACGGGCGGCGATCTTCAACGGGCAGCGGTTCAGCATCAACAACAACTCGCCCAACTTCACGCTCCGCAACCGCTCCGGATTTGGCGGAACGACCTTTAATCAACTTGAATTTTCGGTGAACGACGAACTGCGCGTCGGCAAGGGCAGCCTGCGGTACCTGGCCCGGCTGGGCACGTTTTACGGCGCAAAACCGCAGTACCTGATGGATTTCAAGCATTTCAACGGTAACCAGACAATTTTTCAGAATGAAGGCCTGGAAAACTTCCGGCTGCTCGACTACTACACCTTTTCGACCGCCGACCGCTACGCGCAGGTTCACGGCGATTACGCCTTCCGCAAGTTTCTGCTCACGCAGATTCCGGCGCTGCAATTGGCCGGATTGCGGGAAAGCGTGTTAGTCAACTCGTTCTTCACCAAAAACACCAACCTCTTTGAAGTCGGCTACGGATTCAGCGGCATCCTGAAAACGCTTGGCCTCGAAGTGGTGACCACGTTCCAGGACGGGAAATACCGCCAAATCGGTTTCCGCATCCGGACGGCGTTGTAGAGAGAGAAAAGAAGAGAGAGGATAAACGGGTCTATTCGCTCTACTCTATGCTCTTTACTCTATTCTCTTTATTCACTTCTTCCATCCATCGCATCCGGTACGCGTTCATGGCGGTTTTGCCCAGTTTGTCGAGCAGGCGGTAATTGACCACAAACCCCACCGCCGCGCCGATGACCGGAATGAGCTGGGCCAGTTTGGCGAGGTCGATGTAATCGCGGTACTCCTGCTGAAAGGTGCGCCAGTCAAAGGCGTTGATGTCGTCGGGCAATGCTTTCGTTTCCCAGTTTTTCATCCGGAGAAACACGTCGCGGCGGTGTCCGTGACTCGAAAAAGCCAGTTGAAAAATGTGCAGGACGAACAGGCGTTCGCGGTAGTCGTCCATCGAATGTCCGTACAGCGCAGCCAGGTCATAAAGCAATTTCAGCTTCAGCCCCAGCAGCAACGGAAAATCGGCCAGGCTAAACCAGAACCCGCCCGCGCCGGTGACGCCCCCTTCGGCGGCTCCTGCTTTTTTGTAAAAATCAATCCGCCGCCGGGCATTGATTTCACGCTCCTGCAACGATTTGCCCTCCACCGGCTGGCGCGTTGTGTACTCAGCCCCGAACAACACGGCGCGGGTCATGTGCTTAATGCCCGCCGTGATGACCTGATGGACTTTTTCGGGAATCAGGTTGTTGATGCGCCGCTGCAATGATTTGGCCAGCCGGTTGGTCAGGGAGGGTGGCCGAACCATGGCCCGCTCCCAGGCTTGCAGTTCTCGGCGGATGTAGGCTTCGTACGTCATTCTTTTTGGATCATTTATTCATAGCAAGGGAGTGCGCGTCTGAGCACTGCGCGTCAGCGGATTTAATTCCCTCGCTGTGATGGGGATGCATTTTAAGTGTAGTTTTCGACACCGAAAATCTGCCTTACCATGCGCAAATTCTACGCCTTCTCTTTCGCCCTGCTCATCAGTTTCGCCGTGCAGGCCCAAACCCGCTTCCAGGTTACGTTTCCCGCCGAATTTTCCCGAGTGCCACTGGATGGACGGTTGCTGCTCTTCATCGCCGACAACAACCGGACGGAACCGAAAAACCAGGTCTCCGAAGAAGCCGGTTCGCAACTCGTATTTGGCACGGACGTCGAAAACTGGCCGGCAGGCAAACCCGCCGCCGTCGACGGCCAAGCCTTCGGTTATCCGGTTCGCAGCCTAAACCAGTTGCCTCCAGGCGAATACTGGGTGCAGGCACTGCTTCACCGCTACGAAACCTTCCGGCGCGGCGACGGCCACACCGTCAAACTCCCGATGGACCGGGGCGAAGGCCAGCAGTGGCGCACGGCACCCGGTAATTTGTACAGCGTGCCTGTGAAGGTGCGGATCGACCCGAAAAAGCCGGGCGTGATCAACCTGGCCCTCACGAAACATAACCCGCCCCTCCCCGACCCCAAAACGGGGGAAACGAAGTACATAAAACACGTCCGGATTAAATCCGAGCGCCTCAGCAAATTCTGGGGGCGCGACTGGTACCTGAGCGCCTGGGTGTTGCTGCCCGAGGGATTCGACCAGCACCCCGAGGCCCGCTACCCGCTTTGTATCAACCACGGTCACTTTCCCGCCGAATTCGCTGGGTGGCGCGAAAACCCACCGACCACCACCGACACGAGTGATTATGTGCCGCGTTTCGGCATTTACGGCTACAAGCGGATACAGGAACAGGAGGCGTACGATTTTTACAAAGGCTGGACCGGCCCCGGTTTTCCCCGAATGCTCGTCATTGAAATTCAACACGCCAATCCTTACTACGACGATTCGTATGCCGTCAACTCGGCCAACCTTGGGCCGTACGGCGATGCCATCACCTACGAATTGATTCCCGCCATTGAGAAACAGTTTCGCGGCATCGGTCAGGGGTGGGCGCGGTTTCTCTACGGCGGCTCGACGGGCGGCTGGGAGGCGCTCGCCGCGCAGGTTTTCTACCCGGACGAATACGGCGGCTGCTTCGCGGCCTGTCCCGATCCGATTGCCTTCAGCGATTACACGGTGATTGATATATACCGGGACAAAAATGCGTATCACCTCGAAAGCCCCTGGAAACAAACACCCCGACCCGGTAAGCGCGATTATCTCGGCCACATAAAATGCACCATCGCCGACATGAACCACCTCGAACTGGCCCTGGGCACCCACTCGCGCTCCGGCGGGCAGTGGGATATCTGGGAAGCCGTGTACTCCCCCTGCGGTGCCGACGGGTATCCGAAACGAATTTTTGACAAGGTGACGGGGAAAATCGATTCGTCAGTAGCAACGCACTGGCGCGAACACTACGATTTGCTCCACATTCTCCGCCGCGACTGGGCGAAACTGGGTCCGAAACTACGCGGCAAAATCGCGATTTACTGCGGCGATATGGACAATTACTACCTCAATAACGCCGTGTACAAAATGGAAGCGTTTCTGAAAAGCGCCCAAAATCCGCCCGCCGACAGCGAAGTGGCCTACGGCGATCGGGCCGAACATTGCTGGAATGGCGACCCCACCCAGCCCAACTACCGCAGCCGCCTGCGCTACAATTCGATGTACGTTCCGAAAATTCTGAACCTCCTCGAGCGGAACGCCCCGAAAGGAGCCGACCTGACGAGTTGGAAATATTGAGTGATTGAGTAAGGGGGTAATTGAGTGAGGAAAATCCATTTAAATTCTCATTCAATCACCCCCTCACTCAATCACTCAGTGAAGTAAGAAACTCCATCGTGTCCACCCCGTCGGCGTAATCGGGCAGGCTGGGCGACTGAGTGCCGCCGAAGGGTACGCTGCCGGGTAGCCAGCCTCCTGCGGTCACCACGCACTGAATCCGTTCCGACTCAGCCCGAATCGCTTCTTTCGCTGCGTCCAGGTGCGGGCATCGCTCGAAATGCACCACGGAGACGGACGAGACCAGCGCCACGTTTTCGGTAATCATCAGAAATCCGTTGTCCAAAAAAGGAGTTTGGTTGACGAGCATGACCGATTTGTTGTAATCGTAGTTGTTGTGGTATTTGTGCTGGAGTACCACGTCGGCAAGGGGTTCGATGGCTTCGTAAAATTCGTCGAAGCGGTAATCCTCAGGCACGTATAGCTTGGACACGTTCCGGCAACCCAGCCCGAAGTACGTCAGGATATCGCTGCCGAGGTTGCGGAGTTCTGCCACTGGTTCCAGCCCTGTGAGCAACGCGACCGACGTACGGTTTTTCCGAATCAGGTGCGGCTTTTTGCCAAAATAGTATTCGAAGTAGCGGGCCGAATTGTCGCTGCCGGTGGCGATAACGGCTTCCGCGTCGTTCAGCCGCTCGACCAGCGTGATGCGTTCGCCAAATCGGGGTTCGATTTCAATGAGTTGACCCAGCAGCGCCCGCATGAGCACACTGTCCTGGGAACTGAGTTTTGCCAGCAAGCGGTGACCGGCAAGGAGCACGCACAGTGCGTCGTGGAAACCCACGGCCGGAACGTTGCCCGCCATGATGACCCCAACGGCGAGCGGATTCGGGTGAGTTTCCAACGAGCTTAATCCGGGGTAATGATTCGCCCAACCGAAAAGCGCCTGTTGGTTCAGGTACGACCGAGCCACATTTTCGAGGGCGAGGTGGACCGATTCGGTCGTAAACCAGCTGTTTTCATTCTGAGCTTTCACGGCCCACTGGGTCAAAACAGGTTTCGTTTGTTCGTACAACAGCCATTCCCCGAGGCGGACGAAGGCTTCAATCCGTGCGTTTAAGTCCATTAAGCCGATAGATTTTTAGCCTTTCCAAAATCATATCTGAACGTCACTTAGAGTTTTTTGTTGGACGGTCAAACTTTCTTTCGTTACATTTGTTGCTGAATTGATAATCAGCCTTCGAAGTTACTAAAATCTGGATTGGTATGGCCATCATGATCACCGAAGAGTGCATTAATTGCGGTGCCTGCGAGCCGGAGTGCCCCAATACCGCCATTTATGAAGGCGGCGTGGCATGGACCTGGAGCGGCGGTACGCAACTGGACGACGTCGAACTGGGCGATGGCACGATCGTGTCGGGAAAGGAATTGCAGACACCCGTTTCCGACGAATTTTATTACATCGTTTCCGATAAATGCACCGAATGCATGGGCTTTCACGAGGAACCGCAGTGCGCAGCGGTTTGCCCCGTCGATTGTTGCGTACCCGACCCGGACCACGAAGAAGACGAGGAAACGCTTCTGTCAAAAAAAGCCTGGCTCCACGCTGAGTAGGCCGTCATTCAGTTTCTTTTTTTACCCTCACCCCGCCGCAAGTCGGGGTTTTTTATTGCACTTTCCGGGGAGGGCTACCTTTTATTCTTATAATAGAATATTCGTTTATTTTACCAAATAACAAAATATCTTAAAAAACACCTTTTAAACTGAAAAACTTATAAATATACCAATTCTAAATAGATAAATTTGAAGATTATTCAGGAAATTGTCCAAAATAACGGATTTTTAAAACCTTATTTTTGGATTTATGCAATTCTTGCTCAACCTTTGGGCAAGAAACAAAACTGGCCATCTTCCCTACCGTAACCAAATAATATTATGAATAAATTCTTTTTACCCGTTTTTTCTTTGTTTTGCGCCCTATCTGCCAGCGCAACCGACACACCCGAACATTCCAAGAACGCCCCCGGTCTCCGCAACGCCGCAACGGTGCAGCCGACTGACAGTACTCAAAAGAAAGAAGAAGGCAAATTTACGTTTTCCGGCTACCTGGATACGTACTATTTCGGAAACTTCAATAAGCCTTTCGATCAGTTGAACACGGGCGTGAACGGCGGAGCCAGGGCCTTCGATCAGCGGGCTGGTCAGTTTGGCATCGGTTTGGTTCAGGCAAAGGCCAGTTATACCTCTGACAAAGTAGACGCCGTGTTCGATCTGACGTTCGGTCCGTTTTCTGACTTGGGCAATTACGGGAACACCGTATCGCTTAACACTGGAGCGGCAACTTCTACCTCACTTGTTATCAAGCAAGCCTACGTAACCTTAAAAGCGACCCCCAAACTTTCGTTTACGGCAGGCCAGTTTGGCACCCACATTGGTTACGAGGTGATCGATGCCCCTGTTAACTACAATTACTCCTTGTCAAACCTGTTTAACAACGGTCCTTTCTACCACATTGGTTTGAAAGGCCAGTATGCGTTTAGCGACCGGGCCTACCTCATGCTGGGGGTCGTGAACAACGTGGATCGCATTTACGACAACAACCACGCGAAAGGATTCATTGGTCAGTTGTTTTTCTCCCCGGTGAAAGGCTGGAACGTATACCTCAATACGGCCATATCGAACGAGGCCAACAAAAAAGCGAATGGCAAGGATTCCACCGGGGTGTACGCCATTTACGATTTGACGACTACCTACCAGATTTCGGAGAAATTTTTTCTCGGACTGAACGCCGTAGCTGGTACCCAGAAAGGGGGTTATCAACAACTCAATCCCTATTTTACCGGGACTGACGTTCCCAAGTCCACGAGTTGGAGTGGAATCGCCCTCTATTCAAATTACGCCTTCACGGGGAAATTCGGACTTGGTGTCCGTTACGATTATTTCGACAACTCAGGCGGTGTTCGTGCCATAGTTGCCGCCGATGGAAGCGGTACGAAAGTGAATTCATTCACCCTGACGGCCAATATTACCCTCGCCGATGGGCACGTGCTGCTCAAGCCCGAAGTGCGCGTGGACAATTACGACAAGAATAAGTTTTTGGACGGCGAGCAAAAGCTTAAAAAATCACAGACCACGCTCGGCATGGCGGCCATCTTTAAATTTTAACTCCCTGTTTAACCTTTCCGAACCACCCTTAAATCAACCCGTTCTATGCAAAAACCATCCTACATTCCCCTGATTATCCTGGTGGTCATCGCCTTTGCGGGCGCATTGATGCCCGCACTGCCCACCAAAATCGTGACCGAAGGCCTCAACGGCGGCGACATCGCGTGGATGCTCGTGGCCTCGGCCCTCGTGCTGCTCATGACCCCCGGCCTGGCGTATTTCTACGGCGGGATGGTCAACACGAAAAACGTGATTTCGACCATGTTCCAGAGTTTCATTGGCATGGGCGTTATTTCCGTTCTCTGGGTCGTAGTGGGATTCAGCCTTGCTTTTGGCGATTCCATCGGCGGTGTCATCGGCAATCCAAGGACGTTCTTCATGTTCCAGAACGTGCTCGATGGCAAACCCTGGTCGCTCGCAGCCACCATTCCGCTGGCTTTGTTTGCGATGTTTCAGTTGAAATTTGCTGTCATCACACCGGCCCTGGTAACGGGGTCGATGGCCGAGCGCATCAACTTCAAGTCGTACGTGCTGTTCATGGTGCTGTTTAGCCTGTTCGTGTACAGCCCACTGGCCCACTGGACCTGGCATCCCGAAGGTTTCCTCTTCAAACTGGGCGTCCTCGACTTTGCCGGGGGTACGGTCGTTCACATGTCGGCAGGTTGGGCCGCGCTGGCGGGAGCCATCTACCTGAAGCGCCGCAAATCGCACCTCGATGCTACATTCCTGCCACCGGCCAACATTCCTTTTGTGCTGTTGGGCACGGGTTTGCTCTGGTTCGGCTGGTTTGGTTTTAACGCCGGTTCGGCCGTCGGAGCTACGCCCCTCGCTGTGTCGGCCTTCGCGACGACCAACTTCGCTGCTGCTGCTGCTGGTCTGGCGTGGGTGCTGTTCGACGCCTCGAAAGGCAAGAAGGTATCGGCGCTTGGCTTTTGCATCGGGGCCGTGGTCGGCCTGGTGGCCATCACGCCCGCTGCGGGTTTCGTGACGATTCCCGTTTCGCTGTTCATTGGTACCATTGCCGGGATTACGTCCAACTTTTTCGCCCACCTGAAAGCGAAAGGCACCCTCGACGATACCCTCGACGTGTTCCCCTGCCACGGCATCGGCGGGATGGTCGGGATGATCATGACGGGCTTGTTTGCCACCCACACCATCAACTCGGCGCTGGCCGCTGACGGATCAGCCGACGGTTTGGCTTATGGGTTCTTTACTACCTTCAAAGCCCATATGATTGCGCTCGTGGTGGTGTCGGCTTTTGCCTTCTTCATGTCGTACATCCTACTTTTCATCACGGACAAAATCCTGCCGATGCGCGTTACCGAGGATGATGAAAAGAGCGGTCTGGACGTCAGCCAGCACGATGAATTTTTGGTCGAAGTCAATTAGGAGGGAGTTTTTGTAAGCCCTGACGAACAAAGCCACAGGGTGATGCCTGTGGTTTTGTTGCATAGAACGAAGCCGCGACCCTTTGGGACGCGGCTTCTTCTTTTTGTCTGAATCAGGGCGGTAGTCGCGGGGTTCAGGCAAATTCCGGTTCGGCCACCTCGACCAAACCACGATCATTGATAGCCATCAGGGTTACTTCCTTCAATTCGTTGATCAGCAGCGGGTCGTATTTCGCCACCACGCGCACGTAGTTTTCGGTGAAACCTTGCATCATTCCATCCTCGATGTCTTCTTCGAACAAAACGGTGCCGAGACGCCCTATCTGATTTTCGTAAAAGGCCCGGCGTTTTTTATCGGACAGAATGTGAAGTTGCTTCGAGCGCTCAGCGCGCTGGCTTTGCGGTACAACCGGCCTGATGTTCAACGCGTTGGTGTTGGGCCGTTCGGAATAGGTGAATACGTGCAGGTACGAGATGGGCAGGTCGTTGAGAAAATGGTACGTTTCCAAAAATTCAGCTTCCGTCTCACCCGGATGGCCCACAATCACGTCGACGCCGATGCACGCGTGTGGCAGGAGCTGCTTGATTTTAGCCACCCGGTCGGCGTAGAGTTCGCGCCGGTAGCGCCGACGCATCAGGCCCAGCACCTGATTGGAACCCGATTGCAGCGGTACGTGAAAATGGGGTACAAATCGTTTTGACTGGGCCACCAACTCGATGATCTCGTCGGTGAGCAGGTTGGGTTCGATGGAGGAAATCCGGAACCGTTCGATGCCTTCGACCTCATCGAGGGCTTTTACCAAGCCGAAAAACGTTTCGGCACGCTGCCCGTCGCGCAGGCCAAAATCGCCGATGTTTACGCCCGTCAATACGATTTCCTTCACCACACCGGCGGACCGCCCACGAGCGGCAATATCCCGCGCGGCTTGGACCACGTTTTCAATCGTGTCGGACCGACTCGCACCCCGGGCCAGTGGGATCGTGCAGTACGCGCAGGGGTAGTCGCAGCCGTCCTGCACCTTTAGAAACGTACGCGTCCGGTCGTTGAGCGAATAACTGGCGTGGTAGTCGAGTGCTTCTTCGATGTTGGTATTAAACACCCGCGCCTGACCGGTGGGCACTTTTACAAAATCGTCAAGCAACTCCACAAGCCGAAATTTCTCCGCCGCTCCGAGAACGGCGTCGACGCCTTCGATGTCCGCAATTTCCTGCGGTTTCAACTGCGCGTAACAGCCAATGATGGCGATGTAGCCGGCGGGGTTGATTTTCTGCGCTTCCCGAACAATTTTCCGGCATTTTTTATCGGCGTTGTCCGTCACGGAGCAGGTATTCACGATAAAAATATCCGGCGTTTGGTTGAACTCCACCCGCTGGTAACCCCGCTGCTCGAAACTCCGGGCAATGGTCGACGTTTCCGAAAAGTTGAGCTTGCAACCCAGCGTATAAAATGCGACTTTTTTCATGTTCAATCAGAAGCCCACCGTGCGATGGTATTTTGCTGCAAAGTTACAGTCTAACCGCCAGCTTCCCGCCCCAGGTTCCTAAACGCAAAAAGCCCCCACCGCGAGGCTGGGGGCTTTTGTGAGAAGAAAGACGAGCATAATGCACCTACACCTCCACCGGTTTCACGGTTTTGATGATGCGGGCGGCCACTTTGTACGGATCGGCAGCCGAGTTGGGGCGGCGGTCTTCGAGCCAGCCCTTCCAGCCCCGCTCCACGGTGGCGATGGGGATGCGAATCGACGCGCCCCGGTCGCTGATGCCGTAGCTGAAGCGGTCGATGGATTGGGTTTCGTGCTTACCCGTCAGGCGCAGGTGATTGTCGGCCCCGTACACGGCGATGTGTTCGGAAATGACGGGTGCGAAAGCCTGACAGATTTTGTCGTAAGCCACTTTGCTGCCCGCCGTGCGTAGAATTCCGTTGGAGAAATTGGCGTGCATACCCGAGCCGTTCCAGTCGGTGGCACCCAGGGGCTTGCAGTGCCAGTTGATGGAAACGCCGTGGGCTTCACCCACGCGTTCGAGCAGGTAGCGGGCAATCCACACTTCGTCGCCAGCGGCCTTGGCCCCTTTGGCAAACACCTGAAATTCCCATTGACCCGCCGCCACTTCGGCGTTGATGCCTTCGACGTTGAGACCCGCTTCGAGGCACAGATCGAGGTGTTCTTCCACGAGGTCACGGCCATACGCGTTGGCCGCGCCCACCGAGCAGTAGTACTGGCCCTGCGGAGCCGGGTAGCCGCCCGCCGGGAAACCGAGCGGTTTGTTGGTTTCGGGATTCCAGAGAAAGTATTCCTGTTCGAAACCGAACCAGAAATCGTTGTCGTCGTCGTCAATCGTGGCACGGCCGTTCGATTCGTGCGGGGTGCCATCCGAGTTGAGCACTTCGGTCATCACCAGAAAGGCGTTTTTTCGGGCCGGATCGGGGAAAATGGCGACCGGTTTCAGCAGACAGTCCGACGAACCGCCCGGAGCTTGCTCGGTGGAAGAGCCATCAAACGACCACATCGGGCAGTCTTCAAGTTTCCCGCTGAAATCGCTTTCAATCTTGGTTTTGCTGCGCAGGCTTTGGGTGGGTTTGTACCCATCCAGCCAGATGTACTCCAGTTTCGACTTTGCCATGGTAGAAGTGAACACGTGTTGAAGGTGAAAGGAAACAGATTCGCGTTGTGGTTTCGGGTTGCCTTACAAAAATACTCGTGATTATCAGATTTGCTTTAATAATCGTTGGTTAATTTCTTGAATTAGTCCTTTTTCTTTTGTATTCTTGAAAAAATTTAATTTATTCTTCGATACAGCCGAAACAATTTTAGTTTGGAATAAACTTTATCCTGATTTACTTGAGCGGGCTTTCCTTTTGACAAAAGGGGGCGAAAAACAGGCGCGATTAACCGGTAAAGAGGCAAAAGTGTTTACTTTTAGGCCCAAGTTTTACCACCCTTTCCCACAGTTCACCCAATGGCCATTGCCCGTTTTAAAGCGCTCGAACTGGCGCAGTCCCGTCCCGCCACGATTGTTAAAATGCCTTCCGAGAAAGTCACGGAGTACTATGGCAGTATGACCTTCAGCGACGAAGTGATGCGCTCGCTGCTGAGTCCGGAAGCGTACCTGAAAATCACAAATGCCATTCAAACCGGTTCCCGCATCGACCGGGAAGCCGCCGACGAAGTCGCCGCTGCCATGAAAGCCTGGGCGCTCGGCAAGGGTGCCACCCACTACACGCATTGGTTTCAACCCCTGACGGGGGCGACCGCCGAAAAACACGACGCCTTTTTCGACATTGTGCCAGGCAGTGGCAAGGCCGTCGAGAAATTCAAAGGATCGGCCCTCGTGCAGCAGGAACCAGACGCCTCGTCGTTTCCCAACGGCGGCATCCGTTCCACCTTCGAGGCCCGTGGCTACACCGGTTGGGATCCATCGTCGCCCGCTTTTATTTACGAAAATGCGGGCGGCACCTCCACGCTTTGCATTCCGAGCGTGTTTGTGGCCTATACGGGCGAGGCGCTCGATTACAAAACGCCGCTTTTGAAGTCCATCGAGCTCGTTGATAAAATCGCCACGAAGGTGATGAATGAGTATTTCGACCGAAACGTCGAAAAAGTGACGCCCACGCTCGGCGCTGAACAGGAGTATTTTCTGGTGGACGAGGCGCTTTACAACGCCCGCCCCGACCTGATGATGGCCGACCGCACCGTGTTTGGCCACGCCCCGGCCAAGGGCCAGCAACTCGAAGATCATTACTTCGGCTCGATTCCGCCACGCATTAACGCCTTCATGGTCGAATTTGAGATGGAAGCCCACCGGCTCGGGATGCCCGTCCGGACGCGCCACAACGAGGTCGCTCCGGCGCAATTCGAAGTCGCCCCGACCTTCGAGGAGGCCAACCTGGCCTGCGACCACAACGCGTTGCTGATGGACCTGATGACCAAAGTGGCCGCCCGGCACAAATTGCGGGTGTTGTTCCACGAAAAACCTTTCGCGGGCATCAACGGCTCGGGCAAGCACAACAACTGGTCGCTCAGCACCGACACGGGCATCAACCTGCTCGGACCGAGCAGCAAACCAAAGGAGAATCTGCGGTTTTTGACCTTTCTTGTCAACGTGATGAAGGCCGTTCACGACTACGCTGACCTGTTGCGGGCCAGCATCGCCACCGCAGGCAACGAACACCGCCTCGGCGCCAACGAAGCCCCGCCCGCCATCATGTCGGTGTTTTTGGGCAGTGAAATGAGCCGCGCCCTCGATGAACTGGAAAAAGTAGGGGAGATTAAGCTCGAAAAAGGCGACAACGTGTACCTCAAGCTGGGCATCAATAAAATTCCGTCGCTGCTGCTCGACAACACCGACCGCAACCGCACGTCGCCGTTTGCTTTCACGGGCAATAAATTCGAATTCCGGGCGGTCGGGTCATCGGCCAACTCCGCTTCGCCGATGACCGTGCTCAATACCATCGTGGCCAATCAACTTATGCAGTTCCGCGCTGACATGGACGCGCTCATGGCCAAAGACATGAAAAAGGAACTGGCTATTGCCGAAGTATTGAAGGGCTACATCACCGACTCCAAACGCATTCGCTTCGAAGGCAACGGCTACTCCGATGAATGGGTGGAAGAAGCCGAAAAGCGGGGTTTGGCCAACATCAAGGCGGCACCTGAAGCCCTGGCGGCCTACATCCGGCACGACGTGGTGGACCTGTTCACCCGACACGGCATTTTCACCGAAAAAGAACTCGAAGCCCGCTACGAAATCGAACTTGAGAATTACATCAAAAAGGTGCAGATCGAGTCGCGGGTGATCAGCGATCTGGCCATCAACCACATCGTTTCGACCGCCCTGAAATACCAGACGCAATTAGTCGAAAACGTGAAGGGCCAGAAGGACATCGGCATCGAGGAACGCTACTACGCCACAACTATTGAGACCATCAAGCGCATCGCCGAGTACACCTCGCGCATCCAGACTCTGGTGGAAGAAATGACCGAGGCCCGCAAACGCGCCAATGCCACCGAAGGCACCGCCGAACGGGCCATGCTCTACTCGTCGGAAGTGAAAAATTACTTCGAAGACATCCGCTACTGCGTGGACAAACTTGAACTCATTATCGACGACGACGAATGGCCGCTGGTGAAGTACCGCGAACTGCTGATGGTGCGGTAGATTGAGTCTGAAGTCAGAGTTCTGAAATCAGGGAGTGTATTTTACACCGAAGTTTACTCCGTCTTCTCACTTCAGACTTCTGACTTCTCCCTTCAGCCTTCTCACAAACAACAAGCCCGCCTGCATAAATGCGGGCTTTGTTTTTTTATTTAGCGGTTCAATCAATCCCCCCAAAACCCCATGCCTGCGACGCACAACCCTGGTTATGACCCGGAAGAAATCCGGCAACTCCGCGAAGAATGCCAGAAAGTCCGGCGCTCGTTCGTGTACACGCCCAACGAGGACCTCGACGAACCGACCGGCGACGAATTCGCGCACTTCCAGTTTGTGGGTCAGCACCTGGGCCGGGAGGTTATTTTCGACTCGGTCATGTACACACTCCGGCTCCACCACAGCAGCCTGGTGTACGAAGAGGCCGAGCGCAAGGCCGCCAAGTCGTTTCCATTGTACATGCCCATCGAAATGCGCGACGAAACCTACAAGGCCGACGAGGATCTGGACGAAGAGGTTGAATTATTTATTACCGAACTCATTGAGGAAATTGAAGAATCGGAGGAAATCAAAGTGCAGGAGCACCTTGAACTGGACACCTCGTCCGACTTCGGCATCGACCTCGACATTTGCCTCAACGTCGAAGCCGTCACCGACGAAGCCATCGGAAAATTCATTCGGGATTTTAACGCGGGCGCGTTAAAACTTGACCCCACGTTGTATTCGTTCAAAAGCATCGACGAAGACGAAGCCGAGTAGGCTCTCTGCTCCTACCCACTTCACCGGAACTGTTCTGCGAATCCACCTGATGGCCGTTTTCTACCAACCTAACCTGGCCCAACAGCCGTTTCTCGACGCCGACGAGTCGCGTCACGCGGTGAAAGTCCTGCGCCTTGGTGTGGGTGCCCGGCTGCACGTCGCCGACGGCAAGGGTGGCTGGTACGAGGCCGAAATCACCCGCGCCGATGCCCGCCGCTGCGAGGTGCGGATTCTGACCAAAACATTTACCGAAAAACGCCCGTTTCGCATCCACCTGGCCATTGCGCCGACGAAAAACACCGACCGAATCGAGTGGATGCTGGAGAAATGCGTCGAAATTGGCGTGGACGAAATTTCGTTTCTCGAAACCCGTTATTCCGAACGACGGGCGTTGAAACTGGAGCGCCTGCAAAACGTGGTCATCAGCGCTTTGAAGCAATCGCAACAGATGTGGCTACCGGCGTTGAACGACCTGCAACGATTGGATAATTTTCTGAAAAATACGCCTGCCCAGCACGCCAATTCCCAATCCTTCATTGCGCACCTCGAAGAAGGGGAACGAAAGTTGCTGCACCGAGAATCAAAGCCTGCTGAGGAGTACTGCGTGCTGATTGGCCCCGAAGGTGATTTTTCGCCGGAAGAAATCGAGCAGGCGCTGGCGGCGGGGTTTATGCCCGTCAGCCTCGGCCCCAGCCGGTTGCGTACCGAAACCGCCGGGTTGGTGGCGGTACACACGTTAAATCTTCTGAATCAATGAATTATCGAATTTTTGCACCGAACCGGCTTTTCCGAATCCTGGGTTTTTCATTTTTCATTCTTCATTTTTCATTCTTCACTGCTTCAGCCCAGCCGCCGGGCTATAAAATTGCGAAGCTGAAGTACGGCGGCGGTGGCGACTGGTACGCCAACAAAACGTCGTTGCCCAACCTCATTAAGTTCTGCAACCAAACCCTGCGCACCAACATTTTTCCCGAAGACGACATCGTCGAAGTGGGCAGCCCGGAATTGTTCAGTTATCCGTTTGTTCATATGACCGGCCACGGCAATGTCGTCTTCACCGAAGCCGAGGCCCAGAACCTGCGTCGCTACCTGATGGGCGGCGGTTTTCTGCACATCGACGACAACTACGGCCTCGATAAGTTCATCCGGCGGGAAATGAAAAAGGTGTTTCCCGAACTGAGTTTCGTGGAACTGCCCTACAACCACCCCATCTACCACGCCCGCTTCGATTTTGCCAACGGCCTGCCCAAAGTACACGAGCACGACGGCAAGGCTCCGCAGGGTTTCGGGCTGATTTTTCAGGGTCGGCTGGTGTGCTTTTACAGCTACGAATGCGATTTGGGAAACGGTTGGGAAGACCAATCAGTGTACAACGACCCCGAAGACCTTCGCCAGCAGGCGCTCCGCATGGGAGCCAACCTGATCACCTACGCCACCACGACGCTGTGACACCGGGGACGTTTCTAAATAAAATGCAACGATCAGACAACTTTAGCCCTCCGTATCCGGTTATTTGACTAAATTTGTCGATACTAAACCGCAACTCCTACTCCCTTTCTTTCTCAATGGCACTTGTTCTCCCCGCATTCATTGTTCACTGGTACCTCTCGCTGTTCAGCCAGACGTTCTTTCTGCACCGGTATTCGGCGCATAAGATGTTCACGATGAACAAGTTCTGGGAACGCTTCTTCTACATCCTGACCTACATTTCGCAGGGTTCGAGCTACCTCAGTCCCCGTGGTTACGCCATCCTTCACCGGATGCACCACGCCTTCAGCGACACGCCCCGCGACCCGCACTCGCCGCACCACACCAAAAACGTGTTTACGATGATGTGGAAGACGAAGGACATTTACAACGCGATTCTGTTCGGGAAGAAGAAAGTCGAGGCGCAATTCGACAAAAATTACCCGCACTGGCGCAGCCTCGAAATCCTCGGTGACTCGTACGTGTCGCGGATTGGCTGGGGCACGGCTTACGTACTGATGTACATTGCCGCTTACATCTGGCTCGACATGCACTGGGCGTTTTTCCTGCTGTTGCCGATTCACTTCCTGATGGGGCCGATTCACGGGGCCATCGTCAACTGGAGCGGGCACAAGTACGGTTACCAGAATTTTGACAACAACGATCGCTCTAAAAACTCGTTGATTTTCGACCTGCTGATGATGGGCGAATTGTTCCAGAACAATCACCACAAGCGCCCGAACAACGTGAATTTTGGCGCAAAATGGTACGAGTTCGATCCAACCTACCCCGTCATCAAACTGCTCGACAAGGTGCGGATTATCCGCATCAAACCAATGAAAAAAGAGGCGGTACTCGTAGAGAACGAAGTCGCCTGATTTTCAGAACGAACATTTAACGAAAAAGCCGGTGGTCAATTACGACCACCGGCTTTTTTAATGTATCGGGCGTGGCATCGTCACGCTTCTTCCAGCAGGGCGGCATTCATGAAATCCAGAAAGGGTTTGAGCACCCGGCAGGCGGCCGTGACGCGGTCGCCGAAATCGGCGGACAGTACCTCGGCATCGGTGAATTTGTGCCAGAAAAACAACTGCGTCCGACGCAGCAGGTCAATGTCGGGGTGGTCTTTGGCGTAGCCTTTCGGCGCGGTTTTCAATTGCGTTCCTTCCGGTTCGCCGAACGTCGCGGCAAAGTCGGTGTTTCCGAGAATCGCCTTCAACCCGGCGGCGTTATAATCCACTTCCTGCCGGTAGCGGGCCAGTTGCTCCGGCGTCGGGGCGTACATGCCGCCGCCCAGAAACGACTCGCCGTCGGGCTGGATGTGCAGGTAGTAATCCATCCGGCTGGCCTTCCGGCCTCCTTCGGCAAACGACGCAGCCAGCCAGGTTTTATACGGCGATTTGTCGGCTGAAAATCGCACGTCGCGGGCAATGCGGTAGTTGCATTCTTTCACCTGGAGGGTGGCAAAATTCTCAAATGCCCCGATTTTACCAATCAATTCGGCGATGAGCGCCTCCATCCCGGCCTTCACCCGATCGTACTCCTTACGGTGGGAATGAAACCATTCCCGGTTGTTGTTTTGGCGAAGCTGACGAAGGTAATCGAAGGTGGTCGGGTGCAGGGTAGGCATGCAGCAATGCGTTAGCGGGGCAATTTACGCAAATGCTTCGGGTGGGTATTGGGCGGGGCCGGGCTTTTTCTGGATATTTGCGACCCAAACGCTCACCAACTGTACATGGCAAGAATTCTGACCGGCATTCAATCCTCGGGCCGCCCGCACCTGGGCAATTTGCTCGGGGCGATTTTGCCCGCCATCGAGCTTTCGAAAGACCCCGCCAACGAATCGTTCTTCTTTATCGCCGACCTGCATTCGCTGATCACCATCAAAGATGGCCCCACGCGCCGCGAAAATGTGTACGCCGTGGCGGCGGCCTGGCTGGCCTGCGGCTTCGACACCACGCGCAACGTGTTCTGGCGGCAGTCGCGGGTGCCGGAGCATACCGAACTGGCCTGGTTGCTGGAGTGCTTCACACCGTTTCCGATGCTGGCCAACGCCCACGCCTTCAAGGACAAATCCGATCAGCTCTCCGACGTCAACGCCGGGTTGTTCGTGTATCCGGTTTTGCAGGCCGCAGACATTTTGCTCTACAATGCTAACCTGGTGCCCGTCGGTAAAGACCAGAAGCAACACCTTGAAATGACCCGCGACATCGCCGTTAGCCTCAACCACCACGCCGGGCAGGAATTGCTGGTGCTGCCCGAAGCCCGCATCGACGAGCAGGTTATGACGGTGCCGGGCGTGGACGGGCGTAAAATGAGCAAGTCGCTCAACAACTACCTCGACGTGTTTCTGCCGGAAAAAGAGCTGAAAAAACAGGTGATGAGCATCGTGACCGACAGTACTCCGCTCGAAGCGCCGAAAAACCCGGAAACGGATACGGTGTTTGCCCTGTATTCGCTGCTGGCCGCGCCTACCGATGTGGAAACCATGCGCCAAAACTACCTCGCGGGCGGGTACGGCTACGGGCACGCCAAGGAGGCCCTGTTTGGGCTGTTGGTCGACCGGTTTGCCACTGAACGCGCGCGTTTTCAGCACTACTTTACCCACTCAGCCGAACTGGAAGCCGAACTGCGGGCGGGCGAAACCAAAGCCCGCGCCGTGGCCGGACAAACCATCCAGCGGGTACGCGACGTACTGGGTTTTTAAGCATGGAAATCCTCAATCGCCTCGATACCGAAACATTTCTCTGGCTGAACGGGCAACACGCTGCGTGGCTCGACTGGGTCATGTACTGGATTTCGGACCGGGAAGTCTGGTTTCCGGCCTACGCCGCGCTCCTGGTCTGGCTGGGGTGGAAATTTCGCCGGAAAGCTTTTGGTCTGGCGATTACGCTCGGAGCCACCGTTGCGTTGTCGGATCAGGTGACTTCGAGTATCATGAAACCCAGCTTCCTGCGCCTGCGGCCCTGCCACCAGCCGAGCATCGAGCGGTTGGTTCACGTCGTTTGGGAGTGCGGCGGGCAATACGGCTTCGCTTCTTCCCATTCCGCCAATGCGTTTGGTTTTGCCACCATCTTGTACTTGCTGCTCCCCAGTTACCACCGGTTAACCCGGTTTTTATTCGTCTGGGCATTTTTGATTAGCTACAGCCGCATTTACGTTGGAGCGCACTACCCGCTCGACATTCTGGCCGGAGCCGGTGTCGGCACCCTTGCCGCCGTAATTTGCGCGACAGCGTATCGTTTTATCCTAAACCATTCCACTCGTACCGCATGAAGCTGTTTCGATTCCTGACCGTAGCGCTGTGCTTGTCAGCTTTCAGCCCCGTAGCCCTGGCGCAATCGCCCACCGACATTGTGGGCACCTGGTTCAACGCCGAGAAAGACGGCAAAATCCAGGTCTACCAGCAGGGTGGCAAATTTTTCGGGAAATTGGCCTGGCTCAAAACCCCGATGCTCAACGGCAAACCCCGCCTCGACGAGCACAACCAGAATGAAAGCCAGCGCAACCGCCCGTTGCTCGGACTGGTGCTGCTGCGCGATTTTGAACACGATGGCGGCAAGGTGTGGAGTGGCGGGAAAATTTACGACCCCAAAAACGGCAAGACGTATTCCTGCAAAATCACCCTCGCCGAACGCAACCGCCTCGACGTGCGCGGCTACATCGGGGTGTCGTTGCTGGGCCGCACTACCACCTGGACACGGGCCGAGTAACGCAGTCCGTTTAGAGTTTGTGCTGCTTTCTCGCCTCTTTTTCTTAGTTTTGCGGAAATTTTACCGGCAATGGCTTCCCTCAATCCCGTCAAGATTTTTTCCGGCAGTAATTCCCAGCACCTCGCCCGGCAGATTGCCCGGCACTACGGAAAAGACCTCGGCACGGTGACGCTCCAGCGGTTTTCCGACGGGGAAATGTCGCCCAGTTTTGATGAATCGATTCGGGGCTGCGACATTTTCCTGATTCAGAGCACCAACGCCCCCACCGACAACCTGTTCGAGTTGCTGATGATGGTCGACGCTGCCCGCCGGGCCTCGGCGCACTACGTCACGGTGGTGATTCCCTACTTCGGTTACTCGCGCCAGGACCGGAAAGACAAGCCCAGGGTGTCGATTGCTGCCAAATTGATAGCCAACCTGCTCACCGCCGCCGGGGCCGACCGGCTGATTACCATCGACCTCCACGCCGGGCAGATTCAGGGTTTTTTCGATTTCCCGGTCGATCACCTCGAAGGAGCCTCGATTTTCGTGCCCCACCTGCGGGCCAAAAACCTGGAGAACCTTGTGTTTGCCTCGCCCGACGTGGGCGGCGTGGCCCGGACGCGCCGGTTTGCCTCGCACTTCGGCGAGAACATGGTCATCGTGGACAAGCACCGCAAAAAGGCCAACGAAGTGGCGTCGATGCAACTCATCGGCGACGTGGAAGGGGCCAACGTGGTGCTCATCGACGACCTCATCGACACGGGCGGAACCATGTGCAAAGCCGCGCAGTTGCTCCTCGACAAGGGTGCCGTTTCGGTGCGTGCCATTGTGACCCACCCGGTGATGTCGGGCAAGGCCCACGAAAACATTGCCAATTCGGTGCTGGAAGAACTCATCGTGTCGGACACGATCCCGCTGAGCCAGACCAACCCGAAAATTACCGTGCTGTCGGTGGCCGAACTCTTCGGCAAAGCCATCGGCCGCATCCGTGATCACGAATCTATTAGCTCGCTGTTTATTAAATATTAGTGAAACGTGAAAAGGCCCTTCGGTTCTTTCCTCGTTTCACTTCACACTTTTCACTTTTTTTTCACCCATGAAACAACTCGAGATTGTAGGGTATAAACGAGCGAATCTCGGCAAGAAGGCCTCCAAGGACCTACGCGCCGAAGCTCAGGTGCCCTGTGTCCTCTACGGAGGTACCGACCAGGTCCACTTTTACTCCCCGATGATTCTCTTCCGCGATCTGCTTTACTCGCCGAACGCCTACGAAGTAACGCTGAACATCGAAGGGACGATTTACAAAGCCATTTTGCAGGAAGCCCAGTTTCACCCCGTCAACGAGATGATTCTGCACGTTGACTTCCTTGAAATCGTGGAAGGCAAGCCGATTACCATCGAAGTGCCGCTCAAATTTGAAGGCGTTTCGCCCGGTGTATTGAAAGGCGGCAAACTGACGCAGAAATTACGCAAAGTGAAACTCCGCGGCCAGGCCTCCAGTATCCCCGATTACGTTGAGGTGGACATCACCGACATGGATTTAGGCAAATCGGTGAAAGTCAACCAATTGAAAGTGGAAGGCGTCACCGTGCTGAACAACCCCAGCCTGCCCGTGGCCACCGTCGAAATCCCGCGTTCGCTGCGCGGCAAGGTGGAAGCCTAAGCGGCATTTTGTTTTTTGCTAATAGATGCAAAAACGCCTCCGAAATTCGGAGGCGTTTTTTGTTTGCCCGCCAGTCCGTGACCGTTCGCTCAGTTTTGTTGCAAATGACCTGATTTTCAACCAACATCGTGACGAAGTAACCCTTAAACCCTTCTTCGATCATGGCTGAAACTGACAATACCCTCCACCTGGCCGTTACGATGGCCGGGGCCGTCTCGGCGGGTTCCTACACCGGCGGCGTCATGGATTACCTCCTCGAAGCCCTTGAAGCGTGGGAAAAAGCGAAAAAAGCGGGCGACGTCACCGTACCGACGCACCAGGTCTGCATTGACCTGCTCAATGGCACCTCCGCCGGGGGGATGACGGCTATCATCGCGGGCGTCGCGCTCCAGAGTACCATCGAGCCGGTTTCACCGGGCAACGAGGCGGCCAAAGCCACCAACAAACTTTACCGATCGTGGGTGGAACTGACGGGCGACGACAACATTCTGCCCATGTTGCTCAAAAACGACGACATCAAAGACGACCTGGTGCCATCGCTGCTCAATTCGACGTTTATCGAAACCATCGCCGACCGCGTGGTGACCAAAACGACCGACCCGCCGCCCGCCCGGCCCTACATCGCCCCTGAACTTGAGGTAATGGTGACGCTCAGCAATCTGCTGGGCATCCAGTACAAAGTCTTTTTCGGTCCCGACGAACAGGATGCCTACGTCGCCTGCAATCATCTCGATTTCGGGCATTTTGTTTTTTCAAACCGCCCTTACTCGGGCGATGGGCGAATTCCGGTGAGCCTCAGTCGGGCGGAAGATTGTGCCCTGCTGAGGGCGTGCGCAATGGCGACGGGCGCTTTTCCGGTCGGGTTAGCCGCCCGAACGGTGGAACGGAAGTTGAAATTTATTCA
Source organism: Spirosomataceae bacterium (assembly GCA_965249815.1). Taxonomy (GTDB): domain Bacteria; phylum Bacteroidota; class Bacteroidia; order Cytophagales; family Spirosomataceae; genus JAJAZB01. The sequence goes on along the minus strand of CBDFMV010000003.1, from coordinate 4,056,149 downwards.
AGATGATCCTTCCATCAACCTGAATAGCAGAAACTCCAAAACGATTCCGGGCGACCTCAGCGATCCGTACACGACCGTCAACGTGGACGGGGGGCTACTCAACAACGAGCCGTTCGACCGGGCCGAAGAGTTGTTTTTTGAACGGTTTGGCAAAGGGGTTTTACTCGAGAAACTGCGGGCCGCCCTCGACGACACCACTCCCTCTCCGCACAACCCACTGGATCGCACGGTTGGGTTGTTTGCCCAGGGGTATGGAAAAGATAACCTTCGGCTGGAACTGAACTCAGCCACCGATACGGAGAAGATAATGAACAGTTTCTTCGAGCAATACGGCAAAGACGCCCTACGCAATGAGTTGAAAAAACCCGAAGCTCTGCGCTACACTATCCTGATGATCGACCCGTTCCCCAGTGTGGATTTTAACGAAAACGCCCTCAGCGTCGCGGATGCGAAAGACCTTACGAAGGAGATTGAGACATTTGTCAAGGACGAGGACGCCCAGCAGCGAGCTTACGCTAGATTACGCACTTTTTTGGTGACCAACCGCCAACTGAGCCCGGAGCAAGCGGAAGACGTGGTGAAGTTAGTTGAGCCAAACATGGCCGATACCGGTAAAAAAGCCGAACTCACGCAGCGCTTGCAACGCTCCCTGGCGAAGCGGGAAAACCCCCCAAAAACCTATCTGAAAGCCCTGATTGGGCCGATTTTCAATACCATGCGCCAGCAATTGATGTTTAAGCAGGAAGACATACAGGCTTCCTTTGACGCCAACGATTACAGCCGATTTCTGGTTGGCCCGAAACGCACCCGAATCATCAGGGATAAATCGAACAACGAAATCAACCAAAAACTTTCGGGCAGCAAAGCCATCGCCTGCGGTTCATTTGGCGGGTTTGGTGGGTTTGTATCTAAGGACTTCCGGGACCATGATTTTTACTTGGGCCGACTCAACTGCAAGCGGTTTTTGAAGCGCCACTTTGGCGTGCCGGTTGATTCACTGGCGAGTAACCCGCTTTTCAGGGACGCGTACTCCGCCGAGGCTCTGAAGTTCAGCTACCCAGATGACTATCGAAAAGACGCGGCGGGGAATGCCCTGTGCATGGTACCCATCATTCCAATCATCGACGATGTTCCCGAAAATCCTATACGTTGGCCTAGTACAACCCCAGAAACCCTTTCCAACGACGACCTACGCGAGAAATTTAAGTCGCGCGCCAGGGGCGTGTTGGGCAGTTTGTTGCGGCCCAATAATTCGTTTTGGCTTAAAAAATGGCTTTGGCGGGGGGGCGTATGGGTTGCGCTCCACATTTTCGACGGAAAAGTAGCCGACACCGTGCTTGAATTGATTGAGAAAGATTTCACTGATCACAACCTGCTCGCACCCACCGGGGACGTTTCACGGGATACGCCTTCCCAAGCAAACCTACCTGCCTAAACACAGCGAGGGCCGGACTGATTCAGCCCGGCCCTCGTTTGGGATTGCCTCCCCTTTCAGTAAGCTACTTCGTCGTCACCCGGATCGAAATCCGGCGGTTTTTGGCCCGGCCTTCCGCCGTCTCGTTGCTCGCCACGGGGTGTTCCTGGCCGTAGCCTTCGGCGGCGAGGCGGTCACCAATGATGCCCAGTTGCACAAGTTCAGTTTTCACCGATTGGGCGCGTTCTTCCGAAAGTTTCTGGTTGGATGCGGCGTTGCCCGTGTTGTCGGTGTAGCCACCCAGTTTCACGTGCACACCGGGGTAGGCTTTCAGTATTTCGGCGATGTTTTTCAACTGCTCCTGCGAAGCCGGTTTCAGCGTGGCACTGCCCGTTTCAAAAGTCAGGCGGTCGAAATCGAACCAGGTATCCTTGTCCACGGCTTTTCCGCTTTCAATGAAACCGAGCAGGTTGTTCTCGATGCCATTTTCGGGAATGTTCAGCTCCACGCCCGAAGTCAGTTTTTTGGCACGAAACTCACCGAGGTTTGGCGTGTACACCGCGTCGTTGTCGGCGGCGGTCGATTTTTCCAAATCAACGCCCTGCGTGCCGCCCACGGCTTCCACGCCTTCGCGGTTGTAGCCCGGCGTTTCCGACGACTTCACGGCGATGTACGGCGCGATGACCAGTGACACGATCGACATCAACTTAATCAGAATGTTCATCGACGGCCCGGAGGTATCCTTAAACGGGTCGCCGACGGTATCACCCGTCACCGAAGCTTTGTGGGGTTCCGATTTTTTGTAAAACCGTTCCACTTTGCCGTTCACTTCGATGTCCACGCCTTTCTCGAACGATTTCTTGGCGTTGTCCCACGCACCCCCGGCGTTGTTTTGGAAAATTCCCATCAACACGCCCGAAACCGTAACGCCCGCCAGCAACCCGCCGAGCACTTCGGGGCCGAAGATAAAGCCAATAATCACCGGCACCGACAACGCGATGGCTCCAGGCAGCACCATCTCGCGGATGGACGCCTGGGTTGAAATGGCCACGCATTTCTCGTACTCGGGTTTGCCCGTTCCTTCGAGAATACCCGGAATTTCGCGGAACTGGCGGCGCACTTCTTCGACCATTTTCATGGCCGCCCTACCCACCGCCGCGATGGCCAGCGACGAGAAAATAAAGGGAATCATGGCCCCCACGAAAAGGCCCGACAGCACGTCAGCCTTGTAAATGTCGATGGCCGAAATGCCCGAAATCCCGACGAAGGCCGCGAAAAGCGCCAGCGCCGTGAGGGCTGCCGAGGCAATGGCGAAGCCCTTGCCCGTGGCCGCCGTGGTGTTGCCCACCGCGTCGAGAATGTCCGTGCGGCCGCGCACTTCTTCGGGCAAATAACTCATTTCGGCAATGCCTCCGGCGTTGTCGGCAATCGGTCCGAAGGCGTCGATGGCCAGTTGCATGGCCGTGGTGGCCATCATGCCCGCCGCCGAAATCGCCACGCCGTACAGCCCGGCAAAGTGGTAGGAGGTGTAAATCCCGCCCGCCAGCACCAGAATGGGTAGCACGGTCGATTCCATGCCCACCGACAACCCGCCGATGATGTTGGTCGCCGCACCGGTCGCCGATTGCCGGATGATGGACATCACCGGGCGGCGGCCCATGGCCGTGTAGTACTCTGTGATGACCGACATCAGTGCGCCGACGATCAAACCCGTCACGATGGCGTAGAACACGTCCAGGCGGTCGAATTCAACGCCACGGATTTTCATCGTCCCTTCCGGGAGCATTGCCGTCACGAGGAAATACGATGCCACCACCGTCAAGATCACCGAACCCCAGTTGCCGAGGTTAAGTGCGCCCTGCACACTGCCGTTATCGTCTTTGATGCGCACCAGGAAGCAGGCCAGAATTGAGAAAATCAGCCCCATGCCCGCAATCACGATGGGCAGTACGATGGGCGCGTGACCAAAAATCGGGTCATTTTGCAACACGATTTCCCGCCCGAGCACCATCGTCGCCAGAATCGTGGCGACGTACGAGCCGAAGAGGTCGGCCCCCATCCCGGCCACGTCGCCCACGTTGTCGCCTACATTGTCGGCGATGGTGGCGGGGTTGCGCGGGTCGTCTTCGGGAATTCCCGCTTCGACTTTCCCGACCAAATCAGCGCCGACGTCGGCGGCTTTCGTGTAAATCCCGCCGCCCACGCGGGCGAAGAGGGCAATGGATTCGGCCCCGAGCGAGAAGCCCGCCAGCACTTCCAGCGCACGCTCCATCGGAACGCCGTTGACCGGCAGCACGCCACCCACCGACGCGGCCCCATCCACGAAAAAGTTGTAGAGAACGATGAACAGCAAACTCAGCCCCAGCACGGCCAGGCCCGCCACGCCGATGCCCATCACCGAACCGCCCGTAAACGACACGTCGAGAGCGCGGGCCAGACTCGTGCGGGCGGCGTGGGCCGTGCGCACGTTGGCTTTGGTGGCGATTTTCATCCCGATGTACCCGGCCAGCGCCGACGTGAACGCCCCGATGGCGAAGGCCACGCCGATAAACCAGTGGGAGTTGGGTACCTGCGTACCGGCAAACGCCAGCACCGAAGCCACGATAATGCCGAAGACGATCAGCACCCGCCATTCGGCTTTCAAAAACGCGATGGCACCGTCGGCGATGTAGCCAGAAATTTCCTGCATCCGGGCGTCACCGGCGTTTTGGCGGGCCACCCACACAAATTTGGCGTACATGACCGCTAACCCCACCAGACCTAAAATCGGAACCAGATAAATAATGCTGTTCATGCGGAAAGGTTTGAATTGAAAAAGTTGCCCGCAAAAATACGGGAAGGGCGCTATTTAAAAAATTGCCGGGTAAACGTTGTACTTTTTCCGATTTCGCCCGGTGCGGTGCATTTGCTTTTCGGTTCCGTTCGGCGAAATTTGGCTTTATTCCTACCCTTCCCCGTTCGCTATGCGGAAATCGCTGTACGCCTTTCTTTTTTTCGTTCAGGTATTCGTTCCCGCTTGCTTCGCCCAACCCGCCCGCCCGCTCCCGCCCGGCGAAATCCTGCTCGGCCTGAAACGCCTCAATGTGCTCGGCTCGGCGCTGTACGTGGCCGCCCACCCCGACGACGAAAACACGGCCATGCTCTCGTGGCTGGGTAAAGAAAAACTCGTCCGCACGGGCTACCTGAGCCTCACCCGTGGCGATGGCGGCCAAAACCTCATCGGCCCAGAACAGGCCGAACTGATGGGCCTCATCCGCACGTACGAACTGTTGGCGGCGCGGAAAATCGACGGCCCTGAGCAGTATTTCACCCGCGCCAACGACTTCGGTTTCTCGAAAAATACGGCGGAAACACTGGAAATGTGGGGTCGCCAGGACGTACTGTCCGATGTGGTGCGCCGCATCCGGCTGTTTCGCCCCGACGTGATCGTGTGCCGGTTTCCGCCCGATCAGCGCGCCGGGCACGGCAACCATTCGGCCTCGGCGGTCTTCGCCGAGGAAGCCTTCAAAGCCGCCGCCGACCCGACCCAGTTTCCCGACCAGCTCAAAGCCGGACTCCAACCCTGGCAGGCCCGGCGCGTGGTCTGGAACACGTTTGCGTTTGGGGCCGCCACCGCCCAGCGGCCCGCTGAAGGCAGTTTCATCGGAGTGGAAATTGGCGGGTACAACCCCTTGCTGGGAAAATCGTACACGGAAATCGCCGCCGAGAGCCGGTCGCAGCACAAAAGCCAGGGCTTCGGCGTGCCAAAATTCCGGGGCTTGCGGGGTGAATACCTCGTTCACAAGTTCGGCGAACCCGCCGACCGGGATTTGTTCGACGGCGTGAACCTGACCTGGAGCCGCGTGAAGGGCGGCAGCCCGGTGGAAGCAACCGTGAACGAGGCCATTCGCCAATTCAATCCGGCTAACCCGGCGGCTACCGTGCCGTTGCTCGTGAAAGCCTACCGCCAGCTCGACGGCCTCGACGACGAGTACTGGAAAGCCCGGAAGCAGGCCGAACTGACCGAACTCATCACGGCCTGCGCGGGCCTGTGGTACGAGGCCAACCCGGCCGAGTACGCTGTGGCGGGCGGCGAAACCATACGCGTCAACGCGCTGGCCGTCAAACGGTCGGACGCCAGCGTCACGCTCGATGGCATCCGGTTTGTGGGCCTCAACCGCGATACGACGCTGCGGGTTTCGCTCGGAAATAACGAACTGGCCCGGTATGACTTTTCGGTTCGGATTCCTCAGAACCAGCCGATTACGCAGCCGTACTGGTTAGCCCAGCCGAAAGTGCGGAAAGGCCTGTACCGCGTGGACGACCCGAACCTGATTGGGTTGCCTGAAAAACCGGCTGACCTCCAGGCCGAATTCGCCTTCACCGTCGAAGGCCTGCCGCTGAAACTCCACGTGCCCCTGACCTTCAAGTACGTGGACGACGTTCGGGGCGAATTGTACCGGCCCTTCGAGGTGCGCCCGGAAGTGACCGCCACGCCAGGCGACAAGGTGCTCGTCTTTGCCGACGCCCAACCCAAAACCTTGGAACTGACGTTGAAGGCCACAAAAGCGGCCTCGTCCGGCGAGGTTTCGCTCGACTTGCCGAAAGGCTGGCGCAGCGAACCGCAACGCATTCCGTTTCAGTTGGGGGCAAAATACCAGGAGCAGAAAGTCGCATTCCGGGTGTTTCCGAATGGTTCTTCCGGCGAATTTTCGGCCAAAGCCGTCGTTCAAACAAGCAACGGCGTTTCGGACAAAGGGCTGATTTCCATCAACTACGAGCACATTCCGCCGCTCGCCGTTTTCCCGACCGCTGAGGTTAAACTCGTCCGGCTCGACGTGCAGACCCGCAGTAAAAACATCGGCTACATCGCCGGGGCGGGCGACGAAATTCCCGCCGCGCTGCGGCAAATCGGCTGCACCGTCACGACGCTGGACGAGAAAACCCTGACCGGCGGCGACCTGGCCCGCTTCGACGCCATCGTGGTGGGTGTGCGGGCCTACAACACCGACGATCGCCTGCGGTTTTACAACGCCCGCCTGCTCGATTACGTGAAAGCCGGGGGCACGATGGTGGTGCAGTACCAGGTCAATTCCAACCTCCAGCGCGTGGACGACCAAATCGGTCCGTACCCTTTCCGGCTGGGCCGTGAGCGGGTGACGGTCGAAGAGGCGGAAGTCCGGTTTATGAATCCCACCCACCCGATCATGACCACACCGAACAAAATCTCGGCGAAGGATTTCGACGGCTGGGTGCAGGAGCGCGGGTTGTACTTTCCCGCGTCGTGGGACCCGAAATACGACGCCATTTTTTCGGCAAACGACCCCGGCGAAGCCCCGCTCGACGGTGGCTTGCTGGCTACGCAATACGGCAAAGGCTGGTACGTGTTTACGGGCTACGCCTTTTTTCGGCAACTTCCGGCGGGCGTACCGGGCGCGTACCGCCTTTTTGCCAATTTGATTTCGCTTGGAAAATAATTCTCACCCTTGACCCCTCTTTTCGATGAAAACTTTTCCTCTCCTCCTGGCCGGGTTACTGGCGTTCGGCGCGGCCAACGCCCAATCCACCCTCCTCCACTGCGGCACGCTCATCGACGGCGTGGGCAACGAAGCCCGCCGCGAAATGACCATCGTGGTGAGCAAAAACAAGATTGTCGGCGTTGAAAAAGGATACAAAACCCCCGGCGCGGGCGACACGGTCGTCGACCTGAAATCGAAAACCGTCATGCCTGGCCTGATTGACTGCCACGTTCACCTCGAAACGGAGTCGCGGCGCGGCGGATCCATCGACCGGTTCCAGCTCAACCCCGCCGACGTGGCGTACATGGCCGCTGGCTACGCCAAAACTACGCTCATGGCCGGTTTCACAACCGTCCGCGATTTGGGCGGGAGCGGTGTCAACGTCGCGCTGCGCAACGCCGTCAACCGGGGTGCGACGGTCGGCCCGCGCATTTTTACCTGCGGAAAATCGATTGCCACGACCGGTGGCCACGCCGACCCGACCAACGGCTTCCGCCGCGATTTGGCCGGTGACCCCGGTCCGTACGAAGGCGTGGTCAACAGCCTCGAAGATGCCCGCAAGGCCGTCCGGCAGCGGTACAAAGAAGGGGCCGATTTGATCAAAATCACGGCCACGGGCGGCGTACTCAGCCTGGCAGTGAACGGCCTCAACCCGCAGTTTTCCGAAGAAGAAATCCGCGCCGTGGTGGAAACTGCCAAAGACTACAACTTCCCGGTGGCCGCCCACGCCCACGGGGCCGAAGGCATGAAACGCGCCATCCGGTCGGGCGTGACCAGCATCGAGCACGGCACATACATGGACGACGAGGCCATCGAACTGTTTAAAAAAATGGGCACATTTTACGTCCCGACCATCATCGCGGGCAAAAGCGTGGCCGACTCGGCCCGGATTTTCGGCTACTTCCAGCCGGTCGTCGTACCGAAGGCCCTGTCCGTCGGGCCGGTGATACAGGGCACATTTGCGAAAGCGTACAAGGCGGGGGTTAAAATCGCCTTCGGTACCGACGCGGGGGTGTTTACCCACGGCCAGAACGCGAAGGAATTTCAGTACATGACCGAGGCCGGAATGCCGCCGATGGCCGCCATTCAGTCGGCGACGCGGGTCGCGGCGGATTTGGTCGGGATGAAAGACCAGCTTGGCACGATTGAACCCGGCAAACTCGCCGACGTGGTTGCCACCGCTGAAAATCCGCTCCATAACATCAAAACGCTGATGCAGATGCGGTTTGTGATGAAAGACGGCGTAGTGTACAAAAACGAGTAACCGACTTTTTCGTTATCTTCGACAAAACCCGAGTGCGCATGGAACCCTTTGAAATTGCTCCGCCCAAATCGGTGGCCCGGCGGTTCACGTCGGCGGAATTCCGGTTACTTCCCCAAGGACCACCGTACTACGAACTTATAAACGGAACGCTCGTTGTGTCACCCTCCCCAAAATTTCCACATCAGCGAGTTTCCAACGAACTCGTTTTCCAGTTGAATCAATACGTTCGGCAGCACGGACTTGGTGAGGTTCTCTTTGTACCGATGGATGTTGAATTCGACCAGTTCAACACCTTTCAACCCGACATTTTGTTCATCTCTAACGAGCGTGAACAAATCAAAACTGACGCCGGGGACATCGTCGGCGCTCCCGATTTAATTGTTGAAATTCTCTCTAAAAACAGGGTAAATGACCTCGTCACAAAGAGGTACTTCTACGAAATCCACGGAGTGAAGGAATATTGGTTGGTGGATTTGCAGAAAAAAACCGTTGAGGTGCTGGAAAATCAGGACATGGAATTCGTGCGGCACAGCTACGCCAAACGCGAAGGCATGGTAGAATCGAAGCTGCTGCCGGGTTTTAACGTGAACCTTGAAATGCTCTTCCGGTGAGTAAATTCGTTCATGAACGCAAAAGCCCGGTCCCGACTACCCAGGACCGGGCTTTTTCATGAATTACGCCGCCTCAAACTGCTTCCGGTATGCCGGAACCACAACATCGAGGTCGGCGAGGTGACGTTCCAGGTACGTCACCACGAAGGGGCAAAGGGGAATGACGTCGAGGTGGTGCGCCCGCACGTAATCAAAAACGCCACTCACCAGTTGGGAGCCAACGCCGTGCCCTTCCAAATCCGGGTGAACTTCGGTGTGCGTCAGCACGAGTGTGGTTTCGCCCCGCTTCTGGTATTCGACAACGGACAACTTGCCGTCGATTTCAAGTTCAAATTGCTGCCGGGCCGTGTTGTTGACGAGTTGGTTTTTGGATGTGCTCATGAATGATTCAGTTGAAGCGATTGGTGCTTGAAAAAGCCATGCCCACCTCACGTTGGTTCGAAACAAAAACGCCAGCCTGATTTGGGCTGGCGTTTTTGTTTTGCCTTAAACCAGTTTGGTCTTTTTTAGACCTCACCGGTTTTGAGTGGTCAGGCCGCTCCCACGCTCCGGCGGATGATGTTCAGCGCGCCACCGGCCTTGAACCACTCGATTTGCTGCTCGTTGTAGGTGTGGTTCACCGCAAACGAATCGCTCGTGCCGTCAGCGTGGTGCAGCACCACCGTCAGCGACTGGCCGGGCGCAAACTCGGTCAGGCCGGTGATGTCGATGAGGTCGTCTTCCTGCACCTTGTCGTAATCGCCGGGATTGGCGAAGGTCAGCGCCAGCATGCCCTGCTTTTTCAGGTTCGTTTCGTGAATGCGGGCGAACGATTTCACCAGAATGGCCCGCACGCCGAGGAAGCGCGGCTCCATGGCGGCGTGCTCGCGGCTGGAGCCTTCGCCGTAGTTTTCGTCACCCACCACCACCGAACCGATGCCCGCCGCCTTGTAGGTGCGCTGCGTGGCCGGAACGGGGCCGTACTCGCCCGTCAACTGGTTTTTCACGCTGTCGGATTTTTCGTTGAAGTAGTTGATGGCCCCGATGAGCATGTTGTTCGAGATGTTGTCGAGGTGCCCCCGGTACTTCAGCCACGGCCCGGCCATCGAAATGTGGTCGGTCGTGCACTTGCCTTTGGCCTTGATGAGCAGTTTGAGGCCCGTCAAATCGTGGCCTTCCCAGGGCGCGAACGGGTCGAGGAGTTGCAGGCGGTCGGACGCCGGGTTGACGAGGACCTCAACCGACGACGGGTCTTCCGCCGGGGCCTGATACCCCGCGTCTTCCACGGCGAAGCCGTTCACGGGCAGTTCAATGCCCTGCGGCTCGTCGAGCATTACTTTTTCACCGGCCAGGTTCGTCAGCGTGTCCGTGACGGGGTTGAAGGTCAAATCCCCGGCAATGGCGAAGGCCGTTACCACCTCCGGCGAGGCCACGAAGGCGTGCGTGTTGGGGTTGCCGTCGTTGCGCTTGGCGAAGTTCCGGTTGAAGCTCGTGATGATGCTGTTTTTGCGGGTGGGATCGTCGGTGTGGCGTGCCCACTGGCCGATGCACGGCCCGCAGGCGTTGGCCAGCACCACGCCGCCCATGGCGTCAAAGGTGGCCAGGAGGCCGTCGCGTTCGGTGGTGTAGCGCACGAGTTCGGAGCCGGGCGTCACGGTAAATTCCGATTGCACCTTCAGGTTTTTGTCCACCGCCTGCCGCGCAATCGAGGCCGCGCGGGTGATGTCTTCGTAGCTGGAATTGGTGCACGAGCCAATCAGGCCCACTTCGAGTTTTTCGGGCCAGCCGTTTTCTTTCACCGCCTGGGCGAATTTCGACAAGGGCCACGCGAGGTCGGGCGTAAACGGCCCGTTCACGTAGGGTTCGAGCGTGGAAAGGTCGAGTTCAAGGAGTTGGTCGAAGTATGGAGCCGGATTCAGGTACACTTCCGGATCGGAGCGCAGGTGCTGGCGCACCCCGTCGGCCAGTTCGGCCACGTCGGCGCGCTCGGTGCCGCGCAGGTACGAGGCCATTTTTTCGTCGTAGGCAAAAATGGAGGTCGTCGCCCCGATTTCGGCGCCCATGTTGCAAATGGTGCCCTTGCCCGTGGCCGAGAGGTTGTCGGCCCCGTCGCCGAAGTACTCGACGATGGCCCCGGTACCGCCTTTCACGGTGAGTTGGCCCGCCACCCACAGAATCACGTCTTTGGCCGACGCCCAGCCGCTGAGTTTGCCGGTCAGGTGAACGCCGATGAGTTTCGGCATTTTCAGTTCCCAGGGCAATCCCGCCATCACGTCGCAGGCGTCGGCCCCGCCCACGCCGATGGCCACCATGCCGAGCCCCCCCGCGTTGGGCGTGTGCGAGTCGGTGCCGATCATCATGCCGCCGGGAAAGGCGTAGTTTTCGAGCACCACCTGGTGGATGATGCCCGCACCGGGTTTCCAGAACCCGATGCCGTATTTATTGGAAACCGACGCCAGGAAATCATACACTTCGCGGCTTTGGTTAACGGCGTTTTTCAAATCCTCCGCCGCCCCGACTTTGGCCTGAATCAGGTGGTCGCAGTGCACCGTCGAAGGCACGGCCACCTGCGGCCGACCGGCCTGCATGAATTGCAACAGCGCCATTTGGGCCGTGGCGTCCTGCATGGCGACCCGGTCCGGGGCAAAATCCACGTAGGTTTTGCCCCTTTCGAACAAACGGGTCGGGGTGCCAGCGGTGAGGTGGCTGTAAAGAATTTTCTCGGAAAGAGTCAGCGGGCGGCCCAGAATCTGCCGGGCGGCGGCGATCCGCTCGGGCATCCGGGCGTACACCGCCTTGATCATTTCAATGTCAAAAGCCATGCGCGTAAGCGATTAAATTGGGTTCAAAATGCGGGGCTAAAAGTACGAAAACTCAGGACTTGAAGGGAGGAGGGCGTCAACTTTGCCGAAATAATTCCCCAGCAACGCCGCCGTGAACCGGAACAACTCGGATGAAAACTCGGTTGTCTCTAAACCGAATGAATCTTTTTTTAGCGCAAGATTTCGGCTCATTATCAGTTCGTTGCGTTTTTTAACCCCGTTGCCGTCTGCCCGACCCGGCGACGATGCGTAGGGGTTCCTGATTTCCAGCCTATTTTTGAGCCGAACCGTCTCCCGCGTGTTGGACTTTGATTACCGGAATCCGGGCGATTCCGTAAGTAGTACGAATCAGTCCCCGGCCTTCTATTGATGGCGTCAATCACAGTTCAAAACCATTTATGGCAAAGAAAAACTTAGTCATCGTCGAGTCACCCGCCAAGGCCCGGACCATTGAAGGTTACCTCGGCGCTGATTTCGTCGTGAAATCCAGCTTCGGCCACGTCCGCGACCTGCCGAAGGAGGACAAGGCGATTGACATTCAGAACGGTTACAAACCGGTTTACGAAGTTTCACCCGACAAGGTGAAAGTCATCAACGAACTCAAGCAACTGGCCAAAGCCGCCGAGGAAGTCTGGCTCGCCACGGACGACGACCGCGAAGGCGAGGCCATTTCGTGGCACCTGAAGGAGGCCCTCAACCTGCCCGACACCACCAAGCGCATCGTTTTCCGCGAAATCACCAAGAAGGCAATTCTGGCCGCCATTCAGAACCCGCGCGTGATCGACCAGGATTTGGTCAATGCCCAGCAGGCCCGCCGCGTGCTCGACCGGCTGGTGGGTTTCGAACTTTCGCCGGTGCTGTGGGGGAAAATCGACAAGGGCCTCTCGGCGGGGCGCGTGCAGTCGGTGGCGGTGCGGATCGTGGTGGAGCGTGAACGCGAGATCGCGGGTCACGAAAGCAGGTCATCGTTCAAAGTCGTCGCGCAGTTTTTGCTCGACGGCGGCAAAACGCTCATGGCCGAATTGCCCAAGAACTTCGAGGTCGAAGGCCAGGCCCGTGAGTTTCTCGAACGCTGCAAAGGCGCGACGTTCACGATTAAAAACCTCGAGACAAAGCCCGCCAAGAAAACCCCCGCCCCGCCATTTACGACCTCGACCCTGCAGCAGGAAGCTTCGCGCAAACTGAGTTTTTCGGTGGCCCAGACCATGACCGTCGCCCAGCGGTTGTACGAATCCGGGAAAATCAGCTACATGCGGACGGATTCGACCAACCTGTCGGAAGAAGCCATCGAAAAGGCAAAAACGGCCATCGTGGGTGATTTCGGCGAAAAATACAGCCACACCCGCCGCTACAAAACCAAGAGCGACTCGGCCCAGGAAGCCCACGAAGCCATCCGCCCGACCGACTTCGGGGCCAAAAACGTATCCGGAGACCGCAACGAGCAGCGCCTCTACGAACTCATCTGGAAACGCGCCATCGCTTCGCAAATGGCCGACGCCCAGCTCGAACGCACAACGGCGACGATTTCGATTGGTCTTTCCCAGGAAGTATTCAGTCGATATTATTCATCCGTTACGCTCGAAGCTTCTCCAGCAGTCACTGAAAAAAATTCTCTCTTTGAAGTCGAGCTACGCACAGGCGTTCCAATTCTCAAACAGGAACTCATCGCCCAGGGTGAAGTCATCAAATTCGACGGCTTCCTGAAAGTGTACCTCGAATCGAACGACGACGGCGAGGACGAGGAAAACAAAGGCATGCTGCCGCCGCTGACCATCGGTCAGCTCCTGAACCTGACCCAAATGCGCGCCACCGAGCGGTTCAGTCGTCCCGCGCCGCGCTACACCGAGGCCAGTCTGGTGAAAAAACTGGAAGAACTCGGCATCGGGCGGCCTTCGACCTACGCGCCGACCATCTCGACCATCATCAAACGCGAATACGTGGTGAAGGAAGACCGGCCCGGCAAGGAGCGGAAGTTTAAAGAACTGATGCTCAAGGCCGACCAGATTACCGAGAAGGAAGGCGTGGAAAATTTTGGCGCAGAAAAAGCCAAGCTTTTCCCAACCAACACGGGCATGGTCGTCAATGATTTCCTGGTCAAGCACTTTCCCGAAATCGTCGATTTCTCGTTTACGGCCAACGTCGAACAGGAATTTGACGAAATCGCCGAGGGCAAGGTGCAGTGGCAGGACATGATCGACGGTTTCTACAAGCCCTTCCACCAGACCATCGAGGCCACGATGGGGGCCGAACGCAGTTCGACTTCCACGGCGCGCGACCTGGGCATCGACCCAAAATCGGGCAAGAAAGTAACCGTCCGGAAGGGCCGCTACGGCTTTTTCGCCCAAATCGGCGAAGCCAGCGACACCGAAAAACCGACCTTTGCCACACTCAAAAAAGACCAGCTCATCGATAGCGTCACGCTCGCCGACGCGCTGGATCTATTCAAACTGCCGCGCGAAGTGGGCTTTTTCGAGGAAAAACCCATGACCGTGGGCATCGGTCGGCTCGGACCCTACGTGAAGCATGACGACAAATTCGTGTCGCTCGCGCCCGAAGACGACCCGCTGACCATCGATGAAGCGCGGGCCATTCAATTGATTCAGGAAAAACGCGCCACCGAAGCGGGTGAAGCCATCGGTACCTTCGAAGGCGAACCCATTGCCAGCGGGAAGGGAAAATTCGGGCCGTACGTGAAGCACCTCGGTAAGTTTTACTCACTGCCAAAAGGCGTATTCCTGAGCAACCTCACGGAGGAAAAAGCCATCGAGGTGATTCAGGCCAAGCGGCACCTGGAGGCGAACAAATTCCTCAAGGAATTTCCCGAAAACCCGGCGGTGAAAGTCGTCAACGGGCAGTACGGGCCGTACATCACGATTGGCAAGCGCAACATCAAAATCCCGAAAGACCGCGACCCGCAATCGCTGACCTTGCAGGATTGCCTCGCCCTCGGCGGCGAAAACGCCCCGGCGGAAGGCGAGAAAGCGGCTCCGGCCAAGGCCGCACCAAAACCGGCAGCGAAAAAAACGTCGGCGAAGAAGAAATAATACTAAGTCGTTGATTGCCAGCGCCGGAATCCATAGCGAGGGAATTAATTCCCTCGCTATGGATTCCGGCGCTGGCAATTTATGCCCGCAAAATCGTACTTTCGGGGATGCAATTCGTTCGGAAAACCGGTTTTTCGCTTTTTCTCGTCCTCTTCATTAGCCTGCCCGGCCTCGCCCAGCGCGAGGGCCTTATCATCGGCCAAAGTTGCAACATTTACTTCCAGCGCTACGGCACCGGGCGGCCTATCCTGGTCGTCGGCGACCCGGCCACGCCCTTCGCGGGCAGCGAAGCGGTGGCACAGAAACTCAGCCGCCGCAACCAGGTCATCGTGTACGATCCGCGCGGCACGGGGCGCACCAAATTGCCCCGCCTGGATACCTCGACGGTGAACCACGCCCGCTCGGCGGAAGACATCGAGAGCATCCGGCAGGTGCTTCGACTGCCCAAACTGACGCTCCTGGCCACGCCTGGCGGGCATGCCGTCGCCGAAAATTACGCCAAAAATTTTCCGTCAAAAGTGGACGGCGTCATTTGGCTGACCGGCGAAAAATGGGTAGTTTCCGGGGTTGCCCACGCGCCGAAACTCGACAGTCTGCTGGCCCTGAGCGCGGCGGGCAGCGTGATTCCAATGCCCGTAAAACCGTCGCTGCGCGTCGCCTGGGCGGATTCGGACGTTTTCTACGGCACGGTTGATCAATTCATTCGCCAGCATCGCCTCGATTATGTCAAACCCGAACCTCCGAAAAAAACTGGTCGTGCTAACGGGCGCGGGAATCAGCGCCGAAAGCGGGCTTAAAACCTTCCGCGACTCCGACGGCCTCTGGGAAGGCCACGCCATCGAAGACGTCGCCACGCCGATGGCCTGGGAACGCAACCCCGCCCTCGTTCTCGATTTTTACAACCAGCGCCGCAGGCAGGGCCTGACGGCGGAACCCAACGCTGCCCACCGGATTCTGGCCGACCTGGAACGGGATTTCGACGTGCAAATCATCACGCAAAACGTGGACAACCTGCACGAAAAAGCGGGTTCGACCCACGTGCTGCACCTGCACGGCGAGTTGATGAAAGCCCGCTCGACCAAAGACCCCAACCTCGTTTACAACCTCACCGGCTGGGAACTTAACCTCGGCGACACCTGCGAACTGGGCAGTCAGTTGCGCCCGCACATCGTCTGGTTTTACGAAGACGTGCCCGCGATTCAACAAGCCGCCGAACTGGCTGCCGAAGCGGATGTATTCCTCGTTGTTGGAACTTCGCTTGTGGTGTATCCGGCGGCGGGGCTGGTCAATTATGTGCCGCGAACTGCCCCGGTTTTTGTCGTGGACCCGAACGCGCCGCTGGTTTCCCGGAAAAATGTGGTGTATGTGAAGGAAAAAGCAACCGTGGGCATGGAGCGCATGCGGGAGGTGCTGCTGAAGAATTTGTAGCGGCCCGTTGCGGCGGTTCGGGGTTTGTGGTTGAACTTTGCGGGCTTGGCTGCCACGCAAGCCGGTGGCAGCTCCACAAACCGAAAACCCACGCATGCAACTCCTCGACGGCAAGGTCGTTTCCGCCCATTTCAAGCAACAAATCGTGCAGGAAGTCGCTGACATCCGCACCCAAGGCGGCAAGATTCCCCACCTCGTGGCGATTCTGGTCGGCAACAACGGGGCGTCGGAAACGTACGTCGCCAGCAAAGTGCGCAACTGCGAGGAACTGGGGTTTCACTCCACGCTGCTTCGTTTTTCCGACACGATTTCGGAGGCTGATTTGCTCGATGAGGTGCGGAAAGTCAACGCCAACCCCGACATGGACGGCCTCATCGTGCAGTTGCCGCTGCCCGCCCACGTCAACCCCGAACGCGTCACCGAAACCATCGCCCCGGAAAAAGACGTGGACGGTTTCCACCCCATCAACCTCGGGCGGATGGCCAAAGGCCTGCCCGCTTACGTGTCGGCCACGCCGCAGGGCTGTCTGATGCTGTTGGAGTACTACGGAATTGAAACCGCCGGGAAACATTGCGTGGTGCTGGGACGCAGCCAGATTGTGGGCCTGCCGATGGCGCTGCTGATGCAACGCAACGCGTACCCCGGCAACAGCACCGTGACGATTTGCCACTCGAAAACGAAGGATTTACCCGAAATCACCCGGCAGGCCGACATCCTCGTGGCCGCGCTGGGTCGTCCCGGCTTCGTCACCGCCGACTTGGTGAAGGAAGGTGCCGTGGTGATCGACGTGGGCTTGGAGCGCGTGCCCGATGCGAGTAAAAAAAGTGGTTTCGCCCTCAAAGGCGACGTGCTGTTCGACGAAGTCGCGCCGAAATGCAGCTACATCACGCCCGTACCGGGGGGGGTGGGGTTGATGACGATTGTTTCGCTGATGAAAAACACGCTGCTGGCGGCGAAGGGGGGGATTTATGGGGTGTGAAGCCTTACGCTACCGTGCTTCTCCTCCCTCGGTGTGTCGCGGGATTTGTGGGAACCGACCCAGGTTGGTAGCGTTCCCGCGTATCGCGTGCGAATAAATGCCGGTTTACGTAACTGGTAGCACGGTGTTTTCGGGAGCCAACCAATTGGCATTCAACCGAAAAGACCGACCCTTTCAGACTCATCTCCTAACAATCATCCAAGCTTACTGAAAATTTCTGGCAAAAAAATTCCAGAAAATTTGTGTAGTTATTTAGCTACACATATATTTGTAGCCACATAGCTACACATTGAAACCATGAACTTAAGACGAGATGTCTTCCAAGCCATAGCAGACCCAACCAGAAGGGCTATCCTTCTGCTGGTTGCGTCGCAAGCCATGACAGCCGGTGCAATCGCCTCCAACTTTGACACCGCCCGACCGACCGTTTCAAAACACCTGCTTATCCTCACCGAATGCGAATTGCTTGAACAAGAGCAACTTGGTAGGGAAGTTTACTATCATTTAAACCCCCAAAAGATAAAAGTGATCGCCGATTACATTGAACCCTTCCGCAAAATGTGGGATGACCGATTTAATAAATTAGAATCCATCATGAAAAAAAACAACACCCCATAACGAGAATAAAATGGCACTCAAAACAAAAATTAATGCCGAAGATGGCAAACAGGATTTGGTGATTACAAGGGAGTTTGATCTTCCATTGGAAGCCTTATTTACAGCCTACGTAAAACCCGACATTGTTGAGCAATGGATGGGCACGAAAGTATTGAAACTTGAAAATAAAAAGCACGGCAGTTACCAATTTGAAACAACCGATCCTCAAGGAAACAAACATGGGTTTAATGGGACGATCCAAGAGTTTCTTCCTAATCAGAAAATCACCCGGACGTTTGAAATGGAGAATACGCCTTTTCCCGTCCAGCTTGAGTTTTTAGAATTTGAAGGCCTTACTGACGACACCAGCAAACTCAGAATGCACATCGTCTACAAATCAGTCGAGGACAGAGACAATGTGCTGAAGCTACCATTTGCCCAGGGTATCAACATGGCCCATAACCGACTCCAGGAAATCGTAAACAATTCAAAATCAGCAACATGAAAAAGCGAAACAAAATTCTTTACTGGAGCGTCACCAGCTTTCTTGCAGTTGGAATGCTGGCAGGCGGTGTGCAGCAACTGTTGCAAAAGGGAGGCTATGTCGACATTGTCGGTCGATTAGGCTATCCGATCTATTTTTTATCCATCCTTGGTTGCTGGAAAATTCTGGGAGTGACCGCCGTGCTTATTCCAAAAGCCCCGTTAGTAAAGGAATGGGCGTATGCAGGCTTCTTCTTTGTCATGTCTGGCGCAGTAATTTCACATTTTGCAATGGACCAACCGGTGAAGGAAGCAGTCCCTTCATTGGTACTTCTCATCGCGACGGTGGCATCGTGGTATTTCAGACCTGAGGATAGAAAAATCATCTCGGTTATCCAATAAATAAACAGCACATGAACAACCTGAAACTTAATCAAAAGGAGCTGTCACCAGAACAACGTGTCGAATTACTCCACGCCCTGAAAGCCCGTTTCGAGAAAAACCGCAGCCGCCACGAGGGGCTTGTCTGGGCCGACGTACAGTCCCGGCTGGAAGCCAATGCCGGAAAACTGTGGTCGCTCTACGAAATGGAACGAACCGGCGGCGAACCTGACGTGGTCGGTCGGGATCAGAAGACCGACGAGTACTTGTTTTACGATTGCTCGGCGGAAAGCCCCAACGGCCGTAGAAGTGTGTGTTACGACCATGCAGCGCTGGAGGCGAGGAAAGAAAATAAGCCGAAGGCTGCCGCTGTGGAGATGGCCGCTGACCTGGGCATTGAACTTCTATCGGAAGAGCAATACCGCGAGTTACAGCAACTTGGTAGTTTCGATACGAAGACATCGAACTGGCTGAAAACACCCGCTGGTATCAGAAAACTCGGCGGTGCTCTCTTTTGTGACCGTCGCTACGACACGGTTTTCGTGTATCACAACGGCGCGGATTCCTACTATTCCGCCAGGGGGTTTCGTGGCTCGTTGCGGGTCTGAATTTTACTCCTCGGTCTGTAGCCTACCCCACTCTGGCCCGTCAGGGGACGGGCCGGAAATACCGAGACGGTTACTACCTGACTCGATTTCCGCGCATTCCGGCCCGTCAGGGGACGGGCCAGGGTGGTTGCGAGTCATTTCCTTCTCAACGCAACCGGTGAAAATTTCCTGAATGCTCCGTGAAGTTGCGAGAGTGCTCCGCGAAGTTGCGAGAGTGCCCCGTGAAGTTGCGAGAATGCTCCGTGCAGTTGTTAGAACGCTCCATGCAATTGCGAGAGCGCTTCATGCAGTTGCGAGAAAGCACTGTGCAGTGGTTGAAACCCAGGGCGCAGCTTCGGCGGGCTGGGTTTCGTCGGAAACTGGCGGGTAGGTTTTGGGAGCAAGTGACGATGGAACTGTGCGAGGCGGGGTAAAATCGTCAAAGCCACTTCAGAAACAACTGGACCATTTTCTTCACCCGGTCGGTGTACGGCGGGTAGAGGAACCGGATGGTGCCGAAACGCTGGCGCAGCACGCCGCGCTGGTTGGAAAATTCCAGAAAGCCCCACTTCCCGCCCGATTTGCCGATGCCCGACTGGTTGACGCCGCCCCAGGGCAACTCCACGTGGCCGTACTGAATCAGCGTTTCGTTGATGACCACGCCGCCCGAGCTCGTCTGCTCCAGGTACTCGCGGATGGCCTCCTCGCTCCGACTGCCCACGTACATGGCCAGAGGTTTTTCGCCCGCCCGAACCCGTTGAATGGCTTCCTGGCGATTTGTGAACGAAATAACGGGCAGGACCGGGCCGAAAATTTCTTCGTGCATGATGCGCATGTCGTCGGTAACGCCGGTCAGGATGGTCGGGGCGATAAAGCAAGTGGCCTCGTTGGTCTGCCCGCCATGAACCACGGTTGCGCCTTTTTCGACGGCGTCATCGAGGAGGCCCCGCACACGCTTAAAATGGCGGGCGTTGACCATCCGGCAGTAATCGGGCGATGCCTCGACGCCCGCGCCGTCGGGGTTGAACATGCGGTCGGCGGCGGCCCCCATTTCTCGCACGAAAGGTTCCTGAATGCGCGCGTCGAGGAGCAGGTAATCGGGGGCAATGCAGGTCTGGCCGTTGTTGAAAAACTTGCCCCAGGCCACGCGTTCGGCCACTTTTTTCACATCCACCGTTTCATCGACTATGCAGGGGGACTTGCCGCCGAGTTCGAGCGTGACCGAGGCGAGGTGCTGGGCCGCCGCTGTCATCACGATTTTCCCGACGGCGGTGCTGCCCGTAAAATACACGTGGTTGAAGGGCAACCGAAGTAATTTTTCGGCCACGTCGGCCCCGCCTTCAAAAACGGCGACTTCGCTGGGTGGAAACAGCTCGCTGACCATGCGTTGAAGCAGCGCCGACGTGTGGGGCGTGAGTTCCGACGGTTTCAGCACAGCCGTACACCCCGCGCCGATGGCCATTGCGAGGGGTTTCACTGACAAATTGAACGGGTAGTTCCAGGGCGAAAGAATCAGTGCGTTGCCCTTCGGCTCGTATTTCACGTAGGCCGTAGTGCCCACCAGCGCCAGCGGGGTGGGCACGCGCCGGGGCTTCATCCAGGCCTTCAGGTTTTTGATCAGGTGGTTGATTTCGGCGTTTACGCCCATCAGTTCGCCCATCACCGTCTCGGTACCCGCCCGGCGAAAATCGTCGTACAACGCCTGTTCGATTTCAGCCTGGTGAGCGTTGGTCCAAGCCAGCAGCCGCCGCAATTTTTCGATGCGCTCGCGAGCAGTGGTTAGGGCCAGTTGCGGGGCGGACTTGCGTTGCAAGTCAAAAATAGTGGCAATTTCGAGTTGGATAGCGGGGGTTTCGAGCAGGGCTTCCATGGTGAGGCAAACAGTTGGTTTTAAAAGTAACCATTATTTCTTTCTAACGTCACATTTTGGCCCGACTCTTGCGCCAAAACACCTTTTGAGTAGCTTTACTAAAATTTTTGTCTGTGCCCTACGAGCCCACCATGAGCATCGTCAGCAACAACATCAAGTACCTGCGCCGGTTGAACGGGCTGACGCAGGAACAGTTTGCGCGTCGCATCGGCATCAAGCGCCCATCGGTGGGCGCGTACGAAGAGGCCCGTGCTCACCCGCCCTACGACACGCTGATTTCCATGGCCAAGTTGTTCAGCGTGACGGTGGATCAACTCATTAAAACCGACCTGCGCAAGGTTCGCGAAACGCCTGATTTGGGCCTGGCCCCCTCCCCGTCTACCCCGCCGCCCGTGTCCCGGCCACCCGTCGCTCCAAGTCCGGAACCGGTTCAGCCACGGACGGAATTCCGACCGGAACCCCGGCCTGAAACGCGAACCGAAGCCGTACGGCCCATCGCGGCGGTGGTCGAAAAATACTACCGCGACGACCGCACGCAAATCCGGCTGGTAGCCCAGCGGGTCATGTTTAAACGGGTATCGGCCAAAACGCCTTCCCGACCTGTGGAAGCGCCCTCAATCATCCGCCCAGCCCTTTCTTCTCTACCGAGCTTCAACACCAATTACGAAGCAACCAATGGCCGCCCGGTGGCGGTACTACCCCAGTCCGCCCGCGTCGATTCCCAGTCCATTCCGCTGGTGTACCAAAATGTGGCGGAAGAATACGCCCGGCGGTTTCGCGATTCCATTTTCCTGGACAACCTGCCCAGTTTGCCGGTGCCCCTGCTCCCCTCCGGTGGATTGTACCGGGCCTTCGAAGCGGGTACTGACTTTGCCTTTCCCGGGGCGTCGCTCATTGGCAAATACGTCGCCAATTGGTACGACCTCGAAGACGCCCGGCACTACGTGCTCGTGATTCAGGGCCGGGGCACCTGGTACCGAAGGGTGTACAACCAGGTGAAAATCAAGGGGACGCTGCTCCTCAGCGCCGACGATCCGGCGCTGGCGAGCCAGGAAATTTCCATCAAAGACGTGCTGGAGGCCTGGGAAGTGAAAGCGTTTCTGAGTTACGAATTGCCCAAACCCAGTTTGCCCGTGGACCGGCTGCGGGGGCTGGTAGCGGAGTTGCAGGAAGAACTGAACCGGGGCTAACCCATTGGCAATTTGCAAAAAAGCCCGCAGGCGGCGTTTACGACGCGGAGCCTGCGGGCTGCATTGTTTCGGTCGATCGCTTACTCCGGCAGTAGTTCGTCGAACGTGCGCTCCATGTCGTTGAGGTAGCGGTTGTTGCCGCTGGGGTTTTGAAGCGACTTGCCGAATTCGTACCAGAGGCCATCGCCGACGTTGAGAAACTGACCGGGGTGGCGCGGCTCTTTTTCAATGGCTTTTTCAGCCAGAAATTCCCCGGCGTAAATCATTCGCAGGATTGGATTGAGGTCGTCCCAGCGCAGGTTTTTGGTTTTTTCCAGACTGCCCACCTGCATTCGGGTTTTCACGGTTCGTTTGCTGAAAAACACGTTCATTTCCAGTTGCACCGATTTGTCCTTCATCTTTTTCAGATAAATCAGTTTGAGCGGCGATTCGACCTGGGCCGTTTCATAAATGGCCTGAATCAATTCCTGGGCCGAATATTCCCATCCTTCGCGGTTGCGGGGTTTGCCCAGCAGAGGCACCTCTCCTTCCCGCTCCAGGTTCAGCCAAAAGCTGTTTTCCGAATCGTCGGCGGCGCGATTGGTTTTGTTGAATATCGTTTTCTGGGATAATTTCCTGACTTCGTCCGTCCAG
This sequence comes from Spirosomataceae bacterium, assembly GCA_965249815.1. Lineage (GTDB taxonomy): Bacteria > Bacteroidota > Bacteroidia > Cytophagales > Spirosomataceae > JAJAZB01. Next base: position 4,033,369 of record CBDFMV010000003.1, on the reverse strand, counting down.
ACGGGCAGCAGGTTTCCCTCCCAGTGAAAGTCGTCGCTGAGGGTGAACCCCTCGCCGAGGATTTCATCGTCGGTGAGGTCGGTCCGGTCGGGGTAGTGAATGTCGAAGACCACGTCCAATCCCCCCGCCTGATTGACCACCCCCCGCAGGGAATAGCGGTGGGAATAGGGCGGTGGGATGATGCCGGCAGTTTGAAAATTGATCTCAAACGACCGGAGCGTACCGGTTTTGGTTTCCATACCTGTCATCTTGGCAATAAATCTACGGCAACAGCAGCAAAAGCCGCGCCAACTTCAGATTAACTTTTCATAAAGGTTTCACAACTCTTCGAACAGGGTTAACTTTTTCAAAGTCAGTAGCTTATCAACTTTTCCAGTGGGAGTTTCGGCAAACCTGGGCACGTACAACCACCGACGGGGGACTTCAAACCGGCCCAATCGGGTCCGAAATTCATCCATAAACCCACGTTGGTTCGCCTCGGAAAACGGGGAGCCTTCCAGCACGAGCGCCACCTCCTGTCCAAGTCGCTGGTCGGGTAGGCCCGTCAAAAAAAACCGCCCGGCAAAGCCCGCCTCCCGCAGCACGGGTTCCAGGAGGAGTTCCACCCGTTCGGGCTGAATCTTGACGCCGCCCGAGTTAATCACGTTGTCGAACCGCCCCAGCCAGCGGAATGCCGCGGTTTCGCCCCATTCGACCACGTCGTTGGTTTGTACCACCGCGTCGTTGGTCATCGGACCGCGCACCCACAGGCAACCGCGGGCGTCGGTGCCCCCTGCCACACCCAGCAGCAGGTGGTACCACTCCGAGCGGGTCGGTCCGTTGAGTCGCCGGAGGGCCACGTGCGACACGGTTTCGGTCATGCCGTAGGTGCCAAAAACCGGTGCGTCGATGCGCTGAAGCTGCATTTCGAGCGCCGGTGAAACGGCGGCACCGCCCACCAGAATCGCTTTCATTTGGTCTAAACCCAATAACGTCGCCGGTGTTTCAAGAATTTGCTGAAGCTGAAGCGGAACGAAGGCGGCAAAATCGAGGGGTTCACCAACCGCCAGCAGCGGATTACCGACCGGCTCGACGACGGTCAGCGTCAGGCGCAGTTCGAGCGCCCGCACGAGCATCATCACGCCCGCCACGTAGGCCACATTAAGGCAGCATAAGGCCGAATCACCGGGTTGAAGGCCGAGCGTCTGGCCGGTCAGGTGCGCCGAGGCGGCCATCTGGCGACGCGTCAGGTGAATGGGTTTGGGCGTACCCGTTGAGCCAGATGTGTGAAGGACGAAGGTTTCCCGGCCGGAAAGCCATAGCCGACAAAAATCCACCACCGTTTGCTCGTAGGGGCTGGTGGGTGCGGGAAGTGGTTGGTCAGGGATGAGTTTCAGCATTGGGCCAATCGTAGTGGCGAACCTCGTTTCAATGTACACACAACGTCTCCTAACTCGAAACGGTTACCGGAAAGTGCGTCGCCGTTCGGGTCAATCTTCGCTCCGTCGGTTCTGCTTTGCCCGAACAATCCCTACTTTTGCGCCGTTGTTCCCAAAACACGCGGCATGAACGAGAAAAATCCCATCAACAACGATAAAATCGCGGAAAATCCAGGCCTGCTGCCGTACGCCCACACGGCGGGCGGGGCCGTAATTCGCCCCGAGGACGAAGGCAAAATCAAAGGCAAGGCGGTACAGGCCATGCGCCAGCAAACCGACCGCCAGATGGGTCAGTTGAAAGGGCAGATGCAGACGCTTGTGGAGCAGGCATACCAAATCAAGCGGCGCATCGAGGTGTCGGAGCGGATTTATTCGGCCACGATGAACTTCGAGCCACACATCGGCCAAACGCTGTACATGTACGAGCGCCACGACGGAACCGACCTGCTTTCACTGGTGGCTCCGCACGAATGGGGCCGCTCGTTTAAATACCGCCGCTTTGTGGCCCGCGTAACCATGCTCTACGACCATACCTGGGACGTGGATTTTAACGAAGAAGCTGTCAATTTTGAATGAGTGAATGAGCGCATGAATGAATAGAAAGGCAACATACTATTCACTCATTCACGCATTCACGCATTCACGCATTTCAAAAAACTGATGAGTTCGAACCCCAAAACCGTCCCCATTCTTTCCTGGCAATACCCCTGGGAGCCGATTCAGGAATTTAGCGAAATCCGTTACCTCTACCACGAGCACGTAGCGATGATTTCCATCAACCGCCCCCAGGTGCACAACGCCTTCACGCCGCTGACCGTCCGCGAGATGAGCGAGGCGATGGAACTGGCCCGGCAGGACGCGCGCGTCGGCGTGGTGATTCTGACCGGCGAAGGCGGTCGGGCGTTCTGCTCGGGCGGCGACCAGAGCGTGCGCGGCCACGGCGGATACGTGGGTGAAGACACCGTGCCCCGCCTGAATGTGCTCGATTTGCAGAAACAAATCCGCTCGATTCCGAAGCCGGTCGTGGCGATGGTGGCGGGCTACGCCATCGGCGGCGGGCACGTGCTGCACGTGGTTTGTGATTTGACGATTGCCGCCGAAAATGCCCGTTTCGGCCAAACCGGGCCGCTTGTGGGCAGTTTCGACGGCGGCTTCGGGGCGAGTTACCTGGCGCGAATCGTTGGCCAGAAAAAAGCCCGCGAAATCTGGTATCTCTGCGACCAGTACGACGCCGCCGAAGCCCTCGATATGGGGCTGGTCAACAAGGTTGTGCCGGTGGAAGACCTCGAAGAAACCACCCTGCAGTGGTGCCGGAAAATCCTTGAAAAAAGCCCCCTGGCGCTGCGGATGCTCAAATCATCGTTCAATGCCGACCTCGACGGACAGGCGGGCATTCAGGAACTGGCCGGCAACGCCACGCTGCTTTATTACCTGAGCGAAGAGGCGAAAGAAGGGCGCAACGCGTTTATGGAAAAGCGGAAACCGGATTTCAGCAAGTTTCCCCGGTTTCCGTAGCGTTTTCGGCTTACACTAAATTCAAGGCGAAACCGGAAGTGACTTCTGACATCAACAATTCAATATGCTCAAGATCAAACCTTTGTTTTTTTTGACGATGCTGCTGGCAACCCTCGTCGGTTGTCGGGGCGGTTCGGTGTTCAACGAGGAAAACAAAATCCGTAACCTCTACACGCCTGACCCGACGGACGTGAACAAGGAGTACAAAGAATGGCGGAATTCGTTCGAAGAAGAAGCCCAGTTGCAGCGCGCCGACCGGCGGTTGTTCCGACGGGCTAATTTTTCGTTTCCCAGCACCACGCAATTTCGCCAAACGCTCGCGTTTGCCGCCAGTGGCAGCGAAACCAGCGGCAAGGTGCTCGTGAGCAAGCAGTTGCGCAACGGAGCCGTGGCGCAATTTCCGGGAACCTGGGATTTCTCCGAAGCTTCCCAGATCCTCACCATCCGGTATGTGGATACGGAAACCAAGCTGAACATCGTCAACACCTACGAAGTCGTGACGCTGGTGCAGGACATGCTGCTGCTGCAAGCAAAGTAGGTTTGGGGTGAACGCGGAATTGAGGTAATTTGGGAGCGATTGCGGGGACGAGGGCTTGCTTTTTTCCACGACCAGCTTCCCCAATTACCGATTCCATTCATTAACCAATCCCCGCTTCACCCACCATGAACCACTGGCTGGTCAAGTCCGAACCCTTCAAATATTCGTGGGACACCTTCGTTAGTCAAAAGCGCGGCACCTGGGACGGTGTGCGCAATTACCAGGCGCGCAACAATCTGATGGCCATGCGCGAGGGCGATTTGGCGTTTTTTTACCACTCCAGCGAAGGCAAGGAAATCGTCGGCATCGCCAAAGTCGTGCGCGAACATTACCCGGACCCGACCACCGACGACCCGCGGTGGGTGGTGGTGGACCTGGAACCGGTCGAGGCGCTGCCCAAACCCGTGACGCTGGAACGGATGAAGGCCGATGAACGCCTTCAAAACCTGGCTCTGGTGCGGCATTCGCGTTTGTCCGTCTCGCCGGTTCGCCCCGAAGAATTCGATTTAATCGTTGGCTTAGCCCATGACCATGCGTAAGTTTTTCCTCTTAACCGCCTTGCTGAGCCTCGCGCTGACGGGTTTTGCCCAACAGCCAATCGGTGCGCCCACGCCGTACGCGAAGCGGCTTGAAATCCCCGTACCGGCCAACGCGGATAACTTTTTCATTATTCCGGTTCGGGAAAACGGCGTGTTGCTGCTCACCCAGGCCAGCCGGAGTGGGTACAACCTCGTGCGGTTCGATACCAACCTGGATCGGGTCTGGCAGGTGGAAGGCACCATTTCCGACAACCTCGACTACGTCAACTACAGCTACGACGGCAAGGACGTGTACCTGCTGTTCAGCAAATTCCGCAGCAACCGCTATCAGGTTATCAAGGTGTACGTCGGGCCGGGATTCACCGAGAAATTCGACATTTATTCGGTGGACAAGCTGGAGGTCAGCGAGTTCAAAGCCCACCGCGACGCTGTGTATATTGCGGGCGTGGTGCGTGAACAGCCGGTGCTGCTCTACACCAACCTGCAAACGCGTCAGAGCAAACTGCTGCCCAGCGCGATGAAAGGCTCGGCGGAAATCCAGTCCATCGACATCGACTCGGTCAACCACAAGGTCAACGTGACGTATTCGGTCAAGAAGGGCAAAATGTACCAATTGGTCGTGAAAGCCTTCGACGACGACGGGCGGCAGGATTCGCAGGTGATTCTGGAACCCGAAGACGAGTTTGCGCTCCTCAACGGCAAACTCAGCCCGCTCACCGACACCACGCAGTTGATGATTGGCACCTACGGCTACAAATCCATGCAATCAACCACGCGCGGACCGGTGTCGCAGGGGGTGTACATGAGCCAGATTACGCCCGAAGAGGTGTTGCCCACGCGGTACTACAGTTTCACCGATTTCAAGAATTTCTTCAGTTTCCTCAGTCCCCGCGAGCAGGAACGCAAGGAGCGGCAGATTGCCCGCCAGAAGGAAAAAGGCGGCGATTTAAAACTCAATTACCAGTTGCTCGTCCATGACCTTGTGCCACACGGCGACCAGTACATCCTCGTGGCCGAGGCGTTTCAGCCCACGTTCCGGTACCAGAACAACTACCCGTACGGCGGTTTTGGCAGTCCTTACGGCTTCGGCAGTCCGTTTGGCAGCATGTACTCGCCCTATGGCTGGGGCTGGGGACTCTGGAGCATGAACCCGTGGTACGGCGGCAGCCGGGGTTTTTTCGGCAACAACCAGCAGGTGTTCGACGGCTGGCAGTACACGCACGCCGTGGTGGCGGGTTTCGACAAAAAAGGCAACCTGCTCTGGGACAACAGCTTCGAGATCGACAACGTGAAGACGATGAAGCTGAAAGAGAAAGTCCGCACCAGCCTGCGCGACGGGCAGGTCACGCTTTTTTACAGCAACAACGGCGCGATTCGCTCAAAAACGATCAAGGACAACCTCGTGATGGACAACTCGCCTGTTCAGGAAACGCCCATCGTCACGGCCCGTGACGGCGACAAAGTGCGCCGCAACTCCAACGACGACCTCGAATACTGGTACGACAACTACTTCCTGGCCTGGGGCTACCAGCGCATCCAGAACGAAGCCGAAGGGCGACGGAACGTGTTTTATTTAAATAAAATACCTTTCTAAAACTCCCCCTTTGAAGGGGGGTGCGGTGGGCGTGTGCGCGGGAGGGGGATGTTTGGCTGGATGTACGGAGACATCCCCCTCCCACCGCACGGCCAGCCGCACCCCCCCTTCGGCTTTCCCACAGATCCCCGCACAAGGGGGAATTTTGAACTGCACTCCATGCTCCTCCTCTCCCCCACGCACTGGCAAACCTACGAACTCGTCGATTCGGGCAATTCTGAGAAATTGGAACGCTTTGGCGATTTTGTGCTGGCCCGGCCCGAACCGCAGGCGCTGTGGGATAAATCACTGCCGGACGGCGAATGGGAGAAGCAGGCAAACGCTGTTTTCAAAAAAGAAAAAGGCAGCAGCGAGCGTGGCGAATGGCTCTTGAAAAAAGGAATGCCCGAACGCTGGACAAGCACCTACCGGCACGGACGGCTCGATTTGACGTTCAAACTGGCGCTTTCCTCGTTTAAACACGTTGGGCTGTTTCCCGAGCAGGCCGCCAACTGGGACTACCTCGCCGAACATCTGCCAAACTTCGCCGGGACGCCGAAAGTACTTAACCTGTTTGCCTACACGGGCCTGGCTTCACTCGCCGCCCGCGCCTGCGGGGCCGACGTCACGCACGTCGACGCCGTGAAGCAGGTCATCACCTGGTCGCGGGAAAACATGGAACTCAGCCGCCTCGACAACATCCGCTGGGTGGTGGAAGACGCACTGAAATTTGTGAAACGCGAAGTCCGGCGTGGAAACCGCTACCAGTGCCTCATCCTCGACCCGCCCGCCTACGGCCGCGGACCCGACGGCGAAAAATGGGTACTCGAAGAACACCTCGCCGACCTGCTCAAAACCTGCCGCGACTTGCTCGACCCCGACCGGCACGTTTTCATCCTCAACCTTTATTCGCTCGGCTTCTCGGCGCTCATCGCCGAAAACCTCATTTGCGGCATCTTCGGAACCGTTTCTAACCCCGAGTTTGGCGAATTGTTTCTTCCTGATGCCTTCGGGAAAAAGTTGCCGCTGGGGGTGTTTTTCCGCTTCGCGAACGGTTGACGGGCTGTGTTTAAAACATAAACTCACAAAAAAAAAGAGTGAAGCGATTCCCCGCTTCACTCCTTCTTTGGCCCTTTGAACGGCCAAAACTGACTACTTCCCAAACGCCTTTTTCAGTTCGTCCGTCGCCAGGCCCTCGGCGTCTTTCGCGTCGGGCACCACTGCCGCCATGCCAAAGAATTCGTGCGTTACGCCTTTGTACAGCTTGTAAGTGACCGAAACACCGGCCTTTTTCAAATTGTCGGCTAACAGCTCGCCTTCGCTTTGGAGCGGGTCGATTTCGGCGGCAATGATTGTCGTGGCCGGGAGTCCCTTCAGGTTGGCGCTCACCAGCGAAATCATCGGACTTTTTCCATCGGCGGGTTTCGTGAGGTATTTTTCAAAAAACCACTTCATCAGCGGCGCATTCAGGGGTTTGGCGTCGGCGTATTTTCGGTACGATTCGGTACCGAAGTTGTACCCGGCAATGGGGTACACGAGCACCTCGTGTACGGGCAATTGCAGGCCCTTGTCCCGGGCCATCATGCTGACGGCCGTCGCCAGGTTTCCGCCCGCGCTTTCGCCCACGACGGCAATTCGCTTCGGGTCACCTTTCAACGAAGCCGCATTTTTTACGGTCCATTCGTACGCAGCGTAGGAATCCTTGTGCGCCGTTGGGAATTTATACTCGGGTGCCTGCCGGTAGGCAACCGAAACCACGACGGCTTCCACCTGATTGGCCAGCCCCTGGGCTGAGGCATTGTAGGTGTCGAGGTTGGCAATGACCCAGCCCCCACCGTGGTAGTACACAATCACTGGATAGGCGGCTTTTCCAGTGTTGGGCGTGTAAATCCGCAGGTGAATCTTGCCCCCGGAAACGGGAATGTCTTTGCCCATCGTGTCGACCTTGTTGGGGGGCATCGGGATGTTGTGCTCGGTCATCACAGCCATCGTAGCGTCGGCCGGCGAAGGCGCTTTGCGGGCTTGGGCCACCGGAAGCGTGTTGAGCGGGGGCGTGCCGTAGCTGGCGAGTTTCTCAATCACCACCTGCATTTCGTCGTCGATGTCGGGTGCCCAGGCCGGGTCGGGCCCAGCGGGCTTCAGGTCGGATTGCTTGTCGGCAATGGCGTCCATCCGTGCCGTCGAATCGGCCGATGCGGCGGATTCTTTTTTGCTGTTGGAACACGAACTGAAGGTCGCGATGGCCAGCGCGGCGATGGCGGCAAGCGTTAAAACGCCCATTTTCAGTTGATGCCTGCTTAATTTCGAGTCGGAAGTAGTTTGTTGGTACATAAAAGGAATTAGTTTGAATCCCTGGTCTCCTTCAAAAATTTGTGCCCGAATACGGGGCGGGGCGGAACGCTGGACCGGAGCAGGACGAAATGAAGTCGAAGAAATTCATTAGTTTGCGACGAGGCCACTCTCCATGCCGCGCCGACTCACCTACAACCAGATTGCTGGGCAAAGCCCGCACCGCATCGAAGCCCTCAGCGACGGCGTGTTTTCCATCGCCATGACGCTGCTCGTGCTCGATTTGCGCGTGCCCACCGCCGACCTGATTCACTCCGAAGGCGACCTCTGGCGGGCGTTGGGGCGGTTGGGACCGAGTTTTCTGAGCTATTCGCTCGGTTTTCTGACGCTGGGTATTTTCTGGGTGGGGCAAACGACGCAGTTCTCGTTCGTGCGGCACAGCACCCGTGCCTACGCCTGGCTGCACATCTTCTTCCTCCTGGTGGTCGGCCTGATCCCCTTTTCGACGGCCTTTCTCAATGCACACATCACCTACCGGGCCGCCGTGGGCGTGTACTGGTTCAACATTCTGCTTGGCGGCGTCACGTTGTACGTCACGCTTTGGTACGCCACGCGGCACGGCCTGGTGAGCTTTCACGAAGACGAAGCCCAGGGCCACGCGATTAAAAAGGTCCTCTTCCGCCGGATTATCGTGGCCCAATTGCTCTACGGGGCCGGGGCGTTGCTCTGTTTCGTGGATACGTACCTCAGCATCGGGCTGATTTTGCTGGTGCAGTTGAATTACGCGCTGGGGGTGACGGGGAATCGGTAAATCCGATAGATTTGTTGAAAACTGAACACTACGATGTCCACGCTCGAGCTTCGCTCTGAATTTCACAAACTCATCGACCGCATCGAGGATGAAGATCAGTTGCGGACGTTTTTTGAACTCCTCTCTACTCAAGTCGAGCCTCATGATGGACGTCCTTCACCCCAATTGGAAACGCGTCTTGAGGAAGCTTTTCAAAGTTTTGAAGCTGGCAATTTCATCACGCACGACGAAATGAAACGGCGGGCAAAGGCATGGCTCACCAATTAATCTGGACGCGTCAAGCCGAGGAGGATTACCGTCAGATTCAGGGATATCTGCTTGATAACTGGCCCCATCCCATCGCGGAACGGTTCGCCAATGAGGTGCTCTCGAAGCTGGATATTCTGGAAACGATGCCGTATTTTGGCAAGCAGGTAGAAGGGCGGTTAAGGGCGGTTAAGCTCGGTACGCACCGTTCTGGTGAAGCCGTACTACGAAGTTTACTACGCCATCGCGGGTAATTTTGTCGTAATTCTCAACATCACCGATACGCGGCGAGGCTACCGTTAAGGTGCATCCTTCTACTTAACGCCTCAAAACACGCCCCATTTCTTACCTTTGCCCCATGATTCCCCCGAGGGCGCTGTTTTACTTTTTGCTTGGAACCTTGCTGCTGGCCGGTTGCCGTCCCGACGACCGGGCGGGAACGGCCATCCCGCCCCTGCCTAAAACCGACGCGACCCAGCGGCGGGAAGCAGCCCTGAAACTCCTCAGTACCCTCGCCGCCCGCAACCCCGGCGCGCCGGATATTTTCTACCAGCGCGCCCGGCTTTTCCTCGAAACCAACCAGCCTGACAAGGCGCTCGACGACATCAACCGCGCCATCGAGTTGAAGGAAAGCGTGGGCAATTATTTCCAGATCAAAGCCCTGGCGCTGCGGGCCTTGCACCGCGAGCCGCAGGCCCTCGAAGCCGCCCGGCAGGTGGAAATTCTGGAAGCGGGCACGCCCGAATTGTACGTGCTCCTCGGCGATTTGTACCAGCAAACCAACGAGTTTGGCCTCGCCCGGCAGTACCTCAACCGGGCCTTGCAGGCCACGCCTTACAACGGCGAAGCGTACTTTTTTCAGGGCCTTATTACCGCCAAAACCGGCGACACGACCCAGGCGCTCAGTTTGTTCCGCCGGGCGCTGGGGCTGAATCCGGGCTACGTGGCCACCTATCAGCAACTCGCTGCCATCCACAACGCCCTTGGCGACCTGCCCACGGCCATGAAGTACACGGCTACCGGCCTCGGGCGTTTTCCGAACGACGCGACCCTGCTTTTCCAACGCGGCGTTAGTTACCAGCGTTCGATGCAACCCGACAGCGCGCTGGTGTGTTACCGGAAAGCCGTGGCCCTGCGCCCGACGTTTTTCGAGGCGAGTTTCAACGCCGGTGTGATTGCCTTCCGGCAAAACAACCTGTCGCTTGCCGCCCAGTTTTTTGAGAACGTGCTGAAGCAAAACGCCCGCGTACCGCTGCTCAACGACTACCTTGCGCAGTGTTTCGAATACTTGGGCAATCCGGAAAAAGCGCTCGAATTTTATACCATCGCGATGGAAGCCAACCCCGCCGACGTGAAAGCAACCAATGGCTACTACCGGATGAAACGTCGGCTGGAGTACCCGGTAGATGGGCTCGGTTTTGCGCCGACTTCCCCGAAAAAGCCGCTGCTGCCCCAGCGGCGGTTGGTGGACACCACACTGTTCCGGCCCATTCAACTTAAAGCCCGCATTCCCAAATCCGATTCCGGGAGCCGTCTTGTACCACGGCTCCAACCCCGAACCAATTAAATCATGAACCAACTCCAGATTACCCTGCCCGACGGGAGCATTCGTACGTTTCCTCAGGGTGTTACCGGGCTTGAGATCGCCCATTCCATCAGCGAAGGGCTGGCCCGCAACGTGCTGGCCGCCAAAGTGAACGGCGAAGTGTGGGACGCCACCCGGCCCATCGACCACGACGCCACCGTGCAACTGCTCACCTGGAACGACACCGCTGGCAAAAGCACGTTCTGGCACTCGTCGGCGCACTTGCTGGCTGAGGCGCTCGAAAGCCTTTATCCCGGCGTGAAATTCGGCATTGGGCCAGCGGTCGAAACCGGTTTTTATTACGACGTGGACCTGGGCGGCAAGCCGTTTTCGCAGGAAGATTTCAAGAAAGTCGAAGACAAAATGCTCGAACTGGCCCGGCAGAAGGAGGTTTACGAACGCAAGGCCGTCAGCAAGGTCGAGGCCATTGATTACTTTACCCAGAAAGGCGACGAGTATAAGCTCGACCTGATCGACGGGCTGACGGACGGCACGATTACGTTTTACACCCAGGGCAACTTCACCGACCTGTGCAAAGGGCCGCACATCCCGAACACCGGTTTCATCAAAGCCACCAAGCTGATGAACGTGGCCGGGGCGTACTGGCGCGGCGACGAGAAGAACAAAATGCTCACCCGCATTTACGCCGTGACGTTCCCGAAACAAAAGGAACTGGAAGAATACCTGACCCTGCTCGAAGAAGCCAAAAAGCGCGACCACCGCAAGTTGGGCAAGGAACTCGAACTGTTTGCCTTCTCGGAACGGGTCGGCATGGGCCTGCCACTCTGGCTACCGAAGGGGGCGATTTTGCGGGAACGACTCGAGAATTTCCTCAAACGCGCGCAAATCCGGGCGGGCTACCAGCCCGTTGTGACGCCGCACATTGGCAGCAAGCAGTTGTACGTAACCTCGGGCCACTACGAAAAGTACGGCAAGGATTCGTTTCAGCCCATCCACACGCCCGACGCCGACGAGGAGTTTCTGCTGAAACCGATGAACTGCCCGCACCACTGCGAAATCTACCGCACCCGGCCGCGCAGTTACAAAGAGTTGCCGCTCCGGCTGGCCGAATTCGGCACGGTGTACCGCTATGAGCAGTCGGGCGAGTTGCACGGGCTGACCCGTGTGCGGGGCTTTACCCAGGACGACGCGCACATTTTCTGCCGCCCCGACCAGGTGGAGGAAGAGTTCATGAAGGTCATCGACATTGTGCAGTACGTGCTCAAGGCACTCGATTTTAACGACTATTCGGCGCAGATTTCGCTGCGGCACCAAACCGAGCGGAGTAAATACATCGGCTCCGACGAATCGTGGGAAAAAGCCGAGGCGGCCATCATTCACTCGGCGGCGGCAAAGGGCCTGCCGACGGTGATCGAATACGGCGAGGCGGCGTTTTACGGCCCGAAGCTCGACTTTATGGTCAGGGACGCGCTGGGGCGGAAGTGGCAACTGGGCACGATTCAGGTGGACTACAACCTGCCCGAACGCTTCGAACTCGAGTACGTCGGTTCTGACAACCAGAAGCACCGCCCCGTGATGATTCACCGGGCACCGTTCGGGTCGCTGGAGCGATTCATTGCGATTTTGATCGAAAACACGGCGGGTAATTTTCCGCTCTGGCTTTCGCCCGATCAACTGGCCGTGCTGCCAATTTCGGAGAAATACGAGGACTACGCCAACCACGTTTTCCTGACCTTGCAGGAGGCCGACCTGCGCGGTTACGCCGACCACCGCGACGAGAAAATTGGCAAGAAAATCCGTGATGCGGAAATCGCCAAAGTGCCTTACATGCTTGTGGTGGGCGAAAAAGAGCAAACCGACGGCACGGTTTCGGTGCGCAAAAAAGGCGAAGGCGACCTCGGTAGCCTGCCGCTGGCCGAATTTATTGCTTTGGCGAAAGGAGAAATGGCTAAAAATTTGGCCGTTGCTTAAAAACTTTTCACCTTAGAGACAGGTTTTGAGGCCGTTGGCTGCGGAGAGAACTCCCCTTCAGCGGCCTCTTTCTGCGGTTTGGTCGCTTGTGACTTTGTCGGATTCGTTGTTCTTTTGCGAACGGACCGCCTTTTCACCCGACCGCCAAACCGTCCTAACACACAACCAACCAAACAACCAAGCATGGCATTACGCCCCGGCGGTTTCAACCGCAGACTCCCTCAGAAAAAAGAGGAACCGTACCGAATCAACCAACTCATCAAAGGCGTGCCGGAAGTCCGGCTGGTGGGCGAAAATGTCGAACAGGGCATTTACGAAATCAACAAGGCGCTGGCCGTTGCCCAAGCCCAGAACCTCGACCTCGTGGAGATCTCTCCCAACGCCGCGCCACCCGTGTGCCGGGTTGTGGATTATTCCAAGTTTAAGTACGAGCAGAAGAAGAAGCAGAAAGAATTAAAAGCCAAGCAGTCGAAGGTGGTGGTCAAGGAAATTCGTTTCGGCCCCAACACTGACGACCACGACTTCGCTTTCAAGCTCAAACACGCCGTCAATTTTCTGAAAGAAGGCTCAAAAGTAAAGGCTTACGTGCATTTTGTGGGTCGTTCGATTGTATTCAAAGACCGCGGCGAATTACTGCTGCTCAACTTCGCGAAGGGCCTGGAAGAATTCGGCAAACTCGACGAAATGCCCCGGCTGGAAGGCAAGCGCATGAGCGTGATGTTTTCGCCAAAGGCTCCCAAAAAATAATATTTTTCCGGGTTGATGCTTAAACGTTGGTCGTGCCCGCGAATCCAAGCGTCAGATTTTCCGACCCGTTCTCACCACATGCGTCCGGCAACTCCCCTAAAAACGATTGCATTCTCCCGGCTGGCCACCGCCGGGATAGCGGTCGTTTTTGGGTTGTTTGCCGGTGTGTTTGTGAACGCTTCCCTCGTATCCTGCACGCCGGTACGCACTGAGATTAAGGCGGCTACGGGTAGCCCGGCTTCGTTGCCACTGACGGTTCTGGCAACAACGGACGACTCCCTGGGCGAAGATGACGACCTGGCCTCGGCCCCATTTCTACCCCCGTTTGCTTCCTTTCCTGCTCTGTTCGTCCTGTGCTTCCCCGTTGTAATGGGTGAGGCGATTGGCTTGCGGCCCTTCCTCGTTACCCGGCCACTCCGGCTTCACCTGCTCATCCGGGTTCTGTTGATTTAAACCGCGCGCACTTCCGCAGTACGCGCCCACGTCCTGGCCCTGGGCCAAGACGCCTTCAGGTTTGAATCAATACGCCCAACCATGAAAAAATTTCTCGTTTTCGGGTGCGTTTTCGCGCGCCTGCTTCTGTCTGGCGATCCGCTTCCTGCGCAGATCGCCCGCGATACCCTCGTGCTCACGCTGCCTCAGGTTGAAGCACAATTCCTGCAAAACAACTTTGCCCTGCTTGCCCAAAAATACGCCATCGAAAGCGCCCGAGCGGGCATCGTGCAGGCGGCGCTCTTCCCAAATCCGGTCGTGCAAATCGAGCAGCAGGTCGTGAACCGGCAGGTGCCGGAAACGGATGGGAAGGTTTTCCCAATAAAAAACGGTGAGCGCACCGCGCAGATTCAGCAACTTTTCCTGCTGGCAGGCAAGCGCAATAAGCAAATCAATGCCGCACGGATCAACGCCGAACTGACCGAGTACCAGTTTTACGATCTGATCCGCACGCTGAGCCTCGATTTGCGGAGTAGTTTCTTCGACATCCACTTCCTGCAACAGTCGGTGCGGATGTTCGACAACGAAATTCCCACCCTCCGGCGTTTGGTGGTGGCGTACCAGGAGCAGGTGGACAAGGGCAACGTGGCGTTGAAGGAGGTCATCCGGTTGCAGTCGTTTTTACTGGATTTGGAGAATGGCCGCACCGACCTGCTGCGGCAAATTGCCGACCGGCAGGCCACGCTCAAATTGTTGCTCGGCGACACCTCCGACCGCTACATCCGAACGCTCCCCGACGACCGCACCCGGCTTGACGGCCTCAATCCAAACACATTCACGCTGGCGCAGTTGAGCGCCATCGCCCAGGAAAATCGCTACGACCTGAAGGCCGCCGAGGCGAACACGCGCCTGAGTACCGCCAACCTCGCCCTGCAACGTTCCCTGGCCGTGCCCGATTTGGCATTGGGCCTGAATTACGACCGGCTGGGTGGGTACGGCACTAACTACCTCGGTCTCAACGCCCAGATCGCGCTGCCCGTGTTTAACCGCAATCAGGGCAACATCCGCTCGGCGGAGGCGCAGGTGCAGGGAGCCAAAACGCTGTTTTCGCAGACGCAGGCCACCGTGCAGAACGACCTGCTGCGGGCGTTGGTGCGGGCGCAGGAAAGCGACCGCCTCTACCGCTCTTTTGACCAGCGCTTCCTCGGCAATTTCGACCGGCTCATCGAAGGTGTGGTGGCCAGCTACCAGAAACGCACCATCTCGTTGCTCGAATTCACCGATTTTCTCGAATCATACCGCAACGCGGTCCTCCAAATCAACACGCTCCAGGCCGACCGGCTGCGGGCGGTCGAAGAACTGAATTTCGCGGCGGGTAAGAAATTATTCGCCTACTAACCCGATACGTCCCAACTCATGAACGCTTTTCCCCTAAAACCAACCGTGTGGTGTTTGACCACCGCGCTTTTGCTGGCGGCGCAAGGCTGCTCCTCGTCGGAGGGCCAGCAGGAAATCCCGTCTAATCCGCCCTTTCAGTTGTCGCCCTCGCTCGTGCGCGACCTGCAACTCGACACCGCTCGATCGGAAATCGTAAAAAGTCAGTTGGAGCTTACCGGGAAGGTGGTGCCGTACGAAAACCGCCTGACCAAAGTGGCCCCGCTCGTGGACGGCGTCATTGAAAAACTGGGCGCAAGCCTCGGCGACTACGTTAAAAAAGGCCAGGTGATTGCCGTGCTCCGCAGCGCCGACGTGGCCGACGTGGAAAACCAGGTCGTTCAAACCCAGTCGGACCTGCTGACGGCCGAGAAAAACCTGAGCGTGACCCAGGATTTGGCCAAATCGGGACTGGCAGCCGACAAGGACGTCGTCATAGCCCGGAACGACCTCAGCAAAGCCCGGAGCGCCCTCAACAAGGCGCAATCCGTATCGGGCATTTATGGCATCCGCAACTCGCTGTACACCGTGAAAGCACCAATTTCGGGGTACGTCGTGGATAAAAACCCCAATATCAGCGAACAGATGCAGTACCACGAGGGCGAAACCGGACCGTTTTTTTACCATCGCCGACCTCTCGACGGTGCAAGTCGTGGCCAACGTGTACGAATCGGACATTGCCAAGATCAAGCCTGGTTATGAGGCTCAGGTCCGGCTGATGTCGTACCCCGACAAGGTTTTTGACGGGAGAATAGACAAAGTTAACAACGTACTCGACCCCGCCACCCGCACCATGCAGGTGCGCATCAGCCTGCCCAACCCCAGCAATTTGCTCAAACCCGAAATGTTCGCCCAGGTGACGATCCAGTTCGAGGGCGTCAACCGACTGGTGACGGTGCCCGCCAACAGCCTGATTTTCGACAAAAACAAAAACTTCGTGCTGGTGTACCACGACCCGAAGCGCATCGAAACCCGCGAAGTGCAGGTTTCGCAAACCACGCAGGGGCGGGCCTACATCGCCAGTGGCCTCAAGCAGGGCGAAGCCGTGATGACCAAAAACCAACTGCTGGTGTACAACGCGCTGAATAACTAAACTTTAGGCGTGAGGAGCAGCGCCCGTTGATTGCATTCTCCTGACTCCTCGCTCCTGATTTCTGACTTCTTCCTCAATGAAACGCCTTCTCGCACTTTCGCTGCGCTATAAATTCGCCGTGTTCTTTTTCACCGCCGTCGTCGTCATTGGCGGCGTGGTGAGTTTCGTGAACACCCCCCTCGACGCCTTCCCCGACGTGACCAACACCCAGGTGACGCTCATCACGCAGTGGCCCGGCCGCAGCGCCGAAGAAATCGAGAAATTCGTGACCACGCCGCTGGAAATCGCCCTGAACCCCGTTCAGAAAAAAACCACCGTCCGCTCCACCACGCTCTTTGGGCTGTCGGTGGTGGTGGTGCTGTTCGACGACGGCGTGGACAACAACTTCGCCCGGGTGCAGGTCAACAACGCCCTGCAGGGAGTCAGCCTGCCCGAGGGTGTCGAACCTGACATTCAGCCGCCCTACGGCCCAACGGGCGAGATTTTCCGCTACACACTCGACGCCAAAGGCAAAACTTCGCGGGAGTTGAAAACCCTCCAGGACTGGGTCGTGGAGCGCAACCTGAAAAGCGTACCCGGCGTGGCCGACGTGGTGAGTTTCGGCGGGGAAGTGAAAACCTACGAAATCAGCGTCAACCCCACCCTGCTGGCAGATTACGACATCACGCCCCTCGACGTGTACCAGGCGGTGCAGAAATCGAACATCAACGTCGGCGGCGACGTGATCACGAAAAATAACCAGGCCTACGTGGTGCGCGGCATCGGGCTGCTGACCAATATTCCCGAAATTGAGAACATCCTCGTTGACAACCGCAACGGCACGCCGATTTACGTCAAAAACGTGGCGCGCGTGCGCGAATCGGCCCTGCCCCGCCTCGGGCGCGTGGGCCGGGGGGCCAACGCCGACGCCGTGGAAGGCATTGTGGTGATGCGCAAGGGCGAAAACCCTTCGGAGGTGATTATGGCGCTCAACGACAAAGTGCAGGAACTCAACGAGAAAATTCTGCCGTCGGACGTAAAAATCAAAACCTTTTACAACCGCCAGACCCTGCTCGACTTTTGCATCGAAACCGTCAGCCATAACATCGCCGAGGGCATCATCCTGGTCACGCTCATCGTGTTGCTGTTCCTGGCCGACTGGCGTACCAGCCTGATTGTCAGCCTGATTATTCCGCTGGCGCTCTTGTTCGCGTTTTGCTGCCTGCGATTGATGGGCATGAACGCCAACTTGCTCAGCCTCGGCGCGGTGGACTTCGGCATCATCATCGACGGCACCGTCGTGATGGTCGAAGGGCTGCTGGTGGTGCTCGACCACAAGGCGCACGCCGTGGGCATGGCGAAGTTTAATAAACTGGCCAAACTGGGCCTCATCAAAAAGACCGGGGCTGAAATGGGCCGGGCCATTTTCACGGCCAAAATCATTATTCTCGTGGCTCTGCTGCCTATTTTCTCGTTCCAGAAAGTGGAAGGCAAGATGTTTACACCCCTTGCCTGGACCCTCAGCTTCGCCCTGATCGGCGCGCTGGTATTCACCCTGACGCTCGTGCCGGTGCTGGTAAGTATTTTGTTGAACAAAAACGTGCGCGAAAAATCGAACCGCGTCGTGCGGGGTATCCAGCAGGGCTGCATGCGGGCGTTTGGCTACACGTTTCACCACAAACGCCTGACGTTTATACTCACCGGCATCGCTACGCTGGCCGGTCTCTGGACGCTCACCCTCCACGGCACGGAGTTTCTGCCCCAGCTCAACGAAGGCTCGATTTACGTCCGTGCCAACATGCCACGCAGCATCAGCCTCGACGAATCGGTGCGCTATGCCAACCAGATGCGGCGCATTTTCGAGGGATTTCCCGAAGTGCGGCAGGTACTTTCACAGGCGGGGCGGCCTAACGACGGCACCGACCCGACGGGTTTTTACAACGTGGAATTTCTCGTGGACATCTACCCGCAGAAAGAATGGAAAAGCGGCCTGAGCAAGGCGAAATTGGTCGAAAATATGCAGAATAAGCTGTCTGCTTTTCAGGGCATTAACTTCGGGTTTTCGCAGCCCATTACCGATAACGTCGAAGAGGCGGTGTCGGGTGTGAAAGGCTCGATTGCCGTTAAGATCTACGGTAACGACTTCGATTTTCTGGAAAAAAACGCCGAGAAGGTGTTCGGCGTGCTCAGAAACGTGCGCGGCGTGGAAGACCTCGGCATCATCCGCAACCTCGGCCAGCCTGAACTCCGGGTGGAACTCAACCAGCAGAAAATGGACATCTACGGCATCAACACCGCCGACGCCGAGGCCGTCATTCAACTCGCCATCGGCGGCGAGGCGGCCAGCCAGTTGTACGAAGGCGAGCGCCGGTTCGACATCCGCATCCGCTACCAGCCGGAGTTTCGCCAGAACGAAGAAGAAATCGGCAACCTGCTGGTGCCCACCCTGAAAGGTACCAAAGTGCCTATCAAGGAAATCGCCACCATCCGCACGCTGACCGGGCCAAGTCTGATTTTCCGCGAAGACACGAAGCGGTTCATTGCCGTGAAATTCAGCGTCCGGGGCCGCGACATGGGCGGTACGATCGCCGAGGCCCAGGCGGGCGTTCAGCGGGTGATTCCGCAACTGCCCAAGGGTTACGACATGAAGTGGAAGGGCGATTTTGAAAACCAGCAACGAGCCACCAAACGGCTCATCCAGGTGGTGCCGATTAGTTTGCTAATGATTTTCTTCATTCTCTACGTCATGTTCGCCAACGTGCGCGACGCCGCGCTGGTGTTCACCAACGTGCCCTTCGCCATCATCGGCGGGTCACTGGCGCTGCTGGTCACGGGCGTCAACTTCAGCATCTCGGCGGGTGTCGGGTTCATCGCGCTGTTCGGGATTTGCATTCAGAACGGCATCATCATGATTGAGGTCTTTAAGAAAAACCTGCACGAACGAATGCCCCTGGCGGCGGCCATCGAAGCGGGCGTGGCTGACCGCATCCGGCCGGTGGTGATGACCGCCCTGATGGGCATTTTTGGTCTGCTGCCCGCCGCCGTCAGCACGGGGATAGGCTCGGAAGCCCAGAAACCGCTGGCCATCGTGGTAATCGGCGGCCTGCTATGCTCGACACTGCTGACGCTGTTCATTTTCCCGCTCATTTTCGAGCGGTTCTACCGCGACAAACACCACCGGCAGTTTGATTCGCCGGAGGAGTAACTTTTAGTGCGAAGGGCGGAGTGCGTAGTTAACCGAAGTTGTGGGGTAAAATGAAAGCTTTCTCAAATGAACTAAACCACCGCAGCGGCGGACCACCCCGCCCTTCGACTGCGCGTCCCGGGGCACCCCTCCTTTTTAAGGAGGGGATTCGTAGTAGTTTCCCCTCCTTTTTAAGGAGGGGTGCCCAAAGGGCGGGGTGGTTCAGTCGGGGTAAAAGCCCCTTGCGCTACCCCACAACTTGGGTTAGTTATTGAATTGAGAACTCCGCACCCCGCCCTCCGCACTCGGATAAACTTCTTCCAAAAAATGCAGCACCTCCCGCGTGAAGGCATGGTTGGAGTCGCCCGCGACCATGTGGCCCGCGCCCGACACGCTCACGCTGCGCACATGCGGCACGGCGTCGAGAAATTCGGCCATGATGCGCTCGCTCACCACGTCGCTCATGCCACCCCGGACGATGAGCGTTGGGACGGTCAGGCGTCGGGCGGCTTCAAAAAGCCGGGTTTCATTCCGAATCTGTTGGTCAGGCGTGGTTTCGGTGGTTTGTCGCTTCCAGACTTTCAGCATGGCCGGGTCCCAGTGCCAGTACCAGCGGCCATCGGCGCGGAGGCGCAGGTTTTTCTCCAACCGACCCGTGTCGTCCGATTTGGTGCGGTGCGGCAGGTAGGCGGCCACGGCCTCGGCGGCTTCGTCGAGACTGGCGAAGCCGTCGGCGGCATTGGCGCTCATGAAGGCAAAAATTCGTTCGATGCCCTTCTGCTCGGCTTTAGGGGCGATGTCCACCAGCACGATGGCCGAGCAGAGCGGTTCGGCGGTTTCACCCTGAGCAAGCAACGCCGTCAGGCCGCCCATCGATGCCCCCACCAGCGCCGGTTTTTGCCCCAACTGGCGAATGACGGCCTTCAAATCGGCCACCAGAAATTCGATGCCGTACTCACTTTCCGACGACCAACTGCTGTCGCCGTGGCCGCGGGCGTCGAGGGCCAGGGCGTAGTAGCCCGCGTCGGCGAAGCGTCGGGCCGTATCGCCCCAACTGTGGCGGGTCTGGCCGCCGCCGTGGAGCAGGAGCACGGGCGGGTTTTCAGGTTGCCCGAAGGCGCCGGCGATCAGGAAAAACCGGGGCGAAAGTTCAAAACGCAGGGTGTCAGCGGGCATCGTTCGTGGGTGAAAATTTTAGCGCAAAGGTAGCAGCCGGGCCGGGAAGCCGCCTTATCTTGCGGTTTTTCACCCTCAACAAACGCCCGCATGGCCTCCTGGTTTCTCGCTAAAATCAAGTACCCGAAAGAAGTCGAACCCGACAAATTCAAGCTCGTTTCCGAGGCGTACCTCTTCGACGCCGTCTCGTACACCGACGCCGAGGCCCGTCTTCACCAAACGATGGCCGACAACACCCCGCCCTTCACGCTGATGAGCCTCACCCAAATGAAACTGGCCGAAATCTTTCACCACGAGGGCGGCGAGCAGTGGTACAAGGTGAAGGTGGTGTTCGTGACCTACGACGAAGAAAGCCAGAAGGAAAAGAAGGTGCCCCACCTGATGCTGGTCAACGCCGCCAACCCGAAGGAAGCCTACGGGCGCGTGGAAGAAAGCCTCGGCCGCGTGGACGATTACGCCATCACGGACGTGAACCTGACGCCCATCCTCGACGTGTTTCCCTACGAAGCCGACGAGCGTCGCCTCAAGCCGCTGGCCGAAGTGCAGATAGCGGGTGAACCTGCCGAAGTGTGACGGCAACCAAAAAGCCCCCTGGCTCATACCAGGGGGCTTTTTTTAAGAAACGGGACCTAAATTTTCATCCGCGAAGGGCGGTCGCGGGTGGCGTAGTGCCGCATGAACGCATCGGCTGAGAACCGCCCCGAACCGGCCACGGCGAAGAGAATCAGCAACGCCAGCGTGAGGATGGAAAGCCAGAGTTCGGAATTGAAGTACGAGAAGCCGCGCGAGATGTTGACGAAAAACACGGCCACGAACAGAATCGGAATCTGAAACCAGGCCGCGATGCGCGTCAGGCAACCGATGGCGATGAGAAACCCGCCCACCAGGTGCGCGAAGGCCACGTAGTGCACCGCCGTCATGGTCCAGATGTTGAAAGCTTTCAACCCACCGATCAGGGCAACGAGTTGGTCGGTGTCGCTGATGAAGCTGACCCCGCGCATGAAAAGAAGCAGTCCGAGGGCAATCCGGACGATGTCGAGCCAGGCGGGGTGATGTACATCGCCCCAGCGTTCGACGCGTTGAATGGCGTTCATAGCGGTAAGAGGTTTGGTTTCCAGAAAGTTACGCGAACCCTTCGCAGAAAGTCAAGCCCGGCCGGAAATAAACTCAGCCGTTCCCGGTCCGCAGCACACGTACCGTCACGAGCAACTGCCCGAGGTGGCGCATGGTGTGCTCGGCGGCGTGAACGTACAGCCCCAGTTTGGTCGAAGGAAGCTGCGCCCGGCCCACGCCCCGGAAGTCGGTCAGGGTGTGCGGATCGGTAGCGCGCAGTTCATCGAGGGCGCGGCTCACCTGCTCGTCGAAGGCCCGGGCCAATTCCGGCACGGTCAACCCGGTCAGTTGACCTTCCTGGCTCAGGTGGGCCAGTTGCGCCGGTGAGAGGGCCTCGCTCCGGGCGTAGGTAAACAGCCGGTCGAGTACGCCCGTCAGGTGCTGGAGGTGAAAGCCAACGGCGGCCACGCCCGCCGGTCGTTCCCAGGCTTTTTCTTCGGGAAAATCCACAAGCAACGCCGTCACTTCCTCGCGGGCCTGCACCAGCGCGTGGGCAACGGGTTGGAGCAGCGGCGACAGGCCCGGCAGCGGCCCGCGCAGCCAGACTTCGGGTTGGTTTTGGGGAATCATCCGGCAAATAAAAAAAGCGGCGGGTATTCCCCACCGCCTTCGGTTTAAATTGGTGATTTTCCTTCAAGGCATCGGGCAGTTGCCGACCATTCAGCCGCGAAGCTCAGGCGTGCAACTCGAAATACACCCGCACCGCCTTCGCTTCCTCGTTCGACAAAAACCGGATCACTTCGTGGTGTGCCAGCAGCGTGGTTCGCCTGACCACGGCAATCAGGCCGTCGGGGTATTCGCAATACGCCTGGTCTTCAGGCAACCCGTCGGAGCCGAGCAAAAACGGCTGACCGGAAGCCAGCTTTTCCTGCCGGTGGGCGCGCACGGCGTCCATCAGCCGGTTTCGTAGCACTTGGTGGAACGACATAGCATGGGTTATCAGGATTTTGTTCAATAAAATCAAAATAACATGCCAACTCTCCGCCGTCTCCTGCGTTTAAGTCAACCGCACCCGTACAGCCCGATTCCCTTTCGCCGCCGTTAGGAATCGGTTGCATTCCCGCCTACTTTTGGGGCTATTTTGTCCCAACTTATCGTTCGTTTATGCGCCGCATTCGAGCTTCGTTTCGCCCACTGCTTCTGGTGTTTCTCGCCGGGCTTTTTCTCGCCGCCTGTTCCAAAAAATCCGATTCCCAGCCCGACGTGGACCTGACCACCGCGCTGACCGGCACCTACGAAGTAAGCCAGTGGGTGCAGAAGGACGGCACGCCGTTGCCCACCATCCTGCGGCCCACCGGCACGTCGGGCGTGGTGGTCACGCGAGTATCCAACAACACCGTCGAGATGAAACTCGCCACCGACATGCAGGTGACCTACACCATCAACGGCGTCAGCAACACCACCGTCGGCAAGGAATCGAACACCACGCCGATTACGGTCACGAAATCGGCAGCGGGGGCCATTGCCCTCGTAGGCAACAAGTTCAGCTACCGCGACGGCGAGCTGTACTACCTCGTTTGCACCGTGCCCCTCGCCGGGACGACCAGCAATTCGGTGGAGGTGTACGCGCTGGCGCGGAAGAAATAACGCGACAGCGGAGCCAACCCTACCCCACCCGTCATTGCGAGCCACAATGGAATTGCGCAGCGAAGCAATCTGCTGCCACCTGCCGAACCCAGTTCTAAGGAAGTATTGGCAGGATAGAAACGGATTGCTTCGCTGCGCTCGCCATGAAGGGCTGGGGAAAGTTTATTTTGTAGAAACTCGCCGCTTCGCGTTCGGTGTTCGCAGAACGGGCGTTACAAACGTCTCTCTCCCGCATCCGCACGGTCCGCCGCGTGGTCACAGACGCGGACGAACGTGAGAAACTCATTGCGAAGGAGTTTCCGCATCAGGCTGCGATTCGTGCTTTGCTTGACTTGCTCGCTTGGCGGCTTCTTTCAGCGCCTGCCACTTGGCCTCGCCGCGAAGGGGCTGAAACTGCCCCAAACGCCGCTTTTCATCGAAGATCTCCTGAAGCGTACGCCCGTTGTAAATAGGCTTTTCGAGTGGATTAGTCGATTCCATAGTAATTGGTTCGGATTTCCGATTCCTGGGAAAGATACGCACTAATCAATCGAACGGTATGCTCACCATCGCGAAATTCAAAGGTGAGGGATACGAATTTGCTTTTCAACGTGTGCCCGATCATGTAGCCAAACCCATCCGTGCGGTGCCGGTTCAGGTAGGTCGTCCTCACATCGTAAAACAGTGCTTCCAATTCATCGGGGGTGATGCACTCGCTGCGCAAGGCGGGCAGGTCAAGAAACGAAAAATCGAAGTCGAACGGTGGTGGGGCTTCCATCGAATTGGCACTTGGGTGGGTGCGCGAAGATAAATTCCTTCCGCTATTTTCCCACCTTACCGCTCGGCCGCTTCGCGTCCGGTCGTTTTGTAAAATGAACATTATAAACGGTTCGAGGCGCCCTTGCGGAACACCTCGAAAAACGTGGGGCTGAGAAGCCTGCCAATGGGGGGCACTGGCTCCAAGCCAGCGCCAGCGGGACCGACATTCACTCGGACGTAGTTGAAACTACGCCCAGCAGGGGCCTAACACAAGTTGCAACGACCCATTTACAAGTTGCAACTACTCTCACACCTTTTACAATCGTCGCCACACCTTTTACAACCACCTCCACACCTTTTGCAACGAGCCTCACACAAGTTGCAACAGCTCCCATACCTTTCACAACTACCCTCACACCTTTTGCAACTGCCTTCACACCTTTTACAACGGCTTCCACACCTTTTGCAGCCACCTAACGCACGTCGCAACCGCGCCAGCGCAGGTGACAGCTAAATCCCCGCAGTTGCTCGCATCCTGCGAGTGACGATTAGCTCAAGCCCCTCTGGGGCGGGGTTGTTTGCCAAGTGATTTGGTCTAACCAGTTGCACTACAATGCCTAATTAGACGAATAAAAGTAGAATTACTTTGAAGGAAGAAAGCGGTTCACAATCCGACGCCGCGCCTGAGGCGCTTGAAATAGACGTCACTCGCAGGATGCGAGCGACTGCGGGAGCGCTCGTTGATTGGGTTACGCGCGTTACAAACGCGCTTCCAATGCATCCGCGTCACAGACGCGGACGAACGTGGGGTCCGGTCGTTTGCAAAACGACCTTTATAAACGGTTCGAGGTGCCCCTGCGGAACACCTCGAATAACATTTTGATTGCTAATCCCCTTCATTTGTCAAACTAATTTCCTCAGAGATTGAAATATCATCAATCTTTTCCTTTCTACTTACTAATTGAATTTCAACGTGCTCAAACATATTAAAAAAATTTTCCAACGCGACGTCTTTTACTTTGATACTTACAAAGTGTTTTGAAGTTTCAGTGCTTTTTTCTTTGTTCACACAAAGAAACTTCAGAATTAAAGTTGAAGAATAGTAAGTGTATAAACTTACACCTACAGGCTCAAATTTCTCAGTATCTATCCCGTTTGACTTAGCAAAGTCTGATAGTTTTACACCTCTGCTAAACCCATTTTCTCTAAAATCTACACTGCTGATATCAGCGGCCGCAGAACCGGTGAAATCATCGTATCTTACTTTTGCTTTCATCTGGATCTTTTTTAAAAAGCCCCCGCCGCTTTCACGACGAGGGCTTGGTTAAACTTGGTTACTTCACCTCCTCAAAATCCACGTCCTTCACGTTCGAGTCAGCCGTGGAGCTTTCAGCTTGCTGCCCGTTGGGCTGTTGGCCGTTGAAGTCACCACCCGGCTGTCCGCCACCGGCGGCACCGGCCTGGTACATTTCGGTCGAGGCGGTTTGCCAGGCGGCGTTGAGGGCTTCGAGGGCCGAATCAATCTGCGCGGCGTCGCGGCTGGCGTGGGCCGTGCGCAGGGTGGTCAGGGCGCTTTCGATGGCGGTTTTGTTGCCGTCCGAGAGCTTGTCGCCGTATTCCTTCAACTGCTTTTCGGTGCTGAAAATCATCGAATCCGCCGCGTTGACTTTCTCGACAGCTTCGCGCTCGGCTTTATCGGCGGCTTCGTTGGCCTTCGCTTCCTGCCGCATTTTTTCAATCTCGGCGTCGCTCAGGCCGCTGCTGGCTTCGATGCGGATTTTCTGCTCCTTGCCCGTGGCCTTGTCTTTCGCCGACACGTGCAGAATGCCGTTGGCGTCGATGTCGAAGGTCACTTCGATCTGGGGCACGCCGCGCGGGGCGGGCATGATGCCGTCGAGGTGGAAGCGGCCAATGGTGCGGTTCTGACCGGCCATCGGGCGCTCACCCTGCAAGACGTGGATTTCCACCGAAGGCTGGTTGTCCGACGCCGTCGAGAACGTCTCCGATTTCTTGGTCGGAATCGTCGTGTTCGACTCGATGAGGCGCGTCATCACGCCGCCCATCGTTTCGATGCCCAGCGAGAGCGGGGTCACGTCGAGCAGCAACACGTCCTTCACTTCGCCCGTCAGCACGCCGCCCTGAATGGCGGCGCCGATGGCCACCACTTCGTCGGGGTTCACGCCCTTCGAGGGTTTTTTGCCGAAGAATTTCTCCACTTCGTCCTGAATCCGGGGAATCCGCGTCGAGCCACCCACCAGAATCACCTCGTCGATGTCGGCGTTGGTGTAGCCCGCGTTTTTCATGGCCCGCTTGCAGGGTTCGAGCGTGCGCTGAATCAGGCTGTCGGCCAGTTGCTCAAACTTGGCCCGGCTCAGCGTGCGCACGAGGTGCTTCGGAATCCCGTCCACCGGCATGATGTACGGCAGGTTGATTTCGGTGCTCGATCCGCTCGATAGTTCGATTTTGGCTTTTTCGGCAGCTTCTTTCAACCGCTGGAGGGCCATCGGGTCGCGGCGGAGGTCGATGCGCTCGTCGGCCAGAAATTCCTCGGCCAGCCAGTTGATGATAACCTGGTCGAAATCGTCGCCGCCGAGGTGCGTGTCGCCGTCGGTCGATTTCACTTCAAACACACCGTCGCCGAGTTCGAGCACCGAGATATCGAAGGTACCGCCACCGAGGTCGAACACGGCGATTTTCATGTCCTTGTGCGTCTTGTCGAGGCCGTAGGCCAGGGCTGCCGCCGTGGGTTCGTTGATGATGCGCTTCACGTCGAGGCCCGCAATCTGCCCGGCTTCTTTGGTGGCCTGGCGCTGGGCGTCGTTGAAGTACGCGGGCACGGTAATGACCGCTTCGGTGACCGTCTGGCCGAGGTAGTCTTCGGCGGTTTGCTTCATCTTGGTCAGAATCTGCGCCGAAATTTCCTGCGGGGTGTATTGCCGGTCGCCAATCTGCACGCGGGGCGTGTTATTGGGGCCTTGCGCGACGGTATAGCTGACGGTCTTGAGTTCGCTTTCCACTTCGTTGAAGCGGCGGCCCATGAACCGTTTGATGGACGAAATCGTATTTTTCGGGTTGGTGATGGCCTGACGCTTGGCCGGATCGCCGACTTTGCGCTCGCCGTTGCCGTTGTCCATGAAGGCCACAATCGAGGGCGTCGTCCGGCGGCCCTCCGAGTTGGCAATCACGACCGGCTCGTTGCCTTCCATCACCGCGACGCAGGAGTTGGTCGTTCCTAAGTCAATGCCAATGATTTTTCCCATGATGCGTTTCTGAATGAGTTTAAGGTTTGTTGTCGTTCCTCCTGTTGGTAACCAAACCAGTGCCAGCGGGAGCGAAAGCGCGGTTTTCTGTCAAACTGACAGGTTTTAACGCGAAAAAGGCAGGGATTGCGGCCCTGCCTTTTCAAGGATTGTGCGTTTTGTCTGAACCGCGCGGTTCAGACAAAAACAGACGCTACTACTTCCCAAACAACCCACCCAGCAACCCGCCGAGTCCACCGCCGGACTGTTGCTGCTGTTGGCCGCTGTCGCTCCCGCCGAAGAGCGAGCCACCAACGCGCATCAGGTCGTTCATGTCAAGTTTGCCGTCGGCCATGGCCGCGCCGACCTGGTTGAAGTCGAAGCCGCTTTGGGCGGCCTGTTGCTGCTGGTGACCACCGAGCAGGCTGCCCATGACGCCGTTCAGGTCCATCGACGAATCGTTGGGGTCGTTGGCTTTGTGAATCAGCGAACCGAGCACACCGGGCAAAATCGATGCGACGATACCCGAAGCCGCCGAATTGTTGATGCCGAACTTCTGCATCAGGCTGCCAATCGCGTTTTGAGCAATGCCGCCCACGATGGGGTTGTTCATCAGGCCACCGCCCGTTCCGGCTCCTCCAGTGAGCATGCCCATCAGGCCGCCCAGGTTGCCGCCCTGCGCGTGGCTTTGCAAGCCACTGAAAATGGACTGCGTGACGGTGTTGATGGCTTCCTCGTTGTGTTCGTTGGGAATGGCCGGATTCTGGACGATAGCCTCCTGCGAGTGACCCCGAACGAGGTCGAAAAGTTGCTCAAGCATTGGTTTGGGGGTTTGGTTTTTGCAGGGATGTTCCTGAATTAACTGCTTTGCACCCGAAACGTTGGGAACTGTCGGGAAAGCTACCCAATTTTCGGTTCTAAAAACCAAACGAAAACCATGCCCGAACCCGAAACGCTCAAGCCCGCCGAGTCGCCACTCAAAGCGTCCATCGGCGAAACTTTAGCCAACGTCCTGTACCCCAGCGAGTCGGACGAACCGCTTGAATTCGTTGAACTGAATTTGCCGCCCGAAGCCGAACCGCTCGACGAACGCAGCGCCGGGGAATTTCTGGCCACCAAGCGCAACCGTAACGTTGAAGAACTCAGCGTGGACGATTTTTTCAACCCCATCACCGACGTGCAGGACTGGTTTTCGGACGAAGAAAACCACGCCGCCGCCCAAATGAAAAAGGTGCGCGAGTTGATGGAAGCGCACCTCTCCGACCTCAAAGCCTTTAAAATCGGGCACGCCGAAAAAGACCTGTACCTCCTCGGCCTCACCGCCGAAGGCCAGCGCGTCGGCCTGAAAACGAAGGTAACGGAGACGGGAGACGACGAGTAAGGGTTGCCTGAACCGGTCCAATCCCTGTTCAGACAAAACAAAAAAGCCCCAACCTTCCGGTCGGGGCTTTTTGCTGATTGCTTTTGACAAAAGTTACTTTACGCTGTCCACCACGGCTTTGAAGGCATCGGGGTGGTTGGCGGCCAGGTCGGCCAGCACTTTGCGATTCAGGGTAACGTCCGACTGGTGGAGTTTGCCCATGAACTGCGAGTACGACAGGCCGTGCTGACGCGCGCCGGCGTTGATGCGCTGAATCCAGAGGCTCCGGAATTCCCGCTTCTTTACTTTCCGGTCGCGGTAGGCGTATTGCAGCCCCTTTTCAATTTTGTTTTTCGCGACGGTCCAAACGTTTTTTCCGCGGCCAAAGAAGCCTTTGGCCAATTTTAAGACTTTCTTCCGACGTGCCCTCGAGGCGACGTGATTGACTGAACGTGGCATAATGGGGTCTGTTTTTGACGATTGGCGGCTTGATTAGCAAGCACTTTGGGGGCCAGGCGTCGGGTTGAACAAGGGAACCGGCTGAACCTGAATTTACAGGTTGAGCATGGCGGCAACCCGGTTGTAATCCGAGTCGCTCACGAGCGTGGCCTTCACGAGGTTGGCCTTGCGCTTGTTGGATTTTTTGGTCAGGATGTGGGTGTGAAACGCGTGCTTGCGCTTGATTTTGCCCGTCCCGGTCAACTTGAAGCGCTTTTTGGCGCCCGAGTTGGTTTTTACTTTAGGCATCGATGTAAACTTGAGTTTGGAACCGAATGTGTGACGAAAAAGCAATCAGGGCGCAAAAATAGGCAATTTTACCGAGAATCAAACTACGCTCCCTCATCCCGGTCAGGCAGCGGATTTGGCAATTGTCCGAACCTTCCCCAACTTCAAGCCGGCAATTCCTCCCCTCCCCCTGCATGAAAAAGAACGACCCGAAGGTGTTGACCGCCTGGTGTTTCTACGACTGGGCCAATTCGGTGCATTCGCTCGTCATCGTTTCGGCCATTTTTCCGGTGTACTACGGAGCAACCGCCGTGAACGAATCGGGCGGCGATGTGATCGATTTCCTCGGCTGGCCCGTTAAAAATTCGGTGCTGTTCAGCTACGCCGTTTCGGCGGCGTTTCTCATCATCGCGCTCACCAGCCCCGTTTGCTCGGCCATCGCTGACTACAGCGGGCGGCGGAAGCGGTTCCTGAAATTCTTTTGCTACCTCGGCGCGCTCAACTGTGCGCTGCTTTATTTTTTCACCCGCCAAACCACCACGGCGTCCACATTCTTCTTTTTGTTTTCGCTGGTTGGGTGGGCGGGTAGCATCGTGTTTTACAATTCATTCCTGCCCGAAATCGCCACGCCCGACCGCTTCGACCGGGTTAGCGCGCGGGGCTACTCACTCGGCTACATCGGGAGCGTGCTGCTGATGGTGTTCAACGTGGTGATGCTGCAAAAACCGGAGTGGTTCGGCGGGATCTCCACCGCTCTGGCCGCCCGGATATCGTTTCTCACCGTCGGGTTGTGGTGGGCAGGCTTTGCCCAAATTTCCTTTCGCCGCCTGCCCGTTGACCGGGCTACGCACGAAAAACGCCCCGGCTGGCTGTTGAATGGCTTTCGGGAGTTGGGCCACGTTTTTGGTCAGGTGCGTTACCTGCCCGCGCTGAAAGGATTTTTGCTCGCCTATTTTTTCTACAGCATGGGCGTACAGACGGTCATCTACGTGGCAGCACTCTTCGGCGACAAAGAACTGCACCTCGACGGCACATCCCTGATCGTGACCATCCTGCTGATTCAACTGGTGGCGATCCCGGGTGCCGTGTTTTTTGCGCGGCTGTCGGGGCGCGTCGGCAACGTGCGGGCGCTGATGGTGAATGTGGCCGTGTGGGTCGTCGCCATCGGCCTGGCGTACTTCATCACAACGCAGGCCGAGTTTTTCGGCCTGGCCTGCATCATCGGGCTGGTGATGGGCGGCATCCAGTCGCTTTCGCGCTCGACCTACGCCAAACTGATGCCCGCCGACACGGACGACACCGCTTCGTTTTTCAGCTTTTTCGACGTGACCGAAAAAGTGGCCATCGTGCTCGGCACCCTCATGTACGGGCTGGTGGAACAACTCACCGGCTCGATGCGCAACAGCATTCTGGTGCTCGTACTGTTGTTTTTCGTGGGTTTCGCGCTGCTCTGGCGGCTTTCTTTCCAAAAAATTGCAACGGCTCCTTTGCCCGAACGCGTCTAACCCTTAGTTTTGTGCTCCCAAACCGGAAGCATAGCTCAGTTGGTTTAGAGCGCCGCTTTGACAGAGCGGAGGTCATGGGTTCGAATCCCCTTGTTTCCACGATTTTGGTTATCGGTCCATCGTTATTCAGAAATGCCAAAAGCCACTCAGCGAGTGGCTTTTGGCGTTTCTGGTGCGTAGGTACGGTGCTTGCCTCCGCTCCTACGGTTCCAATTCCACCACCGACCGACTTCCGGCGTTTGTCATTTTGGCGGGCACCACGGCCAGGATTTCGTCGCGGAGCGCCTGCACCACCCGGTGGCGGGTGTAATGTTTGCGCATGACGAGGCTGACCTCCCGCACTGGCGCGGGTTCCTGAAAATACCGCACCAGTTCCATTTGTTCGTCGGTGAAATCCTGCGTGGCCAGTTCGGGCAGGATGGTCAGGCCCTGGTTGCTGTCGACGAGGCGCCGCAGGGTTTCCAGGCTACCCGTCTGGTAGGCAAACTGGCCTTCGCCGGTGGCCTTCCGGCGCAACTGACACAGGGTTTCAATCTGCGAGCGTAGGCAGTGGCCTTCTTCGAGCAACCAAAGCTGGGCGGGGTCGATGTCGTCGGGAACGGCGTACTTTTTAGCAAACAGCGCGCTCTGTGGCGACGTATAAACGATCAGTTCCTCGTAAAATAACGGGTGTTCGGCCAGTTCGGCGTCGTGGAGCGGCGTTACCACCACGCCCACGTCAAGCACCTCGTTTTTAAGTTGCTTGAGCAACTCGTCGGTCGTCAATTCGGTGATGCTGAGCCGGACGTCCGGGTATTTTTCCAGAAAACGCGGCAGGAACAGCGGCAGCAGGTACGGCGCGACCGTCGGAATGACGCCGAGGTGAATTACGCCCTCCAGCCCGTCTTTTTGCTCCTCGATCAACGCCTTCAACTGGCGGCATTGATGCAGCACCACGCGCGCCTGCTGCACGATTTGCACGCCGATGGCCGTCGGAGTGACGGGCTGGCGGCTGCGGTCGAACAGTCGAACCCCCAATTCCTCTTCCAGTTTTTGCAACTGCATGCTCAGCGAGGGCTGCGTCACGCGGCACGACTCAGCCGCCCGGGCAAAGTGCCGGTGCGTATCCACGGCCACGAGGTATTCGAGTTGGGTGAGCGTCATGGCGTGGGGTGCGCTTGCAGCCGTTCATTCACGGCCTGTAACCAAAGTGCCCGGCCCTGGCAGTTCCAGTGCGAGTCGCTCACTTCGTACACGCCCGCGCCACCGGGTTTAAGTACGTAGTAAGCATCCACAACCGGCGATTTCAGGTTCCGGTGTTGCTGCACGCGCTCGATGAGCCGGTTGTACCGCCTGCGTCCGGATTCGACCACCGTCGTTTTGTTGGGAATGATGCTCAGCCAGACTTCATCGAAACCCCGTTTTTTGTAAAACTCAGCGGTTTCGTTCAAGTGCGCAACCATCGAATCGACCTCGGCGTCGGGCAACGGGTTGAAGTTGGAATTGACAAGTGTGCTATCGGTATCGAGGACGTAGAACAGGTGCTTTTTGTCGACGGAGAGCGCCACTTTGGGATTGACCCGGCCGAACCAATCCAGCGTCAGGCGCGCCTTTGTTTCTTTGAGTTTTTGCCAGAACGGCCCGTTGAAGAGCAGGTTTTCGAGTTGCTCTTCGGGCAGGCGCTGGCGCTTTTCGTGGGTGCCGGTGAAAAAAGTTTTCAAATCAGTCCAAATGCCTTTTTCCTCCGGTTGGGGTGGCGAAAGTTCCCGCACGACCGCGAAGTTGTCGGCGGGGCGGGCGAAGTGTTCGCGAGCATGGCGCTCCACCGTTTCCAGCAACAAAACGTTGCGTAACGTGGTGTCGAGTTTCACTTCCGCCCGATTCTCCCAGTGCGTGTAGTGGTACGTCTTCGCCCTAAAATCCGCTGAGTCGATCCGGCCCGGCTCCAGAAAACTGTCGCCGATGACGTAAAGCGCCACGGGCGACTTTGGCTCGTTCTGGGCGAATGGTGCGCAGCTTACCCGCTCCTGCTTGAATTGCGGGAGGTTTGCCAGCCGGTACAAATCGCCGTAACGGAAATCATCCGGCACCAGCCCCCAACCGGCCAGCGTCAGGTAGGCTGTGCGCGAACAGCCCCCGACAAACACGGCGAGGGCGAGCAGAAGCAGCCCGAGGCGAAAAAAGGCGTTCATGCGGAGAAGCGTGGCACCCCGAGTACTCGGGGTGCCACGCCGACGGATTTAAAATTGAAAATATATAAACTGACTCGACGTGAAAAAGCCGAACAGGTAACACAGCGCAACCAGGATCGTGAACACGCCCGCAAAAACAGCGTTGCTGCGAGTCGGCAGGACGTAAAACGCTTTTTCTTTCAACAACATCAATCCAATCAGCAACACGGAAAAAGCCATCTCCATGCCATTGAAGGGTGTTTTGAAAACATCCGCGAGGGACAAGGAGAAGATTCCGCTCAATACGGCGAAGGCATCGCGGGTGGTATTGGCCCGGAAAAACACCCAGGTCAGCATCACGAGGGCGAACGTCAGCCCGACCTGCAACGCCCTGTACGCGCGGTTTTCTTCGGGCAGCCGAATACCGCGCCGGTCGAGCCAGCGGTCGCGCATCCGGGCGAGCACGAGGTACAGGCCGTGCAACGCGCCCCAGATGACGAACGTCCACTTGGCCCCGTGCCACAACCCGCTGACCATGAACACGATAAACTGGTTGACGTATTGCCGCACCAGCCCGACGCGGTTGCCTCCGAGCGGGATGTAGAGGTAATCGCGAAACCAGGTGGAAAGCGAAATGTGCCAGCGCCGCCAGAATTCGGAAATCGAGCGGGCGGCGTAGGGCGTGTGGAAGTTTTCCATCAGCGTGAACCCCATCACCCGCGCCGCCCCGATGGCAATGTCGGAGTAGCCCGAAAAGTCGCCGTAAATCTGAAAGGTAAAGAAGAGCGTCGCCACGAGTAGCGAGAGGCCGTTTTGCTCCGGAACGTGGTTGTACGCCGCATCGACCACCACGGCCAGCCGGTCGGCAATGACCACTTTTTTGAAAAAACCCCAGGCCATCTGCACCAGCCCGGCCTTCACCTGCTCCCAATCGTACTTAAAATAGGTGTGGTACTGCCAAAGCACGTTTTGCGGGCGCTCGATTGGCCCGGCCACGAGTTGCGGGTAAAACATCACGTAGAGCGCGTAAATGCCGAAATGCCGCTCCGATTTCTGATTGCCCCGGTACACCTCGATGGTGTAACTCATCGCCTGGAACGTATGGAACGATAGCCCGACGGGTAAAATCGTGTTGACCACGTTGAACGACGCCACGGGCTGCTGCCCGAAGAGCGTCAGTACTTTCCCCAAAACCCGCAGCGAGTAGGCATTTACCGATTCGGCGGCCTGGGTCAGCCCGGCTTCGCTGAGCAACCCGACGAGGTTCCCGGTGAAAAAACCGAGGTATTTGAAAAACGCCAGAATGCCAATGTTGGAAATCAAACTGATGATTAGCAGCCACTTGCGACGCGAACCGTGCGCTTCGGCGATCCAGATTCCGGCGAAATAATCGATGACGATCGTAGCGAAAAGAATCAGGATGTACGCGGGCACGAACACCACGTAGAAATAGCAACTCGCCAACAGCAGCAATACCCAGCGCCCCCGCCACGGCAGGCTGAAATACGCCAGCGTGACCACGACGAAAAAGACCAGGAATTGCAGGGAATTGAAAAGCATTTGCCAGTTCGGGTTTACAGTTCAGGGTTTACAGTTCACGAATTCAACTGCAAACCGCGCCCTGTAACTACCTTATTTTCACCGTCCAGACCTGCATGGCGCGGTCGGTGGTGGTGTAGAGGTAGAGTTTGTTGTACGATTCGGCGTACTGCACCACCACGGGCAGGGTGCTGGTGAGCGGCCGCTCGATGAGCGCCTGACCGCGCAGGTTGTAGAGCCAGGTGCCTTTGGCCGTAGTGACGCTGAGCACTTTGACGTCGGCCCCGAAATCGCTGTATTCGATGGCGGTCGTGGCAGGGTCGGCATTTTCAACCTGGAATAGTAACCGGCCCTGCTGGTCGTGGATGCCCACCGTGTTGCCCGTGGTGCTGGTGATGAGCCAGTCGCGTCCCGCTTTTTCGAGCAGCAACCGGAACTCCGTGGCTTTGTCGGCGCGGAACAATTGCCGCCGTTCGGTCACCTCGCCGTCCAGGTTGATTTTCATCAATTCGCCCTGGAGGCTGACCGTCTGGATGAGCAAATCCGACTCGCGGGTACCGGTTTCCATGAACACCGGGCCGCCGAAGCGCGCCTTCAAATCGACCGGAAACGGCTTGATGGGTTGCCCGAAGGAATTGACGATGCTCAACTGGCCCTCTTCCTGCAACAAAATCAGGTGCGGTTTTTTGTTGAACTGGAGCGTTTGCACCGGTGCCAGCACGTGCGCTTCGGCGGGCAGGCGATTCAATTGACGAATGGTTCGCTCGGGTTTGAAAAGCACGTACAAATTTCCGTACGTGTCGGCCAGGCTCAGTTGCTGGCGGTTGCCCGACACGTAGCCAAGCAGGTTGTAGGTTCCGGGCGACAGCGGCGCAAACCGATTGGAAGCGAACAGGTCGTACTTCAGGCCGTTGCGGTCGAGCAGGTAGTAGCGGTCGGGCGTGAGCAGCAGGTACTGCAAGTCATTGTTGACGTAGTAATCCACCGTAATCGGTGGACTTACCAACGGCCCCTCCAGCCGCATCCGCAGCGAATCCTTCGGCGCACCAACCAATTGAATCAACTGATTGCCAACAGTTTGCCCGAACACGGTCGTGCCGCCCGGCGCTTTCAACACAAACGGCGGCAGACGCAAGGGTTGCTCCAGCGGAACGCTCTTCTGCAAAAACAACCGGCGCAACAGGTTGGGATTGCTTTCGCCACCGCCTTTCATGCCCACAATCGTTGTTTTGAGGCTGCTGCCTTCGTACTCGCTTTGCCACATGAGCAGGTTGAGCCGCCGCAACGATTCTTCCGACCGCTCCACGACGGGTTGCCAGCCGGGCCGGAACCGCTCGGTCCAGCCGTACCAGCTTCGGCTCAGCAGCGCGATCGCCGTAAACTGGGCCGGGCGCGCCGCCTTGAGCAGTTCCTGAGGCCGGGCGGTGCGACTCCACACGTTGCCGGTGGCGTAATCGTTGAGGGCCGTGCGCAGGGATTGCACGTCGTTGCTCACCAGCAGGTAATCGCCGATGGTGGTAAAAAAGCTGCTTTTGGGAAACCCGATTGCCAGTTTGCCAAACCAAAGCGCGGGCAATTCCGGCGCGTTGATTTGTCGGATCAGGCTGCTGCCGATCAATTCTTCGTAGCGCGGAAGTTTGTCTTCCAGTCCGATTTTGGCGGCCTGGTAATCGAGCCAGTCGGCGCAGCCGCGCGCGTTGGTGGTTTTCACCACAAGCACCTTGCCCCCGCGACCCAGGCGGCTGCTTTCGAGCTGGCAAAGGGCCACTTCGTCGGTGAGGTAGTTGTAGAGCGAGTCCACTTCCACACGGTAGCGATCGCTGAGGTTTTCGCGAATCGAATACAATTCCGAGGGTTCGGCCTGCCGGATTTCCTGCCGCAACCGTCCCGCATCGGACACACTCAGGTGAAAAAAAACCGCCGTGTGGTTCGATACCAGCCGGGCGCAGCCAATCGGCTGGGCTTGCTGGTCGGCGAGGGCCGCCAGCGCGGGCGTGGCTTTGCCCGCCGAACTCACCGCCTGGGCGTCCACTTGCGTGCGGATGTCATTGACCCGAAAGCGGAACGCTTGCCGGGCAGGGAGAAAGTCGAGCGTGGTGATTTCCCCCGTTCCAACCTGATACGCGCCAGACCAGAACGTTTGCGCTTGCTCGCGGTTGAAAAAAAGCTGCGTACCCGAAGTGAGGGTTTCGGTTTCGTCGCCCTTCCAGGCGTCTTTATCGAGGAGGCGTTTCACTTTCCGGACAGCCCCCTCGACCAATTGACTCGATTTACTGAAAATCAAATAGTTGTCGTAAACAAAATACGAAAACAGCGGCGTCGATTTCGCGTCCACCACGTCGGTGAGCACCGTATTGTCGAACGTGTGTCGGTACGAACGGACCCCGTTGCCGACCAGTTTTTCGAGCCGTTCCGTAAACGTGCCGTCGC
Organism: Spirosomataceae bacterium; assembly: GCA_965249815.1. Taxonomy (GTDB): domain Bacteria; phylum Bacteroidota; class Bacteroidia; order Cytophagales; family Spirosomataceae; genus JAJAZB01. The sequence goes on along the minus strand of CBDFMV010000003.1, from coordinate 3,996,491 downwards.
TACCGGGCTGGATGGGCACGAACACCAGGAACGAAAGTTGGTTACGGCCTTCGGAGTGCAGCGAGAAGGTGATGATTTTGCTCCGCAAAAACCCGTTGACCAGCGCCGAATCCGCCAGCGCCTGGTTGAGCGCGCGCAGTTGATCCGCAGCGGCCCCGAGCACCGGTACGTCGGCCAGTTGCACCTGGTGGGGCAAAATGCGCTCCGGGGGCTGCTGCAAGTCGGTGCTTTCCACCACGATCAAGGCGTCGGTCGGGATGTACGCCCGCGCCGAGCGCTCGCTACCGGCCCAATGTTGCCAGGCCCAGTACCCCGCCCCAAGCCCCAACACAACCAGCAGAGGAAATAGAATTTTTTTCAAGGTGGCTATTGAAGCGTAGGCAGTCGGCGGTCTGCGGTTGATAAATAAAAGTGCGGTTGTTTTTTGCCCGAACCAGCCAGAAGCGGACGAATCAATTCGTCCGCTTCTGGCAAAACGCCCTCAAATTTACTGCCAACTGCCGACCGCCAACCGACAACTTATTTTTTCCCCCACATGGCGTTGGCCGTATCGGGAAAATTGAGGGTCAGTTCGGGTACCCCCAGCACAACTCGGTTGGCCCATTCGACGCCCTGCATGAGCGAGTGATCCTGGTTGCTGACTTCGTATTTCCAGGCCCCGAAACGCCCACGGGAGTAAATGCCCATTGGTTCGAGGGCGGGCAGCACGTCTTTCAGAATGCCATCGCGCTCCACCGAGGGTGTTGGGTAGCCGTAGTCGGTCGAGTAAATAAATTTCGAGACGATTTGGTCTTCCGACTCGATGAGGCCGTCTTCGAGCAAGGCCCGCACCGTGTCGGCAATCAGAGTTTCGCGGTTGACCGGCTTGTGCGACGACTCGCTCGTTTCGGTCATCAGCGACCAGTACTGGTTAATGTCCGGCACGTTGTTCGGCGAGTAATTCGAAAACACCGTAATCCGGTAGTAGGGGCTGTTGTCTTCGGGAAAATACATCCAACACTTCGGGGCCAGTTCGGGGTTGGGTTTTCCTTTCAGGCCGATGCCGACGATGTTGGTCGACGAATGCTTCAGGCCCTGCGCCCGTTCGGTGAGTTTCGCCGGAAAGTTCTGGATTTTCTGCGTGAATTTATCGAGCGGAATCGTGCTGAGCAGCGTCTGGTAGCCCACCGTGCGGCCATCGGCCAGGGTGATTTGTTTCGTTTCGGGGTTTACACCCTGCACGTCGGCGTTGAGCAGTACGTTTTCGAGTCCGACCAAATCGCCGACGGCTTTCCAAATCGCCCCCGTGCCCCCGTGTTCGGGGAACTGGAAGGTGTTGTTCGGCCCCCAGGAAAAATCTTCTTTGTCGAACAAAATGTTTTCCGTAACCCGCTGCAAATCCGTAACCGCCACGCGCTCTCCGACCCAAACGGCGTTCATTTCTTCAGCCGGGTGCGCCCAGACTTTAAAATTGTACGGAATCATGAACACCTCAGCCAGGCCTTCACCGAACGTGGCCATAATCCACTCGCGAAAGTTCTTCGGCTTGCCCGGTTTGGGATTTTTGTAGAGTTCAATCAGCCCGCCGAGGCACTTCCACATGTCTTCCTTCGGCAGGTATTTGATGTTGTTCTGGAACGGATACGGCACGAAGCGGTTGCGCATCCATACCCACGATTCCCGCTGGTGGTTGAGCCAGCCGTCTTCGCCGAGGGCTTTGATCATCAGCTCGTCGAAGTACGTGTAGTGGGAAAACTGAACGTGCCCCCCAATGTCCCAAAGGAAGCCTTTTTCGTCGACGAAACTGGTAGCCAGACCCCCCACGTAGGGTTCGCGTTCAAGAATAATAAAATCGGTAATGCCGAGTTCTTTCAGCCGGTAGGCCGCACCCAGCCCCGTCGGGCCGGAACCGATGATGACGTACTGATAATTCATGGGTTTTTAAGCAGTAATTGAAACAATGATGAAGTACATGGTCTGCGCGGTCAGGCCACCTGCGCGGTCGGTTCGGCTTGCCGGATGGCCCGGATTTTTCCGTTGAGTTCCATCCGGAAGCGGGCCAGCTCCTTGAAACTCTGCCAGCACACTTTGAGGAGCTTCGCCTTTTTGATGGACACTTCGCCCGTGGCGCGCTCCTTGTGGGTGATGGGGATATCAAACAGGTTCTGGCCGGATTTTTTGGCCATCACGGCCAGAAAAATATTCGGTGCGAAAGGCACCGGCCGCGGCAATTGCGCCAGAAGTTTTCGCAGAAAATCGCCCTTGATGAGCCGGAAGGGGATGTTGCTGTCACTGATGAAGGTGCCGTACAGGGTGAACAGCGACGCCTGAAGCACTTTTGTCACGAAAAGGCGGAAGGGTGCATCGTGCCGCACCTGCCGATACCCGAGGATAAACTCCGAGTCGCTTCGTTTTTCCCAGAGCCTGAGCACGTCGCCGGGTTCAAACTGATCATCACTATCGGTTTGGAATACGTATTCCGATTCCAGTTCAACCGCTTTCCGGTACGCGTGCACCACCGCATCACCGTGCCCCCCGTTGGGTTGATGCACCACCATCAGGCGCGGATGGCGGGCAGCCAGGCCGTCGAGTAACGCTCCGGTGTTGTCACGCGAACCGTCGTTCACGACAATGAGGCGCGTTTCTCCGATGGGCTGAAAATGTTTGTCAAGAAATGCCACCCAGGACCCGACCACCACTTCGATGCATTCTTCTTCGTTGTAGGCGGGCATGACAATGGACAAAAGAACGGACATGCAGCAGAGTTTGGGGTAAAAATCGTGTCAAAAAAAAGCCGTTTTGAAGCGGCAAAACTACGCATTTATCACATCGCAAGCGGAACGAACCCTCGTTCCGGTCAAATCAGTACCTGAAGTGCTTTTTCAATCCATTCGCCGGTTTTTCAATCAGGTACCACGAGACCGAGGCCAATCCGACGGTGATGCTGAAAAAAAGCGTCACCTGAAACAAGGCGGATTGACCGATGGCCGGTGCAAGCGCGGTGGTTTTGGCAACAAGGCGCATCACGGGATGCCGCGCCGGGGTATGGTAAAAATTATACACAAAATTGTGGTAGAGGTACAGCCCGTAGCTAATCCGACCAAAATAAACGACTACCCTGTTTTCCAGAAAAGCACCGACCCAACCGCGAAAACCCACCACCGCCCGGGCAATCAGCCAAAACGCAATCACTGAGAAAAGCAGCCGCTGGAGGACATCTGCGCTGAAATTAGGCCGGGGCGTGTCCCAGAAATACCAGGTGGTCAACAGCAAAAGCACCCACGCCCCGACAAACAGCGGTAACGTTTTTTGCCAAAGCCGGGCAAACTTCTGCGGTGAAACCGTAAAAACGTGTGCCAGCACGCTTCCGCCTACCAGGGCATCGAGGCAGGTCGGCGTGCTGACAAACTCAATAACCCAGGGTTTTTGCGCCCACCACAGGCCAACTCGCAGCCCTACGGCCAGCCCGATGAGCGCCCAGAACAAAGGCAGCAACCAGCGTCGCGGCGTGAACAGCACGACCCACGGAAAGATCAGGTAAAACTGCTCCTCCACCGCCAGCGACCACAAGTGGTCGGACGTGCCCAGCCAGGTATTGTGCAGTGCAATGTACACGTTCGTGGCGTAGCCGTAGTACCAGACGGCCAGTTCGCGCACCGGGGGCACGTTGAGCAGTATCAGCACCGTCACGGTGACGTAGTAAGCCGGAAAAATCCGGAGGCTTCGCCGAATCACGAAACTTTTGAGGGAAGGCAGGTGCGAGCGCCCGGCGGCCTCGTTAACGGCTTTGCTTTTCAGCAGGATGCCGGTGATGAGAAACCCACTCAGCACGAAAAATGTGTTCACCCCGAAATAACCCAGTGGCAGCACGTTGCGGTCGCCCAGCCAGTGATCGAGCATTACCACCAGCACCGACAGGAACCGGAGGCCGTCGAGTTGGCGGAAATAATCGCTGGTTCGCTGGTCTGGAAGCGCTACCTGGGGGTCAGTCATGGCGTACGGTGAGGTAGGAATCAAGCGGCGTGGCGGTGTGGGTTGCCGGGTCGTAAAGCCCCAGGCGGTAACGGCCTTCGGGTACATTAACTGTATAAATTCGACTGAGGAAACCGGACGTAAAGGGTTGTCCAAGAATAGCTTGCGACCAAACCGTGAGCCGTGGCGTGGTTGGAAAAAAGAATCGTTGACTGTTCCTGCTCAACAACAGGAAGCGGCCCTGACGCGGGTCAGCGGGAACTGGCAGGGTATTTTCCGCCACCAACACGTAATCTGGGTGTTCCATCAGTTCGACTCTCCTCAATGATTGCCCGGTAGAATCAGGCGGTAGCAGGTCCGGCCCGGTCGGCAATTGATAAAACCCCGCCTCGGCGATGCGGGTCGTGTGGTGATTGGCCAAACGGGTAACGACGCCAGCCGGGTAAAACCGCCAAGAGCCATTTTGCTGAAAATTCATGGCATCGGCCAGCAAGGCCTGCCGGTTATTCAGCACATTGGGTAAATACTGCGTGTACCCGGCCACGTGCCAAAGCACGGCAAAGGCCATGAACAACCGGAATGACCACTCCCGCGCCCGTCCTTCCATCCACATCAGCCACAGGGCGTAGCCGCCGAGCGTAAGCAGAATTGAATAGATTTTGTACTTGCTGTTCAGCACGGCGCTCAAATCGCCGCCCGCCCGACTCACCGAAGCAGCCAGTGCCGTAACGAGTACGAACACCAGAAGCCCGATCAGATTGAGGGCCGCTGGAGGAAACGGAGGGATGCGAAAAGGCCCCTTCAACCCCAGAAATGCAGATTTTACGTACTGAATGAATATTCTAAAGGCAATGAATGCGATCAATATGCTGCCGAGAAACACCGGTAGCCAGGAAAAATGGTATTCGATGCCGAACAACTCGTAGCCCGTGAACGTCGCCTGTCGGGGTTGCAGGATATCGAACGTCGCTCCCGCAAAACCTGCGAACGTTTGCAGAATGTTGACTGGATTGACCGCGTTTTGCAACGGGTTTGGTGCCCAGTCAGGGCGGACATACCCCCGCGTATAAAACAGTATCGTGACCGCCGTCAGCGATGCCCAACCCAACAGGGCTGAATACCGGCGCTGAAAGAACAATAGCAGCAGTCCAACCGGCCAAACCAGCAGTCCGCTGCCGAGGGTCAGGGTAGCCGCGAGGGCGGAAAGTACCGCCAACCCGAACGAAACGGGGGTTTTGCGAACCAGAAAACTCAGACTACCCAATACGAAAAGAATCACCGTGAAATTGGACAACGCTCCCATGCCCCAAAACTGGTTTGCGTAGGAAGCCAGGCCGAACAGCAAAAACGGCACGGGCAAAAAGTAACGGGCGGGAAAGGCTAACTTCTGGAAAAGCTGGAAGAAATACACCGCCATTCCGACCAGGCTTAGGTTGCCAATCACCATCGCCGTTCGGTAGTTGACGAGGCTCTCTGCTTGGTAGATGAGCCAGAAAATCAGCCGGTTGTAGATGATTCGGTGTTCCGTCTGCGTGTACCAACCAAACCAGAGGCGGAGCTTTTCCCCAAGGCTCTGGCTGTTTTGCAACGGGATTAATGAATTTTCGACCACGAACAGATCATCCCAGAAGGGAATATTCACCGCGTAGCGGTTCCAGACGTAGGCAAAACCCAGCACGGGCAGTGCGCTGAAAAGCAGCACCCACTCTGTTTCACCAGCAAGTCGGTTGGCTGTTTTCACCAGTTTTTCGGAAGGTTGGAAGCCCCCGCGCCGCGGAGTGTTACCGTCTGGTTCGTCGCAACGCGTTTTACCCGTTCTCCGGTTATTTCGACCACCTCCACGTCATAGCCACCGGCGGCAGCCTCGTTAGGATGAAGCGCCGCCGTAAACCCCGGCGAGAAATACCCGCCACCCATCAGCAGACTGCGCCGACTCCTGTTTCGCCGTTGGCGTGTGGGAAACAGGTACGACCCCGTTGCGCCGCGCAGGTACACGAACGCGCCCTCGTCGGGGCCAACCGGGCCGACGTACGAAGCGTTTTCAACGAGCACGGTGCTATTTTTTTCCCGAACCAGACTCAAGGCAACAGATTCATTGACTGACCCATTGGGAATGGGCCGCAACACTGGCGGACGGTAGGGAAAGGTCAGGCGGTTGTAGGCGGGAACTTCGTTCACCGGCCTACCATGTTGCCAGTTGTATAACCACGTCACCCGCTCGTGTCGGGCAAAAACGACTTCGCCGTACTCCACAAACGCCACGCCCAGGTTGAACAGCACCGCCCCGGCGAGCACCAGGCCCTGCGCCGTTTTTCCCCGCAACCAGGATACGTTCCGAAAAGCGGCGACAAGCAGCGTGAGCAGCAACACCACCGAGTAGATTTTCACCCGGCTGGTAAGCAGTACCCACTCGCCGAATCCGATTCGCCCCCGGGTGACGACCAGCGCCGTGGCCAATACGAACCCAACGACGCCGAGCAGGAAGTAATCGAATGGTTCGGCACCACCGCGTAGCCAGGGCGTCTTCCGGAACGCCTTCCAGCCCCACAAAATCGCCAGGCACAGCAACCCGGTTCCGATCAGAGTCGGTATCACGAAGCGCGTAACCGAGTTCGGGTTCCAGTCGCCCACGGCTCCGAGGAAACCCAGCAAGCCGCGTGCGTACTGACCCACTCCGGCCACGGTCACGATTGGATTTCCCGGCGGACGTTGGTAATCAAAAAAATACAACCCCAGCGCGATCACGGCCAGCAGCGCCCAACCCGCAGCGTAGAGCCAGCGCTTTTGCAACCCCAGCAGGACCAGCCCAACGGCCCAGACCAACACCCCGTTTCCACTCGTGCAAAGTGCCGCCATAGCCCAAAAACACGCCCAACCGAATGACCGTTTAATATTTTCGGCCAGATAAAAAAATGTCAGAAGTCCAAAAAATACGACCGAGAAATTCTGCAATGCCGCCATGCCCCAGAGCGTGTTTTCATGGTGTTGAAGCGTGAGCAACAAGAAAGGCAAGGGCAGGAATACACTCAACGGCAAACCCGCGCGCCGGATGAGTTGGTAGAACAAAACCAGAATACCCACCAAACTCAGGCTACCCCAGGCCATCAGCCACACAAAGTTAATTTCACCGGAGATCTGATAAAAAAGCAACGTAATCAGGCGGTCATACACGATGCGGTGCTCGTTGTGCTGGGCAAAGAGCAGCCGCAGTTTTTCAATCCAAGAATTGGCCTGATTGAAACTGACCAGGAAATTCCGCAGCGCATGGTCGTCCCATTTTGGAATGCTGATACCGAATCGCGACAGGACCCAAAAATGAACGACCACCGGAATCAACACCACCCCCCACCACCCTACCACGGCGGCGTTGGAGGAACCCGGACGAGTCCGGGTGCGGGGTTCGGTGGCAACGGCGCGGTTCAAATCAATTCCTGGAGCAGGTGGGCAAGATGACCAGCGTCGAGGCCGGATTGCTGCTGGTGGTACGACTGATCGCCGTAACGACCGCCGGGGTACCCTGCCGCCGTCTGGCTGCGAAACCAGGTGGGCACGATGCCCCGTTCAAGCAACTTCACGGAAAGCTGCTGGGCCAGCCCACCCACGCCGACGTGTTCCTCGACCACCAGCAACGGGCCGCTTCGCCTGATTAATTCGGCGATGTCGTCGGTCAGTTCGAGCGGGAGCGTGAGAGCCGTCAACACGTTGAAACGACCGGCGAGGCCGTCCTGGTTGAAGGCGTTCAGCACGTTCGAAACAACCGGTCCGAGCGCCAAGACCGTTCCGGCGGCGTTTGCGGGTCGCATCACCACCCGAAAGGAGCCGGAAAGTTCGGTGCCCTCAGGCAGCGCCCGGCCCACGCCCAACCGCAGATAGGCGGGTTTTGCGGCGCTGACCATCGTTTGCACACAGGTTTCGACTTCATCGGCAAAGCCCGGCACGTAGCAGGTCACGTTTTGCAACCCGCTGAGCGCGGCGAGGTCTTCGATGGCGTGGTGGGTGCTGCCCATGATGCCATACCCGTAACCGCCGCCGTTGCCGACCAGAAAAACCGGCAGGTTGTGCAGGCAGGCGTCATTGCGAAACTGCTCGAGGCAGCGGTACACGATGAAAGGCGCAATCGAATAACAAAAAACCCGGTACCCCCGGTGGGCCATGCCCGCTGCCAGCCCGACCATGTTCTGCTCGGCCACGCCCGCGTTGATAAACCGTGGCCCCAGCATCGCCTGCACGTTTTCGAGGGCATTGAAGCCGAGATCGCCGGTGATGAACACCACCCGGTCGTCGTCTGTGGCGACGCGCTCGATGGCCTGGCTGAATTCTTTTCGCATCGTATCTTGAAACTGGTGTCACTACTTCCGTTGTGACTGAATTAACGCCCTGATTTCCTCGGTTGTGTTGTACACCTTCGTGCCTTTGCGGATGCGGGTGCGGATGAATTTGGGTCGCTTCTTGGTTTCCTCGAAAATCTTGGCGATGTACTCACCCAGGAATGAAATGCCCAGGAGCGTCAGTCCGCCAAAGAAAATGACCAGGATGATAACCGTCGAAAGCCCGGCGGGGGTGTCGGGGAAGAAAAAAAGTTTTGCCAGAACCTGCCAGGCAATGCCCAGAATCGACAGACCCGTCAGCAAAAATCCCGCGTAACTCATCAACTCCAGCGGTGCGAACGAAAAAGAAAAAATGGCCTTCTTGGCCCACCAGATGTTTTTTCGCCAATTATTTGTCGATACTCCGAACATTCGTTCGGGACGCACGTAGTCCACGCCGGTCTGCTTGAAGCCCACCCAGGCCCGCAAACCGCGCATGAATTGCTCCGTCTCGGGCAGGGCGACCAGTTCCTTCACCACCTTCCGGTCCATCATCGAAAAATCGCCCGCGTCGCGGGGAATCGGAATGTAGCTGAGGTTCTGAAAAACCTTGTAAAACGTTTTGTAGAAAAAATGGATGTGCGGCTTCATTTCCCGCTGCACCCGCACGCCGTACACCACGTCGAAACCCGCCTGCCATTTCTCGTAAAACTGGGGGATGATTTCGGGCGGGTCCTGCAAATCGCCATCCATGAGCACCACGGCGTCGCCGGTCGAGATTTCCATGCCGCTCAAAAAGGCCGACTGCGAGCCAAAATTTCGCGAATGACTGACGGCGATCACCCCCGAGTCGCGGTCGCAGATGCTGCGCAACACGTCTTCGGTGTTGTCGGGCGAATTGTCGTTGACGAAAATGATTTCGTAGCGCACCTTCAACTCGTTGAACGTTTTCACCAACCGCTCGTACATGAACGGAATCGCCTGGGCGTCTTTGTAACAGGCGATGATGGCCGTAATGACGGGGTTGAGGTACGGATTCTGGAAGGCGGGCAGCAAGCGCTCTTCGTACTCAATCGCTTGTTGCCAGTCGAGCGTGCGGCGCAGGCCTTCGGCGAGCGGCGTGCGGGCCTGCCAGCCCAGGTCGGTGCGGGCAGCGGTGGGGTCGCCGTACCAGTCGGCCAAATCCCACTGCCGGTTTTGCATCGTGCCCCAAATGGGCGTTTCGGCGATGGAAAACTCGGCCCGAACCACGTCGACAAGGTCGCCAATCGTGGTTTTTTGCCCACTCGCGATGTTGTACGAATGCCCGGCAGTTTTTGAAAAATCCGACCGGGCAGCGTCCACGAAGGCTTCCACGCAGTCGGTGATGAACACAAAATCACGGCTGATGTCGGGCGAAACCAGGCTCGGCAGGCTTCCGTGCCGGGCGCTTTCCACGACCTTCGGAATGAGCCGGTCGGGTTCTTCCCAGTCCCCGTAAATCGAATACAACCGCAAATTCAGGGCTTTTTTCTGCTGAACCCGCGCGTAAAATTGAATCAGGTACGCGCCGGACACCTTCGAGACGGCGTAATGGCTGTTCGGCTCGACGGGGTCGGTTTCCTTCGGGGCCGTGCAGTTGAAGCCGTACTCCGAACTGCTGCCCGCGTGGACGTACACCGTCTGCGGCCCGCACTGCTCGAGCAGGTTGGCCGTGCCCAGCACGTTGGTTTCGTAGGTGAGCTGGATGTTTTTCTGCTTGGAATACGCGCCGTAGGCCGCCAGATTGAAAACGGTACGGGGACTGTAAAACTCAAAAACGCTCCGTACCGATGCCGCCGACACGATGTCGCAATGCGCGACATTCTCTGCGGGTACGTTGAGCAGTTTCAGCCGCCACGCTTTCTGGGCGTCGTGGGTGAGGGCGTACACGTCGCGTCGAACCCGGAAAATTTCGTGGAATAAATTAGCTCCGATAAATCCACTGGCTCCAAACACGAAGATGGGGCCGGGAAGTTGCTCTATTTTCTCGCGCAGGGAAGATTCTTGCATGAATGACAAATTGATAGCCAGCCATCAGGCGACCGATTGCTCACCTAATCGCTCAGCCCGTACTGCGCCTGGACATCGGCTTTGGCCTGTTCGTACTGCTCCGGATTCATGGGCAGGTAGTGCCATTCGAGGCGGCTTTCCATGTACGACACGCCCTTGCCCTTGATGGTGCGGGCCACCACAACTTTGGGCCGACCATCGCGGCGGGTTTTCAAGTCCTCGATGACCTGCACCAATCCCGCAGCGTCGTGCCCATCCGTTTCAACGACCTCGAACCCGATGCTTGCCCAGGTGCGTGGGTTGGCCGTGTCGCCGAATACATCGGTGGTTTGGCCAAAACCCTGCAAGCCGTTTTTGTCGATGAACACCAGCAGGTTATCGAGGCGGTGCTGAACGGCGAAATGCGCGGCTTCCCAGGTCGTGCCTTCGTTGGTTTCCCCGTCCGACATCAGTACGTACGTCGTGGTGTCGCTGCCGCGCAACTTATCGGCCAGCGCGATGCCTGCCCCAATCGGAAACCCGTGCCCGAGCGAACCCGTGGCGAAAGGAATGCCCGCAAACTGCCCCGGTGCGGGGTGGGCCGACAGCGTCGTGCCGTTTTGATAAAACGTGGCGAGGACTTCGTCCGAAATTTCACCGAGGAAATTGAGGCAAGCGTAAAGTGCCGCCGCCGCGTGGCCTTTCGAAAGAATGAAGGCCTCCTCCCCTTTCCGGTGAATCACCAACCCAGCGACCATCAAATCGAGGCAGCTCAGCGAGCAGCCGATGTGCCCGGCATTGGCCTGGCGGTACAAGTCGAGGGTTTTCAGCCGCAACCGGCCCGCAAGTCGGCGTAGTTCGTCCGCCGTCGGTATCGGGTCAGCGACTGAAACGGGTTCAGTGAGGGTTTCAAAAGGCGTCATGTTCACTCAATATCGGTACGTCAGGCCTTTAAAATCAAAAATCATGCGACGCCGACCGGACTGATGTTGGTAGAGCCAGATTTTGTCGCCGTTGGTCGGGTCGATGCGCTGCGGGTAGTCGGCCGTTTTGGGCAGGTACAGGTTCACCATCTGCGCGTCGAAGGGCGAAACCCGTTCGTACTGCTTCTGGGCTTCCTTCACCGCCGAAAAAACGCTCCGGTTGTTGGCCGGGTAAATCACCGTATCGCCGGGCTGGCAAAGCCGCTCGATGGCCTGCGCCGCCTGCCAGTACGGGTTCCGAACGCGCGGTTTGGCGTGGTAGGTGTACTTCACCGAGGTATCCGCATAAATTTCGCTCAACACCCCGCCCACGCACACCAACTGCCAGAGCAGCGCCCCAAAAATGGCATATCTGGCCCACTTATCCAATTCGGCGGCCTCGCGCAGGGCCAGCACCACCAGCAGGATGGCGTAGGGAAACGAGAACCCCGCGTAGCGTTGCGTCAGCCCAACCGTGTGGCCGTCTTTGAGGGCCGAAAAAAGCAGAAATCCCGTCGGGAGCAGGCTGAGGATCAGGAAGAACCAGATCAGTTTTCGCTCGTCAGGCGTGGCTTTTTTCCGGCCAAAACGGCCCAGCAGCAGCGCGAGAATCAGTGCCGCTTCCAACCCCAGAAACTGCCCCGGATTCACCGAAAAGAAGGGCAGCGCCAGCGCGTTGGCACCCAACGCCAGCGCCGGAAAAAAAAGTTGGTGCGCCCGTCGCCAGCGTTGGTAAGCCCAGACGCTCAGCGCCATGAGCAGGGCGAGCAAAGCGAAATTTTTCGCGCCTTTCAAGGCACTGTAAAACCCATTCGTGACGATAAACTGGTCGGCCAGAATCGGGCCGAGTTTGCGCAGTACGTTGGCGGGCGTGGCCGGGTCGATCCACCCGACGTACTGCGGTTGCACGGCGGGATTGTGGGCAATGTCGTGGTAAAAACGGGCCTGGTACTTCAGGGTGCGGAAGGTGTACGTGCCCCCACCGAGGGTCATCCAGAGCGCCATGCCCGCCAGGGCCAGGCTCACAGCCCCGGCCAGTCCGAGCCACAATCGGCCCGGTTTCACTAAAAAAAGCACGTACAACCCGTGCGCCAACAACACCGTGAACGCGAGGTAGTGGCAAAACAGACACACCAGCGCCGTCAGGCCGTATCGCAGGTATTGGCCAAAACGTCGCTCGTGCGCAGGCGTTTTCACGAGATTCAGAAACAGGTGCGTGGCCAGCAGCGTGAAGAAAAAACTCATCGAGTAATTCCGCGCCTGGTGACTGTAGGCGACAAAAAACGGCTCGATGGCCGCCAGACTTGCCGCCGCCAGCGCCAGATTTGGGTTGCCGAGGTGCCGGAGCGTGAAGCGGTACAGCAGCCACACCGTAGCGACACTAAACAACACCGACAGCAGCCGGACGGAGAAGTCGCTGAGGCCAAACAGCCGAATCCAGGCGTGAATGAGCAGGTAATACGCCGGGCTGTTACCGATGTCGCCGCGAATGTGGGCGTCGAAGTAATCCTGGAGGGGCTTGGGCTTCCAGTACTCGCGGGGTGTGAAGTAGGTTTTCCCGAAAACGTCCTGCTGGTTGGCCCCTTCAAGGCTGATGCCCTGCGAAATCATGTACGGTGGATTTTTCGTCGAAAAAGATCCCGTAGGCGTCGAGTTTGTACAGCCGCAAACCGAGGGCCAGCAGCAGAATCAGGGCGAGAAAAAAGGCGAATTTTCGGGACTGCACCGGGTCGGGCACCATGCGGGAAGGGTACGATTGCGGGCGCAAAGGTAGGTGCGTTCCGGGAAAAGCTGGTGGCAGGCTTTTCAAAATAGAAAACACGGCGGACGGCGTCCGCCGTGTTTTCTACCCCTGGTTTACAAAATTGGCTCCCGGACCTGGGCGTCGAACACGCCCGTCAGCACGCGCCCGGCACATTTGACCTGCACCCAGACCCGGTAGCTGCCCGCCCTCGGAAACGCGTACGGAAACTCCACCGTGTGCGCGTGAACCGGTCCATTCATGGCGTGATTCATCGGCATACCGCGCATCAGGCGGGCGTTGCGTTCGGCTTCGGGCAGGGCTTTCAGGCTGGCCAGGTACGTGTCGACGCTGTCGCGGAAGCGTTTCGGGTCGGGGTTGTGAAAAGTGCGGACAGTGTCGGCGATGCGGTCGACCAGTAGTTGTTCAGCGGCCATCGAGTAGGTGCCGACCGGGTGCAGGTGGATGTACACCGAGCCGTCGGTGCGCAACACCGCCGCGTGGCCACCCATGCCGAGGTACGGCTCCAGTTGGGCGGGTTTGCCCGCCGGGTTGGCCACGCTGAACCGCATCGTGTACAGCTTCCCGGCTTCGAGCGATTCGCCGGTTTTTCCTTCCCACCGCATCGTCGAGCCGTCGGCGAGGGCGGTTTTTTCGCCCGGTTTGCCGCAAATCGCCACGTTGGGCAGGGTTGGCTGGCGTTTCGGCGTGGCCTGGTCGATGGCATTTGTCACCGTGAAACTGTCGTCTGAATCCGTCGTAACCCTGCGGGTTTTCGGGGAGGAAATGTCCACCGTGTCTGTCAGCGTTTCGGCGAAACCACTGCGGTACACCACGTCGGCGTAAAGCAGGTACCTGCCCGCGGGCAGTTCCGGCACCGCCGACTGGTAATGAAGCGTATCGCGCCGCTCCGGATGCAGGTGCGCGAAGGCGTCGAGGCCGGGCGTTCTGACTAGAAACACGTGCATGAGTTTACCGTGGTCGGGCACGAGCAGGCTCAGCGAACGGCGGTTGCGTTTCCAGTTGGTCGTATCCACCCGAATCGTCAGGGTTTGTCCGTCCGGCGAAGGCGCTACCGACGCTTGAATGGGCAACGAACGGTACAGGTTTTCCGCCAGGTATTCGTTCGCCCAACTGTCCCACCACGAGCGTCCGCCCGTGAGCAACAAAACCAGCAGCACCGCCCCCACGCCCATGCCCACAAAGCGCTTCCGGCGCAGATTCGTCGGGGCGCTTTCGCCGGGTTTTACCGTCCCGTCGGCCACGCTCGCCCCGATCACCGTCACCAGAATCGCCACCAGCAACAAGCCAAGCACCGCCAGCGCGGCTCCCGTTCCGGCGGGCATGGCGCGTTGGGCCGTGGCGACGGCCACCACCGGAACCACGACCGTGGCTTTGCCGTCGGGACCGTCGAGTTCTGAGTTCGATGCTCGACGAGCCGCTGTCCATCAGCCACACGATGCCCGCAAACTGGTTGGGCTGGCCCGCCACCGGAGCCAGCGGATCGGAAGTAGGCGCGCCTTCGTCGCCCGAACGAAAGTACACCGGCCGGGCCTGCACGCTGCCCACGCGGCCACTTTCTACAAAAACCGTCACGCGGGCCGTACCGGGCACCACGTCGGGCGGTTGCACGCTCACCAGCACGCGGTACTTCCCGGCCTGCGTCTGAACGACCACGCCCGGGCTGCCGATGTGCGCTTTCGCGCCAGGGGCAGCGGCAAAAACGGCGAGCAGCAAACCAATCAACCGAACGACTCTTGCGCCTTTTTTCATGGAAAAATCAAGTTACCGTTGAACCCGCCGCATCCATTTGCCCCACAACAGCCCAACCCGCGCCGAGACAAACCCCGCCAGGAGCGCGATGCCGATGCCTTTCCAGAACGCAGCGGGCGATTCGAGCAAATGCGGGTGGAACCGGAAGCGGTAGGCCCAGTCGGGTGGGTTGCTATACCCCCACGCATCGGCGAAGAAAAACCAGTTGCGCGCCAGCGGCGACGTGTGCAGAAACGCGCCAAAGTACCACTGAACGGGCAGCATCAGCCCCACGAACACAACCGAACACAGCGCCGCCAGCAGCCAGTCGTTGAGCCGCCCGTCGAAGCGCCGCAGGAGTTGGTCGAGGGCGAAACCGGGCACCACCAGCAGTAGCGGAAACATGAACGCCTGGTAATGGGTGATCGGGTTGAGTACCGGTCCCAGCTTGGGCGTGGCCGGGAAAAGGGGCAAAATCCAGCTCGGCACGAGCATCGTCAGCGCGTACACCGCCGTGATGGTGGTGAGCGGGTAGCGCAGCAGCGATGCCCGCCCGACGGCCAGCAGGTAAAATAGAAACGCCGCCGCCGTGGTGATGTAAAACGACGAATGGTGCATGGTCCATTGGCCGATTTGTTCGGACAGCAACGTGTAAAGCACCGCCAACAGCAACCCTGCCGAAATGCCAAACAACCAGCGCAATCGCCCGGCCTGACGGGGATTCGCCGCCGCGTCGCGGGTGCGGTTTTGCAGCGCCAGCACGCCCATCATGGCCCCGAATTGCACGAACATCATGCCCGTGGCCAGAATCGTGTGCGGCGGCGTGAGGATTTGCACATCAAGACCATAAGTGTTGTGCCACCAGTCGTCAAAAGGGGCCGACGTGAGCATCGCAATCGCGCCCCAGACGCAGTACATGGCCCCGAGCGAGCCGTAAAAAACGCCCCAGAACCGCACGGATTCGGCCCGTTCGGGGGCGTTTTTCAACAAGGTCAGCCGCAGAATCTGGTAGCCGGAAAACAGTCCGGACACGACGGCCCCCACGTAAATTAGCAGGTGCGGGGGAGAGAAAAGCCCGTCGCGGCCAATGCTCATGTGCCACATGATGTCCCAGAGCAGGCCCCACACGATGCAGAGCGACGAAAACACGACAGCGTACACATAGGTGGGAATGCCCAGCCGCCAGTCGCCGACACCAACCGGCGCGACCCTCGCGGGAGCGGAAGCCGGTGAAGACAAGGATATTGCCATGTGAAAGGGGTTTTTAACCGCAGATGCCCAAAAGTACCGAAAAGTTGCACCGCGCCGAAAACCGACCTGCCGAAGGAGCACAAATAGTACCTGAACGGTGAATTCCGCTGCCTGAACCGGACAAAAAAAGACCACCGACTGCGCCCAGCCGGTGGTCCATCACCCCAACCCACTTTTTTATTTCCGTGTTTTTTGCACGACCTGGTTGTTCCGGGGAAATTCCAGTTCGTGGCGTTTCTGATAGCCGTTGGGCATTTGTTTGTAGCCATCGAAGAGGGCCCGCGTATTCTCCCGCAATACTTCCGGGTCGGGTTTTGGCGAACCAACGTTCAACCCATCGGCGTGTCCAACCCAGAAAATAGCCTGCGTGTGCGTGTCTTTTAGTTGCAGCAACAGCAGCCCGTCTTTGAATTTGGTTTTGGAAACAGTGAAAACCGGCTTTTCCGAAGGCGAGGCGGGGTTGAGCCGCACGCCGGTCGGGAAGCTGATCGGACGGTCGAACACCGAGCAGTACACCAGAATGTCGGGTTGCAGCCCGTTGAAGTCGCCCGGTTCGACCGACGCATACCCCCGGAGGTGCATTTGCCGGTCGATTTCGTCGTGCAGGGCGGCTACGTTGGCGGGCGTGTTCCAGCCTTCCATGGAGCCATCCACGATGGCGTAGGTGGCGCTTACCTCCGGGTTAGGTACGCCCAGATCCGTGTGATCGCGGGTTTGCAGCCGCTGGCTGGTGGTGCATGAGGCCGCTCCCAGCCCAAGTGCGAGAAGAATCCAGTTCGCTTTCATAATCAGTTGATTTGGAGAGATTTTTGTGTGAATGAACACGACAAAGGTGGCACTCCAACCTACTGATTATCAACGGGAAGAACACGGGATTTGGCGGGGTATTTTCCGAAAAAACCCCGGGTGATAATGGACGGACGGACGGGTATTTTCCCCGTTTTTAGCGAACGGTCAGGGAAACGGAAAGGATTGGATTAGTTGTGCACCACGGTAAACTCCACCCGGCGGTTGCGGCGGCGGGTTTCTTCGGTGAGGTTGCTGGCCACTGGCCGGGTGGCCCCCCAGCCTTTTGTCTGCACGCGGCGGCCCTCGATGCCTTTCGATTCGAGGTAGGCTTTTACCGCCCGCACGCGGTCGTCCGACAGTTTGAGGTTGAGGTTGAAATCACCCTGGTTGTCGGTATGGCCTTCGAGCAGAATTTCCAGCGTGGGGTTTTGCTGCAAAAGTCCGGCGACGCGGTCGAGTTCGGGAAATGACGAGGGCAGCAATTCGAAGCGGCTTTGCTCGAAAAAGACGTTGTTGAGCGTAATTGTCCGGCCCGCCTCGAGCGGAATGAGGTACAAATTCCGACGGATTTCGCGGTAGCGCCGTTCGCCGGTCAGGTCGATTTGCTCGCTCACCGAGGCGTAGCCTTTTTTCACCGGCACCAGCCCGTAACTGCGCTGAAGGGGCAGCACGAGTTTGTATTCACCTGTTTCGGGGTCGAAACTGGCCTGCACCGAACCCACCCGAAGTGTATCACTGCCCGGCCCGGTCAGGATTTCAGTCACGACGTCGGCGGCAAGCGGTTTTTTGTCGGCAAAATTGAGCACGTTGCCCGACACGATGGCCACCGGCTCGGGTTTGATGGCCTCGTAGAGCCGCAGTCGGAAAATGTCTTCCTTCCCCAGCGAACCCGCTTCGGAGCACAAATACGCCCACTCGCCCGAAGCCGGAATGCTGAGGTAGCCGTCCCAGGCGGGGGTGTTGATGCCCGGACCGAGGTTTTCGGGTTCGCTCCAGCGCGTCCAGCTTTCGTCGAGGCGGCGCGTCATGAAAATGTCGTCGTCGCCGTAACCGGGGCGGCCTTTCGTCGAAAAATAAAGCGTTTTCAGGTCGGCGGCCAGAAAGGGCGAGTTTTCGTGTTCGGCGGAATTAACGGCTGGCCCGAGGTTTTTCGGCTCCGACCACGACCCGTCAGGTTGGAGAAACGACACGTGCAGGTCCTTGCCTCCCAGCCCTTTAGCCGGGCGGGTAGCGATGATCAAGATGCGTTTGTCGCCCGACAGCGCGTATTCGTAGGTGTCGCCCCGCGCGGCGGACTGGCCAAAGTTTTTGATCTCCACCGGCACCGGAAACGTCCACCCGCTGGCCTGCCGCCGTGTGGTCGAAATACCCGCCGCCATGCGGCCGTCGGGGTAGTAGCGGTTGAGCAGCAGCGCCGTTTTTCCATCGGTCGAAATGGCGCACAACGCGTTGTGGTCGGCGTTGTTGATGGGCGGCCCCACGTTGACAGCGGGTTGCCAGACGTTGTTGAGCAGGGTCGACGACCACACATCCTGGCGTTTCAAACGCTCGGGCAGGCCGTCTTCTTTGATCGCTTCGCCGAGGTTGTCGGGGTGGCCCCAGCGGGTGAAATAGAGCGTTTTGCCGTCGGGCGAAATCACCGGATTTAGTTCGCGGGCTTTTGAATTGACGCCTTCACCGAGGTTCTCCTTCACGATCTGCTCCGGTTTCGGGGCTTTCGGCGACACCCGGATGCTCACCTCGGCGGGCATCACCGAGGCCGAAACCCCGATGGCGTCGATTTGGCTGAAACCCGGTCGACGCAGCGTGTTGAGCAGCACTTTCACCGACGCTACCGGGTAGGCTGTGAAATTTTTCAGCACGCACCGAAACAGGTTTCCCGAACCGGTTGGCGTGTACAGGCTGTCAAAAATGAGGTGCTCCTTGCCCTGCGCGTCGTAGAGGTAAATGCGTTGAATACTGCCGCCCCCGGCGCTTTCGGCCACCACCACCTGCCGGATGGGCATCAACGTGTCGAAACCGACGCGAATCCATTCTTCGCCCGAGTCGGGCAGGGCCGGTTGCCAGGCGGCCAGAGTAGGACCCTGTGCGGCCAGGTGATTGGGCGCACCCAGGGCCTGAACCGCGCGCCCTTCAGGGCTTTGATCGGGGCGCTGGGCCTCGCTCGATACGCCCAGCACCCGGTTGGCCCAACGTACCGATGGGTTAAAGGTCCTCACCAGCGCCGTTCCGCCGCTCACCCGGTTCTGCGCCCGGCCCCGCACCAACGGGAAAACGAGCAGCAGGCAAAACGACAAGACGGCAAAACTTCGCATGAGCGGCAAAAAACAAGGACGCGTTCCGACAAAAATAACACCCGAACGCCAACGACCAAATCGAAGGGTTTTGCCCGCGCAACCAGTTCCGCCACTCGTCACGAAGTTTTGAATTGCGGCGGAAAAGCGCCTTATTTTGCCGGTTTCTACCCAATCCAACCTTATTTTTTCATGAATAAACCCGTACTCCTCGCGATCATTCTTTCCCTGGGCCTCGCGAGCGCCGTGGTTAGCGGCCAGGGTTATACTCCGCCCAACCGCCTCGCCGAGCGCCTGCGAACCCTCACCACTGCCCACAAAACCGACGCAACCCTTCAATCAATCGGCAAATCGCCGGGCGGCAACGACCTCTGGGTGCTCACCCTCAGCCGGGGCGGCAATACCGCCACCAAACCCGCGCTGGCGCTCGTGGCGGGCCTCGACGGCACCCACCTCGCGGGCACCGAACTGGCCCTGCAACTGGCCGAAAAACTGCTCAATGGCCGCGACAGCGTGGCCCGGTTGCTTGAAACCCGCACGATTTATGTGGTGCCATCGGTCAATCCCGACGCGGCAGCCCAGGCGTTTGCTGCCTTAAAGTGGGAACGGGCGGGCAATGGCCAACCGACCGACGACGACCGCGACGGGCGCGTGGACGAAGATGGTCCCGAGGATTTGAACGGCGACGGCCTCATCACGACCGTCCGCGTCGAAGACCCGACCGGCACGTTCATGACTTCCAAAACCGACCCGCGCGTGCTGGTGAAAGCCGACCCGACAAAGGGTGAAGTGGGCCGCTACCGGCTCCTCACCGAAGGCATCGACAATGACAAAGACGGGCAATTCAACGAGGACGGCCCCGGCGGCATCGCCCTCAACCGGAATTTCACCTTCGATTACGAGCCGTTCAAACCCGGCACGGGTGAATTTCCGGCGTCGGAAGTCGAAACGCGGGCGCTCATCGACTGGCTCTACGCCACGCCGAACGTGTACGCGGTGTTGACCTTCGGTCCGTCGAACAACCTGACCGAACCGGTGAAATTCGACAAGTCGAAAACGTCGGGGCGGATTCTGAAAGGCTGGCTGGAAAAAGACGTGGCCCTGAATGAACAGGTCAGTAAATTGTACACCGCCGCCGGGTTGACCGGCGCGCCGTCCCTGCCCGGCCAGCGCGGTGACTTTCCGCAATGGGCCTATTTTCACTTTGGCAAACTGAGTTTCAGCACGCCCGGCTGGTGGACGCCGAAAGCCGAAGCGGCCAAAGACACGGCCAAATCGGCCAATGCCCCGAAACCCAGTGCAGGCAAACCCAGTGGCGACGCCAAACCCGGTGAGGGAGCCGACGACATCGCGTTTTTGAAATGGGCCGTCGCCAACAACGTGACGGCGTTCGTGGATTGGAAACCGGTGAATCACCCGGATTTTCCGGGGCAAAAAGCCGAAGTGGGTGGCCTGGTGCCCTTTGCGAAAAACAACCCGCCCGCCAACCTGCTCGCCGAAGTCGCCGATAAGCACCTGAAATTCCTCGTCAGCCTCGGCAACGCGATGCCCGAAATCGAACTGGTGAACGTGAAAACCGAGACGCTTTCGCCCGGTCTGACGCGCATCACCGCCGATTTGCACAACCGGGGCCTGCTGCCCACTCAGGCCGAACTGGCCGAGCGGGTGCAGTATTTACCCAAAATCAAAATCGTGGTGAACCTGGGCAAGAATCAGAAAATCCTTTCGGGTCGAGCCATTCAGGTGTACACTCCGACGCTGGCGGGCAACGGCGTTTTGCCACTTTCGTGGCTCGTTTCGGGCAGCGGTCCGATGACCATCGAGGCGGGTTCGCCGTCGGTGGGGACGGCCCGAACGACGGTGCAGTTGAAATAAAACTAAAAATATTCAATGTTCCATGTTCAATTTTCAGCACTCAATCAGTTGAATTTCAAGCCATTTAAAATTGAACATTGAGCATTCTCCCTGACTTTTCATGAAAAAACTTCTCCTCCTCAGCCTCCTCGCCACTGGCGCGCTGGCCCAGACCAAACCGGCGCAAACGCCCAACGACATCGGCCTGCGGGCCATTGGTACGCCGCCCAACCCGAAAGTCGCTATTTCCTGGAACCACTACAACGACTCGAAGGGCCTCACCGACATCATGCAGCGCATCGCCAAAGCGTACCCCGATTTGGCGCGGGTCGAAAGCATGGGCAAGTCCACGCAGGGCCGCGACATGCTCGTGCTGACGGTCACCGACTTCAAATCAGGCAAAACCGACCGGCAGAAACCGGCCTTCTGGACTGACGCCAACATTCACTCCAACGAGTTGCAGGGGGCCGAAATGACGCTCTACGCCGCCTGGTACCTGACCGAAAACCACGCCACGAGCAAGTTTATTCAGGAATTGCTCCGCGACAAGGCATTTTATTTCCTGCCCAGCCTCAACCCCGACGCCCGCGACAACTTCATCCACGACCTCAACACGACCAACACGCCGCGCACGGGCCTGTTTCCCATCGACGACGACGGCGACGGGCTGGTGGACGAAGACAACTTCGACGACCTCGACGGCGACGGCGAAATCACGATGATGCGCCGCAAATCGCCCAACGGTCGGATGAAAGTGAACCCCGACGACCCGCGCATGCTGATGCCCGCCAGACCCGACGAACCCGGCGACTACGAAATGCTGGGCCTCGAAGGCCTCGACAACGACGGCGACGGGCTGGTGAACGAAGACCGCCCCGGCGTGTACGACCCCAACCGCGACTGGGGCTGGAACTGGCAGCCCGACTACGTTCAGAACGGCGCGTACAAATACCCGTACAGCTTCACCGAAAACCGCAACGTGATGCAGTTCGTGATGAGCCACCCCAACATCGCCGGCGCGCAGAGTTACCACAACATCAGCGGGTTGTTTCTGCGCGGGCCGGGCGCGGCGGAAGACGACCCCTACTACGAACCCGCCGACGTGGCTGTGTACGATTTCATCGGCAACACGGGCGAGAAAATGATTCCCAGTTACAAATACGGGCCGATTCACAAAGTGCTGTACACGGTGTACGGCGGCGAAATCGACTGGCTGGCGCTGAGCCGGGGCATTTTCACGTTCTCGAACGAGCTTTGGAATTCGTACCAATACTTCAACCGCCGCGATTCCGACAATGCCGCCGCCCGCTCCGGGGCCAGCACCGAACCCTACGATTTCGACCGCCTGCTGCTGCACGGCGACGCGTTTGTGGACTGGAAACCCTTCAAACACCCCCAGTACGGCGACATCGAAATCGGCGGTTTCAAGAAAAATTACATCCGCAACCACCCCGGGTTTATGCTCGAAACCGACGGCCACCGCAACGCTTCGTTCACGATTCTCCACGCCTACCACATGCCCAAAATCGAAGTGCGCGACGTGGTAAAACGCGAATTAGGCGGCGGATTCAGCGAGATCACGGCGACGGTGGCCAACACCCGCGTCATCCCGACCCACTCGGCGTTCGACGTCCGGAACAAAATCAATCCGCCCGATTACGTAACCCTGAAAGGTGCCGACGTGGCCGCCGGGCTGATCATGAGCAACCCCGACGGGGCTGGCTTTGGCTTCGGGGCGCAGTCGGCTTTTGAAAGTTACCGCGATCAGCGCCTGAACCCTCAGGCGCTCGAAGTGCCCAATATTCCCGGCATGGGCTACGTGAAAGTGCGCTGGGTGGTGAAGGGAAATCCGGCGACCTGGGCGATCGACGTGAACAGCCAGAAAGGTGGTCTGACGACGGCAAGCGGGAAATTCTGAAGAACGTCGTGCCACGAAAAATCGTGGCACGACTTTACTCCCATCTACTTCATGAGGAAACGTACGTTTCAAAAATCATAGCAGAATAAATTTAGAGTTGTCTAAAATTTAGTACGTTTACGGCAGAATGCTTTCCCAACCTTCGAACCGGCAACGCCTGGCCTGGCTGCTTTTCACGCTCTTTGCGCTGATGCAGGTCAACCTTGTCGTGTTCAGACACGGGCACCGGCTGCCCGACGGGCGCATCGTTACCCACGCGCACCCGTTCTGGCCCGATGGCAAAGGCCCCATCAAAGCCAATCCGCACTCGGCGGCGGAGCTGGCGCTGCTTGACGCCGTTGCCAACGGTTCGTTCGTAGCTGAAACGCCCCCGGTGGTGTCGTTTTCACCCGTGATCCTGCTTGCCTGGGTTGCGCACACGGCCCAAACTTCTCCCCTGCTTTCCCATTCGTTCTGCTCCTTTCTACTCCGGGGGCCGCCTTCGGTGCCATGACCGATTCTGCAACGCCGCCCCGACCACTGGAGCGCGCGGCGTTCAATTTCCGACCGCGGGGTCGGACTAACTCATTGGCCAAGAAGCTTTTTCCCGTTCATGAAACACATTTTATTGGTAACCGGGCTGCTTTCAGCCTCGGTGGCGTTCGCGCAGACAGGCACCATCCGGGGCCGGATTCTGACGGACAACCGACCCCTGGAGTTCGTCACGGTGGGTCTACCGAAATTGAAACTCGGCGCCCTCACTGACTCGGCCGGGCGTTTTACGGTAGCGAACGTGCCGGTTGGCGTGCAGGAAATTTTCGTCAGCAACGTGGGTTTTCAAACTGAGCGCCTGAAAGTCAGGGTGCTTGCCGATACGTCGGTTGCCGTGACGGTCAGCCTGAGAAACACCGCCTCGACCCTCAGCGAAGTCATCGTAACGGGCGTCTCACGCGGTACGGAAATCCGCAAAAGTCCCGTTTCCATCGCCCTGATCACGAAAAAGGAGATGGACATGAACGTCAACAACAACCTCATCGACGCCGTGCTCAAGGGCGTTCCGGGTCTGAGCGCCGTGACGACGGGACCGAACGTTTCCAAACCTTTCATCCGGGGCCTTGGCTACAACCGCGTGCTGACGCTCTACAACGGCGTCCGGCAGGAAGGCCAGCAGTGGGGCGACGAGCACGGCGTGGAAATTGACCAGTACGGCATCGAGCGGGCCGAGGTGGTGAAAGGCCCGGCCAGTCTCATTTATGGCTCCGACGCGCTGGCGGGCGTCATCAATTTCATTCCCTACGTGCCAAAAGGCGACGAGGGCCAGGTGCGCGGTGACGCGCTGGCCGAGTACCACACCAACAACGGCATGGCAGGTACGTCGGTAGGGTTGGCCTACAACAAAAACGGCTTTAAATGGTCGGCGCGCGCATCCGCCAAGACGGCCACCGCCTACACCAACCGCTTCGACAGGCGCGTGTACGGTACGGCGTTCCGCGAATTCAACCTGTCGGGCATGGTGGGCGTCGATAAAGCCTGGGGGTCGTCGTTCGTGTACGTCACGGCCTACGAAAATTTGCAGGAAATTCCCGACGGGAGCCGCGATTCCCTCACCCGCCGGTTCACCCGCCAGGTGTTCGACGCCAACCTCGACGACATCACCAACCGCCCGCTCGTGCCCACCAGCGACCTGCGCACGTACCGCATCAACTCGTTGCATCAGCACATTCAGCATTACCGGGTGTACACGCGCAACCAGTTTAAGATCGGGGAAGGCGAACTGAGCGCTACCGTCGGCCTGCAGCAGAGCGTCCGGCGCGAGTACAACCACCCCACGCGGCCCGCGCAGGCAGGGCTGTTTGTGGTGCTCAACACGCTCAACTACGATGTCAAATACAATTTCCCGACCTGGAAAGGCTGGGAGGCCACGCTCGGCGTCAACGGCATGTACCAAAGCAACCAGCACCGCGACGGCACCGATTTTCCCATTCCCAACTTCCACCTGTTCGACCTGGGCAGCTACGTTTTCCTGAAAAAATCGCTCGGCCCGGTGGACGTCAGCGGCGGCGTGCGAGCCGACCTGCGCACCTGGAATTGGCCCGACCAGTTCGTCAAAAAAAATCCTGCAACCGGGTACGAACGTCTGGCGGCCTTCCCAGATACGGCTGGGGCGCACCTGCAATTCCCGACCTACTCGCGGCGGTTCACGGGGGTTTCGGGCAGCATCGGGCTGACGTACAACCTGACGGAACGGCTGTTGCTGAAGGCCAACGTGGCCCGGGGCTACCGCGCGCCCAACATCACTGAAATCGGCTCGAACGGCCTCGATCCCGGCGCGCACATCGTGTACCTCGGCAACCGCGAT
Organism: Spirosomataceae bacterium; assembly: GCA_965249815.1. Classification (GTDB taxonomy): domain Bacteria; phylum Bacteroidota; class Bacteroidia; order Cytophagales; family Spirosomataceae; genus JAJAZB01. The sequence goes on along the minus strand of CBDFMV010000003.1, from coordinate 3,971,324 downwards.
TTCAAACCCGAATTCAGCCTGCAAACGGATTTAGCCTTTCTGGCGACGTTGAAAGACGTGGATTTGAGCGTCGAATTGTTCAACAACACCATTCAGAACTACATTTACCAGGCCCGCCTCTTCGACGCCGCCGGGCAACCGGTGGTAATTGTGCCGGGCAATTTTACTTACCAGTACCAGCAGTCGAAGGCGCAGTTGTATGGGCTGGAAGTGAGCCTCAACTGGCACCCGCAAACGGTGAGTTGGTTTCAGTTCAACAACAGCCTGTCATTCATTCGCGGGTTAAACCGCAACGACAAGCTCATCGAATTGTACGGCGATGCCGCCCGCTACCTGCCGTTCATTCCGCCGTTGCACACCCGCTCGGAAGTGCGGGCCTCGTTTGCGAAACCCGTCGGCGCGTTTGCCAAAATTTACGTCCGGGCGGAAGTGGACCACTACGCGGCGCAGGATCACTTTTATGGCGTTGACAACACCGAAACCTACACGGCGGGCTACTCGCTGCTCAACGTGGGGACGGGCGCGACCGTGACCGACCGGGCCAAAAAAGAGCGGTTCCAGGTATTTTTTCAGGTGGACAACCTCTTCGACGTCACCTACCAGTCGCACCTCAACCGGCTGAAGTATTTCGAGTACTACACCGCCTCGCCCAACGGCAAACGGGGTATTTTCAACATGGGCCGTAACTTCAGCGCGAAGGTGATTGTGCCGTTTTAAACACCCTGAGACTTGTGAGGTTTAAAAAACCTCACAGGTCTTTCAGCGAAGCAATTACTACAGCCGGATCAGTGGCCGAAAACACCACATTCCCCGCCACGAGCACGTCAGCCCCGGCTTCGAGTAGTCGCGGGGCGTTTTGTAAATTCACGCCGCCGTCGATTTCAATCAGCACCGAATTGCTCATCGCCCGCAGTTTTCGCACTTTTTCGTACGTATGCTCAATGAATTTTTGCCCGCCAAAACCCGGATTGACCGACATCAGCAACACGACGTCCACGTCGGCCAGGATGTCTTCGAGCAGCGAAACGGGCGTGTGCGGGTTCAGCGCGACGCCCGCTTTGCAGCCCAACTCTTTGATTTGCTGAACCGTGCGGTGGAGGTTCGGGCAGGCTTCGAGGTGAACGTGCAGGTGCGATGCCCCGGCTTTGGCAAACGCTTCGAGGTACTTTTCCGGCTCGACAATCATCAGGTGCACGTCGAGCGGTTTGGTGAGGTGGCGGCTCACGGCTTCGGCCAGGGGAATGCCGAAGGAAATGTTGGGCACGAAGCGGCCGTCCATGACGTCGAAATGCAGCCAGTCGGCGGCGGAACGGTTCACGAGTTCCACGTCGCGCTGGAGGTTGGCAAAATCGGCGGCGAGCAGGGACGGGGCGATAATGGGCATTGGAAGTCGGATTGCGGATTTTTGACTGCGGATTGCAAAAGTAGGTTAGTGTCGGTTCGATCTCCTTATTTTTGCCCGCAACGAATTTATCGCGGCTCATTCCGCAATCCGAATTCCGCAATGTCCCCCACCGAACGCATCGCTCACCTCACCGAACGCCTCAATTACTACAACCACCGCTACTACCAGGACGCCGTTTCGGAAATCACCGATTTCGAGTTCGACGCGTTGCTAACCGAACTGACGGCTCTGGAGCGGGAGTACCCCGCCCTGCGCCGCCCCGACTCCCCCACGCAGCGGGTGGGCGGCACGATTTCCAAAGAGTTTCCGACCGTCCAGCACCGCTACCCGATGCTTTCGCTGGGCAACACGTACAGCGAGCAGGAACTCCTCGATTTCGACGACCGTGTGCGGCGTGGCCTCGAAGGCGCTGACTACGAATACATTTGCGAGCAGAAATTCGACGGCATCTCGCTCAGCATGACCTACGAAAACGGATTGCTCGTGCGCGGCGTCACACGGGGCGACGGCACCCGTGGCGACGACATCACGCCCAACGTCCGCACGCTGCGCACGCTGCCGCTCCGCCTGCCCGAAAGCGCCACCGACGCCCCGGCGCTGTTTGAAGTGCGCGGCGAAGGCTTCATGCCGCTGGCGGCGTTTGAAAAACTCAATAAAGAACGCGAGGACATCGGCGAGGCGCTGCTGATGAACCCGCGCAACACCGCCGCCGGGACGTTCAAACTTCAGGATTCGGCGGAAGTGGCCCGGCGCGGGCTGAATTGCTACCTCTACACCTACCTCGCCGACAACGAGCAGTTTCAAACCCACGAAGAAAGCCTGCGGGCGCTGAAACGCTGGGGCTTCAACGTGTCGCCGACCTGGCAGAAATGCGCCACCATCCACGACGTGCTGGCCTACATCGCCGAGTGGGAAACCAGGCGCTTCGAACTGCCACTCAACACCGACGGCATCGTCGTGAAAATCAACCGCTTCGACCAGCAGCGCGAACTCGGTTTCACGGCCAAAGTGCCGCGCTGGGCGATTGCCTTCAAGTTTAAAGCCGAGTCGGTGGCGACGGTGTTGCAGGGCATCGAGTACAACGTGGGCCGAACGGGGGCCGTCACGCCCGTGGCGCTGCTGAAGCCAGTGTTGCTGGCCGGAACCATCGTCAAACGCGCCACGCTGCACAATTCCAATGAAATTGAGCGCCTCGGCCTGCGCCTCGGCGACACGGTTTTCGTGGAAAAAGGCGGGGAAATCATCCCGAAAATCACGGGCTTCTCCCCCGAAAAACGCCCCGCTGCCAGTCAGCCCATTGCATACCCAACGCAGTGCCCGTCGTGCGGTACCGAACTTGTCCGGCGCGAAAACGAAGCGCATTTTTACTGCCCGAACGAGAAAGGGTGTCCGCCGCAATTGAAGGCCAAACTGGAGCATTTCATCCAGCGCAAAGCCATGAATCTGGAGAGTCTGGGCGAAGGGAAAATCGAATTGCTCTACGAAAAAGGCCTCGTGCGCAATCCGGCCGATTTTTACGACCTGACTTACGAGGACCTGTTTGGCCTCGAAAAAGTTTTTACGAACCCCGAAACGGGAAAGACGAAAAAAATAAGTTTTCAGGAAAAAACCGTTGAGAATATTCTGAAGGCCATTGAGGCCTCGAAACAAATCCCGTTCCGACAGGTGCTGTTTGCCGTCGGAATCCGGTACGTGGGGGCGACGGTGGCCGAAAAGCTGGCGGCGTACTATGGCACCATCGACGCCATTGAAAACGCCACTTTTGAAAGCTTGACGAACGTACCCGAAATCGGCGGGCGCATCGCCCAGAGCGTGCTCGACTACTTTTCCGACGCCGACAACCGACAATTTGTGGACCGCCTGAAAGCCGCCGGGTTGCAATTGGCCGAAAACACGCCCAAAGTCGAGGTGGAAAGCGACAAGTTGGCGGGCAAAACGTTCGTTATCTCCGGGGTTTTCCAGAACTTTGAGCGCGACGACCTGAAACTCAAAATCGAAGCCAACGGCGGCAAGGTGCTGAGCGGAGTTTCGGGCAAACTCAATTACCTGCTCGCCGGCGACGGCATGGGCCCCTCGAAGCTCGAAAAAGCGAAGAAGCTGGGCGTGACGCTGCTTTCGGAAGACGAATTTTTACTGCTGTTAACCTAAGTATTGTGGGGCGGGATGTATCCCGCCCGTCGGCCGACAGAGGTAATAGGGGCCGAATGCATCCCGCCCCACCATAGCTCACCGATATGAACCTGACCCAATTTTACGGCACGGGCGTAGCCCTCGTCACCCCGATGCACGACGACGGTGCCATCGATTACGCGGGCCTCGAGCGCCTGCTCCAGCACGTCACCGAGGGCGGCGTAAATTACCTCGTCGTGCAGGGCACCACGGGCGAATCGGCCACGACGTCGAGCGACGAGAAAAAGCAACTTCTCCAGTTTATAAAAAACCACAACCCCGCCAACCTTCCCGTCGTCTTTGGCGTGGGTGGCAACAACACGCCGGAAGTGGTAAACTATATTCAATCAACTGATTTTGAATGTGTTGCGGCGATTTTGTCGGTGTGTCCGTACTACAACAAACCCGGCAAGCGGGGCGTCATTGCCCACTATTCGGCCCTGGCCGACGCCAGCCCGGTGCCGGTGATCATGTACAACATTCCGGGCCGGACGGGCATCAACATGACCTCCGAAACGACCGTGGCGCTGGCCCAACACCCCAACATCATCGGCATCAAGGAAGCCTCGTGCATCATCGAGCAGTGCATGGAAATTTACCGCGACAAGCCGGACGATTTCCTCCTCCTCAGCGGCGACGACGTGCAGGCCGTGCCGATTATTGCCATCGGCGGCGTGGGCGTAATGTCGGTTATTGCCAACGCGGTGCCGGGGCGTTTTTCACGGATGATTCAATCGGCGCTGCACGGCGATTTCACCACGGCCCGCCGCGAACTGAGCCATTTCCTGGCCATCGATCCGCACCTGTACGAAGAAGGCAACCCCGTGGGCGTCAAGAAAATTCTCGAAATCATGGGCATTTGCGGCTCTGACGTGCGCCTGCCGCTAATGAAAGCGTCGGACGAGCTTGGCGCTAAAATTCAGCCCGTGCTTGAAAAAGACGAGTTGCTTGTCCCGGTTCAGGCGTGAAGTCCTCCGCTCTTTTTCGCAACCTGCTCCTGACCGTGTCAACTGCGGGGCTGGCCTTCTGGCTGGCGCACCGCAGCACATCGGTTCACCTGCCTTTCCTGGCGTTGGTGCTCGGCAGCGGGCTGCTTGGTTTTTTTGAACCAAAACGCGGCTGGGCCTGGGTATTGCTTCTGCTTGCGCTGGTCTTTGCCGGGCATTTCGTGCTAAAACTCCCGGCTACCGACGAAAACACCGCCGAATTTGCTACCTACGTGGCCCCGTTTCCGGCCCTGATCGGGGGCTTGCTGGGTCGACTCAGCCGCAACGTGCTATGATTCTCTATTTTCCATTCTCCATTTTTCATTCTAATGTTCGTCCACGTCGTATTGTTTTACCTGAAAAAAGGGCTTTCGCCCGAAGAAGTCGCCCAGTTTGAAGCTGGGGTTTCGTCGCTTGGTACCATCGACGGCCTGCTGACGTTCAACGTCGGCAAACCCGCCGCCACCGACCGCCCCGTCATCGACAAAAGCTACGATTACTGCCTGCTGACGACGTTTCCCGACATCGCCACCCACGATCACTACCAGGAAGTCGAGGTTCACCTGAAATTCGTCCGGGAATGCGCCCACCTTTGGGAACGGGTCGTAATTTTCGATTCGGAAACCATCCAGTAAAATGTTAGAAGTCAGAAGTCAGAAGTACAAATCCCCGTGGGTACTCGCCTTGCTGGCGGGTGGGCTGGCGGGTTGTTTCAACCCGGCGATCCCCATTAGCACACGGCCCCAGTACCCGATCGACGTCTTTTTCAATAACCAGACCGTCGACCGGCCTTACAACGAGCTTCAGTTGCTGACGATTGCGGAGGAAGTGCCCCTCTCCGACCGGGAAAAAAAGTCGAAGGAGCGCCTGCTGTTTCGCGGCAACGACGTGCAACAGAAAGATTTGCTCGTGGCACGGCTCGTGGTGGACGCCCAAAAACTGGGAGCCGATGCGCTGGTGAACGTGAAGTACCAGGTGTACACCAACGAAAAGGCGACCGGCTATTCGATGGAGGGCCTGGCCGTGAAGTACCGGGGCGAGTAGCGATGGAAGTAGCTCTCGTTGATTGCAGGTTAATCCCTTACCGTTTGCCGGAGCCAATCGGCGATGAGTTGGAGGGCTTCCGGGGCAAAATCTTCTTTCAGCGTAAAGTATTCCGCTATCGTCCCGGACTTCGCCCGCTGGAACATATGATTTAAGCCGGGCAACTGCTCCGTTTTTACGTTCAGATTTCCCCCTTTTTTCACTGCCAGTTCAATGGCAGTTAGATTTTGTTGGGGGTTCACCTGAACATCGCGCGAGCCGTTCAAGGCTAGGACGGGGCATTTTACGCGCTGCCAATCGGTGGCCGGGTCGTGGGTGATGAAGTAGCGTATCCATTCCAGGTTTGCGGTGGTCACCAACTGAGAAATGACCGATTTCCGATTGCTGGAATCAAGCCGCAATTGCTTTAGCTCCTGGACTGTGAGTTTTGTTTCCAACAGATGAATGCTGGCCTGAACCGTTTTTCGCATCGCAGCGGAGTCGTTGCTTTTCTTAATCTGTTCAATCCAGGGTGTGTACAGTGTTTTAACATAGGTTTCGGTCAAGGTGGAGTCAAATTTAAAGCTTCGCATCAGGTCATAATTCTGCTGAATCAGCACCTTGCCACCATCCACTCCGGCCCCGGCCAGCGAAAGGACAAAAGCCACCTCGTGGTCGTCGGCAGCGACCATCGCAGCAGCGCCGCCGCCCTCCGAATGCCCGGCTACTCCCACCCGTCGGGTATCAATGGTCGGGTAGGTTCTCAAAAATCTCACCCCAGCCAGACCATCCAGTGCGGTGTTTTTAGTCGTAACCTTCTCCGGTTTTTTTCCAGCAGTCGAGCCGCCGACGCCCCGGTCATCGAATCGCAACACGGCAAAACCCCGTGCGCTCAGGTACTCAGCCAGGGCTTTGTACACCTTCGGGCCGGTTTTGATGGCGGGCGAGATCCCGTCGCGGTCTTCGGGGCCGGAGCCTGAGATGATGACCAGCGCCGGAAATTGCTTGCGGGTCGGGTCGTTCGGAATGGTCAGCGTTCCGGCCAGTTTTACCGAATCGGTCTCATTCCAGTAACTCACCTCCTCGGCGCGAAACGTCGTCGTGTCGGGAGTCGGCGGGCGTTGGGCCAGGGTGGGCAGGGTCAGCAACAGGCCGACCAGCATACAAAGTAGTTTCATTACCGTTCAGGCAGTTTGGGTGGGTTTGGTTTGCTCTTGCCGATAGATTCGATACGAATAATAAACGGTGTAGCCGAGCGAAACCAGGAGGGCTATGGCCACTACCAGCATTCGGGTGACGCCGCCGGGCACGAGCAGCAGCACGGGCAACAGCGCCAGGCTCCCCCAGAACAGCAGCTTGCCGCCGAGCCGGTGCGTTTTCCGCCAGACGCTTTCGCTTTCCAGCGTCCACGGGGTGCGGATGCCCGCGAAGTAATTGGGCCGCAGGCTGGTGAGGTAATTGCCCATCAGCGCGAAAAAGGCTACCAGGGCAAAGGGCAGCACGCTGTAAATGGTGTTGACGTCGCCCGACAGCGTCGTCTGGATCATCGTCACTGACACGGTCGTCAGCAGCAAACTGGTGCCCAGGCCAATCATCTGCAAGGCTTTGGTCGAAAACTTCAGGTTTTGTTTCGGGTCGAAACGCGGCAGAAAATAAAATAGCACCATCAGGCCGCTGGCAAGTGCCGCCAGCAGGCCAATGACGCCCAGCAGGTCGTAGCGACTGCCGTACACGATCACTCCTCCCGACAGGTTGTACTTCATCGGCACCCGTTCGGGCAGGCTTTTCCAGGCCCAGGTCAGGTACAACAGCGGCAGGCAGGCCACCAGGCAGGCCGCGAAGGTGATCCAGCGGTTGGTTTTCGCAACAGTCTCCACCACCTGGTTTTCGTTGAAATTCGTTTTCATGATTTTTCGGAAGTTGAGGGTTGAACCGAATCGGAAGTTTCAATGGAATCGGGTTTCTGGCGTAGCTTGAACACCCACGCCAGCACTTCGTCGAGGACGGTGGTATTGAGCGAATAAATGACGTTTTGGCCCCGCTTCACCGAGACGACGAGGTCGGCTTGCCGGAGCAGGTCGAGGTGGTGCGAAATACTTGGCTTGGTCATCTCGAACTGGTCGGCAATGTCGCCCGCCGACCGGTCGCCGTCGCGGAGCAATTCCAGAATCTGTCGCCGCGACGGGTCGTTGAGGGCTTTGAACAGGTTGTTCATGAATCTTTTTGTTAAAGAATTAGGCAAATGTCTAATTACTTTCAGAAAAAACACGAAGATAATTAGACAAACGTCTAAATTTTGAGGATGAGCGGAAAAGGAGTAGCCAGGCGGCTCCCATTCCGCAAGAACTGGATTTCAGCGCGCTGCCTAACGGCGTATTTTTGATTCAACAACTCAACCAATCCGCATGGTCATCCCCGAATCGCAGGCCGCTCTCGATTATTCGCGCATTGAAAAAGCGTTGCTGTTTATCGATCAGCACCTCACCGAACAACCGACGCTGAAGGAAATCGCCCAATCCGTCCACCTGTCCGAATTCCACTTTGAGCGGATGTTTACCCAGTGGGCGGGCACGTCGCCACAGCGTTTTCTGAAGTTCCTGACGAAAGAATACGCCAAGCAACTCATGGACAACCAGAAGGATGCCTTCGACGTGACCGACGCAACGGGCCTGTCGAGCACGAGCCGGTTGCACGACCTGTTCGTGACCTACGAAGCCATGACCCCCGCCGAGTACCGCCGCCGGGGCGAAGGACTCGTCGTCCGCTACGGGGTCGGAGAAACGCCGTTCGGAGGCGCATTTCTGGCCTTCACTGAGCGCGGTTTGCTCGAACTGGGTTTTCTGGCCGAACACGAGGGATGTGCCTCGCTCGATCAACTTCGGACCGAATTCAGCAACGCCCGTTTCCAACCCGACGACCCAGCGGCGCAGCAGTGGCTGGCGCAGCTTTTCCCGCCTCCGACCGGCGGCAAACGCAAACCGGTCCACTTGCTCCTGCGGGGCACTAACTTTCAAATCAAAGTCTGGGAGGCGCTACTCCGCATCCCGGCCGGGCGGGTGGCGAGTTACGAAGACGTGGCGGCGCGCATCGGGCAACCCACCGCCACACGGGCCGTGGGCACGGCCATCGGGGCCAACCACCTCGGGTACCTGATTCCCTGCCACCGGGTGATCCGGAAAATCGGCGAAACGGGCGGCTACCGCTGGGGTAGCACCCGCAAACGCGCGATGCTCGGCTGGGAAGCGGCGCAGGCGGAACAGAACTGATGATTCACCTGCCAAGAAAAAGCCCGTCAACGAACTGCTGACGGGTTTTTTGGGGAAGAAATAAGCAAGTAGGTCAATTGCCCGTCATGAACACGGCGTTGGCAAAAAGCAACTTGCCGTTGTACCAGAAGCCCCGGAACAGCGGGTTATCGACCAGGTACACGACCTGCCCGCGGCCCATGTCCTGCACGCCGAAGGCCAGCGTGTTTTCGAGTTTTTTGCGGGCGGCTTTTCCAGCAAAACCAGCCACGAGGTCATTTTTCTTGCGGACGCCCACGTTCCAGCCGTTGGCGAGGTAGCCGTAGTCGGTGGTCTGGAGTACGAGGCTGTGGTAAAAATTCGGAAAGCCGTAGCCCAGCGGGTGCGTGTTGTCGAGGCTGATGCGGTAAATACTGCCCGGCGTTTCCTCTGACACGGCGGTGCGCTCCCGGTCGGCGTAGATTTTCAGCGAGTCGGCGGGTTTTTTGTCGTCTTTCTTGTTGTTCTTCTCCTCGTCTTTTTGCTTGAGTTCGAATCCTTCTTTGCCAACCAGCGAACCGAGCGCACCTTCCATCGCGATGAGTTTTCCGCCCGCCTGCACCCAAGTTTTCAGCGTGTTCAGGGCTTTCTCGGTCAGCACGCGGCCGTAGTTACCGTTGGGCAGCACGAGCAAATCGAAATCGTTGAGGCGGGCATTGGCAAACTGATCGGTGCTGATGAGCGTAACGGGGTAGCCCAACTCGCGGTCGAAGTAAAACCACACCTCACCCAGCGCGTACGGCGACGCGCCCTCGCCCGCCAGCACGGCCACGCGGGGTGCTTTGAGTTGCCGAACCGAGTTCGAACCGAAATCGGCTCCTTTCGTCACGAAACCCGTTTCGACGGGCAGCGCCGTTACGCCGCGGTCGCGGGCTTCGTCCTGCACCAGCCGGTCGAAACGTTCACCGAGCCGGGCGTTTTCGCCCCGCATGAGGATGAGCGAACCCGCGCCGAAGGATTGTCCGGCGATTTCAAACGGCTTTTCCGCCGCCCGCACGCGCACTTTTTTGAGCAGCAGGTGGGCCAGAAAATGCGCGTCTTCGTGCGACTGCCACCGCACCACGTACGCGTACGGGCGGTTGGCCGACAAAATCGGCGTGGCGGGTTGCGTATTGGCAACCGCCGGTTTGGCAACGGGATTCATCCGGTCTTTCAGCGCGTAGGCCTTCAGGCCGTAGGCGTAGGGCAGCGACCACGACGTGATGTCGTAGGTCACCGAATCTTCGAGGGCCGATTTCGGCTCCATCAGAATTCGCAGCATCGTCGAGCGGGGCTGGTACAGGCTCACGACCACGTCTTCCGGTTCGATCCGGAACGACTCGGTCTTGTCCGACTGGTAGGCGTAGCCTACCGCCGAGGCGGTTGCGTTGGCGTAGCCGTACTGAAATCCCTGTTTGCCGAGGTATTGCGTGAAGGCCTTCAGATTGCCCTCCGTGCCTTTTCCTTTGATGACGAACGCTTTGTACGCCCCGCCGGGATTCGTTTTGGCTTGCTCGAAAAACCGGATGAATTCGCTCACGGCTTTGTCGGCTTTGGCCGAAAGTGCCTGCATCGAAGCCACGCTGGCCGCCACGTGGTGGCTGATGCGTTGCTGGAGCGTGAGCGTGTCGGAGTCGTCTTTTGCCAGCGCCAGCCCGGCGTAGCCCGAGCCGCCCTGCTCGTAGGTCATGCCGATGGCCCCGTTGTAGGTCGGGTAGGTGTCGCCGTAGCTGGGGTAAAACAGGTCGAAATTTTCGCGGGTGAAGTAGAGCCAGCCATTTTTGTCGAATTCCTTCCGGTTGTACTCGCCGATGGTCTGCTGAAACTCGCGCTGCCAGGGCGTGATGGCCTCGTGGTAAGGCCGGGCGGCGGGCGAAAAATAGTACGGCGCGTTGGCACCCATTTCGTGAAAATCAGCGTGCAGGTGCGGCATCCACTGCTGGTAAAGCGCCGTCCGCTGCTGCGACTCGCGCTGCACCTGCCAGGCCCAGTCGCGGTTGAGGTCGTAGAGGTAGTGGTTCATACGCCCGCCCGGCCAGGGTTCGCGGTGTTCCCAGGCGTTGGCATTCGGGTTGGCCGCCGCGCCCACTTTCTGGTTGTACCAGTTCACGTAGCGGTCGAAGCCATCCGGGTTGGCGCAGGGGTCGAGCACGACGACGGTGTTGGCCAGAACTGCCTGGCTCGCGGTGTTTCTGGCGTCGAGCAGGTCGTAAAGCACCTGCATGACGGCCTCCGACGAGACGGCCTCGTTGCCGTGAATGTTGTAGTTGAGCCAGCTAATCGCCACGGGTTTGGCCGTGGGCTGGCCGTCGAGCAGGCCGATGCTTTTGAGGTTGTTCGTCCGGATTTCTTCAAGTTTTGGGAAATTGGCCTCCGACGCCACCACCGCCACCATCAACGGACGGTTTTCGTAGCTGGTGCCGTACGGAATGAGTTTTACCTGTCGGGGAAACTGACCCGCCAGGTACTGTACGTAGCTGACGACTTGGTGATGCGGCGTAAACTGGGTGCCAAGCCGGTAGCCAAGAAAAGCATCGGGGTTTTGGACGGTGGATTGGGCAAAGGTCGAAAAGGCAGCGAAAAGCAGAAGCAGCGGGCGTAGCGCTTTTTTCATGAAAAACGGAGCGGTGATTGAGATGAATTCGGGTTGCGGGTTTCGTTCAGCGGCGTTTTCAACTCAACCCGCTGAACCCAGAACCCTACACTTTTTGTGATTTCCAAAGATACCTTGCCCGCCTCGAATTGAAGAATTTTGAAAAAAATAAGGGCCTGTATTTCCATTTTGAGCCTGAACGCCTACTTTTGCACCACCAAAACCGAAACGCGGTTTCAGGGTCCGTTCGTCTAGGGGTTAGGACGTATCCCTTTCACGGATAAAACACGGGTTCGATTCCCGTACGGACTACGAAGGAAAAAAGGCCCGTTCGTCTATCGGTTAGGACGTATCCCTTTCACGGATGAGAGAGGAGTTCGACTCTCCTACGGGCTACTTCTTCAATTTCAGCCAACTCCTAAAGAACTCACTTCAAACTGCTTGCAGCGGAGTGGGTTCTTTACGTTTTGACCCTACGCTCCCCCCGACAACTATTTTTCATTTCTGGCATACAATCTTTTTGCCGCACCTTCTGGAAGCCTTGCCGTTGACCTGGTTAGGCTTACCTAATTTAATGATACAGGCTCCATGTCGGCGGGCCTACCGGCAGAAGCCCGGCCTTGTGAGGGGCTGGGTCTTTTGTTTACTCGTGGATTGCGTATTTATACCTGACGAATAAAACCGGTATTTCTACGCCAAAATAGAGTGTTTCCACGCAGTGTATTCTGCGGAATCTTGTTCACTTTTGGTAGAGTTTCGGTGGTGCCCCATACAAAATGCTCTACAGCGTGGGCATTTCCGATTGTTCTTCCCTTTGGATAAGAGGTTTAAAATCTGTTAGTTTCACTTTTTAACCTCTTTTCAACCATGAAAGCGAGACCACACATCCTGAGCAAAATTGCTCTTGCAGCAACGCTGGCGCTCTTTCTTGTGATTGGATGCCAGAAGAATTCTGACGATCGTTCAATTGAGCCGACCCCGATGCAGAGTTCTGCGAGCGGGTTACGCTTGGCTGATGATTCGCAATTCACGGATTTCATCATTGCGGAAGCAAAATTCACTTTTAAGCTCAAACAGGCAATTTCAAAGCTTTCCGAAGGAGAAAGAAAACGACTTGTAGAGTTGCACGATGATTCGGCATCTTACAACGCGGCCATTGCCGACTTGGTGAGAAGCTCCAATTTAACCAACGAAGCTCAGGCACTTAAAGAGCTTGGTACCAACGCCGTACGGCATTTGAGGAAAGTATCTGGGCAAAGCACCATCCCGAGAGAAGAGTTTATGGCGCTCTTTGAAGCGGCTTTTCGGGAGGCAAGTCGTACTGCAAGGATTGCCTTGCGCGATTGTGAGCAGGATTATTACACTTGCCTGTCCAAAGTAGCCTATATTTACGGTGGCACAATTGGCATATGTGAATTAGCCTATCCGGACCCCGCAGACTGCATAGAGAATGCCTCCTTTGCCTATCTGGCTGGTGCTTCTTGGTGCGTGTTGGCCCTTTACACCTGTAATGGGAGCGGGCCATCCTAAAGCATTTTAAGGTATGGTCACTTGGAAGATAAATCATAAATGGTACCCTTGCGTGGCGTCAGCCAGGCAAGGGTACCATTACCTGACCATGAAAAAACGGCTTATTTTCGCAATCGCGGTTTTCAGTTTTTGTGTCCTTTGCGCAGGAGAAGCGAGTAGCCAGGATCTACTGCTTGTCAAGGGCAATAAAACAAAACGGATTCGCCCTGGAACATCCATATTGCTTACCCTTTCCAATGGCACCTTCTTGCAAGGTAAAGTGGATTCCTACAGCAAGGACACTCTGCTGATTCAGACCCCCAGCGGCCCGGTTTACGTGGGCATCAGCAACGTGAAGTCCCTAAGAAAAAGCCGAGGGCCAATTCCTGCTTTCGCTGTACCCTTGCTCATGAGTGGGTCTATTCCGCTGGCAATCAGAAATGTATCCGGTTTCGGACCCAAATTAGCAATTAGTTTTGGGGTTGGTGCCATCATTGGTGGAACCTACTACTTGGTTAGGCCTAAGAGGTATTCGGTTGACACTGGATGGAGTATTCAAATAGTTGATTGAATCGCTTTGACTATTTTTCACTTTTGTAGCAGCCACTGCCTAAAAATCACAAAAAAATCCCGCCAACCAGCGGGATTTTTTTGTGATTGCGAGACTTTTTCTTGCCGACGAGTAATTTTCGAGCAGGAAATTTTCTGGAAACCTATGCGTTTAAATCCGTTGCCGAATGTACTTTCTACGGTACTGCGTGAGTAGATACAAGTTGTAAGCCCCCATGCACAAGCTATACGTGGGGATTCCCACGACAAAAAACAGCACCGTGGCCAGTGGCCCCTGCCGAACCCCCATGAGCATGTTCGCCCAGACGGTTAGCGTGAGACCTAAAAAAGCAGCAAGGAGGGAAATAATGCGTTCACTTCGTTGGTTGACGACTTTAAAGTCGTCGTAGGTATTGACTTTGCTCATGTTGATGAAAGAGGAATCGGAATGAAACTGCTTTCCGAAGGCGGGAAGGAAGCAGCGCCATTTCCCACAAAAAAATCGTTCCGATTTGCCTGAGTGGTTCAGGCAGGCCGTTCTGGGGCTAAAACCAGGCCGGTACTGCTTAATTTCAGCCCCGGTTGGGGTGGAAACTTCTCAAATTCTACGATTGTCCGGTCGGTTAATAACGTGCGTGTCCCGGCAACCTTCACGGATTCACTCCGACCAGCCATTCCCGGTCGTGCAACTCCAGGGTATCGGTGAAAGTACCGGAGGGCAGTTTCACGCGAACCTGCACGGATAGCTTCCCGGCGGGAGTTCCGCCCACGCGGGTTGCGGCGAGTGCAACCCGGTTGCCGTTGCGAATGGCCAGGACGAGTGCCGAAGCGTTCCGCTGATTTGGCCCGAGCCGTTGAAACGTGCGGAACGCCGTGTAACGGGTGGGGTTGTCGAAGCTGAGCGCCCGCCGGTAATCCTGGCTGTCGCCGAGCCAGGTTTTGCCACCATCCAGCGAAATTTCCGCCGAAATGTACTCTTCCTGGCCGTCGATGAGGCCCGAAAGCTGGCTACACAGGTACCGCCCATGAATGAAGTGGTCGAGACCGATGCCCTTGGCCTGCACGTCGGCGGGTTGCAGGTGGCTCCCCCACGACCAGCCCCCACCCCGCCGGAAAAACGGAATCAGCGCGAAGCCTTCGCCGACCTGTTTCGTGGGTGCTTCGGCGCGGTCGCCGTACGCGCCCGTTGCACTCACATCCAGTTCCTGCGCAGGCTGGATGAACGAACAGATGGGTACCTGTTTTAGCCCGTTTGCCTGCATCGAAGCCAGTTGTGTATCGTGCAGGCTCCAAAGGTTGAGCAGGGCCGTGGCCCCGTGGCCAAGCACCTGCCCGTAGTACAGCGATTGCCGGGATGCAAAATCGCGGAAGTGCCCGATGCGCCGCCCGGCGGCGTTGGCGAAAACGCCGTTGCCATCGTCGCCGCCGTAAAACAGGCGCTCGTCGGTTGAGCCGCCCAGCGTGCCGAAGCGGGCATCGACGCCGGGGCCTTTGTCGTACACGAGAAATTGGCCTTTGGGGCCGAGTTTGCTACGGATGTGCCCGTCCACCTGCAACCAGAACTCGGTGATGGTTTGCACGTAATCATTCCGAAATTCCTGCTGCCCCAACCGGGCCTGCCGGGATTGGCCCCCGGCGCGGTAGCGTCCGCTTTCCATGCCCGTTCGCAATTGATCCACGTTGTTGCCGTCGCCGCCGAGGTACCAGCTCATCTCGTAATCGTAGCTGAAAATGCCATTATAACCCGGCCCCACATACACATTCCACCGCTGGTCGAGGCGGCGTTTGAGTCGGGCCACATCGGCCAGGCCCGCGTACGGGTTCGGCCAGTTGTGCCAATCGGGGTCGGCTACCAGGCCCTGCGGCACGCGATCGTCGGTGAGGCCTTTGAAAATATCGTCCTGAAACGACGTGGCGTTGTACGCTTTTCGTTCGCTGGGGAGCGGGTCGAAGCGGCGCACGTCGCGGAAGGCGGTGCCTTCGTAGTGGGTAAAACCGTAGCGCGTCAGGTCCACGCGGTCGCTCAGCAGCGTGCCCATTGCCCCGGCGATGCCCATGACCACCGGAGCCGGGCTGCGTACGGTGAAGGCCGGAAATTTTCGACCAGGGTCGTAATCCGGGCCGTAACCGCCTGTTTCATAGAAAATCTGCCGAACCAGCCGCAGGTTCCGGGCGCGGCTCTGAAGCTGGGGCGTCGCCCGTCGCGCCGTTTCGCCCGTGCGCGTCTGCGCCGAACTGACGCAGGCCGGGTTGAGAGCGTCGCGCACGTCGACCCGGTGCGGCCCCGGTCCAACCGGAACGGTTTGCAGCGAAGTAACCCAGTAGCCCCCGTCCACGCGAAATTCGTAATCCCCGCTCCCGCCCGACGCCGCTCCCGTCAGCGCGTTTTCGATGGGTTCGACCGTCAGGGAAAGCCGGATGGCGCACGGCGTATTTTTCGGCTGCGGACAGGTGGCGCAACGCAGCAAAAATGATTGGTTGACGCTGCAATCGGGCTGGCGGCGGTCGCGCACCGTGAGCGTGTGGGTGCCGTTGCTGACGTCTTCCGAGAAAAAATAGGGTCGCCAGGGGCCGTCGTCGAGGCGGTACTCGTACGCCCCGCTGCCCCCGAATCCCTGCGCCGACGCTTTGCCGGTGGTGTTGTCGGTAGAAACCTTCACGCTCAGGTCACACGCCTGGGCGGTCGTGGAAATCTCCCGTGCGCCGCCGGGAATCCCGAAGGGGGCCAGTTCAAGACCCAGGAACAATAAAAGAAACGTGTACCAACTGTTCAGCATGATTCTTTGGAAGAAAGAAGGAAGAATTTCTCACTTAACGAGTCAAGTCTTCTGTTTCATGAAAAAGTTTTTGCGAGAAAATGGCCTCTCGCTCTCGTTGCTGGCCATAACGCTGCTTACCCTGGCCGGAAACCTCGTCACCGGCTGGCACGATTTCAACGACGAACTCCGCGATTTCAACCGCCCCGAACTGGCTTTCGGCGACTACCTGACCAGCGGCCACTGCATCGAATCGGTGTTTGAAAACTGGGAAAGTGAGTTTTTGCAAATGGGCCTTTACGTGCTGTTCACGGTGTTTTTGTACCAAAAAGGCTCATCCGAATCGAAAGACCCCAACCCCAGCGAACCGGAAGAAGTGGACCGCGAGCCGTCGCCCCGTCGCAAAGGAGCGCCCTGGCCCGTCCGCCGGGGCGGTTGGGTGCTCAAGGTGTACCAAAACTCGCTCAGTCTGGCGTTTTTCATTCTGTTTGGTCTGGCCTTCCTGCTTCACGCGTCGGGGGGCGTCAGGTACTACAACGACGAGCAGGCGATGCAGGGCAAACGTGAGTTTCTGACGCTCTGGCAATTTATGGGTACGTCGGAATTCTGGTTTCAGTCGCTGCAAAACTGGCAGAGCGAGTTTTTATCGGTACTGTCTATCGTGGTGCTGTCCATTTTTCTGCGGCAGAAAGGGTCCCCCGAATCAAAACCCGTGGACGCGCCCGACAGCGAAACGGGTAGTTCGTGATTCCAACGAAAAAAACACGAAGGCGGAGCCGCGCTGGCCCCGCCTTCGTGTTTGGGAAAACCGGAAGACTACCGCTGGTTGCGATCCTGATCGCGGCCCATCCGCTGGGTGTCTGATTCGTTGACGTCGACGTCTTCGCCGTGGGGCATCCGCGAACGGTCGCCCGATTGGTCGGACTGCCCTTGTTGCCATTCAGTGCCTTGCTGGCCCTGGTTCTGGCCGCGCTGCTCGGACTGCTGGCCGGTACGCGTGGCGTCCTGGTCGCGTTGCATCGACTCCTGGCCTTGCTGGGAGCCTTGCTGGTTGCGTTGATTTTCCATAAACCTGTGGTTTTGTTGGTTTGTGAAGTCCGGCTCGTTTTAAACCGAACTCTTATTTCCCAAAAAACAATGCCGTTCGACTAATCCTCAAAAACTGACCTTTTCCCAGAAAAAATGAGGCAATTTCGTGTGCAACTGAAACCCCATCGTGGCACTACGCCCCCGGAGGGTCGGGTAGATTAATTTTCCAGACGGAGTGGTGATTTTTGGTCGGCAGAAAATGCGTCGGGTGTCCGGCCGTACCCTTGTTTTCGAAAATTTGCATCTTTATTCTCCTCCCATGTTCCGTTCCTTCAATCCCTTCGACAACACCCTCGTCGCCGAATACGCGCCGTTGACCGACGGCCAACTCCGCCTGACCCTCACCCGCGCCGAACGCGCCTTTGCCTCGTGGCGCAAAACCACGCCAGCCCACCGCGCCGACCTCCTCCGCCGGGTGGCGCAGGTACTCACGCGCCGCCGCGACGAGTTGGCCGCACTCATCACCGCCGAAATGGGCAAAACCCTGCGCGAGAGCCGGGGCGAGGTTGAGAAATGCGCGCTCGGCTGCACCTACTACGCCGACCACGGCGAGGCCTTCATCCGCCCGGAGCCGCACCCGTCGGATGCCAAAACGTCCAGTTACGTGCGCTTCGATCCGCTCGGGCCGGTGCTGGCCGTGATGCCCTGGAATTTCCCGTTCTGGCAGGTGGTGCGCTTCGCCGCACCCGCACTGATGGCGGGCAACGTGGGGCTGCTAAAACACGCCTCCAACGTGAGCGGCTGCTCGCTGGCACTGGAAAGTGTTTTTCGCGAAGCGGGTTTCCCCGAAGGCTGTTTTCAAAGCCTGCTGATTGATTCAAAAACGGCTTCGGCGCTCATCGCCGACCCGGTCGTCCGGGCCGTGACGCTCACGGGCAGTGAAAAAGCGGGCACCGAAGTGGCCTCGGCGGCTGGTCGGGTCGTCAAGAAAACGGTGCTCGAACTCGGCGGCAGCGACCCGTTCATCGTGCTGGCCGACGCGGACCTGACCGAAGCGGCAAACGTGGCGCGTCAGGCGCGGTTGCAAAACGCGGGGCAGTCGTGCATCGCCGCCAAGCGGTTTATCATCGTGCGTGACGTGTATGAGCAATTTGTGCAGGCGTTTGTCGGTGGCCTGGCCGAATACCAGCCGGGCGACCCGACGCTGGAAACCACGAAGATGGGACCAATGGCCCGCCCCGACCTGGCCGACGACCTGGAAAATCAGGTGCAACGCACGCGGCAAGCCGGGGCAACGCAGGCCGCCGGGGGCGACCGCAGCGGTTGCCTGATGCCGCCGGTGGTGCTCACCAACGTAAAACCCGGCATGGCCGCTTTCGACGAAGAAACCTTCGGTCCACTGGCGGCGATGATCGAAGCCTACGACGACGCCCACGCGGTCGAACTGGCCAACCTGAGCCGCTACGGCCTGGGCGCTTCGATTTGGTCGCGCGACGTGGAGCGGGCGCAACGGCTGGCCGCCGACGTGGAGTCGGGCAACGTGTTCATCAACGCGATGGTGAAATCAGTACCCGGCCTGCCCTTCGGTGGCGTCAAGCAATCGGGCTACGGCCGCGAACTGTCGGCGTTTGGCCTGCGCGAGTTTGTCAACGTGAAAACGGTGTACGTGGGATAGAGAAGAGAAAAAAGAGTAGAGAGATGAAAGTAGAGGCCGTTGCTTTTCTCTTTTGACTCTACTCTTTTCTCTACCCAAACGTTGCTTCCGCCAGCCGGTAGGTGTTGCAGTGGGCTTCGACGATGTCGGCCAGGCGGGTGGAATAGCCGCCGCCCATCGTCACGACCAGCGGCAGGCCGCGCGTTTTTGCTTCGGTCAACACCAGGCGGTCGCGCTCGCGGCAACCTTCGCGGCTGACGGCCAGTTTGCCGAGTTTATCGGTTTGCAGGATGTCCACCCCGGCGATGAAAAAAAGGAAATCGGGCCGCTGGGCGTCGAGCAGGGTAGGCAGCGTGGTGCGGAGTTTGGTCAGGTACTCGTCGTCGCGGCAGCCGGTGGGCAGTTCCACATCGAGGTCGGAGTGTTCTTTGTGGAGCGGGTAATTTTCGCGCCCGTGCATCGAAAAAGTGAACACGCGCGGTTCATTCCGGAAAATCACTGCCGTGCCGTTGCCCTGATGCACGTCGAGATCGATGATCTGGATTTTTCGGGAAAGCCCGTTCAGGAGCAGGTAATTCGAGGCGATGGCTACGTCGTTGAGCAGGCAAAACCCTTCGCCCCGGTCAGGGTAAGCATGGTGCGTGCCACCCGCCACGTTGAACGCCACGCCCTGGTGCCGGGCAAAATGGCAGCAATCGATGGTGCCCTGCGTGATGATTTTCTCACGCCGAACCAGTTCCTCCGACCAGGGAAACCCGATTTTCCGTACCATTTTGACCGAAAGGTGGCCGGTCTTCAGGTCGCTCCAGTACGCGGCGGTGTGGGTGGTGAGAATCCAGCGTTCCTCGATTTCGACCGGCCTGAACAACTGGGCTTCGGTTGCCGTGCCTTCGCGCAGCAACTGCGCCGGAATGAGTTCGTACTTGGCCATCGGGAAACGGTGGGGTTCGCCGTTGGGGCCGTTGGGCAGGGGGTGCTGGTAAATCGGGTCGTAGGCGATTCGAATCATGCGGTGATTTTAAGAACAACCAGGGTACCCCGGCGAATGTTAACCGGGAAACGCAGTATAAACCGGCCCCGATTTCCTCTTTCTCACGAAACAGGATTTGTTTCGTACCTTTCTTCCGCTAAACCTGCGCCCGGCGCGCTGATTATGAATTGGTTGGTGAAACTCTTTTTCCCTTCGTGCCTGCTGCTGGGCCTGGCGGGCTGCGGCCCCACCCGGCCCGACGACGTGCGCGCCGCCGAAAAAATCCTGCCGGAACGCGTGTCGTTTAGCCGCCACGTCAAACCCCTCCTCTCCGACCGCTGTTTTGCCTGCCACGGCCCCGACAAAGCCAAACAACAGGCGGGTTTGCGGCTCGACCTGCCCGAAAGTGCCTACGCCCACGAAAGCGACGAAACCGGGCACCGGGCCATTGTGCCGGGCGATTGGGCCGCCAGCGAACTCGCCCGCCGCATCCTTTCCGCCGACCCGAAGGTGGTGATGCCCACGCCCGAAAGCCACCTCTCGCTCACCGCTGAAGAAAAAGCCCTGCTGCTGCGCTGGATCGAGCAGGGCGCGGAATACGAGCCGCACTGGGCGTTCGTGGCCCCGCAAAAACCCAATTTTCCCGCCGTAAAAAACACGGCCTGGGTGCGGACGGGCATCGACCGGTTCGTGCTGGCGAACCTCGAATCCCGCAGACTCCAACCCGCGCCGGAAGCCGAAAAAGCCACGCTGCTGCGCCGGGTCAGCCTTGATCTGACGGGCCTGCCGCCCACCGTAGCCGAAGTGGACGCTTTCCTGAACGATGCTGCGCCCGATGCGTACCAAAAAGTCGTCCACCGCCTGATGAGTTCGC
Source organism: Spirosomataceae bacterium (assembly GCA_965249815.1). Classification (GTDB taxonomy): domain Bacteria; phylum Bacteroidota; class Bacteroidia; order Cytophagales; family Spirosomataceae; genus JAJAZB01. The sequence goes on along the minus strand of CBDFMV010000003.1, from coordinate 3,950,544 downwards.
CGCACTTCGGCGAACACCTCGCCGTTAGTTGGCTCGATGCCGCCCGTTACGCCGACACGCACGGCTACCAGCTCGACGTGCCGCGCACGGCCTGGCCCTACCGCGACTGGGTGATTGCGGCCTTCAACCGCAACCTGCCCTTCGACCAATTCGTTACCTGGCAACTGGCGGGCGATTTACTGCCGTCGCCTTCCCGAGACCAACTCGTCGCGACGTGTTTCAACCGCCTCCACCCGCAAAACCAGGAAGGCGGCATCGTGGAAGACGAGTACCGCACCGAGTACGCCGCCGACCGCGTCAACACGTTTGGGAAGGCGTTTCTGGGCCTGACGGTGGAATGCGCCCGCTGCCACGACCACAAATACGACCCGATTTCCCAGAAAGATTATTACCAGCTTTTTGCGTTTTTCAACAACGTGAACGAAGCCGGGCAGGTACCGTTTTACGGCGAGTCCAGCCCGACGGTGCTGCTCACCAGTGATTCGGCGGCGGCGCAACTGCGCGGCATCCTACAGCAACTCAGCCCCCTGGCCACCCTGTTGAACCCGGCCCACGCCCGCTACGACGCGGAGTTCACGCGCTGGCTGGCGCTGGCGCGGCAAAACCCCGACACGGTGGTTTCGCGCCGGGCCTGGCTGGGCCGGTACGCGTTCGAGGACGACAGCCTGAAGCGTTTCGTGAACGCCGTCAACCCGAAGCAACCCGCCGTCGTTTCCGGCGATGGCGACAAACCGCCGCGGGTGGTGGCCGGGCGCTTCGGGCAGGGCCGGGCCGTGAACGGCGACGGCAACATCGACCTGGGCAAAAATCTCGGTTTTTTTGAGCGAAACCAGCCATTCACCGTCGGATTGTGGGTGAATCTGCGAAAAAAAGGGTTGCACGGGCCGGTCTTCTCGCGCTCCAACGGCCTCGACAATGGCAACCGGGGCTACGAATGCCTGCTGCTGCCCGACGGCACGCTCAGTTTCAACCTCAACCAGAATTTCCCCGACAACGCCATCGACCTGCACACCGCGCACCCCCTGCCCGTGGGCCGGTGGGTACACGTGTTGTGTAGTTACGACGGCTCCGGTTCGGCGGCAGGCACGCGGATTTTGCTGGATGGAAAATCCACCCCGACCCGCGTTTATGCCGACAACCTGAAAAAAAGCCTGCTCTACGGCCCGAAGCACACGAATGGTTTCGGGTTGATGCTCGATTTTCAGGTCGGCAGCAAGTTCCGCGATTCAATGGCCGATTTCTGGGTAGACGAACTGGCCGTGGCTGGTCGGCAACTCAGCGTGTTGGAAATCAGCGAATTGGTTGTTGGAAAATCGCCCGTTCCTACGCTCCTGCGCAAACCAGACGCCCGGCTTTCCCCGACCGAACGGGCGCAGTTGCGCGAGTTTTTCGTTCGAAACACGAGCGCCCTTTTCCAAAAAACCGAAGCTGAAATCTCCCGCCTGCGGGGCCAGGAAACCGCCCTGTACGACGCCCAACCCGAAGTGATGGTGATGAACGAGCGGCGGTTTCGGCGGGTAGCGCACGTCCTCAAACGCGGCGTGTACGACGCCCCCGGCGAGGCCGTCCAACCGGGTGCGCCCCACGCCCTGCCCGCCTTCCCGACGGGTGCGCCCCAGGCGGGTATGCCCCGCAACCGGCTGGGCCTGGCGCGGTGGCTGGTCAGCGCCGAAAACCCGTTGTTTGCGCGGGTGATGGTCAACCGGTTCTGGCAAAATTTTTTCGGGAACGGGCTGGTGAAATCGAGCGACGATTTCGGCAACCAGGGAAACCTGCCTTCCCACCCCGAACTGCTCGATTACCTGGCCGTCCGGTTCAGTCAGAACCGGTGGAACGTAAAGGCGCTGTTGAAGGAAATCGTTTATTCGGCCACCTACCGTCAATCGTCGCGGGCGGGCGAAAAATTGCGCGAACTCGACCCCGACAACGCCCTCCTGGCCCGGGGGCCGAGCTACCGGTTGTCGGCGGAGCAAATCCGCGACAATGCCCTGAAAGCAAGCGGTTTGCTGGTCGAAAAAGTGGGTGGTCCGGGCGTTTTTCCCTACCAGCCGAAGGGGGTCTGGGAGGCGCTTTCCACGCTTCACTACCCGCAGGGTCACGGCGACAGCCTCTACCGCCGCTCGATGTACACGTTCTGGAAACGCACCGCCCCGCACCCGGCGATGGTGACGTTCGACGTGCCCGAGAAGCATTCGTGCACCGTGAAACGCCAGAAAACCAGCACGCCGCTGCAATCGCTCGTGACGCTCAACGACCCGCAGTTTGTCGAAGCCGCCCGCGTATTGGCCGAACGGCTACTGCGCGAGGGCGGCCCGACGTCCGAAAGCCGGATTCAGTGGGCGTGCAAAGCGGTAATCAATCGCCCGGCGCGGCCGCGCGAAGTGCAACTGTTGCGCGAACTGGTCACCGCCGAACAACGGGCGTTTTCCCGACAGCCAGCGACTGCCCGCCAACTGCTGTCGGTGGGCGAACACGGGACCGATCCGGTTTTTGATCCGGCTGAACTGGCGGCCTGGACGGTGGTCGCCACGACGCTTTTTAATTACGACGAAGCGGTAATCAAGCGATAAATGCGGGTTCCCTGTTAAAATAGTACCGAATTCGGTCAACGATAACGGGAACTAAACAGAGTTGTATGGTGTAAATTTGGCAGTTCATTCTTTAAATAGTACCAACTGACTTCTCTGAACGTGACTAAACTTCGTTCTTACCGGAACTGGCTGGGGTTGGCGGCGGGCGCAGCGGCTTTCACCGGCGTTTTGCTTGGCTCCTGCGGCCGGGTTACGCTGCCCGACGACGTACAAGCGGCGATGCAGAAACTCCCCGAGAAAGTGGACTACACCTACCAGGTGAAGCCCATCCTTTCCGACCGGTGTTTTGCCTGCCACGGCCCCGATAAGAACAAACAGCAGGCCGGCTTGCGGCTCGACATCGCCGAAAGTGCCTACCAGCACGAAAGCGACGAAAGTGGCCGCAACGCCATCGTGCGGGGCAATCCGGGCGCGAGCGAACTGGTGCGCCGCATCCTGGCCACCGACCCGAAGGTGATGATGCCCACGCCCGAGAGTCACCTCAGCCTGACTGCCGAAGAAAAAGCCACACTCATCAAGTGGATTGACCAGGGGGCCGAATACAAGCCGCACTGGGCCTTCGTCACGCCCGAAAAACCGGCCCTGCCGCAGGTGAAAAACACGGGTTGGGTCCGCAACGACATCGACCGGTTTGTGTTGAAAAAACTGGAAGACAAGGGCCTGACCCCCTCGAAAGAAGCCGACAAAACCACGCTGCTCCGCCGGGTCAGCTTCGATTTGACGGGACTGCCACCCACCCTGGCCGAAGTGGACGCTTTCCTAAAAGATACTTCGCCAAGTGCCTACGAAAAAGCGGTTGACCGGCTGCTGGCTTCGCCGCACTTTGGCGAACACCTTGCTGTGAGTTGGCTCGATGCCGCCCGCTACGCCGACACCCACGGCTACCAGGACGACGGCCTGCGCACGATGTGGCCCTTCCGCGATTGGGTCATCAAGGCCTTTAATCAGAATCTGCCCTACGATAAGTTCACGACCTGGCAACTGGCCGGCGACTTGCTGCCGCATCCCACAAAGGATATGCTGCTGGCGACGGCCTTCAACCGCAACCACCAGCAAAGCCAGGAGGGCGGCATCGTGCCCCAGGAGTACCAAAACGAGTACATCGTCGACCGAGTGGGCACGTTTGGGAAAACCTTTTTGGGCCTGACGGTGGAGTGCGCCCGCTGCCACGACCACAAGTACGACGCCATCACGCAGAAAGATTTTTACAGCCTTTACGCCTTTTTCAACACCAACAACGAGTACGGACAGATTCCCTACAACGGCGAACCCTCGCCGCACGTCACCCTGCCCACCCCCGAAGCCGAAGCAAAGCTGAATTTCATTAAAAACCGGCTCCGCCAGCTTGATAGCCAGGGCGTGGCCGACCAGGCTGCCGCGCGGGCGCGCTTCCAGGCCTGGCTCGCCAGCGCCGAAAAAACGCCGGAGGCCGCGCTTTTAGCCCCCAACCAGGATTTGGTCGTGGGAATTTCATTCGATAAAATGGCCGAGAAAACCTCGGTAATTCCGCCCGATAAAAATAAAAAACCGGCGGAACCCGGTGTCAAAAAAGACCGCAAAGCCTTGGCGGCCAAGCCCGAAAAGAAAACCAAAACGGAGTATTTCTTCGCCAACGCGGCCAATGACACGCTTCCGATGTTTGTACGGGGCGACCTTGACCACAAGCCGCCCGTCGTGCCAGGTCGGGTTGGCAACGCCCTTTCGCTGGCCGGGGAAGGTTACGTGGAACTGAAAGGCCTGCCGGGCTGGAAAGGCGACGCCGACCTGCTGGGCCGCACCGCGGGCTGGTTCGAACGCCACCAACCGTTCACCGTTGGGATTTGGGTCCGAATTACCGACCCCAAACTGGCCGGACCGCTTTTCAACCGGAGCGGCGGCCCCTTCAACGGCTTCCGGGGCTACGAGTGCATCCGGCTCGACGACGGGCGGCTGGCCTTCCGCCTCAATTACGTCTGGCCCGACGACGCCATCGACGTGGAAACCACCCAGAAAATCCCTCTCAACCAGTGGACGCACGTCGCGATGAGTTACGACGGCACCAGCCGGGCGAGCGGTTTGCGCATCTTCTTGAACGGTCGCCCCGCTCCCGTGCGCGTCATGACCGACAACCTGACCCAGAGTATGATTTGGGGGAAAGAGAAATCAGGCTGGGGCGCGGGAGCGTCTAATTTCGCCATCGGGCAGCGCCACGATTACAATTACAGGGGCTACGCCGTGGATGAATTGAACGTGTTTGGCCGAAAACTAACCCCGCTCGAAATCGGACGACTTTACGATGGCCGCGACGACGTACTCGCCGCCCTCCAGACCCCCGTTACCCGCCGGACGCCCGAACAGAATTCGGCGTTGCTCGATTACTACCTGACCAATTTCGACCAGCCCACGCAGGCCCGGGTCGCCGCCCGCCGCCAGGAAGTGGTGGCCGAAACGGCGTTGCTCAACACCCAGATCGACGTAATGGTCATGCACGAGCAGCGGTACCCGCGCCAAACCCATCTGCTCAAACGCGGGGCCTACGATGCCCCCGGCGAACTGGTCAAAGCCAACACCCCCTCGGCCTTCGGCCCGATGCCCGCCAAGTTTCCCCGCAACCGCCTCGGCCTGGCGGAATGGCTGGTGAGTCCGGAAAACCCAATTTTTGCCCGGGTGGTCGTTAATCGCTTCTGGCAGCAGTTTTTCGGGAACGGGTTGGTCAAAACCAGCGACGATTTCGGCAATCAGGGCGAACTTCCCACTCACCCCGAACTGCTCGATTACCTGGCCGTCGGACTCCGCGAGTCCGGTTGGAACGTCAAAAACACCCTCCGGCAAATTGTGTTGTCGGCCACCTACCGGCAGTCGTCCCAGATTTCAGAAAAACTGCACGAACTCGACCCCGACAACCGCCTGCTCGCGCGCGGCCCGAGTTACCGCATGAGCGCCGAACAAGTACGCGACAACGCTCTCTGTTCCAGCGGGTTACTCACCCAGAAAGTCGGCGGTCCGAGTGTGCATCCCTACCAGCCGGCGGGCATCTGGGAGGCCCTCGCCACCCGCAACGCCGTGACCTACGTCCAGAACCACGGCGACAGCCTCTACCGCCGGTCGCTCTACACGATTTGGAAACGGTCGTCGCCGCCGCCGATGATGCTCAATTTCGATGCCGCCGAGCGGCATTCCTGCACCGTCAAGCGCCAGAAAACCTCCACGCCCCTGCAGGCGTTGGTGACGCTCAACGACCCGCAGTTTGTCGAAGCCGCCCGGGTGCTGGCCCAACAAATGATGCGCGAAGGTGGCCCGACGCCCGAAAGCCGCATCACCCTGGCCTACAAAGCCCTGACGAGCCGCCCGCCACGCCCGCAGGAAATTCGGATTCTGAAACAGTTGTACGCCGAAGAACTGGCGGATTTTCAGAAAAATCCGAAACGGGCTGCTGAACTGCTGAAGGTGGGCGAATTCAAACGGGACCCCGCCCTGAACCCCGCCGAACTTGCCGCCAACGCCATTGTGGCCTCGACGGTGATGAATTTTGACGAGTTTCTCATTAAACGTTAAAACGTTAACGGGTTCCGGGTTTAGCGTTGCACTGGCACCCTGAACACTGAACCCTCGACTCATTCCCATGAACGCCCTCGAAGAATTTGAACAACAGGTTCACGACCAGGTGAGCCGTCGGAATTTTCTGACCCGCTCCAGTCTGGGTCTGGGGGCGCTGGCCCTCTCCTCCCTGTTGCCGCAAGAACTGCTGGCCGGTCCCGGTCCGAGCGGTGCGTTGGGCAAACCGCATTTCGCCCCCAAGGCCAAGCGGGTCATTTACCTGTTTCAGAGCGGCGCGCCCTCGCACCTCGATTTGTTCGATTACAAGCCGAAACTCGAAACCATGTGGGGCCAGAACCTGCCCGAATCGGTACGGAAGGGACAGCGCCTGACGGGCATGACCGCCGGGCAGAGCAGCTTTCCGCTGGCGGCGTCGGCCTTTAAGTTCGGGCGCTACGGTCCCAGCCAGATGACGGTTTCGGAGATCTTGCCGCACATCGGACAAATCGCGGGCGACGCCACCTTCATCCGCTCGATGTACACCGAGGCCATCAACCACGACCCGGCGGTGACGTTTTTCCAGACCGGTTCGCAGCAGGGCGGGCGTCCGAGTTTCGGCTCGTGGGTGAGCTACGGGCTTGGTTCCGACAACCAGAACCTGCCCGCCTTCGTGGTGCTGCTTTCCAAAGGCCGGGGCGGCGATCAGCCCCTGTACGCCAAACTCTGGAGCAACGGCTTTCTGCCTTCCATCCACCAGGGCGTCGTGTTCCGTTCCGGCCCCGACCCGGTTTTTTACCTCAGCAATCCGCCCGGTATCGACCGAACCTCGCGGCGACGCATGCTCGACTATCTGGCCAAACTCCACCAGGATCAGTACCAGCACGTGCTCGACCCGGAAATTAATTCGAGGGTGGCGCAGTACGAAATGGCCTACCGGATGCAAACCGCCGTGCCCGAAACGCTCGACATTTCCAAAGAACCCGATTCGATTTTCGACATGTACGGCCCAGAGGCCCGCATACCGGGCACCTTCGCGGCCAATTGTTTGCTGGCGCGGAAACTGGTTGAAAAAGACGTCAAATTTGTGCAGCTCTACCATCAGGGCTGGGATCAGCACGGCAATTTGCCTAACGACATCCGCATCATGGGCAAGTCGGTGGACCAGCCTTCGGCGGCACTCATCATGGACCTCAAACAGCGCGGTCTTTTGGACGACACGCTGGTGATCTGGGGCGGGGAATTTGGCCGTACCAACTATTCGCAGGGCAAACTGACCAGAGAAAACTACGGTCGCGACCACCACCCGCGCTGCTTTACCATCTGGATGGCCGGGGCGGGGGTGCAGAAAGGGCTGGTGTACGGCGAAACCGACGAGTTTGGCTACAACATCGTGCGCGACGGGGTTCACGTGCATGATTTTCAGGCCACGGTGATGCACCTGCTTGGCGTTGATCACGAAAAGCTGACGTTCAAAAGTCAGGGACGCCGCTACCGCCTCACCGACGTACATGGCAAGATCGTTAAGTCGATTTTAACGTAAATGAAGCCCATTCCATCCAACAGGCAGGCCCTAAAAATGCCTGCCTTTTTTGTGTGATTTGGTCGGCAATTCAAAATCTTTCAAAACCATTTGCTGCTCAACCGCGTAGTTAGGGTGTATCAATAAACCAATCGGTCGATTTTTATGAAAAAAATAACCATCATTTTCGCACTCGCCCTTGCCACGGTGGCTGGTGCCAACGCACAGAGCAACCTCCCGATGGTGGGTGGCGCGCCGATGTACCCCACTAAAGACATCATCGACAACGCCGTCAATTCCAAGGAGCACACCACACTCGTGGCGGCTGTCAAAGCGGCAGGTTTGGTCGAAACCCTCAAGGGCCAGGGACCTTTCACGGTGTTTGCCCCCACCAACGACGCCTTCAACAAACTACCCGCCGGAACGGTCGAAAGTCTGTTGAAGCCCGAAAACAAGGCCACGTTGACGAAAATTCTGACCTACCACGTCGTACCGGGTCGGGTCAGCTCGCGGGAAGTGATCAGGGCCATTCAAGACTCGGGCGGCCAGGCCACGCTCAAAACGGTAAGTGGTGGTATCCTCACGGCCTCGCTCGATGGCGGTAAAGTGAAATTGACCGATGAAAATGGCGGCACGGCTCTGGTCACGACCGCCGACGTTTATCAGAAGAATGGCATTATCCACGTTGTGGATGGCGTCGTCACACCGAAGTAAACCGCTTTTTCCGAAACGAAAACGGCGGGTCATACGACCCGCCGTTTTCGTTTTAAACACCCTCTCAGTTTTTAGTTGCCGATCGGTTCCCCGACGCGCAGGAGGTTTTTATCGTCGTCGATGGCGGCGAATTCCCAAAGGCCGTAATCGGTTTGGTGCAAAGCGCCTTTCGGATGAATGACCCCGACGTGCAGCCAGAGTTCGTAAAGCGCTTTCACGCCGCTCACGTACACGTAACAGGCGCAGGAATTCGCGTCGGGGTCGAGTTCGGCCCAGCGCGTGAAGTGCAGCCGGACCTCGTCGCGCTGCACGATGAGGTAATCGGCGAACCGGCCTACGGGTTGGAATCCGAGTTTATCGTAGAATTGGGCTGTGCGGTCCAGATCGCGCGACAAAAGAATGGGTTCGACGCGGTGGAGAACAGGCGGAGTGGGTTCGTTCATGGGGTGTTTACGGGGTGAAAATGGCTTTTTTCTGCCCGATCCGGCGGCGCTTTTTCGGTGCGGGTTTCCCCTGTTGCACCAGCAGGTTGTGGTCGAAAAATTCCAGCGCCCGGTCCACTTGCCGTCGGTTGAGGGCCAGCAGGTACGGCTGACGGTCGGGCTGACGCACCAGCCGGGCGTCGAGTTTATAAATGGTGCCCTCCGGGTACTGGGCGATGGCTTTCGTCGAGCAGCCTACTTTCAAATCGGGCGGCACCTGCTGTCCCCGGATGGTGCGCAGCCGGAACCGGCGCCGCCGGGCATCGTAGTACAACTGGGCAAACACGCCCAGAAACACTTTCTTGTCAAATTCGGGCAGGGTGGAAAGCAGCGACAGTTGCATGGCACAACGAATTGAGTCTCAGCCGGAAAATGGGTTGACGAATCTATCGGTTTTGCGCCTAAAAAATCGCTGGGGTCCGGCATTTTTTTGCCAAAATTGAAACCGCTTATCCCAGTCTTTTCGTTTTATCCGTCCGTACCGGTTATTTTTGACCATTCTGCGTAATCCAACCAAAACGACATGCACAAAACGAATGCGCTGCTCTCGGCGCTGACCCTGTTCGGCGGCGTTGCCCTGGCGGGTCCTTCTTTCCCCTCCGTGGCTCCCTGGGCCGATTCGGTCAAGACCAAAGCCCCGACGAACTGGTTCAACCTCGACCCCACCGCCGACGGCATTCGGGGCGTGAGCACCGAGCGGGCCTACCAGGAATTGCTGAAAAATCGCCCTTCCAGAACCGTCGTCGTGGGCATCATCGACTCAGGTATCGACATCAACCACGAAGATCTGAAGGGTAAAATCTGGACGAACCCGAAGGAAATTCCGGGTAACGGCATCGACGACGATAAAAACGGCTACATCGATGACGTGAACGGCTGGGATTTTCTGGGCAACAAAAACGGCCAGGACGTGGGCAAGGAACAACTCGAACTCACGCGCCTGTACGTGGCGCTGTCGAAGCGGTTCGTAGGCGCGGACACCACCAAACTGGCGGGCAAAGACAAACAGGAATTTGCCCGGTTCAAGCAAATCAAAGAAGAATTTGAGGCCAAAGCTCAGGAGTCGAAGATGACCTACGGGGCCGTTCAGCAGATGTATAAAACCTGGGTGATGGCCGAGAAAATGGTCAAGGACACCCTCAAACTGACCGGCGCGCCGACGGCGGACGATCTGGCCAAAATCGACCTCAACACGGCCAGCTCAAAACTCAAACGCGCCCGCCAGATCCTCGACCGGGGGTTTCAGATGGGCTACGACGGAAAAGAACTGAAAGACGCCCTCGACCACTACCAGGAAGAAGCCGAATACAATTATAACACTGAATTCAGTCCGCGGAGCATCGTTGGGGATGACCCCAACAACGTGAACGATCGGGTTTACGGCAACGGCGAAGTGACCGGCCCCGACGCCCGTCATGGCACCCACGTCGCGGGCATTATCGGGGCTACCCGTGGCAACAACCTGGGCGTCAGTGGCGTGGCCGACAACGTGAAAATCATGGTCGTCCGGGCGGTACCCGACGGCGACGAGCGCGACAAAGACGTGGCCAATGCCATCCGCTACGCAGTGGACAACGGCGCGCAGGTGATCAACATGAGTTTTGGCAAGGCCTTTTCGCCCAACAAAGAATGGGTGGATGACGCCGTGCGGTACGCGCAATCGAAGGGCGTGCTGCTGGTTCACGCGGCGGGCAATGAAGGCGAGAACACCGACGAAGGCAATAATTTCCCGAACAAAACCTTCGTGAAAGACGGCAAGCAGGCCGAAAACTGGATCTCGGTCGGTGCGCTTTCCTGGAAAAAAGACTCGGCCAGCGTGGCCTCGTTCAGCAACTACGGCCGCCAGACGGTGGACGTATTCGCGCCCGGCGTGGACCTTTACTCGACTGTGCCTGGCTCCAAATACGAAGACCTCAGCGGCACGAGCATGGCCGCGCCGGTGGTGACGGGCGTTGCGGCGCTGCTGATGTCGTATTTTCCGAAGCTGACCTACCAGCAGGTGCGGAAAATCATTCTGGAGTCGAGCATCAAAACCCCTGAATTGCGGGTGATGCAGCCCGGCTCGAAAGCCACCGTGCCGTTCGGCGAACTTTCGGCGACGGGCGGCGTGGTGAATGCCTACAATGCCGTGAAAATGGCCCAGGAAATGAGCAAGCAGTAACGGGTTTGCTCCTTACAAAAAAGCCCCCCGAGTACTCGGGGGGCTTTTTTGTGGAACCGGGTCGGAATTACGCGCGGCGAACGCCGTCCCAGGTCGTTGCGATGGCCGTTTGCAGCAGCGTGTTTTCCATGGGCAGTTCCCCGGAAAGGTGAAGCTTTACCACCTGCACGATGTTGCCGTACACCAGCCGTGCCATCAGTTTGGAGGAAATGTCCTTCAATTGGCTGGTGTGAATGCCCTTTCGTAAGAATTCAATCAGGGGTTGGTAAAACGAAGCCGACTCCTCGCGCGGAATCCGGTTGATAATCGGCGAATTGGCGTACTGCTCGATGAACAGAAACTGGTCGGTGTGCTGAACGTAATAATGGAACAGGTTGGAAAAAACCTGGCGAAAACGGTCCTTGTACGGCCGGGTAGGGTCATCCCCCTGCAACATCACACTGGCTACTTTGTCGCGGTGCAGGGCGTACAATTCGTCAATCAGTTGCTCTTTGCTATCGAAATAATGATAGATCGTGCCGGCTGCCACTTTGGCGTGCTGCGCCACCATGCTCATGGGCGTGGCGTGGAAGCCGTTTTTCGTAATCAGCTCGAGGGTCGCCTCCAGGATTGCGGTCTTCTTATCCATTCAGTTGGTGTTGATTGATTGTTAGGGTGCAGGTTCGTTTTTCCATCGAGCCACCATGATGCCACTGTGGGCGGCGTTTCGGCTCAGGTACTCGCTCAGGGGTGTCGAGGTCAGCATAACCCGGCCAAATTCTGACGAAGCGTGCAGTAAATACGCCCGCCCGTTGCGGCGCAACACGAATCCTTCGTGGGCAACATCGAGGCCGAATTTGGCGGAAGTAACGCCGATGAGGTCGCCATCCTGAAGTTCCTTTTCTAACGAAGGCACCCTGTTTTTCGGTATAAAAAAAAGCGGTCGACGGTTTATTTCTTGCTCCAGTGCACTTATTTCGGTGTAAACCAATGAATTGTCCAGCGAGGCGTAGCGATTGCGGTGGCTGGTCATGTAACAGATGAATTTGTTCATCGGCCGCCCCCCCAGGTGCGCGGTCAGGTTGGTCAGGTAACCCGTCGCGGCGTGTTCGGCCAGCCAGTCGGAAAAGTAGTGCAGCCGGGAAGCGTAATCAACAACCTGCCCGTTGCGGTAGCGCAAGGTCTGGAGGTTCCGGCGGAACGCCTGAAAATCCACGTGCGGGCTGTGCCGTGTCCGGGCCAGGGCGATGACCGTTTCCACGAACGTCGTGCAGTCGAATTCGCGCAGGTTCACCGTCAGGCGCTCTTCACCATCGGGACTTTCAAGCGTTCCCGCCACGTAAGGCGCATCCAGAAAATACTGACCGATGCGGAGCGCCGTTTCGGACACGGAGCGTCCTTTGGGCACCTGCATGGTTTCGGCAAAAATCGCCTCGTCGGTTTGCCCGAATGCCAGGTGCGTCAGCAAGGCGCATCCCAAAGTCAGCCATTTTTTTACTGCCATTCGGGTTGGGTGAGGGTAAATCATAGGTCAACTTACGAACTCAGGCCGTTTTCGTCAAGAATAATTTCTTCTTCGTCGCTCACGCGCAGCGTCAGTAATCCCCCGATGATGAGCAGCACACCGCCCAGAACCACCACGTGGAGCGGGTCGAGAGCCGGGAACCGCTTCATCAGAAATGGCAGGCCGAGGCTGGCGCATATTTGTGGAATGACGATGAAAAAATTGAACACGCCCATGTAATAGCCCATTTTGCGCGCGGGCAAGCTTCCCGCCAGCATCGAATACGGGATGGACAGGATGCTCGTCCAGGCAATTCCCACGCCCGCCATCGCCAACAACAGCATTTCAGGGCTGTGAATGAATTGAATCGAAATCAGCCCGATGCCGCCCAGCGTCAGGCAAATCAGGTGGGTGCCTTTGCGGCTGAAGCGGCGGGCAACCATTGGCAGAAAAATGCTGAATACCGCCGATACGCCGTTGTACACCGCGAAGCAGGTGCCCACGAAATTGGCTCCCTCGTTGTAGGCCGCCGAGGTCGGGTCGGTGGTTTGATAGATGTGCTTGGTCACGGCCAGGGTGGTGTAAATCCACATGCAGAACAGCCCGAACCCGGTAAAAAACTGCACCACGGCGAGTTGGCGCATGACGCGGGGCATATTGAAGATTCCGGTGAACGTTTCTTTTAGCCCATCAAAAAAAGTCGTCTCCTGTTTTTCCCGCAAAAATGCCTGCATGTCTTCCGGCGGGTACTCGCGGGTGGTGAGCACGGTGTAGAGGACACAACCGAAAAATGCCAGCGCGCCGAGGTAGTACGACCACTTCACCGAATCGGGAATGAGGCCTTCGGGGGCCGTATTGGCCACGCCAAGGCCAGTCAGCATCGATGGCAACAACGACGCCACCACCGCCCCGACGCCTATAAAGAAGCTTTGCGCGGCGAAACCCGTCGTGCGTTGGTCGTCGGGCAGCAAATCGCCGACAAACGCCCGGAAGGGTTCCATCGAAATATTGATGGAGGCGTCCATGATCCACAGCATCCCGCCGGCAATCCACAGGGCCGGGGAATTGGGCATCACCACGAGGGCCACGGTCGCGAGGACCGCGCCGATGAGGAAAAACGGCCGCCGTCGCCCCCATATCGGGTGCCAGGTACGGTCGCTGAGGTAGCCGATGATGGGCTGCACCAGCAGGCCCGTGAGCGGCGCGGCTACCCACAGAATCGGAATTTCGTCGGGGTTGGCCCCCAGCGTGGCAAAAATCCGGCTGGTGTTGGCGTTTTGCAGGGCAAACCCGAACTGAATGCCCATGAAACCGAAACTCATGTTCCAGATTTGCCAGAATGACAACTGCGGTTTGCGGCGCGTTGACGCGGAAACAGGGGCGACAGAAGCCATCTTAGAGAGGGGGTTTGGAGGCAGGGGCGTTTGTCGTTTAAGGTTTGAGGTTTAACGTTAAACCTCAAACCTTAAACGACAGACGACAACCCTACTTCGCCTTGATTTCAAAAATCAACACGCTGTTGGCGGTCATGTTGACGGGTACGCCCTCGGTGGCTTTGGCGGAAACACGGGCTTTGGGATGCTGGAATATCTCTTTGAATTCGTAGGTACCATCGGGGTTGAGACCCATTTTTTCCCAGGCTTCCTTCGGGATTCTGACCTTCGTCTGGTAGTTGCGGTCGAGGTCGAAGTTCGTGACAACCAGCAGTTTCTGTTTGTCGGAGTGGCGCAGGTAGCTGAACATTCTGCTGTCGCGGTAGCCCGCGCTCTGCCCGCCCGTGTTGGCGTACTGCAAATCGTAGAAGCCCCCCCGCTGGATGGCGTCCGATTTGCGGCACAGCCAGTTTAAGTCGTAATACGCCTTCCAGAGTTGCTTCCGGTCGCTGTCGAGCTGGCCACCGTCGAACTTGCCACCGTTCATCCACTTCTGCCATTCGGGCACGCCCCACCAGTCGAAGATCGTGGTGCGGCCGTCGGCTCCTGAAAAGCCCTCGCTGGCCTGGGCCGGTTCGCCGATTTCCTGCCCGAAATAGTACATGACCGGCCCGCTGCCCATCGTGGCCGTCACGGCCATCGCCGGAATGGCGTAAAACGCGTCCATCGCGAAGAAGTCGGAAGCAATGCGCTGCTCGTCGTGGTTTTCGAGAAACCGGAGCATGTGGTTTTCAATGTCGCCCGACTCGGTCTGCCAGACTTTCGTCAGGTCGGCTACGTTCCCCTTGCCCTCCATCAACCGCCGCAGTGCGTCGTAGAGGCCTACTTTGTCGTAGAGGTAATCGAACTTGCCGACCTGAATGTAGTGGTGGTATTCCCTGGGGTTGTAAATCTCGGCGATGAAGGTTACCTCGCGTTTGGCCGCTTTCCGGACTTCGGGAATCACCCAGCCCCAAAACTCCACCGGCACCATTTCGGCCATGTCGCAGCGGAAGCCGTCCACGCCTTTTTTGGCCCAATACACCAGAATGTCGCGCATTTTGAGCCAGGTATCGGGCGTGGGCGTGAAATGGGGCGTCCGGTTGTCGAGCAGGTCCACGCCGTAGTTGAGCTTCACGGTTTCGTACCAGTCGTCCACCGAAGGTTGGGCTTTGAACACGTCGTTGCCACTGGCTTTGGCGGGATTTTCCGCGTAATCGCCGTCGGGTTTCAGTCCATCCGGCAGTTTCACGCCCATCGGCACCTCGAAGGCCTGACCGGGCAGGTAGTAAAAATTGTTCGACGGTTTAAACAACACCGTTTTGTCGTCGGTTTCGCCAAAATCCTTTACGCCCGCCGGTTTGGCGTCGGAGTGGTACTGCCGGGCAACGTGGTTGGGTACGAAATCAAGAATCATCTTCAGGCCATTGGCGTGGATGCGCCCAACCATCGCCTCAAATTCGCGCATCCGCAGCGCCGGGTCGGATGCCAAGAATGGGTTGACGTCGTAATAATCCTTGATGGCGTACGGCGACCCGGCCCGGCCCTTGATCACCGCCGGGTGGTCTTTGGGAATGCCGTAGGCCGAAAAATCCTCCATCGTGGCGTGTTCGATGCAGCCCATCGGCCAGACGTGCGTGATGCCGAAGATTTTTAGGCTTTTCAACGCCACGTCCGTCACGTCGTTAAACTTCCCGACGCCGTTTTCGGCCATCGTCCCCCAGGCAGCGTTGTTGAGCTTGGTATTGCCAAACAGGCGCGTGGTGAGTTCGTAAATGAGAATCTTGTCAGAATGGGAAGAGATGGGCACGGTATGGTTCGCCCGGGTGGGCGGGAGTTTGGAAACAGTCGCGGCCTTCGGCTTGTTTTGACCACAGGCAACGGAACCCAAAAATAGGCCCGAAACAACCAATCCCACGCTCCAAAAGGCGCTTTTCCAGGTGGATAACGGCATTTTTTACGGGAAAACAGGAAACGGATTCACCAAAGGTAGGCCGTTTGGGGGTATGAAAAAAGGGGATTTCGGGCTTACTTTGCTCCCAAAGTCCACGTCCCTCCCGGCAAAAGTCCATTTTCCATGAAATTCCTTCGCCTTGTCTGCCTCCTCCCGCTGCTGGGGTTCGGGGGTTGTTTACGCGCCCAAACGCCCCAAATCACCCGCATCGACCCGACGCACTGGTGGGTGGGAATGAAGGCCCCGAACCTCGAACTGCTCGTGTACGGACCAAATGCGGGCACCCTCACCTACTCGGTCAGTTACCCTGGTGTGAAACTGGTCAAGGCGCACAAGGTCGAAAACCCAAACTACGCCTTTCTCGACCTCCAGCTTTCGCCGCAGGCCCGCGCAGGAACGCTCAAAATCGTTGGAAAATCGGGCAGCCAGACCCTCACGCGCACCTACGAACTGAAGGCGCGCGACGGCGCACCCAAAGGCCAGGGCGTCACGGCGGCGGATTTCATTTACCTGCTCATGCCCGACCGCTTCGCCAACGGCGACGAATCGAACGACAAATTCTCCGACCTGACCGACACGCAGAGTGACCGGAGCAATCCGTTTCTGCGCCACGGTGGTGACATTCAGGGCGTTGGTCAGCACCTCGATTACTTCAAGGAATTGGGTGTGACGGCCCTCTGGATGACGCCTGTACTGGAAAACAACCAGCCGCTTACCAACGAAGGCGGTACCCAGCGAAGCGCCTACCACGGCTATGGCTTCACCGATCATTACCAGGTGGACAAGCGCCTCGGTGGTAACCCGGCGTACAAAACCTTCGTAAAGCAAGCCCACGGCCAGGGCCTGAAAATCGTGCAGGACGCCGTGTACAACCACGTGGGCATCAACCACTGGTTTGTGAAGGATATGCCCTCGAAAGACTGGCTCCACCAGTGGCCCACCTACACCAACACCTCGTACAAATACCAGCCCATCACCGACCCGCACGCGGCGGCCATCGACCGGAAAGTGACGCTCGACGGCTGGTTTGTGCCTTTTCTGCCCGATTTGAATCAGGGCAATCCGTTCGTAGCCAATTACCTGATTCAACACGCGCTCTGGACGGTAGAAGAATTCGGCGTGGACGCCTGGCGCGTGGACACGTACATGTACAACGACCAGCCCTTTATGAACCGCTGCAACGCGGCGCTGCTGGCCGAGTACCCGAAGATTCACATTTTTGGCGAATCGTGGGTGGGCAACGTCGTGGATCAGAGTTACTACACCCGCAACCGGATCAACTTTCCGTTTAAATCCAACCAGCCCGGCGGCCTCGATTTCGTCGTGTATTCGGCCATCCTCGACGCCTTGCGGCAGAATTTCGGTTGGGACGACGGCGTGAACCGGCTTTACGGCGCACTGGCCCAGGACGCCGTGTACGAAGACCCCGGCAAACTGGTGACGTTTCTGGAAAACCACGACACCGACCGCTACTTCTCGGTCGTTGGCGAGGATTTCCAGAAATACAAAATAGGAGCGACCTGGCTGCTCACCACCCGGGGTATTCCGCACTGGTACTACGGCACCGAGGTGCTGATGAAGAACTTCAAAAACCCGTCGGACGCCGAAGTGCGCCGCGATTTTCCCGGTGGTTTTCCCGGCGACCGCGCCAATGCCTTCACGGCCAGCGGCAGGAACCGGACTGAAAATGAGGCCTTTGATTTTGTCAAAAAACTGGCTAATTACCGGAAGGCTACGCCCACCCTGCACACGGGCAAGCTGATGCAATACCTGCCCCAGAACGGCACCTACGTGTATTTCCGCTATGACGACGTCAAAACGGTGATGGTGGCCACCAACACGAATGCCGACGACATCACCGTGGACCTGAGCCGGTTTTCGGAACGCCTAAACGGCTTTACCAACGCCCGTAACGTGCTGACAGACGAACAAATCGGCGAACTGAAAAGCCTTAGAATTCCCGGCAAAACGGCGCTGGTACTGGAATTAGGGAAGTAGGCTCAGGGGTGAATGATGGCCCAGCCCTCCTGCTGGCGGATGACGAGTTCGCCATTGCCGCTGGGCACGTAGGCAATGAACGGCAATAATTCATCGCGCTTGATGTTCATCATCCGCATCGTGTTTTCGCACATGGCAAGGATGACGCCCCGCTGCTGCAACTCGTTTAGCTCGGTTTCATAGCCCTTTTCCTTCCGGTACACGGCTACCCCCTGCCCGTGTACGACCAGTTCGACCTGGAGTTTATCCTTCAGCCGGGGGTCGTTGAGGGCGTTTGCCAAATTTCGCAGGGTCTCCTTGATCTTGTTGTCGTCGCTGGAATTCAGTTGGTACGCCACGCGGTACTGGCTTTTGGTGGCTTCGGCCCCGTGGAAATCGGCGGGCATTTGGGCCAGCGCCGGAACGGTAGCCAGCAGGCAAGCGGCAAGCAAAAGGAGGTTCGGTTTCATGGAAAAAATTGGGTTTAGAAAACAGGTTGTTTACTTCCGGGCGGCGGCAATGGGCGCGAACGGCCCGAATTTATGCTGTTTTTCGGTAAACGAATCGGCGTAAGGGCCTAAGGGAAAATCAACGGGCTTGGTTTTTACGTCGGGCCAGTCGCGGGACTGGTCCTGGTGCGGGCGGGGCTGCGAATTGATGTAGGCCGCCACGTCCCAGGCTTCCTCGTCGGTGAGCACGGAGTTGTTGTAGGCGGCCGTGCCGTAGGGCATGTTCACTTTCACGTACCCGGCCAGATTGATTAGGCGAAACATCCCCGCACCATCGCCGTAGCTGTGTGGTCCCCAGAGTGGCGGGTACACGAATTCGCGCACACCGGGCACCCGCACGCCCTGCCCTTCCGGCCCGTGGCAACTCTGACAGAGCCGCAGGTACACGGCCTTGCCGCCAAGCGGGTCGGCGGGCCGGTCGAGGAACGGCAGTTTCAGCAACCCCACTCCCGCCGGACGCTGGCCCTTCGGCACGGCCTTGCCCAGCCAGGTCAGGTAGGACACGATGGCTTTCATTTCGCGGCTGGTGCTGTCGGGGGCTTTGCCGTTGAGACTCCGCTCGAAGCAATCCGACACTCGTTTCACCACGCTTTCCACCGTGCCCGAACGCTCCCGGAATTTCGGGTACGTCGAAACAACCGCCGAGTAATTATTGCCAAATACCCGTGTTCCGGCGTCAAGGTGGCAGTTCTGGCAATTCAGGCCATTGCTGAGTGGCTTCACGGTGCCTTTCGGGCCGAGGTAGTCGGCAGTGTGGCCAATCAGCGCCCGCCCGTACCGGATTTCCGCCCCGGCTGCGCCTGCAGGCAGTTCCCGGTCGGTAGGTGCCTGCCAGAAACCGGTTTGGGCGGGAACCGGGGTCGGGTTTTGCTTAAAAATCAGCCCGCATCCGGCCCAAAGGCCGAAACACGCGGCACCGCCAGCCAGGAACCTCCGAACGATTTGCGGAAACGTGGGCATACAAACGGGGAAAGTGAGCGGGATTTTTCAGGCCCAAGATACGGAAAGTCTGTTTCGTTCGACCGACGCGGCAACCAACGGCTGCTATCTTTGCGCAATGCCTACGTCTTTTTCTTCCGAAATTTCGCTGAAAGCCGCCCTTTTCGACCTCGACGGCGTGCTGGTCGACACCGCCGTTTTTCATTTCCAGGCCTGGCGGCGACTCGCCCGCGAACTGGGCTTCGATTTCACCGAACACCAAAACGAGCAATTGAAGGGCATCAGCCGGATG
Organism: Spirosomataceae bacterium; assembly: GCA_965249815.1. Classification (GTDB taxonomy): domain Bacteria; phylum Bacteroidota; class Bacteroidia; order Cytophagales; family Spirosomataceae; genus JAJAZB01. The sequence goes on along the minus strand of CBDFMV010000003.1, from coordinate 3,930,995 downwards.
GAATCGCTCGACCGCATTCTGGCCTGGGGCGGCGTGACGCTCACCGCCGCCGGAAAAGAAGCCTGGGCCACCCGCAAAAACGGCTGGTACCTCGAACTGGTCAGCCAGATGAAACCGACGGACGTGCTGCCGGGCACCCGCGAATTTCTGGAAAACTGCCGGGCGGCGGGGCTGAAAATCGCCCTCGGTTCGGCCAGTAAAAATGCTCCGCTGATACTTGAAAAAACCGATTTACTGCCGCTGTTCGACGCCGTCATCGACGGCACGCACGTCACCCACGGCAAGCCCGACCCGGAAGTGTTTCTGCTGGGAGCGCAGGCGCTGGGCGTTTCTCCCGCCGCCTGCGTGGTGTTCGAGGACGCCGTCGCGGGCATCGAAGCGGCCCACCGGGGCGGTATGAAAGCCGTGGGCGTCGGCGCTCCGGAGGTGCTGACCGACGCCGATTTGGTGATTCCTGGGTTTGTGGGGTTTGGCGTGGAGCAGTTGGCTTTCGCGGCGAAATATAGCTCTTTTGCACCTTGAATTGACCTTACTTTTTGAATGAAAAACTACCTGAAGCACGACGAATGGTGCATCATCGAAGAGGGCTTCCACCCCGAATTCAACGAAGTTACCGAATCGGTGATGAGCCTCGGCAACGGCCGGATGGGCCAGCGCGGCAATTTTGAAGAACCCTTTTCGGGAAAAAGCCTGTCGGGCAATTACGTGGCGGGCGTGTACTACCCCGACAAAACCCGCGTGGGCTGGTGGAAAAACGGCTACCCGGAATCCTTCGCCAAAGTGCTCAACGCCGCCAACTGGATCGGCATTCAGGTCGAGGTGGACTACGAAACGCTTGACCTCGCCACTGCCGAAGTGCGCGACTTCCGGCGGGTGCTCAACATGCGCGAAGGCTACCTCGAACGGAGTTTCACCGCCAAGCTAAAGTCAGGCAAAGAACTGATAGTCAGCACTAAACGCTTCTGTTCCATCGTCGACGACGAGGCCGGTGCCATCCGCTACGCGATTACGCCCCTGAATTTCGACGGCAAACTCACCCTGACCCCTTTCGTGGACGGCGACATCCGCAACCGCGACGCCAATTACGACGAAAAATTCTGGGACGAGGTTCACAAGGAAACCGGCTATGGCGAAGCTTACATTGAGTTGCGCACGAAGAAAACCGGCTTCCACGTGCTGACGGGCATGAAATTCGAACTATTCCGCGACGGACAACGAATTGAATTTCAGTCGCTTCCCGTCAAACTGGAAAAGTACGTGGCCAATAAAGTGTCGCTCGACGTGCAGACCGGTCAGGAAGTCGCCCTGGTGAAATACGCCTGTAACCTCTCGACGCTCAACCACCCCGACGACCAGCTTTTGTTCCGGGCTAAAAAGTACCTTGCCCGCCTCGCCGACAAGGGCTTCGGGCGCATGGCCGAAGAGCAAGCCCAGGCCTGGGCCGACAAGTGGAAGTTTATGGACATCGCCATCGACGGCGACGTGGCCGCCCAGCAGGGCATCCGGTTCAATTTGTTCCAGCTTTTCCAGACCTACACCGGCGAGGACGAGCGCCTCAACATCGGACCAAAAGGCTTCACCGGCGAAAAATACGGCGGCTCCACCTACTGGGATACCGAGGCGTACTGCATCCCATTTTACCTCGCCACCGCCGACCCGAAAGTGGCGCGTAACCTCTTGATTTACCGCTACAAGCAGTTGGGAAAGGCCATCGAAAACGCGGGCAAACTGGGCTTCAAAGCCGGTGCCGCGCTCTACCCGATGGTGACCATGAACGGCGAGGAATGCCACAACGAGTGGGAAATTACCTTCGAGGAAATCCACCGCAACGGGGCGATTGCCTACGCCATTTTCGACTACGTCCGCTACACCGGCGACGAGCAGTACCTCGTCGATTACGGCCTCGAAGTGATCATCGCCATCGCCCGGTTCTGGTCGCAGCGCATCAACTGGTCGGGCAAAAAAGAGCAGTACGTGATGCTCGGCGTGACCGGCCCGAACGAGTACGAAAACAACGTCAACAACAACTGGTACACCAACACCATCGCCTGCTGGTGCCTCGAATACGCCGTGGAAGTGGCCCAGCGCGTGAAGGCCCTCGACCCGGCTAAGTACCGCAAACTCGCCGACCGGATTCACTTCCGGGAAGACAAGGAATTTGCCACCGCCCGCGCCATCGTCGCGAAAATGCACCTTCCCGAAAGCGCGGAATTGGGCGTTTTTCTGCAACAGGACGGTTTTCTCGACAAAGAGCAGTTGACGGTGAACGACCTCAATCCCGGCGACCGGCCGCTCAACCAAAAGTGGTCGTGGGACCGGATTCTGCGGTCGGTGTTCATCAAACAGGCCGACGTGTTGCAGGGCCTGTACTTTTTTGAAGACCGCTATGACGAAGAAACCATCCGGCGCAACTACGACTTTTACGAGCCGCGCACCGTCCACGAATCGTCGCTGTCGCCCTGCGTCCACGCGATTCTGGCGGCGAAGCTCGGTTTGCAGGAAAAAGCCTACGAGTTTTACCTCCGCACCAGCCGCCTTGACCTCGACGACTACAACAACGACACCGAAGACGGCTGCCACATCACCTCGATGGCGGGCACGTGGATGGCCGTCGTGAAAGGCTTCGGCGGGATGCGGGTACGCGACGAGAAGGTCAGTTTCGCGCCCTTTTGCCCCGCGCAATGGCAGTCGTTGAGCTTCAACGTCCGGTTCCGGGGGCATTTGCTCAACGTAAAAACCACGCCGACGGAAGTCCGGATTCAGAACGGCTCCAAAAAGGCGATTACGGTGCTGGTGTACGGCAACGAAGTGGCCGTCGGGGCGAATGCCTCGGTTGTTATTCCAACCAAATGAGGATTTTCCAGCCTGACTCATGCGTAACGCCCTGTTTCTACTCCTGTTGCTCGTTCTGACCAACACTTTCGGCCAAATTCGCTTCGAACCAGGCGACGCGACCCCGCCCAGCGATCAGTTTTTCACTTCCTTCGACCGTACCCGCATTCACTACACCGTCGAGGGCCGCGGGCACCCCGTGCTGCTCGTTCACGGGTTCATGGGCAGCGGGGCGAGTTGGAAGGCCGCGCCACTGGTCGATTCGCTCCTGGCGGCGGGTTTCCAGGTCATCATTCCCGACACGCGCGGCAACGGCCAATCCGACCACCCGCACACGCCCGAAGCGTACGAGGCCGACGCTGAGGCCCGCGATCTTATCGACCTGATGGCGTTTCTGAACGCAAAACGCTACGACATCCTGGGTTACTCGCGCGGGGCCATCCTCGCGGCGCGGGTGCTGGTGCGCGATAAGCACGCGCGGAAAGGCGTGCTGGGCGGCATGGGAGCCGATTTTACGAATCCACAGTGGCCACGCCGGATTGCGTTTTACGAGGCCTTTGCCGGGAAGCGCTACGCATCTCCCGAAATTCGGGCCGTGGTCGCCCGCGCAAAAGCCAACGGTGCCGACACGCTGGCCTTCGCGTACCAGCAGCGGTCGCAGCCCTCTACCTCACCCGAAGAATTGGGGAAAATCCATAAGCCCGTGCTCGTCATCGCGGGCGACCGCGACGAGGACAACGGCAAGGCCGATGAACTGGCCCGGATGCTCCCCAACGCCACGCGCAAAACCGTCCCCGGCGACCACGGCAGCACGTCGAGGACGGCGGCGTTTGCCGAAGCGGTCGTCCAGTTTTTGAAAAAATAGCCTGCTTCGGTTGCCCGAAAAAGCAAAAGTCCCCGAACGCGGAGCCGCATTCGGGGACTTTTTTGCAGAGAGCGAGGGATTCGAACCCTCGATACCCTTGAGAGGTATACACACTTTCCAGGCGTGCTCCTTCGACCACTCGGACAGCTCTCTGTTTTGTGGTTTGGGCTACAAAAAAAGCGCTTTTCGGCTAAAAATCCAACAGCTCAACTCATCTCGCCGCACAACGGCACGGCAAGGCGGGTTTTAACTTCCACCGGATCAGGGGTTTGCCCCAGTAAAAACATCAATTTCGTCACGGCGGCTTCGGTGGTCAGGTCGGAGCCGCTCACCACGCCCAGTTCCGACAGGGCGGTGCTGGTCTGGTACTGCCCCTGCGTGACGCGCCCGCCGGGGCACTGCGACACGTTGAGTACCACCAGCCCCCGGTCAGTGGCTTCGCGGAGGCAGTCGAGAAACCAGCCGTCGGTGGGTGCGTTGCCCGCGCCGAAGGTTTCGAGCACGACGCCCCGCAGGCCGGGTATGCCCAGCGTAGCCCGCAGCACGGCGGGCGAAATTCCCGGAAACAGCTTTAAAATCAGCACGTTCGCGTCGAGGCATTCGTGCAGTTTCAGCGAATCGTCCGGCTGGTGCGGGCGAATGTACGGCCGGTTCCATTCGATGAACACGCCCGCTTCGGCCAGCGGCGGGTAGTTGTCGGAGCGGAAGGCGTTGAACTGGCTGCTCTCCACTTTTTTGGCCCGGTTGCCACGCAGCAGCAGCGAATTGAAGTAAATGCACACTTCGGGCACCATGGGCTGTCCCCGTTCGTCGCGGGCGGCGGCGATTTCGAGGGCCGTCATGAAGTTTTCCTTCGCGTCGGTGCGGGCGGCTTCGATGGGCAACTGCGCGCCGGTGAGCAACACCGGCTTTCCCAGGTTTTCCAACAAAAAGCTCAGCGCCGAGGCGGTGTAGGCCATCGTGTCGGTACCGTGCAGCACCACGAAGCTGTCGAACTGGTCGGCGTGTCCGGCGATAATCCGGGCCAGTTCGAGCCACACCGCCGGTTTCATGTTCGACGAATCGAGCAGCGGCGTGAGCGTCAGTACGGCCATTTCGTAGCGCAACCGCCGCAACTCAGGCAGCCGGTCGAGGATTTGCGCGAAATCGAAGGGCACCAGCGCGCCCGTTTGCCGGTCGCTGACCATGCCAAACGTGCCTCCCGTGTAAATAACGAGGATGCTGGCTTCAGGGGCCGCCGGGGCGGCGGTGTTGAGGCGGACGAAGGGATACGCGGGCGTTTTCAGTGGATAGTTTTCGGGTTAAATGTTGACGCGGAGCAGTTGCCGCGCGTTTTCGGTGGTTTGCCGGGCCACTTCCACCACGGAGATCTGCTTCAAATCCGCTACCCGTTGCGCCACGAGCGGCACGTACGTCGACTCGTTGCGCTTGCCCCGGTGCGGCACTGGTGCGAGGTACGGCGCGTCAGTTTCGAGTACGAGGTGCTCCAGGCCCACGTGCGGCAGCACCTCGTCGAGGCCGCCATTTTTGAACGTCGCTACCCCGCCAATGCCGAGCAGGAAATTCAGGTCGATGGCGCGTTGGGCCTCTTCGAGCGTCCCGACGAAACAGTGAAAAATGCCGCGCAGGTTAGAGTCGTTGTGCTGATCGAGCAGGTCGGCGGTTTCGGCGAAGGCGTTGCGCCCGTTGCCCGACCGGCAGTGAATCGAAATCGGCAGGCAGTATCGACTGGCCAGGTGAAGTTGGCGGCGAAAAGCGATTTTCTGTTCTTCGACGAAGGTCAAATCCCAGTAAAAATCCAGCCCGATTTCACCCACGGCCAGAAACGGGCGTTTTTGCAGCCAGGTTTCCACCAACGCCAATTCGTTTTCAAAATCGGCCTTGACGTACGTGGGGTGCAGGCCCATCATGGCCCGGCAACGGTCGGGAAAAGCCGTCTCGAGCGCCAGCAGACCGGGAATCGTTTCAGAATTGCAGTTGGGCAACCAGATTTCCAGCACGCCCGCCGCCAGCGCACGGTCCAGCATTTCGTCGCGGTCGCCGTTGAATTGGTCGTCGTAGGCGTGGGCGTGGGTATCGATCAGTTTCCAGTTCACAGTTTTCAGTCTGGTGACAAAGACCCTTCGCTTAAACACCGCGCGAAGTTCGTGAGCCACGACGGCTAAACCAACCGTGCTGCACGAACTGAAAACCCTAAACCGTAAACTGAAAACCTCACGAGCGCTTGCGCTCGATGGCGCGGTTGTGCCGCTCGATGTCGGGCGAAAGCAAATAGGCGTCGAGGATGGCGCGGGGCCGGGCGAGGTATTCGCGCACGAGCGTACGAAACGAATAGCCGTCGGGCACGTCCTGGGCGGAAAATCCCACGGCGTGGATGCCCGTAGCCCGCGCCAGAAACAGGGCGCGGGCGTTGTGGAAGGGCTGCGAAATGATGGTGATGTAATTTTGCCCGAACACTTCGCGGCAGCGGACGATGGAGTCGTAGGTGCGCCGACCGGCGTAATCGGGAATCATGACCTCGTCGGGTACGCCCAGCTTGAGCAACGCCTTGCGCATGTCCGAAGGCTCGTTGTAGTACTCCGAATCGTTGTTGCCGCTGAGAATCAGGCGCTTCACCTTGCCTTCGCGGTACAGCCGGGCGGCGGCTTCCATCCGGTACCGGAAAAACAGGTTTTCCTGCCCATTGACCAGGGCTTTGCTCGTACCCAGCACCAGCCCGATGTCGTTGGACGGCAGACTGGCGAGCGTGAAGTGATTTTGCCCCCGCGTTACGCGCACCACCCACCAGTTGCACAGCAACACCAGCACCAGCAGCCCAAAGGCCACGGCGATGCCAGCTTTGATGCCCAGTTTCAGCAGCGGAATCCAGGTCATCGGCTGGCTGCGTTGATACGAGAGGGTGCGGGTGCGCATGACGTACCGCAATTATTAAAGGAGTTTGACACTCCGGAGGGGCGTTTTTACAAAATGGGAAAGTTCGAAAATTCTACCCAAACAAGCCCAACTGCGCAACGGTTTCTTCCGGTTCTTCGACCGTCGGTTCGGGCACGATCACCGGCAGAGCCGGAGCTTTCGCGACTTTCTCCCGCACAATTGGTGCCAGAAGTTTTACTTCCTTTACGCGGGCAAACGGCAGTTTGTTGCCGAGCGCTTTCCAGCCGCGCACTTCGATGAAGCCGTCGGGTTGCAAAATCATCGTTTCCGCCGGGCCGCGTTCTTTTACGTGATGAACGATTTCGATGCGCGGGTGGTCGTCGGCGGTGACGGCGGCGAGTTTTGAGCCTTTGGCTTCGCCGATGAAGCTAAACTTCTTGTCCACCGTGGTGGTTTCGACGCGGAACCGCTTCACGTACCACAGTTTCTGCGCGCCTTCGTAGTACACCGCCGACAACACAGTTTGCGGGTCGAATTTCTGCAAAACGGCGATGTCCTGCGGCTCGTAACGGTTGGTGAGGTCGAAGGAGGTCAGTTCGTATTCGCCGGTTTTGTACAACACCAGCAGGTGATCGTTGGCGTCGAAACTGCCCAGGAATCGCCCGCGGGCGTCGCGGTTGAGGCGGCCCAGGTGTTCGTCGTACCAGAGGTTCACGCCGCCGAGCGTGCTGACGCCCGCCGCTTTCAGCGTAATTTTCCGGACGGGGTATTTCGTCAAAATATTTCCCTGGGCTTCACGGCCTTTCACGTCGAGGTCGGCGAAGTTGAAGTCGAACTGCTTGATTTTGGCCGTACTCTGGGCAGTCAGGTTCACGGTCACAACCTCAGCCTCGCCGTTGTCATTGGCCGTGAAATAAAGCAGTTTCGACTTCGGGTTGCCCTTCGTCAAATCGTACTCGCGGTCGCGGGTGACGGCCGTGATTTGGAATCGCTTGGCGTGGCTGATGCCCGACTTGCCGTCGAGGTAAATCAGGTTGTACACCTTGCGGTCGTCGCCTTTTTTAAATACGGCCACGTGCCAGATGTCTTTCCCGACAAAAACTTTCTCCTGAATCTTCGTCACCACGCACTTGCCGTCTTTCCGGAACACGATGACGTCGTCGATGTCGGAGCAATCGCTGACGTACTCGTCTTTTTTCAGCCCGTAGCCGATGAACCCGCCCTCGCGGTCGACGTACAGCTTTTGGTTGGCGGCGGCCACCACGGCAGCGGCCACCTGGTTGAAAGCGCGGATTTCGGTTTTGCGCTCGCGGCCCTTGCCGTACTTCTTCAGCAGATCTTTGAAGTACGCAATCGCGTAGCGGGTCAAATTGGCGAGGTTGTCTTCGGTTTCGGCGAGTTCTTCTCCCAACCGACGCATGGCTTCCTCGGCCTTGAAGGCGTCGTATTTCGAGATGCGCTTGATGCGGATTTCGAGCAACCGGAGCAGGTCGTCCTGGACAATGGCCCGGTAAAATTCCTTTTTGAACTTCGCCAGCCCCTTGTCCACCGTTTCGAGCACGGCCTCGAAGGTTTCGCAGTCCTCGATTTTCCGGTAGATTTTGTTTTCGATGAAAATCTTCTCCAGCGACGCGTAGAGCAGTTTTTCCATCAACTCGTGCCGACGGATTTCGAGTTCGCGCTTCAGCAAGCCAAGGGTTTGCTCGGTGTTGATTTTCAGAATATCGCTGACGCTCAGGAACCTCGGCTTTTCGTCCACGATGACGCAGGCGTTGGGCGAAATGCTCACTTCGCAGTCGGTGAAGGCGTAGAGCGCGTCGATGGTGATGTCGGGCGAGGTGCCCGGCGCGAGGTGAATCAGGATTTCGACCTTCTCGGCGGTGTTGTCCTCGACGGCCTGCGAGCCTTTGTCAGGCTTTTTGATCTTGATTTTTCCCGCCTCGCTGGCCTTCACGATCGACTCGATGACGCTCGTCGTGGTGGTGCCGAAGGGGATGTCGCGGATGATGAGCGTTTTCTTGTCGAGTTCTTCGATCTTCGCCCGGACGCGGATTTTGCCGCCCCGGTGGCCGTCATTGTAATTGCCGACGTCCATCTGCCCACCCGTCGGGAAGTCGGGGAAAAGCTGAAACGGTTTGCCCTTGAGGATGTCGACTGACGCTTCGATGAGTTCACAGAAATTATGCGGCAGGATTTTCGTCGAAAGCCCGACGGCGATGCCTTCCACTCCCTGCGCGAGCAAGAGCGGGAATTTCACCGGCAGCGTGACGGGCTCTTTTTTGCGGCCGTCGTAGCTGAGTTGCCACTCGGTGGTGTCGGGGTTGAACACCACGTCATTGGCAAATTTGCTGAGGCGCACCTCGATGTAACGCGGCGCGGCGGCACCGTCGCCGGTGCGGATGTCGCCCCAGTTGCCCTGCGTATCGAACACCAGGTTTTTCTGGCCCATGCCCACGAGCGCCTCGCCGATGGAGGCGTCGCCGTGGGGATGGTACTGCATGGCCTGCCCGATGACGTTGGCGACCTTGTTGAAGCGGCCATCGTCCATGTCGCGCAGGGCGTGGAGGATACGGCGCTGCACGGGTTTGAGGCCGTCTTCGATGGCGGGTACGGCCCGCTCCAGAATCACGTAGGAAGCGTATTCGAGGAAATAATTTTCGTACATGCCGTCCAGGGCAAGCTGTTCCTGGAGGGCGCCGTCGTCTTCGTGGGTAATACTCATGGAGAGGTGGTGCGTAATAACCTATACTTGTGTCACAAAGTAACACAAAAATAACATATCCGTGCATTCGGTCCCGGTAAAAATACGGGCTGCGGGCAAAATTTCAAGGGTTTTCAGCCAATCCTGATTTTTCACGCCGCCGCCCGCCGCAGCCGGTCGTTGACGGCCCGGCCCAGGCCTGTTTCGGGCAACAACTCTCCCACGATCAAATCTACGTCCAGGCCGTCGAGCGCGCGCAGGGCGGCGAACAGGTTTTTTGCCGCCTCGCTGATTTCGCCCGTCGGCGAGAGCACCCGCTGCTGAGGCATTGGCGCGAGTGGTGAGGTCTCGCGGAAAGCCAGCGCGCCCAACCGCTCGGCCGGAACCATTTTCAGCGCTTCCTCCACTGACATCAACCGGAACGGTCTGCGCGGCGAATAGTGGCTGCTCAGCATCCCCGGCGCGTTGGGGTTCGAGGTCGAATGGCTTCGCACCGAAACCGGCCCTACGACCGCCTCCAGTTGCTCCAGCGCCAGCCCGCCGAGGCGGTACACAATGGGTTTTCCGTCCTCAAATCCCACAATCGTCGATTCCAGCCCGATGCGGCACGGCCCGCCGTCGAGCACGTAGGGAATCTGATCGCCCAACTGGTCGGCCACGTGTTGGGCGGTGGTCGGGCTGATGTAACCGAACGGATTGGCGCTCGGCGCGGCGAGCGGGAAATCGAGTTGCCGGAGCAGGCCGAGCGTCAGCGGGTGGTTGGGTACGCGCACGCCCACCGTGTCAAGGCCCGCTGTGACGAGGTCGGGAACCGGCGGGCGGCGCGGCAACACCAGCGTCAGCGGGCCGGGCCAGAATGCTTCCGCCAGCCGCCGCGCCGGTTCGGGGATGGGCTGGACGAACGTCTCCACCTTTTCCAGCGAGTCGGTGTGAACAATCAGCGGGTCGAACGACGGGCGGTTTTTCACCGAAAAAATGCGCACCACGGCGTCGGCATTCAACGCATTGCCCGCCAGGCCGTACACGGTTTCGGTGGGAATGCCGACGACGTCGCCGGCCTCCAACAGTTTCTTCGCCTTTTGTAAATCCGTACCAAGCTGGACCATGCCGTAAATTTTGCGCAAAAATAGCGGTTTCTGGCCGGTGCGGCGTTTGCAATCCGATGCGGACCGCGTACACGACCGGTTTTTTCCGGAAGACTTAAAAATGCGGCGGTATCTTCGCGGTTTCCCAACCCCCTTCGCGTTTATGCGGCTTTTGCTCGCCCTCCTGCTGTTTCCGCTTACGCTATTCGCCCAGACGCCGCCGTACGTGGTCGGGAAAGCCCTCGACGATTCCACCCGCGTGAGCATCGACAACGCCACGGTGACCAACCCGCGCACCCGGCAGGTGGGCCGCACCAACCGCACCGGGGCGTTTTACCTCGTGGTGAAGCCGGGCGATTCCATCGTCGTGCGCAGCCTGACGCACGGGCGGGCGGCCATTCGGTGGGACGGCCAGACGAAAGAGCCAGTCATTTTGATGAAACGACAGTTTCCCGACGAAGTCGCCATCGAGTTGCCTAACGTAACGATTACCGGTAAACGCGAGGAGCAAATCCGGCGCGAGTTGCAGCAGATTTTGAGCGAACCCGAAGCGCGCAAGGGCCTTTCGGAAGACGAAATCCTCGGGCTGGCGCAGTCGCCGATTACGCTGCTGTACGAACTATTTAGCAAACAGGCCAAGTCGCGGCGTAAAGCGGCGATGCTCTCGCAGCAGTACCGCCGCCATCGGTTGGCCGACTACCGGCTCGACCTCATGATCGGGCAGGCTACGTCGTTAAAGGGCGACGATGCCGAGCGGTTTAAAACCTACTGCCGCTTCACCGACGAATTCGTGCTGACTGCCCCCGAATACGACCTGACCTACCAGGTGCTCAACCGCTACGAAGAGTTCAAAACCCGAAAATAGCAGCGCGGTCCAGGCGATTGGAACTGCACAGGTCACGGTTTTTTGGAAAAAACCCTACCTTCCGCCCGCTTCTTCTCGTGCCCCATGCTTTCTCACAAAAAATCCCTTTTCCTGGCGGGTGTTGCGCTGTGCCTCCACCTCGCTGGCTTCGCGCAGCGACCCAAAACCTCCTGGACGAGCCTGTTCAACGGCAAAGACCTCAGCGGCTGGGAATCGTACCTCGATAAACCCGCCAAAACCAGCGAGGTTGCCGGACTGGCCCGAAACGCCTCGGGCGACTACACCGAACCCCTCGGCCTCAACCAGGACCCCAACCACGTGTTCACGGTAGTGCGGGTGGACGGCGCGCCCGCGATTCGGATTTCGGGCGAGACCTTCGGCGGCATCAACACGCTTCAGGAATTTGAGAATTACCACTTGCGGCTGGAGTTTAAGTGGGGCGAAAAGAAATGGCCGCCGAAACTCGACCAGCGCCGCGACAGCGGGTTGCTCTACCACAGCGTCGGGCCGCACGGCACGCCGATGCTCTGGATGGAGTCGCACGAATTGCAGATTCAGGAAGCCGACTGCGGCGACTACTGGGGCGTGATGAACGTGCTCGCCGACATTCCGGCCCGGAAAAAAGAAGCGGGCAAGTTCGTGTACGAAAAAGGCGCGCCGCCCGTCACGTTTCAGGATAAAACCCCCAACGGCCGCACCTGCGTAAAAATCCCCGATGCCGAAAACCCCTCCGGCCAGTGGAATACCGTCGAACTTTATTGCTTCGGCGATACGTGTATTCACGTGGTCAACGGCGTGGTCAACCTGATGCTGTTTCACTCGCAGCACCTCGTCGGCGGGGTGGCAGCGCCCCTGACGAAGGGCAAAATTCAGCTTCAGTCCGAAGGAGCCGAGGTGTTTTACCGAAACATTGAAATTCAGTCCATCCGGGCGTTACCGCCCGCGCTGCTGCGCTGAATAATACTGGATTCGTATAAAAGTTGACTAATGATTTCCCAAACGACGACACTCTCGCCCACCGCCACCCGTTTACTTTCCATCGACGCCCTCCGCGGGCTGGTGATGGTGGTGATGGCCCTCGACCACGTCCGCGATTTCCTGCACGTCAACGGCTTTTTCACGGACCCCACCAACCTTGCCAGCACCACGCCCGCGTTGTTTTTCACGCGGTGGGTCACGCACTACTGCGCGCCCACCTTTGCGTTTCTGGCCGGAACGTCGGCATTTTTGGCCAGTCGAAAAAAATCGAAACCCGAACTAAGCCGCTTTCTGCTCACGCGGGGGCTCTGGCTGATGCTGCTCGAAGTAACGGTCGTCAACTTCACGTTCTGGTTCGACGTCACGTTTTCGCTGATTTTCCTGCAAGTCATCTGGTCCATCGGTGTGGGACTGGTCGCGCTGAGTGGCCTGGTGTGGTTGCCGAATCGGGTGGTTTTGGGCATCGGGCTGTTGATTTTGCTCGGCCACAACCTGCTCGATGGCGTTCAGTTTGCGAAAGGCAGCGCGCTGTTCAACGCCTGGGCTTTTCTGCACCAACCCACCCCCCTGGCCTTCGGTCCGCACCTGACCGTCGTGACGTTGTACCCCGTGCTGGCGTGGATCGGCATTGTCGCGCTGGGCTACTGCTTCGGGCAACTTTTCGGCCCGGCAGTATCGCCCGAAACCCGGCGTAAAGCGCTTTTCCAACTCGGTTTCGCGGCAATCGCTACTTTTCTGGTGCTCCGGGCTGCTAACGTGTACGGCGACCCGTCACGCTGGGCGGTGCAGAAAAGCGGCCTGTTTACAGTGCTGTCGTTTCTGAATACCACCAAGTACCCGCCCTCGCTCCTTTTCACGCTGATGACGCTCGGGCCGGGCATGATCTTTCTGGCGGGTGTCGAAGGGAAACGCGCCGGGTGGCTCAACGCCCTGGCGGTGTACGGGCGCGTACCCTTGTTTTACTACGTGCTGCATTTTGCCCTCGTCCACCTGCTCTCGGTGCTGAACCTGCTGCGCGAGGGAGTTGCCTGGTCAGCCATCAATTTCCAGAACGGCACGGGCGGCGTGCTGCCCAACCACGGCCTTGCGCTTGGCCCGATGTACGTCGTCTGGGCGTTGCTGGTGCTGGCGATGTACCCGCTGTGCCGGTGGTACGGGCGGTTCAAGAGTCGGCAGACGGGGGCGATTTGGAGTTACCTCTGACGAATTCCTTACGGGGAGTTCTTTCTCCGCCCTTCCACCCACGCGTACAGCGGCGGAATCAGCAGCGGGGCCAGCAGCAAGGTGGACGTTAGCCCCCCGATAATGACCGTCGCCAGGGGGCGCTGCACGTCGGAGCCGATGCCGGTGGAGGTCGCGGCGGGCACCAGGCCCACGATGGCCACGATGAGGATCGTCAGAATGGCCCGCAACTGGTGAACTGACGTGGTCTGGATGATTTCGCGCAGCGGCAGTTCGGGGTTCATTTGCCGGGCGCGGTTGAGCGCCGACACAAGCAACACCCCCGCCATCACGCTGATGCCGAAAATCGACACGAAGCCCACGCCGCCCGACACGTTGAAGTGGTACCCACGCATCAGCAGGGCCGTGATGCCGCCCGCCAGCGCAAACAACAGGCAGGCCATCGTGACGAGCGTGTACCGGAACGCCCCGAAGAGCATGAACAAAAACACGAACACGACCAGAATCGTGAGCGGAATGGTGAGTGAAAGCTGCTTGCCCGCCCGTTCGAGGTTTTCGTACTGACCGCCGTAAATGACCTGGTAGCCCTTGGGCACCTTGATTTTTGCGTCAATTTTCTTGCTGACTTCGGCCACGAAACTGCCCTGGTCGCGGCCCCGGATGTTGGTCCGCACGGTCACCATACGCTTGCCGTTGTAGCGGTAAATATTGGTCTGGCCGTCCACAAACCGGATGTCGGCCAGTTGCTGCATCGGAATCAGCGCGCCGTTGGCCGAGGGCACCTGCAACCGCTGGATGGCTTCGAGGGTGTTGCGGCTTTCGGGCAGAAACCGCACCACGATGGCGTAGCGTTTGGCCGCGTCGTAGAGCGTGGAGATGGTTTTCCCGCCAATCGCTGCTTCAATCATGGCTTCGATGTCCGAAACGTTGATGCCGAAACGTGCCGCCGCCTCCCGGTCGATTTGAATCGCCAGTTGCGCCTGCCGTCCTTCCTGTTCCAGGTTGACCGACTGCGACCCCGGCGTCTGGCGGACGATGGTGGCAATTTGTTCGGCTTTCGGGCGCATCAGTTCGAGGTCGTCGCCCACGATGCTGATGGCCAGGTCGGCCGCCGAGCCGGTCACGATTTCCATGACCTGATCGATAATCGGCTGGCCCGACGAAAAGAAGGTGCCGGGAAAATGCGCCTGCAAATCGCCCTGCACGCGCTGGACGAGGTCTTTTTTCTTGATCGTGTCGCTCCAGAGCTTGTACTCCTTCAGCCCGATGAGCATCTCGGTGCGGTTGGTCGGAAACGGGTCGGTGCCGTCGTCGTTGCGGCCGGTCTGGGTAATCACGTAGCTGACCTGCGGGTAGCGGGCTACCAGTTGACGGATTTCGGGCGCGATTTTGGCGTTTTCCTGAATCGTCACGCCCGCGGGCATGAAGGCGCGCAGAAAAATGGAGCCTTCGTCGAGTTCGGGCAAAAATTCGGTACCCAGCCGTACGCCGAACGCCACCAGCAGCAGCACCACCGCCAGACCCGCCAGCACGAACGTCCGCGGACGGTTCAGCACCCGGCTCAACGCGCGGCTGTAGCTGCTCTCGAGGGCTTCGAGCACCCGGTTGCGGTGCTCTTTTCGGGGATTCTCCTGCGACAGCACTTTTCGGTAGGCAAAGGAAATTAACACCGGAATCAGCGTCAAGGCCGTGAAGAGCGACCCAATCACCGCGTAGGCGAGCGTCAGGGCCATCGGCGAAAACAGCTTGCCCTCCACGCGGGTCATCAGCAAAATCGGCAGGTAGGCGAGGATAATGATGGTGACGGAAAAGAAAATTTCACGCCCCACTTCCTGCGCCGCCCGCAGCGTGAGCGGCACGATACCCTCGCGCCGTTCGGCGGGCGTGGCGCGGCGGTAGCGGCTGAGCAGGTGCTCGGCCATCACGCAGGCCCCGTCCACGATGATGCCGAAGTCAATGGCCCCGAGGCTGAGCAGGTTGGCCGGGATGCCCGTTAGCCGCATTAGGATAAAAGCGAATAGCAGCGAAAAAGGAATCGTGACCGTGACGACCAGCGCCGCCCGCAGGCTTCCCAGAAAGAAAATGAGGAGAACCGTAACGATGGAAACGCCCTCGAACAAAGTCCGTCCGACGGTTTCGAGGGAATGATCGATGAGAAAACCCCGATCGTAAAGCAACCGCAGGCGAACGCCTTCGGGCAGTTCCTGCGATTCGAGCGTTGCAATCTGGGTCTTCATCGCCTTGAGCACCTCGCTGGGGTTTTCGCCCCGACGCAGCAGCACGATGCCCTCGGTGGCCCCGGTCACGTCGAGTTTTTCGGGCGGAATGGCGTAGCCCAGTACACCAGATGGCGGCGGCGGCGTGATTTCCACCGTGGCCACGTCGCCCACAAACACGGGCACGCCGCTGACCTGGGTCAACACGATGGTAGCGATGTCGCGCTCGGATTTAATGGCCCCCAACCCACGCACGGCGAAGCCCTGCCCGCCCCGTTCGATGACGTTCCCGCCCGTGTTCTGGTTATTTTCAGTAACGGCGTCGATGACGTCCTGCAAGGTGAGGTTGTACTTGCGGAGTTTGTCGGGCGACGTCAGGATGTGAAACTGCTTGAGTGGCCCGCCGAAGGTGGTGATGTCGGCAATGCCCGGCACCTGGAGCAGGTACGGGCGGATAACCCAGTCCTGCAAATCGCGGAGTTGGGTGGGCGTGTAGGTGTTTGGCGCTTCGACCACGTAGCGCAGAATTTCGCCCACGGCGGTGGTGAGCGGGGCCAGTTCGGGATGCACGCCGGGCGGCAGTTCGGCCCCGGCGAGGCGTTCGAGCACCTGCTGGCGGGCGAAGTAGTCGTTGGTGCCGTCCTGAAAGGTGAGTTGCACAACCGACAGCCCGAAAATCGTCCGGGAGCGCCGATCGAGTACCTGGGGCACGTTGTTGAGCGCCCGCTCGATGGGAATCGTCACCTGCTGCTCCACCTCTTCGGCGGCGCGGCCGTCGTAGGGGGCTACGATGATCACGTTCGTGTCGGCGATGTCGGGGTAGGCTTCAATTTTAAGCTGAGTGAAGCACCAGTAGCCGGTCACGGCCAGCCCGAGTGCCACGGCCAGCACGGCCCAACGGTTGTTGAGCGAAAAAACGAGGAGGTTGCGGATCATGAACCGATTTTAACAAAACTCACCCTTCTTGCCGGGGAAGGGGTATGGTGGGTGTTGGGTGGCTGAGGTGGTTCGGTGGGTGGGCCGAACGGTTCACTCAACTACGAAACCACCCCGCCCTTCGGGCACCCCCTCCTTGAAAAAGGAGGGGATTTTTTTACCATTTTTCGACCGGCATCGTTACAATGAATCCTTCCTGGGTTTCCTCCCGGAGGGCCGTCAGGGCGGCCTTCACTTTTTCGTCCTCGTCGGTGAAAACCAGAATAATGGGCGGTTCATCGAACGAAAACGGGGCCTGCGGGTCTTTGATGTGCCCTGAAGCGCCGAAGCCCGTCAGGCCTTCCAGTACCGTCGCCCCGGCGATGTGCCGGGCCTGGAGGCGTTCCAGGATCAGTTTGTACAACGGCCGCCCGTTCAGGAAGTCGTTTTTATCGAGGTAAATCTGGGCCTGGAGCATGGGCAGTTCATTTTGGTAAGGAATCAGGTTTATGGCCTGACGATGTTGTGAACGTTAAACGTTAAACCTCAACCCTTAAACCCGATTCCCCGTCAATACCCAAAACTTAATCCCTTCAACTGCATCGCGCCCGATACGGCCACCGAATCGCCGGGGCGGAGGCCGTTCAGCACCACGATGCGGTCGGCGGTCTGCTGGCCGGTGCTTACTTCGCGGCGCTCGAAGCGCGTCGGGCTGATTTTGACGAACACGAAATTCCGGCCCTGTACGGTCACGAGCGCGTCGTTGGGCACCGTCATTCGCCTGCCCTCCGACAGCCCGAAATGCACCGTGGCGTACATGCCCGCCCGCAGCCGCCCGCCGGGTTTGAGCACCGCAATGCGGACTTTCACCAGCCGGGTCACGTTGTCCACCACGTCGCCCACGTCTTCGATGCGGCCCGCGAAGGGTTCGTCGGGGTAGGACGTAAATTCGAGTGAGCAGTTCTGCCCCTGCCGTACTTTTTCGAGCTGGTTTTCAGGAATTTCGCAAATCGTCCAAACCGTCCCGGCCCGGGCTTTGATGAGCGCCGTGGGGTCGAAACCGCCGAGTTTGAGCCGGGCTTCGTGCTCGATGAGTTCGGTCCGTTCGTTGGCCAGGTTGGTTTCTTCGCTGGCCAGGGCGCTCTGGGCTTCGAGTACCTCGCGGCCCGTGGCGGCTCCGTTGGCGGCCAAATCGCGGGCACGGGCGAGTTCGGTGGTGCGCTGAACCATCGTGACACCCTGAATTTTACGGATGTTGACTACGTGCTGAAGCAGTTGAGAGTAGTTGGCCGTCAGTTCGGGGTCTTCAAACAAGACCAGATTCTGCCCGCCGCCCTCGCGCGAACCCACCACCGTAGCCACCACCCGGGCCGGGGCCGACAGCGCCGCCTGCACGTTGGTGGCCGCTACGGGCATCAGCCGGAAATACGCGGCCCCCGCCGCCGAGGGGAATTCCACCACCCGACCGCCCTCTCTGGCCACGGGCCGCGCAGGGGCAACCAGTGCCTGGGCTTCCTCTTTTTTATGACAGGAAACGGTCACGGCGGCGGTGAAAACCAGAACAATCAGCGGACGGAGCATGGGGCAGAACGATTCCAGGATCGGGGAATAGTGGGTCATAAATCAGCAATTCGGCCCGTCACCGACAGCAGTTGCACGTAACTGCGGCGGTAATTGAGCAGGGCATCGTAATACAACTGGCGCGTGTCGAACCACGAACGCTGGGCTTCCAGAAAATCGATGATCGTGGTGCCTCCGCGCAGGTAGGCGTACCGCACCGCGTTGAGCACCCGGTCCGACTGCCCGAGAATTTCCTCAAACCGTTGCACGTTGCCGCGCTGAGTCTGGTAGGTCTGGTAGGCGGCCCGGACCTGGGTTTGGGCCTGCACCTGCACGGCGCGGAGGTTGCGCTCGGCCTGCACCTGTTGCACTTTGGATTTTTGAATTTCGCCCTGATTCCGGCTGAAAATTGGCAGTTCCACGGTGCCGAAAAATCCGAGGTAGGGCACGGCGTTCTGCGGGTTCCAGATCACGCCCAGTTCGGGTTGCGGCAACCACGCCACTTTTTGCAGGGCCACGTTGCTGCCCGCCGCCGCCACGTTGCGCCGGGCCACTTCCAGGTCGGGGCGGCGGGCGTTGGCCTGGCCCAGCAGGCTGTCGGGCGAAACCGCCACCGGGAGCCACTCCACCGGCGGGGTGGGGTCGATGTCGAGGCTGTCGGTGGTGCCGAGAAAAAACCGGAGCGCCTGCAACCCGTTGCGGTAGTCCTGCTGCACGCTGCGAAGCTGGGTGGCGTACTGCTCGGAAAGCAACCGGGTGCGGAGCAGGTCGGTTTGGGTAATGACCTGATTGCGCAGCCGTACCTCGTTGATGCGCACGAGGCTGTCCACGTTGGCCCTGGCCTGGAGCAGCAATTCGTACCGCACGCGGGCGCTCCAGGCGTCGAGCCAGGCGTTGGCGGCGTCGGTGAGCAGGGCGCGCTCGGTTTCGGCAAACTGCCCCTGCACCAGCGCCACGTTGCGGTTGGCGAGGTCGAGGCGGGCGCTGCGTTGAATCGGGCGCTGAAACCGCTTGGTCAGTTGCCACCAAATCTGGTGGTTGCGGGCATTCAGGGCGTTGGTGCCCTCCGGGTAAAGGCTTGGGCGCAGCAGCAGCAGGCTCTGGTTGTTGAGCACCGGATTGGGTTTCAGCCCGGCCGTGACCACGTCAGCGCGGGATACTTCGGCGTTGAGCAGTTCGGTTTGCAGCACGGGGCTGTTGCTGCGCGCCTGTTCGAGGGCCTGCCGCAGCGAAACGCGCACCTGCGCGTTTGCCCCGATAAACGACCCAATCAGGCAGAGAAAGCTAAGTCGAAGGCGAAACACACCGGTTTTCGGGAAGGAAGTGGTTGTAAAAAAGGCAGGGCGCAAGCGCCCTGCCAAAGGTAGACAAATCCCCTTGCCTCCAACCGGCTTTACCCGGCTTTCTGCGGTGTCCGCGCCTCGGCTACGCCTTTCACCCCTGTTTTCGCAGTTGGTTTAGCGCCGGTTTTGGCCATCGAGGCTTCCACCAACTTCATCTTTTCCGGGTCCCAAAGTACGGGGGCTTTGCGCTCGGCGCTCAGGTTGCAGGCCAGCGACGGGGCAGCGGCCCGCAGGCCAAACACGGCGTCTTCTTTCACCAACTCCGGTTTGTTTTCGCGAATGGCGTTGAAAAACACGGTCATGTGGTCGAGGCGGTCGTCGTAGTCTTTCGCGGCCTGGTACCTCACCTCCGGCTCCTCGGTGGTCTTCCGCGAAAACTGCTCTTTCGGGTATTTTTCGTCGTATTCCTTCAGAAACTGCTCCTGCATCGCCTTCGGGTACGTAAACAACGCGTCGTAACCGAGGCTGTACATCGGTGCGGTGGGGCGTTTGAACCGGCGGATGGTGAAGTCGTTCCAACCGATGTCGATAACGCCCTCGCTGCCCACGAGGCGGGTCTGGTTGCGGCCCCCGGCCCCGTCGGCGAGGTTGACGCGGGTAAAAAACTGGAACGACGGGTGCGCGTCGGTTTTGGGATAATCCATCAAACCGGTCACGAGGTCGTAGGCATCGCGGCCATCTTTCCAGTAATTCAAATCGCCCAGGGCGTAAATTTTCTGCGGCCCGATGGCCCCAGTCATGGTGTGGAGGCCGGTGAGCAGGTGAACGAACAAATCGCCCGCCACGCCGGTACCGTACTCTTTGTAATTGCGCCAGCGGAAAAACCGCACCGGTTCGTAGGCACGTTTGGGCGCATCGCCGAGAAATTTGTCCCAGTCGAGGCTCTTCGGGTCCACCTGAAACGGCATCGTGTACTGCCAGGCGCCGAGCGCGTCGGAGCGATCGACGCAGGCTTCCACGAAATTGAGTTCGCCGATGGCCCCGTCGGCCAAGTATTTTTTGGCTTCGAGAATCGACGAGGCCGAGGCCCGCTGGCTGCCCACCTGAAACACCTTGCCGCTTTTTTTGTGCGCGTCGATCACGGCCTGGCCTTCGTCGATGTGGTGCACCATCGGCTTTTCGCAGTACACGTGTTTGCCCGCACGCAGGGCGTCGATGGAAATCCGGTCGTGCCAGTGGTCGGGTACGCAGATGAGCACGGCGTCCACGTCCTTCCGGGCCAGGATTTCCCGGTAATCGCGGGTGGTCTGAATGTGGTTGCCCCACACTTCTTTGGCGCGTTCGAGGCGCGGGTCGTACAGGTCGGCCACGGCCACGACTTCGGTGCCGGGCACGCGCAGGGCGCAGTCGAGGTCGTAATGGCCGATGATGCCCGCCCCGATGAGGCCGAGGCGGATGGTGTCGTTGGGCGAAACGGGCCGGATGGTGGAACGCAACGGGCGGACGCCCGCCCGCGCTTCGGCGAGCAGGCTGCCGCCCACGGTGAGCGTCGCCGCCGAACTGCCTACTTTTTTCAGAAAACTACGCCGGGAATCGGTCATGGGGTTTGGTACAGGTTTAGGGGTTGGAACAGCCCGAAAATTAGGCAATTGCCGGTCAGGTTGGGCACGAACTCCGGTAAATTTCTCGTACTTAGGCCCAAAATCCCTTCACTTCTGCGTGTCCTTTTCCTTTTTTCTTCACGGCCTCGGCGGCTTGCTCGTGTTGCTTTCCCTCATTCCTCTCGTCCGCAACGACCACTGGACGTTCCGGGTTTTCGAGTACCCAAGGGCGCAGAAATTCATTCTCGTGTTGGTGGTTTGGGTAGTGTACCTCGCCACCCACCCGCTCGACGGCTGGACCACCTGGGGCTTTGCGGGCCTGCTCGCTCTCAACCTGGGCTACCTGTTTTACCAGCTTTTCCCCTACTTGCCACTCGCCCCGGTGCAGGTGCTGCGGGCGCGGCGGTTCGACCCCCAACGCGCCATCCGGCTGATGATTTGCAACGTGTACCAGTACAACCGCCGCGCCGACCGCCTGCTGCGGCTGGTCGAACGCTACGATCCGGACCTCATGCTGCTGGCCGAGACCGATGCCTGGTGGGCCGAACAAGTGGCTGTTCTCCAAAAAAAATACCCCCATGCCGTACCCGTGCCCCTCGACAACACCTACGGGATGCTGCTCTACAGCCGGTTGCCGCTCGAAGAAACCAGCGTGAAGTACCTCGTCGAAGACGGAATCCCGTCCATCCACACGCGGGTGCGGTTGCCGTCGGGCGAGCCGATTCAGCTTTTCTGCCTTCACCCCACGCCGCCCGTGCCGCAGGAAAACCCGCGTTCGACCGAGCGCGACAAGGAAATTCTGATGGTGGGAAAACTGGCGAAAGAAAGCCCGATTCCGGTCATCGTGGCGGGCGATTTGAATGACGTGGCCTGGAGTTACACGACGGCCCTATTCCAGAAAATCAGTGGGTTGCTCGATCCGCGCCGGGGCCGGGGCTTTTTCAACACCTTTCACGCCAAGTACCCGCCGCTACGCTTCCCGCTCGACCATATTTTCTGCTCGACCGATTTTAAACTCGTGCGCATTCAGCGCCTGCCTGCCTGCGGCTCTGACCATTTTCCGATGTTCGCCCACCTGGTTTTCGACCCCACCGCGCCGCGTGAGCAACCCGAACCCGAGGCGACGCCCGACGAACGGGCCGAAGCCGCCGAGAAAATCGCCGCCGAAACCCGCGACAACGCGCCACCCCAACCGGAGCAAAACCCGGCGGGAACGTGAGTGATTTACGAAGTGCGATTGCAGGATTTTGTAAATCGCACTTCGTAAATCACTGTAGCTTCCGCCCTTTCCACCAATACCCCTTCCCCTGCGCCGCCAGGCCGAAAAACGTGACGTAGAACGGGTAAACCAGTTGCGTGAAAGGCACCCATCGCCGCGCTCGCGGGTGGTTTAAAAAGACCAGCACGTCGGCCAGAAACCGGGCTTCCGCTGAAAACTTCAAGGCAAGGCTGAGCAGGAAAACGGTCCCGGAAATCCCACCCGTCGCCCACGCCACCAGGCCGAGCAAAGGCGTGAGGTTCAGCCCAAAAACGGTTACGGCCAGCGCCGACACCCGCCAGTCGCGGTAATGCCGCCACTTCGAGGCCCAGCGGCGGCGCTGCCGGTAAAACGCCCGCAGCGATTCGTGCGCCGCCGTGCGAACCAGCGCATCTTCGCTTTTCAGAAACCGGACTTCTCCCGGAAACCGGGCCGCGACTTTGTGCATCAGAAACTCGTCGTCGCCCGAAGCAAGGTGGTGGTTGCCCGCGAAACCGCCGACTTCGCCGAACACCGCTTTTTCGTAACACAAGTTGGCCCCGTTGCACAGCGTGGGCCGCCCGAGGGCCATCGTCACCGCTCCGCTCCCGATCAGGCTGGCAAATTCGACGACTTGCAGGTTTTCAAAAACGGAGTCGTTCGCGCTAAAAAAAACGTCACGGGCGCGCTGATGAGCCGCGCACCGGTGGTTTCGTGAAACGCCGCCAACGTGCGCAGCCACTCCGGCCCGACGCGGCAATCGCCGTCGGTGGTGACGATGAGCCGTCCTCTGGCCCGCCGGATGGCCTGGCCGATGGCCCGTTTCTTAGGCGACGCACCCGGCTCGTCGGTCAGGCGCAACACCGTGAGGCGGAAATTGGCCGCAAACCGTCCGGCCACCTCGGCGGTACCATCGGTCGAGGCGTCGTCGGCCACGATGACTTCAAAATGCGGGTAAGTCTGGGCGTGGAGGTCGGCCAGCAGGTGCGGCAGGTTTCGGGCTTCGTTGCGGCAGGGAATGATGACCGTCAGCGAGACCGACGGCTCTTTTTCAACCCGAAAGACCGGCATTCCCCGCCAGGTAGCGACCAGTCCCAGGCAGGCCAGAAAGTAACTGGCGGCGAGCAGCAGCAGCGCGGTACTCACTCGGTTCGGACGGGTTTGGCCGCCGTCGGCGCGTGAAAACGGACCCGCAGCAGCCAGCCCGTTCCCACGGCGGCGGGCAACAAAATGTTGATCAGCCACAGCGTCAGCGTGGCCGACACCACCGCCTCGGGGGCGACGTGCCAGAAACTAAAAAAATAGAGCGCCGTGAATTCGCGCACGCCCAAATCGCTCAAAAAATGGAAGGCGGGGATCGCGGTTTTCGCGAAAAACACCAGCGTGACGCCGCAGAGGGCGTCGGCCAACGGCAAGTCGATGCCGAAAACGGGCAGCACGAGCATGAATTGTCCCGTGAATACGGCGTAGCGTAACGCCGCCCAGCCCAACACGCGCCCCAGTTCGCCGGGCGAATACTCCGCCACCACCCGCACGTACTGCCCGAACCGTTGCAGCCACCGCCTGGATTCGAACAGGGCCGGAACGGTGCGACGCCGGGCCGCCACCCACAGCCCGAAACCCAGCGTAACGAGGAGTAAGCCCAGCACCAGCCAGTGCCCCGCCGTGGGCTGGGGCAAAATTTTCGCCAGAAAGTAGCCGTAGGCCAGTGTCCCCCCCAGCAGGCTGACGTAAAACTGCATCGCGTTCCCAACGGCGAGCGCACCGAGGTTTTCGAGGCGGCGGTCGCTTTTCAGTGAACCGAGGCGGCCGGCGAAGTCGCCGAGGTTGGCGGGCGTGGCGAAGCCGAGGGAGAGACCGGCCAGCACGCCCCGGAACGCGTCGCCGAAGGTGACAGGCTGGATTTTAGCCGCCAGTTCGCGCCATTTCAACGCTTCGAGCGACCAGTTGAGGGGCGTCAGCACCGCCACCAGTACCAGCATCCCGGCGTGCGCAGCGGTGAGCGACTGCCGGGCGTACCGAACGATTTCGGCCAAGCCCGTCTGCCGTTCGCGAAAGGCCTGAACGACAAACCAAACCACCGCGATTAGAATTAGCAGGCGCAGGGCGGCGAAGAGTTTTTCCCGGCGATGGGCGGTCAGCCCGGGAATTTTCCCGTTATCTTGCATGAAAAGTGAGTCGTCAGTCGTGCGTCAACCGCCGTGAGCCACGCCTTTTTCGGATGACTTTTCCCGGCGACCCATTTTCTGACTTTGAAAGAAAAAATCATTCTTGGCATCGACCCCGGTACCCGCCTGATGGGCTACGGCCTCATCCGTGCGGTGGGCAGCGAGATGCACCTGCTACAGTACGGCGTGATAAACCTGACCAAATTTAGCACCCACGAACTGAAACTGAAGAAAATCTTTGAGCGCATCAGCGCGCTCCTCGACGAATTCGCCCCCGACGAAGTCGCGCTCGAAGCGCCGTTTTATGGCAAAAACGTGCAGTCGATGCTCAAACTGGGCCGGGCGCAGGGCGTGGCGATGGCGGCGGCGCTGATGAAGGAGATTCCCATCGTGGAGTACCCGCCCAAATCGGTGAAGATGTCGGTGACGGGCAACGGCAACGCCTCGAAGGAACAGGTGGCGTACATGCTCGAAACCTTGTTGAAAACGAAGCTCCCTTCGGAATTTCTCGACGCCACCGACGCCCTCGGCGTAGCCGTGTGCCACCATTTTCACGGAAACAACCTGCATTCGTCGAAAACCGGGACGAAAAAAGGCTGGGGGGCCTTCGTGGCCGAAAACCCGAAGCGGGTGAAGTGACAATGACCAGTTACCATTGCCCAGTGACCAATGAAAAGCCCGTAGACTGCACTGATTCGTGTAGCTTTAGCGCCCCAACTTTCACTGCTCACTGCTCACTGCTCACTGCTCACTGCTCACTGCTCACTGCTCACTGCCTTCACAACCGTTAGCAACTCGCTGAGCATCATGGCGGTAGCCCCCCACACGTAGTAATTCTGAACCACGAAACCCGGCGCTTCCACGGGGGTGCCGCGCACGTCGAGGGTGCGGCTGGTGCGGATGCCTTCGTCGGCCAGTTCCGCGAGAGTGACTTCAAAAACCGCCTCCACCTCGCGCGGATCGGGGTAAAAATCGGGTTTGCGGTTCATCACTCCCACCACGGGCAGGACCATGAAATTGCTCGGCGGAATGAAGAGTTCCGTCAGCGGTCCGAGCACGGTAACGTCGCTGGTGCGGATGCCGATTTCTTCCTGAGCCTCGCGCAGGGCCGTGCGCACGAGCGATTCGTCGGTGCGCTCCATGCGTCCACCCGGAAACGCCACCTGCCCGCCGTGGACGCCTTCGTAGGCGGGCCGCAGGATAAACGGCAGGTGGATTTCGCCCCGATCCGGGTAAAATAAAATCAGCACGGCGCTGCGGCGCGTGCGTTCGTTGGGTTGCTGAAGGAGTTTCAGCCGGGAGGCCGACGCCATTTGTCGGTGGGCGTCCACGCCCGGTAACGGCTGCGCCAATTGCCCGGCGAGTGCGGTGGCAAACTGAGGAAACGGAATTTCAACGTTCATACGGGTGCTGTAAAAGTAGGCGGAAAAGCGAAAACCGATTGTCAAAACTTTTCTGCCGTCAGGTGCGTCCGTACCGGGCCACCAACTGCTCGGCGCACCGCTCGCCGTCCATCGCCGCCGACACGATGCCGCCCGCGTAACCCGCCCCTTCGCCGCAGGGAAACAGCCGCGTTACTCCGACGTGTTCGAGCGTATCGCGGTGGCGGGGAATCCGCACGGGCGACGAGGTGCGGCTCTCCACGCCGATGAGCTGGCCTTCGGCCCCGGCGTACCCGCGCAGTCGCTGGCCGAATTCCTTCAAACCCAGTTTCAGCGGCCCGGCGATGGCATCGGGCAGCACGTCGGCCATATCCAGCGAAATCAGGCCCGGCTGGTAGGAGGTTTCGCGAAGTGCGCGCGAGGGTTTCCCCGCCAGAAAATCAGCCGCCAACTGCGCCGGGGCAGCCTGCGACCCACCAGCGGCCTGGCAGGCGCGCTGCTCGACTTCGTGCTGAAACGCCAGCCCGGCCAGCGGGCCGTGGGCGGCGTAGGGTTGGTAATCCACTTCGTTGATGGCCACCACCAGCCCGGAATTGGCGAATTTTGAATCGCGCCGTGACGGCGACATCCCGTTGACGACGAGTTCGCCGGGGGCCGTCGCCGCCGGAACGATGAATCCGCCGGGGCACATGCAGAACGAAAAAACGCCCCGCTCCACGCCCCGGTGGCGGGTCTGGGCCACGAGGCTGTACGACGCCGCGGGCAGTAGACCCCGGTCGGCGCGGTGGTACTGCTGGCGGTCGATGAGCGCCTGCGGGTGCTCGATGCGCACACCCATCGCGAAGGGTTTCGCCTCGATGAAAATGCCTTTCTCCCGGCAAAGTTCGAACACGTCGCGGGCGGAGTGGCCGGTGGCCAGAATCACGCCGAGGCCGGTGTGTTCGCGCCCGTCGGCGGTGACGACCCCGCGAATTTCGCCGTTCTGAAGCAGAAAATCGGTGACTTTCGTGTCGAAATGCACCTCGCCCCCGGCGGCAAGCAGGCTGTTCCGGAGGTCGGTCACCACCTGGGGTAGTTTGTTGGTGCCGATGTGCGGGTGGGCGTCCACCAGAATTTCGTCGGTGGCCCCGTGAGCGACCAGAATTTCGAGCACCCGGCGCAGGTCGCCGCGTTTTTTGGAGCGCGTGTACAGCTTGCCGTCGGAGTACGTGCCCGCGCCGCCTTCGCCGAAGCAGTAATTCGATTCGGGGTTGACGAGGTGTTCTTTGTTGATGGCCGCCAAATCGCGGCGGCGGTTGCGCACGTCTTTGCCGCGTTCGAGCACGACGGGTTTCACGCCCAGTTCAATCAGCCGTAACGCCGCGAAAAGCCCCGCCGGACCAGCCCCGACTACGATGGCCTGTGGTTTCCGGCTGACGTCGGGGTAGTTTTTGGTGAAAATGCCAGGCGGTGGGGGCGTTTCGCCCACAAACAGTTCGGCGTCCACGTTGACTTTTACCTGCCGACCGCGGGCGTCGATGGATTGGCGGAGTTTGCGCACCAGCACGTCCGGCGCGTCGGGCAGGTCGTGGGTTTGGAGAACGTACTGGCGAAACCGGTCGGCGTCGAGGGCAATTTCCGGCTCCAGCGTGAGCGAAAGACTTTTTTGCATGAAAGGTTCGGTAAGGGAGTTAGCCTTAAACGAATGGGTAAAAATAGCCAATTTTGCCGAACTTTCCGCCCATGAATCCAGCCACTTCCCCCGATTTCTACGCCCTCGACGACCTGCTGACCGACGAACAAAAACTCGTCCGCCAAACGGTCCGCGACTTTGTCAACGCCGAGGTCCGCCCCGTCATCGACGACTACGCGCAACGGGCCGAATTTCCGCAACACCTCGTGAAGCGGTTCGGTGAAATCGGCCTGTTCGGCCCAACCATTCCGCCCCGGTTCGGCGGCGGGGGCCTCGACGCCCTCGCTTACGGCCTGATGTGCCAGGAAATCGAGCGCGGTGATTCGGGGCTGCGCTCGGTCGTGTCGGTGCAAAGCTCGCTGGTGATGTGGCCGATCTTCGCCTACGGTTCCGACGAACAAAAAGCGCACTGGCTGCCGAAATTGGCCTCCGGTGCCGCCCTGGGCTGTTTCGGCCTAACCGAACCGGACTTCGGCTCGAACCCCGGCGGGATGAAAACCCATTTCACCGACGCGGGCGACCATTTCCTGCTGAACGGCGCGAAACTCTGGATCACCAACTCGCCCCTGGCGGACGTGGCGGTGGTTTGGGCAAAAAACGAAGCAGGCGAGATTCGTGGGTTGCTCGTCGAGCGCGGCATGAACGGCTTTTCCACGCCCGAAATCCACCGCAAATGGTCGCTTCGCGCCAGCACGACGGGCGAACTCGTTTTTGAAAACGTGAAGGTGCCGAAAGAGAACCTGCTGCCCGGCGCGGAAGGGCTGCGCGGCCCGCTGGGTTGCCTCGACCAGGCCCGCTACGGCATCGCCTGGGGCGCGGTGGGCGCGGCCATCGACTGCTACGAAACCGCCCGACAGTACGCCGCCGAGCGGATTCAGTTCGGCAAACCCATCGCCGGTTTTCAGTTGGTGCAGAAAAAACTGGCCGAAATGCTTACGGCCATCACCCATGCGCAACTGCTCTGCTGGCGATTGGGCACGTTGAAAATGACCGGAAAAGCCACCACGGCCCAGATTTCGCTGGCCAAACGCGCCAACGTGGCGATGGCCCTCGACGTGGCCCGCGAGGCTCGCCAAATCCTCGGCGGCATGGGCATCACCGGAGACTTCCCGATCATGCGGCACCTCATGAACCTCGAATCGGTCGTCACGTACGAGGGAACACACGACATTCACCTGCTGATTTTGGGGGCGGAGATTACGGGAATTCCGGCGTTTAAATAAGGAAGTGCATCGGGCATCGTGCGAAGTGCTTCGTTTAGTAACTTTTGCGAAGCACTTCGCACGATGCCCGATGCACTTCCCGCCTACTTCGTCGGCGAAAACTCCATGTTCAACTCCCGCGCCTGGCCGTCGACGGGGATGCTGTTGCCGAGCACGAGTTTGGTGCGGGTCAGTTCAACGAGCTTAAATTTACCCGTGAAGCCCGTCACTCGGACGTCGAGCGTGGCGTCGTTATCGAGGAGTTGCCACGTGCCGCCGTTGAGGACCTGCTTGGAATCCTGGTCGATGGCGCGGGTAATGTCGGGGTCCTTAAACTCGATGTTGACCTTAAAAACCGCCTGCGTTTCCACGTTGAGCCGACCTGGCGAGATGGTCTGGTTGTCGGGCGAAGCCACCCGGTCGAGTTTCCACTGCGTACTTT
Organism: Spirosomataceae bacterium; assembly: GCA_965249815.1. Lineage (GTDB taxonomy): Bacteria > Bacteroidota > Bacteroidia > Cytophagales > Spirosomataceae > JAJAZB01. The sequence continues at coordinate 3,901,935 of CBDFMV010000003.1, read as the reverse complement.
TCAGCACCGAAGCTTTGTCGAGTGACCCGTTGGGGCCGGGTTCGTTGGTCTTGCAGGCCACGCCCACCCAGACGAGCAAGGCAAATACGGGCGAGAGGCGTCGGAGCATAGCAATTTGATTTTTAGGGAGTTGTTGACCGAAGGTACGGGGGCAAAAGTAATAATTGCCCCCGGTGGCGCAATGGTCTGGCCCGGCTTTGGTTACTTTAAGACGAAAACCGTCCGTAAAAAGTTGTGCCCCTCCCCGTGAAAAGACGCTTGCCCGCCCACTGGAACTGGTGCCGAAAGTTGGCTTGGCTGGTGCTGCTGACAACCGGCCTGGTCGTCGGGTACGCCCGCGCCCAGGACTGCGTGCCGCCGTTTCAGCTCACGCCGAGTACCCAGTCGGGCACGATTGCCTGGAACCAGTTCCCCGATTTTTCGCTCCCATTCACGGTGGTGTACGGCGGACCGCGCCTCAGCGACGGCGAACGGTTGCCCCTCCGACACGGCTTCAGCCACCTGGCCACGTTTGCGGGCAACGACCCCACCGCGCTCCCGCCCAACCGCCGGGCCTTGCTCTGGTACGGACTGGCGTACGGGACAGCCCAGCCGTGGTCGGTCATCGAAAGTCCGTTTGGCAACGATCTGACTGTTTTTCGGGAAAAATGGGGCCGCGAACTCCGCGATTTAGCCAACCTGTTCGACGATTCGCGCGGGCGAAACGCCCCCAACGTGGACCTGCTCATTCCCGACATCGAACGCGACGTCGCCACCGACCGGGGGATTCTTTCCCTGAAAACCGACGTCCGGATTCCCGCGTCCGTGCGTGGCCTCGACGACGTGGCGTTTCTGCAACGTTACCAGCGCGAGATGCAGAAACTCTACGCCGAACCGCTTCGCTTCGCCCGGCAAAGCGGCTTCGGCGGGCGGCTGGCTACCTACGGCGACGCGCCCATCCGCAATACGTTCATCAACGTGGACGGCAACTCGTGGCTCGACTGGACCACCAATCCCGCCCGGCTCAACTACCTCGTCCGCGACAGCGTGACCAACAAAGTTGGTGGGCCATTTTACGAAAACCTCACCGCGCTGACGCCTTCAGCGTATTTCTGCTACGATTACCCCAACTCGCTGGCGGGCAACTATTTAGCTTACCTTCTTTTTCAGGTGGAAGCCAACGTGGCGTGGAGTCCGAAGGACGTCGTGGTGTTTGAGTGGCTGCGGTTTCGTGACGAATGCGGCGGCACCGGTTCGCGCTGGATTCGCCCGTGGATGGCCGAGGCGAGCGCCATTTTTCCATTTTTTTCCGGGGCAAAAGGCATCTGGCTGTGGGAAAACCCAACCCTGCTCGGATCGGCAACGAGCGAGAACCTGAACACCTACGAGCACTTCGTCAACGGCCTCTACCGGCTTTCGCGGTACAGGGATTTTTTCGACGGCGACCACCGGCTCGTCATTTCCAAACCCGCCCGCGACCACTTCGCCGACCGCGACGCCGTGTGGCGGGGCGTCGTGAAAGGCAGCCGGATTCTCATCGCCGCCCACAATCCCTTCGCTGACGACGGGCGGGTAACCACGCTGCCGGTCAGCTTCGGTGCCTGGCAAACCACCCTCACGCTGACCGGCACCGAGGTATTCCTCTGCGCCTTTGACCTGCCCGATGGTGGAGTCAGCAATGCCCAACTGACTATTTTCCCCAATCCGTCGCAAACCAGTGTGACCGCCCGGTACACCTCGGCAGCCCCCGTTAGCGGCACCGTCCAACTGCTCGACGCCACGGGTCGGGTGCTGCGCCAGCAAGCCCTGACTGCCGCCACGCCCGCCACCCTCGATTCGGTGCTGCCTCTGACCGGCCTGAGTCCTGGTCTGTACCTTGTCCGCGTCCTCGACGGCGGCACGGTTGTTTCGCAGAAACTGGTCGTTCCGTGAAAAGCATCTTTTCACTTTCCACTTTTCACTGAAAAATGAATCGCCTCGCCCACGAAACCAGCCCGTACCTGCTCCAGCACGCCCATAATCCCGTAGACTGGTACCCGTGGGGGCCGGATGCGCTGGCCCGCGCCCTTGCCGAAGACAAGCCGCTGCTGGTGAGCATCGGCTACTCGGCCTGCCACTGGTGCCACGTGATGGAGCGCGAAAGCTTTGAAAACGAGGCGATTGCCCGGCTGATGAACGAGCGCTTCGTGTGCATCAAAGTGGACCGCGAGGAGCGCCCCGACGTCGATGCGATTTACATGGAGGCCGTGCAGGCGATGGGCATCCGGGGCGGCTGGCCGCTCAACGTGTTTCTGTTGCCCGACGCCCGGCCGTTTTACGGCGGCACGTATTTTCCGCCCCAACGCTGGGCGCACGTGGTCACCGACGTGGCCAACGCCTACCGCGAGCACCGCGACCAGTTGGAAAGTTCGGCGGCGGGCTTCGCCGAGCACCTGCAAATCAGCGAAAGCGCGAAGTACGGGCTAAATGCGCCGGAGGAGTTGGAATTCAGAATCGAGGCGTCAGAACTGAACCCCGTTTTCAAAAAACTGGCGGCGGGTTTCGATTTGAAAAAAGGCGGACTGGCCCGCGCGCCGAAGTTTCCGATGCCCAGCGTGTGGCGGTTTGCCCTCCGCTACCACGCCGCCACGGGCGACCCGACCGCGTTGCAACCGGTTTTGCTGACCCTCGACCGCATGGCGGCGGGCGGCATTTACGACCACGTCGGTGGCGGATTTTCGCGCTATTCGACGGACGGCGACTGGTTTTTGCCCCACTTTGAAAAAATGGGGTACGACAACGGCCAACTGCTCAACCTGTACGCCGAGGCGTTTTGCCTCACCAAAAATCCGGCCTACGCCCACGTGCTGCGCCAGACGGTCGGCTGGCTGCGGCGCGAGATGACCTCGCCCGAAGGCGGTTTTTACTCGGCCCTCGACGCCGACAGCGAAGGCGAGGAAGGCCGGTTTTACACCTGGACCCGCGCCGAACTCGCCGAGGCGCTGGGGCCACGATCGGCGGCCTTCAACGCGGCCTTCGGCGTGACGGAGGCGGGAAATTTTCAGGAGGAAGCGACGGGCGAGGAAACGGGAAGGAACTTGTTGAGTTGGCAGGGGACAGTTGGCAGTTGGCAGGATTTTGAGCCGGATTTAGCGAACCTGCTGGCGCGGCGCTCGACGCGGGTGCGGCCGGGGCTGGACGACAAAATCCTGACGTCGTGGAACGGGCTGCTGTTGCGCGGACTGGTGGACGCCTACCGGGCGCTGGGTGATGAAGAAACCTTGGAATTGGCGCGGCAAAACGCCCGGTTTTTAACCGAAAACCTCACCCACGGCGACGGGCAACTCTGGCACAGCTTTAAAAACGGCACGGCCAAAATCGAGGGTTTTCTTGACGACTACGCCGCCCTCATCGACGGCTTCACGGCGCTCTACCAGGTGACGTTCGACGAAAGTTACCTGCGTCAGGCCGAACGGTGGGCCGATTCCGTGCTGGCGCGTTTCTGGGACGAGGCCGACGGCCTGTTTTTTTACACCGACCAGGCCGCCGAGGCGCTGATTGCGCGCAAAAAAGAAGTGTTCGACAACGTGATTCCCGCCTCCAATTCGATGATCGCCCACGCCCTCAACGACCTCGGCCTGCTGCTCGATCGGGCGGATTTCCGCGAGCGGGCTGCTCAACTGCTGGCGCGAGTCTGGCCGCTGGTGCAACAGGAACCGGCGTTTCTGACGAACTGGGCCGGGTTGGCGACAGCCTTCGTACGCCCGACGGCGGAGGTGGTCATCGTCGGGCCGGACGCCCAGCGGCTTCGGCAGGAACTGGACGCGTACTTTTTCCCGAATAAAGTTGTGGCCGGGAGTCGCCACCCCGATGCCGGACGAGTAAGGACGATTCCGCTGCTCGAAGGCCGGGAGACCACCGGCGACGAAACGCTGATTTATGTGTGCTACGCTAAAACCTGCCAGTTGCCCGTGCGGACCGTGAACGAGGCATTGGCGCTGATGCGTAACGCCTGAAAACCGCAACAAGGCGATTTCCCGGTGCGGCTTGCGTCGGTTCGATCTGCATTCCAATTTTAACCCATGTTTTTGCACAAAGCCATTCTTCCACTACGGGCGTTTTACCCGGATTTTGTCTGGCGACTGCCCACGACCGAAAAAACCCTCTACCTCACCTTCGACGACGGCCCCATCCCCGACGTGACCGAGTGGGTGCTGGAGCAACTGGCCCAATTCGGGGCAAAAGCCACTTTTTTTTGCATCGGCGACAACGTTCACCGGCATCCCGGCGTATTTAAAAACGTGCAGAACGGTGGGCACGCCATCGGCAACCACACCTTCAACCACCTCAACGGCTGGAAAACCGACGACACCACCTATTTTGCCAACATCACCCGGTGCCAGGCCCTGCTGCCCGCCACGCGGCTGTTTCGTCCGCCGTACGGGCGCATTACCCGGCGACAGGCGCGCACCGTGCTCGGCACCCACCGCGTGGTGATGTGGGACGTGCTCTCGGGCGATTTTTCGGCGGCGTTGGCCCCCGAAACGGTGTTGCGGAAAACGCTGACCCACGCCCAGCCCGGTTCCATCGTGCTGTTTCACGACAGCCTGAAGGCCCGCCGAAACCTGGAATACGCCCTGCCGAGGGCGCTGGCGCACTTTTCCGAAAAAGACTACCGGTTCGAGGCCTTGCCGATGGGATAGTTTTTGCTGCCGTGCCGACCGCCTCCGGCTGGCTTTTCGCCGGTCCTGAACCAAAGGAACGACCGGCTGGTTTTCGCACCAATCCGCCCCGGTCCAACAATCACGAACGACCCACCGGCTTTTTCCGGCTCACCGAATGATTTTTCTGCGCGCCCTCGGGCTTTATCTTTTGGCGGTTGTCGGCTTGGCAGGTGTGGTTTCCGCCCAAACATTCACCTACCGGGGTCGCGTAACCGACGCCCAGACTGGCGATCCCGTGCCGTTTGCCAGCGTGGCGCTCAAGGGCAAAGCCGTGGGCGCGGCCACCAACTTCGAGGGCTACTACCGCTTTGTGAGCACCCAGCGGAGCGACTCGTTGCTGGTGAGTTACATCGGTTACGCGAGGCGGGGCAAGGCGATTGATTCCTCGCAAATCGAGCAAATCATTGATTTTCAGCTCACGCCTACGTCGGCGCAACTGGCCGAAGTGGTGATTCGGCGCACCGAAGACCCGGCCTACGGCGTGATGCGCCAGGTGGTGAGGCGCAAGGACGAGCACGACTGGCGGCGGCTGAGTGCCTACGAGTACGAGAGTTACAACAAAATCGAACTCGACGTGGACCACCTTTCCGAGCGGTTCAAAAAACGCGGCGTGGGCAAGCAGGTGGGTGGCGTGATTAACAAACTGGAGAAAATTGCAGGCGAAGATGGACAGCCGATCGTTCCAATTTTCCTGTCGGAATCCATCTCCAGCGTGTATTTCCGCCGCAACCCCGAAAAGCGCAAGGAGAAAATCGAGAAGACGAAAATCGAGGGCGTGGGCGTCACCAACGGCTCTTTTTTCTCCCAACTCCTGGGCAGCACGTTTCAGCAGTACAATTTTTACAGCAACTACCTCAACATCCTCCGCAAGGATTTCATCTCGCCCCTGGCCGACGGCGGGCGGGGCAGCTACACGTTTTTCATGGCTGACACCGTGACCGTGGGCGAGCAGGTTTGCTACGAAATCGACGTGGACCCCAGGCGGAAACAGGACTTGGCGTTTGTCGGGAAGGTCTGGATCGACACGACTCAATTTGCCCTCCGCCAGGTGGACCTCGCCATTTCGGGCGATGCCAACCTCAACTACGTCGAGCGAATCAAGATTCAGCAGGAACTGTTGCCCACGCCCGACGGCGCGTGGCTTCCGGCTAAAACCCGCGTACTGCTCAACGTGAAGCAGGTGTCGGAAAAATCGCCGGGCATGCTGGCCAAGTTTTACAGTTCGAGCCAGAAAGTGCTCGTCAACCAGCCCCGCGACCCGGCTTTTTACGACACGGCCATCGAACTGGCCGACACCTACGCCGACCACACGCCCGCCTACTGGCAGCAGGCCCGCCATGACTCGCTCACCCGCGACGAGCGCCTGGCCTATTCGCTGATCGATTCGGTGAAATCCATCCCCGTCGTACGGACGTACGTCGAAGTGGCCAGCGTGCTGGCCAACGGCTACAAGAAAATCTACACCGGCGTGGAATTCGGGCCGTTTCTGGCGGCGTTCGCTTCCAACAACATCGAGGGCGCGCGGTTCCGGATTGGCGCGCGCACCAACGCCGAATTCAGCCGGAAATGGGTGTTCAGCGGCTACCTCGCCTACGGCACCGGCGACGGCCGCTTCAAATACGGGGCCGATGCCCAGTACATCCTCAGCCGCAAACCCTGGCTGGTGCTGGGAGCCAGCCGGTCGTACGACCTGGAGCGCATCGGCCTGACCTCCGAAGCCGTGGGCAACAACAGCCTTTTTGCCGCCTATAGCCGCTTTGGCACCTACCGGCGGGGCTTTTTTCAGGAAGACACCTACGCGTATTTCCGGGGCGAGGTGATGAAAGGCTTTACGCCCACGATTGGCCTCCGCCACCGCACCTTCGACCCGCTCTATCCCTTCGCCTATAAACTCCGGCCCGAAGACCCCGGCTCGCCCGTGGCCCGAACGTACGATTACACCGAACTGGTGATGGAAGCGCGCATCGCCCCCAACGAGGTGTTTTTGCAAAACGACAACGAGCGCGTCAGCCTCGGCACCGACAACCGGCCCATCCTGACGGTGCGTTACCAACTCGGCCTGCGCAACACGCTGGGCGGCGATTTCCACTACCACCGGCTGTCGGGGCGACTGGCGCAAACGTTCCGCGTCGGGGCGCTGGGGCGCAGCCGGTACGTGCTCACGGCGGGCTACACGCCCTCCACCCTGCCCTATCCGCTGCTGTTTCCGCACCTCGGCAATGAGTCGGTGTTTTGGGTGGAAAACGCCTTCAACCAGATGAATTACTACGAATTCATCTCCGACCATTTCAGCGCGCTGCGCTACGAACACAATTTTGAAGGGTTGCTTTTCAACCGGATTCCGGCGATTAACAAACTCAAGTGGCGGCTGCTCGTCAATGCCAACGTGCTGTTCGGGGGAGTGCGCACGGCCACCCGCAACATGGTGCCGGGACTTGGCGTCAGCGGCGAAACGATTCCGGGTTTCGGCAAACTCGACAACCGCACGCCCTACGTGGAAGTAGGTTACGGCATCGAAAACATCTTTAAGTTTTTCCGCCTCCAGGCCACCCATCGCCTCACTTACCTCAACGGTGCCTCGGTGGACGGTACGCCCATCCGCCGGTTCGGGGTGCAGGTGTCGGCCTATTTCACGCTCTGAACAGTGTTGAAGCTGCGTGAGTTAGCGCTGACGCTGGATCACCCCCAACCCCCTCAAGGGGGCTTTCCCACCCGAAGTTCCAGCTACGAAAAAGCCCCCTTGAGGGGGTTGGGGGTAATTTCACCTTAACCTACTCGCTTCACGAGGAAATTTTTGACGGAATTCTTCTTGACGATTTTCACCAGCTTCCCGCCTTCGTAGAAATACTCGTCTTCGCGGTCGTCGATGCGTACGCGGTAACGGCCTTTAGCCGTCGGCGTGATGCTGGCGTAGTTGCCGAAATAGTCGGCAAAGACCCGTGTCCGGCCCACGGGTTCTTCAAAATACATCCGGTTGATGGTGAAGTCGATGGGCGACGCCTCGGTAGCGTGGCGGGAGTACCTGTACTGCTCGACGTTGATGGCGTAGTGGTCGGTATCCCAGACGATGTCCGAGTGAAAATTGCCCCGGCTGGAGGTCGCATCCACGTCGGAGCGCAACAGCATTTGCTGCGGGTCGTGGCGCGAAACGACCTTGTAGTAAATCTTGATTTTTCCGAAGAACCAGAACTGCACGTCGCTGATTTGCTCGTACACAATAGCCGCCGGGCTGGTGGTGCGGGACTGTGTCAGGGTGCCGATGTGAATGCCTGCCACCTCGATGGCGTAGTGCTGGGTAACCGTCTGCGCGGGTAGGCTGGACGACCACAGCGCCGCCGTCAGCAGCGCGAGTGTGGCACGGAAGAAGGGAGTTTTACGGATGAACGGCTTCACGTCGGAACAGGTATTGGGGCGTTGATGAATGGCGATGTTAACCAACCGCCCGCAATCCGGCAAGCACCGGGGTCAAAAAGCGCGTGCAGGACACCCCCGTTCGTGCCCCGGCGTTTTCGGCAAAACCGCTACCTTTGTCGCCCCCGCCGCCATTCCGGCGGGTAGTGCCCAAAAATGCTTTCCCAACCTGTTCTGCCCGTCACCATCCGCACGCCCGAACGCGTTTGCGAAGTGGCGTGGTTCGACGACCTCTGCGGCGGCGACACCGAGTTTCTGGGCCACCTCGACCCCGCCCGCCGGAGCAACTTCGCCCACTGCCGCGACATTTTGATGACCGCCGACCGGCTGGGGTTTGAGAACATCCTGCTGCCGACCAGCTACGTCGTGGGGCAGGAAGTGCTGCCGTTTGCCGCCGCCGTCGCGCCCCAAACGCGCAACATCAGCCTGCTGACGGCAATCCGGACGGGCGAAATCCACCCGCCGATGCTGGCCCGGCACCTGACCACCCTCGACCACCTGCTGAAAGGCCGTCTGACGGTCAACATCATCAATTCCGAACTGCCGGGGTTGAAAGAAAGTCCGGAGTTGCGTTACCAGCGGTGTTCGGAAGTCATCGAGATTTTGCAGCAAGCCTGGACGCAGGAGCGCATTCAGTTCAAGGGCGAGCTTTACGACTTCGACCTCCCCGCCGACCCGGTGAAACCCTACCAGCAGCACGGCGGACCGCTGCTTTACTTCGGCGGCATCGCGCCGGGTTCGCAGGAAGTTTGCGCGAAATACTGCGACGTGTTTCTGATGTGGCCCGAACCGGAGGAGGCGATTTACGAAACCATGCAGACCATGACGGCGCGGGCGGCGAAGCACGGGCGCGTAATTGATTTTGGTTTTCGGGCGCACGTCATCGTGCGCGAAACCGAGGCCGAAGCGCGGGCCTGGGCGTGGCGGTTGCTTTCAAAACTGGACTCAACCCGTGGCCAGGAACTCAAAGCCCGCACCCAGGACGCCAACTCCGCCGGGGTGCTGCGGCAAAACGCGTTGCGCGAAGCCGCTGCCACCAACGACGATTACCTCGAACCGCACCTCTGGGGCGGCATCGGGCGGGCGCGGTCGGGGGCCGGGGCCGCCATCGTCGGCGACCCGGACCAGGTACTCGAAAAACTCAACCGCTACCTTGACATGGGCATCCGCTCGTTCATTTTGTCGGGCTATCCGCTTAAGGACGAATGTGAACTCTTCGCCCGGTACGTGTTGCCCAAATTGCCGAACGTTAAACTCTCCGTCCTGCAAGGTCGCACGCCCGATGAAGAACCCGTCACGCCACTCACAACGGCGGAATTAAAATGAAAGAATGAGTGGATGAATGAATTGAAAGGCATTTCATCCACTCCTCATCGGCTCATTCTTTCATTCACTCATTCAATCATTGAAAAAATGAAAACCATCCTCATCACCGGCGCGTCCAAAGGCATTGGCCGGGCGTTGGCCCTGAAACTCGCCGCCGAAGGCCACAACCTCGCGCTCGTCGCCCGCAGCCAGCCGGAACTCGATTCGTTGAAAACGGAAGTACAGGCCGCGGGCGGCCAGGCCCTGCTTTTCGTGGGTAACGTGTCCGACGAATCCCTCGCCATCCGGGCCGTTTCGGAAACCGTCGCCGCTTTTGGTCAACTCGACGCCGTGGTCAACAACGCCGGGTTTGGTATTTTTGGCCAGGCCGAAAACCTGACCGTCGCCGGGTGGGATTCCGTGTACGCCACCAACGTGAAGGGCACGTTTCTGTTCAGCCGTGAGGCCGTGAAGGCGATGAAAGCGGCAGGCGGCGGGCACATTGTCAACGTCGCTTCCGACGTGGCGAAGCGGGTTTTCGACGGCGGGTCGCTGTATTGCTCGTCCAAATACGCCCAGGATGCGTTTTCAATGGCGCTGCGCAAGGAAGTCCGCCCGCACAAAATTAAGGTATCGGTGGTGTATTCCGGTCTGGTGGACACGCACTTCCACGCCCGCCCCCAGGGCGACCCGCACCACGCCGACTGGCTCACGCCCGAAAACATGGCCGACTCGATTCACTACATCCTCTCGGCCCCGGCGCACGTCGTGGTCGACGAACTGATGATTCACCCGCTGAGCCAGGAATATTGAGTCAATTCATTTAGTAGGAATATAGAGAAAGTTTACCCGGTTTTCGCTGTACACTTTTGCCTTTTCGTTGGTAGAGTTTCACTAATGTGGGATAGTTTTGAAATAAATTCCCTAAAATTATCTCACTCATTTTACCACAAAATATTTCGCCATGATCATGATGATTTCCTATTCTCCTTAAACCAGCGCTAACACATAGCCCTATGCCTTTAGAGGTGTATGCATTCACGCATATTTCCTCAAAGAATACTGAATTCTTAGCTAGATCACTAATTTCCAAAATAAAAGCATCCCAAAGAAGTCTAAATCCAATACGTCTGTACTCAGTTTCGATACATATTGTATCGAAGTACAAGTTATATGTACCGGGTAAATCAATGTCATCAAACATATAATTTTCAATATGGCTGTCTTGCAAAGTGCCTTCTTGCGCTTTTTGAAAGTATTCTTTCTTTAATGGTAAAAAACACCAGTACCCAATCACTTTATTTGGAGGTGCAATTAAAATACTCCATATTTTAGGGTAATTCATAAATATTTCTGCCCATTGATTTATTGACCCTTCTCTTTCTTGGTTCAAATTAGAGAAATTTGCATAATCTAAATTAAATATTTGTTTCATTAATATTTCACCATCCCAACCCCACCGTACAACCTCCTCAAATTTCGCAATAGATAAGCGCTTTGAAGGTTTGCCATCCGTTACAATTTTACGATTAGATTTGTTCGGTACTAAAGCCTTAGCTACCTGCTTTGCCTTCTTTCTCTTTTCAATCATGTGCCCAAAATAAGGAGAGAGAAAAGCAGCTAAAAAAGTGGCTACTGCACCAATGATAGCCGCAAGAAGTGTTGGGTCCATTCTTTGTAGAATAAGTTAAGGGTTTGCTTATGTAGTGGCAAATTAACTATCAATGCTGAAATTATCAATATATTCCTGTTGTACTCGCCAACCCACCCCGTAATGCTCTCCCAACTGCCCGCGTTTGAAATTGCCGTCCTCGTCGGCCTGATGCTCTTTCTGACCGGGGCCAGCCTGTGGGCCGGGCTGCGGCGAAAATCCACCGAGGCCGACTACTTCATGGCCGGGCGTTCGCTGCGGTGGTGGTCGGTGGCGGGGAGCATTTACGGCACCAACGTGTCGGCGGCGCAGCTCATCGGCATGCTCGGCGTGGGCTACACGATTGGTTTCGCGCAGAGCCACTACGAAGTGCTGGCGATTTTGCCGATTCTGATTCTGGCCTACGTGTTCGTGCCCGTGTACCGGCGGCGCGAGGTGTTCACGCTTTCGCAGTACCTCGCCCACCGCTACGACGACCGCGCCCGGCTGGCCTACGCGGTGCTCAACATCCTGTTTATCCTCATCCAACTTGTTGCGTTTTTCTACATTGGCAGCCGGCAATTGATGTTGCTGTTTCAGAATAGTTTTCTGGAAATCAGCTATTTGCAGGGAATTTTGCTCATCGCCGTCGTCACCTGCATTTTCACCGTTTTGGGCGGCATGGAATCGGTCGTCATCGCCGACAACATCCAGACGGTGCTGATGATTTTCGCCGCCGTGCTCGTGGCGCTGCTCACCTACGCCCAACCCGAAATCGGGGGCTTTTCCGGCCTGCTTCGTCTCGACGCCACGGCTGCACGGGAGGCGCAGAAAATGCACCTGTACCTGCCGGCGAATCACCCGGACCTGCCCTGGAGCGGCGCGCTGACGGGCCTGATGATTCTCCACTGTTTTTACTGGACCACCAACCAGTACCAGGTGCAGCGCGTGCTGGCTGCTGCCTCCGACCGCGACGCGAAGGTGGGCGTGCTGGTGGCGGGCTTTCTGAAACTGACCATCCCGTTTTTCTCCATCGGCGCGGGCGTGGCGGCGGCGTACCTGTTCAAAGCCCGCTTCGGCGAGTCGGCGGTGAAGTCCGACGACGCGTTTCTGCGGTTGATGCAACTCGTCGTCCCGGCGGGCTACGGCCTGATTGGGCTGATTCTGGCTGGTTTGGTGTCGGCCATTTTTTCGGCGATTTACTCGATGATGAACTCCGTCACGACGCTCGTGTCGGTGGACGTGTACCAGAAATACCTGCGCCCCAACGCCAGCGAAAAGCAGGTCGTTTTTTTCGGAAAAGCCGCCATCGTGGTGCTCTGCGCGCTGGCGGTGGGACTGGCCTACACCACCTTCAACCCCGATTCTTCCGGCAACTTTTTCCTGGACCTGTCGCGCCAGACCTCGTACATCAAACCCGGCATCGTGGTGGCGTTTTTTGTGGGGATTTTGTGGGGAAAATCGCACCCGAAAGCGGCCCTGCTGACGATGCTCGCCGCCCCGCTGTTCGGGCTGGCTTCGGAATGGATTTACAACTCGTTTCTCGGCCCGATGCCCGCCGTGCAGTCAGTGTTCGGGGCAAAACTCAACTTTCTCCACCGGGTGTTGCTCACGACGGTCCTGTGCACATTGCTGCAAGTCGGGCTGAGTCTGCTTTGGAAAGAATCCGTCAACAAAACAGCGGATTTCAGCCTGCCCGTCGGGCGGATGCTGCGCTGGTTCGGGCTGTTTCTGCTCGCTCAGGCGGCGGTGTTGGGCGTGGTCTGGAGTGGAACCTGGGATGTGAAAACGGCGGCGTTGGTTGGGGCAGTGCTCACGCTGGCGCTGTTTCAATGGGGCTACCGCCGGAGCGGGGCCACCGAACGCTATCCCACGTCAGATGTCTTTCTGGCCGCCATCCTCAGCGCGGCGACGGTGTACATTCTGTATTATTTTGCGTGAAAATGAACCCTTGCCTCAAAAGGCCGTAACGCATTCGCGGCCGCTCCGTAATTGCCCATCACCAACGCGTCCGGCGACTCAAACGGCTGCGATTCGCCCGTGAAATTACAGGCAACCAGCCAGGTTTCGTTTTGCCAATGCCGCTCAAAAACCCACACGGCGTTGTCGTCGGGCCGTACATCGCGGTAGGCACCGTGCGCCAAAGCGGGGGTTCGTTTCCGAAACTGAATCAGTTTTCGGTAAAAATTCAGAATGGATTTCGGGGCAGTTTCCTCCGCAGCGGCGTTCACCAATCCGTAGTTCGGAGCCACCTTCAGCCAGGGTTTTCCCGTCGTGAAGCCCGCGTTCGGCGAGGCGTCCCACCGAAACGGCGTCCGGGCGTGGTCGCGGGCGATGCGGTTGGCAGCTTCCAGAAACCGCGCCTCGTCGCCCCCACCCTGCCGAACGAGCGCGTCGTACGCGTTGCGCACCTGCACGTCGTCGAATTCGTTGACCGAGTCGAACGGGCAGTTGGTCATCCCGATTTCGTCGCCCTGGTAGAGCGACGGCGTACCGCGAAGGGTGAGCAGCACGGTAGCGAGCATCGTGGCCGATTCGTAGGGAAAGCGCAGCGGATCACCGAACCGGCTGAGCATCCGGGGGTTGTCGTGGTTGCCGAAATAGATGCTTTGCCAGCCTTCGTCGCCGAGGGCCTCGTCCCAGCGGCGGGTAAGTTCTTTCAACTGCACCAGCGAAAATTCGGGAGCCGGGTCGAGAAAGCGCGCTTCGTCGCGGGGCACGGCGTGGTCGAAGTGGTAGAGCATCTGCAATTCCCGGCGGCTTTCGCCCACGTACGCGTTCGCGTCTCCGGCTTTCACGCCCACGCCTTCGCCCACGTTCAGGCTGTCGTACTTCGACCAGACTTCCGCGTGCATTTCCCGCAAAAACTCGTGAATGCGCGGGCCGTTGGCGTAGGCGCTGAGGTCGGCGAATTTCTCCGGCGGGTAATCGGGAAAGGTTTGATCTTTGGAGAAAAACGGCACGACGTCGAGGCGGAAACCATCCACGCCCTTGTCGAGCCAGAAGCGCATCAGGTTGTAAATTTCCTGACGGAGCCTGGGACTTTCCCAATTCAAATCGGGCTGTTGTTCGACGAAAAGATGCAGGTAAAACTCCTCCGTCGCCGCGTCCCATTTCCAGGCCGAACCGCCGAAAAGCGATTGCCAGTTGTTGGGCGGGCCGCCGTTTTTCGCCGGTTTCCAGACGTAAAAATCCCGAAACGGATTATCCTTCGATTTTCGGCTTTCGCGAAACCATTCGTGCTGATCGGACGAGTGATTGACCACCAAATCGAGAATGATTTTCAGCCCGCGCCGGTGCGCTTCGGTCAGCAGTTCGTCAAAATCCTGCATCGTGCCGAATTGTGGCTGGATGGCGCGGTAATCCGAAACGTCGTAGCCGTTGTCGCGGTTGGGTGAAACGAAAATCGGCGAGAGCCAGAGCACCGTCACGCCGAGGTCGCGGAGGTAGTCGAGGCGCTGAATGATGCCGCGCAAATCGCCCACGCCGTCGCCGTCGGAATCCTGGAAACTGCGCGGGTAGATTTGGTAGATGATGGCTTCTTTTTGCCACATGATCAATGAAGGAATGAGTGAATGAAAGAAGGAGCGAATGAATGAATAGAAAGGCAGTTTTTCTATTCATTCATTCGCTCCTTCTTTCATTCAAAATTAAAGCCTTCCCAACTCATCGAACGTCAAACTCACGTAATACAAGCCGCCGATGCGCGCCAGGCCGTAGCCCTGGGCGTAGTACTGGTTGAGGAGGTTGGTGCCGCCGACTTTCAGAATGGATTTGATGATGGGCAGTTTCAGCGACACCTGCGCGTCGAGGCTCGTCCACGACGGCAGCCACACGTCGCCCTGCGTGGTGCCCTGTTCCACCCACATTTTGTCCGTCCAGCGGTAGGTCAGGGCGAAGCCGAGTTTGCTCGTGAGTTTGGGGTTGGCCAGCGTGAGGTTGTAGCGGTTTTCGGGCGAAATGAAGAAGTTCCGGCCCAGTTGCGCCACGTCGGGGTCGCTCATTTTGCGCTTGATGACTTCGTCGCCCGCCCGGTTTTTACGCACGTTGCCCTGCGCGTCGCGGAGGGTGATGGTGCCCACCTGCCGGGCGTAGTTGCCGCTCAGCGTGAAGCCCTTCGGGAAGGCGTAATCGAGGCCCAGGCCCCAGCCGTTCACAAAAATTTCATTGAAGTTGTTGAAGTTGACCTGCAACGTCCGGTAGGCGTTGGCGTTGAAATCGGTGATTTGTCCGCCGTTGGGTTGGTAAAAACTCTGCGCGGCGATGAAGTCGCTGTACTTGCTTTGGTACAGAAACGCGTCGATAAACAACTTGTTGGCCAGCAACGATTTGTAACCCACTTCCCAGGTTTTGATTTTCTCGGTCGTGAAATTCGACGGGTCGTAGGCTTTGGTGCGGAGTTGGTCGGCGGTGAGTTTCCCGGCCACGTAGTCGTTCACGTCGGAGTTGAGGTAGGCCGGGTTGGTGAACAACCCCGCCGTTTCGGCGGCGAGGCGGCTACCGCCCACGTCACCGCCCTTCCCAGCGGGTGGCACGGCAAACAACTGCCCCGGCGAGGGATTCCGAAACGCCGATTGCCACGACCCGCGGAAATTGTGCGGCCCGACGCTCAGCACGCCCGACGCCCGGGGCGTAAACCCGCCGTTGAAGTACTGGTTTTTGTCGTAGCGAATGGCGACGGTCGGTTTCAGCGTCACCAGACTACCCAGCCGCAACTCTTTGGCTACCTGGGCGTAAGCCCCGTATTCGTTGATGGTGTACTCCGAACCGTCGGGTTTGAGCGTCACCGCCGTGCCGCCCGTGTTGAGGATGTACCGCCGCAGGCTGGCCCCGGCCAGGAGTTCCACGACCCGGACGTGTTTCGTGAAATTGTACATGCCTTCGTAGTGCCAAAGCTGCGTGTTGTCTTTGTACCGCAGCCCCTTCACCGTCGCGGAACCGGGGATGAAGTCGGTGTTGAACGTGTTGGCATAAGCGTCCTTGATTTGGTTGAACGGTGCCGAGCCGGGCAGGAAACGCCCCCCGTCGGCGGTGGTGCGGGCCGCGCCGATGTTGCCCCCGTTGGCCGTGAATGCCGTGGCAAAATCCGCGGCCCAGGTCGCCAGCGGCTTCCAGGAATTATTGATGGCGGCGGCGGTCTGGCCGATGTTGTAGCCTTCGGCGCGCTGCTGGGTGGTGTAGGCCCGGACGAAAAAGTTGTCGCCCCGAATTTCGGCCTTGAACTGGTGGCGCTGGTAATCCGGGATGTACTCGCGGAACCCCGCAGTGCGGATGAGGTTGCCGCTGCCGTAGTACCAGCCGAGCGACGCCTGAATTTTCTCCGTCAGTTTGTAGTGCAGCGACACGTTCGCGCGGTTGTTTTTCACCTTGCCGTTGTTACCCAGCACGTCGAGTTCGGTGTAGCCAGTGCGACTCACGAGTTTACCCGCCAGGGCCGGGTTGCTGAAATTGGCCGGAAACCGGAACGCCCCGCCCGCGTTGATGTCGTCACCGTAACTATTGACGCCGTCGTATTCGAAGTTGGTGTTCGGGTCGTTGTTGGGCACGTAGCCCACGCCCGTTGCCACGCCGCCCCGGTCGGGGTTGGTGGCCCAGAAGTTCGAGCGGGCGTTGGTCGAGCGGTCGTTGGTGTTGTCAGCGATGAAATCGGTGCCGTTGAGCGTCTGGAAGTTGACTTTGAACGCAAACCGCCCGAAGGCTTTCGCGTAGCGCACGGCAAAGTCGGTGTAGAGTTTCGGCCCGAAGCCGCTTTTTCCGAAATTGTTCGCGCCCACTTTCGCCTGCGCGCTCAGCCCCTGGTAGTCGAACGGGTTTTTGGAATTCGTCAGCATCAACCCCTGCAACGCGTCCGGCCCGTACAACGCCGACGACGCGCCGGGGATGAGTTCGATGCTCTCCACGTCGAGGTCGCTGACGCCCGCCACGTTGCCGAAGCCGAAGCCGAGGCCCGGCGAGCGGTTGTCCATGCCGTCGGTGAGTTGCAGGAAGCGGTTGTTGTTGTTGGCCCCGAAACCGCGCAGGTTCACCGATTTGAAGGTCAGGCTCTGGGTGAGCAAATCCACGCCCTTCACGTTTTGGAGCGCGTCGAACGGACTGGCGGCGGGCGATTGCTGGAATTGCCGGGGGCCGAGTTTCTCGACCGTCACGGCGGCTTTGGTGATGCTTTCGGCCACGCGGCTGGCCGACACGACGATTTCGTCGCCGAGAATCGCCTGCTCGCTGAGCGTCACGTCGAGGGTGGTCGTGACATCGGTCGCCTCGCGTTCGAGGCGCTGGTAGCCGACGTAGCTGAACACGACCGTCAGCGGACGTGGCCGGGTGAGGGCGAGGCTGTAGCGCCCGTCGCGGTCGGTGACGGTGCCGGTGGTCGTGCCTTTGACGATCACGTTGACACCCGTGAGCGGCCCGGTGGCATCGCGGACGGTGCCGGTCAATGCGTTCTGGGTCAACCCTGGCACGACCAGCGCCGTGAGCAGCAACGTGCTCAGGGCGAGTGATTTGATAAAGCGTGTTTTCATAGGAGGCGTTGGAAACCGTGGAGTTGGTGCTGATTGCAAAGGTGCAAGATTACGGCGAAAAGCAAGTACTCTATAAATTTGATAGATTAGTTTTCCCGGGAAATCGGTACTCGTCGTGCTGAATCACGTCAGCACGACTGGCCGGAAAGTGAGCCCTGGGTTTACGTCGCCCGCAATTTCCCAATCGCTTCCACCACCGCCAGCGCACTTTCCAGCAGCGCGGCAACGTAGCCATCGGCGGGTTGGCGCAGCAATCCGGTCGGCGTGCTGAGTTGAAGCAACCGACCCGCGCGCATCACCCCGACGCGGTCGGCGGTGGTGAGGGCGTCGAGCACGTCGTGGGTGACAAACACGCAGCCGACGCCCTCGGCGCGCACGAGCGTGAGCAGGCTTTGCCGGAGGGTTTGTTTGTGGAGGGCGTCGAGGTGACTGAACGGCTCGTCGAGGAGCAGCAACCGGGGCCGTTCGGCGATGGCGCGCGCGATGGCCGCGCGCTGCTGTTCGCCGCCCGACACCTCGCGGGGTTTGCGGTCGGCAACGGCGGCCAAATCGGCCAGTTCAAGCAATTCACCGACGCGAAACCGCTGGTAGTCGTGGGTGTATTCGCGGAGGGCGTAGGCGATGTTTTCGCGCAAACTGACGTGGGGAAACAGCCGGTAGTCCTGCGCGACGAGTTTCACCGCCGGGTGGCCCGCCACGAGGCGTCGGGCGTAAGCCGTCACGTCGGCGTCGTCAAGAAGGACGGTGCCCGCGTCGGGTTCGGTGAGGCCCGCCAGCAGGTGGAGCAGCGTACTTTTCCCCGCCCCGCTCTCGCCCACCAGCACCAGCACTTCGCCCGCCGCCAGTTCAAACGAAACGTCGTGCAAGACTTCGCGCGTTTCGTAGGATTTCGTTAGGTTCGCAACGCGGAGGAGGGGTTCGGGCATGGGGGCAAAGGTAGGACATAGGCCCGTTTAGAAACACAATAAGATTTTCTGCACATTTGATGAAAAGGACAATCACGATCGGCGAAAGAACTTTCGCTTCAAAGAAAGAAGCTATCGCTTTTTATAGAGAGATGCTTAATTCGTACAATTCCAATGAATCGTTAAATGACAGTGACTTTGATGCAATAATTGATTTGTTAAAATATGATTTATCCTTTCATGAACATAAGGATGCAGGTGAGAAAGATAAGGAATCAATACCTGATTCTAAAGAGGGTGAAATCACCATCACGGATATCAAAATAACAGAGGTTCAATTTAAGACCAACTGTTTTGAAGTTGTCTATAGTGACTTGGATAGCCAGTATATTTCTCACAGACTAATTATTGAACGTCCAAAGTTGAATCCATTTAGATTATTTTCAAGGGCTTGCCGAACTGCGGTTCAGAAAGATATTCGTTCCGTAAAACAGGCCTATTTTGACAAACACTCAGTGAAAGGTGTGGTTCCCTGTCAGGAAACCGGGGTCAAATCTTCTTGGAAAGAACTTGCTGTCGACCATCGTCAACCAAACACTTTTTCAGTTATTGTAGATAGATTTATTGAAATTAATCAGTTGAATATTGAATCCATCGAATACTCATCAAATGAAAATAATGAGATGATTTTTAAAGATTATCAATTATCTGAACGCTTCCGATTATACCACAAAGAGAAGTCAACCTTAAGAATAATTAGAAAGGAGGCAAATTCAAAGCGTGCAACCATGGCAAAGTTAAAACTCCAAAAAAATGACTTGCAAATCGGACAACTTGACTTTTTTTCAGGTGAAAAAAATTTGTAATGCGCTTTACTTTACCAGTTAGACAACTTCTGAAAATTTAACAACGTCTTGTCATCCAGAGCGCAGCGAAGGACCTTATTGGCCGAGAGGTACGGTGTCTCCTGGCTAAAAAGATCCTTCGCTGCGCTCTGGATGACAAACTATTTACCACGCTCGCCGGGATTTGCAAATCGGTGCGGGCGTGGCTTCACTCCGCTCCCACCAGCTTCCGCAAATCCTGGTAAATCAGGTTCCGTTTCCAGAGCAATTGCGTGACCATGCCGACGTGCTTTTTGCGGGGAATGAGCGTAAACTTGTGCTTCACGCCCGCCGCCTTCAACCGTTCCGCGTAAGCTTCGCTCCCCGCCCGGATGCTCGGGTACGTGCGCCCCCCGACGTAAATCAGCGTGGGCGGCGTGCGGGCCGTGACGTGAAACAAGGGCGAAACCGCCCGCCAGCCTTCGGGGTCGGTGCCGAACGGCACGAGGTACTGCGCATCGCCGGAGTATTTCTGCTCTTTCAGGTAATCGTACATGTCGATGCCCGCCGGGTCGTCGAGAATGGCACCTTTGATGGGGTTGGCAGGCAGGCCGAGGTTGGCGAAATAGCGGTCTTCGGTGGAAAGCAACGCCGCCAGCCCGCCCCCGGCGGAGTGGCCCATCACGAAAATGCGGGCGGGGTCGCCGCCGTAATCAGCGATGTATTGCACGGCCCAGCGCACCGCCTGGGCGCAATCGTCGGCCATGGCGGGCACCTGCACGGCGGGCGAAAGCCGGTAGTTGGGTATCACGGCCACCACACCCTGTTTGGCGAGGCGGCGACCGATGAACCAATACGTGTCTTTTTTGCCGCTGTCCCAGTTGCCGCCGTGGATAAACACCACCACGGGCCGGAGTTGGGTGGCGGCGCTGCGGGGTGCGTACACGTCGAGGCGGTGGCGTTCGGCGTTGAAACCGGGCGTGTCCGCCGGGAGGTAGGCTACGTTTTCGGTGCGGTGGCTGGGCCGGACGCAGGAAAGTTGGGTGAAAAACAAAAACGGGAGCAGAAAGCCCGGCGACCGGAATCGGAAAAATAGCATGCGAAAAGGATACGGTTGCTGAATTTACGGGTTTTCCGACGCGTCGGATCGGGCTGGCGCGTCGTGGGCGTGGTGTTCGGGTTCGGCGCAGGCGTCGGGGCCGAACTCTACTTCGAGCGTGGCGTGCTGAATACCTACGTGTTGCAGCGCATGACGAACTTCTTTTTTCAACCCTTCCAGGTTTTCAACCGGAAACGCCTTCGCCACCACCACGTGCGCCGTCAGGGCGTTCTGGCTGGTGCTCATCGCCCACACGTGGACATGGTGCGCATCTTCGACGCCGGGCGTTTGCCGCACCACGTCCCGGATTTCCGCGAGAGAAAGGTGCGACGGCACGCCGTCGAGCGAAAGGCGGAGGCTGTCGCGGAGCAATCCCCAGGTGCTGATCAGAATCACGGCGATGACGGCGAAACTCACCGCGCTGTCCAGCCAAAACCAGCCCGTCGCGGCCATGACCAGCCCCGCCCCCACCACGCCCAGCGACACGAGCGCGTCGGCGGCCAGGTGCAGGTACGCGCCTTTTACGTTGAGATCGTGGTCTTTTTCCCGGAAAAATAGCAGCGCCGACGTGGCGTTGACCAAGATGCCAATGCCCGCCACCCAGGCGACGGTGCCCCCCGGCACGGCCTGTGGTTGGCCCAGCCGAAGCACGGCCTCGTAACCGATGCCGCCCACCGCCACGAGCAGCAGGAGCGCGTTGAAGAGGGCAATCAGGATGGTGGCTTTGCTGAACCCATAGGTGAACCGCGCCGACGAGCGCACCCGTGCCAGCCGGAACCCGACCAGCGACAGGGCCAGGCTGGCCACGTCGCTGAGGTTGTGGCCCGCGTCGGTGAGCAGGGCCAGGGAGTGCGTGGTGAACCCGGCGACGGCTTCGACCGCCACGAAAAGCAGGTTAAGCCCGATGCCGACGACGAAGGCCCGGCTGAGGTTTGCCGACCCGTGCGAATGGGCGTGGGAATGCGCGTGTGCCACGTTGACGCTGATTTTGATTGTCCGCTTGCGCGCAAATTTCTACCTTGCTTCGCAACTTCGGTCTTTTTGACGAAGTACAACAAAACCGCTCCTAAAACCATACCGCCGTGAAAAACATCGTACCGCTTTTCCTGCTGCTCAGCGGGTTGGCCTTCAGCGTTCGTACGCTCGCCGTCCCCACTGCTCCCGTCAGCCCCAACCTCCACGTGGACCAATTCGGGTACCCGCTCAACGCCAAAAAAATCGCCGTGCTCGCCAGTCCGCAGCAGGGCTACAACATCGCCCAGACCTACACGCCCGGCGGCAGCCTGCAAATCCGCCGCTGGAGCGACGACGTCGCCGTGTTTACCGGCGCGCCCGTTGCCTGGAACGGCGGCCAGACCCACGCCCAGTCGGGCGACAAGGTCTGGTGGCTGGATTTTTCGAGCCTCGCCACGGCGGGCAGCTACTACCTTTTCGATCCAACGAACAACGTGCGCTCGGTGCAATTCGACCTGAACGACGGCGTGTACCAGAACGTGCTTAAAACCGCCGTGCGGGTGTTTTTTTACCAACGCAGCGGCTTTGCCAAAACCAGCCAATTCGCCGGAACCTGGACCGATGGCGCGGCATTTCTGGGGGCAAATCAGGATACGCAGTGCCGCCTCGTGACCGACCAGGGGAATGCCTCGACGGCCAAAGACCTCTCGGGCGGCTGGTTCGACGCGGGTGATTACAACAAGTACGTCAACTTCACCTACTCGGTGCTGACCGACCTGCTGCTGGCCTACGAAGAAAACCCAGCCGTGTGGGGCGATGACTACAACCTGCCCGAGTCGGGCAACGGCGTGCCGGACCTGCTCGACGAAGTAAAATGGGAACTCGACTGGCTCCGCCGCATGCAGCAGACCGACGGCTCGGTGTTGAGCAAGGTGTCGGTCACGCAGTTTCAGGCCGCCAGTCCACCAAGCAGCGATGCCACGCCGCGCTACTACGGCCCGGCCAGCACTTCCTCGACGCTGACGGCGGCGGCGGTGTTCGCGTTGGCGGCGATTCAGTACAAAGCCTCGCCCAACGCCACGATGCAGGCCCACGGCGCGCAGTTGCAAACCGCCGCCGTGAACGCCTACGCCTGGGCCTCGAACAACCCGAACGCCACCTACACGAACGCCGGTTTTCAAAGTGCCAACCCCGAGGTGGACGCCTACGAAACGAGCGCCCGCAAACTCGGTGCGGCGGTGTACCTCTTCGCCCTGACCGGCAACGCGACCTACAAAAGTTACGTGGACGCCAATTACCAGGCCATCCACCTCATGGCGTGGTCGTACGCCTACCCGTTCGAGAATTCGCACCATTCAGCGTTGCTGTACTACACCAAGACGGCGGGCGCGACGGGCGCAGTGGCTTCGGCGATTAAAAATACCTACCAGACTTCGATGCAGAGCGGCAACGCCGACAACCTGCCCAACTACCTCAGCGGCACCGACGCCTACCGGGCCTACCTCTCCGACGACAACCACACCTGGGGCAGCAACCGCGTCCGTAGCGACCAGGGCAACATGTTCCGGGCCATGCTTCAATTCGGCCTCGACGCCGGGAATGCCACCAACTACCGAGACGCGGCGATGGGTTACGTGCATTACCTCCACGGCGTGAACCCCACCGGCTACGCGTACCTAAGCAACATGGGCGGTTTGGGGGCCGAAAATTCGATTCCTGAAATGTACCACTCGTGGTTTGCCAACGGCACGCCCCTCGACACCAACCCCGCGCCGGGCTACGTAGTGGGCGGGCCGAACAAAAACTACGCGCCCGACGGCAGCTACGGCGGCACGATTTCGCCCCCGCAAAACCAGCCCGTGCAGAAATCGTTCAAAGCCTGGAACACGAGCTACCCCGAAAATTCCTGGGAAATCACCGAACCGGCCATTTACTACCAGGCCGCCTACGTGCGGATGCTTTCGAAAGCCGTTGGAGCCACCACCCCACCGCCCGCCGACACGCAGGCCCCGAGCGTGCCGACGAACCTCGCCGCCAGCAACATCGGCCCGACGAGCCTGACGCTGACGTGGACCGCCTCGACGGACAACGTCGGCGTTTCGGCTTACGAGGTTTTTCAAAACGGGGCAAAAATCGGCGAAAGCCTGACGACGAGTTTCAGCGTAACCGGCCTCACCCCTTCCACAACGTACAACTTTACGGTGAAAGCCCGCGACGCAGCGGGCAACACGTCGGCGGCGAGTAACGCCGTCAGTGTGACGCCCCCTGACACCCAGGCCCCGACCGCGCCGACGAATTTAGTCGCCTCGAACGTCGTCCAGACCAGTTTTACGCTCACCTGGACGGCCTCGACTGACAACGTCGGCGTAACGAGCTATGAAGTTTTCCGCAACGGTGCTTCCGTCGGCACGGCCACGGGCACGAGTTTCAACGTGACCGGCCTGACGGCCAACACGACCTACAGCCTGACGGTGAAAGCCAAAGATGCCGCCGGGAATGCCTCAGCGGCCAGCACGGCGCTCAGCGTCACGACCGCCGCCGCAACTGCCAGCGACTTCCTGATTTACGGCGATGCGCTCAATACTGACTGGCAAAACTGGTCGTGGGGCCTGGCAACGGGTTCGCCCAATTTCTCCAACACCACGCCGAGAAAGGTGGGCACCAAGTCCATGTCCGTGACCGTGGTGCAGGACTGGGCCGGGCTTTCGCTCCGCGCCGGGACGGCCCTCAACACCGGCAGCTACCCCGGCGGGCTGCAATTCTGGGTAAACGGCGGCAGTCGTGGCACGAAAATCCAGGTGTACGCCCAAACCACCGACAACGGCCCGGCCTCGCCCGCTAAATCGTTCGACGTGCCCGCCAACGCCTGGCAGCAACTCACCGTGAGTTGGGCCGATCTCGGCAACCCGGCGCAAATCAAACGCCTCAACTGGCAGGACCGGGGCCTGCGTGGCGGGCAGAATTTTACGTTTTACCTCGATGATGTGAAACTTCAGGCGGGCGTTGCGCGGCTGGCGGCGGAAGCGGAGAACGCCGACGACTTGCAACTCAGGGTCGCGCCCAACCCGGCTTTGGGCCTGTTCCGGGTGAGCGTGCAGGGCAAAAGCGACGCTTCGACAATCCTGCGAGTCTACGACCTCGGCGGTCGACAGTTGGCAGAACAATTAGCTCTGCCCGGATCGTTTGAAACCACAATCGACCTCCGCAATTTGCCCACCGGCCTGTACCTGCTTCGCGCCGAACAGGGCAATGCGCACCGGGTCGTGAAGGTGCTGGTGCAGCGGTAACGCAATTTTTACGAACACTTTTTCACCGGCCAGACAACCTTTGCAGAGTCTGGCCGGTTTTTTGTGGTGAAAACCAGGGAACTCATGCGCCGCGTTTTTTACACCCTTTTGTACCGACCCTCCGCCCATTGGCAGGTGGGTAAATCCCTGGCCGAGCAGGACCTGAGCGCCCACCGGGCGTATCACCAAACCCTGTTCGAGGCAGGCAAAATTGTGCTGGGAGGTGGTTTTCTCGACAACGAGGGTGGGCTAAACGTGTTGAACGTCGCCTCGGAAGCGGAAGCCGTCGCGATTGCTCAGAACGACCCGGCGCTGCTCGACGGCGTAATGTCGGTCGAGGTTCATCCGCTGTTCGTGGTTTTTCGGGAAACCAACGCCGTGGCGCTCGACCTGAGTCATTTTCCCAGCCCGCACTGAATTTTGCGGAGAAACACACCAATTGGGTACCAACCGCCGTTTTCGTACCGACTAAATCCTCAACAGGTTTTTCGCCGCTTTCGCTACGTCCGCCGCCACGGGTACCCGCGTTTGGCATTTGCCCCGAAACGTATTTTTTTACCCGGCTCCAACGTTCACCCAAACCGTCGAATTCATGAAAAAATCAGCCTTTACGCTCTTTATGCTGCTGGTTCTGGTGGCCTGCAAGAAAGACACCGAACCGGCCCCGACCGTGGATTTCGTGGCCGTGGAAGACAATTACGGCGGCGTGCAGTTCACCACTACGTCGCTCAACGCGACGGCGTTCAACTGGAAATTCAGCGACGGCACCACCGAAACCGGCCCGACGCCGTTTCATGTTTTCCCGCGCAACGGCTTCTTCTCTGTCACGCTTGACGCAACGGGTCCCGGCGGCAGCACCAGCGTTACCCGCGACGTGGGCGTGAATGGCGTCCGGGGGAAGGCCACATTCTGGAAATCCGGCGGGAGCCGCAGCCTCGAACTCTACGTGGACGACACCTACGTGGGCGTCATCATTACCAATTACCCGAAGGGCGTCACCGGCTGCGATGTGACGGGCGGTGCCCAGGCCATCAAACTCCGCGAGGGCGAGCACAAGTACTACGCCCGCGAGCAAGGCGTGTTTCCGAGTGTGTACCAGGGCACGTTCACGGTTTTGGGCGGTGAATGCAAACAAATTAAGGTGCGTTGACGGCCAGCCGACACTTGACACCGGCGCGGAGTGGACTTGCTTCCACCCGCGCCGTATTTTTGGGGGCGGGTCAACTTTTACCCCGAAACGGCTGTTTCTCCAGTCAAATCACTTTTTTATGAAACGCTCCTTTTTGCTTGTCCTGAGTCTGTTCTTCGCCTACGGCTGCGCGCAAAGCCAGTCGAAAGACGCCACGCCGGCGGCTTTGCCCACCCTCAAGCCCGGCGAAGCCGTCGCGACATTCGCCGGTGGTTGTTTCTGGGCGACGGAAGCCGAATTTGAAAGTCTGAAAGGCGTCCGCGACGCCGTTTCGGGCTACGCCGGTGGCCGGGTAAAAAACCCCACCTACGAGCAAGTAGGCGGAGAAGAAACCGGCCACGCCGAATCGGTGCAGGTGTATTACGACCCGAAGGTCGTTTCGTACGACGTGCTGCTCGACGCGTTTTTTGCCGGGCACAACCCCACCACGCCTAACCGGCAGGGTCCCGACGTAGGGCCGCAGTATCGCTCGGCGGCGTTTTACCGCACCCCCGAAGAAAAAGCGAAAATTGAAGCGGCCATCAAGCGGGCCGCCAGCCATTACGACGACGCCGTCGTGACGCAAGTGGTGCCGTTCACGGGTTTTTACGCCGCCGAGAACTACCACCAGGGGTACTGCCAGGCCCACCCCAACCAACCCTACATCCGACAGGTTTCGGTGCCGAAAATTGAGAAGATGCGCAAGGCACTCACGGGTAAACTGAAAGACAACCTCCCGGCGATGTGAGGTTTGCCACCCCATCAAAAAAGCCGTTGTTCCGAGGAACAACGGCTTTTTTGATGGAAAAATACGGCTCAGCGTCGCCGGGCTTTCCCCCAGAAATACACGCCCAGCGCCACCAGCGCCCCGACGGTCAACGCCCGGGCCACGTAGAACGAAACCGGCGTGGGCATGGCTACGATGCCACTTTCGTCGGTGCGGGCGGGATGCTTTACGTACCGGCCGTTTTTGGAAGGAATCGACAGTTCATCGAATTCGTCGGCCAGGTGCTCGAGGTCGTGCTTAAGTTCTTTGCTGCGAATGGACACCCCGTGGCCGGTGCCAACGGCGCTGGGTTTCAGCTTAGCCAGAGTTTTCACCGATTTCCGCGCCGCCCGCCAGTCGCAGGTGAAGTACGCGGGCGGGCCGTGGAGTTCTTCCGTCTGGTTCATCACCGCGAGGGCCGAGTTCTGGTTGGTCGTCACGAAGGCATCGCCCGCCAGGAGCACTTTGTCGCTTTCCCGGAAAAACGACACGTGACCCGGCGCGTGCCCCGGCGTGTGGATGGCGCGCCAGTCGCTGAATTCGGGAACGAATCCGTCGTGCGGAATGGGCCGGACCCGGTCGCCGAAATTTTCGGGACCCGTCGGGAACACGAACGAAAGGTAGGCCATTGCGCCACCGCCGATGGCCGGGTCGGGCGGTGGGTAGGCCGATTTGCCCGTCAGGTAGGGCAGTTCGAGGGCGTGGGCGTACACGGGCACGTCCCAGGTTTTGAGCAAATCGGAGAGCGCGCCGACGTGGTCGAAATGGCCGTGCGTCAGCACGATGGCCTGTGGCGGGTTGTTTTCGCCAAACAGCCGGGCGGCGTGTTGCCGGATGCGCCCCGCCGTGCCGGACAGGCCTGCGTCCACGAGCACCCACTTGCCGCCGGGTTTGGGTTTGCCCACGAAAAACACGTTGACGAATACCAGTTTCAGCCCGGCCACGTCGGGGGCCACGTTGTAGGGCGAGTGCGGGGGTTGCGGGTCTTTTTCGGCCACCTCCGCCGTCAATTCCTTTTCCATGTGTTCTGAAATTCGGTTTGTTTAATCCAACGGTTCGTTAAAAAAACGATCCAGTGGGTGGCTCGTTATTTTGGTTTGCCCCGGCTCCCAAATCTCACGCCGTGACGTTGCCTCTGGTTGTTTAATTGCCCAAATCCCGGCAACTTGTGCCGCCAAAACCCTTTTTCCATGCTCCTTTTAGGAATTGATCTCGGCACGTCGTCCATCAAAGTAGCCATTGTGGACGCCGACAGCCAGCGGTTGGTCGCCGCCGCCCAGTACCCCGACACCGAAAACCCCATCCAGTCGCCGCAGGAAGGCTGGGCCGAGCAGGAACCCGCCATGTGGTGGACCTGCGTGCAGAAAGCCATTCAGCGCGTCCTCGCCGCCGGGGGGTTCGACCCACACGACGTGGCCGCCATCGGCATTGCCTACCAGATGCACGGGTTGGTGCTCACCGACGGGGCCGGGAAATCGCTGCGCCCCTCCATCATTTGGTGCGACAGCCGGGCCGTGGCAAACGGCGAACGGGCGTATTCCAAACTCGGTGCCACGCGAATTCTGGGT
This sequence comes from Spirosomataceae bacterium, assembly GCA_965249815.1. GTDB lineage: Bacteria > Bacteroidota > Bacteroidia > Cytophagales > Spirosomataceae > JAJAZB01. The sequence goes on along the minus strand of CBDFMV010000003.1, from coordinate 3,873,818 downwards.
AAACTGCTCAACTCACCGGGGAATTTCACCGCCGCCAAACTGGCCTGGGTAGCCGAAAACGAGCCGGAGGTCTTTGCCCGCGCCGACAAGTTCATGCTGCCCGGCGATTATATCGCGCTCCGCCTGACGGGCGAAGCCACCACGTCGCCGTCGGCCCTGTCGGAGGGCATTTTTTGGGATTTTCAGAAAAATGAGGTTTCCGAAGACGTGCTCCGGGTGTTCGATTTCCAACCCGACCTGATTCCAACCATCCAGCCGGTATTCTCCGACCACGGTCGGCTGCGCCTCGACGTGGCCGCCGAACTCGGCCTGAAAGCGGGCATTCCCGTCACGTACAAAGCGGGCGACCAGCCCAACAACGCCCTGAGTCTCAACGTGCTCGAACCCGGCGAAGTGGCCGCCACGGCGGGCACGTCTGGCGTGGTGTACGCCGTCACCGACCAGGTTTCGTACGACCCGCGCTCGCGGGTAAACACCTTCGCGCACGTAAACCACCATCGTCGCGAGGGCGAGAACCGCCTCGGTGTGCTGCTGTGCATCAACGGCACGGGGATTCTCAACCGCTGGGTGCGCGACGAGTGGGGCGCGGGCCTCGGCTACGCCGACATCAACCGGCTGGCGGCGCAAATTCCGGCGGGCAGCGAGGGCGTTCGGGTGCTGCCCTTCGGCAACGGGGCCGAGCGCGTGCTCGAAAACCGCACCCTCGGCGCGATGGTCAACGGCCTGAACTTCAACCTCCACCGCCGCGATCACGTGTTCCGCGCCGCGCAGGAAGGTATTGCGTTTTCGCTCAAGTACGGCCTCGACATCATGGCCGCCACCGGCACGCAGCCGCAGGTGATTCGGGCGGGAAAAGCGAATTTGTTTCTCAGCGACGTGTTTACCCAAAGCCTCGTCAACGCCGCCCAGATCCCCGTCGAGCTTTACGACACCGACGGCGCGAAGGGCGCGGCCCTTGGCGCGGGCATTGGGTTGGGCGTTTTTTCGGAACCCAAAGAAGCGTTTACCAACCTCGAAAAGCTCGCAACCATCGAGCCGGACGCCGCCCAGACGGTGCTTTACGCGGAGTTGTACGCGGGTTGGAAAGAACTGCTGACGAAAATGCTGACGGATTATTGAGTTGGCTGCGAAGTATCCTTTCAAGAAAAATAAGCTCAAGGGCTTATTTTTCTTGTTTATAAGCCACAAGACTTATAAAATTGGAGAATCAAAAGCGTCCACATGAAGAATTTATCAACGGGATACGTTGCCGTACTCACTGGAGATGTGGTTGCATCGACCAAACTTGACGAAGGCAAACGGCGTGAACTTAACGAAGTGTTGAAAACAGGCCTTGAAAGACTTCCTGAAGTACGACACGATACGTTTAGGGGCGATGGCTTTCAGGTCGTGCTGCCAGTTTGGGCGAATGCGCTCAGGTATGCCCTGCGGATTAGGTGCGAATTGATGAGTCGTTTAAGCGATGAAAAAGGCCAGCCCGTGGACACGCGCATCAGCATTGGAATTGGAACAATAACTATTGATGAGGAACGAATTGCAGAATCGGACGGGGATGCCTACCGCTGGTCAGGTTGGGGACTGGATGAATTGATGAAAAGCCGGGAGAATCGGTTGCGTGTCGCAACACCGGATAGCCGCATCAATGCAGGGTTTGAGGCCATCTGCGCATTGCTCGACGGCCTGCTGTCTGGGTATTCCGCCAAACAAGCCGCCGTGGTGGCCGGACTGCTCAATGAGTTGAAGCAGCAGGAAATTGCTGAAAACCTGGGCATTAGTCAACCCGCCGTCCATCAGCACGCCCAGTTGGCTCGGTGGTTCGCGGTCAACCGAGTACTTCGGTATTTTGAGCAAGATGTGTTCCTATCGCTGCAAAATGACGCCATCAAACGATCGATCACAACAAAATGACCGGATTTCAGCCCGCTGACTACTCCATCCTCGTCCGCCTGCTTCTCGTGTACGTTCTAACGCGGTTTGTGATCCAGCAGGGCGCGCCCAACTTTCGTTCGTTACGCGGTTACCTCAACGCCGCGTTGGCGGTTGTGTTGCTCAACGACTACAGCGCACCGAATACATCCTCATCGGTACGCTGCTGAGTTTTGCGCTGGCCCTCCTGCTTGGCCTGACCATGAAAGCGTTGCTGGAAAAAGCCTAAACCGGCTCCATGCCCGTCCGAGGCGGCTTGGTCTGGTTGGTGGGCTTGTCGGGCACGCGCGAGCCTTTCGCGTTGGTTTCGTTGGGCGTCACTTTTTTAGGCCCTTTGGGCGGTTTGGGAACGGAGGGATTTTCCATAAAGATCGCGGGTTTGTCTGGCGGGCATTTGGCAAAAAAGTCGTTCCGACGCAAATAAAAAAGGGAAGCTTTTCCCGTCGGCTTTCCCGAAACCAGTCAGGGTCAGCAATCGAATGGCTTTCGGTTGCTGACCCTGACTGGTTTCAACGCCCACTACGTTTCTACCCTTCCGCCCGGAGCACTTCGAGCGGCGGGCGCACGAGCACGTCGCGGCTGTTGAACAGGCCGATCAGCATCGTCACCCCCGTCACGAGGAGCGCCACGAGTAGCAGCGGCCCGCCATTGGGCGCGTAGGGTACCTTGAAGACGAACTCGGCCAGCGCCCAGGTGCCGCCGAGGCTGAGCAAAATTCCTGTGAACGCCGCCAGCAGACCCAGGAACAGGTATTCGAGCGCCGAAATGGTGAGTATCTGCCGCCGGTTGGCCCCGAGGGTGCGCAGCAACACGCTTTCCTGAATCCGCTGGTACTTGCTGATCACGACCGAACTGCCCAGCACCAGCAACCCCGTGGCGATGCTGAACAACGCCATGAATCGGATGACGAAGGCGATTTTATCGAGAATTTCGTCCAGCGTCCGCAGAATCAGACCGAGGTCGATGGCCGACACGTTGGGGAAATCGGCGAGCAAATCACGTTGGAGCGCGGCGGATTGATTGCCGTCGGGCACGCGGGTCATCAGCACGCCGAACTGCGGGGCGCGCTCGAGGACGCCATTCGGAAACACAATCAGAAAATTGGTTTGCACGCGGTTCCAGTCCACCTCGCGGGTACCGCCCACCACGGTCGGGATTTGTGCGCCCTGCACGTCGAAGGTGAGCGTGTCGCCGAGGTTGAGTTTCAGGCGTTTCAGGTAAGCTTCTTCCACCGAAATGTGCGGCGTGTCGCCGTCGAGAAACGGCGCTTTCCCGGCAATAAGTTTTTCCGAATCAATCAGCGAATCGCGGTACGTGACACGGTATTCGCGGGTTAACGCCCAGTCGGGAATCTGCGCCGTCGAATCCTTCTGGATTTCCTCAACGGTGCGGCCCTTGATTTCGCTCAAGTGCATCGTCACGACAGGCACTTGCTGCAACACCGGCAGGCGGTGTTTTTCAACCAACGCCCGGACGCCGTCGCGCTGCTCGTTCTGAATGTCGAACAGCACCATGTTGGGTTGCGTCCCGCTCGACGACCGCGCCACGCGGTTCAGCAGCAGGTTCTGCGTCAGGTAGAGCGTGGCGATGAGAAACGACCCCAGCCCGATGGAAATGACCAGGATGAGGGTTTGGTTGCGGGGCCGGTACAAATTGGCGAGGCTTTGCCGCCACACGTAGCTCCACGAAACCGGGAAAAACCGCCGCACGAGCACCATGAGCAGTTTGGCCATGCCCGCCAGCACCGCAAACGTGACGCCCAGCCCCACCGTGAAGCCCACCGCCAGCCGCCCGTTGCGGGTAAGCCAGTAGGCAAACCCGGCGATGAAGGCGACAATCAGGGCGTAAATCAGCCATTGCAACGGGTCGCGGGTGGTGGTGTCTTCCTCGTACGAAGCACGCAGCGTGCGCAGCGGCGACACGTTGCGAATCACCAGCAGCGGCAGCAGCGCGAACAAAATCGCGATGACGAGGCCCGTGCCGATGCCCTGCAAAATGGCTTTTCCCGACACGGCCACGTCGACCGCCACGGGCAGAAAACTGCCGAACACTTCGGGCAGCAACCACTGCACCGCCGTGCCGAGCAGCGTGCCCAACACCGCACCGAGCAGGCCCATCAGGGCGGTTTGAATCAGGAAAATGTACAGCGATTGCCGCCCGCTGGCCCCGAGGCAGCGCAGCACGGCCACGGAAGCGATTTTATCACGGACGTACAACTGCACCGAACTGGCCACGCCCACGCAGCCGAGGAGCAGGGCCACGAAGGCCACCAGGCCGAGGTAGCTCGTCAGGTCGGCGAAAATGCGGCCGGTTTGCTGCTTTCGCTTTGCGACGGTGTCGAGGCCGATGCCCGCTTTGTCAAGGCGCTCTTCCACGCGGTTGGCGAGGGCTTCGACCTCCGTTCCGGGTTTAAATTGCAGATACAACCGCTCGGTGGCCCGGCTTCCCGGCAGCAACAGGCCGGTCTGGGCCAGGAGCGAATCGGGAATGAACGCCGTCGGGGCCACGGTGGTGGTCACGGCGGTCTGACCGGGGGTTTTCAGCACGGTTCCCAACACCCGGAAACGGAGTTTGCCCACCTGAAGCGAATCGCCGACGCGCGCACCGAGCTGGGTGAGCAGCGCGTCGTCGGCCAGCACCGCCCGGCGGCCGGTCTGGTTGGCCCGGCGAAACTCGGCAACGGCCCGCGCGGGCTTTACTTCCCACGCGCCGTAGTACGGAAATGCCCCCTCGACGGCTTTTACCTGCGCCAGTCGCACACCGCCCGATTTGGGCGCGGCCACCATCGAGGCAAAGGCGGTTTCGGTGCTCGACGCCGAAGCCGCTTGGCGCAACGAGTCGCGCAGGGCGGTGGTGCGGCTGGAGTAGGTTTTCCCCCAACCCCAATTGAGCACGGCATCGGCCCCGAGGAGTTCCTGGGCCTGGCCGTCCACGCTGCGGGCGAGGTTGTCGCCGAAGGAGTTGATGGCCACCAGGGCCGCGATGCCGAGCACAATGGCCGACATGAACAGAAAAAGGCGTGAGCGGCTCCGGCGGCTGTCGCGCCAGGCCATTTTCCACAACCACGGATCGAACAACGACGACCGGGTGCGGGGAAGAGTGGGTAGAAGACGGTCCATGAATCGATTATTGATTTACCGCCGTAGACACCCGTTCCGCGCCCGAATCCGACGCGACGGCCCCGCCGCGAATGCGGAGAATGCGTTGCGTGCGGCCCGCCAGTTCCAAATCGTGCGTGACGAGCACGAGGGTGGTCCCGGCTTCCCGGTTGAGTTCAAAAATCAAATCGACCACGTTGGCGCTGGTGTCGGCGTCGAGGTTGCCGGTGGGTTCGTCGGCGAAGAGGATCCGGGGCCGGTTGACAAACGCCCGCGCCAGCGAAACCCGCTGCTGCTCCCCGCCCGAAAGCTGCGTCGGGTAGTGGTGCCCGCGCTGGCCGAGGCCCACGCGTTCCAGCAGGTCTTTGGCGGTGCGCTGCGCGCCTTTTTCACCCCGGAGTTCGAGGGGCACCATCACGTTTTCGAGCGCCGTCAGCGAGGGAAGCAGTTGAAAATTCTGGAAAATAAACCCGACGTACTGGTTGCGCACGGCGGCGCGCTGGTCTTCGTCGAGGTCGTCGAGGCGGATGCCGTTGAGGTCCACACTGCCGGACGAGGCGCGGTCGAGGCCCGCGCAGAGGCCCAGCAACGTGGTTTTGCCACTGCCCGACGGCCCGACGATGGAAAACGTGTCGCCGGGTTGCAGGCTGAAATTCACGTGGTCGAGCACGGTCAGCGTGCGCCCGCCACTCTGGTAGGATTTCGTCAGGTTTTCGACGCGTAAAATGCTCATGCGGTTGGGAAGAGGATGTTTTTCAACCAAAAAAGTTCGGTGAGAAGGAGCCGTCGGGCAGGTAGCCGGGTACGGCGGCGGGTTCGTAACCACGAAAACGGCATTTCCGCTCCAATCCAACGTTCAAATTGGGATTGGTGGAAGAAAAAACGGGTTCGGCGGACAAACATCGTTTCGCGTTTGTTCGTACTATGCATGAAATCCGTACCAACTCCCATGACATCCCCAAGAAAACAGACGCTCACGAAAAGTAGCGCGAATGCCTTGCTGGCCCTGCTGACCCTGCTGGCCCTGGCTGGGTGCAGTTCCGCCCCGGAAGAAACCCAAACGCAGAACCGTCCCCGGCCCGCGCGCCGCGCCCAACCCGCGACGGCTCCCACCGATGGGAAGGGCATCGTGTTGTTTTTCGGCAACAGCCTCACAGCGGGCTACGGCGTCGAGCCGAAAGAGGCGTTCGCGGGGTTGATTGGCCACCAAATTGACTCGCTCGGCCTGCCGTTTAAAGTTATCAACGCTGGACTCAGTGGCGAAACCACGGCGGGCGGCAAAAGCCGGATTGGCTGGGTGTTGCGACAACCCGTGGCGGTATTTGTGCTCGAACTCGGTGGCAACGACGGCCTGCGCGGCATTGCCCTGAAGTCCACCAAAGCCAATTTGCAGGCCATCCTCGACACGGTGCGGCGGAAAAGTCCGGAAGCCAAAATCGTACTGGCGGGGATGCAGATTCCGCCCAACATGGGGCCGGACTACACGCGGCAATTCCGGCAGATTTTCCCCGACCTGGCCGAAAAAAACAACGCGGCCCTGATTCCCTTCCTGCTCGAGGGCGTGGGCGGCATTGCCCGCCTCAACCAGCCCGACGGCATCCACCCCACCCCGACTGGCCACCGGATCGTGGCCAAAACCGTCTGGCGGACGCTGGAGCCGCTGCTGCGGGGGGAAACAACCAGTCAGTGAAAAGTTTTTCCAGTCAAAGAAAAAGCCCCCGCAAACGTCGCGAGGGCTTTTTTGTACCCAGAGCCGGAGTCGAACCGGCATGCCCTTGCAGGCAATGGTGTTTGAGACCATCGCGTCTACCGATTCCGCCATCTGGGCTTTTGGAGTGCGTTGGGAGGGCAAAAGTAGGGCTTTCGAGTGGAAAGAGAAAAGGAAGCGAGAGAAAAGAGAAAAGTTCAGGCAACCCGACTTCTCAATTCTTCACTTTTATCTTTTCTCTCTTCTCTTTCCGCTCACTCGTACCGCAGCGCCTCGATCGGGTCGAGGCGGGAGGCGCGGTGGGCTGGGTAGTAGCCCGACAGGATGCCGACCGTCACGCAGACGATCATGCCGACGAGCATCCACAGCCAGGGGATAATGAAGGTGCTGCCGCTGGAGATGACTTTGGAAAGCACGTTGCCAATGACAATGCCAAACACCAGCCCCGCGATGCCGCCGAGAATGCAGATGACGATGGCTTCAATCAAAAACTGCTGCCGGATGCGCAACGGCGACGCCCCGAGTGATTTGCGGATGCCGATTTCACGGGTGCGCTCGGTCACGCTCACCAGCATGATGTTCATCAGTGCAATGCTGGCCCCAAGCAACGTGATGAACCCGATGCCAAACCCGCCGATGCGGAGGTAGCCGGTGATGTTGTCGAGTTCTTTCAGCACCGCGTCGGCGCGCTCGATTTCAAACGAATCGGACTGGCCGAGGCGATCCTGACGCACGAGGCGCATCGTGCCCCGGGCTTCTTCCACGACTTCGTCCATGTTGGCGGCCTGGAGCAGCGAGGTCGTGATGTCGAAGGTCAGCGTGCGCGTCGGTCCGGCGAGGCGTTTGGCGGTTTCGAGCGGCAAGAGCAGCACGCGGTCGTCGCCGCCGCCGGTCATGTTGCCCTTGCTTTCGAGCACCCCGACGACTTTCATCTGCTGGCCCAGCACCACAATGGTTTTCCCGACCGGTTCGACGGATGCGAACAGTGTTTTGGCCAGTTCACTGCCGAGGAGCGCCACGTTGGTGGCGTAAAACAGGTCGTTGGTGGTGATGTCGCGGCCTTTGGCAACTTTGTAGCCCTTGATGGCCAGGTAGTTTTCGTCCACACCCCGCACGAGCGTGTTGGGGTTCGTTTTCTGCGATTCGTACTTGATCTGGGCGATGCCGGTCACGTTGGTGGCGAGCGAAATAACGGCCTGCCGCCCGAAGCGCTCTTTGTAGGCCATCGCTTCGCGGAACTCGATGGCCCGCACGCGTTTGTCGGACTGCCCGGCCCGTCGACGGCGGAACATCTGCGGCCCGTGGATGTCGAAGGTGGTGGCCCCCATCCCGGCGAAACTGCTCTCGACTGAGTTTTTGATGCCGTCCACCGTGGTGAGCATCCCCACGAGCGCGGTGATGCCGAGGGCGATGATGAGCGCCGTCAGCACGGCCCGCAGTGAGTTGGCCTGGATGGAGCGGAGTCCTTCGCGGAAGTTTTCGAGGAGATTCATGGGCAACCGTCGGGAGTTTGTACGGTTTTTGTGGTAGTTTCGTTGACTGTCTGAATCCGGATTTCGGGATGGGCCGGAGGAAGAATTGCTGACTTTTGCAATCCAGTAAATCCTAAAATCCGGGCCAATACGGACTCAGACAAAAGTACCACCCGGCCTTTTTCCAGTGCAAGCCAATGAAACGCCTCCTGTTTCCGCTTATCCTTTTTCTATCGACGCCCGCCTGGGCCTCGCGGTTGTTGCTGCCGATGGACGAAGCGCAGAAAAACCACCTCAAAGCCTACGGCATCGCGTTTTGGGTGCTGAAAAACTACGAAACCGGCGTGGACTGGCTGCTCAATTACCGGGGCGGCAGTTTTATGTTTCAGCACAGCCAGAAGTTTGAAAATGAACTCATTATCCGGGGCGTGAGCTACGAAGTCATTTCCGACGCTCAGGCCGCGCAACTCGAACGCCAACTGGCCTCGCCCGACGTGAACATGGATTTGGTGAAACTCCAGAAACCGCCCAAAATCGCCGTGTATTCGCCCAAAACCAAGCAACCCTGGGACGATGCCGTGACGCTGGTGCTCACCTACGCCGAAATTCCCTACGAAACGATTTTCGACGACGAGGTGATGGACGGAAAACTACCCCAGTACGACTGGATTCACCTCCACCACGAGGATTTCACGGGGCAAATGGGTAAGTTCTGGCAACACCGCAACTACCCCTGGTACCAGGCCCAGAAGCGCGAAGACGAGCAATGCGCCGCCCGGCACGGGTTTAAGAAAGTGTCGGAACTAAAGCTGGGCGTGGTGAAAAAAATCCGGGAATTCGTGGCGGGTGGCGGCTACATGTTTGCCATGTGCAACGCCACCGACACCTTCGACGTCGCCCTGGCCGCCGAAGGCGAGGACATCGTGGACAGCTTCTACGACGGCGATGGGGCCGACCCAGCCGCCAACAAGAAACTGCATTTTGAAAACACCTTCGCTTTCGAAAATTTCCAGGTGTACACCGATCCGTACACCATCGAATTCTCGACCGTCGATCACCAGCCCGAAGAGCGGCGACTGATGGAGTCGAACGATTACTTCGCGCTGTTCCAGTTTTCGGCCAAGTGGGATCCGATTCCCTCGATGCTGACGCAAAACCACGAACAAAGCATCAAGGGTTTCATGGGTCAGACCACCGCTTACAAAAAGCAATTTATCAAACCCGACGTCGTGGTGCTGGGCGAAAACCGCTCCATTGGCGAGGCGCGCTACATCCACGGCACAGTGGGCAAAGGCTTCTGGACGTTTTACGGCGGCCACGACCCCGAAGACTACCGCCACGAAGTCGGCGAGGAACCCACCGATCTGGCCCTGCACCCCAACTCGCCCGGCTACCGCCTGATTCTCAACAACATCCTGTTCCCGGCGGCGAAAAAGAAAAAGCAAAAAACCTAAGCCGACCAACCACCCCGGTATCGGGGCGGCTTAGCGCACGAGGGCGGTTTTGGTCTTGCGCACATTCTGCCCCCGCACGTGGATGAAGAACTTACCCGCCACTGGCCCCAAATACAACCGCAGCCGCCCCTCGAAGGTCGGGTACGTCTGCTGAAAAAGCACTTCCCCGCTGGCCGTAAACACGCTCACCATTAAATTGTTGTGCACTTCCCGCGTGTCCAGCGTCACCCACCCGTCGGCACTCGGCACCGGGTACACCACGAAGCCGTCGCTCTCGGCATCCAGCACCACCGAGTAATTTGTGGCGTAGCGCGAGTAGCACCGCTTGGGCACACCCCCCACCACCTGGGCCGAGTCCAGAAAGGCCCGCACGACGTAATTGCCCGAGCGCGGGGTCTTGAACAAATTGCCCTGGGTCACGGCCGGGCTGCCATCCAGTCGCCAGTCGTACTGGCTGACCCGGCGCTGGGTGGTGGCTTGCAGGGTGAAGGGGCCGACTCTCTCGACCACCGGCACGTCGGGGGTGGGGATGACCGTCACCCGCAGGGGGTCGGATTGGGGCGAAAAGCAGCCGAAGCGGTTGAGGCCCCGCACCCGGTACTCCCCGGAGGTGTTGACGCTCAGGTTGCGGCTACTGGCCCCGGAGTTCCAGCGGTAGGTCGAGTCGGCTCCCTGGGAAGTGGCCGCCAGGGTCACGCTGAGGGTGTCGCAGAAGAAGGTACTGCCCTGGGCGACCACTGTCGGTTTAAGGGGTTCGGGAAACACCACCACATTAACGGCGTTGGATTCGCTGTAACAATTCACCTCGTCAAAAGCCCTAATCCGGTAGCCCCCGGCGCTGCCGACGGTGATGCGCGTGTCGGTCGGGCCGCTGCTCCACTGAAAGCGCGTGGCGCTGGGGCTGGAGGCCGAGAGCGTCACCCGCCCGCCGGGGCAGAAGGAAGTCGGGCCGCTGACCTCAACCAGTGGCTGGGGTGGACCGACCTGTTCGGGCACGCGCACGGTGGGCGAAAACCAGAAAAAGCCTTTGTCATTGCGCACCGTAGCCTGCACCAGACCAGGCGTGGGCGTGGCGCTGACGCCCTGCTGGCCGTTGGACCAGAAGTAGTTGGCGTAGGTGCCCAACACGGTCAGCACCTGGTTGTTGGCCCCGTTGCAGGCCACCGACAGGCTGGGAGGTGGGACGGGCAGGAGGGGTCTGGAAGCGACAAAAAACGAGTCGGTCAGTGCGCGCGCCCACAGCCGGGCCACTTTGACCTGACCCACTTCCGAGTAATGCAGCCGGTCAGGGCGGTCTTCCGGGCTGCTCACGGGGTCGAGTTCGGGACCTTTGAAAACGTACGCCGTCGAGTCGATGACTTCCCGCTGGGCCGACGTCACGTTGTTCCAAACCTGCGAATTAAACGACGAAATCGCCACGACCCAGGCCAGATCGGGCTTGTCGGCATCGAGGCGGGTTTGCTGGATGGTCGTTTTGTAAAAATTGACAATGTCATTCTTCGCCGAATAGCGGTCGTTTTCACCGTGAACGGCCAGAATTCCCCGCAGGCCCGTGGTGGGTACGTAGCGCCAGAGCGAATTTTTCAGGTTGACATACGGCATCCCGATGCGGTAATTGACGAACCCCCCCTCGAAGGGAATGCCTTTGATAACCTTGTAGTTCTGTTCGATGGAAGTGCCACCGAAAGCGGCGCTGTAAAACAACACCGGCACATTGAGCTTTTTGACCAACGAATCGCCAAGTTGGCTCCACACCCACGGCACACCATTGTAGGGCGCAATGCCGCACGTCTGGCAAAGCTGGGTAAACTTCAAATCCACCAGAAAATTCGGGTCCGCCGTGGTGTTGTAGGCAAACAGGTCAGTTTTGCTGAAATCCGCCGCGCTCACCCGGTCGTCGGTGGCACCCCGGCTCGGGCTAAACCCGCCCTGGGCGTTGGAGTGGCCCATGATCAGGAAAACCTCCCCCACCCCGACATGCTCCTGGCGGGCCTCCGAGACGACTCTTCCCTGGTACGAGGCTCGCACGTCCAGCCGGTACCACCCCGCGCTGACCGTCACGCTGCCTTGATAGACACCGCCTTTGGGGTTGTTCTGAATCAGCATCCAGGGCGTTTCCACCCCGCCGTTGAGCGGCACGAAACGGGCCTCCACCTTGTCCACCGGGGCCGTGTAGTAGCCACCCACCGTGATGGGGGCCTGATTGCTGGCGTTGCGCTGGTACACGATGCGGTCGGCAGGGTACGTGACCTGAATCTGGGATTGGGCCTGCGCCTGGGCGTACCCGGCCATTCCCCGGAAAAGGAAAACGCAGAGGGCAAGCCGGATCGATAGCGTCGGAAACGCCCGGTTCGTCCGTTGTTTTATGATTCGATTTGGAAAAAAACGCACAGAACAGAAGTGATTGGATGAGTTAGACCCACTGGTCAAACCTGAACGAAAAAAAGCTTGCCCATGGCTGAAAAACCCTGCAAGTTAACAGTCTTCTCCGTTGAAAACGGCAAATCCGGCGGCTTAGCGCACGAGGGCGGTTTTGGTCTTGCGCACATTCTGCCCCCGCACGTGGATGAAGAACTTACCCGCCACTGGCCCCAAATACAACCGCAACCGCCCCTCGAAGGTCGGGTACGTTTTCTCATAAAGCACCTCCCCGCTGGCCGTAAACACGCTCACCATTAAATTGTTGTGCACTTCCCGCGTGTCCAGCGTCACCCACCCGTCGGCACTCGGCACCGGGTACACCACGAAGCCGTCGCTCTCGGCATCCAGCACCACCGAGTAATTTGTGGCGTAGCGCGAGTAGCACCGCTTGGGCACACCCCCGACCACCTGGGCCGAGTCCAGAAAGGCCCGCACGACGTAGTTGCCCGAGCGCGGGGTCTTGAACAAATTGCCCTGGGTCACGGCCGGGCTGCCATCCAGTCGCCAGTCGTACTGGCTGACCCGGCGCTGGGTGGTGGCCTGCAGGGTGAAGGGGCCGACTCTCTCGACCACCGGCACGTCGGGGGTGGGGATGACCGTCACCCGCAGGGGGTCGGATTCGGGGGAAAAGCAGCCGAAGCGGTTGAGGCCCCGCACCCGGTACTCGCCTGAGGTGTTGACGCTCAGGTTGCGGCTACTGGCCCCGGAGTTCCAGCGGTAGGTTGAGTCGGCTCCCTGGGAAGTGGCCGCCAGGGTCACGCTGAGGGTGTCGCAGAAAAACGTCTCGCCCTGGGCCACCACCACCGGCTTCAGGGGTTCGGGAAAGACCCGAACGTCCAAGCCCGCCTCCGAATAGCAGTTGACGGCGTCAAAGGCCCGAACGCGGTACGAGCCAGCGGTGCTCACCGAAATGTGCGTTTCCGTCGGGCCGGAATTCCATTGGTACCGCACGGCGGTCGGGCTACCGGCGGTCGTCAGGGTTACCCGCCCGCCGGGGCAAAAACTGGTCGGACCGCTGGCTTCGACGACGGGGCGGGGCGGCCCGACCTGTTCGGGCACGCGCACGGGCGGAGCGAACCAGAAAAAGCCTTTCTCGTTGCGCACCGTGGCCTGGTAAGTGCCCGGCGAAGGCGTGATGGAAGCGCCCTGCTGGCCGTTCGACCACGTGAAACTGGTGTAATTTCCGGCGAGGCTAAGTACCTGATTGTTGGAACCGTTGCAGGCAACTGAGGCAATTGGCGGCGGTACGGGCAACACGGGCGTTGAAAACCGGAACAGCGAATCGTTAAGAGCTTCATTCCACAGGGCCGCCACCTGTTCCTGCGCCGACCGATCGGAATAGTGTGTTCCGTCATAACGGTCGGTCACCTGATCTAAATTCGGCCCCCGGAAGACATCGGTTTCCATTGCCAGGACGGTTTGCTGCGCGGCGGTCACGTGGGGGGATGGCTGACCATTCTTGAACGAGGAAATCGCCACCACCCAGGCCAAGTTCGGCTGGCCGGCGTCGATCCGCGATTGTCCGATGAGGGTGTGGTAATACAAAACCAGGCTGTCACTCCGCGAGAGTACGTTTGAAATCCCACCCTCCCGGTCGTTTTCCCCATGCACGGCCAGAACAGCCCGCAAACCGGTCGTCGGCACCCACCGCTGCAACGAGTTGGTCACGTTGATGTACGGCATTCCTTTCGTGTACACGACGTTGGTTTGGTAAAAGGGAATGCCTTTGATCACCATGTAATTTTGCCGTAACGACGTGCCCCCGTAGCCTGCTCCGTAGAACAAAACCGGTACGTTTAATTTTTTGACCAGCAAATCGCCCAACTGGCTCCACACCCACGGCACCCCCTGAAACGGGGCAATACCACAATCCCGACACAACTGGGAAAACTCCAGATCCTGCAGATAAACCGGGTTTGCCGGTCCTTCGTCAGCACCGTATTTACCGCTTTGCAACTTTGAATTAACGCTGATGACCCGCTCCTCTTCAGCGCCCTTCGTGTACAGGTCATCTCCCGCCGCGTTCGAATGGCCCATAATCAGGAAAACCTCCCCCACCCCGACCCGCGCCAGCGAATCCTGGCTGACGATTTTGCCGTTGAACAACCCGCGAACATGCAACTGGTACCAACCTGCCTTCAGGGTCATCAGGCCCGCAAACATGCCCCCCCGTGGGTCGCTCTGAATCAGGCTCCAGCCGGTGTCGGTGCCGCCGTTGACGGGCACAAATCGCGCCTCTACCCGATCCACGGGCGACGCGTACGTGCCCGCCACCGTAATCCGGGCCTGATTCCCGGCGTCGCGCTGGTACACGATGCGGTTCGTCGGGTACGTAATTTTCACCTGCGCCAGCAGGCCTTTCGGGAAAATGCTCAGGCAAATCAAACCAAGCAGTACACGTAACGTCATGCGCTAATTGGGGGGCGGAAAAGGCCGTTTCTGTTCTGAAAAAAATCTCCTGCTCTTCTTAAAACCAGTCCTCCACCTCGTGCTGCGCCTCGATGGCTTTCTCGACCGAATCCGGCAGGGCGGCGAAGAAATCAACCTCGGTGGCCCGCTCCACGTCGTCAATGGAAACGGTCAATTCGCGCAGTTGCGTGTCGGCGTAGTTGCGGTTTTCGACCAGAAACGCAATGGCTTTCTGCCGCTCGGGGTCGTACACGATTTTAAAGTACTGCTCAGGCACGGCGACCTGGCTGGAATGGCCAACCGTGGGCAGGCCGGGCTTTAGCACTGGCCCCGTGAGCACCACCAGCGGGCCGTATTTTTTCGACCAGGTCCGGATTTTTGCCTCGATGTCGTTCCAGATGCCAATGTTCAGTTCGTGCGCCTGCGGCGACATGTTGCTCATGTAAAACGTCTCGGTTGTCAGTTCCTGATCGTACTTAAAATCGCCCGCCGGGGCCATGTGGCCGCGATCGTAGCCCGAACGGGTGTAGTCGGAAGGCAGCGCCGAGCGGGTTTTCACGAGCGGATCGGGCAGAAATCGGGGCGACCGTTTGGCGTTGCCCGGCTTGCCCAGCACCCGGTGCAGCACCCAACGCGCCTGTTCGTAGTCTTCCTCGTACTGCAAGGTGTAGGCCGTGTGCCGGACAAGCTGCGCGTCGGCAGCGTGGGCGGGCAGGTACGCTTCCAGGATCGCCGACTCGTCGCCGGGCGTAGCCGGGCCGTCGGGACCGGAACGGGGCGCGTCGGTGGCCACGTCGTCATCGGGTGCGCGTTTATTGGGGGGTCGCCGCGCTGGTTCCTCGGTTTTCACGCCAAAAATTCCCAGCACGTCGTTTTTGAAGCGTTGCCAGGGGTGCGGTTGGTCGTAATAATGCAGAAACAGGCTCACCAGGCCCAACACCAGCAATAGGGCGAACCGATTGCCCGTGCGTCCACCCCGGCTGCCCGCTAAAATACCCATGAATGAAAATCGGTTTTGGTGAAAGAACGGCGTAAAGTTGGGTTCCCGAAACCAGCCGTCCAACCATTCTGTTGCCAGTCCATGAAAATCCCTCCTCGGGTGGCCGTGATCGGGGGCGGAGCCGCCGGTTTCTTTGCCGCCCTCGCCGCCGCCGAAGCGTTTCCCTACGCCACGATTACCCTGTTTGAGAAAAGCCGGACGGTACTCGGCAAGGTACGCATTTCGGGCGGGGGCCGCTGCAACGTCACCAACGCCGCGCCGTCGGTGGCGCACCTGGGGCAGGGCTACCCGCGTGGGGAGAAGTTTCTCCGGCCCCTGTTCAAGCAATTCAACAACCTCGACACGGTTCGGTGGTTCGAGCAGCGTGACGTGCCGCTAAAAACCGAACCCGACGGGCGGATTTTCCCCGTCAGTGACGACTCCGCCGACGTGGTGGATTGTTTGCTGAACCAGGCCCGTCGCCTCGGCGTAGAAGTGCGAACCTCAGCGGGCGTTTCAAAAATCAGTTTTGAGTCCACGGTTTACCATTTAGAGTTGGCGACCGGCGAAACGATTGAAGCCGACCGGGTGATTGTTACGACGGGCGGCAACCCGAACCTGGCGGGCTACGGCTGGCTGGCAAAACTGGGCCACGCGGTGGTGCCTCCGGTGCCGTCGCTGTTCACGTTCAACGTGCCCGCCTCGCCCCTGCTCCCGCTCGCGGGCGTGGCCGTTCCCGGTGCCGCCGTGCGGCTTTCGGGTACGAAATCGGCCCAATCCGGCCCGGTGCTGCTCACGCACTGGGGTTTCAGCGGCCCGGCGGTGCTGCGACTGTCGGCGTGGGCCGCCCGCGAACTGGCCGAAAAAACCTACCAGTTCGAGGCGGCTTTCAATTGGGTTTTCCCGAAAAAAACCGACGAGGTTCTGGCGACTTTTGCCGAAAACCGCCGCGCCCACGCCCGCAAGCAGGTCGCTTCGCATCCGCAGTTTGGCCTGCCACAGCGGTTGTGGCGGGCCTTCGTGGCCGAAGCGGGTCTGGACGAAACCACGCGGTGGGCCGAAGCACCGGCCAAAGCCGTAAACCGGCTCGGCGAATTGCTCACCAACGGCACGTTTCCGGTGCGGGGAAAAACCACATTCAAGGAAGAATTCGTCACCTGCGGCGGCGTGGCCCTGACCGAGGTACACCCGCAAACGCTGGAAAGTCGCCGCTGTCCCGGCCTGTTTTTCGCGGGCGAAGTGCTCGACATTGACGGCATTACCGGCGGATATAACTTTCAGGCCGCCTGGACGACGGGGTTCGTGGCGGGCAAAAGCTGCCTGTAATAGCCCCTTTTCCCGCGCAACATCCCTATGCTCGGGCAGGTGGTTCTGGAGCAAAACCACCTCTTTCCGGTCATAGGCTCGTATCGGCTCCTGGCTTTTCAGCAAAGAAAAAAGAGGGTATTCCTCACTAAATCACTTAATTGCCTGACCTTGCCTGTTTGCCACCCGCCACCTCTTCTTCGTCCAATTGCCACCGAACCGGGAAAAATACCCCCTGATTTCGGGTCATTTCCTTCTTGCCCGGCTCACCGTTCACCGGCAACCTTTGAATCATCTTTTCAATCTCTTCCGACCACGCGAAAAGTAGCTGCTTCCACTTTTTTCAACGTGTAACCTCCTCAACCATGCGTACCTCTTTCCTTTTTCTCCTGAGCACCCTGGCCATCGTCACGCTGTCCAACGGCGCGGCAACGGCTCAAACCGCTAAAGCCAGCATCGTGGCGGCCAACCAAAAATTCATGGAGGCCTTCGCCCACGGGGCCACCGGCATGAGTAGCCTCTACACCCGCGACGCAGCGATGTACAACGCCCACAGCGAGCCGGTGCGCGGCACAGCGGCGCTCGATGCGTTCTGGAAAAGCGTCTACGACGCGGGCGTCCGGCGGATGAAGCTTGAAACAGTCGAGGCCGAACCCGCCGGGGCGTTTCTGCTCGAAACCGGGCGGTTTGCCAGCTTCGACGCTGCCGGAACCATGCTCGACGAGGGCAATTACCTCGTAGTCTGGAAAAAAGAAGACGGCCAATGGAAACTTCACCGCGACATCGGCAACTCCAGCCGCCCCGCCAAGTAATTCTTTCACCCTTTTTCACCCTTAAATCCCTCTTTTCATGAAACCATTCCTGCTCCTTGTGCTGCTCGCAACTGCCGCTTCCTCGTTCGCCCAAACGAAACCCGCCACCCGCCCGGCGGCCAAACCCGGCGAAGGCGTCTGGGTGTGCCTCGACCCGATTAAAAAAGATAAACGCGCCCAGTACGAGCGGTTCCTCCACGAGATTTTCTGGGCTGGAGCCTCCAAACTCAACGCCGCCGACCAAAAAGTAATGCAGCAAACTCGCGTTCTGCACCCCACCAAAGCCGAACCCGACGGTTCGTACTCCTATTTCTTCGTGATGGACCCGGTCATCAAGGGCGCCGATTACGACATCGAGAGCCTGCTGACCAAAATGTACGGCAAGACCAAGGCCACCGAATATTTCAAACTCTACACGACGGCCCACGCCCGCCCGCAGGTGTCTTATGAGGTTACGCAATCGAAGGATTGACAGCAGTTGAGTTTTTCAACAACCGCACGTACCGACGCCGTGCGGTTGTTTTTTGCTTGATGGTTTACTGAAAATCAGTCACTTCCTCCGCTTGAACTTCTTCCTGTCTGAAACACGCTCTGGCATTCGCCCTGAGTAATGAGGTGAATAATTGGCCAAATTCCGCTAATTCGCCCTAAAACTGCGTCGCTCCATGCCCGAACCCATTCAGCAAGCCACCGAATTCATTCAATCCCTGCTTCCTGGTTTTCAGCCCACCACCGGCATCATCCTCGGCACAGGCCTGGGTCAACTGGCCGAGGAAATCACCGTGCAGGCCGAAATTCCCTACGAAGTCATTCCCCACTTCGCTACCTCGACGGTTGAGTTTCACAAGGGCAAGTTGCTGCTTGGCACACTTTCGGGCCGGGACGTCGTGTGCATGCAGGGGCGGTTTCACTACTACGAGGGCTACTCGATGGCGCAGGTGACGTTTCCCGTGCGGGTGATGCGAGCGCTGGGCGTGCAAACGCTGCTGGTGTCGAACGCCGCCGGGGGCCTCAATCCGGCCTTTCAGACCGCCGACCTGATGGTGCTCACCGATCACATCAGCCTGCTTTTGCCCGAAAATCCGCTCCGGGGTCCCCACGACCCTTCGTTTGGCGACCGCTGGCCCGACATGAGCGCGGTGTACGACCCGGAGTTGGTCGAAAAAGCGGTTCAGATCGCCGTTGAAGCAGGCATCCGCTGCCACCGGGGCGTGTACGTGAGCGTGGGCGGACCGCAACTCGAAACCCGCGCCGAATACCGTTTCTTGCGGCAAATCGGGGCCGACGCCGTGGGCATGAGCACCGTGCCGGAGGTGATTGTAGCGCGGCAAATAGGCCTGCGCTGCTTCGGCGTGTCGGTCATCACGGACCTGTGCCTGCCCGAAACGCTCGAAAAAGCCGACATTCAGAAAATCATTGCCGCCGCCGGGCGGGCCGAGCCGGGACTCACCTGGCTGGTGAGCGAACTGCTTCGGCAACTTTGATTTTCCCCATTCACCGGCGGTGCACAGTGCCGATGACCAATTTTTCTTCGGCCTTTCGGTCGAAACTTGGAATTGTGCAGCCAACCTTTCCATTTTTCCTTCCGTATGCGTAGGTTGAGGGCGTTTTTCCCGGAATCGGTCCATCGGGCGTTTTCACCGAATCAAACTATGCATTGCCGCGAATTTCTGCACAAAACTTCCGCCATCTCCCTACTGAGCAAACTCACCACTGACCGCCCCCGTATGTATCGCGGTTACCTCGGCGAAATGTCCCTGAAGGAAAAACCCGGAATCGTAGCTGTGGCCACGCCCGATTACTGCATTCCATCCGCTCTGCGGCATTGCCGCCGTGAAAGCCGGGGTACATTTGCTACGTGGAAAAGCCCACCAGCACCACCCTCGCCGAAGGACGGGCGGTGGTAGTCGCTGCACGCACAACGTGGTTGTGCAGGTGCACACGTACCGGGCATGGAATTTTTAAAATTGGCACGGAGGCACGTTTCACACGGGGTAAATCGACGGCTGGGCGTTTTACCCGTCGAGCAAAAACAAGCCGATTCTCCACCAGAATCCGCAACTCAATAAAGCTGACCAGCAAAACATTGCGCCGTTGTGGGCCAATTTTTTAGAGGCCATCTCAACCGGCGACCGCCCCGGGAGCGATATTGAAATCGGTCACCGCCCGACCAACCTCGCTCTGTTGGATATATTGAGTTATAAATTAGGCCGCAGCCTCGAAGGAGACGGCGAAAAAGAACTAATTTTAAACGATTCCGAAGCCAACGGCCTGTTGCGCCGGGCGTACCGGAGTTCCTGGCAGTATCCCGTCGCCTAAATCCCGCGCAGAAACCTTTTTGAAAACAACCAGTTTCAACTTGTCAAACATCTACTACCCTTACTCCTCCCATGTCACACGTTCGACGTTGCCTTTTGCCGCTGGCTGCGGCGCTGCTGCTGATGGCCTGTAACCCGAAGGGTCTGATGGTTCATTCCGGGTACGCTCCCAATTACACCCACCTGTACAACACGTACTGCATCGTGTTCGACCCGATCGCTTCGGCGGATTCGAGTTTCCAGCACGACGTCATCCGGGCCGAAATCAACCGGCAAATGCAACTGCGTGGGTTTCAGTACACGCTCGAAAACCCCGACATGCTGGTGTTTTACTCGCTGCACCCCGATAAAATCCGCCTCAACACCTACGTTCGTAATTACCGCTACCCCGACGTGGACTACACCGTCGATAAGGCTTTTCTGAAAAAAGGCACGCTGCTGATCCAATTGCAGGACAGTTTCATGAACAAAACCGTCTGGCAGGGCTACGCGGCGCGGGTGGCCCCGGAAGGCGGCAATTCCTTCGACCGGAAAACTCTCGGCGTGGCGGCCCGCAACGTGCTGTCGGGCTACCGGACGTTTTCCATCAATTACCAGGCCCGCGAACGCGAACGTTCGTACTGACAACGTCTTTTCCACCACAAAGCCCGGACCGCAAGGCCGGGCTTCTTTATTTTCCCAATGCGAAGAGGCGTCTTCGTAATATTGGGTTTTTCCGCCTTATTTTCCCGCCATGCCTCCGGAAACCTGGTTTGTTTTTAACCCCATTTCGGGCGTCCTGTCCGCCAGCCGCAAGTACCAACTTCTTGACTTCGTCCGGCGGCAACCTACTGCCCGGCTCCTGCTCACCGAGCGCCCCGGACACGCCACCAAACTGGCGGCGCAGGCCGTGGCCGAAGGCGTGCGGGCCGTGGTGGCGATGGGTGGCGACGGGACCGTCAACGAAGTGGGACGGGGTTTGCTGGGGTCGTCGGTGGCGTTAGGCATTGTGCCGCTGGGTTCCGGCAACGGGTTGGCACGCCACCTGCGCCTGCCGATGAACACCCAACACGCGATTGAATTCGCCCTGAACGGAGCGGAAATTTTGTCAATCGACGTGGGTTTTCTGAATGACATCCCATTTTTCTGCACGGCGGGCGTGGGCTTCGACGCCCGGGTGGCGCATTCGTTCGCCGCCCAGCCGGGTCGCGGCCTGAGCACCTACGCCCGCACCACCGCCAAGACCCTTTGGCGTTACCAGGCGGAGACCTATGCCCTCAGCGTGGGGGAATTCGCGATTGCGGAGGAAACCAGGGCTTTTTCCATCACCTTCGCCAACGCCGGGCAGTACGGCAACAACGCTTGGATTGCTCCGGCCGCCCGCCTCGACGACGGCCTCCTCGACCTGGCCGTGCTAAGCCCGTTTCCAAAATCCCTCGCCGCCGTGATGAGCGCCCGGTTGTTTACGCGACAGTTGCCCGGTTCGCGGTACTATGCCACCCAACAAGGTCGGCAGTTTGTGCTCGAAGCGAGGAAACCGCTGATGCTTCACTACGACGGCGAACCGCTGCTGTTACCTGATCGGCGGGTGGTCGTGCGACTCGAACCGCAGCAATTGCGGGTGCTGGCACCGGGCGGCTGATCCCTGCGTTTCACTCCTCCCACTCGTCGGTCCAGCGTTGAAGCGCCCCCCGGAGTTCGCGGAGCGTCTTTTCCTGACCAGTTGTCTGGGCCAGCACGATGCCTTTTTCAAAAATGGCCTTCGCCCGCGCCGACTCGTTTTGCTCGGCAAAAAACTGGGCGGCGTGGTAATACGTCGGCAAGTAGTCGGGAAAATCAGCCAGAAGTTTGCCGAAAAAAAAGGCGGCCTGGCTGGGATCAGTTTTCTTGTATTCCAGCGCCAGCGCGTACGAATTGAATGGGTCGGCGGGGTCTTCGGCGTAAAAATGGAGCAACTGGCGCAGGCGGTCGTTATTCATAAAAAAGAGCGGGCAAAAATTTAGTATGCGTGCATACGGTTCTTCGGGGATAGTTGCTACTTTCGCCGCGCAAAGTTCCGTCATTTGTGTAGACGAACCTTCACCAAATTCTAAAACCAAGCAGCATGAAAATTTTAGTCTGCGTGACGAGTGTGCCCGACACCACGGCCAAAATTTCGTTCACCGACGGCGACACGAAATTCAACAAAACCGGGGTGCAGTACATCACCGGGCCGTACGACGACTACGCCCTCAGCCGCGCCGTGGAACTGAAAGAACAACTCGGCGGCACCCTGACGGTGCTCAACGTGGGCGAGGCCGACAGCGAACCCGTCATCCGCAAGTGCCTGGCCATCGGGGCCGACGACGCCATTCGGGTTAATGCCGAACCCACCGACGCTTACTTCGTGGCCGAACAAATCGTCGCCATTGCCAAACAAGAACAGTACGACCTGATTCTGATGGGCCGCGAATCCATCGATTTCAACGGTGGGCAGGTGCACGGCATCGTGGGCGAAATGCTGGGCATTCCGTCGTTTTCGCCCGTGATGAAACTCGACGTTGAGGGCACGACGGCCAAATTTTCCCGCGAAATCGAAGGCGGCAAGGAAACCCTCGAAGCCAGCCTGCCGCTGGTGCTGGGTTGCCAGGAGCCGATTGCCGAGTGGAAAATTCCGAACATGCGCGGCATCATGACCGCCCGCACCAAGCCGCTCAAAATCGTGGAGCCAACTGGCAACGATAGTCTGACGAAGGTTCAGAAATACGAACTGCCCCCGGCAAAAGGAGCCTGCAAGATGATTCCCGCCGAGGAAGCCGAGACACTCATCCGGCTGCTCCGCACCGAGGCGAAGGTTTTATAGTGAAAAGTGTAAAGTGAAGAGTGATAAGTTGCTTCGCGCCGCTCACTGTTCACTTTACAATGTCAACTTTTCACTTTTCACTTTACACTCTTCATTAAAATGTCCGTTCTAATCTTCACTGAACTCGATAACGGTTCCATCCGGAAGTCCTCACTGGAAGCCGTTTTTTACGGGGCGAAAGTCGCCCGGATGCTCGGCACCACGGCCACGGCCCTGGCCATCGGTCCGGCTGAACCCGCCGAACTCGAACTGGCTGGCCACTACGGGGCCACGAAAGTGCTCCACGCCGCCGACGAACGCCTCGCCCAGACCAACAACCTGGCCTACGCCAGCGTACTGGCCGCCGCCGCGCAGCAGGAAGGCGCGCAGGTAGTCGTGATCGCCAAATCGGCGCTCGGCGACGCCGTAGCCGCCCGTGCTGCCGGAAAGCTGAAAGCCGGGCTGGTATCCAACGTTGTGGACCTGCCCGAAGGCGACGCCTCGAACCTGCGCGTGAAGAGGAGCATTTACACCGGCAAAGCCTTCGCCGTTACCGAAATGACGTCGGAGGTAAAAATCATTACCGTCAAGAAAAACGCCGTTGCCCCCGAAACTACCGACGCCAAAGCGAGCGTCGATGCCTTCAGCCCGGCGCTCAACGACGGCGATTTCGCGGCCAAAGTAACCGGCGTGGAAAAAGCCGACGGCGAAGTACCCCTCACTGAAGCCGACATCATCGTGTCGGGCGGACGCGGCATGAAAGGCCCCGAAAACTGGGGCATTCTCGAAGACCTCGCCCATGCCCTCCACGCGGCCACGGGCTGCTCCAAACCCGTCAGCGACCTCGACTGGCGGCCCCACCACGAGCACATCGGGCAAACGGGCATCAAAGTCAGCCCAAATTTGTACGTGGCCTGCGGCATTTCGGGGGCCATCCAGCACCTGGCGGGTGTCAACGGCTCGAAAGTCATCGTGGTGATCAACAAAGACGCCGAAGCGCCGTTTTTCAAAGCCGCCGATTACGGCATTGTGGGCGACGTGTTCGACATTCTCCCCCGGCTCACGAAAGCCGTGCAGTCGGCGGGTTGACCACGCGGAGAGGAGGAAGAAAGCACAAAGAGCGCATTTCCTTTGTCCTTCCTCCTTTCCTCCCTTCTCCTTTTTCTTTATTTTTGCCTGCTCAAATTAAAAATTGCGTAGTGGAAAAAATAAAGTTGGAAATCCTGGGGCTATCGCCCAGCCAGTCGCAGACCGGCTCGTTTGCACTCGTGCTGGGTGAAGAATACGGCAACCGACGACTGCCCATCATCATTGGAATGTTTGAGGCCCAGGCCATTGCCATCGAAATCGAGAAGATCGTGCCCAACCGCCCCATGACGCACGACCTGTTCAAGTCCTTCGCCAAGAATTTCCACTTCAACGTTACCGAAATCGTTATTTCAGAGCTGCGCGAAGGCATTTTCTTCGCGAAAGTCGTGTGTTCGGACAAGCTGAACGAGCGCGTGGTGGACGCCCGCCCCTCCGACGCCATCGCCATCGGGCTGCGGTTTGGCGTGCCGATTTACACCTACGAAACCATTCTTTCCGAGGCGGGCATCGTAGCCAGCGAAGCCGCCACCCGCGATGAGGAAGACGAGGACGACGAAGACGAAGAATTGGT
Source organism: Spirosomataceae bacterium (assembly GCA_965249815.1). Lineage (GTDB taxonomy): Bacteria > Bacteroidota > Bacteroidia > Cytophagales > Spirosomataceae > JAJAZB01. The sequence continues at coordinate 3,849,456 of CBDFMV010000003.1, read as the reverse complement.
GCCCCGGCGGACCCAGGCGTCGTCGAAACCGTTTACCGACCAACTCCGCGACAACAGTTTCGACGAACTCCAGCGGATGCTCGACGAAGCCCTGGCCCACGAAGAGTACGAACGGGCGGCCAAAATCCGGGACGAGATGAGCCGGAGAAATTAAATGATTCACGCTGTTAATTTTTCTTAATCGGCCCGTGGCGCATTGCTGCGGGCTTTCGCTTTTGGGAAATCCCCGTATTTTTGCGACCGTACCCCCAACACGATGGCCAACCGCAGAACCAGCAAACGCAGTCCCTACCCGAACCTGACGGTCACCATCAGTCTGACCATCGCCTTGTTTCTCATCGGGTTATGTGGGTTGCTGACGCTCTCGGGGCGCAAGCTTTCCGAAATCGTCAAGCAGAACCTGGAGGTGCAGGTGTACGTCGAAGACGAAACCCAGGCCGGCCAGCGCGACGCCCTTTTCCAGAAACTTTCCCAAAAACCGTACGTGCTAACCCTGAACGATCAGCCGCAGATTCGCTTCGTCTCGAAAGAACAGGCCGCTGAAAAATTCATCCGCGACACCCGCGAAGATTTCAAGGAACTGCTCGGCGAAAACCCCCTTCTCGACGTGTACAACCTGAAAGTGCGCGACGACTATTTTTCGGAAGCGCAGTTGAAAGCCGTCAAAGCCGACCTCGAAAGCCTCAGCGGCGTACGCGAAGCCGATTATGTCCGCGACTTCGCCGACGAGGTGAACCGGAATTTTACCAAAATCTACCTCGTGTTGTCGGTGTTCGTCGGGTTACTGCTGCTCGTGATTGTGCTGCTGGTCAACAACACCATCAAACTCTCGCTTTACTCGCAGCGGTTCCTGATTCGCTCGATGCAACTCGTCGGGGCCACCCACGGCTTTATCCGCAAGCCGTTTCTGGGGAAAGGGGCCTTGCAGGGCCTGCTCAGCGGCCTGATTGCCTGCGTGTTGCTCTTCGGTCTGCTCGAAGTGGCCAACGCCAACATTCCCGAACTCCGGGGCTTGCAGGAACCCGGTAAAATGCTCCTCCTCGGTGCGGCGATTGTGCTGCTGGGCGTATTAATTGCTGTGCTGAGCACGTTCCAGTCGGTGGAGCGGTACCTGCGGCTTTCCCTCGACGAACTCTACTGATTTTCAACTTCGTTTATGAAACCTGATCAAAAAGGAACTCCGGCGGTCTCGCCCAAAGCGGCCCTGCCGTTTGGCCGCACCAACTACCTGCTGATGGTTGTCGGCGTGGTGGTGATTCTCGTGGGCTTTCTCATCATGAGTTTCGACAACCAGGAATTTGGCTTTGGCTTTCTGGGCCTCACCCTCGGCCCCATCGTGACGATGGCCGGTTTCCTGCTCGAATTCTGGGCCATCCTGCGTAAACCCGTTTAGTTGTTTGTCGCCCGCCGCTACGAACAACCCGATTCACCCGACTCCATGACCCTCATCCAAACCCTCATCCTCGCCATCGTCGAGGGGCTGACCGAGTACCTTCCCATATCGTCCACCGGCCACATGATCATCGCCTCCTCGCTGATGGGTATTGAGGAATCGGCCTTCGTCAAATTATTTACCGTTTGCGTGCAGTTGGGGGCCATTCTTGCCGTGGTCGTGCTGTACTTTAAACGGTTTTTCCAATCGCTCGATTTTTACTTTAAACTTTTGGTGGCCTTCATCCCGGCCATGGTGCTGGGGCTGTTGCTCAACGATTTGATCGACAGCCTGCTCGAAAGTGTGACGACGGTGGCCATTTCGCTGCTCGTGGGCGGCGTGGTGCTCCTGTTCGTCGACAGGTGGTTTCGCAACCCCAACAACCGCCTCATCACCTACCCGAAAGCCTTCACGATTGGCTTGTTTCAGTGCATTTCGATGATTCCCGGTGTGAGTCGGTCGGCGGCGACCATCGTCGGGGGCATGGCGCAGGGGTTGAGTCGGAAACAGGCGGCGGAGTTTTCGTTCTTCCTGGCGGTGCCGACCATGTTCGGGGCGACGGCTAAAAAACTCTACGATTTCTACAAAGACGGCCTCACGCTGAGTTCCGCCGATGTGCAGATGCTGGTCGTTGGCAATGTCGTGGCCTTCGTGGTGGCGATGCTGGCCATCCGGTTTTTCATCAACTTCCTGACCAAATATGGGTTCCGGGCCTTTGGCTGGTACCGCATCGCCGTCGGCGTGGTGATTCTGGCGCTGCTGGCGAGCGGGGTGAAACTTTCGATTGTTTAAACGGTGCTAACTCCGCAATCCGAAATCTCCAACCTGAATTTCGTTGATCCCGGCGAGGTACTTCTCATCGACAAGCCGCTGGGCTGGACGTCGTTCGACGTGGTGCGGAAGTTAAAACGCGCCGGAAATTTCAAAAAAATCGGCCACGCCGGCACGCTCGACCCGCTCGCCACGGGGCTGCTGATCTGCTGCACGGGCCGGATGACGAAGCAAATCGATGAAGTTCAGGCCCAGGAAAAAGAATATACCGGCACGCTCGTGCTCGGCAAAACCACGCCTTCGTTCGATCTGGAGCGCGACTTCGACGCCGAATTTCCCATCAACCACATTACGCCCGAACTCCTGACCGCCGCCGCCGCCAGCCTGACCGGGCGCATCGAGCAGATTCCGCCCGTGTTCTCGGCCATCAAAGTGAATGGTAAGCGGGCTTACAAAAAAGCCCATCAGGGCCGGGGCGACGAAGTTGAGTTGAAAGCCCGGTCGGTCGAAGTTTCCGTGTTCGACCTCGACGCCAGCCGGTTCCCCGAAGTCGGTTTTCGGGTTGTTTGCTCGAAAGGCACGTACATTCGCAGCCTCGTGCGCGATTTGGGCCTGGCCGTCCAGTCGGGCGCGTACCTGAGCGCGCTGCGGCGCACCCGCATCGGAAACTTTCGGGTGGAAGACGCGTTAACCATCGAGGCGTTCGAGGCGGCGCGCCAATCCATTGCCCCGCCCAAGCCGTCCTGACTTTTTTGCATGAACGTTTCTTACGGCATCGAGCAATTCCGGCGTCTACCCAACGCGGTCGTCACCAGCGGCACGTTCGACGGGGTCCATTTGGGTCACCAGAAAATCCTGGGTCGGTTGCGCGAAGTGGCCGATGCCACGGGCGGCGAATCGGTCGTCATCACGTACTTTCCGCACCCGCGCACCGTCGTGGCCGCCGACAGCCCGAACCTGAAGCTGCTTTCCACGCTCGACGAAAAAATTGACTTGCTGGCCGCCCAGAACGTCGATCACCTGCTGGTAATTCCGTTCACGCGCGATTTCTCGCTGCTGACGTCCGAAGAATTCATTCAAAAAATTCTGATTGAGACCATTGGCACCCGCACGCTCGTCATCGGCTACGACCACCGCTTTGGGCGCAACCGCGAGGGCGGTTTCGATTACCTGAGCGCCAACGCGGATCGATACGGCTTTACGATTGAGGAAATTCCCCGGCAGGACATCGAACACGTGGCCGTGAGTTCGTCGCAAATCCGGGCGGCGCTGCTGAGCGGGCAGGTGCGGCACGCGGCGCAGTTTCTGGGCCGGAACTACCCGCTGACGGGCACGGTGGTGAAAGGCCGGCAACTGGGCCGCACGATTGGCTACCCCACGGCCAACCTCGAAATACACGAAGATTATAAACTGGTGCCTGCTTTGGGTATTTACGCCGTGCACGTGCGCTGGCGCGGGCAAACGCTCGGCGGGATGCTCAGTGTCGGCACCAACCCGACCGTCGGCGGCATTGGCCGCACCATCGAGGTGAACATTTTCGACTTCGGTCGGGACATTTACGGCGAGAAACTTACGCTGGAATTCGTGGATTGGATGCGCGCCGAAGAGAAGTACGGCGGCCTGCCCGCGCTCATCGAGCAATTAAAACTGGATGAAGTGACGGCGCGAAACCTTTTGAAAACAGGAACCGGGGTTTAACGAAATTTCTCATTCACAGTTTCTCAGTCCACCAGTTTCACGTAACTCCCCAACCACTTCACGTCGGCGGGGCCGCGTTTGATGGCCCGCTGAATGCGCTCGTCGTGGAAGTGCCCTTCGAATTCCATCAAAAACCAGAACCCAAACCCCGCCCCGGCCCGCGACGGGTGGCTGACGAGTTTGGTCAGGTTGATGTCGTACAACTCGAATTCCCGCAAAAATTTGGAAAGCGTCCCCGGCTTGTCGGAATCGGGGAAGTTGACGATGACCGTTGTTTTGTCGTTGCCGCTGGGCTGGTTCTGAAAATCTTTTGCCAGCAGCAAAAACCTCGTCCGGTTCACGCTGCTGTCCTGGATGTTGTCGAAGAGCACGGGCACGCCGAAGATTTTCCCCGCGATGGGCGAGCAAATGGCCGCAGCGTGGGGATCATGGGCGGCAAGTTTGGCCGCTTTTGAGGTCGATTCGACGGGAATAATTTCGGGGCTGAGGCCATCGAAATAGTCATCAAGGAACTTTTTGCACTGCCGAAAGCCAATGTCTTTCGAGTAAATCGCCCGGATGTCGGTCAGTTTTTCGGCCTGGGTGACGAAGGCGAAGTGAATCGGCGTGACGACCTCGGCGGCAATGCGGACGTCTTTCTCGTTCAAATTGTCGATGGTTTCAAAAACGACGCCTTCCTGGTTGTTTTCAATCGGCACCACGCCGAAGCGGGCGCGGCCTGTTTCAACGGCCTCGAACACCGAACGGATGGTGGGCAACGCGTCGTACTCGCACAGCGCCCCGAAGCGGCTTTCGGCGGCCTGGTGCGTGAAACTGCCCTCCGGCCCGAGGTAACTCACCCGCTCGGGCAGTTCAAGCGTACGGGCAACGGCGAAAATTTCCAGGAAAATCGCCTCGATGGCGGCGCGGTTGAGCAGCCCTTCGTTGCGCCCGTCGAGGCGGTCGAGGATGTACTTCTCGCGTTCGGGCCGGTAAATGAGCGCGTTGCTCGACCGCTTCAGTTCGCCTACCTGCCGAACAACTTCCATGCGGTCGTTGAGCAAATCAAGGAGTTGGTTGTCGAGGGCGTCGATGCGGGCGCGTAAGTCTTCAAGGGTCATGGAGAAGAAGGTAGGTTTTGGCAAAAATAGAAAATGGGAACACGGATTAGGCGGGAAACTGGTTTTCACTGATTTTTAAATCCGTGCAGACCCGTAATTTCCGGCTGCGCGCCCCGGTTAAATCCGTGTTCGCATTCGTCCAGCCGAAACTCAAGCTACCTCCAGCGTCGCTTCCACTTCGTCTTTTTCAATCACCAGGTTTTCGATGATGAACCGCTGGCGTTCGGGCGTGTTTTTGCCCATGTAGTAACTCAGAATCTTCGGCACGGTGGTTTCTTTCTGCAAAATTACCGGCTCCAGGTGCATGTCGTCGCCGATGAATTTGCCGAATTCGTCGGGCGAAATTTCACCCAGTCCTTTGAACCGCGTGATTTCGACCTTCCGGCCTCCGTTGCTGAGTTTGGCGATGGCCTTCTGTTTTTCTTCTTCCGAATAGCAGTACGTCGTTTCCTTATGGTTTTTGGGGTTACGCACCCGAAACAGCGGCGTTTCCAGAATGTACACGTGCCCGTTGCGGACCAAATCGGGGAAAAATTGCAGGAAAAACGTGAGCATCAGCAAGCGGATGTGCATCCCGTCCACGTCGGCGTCGGTGGCGATGACGATGCGGTTGTAACGCAGGCTGTCGAGGCCGTCTTCGATGTCGAGGGCGTGCTGGAGCAGGTTGAACTCCTCGTTTTCGTAGACCACTTTTTTGGTCAGACCGAAGCAGTTGAGCGGCTTGCCGCGCAGGCTGAACACGGCCTGAGTCTGCACGTTGCGGCTTTTGGTGATGGAACCACTCGCCGAGTCGCCCTCGGTGATGAACAGCGTCGTTTCAAAGCGGTCGTCCGATTTCTCGTCAGGCAGGTGCACCCGGCAATCGCGCAGTTTTTTGTTGTGCAAACTGGCTTTCTTGGCCCGCTCGTTGGCGAGTTTCTTGATGCCCGCGATTTCCTTGCGCTCGCGCTCCGACTGCTCGATGCGCTTTTTCATCGCTTCGGCCACCGATGGATTCTGGTGGAGGAAATTGTCGAGTTCGGTTTTGACAAACTCGCTGATGTACCCCTTCACGGTGGGCGAACTCGGGTCGGGAGCCATGTTGATGGATCCCAGCTTCGTTTTTGTCTGCGATTCAAAGACGGGTTCCTGTACCCGAATCGAAACGGCGGCCACGATGCTCGTCAGCACGTCGACCTTCGAGTAGTCTTTCTTGAAAAAATCCTTGACCGTATCCCCCACGGCGTCGCGGAAAGCGGCCAGGTGGGTGCCGCCCATCGTGGTGTTCTGGCCGTTGACGAACGAGTAGTGCTCTTCGCCGTAGGCATTGCCGTGGGTAAGGGCAATCTCAATGTCGGGGCCTTTGAGGTGGATGATGCGGTAGCGAATCGAGTCGGCGTCGGTTTTGCCATCGAGCAAATCGAGCAACCCGCGCTGGGCTACGTACTTTTGCTTGTTGAAAACGAGCGTCAGCCCGGCGTTGAGGTAGGCATAATTCCAAATCTGGCTTTCCAGAAACTGGGGCGTGAAGCGAAAATGCTTGAACACCGTGTCATCCGGCTCAAAACTCACCAGTGTGCCGTTGCGCTCGTCGGTGGGTTCGTAGCCAACGGATTCGCGCGTGAGTACGCCGCGCTCGAATTCGGCCCACTTGGCCTGACCGTCGCGGAACGACTGCACCTTGAAATACGAAGAAAGGGCGTTGACGGCTTTCGTCCCGACGCCGTTGAGGCCAACGGCTTTCTGAAACGCGCCCGAGTCGTATTTGCCTCCGGTATTAATTTTGCTTACCACGTCAACGACCTTCCCGAGCGGGATGCCCCGGCCGTAGTCGCGCACCTCGACGCGGTGTTCGGTGATCTTGATTTCGATGGTTTTGCCGTAGCCCATGACGTGCTCGTCGATGGCGTTGTCGATGGTTTCCTTGACGAGCACGTAGATGCCGTCGTCGGGGGCGGAGCCGTCGCCAAGCTTGCCGATGTACATGCCCGGGCGGAGACGGATGTGTTCTTTCCAATCGAGGGATCGAATGCTTTCTTCGGTGTATTGAACGGGGTCTTTTTCGGCCATGAGGCTGGATTTTGAGTCTTTTTTCACTGTCTAAAAATAAAATAAATTCAATTTCCGAACAAGGATTTCGCGATGTGGCACGAAATATTTAATCCGATTTCCAATTCTGTGTTATACGAAAAGTTCATTTACTTTGTGGCTTGGTTGCCAGCCCGTCGTTTTGAAAATAAAAAAAACACAATATTCCTCTCTCAATTTCATTCTTGTATCTAACGCTGGTCGCCCGATACTCCATCCCAAAAGCCTACAACAATGTTTCCAAGCCGCACTCCGTTGTCGCGCTCTTTTTTTAAGGTAGTACCGCCCTCCCTCCACGTGCCTTTTTCCAAACCGGTTCTTCTTCATTTCGGGCGGACTTTCGCCCTGCTTGCGCTCATCGTAACGGCGTCTCAGGCCCAGATTACCCCCGCTCCCTCGGCACCCGCCACGGCTCCCTCGCAGTTTCCGACAAGTCCGTCGCAGGTTCCCTCGTCGGGTAGACCGGCACCCGGCACGGTTTCCCCGAACACGTTGCCGAGCAACCGCAACCAACCGGCTGTGACGCCCAACACGGGCCGCAACCCCAACGGCACCGTTGCTCCACCCCAGCGCAACACCGGCACGCAACCGCGCACCAACGCCAACCCGAACGGCACCACCAACCCGCGCACGGGCAACGCCAACCAGTCGAATGCCAACGGGCAGAATGCAAACGGGCAAAACGCCGACGGCACCGACGCCCAGAATGCCGACGAGGCAAACAACGAGCGCCGCGTGCGCGACCGTGAGGCCGAGACGCCCGAAGAAGTCGAGCGTGACCGGATTCGTCGCCGGGTATTCGGCTACAGCATTTTCAACGGCAACGGACCGGTTTCGTTCGAACCGAATCCGCGCCTGTCGGCCCCGCCGAGTTACGTCATTGGTCCCGACGACGTGCTCAATATCCTGACGTACGGGTATTCGGAGATGAACAAAGCGTTCGTGGTCAATCGCCAAGGCAACATTATCGTTGATTTGGTGGGTCCCATTCCGGTGGCCGGGTTGACGCTCACCCAGGCCGAAGACCGCATCCGCAGCAAAATGGCCACCCGTTACGCAGGTCTGCGCAGCAGTGCGTATGGCCCGCAGAACACGTACCTCCGCGTCACCATTGATCAGGTGCGGACGATTCGCATTCAGCTCGTGGGCGAAGTGGCCCGGCCCGGTGATTACAACGTTACCTCGCTCACGACGGTGTACAACGCCCTCTACAATTCGGGCGGACCCACCGAAATCGGTTCGTTTCGTACCATTCAATTGCTGCGAAAAGACAAAGTTCTCCGCACCATCGACCTTTACCCTTACCTGCTGACGGGCCAGCGGCAGAACGACATTAGTTTGCAGGACGACGACGTGATCTTCGTGCCCGCCTACAAAACCCGCATCGACCTCAACGGCGAGGTGAAAAAACCGGGTTTGTTTGAAGCCCTGCCCGGCGAAACCCTCGGCAAGATTATCGAGTACGCCGGGGGCTTCACTGAAGTAGCCTACCGCGCCAAACTCCAGTTGATTCGCCTCACCGACCGCGACCGCCGCCTCATCGATGTGGACGGGAGCGAGGTCAACAATTTCCCCATTCAGAATGCCGACGTGGTGGCGGTCGAGAAAATCATGGACCGCTACAACAACGTGGTGTTTATCCGGGGGGCCGTGTACCGGCCCGGCCAGTACCCCCTCGAGGAAAACACGACGTTGCGCAAACTGGTGGAACGCGCCGAAGGCATCACGCCTGACGCCTTCACGGGCCGGGTGCAACTGACGCGGCGAAAAGCCGATCTGAACTACGATATGCTTTCGTTCGACCTCGCCAAAGTGCTCAGCGGCGAGGTCCCCGACATTCCGCTTCAGCGCGAAGACAACGTGGATATTCTCTCGACGGCCCAACTGCGGCAGGGGCGCAACGTACGCATCCAGGGCAACGTGCTCAACCCGATGTCGGGCGAAAACCAGGGGTATTTTCCCTGGTACGAGGGCATGACCATCGAAGACCTCATCATCGCCGCCGGGGGCCTCACCGAGGCTGCGGCCACCTACAACGTGGAAGTTCTGCGCCCGGTGCGCAAAAATGATTCGCTTTCGCGGGAAGTTTCGCCGGAAGTAGCTCAAACCTTTAAAGTATCGATCAGCCGCGATTTGAAGAAAAGCCCCAGTGCCTCTACCTTCGTGTTGCAGCCTTTCGACCAGGTGTACGTGCGCACGGTGCCCAATTTTCAGGAGCCGCAATTTGTCGAGGTGCGAGGCCAGATTGTCAACCCCGGTCCGTACGGCATCACCAACCGCGACGAGCGCATCACCGACGTGCTTCAGCGGGCCGGGGGGCTTACCCAGTACGCCTACGTGGAAGGCGCTACGCTGACGCGCCGCGTGAAGTTGTCGGAGGCGGAAATTAAACAACGCCAGCAGACGATTGCTGACATCAGTGACGACAGCCAGCGGGCCGCCGTACAAGCCGAACCCCTGGCTCCCGAAAAAGAAGACCGCGTGGGCATCAACCTGCAACGCATCCTGAACAACCCACACTCGGAAGAAGACCTGATTTTGCAGGAAGGCGACCTGATCAACATCCCGAAGCAACTCCAGACGGTGCGCATCGGCGGCGAGGTGCTTTACCCAAACACGGCCCGGTTTACGCAGGGGGCAGGATTTTTGGAATACATTTCGCGGGCGGGCGGTTTCACGGCCCGTTCCATCAAGCGGCGTTCGTACGTGGTGTACGCTAACGGCAACGTGAAACGAACCAAACGATTCCTGTTTTTCAATTCGTACCCGCGGGTCGATCCTGGTTCGGAAATTCTTGTCCCGCTGAAGACTAAATCTGATGTAAGCACACAGCAGATTCTGACTACGCTGGCGCAAACAATTGCCGGTTTGGGTAGCATCATAACCATTTTGGCGTTGATTCAAAGACTTAAATAATCCCTCGGAGAAACATCCTATGAACCCCGTTGATTATCCGGTTCTCGAACGACCCGTCAACCCCCTGCCCAACCAGGCGGAGGGTACGGGCAATTCGCTGAAAAAACTGCTTAAGCAAGCCAAAAGCGTGCGCGACACGCTGCTGAGCAATTGGATCCTGATCGTGGGCCTTACGCTCGTCGGCGGGTTGGCGGGCTGGCTCTACGACGAGTACAACTACGAGCCGCCCAAGTACATTGCCCGCTACCAGTTCAACCTCGACACCCAGGGCGGCGGTCCCGGACAGTTCGGTGATTTTGCCAGCATGTTTGGCATGGGAGCTGGACCGGTGGACAACGGGTTGTTCTCGGGCGAAAACTTCTACATCCTGTTTCAGTCGCGCCCCCTGATGGAGCGCACGCTGCTGCGCAAGGTCAACATTCGCGGTCACAACGTGTTGATGGCCAACTTCTACATTCTGCGAAGCAACATCCGGCAAAAAGAATGGAAGGACAACGTGGTGTACGAAAAATTCCTTTTCGACCCGAACAAACCCCGTGAACGGTTTACCCGCAAGGAGGCCTCGGCCCTCAATCAGATTCGCGAGAAGCTGAAATCAAACCTGGGTCTGGGGCAAATCGACAAGAAATCGTCGATCATCGAGTTTGGCATCGGCACCACCGACGAAGAACTCTCGTTTCTGCTGGCCGAGGGCATGATGCATACCATCAGCGAATACTACCAGACCAACAAAACGCGTAAAACCATCGAAGTGCTCGAACTGGCCCGCAAGCGCCGCGACTCGCTCCGTACGGCGCTTTACCGCAACGAATCGCAGTTGGCCAGTTACATCGACCAAAACCAGGGCCTCATTGTGGCAGCGCCGAAGGTGACCGAACAGCGCCTGCAACGCAACTCGTCGCTGGCCAGTACGATGTACATTGAAGCGTTGCGGAGCGTGGAAACCATCCAGCAATCCCTCATCCGGGAAACGCCGCTGGTGACCATCATCGACTCGCCCACTTTTCCGCTTTACCGCGAGTTTTATCCCGCCCGCAGCAAGAAATTCGGCCTGATTCTCGGGGCCGTACTCGGCATTGCGTTTGTGATGCTCCGCCGTACGTACCGGGAGTTGATGAAAGATTAATTCAGTTCACAGGTTACAGTTTATCGGTTCACAGTGAAAGACAATTGAATCTCCTGTGAACTGTAAACTGTTAAACTTTGAACTGTGAACTGAATACCTATGCAGGAAACAGTCATTGAAGCCAATCGCCCCGAACGGCATTATTGGGCGGACGTCTGGAAGTCCCGGGATCTGCTGTGGATTCTGGCCCAGCGCGACGTGACGGTGCGGTACAAACAAACCGTGCTGGGCGTGGCCTGGAGTTTCGTGCGGCCCACCCTTACCACGCTGATTTTTGTATTCACGTTCAGCAAAGTGGCCAAAGTACCGCCGGAGCCCAACACGCCCTACGCCATCATGGTGCTGACGGGCGTACTGATCTGGATGTTTTTCGCCAACTCCCTGTCGGCCGTCAGCAGCAGCATCGTGAGCAACACCAACCTGGTGTCGAAGGTGTATTTTCCCCGGCTGATCATCCCGTTCAGTTCGGCGGTGGTGGGGCTGATCGACTTCCTCATCGGGGCGCTGCTGCTCGTCCCGCTTTACATGTGGTATCGCTTTTCGCCGGGCTGGCACGTCGTTTTCGCCCCGTTCTTCATGTTGCTGGCCATGCTGGCGGCGTTTAGTTTCGGGTTGTTGCTGGCGGCCCTGCACGTCAAATACCGCGACGTAGCCCAACTGACGCCCTTTTTGATTCAGTTCGGTTATTACGCCTGTCCGGTGGCCTACTCACCGCGCATCATCGAGCGCGAGTGGTGGTACCCGATTTACAACCTCAACCCCATCGTGGGCATTATCGATGGTTTCCGTTGGTGCCTGTTGGGGGGTAATGCGCCCTTTCGCATGGCCAGCTTCGTGCCGTCGGTCGTGATTATTCTGGCGGCGACGGTGCTGGCCGTGGTGTTTTTCCGCAAACGCGAAAACACCTTCGTTGACTATATTTGAAGCGGGTTCAGGGTCAAGCGTTTAGCGTTCAAAGTTTAGGGCTTAGGGTGAATATAGCTAAACGATAACCGCAAAACGATGAACACTGCTCGCTGAACGCTAAACGGTTGCCTGCTAATGTCGATAATTCAGGTCGAACATATTTCCAAGAAGTACATCATTGATCACCAGAAAAAGGCCCGTGGGCCGGTGGGATTCAGGGATGTTTTTTCGCATTACACCAAGCTGGCCCTCAATGGCGCGTACCGACGGGAAGCCGCCGAAGCCGCTAACGAAAAGGAAGAATTCTGGGCCTTGCGCGACGTGAGTTTCGATATCGCTGTCGGCGACCGGGTGGGCATTGTCGGGCACAATGGGGCCGGAAAATCCACGTTGCTGAAGGTCCTGAGCCGCATTACCGAACCTACCACCGGGCGCATCAGCATCAAGGGTCGCGTGGCAAGTTTGCTCGAAGTGGGCACGGGTTTCCACCCCGAACTCACGGGCCGCGAGAATATTTTCTTGAACGGGGCCATCATCGGGATGAAAAAAGACGAAATCCGGCGGCACTTCGACGCCATCGTGGATTTCAGCGGCACCGAAAAATTTCTCGATACGCCCGTTAAACGCTACTCGTCGGGCATGTACATGCGGCTGGGGTTTGCCATCGCCGCGCACCTCGAACCTGAAATCCTGATCATCGACGAAGTACTTTCCGTCGGCGACGCCGAATTTCAGCGCAAATGCCTCGGCAAAATGAAGGACGTGTCGGACAGCGGCCGCACGATTCTGTTTGTCAGCCACAACCTGACCGCCGTGCAAAGTTTGTGCAACAAGTCGATTTTCATGCAGAAAGGCCGCCTCATCGACTACGGTGAAACCGGGCACGTCGTGGCCTCGTACATGAACAAAGTCTCGCGCACGGAACTGGTGCAGGAATGGGAAACCCCCGTGACCGCCCCCGGCAACGACCAGGTGCGCCTGAAGCGGGTGGAAGTGTCGCCCGACTACCTCACCGAGCAGCGCCGCATTGACACCCGTACCCCACTCACGCTCAGTTTCGAGTTCTGGAATCTGCTCGACCAGGCCGACCTCAACCTGAGTCTGCACTTCAATTCGGCGTCGGGCGAAACCATTTTCAATATCGCCACGCCGGTACTTCCCTGCCGACAGGGGCTGATTCGGGCCGAAACCAAAATTCCCGGCGGATTCCTCAACGATGGCGTTTATACGCTTTCGGTGATGATCGTGAAAGACACCGCCACGGCTATTTTTCAGATTCCCGAAACGGTGACGCTGAAGGTCGAGGATTTTCGCGAAAACGTGGCCTGGTACGGCAAGTGGCCGGGCGCGGTGCGACCGCGTTTTCCGTTTTCCATCCAACAAGTCGAGGAGGTGCCCGCATGATCAACGTAACCAAGTCGTTTCTGCCCCCCTACGCGGAATACGAAGCGCACCTTCGGGAAATCTGGGCGAGCGTCCACCTGACCAACGCGGGTCCGAAAGTGCTGAAACTGGAGGAAGAACTGCGGCAGTACCTGGGCGTGAAGCACGTCTTTTTTTGCGCCAACGGTACGGTCGCGCTGCAAATCGCGCTGAAAGCCCTCGACATCACGAAGGGCGTCGTCACGACGCCCTTTTCGTATTGCGCCACCTCACACGTGGTGTTGTGGGAAAACGCCGAGATTCAGTTTGCCGACGTGCTGCCCGACACGCTTTGCCTCGACCCGGCTCAGGTAGAAGCCCGCCTCACGCCCGACACGCAGGCCATTCTGGGTACGCACGTGTACGGCCTGCCCTGCGACGTGGAGGCGCTGGCGGAAATCGCCGAACGCCACCATTTAAAAGTTATTTACGACGGCGCGCACGCCTTTGGGGCCACGCTCAACGGCCGCTCGCTGCTCTCCTACGGCGACATTGCCACGTGCAGCTTTCACGCCACGAAACTATTTCACACCGTCGAAGGCGGGGCCATCATCACCAACGACGACGACCTGGCCGAAAAAATCAACCTTTACCGCAGCTTTGGCCACCAGGGACAGGAATTTGGCGATTACCACACGATGGGCATCAACGCCAAAAACTCGGAATTTCACGCCGCGATGGGCCTGTGCAACCTGCCTTACGTGCCGGGCCTGATTGATCGCCGACGGGAGATTTCGGAGAAATACGATGAAGCCCTGCTGCCTGAGGGCCTGGAGCGGCCAGTCCTTGCCGCTAACCTGGCCTACAATTACCCGTACTACCCCGTGCTGTTTGCCGACGAAGAGCAGATGCTGGCCGTGCGGGCGGCGCTGGCGACCGAGCAGATCTTTACGCGGCGGTACTTTTTTCCTTCGCTCAACACGCTGCCCTTCATGCCGGGCTACGAATCCTGCCCGGTTTCGGAAGACGCCGCTACCCGGGTGCTGTGCCTGCCGCTGTACCCCGACCTGGCCGACGAGGACGTGGATCGCATCGCCGGAATTGCGGTGGAGGCCCTTCACCAGCACGCGCCGAGCCTTTTGAAACCATGAACTGGGACTGGCTTTACCTGGTGGCGTTTTTGATGTTCGCGGGCTTTGCCTTCCGCGTGGCGTCGCGCATCAGCACTGAGTCGCTCATCGACGTGGTCGTGAACGCCTACCTGGTTTTTGTCGGGAGCATCATCCTGACGGGCTTCTGGCTTTCGTGGATCAATCGCATCGCCGACCGGCGGTTTTGGGCCATCGGCGTGTTCATCCCGGCCTTTATTTTCTACATCCAGTTTACCCGCCTCTTTGCCCGCGAACGGCTCGAGAGCTTTTCGTTTTTCGAGCTGATCGGCAGCCGGGTGCAGTTCTGGTGGTACTGGTTCCGCGACCTGTCGGTTTACTTTAAATTCATCTTCGGGGCGCTGCTCGTTACGTTCGTCGGCATTGCGCTGATCAATTTCCGAATCGTCTGGTCCACAGTTCCCAACGAGTGGGACAGCATGACGGGCCACCTCGTGCGGGTGATGTATTACCTCCAGCACGGCACGATGCGGCACTTCGGCGGCACCAACTGGAACATCGACACCTACCCGAAAAGCATCTGTACGATTCAGATTTACAGTTATTTGATGCTGGGTCGGCACGAAAATGCCTTCAAGCTTATCCATTTCCTGTCGTACTGGATGGGCCTCGTGGCGGCGGGTGGCGTCACCTACCGGCTTTCGCAGAATTTCACGGCGGGGTTATTCGCGGCGCTGGTGTACGGACTGTTGCCCAACGTGCTCATCCAGGCTACGACTACCGAGACCGACAGCGTGCTGGCGAGCTACGTGGGCTGCTTGCTGTACTACTTTTTCACCTACCGGTTTACACTCAAACGCCGGTACCTGTACCTGGCCGGGCTGTGTTTCGGCATTGCCTTCGGGCACAAAATCACGTTTGCGCTCCTGTTTCCGTCGGTGCTGGTGGTGTTTCTGGGTACGGTGGCGTTCAATACGCGCTCGGTGGTGCATTTCAGCCGCCGGTTCAAACACGTACTGCTGGCCACGCTGCTGGGCGTGCTGCTGTTTACCGTGCCGACCGGCTACGTGGACAACCTCCGCGTGTTTGGACACCCAATTGGCCCGCCCACGGCCACGCGCCACCAGTCCATCGAGCGGGCGGGTGACATGAAAACCTGGGCGGGGCGCAAAAACCTGCTTGTGCAGGGCAGCCGTAACGTGGCCCGTTACGCCACCGAGTTCGTTTCGCTCGATGGTTTTTGCGAACACCCGCTCGGCAAGCGCCTGAACGAGGCCCTTCGCCAACCCCTTGCTGGCTTGGAAAAAAGCCTCGGCCTGGGGCTGGAAGAAGTCACCGATTTCACCATCAATCCGTTTCGCTACAAAAAACAATTTTTCGGCATTCCGTACTGGGGCGTTTTCGGGTTTGCGCTGCTTTGGCCGCTGCTGTTTATGGCCCTGTTTCGCCGCGAACCGGGTTGGTTGTACCCAATTCTGACCGTGGCCGTGCTGCTGCACTTCGCAGCCCTCGCCTACTCCGCGCCCTTCGACCAGTGGAAAGGCCGGTATTTTCAAAGCACGACCCAGTTCGCCATGCCGGTCGTCGGGTTGCTTTTTGCCGTGCGGCGGTTTTCGCTGCTCAACCCGAAGGCGTGGGTGCTGAAAACGGGAGTGGCCGTGGTGGTCGCGCTCGGTTGCCTGTCGGCCATCGGCACGGTGGTGTACAATCCCCGCTACCGGCCGTTCCCGCTCGACGGGCAGAAATCGGCCTTCCAGACCACGCGCATCGAGCAACAGACGCTCTTCCGGCCTGACATCACGGCGGCTTACGAAAACTTCAATCGCCTCGTACCGCCGAATGCCACCGTTGCCCTGGCCGACATCAACGACGATTTCGAGTACCCGCTTTTTGGCCCGAAACTCACGCGCAAGTTGATTCCGATTAACCCGTTCGAGCGCGGCCTGCAACCCATTCCAACGGAAGCCGATTACCTGTTTTTCGACGCCAGCGTGCTGAAGCCCCAACCCGGCGACATCCGCCTCGGCACCGACACCACCCGCCGCGAAGGCGTCGTCGTGCGGGCGGAAGATTACTACCTGAGAAAACTCAAATGAATGAAGGAGTGAATGAAAGAATGAATGAATAGGAAAGCCTACCCATTCACTTATTCTTTCATTCACTCAGTCACTCATTCAACCCATCGAAAAAAATGACCCTCGCCATTATGCAGCCGTACTTCATGCCCTACATCGGGTACTTCAGCCTGATGAAGGCCGTGGACCGGTTCGTGGTGTACGACGACGTGGCGTTTATTAACCGGGGCTGGGTGAATCGCAATCAAATCCTGGTCGGGGGCAAGGCGCACCTGTTCACGATTCCGTTGCGGGAAGCCTCGCAAAACAGGAAGATTCGGGAAATTGCCCTCGACGAAAGCACTAAGTGGCGGGAAAAACTCCTCCGGACCGTCGAGCAGAGTTACAAAAAAGCGCCTTTTTTTACCCCGATCCACGCGTTGCTGGCCCAGGTTTTGCAAACACCCGCCGGAACGATTTCGGAATTGGCCCTGAACGGATTGCTGGCCGTAAACGGGTACCTCAGCCTGCACGCGACCGTCGTTCCGAGTTCGACTCTTTACGAAAACGACCACCTGAAAGCGCAGGAACGCATCCTCGACATTTGCCGACAGGAAAGCGCAACGCGCTACATCAACCCCATCGGCGGAATGGAACTGTACGACAAACCAACGTTCGCGGCGGCGGGCGTCGACTTGCAATTCATTCAGTCCGAGCGGGTGGAGTACCCGCAGTTTGGGGCTGAATTTGTGCCGTGGTTATCGATTCTCGACGTGCTGATGTTCAACTCGCCCGGTGCCGTTCACGCGCTGTTTGACCGTTACACCCTCCGGTGAATGATAAAAATCTTCTCCGCCATTAACCAATCGCAGTCCGCCCAAACGGGCGGATGCCCTTATCTTTGCGCCAAATCAACACACCAAAACACATGGAAGCAGTTGCCACCCAACCCCGCCTGATGAGCGTCGAGGCCTTCAAACAGGAAATGGACGCGAACGGCTGGGTTATTTTCCACGACGTGTTGGAATCCGGCTTCGTGGACGAACTTGCCGCCGACCTGGAAAAAGCCACCGAAGCCTGCCGCCAGATTCAACTCAAAAACGGGGTCGTCAACCGCACCGAGGGCACCTCGCACCACATCCTCGCTTTCGAGGGCGCGTTCATGCGGTTCGTCGAGGATTTGCCACTGAAACACCACATCCGGGCGTATTTTGACGACGGCCCGTTCATCCTCAACTCGTTCGGCGGCACGATCAACCTGGCCAAAACGCCCTCGTACGTGGCCAACGTCCACCGCGACATCCGCACGTTTAGTGGTCCGCTGCACCTGATGCTCAACATGCTGGTGATGCTCGACGACTTCACCGCCGACAACGGCGCGACATGGTTCATGGGCGGCTCGCACAAAGCGGCTCAGAAACCTACCGACGAGGAATTCTACGCCGTGGCGGAGCAGTCCATCGCCCGGCGGGGCAGCATCGTACTGTTCAACTCGAACACCTGGCACGCCGCCGGGCAGAACCGCACCGGCGAAGATCGCCGCGGCCTGACGCCGATGTTCACCAAGCCGTTTTTCAAACCCCAGTTCGACTTTACGCGTTACTTCGGCTACGACCGGATGGACTCGTTCAGCGAGGAAGTCCAGCAGTTGCTCGGCTACTACTCGCGGGTACCGGCCAACTTTGAAGAATGGTACCAGGTGCCCGACAAACGCTGGTACCGACCGAATCAGGGGTAAATTCGTTCAAGGTTTAAGGTTTGACGTTTAAGAAATGCTTTAAACGTTAAACCTTAAACGTTAAACCTTAAACCATGACCAACGACGTTCTCGAAAAAGAATTCAAAGACCTCAACGACATCGCGGCGGTGTACGACTACCACGATTTCGACCGCGACATCCGCCACTACATGATTCGGGCGATGGAGCCGTTTCTGGTGCCGGGCCGGGCGCTCGAAATGGGCTGCGCCTACGGCGAATTCAGCGAAATTCTGAGCAAGCACTACGACGATCTGACGGTCATCGACGCCGCCGGGGAATTTCTCAACCACACCCGCGACCGCCTCGGCGACAAGGCCACGTACATCCTGAGTTTGTTCGAGACCTACCAGCCGAAGGAAGAAGAAAAGTACGACGCCATTTTCATCATGCACACGCTCGAGCACCTGCTCGACCCCGTGGACACGATGCGGCGGGCCAAAAGCTGGCTCACGCCGAAAGGCCGGTTGTTCCTCGTTGTGCCCAACGCCAACGCCGTTTCGCGCCAACTGGCCGTGAAAATGGGCCTGCTTTCGCACAACTGGGCGCTCACCGAAGTGGATCACCGGCACGGCCACCGCATTTTTTACTCGTTCGACACCTTCGAGCGCGACGCGCGGGCGGCGGGGGTAAACGTCATCCACCGGGGCGGGATCTTCTTCAAGCCGCTGGCTAATTTCCAGATTGACCTCGCGCTCAAGCACGGCGTCATCACCCGCGAGTACATGGAAGCCTGCTTTCAGTTGGGCTACATCTACCCCGATTTGTGCAACAGCCTGTTGCTGATTGGAAATTAGGGTTCGCCTGAACCGCTGATTGGCGCGGATTTAACTGATTTCGTAGAAAAATCAGAAAAGAGAATCTCTGCGAAATCAGTTAAATCCGCGCCAATCAGCGGTTCAGACAAAAAACTTTCGCGCGCTTGCTCGATTTCGCTTCTCCCAACGACCCGATTCTCGTGACCGGTGCCGGTGGCTTTCTGGGCCGGGCCGTGGTGTATTCTCTGCTTGAAGCCGGTTACACGGTGGTGGGTACGGGTCGCCGGTTTTCGGAACCACTGCGGGCGTTCGCCGGGAAGTTTCCCGAACGGTTTCAGTTTCAGCAAGTGTCGGAGACGGGGTTCAAACCGGGTGATTTTACCGGTCAACCCTTCGCGTCGGTCGTTCACCTCGCCTCGTTCGTGCCGACCAGCGCGGGCGGCAATTCGTGGGGAAATGTGCGGGAAATTCAGCGCGGCACCCACGATTACACGCTGTCGCTGCTCGACGCGCTGGCGGGGAAAACAGCCCATTTCGTCTTCGCCAGCAGCGTGACGGTGTACGGAAAAGCCCGGTCGGGCGTTTTTGGGGAAACCGACGTTCCCGAGCCGACCGACCCGTACGGCTTTTTCAAACTGGCGGGCGAAGGCCTGTGCCGACTGTTCGCGCAGCACGAAAAAATCCCCTGCGCGCTGCTTCGCCCGACGCAGTTATACGGCCCCGGCGAACCGCACGGCCTGTTTTTCCAGAAATATTTTCTGCCCGCCGCCTGGCGCGGCGAGGCGATTCGGCTGGTGAACGGCGGGCGCGAAGTGAAGGATTTGCTCTGGATAGACGACGCAGCGCGGGCCTTCACGGCGGCCATCGCACAGCGCGCCGACGGAATTTTCAACGTGTCGTCGGGCGTGGGCGCTTCGGTGCGCGAAATTGCTGAAGCGATTCAAACGCTGGCCGGTAGCCCCCCGCCCGAAATTCAGGACGACGGCGCACCGGTGCTCAACCAGGTTTTCGCCAACAAACGAATGCGAAGCCAACTTGGTGTCACGCCCGAAACCTCCCTCCGAGCTGGTCTGACCCGCCTGTGGACCAATTCTTAATTTTTCATTTTTAATTTTTCATTGATTTGAAGGGTCCCTTCTTCCCCGCCCGCCAACTCCTCGACGGCGTGCCCCGCATCGATGCCCACGGCTGCCACACCAGCCTGACCGATGGCCACGGGACGCTCGCCGACTACGTCCGGCGCGGCAGGGGGCTCGGCCTGGAAGCCATCGCCTTCACTGAACACGCGTCGGACCACACCACGTACGACTTCGAGGCCTATGCCCGCAGCAAGGCACAATTGCAGGAAATGGCCTGGCCGATGCGGGTGTACGTGGCCGCCGAAGTGAAACTCGCCCACACCGACGGTACCCTCGACCTCGGCCCCGAACGGGCCGCCCTGGTGGATTTCGTCGTCGGTGTGCTGCACAGCTACCCCGATGGCAACCGCGGGTACGTAGCCCCGAAAACCCTCGACCGCGAAACTGCCCTTGACATGGATTACCGCTTGTCGAACGCGTTGATTCACAACCCCGCCGCCGACGTGTGGGGGCACCCAGCGGGCGTGTTTGCCAACTACTTCGGGCCGTACGACGACGACAAACTACGCGAACTCATCCGCGAAGCGGCGGCGGCGGGCCGGGTCATCGAACTCAACGCGGCCCCGCGCTACCGGCACGTGTTTCCGACCATCGTGGAAACCTGCCTTGAACTTAACTGCCTCGTTTCCATCGGCTCCGACGCGCACCAGCCTGACGGACTGGGGTACGTGGTCGGGCACCTGGAAACGTATTTAAAAAATCGAAATGGCTGATTTTAAACGCCCTGTCACCGTTTTGCTCACCGGCGCGGGCGGCAACCTGACCCAGTTTATTTACCGGGCGCTCCTGAAGTGCGCGTTTCCGAAGCGCGTCGTGATGTGCGATTACAGCCCCAACGCCCTCGGCTTGTACCAGGCCGACGCCGCCTACGTGGTGCCCGGCGTGGTCGATTCGACGTATTTTGACCGCATGGCCGAAATCTGCCGGACCGAGGGCGTCAACCTGTTAATTCCCGGCGGCGAGCTGGAACTGCGTTTTTGGGCGAACCACCGCGACGCGCTGCTCCGCGAAACCGGCGCTGAAGCCATCACCTGCGACGCCAATGCCCTCACCCAACTCGAAGACAAGTACGAACTCACCCGGATGATGAGCGCTGCGGGCTTCGACGCACCCGACAGTACGCTGCCCGACGACGAAACCGCCAGGGCGGCTTTTGTTGAAAAACACGGCTTCCCGCTCGTGCTGAAAGACCGCCTCGGCAGTGGCTCACAGGGCGTGGCGGTGGTGCGTTCGGCGGAAGACCTCGCCTTTCAATTGACCCGCATCAAAAACCCGGTCCTGCAGGAATACCTTCGCCCCGACGACCAGGAATACACCGCCGGGGTGTTTGTAGACCGCGCCGGGAAGGCCCGCGCCAGCATCGTGATGCGCCGCGAAATGGGCCTCGGCATGACCATGAAGGCCCATTCGCTGCCGTTTGGCGAATTGAACGACTACTGCGAACGACTCGCCGGAGCCTTGCCTTGCCGGGGCCCGATCAACGTGCAGTTTCGCCTGACCGACCGCGGGCCGGTGACGTTTGAAATCAACCCGCGCTTTTCGAGCACCACGCTTTCGCGCACGCATTTTGGCTACAACGACGCCGACATGGTGGTGCGGCATTTTTTTTACGGCGAAGAAATTGCCCGCCCAACCCTGACCGCCGGGTATCTTTACCGTTTCATCGACGACGTCGTCGTGCCGGAGGCGGAGGTAGAGGCCATGAAAACGTTCGGACAGCGTAGAAGGAGTGATGAGTGATGGAGTGAGAATGAATGCGACCTGTCTTCTCACTCCCTCACTCCATCACTCATTGAACACCCATGAGTGACCAAACCCAGCCCGCTCCCAAAGTGAGCGTGTACTGCATCACCTACAACCACGGCCCGTACATCGCCCAGGCCCTGGACAGCTTTCTGGCCCAGCGGACGGACTTTGAGTTTGAAATCGTGGTCGGTGACGACGCCTCGCGCGACGACACGCCGACCGTTTTGCTCGATTACCAGCGGCGGTTTCCCGAAAAAATCCGCCTGCTGCTCCAGTCCGAAAACCGGGGAGCCATCCACAACTTCATCGACGTGTACCACGCCTGCCGGGGGGAGTACATGGCCACCTGCGAGGGCGACGATTACTGGACCGACCCGCTCAAACTGCAAAAGCAGGCCGATTTTCTCGACGCCCACCCCGATTTCTCGATGGTGTTTCACAACGCCGAAGTGCGCTTCGACGACTCCGATCACTCGGGGGAGCCGCCGTATTTGCTCAACAAAAATCAGAAGCCGGTTTCGACCATTGAAGACCTGATCGGGGAAAACGAAACCTGGTTTATGGCCACGGCCAGCATCATGCTGCGCAAAACGTTTTTGCCCCGCCTGCCGGAATGGATTCGGGAATCGAAAAGCGGCGACATTCCACTCAACATCCTGCTCGCCCAGTGCGGCCCGATTGGCTACCTCGACGAAGTCATGTCGGTGTACCGCAAGCACGGCGGCGGACAGAGCAACACCGATCACCGCTGGCTGGCGAGTTTTCTGTTCAACCGCATCAACATGTACCGCCGCCTCGATGAAGCCACCGGAGGCCGCTACCGCGATCGATTCCGCAAAACAATGGCCGAATTCATCTGGCATTTGCCCGACACCGTCGAGTACGAAAACCGGCTCTGGCCCCGGTTGCGGTACACCCTCCAGGCCGTCCGCTACAACCCCGATGCCTACCGGCAACCCTGGTTGACCTTATTGCGCGACAAAATCCTGCCTCCCTCCTGGCTCAACGCGACCCGCCGCCTGCGGAGACTGGGAAAAGTGTAAAGTTCAGAGTGTAAAGTCATTATCAAAATTCCCCGCTTTGCACTCTGAACTTTACACTTTACACTTTACACTCTCCCATGCCCGACGTTTCCGTCATCCTCGTCAACTACAAGACCGCCCGGCTAGCCGTGGCGGCGGTGGCGTCACTGCGAGCTAAAAATCTGGCGTCGAGCCTGGAAATCATCGTGGTGGACAACGACTCCGGCGACGACAGCGAGGCCGTTATCCGCTCGGGCATTCCGGGAGTCAACTGGCATCAGATGGGCTACAACGCGGGGTTTGGCCGGGCCAACAACGCAGGAATGCGCCTCGCAACGGGCCGGTATGTGTTGCTCCTCAACGCCGATACCCTGCAAACCGGCGACGTGCTCGATGAATGCGTGCGCCGCCTCGACGCCGAACCCGATATCGTGGCTGCCGCGCCCGTGCAGCTTTACCCCGACGGGTCGCCGATGCCTTATTTCCGGAGTTTTGCCGAAATCCGCCGCACCTTTTACATCGTGCCCCTCCGGCCTTTTTTTTTGAACTGGATGGAGCGGCTTCTTCCCGAACCCCGCTACGCCGACCCGCGCCAGCACGACTGGCTGGTTGGGGCGTTTCTGCTCGTGCGGCGCGAAGCCGCCCTGCAAACCGGCGGCTTTGACGAACACCTGTTCATGTACGGCGAAGACCTCGAATGGTGCGGACGGCTCGGTAAATTGGGCAAGCTGTGCTATTTCACCGACCTCGGCTTTCTGCACCTCGAAAACCCGTCGGCCTTTCGCCGCAACAGCCCGACGTACGTCAACCGGTTTAGCGTACAAATGCAGGTTTCCAACCTGTACTGGGTTCGCAAACAGTACGGCGTTTGGGCGTTTGTGAGCATCCTGCTCAATTACGCCCTGCTGATTCCCCTGTTTTTTGGCTGGAAAATCATCGTCAACCTTTTGAAAGGCAGGCCCCTAACGAGCCAACTTACCAATCAGGTGCTTTTCGCCCGCAAAACCCGGATGCTGTTTCATTATTTTTGGCCGATTTTATTGCTAAAAAACCACTTCTTCAAAATCCGCCCCGACGAGAATGTGGACGCCACGAGCCGGTAACGAAGGAGGAAAAAGTTGAGAACCGGCCCGTACCTTTAGTCGGCAGTCGCCACCGTGCGGGCGACTGACCGCCCGGATTTCATCGGCCCATCTGTTTTATGTCCCGACCGCTCCGAATTTTATTCTGTACTCCGTTTGGCTCCCGAACTGGCTCGGAAATGATGCTGTGGTCCATGTTGCGGCACTTCGACCGGCGGCGTTTTCAGGCCGGACTGATTTGTTTTCAGCCGGGTGAACTCCTCAGTGACCTCCCGCCGGACGTGCCCGCCTGGGTAGCTCCGTACCACCTGAGCAGTTTTCAAAAAATGCGCAACCAGTTGGGATTCAGTCCGGTAAAAGCCACCATCCGGCGGGCGCACCGCGAGTTTAAGCCCGACGTTTGGTACCTGAATACCATGACCTTGCCGGAAACGCTGGCGCTGGCCCCTGAACTGGGCGTGCCGCTCATCACGCATTTTCACGAAATGCCGCTTTCGTACGCGTTTATCAACGCCACCGAAATGCAGCAGGTGGTGACGTACTCATCCCTGCTCATTGGCTGCTCAGAAGCCACCAGCGAAGGCATCCGTCAGGCCGGGGGCGGCGAAAAAGTAGCGACGCTGCACTCGTTCATCGACACGTCGGCGATAAAACCGGCCCCGGCGCGGGCGCGGGAATTGCGGGCTTCGCTGGGCATTCCCGAAGGTGACTTCGTCTGGGTCATGTCGGGTACCACTTCCGAGCGCAAGGGCTTCGACCTCTGGCCCGATTTGGCGTTGTTGCTCAACGACCCGCACATTCACCTCGTCTGGCTGGGTAGTCGGCTCGACAACGGCTCGGTGTGGTACACCGAGCGGCGTTGCGCGGGCGTTTTTTCCACTAAAATCCACCTCGTCGGGAAGCAGGAGGCCGATTACCACGCCTACCTCGAAATGGCCGACGGCTTCGTGCTGACCTCGCGCCAGGACCCGTTTCCGCTGGTGATGATCGAGGCGGCGTATCTGGGCCTGCCCGTCGTGTCGTTTCCATCGGGCGGCGTGAGCGAGTTCGTGCAGCCGGGCATGGGCGAAGTGGTCGATTCGTGGAACCTGCCCGATTTGGTAGCGGCCATGCGCCGGGTGATGACTCATCAAACGCCGTTTGACGCCGGGGTGGCCAAGCAGCGTGCGGCGCGGTTCGACGTAGCCCGGCAGTTGCCGCGATGGGAAGAACTCCTGTCCTCCTTCACGCCTTGACCGCCCCTGTGCGTCCATCCTTGTTTTATTCATGAATCGTCCGCTCCGCATTCTTTTTTTCACCCCGTCCGGGGGCCGGACCGGCTCCGAAATGGCGCTCTGGAATTTGCTGCACCGCTTCGACCGGAGCCGTTTTCAGGCCGCCGTCCACTGCGAACGCCCCGGCGAACTGCTGCGCGAGTTGCCGCCCGACGTGCGGGGTTTCACTTCGCCGTTTCAGGGCACTTCGCGGCAGCGGTTGTGGGCCAAACTGCGAAACGGCATGGGGACGCCGGTGTACGACAACTACCTCGAAGGCCTCAACCGCTCGTTCAGGCCCGACTGCTGGTACCTCAACACCATTAACATGGCGCACCTGAGCCACGTGGCTCAGAAACTGGGCGTTCCCGTGGTCGGGCACGTTCATGAAATCAGCCACTTGCTTTACCAGGACGTCACCGCGCGCGACCTGGAGAGCCTGATTCAGAACGCCCGTTTTTTGATTGGCGATGCAAAGGTCGTTTGCGATGAATTGCGAATCATGGGGGGCGAGCGCGTCCACCTGCTGTACGAATCCGTGGACTTCTCGGCGCTCCAACCCGACCCCGCCCGCGCCCGGCAACTGCGGCGCGACCTGGGCATCGCCGACTCAAATTTCGTGTGGCTCATGTCGGGGTCGCCGATCTACCGCAAGGGCGTCGATTTGGTACCCGCCATCGCCCGGCAATTGCCCGAACGCACGCACCTGATCTGGACCGGTGGCGTGGCCACACCGAACGCCTCTTTTTTCCTGGTCAAAAAACAACTGGAGCACGACGGGCGGCGCAACGTGCACTTCGTGGGTGCCCAGGCCGCCGATTACGCCCACTACCTCGCGGCGGCTGACGGCTTCGTCCTGACCTCCCGCGAAGAAGCCTTCGGCATGGTCAACCTTGAAGCGGCATACCTCGGCAAACCGATCGTGGCGTTCGACGCCGGGGGAATTCGTGAAATTCTGACCAAAGAAATGGGCGTTCTCGTGCCCAACGGCGACGTACCCGCGCTGGTGGAGGCCATGAAAACCGTGATGGAAGGCCGACATCCCGTCGACCCCGCTGTCGCCAAAACCCAGGCGCTGGCGTTCGGTTCCGACCGTCTCGTCGAAGAATGGCACCGGATCATGGCGACTTTTTAGGGCCAATCGCCCTATCTTTGGGCGTTAAACGGTCACGCGTCTTTTCTTTTGCATGAAAAAAATTCTGTTCGTCAGCCACGATGCCAACCGGGCCGGTGCGCAGATTTTGCTGTTGCGGTTCTTGAAAAAACTCAGGCAATGGCCTGACTTTCAATTCCATATCTTGTTGAAATACGGCGGTCCGCTGGCAAAGGAATTTGAAGCGGTGGCGCCTACGTTTTACGCCTACCCAACCGCCAGGGCTTCCCGCCAGACGATCAACCGGTTGCTGCGCCGCGCCGCGCCGGCGCTGACGTTGCCCGAACAACTGACCGGCGAAACCTACGACCTGCTGGTGTCGAACACGGTCACCAACGGCGACTTGCTCGAAGAACTGGCCTTTCTGGCATGCCCGGTCGTGACCTACGCCCACGAGTTGGAAATCGGCATCAGCATGTACACGACGCCGGAGGCATTCGCCCGTACGCTGCGGCGTTCCGACTTTTTCATGGCCTGTTCGCGGGTGCAGCGCGAGCGGTATATCGCCAACTACGGCCTCGACCCTGCCCGCATCGACTACCTGCCTTCGCTGCTGCCTGAAGAAACCACTGACGCGAACCAACTGCTGGGCCAGTCCGACGCCCTCCGGCGACGCCTCGGCCTGCCCGCCGACGCTCTGCTGGTGGGCTGCATGGGCACGTTGGACTGGCGCAAGGGCATCGACGTGTTCGTGCAACTGGCCCGGCTGGTGCCCGACCGGCTCGCCGGGCGGCCCGTCGTATTTGCCTGGGTGGGCGGGTACCACCACCAGGTTGAGTACAAAACCGTGGCCGAGGATGTCCGGCGGCTCGGCCTGCAAAACCGGGTGCTTTTCATTGAAAATCAGCCGAATCCGCTGGAGTACATGGCCTGTTTCGACGTGTTCGCCCTGCCCTCGCGCGAGGAACCCTACCCGCTCGTGGTGCTCGAAGCGGCCCTGCTCGAAAAACCGGTCCTGTGTTTCGACCAGTCGGGCGGTGCCCGCGAACTGGTCCAGGATGACGCCGGCGTGGTGTGCCCGTACCTCGACACCGAGGCCATGGCCCGTGAAATCACTTGCCTGCTCACCGACGAGGCCCGGCGGGAACGATTGGGTAAAACCGGGCGGCAACGCGTGCTGATTCAGCACAGCGACGAACTGGCCATGAACACGCTCGTCCGGCTGCTTCACCACTACTCGATGCCCGTTTCGGCGGATGTGGCTTCCTGATGACGCTTGCCTTCACGATTTGTTCCCTCAATTACCTCGCTCAGGCCCGCACCCTCGGCGAATCGCTGGCGGCGACCAACCCCGACCTGCGTTTCGTGGTCGGGCTGGTGGATCGGCTCGATGGCGTAACGCTCGACGGCGACCTTCTTCCCCCATTTGAGTTGCTGGAAGTGCACCGGCTCAGCATTCCGAATTTTGCGTGGATGACGAACCACTACGACATCACCGAGTTGAACACGGCGGTGAAGCCCTACTTTATCGAATATTTTTTTCGGGAGAATCCGGAGGTCGAAAACGTGATTTATTTCGACCCGGACATCATCGTTTTTCAGCCCCTGACGCACCTGCTCGATAACCTGACTCACCACCCCATTGTGGTGACCCCGCACATCACCCAACCGCACACCGACGACCTTTCGACCAACGAAAACGACCATCTCAACACGGGCACGTTCAACCTGGGCTTCATTGCCCTGCACCGCAGCGCCGAAACGGCCCGCTTCGTGGCGTGGTGGTGTCAAAAGCTGGCTCACGAGTGCTTCAACGACGTGTGCAACGGCCTGTTCACCGACCAGAAATGGATCAACCTGGTGCCGGTGTATTTCAACAACGTGCGCATCGAGAAACACCCCGGTTACAACGTGGCCTACTGGAACCTGCACGAACGCTGGCTGAGTGAGTGGGAGGGCACGCACTTCGTCAACGAAAATGAACCGCTCCAGTTTTTCCACTTCAGCGGCTACGGTCTCGACCGGCCCGACGCCATTTCAAAGTACCAAAATCGCCACACGTTTGCCGCCCGGCCCGACGTAATGCCCCTGTTTGCGCACTACGCGGAGCGCCTGCGCGCCCACCACAACGCCACCTACGCTCGTTTTGCCTGCGCGTACCTGAAACTTGCGCCGGTGTTGCGCTACAATCGCGTGCGCAAAGCCCTCCGCACCCCGCTGGTGTGGCTGGCGGATTGGATCGAAAACCAATGAGAGCATGAAGGAATGAGTGAATGAATGAATAGCAAGAGAACTTTCTACTCCTTCATTCACTCATTCCTTCATTCACTCATTCACTCCTTGAACGCATTCACTCCTTGAACGCATTCCTCGCTCTCTGGACCCACCGCTGGCGCAAGGCCACCGACATTGGGCACACGTACGTGCGGTTCTGGGAAACGTGGCTGTGGGTGAAGGCGTTGAAAATGCGGTCGCCGGGGCGGAAGGTCATCGGCATTTTGCTGGCGGAACACTTCGGCGACATCGTGGCCTGCGAACCGCTACTGCGGTACCTTCGCCAGCAACATCCCAACGACCGGCTGTACTGGATCGTCCGGGCGCCGTTTCGCGAACTGGTGGCCCACCACCCGGCGCTCGACGGTACGATTATCGAACCTAACGTGCTGTATTCCTGCCTTTTACACGACAATGACATCTTCGACCACCTGTATTTCCCGTACCTCTCCACGCGCGTGTACGCCTACACCGGGCGGCGGCTGGTGAACCCCGAGGCCGACCGGCTTGGTCTTACGGTGTTCAATTATTTTGATTTCGGGAATATTCTCCAGGTGTTCAGTCGGTGCGCCGGGTTGCCACCCCTTGACGACGCCCCCCGAGTGTACATCCAGCCCGGAGACGTGGCGCGAGTGCAGGCGCTGAACCTGCCCCCCGCGTTCGTAGTGCTCCATTGCCACTCCAATTATTCGCCCAAAGACTGGCAGGTGGCGCACTGGAACCGCCTCGTGCGCGAACTGTTGACCCATTTTGAAATGGACGTGGTGGAAGTGGGACTGAAAAGTAGCCTCTCCGAAACTGACCCGCGTTACCACAACCTGTGCGGGCGGCTTAGCCTGCTCGAAACGGCGGAAGTCATCCGTCAGGCGCAGTTTTTTATCGGCGTGGACAGCGGCCCGGCGCACCTGGCCAACGCCGTGGGTACGTTTGGCTTTGTGCTGCTGGGGCGGCTCAACACGCTGGTAAATTACCAGCCCTACTCGGGTGAGTACGGTGCCGGACGGAACGTGCGGGTGATCCGGGGCGGTGAAAAGCCCGTTTCCGAGTTGACGTTTGCCGAAGTTTGGGAACCCGTTCAATCCACCCTGCGCGTGCGGGCCGCGTCCACAAAAACGTAAATCACTTTTTTCACCGAAGGCCCATTTCTCCCTCATTTTCGCTTGACGACCCTCTTTTTCACCGTTTGTTCGCTTCAACAGTACCCGCAGGCGGTGGCGGTGGGGCATTCGCTGCAACGGCACCACCCCACCGCAAACTTTGCCATCGGACTGGCCGACAGGCCGGAGCGCCTGCCCACCGACGCGCCCCAATCGTTTCCGGTGGTGGGCGTCGAGACACTGGCGATTCCTGAGTTTGGGCAATTCGTTGAAAAATACACCTGGCTCGAAGTGCTCCACGCCACGCGCCCGTTTTTTGCGCGCTTTTTTCTGGACCAAAACCCGGCGGCAGACGGGCTGGTTTTTCTCGGTCCCGAATGCTGGGTAACGGCCCCGCTCACCGGGTTGATTGGCGCGATGGACCCGGCGAACCTCGTGCTGCTGCCCCAGCGCCTGCACCCACCCACCGACGCGCACTGGCCCGCCGAGCGGCATTTCCTGAACATGGGCGTGTACCAGGGCGAAACCTGGGCCTTGCGCCGGGGGACGGAATCCGACCAGTTTCTGGCCTGGTGGGCGGCGCGGCTGCACGAAAAAGGCTGGTTGCGGCTGTGCGAAGGCTACGGCCTCGACGCGCTCTGGCTCAACCTCGTTCCGGCGTTTTTTGAAGGGGTGCAATGCCTGAAAAATCCGGGCTACGGCGTGGGTTACGGCAACGCCGACGAGCGCGTCCTTCGTCGCACCGCCGATGGCTGGGACGCAAACGGCGACCCGCTCTCCCTGGTTGATTTCGCCGGTTTGAACTCGTCCACCCTGACCTGGGAGCCGCACCTGACCGACCGGCCCCTGGCGGCGTCCTGGCGCGAACTGGCGGGCGAATACCGGGGCAAAATTCCAAATTCGGGGCCGTTTGCTGCGCTCAGGCCCGCGTTCGGAACGGATTTTTTGTTCAACAAAACGCCGCTCGACCGCTACCGGCTTACCCGGCCCCTGCGGCGGCTCGTGGACTGGCTCGACACGGTGCCCATCCACCTGCGCTGACCCGGCGGCGACAAGCAACTCGCCCCAACACAGTTTTTACTACCTTTGCGCGCCGAACGCCGGAGCTTTCGTTACCCGCAAGCCGCCGGCGTACCCGCTGGATTCACCTTGATTACCGAAACCGAAACGGGCCACGACCCGGATTCCATGTATTTCGTTTCCGTTGCACTTTGTACTTACAACGGGGGCCGTTTCCTCGGTGAGCAACTCGCCAGCATTGCGGCGCAGTCGCGGCCGGTAGATGAGTTGGTGGTTTGCGACGACGGCTCGACCGACGACACGGAGCAACTGGTGGCCCGTTTTGCCCGTCAGGTGTCGTTTCCGGTCCGATTTTTTACCAACCCGACCAACCTGGGTTCCACCAAAAATTTTGAAACCGCGCTGCGCCGTTGCCAGGGCGACATCCGCATCCTTTGCGACCAGGACGACCGCTGGCGCTCTGACCGCGTGGCGCGAACCCTGGCGTATTTTGACGAAAACCCGGCCATGGACGCGCTGTTTTCCAACGCCCACGTGATGGACGACAATTCGCAGGCCACGGGTCAGACCATTTGGGAGGAAGTTCAGTTTACGCCGGAGTTGCGGGCCAGGTGGCGGGCGGGCGAGGCGCACGAGATTTTATTCAATGGCTACGTCGTCACGGGTGCCACCCTCGCCGTGCGCAGCCGCGTCATGCCGCTGGTGATGCCGTTTCCGACGAATTTTGATAAACTCATCCACGACGGCTGGATTGCGCTCGTGCTGGCCGTGAAGGGCACCATCGGTTTTGTGGACGATGAACTCGTCTGGTACCGGCAACACGCCTCGCAGCAGGTGGGTTTTGGCAAACGCAACCGCATGATTACGCTCTGGGAACGCATGACGCGCCCCCGCAGCGAGAAACTGGCTCCTCTCGACGAGCGCGCCCGCGAGCTTAGCCTGCTGTACGAGATGCTGAAGGCCATGCCTGAGCTGCCGACGCGGAAGCTGGCCCAACTCCGTCAGTTGGCCGACCACTTTCGCATGAGGGCAACCCTGCCTCCTGCCCGCTGGCGGCGGCTGAAACCCGTTTGGCGGGACGTTTCGCGGGGGTATTACCGGTTTAGTAGCCCAACCCGGTGGTGGGTGCCTGCCCTGGGCGATTTATTTGAATGAGTCGAGCGGCCCACTGGCGGGTCGCCGGGTCGAAGTCCCTATTTTTTGCATGGAGGTCGAAACGGGAAAGATGCGGAAAAACCTGGTGGCGGTCGTGATTCCGTTGTACCGGGCGGAAATGAGTGCGTTCGAGCAGGTGTCGTTCCGGCAGTGTCTGCGGGTGCTCGGCCACTACCCCATCGTACTGGCCAAGCCCCGCCGCCTGCACCTCGACGCCCTGCTCGCCGAACACCCCAACCTGACGACGGTGTCGTTCGACGACGGCTTTTTTGAGAGCGTCGCCGGTTACAACCGCCTGCTCGTGTCGGAGGGTTTCTACGGGGCCTTTGCTTCGTACGAGTTCATCCTCATTCACCAGCTCGACGCGTTTATTTTTCGGGATACCCTGCGGGAATGGTGCGAAAAAGGCTATGATTACATCGGTGCTCCTTACGTGCCGCCCCGCCACCTGCGGGCAAAGCGGGGCGGCAATTCCCGTTTCGAACTGCGCAAGGTGCTGCTCAACGGGGGCTTTTCGCTTCGCAACGTGGCGGCCTGCAGCCGGTTCGTGTGGATTTTCAAGCGGTTTTACGGTACCTGGAAAGGAAACGAAGACGGACTTTTTTCGCTTCATTACCCCCGGCTGTACGTAGGGTCGGCGTTTCTCAACCTCCCTACCTGGGACGCGGCCCTGCCCTTCGCTTTCGAGCAGCACCCGGCCCTGTGTTACGACCTCAACCAGCGGCAACTGCCGATGGGCTGTCACGCCTGGGAACGGTACGATTTGGCGTTCTGGCGGCCTTTTTTCCGGGAAAACGGATTCGAGGTGTAAAGGAATGAGGGTCGTCTTTTTAGAAATAATCTTGCTGAAATCGTATGCTGAAAAGCCTTAATTATAGCCGTATCGCCCTGGGCATCGCCATTTTCATCCTGGGCCAGCAGGTCATTTTTTACGTAAAAGAGCGGCTCCACCGGGGGTCGGAATTCACCGCCGTATGCCTATTGATTGGCATGTTCCTCATGCTTTCGACGGGATTTCTTACGAAACGCTACCCCGTGAACCGGCAACTGACGGGGCTGCTCGTCGGCTGGATTTTCGTGTCATTGCTCTACATGTACTTCCACATCCGGCCCGGCGACCGGTTGTACATCGATATTTTCCGCGAAAACGTCAACTTCATTTTCGCGTTGCTTTTCATGTTCGTGCTTGTGTACACGCCCGACGAGATGCGGTCGCACTTCGCGCTGATGGCCGTGGGAGTGACGCTCCTGGGCAACCTGTTGCTGTTTTACTCGCTTTACACCAACCCCAGTTACGTGTTTGGGATGCGGGCTACGATTTTCTACGGCGATGGCGAATACGGTGGCAACCCGCACGTGGCCGCGCGGAATGGGTTTGCCGGGTTCATTGCCGCCGTGATTTTGCTCAGCCGGGGCAATTTGCTCATCAAATTGCTGGCGTTTGTGAACGCCGGGCTGTCGGTAGCGGCCATCATCATGGCCCAGACCCGCACCATGCTGCTTTGCTTTCTGGTCGTGGTGGCGTTGTTTCTGTTTTTCAACGCCAAACCGCGCAACGTCAAGGCGTTTACGCGCAGTTTGGCCCGCCCGGTCAACCTTGCCTTCATCGCCATCGTGCTGGTGGGCACGTACGTGGCGTTGTTTAAAACCCCGCTGTACAGCATGCTCGAAGGCTACGCCATCGCGTTTTTCAACAGCTTCATCGGGGCCATGACCACCGCCCTGGGTGGTGCCCGACCCGGCGAGGGCGACGCCTCGGCTTCGTACCGCGTGACCAGTTTCGGGTATTTTCGCGAAATGCTCGTCGGGCGACCGCAGGTGCTTATTTTCGGCGACGGTTACAAACGGATGTACATGGACGTGCCCTTCCTGGAAGCCATCAACGACTGTGGCATCCTGGGGCTGGTCACGTTCGGCGGCTTTCTGTTCGTCGGGCTGCGCGAAAGCCTGAAGGTAATGCGGCGACCCACCGACGAAATGAGCACCTTTCTGGCCTATTTTTTCATCCCGACGCTGGTGGCGGCCTTCAGCGGCGGGCGTCCGTTCGACACGTCCTTTTTGTTCGCTTTTGCCCCCCTGGCGCGCTTTCTCAACCCGGCCCGCACCCAAAGCCCCGCGCCCGGCACGTCCCAACCGAAACCGACCCCGGCCCCCAACCTGACCTGACGCTGCCCGCGCGCATGACCCCACGCCCCCCCGACGCGCCCGTACGCGTGCTGATTGTTCACAACCTGCTCTGGACGCACTACAAAGCCGCCGTGTTCAGCGAATTGCATCGGCTGGCGCAGCAGTCGCGCACGGTGGAACTGCGGGTGGTGCAACTGGCTAAAACCGAACGGAGCCGCCTGCAACTCGGCGACCCGGCCCCCGGCGAACACCAGTACACCTACGACCTGCTGTTCGACGGGCCTATCGAAGAATTCGGGCTGTGGCGGCGGTTCTGGTCGTTGCTGCGGGAGGTGCGCCGGTTCGGCCCGGCGGTGGTCAACCTGACGGGCTACTACGACCCGGCGCAGGTGGGCGTGTTGCTGTACTGCAAACTCTGGGGCATCCGCACGATTCTCTCCAACGAATCCAACGCCTTCGACCACCGGCGAAGGGGCTACCGCGAACGCCTGAAGGGCTGGCTCGTGCGGCAATTCGACGGCTATTTCTGCTTCGGCACGCCCTCGGCCCAGTACCTGCTGACGCTGGGTGCCCGCCCCGACCAAATCCTGACCAACCGCGCGGCGGTGGTCAACGACGTTGTCATCCGTGCGCGCTACGAGGCGGCCCAACCCCGGCGGGAGGCCGAACGCGTTGAGCAGGGTTTGGCCCAACACAACTTCCTATACGTGGGGCGGCTGCTCGACGTGAAAAACCTCCGGCGGTTGATCGACGCCTTCGCGCAGGCCCAGGCCGAAGCGCCTTCGGGCGGCGACTGGGGCCTCTTGGTGTTGGGCGAAGGGCCGGAAAAAGCAGCGCTCCAGCGGCAGGCCGACTTGCTCGGGCTGACGACCGTGCGTTTTCTGCCCGGCGTGCCCTGGTACGAAGTACCCGACGTGCTGGCCCTGGCCGATGCGCTTGTGTTGCCGAGTTACTCCGAACCGTGGGGGCTAGTCGTCAACGAAGCGATGGTGTGCGGCCTGCCGGTTGTGGTATCCGACCGCTGCGGCTGCGCGCCCGATTTGGTGGAAAACGGACGCAATGGTTTTACGTTTGACCCCTACGACGTGCCCGCTCTCCGACAGCACCTGCTTTTTCTGATGAACGCCACTGCCGACGAGCGAGCGCGGATGGGCGAAGTTTCCCGGTGCCTCGTGCGGGCTTTTTCGCTGCCCGACGTGGCCGCTCAGATGCTGGAAGGCTTCCGGCGCGTTCTTCTTTTTCGATGAAAATTCTCAACATCTGCGGGTACTCGTGGGAGATCGGTGGCCCTTCGCAGGTCATTTACGAACACACGAAAGTGCAACTCCGGCTGGGTGCCGAGGTGACGATTCTCACGCCCGAATCGCCCGGCGAACGGATTTACCCTGTGCCCGACGGTGCCCGGCTGATCACCGTGCCCCGCCACCCGCTGGCGCGGCTGTTGCCCGAATTTTCGCCCGACCTGTACCGCTACGTCCGCGACCACGCCGACGAGTACGACCTCGTTCACTTGCACGGCCTGTTTCATTTCGGGAGCATGTACCCGCTGGCGCGGCGCATGCGCGCCCGGCGGGTGCTCACCATCCACGGCACGCTCGACCGCTGGGCCATGCGCAAAAGCCGGTGGAAAAAAGAACTGGTCTCCACCCTGTTTCAGCGCCGGTTGCTCGGCAACGCCGATCTCATCCACGTCCACAACCAGGACGAGGCCGACGACGTCCAGCGCTACCTCGGTTGCGCGCCGCGCCGGTTGCTGGTTTGCAACAACGGCATGGACCTCACCGCTTACGCGACCCTGCCCGAGCGAGGCAGCTTCCGGCAAGCGCACGGCATCGCGGCATCGGAAAAAGTCATCCTGTTTCTGAGCCGGTTAAACGTGAAAAAAGGCCTCGATTTGCTGCTGCCTGCCTTTCGCGACCTGGCGGCCCAACGCCCGGACGTGCGGCTGGCGGTGGTTGGCCCCGACGACGGGTACCGGGCGAACGTGGAAACGTTTGTTCGGGAAAATTCCCTGCCGGACCGCGTGCTGCTAACCGGAATGCTCACGGGTGCCGACAAACTCGCCGCCTTT
The DNA here is from genome assembly GCA_965249815.1 of Spirosomataceae bacterium. Lineage (GTDB taxonomy): Bacteria > Bacteroidota > Bacteroidia > Cytophagales > Spirosomataceae > JAJAZB01. The sequence continues at coordinate 3,813,322 of CBDFMV010000003.1, read as the reverse complement.
CGCGACGCCGACCTATTTGCATTGCCCACCTACTCGGAAAGTTTTTCGATTGCCGCCCTCGAAGCCATGCTCCTCGGCCTGCCCGCGCTGCTCTCCGACCGCGTGGGATTTGGCGACCAACTCCGCTCCACGGGCGCGGCGCATCTGACGGAACTGAACGCGGTCAGCGTGCAAAAAGGGCTGGAAAAACTGCTGGACGATGTCGCATACGCAGACGACTTGCGCCAGCGCGGGCCGCAGTTCGTCTGCGACTTTGCCGACATCAACGTGGTGGCGACGCGGCTGTACCGGGCGTTTGAGGCGCTGCTCGCTGAGCCAGCAACCTGAGTTTGCGCTCCACCTCCGGCGAAGCCACGCGGGAAACGGATTCGTCCGAAGTCTTGGGACGAAGGCCGGGAATATGGTAGTTTTGGGCCGTGTCCGGGGTCTGGCGCTGCGTCGTTTTCCCGAACAAGCCTTACGTGCGTGCCTTTACTCAGCGTTATCATCCTCACGTTCAACGAAGAAGCCCACATCGGGCGGTGCATCCAGAGTTTGCTTCCGGTAACCGACCAGATTTTTATCGTCGATTCCGGCTCGACCGACCGCACCGTCGCCGTGGCCGAAAGTCTCGGGGCAATCGTGGTGCGCAATCCCTGGGTGACGTACGCGCAGCAATTCAATTTTGGCATTCAACATACGCCGTTCCGTACTCCCTGGCTGCTCCGGATGGACGCCGACGAATACCTGCTGCCCGAACTCGCCGCCGAAATCGCCGAAAAGCTGCCCACCCTGCCCGCCGACGTCAGCGGCGTGTACGTCAAACGCCGGGTGATGTTCATGAATCAGTGGATTCGGCATGGCGGTTACTACCCGACCTGGTTGTTGCGGCTTTGGCGGAGCGGGCAGGGCCTGTGCGAACAAACCTGGATGGACGAACACATTAAACTCACCGGCGGGCGCACCGTCCAATTCGCGCACGACCTGGTCGATCACAACCTCAACAACCTGACCTGGTGGACCCAGAAGCACAACCAGTACGCCATCCGCGAGGTGATTGATTTGCTCAACATCCGGTACGATTTTGGCGAAACCGAGCGCGTGGCCCCGAAGCTGTTTGGCACCCAGGAACAACGCAAGCGCTACCTGAAAGTCAAATACGCCTCGGCACCCCTGTTCACGCGACCATTGGCTTATTTTTTGTTTCGGTACGTGCTCAAAGGCGGTTTTCGCGACGGCACGAAAGGCTTCATCTGGCATTTTTTGCAGGGCCTCTGGTACCGGTTTCTGGTGGACGCCAAAGTGTACGAAGTGTACCACCGGGCGGGCCGCGACAAAGGCCGCCATCGTTGATTTTTTCCGCACCGAGTACGGCAAAGACCTGACCTCAGGCGGCGATGCTCCCTAACCATGCCCTTGCAAACCGACCTCACCACCTACGACAACCACTGGTACCACCCCGGCCCGCGCTGGAAGATTGCGCTGTGGTTTTTGGTTAACGCGTGTTTTTTCAACAGCTACTTTCCGGTACCGATGGCGTTCAAACGCGGTGTGCTCCGCGCCTTCGGGGCCAGGCTTGGGCGGGGGGTGGTGATCAAACCGAAGGTGAGCGTGAAGTACCCGTGGCTGCTGGAAATCGGGGATTTTTCGTGGATTGGTGAAGGCGTCTGGATCGACAACCTCGCCCTCGTGCGCATCGGGCGCAACGCCTGCCTGTCGCAGGGCGCAATGCTGCTGACAGGCAACCACGATTACACGCGCCCGAGTTTCGACCTGAAAATTGGCGAAATTACCCTCGAAGAAGGCGTTTGGGTGGGGGCGAAAGCGGTGGTCGGGCCGGGCGTCACGTGCCATTCGCATGCGGTGCTGGCCGTGGGTTCGGTGGCGACGCGTTCGCTGGAAGCCTACGGCATTTACCGCGGCAACCCGGCTGAATTTGTTCGCAAACGAATCATTCGCGCGTGAAAGTCTCAATTATTACGGTGGTGTTCAACGGCGAAGCAACCCTTCGCGACTGCATCGGGTCAGTACTCACGCAAAGCCACCGCGACCTGGAGTACATCATCGTAGACGGTGCCTCGACCGACCACACGCTCGACATCGTCCGGTCCTTTGGCCCTAAAATTGCTACGCTTATTTCCGGACCCGACCGGGGCATCTACGACGCCATGAACAAAGGCATCGCGGCGGCTACGGGCGAGGTGGTGGGGATTCTGAATGCCGACGACCTGTATGCCCATCCCGACGTCATTGCCCACGTGGTGGCGGCATTTAAAACGCAGCCGATTGAGGCCATTTACGGTGATTTGGTGTACGTCGATCCGCAAAACCTCCGGCGCGTGGTGCGAACCTGGCACGCTGGCCCGTACCGCCCGGGTGTCTTTTTGTATGGCTGGATGCCGCCGCATCCAACGTTTTTTGTCCGAAGTACCGTGTATGAGCAGTTTGGCACGTTCAACCTCGCCCTGCGCAGTGCCGCCGATTACGAACTGATGCTGCGCTTCGTGCATAAACACGGCATTCGGCTGGGTTACCTGCCTGAAGTGCTGGTGCAGATGCGGACGGGTGGGATGAGCAATGTCTCGTGGCGCAACCGCCTCCGCGCCAACCGGGAAGACCGGCGGGCCTGGCGACTGAATGGCCTGCGGCCTTATTTTTTTACGTTGTGGTGGAAACCCCTTCGGAAGCTCGCGCAGTATTTTACCCACACGCAGTGACCGTTGGCTAACTTTTCCCGGGTGTCGTTGAAAAATAAAGTAGGATTGGCTTAAATTCGGGGGATTTTCCGCATCTCAGGGGAGATTCCCGGTTCTGGTAACCCATCAACCTCCCTTCTTCTTACCCGATGATTCTCGACTTACAGGCATTTCTCAGCAAACCCATCGTTCAACTGCTCATTTCGTTTGTGGTGGCTTGTGTCGTGGCGCTGGAGGCCATCCCCGTCATCATCAACATCTCGCGGTTGAAAAACCTGATGGACGAACCCGTCGAACGAAGCGCCCATTCGCGCAAAACCCCGACGCTCGGTGGCGTAGCCATTTTCGCTTCCATGCTCATCGGCTATTTTCTCTGGGAAAACCCCGGCGAAGGCGCGCTCATGCACCTGACGGTAGTGGGGTTGGTGCTGTTGTTTTTTCTCGGGGTGAAAGACGACATCCTGGTGCTGTCGCCCGTCAAGAAAATGCTCGTGCAAATCGGGTGCGCGGGCTTGCTTATCGTCGGGGCCGATTTACGCCTCGATAACTTCTTTGGCATTTTTGGCTGGCACGAAATTCCGTACCTCCTCAGCGTACCGGTTACCGTGTTTGTGTTCATCGCGCTTATCAACGCCATGAACCTCATTGATGGCATCGATGGCCTTGCCGGCGGGATTGGACTGATTGCCAGCGGTTCGTTCGGCGCCTGGTTTTACCTCAACAAGCAATACGCGCTGGCCAGCATGTGCGCCTCGATGGCCGGCGCCCTGATGGGTTTCCTCCGTTTCAATTTTTCAAGAACGAGCAAAATTTTCATGGGCGACACCGGCTCGCTCATCGTGGGTTTTCTGCTCACCGTTTTCGCCATTAAATTCATTCACCTCAACGTCACGTACCGCTTTGAGACCAACGCCTATTTCAGCGCGCCGATTCTGGCGATCGTGGTGCTGATTGTGCCGATTTTCGATACCCTCCGGGTGTTTGTGGTGCGGCTGATGAACAAGAAAGACCCGTTTACCGCCGACAAGAACCACATGCACCACCTGCTTATCGCGCAGGGATTCAGTCATTTACAGGCGACGGTTATTCTGTGTGGCAGTACGGTTATGATTACCGGTCTGTTTCTGGGAGTTCACCGCTGGTTTACCAACACAGAGTCGCTGGTGTTTTTGCTAATCCTGTTTCTGGGGTACCTCTACGTGGGGCACATTCTAAAACAACGCGTGAAAAACACCGAATTTTTTAAACTCGAACACGAAGAAGAGGCCCAGAAAGTGTTCAAACAGCAAGCTAAAGCCCGCCTGAAAAAAATGCGCAAAATGAAGCGTGCGCTGGCGGACTAAACACCACCAACAAAAAGCCCCGGTTCGTTAAGGCGAACCGGGGCTTTTTGTTGGTGATCCCAGCGGGACTCGAACCCACAACCTACTGCTTAGAAGGCAGTTGCTCTATCCGGTTGAGCTATGGGACCAAAAAAAGTTGGCAGTTGGCAGTTCACAGTTGGCAGAAATTTAACGCTGCTCACTGCCTGCTGCAAACTGCCAACTTGAACCGTCGGGGTGGCAGGATTCGAACCTACGACCTCCTGCTCCCAAAGCAGGCGCGATACCGGGCTACGCTACACCCCGAAAAACTTACAACTTGCCGACGAAGAGCGGAGAGGGCGGGATTCGAACCCGCGGTACCCTTGCGAGTACGACAGTTTAGCAAACTGTTCCTTTCGGCCACTCAGGCACCTCTCCCCGTGTTTTGGGTGGGCAAATATAGTTGGCTACGGCGCACTTTCGCAACGATTCCACGAAAAAATGCCGTTCTTGCGCTGCATTCGCCGTCCGCGTCATGTACTTCAACCGCAGCCTGAATCCCATTGAAATCGCTTTTACCGCCGGTTTTCTGCTCATTTACGGCATTTACTTAGTCCGTACAGGCTGGCTCGCCCGTCGGCTCCGCACCACGGCTCCGGCCCTGATCCTCAAGTTTCTGCTCCGCTCCTTGTGCTTTGGCCTGCTCCTGCTGGCCCTGCTCGAACCGTCTTTTGGCGAAGCCCAGGCCGACCTGCGCGCCGTGGGTCGCGATATCTTTCTGCTCGTCGACGTCTCGCAATCGATGAACGCCGCCGACGTGCAGCCTTCGCGCCTCGAAAAAGCCAAGTTTGAACTGCTCAAACTCCTCGACACCTTTCCCGACGACCGCTTCGGTCTGGTGGTCTTCACCGCCAGCGCCCACCTACAGTGTCCACTCACAACCGATCACAGCGCCGTCCGGCTGTTCATTGAATCGCTCAGTCCGCGCCAAAGCAGTACGGCGGGTACTGCCTTCGCACCGGCGCTTGGGTTGGTTGCCCAGAAAGCCCTCAACTCGGCGGCCAATCAGTCGAAAGCGATCGTGCTCGTCAGTGACGGCGAGGATTTCGGGCCGTACGACCGCGATGCCCTTCGCTTGCTGCAACGCAACAAAATTCCGGTGCTCACCGTCGGAGTTGGCACGCGCACCGGCGGGGGAATCATCGGGCAAAACGGCCCCCTGCGCGACGCCGATGGGCAACGGGTGGTGACGCACCTGGAACCCGACCGCCTGCAACGCCTTGCCCGCGACACCAATGGTGCGTACTTCGAACTCACCAACCGCCGCAACGATCTTCCGTTGCTCGTGCAGCGCCTCAACCGGCTGGAAAACAAGCTTATTGACCGGCGCAAAGTGACCGTTGCGGCCAACAAGTACGGATATTTTCTCGTTGGAGCGCTGGTGTTGCTCTGCCTCGACGTGCTCGTCACGGTACGCACCATCCGGTTGTGAGGTTGACCCGGACGCCCTTTCTGCCTACCTTTGTTTTCGGCAAACCAGCTCTTTCTTCGTCCCGCAGCATGACCTCGTTGCTCATTTCGTTGGTTGTCTGGGTTTTGAGCCAGGGCGCTCCCAACCGAATTTCCGAGCGAAACCGGTTGAAAATGGAAGCCGAGCGTGCCTTCGGTGAGCGCAGGTACGCGACGGCGGCGGCGTTGTACCAACACTTGGCCGAGTCGGCATGGATACCCGAACCCGCCGTACTTTTCGACCAGGCCCAGGCGTGTTTTGTCCTCGGCGATACGGCGCGCGCGCGCCAGCAGTACAACCGGCTGGTGCGTACCCCCGACAAACCGATGGCGGCAGCGGCGCTCTCGCAATTGGGCGTGCTGGCTTGCCGACGCGGCGACAGCACCGAAGCCCTAACGTACTTTCGGCAAGCCCTGGAGGTGCTGCCTTCCTACGAACTCGCCCGGTACAACTACGAACTGGTCAGGAAAACGATGCCGCCCACGCCATCAAAAAAGCCCCGGCTGGCCCCGGCACCAGGCCAGTCGGAACCCACCCGCAATCAGCCACCATCGCCCCAACCGAGTCGCGAAAACCGGGCTTTGGCTTCAGAAAAACGCGAGGATTTTTTGCGAAAACTGCGCCAATACGACCTCACTCAGGAAAAAGCCCGGATGCTGCTCGATGCCATGCGCGCCGAGGAAATCCAGTACATTCAGCAACGCAGCCGCGCGACTGGTGACACGGGCATTGAAATGACCCAGACCTGGTGACCCAACCGGCAACCCGCAGGGAATGGGACTTTTACCCAGACACAACCTAAAAACCAGTTCATGAACGAAGTCGTCATTGTTTCCGCTGTCCGGACGCCGCTCGGCAGTTTTGGCGGCGCGTTGGCGTCGCTTTCGGCGACCCAACTCGGCAGCCGGGCCATCCAGGGTGCGCTTCAAAAGGCGGGTGTTGCGCCCGATTTGGTCGAAGAAGTGATCATGGGCAATGTATGCTCGGCCAACCTCGGCCAGGCGCCCGCCCGGCAGGCGGCCCTCGGCGCGGGCCTTTCGCCCACTGTGCGCTGCACGACGGTCAACAAAGTCTGCGCGTCGGGCATGAAATCGGTGATGATTGGGGCGCAGACCATCATGCTCGGCCAGGCCGACATCATCGTGGCGGGCGGCATGGAAAGCATGAGCAACGTGCCCTACTATGTGCCCCAGGCCCGTTTTGGCTATAAATACGGCGGCGGACAACTCGTGGATGGCCTGGAAAAAGACGGCCTCCTCGACGTGTACGACCAGTGCTCGATGGGCTTTTTTGCCGACCGCACCGCTCAGAAATACGGCATCAGCCGACAGGCGCAGGACGACTTCACCGTACAAAGCTACCGCCGCGCCGAAGAGGCCACCCAGAAAGGCTGGTTTCACGACGAAATCCTGCCCGTGGAAGTGCCCCAACGCAAGGGAAACGCGCTCGTGGTGACCGAAGATGAGGAGTACAGAAAAGTCATTTATGACAAAATCCCAACCCTGAAAGCGGCTTTTGAAAAAGACGGCACCGTCACCGCTGCCAGCAGTTCGCCCATCAACGACGGGGCGTCGGCGCTGGTGATCATGAGCCGCCAAAAAGCGGAGGCGTTGGGCCTGAAGCCGCTGGCGCGCATCCTGGGCTTTGCCGATGCCGAGCAGGAACCGGCCTGGTTTACCACCGCTCCCACCCTGGCCGTGCCCCGCGCCCTGAAATTCGCCGGGGTGGAGGCGCAGGACGTGGATTTTTACGAAATCAACGAAGCCTTCGCCGTCGTGCCGCTGGCGTTCGGGCAGGTGCTGAACGTGGCCCAGGACAAACTCAACGTGCACGGCGGGGCTGTGGCGCTGGGCCATCCGCTGGGCGCTTCCGGGGCACGGATCATGACGACGCTGCTCAACGTGCTCCGCCAGCGCGACGGCCGCATCGGCGTGGCGGGCATCTGCAACGGCGGCGGTGGTGCCTCGGCGATGGTGCTCGAAAATTTATGAAATAGTTTTCAGTCTCAAGTTTACAGTTTAGAGCCGTACCGACTGAAATCAGTAAACTCTAAACCGAAAACGGTAAACCCTGAACCGTGAATTCCCTCTCCCAAACCCACTTCACTTTCCCCGGCCAGACCGGTTTTTACCGGGGCAAAGTTCGGGATGTGTACGCCTTCGATGAGCACCTGATCATGGTCGCCAGTGACCGGATTTCGGCCTTCGACGTGGTGCTGCCCCGCGCCATTCCGTACAAAGGCCAGGTGCTCAACCAAATCGCCGCGCATTTCCTCGAAGCCACCGCCGACGTGGTGCCCAACTGGCTGCTTGCCGTGCCCGACCCCAACGTGAGTTTTGGGCGGCGGTGCGAGGCCTTTCCGGTCGAAATGGTGGTGCGCGGGTACCTGGCCGGGCACGCGGCGCGCACTTACAAGGCGGGCTTGCGCACGCTCTGCGGGGTTACCCTGCCCGACGGCCTGCGGGAAAACGACCGCCTACCCCACCCCATCCTGACGCCCACGACCAAAGCCCACGAAGGCCACGACGAAGACATCAGCCGCGAAGAAATCATCGAACGCGGGTTGGTGAGCGAAGCCGATTACACGCAACTCGAGCGGTACGCCCTGGCGGTGTTCGAGCGTGGTACGCGCATGGCCGCCGAACGGGGCCTGATTCTGGTGGACACAAAGTACGAATTCGGGAAACTGGAGGGGCAGATTTACCTCATCGATGAAATCCACACGCCCGATTCGTCGCGGTATTTTTACGCCGATGGGTACGCCGACCGCCAGGCAGCCGGGGAGCCGCAGCGGCAACTTTCGAAGGAATTCGTGCGTGAATGGCTGATTGCCAACGGGTTTCAGGGAAAAGAAGGCCAAACCGTGCCGACCATGACCGACGAGTGGGTTACTCAGATTTCGGAACGGTACATCGAGTTGTACGAGCACGTGACTGGCAAGCCTTTTGTAAAGCGAAGCGAAACCGATTTAGCCGCCGCCATCGAAGAAAATGTGCGTCGTTTGCTATCTTCGCGCACTTTTTAACGTCTGCATTTTATGGACATTAAGGCCGAAAAAAACGAACAATACACCCTGTTGCGGCTCAACGAAACCGGGCTGGGTGCTGAGAATGCCGAGGAGTTCGAGAAGGTCATCCGGGGCCTGTTTCGGGAAGGCTACAGCAACATCATCGTAGACCTTAAAACCGTACAGGATATCGACAGCCAGATACTTGGGTTGTTCAGAAAAGCCAACCGCCTGTGCCTCAACGAACTGGGCCTACTGGTGCTCGTTACGAAAGACGACGAACTGACCGAACTGCTCGATTCGGCCAAAATTCCCGACCTCACCATCATGCCCACGGTGGAGGAAGCCGTGGACGCCGTCTTCATGAACGAACTCGAAAACGACTTCAAGGAAGAGGAAGACGACGAGGACTACGGCTTCGGCGACGCCGAGGAATCGGGCAGCAGCAACGGCGGTAGCCAGGAAGAGGAGTACTGATCTTTTATTCCCAATTCCCCTTTGACTTTCTCCGTTTCCATTCTTGGTTCGGGTTCGGCGACGCCCACGGTGCTGCGCCACGCCACGGCCCAACTGCTCACCTACGACAACGACTACTACCTCATCGACTGCGGCGAGTACACGCAGGTGCAATTGCTCCGTTATAAATTCCGGCCCGGTCGGCTCAAGTACATTTTCATCAGCCACCTCCACGGCGACCATTATTTCGGCCTGATTGGCCTGCTCATGAGCCTAAGTCTGGGACAGCGCCACGACGACCTCTGGCTATACGGCCCGCCGGGCCTGGGCGACATCATCACGCTGCAACTCAAGTACTCCGACACACGCCTGAGTTATCCGCTTCATTTTCAGGCTATTGAAACGGGTGAAGCGTACCCGATTCTCGACAACGACCACCTGACGGTCGAGACTCTTCCGCTCCGGCACCGGATTCACTGTTCGGGGTTTTTGTTTCGTGAAAAGCCCCCGCTCCGCAAACTGGTGAAGGACATTCTGCCCGCCGACCTGCCCCACGAGGCCCTGCGCCACTTGAAAGAAGGCCAGGACGTTCGGCTTGCCGACGGCCGCCTGCTCCGTTCCAGTGAATTCACGACGCCCGCGCCGACGCCCCGCAGCTACGCCTTCTGCTCCGACACGATTTACGACGAAACCCTGGCGGAACGCGTGCATGGCATCGATTTGCTCTACCACGAGGCCACCTTTCTGCACGAATTGCACGAACGGGCGGCGTTCACTTTTCACTCCACGGCCCGTCAGGCCGCCCAACTCGCCCGGCTGGCCAACGTGCAACGCCTCGTCATCGGGCATTTTTCGTCGCGCTACAAAGACCTGACGCCCTTGCTCGACGAAGCCCGGGCGGTTTTCCCGGCTACGTCGCTGGCCATCGAGGGCGAAACATTCGACGTGCGCTCGTGAAACCTCAGTGCCGGTTGCAATTCCTGCTGTTTTTTGAGTACTTTTCCCCGAACCTCTGCTTTGGTTCGGCGACGAACGACTCCCGATGAACCGCGCACTTGCCCTCTTTTTGCTTGCATCCGGCCTTGTTATCGTGCCGGGCTTCGACAACCCGCCCGCCGATCTTTCCCCGGTGCGCAGCCCCGCGCAGGAACAGGCCACTTTCCAACTCGAACCGGGCCTGGAAATTCAGCTCGTCGCGGCGGAACCGCTCGTACAGGACCCGGTCGTGATGACTTTCGACGCCGACGGACGGCTGTGGGTCGTGGAAATGCGCGGCTTCATGCCCACGATGGACGGCGCGGGTGAAAACCAGCCCACGGGCCGCGTGTCGGTGCTCGAAGACCGCAACGGCGACGGCCGCATGGACAAAAGCACCGTGTACCTCGACCACCTCGTGCTGCCCCGCGCCCTCGCGCTCGTGCCCGGCGGGGCGCTGGTGGCCGAAAACGGGGCGCTGTGGCTCACGCAGGACAAAAACGACGACCTACGGGCCGACTCCAAAACCCTGCTCGATCCAGCCTACGCGGGCAGCGCCCTGCCCGAACACGCCGGCAACGGCCTCTGGCGGGGCGTGGACAACTGGTACTACAACGCCAAATCGCGTTTCCGGTACCGGCTCGAAGCCGGAAAATGGGCGCGCGACAGCACCGAATTTCGCGGGCAATGGGGCCTCAGCCACGACGACGCAGGCCGGTTGCACTACAACTACAATTGGTCGCAACTGCACGCCGACCTCGTGCCGCCGAACACGCTTTCCCGGAACAAAAACCACACGCCTACCACGGGCATCGATCAGGGCCTGACCCTCGACCGGCGGGTGTACCCCATCCGGCCCACGCCCGCCGTGAACCGGGGTTACATTCCCGGCACGCTGGACCCAAACGGAAAGTTGCTCGAATTTACCGCCGCCTGTTCGCCACTCGTGTACCGGGGCGCGGCCCTGCCCACCGAATTTCGCGGCAACGTGTTCGTGTGCGAACCCGCCGGGAACCTCATCAAACGCAATGGGATCGAGGAAAAAGAGTTGTCGCTGACCGCCCGCGACCCGCATCCGGGCCAGGAATTTCTGGCTTCGACCGACGAGCGGTTCCGGCCCGTTCACCTCGCCACCGGCCCGGACGGCGCGCTGTACGTGGCCGACATGTACCGCGGCCTGATTCAGCACAGCGCCTACGTAACGCCCTACCTGCGCGAGCAAACCCTCGCCCGCAAGCTCGATCAGCCCGTTCACCGGGGCCGCATCTGGCGAATTGTGCCCAAAAACTGGAAGCCGGGTAAAATCCCAAAATTGTCAAAAGCGTCGTCGGACGAATTGATTCGCGAACTGTCGAACCCCGACGGCTGGCACCGCGACCTGGCCCAGCGGCTGCTCGTGGAGCGCAACGACCCGCGCACCGTCCCGGCGCTGACCGAACTGGCCCGGACCGCCGGTGCCCATCCACTGGGCCGGTTTCACGCGTTGTGGACGCTGGACGGGTTGAAAAAAAACACTCCCGATTTACTCCTCAGCCTGCTTGCCGACCCTAACGTACTTGTAGGAACCACGGCAGTTCGGCTGCTGGAGCCGGTGGCAAAAACCAATGAAACGGTTCGGGGTAATCTGCAAACCGCCCTGCTCCGTAGTTGGGAAAAAGCCCCCGTGCAACAGGTACTCCAGATGGCGCTTTCGGCCCAGGCCCTCGATCAACCCGCCGCCCACGCGTTGCTGGCGGGCATTGTGGAGCGATACGGCGCTTCGCCGCTTATTCGCGATGCGGCGTTGAGCAGCCTTTTCCACCAGGAATTTGCCTTTTTGCAGCGCCTCTGGAACGCGCCAACCTGGCAAAACCAACAGCCGGAGCGGGAAATTTTTCTGGAAATGCTGGCCACGGCCATTGTCCGCAACGGCAACCCCACCGAACTCACGGCCCTGCTGACGATGCTCAACGTCGAATCGCTTGGCTGGCGCGAAAAAGCAGCGCTCACCGGCCTGGCGATGGGCAGCACCGCGAAAACAAAACCCGTTGTCCTCGCGAAGCCGCCCCGGCTGCTGACCCGCGCCGACGGTGCGGTGGAACCGTCGCGGCAACGGGCTTTAGCAACGCTGTTCGACTGGCCGGGCCACGTCGCCGATCGGGCCAGCGCCAGCGTTAAAAATCCACTGAGCGATAGCGACCAGAAACTGTTCGCCCTCGGTCGTCAGCATTACCTCAGCACCTGCGCGGGTTGCCACGGCACCGACGGCGCTGGACTCAACCGCTTCGCCCCGCCCCTGATCGGCTCCGACTGGGTGCTGGGCGACGAAAAGCGGCTGGCGCTCATCCTGTTGCACGGGATGGAGGGGCCGGTCGAAGTGGCCAAACGGGTGTACGACGTGCCGGCTATTCTGCCCGTCATGCCCGCTCATTCGACCATGGACGACGGCGCGCTGACGGCCATCCTGACCTACATCCGCAACGAGTGGGGCAACGGAGCCGGACCGGTCAGCCGACGCACCGTGGGCATGACCCGCATCACCTCGCAGGGCCGGGTGGTGCCGTGGACAGCCGCCGAGTTGAACCGCTACGTGGCGCAGTCGAAACCCGCCGACGGCAAGTAAGTCCCCGGCTTTTCGGTCACTTTTTAATTTCCCCTTATGCACCGTCGCGACTTTTTACACACCGCCTCCACCGCAGTCATGGCCCTTTCGTTTCCCAACCTCGCCGTGTTCGGCCCCAGCCCGCGCATGGGTATCGTGGTTCACTCCTACGCCAGCCGCTGGAATTCAAAAACCGACAGCAAAACCTACCCCGGTTTTTCCAGCGCCCTCGATTTGCTCCAGCACGCCCACGACCTTGGCGCGGGCGGCATCCAGACCACCGTCGGCGGCTGGACGCTGGATTTTGCCAAAAAAGTTAGGGAGGCGGCAGAAAAAGGAGGGCTGTACCTCGAAGGCTCCGTGGGCTTTCCCCGCACCGCCGCCGAGTTGCCGAAATTCGAGCAGGAAATCGCCACGGCGAAGGAAGCCGGGGCCGTGATTCTGCGCACCGTGTGTTCGGGCGGGCGGCGCTACGAGGTTTTCCACTCGGAAAGCGCATTTCAGGATTTTAAAAAAACCGCGTGGACGATGCTCCAGGTCGTCGAACCCGTGTTGCGCAAACACCAGGTCAAACTGGCCATTGAAAATCACAAAGACTGGCGGGCCGATGAACTCGCTCCCGTGCTGAAAAACCTCAGCAGCGAATGGGTCGGGGCCACAATTGATTTCGGCAACAACCTCGCCCTGCTCGACGACCCGATGCACGTCGTCGAAACGCTCGCGCCCTACGCGCTCAGCACCCACGCCAAAGACATGGCCGTGGAAGAATACGCCGACGGCTTCCGGCTCTCGGAAGTGCCGCTGGGCACCGGCCTGCTTGACCTGCCGAGGATCGTGGCACTTTGCCGACAGCACAACCCCGCCGTGACCTTCAACCTCGAAATGATCACCCGCGACCCGCTGGACATTCCCTGCCTGAAAAACGACTACTGGGCCACGTTCGCCGACCTGCCCGGTGCCGAACTGGCCCGCACGCTCCGGCTGGTTCGCGAACACAAACCCGCGACGACCCTGCCGCGCGTTTCGGGCCTCAGCGCCGAAGAACGGCTGGCCGTCGAAGACCAGAACATCCGCGCCTGCCTGGCGTACAGCCGGAAAACGCTGGCCCTCAAGTAATTATCCATCCTTTTTGTTTGAAAAAATGAGCCAGGAAAAACTCCCCGGCATTCAGCAGTTTGACCTCACGGGCCGGGTGGCCCTCGTCACCGGCGGCTCGAAGGGCCTCGGCCTCGCGATGGCCGCCGGGCTGGCGTCGGCGGGTGCCCGCGTGATGCTCGTCAACCGCAACGCCGACGAAGGCACCGCCGCCGCCCGCCAACTCAGCGAGCAGTTCGGTACCGACGTCCGCGCCTTCGCTGCCGACATCACCAGCCAGGCGCAAACCGAGGCCATGACCCAGGCCACGCTCGACGCCTTCGGTCGGCTCGACATCCTCATCAACAGCGCCGGCATCAACATCCGTGGCCCCATCGACGAAGTTACCCCGGCGGACTTCAGCCGCGTGCTCGACGTAAACGTCAACGGCACCTGGCTCGCCTGTCGGGCTGTGGTGCCGCACATGAAGCGGGCAGGCAGCGGCCGCATCATCAACCTCGCCAGCACGCTCGGCCTCGTCGGGCTGGCCAACCGCACGCCCTACACGGCCAGCAAAGGGGCCGTGGTGCAGCTAACCCGCGCGCTGGCCCTCGAACTGGCCCCCTTCAACATCCTCGTCAACGCCATTTGCCCCGGCCCGTTCCTGACCGAGATGAACCAGCCCATCGCCCACACCGACGAAGCCAAAAAGTTTGTGGTGGGAGCCACGGCGCTGGGCCGCTGGGGCGAGATGCGCGAAATTCAGGGGGCCGCCATTTTCCTCGCCAGCGACGCCGCCAGCTACCTCGTCGGCTCGATGCTGACGGTGGACGGCGGGTGGACGGCGAAGTAGGGAGTTTGCGCCTGTACTGGTCGGTGTCCTCACCGAACGGAAGTAGCTCGTGAGGACACCAGCCACAGCAGTAGTACCGCCGTCGCTCGTCTCTGGCGAGTGACTTTTATTGAAAAGCCCTCCGGGCGCGGTGACTGACCGAACACCATCTCAATAATCAAAAATGAACCATGTCCGAACTCAGAAAAACGTACGAAGGCGGCTTGTTTTTTGTCACGCTGACGGTGGTAGGCTGGGTCGATGTTTTCACCCGACCGGCCTACGTTGAAGAGTTGCTCAAAAATATTAGACACTGCCAAGAAAAAGAAGGCTTAGAAGTCTATGCCTACGTCATCATGAGCAGTTACCTGCATTTAATTGCCGCCCGCGCCCAGGGCGATTTAACTGAATTGTTGGGACGTTTCAAAAGCGTAACGGCGAAGAAGCTGCTGAAACTCATCGCTCAAAACGAGCAGGAAAGCCGCCGTGAATGGCTGCTGTACTTGTTCGAGTACTTTGCCAAGCCCTTAAAGCAACAGGAAAAATACCAGTTCTGGCAGAAGACCAATCATCCTACCGCGTTGTGGAGTACGGCGGTGTTGCAGCAGAAATTGGAATACATTCACATGAACCCGGTGATGGCGGGGTTGGTGAGTGAGCCGCATCATTATCAACTGAGCAGTGCTCATCCGCAAGGGCCATTGGAAGTATTGGCTTTATAACAAAGTGTTTGGCAAGTTACCGCGCCCAGAGGGCTTTTCGATAAAAGTCACTCGCAAGATGCGAGCGACGGCGGGAGATTACTGCGAATCAAACATCAAATACTTTTGAGTCAGTGATTGCACAAACATTTGAAGAAGGATGTAGTACAATAGGTGGCGGAACTCAAACATTGGTGCTCGATAGATCGAAATGGCCTGCTTCAACATTATCGTCGAAATTTAAAAATCCATACACACCAAAACATCTTCCTAAATCAAAATAAAAAGATGGTAACTTTAACTTCGTTTGATCAATTAATTGAAAAACTAGATACGGTCGAAAATTCTCTCTACAGGTCTAATTATTTGCCGGAGCTTTTTAAGCTTGCGGACGAATTGATCATGCGCTTCAATAATGAAAATGAGGTTCATAAACTAATGGGATATATTTTATCAGAAAAACTATATGATATTGCAACAGATTTGTCTTATTCAGAAAGAGGAATAGAAAGAGATATTTATCCTACATACAAGAAAGCGCTTATTTTAGCAAATTTAATTTTCGATAATAATGACAAACGCTTGGTGAAATACATTAAAAGAAATTTGTATTATGCTAAAATCTATAATGAAAATAGTTTAATTAATCTATTTGAAGAACAACTTAGTAGTTTAATATAATCCAGCCGTTACTCCCCCGCAGTTGCTCGCATCCTGCGAGTGACGGGTATCCTATAAGCGCCTCTGGCGCGGTGTTGTTTGCCAAAAAAGTTGTTCCATCAAACGATGCTAAACTACACGCGTGAATGAGCAAAAGTGGAACCATTATTGAAGGTAAAAAAAGGCTTGTCATTCGACGCCGCCCCAGAGGGGCTTGAGATAAACGTCACTCGCCAGAGAGGAGCGAACACCGGTGGCAACCAGCAAGAAGGCACCGGTACGCTGACGGGCAATGAGTTGAAGCTTGTCATTCAATCGACTGGCGCTTAGATTGGTACTGTTCAACATACCATCACCGCCACGCGGCAGTAACGCCACCAGAACCCTCACGCCCACAACCCCGCTTCGACCGCGCGGGGGACCGCTTCCTTCAACGTGACCGTTTGCATCCGCTTCAACGCCTCCTGCCGACCCCGGAACCAGAAATTTTTACGACTGCGAAAAATTTTTCTCACGTCTCCCGCTTCACCCGGCCTGGAACGTCATTTCAGAAATTTCACACGATTACCTGGCGCCTGGTCGGTTTTTGAATCCTTTCTTTCCCCATTTGCCAGGTTGTTCTGGGCTGTAGCGGCGATTTTAGCAACCTCTTTCCGGTATTTTTCCAAAAATCCCCTTTGGCACAATTCCAAGACCCTTTTTTGCGGAAACGGGAATTGACTTTAAACAAGATTTTATTTCGCGGTTTCGGGGTTTCACCAAATTTTTTCTTTACTATCTTCGCAAGCCAGTCGCCAAACGACGGTTTGGTCGCAAAAGACTCCCCTTTTATTTGGCGGCGTTTTCCGGCATCACCGACCCCTAAATTCTTTCTTCCCACGAGCAACACGTTTACTGCCATGACGGATCAAGCGGACCAGCAATACCCCGGGCTTTACCGCCCCGAGTTCGAGCACGACGCCTGCGGCATCGGCTTCACGGCCAACCTGAAGGGCCGCAAGTCGCACAAAATCGTGAGCGACGCCATTATTATGCTCGAACGCATGGACCACCGGGGGGCCTGCGGCTGCGACCCCAACACGGGCGACGGTGCGGGCATTCTACTGCAAATTCCCCACGAGTTTTTCCTTGAAGAATGCGCCAAACTGGGCTTCCTGCTGCCTTCGGCGGGCTGGTACGGCGTCGGGATGGTGTTTTTCCCGAAAGACGAAGCCGCCCGGCGGGAGTGCAAGGAAATCCTGCACCGGCAGGCCATCCGCCAGGGACTGGAAATTCTGGGCTACCGCGAAGTGCCGGTGGACAACGTCGATCTCGGCGAAGATTCGGGTGCCGCCGAGCCGAGGATGGAGCAGGTGTTCATCCGCCGGGCCGCGCACCTGACCGACGACCTGGTTTTCGAGCGCAAACTTTACGTGTTCCGGCAGTACACCAGCCGCATCATCAACGAAACCGTGAAGGGCGTCAATTCGACGTTTTACTTCACGTCGCTGTCGGGCCGCACCATTATTTACAAAGGGATGCTCACCACCCTCCAGGTGACGCCCTACTTCCCCGACCTCAGCAACGAGGCCGTCACGTCGGCATTTGCCATCGTCCACAGCCGCTTTTCGACCAATACGTTCCCCGAATGGAAGCTGGCGCAGCCGTTCCGGTTTATCGCCCACAACGGCGAAATCAACACGGTGAAAGGCAACGTGAAATGGCTCCAGGCCCAGTCGTCGCTGTTTCAGTCGGACGTGTTTACGAAAGAGGAACTGGCCATGCTGCTGCCCGTGTGCCAGCCGGGGCAGTCGGATTCGGCCATGCTCGACAACGCCATCGAACTGCTCTACCTCTCGGGCCGCTCGCTGCCGCACGTGATGATGATGCTGATTCCGGAGGCGTGGGACGGCAACGAAAGCATGGACCCCGTGCGCAAGGCGTTTTACGAATACCACGCGGCGCTGATGGAACCCTGGGACGGCCCGGCGTCGATTTCCTTCACCGATGGCAAAATTATCGGCGCGACCCTCGACCGCAACGGCCTGCGCCCGAGCCGGTTCTGGGTGCTTGACGACGACACCGTCATCATGGCCTCTGAGGCAGGTGTGCTCGACGTGGACCAGCGCAAGGTCGTGTCGAAAGGGCGCTTGCAACCGGGAAAAATGTTCGTCGTGGACATGGAGCAGGGCCGCATCATTCCCGACGAGGAATTGAAAGCCGACATTTGCAGTCGCCACCCCTACGCCGAGTGGCTGAACGAATTTAAAATCAAGCTCGAAGACCTGCCCGAGCCGCGCGTGGAGTACAAGCACCCCTACGAACGCGAGTTGCTGCTCCGCCAGCAGTCGTTCGGCTTCACCACCGAAGACATCCGGGTGATTCTGGCCCAGATGGTCGAAACGGGCAAGGAAGCCCTCGGTTCGATGGGCACCGACACGCCGCTGGCCATCCTGAGCGACCACAGCCAGCACCTGAGCTACTACTTCAAGCAGTTGTTTGCCCAGGTGACCAACCCGCCCATCGACCCGATTCGGGAGCGGACGATCATGTCGCTGATCAGCTACGTGGGGGGTTTCTCGAACCTGCTGAGTGAAACGCCCGAACACTGCAAAGTGCTCGAACTGCACCAGCCCGTGCTGACTAACAAGGAGTTGGAGAAAATCCGGTGTGTGGACACGAAGCATTTCACCACGAAAACCATTCACATCACGTTCCGCGCCGACGGCAAGGAAGGGTCGCTGAAAAAAGCCCTTGACCGCGTTTGCCAGTACGCCGAAGACGCCGTCGAGGACGATTACAGCATCATCCTGCTCAGCGACCGGGGCGTTGATTCCAACCACGCGCCGATTCCCTCGCTGCTCGCCACGTCGGCGGTGCACCACCACCTCATCCGGCAGGGCCTACGGGCCAAAGTCGGCCTGATCGTCGAAGCGGGCGACGTGTGGGAAACCCACCATTTCGCCACGCTAATTGGCTTCGGGGCGTCGGGCGTGAACCCGTACATGGCCTTTGAAACGATTCGCGGGATGAAGGAAAAGAACATGCTGACCGTGGACTTGCCCATCGAAAAGCTGTTTTACAACTACGTGAAAGCCGTGAACGGCGAGTTGCTCAAGATTTTCTCGAAAATGGGCATCTCCACGCTCCAAAGCTACCAGGGCGCGCAGATTTTCGAGATTCTCGGCCTCGACCGGGACGTCATCAACCAGTACTTCACCGACGCTATTTCGCGCATCGCCGGGCTGAGCCTCGAAGGCATCGCGAAGGAAGTACTCGTGCGGCACAAGGTGGCGTTCCCCGACTGCCCGGTGCCCAACCCGCGCCTCGAAGTGGGCGGCGTGTACCAGTGGAAGCAGCGCGGCGAGGCGCACCTCTTCAACCCCCAGACGATTCACCTGCTCCAGCAATCCACGAAAACGGCGGATTTTGGGCTTTTCAAGAAATACACCAAACTCGTTGACGACCAGACCGAAAAGGCCATGACGCTGCGCGGGCTGCTGAAATTCAAAAAATGCACGCCCGTGCCCATCGCCGAAGTCGAGCCAATTGAGCAGATTTTCAAGCGGTTTGCCACGGGGGCCATGTCGTTCGGCAGCATCAGTTACGAAGCGCACACCACGCTGGCGATTGCCATGAACCGCATCGGTGGGAAGTCGAATACCGGCGAAGGCGGCGAGGATCCGATTCGGTTCAAGGAGTTGCCCAACGGCGACTCGATGAACTCGGCCATCAAGCAGGTGGCGTCGGGCCGCTTCGGCGTGACGGCGCACTACCTGACCAATGCGAAGGAGTTGCAAATCAAAATGGCGCAGGGCGCGAAACCCGGCGAAGGCGGGCAGCTACCCGGCCACAAGGTGGACGACTGGATTGGCCGTACGCGCCACTCCACGCCGGGCGTGGGCCTGATTTCGCCCCCGCCCCACCACGACATTTACTCCATCGAAGACCTCGCCCAACTTATTTTCGACCTGAAAAACGCGAACCGCGAAGCGCGGATTTCGGTGAAACTGGTCTCGGAAGCGGGCGTCGGCACGGTGGCAGCGGGCGTGGCCAAAGCCCACGCCGACCACATCCTGATCGCGGGTCACGACGGCGGCACGGGCGCTTCGCCGCTTTCGTCCATCCGCCACGCCGGGCTACCCTGGGAACTCGGCCTCGCCGAAACCCACCAAACGCTGGTACGCAACAAACTGCGGGGCCGGGTGACCCTGCAAACCGACGGCCAACTCAAAACGGGCCGCGATTTGATGATCGCCGCCCTGCTGGGGGCCGAAGAATGGGGCGTGGCCACGGCGGCGCTCGTGACGGCGGGCTGCATCATGATGCGCAAATGCCACCTGAACACCTGCCCGGTGGGCGTGGCGACGCAAAACCCCGAACTCCGGGCGCTCTACACCGGCAGACCCGAAGACGTAGTCAACCTGTTCACCTTCCTGGCGATGGAACTGCGCGAGTGGATGGCCGAACTCGGCTTCCGGACCGTCAATGAAATGGTGGGGCAGGTGGACAAACTCGAAATGCGCGACAACCTCATGCACTGGAAGTACAAGGCCCTCGACCTTTCGGCGGTGTTGTACAAACAACCGATGGCGCTCGACGTGGCGCTTTACAAGCAGGAAGAGCAGGACCACGGCATTGCCGGGCAGTTGGATTTCAAGCTCATCAAAGCCGCGAAACCCGCGCTCGAAAACGGGGAGGCCATTTTTGCCGAATTCCCGGTCATCAACGTCAACCGGACGATTGGGGCGATGCTTTCCAACGAAATCACGAAAGTGTACGGCGCGAAAGGCCTGCCCGACGGCACGATTCACTTTAAATTCACGGGCACGGCGGGCCAGAGTTTCGGGGCTTTTTCGACCAAAGGCCTGCGCCTCGAACTCGAAGGCGACGCCAACGACTACGTGGGCAAGGGCCTCTGCGGGGCCGAACTCATTGTGTACCCCGACCGGGCGGCCACGTTTGTTCCCTCGAAAAACAGCATCGTCGGCAATGTGTCGTTCTACGGCGCGACTTCCGGCGAGGCGTACCTGCGCGGCATGGCGGGCGAGCGGTTCTGCGTGCGCAATTCGGGCGCGAAGGTGGTCGTGGAAGGCATCGGCGACCACGGCTGCGAGTACATGACCGGCGGGCTGGTGGTGGTGCTGGGCGAAACGGGCTGGAATTTCGGGGCCGGCATGAGCGGCGGCGTGGCCTACGTGTGGGACAAAGCGGGTGATTTTTCGGAAAAAGTAAACCGAGAAATGGTCGCCCTCGAAGCCCTGACGAGCGAAGACGAAAACATCATTCGACTTTTCGTGGAAAAACACCTCCATTTCACCAACTCCGGCGTGGCCCGCAAGGTGCTCGACGGCTGGGACGAAACCATCGGGCAGTTCGTGAAAGTGATGCCGCAGGACTTCAAACGTGCCCTCGAAATCCGGGGCATCAGCCTGGGCGAGCAGTTGGAGAACAAGGACGTGGTGTACCGCGACATTCAGGTGGAGGTGGTCCACGCGTAAAATTCCGTAAATTCGTCGTTGCCCATGCCCGTCCAACGGTTTCAAGTTCAAGTTTTACAGCAACGAGAACAACGAACCGCCCCACGTACACATCACGAAAGGCAACGGCAACGCGAAATACTGGCTGGTTCCCGATTTGGATGAAGCCTATTCCTACGGATTTACGGTGCGGGAGCGCCGCGAAATCCGGGAATTGATGACCAAACACAAGGAATCGTTAATCCGCAACTGGCATGACTTCTTCGAAAATTAAAATCGCTGACAAAGCGTCCACTGACCCGCTCGACCGGGTGATCTTTGGTCAGGGCTTGCGCATCAAGCGCCTGTTTTTTGATACCGAACTCGACTCGATGCTGATTTTGCTGACGAATGGAAAGGTTCTGAATCTGAAAATTTCAGGATTTCCACGGCTGAAGGAAGCAGACTTGGCTCAACTCAATGCCTACGAACTGGAGGGCGACGGCGTGGCGGTGAGTTGGGAAACTTTCAATGAAGATTTATCGCTCAAAGGCTTTATCCGGCAGGCTGCGATGGAGGAAGCCATTTATCATCTGGCAAAAGTAGCTTAACCCCATTTCTGAGAGACGAACCCATGGGCAAACCAACCGGCTTTCTCGAATTTCCCCGCGAAACTCCTAAAAAACGCGATTTGCGCGAGCGGATTCACGATTACCGCGAAATCGACATCGACCTGAGCACCGAAAAAACGGAGGCTCAGGCCGCCCGCTGCATGGACTGCGGTACGCCGTTCTGCCACAACGGCTGTCCGCTGGGCAACATCATCCCCGAGTTCAACGACGCCGTGTACGAAGGCAACTGGGGCTACGCGTACGAAATTCTGGCCTCGACCAACAATTTCCCCGAGTTCACGGGCCGCATCTGCCCCGCTCCCTGCGAGGCCAGTTGCGTGCTGGGCATCAACAAGCCGCCCGTGACAATCGAGTACATCGAGAAATCCATCATCGAACACGCCTTCGCCAACGGGTTGGTCAAGCCCAACGTGCCCACCAAGCGCACGGGTAAAACGGTGGCCGTCGTTGGTTCCGGCCCGGCGGGCATGGCAGCGGCGGCCCAGCTCAACCAGGCGGGTCACACGGTCACGCTTTTCGAGCGCGCCGACCAGATCGGCGGGTTGCTGCGCTACGGCATCCCCGATTTTAAACTCGAAAAATGGGTGGTCGAACGGCGCGTCGAGGTGATGCGGCAGGAAGGCGTCGTTTTCAAAACGGGTGTGAACGTGGGTGAAGACCTGAAAGCCGACGAATTGCTCGACCAATTCGACCTCATCGTGCTCACGGGCGGTTCGACGGTAGCGCGGGGCGTACCCGTGCCGGGTTGGGAAAAATACCTCGGCAACGGCATTCACCCGGCAATGGAGTTTCTGAGCCAGCAAAACAAGCGGGTCGCGGGGATCGATCGGGTGGTGGATCACCGGGGCGTGGCCTACGAAAACGGCGAACTTTCCGCCGAAGGCAAGCATGTCGTCGTGATTGGCGGCGGCGATACCGGCTCCGACTGCGTGGGCACTTCCAACCGCCACGGCGCAGTCAGCATCACTCAGATTGAACTATTGCCCCAGCCGCCCAGCGAACGCGCCGCTTCGACGCCCTGGCCCAACTGGCCGATGATGATGCGCACCTCGACCTCGCACGAGGAAGGCTGCGAACGACACTGGTCCATTCAAACCAAAGAATTTATCGGCGACGAGAACGGGAACTTAAAGTCGCTCCGCATCGTGGATTTGGGCTGGAAATCGGAAAATGGCAAAATGACCTTTGCCGAACTGCCCGGTACTGAGCGCGAAATTTCCTGCGAACTGGCCCTGATTGCGGCGGGTTTCCTGCACCCGCAGCGCGAAGGCCTGCTGGCCGACCTGGGCGTGGCGCTCGACGAGCGCGGAAACGTGAAAGCGCCGAATTACCAGACCAGCCTCGACAAAGTCTTCGTGGCGGGCGACATGCGCCGGGGGCAGTCGCTGGTGGTTTGGGCCATCAGTGAAGGCCGCGAAGCCGCCCGCGCCGCCGACCTCTGGCTAATGGGCGACTCGATGCTGGAAGCGAAAGCCGTTTCGATGGTGGCGGTGGCCTGAAATACTTGCTGCTTTTTCTAAAATAATCCGGCTCGCGCAAGCGGGCCGTTTTGTTTCTCTATTTTTAGCCTCTACTCTTTCCCTAACCTCTACCCAACTTGAAAAAAGAAGTCGTTTTCTGGTCCATCACCGTGGCCCTGGCCGGTCTCCTCTTTGGGCTTGACACGGCCGTAATTTCCGGGGCCGAGCAAGCCATTCAGCAAGTCTGGAACCTCACCGACGTGCAGCACGGGCTGGCCATCGCTGCCGCGCTGTACGGCACGGTCATCGGAGCGGTGCTCGGTGGTTTTCCCGCTGACCGTTTTGGCCGACGCCCTACGCTGCTGGCCATTGGTTTGCTGTTCATGGTTTCGGCGTTCGGCTCGGCGGTTGCACCCAACGTGATGCTCTTCACCGTGTTCCGGTTTCTGGGCGGACTGGCCATCGGGTCGGCGTCGGTGTCGGCCCCGCTCTACATCAGCGAAGTGGCCCCGGCGGCCCAACGGGGTCGGCTGGTGGCGTTGTTTCAGTTTAACATCGTCTTCGGGATTCTGCTGGCTTACGTGGCCAACTACTTCATTGCCCAAACGGCTCTCGAAAACGCCTGGCGCTGGATGCTCGGCTGGGTGGGCCTGCCTTCGCTGTTGTACTCGGTCGCGGTGCTGTTCGTACCCGAAAGTCCGCGCTGGTTGGTGATAAAACGCAACAATGTGGCCGAGGCCGAGCGCACGCTGCGCCGCATCGATCCCTCCACCGCCGAACGGGTGCTGGATTCCATCCTGGCCAGTCGGCACGACGAGCAGCGGGGCAAAAAGCAGGAATCGCTCTTTTCGGCCCAGTACCGCCGCCCGGTGATGCTGGCGTTTTTGTTCGCGTTTTTCAACCAGACGGCGGGCATCAACGCCGTGATTTATTTCGCGCCACGTATTTTTGAAATGACGGGCCTGGGCAAAAGTGCCGCGCTGCTCTCGTCGGCGGGCATTGGGGCGGTCAATTTCGCCTTCACGTTCCTGGCTATCAACCTCATCGACCGCTACGGCCGCCGGACGCTGATGTGGATTGGCACCGTGGTGCTGATTCTGACGCTGTCGCTGGTTTCGTACTCGTTTTTTACCCAGCAATTCAAATTCGTACCCGTGTACCTGTTTACCTACGTCGGCTTTTTCGGCCTTTCGCAGGGAGCCGTCATCTGGGTGTTTATTTCCGAAATTTTCCCGAACAAAGTGCGGGCTTCGGGGCAGGCGTTGGGCAGTTTCACCCACTGGCTATTCGCGGCCCTCATCACCAACATCTTCCCGATTTTTGCCAACAACCCCCGCATTGGCGGTGGCCCGATTTTCGCATTTTTTGCCGTGATGATGGTGCTGCAACTGCTGTACGTGTGGCGGCTGATGCCCGAAACGAAGGGGGCGTCGCTCGAAGATCTGGAAGGCCGCCTGGCGCGGTTCCACTAAACATGAAAAAAGCAGGACGTTGGTCCTGCTTTTTTCGTCCTGCACACGTACCCGGTTGCCGCATTCGGGCGAAGCCTCACCTCGGAAAGTCTTCCGTTTCCTCGGTTACCGACGGCTCGTCCGTCCGGGTTGGATTTTGAATCGGTGCATCTTTGTTCAGTTCGTTGTAGCCGGTTTGTCCGTTCAAATTGGCGTCTTCCGAATGGCCCGAACCATCGCTGTCGCCGTCGTTGGATGCGTAGCCTTCGTCGCCCAGCGGCTGTTGAATTTCCGGCTGGTGGACTTGCGGCTCGATCTCAGGTTTCGGAACTTCCGGCTGCCCGATGCTCGGAACGCTGGACGGGCTGGGCGATTGAATTTCGGGTTCTCTCGGGTCGGTTGTGTCTTTTAATTCATCGAATGAGCCACCGAGAACCGTCGAATTGGCCCCCGTTTGCGCAACGCTGGCCTGCTGGTTGCCGACGACGCTTTGCTGTGCAGGCGTGGGCTGGCCGGTAAAATTTTCCTGCCCAGAGTTTGGTTGGATAGTATTCGATGCGGCTGTGGTTTCCATTCTCTGGTGTATTTTCTCTAAAATCAAATTCTTGCTTGGATGAAGTGCATGTGACACACCATTGACTCATTAAAAAGTTATTCCACTCCGGCAGGAGAGACTCTCTACGCCAATACTTGGCGCGATGGCGCGGTTTTTCCTCGCTTCTGGCAGTGCTTTCCCCACAGATTTAGGAGGCCCGAAGATATGTTGTGAACCGCTTTTATGAATGGGATGGAAATGGCATTCTTTTTTCTCGTCCCAATTGGCTTTCAATCCCTTGACGATGGATGCACAAAAAACAATTGACGACCTGAATTTCCTGATTGCGGTCAACGCCGACCGCATCGATCAGTTTCAGGCGGCAAAACACGATGCCAAGACCGAGCGGTTGCAGAAGCTTTTTCAGCAAATCGCCGTCGAAAGTGCCGGGCATATCGCCAGCCTGACGGACCTCATCCGGCAGGTTGGTGGCGAGGTAGAACGGGGCACTACCTTGCCTGGTAGCCTCCACCGCCTGTGGGTGGAAGTAAAATCCCTGGTTTCGGGCCACGCCTCAGGAGCCATTCTCGATGCGGTCCGTTGCGCCGAAAAATCTACTCTCCACGCCTACGACCGCATCCTGGAAGACGCCAACCAGTTGCCCGAACACGTCCTTGAACTCATCCAGCAACAGCGCCGCACCATCCAGGAATCGTGCATGACCGTGGAGCAGCTCGGTGCCCAGCCGACGCCGGGTTAAAAGTCGCGTTCGACGCCGCGTTAAAAAAAGTTAAAAAGGGCGGAGAAGGGCATTCTGGCGTAGAAATCCGGCACTTTCGGGCCGGATTTCTACGTTCTCGGAGGAGTAGCAGCAAGCCCACGGGTGCGCTGCGTGTCCCTGTTAATACCCTTTTTTCCGAACCAAAAATCCATGAAACGCCTCCTTATTTTAGCGACAGGTGCCTTGCTGATGCTGAGTGCCTGTTCGCCCAACGTCACGGTGCGTAGCGACTACGCCCGTGGCGTCAACTTCCGCCAGTACAACACGTTTGCCATCGAAGCCGAACCCCGGCGCAACAACGATGCCGTGATGGGCAGCGAACTCAACCGCGACCGCATCACCCGCGCCCTCGAAGGCGAACTCACCGCCCGGGGCCTCACCCGCGCCACCGACGGCCAGGCCGACCTCGTCATCCGCTTCGGTACTGAATCGCGCGACCGGCAGAGCGTGCAATCGAACAACACGTTTTCGCCCTACTGGATGTGGTACGGCGGCGGGATGAACACCTCCACCCGCAACTACGAAGAAAACCGCATCATCGTGAACGCCTACGACGCCCGCAACAACCGCCAAATCTGGCAGGGTTGGGCCTCGGGCCAGTTTTACGACCGTAACAAAGACGTGGAGCGTTCGATTTTCCAATCGGTGGACAAAATCATGGCCCAGTTTCCGCTCCAACCTGACGGAGCGGCCTACGCGCGGCAACGGTAACAGTCGGTGGAAACAATCGGGAATCTTCCGCCTGGGCGGCGTCGGCTTTGCTGACGCCGCTTTTTTGTTTTGAATGCCAGGGGGAAGGGCTATTTTTGGGCCTGGAAGTGTAGAGTTTAGCGTTTAAGGTTTAGAGTTGAATCGTAACCCTAAACCCTGACCTCTAAACGCTGAACCCAAACCTCAATCGCCCCTGCCATGTCCTTCCTCAAATCCAGTCGGCTCGATTCGCTGCGTTACGAAATACGCGGGCCGGTGTACGAAAAAGCCCTCGAACTCGAAGCCTCAGGCTATAAAATAATGAAGCTGAACATCGGCAATCCCGCCCCGTTCGGTTTCGATGCGCCCGACGAAATCATCCATGACATGATCGTCAACATCCGCGACGCGCAGGGTTACGCCGACTCGCGGGGGTTGTTCGCGGCGCGCAAGGCGGTGATGCACTACACCCAGAGCAGGGGCATCGCGGGCGTAGAAATCAACGATGTGTACGTTGGCAACGGCGTGAGCGAACTCATTCTGCTTTCGCTGCAGGCGCTGCTCGACGACGGCGACGAAATCCTTGTCCCGTCGCCCGATTACCCGCTCTGGACCACCGCCGTGGCCCTTTCGGGCGGCAAACCCGTGCATTACCACTGCGACGAAGAAAGCGACTGGAACCCTGATTTGGCTGATTTGGAACGAAAAATCACCCGCCGGACGAAGGGCATCGTCGTCATTAACCCCAACAACCCGACCGGAGCCGTGTACGACCGCGCCGTACTGGAGCGCATTGCCCGACTCGCCGAGCAGCACAAGCTGATTCTGTTCTGCGACGAGATTTACGATAAAATCCTCTACGACGGGGCCACCCACCACCCGATGGCCCAGTTTGCCCACGACACGCTTTGCCTGACCTACGGCGGGTTGTCGAAGAACTACCGGGCGGCGGGTTTCCGGGGCGGGTGGCTGATTTTGAGCGGGGCGAAAAAAGAAGCGAAGTCGTACATCGAGGGGCTGACGTTGTTGGCCAGCCTGCGGCTGTGCGGCAACGTGCCCGCGCAGTTTGCCATTCAAACCGCCCTCGGCGGTTACCAGAGCATTGACGATTTAGTGGCCCCAACGGGGCGGTTGTACAGGCAAATGCAGTTGGCTTACGAAAAAGTCACCGCGCTGCCGGGCGTCACCTGCGTGCGGCCCAAAGGCGCGCTGTACCTGTTTCCGAAGCTGGATTTGAAACGATTCTCGTTTGAAAACGACGAACAATTCGTCCTCGATTTGCTCGTCAACGAGCGGGTGCTGCTGGTGCCGGGGACGGGTTTCAACTACTTCAAAGACGACCACTTCCGCATCGTCATCCTGCCAACGGTCGAAGAACTGGACCTGGCCCTCACCCGCGTCGGGCGTTTTCTGGAAACATCCACCGTCCACGCCGGGTTGGGTGAATTGGTCAGTTGAGTTATTTTCCTACCCACCACCCCTCATGACATCCTCTGCTTCCCTCCCGAAAAAACAAAAACTTTACCTCGTTCTGTGCGGAATTTTCCTGGCCAATGCGCTCGTGGCCGAAATCATCGGGGCAAAGATTTTCGACGTCGCGGGCACCATCGGAGCCACACCCGCCTCGTTGCTGATGCCGTTCGGCGGCACGTTTGGTTACTCTCTCTCCGCCGGGGCGCTGCTCTGGCCGGTGGTTTTCATCACCTCCGACATCATCAACGAGTACTTCGGGCGTCCGGGCGTGCAGCGGATTTCGTACCTGACGGCCACGTTGATTGCCTACAGTTTCGTGATCATTTACGCGGCCACCAAGCTGGCCCCGGCCCAGTTCTGGCTGGACCTGTACGCCGAACCGACCGGGTTTAACATCGACATGGCGTTTGGAAAAATTTTCCGGCAGGGCCTTGGCATCATCATCGGCTCGATCACGGCGTTTCTGGTCGCGCAATTGCTCGACGTGGGCGTGTTTCAATACCTGCGCCGCCGGACGGGTAGCCGGATGATCTGGCTCCGGGCCACAGGCAGTACGTTGGTTTCTCAGCTCATCGATAGCTTCGTGGTGCTGTTCGTGGCGTTTTACGTCTTCGGTCCCTGGACAATGAATCAGGTGCTTACCGTAGGTTTTAACAACTACACCTACAAATTCATCATCGCCATTCTGATGACGCCGGTGCTGTACCTGGCGCACTTCCTCATCGACCGCTACCTCGGCAAGGAACACGCCGTGCAACTGGCCAATGACGCGGCAGAAGGAATCCCGACGGCGCTTTGAACAGGGCGTAGGGCTTAGTGCGGAGTGCGTAGTTCGGCTCAAGAACTACGCACTCCGCACTAAGCCCTACGCACTAAATTATCCAACACCACCGCCGTGGCGATGCCCGCGTTGAGCGATTCGGCCCCGCCGAAGCGGGGAATCGTAATTTTTTTGGAAATAAATGGCGCAACGGTGTCGCCGATGCCGTGCGCTTCGTTGCCGACCACGAGGTAGCCCGATGCCGGGAAGCGCACGTCGTGAAGGTTTTGCCCGTCGAGAAAGGTGCCGAACACCGGTAGGTCGGCGTGGCGGCGGAAGTACTCGTCGAGCGCGCCGTACCAGGCTTTCACCCGGGTAAACGACCCCATGCTGGCGGCCAGCACCTTCGGGTTGTAAAAGTCGGCGGTGGTTTCGGAGCAAACCACTTTCGTCAGGCCGTACCAGTCGGCCACCCGGAGGATGGTACCGAGGTTGCCGGGGTCGCGGAGGTCGTCGAGCACCAGCACCCACTCGCCGGGTCCGGCCACCAGTTCGGGCCAATTTTTCGTTTTAGCCACGGCGAGGGCCGCGTTGTTGGTAGCGAAGGTGCCCGCCCGCGCCAGTTCGTCGGGCGTGGCGTCTTCCGTCCGGACGGGTTGCAGGGCCAGCCGGGGTTCGTTTTCTTTGCGGAAGGATTCGGTGGCAAACAGGGCTTCGACTTCAAAATCGGAGTCGAGCAATTCGAGCACGTTTTTGGCTCCTTCCACGAAAAAAAGCCCTTCCTGTTGCCTGTATTTTTTCTGTTGCAAGGCCCGCAGCCGGGTTTGCCAGGACTTGGAAATCATTCAATTGTGACGTTCAAACGCGCCTTTTTCGGAGTTGGACTACTGGCTTCGCTCGCCTGGCTTTCGGGCTGCGTCCGCGAGGCGTCCACCCGCACGGGCGAGTATTTGCTGGTCGGCCAGACCGTCAAAGGTAATCAGGAAATCGGGGACGACGCCCTGCTCAGCCTGGTGCCCCAGCGGCCCAACCGGAAGATTATTTTCAACAGTTTTCTGCCCTACCTGGGCCTGTACCGCTTCGGGCAGCAGTTTTACGACAAAACCAAAGCCCAGGACGAACTCCGCCGCCACCTCGATTCGTGCCAACGCCAGGCACTCCGGTACGAAACCGACGCCAAACGGCTGCAACGGGCACAGAATCGTTGTGAAAAGCGGCGCGTGCGCCTGCAACGCATCATCGATCAGGGCAATTGGGTGATGCGGGTGCTGGGCGAGCCGCCGTCGTACATCACCCCGACGGTGGCCGCCGACAACGCCGCCAAAATGCAGGCGTATCTCGTCACGCGGGGCTTTCGCGACGCCAGCGTGCAGTACGTGTTCGACTCCACGCTGTTTTTCCGGCGGCAAATCAAGGTCAGTTACACGGTGACGGAAGGCCCGCCCACCCTCCTGCACACGGTTGGTTACACTTCGGGCGAACCGCGCCTCGACAGCCTGATGGCGGTGGGCCGGATCGAGGCAAAACTCCAGCCCGGCAGTCGTTTCGACCGCAACGCCCTTGATGCCGAGCGCGCCCGGCTCGAAACCCTTTTTCGCGACAACGGCTACTACGGCTTCAACCGCACCGACATCAGCATCATGGGCGTGGACACCTTTCGGGTGGTCGGCCAGCGCGATACGCTGCGGATCGACCCGGTTTTTACTATCGAAAAACCCCGTCGCGGTGACACCCACCCCTACTTCACCGTCGATTCGGTCCAGATGGTCGTCGACGCCACGCCGCTGGGCATTCCCGACCTCACCCGCCGCGACAACGTCCGGAATGGCATCCGCTACATTTTCATCGGACGACCGTATTCAACCGACCTGCTCGACTCGAAGCTGAGCGTCCGCCCCGGTCAGTTGTACAGCCAGAGCCGGTTCGCCGAAACCCAGCGCCGCCTCGGCACGCTCGACCAGTTTCGTTTCCCCGACATGCCCTTCGACACGGTCCGGCGGCAACTCAACATTTACACCAACCCGCTCGACAAATACCAGTTTTCGGGCGAAGTGGGCCTCAACGTGTTCCAGGGGCTGCCAGGGCCATTTACCAACGCCGCGTTGCGCATTCGCAATATCCTGGGCGGGCTGGAATCGCTCGAACTGGCCGGGCGGCTCGGCGTGGAAGGCCAGACGGGCTTCATCGTCAGCGACCGGCCGTACCAGAGTTTCGAGGCGGGCCTGAATGCCTCGCTGATTTTTCCGCAGATTCTCTTTCCCGGCAATTACAACTTCCGGTTCAACAACTCCAACCCGCGCACACAGGTCGGCGTGGGCTACAACTTCTCCGACCGGCCCGATTACCGCCGCACCAACGCCAAACTGGCCATGAGTTATTCGTGGCAAAAATCGGCTAATCAGACGTATTACCTTTCGATTTTCGACGCCAACATCAACAATTCCCGGATCAAACTCGACACGTTCTACCGCTACCTCGCCTACCTCGATACGGTGCAGGGCAACCCGCTGATCCGCAGTTTTCAGCGGTCGTTCGTATCGAGCGTGAGCGGTTCGTACGTGTATTCCGACAACGTCATCGGGCAAAACCGGCGGGCAAAGTACTTCCGGCTGTTTCTCGAACTCGGCGGCACCACGCTCAATTTCACGCGCAACGACGAGTTTCCGTTTCTGAAACGCCTCTTTGGCAACGACCAACTCCAGTTCTTTAAATTTTTCCGCCTCAACCCCGATTTTCGGTACTACCTGCCCGTCGGGCGGCGTTCCACGCTGGCCACGCGGGTGAACGTTGGCGTGGGCCTGCCCTACGGCCGCAATCCGGTACTTCCGTACGAAAAATATTTCTTCGCCGGGGGTTCCAACAGCCTGCGCGCCTGGCGACCCCGGCGACTGGGGCCGGGGTCATTCAACAGCGACCCGACCCGCGCCGACAACCTGATCGAACAACCCGGCAACATCCTGCTCGAACTGAGCGCGGAACTGCGTTTTCCGCTCCTGAAGCTGGGCGGTGACCTCAACGGGGCCGTTTTTCTCGACGCCGGGAACGTCTGGACCACCCGCAACCAAGGCACTGAAACGACCGGAGCGAATTTTGCCCTCGACCGGTTTTACCGGGAAATCGCCCTCGGCACGGGGTTCGGCCTGCGGTGGGATTTTTCCTTTTTCATCATCCGCGCCGACTGGGGCGTGAAAGTGTACGACCCGACCATGCCCCCGGCCAGCCGGTGGGTTGTCAACCGATTTGCCTTTTTTCGCAGTGACTACAAACCCCGCCTGAACATTGGCATCGGGTACCCGTTCTGAGCAAAATACTGCCATTCTGTCACGACCCGGCCTGGAAATGCGTTATCTTTGCGAAACAGTCGGTAGTCCAGCGTTGCCGTTGAATTTGACTGACGACCCCCGACTGACGACTTTCGACTTCGCCGCATGAAAACCCTCGATATCCTCACTGCCGACGACAAAGCCACCGCCGATTTGCCCCGGCTGCTGGCCGACGAACCCGACGCGGTGGGTAAAAAAAAGCTGTACATCGAAAGCTACGGCTGTCAGATGAATTTCTCGGACTCCGAAATCGTGGCGTCGATCTTGAAGGAAGGCGGTTTTGCCACCACCTCCAGCGCCGACGACGCCGACGTGATTTTCCTCAACACCTGCGCCATCCGCGACAACGCCGAGCAGAAAGTCCGCAACCGGCTCATGCACCTGACAGGCCTGAAACGTCGCCGCCCCGGTACGATTGTGGGCGTGCTGGGTTGCATGGCCGAGCGCCTGAAAACCAAGCTGCTGGAGGAAGAAAAAGTCGTGGACCTCGTGGCCGGGCCGGATGCGTACCGCGACCTGCCGAGGTTGGTGGAAGAAGCCGAAACCGGCCAGAAAGCCGTCAATGTGTTTCTCAGCCGCGAAGAAACCTACGCCGACATCGCACCCGTCCGGCTCAATTCCAACGGCGTGACGGCCTTCGTGAGCATCATGCGCGGCTGCGACAACATGTGCAGTTTCTGCGTGGTGCCCTACACGCGAGGCCGCGAACGCAGCCGCGACCCGCACAGCATCGTCCGCGAAGCCACCGATTTATTCAACCAGGGCTACCGCGAAGTAACCCTGCTCGGGCAGAACGTGGACAGTTACAAATGGGTCACAAGTGAGAAGTCAGCAGTGAGCGGTGAGAAGTTCAACATCTCCCCGCTTACCTCTGACTTCTCACCATCCGTCAATTTTGCCCAATTGCTCGAACGGGTCGCGCGGATTAGCTCTGACCTGCGCGTGCGGTTCAGCACCTCGCACCCGAAGGACATTACCGACGACGTGCTGCTGACGATGAAGGCCTACGCCAACATCTGCAACTACATCCACCTGCCCGCCCAGAGCGGCAACAGCCGGATTCTGGCGCTGATGAACCGGACCTATGACCGCGCGTGGTACCTGGGCAAAATTGACCGCATCCGCACCATTCTGGGTGAGGACTGCGGCATTTCGCACGACCTCATCGCCGGGTTTTGCACCGAAACCGAGGACGAGCACCGCGACACGCTCAGCCTGATGGAAGCCGTGCAGTTCGACTTCGGCTTCATGTTTTACTACTCCGAGCGCCCCGGCACCCCCGCCGCCAAAAAACTGGTGGACGACGTGCCCGAAGCCGTGAAAAAACGCCGGTTAAACGAAATCATCGCTCTTCAGCAGCAACACAGCCTGGCGCGCAACCAGCGGGCCATCGGGCGGGTTCACCGGGTGCTCGTGGAAGGTTTCTCCAAGCGCTCGGACGATTTCCTGCAAGGCCGCAACGACCAGAACAAAGTCATCGTTTTCCCGAAAGAAAACCTTCGGAAAGGCCAGTACGTCAACGTGTTGGTCACCGACTGCACGGCGGCGACGCTCATCGGAAAGGCAATTTTGAATGAGTGAATGAGTGACTGAGTGAATAAAAAGCACTGTATTTCTATTCATTCATCCACTCATTCACTCATTCACTCATTAATTCATGACTTCCCAGGAACTTCAAAGCATAAAATCCCGCTTCGGCATCATCGGCAACGCCCCGGCGCTCAACTACGCCATTCAGGTGGCGGCGCAGGTGGCCCCGACCGATTTGACCGTGCTCATCACCGGCGAAAGCGGCAGCGGGAAAGAGTCGTTTTCCAAAATCATCCACAGCCTCAGTGCGCGCAAGCACGGCAACTTCATCGCCATCAACTGCGGGGCCATTCCCGAAGGCACGATTGATTCGGAATTGTTCGGCCACGAAAAAGGCTCCTTCACCGGGGCCGAGGCCGCCCGCAAGGGGTATTTCGAAGAAACCAACCACGGCACTATTTTTCTCGACGAAATCGGCGAATTGCCCCTCGGCACTCAGGCCCGGCTGCTTCGGGTGCTCGAAAACAAAGAGTTTATCCGCGTTGGCTCGTCGAAGTCCCAGAAAACCGACGTGCGCGTGGTAGCGGCCACCAACGTAAACCTGCTCCAGGCCGTCGAGAGGGGGAAGTTTCGCGAAGATTTGTACTACCGCCTCAACACGGTGCCGATTTTCGTGCCGCCCCTCCGCGAGCGCGGTGAGGACGTGCTGCTCCTTTTTCGAAAATTCACCGCCGACTTTTCGGAACGCATGCGCATCCCGCCCATCCGCCTCGCCGACGACGCCCGGCAGTTGCTGCTCAGTTACCGTTTTCCGGGAAATATCCGGCAATTGAAAAACATCGCCGAGCAGGTTTCCATCCTCGAAAGCGAAAACCGGATTGTCAGCGCGCAGGCGTTTGCCAAGTACATTCCTGATTATCAGACCAATACCACCCCGAGCGTCTTGCGCGAAGGGCACAACGGCGAGGGCAGTTTCTCAGAACGCGAGTTACTGTACAAAGTGCTTTTCGACATGCGCCGCGACGTCACGGAGTTGAAAAAACTCTTTCTCGACATGGTGCAGAACGGCAGCAACGGCCACGACATCGTTCGGGAAAACCCCGAATTGTTCCACAACGTCCACGCCGATGAGGCCCACTTCCCCGACGGCGGCCCCCGCCTGCTGCCCCAGGTTACCCAGCCCCAGCCCGGCGTAATTTCCCTTCAAGACGACGACCAGCCCGACGTGGTGGACGTGACCCACGAAACCGAAGAGGATTCGCTTTCGCTCGAAAAAAAGGAAAAAGAGATGATTATCAAGGCCTTGCACAAAAATCACAACAAGCGCCGGTACGCCGCCCAGGCTCTCGGCATTTCGGAACGCACCCTGTACCGTAAAATCAAACAGTATGAAATCGAGGAAGAGTGATTTTCAATTACCAGTGACCAGTGACCATTTACCAATTTTAAAGCGGTTGTTTTATTGGTCACTGGTAATTGGTCAATGGTCATTGTTGGTGGGTTGCGGCCCGTACTCCTTCACCGGCACCAAACTATCGCCGGATTTGAAGACGATGACCATCAACAACTTCGTGATGAATACGGCGGGGGGTCCGGCCAACCTGAGCCTGAACCTCACCGAAAAACTAAAGGAATACTACCAGCGCAACACGAGTTTGAAACTCAAACCCGGCGGTGATGCCGATCTGTTGCTCGAAGGCAGCATCGTCGGGTACGAACTCAGTCCGGTGGCCCCCACCGCCGCTGACCAGGCCGCCCTCAACCGCCTGACTATCACGGTGCAGGCGCGCTTTGCCAACAACAAAGACGAAACCCAGAACTTCGACCAGACCTTCTCGTTTTTCAGGGATTTCCCCCAGAGCCAGACCCTGACGCAGGTGGAAAGCAGCTTGGTACCGCAAATTCTCGACCAAATCGTACTCGACGTTTTTAACCGCTCGGCGGGCGACTGGTGATTGCCGGTTGGCTCTAATCGTTTGTATCTTGCGTTCATTCCCTCCCTCCTCCCGTGATGAACCGCGAACCGTTTTCCTATTTGATCAGCAACCCGCACGACCTTTCGGCACCCGACGTGGCGTACCTCGAAACCGTAGTGCAGCAGTACCCGTTTTGCGGATTGGGGTATTCGCTCCTGGCCAAAGGCCACGCCAACACCGGCAACGAAACCGCCCCGGCCACCCTGCGCAAAGCGGCAGCTTACGCCCTGAGTCGCAATGCGTTGCGTAAATTATTGAGCGGGGAGTTTCCGGCACAACGGACGTCCTACACGTCCGTTGCCGACCTACTCGATGGCCGGGTGCCTGACCTCGCCTACCAGCGCAAATACGCGAAGGACACGCCCCAGGAGGTCGCGGATAAAGTGGATGCAGCCGAACAACCCCTGCGGGGTTTCGGGCTGGATTACTCCGACGTGTTGTTCAACGAAGGCGCGAAAAAAGGCCCGCAGGGGGTTGAGGAAACTGAGAAACCCGGTAAAGTCGTCGCCCGGTTGCAGCAGGAGCAACTTAACATCATCGACCGGTTTATTGCCGCCGAACCGCGCATCGGACCGCTGCGGCGGGCGTCGCCGGGCAACGTTGAAGAAGAGCCTGAAGACCTGCTGCAGAAACGACAGCCCGCGCCGAGCGGCGGTTTGGTGACCGAAAGTTTCGCCCAGATTCTCGTCCGTCAGGGCAAATTGGAGCAGGCCATCGGGGTGTATGAAAAACTGAGTTTGAAAAAGCCGGAGAAATCCGCGTATTTTGCGCAAAAAATTGACGAACTGAAGGGCCAGCTTTTGTAAAAATCGCCCTCCTTCCGACTGATCACTTTACGATTTCCGACTAAAAATGTACACGACGCTCATCGTTCTGATTATGATTCTGGCCGTGCTGGTGATTCTGGCCGTGCTCATTCAAAACCCCAAAGGCGGTGGCCTCACCAGCCAGTTCACGGGGGCCGGTTCCACCCAGCTTTTTGGCGTGAAACAAACCGGCGACCTGCTCGAACAAATCACCTGGGGCATTGGCGGCGTCATCGCTGTGCTGGTGCTGGCAACGGTGTTTTTCGTGGCCCAACCCGGCAGTGCCGACGCCGTCAACAGTGTGAACGTGCAGAAAGCCCAGGGCAAATCACTCCCTGCCCCGGCACCGGGCAACATCCCTCCCATGCCCGCCCCGGCCCCCGCGCCGCAGAAAAAGTAGGCAGTTGGCAGTAAGCAGTTTGCAGTAAAAGCCCGCAGGCAGCGCCAAAACGCGTAGCTTGCGGGCTTCTCATTTTTTGACTTCTGACTTCTGACTTCTGACTTCTGACTTACTCCACCCAATCCGCCACCTTCCGGCTTGCCACGGGGAGCAACGTCTCTTCAATCGGGTAGTTCCGGCGGGCTTCTACGGCGAACGTCGCCGGGTTGGGCAGGTGGCGGTGACGGCGCACGAGGTCAAGTTTCAGGTGTTCGTACGTCGTGGTCAGGCCCCGGCGCACGGTTTCGATGGCCGTAGTGTGCATCCGGCGACGGGGCGGTTGGGTGTTGTCGAAAAAAAGCAGCCGATACTGGTACACGCGCGTTTCACGGCTGGTGGGTTCGGCCACCAGCAGGTAGCCCTCGGTGCGCACCAGGGGTAGTAAGCCCACCGGGCTGATGGTCACGTTGGCCTCCACTTCGGCGTCGAGCGAACGGCCTTCGGCTTCGGTTTGCCCGAAGCGCGGCAGGGCAAAATCAAGAATCTTCTCCAGGGTCGCCGTGCAGTCGTCGTCGGGCTGCTGGAGTTCGTAGCGGAGTTGCAACGTGGCCGGGTCAAGGCCCGTCAGGTGCCGCCGAAACTGCGCCCGCAGGCCGTTTTGCTGCCCGCGCAGGGTGAGCGAGCGGCGGTAGTGCGCCTGCAAATCCGTCAGATCGGGGTAGAGTTTTCGTTCGCCGAAATGCTGACGCACCTGCTGGAGGTACGCCAGAATGACGTATTTTTTGTACTCGGCGTCGAGGAGTCCCTCGGTCAGCCAGTCGGTTGAAAGTGTTTTCATGGCCGATTTTAGTAAACGACAAGGCAGGTCTTCGTCAACCAACTTACCGACAAAGCCGCTTTCTTCCAAATTTTATTCGGCAAAAAATTCCGTACCGGGGTTTTTGCTTCGGCAAAAACGGGGTTTTCCCAATTGTCAGTCCCGGCCCTGAAAAATTGACAGAGTTAGGTCGCTGGCACGGAAACTGCTACCTTTGCGGGCGGAATTTTTTTCGTAAAACAACTAATCTCTTTTAAACAGTTATGTCCGTGAACGTTAAACCGTTGGCAGACCGCGTTCTGGTAGAACCGGCTCCGGCAGAAGAGAAAACCGCGTTTGGTATCATCATCCCCGATACCGCGAAGGAGAAGCCCCAGCGGGGCACCATCGTGGCCGTGGGTACCGGCAAAAAAGACGAACCCATGACCGTGAAAGTGGGCGATACCATCCTGTATGGCAAGTATTCGGGCACGGAAATCACCGTGGACGGAAAAGATTACCTGATGATGCGTGAGTCGGACGTGTTTGCCGTGCTCAGCGAAGAGGCCGTTCTGGCCTAAGCACCTCCCTTATTTTACTTCTACAAAAATCAATCATTGAACCACAATGGCTAAAGAACTCTTTTTCGACACCGAAGCCCGCGAAAAACTCAAGCGGGGTGTTGACACCCTGGCCGACGCCGTGAAAGTGACCCTCGGTCCCAAAGGCCGGAACGTGATTCTGGACAAGAAATTCGGCTCGCCCGCTATCACCAAAGACGGTGTGACCGTGGCCAAAGAAATTGAACTGAAGGACGCCATCGAAAACATGGGCGCCCAGTTAGTGAAAGAAGTGGCCTCGAAAACCGCCGACCAGGCCGGTGACGGCACCACCACCGCCACGGTACTGGCCCAGGCCATTTACACTATCGGCTCGAAAAACGTCGCCGCCGGTGCCAACCCGATGGACCTCAAGCGCGGCATCGAAAAGGCCGTGACGGCCGTCGTCAACAGCCTGAAGGCGCAATCGAAACCCATCACCTCGTCGCAGGAAATAGCCCAGGTCGCTACGATCTCGGCCAACAGCGATTCGGAAATCGGTGAAATGATTGCCGACGCGATGGAAAAAGTGGGTCGCGAAGGCGTCATCACCGTGGAAGAAGCCCGTGGCACCGAAACCGAAGTGAAAACGGTGGAAGGGATGCAGTTCGACCGTGGCTACCTCTCGCCTTACTTCGTGACCAACACGGAGAAAATGGAAGCTGAGTTGGAGCGCCCGTTCGTGCTGATTTCGGAGAAGAAAGTTTCTTCGATGAAAGAACTCCTCCCGGTGCTTGAAGGCGTTGCCCAAACGGGCCGCCCGCTGCTCATCATCGCCGAGGACGTGGACGGTGAAGCCCTCGCTACGCTGGTGGTGAACAAAATCCGCGGTGCCCTGAAAGTAGCCGCCGTGAAAGCCCCCGGTTTCGGCGACCGCCGCAAGGCCATGCTCGAAGACATCGCCATCCTCACGGGTGGGCAGGTCATCAGCGAAGAGCGTGGTTTCAAACTCGAAAACGCGACGCTCGAATACCTGGGTCAGGCCGAGAAAATTCTCATCGACAAAGACAACACGACCATCGTGAACGGAATCGGTCTGAAAGAGGACATCACGGGCCGGGTGAACCAAATCAAGGCGCAAATCGAAAACACCACCTCGGATTACGACCGCGAGAAACTCCAGGAGCGCCTGGCGAAACTTTCGGGCGGTGTGGCCATCCTGTACATCGGGGCCGCGACTGAAGTGGAAATGAAAGAGAAAAAAGACCGCGTTGACGACGCCCTCCACGCGACTCGTGCCGCCGTGGAAGAAGGCATCGTGGCCGGCGGTGGCGTGGCCTTCATCCGGGCCATCGACGCCCTGACCGACCTGAAAGGCGACAACGAAGACCAGACCACGGGCATCAACATCGTGCGCCTGGCCATCGAAAGCCCGCTGCGCACCATCGTGGCCAACGCCGGTGGCGAAGGTTCGGTCGTGGTGAATGCCGTGAAAGCCGGGAAAGACGACTTCGGTTACAACGCCCGCGAAGATCGCTACGAAAACCTCATCGCGGCCGGTATCATCGACCCGACGAAGGTAACGCGCCTCGCGCTCGAAAACGCCGCTTCGATTGCCGGTCTGCTGCTCACGACCGAGTGCGTGGTAGCCGACAAGCCCGAAGAGGCCGCCGGTGCCGGCATGGGCGGGCACAACCACGGCGGCGGCATGGGCGGGATGATGTAATTTCTGCCAAACTATTGTGGCCTCCGGCTAAAGTAGCAGCCGGAGGCCATTTTATGATTGTGTTCTGTGATTGTAAACCAAGATTGTTAACACCAATGAATTTGTTCAATTCAATTTTATGTCGGAATCAGTTTCACCCAATTCGATTCGCATTCGTCTGAGCGATGAACGATGGAATCATATCACCCAAGGCCATCCGGAAATGGCTCCATTCGAGGAACAAATTTTGGCTACAATCCGTAATCCTGATTTTATTTGTGAGGGAGATGACGGAGAACTTAAGGCGGTGAGCCCACTTCTACCTGATGGCAAAGTTGTAGTTGTTGTTTACAAGGAAGTTAGCGACAGTGATGGGTTTGTTATTACTGCCCATCTTGGTCGAACAAAGACAAAAGAAAGTCTGAGAAAGAGGAAAATTGTATGGAAACAGCAGAATTGAATAAAGCATCGGCTGCTATTCCGTATTTAATGGGACATCCGAGAGTTTGGTCATATTATGATCAAGCGGCGGATGTGCTTTACTTACGATTTACTGAAGACAATGTTGCTGATGATTCAGAAATAACGGACGACGATATTATCCTCCGTTATGCGGGGAATGATTTGATCGGCATCACCATTCTTCACGCTAGCAAACGATAAACTTCAACAAACAAAAACGGCTTCCTGAACCTCAGGAAGCCGTTTTTGTTTTCCAACCTCACCGCCCCACCGGCACCACCGGCAAGCTTTCGTTTCCCTCCTCCCCGACCGCCTGCACGGCGAAAAAGTAATTGTCCTTCGAATACGGCAGGGTCATCCCCAGCTTACTCGTGAAGAATTTCTTCTGCCAGAACGGCCAGTGGCTTTCCCGCATCAACACGAAGTAGCCGCGTGGTTTACCCGCTTTGGGGGCCTGCCAGAACAGCGTCGTGGCGTTGCTCAGGTTGCGGGCTTCCATGCTTACGTTCTGCGGCATGGACGGGGCTTTGGCCAGACTGGCCAGCACGCTGAGGTTCATCGCCGTGTTTTTTCGCAGGTACTCGAAATCCATGAATTCGGCGTAATCGCCGAATCGGGTCGCTTTTTCGGTGCGTAGATCCTGGTGCTGATGGTCAAAATTCTCGTTCATTTCGGTGATGCGTACCGCCGGAAAACCCCGCTGCACAAACGGCGTGTGGTCACCGCCGCGCAGGTACCGGTCGTTGCGGTACACCAGCACGACGTCAAGGTTATCCACGTATCGTTCGCCAATTTCTTTGGTGTAGCGGGCCAGTTGGCGGGCTTTGCCGTCGTTTTCCAGCCCCAGCGCCCGAATGTTGGCCGCTTTTTCGGCGGTCTGGTAGGCGGGCAGGCCTTCGCTGAACACCCGGACTTTCGTGTTGGTGACGATGTTCGTTTCGCTGGAGTGGTTCGACCCCATGATGTCGTTGTTGAGAATCGCCTCGATGTTCCACCTTTGCTGAAACGCCGTGCCCGCCAGCGAATCGGCCCCCAGCAAACCCTGCTCCTCCCCGCTCACCACGCAAAACAGCACCGTCGCCGGAAACTGCGCTTTCGACAGCACCCGCGCCAGTTCGACGACCGCCGCCGTACCCGAACCGTCGTCGTTGGCACCGGGTGCGTCGGCGTCGCGGTTCATTACGTTGGTCACCCGGCTGTCGATGTGGCCGCTGACGAGGAAAATACGGTCGTCGGTCGGGTCGGTGCCTTTCAGCGTGGCAATCACGTTGCCGATTTCCTGGGGTTTGTCCACTCGCCGACCGTCGGGTTTGAGCGTCCAGGTGTCGAAGCGGGCCGTCATTCGCCCGGAACTTTGCCGGGCGTAGGCGTTGAATTTCCCCAACACCCACCGCCGGGCCGCGCCGATGCCCCGCCGCGAATCGGTCGTGGTGCTCATCGTGTGCCGCGTTCCGAACCCAACCAGCCCGTTGATGTGCGCCCGGAGGCTGTCGGCGGAAACCTGCTGGACGAGGGCTTCGATGGCCGGGTCGCGCACGACGATTTGCTGGGCTTGTCCGCCGTAAGCGGTGAGCAGGGCAACGAAAATCAGGAAATTTCTTTTCATAAAAAGAGCTTGTTGTGGAAATCAAACTTGAAAAATACGCGAAAAAGCGGTTCTGAACGGCTTCACTCGTAAAAAACGGCCACCTCGTCCAGCGGCTTTCGGTGGATGTCGGGCACCAGGCACTCCGGAGCCGGGTACCCGATGGGAATCAGCAGAAAGGGCCGTTCGTGGTCGGGCCGGTCGAGGATTTTCTTCAAAAAACCCATCGGACTCGGCGTGTGCGTGAGCGCCACCAGCCCGGCCTGGTGGATGGCCGCCAGCAGAAAACCGCACGCGATGCCCACCGATTCCTGGACGTAATAATGTTTTTGTTTTTCGGAACCCGTCGTTTGGGCGAACACCACCAGGAGCCACGGCGCAATTTCCAGAAACGGCTTTTGCCAGTCGGTAGCCAGCGGGCGCAAATCGGCCAGCCATTCGGCGCTCATCCGGCCGTGGTAGCTGGTGTACTCCTCCCGCTCGGCCTCGCGCCGGATTTCCCGTTTCAGGGCCAGGTCACTCACGGCGCAGAACGTCCACGGTTGCTTGTTGGCTCCCGATGGAGCGGTGGAAGCCGCCCGGACGAGGGTTTCAATCACCTCGCGGGCAACGGGTTGGCTGGAAAATTCGCGCACCGAACGGCGCTGGTCGAGGGAGGCGTAAAACCCGACTGCCCGCCGTCGCACCTCCTCGTCGGGAAAGACTTCAGGGGTGTACGGGAGAAAAGGGTGGCCGTTGACGAGTTGAGTGGGAGGGCATACCGGAAAAAGCGTTTCCCAAAAATGCACAACCCCGAATGGCTTTGCGCAGAAATGACGCGATTTGTTTACTTTCCCGGCCAATCGCCTTTTCCTCATGCCGTTTCTCTTCTTGCTGCTGCTCACCCCGCTGATTGGATTGGCCCCGGTTGGCTCGTCGCCGCGCCAAACCCCGCCCGTCCAGCCGAACATTCTCTGGATCACCTGCGAAGACATGAGTCCGCATCTGGGCAGCTACGGCGAGCGCGTCGCCAAAACCCCGCACCTCGACCAGCTCGCCCGCGAAGGCCGCCGCTACACGCAGTTCTTCTCCGTATCGGGCGTGTGCGCGCCGAGCCGGTCGGCCATCATCACGGGCATGTACCCCACGTCGGTCGGTACCCAGCACATGCGCACCACGGCGGGCAGCGCGGCCAACGGCACCTTCCCGGCGGGCATTCCGACGTACTCGGCGGTGCTGCCTCCGGCGGTAAAGTGCTTCCCGGAGTACCTGCGGCGGGCGGGGTATTTCTGCACCAACAACGAGAAAACCGATTACCAGTTCGACGCCCCCGTGACGGCCTGGAACGAAAACGGCAAACAAGCCCACTGGCGGCACCGCGCCGAGCCGAATCAACCGTTTTTCTCCGTTTTCAACCTCCTCGTCACGCACGAATCGTTCGTGTGGCTCAACGCGCAGAAGCCGTTGCGGGTAAACCCGGAAGCCGTTTCAGTGCCGCCGTATTACCCCGACAACGCCGTCGTGCGGGGCGACATCGCCCGGTTTCTGAGCAACGTCGAGGAAATGGACGACCGCGTGGGCGAAATCCTGGCCGAACTCAAAGCCGACGGATTGTACGACAACACAATCATCGTTTTCTTCGCCGACCACGGCGACGGCCTGCCCTACGTGAAGCGCGAAATCTTGGACCGGGGCCTGCGGGTGCCTTTTCTGGTGCGTTTTCCGGGCGGAAACCGGGCCGGAACGCTCGACACGACCCTCCACAGTTTCGTCGATCTGGCCCCGACGATGCTCTCGCTGGCGGGCGTTCCGCTACCGAAATACCTGCAAGGCCAGGCTTTTTTGGGCGACCAAACTGCTCATTCGCCGCGCCGGTACGTGTTTGCCTCCCGCGACCGGATGGATTCGGAAACCGACCGGGTGCGGGCCGTTCACGACGGGCGGTTCGAGTACCTGCGAAATTTCTACCCGGAATTGCCTTACTATCAGAATATTGCGTTTAGGAAACAACAGCCCATGATGCGCGAAATTCTGCGCCTGCGCGATGCCGGGGCGCTGACGACGGTGCAGCAGCGGTGGTTCGGCACGAAACCGCCCGAAGAACTCTACGACCTGCGAAGCGATCCGCACCAGTTCAACAACCTGATTGCCGACCCCACCCACGCCGCCAAACGCGCCGAGTTGCGCCAGGCGCTGGATACCTGGCTGAAAACCGTGGGCGACCGGGGGGCCGAATCCGAACGCGCCATGCTGCTGACGATGTGGCCCGACCTCCGCCAACCCACCACGGCCCCGCCCGTGGTGCGGGTGCAAGGCCAGCGCCTCGCGCTGAATTGTCCCACACCGGGGGCTTCCATCACCTACAAAACAGGTCACAACGGGCGCTGGCTCGTGTACACCCAACCGGTGGCCTTC
This sequence comes from Spirosomataceae bacterium, assembly GCA_965249815.1. Classification (GTDB taxonomy): domain Bacteria; phylum Bacteroidota; class Bacteroidia; order Cytophagales; family Spirosomataceae; genus JAJAZB01. The sequence goes on along the minus strand of CBDFMV010000003.1, from coordinate 3,768,832 downwards.
GCGCCCGCTGACACGCTTCTGGCGAAAGCCATCCGGATTGGCTTCAAAGAAAGCGCCGTGGTGCGCAGTCGCTGACGGTACGGAAATTGAGGCCTTTCCCAGAAAACTGCTTTCCCGTGCACTCTTCCCTTCTTTTTACCCTTGAAAATCGGCTTGCCGCCACGGATGATCCCCCCGAGGCCCGACTCGCGGACGTGGTTCGGCTCGTGGGTGAGGCCATCCACGCTGACCGCTGTTTCCTCTGTGTCCGCAACCCAACGGCCCGGCAAAGCCGCATTGCGTTCGTCTGGCGGCGCGACGACTCGGTGCACGACGTGCGGCCCGAACACTACGAATGGGTGGACGAAACGCCCCTGCCCGCCGAAGACCCGCTGTACGCCGCTGCGCTGGCCTGCCGCCCTTCGGTGTACGTCGGCGACGTGTACACCGCCCCGCCCGACGTACTGAACCGCGAATTTGAAGCCCGTACGTTCGGGCACCGGGCGCTCATTCACGCGCACATCGTGCAAAACGGCGAGTTATGGGCCATTTTGCAACCGTGCGTGTTTGGGGAACCACGCGAATGGACCCCGACCGACCGGACCTTGATCGAGGCCGTGTTGCCCCTGCTGCCGGACGTGGTTCGGGCGTTCGTAAGCGGGAATTTTTCTTAAAAAGACGTCGTGAGGCTGTATGCCTTCGTAAGTTTACACCAAATTGAACGTCCCTTCACCTTAAAAACAGCGCCGAATCATGCTTTCTGCTCCGTTTCCTGCCAATGAGCAGGAGCGCCTTCAGGAATTGTACCAGCTTGAAATTCTTGATACGCCGTACGAACAGGAGTTCGACGATCTCGTACAACTTGCCTCGCAGATTTGTAACGTGCCCATCTCGCTTATTTCGCTGATCGACACGGACCGGCAGTGGTTCAAGGCAAATGTCGGTCTGGATTCGACCGGTACTGACCGGAGCGTGTCGTTTTGCGCCCACGCCATTCTGCAAAACGACGTCTTTATCGTGGACGACGCCATGCAGGACGACCGCTTTTCCGATAATCCCCTCGTGACGGGCAATCCGCTCATCCGGTTTTACGCCGGCATTCCGCTCACCACGCAGGCCGGGTACAAGCTGGGCACGCTGTGCGTCATCGACACGGTGCCGCGCGATCTCTCGCCCGAACAGCAATTCGCGATGAAGGTCTTGTCGGGCCAAGTGATCAAACTCTTCGAGGCGCGGGTAAAAAACAAACTGCTCGACCAGAAACAAAAGCAACTCAGGGAGTTGACCACTACCCAAACCCGCATCATTTCCATCATGGCCCACGACATCCGCAACCCGCTGGGGTCGTTGAAATCCATTTTGCACTTGATGGAAACCGGCGAACTGGACGCCGACGAAGCCCACGAGATGCTCGCACTCGGCGGTCGGCAGTTGGACGGTACCCTGGAGATGCTCTCCAACCTGGTGGACTGGGGCAGCCTGCAACTCAACGGCCATCAGGCCCAGAAACTCCCCCTGCACCTGCACAGCCTGACTGAAAGTAAACTGGCTAAATTTCAGACGGCTGCCTTGCTCAAAAACAACGAATTGCGCAACGAGGTACCGCTCGATTTTATCGTGGAGAGTGATGAATACGCCTTGCGGTTCGTCCTGCGCAACCTCATCAGCAACGCCATGAAGTTCACCGAAAACGGCACTATTCGGGTGAGTGCCTCCCGCCACGGCGGGCGGGTACAGGTGTGCGTGAGCGACTCGGGCACGGGCATACCCGAGGCCGTCCGACTCAACCTGTTCGACGCCAACCGACGGCAGTCTACTCCGGGCACGAAGCGGGAAAAAGGCAGCGGCCTCGGCCTGCTGCTGGTGCGGGAATACCTCGAAAAAATAGGTGCCCAACTTGAATTGCGCAGTGCCCCGGGAGTAGGGACGGAAGCGGAATTGGTGCTCTAACGAGTCAACCGCTGTTGCCACCGCACATCCGTCACCATTCGTTTTCGGTCCAATTTGTCCAAAACGAACGAGCGACTGCGGCACGCGCCAAACCCAACGCTACCCTTCCACCGTCACCACCCAGTCGTCCTGCTCCACCACGGTGCCCTCGGTGAGCACCACCTGCGTTACTTTTCCGGCAACGGGAGCCGACACGCTGCTCTCCATTTTCATGGCCTCGATGACAAACAGCGGCTGGTTTTTCTTCACCACGTCGCCGACTTTCACCTGAATCTTGGTTAGCCGCCCCTGCAAGGGCGCGCCGATGTCGCCGGATTTACCCACTTTCTGATTTTGGGGTTTGGTGCTCTTGAACGCCCGGTCGCGGACGGTGATGCGCCGGGCCTGGCCGTTCAGATCGAAGGTGACGGTGCGGAAACCGGCCTCGTCGGGTTCGCTCACGTACTGGAGGCGAATCATGATGGTTTTGCCTTCCTCGATGGTCACCAGAATTTCCTCGTCCTGTTTCAAGCCGTAAAAAAACGCGGGCGTGGGCAGTTTGCTCACCTCGCCGTAGCGGTCGGCGGCGGCGTAAAATTCCTCGTACACCTTCGGGTACATTTTGTAGCTGAGGTAGTCGAGGAAGGCCCCCTCCGGCCCGAGGTAGATTTCGGCGTTCGGAAATTTGGTTTTGAAGGTGTCGAAATCAGCCTCCAAATCCAGCGGCGGCATCGAATCGTTGGGGCGACCCGTCAGGGGCGTTTCGCCTCTGAGCACCAGCTTTTGGAGTTGCTCGGGGAAACCACCCACGGGCTGGCCGAGCATCCCCTTGAAAAATTCCTTCACCGATTCGGGAAAACTCAGCGACTCGCCCCGCGCCAGCACGTCGTCGGCGGTGAGGTTGTTGGACGTCATGAAAATAGCCATATCACCGACGGTTTTCGACGAGGGCGTCACCTTCACAATGTCGCCGAAGAGGCCGTTGGCAACGATGTAGTTTTTCTTGAGCAGTTCGAATTTATCGCCCACGCCGAGGGCATTGGCCTGCTGGCGAAGGTTGGAAAACTGCCCGCCGGGCACTTCATTGTCGTACACCTCGGCGCTGCCCGCCCGCATGCCGCTCTCGAACGGGTAGTAATACTCGCGCACGTCCTCGAAGTAGGTCGAGTACTGGTTGAGCAGGTGCAGGTCGAGGGGATTTTCGCGTTCGTGGCCCTGCATCATGGCCACGACGGAGTTGAAGTTGGGCTGGGAAGTCAGGCCCGACAGCGCGCCGAGCGCCACGTCAACCACGTCCACGCCCGCTTCGATGGCCTGCAAATACCCGGCCGCTTGCACCGACGACGTGTCGTGGGTGTGCAAATGCACCGGAATGCTGACGACTTTCTTCAACTCGGCGACCAGAATGCCCGCCTGCCGGGGTTTAAGCAGCCCGGCCATGTCTTTGATGGCCAGCATATGCGCGCCGAGGTCTTCAAGCTGGCGGGCGAGGTCGAGGTAGTATTGGAGGGTGTACTTGTAACCGGGCGTTTTTTCGTGCAACAGAAAATCGCCGGTGTAACAGATGGCCGCTTCGGCGAGGCCATTCGTCCGTTCGCGCACGGCGCGGAGGCTCACTTTCATGGCCTCGATCCAGTTGAGCGAATCGAAAATCCGGAACACGTCCACGCCGGTGGAGGAGGCTTCTTCGACAAACTTTTCGATCAGATTGTCCGGGTAGGCTGAGTAGCCCACGGCGTTGGAGCCGCGAAAGAGCATTTGCAATAACTGATTCGGCATGGCTTCGCGAAACGCCGCGAGCCGCCGCCACGGACTTTCGTAGAGAAACCGCATGGCCACGTCGAACGTGGCTCCGCCCCAGACTTCCATCGAGAAAAGCTGCGGGAACGACTTGGCGTAGCCCTCGGCCACGCGCAGCATGTCGTCGGTGCGCATCCGGGTGGCGAGCAGGCTCTGGTGGCCGTCGCGGAAGGTGGTGTCGGTGTAGAGGATGGGCTTTTGCTCCTTCACCCACTGCGCAAATTTCTCCGGTCCCATGCGCGCCAGGCGGTCGCGGTTGCCCAGGGGGTAGTCGGCGTATTCGTCGAAAGGCGGCACGTGGGGGGTACGGAAGGTGCGGTCGTTTTTCACCTTCACGTCCGGGTTACCGTTTACGATGACTTCGCCGAGGTAGTTGAGCAACCGCGTGGAGCGGTCTTTGGGCTTGCGGAAGTCGAACAGTTCGGGGCTTTGCTCGATGAACTGCACCGTGCAGGCCCCGGCCTGGAAGGTCGGGTGGGCCAACACGTTTTGCAGGAACGGGATGTTGGTTTTCACCCCCCGGATCCGGAACTCGACCAGCGCCCGCTCCAGCCGCTGAATCGCGCCTTTGAACGTGCGCCCCGACCCCGACACCTTCACGAGCATCGAATCGAAGTAGGGCGAAATTTTCATTCCGGCGTAGCTGCTGCCTTCGTCGAGGCGGATGCCAAACCCGGCGGCGTTGCGGTAGGCGATGATGGTGCCAAAATCGGGCTTGAAGCCGTTGGCCGGGTCTTCGGTCGTGATGCGGCACTGGATGGCGTAGCCGCTCATGTCGACGTCGTCCTGACTGTGGATGTAAATGCCATTATCCGACAGCTTGTACCCCATCGCGATCAGAATCTGGCTCCGCACGAGGTCGATGCCGGTGATCTCTTCGGTAATCGTGTGCTCGACCTGGATGCGCGGGTTGACTTCGATGAAGAAAATATTTTCGTCTTTGTCCACCAGAAACTCCACAGTGCCCGCGCAGGAGTAATTCACCGCCTTACCGATGGCAATGGCGTAGGCGTACAGTTTTTCCCGCGTTTCGGGCTTCAGGTTCACCGACGGCGCAATTTCGACCACCTTCTGAAAACGCCGCTGCACCGAGCAATCCCGCTCGAACAGGTGCACGAGGTTGCCGTGGGTGTCGCCCAGCAACTGCACCTCGATGTGCTTGGGGTTTTCGATAAATTTTTCGATGAAAATCGTGTCGTCGCCGAATGCATTTTTGGCCTCGTTGCGGGCTTCGTTGAACGATTTTTCGAGTGCTTCGGCCTCGCGCACCACGCGCATGCCGCGCCCGCCCCCACCCGCAGCGGCCTTCAGCATCACCGGAAAACCAATCCGCTCGGCCTCTGACACCACCTGACCGACGTTGGCGAACTTCATCCGAGAATCCTGAATGACGGGCAACCCGGCGGCGACGGCCGTTTCCTTGGCCAGCACCTTGTCGCCGAGAGCCTCCATCGCTTCGGGCGTCGGCCCGACGAAAATGATGCCTTCCTCGCGGCAGCGGCGGGCGAGCGTGGTGTTTTCGCTCAGGAAGCCGTAGCCGGGGTGAATGGCGTCGATGCGGCGGCGTTTGGCGAGAGCAATCAGGCCTTCGATGTCGAGGTAAGGTTTGAGGGGGTCTTCGTCGCGGCCAATCTGGTAGGCTTCGTCGGCCTTGTAGCGGTGCAGCGAATAGCGGTCTTCGTAGGTGTACACGGCGATGGTTTCGATGCCGAGTTCGGTGGCGGCCCGCATGATGCGGATGGCGATTTCGCCCCGGTTGGCGACCATCAGTCGCTGAATTTTACGGACGTAGGTGGGAGTCATAATTCAGTTCACAGTTTGCAGTTCACCATTTACAGTTTACAGTTTTTGGCGTTTCAACTGAAAAACCCAAAACTATGAACCGAAAACGTTCGCGGCGCAAAGATTGCGATTTGCCGAAATTTTATTGGGTTTTCGTGCCGAAGTGTGAATAAGATTTGGTTTTTCTTGAAAAAAGGAAAATTCGCTTGGGTTCGGTACAATCCGTCTCAAGGTCTCCGGCTCGTGCGGTCAAACGCCCATCGTGGCAGACGGACGTTTTTTGGCGTCAGCCAAATCCTGAATAAAGCAACCGCCTGGTTTTCGTTACCCAAACCAGCACACTACGGTACAGGACGGTGCGAAGCCAAATAGTAAAATCCTTTGAAAAAAATTACCGCACGGCCTTCGTTTACTCAACTCCGTCACGGGAAAATCTACTTCTGGTTTCCTGTCGGCGTTGCGTTTGCCTTTCGTCCGGATCCTTCAAACCTGTTTTCCAACCTTCAAAACCTATGAGAAAGATGCTTTACAAAGCAAGAATGCAGTGGGTGTTGCTGGCGGGCCTGTTGCTGCCGCTGAGCCTGCTCGCCCAGGAGCGGCAAATCACCGGTCGCGTGGTGAGCAGCGAAAACAACGCGCCCGTGCCCGGTGCTACCATCAAAGCCAAAGGCACGAACACCGGCACCATCACCGACGCCAGTGGCAATTTCCGCCTCAACCTGCCCACCCGCGCCACGAGTTTAGTGGTTTCGTCGGTGAGTTACGAAACGACCGAGGTCACCATCGGGTCGGCTACCACGCTCAACATCACCCTGACGGCCTCGGCCCGCGACCTCTCGGAGGTCGTTGTGATTGGCTACGGGCAACGTGAGAAACGCGATTTGACCGGGTCGGTGTCGTCGGTGGGCGCGAAAGACATTTCCAAAAGCATCGCCCAGGCCCCCGAACTGGCCATGCAGGGCCGCATGGCGGGGGTGTTTGTGAGTACACCGGGCGGTGCGCCCAACGCCCGTCCGCAGGTGCGCATCCGCGGGGTGGGCACGTTTGGCAACGCCGAACCGCTCTACGTCGTGGACGGCGTACCGCTGACCGAATACGGCTCCGGCTCCGACGGCGCGCAGCAATCGGTGGTGTCAGACATCCGGGGGAACGTCAACGTGCTGTCGATGATCAACCCCAACGACATCGAGAGCATCTCGGTGCTGAAAGACGCCTCGGCGGCGGCCATTTACGGCGTGCGGGCGGCCAACGGCGTGGTGCTGATTACGACGAAAAAAGGCCAGTCGGGCGCGCCCCGCGTGGAGGTTTCGGCCTCGGCGGGGGTATCGAACATCGTCAAAAAGTACGACATGCTCAGCACGCCGGAGTTCGTGGCGCTCTACCGCGAAGCCTACGCCAACAACGCCAACGAGGCCAAAAACCTGCCCACGGTATTCAACCCGGCCAACGCCGCCTACCTCGGCAACTCGCCCACCTACGACTGGCAAACGCCGCTAATTCAGAAAAACGCGAAGCAGCAGGATTACAGCGTGCGGGTTTCGGGCGGCAACGAGAGCACCACCTACTTCGTTTCGGGCGGGTATTCTTACAACGAAAGCACGCTCACTAAAAACGCTTCGACGCGCTACTCCTTCGCCGGGAACCTCAACAGCAAGGTTTCCAAGTACGTGACCGTCGGGGCGACCTACCGGGTTACGTACACCGACGTCACCGACAACACCACCGCCGACCTCCGCTACGCCGCCGAAACCTCGCCCTGGCAGCCGATTTACGACCCCAATGGCTACCTGGGGTACGCCCCGGCAGGGGCGTTTAAGTTTAAACCCAACCCGGCCCTGACCGACCCGTATAACCCCGGAACTCGGCCCCAGTACCTGCCCGTGGAGCCGCCGTTCGTGATCGACAACTCGACGTTGCTCTGGGGACCGGAAACGAACGCCAACATTTACGCCCGGCAAAACACCAACGACACGCGCTTTAACCTGCTCCGCAACCTGGGCACGGCCTTCGTGCAGGTGGAGCCCCTGCCCGGTCTGAAATTCAAAGGCACCCTCAGCATCGACTACCTCACCAACCGCCGCAACCAGTGGGGAGACTTCAACGACTACCTCTTCAGCCAGACGCCCGGCAACCCCTACTCCATCGGCGACGGCACTTCGAAAGGCAGTTACGGCGAACGCCACGCCCGCAACTTCAACCTGGTGAAGGAGTTCAGCATCAACTACGGTCGGGCGTTCGGCCTGCACAACGTGGACCTGCTCCTCAACGCGATGGATCAGCGGTACACTTACGAATTCATGAGTGCTTCGTCGTCGCAGATTCTGTTCACGGATCCCGCCTTCCGCAACATCAACAATGTGCCGCCCTACTCCAACGGAGCGTCGTTCCGCGAAGTCAACGCCCTGCAAGGCTACCTGGCCCGGTTGAGTTACAACTACGACAGCCGCTACTACCTCGACGCGACGGTGCGCCGCGACGGGGCCTCGCGCTTCGCGCCGGGCTACAAGTGGGGCACGTTCCCGGCGGTGTCGGCGGCGTGGCGCATCAGCCGGGAGCCGTTCATGGAATCACTGGGCTGGATCAGCGACCTCAAGCTGCGCGGCGGCTGGGGGCAGGCGGGCAACCAGGAAACGGCCTCGTTTGCCTACCTCTCGAAGATTTCAACCTCGCCCGATTACTCCGTCGGGAGCGGCAATGGCAACGGCGTCGGCACGGTGCGCAACGGCGTGAGTCTGCCCGATTTTCCCGTCGCCGATTTGTCCTGGGAAACGGTGACAACCACCAACGCGGCCTTCGACGGGCAGTTTCTCAACCGCCGCCTTTCGGCCACGGTCGAGTACTACATCCGCAACACCTCCGGGCTGTTGCAGGGGGCCAATCTGGCCGCCAGCGTGGGTAATCAGAACCAGCCCATCCTGAACATCGCTTCGGTGCGCAACAGCGGCATTGAGTTGCAACTCGGGTGGAACGACAAAATCGGGGACTTCGGCTACTCGATTTCGGGCAACCTGACCACGGTGAAAAACCGCGTCACCAAGCTCTACAAAGACACGCCCTTCGGCGGCGAAGGCGGGCGTATCGACATCGACCGGCCCCTGTTTTACCTCTGGGGCTATAAGGTGGGAGGGATTTTCCAGACCCAGGGTGAAATCGATGCCTACAAAGCCGGCACGAAAGACCTCAACAACAACGGCAACTTCGCCCCCGGCGACATTTACTTCCAGGACGTAAACACCTCGCCCGCCGAGGCCGGGAAGTTTGCCACCCCCGGTGCCGACGGCAAGGTGAACACCGACGACCGCACCTACCTCGGCTCCTCGATTCCGGGCTTTTATTACGGCCTGAACCTGGGGGCCAACTACAAAAATTTCGACCTGTCGATCTTCTTCCAGGGTGTGGGCGACGTGGTGCGTTACAACGGGCAGCGGGCCAGTTTCGAGAACATGGGCAGCACCGGTTCCAACCAGTCGACGGCGGTGAAGGACCGCTGGACGCCGACCAACCCCAGCACCACCATGCCCCGCGCCGTGCGTTCCGACCCGGCGGGCAACAACCGGTTTTCCGATCGGTTCGTCGAATCGGCGGCGTTTACCCGGCTGAAAAACATTCAGCTTGGCTACAACCTGCCCAGCGCCGTAGCCGCCAACCTCGGCTTTTTGCGCGGGTTGCGCGTGTACGTGGCCGGTACCAACGTGTTCACGTTTACGAAATGGAAGGGCCTCGACCCTGAAGATTCCAACCGCGACGGTGCCGTCGTTCCCCCGGCCCGGACGTTTACCCTCGGCCTGAACGCTACATTCTGACCACGAGTTCAGGGTTTAGGGTTTAGAGTTCAGGGTAAAAACAACACTGAACTCTAAACCCTAAACCCTGAACCCACAACTAAAACCTTTCACCATGAAATTCACCAAACTTACCTCCCTGCTCAGCGTGAGTCTGGCGGTGCTGGTCGGGAATAGTTGCAACGAGCGCAACATCGACCTCCAGCCGCTCAGCCCGACCGAGGCGTCGTATTTCACCGAAGAAGCCGATTTCGACCGGTCAATCCTGGCCGTTTACGCCAAAATGAGCGACTGGTACTGGTACAACGCCAACAGTCCCATCCACGGGTTCTGGCACCTGCCTGGCGACGACGTCACCTCATCGGGCACGTACGCCTTCGAGATTTTCGGCACGCTCCAACCCTCCAACAGCGACGTCAACAACTACTACCGCACGGCCTACCAGCTTATTAACCGGGCGAATACGTCGCTTCAAAAACTGGATGAGGAAAAGGGGGTTTTCAAAAATATGACCCTCAAGCAGTCCCTGCGCGGTGAAGCGCTGTTTTTGCGCGGGTACACGTTTCTCCAACTCTGGAGTTACTTCGGCACGTCGCCGCTCGTAACCGAACGCATCACCTCGACCGACAAAATCACGCCGCCCAACTCGAAGGACACCGAACTGGTGGACCAGGCCATCAAGGACTTCACCGAAGCGGCCACGCTGCTGCCCGCTAAATGGGACGACGCCAACCGGGGTCGCGTCACGCAGAACTCGGCCAACGGGATGCTGGGCAAGGCGCTGGTGTTTCGGGGAACCATCAAAAAGTCAGCGGGCGACTTTACGGCGGCGGTGGCGGCGTTCAACAAGCTGAGCGGCCTGGCACTGACGGCCAATTTTGCCGACAACTTTAGTTCCAAAACCGAAAACAACGTGGAGTCGCTGTTCGAGTTCGAGGCCAGCCAGCCCTCGTTCGACAACGTCTGGCTGTCCAACGACTTCGACAACAACGTGGGCAGCACCTCGACGTATTGGGGTTGGTACGAAAACCACTTCAGTTTATTCGGGAAGGCCTATTTCCAGCCCACGAAAAAACTCCTCGACGCCTTTGAAAAAGATGACCCGCGCCGGGCCGTCACCGCTGATTCGTCGGGGGCGAAATTCCGGAAGTACTGGGCCACCGACGACCAGAAATCGCAGTCGGGCGTGGGGTCGGTCAACAACCCGCGCATCCTGCGCTACGCCGACGTGCTGCTGCTTAAAGCCGAAGCCCTGCTCGAAGGCGGCTCGGCGGCCGAGGCCGTCGCCCTCGTCAATCAGGTGCGTACCCGCGCCCGGTCCATGAAGGCGGGCGGAACGGTGCCCGCCAATTTCAGCGCCGCCGAAACCGACAAGGCGAAGGTGTTCAACTGGATCATGATGGAGCGCTTCCGGGAACTGGCTGGTGAAGAAGGCCACCGCTGGCTCGACCTGCGGCGCTGGCATTTGGGCGGCAAAATCAACCTGGCGGGTTTCGACTGGTCGTCGCTGCGCACCGACGTGGCCTTCGACCCTGCCCGGAACCTCTACTACCCGATTCCGCTCAACGAACTGGACAACAACCCCAACGTGAAGCAGAATCCCGGCTATTGATTCAACGTGTTGGTTTTCATAGGTTTTAGCCCGATAGCCCAGGCGCGATGTGTACCTGGGCTATTTTTTCGTTTCCTATTTCCATCAACTCACGCCAAGCTTATGCTCAACCGCCTGCTTTTCACACTCCTCTTCTTCGGTCTGGGTTGCAAAAAAGACACGGGTGCCGACAACCGTCCCCCCGGCGGTTTGCAGGCCCAGAGCGAACTCCTCAGCCTGAACCCGTTCACGTTTCGGTTCCGGGCCGACGCCACCGACCCCGACCTCAATCCCCTTACTTTCACCTGGGACTTCGGCGACGGACAAACCGCCACGGGCGAAACCGTCACGCACAGCTACGCGACCGATGGCAAACCCTACACCGTGACTGTGACGGTCGGCGATGGGCAGGCTTCGGTGAAAACGACCGTGAACGTTTCGACCCTCACGGAAACGATTCAAATCGACCCGGGCCAGCGGTTCCAAACCATTGCCGGCTTCGGGGGCTTCGGCGGGCAGGACGTGTACTGGCGGCCCGGCCCGCACACCTCGCCTGGGTTCGTTAAAAATGTCGTGGATGACCTCGGTCTGACGATTCATCGCGAGGAAATCCCGCTCAATTTCGAGACGGTCAACGACAACGACGACCCCAACGTGTTGGATTTGAGCAAATTCAATGTCACCGAAAACACCCCCGGCGACGACGGCATCGCGCCACTCTCGAAGCATTTTGCCGTGATGAAAAGCCTGAAAGACGCGGGCGTGGGCACCTTTATCGCGTCGGTCTGGAGTCCGCCGCGGTGGATGAAATGGAACAACCAGGCGGGCAACGGCACCAAAGACCAGAACTCGGCCCCGGCCTACACCACCAGCCCGACGGCGCAGACCAACCAGTTGAAACCGGAGAATTACGAAGAATTCGCCGAGATGCTCGTGGCCTACGTCCGCATTCTCAAGCGCGAGACGGGCATCGACCTGTACGCGCTGAGTTTGCAGAACGAGCCGCGTTTTTCGCAGTTTTACCAATCCTGCGTGTACAGCGGCGAGGCCCTGCGCGACGTGATCAAGGTGGTTGGGCGGCGTTTCCGAAAAGAGGGAATCGGGACTAAACTGTTCCTGCCCGAAGACATCGGCTACACCGACGCCGTGCGCGGACTGCTGTTGCCAACGCTCAACGACCCCGAAGCCCGCCAGTACGTGGGCCTGGTGGCCGTGCACGGGTACGCCTTCGACGGCGTGCAGCCCGGTTCCGCCGACGCCGCCACCTGGCAGACGATTTACGGCTGGGGGCAACCCCACAACCTGCCGCTCTGGATGACCGAAACGTCGGGTTTTAAAAACGACCTCGGCGGGGCCGTCAAACTCGCCGACGCCCTGTACGTGGCCCTGCGCTTTGGTCAGGTGTCGGGCTGGCTGTTCTGGCAACTGGCCGAACAGGACCTCGGCGACTATAGCCTGATGAGTTCGTCGGGCCAGAAGAGTAAGCGGTTTTTTGTTTCCAAGCAGTTTTACCGGTTCATCCGGCCCGGCGCGGTGCGCCTCGGAGCCGAGGGTTCGGCTGCCGACGTGCTGACTCTGGCCTTTAAAAACGGGTTGCAGACCGTGATTGTCCTCGTGAATCGGGGTAGCGGCGCGAGTGTAGTCAAACTGAGCGGCATTTCGGGGAAAGCAACGCAGTACACGACTTCCGCCAGCCAGGACTGCGCCCGCGTCGGCGAAGGTCAGGCAGGAGATTCGTTCCTGTTGCCGGGGCAAAGCGTAAGTACGGTGGTCATCGAGTGAAGCCGCTTTTTTCGGGCACCGGCTTCTTTACCTTCCATTCGTCCTTTTATCCCCTAATTTTCGCCACTGATTGAAAAAAAAGCAGTACTTTCGGTACCCAATTTACCTTTGACTTCAACCAAACCGAAACTTGACTGCGCAATGAAAACCCAAAAACTTCTGGCCGCTGCCGTGGCCGTTTTACTTTCGGCCTCGGCCTACGCCCAGACGGTGGACGAAATCGTGGATAAGCACATCGCCGCCCGCGGAGGGGCCGACAAACTGAAAGGCATCCAGTCGCTGGTAACCGAAAACTCGATGGCCACGCAGTTCGGCGAGATTCCCGTCACGCAGACCATCGTCAACGGTAAAGGCTTTCGCCAGGAAATCAGCATCATGGGCAACTCGATGATTACGGCCATCGACGGTGACAAAGGCTGGATGATTCGTCCCGCCATGATGCAGGGCACGGGCGAACCCGAAGATCTGCCCGCCGAAATGTCGAAAGGCATGCGCGGCCAACTCGACCCGGCCGGACCGCTGTTCAATTACAAAGACAAAGGCAGCAAGGTGGAACTCGTGGGCACCGAAAAGGTAGCTGACAAAGACGCCTATCACCTCAAAATCACCAGCGCCGAAGGTACCGTAGTGGACCAGTGGATTGATGCGGCCAGCTACATGAACGTGAAAACCCGCGCCACCACCAAAATGGAGGGCCAGGACGTGACCCAGGAAATGGTGTTCTCCGATTTCAAGGACGTGGAAGGCATCAAGTTTCCCTACACCATGGAAACCGAGAACCCCCAGGCGGGCCAGATGACCATGACCACCAACAAAATCACTCTCAACGGCAAAGTGGACGAGACGGTTTTCAAGAAACCGGCGAAATAATCCGCGACGGCCCGATTTTTTACGAAAAGCCGCCCCGAACCCCGGGGCGGCTTTTTTCGTAACCGGCGGCAAGCAAAGCCGCCTTCCCTCGTTACTTTGACGACTTTCTTTCCCTCCATCATGCGTAAAATTTTCGTTTTTCTGGCGCTGCTGAGTTCGTCGGCGCTGGCCCAAAACTTCCTCGGCATTTCCACTGGCAATGCGTCGGGCACCCACGGAATGTACCTCAATCCGGCCTCAATTGCCGATTCCCGGCACAAAGTGTACGTCAATCTCGGCGCGGGCCTGCTCCACGTCGACAACAATTACGCCCGCTGGAACGCCCCGTTTTCCCTTTTCAACGCCGTGCTCGGCCGCGTGCCGTCCACCTGGAAAAACAAGGACGGCAGTGTGAATTTTCAGCCAAACAATTTCCGGGAAATTCTCGACGGCAAATCGAAAGACGGCACGGTTTTGGCCGAATTCCGGGGGCCGTCGGTGCTGTTCACGCTCGGCAATTACACCGTCGTGGCCCTCAGCACCCGCGTACGGGCCACGGGCCAGGTAACGGGTGCCAACCAGGAATTTTTGTCCCTAATCCGCGCCGGGTTCAACGAAAGTAACTTCTGGAACGTCACGAACGTTGACAACCGCTTCAACGTCAACGCCAATTTGTACGGTGAAATCGGGGCCTCGCTCGGCCAGGTGCTGACTTCCCTCGACTCGCCCCATTTTCTGAAGGCGGGTTTTACGGCCAAGTACCTGTCGGGTTTTTACAGCGGGCATTTCATAAACCGGGGCCTCAACTACCGCGTTTCGCCCGACCCCAACGACCCCAACCGGGGCCTGCTGCTGGTCGAGAAACTCGACGCCGAGTTTGGGTACGTCCAGCAAACGCCCCTCGACGGCGGGTTTACCCTCGGCAAATTTCTGGGCAGCCAGGTGCCGGGGCACGGCTGGGGTTTCGACGCCGGACTGATTTACGAATACCGTCCCTGGATCGACGAGTACCGCACGCCGTCGGGCCGGTACGACGTGGAGGAAGACAAGTACCGCTTCCGACTCGGCGTGGCGTTGCTCGACATGGGCAAAATTTATTACAAAGGCACCAATACCGTGCGCGGCTACTCGGTGCAACGCACCAACAAGGTGGTGACCGAACAGGACTTCAACGAGGTCAGCGGCAGCGACGAACTGGTGGCGGTGTTGGAAAAAAAGCTGGATTTAAAGCCGTCGGAAGCCAAAACGGCGTTCAACGTGGGCCTGCCCACGACGCTGAGCCTGAACATGGACTGGCGGCTGGGCCACGAATTTTACCTGAACGTGACCTACCTCAAAAATCTCCACGGGGCCACTGACATCGCCGTGCGGCAACCCACCGTGCTGGCCATCACCCCCCGCCTCGCCGCCGAGGGATTCCTGGAGCTTTCCCTGCCGTTGCTGTTTATCAACAACGCCTTCTCGCCGGGGGTCGCGCTGCGCGTCGGCCCTGTTTTCGTGGGGACCGACAACCTGCTCGGCGTGTTTGGTTCGGTGAAAACCCTCGCGCCGCAGGGCACTGATCTGTACGCCGGGTTGGTAGTTCCGGTGCTCCGCAGCAACAAGCGACGTTGATGTATATTTACCGAAAAGCCCCGAAACGAACTCCGTTTCGGGGCTTTTCAAGCGTTGAACAGCGGGCGTAGCGCGTCTTAGTTGTTGTCGCTGAGATCACGTTTTGCTTTCTCGTACCGGCGGTCCACGTCGTTCTTAAACTGGTTCCATTCGCGCTTGGTGTCGTTGCCAAAGTCTTTCAGATCGGCGTCGAGGCTTCGCCGTTCGTCGCTGAGCAACACTTTGCGCTTGCGCCAGCGGACTTTCTCGTTGGCCGAAGCTCCGCCGATTTTATCGTCAATCCGCTTCATTTCGTTATCCAGGGCATCGCGCTGCTTTTCGAGTTTAAGCTTCAGTTCCGCTTTTTCCTGCCGAAAATCGGCGCGGGCATCGGCAATTTTTTCGTTGGCGTCCGCCCGGGCCTCGGTGATTTTATCGACCGCCTTGTCGTTGGCATCCTTGATGTCAGAAGCGACGTTGTCGGCAGTTTCCTTGGCATCGCTTTTGGCCGATTCCACTGTTTCGCTGGCGTTCTCCTTCGTGCGGTTGCTGCACGAGGCAAAAAACAAGGTGCCCGACAACAGCGCGGCTACCAGAAACGGAGTCTTTTTCATACGTTGGATGGTTGTGTACGTGGACGAAAAAATTGGTTACGGGCGATGTTTTGGCTTTGGTAAACCGAAATCGTCACTGTGCATCCTGTGATAAAATAATCGTGCTATACGCAGCAACATTGACCCGAATCGTTAGGCCGTTGTCGGTTTTTTCGGCATCGGCATCGAAACTGGCCAAATCGTTCTCAAAATCCCGGTCGTAGCCTTCCCAGTCGCTGTTGAACCGCAATTTCCACAGGCCCGAAGCGGGTGCCGGCAGGACGAAATCTTCAACCGGATTGTTCGAGAAATTCATCACCACGAGGGTACTGTCGGCAGGGCCACCGTTTTCGTAGCGGTGAAAAGCAATGATTTTCCGGTCGTTATCGACCGTAAGCAGCCCCGTGTTGTGGCCCGTGAGACCGCGGGTGGTGCCCTGGCGGTCGAGGCGCAGGTGGATCAAATCGCGGTGAAGTTTGGTCAGCCCTTTGAATTCGCTGAAGCGGCTCCAGTCGATGGGGTCGGTGTCCGAAAACCACTTGTCTTCGAGGAGTTCGTGGCCCTGGAAAATCATCGGGACGCCCGGCGCGGTGAGCACAAGGGCAATGCCGAGCGTGGAGCGCTTTTTCGAGAAATAATTATTCACGTCGCCGCTGGCGATTTCCTCGGCCACGCGGGCCTTGCCGTTGGCTACCTCGTCGTGCGATTCGGTGTACACCACGCGCTGAAACGCGTCGCCGTTGTAATGGGCCAGCAACGCGGTGGCCACAGTGTCCAGATTGCGCTCACTGTCGTGCTGGGTGATAAGCGTTTCGCGAATGGGATGCACGAAATCGGCGTCCCACTGGCTCGAATAACCCAGGCCGCCGTCTTCGACGTGGGCCGTGATCAGGTCAAGGCTGTGAAGATCCTCGGCAACGGTAAATTTCCACGGGTATTTTTCCCGGATTTCGCGGTTGATGCGCTGGATGAGTTGGATGCCCTCGGCGAGGTTGTTGTCTGGATTTTCGTCGGCGTGGACGTTGCGCATGTAGGGCACCATGTCCATCCGAAGGCCGTCGAGGTGGTACTCGTCGAGCCACATCAGGGCGTTGTCGCGGATGTACTGCTGCACCTCCGACCGGCCGTAATCGGGCCGGGTATCGCCCCAGGGCGTGGTACTCCGCCAGTCATTGTAGAAATAAATACCGCCTTTGCCGTTTTCGCTCCAGCCGTCGAACTGCCAGAGATCCATGTCGCCGGGTCCAAAGTGGTTGTACACTACGTCGAGAATCACGGCGATGCCGTGCTGGTGGGCGGCCTTCACAAATTCCTTGAAGCCCTTTACTCCGCCGTACCGCGATTCGACGGCAAACGGATGCGCCGGGTTGTAACCCCACGAGAAATCGCCGGGAAATTCGGCGATGGGCATCACTTCGATGGCGTTGATGCCCAGGCTTTTGAGGTAATTGAGCCGTTCGATGGCACTGTAAAAGTCGCCGGGCTGGCCTTCCTGCTTGGCGTTGAACGTGCCGATGTGCAATTCGTAAATCACGAGGCGGTTCCAGGAAGGCATCTGGTAGGCGTCGTCGCCAGTCCAGTCAAAATCGGCGGGGTTAACCACGAGCGAATTACCCACGGAGTTGGTCAGTTCACGGGCGTAGGGATCGTTGCGTTGAAATTCGCCGAACGGGGTTTTCAACCGGTACTTGTATTCATCGCCAGGCCGGGCTTCCGGTACGTTGCCGCCCCAGTAACCATTTTCTTCGGGTTGAAGCGGATTGGTCCTGGCTGACCAGTCGTTGAATGTACCAAGCACAAAAACTTCGTCCGCGTGGGGTGCCCAGACGCGAAAAAACGTGCCTTCGTCGTGGGGAATGGCCCCCATGCCCGTCACCTGGAATTCAGGTTCGGGCGCAGTTTGCAGGGTTTGCATGGGTGGATGAGTAAATGAATTTCATGGTGAGAAAGAATGCTGCGTAGAAGTACAGGCAGCCGCACCACCGTAGTTGGAACGTATTCCGGAAAGGTGGGCAAGTTTTTCCCTAAAAAACCAGTGCCATTGGGTAAGCCCTACCGCAATCTATCCTCAAAATAAAAGGTGGGGCACTAATTACTCACCTTGTGAAGGTTCGGTTGATTGGGCATTCTGGCAGGATTACGCTATTTTTGCGTGATTTTTAGCAAAACAACCCCGCATGGAAGCGACGCAAACGTACCTGCCTTACAAAGTAAAAGACATTACGCTGGCCGATTGGGGCCGCAAGGAAATCCGCCTGGCCGAAGCCGAAATGCCCGGTCTGATGGCCATCCGCCGTGAATACGGTCCGCAGCAACCCCTGGCCGGGGCGCGCATCGCCGGGTGCCTGCACATGACGATTCAAACCGCCGTACTCATCGAAACCCTCGTGGAACTGGGCGCTGAGGTGACGTGGTCGTCGTGCAACATCTTCTCGACCCAGGACCACGCCGCCGCCGCCATCGCCGCCGCGGGGATTCCGGTGTACGCCTGGAAGGGCATGAACGAGGAAGAATTCAACTGGTGTATCGAGCAAACGCTCTTTTTCGGCGAAGACCGCCAGCCTCTCAACCTGATTCTCGACGACGGCGGCGATCTGACCAACATGGTTTTTGACGAATACCCCGAACTCATTGCGGGCATCCGCGGCCTTTCCGAAGAAACCACGACGGGCGTTCACCGGCTGTACGAACGGATGAAGAAAGGCACGCTACACCTGCCCGCCATCAACGTGAACGACTCGGTAACGAAGTCGAAATTCGACAACAAATACGGCTGCCGGGAGTCATTGGTGGACGCCATCCGCCGCGCCACCGACCTGATGCTGGCCGGAAAAGTGGCCGTTGTGGCCGGGTACGGCGACGTGGGCAAAGGGTCGGCCGAATCGCTGCGCGGGGCCGGGTGCCGGGTGCTGGTGACCGAAATCGACCCGATTTGCGCCCTGCAAGCCGCCATGGATGGCTACGAAGTGGTGACGATGGACGAAGCCGTAACCCGCGCCAACCT
Source organism: Spirosomataceae bacterium (assembly GCA_965249815.1). Taxonomy (GTDB): domain Bacteria; phylum Bacteroidota; class Bacteroidia; order Cytophagales; family Spirosomataceae; genus JAJAZB01. The sequence continues at coordinate 3,750,148 of CBDFMV010000003.1, read as the reverse complement.
GTTTGTGACGGCCACGGGCAACGTGAAAATCATCCGCGACCGCCATTTCCGTGCCATGCGCGACAAGGCCGTGGTGTGCAACATCGGCCACTTCGACAACGAACTCGACATGGCCTGGCTCAACGAGAATTACGGGCAAACAAAGCAGCAAATCAAGCCGCAGGTGGATATGTACGAGGTAGATGGCAAGGAAATCATCGTATTGGCTGAAGGGCGACTCGTGAACCTCGGTTGCGCCATGGGCCACCCGTCGTTTGTGATGTCGTGCTCGTTTACCAACCAGACCCTCGCCCAGCTTGAGCTCTGGACCAACACCGCCCGCTACGAAAAGCAGGTGTACGTGCTGCCGCGCCACCTCGACGAAAAAGTGGCCGCCTTGCACCTTGACCACGTTGGCGCGAAACTCGAAAAACTCGAAGCCGAGCAGGCCGAGTACATTGGCGTGACGACCGAAGGACCGTTTAAATCGGAAATGTACCGGTATTGAGCGGTGATGCGTTTTGAGTGATAAGAAAAGCCCGCTCCAGTAACCTGGGGCGGGCTTTCTACTTTCGTCGGCCCGAATTACGTGTCAGTCCGTTCAGCCTTCAGTTTCAACTCGCGCACCGTAGTGTCGAGCAGGGCCATGCAGAGGCTGTCGTAGGGGCTGGTGCCCATGGTTTTCTGGTAAAATTGCATCCGTTCGTTGATCAGGTCAGCGGCGGTGCGCACTTGTTCTTCTTCGTACGGCGGCACGTTCAGGCGGTACACCTGTCCGGCAATGTGGAGTTTTACGCGGCGAATGTTGGTCTGGTTCATCGGTGGGTAACGGTGAGAATAGAGCAATTTTAGTTATTTTCGGGCGAACGGAGCCATCCGTGCCCAATTTTTGTTGCCCAAAAACAACGCCAATTTTCCAACGATTTGATTTCAACTGCCCAACAACCCGAGACCGCCGTGCTGGTGGCGCTCACCACGCCCCAGCAACCCGACGAAAAAACGGCGGAGTACCTCGACGAACTCCAGTTTCTCGCCGAAACCTCCGGCGTGCACACCGTCCGGCGCTTCACCCAGCGCCTTGAGCGGCCCGACCTCAACACGTACTTTGGCAAAGGCCGTTTTGAGGACCTCGTCGCCTTTGTCATCGACCAGGCCATCGACCTGATCATTTGCGACGACGAACTTTCGCCCCGCCAGATTCGCAACATGGAATCGGCCTTCGAGGAGCGGCAGAAAGAAGTAAAGATCATCGACCGCAGCCTGCTGATTCTCAACATTTTTGCCCAAAGGGCGCAGACGACTCAGGCGAAAACCCAGGTGGAACTTGCTCAGCAGCAGTACATCCTACCCCGCCTGACCCGGATGTGGACACACCTTTCGCGCCAGCGCGGCGGTGTGGGGATGCGCGGACCGGGCGAAAAAGAACTCGAAACCGACCGCCGGATCGCCAACGACCGGATTGCGTTGCTGAAGGAAAAGCTCGAACGCATCGACCGGCAGGCCGTGACCCAACGCAAAAACCGCGACCGCATGGTGCGGGTGGCGCTGGTGGGCTACACCAACGTGGGCAAATCGACGCTGATGCGGCGGCTGGCCAAAGCGGAGGTTTTTGCCGAAAACAAACTCTTCGCCACGGTGGATTCCACGGTCCGGAAAGTAACCATCGATGCGATTCCGTTCCTGCTCACCGATACGGTGGGGTTTATCCGCAAGCTGCCCACGACGTTGATCGAGTCGTTTAAATCGACGCTCGACGAAGTGCGCGAGGCGGATGTTTTGCTGCACGTCGTGGACGTATCGCATGCGTCGTTTGAAGAGCAAATCGACGTGGTAAAAGCCACGCTGGCCGACATCGGCGCCGCCGACAAGCCGACGATTCTCGTTTTCAACAAAATCGACGCCTACCGCCCCAGCGACGCCGAGGCGTTCGAGGCCGAAAGCGAAGGCATTTCGACCATCGATTTTCTGAAACGCAGCTACCTCGACAGTAAAAAGCCGAAAGCCGTCTTTATCTCCGCCGAGAAAAAGCAAAACCTCGACGAACTGCGGGCCGAATTGCTCGGCGTGGTGAAGGACCGGCACTTTCAGATTTTCCCGAATTGGGTCAGCGAACCGATGCTGGGTTCGGAGTACGCCGACGGCACGGATTGGGAAGAAAAACCCGCGCCGAGCCGGGCGGCGGAATGACAAAACCCGGAAGCCGGTTCACGAACCCGCTTCCGGGTTGCGGCCCGACCGAACCTGGCGATTGCCTTTCCGCACGGCCTCGCTCAGCAGGAATTCAATCTGCCCGTTTACGCTGCGGAATTCGTCGTCGGCCCATTTCTCCAGGGTCGCCATCAGGTCGGGGCTGATGCGGAGCACGAACGCTTTCTTCGGTGCTCTTTCTTTTGCCATGCTCAGTGGTGCAGCGTTCCGGCATTGACAACGGGACTGACGGCGCGGTCGGAGCACAACACGACGAGCAGATTACTCACCATCGCCGCTTTGCGCTCCTCGTCGAGTTCGACGACGTTGTTTTCGGCCAGGCGGTGCAGGGCCATTTCAACCATGCCGACGGCCCCTTCCACGATTTTGGCGCGGGCCGCCACCACGGCCGTCGCCTGCTGGCGCTGGAGCATGGCGTGGGCGATTTCTTCGGCATACACCAGGTGCGTGATGCGGGCCTCAACCACCTCCACCCCGGCGCGGGCCAGCCGCTGGCGGAGTTCGCCTTCCAGTTCGCCGCGAATAATTTCGCCGCCCCCCCGCAGGGTTATTTCCTGCTCGTCGTCGAAGTGGTCGTAGGAGTAGCTGCCCGCGAGGTGGCGGATGGCGGTATCGCTCTGGAGTTTGACAAATTGCTCGTAGTTGTCCACCTCGAAGCGGGCTTTGGCCGTGTCGGCTACGCGCCACATCACCACGGCTCCGATCACGATGGGGTTGCCGAGCCGGTCGTTGACCTTGATTTTGTCGGTCTCAAAATTGCGGGCTTTGAGCGAAATCCGGGTCTTGCTGTAAAACGGGTTGGCCCAATAAAAACCCGACTCCGTGACCGTACCGACGTAGTCGCCGAACAGCACGAGAACTTTGGCTTCGTTGGGGTTTACGACGAAAATGCCCATCAACGCTAAGAGCGCCAGAGCGACGAACACCCCCAGGAATGGAACGGCCCGGGCCAGGAAAATTCCTGCAATCAGTGCAAGTACACCGAGCAGCAGAACAGCGTACCCGGATACGGGCTTGATGACGATTTCTTGCATGAGAATTGATATTGATTTGATATCGTAAATATATCACTTTCGTATTTTGGGAAACAAGTATTTTGCTCGATTCCGGATGAAAGGCCGTTTTTCGGAATGTGCGGCATTCTCCCTACTTTTGTTCAACTTAATTAAGACTCTACTTTGAAAGAATACGGCAGCAGCGTCCAGAAACTGGTGGACTACCTCCTCACGGTGGAAGACCGCCCCACGCGCACCAAGTACGCCCACCTGCTGGTGGAGCTGATGAAGCAGGTTCACCCCAACATGAAGGACAATCAGGACTACTACAACAAGCTCTGGGACGACCTTTACGTGATGTCGAACTTCCGCCTCGACGTGGACAGCCCTTATCCGCCCCCGTCGCCGGAAGCCGTGGGTAAAAAACCCAACCGGGTGCCCTACAACACGCACAACCTGCGTTTCCGCCACTACGGCCGCAACCTGGAGTTGATGGTGACGAAGGCCATGAACGTGGAAAACGAGATGGAGCGCCGCGCCTTCGTCAGCTACATCGCCAAAATGATGAAGAGTTTTTACGCGGGCTGGAACAAGGACAACACCGACGACACCGTCGTGTTCGACCAGCTCCGCGAACTCTCCGCCGGGCGGCTCAACGACGACATCGACTTCATCAAACAAAACGGCTACCTCGACGTCGCCCCCCGCGACCGGTATTCGACTGGTCCGGCTCCCACCGGTCGGCAACCCGGCATGCACAGTGCCAACAGCAACCAGGGCCAGCACCAGCGCACGGACGACCGCCGGGGCAACGACCGGCGCGGTGACGACCGTCGTGGCAATGACCGCCGCGACGATCGCCGCTTCAACAACCCGAACAACCGCAACAACCACCGACGGAAAAAGTAAGTAACCAGTGAAGAGTGAAAAGTGAAAAGTTTAAAGACAACACGCTGTCTGAGCTTTTCACTTTTCACTTTTCTCTTTTCACTCATCGAATGGCATCTTTCAAAGTAACCGGCGGCAACCGGCTCAAGGGCGAACTCACGCCCCAGGGGGCGAAAAACGAAGCGTTGCAGATTCTCTGCGCCGTGGTGCTGACCGCCGAACCCGTCACGATTCACAACATTCCCGACATCCGCGACGTCAATCAACTCATTGCCCTGCTCGGCGACATGGGCGTGAAGCAGCAGCGGCTCGGGCTGGGCAGCATTCGCTTTCAGGCTGACGACGTGAACCTCGACTACCTCGAATCGGATGCTTACAAACAGAAAGCCGCCGCCCTGCGCGGCTCGACCATGCTCATGGGCCCAACCCTGGCGCGGTTTAAAAAAGGCCGCCTGCCCCGCCCCGGTGGCGACAAAATCGGGCGTCGGCGGCTCGATACGCACTTTCTGGGGTTTGAAAAACTCGGAGCAAAATTTAATTACGACGCCGCCGACGGCGGTTTCTACCAGGTGGACGCCTCCAATCTGCGCGGCGCGTACATGCTCCTTGACGAAGCCTCGGTGACCGGCACGGCCAACATCCTTATGGCCGCCGTGCTGGCCGAAGGCACCACCACCATTTACAACGCCGCCTGCGAACCGTACCTTCAGCAATTGAGCAAAATGCTCAACCGGATGGGCGCGAAAATCAGCGGCGTGGGTTCCAACCTGCTTACCATCGAAGGCGTCGGCGCGCTGCACGGTACCGAGCATACGATGCTGCCCGACATGATTGAAATCGGGTCGTTCATCGGTTTGGCGGCCATGACGCAAAGCGAAATCACCATCAAAAACTGTTCGGTCCCCGATCTGGGCGTGATTCCGTCCGTGTTTCAGAAATTAGGCATTCAACTCGAAATCCAAGGCGACGATCTTTACATTCCGGCCCAGGACCGGTACGAAATCGAAACCTTCATCGACGGCTCCATGCTCACCGTGGCCGATGCACCCTGGCCCGGTTTCACACCCGATTTGCTGAGTATTGTGCTCGTGACGGCCATTCAGGCCAAAGGCACGGTGCTGATTCACCAGAAAATGTTCGAGAGCCGCCTGTTTTTTGTGGACAAACTCATGGAAATGGGCGCGCAAATCATTCTCTGTGATCCCCACCGCGCCACCGTGGTGGGGCTGGCGCGCGAAACCCAATTGCGCGGCATCCGCATGACCTCGCCCGACATCCGCGCGGGCGTGGCGCTGCTTATCGCGGCGCTTTCGGCACGGGGCGTGAGCATCATCGACAACATCGAACAAATCGACCGGGGTTACCAGCACATCGACACCCGCCTGAACGCGATTGGGGCGGAGATTGTGCGGCTTTGACCCACAAAAAGCAAAAGCCGACGCCCACGATTGCCGGGGGTCGGCTTTTGCTTTTGAATGAATCCGTTCAGCCCGGTGCGAAAAGTCGTTGACTTGTTTCGCCCGTTCTCCGCATTTGCCTTCCCCCACTCCTCGTTCACGTTGTTCGGGGTTGGTTCAACGAATCGGTATCCGCCAGGGGTCCTCGATATCATAATTCCGGTTGAAGTATTCCACCCAACGCAGGAAAATCTCCCGAAAGTCTTCGATGAGGGGTTCAAACAAATCCAGGTAGTCTTTGGCCTCCGGGTGGGCCTCCCGCCTGGCATAGGACAGGTGATCTGCCAGTTCAAACACGGAGAGTTTGACGTATAAAGCGTTCTCGACGCGGAGCGAATAATAATCGTCCCCTTCGGCTTCATAGATGTTGGAAACGATGTCCTTAGCGCTGTAAACCAGCAATTTTCCCGAAATGTCAGCTTCCTCATCCCAGAGCGAAGCCAACGTTTCGGCCAGGGCGAGGATTTCCTTCGCCTTGATCATCACGGGCAGCGACTCGGCCTGTTCGTAACGTTCTTCACGCTCCCGTTCCTCTCGTTCCCACTCTTCCTCTTCGTCGTCATCATCATCGTACTCGGACGCTTCGTTCTCCATCATGGCAGTACGGGTTTAGTCGAACGTATGGATTGGTTCAGGCAGGAAGCCGCCCAAACCGGGCGAGTTAGGCTAAAGTAGGAATCGTCGGCGGAAGAACGTACACCGGGGCCATTAATATTTAGGCAACGGCAATTGCCAATCGTCTTCCACGTCGTGGAAGCGGTTGAACCCATAGATCCAGTCGATGAACAGCACGCGGAATTCCTCGAGGAGCGGCTCGAACAGGTCGAGGTACGCTTTGGATTCGGGGTGGCTGTAGCTAATTCCCCAGACCACGTGATCCTTCAACTCGAAGACGGCGTGTTTGGCGATGATGGCTTTTTCGATGCGAATCGAGTAAAAATCTTCAGCCTCGGCTTCGTAAATGTTCGAAATGATGTCCTGCGATTTAAACTTGAGCAAACTGCCGGTGGTGGGTGGGTCGTCGTTCCAGAGTGAGGCGACGGTTTCGGCCAGGGCGAGGATTTCCTTCGCCTTGATCATCACCGGAAACGAGTCAGCCCGCTGTTTTCGGACTTCGCGGGCTTTTTGCTCTTCTTCCCACTCTTTTTCCTCGGCTTCCCAATCGTCGAAATCATCCATGATCGTCGGGGATTAAACGTATTCTTTTTTTGCAAACAGTGCCCCCACCTGCTCCACCACGTAATCCACCTCCTCGGCGGTGTTGAATTTGGAAAATGAAAACCGCACTGCCGCCCGGTTGGGGTCGGCTCCGAGGGCGGTCAGCACGTGCGAACCAATGCTGGAGCCGCTGCTGCACGCCGAACCACCCGAAGCCGAGATTTTGGCAATGTCGAGGTTGAACAACAGCATGTCGGCGTCCTCGCTGGGCGGGAAACTCACGTTGAGCACCGTGTACAAGCTCCGGTCGGGGTTGGCCGAATCGCCGTTGAAGTCCACGCCGTCCACGGTTTCGCGCAGGCGGGCGATCATTCGGTTTTTCAGGTCCTGAATGTGCCGCTGGTGGTCGGCCATGCCCGCGTAGGCCAGTTCGAGGGCCTTGGCCAGCCCCACGATGCCGTACACGTTTTCGGTGCCGCCACGCATGTTGCGCTCTTGCGCGCCGCCGTGGATAAACGGATGAATTTTCGTGTCGGCGTTGACGTACAAAAACCCGACGCCCTTCGGCCCGTGAAACTTGTGCGCCGCACCGACGATGAACTGCGTTTTCAACCGCTGCAAATCGTGGCGGTAGTGGCCCATCGTCTGCACGGTGTCGGAGTGAAAAATAGCGCTGAATTCGGCGCACAGCTCGCCCGCCCGTTCGAGGTCGAGCCGGTTGCCGATTTCGTTGTTGCCATGCATGAGGCTCACCAGCGAGCGCGGATTCTCACGCAGCAATTGCTCCAGGTGGTCAAACTCGACGTGGCCTTTTTCGTCGAGTTGTACCAGCGACAGCCGGATTTTGCCCGCTTTTTCCAAATGCTGGAGCGTGTGCAGCACGGCGTGGTGTTCAATCGGCGAGGTAATGGCGTGCGTCAGGCCGTAGGCGTCGATGGAATTGACCAGCGCGGTGTTGTCGGCCTCGGTGCCGCCGGAGGTAAAGAAAATCTCGGACGGTGAGGTGTTTAGCAACCCCGCCACCGTTTTACGCGCCCGTTCGAGCGCCGAACGCACCTCGCGCCCGTGCCAGTGAATGGACGACGGGTTGCCAAATTGCTGCTCCAGCAGCGGCAGCATGGCGTCAAGGACGGCCCGGTCGAGGGGCGTTGTGGCGGCATTGTCGAGGTAAACACGCATACGTCAATCAGGAGTTAAAAATTGGGAAATCGAAGATTCGACGAAGTCAATTAAAAATCACGGCTTTGGCGGCTGATTCTCAGCCAAAAGGACGTGCGAAAGTACAAAGATTCGCCTGAATCGGCCAGCGCGCGGGTTTCGGAAGCGGCGGGAATGCCTATTTTTGCCCTTCTCGTCTCGCCCCTCATGCCGAAAAATACGCCCCGTCCGCGTTTGGTTCCACCCACGCCGCCCCCTGCTGCTCCGGGCCGTTCGCGAATACCCGCCGGGCGTACCGGGTTGGGTCGCCGCTCCTGGGCGGGCTGGCTGTGGTGGGGCCTTTCGCGGCTGTTGTTTTGGTTCGTGGTACTGTCGGTGGGCAGTGTGATCGTACTCAAGTGGGTGCCCGTGCTGGTGACGCCCACGATGCTCGACCGCAAACTGGAAGCCATGGCGGCTGGTCAGGACAGCGAACTTCATTACGACTGGACCTCCTACGAACGCCTCTCGCCCCAGGTGGCCCTGGCCGTGGTGGCCGCCGAAGACCAGCATTTCCCCGACCACTACGGGTTTGATTTCAACGCCATGAGCCAGGCTTTCCGCCGCAACCTGCGCGGCAATCGCATGCGCGGAGCCAGCACCATCAGCCAGCAAGTGGCCAAAAATGTGTTTTTATGGCAGGGCCGTGATTATTTGCGGAAGGCTCTCGAAGCCTGGTTTACGCTGCTTATCGAGACAATTTGGGGGAAAAAACGCATCCTCGAAGTGTACCTCAACGTGGCCGAAACTGGCCCGATGACCTTCGGCGTACAGGCCGCCAGCCAGCGGTTTTACGACCATTCCGCCGAAACCCTGAGTCGCGCCGAAGCCGCCCGGATTGCCGCCGTGCTGCCCAGCCCCATTCGGTTTTCCATCGCGCACCCGTCCGGCTACGTGCAGCGGCGCACGGCGTTTATCGTCCGGCAGATGCGCGGGCTGGGTCGCGAGCACCTGGCCACCCTCTAAAAAACAACTGGCACCCCGGATTACCTCACCTGGCTTGCCCGTACAATCCGACTTCCCGCTCGTTTTTCATCAACTTTGCCACCAGCAACACCACCCCATTTCACCCATGCCCAAACCACGACGCCTGCTGTTCTTACTTTTTCTGCCGATGTCGTTGCTCGCCCAGAGCCGCTACCCACTCGTGCCGCTGCCGACCAAACTGACCCCGAAAGAAGGTGCATTCCAGTTTACCAAAGCCACCCGGCTGGTCTGGCCCTACGCCGACGCGGGCCTGAAGCCCGTCGTTGAAGCCTTCGCCCAGCAAGTGCGCACGGCTTCGGGCCTGCCGCTGGAGTACTTCAGCGCCAATTCAACGGCCCTTCCAAAGGGCGGCCATATTTATTTTATCGAGGCCGGACCGGGCAAAATGGGCCTCGAAGACTACCGCCTCACCATCGAACCCGACCGCATCGGCATCGTGGCGGCTTCGCCGAAGGGCTATTTTTACGCCACCCAAACGCTGCTGCAACTGCTCCCGCCGGAGGTTTTTAGCCCGGTTTTGGTGAAAAAGACCGACTGGCTTGCGCCCTGCGTGCAGTTGGAAGACCAGCCGCGTTTCGGCTACCGGGGCCTGATGCTCGACGTGGGGCGGCATTTTTTGCCGGTTTCGTTCGTCAAGCGCACCATCGACCTGCTGGCGCTTCACAAAATGAACACCTTCCACTGGCACCTGACCGACGACCAGGGCTGGCGGATTGAGATTAAAAAATACCCGAAACTCACCCAAATCGGCTCCCGCCGCGATTCGACCATCGTCGGCCACGCCGGAAAATGGGACGCCAGCTACACCGGCAAGTACGACGGCAAACCCGACGGCGGGTTTTACACCCAGGACGAAATCCGGGAGGTGGTGCGCTACGCGCAGTCGAAATTCGTGACCATCGTGCCCGAAATCGAGATGCCTGGCCACGCGCTGGCCGCCCTGTCGGCTTACCCCGAACTCGGGGCCAATCCCGACAAACTCTACCGCCCCGCCGGAACCTGGGGCGTGATGGACGACGTGTTTTTTCCCCGTGAAACCACCTTTCAGTTTCTCGAAAACGTGCTTACCGAGGTCATGGAGTTGTTTCCCGGCGAATACCTCCACGTCGGCGGCGACGAATGCCCCAAGAAAACCTGGCGCGAAAGCCGCTTTTGCCAGGACCTGATGAAAAAAGAAGGGCTGAAGGACGAACACGAATTGCAGAGCTACTTCATCCGCCGCATCGACAGGTTCATCACGGCGAAAGGCCGGAAACTAATTGGCTGGGATGAAATTCTCGAAGGCGGTCTTTCGCCCAACGCCACCGTAATGAGCTGGCGCGGCGTCAAGGGCGGCATCGAAGCGGCCCGGCAAAACCACGACGTCATCATGACGCCCAGCACCTTCGTGTACCTCGATTACTACCAGGCTGACCCCAAAACCACGCCCCAGCCCCAGGGCATCGGCGGGCTGCTGCCGCTTGAAACCGTGTATGGCTACGAACCGCTCCCCGCTGAACTTACGCCCGCCCAGGCCAAACACATTCTGGGCGTGCAGGCCAACCTCTGGACGGAGTACATTCCCACGCCCCAACAGGCCGAATACATGCTCTTTCCGAGGGCCTGCGCGGTGGCCGAAGTGGCCTGGTCGCCGAAAGAATGCTGCACCTTCGCCGATTTTCAGTCGCGGTTGCAAACGCACCTGCGGCGACTGGACTTTCTGGGCGTCAATTACTTTGGCTCGAAAAAGATGAATTAACCCACTGAAAGTCGTTTTTGCAAAAAAACACCCCGGATGCGTCGTGTGACAGTTCGGGAGTTAACCTTCCCCGCCCAAAAACGGCACCACGCTTTCGAGTTTCATTCCCCGCGAGCCTTTCACCAGCACGTGCGTATCCCGGACGGGGTGATCCTGCAACCACACGTGCAGGCCGAATTTGTCGGGAAAATAGTACGCCCTCGGCAGGGCGGGCAACGCGTGCTGCATCAGTTCGCCCGCCAGCAGCACCGTGTCGAAGCGGCACCCGGCAATCAGGCTACCCAGCGCGGCGTGTTCGGCGGGGGCGTCCTCGCCGAGTTCGTACATATCGCCCAGAATCAGCAGCTTGCGGTCGGCTTTCAGGGCGTCGAAGTTGCGCACCGCCGCCGCCATCGAACTCGGGTTGGCGTTGTAAGCGTCGAGCCACAGGGTGTTCGTACCCCGGCGCAGCACCTGCGAGCGGTTGTTGTCGGCCACGTAGTCGCTCACGGCGCGGAGCGCGGCCTCGTCGGGTACGCCAAAGTAGCGCCCCACGGCCAGTGCGCCCGCCATGTTTTCAAAGTTGTAGCGGCCCGTCAGGTGGGTTTCCCAGGTGCGCCCGGTCGCGTCCCGGAACACCACGTCGGGCGATTCCCCCACGAGTACGGGGGCGGTCGGGTCGTTGGGTTGCAGGTAGAAAATGGCTTCCCGGAACGTTCGCTCCGCCGCCATGCCGGGCAGGGTCGGCTCCTGGGCGTTGACGAACACCGTGCCGCCGGTGTTTTGCAGAAAATCGTAGAGTTCGCCTTTGCCCTTGCGCACGCCCGCCAGCCCGCCGAAGCCTTCGAGGTGCGCTTTGCCGATGTTGGTAATCATCCCGTGCGTGGGGCGGCAAATGTCGCTCAGCAACCGGATTTCGCCCTGATGATTCGCACCCATTTCCACGATAGCCAGTTCGGTTTCCGGCCCGATGGCCAGCACCGTGAGTGGCACGCCGATGTGGTTGTTGTAGTTGCCTTGCGTGGCGAACGTGGCGTACTGCTGGCTCAGCACGGCGTTGAGCAATTCCTTCGTCGTGGTTTTGCCGTTGGAACCCGTCAGGCCGAACACGGGAATCGCCAGTTTTTCCCGGTGAAACCGGGCCAGGTCCTGCAAGGCCGTCAGGGCGTCTCCGACCAGCAGCGTCCCGCTTTCGAGGGCGTACGCCGGGTCGTCAATGACGGCGTACCGTGCCCCGGCGGCGAGGGCCTTGCGGGCGAGGGAATTGGCGTTGAAATTCGGACCTTTCAACGCAAAAAACAGGGCATTCGGCGAAAGTTGGCGGGTGTCGGTCGAGACGCCGTCGCATTCGCGGTAGCGTCCGTAAAGTTCCTCAGTGGAAATTAGCATGGCCGGTGGGTACCTTTGGCGAAGGGTGGTCGTTTTGGAGTCAGTAGCCGCAAATATCGAATGAAAAAACTCGTTTACCTGCTTCTTTTCGTGGGCCTCTCCGGCTTCCAGCCGGGCGTTGCTCAGCGCAGCGACGCCCCTCGGCTGAGCTTCCGCCCCGACACGCTGGCGGCAGTACGCGTGGGTAGTCAGTGGCTGCCCAACGCCTGGGCCGGGGGCCTCAATTCGGCACAGTACAGCCGCCTGCGCCTTGATGCCGACACGCTCGCCGACCTCGTGGTGTTCGACCGGGCGGGCGGCAAACTCAGCACGTTTCTGGCCCAAAAACAAGGCACGGGCTACGCCTGGCGGCACGCGCCGCAATACGAAGCGCAGTTTCCCAGCGATCTGAGCGACTGGGTCTTGCTGGTGGATTACGACGGCGACGGCCGCCGCGATCTGTTTACCCGCGCCGCGCTCGGCGTACGCGTGTTTCGCAACGCCACCACCGGCACCGGGCCGCTGAAATGGGAAAAAGTGGCCGACCCGGTGTATTCCATCGGCAACTCGGGCACCATCAACCTGTACGTTTCCCCCACCGATTTGCCCGCCATCACCGACCTCGACGGCGACGGCGACCTCGACTTGCTGGCCTTCGATTTGTCGGGGAATTTCGTGGAATTTCACCGCAACGAAAGCGTCGAAACCACGGGCAAACGAGGCCTGGTGTTCCGAAAAATCGACTTTTGCTGGGGCAATTTCTGGAAAGAGCACTGCAAGGATTTCCGCTTCGACATCGATTGCACCACGGGGCGGTTTCTCAATGGTCGCCGCGCCGTGGAAAGTCCCGCCGCGTCCGAGGCCCGCGAAGCAGCCACGCTCCACGCGGGCAATTCGCTGCTCGTCACCGACCTGACCGGCGATGGGCGCAAGGATGCGCTCTTCGGCCACGTCACCTGCCAGAATGTCGCCTTTTTGCCCAACACGGGCACGCCGCAACGGGCGCTTTTCGAGACCGTCAACTACGAATTCCCCACGAACCAACCCATTCTTTTTCAAGTGTTTCCGGCGCTTTTTCAGGAAGATTTGGATTTCGACGGCAAGCCCGACCTGATCGCCGTGCCCAACACGACCAGCAACGAGGGTGACTTGATTGATTACCGAACCTCGAACTGGTTTTACCAGAACGTCAGCACCGGGCCGGTGGCCAGTTTTGCGCTTCGCCAAAAAGATTTTCTCCAGGCCGGCATGGTGGATTTGGGCGAAAACGCCGCCCCGCTTCTGCTCGACCTCGACGGCGACAGCGATTTGGACCTGCTCGTCGGCTACGGCGGGGTGCGCGGCGAACGGGGTTACCGGGGCGGACTGGCGCTTTACCGAAACGTGGGCAGCAAAACCGCGCCCCAGTTCGAGTGGCAGACCGACGATTTTCTGGGCCTCGCGCAGAAATTTCTGATGACGGACGTGAAACCGTTCGTGGCCGACCTCAACGGCGACCGGCTGCCCGACCTCGGCTACGTGGCTAACACGCTCAAGGGCGTGGAAATGCGCTACCTGCCCAACCGGGGCACGGCGGGCGGGGCGTTTGTGCTCAGCGCCGACGCGGCTACGCTGCTCACGAATCCGGCCAACCTGAGCGCGGGCGACAGCCCCGTTTTTTACGACGTGGACGGCGACGGGAAAACCGATTTGCTGGTCGGGAAGCAGTATCAGAACATCGAATACTACCGCAACACGGGCGGCGAAAGCGCCGTGTTCAGCCTGATTACCGAAGAATTTGGGGGGACAAAAACAGTGTTTTCCGAGCGCGGCCTTACCCTGCTCGTGGCCGACCCCGACGCTAACGGCAAGGCCGATTTGCTGGCCCTTAACAGCGCAGGGGCGCTGCGGGTGTTTCGCCAGTTCACGCTTGGCCAAAGCCAGACGCTGACCGCCGACAGCCTGATTTTTGAAGATGGGTTGAACCCGGTTTCGATCCGTCGCCAGCCGGGCAGCTATGCCGCCGCCGTGGGCGACCTCAACGCCGACGGTCGGCCTGACCTGTTGCTGGGCACCGTGGCGGGCGGTTTGCGGCTGTTGCGCGGCACCACCGACCTGACCGTGACCGGCCTCGAACCCGCAGCCCGCGAAATTCAGCTTTTCCCCAACCCCACCGAGCGGTTCGTTTCCGTGACCGCGCCTACCGATGCCCAGGCCGAGGTGTTCACGCTGGCTGGCCAAACGGTGCTGACGCGTCCGCTCAAGGGTGGTCAGGAGCAGGTGCTCGATTTGGGTGGCCTCGCGCCCGGTTTGTACTTCGTGCGCATCCTCGGCCTGCCCGGCGGGCCACTGGTGCGGAAAGTTGTGCTGGGGCAGTGAAGTGAATGAAAGAATGAGTAAATGAAGGAATGAGCGAATAGAAAGACAGCATTTCATTTACTCATCCTTTCATTCACTCATTCATCTCCACGCTTCCCGCAGAAACCGCAGGCCGTTTTGGTGGAAAATATTTTCAATATCCTCCGGCGTATACCCCCGACCGGCCAGCAGGGTGGACAGGTTTTGCAAATCGGCGATGGTGTCGAGGTCGGTGGGCGATTGTTCGCGGCCAAAGGTGCCGTCGAGATCGCTGCCAATGGCGCAATGGCGCGAATTGCCGACCAACTGGCAGATGTGGTCGTAGTGTTCAACAATGGTTTCGAGCGTGACGCCGAAATCGGCGGGGTTGCTTTGCCGTTGGGTCAGGCCGGGTTTCATCATCCAGGCGTCGAAACACCCGCCGATGACCGCGTTCCGTTCAATCAACCTTCGGATTTGTTCGTTGGTGAGTTGGCGCTGGTGCGGCACCAGCGCACGGCAATTGTGATGGCTGGCCCAAACCGGTCCCTGTTGTACACATCGAGCGCTTCGGCGAAGCCTTCGTCGGTCAGGTGGGTCACGTCGAGAATCATCCCCAACGCGTCCATTTCGCGGAGCAAATCGCGCCCCAGCGGCGTCAGCGGGCCGGTTTGGCCGGTGCCCGGCGCGTACCGGCCGGGGCCGTAGTGCGCCGGGCCAATCGCCCGCAGGCCGTAGGCGTAGGCTTTTTCCAGGTTCGAAAGGTTCACGAGCGAATCGGCCCCTTCGAGGCTGAGCACGTAGCCGACGGGTTTGGTTTCGGCGGGCTGCGTTTCGTCCAGCCACAGCGCGAGGTGGGTTTCCAGCCCCGCCCGGTCCCGGATTTGCACCATTTGGCCGTCGGCTTCCATCGCCTCGTACCACGCCCGCTGGGCCTGGGTCATCGCCCAGGCTTGCTGGGGCGAATTCCAGCCTGCGCCGGGCAGGGTGCCGTTTTCGGGGTTGAAACGCGCAATCTGCGTGGCCACCACCAGCCCGACGCTCCCCCGGCGCAGGTCGGGCAGCGACACGGTGTTTTTGCCCCGGTCAATTTTATCGGTCATCCCCGCTTCCGACCGGCGAATCGCCGCCACCGGCTGGCGGTAGTCGCGGTTCCATTCGAGGGCGTTGAGGGCCAGGTCGAGGTGGGCGTCGAAAATGAACATAGGATTAATAATTAATGATTGAATGAGTGAATGAAAGAATGAGTGGATGGAAAGACAGAATTCATACATTCATCTGTTCATTCACTCATTGAATCATGGACGAATCTGAACAGTGGGCGGAGTCGGAACCGCTTTACAAAGCGCAGTTTGTCGAGCAGTTCAAAAAACGCACAAAGGCGTTCGTACTGCGAAGCGTGAAGGTGTTTCAAGCCTTGCCTAAATCCGAAGAAGCCCGAATTTTTGGAAAACAGTTTTTGCGTTCGGCTTCCTTCGTTGGGGCCAATTACCGCGCTGTTTGTCGGGCAAGAAGTCGGGCGGAATTTTACGCCAAGTTGAGCGTCACTCTCGAAGAGGCTGACGAAGCGCTGTTCTGGATGGAAATTCTGACCGAATCTGAACTGTTTACTGAGAAACAGATGGCCCTGCTGATGGAGGAAGCCACCGAAATCATAAAAGTTCTCTCCAAAGCCCGTAGCACTCTCAGCCATTGAAATTCATTCATTCATTCTCTCATTCACTCATTCTCTCAGCTTCCGGTCCCGCGCGGTGACTTCCCAGGTGCCGGAAATCCGCCCGTTTTCAACGGTAAAAACGCGTTCGTAAAGCGCCACCGTCGGGCAAATGTGCCAGGGCACGGCGTACCAGACTTCGCCGGGCGAAAACTGCCACGTGTCGGGCACGCGCACGACGAGGTGTTCTTCGCTCTGGGCCACGGGCACGGCGTCGGGGAAATCGGGAAAGACCACGCGGGGTAGCGGGTTTTCTGCTGCCACCGATTTATGACCCAAATCGAGCGTCAGCGTGTGCTCGTCGACGATGGAAATCACGCGGGTGAGCAGCACCGCCGCCACTTCAAAAGGCAAATCGGGCAGGTTCCGGGCGTAGCCCGCGTCCCAGAACACAAACGTGCCGGGGCTGGTCTGGATGCCGGGCCGCCGGGCGTGGATCGCGAACGTGGGCGTGCCGCCCATCACCAGCGGCAATTGGACCCCGTGCGCCGCCTGAATCTGTTTCTGCACCTGCGCGGCGAGCGCAAACGCGGCGTCGGCCCAGCGGGTGCGCTCCTGAAGGTTCGGCTCGTGTACGTGCCCGTCGTAGGCGTGCAGCCCGACCACGCGCACGCCGGGCAGCGTGAGGCACTGCCCAAACATAGCCAACGCCGACGACGCGGCCACGCCGGTGCGGTTCATGCCCACGTTGAGGTCGAGAAAAACACCGAGCGGCTGGTTACCGGTTTGCGCCGAAATCGCCCGGGCGGCGTCGGGGTGGTCGACGAGGGCCGAGAACTTCGTGCGCGGAAACGCCCGCCGCAGCGCCAGCAGCCGTGCCACCTTCGGCCCGACGAGCGGAAACGCCAACAGCACCTCGGGCGCGCCCGTCGCGGCCAGCATTTCGGCTTCGGCGATGGTGGCGCACTTGAACTGCCGGATGCCTTCGGCCAGCAGCAACTCCGTCACGGCGCGCATTTTATGCGTTTTCACGTGCGGGCGCAGCCGCGCCACGTCGCCGTTTGCGATGGCCACGGCCCGGCGTATGTTGGCCCGCACCCGGTCGGGCGCTACCAGCAAGGCGGGCGAATCGACGGCGTCGGGGTTCTCGACAGCGTACCAGCGGGAATCGGTTAGTAGCTCGGTCGTCACGATTCGGGCACTTTGGCGACCACGTCGATTTCGACCTTGATGCCTTTCGGCAGCACGGATTGCACCGTCGTCCTGACCGGCTTGATGCCGGGAAAATAACTGGCATACACGGCGTTGTAGCGGTCGAAATCGGCCATGTCGGCCAGGTGAACGGTGGCCTTCACCACGTCGTCGAAACCGCAGCCGCCCGCCGTCAGGATGCGTCCGACGTTTTGCATGGCCAGGTGGGTTTCGTCTTCGATGCTGCCGAGTACGAAGCGTCCCTGGCGGTAGTCCACCGGTCCCTGCCCGGCCACGTAAAGCCAGCCGTCCACGAGAATACCGGGTGAATACGCGCCCGTCGAGAAGCCTTCTTTAACGTCGAGGTGCAGGATTTGGGTTTTCGTTGCCATCTTCAAAAGTAAGAAAGGAATGATTGGGGCGGAAAACTTACTGGTTTCCGCCCATTTCGTCTGCTTCTTTGTTCAGAAAAACCTGAAACTGCCTCTATTTTCCAATGCTGACCTGCCAAAAATCCTGCTTCGATTTGCCCGACGACGTGCATTTTCTCAACTGTTCCACCATTTCGGCCAACCTGAAAAGTGCCATCGAGGCGGGCGTCCGGGGCATTCAGCGCAAGTCGCGGCCCCATGAAATCACGGCGGAAGCCTTTTTCACCGACGTCGCCGAAACGCGCAGCCTGTTCGCCCAACTCGTTAACTGCGCCGAACCGGCCCGCATCGCGTTGATTCCCTCGGTGTCGTACGGCATGGCAACGGTGGCAAAAAACCTCGCCCGCAAGCCGGGCCTGCGGGCGGGTCAGGAACTTCTGCTCGTTTTCGAGGAATTTCCGAGCGACGTGTACGCCTGGGAGGAAGTTTGCCGGGAAAAAGGGCTGATTGTCAAAACCATTTCTCCTCCTGACACCACCGAGGGGCGGGGCCAGGAGTGGAACGAGCGCCTGCTCGGCGCGATTTCGGAAAAAACCTGCCTTGTGGTGGTGCCCAACGTTCACTGGACCGACGGCACGCGCTTCGACCTGACTGCCCTGCGGCAACGCACCCGCGAAGTGGGGGCCTGGCTTGTGGTGGACGGCTCGCAGTCGGTCGGGGCGCTGCCCTTCGACGTGCAAGCGCTCCAACCCGACGCGCTCATCACGGTAGGTTACAAGTACCTGCTCGGTCCGTACGGCCTTGGCCTGGCCTACTTCAGCGAAACGTTTGACGGCGGACTGCCCATCGAGGCGAATTGGATCAACCGGGTGCAGAGCGAAAACTTCGGCGGACTCGTCAACTACCAGTCCGATTACCGCCCCAACGCCGCCCGCTTCAACATGGGCGAGCAGAGCAATTTCATCCTGCTGCCCATGCTCAACGCGGCCCTGCGTCAACTGCTCGACTGGGGCATTGCCAACGTGCAGGCCTACTGCGGTGCCTTGACCGCCGGGGCCATCCCGGCTTTGCAAGAACTGGGATTTTGGGTGGAAAGCCCCGAGTGGCGGGCCAGCCACCTGACGGGCGTACGCCTGCCCGCCGGAGTGAACATGGCCGCCGTTCGGCAGGCCCTGACTGAGCGCCAGGTGAGCGTGTCGATCCGCAGTGATTCGATTCGGGTTTCGACGCACGTCTGGAACACGCCGGACGATTTGGCGGCGCTGGTTGGGGCGCTTGGGGTGGCTCGGAGAAAGTAACAACCCGCCAATGAAAACCGCTTGCTTTCACCGCTCTGCTTTCTCAATTATTGCGCGAACGGTTTGATCAGGCGGCGGCTACCGCGTAGGTTGCGGTGCCCTATCAGCCACTCCATGCTCGAAACCGCCAAACTCCTCCGGGTCTTCTCGCTCATTCGCCTGCTCAAGCAGCGCCCCGGTTACACCGTTCACCAACTCGCCCGCACCTTCGACTGCGACAAGCGGACGGTATACCGGTATTTCAAACTGCTCGAAGAAATCGGCTACCTGCTCGACGAAGACGCCCAGGGGCGAAAATTCATTTTCGAGGCCGAGCCGGAGCAACGCGCCTTTTTCACCGCCGAAGAAACCGACCTGCTCCGCCAGGCCCTGACGACGGTGGAAGCCGATAGCCCCCTGCGGGAAAGCCTGCGGCGGAAACTCTACCTGACGTCCGACCTGATTCCGCTGGCCGACGAACTCCTCGACATGCATCAGGCGCGGGTGGTGCAGCGGATCGGAGAAGCCCTGCGGCAGAACCGGCGGGTGCGGCTGCTGCGCTACCAGTCCACCAATTCGGGCACGGTGCGCGACCGGGAGGTCGAACCCATTCAGTTTTCGGAAGATTTCGCCACGCTGAACGCCGTGGAGGTAGAAACCGGAAAACTCCGAACGTATAAAACCCGGCGTATTGAAGACGTGGTTCTGCTGGAAACGCCGTGTTGCCTGGAGAAACCGGAGGAAATTCTCGACGTGTTCGGCATGGCGGGTGCGGACTGGTTGCCCATCGAACTGCGCCTGACGACGCGGGCCTACCGCCTCCTGGTGGAAGAACACCCCGGTAGCCGGGCTTTTTTGGTGCCCGAACCCACTACCTCTGACTGGCTGTACCGGTTTCGGGGGTTGGTGCGGGATTTTGCGGGCGTGGGGCGGTTTACGATGGGCTTGCCGACCGAAATCCAGGTGCTGGGTTCGGAGGAGTTCAGGGAATTTTTGCGGGAGAAGGTGGGGCGGGCGGGGTGGTGAAGGTCAACAACTGCAAAAATGACAACTCATTTTTTGGCCTTCGCCTCCAGCCTCGCCTCGTTCATGCGACGCTCGGCCTCCTCGCGAGTCAATCGCTCGGTGGGAAGGCTTAGGATTTCCTCCCAAGTCATCTCACGGAGGGTTTTGCCGGTCAGGGTGTTTTTAACCGCACCAAAGTCTTTTGATTTCCTCGTCATCGGCCAGTTTAACTTGATGGTAGATGTAGCGGTGGCTCTCCGCGTAGTAGTTCAGGAAGCTACAAGCAGAAACCGGGAATTGCTACTGCGACCGATGACGAAAAAGAAATAATCTTTCAAAGGATGTCCTGGGATTGTTCTCCACGCCACTCCGGTACTTCGAAGTACGCTTATGATTTCTTTATGATTCGTATTGATGGAACGAAGTTCCTCTAACGTCAGAAGACTGAAATCATGGATAGGCTCGGGGAAATCATAAGATTCGGTCATGTTGTAGGATTTAGGGTGGCAAAGGTATTTTCTTTTTTCAAAAAAACAGTCAGCTAATATTGAAAAAATAATTTATATTAAGTCGTAATTCTTCTAAAGTATTACACTTACATTTGTGGCCTGAGAGCCGTTTCATACGGATTGAAACGAAGATTTACGACTTATTTCGTAAAATCCTACTTCCGATACATACGGCTTGCAGATGTGAGCCAGCCTCGCTCAGGGGCTGGCTCCTTTTGAATAGCTTGGAGGAAATTTAGTTGCGACGGTAGTTGTCACACCCCCAAAATACATTTGTCTGAAATTCAAAAACAATGATTAAAACCCTCTACACCATCGGTAAGGCGCTGGCCGACAACGACGAATACGCCGACTACTTCAGCCCGTGGTCGAATCCGTTTCCGGGGGCGAACCGAGCCGGAACCGTGCTGATGGTGGAAATTGAAGACCGCCAATTGGTTCGGATTTCCCCGGAACCATTCAAGCGGTCTTACCTCAACCGATACCTGTTCCGGGAATTGGCCGGGGCGCGGGCCACGAGCCTTGTCCCTACCCTCTTCTTTTTCAACGACGACAAAGAGCGGGAAATCAGTTTTGAGAAATTCAACGACCGGCTGACCCGCTGCCTGGAGGCAAACAAAGCAATTTTACACCCGCTACTCGACCTCCCGGCTTTTTACAAGTCATTTCCTGGCTGGTTCGATTTAGCCGCTCAGGAAGCCCCACCCAAGCAGAATTTGTTGGTGACGTTCTCGTTCGACGGAAACTACGTAGGCGAGATTCCGGCGTTCCGGGATTTGCTTACCGACGAGGCGTACACCAAATACAAACGCAGCAAACGGGCCGAGTTCGTCGGTACCAACCAGGTGTGCGCCATCACGTACCAGCGGGTTCCCGAAGTTTGGGGGAAAGTGGACACGCTCGGTTTCACGGTGGACGATGAAGCTTTTTTACGAGGTGGCTTTGAGTTAGACGACGCCCACAAAATGTTCCCGGTTTCAAGCGAAGTGGTGCCGATTCTCGAAGGCAGCCGTCGGATTGTGCTGGAAAAGCTGTCGTACAACTTCTACGGCATGAAGTACCTCATCGTGCCGCATTTCATTGAGTCCAACGAGGCTGTCATTCAGCGGGTCACGGAAGTGTTTGTGGAAAAATCCATTCAAAAGCCTTACCTGGAAACCCAGGGACAGGGCCTCATCAACAACGAGGCCATCATCGAAGAAATTCTGAATGACCGTGAGTTGCACCGGCAGGGCGTGTACTACGACCTGTTTTTTTACCAGCCCAACAACGCCCAGTTTCTCATCAAACTGCACTTGCAGGATTTAATGCCCTCGCGTTTCAGCCGCATCGCTCAGACAAAAATCCGGGTGGAAGAGCGGTATCGTCCGCTTACTCAGACGCTAATTCCCGCCAAAGGCAAGCAATCCGAACAGCGATTTGAGTACCACCTTCATTTTGGCCACATCAAAAACTACTTCTCGACCACAGTTCAGAGCAAGACCGTTTTCCACCCCTACTTTTTCAAAATTCTGGAGGCCGTTTTTTACGGTACCGACCTAAACGAAGAGCAAATTCTACGAGCGTTTATGGAAAAAATCACGGATGGTTTCAAACAGGAAGCCGCCGACAAATACGCCTTCGAACGCGAAACGAAGCGTTCGTTTGCTTTTTACCAGTACCTCTTTCACCTTGGACTCTTCTCGACTAAACCTCAATTTCCCATGCCCGAAAACCCCGACCCCGTGGCCCTCACCCTCGAAACCTTCGAGGCTCAACACCCCGAACTGTTTGCCCATCCCCACCGCCGGGCGGCCTTCTACACTGGGTGCCTTGTCGAGAGATTGCTCGGCAAGCAACGCAGTAAACTTCGCAACGAGCCGTTCCGCAAGTACCTCCACGGCATGAACGTAGACCGCAACGAATTGCAGAAAATCCTGCTCAAATGGCAGCAGAAAGCCTCCGACTATGCGCAGGCGGGCGAGTTTTATCCCTCCGAGTTAGCTGAAATGGATGCCTTGCAAGTACTTGCCATGCCTGCCCTGATGGAATCGGTCACAGGGAAGCCCGTCACTAAAACCCAACTTTCTTACGATTTTTCACTGGGAATGGTGATGCAGAAATCCTTCACTTCCGAACTCATCCGCCAACGTGTCGCGGCGAAAAATGCGGCCAAGTCCACCGCCGAATAACCATCTCTCCATCCCTAATTTCTTTACACCCATGCCAGTCATTACCCAACGCAGCGAGATTCTGTTTCTCTACGACGCCAAGCAATGTAACCCCAACGGCGACCCGATGGACGCCAACCGCCCCCGAATTGACGAGGAAACGGGCAAATGCCTCGTGACCGACGTTCGCCTGAAACGCACCGTGCGCGATTACCTGTTCGAGAAAGGTTACAACGGCGAAACGGGTGGCCCCGGCGATATTTTCATCCGCGAAGAAGACGGCAAGCCGGTCACGGGCAGCAAGCGGGCCGAGTCGTACCGCGACAAGAAAGAATACCTGGAAAAATTCATCGACGTGCGGCTATTTGGCGGCGTTTCGGCTCCCAAAAAAGCGGCGGGCGGCAAGAAGAAAGCAGAGAAATCAGGCGAGGAGGCCGAAGGCGAAGAAGAGCACCTCGACACCGGCAAGACCTTTCACTTCACCGGCCCGGTACAGTTTGGCATGGGCAAATCGCTGAACGTGGTGCGGGTCAATTTCATCAAAGGCACCGGGGCTTTCACCACCAGCGAAACGTCCATCCAGAAAACATTCCGCGAGGAATACAACATCGCCTACGGGCTGATTGGCTTCCACGGCGTCGTCAACGAAAACGCGGCGAAGTACGTCGGGACGACGGAACAAGACATTGAACAGTTGGTTGACGGGCTTTGGAACGGGACCAAAAGCCTGCTTACGCGTTCAAAGAAAGGCCACATGCCCCGCCTGCTGATTAAAATCGATTACTCCGAAAAAGGCTTTTTCATCGGTGATTTGCTCGAACGGCTGCGGCTGTTGCCCGTGGAGGGCAAGACCGAGGAAGGCTACGACGACGTGGCCGATTTCGCCCTCGATGTGAGTGGCTTGAATGCCAAACTCCGCCAGTACGCCGGTAAAATTGCCAGCGTCAGCCTCTGGCACGACGACCGGCTCGTACTGACCGAACCCATCGTGAAGCCATGAGGGTACTTATTTTCGACATTTTTGGTCCCTACGCGCATTTCAAAAAAATCTACGCGACGACCTCAGCACTGACATACGCCATTCCGCCAAAAACAGCGCTTTACGGGTACGTGGGGGCCGTTTTGGGTTTGGAAAAAGCAGGGAACGCGTACCTGAATCGCTTTGCCGGGAAAACCTGTCTGATGGGCATCGGCTTGCGGAATCCGGTGGTGATGCAGCGCCTCGCCACCAACCTGCAACCCGGCATCGGTCAAATGAAAATCAATGGCAACCGCAAGCCGACGATGATAGAATACGTGGTGAACCCGCATTACCGAATTTACTTCACTCACGAGGATTCCGGCCTGCTTGACCGGTTGCGCGATGCCCTCGTTGCGCACCGGAGCGTGTACACGCCGACGTTAGGGCTGGGCAGTTTGCTATCCAACTTTGAGTTCGTGGCCGAAGCGGACGCCGAAAAGCAACAAACCTCCGAAGCCGTGCGAGTGGCGACGGTGATTCCCCGACGGAAATTCGTTCGGTTTGGACCGGATACGTTCACCGGGGAAGGCGGCAACGAAATCGTCGAGCAAAGCCTGTATTCCATCGAGATGGATACCGAGCGCAACGTGACCGAGCGCGACGATGTGCTGTACGACCGACGGGGCAAGGCCATTTCTGCCGTTGTCACCGACCATTACGTTCTCTCCGACCATGAACGAATCATTCTCTTTTGACCTCGTTTCCCACCCCGACCGCACCCTGGCTGAACACTTGCTAGGGTGCGACCGGGTGTCGGCCCAGGTGCTGACCACCAAGTATTTTTCGGACGAATTTTTCTCCAAAACCGAATTGGAGCACTGGCGAAAGTTGCTGGTATACTTCCACGACTTCGGGAAAGCGACCGATTACTTTCAGGCAAAGATTCTGGGAGTAATGGAGTTGGAAAAAGTCGAAGGGTTTTATGAACGCCAGAAACCCTACCTCTACGATTTCAAGCGGGATAAACTCAGCCAAGTGACTGAGGAGCTACGTTTGGACGACCGCCTTTCCAACCACGCCTTGCTGGGGGCTTATCTTCTGTTCAGCAACTTTTCGCATCCCGACCCGGTGGTTGAATACCTGCTGCTCCGGGTGATTCGACGGCACCACGGCTTTCTCACTAATTTTTCGGCGGACTCGACTGGCAATCCGCAACTTAGACTTACTCCAGAATCAATTATCCGGCTGGAAAAACAACTCGCTCGGTTCAATTGGCGCGGTTACAACAAAGTTTTGGGCCAGGCGGGCATTTCCGTGCAATCCGAAATCTGGGCGGCATTAAAAACTGACAAGCGATTCAACAGCGCGCTACGGATTGACGATGTCGAAACATATCTCAAACGGAAACCCGACTACCGCTACTTTTTCCTACAGCACTATCTGTTTTCGCTCCTGCTTTCGGCGGACAAAGGCGACATGATGCTGCGGTTGAGCGAAGACCGCCTGAGCATTTTGAAACCAAATCGCCTGATTCCGGGCGAAGTCGTTGAGCAGTACAAGCAGCGGGAGTTTTCTGGTAAGCCCGTGAAAGAAATTGACCTCCGGCGCGAAGAAGCCTTCCTGGACGTGCAGGCCAACGCTAAACGCCACGGAAAAGGCGGTTTTTTTTCGCTCACGTTACCAACCGGCATGGGCAAAACGTTCGCGGCCTACCAGGCGGCCATCGAATTGCAACGCCAGTACGCCGAGCAGTTTTCTGGTTCCGTCCCCCGCATCGTGTACTGCCTGCCGTTCACGTCGGTTATCGACCAGAACGCGCAGATTTTGGAATCTATTTTTGAAGCCAACGGATTGCCAACCGACTGGATTAGCATGCACCACTACCTGTCATCGTTCAACGAAAAATACGATGCGCGTGAATTGACGGAGGGTGAAGGCGAGTACCTGGCCGAAGGTTGGGAGCAGGAAGTGGTCGTCACCACGTTCGTGCAGTTTCTGGAAACGATTTTTTCTAATGAAAACCGCACCCTGCGGAAATTTCACAACCTCACTCACGCTGTAGTCGTGCTGGACGAGGTGCAGGCGATTCCGCCGAAATACTTTGAGGTTATCGAAATCGTGTTTCGGGAAATGAACCGCTACTTCGGGACGAAGTTCCTGTTTGTCACCGCTACCCAGCCCTACCTTTTCGCCGAACACGGCGGGATTGTGGAGCTAACCGACCCCTCCCGAAAAAAGACCTCCGAGTATTTTCAGGAAATGAGCCGCATTACGCTGGACCAAAGCCTGTTACGGAGCAATGCCTACCAGTCAATGGAATTGGAAGCATTGAAGGCACTCTTCCAGGCCGACGTGGATAGTCAGCCGGAGCGGTCGTTTCTGTTTATCTGCAACACCATTAAGCAATCGCAGAAAGTCTACGAATACCTGGCCGGTCAGAATACCAACGTACTTTATTTGTCGAGTTCCATCCTGCCCCGGCGACGGCGGCAACTCATCGGACTCATCAAGCGCAACATCAACCGGGGCATCCGGCAGATTGTCGTTTCGACGCAGGTCGTTGAGGCGGGCGTGGACATTGACCTCGACGTCGTGTACCGGGATTGGGCACCACTTGACAGCATCAACCAATCCGCCGGGCGCTGCAACCGAAACGGGGTGCGTGGGCAGGGTACTGTGAAACTTTTTCACGCGGGCAAAGCGAAACACATTTACGCCCCGGCGTTGCTTGATGCGACGAAAGAAGTACTCGAAAAGCAGGGCGACGATATTGCGGAAGGGACTTTTTTTACGTTGAACGACGCCTACGCCCGCCGCATTCGCCGAAAAGTGGCCGATGTCAGCAATGAATCGGATGCGCTGAAAAAGGCCGTAAAATCTCTGCAATTGGAAGAAGTGAACAAGATGTTCAGTTTGATTGACGACAATCAACAGGCGTACAACGTCTTCATTCCGTACTCAGGCTTAGCCGAGAGAATCTGGAGGAAATACATCGAGTGCTGTAAAATCGAAGACCGTTTCGAGCGGAAGCGAGCCATCAAAAAACTTTCAGCTCAGATGCTGCCCTACGTAACCCGATTTCCCAAAAACAAGTACTCCCCTGACCCGAAAGACAAAGAGAAATTTATCATCCGTGAAAGGGCCTGGAAAGACTACTACGACCTCCGCACGGGCTTTAAACACACCGAACCCTTCGTCGCTGTTTTATGATCCCCCTCCCCCTCACCACCATCACCCTCCCCGAAATCGCCCTCCGAACGAGAGACGCCCACAAATTACGCGGCTACTTCGGGGAGTTTTTCCGGGAGCATTCGCCGCTGCTGCACAACCACTACGCCGACGGCACCTTCCGGCAACGCTACCCGCTGGTGCAGTACAAGGTGCTGAGCCGGGTGCCAACGCTTGTCGGCCTGGGCGAAGGGGCGGAGTTGCTCGTTCAACTTTTCCTGAAAATTCGGGAGCTGGACATCGACGGTTACCGCTACGACGTGCAGGCCAAACACATCCGCCACGAGCAGGCCCCCGTGGGGATGAGCGACGACCTGCACCGCTACCGCTTCGAGACGCTCTGGATGGCCCTCAACCAGGAAAATTACCGCGAATATACTACGCTCGACAGCGCCGCCCGCCGTCAGCAACTGACCCGGATTTTGAAAAACAACCTCCTGGCTTTCCTGAAAGCCGCCGGGGCCTACGCCCCCGATATGCCACGCCTGATGGTCAGCCTGAACTTGAGGGAGGAGGCGGGGCGGCCCTCCGTGACGACGCAGTTCAAAAACCAAACGATGCTGGGCTTTACGGGCGAGTTCGTGGCCAACGTGATCCTGCCCGATGGCGTGGGGCTGGGCAAGTCGGTGGCGCGGGGGTTTGGCACGGTACGGCGGCTGGATTGAGCCGGTTTTTTGAGCGAACGGTTACCTCGTCGATTCCGCCAAGTCCTATCTTCCGCCTTGCTTTCAGCCGGACAACTCACGACTGTTGACTTACGACTCCCAACTTCCCATGCACATCCACATCAACACCTACGGCACGTACGTCCACGTCAAGGACGAGTTGTTCGAGATTCGGAAGAAAAATGAGCAGGGCGAAGTGGAGCGCCAGCATTTCGCCGCCCACAAGGTGACGGGCATCGTGCTGAGTACCGGCTCGGCCCTGAGCACCGACGCCATCAAACTGGCCATGATGCACAACGTCGATTTGCTCTTTGTCGAACACGACGGCTCGCCCATCGGGCGGGTGTGGCACGCCAAGTTGGGCAGCACGACCAAAATCCGGAAGGCGCAGTTGGAAGCCAGTTTGTCCGCCGTGGGCCTGACGTGGGTGAAAGCCTGGTTGCTAACGAAAATGGGCAATCAACTCGATTTCATCAAAGACCTCAAAAAGCACCGCCCGCAACACGCCGCGTTTCTGAACGACAAAATCGCCCGCATCGAGGCGCTGACCGTGTCGGTGCAAACCCTTGACGCGCCTTGCGTGGCCGACATCGCCGAAACCCTGCGCGGGCTGGAAGGCACCACCGGGCGGCTTTACTTCGAGACGCTCAGCTACGTGCTGCCCGCCGAGGCGCAGTTCAGCGGGCGCAGCAGTCGGCCCGCCCGCGACGCGTTCAACGCGTTTTTGAACTACGCCTACGGCATCTTGTACAGCCGGGTCGAAAAGGCGCTCATTGTGGCGGGCGTGGACCCGTACCTGGGTTTCCTCCACCGCGACGATTACAACCAACTCAGCATGGTGTTCGATTTCATCGAACCCTACCGGGCTTGGGCCGACGAAACGGTGTTCCGGTTGTTTTCGGCCAAAAAAGTGAACAAGGCGCACACCTCGCCACTCACCAACGGCCTCACGCTCAACGCCGACGGCAAGGCATTACTCGTGGAAGCCTTCGGCAAAACCCTCGACGGCGAGAGCATTCGCCACCGGGGGCGCAACGTGCTCCGTAGCGTGGCGTTGCAGTCGGACGCCCATCAATTCGCCAATACCCTCATCGGGAAAATTAATGAGCGAATGAGCGAATGAGTGAATGAATGAATAGAAAACGCCTTTCTATACATTCTCTCATTCACTCACTCACTCATTCACTCACTCACTCATTCACTCACTCACTCATTCACTCACTCACTCATTCACTCACTCACTCACTCTCTCATTCCTCAATCCCATGATTGTCTGGGTTTTGTACGACATCGAAAAAGACCGCGCCCGTACCAAAGCGGCCAAAGCCTGCAAGCAGGCGGGGTTGTACCGGGTGCAGTTTTCATGCTTTCTGGGCACGCTCACGGCCAACCAGAAAGACACCCTTCAACTCGAACTGGAAAGCCTCATCAACGTCGGGACCGATAAAGTTTACCTGTTTCCGATGAACAAAAGCGAGTTGCAGCAAACGGTGCTGCTGGGGCAGGCTTTCGACAAAGAACTGGTCACCGACGAAGTCCGCGCCCTGTTTTTCTGAAAGACACCATGCAGGATTGAAGTCGTAAATCGCAATTCGTAAATCAACATGACCCTCACGCCATCGCACCTGATCGAGTACCTGTTTTGCCCCCGGTTCACGTATTTCGAGTATGTGCTTCGGGTGCCGCAGTACGAGCAAAAAGACTACAAAGTGATGCGCGGTCGGCATTTGCACGACGACAAACTGGAGCAAAACAAAGACTACCTGCGGCGGCGGCTGGGGGTGATCGAAAAACACCTTGACCAATACCTGACCAACGACGTGCTGCGGGGCCGGGTGGACGAAGTGCTGCGCCTGGCCGACGGCACGATGGCCCCGCTCGATTACAAGTTTGCCGAATGGAAGGACACGATTTACCAGACTTACCAGACTCAACTTTTTTGTTACGCCTGGCTCATTCAAGACAACTTTGGCGAACGGGTGACGCGGGGGTTTCTGGTGTACACCCGGAGCCACAACAAGGTGGTGGAGGTGCCCATCGCCCCCGCCGACATCGAGGAAGTCAAGCGGGTGACCGCCGCCGTGCACGACATCATCGAGCGAAATTTTTATCCCAAAGCGACGCGCTACAAAGACCGCTGTGTAACTTGCACCTACCGGAAAATCTGCGTGAAGTGATTCTATAGGCGCGTGTTTCCGGGTGGCAATTTATTCAGAATGTCCCAAAAATAGCGGTCAACATGCTCACCGGCAAGGCGTTAGGAATTCGGAAACGACACCAAAACGGCCCTGTCAACCCGTTCTTTGACCGACTGTTTTCCAAGAATAGCAATAACAGAATTGCTGTAATGCCTTTGATTGTCAAGCAGCTACGTGCCGTGACGACTTTCTCAGGAATCCGTAAATGAAGACGGATTGAAACACGCTGGCGTTCGTCGGCCAGGGCTTCGAGCGTGGCCCTTTCTCAGGAATCCGTAAATGAAGACGGATTGAAACCCTACATCTACCAGCCGCCAAACGTGCTCATCGGCACTTTCTCAGGAATCCGTAAATGAAGACGGATTGAAACCGTCAAAATCCTTGTTGATGTTGTTGACGCCCAGCTCGCTTTCTCAGGAATCCGTAAATGAAGACGGATTGAAACCTTGAAGCGAAAGGCCTTTCAAAAGCCGAAGTGGCCTTTCTCAGGAATCCGTAAATGAAGACGGATTGAAACATTCAACGGTCCAGTTAACAAACATGTTCGAGTCAGACTTTCTCAGGAATCCGTAAATGAAGACGGATTGAAACATATTCGCTGGGTGACAGTTCTTTCCGCAAGTCGTCTTTCTCAGGAATCCGTAAATGAAGACGGATTGAAACCTGGCCACGGGCAAGGTCAGCATTTCCCAACTCGTCTTTCTCAGGAATCCGTAAATGAAGACGGATTGAAACCATCTGCGGGTCGGACTTGAGCAGCTACGTACCCTCCTTTCTCAGGAATCCGTAAATGAAGACGGATTGAAACACCATGACGGGCGATCTGATGCGCTCGTTTCAGGTGACTTTCTCAGGAATCCGTAAATGAAGACGGATTGAAACCCAGGCCAAAGCGCGGCTGGGGGAGTATTTCGAGGGCTTTCTCAGGAATCCGTAAATGAAGACGGATTGAAACACGAGTACCACCCCGAGTTTCCCTACATGAACATGCCTTTCTCAGGAATCCGTAAATGAAGACGGATTGAAACAGTTTGCCCAGTTCGTCGGAGAGGCTGGCGGTGGCTTCTTTCTCAGGAATCCGTAAATGAAGACGGATTGAAACGATTATCCCGCACCTGCACCACCGCCTGCGACCGGCCTTTCTCAGGAATCCGTAAATGAAGACGGATTGAAACAGGACTCAGGCGGCACGATTCGCAGCTTTGACCTGACTTTCTCAGGAATCCGTAAATGAAGACGGATTGAAACATCCAGACACGAAACGTGTCGAATACTTCAAGGTGGTCTTTCTCAGGAATCCGTAAATGAAGACGGATTGAAACATCACGTACTGGCCGTACCGGGTTTTCGCGTTGTACTCTTTCTCAGGAATCCGTAAATGAAGACGGATTGAAACAGGTGCAGGCAGGTTTCGCCCCGGCTTTCCGGGTCCTTTCTCAGGAATCCGTAAATGAAGACGGATTGAAACTCAAGGCGCTCTTTTTTACGCTGCAACCGCATCTCGTCTTTCTCAGGAATCCGTAAATGAAGACGGATTGAAACAATAGAACTTATTTTCGTGCTTCCCTGACCTATGATACTTTCTCAGGAATCCGTAAATGAAGACGGATTGAAACGAGGGAAAAACGGCATTGCTTGGCCGGGTGCGCGGCCTTTCTCAGGAATCCGTAAATGAAGACGGATTGAAACAAGCAGGTCGCCGGTGAGCTTCAGGAGGAAGCCACCCTTTCTCAGGAATCCGTAAATGAAGACGGATTGAAACAGGTGTTGCTCGACAACGAAAACCTGCCCGTCCGCACTTTCTCAGGAATCCGTAAATGAAGACGGATTGAAACAGGAGAAAACCAAACTGCAAACGCTGGTGGGGGCCATCGTCTTTCTCAGGAATCCGTAAATGAAGACGGATTGAAACGTCGTGTAGGTGAGGGCGTGGTCAAGCAGCCCCTCGCTTTCTCAGGAATCCGTAAATGAAGACGGATTGAAACTGCCCGGATGGTCGGCTCGTCGTAAATGGTCAGGCCCTTTCTCAGGAATCCGTAAATGAAGACGGATTGAAACTGCGGGCCGTTCCTGCGGAAAAAGCGGCGGGGCCCTCTTTCTCAGGAATCCGTAAATGAAGACGGATTGAAACGTCGTGTAGGTGAGGGCGTGGTCAAGCAGCCCCTCGCTTTCTCAGGAATCCGTAAATGAAGACGGATTGAAACATCGACATGTCGCCCTTCAGCACACTCCACGCCGTGCTTTCTCAGGAATCCGTAAATGAAGACGGATTGAAACATGTACGACTCCGTGCCCGGCGTGAGGTCTTTCAGCTTTCTCAGGAATCCGTAAATGAAGACGGATTGAAACGAGCAAGTCCTTGAAAATATCCTTCAATTCGCCAGCCTTTCTCAGGAATCCGTAAATGAAGACGGATTGAAACCATCGAAGACATCGCCCACGCCTTGAGCAACCTGTGCTTTCTCAGGAATCCGTAAATGAAGACGGATTGAAACATAAAAA
The DNA here is from genome assembly GCA_965249815.1 of Spirosomataceae bacterium. Lineage (GTDB taxonomy): Bacteria > Bacteroidota > Bacteroidia > Cytophagales > Spirosomataceae > JAJAZB01. The sequence goes on along the minus strand of CBDFMV010000003.1, from coordinate 3,718,167 downwards.
TGCAAGAGTTCTCCGATTACCTGGCCGGGCTTTCTCAGGAATCCGTAAATGAAGACGGATTGAAACAACGTATCAGCCAGCGCCCCGACAAAAAGCAGCGCGCTTTCTCAGGAATCCGTAAATGAAGACGGATTGAAACCCCCGCTCCGTTCCACCCCCAACCCAGGGGCGCGGCCCTTTCTCAGGAATCCGTAAATGAAGACGGATTGAAACCGAAAATTGGCCGGTTGGGTGGGGCCTCGAAAATTCCTTTCTCAGGAATCCGTAAATGAAGACGGATTGAAACCCCCAGTCGTTGAGCGTGACGCCCGTGCCGGTGAAACTTTCTCAGGAATCCGTAAATGAAGACGGATTGAAACTGTTCCTGGATTGCCGCTACAATGCCTAAGCCACTCTTTCTCAGGAATCCGTAAATGAAGACGGATTGAAACTTGGGGTCCTTCCGGGCCATCAGCACAGCCCAGAGCCACTTTCTCAGGAATCCGTAAATGAAGACGGATTGAAACTTATTTCGTTGAATAGCCGCCGAAATAAGCGAATCACTTTCTCAGGAATCCGTAAATGAAGACGGATTGAAACTTGTAGTCGATGACCCCCAGGGTACGATTTACCTGGCTTTCTCAGGAATCCGTAAATGAAGACGGATTGAAACCCGGTCGCGGAGTGATTCAGATCTCCGGCCGCTACAACTTTCTCAGGAATCCGTAAATGAAGACGGATTGAAACCCTCTTCACAAAATGGCAGATTCCTGCGTAGTGTCTCTTTCTCAGGAATCCGTAAATGAAGACGGATTGAAACGCAAACACGATGTTCAGCAGTACGCTGGTGACCGACTTTCTCAGGAATCCGTAAATGAAGACGGATTGAAACAAAATGAGCAACATCCAAAACAGAATGCAGAGTGCCCTTTCTCAGGAATCCGTAAATGAAGACGGATTGAAACTAATCGCCGCTTGTGGCAACAGTGGCCAACGTGGGCTTTCTCAGGAATCCGTAAATGAAGACGGATTGAAACGTTTCGCTCGAAAGATAAGGCAGGACGGGGCAGAATTCTTTCTCAGGAATCCGTAAATGAAGACGGATTGAAACACGACGTGGCGAACCTGGCCGAAACCAAGATTCAGCCTTTCTCAGGAATCCGTAAATGAAGACGGATTGAAACTCCATCAGCACCGGCACGTTGGCAATCTGCACGTACCTTTCTCAGGAATCCGTAAATGAAGACGGATTGAAACTAGGTGTTCGCCGGCTTCCAGGTTCGGGAAGTTCCTCTTTCTCAGGAATCCGTAAATGAAGACGGATTGAAACCCGATGGGCGTTCCACGCCGGGCAAAAAAAGCCCCGGCCGCGCAGGGTCGGGGCTTCTGACAAAGGACGTATTTTTTAAACGGAAAGTCGTTCGCCGACCTTTTTCAGGGCTTCTTTGGCACTTTCGGCAAGTACCTGGTCCAGATCGACGCGGCGCGAATCGGGGTAATTTTCAAGCCGCTCGATTTCTTTCTGACTCAGCGTCTGAGGGGCCGCGTGGTTATTTTTCCAGTTTCTTTTCGGCATGATACTCTTTCAATTTAGTGCCTTTGGTTTTCCAGGTATTCACGACCCGGATTTTATTTGCCCTTGCGACAAATATAACGCTGATCACCCGGTTTTGGTTGCTCATTCCCCAGGTCAGGTACCGAGGTTCGGCCGAATTCGGGTCGGGGTAACTCAACTGGGTCAGCTTGAAGGGGTCAGCAAACACGCTCTCCACTTCAGCGACGGCGATCTCGCGGCCGCTCTGCCGAATCAATGCCATTTTGGTCAGGTTACCGCTGTCCCATTCAAATTGGTACGCCATTTCGTCGTGAAAGAGAGTTGAACGCAAGAATTTAAAAACCTCCCCATCCGCAGCGCCGCCAGGGAGGCGCTCCTAACCCACCTTCTGCCCGGAGCGGCTCTATTTATAGAGGAGTGCGTTGATTCGTAAACTGTTCAAAAGGGTATTTGGCTCCACCATCTGCCGCAAGCTGCATTCGGAACAAGCGACTTTACAAACTAACGCACTCCTCTATAAGCCGAATGGGAAAGTTCGTCAATGCGCGACCTGCTGTCCTTCCACCTTTCTCAGGAATCCGTGAATGAAGACGGATTGAAACACCAAATAAGAGTTTTACAGTCTGGTACGAGGTTTCCTTTGCGTTCTGACCCGCCTCCTTCATTTCAAAACTTGTTACGTCTACTGTTACGTCGGGTAGGGTTTTCACAGAAAAAGCCGATTTCCGGGATGGAAATCGGCTTTTTGGGTGAGCCCCCTACAGGACTTGAACCTGCGACCTACGCATTACGAATGCGTCGCTCTACCAACTGAGCTAAGGAGGCGCGTTTGGGAGTGCAAAAGTAGGCTGGAATCCGGTGCTTTGTCAAGCCCATACCAAACTTTCCCGAAAATTCCCCGCTCACTTCTCCACCCGGTACACGACGCCCTTGTTGCCGCCATCGAGCACGGCCAGCACGTACAATTCGCCCGCGGCGTCCTGCCCGAAGCTATATACCTGCCATTCGGCGGGCTGGTTGGCAAACCTGACCGGGCCGCGCGTCCAGGCTCCCTCCGAACTTTGGCTGAGGTAATACACCGGCCCGATGAAGTCGCCGAAAAGGTACTTGCCCGCCAGTTGGGGTACTCCCTTGCCCCGGTACACGTAGCCCCCCGCCACGCTAATGCCTTCCGGCCCGTGCGGGTACTCGGCGATGGGATCGACGAGGTCCGGGGCTTTCTGGTTGTCGTCGAAGGGGTGCAACCCTTCCCGAATGCGCCAACCGTAGTTGCCGCCTTTGCGGACAATGTCCACTTCCTCGAACAAATTCTGGCCCACGTCGCCGACGAACAGCCGACCCGTCTGCCGATCGAACGACAGCCGCCAGGGGTTGCGCAGGCCGTAGGCAAAAATCTCGGGGCGGACCTGTTGCCGGTTCACAAAGGGGTTGTCGGCGGGAATGCCGTAGGGGGAGCCGTTGACGTCGATGCGCAGGATTTTCCCCAACAGGGTATTCAGGTTTTGCCCATTGCCGCGTTCGCCGTGGCGGTCGCCCGCGCCGCCGCCGTCGCCCACGGCGATGTACAGAAAGCCATCGGGTCCGAACGCCATGTCGCCGCCGTTGTGGTTGGATTCGGGCTGGTCGAATTCGAGCAGCACCCGACCCGATTTCGGGTCGGCCCGCTCCGGTGAGGCCATTTTGTATTCTTCCACCACGCTTTTGTGGTTGGCCCCACCCCGACCACTGCGGGCGCTGTAATACACGTAAAATTTACGGTTTTGGGCAAAACCGGGGTGCAGGGCCAGCCCCAGCAGCCCACGCTCGTCGTACCCCCGGCTCTTCACCACCGTCGCCTGGAGGTCGAGCACCGGCTCAGGTTGCAATTTGCCGTTGGCCACCAGGCGAATGCGCCCCGCTTGTTCGCACACGTACAACCGGCTGGCGGCATCACTGGCCAGGGCCGTGGGTAAACTCAATTGGTCAGTCACCACCGACAGCCGGGCCGTGAGCGGGGCGGCGGTGGGAGCAGACTCAGACCGGAACGCGAAAACGACCAGTGCACTCAGGGCACTGACCAGAAGAATGCCAATCCACGTACGTTTTTTCATAGTGAGAAGCTGAGATTTGGAATGACGAATAAACCCGAGTTTGCAAAAAAAGGCGTTCCAGCCGCGTAGTTTGCAAAAAGTACAGCGCCGGGTGCCGCCGGTCGAGGAAGGGGGTAAACCGCCTGAACGCCCTTCTCCCCGTTATTTGCCCTGGTTTCGCGGATTCATCGACGGGAGGTACGACCAACTTCAGTATGTCTTTAGGATTAAGCGCGTACTTCGCAAGACCCTATGAAAATTCTGTTGATTGAGGACGAACCTTCGCTCCGGGTTACCATGCAACAGTACCTCGAATCGGAGGGCTACGCCGTCACCACGGCCCCGACCTTTCGGGTGGCCAGTGAGAAAGCCCACGATTACGACTACGACTGCGTGGTGGTGGACATCGGTCTGCCCGACGGCAACGGCCTCGACCTGATTCGGCAGTTGAAGGCGCGGCAATCAGCGGCGGGCATCATCGTGGTTTCGGCCAAAGATTCGCTCGATGATAAATTGCTCGGCCTCGAGCTTGGCTCCGACGATTACCTGACCAAGCCCTTTGCCCTGCCCGAACTCAACGCCCGCATCAAATCGGTGCTGCGCCGCCGCCTGTTCGGCGGCAGTCCCAACGTGCAGGCGGGCGTACTCACCCTCGACCCGCTCACCCAACGCGTGTGGGTGCAGCAGCAGGCCGTCGAACTGACCGTGAAAGAATTTCAATTGCTCCATTTTTTCGTCGCCAATCCCGATCGCCTGCTCAGCAAGGGCGTCATCGCTGAGGCCGTCTGGGGCGATCACATGGATTTGGCCAGTTCGCACGATTTCCTGTACACGCACATTAAAAACCTGCGTAAAAAACTCATGGACAAGGGCGCGCCCGATTACCTGCGCACCCGCTACGGGGCAGGATACGTTTTCTCGGTCGAGGCATGAAACTTCATTACCGCACCCTGCTCGTACTTTTGCTGACCGCCCTTCCGGTGGCACTGGTGGGCGTTTGGCTGCTCTACCGGGCCATCCACGCGCAGATTCTGCACGAAGTGGACGAGCAGCTCACCAGCGATTTTCTGCAAGTCCAACGGCAACTCAGCCAGGGTGCCCCCGGCGCGGCGGGGTTTGCACCTGACCCGCACCTGAAAATTTCCCCGACCGCCCAACGCCTGGAGCCCACCTTCTCCGACACGACGGAATACGATTTGCGGGAACGCCAGCCGGGAGCGGTCCGGCAGTTGACGGCCAGCGTCGGCACCCCCCAGGGCACGTTTCGGGTGGTGTTGAAACAACCCATCACCGAGTTCGAGAGCATCGCCGGGCGGGTTTCCCGGAGCGTCATTATCTGCTTCCTGGGCCTGCTCCTGCTGCTGGTCGGCGCGGACTGGCTGCTGCATCGCAGGCTCTGGAAACCGTTTTACCGGATTCTCGACGAGTTGCGCAACTACCGACTCGACGCCGCCACGTCCGAACCTTTTGAAGCCAGTTCGGTTCTCGAATTCAACCAGTTGAGCCGGGCGCTCAACGTGATGACCCGCAACCTCAACGGGCAGTTTCTGGCCCAGAGGCAGTTTATCGAAAACGCCTCGCACGAAACCCAGACCCCGCTGGCCATCGCCTCGGCGGACGTCGAGCAACTCATGCAGTCGGAACGGCTGGCCGGGCACGAACTCCAGCACCTCGAACGAATTCAGGATTCCCTGCACCGGCTTTCGCGGCTCAACAAAAGCCTGCTGCTGCTGAGTAAAATCGACAACCAGCAATTCACCGACTCCCGGCCCGTCGATCTGAGCGCGCTACTGGCCGGGCTGACCCCGATTTACGCCGATTTTGCCCGCCACAAAAACCTCGATTGGCAAACTGACATGGCCCCGAACGTCAGCCTGACTCTAAATCCGTACCTGGCCGACGTGCTGCTGACCAACCTCGTCCGCAACGCCATCCAGCACTGCCCCGAGGGCGGGACGGTGCGGCTGCGGCTCACCCCGGAAGGTTTTGAAACCGAAAACAGCGGCCCGCCCCTGCCCTTCGCGCGCGCCCGGCTTTTCGAGCGGTTTGTGAAAAACCCCGCCCAGACCGAATCGACCGGCCTCGGGCTGGCCATCGTGGCCGACATCGCCGCGCTTTACGGCATGAAGCCGGGCTACGCCTACGACGAGGCCCACCAACGGCACCAGTTTTGGGTGTGGTTCACGATTTCTTAACGCATCACTTCAGATTCTCTCCAAAGTTCTGAGGTACTCTTGCCGGGTGAAAATGGCTCTCTTTCTTTCCATCCGTCGGGTAAAACTCTTGCTCCTTTTTCTTTTTACCGTGCTTACCGCGCCGCTGCTGGCGCAAACCGGACAGGGGCGGCTCACGGGAAGCATCGCCGACGGCAGCACGCAGCAGGCCCTGCCCTTCGCCACCGTGGCCGTGCGCAACGAGCGAGACAGCACCCTGCTGGGCGGCGCGCAGGCCGACGAGCAGGGCCGGTTTTCGGTCGCCAACCTGCCCGCGGGTCGGGCGCTCGTGACGGTTTCATTCGTGGGGTACCAGTCGTTCAGCCGCCCGGTTTCGCTCACGGACACCCCCACCGACCTCGGCCTTCTGGCCCTGCAACCTGACGCCGCCACGCTGCGCGAGGTGAAGGTGAGGGGCGAAAAAGATGCCCTGACCGTAACGCCCGAAAAGCGGGTGTTCAACGTCGCGAAAAGCCTGACCACCGTGGGTGGCACCGCCGAAACGCTGCTGCGCAACGTGCCTTCGATCACCCTCGACGAAAGCGGCAACCCCAGCCTGCGCAACATGGCCACGACGATTTACGTCAACGGCAAACCCACCCAACTCACCCTGGCGCAGATTCCAGCCAACCAGATTGAGTCGGTCGAGGTGATTTCCAACCCCTCGGCCCGCTACGACGCCTCCACCTCCGGTGGCATCGTCAACCTGATTCTCAAGAAAAACCGGCAGCCCGGCTACACCGGCATCGCCAGCGTGGGCATCGGCAGCAATTCCCGCTACGACGCCACGCTCAACCTCGACGCGCGGCGCGGCAAGTGGAACCTGACGGGCCTCTACAGCCTCAACGCCACCAAAAATCCGCTCAACGGCTACGTGCACCGCACCAACACCGGCTCCGACGGTCGCCCGACGGGTTTTTTCGATCAAACCACGGCCATCAGCCTCAACAACAATTTCCAGAGTGGCCGCCTCGCGGTGGATTTTGCGGCCAACGACCACAACCTGTTTTCCCTCGCCGGGACGCTCGTGGGCGGAGCCTTTAACACCATCAGCAACCAGGAATACGCCTACCGCAACGCCAGCCAAACCCTCACCGGCTCCGGCACCCGCCTCACCGTGCCCCACAACGACTACGTGAACACCGGGCTGGAGTTCGATTACCGCCATCAGTTTGCCCAAAAAGGCCGGGAACTCAGCCTGGCCACCTCGCTAACCCGCAACCGGGTCTCGAACGCCGCCGACTGGCTTACCACCTCGCTCAACCCCGACGGCAGCCCTCAGCCCAACTACCCCGAGCGCGACCGCATCGACGGGCAAATTCTGGGCACCCAATACCTGACGCAACTCGACTACGTGCATCCGCTCAGCGACTCCGCGCGCTGGGAGGCGGGCCTGCGCAGCTACACCTACGACCGCGACCAGCAGTATTTTTTCAACCAGCAACTGCCTGACAACCAAGCATTCCTCCTGCTCCGACCCTACTCGCAGGATGCCCGGATCACCGAAACCGTAAACGCCGCCTACGTGCTGTACGGCCGCCAACTGGCCGGGCGCGTGAGCATCCAGGCCGGGCTGCGACTCGAACAATCGAGTCTGGTGGGGAATTCGCGGCTCGACAGCACCACGTTTGGCTACCACTACCCCTCCAGCAGCGGGCAGAACTGGTTCCAGGCCCTTTTCCCGTCGTTTCTGATTGCCAAAAAACTACCCGGCGACGCCGAAATCAGCCTGAGCCTGAGCCGGAAAGTGGGTCGCCCGTCGTTCCGGCACGTGTTCGTGGGCATTCAGGCCGCCGACCGGCAGAACATTACCATCGGCAACCCGCAGGTGCGCCCGGAGTTCGTCAACACCGCCGAACTCAATTACAACAAGTCGTGGGGGAACACCACCTGGCTGGCCTCGGCTTACTACATTTACGAAGACCACACCATCAAGCCCCTCGTGCAACCCCTGGCCAGCGACCCGTCGGTGCTGGTCACGACGTTCGTCAACGTAAAGGCCGACATCCGCTACGGCTTCGACCAGACGCTGAAATTCGGCCTGGGCCGCGACCTGAGCCTGCTGGCCAACGTCAACCTCTACGATGTCATTCTGCAATCGACGACCCTCCGCAGCGAGGGTGCGGCCTACAACGCCAAACTCAGCCTGACCTACCGACTGCCCGCCAACTTCACGGCCCAGGTCAGCGCCAACCGCGAGAGCCGCTCGCCCAGTTTGCAGGGCCACCGCAACGCCGTGCAAGCCGCCGATTTTGCGTTGCGGAAAGCCTTCTGGCAGAACCGCGCCAGCGTGCTGTTCACCATCAACGACGTGTTCAATTCGCGCCGCTTCGTCAGCGTGTACGACCAGCCGGGCGTTTACCAGGCGAGCATGAACCGCCGCGACGTGCGTTTTTACAAACTCACCCTCCAACTGCCCCTCGGTCGCAGCGAGAGCACCAGGCGCAAGGAGCGCAAAATGGACCGGCCCGACGTGGATTTTAACCCTTGACGCGGGCAAACGATTCGGGGAAAATTTCGCCAGGCAAGCGAGCACGTTTGGCCGGAAACACTTCCGTGCGCGTAGGCTAAACGTGGCAAATAAATCCAATGTAATAAGTTTATTATCAAAGTGTTAACTTATTGTTAACCCGTCGAAATCGCTAATTTTCGCGTTAGGTTTGCATCGTCTTAACCACGGGAAAACGATGCGCTTCTTCCTTAAAAACGTCCTGAAAACGGCCTTCCTGCTTGCCCTGAGTTTGCCTCCGGCGCTGGCCCAAACGCCTACCTACCAGTTTCTTAAGAAAATCAGCCTGCCCGGCGGCGACGGCAAGTGGGACTACCTAAAAATGGACGGCGAGCGCGAGCGGCTGTTCGTCTCCCACGCCGACCGCGTCCACGTCATCGACCTGAAAACCGACCAGCCGATTGGCGAAATCACCGGGCTGAAGGGCGTACACGGCATCGCCCTGGCCAAAGAATTAGCCAAAGGCTACATCACCAACGGCACCGACAACTCGGTGACGGTCTTCGATTACAACACCTTCAAGGTGCTCCGCGCGATTCCGGTCGAGGGCAAAAAACCCGACGCGGTACTCTACGACAAAGCCTCGCAGCGTGTGTTCGTGTTCTGCAACGGCAGCGGCAACGCCGTAGCCATTGACGCCAACACGGATAACGTCGTGGGCAACGTCGCGATGGGCGGCGCGCCCGAATTCGCGGCCAGCAACGAAAAAGGCTCCATTTTTAACAACAACGAAGACTCGCACGAGGTCGTGGAGTTCGACGGCAAAACGCTGGCCCTCAAAAACCGATTTTCGCTCGCGCCCAACGAAGTGCCCACGGGACTGGCCATCGACGTAGCCAACAACCGGCTGTTTTCGGCCTGCCGGAAAACCAAAACGCTGGTGGTGCTCGACGCCAGCACTGGTAAAATTATCCAGACGCTGCCCATCGGCGCGGGCGTGGACGGCGTGATTTACGAAAAAGAGTTGAAGCTCATCGCCACCTCCAACGGCGAGGGTACCGTGACGCTCATCCACCAGGATTCGCCCGATACCTACACCGTCGTGCAGACGCTCAAAACCGCGCCGGGGCAGAAAACCATCGTGCACCGGGGCACCACGCACCGGCTGTACCTGAGCGGGGCCAGCTACCTTGAAGACGGCAAAACACCCGCGCCGGGCACCTTCGGCGTGGCGGTGTACGGGCCGACTGCTCCCTGATTTTACCGAAACTCCCCGTTTTCCAGCCCCCACTTTTCCGGAAAGCCTGTGCCTCGGCTTGCTGTGCAATGTTTCGCCTAAAAACCAATGAAACAACTTTTTACGCTTTTGCTTAACCTCGGTCTGGCCGCAACGGCCAGCGCTGCCACCCTCAAAGGCACCGTGACCGACGCCCGCTCCGGCGAGCCGCTGGTGGGAGCCGTCGTCCGGCTGGCCGACGACCGCTACGTCGCCTCGGCGGGCCTCGACGGCAGTTACCGAATCACCGACCTGCCCGCCGGAACCTACGCCTGCAAGGTGCAATACCTCGGTTACCAAACCCTCACGCGCTCGGTGACGGTGGTTGCGACGGGCGTGCTCGTGGAAAATTTCGGCCTCACCGAAAGCGCGGGCAGCCTCGGCGAAATCGTGGTGACCGGCACCGGTGACCGCGAAAGCGAGGCCAGCACCCGCAAAACCGAGCAAAAAGCCGACAACGTGCTCAACATCATCGGGGCGCGCACCATCCAGTTGCTGCCCGACATCACCGTGGCCAACGTGCTCCAGCGGGTTTCGGGCGTGTCCATCGTCCGCAACAGCACCGGCGACGGGCAGTTTGCCGTCATCCGGGGCATGGACAAGCGTTACAACTACACGCTCGTCAACGGCATCAAGATTCCCTCTCCCGACAACAAAAACCGTTACGTGCCGATGGACATTTTCCCGGCGGACTTGCTCGAACGCCTGGAAGTGATTAAAGCCCTGACGCCCAGCCAGGAAGGCGATGCCATCGGCGGGGCCATGAACATGGTCATGCGGTCCGCGCCCGACTACCTCACCGTGTCGGCCACGGCCTCGGGCGGCTACAGCCAGTTGTTCAGCCACCAGCCTTTTTCGGGTTTCAGCACGCAGGGAATCAACCGGCAATCGCCGTCGGAAATCCACGGCAATTCGTACGCGGCCAGGCCGTCCGATTTTTCGGTGAAAACCCTCCAGTACAACAACGTGGCCCTGCCGGTGAACGGCCTGTTCAGTTTGTCCATCGGCAACCGGATTTTCAACCACCGACTGGGGTTTCTCTTCGGCGGCAGCTACCAGCACACCTACCGGGGCAGCACTTCGTCGTTTTTCCGGCTCAACGGCCAGCCCGGTCCCGACCCGGCCCCGAACACGCCCATTTTTGAATTCGTCGAAAACCGGAAGTATTCCAACGAACAAGGTCGCCTGGGGCTGAATCTGAAGTTCGATTACGCCTTCAACCCGAAACACAGGCTGAGTTTGTACGGCCTGTTCATGCAGTTGGACGATAAGCAGCACCGCAACCTGCTCGGCAACCAGTTGACTCAATTCGGCGACGTGAGCATCTCCGACCGCTCGGTGTTCCGGCGGCAAAACGTGTCGAACGTCACGCTCCAGGGCGACCACGTCGTGTTGCCGAAACTGAAACTGAACTGGTCGGCGGTGTATTCGCTGGCCAAAAGCCGCACGCCCGACTGGACCGACCAGAGTGTGACCTACCGCACCGCGCCGGGGCCGGACGGCAAACCCGTCGAGTCGGCGCGGTATATCGACCCGGTGTCGCACATCTGGACCCGCAACCAGGACCGCGACCTGACGGGCTACGTCAACCTGACCTTCTCGCCCCTGCCGAGCCTCGACCTGGCCGTGGGCGGCATGTACCGCGACAAAGACCGGAGCAATTTTTACAACGACTACCAGCTTGCCACCGTGCTGCCCGGCGGCGACCGGCAGGTGTACACGAGCATCGATAAGGCCATTTTCACCTTCCGGCCCGAATCATACGCCTACGCCGACAGCGCCAACGCCAACAACTACACGGCCAAAGAGCAAATTACGGCGGGCTACGCCCAGGCCAAAGTCACACGGGGCCGCTGGCAGGTGTTGGGCGGCGTGCGGGCCGAAAACACGAGTCAGTCGTACGTGTCGCAGTTGCCAATCACGGCCAAAGGCCGCGTGGGCACCATCAGTTACCTCGATTTGCTGCCGAGTCTGCACCTGAAATACCGCCTTTCGGAGCGCGAAAACCTGCGGCTGTCGTACTTCCGGGGCATCAGCCGACCGGGGTATTTTGAAATCGTACCCGCCTCTTTTCCAGGCGATTATTTTACCGAAAGCGGCAATTACAACCTCAAACACAGCGTGGCCGACAACGTGGACGTGCGCTACGAGCTATTCCCGCGCGGCAACGAGCAACTGTTGATTGGCGGGTTTTTCAAGAACATCCAGAACCCCATCGAATACGGCTTTTTGCAAATTAGCCAGGTGAACACGGTGTACACGCCGCTCAACTTCGGTACGGCCACCAACTTCGGCGCGGAGGCAGTGTTCTCGAAGTATTTCAACCACTGGGGCGTGTCGGGCAATTACACCTTCACGCATTCGCGCATCACCACCACCAAGCGGGTGTACGGCCGCGACGCCTCGGGGAGCATCGTCAACTCCGAAAGCACCCAGACCCGCCCGCTGCAAGGGCAGTCGGACCACATCGCCAACCTCTCGCTCATTTACAAACACCCCGGCCTGGGCTTCGACGCGCAGCTTTCGTGGGTGTACACCGGCAAGCGCATCAACATCGTGTCGCCGTACAAAGACCTCGATTACTGGCAGCGCGGCACCTCGCAGGTGGATTTTTCGGCGGAAAAACGATTCGGCGGCGGGCACTTCTCGGTGTTCACCAAGCTGACCAATTTGCTCAACAACCCCATCATCGTCGAGATTCTGAAACCCAACACGCTCACCAACCTGCCTGACCAAACCCGCACCGACCGGATTCTGGTGCAGAAAGACGTCTTCAACCAAACCTACCTGGTGGGCATTCGCTACAAACGCTAATTGATTCACTCCTAAACTTTTATCTCCAATTTCTTTCCCATGAAACGTCAAAATTACATTGCGATGCTGGCCCTTTCGCTGGCCACTGGGCTGCTCGGGTGCAGCAAATCGGAAGACGTGCAGGTATCCGAACCCATTTTCAAAATTGGGCAGGCCGTTAGCACCAAAACGCCCCTGGTGGGTCCCATCAAAGGCACCCTGCTCAGCGACTCGGTGTACCGCGTCAGCGGCGACGTGTTCATCAACGAAGGCGACACGCTGCTCATCCAGCCGGGCGCGAAAGTGTACTTCCCCGGTGGCACGGGCCAGGTGTACAGTTTCATCGTGAAGGGCACGCTGCTCTCGCTGGGCACCCAGGCCAAGCCGGTGTACTTCACCGTGCCGACGGCCAACAAAACCGATACCTACGGGGCCGACCCCACCGCCGACCCGGCCTACAAGGGCCTCTGGGGCGGGATTCTGGGCGAAACTACCTTCAAGAGCATCATCATCAAGTGGACACACATCGAGTTTGGCGGCGGCAAGCTGGGTACCTCGCCGGTGTCGTTTCTGGCCAACGGAGCCAACTCGTACAACATCTCGACGGCGAACCCCGACGGGATTCTGGTGCTGGAAGATTCGTGGGTGTACGGCGGCGTGGACGACCCGATCCGGCCCTTCGGCTGCCGGTTCAACGTGATGCGGAATACGTTTGAAAAAGGCGGTTTCACCGGCGGCGAATCCATGAACATCAAGTCGGGCACGGTGGGTAATTTCGCCTACAACCTCATCGTCGGCTCGGCCACCAACGGCCCGAAGGCCTCGAACAACGGCGGCAAAAACCCCCAGACGAGCGTGATGATGTACAACAACACCATCGTGGCCAGTGGCTACCGACGGGCGGCGGCGGGTCGGGGTGGTTCGCTCAATTTTGAGGAGGGCGCGAAGGGCGCTTTTTACAACAACCTGATGGTCAACTGCAAGTTCGGGCCACGCATCGTGGGGGCCACGGCCAATTACAACGGCAACGCGCTCGTGGTGGCCGACACGGCCAACATCAAGTACAGCAACAACTACAACTACGTGGACTCGGTGAGCATCGCCAACCAGATTTACCCGGTGGGCTTCACGACCAAACCCCAGCCGACCGACATCCCGACGCCCAGCACGTACCTGCCTGCGGGTTACAAGCCTGGTCAGGCCTACGACGGCACGGCGGTGGTGGGTAAAAACAACCCGCTGTTCGTCAATTTTCCGCTGCCCCAAACCACCAAACGCCTCGGCGACGTGAGCTTCGTGGGGAACTACAACTTCCGCCTGCAAGCCGCTTCGCCCGCCGCGGGCAAGGGCACGACGGCTTTCGCGCCGCTGAGTGTGGTGCCGGTCAGCGCCAACTTCGGCTCGACGGAAATCACCGCGCCGGGCAAGGACGCCGGTTGCTACCAACTCGACGGCACGGGGAACAAGCACTGACACTTTCCTCCGAATCGTTCATGAAAACCTCATTGGTTCTTCTTTTCGCCGGTTTGGCCCTGGGCACGGCAACCGCCCAGACAGGCACGGAAGCGGTTTTTGTGACCAAACCCTACCTGCAAATCGGCCGGAACCCCACGCCGGAATCCCTCGAACTGCTCTGGCACGTCCCCGACTCGACCGCTGCCTGGTCGGTGGACTACCAGCCGACGCCGAAAGGAGCCTGGAAAAAGGCCGCGCTTCCCACCACGACCCCGGTGGTGGTGGGCGGCATTGCGCCGCACGTCGTATACCACGCCACCCTGACCGGGCTGACAGCGGGGACTCCTTTTAACTACCGCGTGGCGAAGGCCGGGCGAGTGGTTTTTACCGCCGAAGGCAAGGCCCCGAAAAAGGCCAGCCAACCCTACCGCTTCGTGGCCTTCGCTGACATCGGGGCCGAAACGGTCGTTCAGAAGCAACTGGCCGCCCGCGCGTTTCTTGAAAAACCCGATTTCGTGGTCGTACCCGGTGACATCGTGTACGAACGCGGCCGGATTTCGGAGTACCGGACCCGGTTTTGGCCCGTGTACAACGCCGATCAGGTGGACACCGCCGGTGCCCCGCTGATGCGCTCGGTGCCGATGATTTCGGCCCCCGGCAACCACGACACCGACACACGCGATTTGAACAAGTACCCCGACGCCCTGGCTTATTACTACTACTGGGATCAGCCGCTCAACGGCCCTCTCGGCGCTGAGGGCGGGCCGCTGGTGCCGACGCTCACCGCCGACGATTCCAACCGGACGCCGTTTCTCCGGGCGGCGGGCGACGCCTACCTGCGGATGTCGAATTATTCGTTCGACTACGGCAACGCGCACTGGCTGGTCATCGACTCCAACCCGTACGTGGATTTCACCGACAAAGTCCTCAGCGATTGGGTTGCGGCCGATTTGGCTAAAGCCCGTGGCGCGACCTGGCGGTTTGTGATGTTTCACCACCCCGGTTTCAACTCGGCCCGCGAGCACTACGAGCAGCAGCACATGCGGCTGCTGTCGCCGTTGTTCGAGGCCGGGAAAGTGGACGTAGTCTTCAACGGGCACGTCCACAACTACCAGCGTTCGTTTCCGCTGACGTTCACACCCGACAAAAAAGGCGTGCTGCTCGTTGGCGGCATGGGCAACAAATTGGTGCGGGGCCGGGTGGTCAACGGGCAGTGGAAGCTCGACAGGGCGTTTGACGGTAAAACCGACACCACGCCCGAGGGCATCATCTACCTCGTGTCGGGGGCGGGTGGCCAGACGCTCTACAACCCCGAACAGAACAATGACCCCGATTCCTGGCAAAAATTTACGGATAAATTCATCTCCAGCGTCCACTCGCTGACCGTGGCCGACGTGGTGGGTAAGGTCCTGAAGATCCGTCAGTTATCGGCCGACGGAACAGAACTGGATTCGTTCACGATAACAAAGTAGCTTTACCGGAGCCGGGGAGCGGAATTCGGCCGTAGCGGGTAAAAAGCAAAAGGCAGTTCATCCCCTACCGGGTCGATGAACTGCCTTTTGCTTTCAGCGTATCGTGGCTCCGGCGGGAATCGGACGGGGCGGCCTTCCGTCCGCATCAACCGTTTGGGAAATGTGGCTCCGGCGGGAATCGAACCCGCATCAAACGTTTAGGAAACGTCTATTCTATCCATTGAACTACGGTGCCGGGGAATTTAGAATTAAAGATTCAGGGTGCAAAAGTAAGGGGCCGGGGGGTTTCTTCAATCCTTGCCACCGAATTCCTCCACCCCCAATTCCTACCTTTGCCGCACCATGCGTCACCCGATTGTCCACTTCCGTCTCCATCGCCCTGAACTCACCACGCTGCTGAAACTGGCCCTGCCCATTATTTTCGGCCAGTTGGGCATCATGCTCATGGGCGTGGCCGACACGATTCAGGTCGGCCACGTGGCCCACGACGCCAAGTTTGCCCTCGACGCCGCGGGCATCGGCAACAGCGTCTGGATTTCCATCGCCATTTTCGGGTTCAACGCCCAGTACGTGGTGGCTCCGCTCATTTCCAAAGCCAGCGAAGAAGGCGACGCCCTGCAAATCAGTCGGTTGCTCCGGGCGGCATTGCGGGTGGCGCTGCTCATGGCCATTGCCTGCGCGGGCGTGATGGTGCTACTGGCCTTCAATTTTCAGTGGTTTGGCCAGTCGGCGGAAGTGGCCCGGCGGGCCGTGCCGTTTTTGCTCATCCTGACTCTCTCGACGGTACCCATTTTTCTCTTCACGGCCCTTCGCCAACTCAGCGACGGGCTGGGCCACACGCAGGTCGCCATGTACATCACCCTGACGGCGGTTGGCCTGAATGTGCTGCTCAATTACTTTTTGATTTACGGGAATTGGGGCTTTCCCGAATGGGGCCTCAACGGCTCGGGCGTGTCCACGCTCGTGAGCCGCACGTTTATGGCCGTGGCGTTGTGGGCCTACCTGCGGTTCAACGCCCGCTTCCAACCGTACTTCACCCGCCGCCTCGCGCCCGGCGACCAGCCGGTGTTCGATTTGCGCCCCCTGATGGTAAAAATCCTGAAACTGGGCATTCCCAGTGGCTTTCAGGGCTTTTTTGAAATAGCCGTCTTCGCGTTCGCGGCGGTGATGATTGGCTGGCTGGGCGAAAACCAACTGGCCGCCCACCTGATTGCCATCAATCCCGCGTCGGTGTCGTACATGATGGTCACGGGCGTGGCCTCGGCGGGGGGCATCCGCGTGGGCGCGGGCCTCGGCCAGCGCGACCGGGCGGCGGTGCTGCGGTCGGGCACCACGGCCCTGCTGGTGGGCGGCGCGTTCATGGCGGTGTGCGGCGTGATTTTCCTGACGGCGGGCGAGGCCATCGTGGCGCTGTACATCCGCGACACCGAGGTGGCTCCGATTGCGGTGGGCCTGCTCGTCATCGCCGCGTTTTTCCAGTTGTTCGACGGCATTCAGGCCGTGAGCCTGGGGCTGTTGCGCGGGCTGGCCGACGTCAACGTCCCCACCGCCGTGACGCTGTTTGCGTACTGGGTCGTGGGCCTGCCGGTTGGGGCGTTGCTTTCGTTTCAGTTTGGCATGGGCGCAACCGGCCTCTGGCTTGGCCTCACGGCGGGGCTGATGGTGGCGGCGGGGCTACTGAGCTGGCGGTTTTTCAACAAAGCGGGGCGGTTGCGGTTTGCCAACGCGCTGACACCCAGCGGTTCAAGGAATTGAGCGAACGGCCTGGGCGTCAGAAAATTGCCCCCTCACTCGTTGGCGGAATGCATTTTTATCCGTAACCTTGTAAAAACCAACGCCATGGCGACCGCGAACCTTGAACTGAAAGCCTACGAGATTTTAAAAGCCAAACTCGGAACCCAGGAAGCCGAGACGGTGATTGAGTACATTGAAAGCAAAGTAGAAAAAAGCGTGGAACGCAACGTAAAACATTTAGCGACGAAACAAGACCTGGCCGAACTTGAAACCAAGTTGACCAAAGCCATTTATCTGGTGGGGTTGATTCAGTTTCTGGCCATTGTCGGCTCGGTCGTTGGCCTTGCCAGTTTTTTGCTAAAAAAATAACTCCTCCTACCCTGCGGCACCCGTTTTATTCCGAAACGGGTGCCGCGTTGTTTCTCATGGTACGCTCCATCCTGCTTCGGTTCTGCTGCTTTTATTTTGGAATCCTCACCGCACAAGCTCAGGATTTTAAAACCCATTTCGAGCTAACCCACGGCACCGAAACGCCGACCTACTGGCAGGGCATTCAGGAATTCAAGGCGCTGGATGCCCGTTTTCCGCAGATTCAGATGCGGACGATGGGGCCGACCGATTCCGGCGAACCGCTGCACCTGCTGCTGATGAACAACGACCGCGATTTCGATCTGCCGCGCCAGCGGGCGAAAGGCAAGTGCATCGTGCTGATCAACAACGGCATTCACCCCGGCGAACCCGACGGCGTGGACGCTAACCTGCGCCTACTGCGCGATTTGGCGCTGGGGAAAAACGGGCTCCGACTGCCCGACAACGTGCTGTTGGCGGTGATTCCGTTTTACAACATCGGCGGTGCCCTCAACCGCAGCGCCACCAGCCGGGTGAACCAGAACGGGCCGAAAGAAGCGGGTTTTCGGGCTAACGCCCGCAACTACGATTTGAACCGGGATTTCGTGAAAAGCGACACCCGCAACGCCCGCTCGTTCGCCCGGATCTTCCACCTCGTCGATCCGGATTTGTTCGTCGACAACCACGTCAGCAACGGGGCCGATTACCAGCACGTGATGACGCTCATCGCCACCCAGCACGACAAACTCGGTGGCGAACTGGGCGCGTACCTCCACGACGTGCTCAGCCCGTTTCTGTACGCCGACATGGCCCGCAAAGCCTTCCCGATGACGCCCTACGTTGAGCATTTCGGCCCGGACATCGCCGCCGGGGGCCTGCTGGGATTTCCGGACACGCCCCGCTATTCGACCGGCTACGCGGCGCTATTCCAGACCATCGGCTTCATGCCCGAAACCCACATGCTCAAGCCCTACGCCCAGCGCGTGGAGGCTACGTATCAATTGCTGCGGACGTTTCTGGATTTTGCCGAAAAAAACGGCGCGCAACTCCGCGCCGTGCGGCAGCGGGCGCGGGAGGCCGTGAAAAAGCAGACCGATTTCGCCCTTTCCTGGAAACCCGACACGACCCGCTTCGACCGGGTGCCGTTCCGGGGGTACGACGCTGGCTATAAACCCAGCGCGGTGTCGGGTTTGCCGCGGCTGTACTACGATCGGGACAAGCCTTACGAGAAAGAAATCCGCTATTTCACCTACTTCACGCCGCAAAATTGGGTGAAAAAACCTGCCGCCTACCTCATCCCGCAGGGCTGGTGGAGCGTGATCGAACTGCTGAAACTCAACGGCGCGGCGATGCGCCCGCTGCCCGCCGACACCACGCTGCTGGTGGACGTGACCCGCATCGACGACTACAAAAGCAGCCCCCGCCCTTACGAAGGGCACCACTTCAACTTCGACGTAAAAACCAGCGTAACCCGCCAGCGTGTCGCATTCCGGAAAGGCGATTTCCTGATTCCAACCGGTCAGGCAACCGACCGCTACCTCGTCGAAATGCTCGAACCCGCCGGACCGGATTCGTTTTTCGCCTGGAATTTTTTCGACCCGATTTTGCAGCAAAAAGAAGGGTATTCCGACTACGTGTTTGAAGACCTCGCGGCGAAATTTTTAGCGGAACATCCCGAACTTCGGCGTGAATTGGAGGAAAAACGCGCCGCCGACCCGGCGTTTGCCAAAAATAGCCGGGCGCAACTTGATTTTGTTTACCGGCGCTCGCCGTGGTACGAACCGGAGCACCTGCGGCTGCCGGTGTTCAGGTTGCCCTGATTTCAGAGCCTCAACTACCCCCAACCCCCTGAAGGGGGCTTTTTTCACGGATGAAATTGCAGGCAGGAAAGCCCCCTTCAGGGGGTTGGGGGTAGTTGAGGCGACGGTATCGTGAATTTCCGGATAGGCTCTTAACCCACCCCCTGATTGATTTTGTGGGTATGGCACCGCAACCAACCGCCTCAGGCCACTTCGGCCACGATGCGCCCGTCGCGCATTTCAAGGCGGCGGTCGGCCATCCGGGCGAGTTCGTCGTTGTGCGTAACGATGACGAACGTCTGGCCCAACTCGTCGCGGAGGTTGAAAAACAGCCGGTGCAATTCCTGGGCGTTGGCCGAATCGAGGTTGCCGCTCGGTTCGTCGGCAAACACCACGGCGGGCTGGTTGACGAGCGCCCGCGCCACGGCGGTGCGCTGCTGTTCGCCGCCCGAAAGTTCCGACGGCAGGTGGTTCAGCCGGTCGCCGAGGCCGAGGCGCGTGAGCAGGTCGGTGGCCCGCTGGCGCACGGCGCGCTCGTCGGCGTGGTTGCCAATCCAGGCCGGCATGCACACGTTTTCGAGGGCCGTAAATTCGGCCAGCAGGTTGTGAAACTGGAAAATAAACCCGATGCGCCGGTTGCGAAACTGCGCCAACGATTTGGTAGTCAGCTTGGTCACTTCCTGGTTGTCGATGAACACCTGCCCGCCGTCGGGCCGGTCGAGGGTGCCCAGGATGTGCAGCAGCGTACTTTTCCCCGCCCCCGATGCCCCCACAATCGAAACGATTTCGCCCGCCCCGATGTGGAGGTCGATGCCTTTCAGAACCTGCAAATCGCCGTAGGCGCGGGTGAGTTGGGTGGCTTTGATCATTTCGGACAGGGGCGTTTTAACCGCAAAGAACGCAAAGATTTTACGCAAGGAGCGCAAAAATGGTTTGCGGCCTTCGCGCCTGCTTTGCGTCCTTGCGCTTAAAAACTGCCGCAAAGTCAGCAACTATCCCTAATTTGGCACCCGAAAAATCAGTCACCTACCCAAACGACTCCATGAACATTCACGAGTACCAGGCAAAGGACATTTTGAAAGGCTACGGCGTCCGCATTCAGGAAGGCATCGTGGTGGATACCCCGGCGCAGGCCGTCGAAGCCGCCCGCGAACTGAACCAGCAAACCGGCACGAAGTGGTTCGTGATCAAGGCGCAAATCCACGCCGGGGGGCGCGGCAAGGGGGGAGGCGTCAAACTGGCCAAGAACTACGACGAGGTCAAGGAAAAATCGAAGGGCATCCTGGGTATGCAACTCGTGACGCACCAGACCGGCCCGGAGGGCAAGAAAGTCAACAAGGTGCTCATTTCAGAAGACGTGTACTACCCCGGTGCCTCGGAGCCGAAGGAATACTACCTGAGCATCCTGCTCGACCGGGGCCGCTCGTGCAACGTCATCATGGCCTCGACCGAGGGCGGCATGGACATCGAAGAAGTGGCCGCCAGCACCCCCGAGCGCATCATCAAGGAGTGGATCGACCCGAAAGTGGGCCTACAACCCTTCCAGGCCCGGAAAATCGCCTTCAAGCTCGGCCTCGACGGCGACGCCCACAAGGAAATGGTGAAGTTTATCAACGCGCTGTACCGGGCTTACGTCGACACCGACTCGTCGATGTTCGAGATTAACCCCGTGCTGAAAACCTCGGACAACAAAATCCTGGCCGTCGACGCGAAGGTGAACCTCGACGACAACGCGCTCTTCCGCCACAAGGATTTCGTCAACCTCCGCGACCTGTCGGAAGAAGACCCGCTCGAAGTGGAAGCCTCGGCCAACGATCTCAATTACGTGAAACTCGACGGCAACGTGGGCTGCATGGTCAACGGGGCGGGCCTGGCGATGGCCACGATGGACATCATCAAGCTTTCGGGTGGCGAACCGGCCAACTTCCTCGACGTGGGCGGCGGTGCTAACGCCAGAACGGTGGAGGCCGGTTTCCGGATTATCCTGAAAGACCCCAACGTGAAGGCCATTCTGATCAACATTTTCGGCGGCATCGTGCGCTGCGACCGCGTGGCCAACGGCGTGGTGGAGGCCTACAAAAATATCGGCGAAATCACCGTGCCCATCGTGGTGCGCCTGCAAGGCACCAATGCCGAGGAAGGCGCGAAAATCATCGACGAATCGGGCCTGAAAGTCTACTCCGCCGTGCTGCTGAAAGACGCCGCGCAGAAAATCAGCGAAGTGCTGAAGGGCGAGGCGGTGTAAAGCATTTGGCCTGCGGATCTTGGCAGATTTTCCGATTTCGCAAAAAAAGAGAAAGCCCCGGCAATGATTCGCCGGGGCTTTCTCTTTTTCAATGAAGTCAACTGAAACCGCGTCAGGCGGCGGTTCAGGCCGTCAATTCCCCGCCGACCCAACCCGGCCACCCTGGCTGCGGGTGTAGTACTTCCGGGCTTCGGGCATCAGCCGTTTCAGATCGGCAATGCGTTTCTCATCCGACGGGTGCGTCGAGAGAAACTGGGGAGGCTTTTGGCTGTTGGCGCTGGCCTGGGCCATCCGGCTCCAGAACGTCACGGCCTCGTCGGGGTTGTAACCCGCCATCGCCATGAAAATCACGCCGAGGTGGTCGGCTTCCGATTCCTGGTCGCGGCCGTACTTCAGCAACGCCACCTGCGCGCCAATCGGTGCGGCGAGGCCGTACACCTGGTTCCACAAGTTCTGGGTTTCATTGCGTTTGCCCGACATCGCCAGCCCCAGGCCCACCTGCCCGGCCGCCAGCAGACCCTGCGCCAGCATCCCCTGGCTCATCCGTTCGGCCCCGTGTTTGGCAATCGCGTGCGAAATTTCGTGGCCGAGTACCGTGGCCAGACCCGCTTCGTTTTGCGTCACGGGCAGAATACCCGTGTACACCACCACTTTGCCGCCGGGCATGCACCAGGCGTTGACCTGCTTGTTTTCCACCAGGTTGTACTCCCAGTTGAAGCCGTTGAGGTACTCCGGGCGATTCACGCTTTGAAAATACTGCGTAGCAGCCCGGGCAATGCGCTCACCCACGCGGCGCACCATCTGAGTACCCGAATTGCTCACCGAGACCACCCGGTTGGTGTCGAGAAATTGTTTGTAACTCACCAGCGCCTGGGCGTTGAGTTCCTGGTCGGAAACGAGCAACAGTTGGTTGCGGTTGGAAATGGGCACCCGGCTGCACGCAATCATCGTTACGACGACGGTCAGCGAGGCCAGCACGACTTTTTTCATGGGGAAATCAGGTTTAAACTTGAAATTGTAAAAAGGATTGGGCCAAAAAATAGTGTCGCAAAAACGTTAAAAACTGTTAGCAACGCCATTTGCGGCTTAGTTTTGCGGCCTTACACAGGCATGCCACGGGCAAGACGGTCCGATGAAACTCCGGCGGCAGTCTTACCCGTGGCACAGGCTGACCAACAAAAAAAATCATTCCATGCGCATTTTCTGCATTGGTCGCAACTACGCTGAACACATCGAGGAATTGAAAAACGAGCGCCCGTCGGAACCCGTCATTTTCACCAAACCCGACACGGCGCTCATTCGCCCCGGCCAGGCATTTTACTACCCCGATTTTTCGCAGGACGTCCACCACGAAGTAGAAATTGTGCTGAAAATCAGCAAATTGGGCAAAAACATTGAAGCCCGGTTTGCGCCCAATTATTACCGCGAGCTGGCCGTCGGCATCGACTTCACCGCCCGCGACGTGCAGAGCCGCCTCAAGGCCAAAGGCCTGCCCTGGGATTTGGCCAAAGGCTTCGACGGCTCCGGCCCCACGTCGGGCTTCGTGCCCAAAAGCGATTTTGCCGATTTGCAAAACCTGACCTTCGGCCTGCGCATCAACGGCGAAGAACGCCAGCGCGGCAATACGGCAATGATGCTCTGGAATTTTGACGAACAAATCGCCTTTCTCTCCCGCTACTTCACGCTTCGCCCCGGCGATTTGCTTTTCACCGGCACCCCGGCGGGCGTCGGCCCGGTGCGCGTCGGCGACAAACTGGAGGCGTTTCTACAAGAAAAAACCCTGCTCGAACTTGAGGTTAAGTAAGTTTTTAGGCTGGCTGGAAACCGGGATGAGGCCACTTTTTTCTCTTCTCGCGCTCGTGCTGCTCCCGGTCCTTTCCCTCGCCCAGGCACCGAAACCAGGCTACTTCCGGTTTCCGCTCCAGCCCGGTCAGCGGGCGTCCCTGGCGGGCAGTTTCGCCGAACTACGGCCTAACCACTTCCACGCGGGCATCGACGTAAAAACGGCTTGGCGCGAAGGCCTGCCCGTGCAGGCGGCGGCGGGCGGCTACGTGTCGCGGGTGATGGTGAGCGCGGGTGGCTACGGTAACGTGGTGTTCGTCACGCACTCCAACGGTTACGTCACCGTGTACGCCCACCTGCAACGCTTCAGCGAACGGATTGGCACCTACGTTCGTGAGCGGCAGTACCGGGCGGAGTCGTTCGAGGCCGACGTCACCCCCCGCCCGACCGACCTGCCCGTTGCGGTGGGCGAGGTGCTCGGCCTGTCGGGCAATTCGGGCGGCTCGACGGGGCCGCACCTGCACTTTGAAATCCGCGACGAGCGCGGCCTGCTCGTGGACCCGCAGCGGTTTCGTTTCCCCGAAATCGAAGACACCGCGCCGCCCGTCATCGAGGCCCTGGCCCTGCGCCCGCTGGGCATTGGTTCGCGCCTCGGCGGGGCTTTTGAGCGCCGGGAGTGGATCCTCGACGGGCAAACCAGCCTGCCCGACACGCTCACCGCCACGGGCGAACTGGGGCTGGAAATCCTGGCCTACGATCGCGCCAACGGCACCCCGAACCAGAACGGCCTGAGTTGCGTCGAGGTGTTCGTGGACGGGCAGGAAACCTACTTTCACTGCCTCGAAACCCTGCCCAACGACTTCACCCGCGACCTCAACGTCCACACCGATTACGCCACTGCCCGCCTGACGGGCCAGCGGTTTCAGCGCTGCTACGTCGCCGACGGCAACGACCGCCTGCCGATTTACAAACCCACGCCCACGCGGGGCCGCATCCGCGTTCCGGCCAGCGGCGTTCATCAGGTGACCGTGACTGTGTGGGACAGTTTCCAGAACAAAACTTCGGTCAGTTTTTGGATGAAAAACGATGCGACGCTCCCGTCGGTGGATTCGCTCCTGAACACCCTGCCACTCAGCGCCAGCCTGTTGCCCACAACGCTCAGTTGGTCGGTCGAAGAAAACACACTGGTGGTGAAGGCGCTCAACCCACGAACCGCCGCCTCGCCCGCGACCCTGCGGTTGCCCAGGGGCAAAACCCAAACCCTCGTGCCCGCTTACCAGCCGGGCAACCAGGCCGTGTACCTCTACGATTTGCGGCGCGGCCTGCCCGATTCGGTCAGCGTGGACGGTACCGGCCAGCGGTTGCCGTTTCAGAAAACATTTATTCCGGGAAAAACCCAGGTCGCCAGCGGGCCGGGCTGGCGAATCGAAGCGGGGCCGCGAGCGCTGTACGACACCCTCTACCTGACGGCCTCAACCACTCCCACGGGCGCCATGCAATTTGGACCGGTGGGGGTCCCGTTTCGCGAAGCGCTCCACATCAGCCTCACGCCTACCCTGCCCGACTCGCTCCGCGCGCACGCAGCGGCCTACGCGTCCGACGGGTTCACGGAGCGGTACGCGGGCGGGAAATGGCAAGGCAATACCCTGACCTTCAGCGCATACGAACTGGGTTCTTTCGCTGTGAAATCCGACACCACAGCCCCGACGATTCGGCTCGTGCGCAAAAACGAGCGGGAACTGCGCTTTCAAATCACCGACGACTGGTCGGGCGTGCAAACCTTCCGCGCCACCGTGGACAGCCAGTGGGTGCTGATGAATTACGATTACAAAACCGGGTTGCTCTGGTCGGAGAAACGCGATTCGGCAACGGTGTTTCAGGGGCCAATCCACCTCGACGTACGCGACAATTCGGGGAATACCGCTATTTTTAGCGGCGATTTCAGCGTGCCATTCCCGGCCCCCAGGCCGCCGCGCAAAGTGGTGAAGGCGAAGCGGAAAAAGCACTGACCCAATCCCAGCCCCTCATGACGTTAAAAATCGGCGACCCCGCCCCGGCCTTCGAGTCCACCGACCAGGACGGCAACCCCGTGCGCCTCAGCGATTTGCAGGGTAAAAAACTCGTCCTTTATTTTTACCCGAAAGACGACACGCCCGGCTGCACCGCCGAAGCCTGCGACCTGCGCGACAATTACGACCGCTTTCTGGCCCAGGGTTACGCCGTGCTGGGCGTGAGCGTGGACGATGAACGATCGCACCAGAAATTTATCAAAAAGTTCGATCTGCCTTTCCCACTCCTGGCCGACACCGACCAGAAACTCGTCAATGCCTACGGCGTGTGGGGCGAAAAGAACATGTACGGCCGTACCTACATGGGCACGCTCCGCAAAACCTTCGTCATCGACGAGAACGGCGTCATTGCCGACATCATTGAAAAAGTAGACACGAAAAACCACACTTCCCAAATTCTGAAGTAGGATTCAGGAGCTACTCAGGATTCTGAATCCTGAGTAGCTCCTGAATCCTGAATCCTGACTCCTGACTCCTCCATGGACATTCCCGAACTCAAATCCCTCGCCATCCAGGTCCGTCGCGACATCGTGCGCATGGTCGCCGCCGTCAACTCCGGTCACCCCGGCGGCTCGCTGGGCTGCACCGAATTATTCGTTTCACTGTATTTCAACCACTTGCGGTTGAAAACCGGTCCCGACGGCCAGGTCGTCTTCGACATGGACGGGCGCGACGAAGACCTGTTTTTCCTTTCCAATGGCCACATTTCGCCGGTCTGGTACTCGGTGCTGGCGCGGCGCGGGTATTTTCCGGTGAGCGAACTGGTCACCTTCCGCAAACTCAATTCGCGGTTGCAGGGCCACCCCGCCACCGCCGAACACCTGCCGGGCATCCGCATCGCGTCGGGGTCGCTGGGGCAAGGAATGTCGGCGGCCATCGGCGCGGCGCTGGCCAAGAAACTCAACGGCGACGACAAACTCGTGTACGTGCTCATGGGCGACGGCGAGCAGCAGGAAGGCCAGGTGTGGGAAGCCGCCCAGTTTGCGCCCAACCACGTCGTGGACAACCTCATCGCCATCATCGACTACAACGGCCAGCAAATCGACGGCACCACCAACCAGGTCAACAACAACCGCGACCTCGGGGCCAAGTACGAAGCCTTCGGCTGGCGCGTGATGCACACCCACGGCAACGTGCTGGAAGACTTGCTGAAAACCCTCGGCGAAGCCCGCGATTTGGCCCACCAGGGCCAGCCGACGCTCATCGTGATGACCACCGAAATGGGCTGGGGCGTGGATTACATGGTGGGTAGCCACAAATGGCACGGCACCGCCCCCAACCCCGAACAACTTCAGAAAGCCCTCGACCAGTTGGTGGGCGACGGGTCAGAGGCGGATTATTAACTCAACAGACCTAACAGGTTTTTGAAACCTGTTAGGTCTTTCTGATCGATACCTTTTCATGAAAAAATACCCCTACACCGAGAAAAAAGACACCCGTTCCGGCTTTGGCGCGGGCATGACCGAACTGGGCCGCTCGAACCCCAACGTGGTGGCGCTCTGCGCCGACCTGGTGGGGTCACTGAAACTGGAGAAGTTTATTGAAGAAAACCCCGAGCGGTTTTTCCAGATGGGCATTTCCGAGGCCAACATGGTCGGCGTGGCCGCCGGGCTGACGATTGGCGGGAAAATCCCCTTCACGAGCACCTTCGCCAACTTCTCGACCGGGCGCGTGTACGACCAAATCCGGCAGTCGGTGGCGTATTCGGGCAAAAACGTGAAACTGTGCGCCTCGCACGCGGGCCTCACCCTGGGCGAAGACGGTGCCACGCACCAGATTCTCGAAGATTTGGGCCTGATGAAAATGCTGCCCGGTATGACGGTTATCAACCCCTGCGATTTCAACCAGACCAAAGCCGCCACCATCGCCATCGCCGACCACGTCGGGCCGGTGTACCTGCGCTTCGGGCGGCCCGTGGTGCCGGTTTTCACCGACCCCGACCAGAGGTTTGAAATCGGCAAGGCCTGGATGGTCAACGAAGGCACCGACGTGAGCATTTTCGCCACGGGCCACCTGGTCTGGAAGGCCATCGAGGCGGGTGAAACGCTGGCCGAGCGGGGCATCAACGCCGAAATTATCAATATCCACACGATTAAACCCCTCGACGTGGAAGCCATCTTAGCCTCCGTGCGCAAAACGGGCTGCGCCGTCAGCGCCGAGGAGCACAACGTGTGGGGTGGCCTGGGCGAAAGCATCGCCCACGTGCTGAGCGCCCAACTGCCCTCACCGCTCGAACTGGTGGGTACCCAGGACACCTTCGGAGAAAGCGGTACCCCCGACCAGTTGATGGAAAAATACGGCCTCACGGCGGGCCACCTCGTCGAAGCCGCCGAGCGGGCGATGGCGCGGAAAAAATAAGTTCACAGTTCACAGTTTATCAGTTTACAGTTCACGGAGTAACCGCTTCTGATGCTTTCAACTGTTAAACTGTGAACTGTAAACTGTAAACTCAAGAATGACCGACGCGGAACTGCTTGAAAAAGTTGCCAATCCCGAGACCCGCAATTTTGGGTTCAACCTGCTCGTGCGCAAGTACCAGCAGAAGGTGTATTGGCTCATCCGCAAGATGGTCATCGACCACGACGACGCCGACGATTTGACCCAGGAAACGTTCATCAAAGTCTGGCAGGCGCTGCCCAAATTTCGGGGCGATGCGCAGGTGTACACCTGGATTTACCGCATCGCCACCAACGAGTGCCTGAATTTTCTGGCGAAAAAACGCCGCCGGTTTTTTCTGCCCATCGGCGACGTTGAAAACGAACTGGCCAATAAACTCGACGAAAATCCGGGCCTGACGGGCGACGAAATTCAGTTGAAACTCCAAAAAGCCATCCTGACGCTGCCCGACAAGCAGCGGCTGGTGTTCAACCTGAAGTATTTCGACGAAATGAAGTACGACGACATGGCCGAAGTAACGGGCACGTCGGTGGGCGCACTGAAGGCCTCATACCACCTGGCGGTAAAGAAAATTGAGGATTTTCTGGCGAAAAATTAAACGGTCGGTCAGTTGAGACGTCAAACCCACCAATAAACGCACCGCTGAGCGGGTGCCGAAGAACGATGGAAAAGAAACGAGTTGCCCTGGACGACATCCCGAAGAAGGCTTTATTTTCCGTACCGGAAGGCTACTTCGACGAATTGCCCCAGCGGGTACAGACTCGCGTGGCCAAGCCCAGTCCGGCGTTCACGATTAGCTGGAACTGGCAGCGCACGCTGGCGTCGCTGGCCAGCGTTGGCCTGGTGGCGGTGCTCGTTTTCCAGAGCATGCCGCGCAAACAGGGCGCGCTGGGCACGGAAATGCTGACTACGGTGGAAAACGCGGCCATCGTGGATTACCTCCACAACCAGAACCTCACCCCGTTCGACCTGGAGGATCAGGCAGGAAGCATGGCCGTTGTGAAGCCGGGCACTGTCGTGGGTGTGCAGCAATTGAATGTGTCGGACAACGATATTTTGGAACACCTTGAAACTCAGAACCTGGACGATGTTTTATAAACTAACCCGCCTCTGCCGCTTTGCTTTCGTGCTTTGCAGTTTGTTGCTGGCCGGAACGGTGGGCCTGGCCCAGAACAAACCGGGGCTTCAGCGCATTCAGAACGCAAAAATTGCTCTGATTACCAACCGGTTGAACCTGACCACGGAGCAGTCGCAGCAATTCTGGCCTGTGTTCAACGAATTTGAAGCCCGGAAAATGGAAACCCGGCAGGCCATTCGCCAGCTCAACGCTGAAACCAGCAACCTGACGGCTTCGGACGACAAAATTCTCGCCGATTTGCGGGAAATGATGAGCCTGCGGCAAAAGGAAGTCGATCTGGACAAGGAGTACATGAACCGTTTCTTAAAGGTCATCAACGTGCGCCAACTGGCCGAACTTTACAAAACCGAGCAGCAATTCACCCGGATGCTGATCGAAAAACTGAACCGGCAGCAGGCCAACGGCAAGCCTTAACGCCGTTTCAGGTTTCCCGCCCACCGTTACGCCCAACTTTGCCCGAAGTTGGGCGTTTTGTTTCCGTGCCGGAAAAGCCGGAATTTTAGGCCATGATCGACCATCTAAACCGATTGCAACAACCCGCTGAGTCGGAGGTAGCAACCGCGGTTGCCGCGCCCATCCGCATCGTCACGGCCGGCTCGCTGTTCGACGGCCACGACGCGGCCATTAACCTCATGCGGCGACTGATGCAGGCGGGTGGCGCGGAGGTGATTCACCTCGGCCACAACCGCTCGGCGGAGGAAATCGTGAGCGCGGTCATCCAGGAAGATGCCCACGCCGTGGCCGTGACGAGCTACCAGGGCGGACACCTCGAATTTTTCAAATACCTGCACGATTTGCTGCACGATCGCGGGGCCGCCGACGTGCGCATTTTCGGTGGCGGCGGCGGCACGATTCTGCCCCACGAACTGGCCGAACTCCACGCCTACGGCATCACCCGCCTCTACTCCCCCGACGACGGCCGGACGATGGGCTTGCACGGCATGATTGCCGATTTGCTGGCCCACTGCGACCAGCCGCGCCCCGCTCCGCTGCCCGGCAACTGGCCCGAACGCCTCGCCCAGCGCGACCCACTCACGCTTGGTAGGCTGATTTCGTGGGCGGAAAACCGCCCGGACGCCTTCACGACAGAAACCTCACCGGTTTTGAAAACCGGTGAGGTTTTGCGGTCAGTTGTATTCGGGATAACGGGCACCGGCGGCGCGGGGAAATCGTCGCTGGTGGATGAACTGGTGCTGCGGTTCAAACAGCAATTTCCCGAAAAAAACCTCGCCATTTTATCCGTCGACCCGTCGAAACGAAAAACCGGCGGTGCGTTGCTCGGCGACCGGATCCGGATGAATGCGGTCAGCGGCCCAGCCGTCTTCATGCGTTCGATGGCCACCCGGCAGGCCCACGCGTCGGTGAGTCAGCACCTGCGCGATGCCGTGGCCGTGTGCAAAGCCGCCGGATTCGACTGGATTTTGCTCGAAACCTCCGGCATCGGCCAGTCGGACACGGCCATCACCGAACTGGTCGATTTCAGCCTGTACGTGATGACGGCGGAATACGGCGCGGCCACGCAGTTGGAAAAAATCGACATGCTCGACTTCGCCGACGCGGTAGTCATCAACAAATTCGACAAACCCGGCTCGCTGGATGCCCTCCGCGACGTGCGCAAACAACTCCGCCGCACCCGCAACGACTGGGCAACGCCCGACGAGGCGTTGCCCGTGTTCGCAACCCACGCCGCGCAGTTCAACGACGCGGGGATGAACGCGCTGTTTCAACACCTGGTGGCGCAGTCGCCCGACGCTCCCATCGATGAACCACACGATTCGCCAGGGATGGCGTTCTTTTCCGAAAAAACCGCCCCACTTATCGCCCCCGAGCGCAGCCGGTATCTGGCCGAAATTGTAGCGGAAAGCCGCCGCTACGCCGCCTTCACGGAAGAACAGGTCGCCAAAGCGCGGGAAGTTTACCGATTAAACGGCGCGATTCAGGTGCTGCAGCAGGCGGGAAGCCCCACGATTTCCGAGCTTGAAACCGTACGCGACGAAGTTGAAAAAACCCTGCACCCCGCCGCCCGCCGCCTGCTCGACGAATGGCCCGAACTCCAGCGCCGCTACGCCGCCGACGTGTACCAGTACCCGGTTCGGGGCAAACTCATCGAGCAGAACCTGACGACGACCTCCCTCTCCGGCACCCGAATTCCAAAGGTCAGTTTGCCCAAATACAGCGATTGGGGCGATTTGCTGCGCTGGCGAATGACCGAAAACCTGCCGGGCGAATTCCCGTTCACGGCGGGTGTGTTTCCGCTCAAGCGCGAAGGCGAAGCCCCGGCGCGGATGTTCGCGGGCGAAGGACTCGCCGAGCGCACCAACCGGCGGTTTCACTACCTATCCCAGGGCCAGCCCGCCAAACGGCTTTCCACCGCCTTCGATTCAGTCACGCTCTACGGCGAAGACCCCGACCCGCGCCCCGATATCTGGGGCAAAGTCGGCAATTCGGGCGTGAACGTCTGCACCCTCGACGACGCCAAGCGGCTGTACTCCGGCTTCGACCTCTGCGACCCCGCCACCTCGGTTTCAATGACGATCAACGGCCCCGCGCCGATTATTTTGGCCATGTTCCTGAACGCGGCCATCGACCAACAAGTCGAAAAAGTAGCGGCGACCTCCGGTCGGCGGGCGTCGGCTACTTACCGCGCCGACCTCTCCGAAGGTCACAATGGCCTCGGCCTGGCGCTTCTCGGCGTCTCCGGCGATGCGGTCGTTGACAAAAGCGTTTACGAGAAAATCAAAGCCGAAACGCTGAAAACCGTCCGGGGCACCGTGCAGGCCGATATTTTGAAGGAAGACCAGGCCCAGAACACCTGCATTTTCAGCACCGAATTCGCCCTGAGGATGATGGGCGACATTCAGGAATACTTCATCGAAAACAGCGTCCGCAACTTTTACTCGGTCAGCGTCAGCGGTTACCACATCGCCGAGGCGGGGGCCAATCCGATTTCCCAACTGGCCTTCACGCTTTCCAACGGCTTTACGCTCGTGGAATATTACCTCAGCCGGGGTCTGAAGGTGGACGAGTTCGCGCCCAACCTCTCGTTCTTTTTCTCGAACGGCATGGACCCCGAGTATACGGTGATGGGCCGGGTGGCCCGGCGGATTTGGGCCAAAGCGATGAAATTCCGTTACGGAGCCAACGAACGTTCGCAGAAACTCAAGTACCACATCCAGACCTCGGGCCGCAGCCTCCACGCCCAGGAAATCGCCTTCAACGACATCCGCACCACGCTCCAGGCGCTCACGGCGCTGATGGACAACGCCAATTCGCTCCACACCAACGCCTACGACGAGGCCATCACCACGCCCACCCAGGAAAGCGTCCGGCGGGCGCTGGCCATTCAACTGATTATCAACCAGGAGTTTGGGCTGACGAAAACCGAGAATCCGTTGCAGGGTAGCTTCGTGGTCGAGGAACTGACCGAGTTGGTCGAGGAAGCCGTGTACCAGGAATTTCTGCGGCTCAACGAACGCGGCGGCGTACTCGGCGCGATGGAACGGATGTACCAGCGCAGCCGGATTCAGGACGAAAGCATGGAGTATGAGATGCGCAAACACAGCGGCACGCTGCCCATCGTGGGCGTCAACACGTTTCTCGACCCGGCTGGCTCGCCCACCGTGGTGCCGCGCGAAGTCATCCGATCAGGCGAGGAAGAAAAACGCCTCGCCGTGGCCGAGCGCGACCAGTTCCAGGCCCGTCACGCCGAAGCCGCGCCCGCCGCGCTCCGTGCCGTACAGGAGGCCGCCCTTTCCGGAAAAAATACCTTCGCCGCGCTGATGGAGGCCGTAAAAGTCTGCACCCTCGGCCAGTTGACCCACGCGCTCTACGAAGTAGGCGGGCAGTACCGGCGAAACATGTAGCAATGACCAGTTACCAGTTACCATTGACCAATGAAAATTCATCATTTAATCATCGGTCACTGGTCAATGGTAACTGGTCATTGTTCAGTTCAGCCTCGGGTCGGTTGGGTAGTGCGAAAGGACGCGATACTGGCCGCCCATGCCGCGGAGCACGGCCCGCCAGAACTGGTCGGGGGCGGTGTCGAACAGAAAGTTGGCCGAGGTGGACGTCACAATCCACGAATCGCGTTTGAGTTCGCCGTCGAGTTGCCCTTCGCCCCAGCCGGAGTAGCCCACGAAAAAGCGGATGTCGCCCGGCGGCAGCGTGCCCACGTTGAGCAGGCGCTTGACTTCGGCAAAATCGCCGCCCCAGTGCAAGCCGTCGGTCAGTTGCCGCGAGGTCGGCAGCAGGTCGGCCCGCCGGTGGATGAAATGTAGCGTGTTCTGCTCCACCGGCCCACCCACATAGAGCGGCACGTCGGGGTAAATGTCGTCGTTGAGCACGTCGTCGAGGTGGAGTTGGGTGGCCTGGTTCCACACCAGCCCGAACGAACCGCGCTCGTTATGCTCGCACATCAGCACCACGCTGCGCTCAAAATTGGGATCGCCCAGGAAAGGCTCCGCAATCAGCAAACTGCCTTTGGTAACGGGTACGGTCGGCATGGGAAGCGTTTTTAAGCGTAAACTTCACGGGCACTCGGCGGGGCATTTCAACCAGCGGGCACAATTTTTTTCGTTAACCCGATGATTTATTTCCCCAAATTAAAATTTCATTCCAAACCATGAGTCAAAAAAGTCTGCTTTTGTTCGCCGCCGTTCTCGTTTCTTTCTCCGTTTCCGCACAACGTGCCCGCAATTTGTCCGCTGGCCCGCTCATCGGCGTCAACGTGTCCAACCTTCGCGGCGACATCGGCAACAACACCTCGAAAGCCGGTTTACTGGTGGGTGGTTTCCTCAATTACAGTATCAAAGAGACCTTCGGCGTCAGCGCCCAGCTCACGTACAGCCAATTGGGGGCCAATTTCAGCACCACTCTGCCCTACGCCGGCAAGTTGAAACTCGATTATCTCCAGATTCCCGCACTGGCCGTGTTTTATTTCGGGCATGGCCTGCGACCCGGCACGGTGCGCCCCAAGTTGTTTCTCGGCCCGCACGTGGGCTTTTTGTTGTCGGCAAAAGACAAGAACGGTACCAAAGTCAACGACATCAATTCGTTCGATTTTGGCGCGACCTTCGGCGGGGGGCTTAACTTCGCCCTGCAACACCAGCGCTGGGTCAACCTCGACGTGCGCTACGGCCTGGGCCTGACCGACATCCACAAGCCTGACAACCTGGTCTGGAAAAACGGGGCCTTCTCGGCCACCATCGGCATCAGTTTCCCGCTTGGTAACTACGACGAGAATTCCGGTTCCGTCCGGCCCTGAGTCTGTTTTTGGTACAAACTGGCCCCCGGTACGAACAGTCGTACCGGGGATTTTTTTATTTTTCCTTCAACTCGACGTTCACCCAGTCGTAGTACACCGCCGTGCTGCCTTCGAAACCCGAATCGGTGCCCACAAACACCCACACCGCCCCGCTGGCGTCGGTTTTCACCGTGAGCGGTTTGGTGGCGTTGCTGCGCCCGATGAGTTGGTAGCGGTTTCCCGCGCCCGAAATCCCGATGTCGCCCACGGTGCGGCCGTCGCGGCCGTCGCTGGCCTGATTGCCTTTGTCGAGGTTGAAATGGTACTGCCCCGCCTGGGCCATTTTCGCCGGTTCGGTCGGCGACGCACCCACTTTCACGAACACCGAAGCGCCGGGGCTGCCGCCGATGCCCACCGACTGGGCCGCATCCTGCGAAGCCAGCCGAAGGCTGATCGTGGCCACGTAGGTAGCGCCGGGCTTCAACCCGGTAAACTGGCGTTTCAGAAACATGAACAGGTCGTCGCTGTGGTTGTTGCCCGTGACGAAAATCGCCCCCGACGTCGAGCCGGTGCTGGCGGGTAGTTTTGCCGACCGGCTGCCCAGTTCGTAAAACGTTTCCTGCCCGACGGGGTATTCCGAAAAATCGACCTGCCAGCCTTCGAGTCCCGTTTCAAAGTTGAATTCCTGCCCTACCGACGCCGACGGCGCGGGTGAGTCGGCGCTTTTGCTGCACCCGGCCAGGAGCAGCCCCAGGGCAAAAAGTCGGACAAGCAGCGGTGGACAAGGCATGGCGCGAAGGGAAGTTTACGACGTTGAGTAAGAAAAACGACGGCGGGCATTTATTCTGAGTACCAAATCTGCTTTTTTTCAGAATGAAATCGCGCCTGCTGCTCACCCCGTTTGTTTTCCTCGCCCACCTTGCCACTGCCCAGACCACGCTGTACCAGGATATTTTCTGGCAGGATCGTCCCGATCGCCTCGTGTTGGGCAACGCCGCCTGGCGGGTGGAAGTGGACAAAACCTCCGGCAACTGGCTGGCTTTGACTCCCAAAACGACCGGGCAGAATTTGCTCAGCCCGTCGCCTGACCCTACGCTTGACGTGCGCCTGAACGGCAAACCGCTGCTGGCCGGAAACCCGGTGCGGCTGACCGATTACCACGTCAGCGTGGACCCGCACCGGCGGGGCGTTTCGCTGGAAACCGTGCTGGCCGTGGGGTCGGATTACGAACTGGTGAGCCGGTACACGCTTTTTCCCGGCGAAACGAGGCTGCTTCGCAGTGCGAGACTCTCCCGAAAAGCACGGGCCAGCGAGGGTGAAACGCCGCCTGCCGACAAGCTGGAAAACTTCCGGTTTCTGGTGCCTGCCCCCACGCTGGGAAAGCCCAAAGACTGCGTCGTAGATGCACCGGGGCCGTTTTTTCCGAAAACATTCCTCCGGCCTGAAACGCCATACGATTCATTGGTGAACCGGAAAATCGGTTTCCATTCCGCCCCCGACGCCGGGTTTGGCCTGCTGGCGATTTCCAACCCGACCACCACGCAAACCCTCGCCGCCTGGATGGACACGGGCGGCGAAACCAACTACCGCCCGTTCGTGCTCGGCGACGGGCGGAGTCTTTCCTTCGCCCACGAAAACTACCGCTACCACCGCCTGCTGCCGGGCCAAACGGTCGAATCGGATGCGCAGGAAATCGTGCTGACCACCGATCTGCCCGCCGCGCTCGGCGCGTACCGCCGGATGGTGACCGCCACCATGCCGCTCGACCCACTCACCCCCGACTGGGTGCGAGACGCGGTCATTCTGGAAGTGTATCCGCCGTATTTTAAGGAAGGTTTTCGGGGAATTACGAAGAAACTACCTTTTTACCGGCAGGTCGGGTTCAACGTGCTCTACCTGATGCCGCACTGGCAGGGCGGGTACAGTCCGCTCGAGCCGTTTGCGGTCGACCCGAAATTCGGCACGGAAGCGGAGTTGAAAACGCTCGTAAAAACCGCCCACGACCTCGGCATGCGCGTGATGTTCGACATGGTCATTCACGGCTTCAACGTAAAATCGGACGTTCCCAAAAAGCGCCCGGAGTTGTTCCTGAAAGCCGAATCGGGCGACTCGCTGGCCTGGCACCCCACCTGGGGCAGCATTACTACCGACTGGGCCGCGCCTGCCTACCAGCGGTACATGGTTGAGCTGGTCACGCACGACCTCGCCACCTACGGCATCGACGGCTACCGGGTGGACGCTGCCTCGTACAAAGGCCCTGGCTGGCACGCCGCCCTGCCCTACCCCGCCTACCGCCCCGGCAGCGCCGCTCCCGAACTGATGCGCGCCATGCTCGACGCGCTGCGCACCCGCAAACCCGACGCCATGCTGCTCAGCGAAGTGTTCGGGCCGGTGTTTTATTCGGTCAGCAACCTCGGCCACGACAACCAGACCGAAGCCGCCACGGTGCTGCTCGAAGGGTTGGAACGCGGCACGTACACGGCAGCGCAGTACAAAACCTACCTCGCCAACGTGTTTGCGATGCTGCCCGCCGGGGTTAACCGCGTGTTTTTCGCCCGCAACCACGACACAAGCTGGTTTTTCCACTTCAACGGCTACTCGCCGCTCTTCCTGGCGTTCGACAGCATTCACGCGCTGGTGGGCATTCCCGAAGCCTTCGCGGGCGACCCGAATCACCCATTCAACCCCGACGACAACCCGCAGACCTTCGAGTACTACCGGAAACTTTTCAACGTCCGGCGTGACCGGCCCGAACTAACGCGGGGCGAGTTGGTGCTGCGCGACGTAAAATCCGACAACCCACTAATTTTTAGCGCCTTGCGGAAACTGCCCGGGAAAAGTTCGCTCGTGTTCGTGTCGTTGAGCAAAAACGAAGAAGCGGTGAAAACGACCGTAGCGGGCCAGGCGCTTCCACCAATGGTGGAATTCCTTGACCCGATTTCAGGACAGGTGTTCAAGGCAAATCCCGCCAGCCTGAAACTGAAACCGTTTCAGGTGTTGATTGGGAAAATCAAGTGAGGTGCTGATTCTCTCACCACACTTCCACGCCCAGTTTCCGGTACACGTCCAACTGGCCGGTTGGTATCGATGACTCGACGATGAGTACATCCAGCTCGTCGCAGGCGCAGACCCGGCAGGTTTCGGCGGTGTTGAACTTGTCGCGCCAGGCCGTGGTGACGAGTTTGCGGGATACCTGCCCCATTTTTTGCTTCACCAAACTCTCCTCCCAGTCGGGCGTGGTCAAACCGACCTCGGGGTGAATGCTGCACACGCCGAGGATGCACAGATCGGGGCGCAGATCGTCGAGGGCCGCTGTCACCGCCGTACCCACGGCCACCTGCGCCCGCTTGAAAATGCGTCCGCCCAACAGAATCACCTCGACGCAGGGGTGCTCGCTCAGGATTTGGGCAATGGGAATACTGTTGGTAAACACGGTAGCCCGCAACTCCGGCGGCAAGGTTTTGGCAATGAGCATGTTGGTTGAGCCGTTGTCGAGAATGACGGTCTGGCCGTCGTGAAACAGCTTGACGGCCTTGCGGGCGATTTCCTCTTTTTCGGCCTGGGCGTACAGCAGCCGCTCGCTCAATTTGAGCGGAGCCGGGGCTTTGGGTACCGCCGGAATGGCCCCGCCGTGGACTTTTCGCAGTAACCCGCTCTCGGCCAGCTCGTGGAGGTCGCGCCGGATGGTGTCGTCCGACACGCCGAGTTCGTCGCTCAGCGCCACCGAGGCGACGCGGGCATTGGTTTGCAGCTTTTTCAGGATGAATTGCAGGCGTTCTTCGCGGAGCATTTCGGTTTTATTCGTTTTTCTACTTCAAATTAACGCAATATTAATTTGGAAAACCGCAGATATATTCGGTTTTTTGCGTCATTATTTTCTTCCCATGAAAAAACTGATCATTTTCGACATGGACGGCGTGCTCATCGACAGTGAGGTCGTCTACCACCGTTTCCACCCCGTCTTTTTTAAAGAAAACCTCGGCATCACGCTCACCGAGGCCGAAATTGACGGCTTCACGGGTGTGTCGTCGCGGGAAATTTACACGCGCTACAAGGCGCTGTACCAACTGCCCGAAGATCCCGAAACCTACGTGGAGCGCGAGTACGATTTACTGATGGAGGTGTTCGCCAACCTGGAGCCGTTCCCGGTTATTGCGGGCATTCCGGCGTTGC
This sequence comes from Spirosomataceae bacterium, assembly GCA_965249815.1. Taxonomy (GTDB): domain Bacteria; phylum Bacteroidota; class Bacteroidia; order Cytophagales; family Spirosomataceae; genus JAJAZB01. The sequence goes on along the minus strand of CBDFMV010000003.1, from coordinate 3,679,976 downwards.
TCGAAACCCTCCGCGAAGCCGGTTTCCGGCTGGCGCTCTCCTCGTCTAACCAGCGGCGGATGGTGCAATTGTGCCTCGAACGCTCGGGATTGGGGTCTTTTTTTGAACACGTGCTCTCCGGCGAAGACGTACCGCGCGCTAAACCCGACCCGGAAATTTTTCTTCGCCAGCCCGCCCATTTTGGCCTGACTCCCGACGACTGCGTGGTTATCGAGGACTCGACCAACGGCGTGAAAGCAGCCAAAGCGGCGGGGATGTTCTGCGTCGGGTTCGTGAACCCCAACTCGGGCCACCAGAACCTCGGCCCCGCCGACTGGCTCGTCGAGGCTTGGACGAACGAGACCGTCGGACGCCTGCTGGCGCTGGGGCAAACGCAGCCAATGGAGAATGGAGAATTGCTCATGGAAAATGCGCAGTAGGCACCGGTCTTCAATTATCCATCCGCCATTTTAACCCTTCATTCGAAATGCAACGCATTGCCATCGACATGGACGACGTGCTGGCCGACGCCACGCTTCGTTTTCTGGAATACCTCGAAGAGCGGACGGGTACGCGCATCGAAAAAGCCGCCCTCTGGGGTAAAGACTGGGCCGAGGTCACGGACATTCACCGCGAAACTATCCGCGAGTGGCTCTTCGAGCCGGGCTTTTTCCGGGGAATGCAAGTGATTCCCGACAGTCAGGAGGTCGTTAGAAAACTCCAGGAACGCTACGAAGTCTTCATCGTGTCGGCGGCGATGGAATTTCCGCTTTCGCTGCACGAAAAGCTGGCGTGGATGGGCGAGCATTTCCCGTTCATCGATTGGCGGTACATCGTTTTTTGCGGCCACAAATACATGATTAAGGCCGATTACCTCATCGACGACCACGAAAAGAACCTGCGGGTATTCGAGGGCAAACCGCTCCTTTTTTCGGCACCGCACAACGCCAACCTGACGGGCTACACGCGGGTTGCGTCGTGGCGCGAAGTACACGAGTTACTGCTGCCAACGTCCATCGATCAGGAATCGCTGGCGTTCGGCTCGTTCTAACGGCCCCCGAAACGATGGAACTGACGTTTGAAAAAGAAAAACCCCTGGCTGCCCGCGTCGCGACGGGGTCATTGTTTTACGCGATGGGCGTGGGCTTCGCCACGTGGGCCTCGCGCATTCCCGATATTCAGGAGCGCCTGCACCTGAGCGTGGCGCAGTTGGGCGGGGTGCTGATCGGGATGCCCGCCGGGTCGATGATTTCCCTGCTTTTCACGGGGGCCGTGGTCACCCGGTTGGGCAGCCGGGCGATGGCCGTGCTCGTGACGCTGGCCCTGGCCCTGACGCTCCCCGTCATCGGGCTGGCCACCACCAGTTGGGGGCTTTTTGCCGTGCTGTTCGTGTTCGGGGCGTTTGAAAACATGATGAACATTTCGCTCAACACGCAGGGCGTGGCCGTTGAAATCGGGTGGGGAAAACCCATTCTTTCGTCGTTTCATGGCCTGTGGAGCTTGGGTGCCATGACGGGCGCGGCCCTGGGTGGCGTGCTGGCGGCCAACCATGTGTCGCCATTCCGGCATTTTCTGTTCGTTGGCGTGGCTACCGTTGCGCTCGGACTGGTGGCGTACCGGTTTCTGCTGGGCACCGACCGGCAGGGGAGCGCAAAACAACCGCTTTTTGCCCTGCCCGACCGCCCGTTGCTCCTGCTGGGTTTGATCGCCTTTGCCTGCATGCTCACCGAAGGCGCCATGGCCGACTGGTCGGGCATTTACTACAAACAAACCCTGCGCGGGGCGGGCGTGGCCACCACGGGCTACACGGCGTTTACCTTCACGATGGCCGCCGGACGCTTCGGCGGCGACTGGCTCACGGCGCGGTTCGGCATCCGCCGGATGCTGCAATTCAGCGGGTTGTTCATTGCCGCTGGCATGGCACTGGCGGTGCTGGTGCCGCTGCCGGTTGCAGTGGTAGCAGGCTTCATGGGGATTGGCGTGGGCGTGGCCACGGTGGTGCCGCTGGTGTACAGCGTGGCCGGGCGCTCCGAAACCATGTCGGCCGGGCTGGCGCTGACGGCGGTTTCGACGGTGGGCAACACCGGATTTTTGCTTGGTCCGCCCGCGATTGGCTTTCTGGCCGAGGCGGTCACCCTGCGCGGCGCGCTCGGGCTGGTGGTTGCGCTGGGGGTGATCATCACCCTGCTGGCCGGGCGGGTGCGGAGTTGAGGCCCCGCACCAGGCCGATCGGTGCCCCGTGAGTTCAGCGGGCGCTGTTCTCCAAAATCATACCGAAAAATCGCCTGCACCGGGCTACCCGGCGGCAGGCTGGCGTGTCATAAACCAGGATTAATTGAAATAGGCCTGGTATTGCAGCACCAGGCTGCCCCGGTGTTCGGTGAGGCGGTAGTCGGTCGGCGAGAGGGCGGTCGACACGTACACCGGGCGGCTCTGGTAAGCCAGCGTCAACTTGGACGTGTGCCCGGCCAGCAACCAGTTGACGCCCGCGTCGTAATAATTGCCGGGATCGTTCAGCAACTCAAAATCGGCGTGTTGCACGCTGGCGTACGGCATGAGCGTCCCGTACGTTCCGAGCAAGCCGTTGCGAAGTTTATAGCCCACCTGGACGTAAAACACATTGCCCGTGCCTACCAGCGGAAACCCATTCCCAGGCCCGTTGAGCACCGTCGGAAGTTTGTTGCCGTTGGCGGGGTTCATCGGCCCATTGTCGCGCACGTAGTTCGGGCCAAAATCAAAGTTGCTGAATGCCGCGTACGCGTGCAGGGCCGAGCCTTTGGTGCCGATGGGTGCGTCGTAGTACACGTCCACGGCCAGTTGGCGCATTGCCGTGAAAACGCTGTCGACCGTCCGGCCCGACGCGCTACCCAACGTGGTATGCAGCATCGCCTCGGGTTGGTACACGAACCCTGCGCCGATGTTGAACACCCGCTTCGTGCCGAGGTACGTGCCCGCCATGTAGGGCGTCAGGTTGCTTTCATGGTCGAAAAACTGCCACTGAAAGTAGCCGTTCCACTGCATCCGGGGCGGTTTGGGCGAAAAATTGGCCGTGCCCGCCGGTACTTTCACCACCGCGACGGTGTTCGGCGCGGTTTCGGTCTGGAACGCCAACGGGTTGCTCATCACCAGCCGGTAGTCGAATTTACCCAGCTTTCCCTTGGCGTACACGCTCAGTTTCCGCAAAAACTGGTCGGTCACGTCGTTGGTACTTTGCTCAAAAAGCGGCGCATCGACGCCCATGATCGTGCCCACCGCAGGCGACGAATAGCGCGACAACCCGCTCCAGGCCGACAGGCCCATGCCGAGCGACAGCCGGGTTTTAACGAACGCGTATTCGCCGATGGCGTCGTGGACGAAGAACCCGGCTTTGCGGGCGCTCAGGTAATTGAAGTTGTTGATGCCAAACTGCGTGTAAATAAAAACCCGGTCGGTCAGTTGCCCGTAGGCCTGAATCCGCATCCGGCGGATGCCGATGTCGGTGATCTGGCTTTTGTCGAAACCGTTGACGGTCGAGCCGGGGTTGGCCTGCGTACGCCGCAGCCAGAGTTGGTTGTTGAGCGTAAACTTGAAATAACGCGTGCTGTCGTTGCCTAAGTAAAGCCGCCCATCGTGGGGAAATTTCTGAGCGAACAGCCGAACCGCGAGGCCAGTCACCAGCAAAGCCGACGTGAGGATTTTTTGAAACATCTGAAGGGACGCAGGAGAAAAAGACGCGGTAGGGTCAGGCGGGCAAACCAGGCGTTGGCCCACCTACCCGGTCAGGTGGTTACGACAAACTCAGTTTCCGGGCGGCCAGCCTGTGCCCCGACATGGCCTTGTGCCGTTCCAACCCGGTGATGTGGCAGTGCCCGCCCGCTTCGTTGTACGACTGCTCGAACAGGTGCAGATTCTCCATCACCGAGTGATCGACGAGGCGGGTCTGCGACAGGTTGATGGTCACGTTGCTGCCCGCCGGAATGGCGTCGAGTTGCTTTTTGATGCCCAGCCAATTGGTAAACACCGCCGCCGAACTGATTTCGACCACAAAATCACCCTTCAGGGTGTACACCCGCACGGGGGCTTTGAAGGTGGCGCTCAGGGGCTGCCCATTGAAAAAGTGGATGATGAGTTTCACGGCCATCCCGGCGCCGATGCCCACGAGCAGGTCCACACCGAGGGTAAAAACAATCGTCACGCAGAAGACCACCAATTGTTCCCATCCGATTCGGTACGCGTGAATAAACTCCTTCGGGTGCGCCAACCGAATGCCCACAGTGATGAGCATCGCCGCCAGGGCCGTATTCGGGATCAGTTCAATCAGGCGCGAAGCCAGCAGCACAAACACGAGCATCGAAACGCCGTGAAAGAAGTTCGCCCAGCGGGTTCTGGCCCCGTTGGCCACGTTGGCCGAGCTGCGGGCCACCTCCGAAATCATCGGCAGGCCACCCAGCACTGCCGAGAGTACGTTGCCCGTGCCCACGGCAATCAGGTCTTTGTTGTAATCCGACTTGCGCCGGTAGGGGTCAAGCCCGTCGATGGCCTTCACCGTCAGCAGCGATTCGAGGCTGCCCACCACCGCAAACATCACGACGTACTTGGCAAACGTGCCCACCTGCGCGATACCGCTGAAATCGACGTTTACCTTCACGCTCTCAAGCAAATTGCCAAGGTGAACCAGGGCATACTTGGGTTCGGTGTGTTGGAAATCCAGCAACAGTCCCGCTGGAATGGCGAACAGCAACACCAACAGGGGCGCGGGGATTTTACGGACAATCGGGTGCTTGAGCATCGGCAGCCCCAGCACGATGGCCAGACTCACCACCCCGATGAACGTCGCCTTCGGGTCGAGGTGCGCCAGACTCTGCGGAATCATCGCGAACAATTCAAACGGCGCTTTGCCCTTGGTCAGGGCCGGATCGATGTTGAGCAGCACATGAATTTGTTTGGCAATGATAATCAGGCCAATCGCCGCCAACATGCCGTGTACCGCCGAAAGCGGAAACAGTTCGGACAACCGGCCCAGTTTAAAAACACCGAACAGCACCTGCACCAATCCCGCCACCACGATCGCGCCCAGGGCAAGGTGCCAGCCCCGTTCGCCACCCCCAAACCCGGCTACCGCCCCGGTCACAATCACGATAAGCCCTGCCGCCGGGCCTTTGATCGTTAATCGGGAACCTGCAATAACACTCACGACAATGCCGCCAATCATCGCCGTCACCAGGCCCATCAACGGCGGGAATTCCGACGCCCTGGCAATTCCCAAACTGAGCGGCAGGGCCAGAAGAAATACCAGAAAACCCGAAATGGCGTCGGTCAGGCCGTATTGCTTCAGCCCTTCCAGGCCGTCCGCCGGTACTGCGGGTTTCGTCATTTTTTCCATGCTTGAAATGAGGTTCTACGGGTAAAAGCAGGTTTTCAAACGCGTGAATTATCGAAAAAGACCTTCCGGAAAATCAGGAAAACCGGTACGGTACACCATTTCGTAAAAATGCGGGCGTAGATACGAATAATTGCGAGACCGTCGATGATAAAACTTAAGGAGGTGAAAAAGGCCAGCACAATCTGATTTTCGTGAGTGGGCGGGTGGACGGACGAGGGCTTTTTTTGGCCCACGCCACAGCCACCAGCCGGAAGCTGGTCAGCAAAAGGAGTAGCAGCACGCTCAGGCGTTTGAGGCGACGTTTTTCTTTGCAAGGAAGAGGAGAAACAGGTCGTTTTAAATTGGGAGTTGAAGGGCTGCTTGGCATTCATCGTGGAAAATTGCCGGAAAAATCGTTGTTTTCTTGCATTTTCCTAAAATCGCCCAACTTCCTCTTGTCAAAATCAAACGGCTTCGATCACTGTGCCGGGGCGAGGCCAGAAACTCGATGCCGTAGCGGCCCATGTCGAAATTGACATTGCCCACGGCATCCAGATGGACTGGAACACGAGGATTTTTTGGGGAAACAGGATTTTCAGGAAAGGATCTTCTGGCTGGGAATGACTTTCGCAGCGCCCGTTCCAAACTTCACTCCGCATGAAAACACCGAAGCGCACTGACTTCGACGCCACCGCCTTCCGGTACGACGGGAACCGGGAATTTGCACTCGAAAAAACGCCCACCCGCCTCCCCCCGCTTTACGACGACGAGGCCGATCAGTCCCGGCAACTGCGCGCGCTGTCGGACCAGCTCGACCAGCTTCAAAACCGGATGCACGCCCACGAACGCTTTGGCCTGTTGCTCGTTTTTCAGGCCATGGACGCGGCGGGCAAAGACAGCAGCATCCGGCACGTGTTCGAGGGCGTCAACCCGGCGCGGTTTCGGATCACGGGGTTCAAGCAGCCGTCGGACGGGGAGCAGAAGCACGATTTTCTGTGGCGGTTCTGGCGCGAGCTGCCCGAGCGCGGCATGATTGGTGTGTTCAACCGGAGTTACTACGAAGAAGTCATCGCGCTGAAAGTGCACCCTGATCGGCTCGCCGAACAGTCGCTGCCCGAAGCGGCCACCCAGAGCGAACCGAGGCTATGGCGCGAACGCTACGCCGACATCGTCCAGTTTGAAGAATTTCTGGTCCGCAATGGCTTTCCCATTCTGAAGTTTTACCTCCACGTTTCCAAACAAGAACAGGGCCAGCGGCTCATCAACCGCCTGCGCGACGAAGAAAAGCAGTGGAAATTCAGCGAAAGCGATTTGAAAGAGCGCGCATCGTGGGACGACTACATGGCCGCTTACGAAGACGCCATCAACGCCACAGCTACCAAGCACGCGCCCTGGTACGTGATTCCGTCGGACGACCGCCTCAACCAGCAACTGCTCATCGCCCACCTCGTGGCCGACACCCTGGCCGGGTTGCCGATTGCTTTCCCCGAGAAAGACGAAAAAGAAGCCCAAACACTCATCCGGGCCATCGAGCGCCAGGACGGACGGTGAGCGCCATCGTATTTTTTGGTGAAAAGTCCGGCGTGCGCCGGGCTTTTCTGCTTATTTTTGGCTCCATTCCGATTCAGAACTTCGTTCCCACGTTTTTCCGTCATGGAATCGCTGACGCCCGACCAACTCAAGCACGTGCGCGACTACGTCATTCTCAACGACGTGTTCGACGATGACCTCGAAGCCCGGCTGGTGCGGGAAATGGCCGCCGACATCGGGGTAAAAATGCAGTACGGCCACCTGAGTTTCGAAGAAGCTTTCGCGAAAGTGAAAAATTTCCCCGCCTACCAGCAGCTTGGCGCGTTGCAGGAGCAGCGCCGCGAACTGCGGCGCATCCGGCACCTGCTCCGGCGCGACACGGTGCTGGCGGTTGTGCTGCTGCCCCTTTTTTCGGCGGTGCTGTTTGCCTTCAACCGGGGCGAGGCATTCGTGGCGTTTTGGGAAGATTTGGGCGAGGGCCTCCAGTGGGCCTCCCTGTTCTGCGTGCCGTTCGCCCTGTGGCGGGTCTGGCAAATGCGGAAAGCCCTGCGGGAACTGGAGGAACTGGCCGTATGAACCGCACCAAAATCACAAAAAAGCCCCGAAGCAGTTCCGGGGCTTTTTTGGGCAAAACGGGCACCGTTAGAATTTTACGCCCATCTTTTTCGCCATGTCCATGAACATCTGCGGGTCGTAATCGTCGGCACCGGGGGCACCGAGTTGCGGCTCTTCGTCGAGGTCCGGCGCGGGAAAACCTTCGGGGTGGCCCTGCACGACTTCTACTTGCTGGCCGTCGTCGGGGTGCGGGCCGTTCCAGATGATGCCCGCCTGGGTGTAATCTTCCTGGCTGAAGGTGTACAGCTTCAGGTGCAGCTTATTTTCCATGAACTTTTTCGCTTCCGGAAAAGCGTTGTTGCTCAGTTCGGGAATGGGCAGCAGCTTAGTCACCTCCACGCCCGTCAGTTGCTCAAGGGCCTTGGCGTAGGCCACCACGTGCAGGCCGCCGCGCACGAGCAGGTAGCCAATCATGGTGCGGGCGGTGGGGTCGTCCACCATTTCGTACACGCGCATTTTGTTGGCGCGGGCACCACATTCGAGGAAAAAGTTGTGGAGCAAATCAAGCTTCAGGTTGCCGCTGCTGAACACGTTTTCGCCCGACCAGAACCGGCCCATCGCGTCCATGGGCAGGGCCGTCTGGCCGCTTTCGATGAAGGGCGACGTGTGGCGGGCGTTCACGCCATTGGCCAGGGGCGTCATGGTCGGGTCCATACCGCGTTTGCTCACGCCCGTCAGCAGCAGGTTGATGGTGTAGGAAACGACCTCGATGTGGCCGTATTCTTCACCCGCGATGCTGCAAATGAGGTCGTAAAACGGGCGGAGTTTGGTGCGCCCGCGGAAGTTGAACGACTGGTAGGTGTAGTTCATCAGCGTGGACATTTCCCCGAATTTGCCGCCGAGGAGTTGCTGCACGGCGGCAGCGTCGTTGGGCGAGGGGTTACTGGGTTTGGGCAACTCGATGGGCAGCCGGTCCATTTTCAGAATCATGGGTTCGAGAAATTTAGGGTGAAACCTGTGTTTTTGTGCACACTTTTAAGGGTGTCCAAAACCATTCCGGCTTTCGCCATGCCCGCTTTGCTGGCTGGCACGCGATAATTCCCCGCTCCCGTTCCCCGCTTGCGGGTCAATCTCCCCCGACTGGCCGTTCTGCAATTCCCCAACCTCCGCCGCCGGGCGTTTGTACCACGAGCCGGTCGCCGGGTTGGAGCATGGCCCCGGCCACGCCGCCGAGCAACTCCACTGTTCCGTCGCTACGGACGAGCCACTGCCGTCCGGTGTGGCCCGGCTGGCCGCCGTGCCGACCGTACGGTGCCTCGACCCGGTGTTGGGTGAGCAGTGAAAGTTCGACGGCTTCGAGAAATTCGTAGTCGCGCACCAGTCCATCGCCGCCCGGCCAGCGCCCCGCTCCCCCCGACCCGCGCCGGATTGCAAACCGCCGCAGCCGCACCGGGTAGCGCCGCTCCAGGATTTCGGGGTCTGTGATGCGGGTGTTGGTCATGTGCTGCTGGCAGGCGGTGGTGCCGGCGAAACCCTCCCCCGCCCCGCCGCCGCCGCCGAGGGTTTCGTAGTAGCCGAATGTTTCGCTGCCAAACAGCACATTGTTCATCGTCCCCTGGCTACTGGCCTGAATACCAAACGCTTTCAGCAAGAGGCCCGTCAGCCGCTGGCTGAGTTCGACGTTGCCGCCCACCACGGCGGGACAGGCTTCCGGGTTGGCCGGGAAGTCAGGATTCAGGATGGAGTTTTTGGGCAAAATCACGTGTACCGGTTCGAGCAGTCCTTCGTTGAGCGGCACGTTTTCGTCGCGGGCCGCTTGGCCCAGCAACACCCGCAGCACGTACATGACCACGCTTCGGGCAATGGCTTCGGTCCCGTTGAGGTTGCCGGGGTGAACGGGGGCGGTGCCGGTGAAATCCAGTTGGCAGTTTGCAGTGGGTGACTGGCAGTTTTCCAGCAAAATTTTCACCTTGAGGTGCGTTCCGTCGTCCAAAAATTCTTCGGCTTGAACTTCGCTTTCGGGCAGTTGCGCGAGCCGCTGGCGCATCCGTTGGGCCGAATAATCGAGCAATGCGGTCATCTGGCGGTGGACTTTTTCCAGCCCGTGTTCGGTCACCAACTGGCGCAGGGCAGTTTCGCCCCGGCGATTGGCGGCGAGGGCGGCGGCCAGATCGGCCAGGTTCTCCTGCACGTTCCGGGTCGGGTACGGGCCGCTGGTGAGCACCTGTCGGATGGCTTCCCACCGGACTTCGCCGCTTTCGACAAGTTTCATCGGAAAAATCACGACGCCTTCCTCCGCCAGGTTCCGGGCGTTGGGTGGCATCGAACCGGGCCGGACGCCGCCAATTTCGGCGTGGTGGCACCGGTTGACGACGTAGCCAATCAGGGCGGAGGGCGAAGGGCGGAGGGCGTCGTTTTTTTCGTAACTCCGCCCTAAATCAAACACCGGCGAAATCAGCGTCACGTCGGGCAGGTGTGAGCCGCCGTAACCGGGGTGGTTGGTCACGACGACGTCGCCGGGAGCCATGTCGATGGCTTCGCGCACGCGCCGGACGCACACGCCGAGGCTACCCAGATGCACGGGAATGTGCGGGGCGTTGGCCACGAGCCGCCCGTCGGCGTCGAGCAGGGCGCAGGAAAAATCGAGGCGTTCTTTCACATTCACCGACACCGCCGTGCGCTGGAGCATCGCGCCCATTTGCTCAGCCACGGCCCGGAAGCGGTTGGTGAACAGTTCGAGTTCGGTCTGGGCGTCAAAAATCGTTTTTTCAGCCTGAAAATCAGGTACTTGTTCAAGAATCCTTGTCCCGTCGGGCGTGACGGCGGCCAAAGCAAAACCACGTGCGATGAAGGCCGTGCTGAACGGGTCGGCGAGCACCGCCGGGCCTTCGCGGCGGGTGAAGGCGGCACGACTACCCGCCGTTTTCGGGTGGGGTTCAACCGTTGGCTGAGCGTTGGCTTCCCCCGCCCGCACGCGCAGCGATTCCACTTCGATGGCCCGGTTTTCGACCCAGTGTCCGTAGGTCTGAACGTATTTTTCCCGAAACATTTCCCGCCACTTCGCCCCGTTTTCCGAACCGGTCACGTCGAGTTCGAGGCTGGTCTCCTGGCCTTTCAAGCGCAAAAAAGCAAGCTGACTTTTCAAAACTACCCGCTCGGAATCGACGCCTTCCGCGCGCACCGCTTCGCACGCTTCGACACCCAGGCGGGCGAGGATTTTTTGCAACTCATTCCAGGTGTTTTCGGAAAGTTCGTCGAGCACCGTCGCCTCGGCGAAGCGTTCGAGCGTTGCCTCGCCGATTCCCACGGCGCTAAGCAGGCCCGCGTCGGCGGGCAACAGAATCGTGGTGATGCCGAGCAACCGGGCCACGCCGCAGGCGTGCAGGCCGCCCGCGCCGCCGAACGCCACCAGCGCGTGATCGGCGGGGTCGTAGCCTTTGGCCACCGAAATTTTCCGGACGGCTTCGGCCATCGTTTCGTCGGCGATCCGCACGAAGCCCTCCAGCACGGTTTGCATCAGAGGGCGCTGGCCGGAGGCTGATTGCAGCCGGTCGAGCAGTTCGTCCAGCCGGTTTTGGGCTTTTTCGGGAAAAACGGGAATGCCGAACGACGCCGGATCGAGGCGGCCCAGCAGCAGGTTCACGTCGGTAATCGTGAGCGGACCGCCCGCGCCGTAGCACGCCGGACCCGGATTCGACCCGGCGCTTTCCGGCCCCACGAACAGCCGGAAGCCGTCGAAGCCGCACATCGAGCCGCCACCCGCCGCCACGGTTTCGATCGCCAGCGCGGGGGCCTGCAGGCGGGCGGCCCCGACGGTGGTTTCGAAGCGGTAGTCGAACGCCCCGTCGTAGCGGGCCACGTCTGTGCTGGTGCCGCCCATATCGAAGGTGATGATTCGGGGGAAACCCGCCCGGCGCGCCACCGCCGCCGCGCCCACCACGCCCCCCGCCGGGCCGCTCAGCAGGCTGTCTTTCGGCTGAAACCGGTCGGCACTCACCAACGCCCCGGCGCTGGTCATCACGTGGAGCGTGCCACCGGGCATCCGGGCCTGAATCGCGCGGAGGTAGTCGTGAATGACCGGCGCGAGGTAGGCATTGACGACCGTGGTTTCGGTCCGGGCCAGGAATTTAATGTGGGGCGAAAGCTCGGTCGAAACCGAAACGAAGCGAAAATGCGGGCGCAACGCGGCGGCCAGTTGCTGCTCGTGGATGGGATTCCGGTAAGCGTTTTTCAGGCAAATGGCGACGGAATCCGCCTTCATACCCGAGAGTTGAGCGCTGAGTGTTGAGAATTCCAATGGCTTCAGCACCTCCCCGGTCGCGCTGATTTGCTCCGCGACCTCTACCACGTCGGTATGGAGCGGTTCGGGACGACGGGCGCTGAGCGAAAACAAGTCGGGGCGGCTCTGGTCGCCGATCCGGAGGAGGTCGGCAAAGCCTTCCGTGACGAAAAACGCGACCCTTGCCCCCTTGCCTTCGAGTAGCGCATTGGTGCCCTTGGTTGAGCCGAGGCGCATCGACAGCGGCGGAAACGCCTCGTCGAGGGCCGTTTCGGTCACGAGCCGGGCGGCCAGGACGGGCGCTTCTTCGCCCGCGGTGAGTTCAAACCCGGTTTGAACCGGGCTGATTGCCCCCTGAAAATTGAGAATCATTACCCGCGCCTGCGGGTCGAACGCCTCCACCACCGCACGGTTTTCCTGCCCCATTACCTGGCAAGCGTAACCCCGCAGCACGTCGCGGGTCAGGCCCCAGTTGGTTGAAATCCGGAACGTGGCCGGACCAAGTTGTTCGACCAGGGTGCCGCGCAGGGTGCCGTTGCTCAGGACTTTCCGGCGGTAGGCGTTGCCGTCGGAGTCGGTGGCGAGGCAATCGGTGAAGGTACCGCCGGTGTCGATGGCGAGTTGAAACGTGCGCATGGCGCAAAATAAGGCAACGGCGGCGGTTCCGGGGCAAATTCTTACTTTGCGCCCTCTTTCGTCTTTCGCCCATGAATCGCTCGCTTTCCCTCCGCATCTGGCTGGGTCTATTTTTTCTGTACGTGGCCTGGGGCAGTACGTACCTGGCCATCCGGTTCCTCGTCGAGGCGGTGCCGCCGATGTTGGCGTCGGGTTTTCGTAATTTACTGGCCGGGCTGATTTTGTTCATCGTCGCCCTTGTTCAACAACCCCGCGTTCGGGCGTCGGCCCGCGAGTGGATCAGGGCCGGATTGGGTGGGTTTCTGATGCTTACCCTCGGCAACGGCGGCGTGACCATAGCCGCCCACTGGGTGCCTTCGGGCTACGCGTCGCTGTTTTCGGCGCTGGTGCCCGCCTGGCTGGTGCTGCTCCAATTCCGCGACGGCGTCCGGCCCACGGGCCGCGTGATACTGGGGTTGCTACTCGGTCTGGTGGGCGTGGGCTTGCTGCTCAACCTCGACCAACTCGCCCTGACCGGAGCCGAACGCTACTTCGGCTGGGGCGTGACCGCCCTGCTGATCGCCACGGCGGGCTGGAGCCTGGGGGTCATCGTGACCAGGAAAGCAGCCTTGCCGTACAGTTCGGCGCGGATTGCAGCCATGCAGATGCTCGTTGGCGGTACGCTTTCGTTGCTGGTGAGCGGGGCGCTGGGCGAGTGGGGCCGGTTCGACGGAGCCGCCCTGACGGCCAAACCCGTCGGGTCGTTCGTGTACCTGCTCGTGGTGGGGTCGCTGATTGCCTTCAGCGTCTTCAACTGGCTCTCGAAACAGGCCCCGCCGACACTCGTGGCCACGTACACGTACGTCAACCCACTGGTGGCCATTTTGCTCGGCTGGGCGCTGGCGGGCGAAAGCCTTAATCCGCAGATGCTCCTGGCGGCGGGCATCATCGTGGCGGCGGTGGTGCTAATCACCACCGGCCAGTCGGCCAAAGAAGCGCCGAAGGTCCCGGTTGAGCCGTTGGGCGAAAAACCGTAGCTTTGGCCGTCAGCCCCTTCCTCGCCATGTCCACACAACCCGAGCCGTACATTTCGCCTGAAGAATACCTCCGGCGTGAGCGCGAAGCGCCCTACAAAAGCGAATATTTTCAGGGCGTCATTTACCCAATGGGCGACCTGGAAGGCAACACGCCCGAAGCGATGGCCGGGGCTTCGCCAAACCACAATCGCATCAAAGGAAACGTTGAGTTCAACCTGACCAGTCATTTCCGAAAAAACCGGGGTTGCCAGGCATTCTCGGGTGACCAGCGGGTTCACATTCCTGAAAACAGCCTTTTCACGTATCCGGATGTGCTGGCGGTTTGTGGCAAATTCATCCTGAACCCGGAGGATCGGAGTAGCCTCACCAACCCCACCGTCATCATTGAAATTCTCTCCAAACGCACCGCCGCCTACGACCGGGGCGAGAAATTCCGCCTGTACCGGGGCATTCCCACGCTCCGGGAGTACGTGTTGGTCGATTCGCGCAAAGTGGACGTGGTCGTGTACCGAAAAGGCGAAAACGACCTCTGGACGCTCGTGAACCAGGCCACGCAGTTTTTCGAAGAAATCACGCTGGAAAGCGTCGGCGTCACCTTGCCGCTCGAAGAAATTTACCTCGACACCAACCTCACCGATACCCTCTACCTCCTCCGCGAACCATGAACCGACTGGTTTCTACCTTCCACTTTTCCCTTCTCCCGTTCGGCGTGTTCGCCCAAACCGTTCTCCCGCTCTACCCCGGCGTGGTGCCCAACGCCAAACCCGGTGTCAGCCTGATTGAAAAAACCGAAACCAGCGGCGGTATTCTGCGCGTCAGCAACGTGCAAACGCCCACCCTCACGGTGTTCAAAGCCGCCAAACCAACCGGCACGGCGGTGGTCATTTGTCCCGGCGGCGGGTATTACATCCTCGCCTCGGGTCACGAAGGGACCGACGTGGCCAAAGCCCTCAACGAACTTGGCGTGACGGCCTTCGTGCTCAAATACCGCCTGCCGACGAGCGGAGTTTTTGAAAATCAGGAAATCGGCCCCCTGCAGGACGCCCAGCAGGCCCTGCGGCTGGTGCGCCAGCGGGCGAAGGAATTTGGCGTGAACCCCGACCGCGTCGGGATTCTGGGCTTTTCGGCGGGCGGTCACCTCGCTTCCACCGCCGCAACGCACTTCGAGCAGCCCGTCGGCACAACGGACCTCACCAACGTCCGCCCCGATTTTGCGGTGCTGATTTATCCGGTCATTTCGTTTTTGCCGCCCATCGCCCACACGGGTTCGGCGGAAGGGCTGCTGGGCAAAAACGCGTCGGAGGAAAAGAAGCGCCTGTATTCCAACGAATTGCAGGTGACCGAGAAAACGCCGCCGACGTTTCTGGTCCATGCCGCCGACGACACCGCCGTACCGCTGGAAAACAGCCTCGAATTTGCCGAAGCCTGTAAACTGAAAGGCGTTTCGGTCGAACTGCACGTGTACCCGAAGGGCGGCCACGGGTTCGGGCTGGTCAACAAAACCACGCCCGACCGCTGGATGGACCGGCTGAAAAACTGGCTCGATTCGATGGGTTGGCTGCACTAACCCATCCCCGCGATGAAGCCCCACAACGACGGCAACGCCGGGCTGAACACCCAACGCCTCGAAGCCTTCAGCGACGGCGTGTTTGCCATTGCCATCACGTTGCTGATTCTGGAAATCAAAATTCCGCACCTCGCCGACCTGCAGAAGGCGGGCGGTCTGCGGCCTTACCTGCTCAGTCTCTGGCCCAGTTACGTGGCCTACGCACTGAGTTTTTTCACCATCGGCGTGTATTGGGCCAACCACCATTACCTGTTCAAACTCATCCGCCGCACCAGCCACGGGTTTATTTTGGTGAACGTCGTGCTGCTCATGGCCGTGTCGTTCGTGCCCTTCCCGACTGCCATTCTGGGCGATTTATTTCCGATGATCGACGTGCGGCCCACGGCGGTGAGTTTTTACGCGCTGACGATGGCCCTCACGGGTTTTTGTTGGAACCTCACCTGGCTGTTTGCCGTGAACCGCCGCCTGACCGACCCGAAGCTGACCCCGCAGTTTATCCGCCGCCTGACCAGGCAATACTTATTTGGGCTGGCGTGTTACGGCGTGGCGTTGGGGAGTTCGTTTTACAGCACCAACCTGAGCATCGGGATTACCCTCGGCCTGACGGCGCTCTACTGCCTGCCGCCCCAAAAACCTCAATACACCGACGAGGCGGGCGATTCCGTCTGACAGCCGAGCCTCAATTCGCCACGAAGCCGTTCGGAACGGAACGCACCGAAGTGGTTTGGGGGTACAATCCGCGCAAGGCCCTCCGTACCTGCGCCCGCACGGCTTTTTCGTCGGCGGGGTTGGCGGCGGTGTCGAGCACGCTGAAAAACGCCACCCGGTCGTGTTGCCGGTCGAACACCACCGTGCCCATCCGCAGGTTTTCCCGCGACAAACTCAGCGCCTGCGCCAGACGCGGCTGGCCGGTCGCATCGTGGCCCGTCGAACCAAACGTGAGCGCCAGCCACCCCGCCGTTTTCAGCGACTGCCAGGCAAAATTGCCCGTCGTGCGCGAGTAGCCGTGCTGGTAAAACCCGACGGCGTAATCGAGACCGGCTTCTTCCATCAACTCCCGGACTACTTCCGGAACGCGGGCCGTCGCGCGTTCTCTGGGATCGTTCAGTCCGCGAAACAGGCCCGTCAGCACGCCGTCGAGGCGGCGCTGGAGGGTGGGTTCGGGACGGAGCGGTACGGTTTCGTGCGCCTGATTCATGGCGCTGAATTCGTCGAGCAACACGCTCGCCGCGTAGCGGGTCAGGGCTTCGTCGTAATGGCTCTGGTTGTTTTTTTCGATGAACTGAACGCGGCTGAGTGGGCGAAAAAGCCCGAGCCGTTCGGGCAGTTGGGGGGAAGTGGCTACGGAATTTCGCGGGGAAGTGGCGCAGCCGGCCAGCAACAGCAGTGCCACCGCGGCCAGCGGGGAGTAAACGTTTAACATGATGAAAGGTGGGTTGGGTTTTACTCCGAAAAATAAACACTTCCTGCGAGAAAAACCACTATCTCCGATCCCTCTCCAGCATTCGGTGGCACGTTCCGGAAAATCGGTACCTTTTCCCGCCCAAACCCACGTTTAGCCCCATGCGATTTTTCACACCGCTGCTCCTCACCTTTTTCGCGCTCGCTTCGTGCCAGTCGGAAAACCAACCTGCCCACCGATTTCCCGCTGAATGGGAACCCCAGGCGGCCATCTGGCTGGGCTGGCACTCGCGGCCCGCCCGCGACAGCGTCCTGGCCCGCATGGTTGTCGCTCTTCAGCCCCACGTGCCCGTGAAGATTTTGTTCAAAACCGATTCGATGCGCCGGGCGGGGAACCTACTGCTGGCGGCAATGGGAGCCGACACCAGCCGGGTCATGTGGATTCAGAACAGCCATTACTCGTTCTGGATGCGCGATCCCGGCCCGCTGTTTCTCGAAAACCCAACCGGCACCCTGAGCATGGCCGATTTTCGGTACACCAGCTACGGCGTCAAGTCGATGCCGGAAGACCAGAAAATCACCGCTGTGGACGACGAGGAGGGCCTGGCCGACAACGAGCTGGCCCGGCAGTACCACTGGCCGGTGGTTCGTTCTGACTTTGTGGCCGAAGGCGGCGGACTGGAAACCAACGGGCAGGGGTTGCTGGTGACGATTGAAGAAACGGCCCGGCAACGCAATCCGGGAAAATCGCTCGCCGAAATTGAACGCGAATACCTGCGGCTGATGGGTCAGAAGAAGCTCGTCTGGCTGAAACGCATGACCTACCACGACCGCGTCGTGCTGGATGGCCCGACCGCTGGCAACTACTACGCGGGCGGCGCCAACGGCCACGTGGACGAAGTAGCGCGGTTCGTCGACCCTCGAACGGTGCTGGTGGCGCAAATCGACGCGGAAGAGCGCGCCAGCAACCCCATTGCCCGCCTCGATGCGCCCATTCTGGACGAGTACGCCGCCACGCTGCACCGCGCCACCGACACCGACGGGAACCCCTTGCGCGTGATTCGGGTGCCATGTCCCGACCTGTCGTTGTTCGTGAAAGCCATCGTGTTGAGCGATTCGTCCCGGCGGCGAACGGGCATCCGGGGGCTAAAAAACGGCGACACGGCCCGGATGGTCCCGGCGGTGAGCTACCTCAATTTCCTCGTCACCAACGGCGTCGTGCTCATTCCAGCCTACTGGAAACCGGGAATGCCGCTCCGCGAGTGGGAAAAAGACGAGCAGGTCCGGCGGCTTTTCACCCACCTGTACCCCAACCGGAAGGTGGTGCAGATCAACCCGCTGGCCGTCAACTGGGGTGGGGGCGGAATGCACTGCGTGAGCCAGCAGCAGCCGGATGGAAAGTAAACGGTGCGGCTCGTTCAGCCCACGGGCTTCTTTCGCCGCCACAGCCAGAACACCGGCAACCCCAGCGCCACAATCCCCAGCCCGGCCCCGCTCGTGACGGGTTTAAACCAAAGCAAATCCAGGCAAAGCAGCGCCGCGAAGCCGATGTACAACGCCGGCAACACCGGGTAGCCAAACGCCCGGTAGGGCCGCTCGGCGTCGGGCCGACGGCGGCGCAGCACGAACACCCCCGCCGTGGTAAGGATGTAAAATAGCAGAATCACGAACACGGTGTAATCGAGCAGTTGTCCGTACGTGCCCGACAAACAAAGCAGACTGGCCCAAACGCCCTGAATCACCAGCGCGAAACCAGGTACGCCGTGGCGATTCAATTCCCCGGCTTTTCGGAAAAACAGCCCGTCGCGCGCCATCGCGAAGCTGACGCGCGCCCCGGCGAGGATGATGCCGTTGTTGCAGCCAAACGTGGAAACCATGATGAAAACCGCCATGATGACGGTCGAAATGGTGCCGAAAATCTGGGCGGCGGCGGCGGTGCCCACGCGGTCGTTGGCGGCAAACTGAATGCCCCGCGCCACCACGTCGGCCCCGGCGGGGTCGCCCTTCACCGGCAACAACATCTGGTAAGCCACGTTGGCAGCGATGTACAACGCGCTGACCGTGAGGGTGCCGAACAGCAAACTCAGCGGAATGCTCCGGCGCGGGTCTTTCACTTCGGCGGCGGTGAAAGTGATGTTGTTCCAGGCGCTCGACGAAAACAGCGGCCCGACCATCGCCAGCCCAAAGGCCGTCAGGAGGCTGAATCCGCCGAGTGGCGTGGTGGTCGCAACGCCATTGACCACGTCGGTGCGGTAGGTTTCCCAGAAGTGCGCCACGTTTTGCCGCCAGAAATCGAAGTTCGAGCCAACGGCGACGCCCAGCACGACCAGGCCGAGCAGCGCGCTGGTTTTGGTCACGGTAAAAAGGAGCTGGACAAACTTCGCTTCGCGGACGCCGCGCAGGTTGATGGTCGTCAGCAACGCAATCACGGCCACGGCGAGGAGTTGCACGGTGTTGAGTTTCAACCCGAACGCGTTCAGCACGACGTTCTCTTCGCCAAAAAACGGCAATAGCACGCCTGTGTAGCGGGCAAAAGCCGTGGCGACGGCGGCAATCGTGCCCGTTTCGACGACGAGGAACGTCGTCCAGCCGAACAGAAACCCGACGAGCGGGTTGTAGGCTTCCTGCAAATACACGTACTGGCCGCCCGCGCGCGGCATCATCCCGGCCAGTTCGCCGTAGCTGAGCGCGGCAATGAGCGTGACGACGCCCGTCAGCACCCAGGTGCCGAGCACGTAGCCCGGCGCGCCGAGGGTGCGGGCCACGTCGGCGCTGACGATGAAAATGCCCGAGCCAATCATCGAGCCGATGACGATCATCGTGGCGTCGAGCAGACCGAGGGAGCGGGTGGGTTGGGTGGTTTCGGGTTCGCGGGTGGGAAATGCCATGCCGCAAAATAACCGTTTTCCGCGTACCGTTTAGGGTTCGGTACCTACCTTTGCTCCGCGATGACTTCCACGATGAAAAACCGGGTCCGTATCGACGTGCTGTTCCTGATGGCGTTGCTGACGCTGCGGGTGCTCATCGTGCCGGCGATTTTCGTGGATTACCAACTGCGCAAGGACTACATCGCCCGCTACCTCTGCGAAAACCGAACCCGCCCCGACCTGCATTGCGACGGCAAGTGCTACCTGGCCAAGCGCCTGCAAGCCGTTCAGGAGCAGGAACAAAGCCAGAAAGGCCACGAACTGCTGCGGTTTTTGTTCGAGTTGTCGTTCGTTTCGCAACCCAGGCCGATAGTACCCGCGCCAGATTTCGCCCAACGGTCGCCCCACGCTTTCCCGGCCTACGCCGCGCTCCTGACTGCGGGCTGCGCCACGCTGTTTTTCCACCCGCCCCGCGCCTGAACGAACTCCGTCCGTTCGTCACCCGGCCTTTCCGCGCCGTGGCTTTTCCATTTCTTCGTTTCAATCATCAACGAATCCGCTCCGGCTTCGCCTTGCTGGCGTTCCGCCGTGGCTGTTTTCCCCTTTACTTTTCATGAAAAAGCACCTGCTTACCCTGTTTTCCGCCCTCAGTCTCGGCCTGATCGTGGTGGCTTGTTCCAAAAAAGACGACCTGGATGCGTTCAGCGCCACCGATAAAAACAGCGTCAACCTTGAATTTGACAACCGCCTCGGCGGGCAGAAACTCGTGCTCGGCCAGACGACCGCCAAAAACGCCAGCGGCGAAGACCTCACCCTGACGGCGTTCAACTACTTTATTTCCAACGTGTCGCTGACGAAAGACGACGGCTCGACAGTGAAATTTCCCGACCAGTATTTTCTGGTACGGCAAAGTGACGCCGCCTCGCTCAGCGCCACGCTGAACGACGTGCCCGCCGGAAATTACAAGGCCCTCACCTTCACCGTCGGCGTGGACAGCGCCCGCAGCGTGGCCGACGTGGCCAGGCGCACGGGCGTACTCGACGTGGCCTCGTACGGCGACGACGGCATGTACTGGTCGTGGAATTCGGGCTACATTTTTATGAAAATGGAAGGCACCTCGCCCGTGGTACCGCTACGGGCCAGCGGCCTTCGTCAGTTTCAGCTTCACGTCGGCGGATTTGGCGGCATGACGGCCCCGGCCCCCAACAACCTCCGCACGGTCACGCTGCCGGTGGGTTCGGAACTGGTGACGGTGCGCAAGGATATTTCGCCCGACATCCACCTCTACGTGGATGCGCTCAAGGTGTTCGATGGTTCGACGAAAATCAGCCTCGCCACGACCAACAACGTCCACAGCCCGGCTGCCGCCACGCCGCTGGCCGACAATTACAAAAGCATGTTCGTGGTGGACCACATTCACAACGACAAACAATAAGCGGCGTGAACCGACGCACAAAACGCCTCCTTCAAGCCCTGGCCGTCGCGCTGGCGGTCGGGGCCTGCACGGGCCGCCGCGACCCGCCGCCGGAGGGGCTGTTTGCCACGCCGCCGACTTTTCCGGTCCCGGTGTATGACCTGAGCAAAAACGCCCTGACGCCCGCCGGGGTCGAACTGGGGCGTCGGCTGTTTTACGATCCGCTGCTTTCCCGCGACGGCAGCGTGGCCTGCGCCGAATGCCACCGGCAGGATTTCGCCTTCACGCACCACGGCCACGACGTCAGCCACGGCATCGACAACCGCACGGGCACGCGCAATTCCCAACCGATTCAGAACCTGGCTTGGGAACCGGCTTTTTTCTGGGACGGGGGCGTTCACGACCTGGATTTGCAGCCGGTTGCGCCGCTCGAAAACCCGGTGGAAATGGACGAGAAGTTGGGAAACGTACTCGAAAAACTGCGTCAGTCGCCCCGGTATCCCGCTTTGTTCAAGGCCGCCTACGGCTCGGCAGAAATCACGACGGCCCAATTTCTGAAAGCGTTGTCGCAGTTCATGCTCACGCTGGTTTCGGCTAATTCGCGTTACGACCGCTACCGGCGCGGGCAGGAAGCCTTCACCGACGACGAAAAGACGGGCCTGCGGCTTTTTTCGGAAAAAGGGTGCGCCGGTTGCCACGCCGGGACGCTGTTCACCGACCACAGTTTCCGCAACAACGGCCTCGGCCCCGGCGTGACGCCGGATTCGGGCCGCGCCCGCATTACCGAAAGTAGCGCCGATTTGTATAAATTCCGGGTGCCGAGCCTGCGGAACGCCGAGGTCACCAAGCCGTACATGCACGACGGGCGGTTTTTCGACCTCGAAACGGTCATCGACCACTACCGCGAGCGCGTGAAAGACGGCCCCACGCTCGACCCGCTTTTGAAGCCGACAGGCAGGCTCGGCATCCCGATTTCTGACGAAGAAAAACGGCAACTGGTGGCTTTCCTGAAAACCCTGACGGACCGCGAATTCCTGACCAATCCGCGTTTCGCCGCACCTCCCAACTAACCCGCGTCGCTGCGCCTCCGCATGAAAAAACTCCTCCTCTTTTTCGCCCTCGCGCCCCTTTCCACCCTCGCCTGCGACATCTGCGGGTGCGGGGCGGGCAGTTCGTTTCTGGGCATTATGCCTCAATCCGGGCGCTCCTTTTTTGGCCTGCGCTACCGCACCAAAAGCTACAATTCGCACCTGACGAGTCTGTTTCTCGGCACGCAGGAAACCTACCAGAACTGGGAACTCTGGGGTCGGTTTTACCCCCTGAAACGGGTGCAGGTTCTGGCGTTTCTGCCCTACAACGTCAACCAGCAAGCCGGAGCCGACGGTCCGCTGCGTCGGCAGGGTTTCGGCGATGCCACCGTGCTGGCGCACTACAATCTGGTGAACACGGCCCTCGACACCACGATGCACACCGTGGACCACAACCTGCTCGTTGGCGGGGGCGTGAAACTGCCCACGGGCCATTTTCGCTACGAGCAGGACGGCTCGGAGGTAGCCAACCCGAATTTTCAGCTCGGCACGGGCAGCACCGACTTGCTCCTCAACGTTATCTACACGCTCCGCTACCGGCGCTGGGGCTGGAACACCGATTTCACCTACCGCCTGACGACAAAAAATGCGAACCGCTACCGGTTCGGAAACCGGCAGACGGCCTCGTCGAGCGTGTTCTATGTGAAAAAATGGGGTGATTTCACCCTCATGCCCAACGCGGGCGTGACGCTCGAAAACGCCGCCCGCGACCTCGATACGGGCAAGCGGAACCCGAATACGGGCGGTTACCTCACGCTCGGCACGTTGGGCGTCGAATCGTACTTCCGGCATATTTCCGTCGGGGTGAACGCGCAACTGCCCCTCGCCCAGCGCCTCGCCGACGGGCAAATCCGGGCCAACGGCCGGGCGATGATCCACGTGACGGTTCTTTTTTAGGCAAATGAAAACGGTTTACTTCCTCCTTCTCGGTGTTCTGGTCTGGGCCTGCGCGGCGCATTCCGGTGGGGAAGTAGCGCCGGAACCGCCCGTGCCGACGCAAGCGCCGCTGTTTTACGTTCCGAAAAATTTCCCGCAACCCGTTTACCCCGCCAGCAAAAACCCAGTGACGAAAGAAGGCTTCGCGTTGGGCAAAACCCTGTTTTACGACGGCGTGCTTTCCCGCGACAGCACCATTTCCTGCGGCGAATGCCACCGGCAGTACTACGGCTTCACGCACCACCTGCACGATTTAAGCCACGGCATCGAGGGCCGTACGGGCCTGCGCAACGCGCTGCCGCTCCAAAACCTGGCCTGGGACGAAAATTTCATGTGGGACGGCTCGGTCACCGACCTCGATCAGCAGCCGCTGACGCCCATCGAGCACCCCGACGAGATGGACGAAAAAATGGACAACGTAGTGAAAAAACTTCAGCGGCGGGCCGGGTACGCACTGCTGTTCAAAGCCGCGTTTGGTTCGGAAGAAATCACGTCGGAACGCACGATGCAGGCCCTTTCGCAGTTCATGCGGGCGTTGGTTTCGGGAAATTCGCGCTACGACAAGTACGCGCGGAAGGAAGCCGGGGCCACGCTCACCAGCGACGAACTGGCGGGGTTGCAGTTGTTCAGGGACAAAGGCTGCCAGAACTGCCACACGGGCGAGTTGTTCACCGACCGCAGTTTTCGCAACAACGGCCTGTCGCTGTTCGAGCGCACGAAAGTGGAGTACGTGAATGGAAAGCCTTCGCTGATCAAGGTCATCGACGAGGGCCGGGCGCGGGTGACGGGCCAGGTTACCGACCGCTACAAATTCCGGGTGCCGAGCCTGCGCAACGTGGTCAATACCCTGCCCTACATGCACGACGGGCGGTTTCAGACCCTCGCCCAGGTGCTCGACCACTACGCGTCGGGGGTGCAGGATACGCCCAACCTCGACCCGCTGCTGAAGCAAAACGGTCGCCTCGGCATTCCACTGACCGACGACGAGAAAAAGAAACTCCTCGCGTTTCTGAACACCCTGAGCGACGCGTCGTTTTTATCGGACAGCCGTTTTGCCGAACCCGCTGGTTTTCCGGTACGCTGACCTGTTTTCATGGAAAAAACTCCTTCTTCCGCCGTGCGTCGCTACCGCTGGGAGCGTGTGCCCGCCGTGCTTTGGCTCATGCTGTCCGGCTCGGTGGCGGGCGCGCTGATTCTGATTGGCCGGACGGTTTTCCTGTTCGCCCGCCCCGAAGCCGTTACGCCCGACGACGACCTCAGCCTGACCGTGTTTTTGGGCGTGCTTTGCCTGTTTTCGAGTACGGTACTCGGCGCGGGCGCGTACTACCTCTGCCGACCAGTGGATTAAAACGACACGGTTTGCCTGCCACTTTTTAGTGCCGTCTCTTTTCCTTGCCAGACCAGCGTTCCCGTCAACCCGACGGGCAGCGTGACTTCGCCCGTCAGGCCTTTTGGACCGCTTCTGGCAAACGAAACCGCGATTTCTCCGGCGGGGTGCGGCATTTTTCCCGAAACCTGCGTGAGTTCGCCCAGCGCCGGAGCGATTTTTAGTTTCGAGAAACCCGGCGCGTCAGGTGTAATCCCGCAAATCGTGGCCAGGAAGTCGTAATTCGGGCTGGCGCTCCAGGCGTGGCAATCGGAGCGCGTCGGCTCGGGTTCTTCGGCAAACGTGGTCAGGCCGATGGCCAGCATGTCACGCCAGGGTTTGAGTTGGGCGTAGTACAAATCGGCCATGCCCGCTTTTTTGAGCGCCTGATTCAGGTAAAAGCGGTAGTAAAACGTCATCTGGCTCAACAGCGAGTCGGTAGCGAGCACCTTTTGCAACACCAATTTTTGCTGGTTCGGGGGAATGGCCCCGCTGAGCACACCGAGGATGTTGGCGTGGGGCGAAAACCGCTGCCGGTCGGGCGTGCTGGCGAGAAGGCCCGTTTTTTCGTCGAAACATCGCTTCATCGTGGAGGCCGCGAGGCGGGTGGCCGTCGCCCGAAACTGCCCGGCCTCGTATTTTTTGCCAAATGCCTCGAACAGCGGGGCCATCTGGTTGAGCGTGTACACGTAGTGCAGCGTGACGACCGCCGAATTTCCGTCGGTAGCCCCCTGCGGAGTGCCGTTGGGCCAGCGGCGGTTCCAGTCCTCGAAATTCCACCAGGCCATCGGGCCGAGCATGGCTTTCGGCGCGTCGGTGTGCCGTTCGTACCAATCGAGCACGCCGCGGATGGCCGTCAGGTACTGGCCCACGAAGGCGTCGTCGCGGCGGTGCATCCAGTAATCGTACACCATCGAGCACCAGTACAGCGAAAACGGCGGAATCACCTGCAACCGGTTGCTGGGGTAGCGACCCTGGGTGAGGCCCTCGCTGACGCGGGAGTGGTAGAAATCGTCGATGGCCTTGCGCATGAGGCGGTCGTCGCCGGTGACGTAGAGCGAAATGAGGGCCTGAATCCGCGTATCGCCCTCGTACTGAAGTTGTTCGTAGTACGGGCAGTCGTAGTAGGTTTCGTTGGCGCAGAGCCGTGCCGTGCGCCAGCCTACATTCCAGATGTCGGTCAGACTGGGGTCGCTGCTCGAAAAACTGGCCGTCTGTTTGAAGGGATAACCCGTGTACGAGCTATACAAGTCGTTGATGTTGAGCGGCTCGTCGCCGGTTTGCACCTCAAGTTGAAGGTAGCGCCAGGTGCGGAACCAGAGTGGGCGAAAGTGTCGGTTCGCGCCGCCGTCGGGCAGGAACTGGTCGAAATTGCCCCGGATTTCGCGGCCTTCAATGTCGTTTCGGTTGCCCTTGTTCTGGGCGTAGGCGGGTTGTTCTTTTTTGAACAACGCTTCGGCGTAGGTCAGCGTCACCGTCGCGCCCTTGCCGCCGGTGATGGTAAGTTCGGGGTAGGCCGTGGTTTCAACCGTTTGGTCGAGCAGAATTTTAACGGTCGTTTTGGCGGGAATCGTTAGCGGTGTTTTTCCAGTTAAAAACTCACCGCTCGGGACATTTAAGCCTTCGGCGCGGCGCACGACGAGGCCGCGTTGCGGGGTCTCTTCCATCAGCGGAATGGGCCGGGGTGTGAGCGTCCAGAGGTTGTCGGTGCCCTGGCCTTGCGGGTCGGCGTGGTGGAAATTCTGCGCGTCAGCCCAGGCCGCGTCGTTGAAATCGGCGCTTTCCCAACCCCAGGGAAACTTGCTGCCGTCCACCCGGTCGCCGGGGCCGATGACCATGTACGTCCGCAACCGGGCCATGTTGTCGGTCGAGCAGGGCGTATAGGCGTCGTTTCTCAGCACTTTCCAGCCGGAAGCCTTCACGCCCGTGTTCACGATGGCTTCGGCGGTACCATTTCCCTGCATCAAAAAGGCGGTCGCGATGGTCTGCTGGGCCACGGGGGCATGTTCGGCCATGTTCCAGACGAGCGCCGCCAGCACGTTTTTGCCGACTTTCAGCATCGGCGCGAGGTCATAGGTTTCGTAGGGCCAGTGGGCCAAATCGCCCCGCGCCGGGCCACCGCCCACGGGCTGGCCATTGACCAGCAGCCGGTAGCGGTTGTCGGCGGAGACGTGTACGACGAACGAGGCAGGTTTGGCGGCCAATTCCAACGTTTTCCGGAAATGAAACACGCCGTAGTCGCGGGTACTTACGCCGGGACAGGTAACCCAACTCGCGGGCCAGGACTGCCGGAGCAAGTCGGGCGATTGGGCTTTTGCAACGAAAAATGAATACTGACTACTGAACAAGACGCAAATAAGGAGACGAAAAATAGACTTCATGGGGTTCGGAGGTTTGGCGGCAAGAAAACAAAAAAGCCCATGACTTGCATCACGGGCCGGGTTGGTCAGGGAACGTCGGTTAGCTGGCTTTCAAAAGAATCGATTCAAGCGTACGAAGGCGGGTTTCGTGGTCGGTGAGGAGCTTGTTCTCTGTTCTGAGGTCCTGGAAGTCACCCGCTATTTGACGGAGGAAATCGTGTATTCCTTCCAGTTGCATCCCCATTTTCTGTTGAAAGTCAACGCTTTGACGTTGAAAATCAAAACTCTGGCGTTGGAAGTCAAGGCTTTGACGCTGGAAATCAAGGCTTTGACGCTGGAAATCAACCAGTTGCTTGACCTGTTCTTTCAAAACGGACACGTCCTCAATCAACCGATTCTGGCCGATGATTAAATCAGCAACCAGGCCGTCCAATTGGGCTAATTTTTTCTTCGGATCCATGCCGTACAGGAATTGAGCAGCAAAGTAGAAACTTTCATTGAAAAATCAACCCACCCGCTCCACCACCAGGTTGTGGTTGGTGTAAATGCAGATGTCGGCGGCGATGTGCAGGCTTTCGCGCACGATTTCCTCGGCGGTCAGGTGCGGGGCGTGTTTTTTGAGGGCCGTGGCGGCAGCCTGCGCAAACGAGGCTCCCGACCCGACGGCGGCCACGCCATTCTCGGGTTCGAGCACGTCGCCGTTGCCGGAAATGAGCAAGAGTTCTTCCTGGTTGGCGACCACAATCATCGCTTCAAGGTTGCGCAGAAAGCGGTCCGTGCGCCATTCTTTCGCCAGTTCGACCGCCGCGCGGCGTAGGTTTCCCCCAAAGGCATTGAGTTTTTCCTCAAACCGTTCGATGAGCGTAAAGGCGTCGGCGGTGCTGCCCGCGAAACCCGCCACGACCTTGCCATCGGCGAGGCGGCGCACTTTCTTCACGTTGCTTTTGGCAACGGTGTTGCCCATCGTGGCCTGGCCGTCGGCCCCAAGCGCGATTTCGCCGTTGTGCATTACGCCGACAACGGTCGTGGCGTGGATTTTAGGGATTTCCATGGTGGTAAAAACGAAGTCGGAGGTGGGAAGTATGAAATCAGAAAAAACGTTCCGATTTCTCACTTCCTGCCTCCGACATCTGGTTTGTGAACATCAAATCAGCAACCGGATCGGATCTTCCAGCAAGCCCTTGAGCGTTTGCAGGAAGGCGGCGGCTTTGGCCCCGTCCACCACGCGGTGATCGCTCGAGAGCGTTACTTTCATCACGCTCGTCGGTTTGATTTGTCCGCCTTCCACTTTCACCGTTTCCTTAATGCCGCCCACGGCGAGGATGCAGGCGTCGGGCGGGTTGATGATGGCCGTGAATTCGTCCACACCAAACATTCCCAAATTGCTGATGGTAAACGTATTGCCCTGCATTTCGGTGGGCTGAAGTTTCTTGTTCTTGGCCTTCCCGCCGAGATCTTTCGCTTCCATCGACAGCGCCGAGAGCGATTTCAGGTTGGCAAAACGAAGCACCGGCACGAGCAGGCCCTCGTCCACGGCCACGGCCATGCCGACGTGGATGTGGTGGTTGTAGCGGATTTTGTCGCCGAGCCACGAGGCGTTGATGGCCGGGTGGCTTTGCAGGGCCACGGCGGCGGCTTTAATGACCAGATCGTTAAAGGAAATCTTGACCGGCGCGACTTCGTTCATGGAATTCCGGGCCACGATGGCCTTGTCCATGTTGATTTCCATCGTGACGTAGAAGTGCGGGGCCGAAAACTTGCTTTCGCCGAGGCGGCGGGCAATCACCTTCCGCATCTGGCTCAGGGCCACGTCTTCGAAACTTTCTTCGCCGTACACCTTCGGCAGTTGAGCCGGGGCGGGGGCCGGTTTCGCAGCGGGCGCGGGGGCTGTTTCGGGAGCGGCAACGGCAGGCTGCGCCATTTTTTCGCCTGGCGTGAAGGTTTCGATGTCGCGCTTAACGATGCGACCGTTTTCGCCTGACCCCTGCACGGCCTTCAAATCGATGCCCTTGTCTTTGGCAATCTGCTTAGCAAGCGGCGAGGCTTTCACGCGGTCGTCGCCATCGGCGGCGGGCGCCTCGGCAGCGGGTTGGGCCTGGCCGTTGGTGGCCGGTGCCTGACCGTTTTGCGGCGGGGTCGCCGTACCGCCGCTGAGCAGGGCCTGAAAGTTGGCTCCCTCCTCACCCACGATGGCGATCACGTCGTCTACTTTCACCGAATCACCTTCTTTCGGCCCGACGTACAGCAGCGTACCGTCATCGTAGTTTTCCAGTTCCATCGTCGCTTTGTCGGTCTCGACTTCGGCCAGCACATCGCCCGATTTTACTTTATCGCCCACCTTTTTGAGCCAGGTCACGATGGTGCCCTCGGTCATGGTGTCGCTCATTTTGGGCATTTTGATCGCCGTCGCGTTGCCGACCGGCTCGGCGGAAGTGGCGGGCGGAGCGGCGATGGCTTCCGTTTTTGCGCCCCCGTCCGACGAACGCTGGTTGACGTTGCCCGAGCCGGTGGCGGCGGCAATTTGCTGGTCTTCACCCGCCGGTACGGCGGCCTGGGCGTCGTTTTCCGACTTCTGGGAAGCAATCGTGTTGCCGCCTGCGGGGGCGTTGCCGTTGAGCAGGCCCTGGAATTCTTCACCCGGCGCGCCCACCACGGCCAGCACACCGTTGACGGGAACCGTGTCGCCTTTTTTGGCGGCGATGTGCAGCAGGGTGCCTTCGGCGTAATTTTCCAGTTCCATCGTGGCCTTGTCGGTTTCGATTTCCGCCAGGATGTCACCGGCTTTTACGGTATCGCCTTCCTTTTTGAGCCACTCGGCAATAACGCCTTCGGTCATGGTGTCGCTCAAAAGGGGCATTCGGATTACTTCAGCCATGTTGGGTACGGGCAAAGAGGATGAACTGCGTATCGGACGGTCAAAATTAGCGCCCAACCGCCGTTTTCAAAACCGCCTTTGGAAAATAGGGGTATGAGTAGGAACATGGATGACACGGATTGGGCGGATTTTCGCGGATTAAGAAAATCGTCCAACCGGTGTTTCCTTTCAAAATTTCAGGCAAGAATCGGCGTGATGACTTTCCCGCTTACATCAGTGAGCCGGAAGTGACGGCCCTGGAATTCGTAGGTGAGTTTTTCGTGGTCGAAGCCGAGCAGGTGCAGAATCGTGGCCTGGAAATCGTGGACGTGCGTGCGCCCGCTGACGCCCTGGTAGCCCAATTCGTCGGTTTCGCCCCAACTGAAGCCTTTTTTCAATCCGCCGCCCGCCATCCAGAGCGTGTAGGCGCCGGGGTTGTGGTCGCGGCCCATGAACGGCGCGGGCTTGTTGTCGCGGTTTTCCTGCATGGGCGTGCGGCCAAATTCGCCGCTCCACACCACGAGCGTCTGGTCGAGCAGGCCGCGCTGTTTGAGGTCGAGCAGCAGGGCGCTCATGCCCTTGTCCACGTCGCGGCATTTGTTGCGGAAGCCAATTTCGAGCGCTTCACTCGACGAAGACCCGTGCGAATCCCAGCCCCAGTCGAAGAGTTGCACGAAGCGCACCCCATTTTCGACCAGTTTCCGCGCCAGCAAACAGTTGTTGGCGAACGAAACCCCGCCCGGCGTGGTGCCGTAGAGTTCGTGGATGGATGCCGGTTCGCGGGAAATGTTCATGACTTCGGGCACTTCCACCTGCATCCGGAAGGCCAGTTCGTACTGGGCAATGCGCGTGAGGGTTTCGGGGTCGCCGAATTCCTGGTACGTCTGCGCGTTGAGGGCGTTGATGGTTTCGATGGAGGCTTTGCGCAGGTCGCGATCCACGTTTTTGGGGTCGTCCACAAACAACACCGGTTCGCCAGACGAGCGGCACTGCACGCCCTGGTAAACCGAGGGCAAAAAGCCGCTGCCCCAGATGCTCTTGCCCGCTTCGGGGTACTTGCCGCCCGACGTAAGCACGATGTAACCCGGCAAATTCTGGTTTTCGGTACCGAGGCCGTAGGTTGCCCAGGTGCCCATGCCGGGCCGACCCAGCCGGGGCGATCCCGTGTGCATCAGGAGTTGCGCCGGGGCGTGGTTGAACTGGTCGGTGTACATGGCTTTCAGGAACGTTACGTCGTCCACCAGATTTTGAAAGTGGGGCACGTGTTCCGACACCCACGCACCCGACTGACCGTACTGCGCAAACTGCGCCTGCGGCCCGAGCATCTTGGGCACGCCGCGGATGAAGGCGAAGGTTTTCCCCTCCAGAAACGACTGCGGACAATCCTGTCCGTGCCAGCGGGCCAGTTCGGGTTTGTAATCGAACAACTCCAGTTGCGACGGCGACCCGGCCATGTGCAGGTAAATCACCGACTTGATTTTTGGCGAAAAATGCGGCTGCTTCGGGGCCAGCGGGTTAGTGGCTGAAACCGTTTCTCGGCTGCCACAACTCCCCAGCAGCGAACCCAGCGCCAGCGCCCCGAGGCCACTGCCGCATTGCTTCAGAAAATGCCGCCGGGTTTCGAGCCGGGCCGCTTCGAGGCGGATGTGTTCCTGGTAATTCATGGCTTCGTCACAAACTCGTCGGTGTTCAGAATCGCACTCGCCACCATCGTCAGGGCCGCCAGTCGCGGAGGTGATTCGCCTTTTTTCTGGCGAAATTTCTGCAACGCCACGGTGTAAAATTTCGCTAATTTTTGCTCTTTTTCAGGCGTGATTTCCCGACCAATGGCTCGTTCATAAATCTGCCCGATTTGGGCCGAAACCGTTTTTTGGCCCCAACTGAGCTGAGCCAGGTGAGCGGCGGCTTCGACGAAAGCCGGGTCGTTGAGCAGCGTCAGGGCCTGGAGGGGCGTGTTGGTGCGGATGCGCCGCGAAAGGCACACTTCCCGGCTGCCCGCGTCGAACGTCACCATCGAGGGGTACGGCCCGGTGCGGCGGGCGAAGGTGTAAATGGCGCGGCGGTACTGGTCTTCGCCTTCGCTCTGCTTGTAAAACAGGTTGCTGTTGACGGCCTGCCAGATGCCCTCGGGCTGGTAGGGCATCACGGGTTTGTCGTACATTTTCCGGGAAAGCAGCCCCGATACGGCCAGGGCTTGATCGCGGATCATTTCGGCGTTCAACCGCAGGCGTGGGCCACGGGCGAGTAACCGGTTTTGCGGGTCTTTGGCCAGCAAACTTGCATCGGCTTTCGAGGTTTGGCGGTACGTGGCCGACATGACCACGTAGCGAAGCAGGCTTTTCACGCTCCAGTGCCAGTCCTGGGCGAACCGCACGGCGAGGTAGTCGAGCAATTCGGGGTGCGTTGGCTTGGTGCCCGCCGTGCCGAAATCTTCGAGGGTTTCGACCAGCCCGACGCCGAAGAGTTGTTCCCAAAACCGGTTGACCGCCACGCGGGCCGTCAGCGGATTTTCGGGACTAACCAGCCATTGCGCCAGGCCCAGCCGGTCGCGGGAGCGGGTGCCCAGCGCGGGCAGCGAATGAGGCACGTCGGGTTGCACTTCCTTGCCCGGGCTGAGCCAGTTGCCCCGCACGAAGACGTGCGTCGGGCGGTGGTAGTCGGGGTGCGAGGCCTGCATGATGGGCGTATCGCTGGTTTTGGCCCGGATCAGGTTCCAGAACTGCTGCTCAGATCGTGCAAAATGGGGGTCTTTTTTTCCGGGAAAATCCTCCAGCAGCGCAAACCACACGATTTTAATGACCTCCTCGTTGGGCTGGAGTGCCGGATTGCGCCCCACCAGATACACGTCGTGCCGGCCCGTGGCGGGTCGAAGGCGAACCGGCACGGTTTCCGTCGAAACGGGAATGAAGTTGGCAGCCGGATTGGCTACCCCCGCCGTGCTGTTCACCGCCACGACGGCCAACACCGGCCCCGTTGAACTGTCCTGGCGGAGTTCGAGCGTACCGCCCCGAAACTGACTGGCGCAGGCCATCACGAACTGCGTTTTGCCGTCGAGTTGCAAGCCCGGTAAGCGGCAACTTCCACCGTGCCGAAGGCCAATCTGCCGGTCACCCAGCAGTGCCCCGCCCTGGTAGCGGTCGGCGTAGTGGGCGTGAAAGCGGGGATCGAGCGTCCGCACAAACTGTAGCCACTCAGTGGTTTTCCGAGGCGACGTCACGCGGCTCAAAAACCGGCTGAGGCTGTCGAACTGCGGGGCGTCGGCGTCCGAAAACGACCGGAGGTTGGGCGCTTCATCCTGGGTATCTTCGTCGCGGGTGTTGTTGAAAAAGGCCAGAAACTTGTAGTATTCCTCGTGCCGGAAGGGGTCGTACGGGTGGCTGTGGCACTGCACACACCCGAAACTGGTGCCCTGCCAGGTTTCCCAGGTAGTACTCACGCGGTCGAGGAGCGCGGCCACGCGGAATTCCTCGTCCACGGTACCGGTCTCGTCGTTGTTCATCGTGTTGCGGTGGAAGGCCGTCGCGATGAGTTGGTCGGTGGTTGGGTGGGGCAGCAAATCCCCCGCCAGTTGCTCGACCGTGAACTGGTCGAAGGGTTTGTCGGCGTTGAACGCCCGGATGACCCAGTCGCGGTAGCGCCAGATGCTGCGGGCGTTGTCTTTCTGGTACCCCCGCGAGTCGGCGTAGCGGGCCAGATCGAGCCACATCGAGGCCCAGCGCTCCCCAAAGGCGGGCGAGGCCAGCAGGCTGTCCACCAGTTGGCCGTAAGCGGTGTTCCAGCCCGCCGCCTGGGTGTATCGGGCCAGTTGGGCGGCAGTGGGTGGCAGGCCGGTCAAATCGAAGCTCACCCGCCGGATGAGCGACGCCCGGTCGGCTTCGGGGGCCAGTTTCAGCCCCTCTTCGTCCAGTCGCTTTTCGACGAATAAATCAAGGTCGTTTTGGGAGGTTTTTCCCGAAAACCAACTGCCCACGCCCGCAAAAAGTCCGTTGCCGGGCACTTCGGGGCGCTTGGGCCGACGGTACGCCCAGTGGGCGTCCCAGGGCAATCCCTGGTCAATCCACTTCGTGAGCAGATCGATTTCCTCCTGCTTGAGCGGCCCGGCTTTGTACGGCATCCGCTCTTCGGGGTCTTTGTGGGTGAGGCGTTTGATGAATTCGCTGTGCCCGGCATCGCCGGGCACAATGGCCGGGTGGCCCGATTTGGTTTTCGCCAGCGCGTCTTCGCGGAACAGCAAACTAAAGCCCCCCGCCTGCTTCACGCCCCCGTGGCAGGCGATGCAGTGCTTGTTGAGAATCGGTTTGATTTGGGCGTTGTAGTCCACGGGGTCGTCGCGAAGTCCGACCCGATACCCCACTGTAGCCACTATACCCGCCACCAGTACCCACCCGACGGTTGTTTTCATGCTTCGTTTAAGGCCTTCGTTGCCCAACAACCTGTTTTTGCTTTCCGGCGTTCGCCGACCTTTTTTTATAAAGCCTGGGTTTCTTCAAATCTACCGCGTTTGTCACCGGATGCAGAGGGCCAGGTGCGGAAAAACCCGTGGCCCATTTCCGTGCGCCGGGCGTGGCCCTGGCAAAACGAAGCCAGTAAAATAGGCGGCGAAATTGGTGAGGGGCGAATCAACCCGTACTTTGGCACAAAAATCCGGGTCGGTCCGTCCGAAAAAATGCCTTTCGCTCCGTCAGCGTTTGTTGTTCCCTGCCCGGCCCAACCCGTATGGATTCACTGAGAGGTTTCAAAGGCATCATCGCCCGGTATTACCGCCGCCGTCAATCGTCGTTCCGGAATAAAATAGTGATTGATTTACCGGCCGGAAACGGCACGACGTCGGAGTTGATCCGGCATTACGGAGGGACTCCGCTCCCGTTTGATTTATTCCCGGAATACTTCACGGTACCGGGTCTGGAATGCAAACGCTGTGACATTAACGAAGGAATTCCGCTCGGCGACCAGGTTGCCGACATGCTAATTTGTCAGGAAGGCATCGAGCATTTTACCGATCAGTTTCACGCCTTCCGCGAATTCAACCGGGTGCTTAAACCGGGCGGAACCCTGCTCGTTACCACGCCGAATTATTCAAACCTGCGGTCAAAATTAAGTTATCTACTCTCTGAAAGTGAGCGGTTTAACGACTACATGCCCCCCAACGAACTCGACTCCATCTGGATGACCGGCCCCCGCGACGATCAGGAGATTTACCTCGGTCATATTTTTCTGGTCGGAATTCAGAAACTACGCGTGCTGGGAAAGCTGGCGGGGTTCCGAATCAGGAACGTTGCTTTCACCGAACCAAAGTCCACCTCCATCCTCCTGATGCCTCTTTTTTATCCGTTCATTTTGCTTTCCAATTGCTACACCTACTGGAAAAACATGCGGAAACGCACGGAATTTGACCAAGCCACGAAGCGGGCCGTTTACGGCGAGGTGTTCCGGCTGAGTATCAATCCGAAAATTTTAATCGACGGCAGCCTGGTGGTGGAATACGAGAAAGAGATGGA
This sequence comes from Spirosomataceae bacterium, assembly GCA_965249815.1. GTDB lineage: Bacteria > Bacteroidota > Bacteroidia > Cytophagales > Spirosomataceae > JAJAZB01. The sequence goes on along the minus strand of CBDFMV010000003.1, from coordinate 3,645,289 downwards.
TTTTACCGAAGTGAAACGGACGTTGACGAGCAAACACAAGAGTTTCGATGTGATGACCTGAGCCGGTTCAACAACAAAAAAGCGGGTACCTGTCCCGCTTTTTTGTTGAAATTCCATGCCGTTACGCCATCTCCCCCACCAGCGCCGCTTCGGCGCGCTGTTGTTGGTAGGCTTCCTTGCCAAACCGGCGCAACAACCGGTAGTGCGATTGCAGGGCGGTCAGGAAGGTCCGGTTTTCCACGTACGGAACGCCGTATTCGTGAGCCGTGGCCTTCACGATTTTTGAAATGGCCGGGTAGTGAATGTGGCAGATTTTGGGAAACAGGTGGTGCTCGACCTGCCGGTTCAGCCCCCCGCATAAAAACGCCGCCAGCGGGCTGTTGGACGAAAAATTGGCCGTCGTCTGCATCTGGTGGATTGCCCAGGCTTCTTCAATGTTGCCTTCCGCGTTGGGGGCCAGCAACTGCGTGTCTTCAACCAGGTGCGCCAGTTGAAACACCAGGCCCAGCACCACTCCTTCGGCCACGTGCATGACCAGGAAACCAATCAGAAACTGCCACCAGGTAACCGACAACACCACCAGCGGCACCGCGATGAATAATACGTAGTAAAGCGCCTTGTAAAAAAACAGATTGAAGTACTCCCGGCGCGGGTGGTTGCGGGTGCTGGTCTTGCCGATTTCTGCCTGAAAAAACTTAACGTAATCCTTGCGCAACACCCAACTCAGTGACGCCAGGCCGTACAGGGCAAACGCGTAAATGTGCTGGAAGCGGTGGATGGCTTTAACGGGTTCGTCTTCATCGACGCGCACCAGACCGGGGGCCACTTCGAGGTCCTCGTCGTGCCCGGCAATGTTGGTGTAAGTGTGGTGAACGACGTTGTGGCTGATGCTCCAGACGTACGGACTGGCACCGAGCACGATAAAAATTTGCCCCAGCGCCCGATTGACGCGGGCATTGTCCGTGAACGACCCGTGAATGGCATCGTGGCAGACGTTGAACCCAATGAAGGCGTTTGTCATGCCCAACCCGATGGCCAGGACCAGCATGACCCAGGGGTTGAAATAATCAGAAATAATCAGCCCGTAGAGTAGGGCAAATGTGCTTAGAAAAAACGCCGTTTTGGCCCACATGGCCGGAGTGGCGTGTTTTGAGATTCCATTTTCCTTGAAGTAGGCATCGACGCGTTGGCGAGTTACGGCAAAAAAAGGGGAGCGTTGGGAGTCAATGAAACGAAGCTGTTGGGACATTAGGCAACTTTAGTGGTAGTCGGTGTAGCAAGAAAGAAAATATTCTCCACTATAACTAAGAACGGGAAATCCCGGGTATGCATCCCTTTTTCGGGAGAATATTTTCTATTCAAAGAAGATATTTTACAAAATGTGCCTGTATAGCGTCAGGACTCCAGTTTTAGGACGGCCATGAAGGCCTCCTGCGGAATTTCCACGTTACCCACCTGCCGCATCCGCTTCTTCCCTTTTTTCTGCTTTTCCAGCAGCTTGCGCTTCCGGCTGATGTCGCCGCCGTAGCACTTGGCGAGCACGTCTTTCCGCAGGGCTTTCACCGTTTCGCGGGCGATGATTTTCTGGCCGATGGCGGCCTGGATGGCGATCTCAAATTGTTGGCGGGGCAGCAATTCGCGCAGTTTTTCGCACAGCCGCTTGCCCCATTCGTAGGCTTTGTCGCGGTGCACGATGGCGCTCAGGGCGTCCACTTTTTCGCCGTTGAGCATAATGTCCAATTTCACCATGTCCGACTCGCGAAACCCGATGTACTGGTAGTCGAGCGAGGCGTAGCCCCGGCTGATGGTTTTGAGTTTGTCGAAAAAATCGAAGACCACTTCCGAAAGCGGCATATCAAACTGCAATTCGACGCGGTCGGAGGTGAGGTAAATCTGGTTTTTGAGCATCCCGCGCTTGTCCATGCACAGGTTCATGATGCTGCCCACGTACTCGGACTTGGTGATGATCTGGGCGGCAATGAAGGGTTCTTCGATGAAGTCGATGGCGCTTGGGTCGGGCATTTCCGACGGGGCCGACACGCTGATTTTTTCGCCCTTCGTGAGGGTGACGTGAAACTGCACCGACGGCACCGTGGTGATCACGGTCATGTCGAACTCGCGCTCCAGGCGTTCCTGCACGATTTCCATGTGCAGCATCCCCAGGAAGCCGCACCGGAAACCAAAGCCCAGCGCCGCCGAGGTTTCGGGTTCCCACACCAGCGAGGCGTCGTTGAGCTGGAGCTTTTCCATCGCGTCGCGCAGATCCTCGAACTCGGTCGTGTCCACCGGGTAGATACCGGCGAACACCATCGGTTTTACTTCTTCAAAACCCTGGATGGCCTCCTGCGTGGGCCGGTCCACGTGCGTGATCGTGTCGCCGACTTTCACCTCACGGGCTTCCTTGATGCCCGAAATGAGGTAACCCACGTCGCCCGCCGAAATCTGGGGCCTGGGCTCTTTTTCCAGGCGCAGCGTGCCGATTTCGTCGGCCCCGTATTCCTTGCCGGTAGCGACGAATTTCACCTTGTCGCCCTTGCGGATGGTGCCGTTGGTGACGCGAAAAATAACCTCGATACCCCGGAAGGAGTTGAAGACGGAATCGAAAATGAGCGCCTGCAAGGGCGCGGCGGGGTCGCCTTTCGGGGCTGGAATCCGCTCGACAATGGCAGCCAGGATAGCTTCGATGCCGATGCCTTCCTTGCCCGAGGCATGGATGATGCTGGCGCGTTCGCAGCCGAGCAGGTCCACAATCTGGTCGGTCACCTCTTCGGGCATGGCCCCAGGCAAGTCGATTTTATTGAGAACGGGAATAATTTCAAGGTCGTGGTTGAGGGCGAGGTAGAGGTTGGAAATGGTCTGGGCCTCGATGCCCTGCGAAGCGTCCACGATGAGCAGTGCGCCTTCGCAGGCGGCAATTGAGCGGCTTACTTCGTAGCTAAAGTCGACGTGACCGGGCGTGTCGATGAGGTTGAGCACGTACGCCTGGCCCTGATACTGGTAGTCCATCTGAATAGCGTGGCTCTTGATGGTGATGCCGCGCTCCCGTTCCAGGTCCATGTCGTCGAGCAACTGGGCCTGCATTTGCCGATCCGTCACGGTTTTGGTAAATTCCAGCAGGCGGTCGGCCAGGGTGCTTTTGCCGTGGTCAATGTGGGCGATGATGCAAAAGTTACGGATGTTCTTCACTGAAGTTGCGGAAAATTCCAGCAAAATTAAGGGATTGCGGGCAAAGAAGGGCATTTATTCCAGCCACTTTGGGGTCGGAATGAAGCGATTGTTTACCATCCGGCCCGTATCCATGAGGCGGGTAACTCCGTTGCTCCGCACCAGCAGGTAGAGGTGGTACCGACCGGGGTTGAACCATTCGTACGCGATAAACCCCCGCCCGCCGGGCTGAAACCACCGCCTCGTGGTCAGAACGTGCGCCAGGCTGGCGCTTTCCCGGTGAATGTTCATTACCGCCGTGCCTTCGGGGGCATGCAGCACCGCGTACAGGGCCTCGTCGCGCTCGTTGTTCCAGCGAAAGGTAGAATCGGTGAACGTCAACCCCACGGAATCTTCCCTGATGCGGAGGCTGGGGAGGCTGTCCGCAACGAGGTCCGCTTTTGCCCCCTTCAGTGTTTGCAAGGGGGCAAATTCCCGTTCGTACGCGTTCGGCAACCGGTACGCACCGATTTCCTGCAACGCGGCGATCCGGGTGTAAAAGGGTTGCACTGCGCCTTGCTTCATGCTCAGAATCGAGTACTGGTTACTGAGTAACCCGTGGCGGAAATCCAGCACGTCGGGCAGGTACCGCACGTAAGAGTAGGCAAAAAGCAGTCCGGTGAAGAGCAGTACGCCAGCAGCCAGCCAGCGACGGGCGCTGCTTTTGTTCAACACCGGCACCCACAGCAGGTAGGTCGTCACAGCCAGCAGCGCCGAGTTGATTTTATACCGGTCTTCGATCATCGACGAGCGGCTCAGGGCCACCAGCCCCGTGGTCAGGGCCAGGTACACGACCAAACCGGCGAGGAAAATCGCCGTATTTTTTGGCATTGCCCTTTTCAATGGCATGAATTCCTTCACCAGCCCGCCGAGTGCCAGGCCCGAAAGAAGCACCCCCGTACCGAAGCAAAGCGGCAGAAACGCGCCGGACTTCGCCCCCCACAACTCAACGAAGTTTCCGGCGTAGGTAAACCAGTTCGATACGATCTGATGAATGAATTGCTCTTCCCAGAGCTGCTGCGACTTCTTTTCAAAATCGTGAAAATACAGGAGGGCTACTCCTCCCGCCACGAACAGCCAGATGATCAGGTACCGCCACCGACGCTGGAGCGCCAGAACCGTGCCCCCAGCCAAGAAAGTCATTAGTCCACTGGCAGTGCTGAATGTAGCCAACAAGGCAAATACCAATGCCAATGAAAATCCAGTTGTCATCCTGCCTGACCCCAGGCAGGATAGACTAAGCAGCATCCAGCCCAAAACGGCGATGTTGGATACAGCGCAGAAGCCCCAGAAGTAATTGCTCCATCCCTGCAACATAAACAACAAACACGGCACTGGCAGAAACCAGTACCACGACACCTGGAGGGTCCGAAACACCCGCCCGAGTAGCCACACCACGCCCAGCAACGTCAGGAATCCCTCCCACATCAGATGGGTCAGGTTAATCTGGCCCGTGAGTTCATACAACGCCCAAGTGCTCAGGCGGGCAAAAGCCGCGCGGTGTTCGTTGGTTTGTACGAAAAACGCGCCGAACCGCGCCGACCAGGTGGCCGCCGACCGGATGCGCAACAGAAACGTGTACAGGTGAAAATCGTCGATGTACGGAATATCGATCGCATACCGGGCCAAGCATCCGGCAAATACAGCCGCAGGTAACAAGCAGACAATCAGAGGTACCAGAGCCGGGCGCTTGCCTCCGGCCCAGAAGGGCACCTGGCGGAGCCATCGTTTCGGAAGTTCGCGTTCGTGCCCCGGTCGGCGGGGCACGGGGTCGTCAGGCTGTTGATCGGTATAGTTCCTGGATGAAGTGGAGGTCAGGTTTTTCATTTTCTGATAGTGAACCGAAAATTGGCTATCCTGAATTTGCCGCTGTAAAGCATTCATCGCTAAACGTCAGTCGCTGCTTACCCATTGCATGGCCAGGCCGGTCAGGTACCCGCAGTACGTTCCCAGCGCGTAGCCCAGAATGGCCAGCAACACACCTACCGGAGCCAGTGCCGGGTGAAATGCCGCCGCCACCACCGGAGCCGACGCTGCCCCACCAACATTGGCCTGCGAGCCAACTGCCGTAAAGAAAAAGGGGGCTTTCAGCAACCATGCCGCTGCCAGAATAACGGCGGCATGGATACTCATCCAGAGTACGCCGACGGCAAACAACCCAGGGTTCTGGGCAACCGCCCGCAAATCCATATTCATCCCGATTGTGGCAACCAGCACGTATAAAAATACGCTCCCCAGCCGCGAAGCGCCCACTTGCTCCAGCCGCCGGACACGCGTGAGCGACAACCCGATGCCCATGAGCGTGACCAGCGATACAACCCAGAAAAACCGGGACGTCAGGCTGTACTTTTCCAGTTGCGGGTAGTGGGTGGCCAGCCAGGGTGCGATAAAATCGGCCAGCAGGTGCGCCAGGCCCGTGGTTCCGAAGCCTACTGCGCCGAGGCGCATCCAGTCGGTCAGGCTGGCGATGCGTTGTTTCGATTCAGGCTTGTGTTCGAGCTGGTGGCGCACCTGCTCGATGTCCGAGGCGTCGGCATTGAAAAACCGGTCGATGCGCACCGCGTGACCGGCCCCGTAAATCAGAACTGCCATCCAGAGTTCGGCAGTGAGCACATCAACGGCCACCACCTGCGAAAAAAGCCGATCGGAGGGTCTGAACACCTCTTTGAGGGCCGTTTGGTTGGCCCCGCCGCCAATCCAACTCCCGGCAATGGTGGCCAGCCCACGCCAGGTAGCATCGGCCCCAGCCCCACCCACCGAGTTGGGAGCTAAGTGCTGAACGGTCCAGAGTGCCAACGGGCCACCGAGCATGACGCCGAGCGTACCCGCCAGGAAAACCAGAACGGCCTTGCCGCCAAGCTGGACCAGCGCACGCACGTCCATCCCCAGCGTGAAAAACACCAGACAGGCGGGCAAAATATACTGCGAAACAACGGGGTACAAATTTGATTTCGCCCCTGAGATCACCCCAACCGAGTTGAGCAACCCCGGAAGAAAGTAACAAAGTAACAGCGGCGGCACGTACGTGTAAAAACGCTTGAAGAGGCGATTCGGCAACGAAGCCGTGTGAAACACCAGGGCCAGAATGACAAACAGCAGACCGAGAACGGCAGCGTCATTTTTAATCATAGGGGGTTAGGCACCTGCCCCAAAACCACCAGGACACGCCCTGAGCAAAACTACGGTTTAATCGGATTTCCCCTACGTTGATGAAGCCCGGACGTTAAAAAAGAAAAACACGCAAGAGGCAAGGCCTTCTGCGTGTCACAATTACACTTCATCAACAAACTAAAAACCAAATAAAACTACTGCTTTATTGGGGAAATCCCAAATTTTTTTGCTGTAGGAGAAGGACTCGAACCTCCACGGGGCGGTTAGCCGCAGCACAGAACTGATTTAGTGGTCAACCCATTATGCTGTGTTTATCCCTGATTCCCCACCCCCGAGACAGGAGGGCATGGCTGCCAAATTTCATCACCCTACAAGGTGTGTGCTCCAAAAAGCACTTGATGGAACAAAAGTAGGTACTCGGGCAAATACTTGCAAATTTCGCATGAAAATTTTTAAAAAATTAGAGTGTTTTTAAAAATTGCCTATGTTTGTTAAAGATTTATCAATCAGATTTTCACCGATGGACAAAAATTCGGAAATTGATAACGTCGACCTCAAAATCCTCTCGCTCCTCATGCAGGATGCTACCATGCCGTACACCGAAATTGGCAAGCGTATTTTCGTTTCGGGTGGAACGGTGCACGTGCGGATGAAAAAATTGGAGGGTCTCGGCATCGTCAAAGGTTCTACGCTCACCATCGATTACACGCGGCTGGGCTGGGACATCAGCGCGTTCCTGGGGATTTACCTCGATAAAAGCTCGCTCTACGATGACGTCGCCGCCAAACTCGAAAAAATCCCCGAAATCGTCAGCATCAACTACACCACGGGCAACTACAGCATTTTCGCACGCATCGTGTGCCGCGATACCAACCACCTCCGCGAGGTGTTGCACGACAAAATCCAGAAGGTGTCGGGCATTCAGCGCACCGAAACGTTTATTTCGCTCGAAGAGCGCTTCAGCCGCCCCGTGCCGTTTGGAGCGACCAACTGACCTTTGCTTGCCCATTCACTCCGGGCAGCGCGCGAGCGGCGTTGTTTTGTCCCGTTCCAGGCACCAGCAGTTTCCGTACACGTCGGAGTAGGTGACGCGCAAGCCAAAATCCCGCTTGCCCACGTACCCGTAAACCGCCCGGGCCACCGAATCGTTGTTGAACACCGCCAGCAAATCGATGTTCTCGCCGGGTTTCAGCACCGAACCCGAATCCAGCGTTGCAAACCCTTTTCCGCCCCTGGTTGGCCCGAAACGTTCCAGGTAAAAAGCCTGCGTGGTCGTAAATCTCCTGTCGTGATCAAGGAGTTCAAACTGCCGGATGATGGCCGGGCCGACGCCTTTGTTTTCGATTCCGACGTGAAACTCCTGGTCGAACTGGCTCATCAGCACCTGCAGGTACGGCCATACCGTCGCCTGCTGCTGCTCGCGGGCGATTTTGGTTTGCACCACCGATACCACCAGCGCGCACACGCTGATGAAGACGGCGGAAAGGCCCAGAAGTACATCGGGATTGAAACGTGATTTAGGCGGGCGAGGCATTTACCGTTATTTTTTGAAAACAGACCGGCTGGTGTCGGGCCGCAAAATAGCGTTATACCCCGAACCTATCCCATTTAGAATTGTTATAAATTTGCGCCTAATTCCCCAACAACGATGAGCAATCAAAGCAAAGACGTTGACCTGTTAGAAGAACTTACCAATTCGGAGTACAAGTACGGTTTTGAAACCCTGATTGAAGCCGATGAAGCCCCGGCGGGCCTGAGTGAAGACATTGTACGGTTTATTTCGGCGAAAAAAAACGAACCTTCCTGGATGCTCGACTGGCGGCTGAAAGCCTACCGCCACTGGGAAACGATGACCGAGCCGCACTGGCCCAATGTGAAATACCCGAAAATCGACTACCAATCGATTATTTATTATTCCGCCCCCAAGCAGAAAAAAACGGTGGACAGCCTCGACGACATCGATCCGGAACTGCGGGCGACGTTCGAGAAACTGGGCATTTCCCTGAAAGAACAGGAGCGCATCGCCGGGGTTTCCCTGTCGGGCGTGGCCGTGGACGCCGTCATCGACTCGGTGTCGGTGGCAACGACCTTCAAGAAAGACCTTGCCAAACTCGGCATTATTTTCTGCTCGATGACCGAGGCCGTGCAGGAACACCCCGAACTGGTCCGGAAGTACCTCGGCTCGGTGGTGCCGCCGAAAGACAACTACTTCGCCGCCCTCAACTCGGCGGTGTTCAGCGACGGTTCGTTCTGCTACATTCCCAAAGGTGTGCGCTGCCCGATGGAGCTTTCGACGTATTTCCGCATCAATGCGGCGGGCACGGGGCAGTTTGAGCGCACGCTCATCGTGGCCGACGAAGGCAGTTACGTGAGTTACCTTGAAGGCTGCACCGCGCCGATGCGCGACGAAAACCAGCTCCACGCCGCCGTGGTGGAACTCGTGGCCCACGCCGACGCCAACATCAAGTACTCGACGGTGCAGAACTGGTACCCCGGCGACAAGGAAGGCCGCGGCGGGATTTACAACTTCGTGACCAAGCGCGGCCTGTGCGACGGGGCAAATTCAAAAATTTCCTGGACGCAGGTGGAAACCGGCTCGGCCATCACCTGGAAGTACCCGTCGGTGATTCTGAAGGGCGATAATTCCATCGGGGAATTTTACTCGGTGGCCGTTACCAACAACTTCCAGCAGGCCGACACGGGCACGAAGATGATCCACATCGGCAAAAACACGAAGTCGCGGATTGTGTCGAAAGGCATATCGGGGGGGCGTTCGCAAAACTCCTACCGGGGCCTTGTGGAAGTGATGAAACGCGCCGACAATGCCCGAAACTTCTCACAGTGCGACTCGCTGCTGCTCGGCGACCGCTGCGGAGCGCACACCTTTCCGTACATCGAAGTGGGCAACCGCACGGCCACGGTAGAGCACGAAGCCACGACCTCAAAAATCGGCGAAGACCAGATTTTTTACTGCAACCAGCGCGGCATCAGCACCGAAGCCGCCGTGGCGCTCATCGTCAACGGCTACGCCAAGGAAGTACTCAACCAGTTGCCGATGGAATTTGCGGTGGAAGCCCAAAAACTGCTGGCGATTTCGCTCGAAGGCAGCGTGGGATAACCCGGCTCGTTCTCCAAAAGAAAACCCCGCTACCGACTGGCAGCGGGGTTTTCTTTTGCTAAACCAGTCCTTTTTTTGCGTCCTTTATGCTTTTGGTTTCGTCAAGGTTGTGACGGGCAACACGAGCGTGAAGGCCGTGCCCTGGCCCGGCGCGGAGTCGATGTCGAGGCTGGCCCCGATGCTCTCGGCGCGGGTTCGGATGTTGCCCAGGCCCATGCCATCGGAACCGACGTCGGCGGAAAGACCCCGGCCGTTGTCGCTGACCGACACCCGCAACTGCGTGCCCACCCGAAGAAATCGAAGGGTGGCCTGCGTCGCCCCCGAGTGCTTCAGGATGTTGTTGGTGAGTTCGAGGCAGATGTTGTAAAGGTTGAATTCGGTTTGTTTGTCGAGGCGGCGATCGAGGCCGGTGTCGTCGAGATGGAAGCGAACGTAATTGTTCACGTTGAGCTTTTCCACCAGCCGCCGGAGGCTTTCGGCCAGGCCCGTCTTTTCCAGCTCCTCCGGCAGGAGGTTGTGCGAAATGAGCCGCACTTCCTTGTAGGCATCGGAAATCAATTGCAAAGCATTTTGGTAAACCTGCTGTTCACGTTGCGACAACTGGCTCGGATCCAGAACCTTGATGCTCATCTTGGCGGCGGCCAGCAGGCCACCGAGGTTGTCGTGGAGTTCCGACGCCACGCGTTTGCGTTCGATGGTCTGGCCTTTGAAAAGCGCCTCCTGCACTTCTTCATTTTTGTGTAGAAGTTCTTCATTGGCCCGGAGCAGTTCGGTCGTGCGCTCCGTGATTTTATCCTCCAGGGCGTGGTTGGCCTTGCGGAGTTGCTGGTTGGCGCGGGCCAGTTGGCGCTGCACTTCGAGGATGGTTGTGTTTTGCTCCGAAATCTCCGCCGCCTGACGCTCAATCTGGTCGTTTTTGCGTTTCTGTATCCGGTTTATCCACCACAATGACAACACCAGCAGAAAAAACAGCCCGGCAATAGCCAGCATCTGGTTGCGCGTTTGGCGCTGCTGCGTGATTTCCCGTTGCAGGGCTTCTTCTTTTTCCCGCTGTTCTTCCTGTTGCTGACGGATTTGCAGCCCGTAGTATTTTTTAAGCCCGTCTTTGCTCGGCAGGCTGTCGCGGGTAGCTAAATACAATTCGTGAAAACGCAGCGCGGCGGGCGTCTGCCCGGCCTGTTTGTGGGTCAGGTACAGCAGGCGATACGCCTCGGCGCGGTCGGCGAGGTTGTTGGTTTCGTCGCGGGCGGGGGCCAGGGCCAGTTCGGCGTAACGCATGGCCGCCCGGGGCTGGCGCAATTCCCAGTACGTTTCGGCCAGGTAATTGAGCGCCGCCGACTGCACCATGGCGTGGTTATCGGCTTTAAGGGCTTCGTTGAAAAGCCCGATGGCTTCGGTGGTGTCGCCGGTGGTGCGGGCCAGTTCCCCCAGAAAATTAAGGCACATAGCCCGGTCGTAGGGCTTTTTCGATAGCCGCAGCGACTGTTCGTAGTACTTTTTGGCTTCGTTGGGGCGGGCCATTTTGCCGTAACAGGTGCCGATTTGCCGGAGCATGAAGGCCCGCTCCTCGAGGTGAGGCGTGACGGTGAGCGCCCGCCGGAAATACGTCACGGCGGCGGGGTAATCTTCGAGCGTTTTGAAATGAATCCGCCCCATGCGGTGCAGGCATTCGTACAGGTTGCGGCACTTTCCGGGCGGGTAGCGACTGAACAGCGACAAGGCCCGCAACGCCGATTGGTACGACTGGTCGAAGTCGTTGTTCATGTGGGCAATTTTAGCCCGGAACGTGAGCGCCTCGGCCTCTTCGAGGGGCCATTTGGCCTGATTGGCCAGGGCAAGGTGCCGGTTGTTGAAATACCGGGCGGAGTCGAAGGAGCCATCGGCCCCGGCGTAGGTGTCGGCTTTATCGATGTAGAGTCGGGTCAACTCAAACAGTACCCGTGCCCGCTGCAAATCGGCGGCGGGCGTCCGCACGGCTTCAATCCGGGCCAAAAACTGACGGTGCAACGTGATGTACGGGCCGGGGTCGGCTGCCAGCGTCCCGAACCACCCCACGGCCAGTCCGCCCAGCAACAACCAGCGTACGCGTTTCATAGTGGGTCAGGAATGGTCATGCAAAGTACTACGTTTCAAAAGCTTGACCAAACGCTACGCCGATGATCCGGTTCAAACGCGCCATGACCCGGCGTTTCGTTGCGCTGAAGCACCCGGCATGAACCGAGGCTCGTGCAGGTAGGCTGTTTTTCCTGCGTTGCTAAAATTCCACGCCTTTTGCCGTATTTTGAGCAACAACCCCTTTTTCCAACTTCATTCATGCTTCACCTTTCCCGAACAACCTTCCGGGTGCTGGGCGCGGTCGCAACCCTAACTGCCTCGCTGGCGGTTGGCCCGACGGCCCGCGCCCAGACCGTCACCCTACCCCGCAACGACGTGGCCGACGACCGCTCCGGCCTTACCTACGCATTCACCAACGCCACGCTGGTCATTGACCCGCAAACCACCGTGCAAAACGGCACCCTGCTCGTGCGCGGGGCCACCGTCCAGGCATCGGGTCGCGACGTGCCCGTGCCCGCCGGGGCCGTGGTCGTCGACCTGAAGGGCAAGTACCTCTATCCCGCCCTGCTCGACCCGTACTCCGACTACGGCCTACCCGAAGTCAAGCGCGGCGAGCGCTCATTTGGCCGGTCACAACTCGAATCGACCAAAAAAGGAGCCTATAACTGGAACCAGGCCATCCAGCCCGAAACCGACGCCGCCGCGCTGTTCACGACCAACGCCACCCGCGCCGACGAACTGCGCAAACTGGGCTTCGGCACCGTGCTCAGCCACCTGCCCGACGGCATCGTGCGGGGCACGTCCGTGCTGGTCAATCTGCTTGATGGCAAAGAACAGGACGCCCTCGTGCGGGGCAACGCGTCGGCGCATTACTCGTTCGACAAAGGCTCGTCCACCCAGGACTACCCCACCTCGATGATGGGCAGCGTGGCCCTGCTCCGCCAGACGTACTACGACGCGGCCTGGTACAAACGCGCCCGCAACAACACCGAGTACAACCTCTCGCTCGACCGCTTCAACCAACTTCAGGGCCTGCCGCAGGTGTTCGAGGTCGGCGATAAACTCGGCATTTTGCGGGCCGATAAACTTGGCGACGAGTTCGGTGTGCAGTACGTCATCAAAGGCACCGGCGACGAATACCAACTGCTCGATGCCGTGAAAGCCACCCACGCGCCGCTCATCGTGCCCGTCGCGTTTCCGCAGGCCTACGATGTGGAAGACCCCTACGACGCCCTCGCCGTAACGCTTGGCGAATTGAAACACTGGGAAATGGCCCCCGCCAACGCCGGTATCCTGGCCAAAGCGGGCGTGCCCTTCGCGCTGACGACCTGGGGATTGAAAGACAAAAAAGACTTCTGGCCCAACCTGCGCAAAGCCATCGAATACGGCCTTTCGGAACAAGACGCCCTGGCCGCGCTGACGACCGTTCCCGCGCAACTGTTCAAGGTCGAGGGCACCGTCGGGACGCTGCGGTCCGGCGCACTGGCCAGTTTTTTGATCACCTCGGGCAATTTGTTCAAAGCCGACAACGTGCTGTACGAAACCTGGGTGAAAGGCCGGAAATACGTGGTTAATGACCTGAATATAAGTGATTTGCGCGGCACGTACGCCTTTACGCTCGGTGACCGTACCAACCTGAAACTCAACGTGACAGGCAAAGCCCTTGCTCCTGAGGTGCAGGTACTGGTGAACGATACCATGAAGATTCCCGCGAAATTTACCCGCGTCAACGACCTCCTCACGCTCACGTTTCCGCTCCAGCGAAACGGCGGTGCCTCCACGCCGGGCGATACCCGCCTGAGCGGTTACCTCGCCGACGCCAAAACCTGGAAAGGCGACGGCCTTTCGCCCGACGGCCAACCCGTAAAATGGCAGGCAGTCTGGCAGGAATTCAAGGAGCCAGCGGCCAAAGCCGATTCAGCGAAACCGGTTGAACTGGGCAAAATGCTCTACCCGTTCGTGGGCCTCGGTAGCGAAACGAAACCCAAAATGGAGACGATTCTCGTGAAAAACGCGACCGTCTGGACGAATGAAAAAGACGGCATTTTGCCCAATACGGACGTGCTGTTGCAGGATGGCAAAATCGCCCGCGTGGGCAAAAACCTCAGCGCCGCCGGGGCGCGTATCGTCGACGGCACCGGCAAGCACCTGACCAACGGCATTTTCGACGAACACTCGCACATCGCCTTGCTATCGGTCAACGAAGGCGCGCAGTCGGTCACGTCGGAGGTGCGGATGGAAGACGTGGTCAACTCCGAAGACGTCAACATCTACCGCCAACTCGCGGGCGGCGTCACCTCGGCGCAGTTGCTCCACGGCTCGGCCAACAGCATCGGCGGGCAGAGCGCGCTCATCAAACTGAAGTGGGGCGAAACGCCCGACAACCTGAAAATCACGGGGGCCGACGGCTTCATCAAATTTGCCCTCGGCGAAAACGTAACCCGCAAAAACTTCCAGATGCCCGGCGCCACCCCGCGCTACCCAATCAGCCGGATGGGCGTCGAGCAGGTGATGGTCGATGCGTTCAACCGCGCCCGCGCCTACGAAGCCGAGTGGAAAACCTTCAACGCGCTTCCGGCGAAAGAGAAAACGAGCGCCGTGTCGCCCCGCCGCGATCTGGAACTCGACGCGCTGGTAGAAATTCTCAACAGCAAGCGGTTCATCACCTGCCACAGCTACGTGCAGAGCGAAATCAACATGCTGATGAAAGTGGCCGAGCGGTTCGGTTTCCGCATCAACACGTTTACGCACATTTTGGAAGGCTACAAACTGGCCGATAAAATGGCCAAACACGGCGCGGGCGGCTCGTCGTTTGCCGACTGGTGGGCCTACAAAATGGAAGTGAAAGACGCCATTCCCTACAACCCCGCGCTGATGCACCGCGTCGGCGTGACGGTCAGCATCAATTCTGACGACGCCGAAATGGCCCGCCGCCTCAACCAGGAAGCCGCCAAATCGGTCGAATATGGCGGTCTTTCAGAGGAAGACGCCTGGAAAATGGTGACGCTCAACCCGGCCAAACTGATGCACCTCGACGCCCGCCTCGGCAGCATTCGCCCCGGCAAAGACGCCGACGTCGTGCTTTGGAACAACAACCCGCTGAGCATTTACGCCAAACCCGAATACACCATCATCGACGGAGCGGTGTATTTCGACCTTGCCGACGACGCCCGCCGCCTCGAAGCCCTCGACCGCGAGCGCGCCCGGCTCATCCAGAAAATGCTCAAGGCCAAAACCGGCGGCCAACCCGTGGCCAAGCCTGCCTTCCGTCGCCAGAAAATGTGGCACTGCGAAGACGTGGAAGGCATGTACGAGGAAGAAGCTGAAGGGCGGAAGTAATTTTTCCCACCTCGTCGTGCGAAACCCGCTTTGGCTTGACGAAAACCGATTGCACCATGAAACCGATAGCTATTCTCTTTTCGCTTTTCCTTTTTCACTTCGGGCTGCGCTCAGCTTCATTAAGCGCCCAAAACCCGGCCCCTGGCAAACCGCAGACGCGCACCATCGTGCTGACGGGCGGCACGATTCACGTCGGCAACGGCCAGGTGATTCCCAACGGTACGGTGGTTTTTGCCAATGGCGTCATCACCGGTGTCGGTGCCAACCTGTCGTACCAGGCGCAGGAAGTCGAACTCATCGACGTGACCGGCAAGCACGTGTACCCCGGCCTGATCGCGGCCAACTCGACGGTTGGGCTGACCGAAATCGCCTCCGTCCGCGCTACCGACGACCACAACGAAACCGGGCAAATCAACCCCAACGTGCGCGCGCTCGTGGCCTACTCGGCCGACTCGGAAATCATCCCCACCGTGCGCGGCAACGGCGTGCTGGTGGTGCAGGCGGTGCCCGACGGCGGCGTGGTGACGGGGCAGTCGTCGGTGTTCAACCTCGACGGTTGGAATTGGGAAGACGCCGCCCTGAAAGCCGACGACGGCATCTGGCTCAACTGGCCACCGCTCTTCAACCGGGGCGGCGGGGTATTCGAAGGCCCGACGACGCTGCGCAAAAGCGACACCCGCCAGCCCATCCTGGCCGAACTTGAACGCACCTTCGGCGACGCCCGCGCCTACGCCCAACTCCCCGCGCCCGCGACGCCCAACCTCAAACTGGAGGCCATGCGGGGGCTGTTCGACGGCTCGAAAGCCCTCTACCTGGCCGCCGACTACGGCCGCGACATCATCGAAGCAGTGAAATTCGCGCAGCGGATGGGTGTGAAACGCCCCGTGCTGGCGGGCGGGGCCGAGGCCAACCAATGCCTGGATTTCTTGCGGGAAAGCAAAATCCCGGTCATCCTCGGGGCCACGCACGAACTCCCCTACCGCACCGACGACGACGTGGACCTGCCCTACCGCCTGCCTTCGCTGCTCCAGAAAGCGGGCATTCCCGTAGCCATCAGCTACGGCGGGCTGTCGTGGCGCACGCGCAATTTGCCCTTCCTGGCGGGCACGGCGGCGGGTTTTGGCCTAGAAAAAGAAGAAGCGCTGAAAATGATCACGAGCGTTCCGGCGCAAATCCTCGGCATCGCCGACCGGGTCGGCACGCTCGAAGTGGGCAAACAGGCCACGCTGCTTGTCTCGAAAGGCGATTTGCTCGACATGCGCACGAGCGTGGTCGAACGGGCCTGGATTCAGGGCCGCGCCGTCGATTTGGACGACAAGCAAAAACGACTGTACCGGAAGTTTTCGGAGAAATACAACGCGAAGTAACTGCTGGCGACCACGAAAAAGGGTACGCGTGCCTCCGGTCCCCGTGGCACGCGTACCCTTTTTCGTGGGCAAACCCTATTCTAATCCCGCCTCCATCTCGGTCAAACTCACCCCCAGCACGGCCATCGCCAGGGCATCCAACTGCACCCGGTCGCCTTCGAAGTGAAACGTCCGGTGGTGGTGAACGAGGCCTTCGCCCCGCCGCAACGCCCGGGCGGGCGAAGTACTTTCGAGTTCGTAGAGTTTTCCCATTTGCTTGCCCTCGGCGTTCAACCCGTCGTTGTACGAATTGAACGCGTCGCCCCGGTACGGATTGGCGTGGTGTTCCCAGGTCGAAGACAGATAGTCGCCCGCCGGGTCCACGTCGAACTGAATGAGCGTCAGCACCTTGCCGTCGAAACTACCCGCTGCGGCTTTGGTTGAGCCGGGGGCCACGCCGATTTTCCCACGGGCCTTGCCATCGGCTTTGAAAAACACCGCGCCATTTTTCGTTTTGAGCCGGTCGGCGGGTATTTTACCGAAATAATCGTCCGTCAGGGCGACGGTTCCGCGCGAATCAGGTTTCACCGGTACGACGATGATCGTCCGGTCGGAGGCGTTGAACATGCCCAGAATCCACACCGCCAGCGAACCGCGGCTTTTCTGCCAGTCCGCGCCCGTGTTCTTCAGGACATTGGTGCTTTCATAAGCCACCATTTTCACCCCGCTGCCGGGCTTCACGCTCAGCAAACGCCGCGCTTCGTCGCGCCCCAGTGCCCGGACGGTGCGGGTGATTTCTACGTCGAAACGAGTGCCGGAGTGGTTGGTCAGGCTGCCTTTTTTCGCAAACGTCACCCTCGATTTCAGGGCCTCTTTCACCTCGAACGCCACCGTGTCGATGAGCGCGGGCGTTTGCCAGTGGGCGAAATCGAACGGCTCGCCCGGTTTGAAAAACACCGCGAACTGCCCGCCTTCGGGAGCCAGCCAGAAGCGTTCTTCGCCACCGTAGGCGTTCATGTGGGCCTGAAACTGCCCGCTTTCGATCAGGCTGAAATTCATCCAGCCGTAACTCGTGCCGGTCGGGCCGCTGGCCGTGGAGGTCATTACGCGGCCCTGGTAGCCGGGCACCACGACCAGTTGAGCGGAGTCGTTGTCGGGAGCCATGAGTACCAGCGCACGCTGATGTTTTTTCAGAAAACCGACGGCGTGGCCAAAACTGCCCGCCGGGAAACGGCCACCGACCGTATCCGCGTTACCGACTTCGGCGGGCTGGTTTTTCGAGACGCAGGCCAGCACCAACGCACCCGCTACGAGGGCCGTGAGCCGTTGGAGATTGTTGAGGAGGGGAAAACGAACCATGGATTCGGCTGGAAGAAATGAAGGGTTGGCAAAATGGGACGATTTCATCGAACAAAGAAAAAAAGCGCCGTCTTTACCCGGCAGGTCCGCACTGCTTTTGCCCGGAAGGCATTGCTGAATCGACGGCACTCATTTCCCAACCCTGCTGACATGCCCTTGTCACCGGCAGCTACGTACTTCGCTGAAAACCAAACGCTTTATTTCCATGAAACTCAATGCGGGCATCGTGACCAAACGGCTGGCGGAAAGCAAGGCTTTTTACACGGAAGTTCTCAACTTCGGCGTGCGTTTTGAAAACGAGTTTTACCTGCTGCTCCATACGCCCAACGAGCAGGCTGAAGTTAGTTTTCTGCTGCCAAACCACCCGTCGCAGCGCCCCATTTTTCAAAAACCGTTCGGCGGCGAGGGCATTTACCTGACCATCGAAGTGGACGACGTGGCCGCTGAGTACGAGCGCGTCCGGGCGCTCGGCGTACCGGTTGCCATTGATCTGCGCGAGGAAACCTGGGGCGATCGGCATTTTGCCCTCCTCGACCCCAACGGCATCGGCGTCGACATCGTGACGTACCGTCCACCGGCCTGATTACAAATTTTTCAGCGTCAGCCCGACCGTCAGGTGCGTGTCAGCGTTTTGCCGCCCTTCGGCCACCACGCTTTCGTAGTTGTTTTCAAGCGTCAGACTGAACGCAAGCCGTTTGGTCAGTGAAATCAGCGCCTGCGTGACGACGCTGGCGCGCAGGTTGGGCCGGTTGAGGGCGGGTTGGAAAAAACTGGTGTTGGCCAGCGTCAGCCGCCCGTCGAACCAACTGGCCGTCAGCCGCAACCGGGTGGAATTCCGCAGCACCGTCACGTCGCGGGAGGGTTCGCCGGGGTTTTCATAAAAATCGGTGCTTTCGTACAAAAGCGCGTTGGTGAGGGTGATTTTCAGTTTCGCACCCGGCCTTCTCAGGCCGCCCGTGATGCGCCAGCCCACGCCCCCGCCGCCGTACCGTCGCCCGGTAATTTGCCGGAGGTGGCTTTTCTCGAACACGCTGAAGGCCAGCCCGTACACGTCGTGACGGGCGTAAAACAACGTGACGTTGAGGTCGAGAAAAAGTTCGTCTTCCTGCAAAAGTCCGCTGGTTTTGCCGTAACTGTACCGGGGCGAAGCGTAGAACCCCAGCCAGGCCCGTTTGGGCACGTATTCGGCCGTGGCCCGCAGGGTGTAAAGCGACCGTTGCAGGTTGCCCGAGCGAAAATCGCCCTCCACGCCGAGGCTGTAAGCCAGTTTTCCGAGCGCCAGCGTGTCGGCGGGCAGGGCGGCGGTGGCGAGGGTTTCGGGGTCGTCGTTGCTGTCGTTGGCTCCCGTGCCGGTGGTATCAGCCGGAGCCGGAGTGGTTTCCTGCCCGAAAGCAGCCAGACCGAGGCCCCACAAAACCAGAAAGAGCCAGCGCTTCATAACCCCAAGAAAGCAAAAAACGAGCATCGGGGCAAATCGACGACGCTGAACAGGTTTTCGGGGGCAATCGCTATTTTTGAGGATTCAATCCAACCAACTCCGTTTTTAAATGTCGTTACTCTCTGGAAAAGTCGCGCTCATCACGGGTGCCTCGCGGGGCATCGGGCGGGCCATCGCCACCCGGTTTGCCCAGGAAGGGGCCACCGTCGCGTTTACCTTTTTGTCCAGTGTTGAAAAAGGCCAGGCCCTGGAAGCGGAATTGGCCCAGTTTGGCGTTAAAGTTAGGGGCTACCGCTCCGACGCCGCCGATTACAAAGCCGCTGAAGAACTCGTCGCCCAGGTGACCGCCGATTTTGGCACCATCGACGTGCTCGTCAACAACGCGGGCATCACCCGGGATGGCCTGCTGATGCGGATGACCGAAGAAGCCTGGGACGAGGTGATGCGCGTGAACCTGAAGTCGGTGTTTAACCTGACCAAAGCCTGCACCCGGCCCATGATGAAGGCCAAGAGTGGTTCCATCATCAACCTGACGTCGGTGGTGGGCATTCGCGGCAACGCCGGGCAGTCCAACTACGCGGCCTCGAAGGCGGGCATCATTGGGTTCACCAAGTCGGTGGCGCTCGAACTGGGCAGCCGCAACATCCGCTCCAACGCCATCGCGCCGGGGTTTATCGAAACCGAAATGACGGGCGAGGTGAACGAGAAGGCCCTGCAGGAATGGCTGGCGGGTATTCCGATGAAGCGCGCCGGGCAGGCCGACGAAGTGGCCGACGCCTGCGTGTTTCTGGCCAGCAACCTGTCGCGCTACATCACCGGGCAGGTGTTGCAGGTGGACGGGGGAATGCTGACGTAATTTAATGGATAATTGACAATGGATAATGGATAATACCTTTCCATTTATCCGATCAGCATGAGGCATCAGCATGAGGCAGGTCAGGACTGAAACGCTGATTAACCCACCCAGCAGCAGAAAGCGCAAGTTTTGCACTTTTTTGCTGCTTTTGATGGAAGAAGTCAGAATTCGAATCAACTCTTCGCAATCGGTAAGGAGCGATTCAGCCAGGCGGATTTCGAGCAAACCGGAATCGCGGAGAAGGCGAAGCCAGTAATGCGTTTCGTGCGCTTCCTTGTTGCTGATGGCAAGTTTGTGAATGAAATCTGACTTGCTTTCGGCCTGGTTGGCTTCTTCCACGTTTGCCCCCACCGAAGTGCCACTGCGCAGGATTTGTTTGGAAAGGGTGTATGCTTTTTTCTGCTCGTCGAGCAGTTGTTGCAGTTTAACGATGCGGAGGGCGAACACATAACTTTTTTCACGAAGAGGGTTTTCTTCTTTCATTACAAAAGGCGTTTGGAGATAGATGACTGCTAAATTTCAGCAAATTATCCATTATCCATTATCCATTATCCATTTGTCCACCTCCTTCCTCCTCCAATCTTCCCCCTGGTTCGTGCCGCTTTGCCTGGTGGTGGGGGCAGGTTACGCATTTTTGCTGTACCAGAAATCAGCGCCCTGGGGCCGTAACCTCAACCTAACCCTGGCGGGGCTACGGTTTGTGGTCGTGAGCCTGCTCTGCTTTTTGCTGCTGGGCATTTTGCTGAAACAAACCAAAACGAGCGTCGAGAAAAAGACCGTGGTGCTGGCCCTCGACAACTCCGCCTCGGTGGGTTCGGCGGGCAGCAAGCTGCTGGCCGGGGTGGCCGCGTTGCGGGAAGCGCTGACGAACGGCGACTACGCGGTGGAACTCCAGATCCTCGACGAGCGCCCGGTTTCCACGCCCGACTCGGTGCGGTTCAACGGCCGCACGACCAATTTGAGCAGCCTGCTCAACCGCATCCGCACCAACTACGAGGGGCGCAACCTCACCGACGTGGTGCTCCTCAGCGACGGCATCGTCAACCAGGGCGCGTCGCCCACCTACGGCACCTACCCGTTCGCCATTCAGACCCTCGGCGTGGGCGACACATTGCCGCGCCGCGACGTGGCCCTCAAAAACGTGTACGCCAACAAACTCGCTTACCTCGGCAACCAGTTTCCCATCAGCGCCGACCTGCTGGCCAACGGCTTTCCGGGCCAGACCGCCCGCGTGGTACTGCGCCAGGGCAGCGCCGTGCTCGACCAGAAAACAGTGCAGTTCGGTCGGGGCGAAACCCTCACGCCGCTCACGTTCACGGCGACGGCCAAAACGAAGGGCATTCAACACTACACCATCGAAGCCGTGCCGCTGGGCGGAGAAGTAACCACCCGCAACAACCGCCGCGACGTGTACCTCGACGTGATCGACGGCAAGGAAAAAATCCTGCTGGCGGCCCTCACCCCCCACCCCGACGTGAAAGCCCTGCGGGCGATGCTGGAGAAAAACCAGAATTTTGAGGTTACCGTGCAGATATTCAACGCCGCCGCGCCCCCACCGCCGAGCGACAAAAAGTACGACCTCCTCGTGCTGCACCAACTCCCAGACCAGTTCGGCGCGGCCCAGGCCTGGACCCGGCGACTGCTCGATTCGGGAACGCCGTGTTTGTTCGTGCTCGGCAACCAGTCGAACATTGCCGGGTTCAACGCGCTGAACGGCGCGGTGCAGCTTTCGTCGAACCCCGGCCAGATCGACAAGGTGACGGGCCACTTCAACGCCAGTTTCAACCTGCTCAACTTCGACGCGCCCCGGCTCGAACTTTTGCGAAAACTCCCCCCGCTGTCGGTGCCCTTCGGCGATGTGCGCCTCATGCCCAACGCCCAGGCCGTGCTGCTGCAACGCGTCGGCACGGTCCAGACGCAGAAACCCCTCCTCGTGGTGGGCACCGGTGCCCGGCGCAATGCCGTGCTGCTGGGCGAAGGACTCTGGCAGTGGCGGCTCGAAGAGTTTGCCCTCACCGACAAGCAGGAACTCGTGGACGACCTCTTCCTGAAAGTGGCGCAGTACATCGCCGCCAAGAACGACAAGCGCAAACTGCGCGTGTACCCCCTGCAAAACGAGGTGCAGTTGGGTGAAACGGTGACGTTCGAGACGGAGGTGTACAACGACATTTACGAGCGCCTGTTCGACCAAAACATAGCCCTCACGCTTACCGACGAGCGGGGCCGTGCCCGGCAGTACAAATACGCCATCACGGCGGGCAGCACCCGCTTCGACGTGAGCGATCTACCCGCCGGAGTGTACCGGTTTCGGGCCGAGGCGACGGTGCTGGGCAAAGCCGAGTTGGCTACGGGCGAATTTGTGGTGAAAGACGAACCGCTCGAAGCCCTGACAACCACCGCTGACTTCGACCTGCTCCGCCAGCTTTCGCAGCAAACCGGCGGACGATTCTACCGGGCTTCGGAACTGGAAGCGCTGCAAAAAAACCTCCTGGCCCGCGACACGCCCGACCACCTGACGAGCAGCGAAGAACTCCGCGAACTGATTAACCTGCGCTGGATTTTCTTCGTAATTCTGACGCTCGCGGCGGTGGAATGGGGCCTGCGGAAATGGGCGGGCGGGTATTAAAATCCACTTCAAACGACGTCATGACGACCCTCGAAAACGACGCCCTCCATGTCGCCATCCGCCCGCTGGGTGCCGAACTGACTTCGCTTCTCCACAAACCCACCCAGACCGAACACCTCTGGCAGGCCGACCCCGCCGTGTGGGACTGGCACGCACCCAACCTGTTTCCGGTGGTGGGCGGGTGCCTCGGCAATCAGCTCCGCATCAACCGCCAGACGTACCCGATGGAACGGCACGGTTTCGCCCGTCACTCAGAGTTCACGTTGTTGGATTCCAGTGCGACGGCAGCCTTGTTTTCGCTGCGTTTCTCAGAAAAAAACCTGACGACTTACCCCTACCGGTTTGATTTTCAAATCGGCTACGCACTCGACGGGCTGGAACTGCACGTCACCTACCGCGTTGTAAACGAAGACGATCAGCCGGTTTACTTTTCCGTGGGCGCGCACCCGGCGTTCAACGTGCCGTTTTTTCCCGGCGAATCGGATGAAGACTATTTTCTGGAATTCGAGCACGACGAACCGCTCACCACGCACCTGCTCTCGAAGGCCGGTCTTTTTTCGGGCGAAACCGCGCCCGTTCCCACTCAAAACCGCTGCCTGCCCCTGACGAAGCACCTCTTCGACCGCGACGCGCTGGTGTTCAAAGTCCTCACGTCCCGGCAAGTCACGCTGGGCAGCACCCACCACGACCACCGCCTCACGGTGCGCTTCGATGCTTTCCCGTACCTCGGCCTCTGGGCCAAACCGGGCGCTTCGTTCGTATGCATCGAACCGTGGCTGGGCTGCGCCGATTCGGAGGGACAAACCGTTGACATTCAGCAAAAAGAAGCGATTCAGCGGGTGGAAACTGGGCAGACGTTCGCGGCCAGCTTCAGCATTCAACTTTCCTAAAGCAAACAAAAGAAGCCACCCGAATCGGGTGGCTTCTTACTTTTTTGGTGGGGAAAATCGGGTTCCGCTAGCCCTGTTTGTTCAGCAAATTGAAAAACTGGTCGAGTTTCGGCGTCAGGATGATTTCGGTTCGGCGGTTGACCCGGCGACCGTCCTCCGACGTGTTGTCGGCTTTGGGCACGTACTCCGAGCGGCCCCCGGCGGTCATGCGCTCGGGTCGCACGCCAAATTTGGTCTGGAGCGTCCGCACCACCGAGGTGGCCCGCATCACGCTCAAATCCCAGTTGTCTTTCAGGCTTTGGGTCGAAATCGGGTACACGTCCGTGTGGCCTTCCACCAGAATGTCGAGCTCCTTGTGGTCGTTCACCACGCTGGCCACTTTGCCCAGCACGGTCTCGGCGGATTTGTTCACCTGAAACGAGGCCGACTCGAAGAGCAGTTTGTCGGAAATCGACACGTACACCACGCCTTTTTTGACTTCCACCTGCACGTCCTGGTCGTTGATGTCGGCCAGCGAACGCTTCAGGTTCATCACCAGCGCCAGGTTGAGCGAGTCCTTGCGCTGCATCGACTTGTTGAGGTTGCTGATGTACTTGCTCTGGTCGTTGAGGGTTTCGAGCGATTTTTTGATGCTCTCGGCCCCGGCCTTGCTCACCACCGAAAGGTCCGAGAGGCGGTCGAGGAGGTTGGTGTTTGTTTTTTTGAGGTAGTCCAACTGCTGTTCCAGTTCGGCCACTCGGTTGATGCGCGTTTGCAGGTCGCCGTCTTTCGAGCGGAGCAGGGTTTGCAACTCGGCGGTTTTGGTGTTGCAGTCGCGCAGTTCGACCAATACTTTTTCGTTGGCTTCACGGAGCGAGTTGATTTCGGCCAGCTTTTTCTTGCTGGCGCAGGACGCGAGCGTGGCCAGAACGGCGCAGGCAATGACTGCTTTTTTCATACGAATTAAAAAGGGGTTTGGTGAGGTAACGACGAACTGTTGGTAAATTGGTATAGCCCGGACTGGGCATTTCAGGTGCAAAAATACGATGAAACTGCCGGAACCAACTGATGCTGTTTCGTTTACAAATGCTGGAAAAATACAGTTGCACCCCATCTCCGCGACTAAATCCAGATTTTTGTCCACCAAACTCCCCATTCTTCCCGCGATGATTGCTACTCATTTCCTCGGTAACTCCGGCCTCCGCGTGAGCGAAATCGGTTTCGGCTGCATGGCCCTCGGCAACGACCCCGCCACCAACGCCCGCCTGCTCCACGCCGCCGTCGACGGCGGCGTCACGCTTTTCGACACGGCAGATTTGTACCAGCAGGGACGCAACGAAGAAACCCTCGGGCGGGCCTTCCGCGACCGCCGCGACCGGGTCGTCATCGCCACGAAAGTGGGCAACCAACTCCGTCCTGACGGCTCCGGGTGGGATTGGAACCCGACCAAAACGTACATACTCGATGCCGTCGAAAAAAGCCTGCGTCGCCTCCAGACCGACTACATCGACTTGTACCAACTCCACGGCGGCACCCTCGACGACCCCATCGACGAGACCCTCGACGCGTTCGAGATCCTGAAAAAAAGCGGCAAAATCCGGGCGTACGGCATTTCGAGCATCCGTCCCGCCGTGATTCGGGCGTGGGTGGCCCGCGCCAACCTTGCCAGCGTGATGATGCAGTACGGTCTACTCGACCGCCGCCCGGAGGAAACCTGCCTCGATTTGCTGCGCGAAAAAGGCATTGGTGTGCTGGCGCGGGGCAGCCTGGCGAAGGGGCTGCTCGCCGGAAAACCCGCCGCGTCGTTTCTCGACTACGAGGCGAGTGCTGTTGAAAAAGCGGCCGGGGCGGTTCAGGCCGTTTCGGGACCCGAGCGCAGCCCGGCGGCCACGGCCATTCGGTTCGCCCTGCATTCTCCGGCGGTGGTGTCGGCGGTGGTCGGCATCCGAACGCCGGAGCACCTGCAAGCCGCCCTCGACGCGGGCACGGCTCCCGCGCTCAACCCAGCCGAATGGCAACGGCTGAGTGGCGTACTCCCGGCGAACCGCTATGCCGAACACCGGTAAAAGTTGGGGCCAAATTTTCCCACTGGCACGTTTATTTTGTAAAACCTGCCGTCAGCCTACGCCACGCGAACTGCTTTTTTAGTACCCCGAATGGATTCAACTTCACCGAGCGCCACGACGTCCAAGCCCCCGAAACGCACCCTTCTTCGCCGCCTTGAACGGATGCTGCTCGATTTATATGCCGTTTCGCAGTTTGTCGCCCGGTTTTTCCGGGAAGTTTTTTTGCCCCCCTACGAATTTCAGGAAGTCGTCCGGCAGTGTTTCGACGTGGGCGTGCGGTCGCTCCCGCTCATTTCGCTGACGGGTTTCATCACCGGTCTGGTGTTCACCAACCAATCGCGGCCCTCGCTGTCGGAGTTCGGGGCCACGTCGTGGCTTCCGGCCCTGATTGCTATTGCCATCGTGCGGGCGCTGGCCCCGCTCATCACGGCGCTCATCGCCGCCGGGAAAGTCGGCTCCAACATCGGGGCCGAGTTGGGTTCGATGAAAGTGACCGAGCAAATCGACGCGATGGAGGTCTCGGCCACTAACCCGTTCAAGTTTCTGGTGGTGAGCCGGGTGCTGGCCACGACGTTCATGATGCCCATTCTGACCATGTACACGGCCTTTGTGGCGCTGCTGGGCGGGTTTCTTAGCGTTAGCGCCAACGAGGCCACCAGCCTGGCCACCTTCGTGGAGCAGTCGTTTAGCGCGATTACGTTTCTCGATGTGTTTTCATCCACGATTAAAGCCTTCTTTTTCGGCTTCACCATCGGCATGGTGGGCTGTTACCAAGGCTTTAATTCGTCGAAAGGCACCGAAGGCGTGGGCAAAGCCGCCAACGCCGCCGTGGTCACGTCGATGTTTCTGGTCTTTATCGAAGAAGTGCTCATCATGCAGATTGTCAACACGATACGACCCGCCTAAACTAATGAAAGAAGGAGTGAATGAAAGAATGAATCAATAGAAAAGGCAGTATCTATTCGCTCCTTCTTTCATTCTTTCATTCACTCCTTCTTTCATTCACTAATTAATCAATGAAAGACGTCGTCATTTCCATCCGGGGGTTGAAAATCTCGTTCGGCGACCTGCACGTGCTGCAGGGCGTGGACCTCGATTTGTACCGGGGCGAAAACCTCGTGGTGCTGGGGCGGTCAGGCACGGGCAAATCGGTTCTGATTAAAATTCTCGTCGGGCTGCTGAAACCCGACGCGGGCACGGTCAACGTGCTGGGCCAGGAAGTGAGTAAACTGTCGGCCCGCGAACTCGACGCGTTGCGCTTGAAAATCGGCTTTTCGTTTCAAAACAGCGCGCTCTACGACAGCATGACCGTCCGCGAGAACCTTCGGTTCCCACTTGTGCGCAACGTGCGCAACCTGAGTACCGCCGACTCCAACAAGGCCATCGAAGAAGCCCTCGACGACGTGGGCCTGAGCCAGACCATCGACCAGATGCCCTCGGAGCTTTCGGGTGGGCAGCGCAAGCGCATCGGCATTGCCCGGACGCTGATCCTCAAACCCGAAATCATGCTCTACGACGAGCCAACGGCGGGGCTGGACCCGATCACGTCCAACGACATTAACAACCTCATCAAGGAAGTGCAGCAACGCCACGGCTCGTCGGCCATCGTCATCACGCACGATTTGACCTGCGCCAAAACCGTCGGCGACCGCGTGGCCATGCTCCTCGATGGCCGCTTCGAGCGCGTCGGCACGTTCGAGGAAGTGTTTGAACAAACCAGCGACGACGAGCGGGTACAACAATTTTACGATTACAATTTTGTCAATTAATCCCGGCTGACCGACGGACAACCGGCCGGAACGATTACTGAAAAACACATGAACTCCTCTGAAAGCAAACGCGCCCTCACGGTGGGTGCCTTCGTGCTGCTGGGCATCGTCATCTTCGTTACGGGGGTGCTGGTGCTGGGCGGAAAGCAAAACAAATTCACCCGCAACATCCGCATCAACTCGCTCTTCGACAACGTGGGCGGGTTGAAAGTGGGCAACAACGTCTGGTTTTCGGGCGTGAAAATCGGCACCGTCCGCCGGATTTATTTCGTCAACAACAGGCAGGTCGAAGTGGAAATGAACATCCAGCAGAGCGCCCAGGAGTTCATCCGTAAAGACGCCACGGCCAGCATCAGTTCGGAGGGTTTCATCGGCAACAAACTCGTGATGATCGCGGGCGGCAACCCCCGCACCGCCCAGGTCGAAGACGGCGACCGCCTCCGCGCTGCCGCTGCCCTCAGCACCGACGAAATCATGGAAACCCTTCAGGAAAATAACCGGAACCTGCTCAAAGTCACGACCGATTTCAAAAGCATCGTCGACAAAGTGGCCCGGGGCAAGGGCATCATCGGGGCCGCCCTGACCGATGAATCCGCCGAGAAAGATTTCCGCTCGGTGATGGCCAACCTCAACGCCACCACCGCCAACGCCGCCAAAGCGTCGGGCACGTTGACGGCGTTCACCGCCAAACTCAACACGCGCGGCACGCTCGCCAATGAACTGGTGACCGACACCGTCGTGTTTCGCAGCCTGAAATCATCCGCAACCAAACTCCAGCAAACCGCCAGTTCGGCCACCGAAATCGCCAGCCGGGCCAAAGTCGCTACCGACAACCTCGCCGGGGCCAGCGACAACGTGAAACGCGCCACCGCCAAGCTCAACATGAACGACAACGCCCTCGGCGTGCTGCTCAACGACCCGTCGCTGGCCCGCGATGTCAAAACCACCGTACACAACCTCGGCGGCACCAGCAAGAAACTCGACGAAACCCTCGACGCCGCCCAGCACAACTTCCTGCTGCGCGGGTTTTTCAAGAAAAAAGCCAAAGCCGAAGAAAAAGCGCGCGAAGACAGTGTAAAACGCGCTACCGAGGGGCAATAAACGACAGCGCGATGAGCCGGGCCTTTCTCAAAGACGACACCCAGGACGAAAAACTGTTCATCCCACCCCGCGCGCCCCTGCCGCCGGGCGTGGTCAACTACGTAACGCCGCGGGGCCTCGCCCAACTGCGCGACGAATTGGCCGACCTGGAAGCCGAACGCTCCCGCGTGCAGGCCGACGCCACCGACGAGCCGGAGCGCAAACGCCAACTCGCCTTGCTTGCCGGGCAAATTGCCGAACTCAGCAGTCGTCTTGGCAGCGCGAAAGTGGTGGACCCCGCCGCCCAACCGCCCGGCGAAGTGCGTTTCGGGGCAACCGTGAGCCTCCGAACGCCGGGCGGTAAAAAGAACGCCGTCCGCCAACTAACCCTCGTGGGCGTGGACGAAGCCTCGGCGGCACAAGGCCGGGTGGCCTTTACCGCGCCGATTGCGCGCGTGTTGCTCGGGCGTCGCGTGGGCGAAACGGCCTCGCTCCGCACGGCCAAAGGCGAGGAAACGTTCAAAATCACGGCCATTGCCTACCGGAACGAGTAAAGGAGGCATAAACCTTTTCAATTTTCACCGGAAAAGGCAACATTTACCCCTTCGCCTTTCCACCTCACCCAACCCACTTCCCGGATGGTTTTTTCCCGAACCCTGTTTTTTGTCCCCGCGTTGTTGATGAGTTCTGCTTCCCTCCGTGCGCAGCAGGGCACCACGCCCAACTCCGACTCGCTGACCGTCGTTGCCAAAGGGTCTACGCCGCAGCGGGTTTCCAACCAGTTCAAATTCACGGAAGGCCCGGCGGTTGACAAACGGGGCAACATTTACTTCACCGACCAGCCCAACGACAAAATCTGGCAGTTCAGTACCGACGGTACGCTAAGCGTGTTCATGGATAAAACGGGCCGCTCCAACGGCTTGTTTTTCGACAAAAAAGGCAACCTCATCGCCTGCGCCGACGAGAAAAACGAGCTCTGGTCCATTGATTCCAAAAAGCATGTGACCGTGATGCTGAGCGACGTGGACGGCAAAAAACTCAACGGCCCCAACGACCTCTGGCTCGACGCGAAGGGCAACATCTACTTCACCGATCCCTACTACCAGCGCGATTACTGGACCCGCAAAAAGCCCGACGTCGAGGGCCAGAAGGTGTATTTGTTAAAAAAAGGCGCGAAGCAGCCCATCGTCGTGGACGGCGACCTCCAGCAACCCAACGGCATCGTCGGCACGCCCGACGGCAAACACCTCTTCGTGGCCGACATCCGCGCCAACAAAACCTACCGGTACCAAATCAACGCCGACGGAAGCCTCAGCGACCGCCAGTTGTTCGTCCCGCAAGGCTCCGACGGCATGACCCTCGACGAACACGGCAACCTCTACCTCACCGGTCGCGGCGTGACGGTGTACAACGCCACGGGCAGGAAACTCGGCGTTATTCCGGTGCCGTCGGGTTGGGTGGGCAACGTGTGTTTCGGTGGCAAAGACCGCCGCACGCTCTTCATCACCGCCTCCGAATCAGTGTACACGCTGGCGATGGTGGTGAAGGGCGTGGAGTGAGCAAAGCCCCTACCCCGCTGCGGTTCAGGAAAAGCTCCCCAGGCGCTTGCTGATTACCCCAGCCCCCAGTCCAGACGTACCCCGCTTCTTCACTCGTTCAGCGCGCCTCTTCAAAGAGTCACAACGCATCTTCACAAATCCACAACGCATCTTAACAGATCCACAACGCTTCTTCAAAGAATCACAGTGCGATTTTAAAGAACCACAACGCATCTTCAAAGAGTTACATCGCTCTATCACTGAGTCAGCGAGCAATATCATAGAGTCAGCAAGCAGTATCACAAACTAAGCAAGCGTCTTCACGCAGTCAGCGAGCAAGATCACAAACTAAGCGAGCAACATCACAAAGTCAGCGAGCGTGATCACGCGTTCAGCAAGCAGACACCCCCATGCGGCCACCGCCCGACGGCCCCTTCCGGGCGTATCCAACGCCCGGATGAGAGAATGCAACCGCGAAGAAACGAGTTTGAAGAAAACCAGGCCGACCCGATTACGAAGCCAGGCTGTTTGAGGGGTTTCACCTCGAACGGCAAATAAGCGCCGTTCTGTGAATGGCGGGCCGTCGTAGCGGCCAACCCGATCGACGGTCAAGTGCCTTCCGGCTCATCTGGTTTTGGCTCACCCATTGGCCGCTTTCGCGGCCTGCCAATCTTGGATTGGCATTTATTCGGCGTTCCAAGTGCGAACACTTGGAACAACTTGGTTACATAAATTACTTAGGTTTAATATTATTACTGACTATTTCATTAGGGTTAGAATTGCTTTTAAAAATTATTGGAAATCCTTTTACATTTAAAATACTACTATTTAAGTCAACTACCAATTCCTTCACCTCGCCATTATTTACATAAAAAGAAAATAAATTTACTTTTTCAAGTAATATCCTAACAGCCATGTTAGCTATTTCAAGTTCTGGATTCTCAAATTGTAATTTACTGATTGCAGGTGAAGCAAACGATAATAAAATTTCTGATAACGCGTTCGCTTCATTAATAACAGGAGTTTGAGAAGCAAATTGAATTGCTCTAAACACGTCATCATAATGATTCATAATAGGTGAATGTTCTATTTTTTGTAAATATTCACATTCGTCATTCGCAAAGTCAATTTTATTCTTCTTTATATGCGAGCTCATAATATGCGAGCTCATATAATAATCTTCAATGTTTCCCTTTTTGAGTAAAAACAATCCTCCATTTTCTAAAACCCCTAATAATCCTGAAATTCTATTTTTCATAATTACTAATTCCTCCGAAGTCGAAGCAAGTGTTTCATTATTATTATTCAAAATATATTTCATAAAAAAATATTTTAATTTCTCATTATTTAAATTAGAGATTTCTTCCTGATTAAATATTGCTTTATGGTATTTATTGAAAATATCACAAAAATCATTGTAAATAACACTTGCCATTTTTTTTACAGAGGTGTGTCCATTTTCTTGAGCTATATTTTCAGACAAGTCATCAAATGATATTGAATTAATTACTGAGAGACCAGATGCTAAAGTATCTAAGTCAGTTAAGATAATAGGTTTCTTACCTATAGCTTGAAATAGTTGACACGCAACAGGCATTGAACTATTACCATTTACAGGTAATATATAGGAACCTGAAGCATTTAGATACAAATCGAATTTGGCTTCGAGAAAAGAACAGATTGTTTCATCTGATGGACCTTCGACAAGAAGTGGTCTTTTCGAGAAAAAAGCAGACTTATATGATTGATTAAGCCTGAGTAAAAGGTTTCTAAGTTGAGAATATTTCAAGATATCGTCATCCGGATTCAACTGGATAGGTATACTATCAGAATCATTAAAAAATATTATATTGCAAATTTCTTCCGGCTTGCGGATATTAATAAACTCTGTCGAATGTGTACTAATTATAATCATTTTTTTTCCAGCCTCAGTTGCGTCACCAGCAACATTTTCAATTTCCATCCTAAGAAAAGCTTGAAGCTGTGGATGAAGTGACACTTCTGGTTCGTCAATTAATAATAATCCAATTTCATCATCGTAAAGGGCGGAGAGAATAGATACCAAGTGAAGAAGTCCACTCGCCTCTTGTGCAGATGCGTACGGAATACTGTTATTTAATGTACTTTTAAAATTTACTTTTAGATTACCATTTTCCCATTCAATTATGATATCTCTTTTAAAAAGTTTTCTCAGTCTTTCAGATACCTTAATTTGTATGTCTGCTCTAATACTAAGCGTAAAGAAGTCACCAACAGCTGATTCCGAATTATGTCTATATTGCTTAGAACTAGAACTGCTAATAAACACATTATTTTGATTAAAATATTGAGGCCCCCCATCTGGATTAGCTCTAAAATGTTCATGAAAGCCTAACCTACCCGCTGATAAGTATCTCGCTATTTTGTCACTAGAAGATATGTGCCCATTCGGTTTTAAAAATTTCAAAAATTGGGTTTTCCCAGAACCATTTGGGCCAACTAATATTGTTAAGCCGGAATAAAATGAAACGTTGAATTCTTTTCCTCCAAATAAATTTGGCTGTGAAGTAATTAAGTTCACTGGATAAGGCATGGTAATGAATATAAATGGCTTCTCAAGTTACCAAAGTTTGTAACTCCGGACCTGACAACTACGCCGCATCATACGTCAACACCTCCATTTCCGCGTTTTTGCGGCGAACTTCCTCGTAGGTGGTCAGCAACTGCCGGGTCACTTCGCTGCTGTAATATTGATGCCCGCAGTTGTCGCACCCCTCAGCGGGTACCTGCCGGAACACCAGCAACGTCCGGACTTTGTCGAGCGTGATGGGCACACGCTCTGGGTACGTTTCACCAACTTTGCAAAAGATGCAGGTCATTGGGCGGATGGGGTTAAAAACCGCTTCAATTACTCCCTTTCTCCGTACTTTTCAAAACCGTTCGCGAAAAATCTCAACCTCCCTGCAAAACCCGTTCGCCGTCAACCTTGCGGGCAACGGCGAACGGGTGTAAATTCGAAGGGCTTTTTATCGTCAGTCCCACTCCCATGCTCACTTCCATCCCCGGCACCTACGAAAACGGGCAAATCCGCCTGGAGGAACCACCTCCCACCGACAAGCCCATGCGGGTGATTGTCACCTTCACCGAAGAAGTCCCCCCGACCCCACGCAAACGCCAGGCCGGGGTGTTGAGTGGCAAGATCTGGATGGCCGATGACTTCGACGCACCCCTCGACGATCTTAACGAGTACATGTAATGCGCTACCTGCTCGATACTCACGCCCTGCTTTGGTTTCTTGAAAACAACCCGGCCCTGTCCCCATGAGCGAAGGGATTGATCGAAGCGGTCGAAAACGAAATTCTGGTGAGTGTCGTCAGTTTCTTCGAGGTGAGCATCAAAATGAAGGTCGGCAAATTGATTTTGCCCGATCCCCTGGAAGAAGTAATTCGGCGCACCGTGCAAAATCAGATACGCCTGCTACCGCTTGATCCATCTCATACGGTTGCCTACGAGCAGATTCCCCTCTTTCCCGATCACCGCGACCCATTCGACCGATTATTGATCGCGACGGCATTTTACGAGAACATTCCCGTTGTGACGACGGACGCCAATTTTAGGCGCTATCCTGATTTCATATCAACGGTTTGGTAATTCTCATCTTTCCGAAAAAACCCCAACCTCCATGCAAAACCCGCTCAGGCTCAGCCTTCTCTTCTTTTTCAGTGCCTTCCAAACCCTCGCCCAAACCCCCAACGCCCCGATTCTTTCCCGCTGGGAAAAAGCCATCACGCCCGAAAACGCCTGGCGGGAATACCCCCGGCCCCAACTCGTGCGCGAGCAATGGCAAAACCTCAACGGCCTCTGGGACTACGCCATCCGGGCCAAAACCCTCGGGCAACCCACCGAGTTCGACGGCCAACTCCTGGTGCCGTTCTGCGTGGAATCGGCGCTTTCGACGGTGGGCAAGGGCCTGCTGCCCAGCCAGCGGCTCTGGTACCGGCGCAAATTCACGCTGCCCGACGCCTGGAAATCCCAGCGCGTGCTGCTCCACTTCGGCGCGGTGGACTACGAATGCAGTTTGTTTCTGAACGGCGGGCTGGTCGGCACGCACACCGGCGGCTCCGACGCCTTCAGCTTCGACGTGTCGGATTACCTCGTTAACGGCCCCAACACGCTGGTGTTGAGCGTAATGGACCCAACCTCGGATGAAGAGCAGCCGCGCGGCAAGCAGTTGCTCCAGCCCAACGGCATTTGGTACACGCCGGTGTCGGGCATCTGGCAAACGGTCTGGCTCGAACCCGTCCCGTCGCAGCACGTCGAAGAACTCCGCCTCACGCCCGACCTCGACGCCAGCCGCCTCCGCGTGGAGGTGCTGCTCAACTGGCCCGGTCCCGAAACCACGCTGGCCTTTCGCCTGACCGCCCTCGACGGCACGCAACCCGTCGCCACGACGCTCGTGCGGGCCGGGCGCGTGGGATTCCTGACCATCCCGAACCCCAAAACCTGGTCGCCCGACCGGCCGTTTTTGTACAACCTCCGCGTGGAAGTGCTGCCGGTGA
The DNA here is from genome assembly GCA_965249815.1 of Spirosomataceae bacterium. GTDB lineage: Bacteria > Bacteroidota > Bacteroidia > Cytophagales > Spirosomataceae > JAJAZB01. The sequence continues at coordinate 3,610,977 of CBDFMV010000003.1, read as the reverse complement.
AGGACCCCTTCGAGGGGAAAACCGGCCCGCGGCCCCGATTCAACGAAACCGAGCGCGTCGCCTACGCCCGCGCCGAGGTGACCGGCCCGCCCCTCGATGCCGTGACGAGTTATTTCGCCATGCGGAAAATTTCAATGGGGCCGGGTAAGGTGCCAGGGCAGCCCGTTTTGCTGCTCAACAACCGCCCGCTGTTTCAGAACGGCCCGCTCGATCAGGGCTGGTGGCCGGGCGGATTGCTCACGCCGCCGTCGGATTCGGCGATGGTGTTCGAGCTGGATTTTCTGAAAAAAGCGGGCTTCAACATGCTCCGCAAGCACATCAAAGTCGAACCCGACCGCTACTACTACCACTGCGACCGGCTGGGGATGCTCGTGTGGCAGGACATGCCTTCGGGCTTCGTGAACAACCAGAATTTCAACCGGAACGACACGCTCACCGCCGACGTGCTGCGCCGTTCGCGGGGCAAGGAACAGTTTGAACTCGAACTCCGCCGGATGCTCAACAACCTCCACAACCACCCGAGTATCGTGACGTGGGTCGTGCACAACGAAGGCTGGGGGCAGTACGAAAACCCGCGCCTCGCGGCCTGGGTGAAAGCCCTCGATCCGAGCCGCCTCGTGAACGCCGCCTCCGGCTGGACCGACCAGGGCGCGGGCGATTTCTACGACATCCACACCTACGAACCCGTGCCCAACGTGCCCGCGCCGAAACGCGACCGGGTCGTCGTGGTGGGTGAATTCGGCGGCATCGGCTGGCCGATACCGGGCCACCTCTGGCAACCCGACAAGCGCAACTGGGGCTACCAGACGTACCAATCGCAGGAAGAAGTGATCAAGGCCTACCGCGTGAAGTACGCGAAGATGGTCGAAATGGCGAAGAAAAACGGCGTTTCCGCCGCCGTGTACACCCAGACGACCGACGTGGAGGGCGAAGTAAACGGCCTGCTGACCTACGACCGGGCGGTGGTGAAGATTCCCGTGGAAACGTTGCGGGCGATTCACGCGCCGTTGTTTGAAAAATGAGTTTGGAGAAACCACCTGCCCAGGCCACCCTTTGCTTCCCCCGATTTTATCGCGTAGCGTTGCGAAGGAAAACCAACCTTGCTGCTTTTTTACATGAACCGTTTGCTTCTCACCTTCGCGCTCGCCCTGCTCGCCGTCGGCGGCTACGCCCAGAAAGAAATCCTCTACGTTGGCACGTACTCGGTGCGCGGCAGCGAGGGGATTTATGTGTTTGAATTCGACCGGAAAGCGGGTACGCTCCGGCAAATTCAGACGGCTTCCCAATCGAAAAGCCCGTCGTTTTTAACTTTTCATCCGAACGGGAAGTTTCTCTACGCCGTCAACGAAGCACCCGTTTCTGGCACGGGCGGGGCCGTAAGCGCCTACGCCCTTGACCGGGCCACGGGCAAACTGACCTTCCTGAACATGCAACCGGCGGTGGGTCGCGGGCCGTGCCACATCAGCCTCGACCAGACAGGAAGAGCCGCGTTCGTGTCGAACTACGGCGAAGGAACCCTCACCGTGCTGCCCGTGCTGTCCGACGGCAAACTGGGCCCGGCCACCGACAGCGTGCGGCATTCGGGCAGTGGGCCAAACGCCCAGCGGCAAAATCAGCCGCACGTCCACTCAGCCACGCTTGCGCCCGACAACCGCTTTGTGTACGTCTGCGATTTGGGCCTCGACAAGGTTTTTATTTACGAAATCGATGCCGCCAACGGGAAAGTGAAACCGGCCGCCACGTCGTTTGTGGAAGTGAAACCTGGTTCGGGTCCCCGGCATTTTACATTTAGCCCGGACGGGAAATTCGCCTATCTCGCTGAAGAACTGACCTCGACGGTGGCCGTTTTTTCGCGCAACGCCAAAACCGGTGCGCTCAACCTGATTCAGGACAACGTCGCGACGCTGCCCGCCGATTTTTCCGGGAAAAACACCAGCGCCGACATCCACACCGACGCGACCGGAAAATTTCTCTACCAATCGAACCGGGGGCTGAATTCGCTGGCCATTTTCGCCATTGCCCCCGACGGGCGGATTTCGTTGGCGGGTACGCAGGACACGATGGGCAAAACGCCGCGCAATTTTCTGGTGGACCCCCGGGGCGAGTACGTGCTGGTCGCCAACCAGGAAAGTGACAACATCACGCTCTTCAAACGCGACGCGAAAACGGGCCTCCTCACGTACACCGGGCAATCGGTGAGCGTACCCGCGCCGGTTTGCCTGAAGTTGATGACGTTAAAGTAACCGGAGAAAAAAGAAGCGGGAGGACGGAAAGCGGAGGGCGCAACCACTCCTTTTTCCGTCCTCCCGCTTCTTTTTTCTTTTACTGAAATTCCTCCCTTGTGGCTTTCGGTGCGGCGTCAACGAGGGCCTTCACCAGCGCCACGAGTTCGCGTGGCGGATTGGGGTGGTCGAACGTCGCGGATTCGTAGGTGGTCCGGGCGGTCGTCACAAGCACCTGGGCGGCGAAGGCGGCGTCGGCGTGCGACCGGTTCGAGGGCGCTTTCAACGAGGCCAACCGGTTCAGATTCAATGCCTTCACCGCCTTCTCGACGTTCGCCCATTGCGTGGGGGTCGTTGGCACGCGCTGGCGTTCGCCGTTAATGACGATTTCGGTTTGCCGGGCGTCGACGGTGATGGATTTCTGGCTACCCCGGGTCTGGAACGTGAGTTGAACCGAGGTCGGGGTTTCATCCGGCAGCAGCGAAGTGAGCATTCCCACGAGGAAGAAAAGCAGCGTTTTCATAAAAAAGCCCTCCCGAAATCGGGAGGGCAGCCGTTGGTTTTAGGGAGCCGGGACGAACGTACTTCGTGGCCCGTCGGAAGCAAAGATGGCCCGGGCGCGGGTTTTCTGTCCGTTGGTGAACATAAACATGCAGGCATCGTTGGTGTAGTCCATGTAGTTCATGAACATGTCGCCGTTGGGGCCGTTCGAGCAGGTGACGTGCGGGAACGCCGGGCATCCGCCGTTTGAGGTTTGCTGGGTGGGGGTATCCGCCACGAGGTCGTTGCCGCACCGGGCGTCGCCCCAGATGTGCCGCAGGTTCACCCAGTGACCAATTTCGTGCGTAGCCGTGCGACCCTTGTCGTAGGGTGCCGACAGGTAGAATGAGCCACTGCCCGCCGCATCGCTGGTGCCGAAATACTGCGGCCCAATCACGACGCCATCGGTGGCCGCGTTACCGCCCGGAAACTGCGCGTAACCCAGAATCCCCCCGCCGATGTTACAAACCCAGATGTTGAGCTTGCGGGTCGGGTCCACGGCATTCACGCCACCCCGGGATGCCCTCTTCATGTCGTCGCGGGTACCCCACGACGTTTTTGACGAGTACTTGCGGTCGACGCTGGCGAGCGTAAACTGCAACTCAAAGTCAGCCGTGGTTGATTGGAAAACGCCCGGTGTGCTGGCAACGTCCGCGTTGGCTTTTCGGAAATCCTTGTTGAGCACGTCGATTTGCGACTGAATCTGGGCGTCGGAAATGTTCTGCTGCGCCGTTTTGTAGATCACGTGGACCACGACCGGAATCGTGAGCACCCCGTTGAACGGCACCGAAACGGCCGCGCTCGAAGCCCCCCCGCTGGCTTGCAGGGTAAAGCGGGTGGTTAGTTCTTCAATGCGTTTCATGCGGTCCGACAGACCGGGGTCTTCCTGAAGATTTCGGGTGAGCACGTCCATCGATGCACAACGCTCCCCGCCGTCGTCGTCACCCAACACGCCTTCCCGGGCCGCGCGTTGAGTTATGGACTGGGGTTCCTGCACCGGGTCTGAACACGAAATGACGGCGTACACCAACGCCAGCATGGCGCAGGATAAAGTAAACTTTTTCATACAAACGGGTTTGGTTGATGTGGACTAAAACCGGACGAACTTTGGCAAAGCTAAGAAAAGGTTTTTACCTGGAAACCGGGTGTACGCCTCTTTTTTCTACTGAATCAGCGAACAGACGGCTGAACTCCCCAACTTCTCATTCGGCCAGCATCCGCAGCAAGTGCCCCGGTAAAAATGCGGTGGGTCATTATCTTTGGGCACCCGGTCTTTTGCCGGGGCTAACCCTTCTTTTTTTCAAATGAAAAAAACTGCTTTCGCCTGGCTGGTGGCCCTGAGCCTGACCGGTCCCGTTTTCGCCCAGACCGACGGGAAAAATCACCCCAACCCGTCCGGGGCGAGTTGGAAACCCCTTTTCACTACTGACCTCTCGGACGCGACGTTTGAAAAAGGCATCTGGACGGTCACCGACGGAGTACTGACCGCCAGCGAAGACAAGCCCATCTGGACGAAGAAAACCTACAAAAACTGCGTCATCGACCTGGAATTCAAAACCGCTACGGGCACCAACAGCGGCGTGTTCGTGTACTGCAACGACCCGAAGGACTTTGTGCCGAACTCCGTCGAAATTCAGATTGCCGACGATTACGACCCAAAGTGGGCCAATTCGCCCAAATCGTGGCAGTGCGGGGCGTTTTTTGGTCACCAGGCCGCCACTCGGCAGCAGGTGGTGAAAAAGACCGGCGAGTGGAACCGCTACACGATCACCTGCCGGGACAAGCGGATCGAAGTGGTTCTTAACGGCCAGCTTGTCAACCGGATTGCGTTGAGCAACTTTACGTCGGCTCAGAAAAACCCCGACGGCACCGACGTACCCGCGTGGCTCAACCGCCCGGCCAACAATCTGAAAACCGAGGGCCTGATTGGTCTGCAAGGCAAGCACGCGGGAGCACCGATTTATTTCCGGAACCTGAAGGTGCGGGAGTTGTAGGCGGGTTTGCTGGGCAACGACACCCGTTCCGTGGGCCGTGCCCCGGCAGCGCGTGGAAAACCTCCGGCGCTGGCTACCTTTGCCCGGTTCCAAATGCCCCATCCGTGACTTTCCGCCGCTGGCTGCTCGTTTTCCTGACTGCCCACTGCCTGCTCACGACGGCCCACGCCCAACCCAATCCGGCCCGGCTCGGTGGGCTGGTGGCTGGCGAAGTGGTGCTGTTCGCGGGCAGTTTGTACGGGTTGAGCAAGGCCTGGTACAAGCATCCGTTGCGAAAATTCGATACCTTCAACGACACCGGCGAGTGGTTTCTACTCGACAAAGTGGGCCACACGTACACCGCCTACCAGTTATCGCGCGTGAGCCGCGAAGCCTATGCCTGGGCGGGCCTCACCGACCGGCAGGCCGCCTGGTGGGGGGGCGTCAACGGGCTGGCGTTTCAGTTGCCGATTGAAATTCTGGACGGATTTTCGCCCGATTACGGCTTTTCCGTCGGCGACATGGTGGCCAACGTGGCCGGTCCGGCGCTTTTTCTGGGGCAGCAACTCACCTGGGGCGAAGTGCGCGTTTCCCCAAAATGGTCGTGGCATCCCACTCGCCTGGCCCGCGAACGGCCCGAGGTGTTGGGCCGCAACCTAAGCGAGCAGTGGCTGAAAGATTACAACGGGCAAACCTACTGGCTGTCGGTGAACGTGAACGCCTTCCGGCCCAACGCCGAGCAGGCCCGTCCGTTTAAAAAAATGCTCAACCTGGCCGTGGGCTACGGCATCGACAACATGCTGGCCGCCGAACCCGGCAAGAGCGAACGGCTGGGCCGGGTGCCCGTCCGGCAGTTTTTTCTCTCGCCCGACCTGGATTTGACGCGCATTCCGACCCACAGCGATTTCGTGCGCGGAATGCTTTTCGTGCTCAACACGTTGAAAGTGCCCGCCCCGGCGCTGGAGGTGCGCGTGTCGCGCCTACCGCCGAGGGTGAAGATCAAGTTTCACCCCATCTATTTTTGACGGGTTTTGAGGTTAAGGTTCAGGGTTTAGTGTTAGTTGAAATAAACGACACTAAACCCTGAACCCTAAACTCAAAACCCCAAAACCCTACCATGAACATCGGTGACAAAGTCCGCATCCTGCGCGGCAAAGAAGAAGGCATCGTTACCCGGCTGTTGCCGGGCGACATCGTCGAGATTGAAATCGAGGAAGGCTTTAAAATCCCCGTGCAGCGGCGGGAACTGGCCGTGGTTTCGCCCGAAGAAGCGCTGCGTTTCAAAGTCGGCCCGGCCCCGCTCGAAGCCCAGCGCAAGTCGGCGTCTTCGGAGATTCTGGCCAATAAGGGCCTGTACCTCGCCTTTGTGCCACTCAACGACCGCGAACTGGCCCAGCACCTCGTCAACAACACCGACTGGGAGGTGCCTTTCACGCTCACCGGCGGCACCGAGCCGCACCTGCGTGGGCTGGCGGCCGGCGTGCTCAAACCGCGCAGTTCGGTGAAGATTCAGGATTTGGCGGTGAAAGATTTCGAGAACTGGGGGGCTTTTACGTTCCAGGCGCTTTTCTCACGCGGGGCGATGATGACCCAACGGCCCCCGCTCGAAAAACGGGTGCGGTTTCGCCTAAATACTTTTTTCAAATCCAAGCAAAAAGCGCCCGTGCTGGGCAAAGACGCCCATTTGTACCAGCTCGACGGTGAGGAAGCCGCCCCGCGCGAACTGGTCGAGCAGTTGGTCGAAAAACGATTCGAGGCAACGCCCGCCCCTACGCCGACGCCCCGTGCGCTGGTGCCCAAACCCGCCGCGACGGTGGATTTGCACATTGAGAAACTCACGCCCGAAGCCATGATGATGAACCCGGCAGAAATCCTGGATTTGCAGCTAAAAACCTTCGAGGAAACCCTGGAAAATGCCATCGCCCACGCTCTGCCCGACCTCACGTTCATCCACGGGGTGGGACACCACCGCCTCCGCGACGAACTCCACCGCCGCCTCGGCAAGCACCCGCACGTGCAGTTTTTTCAGGACGCCCAGAAGGAAAAATTCGGGTTTGGGGCGACGAAGGTGGTACTGAAATGAAAAACAGGGAACAGCGAATGAAAACGTTAAAAGGCAACTTCTCTTTCCTCATTCATTCAATTTCATTTTTTGTTCTTCATTCGATCTTCCTGCTTGCGCTGTCCTGCCAGACAGCCACCCAAACCCAGCCCAAAGCCCCCACCGAAACCTACCGAACCCGCTCCGTGAGTTCTGACCGCTACCTTTCGACCATTAATGTGCCCGTCGATATCTCCACGGCGGAGGTGACGCGCCAACTCAACGCCCGGCTGCAGGGCCTGTTGTACGAAGACGACAGCCTCGAAACCGACGACTTCGCCTGCAAAGTCTGGAAGCGCGCTCCCATTCGGGTGGAAGCCACCACCGACACGTTCCGGGTACATGTTCCGCTGAAAGTGTGGGCCAAATTTGGCTACGGGTTCCGGCCGCTGGGCCTGAATCTTTCGACCTACAAGGAAACCGAGTTTGAGGTGGACGTGCGCTTTACCACCGGTTTTTCCATTGACCCCGACTGGTCAGCCCGGACCCGCACCACGTGGCAGGGTTTCGATTGGGTATCAAAACCCACGCTGAAACTCGGCCCCATCAACCTACCGATTGCCGGAATCGTGGGGAAAATCCTCAACAACCGGCAGGAAACTATCACAAAAGGCATCGACGAAGCCGTGCGGAAAAACGTGGAAATCCGCAAGTACGTTGTTCAGGCGTGGAATTCGGCCCTCCAGCCCTACCTGCTTTCGGAGAAATACCGCGCCTGGCTCAAACTAACTCCCACCGAACTGGTGATGACGCCCCTGCGCCCCGACGGCCAGCGGGTGCGGGCCACGGTGGGCATCCGGGCCGTGACGCAGACGGTGTTTGGCGAACGCCCATCCGTACGCACCGTCAGCGACGTGCCCGACCTGAAACTCGTGCCAACCGTGCCCGACGAATTCCGGGTCAGCCTCGTGGCCCAACTGACCCACGCCGAAGCGCGGCGGCTGCTGAGCGATACCCTCGTGGGCCGGAAATTCAGTTTTAGTGAGGGGCGTTACAACATCACCGTCACCGACGTGGATTTGTACGGCAGCGACGACCGGCTCATCCTGAAAGTGGGCGTGAAAGGCAGCCTGGATGGTACGGTGTATTTTCGAGGAATTCCGTTTTACGACCCCACCGAAAAAACCATCGAACTCCGCGACCTCGACTACGACCTCGATACCCGCAGCCTGCTGGCCCGCACGGCCAACTGGTTTTTACACGGCCGTTTTGCGCGCCAGATTCAGGACGCGTTCCGGTTTTCCGTCGGTGACCAGCTCGACGCGGCCCGGCGGCAGGTGCAGGCCGCGATGCAGGAGCGAAGCCTCGCCAAGGGCGTAAAACTCAACGGTTCCCTGCGCGAAATCCGCCCCGAAGGCGTGTACCTGACGCCCGAGTTTCTGCTCGCGGTCGTGCTTGCCGAAGGGCGTTTAACCCTGACGGTGGACGGCCTCTGAGCCGAATTGGCATAATTTTTTTACCCGCAGCCGGGGGTTTAAAACTGGACAATTTTCTGTTTCTTTGCCCCAACAACGTTTTGCCGCGAGGCCCGGCGTTGTACATTTGTGAGAAATAAGCCGTCTTATCGCTTCCCGACGAAGGTCGGGAGGAGGAAAGTCCGGGCAACGCAGAGCATCGTACTTCCTAACGGGAAGGCACGGTTTTGGCGACGAAACCGCGACAGCCAGTGCCACAGAAAACAAACCGTCCCGAGTACTCGGGATAAGGGTGAAAAGGTAGGGTAAGAGCCTACCGCTCCGACGGCGACGCCGGGGGCACGGTAAACCTTACGAGTTGAAAGACCAAATAAGCTGGCGGGGCCAGGCAACAGTGGGCAGTAGGCAGTAGGCAGTGCGCAGTGAAAATCCTGCATTCGACTGCTAACTGCCTGCTGCAAACTGCCAACTGGAACGAAGGGTGGCTCGCCCGGTGCCAGCGGGTAGGTCGTTGGAGGCGACGGGTGACCGCCGTCCCAGATAAATGATAAGACGCGGCGCAAGCCGCGACAGAACCCGGCTTACAGGCTTATTTCCACAAATGACATTTTGTTTTTATTCCCAACCCAGTCGTGTTCGCAAACACCCTTTCGCATGAAGAAGTACTCCCTCTCACGCTTTCTGCTTCTTGGTCTGTTGGTTACCGCCGCGCCCAGCCTTCTGGCGCAATCCGACAGCTCGCGCACCGAACGGAGGTCGCAGCGTCGCTCCTACGAGGGTACCGTCAAAATGAATACGTGGTCGGTGTCGTTGCGCGGTGGTCCGACGCAATTCTACGGTGACCTCCAGGAAGGCGACTTCTGGCGGGGTAGTGCCGCCAAGCCGTTCACTTTCGCCATCGGCGGCTCGGTCAACAAACAGCTCTCGCACATTTTCGGCCTCAAACTCAACTTCGACGCCGGCAACCTGAGTGGCAGCAACCGTAACATTTACAACGCTTACTTCAACTCGCACTTCTTCCAGGGAACCCTCACGGGCGACATCAACCTGAAATCGCTCCTCGTAGGCAGCCGCAAACTGCGCCGCTGGAAATTCGACGTCTTCGGCGGCATCGGCTACAACTGGTTCGACACCAACGTGTACGCCATCACCAGCGACGTTCGCTTTCCCGGTTTTGTCCCCGACAAGCTGCTCGGCTCGTCGAACATTCCCGAAACCAGCCCCACTACGTCGGGCAAGTGGACCGACTACGGTTCGCAGTACACCCGCGACATCGTGGTGCCCGTGGGCCTTTCGCTGGAATACCAGTTGTCGAAGCGCTTCGACATCGGCCTGGCTTACCAGCTTAATTTCGTGAATTCGTCGAAAATCGACATGACCAAAGGCGGCGTGGTGGACGACCATAACGCGGGCATCTTCGTCTTCGGCGACAAAGGCGACGGCCGCCACGACCGCTACGGCTACGCGTTCCTGAACCTGACGTACAAAATCGGTCGTAACGCCGCCATGGTGACCAAAGACGGCAAATACCCGCCCGAAGCCGGTCGGTACCACCTCAAGTGGGTTTCGCCCGAAGAACTCATCCCGCCGGTGTACAACCCGACGATCGACACGGCCATTGCCCGCGTGAAAGCCATCATGCCGAAAGAAGTGGACCCGCGCCTCTACACCGACAGCGACGGCGACAGCGTGGCCGACCTCTTCGACAAAGAACCTAACACCCCACCGAACAGTGTGGTATCGGGTGGCGGCGTCGCGATGGATTTGACTAAAATCGTGAAAGACATTCTCGACAAAAAGCGGCCCAACGACACCTGCCTCGAGTTGTTCAGCAACGTGGAGTTCCGCACCGACCAGGCCACCATCCCGACGGCTTCGTACCAGAACCTGCAAAACCTGGTGCAGTACCTCAACGCCAGCCCCGACTGCCGGGTGGTGCTCGTGGGCCACGCCGACCGCCGCGAATCAGATTCGTACAACATGCGCCTTTCGCAGCGCCGGTCCACGTCGGTGAAAAAATACCTCATCAAGGCCGGTTTGAAAGACCCCAGCCGCGTGCTCATCGAATACTACGGCGAATTCAAGCCCGTTGCCCCCAACACCTCGCCCGACGGCCTGCGCCAGAATCGGCGGGTGGAAATCAAAGTCCGGGCGGGCAACCAGTGGCGCGATTATCCGGGCAACTAAGGCCAGTTTACAGTCGCCAGTTCACAGTTTACAGTTGAACGCCACGAAAAAGACCCGCCCCCCGGTGGGTCTTTTTTGTGGCGTCGGTTCGCAAATTCGGGCGAAAAGCCTATCTTTGCGCTCCAATTGACAACCGGGGGACGGGTTCCCCCACAAACTACCCAAGCAATGGCAGTAAAAATCCGTCTGGCGCGGCGTGGCCGCAAGAAACTGGCGATGTTTGACGTCGTCGTCGCAGACGCCCGCTCGCCGCGTGATGGCCGGTTCATCGAGAAACTCGGAACCTACAACCCCAACACCAACCCGGCCAGCATCAATTTGAACGAAGAAAAAGCCGTCGAGTGGCTGCTCAACGGTGCCCAACCTTCCGACACCGTCCGGGCCATGCTTTCCTACAAAGGCGTGATGCTCCGCAAGCACCTCCAGTTGGGGGTCAACAAAGGAGCCATTACCCAGGAAGTCGCCGACAGCAAATTCGACGCCTGGAAAGAAGAAAAAGAATCCAAAATTTCGGGCAAATCGGATTCCGTGACGGCCAAGAAAGACGCCGACAAACAAGCGCGCCTCGACGCCGAAGCCAAGAAAAACGCCGCCCGCGCCGAAGCCATCGCCAAGAAGTACAAGGTGGAAGAGCCGGTCGTGGAAGCGCCCGCAGCGGAGGCAGTCGTTGAAGAAGCGCCCGTCGCCGAAGCACCGGTTGCCGAAACGGAAGTTGAAGCAACTGCCGCCGCTCCGGTCGAAGCGGAAACGGCTCCCGAAGCCGTCGCCGCCGAGGAAGCTGCTCCCGCCGAAGCACCCGCCGCTGCTTTGGAAGAAACCCCGGCTGACAAAGCTGAGTAATTCGTTGATTATCAACAAAACAAGCTCGGCGTAAGTCGGGCTTGTTTTGTTTTTACTTGTGAGAAGTTAGTGGTGAGATGTGAGTTGTTGAAAGACAAAACGTTGGTTTTACATCTCACTTCTCACCATTAACTTCTTACCCCAAATCATGACTAAAGACGACTGCTACGAACTCGGCAAGGTGGTGAAAACCCACGGGTTGAAAGGCGAACTGAGCATTTACCTCGACGTGGACGTGCCCGACGAGTACGAAGAACTGGACAGCCTGCTCATCGAGCGCGACGGCCAGCTTGTGCCGTATTTCATCGCCGATCTGAACCTTCAGGGCCATCGTGCCATCGTGAAGCTGGAAGAAGTGGTCGGCATCGACGCCGCCAGCGAGCTGGTCGGCTGTAAAATCTGGCTCACCCTCGACAACCTGCCCGAACTCGACGACGACCAGTTTTACTACCACGAAATCGTTGGGTACCAGGTCATCGACGAGGAAAAAGGGCCGCTCGGCACCGTCGCCAGCGTGGCCAGCCTCCCCCACCAGGATTTGCTGATGATGGAGTATCAGGGCCACGAAGTATTGATTCCCATCACGAACGACATCGTGCTCAGCCACGACGCCGAAGCCAAAACCCTCACCGTGCGCCTGCCTGAGGGCCTGCTCGACGTGTACCTTTCTGAGTGAAAAGTGTAGCGTGGAAAGTGTAAAGTCGTAGCCAGAACTTTACACTTTCCACGCTGCACTTTTCACTCCCCATTCCACCATGCGTATCGACATCATCACCTGCGTACCGCCGCTGCTCGACAGTTTCTTCACCAACTCCATCGTGAAGCGGGCGCAGGACAAGGGTCGGGCCGAAATCGTCATCCATAACCTGCGCGATTTTGCCGAAAACAAGTACAAACAGGTGGACGATTACGCCTTCGGCGGCGGCGCGGGAATGGTGCTGATGATTGAACCCATCGCGCGGTGCATCCGCAGTTTGCAGGCCCAGCGCACCTACGACGACGTGATTTACACCGCCCCCGACGGCGAACGATTTTCGCAGCCGCTGGCCAACCGGCTGTCGCTTTCCCAAAACCTGATCATCCTGTGCGGGCACTACAAAGGCGTGGACGAGCGTGTGCGCGAACATTTCATCACCCGCGAAATCAGCATCGGCGACTACGTGCTGTCGGGTGGCGAGTTGGCGGCGGCTGTTATTTCCGACGCCGTCATCCGGCTCTTACCCGGCGTGCTGGGCGACGAAACCTCGGCCCTCACCGACTCCTTTCAGGATGATTTGCTGGCTCCGCCCGTGTACTCGCGCCCGGCCGAATTTGAAGGTTGGGCCGTGCCCGACATGCTGCTTTCCGGCCACGAAGCGCGCATCCAGCAGTGGCGGCACGACCAGTCCGTTGAACGCACCCGCCAGCGGCGTCCGGATTTGTTGAAGGAATAGGCCAAAATCACCCCTACTTTTCTACTCGTTTGCCCCTCCCTCCTGCTGCTTACGCTCTTCCCGCTCGCGGCGGCGTTGCTCGCGGCGCTCCTGCCGCCGTTCCTTCCGCGATTTCTCCACCACCGGCGCTTCCACGTCGCCGGGGCTGACGGGCACCACTTCGGGCACGGCCTGTTTTTCTTCGTCGTCTTTGTCGCGTCCAAACAACCGACGGAAAAAGCGGTTGAGTCCGCCGCCACCTTCCCGCTCGTCCTCGTCGGGGTTCACTTCGGGTTCGGGTTGCCTCAACAGGCTGTCGCCCGCCACGCGGGTGGTGTCGGCGTAGGGAAACAGTTGCTGCCGCAGGCTTTCGCGGAGGCGCACGCCGTAAAATCCGTAGGCGCTCGTGTCGGCGGCGGTGAGTCCGCGGCGGGTCATGATGCGGCCCACGAACTTAAACCAGCCCCGCAGGCCCACGTGCAACGAACCGTCCGGGTTGAAATGACTGAGCGCTCTTTTCGGGCTGGGAATCACGTAGGCCAGAAACAGGCTTTCGCCCAGCGTCAGGTTTTCGGGCGACGTGCCGAAGTAGTACCGCGCCGCTTCGCCCACGCCGTACACGTTGCGGCCCCACTCGATCAGGTTGAGGTACACCTCCAGCATGCGCTCTTTCGGCACCAGGCGCTGGTTTTCAATCAGCCAGACAATCAGAATTTCCTCCACCTTCCGCGCCAAATCCTTATGGCGGCTCAGGAAGGCGTTTTTCACCAGTTGCATCGAAATGGTGCTACCGCCCCGCTTGAACGATTTGGCCTTGAAATTGGTCGCGATGCTCACGCGAAACGCTTTTTCGTTAAAGCCCTTGTGCTGAAAAAACGAGAAGTCTTCCGCCGTCAGCACGGCGTTCCGGAGGTTCTTGGAAATGCCGTTGAGCGGTACGAAATCCGGGTTTTCCGGCCCGATGCGGAGGGTGCGGACGGGCTTGTCGTTTTCGTAGGGCGTGTAATCGAAGGGCTGGTTGATGCGCGTAAAATCGACCCGGCCCAGTTGCAGGATTCGGAAATCGGTCGGCGTCAGGGCCGCCTCGAACTGCACCGAGTCGGGTTGGCTGCTGTCGAGGTGCAGCCGGAAGTCGTAGCGCAGTTTCCCGGCCACGCGAATGCCTTCCAGGGTTTCAAAAAGCCCTTTCGGAAACGCATCGAACACGTCCTGGGCGGGCTGGTTGTCGGTGTGCAGGGCCAGGTCGTAGATTTTCACCGGCGAAAGCGTGTAGCGCACGAACGGCCGGGCCGTCGCCCGGCCCAGCCGGATGACCGAACTGCTGTCGAGGCCCACGTAATTCGGCCCCACGGCCACCACCGCGTCGAGAGCCGAGTTGGGCACCACGACGGTATCGGCGGCCACGGCCGGGTGGAAAAACCGCAGGTTTTGGGTCGCGGTGGTGCCGTCGATGCGGAGTTCGTCGCCCGACCGGTCCACGCCTCGCAGTTGGGCGCGGAGCGTGTCGGCCTGAAAGAAGACGTCGAATTTTTCCTGTAAATACCGCAGTTCCAGCGGTTTCCCGTCAGCAAAAAGCGCCAGGTCGGCTTCCTCGCCGCTGCCGTCGAGGTGCCCGTTGACGTGCCAGGTGGCTTCATTGCCGTTGAGCCGGAGCGTCGAGGTGAGTTGCTCGTCGTCCATCACGGCGGTTTCGGTAAGGAGGCTCACGCGCCGGTCGTCGTCGTCGAGGCGCAGATCGAGGTTGCGCAGGTCGAGGTCGTCGGGAATGTAGCCGAGCAGGTTGTCGGTGAGGTCTTCGGCCACGTCGGCGAGGTTCACACGCCGCCGGGTTTCGGTGCTGTCGGTGCGTTTCCGGAACAAAAAATCGAGGTTCGACGTGGAATCGCGCCGCACGACGTGGAACCGTCCGTCATGAATCAGCAACCGCGTCAGCCGGATTTTGCCCAGCAGCAGCGGCCACGGATTCACGCGCACTTCCACGCGGTCGAGTCGCAGCAGCGTGTCGCGCTGGGCGGGCACCACGGTCACGTTGGCAAACGCCACCGTCGTCAGCCCCACGAACCGCGCCGACTGGAGGCTCACCCGCAGGCCGTAGGTCCGGTCGGCCTTCCGAATGGCCCGCTCAAGGGCCGAGTGCAGCAGGGCTTCGCGTTTCGGGTAGGCCACCGCCACGGCGACGCCCGCCAGGACGAGCAGGCCCAACAGGGTCCAGGCGCTGACTCGGAGAATTCGTTTGGTCGTGGGGTGCATTCGCGGGGACGGTAGTCGGGAAGGCTGTTTTCTTCGGGTAAAAAAGTATTCCGGTCTAAAAATCAATGTGGACGTTCACCCACTCCTCGTCGAAGCGCCCCCCGAATTTCCGATAAAACCGCATGGCCGGTTCGTTCCAGTCGAGTACCTGCCACATCAGGCCGGTGCAATGCGTCTGGCGGGCGGTTTCGATGGTCGCTTCGAGCAACGCCTCGCCGAGACCCCGCCCGCGCCAGGATTCCGTCACGATGAGGTCTTCGAGGTACAGCCGTTTGCCTTTCCATGTCGAATACCGGAAGTAATACAGCGACATCCCCACCACGCGTCCGTCGGCTTCGGCCACGAGCAGGCCAAAGAGCGGGTTTTCGCCGAACCCATCGCGCAACAACGCCTCCGGCGTGTTGGTGACTTGTTCAGGCGCTTTCTCAAACAGGGCCAATTCCTCGATGAGCGCAAAAACCTGCGGAACGTCGGAAGGTAGGCCGGGGCGAAGAGTGAAGTTCACAATGAGCAATTAGCAGTTGGCAGATCAGTTATTCTGTTCTCACGTAACCCTCCCATTTGGCGAGCACCGCCGCCATGTCGTCGGGCAGGGGGGTTTCAAAGTGCAGCCACTGGCCGGTTCGGGGGTGAGTAAAACCCAGCGATTGGGCGTGCAGGGCCTGCCGGGGGCATAGCTGAAAACAATTCTCGACAAATTGGCGGTATTTTGAAAACACGGTGCCTTTCAGAATCCGGTCACCGCCGTAGGCCGCGTCGTTGAAAAGCGGATGGCCGACGTGCTTCAGGTGGACGCGGATCTGGTGGGTACGGCCCGTTTCAAGGTTGCACTGCACGAGGCTCACGTAGCGCAGGGGGAGCCGGGTTTTGTAGTGCGTCACGGCGTGTTTACCGTGATCGCCGTCGGGGAAAACGTCCATCACGCGGCGGTCGCGGATGCTGCGGCCCACGTGGCCGGAGATAGTGCCGTTGGGCGGTTCCAGTTCGCCCCAGACCAGCGCCAGGTAGGTTCGCTCGATGGTGTGGTCGAAAAACTGCCGGGCGAGGTGCGCCATCGCAAGTTCGGTTTTGGCCACCACGAGCAGCCCCGACGTGTCTTTGTCGATGCGGTGAACCAGGCCGGGCCGGATGGCCCCGTTGCGGTGCGTCGGCAGGTTCTGGAGGTGAAAAACCAGCCCGTTGACGAGCGTACCCGACCAGTTGCCGTGCGCCGGGTGCACCACCAGCCCCGCCGGTTTGTTGACCACCAGCAGGTCGTCGTCTTCAAAAACCACGTCGAGCGGGATGTTTTCGGGAAGTACCTCCGTGGTTTCGCGCGGTGGGTGCGGCAGCGAAATGGTGATGAGGTCGGCGGGTTTGACGCGGTAGCTCGGCTTGACGACCTGCCCGTTTACCCGCACCGACTCGCTCTCGATGGCCACCTGAATCTTGCTGCGCGTGGCGTTTTGCAGCTTGTGCATCAGGAATTTATCCACCCGCAGCAAACCCTGGCCCTTGTCCACCTCGATGCGGTGGTGCTCGTAGAGGTCTTCGTCGTCGGAAAATTCGGGCAGGGTTTCGGTCATGAGCGCAGGGCAGAAACCGCCAGCGTTTTTTAAACCCCGGCGATTTTCCGGGGCAAAAGTACCGCTTTTTGCCAAACGTCTTTTCTTAAAAATCCACCATCGCCACCATCAGTTTCTCCAGCTCCCGCGTGGCCGAACCAGCCTCGGCGTCGTACCGGTTGAACAAAAACGCGAACGCCATCAGCTCGCCGGTTTTGGTCGTGAAGTAGCCCGCGTAGGCCCTCACGCCCCCGATGCTGCCGCTTTTGGCCCGTACATTGCCCGACGCACGGGTTTTCCGACCCAGGTTTTTGACCGTACCCGACACGCCCAGCACCGGAATGCCCGCGTAATATGGGGGAAACCACGGCTCCCGCGCCGCCGTGGCTAAAATACGGGTCATGTTCTGCGCCGTGATGCCGTTTTGGGGTGAAAGTCCGGAGCCGTCGAGCGGGCGGAAACCGCTCAGGTCCACGCCTTTTCCCCGCCAGACCTGCTTCAGCGCGTTGACGCCCGCCTGGGTCGTGTTGCCGTAGTTCATCGCTACGCCGACGGTCTTCAGAAACGCCTCGGCGTACAGGTTGATGCTCTCGAAATTGCAGGCCCGGGCCAAATCGCGCAGCGGCGGCGAGGCTTGCCGGTGGAGTTCGCCCGTGGCGGCGGGGAGTTTGAAATCAGGGTTCTGGCGCAGAAGCCGGGTCAGCGCGACCGGTTCCTGGGCGAGTTGAACGCCGCTTTTCGCCAACTCAGCCTGCAGCGAAAGCGCGGCAAAATAGCCCGGCTCGGGTAGGGAGCCGCGCACCGAAAACTCCGGGACGCCCTGCGGCACGTAGCCTTCAAGAAAAGCCCGGTGGTCGAATGGTCCGGCAAAAATGTTGACCTGATCACCGGTGCCGGGGGCGTCGGTTTTGACCCGGTTGTCGAACGTCAGGTACGGTACCTGCGGTTCGGTGCGCAGCACGGGCGCGGGACCGTAGAGCGAATCGGCGGGTTTGAAGAATACCCGGTAGCTGTTTTCGTTGAGCACCAGACTCGTGGCCCCGGCCCCGTAGTAGTTGCCGAGGTCGTCCCAGGGCCAGCCACCGGGCGTGGCGTTTTCGCCGAAAACCGCGTCATCCGCTACGACCCGGCCCGTGACGACGCGAATCCCGGCGTTCCGGACGGCTGTTGACCAAACGCTGAGTTGGGCGGTTAGGTCGGGAAAGCCAGGGAAGCGACCCGACGCCAGCGCCGGATCGCCCACGCCGCGCAGGCGCAGGTTGCCCAGAAGCGTGTCGTTGCGCAGCACGCCGTCGTATTCCAGCCGGGTTTGGTAGGTAAAGTTTTCACCCAGCACCGCGAAGGCCGTGGCGGTGGTGAGCAGTTTCATCGTCGAGGCGGGCGGCAGGCTGCGTTGGCCGTTGTACGTCAGCACCGGCTGGCCCGTGCCGACCCGCGCCAGGCAGGCTGCCACACTGCCGTGGCGCAGCAACGGCGAGATTTGGAGTGAATCGAGTTGCCGTACCAGCCGCTGGCTCCGCACCGAATCGGGCACCTGGGCCACGATTTTTCCCCAAATCAAAAACAAAAATCCCACGAAAAGCGTATAAGTTAAGCGCATCGGCAACGGAGCAGATTGGGTGACGCAACCTACGAAAAAGCCCCGAATCCGCCGCAGGCTGCGCCGTGTCGTTGATTTTCGGTACTTTTGCCCCACTTCTTTAGAAATTTACTAACCTTTTCCTGTCGTTCTTTGCCTTGCCTTGAAGGACAGCCTGCGGGATTAACCCGCAGAAAATGAGGAGATTCTGCGTAGATGAAATTGACATTCTGGGGTGCCGCCCGGCAAGTGACCGGCAGCATGTACCTGCTTGAACTCGAGGACGAGTTTACCATTCTGATTGACTGTGGCACCGACATGGAACGCCACCTCGACGACCCGGCGGAAGCCCCGCCGCAGTTTTTCCCCTTCGACGCCACCAACGTGGACGTGGTGCTGCTGACCCACGCCCACATCGACCATTCGGGCAACATTCCCAACCTGTACCGCGACGGCTACGAAGGCCAGGTGCTCTGCACGGTGGCCACGCTCGAACTTTCGCACCTGCTTCTGACCGACTCGGCCCACCTCCACGCCAAGCGCCTGAACAAGGCCCAGGGTGAAAGCAAGAAAAAGCAGAAACGCATGGATCGCCTCAACCGCAAGGGCGACGTGTACCTGGAAAAACAGGTGGAAGAGGCCATCGAAAACTTCGTGACGATTGCCTTCAACAAGCGGTTTCGGGTGAAAGAGGGCCTACACGTGACGTTCATTCCCGCCGGACACCTGCTCGGGGCGGCGCACGTGGTGGTGGAAGTGGACGAAGGCGGCCAAACCAAACGCATTTGTTTCTCGGGTGATTTGGGCCGCAAACACTACCCGCTGCTGGTGGACCCCGAAACCATCCCGCCGGTGGATTACCTGCTCTGCGAAAGCACCTACGGCAACCGTCGGCACGAAGACACCCTGACGCCCGAACAGGCCCTGGCCGACGTGGTGCGGCGCACCTGCATCGACATTCCGGGGCGGCTCATCATTCCGGCGTTTTCGGTCGGGCGTACGCAGGCATTGTTGTACACGCTCAACCGGCTTTACACCGAACAGGGTTTTACGCCCATCAAAGTGTTCAGCGACAGCCCCTTAGCCCGCGCTTCCACGCGAGTGTACGAGCGCAACGTCCGGCTACTGAACGGCGAAGCGCGGCGGTTCAAGGAAGAGCACGACTCGCTATTCGACTTCGACAACCTTCAGTACATCGAAAGCGAAAAAGCCAGCCGGGAGGTGTCCAACTACCGCGAGCCGTGCATCATCATTTCGTCGAGCGGCATGATTGCGGGCGGGCGCGTGGAGCAGCACGTGGCGGCCAACATCAACAACCCGTATTGCACGATTCTGATGATCGGCTACGCCGCCGAAGGCACCCTGGGCTGGCGGTTGCTCAACGGCCAGGACACGCTGAAAATCAAGGACCGGGAATTTCCGGTGCTGGCCAAAATTGAGAAAATTGACGTGTTCAGCGGCCACGGCGACCTCGACGATTTGCTCAATTTCGTGAAAAGCCAGTCGCCCGAACGGCTCAAAAAAGTCTTCCTCGTCCACGGCGAAACCAGCAGCATGGAAAACTTCCGCGCCGCCCTCCACGACGCGGGCTACCCCAACGTCGAACTGCCCGAACGGGGGCAGACGTTTGAACTTTGAAAAAGGAGTCAGGAGCGGGGAGTCAGTCGGTTTTCATTTCTCCTGACTCCCCGCTCCTGACTCCTGACTCCTTTTTCTACTTTTGCCCCGCCTAACCAGTCCTTTTCATGCGAACTCTTCTGGATTTTGAAAAACCCATCGCCGAGTTGGAAAACAAGCTCGACGATTTGAAAAAACTCGCGGTCGGCAACAACGTGGATGTCTCGGTGGCCGTGCAGACTCTCGAAGAAAGCATCAGCCAGCTTCGCCGGGAGACGTTCTCGAACCTCACCCGCTGGCAACGGGTTCAACTCAGCCGCCACCCCGACCGCCCCTACACCCTCGATTACCTCGAACGCATTTGCGACGACTTCATCGAACTCCACGGTGACCGCACCGTGGCCGACGACCAGGCCATCGTGGGCGGTTTCGGCAACGTGGACGGCCAGACGGTGATGTTTATCGGGCAGCAAAAAGGCCGCAACACCAAGCAACGCCAGCAGCGCAATTTCGGCATGCCCAACCCCGAAGGCTACCGCAAGGCCCTCCGGTTGATGAAAATGGCCGAGAAATTTGGCAAACCCATCGTCACGCTCATCGACACGCCGGGGGCGTTTCCGGGCCTCGAGGCCGAAGAACGCGGGCAGGGCGAGGCCATCGCCCGGAATCTGCGCGAGATGTTCATGCTCCGGGTGCCCGTCATCTGCTTCGTAATCGGCGAAGGCGCTTCGGGCGGGGCGCTCGGCATCGCCATCGGCGACCGCGTGCTGATGCTCGAAAACACGTGGTACTCCGTGATTTCGCCCGAAAACTGCTCGACCATTCTCTGGCGAAGCTGGGATTATAAGGAACAGGCCGCCGAGGCCATGAAACCCACCGCCAGCGACATGCACCGCATGGGACTCGTGGACGGCATCGTGCCCGAACCCCTCGGCGGCGCGCACCTCGACTGGGACACGATGGCCACCACCCTCAAACAAACTATTCTTTCCACCCTCGCCGAACTCCAGGCCCTCAGCCCCGAAGCGCGCATCAACCAGCGCATCGAGAAGTTTGAGAACATGGGGGTGGTGAACGAATAAGCAGCGAGAAGTCAGGAGCGAGGGGTAAGTAGAAACTCGAAACTCCTGGTTCCTGACTTCTGACTCCTTGCGCCATGATTAAAAACCTTCTCTTCGACATGGGGAATGTCATCATCGACATCAACATTCCCCTCACCCACCGGGCCTTTGCCCAACTGGCCAGCCTCGACGCGGAAGCGGCAAACGAGTTGTTTCGAGCTAAGGCGTTTTTTCGTCATTTTGAAGTCGGGGAAGTGTCCGAGTCGGAATTCAGGGCGATGTTGAAACGGGAATTCCGGGGCGAGGCCTGGACGGATTCGGCCATCGACGCGGCCTGGTGTGCGCTGTTGCTGGAAATGCCCAAAGAACGCCTCGAGCTCCTCGCCAAACTGAGCCGGAAGTACCGCGTTTTTCTGCTCAGCAACACCAACCCGATCCACGTCCGCGAAATCACCCGGCGGGCGGCGGCGCTGGGCGTCGATTTTCCGGGGCTGTTCGAGAAAATGTACCTGTCGTCGGAAATGGGGCTGATGAAACCTGACCCGGCCATCTACGAACGGGTTTTGGCCGATGCCGGGCTGGTGGCTGAGGAAACACTTTTCGTGGACGACAGCCTCGACAACATTCTTGCCGCCAACGCGTTGGGCATTCAAACCATCCACCTCAACCCGCTCGGTACGCTGGTGGAAAAGATGCAACCGTACCTTTAGTGGGCAGTGGGCAGTTAGCAGTTGACAGGCAACGCCAACTAATCCACTGCCCACTGCCCACTGCTAACTGCTACCTGTTTTGTCCCGTCGCACGCTCCTCATTCAACTTTCGCTGTTCGCCGTCACCGTCGTTACGACGACGCTCGCCGGGGCGGAGTGGAAATTCGGTTCGTCGTTTCTAACGCCCCACCGCCCGATGGGCTGGGCCGAATTTCTCCAGGGCTTCGCCTTTTCGCTGCCGTTTCTGGGCATCCTCACCGTTCACGAATTCGGGCATTATTTCACGGCGCTCCGCAACCGTGTGCGTGTGACGCTGCCGTTTTACCTGCCGCTCTGGCTGGGCACGCTCACGAGCATCGGCACGATGGGCGCGTTCATCCGCATCCAGAGCCGCATCCGGTCCAACCGGCAGTATTTCGACATCGGTATCGCAGGTCCGCTCGCGGGATTCGTCGTCGCGCTGGGTGTGCTTTGGTACGGCTTCACGCACCTGCCGCCGCCCGAGTACATTTTCACGATTCACCCGCAGTACCGGCAGTTCGGCCTCGACTACGCCGAACACGTCAACCGGGCGGCGTCGAGTGGCGTGGCCCTGGGCGACAACCTGCTGTTCTGGTTTTTCAAAACCTACGTGGCCACCAACCCATCCTGGGTACCCGACGCCTACGACATGATTCATTACCCGTGGCTGCTGGCCGGGTACCTGGCGCTGTTTTTCACGGCCCTCAACCTGATTCCCATCGGGCAACTCGACGGCGGGCACATCCTCTACGGACTCATCGGGGGCCGGGCGCACCGAATGGTTTCGCCTGCGCTGTTCGTCGGGTTCGTGTTTTACGCGGGAATCGGGTTGTTTACGCTCCGTGATTTTCGGGTGACTTCGTGGGAAGAAGCCGCCTGGCTGGTGGGTTACCTGCTGGTGTACGGCTACGTGTTGTTCGCTGCTTTTTCCCGCATTTTCGACGACCGCTGGCGCGTTATTGTCCTGGCGCTGGGCGTGCTGGCCGGGCAACTGGCCGTGAATTTCTTTTTCCCAACGGCGCAGGGTTACACCGGGTTTTTGCCGTTTCTCTTCATACTGGGCCGTTTTTTGGGCATTTATCACCCGCCCGCGCAGGTTGAGCGACCGTTGAGTTTGGGGCGGAAAGCGCTGGGCTGGCTGGCGCTGGTGGTGTTTGTGCTTTGTTTCAGTCCGAAGCCTTTTCTGATTGCTTAAAAAGGTTTAGCGTTTAAAGTTTAGCGTTCAGGGTTGAATACCAACGCGAAACGCTAAACTTTAAACGCTAAACGCCAAACTGCCCCTTCATGCTTGCCAGGCTTGCCAAAATCCTCTTTCGCCTCGCGGGCTGGAAACTGGCCGGGCGCGTGCCGACTGAATTGCAGAAAAGCGTCTGGATTGTGGCCCCGCACGCCACGGGCTGGGACTTCGTCATCGGCCTCGGTGCCCGCGCCGCAACGGGGCTGAAAATTGGTTTTCTCGGAAAAAAAGAATTGTTCGACGGCCCGCTGGGCTGGTTCTTCCGATCCATGGGTGGCCACCCGGTGGACCGCAGCCGCAATCAGAATTTGGTGGAGGCCGAGGCCGACTTCATCCGCAATCGCGAAACCATCCACATCGCCATCGCCCCCGAAGGCACCCGCGATGACGTCAGTGAACTGAAAACGGGGTTTTACCACATTGCCCGGCTCGCCGAAGTGCCCATCGTGATGAGTGGCTGGGATTACCCTCGCAAGACTATTTTCCTCGCCGAGCCTTTCTGGCCCACCGGCGACTGGCTCGCCGACCGCGCCCGCATCGCGGCGTTTTACGAACCCCTCGGTGGCGTGCAGAAAACCTGGGTACGGCGGTATCTCGTCCCCACCCAACACAAAAACACCCCCTGACCCGTAAGCCTGGGGGTGTCGTCTCAAGTATGCCACGAGGGTCAGGGTTAGGAGCCTCCCCCCTCTTACGCTGGTGGGGCGTTTTTATTGCGCAGGTACTGCACCATTAATTTCCCGGCCCGTTCCGAAGCTCCCGCTTCGCCCATCTTCTGGCGGATTTCGGCGTAGCCCGCCAACTGGCGGCGACGGGCTTCGGTATCTCCAGTGAGTCTTTTCAACTCAGAAACTAACCTTTCCTCGGTCAACTGGCCCTGGAGCAACTCGGTGACCACTTCGCGCCCGGCCACGAGATTCACGAGCGAGAAAAAGGGCACGCGCACCACCCGTTTGCCCACTTCGTAGGTCAGCCAGCTCGTCCGGTAGCACACCACCTGAGGCACGTCGAGCAGAGCCGTTTCGAGCGTAGCTGTACCGGAAGTGACCAGTGCGGCTTCGGCATTGATGAGCAAATCGTAGGTGGCGTCGAAAACGAGCGGCAACGGCTGGTCGGCCAGCAAGTGATCGTACAGGTCGCGGGGCAGGTTGGAAACCCCCGCCACAACGAACTGGTACTGCGGGAAATGCTTCACCACCCGCAGCAGGTCGGGCAAAACACCCTCCAGTTCCTGCCGACGGCTGCCGGGCAGCAGGGCGATGATTGGTTTGCCGGAAAGCTTGTTTTGGGCGCGAAAATCGGGGTTTGGCTTAAAATCGGCGATGGCGTCGAAGAGCGGATTGCCCACGTAATCGACCGCGTAATCGTATTTTTTAAAAAAATCGACCTCGAACGGGAAAATGACGAACAGCCGGTCCACGTCGCGTTTGATGCGCAGGGCACGCCGCTGGTTCCAGGCCCAGACTTTCGGCGAAATGTAGAAAAACGTGGTGATGCCACGCGCTTTGGCCCACTTTGCCACGCGGAGGTTGAAGCCGCCGTAGTCGATTAGCACCACGGCGTCGGGTCGGGACTCCAAAATATCGCGCTGGCATTGCGCCATCAGGCCCCGCAGGGTGCGCCAGTTTTTGAGCACTTCCCAGAAACCCATGAAGGCCAGTTCGCGGTAATGCCTGAGCAGGACGGCACCGGCTTTTTCCATGCCGTCGCCACCCCAGGCCCGAAACACAGCTTCCGGGTCGTGGCGACGGATGGCCCGGATGAGGTTGGCCCCGTGCAAATCGCCGGAACGCTCACCGGCGAGAAGGAAGTAGTTCATCTTTCAAGTGAAAAGAGAAAAGAGCAGAGAGAAAAGAGAAAAACTCGTCTCTACTCTTTTCTCTCTGCTCTTTTCACTCACCGAAGTATTCGACGAAATTCTTCGCCGTTTCGAACAATTGCAGTCTGTGCAGGCGGCCATTGGGCGAAAGCCGCTTGATGTGCGGGGCCAGAATCTTCCACATTTCCACAACGAGGACCTCGCAACTGGCCATTTTGCCCTGCATGAAGTCCACGTCGAGGTTCAGGTTGCGGTGATCGACTTTGTCGATGATTTCCTGCTTCACCACATCGCCGAGCACCTTCAGGTCGATGACGAAGCCCGTTTCGGGGTCAGGCTGCCCCTTTACCGTCACGATTAACTCAAAATTGTGTCCGTGCCAGTTGATGTTGGCACAGGGTCCGAACACCTCCCGGTTGCGCTCTTCCGACCAGGCCGGGTTGTACAACCGGTGGGCGGCATTGAAGTGTTCTTTCCGACTGACGTACACCATGGGGTTACTCCGTTTCAAACTGCAAAAATAGGCGCAAATCGGGGCAAAGAAAAGGAAAGCTTCTAAAGCAGGCTATCTCTCCATAATACTATTCACACTGGAATAATATACTCGTTAAATTCTGTATTCCAACGCTTTATCCTGAAATATTTTCAATTTTAACTATTACATACTTTAAAAAATTCAACTATTTCTAATTTTGGTGTATAGGTTTTGGCGCCCAGACCCCTTACTTTTACGCTCCGTTTTTCCGGGTCATCTAAGTATAAATACGTACTCCCACCCTTCGCATGATCATCGTCACCGGAGCCGCCGGGTTTATTGGCAGTTGCCTCATTGGCCGCCTCAACGAGGAAAATTTTAACTACATCATTGCCGTTGACGAATTCTCCGACCCTGAAAAGGAGAAAAATCTGGTGGGAAAACGCATCCACACGAAGGTGGATCGGGAAGAATTCTTTGGCTGGCTCGACGCCAATTACCACGAGGTCGAATTCATCTTTCACATCGGTGCCCGTACCGACACGACCGAGTTCAACTACGAAATTTTTGAGCACCTCAACGTCCAGTACTCCAAGGAAATCTGGACGCGCTGCGTGGCCTACCAGATTCCGCTCGTGTACGCGTCGTCGGCGGCAACTTACGGGCTGGGCGAGTTGGGCTACGACGACAACGAGGCGCTGATTCCGCAACTAAAACCGCTGAATCCCTACGGCGAATCGAAGAATGAGTTCGACATCTGGGCCTTGCAACAACCCGAAAAGCCGTTTTTCTGGGCCGGTCTGAAGTTTTTCAACGTGTACGGCCCCAACGAGTACCACAAAGGCCGCATGGCGTCGGTGATTTTCCACGCTTTCAATCAGATTCGGCAGACGGGCCGGATGCGGCTGTTCCGCTCCCACCATCCCGACTTCCGCGACGGCGAGCAAATGCGCGATTTCGTGTACGTGAAGGATTTGGTGGACGTCTGCCTCTTTCTGATGCACACCCGGCGGCATTCGGGCATTTACAACCTCGGCAGCGGCCAGGCGCGCACGTTTCTCGACCTGGTCACCAGCACGTTCCAGGCCCTGGGCCTCGAACCCCAAATCGATTTCATCGATACCCCCGCCGACATCCGCGACAAGTACCAGTATTTCACCCAGGCCGCGATGGGCAAACTCCGCTCCATCGGCTACCAGCAACCTTTTCACTCCCTCGAAGACGGCATCGAAGACTACGTGAAGGAGTATCTGGTGGAGGGAAAGTTTTTGTAATGGATAATTGAGAATGGACAATGGAAAATGAAAAGGCATGATTGCATTTCATTCTTCATTGTCAATTATCCATTCTACCAGTCTCCTCCGAGCGCCTTCAGCAGCAGAACCGTGTTCACGTACACCTGTCCCTGGAGTTGGGCCAGCGTTCGCTCGGCGTCGAGGGCCGTGCGCTGGGCGTCGAGCACGTCGAGGTAGGTGCTGAAACCCTTCAGGTACAGCTCACGGGCCAGGCGCTCAGTTTGGCGGGCGGTTTGCACCGTAGCAGTCTGCGCATCGACTTGCTGGCGGAAGTAGTTCACGTTGTCGAACGAAACCTGGGCTTCACGCCGGGCCGTGAACAGCCGCTGCTGGGTGACGGTCTGGGCGGTGGTGCGTTGCTGACGGGCCAGCCCAAGGTTTTGCTGGGCGCGTTTTCCTTCAAAAATCGGTACCGCCGCCGAAACCCCCGCCAGGTAGTACGCGCTGGTGGGCAAAAACCACTTCTCGATGTGCCCCGAAAGCAACCCCGCCGAGCCGTTGAGCGCAATACGGGGCAACAAGCCCGTTCGGGCGATGTCCACGCCCGTTTCGGCGGCACGGGTTTGTTGTTCAGCCTGCACGAAATCGGGGCGTTTGCGCAGGCTTTCCGCCGGAATTTGGGCGTAGGGTGCGGTGGGCAGTGCACCCAGAGGCTTCGGCGGGAGTTGAAAACCGGTTGGCTCCTGCCCCACCAGCACCGCCAACCCGTTCACCAATTCGGTGCGGGTGCGGGCCAGTCCGAGTTGTTGCGCGCGCAGACTGGCCATTTCCGTTTCGGCCCGTTTGGCGTCGATTTCGTTGCTGAGTCCCACCCGGAAGCGTTCGCGCAAAATGGCCAGCACCGAGTCGCGGGCGGCGAGGTTTCGCCGAAAAACGGTCAGTTCGGTATCGCTCGACCGCACCAGAAAATAAATCCGGGCAATTTCGGAGGCCACCGTCAGGCGCACGGCCTGGTAGTCGCTTTGGGTGATCTGAGCCTGGAGATCGGCCAGTTTGACGCCGTTGCGCAGCCGCCGGAACACGTCCAGTTCGTAGCTGACGTCGATGGGCAATGAAAACGTGGTAAGTTGAATACGTGGCAATTCGCTCGACACCGGAATCGGCAACGGGCGGTTGGGCGCGAGACTCTGCGTGGAAATCAGCGGGTTGGCGCGCACGCTCGGCGACAGGTACGACTCGGCAATGCCGATGCGCAGGCGGGCTTCCTGCACCCGGCTGAGGGCATTTTGCAAATCCGGATTTTCCCGGACTCCGAGGCTCAGCAGGCTGTCGAGCGTAGAGTCGGCAAACCGGCTCCAGCCGTCGGTCGTGGGCACCGCAACCGAGCCATTTTGACCCAAAAGCGGGCCGAAACTGATTCCAAACAAGGCCGCCGTGAGAAAAACTACACGCATTGTTCTGTTGAATTACGGGGTTTTGAGCGGCAGTCGCACTGATACCCCGGGGTCCGATTTGAGAAATCGCGGATTCAGCGAAGCTACTCGGACGTCACCAAAGCTATTTTTTCACCCGCACCACCGCCCCGTCCGGCAACCGATCGGTGGGGTTGGTCACGAGGCTTTCGCCGCCCGCCAGCCCGTCGAGCACTTCGAGCGAGGAGCCAAAATCGCGCCCCAGCGTGATGGGCCGAAGCGTGAGCAGGTTGTTGGGCGAAACGACCGCCACGCGCGGGCCTTCGGGCGTGACCAGCAGCGTGTTGGCCGGAATCACCACGGGCGGGTTCACGGATTTCACGGCGAGTTTCACCTGGCCGTACAGCCCGGCGAGCAACTGATGCGCCCGGTTCGGAATCGCCACTTCGGTCAGCAGCGTGCGCGACTGCACCCGCAGCGTACCCGACGTGCGCACCACTTTCCCAATGAAACTTTTCCCTTTCATTTCGGGCACGGTGACCGTGGCGGGCAAGCCGATTTTGATGGCCTGAAAATACGTTTGTGGCACGTCGATTTGCACCCGGAGCGTGTCGAGTTGGGCGAGCGTGAACAGCGCCAGCCCGCTTCCGGCCTGAACAAGGTTGCCCACCTCGGCATTGCGCGCCGTGATAACGCCGCTGAAGGGCGCGCGCACGTCCTGCAAGGCTTTCAAGGCCCGCAGGCGCTGCAAATTGGCCTGTCCCACCCGCACCGCCGACTGGCGCACGTCCACGTCCTGCTGGGCCACGGCGCCGGGCAGGGTCACGCTGTTGATGCGGTCGAGGTTGGATTGGGCCAATTGCAAATCGGCCTGGGCGCGAATGATTTCCTGGTCAAATTCGGGCGCTTCGACGGTCGCCAGCAACTGGCCGCGCCGCACGTTGGCCCCGATGTCCACCAGCCGCTGGCGCACGAAGCCCTGGGTGCGGGCGTAGAGGCTGGTTTCGCGGTAGGGCAGCATCTGGCCCGGCAGGGTGAGGCCGGTGGTGTCGCCCACGGCTTTCACCGTAATTACGTGCACCACCGGGATGCGCCTGGCTTCGCCCTCGGCGGCGGCGTTGAGTTCCTGCTGGTTTTTGATGCGCGGCAAGACGCCGAAAAACACAAAAACGGCCGTCAGGAGCAGGAGTGGAATCAGGATTCGGAAAAATGTTTTCATGGCCAGAAAAGAAAAAATCACAACGCCTGAGGCGCGGCGGGCGCTTGTTTCCGCGCCAGATAGCTAAACACGACCGGCACGAACAGCAACGTGGAAAACGTGGCCAGCAACAACCCGCCAATGACGGCCCGGCCCAGCGGCGCGTTTTGCTCACCGCCTTCACCGAGGCCCAGCGACATGGGCAGCATCCCAATGATCATGGCCAGGGCCGTCATCAAAATAGGCCGGAGGCGCACTTTGCCCGCCTCCAGCGCCGCCTCGAAGGCATTGAACCGGTGCGAGGGCAGTTGTTCCTGAGCAAAACTCACCAGCAGGATGGAGTTGGCCGTGGCCACGCCCACCGACATGATGGCCCCCATCAGCGACGGAATGCTGAAGGTGGTCTGGGTCAAAAACAGCATCCAGACGATGCCGCACATGGCCCCTGGCAGCGCCGTGATGATGATGAACGGGTAGCGGAACGACTGGAAATTGACCACCATCAGCAGGTACACCAGCACCGCCGCAAACACCAGCCCCAGCCCCAGCCGGGCAAAGGCGCTGTTCATGCTTTCGACCTGCCCGCGCACGGTGATTTGGTTGCCCGGCTTCAACTGGTCTTTGTATTCCCCGATGATTTTTTCGATTTGCGCCGACACCGTGCCGAGGTCGGTGCGTTCGACCGAGGCGTACACGTCGTACAAAGGCTGGGTATTCAGGCGGTTGACGATGACGGGCGCAACGCGGCGTTCCACGCGCGAGACGTTGCTCAAAAACTGCGGCGTTACTTCGCCCGAATTGAGCGCGAGCGGGGTCTGCATCAGTTTTTCGAGCGAATTGAGTTTGTACGGCGGCGTCTGCACGGCCACGAGGTACGGGAACCCCGTCACCGGGTCGGGCCAGAAGTTGGGGTTCACCTGGGCGGTGCCGCTCATCGAAATCATCAGGTTGTTGGCCACGCGCTGTTCGCTGAGGCCCAGTTGACCGGCGCGTTCGCGGTCGATGTTCACAAACAGTTCGGGGGCGTTCATCACCTGGTGCAGGTGTACGTCCACCGCGCCGGGAATTTGCGCCACGCGCCGCTCGAGTTCGCGGGCGATGCGAAGGTTGTTTTTCCGGTCGAAACCCATCACCTGCACGTCGATGGGCGAGGTTAGCCCGAAGTTGAGTATCTGGCTGACAATGTCGGCGGGGGTGAAAAACACGGTGACGCCGGGCAGTTCTTCGCGGAGTTGGGCGCGGAGCGAGCGGATGTACTCGGCGGTGGGCCGCGACTTTTCTTCGGTCAGCGAAACGAGCAGTTCGGCGTCGGCGGTGCTGAGGGTGGCGTTGTCCTGGAAAATGAAGTTGTACGCTTCGCTGGTCAGGCCGACGTTGGAAATGACCGTGGCGATTTCCGGCGCGGGTATCGTTTTCCGGACCACGTCCTCCACCCGGTCGGCAATGCGCTCGGTTTCCTCCAGCCGCGACCCCGCCGGGGCGCGCAGGTGCAGGCGAAACTGCCCGGCATCGACGCTGGGGAAAAAGTCGCGGCCCACAAACGGCACCAGGCAGGCGGTGAAAACCACCACGCTCACGAACAGCGCCAGGACGGTTTTCCGGCGGTCGAGCGCCCAGGTCAGAGCGGCAAGGTAGCGGGTTTGCAAGCGTTCAAAGCCCCGATCGAAGCGGGTGTAAAGCCGGTCAAAGGCGTTTTTCTTCGCCAAACCGGCTTTTTTATCCGTCTCGGCGTGGAGCATCAAATCGGCCAGTGTGGGCACGAGCGTCCGCGAAAGCAGGTACGAGGCCAGCATCGCAAACACCACCGACAGCGCCAGCGGCCCGAACAAAAACCGCGCGGGGCCTTCCAGAAACAACACCGACACGAACACGATGCAAATCGTGAGCGTCGCCACCAGCGTCGGCGTGGCGATTTGCTGCGCCCCGTGCAGAATCGCCTCGCGGAGCGGCAGCCCTTCGGCTTCGTTGCGGTGGATGTTTTCGATGGTCACCGTGGCGTCGTCCACCAGAATCCCGATGGCCAGCGCCAGCCCGCCGAGGGTCATAATGTTGAGCGTTTCGCCGAGCAGGTACAGCACCGTCAGCGAGGCCAGAATCGAAAGCGGAATCGAAATCGCCACGATCAGTGTACTCCGCCAGCTACCCAGAAACAGCAGAATCATTGCCGCCGTGAGCAGGGCGGCGATCAATCCTTCGACCAGCACGCCCCGAATCGAGGCCCGCACGAACACCGACTGGTCGAACAGTTCGACGATTTTCAACCGGGATGGCGCGGCGGCGCGAAGCGTGGGCAGCACCCGGCTGCGCACTTCATCCACAACGCTGGTGGTCGAAGCCGCGCCGATTTTCACGATGCTCATCAGCACGCCCTTCACGCCATCCTGCTTCACGAGGTTGGTCTGCACGTTGGAGCCGTCATGGACGTTGGCCACGTCGCGCAGGTGAATCACCACGCCGTTGACCGTTTTGACAGGAATCTCGTTGAGCAGACTCGCCACTTCGGGCTTGGTGTTGAGCCGCACCGAGTATTCTCTTTCGCCCAAACGCAACTGCCCGCTCGGCAGGGTCAGGTTTTGGGCCGACACGGCGTTGACCACTTCCTCCGGCGTCACGCCACGGGCGGTGAGCTGCTCGGGTTCGAGGTCCACCATGATTTGACGGGCCTTGCCGCCGAAGGGCTGCGACAGCCGCGAACCGGGCACGGTGGAAATCTGCGGGCGGATGCGCGTACCGGCGTAGTCGAAAATCTGCGGCTCGGTGAGGCTGTCCGACGACAGGCCGAGTTGCAGCACGGGCACGTCGGTGGCGTTGTAACGCACGATGAGCGGCGGCTGAGTGCCGGGTGGCATCCGGACGCGGATGGTCTGCGAAATGGCCGTAACCTGGGCCATCGCTTCCTCGATTCGTACGTTGGGCTGGAAGAAAATCTTCAGCACGGCAATGCCGTTGTGCGTCTGCGATTCGACGCGCTGAATGTCGGCGGTGTTGTTAATGATGGACGTTTCCGAAAAACTCGTCACCATCTTTTCCATCTCGTCGGTCGAAAGACCCCGGTACGTCCAAACGACCGACACGACGGGAATGTTGATTTTCGGGAAAATATCCGTCGGCGTTTGACGGATGCTGACCACCCCCAGGATGAGGATCAGCAGCGCCATGACGGCGATGGTGTACTTTTTCTCAAGCGCAAGGCGAACAATCCACATGACCGGAACGGGCAGTAAACGGTGGGCAAAACGTGGCCGGTTTTTCAACCGGTCTTTTTAAACGAAGGCGGCAGAAGGCAAAATTAACTGCGTGCGGGCCATATTTTAAGGCAGCGGAATGCGTTTTAACCCGTTCAAGGGTTATTTAGTTGCACCGCTCGCGGGAATGGTGCGGACCCGGTTGACTGATTCCGGGAAACTTTTGGCTTCTGCTTAACCAACCGCCGGAAAACGGTTGCCGGCACTACCTTTGCCGCTTGATTTTCGCTCCATTTCGCCTCATGCAGTACGCCGCTATTCCCTCCCCGTGTTTCGTTCTGGAAGAAGCTAAACTTCGCCGGAATCTACAACGCCTGAAAAAAGTGCAGGACGATGCCAACGTGCAAATCATCTGCGCCCTGAAAGGCTTCGCGATGTTCAGTACGTTTCCGCTCGTAAGTCAGTATTTGAGCGGGGCCACGGCCAGCAGCCTCAACGAAGCCCGGCTCATCGTCAACGAGTGGGGCGTGAAGGCCCACACCTACGCCCCGGCTTACCGCGAAGACGAATTCGAGGAAATCCTCGAACTCAGCAGTCACCTGACGTTCAACTCCTGGCGGCAGTTCGAAACGTTCGGCCCGAAAGCGGCCTCGGCGGGCCTTTCCTGCGGCATCCGCATCAACCCGCAGTATTCGGAAGTCACGACGGATTTGTACAACCCGTGCATTCCCGGCTCGCGGCTGGGCGTCATCCGCGACCACCTGCCCGACCGCCTGCCGCCCGAAGTCGAGGGTCTGCACTTTCACACGCTTTGCGAAAACGACTCGCACACCCTCGAACGCACGCTGCACGCCGTCGAGCAACGCTTCGGCGACCTGCTGCACCAGGTGAAATGGCTCAACATGGGCGGCGGGCACCTCATCACTCGTGCTGACTACGACCCCGACCACCTCGTTTCGGTGCTGAACACCTTCAAGGCGAAATTCCCGCACCTGCACGTCATTCTTGAACCCGGCTCGGCGGTGGGCTGGCAAACCGGTGTGCTGGTTTCGACCGTGCTCGATGTCGTGGACGCCCAAGGCATCGACGTGGCCATTCTCGACACGTCGTTCTCCAACCACATGCCTGACACGCTCGAAATGCCGTACAAACCGCGCATTCTCGGGGCTGACCAGGAGCCGGTCGCGGGCAAACCCACGTACCGCTTCGGCGGCATGACCTGCCTGGCGGGCGATTACCTCGGCGATTACAGTTTTGAAAAACCGCTGAATGTGGGCGACAAGGTCGTTTTTGACGACATGATGCACTACACCATGGTGAAAACGACCACCTTCAACGGCGTCGGCCTGCCGGGCATCGGCATCTGGCAGGAAAACCAAACTTTTCGGCTGGTGAAAAGCTACGGCTACGAAAGCTACCGGGAGCGGCTGAGTTGAGGAGCCAGGAGTCGGTAGTCAGAAATCAGGAGGTTTTGAATTTCTACTGACTTCTGACTCCTGACTTCTGGCTCCTTTATTTTGCCACCACCACCCGCTGGGTCACGCTCCGGTCATTTTTCTCGATGCGGATCAGGTACGTGCCGTTGGGCAGGTCGTCGGTGTCGATGGCTCCTTCGGTGCCGTCGAGCGTGGTTTCCTTCACCAACCGCCCGGACAGGTCAAATACCCGCACGGTCGCGTCGGCGAAGGCATCGGATACGAGCACATTCACCACGGGTCCGGCGGGGTTGGGGTACGCCAGGGCGTCGGCACCTTCCGACAGGCTGGTGGTGGCAAAGGTGCCGTTGGTGTTGCGGACGAGGACCGAGGAGGGAATGCTTCGCTTGCTGAAGGTCGGTCCGTCGTAGCTCACCGTCAGCGTCTGACTGCCTGTTTTATCGAAATACTCGACCCGGATGGCGTGCAGGCCTTTTTTCAGGCCAATCCGGCCCGTCCGCTCCTGCGCCGAGTGCTGGCCATCGTTGTTCACCACGAGCGTGTTGCCGATGTACAGGCGGCTGCCGTCGTCGGAGTTGGTGAAAAAGTCGTACTGGCCGTCGGTGGGTACGCTCACGAATCCCGAATACACAAAGCCGAACCGGTCGCTCCGGTTGCGCGCCGAAATCGAGAAGGTACTGACCGCTCCGGATTTCACCGGCGTCATGTTGTCAAAATTGGGCAGGCTGTTCCAGTCGCCCTCGTAGTAGCGATAATTCAGCCCACGGGCGGTGTTGGTGGGGTTGTCGGGGTCGCGCAGGGCTGGGGTCGTCACGGTGAAATTTGCCTGGTAGGTGGCGTCGTTCACGGGCGTGGCAAGCGTTTGGGTTGCGCTACCTCCCTGCGACCAGCTACTGAAGGCATACGTTTGCCCGTTGGCCGGATTCACCTGCGGCGACACCGCGCCGAGCGTCAGCAAAATGCCTTCTACCCGGCTGAACGAGTACGGCGTCGTGACCGGCGTGCCGTCGAGGGTCAGTTGCAGGCCCGTCGGGTTGGAAGTTAGTGTTACCTGCGAGGTACGGGGCAGGATGTCGCGGTACACCGTCGTGGCGTTGCCGTTGGCGTCGGTCACGATCAGATTGAGGCGGTAAAACACGTTGGTGGCCGTTTCGCCCTGATTCGGAATCGTAAAACTGCCGCTGCGCCCATCGGCCGCTACGGTCACCGACGGGCCGGGGTGCGTGTGGGCGTCGTGGTAAAACACCACGCTCCAGGCAAAGGCCGAGGCGGGCAGGTTGTTGCCGTCTTCGGGGTCAGTGCCGTTTCCCGAAAAAGAAATCACGTCGCCGCCCGCGTAGGTACTCCCGGCGGTCGGTGTGTCAATCTGCGCCGACGGCGACTGATTGGGCGCTGTCACGGTGAGCGTGGCGTCGTTGCTGGTGGCGTTTCCCACCGAATTGGTCACCACCACTTTGTAGGTGCCCGCGTCGCCCGTTACGGTCGAGGCAATCGTGTAGCTGGCGCTGGTGGCCCCCGAAATTACCGCGTTGTTTTTGGACCACTGGTAGGAAAGCGGCGCGGTACCCGTAGCCGTGACGGTGAACGTAGCCGCCTGCCCCTGCTGCACCGTCAGGCTGGCGGGCTGGGTCGTGATGATTGGTGCCGAAGATTGGGGCGTGTAAATAATCCGGTAGAGTGCCCCCGCCGTGCGCGAAAGAAAATACAGGTTGCCATCCGGCCCGGTGTTCATGCCCAGCGAATTGCCGGCGATGCTGGTGGCGAAAGGCTGGCGTACGTTCGACCCGTCGAGGCGGTTGATCCAATTGTTGCAGTAGTCGAGGTAAAAGTAACTGCCTGCGTACCCGGCGGGGTAATTCGTGGACGACGGGCTGAAAAAGGTTCCGCCCGTGATGGCGCAGCCGTGGTCGTCGCCGGAGCCGTGGGCGTAGTAGTACACCGGGCTGGTGTACCCGGCCACGGTGGTGCCTTCCTGGTTGGGCCAGCCGAAGTTTTGTCCGCCCGCCGTGGCGTTGTTGATTTCTTCATAGGTATTCTGGCCCACGTCGTTCACGTAAATTTTACCCGTCCCAGGCTGCACGTCGAAGCTGAACGGGTTGCGCAGGCCGAGCGCCCACACGGCTTTTTTCTGGTTGGTGGCTCCCGCAGCGTAAAACGGGTTGTCCGTCGGGGCAGTGCCGTCGTCGTTCAGCCGCAGCAATTTGCCGTGGTACGTGTCGAGGTTCTGGGCGTTGGCCGGGGTGGCGTTCTCGCCGATGGCTACGTACAGTTTCCCGTCCGTTCCGAACCGGATGAAGCCCCCGTTGTGGTTGGTGGCACTGGTCAGGTTGTCGAAATCCACCAGGGTGGTGGCGCTACCCGCCAGCATGACGTCACCGCTGGCTGTCATCCTGACCAGCCGGTTATGCACGACCACCTGGCCCGATCCAGGCACTGTGTGGTACACGTACACGAATTGATTGCTGCTGAAGTTGGGGTGAAACGCAATGCCCAGCAGGCCGCGCTCGCCGTTTTGGTCCACCGTGAACGTGGCGAAGGGCGTCGCCAGCATCGCGCCGTTTTTAAAGACTTTGATCGTGCCGTTCTGCTGGCAGATGAACAGCCGCCCGTCGGGGGCAAACGCCATGGCGGTCGGGCTGGAAATCCCCGTAGTAAGTTGTTGCTGGCTGAAACCCGTCGGGTACGACTGGGCCAGGGCGGTGAGGCTGGAACCCAGCCAGGTGAGTAAAAAAAGCAGTCGAATTCCCGTTTTCATACGTTGAGCGGTTTAGGCGTGAAAAAACGAACGAAGCAAAAAAAGAAAGGCGGTGAACCGGAAGACAGGCTGATGGCGGTGAAAGTGAGGCCCTTACGGACTGGGCCGAAAGGTAAGCGAAGCGCCTAAATTACACAACCAAATCGGGCGTCTTTTGCCGGACCAGGCGTTGATTTTATTTTTGGGCCGTACCGGAGAATTCGCGTTTGGCTGTACCTTTGGCGGTAGTCATTTCTGCATCGCTTTTTAGCCCGCCAGCTTCTCCATGATGCCCGCTTTAAACATCCTTGTCGTTGAAGACGACTCGGTCACCGCGTTGGCCCTGTCGTCGCTCCTGCGAAAAGAAGGTTACCAGGTCATCGGAACGGTAGACAACGGCCCCGCCGCCCTGTCGCTCTTCCGCGACCAACCGGTTGACCTTGTGCTGATGGACGTCAACATCCGGGGCGACCTGGATGGCATTCAGACGGCCTCAAACCTCCTTGCCCTGCGGCCGGTTCCACTGATTTACCTGACCGCCCTCGCCGACCGGGCCACTCTCGACCGAGCCAAAACGACCTTTCCGGCGGCGTATATCGTGAAACCGTTCCGCAGAGAAGGCGTCCGGGCGGCCATTGAACTGGCCGTTCAGAATTTTTCGCAGAAAAAAGAAGCCCCCCGCCGGGTCGAAGTCCCGGAATCAGACGCGCCGGGCGTGAACCGCGAGACGATTCTTCAGATCGATAACCACATTTTCATCCGGCAGAATTACCAGTTCCTGAAAGTCAAGCTCTCCGATATTCTCTTTCTTCAGGCCGACGACAACTACATCGTGTTGCAAACCAATTCGCAGAAGTTCGCCCTGCGAATGCCCCTGGCCAGCGCTCTTGAGCGCATTCACTACGACAAGCTGGTGCGCGTTCACCGCTCGTACGTCATCAACGTGGGCAACATGGACTCCTTCACCGACACGGAGATTACGATGGGCAAACACCTGATTCCGATCGGAAAAAACTACAAATCGGAATTTCTGCGGTACTTCGAGCACCTCTGACGTGCTGGTTTGGCCTACCCGCTGGCGGCGTTCACCCACCCGTTGCCCGCGTTGGCCCCAGGGCAGTTGGAACTCTTTACCGCCCGTGGTTTCTTTGGCTATGCAAATCGCAGTGCAGCGGAAATAACTGGCTGGCGGGCCAGTTACGTTGCCAGGAATCCGGTTCGGCTCCGTCCTTGAATTTGTACTTTGCAACCTGCTCACCCTTTCCTTAATCCACCACAGTACCTCAATCAGTACCTTTTAAATAAAAAGCGACCCGTTCTCACGGGTCGCTTTTTATTTAACTCGGTGAACAAAGGCTTGGGGTTGCGTCGGCGTCAAAAAAAACCAGAATTCCAACCGCCTCGCCTTCGGAATCTTAGCGTCTTTTCGGCAAAAAACTGCTTCCTACCTGCTGCCAACTGCCAACGGATTTCGCTACCTTTGTTTCCCGTACACAAAAGCACGCGTCATGGTTCGTAAACCGACCAAGTATATTTTTGTGACGGGCGGGGTGACCTCGTCACTCGGCAAAGGCATCATCGCCTCGTCGCTGGCCAAGCTCCTCCAGGCCCGCGGCCTCTCCGTCACCATCCAGAAGTTCGACCCCTACATCAACGTCGACCCCGGCACGTTGAATCCTTACGAGCACGGCGAGTGCTACGTCACGGACGACGGGGCCGAAACCGACCTCGACCTGGGCCACTACGAGCGTTTTCTGAACGTGCCCACCTCGCAGGCCAACAACCTCACCACGGGCCGGATTTACTACAACGTCATCACGGCCGAGCGGCGCGGCGATTACCTCGGCAAAACCGTCCAGGTGATTCCGCACATCACCGACGAAATCAAGCGCAACATCCAGGCGCTCGGCGAAACGGGGGAATTCGACATCGTCGTGACCGAAATTGGCGGCTGCGTGGGCGACATCGAATCCCTGCCCTTCATCGAAGCCGCCCGGCAACTGAAGTACGAATTGGGCGAATTCAATACGCTGTTCATCCACCTGACGCTGATTCCCTACCTGAGTTCGGCGGGTGAGTTGAAAACCAAACCCACCCAGCACAGCGTTCGGACGCTGAGCGAGTCGGGCATTCAGGCCGACATTCTGGTGTGCCGCACCGAGCACCCGCTGCCGACCGACATGCGCAAAAAAATCGCGCTGTTCTGCAACGTGCAGCCCAACGACGTGATCGAGGCCATGGACGCCGAGACGATCTACGACGTGCCGCTGCTGATGAAAAAAGAGAAACTCGACCTGCGTGCCCTCTACAAACTCGACCTGTACAACGACCAGGAACCCGACCTGGAGCAGTGGAAGGATTTTCTGGGCCGGTTGAAAAACCCGTCGGATCAAATCACCATCGGGCTAATTGGCAAGTACGTCGAGCTGAAAGACGCCTACAAATCCATTGCCGAGGCGTTCATCCACGCCGGGGCGGCCAACGAGTGCAAGGTAAAGCTGGAGTGGATTCAGTCGGAAACCCTCGCCACCAACCACTACGACGAGCGCCTGACTGGCCTCGACGGCATTCTGGTGGCCCCCGGTTTCGGCGAGCGCGGCCTGG
Organism: Spirosomataceae bacterium; assembly: GCA_965249815.1. Lineage (GTDB taxonomy): Bacteria > Bacteroidota > Bacteroidia > Cytophagales > Spirosomataceae > JAJAZB01. Next base: position 3,572,170 of record CBDFMV010000003.1, on the reverse strand, counting down.
AAGGCAAGATCAACGCCGTGCGGTTTGCGCGGGAAAACGGCATCCCGTTTTTCGGCATCTGCCTCGGTATGCAGATGTCGGTCATCGAATTTGCCCGCAACGTGGCCGGGCTGGACGGCGCTTCGTCCAGCGAACTCGACAAGCAGTCGCCCAACCCGGTGATCGACATGATGGAAGAGCAAAAGAAAGTCACCGAGAAAGGCGGCACGATGCGGCTCGGTGCGTACCCGTGCGAGATAAAAAAAGGCACCCTCGCGCACCGGATTTACGACAAAACGCTCATTTCGGAGCGCCACCGCCACCGCTACGAATTCAACAACAAGTACCAGGACGTGCTGCAAAAAGCCGGGCTGGTGGCTTCGGGCATCAACCCTGAAAGCAAGCTGGTGGAAATCACCGAATTGCCCAGCCATCCTTTTTTCATCGGCGTCCAGTTTCACCCCGAACTGAAAAGCACCGTGATGAACCCGCACCCGCTCTTCGTGCATTTCGTGAAGGCGGCGCTGAAGTTTTCGCTGGAGAAGCGGGAAGTGGAGGCGTGAAGATTGTGCGTAAAAAAGTGAGAGCCAGTGAAAAAACCTATTGTCTCTCGCTTTTTTTTGCAGTAATTGTTGGTCAATTTGCAGGTGCATACTCATTTGGATACCCTTTCCCAAAATAAAAACTGCGTATGCGATCGCGGACGTTTTCAGGTATAACTGCCGTGTGAGCAGAACTCCAATCAACTGGATCGGGGTGGCAGTAAACTGCTGTAAGATGTGCCCTAACTAATATCTTTTGGGGGTTTTGTTTATCTAATAAATCAATCCAAAATTTAACGCTGCTCTTTCCTTCAGGATCAGCAACACGTAGTTCAGCATTTGACTCAATTGGAAAATTAAATGTGCCTATAAAAGAAAGATTTATATTTTTGACTATTATCGGGAGTGGGCGGCGAATCCAATTTGTTTTCAAATACCCATCTCCAAAAAATGACAAATGAGTACTTTCTAAAAAAGTAGCAATACTTGATAAATTCATATACCCTGAATGATTGTAATCACTGTTTCGTGTCTGAATATTGTATTTATATACTGATGTCTTTGATGGTGAATTTATAGTTGGCAACTGGCAACTCTTCTCAGTAAAGTCAAATAATAATACAGCAGTTACAAATATTATACTGTCCTCTCTATCGAAAATTTTAATATCGATGATTCCAATATTACTATTAAACACCTTCCAAGACGCTTGGCAGATTGGGGCATCAGGATGAAAAAAGCTTGAGTTTTCATCAGGTTTGTAACTTATCCCTTTATGAAAAGTTATTTGATAGTTCACTAAATATTTCGAAAAAAAATCAATAGGCAAATTATTTGCTCCAAACAATTTTATACAGGCGTTTTCGATAAACATACTGATATATGCATTATTTATTATTCCCTGATTATCGTAATCAGGGAATCTAACTTGAATAGGGTAGATTACCATATTTTCTGATACGCTCCCTGAAATGTTATCCACTAATATCATGTTACTCTACAAAGTTTGCTTCTGTTTCAAAACGCTCTGGTAGTATGAACACAGCAATTACTGCAACTATTATTGTTCCTATTCCTATCCAGGAAGCGGCTGGGATAATCCCTACTGAATTTGATAGAGGTCTAAAAATAAGTGTAATAGGCGTCAGAAGACCTCTGATAAAATTTGGAACCGATGTGGTTACAGTAGCTCTCAAATTTATTCCAAATTGTTCTGAGGCATTGGTGATCATGATTCCCCAATATCCGACTCCGACTCCCAAGAATGCACATTTTATGTAAAATTCATTTAATGTGGTTGTAGGAAAAAAGAGAAAATTAATGATTGCGATAAGTTGAATCGCTAAAAAAAGCGCCATTGTTTCTCTACGCTTTTTTAATTTTTTGCTCAATAAGCCACTAAATATATCGAAAATTGAGATCATTAGATAAGTTATGGCTACTGCTTTCGCTGCTTCTGGTTCATTAGCCATATTGAAAGCTCGTCCAAATTCTGGTGACAAAGTAACTAATATTCCAACAATAAAAAATACTGGTGCACCTACAAGGATACAGGCTAAGTATTTTATAGTTAGCCAAGGTTTTTGCAATATCGTTAACACATTACCCCGATGCTTTCTGTGTGTTGTTTGTTCATTAAATATTATTGGTTCTGTAGTAACCGTAATTCTAAAGATTAATAAAATTAATCCCATTATTCCCCCGATAAGATATGTACTTCGCCAATCAATTTGCTGTGCCAACACAGCCGCAGTAACTGCTCCTAACATCCCGATAGTGGAAACAAGCATGGTTGCAATCGTTCTTTTTTCCTTCGGAATCGTTTCTGTTATGTATGAAATGCCAACTCCTAATTCGCCTGATAAACCAAACCCCGCCACAAATCTTAATATTTCATATTGCCATACCGTTTGAACACCAGCGTTTAACAAATTAGATATTGAATAGGTAACTATCGAAAAAAATAGGATTTTAAGCCTGCCAATTTTATCAGCAATCACCCCCAAAATCACACCGCCCACAACCATTCCTATCAGCTGAATATTTAGCAAAGTTAATCCTGTTTCTGTAATTTCTTTACTGTTGATAATTCCAATTCCAATTAAGCTTTGTTTTCTAATTGAACTAAACAACAACAAATCATATAGATCGACGTAATAGCCGAATGCTACAACCAAAATAATCTTCCAATGTGTTTTAGAGAAGTGTTCCATGCAAGTTTGCCACAAATATGGTAGAAATTAAATCTGACTAATAGCATTTTTGTATCATCTGAATTGCGTAGTTTCTTAACTGCTCATCAGCCATTGAATTAGAAATGATTTTTTTAGGTAGTTTAGTTGCAAAAACAGCTCCATGAATATCTGTGCGCCTATCGACATCCTCAATATATCCATCATATACTGGCTTAAAGTTTTCTGGAAGCGTATCTCTTTGTATTTTTTTCAATTTCATATAACCAGTATATATTAACTTACCTTTTGGTGAATTATCCTCAATTTTTTTAAAAATTAGTTCTATACACCCATTTTCTACTTTGATCAAATCTGATTTCCAAATTGCTTCTTCTTCGAATGCCGTTCTAAATTCATTTAAGTCCCCAATTTTATATACTTGTGTTTCATTGATAACAGATTCATTGATTCGATGAATTAGTTTAAACCTCCCCACAATATTTTCAACCTTCCCATTTGCGTGTCGTTTAAACGCATACATATACCATCCTCCCTGACTCTCTGTAAATGGCCAAATATAGCTTTCAAAAATCCACAAAGCGATCCTTGCAACGAGAGGAATAGTTATGGCCGTAATCAGGGCTGATAACATTTTATTCTCACTTTGATTTTTAAATACATATGAATTGATTTGATTTAATAGAAAAAAATCCGTAAGATAAGAGATGATGACTAGGCCCCCAGTTAAATACCAACTTATACTGTTATGAGACGTCTTTTTCATTTTAGCATGTGAGTTTATGTTGATACAACTACGATTGGTGTAAGCGAATAGCCCTTTCCGCGCCTTTTTTCCAAAAATGATTGGAATTTTCAATGCTTACCACCCTCTCTCTTTCAACATAGTATATTTCTCCACGAAACCCGTATTCCCCTCCACCAACCCCCACCCCCCCTTGCCAAATCACTCGGTATCGGTTAGCTTTGTTTGCCTCCAATCCCTTGTTCATGAAACCGTTCCGCCTCCTGGCCGGGCTGCTGTTGTGCGGCCTGACGAGTACCGCTCAGGTGCCGACGCCGTTGGATTCGCTGCACATCCGTTTCCCGCAAGTCGGCCCTCCTGAACAGTGGCAGGAGGCCCAGCGACGGTGGCGCGTCGCGTCGTCCAGCCGTGACCCCCGGCTGCTGGGTGAAGTATTTTACCGGCTCGGTAAGTTGTACCGGGGCATCGGCGATTTCCGCACGGCTCAATACTGGTTTGTTCAGGCCCAGCGCCGGTGGGAGCCGCTGGGGCCTTCGGCGGATTTGGTCCGGCTCCACGTGCAGTTTGGTTCGGTGCTTGGCCCGCTTCGTCGCCCCCGCGACGTGTTCAACCACGCCCACCGCGCGCTGAGCATCGCCCGGCGGCTGCGTTCGACGGATTCGACGCATTGCCTGATGAGCGCCCACGTGGTGCTGGCCGGCATTCACGGGTGGGACACCCGGACTGCCGGAAACCTTGCCCCCCAACTCTCCCTGGATAGTGCCTACCGGTACTTAAGCCTGGCGTTGGGGTATGCCCGTCAACTGAATAAACCGGACGAACTTCCCGGCATTCATTTCAACATCGCGGGGTACTGGTCAGCGCGCCGGGACTACCGCCGGGCGTTGCCCCACCTGCGCACCGCGCTCGATGGATACGCCCGCCTGGGGCATCACCACAACACCGCCGTGCTCGCCATGAATTTAGCCCAGGCGCTTCTGACGCTGGGCCAGGTTTCATCCGCCGGATTGTACCTGGACTCCGCCCGGCGGGAGTGCGGTCGGCACCGCATCGCCACTCCAACGCTAACCGCTGACCTGGAACATGTTACCGCCCAACTTTACCGCCAGACTGGTCGGTACCGCCTCGCCGATGACTACCAGCGCCGTGCCGACGAAGCTCGGTTGAAGGCCCTCGAAACCGACCATGATGCCGCCGTGGCTCGCCTGAGCGTGGAGTTTGAAACCGAAAAGCGCGACGCGCAAATCAAAAACCAGCAGCATGAACTGGCCCTCCGTGCCGCCGCCCTGACCGCCGAACGGCGGGAAAAATACGCGGTGGCCGGGCTGCTGCTGGTCGTGACGGCGGCGGGTATCTTATTATTTCGGCTTAATCAAACCAACCGGCGCATCAGCCGCCAGTACGCCGGGTTGGTAACCGAGCAGAGCCACCGCATTAAAAACCACCTCCAGGCCGTGGCGAATCTGCTGGGTTTGCAGGCCTTCCGCCTTACCGAAGGTGCGGCCAAAAACGCCGTTGCCGAAAGCCAGTTGCGGGTGCAGGCCATCGGTTTGCTGCACCGACGGCTTTACGACCAGCCCGAACCGTTGGCCCAGGTGGCGTTGAACGCGTATATTCCCGACCTGATTGGCGGAATTTTGAAGACGTATGGCCTGAACGCCGTGCAACCTGCTTACGACCTGGCACCCGTCTGGCTGCCAGCCGACCAGACCTTGCCGCTGGGGCTGATCCTAAACGAAGTAGTGACGAACGCCTGCAAATACGCCTTTCCCGACCAACCAACGCCCCGGCTTTTGGTAAGCCTTCAGCGATTGCCCGATGCCGTGCGGGTCGTCGTGGCTGATAACGGGCCGGGATTTACGCCAAAAGCGGTGACCCAGTCGTACGGCCTGCGCCTGATTGAATTGCAGGTGGAGCAACTGTACGGACAATTCGCCTTCCGGCGGCGGGAGGGCACCCGGTTTGAACTCACGTTTCCCCTGAAAAGTCATGCAAGCCTGGAACCTGTTGCTGGTTGAAGACGACCCGATGACGTGTGAATTCATGGTCGCCGTGCTGACGCAGGCCGGTCATGCGGTCACCAAGGCCCGAACCCTGGCCGAAGCGGTGGCGGTGGTTCGGGCAAAACCGGTCGAGCTGGCCATCATCGACGTGGAACTACCTGGTTCGACCGGCGACGGCGTGGCCGTGGCCCGCGAATTGCTCCATCACCGGCCTATGCCGCTGATTTTCGTGACCGGCCACACCGACGCCGATACGCTTCAACGCGTGAAAACCACGCAACCGGCTGCCTTTCTGAGTAAACCCTTTCAACCGATCGACCTCACGATGCAGGTCGAGTTGGTGATGCAGGCCACCCAGGCGCAACGGGCCGCCGAAAACCTGCTGCCCGATTGCCTTCTGCTACTCGACAATGGGCAGTGGATCAAGGTCCGGAAGGCCGAGATTGTGTACGCCCAAGCCGACGGCAACTACACAAATCTGTTCGTTTTTAACCGCTTGAAGCCCCATGTGGTGACCAACAACCTGAAGAACGTGATTCCCCAACTGACTCTGTCCCGGTTTTACCCGCTTTCCCGCTCGTACATTGTGAACCTCGATTATTTGATTGGACTGAAAGAAACCCAGTTGCTACTGCGTATTTCCGAAAACCCGAAGGCGGCCCCTCAGCCGATACCCATTCCCGCCGAAGGACGGGCGGCGTTGCTCCGCCGGTTGCCGCTCGTGCGGTCGCGGTGAGCAGCGGCCGATGACCGTTTAATAAGTATCCCGGATTGGCAACGGGTTGCATTGCTGAAAAAACTACCTTTCAGCACGTTAGTAATTTCCACGCAACCCGTTAAACCGTTCCGACCATGAAAACCTGCTCCTGCTTCTGTTCCATCATCCCGCCACACCTCGTTGACAAACTCAAAGAAGAAGGCGTCGATGCCGCTACCGACACCCAGCGGCTTAATCGCGCCTTTCGCCAGCGGCGCAGCCTCAAACTCCAGTTTCTGACGCCGTTGCCCCTGGCCGCTCCGGGACTGGCCAACCGGCTGGTGTACGATTCCAAAACCACCGAACGCCAGCGCCTGTCGCTCAAACGCCGCGAAGGCAACGACGCCATCGCCGACGAGTCGGTTAACCGGGCCTACGATTACGCGGGCGTGGTGCGGGCCTACTACCGCTCGGTGTTGAACTGGAATTCGGTGGACAACCAGGGGAGCGACCTAATTCTGAACGTCCACTTTGGCAAAAAATACGACAACGCGTTCTGGGACGGCGATGAGATGACTTTCGGCGATGGCGACGGGGAAATCTTCGTGGATTTCACCAAATCGCTCGACGTGACGGCCCACGAAATGACCCACGGCGTGGTGCAGTTTACCGCCGGACTCACGTACCGTGCCCAGCCCGGTGCGCTCAACGAACATTACGCCGACGTGTTCGGCACGGCTATCAAACAGTACTTCCGCCAGCAGACCGCTGCCACCGCCGACTGGCTCATTGGCGACGAAATCATGGCTCCGGCGCTCCAGGGTATGGCGATTCGCTCGATGAAAGCCCCCGGCACGGCTTACAACCACCCGATGCTGGGCCGCGACCCCCAGCCCGCCCACATGGACAACTACTACGACGGCAGCCGCGACAACTTCGGCGTCCACATCAACAGCGGCATTCCCAACAAGGTGTTCTACCTGGTTTCGATGGGCATCGAAACCGAAAAAGCGGCGGTGCTTTGGTTCGAAACCCTGAAAAATCTCAAACCAACTACCAGTTTCAAGGGTTTTAAAACGGCCATCAAGCGCACCGCCACCAAACTCATCAAGGCCAAATCCCTGCCCGATACGGCCAAAAAAGTCGTTGATGACGCGTTTGCGGCGGTAGGACTTTAACTTTCAATTGGGAATTGGAAATTATCGATTGACCGGGGAAATCGTAACTTCTTGGCCTTTAATTAATTTCCAGTTCCCAAGCGGTACGCCGCCCGTTCCCAATTCCCAACTCACCGAAACATGACCGTAAAACTGACCCGCTCCGGCGGCTTTGCCGGAATGGTACTCGAACGCGACGGCGACCTCGACGAGGCTCCCGACGCCGTGCGCGAGGCCGCTGAACACCTCGTTGAAAACGCCGCCTCGCTCCAGGATTCGCCCGGTGGGCACGCCCGCGACACGCGACAGTACGAATTGCTGTTCCGGCAAGGCCGCCGCAAAACCAGTTTCGTCTTCGACGAACGCTCCCTGCCTGACGAAGCCCGCCAGGTGGTTGAGTACCTGATGAATCAGTAAACCAGTGCCTCGGCCGGGTTGCCTTCCAAACCAAAAAAGGACTTCCCGTTGCAACCTCGCCGAAATTGGGCGAACTTTGCGGTTCAATTCAAGACCAACGAATGGACCGTAACACCGTAATCGGCTTGCTGCTCATCCTGCTCATGCTCGTGGGCTACCAACTGCTGGTGCCCAGCCCGCCGGAACCAGCCAAGTCGAAGCAACCGCAAACGCAGGCACTTACTTCCCGCCCCCAACGCGAAAAACAACCGGCCGCTCCGGCCTCGCTCGATTCCACCGCCGCCCGGGCCGCTCTCGGTTCGCTAACTCCCACTCCGGCCTCCGGTCCCGCCACGGTCACCATCCAAAACGCCGACGTAAAAGTGACCTTCGCCCGCGCCGGGGGCCGCATCCAGCGCGTGGAACTGAAGAAATACAAAACCTATGACGGCCAGCCGCTGGTGCTCGCCGACGAGCGCAACACCCACCAACTGCTTGAACTAACCACCGCCACCGGCAAGGTGGACGTGGCCAAACTGCCTTTCAGCACCACCGCCACCGACCAGACTATTGCCGGGGGGCAAACCGCCCGCGTGAGTTTCACACTCAACCTCGACGGGGGTCGCTCGGTTGAACAGGTCTATACCCTGCCCGGCTCGGGTTATCAGATTGGCTACGCGCTGAAAACCAATGGGTTGAACCTGAGTCAGCCCGTGCGCTTTTTCTGGCAGGATGTCGTGCAGCGCACCGAAAACGACGCCACCGAAAACCGCAACAAAACGACGGTCAACTACTACCTCGCCAAGTCGGAATCGTTCGACGGGTTGAGCGAAACAGCCGACGCCGATGCGGCGCTCGACGAACCCGCCCAGTGGGTGGCCTTCAAGCAGAAATACTTCGTGTCGGGTCTTGTGGCCAGAACTTCGGCGTTGCAGGCCGTGAAACTCAAAGCCACTACCCACCCCGACGACGCCCAGAACCTGAAGACCCTCGAAGCCGAGGCCCTGATTCCCGCCGCCGACGTCACGTCGGGCAAGGCGCAGTTCACCTGGTTTTATGGACCAAACGATTTTCAGACCGTGAACAAGGTGGCCGACGGCTTCCAGCGCAACGTGTACCTCGGCTATGCCTTCGTGCAGCCCATCAACCGCTACGTGTTTGTGCCCTTGTTCAACGCCCTCGGCAAGGTGTTCAGCAACTACGGCGTGCTCATCATCGTGCTGGTGCTCATCATTAAGCTGGCCCTCACCCCGCTGACGTACAAATCGTACGTGTCGATGGCCAAGATGCGCGTATTGCAGCCCGAAATCGCGCTGATTCGCGAGAAAGTGGGCGACTCCGACCCGGCCAAATTGCAGCAGGAGCAGATGAAACTCTACCAGCAGGTAGGCGTGAGTCCGCTGAGCGGCTGCGTGCCGCAGTTGCTGACGCTGCCGATTCTGATGTCGGTGTTTTTCCTGTTTCCCAACCTGATCGAACTCCGCCAGGAGTCGTTTTTGTGGGCAAAAGACCTTTCAACTTACGACAACATCATTCGGTTTGGCGGCGTGACCATCCCGTTTCTGGGCAACCACATCAGCCTGTTCACCGCCATGATGACGGCCTCCAGCATCGCGTTTGCCTACTACAACAACCAGATGACGCCCGACCAGCCGGGTAGCCCCATCAACATGAAAATGCTCGGCTACATCATGCCGCTGGTTTTCTTTTTCGTAATGAACTCCTTCCCGGCGGGGCTGAGCTGGTATTATTTCGTCTCGAACGCCGTCACCATCGGTCAGCAGGTGCTCATTCGCCGGTTTATCGACGAGGGTAAAATCCTGGCTGTGCTCAACGAAAACCGCAAGAAATTCGAGCGCGGCGAAGTGAAGAAGTCGAAGTTTTCGGATTACCTGCAAAAGTCGCTGCAAGCCGCCGAAGAGGCTAAAAAGCAGCAGGAGGCCCAACAGCGAACCAAAGCTCAACCAAAGAAAAAATAGTAGGCAGTGGGTAGTTGGCAGTCCGAACCACTCGATTTTCTGCTCACTGCCTACTGCCTACTTAATAAACTGCCCTCATGCGCCACCTCAGCCTTTGGCTTTTCTGGTTTGTGTTATCCCCCGCGTTGCACGCCCAGAAAACCACCGCCGAGTACGAAACCAGCTACCAGACGGCCCTTGGGCTGTTGAAAGCGCAGAATTACGAAAAAGCCCGGCTGGCGTTCGGGCCGCTCACCCAGCAGCGGTACACCGGGCCGCGCGCGCCGTACGCCCATTATTTTTACGGCCTCGCTTCGCTGAAAACGGCCCGGGCCTCCGAAGCCAAAGGCATTCTGCGCCAATTGCTCGAGCGCTTCCCAACCTGGGAAAAAGCCGACGACGCCCGCTACCTGCTCGCCGATGCTTGTTTTCAGGAAGAAGATTACGCCCAGGCGCTCGATTTTTTGAAGGAAATCGACGACCCGACGCTTCGCACCGACGTCAACAACCTGAAAGAATACCACCTTAGCCGCAGCCGCAGTTTGCCCGTGCTGAAAGGACTTTACGTCACCTACCCCGACGACCGCTTCGTGGCCCTGGCGCTGGTCGACATGATCCAGCGGACGTCGACCGAAAAGGCGGACCTCGAACTTTCCGACCGCCTGACGAACCGGTACGGCATCCGGCCCACCCCGGCAACGCCCGCCCCGACGGTGCCCACGGCCAATCCGACCCCCGCAGGCGGCACCGCCCGGAAAACCACCGCACCGCGCAGTTTTTTCAATGTAGGCGTGTTGTTTCCGTTTCAGGTCGATGAACTCGATGAGCGCAACCGGCCCGTGCGCAGCACCCAGTTCGCGCTGGATCTTTACAATGGCATCCGGTTGGCCGTCAAGAAGTTGCAAACTGAGGGAACGTTGGTCAATCTCTTTGCCTACGACGTGGAAAACGACGGTAACGCGATGCAGACGTTGGTGAAAAACGGGCCGTTCCAACAAATGGATTTGCTTGTTGGTCCCCTCTACGCCGAGCCGTACAAAGTGGCTCAGGCCTGGGCCGCCGAGCAGGACGTGCCGCTGGTGAATCCCATTTCGACCAACCGCCGGTTGATTGAAAATTTCCCGAATCTTTTCCTGGCCCAGCCTTCGATCGAGCAGCAGGCCGCCGCCGCCGCGCAGTTTGCCCGCCAGAAATTCGGGACGGCTCCTGCGGTTGTTTTTTATGGGATCGACCGCAACGATTCACTCGTAGCGGCGGCGTACGTTGCCCAGTTGAAGCAGCAGAACGTGGACGTACTCGCGTTGCGCCGCAACGTGATGGGCAGTGCCGAAACCGTGGCCGCCACCGCGCCGTTGGTCGAGGGCAAACGCGTGGGCCACGTGTTCGTGGCGAGTTCGCAGAAAGGCTCCGGTCCGGCGTTTCTCAACGCACTCGGGCGCAACCGCTTTGGCGAGGTGCCCGTGCTGCTGATGGCCGAAGGGTTTACGCTGTCCAACGTGTCGGCCAGTCAGTTCAGCGGGCGCGAGGTGTACCTGATCGACCCCAGCTTCGTCGAAACGGATCGGCCCGAGGTGGCTAATTTTCAAAAAACCTATCTTGGTCGGTACAACACGTTGCCGTCCACGTTTGCGTACTGGGGCTATGACATGATGCTGTTTTACGGCCGGATGCTGGGCAAATTTGGTGCCAGCGGTTTGCGCGAAGGGCTACACAAGCAGGCGTATCGCGGGGGTGATTACACGCTGGCGGGTTTCGATTACACCCAGGCCAACGACAACCGCGCCGTGCCCATCGTGACGTTCGAAAATTACAAGTTCGTCCCCGTAAAGTGAGCGGTAAGAAGTGAGCGGTGAGATATGTTTTTGTGCATTTTTCACATCTGACTTCTTACCTCTGACCTCGCACAAAAAATGCAAAGCCAACTTCTTTTCGACCGCGCCAAAATGGTCATTCCTGGCGGGGTCAATTCACCCGTACGGGCATTCAGGGCCGTGGGCGGTTCGCCGCTATTCATTCAAAAAGCCGAAGGGCCGTACCTCTACGACGAAGACGGCCGCCGGTACATCGAACTTATCAATTCCTGGGGGCCGATGATTCTGGGCCACGCCAACGAATTGATTCAGAAGGCGGTTTCCGATGCCCTCCAGTTCTCATTTTCCTACGGCGCGCCCACCCGCCGCGAGGTCGAAATGGCCGAGAAAATCGTGGCGATGGTGCCCAGCATCGAAAAAGTGCGGATGGTCAATTCGGGCACTGAAGCCACCATGTCGGCCGTGCGCCTGGCGCGGGGCTTCACGGGCCGCGAGAAAATGATCAAGTTCGAGGGCTGCTACCACGGCCACGGCGACAGTTTCCTCATTGCGGCGGGCAGCGGGGCGATTACGAACGGCGTGCCCGACAGCCCCGGCGTGACGAAGGGCGTGGCTCAGGACACGCTGACGGCCCCGTTCAACGACCTCGCCGCCGTGCAGGCGCTCGTGGACGCGAATCCGGGCCAAATCGCGGCCCTCATTCTGGAACCCGTCGTGGGCAACATGGGCCTCGTGCTACCGCAACCGGGATTTTTGGAAGGGCTGCGCCGGATTTGCGATGAAGCAGGAATCCTGCTCATTTTCGACGAAGTGATGACGGGTTTCCGCCTCTCAAAAGCGGGTTATCAGGGCCTGACCAGCGTTAAACCCGACTTGACCACGCTCGGCAAAATCATCGGCGGGGGCCTGCCGGTGGGAGCCTACGGGGGCCGGGCCGACATCATGGATTACGTCTCGCCCGCCGGGCCGGTGTACCAGGCCGGGACGCTCTCGGGCAACCCGCTGGCGATGGCGGCAGGGCTGGCGATGCTGAGCTACCTTGACGAACACCCGGAGGTGTACGAACTTCTTGAGAACCTCGGCGCACGCCTCGAAGCAGGGCTGCGGGCAGCCAACGAAAAGGCCGGACACACCCTGACCCTCAACCGCGTCGGCTCGATGTACACGATGTTTTTCATCGAAAACCCGGTGACGGATTTTGCTTCGGCAAAAACGTCGGACTTGCCGGCTTTTGGCCGCTACTTCCACGCCATGCTCGATCGGGGCGTGTACCTCGCGCCCTCGCAGTTCGAGAGTTTGTTTTTATCCACCGCCCTGACGGAGGAATTAGTGGACGAGGTGGTGGCAGCGCACGGAGAGAGTTTGAGGGAGATTTTTTAACCGCAGAGACGCAGGAGTTTTACGCAGAGACCGCAGGGTAATTTTCTCTGTGAACTCTGCGTAAAACTCTGTATCTCTGCGGTTAAAACCCACTCTCATGCAACTCAACGAAATTTCAGGCGCAATTGTGAATGCCAGTTACAAAATTCACTGCGCGCTTGGACCCGGCTTGCTGGAGAGCGCTTACGAAGAATGCCTGCACTATGAATTATTGAAATCCGGCCTGTTTGTCGAAAAGCAAAAGCCTTTGCCCTTGCTGTATGAAAACGTGAAGATGGAAATAGGGTATCGGGTCGATTTGCTCGTTGAGCGTCAGGTGATTGTCGAAATAAAAGCGGTTGAAGCCCTTAACGAAGTTCACAAAGCCCAACTCCTCACCTACCTGAAATTATCGGGTTGCAAAATCGGCCTGCTCATCAATTTCCACGTCACCTTAATCAAAAACGGCATTCAACGTTTCGTCAACAACCTTTAATGGTTCTGTGCGAACATTGCGGAAAACTCCAGCGCCTCTACGGTTAAAAATGCTCCGCCTCTTCTCCTTCATCATCCCCGTTTATAACCGCCCCGACGAACTGGCCGAACTACTCGCCTGCCTGACCCGGCAGACCTACCGGCACTTCGATGTCGTGGTGGTGGAAGACGGCTCCAGAATCCGCTCGGAGGCGGTGGTTAAGCAGTTTTCGGAGAAAATTAACATCACGTATTTCGAGAAAAAAAACGGCGGGCAGGGCTTCGCCCGCAACGACGGCATGGCCCGCGCCACCGGCGACTGGTTCGTCATCCTCGACTCCGACGCGCTCATCGAATCGGATTACCTCGCCCTCGTCAACCGCGAGATCGACCGGCAACGCCTCGATTTTTACGGTGGCCCCGACCGCGACCACCCCAGTTTCACGTCCATCCAGCGGGCCATCAGCTACGCCATGACCTCCGTGTTCACCACGGGCGGCATCCGGGGCAAAGCCACCAACGCGGGTGGCACGTTTCACCCCCGCAGTTTCAACCTGGGTTTGTCGCGGGAGGTTTGGGAAAAAACGGGTGGCTTTCGCATCACCCGCATGGGCGAAGACATCATCTTCAGCATCGCCGCCCTGCGAATGGGCTTTAAAAGTGCTTTGCTACCCGACGCGTTCATCTACCACAAGCGCCGGACGAACTTCGGGGCGTTTTTCCGCCAACTCAAATTCTTTGGCCGTGCCCGCATCAACATTAGCCGGTTTTACCCCGACGAACTGAAGCTCGTTCACGCCTTCCCGGCGCTGTTCACGCTCTGGCTTTTTTCGTTTCCGGTCCAATTTCTGGTGTTCAGGCCATGGTTCTGGCTATCCATCGCCTTCCTGACGCTCTACTGCCTGCTTTTACTGACCGACGCGTTTCGGAAAACGGGAAGTGGGCGCATTTCCCTACTCGGCCTCGCGGCGGCTTTCGTGCAACTGACCGGCTACGGCATCGGCTTCCTGAGCGAAGGCTATAAAAAATGGCGGGAACCACGCGGCTTCCGCCAGACGGGCGAGGCGGTGGACTACCCGTCGTAAGGCCCTCCAAGCCCGAAGTGGGGCGTCTCACGGAAAAATGAGGCGTGTTTCGGACGTCTCATTTTTATTTTGCGGCGAACAGGCGGGCCAATACCCCCCAGTTTTGGGTTGTTCAATCACCCCAAACTCCCAATCCATGGTTTTCGCCTCGCTTCCCGTTATCGTCGCCGCATCGGTCCGGTGCCAGTTCTGTTTCTTTTTCGCATTGCTCGCCGTCACGGTGGCCACGGCCCAACCCGCTCCCCAGCGCATTGCGTTCACCCTGAAAAACAACCTGGGCTACCACCGAATGTTCCGCGTCGAAGGGCCGGGCATCGCGTACGGGTTCACGATGAACCGCAACGAACGCACGGCCAAATCCTGGCCCGTCGGTGCCAAGCTCTACTATTCGAATGACGGAGAAATCATCTACGGCGACCCGCTGCTGACCGTCGGGGAGCACATGGCGGGACGGGAGGTACCGGTGTACATGAGCCTGTCGGAGCAAAAGGGAACGCCGCTTGCCGAAGTACGCATCCGGCTGCGCAACAACAGCCTGTGGTTCAAGAAGGTGACCCTGATTTCGTACCGTCCCGACGAAACCGGCAACGGCACGAACGGATTCCTGCTCGCTCCCTACGCCAGCAGCCAGCGGGCGTATCCGGCCGGGACGCGGCTGTACCTGGCCGATGCGGGGCAGGTGGAAACCGTGATGAGCGGGCAGCGGCTCTCCGGCAAGCCGTTTCTGACCGTATCAGCCGGCGACGAGGGCAAGACGTTCCCCCTCTTCCGGTAACTTTCCGCCTGGCCCTTGTTTTATGGACGGAAAGCCCTCGTTTCCGTCCTAACCTTTTCCCACCGTGAGCTTTTTTTACTTCAGTGCCTACTCCGCTCCGCTGCTGTTTGGCTTCGCCCAGGGGTGGATTTACGCCGTGCTGCTCTGGGTACGTGCCCGGCGCGAAGAGCGCCTGTCCGACCTGCTGCTCGGGTGGGTGCTGGTGGCCTGTTGCTTTGAAATTTGGGAGTACCTGCTGGGGTTTGGCGGCATCGAGGTGCTGTGGAAACAACTGGAGTTTTTCCCCCGTACGCTGGGTTTCCTGCTGCCGCCGCTGTGCTATTTCTACCTGAAAAGCCAGTTCAACGCCGACTTCCGGTTTCGGTGGTCCGACCTCTGGAGCGCGGTACCGTTTCTGGTGTTTGTCCTGTACCACGTCGCCGTGTTTGCGCAGGGGCCGGATTTCGTGCGCCGGTGGGAAAGCCAGTACCACTATCCGGCCGGTATTCACCACGCCGAGTATTTTCTGGGCGTGGCCATTCACCTGATTTACTTTTACCGCTCGCTGCGGTTGTATCGCGAGTACCGCACCTGGACCCAAACGCAGTTTTCCGACCCCGATGCCGTTAGTTTTCGCTGGTTCCGGAATTTTCTGATTGCTTTTTTTCTGAAAGACCTCGCCAACCTGAGCATGACCGTGCTGGACGTCGCCTTCGAGCTGGACTACAAGCAGGACTGGTGGGATAAACTCGCGGGAGTGGGGCTAATCTACTACCTCAGCATCACCGGCTACGGGCAACCGCAACCCACGCGGCGGCTGCATTTTGTGGCCGAGGAGCTTCCCGTCGAACCGGTTCAGGCGGGCAAAACAGCCGGGTTGACGGCAGAAGGCCAAGGACTGCGAGCGCGGCTGCTCGACCTGATGGAAACCGAAAAACCGTACTTCGACCCGGACTTGTCGCTGCCTGAGTTGGCCCAACGCCTCGGCGTCGTGCCCGCGCTGCTTTCGCAAGTCATCAACACAGGCCTCGGGAAAAATTTTAGTGATTTCGTCAACGGCTACCGGGTGGAAGCCTTCGAACGGGCCGTTCGCCAGCCCCAAAACGCCCACCTGAGCCTGCTGGGCATCGCCCTTGACTGCGGATTCAATTCCAAGGCCACCTTCAACCGGGCCATTCGCAAACACACCGGCCGCTCTCCCAGGGAAGTAGCGGGCAGCGCGCTTCCCGAAGTGAGCGCGTGACCGGGCAGAAACACGCCACCCCACAAAACAAAACACCCCGGCCTGCTCAGGCCGGGGTGTTTTGTGTGAAACACGAGAATAAAACGGCGGCGTCGGGGCTATTGTTTTGTGGTTGAAAAATAGTCATGTTATTTTCCGGAAAGTTTGGCAAAAATGTGAAACAGCAACCGATTTACGAATTGGCCGTGCATTTGTCGCCCGCTTCGCCCGAATTGCGGCGGCAGGAGCCGTCGGTCGTGTATTTTTCCAACCTGAAAAAAACGGTGGAGTTCATCCAGTCGGCGCTGGTGCTGCACGGGTGGGAACCGAGCCTGAACTACACCGCCGTGTACCGGGGCCTCAAACTCCGTGACCGCTTCGCCAGGGAGTTTTCCGCCGAAGGCGTGCTGTTTTTCCGCCTCGTCATTTCCCGAAAAACCCTGAACCCAGTTCTGCCCACGCTCGACATCCCCGACCTCCCGAAACTTCGCCGGAAAAAATAACGCCGACCCGTGGGTCGGCGCTGGGTGAAACAGAAGCGATTGGGTGGGACGGGTACGCCGACCACAGGTCGGCGCTACGGGTCGCTACGCCGGGTATTCGTGCGGCAGCGGAATCCCTTCGCGTTCGTTCCAGGGCAGGCCGTGCTGGTTGAGCAGGTCCATGTACGGGTCGGGGTCGAGTTCTTCGCAGTTGTACACGCCCGGCTGCATCCACGTGCCGTCGCACATGAGTTTGGCCCCGATCATGGCCGGAACTCCGGTGGTGTAGCTCACGCCCTGGGCCTGCACCTCGCGCCAGGCGTCCTGGTGCCTGCAGTTGTTCCAGACGTAGTACGTCTGGTCGCCGCCGTCTTTGCCGATGCCCTTAATCTGGCAACCGATGCTGGTTTCGCCGGTGTAGTTTTCGCCCAAATCGCCGGGTTCGGGCAGCACGGCTTTCAGAAATTCGAGCGGCACGATGTCCATCCCCTGAAACTTCACGGGCTGGATGCTCGTCATCCCCACGTTTTGCAGCACCTGAAGGTGTGTGATGTATTGCTGGCCGAAGGTCATCCAGAAGCGGGCGCGCCTGAGGGCCGGGAAGTTCTTGACCAGCGATTCCAGCTCTTCGTGGTAAAGCACGTAGCTTTCCTTCGGCCCGATGCCGGGGTACTCGATGGGCTTGTGCTGGCTCATCGCGGGGATTTCGACCCACTCGCCGTTCTCCCAGAACCGCCCCGGCTGGGTGATTTCACGGATGTTGATTTCGGGGTTGAAGTTGGTGGCGAAGGCCTTGCCGTGGTCGCCCGCGTTGCAGTCGATGATGTCGAGGTAGTGCAATTCGCGGAAGTAGTGCTTGGCGGCGTAGGCCGTAAAGACCTGCGTCACGCCGGGGTCGAAGCCACTGCCGAGGAGGGCCATCAGCCCCGCCTGCTTGTACCGGTCGCGGTAGGCCCACTGCCAGGAGTACTCGAATTTGGCCACGTCTTTCGGCTCGTAGTTGGCCGTATCGAGGTAGTGCGTCCCGGTTTCGAGGCAGGCGTCCATGATGGGCAAGTCCTGGTACGGCAGCGCCACGTTGACGACCATGAACGGCTGGTAGTCGCGAATCAGCGCGACGAGTTCGCCCACGTTGTCGGCGTTCACGGCGGCGGTGTGGATGTCCGTCGGCAGGCCATTGGCTTTGGCATCGGCGGCGATTTTATCGGCTTTCGATTTGGTGCGGGTGGCGAGCAGGATGTCCGAGAACGTGTCGGGGTTCATGGCGCATTTTTTCGCCACGACGTTGCCCACGCCCCCGGCTCCGATGAGGAGGACTTTCTTTGCCATGAGGGGTTTTTAGTTGGTTGGAAAACTTTGGGCGCAAAAATAGGCGTTCCAAAGGTGAAAAGCGTGGGCCGTTGCGATTTGGCAGGGGCACGCGTAGCTTTACGAAATGACAATCAAGGTTGAACCTGAAAACCGAGTTGTCTATGACCCCCGCAAAAGAAATCATGGCGATGGAAAAGCTGGCTCCCGAACCCGACCCTTCGCTTTCCGAAGTCGTGGAAACACCCCTGCAAAAAATAACGGACCCGCCGGAAGGGAAGTCAGTGGCCAAACAACTGCGGGGGTGCGCCGCCGAAGGTCCACTGAGCGCCCTGACTTACGAAGAAATTCGGGAAGAGTATGCTGAGTATCAATTGAAAAAACATCACCCTGCCCGTCGTTACCCCGGCTGAGTTTTTGAGAAGCTGGACGCTCACCCCTTAATTCCGTATGGAAAATCAATATGTTGAGGAAACCGGTTCGCTCCAACCGAAGGCTTCGTTTCAACAACTCCACCAACTCGTTCACGAGGCCATCAGCGACGACGAGCTGATTACCCAGAAACTTCTCGAAACCGAGGATGACTCCGACCTCACGTTCGGCCAGCGCCTCGCCGACCGCGTGGCGAGTTTCGGCGGAAGCTGGACGTTTATCCTCCTTTTCGGGGGAATTATCACGGTCTGGATTGGGCTGAATACGTTTCTACTCCTCCGCCAACCACCCTTCGACCCCTACCCGTTTATCCTGCTCAACCTCGTGCTTTCGTGCTTGGCAGCCTTGCAGGCTCCGGTCATCATGATGAGCCAGAACCGCCAGGAGAGCAAAGACCGCCGCCGCGCGCAGAACGACTACGCCATCAACCTGAAGGCCGAAATTGAGATTCAGAAATTGCACGAAAAGCTGGACGCACTGCTGGAGCAGATGCCCGAAATACTAAAAAATCAGCGGGAACAGGCCCAAATTTTCCAGCAACCCGACAACGAGGATTCGCCCCTGACCCGCTAACTTCAACCGCACGCCCCGATGAGTTCTTCCACCAATTCCGGCGAACCGATGTAAAGCGGCACCCGCTGGTGGAGGCTTTCGGGCGTAATTTCAAGCACGCGCCGGGTGCCGTCGCAGGCCAGGCCGCCCGCCTGCTCGATGAGAAACGCCAGCAGGTAGCATTCGTAGAGCAACCGCAGTTTACCGTTCGGCGTTTTTTGGGTGGGCGGATAGAGATAGACGCCGCCTTTGAGCAGGTTGCGGTGAAAATCGCCGACCAGCGAACCGATGTACCGGGCGGCAAAACCCCGCTATCGGTAGGCTTCGACCTGCCGCCGGATGCGTTCCGGAAAAGCCGTCAGGTTTCCTTCGTTGCACGAATAAATCGCGCCCGTGGCAGGCGTGGTGATGTTGGGGTGGGAAAGGAAAAATTCACCCAGCGACGCTTCGTAGTAAATCCGCTCACGCCCTGGCCCGTCGTGTACACCAGAATAGTGGAGGAACCGTAGAGGATGTAGCCCGCCGCCACCTGCGCTTCGCCCCCTGGAGGAAATCAGCGAGCTTGGGCGGCGTACCCGGCGGTGTGACGCGCCGGTAGATCGAAAAAATCGTCCCGATGGACACGTTCACGTCGATGTTCGAGGAGCCGTCGAGCGGGTCGATGGCCACCACGTACTTGCCCCACTCGTTGCCGGTGTGGATGATTTCCTCCATTTCTTCCGAAACGATGCCCGCCACTTCCCCGCCGTTTTCGAGCGCCCGGATAAAGCGGATGTGCGCCACCACGTCGAGTTTCTGCTGGCTTTCGCCCTGCACGTTTTCGGTGCCGAAGGCCTCGGTGATGTCCACCAGCCCGGCCCGGTTGATTTCTCGGTTGATGATTTTCGCCGCCAGGGCGATGTCGCGCAAAAGCTGCGAAAGTTCGCCCGAGGCGATGGGGCTTTGCTCCTGCCCGCGCTTGATGAACCGGTCGAGCGTGACGCCGACGGGCAACGCAATTTTTTCTTCAACACTCATAAACACGTGACGTTCGGCTGGGATCGTTCGGCAGTCCGGTGAAGCAAAGCCGTGCGAGTCAGGGGTTTACCTAACCAACCCGGTTCTTTGCCAATCATTCCTTGCTGGGTGCAACTTAGTCCTGCAAAAGCGGTTCGGGCGCGCACCGGAGCACCTCCGGGCCAACCACGTCGGCGTAAGGCTGGAAGTTTTTGCGGAACGCCCACACCAGGTTGTTCGCCTGAAGGTCGTAGGCGGTTTTGTCGGCCCAGGTGGCGCGGGGGTCGAGCAAGGCGGTGGGCACATTGGGGCATTGGGTGGGCATCATCACGTCGAACACGGCGTGGGGTCTGAAGGGCACCCGGTCCAGGTCACCGCAAAGGGCCGCCGAAATCATCGCCCGCGTGTACGCCAGGCTCATCCGCTGGCCGGTGCCGTACGGCCCGCCGCTCCAGCCCGTGTTGAGCAACCAGACGGTTACGCCGCCCGCACGGAGTTTTTCGCCCAACAAGTCGGCGTAGCGGGTCGGTGGCAAGGGCATGAACGCCGCCCCGAAGCAGGCCGAAAACGTGGCCTGCGGTTCTTTCACGCCCATTTCTGTGCCCGCCAGCTTGGAAGTGAAGCCCGACAAAAAATAATACATCGCCTGCCCCGGCGTAAGCCTTGCGATGGGCGGCAGCACCCCAAACGCATCGGCGGTGAGGAAGAACACGTGCATCGGCGGTGAGGAAGAACACGTGCCTCGGCGCGCCCGCCACGGAGGGCTGAATGGCTCCGGGAATGAAGTCAATCGGGTATGCCACGCGGGTGTTTTCGGTCACCGACTGGTCGGCGTAATCGACGGTGCGCGTGCCGGGGAAAAAGCGGGTGTTTTCGAGCACCGGGCCGGATGGCGGCGAAGATTTCGGGCTGGTGATGCTGAAAGAACTGGAAGTTTTGCAGGAAACCAGCGCCTGGAACGGCCAGCCGCTGAGCCGGGCGCAACGGTCGGCGTATTTTGAAACCGAGAACGAATACCTCGTGCTGGCCCTGGCGAAGCCTTCGCCGCCCCGGCCGGGCGCGAACAGCAGCGTGTCGCTGGGTCTGGCCGTGGATGATTCGCTGCGGAAACTGGTGCGGTTTCTCGATGACCCGGCCCTCCCCCGCCGCGTGGTCAACGAAACCTGCGAGCGCTGCCCCATCGCCGACTGCCGTGAGCGCGTGGCCCCGCCGACGGAATACCAGAAACTCCAGTGCATCGAACGGCTGAACGCGGCGGTGCGGGCGTTGCAGACCGTCAGGACCGTACCCGAATCGTAAACGCCTCCGCCGGATTCTTCACGAGCAACTGTTGAATGTCGGCTTCCAAAAAACCCTGCGTCCGCAGTTTCGGCAACAGCCCCTTGAAAATGGCCGTGAAGGGCCGGAATTCCCCGCCGTTAGGCTCACTGGGCCGGTACCAGCCCGCGTCGTGCGAGAGCAGCACGTGACTGAGGAGGTTTTTCTCTTTCAGGAAATGCAGGATTTCGGCGTACGTCCCGGCGTTGTCGTCGCTCACGCCGTCGAGGCTGACCCAGGCCCCGCGCTGGGCGAGTTCGGCGTAGGGTTCGAGGGTTTTGTTGGTGAAGGCTTCGGCCTGCGCGTGGGTCCAGATAAACGCCGCAGGCTGCACGCCGAGGCTCCGCAGCAGGTCGAGTTGTTCGCGGGCGGGCTGGGCCATGCCCGTGAGCGAAGTGATAGTCAGGCCGGTTTGCCGGTGCGTCAGGCCCGCAGCGGTGACGATTTTCCGGTCTAATTCTTCGAGCGTACGCTTCGGCGCGTTGACACTGATCTTCATGTGGCCGGGGCGAATTCCCGTGCCGTCGATGCCCTCCCGAAATTCCCGAATCCAGCGTTGGGCCAGTTGTTCTGCGGTTTCGGTGTAGGCCTGTGGAGGCAAAAACTTGTTGCCCGCCGCCGCGTAGTAGCCCGTGTTGGTGAGCAGGTGCAGGGTGCTTTTTTCGGACAATGTTTTCAGTAGGACCGGGTCGCGGCCCAGGTACGCGGGCGTGCATTCCACCAGTGAACTGACGCCCAGTGTGTTGATTTCCTGCAAAAACGGCAGCACCCGCTGCACGACTTCCTCCCGCTTGTACCGGTCGGGCGAGATTTTATCCGCCCCAATGAAATCGACCAGCACGTGCTCGTGGATGAGTGCGGTGCCGAACTCTTCCGGACGGATGGGGCCACGGACGGTGAGGATTTTGCCGGTGAGGTCTTCGGTCCCGTTCAGCCGGGCGAACTGGCTGCCGACCAGCGCGCAGGCCAGAGAACGGAGGAAGGTGCGGCGTTGCATCGGTCGGGGTTAACTGGGGATTTTCAACCTGCCTTCACGTGGATACTGGGTTTGGCCGTTGGCAGGTGCGTGTCTGGAATTGCAGTGCCCCCTCAGTCAGACAGGGCAAACGCCACGGCGGCCTGCGCGTGGATTTTGGTCGTGTCAAAAATAGGCACCGCAACGTCGGATTGCTGAATCAGCATCGGGATTTCGGTGCAGCCCAGCACGATGCCCTCCGCGCCGGCGGCAAGCAAGTCCTGAATAATCGCCAGGTAGGCTTTCTTCGTCTCCGGTTTCAGGATGCCCCGGCCCAATTCTTCCTTCAACGTGTGCTGGATAAAATCGCGGTTTGCCTGTGCTTCGGGAATCAGCGATGCGATGCCCTGCGCGGCAAGCCCGTTGCGGTAAAAGTCCAGTTCCATCGTCATTTTCGTTCCCAGCAAGCCTACGTTGCTCAGCCCGTGCTCACGAATCGCATGAGCCGTGGCGGAAACGAGGTGAATCAACGGCAACCCGGTTTCTTGTTGCAGTTTTTCGGCAAACAGATGGGCCGTGTTGGCACACAACACAATCGCCTCGGCCCCACCGGCTTTCAGGCTCTGGCAGGCATGGTGCAGGATGTCGAAGGAATTTTCCCAGGTTTTTGCCTGAATGTCGCCAAAATTGACGGAGTACAACAAGCACTCGGCAAAGTTCAATCCGCCCCGCTTTTCGTTGATTCCCTCGTTGAGCAACCGGTAGTAATCAAGGGTTGAAACCCAACTCATTCCACCGACGAGGCCGATTTTTTTCATCGCATTTTTCGGGTTGTGTTCTGCCGTTTGCTCGCACCGATTTGCAATCGGTGCGCGAGCCGGAATTGCGTCTCAGACGCAAAACCACGACCACACCGATTACAAATCGGTGCGAGCGTGAGAACAGGTAGTGGGTGGTTTGCCCCGGCCCGCAGCCGAGGTCGATGAGTTGGCCGTTGTCCCGGTTTTCGGCAGCAAAGGCCCGCAACAGCAGCCGGTCAAAATGCTTTTTGCTCAGTTCATCCAGGAAGTGGTCGGCGTAGGCCTGGGCGGTTTTGTTGTAGCAGTCAAGGAGGTTGGCTTGGGACTGCATTGCCAATTTAATTCGTGTTGGTTGCGAATTTGAACTGGCGCGAGTTTGCAACTCGTGCCCAATTTTGACTCATCAACTGAAAAGCCTGCCTGACCCGGCAGGAGTCGCAGACTTGCGCCAGTTGGAGCTACAATCTAACTAAAGTTGTGATACCAATTTCAGCAATCATTGCCGATAGATACGCCACTTCTACAATCACAATCAAAAATCGTTTCCACCAACTTTCTTGAAAGAAAAATATTAAAATAATTTGATAACCAAGTAGGAGTGAAAATCCCGCAATTGGGAAAAGATATATTTTAAATATAAAAGCAATAAAATTTTCGTAGTATTTAAAACTAAAGAGAAACTCTTCAAATCTTTTCGTAATGTAGCAAAGCAGGGTTAATAATCCGAAAATGAACATTTCCAGAAATATAAATTTTGAAGACGTGAGAAATTTTCTTCGCTCGTCCATATTAATTAATTGGAAAAGATAAAGTTTTTCGGACTTCATCCTCAAAAGTGTATCCGTAAGAATAGCGGTGTTTAACCAACATGTATTGATAGGAGATAGTCAGCGAATCAAAACAATCTTTTTCTGGGATGTTTTGAATAATATCAACTGAGTACCGGTTAATCTTACGCGATAATTCCTCCTGGTCCTGAAAAAAATTTTCATTCACAAGGCCTAAATTAACGCGAAAATGCTCTAATTTTTCAAGATGTCCACGCCTACAGTCTTTCATATACCAAACTGTTGGCCTATCAAAAATACCGTATCCAACAAAAATAGAATCTTGCCGAATTTTATTTTCCACTTGATTCAAGGATTCGGGCAATTCATGATATTCTATTCCTCGCATACCCCAAACAAATGGATTGAAGAAAACGAACCATGAAGCAATGAGTGGCACGAAAAGTAGACCTACAATGAATATCTTTAAAACTTTCATGTGAATAATTTAGAAATACGATGTGATAAATCAATTCTTTACTCCCTACTCTTTACTCCCTACTGCCGTGGTCGGTGTCCTCACCGGCCACTTAATGGGTTTCCGAATGCAGTCGGTGAGGACACCGACCACGGCGTCGAGGTGAAGGGCACAACTGGCTCCACCAACGATCAAATGAGCGAAATGATGGATGTTATTCCTCCCATCGTCGGCATTTCTTCCTCCACCATCGGCATTTCTTCCTCCACCATCGGTATTTCTTCCTCCACCATCGGTATTTCTTGCCCCACCGTTCGTATTTCCTGCTCCACCATCGGTGTTTCTCGCTCCACCGACGGCATTTCTTGCTCCGCCGTTCGTATTTCTTGCTCCACCATCGGTGTTTCCAGCGAAAAGCTCCGTCACTTCCCGTTCATCAAGTCCTCAATCTCCTCCGTCTCCAGCGGGATGCTTTCCATCAGATCGATGTTCCCGTCTTCGGTTATCAGGATGTTGTTTTCGAGTCGGATGCCGAGGCCCTCTTCCTTAATGTAAATGCCCGGCTCGCAGGTGAAGACCATGCCGGGGGCGAAGGGGCGGTACTTGTTGCCCACGTCGTGGACGTCGAGGCCCAGGAAGTGCGAGGTGCCGTGCATGAAGTACTTTTTGTAGGCGGGCCAGTCGGGGTTCTGGTCGTCGATGTCTTTTTGGGTGAGCAGGCCGAGGGCTTTGAGTTCGCTTTCCATCACCAGCCCTACTTCTTTGTGGTAGTCGTCCCAGAGGTTGCCGGGGTGGAGCATCGCTTTGGCCTCGCGCAGCACCCGGAGCACGGCGTTGTACACGGCCCGCTGCCGGTCGGTGAAGCGCCCCGACACGGGCAGGCAGCGGGTGAGGTCGGCGTTGTAGTTGGCGTATTCCGCCGCCACGTCGAGCAGGATCACGTCGCCGGATTTGCATTGCTGATCGTTGGCGAGGTAGTGCAGCACGCAGGCGTTGGCCCCCGACGCGACGATGGGTTCGTAGGCAAAGCCCCGCGACCGCTGCCGGACGAACTCGTGGAGCAGTTCGGCCTCGATTTCAAACTCGTACACGCCGGGTTTCACGAACGAAAGCAACCGCCGGAAGCCCGCTTCGGTGATGCGGATGGCCTCCTGGAGTAAGCCGATCTCCTGCGGCTGCTTGATGGCGCGTAACCCGTGCATCAGCGGGGCGAGGCGCTCGTAGCGGTGGAGCGGGAAGCGCCGCTGCAGGTCGCGCACGAAGCGGGCGTCGCGGGTTTCGGTCTCGACGGTGGCGCGGGTGTGTTCGTTGGTGTTGAGGTACAGGTGCTCGGCCTCGAACACGAGCGGCCGCAGCACGGAGTCGAACTGGTGCGTCCAGTAGATTTTCTCGATGCCCGACACGCGGCGGGCGTGTTCTTTCGTGTATTTGTAACCTTCCCAGACGGCGATGGTGTCGTTGGTTTCGCGCAGAAAGAGCACTTCGCGGTGCTTGGGGTCGGGGCAGTCGGGGAAGAGCAGCAGGATGGTTTCTTCCTGGTCGATGCCTGTGAGGTAAAAAAGGTCGTTGTTTTGGCGGAAGCGCATCGTGCCGTCGGCGTTGGTGGGCAACACGTCGTTGGCGTTGAGGAAAACGGCCGATTTGGGCTGGAGCAGCCCCGCCAGCCGGGCGCGGTTCTGGACGAAAAGCTGGGGGTCGATGTCGGAGTAGCGCATCAGGGGGATTGCGGATTTATTTCGCCGAAGTGTAGCTTTGGCAAAAGTAACCGAATTCAGGAAATGACCCGAAAGGAAGAAATTAAGCAACTGGTGCGGGAAACGCTGGCCCGGCGGCTGGCGGGGCGCAGTTACCGGGCATTTCTGTTCGGGTCGCAGGCGAATCGGGACGAACTCAAACCCGCTGACATCGACGTGGGCATCCTGGCCGAGGAACCGCTTCCGACGAGTCTGCTGGCGCAAATCAGCGAAGATTTAGAAGAACTGCCTACGCTCTACCCCTTCGACGTGGTGGATTTCAACCGGGTGAAGGAATCATTCCGGCGCATCGCGCTGCAATCCACCGAGCCACTATGACGCCGTACCTCCAGCAGAAAATTGACGGTCACTGCGGCAGGCGTGAGAGAATTCAGCGTCCACCACCCCGTCATTTCCGTTCAGAAACGAGCATTAAGCCCGACCGTGATGGTCTTGAGAACGATGTTCGTGTTAGTCAACCGGCTGATTTTTGCCCCGCCTTCAAAACTTATCCGTTTGGAAAGGTGAATTTCCGCCCCCAAGCCCAGGTTGACTTTTCCGGATTCGTACTTCCATCCAGGATGAATGCTATCGGTGCCAAAGAAGTCAAAATTTTCGAAGTGCCCGTATGAATAGCCTCCCTCTAGGAAAAGGCTTTCCAAGCCCGTCAGCAAGTAGTACCGCGTGGCGACGCCCCAATCCCGCCGAATGGTCGGCATGAGGGTGTATTCGGTGACGCCGCCGACCCAGGCCCGATCGGCCCAGAAAATCCCGCCGCGCACGTTGAAACCAATGTTGGCCAACCCAAGTCCGACCAGCGTCGTGCCTTTCCGGTAAGCCGACTGGCGGATGGTTTGCCGAAACGCCTCCCGCTTGTCGAGCGCGGTTTGGGCCATCCCCGCTACGCCAATCGCTACGCCAATGAGGAGAAAAAGTACTTTTTTCATCGCAAACAGTTTGCGACAAAAGTGGTGAAGATTCGTCAGAAAAAATAATTCACCGCCAAACTCGCCCCCGGTAAGGCATCGCCGCTGAACAGCAGGTGGTTGCGGCGAAGGGAGGCTTCGAGGCTGAGTTGCCGGGTCATCCAGAGGTCGGCGCCGAGGTCGTAGTGCAGGTTGCCGGAGTAGAACTGGCTTTCGCTCTGCGGCTGAGCTTCCCGCCCGTTGGCGTAACGCGACACGGTGAAATAGCCATAGCCGTAGCCGCCCTCGGCGAAAAAGGAAAAGTCACGCCCGCGGGCCACGTAGTACCGCGCCGCCAGCCCGGCGTGGAAGTAGCGGGCGAATACGCCGCCAAACTGGCCGTTGGCGGTGACGCCCGTCCACAAGCCTTCGCGGAGGAAAAAGCCGGTTTTGGCCGTCAGGCCCGCGCCGGTCAGGCCAACGCCCGCCAGGCGGCGACCGGGCTGAAAACGTTCTTTCAAAAATTCGGGGTGGCTACGCTGGGCGACTGCCGACACCGCACCGACCACCACGAGGCACACACACAGCAGGCACTTTTTCATGGGATTTGGGACTAATTTTGTTGATGAAACGGGTGGTTTTACGGGGCAAAACTGGCGGGGTGTTCCTCCCGCCGCAACGATTTTTGGGACGAAGTGCCGTTTTCGGACCCTGAACCGTCGCCCGCAACCGGGTCAACTCCTCAGTCCTTCCGGCACAGGTACACAATTTCTTCCTTCGGCAACGCGTACCGCTCGACCACGTCGGCGGGCAATTCCATGACAAACCGGTCTTCCAGCACGGTAAAGCCGCCTTTTTCGAGCCGCCGTCCGTAGTCGCGGCCGTAGAGGCGGTGGTGGTCGTTCTGCCAGAAATGTGCTTCGCGTTGTTTCGGGTCGGTGATGCTGGCGTCTTCGTAGGTCGTGGCGCGGCGCAAATCCTGCGGCGACTGAATGATGGCCCAGCCACCGGGCCGGAGCACGCGGTGCAGTTCGCGCAGGGCCTGAACGTCGTCGTGGACGTGCTCCAGAACGTGGTTGCAAAAGGCCACGTCGAACGTGTTTTCGGGGAAGGGAATGGCGTGGATGTCCATTTTCACCTTCGCCAGCGGGCTTTCGATGTCGGCGGTCACGTATTCGAGGTTTTTCAGGGCCTCGAACCGGTGGATGAAACAATACTCCGGCGCAACGTGCAGGACTTTGTGGCTGGCGGTGAAAAAGTCCGTTTTCTCTTTCAAATACAGGTACATCAGCCGGTGGCGTTCGAGCGCCAGGCAATTGGGACACAGCGCGTTATCGCGGGGTGTGACCCGACCGTAGGGCAGAAATTTCTTAAACTGACTGCCGCACACGGGGCATTCCACGGCGTTTCCCCGGTAAAAAACCGCCGCCATTTTCATGGCAACGTGGCTGAACCGCTGCAACACCGGGCGCGGCACCGTGCGGAGGACAAAACTGATGAGTTGTTTCATGGACAACCGGGTTTAGTTATCGCTCAACCTTCGTGCCAATTTTTGACCAGTGAGCGGCGTGCGGAATAAAAAAGCCCCTCGTTCGGGGCGAATCGAGGGGCAAAGGTACAAAGTGCTTGTCTGAACCGTTTCAGACAACCTACAACTCCCGAATCCAGATGTTCCGGAAGCTCACCGGCGAGCCGTGGCCCTGCAACACGAGCGACGCCTTGCCGTGGGTTTCGTATTTCGGGATGCCGATGTATTGAATCGTGCCGTGAATCTGAAAGTGGTTGAGCACCAGCACGCCGTTGTGCACGACCGTCACGTAAGCGGGTTCTTCGAGCGAACCGTTTTTGCGAAATTTCGGGGCGGTGTAGTACACGTCGTAGGCGTTCCAGGTGCCGGGGCGGGTCATGGCGTTGGCCAGTGGCACGCTCTGCTTGTACACGCTGCCCGCCATGCCGTTGTAGTAAAGCGGCACCTCGTAGTTGTACGAATCGAAAATCTGGATTTCGTAGCGTTCCTGAAGGAATACCCCGCTGTTGCCCGCGTTGGTGCCCTTCGCTTTCGCGTCGTCGGGCAGGCGGAATTCGAGGTGCAACTGGCAATCGCCGAACTTTTGCCTGCTGACCAAATCGCCGTTGTCGGGCACGATGGTCGCGATGCCGTCCTTCACCACCCACCCCGACGGCTGGCCTTTCTTGTCGGTCCAGGCGGCCAGGTTTTTCCCATCAAACAACACAATCGCGTCCGAAGGCGGCGCGCCGGGCGTGGCGGCGGGCGTCACGATGGGCGGTTTCGGCTCCCAAACTTCGGTGGTTTCGGGTTTGGTGAAATCCTGAGCCAGCAGGCCGAGTGAAACGAGGCAAGAACACAGAGAAAAGAGCAATTTTTTCATGAGTTCAGAAGTTTTTCGCAAAAAAGCAGCCCGCCGTGTGGCAGGCTGCTTCTTCAATTTTCAACGCCCAATCGACTTACAGTTCCCGAATCCAGATGTTCCGGTAGCTGACGAGGTTGCCGTGGTCCTGCAGGCTGATGGGTCCTTTGCCGTGGGGAACGACTTGCGGCGACCCGATGTACGCGGTGGTGCCCTGAATTTCGGTGTGATTTTGCACCACGATGCCGTTGTGAATCACCGTGACGTAGGGCGGCGTTTCGTAGGTGCCATTTTCGCGGAATTTCGGGGCGGTGTAAATAATGTCGTAGGTGTTCCAGTCGCCCATTTTGCTCGTGGCGTTGGCCAGCGGCGCGCTCTGTTTGTAAATGCTGCCCGCCTGGCCGTTGCGGTAGGTGCGGTTCTGGTAGCTGTTCATCACCTGCACCTCGTACATGCCCTGCATAAAAATGCCGCTGTTGCCCTTGCCCTGGCTTTTGAGCGTGGCCGGTTCGTCGGGCGAACGCCATTCGATGTGGAGTTGGTAGGAGCCGAAGTCGTCTTTGGTGCTGATGTTGCCCGCGCCTTTGGCTACCGTCAGGGTACCATCGGCGACGGTCCACTTGGCCGGACTGCCGTCTTTCACGCTCACCCAGCCGTCAAGGTTTTTGCCGTTGAAGAGCACTTTGGCGTCCGAGGGTGGTACGCCGTAGCCGCTACCGGGCGTCACCACGCGCACTTCGGGGTCCCAGAATTCGGTTTCTTCGGGTTTTTTGAGGTAATCTTTCTTGACGGCGCGGGGGTCCTGCGCCAGGGCCAGGGTGCTCAGCGTCAGGGTGCCCAGCAGCAGCATCCCGGAGCGTTGGAAGTACGTCATGGAGTTAAAGAATCAGGTTTGGATTGTAGAAAAACGCCGAAAATTACAACCTTTTCATCGCGTTCGGCGGGGTAGCGACCAAACTGCGTATTTTTAGGACGAAATCCTTTTTCTCTCCGGCATGCCTTTTTCACGACTGCCGGGCGACCCCACCCGTAAAGCACCGCTGAACGATGGCTACAGTTCTGGATAAACGCGCACCGGGCCGCCGGTTGATCAAACGGTTGAACCCGCGCACCAAATATTGGCTGGTGGGCGGAGCCAGTGCCTTGCTCATTGGCTCAGGCCTATCGGTGTTGAGCGAGGCTGCTTACCTTAAACACGACAACGCCCCCCTCGCCCAGTGGTTCCTGATGGGGCTGTACGGCTACATCCTCACCATCGGCGGGTTGGGCATCATGCAGATTTCCACCCGCATCCGTGTACGCTCGGACGTTCGCCGGGAAATTCGCCGTCAGTTGAAAAAATACCGCAAATCCAGCTACCCGGCTCCGCGCCGCGACCACCCCAAAAAAGAAAGCCCCTTCGGCTGAGCCAGAAGGGGCGAATGTCGGGGAAAAGGCGCGAACGATTACTTCGTTTCGGCGTTGGCGGCAAACTCCGCCTTGATGGCTTCCACGTCCACGTTCCGGATGATCGGCTTCTGCTGGAGGCGCTTAATCTCGGCCGTGCGGTTGTTGGCCACCGCTTTATTGACCCGGTCTTTCCGTTTCAGTCGGGTAACTCCCATGGTTTCTCTGGTTTGAATTGAAGCCGCAAAACTACGTTTTTTCGGGGAAAACCGCACACGTCAATCGGTAATTTTCCGCCTGACCCCCGGCAAACGCCACGCTTTCGCTATTTTTGGGCCGCTCAAGAGGGCAGGTCGTACACTGCCAGGAGCAGATACTCGTTTTTTCAACGACTCAGCACCTCCCTCTTACCCACTTACACCCGATTAATGAACGTGCAAAAACCCAGTATTCCGCGCGGTACCCGTGATTTCGGGCCGGAGCAAATGGCCAGGCGGAATTACATCTTCGATACCATCCGGGGCGTTTTCCAGCGTTACGGATTCCAGCCCCTCGAAACGCCCACCCTCGAAAACCTCTCGGTGCTGATGGGAAAATACGGCGACGAAGGCGATCAGTTGCTTTACAAAGTGCTCAATTCCGGTGATTTCCTGGATGGCTTTACCGAGGATGATCTGAAGGGCGGTTCAAAAAAAGCCGCCTTCAAACTCGCCGAAAAAGGCCTGCGTTACGACCTCACGGTGCCCTTCGCCCGGTACGTGACCATGAACCGGGGCGAACTGACATTTCCCTTCAAACGCTACCAGATTCAGCCGGTGTGGCGCGCCGACCGCCCGCAGCGGGGCCGGTACCGCGAGTTTTACCAGTGCGACGCCGACGTGGTGGGCACCGATTCGCTGCTCTGCGAGGCCGAAATCGTGGCGATGGTTCACGATGTGATGGGCGGCCTGGGCATCCCCGATTTTTGCCTGAAAATCAATAACCGCAAAATCCTGACGGGCATCGCCGAGGTGATCGGGGCGGTGGGTATGGAAGGGCCGCTTTTCGTGGCCATCGACAAACTCGACAAAATCGGCAAGGAAAAAGTAGAAGCTGAGTTGCGCGAACGCGGTTTCAGCGAAGCATCGATCCGCAAACTCCAGCCCATTTTCCGCCCGCCCCACAGCAACCGCGAAACCTTCGAAAACCTCCAGGACTGGCTCGCGGCCTCGCCCACCGGCCAACGCGGGGTGCAGGAGTTGGAAAAACTCTGGCGATTCGTGAAGCAACTGGGCCTGAGCGAGAAGAAAATTCAACTCGACGTGACCCTGGCGCGGGGCCTCACCTACTACACCGGGGCCATTTTTGAGGTGAAAGCCACCACCGTGCAAATCGGGAGCCTCAGCGGCGGCGGACGTTACGACAACCTCACGGAAAGTTTCGGGCTGAAAGGCACCTCGGGCGTGGGCATTTCGTTCGGCGTGGATCGGATTTACGACGTGCTCGATGAATTGAAACTGTTTCCAGAAAATCAGGGCGTTACCACCCAACTGCTTTTCACCAACTTCGACGCCAAAGCCGAAGCCTACTCCCTGCCGCTGCTGCAACGCGCCCGGCAGGCCGGTCTGAAGGCCGAATTGTACCCCGACTCGATCAAACTGGGCAAACAACTCGACTACGCCGACCGCAAACGCATTCCGTTCGTGGTGCTGATTGGTTCGGAAGAAATGACTTCGGGCTTGCTCACGCTGAAAAACATGACCAGCGGCGAGCAGGAATCGCTTGATTTTGAGGCGATTTTGAAAAAACTGACGGAATAAACCGAACAGAAAGCGAGGCCCAATCATCAATTTTCAACGAATTGAAAATTGATGATTGGGCCTCGCTTTCTGTCCTGCTTTCACTGCCAAATCGTCCGGTAGCGGTTGCCCAAATTGAAGGTGTACCGCAGGCCCAGCCCAAACGTCAGGCCGTTGGCGCGGGCGGTCATGGTGAGGTGGCCCGGAGGCTCCTGCTGGTTAATCTGGTAGCGGATGTCGTTGCGCCAGAACGGTTGCAGCCCCAGCACGCCGCGCCCGTACAGCACCACGGCGACGTTGTGGCCCAGGTCGGCCCGGAGTTCGGCCCCGGCTTCGAGCAGCAGGCTCACGTTGTGAATCATCTCGCCTTCGTTCACTACGGCCACCGTATCGCCCAGCACGGGCGGGTACACGAGGTTGATTCGCTCAAATTTCCCCTTCCGAATCCGGTTGTTGAACGCCATCGCCACGCCCGCGTGGACGTACGCCGAAAGCCAGCGCGTGGGGCGGGCCACCCGGTAACGCACCCGCAGGGGCACCACGGCGTACTGGATGCCCAACTCACCCATGCCCGGCGAGGTTTGGTGCAGGTCAATCGAGTAGGCGGTTGTGCTGGGCAGGTTGTACAGACCCGTTTCGAGCGTCACGCGGCGGGTGAGTGCCCAGCCCACCGTGAGGCCAGGAAAAAGTTCGCGGTTGAGCCGGAAGGCCCGGAGCAGCCGCCCCGGATCGGCTCCGCCGGCAATGCTGCGGTAGTAACCCAGGTCGAACCCGACGTACAACCGGCGGGGTTCGGCAATGATCCGGCGGGAAATGGTCTCCGGAATTTGCCATCTTGCCCGGCCCGGAACGGGGCCAGGGCGTTGGGCCAGGGCCGGAACGCCCGTCGTCAGAACCAGCATCAGCAGGGTAAAGCGTGTTTTCATGAACAAAACGGGTTGGTTGTTTCACGCTGACAGCGGCTCGAAAAGAATCTGGTTGAAAAGGTAGCGGTGTTTTCGTAAACTCGCAATTTCGTTTTCCCGAAATCAGGCCCCAATGCGTTTCTTTTCCGCCTTGCTCCTTCTTTTTTTCGCCGTTTCCCTTTTTGGTTTTGCCCAACAACCCGTTTACGAAGCCTTCGAAGTCGATTCGGCGGCGCACGTGCCCGGCGGGATGGGCAACCTCGCGTTGTTTCTCCGAACCAACCTTCGCCCGCCACTCGCCATGCAGGCCACGGGCGTGAGCGGGCGGGTGTTCGTGCAGGCCGTCGTCGGGCGGGATGGGCGCGTGGGCGAACTGTCGGTGCTGCGCACGTTGCGGCCCGACGCCGACCGCGAAGCCCTGCGGGTGGTGGGGCTTTTCAACGCCTGGCAACCAGCCTGGAAAGGCAGTCAGCCAGTCGGTCAGAAAGTAGTCGTTCCCGTGGAGTTCCGGATTCCCCCGGCAGCGTGGACGTACGAAAACGGGCGAAAAATCGAACTCTTCAACGCCGACGAGCAGCCCACCACGGACGAAAAACGGGCGGCATTCCGGCTCGTTACGCCCGTCGATTCGCTCGGCAACCCGACGGGCGACGCGGAAATTTTCCGACTCGATGCGCCGAAAAAACCGTTTGCCGTCAACCGGTTCGCCAAAATTGGGGTCTGGCAACCGGGCGGGCCGCCGGTGGCGTCGCCCGATTCCATTCGCTTTTTTCGCTTCGTGCTCACCAACCCCGAAGGTTTGCCCAACGGCACCGTCCGCCACGACTACGCTACGGGCGAACTGCGTGCGCTGGAAACGTTCGGACGCGGAGAACCCGTGGGAGCGTCGCGGCATTTTCACCGCAACGGCGTGGTGAGCGAGCTGACCATTCACCTTGACCCGAACAGTTCGCACACCCTGCGGTGGTTTGCCAACGGGCAAATCCGGGACGATTTTTCGGAGAAACGCGCCGGTTTTGCCTTCCAGCGCACCCTGGCGAACGCCTGGGCGAGCGATGGCCGGGTGCTCGTGGCGAACGGAGCGGGCACGGTGCGCGACACGACCGAAGTCGGGACGGCGTTGCTGGTGGAGGAAGGCGCCTACCGCGACGGCCGCAAACACGGCCGCTGGACCGGCGCTTTTACCAGCGGCAGGCGCTTTTACGAAGAAAATTACGAGGTCGGCACCCTGACCAGCGGCCAGTCGTACGACGAAGCCGGGCAACCCATCCGGTACACAGTAGCCGAGCAACCGCCTGAGTTCAAAGGCGGGCAACCGGCCCTGAACGCGTTCCTTACCAACAACCTCACCTACCCGCTGGAGGCGCAGCGGTCGAGGGTTTCGGGTCGGGTGATGGTGAGTTTCGTCGTGGAAACCGACGGCACGATTACGGATGTCGTGGCCCTGAACCGGCCCGGTTACGGGTTGGAAAAAGAGGCGATTCGGGTCGTCAAAAAAATGAGCGGCCGCTGGACGCCGGGCATCCAGCGCGGTCGCCCCGTGAAGGCCCGCTTTAACCTGCCACTCACCTTCAACCTGAATTGATTCAGCGCCAGGCTTTGTAGGCGTTGATGAGTCCGTTGGTCGAGGCGTCGTGCGCGGTGACTTCGTCGTCGGTTTGCAGTTCGGGGTAAATCTTGCTGGCCAGTTGCTTGCCGAGTTCCACGCCCCACTGGTCGAAGCTGAAAATGTTCCAAATCACGCCCTGCACGAAGATTTTGTGCTCGTACAGCGCAATCAGGCTGCCCAGCGAACGGGGCGTGATTTCTTTCAGTAAAATCGAATTCGTCGGGCGGTTGCCCTCGAATACCTTGAACGGCACGATGCCTTGCACCTCGTCCAGGCTTTTTCCGGCGCTTGCAAATTCAGCCTCAACTTCCGCGCGGGTTTTGCCGTTCATGAGCGCCTCGGTCTGGGCGAAAAAGTTGGACAGCAGGATTTTGTGGTGCTCGCCGAGCGGGTTGTGGCTCAGGGCGGGCGCGATGAAATCGCAGGGAATCAGCTTGGTGCCCTGGTGGATGAGCTGGTAAAACGCGTGCTGGCCGTTGGTGCCCGGCTCACCCCAAATTACGGGGCCGGTCTGGTAACTGACCGGTTGCCCGTCGCGACCCACGTACTTGCCGTTCGATTCCATGTCGCCCTGTTGAAAATACGCCGCAAACCGGTGCAGGTACTGGTCGTAGGGCAGAATCGCCACCGTCTCGGTCCCGTAAAAGTTGTTGTACCAAATGCCCAGCAACGCCAGCGTCACGGGCAGGTTTTGCTCGAACGGCGCGGTGCGGAAGTGCTCGTCCATCGCGTGGGCACCGGCCAGCAATTCTTCAAATTTTTCAAATCCTACGCTTAGCGCGATGCTCAGCCCGATGGCCGACCAGAGCGAGTACCGCCCGCCGACCCAGTCCCAGAACGGGAACATGTTGTCGGTATCGATGCCGAATTTGGCGACTTCCTTCGCGTTGGTCGAGAGTGCTGCGAAGTGTTTGGCCACCGCGCCTTCGTCGCCCGCCGCCTGGAGCAGCCACTGCCGGGCGGTGTGGGCGTTGGTCATCGTTTCCTGAGTCGTGAAGGTTTTCGAAGCAATCAGAAACAGCGTGGTTTGCGGCGAAAGTCTTTTCAGCGTTTCGGCGATGTGGGTGCCGTCCACGTTCGAGACGAAGTGCAGGTTGAGGTGGTTTTTGTAGGGCCGGAGCGCCTCGGTCACCATCACCGGGCCGAGGTCGGAGCCGCCGATGCCGATGTTCACCACGTCGGTAATCGGCTGGCCCGAAAAGCCTTTCCACTCGCCGGAGGTGATTTTTTGGGTGAATCCCCGCATTTTTTCCAGGACCGCATTCACCTCCGGCATCACGTCCTGGTCGTCCACCAGGATGGGCCGGTTGGCGCGGTTGCGCAGGGCCACGTGCAGCACGGCGCGGCCTTCGGTGGCGTTGATTTTATCGCCCTTGAACATTTTTTCAATGGCGTCGCCCACCTGGCATTCGTCGGCCAGTTGGCGGAGCAGCGGCATCGTTTCGCCGGTGATGCGGTTTTTCGAGAAATCGAGCAGCAGGTCCTCAAACCGCAGCGAGAACGCCTCAAACCGCGTCGGGTCGGCGGCGAAGGCGTCGTTCATCCGCCCCGTTTTGGTGGCCTCGAAGTGCGTTTTGAGTTGGCGAAACGCGGCGGTCTGGTCGAAGGGTTGGGACGAAAGCATGGCGCTGGGTTTTCTCCGCGACGCGGCGGGAGGCTGGTTAGTCGAGGCAAATATCCGAGAGTTTTTCTTCGTCAAACAAAAACGCGTTGAAATCCACCCGCCCGCCGATGCCCGCGCACCAGCCGCTTTTGCTGTGTTGCCAAAAGTACACCTGCCCTGACGGGTAGCCATCGAGGCGCTCTTTCGAGTAATCGGCGATCCAGAGCGGGTAGTCGTCGAAGCGACCCCGGATGAATTTTTTGTAGAAATGCGGGTTCGTGTAAATGATGGGCCGGATGCCGTAATGCGCCTCAACGAGCGTGAGCCAGGTACCGAGGTCGGTCGCAATCTGGGCGTCGGGTTTGGTTGAATTCAGTTCCACGTCGAGCACCGGCGCGAGGTCGCCCTGTTCGAGCCGGACGGTTTTCATGAAGTGATTCGCCTGCTGCACGGGGTCGCGGAAAGGCAGGTAAAAATGGTACGCCCCGCGCCGCAGCCCCGCTTTTTTGGCCCCTTCCCAGTTTTTCGGGAACGCCCGATCGGCCAGTCCGCGGCCCTCGGTGGCTTTGATAAACGCGAACGCCAGCGGCGGGCCGTCGTCGGTGAGGCGCATCCGGCGCACTTTTTCCCAGTCCACTTTCCCCTGAAATTTCGAGACGTCGATGCCGTGAAGCTGGTACCGCGCCGGGATGCGGATGCCCGCCCGGTCGGAGTGCGTCCAGCGGTTGGTGTCGGCGGTGCGCGTGAACCACCACAGCCCGCCCAACCCCAGCACCGCCAGGCCGAGGGCGGCAAAAAGCGCCCATCGGTAACGACGACGCGCACGGGGCGACAGGGAAGCGGGAGGTCGGGGGGCAGCAGCGGGCATCGGGCAAAAATACGGAACGGGGCCTTTTTTTACCGGGCAGCGGGAGAAAAAGCCGGAGTTGTGTCTTTCTTCGTTGGCAAGAACTCTCCTCCTCCGCATGATTCTGTTCGTCAACACCCCGACCCTCTCCGAGCGCCAGAAAATCCGCCTGCGCGTACAACGCCCCGACGACGAGGTGGTTTTTAAATTCGACTTGCCCGAAAACCAGCAGCTTACTGCCTTTCAAACCGCCGGGGCCATTCTGGGCAACCCGCCTGTGGCGTGGTGGCAAACGCCGCCTAAAAACCTTAAATTCTGGCAGTTGGACTCGGCTGGTTTCGAGTACTACCGGGGCCTTGATCCCGGCGTGCCCGTGTGCAACATGGGCGACTGGTTCGCCTGGCCCTGCGCCGAAACCATCGTGGCGGGCATCATTGGCCTGTACCGGGGCATGCCCGAACTGGCCGTTTTGCAAAGCGAGGCGCGCTGGGTGGGCGTGCCCATTCGGTTTCACCTGCAACTGCTCCGGCGCAAGCGCGTGGTGATTCTGGGCGCGGGGGCCATCGGCAGCGCCGTAAAGCAGATGCTCGGTGGCTTTGAGTGCGCCGTGCAAACTCTGGCCCGCACCAACCCCGCCGCCGAACTGCATTCGGTCGGGGAATTGGCGGCGGTGTTGCCCGAAACGGACGTAGTCGTCAACTGCCTGCCCGGCACGGCGAAAGGCTTTTTTACGAAGGAACTGATCGCGGCGATGAAACCGGGCGGCGTATTTGCCAACGTGGGTCGGGGTAACACGGTCGACGAAGCCGCGCTCCTCGCGGCGTTGCAGTCGGGCCACCTCGGCGGGGCCGTGCTTGACGTCACGGCCACCGAACCCCTGCCCGCCGACCACCCGTTTTGGGCTATGCCCAACGTGGTGCTCACTCAGCA
The DNA here is from genome assembly GCA_965249815.1 of Spirosomataceae bacterium. Taxonomy (GTDB): domain Bacteria; phylum Bacteroidota; class Bacteroidia; order Cytophagales; family Spirosomataceae; genus JAJAZB01. The sequence goes on along the minus strand of CBDFMV010000003.1, from coordinate 3,533,644 downwards.
CACCGGCGGCGGCCAACGCGACGAGGACGACGGAAAAATTGATTTTTTTATGCGAAATCTCGCGGCGATTGAAAACGGCCAGGTCCTTGAAAACCAAGTCAACTTAACCCGAGGCTACTGACCATGCGCTTCCTGAAAACCACTTTCCTGCTGGCGTGGCTGGCCGTTTCGGCGGCGGCGCAAAACACGTTCACTAACCCGCTGCTGCCCGCTGGAGCCGACCCGTGGTCGGTGTACCACGACGGGTTTTACTACTACATGCACACGACGGGCCGCGACCTGAGCATCTGGAAAACGCCCGATCTGGCGCAACTGGCGCAGGCTCCGAAAACGACCGTCTGGACGCCACCCGCTACGGGGACGTTTTCCAAAGAGATCTGGGCACCCGAACTGCATTTTCTGCGCGACCGATGGTACATCTACTTCGCCGCCGACGACGGGCGCAACCGGAACCACCGGCTCTACGTGCTCGAAAACCCCTCGCCCGACCCCACGCAGGGCCAATGGACGATGAAAGGCCAGCTCAAAACCCCGGACGACAAGTGGGCCATCGACGGGTCGGTGTTCGAGCACAACGGGCAATTGTACCTGGTTTGGTCGGGCTGGGAAGGTGACGAAAACGGCCGTCAGGACATCTACCTCTGCCGCCTGCGCGACCCGTGGACGGCCGAAGGCCCGCGCCTCCGCATCTCCGACCCGCGCTTTGCCTGGGAACAGCACGGCTTTATCGCCACGCCCGGCCCCGACGACAAGCCCATCGTGCTCGTCAACGAAGGGCCGCAGTTTCTCAAAAGCCCCAACGGCGGGCTGCACGTGGTGTACTCGGCCAGCGGTTGCTGGACGGATTTTTACGCCCTCGGTCTGGTGACGGCCCGCCCCGACGCCGATTTGATGAAGGCCGGTTCGTGGGTAAAAAACCCGGAGCCGGTGTTTCGCGCCACGGGCGTGAAAGGCACCCACGCCGCCGGGCACAACTCGTTTTTCAAATCGCCCGACGGCACTCAGGACTGGATTCTGTACCACGCCAACCTCGAAGCCGGGCAGGGTTGCGGCCTCCAGCGTAGCCCGCGGATGCAGCCCTTCACGTGGTCGGCCAGTGGAATGCCCGTGTTTGGCGACCCGCTCCCGGCGGGTCTGGTGCTGGGCAAGCCGCGCGGTGGACGCTAACGGCGACATGGCGGTACTGTGGCGGCGGATTCTCAAATCCGCCGCAGGGTTCCTCAGAACCCAGTCTTTCATTTTTATGCTCTGTAAATCATGGCCTTACGAAAAAACTTCCGACGTTGGTCCGGTCTTTTGCTCCTCCTGGCACTGTCGGCCCGCGCCCAAACCTTCACCAACCCGCTGCTGCCCGACGGGGCCGATCCGTGGGCGATTTACCACGACGGCTGGTATTTTTACAGCCACACCACCGGCAAAAACCTGACGCTCTGGAAAACCCGCGACCTCGCGAAACTGGCCCGCTCCGAATCGAAAGTCGTGTGGACGCCGCCCGTAACGGGACCGAATTCGTTTGAAATCTGGGCACCCGAACTCCACCGCCTCGACGGCCGCTGGTACCTGTACTACACCGCCACCGACAAGGCCAATTTCGGCGACCTCAGCCGTTACGTGTTCGTGCTCGAAAATCCTTCGCCCGACCCACTCCAGGGCACCTGGACCGACCGCGGCAAGCTCAACACCAAATACACCGGCCTCGACGGCAGCGTGTTCGAGCACCGGGGAAGGCGGTATTTTGTCTATTCGGCCTACGTGGGTGCGCAAAGCCAATTGTTCATCGTTCGGATGAAAAACCCCTGGACCCTCGAAGGCCCCGAAGTGCTGCTGGCTAAGCCCGAGTTCGATTGGGAAAAGTACGACAACCGGGAAATCTGCGAAGGGCCGGAATTTCTGCAAAAAGACGCCCGCAGTCCGCTTTGCCTCGTGTATTCGGCCTCCGCCTGCTGGGACGACGACTACTGCCTCGGCCTGCTCACCGCCCCGCCCGACGCCGACCCGATGGATGCCCGCGCGTGGAAAAAAAGCCCCCAACCCGTGTTTCAGAAATCCGTAAAAAACGGCGTGTACGGCCCCGGCCACAACGGCTTTTTTAAAACACCCGGTGGTCAGACCTGGCTGCTGTACCACGCCAAATCGGTGGCGAACAAAGCCTGTCGGGAGCGCAACCCGCGCATCCAGCCGTTTGGCTGGAACCGCGACAGCACGCCGGATTTCGGCGAACCACTGCCCACCCGACAACCGTTACCGTTGCCAGGCCGGTAACAAAAAAGCCTTCCAGATGCATCCGGAAGGCTTTTTTACAATCAGATTCTACTTTACAAATTGGGCTGGGGCGTCACGCGCAGGTACGGTTTCACGTAGTTGACTCCCTTCGGAAACTTCTCGTTGATGCCCTCGTTGGGCACGGCGGGCGTCACGATGACGTCTTCGCCGTGCTGCCAGTCGGCGGGGGTCGCTACCTGGTAGTTGGCCGTCAGTTGGAGCGAGTCGATGACGCGGAGGAGTTCGGTGAAATTGCGGCCCGTCGAAGCGGGATAGGTCAGGGTAAGTTTGATTTTCTTGTCGGGGCCAATGATAAACACCGAGCGCACCGTGCCTTTTTCACTGGCATTGGGGTGAATCATGTCGTAAAGCTCGGCCACTTTGCGGTCGCCGTCGGCAATGAGCGGGAAATTCACCTCGCTGCCGGTTACCTCTTTGATGTCGGGCGTCCAGCGGTGGTGCGAATCAAGGTCGTCCACACTGACGGCGATCACCTTCACGTTGCGTTTGGCAAATTCGTCTTTCAGGAGCGCAGTACGGCCCAGTTCGGTAGTGCATACGGGCGTAAAATCAGCCGGGTGCGAAAAGAGCATTCCCCAGCTATTGCCGAGCCATTCGTGGAAATGAAGGTGGCCCTGGGTGGTGTCGGCTTCAAAATCGGGGGCGATATCGCCAAGTCGGAGTGACATGTTAGAAAAGAATTGAGGGTTGATATTTAAGTTTTTTGGAACTTCCCCGGGAGTCAGCTTCCCAACGGTTTCCCAATTGACTGCGTAACCGGAACGAATACCCTATTCGTTCAGTAGGTTAATTTTCCGGTCAAACTTCGGCTCTTTTTTCGGAAAAATCAACGTTTTTTGCGACCTCGGCTCCTCCTCTGTTCCCTGCGGCATGAAAGAGTACTTTCTGAACCTGTTTGCTTACGAAAGCTGGGCCAACGAGCGCATTCTCGACGCCCTCGAACAACCCCGCTACGCCGACGCCCGTTGCCTCGACTTGTTTTCGCACATTTTGGCCGCTCAGCAAACCTGGTTAAGCCGCGTGCGCCTCGAAAACAAATACATTCCACTCTGGGAACGCCACGACCTCATGGAATGCGCCCAGATGCACCGGCAGTTGGTTCGTGGCTGGACGTCGGTGTTAACCGGCCTGACCGACGATGATTTCAACCAACCCGTGACCTACCGCAACACCAAAGGTGAGGAATACACCACGCCGGTTCGCGACATCCTGGCGCACCTCGTCAACCACGACACCTACCACCGGGGGCAGATTGTGGAAGAACTCCGCAGCCGGCAATTGGTGCCCGTGATGCCGGTAACGGATTACATCGTGTTCACCCGCGAGAAATAAATTTTTGGCCGCAGGCTTGACAAACCACGTTCGGCGGCTACTTTTGCACTCCCGAACGCGGGAAAAGTCGTACGAAAACATCCGGGGGATTAGCTCAGTTGGCTAGAGCGCTTGCATGGCATGCAAGAGGTCATCGGTTCGAATCCGATATTCTCCACGCTGAAAGCGGTTACAACCTTCGTTGTGACCGCTTTTTGTTTTTCTTCGGGACAAACCCGGCGGTCGTGCCTTCGCCTCTCCGACGCTGGGAAGCACCGACGGCGGTCAACTTCCGCCGGTTACCCGAACGCTTTCACGCTTCCCCCCTCCTGCCGTGAGTTCATCCGCTTAAAAAGGACGTTCATCCGCATTCGTTTTCGGGCGGACGCGCACCGGGCTACTTTTGAAGCGTTTCCTTAATCAACATCCATGAACTCGTCTTTCTACCCTCCCTTACTCAAACGCGCTTTACTCGTGCTCGGCCTGGGGCTGAGCAGCGCAACACTCAGTTTTGCTCAGTTTCCCGGCATGGGTGGCGCGGCCCCGGCCAAAGCCTTGCCCGGCACGGCGGGCGACCAGACCCCGAAAGGCAATGCCAGAATCACCGGCTACGTCGTGGATTCGGCCCTGACGAAAGCCATCGAATTCGCCAGCGTGGCGCTGTACAACAAAACCACTGGAAAGGCCGTGGATGGTGCCGTCGCCGACGACAAAGGCAAATTCACCCTCAGCAAACTGGTGCCAGGTGAGTACAAACTCCTGCTGACGTTCATCGGATTTTCGACCAAAACACTCGACAACCTGACCCTGACCAAAGGCCAGGAACTCGACATGGGCGTCATCAAACTGTCGCCCAACGTGAAAACCCTCGATGAAGTGACGGTCACCGGCCAGGCCGCGATGATCGAAGAAAAGGTGGACCGGCTGGTGTACAACGCCGAAAAAGACATCGCGGCCAAAGGCGGCGACGCCACCGACATTCTGCGGAAAGTTCCCTTGCTCACCGTGGACCTCGACGGCAACGTAACCCTGCGCGGGAGCAGCAACATCCGGGTGCTCATCAACAACAAGCCCTCCACCATCATCGCCCAGAGCGTGGCCGACGCCCTCAAGCAGATTCCCGCCGACCAGATCAAGTCGGTGGAGGTCATCACCAGTCCTTCGGCCAAGTACGACGCCGAAGGCTCGGGGGGCATCATCAACATCATCACCAAAAAGAACAGTTTGCAGGGCCTGAACCTCAACGTGGACGCCGGCGTGGGCAACCGGGGGTCGAGCCTTTCGCTCAACGGCGGCTACCGGAAAGGCAAGGCAGGTTTCAACCTGGGTGGGTTCGGCCGGGCCTGGTACAACACCATCACCAAGACGTTTCTCGACCAGACGAGCGTGATCAACACCAACGCCATCCTGACCCGCCAGACCGGCGACGGCCACAGTAAGGGGCTATTTGGGCAATACAACCTGGGCTTCGACTACGATTTGGCCAAGAACCAGAGCCTGACGGCGGGCGTCCGCTACGGCGTACGCAACATGCTCAACCAGCAGGACCTGATGACCCAACTCTTTACCAACGGCACCGCCGGGCCAACCGCCAACCGGAACGTGGACACGAAAAACCTGTCGGGCACGGTGGATATGAACGTGGACTACCTGCACACCTTCAAACCCCAGCAGGAATGGAGCATTTCGACGCTCTACAGCCGCACCGATTTGACCAACAACTTCGACGCCGACCTGATGGGCAAACCCGGCACACTGACGGGTCGCCAGCGGAACCTCAACGAAAACGTAAACCAGGAATTCACGCTCCAGACCGATTACCAGACGCCGATCAAGAAAAACCAACAGCTCGAATTCGGCGGGAAAGGCATTTTTCGGCAGGTCAACAGCGACTACCGCTACCTGCTGGCCGGGCCGACGGGCGAATTCACCCCCGAACTCAACCGGCCGTCGGGCGCGCTACTCTACCACCAGAACATCGCCGCCGGGTACAGTTCGTACACGTACACGACCAAAAAAAGGTACACCTTCAAAGGCGGGCTGCGTTACGAGCACACCTTCATCGACGCCAGCACCCGCGAGGGCGGCGTGCTCGGTCTGGGCGACTACGGCGTGCTGGTACCGAGCCTCAACGCCTCGAAAACCTTCAAGGGCACGACGGTGAAACTGGCCTACAACCGGCGGATTCAGCGGCCGGGCATCCAGCAATTGAACCCCAACTTCAACGCCGCCAACCCGCAGAACATCACCGTGGGCAACCCCAGCCTGCGGCCCGAACTGACCAACAATTACGAGCTGACGCTGAGCAAAACCATCAAGAAAACGTTCATCAACGCCTCGTTTTTTGGGCGTTTCACCAACAACGCCATCACGCAGGTGCGTCGGGCTTCCGACACGCTCGCCGGGGCCATCGTGAGCACCTACCAGAACATCGGCACCCAGCACGCCTTCGGCACCAATATTTTTGGCAACGTGGCCGTGACCTCAAAAATCAACATTGGCCTGTTTCTGAACGTGTTTTACAGCAGCCTGCGTGGCCAGGCCACCGCGTTGAACGGCACGTCGGAAACGGTCACCAACTCGGGCCTGAACCCCAGCGGCGGCATGTTCGCCTCGGCGCAGTTCAAAAACGGCTGGGGCGCGCAGGGCTTCGGGTTCCTGCAAGGCAACCAGGTGCAGTTGCAAGGCAAGCAGGGCGGGTTCGGATTTTACTCGCTGGGCGTGAAAAAGGATTTCAAAAACAAAAAAGGCAGCGTGGGCCTCGCGGCGGAAAACTTTCTCAGCCAGCGGTTCAGGATTCACACCGAACTGACCTCGCCGCAGTTCAGCCAGGTCAACGACGTGTACCTTTACAACCGGGGCATCCGCCTGACGTTCAGTTACAAACTTGGCAAAATGACGATGGACGCCCCGCGCAAAAAAGCCAAATCCGTCAACAACGACGACGTGAAAAGCGAGGGCGATGGCGGCGGCACCGGCGGCGGGCAACCGGCGGCCTCCCCCGCAGGCGGACGACCGAGGTAAGCGATGTTTAAGGTTTAAGGTTTAACGTTTAAGGTTCTGAGAACAACCTTAAACGTTAAACCTTAAACCGCACCCTACCGCACCACCAGCCCCACCCCCGCCGACACCCAGCGACCCGGCTGCTGCACAAAGCCGTGTTCGTAGTACGACTGGTTCAGCGCATTGGTCACGTCGAGGAAAAACCGGGTCATCGGGCGCGTGTACGACAACCGCACGTCCACCAGGTGAATGGCGGCGTAGGCCACGGGCGGCGTGGCGGCGTCCCACTGGTACTCGCCCTCGCGCTGCTTGAAGGTGTACCACGCGTCGAGGCTCAGGGTTCGGGCGAGCCGGAAACTGGCCCCGGCGCTGAGCTTGTGCCGGAGGTAGTTGAGCGTGTAAAACGATTGAAACCCCGCCTGCTTCTGGTCAGCGTGCAGGTACGCGTAGTTGACGGTCAGCCTTTGAAGCCAATTATTTTCGTTGGAAAACAGCCGCGCTACGTTCAGCGCGTACGAAAGTTCCAGGCCCACCGTGCCGAGGTTATGGATGTTTTCCATCCGCGGAATGGGCTGGTCGGGGCGCTTGATTTTGTCGATGGCCGTGCCGGTTTGCCGGTAAAAAACGGCCACCGTGGCGGTGGTCACCGCCGTGAACCGCTTCGTGCCCAGTTCGTAACTCCAGGCTTTTTCGGGTAAAATATTCGGGTCGGCCACGACGGTCGAAGAGGTGAGGTACATTTCCGTGAACGTCGGGTAGCGCAGCGAACGGTTCAGGCTGGCGTACACCGTGGCGCGGTCGCTGAGGGCGTAGGCGACGTCGAGGCCCGGAAACCAGTCGGTGCCAAACTCCGAGTTGACGTTGACGAGCGTCCCGGCCACCACCGTCAGGCTGCGCCAGCGTTTCTGGTGTTCGGCGTAAAAATTGACGTTGTCACGGTCTTTGCCATTCGTGTAAAACAGCCCATCCGCCCCCACGACCGCCTTCGGGTTGGCGAGCGCGTCGCCCAGCCGGTTGCTGATGATGCTTTCGCGCCGCCACTCGGCCCCGAACGACGTGACACCCAGCGCGTTGACGTACCGGTTGCGTCCTTCCACGTCCCAAACGTCCGTGCGATGGTAATTCACCGAATTCGGTTTGGTTTCCCGGTAGTTGTCAAAATCGTACACATCGTTGTGCCGCCGCCACGAGGCGGTCAGGGTTGAAAAAAGCCGGTTGCCGAGCGTTTGGCTCGCCTGCGCCACCACAAACCGCGATTTCACCGCTTCGTACTGGTTGTAAAATTTCGGGTGGTAGAAATTCGAGGCCCCGAAGCGGTTGTCGAGCCAGCCGCCCTGCAGCGACAGCGTCGTGTTTTTCCCCGTCAGGGCCGTGCGGGCGTAATAATTCTGGCGTTTGAAGGCCGTGTTGGGCGCAAACCCGTCGCTGCGCAGGCCCTCGGCGGCCAGCAGCGTGTTCGTCGAGCGGGTGGTGTGTACCAGGCCGAGGTTGCCCTGCACCAGCCCAAACTGCCCACCCGCCGCGCCCAGCCGCACCTGACTGGGCAGGTTTTTCTTCGTCAAAATGTTGATAACGCCCGAAAACGCACTCGGCCCGAACACCCGCGAATCGCCGCCCTGGAGCACCTCTATTTTCTCAATCAGGTCGACCGGAACGGGCAAATTGAGCGTGTGGTGGCCGGTTTGGGGGTCGTTGAGTTTCACGCCATCGAGCAGAATCAGGGTTTGATCGAAGTGCCCGCCCCGGATGCTGATGTCGGCCTGAACGCCGAGCGGCGCGCGGGAGCGGACGTCCACGTTGAGGGCGTACTGCAAAATGCCGTCGAGGGTTTTTACCGGCGCTTTTTCAATGTCGCGGGCCGTGATGACGGTCACGTTGCGGGCCGTCTGGCGCAGGTCGGTTTGCTGAAAATTGGCCGTCACCGTCACTTCGGCGAGGTTGGTGGCGGTGGTGTCCTGGGCGTAGGCGGCGAAGGGGAAGACGAAAAAAAGAAGGAGAAGTAACCGTTGCATCAATCAGAAGGTTGGGAATGAAAACACGCCCCACCCGCCGGAACGGGTGGGGTCGTGATGGGTAGAAACCTGGGAAGTGAAATCACCCGACGAGACCTAACAGGTTTTTAAAACCTGTTAGGTCTAATTGTCGTCCTCGCCGAACAGCCGCAGCACAGACGGGTAGTCGATTTTGCCGTTGTCGCGGCGGGGCAGGTGGGCGAATTCGGCGGTGCGGCGGGGGCGCTTGGCCGGGGGCAGGGTGTTGAGCAGAAACGCGCGGAGTTCCTGGCCGTAATCGACCAGCGGTGCGGGCGGGTGACGGGCACTGAAGGCTAAATACAGGTCGTGGGAACCGTTTTTGCGGCGTTTTCCCACCACGGCCACGTCCTCGACGAAGGGCAGTTGCCGGGCGCAGTTTTCGAGTTCTTCGGCAAACACGTTCAGTCCGCGCCGGTTGAACAGCCGCCCCTCGCGTCCCAGCAGCACGAGCCGGTCGCCCGCCCAGGTGCCGAGGTCGTGCACCGAGTTCACAGTGCGGAAATCGGGCGAAACGTAGGGGCTTTGAACCCGGATTTTCTGGTCGTCGAGGTGGATGGTTACGCCCGGAAATGCCGTGCCCACCGAGTAGCCAAACCGGAGGACGTCGTCGTTTTGGTGGTAGCTTACATGCCCCAGTTCGGCGGCCCCGTAGTACTCGGTCAGGCGGGCGGCGGGGCAGGCGGTCCTCAGCGCCGTGGCCGTGACGGCGTCGAGTTTTTCGCCCGCGCTCACGAGCGATTTTACGCCGGGTAGCCGAACGGTTTTCCCCGCCCAGAGCCGGTAATGCGACGGCACCATGAACACCGAACTGATGCGCTCTTCTTCGATTTGCCGCACCCAGCTTCCCGCCGATTTCAGCGCCGAGAGCACCACCGTGCCGCCCTGCCAGAGTAGGTGCAGCGCGCTGTTGAGGTTGGCCGAATACGCGAGCGCGTCGAGCACGAGCAGGCGGTCGTCGGGGCCGAGGCCGAACACGGCGCTCTGGTGCGGAAAGGCCGAAACCCAGCAGTGGTAATCTTTGAAAATAACCTTCGGCGTGCCTTCCGTGCCGGAAGTCAGTACGCCCAGAAACCGGTCTGCGGGCGCGCCAGTGCGGATTTCTTCGATAGAAAGCGGGAGAACCGACGCTGTTTGCCAGGCAACCGAATCGTCCAGGACAACGGCGCTGTGCGCGACGCGAAGGCTCTCGCGCTGGTCGGTAGGCAGTTGGACGGAAGCAAAAATCGCCGTCTTGCCCACGGCCATCGCGCCCAGCAAATCGAGCAGGTTTTCGAGCGAATCCGGTTTGGTGAGCAGCACCGTTTTGCCCGGAACCACAGCCCGGATTTGCGCCCCACGCCGGCAAATTTCCTCCACCAACGCCGCGTACGTCAGGCGGCAGGTACCGGCAACGAGGGCTTCTTTTTCGGGAAAAAGCCGGGCCGTCTGGAGAAGCTGGGAAAGAATCACGCGGTCAGGTTTTCGATCAAAACGGCGACGCCCAGGCCCCCGGCGGCCCCCGCCGTCACCAGACCGAGGCGTTGGTGGGTGAACGCCAGCGCCCGCATCAGGTGGAGCGCGTTGATCGCGCCGGACGCTCCGAACGGGTGCCCGTAGGCCAAATTTCCCCCAAAAATATTGATTTTTTGGGCTGGAACGCTCCAATGCTTTTGAAACGCCAGCGGTTTGACGGCGAACGATTCGTTCACTTCAAACAAATCAATCGCGCCGATGGCCAGGCCGGTTTTTGCCAGCAACTTTTCCGTCGCCCAAATCACGCCCAGCGGCGCGAGGTCGGGCGAACCACCGGCCAGCGCCGACGCCGCCACCCGAAACTGGGGGTCGCTCCCCGTTTTTTTGCAAAACTCCGCGCTGCCCAGCAGCAGCAGGGCCGCGCCGTCGTGGCGATGGGCGGCGTTGGTGTGGTCGATGAGGCGGTCGGTTTGGGTCGCGCGCAGGTTTTCCAGCGTCAGTTTCGGGCGAATGGGCTGGTCAATCCACGTGCCTTCCCAGGGCACGATGCTGGTCCTTAACGCTTCCGTTCGGAGTATTTCATTGGCGCGGCTATGGCTTTCGACCGTCCAGGCCAGCATGGATTCCTTTGAAATTCCGTACGAGCGGGCGGCGTTTTCGGCGGCTTGCAGCAAATCGCCGCCCCGGTTGGCCGGGGCAAACCGGGCGCGTTCGTAAAACGTCGCTTCGTCGGTAAATCGCTCGTCGCGGGGGTGGTACTGGCGACGCGGGACGAGGCTGGCGCTTTCCAGCCCACCCACGAGCAGGCAGTCGGATTGCCCGCTCCGGAGTTGGGCCTCGCCCGCCACCAGCGCCCGCAGGCCCGCGCCGCACTGCAAATCAAGGGTGGTGGCGGGAATGGTTTCGGGAAAACCGGCCTCCAGCAGCGCGTAGCGAGCCATGTTGCCGCCCGTACCGACGGCGTTGCCGAGCAGCACTTCATCCAGGCTGGTTTCGAGAACCGGGTATTTTTCGCGAAATGCCCGCAGCAGGTGCGCCGTGAAGTGCTCGGGAAGAACGGTTTTGTACAACCCGTTCGCCTTGCCCACGGGTAGCCGGAGGCCATCGAGCAGGTACGCTTCGGACGCGGGCATGGGCTTGACGGTTTGGGCAAAAGTAACGCGGGAAACCCTCATCCCGGCGAACATTCACTAACCGAAACCGTCAGGTGGAAGGCATCGGCACCCGTTTCGAGTTGCGCTACCCAGTGGTTTTGCCGGATCTCAACCAACCGAATGGGTTGATTCACGCGGACGGGTGCGAAAAACCGGACGCGAAACAGGGACAGTCTCAGCCCGTTTTCGGCCAACACCGCTTCCGCCGCCGACAGCAGCAACAGCCCCGGCACGACGGCGTTTTCACCCCGGTGACTCGCGTTGTCGTCGCCCGTTTTTTCAACGAAAGCCGCGACTTGCTTTTCGGTAAACAGGAGCGAAAAAATCGGTTCGGCGGGTGGTGTGAAATGACCCGTGGCGCGGCTGGCTTTTTCCAGGTCGGCGGGCCGGGGCTGGAGCAGCACCACGGTCAACACGCGCCCGCCGAAGGGCTGCACGATGACCGCCCCGCGCTGCCCGCCGGGAAAAATCCGCCAGTGCATCCCCGGCGCGGAAAACGGGCTGGTTGGTTTCGTGACCTCCAGTTTCACCATGAAAAATCCGTCGAGGTCCGGCGTCTGGATCGACCGCAGCCGGTCGATCAGCGTGGGCAGCAACGGTTCCGGCTGGTCGGTAGGGGGAATTGGAAAAGACATTGAAGAACGGGAGAGGACGGTGTAAAAGTAGCCCCCGGCTTGCTTTTCGCGTCAGCGCCTGCCTTTTTTGTAAAAATCTCACTACTGCATGGCCGGGCCGACGCTCCTGATTATCGACGACGAAACCCGCCTGCGTGGTCTGCTGGCGCGGATTCTGTCGCTCGAAGGCTACCGGGTGCTCGAAGCGCCGGACGCCCGGACGGCCCAAAGCCTGCTCGAAACCGAACCGGTGCAGGTGGTTGTTTCGGACGTGCGCCTGCCCGACGCCCACGGCGTGGCGCTGACCAAACAACTCAAAACGAAGTTTCCCGACCTCGAAATCGTCGTGCTGACGGCCTACGGCACCATCACCGACGGCGTCGAAGCCATGCGCAATGGGGCATTCGATTACCTGACGAAGGGCGACGAAAACGACCGCATCGTGCCCACCGTGGCGCGGGCCGTCGAAAAGGCGGCATTGCAGCGGCGCGTGCGGCAGTTGGAGCGCAACGTGGCTCCGTTGCCCGATTTCGACGGCATGATTGGCTCGGCACCGGCTTTTCTGGCGACGGTGAACCTCGCCCGCCGCGTGGCTCCGCTCGACACCACCGTGCTGCTGCTCGGCGAAACGGGCACGGGCAAGGAGGTCTTCGCCCAGGCCCTCCACGCGGCAAGTCCCCGAAAAGCGGGCAGTTTCGTGGCCATCAACTGCGGGGCGCTGGAGCGCGATATTCTGGAAAGCGAACTGTTCGGTCACCGCGCCGGGGCGTTCACCGGGGCCACCCGCGACAAAAAGGGCCTGTTTACCGAAGCCGACCACGGGACGCTGTTTCTCGACGAAGTCGGCGAAATGCCGCTGGAGTTGCAGGTGAAATTGCTGCGGGTGCTGGAAACCGGAGAGTTTCTGCGCGTCGGCGACACCAAACCCACCCGCGTGGACGTGCGCCTGCTGGCCGCGACCAACCGCGAACTGAGCGCCGAGGTCGAAGCGGGCCGGTTTCGCGCCGATTTATACTACCGGCTGTCGGTGTTCACCATCACGCTGCCACCCCTGCGCGAGCGGCCCGGCGACATTCCGGCGCTGGCGGAGGCGTTCCGGAGCCAGTTCGCGGCCAAAATGAACCCAAAAGTGCGGAGCCTGCACCCGGATTTCTTGCAAGGTTTGCAAAGCCACCCCTGGCGCGGCAACGTGCGCGAACTGCGCAACGTGCTGGAGCGGGCCGTGATTCTGGCCAACGGCGAAACGCTCACCGCCGATTTGCTGCCGTTTTCGTCCAATCCATTTACTATTTCACCCGACGACGTTTCGCTTAGCGCCGTTGAACAGGCCCACATTCGGCGGGTTTTGGCCCAAACCGGGGGCAACAAAACTGAAACCGCTCGCCTGCTGGGCATCGGCCTGACGACGCTGTACGCGAAAATCAAGGAGTACGGGTTGTAATTGCCCAACGGGACCCTTCCATTTCCGAAAATCCGATTTCCATTTCCGAAGGTTTTTCCATTCAGGCCTGCACCAACATTTTCATAACACCCTGTAAGTCAACACTAAAAAAGCCCGAGCCTAAACAGGCACGGGCTTTTTTAGTTTCCTGGCACAACCAAATCAACGTCAACCCATGGTCACCGGTCTCACCCTCGGTCTGTTTGTGCTTGGAGCGGTGTGCTTCGCGCTTCTTTATAAAACCATCGACTTCTTCGAAAACGTCTGAACCATGTTTCTCGCGCTCTTTTTGCTCAGTTTGCTGGTGTTCGGGTACATGTTGTACGTCCTCATCAAGCCAGAGAACTTTTAAGGGGTTTGCTTCCCCGGTCACTTTATTCACTCGTTTACCCAACATGAATACCGAATTGTCTGGCATTGTTGTCATGTACGCGCTCACGGTGTTGCTGGCCATTCCGTTTGGCAAGTACATCGCGAAGGTGTTTCGGGGCGACAAAAACGCCCTCGATTTTCTGGCTCCGCTGGAACGCCTGATTTACCGGTTGGGCGGCATCGACCCGGCCCGCGAGATGACCTGGAAGCAAAACCTGGTGGCGCTGCTGACCATCAACCTGGTGTGGTTCGTTGTTGGATTCGGGCTGCTGCTCACGCAGGGAAGCCTGTCGCTCAACCCCGACGGCAACCCCTCGATGACGCCCGACCTGGCCTTCAACACCATCATCAGTTTCATGGTCAACTGCGATTTGCAGCACTACTCAGGCGAGAGCGGCCTGACGTACCTGACGCAGTTGGGCGTGGTTACGTTTCTGATGTTCACCTCGGCGGCCACGGGCATTGCGGCGCTGGTGTTGATTTTTCGCTCGTTTATGCCCCAGACCGTCGCGACCGTGGGCAACTTTTACGTGTATTTCACGAAGAGCATCACCCGGATTTTACTCCCGGTTTCGCTGGTCGTGGCGGCCATACTCGCCTTCAGCGGTACCCCGACCAGTTACGACGGCAAGGACTCCCTCGTGACCATGCAGGGCGACACCGTGGGCGTGTCGCGTGGCCCGGCGGCGGGCATGATTGCCATCAAACACGTGGGCACCAACGGCGGCGGCTGGTTTGGGGCCAACTCGGCGCACCCCCTCGAAAACCCCAGCTACCTCACCAATGTGGTGCAGATGGTGGCGCAGGTGCTCATCCCGATTGCGATGATTTTCGCGCTGGGCTTTTTCATCAACCGCCGCCGCTTCGCCTGGATGGTGTACGGCGTGATGACCATCGGGATGCTCTGCCTGCTCGTGCCGACCCTCGTGACGGAACTGCACGGCAACCCGGCCATCGCCCACCTCGGCGTGGCCCAACCGACCGGCGCGATGGAGGGCAAGGAAGTGCGTTTCGGCCCGGCGGCTTCGGCCTACTGGAGCATCGTCACGACGATTATCTCCACCGGCTCGGTCAACTCGATGCACGACAGTTCGATGGCCCTTTCGGGGATGATGCAACTGCTCGGCATGATGACCAACGCCTTCTACGGCGGCTGCGGGGTCGGCATTCTCAACTTTTACTACTTTCTCATCATCGCCGTCTTTATTTCGGGCTTGATGGTGGGCCGGACGCCGGAGTTTTTTGGTCGGAAAGTCGAAGCGCGGGAAATCAAAATCGCCTCGCTCGTCGCCCTCATCAGCACGCTGCTCGTGAAAGGCGGCACGGCCCTGGCCGCGTGGGTATTTCTCACCTACGGCGACGCCGACTGGGCGGTAAAACCCGCCAACTGGCTCAACAACCCCGGTTTCCACGGGTTTTCGGAAATGCTCTACGAAATGACCTCGGCCAACGCCAACAACGGGTCGGGCTTCGAGGGCCTGGGCGACAACAACATGTTTTGGAACGTCTCGACGGGCATCGTCCTGATTCTGGGGCGGTTCATCCCAATCATCGGCCCCGTGGCGATTGCCGGTTTGCTGGCTGGCAAAAAATACATTCCGGAATCATCCGGGACGCTGCGCACCGACACCAGCACGTTCGGCCTGATGGTCTTCGCGGTCATTGTCATCATCACCGGCCTGTCGTTTTTCCCGGCGCTGACGCTGGGGCCGCTGGCGGAGTATTTCAGTTTGAAGTAGGCAAAAGTTGAGCGGCGATGAAGAACAGAACGTCTTCCAGGTTTACTTCTTGAAAAGGCTCGGCAATTTCATCTGGTCCAACGTGACGGTGAAACGGGAAGGTATCAAATTCAGGAAAGTGTGGGGTGTTGTCCCAACGAAAAAGGGTTGAATCATTTTCTGACATCCACTGAAAGCTGTATTTGTATTTGATACTGCCATTCTTTTCCGTCCACGATTTGTAGCAAATCAATCTTGAGCCATTGTTAAGTGCTAATTGGCAGCGCAAAACCACCTTCTTCTCGGCTTTTCCTCCAATCTCATCCGGTGCGCTAAAGTCGTAATTGTAGTCAGCAATAAGGTGCAAAAAGCGATGTATTACATCGATTAACTCTCCAATCATGGACGGATAAGAGAAAGGTTCTGTGCGTAAATTTCAACGTAATCGAGAGCATCGTCCCAATCGTTGTCGTCGTCCTCTTTCTCAACAATGCCAAATCTGGACAAAAAAAGGTCGTTACGATCCACTACCCGGCGACGAAACTCTGTAAAGTTCATGCCGTATTTGGCCTCGTAGGCATCAATCCGACTCTGGTAGTAAGCAATTTTTCGCTCAAGTGCCGATTGAAGCTGAATTCGGGTGAAGTCCGCAGCACTGCGATAGCCCAGATCCTGAGCGACTCGGTCGAGCGAAGTCTTAAAGTCTGTTGTTACCATCGTCAAAAGCATTTTCCCCAAAATTACCCAAAAGAATGGCAAAGCAACAAGCTGCTTCCCTCTTCCAGCGCGAGCTGGTCACGACGGCCCTCCGGGAGTCGTTCGTTAAACTTAACCCGGCGATTCTGATTAAAAACACGGTGATGTTCACCGTTGAAATCGGTACGCTGGTCATGCTACTGATGACGGTTTACATCGCCGCCACCGGCGACACCACCCAGGGCTCGCTTGGCTACAACCTGACCATCACCCTGATTCTTCTCGTGACGGTGCTTTTCGCCAACTTCGCCGAAGCCATCGCCGAAGCGCGGGGCAAGGCTCAGGCCGAAAGCCTGCGCAAAACCCGCCAGGAAACCCCCGCGAAGAAAGTGGGCAGTGGGCAGTGGGCAGTTGACAGTTCAAAATGGGAAATCGTCTCGTCGTCGAGTTTGAAAAAAGGCGACCGGTTTGTTTGCGAAGCGGGCGAGCTGATTCCCTCCGACGGCGAAATCGTCGAGGGCCTGGCTACCATCGACGAGTCGGCCATCACGGGCGAATCGGCCCCGGTGATTCGCGAAGCGGGCGGCGACAAATCGTCGGTGACGGGCGGCACGAAGGTGCTCTCCGATCGCATCGTGGTACAAGTAACCACCCAGCCCGGCGAGAGTTTTCTCGACAAAATGATTGCCCTCGTGGAAGGCGCTTCGCGGCAGAAAACGCCCAACGAAATCGCCCTGACGATTCTGCTGGCGGGTTTCACGCTCATTTTTATCATCGTGTGCGTGGCCCTGAAGCCCTTCGCCGACTATGCCCACACGCCCATCACCGTGGCGGCGCTGATTTCGCTGTTCGTGTGCCTCATCCCGACGACCATCGGCGGGCTGCTGTCGGCCATCGGCATCGCGGGCATGGACCGGGCGCTGCGGGCCAACGTGATTGCCAAGTCGGGCCGGGCCGTGGAAACGGCGGGCGACATCGACACGCTGCTGCTCGACAAAACGGGCACCATCACAATTGGCAACCGGAAAGCCACGAGTTTTTACCCCGCGCCGGGCGTCAGCCAGGCCGAGATGGTTCGCGCCTCGGCGCTGAGTTCGCTCGCCGATGAGACGCCCGAAGGAAAAAGCATCGTGGAGTTGGCTGGAAGCGACGTAACCCGTAACCTGAGCACCGCCGGGGCGACGCTGATCAAGTTTACCGCCGAAACGCGGTCGAGCGGCATCGATCAGCCCGACGGAACCCGCATCCGCAAAGGAGCCGTCGATTCGATGCGTGCGCTGGTCACGAAGGCGGGCAATCCGTTCCCGGAGGCCGCCGTGAACCAGGCCAACGAAATCGCCGCCAACGGCGGTACGCCGCTGGTGGTGACCGAAAACGACGTGGTGAAAGGTGTGGTAGAATTGCAGGACATCATCAAGCCCGGCATTTCGGAACGGTTCGAACGGCTGCGGAAAATGGGCGTGAAAACCGTGATGGTGACGGGCGATAATCCGCTGACGGCCAAATTCATCGCCGAAAAAGCGGGCGTGGACGATTTCATCGCCGAGGCCAAGCCGGAAGATAAAATGAACTACATCCGGCAGGAGCAGACTGGCGGCAAACTCGTGGCCATGATGGGCGACGGCACCAACGACGCCCCCGCCCTGGCTCAGGCCGACGTGGGTGTGGCCATGAACTCGGGCACCCAGGCCGCCAAAGAAGCCGGGAATATGGTCGACCTGGACAACGACCCAACCAAGCTCATCGAGGTGGTGGAAATCGGCAAGCAATTGCTCATCACGCGGGGCACGCTCACCACCTTCAGCATCGCCAACGACGTGGCCAAGTACTTCGCCATCGTCCCGGCGCTGTTCGTGGTCTCGATTCCGGCGCTGCAAAGCCTCAACATCATGCGCCTGCACAGCGCCGAGAGTGCGATTTTGTCGGCGGTGATTTTCAACGCCATCATCATCCCGTTCCTGATTCCGCTGGCCCTGCGCGGGGTCGAGTACAAGCCCATCGGAGCCAGTGCGCTGCTTCGCCGCAACCTGTTCATTTACGGCTTCGGCGGGTTGGTGGCCCCGTTTGTGGGAATAAAACTCCTGGACTTGGTAGTGGGGCTGTTTGTGTGATAAACTCTCTGACCCTGAACACCTTTGGCGAAGTTTTAAACATTGCCAAAGGTCGGGTTACCCGAAAACCATGAACCCAAACGACCAACACCACCGGCCACACCCGGCAGTCGTCAAAATCAAACTCATCGCCTTCGGAACGGCCCTGCTAACGGGTCTGGGTCTCCTTGTTCATTTTGCAAACTGACTTTCAATCATGAAAAATCACCTTTCTCCGGCCCTTCGCCTCACCCTCGTGCTGCTGGTGTTGCTTGCCGTTTTGTATCCCCTGCTCGTGGCCGCCATCGGCAAACTCGCCCCCGGCGGCGGGGCGGGCGAAACCGTCTCGGTCAATGGAAAAGTCGTGGGCTACGCGCGCGTCGGCCAGAAATTTACCGACGACCGTTACTTCAATTCCCGCCCCTCGGCGGTGGACTACAACGCCGCCGGGTCGGCGGGAAGCAACAAAGGCCCCTCCAACCCCGATTACCTTGCCACCGTCCAGGCCCGTATTGACACGTTTCTGGTGCACAACCCCGGCGTGACGAAAGCGCAGATTCCCGCTGAACTGGTGACGGCCTCCGGCTCCGGCCTCGACCCTGATTTGTCGCCCGCTGCGGCAAAGATTCAGGTGGCCCGTATTGCCCGAATCCGGGGGATTTCGGAAGCACCATTACTCCAACTCGTTGACCGCCAGACGGAAGGACCGTTGCTGGGCCTGTTTGGCCCGGCCAAAGTCAACGTGTTGAAACTCAACGTGGCGCTCGACGCGCTGAAGTAGGTAAACCCGGAGGGGTGCCAGCCGTACGTGGCCCGCGTGTAGGTACGTACGGCTGGCACCCCGGCCCCGCCAGGCCACTTTTTTTGCAACAAAATCATGAAATCTTTCGCGCTGAGCGCCGCCCTGACGGCTTTGCCACTGAGCAGCATCCTGGCCCAAACGCCCGACAGTACCGCAAAACTTACCTTCAGCGGTTACGCCGAAGCCTACTACACCCACGATTTCACCGCCCCTAAAACCCGTCAGGAACGACCTGGATTTTTGTACAATCACAAGCGAAACCGCGAAGTGAACGTGAATCTGGCTTTTCTGAAAGGGGCCTATGCCGGCGACCGGGTGCGGGCCAACTTGGCGTTGATGGTGGGTACCTACGCCCAGTACAACCTTGCCACCGAGCAGGAACTGGTGAAAAACATCTTTGAAGCCAACGCCGGAATGAAACTTTCAAAAACGAGCGAACTCTGGCTCGACGCCGGGATTTTTGCCTCACACATCGGTTTTGAAAGCGCCATCTCGAAAGACTGCTGGACGCTGACGCGCAGCCTTTTGGCCGAGAATTCGCCCTACTACCTCGCCGGGGCCAAACTGACGTACACCTCGCCCAACGGCCAGTGGATTCTGCTCGGCGGGGTGTTCAACGGCTGGCAACGGGTGAAGCGCCTCGACGGGTACACCGGGCCGTCACTGAGTACGCAGGTGCAATTCAAACCTTCGGCAAACGTGACCTTGAACTACAGCGCGTTTTTGGGTTCAGACCGGCCCGATTCCCTGAAATCAGGTCGGGTTTATCATAATTTTTATGCGATTGTCCAGCCCGGAAAACTCGGTGTGATTCTGGGCTTCGACCTGGGTTCCGACCGGAAGCCGGTACTGGAAGGCCGTCGGGTGGGCCAGGGCCGGTACACCTGGTACTCGCCCGTGGCCATCGTGCGGTACGCAGCCAGCGACCGGGTCAACCTGGCCGGGCGGGTGGAATACTACGACGACCCGAGCAGCGTCATCATCGCCACGGGAACACCCAACGGGTTCAAGACCTGGGGCTACTCCGTGAATTTCGACTACGCCTTCGCGCCGCAGGCCGTTTTCCGGATCGAAGGCAAACTGTACGACAGCCACGACGCTATTTTTGAAACCACGGCCGGTTCCACCCGGACCAACACCTCACTGACGACAAGTTTGGCCGTGGCATTTTAACCAATCGCAGGACCAACCCCGGCGATTCAGCTTGTAAACGATCAACTGAACAATGCCCGACCCATCCCAATCAGCCCAGCATTTCCTCGACCTCATCCGGCGCTCCCGCCGGGGCAAGTTCAAGGTCTACATCGGCATGAGCGCGGGAGTTGGGAAAACGTACCGGATATTGCAGGAGGCCCGCACCCTGCTGCGCAACGGCGTAAACGTGAAAATCGGGTTCGTGGAAACCCACGGGCGGGCCGAAACTGACGCCCAACTCGAAGGGTTGCCGCTGATTGCGCGCCGGAAGCTGTTTTACAAAAGCCGCGAACTGGAAGAAATGGACGTGCAGGCCATCGTACTCGCCCGCCCGGAAGTGGTGATTGTCGACGAACTGGCCCACACGAACCTGCCCGGTTCCAAAAATGAGAAACGCTGGCAGGACGTGCTCGAAATCCTGGAGGCGGGCGTCAGCGTGATTTCGGCGGTGAACATCCAGCACCTCGAAAGCCTCAACGAGGAAGTGCGGGCCATCACGGGCATCGAAGTGACCGAGCGCGTACCCGACCACGTACTCCGCCTGGCCGACGAAGTGGTGAACATCGACCTGACCGCCGATGAACTCGTGGCCCGCCTGCGCGAGGGCAAAATTTACCAGCCCGACAAGGTACAGACGGCCCTCGCCAATTTTTTTCAGCCCGATAAAATCCTGCAACTCCGCGAACTGGCCCTGAAGGAAGTGGCCGCGCAGGTGGTCCGGAAGATCGACACCGAAGTGCCCGCCGACCTCCGCCACAAGCCGGAGCGGTTTCTGGCCTGCATCAGTTCCAACGAAAAAACGGCCCGCGCCGTGATTCGCAAAACCGCCCGGCTGGCGAGTTACTACGGCTCGCAGTGGCTGGTGCTGTACGTGCAGACGCCCGCCGAAGCCGCCGACCGCATCGCGCTGGCCGCCCAGCGGCACCTCATCAACAATTTCAAACTCGCCACCCAACTCGGCGCGGAGGTGCTTCAGGTGCAGAGCCGCCACGTGCCACAGGCCATTCTCGACGTCGCCACCGAGCGGCAAATTACCACCGTGTGCATCGGCAAGCCGCATTTCCGGCTGCTGCGCATCATCCTCAATACCTGGATTTTCAACGAACTCCTCAACCGCCTCGGCGAGTCGGAGGTGGATTTAATCATTCTTTCGTAAGCGTAGGGGCGGTGCTTGCCTCCGCCCTAATGGGATTGTGAGTAACGAGGGCGGAGGCAAGCACCGCCCCTACGATAACAACATGGCGCTCCAAATCAAAGACAAACTCCGCCTCGGTCTCCTGTTTCTGTTCGGGCTGGTGCTGCTGCTCGCAGGGCTGGGCATCGGGTTCGTGTACCGGCTGCAACGCGATTCGGGCGCGATCCTGAAAGACAACTACCGCTCGCTCGTGTACGTCCGCGAAATGCAGCAGGTGGTGGATAACCTCAGCGAACACCGGACGGTCGACGTGGAACCGTTCGCCGAAAACCTGCGCCTCGAAGAAGCCAACCTCACCGAAGTGGGCGAAAGCGAAGCCACGCACCAGGTGCGGCGCGCGTGGGAAGGCTTCCGGCGCGATTCGGCGTTCAGCCGCCTGCCCGCACTGCGGAAGGCGCTTTACCGGATTCAGGATTTAAACATGCAGGCGATCGTTCGTAAAAACGCCGCCGCCGCGCAATCCGCCGAAACAGCCACGCTCGTCATCGGCATTCTGGGAACCCTCTGCGTCCTGATTGCCTTCACGTTTGTCGTCAACTTTCCGAGCTACATCGCCGGGCCACTGCGCCAACTCACCGAGGGCATCCGGGCCGTGGCCAACCGCAACTACAGCGCCCGGATGCGCGTGCAGACCCGCGACGAATTCAGCGAGGTTGCGGCGGCCTTCAACGGCATGGTCGATAAGCTCGACGAGTACGAAAACTCGAACCTGGCGAAAATCCTGTTTGAGAAACGCCGCATCGAAACCATCATCGCCAACCTCAACGACGCGGTGCTGGGGCTGGACGACAAAAACGTCGTGCTGTTTGCCAACGCCGTGGCCCTGAACCTGCTGAACCTGAAAGAAGCCGACCTCGTGGGCCGGTACGCCCCTGACGTGGCGCTCAAAAACGACCTGCTCCGCACCCTGCTCAACGGCACCGGGGCCGCGCGCGAACTGAACATCTTCGCCAACGACCGCGAGAGCTTCTTCGTCCGCGAAGCCTTCGACGTGGAGGCCGTGGAAGACGTCACCCCGCGCCTGCCCGACGGCACCAGTCAGGGAATTCAGAAAATAGTCCCGCCGAAAAAAACCCGCATCGGGCAGGTGATTTTATTGAAAAACGTCACCGAATACCACGACCTCGACGCGGCCAAAACCAACTTCATTGCCACCGTGTCACACGAATTGAAAACGCCCATTTCTTCGATAAAAATGAGCCTGAAATTACTCCAGGACGAGCGCGTGGGGCCGTTTAACCCTGAGCAGCAGAAACTCCTCCGGCTGGTGGAAGACGACGCCGGCCGGTTGCTGAAAATCACCGGCGAACTGCTGGATTTGTCGCAGGTTGAAACAGGCAACATCCAGCTTAAAACGGGGCCGGTCGCGCCCCGCGACATCGTGGCCTACGCCCTGCAAGCCGTGCGGGTCACGGCCGAACAGAAACAGCTCCGCCTCAACGCCAACCTGCCCGCTACCCTGCCCGCCGTGCAGGCCGACGCCGAAAAAACGGCCTGGGTGCTGGTCAATTTCCTGACCAACGCCGTCCGGTACTCGCCGGAAGGCCAGGCCATCGACATTCAGGTTCGGGCAACCGGCCCCCACGTCGAGTTTTCGGTTCGGGATTACGGCAAGGGCATCGCAACCGAGTTTCAGGCCAGGCTCTTCGAGCGGTACTTTCGGGTGCCGGGCAGCGGGGTCACCGGCGGCACCGGCCTCGGTCTGAGCATTTCCAAGGAATTTGTGGAAGCCCAGCACGGCCAGGTTGGCGTGGAAAGCGCCGGGGTCGGGCAGGGAAGCCGGTTCTTTTTCACCCTGCCGGTGGCCGATTCGTGACCGAACTCCGTCTGGGGCGGCGGGAAACCGGGTAAAAAATTACGTCGGGTGCTTCGAAGAAGCGGTTATATTTACCCGTTGATGTACCGACACCAAACCGCCGCATGATTCTTTTTTCGTCCTGTTTTTTCCACCACGATTTCCCGAATCACCGCCTGCCATGAAGCGCGAACTCCGCTCCCGTTGGCGGTGGTGGCTGGCGATGGGCTGGCTCCTCAGCGCGTCGCTTTCGGGCCTTGCCGCCCTGCCTGCCGCTCAACCCGAGGCGCAGGACGGCGTCCTGGACCTCCGAAAGACTGATTTAACCCGAGTCGACGTGCCGCTGACCGGCACCTGGCGCTGGACCTGGCAGCGGCTGATCGGCCCAACCGACCCCGCCGTTGCCACCGAGTCCGTGCCTTTTCCGCAGTTGTGGAACCACAGCACCTGGCGCGGGAAGCCCCTGCCCGCGCAGGGCTACGCCACGTACGCGCTGACGATTTTGCTGCCCCCCGGCGCGGGAGCACTGGCCCTGAACCTGCCCGACACGTATACCGCCTACCGGCTTTTTGTGAACGGTACCGAACTGGCGCACAACGGCATACCGGGCACGAATCGCGAAACCACCACGCCGTACTGGTCGTCGCAGGTGAAGCGGTTGCCGGTGGGCAGCGACACCCTGCGGTTGCTGCTGCAAATCGCCAACTTCCACCATTCCAAAGGTGGCCCTTACAAAGCCATTACCCTGGGCAATGCCGACCGCCTCTCCCGCGCCTACAACGTCGACCGCGCCCTGGAGCTATTCCTGACGGGTTGCCTGTTCATGGGTGGGCTGTTTTTCCTCGGGCTGTTTCTGTTCGGGCGGCGCGACCGGGCCATCCTTTATTTTTCGCTGTTTTGCCTGATTTACAGCTACCGCATTATCGGCACCGACGAGTACGCCCTGCACGCGCTCTTTCCCGGTCTGGCCTGGGTCCTGACGATTCACCTCGAATACCTGTCGCTGTTTCTGGGCATCGCCACGTTCATCGTGTACACCCGTTTGCTGTACCCCGACGACGTGCACCCTCTCTTCTCGCGGGTGCTGGCCGGAATCTGCTTCGGTTTTGCCGCCGTGACGATCGTGATGCCACCGACGGTATTCACCTGGCTCATTACGCCGTTTCTGGGGCTGATGTTTGCCTACATCGGCTACGCGTTTTTCGTGTACTGGCGGGCGGCCCAACGCCGCCGACCCGGAGCCAACTACGCCCTGATGAGCACCGGCCTGCTGATGGTGGTGTTTTTTGCCATCAACCTCGAATACTTCGGCATTGCCTCGCCCGACAACCTGCTGCTGTTCATCGGCTACGTGGGGTTCTTTTTCCTGCAATCGCTGATTTTGTCGTTCCGGTTTGCCCACACCCTGCACCGGGCGCGGGCGCAGGCCGAAGAAGGCCTGCGGGCCAAAAGCGAATTCCTGAGTACGATGAGCCACGAAATCCGCACCCCGCTTAACGCCGTGATTGGCATGACCCACCTGCTGCTGGGCGACAACCCCCGCTCCGACCAGCGCGAACAACTCAGTGTGCTGCTTTTTTCGGCCAACAACCTGCTGACCATCGTCAACGACATCCTCGATTTCAGCAAAATTGAAGCGGGGAAAATTTCGTTTGAAGCCATTCCGATGGAACTGGCCACCCTGGCCCGCAACGTGGTGGCGGGGTACCGGAGTTTGGCTTTGGAGAAAAACCTGGACCTTCGGCTGATGGTCGAGCAGCCTTTTCCCGGCCCGGTGCTCGGCGATCCGACCCGCACGGCGCAGGTGCTGACCAACCTCGTGCACAACGCCCTGAAATTTACCGAGAAAGGTTCGGTGAAAGTCCGGCTGCACGTCGATGCAGCGACCGACCGCGACCTGACCCTGACGTTTGAAGTCGAAGACACGGGCATCGGCATTGCCCCCGAAAAGCAAAAGCTCATTTTCGAGCAATTCACCCAGGCCGATTCGGCCATGACGCGCAGCTTTGGCGGCACCGGCCTGGGGCTGACCATCTGCAAGCGCATCCTGAGTTTGCAGGGCGTCGAGCTCCAACTCCGCAGCGAACCCGGCCGGGGCACCACGTTTTTTTTCACGCAAACCTTTCTTCGCGCTCCCAAAACAGCCGCGCTCGTGGAGGCCGCGAAACCGGTGCCGAATCCGGTGGGGAAGGAAAAGCCGCTGGAGGGCGTTTCGGTGCTGCTGGTCGAAGACACACCGATGAACGTGCTCGCCGCACGGGGCATCCTTGCGCGCTGGGGGTGTTCGGTCGAGGTGGCCACCAACGGCCAGGAAGCCCTCGACCGCCTCGACCCCGCCCGGCACGATTTGGTCCTGATGGACCTGCACATGCCCGTCATGGACGGCTACGAAGCCACCCGGCGGTTGCGCGACCGGGGCGAAACGCTGCCCATCATCGCCCTGACGGCCAGCCTGGCGCAGGAAGTGGAGGAAAAAACCCGTGACACCGGCCTCAATGACATCGTCGTGAAGCCCTTCAACCCGAACGAACTGCTCCGGGTGATGCAACTGTACCTGGCGAAATGAGTGAATGAACGAAGGAGTAAAGGAAAGAAGAGGGCTAATGCCCTTTTATTCTCTCGTTCACTCCTTCGTTCATTCACTCGTTTTCAAAACCGGAACAACAGCCGCGAGCGCAACCCGATCGACGGCGTGTTGATCTGCTCGGGCGTGGCCCGGAACGGCCCCGTCACGAATGGTCCGGCCTGGACGGCGAAATGATTCCACTGTTTTTCAACGGCCACCGCCAGCGTGTAGTTGTTGTACCACTCAGTCGGGCGGTCTTTCTGGTATTCAGCGCCCAGAAATTCGCGCGGACCGCGCCGGTAGGTAAACGTGGTTTGCTCGCGGGCCGTCAGGCTGAATGTGGCCCCCACCGACGGAATCAGGGCCAGGCCCTCGGTCAACCCCAGCCGATACCCCACGCTCAGTGGCACCTGCCAGGTGTAGCTGCGCCGGTCGATGTTCAGAATTTCCTGCCGGGGGTCGATGCCGAACGCGTATTCACGCCGGAAATCGCGTTTGGTTTTGGCGTCGAACAGTTCGTCGGTCAGGAATTGCCCGCCCGACAGGCTGAGGCGGTTCAGCCCCACGCCCAGCAGCCAGTTGCCCGCCACGCGCACCTCGCCGTAAATTCCGGCGCTCCACTGCCCGACGGCCAGTTCGCCACTCGCCCCAAGGCCAAACCGGGTCCGGTTCGGCATGGCGGAAATGGCGGGTTCGTTGGCGGTTGGGGTGGCGGCTATCCCCGCTGCTTGCGGCAGCAGGGAACGAATTTTACGCGCCCGACGCGCCATCCAGTCGGGAAAGTACACTGAATCGCGCGGGATGGCCAGGCTTGAAAGGGGCTGAAGGGCCATCGCACCCAGTGCCGACTTGTTGGTTGGAGTTGCCGGGCCGACAACCCCGATTGGAGCGGCTGGCTGGCCGGGCCGGAAAAGAGTATTTTCCCCGACCGACCGATTTTCCCGGCGAATGGCCGTCACCTCGTCGCCGGAGCGCGGGGTAGTGTTGCCAACCAACGGCGTCCGTTTTCCCGGCCCGGTTGCCGCAGCGGCCGCTTCGGTATTTTTGGGTGAAAAGAGCCGCTCCCGTTGCGGTTGTGCGTTGGTTTCGCGGTCGAGCGTTTCGGCAGGCAGTTTCGCTTTGCTTCCGGCCCCAGCCGTTTCGATGCGTTGTTTTTCGGAAATTTCATCCTGCCGTTCGGCCGTTTCTTCCGGTTTCATTTTCTCCGCCCGACGGGTCAATTCGCTTGGCGGAACGGGCGCGGCCGTTTCACCGGGAGAAATCGCTTCAGGAGCCGAAGGCCGACGGGTCGGCGTGGGCGTTTCAACGTACTGCGCCACATAAACCGTGTCACGCAACGGCGCAACGGACTTTTGTTCGCCCGATTGCGGAGCGATTGACTGTTTTTCGAGGCGGGCGACGGTTTCCTTCAGGGTCTGGACGGTTTGCACCAGTTGCTTATTGGTACGGTACTGCCAGACGTTCGTCGCCACCAGGGCCACCAGCACGACGCTGGCGGCCACGGGCAACAGCCACTGGCTCACCCCGTACCACGCGGGCGGGAAACCATGCTGCCGCATGAACGCCTGCATCTGGGTCCAGCTCTTCTCGCGGAAGGGCGGCTCGATGCTTTCCAGCTTTCGGCGGATGGCTTCATCAAAAGGATCCGTTTTCATTCTATTTAGAATTCCAGGGGTTGAGGGAGAATCGGTGCGGGTACAGGGCCTGAACCGCCCCTTGCAGGCGCTGACGCGCCCGTAAAAAATGCGAGCGGACGGTGGCTTCGTTGCATTGCAGGATGTCGGCCACCTCGCGGAGGGTGTAGCCGTCGACCACGTGCATCGAAAAAACCGTCCGCTGGGTGGTGGGCAGTTGTTGCACCAGCGCCAGAATTTCCTCCGCCGAAATCTGGTCGATGACGCTTTCGTCGAAGGCCACGTCCTGCCCCTGTTCGAGGCCCGCGCTGGTGTCGAGTTTGTGGTACTTGCGGTAGTAACTGATGGCAGTGTTGACGACAATCGTGCGGAGCCAGGCTTTGAAAGGCAGCGCCGTGTCGAACTGGTGCAGGTGCTGAAACACCTTCAGAAAACTCTCGTTGAGTACGTCCTCGGCTTCGTCGATGGTGGCCGTGTAGCGCAGGCTGACGCTCTTGGCATACCCATAAAACTGCTTGAACAACACCCGCTGGGCCTGGGCGTTGTTGGCGCGGCAGGCTTCAATGACCGCAGTCAGGTCATTTTCGGCAAACGGAAATCGCTTTTTAAAGAGCAACGTCGGTGAACGGTTAGGAGTCGCTACTGAGCAGACAGATCGATGGCTGAAAGGGGAAACGGCTACGGAACGACCCCTCATCCGCGCAACGCGTACCCGATTCCCCCTTCACCACCTTCTTTCCCCGTACGCGCGATGGCCCGGCAATGTTGCAGGAGCCGGGTCGTTTTTTTACGTCTTTTTCCACCCGGCTTGTCCCTGTTTTTTTGCGCGTTCCTGCAACGCCATTTCCAGCCTCGGCGTAATGACCAGAAAATGACCCGAATCCGGAGCGGTTCGGCAACCCAGATGGAAAAACACCTCAACGTGCTGGTCATCGGTGACTTCCCAGGCTACGGCCCCGGGCTGCGGGGCGACCAGCATTTCGCGGAGCAATTCGTCCAAACGGCCCGCCGCCGGGGGCAATTCATAACCGCCGAACTGTACACGCCCGCCTCGTTTGGCTGCCTCCCTTCGCTGCTGGAGCGCCTGCCCCTCGAGCGCTACGACTGGGTGGTCGTGCAAACCGGCCACGATGCCCTCCACCCGTCGGCAATGCTCACCGCGCTCCGGGGCTTTCGCCCAACCCTGCACCGGTTGCTCGGGGCACTGCAACCGCTCGCCGACCGCGTGGTGCTGCTCACGCCGTTTCCGCACCGCCAACCGCTGGGTAGCTGGCTGCGGCGCTGGGGGCGTCGCCGACTTACCGGCGCAGCCTATCGGCAGGGCTTCGCCGTTTTTGATACCCACGCGGTGGTTCGGTCCCGCGAGGAATACTACGTAACCGACTCCGCCGAACACCTCAACGCCGTCAGCCACGAACTTCTCGGCCGGGGGCTGTACGACTTCTTTCTGGCCCATTTCGACCCCCGTTTTCCGGAATCCATTTCGTCAAAAATCCACTAAATCAATCTCCGGTTTCGTTTTTTTCAACCACACGCAAAACCATGAAAAAATTTCTTTTGCTCGGCGTCGTTGCAGCCGGTTTCGGTCTGTTCGGTTGTACTAAAAATCCGCCTGCCCTCGACCCGCTCGACGCCAGCGCCGCCCGTGCCACGGCCACCGACAGCACCGGGTTTGGTCGCCGGAAAATCACGGAAGTCGCCGTTTCGGCCCTGCCCGCCAGCGTGACTGCTTACGTCACCACCAACTACGCCGGGGCAACCATCGAAAAGGCCGGGAAAGATGAGTTGGGCAATGTGCTGGTGTTCCTCAAAACCAGCGCCGGACCCAAAGCCCTGCTTTTCGATGCTTCCGGGGTATTCAAGCAGGAAGTGGCCACGAAAGGCCCGCACGGTGGTGGTCCGGGCGGTCCCGGCGGGCCGCATGGTCCCGATCACGGCACCCAGATTGCCCCGAAAGACCTGCCTTCGGCCATCGGCAGCTACGTTTCGGCCAACTACGCCGGAGCCACGGTGGACTTTGCCGTGCTCGACAGCACGAAGGGCTACGTGGTCATGCTGACGCTCAACACCCAGCCCGCCCAGCGCAAAACGCTGTTGTTTAACCTCGATGGCACGTTTAACAAAGAGCTTCAGCGCGACGGGCACAAAAAAGACGGCAACGTCACGCCCGTGGCGGCTGATTTGCCGAAGGCCATCACCGATTACGTGACGGCCAACTACGCCGGGGCGACCATCGCCCGGGCGGGTAAAGACCCCACCACCGGCGAGTACCTCGTGCACCTCCACACGGCGGACAAGAAAGAAGTAACCCTGCTCTTTGCCGCAGATGGCACTTTCAAGCAGGCCATGACGCATAAATAAAAGTTTTGTGGCCGCGACCCGGCGCGTGTCGCGGCCACACGCCAATTGCCCCTGCTCGTCACCCGATACCTTTCAACCGAAAACCTTCATTCACCAATGAAATTTTCCCGAATGGCGCGGTACGGGGCCTGGGTGGCTCTTTTGGTAACCGGCTCCTGGCTTTCTGCCTGTAAAAAAAACAACGACCCCACGCCCGACCCGTCGGCGTCGGAAAACGCGACGGTCAACGCGTGGATTCTCGACCAGATGCGGCAGGCCTATTACTGGAACGACAAGATTCCGGCCAATCCCGATCTAACGCTTAACCCAGCCGTTTTTTTCGACACGCTGCGCTACAAATACGACGCCGGGCTGCGGCCCGACGGCGACCGGTTCTCGTGGATTGAAGAAGATGCGACCCAACTCACCGCCGAACTGAGCGGGCAATCGAAAACGACCGGCATGGAGTACACGCTCTACCTGCGCGCCGCCAATTCGAGTGAGGTCATCGCGCAGGTGCTGTACGTGCTGCCCAATTCGCCCGCCGACCAGGCCGGGCTGAAACGCGGCGACATCATTTACTTTGTCAACGGCCAACGACTCACCCGCTCGAACTACAGGGCGTTGTTGTTTGGCCCAACGTCGTTCACGTTCAAACTGGCGAAAGTGAGCAACCAGACCCTTGTCGATTCGGACGAAACGCGGACCGTGTCGGCGCAGGTGTTTCAGGAAAATCCCGTTTTTCTGGATTCGGTGTACCGCGTGGGCGGCAAGACGGTGGGCTACGTGGTGTACAACCAGTTCATTCCCTCGCCCAACGGCACCCAGACCGAAGAGTATGACAAGAAACTTGACGCCATTTTCGCCGGTTTCAAGGCCCAGGGCGTCAACGAACTCGTGCTCGATTTGCGCTACAACTCGGGTGGCTACACGTCGTCGTCGGTCAACCTGGCCAGTTTAATTGGCAAAGGCGTGGACGCCAGCAAGGTGTACTTCCGGGAAGAATGGAACAAGACGCTCACGCCTCAATTTCAGAAACAGTACGGCGACGAGTTTTTCCTGCAACGCTTTCTGACCAAACCCCAGAACCTCGGCGGCAGCCTGAGCCGGGTATTTGTACTCACGACCGACTTGACGGCCTCGGCCAGCGAACTGATTATCAACGGCCTGCGTCCGTACATGACGGTGAAGCAGATTGGCACAACGACGTACGGCAAAAACGTCGGCTCGATTACCATCACCGACAACACGAAACAAATCCAATGGGGCTTGCAGCCGATTGTGTTCAAGTCGTTCAACAGCCTCGGGCAGTCGGATTATTCGGGCGGATTCAAGCCCGACGTCGAGGTACAGGAACCGCTGAGTCTGCTACCGCTCGGCGACGTACGCGAAGACCTGCTCAACGAAGCGCTGTACCAGATGACTGGCACCCGGCTGGCGCGGCGGGCCTTGCCGACGCCCAACCCGCTGAGCCGGGTCGGTTCGTCGGTTCAGCGCAAGGCGGGCGGCAGCAACATGTTCAAAAAACTCACCACGAAGGGCTTGTAAATTTTGTGAATAGGGCGGTGGTAAAAAGCCGGGGGCACTTTGCCGACCGGCTTTTTTGTGTTTGCACCGGTTCAATCATTCCGCCCGACGAGGCCCCGCCGGATGGCGTACAGCACCAGCCCGACCCGGCTGCGCACGACGAGTTTGGCAAACAAATCCTC
Source organism: Spirosomataceae bacterium (assembly GCA_965249815.1). Taxonomy (GTDB): domain Bacteria; phylum Bacteroidota; class Bacteroidia; order Cytophagales; family Spirosomataceae; genus JAJAZB01. The sequence goes on along the minus strand of CBDFMV010000003.1, from coordinate 3,502,242 downwards.
CCGGTAGCCGTCGATGGTCCGGGCGCTGAGGCACATCCGGTCGGCGATTTCCTTGTAGGTGAGTTCGGTGCAGGCCCATTTCAGGAACTCCATTTCGCGGGCGTTCAGCGCCACCGGTTGCTCGGTGGGTGCCGCCGGACCGGGCGCAGGCGCTTGCAGCGAGTTCTTCAACGTGTTCGTCACCAGATCGGAATAGTAGTAACCCTTGTCCATGAGCGTGTCGAGGGCCGTGCGAAACTCCTTCGTCTCGGCGTCTTTAAGCACGTAGCCGCTGGCCCCGCAGCGCAGCATCCGGATGATGGACGTTTCCTGGTCGTCCATCGAAAGCGCCAAAATCCGCACGCCGGGGTGGTTTTGGCGCAGCCAGTCGGCGGTGGCGTAGCCGTCCATTTCGGGCATGTTGATGTCGAGCAGCACCACGTCGGGCGGCTGGGTCGGGTCGAGTTTCTCGATCAATTCGCGGCCATTGCCCGCTTCCAGCACCACTTGATAGCCGGGGAAGCTGTTGATCAGTTCGGCTAAGCCGGTGCGCAACAGGCGGTGGTCGTCGACCAGGGCAATGGTTACGGGAGACATGGTTCAATGCGGAAGAGATGGAGGGATGGGGAGCGACAGCACCGTGAGGGTGCCCTCGCCAACTGCGCTGCGAATGGTAGCTTCGGCCCCGATGAGTTTCGCCCGGTTCTGAATGTTGGCCAGCCCTGAGCCGCCGCCGGTCTGGGTGCCAACCCGCTCGGTGTCAAACCCGACGCCATCGTCCGCGACGGTCAAGTTAAGCCGACCAACCGAATAGTCCAACGACACCCGGATATTTTTCGCGCGGGCGTGTTTGAGGGCATTGTTGAGGGTTTCCTGGGTGATTCGGAACAGAATCAACTCCTGGCGCGGGTCGAGGCGCACCTCGGTGCCCAACTGGCTGAGGCTGGTTTCAACCAGGCCCGTGTTGCGGATGGCGTCGAGTTCGACGCCCAGCGCGGCCACCAGCCCGGCGGCCAGCCGGTTTTCGGGATTGAGCGACTTCGACAAACCGCGCAAATCGGCGATGGCCCGGTTGAGGTAGTCTTTGGAATTGGCGAGTTTTTCGGTCGCTTTCGTGTCTTCGGTCGGCGGGAGGGTGTTGAGGTTGATTTTCACCAGCGAGAGCAGTTGCCCCACGTTGTCGTGGATTTCCTGCGCCACGCTCTGCATGGTTTGCTCCTGAATTTCGAGTTGGGAGCGGAGGAGTTCTTGCTGATAGGCGGCTTTCATGGCGGTAATTTCACGTAAATGAACCTGCATCCGTCGTTGGTATTTGAAAATGGCATAGCCTACTACACCCACCAGAAATACCATCAGGGTGGCAGTCACTATTGAGGCGACGAATATTTCCTGATCCGATGGGAGCATAGAAAGGCAACCGAAAACCCGAGATAGAGAAGATAATTAAGATTCTGAATAACAAGGTCTTGCAGACGCCGTGCCAGTTGCTGATTGTTGACCAGCATCCGGGGGAACAGAAAATTGAAGAAAAAAATACCCGAGTGAAAAACCAACAGGGCGCAGCAAATCCAGAACACAGGCAACCGGAGAATCGACACTTGGGGTTCGACCCGGAGCGAAAACAGCGTAACAACGCTTAAGCTAATGAGCAGCAGGCCCTCGATGTTGTAATTCAACCCAGGGTACAAATCAGCCCCAGTAACCTGCCATGAAATCAAACCTGCTGAAAGCACATAAGCCGGAATGGTCGCCATGACGACGACCCGTTGCCACGGCACCTGAAAGTATTCGGCGAAAAAGAGTGCGTACAGGCAATACGAGGCAGGCTGGTAGATATGGTATAAAATCAGCGGGGCCGGTTGGTGGAGCATATAGTAAACGAACGCCATACTGCCTTCGGTGAGCAGAGTCAGGCCCATCAGGTAGGGGAAATATCGGAGGGCTGGGTCGCTTTTTCGGCACCAGACACTAAGCCCGAAAGATACAGCTACCAATATCAAATAGAGGATGTAACCCAGTCGCATACACGAAGTGCAGGGCCAGGCTACGCGCCCGGCCCCTTTACGTTAAGGTCGATTCATAGCCTCCAACATCTTTACGGCAAACGCTTGTTGACATGCGAGGTCTGGACTGATCGATTCGTCCCGCCACTCGGTCGGACGCAGGCCATCACTTAATTGTTTAAGAACTGTTTGCGAATGCGGAGGATTACAATCCGAGCAGTTGGGATCGTGGGCGAATATACCCGCTGTCCAATTGAGAATCGTTTTTTCATCCTTCATACCCAAGTCGCCGACTGTCGCATCGACCCCGATGGCAACGAGTCCCGTGGTGGGCGGCATGGGGCTGCCGTCTGCTTTGTGAGACTGAGCGAAATAGAAGCGGATGCCTTCGCAGCCTTCTTGGGAAAGAATCCGCAGAATGGCGTTTCGGCCCATGGTCACGCACAACGTTGCACCCGGATCGGTAATAGTTTGCTGGTATTGCCTAATCATTGCCTGCGCGGCAGCAGGCGTAGCTGGATGCCCAATTCCAGTTACCGAGTTGGCTGAGCCGAGGTTAAGAGAGACCTCGATTGCACCGTGTTTAATCTTGGGGCCTGTTTGAGTGATGGAATCAATATCCGCGCCTACCGGATAGTGAATGGTCGCAAATTCATCTACCATGACAAAAAATGTTTAGTGGTGAACGAGAGGGGAGTTACTGAACGGTCGAAAACTACGGAGCATTTAATGAGCTGCAAGGCCCCAACCGCAAATACGGGAAAAATACCCCCCTGCCGTCCCGGTAAAACACCCCTCCCTATCTTCGCGGCATGAAGTCCCCCGCGCCCCCCCTCCCCGACCGCCTGTTTTACGCCCTGCTCGCCACCGGCATCCTGCTCAACGCCACGGGGCTGGTGCCGCCCATCATGGAACCCGACGGGGCGCTCTACGCCAGTATCGCCAAAACGATGGCCCAAACCGGCGACTTCGTCAACCTCACTGTGCAGGGCCGCGACTGGCTCGACAAGCCGCATTTTCCGTTCTGGGTCACGGCGGCGAGTTATTTGATTTTTGGCATCAACTCGTTTGCGTACAAGTTTCCGGCGTTTTTGTTCTGGCTGGTTGGTGTGGCGTACACGTACCGGTTCGCCCGGCTGGCGTACCCGAAACTCGTCGCGCAGGTGGCCACGATCATCGTGCTGACGCCCTACCACCTCGTGCTGTCCAACAACGACGTGCGCGCCGAGCCGTACCTGACCGGCCTCGTCGTCGGGGCGGCGTACCATTTTTTTCGGGCGTTTCTGGGTGGAAAATCGGGACATCTCCTCGCCGGGGCCGCGCTGACCGGTTGCGCGCTGATGACCAAAGGCCCGTTCGTGCTGATGCCCGTCGGCGCGGGGCTGATGTTGCACGCGGGGCTGACGGGCCGCTGGCGCGAATTTCTGCAATGGCGCTGGCTGGTGGCCGTGTTGCTCGTCGGGGTGTTCACGCTGCCCGAATTGCTGACGCTCTACCTCCAGTTCGACACGCACCCGGAGAAAGTCGTTTTCGGGCAAACGGGCGTGTCGGGCGTACGGTTTTTTTTCTGGGACAGCCAGTTCGGGCGGTTTTTCAACACGGGTCCGATCAAAGGCGCGGGCGACCCGTTCTTCTTCGTCCACACGCTGCTGTGGGCGTTTTTGCCCTGGTCGCTGCTGCTCTACGCGGCGGTGGGCAAGGCCGTCTGGGGGTTGGTGAAGCGGCAAAATCCGTTGCCGGAGTACGTCTCGCTCGGCTCAGGCCTGGCGACGTTCGTGCTGTTTTCGGCGTCGAGCTTCCAGTTGCCGCACTACCTCAACATCGTGTTTCCGTTTTACGCGGTGCTCGCGGCGCAGTTTCTCGCCAGTCGGCTCCGGTTGCGCGGTTGGCTGTGGGCGCAGGGTGTGGTCGGCTTTCTGCTCGTGGCGGTGGCGGTGGTGATTGCCTGGTTTTTCCGACCCGAACGGATGGGGCTGGCCCTCGGCTGGCTGGTGGGAAGCGTGGTTCTGACGCGGTTCTTTTTTCGCAAAAACGACCTCGCCGGGCTGCTGGGCCGCACCACGGGTGCGGCGGTGGCACTGTTCGGCTTTCTGAATCTGGCGATTTTTCCCGAACTCCTCACCTACCAGGCAGGCATGGAAGCGGCCCGGTTCATCAACCGCGAAAACACGGCGGCGGCACCGGTCGGGACCTACGGCGACCCGTCGTATTCCTTCGATTTTTACCTGAACCAACCCCTGACGTACCACACCGATTCGACGCTCCGGCAGCAAACCCGCCAGCGCCCGGCGTGGGTGTTCCTCACCGCCGCCGACGCGGATACGCTGGTTCATAAAGGGTTCAGACTCAGAAAATTGGGGACTTTTTCCTACTTCCACGTCAGCCAGCCAAGCGGCGAATTTTTGAATAAAAACACCCGCGCCTCGGTGCTCACGCCGTACGTCGTGGCGGAGGTGCGGTGAATTAAATTCCCCCTTTGAAGGGGGGCGCGGCTGGTGGGTGCGGTGGGAGGGGGATGTGCGCCCCCGTCAACGCCAAACATCCCCCTCCTCCGCTCAAACCCCACGCACCCCCCTTCAAAGGGGGAATTTAGCGCACCCGGAGGAATTTTACTGAATTTCCACCCGACGCGCGCGGGCGAAGGCAGCCTGCCAGTAGGCCGTGAAGAGGTTGTCTTCGCGGACGCCCCGGCTGGAGGACGAATGGATGAACCAGACGTCGTCCGGCCCGCGCACTTCGGTGATGAGGCCGACGTGGTTGATTTTTTCCGGTGAAAATGCGCCGCCTTTGCCCGCCGTGGCAAAAAAGACGAGGTCACCGGGTTGCAGGTTCCGGACTGAAATGGCGTCGCCGGTTTCGGCCTGCTGGCGCGACACGCGGGGCAAACTCACGCCCACCTGCCGGAAACAGGCGCACAAAAACCCCGAACAGTCGAGGCCGCCGCTCGTGTTGCCGCCCGTGGTGTAGGGCGAATCGAGGTACGACCGCGCCGTGGCAATGAGGTTGCTGACCGAACTCCCCGGCGGGGCCGAGTGGTAGCGCGGCGAAAAATCGGGATTGCGGCGGGGGGCGTTGGCCGGAGCGGGCCGGTTCGGCGCGGCGCGGTGCGCGACCGCCGGTTTGACGGGTGTGGTGGGTTTGGTGAAAACCGCGCACGAACTCAGGCCCAGGGAAAGCCCGAATGCGAATAAAAAATGCCGGGTGTTTTTGGAAAAATAGGCCGAAATCATGCCGAAACCGCTGGTTGGTGAGTTGATGAATGACGCGAGAAAACGCCACCCACAACGATCGGGCCAAAGTTTTCAATGCTTCATTTTTAACGCGACTCAAGAGCTAAATTTTTGGTTCGGTTTTCAACTAACCACTTCCACCTCCCCCGTCGTCAGGTACACGAGCAGGGCTTCCACGTGGTCGTGGCCCATCTGGCGGTACAACTCGGCGTAGCGGCGCACCGTTTTCGCATCGGCGTCGCGTTTTGCGCGGGTTTTGTACGCGACAATCACCGTCCGGCCGTCGGGCAGGCGCACCACGCGGTCGGGCCGGAGGGCTTCGCCGTCCGGCAGCAGGATTTCCCGCTCGATGTCTATCCGCGCACCCTCGGCGAAGAGTGGTTGTAGGGTGGGGTGCCGGAGCAGGGTTTCCAGGTTGCCGCGCAGGGTGCGGCTTTCGCCGGGCGTGAGCCAGCCCTCGCGCAGGAGCGCATCCACGGCAGCGGGCAGGTCAGCGGCGGTTTTCATTTTCGCCAGGGCGGCCTGGAGTTTTTTGCTCCACTCGCGGCTTTCCTCGAACCCTTCGAGGTCGAAAAGTTTATCGGCCAATCGCCGCAGCCGCACGCGGTTGACCGGGTCGTGGCTGATGACGGTCTGGATTTCGAACACGTCGGACGTCGGAGGCCGGAGGTCAGATTGCGCCTTTGGCTGGCCGCAGGTGAGGCAGTAGGTTTCGCGGTCGGGCAACGATTCGGGCGGCAGGCCGCGCTCGGCCAGAAACTGGTGGAGCAGGTACGCGACGGTTTTCTGCGGGCCGTCTTTCGTGAAATCTTCTTCGTACGCCACCAGGTACAGCCTATCGACGGCGCGGGTGTTGGCCACGTAAAGCATGTTGAGGCTTTCGATGAAGGCTTTTTCCTCCTGCACTTTCAACTGCGCCGAGAGGTCGGTCAGGTGCAGGGCTTTTACCTTGCCGACGGGCGCGAGTCGCAGGCGGCGCGGGCGACCGAATTCGTCTTCGCCGACGGCCAGTTCGTCGTAAGTTAGGCCCGAAAAATCAAACCAAATCGTGGATTTGTCGCGGATGGTTTTTTCCCAATCGGCGTAGGGCACCAGCACGACGGGGTACTCCAGGCCCTTCGATTTATGCACCGACGTGACCGTGATGGCGTTGGCCCCGGTGGGTGTCTGGATGGCGAGGTTGTCCTGTTTTTCTTCCCAAAACCGCAGAAAGTCGCTCAGGTGGGTGCTTTGCCTGAGGCTGAAATCGAGCACCACGTCGAGCAACCGAAACAGGTACGGCGCTTCTTCCACCCGCTCGAACAGCCGGAACAACACGATGATTTTCTCGGTCAGTTCGTACAAACCCGCCTGTTGCAGCCGGAACGGGTCGAGGCGGTAGCCCCGGCTTTCGAGCAGCCCGAGCAGGCCCGCCGTCGAGGCCCCGGCCACGGCGTCGCGGATGGCCGCGTCGGTGGTTTCGTCGGCGGCCTGCCGGAGCACAACGCGGTAAAATTGCTGCAAGGCCTCGAACCGGGCCAGCCGCTGCTCCGGCGCGTGCAACACCCGCAGCACGGCCAGCACAAACTGCACCGATTCGGAAAATCGGAGCAGCAGCGAATCTGCCGAGATGATGGCGTAGCCCTGGTTTTTCAGGAAATCGGCGATGGTTTTGCTGTGGCGGTTTACGCGGCACAGTACGGCGATGTCGCGCCAGGCGTACCCGGCCGCTTCGGCCTCCTGCACCAGCGCCAGCACCCGTTCGGGCATGGGGTCGGGCGCGCCTTTTTCTTGTTTCAGAAAATCGATTTGCACGTGCCCGCCGCTCCGGGCCGAAGCCGGGGCCTGCTGCTCGTAGGTGGCGTAGGCGAGTTTGAGCAACGGGAATTCCGCGCCATAGAGCCGGAGCACGGTGCCGAAAAAATCGTTGTTGAAGGCGATGACCTCGCGGGTACTCCGGAAGTTGCGTTGCAGGGACTCGGCCCGGATGCCGCCGTGGCGCAGTGGCAGGTAGTGCTCGGCGAGCAGATCGTACTCGGGCGCGTCAACCGGTGGCAGCAGTGCGTCAACGTCGGCGTTGTGGAGGTGCACAATCTGCGTCATTTCGCCGCCGCGCCAGCCATAAATGGCCTGTTTGCCGTCGCCGACGGCGAGGCTGAAGTGCCCCGCGCCGAGGGCGTTGCTCACCAGCGGCAGGAAATTGGTCCACTGCGAACCGGACGTGTCCTGAAATTCGTCGAGGAGCACGTGGTGGTAGCGTTCGCCGAGGCGCTCGTACACGAAGGGCATCGGCTCGCTCGTGACCACTTTCTGCACCGCCTTGCCGTAGTTTGAAATGTGCAACTGGCGGCTTTGGTTCTGCAAATCAACGAGTTCGGTACGCAGATAGCCGAGCAGCGCCATTTGCTGAAGCAGTTTGCCCAGTTCGCGGAACAGCACGTAGCGGCCCTGGTGCTGATCGAGCAGGTCATGCATTTCCACGAGGCAGGCGCGCAACTCGCCCTGAATGGCTTCGATTTTGGCGCGGGTCGGCGCGGGGGCTTTTTTGTTGCCCCAGGCGTCGTTCTCCAGGGCGTTGGTGGCGGCGCTGTTCAGGCCTTTTTCCACGTCCACCTCGTCGGTCCATTTCAGGAAAAACGGCACGACGCCCCGGCTGCCGCCCACAAAATCAGCCGCTTCGAGTTGGTGGGCGTCGAGCAAGACCACGGCGTGGCGGGCGGCGGTTTTCAGGCGTTCTTCGAGCGCTTCGTTGTGGATTTTCAGGCGGCGAAAAACGAGGCTCAGTTCCCCCGGACTCAGCGCCATGAACCGCTCGATGCGCTCGCTGTTGTGTTCTTCAAGGAGAAATTTGCCCACCCGCGCCAGTTCGGGTGCCACCTGGTTGAAGCTGGCACCGCTCTCGGCTTTTTGTTCGGCAAACTCTTCGAGCAGCGCGGTCAGTTCGCCAAATTCCTCGTGCCCGGCGTGGGCAAGCAGGTTTTCAACGGCGGCCTCAAGGAGCAGGTCCTGTTCGAGGCTGGTTTCAAAATTGGCGGGCAGGTCGAGTTCTTCGGCAAACGTCGTCACCACGCGCTGGGTGAAGCTGTCGATGGTGCTCACCGAAACGTCGGTGTAGCGGTGCAGCATCCGGTTGAAGACCAACCCGGCGCGGCGGGTGAGTTCGGCGGCGTCGAGCGGTTCGGGGCGTGCGGCGCTGAGTTCGTCGAGCACCTGCTGGCGTAAGCCGACGATTTTCTGCTTTTCGTTTTCGGGCAATTCGTCAAAAAACGCAAACCCGCGCAGGTAGGTCAGGATGCGCTGCTTCATCTCGTGGGCGGCGTCGTTGGTGAACGTCACGGCCAGGATGTGGCGGTAGTAATTAGGCCGGAACTGCCCCGTTTCGGGGTCGTCCATCAGGGCCAGCTTGAGGTATTCTTTGGCCAGCGTGTAGGTTTTGCCCGACCCGGCAGAAGAGGAGTAAATGGTGAAGCTGGACACGGGGGATTGCGGCGTATTTGGGATTTTTAAAGGTACAGACCGTTTCTCACCGATGTACACAAATGAGAAAAACCCTTCGGGCGACCATCCTAAAAATTAAACCGTGCGCCCACGCCACCCTGCACGTGAAAGAAAAACGGGTTGGGCAGTAGTTCAGCATACAGGCCGACGTCGGCAAAGAGTGAGGCGGGCGAACTGGCCAGAAAATACTCCACGCCCGCCACGCCGCTGCCGCCCACGCCGAGGCGTTTTTCGTAGCCGCCGTTGAGGCGGTCGGGGTAGCTGCGGCGCGAGGTAATCTGCCCGCCGAAGCCGTAGTAGGGGCGAAAGCGCCCGGTACCGGTCAGCCAGAGGTAGTTGGCGTTGACGAGCAGCCCAGCGTTTTTGTAGCGCCCATCGCCGTACTTGCGGTTGACGCCCCACAGCCCGCCGTAGGCCCCGGCGTTGACGTCGATGGCGTGGTTTTCGCCGAAATATTTCCGCAAATTGACGCCCAGCGGTTCGCCAATCCGGAACCCGATGGCCCAGCTTTTGGGCGCATCCTGGGCGTTTACCAGTGAAAAGTGAAGAGTGAAAAGTGAAAAGATTCCGAGACGGACGAGGCAGTTTTTCATGAAACGAGGTGATTGAGACACCGATAAAACGGATTCCGGCGAAAAACCGTCCTTTGGAGGAAAGCTATTTTATAGAAGCCCGTCAGCTTTAGCGAACGGAGACAGTCGCCGGAAACTGGGCCAGCAACCCCAGCAGCCGGGCGTCCTCCTCGGCGGTGCCGATGCTGATGCGCAGGCAGTTTTCGCAAAGAATCACCTTCGAGCGATCGCGGACGATGACTTTCTCGCCCAGCAGGTAGGCAAACACCGCCGCTGAATCGTGAAAACGCACCAGCAACTGGTTGGAATCCGACGGGAAAATGTGCTCCACGATGGGCAGCGCGGCCAATCCGGCGCGAAGCAATTCGCGGTTTTCCAAAAGTTGCCGCACCATCGCATCTTTTTGCGAACCGTTTTCCAACGCCACCAGCACGTACTGCTGCGTGAGGAGGTTGAGGTTGTACGGCGGTTTGATTCTGTTCAAAATCCCAATCAATTCCTCGCTCCCGAAGGCCATGCCCACCCGCAGGCCCGCCAGGCCCCAGGCTTTCGAGAACGTTTGAATCACCACCAGGTTCGGGTGGGCGTCAAGTTCCGGCAGCAGCGTGGTTTCGGGGGCGAAATCGATGTAGGCTTCGTCCACCACCACGAGGCACCTGACCGTTTCGGCCACGTGCAGCAGGGCCGCCCGGTCGAGCACGTTGCCGGTCGGGTTGTTGGGCGAACAGAGCCAAATGAGCTTCGTGGACGCATCCACGGCGGCGAGCAACGCCTCAGTATTCAATTGAAAATCAGGCGTGAGCGGTACTTTTTTCACCCCAACGTTATTGACGTGGGCGCTCACTTCGTACATGCCGTAGGTCGGTGGGGTGAGCAGTACGTGCTCGGCAGTGCCCGGCTCGACAAACGCCCTCGTGAGCAAATCAATCGCTTCGTCGGAGCCGTTGCCGAGAAAAATCTGACCGGGCCGGACGCCCTTGATCGGGGCAAGTTTTTCTTTAATCGCTCCCTGGTGCGGATCGGGGTAGCGGTTGACGGCTACGCTGGTGGTGGAGCCGAGTGGATTTTCGTTGGCGTCGAGAAAAACGCCCTCTTTGCCGGTGTACTCGTCACGAGCCGAGGAATAGGGCGTCAAGTTGAGCAGGTGCGGACGTAGGAGGGAAGAAAGTTGAAAATTCACGGTGTTCAGTTTCTGGTGCTTGGTTTGGGGTTCAGAGTTTAAGGTTTAGGGTTCATCGTTGTCTTTCAACTCTCAACTCCGAACACTAAAAGCTGAACCATAAACCCCAAACCTCATTTCAAACAATGCTGGTAGTCGAACCGCAACAGGTCGGGCGTGAGTTCGACGTCGATGGCAGGTTCAAGCTCAATCGTCGTCAGGGCCTCATACTCGGCGATTTTGCTGCGTTCGGTGAGGCGGATCAGCAGGCCGCTCGCCGCGTCGAGCCAGAGGTGAATCTGACTTTCAAAAATACTCTCCCCCGTCACCGCCGACAGGTGGTAGGTAGCGCGGTTGCCGACTGTTTCCTGTCCCAACACCTGCACATTGCGCAGGGCTTTGACCCAATTCAGGCTGATTTTTGGGTCGCCCAGCAACAGGCCGACAGTACGGCGGGGAGCCAACCCCGACGCCACGCCCACCAAACTGAGGGCCTGAGGCAACGTATGACTCGAATCGACGGCGTTGCGAAACCCCTGCCAGGCCAGCGTCCGTGTCCCCTGGTTCCAGACCACCCCGCACAGCACCGCGCCGTCGGGCGTTGGTTCGGCGAACGCAAACCGGAGGCCGTTTCCCCGGACGAACGCGGTTGAAAACGCCTTGAGCCGGGGCAGGGCCACTTTTTTATCCGTGATGTAGTCGACCGTCACCTTGCCCCGGTCGCGGTAGGTGCGGGCGTCGGCGTAGGTTTTCTGCATGCGCAGGAGCAGGTCGGCCGCCGTGGGTGCCCCCTGACCAGCGCCGGGCCGGGGCAACAGAACGAGCCACACGAGTATTCGTAGCATCATCGTCGTCAGGAGGGTTGCAGTCGGATGCGGACCGCCCGCCCGTGGCCATCGAGCGACTCGGCTTCGGCCATTGCCACGATGGTGGGGCCGAGGGCGGCCAAGCCAGCGTGGGTGAGGTGCTGCACGGTGATTTTTTTCACGAAACTATCGAGCGAAACGCCGCTGTAGGCGCGGGCGTGGCCGTTGGTGGGCAAGGTGTGGTTGGTGCCCGAGGCGTAATCGCCCGCCGATTCGGGGGTGTAGTTTCCCAGAAAAATCGACCCGGCGTTGGTGATTTTTTCCGAAACCGCCTCCGCATTTTCGACCGCCAGAATCAGGTGCTCGGCGGCGTAGGCATTCAGCAGTTGCACCGCGACCGCTTGATTTTCAACCAGAATGGCCCTTGAATTTTCAAGGGCTTTCTGTGCAAATTCCGCGCGGGGCAGCGTAGCAAGCTGGCGGTCGAGTTCGGCCTGCACGGCTTCGATCACGCGTTCCGACGTCGAAACCAGCACCACCTGGCTGTCCGGTCCGTGTTCGGCCTGCGAGAGCAAATCGGCGGCGACGAACGCCGGGTTGGCCGTTTCGTCGGCCAGCACGGCCACTTCGCTCGGCCCGGCGGGCATGTCGATGGCGACGCCTTCCTTGGCCGCCAGCATTTTCGCCGCCGTCACGTACTGGTTTCCCGGCCCGAATAGTTTGTAAACTTTCGGCACGGATTCCGTCCCGTAGGCCAGCGCGGCGATGGCCTGCGCCCCGCCGAGGCGAAACACCCGCGTGACGCCGCAGAGTTTGGCGGCGTACAAAATGGCCGGGTGCTGGCTGGGCGAGCACAAAATCACCTCGCGGCAGCCCGCCAGTTGGGCCGGAATGCCGAGCATCAGCACCGTGCTGAACAGCGGGGCCGTACCACCGGGAATGTAAATTCCGACGCGCTCGATGCCCACCGATTTGCGCCAGCACGTCACGCCGGGCATGGTCTCGATTTTTTCGGGGCGTTGCTTTTGCGCTTCGTGAAACCGGCGGATGTTGCCGTAGGCGGTCTGAATGGCGGTTTTCAGTTCGTCGGAAAGTTGCCGTTCGGCCCCTTCGATGACTTCGACGGGTACGTCGAGGCGGTCGAGTTGGACGCCGTCGAACTGGCGGGCGAAGTCGCGCAGGGCCGCGTCGCCCCCGGCCTGCACCCGCGCCAGAATCGGGGCCACGCGGGCTTCCACCTCGGCGAGGTTCATCACGGGCCGGGCCAGCAACGCGGGCCAGGTTTCGGGGGCGGGGAAACGGACGAGGTTCATAGTCGTGAATGCGTGCCGCCGGTCTCCGTGGCACGTTTTAACCGGCGATGCGTACCACGAAGACCGGCGGCACGCGGTGGTTACAATCGTGTTAGCGAATCATTTTCTCAATCGGCACGACGAGGATGCCTTCGGCACCGGCTTCGCGGAGGGCGTCGATTTTTTCCCAGAAATCCTCTTCGCGCAGCACCGAATGCACGGCGCTCCAGCCGGGGGTGTCGAGCGGCACGACGGTCGGGGCTTTCAGGCCGGGCAACAGGCGCTCGATTTGCGGCAGGGCGGCGTTGGGCGCGTTGAGCACCACGTACTTGCTCGCAACGGCAGCCTGCACGGCCCCGACGCGGAAGAGGAGTTTTTCGAGAATCCCGCGCTTTTCGGCGGGCAAATTCGGGTGGGCAATCAGCACGGCTTCGGAGCGGAAAATCGTTTCGACTTCCTTCAACCCGTTGCTCAGTAGCGTGCTACCCGAACTGACGATGTCGCACACGGCATCGGCCAGGCCGATGCCCGGCGCGATTTCGACCGACCCGCTGATTTCGTGAATGTGCGCTTCGACGTCGTTTTCGGCTAAAAATTTACCCAAAATCACCGGGTAGCTGGTGGCGATGCGCTTGCCGTGGAGGTCGGCCACGCCGGTGTAGCTTTCGCCACGGGGAATGGCGATGCTCAGGCGGCACTTCGAGAAACCGAGCCGGTACACGGTTTCAACGGTTTTGTGGGTTTCCACCTGCACGTTTTCGCCCACGATGCCCACGTCGGCGACGCCGTCTTCGACGTAGCCGGGGATGTCGTCATCGCGGAGGAACAGGAATTCGGCGGGAAAATTGGTGCTGGTGGACTTCAGTTTGCCGGTGCCGCTGTCGAACCGGATGCCGCATTCTTTGAATAAACTCAGGGAATCGTCGCTCAGGCGACCGGATTTCTGGAGGGCAATGCGAAGAACAGGTTGATTCACAGTCGAGAAACTGTCATCCAGAGCGCAGCGAAGGACCTTCTTGGTGACCGATGCAGTGCCTCTTGCCAAGTAAGTCCTTCGCTGCGCTCTGGATGACAGCGTTGGGGAAAATGGTTTGCAAAAGTAGCACAGCGCGCCCGCTTTGCCGCCAGGAAACTCAACTTGCTTGCAGCCGCCACCCCCTTTTTGTAAGTTGCCCAACGATTTTTTCTAACCCCTGTTTTTCCATGCTGCTTTCCCGATTTAGCCGAACGCCAACCCACCTTGCGCTCCTCGTTACCCTTTTCACGTTCCACTTTACACTCGTCAACGCCCAGTCTGCCTGGGTGAAGGAAAACTACCAGAAGTTCGAGTACAAAATCCCGATGCGCGACGGCATCAAGCTTCACACCGCCGTGTACGTGCCCAAAGACGCCTCGGTCGGCAACCCGTACCCGTTTCTGATGCAGCGCACCTGCTACAACGTGGCCCCCTACGGCGAAGACAAGTACCCCGCCAGCCTGGGGCCGAGCAAAACGCTGCTCCGCGACAAGTACATCTTTGTGTATCAGGACGTTCGGGGCCGGTACCTGAGCGAGGGCACCTGGACGAACATGACGCCACACATCGAAAACAAGAGTCAGCCGAGCCAGGTGGACGAGGCCAGCGACACTTACGACACGATTGAATGGCTCCTGAAAAACGTGCCCAACCACAATGGCCGCGTGGGCCAGTGGGGCATCAGCTACCCCGGTTTTTACACGATTGCGGGCGCGCTGAGCCAGCACCCGGCGCTGAAGGCGTCGTCGCCGCAGGCCCCGGTCTCGGACTTTTTCTTCGACGATTTCCACCACAACGGGGCCTTTCTCGAATCGTATTTTCTGACCTTTCCCGTGTTCGGCGTTCAGACCGGCGGGCCAACCACCAGCGAATGGTGGGCCAAAGGCATGGTGCAGCCCAAAACCACCGACGGCTACCAGTTTTACATGGACCTCGGCCCGCTGTCGAACGCCAGGAAAGTGTACCCTGATAATTTTTACTGGAAAGAAACCACCGAACACCCCAACTACGACGAATTCTGGCAGAAGCGCAGCATCGTGCCGCACCTGAAGGGCGTCAAACACGCGGTGATGACGGTGGGCGGGTGGTTCGACGCCGAGGATTTGTACGGCCCGCTGACGATTTACAAAACGCTCGAAAAAGCGAAAAGCAACCCCTACAACACGCTGGTGATGGGGCCATTCGGGCACGGGCGCTGGAGTTTCGAGGCCGGGCACACGATGCACAGCAACCTGTATTTCGGCGACAGCATCGCCACGTTTTACCAGCGGAACATCGAAGCGCCGTTTTTCAACCACTTCCTGAAAGGCGCGGGCGATGGCAAAACGGGCCTGCCCGAAGCGTATTTGTTCGACACGGGCAAGAAAGAATGGCGGCAGTTTGCCGAATGGCCCGTGAAAACCTCGCGGAAAATGACGCTGAATTTCCGCGACGGCGGCAAATTGTCGGAGCAATCGTCGCTCACCAACGGCTCCAGCGAATTCGTCAGCGACCCGATGAAACCCGTGCCCAACTCCGAAAATTACCAGGAGATGCTCGGCTTCACGCCCTTCAATTACATGAGCGAAGATCAGCGGTTTGCCGCCCGCCGTCCCGACGTACTCGTGTTTCAGACGGATGTTTTGGAAAACGACCTCACGCTCGGCGGCGAAATCACGGCGGCGCTCAAGGTTTCGACCACCGGCACCGACGCCGACTGGATCGTGAAGCTCATCGACGTGTACCCGGATTCGACCAAAAACCACCGTTTCATGCCCAACAAGGCGGTTTCGCTTGGCGGCTACCAGCAAATGGTGCGCAGCGAGGTGATGCGCGGGCGCTTCCGCGACGGCTTCACCAAGCCCGTGCCCTTCAAACCCAATCAGGTAACGGACGTAACCTTCCGCCTTCAGGACGTGCTGCACACCTTCAAAAAAGGGCACCGGGTGATGGTGCAGGTGCAGAGCACGTGGTTTCCCCTCATCGACCGCAACCCCCAGAAGTTCGTCCCCAACATTTTTGAGGCGAAAGAAGACGATTTTATTAAAGCCACCCACCGGGTGTACCACTCCAAGGCCGCCCCGAGTGCGCTGCGGGTGGAGGTGCTGGAGTAATTTCATTTGGTCATTCTAACTCCCCCACGCTGTCATCCTGAGCTTGTCGAAGGACCCTCTCGGCAAGAAGTACTGTACCTCCTGCGGAGAAGGTCCTTCGACAAGCTCAGGATGACAAGGTGGGGAACTCAGACCGTCGGCAAAACTGTGTTTTCATGAAAAAAAGTACTACCCTCCTCCCCTGGTTTTGCTTCGTCCTACCCGCCGTGGCTCAAACTCCGGCTACGCCCGCCGCCAACGCCTTCGCCCAGGAAAACTACCAGAAGTTCGAGTACCAGATTCCGATGCGCGACGGCATCAAACTCCACACCGCCGTGTACGTGCCCAAAGATGCCGCGCCGGAGAAAAAATACCCGGTGCTGATGCAGCGCACGCCGTATTCCTGCGCGCCCTACGGCACCGACAAGTTTCCGAGGCGACTGGGGCCTTCGGAGTTCATCATGCAGGACAAGTACATCGTCGTGTACCAGGACGTGCGCGGGCGGTGGATGAGCGAGGGCGTTTTCGTGGAAATGCGCCCGCAAAATGACGCCAAAAAAGGGACCGACGTGGACGAAAGCACCGACACCTACGACACGATTGAGTGGCTGCTGAAAAACGTGCCGAACCACAACGGCAAAGTCGGCCAGTGGGGCATCAGCTACCCCGGTTTCTACGCCTCGGTGGGCACGCTCAGCGGGCACCCGGCGCTGAAGGCTTCCTCGCCGCAGGCCCCGATGGCCGACCTCTGGCGCGACGACAGCTACCACAACGGGGCCTTCATGCTGCCGCACAACTTCGGCTTTTACCCCTACTTCACCAACCGCACCGACGGCACACCGACGAAGGCCTTTTCCACCAAAAGCATTCCTTACGGCACCCAGGATGGCTACCAGTTTTACCTGGACCTTGGTCCACTGAAAAATACCCAGAAACCCGAACTCTACGGCGGCAAAGACCCGTACTGGACGGCCAACCTGACCCACCCGAACTACGACGACTTCTGGAAATCGCGCAACATTCTGCCGCACCTGAAGGGCATCAAACACGCCGTGATGATCGTGGGCGGCTGGTACGACGCCGAGGATTTGCACGGCATTTTCAAAACCTACCAGGCCATCGAGAAGCAAAACCCCGGCATTTACAACGTGCTCGTGGCCGGGCCGTGGACGCACGGCGGCTGGAATGGGGACGGCGAAACGCTTGGCAACGTGAATTTCGGAGCCAAAACCGGGACGTATTTTCGCGAGAACATCGAGCGGAAATTTTTCGCCCACTTCCTGAAAGGCGAAGGCGACGCCAATTTTCCCGAAGCGCAGGTGTTTGAAACGGGCGCGAACCAATGGCGCAGCTTCGACACCTGGCCGCCAAAAGCCGCTGTGGAGAAAAGCCTGTACCTGCTGTCGGGCGGGAAACTGTCGTTCGACGCCCCGCAGGCAACGACCGGTTTCGATGAATTCATCAGCGACCCAGCCAAGCCCGTGCCCTTTACCCAGACCGTTTCGCTCGGCATGAACCAGGACTACATGGTCGAAGACCAGCGCTTCGCCGCCCACCGCCCCGACGTGCTGATCTACCAGACCGAGCCCCTCGACCGCGACCTGACGCTGGCGGGCAACCTGCTGGCCAGCCTGCGCGTGAGCACCACCGGCACCGACGCCGACTGGGTCGTGAAGCTCATCGACGTGTTTCCCGGCGACGCCGCCGACACGCCGAACATCGCGAAAGGCGAAAAAATGAGCGGGTTTCAGCAACTGCTGCGTTCCGACGTGATTCGGGGCAAATTCCGGCAGGATCGCACCCACCCGAAGCCCTTCACGCCGGGTAAAGTCGAGGACGTACCGCTGGAATTGCTCGACGTGCTGCACACCTTCAAAAAAGGGCACCGGGTGATGGTGCAGGTGCAAAGCACGTGGTTTCCGCTCATCGACCGCAACCCCCAGAAGTTTCTGCCCAACATCGCCGAGGCAAAGCCGGAGGATTTCACCAAAGCCACCCACCGGGTGTATGGCGGGAGCAAACTCGCGGTGCGGGTGGTGGAGTAATTTTTCGAGGAACCCTTCAAACCGTTTCCGATGAACTGCGTTTTTCACGCCTGCGGGCTGCTCGTGCTCCTGTCGCTGACGGCGGGAAGACCCCAGCCCAAACCCGCCGCCCCACGCCCGCTCAACGTGGTGTTCATCCTCGCCGACGACCACCGCTACGACGCGATGGGCTTCACGGGGCATTTCCCCGGCCTCGAAACGCCCCACCTCGACCGGCTCGCCCGCGAGGGCTGCCACGTGCAAAACGCGTTCGTCAGCACCGCCCTGTGTTCGCCCAGCCGGGCCAGCATCCTCACCGGCCAGTACGCCCACACGCACACCATCGTCGACAACCAGGCCCCGCTGCCGAAGGGATTGACGTTTTTCCCGCAACTTTTACAAAAAGCGGGATACCAAACGGCGTTTTTCGGGAAATGGCACATGGGCAGCACCACCGACGCGCCCCAGCCGGGTTTCAACCACTGGGAGAGTTTCCGGGGCCAGGGCGTGTACTACAATCCGACGCTCAACATCAACGGCAAGCGCGTCAGCTACGGCGACAGCACCTACACCACCGACTTGCTGACCGAACACGCGGTCAAGTGGATGAAAAACCGCGATGCGAAAAAGCCGTTTTTCGTGTACCTCTCGCACAAGGCCGTTCACGCCGACTTCCAACCCGCCCGGCGGCACCGAGGCCGCTACCGTACCCTGCCCGTGACGTACCCGCCGTCGATGTACCTGACCAAAACCGATTCGAGCAAAATCTGGGGGCCGATGACCCGGCGAAACCCGGAGACGGGCGAATTGAAAACCAACCTCTCCGACATGCCGCTGTGGGTCAAAAACCAGCGGTACAGTTGGCACGGCGTGGACTACCTCTACCACGGCAGCACGGGTTTCAACGAATTCTACCGCGACTACCTCGAAACCCTCCTCGGCGTGGACGACTCGGTTGGCGAAGTTCTGAAGTTTTTGAAAGACAACGGATTAGACCAAAACACCGTCGTCATGTACATGGGCGACAACGGCTTCAGTTTCGGCGAACACGGCCTCATCGATAAGCGGCACCTATACGAAGAATCCATGCGGGTGCCTTTGCTCGTGCGCGGGCCGGGCGTGGTGCCCGCCGGGTCGAAGCTGACGAACGTGGTGCAAAACGTGGACGTTGGCCCGACGATTCTGGCGATGGCGGGCCTGACCACGCCCAAGACCATGCAGGGGGCGTCGTTTCTGCCGCTACTGAAGGGCCAGGCCCAGCCGAACTGGAAGCAGGAAGTTTTCTACGAATACTACTGGGAGTACGATTTTCCGCAAACGCCCACGATGTTCGGCGTCCGCACCGATCGTTACAAGTACATTTTCCACCACGGCGTCTGGGACATTAACGAGCTTTACGACCTGCAAACCGACCCGCTGGAGGTCAACAACCTGATTCGCAGTCCGCAGCACCAGCAACTGGCGAAAACCCTGCGCGGACGCCTGTTCGACTGGCTGGAAAGCACCGGCGGGATGCAGATACCGCTCAAACGCATCGACACGCCCCACAACGACCACCGGTACAAGGGAACGTTTTAATTGGGAATAAAAATGGGATCAGGGAAAGCCTGTAACTTTCTGTCTATCAAAATCTTCCGACTTCCGACTTCTCACCGCTCACTTCCCCGCAACTGGCCAAAGTTCTGCACCAGCCGGGCGAAGGGAGCCGGGCGGCTGTCGTACGGGTGGGGCACCAGCCGGGCCGCGCAGGCCAGGTGCGTGAAGTGCGGGTTGAGCAGCGTGGCCCGGTGGCGGGGCGACGCCAGCCATTGCCGCACGGCGTACCGGGCGTAGCCAGCGTAGGTGAAGGGCTGGCAGGGTTCGAACGTTCGCGGGTCGAAGTACTCATAGGTTCGCGTGCGGCGGTTGCGGCGGTAGCCGTACACGTCGGGCGTGTCGATGGTCTGGTACTGGCCGATGTTTTCCGAAATGGCGTAAAACTTCAATCCGCGCAATTCGACCCGTTTCTGCACCGTGCGTTCGGCGGGGCTGTACGGGTTTTCGTGGCCGTAAAAATTTTGATTGATCATGGCCGTTGCGTGGCTGGCGGCGGCATCGTACAGCGTAAGATCGAACAAAAGCGGCAGTACGCCGTTGGCCTGACGGGCTTCGTTGCTGGCGTGAAACAGGGCGGCGTCGAGCAGCAAGGTGTCGGGTTGAGCCAGGTTCATACCCTGACCCACGGCGGGCAGTTGAAAGAAGGCTTGCGTATCGAGTTGAAAGTACCCACCCGGCTCCGGCAACCACGCGAGCATTACCAAAAAGCCAACCAGCGTTTTCACGGCAGATTCGGAATTTATACCCGAAAAATATGGCTTTTCCGGATGAAATTGCCATCGGTTTTTGAAAATGAAGATCCGATTCGCCTGAAAAAGAAAAGGCCCAACCGGATTTCGGTTGGGCCTTTTCTTTTTCAAAAGCAGCGTTACGCCACCTCTTCAATCTTCCGTTTCACCGACAGCGTCAGCACTTCGGCTTCGCCGTCGTGGTCGGCCAGGATCACGTCGCCTTCGCTCAGGTCGCCTTTCAGGATTTCCTCGGCGACGGGGTCTTCGAGGTACTTCTGAATGGCCCGATTGAGCGGGCGGGCACCGTACTGCGGGTCGTAGCCCTTGGCGGCCAGGAAGTCCTTGGCTTTCTCGGTCAGTTCGACGTTGTACCCCAGGCTCGTGATGCGGGTGAACAACTTGCGCAGCATCAGGTCGATGATGAGATGCAGGTGTTCGCGCTCGAGCGAGTTGAACACGATGACGTCGTCGAGGCGGTTGAGGAATTCGGGCGAGAACGCCTTCCGCAACGCACTCTGAATCGTGTTGCGCATGATTTCATCCTGGTTTTCGCTGCGCGCTTTCGTGGCAAAGCCAATGCCGCCGCCGAAATCCTTGAGGTCACGCACTCCGATGTTGGAGGTCATGATGACGATGGTGTTCCGGAAATCTACCCGGCGACCGAGTCCGTCGGTCAGGATGCCGTCGTCGAGCACCTGAAGCAGGATGTTAAACACGTCGGGGTGGGCTTTTTCGATTTCATCGAGCAACACGACCGAGTAGGGCTTGCGGCGGATTTTCTCCGTCAACTGCCCGCCTTCTTCGTAACCCACGTACCCAGGAGGCGCGCCGACGAGGCGACTCACGCTGAATTTTTCCATGTACTCCGACATGTCGATGCGCACGAGGGCATCGTCTTTGTCGAAGAGGTAGGTAGCCAGCACCTTCGCCAGTTCCGTTTTCCCGACGCCCGTGGGGCCGAGGAAAATAAACGAACCGATGGGTTTTTTCGGGTCTTTTAACCCAACGCGCGTCCGCTGAATGGCCTTCACCAGTTTCTGGATGGCCTTTTCCTGTCCGATGACTTTGCCCATCAACTCCTCGCCCATGTGGAGAAGTTTGGTGCCTTCGTTGGCGGCGACGCGGTTCACGGGGATGCCCGTCATCATGGCCACGACTTCGGCCACGTTTTCTTCGTCCACCGTGTAGCGCTTCTGCTTGGTTTCTTCTTCCCAGGCAATCTTGGCCTTGTCCAACTGGTCGAGGAGGCGTTTCTCCTTGTCGCGGAGTTGGGCAGCTTCCTCGTATTTCTGGCTTTTTACAACCTGATTCTTTTCTTTCTTGATGTTCTCGACCTGCTCTTCGAGACGTAGGATGTCTTCGGGCACCGAGATGTTCGAGATGTGCACGCGGGCACCCACTTCGTCCATCACGTCGATGGCCTTGTCGGGCAGGAAACGGTCGGAGATGTACCGCTCCGACAACTTCACGGCGGCTTCGATGGCCTCGGTCGTGTAGTTGACGTGGTGGTGGTCTTCGTACTTGTCCTTGATGTTGGTCAGGATTTCGATGGTTTCGTCCACCGACGTCGCGTCCACCATCACCATCTGGAACCGCCGGGCGAGGGCACCGTCTTTTTCGATGTATTGCCGGTATTCATCGAGCGTGGTGGCCCCGATGCACTGAATGTCACCCCGGGCCAGCGCCGGCTTGAACATGTTGGAAGCATCGAGCGAACCCGACGCGCCACCGGCCCCGACGATGGTGTGGATTTCGTCGATGAACAAAATCACCTCGGGCGATTTCTCCAGTTCGTTCATCACGGCTTTCATGCGCTCCTCAAACTGACCGCGGTACTTGGTACCAGCCACGAGCGAGGCGAGGTCGAGCGTGACGACGCGCTTGCCGAACAGCACGCGGCTGACTTTCTTCTGCACGATGCGCAGGGCCAAGCCTTCGGCGATGGCCGTTTTGCCCACGCCGGGTTCGCCAATCAGGATGGGGTTGTTTTTCTTGCGGCGGCTCAGGATCTGCGCCACGCGTTCGATTTCTTTCTCCCGGCCCACGATGGGGTCGAGTTTGCCGACTTCGGCCAGCTTGGTAAGGTCGCGGCCAAAGTTGTCGAGCACGGGCGTGCGGCTTTTTTCGTTGCCCTGCTTGCCCGATTCACGGCCCGTAGTGCCGCCACCGAACATCCGGGCGTCGTCGTCGTTGTCGTCGGTGTCCGGACCGGCGTTGATGTTGGGATTCGCCTGGTATTCAATCATTTCCTTGATGACTTCGTACGTGACGTGGAATTTTTGGAGAATCTGCGTGGCAATGTTGTCTTCGTCGCGCAGAATGGCCAGCAGCACGTGTTCGGTGCCGATGAGTTGCGTTTTGAACACCTTCGCTTCGAGGTGCGTCATCTTGAGCACCTTTTCCGATTGGCGCGTCAGCGGGATGTTCTGGAGGTTCTTGACCGTGTACGTGGCGGTGCCTTTGGTGGCCTGCTCAACGGTCACGCGAAGTTCGTCGAGGTTGATGCCCAGTTTCTTTAGCAGTGCCACGGCCACGCCTTCACCCTCGCGGATCATGCCGAGCAGCAGGTGTTCGGTGCCGATGTAGTCATGCCCCAGCCGCAAGGCTTCCTCCCGGCTGAGTTGGATGACTTCCTTTACCCTATTTGAAAATTTGGCTTCCATTCGATGGAGGTTGATTCGGTTGTTTACGTGTCGGTGGAGGTACGCTCACCCCACTGTCTTTTCTAAAACGGGCCGCAGCGGAGCGCTAAACGGTTAACAGCAACTTAAAACGCTTTGTTCATTCAGCAACCGAACGGAGTAAAATCGGCAACGCCTGCGGTCCCTGGGTAAACAACACGTCGAGAATACTCAGGTTTGGAAAAAACCGTTCCCCTTCTTTTTCCCTGAAAACCTGTCGGTACGGGACGGGCCGGTAAAAAGGGTGCTCCGTAAACGGTCGTTTGGGGTGAATCACCCCCCGGGCGTCCACAAGTTGCTCACCTACAGCCGGCTCGCACCGTTCCGTCAGCACTATTTTTTTCTTTAGTCCCAAAAACGCGAGACAAATTGTCAGCAATTCCCAATTCAGGTCAAACAAAAAGGCAGGATTCCGGCGGTAAAGGTTTTCAAATTCCGGGCCGAAATGTTCAAAAAAAGGTGCTTTTCCGTAGGCCGACCGAATCGCGCGCCAGTGTCGGTTCACCCACTTCTGACCGTAATCGATGCGCGCCTCGCGAATGGGTACCTTCGAGCGGCCCTCCACCACCGGCACGATGAGCGTATCCCCGCCATGAGCCGTCAGAATCTGGCAACGGTTGCGCCAGGTTTGCCGTTGAAACGTCTCGTGGGCCTCCACGTAAACGATTTCGTGGGCCAGCAGCGCCGTGAAGTACTCCAGACTCGGCAGGTACTGAAGGTCGAGTACAATTCCGCGCGGCGGGTCGGGCCTTTCTGAAAACACCTTTGAAAGAAAACAAAGAAAGTTGAGGTCTGCAATAAAATTCAAATTTTTGTAGTCTGAAGATACAAAAACGCCTTCAGGATTATCCTCAGTCACGACCGAATGGTATTTTTCAAATTAATCTCCCGCCTGCCCCTGTCGGTCCTCTACTTCTTTGCCGATACAATGTACGGGCTATTACGCTTCGTGGTTCGGTATCGTTGGCAGGTGGTTCTCCGAAATTTACAAAATGCGTTTCCGGAAAAGACGCCCGCCGAGCACCGCCGCCTGGCCGGGGCATTTTACCGAAACCTGACCGACGTCGTGGTAGAGACCCTCAAAGCCCTGACCCTATCGGAAGAGGAACTGCGGCGTCGGGTGACGATGCACAACGCCAGTATTTTTCACGAGTACGTCGCCACCGGGCACCACACCGTGCTGGTGATGACCTCGCACCTGTGCAACTGGGAGTGGTCGTCGCTGCGGGCAAGGCTCGATACCCCGGCGGTGGACGTAGACGTGGTTTACAAAACCCTCAGCAGCCCTTTTTTCGACCAGTTGATGCGGGAAATCCGGGGGCGGTTCGGCATTTTGCCCTTGCCCATGCAGAGCCTGCTGCGCAACATGATTCGTCGGCGCAACGAGCCGCGCATCATCGGGCTGGTGGCCGACCAGGCCGCCGAAATGCCCGAAACCGCGTACTGGACGCTCTTCTTGCACCAGGAAACCGACTTTTTCACGGGCACCGAAAAACTGGCCCGGCAGTTCAACTCGCCGGTCGTGTTTATGAGCATGCGGCGGGTGCGGCGGGGCCACTACGAACTGACCTGCGAGCGCCTGGCCGAGCCACCCTACGACGCCCTGCCGCCCAACGCGGTCATCGACCGCTACGTCGAAAAACTGGAGGCCGCGATTCGCCGCCAACCCGCCGACTGGCTCTGGTCGCACAACCGGTGGAAGCACAAGCGCGAAGATTTTACGACGAAGGCGTAAAAATCGCCAAGTGGTTGATTGTCAAAAAAATCTTCGCGTTCTTGGCGTTCTTCACCGGTTACCTCCCGACCATGAAAACGCCCCTCCTCCTGCTCGCCGCGAGCCTGCTGCTGGCCTGCCAACCCCAGAAAGCAGGTTCGCCTCCACCCGCTTCACCCGAACTTCAAAAAGCCCTTGACGGCTTTGAACTGGCCGATGGGTTCAACATCGAACTGGTTGCCGCCGAGCCGCTCATCGCCGACCCCGTGGCGATGGAAATCGACGAAGACGGGCGGCTGTACGTGGTGGAAATGCACGGCTACCCGCTCGATTTGAGCGGTTCGGGGAAAATAAAAGTGCTGAAAGACACCTCCGGCGACGGCTACCCCGATCAGAGCGTCGTGTTTGCCGACGGCCTGAAACTGCCCACGGGCATTTTGCGGTACAAAAAGGGCGTCATCGTCACCGACGCACCCGACGTGTGGTACCTTGAAGACACCAACGGCGACGACCGGGCCGATGTGAAAAAGAAACTCCTGACCGGTTTCGCGCTTTCCAACCCGCAGCACAACCTTAACGCGCCCGTTTTCGGCCCCGACAACTGGATTTACCTCGCCCACCAGTACGCCATTACGCCGACGGTTTGCAAAAAAGAATTCTCGGACGAAGGCCGGGACGTGTTTTTTCCGGAAAAACCCGGCGGTCCGCGCCTCGGCAAAAACGGCGACGACCGCAACGTACGCTTCAAGCCCGATTCGCATGAACTGGAATCGCTCTCGGGCGAAAGCCAGTTCGGCCAGACCTTCGACCCCTGGGGCCACCAGTTTCTGGTCGAAAACGCGCGCCACGCCTACCACGAAGTGCTCGCGGCGCGCTACCTCCGGCGCAACCCGAACCTGCTCCTTTCCCGAGCTACGCAGGAGATTCCCGATCACGGCCCGGCCTGCGAGCTGTTCCCCATCACCGAGAAACCAAACCACCAACTCCTCACCGACGTGGGCGTCACGACCTCGGCCTGCGGCATCACCTGGTACAATGGCGGGGCGTTTCCCGCGCCCTACGACCGCGACCTGACGTTCGTGGGCGAACCCGTTCATAACCTCGTGCACGTCGATAAAATCAAACCCGCCGGGGCGAGTTTCGTGGCGAGCCGGATGGAGGAAAAGAAGGAATTTCTGGCCTCGAAAGACGCCTGGTTCCGGCCCGTCAATTTTTACGTCGGGCCGGACGGCGCGCTGTACGTGGTGGATTATTACCGGGAAATCGTGGAGCACCCCGAATGGATGTCCGACGAAGTGAACCGCTCGGGGGCGCTGTACCACGGCACCGACAAGGGCCGGATTTACCGCATCACGCCGAAGGGCGGGCTGCCGATGGACTGGCTGGGTACGCTGGATTTATCGAAAAAAACGGACGGGCAACTGGTCGAACTTCTCGAAAACCCCAACGGCTGGTGGCGAAAAACCGCCCAGCGCTTGCTCTTCGAGAGGAAAACCCGCGCCGTGGAGGCGCTACGCAAAGTCGCGCTCACCGCCGATTTGCCCGAGGCCCGCGTGCCCGCGCTCTGGCTGCTCGACGGCCTCGGCCACACCACCGCAGACGTGCTGACGGCCAACCTTCGCCACGCAACGCCGGGCGTGCGCCAGACCGCCCTGAAAATCGCCGAGGCGCATCTTTTGGAATTTCCAACCCTTGAAAAATCGCTCGTCGCTCTGAGCAACGACCCCGACCCGCAGGTGCGTTTTCAACTGCTCTGCTCGCTGGGTTTTGCCAAAAGTCCCGCCGCCGAACGGGCAAGGCTGGCGCTGCTCTCCCGCGATTTGGGCGACAAGTGGGTGCAACTGGCGGCGATTTCCGCCGCGTCAGGTCGGGAACTGGCGTTGCTGCGGCGGGCCACCCAACAGTTCGGCACGGAGCCTTCCGAAGCGAAAGTCGCGTTTTTCGCCGTCCTCGCTGCGGCCATCGCCAACGCCGACCGTCCCACCGAAACCACCCAACTCATTCAATTGGCTACCGCACCCAACGTCGCCGGGGCGTGGTGGCGGGCGGCCGTATTGTCGGGGCTGAAACGGCTGTGGGAACACCAGCCGCCCGCCGCACCGCTCACCGACGACACCAAACTGGCGCTGCTGAAGTTGGGTGAAACCGCCCCGGCCGAACTCCGTCGTGCGGCCATCGACCTGCTCGGCGTAACGGGTTTGCCCGAATCGCCGGTGGTTGGGCGGGCGCTGAATCAGGCCGCAAAAACGGCTACCGATTCCCGCGCCGACCCACAACACCGCGCCGACGCCGTGCGGCTGCTGGCCCTGAGGAATCCGGCGCCCCACCAGCCTGCTTTTGAACGCCTGCTGACTCAATCGCAGCCGAGGCCCGTTCAACTGGCCGCCCTGCATTCGCTCGATGCCTGCGCGGGTACGGCGACGGGCGATTTTTTAGTTAAAAACTGGCAACGTTTGCCGAAGGAAGTTCAGGAAAAAGCCGTGGACGTGCTGCTTCGTTCGCCCCAACGCGCCCACCAGTTGCTTGATGCCCTGGCCGCCCGCACGGTGGCGACCGAGGCCATCGGCTGGCCGCGCATGGTGCGGCTGATGAACAACGATGATGCGGGGGTGCGCGCCCACGCCCGGAAGGTGCTGGCGGGCGGCGGCCTGGCGCGGGAAAGTGTGATGAGTGCCTACCAGGCGGCGCTTCGGTTGAAAGGAAGTTTTGCGAAGGGTGGGGCGGTGTTCGGGCGGGTGTGCCAGAGTTGCCACCGGCTCAACGGCCAGGGCGTGGCCTTCGGACCGGATTTGGCCTCCATCCGCAACCGCGACGCGGCGGCGATTTTGCAGGAAATCATCGTGCCCAACCATTCCATCGCCGATGGCTACGAATTCTGGCACCTGACGCTCCCCAACGGCCAGACCGCCGACGGCATCATCACCGCCAAAACGGGCACGACGCTGACGCTCCGGCAATTGGGCGGCCAGGAACGCGTGCTGGCCCGCAGCGACGTGCGCTCGCTGGAAGCATCGGCCACCTCGGCCATGCCCGACGGCCTCGAACGCGCCATCAGCGTACCCGAAATGGCGGATCTGCTGGCGTACCTGAAAAACCAGAAGTAACACGAAAGCCCTGCGGGCGCTCGTCCTTCGCAGGTGACGAGCGACCACAGGGCTTTTCTTTACCCGGTTTTCAGCAGAAAATCAGTGCATCAGATGCAGCACGTTGGCCAGCACCACGCTCAGGCAGAGCAGCAGGCTCAGGCCGAACAGCCGGAAGATGGTGCGGAGCGGTAGGGCCGACAGAATCGGAATCAGCACGGCGAAACTCGAACCCAGCAGTACGGCCATTTGCCAGTCGCCCCCGTTGGCGAGGTTCATCGTCCAGAGGGCCAGAGGGGCCAGAATGGTGGTTTGAAACAGTAGAATGCTGAACGCCCAGGGCAGGTGATTTCCTTCGAGTTTGGCCCAATCGAAGCGAAAAAGGGCGGATTTGGCGGACGTGGCAAATGGAATTTGGGGCGCGGAGAGTTGTGCGGTGTTCATGAGCTTGAATCGGTTGACGATTCAAAATTGGCCCCTTTTCCGGGTGCGTCACATGACAAAAATCAGCCCGAAACCTGATTGCAATGGTCACAAATACGCCTCCAGATCGCCCAGGCCCTGCCGGATAATTTCAAAGTCGTCGGTGGTGGCGTCCACGATGGTCGAAGGCACGTTTTGCCCGAAACCGCCATCGATGACGACGTCCACGAGGTGCTGGAATTTCTCGAAAATCAATTCCGGGTCGGTCGAATACTCCAGCACGTCGTCGTCGTCGCGGATGGACGTGGTCAGAATCGGGTTGCCCAATTCCTGCACGAGCAACCGGGGGATGTCGTTGTCGGGCACCCGGATGCCGACCGTTTTTTTCGCGGCGTTCAGGATTTTCGGGACCCGCCCGCTGGCTTCGAGCACGAAGGTGAACGGCCCCGGCAGTGCCTTTTTCATGAGCTTAAACGCTGGATTCGACACGCGGGCGTAGTCGGAAATGTGGCTCAAATCAAAGCAGATGAACGAAAAATCGGCCTTCTGCGGGCGGATGCCCTTTACCCGCGCCACCCGCTCGACGGCCCGAGCGTTGTGGATGTCGCAGCCGAGGCCGTACACGGTGTCGGTCGGGTAAATCACCAGCCCGCCCTTGCGCAGCACCTCGGCCACCTGCCGGATGCGCCGCATGTCGGGGTTTTGCGGGTAGAGTTTAATGAAATCAGCCATTTCTGTTCTGCTTGGTTTTCATTCGCAGCCAAAGATAGCGCCGGTACGCCGAATGCACCCGCACCCGCCACCGGCAGGCCCAAAGTACGAGTTGGGTGGGCAAATCCGGGTTTTCGAGCACCGCGGCAAAGTCCTGCGCCAGCCCGAAATGGTGCGTGTACCAGCACTGCCGCACAAAATAGCGCACCCGAAACCGGAGCGCCGCCCGCTCGTCGGGCGTTTGGCACAGCGCGCTGGCTTTCCGGCAAACGAGAAGCGCGGAGGGCAGTAACGCGTTGCCAATCGCGTAAAACCGGCTGCCCAGCGAACTGGGCAGCCCGCGTTTTTCGGTCAGGAGTTCGTCCTGGTAGGCGTAGTGCCAGGTCCGCGCCGAGCGCACCCAGAAATCGAAGTCTTCGTAGGCCAGCCTTTCGTCGTAACCGCCCAACCCGTCGAGCACGGCGCGGCGCACCATCATCGTCGGGGCGCACACGGGCCGGTGACGCAGCAATTCGGCGAACAAATCGCCTTCGGGCACGGCGACCGTCGCTTTTGCGTTTTGGTCGACCGGGAAAAACGTGCCGGTTCGCCGCCCGTCGGCGTTGATCAGAACGGCATTGTGGAAGAGTACCCCCACGCGCTGGTCGGCCCCCGAAAAACCAGCCACCTGCCGGGCAATGCGGTCGGGCCCGAGCACGTCGTCGGCGGCAAGGTCGATGATGAATTCGCCCCGGCTTTGGCGAAAAGCCTGGTTGAACGAGCGGCAGTTGCCCCTATTTTCTTCGTTGAAAAAGACCCGGACGGCTGGGTTTTCGGCGGCAAACCGACGGATGACTTCGGCGCTGCCGTCGGTGCTGGCGTCGTCCACGACGAGCAGTTCCACGTTCGGATAGGTTTGCATCCACACCGAATCGAGCGCCTGACGGACGAAGCGGGCGTGGTTGTGGCAGAGGCAGATGACCGAAACGAGGGGTTGGCGCACCGGTTTTTTTTCGGGCAAATTAAACCGCCGCGAACCGATTGCCTTCTAAGCGCCGAGGTTTCACCCCAAAACACGTCGTTCTCCATGAAAAAAATGCTGCTGCCTTCGCTAAGCGCGTTGGCCTTGCTGGTTGCCCTGACGGCCTGCCAGAAAAACAACGACCCGACCACCCCCGCCACCGACTTGGTGGCCGTGGATGACCAGAACCTGACTGCTGACGCCGAAGAAGAAGCGGCTACGCTGTACGACGATTCACCAACCGACTTTTTCCTGATGACCGTCGCCCCCGACGAGTCCAACGGCCCGGTCAACGCCCGCCTTGGCGGGGATTTCTGCGGAGCGACCGTATCAAGCACGAAAGACGCCAACGGCAACCGGAAAACGGTGGTTGACTTTGGCACGGGCCAGACCTGCCCCAACGGCAAGACCCGCAAAGGCATCATGGTGATTGAACGCCAGCCGGGGACGGGCAAGGATTTTTCGCAGACCATCACCTACCAGGACGGCTACGCGGTGAACGACCGCCAACTCACCGGCACGGTGACCGTGACTCAGACGGCAGATGGCAGTAGCATCGGGGTGCGGACAAAGATTAAAGACCTGACGATCAAAACGAAAGACGGTCGGACGATTACCTTCACCAGCAATAAAACCCGCACCTACGACCACAAAGGCACGCTCTTGCCCGACGACGACGAAATCCGCATTACGGGCAGCAGCAGCGGCACCAGCTCGGACGGCACCGGATTCATGGCCGTGATTGGCACGCCGATCCTGATTAAAAATGCCTGCGGACGTACCGACCGTGTTCCCGTAGCGGGCATCGTTGACGTAACGCCCACGGGCAAATCGCTGCGTGTCGTCAACTACGGCGACGGCACCTGCGACCGGCAATTTACCGTGACGACTGACGGTCAGACGGTTACGAAAACGTTCAAGTAAACCGGACAAGGACGAATCCGCTGATGAAACCCGAACGCCCGGCTCTTTTCAGGCCGGGCGTTCGGGTTGTTAACAAACGTTAAATTTAGTTGACCAACCAACCAACCCGGCACAGTTTTCGTTAATATCTCGAAGGTCAATGTTTGACTTTGTTTTCATCTTCTTACGTCATCGACATTGATTTTTTTATGGGTTAGGGTTACTGAACTGCCGCGCTCCTTTGGGGCGTGGCAGTTTTCATTTTGGGTGAGAAGTGAGATGTCCATGCGTACATCTCACTTCTCACTGTTTACCTCTCACTTTCTTCCTTCTTCCCCCGCGCCGCCGCTTCGAGGCTGGCGTTGATTTCAAACCCCAGAATCAACACGAGCGCAATCAGGTAAAGCCACACCATTAGCGCGATGAGCGTGCCGACCGTGCCGTAAAGGCGGTTGTACGAAGCAAAATTGGACAGGTAGTACGAAAACCCGTTGGTGATCAGAATGAGCAGCCCCGACGCCACCACCGAACCCGTGTTGACGAACTTCCACCGTTGCGGCAGCGACGGCCCCCACTGGTAAATGACCGAAACAGCCACGAAAAACACCAGAAACACGATGAAATAGCCCAGGCCCTGAATCGTAAAATAGGTAATGTCGGGTGAAAAGGCGAAGAGCGTATCGACTACGATGCGCCCCACGATGAGCACGACGATGGCGATGAACAGGATGAACGTCAGCACGAACGTGAGCAGCAACCCCACGAGCCGGGCTTTCAAAAAACCGCGCTGCTCAACGGCGTGCTCGGTCATGTTGAAGGCCCGCATGAGGGCCATCATGCCGCTCGTGGAGGCGTAAATCGTGAGCAAAAACCCAAACGACAGCACGTTGCCATTGCGCCGACTGACAATGTCGTGGATGGTCGTCTCGGCTTCTTCAAAAATCCCGGCGGGCAGGGCTTCTTCCAGAAAATGCATGATTTGCACGTCGAAATTCCGCAGCGGCACGTAAGGAATCAGCGTGAACAGGAAAATAATCGCGGGAAACACCGCCAGCGTAAAGTTGTAAGCCACCGAAGCCGCCCGCTGGTCGATGTCGAATTTCAGGAGTTTACTCCATAAAATCCGCAGCACAATCCAGACCGTCACGCTCGGGCCGTCGAGGTGCCAGCCCTCCAGCCACCGCTTCAGTTTCTGCACCGGACGACGCTGGCGGAGGGGTTTCACGGCGTAAAAAACGGGTTTAGCTTTTCGAGCAACTCGGGCGGCGCGGCCATGGGCCGCTGGTTGCTCGCCCGCACGAACACGAGCGTGGTCTGGCCGGCATTGAGCAGCGTGCCGGTCTCGCCGCGCACTTCGTAGTCGAACTCGATGCGCGCCGTGGGCAATTTGACCAGACTCGTCCGGATGGTCAGCAACTCGTCGTACCGCGCGGCCTGGATAAACCGGCAGTGCAAATCGTACACCGGCATCCACACGCCCGACGCCTCGAGTTCGCGGTAATGAAACCCCAGACTTCGCAGCGCCTCGACCCGCCCGATTTCGTACAGCCGCGCGTAATTGCCGTAGTACACGTACCCCATCTGGTCGGTATCGGCGTAACGGACGCGGTAGGTGGTTTCGTGGATGAACATCAATTTGAAAATGTGGCAATTTGAGAATTTGAGAATTGTCACATTTTCAAATTCTCAAATTGCCTACTTCTTGATTCCCAACCGGTCCAGCGCCTGCTGGTAGAGGCGGGCGTTGGCCATGTGGTCAGTAAAATTGGTGGCAAACAAATGCGTGCCGTTGAGGTCGGGGCTGGCGCAAAAGTACAGGTACTGGTGCGATTCGGCGTTGAGGACGGCGTCGATCGAGCGCGGGTCGGGCAGGTTGATGGGGCCGGGCGGCAGGCCGGTGTGGACGTAGGTGTTGTAAGGTGAATCGAACATCATTTGCCGCCGGAGCAGGCGTTTGATGCCGAAATCGCCGATGGCGTAAATCACCGTCGGGTCGGCTTGCAGCGGCATGCTGGCGCGCAATCGATTGAGGTACACCCCCGCCACGCGCGGCTTTTCGGCCGCACTTTTCGTTTCGGCTTCCACGATGGAGGCCAGCACCGACACCTCCACCGGCGACAGGTTCAGTTTGCTGGCCTGTTCGCGCCGGACGGGGTTCCAGAAGTTGTCGTACTCGGTTTTCATCCGGCCCAGCAGTTTGTCGGCGGGCGTCGTCCAGAACACCTCGTAGGTGTTGGGAATGAACATCGCCAGAATCGTCTGGGGCGTGAAGCCGTAAAACTGCGCCGTTTTGGGGTCGTCGAGCATGTGGGCAAAACGCACTGAGTCGAACTCGAACTTCGTGCCGACTTTGTGGACCAAATCGCTCTTGAGGCGGATGTTGTTGAAGGTCAGCCGCACGGGCGTCTGGTTGCCCGCCCGGAGCAATTTTATCGCGTCGTAGTTGCCCAGGTCGGGCTGGAGGCGGTAACGCCCGGCTTTCACCAGTTCGGGGTACTTCATCAGTTTGGCCAGAAAGCGGAACGAGGTCTGGTCGTTGATGAGTTTGTGGTGATTGAGCGAATCGAGCACGCGCTGGTACGTGGCCCCGGTCGGAATGAGCAGGTAAAAATCCTCGTCCGACTCCGTGTTGAGGTTGGGCGTCCGGAAAATCTGCCAGGCGTAGTAGGAAAACGAAATGATCAGCAGCGCCAGAATCAGCACCATGGTTTTCCAAAGGTTTTTTCGTTGAAACATGAAGATCAGTCGATGGTAGTCACAATGCGAACGAAGACGTAGTAATTCCTAATTTCAGGTTAAATCGTGCCCCCACTTCCCGCAGGCTTTCCACCACCGGGTCGAGCAGCGGGATGCCTTCGCGCCGCAACCGGGCTTCGGTTTCGCGTTCGGGGTCGCCGGGCACGAGTACGCGCTCCCCCTCGATGGCCTCGGCGGCACGGAAGCGGCGAATCCAGGTGTCCATGTGGGTTTTGAACTCGGCGGCGGGCCGGAACGCATCCACGCGCATGGCCCCGACGAAGTGCCCGGTGCCACGCCCGACGCCCTCGTTGGCGTTCATGAACCCCGCCGTGGCAAAGGGCGGCACCCACGGCCCGTAATTGGCCCCCGACAACACCCCCGACAAAATATCCACGACGGCACCCAGGCCGTAGCCTTTGTGACTGCCGTGCTCGCGGTCGCCGCCCAGCGGAAGCAGTGCGCCGCCCTCCCGCACGGCGTTGGCGTCGGTGGTCGGTTGGCCATCGCGGTCCTGCACCCAGCCGGTGGGCGCGGGTTGATTTTTGCGTTGCAGATTTTCGAGTTTGCCGTAGGCGGCGGTCGTCGTGGCAAAATCGGCGACGAAGGGCGGCTCCTCGCCCGCCGGAATGGCCACGCAAATCGGATTGGTGCCGAGCAGGCGTTCCTTCGAAAACGTGGGCGTCACCAGTGGCCCGGCGTGGGTCATCACCCAGCCGATGCACTCGTACTCGACGGCCCGCAGCGCGTGGTAACCGCAAATGCCGAAGTGGTTGGAATTCTGCACCGCGACCCAGCCCGTACCCGCCATTTTGGCTTTTTCGACGGCGATGCGCATGGCGTGCGGGGCCACCACAAGGCCCAGGCCTGCGTCGCCGTCGAGGACGGCGGTCGAGGGGGTTTCGTGCAAAATCCGAAGGTTCGGTGTCGGGTTCAACCGGCCCAACTCACTCAGGCGGACGTACCCCGGCAGCCGCGCTACGCCGTGCGAATCAACCCCGCGCAGGTCGGCGCTGACGAGCACGTCGGCGGCCAGAGCCGCGTCGGCGGGCGGACAGCCCATCGCTTCAAACACGCGCTGGACGAAGTGGAGGAGGATTTCGGGAGAAAAACGAGTCATGAATAGCCGAAATGACTTCGTCCGCTGGAGGAATCCATTTCGGCGCAAAACTACAAAAACGCCGCCGGAAAGACGCCCGTCCGCCAAAAAGCCGTTTATTCACCGTATACTCCTTCGCCGTTTTGCCATGAAAATTCCTGTTTACGCGTGCCTCGTTCTGCTGGCAGTTGCGGCCCTTTTTTGCCAAAAAACCAGCGCGCAGGTGCCCCACGCCGTCGCCCGGCTCACCCACGCCACGGTATTCGCCAACCGCGCCCAGCTTTTTTCGACCGTAAAAACCACCGTCGAGGCGGGCACGACCGAGTTGATCATTGACCACATCGCCGACCAGCTCGACCCGCAGAGCATCCAGCTTTCGGGCAAGGGCGACGTAGTGATCCAGGGCGTGAGCTTCAACCAGAATTTCCTGCAAAACCCGCCCAAATCGCCCGTGGTGCGCCGCTTGGAGGATTCGCTGAAAATCTACAAAGACCAACTTGCCGACCTCGCCTCGGCCCGCGACGTGATTCAGCAGGAAAAAGACCTGCTCCTCGCCAACCGGCAGGTGGGCGGGCCGCAGGGTGGCGCGACCATCGAGAAAATCGAGCAACTCACCGCCTACTTCCGCCGCCGGATCACCGACATCAACGCCCAGCTTCGGGCCAATTCGGAACGGCAAGTCCCCGTGACGGAGCGGATCAACCGCATTCAAAACCAACTCAACGCCCTCGGCCAGCGTCGTGCCCAGCCCACGGGCGAATTGCGCGTGACGGTGCAGTCGCCGCGCCGCACGCCGGTGGAACTCGAATTGAATTACGTCGCGCTCGACGCCAGTTGGACGCCTACCTACGATCTGCGCGCGGCGGGTACCGGCCCGATTCAGCTCGTGTACCGCGCCAGCGTGGTGCAGAATACGGGCTTGGAATGGGAAAACATCCGCCTGACCCTGTCGTCGGCCAATCCGTCGCTGAGTGGCGAGGCGCCCGAACTTGACCCGCGCTTCGTCGATTTTTACCAGCCCCGGCCCATGCCCGTGATGGCCCCGGCGCAGCAAAGCAAGCGGGGCGATTACTCGGGCCAGACGGACGAGGAACGAGCGGCCAGCTTCGGACGGGTTCGGCAGGTAGCCGACGACGTGCAGGTCGGCGACAACGCCCTGACGGTCTCGTTTGAAATCCCGGTGCCGTACACGATTCCATCGGGTGACAACGCGAAGGTCGTTGACATTCAGCGTTTTGAACTGCCCGCCCGCTACCGCCACCTGGCCATTCCGAAACGCGAAGCCGCCGCCTTTTTACAAGCCGAATTGAATGGCTGGGAAAAACTCAACCTGCTGCGGGGGCGGGCCAGCGTGTTTTTTGAAGGAACGTACGTGGGCAACACCGAACTGAATCCGCAAAACCCCGACGACACGCTGCGCATTTCCCTGGGCCGCGACCGCCGGGTGCTCGTCAAGCTCGAAGACGTGCGCAGCGAAGCCGCCCGGTCGGGTTCCGGTGAGCGCGAAACCCGCGCTTACCGCATCACGGTGCGCAATACCAAACCCGAACCCGTGGACCTGACCGTGGACGACCAGGTGCCGCTTTCGCGCAACAACCAAATCACCGTGGACGACGTGCAGGCCCCCGGTGCCGAGCGCGACGAAGCCACGGGCCGCCTCCGCTGGCAGTTGGCGCTCAAACCCGGCGAAAGCCGCACGCTCGACTTTCGCTACACTGTCCGCCACCCGAAAGGCAAGCCGGTGGTGGGACTTTGAACTTCGACGGTTCGGCTCGTAGTTTGTGGTGTGTCGTTGGCAAAACGCACGAACCACCAACCCACCTCTCCTCCCATGACCTTCAAATCCCTCACCGGCCGCGTCGTCAGTTACCTCGTGCGCGGCCTGTTGCTGCTCACGCCGGTTTACTTCACCGGCTACATCATTTACGGCCTGCTCGACTGGCTCGACAGCCAGTTTTATTTTTACTTTCCTGGCTCCGGGCTGGTGGTGGCGCTGGCCGTCGTGGTCGGCGTGGGGTTCGTGGGTTCCACGTTCATTGCCGTGCCGGTGTTCCGGGTGTTCGAGCAGTTTATCAACACGCTGCCGCTGGTGCGGATTATTTATTCGTCGCTGAAAGACCTCGTGTCGGCCTTCGTGGGCGACAAGAAAAAATTCAACCAGCCCGTTTTGGTAAAACTGGGAACGAATACCGACCTTCAGCGCCTCGGCTTCGTTACCCAGACCGACCTGAGTAGTCTTCGCCTCGAAGGCGTCGTGGCTGTGTACCTGCCGCAGTCGTACGCCTTCGCGGGCGATTTGTTCATCGTTCCGGCGGCGCTGGTGACGCCCCTCGACGCGCCCACCACCGAGGTGATGAAATTTATCGTATCCGGTGGTGTGTCGCAGCATTGATTTGTTGTTTTCCATGAAAACTCACGCGTTACTATTCGGTTTTTTCCTGCTCGCCGCCCCCGCTTCGGCCCAGGACACCCCCATTCGGGATACACCCCAGCGCACCGTCGAAGAGATTCTCCAGCAGCGCAGCCCCAACCAAAGCCGGGCCTTGCTGGCGGGCGAATCGGTGCGCTATCTGGCCCTCGATCACCCGGGGGGGCGGGTGCGCTTTTTCCCCGGCGACCGCATCAAATTCCGCCTGCGCACCGACCGGCAGCGGTACAACGACGTCGTTCAGACCGTGGGCGACAGCGCTTTTTATTTTCTGGTCGAAAACCCCGTCACCCAGCGGGGCGAAACGCTGACCTTTCGCCTCGCCGACGTGAACCGCGTGTACACTACCCGCCGGGTGCCGTTTCTGAGTGAAGGCATGATTCTGTTTCCGGTCGCCGGGCTGATTTACTTTGTTGCCGACGTGTTTCACCCCGGCAACCAGCTCCGGCGCGGCGAGGGCGTGAGCGTCACGCCGGGCACGGCCCTCGTCACGGGGACGCTGTTCGGCCTGGGGATTCTGGGCTATAAACTCACGTTTCAGGTGCACCGCCTCAACCCCGACGGGCGCAGACGGCTGCGGGTGCTACGGACGTATTGAATTCCGCTCCAAAACGGTATTCAAAAAATCTTTGAATTCGTTGAATCACGATTCATTTTTGTGGTTCAATTCCTCTTTCTTCTGTTGAAAAACCTGCTGCTTCACCGCGTCACCCAGCCGTTCCGGGTTCAAATCCAGCTTCCCGCTTCCAAATCCGAGTCGAACCGGGCGCTGATTCTGAACGCCCTCTCCGGCAACCGGGCCACGCTTTCCAACTTGTCGGAAGCCCGCGACACCCAGACGATGCTCCGCCTACTGGCCTCGCCCGATGCGGTGGCCGACGTGCTCGACGCCGGCACGACGATGCGCTTTCTCACGGCCTACTTTGCCGTGACGGGCCAGCAAAAAACCCTCACCGGCACCCCCCGGATGTGCGAACGGCCCATCGGAATTCTGGTGGACGCGCTGCGTACGCTCGGCGCAGCGATTCAGTGCGTTGAAAACGAAGGCTACCCGCCGCTGAAACTCAATGGCTTCGCGTATTCCGGGCAGAAGCACCTGCGAATTCGCGGCGACGTGAGCAGCCAGTTTATTTCGGCCCTGCTGATGGTGGCCCCCACCCTGCCCGACGGTCTGACGCTCGAACTGACCGGCGACCTCGGTTCGCGGCCCTACGTGGAAATGACCCTCCAGCAAATGGCGACCTTCGGCGTGAAAACCGACGCGGATTGGTCAAAAAACACGCTGACCGTGCCCGCCGGGAGGTACCAGCCGGTCGAATTTGCCGTGGAAAACGACTGGTCGGGAGCGAGTTACTGGTTTGCACTCGTGGCGTTGGGGCCGGAAGGCTCGGCGGTGGAATTGCTGGGGTTGAAGAATACCTCCTTGCAGGGCGACCACGTCATCGTGGATATCATGGCGCACCTCGGCGTGCGTTCAACGTACACCGGGCGGGGGTTCAGGTTGACGAAAATCGCCCCGGAGACGCATTTTGAACACGATTTCACCGACTGCCCCGATCTGGCCCAGACCGTGGCCGTCGTGTGCGCGGCGCTGGGCGTACCGGCGCAGTTGACAGGCCTCGAAAGCTTGAAAGTGAAAGAAACTGACCGGGTTTTTGCCCTGCAAACGGAACTCCGGAAATTCGGCGGCGATTTGGTGGAAACCGTGCCCAAGGAACGCTACGAAGTGCGGCCTTTTAATGCTCAATTCCGCGCGGCGGACCGCTCAATGCTCAATTCCGCGCGGCGGACCGCTCCATTCTCAATCAACACCTACGACGACCACCGCATGGCGATGGCCTTCGCGCCGCTGGCCATGCTGACGGACGTGGTCATCGACGAACCCGGCGTCGTGGCCAAGTCGTACCCGCGTTTCTGGGAAGATTTGGGAAACGTAATTTCGATGAATCAGCCAATCGACACCCGGATTTAGACTGGTATTTCCATTTTTCCGACCTTGAAAATGACCGAACAAAGCCAGCAATTTCTTTACGCGTACCTCAACAACGCCTCGCCGACCGGCTTCGAGGCCACCGGCCAGCGCCTCTGGCTCGACTACCTCAAACCCTACTCCGACGATTACCTCGTCGACGTGTACGGCACCGCCGTGGCAATCATCAACCCCGGCCAGCCCTACAAAGTGGTCATCGAGGCGCACTCCGACGAGATTTCGTGGTTCGTCAACTACATCTCCGACGACGGCTACCTCACCGTGCGGCGCAACGGCGGCTCCGACGCGATGATTGCGCCGTCGATGCGCGTCAACATCCACACGCGGCAGGGTGTGGTGAAGGGGGTTTTCGGCTGGCCCGCCATTCACGTCCGCGAAACGGGTAAGGATCAGGCACCGAAAGTAACTGACCTGTTCATCGACTGCGGCTGCGACACCAAAAAGGAGGTCGAGGAAAAAGGCATCCACGTCGGGTGCGTGATTACGTTTGAGGACGGCCTGACCGAGCTCAACGACCGCTACTACGTGGGCCGCGCCCTCGACAACCGCATGGGTGGTTTCATGATTGCCGAAGTAGCCCGGATGCTGAAGGAAAACGGCGTAAAACTGCCCTACACGCTCTACGTGGTCAACGCGGTGCAGGAAGAAATCGGCCTACGCGGGGCTGAAATGATTGCCCGCCGCCTTCAGCCCAACCTGGCCATCTGCACCGACGTCACCCACGACACGCAGTCGCCGAAGTACAACAAAAAAGAGCAGGGCGACCTCAAATGCGGCGCGGGACCCGTGCTGTGCTACGGCCCGGCGGTGCAGAACAACGTGCTCGATTTCATCATCGACGTAGCAAAAGAAAAGGAAATAGCCTTCCAGCGCCAGGCCGTCAGCCGTTCCACCGGCACCGACACCGACGCGTTCGCCTACGCCGCCGAAGGCGTGGCCTCGGCCCTGATATCGCTGCCGCTGAAGTACATGCACACCACCGTCGAGACCGTTCACAAGCGCGACGTCGAACAGGTGATTCAACTCATCTACGACGTGCTGCTGACGCTGAAAGGCAACGAAGATTTCCGGTACCTGAAGTAGGAAGGGGCCATTTTCAATGGCTGGCCCTTACTCACATGCCTACTGCCTCCCCACCAGCGTCGTGGGCACGGTGGCCTCGGGTTTCGGACCATCGGCCTTTACCAACTGGTAACGACGACTGCTCCAGGTTTTGCGCAGGCGGAGGTTTACGCCGAGCGCGTCGGTCAGGAGTTCACCCCGGTCGTAGCCGACGGCCCCGCTGAATTCGGTGTTGTCGAGAAAGCCGAGAGTGGCCGAGCAACGGAGGTAGGCCGAAAGCTGGGTGCGCTCGGGCCTGAACGGCACGTCGTACGTGCCGGCGTTCCAGGAATACGACACTTTTCCTTCAAGACGAACCGTCGGCGAAGCGCTCGCCAGCACCCCGAGGTGCGCCACCCGAACCCGGTTGTTGCTCGTGAAACCACCCGATTGGAAAATCCCGTCGCGCAGGTCGCCGTTGGCGGTAATGAACGGCGTCCCGATGCCCCGTCCCCCGTACGACCACCCCTCGCGAAACTGGTTGTGGTTGAAGTAGTCGTCGCGCCCCCGGTGGTTCGGATCATAGCTGAAAACGTCTCCGCCCTGGCTCATCGTGTACAGGTATTCGAGCGTCAGGCGCTGAATCCGGAAGCCCAACGTGGCCCGGCTGTTGTTTTGCCACCGGATGCCGTTCAGCCCATCGGCGATGCTGCTGAGGCGAAACAACGAGCCGTCTTCGTAAACGCTTTGGCGGTAAAGCAGGAACGACGAACCCGCGAGGGTGATTTCGAGGGCCAGGTCGATCGAGCCGAGGTGGTTGCCTACTCGGTTACCGCCGTCGAACGTGTTCCCGAATTTAAGCGAATCGCCCTCTACACTCCTGGCCGTTACCACGTACCAGTACGCTTCCAGGTTACTCGGCAACTGACCATTGTTGGAGTAAAACGGCGAGGTGCCGCCCCACTGCACCTGGTGGTTGAACCCGCCGTGGAATTTCACCGGCCAGTCGGCCTTGCCTAGCCGCACGTAAAACGACTTCTGATGCAACCGGACTCCGTGCGAAAAGGGCCGGTTGGCTTCAAAAAAACCGTGGGCAAAATTGCCTTTGATGCCGATGAACGACCGCGCGGGCCAGTACTCGGGAATGCTCAGTTGGAGTTTCGGCATCGGCAGCGCATTCCCCGACCAGATGTAACTGCCCGAAGTAAGCAAGGTATCCACCAGCCCGAACACCTCGCGCCGTCGCCCGACCTGGAGTTCGACGGGCCAAAACCGTACTTTTGCGTAGGCTTCGGGCAATACTACCTGCCAGGACGCGCCGGGCGCGTTGAGCACTGCCTCAACGCCGTAGGCCACGTCAATGGGTTTGTGCTGGCTGCGCGTCGAGCGGTAATCGGCCCGCAGCCCGGCCCGCACGGTGCCGTTGGACGGAGTCAGGGGCACCGTGCCGTACTGGTTGGTGCGCAACCAGAAAGGAGTTGGACCGGAAAATGATTGGTACGTTCCCGTTTCGAGAAAAACCTGCCTCGTTCGGTAGAGAGGCTCCTGGGCTGAAAGAATGAAGCTTTCCAGCAAAAATGCTGACAAGAAAAGAAGGTGCCGCATGAAATTGGTTAGGTCAGAGTCGAAGCTCAGGAAGGGCGGCAGACCCGCCTCGATGCGGCACCCATCCAAAAAACTCATGCCATTCCTTTGCTGACTCCTTCTTTTCCCGGCCCACCAACGTTCTGAAATCCAACTGCATGCTTCCCGACCATACGCTTTCTGCCGCCAGCCTCAACCTCATCCTCGCGGCGGCCCGGCAGCGCGGGGCCGATCCACCGGCCTTGTGCCGCGCCGCCGGGATCGACGAGGTGCTCCTGCAAGACCCCGACGGGCGCCTGCCCATCCGGCAGGTTCAGGCACTTTGGCGGGAAGTCACCGCCGCCACCCACGACCCGCACCTCGCCCTGCGCCTCGGCGAGTTGATCAACCCCCTCGCCGTGGGCGTGCTGGCGTACGTGATGATGCACTGTTCGACGCTTGGCCGGGCGCTGGAAAAACTTTGTCAGTACCAGGATATCGTTTGCGAGGGCATCCGTACCGCTGGCGAGCGCCGGGGTGAGCAGTTCCGCCTGTCGCTGCACCTGACCAGCCCAGACATCATTTACCCCGAGTACGCCCTCAACTCGGAGCTTTCGGTGTACCTGGCCGCCATCCGGGCGCTCACCGGGCGGGCGTTTACCGCCGACGACGTGTACTTCACCTACCCCCGTCCACCCGACGCGACCGAACACCAGCGCGTTTTCGCCCCCGCCCGCCTGCACTTCGACAGCGAAGAAACCGCGCTGGTATTCAAGGCCTCCTGGCTCGATGCGCCCATTCTTAACGCCAACCCGGGCTTGTTTCCGTGGTTTGAACAGCACGCCGACGACCTGTTGCGTATGCTGCGTCAGCCCACGCTGACCGCCCGCGTGAAAGCCGAACTGGTGGAAATGCTCAAGGGCGAAGAACCGACCCTGCCCGCCGTAGCTGACCGCCTGGCGATGGGCGTGCGCAGCCTGCAAGGGCACCTGAAGGCCGAGGGCGTCGGCTACCAGCAACTCCTCGACGAAGTGCGCCGCGAACTGGCCGTGCGCCACCTGCGCGAACCGCACCTGAGCACCACCGACATCGCCTACCTCCTCGGTTTCGCCGAGCCGAGCGTGTTCGTGCGCTCGTTCAAACGCTGGACCGGCCAGACGCCGGGGGCATTTCGCCAGCGAGCGGCGTAAGGCTACAGCGTCCCGAGGTGGGTGTGTTTAAAATCATCGGCGTACTTCAACCCGTAGCCCATCAGGCGGTCGAAGCTGCTGTGGGCGAACAACACAACCCCGGTCAGTTCGAGCGCGGGACTATGCAGCAGGTACCCCACCACGCCCACCACGATGGCCAGGCCTTTGTGGTGCCCGATGTTGTAGGTGATGGCGCCCAACCGGGGCGAAAGCAGGTACCCAAGCATGCTCACGTCGGGTACGAACAACAGGGCTGGAAAGTACCACCACGCG
Source organism: Spirosomataceae bacterium (assembly GCA_965249815.1). Taxonomy (GTDB): domain Bacteria; phylum Bacteroidota; class Bacteroidia; order Cytophagales; family Spirosomataceae; genus JAJAZB01. The sequence continues at coordinate 3,459,451 of CBDFMV010000003.1, read as the reverse complement.
AAATCGAGCGTGCTGAATAGCCAGATGGTGGCGAGAAACTGGAGCAATTCTTCGGATTTAAGGAGAAATTTCATGGCAGACGAACGCGTGCGTTTTGAGTACGGCACAAAGGTGGGCGGCGGGAGGCAGGCGCTCGTTGCCATTTGGCGCAATCGGATTGACGGATTACGAAAATTGGCTGAGAGACGTCGTGCCTCGGGTGTTTTTCGGGCGCATGGGTGCCGACGACCCCGTTGTTCCAGCCGAATCTCCTATTTTTGCTTCCCAATCGCAACCTTCTTTCGCCATGCTTCGCTTCTCACTTGCCGTTCTGCTCTTCGCCGTCGCCACCGCCGCCCAGGCCCAAACCAGCTACCACGGCGCAAAAATCAACCCCGCCGGGGCCATTTCTCCGCAGGAACTGATCAAAAAACTCGACCGCACCGACACGCTCCAGGCCCGGGTCGAGGGCAAAGTCGAATCGGTGTGCCAGGCGAAAGGCTGCTGGATGAAGGTGAAACTCGACAACGGCCAGACGATGCGCGTCACGTTTAAAGACTACGGGTTTTTCGTGCCCAAAAACATCGCGGGCAAGACGGTCGTGTTTGAAGGAAAGGCGTTCCAGAACGTCACGTCGGTGAAGGACTTGAAGCATTACGCCGAAGACGCGGGTGAAAGCAAGGAAGAAATCGCCAGAATCACCCAACCCGAACGCGCCGTGGTGTTCGTGGCCAATGGCGTCGCGGTGAAGTGAAGGGCGTAGTTCGGAGGGCGTAGTTTTGGCTTTTAACTCCGCCCTACGCCCTCCGAACTACGCCCTCTACCGAACTCCCACCCGCCAGCGGGTCAGCAACAGGCCGAGGGCAATCCAGGTGAGCAGGTACACGACGTTGCGCGAATCGATGAGCCCGCGACCGAGCGCGCTGTACTGCGCATCGAGGCCAAGCTGGCCCACGAAATACCCGAAACTTCCGAGGCTCTCCAGCCCCGCCACGGCGCTGATGCCTACGTAGGCCAGAAAACAGGCGAACACCCCGAGTAAGAACGCCACCACCTGACTGTCGGTGAGGGCCGAGGTCGCAAGGCCGATGGCCGCAAAAACGCCCCCAAGCAGCCATAAACCGAGGTACGAACCGTCCACTTCCGCCGAATCGACGTTGCCCGCCGGATTGCCAAGCTGGTAAATCGACGCGTAGTAAATCAGCGTGGGCAGCAGGGTCAGGAAAATCAGAAACCAGCAGGCCAGAAATTTTCCCAGCACCAGTTGCCAGTCGGTGATGGGCTTAGTCAGGAGCAGCTCGAGGGTGCCGTTGCGGCGCTCTTCGGCAAACGCCCGCATCGTGATGGCGGGCACCAGAAACAGAAACACGTAGGGCGTGAGGTTGAAAAACTGGCCCAGTTCGGCGTAGCCGTAGTTGAGCAGACTGGTGTCGGGAAACACCCAGAGCAGCAGTCCGAGGGCCGTTAGGAACACGCCCATGACGACGTACCCCACCAGCGAGGTAAGAAACGACCGGACTTCGTTGCGGAAAATGGCGAACATGATTCGAGAGAAAAGAGAAAAGAGCAGAGAGAACAGAGCAACGTGTCTGTTCTCTCTGCTCTTTTCTCTCATTCAAATACCTGCTTTTCCCGGCGCATGATGGCCGAGACGATGAGCGAAAGGATGAAGCCAATCAGGATGGCCCCGAATACCGTGAAAACGAAAATCGCCCCCGGGCTGGTGAACATCGCCGCGTACTTTTCGGCCTGCTCGATTTGGGCGTCGCTCATGCCCTGCTCTTCCCACTTCTGACGGGCCAGGTCCATGCTTTTTTCGAGCGCCGACGGGTCGATAAATTTCAAATAAATAAACGTAAACAGCCCCGCCACCACGCCGGAAACGGCGCTGGTGAGCGTACCCACGCCCAGCCCCTGCCCAAACGAGAGGTACCCGTTGTTGAGCGTGCGAAATTCGCGCAGGGCATAAATGAGCACGCCCGTTGCCACGGCTAAGCCGAAGAGGAAGTTGACGGTGTTCATCGAGGGGTCCTGGTACTTGCCGATGAGCACCATGATGACGCTGTACACAATGCTGATGACGGCTGAAATCAGGCCCCATTTCAAGGCAACGCGCGCGGGAGAAGGCTTTTCCATAAAAGTTGGGTTTAGGAATTGGGGAGATGGAATTGAGGCTGAAAATTGGCGATTCCGGCCCGGATTTTAAAGCGACTGGCTCATCCGGCGGAAAAATACGGCAATCAGCGCCGAGTACAGCAGACTGAGCACGAGCCGGGCGACCGAAAAATTCGCCCAAAAAATAGAGCGCAAGCCGATTTGGTTGATCTGTCGGAGAAAAGAATCGAAATCTATCAGTTGACTTTTGGCGTCGCGGCCAAAACTGCGCTGCATCGCCAGCCGGTCGGCCAGAGCCTGTTGCTTAATCTGGGCGATGAAGCCCGCCACCATGCCCGGATCGGCGAAGTGAATAAACCCCACCACCAGCAGGCTGTCGATCAGGTTGGCCACCAGCACGGTCGCCACGCACACGACGAAGGCCTGCGGAAACGTGACGGGTCGGCCTTGTCGGCGCACCAACTGCCAGACAGCCAGCCCCATGCAAAGCCAGATGATCATCAGGTTGAGGTTGCGCCGCGAACCCAGTGGCTGCGCGTCCGCCGCGTACAGGACCAGAAAATACCCAAAACTCAATGCCCCAGCCAAGAGACCGAACAACAGGGGGAGGCGTACGAGGGGGTTTTTGAGCATGAAAGCCAGAGACTACTCAATGTTCACTATTCAAGTTCATCCACCTACTTCTACCCGCCCGTTGCCCACGACCGCCAGGGCTTTGCCGGTCAGAGTGGTGCCCAGAAACGGCGAGTTTTTGGCCCGCGAACGCAGCGACGTTTCGGTGGGGGTCCAGGTCAGCGACGGGTCGAAGCAGGTCAGGTGAGCGGGTTGGCCTTCGGCAAAAACCGGTTGGGGTTGGTTGAGCAACCGGCGCGGCGTGGTGGTAAATTTCTTGATGAGCCGTTCCAGCGTCAGCGTTCCGCCGTTGAACGTGTTGGCCACGGCAAAAGCCGTTTCCAGCCCCACGGCTCCGAACTCGGCCTGGTCGAATTCGAGGTGCTTGCTTTCTACGTCGTGCGGGTGGTGGTCGCTCACGATGGCGTCAATCGTGTCGTCGGCGAGGCCAGCCCAGAGCGCCTGGCGGTCGGCTTCGGTGCGGAAGGGCGGGGCTACTTTCAGGTTCGTGTCGAAGCCCGTCAGCGCCTCGTCCGTCAGGGCGAGGTGGTGCGCGGCCACGTCGGCGCTCACGGGCAAACCCCGCTTTTTGGCCTGTCGTACCAGCTCGACCGCCCCTGCCGACGACAGCAACGCAAAATGCAGCCGGGGTTGCGCCCCGCCCACGTCGAGCAGGTATTCCAGCAACCGCAGGTCGCGGGCGATCATCAATTCTTCGGCCATTGGCGGGAGGCCCTTCAGCCCCAGCCGCGTGCTCACCAGCCCTTCATGCATCTGCCCAAACCGCGCCAGGGTGGGTTCTTCGGGCCGGTTCACGACCAGCCCGCCCACCGGCGCGAGGTACTGCAGGGATTTCAACAACAAATCGGCGTTCCAGGAAGGCTGCTCGCCGTCGGTAAACGCCACGGCTCCCGCGTGGTGCAGGTCGAGCATTTCGGTGAAATCGTGGCCTTCGGCGTTGAGGGTCAGCGCGGCCATCGGGTGCAGGCTCACGAGTTGCGCCTCGCCGAATCGCCGCAGGTACTGCACCCCTTCCTTCGTTTGCACCAGGGGTTTCGTATTGGGCAGCAGGGCCACGTCCGTAAAACCCCCGGCAGCGGCGGCCCGGCTCAGGGTAGCAAGGTCTTCCTTGGCTTCGTAACCGGGGTCTTTGGCGTGGGCGCGGAGGTCGAACCAACCCGCCGACACGTGCAGGGCGGGGCTTTCGAGGATCTGGTCGGCGGCAACATCCAGGTTTTCGCCGAGGCGGGCGAGTGTGCCGTCCTGAATCAGCAGATCCCGCACCTGGCCGTGGTGCGGCGAACCAGGGAAAACAACGCGGGCCAAACGGATGAGTAGGTTCATGGGACACAAAAAAAGCCCTGGGCGGGCTATTCAGAACTAAAACCTAACAGGTTTTCGAGACCTGTTAGGTTTAGTAGTCGATCAACCGCCAACCAGCGCCCGGTACGCATCGGCGTCCATCAGGCCGTCCACGTCGGCAGTATTGCTTACCTGAAGTTTGATCATCCAGCCGTCGCCGTACGGGTCGGTGTTCACCAGTTCGGGCGAATCCACGACCTTCTGGTTTACTTCGAGCACGGTGCCGTTCACGGGCAGAAACAAGTCGGAAACCGTTTTGACGGCTTCCACCGAGCCGAATACATCCCCTTCGCTGAGTGCCTGGCTGACGGTTTCAATTTCCACGTACACCACGTCGCCCAATTCGCCCTGGGCGAAATCGGTAATGCCGACCGTAGCCACGTCGCCTACCAGGGAAATCCACTCGTGTTCTTTTGTGTAACGCAGGGTTGCGGGAATGTTCATGGGTTGCGCTTGGAATTGGGCCGCAAGATACGGCAAGATTGGGAAAGTGGGAAGCTTTTGCCGGGCTGGATGGGTTCCGCAACCACGTCCCGCAGCCCGTCCGTTTCCGAAATCGAATCCTGCCACCTCCCCGTTTCCAAACGACATCCCGATGCCCAACAGCCTCAGCGCCCAGGCCGGGTTCGGCTTGCTGGCCTGCCCTGAATCACGTTTTGTGGGGCGGTTCGCCGAAACCGCCCGTGTGTCAGAACCAAACAAGGCGGTTTCGGCGAACCGCCCCACATTCTCCCGTTGTTTTGGAAAAAACGACGGACCGCCCGCGCGTTTTATCCGGAAAAGTTGCCCCGCTGGTTAAACAGCCCGCTCAACGCGCACTACAAATTCGCGTCCTCCCGGCTGTTAAAGGTATCCCCCTGACTTAGATCGCCGGTTTTGAAGCCCTTCGTAAACCAGTACACGCGCTGGGCCGAGGAGCCGTGGGTGAAGGCGTCACGCACGACAGTGCCCTGGGTTTGCCGCTGAATCCGGTCGTCGCCGATGGCGTTGGCGGCGTTCAGGGCGCTTTCGATGTCGCCTGCTTCCAAAATGTTCTGCATTTTCTGCGCATGGTGTGCCCAGACGCCCGCAAAAAAGTCGGCCTGCAATTCGAGCCTTACCGACAAACGGTTGGCGTCCCGTTTGTCCATTTGACTCCGGGCGGCATCCACTTTATCCAGAATACCCAACTGCTTCTGCACGTGGTGCCCAATCTCGTGGGAAACCACGTAAGCCATTGCAAACTCGCCGGGGGCGTTGAACCGTTCGCGGAGTTCGTCGTAAAACGACAGGTCGATGTACACTTTCTGGTCTTCCGGGCAGTAAAACGGCCCCGACGCCTCAGACGCCACGCCGCAACCCGACTGGGTCATTTGCCGGAACATCACGAGCGTTGGGCGGCGGTACTGCTGGCCCTGGTCGGCGAAAAGTTTCGTCCAGACGTCTTCCGTTTCGGCCAGCACCACCCGCGTAAATTTGGCGGCCTGGTCGTCGGCCTGCGGACCGGCGGGTGCTGACTGCGAAACGGCCGGGTCAGAGCCACCGCCGCCCAGAATCGCCGACGGATCACCGCCCAACAGTGTAACAATCAGCGCAATGATGACGGTGCCGATGCCCCCGCCTACCACCATACCGCCCGTGCTCATTCCCCGGCGGTCTTCAACGTTGTCGCTTTCGCGTCCCCCTAACCAGCGCATGGTTTTTTCGTTTAAAAGATGAAAACTCCGGATTCCCGACGACAAGATTACGGGTTTTGGTCGTAAAAATGGCCCACAAAATCACCAGTCCGTGCCCCGGTTGCCGTTCTTTGCTTAACTTGGCGCACCTGCACCCGTTTGTAAAACCTCCAAACCAAACTCCGATGAAAACCTTCCACTCAACTTTGCTGACATTGACCGGCACCGCCTTCGCTAAAAAAATTGGTGCCACCGCGGCCCTCTTCGCGCTTTTTCTCCAACTTACCCCGGCTCCGAAGCCCGAAAAAGGCTGGGTCTCGCTGTTCGACGGCAAAACCCTCACCGGCTGGAAGGCCGCCGAAAACCCGGCCACGTTCAGCGTGCAGGACGGGGCAATCGTCGTGTTCGGGCCACGGGCGCACCTGTTCTACGAAGGGACGGTGGGCAACCACGATTTCAAAAACTTCGAGTTCAAGGCCCAGGTGATGACCGCCCCCGGCGCCAACTCGGGCATGTTCATCCACACCGAGTACCAGGACACCGATTGGCCGAAAAAAGGCTACGAAATTCAGGTGAACCAAACCCACGGCGACTGGCGCAAAACCGGCAGCGTGTATTCGTACCAGGACGTAAAGGAGGTTTTCGTTCCCGACAACGAGTGGTACACCGAGCACATCATCGTGCAGGGCAAAAAAGTAACGGTGAAAGTGAACGACAAGGTCATCAACGAGTACACCGAACCCGACGACCTCAGTGACCGCACCGGCGGCAACGCGGGCAAGCGGCTGAGCCACGGTACCGTCGCCCTGCAAGGCCACGACCCAAAGAGCCGGGTGATGTACAAAGATTTGATGGTGAAGGTATTGCCGGACTAAGCTTGGTTTTTACCGACAATTTCTCGAAAGGAACGGCCCAAGCGCCGTTCTTTTTTGCTTGCTCCTAAACCACCTTCTCATGTTTTCTTCGCTCGTTCTGGCCCTGCTGAGCCTGCTCCCGCCGCCTACGGGCCATACCTACTACCTCGCCCCCACCGGCAACGACGCCGCCGACGGCCTCAACCCGAAAACCGCCTGGCGCACCCTCGCCCGCGCCACGGAGCAGAATTTCGAGCCGGGCGATTCGCTCAAACTCGCCACCGGAGCCACGTTCGAGGGCACACTTTCGCTAACGGCGGAAGACGCGGGCACGGCCCAGCACCCGGTGGTGGTCACCTCGACCGGGCCGACGAGGGCCACGATTCAGAACCGGGACACCACGGCGGTACAGGTCGTCAACGCGGGCGGCGTCATCATTCAAAACCTGATTCTACTCGGAAACGACCGAACCAAAAACCACGGTCACGGTGTGGAGGTGCGCAACGCGCTGCCCAACGCCGACAAGCGCTTTTTCATCCGCCTCCGGCACCTCAGCGCCAGCGGTTTCGGGCAGGACGGCATCTGGTTGGGCGGGGCACCCGCCGACGGCAGCCAGAGCGGGTTTGAAGACGTGGAAATCGCGCACTGCGAAACCTTCGACAACCAGTATCACGGCCTGTTCGTGACGGGCGTGTGGGACACCCACGCGCAGGGCTACGCCAACCGCCGGGTGCACATTCACCACTGCACCGCCTACGCCAACACCGGCGACCCCGATTTTCTGGAAAACCACAGCGGCAGCGGCATGGAAATCGACGACGTGGAGGAGGCCGTTGTGGAATTTTGCCTTGCTTACGACAACGGCTTTCTCTGCAACGCCCGCGTCGGCGGGCCGTGCGGCATCTGGCTCCACGCGGCCACGCGCTCGGTGATTCAGCACTGCGTGGCCATCAACAACCGCACCGGGCGCGGCCTCGACGGCGCGGGCTTCGACCTCGACGGCGGCAGTAGTTTCTGCACGATTCAGTACTGCTACGCCCGCGACAACGACGGGGCCGGGATTCTGGTCTGGAATTACGAGGGTGCGCCCCACGAACTGGCCCACAACGTGATTCGCTACAACATTTTGGAAAACAACGCCCGCCGCAACGACTACGCCGACGTCCACATCGGCACGAGCGGCGCGCCCGTACGCGACATGGCGGTGTACCACAACACGATTTTCACCAGCGCCCAACCGGGCAGCCAGGCCCGCTGCGTGTGGGTGGGCGGCAGGCCGAACGAAATTATCCGGTTTTACAACAATCTGTTCATCGCCAATGGCTGCCCGCTCGTTACCCTCGACGCTAACCAGACCGATGTAAGGCTGAACGGCAACGCGTACTGGCGCCCCGACGGGGGCTTTGAAGCGACGGTGGGCGAAAACCGCGTTGCGACGCTGGCGGCCTGGCAGAAAACCGCCGCCGGACGCGAAGCCGGAGGCTTTTTTGGCGACCCGAAACTCAGCGGGTTTGGCACCGACGAACTTCCGCAACCCGAAAAACTGGCTGCCCTGCGCGGCTATCGCCCCCGGCCCGATTCGCCGTTGCGCGGGCGGGGCGTGGACCTGAAACCGCTGGGCCTCGACGCGGGCGGGAGGGATTTTTTCGGGAAAGCAGTGGCGGGGAAGTTTATGGGGGCGGGATTTTAGCGGTCGTGAAAGCGACGCAGGGTCTTGGCGATTTCGGCTAATTTTTCGGGCGAAAAATTAGCCCAGTAGATTTCCCGGAAGGATTATTTGATGTAAAAAACCCTTCAAATTTTTCGATTTCGGAAAATAGCTGCTTTGTACCCAACGCCAAGAATCGGAAAAGAGTGATAGGCGTTGAAATTCCATCGAGCCGTAAAAACGAGGCGTCTGCTTGGATTATGTTTACGCAAGACGTGATACTCAATTTGAAGTGGGATATTCAAATAGCTACTTGTGTCTTTTTCAATAGCTGAATACAAAATGCCGGGTTTGATACCAATGGGTTCAATAACATCCAATGAATTCAATCCTACGGTCAACGCCAATCGCTGTCCAGCATCGTTTAACAGGAAAGTTTTTCCAATTCTGGCTCCATAAAAGGAGATGTTACGCCGTACATAGTGTGAAAAGAGTAATGTATTATGTTTTTGAGGAAAGGCGGCATCACGAAAATTAACGCCACCAGCTTCGATCACAAATGCACCTCCGTGTGTAGTTTCAACGGTAACACTGCCCATCAAAGCCAGGGGTGGGCTTAACATTTTATCAGGAAGTGTCGAAATCCCTATTCCGATGTTGGGTTCAATCAACACACGCTCAATCCGGAATTGAGCACGCATCGGCTGAACAAAACCTGAAACGATTAGGGCAGTCAGTGATAGCGTTCTCATGGCTCACAGCGGTATATTCCCATGCTTCTGATTCAAAGCCTTAGAGCGGTTCAACCAGAAAAGCCTGATTTTATCCAATTTTGAATAAATCGTGCCTTTTAAACCGATTCCAAAAATGAGGAAGGAATGACAAGCATTCATATTTCCACGGGCGCTAACCACGAAACACTTATTTTGATTTTGTTTGATGGGAATCCAAAAATCAATTTGCGCAGGAACGTTCAGGCAATACGTTTCTGATTTGTCAACATTCACACCAAATCCACCTGGCCTAACTTGTATTGGCTCAATGAGTTGAAGCGAATTCAATCCAGTCGATAAAACGAATTTAGTTCGGGAACTGTCAAGTTGAAACGATTTGCCGAAGCGGATTCCATAAAAAACGTGCTCGTTTCGGAGGTATAACTCGGAATAAAAGCCTTGTACTTTTCTTGGAAAAGTAGCGCTGCGAAAATGCGTTTGTCCGACTTCGGCTGCCAGAATCCAACCGCGTGAAGTTTCAGCCGTCACATTCCCCATTGACGTGAGAGGCGGACTTAGGTTTTTGTCCGGCTGGAGCGAAATGCCAAGTCCTAAATTTGCCTCAATCGAAATGCGTTCAATTTGCAATTGAGCGTACGCCACTTGGCAAAAAAAAGTGATAAAAAGTATTTGAATTGCGAATGCTTTCATGGCTCAAAGTGGAATATTCCCATGCTTCTTCCTCGGTAAACCCACCGCCTTGTTTTCGAGCACACCAAAGACCCAGCTTGTGGCGGTCGTCTTCTCCGCCGAATCCCCTTGTCAAAACCTAAAGCGCGGGGTCAAATGCAACCGGACGTAGTACCTGCCGTTAATTCCCAGGCCCGGCACGAAAAAATTCAGGTATTCTTTCCGGCCATAAACGTCACCGACTTGAAGGCTGAAGTCCAAATCCAGACGTCGGTTGATAGTTACGTTTGTTCCCAATGACGCGGCGAGTCCCCACGTCAAGGCTCCATCATTTTCTTGAACCGAAGGCGGGAAACCGAAGGCATCTGAAAATGCCTTCTGCTCGAAAGAAAGTCGATACGCTTGCAAGCCCACAAACAGCCAGTTTGATCGAAGCGGATAGAATCTGATTCCCAGGCCCGTGGCCCAGCCCGTCGTCGTTCGGCGGATGGCGTTGTCACGCGTGTTATTCGAAAACGTCGCACGCCAGGAGCGCAAGCCGCTCGCAGTTATGGAAACGCGTTTACTCACTCGCCACTCCGCCTCGATTTCTCCTGACCCGTTCAGAAAAGGCAGAAAGTTGACGCCAACCGCCACGTAGCTGGAGCGAAGCGTAGAATCGGGCAAGGAAGCGCCCATTCCGCTGCTTTGGCCCGCCAAATTGACCAGCGTGAAAACCCACAACGTCTTGATGGCCACGAGAAATTTGTCCATTCGAGGGCTTTTACAGCGGAATATTCCCATGCTTCTTCCTCGGCAATGTCGCCACTTTATTTTCGAGCATGGCGAAGGCACGGATGAGCTTGCGCCGGGTGTCTTCGGGCCGGATGACTTCGTCCACGTAACCCCGGAAGGCGGCGCGGTAGGGGTTGGCAAATTTCTGGGTGTACTCGTGTACCTTTTCCTGGAGTCGGGCCGCCGGGTCGTCGGCTTCGGCGATTTCCCGTTTAAAAATAATTTCCGCCGCGCCCTTCGCGCCCATCACGGCGATTTCGGCGGTGGGCCAGGCGAAGTTGAGATCGGCCCCAATGTGCTTGGAGTTCATCACGTCGTAGGCACCGCCGTAGGCTTTGCGCGTGATGACCGTCACGCGGGGCACGGTGGCCTCGCAGAAAGCGTAAAGCAGCTTGGCCCCGTTGGTGATGATGGCGTTCCACTCCTGATCGGTGCCGGGCAGGAAGCCGGGCACGTCTTCAAACACCAGCAGCGGGACGTTGAAACTATCGCAGAAGCGCACGAAGCGGGCGGCTTTCGTGCTGGCGTGGATGTCGAGCACGCCCGCCAGGACGGCGGGCTGGTTGGCCACGATGCCGATGCTTCGTCCCGCCAGCCGGGCGAACCCGACGACGATGTTGTCGGCAAAATTCTTGTGAATTTCAAAAAATGACCCTTCGTCGAGCACGCCTTCGATGGCCTCGCGGATGTCGTAGGGCTGGTTGGGGTTGGCGGGGATGAGGTCGTTGAGGGCGGGGCGGCGCTCGTCGGCGGGCTGGTACGGCAGGCGGGGCGGCTCGTCTTCGCAGTTTTGGGGCAAGAAACTGAGCAGTTTTTTTAAATCCTGAAGGCAGGCCACCTCGTTGGCCGAGGCCACGTGGGCCACGCCGCTTTTGGTGCTGTGGGTGCTGGCCCCGCCGAGTTCTTCGGCGGTCACTTCCTCGTGGGTCACGGTTTTGACCACGTTCGGCCCGGTCACGAACATGTAACTCGTGCCCTCGACCATGAAAATGAAATCTGTGATGGCGGGCGAATACACCGCCCCGCCCGCGCACGGCCCCATGATGGCCGAGAGTTGCGGGATGACGCCCGAGGCGAGCGTATTCCGGTAAAAAATATCGGCGTAACCCGCCAGCGACACGACACCCTCCTGAATGCGCGCCCCGCCGGAGTCGTTGAGGCCAATGACGGGCGCGCCGTTTTTCATCGCCAGGTCCATGATTTTGCAGATTTTCTCGGCGTGGGTTTCGCTCAGCGCGCCGCCGAACACCGTGAAATCCTGCGCGTACACGTACACCAGCCGCCCGGCGATGGTGCCGTAGCCCGTCACGACGCCGTCGCCGAGGTAGTGCTCCTGGTCGAGGCCGAAGTCGCGGCTGCGGTGCATGACAAACTTGCCGATTTCCTCGAAACTGTCTTCGTCGAGCAGCAACTGGACGCGTTCGCGGGCGGTGAGTTTGCCTTTTTTGTGCTGGGCTTCGATGCGGCGGGGGCCGCCGCCCTGTTCGGCTTCGGCGTTTTTGCGGTCGAGTTCGGCGAATGGTGCAGGAAGTGTACTCACGGAGGGATTGACGAATTTAGAATGACAAAGACGAATTTAGAATGCCAAATTAGAAATGATTTGCCGTGAAGGGTGCGGGTCAAAGATATTACATTTGCCCGAAGTGATTCTCGCCCACCGGTGACCGACCCCGCATACCAATCCCAAATCCAGGCCCTCGGATGGGCCGAACTGCGCCAACTCTGGGCGGGTGTCTTGGCGGGCGACACGCCGGGCTGGGAGCCGGGTAAAGCGTTCGAGTACCTGATTTTGAGAGCTTTTGAACTTGACGAGGCGGCAGTACGGTATCCATTTATGGTCGATTTATTTGACGAACCGGTCGAGCAACTCGATGGTGTCGTCCATGTGCAACACCTGACTTGCCTAATTGAGTCGAAGCATTACGCCACGAAGGTCAACTTCGAACCCATCGCCAAACTTCGCAACCAATTGCTTCGGCGACATTCTGGTGCCATCGGCAGTGTCTTCAGCGTAAGTGGATTTACTGAACCCGCCTTGGTTCTTGCTGATTTCACTGCCCCTCAAGCTGTACTGCTTTGGGATCAAAATGACATAAACTTCGTGTTGGACGCTGAGAAAATTTGCAATGCTTTGCTCAGAAAGTACAGGCACTTTGTTGAAGAAGGGCACGCTTATTTCGTTTTGACGTCAATCTAACTCCTGTTCTGGTTATGAAAACAGTCATCATTACTGAAGGAATCACGGATAAGTTGCTGTTAATGAACCTTTTTCGTGAGTATCCAGACCTTGAAATTATCGTAGGAAGTGGATACTCATCGGCCCTTGGCCTGGCATCATCCATCCTTTCTTCGAAAAATGCCCGCGTAATTTTAGTAGCAGACGCGGATAGCAACGATCCGGCAACCATTGCCGAACGCCGAGATTTCATTTTTTCATACCTTCGGAGAGCACCACGAAATGAGGACTTGGCTGTTGTACTTTTTGAACCGCAAATCGAAGCCGTGCTTTTTCAGGAACCGTCCGTTATCAAGGAAATCACCGGCGAGGAATTCACGCCCGGTGAATTGATTGAGGGAAGATACCAACCGAAACGGGTCCTCGAAAAACGGTTTGGCCTTCTTTCCATTCAAACAATTCAAAAACTCTTTGGCAACCTTCCTCCTTCGGCCATTGAAAAGCTGCGCCGATTGCCTCCTTTCCAACAAATCAACGCCTACCTTCAGGAACTGCCTCAGGCAGCCTGATCTGCATTCATGCCCAATTCCTTAGATTCCCTGACGCCGCGCCAGATCGTGGCCGAACTCGACAAGTACATCATCGGCCAGCACGACGCCAAGCGCAACGTGGCCATCGCGCTGCGCAACCGCTGGCGGCGCATGAACGCCGACGCCGACATGCAGCGCGACATCACCCCCAACAACATCCTGATGATTGGCCCGACGGGCTGCGGCAAAACCGAAATCGCCCGCCGCCTCGCCCAACTCGCTGACGCGCCCTTCACGAAAGTCGAAGCCTCGAAGTTTACCGAAGTGGGCTACGTGGGCCGCGACGTGGAAAGCATGGTGCGCGATTTGGTCGAGCAGTCCGTCCACATGGTGCAGGCCGCCAAAAAAGAGCAGGTGAAGGAGCGCGCTGCTCAGGCCGTCGAAGACATCATCCTCGACGCGCTCATTCCGCCCATGCGCAACACGTCCGTTGGTTTTCACGGCGAACCCGTCCCCGTCGTTGACCCCGACGACAACACCATGCCCCAAACCGACCTCGAACTCAACGAGCGCACCCGCGAGCGGTTCCGCGACAAAATCCGGTCGGGCGAGATGGACCACCGCAAAATCGAAATCAACGTGCAGAGCGGCGGGATGCCCAACATCGGCGTGATGGGTGGACCCATCGACGACGTTTCGATGATGAACATTCAGGAAATGATCGGCAACATGATGCCCAAACAGCGCAAAAAACGCAAGGTGACCATCGCCGAAGCCAAGAAAATCCTCCTCGAAGAAGAAGCCGCCAAGCTCGTCGACATGGACGAGGTGAAGGAAGAAGCCATCCGCAAGGCCGAAAACCTCGGCATTATTTTCATCGACGAAGTGGACAAAATCGCCGGGGGCCGGACGGCGGGCGGCGGCGGCCCCGACGTGAGCCGCGAGGGCGTCCAGCGCGATTTGCTGCCGATTGTGGAAGGTTCGACGGTCAACACCAAGCACGGCGTGGTCAACACCGACCACGTGCTGTTCATCGCCGCCGGGGCGTTTCACGTTTCCAAACCCAGCGATTTGATTCCTGAATTGCAGGGTCGTTTTCCGATTCGGGTGGAACTGAATCCGCTCACGCAGGCCGATTTTTCCCGGATTCTGAAAGAACCCAAAAACGCCCTCACCCGGCAGTACGAGGCCATGCTGGCGTCGGAAGGCGTGGAACTCACTTTTCAGGACGATGCCCTAGACGCGCTGGCCGAAATCGCCTACCAGATCAACACCCAGATGGAAAACATTGGCGCACGCCGCCTGCAAACGGTGATGAGCCATTTGCTCAACGAATTCCTCTTCGACATCCCCGACACCATCGGGCCGAACGCGAAGGTGGTCGTGACGAAAGAGTTGGTCAGCGAGCGGCTTTCGGGGCTGGTGAAAAACCGGGATTTGAGCCAGTATATTTTGTGAACGACCGGCGTGCTCCGGGCACCGGAGCACGCCGTCCTTCTTTTCCAGATCGTTTTGCTGATAAATCCAACCGCGTAGGCGCTACTCCCCCGCCGCAACGGGTAGCCGAACGATGAATTCGGCGCCTTCTCCCGGCTGGCTCTCCACGGCCAGTTCACCGCCGTACCGTTTCGTGACGATGTCGTAGCTGAGGCTCAGTCCCAGGCCGGTGCCCTGCCCGGTGGGTTTGGTCGTGAAAAACGGCTGGAAGATTTTTCCCTGCACCGCTTCGGGCATGCCCGTACCGTTGTCGGTGACGCGGATTTCAACCCATCTGTTTCGCCGCTTCGTGCTGACGCCCACGGTGGGTTGATACGGGGACAACCCGGACAAACCTGTTAGGTCTTTAAGACCTAACAGGTTTTGGTTCTGATTTTTTTGCTTCTCCAAAACGGCGTAAAACGCGTTGTGAAACAGGTTGAGCAACACCCGGCCCATTTCCTGCGGCTCTACGTTCGCCGGGGGCAGTATCGGGTCAAAGTCGGTTTGCAACGTGCAGTTAAAGCGGTTGTCTTTCGCCTGCGCGCCGTTGTAGGCCAGGCGCAGGTACTCGTCGGCCAGCGCGTTGAGGTCGGTAGGTTGCGTTTGTCCCGGCGCGGCCCGGCTGTGTTCGAGCATCCCGCGCACGATGGACGCCGCCCGCTGGCCGTGATGGGTGATTTTTCGCAGGTTCTGCGTCACGTCGTCGAGCAACTCGTCCACCAGTCCGTCGTCCCGTTCCTCCCCTTTTTCCCGCTCCTCCTGCACTTCGTCCATCAGTTCAGCGGAGACTTCCGAGAAGTTGTTGACAAAATTGAGCGGGTTCTGGATCTCGTGGGCGATGCCCGCCGTCAGCTCACCCAGCGAAGCCATTTTTTCCCGTTGAATGAGCTGGGCCTGCGTGGATTTGAGGTCGGTGAGCGACTGGTTAAGTTCGGCCGTTCGCTCGCCGACCTCTTTTTCGAGGGTTTCGTTCTGCGTCGCCAGAATCTGCTGTTTTTCCGCCGAAAGTTCTTCGACCTCCCCCAGTTTCTGGGCCAGGGCGTGGCTGTCGAAGGCCGCCCCCAGGGCCAGGTAAATGGAAATGGCAACCGGCAAGCTGATGAAGCCCATATTGTAGGCCACGTGCAGGTAAAGTTGGGCCGGGCCGTAGGGCAGGTACCCCAGGTTAATGGCCGCCCAAACCGAGTAGCACACGCCGAACGAGAGGCACCCTCCGGCGATGATGGCCGCTCCGCGCAATCTTTTCCGGGTGCTCAGCACCGTAACGCGGACGACCTCGAGCAGCATCAGGAAAGCGAACGGCGTGATACCCAGGTTGTAGCTGCCGTGGTAGCGGGCGAACAGGAGCACCAAACCCGCGACTCCGTAGGCCAGCAACCCCCAGTACACGACGCCCCTGCGCCGGTTGAAGATGGTGTAAATGGCCGTCAGCAGGAACGCGCCGAGGGCGATGTACAGCACCGAGACCGCCAGCAGCACCACCAGCCAGGTGGCCGTGTCGCCAACGTGGTAAAACACCAGCCCCAGGAGCACTGAACTCAAGGCCGTGCAAAAGGCGTAGCCAAAAAAATAGCCGTTCGAAATTCGTGCCGTGCCGAAGCCCCACAGGGCCAGGTGGAGGATGGCCAGCAGGAAAAACAGCCCGAACTTGAAGTAGTCGAAGGGAAGGCGGAGTTCGTTCCGGCGAAAGCCGTTGATGGCGTTGACGTCCGTCAGCAACAGCGTCAGGGCCACGTTGCGCTGGCGGACGAACTGAAAATACGGCAAGCCGGGCTGGACGGAAAACCGCACGGCCAGCACCTGCTCCCCGGCGCGGCGGATGGGTGCCCCGATGAACGTCCCGATGGCGGGCGTGGCCGCCCGCACTTACCCGTTTTTGCCACCAAAATCACCAAATTTCCCGATCAACTGCCCGTTGAGGTAAATCTCCGACGCGCCCATCTGCTGCACCAGCAGGGCAAGCGCCTTCCGCGCCATCAGGCTGTCGACTGCGAAACGCAGGCGCAGCCAGCCGACGCGGGTTTGCCAAAGCTGGGGCAAATCCATGATGTCCTGGGATGGGTCGATGGGTGCCCACCGGGCGTCGTCGAGGTTGGGTTTAGCCCAGTCGGGGTTGTCGCCCGCCTGCCATTTCCAACCCGTTTCGAGGCGCTCGCCCGGCGGCGGCACGAATTGAAAGTAAACTTCCGATTGCCCGCGGCAAAGGGTCGTGGCGAGCAGGCACAAGGCAGTCGTCAGGCCGTAAATGGGCTTCATGAACGTCGTCGGGGGAAAGTTCCGGCAAGATGCGGAAAAACGGCGGCGTTGCAACCGGCACCTGGGCCGGTTACAACGCCGCCGTTTGTACACGTCCGACCGGGGCGGATTTCCCCTCAGGCCACTCCAACCACCGGCTTCAGGCGCGTCAGATGGTACACAAGGCCCAGCCCCAGGGCCAGCCGCCAGATACTGTCCACCATGAGCAGGGTCGAAATGGGGATATCGCGGGCGATGGATTCGTAGGCCGTCAGAGCGACGAAACCAATCAGGTTGGTGGCGTTGCCGGCCAGGTACGCCCGCAGGCCCACCGACGGCTCGGCGTTGCGAATCATCAACCCAATGACGCTCAGGCCGGGAATCGGCATACCCATCAGTTGATGCAGCGCGAGGTGGTACTTGTCCGGCGCGGGCACACCAAATGCTTCCAACGCGGCGGCTGGGGCGACGAGCATGTATAGCACAACCAGCAGGCTGTACACGCTGACAACGAGGATGAGGGTTGAACGGGACATTGAGTTGGGGGTTTGATGGATAAAAGAACGAAAAACGGCCTGAACTCGCCGACCTCACGCTTCTTCCCGGATCAGGGATTTCAGCCCTTCGGCCAGTTCGGGCGTCACCGTTACGTGGTGCACGGTTTGGGCGTGTTCGGCCGCCTGGGCGAGGATTTCCTCGTCAGTTTCGGCCTTGATTTGGGCGTTGCAGTCGAAGTCGGCGTCGCGGCAGTTGAGCGTTTTCATGGGATTGCTTTGAGAAAGGTTTAAAAAATCAGGACAGGAATTACCACGGATCAAAAATCGCTTTGTTGGTGTGGAACACCCGGCTGAACGTGCCCCGCACGTACCGAATCTGATAAAGATGGCCCGCCAGGTGAGAGACGTGAATGCGCAGCATCTTTTGAATGGTGGATGGGAAACGACCCACGAAGGTGATCTCCCGCTTCAACTGCTCCGGGGTTAGTTTGGCGACCAGTTCGTCCGTCCGGGTGCGGTTGGCATCGAACCGCGCTTTTAATTTTTCCAGCGACGGTTCGGCTACTTTACCCGGCTTTTTATCGGTTAAATAACGCCCCTTGTTTTCGATGGTGTCGGCGGCCCACTCTTCAAACCAGCACAGGTGTTCGACCATCCAGCGGGTCGGGTTAGACTCCGGGTTTGGTCGCCAATCGGCTTCTTTTTCGTCGATACCCGCCAGGATTTGCCAGAGAAAATCGTACGATGATTTCGCCATTTCGCGCATGACCGTCGCCTCATGCAAAAGCAGCGCGTCGTCTTCCGCCGCAGATGCGCCGGGCTTTGGGGCTACCTGACCCGCGATTGCCTCCGGCCAGAGGAACAACCCCGTCGCCGCCAGTGGTACTTGTGACAAAAGGCCACGTCTTGTTAGCGTTTTCATTTTTGAAGCGTGAAAAAGGTTAGTACGTAAACATCCGGTCGCTTTCGGTGGCCAGCTTCACCAGTACGTTGGGCATGGCAAACTCGGCGGGTTTTCCTTGCAGGTCAGCTTCCGTTACACCCCGCGCCTTCGACGACATCCCCGACAAATAGAACTTTCCGCCCGCCTTCACGATGGCGTCGAAATGTTCGCGGAGCGAGCCGGTACCGAGGCCCGTTACCTTGTTCAATTCGGCGTCACGCAGCAACACGACGGCATCCCCAGCCAGAAACAGCGCTACCGTGTGCCCTTCGGCGAGGGCCGTTTTGGCGACCAGAAAACCCAGCGCGGCGCGGGTGGGGTCCGCTGGCCCGCAGGTGATGTGAACGAGCATATTCATTTTTCGGGGAGTGGGATTTTGCCCGTGGGCATGGGGGAGGACCAGCAAAATCAGGAGAAGAAGAAGGGCAGGTTTCATAGTGAACCAGTTTGGTTTAGAGAGTGTAAGCTATTGATATAGCTTACCTTACCCTGTCGTGCAGAAAATCATTACTTGTAAAACACCTCGAACTGGTCGCCTTTCATGTAGCCGGTCAGCGTCAGGTTGGCCGTCATTTGGTAGCAAAGCTGGTCGATGGCGGCGTAGTAGTCGCTGGCTTGGGAGCGGGTGTTGGTCAGGATGGCGAAGGTGTAGTTGCCAATTTTCAACCAGTAGGTCGCTGTTCCGGCCATGCCCCCGGAGTGCCAGTACGCGCCATTCACCGACGCGTACCAGCCCAGTCCGTAGCCTGAATACCCCCCGGCGGGTACACTCACGTCGCTGGGCGTTATCATTTCGAGCCGGGTCTTCTCCGAAATGATGTCTTTTTTGGCCGAATAACCATCCACGAACGTCAGCAGTCGTGCCAGGTTGGCAGCCGAGGTAATCCAGCCGCTGTGCGCATCCATGCGCGGTACGGGGAAATCGTAGGGTTGGTCGTAGCCAGGGTACGGATTGTAGTACACCACCTCGTTGGGCAGGCGCTCGGCCAGGGTCGTGCCGCCCATGCGCATGGTCGGGGCTGCGATGCCGAGGGGTTTTAAGACTGACTCCTGCACGTAGGTGACATACGATTGACCCGTCGCTTTTTCAATGACCCGTCCCATCATGTTGATGCCCACGTTGGAATAATTGTACTTCGTTCCGGGGGTTTGGGTGGGTGGCCGGGTATCGAGTGTGGCGGAGATCACCTGACCGTTGGTGTAGCCGAGCCATTCTTTCTGGTAAAACGGATCGATTCGGTTGTTGGCAGGGTCCCAGCCGCTGGTCCAGGCATCGCCGCCCGCCGTGTGGCTGAGGAGTTGGCGCACGGTGATTTTTTCCAGGTTCGCCGAATACGGTTGGGTGCCGTAGGTGGTGCCCAGAATGCCGCCCGCGCCAAACACCTTTTGGTCGAGGGCCAGTTTGCCTTCGTCCACCAGTTTCATGGCCGCAATGGCGGTGATGGGTTTGGAAACGCTGGCCAACCGAAACAGACTGCTGGTCGTGACGGGCGAATTCGTGGCTTTGTCGGCGAAGCCGTAGCCTTTGGCGTACACCAGGCGCTCGTCTTTCGTGATGGCGATGGACACGCCCGGCACGCTGTATTTATCCATGAAGGCTTTGACGGCGTTTTCGACGGTGGCAATGTCCACCTGCACGCTGGTCTCCACCGTGTACTCCTTATACTCCCCGTTTTCTGCCGTGACCCGGTAGGTGATGGCTTTGCTGAAATCCGGGGTCGTCGTCCCGCTGGTCTGGGCCACGCCGCTCACCGTCACGGTCGCGCCCGGCGAGGTCGTGAATGTGGCCTTCAGCGCCGCCGGGGTTGCGCCGGTGGGCAGGGTAACGAGGTAGCCGGTTTTGGCCGCGTTCAGGGGCACGGTTACGTCGTCGCTGAGGCTGGGGTTGGCGGTCTTCAAAAACTGGAGCGAGAGCAGTTCGCGGGCGTTCGACTTCGTGACGGTCAGCGTCACGGTGTAGTCGGCGGTACTGCCGTCCTCGGCGGTGACGCGGTACGTGAGCGGGTTGGTGAAATCGTTGGCGGTCACGCCACTCTCCTGTTTCACGCCGTTCACCGTGACCGTCGCGGCGGGCGGAGCCATGAACGACGCCTTCAGCCCCGTGGGTTTCACCCCCGCCGGGAGCGTGGCGGCGAGTTGGGTGCCGCTCAGGGTAAGCGGCAAATCGGCGGGCAGGTCCGGGTTAGCCGTTTTCAAAAACGAAAACGCCGCCAGCGATTTCTCGCCCGACTTCGCCACGGTGACGGTTACCGTGTAGTCGGCGGTGCTGCCGTCTTCGGCGGTCACGCGGTACGTCACAGGCCGGGTGAAGTCGTTACTGGTCACGGCACTTTCCTGCTTCGTGCCCCCCACGCTGACGTTCGCTAACGGCGAGGCGCTAAACGTGGCCTTCAGCGCGTCGGCTTTCGTGCCCGCCGGAAGTATCAGCGTGACCTGCTGGCCGGAAATCATCCCGCTCGCGTCGGCGCTCAGGGTGGGGTTAGCGGCTTTGGTGAAGGCGAAGGTGAGGAGGGTTTTTTGGTTGGATTGGGGGTCGGATTTTTTGCAGGAGAGGGCGGCGAGCAGGAGGAGGAAAAGGTAGGAGTATTTCATGCGGGAGTGAGGAAATTCTGTTGCGGCTATGCGATTAACTTTTCGTTTTATGCACCACGAATCGTGGCCGAGGGATTAGAATGGTCGCAACGTCAGTCCTGCGTTCCAGATCAGAGGGTTATTGGTCTGGTAAAACCGGGTGTCCTCTACTTTTTTGAAAAACAGGTTGTAGTTCGCTCCGACGTTCAGGCCCAAACGTTGGCTGAAAAAGACGAATACCTGCCCGTTCAGCCCGCCGTACCAGGCCCCGTCACCGATTTTTGCTTCGGAAAATTTGTTGGACCCTTGCGTCCAGTCGTGGTTGTCCAAGCTTAAGTAGCCAACCGATCCGCCCAAAAACGCGTGGAAGCGCCCGTTTTTCGAGAACAAATCCTTGCCCAGGCTGAACTGATATTGCGTGGCTTTGGCGTTGAGTTTTCCGTCGAACGCGTAAGAATTGCCATTGGTCGCGGTTGTGTATACGACGAACTTGTCGTTCACCTGGTTGAGCGACCCCATGCTGAACAGGAACGACAACCCGGTTCGGTTGAGAATCCCCATGTTGAGGAACCAGTTCGTGGGATTCCCCGCGCTGGTCGTCGTTCGGTTGCTGACGAAATACGGCGAAGCCAGGTTGCTGATGCCCCCGCCCAGCACAACCAGCATATCGCTTTCGGCCAAATCGTCCACTTCGATGGAGGCCAGGTCGGTGGCAGCTTTCGACAAGCCGTCGATGGCTTGCTGGCTGCGGGCGCTTTGCTCGGCGAGTTGGGCATGCTGGTTCAAAAACTGCTGGCGCTCCTGGGGGTCCCGAATGGCTTCGGCGTTGCGCCGGTTGGCCTCGTACATGGCCTTCGTCACCGGGTCGCTGTTTTGGTTGGCGGCGTTCTGCAAGCGCTGGTCCGCTTCGTTGGCTTGCCGGGTTTGTTCCTCTCGCTGCCGACGCTGCTCGGCCTCCCGCTCGCGCTGTTCTTCCTCGAGGCGGTCGCGTCTCTCCCGCTCACGAGCTTCGGTTTCCCGGCGCTCGTTGGCCTGGCGTTGTTCCTCCTCGCGCTCCCGCGCGGTGGCTTCGGGGTCGTGGAATTTCACGTCATACACCTGCAGGACGCGGTTCGTGTTCAGAATCCACGCACCGTCGCTCCTGATTTCTCCTACTTTGTTAAGGTACACCGTAAAATCTTCCGTATGCGTACCTCCAGCGCACAATTCATAATCGAACTTTCCGCTCACGTACCCTCCCTTCGAGTAAAGCGTATTGTAGAATCCATACTTTCGATCTGACAGTTTGTTATCACAAGGAAAAAGCAGAAACTGTATCTGCACCCGACCTTCACCCGATTCATAAATGGTTTGGGGCGGAGTAATGGTCTTTTCAATTGTTCTGGTTTGAGCGAAAGAAGTAAGTCCAGGCCATATCAAGATCAAGGCAAAAAGCATCACTCTCGTGAGCATACTCAGTTTAGAGTAAATCGCCTTGAGCAGGCGCTCGGAGTCGAACCCTACGTCGCGGCAGTTTAGCGTTTTCATAGAAACGAGAGAAATAATGTGAAAAATTAGTTAGGTACGTTCCGCAGTTTATGGCGCGAGTCTGCGACTCTATCCCATCCCAGACTGGCGCGGTTTAAAGACAGGCCGCCAAGCCAGAGCAGGGAAAGAGTACGGAAATATCTCACTGGCAGTTGCCAGTCGCCGAAACGCTGATTCGTCGGGAACCGGTGAGTTCCTTCAGCGTGACGGACGTGGAAACCGTTTTTCCACCCGCCGTGGCCGTCCCCGAAGTAGAGTAGTAAATGGTGGTGCCGTCGAAGTAGAGTGCGAACGGTGAACTCGGTACGCCGCTGCCTGAGTTGGACGCCATCGCCTCAAAATCGCCCAACTGGTTGTTTCCCTGCCTCATGTTGTACAGCACCACGAATTGCGAATCGTTGATGAGAATGCCGTAACCCCGTCCGAACTGGCCGAAATTCAGGTCGCAGGCTGCCGTACCATCATAACTCTTTCCGCCGATGCTAACTTTGCTTTTGCCGGGCCGCGGCGGCAGACTGGCAGACAAGCAGTTGCCCCGGGTAAGTTCACGGCACGCCCCATTGTAAGTCGTGGCGAACGTCGTCATGCTGTAGCATTTGAAATTGGCCAATTCCACCTTCTCGGGCACTCGCACGGGAATTTTTATGGTTCCCGCCGTGCCAGAATTGGCAATGGGAATTTTGAAATACACGCTCGCCCCATCGAACTGGACGTAGATGTAGTTGATGCCGCCCACCGCGTTGGAGTAGTTGAGCGTGAGGGTTGCTTCCTGCCCGCTAATTGTACTCAGTTCAGGTGTCGGCGTCGATAGCACGGGAGTACCCGCCTTCGTTGGGGTGGACGGAGGCGGAGTGCCGGTTTCGAGGGTGGCACCGGGGATGACGACTACCTTCGAAATTTCGGTGGGGTCGCTCAATGTCTGGACGTCGCTTCCGGGAGCGACGTCATTCGACGTGTTCTTGCTGCATTGGAACAGACCGGTGCAGAGAAACAAAAGAACGAAAAGGGGAAATTTTTTCATGGTAAGCGATTTTGAAAAAATGGGGAGTGTTTTTTAAGTATTTTCTTCAATTCTCAGGGTACAAAGCTGGAGCTGTTTCCCGATGCCAGCAACGGGCCTTTCCCCCTTCACCAGGGGTATTTTCCCCGTTTTTGCATTGGATATGCAAAACTCGCCGCGCCCTCCGCGCAGCGCAATACTCATTTTTAAGTATCTTTCGCCCAACACGTTGCCTTCCCTTTTGATTGATTCGTGAAAACGAACCCCTCACCCACCTACCACGATTACCTCAACCGGCTGGCGGCCCAACCGCAACCGAGTGCCTGGGACTGCGCCGAGTACCTGAAGGAAGCCGGAGCCGTGCACCCGTACCTGGAATTGGCGTCTGCCGATGTGTTCCTGCTGGATTACCAGTCCAGGCAGTACCCGTTTCTGAGTCCGAACGCCAGGCGGGTGATGGGGCATCCGAAAGAGGCGTTTCTGGAGGGTGGGCTTGAATTCATGCTGTTCCACCGGCACGATTTCGAGGTGTTCAGCACGAGGATGTTCCCCGACGAGGTGCGGTTTATCGCCCAACAACCTCCCGAAAACCTGGCCCAGTTGAGGTTTTCCAAGAGCTTCCGGTTTAAAAATCAGGAAGGGCAATACCGTACCATTTTGCAGCGCAACACCATCCTGAACACCGCCGGGCAGGCGGCCCCCACCGCCATTTTCGGCACGACCCAGGACATCACAGACTTTGCCGAACCGGGGAAAATCGTCCACCAAATCGAGCAGCGCGACCCGGCTACCCAACGCTGGACGCTGCTCCACGCGAAGGAATACTTCCCCGACGTGGCCCCGGAGCGGCTGTTGAGTGCGCGGGAGATTGAAATCCTGAAGTGGGCCGTGGAAGGCTTCAGCAGCAAGCAGGTGGCCGATAAACTGCACCTGAGTTTCAACACGGTGAACACCCACCGCCGCAACATGCTGCGTAAAACCAATTGCCAGAACGCGCTGGAACTGCTGCGGTACGCCATCGAGCGCAGGCTGTTGTAACCCCTCTCCAGAATTTTATGGTGAATACCCAGACCGAACACCGTGTGGTCGTCAACACAATACCCCTCCACTGCGTCGAACGGGCGGGCAGCGGGAAAGCGATTTTGTTCGTGCACGGTCGCTGTTCGTCCGTTCGCATTTGGGAAAAGCAATTCGCGAGTCCGGCGTTGCGCGAACACCGGCTGCTGGCGTTCGACCTGCCGGGGCACGGGCAGTCGGGCCGGGCGGGCGAGTACAGTTTAGAAAGTTACAAACGAACCGTGCTGGCCTTCATCGAACAGCTTCACCTGACGGATTACGTGCTGGTCGGTCTTTCCCTGGGCGGGCACGTCGTGCTGCAAACGTTGCCCGAATTGAAGAACTGCCGGGGGGTCGTGGCCCTGACGGTGCCCATTGCCAAACCGATGGAACCGCACCTGATGTACAAACCCAATCCGGTGCTTGAACGGGTCTATCAGCCCGACCCGTCCGCCGCCGACGTGGCGGCCTACGCCCGGCACCTGCTCCGGCCTGACGCGACCGACGTACCGGATTTTCTGCTTCGCGATTTCGCCCAAACCGACCCCAACATCCACGCGGGAATTTTGCGGGGCGTCATCGATGGCCACTACGAAAGCGAGAAACGCCTGATTCAACACGCCACCGTGCCGGTTGCCCTCGTGGTGGGCGCGGAAGATCAGCTTCATAACCTGGCTTACCTGGATGCGCCCAACCCGTCCATCTGGCGGCAAGCGCCGCAGGTTGTTGAAGAAGCCGGGCATTTGGTTCCGTGGGAAAATCCCGATGTCGTGAATCGGCTGCTGGCCGAATTCATTCGGGAGCCTTCGTGAACGAATTGCGGTCGGGTCGGTCCCGGTTTGGTTTCCTCTTTCCCGAAGGTGCTGAAATACACCGACGCGGTTCTTCGTTGATCCGCCGGATCCCCAACCGCTTTTTCCCCGAACCAATCGAGCGCCCACGTCTCCCCTTCTTTCCATGCGACTGCTTTTCCGCCGAATCCTGTCGTCCGTTTTCGCCCTGCTTTTTAGTTTTCCGGCCCTCGCCACTCACCAGGTGGGCGGCCAACTCGAAATGCGCTCCGTGGGCGACAAGCCGGGGCATTTTAAGATCTTCGTTACGAATTATTTTGAGGACGGACCCGTCGCGGGTCAGACCCGGAGCGCCGCCCTCGGCCTTTTTCGGAAAAGCGACAACGTCCGCCTGCTCGTGCTCACGGCCACTGAAGTTGGCCAGCGCCAACCGGTGGTGTTCACCAACGAAGTGTGTGCCCGGTTTCGCAACCAGAACATCGTCGTGGCCACCTTCGAGGCGGACGTTCAACTGAACCCGGCGGACTACGTCGACCCGAAAGGCTACTACGTCAGCGCGCAGACCGGAAACCGCAACGGCTCGGTGCAGAACCTGGCGCAGCCGGATGTGGTGGGTTACACGTTTTACCTTGAATTTCCGCCCCTGCTGAAGACCGGGCTGGCTTTTGCCAACTCCTCACCCGCGTTTGGGCTCATCAACGGCGAGTACGTTTGCAAGGGCGAGCCGTTCTCGTTTGCCTTCGGCGGCACCGACCCCGACGGGGATGAATTGCGGTATTCGCTCGTGGCCCCGCTCGATGGGCAGGTGGGCCGGGTTACCGCCGGCCCCTACCCCGACGTACGCTGGCAAACGGGTTTCAGCGCCACCAACGCCATTCCCGGCAGCCCGACGCTGCGCGTAGACGCCAAAACGGGCGAGTTGTCAGTGACGGCCACGCAGTTGGGGTTGTACGCCTTCGCCGTGAACGTGGAAGAATTTCGGGGTGGTCAGAAAATCGGCGAGGTGCGGCGCGAGTTTCAGTTTCTGGTCATCGATTGCCCGCCGCTGGTCACCCCCGACCCCGTGGTGCAGATTCAGAACCAGCCGCCCGGCGCGACCGAAGCCAGCCTCTGCGCGGGCGGCACACTCGAACTCCGCACGACCGAAAACACCACCTGGGCTTACCAGTGGCGGCGCAACGGCCTCAACGTAGCCGGTGCTACGGCGTCCACGCTGACGGTGACCGAGCCAGGCGAGTACACCGTTTTTACCACGCTGAAAGCCGCGTGCAGCAAAGCCAGCGGCTCGCGGGGCGTGAAAATCAGCGGGCTGGCGCTGCGCGAAAGACTCCGCAAGAAGGGCCAGCTCTGCGCCGACGGCGGCGAAGTGACGCTCAGCGCCCCGGCCAACGTCAGCGCCGCTTACGCCTGGTTTCGCGACGGGCAACCCGTTTTTGGTCAAACCGCCGACTCGCTGGCCGTCAGCCAGCCGGGGCGGTACTGGGCGTCGATTCAAAACAACGCCCTCGGTTGCACGGCCCACACCGACACGCTGACGATCATTCGCGGGGTGGCGGTGCCGGTCGCGCTCGCTTCTGCCGCCAACCGTTCGGTGATTTGTCCCGGCGAAAGCCTGCAACTGACGGGCAGCGGCGGCGTTCGCTACGCCTGGTTTCGCAACGGCCAGCCCGTTGCCGGAGCCGCCAGCGCGGAATTGCGGGTCAACACAGCGGGGCTTTACACCGTTCGGGCTACCGATTCGCTGGGGTGCCGGGCCACCTCGACGCCGCTGATCGTGCGCGAGGCGGGCGGCGAAAAAGTCGAGTTCGATTCGCTGGCGATTGTTTGCGGGACGGAGGCTCCACTCGTTCCGCTGGTGGCGCACCCGACGGGCGGGCTGTTCGACGGGCGCGGCGTGAGTGGTGCGCAGTTCAGCCCACGCGCGGCGGGATTGGGGCGGCACCTGCTCACCTACACGGTGCGGGTGGCGCTCGGCTGCCCGACCGTCAGCGTGCAACGGGCGGTGGTGGTCGCGCCCGTACCGACGATTGACATGCCCAACGAGCTGACCGGCTGGCTCGGCAGCATGCTCCTGCTCCGGCCCGCGCTGGCGGGCGACCCGGTGCAGTTCGCGTGGTCGCCGCCGCAGTTTCTGACTAGCCCGACCGCCGCCAACACCAGCGTGGTTGGGCTGGAAACCGACACGACCTACACGCTCCGGGCCACGAATGTCTTCGGCTGCTCGGCCAGCGCGTCGGTGCGGGTTCGGCTTCAGCAGCGCATCTGGGTGCCGGAGGTATTTACGCCCAACGGCGACGGCACCAACGACGTCTGGGAATTGAAGGGCCTCGCTGCCTACCCACGGGCCGAACTCCGGGTGTACGACCGCTGGGGAACGCTCGTGTATCGTGCCGCCCGGCCCGACGCGCCGCTGTTCGACGGCACGCTGCGCGGCGACGCGCTCCCGGCGGGCACCTACGCGTACATCCTCCACCCCGCCCCCGACCAACCCCCGTTGCGCGGGGCGGTGGTGCTGGTGCGGTGAACCCCACGTCGGGCAGGTGCCGCCGTCGTCGGACTGCAGAGCTTTTTTTTGGAAAAGAGAAAGGTTTACTTTTTCCAGAAAAGCAGCTTCCGCCACCCCTTTTTTTCGCCTTTTTCGTACCAGCAGGCGTCCGGCCCGGCGGGGCGGCGGCGAAACAGCGGCACGTGCGCCCCGGCGTACAGGTTGAAGCCGCGCGGTCGGCCCAGGTTCAGCAGGCCGGGCAGGTGGTCGGTGCCCGCAAACACCGGCCCCAGCCGAAGGGACAAACCGAGCGTGAGCGCGCGGTAATCGTCGAAGAAACTCAGCGGCGCGGCCACTTCGAGGCCCCGGCGCTCGTAGCGGGGCGTCACGGCCAGGACGTTGGGCACGACGGCCCCGATGCTGCCACTCGTTCGCAGGCGCTGCATCCAGGTGGCGTTGACGTACACGTATTCGCGGGCCTTCACGTCCACGCTGGCCTGGAAAGTCGTGGGCAAGGCCGAGCGAAACGACGTTTGCCGGTCGTCGGGTGTGACGCCGAGCACCTGGTTGAGGTCGTCGGTCACGCGGTCGGCCCCGTCGAGTTTGCCGAGGGCCTGGCCGTCGAGCAGGCGGTTGGTGCGGGTCACGTCGTAGGCGCTGACGTACGCCGGGTTCCGGTAGCGGATGCCGCCCACGTCGATCAGCGCCAGGCTCACGCGGTAGCGGTACTTGTTCACGCCGGGATCGAGTTTCAGCGCTCCCTTTTCGTGGTAATCGTACTTGTTGATGTCGGGCCGGAATTCGTACACCACGCCCAGGTCGAGGCCCCAGCCGCTGCCCGCCGATTGCCGCCCGAGCAGTACCTGCGGCGTGGGCCGGAAATTTTTGAAGGCCGCCTCGCTGGTGAAACCGTAGCGGGCGTGGATGGTTTCGATCAGGATGTTGTCGCGGGTGCGGTCGGCGGGATCAGGCACGTAGCGGTAGTCGAAATCATCGACCAGCACGTGGCCGGAATACAGCCCGACGAGGCGTTTGATGGTCACGCCCGCTTTCAGAAAATCCACGTCGCGGTTCAGCAGCACGGCCCCGACGGTGCCGCCCAATTCGGCGTAGCCGTCGGTGTTCACGTCCATGCGGTTGCCCAACGCCTGCGGTTCCACGCGTTCCTGTTCGGCGGTGCCGTACCGGAGGATGCGCGCCAGCGGCTCGCTCACGTGGGCGAAACCCGCCAGAAACCGCACCCGCGAGGTGACGGCCACCCCGATGCGATCGTTGACAGTATACAGCACCGACGGCCCGCGTAAATCGCCGCCGAGGGTCATGCGTTTGGGACGACCGTTCAGGTTTTCGCCGAAGTACTCGTCTTTGTACAAAATCAGCCCCCGGCTGCTGCGGTATTGGTCGGGCACCGAGTTGGTCGCCAGGGCCAGAAACGAGTACGGGGCGTTCCAGGAAAGGTAGTTGTTGGTCAGGAAAACGTCGGCGGTAGCCAGGTTGACGAACAGCTTGTGGCGCGAGTCGGCCACCTGCGCCGGGTTGTGGTAAAGCGCGTTGGTACCGGCGTAATTGCTCCCCGACACGCCGAGCAGGTACTGCGCCTGGGCGTGCGTTCCCGCGATCAATGCCAGTAAAACGGCCTTTTTCATAAAAATCACCCGAAGTCCGACCGTTACTTAACGAACTCCCGCGCCGGGAAGTGGAATCGGGACGCAAAAAACGTAAACTTTGCCCGAAAGGTGCCGGACACCGAACCCGCTTTCCCGGAATCTTTCCGCCAAAACCCGGAGCCGAATCCGGTGCGCTCCCCCGGTCAGGGTCACGAAGGGGACGGGTTCGGGCCAATTCCAACAGGAAAACCCGGCGAAACAGGGCACAAACCGGGTTCGGGCGTTCGGGCAAAATAACCACCCGATTTTCAGATAATTCTTCGCCGCTACGGGCGAAAAGAATAAATTTGCCGCGCACTTAACCCACCAGAAAACATTATTTTGAAAACGACTGAAAAGTCTTCTTTCCCACTCCATGAAAAAAATTGCAGTTTTTAGTTCCGGGGGCGACGCGCCAGGCATGAACGCCTGCATCCGCGCGGTGGTGCGGGGGGCGTTGTACCACGGAGTCGAAGTACACGGCATCCGGCGCGGGTATTCGGGCATGATCGAAGGCGGCGAGAACATTTTCCGCATGGGTTCCCGCGACGTGAGCAACATCATTCAACGCGGCGGCACGATCCTCAAATCAGCCCGCAGCAAGGCCTTCATGACGCCCGAAGGCCGCAAACAGGCGTACGACAACCTCATCAAGGCGGGCATCGAAGGGCTGGTGGCCATCGGCGGCAACGGAACGTTTACGGGAGCCGAAATTTTCTTCAACGAGTTTAAAATCCCTACCGTCGGCGCGCCCGGCACCATCGACAACGACCTCTACGGCACCGATTACACGATTGGCTACGACACCGCCGTGAACACGGCCCTCGACGCCATCGACAAAATCCGCGACACCGCCGACTCGCACGACCGGGTTTTTTTCATCGAAGTCATGGGCCGCGATTCGGGCTACATCGCCATCCAGTGCGGCATCGCGGGCGGGGCCGAGGCCGTGATGGTGCCCGAAAGCCTGACGCCCGTCTCGGAAGTCGTGAAGGTGCTGAAATCGGGTTTTGCCAAGAAAAAGGCCTCATCGATCGTGGTGGTGGCCGAGGGCGAAAAGGAAGGCCGCGCCGCCGAAGTCGCTGAGAAAATCAAAAAGCAAATCGGCGAAGACATGGACATCCGGGTGACGACCCTGGGCCACATTCAGCGGGGCGGCGACCCGACGGCCTACGACCGGATTCTGGCCAGTCGGCTGGGCCTCGGGGCCGTGGAAGGACTGCTGCGCGGGCAGAAAAACGTGATGGTGGGCGTGGTCAACAACCGGCTGGTGTACACGCCGTTTCACGAGACGATCACCAAAGAAAAACCCATCGCCGACGACCTGTTGCGAATGGTACACATTTTGAGTTAATATTGCATTGTTTTAGAGTTGATTGTAAATTTTTAAAGGGGCTGGTGTTTCACCGGCTCCTTTTTTCGTGAATTGGCCAGGCTTTTCTCCGTTTCGCACGGCGTTCAGTTCCTTTTTCCGCACAAACACGTAGAAATTCGGGTCGCTGGTGAGGCGGGTCACGCCCGCCGTTTTCAGCGTTTGCCAGTGGGTGGTAGGCTTCAGGGTGCGCACCGGCCCGCTTTCGCCCAGACACACCCGCAGGGGCAGGTCAAAACCAGCCACGCAGTCCGTCCAGCGGTAGCGCAGGCCCGCGCCGATGACCTCGTATTCGAGCGTTGGGATGCGCACGTCGCGGAGGTACTGGTCGAAGAGTTTGCCCAGGTTTCGGCCGGTGTGTTCGCTGAGGAACGTTTCGATTTGCCGTCCCGTGACGGTCTGGTGGTAAAACGTGCGGTTCAGTCCGCGCAGAATTTCCCGCCAGCGGGCATCGTCGCCGACGAGTTGCCGCAGCATGTGGAGCAGGTTTCCCCCTTTGTAGTACATGTCGCCCGAGCCGGGGTGGTTCACGTTGGGCGTGCCCTGCACGGGCCGGTCGTTGCGAATCAGGTTGCGCGTGCCGATGACGTACGCCGCGCCCGCTTCCTTGCCGTAGTAAAATTCGGTGAACAGGTTCTCGGCGTAATTCGTGAAGCTTTCGTGAATCCACATGTCGGCGGCGTCGCGGTTGGTGAGGCTATTGGCAAACCACTCGTGCCCCGATTCATGAACGATGATGAAGTCCCACTTCAACCCCCAGCCCGTGCCCGACAGGTCGCGGCCCAGGTAGCCGTTGCGAAATTCGTTGCCGTAGGTGACTGAACTCTGGTGTTCCATGCCGAGGTACGGTGCCTCGACGAGCTTGTAGCCGTCTTCGTAAAACGGGTACGGCCCGAACCAGTACTCGAACGCGGCCAGCATTTTTTTTGCCTGCTGAAACTGCGCCCGGGCTTTTTCCTCGTGTTCGGGCAGCGCGTAAAAGTTGAGCGCCAGCTTTCCTTTTTCGCCCTCGAATTCATCCGACCAATGCCGGAACCGCCCGATGTTGAGGTTGACGCCGTAGTTATTGATGGGGTTGGCCACGAACCACTCGAACGTGTGGGTGCCGTCCCCGTGTTCGGTCACGCGGCGTAGCCGCCCGTTCGACACGTCGGTTAGGTCCTGCGGCACGGTCACGCTGATGGCCATGCTGTCGGGCTCGTCGGCGGGGTGGTCTTTGCAGGGCCACCACGCGCTGGCTCCCAGCCCCTGGCAAGCCGTGGCGACGAATTGCGCCCCGCTGCTGTCGCGCGCCCAGACCACGCCGCCGTCCCAGGGCGCTTTCCGGGCTTTGCGTGGTTTTCCTTCGTAAAAAACGACGAGCGATTCGAGTTTCCCCGGCTGCTGGCGCTTTTTCAACTGCACAAAATACGCGTTGCCGTCCTGGTGAAAATCGAGCGGTGCGCCCTCCTGTTGTACCTTCAAAATCCGCAGGGGGCGCTGCAAATCAATTTGCAAAACCTGGCGGCTCGCTTTCAGCACCCGGTAATGCAGCTCGGTGCTGCCACTGAAGGTGCTGTCGGCGGTATTCACGCGCACCCGGAGGTGATAAAACGTCAAGTCCCACCAGGCACGCTCAGGCGTGATGGAGCCGCGCAGGGTGTCGTCGTGGGTAAAGACAAACTGCTGGGCGAAAGACGGCAACACACCCAGCAACAGCAGTCCGGTGAGGAACGGCGTTATTCTTTTCATAGAAAATAGGTGAAGCGCAGGGCGATAGGTAAACCTTGCTGTCGACCAAAAGTACAAAAACCAGTTGGTATGTCCGTCAACAATAGCCCATTACCCGGTACGTGAGGTACCCCACCCACTCGCGCACGAGGCGGTCGAACCGGTCGAGGGCATCCGTCGTAGGCCAGAAATGCACCGCTGACCACCCGGCTGGCCCCGCGCGGAAATCGACGGGATACGGCGTCACAGGCAGGCCCGCTTTGCGGAAACACGCCGTGGCCCGGCGCATGTGAAAGGCCGTCGTCACGAGCAGGTAACGGCCTTTGATTCCGCTGTTTTTCAGCATTTCGGCGGTAAACCGGGCGTTTTCGTGGGTGTTGCGCGAGCGGGTTTCGAGGCGGATTTGGGCGGAGTCCACCCCGCACGCCCGGAGGAACCGGGCGGCCACCTGGCCTTCGTCGGGGTACAAATCGGGGCCGAACAGTTTTCCCGACCCCCCACTGATGAGAATTTGCCGCACGCGGCCCTGTTTCAGCAACAGAAAGGCCTGCAACAACCGGTCGCTGGACGAGCCGAACGACGGGTGGTTGCGGTGGGCCGACCCTTCGCCGACGATGCCCCCCGTGAGCACAATGGCGACGTCGAAGGGCGGCTCGTGGTCGAGGACTACGGGGCTTCCCTCCCACCACCGCAGGGCTTCGCTTACCAGAAAATCGTTGGAGATCAACAGCAGCACGACCAGCGCTACGCCGAGCGCCCGCCGCCGGTAACGCCGCCAGACCAGCGCCACGAGCAGCGCGTACACGACCCAACTGAGGGGCGAAACCAGCCCGTACAGGATTTTAGAAAGCGCAAAGAACATGAAACACGCGTTTTGGGCGGCTAAATTCGTTGTTGGGATTAACTTTGTTGTCGGCAA
Organism: Spirosomataceae bacterium; assembly: GCA_965249815.1. GTDB lineage: Bacteria > Bacteroidota > Bacteroidia > Cytophagales > Spirosomataceae > JAJAZB01. The sequence continues at coordinate 3,426,112 of CBDFMV010000003.1, read as the reverse complement.
AAAGCGCGACCGGGCAAAAACAGGCGTTGCTTTTTCCATTCAACCCATCTGCTCCCGCGTGAAAAAACTCCTCGCCGCCGTACTCGGTCTGCTTTCCCTCGGGGCCACTGCCCAATCGCCCGGCTACCGCATCGAAGCCACCCTGACGGGCATCCGCGACAGCACCTGCTTTCTGGCGCACTACCTCGACAAGCAGCACAGCATCCGCGATACCGCCGTGGCCGACGCCAGCGGGCGGCTGGTTTTTGAAGGAAAAACCGCCCTACCCCAGGGCTTGTACGTGATTTCGGTGGGGCGCTGGCGGTACTTCGACGTGCTGCTCACCGACGACCAGCACTTCAGCCTCCACACCGACACGACCAATTTCATCGCGAACATGAAAGTGGAGGGTTCGCGCGAAAACGAGTTGTTTTACGGCTTCAACCAGGCCATGCAGAAGCGGTTCGAGGAGTTGCGGCTGTTGCAGAAACTCGGCGAAAATCCCTCGAAGCTGCGCACGCTTCAGCAGGAAATGGCCGACTACCGGCAGAATTTCATCAAAACCAACCGGGGCACCTTTGCCGCCAAACTACTCCTAGCCGCCACCGAACCCGACTTGCCACCCGCCCCGAAGCGCCCCGACGGCCGGGTAGATTCGACCTACCTCTACCATTATTACAAAGCCCACTACTTCGACAACGTCGACCTGACCGACGAGCGCCTGATGCGCACGCCCCTGCTGGCCCCGCGCCTGGAGCGGTACTTCGCCGATTTGGTGGTGCAAATGCCCGATTCGCTCATCAAAGACGCCGACGCCGTGCTGGCCAAAGTGCCGAAGGACAAAAAAGACCTGCGCAAGTTCGTCATTTACAAAATCACGGCCCCCTACGAGCAGGCGCACGTGCTGGGCACCGAGGCGTTGTTCGTGCACATGGGCGAAAAATACTACATCGGCGAACCGGGCCTGTACGACACCAGCACGGTGCGGCGCTTTCGTGAGCGCATTGTGGCGCTGAAACCGACGCTCGTTGGCAAGAAAATCCCGAACATGCCCCTGACCGACCCGACGGGCAAGGCCATTCCGCTGCACGCCGTGAAGGCCGAGTACACGGTCGTGTTTATTTACGACCCGGAGTGCGGTCACTGCCGCGAGGCCACGCCGAAGGTGCTCGATTTTTACAACAAGGCGAAAGACAAGGGCGTGGTGGTGTACGCCGCCAACCTGAAGCACGACCCTGAGCAGTGGAAAAAATTCATTGCCGAGTTTAAAACCCAGGGCTTCATCAACGGCATGGATTCGGGCCGTCAGGTCGATTTCTACAACACCTTCGACGCCAACACAACACCGGTTCTCTTCATCCTCGATCGCGACAAGAAAATCATCGCCCGCCGCCTGCCCGCCGTCGAACTGGAGAAGTTCTTCGAGTTCTACCAGCGCCAGAAAGCCGCCGAAAAACCCCAGCCCGCGACCAGGCCCGCTCCGGCGAAGAAACTGGCGGGACGATGAAAGTGGAAAGTGTAAAGTAAACGCAGCGTTGCATTTCAACTATACACTTTTCACTCTCCACTTTTCACTTTCACCGCATCTTCCCCCGCTTCACGAGGTACGCCGACAGTATCTGGTCGAAGCCTTTGGCGATGTCTGCTTCGATGAAATCCACGTTGTACTGCCCACAACGCAGTTTCAGGTCGCGGTAAAACGTGCGGATGGCCTGCTGGTAATGGTCTTTCACCTGCGAGGGCTGAATCTTCACGGTTTCGCCCGTTTCGAGGTCCACGAATTCGTAGGGCCGTTCTTCAAACGCAAAATCCTCCTCCGTTTTCCGGTCGGTGACGTGAAACAGCAGCACTTCGTGCTGGTTGTGGCGCAGGTGTTGCAGGGCCGAAAACAGCTTGTCGGCTTTTTCGGGTTCGTCGAACATGTCGCTGAAAATCACCACCAGCGAGCGTTTGTGAATCTGCTCGGCCACGGCGTGGACCACCTCGGCCACAGCGGTGCGACGGTTGGGTTTGGGTTTCGAAAGAAGTTGCTGAAGTTCGAGGAAAATCTTGTGGACGTGCGAGGGCGTCGATTTCATCGGCGTCTGCACGTCGACGGTCTCGGCAAAGGTGGTCAGGGCCACGGCGTCTTTCTGACGCTGGAGCAGGTAAGCCAGCGCCGCCGCCGCCATGATGGAAAAGGTGATTTTGCCGAAATCGCGCTCCGGGTAGTACATCGACGACGAGGTGTCGATGAGCAAATGGCAGCGCAGGTTGGTTTCTTCCTCGTACCGCTTGGTGTAGAGGCGCTCGGTTTTGGCGAAGACTTTCCAGTCGATGTGCCGCGTGCTTTCGCCCGTGTTGTAGAGGCGGTGCTCGGCAAATTCGACGGAGAAACCGTGGAAGGGAGATTTGTGGAGGCCGGTGATGAAGCCCTCGACGAGTTGGCGGGCCAGAAATTCGATGTTCCCGAATTCGCGGATTTTGTGTAAATCCATAAAAAAAGTTGGTGAGCCGGCGGTCGAACTTAAGAACGTTCCTTGTACTAAAACTACGACGTTCGACCGCCAACTTCCAACTTTATTTGCTCATCCCAACGCGTTCTCCTCCCGAGAACCACGCCTGGCCTTCACCAGGGACGAGGGATTGAATTCAGTAAGCCCGCTGCCGCGCCGCGGGTCCGAGCGAAGCCACGATGTCGGCCGAGTTCTGGATGACGTATTCATCCGGGCCCAGCATCGTGACGCCTTCAATGCCGACAATCCGGCAAACCACCTGAGCAACGCCCGTTTTGAGGATGCCCAACTGGTGGGCGGCGGCGTTGGTTAAATCGATGATGCGCCCCCGGCTGAATGGCCCCCGGTCGTTGATGCGCACCACTACTTTTTTCCGAGTCTTCAAATTTGTCACTTCCACCATCGTGCCGAAGGGAAGTGTCCGGTGGGCAGCCGTTAAGGCTTTTTCCTTGAGTTTTTCACCGCAGGCCGTCAGTTTGCCGGTAAACTTTTTGGCGTAGAACGAGGCTTTGCCGGTGAACGATTTGCCCAGTTGGGCTTCGGCTGGAAGGCTGCGGGAAAGAAGGAGCCAACCAACCACCATGAGAGATTTTACACTCATAACTTGTGGGTTTTAAGGGGGGCCAGCGAGAAAGGCAGTGGTGGGAAAGTTCGCTGTAGGGCAAGAAACCAAACCCCCTGTGAAACAAGCAAGGAACGTTCAAAACTACGAAATTATGCTCAACAACCAAGCCACTTACCGATTTCGTACAAGTATCGCCCCGGATATTTCATATTTCAGGCCTATTTTCCCGCATTTCCTTGATTTTTAGGGTGAAAAAAAAGTTTGGCACGGACGCAATATCCCTCTATTTTTACGACTGATTCTAACCCCAAAACCTACCTCCTGTGGAAGACCGAGACCGCGAAGAATTGTACTCCAAGCGCGTGAAGGCCGGGAAACGAACGTATTTTTTCGACGTAAAATCCACCCGCGCCAGCGACTATTACATCACCATCACCGAGAGCCGGCGTTTCCCCCAGGGCGACGGCTTCGCCTACGAAAAACACAAGATGTTCCTTTACAAGGAAGATTTTGACAAGTTCGTGGATGCCCTGCACGAAGCCGTGGATCACGTCAAGAACGAACTGATGCCCGACTTCGATTTTGCCCAGTACCAGCCCAAGCCCGCCGAGGAAGAATTCGGCGGCAGTGACCTGAAATGGGAGTAAAGTCGATGAAGAAGTAGAAAACAGGAACTGAGAATTGCCGCCTATCCCCTCACCTGCAACAAGTTAACAAAGCCTCTGGAACCCCGGAGGCTTTTTTCGTTTCAAATGGCCTACCTTTGCACCCTCAAATGCAAAGCCCGGCGGCCTTGCCTTTTTTAATTCCTCATTTTTAATTTTTATTTGAACTGATGGGTTTGCAATGCGGTATCGTGGGGTTGCCCAACGTTGGGAAATCGACCCTGTTTAGTGCAATTTCGAGTGCAAAGGCCGAAGCGGCCAATTACCCTTTCTGCACCATCGAGCCGAACGTGGGCGTCGTGAGCGTACCCGACGAACGGCTCCAGATTCTGGAAACCCTCGTGAACCCCCAGCGGGTGGTGCCCACCATCATTGAATTCGTGGACATCGCCGGGTTGGTGAAGGGTGCCAGCCAGGGAGCCGGGTTGGGCAACAAATTTTTGGCCAACATTCGTGAGGTAGACGCCATCATTCACGTGGTCCGCTGTTTTGCCGACGACAACATCGTGCACGTTGAAGGCCGCGTGGACCCGGTTTCCGACAAGGAAATCATCGATTACGAACTTCAGTTGAAGGATTTGGAGTCGGTCGACAAAAAACTCGCCCGCACCGAAAAAGCCGCCAAAATGAGCGGCGACGCGAAGGCCAAAGCCGAAGTGGACGTGTTGCTGCGCGTGAAAGCCGCCCTCGAACAGGGCAAAAGCGCCCGCACCGTGGCCCTCGGCGAAAACGAACTCGGTGCCGTGGCCGACCTGCACCTACTAACGATCAAGCCCGTGATTTACGTGGCCAACGTGGACGAAACCAGCCTCCAGGCGGGCACCAACGACTACGTCGAGCAGTTGAAAAAGGCCGTTTCCGACGAAGGCGCGCAGGTTATTGTCATTTGCGCGGCCATCGAAGCCCAGATTGCCGAAATGGATGACCCCGACGAACGGACGCTTTTCCTCGAAGAATACGGCCTCAACGAATCAGGGCTGAGCCAGCTCATCCGGGCCAGCTACGCGCTGCTCAGGCTAATTACCTACTTCACCGCCGGGGTGCAGGAAGTGCGCGCCTGGACGATTCAGCGCGGCTGGAAAGCCCCCCAGGCGGCGGGCGTGATTCACTCCGATTTTGAGCGGGGTTTCATCCGCGCCGAGGTCATCAAACTACCCGATTACCAGCAGTACCGCACCGAAGCCGCCATCAAAGATGCGGGCAAGATGGGCGTCGAAGGCAAGGAGTACGTCGTTCAGGACGGCGACATCATGCACTTTCGGTTTAATGTGTAGTGATTGAGTGAAGGGGTGATTGAGCGAGACGAAATGCATTTCGTCTCGCTCAATCACCCCTTCACTCAATCACTACCTATTGCGGTCCCGTCGTCCGCACGTCCCAGAAGACGGGCCGTTCGCTGAGGGTGACGCGCTGGGTGAGGTTGGGGTTGGCGTCTACTTCCTGCTGCGGATACGGCAGGGCGCGGGGTACCCGGCCACTGTTGCCGGGATTGATGGCGGTTGGGATTTTCGAGAGCGCCGGGTAGCCCGTGCGCCGCCAGTCGTTCCAGGGTTCGACGGCCACCATGTAATTGGCCACGTACTTTTCCTCGATGAGTTTTTTCAATGCGGCTTCGCCCATGCCGAGTGCGCCCTGCGCCGTCAGGTAGGCCGTGGCCAGCGCCGCCGTTTGCCCGGCGTTGCTGAACGACGCCCGGATTCCGTTCTGGAAAAACGTGTCGGCGTCGCCGGGCGCGCCGTAGCGCAGGGCCAGTTCGGCGCGGATGAAATTATATTCCGAAAAAAGCAGCATTCGGATCGGGGCCGAGCCGTCGTAGGTCAGGCTGGTGCCCGCGCCGTTGACGGTCAGCAGTGGCCCCGCTGGCAGGGCGGCGTTGGTGACGGCCCCGCGCACGTAAGTATGCAGGCGCGAGAGGTTGTTGCGCACCTGGTTGGCTCCGGTTCCGTTGGCAAGGCCCACGTAGCCCGTCGTACCCGTCGGCGGGGTCGTGACCGCCGCCGGACTGAAGGGCGCGGGCGTGAAATAACTCGCCCGTCGCGGGTCGGCTTTGGCGTTCATCAATTCCACGATGGTCGAGCTGACGGCGAGGTCGTCGGTGCGGAGCAGGATGAACTGGTGGATGGGATTTTGCTTGCCCGCGTTTACTTCAAACCTTAACTGAAAATCGTCCGCCGTCGAGGCCATGAATTTGGTTTCGTTGGCCTTGATAAAATCCGAAACGACCTGGGCTGTGACGGCCTGGGCGTTGAGCTGGTGGAGGTACAGCCGTAGTTTGGTGGTGTTGATCATCCGAATCCAGCGCTGGGCGTTGCCACCGTAGAAATAGTCATCGGCAGCGGGAGCGGCCAGCGCCGAAACTTTGGCAAACTCCGCCGTGGCCTCGTCAAGGAGTTTGTGAGCGGCCTCGTAAATGTCCTTCGACGCGTCGATTTTGGGTTGCAGGTTGGCCGCGCCCTGAAAAGCCTCTTTGTACGGCACGTCGCCCCAGAGGTCGGTGATCGCAGCGAAGTAGAACGCCTTCAGCGCTTTGGCAATGCCGAAATAAGCCGGGTGCGTGGTGGCCGGGTCATTTTTAAGCATTTCCTCGATGTCGGCCAGCGGCCCGGCGAAGGCGTTGAATCGGAAAGCGACGTTGACCTCCGTCGGGGCGAGCGTGTAGGCGTCGTAGGCTTCGGTTTGCCGCCCGTTCTGGGCGGCAAATTGTTGCGCCCACAGGAGGGTGTACTTGTGGACGTCGGCCCCCATCGCGAACCCGACGTTGCCCTCGATGCCGGCCAGCAGCAGGTTCGGCGGGCTGCCCGCAGGCAGGTTGGGGTTCACGTTGATTTCAAGGTAGTCCTTGCAGCCGACCGTGGTCAGAATTAACCCGGCGAGGACGAGGGTTTTGTGCGTTTTTCGGAAAAAATTCATGGTTCGATACGGTTTGGCCTGACTGCGCTTCGACGGAGCGTTGACAACTTTCGGAAAGTTGTCAACGCTTGACGTTTCAATCTGTGGTTCAGGCGGTTGGTTAAAACGACGCCCGCAGCACCACGCCGTAGGTCCGGGCCTGGGGCAGGGTGTTGAATTCGATCCCCTGCACGTTCTGGTTGCTGCCCACGTTGACCTCCGGGTCGATGTGGGGTACCTTCGTCCAGAGCAGCAGGTTCCGGCCATTGATCCCGACCGAAAACGCACTGAACGGGGTGCGGTCGAGAAGGCTTTTCGGCAACGCGTAGGTCAGGCTGGCTTCGCGCAGGCGGGTCCAGGAGCCGTCGAAAACGAACATGCCGGGGTTGTTGAAGTTGAACAAGCTCGACCAGTACTGCTGGCTCGTCAGGGCCACCGTGTTGGTGCCCTGGGTTTCGAGGGTGCCGTCGGGTTTGAGCGTGCCGGCCACGCCTTCGATGACGTAGTTTTTCGCGGCAACGCCATCGGCCCCGAAGCGCGGGAGTTCGGCAGTTTCAGCCGCAGTACCGGTGCGGCGCAAATCGCCGATGACCCGCGACAGGATGGTGCCGCCGCGTTTGATGTCAATCAGAAAATTGAGCGCCAGGCCTTTGTAGCTGAGGTTGGTGGTGATGCCCCCGGTCCAGTTGGGGTTGGGGTCGCCCACTTTCTGCACGCCGCGCGTGTCGAGGCTGGGCAGGCCCGTGGTCGGGTTGAGCACCAACTGGCCTTCGGGCGTGCGCAGCAGGGTGTTGGCATAAATCACGCCGTAGGGTTGCCCCGCCTCGATGCGCCCCTGGGCGGTGGTGAATGGCCCGAGGCTGATATTCTGCACGCCCGGCGCAAGCGAAATAACGTTGTTGCGGATGCGTGCGCCGTTGAAAACCACGTTGAGGCGGAAATCCTTCGACTGCACGGGCGTTACCGACAGGCTCCACTCCCAGCCCCCCGATTCGAGCACGCCGGAGTTTTGCACGACCGACGTGTAGCCGCTGGCCGAAGCCACGGGTACGCTCAGGATGATGTTGGTCGAGCGCTGGTTGAAATAGGTCACATCCACCCCGACGCGGGACTTCCAGAAACGTAGTTCGGTGCCCACTTCCCAGCTCCGGGTGAATTCCGGCCCGAGGTTCGGGTTGCCCACCGCGTCCTGCAACCGCCGTCCGAGTACCCCCAGAAACGGGTAGGTAATCTGCGCGGGCCAGCCGTCCTGGGGGTTGGCGGGTTCGTAGTACACGTCGGTCGAGTAGGTATCGGCTTCGCGGCCCACTTTCGCCCAGGCCGACTTCAATTTGGCAAACGTGAGCACGTCCTGGCCTTTCAGCGCCGACACGGCGTCGGTTAGGATGACGCTGCCCGACGCGGACGGGTAGAAATAGCTGCGGTGGGCTTTCCGGAACGTCGAAGACCAGTCGTTGCGACCCGTCAGTTGCAGAAACGCCCACTGTTTGTAGGCCAAATCGACGTTGGCGTACACGCCGATGAGCCGCTTGCGGTCGAGAAACTCGAAGGGCAAGAAGTTGGCGGCGTTAGTGATGTTGGTGAAATCGCGCGTGGCAGTGGTGTTGCCCACCACGCCCTGGTCGAGCGAACGGGTGATGTTCAACTCCGTGCCCAGCAGTGCAGTCATGGTGAGGTTTTCGGTCAGGTTCCGGTTGGCCGTCAGGTTGTTGTAAATGCTGGTTTCCTGCCGGAAAATGCTCCGGTTGCCCACAGCCCCCACGCCCGCCACCGAGTGGTTGGCCTGCCCACGTGCGCCGATGGCGTCCACGGTTTTGCGCCGCTCGGTGTACATGTCGGTGCCCAGCCGCCCGTTGTAACTCAGCCAGTCGGTGAGTTTGAACGTGGCGTTCACATTGCCGATAAACCGGGCGCGGTCGTCGTTGTACAGGTTGTTGCGGAGGGTCCAGTACGGATTGTCGGTGTTGTTGTTGAAATACACCTGCGAGCCGTCGGGGCGCTGGTAGGGTTCGCCCTGCAAGTCGTAATCGCGCGGAATGAACCAGCCCCGGAAGAGCGGGTTCGACAACTGGTTGCCAATCTGGCTGCGCCCGGAGGTGTTGTAAATAAACTGCGCGTTGGTGCCCAGCGTGAGGCGGCTCGTCAACTGGCTGCTGGCGTTCACGGCCAGCGTGTGGCGGTCGAGGCTGTTGTTTTCCAGAAACCCTTTTTCCCGCACCAGTCCGTACGAAAAATAGTAGCTGGTTTTCTCGGTCGCCCCCGAAAAACTCAGGTTGTGCTGCATGTTGCTGCCCTGCCTGAACAGGTTGCGCAGGTTGTTGGGGTAGGCCGTCAGGCGCACCGAATCAGGCAGGCCAAACAACGCCCGGTCGGCGGCGGTGTAGGCGCTGGTTACGTTCTGCCCCTGAATGAGCGGCCCCCAGTTCGACTGGTCGGCGTTGGGCTGGTAAATGGGCCGCGAAGGGAGGTTGTTGGTGAGTGAGGTGCCGCGCGCGTACTCGTTCTGGTAATCGGGAAAGCGGTTTGGCTCGACAATCGTGTAGGAAGTCGTGTAGTTGACCGTGTTCTTTTTAACCCCGTTGTACTTGCCTTTTTTCGTGGTGATCAGGATGGCCCCGCTCGCCGCCCGCGAGCCGTAGAGGGCCGCCGCCGCCGGGCCTTTCAGCACGGTGATGGTCTCGATGTCGTCCTGGTTGATGTCGAGGGCGCGGTTGGAGTTCGACACGCCCGTCTGCGAGTTCGACACCGACAGCGGCCCGGTGGCGTACTTGAAGGCGTCGCCCGTGCCCGACTGCCCGCCGCCGTTGTCGATGGGCACGCCATCGATGACAAACAGCGGCTGGTTGCTCTGGGTAAACGTGGTGAAACCCCGGATGAAAATACTCGACGCCGAGCCGGTCATGCCGTTGGTGCCTGCAATGCGCACGCCGGGGATTTTCCCGCTCAACGAGTTGACCACGTTCGTCGTCCGGGCCACGGTCAGCTCGTCGTTTTTCAGGCTGTTTTGCGAAAAACCCAGCCCTTTCGCCGATTTCTGAATGCCTAAGGCCGTCACGACGACTTCCTCCAACTGGCGCGAATCGGCCCGGAGTTGCACGTCGATGACCGTCCGGTTGCCTACGGCGACTTCCTGCGTGGCCGTGCCGACGTACGAAAAAACGAGCGTCGTCACCCCGTCGGGCACGCTCAGGCGGTACGCGCCGCCCGCGTCGGTGGTGGTGCCCTGCGGTACGCCGCCCGGCCCGGTGCTTTTGAGCACCACGCTGGCCCCGGCAATCGGCTGATTGTCTTCGGCACCGGTGACCTTTCCCGTAACGACGCGGGTTTGGGCCTGGGCTGCGCCGGTGAAGCAAAGCCAGGCCGTAAACGTCCATAGAAGGTATTTCATAAACTTGAAAAAAAAGTGAGAGGAATGAATGGAAAAGCCCCGCCGGACAGTCCGGTGGGTCGGTGGTTAAAAGTAGGGGATGTCAAAACGGCCCAACTCCCGCAGCGGGGGGGATATTTTCGGCAAAGGGCGAGAAGGTTTTCTGAAAAATTGGCGAAGAAATCAGATAGATTTTGGCTTTAAAACCCTATCAGTCAGTTAACTGACTGATTAAACAAAATGGGTGATTCCCCGAAGAAAAGACCAGCAGAATCCACCCAAAACGGCCTCTAATTGGTGAGCAAACGGCCCCGAGCCGTTCGCCAAAACCACCCAGATTGGGGGATTTTCCGCCCGGAGCCGGGCCGTTATCTTTGAAGGAAAAGGGATTGATACAAAAAAAGTAGCCCTGTCGGAGTGCAAGGCTACTTTTTTAATTTTCACTATTTAACCAAAGTTCATCCGTCCGGGCAAAGCGAGGCTTTACCGAACGCCCAAAGGTAGCCGGGCTTCCGCTGCGGGTCTCTGCCCCAAAACAGGGGATTTTTTGGGGTGAAGTGACCGACTATCTTTGATCCGATTTAAGCGATTTTCCGTCCGCCGGAGCGTTCAGAAAATGGGGAAAGTTCCTCCGGGACGGGAACAATTCCCTGACTTTTAGCCCCGTAAGGATTTTTCCGCCTCGCCGCGTGCCTGAGCGGATGGCAAACCGAACGAACCACGGACCGGACCTTTTTGCAGGGGAGATTCCTCACCCAATCATGAGCAAAGTCGTTGTCTTTACGCTGCTGTTGGCAACCGGGCTGGCGGCAAACGCCCAGGTCAGTCCCGCGTTTTTCGACCAGTTTTCGGTGGACGAGGGCCTTTCGCAGAGCGAGGTGTACAGCGTGCTGAAAGACCGGCAGGGGTACGTCTGGCTCGGCACTCAGGATGGCCTCAACCGCTACGACGGCTACCACTTCACGCATTTCAAGCACGACCCGTTCGACTCGACGACGCTTTCCAACGACCGGATTCTCTGCCTGCTCGAAGACGCCGCCGGGCACCTGTGGGTGGGTACCGAAAATGGCCTCAACCGCTACGACGCCGTGTCGGGCCGGTTTGTCCGCTACGCCCAGGCGTCGCCGGAGGTAAAGTCCGGTCGGCCGTTGCAAATCGCCGCCCTCAACGCCGACCGCCAGGGCACGCTCTGGCTGGGCACCAACCAGGGCCTGCGCCGACTCGTGCCCAACCGCACGGGCGGCTACATCTGGCACCGGTACCCCGTCGGCGATCCCGCCGATTTCAGGGCCAACGCGGTGATGGCGCTGCTCACCGACCACCACGGCACGCTTTGGGTGGGCACAGGCAGCGGCCTGCACCGGGTGTGGGTGCAAAACGCCGGGGCATCGGCCGGGCACCAGCGGGTGCGGGTCGAGAATGCCATCAACCCAGCGCTGCCCCGGTTCTGGCTGCCCAGCCTCCACGTGCGTTCGCTGGCGGAAGACCGTTTCGGCACCCTCTGGGTGGGCACGGATCGGGGCCTGGCGCGCGTGAACCCCACCACGATGCAGATCATCGTGCAACCCGACGTGTCAGCGGCAGTGGGCGGCGCGATCGTGCCGACACTGCTGGTGGATAAAACCGGCACCCTCTGGGCGGGTACCTGGCCGCAGGGCATCCGCCGGTTTCGGGTGTCGGACGCGCAAACGACCCACCTGCTCGACGCATTCGGGGAGGATTTAATGGGCAAAAAAGGGCTGAAAAGCAACTTCATCAACGTGCTGTACGAAGGCCACGACGCCGACGAAGACGCCGTCTGGATTGGCACCCACAACGCCGGGGCGCTCACCTACAGCCGGTCGAAAAATAGTTTTCGCCCCTGGAACCTGCTCACCGACCGGAGCCAGTCGTCGGCGGTCAACCTGGTGTTTGCCGTGTGCACCGACCGGCACGGCGATCTATGGATCGGCACCCTGGAAGGCCTGCTCCGCATAAACCGCCGCACCAATGCCGTGCACCGCTACCGCGCCAACCCCACCCAGCCCGGCAGCCTCCGCAGCGACGAAGTGTACGCCTTGTTTGAAAGCCACGACGGCACGCTGTACGTCGGCACCACGGGCGGCCTGCACCGCTTCGACCGGGTACGCGACCGGTTTGACTGGCTCGATTTGGGCGGCGCGCCGATGCCCGACGACAAAAAACCGGGTGGTTATGACCACGTCTACGTGTTGTACGAAGACGCCCGCCACGCCCTGTGGGTGGGCACCGGCAACAGCCTGAAGCGCCTCGACCCACCAACGGGCCAGGTGAAGGTCTTCAGGTACGATCCAAAGGATTCAACCAGCCTGCGGCCTTTTCTGGTGGAAGCCCTCCAGGAAGACGGCCACGGCAACCTGTGGGTGGGCACGTCGTACGGCCTCAATAAAATGAACCTGACGACGGGACGTTCGCAATTTCTCCGGAGCGATCCCGCCAACCCGAAGGGCCTCATCGGCAACCAGATTCTGTGCATTCACCACGACCGGCGTGGGCAGCTTTGGTTTTGCAGCGACAAGGGCCTGAGCCTGCTGCGTTACGAAAAGGGCAGGGAAAAGTTCACGCATTTCACCGAGCGGAGCGGTCTGCCCAACGGTATGGTGTACGGTGCGCTCGAAGACCGCCGGGGCCGCCTCTGGCTCAGCACCAACCTGGGCCTCTCCTGCTTCGACCCCGAAACGCGCCGGTTCAAGAACTACGACCTCAACGACGGCCTGGCTGGCAACGAGTTCAACATGGGCGCGTTTCACCAAAGCCGCGACGGCGAGTTGTTCTTCGGCGGTATCGGCATGGTGGTGAGTTTCAATCCGCTGCACCTGGTCGAAAACCGCCACCGGCCCCGCGTAGTGCTCACGTCATTCAGGAAATTCGACAAACCCGTGAACGTGGACAGCCTGCTCGCCCGGCACGGGGTTCTCGAACTCGCCCACAACGAAAACGTATTCACCTTCGAGTTTGCCGCGCTCGATTTCACCAACCCGCTCAAAAATCAGTACGCCTACCGGCTGGAAGGCCTCGGTGGGTGGATGCCCATCGGCACGCGGCGGTTCGTGAGCTTTGCCAACCTGTCGCCCGGCGACTACGTACTCCACGTGAAAGGCTCCAACGGCAGCGGCCTCTGGAACGACGCCGCCCCCCTGCGCATCCCGCTGCGTATCCGGCCCCCGTTCTGGCGAACCTGGTGGTTTTACGCGCTGGTGGTCGTCACTGCGGGGGGCGCGGCGCGGCTGTTTTACAATTACCGGGTTCGTAAAAAAGTGGCGCACCTGCTCGAACTCGAACGGGTGGCTCTGGAGGAAAACGAGCGGGTCCGCAAAATGGCCGCCCAGGACCTGCACGACGAATTTGGCAACACGATCACGCGCATTTCGATGCTGACCGAACTCATTAAGGCCCGCCTTAACGGCCACAGCGAGGAGATTTCGCCCCTGCTCACCAAAATCAGCGACAACAGCAACCGGCTTTACCAGGGCACGAAAGATTTCATCTGGGCCATCAACCCCGAACACGACAGTTTCTTTGAAATTGCCATTCGGCTGAAGGATTTTGGCGACGATATTTTCGACAAAACCGGCCTTTCGTTCCAGGCTTACGGCATTACCGACGGCCTCCATGCCGCCGTGCTGCCCATGGGAGCCAGCCGCCACCTCGTGTTTTTGTTCAAGGAAGCCATGAGCAACACGCTCAAACACGCCCGCGCCACCTGCGCCGAAATCCGGTTTCTGGCCACGGCAACGCACGTGGAGGTCACCTGGCACGACAACGGGGTGGGTTTCCAGACGCCCCGCGCTGCGCCCGGCAACGGCCTGCAAAACATTTACAGCCGGGCCGCAAAAATCGGCGGAACGGTGGACGTACTCGCCCTGCCCGATGGCGGCACGACGATTCGGTTCCGGATGCCGGTCGCTATCCCAAACGTCCCTCAGATTGGGTGACCCCTCGGTTTGCGCCCATTCGGCCCGGTGCAACAAGGGCGGGCGTTTCGCGTCCTTACCGGGCAAGCGGCTTCTGCCCGCCCGAATCTCCATTCAGTAAGTCGGTTCACCCATCGGTGTAAAAATGAAGTTGCCGACGGGCAAAACCGGCGAACTTCTCCTTTCCTAATCCTCTCTAAAACCCCCATGACCACCCCCCATTCGTTTCGCAGTAGCTCACCCACCATCCGGATTTGCATTGTCGAAGACGACAACCTCATCCGCGATGGCTTCGCGCTGCTCATCGACAGCACCTACGGTTTTCAGATCGTCAACACCTATTACCGCTGCGAAGAGGCCCTGAAGAACCTCGACAACGATCGCCCCGACGTGGTGCTGATGGACATCGACCTGCCCGGCATGAACGGCATCGAGGGCATCGCCAAAATCAAGAAACTCCGCCCGCGCACCAACATCATCGTCGTGACGGTGTACGAAAACGACGAACTGGTTTTCAAGGCGTTGTGCGCCGGAGCGGGTGGGTACCTGACCAAAAACATGCAGCCCGGCAAGCTGCTCGAAGCCATCCGCGACATCCAGGAAGGCGGCGCGCCGATGAGCACCAACATCGCCCGGATGGTGGTGGCGTCGTTTCAGAAAAACCGGAATTCGCCCCTGACGGGCCGCGAAACCGAAGTCCTCGAACTGCTGGCGAAAGGCAAAAGCTACACGACCATCGCCGAGCAATTGTTTGTCGATAAAGAAACCATCCGCACCCACATCAAGAACATTTACTGGAAACTTGAAGTCCACTCGAAAGCCGAAGCCATCGAGAAGGCCATGAAGGAACGGCTGATTTGAGCTTCGTGCTTCGTTGTCCGTGTCTCGTTATTCGATTTTGAGTGTTTTTCCGAACCACAAGCACGAACAACGAAGCAAGAAGCACCCCGGTTAAAATCACCCAAAGCGCGGGATTTTAACCGGACGGCCCGTCGGGAACTTTGTTGGAAAACATTTTTCCAACAACCATGAGAAAATTTTTATCTCTCTTCGCCGCCCTGTTGCTGACGCTGGCGTACGGACGCGCCGCCGCGCAGGAGTTCAGCGTTTCGGGAAAAGTCACCTCCGCCGAAGACGCCACCGCCCTGCCCGGCGTGAGCGTCCGGGTGAAAGGCACTCAAACTGGCACCACCACCAACGCCGAGGGTATTTACCGCCTCAGCGTCCCCCAAACCGCCACGCTCGTGTTCAGTTACGTGGGCTACGCGCCGCAGGAGGTGGCCGTGCAGGCCCGCAGCACCGTGAACATCGCCCTCCAGGCCGACGTGCGTTCACTCAACGAGGTCGTGGTGGTGGCCTACGGCCAGCAAAGCCGCCGGGCACTCACCGGGTCGGTGTCGGCGGTCAACGCCGACCAGATTCGCGGGCAGCAAATCGTCACGGCCACGCAGGCGCTCCAGGGCACGGCTCCCGGCGTGCTGGTGGTGAATACCTCCGGCCAGCCCGGCGACAACCCCGCCATCCGCATCCGGGGCGTGGGGTCGATCAACGCTTCGGCCAACCCGCTCATCGTGGTGGACGGCGTGCCGTTTCAGGGCAACATCAACGGCATCAACCCCGGCGACATCGAGAGCATCAGCGTGTTGAAAGACGCCTCGGCGGCCTCGCTCTACGGCTCGCGGGCGGCCAACGGCGTGGTGTTGATCACCACCAAAAGCGGTAAGAAAGGCGCGCCCGAAATTAACGTGTATTCCAACTACGGCATCTCCAACCGGGCCGTCAACGAGTACCCGTTTTTGAACTCCCAGGAAATTTTTGAACTGGGCTGGGAAGCCCTCCGCAACCAGTCGCAGAAGGCCGGTCTGGCCAACGCGGCCCAGGTGGCCACCGACAATCTGGTTGAGGAATTTCAGTACAACCCCTACAACATCGCCAAGCCCGTCGGCACCGACGGCAAACTGGTGGCGGGTGCCCAGCCACTCTGGAACACCGACTGGACGAAAGAACTCACCAACCAGAACGCCACCCGGCGCGAAGTGGGCGTCAACGTGAACGGCGGCGGCGACAAAACCCGCTACTTTCTTTCGACGGCCTACCTCGCCCAGCAAGGGTATTTGATTACGTCGAAATTCAACCGCATCACCACCCGGCTCAACCTCACCTCCGACCTGCGCGATTTCCTCACCGTGGGCCTGCGGTCGCAGTTTTCGTATTCCGACCAGAACTACCCGACCCAGGGCGGCACGGGTTACGAAAACGTGGTGCAGTACTCGCGTTCGCTGTCGAGCATCTACCCGATTTACCAGCACGACGACAACGGCCAGCTCATCCTCGATGCGGCCGGGCAACCGCTCTGGGATTTCGGCAAGCCCATTCCGGGGCGGCGGGTCAACCACAACCGCAACACGCTGCAACCCAGCAACCTGCTGGCCAGCACGTTCCTCGACGATGTCCGCCGCCAACGGTTTACGACCAGCCTCAACGGCTTTGCCGAAGTGAAACTGCCGCTGGGCATTCGCCTGAAATCCACGTTTGGCATCGACCGCTACGCCCTGACGGCCTTCGACTACGAAAACCCCAAGTACGGCAACGGCGAAAGCGTGGGCGGCCGTGCCGTGCGCCAGAACGACATGACCACCTCGTGGACCTGGAACAACATGCTGGCCTACACGGGCAAATTCGGGGCGCACACCCTCGATCTGATGGGCAGCCTCGAGGCCTACAACTTCAAGTACGAAACCCTCTCTGCCACCAAATCGGGCTTTCCCTTCGGCGGGTTGAAGGAGTTCGACTCGGCGGCCAAACTCGAAGACATCAGCGGCTACACCAGCCAGGAGCGCATCCTGAGTTACCTGGGCCGCGCCGTGTACAACTTCCGGGAGAAATACTTCCTCGAAGGCACCGTGCGCTGGGACGGGTCGAGCCGTTTCTCGCCCGACGGCAACCGGCGCTGGGGCTTTTTCCCGTCGGTGGGTGCGTCGTGGGTCGTGAGCGAAGAGCCGTTTCTGAGCGGATCGAACACGGTCAGTTTCCTGAAAGCCCGCGCGTCGTACGGCTCGCTGGGCAACAACGGCCTGCTGCGGTCGGTGGGTGGCACGCTGGTCAACAATTACTTCCCCTACCTGAGTTTGTTCAGCACCGGCTACAACGACCTTACCAATTCGGGCGTGTACTTCACCAACCTGGCCAACCCGGCCATTTCCTGGGAAAAACAGGCTTCGTTCAACGTGGGCCTCGATTACAGCCTCTGGCGCGACCGGGTGCAGGGCAGCCTGGAATTTTACCAGAAAAACACCTACGACCTGCTGTTTGGTCGCCCGCTGGTGCTCTCGTCGGGCGTGCCGTCGGTGGACGAGAACATCGGCAACCTGCGCAATTCGGGCGTCGAGTTTTCCATCACCACCGTCAACGTCAAGACAAAAGACCTGACTTGGAAAACCGGCTTCAACATCAGCACGGTCACGAACAAAATCACGAAACTGCCCCAGGAACGCATCAAAAACGGCATCTTCCAGCTTGAAGTGGGCCGCTCAATTTTTGATTTCAGCCTGCGCGAATTTGCGGGCGTGGACCCCCAGACCGGCTCGGCCACCTGGTACAAGGCCGTGGTGGACGCGGCGGGTACGCCCACCGGCGAACGCACCACGACCCCCGTGTACGGCGACGCCACCGATTATTACGCCGGTTCGGCCATTCCGAAATGGCTCGGCGGGGTGAGTTCCAACCTGACTTACAAGGGTTTCGACCTGAACGTGTTGTTCAACTTCGCGGGCGGCAATAAAATTTACGACAGCGATTATTCGGCCCTGATGCACGGTTACACGGCGGGCTTCGGTTCGCAACTCCACCGCGACATCCTCAACCGGTGGCAAAAACCCGGCGACATTACCGACGTGCCCCTTCTCGACCCCAACAACACCGACATTATTCAGAACTCCACGCGCTACCTCGTCCGGGGCGACTACGTGCGGTTGCGCAACGTGGACCCTGGGCTACAATTTCAAACTGCCCTGGAAATCGGTGCGCGGGCTGCGGGTATACGTGCAGGCCGACAACTACTTCACCTGGACCAAAGCCCACGCGGGCCTTGACCCCGAAACGGCCAGCGCCCAGGGCATTCCCAACGGTACGACCAGTAACAACTCGTCGATTTTCAAAACGCTCTCGGGCGGCGCGAGCCTGACGTTTTGAAAAAACAAGGCAACGAATCCCCTCCTTGAAAAGGAGGGGTGCCCCGGAGGGGCGGGGTGGTTGAGGCGGTGGGAGAATCATTCCTCCTGCCACGCCAGAAACCACCCCTAACCGCACGCACGCACCCACCGCAGCCCCTCCTTGAAAAGGAGGGGATTCCAAAAAAAACATCCCTTCAAGTCATTGACTTCCAGGCAATTTAAACGCAATCACCATGAACCTCAAACTACCGTTCTCTTTCCTCCTGATAGCGGCTTTCCTCACCCTCAGTGCCTGCACGAAGGGCTTCCTCGAGGAGCCAAAACCGACCCAACAGGTTTCGAGCAATGACGTTTTCGCCACCCCCGACGGGGCCAGGGCGTATTTCAACGGCATTTACCGCCGGTTGCGCAGCCAGTGGCGCAACCTCAACAGCACGGCGGGCGGCTCCACCGACGCCTGGGGCATCGTGTCGATCAACCTTGCCCGCGAGCAAAAAGGCGACGACGTCATCAATCCCGGCGGCTGGTACCAGTTCGACTACCGACACGAAAACCGCGAGCCGACCTACCGCCGCACCATTTTCACCTGGTCATATTTCTACGAATTCATCAACCAGGTGAACATCCTGCTCGACGGCGTCACGAAAAGCACCTACCCCGAAGCGACGAAAAAAGCCCTCTCCGCCGAGGCCCGGGGCTTGCGGGCTTGGCTGTATTTCGAGGCCATCCGCGAGTTTCAGCACACGATTCTCAAAGACCCCAACGCGCCGGGTATTCCGGTGTACACCGAGCCGACCAACCCCGACACGAAGGGTGCGCCGCGCGGCACCATCAGGCAAGTGTACGATCTGATTAACGCCGACATCGATTTCGCCGTGGCCAACCTCGGCAACGCCCGGGTGCTGAAAAGCAACATCAACCGCGACGTGGCCTACGGCCTGCAAGCCCGGATTGCACTGGAGCAGGGGCAGTGGGCGAAGGCCAAAGACGCCGCCAGCAAGGCCCGCCAAAACTACACGCTCAACGCCGACGAATACCGGAACGGCTTCTCCGACCTTGAAAGTGAGGAATGGATGTGGGCGTTTCCCAACACCGAAACCGACGGCCAGACGCTCTACTACGGCATTCCGAACTCGTTCTGGGACAAACTCGGCGAGGGCTACGACAATTTTTACATCAACGAAGCCTTCGTGCAGAAATTCGCGCCGACCGACGTCCGGAATCTGTTTATCAACACCGGGTCAAGCTCAGCCCAGCGGCGGTGGGCGACGGCCAAATTCGGGCAGGGCGTCAACTTCAACTCGGCCCTGCCGATGATGCGCGTGGCGGAAATGTACCTCATCGAAGCCGAAGCCAAAGCAGAATTGGGCGAGGCCGACGCCGGTGCCCTGCTGTTTGCACTGCAACGCGACCGTGACGAAACCGCCGTGAAATCGGGCAACACCGGCAAGGCCCTGGTGGACGAAATTCTGCTCGAACGCCGCAAGGAACTCTACGGCGAGCTGGGCATCAATTTTCTCGATTTGAAACGCCGCCAGTTGCCACTCCGGCGCACGGGCAACCACGCGGCGGCGTTCCGGTTCACGATTCCGGCCAACGACCCGCGGTTTATTCTAAAAATCCCCCAGCGCGAAATCGACGCCAACGACGCCATCGACGCGCAGGATCAAAATCCCTGAACGCTCTTTTTTCAACGAAGAGCCCGCTTCGGTCGAAGCGGGCTTTTCGTTTTCCGGCCCAGGATCGGCTGATTTTCAGGGAAGTTTGCACCGAAACGGCTTTGCCGCTCATCCGCCTGAAACGCCGGTCGGTGGAAATACCGCCAATTGCGGTACGCGGTGGCCCGTCTGCCCGGCCTACTTTTGAGTGGGCGGGTCAACTCCGGCCCGCCCGTAACTCAATCAACTCGATGAAAACCTTTCTTTTTCCCCGGCTGCTGGCCCTTGGCCTGCTGCCCGGTGCCGCCGTGGCCCAAACGGCGCACTACACCGCCCGCCCCACCTTCGATGCGCCGCCCAACGTGGCGCACGGTCCCAACCTGAGCGCGGCCATTTACCCGATGCCTAACTCGCTGCGGGTGAAACTGTCGCTGCAAAACCACCGGCACACCCACGCGTTTATCCGCCTGCTCAACGACCGCCGGGAGGAAGTGTACTCCGAACGGCTCACCCGCAACTGGCGGGCCTACATCCGCTGCTTCGACATGCAGGAGATGCAGGATGGCACCTACACCTTTGAAATCAGCGATGGCACCACGGCGCTGCCGCTCGAATTTCGGGTCGAAAGTCCGGCCCCGCCCATTTCGCTGCCTTCGCGCGTGATCGCCCTCAACGCGGGCACTCCGCGCTGAAAACACGCGTCGGGCACTGCAAAAAGTCGTTGCCTGCGCACAGGCAACGACTTTTTGCTCCCCTGAACCGGGGGATGCCCGTGCGATTAAGCGGGCTACTGCGGGCGGGAGAGGCGACGAAAAAGGAGGATTCTGCGCGCTGAACGCTGCTAAATTTCGCTTATCGGCTTCTGCCACCATCCATCCGGCAACGCAGCAACCCCGCCAAATCCCCTCGAATGCGGGAGAGGCCGCCCTCGTGGGCGGCCTACTTTTGGTGCTGTCGTCAACCATGCATCAACCTCAACCGATCAACTCCCGTGAATTCCTCAAACGCCCGTCCACTGCTTGCGATGGCCCTGCTGGCCCTGCTGCCTGCCCTCGGTCTCGCCCAAACGGCCTATTACGAACCCAACTTCGCCCTCAACAATCCAGACGCGGTTGTGAACCCGACGAACGTCGTCCTGAGTAAAACCGTCAACGCGGCCATTTACCCCGTCATCAATTCCGTGAAAGTGAAACTGGCGGTGGAAAACCCGATGCAGATTTCGTTGCGGGTTCGGCTGCTCAACGAGCGCGGCGAGGTGCTTTACGCTGAAAGACTCCCCCGTGGCCGGAAAGTAAACATGCATAGTTTTGACATGGAGCGCATGCCCGACGGCACCTACACCGTGGAAGTCAGCGACGGCGTGAACCGGTGGCCGCTGGAATTTCAGGTGAACAGCCCCGGCGCCAACCCCGTGGTGGTGCCCGAGCGGGTGATTGCGTTGAACTAACGCCGGTTTCTGGGTTTTCCCGCTCCCCACGACCGCTTGGCCGTGGGGAGTTTTCTTTTTTTCCACGTGCGCTAAACCCCCGTCGCCCGTTCGCGTCCAACCGGCGTTTTCCCCAAAAACCCGACGCCGTGGCCCTGATCGACGCGTACGCCCAACCCCTCAACGCCGCTCAGGCCGCCCACCTGCTCCGCCGCGCCACCTTCGGGCCGACGCCCGAACAAATCAAAACCTTCACGGGCCTGACCGCCGGGCAGGCGGTGCAACGGCTGCTGGCCGACCAGCCCATGCCCGCTCCACCCCTTGATCCCGACACCGGCAAGACCTTTCACGACCAACCCTGGGTAAAAGACGGCAACGCGAAGCGGTTCATTTACGTGAAAAGCTGGTGGATGGGCCTGCTGCTCAACCAGCCCGCTTCGCTGCTCGAAAAGATGACCCTGTTCTGGTCGAACCACTTCGTCACCAACGCCGTCACGGTCAACGATTACCGGTTTGTGTACCAGTACAACGCGCTGCTGCGGCAGCATGCGCTGGGCAATTTTCGGGCGTTCACGGTGGCAATCACCCAGAATCCGGCCATGCTGCGCTTTCTGAACGGCGATCAGAACGTGGCGGGCAAACCCAACGAAAACTACGCCCGCGAACTCCAGGAACTCTTCACGATTGGCCGGGGCGGCAATTATTCGGAAGACGACGTCCGCACCGCCGCCCGGGTACTTACCGGCTGGAGCGACGTGGGTTACCGCGACGAGGCCAGCGGCGAAATCAAAACCGTGTTCCGGCCCGACCGCCACGACACCACCGATAAAACCTTTTCCGCCGCCTACCAAAACGCCACCATCAAAGGCCGTTCGGGAGCCAGCGCGGGCCTCGACGAACTCACCGACCTCGTGGCGATGCTGCTGAATGCGCCCGAAACCGCCAAGAATATTTGCCGGAAACTCTACCGGTGGTTTGTAAACGCCGACGTCACGCCGGAGGTGGAAACCGCCTTCATCGGGCCGTTGGCGGAGGTGTTTCGCAAAAATGAGTTCGGCATCAAACCCGTGCTGGCGGCGCTGTTCAGCAGCCAGCACTTCTACGACGAGGCCATGCGCGGGGCCATCATCAAAGCCCCCACCGATTTGGTGGCGGGAATGCTGCGCTTTTTTGGCGTGAAAGCCCCGGACCTTGCCCAAAATCCGGCGTCATTTTACCAGGTGACCAGCTACCTGTACGCGCAGGCGAGCGGGATGCAGCAAACCCTGCTCGACCCGCCCTCGGTGTTCGGCTGGACGGCCTACTACCTGACCGACTACTACCAGCAGTGGATCAATTCCAACACGCTTGGGCTGCGGGGGCTGTTCACCGATACGGTCAGCAACGGCAGCACCAAAAGCGGGGCCAGGCTCGCCCTCAATCCGCTCCCGTTCGTGAAAACCCTCACGAACCCCAGCGACCCGGCCAGCCTCGTGGACGAATTCACCGCCGCCTTCGTGGCCGTGCCGCTGTCGGCGGCCCAGCGCGATTTCCTCACCGACACCGTGCTCCTTAATGGCCTGCCGCGCTACGAGTGGTCCGCCGAGTGGGACGACTACGCCCGCAACCCCACCGACACGGCCAAAATGAAAGCCGTGCAGATGAAGCTCAGTTCGTTTTTGCAGTACCTCTGCCGCATGGCCGAGTTTCAGCTTTGCTAAAACCAATGAGTGAAGGAGTGAATGAAAGAAGGAGTGAATTCTAAGAAAGCTTTCTATTTCTACTCCTTCTTTCATTCACTCCTTCTCTCCTTCACTCATTAAGCCACCATGAAACGCCGCGATTTTCTCCGTTTTGCTTCGTCGTCGCTCGTGCTGCCCGTCACCCTCGACGGCTACGGGGCGCGGGTGTTTTCGCAACCATCGCCGTTTCTGCGGGCGCTGATGGCCGTGGCCGACCAGACCGACCGCGTGCTGGTCATCGTGCAGATGCAGGGCGGCAACGACGGATTGAACACCGTCATCCCGCTCGACCAGATGAGCGTGTACACGGCCGCCAATTTTCGGGGCAACATCGCCATTCCCGAAGCGAAGGCGCTGAAGCTGAAGAATCGCCCCGACGTGGGCCTGCACCCGGCCCTGACGGGTTTCCAGAAACTCTACAACGACGGCCAACTGAGCATCGTGCAGGGCGTTTCGTACCCGGCCCCCAGCTTTTCGCACTTCCGCGCCAGCGACATCTGGATGACGGCGGTGGATTCCGATAAAACGGCCACCTCGGGCTGGGCCGGGCGCTACCTCGACCGGCGTTTTCCCAACTACCCCGACGATTACCCCAACCAAACCCTCGCCGACCCGCCCGCCATCCAGATCGGCTACGTTTCAACCCCCGCCCTGCTCGGCCCAAGCGACGCGATGGCCCTCGTGTTGCAGGATCCCGACGTGTTTGCCCGACTCGTGGGCGACAAACCCAACGACCCCGGCAGCGGCACCGGCGGCTACGCCGGGCAGCAGGTGGCCTTTATCCGCCAGCAGCAGATCAGCGCGGTGAGCTACGCGGCGCAGATAAAAAAGGCCGCCGACAAGGCCAAAAACCTCGCCCCCTACCCCACCGGCAACGCCCTGGCCGACCGCCTGAAAATCATCGCCCGGCTCATCGCGGGTGGGTTGCAAACAAAAGTGTACTACCTGACGCTCAACGGCTTCGACACCCACGCCAGCCAGGTGGACGCCACCGACACGAGCCTGGGCACCCACGCCAACCTGTTGCGCACGCTGTCGGACGCCATTGTTGCGTTTCAGGCCGATTTGGGTCAGTTGAAAGTGGACGATCGCGTGGTGGGCCTGACTTTCTCGGAGTTTGGCCGCCGGGCCATTTCCAACGGCAGCCGCGGCACCGACCACGGCACGTCGGCACCGATGTTCGTGTTTGGCAAAGGCGTGAAAACGCCGATGGTGGGCAGAAACCCGAACCTGAGCGACCTCGACAACAACAACCTGAAAATGCAGACCGATTTCCGGCAGGTGTACGCCGCCGTGCTCACCGACTGGTTCGGGGCCGACGCCGACGCGGAGACCGCCGCGCTGTTCCGCGATTTTGCGCCCGTGCCCGTTTTTCGCGCTGAGGCGGTAACGGGCGTCGAACCGGCGCTGGCGGGCGAAGCGCGGGTGTTCCCGAACCCGTCGTCCGGCGAAATCACGCTCGAATCGGCCCAACTGGCGGGCGGCATCCAGCGCCTGCACCTGGTGGACGCAACGGGCCGGACCACCCCGGCGCGGGGTTTCCAACCCGACCCGCAGTCGGTGCGGGTGGACGTGAGCACGTTGCCGCCCGGCGCGTACGTGCTGCGGGTGCAAACGCCCACGGGTACGCTGACGCAACGGGTGCTGGTAAACCGTTAATTTTTAGTAGGATAGGTGTATAAAAACGCCGACCGATTGGTCGGCGTTTTTTTGCGGGCCGATTTTTCGGGGCTACGCTGCGAATTCCCCCGGCCCGGCTGTGGGTGGGGTGAGTGGAAACGCTTTCCAGGATTCCGACCGCAGAATTGCCTCCCGCGCCGTGGGGTCGAAGAGGTTTTCCAGGGGCATTCCCAATTCTTCGCCGATGCGTTGCACGACGTGCAGCCCCAGCGCCCGGTAGCTTTCAAACTGGCTTTCGGTAAAAAACTGGTCGCCCGTCGATTCGTGGGGGAAGGCCGGATTGGCCGAGGCGTAATTGAACACGTCGCGGGGTTCGTTGCCGTAAATACCCGGTTTGACGTAAAGCAGCAGGCCGTCGTAGTCCGAATCGAGGGCGGCGTGCCCATCGTCGCTCCGGTCCACCGCCGCGTAGTGGATGCGCGCCAGTGCCCAGTAGCGGCCCGTCGGGGCCGATGGGTCGGACGAGCGCGCCCGGATTCTGAAGTTTTCCGAAAACTCGATGGGCACCCCGAGGTCGATGCGGATTTTACGGATGGCGTTGCCCAGATCTTCGAGCGAACAGGTTTCGTCGCAGCCCGCGTCGCTGACCACGATGAAGCGGTTGCGGCGCAACACCATTTCGTACAGCCCGAGGTTTTCGAAGTGGCCCCCGTCGGAGAGGTACACGTAGGGGTTCACGTCGTCGGTGTTGGCCAGCAATTCGTCAAAAATGGGGCGTACGGCGAGCCGGGGTTCGGCCCGGTAAAACGTATCGTCGCCCGCCGGGCTGGGGTTGCCCAGCCACCAGCCGAGGCGGATGTTGAAGAGCGTCATCAGAAAGGCAATCACTGGCGAGGAGTGGTAGCCCATGTTGGGGCTGACCGCCGCGCCGGAGATGGTCATGGCCGTGCCGAGGCTGATGCCCCGGGGGCCGCCGTACAGTTTTTGACCCAGCGCCTCCGTTTTTCTATCCAGGCTCGTGGGTCGGTAGCCCAGGTGGGTGGTGCCGGCGTGCAGGCACGAAACCGTGAACGACTCGGCCATGCGTTCCTGCCAGGCCAGGTTTTGCCCCGCCACGAGGTTGAGCGCCAGGTTGACGACGTGAAACGGCCCCGGTCGGGCGTCCGTCCCCGGCTGCAACGGCGGCCCCACCAAATCGCCCATCTGGGGGTTGTCGGCGTCGTCGAAGCCCGTAAACGGGTCCGGTTTGCGTTCGCCCAGCGGGCGGGACGCGCCGAGGTAGGCCCGGATGAGTCGCGCCCGGTACAGCGCGTGGAGCGAGAACCGGTTGGTGTTGACCAGCCACGCCGAGACAAAGCCCAGGAGCAGCAGCCCCAGCAGCACCAGCAACGGCACCCACGGCGGAATCCGCACGACTTTTGGCACGGTGAGCCGGTCCAGCGGTGGAACGTGGTAACCCAGCCAGTCGGCCACGACCCGGATGAGCACCATGTTGAGTGCCGACAGGGCGATGAACAGGGCCAGAATCGTGATCAGCGAAACCAGCGGAAGCGTGTAACTCGAAAGCAGCCCAACCACGTCGCGGGCGCTCCCCATCCCCCGGCGCGACCCGGCGGCTTCGCCAGTGCCCCCGGTTTTCGCGCTTTGACCCAGCAAGGCCGTCAGCAAGGCCGACCCGACGCCCACCCCTCCCGCCGCCAGTTGGAGGCGCTCACCGAGGGCTGCAATCCAAACCGGCCCCCCCAGCACGAGGCACGTCAGCACTAACCAGCCCAGGGCGAGGATCAAAATCCAGGCTCCGTACCGGGCCGTCCACTCCCGCTGGGCATCTTCGACCAACCGGCTGGCCGCGCCTTCGAACAGGTACCCGGCCAGCAGCACCGACAGCAGCACACTCGGCAGCGCCAGGCAGGCGTACAGGTGGGCGCTCGACGCGTCGATGAGGCGGATCAGCCGCATCCCGACTTCCTGCAACAGAAACCCCGCGACGCACCCCGTGCCCACGACAAAAAGCAGGATGATGATCCGGGTCGTGGCCTTTCGTCCCCTGGCCCGTTGACCGGCCGGTGGCGCTGACCCGTCGTTTGTTTTTCGACTTCGGTATTCATCAACGAGCGCAATGCCCCACGCCAGCAGGTGGACGAGCGCGCCCCCGGCGATAAACAGCACCGTATCGCGATCGATGATGCGGAGAAAACCAAGGGGTCCGCTTTTCCCGGCCGCCCACGATTGGTACCACGACCAGGCAATTTGCAAATGCCAGTTGTTGTACCAGCGCCAGGCGAGCATCCACAGCAGCGTCGCCGCGCCGATGGGAAGCAGGCACCGGCGAATAAAAGGCCCCCTGATCCCGCTTCGAACTCAGCGCAAAAGGCTGCGTGCGGCCATCGAGCGAATCGACCGAGGGTAGGTACGCATGGACAAAATACAGGCCGTAGGTCATCAACAGCATCGCCACGCCGACCAGGCCATAAAACACCGTCATTCGCCCCGCAGGCCCCCAGCCGTCGAATTCCGTCAGCGTGACGATCACCCACGGCAGCGCTGCCACCACCGCCAGAAACGGCATGATCACCAGCCAGACCAGCAGCAGGTTGCGCAGGTAGGTGGAAACTAGCGTCCAGGTATCCGCCGAAAACAGGCCCAGGCGTGGACTGAGGTAGTTGCTGTACTGCCGCAGGTGCCGCAGGGGCGCGGCTTCGGGTTCCAGGGGCGTGTCGGAGTCGTGCCGGACGCCCCGGAGCCGATTGATCACCTGCCCGAACCCGACCTGGTGGGTCCAGGCGCTCAGCCAGCCGCCGAGGTACCCCCCGCCCGAAACCGTGGACAGGTAGTTGAACCGCCACAGCAAATTGGTTTCGCTGGTTTCCCCGGCCTGACCCTGATTTCCGCTCCGGGCCAGCCCCTGCACCACCCCAAGGGCGAACGTTGCGCTCCGGATGCCCCCGCCCGACAGGCACAACGCGGCCTGGTTGTCGGTACGCATGGCTTCCAGCACCGCCTTCAGGCGGGTGGTTTCTTGGGCCCGGATGTACTCGGTAAACGCGTCCTCGATCAGCAGGCGGTTGAGGTACCGGAGCTTTTCCAGCGACCACGGCTCGTTTTTTCGCGAAGACCACGGCGTGGGAAATCCCGCCGTGACCACCTTTTCAGTTGCCGAAGCGCGGGGCTGCCCCTGGTCGAAATAGCTTTTCAGCAAGCCCCGGGTGTAGGGCCGCAGCGCGGCGTCGCGCAGCCAGGGTTCGGTTTCGAGCAGGGTCTTGGTGTCGGTGTTGATTTTTTCGAGCAGTACCTGTTCAATTTGGTCAGTGATGGTCGGCAGTACCGGAATTTGGGTCTCCGGTCCGGCCCGAAGCCACGCGGCGAGCCGGGCGTACGGGTACTCCGCCTTGGCCGCCCGGCGTCGACGGATGGTGGCTCGGGGCGACCCGGATTCGTCGGCGTCGAGTCCCGGTTTCTGGGCCGCCACCCGGGCCAGCAGTTTTTCGGGCCAAAGTACGCGGATGCCCCCTTCCTGCGCGAAGGGTGATCGCTCCGCTGGGGAAGCCTGCCCAGCGGGTTGGAGTTTCAGCCCGCGCAGGTAGGTGCGCTCCTCCTCCAGGATTTTATACAGCGGCAGCGAGTCGGTAGGAAAGTCGGCCATGAGGAATGTTTTTACGAAAGGTGGAGAGCTGGGCCTTCCCAACGGATAAAACGACCTGAATATCAGCTTTTCAGCCGACAATTCAGTAAAAACCGGCCGTTTGGGTGGCGTGGGCTAAAGCTAAAAACCAGCGGTGCCAATTCAAATCGTTCCGAACGATTTTGAGCGAACGGTCGCGACACCATGCCCCGTGCCACACCGTAACCCTGGCACGTTTCCACCGAAAACGGGAGGCAATCCACCCGGTGTCTCTGGCCAATTTTCCCCACCTGACGCGTTCAGCAACCCGAAATGCCCGTGCCAACCAACTGGAATGTCTTTTTTGGAAAACACGACAGACCAACCCGATTTCCACATCAAATTTCCCCAACTATGAAAGCACTCCAGATTCACGGACCGAAAGACGTGCGCGTCGATACCGTGGACGACCCCAAAATCGAAGACGCCCGCGACGCCATCATCCGCGTGACGAGCACAGCCATTTGCGGCTCCGACCTGCACATTTACAACGGGAGCATTCCCCAGCCCCGGCCCATGGTGCTCGGCCACGAGTTTATGGGCATCGTGGAGGAAGTCGGGCCGGGTGCCCGGGGCAAACTCGCCGTGGGTGACCGCGTGGTGGTGCCCTTCCCGGTGGCCTGCGGGCATTGCCTGTTTTGTACCCACGATTTGCCGGGGCACTGCGAAAATTCCAACCCCGAACACTACGGCCCCGAGGGCGGATTGATGACCGAAAAAGGCGGGGCGCTGTTCGGTTACACCGACCTTTACGGCGGCTACAACGGCGGGCAGGCCGAGTACGTGCGCGTGCCTTACGCCGACTACGGCCCGCGCAAGGTACCCGAAAACCTCACCGACGAGCAGGTGCTGTTTCTGACCGACATTTTCCCGACGGGCTACTCGGGCATCGACTGGGCCGAGGTGAAGGGCGGCGAAACGATAGCCATTTTTGGCTCCGGCCCGGTGGGCATCATGGCCGCCAAAAGTGCCTGGCTCCGGGGTGCCGCGCGTGTGATCATCGTGGACACCCAGCAGTACCGCCTCGACAAAGCAAAACTGACCGCCAACGCGGAGACAATTCTGTGGGAAGACCACAAGCAGGTGGTGGAGGCCATCCGGGCGATGACCGGCGGCTACGGGGCCGACGTGTGCGTGGAAGCCGTGGGTTTTGAGCCGGATCGGAGCCTGCTCGACCGGGCCAAAGCCGTTATTAACTTTGAAAAAGGCTCTGACAAGGTGCTCGAAGCGTGCATGAGCGCCGTCAAACGGGGCGGGTTTGTCACCGTGCTTGGGGTGTACAGTTCGCCTTACGACAATTTCCCCGTACACCAGTTTTTCGACAAGGGCATCGTGCTGCGGGGCGGGCAGGCCCCAGCCCACAAGCACATCGACCTGCTGATGAGCTACGTTTCGGAAGGCAAGGTGAAACTCGACGACATCATCACCCACCGCCTGCCCCTGAGCGAAGCGCCGCACGGTTACGACATTTTCCGCAATAAGGAAGACGGCTGCGTGAAGGTGGTGCTGACGCCGTAAACGGCGGGAAACGGGTTGTGAATCAGGGCGACCTGGGGCAAGTAAACCTGCTTTTAAGGAATGCGGAGCGAAATGACCAAGAATGCGGGGAAATTTATCCCCGCATTTCCCTCTATTCAGTCGGAATGCATTTTGATAGTTTAGATGCATTCATCAACCGCTAAAAACCATGATTGTCTCCCTTTTTATCGCCCTGTTTCTACTCGTTGGAATTGGTGCCTTTGTTCGTGAGAGCATCGAGCACCGCAGCCTGACTCCCCGCCGGGGTTTTTCCTACGGATCCTCCTTCGCCCGGAGCATTCCGGAGGCGGACAATTTGTAGAAAACTCCTTCGCCTGAACACAAAAAAGGCCTGCTTCGTGTAGCGGGCCTTTTTTGTGTTCAAGTCGTGGGCTTTTTCACCTTCGCCGGTGCGGGCTTTTTCACGGCCACCGATTTTTTATCCGCCACCGGCTTGCCCTCCGGGGTAGCCCGGCTCATGGTGACCGGGTCCCAGTACACCACTTTTTTGTCGAAATAACTTTCGTTGCTGGCCAGCACGGGCGCGGCGGCACGGAAGCCAAACACGGGGTCTTCGATGGTGCCCTGGCTCCCGCTGCGCACGTTAGCGAAAAAGTCGCCGAAGTGCTTGGCGTGGGCGTCGTCGTCTTTCGGCGCTTCAAATTTCACTTCTTTCGCCGGTTCGGCCTTGCGGCTTTCGGGCGGGTACTGGGCGTCGTACTGCTTCACGAATTCCTGCTGGACTTCGGGCGTGAAGGTGAAGTAACTGTCGTAATTGCCGTAGCCGGGGGCCAGGGCGAGTTTTTTCTTGGTCAAAATCAGGTTGTCTTCCGAAAACTCGATTTGTCCTTCGCTGCCGATGATGCGCGTCACGTTGTTGATTTTGCCCGCGTTGGCAAAATTCACCCGCAGCACCATCTGAAAGGCGTCGTGCTGGTCGGTTTTGGGGTAGTCCATGATGCTCGTCATCACGTCGGGCACGTCGCGGCCGTCTTTCCAGTACGCCAGGTTTCCCGACGAAAAAATCCGGTTTGGCCCCATCGAGCCGGTCACAAAATGCACGCCCGTGATGAGGTGAATGAACAAGTCGCCCGCCACGCCCGTGCCGTAGTCCTTGTAGTTGCGCCAGCGGAAAAAGCGCTTGGCCTCGAAGGGACGCTTGGGTGCGTCGCCGAGGAAGCGGTCCCAGTCGAGCGTTTGGGGCGAGGCATCGGGCGGAATCGAGTAGTTCCAGGCCCCGATGGCGTTGAAGCGGTCGTTGTTCGATTCGATGTAGTTGATCGGGCCGATGTCGCCCGCCGCGACCAGCCGTTTGGCCTCCTGAAACGACGCGCTGCTGATGCGCTGGCTACCCACCTGCATGGTTTTGCCCGAGGCTTTCCAGGCCGCAATCACGGCCTTGCCTTCGTCGAGGTGCTGTACCATCGGTTTTTCGCAGTACACGTGCTTGCCCGCCTGGAGGGCGGCGATGGTGATGTGGTCGTGCCAGTGGTCGGGCGTAACGATGAGCACGGCGTCCACGTCGGGCCGGGCGAGGATTTCGCGAAAATCACGGGTGGTGAAAATACCTTTGTTAAACGCGGTTTTGGCGTGTTCGAGCCGTCCGTCGTATAAATCGGCCACGGCGACGAGTTCCACGTCGGGGTTGCGTAGAGCGGCCATCGTGTCGTAGTTGCCCTGAATGCCCATGCCGATGGTGGCGATGCGGATTTTATCGTTCGGGCTAACTTTTTTGAGGTCGCGGATGATGTTGAAAGGCTTGGCCGCGAAGCCAAGCGAGGGCACCGTGGCCAGCGCCGAGGCCGCCGACAAGGTTTTGATAAATTTGCGCCGGGAAGACTGCATGGTATTGCTGTGGTTTAGGAGGTACAAATCAATGGAACCACAAGCCTACGCAACGGCGGGGAAAATTCCTAACCGGCTTGTTTTGATTTCTACTTCACCACCCGATACCCCACCAACTGATCCGCCCGTGCGCCAACCGGCCGGTGGTACACGAGCACTTCGTAGGTGTTTTGCGTGACGGAGTGGCTGCCTTCGATGGGCCGCGTGTCGGCCTCGCCGGTGGCCGGATTTTCAACCGTGTAGGCGTAGTTGTACACGCCCTGCTTGAGGGGAATCGTGGCCTGGTACGCCCCCAGCACGGGGTTATACACCATCCGGTTGGCGTCGGTGCGCTGGTAAAAGTTGAAGGCCCCGACCACGTACACGCGCCGGTCGGGGAGTTCGGGCATTTTCAAACTGAACACCACCTGCCAGTAATCGGCGCTGGTGGCTCCGCGCCCCATTTCAGTGTTGTCGATGATGAACTGGCCGTCGAAATCGCTGGTCTGGAGGTAGGCCAGGCCCTGCTGGGGGGTGTCGAAGTTGAGAAGGGCGAAGTTACCGTCGGCGCGGCGCTCGATGGTGTTGACGCCAAAGCCGCGCGTCTGGGTGCTGCGGATGTCGAAGTACCGGAACTCGTTGCCCGCCGGAAGGCTGTTTTCGCCGTTGAAAAACCGGAAGTCCAGTTGCCGGTCGAACTCGTTGACGGTGAAGGGCTTCAGGCCCGTCAGGACGTTGTCCCAGCGGTAGTTTTGCCGAATCACCACCTTCAAATCCTCGCGCGGGTTGAGCACGGGGTACGCGCCGTAGCGCACGTCGAAATCCACCTGCTGGTGGGTGTTGCGGAGTTGAACGTTGGTAGAAAAACTGACTTTCGCGCCCACTACCACGCGGTTGGCGAACACCATGAACCGGCGCGTGAGCACCACGTCGGCGGCGTTGCGGCCCCGGTACACGAGCAGCACGTAATTACCGGGCAGTTTCACGCGGGGCACCGCAAACGTGAAGTGCTGGTAGGCGATTTTGGTTTGGGCGGCGGTCTGGAAATCGTAGAGCGGAAAGTCGTTGTAGTCGCTCAGGTATTCGACCTCCGACAGCGACGAGGGCGTCCAGTCCCAATTGCAGTGCAGGATTTTCGCGCGAAAATCCGACCCCCGGCTGGCCAGATCGTCGAATTCAAGTTGGAGCGGGCGCTCGTCGTCGAGGGCCAGCACGGGCGGGGCCAGCGGATTGGCCGGATCGCCGGGGTGGTTGCCCGGTGGAAACAGCAGCGGTGTCGCGACGACCGGGTCGTAAATCCAGTCGGCGTAGCGGAGTTCGGGGCGGGCGATTCGCCGCTGGCGTTCGCTGAGTACCTGGGCAATGGCCCCGTTGAGGAGCAACACCAGCGCGCTGGCGGCGAACAGGCAGGTGAGGAGGAGAATTTTCAAAACAGATTCAGGCTGAAGGGCTGGGTAATTAACGCAGAATCGGTCCGCGACGGTACCCGGCTGCCCGGCAATTCCCCCATAACCGGCTATTTTAAGCCACCTCTGCCTCTACTTCCTGTTCGACAAAATACATGTCCACGTCACCCTTGTTTTTGGTCGGGATTTTACCCCGGTACGTGCAGGTGTATTTCTCCCGAACGAGCTGGTAGGTGTCTTCGGAAATATTGATTCGGCCCGGCAGGCTCGTGCTTTCCAACCGCGATGCCACATTGACCGTGTCGCCCCAGATGTCGTAGGCAAATTTGCGCAGGCCCACCACGCCGGCCACCACCGGGCCAGTGTGAATTCCCAGCCGGGCCTCGAAAACGGGCAGACCGCGCTCGCGGTGCTGCACGTTGCGTTCGTCGAGGTAAGCCTGGATGTCGATGGCCGCGCCCACCACCCGGTCGGCGTGGTCGGTGTTTTGAGTGGTCAGGCCGCCCACGCACATGTACGAGTCGCCGATGACCTTGATTTTTTCCAGTCCGTGGCGGGCAATGATGCCGTCGAACGCGCGGAAGCATTCATCGAGTTCGGCCACCAACTGCTGGGGCGTCAGGTGCTCAGAAATTTTAGTGAAGTTCACAAAATCGGTGAACAACACACTGACGGTTTCGTGGAGGCGGGCATTGGCGAAGCCCTGTTTTTTGAGTTCATCGGCCACCACGGCCGGCAGGATGTTGAGCAGCAGTTCTTCGGAGCGTTGCTTTTCTTCCCGAATCACCTGGTTTTTCACTTCCAACTCGCGGTTGTACTTCCGAACGCTGTGAAAGCGGCTGTACAACCCACCCGCCATCAACACCACCAGGCCAATTGCCGCCAACAGGATGGTCTGCTGGGTGCGTTGCTCGGCCAAAAGTACCTCGCGGCGCTGAATCTCAGCCTGTTGGTACAGCACGGCCTGGGCCTGATTGAGCGAGTCGAGGGTTTTGCCGAAGGCGATGGAGTCGATCATCTTGCGCTGGGTCGTCAGGATGAGTTGCGTCCGAATCTGCGCCTCGGTCATGGAGCGAATGTTGATTTGCTGCTCCCGGAGCATTTTGTTCATTTTACCCTGGGATTCGCTCAGGTTGGAAAGCTGCTGGGAAAGCTGCGCTTTTTCGGAAGAAAGCTGCTGGGTCTGCCGCTCGGCTTCTTTGACCTTTTCGATCAGCAGCGGTGCCTGGGCGGGCACCGAATCGCCCGTTTTTCCTTTTTTCCCGCCGAAAAGCCGCTTAAAAAAGCCGGGCTTTTTCTGTTTTTTCGAG
The DNA here is from genome assembly GCA_965249815.1 of Spirosomataceae bacterium. Taxonomy (GTDB): domain Bacteria; phylum Bacteroidota; class Bacteroidia; order Cytophagales; family Spirosomataceae; genus JAJAZB01. Next base: position 3,391,904 of record CBDFMV010000003.1, on the reverse strand, counting down.
GTGTCAGCCGGAGCCTCGACGGTGGGGTACTTCGGGAGATGGGCCTGACCAACCGGGGAGGCCAACGCAGTGCTGCCCGCCAGCAACACCACAAACAGTTTTAATCGTGCTCGGAGAGGCATTGGGTAAAATGTTCTTGGTGGGTTGTATCCGCGCTCCGACTGGTGCTGCTCCGTCGGATAAAGTCCCCCAAGTTGCACATTTTTCCCTTGTTTAACAATTCGTTCGGTTTTCAGCCAGGCAATTTTTCACGCTACGCCGGTTCAGGCGGTGGTTTTTAGTTTCTCCTCCCACGCCTCGGCTTCCAGCATGGCGGTTTCCCAGGCGTCGTTGGCCCGCTGTAGCTGGCGCGAAACGTCTTCGTAAAAGCGCGTCAGTTCGCCGTAAGCCGACGGGTCACGGAGCAGGGCGGGATCGGAGAGTTTGACCTCGGTCTCGGTCTTGCGGGTTTCGAGCCGGGCAATCGCCTGTTCGGCTTCCTCGGCGGCTTTCTGCACTTTTTTCAGCGCCTGCCGGGCGGTCGTTTTTTCGTGATCCGAAAGCTCAACCGGCTTCGGCGCAGGGGTTTTGACCGGTTTGGTGGCCTGCCCGTTGCCCGCCGACCCGTTGCTTGCCGCCAGCTTTTTCTCCGCTGCCCGCTCTTCTTTCCACACTTCGTACTCGTCGTAGGTGCCGGGGTATTCCTTGATTTGCTCGTCCTCGATGTACCAGATTTTATTGGCGATTTCCGAGACGAAATACCGGTCGTGCGAGACGACCACGTAGGTGCCCTCATACTGCTGGAGCGCCTGGATGAGGATGTTGACCGACACCATGTCGAGGTGGTTGGTCGGCTCGTCGAGCAGCAGGAAGTTGGCTTCACCGAGGAGCATTTTCGCCAGCGCCACCCGCGATTTTTCGCCCCCCGACAGCACCTTGATTTTCTTGAAAACGTCGTCGTTGGAAAACAGAAAACAGCCCAGAATGCCGCGCAACTGCGCCTCGGTGCGGTCGGTGCCGGTCTGGCGGAGTTCGCTGACGAGGTCGTTGTCGACGTTGAGCGCCTCCAACTGGTGCTGGGCGTAAAACGTGAAGTTGACGTTGTGTCCCGTGGTGCGCTGGCCCTCGATGGGTTCGGTGCCCGCGATGATGCGCAGCAGCGTGGATTTGCCCTTGCCGTTGGCCCCGATGAGCGCGATTTTGTCGCCGCGCTCGATGCGGGCGTTGGCGTGGGTGAGGATGTGCTTGTCGCCGTACCACTTGGTGACGTCCTCCAGGTGCAGGATGTGCCGCCCCGGCTGCTGGGTAAAGCTGAATTTGAAGTTAACGCGGGCGGTTTCGTCCACGACTTCGTCCACAAAATCCATGCGGGCCAGTGCCTTCACGCGGCTCTGCACCTGCCGGGCTTTGGTGGCTTTGGCCTTGAACCGCTCGATAAACCGCTCCGTCTGGCGGATTTTGGCCTGCTGGTTTTCGTAGGCCCCGCGCTGAATTTCGTTGCGTTCGGCTTTTTCTTCGAGGTAAAACGAGTAATTGCCGGGGTAATAATTGAGCTTTCCCCCGCTTACTTCGACGGTGATGTTGACGGTGTTGTCGAGGAAATACCGGTCGTGCGACACGATGAGCACGGCCCCTTCGTAGGTGTTGATGTAGTTTTCGACCCATTCGATCGAGGGCAAATCGAGGTGGTTGGTCGGCTCGTCGAGCATGAGCAGCGAGGGCTTTTGCAGGAGCAGTTTCGCCAGCATCACGCGCATCCGCCAGCCGCCCGAAAACAGCCTCAGCGGCTGCTGGAGGTCATCGGTTTTAAAGCCCAGCCCTTCCAGAATCTCCTCGGCCCGGCTCTGAATCGTGTAGCCGCCGAGGGCTTCGAATTCGTCCTGGTACCGGGCGAGTTTGTCGATTAAATCGTCGTGGTAGGCCACTTCCATGTCGTGGAGTACTTTGTCGATTTGCCGCTGGAGTTCATTCTCACGGGTGAAGGCCTGCATGGCCACGCTCAGGATGGAGTCGTCGGTCTGGTAGCTGAGCAGGTCCTGGTTGAGAAAGCCGATGGTGCATTCGCCCGATTTGGAAATGGTGCCGCCGTCGGGCGAGTACTCGCCGTCAATGAGCCGCAGCAGGGTGGATTTGCCCGTGCCATTGGCCCCGATGAGGCCGATGCGGTCTTTGGGTTTGATGTGCAGCGAGGCTCCGTCGTACAACGCCCGGCTGCCGAAATAAAAGCTTAAGTTATTGATGGAAAGCATTTTAAAAACAATGGGAATTGGTCTGACTGCCTGAACCGCAGCGGCGGACCGTCAGGGTTGGTCCGTCGCTGCGGTTCAGGCAACTCAAGACAAAAGTACGTCAAAGCGGCCTGAGTTCCCCGTTCCGAACGGAGTAAAAGGCGGGTTTGCCGCCGCCCGTCCAGGTGTCGAAGTGCCAGGTTTCGCCGGGTGACAAAATTGTAGCGCGCAGGGCTTTGCCGTCGGTTCCCGGCCAGTCGAGGGGTTTGCCCGCTTCGCAGCGGGTGGGCAAAGCGAGGGTTTCGAGCAGGTACGCCTGCCCGCGCCCGAAGACCTGCGCGGTTCCAGTTTCATCGACGGCGACGGCGGTTTTTTCATCCACGCCGATGCCCCGCACACCGTTCAGCGTCCAGTCTTTCGCGGCGCGGGCCAGGAAAGCCACCAGTCGCCCGAGCCGGTTGCGTTCGGTGAAATGCATGTCGGCGAGGGTGTTTTGCAGGAAAGGGGCTTTCAGAAAATCGCCCCGCTGGAGCGAGACTTTCGCGTCGTACGGGTTGGTCAGGGCTTCGGGCGAATCGACGGTACCCCGGAGGGCATCGAAATACAGGCCGCTCAGGATGCCGCAGCCCGCCGAGGTGCCGCCTATGGTGACGCGTTTTTCGTTGAGCAAAAAATTGATGGCTTCCATCACGGGCGTGTCTTTCCAGAAATTCACGTAGTTGGCCTGGTCGCCGCCCGCGATGAACAGGGCTTCGGCGTTGCGGAGTTTGCGGGCCACGTCGGGGTCCTGGGCCACCGCCCGGCTGTCGATGAGCAGGGTTTCAATCGAATTGACCGTTTCGCCCAGGTCTGAAAAAAGGTACCGGTTGTAGCCGTCGGCGCCGCTGGCCCGGACAACGACCACATCGCCGCCGTTGGCGCGGCGCAGAAACCAGCGCATGGCGTCGTCCTGATCGGTACTGCCGCCCGCCAGCAGCAGGCCGGGTTGGGCGGCGGGGCGCACGTCGGCGCTATCGCCCACGAGCCACGACGTGTACCGGGGCACGGGCAACGGCCCCTCTAAGCTTGCGGATTGGCGACACGAGGTGCTGAACGCAAACACGCCCGCGGCAAGCGAGAAAGACAGGAGGCAAAAAAACAACCGGTTCATCAGAAATTAGGGTAGGCCAGGAAACGGTCGCAAAAGTACAACCGAAAAGCCCGTCGGCGGAGGGGCTTTCGGGTCGATTCAGGAAAGGAGTGGCGCGCTGCCTTCGGCTGCACCGTTGTAGGCACTCCTACTCAGTGCCCCATTCCGGAAATTGACCCACCGGTTCACGCAGTAGTTAAAGAAAAACCCCCGAACGCGCGTCCGGGGGTTTGCAATCAGGCAATTTAAAAAATGGAACTGCTTAGAAATTCGGGTTTTTGGTAGCTGTACTTCCCGTGGCGGGCGGATTCAGCACCGTTTCGTCGGCAGGCACATCCCAGTAGTCCAGGAAGTTGTAGTTGATAATTGCTTTCATGTTGATCACCCCCGACCGGGTTACGACCGTATTGTTGTAGCTACCTCCCCCGTTGGCGATGTCGTAAATCCAGCCCCACCGGCGGCTATCATAGTAGGCCACACCCCGGTTAAACAGGGCCACCGGCGTTCTTTCGTTACTTCGTTCATGGCTTGCGCAGCCGTCAGTTTCGTGCCGACGGTAGCGGCCACCCCCGCGCCCTGGTAGGTGCGTACGGCATCCACAAAAGCCAGCGCCGCTTCAACGTTGCCCAGACGAATATTGGCTTCGGCCAGCATCAGGGCGTTTTCTTCGTAGCTACCGGCGATGAACAATTCATACACGCCAATCTTCTTGGAGCCGAAAATGGCTACCCCAGGCGCGCCGTTACCCCCATCAATCACACTATACCGGGAAGTATAGATGTAATCATCACCGTACAAATTCTTGGTGTTGAAATTGTTGGTAAGGCGCTGATCCCCGGTATTGTAGGATTGGATGAGCCGCTCCGTCACCTTGAACGTGGTTGAATTGTTGATTCCTACTGCCAAAGAAGCTGCCGTACCTCCCGAGCCGGAGAAGAAATAGTTGGCTGCCACCGACCGACCCGTAAACACGAAATCGCCATTCTTGATCCCGTTGGTTGCTAAGGTCTGCACGGAGGTCCAGTCGGCGGTGGTCATGGGCGTAGTCGACGATTTGGTAATGGTCGCGCTCAGGTTGTTGTTAACAAACGGAGCCAGCCTATTGGCCACAATATTCCGGGCCAGCAACGTGTTGATCGACCGCTTCCACATCTCCGCCGTCAGCACCTGGCCCAGCCCTACCTGATTGAAGGCCGGAATCAACTGACTCATCATCAACTGATAATCTGCCGCTGAGGTAACGCTGCCCAGTGTCGTGGCCGCCAGGGTGTAGTTTTTGTTCGACTCGGCAATGATTGCGCTGCTGGCGACGTAGTTGCTGTTGGTGCTGGAGGGCGTGTCGATAATCAGTCCGGCGTAGTACATCGAACCGATGGACGCGTAGGCGAAGCCTTTCCAGAAGTAGCACCACGCTTTAAGGGTGTTCTTCTTGCTGGTCGCGTCGCCCGAAAACGTAATCCCATCAACCAGACTCAACACCACGTTGCAGGCGTTGTTCAGCGCGTACATGCTCGTCCACTGGTAGTACAGGGCGTTGTTGCCTGCGCCCGTTGAAGCCCGGTTGTTGTACGACCGGATGATGCTGATCTGCGGAGAGGTGTTGGTCTGTTTAGTGCCATCATCCAGAATGACGTAATCCGGCACCCCCATTGTCGCAATCTGGTTGTTGGAGGCCTGCGCACCCACCAGGTCGGCCATCGTTTCCTGGTAGCCCAGGGGCAGTGAGAAGTAGCTATCGCCGAGCCAGCCGTTGCCGTTGGCAAAGCCATTTACGTACACGGCTCCCTGCGCGAGCGCAATGATGCCGACTTCGGTGTTGACGTTACCCGCGAGGGTAGGCGAGTTGGGGTTGCCCACATCCAATTGATCTTTGCAGCCCGCGCCCGTGAGCAGGACGGCGATCAGGGCAACAGCACTGAGAAATTTATGACGTTTCATGGTGTTTTCGTCTGGAAAAGAATGAAGGAAATTTAGAACCCGATGTTCAGCCCCACCTGGTACGATTTGATGTTGGGCAAGGTGCTGTGGTCAACTCCCCGGTCAAAGGCAGAGTTTGCCGCCCCCGAAGAGATTTCGGGATCAAGGCCGGTGTATTTAGTCCAGGTCAGCAGGTTCCGCCCGGTCAACACCAACTGGCAACGGTTCAGGTAAGGCACTTTGAACAACTTAGCCAGATCAAATCCCAGTGAGATGTTCCGCAGCCGCACAAACGACGCGTCTTCCACGAAGAAATCCTTGGTGGCGTTGTTACCGGCTCCGCGCAGGCTACCCCAAAGGTTGTAATAGGCGCTCGACCAGTAAGCGGGAAAGGCCCCGGTCTTGCCGTTGATCGTCACCGGATTAGCGAAGTCACCACTGATGCCATCGCGGTACATCCATTCTTTGGTCTGGTTGTAGAGTTTGTTGCCATACACCCAGTCAAACTGGAAGTTCAGCGTCAGGAAGTCCTTGAATGTCACCCCGTTGATGAACGACATATTGAACTTCGGGTTTGGATTCATCAACGGGTATTTCTCGTCCGTAAACTGAATCTGGTAGGTCGTGTTGTTTACCACCCGCCCGTCAACGATGCTGTATTTGCTTTCGTCCGAGGGACTGATGTAGCGCGTTACGCCGTCCTGCCGGGTGAAGTCGAGGCTCGTCAGGGCTTTGTACCCAAAGATTTGGCCAATGGGCGCGCCCGGCGTCAGCACCAGCGCGGTGCTACCGGCGGCAGTGGTCAGGATGATGTCGGCCCCGCCTGAAATGGCATCTACCTTCGAGAACTGGTGACCAAAGTTGGTTTGGAAATCCCACTTCAAGTTTCGTGAGGCATACAGCGGCGTACTCAAGGAGAACTGATATCCGTTGGATGACATTGCGATGGCGTTGGTCAGCAACCCGGTGGAACCCGTCGAGGGCGGTACGCTGACGGTATAAATCGCGTTGTCGGTGTTGCGCGTCCAGTAGGTGAACGATCCGTTGATGGTCCGAAACCACGGGCGGTTGTTACCCAGGTTAAGCCCTAAATCGATCCCCGCTTCGGTCTCCGTGGATACTTCCACGTTCAGACCCGCGTTGTTGCTCGATTGCTGGATGCTGTACGTCTGGAACGAGCCTAAGCTGTTGTTATCCAGAACGGGAAACCGATCAAATGCACCCGGTTGTATCCCTGCTTTCCCATAAGCCGCCCGAACCTTAAAATAAGGCAGGAAGTCATTCACCGAAGAACTGCGGAAGAACGAGAGCGGATTCAGGTACCCGTTGAAGTGCGGGAAGGTAAACGGACTCGATCCACGGCCAAAAGCCGAGGAGTAGTCACTGCGGAAGCCCGCTGTAACACCACCGTAATCGCCCACGTCAATCTTCTGATCAATCAGGTACCCGTAAGTGATAAACGGCTGCAGATAGTCGAATGCCACGGTTTTCGTGTTGGCTGCCTGAACGTTGAATGGCGGAGACAGCCCTAAGCCCACCCCGTAGCTGTAGTACTCCCGGTAACGCTGGTTGCGGTAATCAAACAAGGCAAGCGTCGTGGTCCGAATGGGCACATTGATGTGAAAATCCTTCTGGAAATCAGTCCGAAAATTGGCTGAGGCCAGCAGGTTCTGGTTGGTGTTGGTGTACTGCCAGTTGTTAATCTCCCCGGTGTTATCGGTAGCCTGGTAGCTCGACCAGACGTTGTAAAAATTACTGGTCGTGTTCAAAGACTGGTTGTTGAACGTCCACCGGGCATTTTCACTGCGGAAGTTAATCCCGTATTTGACGTCTAAATCCAGAAACTTGTTGAGGCGGTAGTTGAGGTTGAAGCTTTGCACCACCTCAATTTTGTTATCGCTCCCGTCGGTGTACTGTTTCTGGTAATAGGGGTTATTCGCGTTGATACTCACAAAGTCAGCCCGTTGCCAGTACGGGTAGTTCCCGTCGGGGAGGGTGGCGGTCAGGTCAAAGAAGGGGGAGGTATTCAGGAAACCGTAAGTCGATCCGCCAGCACTCCGAACCGATCCCTGCCGGTTGCCCAGTAAACCCGTAATAGTAGCCTCCGGCGCCCCCCATCCCCGGCTTCAGGGTGTTTTTAGTGTAAACCAACTGCGTTGTTGAGCGGAGGGTCAACCCTTTGGCCAGTTCAGTCCCCACGTTCACCGACACGTTGGTACGATCCACATAGCCATTTTTCAGAATCGGGGTGACGGTGTGGTTGTTGGATAAACCAATGGAATAATCGCTCTTGTCCGATCCACCCGACAGGCTGATGGCGTTGTTGGTCGTACTACCCGTTTGGAACACCTGCTTGAACTGGTCGTTGTACTTGAAGTTGCCAATGTAAGGCTTGTCGGCCACGTTCCGAATATCCTGAATGGCATACCGGGTTGCCCCGCCGTATTGGTAGGAAATGCCATTCAACGATCCGTTGGCATTCAGGCTAAGGATGTTGCCCTTCGCGTCCACCAGGTTGCCGGTGCCATCGGTCAGGTAGGGGTGTAGTTCCGCTTTGTGAACGTTGCCCACATTCAGGAACTCGTTCGCTGAGTAGCTCGTCGAGAAATTAACCTGTGCCCTGCCTTTTTTCCCCCGCTTGGTAAAAACCTGGATAACCCCGTTGGCTCCCTGCGCGCCGTACAACGATGCCGATGCTGCCCCCTGCACCACCTCTACCCGCTCAATGTTGCTCAAATCGAGCGAGTTGATGTCGGTGGCAGCTACCTGCACGCCATCCACCATGATGAGCGGGCGCGTGCTTCCCTGCACCGTGTTGATCCCCCGCAGAACGATGTTCACCGGATCGCCAGGGTTCCCGCTGATGCTGGAAATCTGAGCGCCCGGAATCTTTCCGATCAAGGCCTGGTCGATGGACGCGGTCGGTGTTTGGGGTAGATTTTTGGCCGTAATGCTCTCAACGGCTATCCCCAGTTTCGCTTTACTGGTCTCAACCCCGGTGCCCGTCACAACCACTTCCGTTAGCAGGCGGGCATCAGTGACCAATGTTACGTTCACGACAGATTGACTGCTGATTTCCACGTTCTGCGTGGAGAAGCCAACAGCACTGAACACCAGAGTGCCACGCGTACCGGGCAAGGCGAGCGAAAAATTACCACTGGCATCAGTGGACGTCCCCACGGGGGTACCTTTTAGCAGGACAGACACGCCGGGAAGCGGTGAACTGTCGTCGGAAGCGGTGACCTTGCCGGTCACGCGGCGGTCCTGGGCCGTAACGGCCCCAACCCCGCTGAGCCATAGAAGGCCCAGTAGTAAAGCTTTACGCATAAATTGGATGAAGATTGGTTAAGGAATGAGCTTTCTGTCGAAAGCCTGCCAAAGCTAAAAATCTTTTTCGTTTCGTCAAACCGCTCACAAAATTTCATCCGCCATTTGTCAAAAAAGTCAATTTATTATCCATGTCTTCATGGCCTTTGAAGAAATAATATTCTGCACCTACTCTATAATTTAAATATACTTCTTGACGGCGAATTCCCGTAGACGAAACCTGCCGGGGCGGAGTCTGAGGCCAGGAATAGCTTGGCTGGCGTGGGCTGATTCGGGGATCATGTAGAAAAATTAAGGGAAAAATCCCCCAATCTGCGGCATTTTAGGGCGGCAACTTGCTTGAAACCCGAACCCCGCTCCTATATTTGAAAACTTTACCCAACCAAAACTCCATCACTTAACTACCAGCACATGAAAAAATGCTTACAGTTCAGTCTTCTCTGGGTGGCTCTGTTTCTGACGTTCAGGGTCAGCGCCCAGGAACGGACCGTGACCGGACGAGTCACCGCCGCCGACGACAACTCGCCTTTGGTGGGTGTGTCGGTTCTTGTAAAAAATACCAACCGGGGCACTACGACGGACGTAAATGGCAATTACCGGTTGAGCGTAGCCGACAACTCCACGCTTGTGTTTAGCTACGTGGGTTTTGTGCGCCAGGAAATCGCCGTGGGCAACCGCACCGTGGCTGATGTGACGCTCGCCTCCGACGCCGCCAGTCTGAGTGAGGTCGTAGTCACGGGATACGGTTCGCAGATCAAACGCGACCTGACGGGCAACATCGCTCAGGTAAAAGGCACCGAAATTCAGAACATGCCCACGCCGAGCGTGGATCAGGCGTTGCAGGGCCGGGCTGCCGGGGTGTACGTCAACGCGGGTACCGGCAAACTCGGTCAGGGCGTTACGGTACGCGTCCGGGGCAGTTCCTCCATTTCAGCCAGCAGCCAGCCGTTCTACGTGGTTGACGGGATACCGGTCACGACCGGGGATTTGGGCAGCTACGGGGGTGATACCAACCCGCTGGCGGACATTAACTTCAACGACGTCGAGTCGATCGAAGTGCTGAAGGATGCTTCTGCCGCCGCCATTTATGGTTCCCGGGCGGCCAACGGGGTCGTGCTGATCACGACCAAACGGGGCAAATCCGGGAAAACCAACATTTCGCTCAATTACCAGGCGGGCATCAGTAACGCCGCCCGCCGGGTTAATTTCCTGAACGCTAAGGAATACGTAGACTTCTTCAAAATGGCAGCGGGAAATCAGGATCGCCGCCAGAATATCGACCCGAACGACCCCGACTCGTACACCCAGAGCGTGATCGGACCCGGCGGCTTCCTCGACTACTACAGTTACGGCACCTACGGCACCGACAAGCAGGGGGATTATGACTGGCAGGATCGGGCTTTTTCCAAAGGCGGCATCCAGCAGGTTGACCTGCAACTCAACGGCGGTAGCGACAAAACCAAGTTTTACCTTTCGGGCCAATTCCTCGACCAGAAAGGCACCATCATCGGCAACTCGATCCAGCGGTATTCCGGACGGCTCAACCTCGACCATTCAGCCAACAAGTGGCTGACGGTAGGCCTGAACATGAGCCTGGCCCGCACCCTCAACAAGCGGCTCCCCGGCGATAACGCGTTTTCCAACCCCGTTCAGGCATCGGCCATCACCCCGCTGACGCCTTTTACCGACCCCAACACGGGCCTGCCCTCTGGCACCCCACCGGGCGATGTGAACATTCCGGTTTATTACAACCCGTTCATCAGCATCGATTACGCTTCTTTTTATCAAATCAGCTACCGCAACCTCCTGCAAGGCTACGCCCAGGTGCAATTCATGCCCAGCCTCCGGTTCCGCAGTGAGCTTGGGGTGGATATTCTAAATCAGCAGGAAGAAGGCTATTTCGGCAGCCAGACCGTCCGCAACCAGACGCGTGCCGCCCGGGGTATCGGGTCGAACACCTACGCGGGGGTCGTCAACTACACGACCAACAACTACTTTAGCTACGACAAGGCGTTCGGCGTTCACTCCATCGGAGCCACGCTCGGGATGTCCTACCAGCAGTCGCAATCGAAGTTCAACTCGGTGGAAGGCACCCAGTTTCCCTCCGACGCCTACCAGCGCATCGCCAGCGCGGGAACGATTTCGAGCGGTAGCTCGACCGAATCCAACTTCCGGTTCCTGTCGTACTTTGTGCGGGCCAACTACAAATTTGCCGACAAATACCTTCTCTCGCTGAGTGGGCGGGTCGATGGCTCGTCGCGCTTCGGTGCCAACCGCCGGTATGGGTTTTTCCCGGCGGCTTCAGCGGGCTGGGTGCTGACGGAAGAAGGATTCCTGAAAGAATCCCGTGCGCTGAGCTTCCTGAAACTCCGGGCCAGTTACGGCATCACGGGTAACGCTGAAATCGGTAATTTTCCCCAACTCGGCTTGTTTGGGGGCACCGTGTACGCGGGCATCGGTGGGCAGGCACCTTCACAAATTGGCAACCCCGACCTGAAATGGGAAACGACCACGCAGACCGACGTGGGGCTGGACTTCGGGATTTTTAATAACCGCATCAGCGGGGAAATCGATTATTACATCAAAAAGACCTCGGATCTGCTCCTGAACGTCAACATTCCCTCGACCTCTGGTTTTACGACTCAATTCCGCAACGTGGGTAACCTCGAAAACAAAGGCGTGGAATTCGTGCTCAACACCCGGAACGTGGTCGGCAAATTCTCGTGGACGACGTCATTTAACGTTGCCGCCAACCGCAACAAAGTGACCAACATCAACAAGCAGGTCATCGAGGCGGGGCTGAGTGGGTTTACCAACCGGGCTGTTGAGGGGCAACCCATCGGAGTGTGGTTTGTACCCGAATACGCCGGCGTGGACCCCGCCAACGGCGACGCTCTCTGGTACAAAAACACCGAGAATGCCGACGGCAGTCGCGACCGCACGACTACCAGAACCTACTCCGAAGCGCAGCGCGTCGTGTTTGGGAACCCCAACCCCAAATTTGTGGGCGGCCTTAACAACACGTTCAGTTTCAAGGGGATCGACCTCACTGTATTCTTCAACGGCGTGTTTGGCAACAACCTCAATTTCTACGGGGTGGGCCAGTATTCGTCGGGGAACGGCATCTTCGAGGACAACCAGACCAAGGACCAACTCCGGGCCTGGACGAAAGAAAACCCGAATACCGACGTGCCCGAGGCCCGGTACCTTTCCCGCAACGGAAACCAGGCGTCGAGCCGGTACGTTGTCAAGGGAGACTTCGTGCGGTTGCGCACGGTCACGCTGGGCTACAACCTGCCCACCACCCTGACCCGCCGCATCGGCCTCGAAAAAGCGCGCATTTACGTTTCGGGCATGAACCTCCTGACGTTTACCAAATACAACGGCTGGGATCCCGAAGTAAACTCCGACGATTTCACGACCAACGTCGCCCAGGGCAACGACTTTTACACCCCGCCCCAGCCGCGCACGTTTCTGGTTGGGTTGAATCTCGGGTTCTGAGTTGATTAACCTGGTGTCCGTCGGGTAAAGGGGTCATCCCCTTTGCACCCGGCCTGCCTGACAAACTTTCTCTTTTCCGAACGCTGGTTCGTATCCATACCATCATGAAACGACTCTTTCCAAAATCCTTCCTTCTCGCGGCGGGTTTGCTGGCGCTGGCCTCGTGTGCCAACAAACTCGAGGTGTTGCCCACGCAAAGCATCAACGCCACCAGTGCCCTGACCACTTCAGGCGATGTAATCGGCGCACTCCAGGGCACTTACGACGGAATTCAGAGCGTCAATGTGTACGGCGGGGCCTTTCAGTACATCCCCGATTTGCTCGGCGACAACGGCGAAGTGCGCTTTGCCGGAACGTTTTCCTCGCACGTTGAAATCTGGAACAAGGCCATCGCGCCCAACAACACTCAGGTTGCCGCCACCTGGAATGCCTCCTACAACGCCATCAACCGCGCCAACAACGTGCTGGACAACCTCTCCAAGGTGGTTGATGACAGCCGGAAACGCGTCGAAGGCGAGGCGCGCCTGCTGCGCGCGATGGTGTATTTCGATCTGGTGCGCCTTTACGCCAAAGCCTGGGGCGATGGCGAAAACACCAGCAACCCGGGTGTACCGCTCGTACTCACGCCGACCAAGATTGCCAACCCTTCCCCCGAAGACATCGCCGCGCTGGCGGTTCGCCGGAATACGGTGGCTGAAGTGTACGCGCAGGTCATTGCCGACATGACCAAAGCCGAGTCGCTGCTGCCCGAAACCAATAATTTCTACGCCAACAAGAGCCTGGCGGCCGGTATGCTTTCGCGGGTGTACCTCATGCAGCAGAACTACCTGGGTGCCCGCGATGCGGCCAACCGCGTGATCAACTCGGACAACTTCGGGCTGGTCAGCGACTGGACGAGCCTGTTCAACAACTTCCTCTTCACGCAAAGTCCCCAGAATACCCCTGAGCATATTTTCACGATCCGCGTTACCGAGCAGGACGGAACCAATGACCTGAACACGTTTTACGGAACCACCATCGGTAGTTTGCCCGGCACCGCTGGCCGGAGCGACATCCGTATTCAGACCCGTCACCGTCAGCAATACGAGCCTGGCGATGTTCGGGGAACGTTTTTCAACGGGTCAGGCTCGCGGGTGTTTACCTCCAAGTTCCTGGATCGCTTCGGCAACGTGCCGGTCATGCGCCTGGCTGAACTGGTTTTAACCCGGGCCGAATGCAATTTCCGCCTTAAAACGGCCGTCGGCGACACCCCCGAGAACGACGTCAACATCATTAGGGAGCGGGTCGGCCTACCGCCCCTGGCGACGCTCGACCTGAATGCGATTTTGAGAGAGCGGAAGCTGGAATTGATGTTTGAAGGTCATTTGCTGCACGACCTCAAACGCACCCGACGCCCGATCAGCGCGACGCTTCCCTGGAACAGCCCTAAACTGATCCTCCCGATTCCCCAGCGCGAACGCGATGCCAACCCGAATCTCACGCAGAACGAGGGGTACTGAACCGACCTACTTCTCTTCCAAGAAAAAGGCCCTGGCTGAGTAGTCAGGGCCTTTTTCTTGGAAGGAAAATTGAGCATTTACCCTCTTCATTTCTCGATCATCGCCTCCTGCCCCACCAGCAGTTTTTCCACCGCCGGGGCCAGGCTCATCGTGTAGAGGTAGCCCACCCGGAAGAGTTCGCGGGCTTTTTTAATGTCGAACACGGTGTAATTGACCAGCGCGGGCGGCTCGATGAGCAGGTGGTACCGGGCGAATTGCTGCTGCGACGTTTTGTTGATGGCCAGGTACAGCGTTCGCTCCAGCACCGAGCGCATGGAGGTCAGGGGCCGGTCGGTGGTGCCAAACGGATTGACGTGGCTGCCAATGAGCAATTCGCAGCAGGGTTCGAGCGGGTCGAGGGGCATGTTGTTGAGCACGCCGCCGTCCACGTACAGGCGTTTCTGGTAAATCACCGGCTCGAACAGCCCCGGCAAACTGCACGAGGCCATTAGCGGGCGCACGAGCGGGCCGCTATCGAAGATGACCGAGCGGCCATCCTGCAAATCGGTGGCGGCAATGAAGAGGGGCGTTTTGAGCGCCTCAAACGAATCGTCGGGCAGGTACTTAAGAAAAAGATCCTCGGTGCGGTCCATTTTCAGCAGGCCCATCCGGCTCCAGGCCGGGCGCATAAACCGCAGCAGCGTAGTGCTTTGCAGGATGTCGAGGGTTTCGTCGGGGCTGTATCCGGCGGCGTGCATGGCCCCGGCAATGGCCCCGGCGCTCGTGCCAGCAATGCGGGTAGGTCGCAGACCCAGTTCGTCCAACGCTTTCAAAACGCCCAGGTGGGCGATACCGCGGGCACCCCCGCCGGAAAGTACTAATCCAATGCTCATCGTCAGTTCACGGTAAACAGTTTACGGTTCACAGAAAAAAGGCCCGCTGCGAACCTTAAGAAATAAACGCCAAATTCGCGGTGGTGTTTCAACCAACAGGATGAGGCTGCACGGCGGGCCATTAAAACCCATAAACCTCCAACACCCCCCTTGAACCTGCACATTCTCGACGCCGGTCATTTCAAACTCGACGGCGGGACCATGTTCGGCGTCGTACCGAAAGTGATCTGGCAAAAACTGGCCCAACCCGACGAAGCCAATCTCGTTTCGTTCGCCATGCGCTGCCTGCTTGTCGAAGACGGCCCCCGGCTGCTGCTCATCGACACGGGCATGGGCGACAAACAGGACGCCCGCTGGCAAAGCTATTATTTTCGCCACGGCGAAGGAAACCTGCTCGGTTCTTTAAAGAAAGCCGGTTTCTCGCCCGATGACGTAACCGACGTTCTGCCCACCCACCTGCACTTCGACCACGCGGGCGGGGCCGTGCAGTGGAACACCCGCCGCGATGGCTACGAACTCACGTTTCCCAACGCCCGCTACTGGGCGCACCCGGCGCACTGGGCCTGGGCCATGCAGCCCAACGCCCGCGAAAAAGCGACATTTTTGCCCGAAAACCTGCTTCCCATCCAGGAAAGCGGACACCTGCATTTTCTGGGACAGGGGGCGAGGAACGAAATTGAGAATAGTCAATTCTCAAGCGGAACGCCGCCCGTTCTCAATTCTCAATTTTCAATGATGACCGCCGACGGACACACCGAAAAAATGCTGATGCCCAAACTTCAGATGGGTGAAAAAACCGTCGTCTTCGCCGCCGATTTGATTCCCACCACCGCCCACGTACCGGTCAATTACGTCATGGCCTACGACGTGCGCCCGCTGGTGACGATGGACGAAAAAGCGGCTTTTCTGACGCAGGCCGCCGCCGAAAACTGGATTCTCGTTTCCGACCACGACCCCGTGCACGAGGCGTACACCGTGCTGCAAACCGAAAAAGGCTTTCGGGTGAAAAACACGGGGCCACTCCGCGCTTTTTTGCCATGACTCCCGCCGAAATTCAGTCTTTGTTTGCCCGCATTGGCCACCTGAAAGTCGCCGTCATCGGCGATTTTGCCGTGGATTTTTACCACGATTTGCAACCCGACACGGGCGAATTTTCTCTGGAAACGGGCCTTGAAGTTCACTGGGGCCGTCGCCCGCGCACGGCCCCCGGCGGGGCGGGCAACGTGGTGCAAAACCTCGCCGCGCTGGGCGTTGCCCACCTTGCCGTGTTTGGGTGCGTGGGCAACGACCTCTTCGGGCGCGAAATGCGGGCACTTTTTTCGGGCCTGCACGTCGATTCCCGCCACCTGCTCACGGTGCCCGGCTGGGACACCTGCACCTAC
Source organism: Spirosomataceae bacterium (assembly GCA_965249815.1). Classification (GTDB taxonomy): domain Bacteria; phylum Bacteroidota; class Bacteroidia; order Cytophagales; family Spirosomataceae; genus JAJAZB01. The sequence goes on along the minus strand of CBDFMV010000003.1, from coordinate 3,376,070 downwards.
ACCAAACCCCTGCGACCCGACGGCGAAGACCACCGCCTCGATTTCGGGACGCACAACGCGCTGCCCGACGCCGTGTTTGCCGACTTGCTGGCCGGGTTGGAGCACGCCCTGCCCACGCTCGACGGAGTTGTTATCAACCAGCAATTCCCGAGTCCACTGCTGAACGCCGACCGGACCGGGGCGCTCAACGCGCTCGTGGCGCGCTATCCTTCGTGCCGGTTCGTGGCCGATTTGCGTGATTTTGGCCGCAACCTCCGGGGCGCGGTGCTGAAAGTCAACACCGCCGAGCTGGCCCGGCTGCTCGGCACCCACCCCGCCGACACCCTCGACGGCTGCGTGGCCGACGCCCGGTTGTTGCGGGCCATCACGGGCGGGCCGGTGGTCGTCACGCGCGGGGTGCAGGGGCTGGTGTACGTGGACGACCGCGAAACCCACGCCGTGCCGGGGCTGGCGTTGCCGGGGCCTCTCGACCCCGTCGGGGCGGGCGATACGGTCGTGGCGGCCCTGATGGCGGCCCTCGCCGCCGGTGCCCCGCCGCTCCAGGCCCTCGACCTGGCCAACCGCGCCGCCGCCGTGACCGTGCAGAAACTCGGCCAGACCGGCACAGCGAGCCGGGCCGAGATTTTACAACTCAATGAAAGAAGGAGTGAATGAGTGAATGTGAGAATAGAAAATCCATTTTGCATCTTCCTTCTTCCATTCACTCCTTCTTTCATTCACTCCTTCTTTCATTCACTCCTTGGAAATGCTCACCCGCCTCCGCGACGAGGCCCACCACCACCTAACCACCGAACTCCTCCCCTTCTGGACGGCCCGCGCCCGCGACGACGCCCACGGCGGGTTTATCACGCACTTCGACCAGTATGGCACCGACAGCGGCGAGGACGAGAAATCGCTCATCGCCCAGACCCGCTCGGTGTACACCTACGCCTCGGCCCACCGCGCCGGGTACGGCAACGGGCAACTGGCCGACTTCGCCCGCCACGGCGTGAACTATTTGCTCGAAAAACTGTGGGACGATGAACACGGCGGCTTTTTCTGGATGACCAACCGCCTCGGCGCGGTGCTCAACGACCAGAAAATCGCCTACGGTCAGAGTTTCGCCATCTACGCCCTGAGCGAGTACACGCTCGCCACGGGCGACGGGCGCGGCCTTGAGTTCGCGGAAAAAACCTTCGATTTGCTGCAAAAACACGCGACTGACACGCGCCACGGCGGGTATTTCGAGGTGTTTCACCGCGACTGGACACTCAACGCCCCCGGCCCGGCGGGCGGCGACCGCAAAACGCTCGACGTGCACATGCACCTGATGGAGGCGTTCACGACGCTTTACGAAGCCAGTGGGCACGAACTGCACCGGCGGAAACTGCGCGAAGTGATTGCGTTGTTGGTGGAAAAAATCATGCACCCCGAGTTTGGCACCGGCATCCCGCAGTTCTGGGCCGACTGGACCGTGGCCCCGCAGATCAAGTTCGACGTCGTCTGGGGCTGGGACCGCTTCACCGCCGACGGCGTGAAAAGTAGCGCCGAAGACAACACCTCCTACGGCCACAACGCCGAGTTTGCCTGGCTGCTCCTCCACGCGCTCGACGTGCTTGGCGAACCCCTCGACCCGTACCGCGAAGCCCTCCGCAAACCCCTCGCCCACGCGGTCAGGAACGGCGTGGACTGGAAATTCGGCGGCGTATTTGTCGAAGGTTCCCACGTGGGGCCGGTGTACGACCGGGAAAAAGAATTCTGGCAGCAGGCCGAGTGCCTCATCGGTTTCCTCGACGGCTACCGGCTCCTGGGCGACGCCACCTACCTCCGCGCCTACGAGTGCGTCCACCGCTTTGTGCTCGACAAACTCGTAAACCGCCCCGTGGGCGAGTGGTGGCCGCTCACCACCCGTGAGGGCGTGCCCATCTGGACGCACATGAGCCATTCCTGGAAAATCAATTACCACACCGTGCGGGCGATGGTGCAGAGCATCCGGCGGCTGGATGCGCTCCTCCGGTAGTCGGGCGCCGTCAGGCCGGCACCGCCTCCTTCCGCTCGCCGATTTGCTGCCGCCACATGGCGTAGTACAGGCCCCGCTGCGCCAGCAACTCCTCGTGCTGCCCGGCTTCGGCCACCCGACCGTGTTCGAGCACGAAAATCCGGTCGGCGTGGAGAATTGTGCTCAGGCGGTGGGCAATCAGAATGGTGATGTGCCGCCGCGAACCCGACAACTGCCGCACGGTTTTCCCGATTTCTTCTTCCGTCAGCGAATCGAGCGACGACGTGGCCTCGTCGAACACCAGCAGCGTCGGGCGGCGCAAAAGTGCCCTCGCGATGCTCAGGCGTTGTTTTTCTCCGCCCGACACCTTCACCCCGCCTTCGCCAATCACCGTGTCGAGGCCCTCCGGTGCGCGGTTGAGCAGGGTGTCGGCCGCCGCTTGGTGCAGGGCCGTCAGGCATTCCTCATCGGTGGCATCGGGGGCCACGAAACGCAGGTTTTCGCGGATGGTTCCGGCAAAAAGCTGGGTGTCCTGGGTAACGAACCCGATCTGTTCGCGGAGGTCGTCCAAATCCACCTCCGTGCTCGGAATGCCGTTGTACAGAATCCGCCCGGAGCGCGGCGGGTACAGGCCCACCAGCAGTTTCACGAGCGTGGTTTTGCCTGACCCCGACGGCCCGACAAACGCGATGGTTTCGCCCAGTTCCGTCTGAAACGAAATGCCGTCGAGGGCCAGGGTGCTGGCCGACAGGTGCTGGAAGCGCACATTCTCGAAGGCGAGGGTCTCGATTTTGGCAATCGCCTGTGGATGCTCGGGTTTTACGTCGCGGGGCGTGTCGAGAATTTGCTGGTAGTTGGCCAGCGATGCCTCCGTTTCGCGGTAAATATTAATGATGTTGCCCAACTCCTGCAACGGGCCGAAAATGGCGAAGGAGTAGATGAACAGCGAGAAAAACTCGCCCACCGTGATGCGCCCCTGCACCACGAGAAACAGCATGAGCAGCATGATGGCGTTGCGCAGCAGGTTGACGAACGTACCCTGCACGAACGACAGCGACCGCACGTACCGCACCTTTTTCAACTCCAGCCGCAGGATTTTCTCGGTCGTGGCGTTCAATCGCTCGGTTTCCTGCTGGGCCAGGCCGAGGCTTTTCACCAGTTCGATGTTGCGTAAACTCTCGGTCGTCGAGCCGGCCAGGGCGGTGGTTTCGGCGACGATGGTTTTCTGGACCACCTTGATTTTCCGGCTCAGCAGCGAACTCACGAACCCCAGCAGCGGGATGGTCAGGAAGTACGCCGGGGCGATGGGCCAGTACACCGTGCTGGCGTACCACATCACGAACACGATGCCCACCAGCGAGGTGAACAGCACGTTGACAAAGGCCTGAATCAGCTTTTCGACGTCGGAACGCACTTTCTGGAGTTTGCCCAGCGTCTCGCCCGAACGCTGATCTTCAAACACCTGGTAGGGCAAATCGAGCGAGTGGCGCAGGCCGTCGGTGTAGAGCCGCGCCCCGAGCCGCTGGGTGATGACGTTGACGTAGTAATCCTGAAAATTCTTGGCAATCCGGCTCACCATCGCCACGCCGAGGGCCTGCAAAATCAGCAGACCGGCCCCGCCCGACAGAAAGCCCCAGAAATTCAGGTTGTGCAGCGTACCGCCGGGTTTGACGACGTACTGGTCGATGATTTTCCGGAAAATGTACGGGTCGAGCAGGGAGAAAATCTGGTTAATGGCCGCCAGCACGAGCGCCAGCGCCAGCAGCGCCCAGTAGCGGCGGAGGTAGCTAAAGAGGAGTTTCATGGGAAAAGGGTAGGAAAACCGGTTGGGTAAAGGTACCCATTCGGGTCTGTTTTTCGGCAAATCGGGGAATTTCCCGTTGGGCTTTCCCGCGGGCGGGCATTTGTCTTCCGCAAGCGCGCTTGGGTCTGGGTAGTTTGGAAGACGAGGAAAAACGCCAATTTGCAAACACCTTACTTTGGCAAATAGCTGGAATGGAAAGGTAGCAATTTGATTAGCGCCAAATGACGCTTACCTTAGTGCCAATCTTAAAAATTATGGTTGTCGAAGCTCCCATTGAACTTATTGACGAAGCCCGTTCGGGCCTAACCGGCCAGCGCGCCGAAGCCCTTGCCGCACGTCTGGCGCTGACGGACAAGGAACTGGCTCGGCTCTTATCCCTCTCCATTCGCACGTTTCACCGGCTCGGATTGGCGGGTAAGCTTGATACCGTGGCTTCTGAGCGGCTGCTGTTGCTTGAACAGTTGACGCTTCACGGCGAAAGCGTATTTGAAAACCAGGGCGTCTTCGCCCGCTGGCTCCGCCGACCCTTGCGCGTTCTGGGTGATCACACTCCGCTTGATTTGCTCGATACGGCGACCGGCCTGACGCTGGTCGATACCATTTTGGGCCGCATCGAATACGGCGTTTACAGCTAACCGAATGCCGCTCGTTTACCGCTTGCAAAAAGCCCGGCACCTCGACACGATGCTGCTGGGCGAAGGTGCCCGACTCTACGGAGGTCGGTGGAATCCGGTCGGTGTGCCGCTGCTCTACACGTCTGCGACCCCGGAACTGGCCTTGCTGGAAAGCCTGGTTCACCTGGACGAAACCCCATTTGAAGAATTGCCGCCCTTTGTGTTGCTGGAAATCGAACTGCCCGACTCCATCGAAGTTTTTGACGAGGAACAGTTGCCGGAGGGCTGGAACCGGGTGCCCGAACCGCCGGGGTTAAACCAGTTTTTACGCTCCTGGCTCAACCGCCCAGATGGGAAACTGGCTTATTCGGTGCCTTCGGTAATCATGCCCTGGTCGCGGAACATGCTTGTTAACCCACTTCACGCGCTGATGGAGCAGGTACGCGTCGTTCGGCAGGAGGTGTTCCGATTTAATAACCGATTGAAGTAAACCGGGCGTACACTCCCCAGCGTTTGTCGAGATCCTTCCTTTTAACACCCAAAGGTGCGATTGAGACTATGCCTGCCCATGTGCGGGGAAATAATCTGCCATTTCTTTCAATACCCAGAGGTGCGATTGAGACAAGAGAACTTCGATGTTGCCAATGCGGTCAACTCTGGATGGTCGCGGAGCTAAATGAATTGATTCTGTAAGAGCTTTTGAGATTGCTTCACGAGCAATGTCATGAGATGGTCCAGGTTTGCCAGACGGTCTAAGTGCTTAACTTAGACAACCATGTCCAAAAAACAAACTCCGGCGGCTCCCCGTCGCCAGTACGACGACCAATTCAAAACCGATGCCGTTCGGCTTGTGGAAAACGGCCAGCGGAGCGTACCTGATGTGGCCAAATCGTTGGGTATCTCAACCAACTTGCTCTACCGCTGGCGTGGTCTGGCTCAGGCAGGCAAAGGGCAGGTGGCTAATCAGGCTGAATTGACTCAACTCCGTGAGCAGCTACGTCGCCTGGAACAGGAGCGAGATATTTTAAAAAAAGCACTCGCCATTTTCAGCCGGATGACCTGACGATTACCTACGACTTGATGCTGGAATTGACTGATTTATACCCGGTTGAGCGACTTTGCGAATGCCTTGATGTTAGCAAAAATGCATTCTATGCTTACCGGGCCAAACAAACCTATCAACCTACGCTTGAAAAACGGCAACTTGTCGAAGCCGCTAAAAGCCTTTTCCACCAACACGAGCGACGCTACGGAAGTCGTCGGTTGGTGCTGGATTTACAGGAACAAGGCTTTGAAGTGGGTCGCCACCAGCTACGGAAGATTATGATAGTCAACCAATTACAGGCCATTCAGCCCCGCAGTTTCGTGCCGCGCACGACCAACAGCAACCACGCCGGGCCATATAGCCCGAATCTGTTGTGGATCGGCCCGCGCCAACACGCCCTGGTGAGGTGTTGGTAGGTGACATTACGTATCTGCCCTTGGTCAACGGCGACTGGGCTTACTTAGGGGGCTGGTTAGATCTTTTCAGCCGCAAAATGAGTGGCTGGTCAGTAGACGAGCATATGGGAGAAGGCTTGGTACACAGCGCATTACAGAGGGCCATCGGCCATAACCAATTGGATAAAGGCAGCATCATCCACTCCGACAGAGGAGGGCAATACGTGGGCAAAGAATTCAGAAAGACGCTTCGTTGCACCAGTTCGAGCAGAGCATGGCCCGCGCCGGTGAGGTGTATGACAATGCCTTTATTGAGTCGTACTGGTCGCGGCTCAAAGCCGAGTTAGTCCATCAACGGGCCTTTCGTTCGGTGGCTGACGCACGAGAGCAGTTATTCGAGTACATCGAACTATATTATAACCGCCGACGGCGACATTCGTCGCTGGGCTATGTCAGCCCGCTGCAATTTGAGGAAATGCATTACCGGAATAATCTCAAAATTGTCTCTTAGCCACCGTCCGGCTAAACAGGACCACCCCATCGTTCCATTGCGAAACTTAAAGCCAGCCACTTCACTATCTTGATTACGGCCCTACGGGATTTAATGAACTCGGCTGCATATAAATAGGCATCTCTTTCTCCTTCCCAGTCTTCTGCATACATAAATAGCACTGCTAAGTACTGATTAACAGATATTTGTAGCTGTTTAGCAATAAATTCAGCCACATGATTATGGCTATTTAATAGCCAGTATTCTTTGAACTCGATATAAAGTCCTCTGTAAAACCCGACTTCTGCATCCCGAACCGGATTATCTCCCTCTACTGTGTGGGGTAAAGACCGTTCAGTAATTGGACCCATCCCTCGATATGGGGCAAAATAGTGGACTTTGGCGTAGTCTTTGTCACGAGCCTCTCTCACCTTGTTCTGGTAATAGCCCACCCATAACTGGAAGGCGAACTTTTGCTTACGATTAAAGTAAGCATCAAAAAATGTATGTTGCGACATAGGTAAGAAATTTGTAAAAGACCGTATGCAAATTGTATGCAAATGAAAAAGCCAGCCACGGTTTTTAATCGTAACTGGCTGATTATCAAGTGGGCCCTGCTGGGCTCGAACCAGCGACCAATTGATTATGAGTCAACTGCACTAACCACTGTGCTAAGGGCCCCAAGAAAAACACAGGTTCGACGCGGAACAACGCCGAATTGTCCTGCAAGTTTACGGCTTTATCGCCGTTTGGTCAACGGGGCATTAAACAATGCCCCTGAAACGCGTTCTTAGCCCTACAACCAATTCGGCTCTTTTCAACCATAAAAAAACACCTCTGTTTCACCGTTGCCCTGCTGTTTGCCGCCTCAGCCGCCTTCGCCCAGGGCGGTATGGCCAACGCCACGCCCGAAGAGCGCGCCCAACGCCAGACGGCCCGGTTAACCGAGGCCGTCAAGCTCGACAAAACCCAGGAAGAGCAGGTGTACACCCTCGACCGCGCCAAACAGATGCAGGAACTCCGCGCCAGCAACGGCGGTCGCCCCGACCGCGAAAAAATGCAGGAAATGCAGACGAAATTCGACGAAAAACTAAAGCCCATCCTGACCGCTAACCAGTGGACCGAGTACGAAAAATACCGCCAGGAGCAGCAGGATCGGATCCGTAACCGGCAGCGGTAGGGAGTAGGGAAAAGAGTAGAGAGGATAGAGCAGAGAGAATAGATTTTCATTCATACTCTCTGCTCTATCCTCTCTACTCTTTTCCCTATCTGCCTATCTTTGGCAAAAACTCGCGCCCTTTGAACAAAAAGAAGGTCATCAACGACCCGGTTTACGGCTTCGTCAGCATTCCCAACGCGCTGGTGTTCGACCTCATCGAACACCCCACGTTTCAGCGGTTGCGGCGCATCAAGCAACTGGGCATGGCCGAATACGTGTACCCAGGTGCCCTGCACACCCGTTTTCACCACGCGCTGGGGGCCATGCACCTGATGGGCGAAGTCGTCGGTAGCCTGCGCGGTAAGGGACACGACATCTCTGACGATGAATGCCAGGCCGCCCAGGTGGCCATCCTCCTCCACGACATCGGCCACGGGCCGTTCTCGCACGTACTGGAGCATACGTTGCTCCATCACGTGCCCCACGAGCAGATTTCGCTGCTGCTTATGCAGCGCCTCAACCAGGAGTTTGGCGGGCGGCTCGATTTGGCCATCCGGATGTTTTCGGGGCAGTACGAACGCAAATTTTTCCACCAGCTTATTTCCAGTCAGCTCGACATCGACCGGCTTGATTACCTCAACCGCGACTGCTTTTTTACGGGCGTCACCGAAGGCAGTATCGGCTCGGAGCGCATCATTAAAATGATGGACGTGTTCGACAATCAACTGGTGGTCGAACAGAAAGGCGTGTACAGCATCGAAAACTTCCTGACTTCGCGGCGGCTGATGTACTGGCAGGTGTACCTTCACAAAACCAGCATCTGCGCCGAAACGATGCTCGTTCAGATCATTCGCCGGGCGCGCGAACTTTGCCGCGCTGGCGAGTCTGTGTACGCCACGCCTGCCCTCGAGTTATTCATGCGCGATGAGGTAAGCATCGACGAATTCCGCGACGAGCCGGGCTACCTGGAGGCCTTCACCCAACTCGACGATTACGACCTGTGGGGGGCCGTTAAGCAGTGGGCGCATCATTCCGACCGAATCCTGCGTAGTGTAAGCCGAATGCTGCTCGAACGAAAATTGTTTAAAATCACCTTGTCCAACCAGCCCATCGAAGCGTCGGTACTCGGCCTGCTCCGGCGCGAACTGCGCGGCAAGCCGGGCATAACCGACGACGACGTGCGGTACTTGCTCGTGGAAGGCTCCACCACCAACGCCGCCTATGTATCCAACCGGCAGAACATCTGTATTCTGACGAAAGACCGCCGCGTGGTGGACATTGGCGAGGCTTCCGACCTGCCCACGATTCAGGCCCTGAGCAAGATTGTTCGTAAATACTACGTGTGTTGGGCCAAAAATGTATATTTGCAACTTTAACGCGCCCTTAAGCGCCCAATCATTGGACTTTACGAAGGTTGAACGCCGCCTTACGCCGCCGCCAGCCCTGACGTATTCAGCCCGTTGTTCTGCGTTATGGAATTTACCGTGGCCCAAATCGCCCAATTGCTGGGCGGCGACGTACAGGGAGATGCCTCCCAACCCATCAGCCGGCTCGCCAAAATCGAAGAGGGCACCGACGGGGCGATTTCATTTCTTTCCAACCTCAAGTACGAGCAGTTTCTGTACACGACCTCGGCGACGGCGGTCATTATTGACCGTTCCTTTGAGCCAAAGAAACCCGTCAGTTCGGTTCTGATTCGGGTCGAAAATGCCTACACCGCCTTCACCCGGCTGCTTGAAGAATACAATAAACTGCTCGCCCTCAGCAAAGTAGGCGTTGAGCAGCCGTGCTTTCTGGGTGAGAACACCGTGGCTGGTGAAGGCATCTACCGGGGGGCCTTTTCGTACGTGGGCAAAAACTGCCGCATCGGGCAAAACGTTAAAATTTACCCCCAGGCCTACGTCGGCGACAACGTCACCATCGGCGATAACACCATCCTGCACGTCGGCGTGCGGGTATACGACAACTGCGTCATCGGCAACCGGTGTACCCTTCACCCCAACGTGGTTGTGGGGGCCGACGGCTTCGGCTTTGCGCCGCAGGCCGACCACACCTACCGGGCCATTCCCCAACTTGGCAACGTCGTGCTCGAAGACGACGTCAGCGTCGGGGCCGGCACCACCATCGACTGCGCCACGATGGGCAGCACGATCATCCGGCAGGGCGTGAAACTCGATAACCTGATTCAGATTGGTCACAACGTCGAAATCGGTAAAAATACTGTGATTGCCGCCCAGACGGGCATTTCCGGTTCCACCAAAATCGGCGAAAGCTGCCAAATCGGCGGGCAGGTGGGCATCGGTGGCCACCTCAACATTCCCAACCGCACCATCGTGACGGGCCGGGCGGGCATCACCAAATCGTTCCGCCGGGAGGGCCTCGTGCTGGGCGGTTTTCCGGCGACCGAAAACGCCGACTTTCTCAAAACCCACGCACTCTACCGCCAACTGCCCCAGGTGGAGAAGCGACTCCAGGACGTCGAGAAAGCCATAAATACCCTATCTTTGCCCGCCGACGAGCACGAATCGCTCTCCTGACTGGCCCCTCGTTGCTGTATTTTTAAGTTCTCCGGTTTACAACCTGCTGAATTCCAATTCGTAAACCACCAGAACTTAAAAGTCTAAAAACTGCTTTTTTGTTGATGAACATCAAACAACACACGATTCAGAAAGCCGTTTCGCTTTCGGGTGTGGGACTACATACGGGCGTACCGGCCACGATGACGTTTGTTCCGGCCCCGCCCAACCACGGGTTCAAATTCCAGCGCATCGATTTACCGGGCCAGCCTACCGTCGACGCCGACGTGGACAACGTTGTGGACCTCTCCCGGGGCACGACCATCGAGCAAAACGGCGCGCGCGTCAACACCGTCGAGCACACCCTGGCCGCCCTGGTGGGCCTGCAACTCGACAACGTGCTCATTCAGCTCGACGGCCCCGAGCCGCCCATCATGGACGGCTCCTCGATTCAGTTCATCGAAGCCCTCGAAGAGGCCGGACTCGATGAGCAAAATGTACTGCGCAATTACTTCGAAGTGCCCACCGAAGTGCGCTACCGCGACAAAGACCGCGACGTGGAGATCGCCGCCCTGCCGCTCAACGACTACCGGCTGACGGTGATGGTGGATTACAACTCCAAGATTCTCAGCAGTCAGCACGCCACCCTCAACGACATTACGCTTTTTACCCAGGAAATCGCCCGCAGCCGCACGTTCTGCTTTCTGCACGAACTGGAGGCCCTTTCCAACGCCAACCTGATTAAAGGCGGTGACCTCTCGAACGCCATCGTGATCGTGGACCGCGAAATGGACGAAAGCGAACTCGACCACCTCGCCGAGGTGCTCGGCAAACCCAAAGTGAAGGTGGGCAAGGCGGGCATTCTCAACAACGTGGAGTTGCATTATTCCAACGAACCCGCCCGGCACAAGCTCCTCGACATGGTCGGTGACCTGGCCCTCGTGGGCCGCCCGCTCAAAGCGCAGATTCTGGCCGCCCGGCCCGGTCACGCCGCCAATGTGGGGTTTGCCAAAAAAATCAAAAAACTGATGCTCGAAGCGCAGAAAAGCGGCGTCCCGGCCTACGACCCCAAAGTGCCGCCCGTACTCGACATCAAGCAGATTGCCGCCCTGCTGCCCCACCGCTACCCGTTCCAGATGATTGATAAAATCACGTATCTGGACGAAATGAGCGTCATCGGCATTAAAAACGTGACGATGAACGAGCCGTATTTCACGGGTCACTTCCCCAACAACCCCGTCATGCCGGGCGTGATGCAGGTCGAAGCAATGGCCCAGACCGGCGGCATTCTGGTGCTGAGCAGCGTACCCGACCCCGAAAATTACTGGCCCTACCTGGCCGTGATCGAAAATTGCCGCTTCCGCAAAAACGTGATGCCCGGCGATACGGTCATTTTCCGCTGCGAACTCCTCACACCCATCAAACGCGGCATTGCCAAAATGCACGGCACCGCCCACGTGGCGGGGCAACTCGTCTGCGAAGCCGACATGACGGCAAGTTTGGTGCGGAAAAAGTAATATGGCAATTTGATAATGTGCCAATGTGCGAATGAAATGACCGGCAACCCCATCGTTGAAAAATCATTCCAAATTTGCACTGGCCGTTATCGACTTCGCCCAATTGCTTGAGTCGCAACGGAAGTACGTTTTTGCTAATCAGCTTTTGAAGTCAGGTACTTCAATTGGCGCAAATGTAAGAGAAGCACAAAGCGCGGAAAGCAAAGCCGACTTTGTTCATAAAATGAAGGTGGCTGATAAAGAAGCGTTAGAAACCGAATATTGGCTGGCGCTCTGCAATGCATCGAAGCATTATCCCGACTGCCCTGAGTTAGTGAACCAGGTTCATGAACTTAGACGCATCTTGTCCAAAATAATTTCTTCGTCAAAATAGCATTGTCACATTACCACCTTATCAAATTGCCACATTGAGCTAATGATCCAACCCCTCGCCTACGTTCATCCCGATGCCAAAATTGCGCCCAACGTGGTGATTGACCCGTTTGCGGTCATTCACAAAAACGTGGAAATTGGCGAAGGTACTTACATCGGTTCGAACGTCACCGTATTCGAAGGCGCCCGCATCGGTAAAAACTGCCGGATTTTCCCCGGCGCGGTGGTTTCCGCCGTGCCACAGGATCTGAAATTTCGCGGCGAAGAAACCCTCACCGTCATCGGCGACAACACCACCATCCGCGAGTTCGTCACCGTCAACAAAGGCACCGTGGCCGCCGGCCAAACCACCATCGGCTCCAACTGCCTCGTGATGGCCTACGTCCACATCGCCCACGATTGCGTCATCGGCGACAACGTCGTGCTGGTCAACTCAGTCCAACTGGCCGGGCACATCGAAATCGGCGACTGGGCTTTCGTGGGTGGCACCACGGCCGTGCACCAGTTCTCGAAAATCGGTGCCCACGCCATGATTGCGGGCGGTTCGAAGGTGGTCAAAGACGTGCCGCCCTTCACCAAAGCGGGCCGGGAGCCGCTCTGCTACGTGGGCCTCAACTCAATTGGTCTGCGGCGGCGGGGTTTTTCCAACGAAAAAATTGCCGAAATTCAGGAAATCTACCGCTTCGTGTACCTGCGCGGCTACAACAACGCCGAAGCCATGAACCGGATTGAAATTGAACTACCCGCCTCCGCCGAGCGCGACGAAATCGTCAACTTCATCCGCGCCTCCGAACGCGGCATCATGAAAGCGCCGGGCAAGGCGGGATTGGTTGAATAATTTTGAAGGAGTGAATGAAAGAATGAGTGAATAAACTGCCTTTGCCATTCACTCATTCTTTCATTCACTCCTTCATTCATTAAAAATGACCGTTTCCGTTCAGCGCCTCGGCAAGAAATTCGACCGGGAATGGATTTTCCGGGACCTGACGCTCGCCCTGGAGCCGGGCCAGCCCGTGGCCGTGACCGGGCCGAACGGCAGCGGCAAATCCACGCTGGTGCAGGTGCTCAGCGGCCAGATGCCCGCCAGCGAAGGCACCCTGACGCATTCCCTCAAGGGCAAGACGCTCGAACCCGACGCCGTCTTTCGCCACCTGACCCTGGCCGCACCCTACCTCGAACTCGTCGAAGAATTCACGCTCGACGAATTGCTGCGGTTTCACGTCCGGTTCAAACGCCTGCGCAACGGCCTTTCCCCAGCCGAACTCATTGATTTGCTGCATCTTGCCCACGCCCGGCACAAACCCATCCGGCACTTTTCGTCGGGCATGAAACAACGCGTAAAACTGGGTCTGGCCCTTTACTCGGAGGCCAGCCTCGTGTTGCTCGACGAACCCACCGCCAACCTCGACGCCCAGGGTGCGGCCTGGTACCAGCACCACGTGGCCCTGCTCCCCCCCACCGTAACGCTCCTCGTCGCGTCCAATCAACCCGCAGAGTACGCCTTTTGCGCAACGGTGCTGGATATTCTGACGTATAAACCCTGACCGCGATTGGGAACCCGGATGACGCGGATTCGACGGATCTTCACGGATAAAAATCAGTGTCAATCCGTCGAATCCGCGTCATCCGGGTTCCCGTTTTTTTCTTAGCTTGGAAGAAATTTTGGCTTGTTCATGCGAAACCTCGCCGCGCTGCTTTGCTTTCTTTTTTCGCTGACCGTCCGGGCCGCCGACCCCGGCCCGCGCTTCGTGCGCAACGACGGGCAGTGGGACGCCGCCATCCGCTTCCGCGCCGACCTGCCCGGCGGCGTGCTGCTCCTGAAGGCCAATTCCCTGCATTACATTTTTTACGACGCCGCCGAACTCGCCGCCCGGCACGAAGGCCGGAAAACCTCCGGAATAAGCGACCTCCGCGCCCACGGACTGGATCTGGTGCTTGAAGGAGCCAGCCCGGCGGTGCGCCTGGAAGCCGCCCAACCCGACGGCGTGCCGCGCACGTACTTCCGGGGCGAGGGCCGTTCGGCCACCGTTTCGGCCTTCGGCGAAGTGTGGTACCGGCAGGTGTACCCCGGCGTGGATTTGCGGTTGTACGCCTACCAGGCGGGTTTGAAGTACGAATTTGTGGTGGCTCCGGGGGCCGATCCGGCGGCCATCCGCCTGCGCTACGACGGGGCCGACGCCGTGCGGGTACAGGACGACAACCTGGTGGTTTCGCACAGCCTGGGCGAGTTGAAGGAACTCAGGCCGTACAGTTACCAGGAAACCAGCCGGGGCCGTACCGCCGAGGTGGCCAGCGGGTTTGTGCTGGAGAAAAATCAGATTCGCTTCCGGGTCGGGGCCGGGTACGACCCGCGCCTGCCCCTAATCATCGACCCGGTGCTGGTGTTCTCGACCTTTTCCGGTTCGCTCGCCGACAACTGGGGACACACGGCCACCTACGACGACGCCGGGAACCTCTATTCGGGCGGCTCGGTGCTCGATGTAGCCAATTTTCCGCTCCTGACCGGCGCGTTTCAGGTCGGTGGTGGGGGCTACTGGGATACGTGCATTCTTAAATTCAGCCCCGACGGCACCAAATTGCTCTACGCCACGTACCTGGGCGGCACCGACTCCGACATTCCGCACAGCCTGATCGTCAACCCGCAGGGCGAACTGGTCATTTTCGGAACCACCTCGTCCAAAAACTTCCCGACCACCGCCTCGGCGTACGACCGCACGTTCAACGGCGGCAAACCGCTGCCTTATGACCAGGATAAAGGCATTTTCGACGCTCCGACCGGCCAGGCGTTCAACAACGGCAGTGATATTTTTCTTGCCAAAATCAGCGCCGACGGCAGCCGCCTGCTGGCCAGCACGTTTGTAGGGGGCAGCGGCAACGACGGCCTGAACCTCAACCAGGCGCTGACCATCAGCAACTACGGCGATATTTTTCGCGGCGAAGTCATGACCGATTCGCTGGGCCGGATTTACGTGGCTTCGCTGACGGCTTCGCCCGATTTTCCGCTGGTGAAATACACCCAGAACCAGCGCCGGGGCGAATACGACGCGGTGGTGTTCCGTTTCTCGGCTGACCTTTCCACACTCGAATGGAGCACGCTGCTCGGCGGGGCGGGTTTTGACGCGGCCTACGGGCTGCGGGTGGGAAAATCCGGGGCGGTGTATGTGTGCGGCGCGACGAGCAGCCCGGATTTGGGGCAATCCCTGGGGGCCAACGTCACGGCGTTCAAGCCGCTCCTCGGCGGCACCGAAGACGGCTTCGTGGCCCGTTTTTCGCCCCAACTCGGCTTGTCGGCGGTCACGTTCCTGGGCACCACCGACGCCGACGTGGCCGAATTGCTCGACGTGGACGGGGCCGAAAACGTGTACGTGCTGGGCCTGACGGCGGCGGGCCACTACCCGGTTACGGCGGGCACTTATCAAAACCCGGGCAGCGGGCAGTTTATCCAGGCCCTCGACAGGAACCTCTCGAAAGGGCTGTTTTCCACGGTCGTCGGTTCGGGTCGGGGGTCCCCCGATCTCGTGCCGACGGCGTTCCTGGTTTCCGAATGCGGGAATATTTACCTCAGCGGCTGGGGTGGGAGCGTCAACGCCAACGTGGGCAAAACCCTCGCCGGCCTCAGCAGCACGCGGGGCTTGACCGTGACGCCCGACGCCTACCGGACCACCACCGACGGCAATAATTTTTACCTGATGATGCTCGAAACGGGGGCCAAATCGCTGCTCTACGCCACATTTTTCGGCAGCACCAACACCAACGTAGGCGACCACGTGGACGGCGGCACCTGCCGCTTCGACAAACGCGGCTTCATTTACCACGCCGCCTGTTCGTGCAACCGGGGCGGTTCGGCTGCCAATTTCACCACCACGCCGGGGGCCTGGTCGCGCAACAACCCGAGCTTCAACTGCAACAACGCCGCCTTCAAGTTCGACATCGACCGGCTGAAAGTCAGTTTCGACGTGTACCAGGGCACCAAAAAAGATTCCGTCGGCGGCTGTCCGCCCCTGACGCTGCGGTTCGTCAACACCAGCGAAGGCGGCAAACGCTATGACTGGGACATTCGCGGGCCGGGCCTTTCCCTGCAAACTTCCTCGACCGGCACCACCGAAATTTCCTCGACGCTCGTCCAGCCCGGCACGTACACGATTACGCTGAAAGGCACCAACCTGCTCAGTTGTAAGCGCGAAGCCACCGCCACCCGCACCCTTGTGGTGGGCAACAGCAACTTCACGCTTAGCCGCGACACGACCGTCTGCCCCGGGCAATCCATTAAACTGAGCGCCACGGGCGGCGTCAGTTACCAGTGGTCGCCCGCGCAAAGCCTCAGCGCGGCCAACGTCGCCAACCCCGTGGCCACGCCCCAGGCCACAACCACCTACACCGTGCAGATGGCCGACGCGGCGGGCTGCCGGACGCAGCGAAACGTGACCGTCAGCGTAGACGACCGCTTCAAACCCGAATTTTCGATTCAGAAAACCGAAGCCTGCGGCCAGCCAGTCAGCCTGTCGCTCCGTCTCGACAACACCACCGCCGACCGGTACGTCTGGTTGCTGGGCAACGGCGACACGCTCCGCGCGGCCCAACCCGAGGGCTACGTGTACCCGCGACCGGGGAGTTACCAAATCAGCGTGCGGGCGTTCAGGGGCAGTTGTGCGCTCAATGTGGTGAAACCCGTTGAAATCGAGCCGCCGCTGGAGGTGCCCAACGTGGTGACGCCCAACGGCGACGGCAGAAACGACGTGCTCGACCTGCGCCGCCGTGGCCTAAAACTGGAAATCTACAACCGCTGGGGCAAGCCTGTTCTCCTCACCGACGACTACCCCAACACCTGGGGGCCGGGCGTGCCCATCGGCACGTACTACTACCTCCTCACCGCGCCCAATGGCACCAAATGCAAGGGCTGGGTGGAGGTGATGCAGTGAAAAGCCGTGCGGCTTTCACCCAAAAATGCGTAGCTTTCTTCCGAAAAACGGCGAACTCCTATGCTGCCCCAGACGCGCAAACCCCCAACACGCCCCGCCCGCCCTAACCCCCGGAAAATTCCTGATGCCCTGATTTACGAAGTCATGGACGGCGAGCCGATTTATTACAAAGGCTACCGCGCGGTGCTGAGTGGAAAAAAAACAATCGGGGAAATCATGGGTGCCAGTTCACTTCAATGGATTATCGTCAGTTACGTTCACCGAATCATGGTGCGTTTCCTCGATGAAACGCGGTATTGGTTTGCGGTGGGTGAAGCGGGCGTTCACATCGACCACCGCAACAACTTGTCGCACGACGTAGCCATTTACGACCGGGAGGTGCTGACGCCCGCTAAAATCAACAAGAAATACGCCGACGTTCCGGCGCTGGTGGCCGTGGAGATCGACATTCAGGCCGATTTGAGCAAAGACCGCGATTGGCAGTACGTCACGCGCAAAACCCGCAAGCTGCTCAATTTTGGCACCCGGAAAGTCATCTGGATTTTCACCGATTCCCGTCAGGTTCTGGTGGCTGAACGCGGTGCCGAGGCCTGGCTGACGATGGACTGGGATCGCGACATCGACCTGCTCGATGGCCAGCGCTTCAACATTGGCGGGTACCTGGCCAGCGAAGGGATTCAAGTGGAGGAGTTGTAAGATTCCTGGCAAAAAACGCAGTCGTCTTGGCAAATCAATCCTACTTCTCCCGCCGCCGTTTCCGCCACGCCCGGAAGTCGTCAGTGAAGCGGTCGAAGAAGAAAATCGGCCCGACGGATACGTAAGCGCCGTTGTAATTGACCTTCGCTTCGGGAAAATCGCTGCGCAAAATGAAGCGGTAACCACCCAGCAGGTTGACGCCAAACCAGCGCAGGGGCCGGAACCACCGCAACGGCGGGAATTTGAACGAAACCGACGCGCCGACGCCCAACGGCAGAAAATTTCCCCGTAATACCGTCCGTTCCCCGACCACCGGGTCGGTCAGGGTGTACTGCGATCGCCCCCAGCCCACCTCGACCGGCGTGCTGAACTCCCAGAATTTCCGGCGAAACCAGTACGGCTCGGCGTAGGCCGTCAGCGAATACAACCGACGCCGGGTGCGCGTTGGTACTTCGGGCAACAGGTCGGTGCGGTTGAGGCGCTGGTCGGCGTAATACCCGCCGATGCCCACCTTGATGTTGGAAGGCAATAAAAAACCGGCCCTCGCCCCCCAGGTGTTGATGGGTTGAAGCCGGTCCTGCTCGTTGCGCGAATCCGCAAAAAAACTAAACCGCTGGTCGGTTTCAACCACCAATTTGGCCCGTTTGGGATGCTCGTTGCCGTGCAGGGTGTCCGCCTGATTGAATTGGGCAAAGGCCGTAAACGACCCCAACGCCGACAGAAACAAGCAGAAAAACAGGGTTCGCATGGAGGTTGCTTTCACACGACGGAACCCCATGAAATTTCTGTGCCGCCGGGCGTTGCGCGCCACCTTTACTTTTCAACCACCCACACTTCCACGCGGCGGTTTTTCTGGCGGTTCTCCTCGGTGTCGCTCGGGGCCACTGGGCGCGAATGGCCGTAGCCCTGAAACCGCAGGCGGGTAGCGGCGATACCCTTGTCGACGAGGTAATTGAACACTTCCCCGGCGCGGGTGTCCGATAAAAACAGGTTCATCCGGCGGTCGCCAACGCGGTCGGTATGCCCGGCAATTTTCAGCTTCAACGTCGGGTATTGCCTCAATAAATCAACCAGTTGGTCGAGTTGCTCCGACGAGCCAGGGCGCAGTTGGCTGCTGCTCTGGTCGAAGAGGATCCGGTCGAGGGTCAGAAAGGCGTTCGCGTCGCGGCCCGCCGTGCCCGAAGTTCCCTTGCCCATCGCCTGTACTTTTTCCACCCAATCCGTGTAATACGCGGGGTGGGCGGGTTCCGCCGGGCGGCCCCGACCGGTCAGGTTCAGGGTGCCCAGCGTGCTTGTTGTCCCGCTTTCGCCGGGTTTCGGTTGGCGGTGGAGCACCACGAGGATGGTCATCTGGGGCGGTGCGCGCACGGTGTCACGGTACGGCACGTAGCCCGGCGACTGGACCTCGATGGTGTACTGAACTTTTTGCTTCAGCAACACCTGCCAATCGTTGGTGTAGGTGTCCTGCCGGAGCGGCACGGGCTGGAGCAGTTCGTCGCGAATCTGGAGGTCGTACTGCGTGAGTACGTGCTGGTAGTCGCTGTCGATCACGCGCACGCTGTAGGGACGAATGGCCCAGTCTTCGAGGGGCCGTAGCCGGATGACGGTTTGCTCGACGAACCGGTTGTCGGGAATTTCCTGCGTCTGGGTGGCGTAGCCCTCGGCTTTTACCGCCACCCGCAGGGGCTGACCGGGGTAGGCCATCAGCGTGGCCGTGGGTTCGGGCTGAAACGTGTTTTCGGAAAACTGCTCCGTGCCATCCTCAGCCTTGAGGTAGTAGCCGCTCAGGATGGGTTTACCGGTCTTGTCGTCCACGACCGAAACCGTCACGGGCACTTTCTGGAGTTGCATTTCCATGACCACGAGCACGTTCGGATTCTCCGCGTCGGGGGCGATGCGGTCGAGCCGGATCACCTTCCGAACGGGCTGGTAGCCGTCGAGCGTGGCCTCGAACTGGTAGGTGTCGCCCGAGCGGAGGTTGAGGGTGAGCAGGCCGTTGGTGAGGCTTTTTTGCTGGGTAAAGCGGGTTTTGTTGGCCGAAATGACGACCTGCGCGGGAACAAACCGCCCCTTGCCGTCGCGTACTTCCAGCCGCAGTTTGTATTGACTTACCGCACCGGGCGGCTGCGGACTGGCCGCAAACATCGGGAGCAGCAAAAACCACGAAGACAGGAGGAGTAAAGAGCGAGGCATCAAAACAGGTGGTGACGGGTGTGGGTAATTCTGGCCCCAAAATAATAAAAAAGCAGCGAATTCAAACGAGCTATCCCCGGCGGAGCCGATGCAAAACACCCGATGCGCCGCCGTTTTACTCCGCCAGGTTGAACCGCACCCGCACCCCGCCCGCCGTGGTGGCCCGCCGGAACGAGTTCGACACGAGCGGGTCGTTGACGAGCCGGTCGAAGTAAAGCTGGAGGTTGAGCCGCCGGTTGACGTTGTAACTCACCGTGGGGTTCAACTGAAACAGGATGTTGCCCGCCGTGGGAATCGTCTCGGCGTCGAGCTTGCGCTGGAGGATGCGCTGGTCGGTCATCGTCAGCACGCAGTTGAAGGTGAGGTCGTTTTTCAGTCGCACCCGCCGCCCGTTCACCCGGAAGGGCACCCGCAGGTTTTGCTTGATAAAGCCCACGTTGGCGCGCAGGCCCTTGTTGGTGATTTCATTCACCGACGCGTTGGTCAGCCACAGGCCCACGTTGCGGTCCTGGTTGTAGTCGAGGCCGCCCGTCAGGCCGCCTTTGGTGCGGAACTGCACGCCGATGAACGGCTCGAAGCGTTCGACGAACGAAATCACGCTCATCACGTACACCGGCACGAACTGCCCCTGGGCGTTGAATTGCGTGGCAAACGGGTACAACGGCGCGGTGAGGCCCACGAAGGCCGCGTCGTATTCGAGCGAGGAGACGAAACTGCCCACGTTGTAGGTGGAGGTGTACTTGTGCCGCAGGTTGATGCTGCTGAACCGCTTGCGGAACCACGGACTGTTGATCAGCCCGTCGTAGCGCAATTCCCAGTTGGGCAGCGGGATTTTGTAAAACGGCGAAAACTTCACCTTGTCGGGGCTTTTGCCGCTGTACGCCGCGAAAAACGCCGGAATCAGCACGTCCTGCGAATTCAGGTTGTAGGCGTCGCCCGCCGGGTTGGCGGTTTTCAGCCGGTCAAGCAGCCGACCCCGGTACTCGCGGAAGCGCTCGAAGTTGGCCGAGTAGTTGTTGCGGTCGGTTTTCTCGAAAGCCGTTAGAAACGACAGGTACGACATCGAGTAATTGCCCGACCGCACCGGACTTTGGCTCACGAACGGTCCGCCCGTCGTGCTGGGCCGGTAGAACTCCTGGTAGTTGTCGGAGCGGTCGTAGCGCAAATCCACGGCCACCTTAAAATCGCGGAACGGCTCCAGCGACGTGGTGGCTTTGAAGGCCTTTTTCACCGTCTGGATAAACGGCTGGTTCTGAATCGTGCTGTTCGACAGCCAGCCGTTCTGCGCCGCCCGCACGCGCACCTGGTCGTCCTGGCTACCGAGGATGAACGGCAGGCCGGGCGCGCCCTCGCGGCTGTTGCCGAAAAAACGCGGGAAGGGCAAAAAGCCCGGCAGAATCGTGCTTTCGTTGATGGCGTAGCTGTACTGGATGCCGCGCACGGTGAGCAGCGCCCGCGCGAAAGTTTTCAACAATTGGCTCGGCTGGCGCTCAAATCCCTCGAAATCGCCGGGACTGCGGGCGATGTCGCGGCGGGGCGGGCGCGGCGAATTGACCCACCGCAGGCTTTTCAGCTTGTTGTAGAGCGCCACGAAATCGATGCGGCCCGTGAGCTGGCGGTCGCGGAAGTTCTGAATCACGTTGCCAAACGGCACGTTGAGCGAGTCGCGCAGGCCGAGCGAGTTGGCCTGAAATTTCACGCCCACGTTGTAGGCGGCCTGGGCCGTCATCCAGTCGAAAAAAGGCGTTTTGTTGAGCGGCAACTGCCAGGCCGTGGTGATAGCCTGGTCGAAAAACTTCGTCCTCCCCAGGCGCAGCAGGCTTTGCCGAACCGAATCACGCTTTATTTCAGTGTTTAGATCGCCAAACGGCTCGTCGATGATGGCCTGGGCAGTGGCGCGGTAGTTGAGCGTAAAATTCCGCGAGAGGTTCCAGGTCGCGCCGTAGTTCCGGTTGAAAAGCCAGTATTTCTCGAACAGCGGCAGCACCCCCGCCGTGGTCAGGCGCGGCGGGAAGCTCGTCTGGTCGGCGTTGGCGTTGCGGAGTTGGGTTTTGATGAAACTCCGGTCCATGTCGGCGCGGATGCTTACTTCCGACGGCAGCAAACTCAGATTAAAATCTTTGATGAGCGCAAAGGCCGGGCGCAGCAGCAGGCCCTTCGCGTTTTTGAACGGCTCCCAGTAGCGCGGGGTGGTCGAGTAGCTGTACGTCAGGCCGCCCCGGTGCGAAATCTGGCGGTATTCGTCCACCAGGATGCTCGTGCGCAGGGCGTCGGAAAAGGCGTAGGTGGCCGAGAAGTTTTCAATCTGATAAAACCGCGTCCGGGCGCTGGGGTTGAGCCGCACCTTGCGCACGTTCGAGAGGTTGATGCTCCGGCGGGTCTGGTTTTCCTCCACCATCTGCCGGTAGTCGCGGCGCTGGCCCTCGTCGCGGAACGAACCCAGCGACTGCTCCAGGGGCATGTCGGGGTCGAGCGGGTTGAAGTGCGGCTTCACGTTGCGGCGGTCGTAGCTGATGTACAGCGGCACGCGCAGGCCCCATTTTTCGGGCATCAGTTTGTCGAGGGCGATGCTCGACGCCACGCCGAATTCGTAGGTGTTGTTGCGTTCGCGCTCCGAAATGCGCGTCTGCACGCCGCCGAAGCCGTAGGTTTTGAAAGCCCCCGTCAGGCTGAGGTTGGCAAAATCGGCCAGTTTGATGTCGGCGCGGCCAATGGCGGCCCGGCCGGAGGTCTGGTCGAAACCGCTGGCGTGGAGTTCGTTGAACCACACGTTGGCCGACTTCGCCCCTTCGTCCGGCGTTTTGGGGTTGCGAATGCCGAGCATCAGCACCTGCACTGCCGAGAGGTCGGGCCGACCCACCACGCTGACGAGGTATTTCCCGTCTTCGGTTTCGAGCGAAAACGGCACCGACGCGTTGGCCCCGGTGCGGTCGCGTTCGGCCTTCACGCGGCGGAATTCGTCGAGCGAAAAATCGAATTTGTTTTCCACCGGCCAGATCACCTCCGGGTTGGGTTCGTTGACGGGGCCAAACGTGCCGGGCAACGTCGGCTTGAGGCCGTCTTTCAAACTGATTTCGTAGTAATTCTGGGTAAAATCGGTGCCCAGCCGCATAAACGCCGTGGTCATGCCGCTTTCGCCCGCCGTGTTGTCCATGTGAACGGACATCGTCAGGCCCTTGTACTGGAGCAGGTCGAGGTTCACGTTTTTAAACACGGCGCGGGCGTCGTTGTCGCGCAAGTCGGTCACACTCAGGTTAAGCGCCTGCTCGTTGAGCTGGGCGTTGTTGAGCGTGGTGATGTCGCGGTCGCGCTGGTAGCCCGGCGGCACCGCGTACGGAATCTGCCCCGCGTTTTTGGTGCCCGGTCCGTTTTCCTCCACGCTCACCGTCGTCACCCGGAACTTCGGGTCGTAGGGTTCGGGCACTTCCTGGAGGCCCTTCGGCGTCAGGTCGCCGAGGTACTTGCGGTACTGAAAACCCGTCAGTTGCAACTGCGCGAACCGCAGCACCACGGGCTGCTGCCAGTCAGTCATCACCAGCCGCATGAAGCGGATGGACTTGAAGCTGTTGATGCCGCCCACCCGGCCCGTCGGGCTGCGCACCGGCACCCGAAACAGGTACCAGGTCGCGCCGTTGCCGCCCTGCACTTTATCCACGATGTAGCCCTTGCCCACGTCCAACTGCCCTTTCCGGAGGTCGATTTCGTACTGGTAGTACGCCTCGGTGTCGTTGATGGTGTTGTCGATGTTCAAATCCTCGATGTCGGGCAGGGTGGTCGAGGCGGGCGTGAGGCTGTTGCCCCGCGTGGTTTCGGGCGAGTTGCCTTCGTAGTTGAAGTAGTTTTTGTACCGCTGGATGATCTTGTAATCGTTCTGGTTGGCTTCTTCCGAAAAATAAAATTTGAAGTCGTCGGCCGAAGGGTCGCTGGTGATGGCCTGCCGGGCGTCGGGCGTCAGGTTGGCGGGCAGGCGGTTGAGGAAACTGGTCCGGAACTGGCTCTGCTCCTCCAGGCTGTTGACGCCGTCGAGGCCGATGTCCTGGCGCTCGCGGGCGGCGTTGTCGAAGGCGTTGATGACGAACTGCTGGCGCGGGGCGCGGCCCCAGGCAGTGGAATCGACGTTGCGCTGCGGACCCGTCGGCACGACGTTGCCGGGCAGGCCGTTCTCAAAATTGTACCGCGAATCGGGAATCACGTCCTCCGAAATGTCGCCGAGGTTGATGACCAGCTTGCCGCCGGTGGTGTTGTTCTGGTTGAAAATCCCGTCGCGCACCACGCCGTTCTTGCCGTCGATGAACGGGTCCATCAACCAGAATTCCATGATTTCGATGTTCGAATTGTCGAAATCGTTGTCCGACGTGATGGCGCGCGTCACGGCCCCGTAGTTGCGGCGCGGGTCTTTCAGCAACCCGTTGGCTTGCAGGTCGGGGTTGTAGTTGTACATGCCCCGCTCCTGCGGAAAGTAGGCCACGTCGAGGATGGACAGCGGCAGGTTGAAACTCTGCAGGGCGCGGTTCTGAAACACCTCCTGGGGCGTCACGTTGCGCTCGTAGTTATTCTGCAAATCCTCGGCGGTGATGTTGGTCGGCAGCGAGTTGCCCACGTTCAGGCCGGTGTAAAAAGTGTTGTCCACCGTGTACACCGAGGTTTTGGCGCGGCGGTAGGCGTATTCGAGCGGGTTGGCGCGGCTGACGGTGCCGAAACCCTGCGGCGTGGCCCCGAGCCGCCAGCGGTTGGGCTGGCGGGTGAAATCGTACACGGTGCGCGCGCCTTCGAAGTCGTCGAGGTAGCTGCGGCTGGCCACGCGGGGCGTCACGCCGGGCAACAGTTGCGCGTACTCGCCCTGGAACGTGATGCTCGACGGTTCCTTCGTCTGAATCAGCGGCAACGCGTCGAGGGCTTTGGTCAGCCAGCGCGAATCCTTGCGGAGGTTGGCGTCGAAGCCGAAAATCGTGTTGTTGACCGGCTCGTTGCCGAGGGCCACGCGGCGGATGTTGGCGGGCGGCGTTTCGCGGAGCCGCATCAGCGTGGCCCCGACGTTGAAATCGCGGTCGATGCGGTAGTCGAGCCGGGTGCCGAGCAGCGTGCGGATTTGGTTGTTGAACAGGTCGGGTTTTTCCCAGGCAATCTGGATGTCGCGGCCCGAATTGAGCAGGCTTTCGTTGACAATGCGTACGCGCCCCGAGCCGGGTTCGACGATGAAATCCGCGCCCGGCGATAGCCCGACGCCCCCCGCCGTGACGCGCACCGACTGCTCGTCGACGCCAAACGGCAACTGCACCTCGGCCCCGCCCGCCGACTGAAACGAGCCTTTCAGGAAAAACTTGTTTTTATCGGCCACCTGCTGGGCGTCGGCGAGGGTGCTGCGGTACAGCACGTTGTGAACGTATTTTTCGGCCAGCGCCGCGTCTTCGCCGGTGAAATACTTCCGCAAATTCGAACCGAAGGGTTCCAGCACGGGGAAAATCACCCGCCCGTTCCGCGAGTCAATCGTGACGCCCTCCACCCAGTCGAAGTTGCCGTCGGCGTACGGGTCGCCCACGTAGTTGAGACGGTCGAGGTTCATGGCGCGCAGCAGCGATGCATGCAGGATTTCGTTGTGCGCGTCCTGCAAATTCGGGTTGTCGATGCCCGTCAAATCGTCTTTGTAAATAATCCGGAGTTGAAACCGCTCCCGCTGCACGCTCTGGGTGTTGAGCGAGTAGATGTTTTTCATCATCAAATTCCACATCGGCAGGTCGGTGCGGTTGCGGAGCGTGGCCGATTTAAGGAGTTTCAGCACCAGTACCTCGTCGTCGCGGCGGTTTTGGTAGTCTTCGGTCAGTTCGCCGACCTTGTACTTGCGGCCGTTGTAGGTGTATTCGTAGGCCACGGCCAGGATTTCGTCGTTGCGCAGCGGGGCAACGAGCGACACGTAACCGAGTTCGGGATTGAACCGGTACTCGTTGGCCGTCAGGCGTTTGGCTCCGCGCAGGATGTCGAAATCCACGCCTTTCGCGAACCCCAGGGCTTCGAGTTCGGCGGCGGTGTTGTCGATTTGCCGCAACGCTTGGTTGCTGGCCACGCGGGTGAAAAGCCCGTTGGCCGCGTTGTCGACGGGACTGGCCGGGTTAATCGGCTGCAGGGCGGGGTTCTGGGCGGCGTAGGGCCGGGCCTCGCCGATGTCGGCCAGGCCGACGAGGTTGCGGAGCGTTTCGGTGGTCTGTGTCCGGTTGGTTACGTACACTTCGAGGCGCGTGATCGTGACGCCCGACGTGATTTGCGGCAAACTTTTCAGCGCGCCTTCGTAGCGGTCGCGGAAGTACTGGCTGAGGAAAAAGTGCCGGTTTTCGTCGTAATTGTCGATGCGAATCTCGAACGGACGGCCCTGGCTGCCGCCGCGCAGCGTGATGGTTTCCTGCTTGCTGCGCTGCTGAGCGGCAATCACCGTGGCGTCAAGTTTCCCGAAACGAAGCTGGGCTTTGGCCCCGAAGAGGTTCTGCACGCCGGGAATCAACTGCGAGTTGAGCGGCATCGAGGTGTTGCCGGCCTCGATTTTCTGGATGATGTCTTCTTCCTGCGAGCGGTAGTTGAGCTTGAGCTGGTTCTCGAAATTGAAACTCGCCTTCGTGTCGAAATTCGTGTTGATGTTGACCTTGTCGCCGATTTTTCCCTGGAAATTGATCGCCGCCTGCTGGTTGAACACGAAGTTGCCCGTGCGCCGCTGCCGCACCGGAATCGACGGATTATCGATGTTCTGGAACAGAAAACCCAAATCGAGCAGCACCGAGCCGTTGGGTTTGAACTCGATGCCGTTGGCCCCGAACACGCGGTCGAGGCCCGGCGCACTCATGTTGAATTTCGGGAAAAGACCGCGCCCGGTTGTTTCGCTCCGTCCGCTGGTCTGGGCTTCGTAGCCGCGCAACACGTCCTGGTAGGCCCGGCGGTTTTGCAGCGCGCGGTACTGGTCGAGGCTCATCGTTTCCGACGGTCGGTAATCGAAGGGCCGCACGCCGCTGCCCGGTTCGAGGCGCTCAAAAATCTGCAACCGGCCCGTCGAATCGACCCGGAACTGGGTGTTGAGGCTGCGCGGGTCGTGGGGTGTAAAGGGCGAGTTGGGCAGGGGCTGGCTGAACCGGTTGCCGTAGCGGTCGGACAGGTGCAGCAGCGGTCGGCGGCCCGATTTGACTCGAATCGAATCCTGCGCGGGAAACCTGGGCAGCGAATCGGCAGGCGCAACGGGATTCTGCGCCCGTGCTGGAACGGCCAGCCACACGGTCACCAACAGCCAGGCAAGGGCGGGAATGAATAAATTTCTTCGCAAGATGGGTCGTCTGATGGTGGTGGTCTGAACCGCAGATTTTCGGCAGATTTGCGGGAATACGCGGAAATTGATTTCGAGAAAATCCCTGCGTAATCAGTCCAATCCGCGAAAATCTGCGGTTCAGACAATCGCTCGGCTACTCTCAAACGGCGAACACCGTGCCAATATTGGCCCCGGCTCCGCCGAAATCTGCCGTCAGCGCAGGGCCTGGCGGATGAGGTCTTCGAGCTTGATGTCGGGGTCGCGTTTGAGCAGGATTTCGACGCTTTTCTCGGCCATCGGGCGCGGAATGCCCATCACCGTGAGCGCGGCAAGGGCGTCCTGGCGCTTGGCCGCGTTGGCCAGCGGCGAGAGCGTCGTGCCGCCCAGCATGCCTTCTTTTTTGAGTTTATCTTTCAGTTCCAGAATCACCCGCTGGGCGGTTTTGGCCCCGATGCCCTTCACGCCCTGAATCACGCGGAGGTCTTCGCCGACGATGGCCTGCCGGATTTCGCTCGTCGAGAGCGACGAGAGCATCATCAGCGCCGTGTTGGCCCCGATGCCCGACACGGAAATCAGGTCGAGAAACAGCTTTTTTTCGTCGGGTTCGAGAAAGCCGAACAGAATGTGCGCGTCTTCGCGGATGCTCAGGTGGGTGAACAGCCGCACGCGCTCCTCGCCCGAAGGCAACGCCGAATAGGTTTGCAGCGAAATGCGGACTTCGTAGCCCACGCCGCCCACGTCGAGGATGGCGTAAGCGGGTTCTTTGTAGGTAAGTTTCCCGTCGAGATAGGCGTACATTCGGAGTGGGCAGTTCGCAGCGCGCCGTTGGCAGTCAACGAGTTAGACGGACAACGGCGGCCTGCGGAATGGAATCAGGGGTTGGGGTTTCGTAAAATTACGGCTTGGGGGGGAGATGGCAAAGGGGGAGGTTTGGAAAGTTGGTGGGGATTGGGTTATTTGGCCTTGCCGTTGCCAAGCAGCCATGAAGATTTCCTACGACACAGACACCGATTTGCTCTACGTTCGCTTCGACCCGGCTCCGCAGCCCGTTAGAAACATCGCCCTGACCGACCACCTCGTGCTTGACCTCGGGGCGAACGACAAAATCGTAGGGTTGGAAATTCTGGATGCTTCGGAGGTGGTCAATCTGGCGAGTTTGCTGCCGGTGGAAATGAAACAGCGCACCGTAGGGGCGGCGTAGCCGTCAGGTACGGAGTTGCAAACTCCGAA
The DNA here is from genome assembly GCA_965249815.1 of Spirosomataceae bacterium. Classification (GTDB taxonomy): domain Bacteria; phylum Bacteroidota; class Bacteroidia; order Cytophagales; family Spirosomataceae; genus JAJAZB01. The sequence continues at coordinate 3,347,860 of CBDFMV010000003.1, read as the reverse complement.
TAACTTGAGGATTGAAGCTATAAACCACGGAAACAGCAATTATTCTAAAATGAACAAGGAACAACTCGAAGCACTTAAGATTATTTCAAACATATGTAAAAATGTTCAAAATAAAAATTGGAATTGTATGTGCGATTCTTGCACTCAGCAAGCAATTAATTCACATTTATTACAGAGAAATGGTATATTAAATCAACTCACTGAAAACGGCCATTTGATGGAAATAAAATCAAAAGATTTTTTTCAAATTACAGAAGGAAATTCTTTAGAGATTAAAAGAATAGGAATAAATGATGCCATGTCTTTCCCATTATTTTGCAATGAACATGATACGAAAATTTTTAAAGAAATCGAAACCTCTCCTATAAATTTTGATTCTTACAGAACACAGGTTCTGTTTTCGTATCGAACTGCTTGTAGTGAGATTCACAAAAAACAACGAGCTGTTGAGGTTCACATTCGTGTAGTTAATTCTGTTTCTCTAAAAAAATTTCTTAACCCTATCGCTATCAAATCTTCAGAGTCTTTAATTCAGGGTTTAAATATGGGAATAGATGATATAAAATTCTTTAAATCCGAATTTGAAAAAGAGATTATTAACCCCAAGAATAGGTTTAAATTTTTCACGTACAGATTTAATACAATGAAAGTTTGTGCTTCTGGTGTGTTCTCCCCTATTAAGGAAAGGTTCTCATTATTTTCATTAGCGTTATTAGCTTTTCATAAAAAAGCTTGGCCTCAAGTATATATTAACTTAATTCCTCAAATAGATTGTTTAATTTTGATTATTGGTTTTCATAAGAAATACACCACAAAATGGATTGACTTCTACGCAAAGACGTGGAATTCAACAGATTCTCTCTCTTTACAATTAAAATTAACGGATTTGATAGCCTCTCGAATTGAAACGTGGTGCTTGTCACAAAGTATATACAACTCTATTCCAGAGGAGACTAAAAGAAAATTTATTGATTACTGCAACGATAATATAACCAGTTTTTCTGAGAATCAAGAGAAGAAAATAAACTTTAATTTATTTGAGAATAATTACCCGCCGCAGTAGCTCCCGTACGCCGGCACGTTCGTCCGTGTTTGTAACGCGGATGCGCGAGGTTCGCGTCTTTGACGCACGGACGCACGAGCGAAATGACATACGGCCAGCAAACACTTCAACAACAATCTTCATGGAAAACAAAGAAAGCATCATCTACCATAAAACTTGGACTGCGCTCTGTGCGCAAGTCCTCGGCTCCCGCTTCGATGAGTGGGAAGAGATGTCTCGAACCGATTGGGAAACGTTGAATCCCATTTTAAACCTCTATTCACTGAAAGCCATGAAAGCGGTGCGGATAATCCAGCACAATGAGCCGGCTTGTGATGAGTATGCCATGTGGCTGAAGAAAACAAATACGGCGGATACGCCTGACGATTCGATTGGCGATTTTGTGTTTGTGAGTCGGTTAAGCGAAAAATCAATGGAGGTTTTCAAGTTGCTTTTCACCATTTGGGCTAATGAAAATACGGACTATTCCTACATGGTTGAGTTACTGAGGCGATATTACTCAGGAACGGCTAACCAGTAATTCGCATGTTCGTTTGCGTTCCAAAACGCGGCAAACCTTTTGTCCGGTTTGGAAACCTCCCGCCGGTTGCCTTTCTTGGCTACCTGATTTCAACCCACTCTTCATGAAGATTTTTTACCCCGCCGTTTTGGCCCTTTTTCTGTTTGCCCTCCCCTGTCAGGCCCAGCAGTTTTTCACGCCGGGTTTCGCCGTTACCAGTACCGGAGACACGCTACGCGGCGAAATCCGCGAGCAAAGCAACACCCTCATCGAATTTCGGCACGCCCAGACGCGCGTCACCACGTCGTTCGGGACCGCCGAGGTGCGTTCTTACACCACCGAGGGCATTTTTCACACCGCCGCCACCTGGCAGGAAGACGACGGCGTGCCGGGCCGTTCCTTCCTGATCCAACGCGTCCGAGGGTACGTCAATCTGTATAGTTTACCTCAAGAAACCGGCACCTTTCGGTACGTGATGCAACTGCCCGACGGGACGTTTGTGCCCCTGCGGGGCAAACTGGCCTGGGGCAAGCTCAACCTGCTGCTCAACGAATGCGACGACGCGGCGTTTGCCCGGCGCATCCAGCCCAATTTGTTTCATTACGACCTGTCGTATTTCAAGGGCATCATCGACGCGTACAATGCCTGCGTGCGCCCCGATTTAGTGGTGCGGACGCCCAAAAAGCCGTTTCACTTCGAGGGGGGTGTGGTCGGCGGCGTGGGTCGGAACCAATGGAATTACTTTTTCTCCGCTCGAAACGTGATTCCTGAGTTGCCCGTCGGCCAACTGGGGTCCGCCGCGCTGCGTCCGGTGTTCGGCGCGTTTTTCACCGTCCAGCCGCAGAAGCGCCTTTCGGCCACGGTCGAGGTCAACTACACGACGTACAAAGGCAGTCTGACGGTGATTTACTCGTCTTCGGTCAATCCGCGTACGGAAAGCAATTACTTCTTCGAGGAGGCGTATGTTTCGGTGCCCGTCAGCGGGAAGTACGTTTGGCTCAACCGGGCCGTGCGCGGCTACGTGCGGGGCGGGTTCGCGTTTACCGTGCCGACCCACCAGCGAACGCAGCGAAAGGTGGTTGGCAGCACGGACATATACGACCTGCCCCAACTCCGTTCGGGCATTGGGTTCGGGTTGCTGGCGGGCGTTGGGGTGGAGGGGCGGCTGGGCGGCAAGCGCCGGGTTTTTGCCGAATTGCGCGCTCAGCGCCACAGCGTCACGGAGGGCGTCACCCGGATTGCGCTCAGCTATTCCATTCAGGCGCTGGTGGGCGTGAGTTTGTTTCAGAAGTAGGCGGCAACGCTTCCTGCTGTGCCCACCGCCGACCCTTCCGTCCCCACCCCGCCCAACCTGGGGAAGAATCGCCCGCCCAACCTGGGCACGAAAAAGGCCAGCTTTTTCAGCGCTAAATCATAACTGCCAGCGAATCAGGGCATCGCATTCCGGGGTGCGTCCGCGAAAGGCCGCTGGCCTGTGCTTTGCCTGAGTCAGCCCGGTTTCACAACCTGATGCCCATGAATTTCCCAACCGATTTTACGCCGCCAACGACCGGCGACCCGTTCGTCCCCGCGTCGGCTTCGGCGGAAGCGCCGCTGACGATTCCGGTGCTGGAAGAACGCTTGCAGGTGGGCAAAGAACTGGTCGAAACCGGTCGGGTTCGGCTCGAAAAGAAGGTCCATGAACGCGAAGAAATGGTCGAGATGCCGCTCACTCACGACGAAGTCAGCGTGGAACGTGTCGCGGTGAACCGGTACGTGGAGTCGCCGCCGCCAGTGCGGTACGAGGGCGACACGACGGTGATTCCGGTGCTGAAGGAGGTCATCGAAAAACGCCTCGTGCTGGTGGAAGAATTACGCGTGACCCGGCATCAGGTGCAAACGCACGACTCCCGGCAGGTGACGCTACGAAGCGAAACGATTGAGGTGCAACGCCTCGATGCCAACCCGTTTCCCGAACCAACCTCTTGATTTTTAAAGTTTTATTAGTTTATTTTTTTTCTTTTTCAACAACCTAAAAAACTGTACGTCATGGCACAAACCGTAATCGGCGTTTTCGACGACGCCACCGAGGCCCAGGAAGCCGTCACCCAACTCGTGAGCGCGGGCTTTTCACGCGACAACATCGACGTATCGGTGCGCAACACCAGCGATTCGATGAGTACCACGAACCGGACGGACGACGATGACGACCATGAAAGCGGCATCAGCCGGTTTTTCAGTTCGCTCTTCGGCAGCGACGACGATGAAGACACCCGGAAGTATTCGACCGTGGCCAGCCGGGGTTCGGTCGTGACGGTTCACGTCCAGTCGGACGACGAAGCCGAACGCGCCGCCGACCTCCTCGACGACGCCGGTGCCGTGGACGTGGACGAACGTGCCGCTCAGTACGGCTACACCAGCGGTGTGACGGGCAGCACGGCGACCGGCGCGACGCTCGAAAACCAGGTCCGTGATTTTGGCACCGACGACACTGGCATGACGGCCAAAGTGATTGAGGAAAACCTCCAGGTGGGTAAACGCGTGGTTGAAACCGGCGGTGCCCGGTTGCGCAGCCGCATCGTGGAGCGCCCCGTGGAAGAAAGCGTGCGCCTGCGTCAGGAGCGCGTGACGGTGCAACGCACGCCCGTGGACCGCCCGGCGACCGAAGCCGATTTCACCAGCTTCAAAGAAGGCGAAGTTGAACTCGTGGAACGCGCCGAAGTGCCCGTGGTGGGCAAAGAGGCCCGCGTGGTGGAAGAAGTTTCGCTGGGCAAACAGGTAGAAGAGCGCGACGAAACCATCCGCGATACCGTGCGCAAAACGGAGGTGGACGTGGAAAATCTCGGCACCGACACCACCCGCCTGACCAACGACCCGAACCGGCCTACGACCGGCTCCGGCACGACAAATCAGACGGGATCGACGGGTTACTGAGTTTCTGATTCCTGAAAAAAGGGCACCCGGTAACGGGCTGCCTTTTTTTGCGTCCAGACGGTCGAAGTCCGCACGGGATTCATCCTGAATTACCCTATTTTGGGCCACTTTTGCGCCCAAGCGTACGCCGCCAGCGCGCCCCACCCTCAACTCCCCGACACCCATCATGGAATGGAAAAAAAAAGTTGCCGTCATCACCGGCGCGAGTTCCGGCATCGGCAACGCCACCACAGAACTGCTCCGTAACCGGGGCTGCGCGGTGTACAACCTCGATTTAACCGCTCCCGAGGGGGAACTGACCGGTCATTTCATCGCCTGCGACGTACGCAAACGCGAAGAAATCAGGGCCGCGATTGCCCAGGTTCACGCCGTTGAAGGCCGGATTGATTTCCTGTTTGCCAACGCGGGCATTCACCTTTTTGCCACGATGGAAGAAACCACCGACGAACAACTCGAAAACCTGGTGGCGACCAACATCCTCGGGCCGTTTTTCACCGTGAAAGCCGTTTTGCCGATTATGAAAGCCCAGGGCAAAGGCAGCATCGTGTTCATGGGGTCAGACCAGACGTTCGTGGGCAAAGCGAGCAGTTCGGCGTACGGCCTGACGAAAGGGGCCATTGGGCAGCTCACCAAAAGCACCGCCATCGACTACGCGCCCTTCGGCGTCCGGGTCAACTGCATTTGCCCCGGCACCATCGGTACGCCGCTGCTCGACAAGGCCGTGGCGCATTTTTCGGAAGTCAACCACGTGGCCCCCGCCGGGGTGTACGAGGGGCTTGACAAAATTCAGCCGCTCGGTCGGGTCGGCAAACCCGAGGAAATCGCGGCGTCGGTGGCGTTTCTGTTGTCCGACGAAAGCTCGTTCACGACGGGGAGTTTGTTCAGCGTAGATGGTGGGTATGTGTGCCAGTGAAGAAAGCACAACCCGTACGAAAAGCAGGAACGGTTGAAAAAGCGTTCAAGCCACGGCATACCCTGTGAAAGGCCGGTGCTCGACGGGATGAAAGCCCAGCACGATATCGTCTTTGGCGACGCCCCGGGCTACGAGTTCTTCGGCAACGCGCAGTTCCGTGCCGTTTTCCAACAACCAGACCTTCCCGTCAGCTTTGATGTGGAGGTGAATGAGCAAGGCATCAACGAACCGGCTGGGGGTAGCCCAGCCCGTTGCCAGTAATTAGTAATGATGATTTTCCCGATCGGCCACCACCATGCGCCGGTAAGCTTCACCGACCGATTCCCCACCCTGATGTTCCGATAAAAAGTCCAGGATCAGCGCTTCGTAACGTGCTATTTTCTGTTGTGAAGTATCCATTGAATCAGTTGGGGTTGAATCGGTTCGTACACCAAAAAATTGACGTTGAATCGTTCGGCCACGACCTCGAACACGCGTTGGCGGCACATTCGTTCGTAGGTCGTTTCTGGCACGGCCTGGTACAAAACCCGCTCAGGCTCCTGAATATCCATGTTTACCTGATACACCAGCATCTGACCCAGCGCGCTGTGAAAGTCATAAATCAGCGAGTCGCCCAGAAAACTCTTCACTTCAACCGCAATTTTTCCGGCCCTTTTTCTGCCGCAATCAGCCCTTCGGCACCCAAATCAACCGTCAGCGCATCTTTGAGCAAATCGGTCATCAGTCGGTAGCCATCGTGCGTAACACGCCAGCCATCATCCAAAAGGACCTGCCGTACACGGTCGTGAAAAATGTCTTTAGCCATTGAATCGACGCGCAAGTGGCCAGTGCGTCAAATCTACTGCTGATTCTTCGATTCTCATCTTCGTCAGCAACTTTGGCAATCTTTAAAACTTTGACAAAGTTTGGGGGTTGAAAGCCTGTACCTTTCCCGACCCCATGCCCCTCCTCTCCGAAACCACCCCGGGTCAATCCCGCTGCATCATCGAACGTGTTAGTCCCGAACTCGACGCCGGGCGTTTTCCCATCAAAGCCACCGTCGGCGACGAGATTACCTGCGAGGCCGACGTGTTCGCCGACGGCCACGATAAAATTTCCGCCCGGCTGCTGTACCGCTCCGAGCACGCTACCGATTGGTTGGAAACGCCGTTGTCGTTGATTGAAAACGACCGGTATGGCGCGTCATTTGTCATCGAAAAAGAAGGCTGGTACACTTACACCTTCGAGGCCTGGGTGGACCACCCGCTCACCTGGCAGCACGAAACAACGGTGAAAATCCGCGACGGGCAGACCGTCCACCTCGAACTGCTCATGGGTGCGCTGTTTTTCGAGGAAATGGCGGCGCTCGCCACGCCCGACGACGCGCGGGAATTGACCGCCGCCGCGCAGGTGTTCCGCGACCCGACTACTTACGAACACGCCCTGCACCTGGCCACCGGCCCCGACGTGAAGGCGTGGATTGCCCGCTACCCGCTGCGCCACCACGCCACGCGCTACGCCCGCGAGTTGAAAATTTACGTGGACCGTGAAAAAGCCCGGTTCGGGGCCTGGTACTCGCTTTTCCCCCGCTCGACGCACCCCGAACCCGGCCAGCACGGCACGTTTAAAACCACCGCCGCGCTGCTGCCGCGCCTGGCTTCAATGGGCTTCGACGTGCTGTACATTCCGCCGATTCACCCCATCGGCACGGCGTTTCGCAAGGGCAAAAACAATTCGACCACCGTGCAGCCCGGCGAACCCGGCGTGCCCTACGCCATCGGCTCCGAACTGGGCGGCCACGACGCCATTTTGCCCGAACTGGGCACGCTCGACGAGTTTAAAGATCTCGTCGCGGCCTGCCAGCACCACGGCATCGAACTGGCGATGGACCTCGCCATCCAGTGCTCGCCCGATCACCCCTGGGTGCGCGAACACCCGAACTGGTTTAAAATCCGGCCCGACGGCACGATTCAGTACGCTGAAAACCCGCCCAAAAAGTACCAGGACATTTACCCGGTCAATTTTGAAACCGAGGATTGGGAAGCCCTCTGGCTGGAATTGAAGCGCATCATCCTGCTCTGGGCGGGTTGGGGCGTACGCATTATCCGGGTGGACAACCCGCACACGAAAGCCTTCGGGTTTTGGGAGTGGGTCATTGCCGAAACAAAGCGGGAATACCCCGATTTGCTGTTTCTCTCGGAAGCCTTCACCCGCCCGAAGGTGATGCAGCAACTGGCCAAAGGCGGTTTTACGCAGTCGTACACTTACTTCGCCTGGCGCAATTCCAAATGGGAATTGACCCAGTACCTGACCGAACTCACTCAGGGTGAGATGAAACAGTACTTCCGCCCCAATTTCTGGCCCAACACCCACGACATCCTCACGCGGCCCATGCAATCGGGGTCGGAGGCGCTGTACCTGGCGCGGGTGTTTCTGGCGGCCACGCTGAGCAGCAACTACGGCATTTTCGGGCCGGTGTACGAGTACCTCGAACACGGAAGTTTTCCGGGAAAAGAAGAATACCTCAACTCCGAGAAGTACGAAATCCGGCACTGGGACTGGCACCGCAGCAACAAACTCACCTACGTGATCGGCCTCATCAACCAGGCCCGCCGCGAAAATTCGGCCCTCCAGCACACCAACAACCTGACCTTCTGCGACATCGGCAACGACCAATTGCTGGCGTACCTGAAAACCCACGCCAACGGCAACCGCATTCTGTGCATCGCCAACCTCGACCCGAATTTTACCCAAACCGGCTGGCTGCGCGTGCCGCTGCCCCTGATCGGCAAAGGCCCCGACGAAGAATACCTCGTCCGCGATTTGCTCACCGGGGCGGGTTACGTCTGGCGGGGCGACTCGGTCTTTATTTCGCTCGACCCGCACGCGCTGCCGATGCACCTGTTTCGGGTCGAGGATTTGTACCGGTGAGTGTGTAGCGCTGCCTCGGCTGAGGGCAGCGCTACTTTTGATCGAACGGTTTGGTGAATTGCCCGAATTCCTTGTTTTTGCGGTTGTTTCACCCCTTCATCCCGCTATGGCCCCGCTCCGCGTTTGGTTTACCGCCGCCCTCCTCCTCTCCGCCCGTTTTCTTCAAGCCCAAACCGCCCAGGATATTCTTGATAAATACGTCGAAGCCATCGGCGGGCGGGCGCGGGTTGATTCGTTGAAATCCTTCGCGTTTACCTGCGAAGTGAACGGCAAACCAGGCATCGGTTACCGCCAGCGGCCCAACCTCGCCCGAACCGAAATTCTGAATTCGGAGAACGAACTTTTCGTCTGCACCTGTTTCGACGGCACGAAAGATTGGGCGTACGCCCGAACGCAAACCGCTCCATTCAGCCCTTCCGACCGCTTTGTAAAAGCAAAACCGGGTCAACCGCTCGGATTGCCCTTTATCAGTGTACTGGTTGAGCCAGAAAAAAATGGCTTCGTCACGACGCTCATCGGCACCACAAAAGTGGATTCCGTTCACTGCTACGAATTGAAACTCCTGAACCTGAACGCCAACCGCGAGTACCGCTGCTTCGTGGATGTGAAGACGTTTTTGCTGCGACAAACTCGGGCAAGTCGTCCGATGGAAGATTTTATTAACCTTCCTGACGGAGGCACGTACGATGTATCGCAGTTGGTTACGGAAACTACGTACGAAAACTACCGCGCGTTCGACGGCGTACTTTTTCCCATGCGCGAGGTTTCTACCTCTCAACTTGTGACCGAAACCCTTTTCAAAACTTACAGAACCAATCTTTCCTTCGATCCGGCGCTGTTTAAATGCCTGCCAAACACAAAACACCCGAAATTGGATTGACGCTTGCTCAGTCGTGCCACGGTTCCAAACCGTGGCACGACTTATCTTTGGCCACCATGAAACTGGCCCTGCTTTTCCTCCTTGTCATCGCTTTTCCCGCCCACGCCCAATCCTGGCTCCGCATCAACCAGCTTGGCTACCTGCCGAAGGCCACCAAAGTGGCCGTTTTCGTCAGCAAGGGCGAAACAGCGCCGACGGCGTTCAGCCTGTGCGAGGCGGCGAGCGGGCGCGTGGTTTTTTCGGCAAAGGTCAAAAACTACGGCCCCTACGCGGCGTTCCGGGCCACGGCACGGCTGAATTTCAGTTCGTTTGCGAAGCCGGGCCGGTATTTTCTCCAAACGGGTGGAACCCAATCGCCGCCGTTTCGCATCGGCCCCGACGTGTACGACGGCACGGCAGATTTTACGCTGAAGTACCTCCGCCAGCAACGCAGCAATTACAATCCCTTCCTGCGCGACACCTGTCACCGCGAGGACGGTTTCGCGATTTACCACCCCAACCCCGCGAAGGATTCGACCCACCTCGACGTGTCCGGTGGCTGGCACGATGCCTCGGATTACTTGCAGTACCTGCCCACATCGGCCAACGCGGTGTACCAACTGCTGTTTGCTTACCAGCACAACCCCACTTCCTTCGGCGATTTTTTTGATGCCGGGGGAAACCCCGGAAAAAACGGCATCCCCGACGTGCTCGACGAAGCCAAATGGGGCATGGACTGGCTGTTGAAAATGAACCCCGCCCCCGGCGAGTACTACAACCAGCTCGGCGACGACCGCGACCACGCCGGGATGCGCCTGCCCAACCGTGACTCGGTGCGCTACACAACCAACCGCGCCTTCGGGTTTTCGCGGCCCGCGTATTTGATCACCGGCGAACCGCAGGGCTGTTTCCGGTACAAAAACCGCACGAAAGGCGTGGCATCGAGCGCGGGGAAATTCGCCTCGGCCTTCGCGCTGGGCAGCGACGTGCTGGCGAAATCTTACCCGGATTTTGCCAAAAACCTACGTCAGCGGGCCGTAGATGCCTTTCGGTACGGGCAGTCCAAACCGGGCACTACCCAGACCGCGCCGGGCCGCGCACCTTATTTTTACGAGGAAGACAACTTTGTGGACGACATGGAACTGGCCGCCGCCGAACTGCACCGGCTGAAAGCCGGACCGGAATTCCTGGCCGAGGCCACCGAATACGGCCGCGCCGAACCGACCACGCCGTGGATGGGAGCCGACACGGCCCGGCACTACCAGTGGTACCCGTTCGTGAACCTGGGCCATTATCGGGTGGCGGCGGATGAAGCCGGAATTTCCAAACAGTTTCGGGAGTTCATGCGGCTCGGCATCGAAAAGGTGGTTCGGCGCGGGGCCAAGAACCCGTTTCTCAACGGCGTTCCGTTCATCTGGTGTTCCAACAACCTGACCACCAACCTGCTGACCCAAATGCACCTGTACAGGAAACTCACCGGCGACGGGCAGTTTGAAGAGGCCGAAGCCGCCCTGCGCGACTGGCTTTTCGGCTGCAATCCCTGGGGCACGAGCATGGTGGTGGGCCTGCCGGACGACGGCGTTTCGCCCCGCGACCCGCATTCGGCCTTCACCCACCTGCACCACTTTCCCATCGACGGCGGGCTGGTGGACGGGCCGGTGTACGGCTCGATTTGGAAGAGTCTGATTGGCATCACGCTTTACGCACCCGATGAATTCGCTGATTTTCAGTCGAATGTGGCGGTGTACCACGACGACTACGGCGACTACTCGACCAACGAACCGACGATGGACGGTACGGCCTGCCTGAGCTACTACCTCTCGGCGATGCAGGCGACGGGTAACGCAACCCGTAGCGCTGACCTGTGGTCGGCGCGGGCCAGCACGGCGCCGACCACAGGTCAGCGCTACGGGTATCCCACGCCCCAACCCGACGGTTTCGGGGCCATCCGCCGCTTCGATCCGACGGAAAAAATCATCCGGCTGGTGTTCACTGGCCACGAATTTGCCGACGGCGGACTGACGATTTTGCAAAGCCTGAAAAAACACGGCGCACCGGCTTCGTTTTTCCTGACCGGCGAATTTTATCGAAAAAACGCCGCATTGGTGCAGCAAATCAAGGCAGCCGGTCACTACCTCGGCCCGCATTCCGACCGGCATTTGCTGTACTGCGACTGGGCCAGGCGCGACTCCACACTGGTGAGTCGGGCGCAGTTCGAGGCCGATTTGGCGGCCAATTTGGCCGAACTGGGAAAGGCAGGCGTCTCAAAAACCGGCGCGCCGTGGTTCATTCCGCCCTATGAATGGTACAACGCCGAGGTGTTGGGCTGGGCCAAAACGGCGGGCGTCCGGTTGCTCAACTTCACGCCGGGCACGCTGGCAAACGCCGATTACACCACGCCCGACGCCGTCAACTACCGGTCTTCGGAGTTGATTTTCAACAACATCCTCGACTACGAAACCACAACCCCGCTGGGCTTGAACGGCTTCGTGCTGCTGCTCCACGTGGGCACCGACCCGCGCCGAACGGACAAATTCTATGATCGACTCGACGCGTTGCTGATGGAATTGGGTCGGCGCGGCTACCGGTTCGGGCGGCTGTAAATCGATTCGATTCTCCTTTCTGCGTGTTCAACCCCTAAAAAAGCGGGTTAACGACAAATGGCCCCGGTGCAACGACGCGCCGGGGCCATTTTTGTGCCACTCAATCAACTCGACATGAAAATTTGGCTGCATCCTGGCCTGCCCATTCTCGGGCTGGCCGGGATTCTGTTTGGCTTTACGGGTTCGCGAGAAGTCGCCGCGCCCCCAGCCGACCCACCCGGACACGTAGGCCGAACGGTGACCCGCACCCCGGCACGGGTGCGGCGGGGCGAACGCATCGCCCAACTGCTCTGCCTCCAGTGTCACGCCGATAGGGAAAACCGCCTGACGGGCCGACGCATGACCGACGTACCGAAATTGTTCGGCAAAATTTATTCGGCCAACATCACCCAGGACAAAACCGTCGGCATTGGCGGCTGGAGCGACGTACAACTGCTGTTTTTCCTGCGAACCGGTCAGCGCCGCGACGGCTCGCTGGCCCCCGCCATGCCCCGCTTTCCGCGGATGGCCGAAGAAGACCTGCTTTCGGTGGTGGCCTACCTGCGCTCCGAGGCGTACCCCGTTCAGCCCGACCCCCACGAAGCCCCCCGAACGCGGTACAGTTTGCCGGTGAAACTCCTCGGCAAGGCGTTTTTCAAGCCCCTGCCCTACCCCGAAGCTGTCATCGCCGTGCCCGACTCCACCGACGAAGTGGCCTTTGGCCGGTACCTCGCCGACGACCTCATCGGCTGCTACGGGTGCCACTCCGCCGATTTCAAAAAGCTCGACCCGCTGCACCCCGAACGCTCGAAAGGCTACTACGGCGGTGGCAACGCACTCCTCGGCGACGGCTGGGAAACGGTTCGTTCGGCCAACCTGACCTTCGATGAAGAAACCGGACTGGCCCGCCACTACACCCGCGAAACCTTCATCCGGGCGGTGAAATACGGCGTGCGGTTCGACGGCACGGCGTTGCGTGCGCCCATGACGCCCCACCTCGCGCTGACCGACGCCGAGGCCGGAGCCATTTACGAGTGCCTGAAAACGGTGCCCAACCTCCACCACGCCGTGAGGCAACACCCGTAAAACCATGGAAACCCTCCTGATTCATGCGCCTGCCTCAGCGGTGGTGTCCGAAGCAGTAGAACCCCAAACCGATAGGGAAAAAGCAACTTGTGCCGACGCGTCGCAGGAGCGCAGCCGCCCCCGAAACCTATTTCGGGGAATTCTGATGGCGTACGGCGCGGGTGCCGACGGGGTGCCGGGTGACGAAACCCCCGAGCATTTCCCGGCTTACCCGCTTTTTTAATTCCAGCTTTTCCCCGCACGTTCAAAAAAAGTTTTAAAAAGCACATCTTTCTGAAATACTGTACCTTACCGAATCTTCTACTCCTCTACTTCCAAAATCCATGAACCGATTTCTCCTTCTTTTCCTGCTCATGCCCGGTGTGGCGCTGGCCCAGCGCGGCGGCAAACTTATCACGTTTGGCCTGAAAGTCGGGGCCAATTTCTCGCAACTCAATACACTCGACGTGAAAACCCCGCGCCTGACCGGGCCAGGGGGCATCCCCGTGGTGTCGGGCGGGCAGATTGTGTACGACTTTTTCCAGGACAACAACAAAACCACCACGGGCATCGTGGGCGGGGTATTTGTTCGGATTGGGAAAAAGTTTTTCGTCCAACCCGAAGTACTGTTTTCGGCCAAGGGCGGCTCGTTCGACATCGTTAAAACCGGCCTTTCCACCCAGAAAATCGACGTGAAATTCACCACCATCGACGTGCCCGTGTTGCTCGGTTTCAAACTCGGCCCGCTGCGCCTCAACGCCGGGCCGATGGCTTCGCTGACGGTTTCGCAGAACCAGGAACTCAAAGACGCCCTCAACCAGTACACCAGCCAGCCCATCGGCGATACCTTCAAACAAGCCGTGTTTGGCTACCAGGCGGGCGCGGGCGTCACGCTGCTGGGCATCAACCTCGACGTCCGTTACGAAGGCAACCTCTCCGACCTCTCGCAGGTGGGCATCCAAACGCCCTCCAACGACGCCCGCTTCACGACCAAAACCACGCTCTGGCAAATCACAGTGGGCTACGGATTTTAAGTTGAAAGTGGAAAGTTAAAAGTGGAAAGTTGCCGTACTGAACTTTCCACTTTTAACTTTCCACTTTCAACTTCCTCCATGGCCGACATTCAGTTTCCCCGCCTCGACACCACCCACGACTGGGCGCACCTCCGCACCGACACCGAGGCGATTCGCCTGCTCGAAACGGCCATCCTGCCGCCTTACGCCAACACCTGCCGGTGGTTTGCGGGCAAAGCGCGTCCCCAGGCGGGTTTTTCGGTGAATACCGTTCACGAGGTGCCGATGGGCGACACGGTGGCGTACCTGCTCATCGTCGAAGTGCGCTACGCCGACGGCGGCGAGGCCGAAAACTACCAGGTGCCGCTGTCGTTTCTCGACGCCTCGGAGCAAATGCCCGACATCAACCCGAAGGGCGTGCTGACCATCGCGTATTTCAACCAAAAACGCGGCCTGCTCGTCGATGCGCTCTACGACGAACGCTTCCAGCAGGCGCTCTTTCGGGGCGTGGCGACGGGGCAGAATTTAGCGCAGGAGGTCGGCACGCTGCATTTTCAGCGCGGCAAGGGACTCGACCCCGAAGACATTCGCGGCACCCTCAGCAGCCGGGTGCTGGGCGTGGATTCGAGCAACTCGGCGCTGATTTTTGGCGGACCGTCGCACGGCGAAAAATACTTCCTTAAACTCTACCGGAAGCTCTTCCGCCTCACCAACCCGGAGGTCGAACTGGTGGAGTTTCTGACCGAACACGCTCGTTTCGCCTACATCCCGGCTTTTGCGGGCAGCCTCACCTGGCAGCGCGACGACGCGCCCGACGTATCCACGCCGGACGTCACGCTGGGCATGATGCAGCGGCTGGTCGAAAACCAGCAGGACACCTGGGGCGTGACGAGCGGACACGTGGGCGATTTCATGAAGGCGTTTCTGGACCGGCAGTTTTCGGTGAACGAATCGGTGTTCGAGGAGGTCGAACTGCTCGGTCGCCGCACCGCCGAAATGCACCTCGGGCTGTTTGCGCCCCATGCGGAAGAAGCGTTTCAGGCCGAGCCGTTCACCGACGACTATCGCCGGTTTTTGATTGGCCGCATCGAGCGCCTGCTCGAAAACCGCTACACCCTGCTCATCGACAAATACCTCGCCCTCGACCCGCAGTCCCAGCGGCTGGCGTGGACGTTCATGGAAGCGAAGGAATTGCTCGATGAATTTCTGGAGGAATTTAAAACGCGGCCTTTTCACTCGCTCCGCACCCGCGTTCATGGCGACTACCACCTCGGGCAGGTACTCCACACGGGCCGGGATTACGTCATCATCGACTTCGAGGGCGAACCCGAAAGCACCATCGCCGACCGGAAAATCAAGCATTCGCCGCTCAAGGACGTCGCCGGGATGATTCGCTCCTACCATTACGCCGTGTCGGCGGGGCTGTTCAGCGCGCCTGAAGCCGCCCAGGCCGACGCCGAGCGCATCTCCATCGCCGCCGACCGCTGGTACCGCCTCATGCGCGACACGTACCTCGACACCTACCTGACTACCTTCGGCCCGGAGCACCCGTTGTTTCACAACAACACCGAAATCAACTTCCTGCTGCTGGTGTATTTGCTCGAAAAAGCCGTGTACGAACTCGGCTACGAACTCAGCTACCGCCCGACCTGGGTGAAAATCCCGCTCAAAGGCATCGTAGACGTGGTGCGGGAAGTCGAGAAGCTGCGGGACGCGTAGGTTGGAAATGGGAACGCGCTCCGGTCCAATCTGTGCTCCAAACCGTTTTTACCGCCGATTCGTATTTACGATTTATGTTTACGAAAAATATGGTCATGAAGCAATCCGCGTCGTACACGTCGACCCTACCCGTTGAAGTGATGAACCAACTCAACGACTACGCCGCCAAGCTCAAAACGCCCAAAAACAAACTCATCAAGCGGGCGGTAAAGGCGTACCTTGACCAGTTGAAGCGGGCGCGAATACATGCGCTCGTTTAAACTGGCCAGCCAGGACGAAGACCTGCAAAGCCTGGCCGGGGAAGGACTGGAAGATTACCTCAACCACCCGGAGCCGTGAAGCAGAGGGAAATCTGGATGACCAACCTCAACCCCACGCTGGGCAGCGAACAGCGCGGCATCCGGCCCGTGGTCGTCCTGAACGGCAACGCCATGAACGACCACTTCGGGGTGTGCATCATGTGCCCGCTTTCCAACAAAATTAACGGCTACGCCGGGTGCCTGATTTTGAAAAAAAGACGAGTAGAATGGGTTGACGCACGATTCTGAAGTTATCACCTTCCAAATCCGTACCGTGGCCAAAGAGCGTTTTCTCCAAAAAAATCGGCACCATCACCGACGCGCAATTGCGGCAACTCAAACAAGGGTTGAATGAGATTTTGACGTATTAATTTCTGCTCCCCTCCCCCATTTTCGAATCGGCACGAATTTTTAACCCGCGTTTTTCATGTTAAAACGCTGGAGCTGGGCGCCTGCCCACAAAATCACGTTGTTTATTCTGGCACTGCTCATCGCACTGCGGATTGCCCTGCCGTTCATCGTTCTCCACTACCTCAACAAATCCCTCGCCGATCTGGGCGGATACACCGGGCACGTCGAAGACGTGAACATCGCCTTGCTGCGCGGTGCGTATCAGATCGAGGATTTACGGATTGAAAAAATTGCGGGCAAAAAGAAACAACCGTTCCTGAATGTCCCGCTGATGGATTTATCGGTCGAGTGGAAATCACTTTTTAAAGGCGCGATTGTCGGCGAAGTGGAGGCGTACCGGCCCGAACTGAACTTTTCGTTCTCGAAAGACAAGTCCCAGCGCCAGACCGGCGAGGAGGTGGACTGGACGAAAATCGTGAAGGGGCTGCTGCCCATCAACATCAACCGCTTCGTGGTGCGCGACGGCGACGTGTCGCTGGTGAGTTTGTTCAACCCCGGCCAGGACGCCATCGAACTCAAAAACCTCAACGTCGATATCCTCAACATCCGCAACGTCGAGGACCGCGCCGACCCGCTGCCTTCGCCCGTGCTGGCCCGCGGCGACGTGCCCGGCTACGGCGGCACGCTCCGGTTCGATTCGCGCTTCAACCTCATCCGACAACTGCCCGATTTCAACTACAACCTGGCCTTCGAGCGCCTTCAGTTGCCCAAACTCAATTCCCTCGTGAAACCCCTGACGGGCGTGGATTTCGAGCGGGGCACGGTGAGTCTGTACTCCGAAATGGCCATGCGCGACGGCAAGTTCAACGGCTATTTCAAGCCCCTGACCAACGGAATGCGCATTTTCGACTGGAAGGAAAACGACAAGCGCACCGTCGGGCAGTTTTTTCTGGAACTCTTCGCCGAGGGCGTTTCCGAACTCCTCGAAAACCAGAAACAGGATCAGATTGCCACGCGAGTGCCCATTGGCGGCACGGTAAAGGACGCGAAAACCGACGTCTGGACGATTGTCGTCAACCTCCTCTGGAACGCCTACGTCGGGGCGTTCCACAAGACCGTGGACAACAACGTGGCCTTCAAAGACGCCAAAGCCAGCTTCGGGGATTTGGTGAAAAAAGCCCGCGAAGTGCGCAAGAAGGAGCGCCAGGGGCGGCGGGAAGAGCGCAAAGCCGAGCGAAAGAAACGCCGGGAGGAGCGTCGGGCCAAACGGGCGAAGGATTGAAAACGGGTGACGGGGCGTTGGTAAGGCTTTTCGGAAAAAAGTCTAATTTGCGCTACCAATTTTTCCAATCCCGATGGCCAAATCGAAACCGACTTCACCGCAGACTGATTCCGCCGCGCCCGTTCAGGCTGACGCCGCTCCCGTCAAAAAAACCCCCTCCCGCAAAAAAGCCGAGACGCCCCCGGCGCTGGTCGCCGACGGCGTGGTGCCCGAAACCACCGCCACGTCGGGCCTGGCCGAACACCCGGCCTCCGCTCCGGCTCCCGCGACGCCGAGTTTCAACGCCGTCGAGCCGTACAGCCGCTTTTCGGAGTTCGACATCCACCTGTTTCGCGGCGGGAAACATTACAAATTGTACGAAAAATTCGGCTCGCACGTGGTGGAAAACCACGGCGTGGTGGGCACGTACTTCGCCGTGTGGGCACCCAACGCGAAATACGTTTCGGTGATTGGCAACTTCAACGGCTGGAACCGGGGCAGCCACGCGCTCTACGTCCGATTCGATTCGTCGGGCATCTGGGAGGGCTGGATTCAGAACATCGGCAACGGCGAAGTTTATAAATACTTCATCCACTCGCACCAGGGGCACGATTTGGAGAAAGGCGACCCCTTCGCCCTGCGCTGGGAGATTCCGCCCTCGACGGCCTCGGTCATCTGGGATACCTGGTACGAATGGCAGGATACCGACTGGATGCAGGTGCGCGGTGAAAAGAACAAACTCAACGCGCCGATGTCGGTGTACGAAGTCCACCTCGGCAGTTGGGTGCGCGACCCCGGCAACCCGGAGCGGCGGTTGCCCGTGAGCGAATTTGCCGACCAGTTGGTCAAACACGTGCAGGAGTGCGGCTTCACGCACGTGGAGTTCATGCCCATCATGCAGCACCCCTACGAGCCGTCGTGGGGCTACCAGATTACGGGCTATTTCGCCGCCAACGAAAAATACGGTTCGCCCCAGGCCATCATGGAACTGGTCGACAAGCTCCACCGGGCGGGCATCGGCGTGCTCCTCGACTGGGTGCCCTCGCACTTTCCCGGCGATTTGACCGGCCTTTACGAGTTCGACGGCAGCCACCTTTATGAGCACGCCGACCCCCGGCAGGGCTACCACCCCGACTGGAAAAGCTATATTTTCAACTACGGGCGCAACGAAGTCCGCAGTTTCCTGCTGTCGAACGCGATTTTCTGGATGGACCGCTACCACGCCGACGGCCTGCGCGTGGACGCCGTGGCTTCGATGCTCTACCTCGACTACTCGCGCAACGCGGGCGAGTGGGTGCCCAACGTGTTTGGCGGGCGCGAAAACCTGGAGGCCATCTCGCTCTTCCGGGAACTGAACGAAACGATTTACCGCGAATACCCCGACACGCAGACCATCGCCGAGGAATCCACCGCCTTCCCCGGCGTGAGCCGCCCCGTGTTTACCGGCGGGCTGGGCTTCGGCATGAAGTGGATGATGGGTTGGATGAACGACACCCTGAAGTACTTCGACAAAGACCCGGCCTTCCGCAAGTACCACCAGGACCAGCTCACGTTCAGCACCGTGTACGGCTTCAGCGAAAACTTCATGCTGCCGCTTTCGCACGACGAGGTGGTGTACGGCAAGCACTCGCTGGTGGGCAAAATGCCCGGCGACGAGTGGCAGCGCTTCGCCAACCTGCGGCTGCTGTTCACCTACATGTTCACGCACCCCGGCACCAAACTCATTTTCATGGGCGGCGAATTCGGGCAAACGGCGGAGTGGAATTTTAAGCAAAGCCTCGACTGGCACCTGCTCGACTTCGCCCCGCACCAGGGCGTGAAAGCCTGCATGGCGGGCCTCAACGCGCTGTACAAAAGCCAGCCCGCGCTGTACGAGCACAGTTTCTCGCCCGAAGGCTTCGAGTGGGTCGATACCCAGGACCGCGAAAACACGGTGGTGGTGTACGCCCGCAAGGGCCTCAACCCGAAGGACACGCTCATCGTGGCCCTCAACCTCACGCCCGTGCCCCGGCCCAACTACCGCATCGGCGTGCCGATGATGGGCGTGTTCGACGAAGTCTTCAACTCCGACGCGACCGAGTTCTGGGGCAGCGGCCACTTCATGAACGGGGCCTGCATGGCCGAGGCCATCGCCTGGCACGGCAAGGCGTATTCGCTGGGCGTGAATTTGCCGCCGCTGGCGGGGGTGGTGTTAAGGTTGGCGTAATCGTTCGCTAACCCTGATTTGCAATCGGGGTTGCTGTGGAATTGCGTCTGAGACGCGAAACCGGCAGCGCCCCGATTGCAAATCGGGGCGAGCGTGGCAGACTGCACCCGATTTTGTTACCCTGGTATGCCAAAAATTTTCGAATACCTCGGTATCGTCATTCGGTTTTACTCGAACGAACACAACCCGATCCACGTCCATGCGCAGTACGGCAGCAATGCGGAGTTGAAAATTGAGTTCATTCTCGAAGACCACCGGATTGCTGAATTGCGCTACCTACGGGTAAAGGGCCGGGATGATTTTCCCCCGGCGATGAGGCGGGAACTCGAAACGTTCCTGGACGAATTCAAATACCTCATCGTGGAGGAGTGGGTCAACTTCTTTGTTTACCACACTAAGCCTAACTTGCGTAAAATCACTAAGCGACTCTGATGAGAATCACGCATTTTGAACCTCTGGGCGACTACCGGCTTTTGATCACCTTTGCCGATGGAATCCAACGCGAGGCGGATTTCGGCCCCTTCGTGCAGAGCAGTACCCATCCCCACATCCGGCAATTTGCCGACCCGGAGCAGTTTGCCACCGTTCATCTCGATGACTTTGGCGTACTGGTGTGGGGTGATGACGAGATGGACATCAATCCGGTCAGCGTGTACGAGGGCGAGTTTGAGCCGGTTCAACTCAAAGCGGCTGCTTAATTGCTCGGGGACACGAGTCGCAGACTCGCGCCAGTGAGGGCGAGCGTGGATATCTATTTAATAAAGGCAAGATCGGTTCTAGAGCTATGACCTACGACCAGATTGAAGAAATTTATTTAAAAAATCAAATTTTATCCGATGGTGATAGCGTGGTAATTCATGCAGAAGAACTTTCTTAACAATGCATCGTCTCAACTGGCGCGAGTTTGCAACTCGTGCCGGATCATACGAGCTTTTCGGGTATGAAATAGATGCACGTTGACGTATGGGCATGAGTTGCAAACTCGCGCCAGAAAATAAGATAAAATTAGTGCTTTGATGAATCAAAGAAGGGTCGAGAAATAGAATTAAAACCCCATGACCATCACCCTGACCGAATTCAACGGCGTTGTCCTCGCCGAAATCCTGGCGGATGGCGTCGTCATTGCCAACGCGCAGGATGCCCTGGACGTGCTGGCCAACTGCGGGTATCAGGGTGCCCGGCGGATTATCGTCCACCAGAAAAACATCATCCCCGAATTCTTCGACCTGAAGACCGGTATTGCCGGGGACGTGCTCCAGAAATTCTCGACCTACAAAAGCCAGCTTGCCATCGTCGGTGATTTTTCGGGCTATTCGAGCAAAAGCCTGAAGGATTTCATCTACGAAAGCAACGGAATGGGCCGCATCCGTTTCGTCACCTCGGTGGACGAAGCCCGGGACGCGTTGCTGAAAACGAGTTCCTGACTGCCGCCTGACCAAACTGCTTCTTTCTGCCGCTTCACGAGCGGCTTTTACCGTTTCAGGAGGTTGCCCGCTGCGGCGCGAGTGGAGTTGACCCAACTTTGGGCCAGCAAACTCAACCAACAGGCAACCTAAAACACCCGACAACATGGAATTCACGTACCCGCACGCCATCGAAAACTGCATTGGCGAAAAGCTTATTTTCAAGCAACTCCAACCGGAGCCGGACGGCGACCGGCTCCTCGTCGAAAATTTCGTGGTGCCCCAAAGTGGCCCGCCCATGCACACGCACTGGCAACAGGACGAATCGCTGACCGTGTTGCAGGGAAAAATCGGCTACCAGGTCGAAGGACAGGCGGAGCAATTCGCAGGCGTCGGGGAAACGGTGTTGTTCACCCGGGGCACGCCGCACCGCTTCTGGAACGCGGGCGAGGAAACGCTGCACTGCTCGGGCTGGATCAAACCGGCCCATTCGATTATGTTTTACCTCTCGGCCATCTACGACGCGCAAAACAAATCGGGGAAAGCCCAGCCGGAGGCCTTCGACGCGGCCTACCTCCTGACCCGTTACGCGAGCGAGTACGACATGTTGGAAATTCCGGCCTTTGTGAAGAAAACCATCATCCCGATGACCTACCAGCTTGGCCGTTTGTTGGGAAAATACCGGAAGTTCCGCAACGCGCCGAAACCGTTGCAACGGACCGTGGCTTCCCGCTGACGGCTGTGTCGGAGGCGGCTGAGCCGAAGGCCGTATAGTGCTCGCTTCGCCCGCATTGATTATTTTGCGGGGCATTCCGCAACTCACCACTTCGGTACTGGCCCTGGCAACTGACTTCCCCGATGAATGCCCCTCTCCTCATCCGCCTGCTCGGCCCAACCGACGCGTGCGTGCTGGATTGCGTCGCGCCGGGCGTGTTCGATCACCCCATCGATCCGCGCTGGACAGCCGAGTTTTTCGCCGACCCCCGCCATCATCTGGTCGTGGCGCTGCTGGGCGGGCAAGTGGTGGGCATGGCATCGGCGGTGCATTACGTGCATCCCGACAAACCGCCCGAACTTTGGGTGAACGAAGTGGGCGTGGCCCCCACGCACCAAAGGCAGGGCATCGGCAAGCAATTGCTCCGGGCGCTTCTTGCGCACGGTCGCTCGCTCGGCTGTAGCGAGGCGTGGCTGGGCACCGAACCCACCAACGTGGCGGCACGCCGCCTGTACGCGGCGGTGTGCGGGCAGGAACAACCGATGGTGTACGTCACGTTTCAACTTCCGGCGGAAATCGCTCCCGCGCATATGACACCCCCTGCTTTTTCGCTCCAACCCACCCTGCACGGCCCTACGTTAACTCTGCGCCCCCTGCAACCCGATGATTTTGAGGAACTTTACCAGGCGGCGTCCGATCCGCTCGTGTGGGCACAGCACCCCCAGCCGCTGCGGTACCAGCGCCCTGTGTTTGAGGCGTATTTCAACGATGCCCTCGCGTCGCGAAGTGCCCTGGCCGTTGTGGACCGCCAGACCGGGGCCGTCATCGGCAACTCGCGCTATTACGACTACAACGAGGCAGAACGCGAGCTTGCCATCGGCTTCACGTTTCTAGCGCGCAGCCACTGGGGCGGTGCCACCAACGCCGAACTGAAGCAACTCATGCTCGACTACGCCTTTCAATGGGCCACGACGGTCTGGTTTCACGTCGGCCCGGAAAACACACGTTCGCGCAAAGCGCTGGAGAAAATCGGTGCCCGGTATTCGCACCTGGGCACGAAAACGTTGCCTGACCGGACCGAGGAGGTTGCATTTTACAGAATCGACCGCCTGGCCTGAACCACGGGCGGATTAATTTTGGGTGAAAATTTCTTTCTACATACCAACCCGAAAGGTGTTTACCATGACGCCCCAACGCTTCAACGCCCCTATTACTCACGTCGGCAAACGGGCGTACGTCGTACTTCCCTTTAATCCGGATGAAGTTTGGGGGACAAAACAACGCCACCACGTCACCGGATCGGTGAACGGATACCCGGTGCGGGGTGCGCTTGTTTTCGAGCATGCGCAGTTTGTGCTACCGCTGGGGGCCGCCTGGCGGCGCGACAATGGCCTCGACGAAACCACGGAAGTCGGGGTTGTTCTCGCGCCGGAAGGCCCGCAGGGCGAGCGCCTGCCGCCCGAGGTAGCTTCGGCCCTGGAGGCCGAACCCCAGGCTCGCGTTTTCTTCGAATCGCTGGCGACGTTTTACCGAAAAAACTACCTTCGCTGGATTGAAAGCGCCAAACGGCCCGAAACGCGCGCCGCGCGCATCCACGAAATGATCGGGCTTCTCAACGCCGAGCAAAAACAAAAATGAGGTTCGTCCACGTCACCCGTTACGTCACGCCCCTCCGCGAGGGCGGTTCGCTGCCTGCCCTGGTCGAAGCCGACGATGGGGCGTTGTACGTACTCAAGTTTCGCGGCGCGGGGCAGGGCGCGAAAGCCCTCGTCGCGGAATTGATTGCCGGTGAACTGGCCCGCGCGCTCGGCCTGAAGGTGCCCGAACTGGTGCTGGCCGAACTCGACCCCGCCATGGCCCGCACCGAGCCGGACCCCGAAATCCAGGACCTGCTCCGGGCCAGCGGCGGCCTGAACCTCGCCCTGGCCTACCTGCCCGGTTCGATCACCTACGACCCGCTCGTGGGCACGGTGGACGCCGCGCTGGCTTCCCGGATCGTCTGGTTCGACTGCTTCGTGACCAACGTGGACCGCACGGCGCGTAACACGAACATGCTGATTTGGCAAAACCGCCTATGGCTCATCGACCACGGCGCGGCCTTGTACTTTCACCACGCCGGGCTGGATTGGGAAACGCCGAGCCGCCGCCCGTTCGTGCAGATCAAAGACCACGTGCTGCTGCCCCGAGCCAGCGACCTCGCCGGGGCCGACGCCGAGGCCCACGCGGTACTCACCGCCGAAGGCATCAAATCCATCGTTTCGCTCGTGCCCGATGTGTGGCTGCTGGAAGAAGGCCAGCCCGAATCCGCCGAGGAACGGCGGCGGGTGTACGTCCATTTTTTACAAGCCCGACTCGCCGCGTCGGAAGGATTCGTCAACGCCGCGCAACATGCCCGACATGCACTTGTTTGAGTACGCCGTCATTCGGGTTGTGCCGCGCGTCGAACGCGGGGAGTTTCTCAACGTGGGCGTCATCGTGTACTGCCCGGCGCAAGGCTTCCTGCAAACGGCGTTTCGCCTCAACGAAGACCGGATTCGCGCCTTTTCCCCCGAACTAAACCTGAACGAACTGCACGAGCGCCTGCGCGTTTTCGAGCGCATCAGCGCGGGCGGCCCCGACGCCGGACCGATCGGCAATCTGCGGCTCCCCGAACGGTTTCGCTGGCTGACGGCGGCCCGCAGCACGGTAGTGCAAACCTCGCCCGTCCACACCGGGATGTGCCTCGACGCGGGCGAGACGCTGGCGCGGCTGTTCGCCCAGTTGGTCGGGTAACGGGAAAATCAGAAAATCTTATGCTCAGCAACGTTCAATTGCGGGAAGTCCAGGAAAGCGACCTGCCACTTTTCTACGAACACCAGCACGACCCAATCGCCAACCGAATGGCCGCTTTCCCCGCCCGGGAGCGGGCCGCTTTTATGGCGCATTGGCGGAAGATTCTCCCTGACGAAACCCTGCTGAAGAAAACCATTCTGCTCGGCGGGCGGGTCGTGGGTAATGTCGTGAGTTTCGAGCGGGCCGGGCAGCGGGAAGTCGGCTACTGGCTGGGCCGCGACGCCTGGGGCCAGGGCATTGCCACGCGGGCGCTGGCGTTGTTTCTGGCGATTGAAAAAACGCGGCCCCTCTTCGCGCGGGTTGCCAAACACAACGCGGCTTCGCGGCGGGTGCTGGAAAAATGCGGGTTTGTGGTTGCCGGGGTGGAGTGGTGGCTTCCCGACAAGGGCGGTGAAGCAGGCGAAGATTTTATTCTGAAACTCAGCCCGGAAGTGGGCCAGGAATCGCCGTAATCTCCGACTACCGTCTTACCTTGGGCGCTGACCGTGACCGCGATCGAATTTCATGCCTTCCTCTCCACCCGTTCCCCTGTTTCCCCATGCCTAAATCCCACCTTACCCGCACGCTTGGCCTGGCGGGCGTGATTGTCCTCGTCATTGGCAACATCATCGGTTCGGGTGTTTACAAAAAAGTGGCCCCGATGGCGGCCGAACTCCACTCCTCGGGCTGGGTACTGGTGTGCTGGGTGCTGGGCGGCGTGATTTCACTGTTTGGCGCGCTGAGCAACGCCGAAGTGGCGGGCCTGCTGGCCGCGACGGGCGGCGAATATTCGTACTACAAAAAAATCTACAACCGTTTCTTCGCTTTTCTGTTCGGCTGGTCGCTGTTTACGATCATTCAAACGGCCTCCATATCGTCGCTGGCGTACGTGTTTGCGCAGTCGTTCAACGTACTCGTGCCGTTGCCACCCCTGCTGGCGGAGTGGGCCACGTTCAGCCTCGGCGGCGTGTTTTTTCCCTTCGCCAATTTCACCGAAAAACTCACGGCGATTCTCTTGATCGCGATCCTGACCTGGGTGAATACCCGGGGCATCAAAACCGGCACCGGCGTCAGCACGGCGATTCTGGTGCTGGTGTTCGCCGGGATTTTCACCATCATCGCCTTCGGCCTCGGCAGCGGGAAGGCCGACCTCACCGGCGTTTTCTCCCTGAAAACCACCCACGACACGCCCGTGACGCTGAGCGCCATTTTCACGGCCATGCTGGCGGCGTTCTGGGCCTACCAGGGATGGGCCGCCATCGGCTACGTGGGCGGCGAGGTGCTCGACGCCCGGCGCACCATCCCCCGGGGCATTGCCATCGGGGTGTTCATCATCATCGCCCTTTACCTGCTGGTCAACACCGCGTACCTGGCCCTGCTGCCGATTCCCGCCCTGGAGCAGCTTCACCAGGCGGGCAATCAGATCGCCGCCGTCGAGGCCGTGCGGAGTTTCTGGGGCAACGGCGGGGCGGTGTTTATTTCCATCCTGATCGTGGTCACGACGCTGGGCTGCGCCAACGCCACGATCCTGGCCAGTTCGCGTCCGTACTACGCGATGGCCCGCGAGGGGATGTTCTTTCCGAGCGTCGCCAAACTCAACAACGCCAGCGCGCCCGTCAACTCGCTCTTGTTTCAGGGGGTCTGGGCCTGCGTGCTCGTGCTGTCGGGCACGTTCGACCAGCTCACCGACATGATCATTTTCGCCGTCTTCATTTTTTACGGGGCCACCACCCTCGGCGTGTTTATTCTCCGGAAAAAAATGCCCGACGCGCCCCGTCCGTACAAAGTGTGGGGCTACCCGGTCGTGCCCGCCATCGTGATTCTGTTCTGCGCCGGGCTGTTCGTCAACACGCTTTTTTCGCGACCCCGCGAAGCGGCGATTGGCGTGGCTCTCATGCTCACCGGCGTGCCGATGTACTGGTGGTTTGCCCGAACGAACCCCCCGATGGCCGAAAACGAAGAAGTCTGATTACCTTGCCGCCCGTTCGGGCTTCGGCAAAAACCGTCGTCGCCCGGTCCCCCACCTTCGGTTTTCTGAAAAATAGTCACCCTCAAAACCCCTGTTTTTCCAATGAAAACTGCCTTGTTTCTCCTGCTGCTCAGCGCAGCGGCGGCGGTGGTTGGTGCCACCCAACAGGCCGACACCGTCCGGTTTACGGCCACGCTCAGCGGCCAGAATGAAGTGCCCGCCAACACCTCGACGGCCACCGGCACGTTTACCGGCACCTACGACACCGGCTCGAAGGTACTCAGCTACGAAGTGACCTACCAGGGCCTCAACCCCACGATGGGGCACATTCACCGGGGCGCGCCGGGCAAAAACGGTGGTGTGGAAATTGCCTTCCCCAACGTCGCCAACTCGCCCATCAAGGGGCAGGCTACGCTGACGCAGGCCAAAGCCGACAGCCTGATGGGCGGGCTGTACTACGTCAACCTGCACAGCCAGGCCTTTCCCGGTGGTGAAATCCGGGGGAACATTTCGAAGACGAACTAATCGTAGGTGCGACCGGTCGGACGGCTTTTTTTCGCCGTCCGACCGGTTCCTGCAACCTTTCCGAAACGGGTGCATTGAAACCGTGTCCGCTGTGGCGGCACCTGGTTTCACCCCAACCCCGATTCATGGAAACGTCCCGCGCCTTCCCCTCTTCTTTTCACGTTTTGCTGCGCTGGTTGCCCGCCGCGCTCGTCGTCACGCTGCTTTGCGGCCTGGTGTACGCGACGGTGCAGCAAAGTTTCAGGGCTTCGGCCAACGACCCACAGATTCAGCTCGCCGAAGACGCCGCCACCCGCCTCTCCCACGGCACGCCGCCCCAGGCCGTGGTTTCGGGCGCTAAACTCGACATGGCCCGCAGTTTAAGCCCGTTCCTGATCGTGTTCGACGACGCGGGCCAACCGGTGGCATCGTCGGTGCAACTCAACGGCGCAACGCCCGTACCGCCGCGCGGTGTACTCGACTACGCCCGACAAAACGGCCAGAATTCGCTGACCTGGCAACCCCGGCCCGGTGTGCGCCATGCCACGGTGATTGCCCGGTTCAGCGGCGAGCGGTCGGGGTTTGTGCTGGCGGGGCGGTCGTTGCGGGAAGTGGAAAACCGGGTGGCCAACCTCGTCCGGATGGTTGGGGTGGTGTGGGTTCTGGCGCTGGTCGTGACGCTGGCCGGGTCGTTTTTGCGGGAAAAACGCCGCTTCCAACCCTGATTTAGCCCCGTTCTGCGTAGCTTGCGGGCTGCAAAAAAAAACCCCGCGCGCCTCTGGCCTTGCCCAGACCCGATTCGTGCCGACGAGCCGGAGGCCGCTCATTTCCCGCAAGAAATTAAATGAAATCTTCGCTCTTCGCGCTCGGGCTGCTGGCCGTTGCCTTTACCGGGCAGGCCCAGTCGAAAACCGACCTCAAAGATCAGGTCACCCGCCTGCAAACCGATTTGGCCGAAACCCGGCGCTTCGCCGGTACCCTCACCGACCGCCTCGCCGTGCTCGAATCGCAGCACGAGGCCACCGAACGTTGGAAACGGGAGGCCCAGACGGCCCTGAAACAACGCGACGACCTCGCCCAGCGGCTGACGGAATTGGAGAAAGAAACCGCCGCCCTGCGCCAGCGCCAGACCGACCTGGAACAGCGCCAGGCCGCTTCGCCCGCGCCCTACAACGCCACGCCTGCTGAGGCAGCCCCGGCCCCCAACCGACTGAGCGCCGGGCAGTCCGTCGGCGTGGACGACTCGATGAGTTACCTCAACGGCGATTCGAAGGTCGTCAAACGCCCCGCCAAACGCGTCGTGAAAGTCCGACCGAAGCCGGTCCGCAAGAAAGTGGTGGTGATCCGGAAGCGGAAACGGCGGCGCTAATCCGACCTTTCACAACCGCACGACTTTCAGCGCCACCCGTTCCTGTCCCGTTTGCACGAGCAGGGTGGAAACCCCCGCCCCACCGAGCAGGCGCACGGGAAGCTGGTGGTTTCCGGCGGGCAGGGGCGTTTCGCGGAACAGTTCCGCGTCGCGGCCCAGGGCATTCACCTGTCGAATGGAAACCTGCGCGGGCAATTCCAGCGAAAGCCGCACCGTCACCGCGCCGTCGGGCGTGGGGTTGGGGGAAACGCCGACCGGAACGGCGGGTTCGGCGGTGGCCGTTACCTCGCCGGGGTGGCGCAGCAACCCGTTTTCAATCAACTCGAAACGCCCGTTGAGCACGTCGGCCACCGTGGCGGGTGCCGTGCCAAACCAGTAGCGGAGCACCTCGTCGTACACCCGACGGTAATCGAACTGGTGCCGGAAATCCAGGTTGGCGTCGAGACGGTCGAAACTTAGGTTCTGGCCGACCACCCGCCCTTTTACGGCATTGCCAAACACGAACATCACCCCGGCGGCCCCGTGGTCGGTGCCGTTGCTGGCGTTTTCTTCGGGTCGCCGCCCAAACTCCGACACCGTCAGGCCCACCACGCGGTCGGCCTGGCCTTGTTTTTCCAAATCGGCCATCAGCGCCGAAACCGCCGTGCTGACCTGCGTGAGCAACGCGGCGTGCGTGCCGCCCTCGCCGCCCTGGTTGGCGTGCGTGTCGAAGCCGTCGATGCTGAGCAGGTACACTTTCGATTTCAGTCCGCCCGAAATAAGCCGAGCCGTCAGGCGGGCCTGGTCGGAAAGCGCGTTTTTTTCGTACTCCACGCTGTTTTTTCCCGCATCGAAGGCTCGTTTCACCACCGACGAGTACACGAACGACTGCACGGCGAGGTCGCCCACGAACCCGAATTCGGCGGCGAACGCCGAACCGTCGGTGGGGCCGACGTCGGACGAAAGCACGTCTTTGCCCTGCTGGTAGAAATCGGCGGGGTTTTCAAGGGCCAGGGCTACGTCGCCCGCCCGGCTCTGAAACAGCAGCGACGTGCTGCCGCCGATGCGCACGCAGAGCGGTTCGGGCGGTGTGGCGGCGCTGAGCGTTGGGCCGAAATACCGTCCCAGCCAGCCCGAATCGAGGCGTTGCGTGGCGTTGGCGGGCAGTTGCCCGCTCAGCCAGATGTCGGTGGAGCGAAAGTGCGACAAGTCCGGGTTTTCGTAGCCGACGCCCTGCACGACGGCCAGTTTTCCTGACTTGAACAGCCCCAGCAGGCCCTCGTTCGGACCCGTTCCGAGGGCCGGGTGTAGGTAGGCCGCGCCGTTGTTGAGGCGCAGCGCTTTTTCTTTCGGAATCGCCAGTTTGCGGCGGTAGCGCGAATAGTACCGCCCGTCGTCGGCGGGAATGACCGTGTTCAGCCCGTCGTTACCGCCGAAAAGCTGGATGATGATCAGGATGTTGTCGTTTTCGGTTTCCAACGGCCTGAACGCCCCCGGCGAATGCGCCGCCACGGCCAGCGACCCAAACCGGAGCGGCGCGACGAAGCCCGTCGTCAGGGCGGAAACCTGGAGGAAGTGGCGACGATTCATGGGGTTCAGGGTTTCAACAAAGGTGGTAATCCGGAGCCTTCACCAAATTGACCAGCAGCACCCGCAGGCGGCTGGCCGCCGAACCGGCGTCGTTCAGGATGTTCGGCCATTCGTAGTCCGGCGCGCCGGCGAGCAGCATTTTGTGGTAGCGGTCGAGGCGGAAACTGTCGAGCGGGCGGGCCAGCAGCAGTTTGCCGATGCCCTGGACGAGTTGGCGCGAGTTGGTGTAGTCGGGAAACTGCCGCACCCAGGCCAGCAGCGCGTCGTCTTTCTGGTTCCAGACGAACCCGCCACCCTGCTGCACCGCAAACGGAAACGTGCGGGTGGTGAGCCACTGGCGGTACCCCCGCCACCCCGATACGTCGGGTGGGTTGAAGAGTTCCTGCCCCATCGTGTCCATCACCCAACTGGCCCAGTCGGGGGCGACGTTGAAATGCAGCGTCTGCCCGACGACAAACTCCGCCGGACTTTTGGGCTGCACACCGAGGTTGATCGGGTCGAAAAAATGGGCCGATTTGAGCAGCAACGCCAGCGCGGGGCGGAGTTGAAAATCGTGCGTCAGCAATGCGTCGGCCAGAGCCTGAATCACCGCCTGATCGGCAACGGCCGGGTTACCGTACACAAAAAACCGGTAGAGTTTCTCGGCCAGAAACCGAGCCACGGCGGCACCCCGCTGCGTCAGAATCACGTCGATAAGCCGTTCGACTTCGTTTTTCCGAACCGCCTCCGGGTAGTTGTCCGTGGTGGGTGGAAACCGCACGCCGAGGTAGGTTTTCTCACCCGTGTCGTGATCGGCCGACCACAAAAAGGTGTTGTAGACGCCAAACGCGAGCCATTCGTCCTTGTAAAAATTGGTACGCCAGCCCGTCAGGATGCGCGCGCCCTCCTTCACGTCGGTTTCGGTGTACTGCCCCAGGCCGGTGGTGTAGAGTTCGAGGAGTTCGCGCGAAAAGTTTTCGTTGGGGGCCAGTCGGGTGGAATCCTGGCCGTTGAGAAACAGCAGCATGGCTCCGTCGAGCGTCACGGCGCTGGCCAGTTCGCGGAAACTGCCCTGGTGCAAATTCCGGAAAAGCCGATTTTGGCGGTACATCGACTGCGCGGGCATGATGCCGTTGATGGCGAATTTGCTGGTGAAGTGCCCGTGCCAAAACAGCGTCAGTTTCTCGCGCACGCTCAGCGTGTCTTGCCGCATCTGCTCCAGCCACCACTGCTTGAGCGCGTAATTCTGCGTGTAAACGGTCTTAAAAATGGCATCGTAGGCGGCTTGTTTCTGTGCCGCAGGCAGGCGTTCGGGGTTGCCGAACCCGTCGTCGGCCCAGGGTGGGGCGGCGGGGGGCGGAGCCTGGAGGGCGTTGTCGAGGAGCAACTCCACGGCCTTATCAGCGGTCAGGCTCGTCAGGCGGCGGGCGGCGTCGAGGGTCGCACCAAACGTAGCGCGTCGCAGCAGGTGGTAGGCCCGCGCCTCGTCGAGCGGCCGGGTGTAAGGCTCCAAACCGGTGCTGGCACCTGCCCGCGTTGGGGTAAAATGGGAAAGAAAATCCTGTCGATTCATGACCAAAACGGGAGGTGGGGCCAAGTTGAGGAATTTGGGGCAAAAAATGCGCGCAGGTCGCTCAACGTTTTTTTCAACAACCTGAAAAACAGAATTCTGTTCGGGGAACATGGGGAGTTCAGCTCCACCAGAGGCCGGTGTAACTCGCCCCAGTCCACCGGAAGCAGGCAGCGGCGGCACGGTTCTTTGCCTACCGCACCTGATTCACCAACAAACATCCTGAAATGACGAAGAAAACTGCCTCCCTTTTCCTGCTGATGGCCGGGGCTTTAGCCTTTAATGCCTGCAAGAAAGACGACACCACCACTACCCCGACCGACCCGAACAAGGTCAACCTCACCGCTGCCATCAACGGCAACTCGGAGGTGCCTTCCAACACCTCGACGGCCAGCGGCACGTTCACGGGTTCCATCGACAAAACCACGCGGATTCTGACGTATAAAGTTGAATACACGGGCCTGACCCCGACGATGGGCCACCTGCACAAAGGCGGCCCTCTTGAGAGCGGCCCGGTTGTCGTGCCGTTCGACTCGACTGCCGTGAAAACCTCGCCGATTCAGGGCACGGCCACCCTCCGGCAAGGTTTGGTGGACAGCCTGCTGACCAACCAGATTTACGTGAACCTGCACTCGAAAGCCTACCCGGGAGGTGAAATCCGGGGGAACATTTCCAAAGTACAGTAGGCAGCGTTGAAACGTAAAAAAAGGCCCGGCGCGTACGCGCCGGGCCTTTTTGTGCTTTAGAGTTTCATCGTCAGCGCAATCCGCTTGCGGGCCAAATCCACGTCCAGCACTTTCACCTGGACCTGCTGCTGGAGTTTTACCACCTCGTTGGGGTCGCGCACGAAGCGGTTGGCCAGTTGCGACACGTGCACGAGGCCGTCCTGCTTCACGCCCACGTCCACGAAGGCCCCGAAGGCGGTGATGTTGGTCACGATGCCGGGCAGAATCATGCCCTCGCGGAGGTCTTCGGGCTTGCGCACGGTGGCGTCGAAGGCGAAGGCCGTCAGCGGCGGGCGCGGGTCGAGGCAGGGCTTTTCGAGTTCGCGCAAAATGTCCTGCAAGGTGGGCAATCCGGTTTTTTCGGAAACGTAGCGAGTGGGGTCAATGCGGCGGCGCTGGTCGCTGTTTTTGAGCAACTCGGGCAGTTTTACCCCCAAATCCTTCGCTATTTGCTCGACCACGCCGTAGCTTTCGGGGTGAACGGCCGAGTTGTCGAGGGCATTTTCGCCACCCGGCACCCGCAGAAAACCCGCGCACTGCTCGAAGGCTTTCGCGCCGAGGCGCGGCACCTTCAGCAACTGTTTCCGCGATTGGAACGGCCCGTTTTCGGCCCGAAACCGCACCACGCCCGCCGCCAGCGCCGGGCCGAGGCCCGACACGTACTGCAACAGCGACTTGCTGGCCGTGTTGAGGTTGACGCCCACGGCGTTCACGCAGCTTTCCACCACGCTGTCGAGCGATTTTTTGAGCGCCGTCTGGTTCACGTCGTGCTGGTACTGGCCCACGCCGATGGATTTCGGGTCGAGTTTTACCAATTCGGCCAGCGGGTCGAGCAGCCGCCGCCCAATGGACACGGCCCCGCGCACGGTCACGTCCTTGTCGGGGAACTCTTCGCGGGCCACCTCCGACGCCGAGTAAATCGACGCCCCCTGCTCCGACACCATGAACAGCGGCAGGCCGAGGTGGAGGCCCGTCAGGAAATCCTCGGTTTCGCGGCCCGCCGTGCCGTTGCCCACCGCGAGGGCCTCGATGTGGTGTTTTGAAAGCATCTGGCGCACCGTTCGCTCGGCCTCCGCCGGGCGGTCGAGCGGGAAAATGACCGTGTCGGCCAGCAGGTTGCCCTGGGCGTCGAGGCAGACGGTTTTGCAACCCGTGCGAAAACCGGGGTCGATGGCCAGCACGCGCTGCGGGCCAAGCGGCGACGCCAGCAGCAGTTGCCGGAGGTTGGTGGCGAAAACCTGGATGGCCTCGGCGTCGGCTTTTTCTTTGGAAAAATTGGCGAATTCGGTTTCGAGGCTGGGCCGGAGCAAGCGCCGGTACGCGTCGGTGATGGTTTCCCGCATTTGCTCGCGGGCCTCGCCCGAACCGCGCAGAAACAGCCGATCGAGGCGTTCGAGGGCCGTTTCATCATCGGGCGCGATGCTGACCGCCAGCACGCCTTCCTCCTCGCCCCGTCGCAGGGCCAGCAGCCGGTGCGACGGAATCCGGCGGAGTTCTTCCGAAAACTGGAAGTAGTCGCGGTACCTGGCCGCGTCGGGAGCCAATTCCTGGCCCTTTTTCACCTTCGCC
Source organism: Spirosomataceae bacterium (assembly GCA_965249815.1). Lineage (GTDB taxonomy): Bacteria > Bacteroidota > Bacteroidia > Cytophagales > Spirosomataceae > JAJAZB01. The sequence continues at coordinate 3,314,024 of CBDFMV010000003.1, read as the reverse complement.
GAAATCCACGCGCCGCGCTCGAACACCCGCCGCAGGGCGGCGCGGGCCTCGGCGTGTTCGGCAATCCACTCGGCCACGATGTCGCGCGCGCCCTGCAGGGCGGTTTCGACGGTCGGTACCTCGCTGGTCAGGAACCCAGCGGCTTTGGTGGAAAGGCGGGTTTCACGCTGGTCGAAAAGCAGTTTCGCCAGCGGTTCCAGGCCGCGTTCGAGGGCCGTGGTTGCGCGGGTTTTGCGTTTGGGGCGAAAAGGCAGGTAGGCGTCTTCGAGGGCGGTGAGCGTGGCGGCGGCCTCGAACTGGCGGCGCAGGTCGGGCGTGAGTTTGCCCTGATCGGCCACGGATTTCAGCACGGCTTCCCGGCGTTTCTCCAACTCCTGAAACCGGGCGTAGGCGTCCTGAATGGCCCCAATCTGCACCTCGTCGAGGCTGCCGGTGGCCTCCTTCCGGTAGCGGGCGATGAACGGCACCGTCGCGCCTTCGTCGAAAAGTTGAATGACGTTCTGGACGGAACGGGCGGGCAGGAAAAGTTGGGCGGCGAGGGCGGAAACGGCGTTGGGCATGGGTGCAAAAATACAGCCGTTTCCATTCCACGCCCATTCAGGCGTTCAACGCCACCGGAAACACCATCCGAAACGAGTCGATCCACACCGCCAAGAGCGGTTTCAACCCGTTCAAATTCGGAAAAAGCGCCGGGTCGACGGTCAGTTCGCTCACCCGCGCCAGACGGCCCCAGCCGGTAGCCGTGGGCTGGGTTTCAAAGGCTTCGTCGTCGAGTTGCTGGTGCAAGCGGAGCGGCAGCAGCGCCGTGGTGAGCGGAAACCGGAACCCGAACGGGCGGAATCGCGCTGTGAGCACGTCGTGTCCGCCGGTTTGCACCCGCACGCCCTGGCTGCCGTACGGCCCGGCGTTCCAGTCGAAATCGGCCTGTTCCTTCGGAATGCCCCAGTTTTGCCGCCCGTTCACCACGCTCGCCTGGGTGCTGACGTAGATTTTTGAAATCGAAAAGCGGCTTTTTCCACCCACCTCAAGTTGCCCCGGCAGGCAGAGCAGTTCGCGGTACGGCCCCACGCCCGACGTGGCGTAATCGACGAGCATCACCGCGCCCCAGCGCCCGGCGAGGGTTTCGCGCTGGTAGGGCGCGAGGTGGCCGTGTTGCGACGCCCAGCCCTTCGGGAAGCGGTAGAGCAGCACGAGGCCGCGACCGGTCAGGTGCCAGGGCGGTGGCACGCGTTGCACATTGGGCATTGAAAAGTGAGCGTTGAAAATTAACTCCGGCAAATGTTCACTTTTCAAAGCGCAATTCTCAACTTTCAAGGTTCAAAAAAACGCCCACCCCATGACGCCGAACCAGCCCCTCCGCACCGTCACCGAGTATTTTTACCACTGGGAGAAAACCACGCCCGACGCCTTGTACCTGCGCCAGCCCGTGGGCGATGCGTTCCGCGACTACACCTGGGCCGAAGTGGGCAACGAGGCGCGGCGCATGGCGGCGTTTCTGCGGAGCCTCGGCCTGCCGCCGCAAAGCAACGTGGGGCTGGTTTCCAAAAACTGCGCGCACTGGAGCATCGCCGACCTGGCCATCGGGCTGGCCGGGCACGTGTCAGTGCCGTTTTACCCGACGCTCACCGGCGCGCAGTTCAACCAGGTGCTCGAACACAGCGGTTGCGCGGTGCTGCTGGTGGGCAAACTCGACGCCTGGCCCGCCCTGCGCGACGGCGTGCCCGAACGCATCCGGTGCATCGCCTTTCCGGCGGCGTACGAAGGCAGCCCCGCCGACGAACTCGATGAGTGGTACGAAATCCTTGCCGACGTAGCCCCGATGGCCGAAAGCCCCGTGCCCGCGCTGGATTCGCTCCAGACTATCGTGTACACCTCCGGCACCACGGGCCAGCCCAAGGGCGTGATGATTCCGTACCGGGCCAGCGCCGAAGCCCTGCGCCACACTTCCGACTGGCTGGGCCTGACCAACGCCCCGAAGCCGATGCGGTTTTTTTCGTACCTGCCCCTCAGCCACATCGCCGAGCGGAGTCTGGTCGAAAGTGGCAGCCTGGTGAGCGGCGGAACGATTTATTTTGCTGAAACCCTCGACAGTTTTGCCAAAAACCTGCAAGCCGCCCGCCCGACGCACTTTCTGGCCGTGCCGCGCATCTGGACGCGGTTCCAGATGGGCATTTTTGCCAAAATGCCGCCTGAAAAACTCGACCGGTTGTTGAAAATACCAGTCGTTGGCTGGCTCGTATCGCGAAAAATCCGGCAGGGCCTCGGCCTGGATCAGGCCCGGATGCTCATCACCGGCGCGGCGCCCATGCCCACCGACCTCGTCCGCTGGTACGAGCGCCTTGGGCTGCGGATTCAGGAAGCCTACGGGATGACCGAAAACCTCGGCGGGCACACGTTTTCGCGGCCCAAGCACCGCCAACTCGGCACGGTGGGGCAATTGTACCCCGGCGTGGAAACGCGCATCGACCCCGAAACCGGCGAGGTGCAGATGCGCAGCCCGTGGATCACCACCGGCTACTACCGCGAACCCGGCCTGACCGCCGACCTGCTCCGCGACGGCTGGCTCTGCACCGGCGACATGGGCGAACTCACTCCCGACGGCTACCTGAAAATCACGGGCCGGGTGAAAGACATGTTTAAAACCAGCAAGGGCGAATACGTGGTGCCCGCGCCCATCGAGGCCGGTTTCGCCTCCAATACCTACGTCGAGCAGGTGTGCGTGGCGGGGGCCAGTTTGCCCCAGCCCATCGCGCTGGTGGTGCTGTCGGAGCGCGGGCGGCAATCCGACCGGCGGGCCGTCGAGCAAAGTTTAGCGACGACCGTTCAAACTGTCAATCCGGGTTTGAAGCACTACGAACACCTGAAAAAAGTGGTGGTGATGAGTGAGGCCTGGACGGTGGACAACAACCTGCTGACGCCCACGATGAAAATCAAGCGGAACGTGGTCGAGAGCCGTTTTCAGCCGCAAATGGAGCCGTGGTACGGGCGGGCGGAGCTGGTGGTTTGGGAGGAAGAAGCTTGACGAACCGGGGGGCTGGGTTTGGGGTAAAAACAACCCTGAATCCTGCCCGCCAACGCCACATCCCGAACCCAAAATCACCCTCCTCATGCCCACCAAAATCCTCGTTGTTGATGACGAAACCGACTTAGCCTCGCTCGTACGGCAATATTTTAGGCGAAAAATCGCGGACGGCACCTACGACTTTCGCTTCGCGGGCGGTGGCCAAGCCGCCCTGACGACCCTGCGGGCCGAGCCGGATTTCGACGTCGTCCTGCTCGACATCAACATGCCCGACCTCGACGGTCTGGCCGTACTCGACCAGCTACCGGCCCTGCTGCCCACGGCTCAAACCGTGATGGTATCCGCTTACAGCGATATGGCCAACATTCGCGCCGCCATGAACCGGGGCGCGTTTGATTTTGTGTGCAAGCCCGTCGATTTTCCTGACCTTGAAGCGACCCTCGAAAAAACCATTCGTTCGGTGGAGCAGTTGCGCGAGGTGGCCCGCCTGAAGGCGCTCGACGCGCTGAAATCGCGGTTTTTCGACAACATCACCCACGAATTCCGCACACCGCTCACGCTGATTCAGGCCCCGACCGAGAAACTGCTGGCCGAGCTTGGGGAGAACGAAACGGCCCTTCGCCACCTGACAACGGTGCAGCGCAACGCCTTCCGCCTGCACGATTTGATCGACCAGTTGCTGGCCCTGACCCGCCTGGAAGCGGGCCATCAACTCGTGACCCTGACATCCGGCGACCTGGGCGACTTCGCCGGGCAACTGGTGGGGGGGTTTGGCAACGTGGCCGAACAACGAGGCCTGCACCTGACCTACGAAAATTTGCTCCCGGGATTTTACGCGTTCGACGCCGACAAAATCGAGCACATTGTGTACAACCTCGTCAGCAATGCCCTCAAATTTACCAACGCGGGCGGGCGGGTCACCGTTGCGCTGCAAGCCACTGCGGCGGGCGTCCGCCTGCATGTGGCGGATTCGGGCGTGGGCATTCGGCCGGAGATAGTGCCCTTCGTGTTCGACCGTTTTTTCCAGGCCGACGATTCGCCCCTCCGGCCTTTTACCGGCACGGGCATCGGATTGGCGCTCGTGCGGGAGTACGTCGAACTCATGCGCGGCACGGTGGGGGCGGCAAGCACTCCCGGGCAGGGATCGGTGTTCACGGTGGATTTACCGCTCACGCCCATTGAGCCTGAAATCGTGGCGGGCGCAGCGTTGCGTCCTTCGCTGCCCGTTGTTTTTGAAGGTCCGGCAATAGCCGCCGGGGTGCGCGAGCGGCTCGGCCAGGCAACCGGGGGCGTAGCCGACGACGCCCGACCAACGGTGTTGGTGGTGGAAGACAGCGCCGAACTCCTCGATTTTATCATGGAAAGTTTGCCCCCGGCCTACCGCGTACTCGGGGCCAACAACGGGCGCGAAGCCTGGGAAATCCTGCCCAGTGAACTGCCCGACGTGGTGATTTCCGACGTGCTGATGCCGTTTATGGACGGCCTGGAGCTTTGCCGCCGCATCAAAACCGACGCCGCCTACCACCACATCGCCGTGCTCCTGCTGACGGCCCGCGGCGAACACGCGCACGTGGTGGACGGCCTCCGCGTGGGGGCCGACGAGTACGTGGGCAAACCCTTTCATCTCGATGAATTGCTGCTGCGCGTTCGGAATCTACTCGACCACCAGCGCAACCTCCGGGCACACCTTCAGCGGCAGTTTTCCGTGCCCGAAGCGGCGTTTCAACCCGAGAAAACTCAGGATGTTTTCCTCAAAAACCTTTACGAGGCCCTCGAATCGCACCTCGACGACAGCACCTTCGGCGTGGATGAGCTTGCCCGCGCCGCCGCCGTAAGTCGGCGTACGCTCTACCGCAAACTCACCGCCGTGACGGGGCTGTCGGCCCACGAGTTGCTCCGCCAGTATCGCCTCAAGCGAGCCGTGCAATTTTTACAGGCAGGCCACAACGCTTCCGAAACGGCTTACCTCGTGGGCTATGAAAGCCCCGCCCACTTCTCGACGGTCTTCAAAGAGTTTTACGGGAAACCGCCGATGGTGTTTGTGAGGCGTTAAAATCCCTGCTTTGGTTAGGCTTCCCCGCTGACGAGGCGTTGCAAAGCGGCCGCTTCGGGAGCGAGCGTCTTGTACGCAAACGATCGGCGTCTGTAGCCCGGGGGCAAAAGCCCGCCGGGAGGAAATGCGCGGCCCTTTACGCGTCAATTCAGGCGTAGCCCGATTCAGCCCATTCATTTTCATTCGCTTCCAGGAAATGTGCGCCTGCCCGGTACACGTGGTTTGTGGCTGGCGAACGGGGCAGACGCCACCGGCTCGGGCGTATACCTACCCGAAAACCGCACAGGCCGAGCGCTGCTTCATTGCCACCGACTCCGGGAGACAGGTGCCCGCGAATCGAACCGGCCGCTGGCCTAAAACTGCAAGCATTTGGCCGAAACCGGAAAGCTCCTCCGGGCCGTAACCCGGAACTTTGATTCATCAATCAGGCGCAAAATCGCCGTCGCAATCAACTCTAAAATTTTTTTATCAATTCTAAAACTTTTTCATCAGGCCCATTCAAACCCTTTTTCCCAATGAAAATCCCCGTCATCTTCCTCGCCCTCAATTTGTTGCCTGCCATTACAACGCTGGCCCAAACGATCCCGAATCCGAACGCTGAACGCGATATCCGCGCGGTCAAGGAATACCTGATCGGGCTGACTACCGACCAACCCGAAGCCGAATACACAGCACCCGGCCTGTCCGCCAGTAGGCAGGCACTGCGCCCAGGTGGATTTATGAACCCTCTTTATCTCTTCGAATCCGCGCAATCCGTGATAGAAATGGGCGAAAACGCAGGCGTGTGGGTTGGCCTGCGGGGTACCTGGATGGCCACCGATGCCAACCAGAAAACCGTGCGGCTGCCGTTTCGCCACCTGGCCCGGCTCGAAGGCGGTCGGATTGCCGAGCTTCACACCGCCCGCGGCGAAAACGGTGAGGGGTTCGGCTGGTGGCGCGAGCCGCTGTTTAGCGACGGGGCGGTGAGCCTGGTTCGCCCGTAGTGTGCGCGTTGGCAACGTCCGCCCCACCTCAGGATTTTCAAAAGCCCTGGGGTGGGGCGTTCAACAATAAATTTTTAGGGTTTCGGTTGGCGGTGCGGCGAATGAGTTCGGCCAGGGACCGTCCGATGGAACCGTGGCAGGATTACCGCCTGGGCGACGGTTGGCAGGAGTAGGAAGAATGATCGAGCGGTAGTGGGTAAAAATCCGTCATTCGTATTTTTAGGTTCGTGGTTCGTTCTTTTAACCGACGGCCCCCAACCAGCCGCCCGTCCGCGCCAGCGAACAACTCCCGATTTATCAGCGTGAACTTTCGTTTTTGCCACCTGCGACTCGTTGTTTTTCTACTCCTGGCTTTCGGCCTGGGTGGCGCGAACGGGTGCCGGGCGCAGGCCGTGCGGCATTTTGAGCGACTCACCACGCAACAGGGGCTTTCCAACAACACGATCAACTGCATCCGGCAAGACCGCGAGGGTTTTCTGTGGTTTGGCACCGAAGACGGCCTCAATCGCTACGACGCGTACGGGTTCACGACCTACCAGCCCGACCCCACCGACCCCGCCCACAGCCTCGCCCACAGCGACGTAACCGACCTGCTCGAAAGCCGCTCCGGCCAATTCTGGGTGATCACCAACGGCGGCGGCCTGCAACGCCTCGACCGGAGCACGGGTCGGTTTACCTCGTACCAGACCGGGCCGGGCCAGCCCGCCCGGTGCAACGGTTTGATTGAAGAAGCCGGTGGCCTGCTCTGGGTAGCTTCCGACGAAGGCATCAGCCGGTTTGACCCGAAAACGGAGCGGGGGGCGTTTTTTCCGGCACCGCGTCCCGGTGATGCCGTCAATGCGCTGGCCGAAGCGGCCCCCGGCGTGTTGTGGGTGGGCACGGACGTGGGCCTGTACCGGTTCGACGCCTCGACCAAAACCTACGCCCGGTTTCCGCTGGAGTCCGACCAGCCGGATAAAAACCACCTGATCACGGCCCTTTTTCAGGACGGAGCCGGCACGCTTTGGGTGGGCGTGCACGACGTTGGGTTGTACCAGATTGAGCCGGGGCAGTCCCGCCCCGCGCGTTGTTTTCGGTTCAACCAGGGCGGTCTGTCCGGGCAAGCCATTCACGCCAACGCCATCGCGGCCCGCTCGCCCGACCGCCTCTGGATCGGCACCGTCGGAGATGGGGAAAGCGGGTTGTACGAACTGGACAAAAAAACGGGTCGGGTCACCGACGTGGCCCCCAACGGCGGATTGAGCAACCGTGCCGTGTGGGCGGTGTACCCCGACCGCGCCGGTACGCTCTGGGTGGGCACGTACGGTGGCGTCAATAAGCGGGTGACACAGCCCAAAAAATTCAACCCAATTCAGGTTACGCCCGACGAACGGTTGTCGCGGTTGCCGGAAAACAACATCAAGGTGCTTTGCGAAGATCACACGGGCGTACTCTGGGTGGGCAGTTACACCAAAGGCCTGCACCGGTACGACCGTTCACAGGGTACGTTACGCCCCTACCCGCTCCGGCCCGCCGAAGCCCCCGGCACCCGGCTGCCCAGCCCCGACGTGCTGGTTGAAGATCGCTTGGGGCGGTTTTGGCTCACCGGTCCGGATCAGCAACTTTACCAACTCGACCCCGCCAACGGACGGCTCCAGCGCGCGCCCGTGGCAATGCCCGTTTCAGCCCTCTGCGAAGATGCGACGGGAAAACTCTGGTTTACCGGCTACCGCCAACTGGGCTGGCTCGACCCCCAAACGGGGCAATCCGGGACCGTTGCCTACCCGCCCGACACCCTGACTGGCCTGCCCGATACCCACGTGTACGCGCTGAAACCCGGACGGATGGGTGGCTTGTGGCTGGGCACGTTTCAACGGGGCGTGTTGCGGTTCGAGCCAAAAACGGGACGGTTTGTCCCCTACCGAGCCGGTACGGGGCAACTCAACGACGACAACGTCCGCTCGCTGTACGAAGACCCGGCGGGCATCCTCTGGGTGGGCACCAACCAGGGCGGGCTGAACCGGCTCGACCCCACCACCCGCACCTTTACGGCCTTTACCACCCGCCACGGCCTGCCCAGTAACCACGTGGAAGCCCTGCTGCCCGACCGGGCCGGAAACCTGTGGCTGGCCACCAACCACGGTCTTTGCCGCTTCGACCCCCGGACCCATGCCTGCCGCCGGTATGACGAAAGCGACGGCCTTCAGTACGCCGGATTCAACCGGGCCAGCGCCCAAAGCCGTCGGGGTGAACTCATTTTCAGCGGTCCCAACGGGTTTCACCTCATCCACCCCGAAACCCTGCGCGACAACCAGCGGATTCCGCCCGTGGCCCTGACGGGTTTTCGCGTGCAGGACCAGCCGCGCTCCCTACCCTCTGGCGAAGCCACGCTTTCTTACCGCGAAAATTCCGTTTCGTTCGAGTTCGTGGCGCTCAACTACCTGAGGCCCGAAAAAAACCAGTACGCCTACCAGCTCGTCGGCGTGGACTCCGCCTGGGTGTACAGCGGCACGCGGCGTTTTGTGAGCTACACCAACCTGGCTCCGGGCGCGTACGAGTTTCGGGTGAAAGGCTCCAACAACGACGGCATCTGGAACGAGCGCGGTGCTACCTTCCGGTTTCGCATTCGCCCGCCCTGGTGGGCCACCTGGTGGGCTTACGGCCTGTACGCTCTGATTGCGGGCGGGTCGGCCTGGGCCTTCGTCCGGTACCGCATCCGGCAGGCCGTTCAACGGCAGGAGATGGCGCTCAAGCGCCGCGAAGCCGAGCAACTGCGCGCCCTCGACGAAGCGAAAACGCGCTTTTTCTCAAACATCACGCATGAATTCCGCACGCCGCTTTCGCTCATTCTCACGCCCGTGGAACGGCTGCTCAGCCACCCCACCGATCCCGCCACCCTGCACCGCACCCTCACCACCGTACAACGCAACGCCCAACACCTGCTGAGGCTCATCAACCAGCTACTCGATTTGGCCCGCCTCGAAGCGGGCGGCATGAAGGTGGTACTGGTGCGGGGCGATTTGGCCCAATTTGTCGGCGAGTGTGTCGAAACGTTCCGGGAAACCGCCGAGGGCAAGGGACTTGCGCTTGCCTTCACCCCCGAAGGCACCCTGAATCCGGTGCTTTTCGACGCCGGCAAGGTGGAGAAAATCGTGGTAAATCTGCTTGCGAACGCCGTGAAGTTCACCCCGACAGGCCGGGTATCAGTGGGGCTGGTCGGGTCGGCAGACGCGGTCCGGCTCACGGTGGCCGATACGGGCATCGGCATTCCCGGCGCTCAACTCCCTCAGATTTTCAACCGGTTTTTTCAGGTGGACGACTCCCCCACCCGCACCCACGAGGGCACGGGCATTGGCTTAGCGCTGGTGCGGGAGTTGGTGGAGCTGCTCGGCGGCACGATAACTGTGGCCAGCCAGCCGGAGCGGGGAACGACCTTCACGGTGACGTGGCCCCTGCCTTCCCCGGAGGTCAATGCGCCATCCGGCCCGGCGGAAAAGCAGACGGTCGGGGTGGTCGAACCGGGTCCGCCGACGGAACTGCCCGTCCATTCCACCGAAACGAATGCCCCCGAAAAACCCCTCGTGCTGGTGGCGGAAGACAACGCCGACCTGCGCGCTTTTCTGGCCGAATCGCTGGCACCCGACTTTCGCGTGGTGGCGGCCCCCGACGGCCTGACCGCCTGGCAACTGGCTCTTGACGAACTCCCCGAGGTGGTCGTTTCCGACCTGATGATGCCCGGCCTCGACGGGTACGAACTGACCCGCCGCCTCCGGCACGACGCCCGCACGGCGCACATTCCGGTGGTGTTGCTCACCGCGCGGGCGGCCCACGAAAGCCGGATGGAAGGCCTGCGCCACGGAGCCGACGAGTACCTGAGCAAGCCCTTCCACGCTGACGAACTGCACCTGCGCCTGCGCAACCTGCTTACCCGGCAGGCCCGCCTCCGGCAGCATTACCAGACCCAACTCACCCGACCCGACGCCCCGTTTCAGCCCGAAACGGTCGAGGATGAATTTTTGAAAACCCTGTACGCCCAACTTGAGCGTCACCTCGACGACAGCGCCTTCGGTGTCCAGGAACTGGCCACCCAACTGGCCATGAGCCGCCGCACCCTGCACCGCAAGCTCGCCACGCTCACGGGCCTCCCGGCCAACGAACTCATGCGCCAGTACCGCCTCAAACGCGCCGCTCAACTGCTCCGTACGGGTTACACCCCCGCCGAGACGGCCTACCTCGTGGGGTACGATAGTCCGGCCCACTTCAGCACCATTTTTAAGGAATTCTACCGGCAAACCCCGACGGAATTTGCCGGACGCTGAATTTTCGCCGATTCCGGGCGCTCCTGTCCCAAAATCGAACGTCTTTGTCCCATTGCCGAAAGCCCAATGCGCGGAAGTGGTGTAGTATTGCCAGACCCGCCGGACACCCGGTACCGGGGTTTTTCACCGACCACCCCACTCATGGAAAAGCGTACAACTTCCTTCATCTGCGATTTTCTGGTCAGGGCCGTGACCGCCCTGGCCCGCTCGCGGACCAACCCCCACGCCGCCGAAGACATCCGTCAGGCAAACACGTTTCTAAACGCCCTGGCCAACGGCAACCTCGAAACCGTACGCCGGGCGCTGGCCCCAGGTTTTACGGCCTGCGAACCCACATTCGTCGGCACCCAATCGCTTGAAACGTTTTTAAACGCTTGGGTACTGCATCGGCGACAGGTCGCGCGGGAGCATTTTCAGGTCGTCACGGCGGCGGCGGTACTCGTGACGGAGAGCGACCATCCGGGCGTCTGGGTGTACCAGCAGGGAACCTGGACGACCTCCGACCAGAATCTGGCCTACCCCTCCCGGCCGCTTCCGTTCCGGCACATGGCCCGGCTCATCGATGGGAAAATTGCGCAAACGTACACGTCGTACGGGGCCGACCCCCTGTTTGATGATTTGATCCTGCCGCTGTTCGATTTTGAACCCGAAGCCGCCGCGCCTGCCCACCACGCGTGGTGACCCCTGAATTTTGCCCAACAACCTATCGGAATCAACTACCTATTCATCATTCCCCTGACCGCGATTCAACAATATTTCTCCGGCTGGGAAGTTTAGGGAACAAGACCGTGCGCTCCGGCCTGCGGTTTTTGTTTTTTACCCAAACTCCTGACCCATGAACACCCAAATTCCGCTCCGGCTGCTGGTCGCCGCCGTCTGCCTGACCGCCTGCCAGCACCAGAACGACCTTGCCGTTCCGCCGCCCTCCGCCGCCCGCGTGGCTACTGCCGCCTGCCCCACCACCACGCTGGCCGACATCGAGCGCCTCCAGCTTTTCCCCGTCGACAACCCCTGGAACACCCGCGTAAACTCCGCGCAACTGGATTCACGGTCGGCGGCGATTATCACGCTGCTGGCCAAGGGGACACCCCGCCCGAAGGCCGATTTTGGCAGCGGCACCTGGAACGGCGCGCCGATTGGCATTCCCTACGTGGCCGTGTGCGGCGATCAGCCGCCGGTGCCGATCACTTTCCGGGCCAATGCCTACGACGGCAACTACGGCTCCGAAAGTGACCCCGGCCCCTACCCCGTGCCGCTCGACGCGCCCATCGAGGGCAATGGCCAGGGCGATAGCCACGTCATTGCCGTAGACGTGACCAACAGGAAACTCTACGAGTTGTACAACGCCAGCCGCACTACCGACGGCTGGGGCGCGTCGAGCGGGGCCGTGTTCGACCTGACCAGCAACGCCCGCCGACCCGATGGCTGGACCTCCGCCGACGCCTCGGGCATGAGCATTCTGGCCGGACTGGTGCGCTACGAGGAAGTGCTGACCGGCACCATCGACCACGCACTACGGTTTACGCTGCAAAAATCGAAGGTGACGAAAGGCTACGTGTTTCCGGCCAGTCACAAAGTCAACGGCACGAACACGAACGCCAGCGCCCCGACGCCCATGGGCATGCGGCTGCGGCTGAAGGCCGGTTTCAATATGGCGGCGTACTCGCCCACGAACCGGATTATTCTCAATGCCATGAAAACCTACGGCATTTTTCTGACCGACATCGGCTCGGATTTCTACTTCACCGGCGCACCCGACGAGCGCTGGAACAACGACGACCTCAACAAGCTCCGCAACCTCCGCGCCACCGATTTCGAGGTGGTGAAGATGGGAACCATCAAGTAAGCGCCCAGGCGATGGGTTTTCAAAAAGACAAAAGGGGGTTTTCACAAACGCTCACAGATTTTAAATCCACAGGTATGCACAGACAACTTTTCTGTGTGAATCTGTGCGACTTTAAAATCTGTGATCGTTTGTGAGAACTCCTTTTTCGAGTGGCCTTCCCCATTCCAGACAGTAGCCCACGGTCCATTGGCGGCGGTTACCGATTTTTGGGCGCATGAAAAATTCGCTGCTCCTGCCTGCGCTGCTGGGTTCGTTTGCGCTGTTTGCGCAAAAGTCAGCTCCGGCCGACGTTAAAATCAAGGCTGAAAACGGCGCGTTTCAACTGCTGGTCAACGGCCAGCCCTACTTCATCAAAGGGGCCGTCGGCAACGATTACCTGCAAAAACTCCGGGCCTACGGCGGCAACTCCATCCGCACCGGCGGCAACCCGGCCGTGCTCGACCAGGCCCACGCCCTCGGCCTGACCGCGCTCGTGAACTTGCCCGTGCGGGCCGAACGCGACGGCATGAATTATGACGACACCACCGCCGTGCGGCGGCAGCACGAGGCTGTACTCGACCTCGTGAAAAAAACCCAAAACCACCCCGCCGTGCTGATGTGGGCGTTGGGCAACGAACTCGATTTCATCCAGGCCAACGTGAAACTGCACTACAACGTGAAGGTCTGGGATGCGGTGCAGGCGCTGGCGCGGGAAATTCACCGGCTCGACCCGGCCCACCCGGTGATGACCGTCGTCGGGTCCATCAACCGGGAGAAAATCGGCGATTTGCTCACCCGCTGCCCCGACCTCGACCTGCTGGGCATCAACGAGTACGGCGATTTGGCCCGCATTCCCGGCTGGCTCCGCGAATTTGGCTGGCAAAAACCCTACGCCGTGACCGAATGGGGACCAACGGGCTTCTGGCAGGTGCCCAAAACGCCCTGGAAAGCGCCCATCGAGGAAACCAGCACCGAAAAGGCAGCCCGTTACCGCGAACGTTACGAAGGCACCATCGCCGCCGACCGCGACCGCTGCCTGGGCTCGTACGTGTTTCTCTGGCGGCAACACCAGGAGCGCACCCACACGTGGTTCGGGATGTTCGACGCCGAGGGCCGCGAAACGGAGGCCGTCGAGGTGATGCACCACGCCTGGACGGGCCGCTGGCCCGAAAACCGCACGCCCCGCCTCGATTCGGTGCAACTGAACGGGAAAAACGCCCATTCGGGCGTGGTGCTGCAACCGACCCAGGTGTGCGGGGCAGAGGTCTGGGTGCGCGACCCCGACGGCGAGCCGCTGCGGATTCAATGGGAAATTTTGCGGGAAGGCACCGAGTTTCCGTACGGCGGCAACGGCGAAAAACGACCTCCGGCGGTGCCGGGGCTGATGACCAATGTCTCTTCGCCGCGACTCCGGTTTCAGGCACCGACTGAAGCGGGGGCCTACCGGCTGTTCGTGTACGCCTACGATGGCCACGACCACTGGGCAACAGCCAACGTGCCGTTTCTTGTGAAACAACCCTGACCGCAGTCGTCAGGGCGGGAGCGGTGGCTCGTACACGCGAATGCCGCGCAGGGCCGAAAGCCCTTTCCCCGATAAAATCAATTCGTGCTCCCCGTTGGCCACGCCCTGCACAACGGTCACCACCGCCGATTCAGCGGGTTGCACCTCGTTGCGGCTCGCCGAAAACACCCGCCAGCGCAACACGTCACCTGGTTTCAGCCAGGAAAATTGCCGGAAATCGTCCGCATTTTTTCGGCGAAACCAGCTTTCGGGCGCAATCCGAATCCGGCCCGAGTTCGACACGAACGCCGTGTCGCTGCTGCCCGCCCCGTCGTCGCCCGTGCGGGAGCCGCGCAGGCGGAAGCGCAGTTGCTGGCGGAGCGAATCCACCGCCACGACCGTCAAGGCCCAGTCTTCGGCCTGCGGTTTTGTACCCAACTCAATCGCCAGCACCTGACCGATGTTGCGCAGAAAAAAGCCCTCGGGCTGGAGGGCCGGGCGGGTATAAAAATAGGTTGAGGGCCATTCCGAAGGTTTTTTCCCATCAAAAAGTACCCGGACGGAACCGCTCCGGGCGTCGGTGGAATCGAAAAGTAAATCGACCCGTGTGCCGCGTACACGCAGCCGGAGCCGGTTTTTGTACACGGTAAAATCGCCCGCCGCCAATGTCCGCACGGTGGGCGCGGGCACCCGTGGTTCGGGCAGGTTCGCGAAATACCGGTTGACGAGGCCCGCCATCAGGGCGTTGCCGTGGCCGTTGAGGTGGACGTTGTCCGACAGCAAGGCCGATGCGGGCAGGTTGTTCGTTGCCAGGTACGTTTTCCACGCCGAGCGCAGGTCCAGCACGGCCAGTTGGTGTTTTTCGGCCAGTTGCCGCAGCCAGTCGCTGTGTTTGTCGTGCCAGGCGTCGTTTTGGCCCACGGCCACGTGGTCGGTTTGCACCGCGATTTCGGCGGTGGTGCGCCGACGGATGATTTGGATGATGCGCTCGTAATCCGGCTCGTTGCCGTAGTCGTGGAGCAGAATCAGGTCGGGGTAAAACGACACGACGTCGTTGTCCACCGTCAATTTCAACCGCTCGGTGCTGAACCCGCCGATGGCCCGGTTTTCCATCACCAGCCGAGCCTCCGGGTAGGTTTCCCGGAGAAAACTGCGGACGGTTTTCCACCAGTCCTGCATCGAAATCGACTGGCCGTACACCAGCACCCGCACTTCGCCGTCGTCGCGTAGCAACGCCGCCGTGCGCGGCAGGCGGGCGGCCAACGCGGCGGCATCGGCTACGGGCGGAAGCGGGAAGGGCGTTTGCCCAACACCAAAGGCGGGCAGAAGCAACAGCAGCAGGCAACGGGTGCGGATGGGCATGGCAAACGGATGGCTTGGGAAACGGGACAAGTTTACGCCAGCCCGGTGCGCCGGGCGTCCTGTCTTTTCACTCTACACTTTTCCTTTTCACAACAGCGTGTTATTCAGCAGTCCCAGCGCGATGGCCTGCCGGTAATGGGGCAGGTCGGCGGCGACTTCGAGCACGTCGAGCTGGTCGAGGCGGTGGCAGTCGGAGCCGAGAAAATAGGTCAGGTTTTCTTCAATGAGCCGTTCGGCCATGCGCTGGGCATTGCGCGAAAAGTAGCCCGTCAGCGAGTTGGCATCCACTTGAAACACCACGTTGCGCTGGTGCAATTCGTGCACCAAATCCAGGTTTTTCTGCAAATACAAACACCGCTCGGGGTGCGCCAGCACGGGCGTGTAGCCTTGTTTCACCATCAATTCGACGGCCTCCAGCAAATCGGCGGGCAACGCCACAAACGACGTTTCGAACAACAAGTACCGGCTGCTGCCCAGGCGCGGCACCAGACACAACAGCGGTCGCCGCTGGCGCAACTGACTCAGCAAGCCCTCGTCGAGGTAATATTGGGCGGCAGCCTGCAGGTAGATGTGCAGCCCCTGCTCGTAGGCCAGGCGCTGCATCCGTTCGAGTTTGGCCTGGATCGCTTCCGGTGAAACGGGGTAAAACGCCCGCATCACGTGCGGGGTGGCGATGACTTTCCGGTAGCCCAGGTCCTGCATCCGGGCCAGCAGGCGCAGGCCCTCGGCTTCGGTGTCGGCCCCGTTGTCGAGTCCCGGCAGCACGTGGGCGTTGATGTCCACGCTCAGCGGGGCGGTCGTGCACGAACGGTCGTCGTTTTTAGAGGCGAGGTGTCGGAAAGGTGCAATCATGCGAAAGCGACGGTTACAGGAAGGGGGCAGATTTTAGGAGTACGTACGCCAGAATCGTACCAAAAATGCCCATCCTGCCGACAATTGGCGATTTTTCACCCCAAAACTCCAGCGCCTTGCCGGTTTCGCCCGCCCCGTTCCACCCAAATCAGGCAGCAAACCGCTCTGCGCTCAGGGCAGTGGTCTGCTTTCCGGAAACGAAAAATGGCCCCGGTCAGGACCATTTTTCACGAATGCAAAATTAGTGGAAAACGACTTATGCCGAGCCGGAACCGATTCTGTTTCCGACCGCCCTTCGTTCGCTCAGGCCGGTTGGGAAGTTAGTTGCCGGGAAAACTCGCTGAGGGGAGGCAGCACCTGATCCTTTTCCGACACGATGGGGTTGGCAATTCCCCAGTCGATGGCCAGATCGGGGTCATTCCACCAAATGCCCGATTCAGCGGCTTTGTGGTAAAAATTAGTGCATTTGTAAACAAAAGTGGCGTCTTCGAGGGCCACGAAGCCGTGAGCGAAGCCTTCAGGCACGTAGAGCATGTTTCCGAGCGCACTGTCGAGCAGCACCGTTTCGTGCCGCCCGAACGTGGGCGAATCGGGGCGGATGTCCACGGCCACGTCGAGCACTTTGCCGGTCAGGCAGCGCACCAGTTTGCCCTGGGCGTAGGGCGCGTGCTGGAGGTGCAGGCCGCGCAACACGCCCTTCCGCGACCACGACTGGTTGTCCTGCACGAAATCGAAGGGAATGGCGTTGGCGGCAAACTGGCGCTGGTTGTAGGTTTCAAAGAAAAGTCCGCGCTCGTCTTCAAAAATAGCGGGGAAAATTTCGGTCAGACCAGCGAGCGAAGTGGCTTTAAATTGCATACGGTTCGGGTTTCGTGACTGGAAAACGGCGGAAAGGCGTCGCGCCGTTCGACCAGTTTTTCGGAAAATGGCAAGCAACAGGCTTTAATACTGCCACAAAAGTAGCCCAAACCGGCCAACCGGAAAAACTTTTCGCGCCGGGCCGCGTAGCTTTGCGGGGTCAGTATACCAATGGGCAGTTTGCAGTCGGCAGTTACCAGAGAAACCAGCGATGCATTTACCGGGAACTGCCGACTGCAAACTGCCGACTGTTTACTGCCTACTGTAAACTGCACACTGATTTGACCCGCTCCGACCTTTTCGCCCAGATTCGGGCCAGGCAGTCTTACCTCTGCGTGGGCCTCGACACTGACCCGCTCAAGCTGCCTGCCGCCGTGCGGGCCGAGCGCGACCCGGTTTTCACCTTCAACCAGCGCATCATCGACGCCACGCACCGCTACGCCGTGGCCTACAAACCCAACCTGGCGTTTTACGAAGCCCAGGGACCGCGCGGCTGGGAAAGTTTGCAAAAAACCCTTGATTACATCCCCGACGACTGCTTCACGATTGCCGACGCCAAGCGCGGCGACATTGGCAACACGTCTGGTTTGTACGCCCGCACGTTTTTCGATCCCAGTGCTGCCGGTCTCGACTTCGACGCCGTCACCGTGGCCCCGTACATGGGCCACGATTCGGTGCTGCCGTTTCTGGAATTTGCGGGGAAATGGGTGATCCTCCTCGCGCTGACGTCGAATCCGGGCAGCGAGGATTTTCAGCAATTAAAAATTAAAAAGGAGAAATCGGGAACCGACGAGCCACTCTTCGAGCAGGTTTTGAAAACCGCCCAAACCTGGGCATCGCCCGAGCAATTGATGTTCGTCGTCGGGGCGACGCGGGCCGAAAGCCTGACGCGAATCCGGGAACTGGCCCCCGACCATTTCCTGCTCGTGCCGGGCGTGGGCGCGCAGGGCGGCAGCCTCGAAGCCGTTTCGCGGTACGGCATGAACCCCCAATGCGGGCTGCTCGTCAACGCCTCGCGTTCAATTTTGTACGCTTCGTCCGGCGCTGATTTCGCCGCTGCTGCCGGAACCGAAGCGCGGCGGATGCAGGTGGAAATGAGCCGGTTTCTGGAAAGTTATTTACCGGTTTGAAGAAGCAGGCAGGAATGATCAATTTTCAACACTCAACGTGCAAGGGACTCTGTTGAGCATTGAAAATTGCCCTTTTTCCTTCTCCTGACCATGCCCGCTCCACCCCCACCCGAAGCGTTTCTGGCCTACCTCTGGCAGTTTCAGGCGTACGACCGCGCCGCCCTGTTTTCGGCTCAGCACGAACCCATTCAGGTTCTGTACCCCGGCCAGCTCAACGCCCACGCCGGGGCCGATTTTCAGCAGGCCCGCGTGGTGGTGGGCGACGTGGAATGGGCCGGAACGGTGGAAATTCACCGCCGCTCGTCCGACTGGTTCGGCCACAACCACCAGACCGACGCGGCCTACGAAAACGTGATTCTGCACGTGGTCTGGCAGCACGACGCACCGGTGTTTCGCCGCGACGGCTCCGAAATTCCGACGCTGACGCTCGCTTCCCGCATCGATGCCGGCCTGCTCGGCCGCTACCAAACCCTGCTCGACGCCCGCGACCCGATCCCCTGCGCCGCCCAGTTTGGCCGGGTGAGCGAACTCACCCGCCTTTCCATGCTCGACAAAGCGCTGATGCAACGCCTCGAAGCGAAAGCCGACGCCGTGGCCGAACTCCTCGACGCCACGGGTCAGGATTGGGAAGAAACCGCCTGGCAGGTACTGGCGCGGGCGTTTGGCGGCAAACTCAACGCCGAGCCGATGGGTCGCCTGGCGCGAACGATTCCTTTAAAAATTTTGCAGAAACACCGGGGAAACCTGTTTCAACTCGAAGCCCTGCTGTTCGGCGCGGCGGGCCTGCTGCCCAACCACGGCGACGAGTACGCCCAGCGGCTCCAACAGGAATTCGAGTTTCTGGGGGCAAAATACGACCTCGTTGGGCGGCAGGCAGGGCGGCACGAGTGGAAGTTTCTGCGGCTGCGGCCCGCTGGTTTTCCGACCGTTCGCCTGGCCCAACTGGCGGGACTGGTCAATGCGCAGCCCAACCTTTTTGCGCTTCTTACGCAGACGGACGCACTGGATTTACTCCGGAAAAGTCTGGAAGTGAGCCAGTCAGCGTATTGGCAAACGCACTACGTGTGGGAGAAACCGGCGGCGAAACCCGTACCCTCCCCGGGCCGTGAGGCCGTCGATGCCTTGCTCATCAACGCTGCCGTGCCGCTGCTGGCGTGTTACGCCCACCAACGCGGCCAGTCTGCCGCCCTCGACCAGGCCGTGGCGTTGCTCGAAAGCCTGCCCGCCGAAAAAAACACGCTCGTCGCTACCTGGGAAGCCCTCGGTCTGCGCGTGAAAACCGCCTTCGATTCGCAGGGAGCCATTGAATGGCACAACGCCTTTTGCGCCCGAAAGCAGTGCCTGCGGTGCAGCGTGGGCGTGGCACTTTTGAAACAATGACCAGTGACCAGTGACCAGTGACCAATTGTTGAATTTTCATTGGTCACTGGTCAATGGTCACTGATCATTGCCACGGTCATTGCCGGTTAATCATTCCCGCGCCGAAGGCCAGAAACACCAGCCCGACGAGGAAGGGAACGACCGATTCCCAGTGCGTCACCGACATGCCCAGCACGGGTTTGCCGTCGCGGAGGTACGCCACGCAGGCGAACAAAATGACCACTACGCCCAGAATGAGCAGCAGTGAACCGAAGAATTTGCGTAAGGAATTGTCTTGCATGTTGGGTGTATGGTTGTTTAATGGTTTACCGTTCAGGGCAGGTGGTTTGCAGAAAAATCGTGTTGCTTTTTACTGTAAACTGCCTACTGCCAACTGTGAACGGGCACCAGCCCCAGTTTCCGGCCTTCTTCGAGCATGAACGGCACAGCGGCTTCGAGGGTGTTGGACACGGTGCCTTCCAGAATGGCCTCACGCACGGCTTCCTTGATGACGCCCACCTCGCGCGAAGGCGGCAACCCGAAGGTTTCCATGATGAGTTCACCCGTCACGACGGGCTGAAATTGCCGCAATTTGTCGCGCTCTTCGACCTCCTGCATGTGCTGCTCGACCTTGTCGAAATTGGCGAGGTAGCGTTTTACTTTGGCCCCGTCTTTCGAGGTAATGTCGGCCCGGCAGAGGGTCATCAGGGCGGCGAGATCGTCGCCCGCCTCAACCATCAGCCGCCGCAGGGCCGCGTCGGTGATGCCGTCTTTGGCCAGGGCAATGGGCCGCAAATGCAGCCGGACGAGCTTGCGGACAAACCGCATTTTCTCGTTCTGGGGCAGTTTCAGTTTGCGAAACAGCGTCGGCACCATGCGGGCACCGAGTTCTTCGTGGCCGTGAAAGGTCCAGCCCCGGCCTTTTTCAAACCGCTTCGTGGCCGGTTTGGCGATGTCGTGCAACACGGCGGCCCAGCGCAGCCAGAGGTCGTCCGAGCGTTTGGCTACGTTATCGAGCACTTGAAGCGTGTGGTAGAAATTGTCCTTGTGGCCCTTGCCGTCGATCTGCTCGGCCCCTTTCAGCAGCACAAATTCCGGGAAAATCCGGTCGAGCAGCCCGGCCAAGTCGAGGAGTTTGAAACCGTATGACGGCGTGGGCGACAGAATGATTTTGTTCAGTTCATCGGCGATTCGTTCCTGCGAAACGATTTGCAGCCGGTCGGCCATGCGCACGAGGCCATCGAAGGTGTCGGGTTCGATGTCGAACCCCAACTGACTGGCAAACCGCACGGCGCGCATCATCCGGAGCGGGTCGTCGGAAAAGGTGACGTCGGGGGCCAGGGGCGTACGGAGGATCTTCCGGTGCAAATCGCCCACGCCGTCGAACGGGTCGAGCAACTGGCCAAAATCGGCCTTGTTCAGGCTGATGGCCAAGGCATTAATGGTAAAATCCCGGCGGTTCTGGTCGTCTTCCAGCGTACCGTCTTCCACCACGGGCTTGCGCGAATCGCTGCGGTACGACTCTTTCCGGGCGCCCACAAATTCGAGTTCCCAGTCACCAAATTTCACCTGCGCCGTACCGAAGTTTTTAAACACGGCCAGTGAAGCACCGCCTCCGCTTTCCGCCACGAGCGCGGCCACGGCTTCGGCCAGCGCAATGCCGCTGCCCACGCACACGCAGTCGACGTCTTTGGAAGGCCGTTTCAACAACAAATCACGCACGAACCCGCCCACGACGTACGTGCGCACGCCCAGCGCGGCGGCGGCCCGGGCCACGAGGTCGAAAACGGGCGTTTCGTGGAGCGTTTCGGTAAAATCCATTTTTTCAGTCACCAGTGACTGGTCATTGTTACTGTTTTCTCAAAAATTCAACCTCGCCGTCCACGCCCAGCCGCACCAGCGGGCCAAACGGGGCGAATTTCGGGGCGGCGGGCGACGACAACACCCCGTCGGCGGCGCTGCGGTGGGCCTCGTCGGCCCCGACGGGAGCCGTCAGGATGGCCCGCCCAAACCGGTGCACCAGGCCCCGGCTGAATTCGTCTTTCAGCAGCCGAATGGCCACGTCGCCGTTCGCTGCCAACGCGCCGGGAGCCAGGTTTTTTCCGTTGGGGTAAATGACCGTGAGTGGTTTTTCCGAAAATTCGACCCAGTCCCAGGCCACGTCGGGCACCCGCGTGACGTACTGCGTGAGTTGCCCGACTTCGGCAATCAGCACCGTGCGGGCGTCGGCCTGCCCACGGGGCACCAACGCATTCAGCCGCTGACCTGCTTCCTCGCTTCGGGCGTCGACGGCGAGGCACCAGCCGGTATCCGTCGGCAAGAGGAGTACGCCGCCGCGTTTGAGGCAGTCGAGGGCATCGCGGTAGTTGACTCGCATGGAAAAACCAAAATTGGCCCGCAAAGATAGGGGAAGGAGGAATGGGGAATGGATAATTGAGAATGGATAATGAAATACCGACACCCCGGTGCCTCTTCATTTTCCACTCATCGCACCGGATACCCCAGTTTGTCGAGGTAAAACACCTCGCGGGCGGGGTTTTCGCGGGTGCCGCTCTTGCGCTGGGTACCCCAAGCCAGAAAATACTGCTCGTACCAGGCCGCCAGCGTGGTGTTTTCAGTGGCGAGGATGCGCTCGGGGCCGTTTTTAGGCGCTAATTCGAAGTCGTCTTTGTCTTCAATCACCTCGTTGCCCTTGATGACGAGCGTGCTGATTCGGTCTTCGAGCGGGTAGGCCAGCACCAGTTTTTCGTCGGGCTGGCGGGTCACCTGCACCTGTTCTTCAAGTTCGTAGCTGAGGCGATCGGGCATAGCCAGGCAATTGTCCCAGAGCAATTTGCCCGTTTTATCAAACCCGCAAATCATCGCGTGGGTGTAGCGGTAACCCTCCAGCAAACGGTCGGCTCCGGCCCGGCCAAAGGTGGTGAAAGCCCCGACCGACGCATTGCGGTACTGGGGGAAGAATGCCTCGGCCACGAGCAGAAAGCCCTCGTCGGTGGGCACGAGGTCGTGCACGAGCATCAGGTAGCGGAACCGGGTTTCCTTGCCTTCTTCTTTTTTGCGGGCAATCCGTTCGAGTACGCGCTGGCGGCGGGCGGGTTTCAGGTAGTTGAAAAAGTTTTTGAACTGGGCAAATTCCAAATATTTCACCGCCGTCTCGCCGCCTTCATTAAGCTGGGCTACATACACGCCCTGGGCGTAGGGCGAACAATTGACCGAATAATTCCCCACCAGCAGCGCCTCGCCCCCGCCCAGCGGCACCACCCGGCCCGAGAGCAGCGTGCGGCCGTCGTCGGCGGGCAGGGCGGTTTCGCGGAGCATTTTTCCTTCGTACGAATACGTCCGGAGGCTCAACTGGCACCGACCCCGTCGGCTCGTCGTGACGATAACGTTAATTTGCTGGGCGGCGTCATCCACTTCCAAACTACTGACCGTGAGCCGGTTGACGTAAAGTCCCGGCAGCACCCGCGACTGGCGGCTGAAAAAGTCGAAGCGCACGACCACGGCCCGATCGCGGTAGTGTCCGGCCACAAAGGCGGTGTTTCCGAGCACCCGGAAGTGCGACACGTCGTCCACGGCCAGTAGTTCGCCCTCGATGAGTTCCTGATCGCCGGTGTCGAGGTGGAGGCGCAGGATGCTGATTTTCTGCGATTCAGGTTCGCCAAAAAGCCAGTAGAGGTACCGCTCGGTCTGGTACGAAAGTAGGGGCTGGAGCGGGAATTTTACCTTCAGGTCGGTTTCCCAGCGCACTTTCAGGTCGGTGTCGTACTTGGTAAAATGCCAGGTGAGCGGCGTACCGGCGTAGAAATCCACCTCCTTATGCGTCAGCAGCGCGCCCTCGCGGCCCAGGGCGAGTACCTCGTAGTCGTCTTCTTTGTTGGGGCGGCGCTCAAATTCCAGGCGCTTGGCCTGTTCAAGCTGGGCCAGCGCTACCGGAGTCGTCAGCAGGGCCAACAACCAGACAGTCAACGCGGTGAGGCGGCGCGTGGCGCAAAAAAAAGAGTTTGGCATGGGGACAGTCCTGCTTTTCAAATCTAAAGTACAACGGAAATGGCGTCCGAAGCAAATTACGGGCGCAGCGGAACGGGTTGGCGGTTTTGGCGTACTTTTGCGGGAGAATGCGGATTGGCGCTTGCGGATTAGAAAGAAAACTTCCAGGCCTTTTTCAATCCACAATCCAAAACCGCCCTCCGCCTTCTGCAATCGCCAATCCGCATTCCGAATGTCTCTTTCCGATCCGATTCAACAGGCGCTCAGCGCGGCACTCCAGCGCCAGTTTGGCCTCGACGTGCCCCCCGCGCAGGTGCTTCTGCAACCCACTAAAAAAGAATTCGAGGGCTTTTACACGTTCGTTACATTTCCCTACGCCAAAGCCCTGAAGCAGGCTCCCGCCGCCATTGGCGAGGCGCTGGGGCGGGCGGTGGCCGAAACCTGCCCGGCGGTGAGTGCTTTCAACGTCGTGCAGGGTTTTCTGAACCTGAGCATCGCCGACGAAGCCTGGCTCGACGCCTTCCGGGCCGCGCAAAAGCCCGATTTTGGCCAAAATCAGGTGGGTAATGGCCGGACCGTCGTGGTGGAATACGCCTCGCCCAACACCAACAAGCCGCTCCACCTCGGGCACATGCGCAACAATTTTCTGGGGTTTTCCGTCGCCGAAATTTTGAAGGCAAACGGCTACAACGTTCTGAAAACCAACATTATCAACAACCGGGGCGTCCACATTTGCAAATCCATGCTGGCTTACCAGCGGTTTGGCAAGGGCGAAACGCCCGCCTCGACCGGCGAAAAAGGCGACCACCTCGTGGGCCGGTACTACGTGGAATTCGACAAAGCCTACAAGGCCGAAATCGAGCAGTTGGTTACGGGCGGAATGCCCCGCGAACAGGCCGAAAAAGAAGCCCCGCTGATGCAGGAAGTCCAGCAGATGCTCGTCCGGTGGGAAGCGGGCGACCCGGCAGTCCGGGCGCTCTGGGCCGAAATGAACGAGTGGGTGTACGTGGGTTTCGCCGAGACGTTCCGCCGGATGGGCGTGGATTTCGACAAGATTTACTACGAATCCGACACGTACCTGCTTGGCAAAACCGTCATCGAGGAGGGCCTGGAAAAAGGCGTGTTTTACCGCCGCCTCGACGGCTCGGTGTGGATCGACCTGACGGCCGAGGGCCTGGACGAAAAGCTCGTGCTCCGCGCCGACGGCACCTCGGTGTACATCACCCAGGATTTGGGCCTGGCCGATTTGAAGCAGCGCGATTTTCCGATGGAAAAATCCATTTACGTAGTGGGCAACGAACAGGACTACCACTTCGAGGTGCTGTTTCACATCCTCCACAAACTCAACCGCCCCTACGCCGACGGGCTGTTTCACCTCAGTTACGGCATGGTCGATTTGCCCTCGGGCCGCATGAAATCGCGCGAAGGCACCGTCGTGGACGCCGACGATCTCATGGACGAGATGGAAGAAACCGCCGAAACCACGACGAAGGAACTGGGCAAAATCGAAGGGTTCAGCGACGAGGAAGCCAGCGCGCTGTACCACACGCTGGCGATGGGGGCGCTGAAGTACTTCCTGCTGCGCGTCGATCCGAAAAAACGGATGACGTTCAACCCCCAGGAAAGCATCGATTTTCACGGCAACACCGGGCCCTTCATCCAGTACACCCACGCGAGAATCCAGTCGGTGCTGCGGAAGGCAAACCTCACCCCCGACCCCTCTCCTGCTGAGAGGGGAGAAAAGGCAAATTTTGTCACTTCCGACTATGAGAAATGGAAGGTACTGAAGCCTCTGGCTCGGGAGCAGCGCAAAAATCCGACGCCCGCTGAGGATGTCTTGTGGCAGGCGTTACGTGGGAATCAATTAGGAGCAAAGTTTCGCCGCCAGCACGCGATTGCTGATTTTATTGTCGATTTCGTCAACATCGATGCAAAACTCGTCGTGGAGGTCGATGGTGGAATTCACGAAGTGGCCGACAATCCTCAATACGACCAGTACCGCACGTCTGTATTAGAAGAGAACGGTTTTCGCGTCGTGCGATTTAGAAACGAAGAGGTTCTGCAAGCACTACCACGGGTACTCCAAAAAATTCAACTCGCCTTATCAGAAAAATCTTCACTACCTCAGGCATCTGCTCCCCTCTCGGCAGGAGAGGGGCTGGGGGTGAGGTTATCGGTAAGGCTCGCCTTCCACCCCACCGAACGCGAAGTGATTTTCGTGTTAAGTCAGTTTCCGCAGCGGCTGGCCGAGGCCGGAGCGCAGTATTCGCCGTCGCTCATCGCGCAGTACGCCTACGAGTTGGCCAAAGCCTTCAACCAGTTTTACGCCGAGGTGTCGATTCTGAGCGAACCAGATCCAATTAAAAGCCGTTTCCGCATCGAACTTTCAGCCGTTGTCGCGCAAACCATCCGGCGCTCGCTGCGGTTGTTGGGAGTACACGCACCCGAACGAATGTAAATCAGAGCAGCGCGGTGAGAGTAGAGCGGATAGATTTACGCCCTTCACTCATTTCGCTACTCTCTGCTCTGTAGACTTTTCTCTTTACTTTTTTCTCTCTACTCTAATTTAATCTTTACCATGTTCAAACTCATTTTCATGCTCAGCACGCTGATTTCCGGCTTTTTTGCCGACAAAAAAGAAATTGCCACCCGCCCCGCCGGTGAGGTGGCTGCCGCCACGGGGTCGTTTTACGACTTCAAGATGAAATCGCTCGACGGCAAACAGACCATCGATTTTTCGCAGTACCGGGGCAAGAAAGTCGTGGTGTTGAACACGGCCTCGGAGTGCGGCTACACGCCTCAGTACGCCGATTGGGAGAAATTTTACAAGGCCAACAAAGACAAGGTTGTCGTGCTGGGTTTCCCGGCTAACGACTTCGGCGGACAGGAACCCGGCAGCGCCACCGAAATCGCGACGTTCTGCCAGAAAAACTTCGGCGTGAGTTTCCCGATGTTCGAGAAAATCCACGTCGTCGGTTCGGAGCAACACCCGCTGTACAAGTGGCTCAGCACCAAGTCACTGAACGGCTGGAACGACAAGGTGCCGACCTGGAATTTCTGTAAGTACCTCCTCAACGAGCGCGGCGAACTGGTCAATTTCTTTGCTTCTAAAGTGAAGCCCGACAGCGAAGAATTTCAGGCAGCGCTGGCGAAATAATTCGTCTGACGTTTGAGGTTTAACGTTTGGCGTTTCTGAACTTCACCCGTTAAACCTCAAACGTTAAATCTTAAACGACTTTATGTCTCCCTGGCTTTCTGCGGCCCGGCCGCGTACGTTGCCGCTGGCATTAGCCAGCATTCTGATGGGTAGCTTTCTGGCGGCTTCGCGCGGCGCGTTTCGCTGGGAGATCTTTGCCCTGGCCGCGCTGACGACGGTTTTTCTGCAAGTCCTTTCCAACTTCGCCAACGACTACGGCGACACCGTCAACGGCATCGACACCGCCGAACGCACCGTGGCCGTCCGGGCGGTGCAGTCGGGCAAAATCACCGCCGGGCAAATGCGTCGGGCGATGGGGTTGTTCAGTGTTCTTTCCTTCGTCACCGGGTTGATGCTACTGTTTGTGGCGTTTCGGGGTGGCGAAACCCGCGACTGGCTCCTGTTTCTGGGCCTGGGCCTCGGGGCCATCGCGGCGGCCATCACGTACACCGTTGGGCGGCGGCCCTACGGCTACTTCGGTCTTGGCGACCTGGCGGTGCTGTTATTTTTTGGCTGGGTGGGCGTGCTGGGCACGTACTACCTGTACACCCGCACCTGGGACTGGAGCCTGCTGCTGCCCGCTACCAGTTGTGGCCTGCTGGCCGTGGGTGTGCTGAACGTCAACAACATTCGCGACATCGACAACGACCGCCACAACGGCAAAAACTCGATTCCCGTGCGGCTGGGCAAGGTTCGGGCCACGCGCTACCACTGGGTGCTGCTGCTGGGCGGATTTTTGTGCGCGGTGGTGTACGTGTCGCTGCATCCGGCTTCGCCCTGGCAGTGGCTGTTTGTGCTGACGCTCCCGCTGCTGGTGCGCATCGGGCGGGGCGTGGCGCGGGGCCAGAAACCCGCCGACATCGACCCGTACCTCAAACAAATGGCCCTGACCACGCTGTTTTTCGTGCTGACCTTCGGGCTGGGGCAGGTTCTTTCCAGGTGAGAAGGTTGCTGCTGGCTGGTTGTCGAAAATTTTACTTCCCAACGATAAAAAATGGACTGCCTCGCTGCGCTGCACCAGAATCCGTTTCTTGAACACGTGCCCCAGGACCAGCTCGACTGGCTCGTGGCCCACGGCGAATGCCGCGAGTACCCCGCCGGAACCCTTCTCCAACACCCCGACGACCCCATCGATCACCTGTTGGTGCTGCTCACCGGCCGGGTGCGGATTTACACCGAGCAGAACGGGCAGCAGGAGGAGTTTCTGGTCTTTGAGCAGCACGCCCTGATGGGCGTGCTGCCATTTTCGCGCATGAAAACCACGCCGCGTTTCTGGCAGGCCACCGAAGATTCAACCGTGCTGGCGGTGCACCGCGACTGCTTCCGCGAGTTGATCCAGACTCAGTACGAACTCACCGAGGCGCTCGTCCACCAAATGACCACCCGCGTGCGCGAAATCACGCAGCAGGCGCAGCAAAACGACAAACTGGCCTCGCTGGGACGGATGTCGGCGGGACTCGCGCACGAACTCAACAACCCCGTTTCGGCGGTAGTGCGCAGTGCCGA
Organism: Spirosomataceae bacterium; assembly: GCA_965249815.1. Classification (GTDB taxonomy): domain Bacteria; phylum Bacteroidota; class Bacteroidia; order Cytophagales; family Spirosomataceae; genus JAJAZB01. Next base: position 3,286,092 of record CBDFMV010000003.1, on the reverse strand, counting down.
CACGCTCCGCCAACACCTCCAGGCCACGCCCGAACGCTTCAAGGCCATCATGGCGATTCAACTCACCGACGCGAAGGTGGACGTGGTGAATGATTTGCTTTTCAAACGCCTGGAAAACCGGCAGGCCGCGCCGCTTTCGCTGCTCGAACGCAGCAACCGCGAGGACGAACTCTCCGATTGGCTCGACGACCACGCCGTGCCCGACGCCGTGGATTTGACCGAGCCGCTGACCGAATTTGGCTTCACCACCGACGACCTCGACACCGTGCTCACGGCCTGTGGCGACGACCACGTCGGGGCGGTGCTGGGGTGGCTGGTCAATAATTTAGTGACGGAAAAACTGGTGCTGGAAATCGGCGACGCTTCCCAGCGCATTGCCACGCTCATCGGGGCCATCAAATCGTACACGCACATGGACCGGGGCGCGGGGCGCGAAACCGTCCGGCTGCGCGAGGGCATCGAAAGCACCCTGACGCTGCTGAAGCACAAGCTAAAGGAGAAACACATTCAAACCGCCGTCCGGATTCCCGACGATTTGCCCGCCGTGCAGGGCTGGCCGGGCGAACTGAACCAGGTCTGGACGAACCTCATCGACAACGCCGTCGATGCCATGGACGACGGCGGCACCCTGACGATTTCGAGCGAAGTGGACCCGAAAGCCGACGGTACGCAGTTTTTGCTGACCCACGTCACCGATACCGGTTCGGGCATTCCCGCCGACATCCAGCAGCGTATTTTCGACCCGTTTTTCACCACCAAAGCCATCGGCAAAGGCAGCGGCCTGGGCCTCGACATCGTGCAGGGCATCATTCGCCACCACCACGGTAAAATTACGGTTGAATCAAAACCAGGCGAAACGCGGTTTAGCGTGTGTTTGCCCGTTGGGTGAAATTCCCCCTTTGAAGGGGGTTAGGGGGATGTTTGGTCAACGGAGAACATTCCCCCTAACCCCCTTCAAAGGGGGAATTTAAAAACCATTTTCCATGAAACTCCCCCACATCCTCGCCATCGACGACGACAGCGCTGTGCTCGAGGCGCTCAAGCGCGATTTGCGGCAGCAATACCGGCAGAAGTACCGGATTCTGGCGACGACCTCGGCCAACGAGGCGCTGGAAACGCTGGCGGACCTGAAGAAAAAAGGCGAGGAAGTGGCCCTGTTCGTTTCCGATCAGCGGATGCCCGAAATGCTGGGCGTCGATTTTCTGAAACAAGCCCGCAAGCTGTACCCATCCGCCAAATACACGCTGCTGACGGCGTATTCCGACATCGAAGCCGCCGTGCGGGCTATCAACGAGGTGCAACTCGATTACTACATCGGCAAGCCCTGGGACCCGCCCGAAGAGAAACTTTTTCCCGTTCTCGACGACCTGCTGAGCGACTGGCAAACCCGCTACCGACCCGATTTTGAGGGATTACGCTTGATTGGCTACCAGTTTTCGCCGCGTTCGCACGAATTGAAGGACTTCCTGGCGGGCAACCAGTTTCCCTACCAGTGGCTCGACGTCGAAACCAACCCGAAAGCGAAAGAACTCCTCGACCTGCACCAGTTCAGCACCGCCGACCTGCCCGCCGTGGTGCTCGAAACCGGCGAGGTGCTCAAACAACCCGCCCTGGCTGAAGTGGGCGAAAAACTCGGCCTCGCGCCCAAAGCCAGCCAGACGCTCTACGACCTGGCCATCATCGGTTCCGGTCCGGCCGGGCTTGCAGCGGCGGTGTACGGCGGGTCGGAAGGGCTGAAAACGATTCTGATCGACAAACGCGCCCCCGGCGGGCAGGCGGGCACGAGTTCGCGGATTGAAAACTACCTCGGCTTTCCGTCGGGCGTGAGCGGGGCCGACCTCACCCGGCGGGCCATCACCCAGGCACAGCGTTTCGGGGTGGAATTTTTGGTGCCGCAGGAGGTCGTCGAAATCAAGTCGCAGGGCCAGTACAAAACCATCCGCATGGCCGACGACAGCACGGTCGTGGCCCGCAGCATTCTGCTCAGCACGGGGGTTTCGTACCACAAACTCGAAAACGAAAGCCTCGACCGTTTCACCGGCGCGGGCGTGTACTATGGCGCGGCCACCACCGAAGCGTACGCCTTCAAGGGCCAGCCCGTGTACGTGGTGGGTGGGGGCAACTCGGCCGGTCAGGGGGCCATGTACCTGTCGCGGACGGCCTCGCAGGTGTGCATCCTGATTCGCAAACCTGACCTGACCGCCACCATGTCGCAATACCTCATCGACCAGATTGAGGCCACGCCCAACATCGCCGTGGTGCCGTTTACCGAGGTGGTCGAAGCCCTCGGCGACACGCGGCTGGAGTGTCTGATTTTGAAAAACACCCAGACCAACGAGGAGAAAAAAGTGCCCGCTGCCGCGCTGTTCATCTTCATCGGCGCCAAACCGTTTACGGAATGGATTGAAATGAACATCATTAAAGACGACAAGGGATTTATCGAAACCGGGCGCGATCTCCAGCAGTACGACGATTTTCGGAAATCCTGGAAACTCGACCGCGAACCGTTTTCGCTCGAAACGTGCAGCCCCGGCATTTTTGCGGCGGGCGACGTGCGCGCCGGGGCCATGAATCGGGTGGCTTCCGCCGTGGGCGAAGGAGCGATGGCGGTGAGTTTTGTGCACAAGTATTTGGCCGAAACTTAAAATCCCCGGCGCAAAGTGCCGGGAAAGGCAAGAAGCATGGTTCAGCAACAAATGTGTGAACACCTAAGCACCGTTGGCGAACTGAAAACCGCCCAGGCTCACGTTTGCGAGGAATGCGTAAAAATCGGCAGCCGCTGGGTGCACCTGCGCACCTGCCAGACCTGCGGCGCGACGCTCTGCTGCGATTCGTCGCGCCAGCGGCACGCCACGGCGCATTTTCACGCCACGGGTCACCCGGTCATGGCCTCCGCCGAGCCGGGCGAGCGGTGGCTGTGGTGCTACGTGGATCAGGAAATAGCCGCGTACTGACGGGAACCTCTTGTCTTTCTTTCTCAAAAAACGATGTTTCCTGCTTCCCCACCCATTCACTCGTCGCCGACCTCGCTGGCAACCCGCTTTCGGGAAATTCGTCGGCACAGCGAGGTCATTTGCCAGCCTCTGGAAGTGGAAGATTACGTGGTGCAGCCCGTCGCCGACGTGAGTCCGCCGAAGTGGCACCTCGGGCACACGACCTGGTTTTGGGAAAGCTTCGTGTTGGTGCCCCACGCGCCCAACTACCGAATCTTTCACGACGATTTCAGTTTCGTTTTCAATAGCTACTACGAAAGCGCCGGGCGGCGGGTGCTGCGCACCAACCGGGGCAACCTCACCCGCCCCACCGTGGCCGAAATCTACCGCTACCGTGCCTACGTGGACGAGCAGATGGGCGATTTTCTCGAAAAAGCCACCCTGCCCCCCGACCTCGAAGCGCTGGTCGAACTCGGCCTTAACCACGAGCAGCAGCACCAGGAATTGCTCCGGACCGACATCAAATTCATCCTCGGCCACAACCCGCTGTTCCCCGCCGTGGCGATTCCGCTGGAAGTTCCAGCGCCAACTCCGGCCGCCAGCGTTCTGCCTGTTACGGTGGCCGAAGGCGTGTACAGAGTTGGTTGTCAAAGCACTGGCTTTTGTTTCGACAACGAACTCGCCCCGCACCGGGTTTTTCTCCCCGAAGCCATCCTGGCTCCGGCGCTCGTGACCAACGCCGAGTACCTGGAGTTTATCGAAGACGGCGGCTACGCCAGTTTCCGCCCCTGGCTTTCCGACGGCTGGGCGTGGGTGCAGGCGCGCGGCGTTCAGGCCCCGCTGTACTGGCATCGCCTCGACGGGGCGTGGTTCAATTACACCTTCGACGGCCTACAGCCCATTCGGCCCGATGAACCCGTTTGCCACGTTAGTTTGTACGAGGCCGACGCCTTTGCCCGCTGGCGGGGCGAGCGCCTGCCGACGGAATTCGAGTGGGAAGTGGCCGCCGGGCAACTCGATTGGGGTCGGCGCTGGGAATGGACGGCCTCGGCCTACCTGCCCTACCCCGGCTTCCGCACCGCCGAAGGGGCCGTGGGCGAGTACAATGGCAAGTTCATGAGCGGCCAGATGGTGCTGCGCGGTGCCTCGGTGGCGACCCCGGCGGGGCACTCGCGCCCGACCTACCGCAACTTTTTCCAACCCGACAAGCAATGGCAATTCACGGGCATCCGAACGGCGTCGCGCTGACGTTTTCCGGCGCGGATACGTCGCCGGACGACGCCCTGGCCGACAACGTGCGCACGGGGCTGACGCAAACGCCTAAGCGTCTTTCGTCGCGGTTTTTTTACGACGCCGAGGGCAGCCGGTTGTTTCAGCAAATCATGCAGTTGCCGGAATACTACCTCACGCGGTGTGAGTTTGAAATTCTGAGCCAATCCGCCGGGGAATTGCTGCGCCGGTTTTGTGCCCAACACCAGCCGTTTGAACTCATCGAACTCGGCGCGGGCGACGGCCTGAAAACGAAGGTGCTGCTCCGGCATTTTCTGGAAAAAGGGGCTTCCTTCACGTACGTGCCCATCGACATCTCGGCGGCCGCTCTGGTTGCCCTGACCGGCGAGTTGAATCAGCAGTTTCCCGACCTGGCCGTCCGGCCCCGGCACGACGACTATTTCAGCGCCCTCGCCGACCTCGACGCGGCGTCGGACTCGCGGAAAGTGGTGTTGTTTTTAGGCTCGAACGTCGGCAATTTCACCACTACGGAGGCGGTTTCGTTTTACCAAAACCTGCACGAGCGCCTCCGGCCCGGCGATCTCGTGCTGACGGGTTTCGACCTGAAAAAGCACCCCGCCGTGATTCAGGCCGCCTACAACGACGCACTGGGCGTGACGCGGGCGTTCAACCTCAATTTGTTGCGCCGCATCAACCGCGAACTGGCCGCCAACTTCGACCTCTCGGCCTTCGACCACTACGAAACCTACGACCCTGAAATTGGCGAAGCGCGGAGTTATCTCGTCAGCCAGAAACGCCAGCAGGTGCGCGTCGGGGCGCTCGATTTGGTGGTGGATTTCGAGGCGGGAGAAACCCTTCACACCGAAATTTCGCGCAAGTTCGCCCGTGCCGACGTGGAAGCCCTCGCCCTCGCCACGGGATTTGCCCTCACCGCCTGGCTAACCGACTGTCGGGCCTACTTTGCCGACGTGGTGTTTGAAAAGCGTTGAGTCTGTTTTTTGCTGATTCATGCGGAGAAAACCCAGCCTGACCCATTCCCAAGCCCTTTCGCCTGGTTCGCAAAAATTTATGGCAGCACGATGGGCGAGGTCGGTGGTTTTTTCGCATTTTTGACACCCCTTCCGGTGCCTGACCCAACCAACCTGCTGACCACCTTATGAAAAAATATTTGCTGCTGGCTGTGACCGCTTCACTGATGATGGGAAGCGTCGCTGCCTTCGCCCAATCGGTCGCTACGACTTCCACCACCGCGGTACCCGCACCGCCCGCCTCGATGGCCCCGACTTCGTCCAGCGCGGAGGATTTTTTCAAAACAGGCCTCGAAAAAAGCAAGACCGGCGATTTCACCGCTGCTTTGCAAGCCTTCAACCAGGCCATCGCGATGAGTCCCGAAAACGCCCCCTCGTACTACAACCGGGGCTGGGCCAAGGCCAACCTCCGCGACCACCGGGGAGCCATTCTCGATTTTGACCGCGCCATCGAACTCAATCCGAAAGACGCGCTTTCGTACCTCGCCCGCGGCAACAGCAAAAGCCGTCAGGACGACTTCCGCGCCGCGTTGCAGGATTACAACCGGGCCATCGAGCTTTCGCCCGACGACCCCCAGGCCTACTACAACCGGGGCCTGAGCCGCATCAAAGCAGAAAGCTACAAAACGGCCCTCCAGGATTTCACCAAAACCATCGAACTCAGCCCCGACAACGTGCAGGCGTACTACTCGCGGGGCATGTGCAAGTTGAAACTCGACGATTACGCGGGCAGCATTCCCGATTTCACAAAGGCGGTCGATTTGAGTCCGAAACAGGCTAAGGCCTTCGCCGGGCGGGGGTACGCCAACCTGAAACTGGCCAATTTCAAAGACGCCGTCGCCGATTATTCGCAGGCCATTACACTCAACCCCCAGGACGCCGACGCCTACTGCAACCGGGGTTTTTCCAAAAGCCAGTTGGGCGACAACAAGGGCGCGCTGGCCGACTTCGAGCAGGCCGTCACCCTCGACCCCAACAGCCCGATGGCGATTTACGGGCGCGGTTTCGCCCGGAGCAAGTATGGCATGCACAAGGAAGCCCAGCAGGATTTGACCCGCGCCGTCGAACTCAACAACCCCGTGGCGACCAAAGCGGCGTTTTCGGGGCCGATTACGAAAGAAGTGCTGGATAATTTACGCAACGTTGTGCAGGACAAAAGCCGCATGAGCGAACTCTCCGGCAACCGCGCCGAGGCGTTTTATGCCCGGGGCCTGAGCCGGAGCCGGGCGGGCGACGTGAAAGGGGCCATTCTCGACTACAACCGGGCCATCGAACTCAACCCGACTTACGCCGAGGCGTATTTCATCCGGGGGCTGGCGCGCTCACAAACCGGCGACCAGGCCGGAGCCATGCAGGACTGCGCCAACGCCATCCAACTCCAACCCACCTACGCCGAAGCGTACTACGTGCGCGGCATCATCCGCCACAGCCAGGGCGACGAAAACGGCGGCTGCCTCGACCTCTCCAAAGCCGGCGAACTCGGTTACACGCCCGCCTACACGGCGATCAAGGATTATTGCAATTGAGGAGTCAAAAGCTGGAAGTGGTTTTTTCATTCTGACTCCTGCCTTCTCACTCCTTTCCCCCAAACACCTTCACCCCATTCCCGCTTTCGTGGCGGATTCGGAGGAAGCCGCCTTTCGGGAGGGCTTGCCACGTCCAGCCTTCGGCGGTCAGGTCGGTGCGTTCGGGAAGGTCTTTTTTGCCCGAAACGACCTTCGCGGGTTTGGCCGTCATCCGGATCAATTCGGTGCTGCTTTTATCGAACGTGCGGTAGAAAAGCTTCGCCGAAGCGAGTTCTTCCTTCGCCACGTCGAACACCAGCCGTTTGTTGAAATTGGGCGCGTAGTCGGCCTGGCTGACGATGGAGGTGCTGTGCAAAATATGGTTCGCGTCGGTGGGAGCCAGGGCGGGTTCGGCGGCCATCGCCCGGAGGTAGTGCCGCACGTAATCGCCGTAGCCGTCGGTAAGCCAGACCTCGTCGCGGGGGTAGTTGTTTTTGCCGTCGTCGGCCACCATGTACGTGGCCCAACTCAGTTGCCGGATGGCGTTTTCGCGGCGCTGGTTATCGCCCGACAACGCCCCGAACTGCAACTCGGCGCAGGCCTGCCGCGACGTGTGGCTGTTGCCGGGCGTCTGGTAAGCCGTCTGCTCGTTCACGACCCGCACGCCGTATTTCTGCCACGAATCGTTGCCGAGGGTTTTGTACACCCAGTCGAAAATGCGGGGCACGTCGGTTTTCCAGGCCGGAAATTGCGCCGGATGGGCCATCATGTACTGCGCGAAGGTAACGGCGTTGATCTGCGTGTCCGACCAGCCGGGGATGTCCTCGAAAAAAGGCCCCCACTTGTTCGTTTTCAGTGGGTATTCCTGCATCCACGCCAGGAACGCCCCCGATGCCCGGCGGTACTGGTCGGTGTAGCCGCGCTGGAGTTTCAGCAATTCTTCGAAAAGCTCCAGCGTTCCGGCCCAGTTGGTGGTGTAGGCCGAGCGCCCCGCCGTGGTGCCGTCGCCCGCGTTGCTTTCCAGCCGACCGACTTCGCCCGTCAGCGCGTGGACTTTGAACGGCAGCGGCGAGTGATCGGCGTCGCCGGGCTGGGTGCGTTCGGCCAGCGTGTTGGCAATGGCCACGGCGGCATCGAGGTAGTTGGCCCGGCCCGTGATTTTGTAGAGTTTCACCAGTTCTAGGCCGAAACTTCCGGCTTTGTCGGGCTGGGTGAAGCCCCGGCCAATGACCATGTCGCCATCGTACTGGCCCGAATACACGAACGTGTTGTAGGGAAACGGCAGGTTGGGCCAGTGGGCGTCGGCGGGCGAAAGCGAATGGGTGAGGTAGTAATCGGCGATGAGTTTCATGTTTTCCTTCACCCGTTCATCCCCCGTGTACTGGTACAGCAACTGCCACGACGAGAGCGCCATCGCCAACTGGTCGCCCCCCAGCCCGCGCGGGTCGTTCTGGGGTCGCCACACCTGGTGGTTGAGGTAGTACGGCAGGCCGTTGAAATCGCTGCGCATCGAAATCCAGAATTCCCAGGTGGCCTTCACCACGAAATCGAAGGATTTCCCCAACTCGTCGGCGTACCAGGGAAGGATCTTCCCCTGCGCATCGGTGCGGATGGGGTGAAACACCAGAAACCCTTCCTTCGTCTGGTCGTAGTAGGGCGTCTGGGCAGTGGCGGTCGCGAGGCTGGCAGTCAGTGCCAGCAGCAACGCGGTGATTTTTCTCCGGCTCATGAGTTTGAAAAAGGGTGGGTTGGTCGAAAAACGGTTACAAATCGAGAATGGCCGCCTCGCCCCGCTTGAAATGCGCCCGCAGGGTTTGCTCGGCGAGGGCGGTGTCTTTGGCCCGAATCGCCCCGACCAACTGGCGGTGTTCGCGGTCGGTCTGGTCGTAATCGTCGAGGTTGCTGCGGGTTTGGACGAGTTTCTGGTGAAAAAGCGGAATGTGGGCGTGGTGGTAAGCCCGCACGAGCCGCTGGTTGCCCGAAGCCTGGAGCAGCGTTTCGTGAAACTTGATGTCGGCCTCGCAGGCACCCGCCAGGTAACCGCGCCGCACCATCGTCGTGTAATCCTCGCAAATGGCCTGCAACTCGGCGAGGTGCGCGTCGTCGATGCGTTCAATGGCCAGTCGGGCGGCGGCCAGTTCGAGCACTTCGCGCAGTTCACGTATCTGGTGAACGTCTTCCGGCGTCATTTCCCCGACAAAATACCCCCCCCGCTCCCCCGCCTCGACCAACCCCTCGCCCAACAGCCGGGTCAGCGCTTCGCGGATGGCCATGCGGCCAACCGCCAGTTTTTCGGCCCAGAAATCCTCTTTGAGCCGGGAATTGGGCAGAAGCTGCGCCGTGAGAATTTTTTTGCGCAGTTCTTCGTACGCAAAATTGGCTTGTGAATCAGATTTCATCTTGTTGCGAAAGTATGATTTTTATGTACAAAAACAGCTTATTTTTGTAAACGAAATTGAACCTCTGTTTTTATTTTTTTCATCATCCGTACCCATGATTCCCGAACCGGAACCGGCTCTGACGAGCCAGCAGTTTTTTGCCGAAGCGGCGCGTTACATCGCGGGCGGTGTTGTTTCACTCAACCGAAAGGTAACGCCGCAACGGGTATTTGAGCGGGCCAAAGGCAGCAAACTGTACGACGTGGAAGGTCGCGAATACCTCGATTACCACGCTGCCTTCGCGCCCCATTTTCTGGGTCACAATCCCGATTCAGTCAATGATGCCGTCGCACGTGCCATGCGGGACGACTGGTCGCTGATGGGCAGTGGCACGACGGTCTGGGAAATCCGCCTTGCGCAACTCCTCTGCCAGTCGGTGCCTTCGCTCGATTTGGTGCAAATCACCAACACGGGCAGCGAAGCCACGGCGCTGGCCATCCGGTTGAGCCGGGCGTACACGGGCCGGGAAGACATTCTGGTGATGCTGGGCGGGTACAACGGCTGGCAGGACGACGTGGCCCGCGCCGTGATGCCCACGCCCGACCAGGTTGGCCCACGGGTAAGCCCGGGTGAATACCGCTTCCAACCGGCGTCGGCGGGCATTCCCCAGGCCACGCAGCAGCGCGTTCACGTGGTCAATTTCAACGACCTCGACTCGGTGGAGTACGTGTTGCGCCGTTACCCGATTGCCTGCGTACTGACGGAACCCGTGCTGCAAAACGTCGGCGTGGTACTGCCCCACGACGGGTACCTGGCCGGTTTGGTGCGGCTCTGCGAAGAACACGGGGCGGTTTGCGTATTCGATGAAGTGAAAACGGGTTTCCGCACGGCGCTGGGCGGCTACCAATCAGTGGCGGGCGTCGCGCCGCACCTGTCGGTGTTCGGCAAAGCGGTCGCCAACGGCTACCCGATGGGGGTCGTGGGCGGGAAAAAGGAAATCATGCAGCTTTTCGACCACCCCGACCCGGCGCGGCGGGTGATGATGGCGGGCACGTACAACGCCCATCCGTTCAACGCCGCCGCGGCCATCGCGACGCTCGAAATTTTGCAGAACCCGGCGGTGTATGCGCAGGTCGAACGCGTTTGCAACCGGCTTTATACCGGCCTGGAGGCGCTTTTTGCCCGAAAAGGCATCGAGGCGGTCGTGAGCCGAAACGCTTCGGCGTTTTGCGTGTATTTCTGCCCAACCGCCCCAACTGACCTGCACGCGATTTTGCAAAACCACCGCTTCGACCTCGACCTGAAGTACCGCCTCGGACTGATTGAGCGGGGCATTTATCACATCCCGATTCCGTGCAAGCAAGGCTCGGTCAGTGTGGCTCACACGCCCGAAGACATCGACCGGACGCTGGAAGCAACGGAGGCGGTTTTGAAAGACTGGTGAGGATTTTGCCAAAAAACAGGCGCGGGCCGGGTCTGAGCGCCATGCTCGTACCCAACCCACGCCTGTTTTTTTAGGGGAAACTACCGTTTCTTGTCCGTCGCCAGCACCATGTGCATGTTCAGCTTGGCGATGACGTCGGCCACGCCGACGAGGTCCTGCACGGTGTTGGCTTTGTCGATGCGCAACACCACCGAGGCCTGATCGCCTTTTTCGGACGCCTGGGCGGCGAGGGTGCTTTCGAGTTGATCGGGGGCCACGCGTCGGCCTTCCACGTAGTATTCCTTGTTGCCGTTCACGGCCAGGTGAATCACCTTTTTCGGCACGCTCCGGGCCGTCGTGGACTGCGGCAGCAGCAACCGGATGGCATCCGGACTGGCCAGCGTGGCAATCATCAGGAAGAAAATCAACAGAAAAAACAGAATGTCAGACAGCGAGGAGGCTTCCACGCCCGAATGCGCACGACGGCGACGGGAGAAGTTCATAGGTTCAGATCGTCGTGCCTACGGTCTCCGTGGCACAACTACGGTTTGGTGAGGAGTCGTGCCACGGAGACCCTAGGCACGGCACAAGAATCAGCTAACCCGTGCCGGTTTGTACAACAGGTCGAGGAAATCGATGGCGGTGACTTCCATCCGGTTGACGGAGCGGTCGATCATGGCGTTGAGAATCGTGAAAAACACGTGCGCCAGAATCCCGACGATGAGGCCCGTGGCCGAAGTGATCATTTTCTCGTAAATCCCGCTCGAAATGACGCCGATGCTGATGTTGTCGGCCAGCGAAATGTCGTGAAAAGCCCGGATCATCCCCGTGACGGTACCCAGAAAGCCGAACATCGGCGCGATGGCCGCGATGGCCGCCAGCAGGCCGAGGTTTTTTTCCATGTTGTACACCTCGATTTTGGCCGTGTTTTCAATGGCCGCCTCGATGTCGCGCATGGGCGCTCCGATGCGGTTGAGACCCTTTTCGAGGAGCCGGGCGATGGGCAGCGACGAGTTTTTGCAGAACTCCGTGGCTCCTTTCACGTTGCCGCTAAAGAGCATTTCCCGAATCGTGTAAAGAAAATTGGGGTCCATCCGGCTGGTGTGGCGGATGTAGAGCCACCGCTCGATGAACAGAAACACGGCGATGAACAGCAGCGCGAAAATCGGCAGCATCACCCAACCGCCCTTCATGAGCAAATCGAGCACGGAAAGGGACGTATCCGCGCCCTGGGCCGAGGTGGGAACTTGCGTGGACGATGAATCAGGACTCAGGTTGAGGGACTGGAGCAGGATAGCGACAAGCGACATACGGGAATTCGGGAGGTTTGCGGATTGATTGCTTCAAAGATACCAATACCCACTTAACGATGAATTGAAAATTTCATTTTCCCGCCACGCGAAGTAGCGTTTCCGTTTCGATCGAATGCCCGCCCGCGAAGCTTTCCACGCGCAGGTGCGGCACGGCTCGCCGGAACCCGGCTTCGTACTCGGTCAGGTCGAGCTGGCGCAGGTATTCGTCGTCGCGGCCGTACACGAGCACGACCTCCTTGTCGGCAAGCCGGCGCGGGTCCACCACGTCGGCGAGGCCGTTGGCGAAGAACCCCGCCCAGAGTACCAGCCGATTGCACCGGATTGCGCCGTTACCCACCCAGCGGCAGGCCGTGGCGGTGCCCTGCGAAAACCCGAGGATGTTGACGCGCAGCCGGGTTTCGTCAAAACCCGCCAGCACGTGGTGGTACAGCGCGTTGAGGTAGCCAACGTAGTCGTCAATTTCTGATAGCCGCTCTTCGCGCGTCATCCACGAAGCGCCCACGCGGCCGGTGAACCCGTTGAGGTAGTACCGCGAAAGGGCCTCCGGAGCCACGATGAAGGTTTTTCCGTCGAGAAGCGGCTCGAATTTCGGAATGAAGTAGGGCACCAGTTGACCCTGCCCGTGGCAAACGAACCAGACAGCTTCCGTTTCCCCGGAAAGTTCGCCGAGGGTGCAGTACCGGGCCGTGCGGGTGACGGGGAGCGTGTGGATTTGCATCAGTTCGATCCGGGTTTCGATTCGTTGAGCATTTCCGCCAGAACGCCTTCCTTCAGCGCGTACGTCGAAACCTGAATCCGGTCGATGCCGTACCGTTTCAGCACGAAATCAATCAGGCAAACGCCCACCACGATCATATCCACGCGCAGTTCGATCATGCCGGGCAGGGCCAGTCGTTCGGCACGGGCGCGCGTTAGCAACGCGCCGCGCAGTTGGTGAAACGCCGCCACGGGCAATTCGCCGGAAACCCAGTCCGGCGCAATCGGTTGCCCGTTTTTTTCGAGAAAATACATTTCGTAAAGTGTCTCGAACGACCCCGCCGAGCCAATCAACGCGGTTGGCGCGTACTGGTGAACGGCGTTGGTGAGGGGCAGCAGTTGCTCGTCGAGGTAATCGGCGAGGCGGCCCACCTGCGCGGGCGGCATCGGGTCGGCGGTCAGGAAGCGGTCGAGGAGCCGCTGCGCGCCAATTTCAAAGCTTTGTTTCCAAAACACCCGCCGGGCATTGCCCAGAATGAATTCCACGCTCCCGCCGCCGATGTCCATCACGAGCGACGTGACCTCGGTGAGCGGCGTACCGAGGCTCACGCCCCGAAAAATCAGCCCCGCTTCGCGGTCGCCGTCGATGACTTCAATCCGGAAACCCGTCGTTTCCCGCACCCGCTGCACAAATTCGGCCTGATTGCGGGCGTTGCGCACGGCGCTCGTGGCCAGGAGCCGGACCTGTTCGGGCGGCACGCCGTGAGCGTCGGTGCGGGTGCGGTAGGCGTTGAGCACGTCGAGCGCCCGGCCGATGGCTTCTTCGGTGATAAACCCATCGGAGATGCCGCCCTGGCCGATTTTAGCGGCGCGGCTTTCTTCGTGCAGCGTTCGGAAACCCCTCGCAGTCGGTTCGGCGATGAGCAGTTGGAAGGTGTTGGTGCCTAAATCGATGACGGCGTGGGGCATTCCGTTCAATTAAAAATGAAAAATTGCCCATTAAGAATGGGCTGCAAGCGGTTTCTCAGGCCCAAAAGTACCGCCCGGCAGCTTGATTTTCTGAACGGTAGCCGTATATTTGCAACCCGTTTCAGTTTGACTCCAACCAATCATTCGAGATGATCCTCATAAACGTGAAAGAAAACGAGCCCATCGACAAGGCGCTCAAGCGGTTCAAGAAAAAATTCGAGAAGACGGGCGTTCTGAAAGAACTCCGCGCCCGCATGGCTTTCAAGAAGCCTTCGGTGCAGCGTCGTCAGGAAGTAATCCGGGCGACCTACAAGCAGAAAATGTACGGCAATCTGGAGAACTAACGAATTTGAAAAGTTGAGAAGGTGCCAATTTTAAAATGGCCAATTCTTCGATTTTCAAATCGGCACCTTCTCAACTTTTCAAATTAAGAACCATCTTCGTGTCACTAACCCGACGCGAAGATGGTTTCTTTTTTTCTGCAACACATCCGCTACGAAAAGCGGTGCAGCCAGCACACGCTCACGGCCTACCGGGGCGATTTGGAGCAGTTTACCCGCTACCTCGCCGAACACTACGAACTCGACTCCCCCGAGTCGGCGGACTTTCAACAGATTCGTTCCTGGATTGTCCATTTGGCCGAAAGTGGCCTCGACAACCGGTCCACCAACCGGAAAATCGCGACGTTGCGGGCTTTCTACGGGTTTTTGCTGCGGAAAAAAAACCTGGCCGTCGACCCGATGCTCCAGATTCGGGCGCTGAAAACCGACCGCTCCCTGCCAACTTTTGTGAAGGAGCAGGAAATGGCTACGCTCCTCGACGACGTTCAGTTCTCCGCTGATTTTCCCGGCACCCGCGACAAACTCGTCCTCGAATTGCTCTACGGCACGGGCATGCGCCTCTCTGAACTCATCGGACTGAAAGACAGCGATTTAAACACCTACGAGTGTACCCTCACCGTGCTCGGCAAGCGCAACAAGCACCGCGTGGTGCCGCTCAACGGCCCGCTGTTTACCCTCATCCGGACGTACCAGGCGCTGAAGGAAGCCACCTTCGCCGGAGGAGCCGAAGACCGCCTCATCGTGGCCGACACGGGCGTGGCGGCGTACCCGGTGCTGATTCAGCGCCTGGTGAAACGCTACCTCACGCTGGTGACTTCGCTCGAAAAAAAGAGTCCGCACGTGCTGCGGCACACCTTCGCCACGCACCTGCTCAACCGGGGAGCCGACCTCAACGCCATCAAGGATTTGCTCGGCCACTCGTCGCTTGCCGCCACGCAGGTATACACGCACAATTCCATCGAAAAGCTTAAGGAAGCCTACCAGCAGGCGCACCCGAAAGCCTGACCGTTTTTTAGTTGAAAAGCCCCGGATTGCGAAGTCCGGGGCTTTTTTGGATTACGGCTCCACGAATTGGGCAAGTATTTGTCAGGGTTTCGCGTAGGCAATCCGGTAAATCACCCCGTTGGTGTCGTCGGAAACGAGCAGGGAGCCGTCGCTGTGCTGAGCGATGCCAACGGGACGGGCGAAGTGCGAGCGGTTGTTGTCCACCAGAAAACCGGTCAGAAACTCCTCAAACCGGGTCGGTTTGCCATTCTCGAAGCGCAGGCGCACCACGCTGTACCCGGCAGGTTTGCTGCGGTTCCACGACCCGCGCATGGTGATGAAGGCGTCGTTCTGGTACTCGGTCGGAAATTGCTCACCCGTGTAGAACACCATCCCCAACGGGGCGCTGTGGGCCTGGTAAGTTAGTGTCGGCAGCGTGGTTTTTTGCAGGTACTGTGCGTACGTGGTATCGCCCGGTGGGGGTGGTTGAGGGTTGTATTTGCCCTCACCGTAAATGTGCGGCCAGCCGTAATCGGCTTTTTCCCTGATCAAATTCAGTTCTTCTCTTTGCTCTTCGTCGCCGAGCCAGTCGATGCCGTGGTCCAGGCCCCAGAGTTCTTTGGTCTGCGGGTGCCAGCCAAAGCCAATCGTGTTGCGTAGGCCCCTGGCGAATACTTTCCGGTTGGAACCGTCGGGGTTGGCCCGCAGAATCGTGGCGCTTTCGGGGTTGGGTTCGATGCAGGCATTGCAGGTGCTGCCCACGGAGAGGTACAGTAGCCCGTTCGGCCCAAAAGCCAGCGTGCGGTTGGGGTGCTGGCCACCATCGGGTAAATTGCCGATGAGTAACTGCGGTGCGCCGAGGGTGCCATCGGGGTTCATGGACGCCGTAAACACCTCTTTTACTGTCGCCATGTACAGTTTGCCGTCGCGCATGGCCAGGCCGTGGACCTGCTTCAGGTTGGCCACGACTTTTTTCTCATCCGACTTGCCGTCGCCGTTCGTGTCACGGAGCAGGGTCACGGTACCCGCTTCGCGATCGGTGACGTACACGTTCGTCCCACTGACGAGCATCATCCGCGGTTTGCCCAGGTTTTCGGCGAATTTGGCCACCCTAAACCCAGCGGGCACGTTCAATTGCTGCACGTTTTCGTCGGTAGCCGCCACCAGCGCGGGCCGAAACACGTAGCCCTGCACCTGAGCGGTAGTGGGCTGGTCCTCATCTTCGGAAATAAAGTCGTCGAATACCCCGCCTTTCTTACAGGCGGCGACCACCACCACGGCGGCTACCGTGCCCAGGGCCAGTTTTTGCCAGGGTTTCATGCGTTTGTAGAAGTTTGCTGAAGTGCGTTGAAACGATTTTTTTTGCATCCAAAAAACTCCATGCCAGCATCCGGCGCGGGGCTTCCCGGTTGGTTCCGGAAGAATATCCCAAAAATCAGCCGACGCCAGGCATGAAAAAGGCGGGTTTTTCGTTCGGAATAGCGAACACTAACCTAATCCGTTCATTCATGAAGTTACCCTTCTCCGCCGCAGCCGCCCTGCTCGCGGCTGGCCTGATGGCCGCCTGCCAATCGGGCAATGAATCAGTTCCCGCCCAGCAAACCGTTCCGGTCGCCTCGTCCACCTTCGCCGAGCGCGCCACCACGGAAGTTGCCACCCCCGAACCCCGCGCGAACCTGAGCGTGGCCGCTACCGCCGCCTTCACGCCGTTGCAGGAAGAAATCCTGAGTTACGTCAACCAGGCCCGGTCGAAATCCTGCCTCTGCGGCAGCACCACCTACCCTGCCGCGCCGGCCCTGGTGCTCAACGACATGCTCAACACCGCCGCCGGGAAACACGCCACCGACATGGCCACCTACAACTACTTCAGCCACACGGGCCGCGACGGTTCCGCGCCCTGGGATCGCATGAAACGCGAAGGGTACATCTGGCGCAACGCGGGTGAAAACATCGCCGCTGGTTATTCAACCGCCCGCGCCGTGGTGGACGGCTGGCTGAAATCGCCCGGCCACTGCGCCAACATCATGAACAAGAATTACAAAGACCTCGGCGTGGGCTACGCCTACGGCGCGTCGAGCACCTACAAGCACTACTGGGTGCAGGATTTTGGCTCGCGGTAAGCAGCCTGGTTTTGAAAGCAAAAAAGTCCGTTCGGTGAACGGACTTTTTTGTTTAGGGCATTTTCCCGGTGAGCCTACCAAAAATAGGCGTAAATGAGCAGGTAAAACACCGCCATCACCGCCGCCCAGAATCCCACTCGCTGGTACCAGGGGCGCGTTTCAAGTTCCGGGTCGTTCGGTTGCCAGATTCCTTTCGGAACCACCCCAACGATGTCTTTTCGCGTCAGCCAACTCACGCCGATCGTAAAAATCAGCGTGAACACCAGCACCAGCCCCGCCACGTTGTACACGTTCCAGCCGACGCGGTGCAGCCGCAACGCGTACGGCAGCGCCAGCAACGGAAACGACAGGCTGAGCGTGTACAGCGCCGCACGGGGCGTCACGCCTTTCCAGAGAATCCCCAGCGTAAACAGCACCGCCACAGGAATGGCAATGAAGGCCCAGCATTCCTGCAAATACGCAAAAATGTGTTCGAACCGCATCACCACCGGCGCCCACGCCGCACCCACCAACAGCACGGCGACAGAGGCCAGCCGTCCGACGCGGATGAGTCGTTTTTCGCTCGCTCCGGGTTGAATCAGTTCGCGGTACAGGTCGAACGTGAAAATCGTGGCCGAGGCATTGCCCAGGGCTTCGACGTTGGCCAGTACGCCGCCCAGCAAACCCGCGAAAACCAGTCCCCGCAGGCCCTCAGGCAACAAGCGTGAAATCAGGTACGGGTACGCTTCGTCGGCCACGGGCAGGTTGGGGTTGAGGGCGTAGGCGATGAGACCCGGAAAGACGTCGGCCAGGGCGATGAAAATCCAGATGAACCCCGCCAGCAACACGCCCATTTTGGCGTTCCAGGCATTTTTCGCGCCCAGCGCCGACTGGTTAATGGTTTGGTTGGTGCAAAAAAACCAGACGTTAGTCGAAAGGGCCAGCACCAGCAATCCTGTGCCGGGCAGTTCGGGGTGGCTGGCGGGCAAAATCAGCCGACTCCGTTCGCCCGTGCCGAGGAGTTGCGCCCAGCCACCCGGCAAGGCCCACAGGCCGAGCACGAACACGAGCAGGCCGCTGCCTACCAGTAGCACGCTTTGGAGTACGTTGGTCCAGGCGATGGATTCCATGCCCCCGTACACGATGAAAGCCCCCGACACAACCACCATCAGCCAGATGCCCGCGTGAAGGTCGATGCCGAGCAGGTGGTTGAGCACAAAGCCCGCCGAAAACAGCACGCCCGCCATGTTGACGAATACATAAGTGAGCAGCGTAATCACCGCGAACAGCAACCGCACCGAGCGATTGTAGCGCAGTTCGAGAAACTGCGGCATCGTCACGATGTTCCAGCGCGTGTACACCGGAATAAACAGCAGTACCAGCAGCAAAATGGCCGGGGCATTGAGCCATTCCCAGTTGGCCACCGCCAGTCCGTAGCGGTAGGCATAGCCGACATTGCCGATGAATTGCACTGAACTGAGCGTGGCCGCGATCAGCGAGAAACCGATGGTATACCAGGGCAGCGTGTGGCCGGTCAGGAAAAAACCCGCCGCGCTGGTTTCGCTTTTTTTCCGACCCGCCCAGAACCCCACTCCCAGTAAGACCGCCAGGTACCCGAGCATCACGGCGATGTCGGCAGGGTACAGGTTTTTCACGTGATTGGAACTGAGTGAAAAAATTATGTTGTCAAAAATAGGCTATTTTTGTTTGCAAAAATCAACAATGCCTTCTTCCCAAAACGCAAGGTTCGCAGGCAAACACGTGCTCATCACGGGCGGAGCGCGGGGAATCGGCCTGGAGATCGCCCGGCACTTCGCACGCGAAGGAGCCACCCTCAGCCTGTTCGACAACCGGGACGGCGACCTGGCTCAGGCAGTGGATTCGTTGCGGGCGCTCGGCAATTCCGTGCAGAGCTACACCGTGGACGTGACCGACCGACAGGCCGTGTTCGGGGCTGTGGCGCAAGCCGAGGTCGTTGCGCCCCTCGACGTGCTGATCAACAACGCGGGCATCGCGCAGGAAACGCCGTTTTTAGAAATCGAGGAAGCGGACTGGAAGCGGATTCTGGACGTGAACCTTACGGGAATGTTTCACGTCGCGCAGGCCGTGTGCCGCCGCATGGCTGAGCGGCAACGGGGCGTGGTCGTGAACATGGCCTCGAAAAACGGCCTCGACGGCGAAGCGGGCTACGCGCACTACAACGCCTCGAAGGGCGGCGTCGTGATGCTCACCAAAACGATGGCGTTGGAACTGGCTCCCCTCGGCATTCGGGTGAACGCCGTGTGTCCGGGTTATATCCAGACGCCCATGTCGCAGGAAATCGACGATCCGGCCTTCGTGCGGGCGTTTGCTGACCGCTACATTCCGATGAACCGCGTCGGGCGCGTCGAAGAAGTGGCCCCGGCGTTTCTGTTTCTGGCCAGCGACGAGAGTTCGTTCATGACTGGCCAGGCGCTCGTCCTCGATGGCGGCCAGTTGGCGGGGCAAAAGGCGGGAAATTGGTTAAATGGGTAAGTTTGGTAACTGGATTTGAGTGACCGACCAAGCATCCAATTTCCGAAGTACCTCTTTTATTCAAACCGCAAATGCTTCACCGATTCCCCCGACGTGGCGAGTTCGTCGAGGGCGTCGATGCCAATCTGGAGGTGGGTGTTGACGAAACTCGTCGTGACGCGGCGGTCGCTTTCTTCGGTTTTCACGCCATCGGGAATCATCGGGTTGTCTGAGATAAGCAGCAGCGCGCCGTGGGGAATTTCGTTCATGAACCCCACGGTGAAAATCGTGGCCGTTTCCATGTCGATGGCCATCGCGCGGGTTTCCTGGAGGTATTTCTTGAACTCCTCGTCGTGCTCCCACACCCGGCGGTTGGTGGTGTACACGGTGCCCGTCCAGTAGTCAAGGTTGTGTTTTTTGATCATCGATGACACCGCCCGCTGGAGCCGGAACGACGGCAACGCCGGAATTTCGGGCCGCATGTAGTCGTTGCTGGTGCCGTCGCCCCGGATGGCCGCGATGGGCAGCACCAAATCACCGAGGAGCGTGTGTTTTTTCAAGCCCCCGGCTTTGCCCAGAAAGAGCACCGCCTTGGGTTTTACCGCCGCCAGCAAATCCATCACGGTGGCCGCCATCGGGCTGCCCATGCCAAAATTGATGATGGTAATGTTGCCCGCCGAGGCCGTCTGCATGGCTTTTCCGCGCCCGTACACCTCCACGCCAAACTGCTCGGCAAACAGCTCGATGTAGTTGAAAAAGTTGGTCAACAGAATGTAGGGCCGGAATTCACTCAGCGGCGTCCCCGTGTAGCGCGGCAGCCAGTTTTCGACGATTTCCTGTTTGGTTTTCATGCTCGAATGGAAAATTGATCCTGGAAAATGAGGAACTGGCAACGGCTTTGTTAAACAGGATTTCGTACTTTCGGACGGGCAATGCACAATGCATTTTCCATTCTTATTTACTAATCAGCCCTTGCCGTGTTTCCCCCGCTGACCCTCCCCGCTTTCGACTGCAAACGTACGGAAATCGGCGGGAAGGCGCACGTGTACTGCCTCCTGCGGCACAAGTACCTCGTGTTGACGCCCGAAGAATGGGTGCGCCAGCACGTGATCAACCTCCTGCTGACGGGCTACGCCTACCCGGCCTCGCTCATGCGCATCGAGGGCGGGCTGCGGGTAAACCGCCTCGCCAAACGCACCGATCTGGTGGTGTACGACCGGGAAGGAAACCCGTTTTTGCTCGCCGAGTGCAAAGCCCCCGGCGTGCGCCTCACGTCCGCCGTGCTCGATCAGGCCGCCCGCTACAACCACGCGCTGCGGGCACCGTACCTGCTGCTGAGTAATGGCCGCGAACACGGTTGCTTCCGGGTTTCGGCGGCGGGGCTGGAACGGCTGGGGGATTTGCCGGGGTTTTTGTAAGGTTTTTCTTTTTACGTAAATCGCTCATTTCAAGCCGATTGTCAAGTTACGACTCTACGTTCCATCGCAAATGCTCCTCAAACCCCTCCTCCTCACCACCCTCCTCGCGGGCACGCTCGATGCCATCGGGGCGTCGCTGGTGTACGTCATTCGTTCGGGTAAAAACCCGCTCAATGTGTTCCGTTTTGTCGCCAGCGGCGTGTTCGGCAAAGCGGCACTTTCGGGCGGCACCGGCATGGCAATGGCGGGTCTGGCTTTCCACTACTTCATCGCGTTTTCGTTCACCCTCTTCTTTTTTATGGTGTACCCGAAACTGCCGGTTCTCGGTAAAAATCCGGTCGTTACGGGCCTGCTGTACGGCGTATTCGTCTGGCTGGTGATGAATCAGGTGGTGCTGCCGCTGAGCCGGGTGACGACGGGGCCGTTTAATCTTTCGCAGGCTCTCGTGGGCGCTATCGTGCTGATGCTGGCCATCGGCTTGCCCATCTCGCTGCTGGCGCACCGGTATTTTACGAAAGGCCACCTTTAAGTAACCGTATTTCTCACTGAGCGTAGCATCCGCTGCCCGGCACCGTTTTTTAGGCGTGCTTTTTCATGCGTCTCGTCCTTGCCGAAAGCCGTCCCCTTCGTTACACCACATTTTTTTACCTGTACCTCATGCAGGGCCTCCCGGCGGGATTCTCGCTCACGGCCCTGGCCAATTACCTCGCCGCCGAGGGCGTACGCCCGGCGGTGATTGGCTCGTTCGTGGCGGTGGTCGGGTTGCCCTGGGCGGCGCAGTTCGTGTGGGGACCGCTCATCGACCGGTTTCAGGGGTCGCCGATGGGGCGACGTCGGCCCTGGGTGGTGGGGTCGCAATTTATGGCTTTTCTGGCGTCGCTTGGGTTGCTGCTCGTGCCCGACCCACTTGCCCACGTCGGCGCGTTGGGCATCGCGTTTTTCGTTCACAGCCTCGCGGCTTCCGTCCAGGATGCCAGCGTGGACGCCATGGCGATCAGTGTGATTCCCGAAACTGAGCGCGGGCGCGTCAATGCCTTCATGCGCGGCGGCCTGCTGGCGGGCGCAGGCGCGGGGGCGGCCCTGTTTGGGTACCTACTCCGGCAATATGGTTTTCAACCGGCGGCAATGACCCTTTCGGCCCTGCTCCTGACGCTGACGGTGCTGACTTTTTTCATTCGCGAACGCCCCGGCGATGCCCTGCTGCCCCGTTTTTTTTCGCACGACCCACGGCAGTCCGACGCGCCGCGCTGGCCCGATCATTCCTTTCGCTGGCTGTTTGGCGAACTGCTCACGGGGCTTACTTCCCGGCAAAGCCGGTTGCTGTTCGGGCCGATTCTGGTGGTGTACCTCGGCAACAGCCTGTTTATTCGCGCGTTTTCCATCCACCTGATTCAGCGCCTCGGCTGGCGCGATACGGAGTTATCCTTTTTTTCCGGAACGCTGGGCACCACCGTGGCATTGATCGTGATTTTCGCGGGCGGCGTGCTGGCCGACCGCCTCGGGCCACGTCGGCTTTTACTGGCAGTTATTGGCCTGATTGGATTTTTTCTGCTGATTTTCAACGCGTTGTCTCCGTACTGGCCGGGTACCGGCCTGGCCCACACGGGGTTGGTGCTTTGGTACACCTTCGACCCGATTTTCAGCGTGGCGGCCATGCCGGTGCTGATGGCGATTTGCCGGAAGGGCGTCGAAGGGTCGCAGTTCACGACCTACATGGCGCTGGTCAATTTGTCCGACATCGCCGGTTCGTATTTAGCCGGGCAGGCGCTCGAAGTGATGCCGACCCCGGCGGTGGGCCTCTTCAGCGGGGCGCTGATGGTAGTTGCGGTGCTGGTGGCCCGCCGGGGGCTGGCGCACACCCGCACGGCGGTAATTGAGGGCTGAACGAAGCGATTCCAGCCGGTTTTCAGCACTTTTTCTTCGTTGATTTAAAGTCAGATTTTGCGAAATCCGGCGCGTGATCTCGGCGGAAATCAGCGGGAAAATCCGCGCCAACAGGGTGGCATGAAGCTTGTTCGTGGTCGCTAAAATGCCCTCGCGTTTGGGGAAATGGGCGTTTGGGCGTAATTTCAAACCAGCATATTCTTCATTCCGATGGCGTCAACTTCCTACGAAACGGTCAGTACCAAGCAAAAATCGCTGCGCATCAACCTCGACAAACGGGTGTACGGCTCCTTCGCCGAAATCGGGGCCGGGCAGGACGTAGCCGCCAACTTCTTCAAGGCGGGCGGGGCCTCCAACACCATTGCCAAGACCATTTCGGCCTACGACATGACCTTTTCCGACTCCATTTACGGCCCCGAAGAATCGGGCCGTTACGTGGTGGAGTCGCGGTTGCTGAAAATGCTCACGCGCGAATTCAACCTGCTCCAGACCCGGCTTTCGGAAAAACGCGGTGAACACACCTGCTTCTTCGCCTTCGCCGACACGGTGACCACCCTCAACTACCAGAAAACCAACGAGTCGCACGGCTGGATGGGCCTGCGGTTTCAGGTGGTGCCCGGCGGACCGACCAACGACGTGATCATCCACGTCCGGATGCTCGACAACGACGCCCTGCTCCAGCAGCAGGCCCTCGGCATCATCGGTGTCAACCTGCTCTACGGCTGCGCTTACTACGCCGACGCGCCCGAAGTGCTGCTCCGCTCACTCATGGACGACCTCAGCAGCGAACGCATCGAGGTGGACATGGTGCGCTTCGATGGCCCGGATTTCGGCAAGGTGGACAACCGGCTGATGAGCCTGTATCTGGTCAAAAACGGCTTCACCAATGCGGCGCTTTTCGGCCCCGATGGCAAAAACCTGCAACCCTGGGAGGTTATTTACAAAAAGCACGTCGCCGTGATCCGTGGACGTTTCCGCCCCTACGCACTCGTGCACCAGGACATGCTCGACAACGGCGTCCAGCAGTTTCTCGAAGAACCCGACGTGGACCCCGCCCGCCTCGTGGTGCTCTCCGAACTGACCCTACAAAACCTCCAGGACGGCGACGACATCAACGAAAAAGACTTCCTCGACCGCGTGGACGTGCTCTGCTCACTCGGCCAGACGGTGATGGTGTCCAATTATCAGGAATACTACAAACTGGTGGCGTACCTCTCGCAACTCACCCGGCTGAAAATCGGGCTGATTCTGGGCATTCCCAACCTCGAATTCATCTTCGACGAAACCCACTATTCCAACCTGAAGGGCGGCATTCTCGAAGCGTTTGCGACGCTTTTCAGCCGGAAAGTAAAATTGTACGTGTACCCCGCGCTGAAGGAAGGGCAGATCATCAACTGCTTCCGGGTGGTACTGCCCGGCAACCAGCGCGACCTTTACAACTACCTGATTACCAACAACAAACTCGAAGACATCCATAATTTTAACAAGAAAAACCTGCACATCATCTCCGACCAGGTTCTGGCTAAAATCAAGCAGGGCGAGGACGGCTGGGAAGCGCAGGTACCCGCCGAAGTAGCCCGGATGATCAAGGAGAAATGCCTTTTCGGCTACCCCTGCGAACTTCCGCCCGCCGAGCCCATC
Source organism: Spirosomataceae bacterium (assembly GCA_965249815.1). Taxonomy (GTDB): domain Bacteria; phylum Bacteroidota; class Bacteroidia; order Cytophagales; family Spirosomataceae; genus JAJAZB01. The sequence goes on along the minus strand of CBDFMV010000003.1, from coordinate 3,261,757 downwards.
GACAGCGCCGAGGAATTTTTCGGGCACACGGACGCGGCGGTGTAACGTGCCGGGAGAAAACAGGAAAGCAGCGCACGGGTAAAGGCACTTCCCTTTCCCGTGCGCTGCTTTTGTTCTGACTCGGTTTGCCGCCCCATCACCTGCCTCACCAACTGCAACGATTTTCGCCGCTTGAGTTGGACAGCGTAGCAGCGGGATTTCCCTTCTCTGCCCGTCGGTCCTGTGGGTGCGAAATTTACCTTTTCCAATTCAGGTAAAAGATTGTCAGCCCTTGTTCCAAAACCTCTTTGTTCATGATGGTTGTACTCAGATAATTAAAAATTAGAATAATTTAATAACTTAATTCTGTATTTATTGATTTTTGCAAAATTTTGTTCTGAATAAGATTAAAAACACAACCCAAATTTTGCTTTTTTAAAATTTGACCTATAATATTGTATCATCAAGAAAGTTGAATCATTCAAAGGTTTGCTTTCTATCTGAAGAACCAGTCGTCCGGGCCGCACTTGGGACCACTGCGAAATCAGACCATCGGGCCTTCTCTTCGGGCCAGGCAAATTAACGTATACTCAATGCGTTCGCGCAGCCGGTTGTACGTTGGGCGGGTTTCACCGGGCATCCCATGCCGGGTGTGGTGCGCCGGTGCTTGCCACGTGGCTGGTTTCATTACGAGTTTTTGTTTTGCTGAATTAGGAGTTGGGCGGGGTTTCAGACCTTGTCAGGGGAAATTATTACCGTTTCCCTGCCCTTCGCTCACTCCGAACGATCTGAAAAAAGGTGCCTGCAGCACCCTTCCTTCAGGCGCCTTCCGGCTGCATCCGTCCAATGGATTGAATGCGGCCCAATCCGGGCGGCTTGCAGCCGGAGGCGTTTTTTTTAAATTTCCAGTTTTCAGTTCTTTTTCAAAACTCTGACTTACAGTTTCTTACCAAACTGAAAACCGCAAACTCTTCCTGGTCTTTCACCTATTCCCCTAATCAAAACTCATGCTGAAACATCTTCTACGAACCTGTTTCCTGCTTGCCCTTACTGCCGGACTTGCCCACGCCCAGGATCGGCTGGTGGCAGGTCGCGTGCTGGGCAGCGACGACGGCGCGGGCCTGCCCGGCGCCTCGGTGCTTCTGAAAGGCACCACCACGGGCACGAGCACCGACGCCGAAGGGCGCTTCAAACTCCGCGTGCCCACCGCTACGGGCGGTACGCTGGTCGTGACGTTCATCGGTTTTGTGAGCCAGGAAGTCGAACTCGGCGACCGCACGACGGTTGACATCAGCCTGAAGGCCAACGCCAACCAACTCAGCGAGGTGGTGGTGACGGCCTTCGGGATTGAAAAAGAGAAAAAGGCCCTCGGTTACTCGCAGCAGAGCCTTTCGAGTAAATCCATCGCCGACGTACGCCCCGCCAATGTGGCCAACGCGCTGTCGGGCAAAGTGGCCGGCTTGCGGATCAACTCCAACTCCGGGCCGGGCGGTGGCTCCACGATTCAGATTCGCGGGGCGTCGTCGATTTCGAGCAACAACCAGCCCCTGATCGTCATCGACGGGGTGCCCATCGAGCAAACCTTCAACAAGCAATTCGGTTCGGGCATTTCGGAAGTGAACCCCGAAAACATCAAGGACATTTCGGTGCTGAAAGGCCCCAACGCCGCCGCCCTGTACGGGTCGCGGGCGGCCAACGGGGTTATCCTGATCACGACCAAAAACGGCGCGGGCACGAAGGGCATCGGGGTGGAAGTCAGCACCAACTTCACCGCCGAGCGCCCCTGGATTTCGCCCAATTTTCAGAACACTTACGGCGGCGGCAACGGGTACCGCACCTGGTACAACGACGGCTGGAGCGGGGCCATCACCGACCCCACCGAAATCGCCCAGTACCGCGCTGCCTACGGTCCGCTCGCCCCGCTGACGGGTACCGAAGGCACCGACGAAAGCTGGGGTGCCCCGATGGACGGTCGCCCCGTGCGGCAGTGGCACACGGGCAAAGACGTAGCCCCGCTCACGCCGCAACCCAACAATTACCAGGAATTCTGGAACACCGGCAGCACCTTTACCAATAACGTGGCCGTTTCGGGCGGCAACGACAAAGGCTTTTTTCGCCTCGGGCTGGGACGACTCGATCAGCGCGGCATCATGTACTACAACGATTACCACCGCAACAATTACAAGCTCAACGCGGGGTACAATTTCACGCCAAAACTCAGTGTGACCCTCTCGGGCGAGTACATCAAAAGTGGTTCGGGCAACCGCAGCTACACCAGCGGGCAGGAGTTCATCTGGTCGCATCGGCACGTGAGCTGGGACCAACTCCGCGACTGGAAGAGCTACGTGGGTACGCACGTGCAACGAGCCTTGCCCGGCAAACCCGCCGACACGGACCCGCCCAACTGGCAGCACACGTTTTTCACGAATCCGTTTTTCATTCAGGAAAAACTCCCGTCGTCCGACGACAAAGACCGGCTCGTGGGCAACATCGCCCTTCAGTACAAAATCCTGCCGGAGTTGAGCGTGATGCTGCGCTCGGGGACGGACCTCTTCACGCAGACGTTCATCAATGTGGTCAACTTTGAGCGCACCCGCAACGGCAACACCACGCCGGGTCGCTACTCGGAGGAAATCACCCGGCGGCAGGAAACCAACACCGACCTGATTTTCACGTTCAACAAGGCGATCACCCGCGATTTTTCCGTGAACGCCCAGCTTGGAGCCGTGCAACGCACCAACTACTACAAAAACAATTACATGTACGTGGGGCAGTTGGTCGTCGATGGGTTGTACAACCTCAGCAACGCCGTGCCGAGCCAGAACCAAATCACCAGCGCCATCAGCCGGAAAGAAAGCCAGTCGGTGTTCGGTTCGCTCAACCTGAGCTGGCAAAACGCCGTGTTCCTCGACCTGACAGGCCGGAACGACTGGTCATCGACCCTCCCCGCCGCCGCGCGCAGCTATTTTTACCCGTCGGCCTCGATCAGCACGGTGATAACGGACCTCGTACCGGGCATCAAAAACGACATCCTGACCTTCGGGAAAGTGCGGGCCTCGCTGGCCCAGGTAGGCAACGACACCGACCCGTACCAACTCGCGCAGACGTTCCCCGCCAGCACCACCTCCTGGAACGGCGCCCAGCCGCAGTTTTACGAAGCCACGACCATTGCCAACAGTTTGCTGAAACCCGAAACCACCACTGGGCTGGAATTCGGCGTGGACCTGCGCCTGTTCCGGGGCAAGGTCGGCATCGACGCCACGTACTACGAGCAAACCACCCGCAACCAGATTCTGGGCGTGGACATCTCGAAGGCCAGCGGCTACAACCGCCGCATCCTGAACGCCGGGCAAATCACCAACAAGGGCTTTGAAGTGACCCTTTCGGGCACACCGCTCAAGCTCGACAACGGCCTCCAGTGGGACATGTCGTTCAATTTAGCCCGCAACCGCAACAAAGTGGTCGAACTGGCCGAGGGCCTGACCACCTACACCCTCAACGAGCGCCGGGGCCTCACGCTCGAAGCCCGGGCGGGCCAGCCCTACGGCACACTGTACGGCTACGGCTTCGAGCGGGTGCAGGGCAGCGATGCCGCCGCGCCGTACTACGACCCGACCGGCAAATTTGTGGGTCAACTCGTGATGGGGGCCAACGGCGTGCCCATCAAAGCCACCAGCCAGAAGGTACTCGGCAACATCCAGCCCGACTGGATCGGCGGTTTCTCCAACTCGTTTTCGTGGAAAGGCATCAGCCTGACGGCGCTCATTGACGTAAAAATGGGCGGCGACATGTACGACGAGGGCACCGCCAACGCTCGCTGGACCGGACAGTACGCCGAAACGGCCGTGGGCCGCGAGGAGGGCGTTATCGGGCAGGGCGTGCAGGCGTTGAAGGCCGCCGACGGCACCTACTCGTTCGTGCCGAACAGCGTCATCGTATCAGCCAACCAGTATTACGGCTACAACAACCCGCGCAATTACCACGAAGCGGCCATTTTCGACGCCAGCTACGTGAAGCTGCGCGAAGTAGCCCTGGGCTACCAGTTTCCGACGACCCTCGTCCGCAAACTCGGCCTGCAAACCGCCCGCTTCGCGCTGGTGGGCCGCAACGTGGCGATGCTCTTCCGCAACCACCCGCACCAGGACCCCGAAATCGACGCCAACGGTGCCAACCGCCAGGGCTTCGGCTACGGCGAACTGCCCAGCACCCGGAGCCTGGGCTTTAACCTGAATCTGGGTTTCTAAGGCATAAAACTCCCCTACTTTAAAAAGAAGGAAGTTTTAAAAATCATTCCCATGAAAAATCACCTGAAACTACTCTCCCTAACCCTCGGCCTGCTGGTGTTTGTCGGTTGCACGAAAAGCTTCGACGCCATCAACACCAGTCCCAACAGCCCCACGGCCATCGGCCCGCAGTATTTGCTCACCTATGGTTTGGAGCAGTCCATCGACCGCTACTGGGGCAGCCGCACGCGCTTCGAACGCCTCAACATCGACGCGGGCGAACTCTGGATTCAGCACCTGGCGCGCAACATTTATTCCAACGAAGGCGACAACTACGACGCTTCGCAGGCGCTGATGCTCAGCAACTGGAAGGGCTTTTACAACGATTCCCAACTTAATTTCCAGCGCATCCTCACCATTACCGACGAGAAGGGCAGCGCACCCAACGCCAGCTACTACGGCGTGGCGCTCGTGATGCGCACCTGGGTTTTTTCGCTGCTGACCGACATTTTCGGGGCCATCCCCTACTCGGAAGCCCTTAAAGGGACCGAAACCCAGCCGGTTTACACGCCGAAGTACGATTCGCAGGAAGCTGTGTACGCCGGGATGCTTAACGATTTGAAAGTAGCCAACGAAAAACTCAGCGCCACCGGTCCGGCCATCGCGGGCGATATTCTCTACGGCGGCAACCTGCTCAAGTGGAAGAAATTCGCCAACGCACTCCGGGTGCGGCTGGCCAACCGGCAGGCGGCCAAAAAACCCGCCGAGTCGCGGGCCATTTTGAAGGAAATCCTGGCCGACCCGGTCAAGTACCCCCTGTTTGCGGGCAGCGACGACAACGCCGCCCTGAAAACCACGTCGGTGCTGCCCTCCAACAACGAGTGGAACCAGATTCTGATCCAGGACGGTCGCACCGACTGGAACCTGAGCAAAACCCTGGTGGACAAAATGCTGGCGCTCGACGACGCCCGCCTGGCCGTGTACGGCACGCCGGTGAAAGGCAAGTTTGAGGGCATTCCCAACGGCCTGCCCGACGCCATCGCCACGACGTACCTCGCCTCGGCGGCCACCATCGGCCCAGCCTTCACCAAAGCCGATGCCCCCGAAGTGCTCATGACGGCAGCCGAGCTGAACCTGACCCTGGCCGAAGCCGCCCTCGACGGCGACATCGACGGCGGCACGGCCAAAGCAAAAGAGTATTTCGAGAAAGGCATCAGCGAGTCGTTCAAACAGTACGGTCTGACCGCCACCAGCGCCTACCTCGACAAAGTCGGGGCCGTAACGCGCGAGAAAGTACTCGACCAGAAGTGGATTGCCCTCTTCGCCGAGGGCATCGAAGCTTGGACGGAATACCGGCGCACGGGTTTCCCGGTGTTGCCCGCCCGCGACCCCCGCGCTGTGTTTACCAACGACGGCGTGCTGCCCACACGCCTGCAATACCCCGGCTCAGAATCCTCGCTCAACGCCAAAAGCAAAGACGACGGCGTGAAACTCAACGGCGGTCCCGATGACTTCAAAACCAAACTCTGGTGGGCGGAAAAATAAGTTTTCAGTTGGCAGTTTACAGAGGGCTGCGTTCTGCCTGGCAAAATTCTAACGCGACATTTCCATGAAAAAAATCCTTTTCCCCACCGCCTTTGTCGCCTTGCTTGGGCTGCTGGGCCTGAATTCCTGCAAAAAAGTGGACGACCCGCTGGTGCCCCGCGTACAGTCGCCGGTGCTGGTGTACATCGAAGATGCGCCTTACCAGAGCGATTTTTCGAGCGAACCAACCGTGTTTTACCTCGCCTCCAGCCCCGTCACGCTGCGGGCGCGCATCCTGGAACTCGACAAAACCAATTTGCTCGACTACAAAAAGGGCATCGATTCCATCCCGGTGCCCAACCTGAAAATCGCCGTGACGCTCCGCAGCGGCACCGTCGTGGGCGAAGCCACCACCGACGCCAAGGGCCAGATTACGCTGACCAAAACCTGGGCCGACCTTGGCGTGGCCAGCCCAAAAGCCGGCAGCAACGCCGCGCTGAGCTGGACGGGTACCTACAAAGACGTCACCTTTACCCGCCTCTCGAAGATTCAGGCCAAATAAAAGCCCGGCTTTCGTCCCAAAAACAAGAAAGCCCCGCCGAAATGCTCGTGCGGGGCTTTCATCCATCCTCCTCATCCCTCTCTCACAGTCGTTACTGACCGGGCACCAGCACGCGGTCAATCAAGTAAATCAGGCCGTTGCTGGCCAGCGTGCCCGTGCCCGCGATGCGCGACGCCGTGCCGCTGTTGCCTGCTCCGGTTAGTGAAATGGTGCTTCCGTTCACACCCACGTTGAAGGTGCTGCCTCCCACGCTGGTCAGGGTGCCGTTGGTAAAATCATTGCCAAAATACCGGCCCTGCACGGCGTGATAGCCCAAAATACGAGCCAGCGCCGTACGGCTGGCGGCGTTGATGGCCGCCGTGGTGGCGTAGCCTGCGGCCCGGAAGGCGGCGTTGGTCGGGGCAAAGACTGTGTAGGCCGTCGAACCCTTCAGGGCCATGCTCAGGGCGCCCGTACCCGACGAATCGGCCCGTGCCAGGGCAGCGCGCAGGTAGCTGTAATTCGTGTCGAGGGCAATCACCTGCGACAGATTGCCGCGCGGTGGCGCGAGCACCCCGTTGATACCGTGGATAATCCCGTTGCCCATCGAGTCGCTCCGCACCACCTGGATGCCGTTGACGTACACGTTGCCCGCCGTGGTGCGGGTCACGTACAGGCGGCTTCCGCCGAGGGTCGTCAGTTCGGTGTTGCTGGCGGTCGGGAAGCCCGTGGCCGAATAGCGGGTTGGCAGGATGTGGTAGCGCAGAATGCGGCGCAGCGAATCGGCGCTGTAGGCGCTGAATCCTGACGTGATGCCCGCCCGGCGGAAGGCTGAGTCGGTGGGCGCAAACAGCGTAAAATTGCCGTTGCTCAACGAATCCTGCCAGCCCGCCCGTTCAACGGCGGCTTTCAGGACGGTGTAGTTGGCGTCGCTGCTGATGAAGGCGTTGACGGTATTTCCGCCCGACGGGGTCGTGTTATCCTCGTTTTTTTTGCAACTGGACAAGCCCACCACGGCACCCAACACCACAAGCATTCCCCAACAGACGCGACTGAGTTTGTTCATCATTGTTCTGAGTTTTAAAGTGAAACGTTTCGGTTGATTGGTTGCTATGGACTGAAAACGCCGTTCCACCAGACGATTTATGGTTATTTACCCAACGTTTAGGGGGCAGAGTCGGGCCATTTTGGGGAATCAATAGGTCGAATAAATCGTCGGTAAAAGGCTCATAAACGCAACAACCCCAGACCGATTAACGGTCTGGGGTTGTTTGAAAAGAGGAAAGCGGACTGGGCTTATTTCGTTGCCACGAGGTTCACTTTTAAATCGAATTCGTCGTAAATCATTTTGTCGCCGATGTTTTCGAAAAACGAATTCGAGCCGTACTTCACTTCGTATTTCGAGCGGTCCACCACCACCGTGGCGTTGGCCGTGGCGGTTTTGCCGTCGAGCGTCACCGTGGCCGGAAACGTCACCGGAGCCGTTTTGCCGCGAATGGTCAGGTCAGCCGTCACGTCGTAGGTGTTGCCGCCTTTGGGGGTCACTTTCGTGAGGGTGAGCGTCGCCGTGGGGTATTTTTCGACGTTGAAGAAATCGTCCGACTTCAGGTGCCCGACGAGTTTCTTGTTGTAGCCTTCGTCGGTAAGGTCGAGGTTTTTAAGGCTCGTCATGTCCACCTCGATGCTGCCGCCGGTCAGCTTGGTTCCGTTGAAAATCAGGTTGCCTTTGTTCAGATCTACGGTGCCGTGGTGTTCACCGGTTACTTTTTTGCCGTGCCAGGCCAGGGTACTTTTCCGGGCATCGACCACGAAGGTCACCGGTTTTTTAGCAGCGGGTTTTTCGTTGCTGGCCAGGACGGGAGCGGTGGCCAGGGTGACGGCCAGGAGGCTGGCCAACAGGGAATTGCGGTTCATTCGATTGTGATTAGGTTGAAATTAGAAAGAAAGAAAAACGGTTAAGTCGAATTCCGAAGTTTATCGAGGAGGTCGCTCAACTGGCTGGCTTCGTCGTCGGTCAGCGTGTTGAGGTTCGCTTCCCAGCGGTGCTGCTGTTGGTCGAGTTCATCAAGCAGGGCGAGGCCCGCGTCGGTGATTTTCACGTCCACGGCGCGGCGGTCGTTGGGGCATTCGGTGCGCGTCACCAGGCCCTTCACCACCAGTTTGTCCACGAGTCGCGAAGCGTTCGACATCCGGTCCAGCATCCGCTCGATGATGGCGTTGACGGTCACCGCTTCGGGGTGCTGCCCGCGCAGAATACGCAGCACGTTGTACTGCTGGAGGGTCAGGCCGTGGGGTTTGAGCACGTCGGCCTGATGGGCGCACACCCAGTTGTTGGTAAACATCAGGTTGACGACCAGCTTGTGGTGCGGCGACCGAAATCCCCGGCCCTGTTGAATGTCTTGCTCGATTGACATGTGGATAACGGGTGCAAAATTAATGTATTGACATTAAATGTCTATACATTTATGGGAAAATTTTTAAAATACCACTTCAGCGAATGTTCTGAAAACCGTCGGAGCGGTATTCGGGGCGGTCGAAGTTAAAGTCGTTGAAGCGAAGCGGCGTTTCGCCACTGAATTCAAAGCGCAGCCGGTTGACCAAAAAAGGGATGTTCGGGTAATAACCCAGCCGGAACTGCACCGTGTTGAACGTCAAGTTTTCGTTGCGCAGGCGGAAACCCAGCCCGTAGCCCTGGTACAGTGGGCCGCTGAAGAGTTTGTTGTTGGACGAATTGATCAGCCCCAGATTGGCGAAACCAAACAGCGCCACCCGAAATCCGATGATGTTGAAGGGCGAGAAAAACACCGATTCTACGCCAAACGTCAGGCGCTTGGTGCCGATGAGGCGGTCGCTGCTGACGCCCACGATCCCATTCTGGTTGCTGATGGTGATGTACTCGTAATCGTAGCGGTTGAAACCCGACGTGTAGCGAAAATTGAGAAAGTGCCGGAAATCCGACCGCCCCCACGACATGAGCGGGCTGAAGTAATTGGCCTCGAAGTTGACCACTCCCTGCTCCAGTTTGCCCGGTCGCATGTAACCCCCGAAATTGGTGAGCGTGTACAGGTAGCCGCCGTTGTGGGGCAGGTACGCGCCCCGCGCCACCCGGATGGCCGCGTAGGTGCGCTGGCCGAGTTCGGCGCTCTCCGGCCCAACCACCATTTGGGCCAGGTAGCCTACGGGAACGTCTTCGGTGCGGCCAAAGCCGTAAATGAGCAGATCGCGCTTGTAATCGCGGTTGGTGAAGCCGATGCTGAAAAGCAGGGAACGCGAGTTTTGATACAACTGGTTGGTATCGAGCGAAATGGCCGGACGGCGGGTGTAGTGGTAGGCCGTCGAGCGCGCCGCCAGAATCAACCGGCTGCGGCGCTTGAATTCGTCGCTGACGCCCCGGAGGAAATCGAGTTTGAACGCCCGGCCCACCCACAGGTCGGCAAAGAGGTAGTTGAGCGGAAAAACGGCGGTACTGTCGCCCCGATCGTTGAGGAAAACCCGGTTGCGTCGGGCGTTGTAGCTCATCGTGGCCGCGCCGGCCCACTTCGTTTCGGGCGTCAGAAACGGGCGGAAGGCGGTTAGTTCGGCCACTTTCTGGTACTGCTGCCAAAGCAGGCTGCCCTGCCCGGTGATGAAGGTTTTGCCGATGTACGGGATTTTATAAATACTCAGCGCCTCGAATTTCTGGTACGGCGCGTTGGCTTCGTAGCGGATGCCGTTGGTAAACGAGTGGGTCATGCCTCGGAAATTGCGCTGTTCGAGGTTCAACTGGAAGTTGTCCAGCCCCCCGATGCCCCCGTCGGGAATCAGCGACCACACGTCCTGGGTCAGCACGAGCACGTCCACGATGCGGGCGTCGCGGGCGTCGGGAATAACGAGCAGGCGGGCGTCGTGGAACAGGTTCGAGCTGCGCAACAGGCGCTCGTTGTTGCGCAACAGGTCCGAATCGACCTTCTGCCCTTCCTGAAACAACAGAAAGGACCGCTTGACGACGCCCTCGCGGGTGTCGGTGTGGAGCCGGTTGCCCACCCGTTCAAACCAGTTGCCGGGTTTGCGCAGGGTGTCGTACACGCTCGGCCCAAATACCGCCAGCCGTTTCACGATGATGTTGCGGATGACCCGGCCCTCGTAGGTTTTGAACGGATTCTGTTCGATGGCTTTTACGTCCTGCTGGGCCGTCGAGTTGTACACGTCGCGGAACAGAAAATTGTACAGGTCGCGGGTGAGACCGCGTTTTTCCATCCGCCGCTTCAGGTTGGTGTAAAAAATGCTGTCGCGGATGTAGGCGCTGTCGCGCACGGCGGGGCGGCCTTTCGTGACCGTTTCGTTGGACCGTTTGATGGTATCGCTCGGCGTAATGCCGGGAATCTGGGCGGTCGAGTAAAAAGTGGAAAGTGAAAAGTGAAAAGTGAGAATCAAACCCCACAACGAACAAACGCGCCGCCATCGACCCGGCGGGCGGGTCGAAGGCAGGCGCGTATGTTCGACGGAGTAAAACGTGTTTCACGCAAGAGTTTACAAGTCGATGTTCATCCAAAAATCGCGTTGGCGGTCGCTGCCAAACTGGAAAGAGTGCCAACCGCACCGCCGGAAACCCAGGTGCTCGTAAAACGCCTGCGCCCGGAAATTCTTTTCCCAAACCCCCAGGTACACCGTCTGGTAGCCTTCGGCGCGGGCCATTTGCAGGCAGGTTTCGAGCAACAACCGCCCGATGCCAAGGCCCTGAACGCGCTCGTCCACGTAAATCCGCTGGACTTCAGCGGCTCGCAGTCCCCGCAGCCGACGGGGCTTCCGCCCATTTAGCCTTAGTTTAGCGTATCCTGCAACCTCCGTGCCGTGATAAACCAGGAAAAAAGTAGCGTTCGGGTCGGCGAGTTCGTGCCGGAGGCCGTCGGGCGTGAAGGCCGACGTCAGGTAAGCGTCGAGGTCTTCGGGCGTGTTGTCGGCGGCGAAAGTCGCACGGGCCGTCAGCGCGCCGAATTCAGCCAGTATTTCCGCGTCGGCGGACGTGGCGGTACGGAGGTAGATGGGTAGTTTTGTGGGCAAAATGACCAGGGAAAATTCGTAGTTCGTCTTCTTATTTCCTTATTCGTGCTTTCACTGACTGTCCCGCTGCTGCTCGGCTCCAACTCGCCCCGCCGCCAGCAAATCCTGCGCGACGCGGGCTTTTCCTTCGTCGTTTCCGTTAAACCCACCGACGAAGCCTTCCCCGCCCACCTGCCCGCAGCCGACGTACCGCTTTTTCTGGCCAGGCAAAAAGCCGAGGCTTTTTTGGCTGAATCCCAAACGACCCTCGTCCTGACCGCCGACACGGTGGTGCGCGTGGACGAAACGATTCTGAACAAACCCGCCGACTACGCCGAAGGGCGGCAAATGCTGCGGCGGCTTTCGGGCCGGGCGCACCTCGTCACCACGGGGGTTTGCCTGTTGCACCGGGGCGAATTCCGGCTTTTTGCCGATACCGCCGAGGTGGTGTTCCGCTCCCTCACCGACCAGGAAATCGCCTACTACCTCCACGCCTGCCGCCCCTTCGACAAAGCAGGGGCGTACGGCGTTCAGGATTTCATCGGCATGGTGGGCATCGAGCGCATCGAAGGGTCGTATTTCACGGTCATGGGCCTGCCCATTCACCGGGTGTACGAGGCGCTAAAACCCTACGTCCAATTCCCAAACATAGGCATCTAAGCCCGGAAATTGACTTTTTCGCCGAAAAAACAGGTAGTTTGCCAGCCACTTCATCCAGCCGCCCATGAAAAAAATCTTCTTCCTTCTTGCTGGTCTGCTCGTCCGGCTTTTCGCCTGCGGCCAAATCCTGACGGTGTACCCGGCCTTCCCCACCGCCGACGGCGAAATCACGCTCGTGTTCGATTTGGCGAAAGCCCGCGACGGGCGCGCCGCCGGGCTGCTGGGCCGCAGTTCGGACGTGTATCTCTGGGCCTGGGGCGGCTCCAACCCCGCCGACCGCAGCCGACCCGAATACAACCTCGACGGCCTGACGAGTTTCAACCAGGCTTATGCTCCGGCCCGGCTGTCGCCGCTCGGCCAGGACCGCTGGAGCATCCGCCTGACGCCCCGAAAATTTCTGAACCTCACCGCCGATAAAACCCTCCGCTGGATGGGCGCGTTGGTTAAAAACGGCGCGGGCACCGCCCAAACCGAAGACATTACGTTTACGCTTTACTTACCCACCTTGAACGTCGCTTTTTTCAACCCCACCAACCGCACGGCGACCGTGCAGGCGGGCGGCACGCTCGCCGTGGCAGCGCAGGCTTCGACCCGCGCCGCGCTGACGCTCACCCTCGACGGGCAACCCGTCGCGACGGCCACTGACACCCTGCTTCAGGCCAGCGTGCCCGTCGGGGCGGCGGCCGACAAGCCAAAAGTCCTGAAAATTTTCGCCAAAAACGGCAGCGAAACCGCTACCGATTCGCTCCTGGTGGCTGTGCTGCCCGCGCCCGAAACCGCCCCGTTGCCGCCCGGCGTGCGCGACGGCATCACCTACGACCCGTCTGGCACCGCCTCGACGCTGGTGCTGTTCGCGCCCGGCAAGCAGAGCGTGTACCTGCTCGGCGAATTCAACAACTGGGAAACACGGCCCGGTTTTCTGATGAAAAAAGCGTCCGACGGCCAGCGGTTCTGGCTCCGCCTCGACGGGCTGACGCCGGGGCAGGAAGTGGCCTTCCAGTACCTTGTCGACGGGCAAATCCCGATCGGCGACCCGTACTGCGAAAAGGTGCTCGACCGCCAGTTCGACGCCAGCATTCCCGCATCCACGTACCCCAACCTGAAGCCGTTTCCAACGGCGGCGCGGGGCAATGTCGTATCGGTGTTGCAGCCGGGCAAAGCGCCGTACGCCTGGCAGGCAACCAGTTTTCAGCGCCCGTCGCAGGACAACCTCGTGATTTACGAACTGCTCGTGCGCGATTTCACGGCGGCGGGCAACTACCAGGTCCTCACCGACACGCTGCCGTACCTGAAGCGGCTGGGCGTGAACGCGGTGGAACTGATGCCCATCAACGAATTTTCGGCCAACGACAGTTGGGGTTACAACCCGACGTACTACCTCGCCCCCGACAAAGCCTACGGCACCGAACAGGCGCTGAAGAAGTTTGTGGACGAATGCCACCGGGCGGGTATCGCGGTGCTGCTCGACGTGGTGTTCAACCACGCCGACTACGAGTTTCCCTACGTGAAGATGTACTGGGACGGTACGCAGCCGAGCGCCGACAGCCCGATGTTCAACCAACAGGCCACGCATCCGTTCAGCGTGTTCTACGACGTCAACCACGACAGCGAACTGGCCCGAAGCTACTTCAGCCGCGTGCTCGAACACTGGCTGACGGCCTACCGCGTGGACGGCTTCCGGTTCGATTTGTCGAAAGGATTCACCCAGAAAAAAACGGGCGACGATGGCCAGTTTCGCCTCTACGACGCGGGCCGGATTGCTAATTTGAAGCGATTTTACGATAAAATCCGCGCCACCGACTCCGACGGCCTACGTCGTGCTGGAGCACTTCGCCGAAGACCGCGAAGAGCAGGAACTGACGGCTTACGGCATGATGGTCTGGGGCAACCTGAACGGCGATTTCCGGGGGTTGGTGAAGGGTAGTGGCGGCAACCTGGAACGGCTTTCCTACAAAAGCCGGGGCTTCAGCAAACCCTCTCTGGTCGGTTACGCCGAAAGCCACGACGAGGAGCGCGTGCTGTTCGACGCCCAGCAGAACGGCGTGGTCGCCAACGGTTACAGCGCCAAAAACCTGACCAACGCCCTCGAACGCGCCAAAGCCGCCGCCGCGCTGCTGCTGCTCACGCCGGGGCCGAAGCTGATTTGGCAGTTCGGCGAACTGGGCTACGACGTGCCCATCGATCAGAACGGCCGCACGGGCCGCAAACCGCAAAAATGGGAATACCTCCGCGACCTGGAGCGGCTAAAATTGTACAAAGTGTACGCGGCGCTGAACGCGCTGAAAACCGCGCAGCCGGTGTTTCAGCGGCCCGCTGATTTCAGCCTCGGCAGCCGGGAATCCGCCCAGCAACTGTTGATTCTGGGGCCGCAAAACGACAACCTGGCCAAAGTCATTGCCAACTTCACGACGGCACCGCAGGTCATCAACGGGCCATTCCGCGACGTACCCAGCGGCGCTCCCGCCGAAAACGACTGGTACGACTACTTCACGGGTCAGAAACTGGCCGCCCGCGACGCGTACGAGTTGAAGGAACAACGACTTCAGCCCGGCGAATTTCACGTATACACCACCAAACCGTTGCCCAAACCCGAGGCCAACCTGGTACCCTGGGCGGCGTTCCCAACGCTCGCCACGGCCCTCGAGCCTACGCCGTCGGACGCTTGGCTGACCGTGTACCCCAACCCCACACAGGAGACGCTGATTCTGGAGTTGGAAAGCGCCTACCGGGGCGAAGTCACGCTTGAAATCAGCGACGTGAGCGGGCGACGCATCACGCATTTCCAACCTCGCAAGGTTGGCGAAAAACTGGTGCAGCACCTGCCCATCCGGGAGTTGCCACGCGGGTTGTATCTGCTGCAAGTCGAAGAAGGCGGGCAGCGGAAGGTGCAGAAATTTGTGAAGGAATAAAAAAAGCCAGCCCGAAATCGGGCTGGCTTGCAGTTGGTGGGAAGGCAAAATCTTACACGGCGAAGCTTTCTCCGCAGCCGCAGACGCGCGACGCGTTGGGGTTTTTGAACTGAAAGCCTTTGCCGTTGAGGCCGTCACTGAAGTCGAGTTCGGTGCCGGCCAGGTAGAGGATGGACTTTTTGTCCACCATGATTTTCACGCCTTTGTCCTCAAAAACCATGTCGGTGGTTTGGGGGGCGCTCGAAAAGTCGAGGTTGTACATAAGGCCCGAACAGCCGCCGCCTTCGACGGCCACGCGGATGTTGTAGTCGTTGTTGAGGCCTTCTTTTTGCCGCAGTTCGATGATTTTCTCGGCGGCGCGTTCGCTTACGGTGACCATAGCTTTCAAGTGTAAAGTTGAAAGTGAAAAGGGTAACGTCTTTTCACGAAAGTACAACTTGCCAGGATTAACTTGACCGACGTGGCAAAAGTTCAGCCCATCTTTACACTTTTCACTTTCAACTTTACACTTTCTCCGTGAACAACGTCGAACACATCGGCATTGCCGTCCAGAACCTCGAAGCCGCTAACGCTTTGTTTTCCAAGTTGCTGAACCTCGAACCCTACAAGCAGGAGGTCGTCGAATCGGAGGGCGTGACGACCTCGTTTTTCCAAAAAGGCGAAACGAAAATCGAACTTCTCGCAGCCACGCGGCCCGACAGCCCGATTGCTAAATATCTGGAGAAACGCGGCGAAGGCATCCACCACCTTGCCTTCGAGGTCACCGACATCCGCGCCGAAATCGCCCGCCTGAAGGCCGAAGGCTTCACGCCGCTGAGCGAGGAACCCAAACGCGGCGCGGACAACAAACTGGTGGCGTTTCTGCACCCGAAAGGCACGGGCGGGGTGCTGGTGGAGTTGTGTCAGAGCGAAAATTCCCCCTTTGAAGGGGGAATTTTATCTTGGCCCCACCACCTCGCTCACCCTTGAAACTCCATTTTCGTTAAACGCCTCGATGGCGAAGTAATAGTCCACGCCCTTGTTGAGCGCCCGAAGTTCGAACTGGCTTGGCTGATCGTGCCAGAACTGGTAGGTCTGGTACAATTTGTCGGGTTTGATGCCCCACAGCAGGTTGTAACCGATCGCACCGGGTACCTTTTCCCAGGAAACGTCGGCGTTGCGGGTGTCGGCCTGGCGTTTCACGGTCAGGCCGCCGGGCGTGGCGGGCGCTTTGCCGAGGCCCCTGCCGAACACCCGCAACTCGTTGATGCACAGGTTCGGTCCGGCCACGTAGCCGTGTTCGTAGCGCACGTAGCGGGTGCGCACGGCGGCGGGCAGTTCGACGTAGGCGCAAGCCCGGTCGCGCTTTTCGCCGACGGTCTGGTCGCTGAGGAGTTCCCATTTTTTCCCATCCCTCGAGTGCAACAGCCGGAAGGTGGTGTACACCGTCGAGTCGGTTTTGAAGACGTTGTTTTTGTGGTCGAGGTAATTCACCTGCACGGCCCGTACGTCGTGGTCAGCGCCCAAATCCACCGTCAGCGTTTCGCCGGGGCGGTTTTGCCCGGCCACCCAGAACGTGCGCGGGTTTTCATCGGTCACCCGGTCGGCCCGCACCGTATCGTACTTCATCGAGGAGGCCACGACCGGTTTTTTGTAGGAAAGCAGCATCCAGCCCGTGAACAGTTCGTCCTTGTTTTGCCACTTTCTGCTCGGCAAGTAGTGCGGGAAATCGCCGAAGCGGGTGTTGGCAAAAAGTTGGTCGTCCGCATCAAACCCCGCCGGGTGCATCACGATGCGCCGCTCCATGCCCCAATTGATGCCAATCCAGGTCGTGCCGGTGTTCCAGTAATTGCCGAAGTTGTCCTGAAACGTGTTGCCGTGGCCCGTACCGGTCGCGTAGCCACCGGGTTTGTAGGCCACGGGATTGTACGGCGCGTACTCCCACGGCCCCAACGGCGACTTGCCCACATAGGTGCCGTTGGCGTACACGTTGTACTCGGTGCCCGGCGCGCCGTACTGGAGGTAGTACTTGCCGTTGTGCTTGTTCATCCAGGCCCCCTCCACGAAGGGTTTCACCCAGTCGGCGTGGTTGGGGCCGAAGCGCTCCCAGCCGTGCTGGTAGGGGTCGAGCCAAAACATGGCCTGGTAGGCTTGGGCGGGGTTGCTGCCCGCGTAGGTCAGGTTGCGGCGCTTGTCGAGTTCGGCCCCGAAAATGGGGTACACGTTCGACGAACCCCAGTACAGAAACCATCTGTCTGTATCCGGGTCGTGGAAAATCGCCGGGTCCCAGGGGCCGATGTCCTTCGGCAGGCGGGGTAGCCAGCGGTTGTAAAATTCGAGGTGTCCCCGCTTGGGGTCGTTGACGGTGAAAATGGGCCGCTGCTCGAACGTGGACTGAAACAGGTACAGCGTATCGCGCACCGAGAGGGC
Organism: Spirosomataceae bacterium; assembly: GCA_965249815.1. Classification (GTDB taxonomy): domain Bacteria; phylum Bacteroidota; class Bacteroidia; order Cytophagales; family Spirosomataceae; genus JAJAZB01. The sequence continues at coordinate 3,244,493 of CBDFMV010000003.1, read as the reverse complement.
CGTCGGGGCGCACATGTCTTCCATCGGCCACTTGTCGGGCGTGACGAAGTTCCAGTGGAGCAGGTCTTTCGAGTGCCACCAGCCGTTGGAAATCGTGACGAAGAGGTAGTATTCACCTTTGTGATTCACGATAACCGGATCGGCCCCGGAGCGATACGAAACGCCTTCGTTCAACTGCTCGAAGTTGTAGCGGTAGCCGATGTCCATCGGGTTGCAGTAGGTAGTCTGGGCAGCGGCGGGGGCGGCGATGAGCAACGCCAAGAGGATGAGGAGCCGGTTTTTCATGGTTCAGGAGGCGAATTGAGCGGGAAAATTAACGCCAGCGCCGGTGGTTCAGGAGATTCGGCGGGAATTTTGTAGCCTTGCACTGTCAAAACCCCGGCAGGCCATGCTCCAGCGCGTTTCCATCCAGAACTTCAAAAGCCTCAAGGACGTCACCCTCGACCTCCAGAAGGTCAACCTCCTCATCGGCCCCAACAACTCGGGGAAGACGAATTTTTTGAAGGCTTTGGAGTTTATAAAGTCGGTGGTTTCAGCCAACGCCCCAACTGACATTTCTTCGCTCACCTTCAAGCGTAACAAAGAAAATATCACATTTACTTTTAGTGGTAAGGACCTCAATGACTGCGTTGTTAAAATTCCTCTTAACAGAAACATTTCTGTTTTAGATAAAAACGAAGGATATACAGACCCAATTAACGATTCATATTTTGGATTTAGTGATAAATTTTATTGGGCTAACGAGTTAAAAGAATCTTTATCCAATACCGTAATATTCAATCCAAATCCAACAACATTTATTAAACCAGTCAATTTTTCGGCAGATGAAATTCGCATAAAAGGCGACTGCTCGAATCTTATACAGTATTTATTTTTTGTTCAAAACAATTTTAAAAGTATTTATCGGAAAATTGAAGTCGATTTAGAATATACGGTGGGTGATTTGGTTAGTATTAGCACCCCTCCCATCAAAATTGGAAACGAAAGCTTGTTAGGATTAAAATTTTTCGATGCTCAGGAAAATGGGTATGCCGCAGATGAAGTTTCTGAAGGCGTGCTCTACTTTCTTGCATTGCTTTGCATTGTGCACCAACCTAATCCACCTAAATTACTACTTTTGGAAGAGCCTGAGCGCGGTATTCATCCACGCAGAATAGGCGAAGTAATGAACTTTATTTTTCAGTTAGCTGAAGAAAAAGATATCCAAATCGTCCTCACTACGCACAACGAGCATGTATTAAATGACTTCGCCACACGACCAGAAGCCGTATTCGTTTTTGATAAAAATGAGGAAGCTACCACGGAAGTACGCAACTTGAAGAAGGACATTATCGACCCTTCACATAAAAAGAGTCGGGAGATGGGTTTTGATGGAATTGATTTCACAACTAATTTAAGCGATAACTGGATTTATGGGCTTTTAGGAGGGGTTCCCGAAAACATATGAAAAAAATTTTGTACACCCTCGTGGGTGAGGGATTTGCCGAGTACGAATTCATTCCGGCTTACCTCGAATGGGTGGCTGAACGAAATAGAATTGAATTTATACGTACACGGATTCAAGTTGCCGTTTCAAAACAAGGTGGAATTTCGAGAGTATTAGAAGAAATAAAACCCTTGTGCGAATTAAGTTTTGTGAGTGATAAACCAGTAAATCTTTTCGTAGCAGGAATAGACCTAGACAAATCCGATTACACCGACGAGCAGGAACACCATGAGATTCGGAAATTCCAGCTTATCAAGTGTTTAGGAAAACTTCACCAAAAATTTGGGGATAAAATTATTCTATTCGTCCCTATCCAGGCAATCGACTATTGGATTCATTACCAGCAGGTCACACCTACTGCAAACAGCCTTGAGTCGAAAAGCAAAGACGAAATAAAAAAGCTGGTTTACGGCAGAAAAGATGCTGATCGCCAGCAAATAAAACGCATTGCCCGCACCGTCGGCGAAAGCGCCGACTTCGACGAACTTGCCAAACAATCCCGCAGTTTCAAACACTTTCACGACCAGGTTTCTGACTTTTTGAACCGAGCTTCACAATGAACTACCACCACCACATCACCGACACCATCGGCAACACGCCGCTTGTGAAACTCAACCGGGTTACGAAGGGCATCCGGGGCACAATTCTGGCGAAGGTCGAGTACTTCAACCCCGGCAATTCGGTGAAGGACCGCATCGCCGTGCGGATGATTGAAGACGCCGAAAAAGCGGGTTTGCTCAAACCCGGCGGCACCGTCATCGAGGGCACGTCCGGCAACACGGGCATGGGGCTGGCGCTGGCGTCCATCGCCCGGGGCTACCGCTGTATTTTCACGATGGCCGACAAGCAGTCGCAGGAGAAAATCGACATCCTGCGGGCCGTGGGGGCCGAAGTTGTGGTATGCCCGACCAACGTCGCGCCCGACGACCCGCGCAGTTACTACTCGGTGGCCAAGCGGCTGACGAATGAAATTCCCGGCGCGTTTTACCCGAATCAGTACGACAACCTTTCCAACACCGCCGCCCACTACGACACGACCGGCCCCGAAATCTGGCGGGACACCGACGGGGAAATCACCCACTTCGCGGCGGGCGTGGGCACGGGCGGGACGATTTGCGGGGTCTCGAAATTCCTGAAAGAACAACACGCCAACGTGGTCGCCGTGGGCATCGACACCTACGGTTCGGTGTTCAAAAAGTACAAGGAAACGGGCATTTTCGACGAAAACGAGGTATTCCCCTACCTCACCGAAGGCATCGGCGAAGACATCCTGCCCCAGAACGTGGACTTCACGCTCATCGACCATTTCGTGAAAGTCACCGACAAAGACGCCGCCCTGATGGCCCGTCGGCTGTCCCGCGAGGAAGGGCTGTTCGTGGGCTGGAGCTGCGGCTCGGCGGTTCACGGCGCGCTCGAATGGGCGAAGGAGCACCTCCAGGACGACGACGTGCTGGTCATTCTCCTACCCGACCACGGCACGCGCTACCTCGGCAAAATTTACAACGACGCCTGGATGAAAGACCACGGCTACCTCGAAAGCCGCTCGTTCGCCACCGCCCGCGACATCGTGCAGCGGCGCAACGGAGCCTCACGATTGGTCACGTTGACGCCGCAATCCCGGGTGAGCGAGGCCATTCGGTTGCTCAACCAAAGCGGCATTTCGCAGATTCCGGTGGTGGACGAAACGGGGCACTTCATGGGCAGCCTCAACGACTCGACCGTGCTTTCGCTGCTCATCGAAAGCCCCGATTTACGCGAGCGGCCCGTGGCGGAGGTGATGGAAAAACCCTTCAAGTTCGTGGCCCTCGACAGCACCCTCGACGTGCTGGCCTCGTTCATCGACCGTGAAAACAAGGCCCTCCTCGTGCGCGACGAGGCTCAGCAGGTCCACATCATCACCCAGGCGGATTTGCTGACGGCGCTGACGGCGTGAGGGAAGATGCGGGGTTAAAAAATCTCACCTTCCTGCTGTTAGCCTCCGGCTGATTCCGTATTTTTGCCCACCTAAACAGAGGGATGGCGGAGTGGTCTATCGCGGCGGTCTTGAAAACCGTTGACTGTCAAAGGTCCGGGGGTTCGAATCCCTCTCCCTCTGCAAAACCCGTTGCGCTGACCTTTGGTCGGCGCTTTTTTTTCGCCCCGTGCAACCCGCCGCCCTGCTTTTTCATCTTTCCGGCAAAACGGAAAACCCCCGCACCCCTCCGATGAAAAAGCTCCTGACCTCCATCCTGTTTCTTCTGTTCGCCGTCGCTATGTCTTTCGCCCAGCGCGTGGTGAACGCCAAAGAAATTTTCGATAAAATCGACCACAAACAGGCCGTTTCCTACGAAAACGTCACCATCGAGGGTGACCTCGACCTGACCAGCCTCGCCAACCGGGAACGGGTGCAAAACGGCAACTGGGGCAGCACCGAGACGTACCTCGCTACGGTGGAAGTCCCCCTGACGTTTCGCAACTGCACCTTCCGGGGCAAGCTGCTGGCTTACCGCACTACGCAGGGCATCGGCGGCACGCTCCGCCTGAACGGGGTGCTCTACAACGCCGATTTTAACGAGGCCCTGACGTTCGATCATTGCACGTTCGAGGACGACGCGGCCTTCAAATACGCCCACCTCCGGCAACGGGCCACGTTTGCGGGATGCCGCTTCCGCGAGGGGGCCAATTTCAAATACACGCGCTTCGACGGCACCTCCGACTTTGGCAATTGCACCTTCCGGGTCGTGGCTGATTTCAAATACACGAATTTCGACGAAGCGACCGGATTTCAGAACGCCCGGTTCGACGGCGCGGCTGATTTCAAGTACACGCAATTCGGCGAGCGGGTCAGCTTCGAAGGTGCTCACTTCGACCACGTCGCCGACTTCAAGTACACCCACCTGCCCAACGGCTCAACGTTCGACAACGCGGTGTTCAACGGCCCCAGCGATTTCAAATACGCTACGATTGACGGGCGACGGTTTTCGCCGGGACGGTGAAACGATTGCGGAAGGGAGATTGGGGATGGCGAATTGCTCCACGAACGGGTGGTTTTTCAATCCGCCATCCCAAATCTCCCTTCCGCACTCCTTAAAACGGGTACCCCACGGCGATGTTCAGAACCAGGTTTTCCCGCCGCCAGGCGGAATCACGGAAGTTGATTTCGTTGAAAACCCAGCGTTGGTTGTCCGGGAGGTAAGGCTTGCGAACTGGAAACGCCAGGTCGAAGCGGAGTAGGAAATACTGGACGTCGATGCGCAGCCCGGCACCCGTGCTGACGGCCAGTTCGCGCAGAAAGTTAGAACCGAATACGGCCCCCGCTCCGAAGCCCGCATTCTGGTACATCCACACGTTGCCCGCATCGACGAACAGCGCGCCCTGAATGTATTTGTTGAGAATCCCCCGAAACTCGGTATTCCCCTCCAATTTGATGTCGCCGCCGCCGTCCTGAATCAGTGGCGTGCCGGTGCCGACCCGTTTCACCGTTCCCGGCCCGATGGCCCTCGGGCGGAAGCCGCGGACGCTGTTGCTGCCGCCGACGAAGTATTGCTTCACGAAAGGCATCTGGTCGAAGTTGCCGTACGAAAACCCGGCTCCGGCAAACAGCCGCGTGGCCCAGGTGAGGCTCGGGGCCAGCCGCCAGTACTGCCGGGCGTCGAGGTCGAGGCGGACGTACTGCGAAAAAGCCTGACCGAGCAGGGTTTTCTTGCCCTCGCTGTTGCGCGCGGTGGCCAGCAGCCCGGCCAGGTTGCCCGCCGGTTCGAAGCTGGCCGCGAGGCGGTACGCGTACGGCGACCGGCTCTGCGGCGGGGAATTGTGCGTGAAGCTGTAGAGCGAACTGAGGATGAACTGGTCGGCCGTGAGCAGGTTTACGTATTGGTTTCGGACGTTCTCGTCAATTTCAGTGCTCGTTAAGATATCAAAAAAACGATCGCCGTAGTTGTTGATTTTCACGTACGTCACGCTCAGCGGTGTCACAGTGTGTTCGGTTTGCTGGCTGGTGCGGAAGGCGTAGCCGAACGTGCTCTGGATTGAGTTGAGGTCGTACAACTGGTTGCGGCGGATGAGTTCGTAGCCCACCGTGGCGTTGGTTTTGGGTAAATCGCGCCGCCGGTCGTAGCGGATGGGAAACGGCACCACCAGCCTCGGAAACGACATACCAACGTCGAGGCCATAGCGGTAGTTGGTCACGCCCTGGCTGCGCGCCCCCACCTGCCATTCCACGCCCGTGCTGGCGTTGATGGTGAGCAGTTCGGCCCGGCGCAGCGTGTTGCGGTTGCGCCAGCTCAGCGTCAGTTGCGAGCCGACGAGGCTGTTCGATTTGCTCAGTCCGGCCACTTCGAGTCGGGCGGATTTCTTCAGGTACGGCGTCAGGTAATAATGCACGTCGAGCTGGGCCGTGTCGCGCTGCCGCGCCGTGGTGTCGCCGATGGGCTCGAACCGGTTGCGGACGAACTTGAAGACGTTGAGGTTGATCAACCGCGACAGCGTCAAATCCTGCGCCCGGCTGTTGTAACGCCGACCGGGCCGCACGCTGAGTACGTCGCGGAACAACTGGGGTTTGTACAACCGCCCCGAATCGACGATAAACACCCGCCGCATGGCCGTGTCGGTGGGCACGGGGCGGGCCTGGCTCCGGCTGGTGTCGGCAAACCCGCCGCCGAGCGAGTAGTTGGAATAAATGTACACGTCCCGGATTTTGTACGGCAACCGCGCCGCCGAGGGCATGTCGGGTTTCAGGGCCAGGTAGGGTTTTACGCGGTGCGCGCCCACGGCGCTGTCGGCCAGCACGGCCACGTAATCGGGCTGGAAATAGTAGTACCCCTGCCGTTTCATGAACTGGCTGATGCGCTGCCGCTCGGCCTGAATCACCTCGAACCGGTACGGGTCGCCCGCGTCGAGGAGCGACTCCCGGGCCGAAAGCCGCAGGGCCTTGCCCACGGGCGTGGAATCAGCCAGAATCCGCACGCTGTCGAATTCATAGCGGTGCGGCACCTGCACGGTGTATTCGGCCCGAACCTGATAGCCCTTCTTTTCGACGTACCGGCTGCTGACGCTGCTCTTGAAGTACCCTTCGTTTTCGAGGTAAGCCCGAAACACGGTTTCGTTGGCCGTCAGGGCGCGGGCGCTGGCCAGCACGGGCGCTTCGCCGAATTTGCGCTTCGTGGTGTTTTGCTTCTTCTCTTCCTTAAGCAAATAATACAACCAGACTTTGTAGGGAAAACCAAAGAGGGTTTTGGCTGGTCGGGGCCGGGCCAGACCGGCCAGCCCCGATGCAATTTCCTTGCGGCGGGCTTTCGAAACGGACTCGTCGGCCTGGAGTTTAAAATCGGCTCCGACGTACAGCTTCTCGCCCGGCGGCAACCGGCGGGCTACGTTGCAGGCGTTCAACACCAGCAGGCAGCCGAGCGTCAGGGCAACCCGCGTCCCGGCGGCGTTGGGTCGCCGCTTTTTCATCCAAAGTCGCAGGTTACGGGCTGGCTTCATCCTAAAAAAGCGATTTCCGTCCCGTGGGTTTCTGAAATAATTCACGCAACAGGTTGTAATCCACGGTGATGACAAACGCCACCCCGGTTTCGATGATGTAGCCGTCGAGCACCGCCGTGGGGTCGCTGGTGTCGAGGCTGTTCTGGCGGTAGCCGCGCAGGGCGTAGCGCCCGTCCTGCGAAAGGTTGTAATTCAGCGACACGTTGTCGAACACCTCCGACTGGTTTCGGTTGATGCCCGTGCTGTTTTCGAGCACGAAGTTTTTGCCCACCGTCACCGAGAGGCGGCCGTTCAAAAAACTTTTCGACAAACCCACGTTGAGGTCGGTGCGGCCACCGCGCACGCCCCGGTCGCCGCCCACCGACGACACGTAGTCGTTGGCCGATTGCAAATCGAAGTTGACGTCGAACCCTTTCAGCACGCTCGACGCGAATTTTTCGAGTTGCTGCGACAAAATCCTGCTCACGCTGCTCCGGGCGATGTTTTCGGCGATTACCGTGCCGCCCCCGCCGCCCGACCCGGAGAAGAAGTTCGCCGAATTTTCGGGTATGAACCCGTTCAACACCAGCAACGCAAACACCTGCTTGTTCATCTGCGACGGGTCCTGCCGGAGCTGGACCAGTTTGCTGTTCACCGCGTTGGCGACGATCGGGCCGATGAGGCTGTTTTCGGGAAGCCGGATGTCGAACGACAGTTTGGGGGTCGCCAGGTTTCCGCTCATGCTCAACCGGACCTCGAAGGGAATCTTGGCGTTGAACGCCAGGTTTTTGCCCACTTCGTTCAACACCAAATCGCGTGGAGCGGTGTTGGTCCGGTACACCGCCGTCAGGTTCAAATCGGCCCGGAGCGGGTCGCCGGTGAATTGGATGTACCCGCCTTTCTCGAGCTTAAACGCCCGCTTCAGCACCTGGTACGTGAGCGAATACTCGCCCTCGGTCACGTCGAACCGCCCCAGCACCGACACCTCACCCGCCGCATTAAGGCTCAGGTTCAGGTTGGCGTTGCCGCGCACGCGGAGGTTGTCGCCGTTGAGTTCGTCCACCACCAGGGTCAGTTCCGACTTGTCGTCGACGCCGAGCGTGAGCGAAATCTGCGAATTGGTGAGGCCCTCAAAGGTCAGCCGCGTCAGGGCCGTGTCGCGGCGGGGCAGCACGAGGTATTTGCGCAGCGCGAGCGTGTCATTGTGGTCGATGAAGGTCACGACTTTGCGGGCTTCGTTGGCCCCCGGCCCCTGGTCGGGCAACACCACGGTCACGCGGCTGCCTTCATCGAGTTGCACGTTGCCGGTGATCGACGGACTGCTGCCGCTGCCCCGGATGCGCAGGCTGGCGCTCACGGCGGCGTTGCCGTAGGCGTAGTCGTTGTCTTTGCGGGCGGCGTTGAGCACCATAAATTTCTCGGCGTTCACCCGCAAATCGTAGCTCACGTCGGGCAGTTTGCCGAGGCTGACGGTGCCGTTGGTGGTGAGCGTCCGGCCCAGGGTGTCGCGCAGGTTGAAGTCGGTGATGGCAATGGTCGAACCGCTGAATTTGAGGCTTTCCTGGTCGATGCGGTAGGTGGCGTTGTTTTGAGCAACGGTGAATTTCACCGAATCGAAGGCCACGCTGCCGTTCATTTTCGGCTCCGTGGGCGTACCCGTCACCCGGATTTGCCCGGTGAGTTTTCCGCTGGCCTGGCGCATCTGCCCAAAGCTGAACGCCTCGACGGTGCGGGCATCGAGCCGCTGCAAATCAACCGTCACGTCAAGCGGGGCATCGGCAGATTTTGGGTTGTAAAAACCCGCGATCCGGGCGTCGTTGTACGGCCCGGTCAGGGTGGCGTCGGCGCGGATGCGTCCGTCGGGCTGGTCTTCAAACCGGGCGGTCAGGTTGCCGATGGGCTGTTTCGTCACCCGGAGCGCGGTGGCGTTGAGGTAGCCCGTAAACGACAGGTTGGTGAGCACGTCGCGCAGGTACACGGTGCCGTTGAGGGTACCGTTGGCCAGCGTCGTATCCTGCCCCGCCAGCCGCGCCATACTGGCCAGGTTGAGGTTGAGCAAATCCACGCGCAGGTGGGCGTTGGGACTGGGATCGGTGCTGTTGAGCGTCAGCATTTGCAGTTCCCGGCGGGTACCGGCGGAGTCGTTTTCGAGCGAAACGATGAACCGCTCGGCCCGGATGCCCGTCGGCCCGTACTGGATGAAACCCGCCGTATCGGCTTCCCAGCGCCGGTAGTTGGTCAGCAAACCAGTGCGGGCGAGGCTGAGGCGGTAATTTTCACCGAGCAAACTGAGCCGCCCGGCCAAGCCGTAGCGATCCTGACCGACGGAGTCTTTGTTGACGACCCGAAACTGAAGCTGGTTGCTGGCGGCGGTGCCGGTGAAAAGCGTCGGGCCGATGCGGAGCGATTTGGTGGCCACCGCGTCCACGCGCCCTTTCAGGTTGAGTTGGTTGTTCACCGCCCGGAGCGTCAGCCGCGAACCGGCGATGGTCGTGGTGTCGTACTCAACGACGCCCGTCGTGAGCGTGGCCGTGAGCGTGGTATCGCGGGTGTTGTCGAGCGAGGCCACCAGCCGCACCGTGTCGAGGCGGGTGAGCAGGGGCACGAACGCCCGCAGCAGCGAATCCTGGTAGATTTTGGCCTGAATGTCGAAATCGTAGGGCGGCGGCACGCGCTTGAAAGCCAGTTGGGGCAAATCGAAATACCGCCGCACTTCGCCCGCGATGATGTCGTACAAGCGGGTGTACTCAAACTGTCCGTTGAGCGCCAGTTGGCCAAACGGCACCCGCGCCAGCACCGATTTGCGGGTTCCTTCGGCGTTGGCCCGCAGGAAAAGCGAGTCGATGGGGTAGGTTTTTCCGTTCATCGTCAGCGCCGCGTCGCGCGCCCGGATGGTGCCCACGGGCCGGGTTGGGTCGGTCGAGGTCATCGCCAGGGCGATGCGGCCCCGCAGGATGAGCGGGTCTTTGTAAAAGCCCAGTTTCTGAAAATCCACTTCCTGAACCGCCACCTCGCCCTGGATGCTGGGGAAGTCGCCGAGCAACCCCACGCGGGTGTCGAGACTGAGCCGGGCGTTGGGGTCGTCGATGCCGCCTTTCACGTCGAGCAGGCCGCCCGCGAGGGTACCCGTGGCGTTGAAATGCTGGTAGCGATAGCCGTTGAGCGTGGCTTCGTCCACCGCGAGGCGGAAGTCGGTCTGCATCGTTTTTACGTCGAGGCCCCGGCCGTTCACCGTCGCTTTCGCCGTGATTTTGCCCAACTGCTGCGGTTGCTTCAGCCACTTGCCCGCGTCGAAACCGGTCAGCGTAGCGGTGCCATCGTACGCCTGTCCTTTCCCGGAAACGAAGTTTTTCAGGGTGCCATCGAAGGCCGCCGCGCCCCAGGCCGTGGCCAGTTTCACGTCAAGGTTCAAGGCGTCGAGCGCGCCGCGCACCCTGCCGGTCAGGCTCAGGCTGGGCGGTAGGTCGAGGGTGGGGGGCAACGCGCCTTTCGGCACCAGTTTCACTAAATCCGCCCGGCTGGTACTGGCTTCGCGAAGCGCCAAATCCAGCCCAACGCGCTGCGGGTCGGTCACGTTGGTGAGTTGCCCGCTGGCTTTCAGGCGGGTGCCCGACAGCAGGGAGAGTTCCAGATTCGGTACGTTGAGCGAGGCCAGCGTACCCGAAAGTTGCGTGTTGGCGCGAAGGATGGCGGTTTCGTTGCCCGCAAACGGCGGTGTTTTCGCCAGCGTCGGCACGAGTTGCAACAGGTCCGCGACGGCCAACTGGCTTTGTCGCAGGTTCAGTTTGACGCCGACCCGACGGGCAAAACGCGGATTTGACAATTGCGCCAGCGAATCGTAGGTCAGTTCGAGGCCGTCGCGGAGCAGGGTTTGGGGCGTTTGCACCAGCAGGTTTTTCACCGTAACCCGCTGGTCGGTGTACACGGCGTCGGCGTCGAGGCGGCGCAGCGTCAGCCCGCTCGATGCCCGGAACGTGCCCTGCCTGATGCCCGCCGTGATGCGGTCGGGGTGGTAGGCCACGTTGCGCCCATTGAGCGCCACGTCGCGCAAGTCGAGGTGGGCGTAGTCGAGGCCTTTGGGTTGGCGGGGCTGACTTTGGTCGTCGAAACGGATGCGGTTGTTTTGGAGAAAAAGCCGGGAGAGCGTGGCCTGCCAGCCGGAAGTGCCGGGGGCAGGGGGCGCGGGGCGCGGGGTCGAAGAGTTCGGGTATTTTTGCGGTTTTGCCGTTTCTGAAAGGCCGGTTTTGCTCTCCACCCTCTGCTCCCCGCCCTTTGCCCCCCGCCCCGTGCCCCCCGCGCTTAGTACGAACGCCAGGTCGGAATTGCGCAGGTCGAGGGTGTCGAGGGCAACCTGCTGGCCATCGAGGTAGAGTTGTCGGCCCACCACCTTGAGTTGCCCGACGGCGCCGGTGGTGGTGAATCCCGCCGTTTCCACGGCCACGTCCCAGCGGGTGCGGCGCAGGTTCCAGGTGCCGATGCGCAGGTCAAGGGTGTCGCTTTTCGTGCTCGAAGGCGGCGTGGGCAGGCCTTCGTAAATCCGCGCTTTCGTGGTGATGCCGCTGGCGAAAAACGTCCCGACGTGGTACCGCGACCGGGTCACGTTGGCTTCGTCGAAGCGCAGACCGAGCGTGTCCACGGTGGCAGTCAGGTCCGCGCCGGCTACGTCGTCGTGGTACCGGACGCGCACGTCGTTGAGGCCCAAGCCCGTCAGGGCGATGTCGAGCGGGGCGGCGGTGGTGTCCACCTTCGTTTTTTTCGGCTTCGCCGACGGGTCTTCGGCGGTGAAGGCATCCACCAGAAATTGAAAATTGAAGGCCGTGTCGGGCAGGGTGCGGGTGATGTTGACGCGCATCCGGGCCAGTTCGACCTGGTTGAGAACGACCCGGTTTTGCAGCAATCCAAGCATGTCGAGGTCCACGCGCACCAGGCCACCATCGAGCAGCGTGTCGCCCTGGGGCGTTTTCACGAAGACGTCTTCGAGGAGAATCCAGTCGGGAATGCGGTATTTGATTCGGCCTACCCGGAAGGGCGTCTTGATTTTTTTCGCCAGGTACTTGTTAACCTGACTCGTCACCAAGCGTTCGCCCACCGCCGTGAACCCGATCACGCCGACGGCTCCCGCCACGAGCAGCAGCAACGCAAGAATGCCCAGAAAAAAGTAGCGCAGAAATTTCTTCACTCGGCGAAACCCCTCGGTGGGACGGGTAATGTTCTGTTTTCTAAGTAAAAATTGTGCCAGCCGACGCGCTGTGGTGGCTCCCCAAGCGGCGAAGACTCCCGAAGGCCATGGCTGTTCAGGGTATGTCCGGGAAATTTACGCGGCGGCAAGCCAACGGGCGCGGCTCCGATTGTGTACTTTTGCCCGACCAATCCCCCTCTCCCATGTGGCAGGAAACCGACAACCAACTCGTGCGCGCCTTCCGGTTCGCCAATTTTCAGGAAGCCTTTGCGTTCCTGACGCGCGTGGCGTTTCTGGCCGAAAAAATGGACCACCACCCGACCATCGAAAACACCTACAACCAGGTAACGCTCCGCCTCAGCACCCACGACGCGGGCAACGTCGTGACCGACAAAGACCGGAAGCTGGCCGCCGAAGTCGACAAGTTGGCAGTAGGCAGTTAACAGGGGGCACGCTTCGATTTTGCTTTTTGCTTACCGCTAACTGCCCACTGCCAAGACTACGCGCCCCTCTTGAAACTTTACCTCGTCCCCACGCCCATCGGCAACCTCGACGACATTACGCTGCGGGCGGTGAAAATTTTGCAGGCCGTAGACGCCGTGCTGGCCGAAGACACGCGCACCACTGGCCTGCTGCTCAGCCATTTGGGCATCAAAAAAGCCCTGTATGCCCACCACACCCACAACGAACACACGTCGGTACCGGGCGTAGTGAAGTTGCTGCGGGAAGGCAAAACCCTTGCGCTGTGCTCCGACGCCGGCACGCCGGGCATCTCCGATCCGGGTTTTCTGCTGGTGCGCGAATGCCTGCGGGCGGGAGTGCCGGTGGAGTGCCTGCCCGGCCCGACGGCCTTCGTGCCCGCGCTGGTCAATTCGGGTTTGCCCACGGACCGGTTTACGTTTGAAGGATTTTTGCCCCCGAAAAAAGGCCGCCTCACCCGCCTTTCCGCATTGAAGGACGAGGCCCGGACGATGGTTTTCTACGAATCGCCGCACCGGCTCTTGAAAACCCTGGAGCAGTTTATCGACACCTTCGGCATCACACGCCCCGCGTCGGTTTCGCGGGAGTTGACCAAGGTTTTTGAAGAAACCATCCGGGGCAGTTTACTCGAAATTCATTCGCATTATGTGTACAACCAGGCAACCATCCGGGGCGAAATCGTCGTCGTCGTCGCGGGCGCGCAGTAGGCAGTTGGCGGTTGGCAGTTGGCAGTACTTGCCCGCGAAGCCACTGTTTGTTCTGCTTTTTTTCTGCTGCCAACTGCCAACCGCCAACTGCCAACTCCTCAGCCCCCAGGCCAAAGTGAGCCTCCTGACGATGGCCCCCGGCGAGGAACTCTACACCAGTTTTGGCCACACGGCCATCTGGGTGGACGACCCCGCTACGGGCATCGACAACGTGTACAACTACGGCACGTTCGACTTCCGGACGGGCAATTTTTACTGGAAATTCATCCGGGGCACGTTGCCGTACATTCTGAGCGTGTACCCGCTCCGGTATTCAATGGCCGAGGCGCAGGGCGACAACCGCAGCCTGACCGAGCAGGTGCTCAACCTCTCGCCCGAACAAAAACAGCGGTTGTTCGACTTCCTGCAAACCAACGCCCGCCCCGAAAATCGCGGGTACCGCTATAAATTTTACTACGACAACTGCGCCAGCCGCCCCCGCGACGTGCTGAAACTGGCCGTCGGCAGTGGCTTCCGCTGGACGCCCGTACCTGAACTGGAGGGCAAGAGTTTCCGCCGCTGGATGAACAACTACCTCCGCACCCAGCCCTTCGCCCGGTTGGGCATGAACCTTGCCATCGGCCAGCCCGCCGACGAAACGGCCACCTTCGAGCAGGCCATGTACCTGCCCGACAATTTAATGAAGGCCGTGGCGAAAGCCCGCAACGGCGATCAGCCGCTGGTGAGCGCGACCAACGAACTCTTCGTGGCGCAACCGGTAGCGCGGGGCATCGGGGCCGGGTACCTTCAACTGGTTCTGCTTCTGTTGCTGCTTCCTGTCGGGGTGTGGCTGTACCGAAAGCATTCGGACGAACCCTTCTGGTTGGACAAAACCCTGCTGCTGCTGGCGGGCAGCGTTGGGCTGATTCTGACGTTCCTTTGGTTTGGCACCGACCACGGCGTGCCGGATTGGAACGCTTCGCTGCTCATCTACTCGCCGACTCACCTCGTTGCTGGCTTTTTGCTGCGAAAAAGACCGCATTTTCGCTGGCTGCTCTGGTACTGCCTGGTATTCGGCCTGCTGGCCGCCGCTGGTTTTGCGCTCACGGCGATGGAAAGCCATACCTATTTTGTCGAAATTCTGCTGATGACCCGGCTGTTTCAGCTTCGCCGTTTTTATCATACCCAAACCACCCAACCCGCTCCCGTTCATGAAGCTTGATTCCCTCTGCCCGCAGGTCGTGGCCCTGACCAAAGAAGTCGGCGCGTTTCAGCGCCTCGAAGTGGCGCGGTTCGACCGCACCGTGACCGAATTCAAGGGCGCGCCCAACAACCTCGTCAGTTTCGTGGACAAGGAATCCGAGAAAATGCTGGTCGCGGGGCTGGGCGAACTGCTGCCCGAAGCGGGATTCATCACCGAGGAGGGCACCGTCGAGCAATCAAAAACCCAGGAGTTCGTCTGGGTTATCGACCCGCTCGACGGCACGACCAACTTCATGCACGGCTACGCGTACTTCACGATCAGCGTGGGCCTTTTGCAAAACGGCGTACCCGTGCTGGGCGTCATTTACGACCCCAGCCACGACGAGGCGTTTTACGGCTGGCAGGGCGGCGGGGCATTTTGCAACGGCGCGCCGATGCACGTCTCGGCGGTGACGGCGCTGGCCGAAAGTTTGCTGGCGTGCGGGTTTCCATACAAACCCGGCACCCAGCGGCAGGCGTACCTCGATTTGCTGGTCGAAATCATGGAACGGACGCACGGCTTCCGGCGGCTCGGCTCGGCGGCCATCGATTTGGCCTACGTGGCGCGGGGCTGGTTCGAAGGCTTTTTCGAGTACCAGCTTAACTCCTGGGACATGGCCGCGGGCGTGCTTCTCATCCGCGAGGCGGGCGGCACCGTAACCGACTTCGCGGGCGGCGACACGTTTCTGTTCGGCGGCAACGTCATCGGCGCGGCGGCGGGCGTTCACGACGAACTCCGGGCGTTGGTGTCGGGGTACATGGGCGAATAACCGCCGGGGCGGAACCAAGCGAGCAGGGCGAAAAGACAACCGAAACGTTAAAATTCTTTAACTCAAGAATTTAACCTTTCGATTTTTGATTCCTCTCCTGTTTTCCATTGGCCCGCACTCGCTTCCACTTCTAAAAGCACTCCGACCGGTAGCGTCCGGTTTATGTTCCATGAAAATCTCTTTCTATTGCCTGCTGCTTGCCGCGTTGCTGACTGGCTGCGGCTTCGGAACCTATCCCAACGGCGGAAACGGCGGTGGTACCTCCGGTGGCAACTACCCCGACGACCGGCGTACGCAATACCCGCCAGGGAGCAACCAGCCCGGAGCGGGTCGCCCGGCCAACCCCGGCGTCCGCGTCACGGACATCCGCCTGTCGGGCAATTACACCGTTCTTCGGGTGAGTTACGTCAACAACGACCGGCCCCGCTACGACCAGGAAGGCCGCGCCTTGCCCACCAGTTTCATCGCCTTCGACCCCAACGGGCGGCTGGTGGCGGCCAACGGCGCGCGGGCGTTTCGGTTCATCAGGGCCGAAGGCATTCCCATCGAACCCCAGCAGCGCAACACCTTTCCCGGCGACCGGGTGGATTTTGTGCTCTACTTCGAGCGGCTCGACAAAGGCCTCGAAAATTTCGACCTCTTCGAGTGCAACGACTACGACTACATCGTGTGCTGGAACATCTACGACCTCTTCGTGCGCAACCCCGCCGATCCGGTTTACCAGCCTCAACCCCAACCCAACCCCACGCCGAACCCCGTACCACCCCGGCGCACCAACAAGCCGGGCGAAACCGCTGACCCAACTCCGGCCCCCGCGCCGCCCGTCGTGAGCCGGGTGGTCGTGTCGGGTACCGTCCGCGACGCCCGCACCAAACGCCCAATTAGTGCCACCATCGATTACCAGCTTTCGAGCAGCAAGCAGTCCGTCGATTCGGTCCAGAGTTTCGCCTCGACCGGCTCCTACCGAATGACCCTCGACCGCGGGCAGGTGTACACCTACGTGGCCTCGGCGCGGGGCTACCTGGCCGCCAACGGCGTGCTCGAGCTTGGGAAAGCCGGCACCACCCTCACCCGCGACATCCTGCTGACACCGCTGACGGTGGGCGACAAAATCACGCTCAACAACATTTATTTTGAGGTGTCGAAGGCCGATTTGCTGCCCGCTTCCTTCGCCGAACTCAACCGGCTTACCACCATGATGGAAGACAACCCGGTGATGGAAATCCGGCTGGAAGGCCACACCGACATCATCGGCGACCACGACGCCAACCAGCAGCTTTCGCAGGACCGCGTGGAGGCCTGCCAGCGGTACCTCGTCGAGCACGGCATTGCCGCCAACCGCATCCAGACCGTCGGTTACGGCGACATGCGCCCGCTGGTGAAAAAAGGCACCGACGCCGAGCGGAAGGTAAACCGGCGGGTGGAATTCGTGATCCTGAAGTTGTAACGGATGGGCGACGCTAAACTTTCCGACGGCGAATGCCGTTAGGCTGGCAAACCGGAAAACGTCATGACCGAGAACCTCCTCATCTTCCTGCTGTTCGCTGGGGCGCTGGCCTACCTGGGCAACCTGGTCCGCCGGGCATTCAGCCGCAAACAGGCCGGTTGTCCCAAAGGCTGCGGCACCTGCGCGGCGGCGGAAGCGACAAAAAAATCGACCGCAACCGTTTGACTGACACCAATTTTTGGTTTTCTTTGGGCACCACCGAAAAAGTTCACGACGATGGCCGTCAGCGAAATCGAATTATTCCAGACGCTGAAAGGCAAACTGGGTGAAAAAGAAACCCAGACGCTGGTGGAATTCCTGAAATCGGGTTTCCACGAAGACCTTGAAGCGGCAGCGACAAAGGAAGACATCCTTCGTCTTGAGAATCAAGTTGACCGGCTTGGCGATTCGGCTACCAGTCACACAAAACGATTGGAGGGGGAAATCACTCGTTTGGAGACCCTCATTAAAACAGAGGCGGCTCAAGTCAGGCTAAGTACTGAGGCCAAAATCGAAGCTGGTTTCAAAGACCAACTCAAGTGGTTGATCGTCTTGCTACTCGGGTTTTCGTCGCTCATCATCACGGTCATCAAGCTGCTCTGACCGGGCTTTTTCACTCCCCCATTTTCACCCCCAGCGTGCGCTCTGCCACGCCCAAAAATCCGGCCACTTCCGTCCGCCATTTCTCCGGCTCGTTCTGGCAGAACGCCTGATGACCGCTCTTTTCAAAAATCACTAATTTCTTCTTCGGCGACGCCAGGTTGGCAAAAATTGCGTCGGTTTCGGGCCGGAGCACCCGGTTGTCGTTGGCTCCCCAGTTAAGCAGCGTGGGGCAATGCACGTCGTGCGCGTAGTCAGAAGGCCGGTAGCCGAAACCCCACATGCCCCGCTCGGCACTGCCCCAGAGCAACAGCAGTTGGGTAAACGGCGTCGTGGGCAGGTGCATCGAGCGCATCCGGCCATCCACGGCGGCCTGCATCGAACCGAAAGGGCATTCCAGAATCACCCGGCTGGGTTTTATTTCGGGAAAATCGTGCAGGGCCTTCAGCAGCGAGGCCGCGCCCATCGACACACCCCAGAGCACCACGCTGGCTTCTCCGCTGGCCTTCACGAAGTCGTACGCCGCTTTCACGTCGCCCGCTTCCCGGTACCCAACCGTGCAAACGTTGCCCTCGCTGTTGCCGTGGGCGCGGAAATCGACCGCCAGCGTGTTGAACCCCAGCGAACGGAAAAAGGCCTGTTCGTCCCGGATCATGGCCTTGTTCGACGCGTGGCCGTGAAAAAGCAGCACGGTTCCTTTCGGGTGGCTGACCTGCGTGTGCCAGGCTTCGAGTTGCTGCCCGTCGGGGTTGGCAAAATGCACGGTCCGGAAGGGTTTTTCGGGGAATTCCGTGCCGGGTCGCTTGCCGAATTTAAAGCCAAACAGCGCCTGACGGAGCTTTTCACCCGCGGGAAGGTCCTCGGGTTTGCGCCAGGGCACCTGGCTGGTTTCGTAAAAATAGGTGAATGAGTAGGCGTGAAAAGCCAGCAGCACGTTGAGCAGTCCGAACCCCACCAGCAGGCTGTAACCAGCCCGGCGGAGCAAGCGGGCGGCGCTGGATTGAGTGGTTTTCATGAAGAAGGAGGTTATCGCCCAAAAATAAGCGGAATTGCGGAAAAGGCCAGCGCCCCCCGATTCCCGCCGAAACCAGGCCGTTGCGGGCGGACGGCGGGGCGGCTGACCGCTCAATAAAAATCCGGGAAGGACGGCGGCTAACTCGGAACTTCTGCTTACTTTTCGGAACCATAACCTCGAAAACCTATCTAATCTCCTGTGTTTCTGTTGCTTTTTGGTTCTTTCACCGATGGGGTTTTGCCCCGTGTTTCGTCCGTTTATTCATCCGCCGCCAACCCCAGTACCCTTCCGACGCCCGCGTTGACCTGACGCGCGGTGCCGGATACTTCTCCCTGTTCAACAAACCTACGTTCTGATGAAAACACGTTTTACCCGCCTGCTGCTGGTGTACCTGGGTTGGTTTCTTGGCGGCACCACCCTTGTTTTTGCCCACCCCAATCGCCTGATCGTCCCGCCTCTGGCCCCGGCCAACCCGGGCACTACGGTCGTTTCAACCAGCCAGATTGACGTTTCCTGGACGGCCTCCGCCGGGGCGCTCACCTACGATTTGGATTACTCGACCGACGCCACGTTTGCCACGGGCACGACCACGGTCACGGGCATCGCCGTAACCAGTCAGAGCGTGACGGGCCTGGGAGCCAACACGACCTACCACTTCCGGGTGCGGGCCGTCAACGTGGACGGCCCTTCGCCCAACTCCGCCGTGGTCACCGGCCTGACGAAGCCGGGCACCCCGACGCTGGGGGCGTTTACCAACGTGACCACCAGCGGGGTGCGGGTCAATTGGACGCCCGACGCCAACGGCCAGGGCGGGTTTGCCCTCGACCGGGCCACCGACAACGGGTTCTCCCAGAACTTCAGCACGACGACCATCGCCAACGGCGCGGCTACTTCCGCCGACGTGAGCGGCCTGGCCGAAAATACGCAGTACTTTTTCCGGGTACGCGCCACCAACGCGTCGGGCGCTTCGGACAATTCCGGCACGGGTTCGGTCACCACGCTGCTTGGCCTGCCTAACGCGCCGAGTTTACTAAACACGACGGTGATTTCCACCAGCCAGATTGATTTGGCCTGGACGGACAATTCGACCACCGAAGATGGCTTCGAGGTGTACCAATCGCCCGACAACGTCACCTTCACTAAAATCGCCGACAAGGGCGCCAACGCCACGACGCATTCCGTCACGGGCCTGACCGACGCCACCCGGTACTATTTCAAAGTACTGGCCAAAAACGCCACGGGTTCATCGGGGTTCTCGAACACGGCCAACGCCGCCACGCAGTTCAACGTCGTCGGCGACCTGAGCGCGTCGGCTTTTTCCAGCAGCCAGATCAACCTGACCTGGGGCGACAATTCGACCACCGAAACGGGCTACGAAGTCCTGCAATCGGGAAGTTCGGGTGGGCCGTTCTCGGTGATTTTCACCACCGCCTCCAATGCCCCCGGCTACAACGTGACGGGCCTTTCTGAAAACACCACGTACTATTTTCAGGTGCGGGCCAAAAACGGCACCGGTACCGCCAGCAACTCGAACACGGCCAACGCCACCACGCTGCTCAACCCGCCCGCCACGCCGACCAACATGACGGCGGAGGCCATTGCCTTTGACAAAATCCGCCTGACCTGGGCCGACAACGCCAACAACGAGGCCAGTTACGTCGTGGAAAGTTCGCTGAACGGCACCACGTTCACTGATTTTGCCACGTTGCCCGCCAACCCGCCCCAGCCCTACGACGCCAGCGGGCTGAATTCGAGCACGCAGTACTGGTTTCGGGTGCGGGCGGTGAACGCCGCCGGGGCGAACACGTCGAACATCGCCAACGCGACGACCTTCCCCGCCCCGCCGGGCGTGCCGCAGGCCTTCGCCGCGTCGATCGTTGAAACCACCACGCTCACCCTCAACTGGAGCGCGCCCGCCTCGGGTGGCCCGGTGGGCAACTACGAACTCGTGCTGCCCGTGCCGCCGGGTACTGTCACCCAGACGGGTACGAGTTTCAACGTCACAGGCCTTTCGCCGGGAACGAACTACAACTTTCAGGTACGGGCGCAGAACCAGGGCGGCATTTCTTCGTACGTCAGCACCTCGGCCCTGACCAAACCCGGCATCCCGACTGGCCTCAGCGTGAGCGTTCCCGCCGCGCCGACGGGCATCAACCAGTTGAACGTTTCCTGGCAGGGCGTCACCGGGGCGAGTGGCTATGACCTCGATTACTCGACAAGCGGTTCGTTTCCGGGGGGAAGCACCACCACGGTAACGGGCATTGCCGGAACCAGCCAGAACGTGACCGGTCTGGCGGCAGCCACCACGTACCACTTCCGGGTGCGGGCCACAAACGCCACCGGTTCGTCGGCCAGCTCCGATGCAGCCACCGCCACCACGCTTCCCAACCCACCCGCCGCACCAACGGGCGTGGCCATCACCCAGCCGGTGACCTCGACCACCCAACTCGGCCTGACCTGGACCGACGCGGCCACCAACGAGGACAATTACGCGGTCGAGAAATCGGAAGACGGCGGCGGCTTCACGACCATCGCGGGCAGTTTGGCCGCCAACTCCAATGCCTACACGGCTACGGGCCTGTCGGCCAACCGGTCGTACGCGTTTCGGGTAACGGCCCGCAACACGGGCGGCAGCAACAGCGCCACCTCCGGTGCCGCGCTCACGTTGCCCGACGCCCCGACCCTGCAAAACCCCACCCGGCCCGGCATCCCCGACGGCCGTACGACCCTGAACGTGGCCTGGAACAACCCCGGCGGCAGCGGCGCACTCACCTACGACCTCGACTACTCGACCGACGCCACCTTTGCCACGGGCACGACGACGGTCACCGGGCTATCGGGCACGTCGTATTCCAACAACACGCTGACCCCCGCCACGCGGTACTACTTCCGGGTGCGGGCCAAAAACGCGTCGGGTTCGTCGGGCAATTCCAACGCTACCAACGAAATCACCCTGCCCAACCCGCCTGCCGATCCGAGTGGGCTGTCGGCCACGGCGGTCGTGGCCACCACCGATAAAATCAACCTGACCTGGACCGACGCCGCCACCAACGAAACCGGTTACGAAGTGTGGCGTTCGACCAACGACAACACCAATTTTGGCAAAATCGCCGACCTCGGTGCCAACTCGACCAGCTATCAGTCGGGCGGACTGGCCTCCAACACAACGTATTTTTATAAAGTCCGGGCGGTGAACAGCGGCGGCGAGTCGAATTTCTCGAACGAAACCTCTGCCCTCACCTACCCCGACGCCCCCACCAGCCTCGCCGTGGGCGTGCCCGCCGCACCCGACGGCCAGACCAAACTCACGCTGTCGTGGAACGCCCCGTCGGGCAGCCTGACCGGCTACGACCTCGAATACGCGACCAACTCGAATTTCACGGGTTCGCTGGTTGCGAGTTTCACGACCGCCTCGCCGTACACCCTGAGCGGGCTGACGCAAAACACGACGTACTTCCTGCGGTTGCGGGCGAAAAACGCCACCGGTTCGTCGGCCAATTCCAATCAGGTTTCGACCACCACCCTGCCCGACCCGCCCGGCTTGCCCACCAACCTGAGCGCCACCGGCATTTCGGCCAGCGGTTTCACCGCCAACTGGACCGCCCCCGGCGGCCCGCTCACCGGCTACGTGCTCCAGGTGGCTACGGACAACGGGTTCGCCAGCGTCGTTCAGACGCTGAATCCCGGCAGCGGAGCCACCAACCAGCCGATTTCAGGGCTGACGGCCAACACGACGTATTTTTTCCGAATCCAAGCCCAAAACACGGGCGGCGAATCGGCCTTTTCGCCCGCCTCGGCTCCCGTGCTGACCCTGCCCCCGGCCCCGCAGAACTTCGCCGTGCAGGGCGGCAGCGTGACCACCACCGGCCTGACGGTGCAGTGGAGTGCACCGCCCACGAACCCGGATGGTTACGAATTGCGCTATTCGACCGACCCCGGACTGGCCGGAGCGACGCTGCTGACGCCCGCGGGCAGTGCCACCAGCCAGGCCATCGCGGGGCTGACGCCGAACACGACGTATTATTTTCAACTGAAGGCGAAAAATGGCACGGGCATTTCCGACCCGACGGCCACCATTAACCAACTTACCCTGCCCGCCGCGCCGACGGGCTTTGCCGTGACTGAGCGGCGCGCCCGGCAAGTTTCGCTCGGCTGGAATCCGCCCGCCAGCAACCCGGCCAGCTACGAACTGCGCTACTCGACCAGCAGCGACCCCAGCGCGGCCGCGCCCACGTCGGTGGCCGGCAGCGCCCCGGCCACCACGGTCACGAGCCTGACGCCGAACACGACGTATTATTTTCAATTGAAAGCCCAGAACAGCACGGGCGTTTCCGACCCCACGCCGACGATCAGCGCCCTGACGCTCCCCGACGCACCGCAGAACTTCCGGGTCGAGCCGGGGAGCGTCACCACCAGTGGCTTGCAATTGAAGTGGGATGCCGCCGTGCCCTCGAACCCGGACGGCTACGAACTGCGCATTTCGCCCAATCCGGGCGTGACACTGCCCCTCCTCGTGGCAGCCGGGGCCACCAGCTACGACGTGACGGGCCTGGCCGCGAACACGTCGTACACGTTCGAGTTGAAGGCCAAAAACGGGTCGGGCCTTTCCGACCCGGCGTCCGTTTCGCAACTTACCCTCCCGGCGGCTCCGGGGGGATTGTCCATCACGGGCATTCAGGCCCGGCAGGTGACAGTGCAGTGGAACACGCCCGCCACCAACCCCGACGGCTACGAACTGCGCGTTTCGACGGCGGCCGACCTGAGCGGAGCCACGCTGCTCACGCCCGGCGGCGGAGCCACCAACCAAGTGGTGGGGAGCCTGCAACCCAACACGCGGTATTATTTCCAACTGAAGGCGAAAAACGGCACGGGCGTTTCCGACCCGACGGCGACCATCAACCAACTCACCCTGCCCGATGCGCCGCAGAACTTCCAGGTGACGGGTGGTAGCCAGACCACCTCGGGTCTGACGGTGCAGTGGAGCGCGCCGCCCTCCAACCCCGACAGCTACCAGTTGCGGTATTCGCCCAACGCCGATTTGAGCGGGGCGACGACGCTCAACCCGGCGGGCAGCGCCACCAGCCAGGCCATTGCGGGGCTTTCGGCCAACACGGTGTATTATTTTGAAATCAAAGCCCTCAACGGCACCGGCCTTTCGGACCCCGCCACCACGCAGGGCCTCACCCAACCCAACCCGCCGACGATTACGTCGGCCAGCAGCATCGCTGCGGACGCGCTGACGCTCAACTGGACGGCCCCCGGCGGCAACGGTAGCCTCACCAACTACCTGCTGGAGTACTCGACCGACCCGGCCATCGCGACCGGTGTGCTGACGCTCAACCCCGGCGGGGGCAGCACCAGCCAGGGTGTTGGCGGTTTGCAGGCCAACACGACGTACTATTTTCAGATGAAAGCCCAGAATGCTTCGGGGTATTCGGGCTATTCCAACAAGTTCAGCGTGCTGACCCGCCCAGCGGCCCCGACCAACCTGGCGAAAACCTACATCAAGCAAACGGCGGTGAACGTGCAGTGGACGCCGCCCGGCGGCACCCTCACCGGCTACCAGTTGCAGGTGGCCACCGACAACGGGTTTGGCAACGTCGTGCAGACGCCCACGCCCGGCGGCGGAGCCAGCAGTTTTGGCGTGACGGGCCTTTCGCCGAACACGACTTACTTCCTTCGGATTCGGGCCAAGAACACCGGCGATGAATCGGGCTACGGCGCGTATTCGAACGTCATCCAGATTCAGACGCCCCCCGACCCGCCCGGCGCGCCCCTGCTCACCAACGCCACCGGCCTGACCCAGACCCAGATGACGGTGAACTGGAACGGCTCGAGCGGGATCGTGAACGGCTACACGCTGGAATATTCGAAGAACGCCGGTTTCAGCCCCGTCGATTCCATCGTCACCAACGACGGCAACGCCAACAAGCAGCAGGTGACCGGCCTGACCTCGAAAACGACGTACTACTTCCGCCTGCGCGGGTTCAACAGTGGCGGGCATTCGGCGTACAGCAACACGCTCAGCGTGCAGACCCTGCCCGACCCGCCGAGCCAGCCGACCAATTTCATCGTGACCAACATCGCCCAGACCTCCGTGGGCCTGCAATGGCAGGCACCGGGCACCGGCGATCAGACCGGCTACGAGATTCAGTACACCACCGACCCGACCTTCAGCGGCACCGTACCCAGCCAGAACATCGGCAACGCGGCGGCCACCACCGCCACGGTGTCGAACCTGCAACCCTACACGACGTACTACTTCCGGTTGCGGGCCGTCAACGCGGGCGGCGGTTCGACCCCCGCCGAGACCAACGCCCAGACCCTGCCCACCGCGCCCGCGCCGCCCACCAACCTGAGCGCCAGCCTCGTCACCCAGACGAGTTTCACGGTTTCGTGGAGCGTGCCAGCGGGACCGGTTACGAGTTACCAACTCGATTACAGCACCGCGTCGAATTTCGCCGGGGCAACGACCATCGCCATCGCCGGGGGTGGTACCACCAGCCAGCCCCTGAGCGGGCTGACGCAAAACACCACGTACTACGTGCGGATCCGGGGCATCAACACGGGCGGCACGGGTACCAACTCCGACGTGCTCAACGTGCTCACCCTGCCCGACGCACCCCAAGCGCCCACCGGCGTCGCGGCGAATTCCATCGGATCGGGTGGTCTGACGCTGACCTGGACCGCCCCCGCCGGACCGATCACCGGCTACACCGTCGAGTATTCGACGGCGAACGACTTCTCGGCCAGTCCGCAACAGGTGGTGGTCGGAAACGTGACCAGCCAGGCCATTTCGGGGCTTTCGGCCAACACCGTCTACTATTTCCACGTCAAAGCCAAAAACGCCGGGGGCGAGTCGGGGTATTCGGCTCCGCCGCTGGGCGTGCTGATCCTGCCGGGCGCGCCTTCCAACCTGAGTGCCAGCAACGTGACGACCTCGTCGCTGACGCTGAACTGGACGCCGCCCGCCGGAACCATCGCCAGCTACCAGTTGGACGTAGCGACCAGCGCCAATTTTGCCGGGGCCAGCACGATCAGCGGCATCGGGGCACCGCCGTACAACCTCACCAACCTGAGCCAAAACACCACGTATTACCTGCGGCTCCGGGCGGTCAACAACACGGGCAATTCCGACCCGTCGCCCTCCATCAGCGTGGTCACATTGCCCAACGCGCCGATTAACCTCAGCGCGAGCGGCGTGGGGGCCACGTCGCTGACGGTCAACTGGACCTCGCCGGGTGGAACGCTCGATTCCTACGAACTGGTCGTCAGCACGGGTGGCAACCCGGTGCAGACGCTCAACCCCGGCGGCGGGGCCACCAGCCAGGTGGTGAGCGGGCTGAACCCCAACACGACGTACAGTTTCCAACTGCGGGCTAAAAATGGCCAGGGCTTCTCCGACCCGGTGAGCGTTTCCCAACTCACCCTGCCCGCCGCGCCCTCCAACCTGATGGCCAGCAACGTGTCGCAGACTGGCTTCAAACTCGACTGGACCCTGCCGGGCGGCGCGCTGACCGGCCTGGAAGTGCAGTACGCGACCAGTTCTAACTTCAGCGGAGCCACTATTGTGCCCATTGCCGACGGTACGGCGACAAGCCTCACCTTGACGAATCTTTCGCAGAATACCACGTACTACGTGCGGGTTCTGGCGAAAAACGCGACAGGCAATTCCGACCCGTCAACGTCCATCAGCGTGATTACGCTGCCCAACGCACCGGGTAACCTGAGCGCGAGCGGCGTGGGGGCCACGTCGCTGACGGTCAACTGGACTTCGCCGGGCGGAACGCTCGATTCCTACGAATTGGTCGTCAGCACGGGCGGCAACTCAGTGCAGACGCTCAACCCCGGCGGTGGGGCCACCAGCCAGGCCATTTCGGGGCTAACGGCCAACACGACGTACAGTTTCCAACTGCGGGCCAAAAATGGCCAGGGTTTCTCCGACCCGGTGAGCGTTTCCCAACTCACCCTGCCCGCCGCGCCCTCCAACCTGATGGCCAGCAACGTGTCGCAGACTGGCTTCAAACTCGACTGGACCCTGCCGGGCGGTGCGCTGACCGGCCTGGACGTGCAGTACGCCACCAGTTCCAACTTTAGCGGAGCGACGACCCTGTCCATCGCCGACGGCACCGCCACGACGACGAACATCGGCGGGCTTTCGCAAAACACAACCTACTACGTGCGGGTTGTGGCGAAAAACAGCGCGGGCAATTCCGACCCCTCGACCTCCATCAGCGTGATTACGCTGCCCAACCCGCCCGCCGCGCCCACGGCCCTCAGCGCCAGCAACGTGTCGCAGCAAAGCCTGACACTGAGTTGGAGCGCCCCCGGCGGGCCGGTGTCGGGTTACGTGCTCGACGTGGCGACCGACGCGGCTTTTGCCAGCGTCATCCAGACGTTCAACCCCGGCGGCGGGGCCACCAGCCAGGCCATTTCGGGGCTGACGGCCAACACGACGTACTTTTTCCGAATCAAAGCCCAGAACAACGGCGGCGATTCGCCCTACTCGGCCAGCCTGCAAGTGACGACGCTGCCCAACCTGCCGGGCGCACCGACGGCGTTTGGCGCCAACCCGGTTTCGGCGTCGCAAATCAACCTGAGCTGGACCAACGGCGGCGGGCAAACGGCGCTGGAGTTGCAGTATTCGACCGACCAGAATTTCAGTTCGGGCGTGCAGAGCCTTGCAATCGACGCCAACGCCACGAGTGCCAGCGCGACCGGGCTGGCCGAGGCCACCACGTATTATTTCCGCCTGCGGGGCCAGAACGTAGCCGGGTATTCGGGCTACGCCCAAACCCAGGGCACCACGCTGCTCAACCCGCCCGTGGCACCGTCGAACCTGACGGCCAACGCCACCTCGCCCAATTCGGTGCAGGTGCAGTGGACCGACAACGCGGGCAACGAAGCCGGTTTTTACGTGGAGCAATTCACCGGTGGTGGCGGGTTTACGCAGATTGCCCAACTCGGCCCCAACGCCACGTCGCTCAACGTGACGGGGTTGAACGAAAACACGCCGTACGCCTTCCGGGTGCGGGCTTTCAACGCCACCGGTCCGTCGGATTTCTCGAACACGGCCAACGTAACCACGCCGTACTCGCTGCCCGCTGGGCCGTCGAACCTGTCGGCGCAGGCAGCCGGGCAGACGCTCATCAACCTGAGCTGGCAGGACAACGCGGGCAACGAAACGGGCTACGAAGTCGAGCAATCGACCGACGGCACCAACTTCACCCGCGTGGCGCAACTGAACGCCAACACCACGTCGTACGCAGCCAGCAACCTCAACGCCGCCACCACGTACACCTTCCGGGTGCGGGCGGTGAACCCGGCGGGCGGTTCGGGCTACTCCAACAACGCGGCGGCCCGTACGCTGCCGTTCCCGCCGTCGGCCCCGTCGTCGCTCACCGCCGTGGCGCTTTCGCAGACGGTCGTGCAACTGACCTGGCGCGACAATTCGGACAACGAGACCAGTTTTGAAGTGCAGCGCTCGGACGACGGCGTCAACTTCAGCGGCAGCGGCAACGTGGGGGCGAACACCACCCAGACCCAGGTCACCGGGCTGCGGGCCAGCACGCGGTACTTCTTCCGGTTACGGGCCGTCAACGAAGGCGGGGCTTCGGGGTACTCCAACGTGGTCGAGGTAATCACCCTGCCCGACGCGCCCAACCCGCCGAGCAACCTCGTGGCCAGCGACACCACCCAGACGACCGTGCGCCTGACCTGGAAAGACAACGCCAACGATGAAACGTCGGTCGAAGTGTTCCAGGCCGACAGCGCGAAGGGGACGCTGCGGCGCATCACGATTTTGCCCCCGAACACGACCACCTACCTCGTGCCCACGCTGCTGGTGGACAAAGTGTACCGCTTCGCCGTGCGGATGACCAACACCGGCGGCGCGTCGGCGTTCTCCAACGAAATCTCGGTGCAAACGCTGCCCTTCCCGCCCGAAGCACCCACGCAGGTGCAGGCCAGGGCGCTTTCGCAAACGGCCATCCGCCTGCTGTGGCGCAACCCGGCGGGGGTGATCACCCAAACCCGCGTGGAGCAATCGCTTGACGGGAAAACCTTCGACGTGGTGCAAACCCTCGGGCCGAAAGTGGAAACCACCAACGCCGACAACCTGAAGCAGAACACGGTGTACTGGTACCGCCTCCAGGCCTTCAACCGGGCTGGCAAATCGGTGTATTCGACCGTCGTGCGCGACACCACGCTGTCGTACATTCCGCTGGCTCCCACCAACCTGCGGACCCAAAACCTCCAGGCGCGGCAGGTGCAATTGAAGTGGGACGACAACTCGGACAACGAGAGCGCGTTTGAAATCGAGCAGTTCATCCAAAACCGCTTCCTGCGCATCGGCACGGCCGTGGCCAACGCCGACACGATCACCATCCGGGGCCTGATCGACCAGACCCAGTACCGCTTCCGGGTGCGCGCGGCCAACCGCACGGGCACCTCGTCGTACAGCAACGAACTGACCGTGACGACGCCCCTCGGCGTGCCCGAAGCGCCCACCAGCCTCCAGGTCATCAACGACAAGGGCGGGCCGGTCATCGGGTTGAAGTGGCAGATTCCCAACAAGCGCATCACCGATTCGGTCGAGGTGGAGCGCGGCACCGACGGAGTGGCCTTCCAGTTGATTCAGAAACTGGCGGGCAACGCCGACTCGACCACCGTCAACGGCCTCGACCTCGGCACGAAGTATTACTTCCGCGTCCGCGCCCGCAACAAAACCGGTCCGTCGGCCTACTCCAACATCGCCGAGCGCCGCTCGGTGGCCACGGGCCTGGAGGAAGAGAAAGACCTCGCGGCGGTGCACGTGCAGCCCAACCCGGTGGACGATGAGGTGCTCGTGGAAACCGACCACCCGCAAACCTACCTGCGCGCCATCGAGGGTTACAACACGCTGGGGCAACGCGTCTTCCGCTACGAAAACAGCGGTCAGGAACGCAGTCGGCAGCTTTCGCTCGGTCGCCTGCCCGCCGGGGTGTACATCCTGAGCGTGCAAACCACCGAGGGCGTTTCCCGACGGAAATTGCTCAAACGCTGAGGCTGGGGTTTATTTGAAAAACGAACGACGCCCGCCGGAATTCCGGCGGGCGTCGTTCGTTCTACCCGTGAAATGACTTTCTTTTGTCGGTACATTTTCCGGCGCGCAACACCAACCCAATGGCTAAATCCAACCGCATCGCCACCGAAAACCTCGGCACGTCGCCCGGCACGCTCACCTACGTCGGCGAGGAAATCGCCCTCGACGTGCGCGTGTCGATCATCGAATACAACGCCGATTTTATTCGGGAAACGGCCCTGAAGTCGGTCGCCCAATGCCAGGGCATCAAAACGCCCGCCGGGCAGGTTACCTGGGTGAGCGTCGACGGCATTCACCAGCCCGACATCGTGGCCGAAATCGGGCGGCGGTTTCACCTGCACCCGCTGTTGCTCGAAGACGTCGTCAACACCCAGCAAAAGCCCAAGCACGACCACTACAACCACACGATTTTGTTCGTCGTGCTGAAAATGCTCGACTTCAACCCCTACACCCGCGACGTGGAGCAGGAGCACATCAGTCTCGTGCTGGGGCCGAACTTTGTAATTTCGTTTCAGGAAGAACGCAACGGCGACACCTTCGCGCCGGTGCTCGAACGCCTCCGTGCCTCGGTGGGCAAGACCCGCCGCAACGGCCCCGATTACCTGCTCTACGCCCTGATGGACGTAGTCGTGGACAACTACTTTCTGGTGCTGGAAAAAGTCGAGGAAGCCCTCGAACGCCAGGAAGACGCCATCATTCGCTCGGCCCCGGCCCGCACCCAGACCGACCTCTACGGCCTCAAACGCGACCTCTCGGTGGTGCGCCGGGCCGTCTGGCCGGTGCGCGAACTGCTCAGCGCCCTCATCCGCGACGACGACGACAACGACCTCGTCGCCACCGCCACGCTGCCTTACCTCCGCGACCTCTACGACCACGCCACCCAGGTGTACGAACTCGTGGACACCTACCGCGACTGGATCGCCAACCTACTCGACCTCTACCAGACCGCCCTGAGCAACCGGATGAACAACACGATGAAAGTGCTCACCGTGTTTTCGGCAGTATTCATGCCGCTCACCTTCGTGGTGGGTGTGTACGGCATGAATTTCGACAACATGCCCGAACTCCACTGGCACTACGGCTACTACGTGGTCTGGGGCGTGATGGCCGTCATCACCGGCGTGATGCTGTCGTGGTTCTGGCGGAAAGGGTGGCTGTGAGTTTTAGAGAAAAGCGAAGAGAGTAGAGAGAAAAGAAGGGTCGTCTTTCAACTTTTCTCTCTACTCTTTTCACTCTTCTCCATCCTCTGCTTCATCCCTGTCCTTCCGCGCGCGGCTCAGGCGGATGACTATCCACCAAATCAACGCCATCAGGATGGGCGCGGCAATCAGCAACCGACCCAGCGGGAACTTCTTTTCCACGGGTTTGGCCACCTGCTTCGGCGTGGCCGTCACGATTTTGCCTTCTTTGGTCAACTCTTTTTTTATCCGGAACGAATCGAAAAACGGCTGCTCCGATCCCTGCCGGAACAACCGGCTCGCGCCGGGCACGGTGAAAAACCGGACGGTGTAAATCAACGGATTAATGGCGAAAATCCAGTTGCGGCTGTAGGTCATTCCGCCCTGGTACGGGTGCTGAAAAATGTATTCCCGCCCCCGGAAACCCTGCACGTTCAGGTCACGCTGGCTGAGCAGTTTACCGCGCGCTCCGCGCACCTCGCCGTTGACGAGGGCGTCGTAAAATTCGGGCAGTTGCGGGTGCTGCTGCGATGGTACCTCGAAAACCAGCGGCGTCCCGGCGAGCAGGTTGAAATTGCCCGTGCCGGTGCGGACCTGATAGAGGTGAATCCGGGAAACCTTCGTCTGCGTGACCGTGTCGCGGGGTTGCTGGGGGAAAACAACCGCCACGTCGGGCGTTTCGATGGGAAATTCGGACTGGGCCTGAACGGCCGCCGTTCCCAAAATCAGCAGCAGTACGCTGCCGAGTACACGTTTCATGAAAAGAGGGTCAGGTTGGTGAGAAAAGCCAAAGCCAAAACAGCCCAATATCCGGCAAGGAAGCAAGCCCTGACTCAATTTTTTCCCCGATGCCTTCAGCAACTCCCGGTTTCTTCCCGCAGATTTACGCAGAATTTTCAACGCCCGTCTGCGTTCAAAAGCTGCCTACTTCCGCAAGAAAAACCCGTGAACCTCCTCCAAACCACCGCCCGCTACCTCCTCACCGACAGCCGCCAGCTCACGTCGCCAGCCGAAACGCTGTTTTTCGCCATCCGCGGCCTGCACCACGACGGCCACCGGTTCATTCCCGACCTGTACCGGCGCGGCGTGCGGCAATTTGTCGTGGAAACGCCCGGTTTCTCCGCCCCCGATTTTCCTGAAGCCACGTTCTTCGAAGTCGAAAACAGCGTCGCGGCCCTGCAAAGTCTGGCGGCGGCGCGGCGGGCGAAGTTCCGGTTGCCGGTCGTCGGCATCACGGGTTCCAACGGAAAAACCATCGTGAAGGAATGGATCGCGCAACTCCTTTCGCCCGATTTCACCGTCTGCAAAAGTCCAAAAAGCTATAACTCGCAGTTGGGCGTGCCGCTGTCGGTCTGGCAACTGAGCGAAATCCACACGCTGGGGCTGTTCGAGGCGGGTATTTCCAAACCCGGCGAAATGGCGAACCTGGAGAAAGTCATTCAGCCCACGCTGGGCATTTTTACCACCATCGGCTCGGCTCACGACGAGGCTTTCGCCAACCGGCGGCAGAAGATTCGGGAAAAACTCGAACTCTTCCGGCACGTGAAAACGCTGATTTACAACGCGGTTTACGAAGAAATCACAGCGGAATTACCCGATTTCCTTCCCAACGACTGCTACGTGATTGCCTGGGAAGCGCCGGATTTTGCGGCCTTCACCTTTCCCTACGCCGACGCCGCCTCCCGCGAAAATCTGGGCCACTGCATCGCGCTGCTTCGGCACCTCGGCGTGCCCGACGACGAAATCCAGCACCGGCTGAACACCCTCCGGCCCGTTTCCATGCGCCTCGAACTGAAGGAAGGCCTCAACGGCTGCTACGTGGTGGACGATAGCTACAACAACGACCTTTCGGGCCTGCGGCTGGCCCTCGATTTTCTGGCCAACCAGCACCAGCGCCCGCACCGCGTAGCGATTCTCTCGGATGTGCTGCAATCGGGTCTGCCCGAAGACGAGTTGTACGCCCAGATTGCCAACCTGCTGAAAGACAAGGGCGTGAACCAACTCATCGGCATTGGTCCGACGCTGAACCGTCACCAGATGGCCTTCGCGTTGCCCGCCAAGTTTTACGCCTCGACCGACGACTTTCTGGCCCGCTTCCGCCCGTCGGACTACCAGCAAAGCGTGATTCTGGTGAAGGGCGCACGGCCGTTTCAGTTCGAGAAGATCACCAATCGGCTCACCGTCCGCACCCACGGCACGGTGCTCGAAGTGAACCTCGACGCGCTGTCGCACAACCTCAATTATTTCCGGGAAAAAGTGGGCCTCGGTACGCGCATCATGGTGATGGTCAAGGCGTTTGCCTACGGGAGTGGGATCGAGGAAGTGGCCAACCTGCTCCAGTTTCACGGCGTCGATTACCTCGCCGTAGCCTACGCCGACGAGGGTGTACGCCTGCGCGAGTCGGGCATCCGGTTGCCGATCATGGTGATGAACCCGTCGCCCGAAACATTCCCACAACTGATTGAATATCAGTTGGAACCGGAGATTTACAGCCCGAAAATCCTGGCGCAGTTTCTCGATTTTTTGGGAAAGCCGGAGGCCGGAGGTCGGAGGCCGGACTGGCAGCTTCCGGCCTCCGGCTTTCCGATTCACCTCAAGTTCGACACCGGCATGCACCGGCTGGGCTTCGACGAAAGCCAGTTGCCGGGCTTGCTGGATGACTTACGCAAAAACCCGCCCGTGCGCGTGGCCACCGTATTCAGCCACCTCGCCGCCGCCGACGAACCCGAGTGGGACGACTTCACCCGCGGACAGCTTTCGCTTTTCACAACCCTGGCCGACCAGGTCGAGGCCGTTTTGGGCTATTCTCCGCTCCGGCACCTGGCCAACTCGCCGGGGCTGGCGCGGTTTCCCGAAACCCGCCTCGACATGGTGCGGCTCGGCAAAGGACTTTACGGCACCGCCGTGCGCCCCGAAGACCAGGCCAACCTCCGCACCGTGGGCGTGCTCCGGACGGTCATTTCCCAAATCAAACACGTCCGGGCGGGCGAAACCGTCGGCTACGGGCGGCGCGGCCTCGTCACCCGCGATTCGCGCGTGGCCACCATCGCCATCGGCTACGCCGACGGCTACCACCGCAGCCTCAGCCGGGGCGTGGGCAAGGTGCTCGTCAACGGTACACTCTGCCCCACCCTGGGCAACGTGTGCATGGACATGACGATGATCGACGTCACCGACGCCGACTGCGAAGAAGGCGATGAAGTGATTCTGTTCGGCGATTACCCCACCATCCGCGACCTGGCCGCCTGGACGGGCACCATTCCCTATGAAATTCTCACGAGCGTCAGCGAACGGGTGCGGCGGGTGTTTTACCGGGAAGGGAATTGAGCGCTTCGTGCCGGGCAATGCGAATCAGGACGTCAACGCGATGCACAAAGCACCCGACACGAAGCACTTCAGGTTTCTACGAAAAAATTCGTACTTTTTCTTGACAACTACGAAATCATTCGTAATCTTTGCTACGAACTTATTCGTAGTGAAACATGGCGCTTCCTAAACCGACCGATTCCGAACTCGAAATCCTGCACGTACTCTGGCAAAACGGCCCGAGCAGTGTCCGGCAGGTACACGATCACTTGAGCCGGGGCCGTGACCTCGGCTACACCACGGCGCTCAAACTCATGCAAATCATGCACGAAAAAGGGCTGCTGAGCCGCACCGAAGAAGGGCGTTCGCACGTGTATTCGGCGCTTTTGACCGAGCAGGACGCCCAGCGCGATTTGCTCAACCGCTTTGTGGACACGGCCTTTCGCGGTTCGGCCATGAAACTCGTCATGCAGGCCCTCGGCGACGGCAAGGCCTCGAAGCAGGAACTCGACGACGTGCGCCGTTTGCTCGACCAACTCGACACGCAGTAAATCAACTCTAAAACGCAACGTTTATGAATTCGCCGGTTTCTCTTTTACCCGCCTCGCTCACCGAAGCCCTCGGCTGGGCCTTGGTACATTCGCTCTGGCAGGGCGTGCTCGTGGCCGTCGTGGTATTGGCCGCGCTCCGCCGACTACGCCGTCAATCCGCCGCCGTTCGCTACGCCGTGGCGCTGGGTGGGCTGCTCGCGCAAGTCCTGACTTTTGGCCTGACCGCCTGGATTTGCTACCCGCTGACCAATGACACCGTTGCGGTTGCGCTCAGTACGCCGACAGAGCCAGCCATGTACAGCGCGGCGGAGCCGGGTTTTCAACTCCGGCTTTTCCTCGAAAACAATTTTCCACTCCTCGTGCTGCTCTGGGTCACCGGCGCGGGCGTATTCGGACTGCGGTTGATGGGTGGCTGGGCCTTGGTGCAGCGGTGGACCCAACGCGGCTCGCGCCCGGCTCCGGCGGCGTGGCAAACCTACCTCGACCGGCTGGCCGCGCAGATGAACCTCCGGCGGCCGGTGCGGCTGCTCGAATCGGCGCGGGTGGCCGTACCGATGACGGTGGGATGGCTGAAACCCGTCGTGCTGCTGCCGGTTGGGGTGCTGACGGGCCTTTCGCCCCGGCAACTCGAAGCGGTGCTGGCGCACGAACTGGCCCACATCGGGCGGCACGACTACCTGGTTAATTTGGTGCAATCGGTCGTGGACGTGCTGTTTTTCTACCACCCCGTCACGTGGTGGCTTTCGGCGCGGGTGCGCCAGGAGCGCGAACATTGCTGCGACGACGTGGCCGTGGCGCTGACGGGCAACCCCGTCGCGCTGGCGCAGGCACTGGCGGCCCTCGAAACCCTGCGGCCCGCACCGACGCCAACCCTCGCGCTGGCGTTTGGGGGGCAAAAAACCAGCCTGCTCGATCGGGTGAAGCGCGTGTTGGGCGTGGAAAACCAGCCTTCTCCCCGATTCAACGGCTGGACCCTCGGCCTGTGCCTGTTGCTGGTGGGTGGGCTGGCCATCGGGCAATCGATCAACCCGACCCGACCCGAAGCCCCCCCGACTCCCCCGGCGGCTCCGTCGGCGCCGAGTGTGTTACCCCCGCCGCCCCCGCCCAGTCCGGAGTCACCCCTCCCGTCCCCACCCCCGCCCGGTCCGGAAGCGCTGCCACCGCCCGCGCCGCCGCGCCCCGCCCGGATTCCCCGGCCCCACGCCGACACGATCCTGACGAAGCGGGAGTTTCGGCGCCTGGATTCGCTGACGCGCCTGATGAACGCGTACCTGGCGCAACGCCAACCCGAACTGGCGCGCCTGCAAAAACAACTGGCCGAGGCAACCCAGGGCAAGCACCAACTGGCCCAAAAGCGCCTCACCGAACTGGCGCAGCCCATGGGACAACTCGCCCAGCAACAACAGAAACTAAACGCCGAATTGGATGGACTGCGCAACCTGAATCAGCAACAAAGCCGCAACCTCAAGCTCCGGAAAGAGCAGCAGTTGCGGCAAGTCGAGGCCCGCATGAACGCGCTCGAAGACCGCCTCAGCCGCGAAGCCGAGCGGCTGGAACCGGAATTGGCCCGCACGGAGGCGCTGTCCGACTCGCTGAGCCGCCTGTACGAGCCGCTTGAGACGTTGTCGGAAAAAATCAGCGAGATTTCGGAGCGGATTTCGGAACAATTCCGGGAAGACGCGCCGGACAACTTCAACGGAATCGAGGCCGTCCCGGCACCGCCCGCCCGCGCTCCGCGCCTGCCCCGGCCCGTGAAGGGGTCGAAAATCATTGGCCCGGTCCCTGTCTCTTCCATCCACGGAACACCGGCCCTGGCTCCATCGGCACCCACGCCGGCCACAGGTTCCGTCTCGGCCCCCAGGCCCGCCATTACGCCGGTTCCAGCGCCCGCCCCCCGGCCGGGTGCGACGCCCCTGCCCGCCAAAGCACCTCGTCCGCCCCGTTGATTTCTACCCAAAAAGAAGCGCCGCCCCGGCAATTGCCGGGGCGGCGCTTCTTTTTGGGTAAAGCTGAAACTCAGTTGGCTTTCCGGCTGCGCACGGTTTCCAGGGTCTGGCGTTGTTTTTCAAACACCTGCGCGGCGGCGGCGCGGTCTTTCCGGTTTTGGGCGGTGTCCACCTGGAGTTTCATAAATTCATTTTTGTTGTCTTCCAGTTTCTTCGCCAGCCGCTCGGCTTCTTTTTTATTGGACTCAAGATCGCGGAGCAGGCGTTCACTTTTGCGGTTAACGTCCTTGTTAGCGCTCTCGGCGTCGGAAAACGCCTTTTCGGCCTGCCGGACCTGGTCTTCGTAATCCACCTGTTTCAAAAAATTCACCAGCACGGTTTCCACCTGCCGCCCCTGCCCGTGGCCCGCCGCGATGTACTCGCCCGAACCGGAGTCGAGCACGCTCATGAAAATCTGGGTGCGGCCTTTGTTGGTGTTCAACTGGCTGATGATCTGCGCCTGGTTATCGAGAAACGGGAATTTGGCGAAGTTGACCGTGTACACGTCGCGTTTGGAATCCACGCGGCCAAATTCGCTGAGTTTTTCCTTCCAGGCCCGTTCCAGAATTTTCCGGTCGAGGTCGGTCGAGGCGGCGTAGCCCTGGCGTTTTTGCTTGTCGATTTCCAGGTACGCCGGTTCGACCTGGGCCAGGGCGAGGCGGGCAAACAGCAGCGTGCAGGCGAGGAGGTGGAGTTTTTTCATGGCAACTAAGTAAAATAGTGGGTTTGTGAGTCCGATTTGGTTTGCCGGGAAAACCTGCTGCGCAGCAGCGCAGCAGGAGGGCCTGCGCCTCAAACTTACGGCGCAGCGATTTTGTTGGCAACCACCAGCGTAGGTTTCCCATCGGCCTGGGTCGTGGCAAACACGTACTCGTTGCCGCCGTCGGCCAGGCCCAACTGCTTCCGCAAGGTTTCGACCGTCGCCGGAAAGTTGCGCACCGTCAGGTTGGCCCGGCCTTCGGGCAGGGCGGCTTTCACCGCCTTCCGGTCGGGTTTCAGCACGGTTCTGATGGCAAAAATACGGCCCGGAAAAGCAAATTGTGGTTTCTCCGAGGTGTACAGGTGGCTGTTCGGATGCAACTTTTGCAGGCCAAACCGGGCGGCGAGCAGCCGGTACGCCCCGGCTTTGAGCAGGGCGGCGTGGGGTTCGTAGAGGAACTGTTGCGGCGCAGAAAACGCCACCGGCGCAGCGGCTTCGTCGCTCCGGCGAAAGGCGAACGTTTGGTCTGCCCCGTTTTTCAACAGATTGACGGCCCGGATCTCGGGTTCGCCCGCCGCCTGTTGCTTCAGGTGAAAAAGCAGTTCTTTCACCTCGCCCTCCACCGCCAGCACGGTGGCCGTTTCCACGGTTCCCAGTTGCCCAATGGCCCGGTCGAGATCCAGCATCGGGGCGGCTTTGAGCAACACGTTCGGGGCGCGTTTCAGTAGCAATTCTTTTAGAATCAGCACGTTGGGCTCGCACTCTTCGAGGCGAAAAACTTTATTCCGGGCGGTATCGCGCCGGGCGGGGTCGAGGTACAGCCAGTCGAAAGCGGGTGATTTCTGGAGAAATTCTGCCGCGTCTCGGTTGAAAATCAATGCGTTGTCACGGCCCAGCGCGGGCAGGTTGTGGGCGGCGAGTCGGGCCAGGTCGGAGTTTTGCTCGACGTAAAAAACCGTCGGCATTTTTTCCGAAAAAGCCCACGCATCCACGCCGAGACCACCGGTCAAATCGGCGAGCGTTTCCCCCGAAACCAGCCCCGCCTTGAACCGCGCCGTGCGCTCCGAACTGCTTTGTTCGAGCGAAAGCAGGGGCGGGAAAATCATGTCCGGGTTTGCTACCCAGGTGGGCAGTTTGGCGCTAACCCTCTGGCGGGCGGCCAGTTGCTGCACCAGTTCACGAACAGGCAAATCGGGAAATTGTGCCGCCCGCAACGCCAGCCGCGCCGGGTCGTCGTGGGCGTGCTCGGCGAGAAATCGCCGGGCTTCGGGGGTGAGCAGGTGGGTAAATTCCATCGGATTCGCGCTTAAAAGTAGGGCCTGGGAACGCGGATGACACGGATGCGATGAATTTTCAGGGAGTAAATCCGTGGTCATCCGTTAAATCCGTCGAATCCGTGTTCTCATTCCGTGCTATTTTTGCCAAAACCCTCCACGATGCCCCTGACCTCCACCACAACCACCTTCGACAACAACGCCATCAGCCGGTCCAAACTCTGGAAGGTCATCACGGCCTCATCGGTCGGGACGGTCATCGAGTGGTACGATTTCTACATTTTTGGTGCCCTGGCGGCGATTCTGGCCGGGCAGTTTTTCCCCTCCGGCAACCCCACGGCGGCGTTTCTGAGCACACTGGCTACCTTCGGGGCGGGTTTCGTGGCGCGGCCCTTCGGGGCCATCGTCTTCGGGCGGCTGGGCGACCGCATCGGGCGGAAATACACCTTTCTGCTCACGCTGCTGCTCATGGGCGGCAGCACCTTCGCCATCGCCCTGATTCCGGGCTACGCCAGCATCGGCACGCTGGCTCCGGCGCTACTCGTCACGCTGCGCATCGTGCAGGGGCTGGCGCTGGGCGGCGAGTACGGCGGGGCCGCCACCTACGTGGCCGAACACGCCCCCGACCACCAGCGTGGGCGTTTTACGAGCTACATCCAGGCCACGGCCACGGTCGGGCTGCTGGTGAGCATCGGGGTGGTGCTGGGGTGCCAGGCGTATTTGGGCAAAACGGCCTTCGGCGAGTGGGGTTGGCGGCTGCCGTTTGCCCTGTCGGGCGTGCTGGTGGTGGTGTCGTATTTCATCCGGCGCAACATGGACGAATCGCCGGTTTTTGCCGAACTCAAAAAGAAGGGTACGCTGTCGAAAAGCCCGTTGCGCGAAAGTTTTTCCGACCCCAAAAACCGGCGGCTGATGCTGGTGGCCATGTTCGGGGCCATCGTCGGGCAGGGCGCGCTCTGGCACACGGCGCAGTTTTACAGCCAGATTTTCATCACCAACAGCCTGCACGTCGAGTTTGAGTCGGCCAACCAGATCATGGCCATCGCGCTCGTGCTGGGCACGCCGTTCTACGTTTTTTTCGGCGCGCTCTCCGACCGGATGGGGCGCAAAGTGGTCATGCTCACCGGCATGGCCCTGGCGGTGGTGTGCTACTATCCGATTTACCGGGCGATGGATCGCGTTGTGAACGGCGGGGCCATCGAGGCGCTAAAAACAAGGGTGGTGGACGGAAGAACCGTGGAGACGGTCTCGCTTGCTTCGGGCAACACGCTCACCCGAATCAGCGCTCCCGGCAGTTCGGTCAAGACCGAGGTGGTGCTTTCGACGGGCACGATGGCCTGGCTCATCGCATTGATTTTTGCGCAAATCCTCTTCGCCACGATGGCCTACGGACCGATTGCGGCGTATCTCGTGGAGGTGTTTCCGACCAAAATCCGGTACACGTCGCTGTCGGTGCCGTACCATTTCGCCAACGGCGTGTTTGGCGGCTGTTCGCCCTTCGTGGCGACGTGGCTGGGCAGTCTGACTGGCTCCAAATTCGCCGGCATTTACTACCCGATGTTCCTGGCCGGGCTTTCGCTGGTGGTCGGGCTGATTTATTTGCAGGAAACGAAGGGGAAGAAACTGCGGGAGTGAAGGCTTCCGTAGCGGCGGACCGCTTCAACCCGTCATTGCGAGGAGCAAGCGAAGCGAGCGACGAAGCAATCTCTTGTCGGAGACCAAATTAGTTTTAGTATATGCTGCTCTTTCACAAGGCTATCTTGGTCTCCGAATACAGGATTGCTTCGCTCCGGCAGTTAAAACCTTGCTTCGCTCGTTTTAATTGCCTGTGCTCGCAATGACGGGCTGTGGGTGGAAGGCTTGTTATCAAGATTGCATCTGTTTTTTCCCGTACTTTCCCGCCAAAACCTCTAACCCAACCCCCATTTTCATGCCTTCTCCCGCTAAAACCGCCCCTCACCCGGCGGCGACGGCCCAGAGCATACGCACGGTGATTGCCGCCTCATCCGTCGGGACGCTCATCGAGTGGTACGATTTCTACATTTTTGGCTCGCTGGCGACCATCATTTCCACCCAGTTTTTCCCGAAAGAAAACCCCACGGCGGCGCTGCTGAGCACGCTGGCCACCTTCGCGGCGGGGTTCGTGGTGCGGCCCTTCGGTGCGCTGGTGTTCGGTCGGCTGGGCGATTTGGTCGGGCGGAAATACACGTTTCTGGTCACTCTCGTGCTCATGGGCGGCAGCACGTTTCTGATTGGCTGCATTCCGCGCTACGAAACCATCGGCGTGGCGGCACCCGTGCTGGTGCTGCTGCTGCGGCTCGTGCAGGGCCTGGCGCTGGGCGGCGAGTACGGCGGGGCGGCTACCTACGTGGCCGAACACGCCCCCGACGGACGGCGCGGCTACTTCACGAGCTGGATTCAGACGACGGCCACGCTGGGCCTGTTCGTGTCGCTGCTCGTGATCGTGGCCACGCGGCAGTCGCTGGGCGTGAGTACGTTCGAAAATTGGGGCTGGCGGGTGCCGTTCCTCTTGTCGGCGGGGCTGGTGGCGGTGTCGGTGTACATCCGGTTGCGGATGCAGGAATCGCCGCTTTTTCAGCAACTCAAAAGCGAGGGCAAGACCTCGAAAAACCCGCTGAAGGAATCGTTCGGCAAAAAAGCCAACCTGAAACTGGTGCTGCTGGCGTTACTCGGCGCGACGGCCGGGCAGGGCGTGGTTTGGTACACGGGGCAGTTTTACGCCTTGTCGTTTATCCAGAAAGCCTGCAACGTGGAGTTCGTGCAAAGCAACTACCTCGTCGTGCTGGCCCTGGCGATTGCCACGCCAGGCTTCATCCTGTTTGGCTGGCTCTCCGACCGCATTGGGCGCAAGCCGATTTTGCTCACCGGCATGCTGCTCGGCGTGCTGACCTACCGACCGATTTACCAACGGATGTACGAACTGGCCGACGTTTCCCGGAAAACGGAAATCTCGAACCACTACGAAGTAAAACCCGCCGCAGCGGGCAGTTCAGCGCCCTCGTTCGTCACGACCCGCACCTT
Organism: Spirosomataceae bacterium; assembly: GCA_965249815.1. Taxonomy (GTDB): domain Bacteria; phylum Bacteroidota; class Bacteroidia; order Cytophagales; family Spirosomataceae; genus JAJAZB01. Next base: position 3,202,988 of record CBDFMV010000003.1, on the reverse strand, counting down.
CAGCGACGGCACCGTGTACCGCCGCGTCAATTCCGGCGCGGGCGACGCCAAAATCACCGTGACCCTCGGCACGGCGGGTTTCTGGGGAATGACGCTGCTCGTGCTGTTGCAAGTGCTCTACGTCACAATGGTGTACGGGCCAATCGCGGCGTTTCTGGTCGAATTGTTTCCCACGCGCATCCGCTACACGTCGATGTCGCTGCCCTACCACGTCGGCAACGGCGTATTCGGCGGCCTGACACCATTTTTAGCCACGGCGTTGGTGGAGAAAGCCAAAGCCGCCGGAACGCCCCAGGCCTATTTGCAGGGCCTCTGGTACCCGATTCTGGTGGCGGCGGTGTGTTTCGTGATTGGGCTGGTGTATTTATCGGATAAGAAAACTTCGTCTGAACCGTGATTCGTCTGAATCAGGATGACCAGGATTTTAGGATGAACAGGATGTTGGTTCTTGTTTTTTGAATTTCATCCTGCCTATCCTAAAATCCTGGTCATCCTGATTCAGACAACCAAAAACGCCATGAATCTCCTCAAACGCTTCCTCGGCCTGGTCTGGATTGGCCTCGGCCTGTACGTCGGCTACGACCGCATCGCGGATAGTTTGCAAAAAATCGCTTCGACCAAACTCGACGACCGCATTTTCGGCTACGTCGTGCTGCTCGTGCTGACGCCGCTCATCGTGGGCGGATTATGCCTTTTTGGCTACTACGCGCTGAAGGGTGAATACGACCAAGAGTGAAAAACTGCGTAGTTTCGCGCCGATAAATTGAACCGCAGAGACGCGGAGTTTTACGCAGAGTACGCGAAGTTTTTTTGCGTCCTCTGCGTGGCCTTTGCGTCTCTGCGGTTAAACAACCTCCAAACCGATGCCTTTTCAACTCCGCAGTTTCGACGAATACCAGCAGGCCTACGCCAATTCCGTGGCCGATCCCGAAGGATTTTGGGCCGAAATCGCCCAGGAATTTCAATGGCGAAAACCCTGGACGAAAACTCTGGAGTGGAATTTCACCGAACCCCGCGTGAAGTGGTTCGTCGGCGGCAAACTCAACATCACCGAAAACGCCCTCGACCGGCACCTGCCCGAGCGCGCCGACCAGCCCGCCCTGATTTGGGAACCCAACGACCCGCACGAGGAAGGCCTCACCATCACCTACCGCCAACTGCATCAGCGGGTGTGTCGCTTCGCCAACGTGCTGAAAAAACTCGGCGTCGTCAAGGGTGATCGCGTGTGCATTTACCTGCCGATGGTGCCCGAACTGGCCGTGGCCGTGCTGGCCTGCGCCCGCATCGGGGCGGTGCATTCGGTGGTGTTCGGCGGGTTTTCGGCCCAATCCATCGCCGACCGCCTCAACGACGCCCAATGCAAACTCATCGTCACGTCGGACGGCGCCTACCGGGGCAACAAGGAAATTCCGATGAAAGCCACCGTGGACGACGCCCTGATGCAGTGCCCGTCGGTGGAGAGCGTCGTGGTGATGACCCGCACCCGCACGCCGGTTTCGATGCTCAAGGGCCGCGACCACTGGTGGGAGCACGAAGAAAAATACGTTTCGGACCACTGCCCCGCCGAGGAAATGGACGCCGAAGACATGCTCTTCATCCTCTACACGTCGGGCAGCACGGGCAAGCCGAAGGGCGTCGTGCACACTTGCGGCGGCTACATGGTGTACGTGACCTACACCTTCGCCAACGTGTTTCAGTACCAGCCCGGCGAAATCCACTTCTGCACCGCCGACATCGGCTGGATCACCGGCCACAGCTACATCGTGTACGGGCCGCTGTGCTACGGTGCCACGTCGCTGCTGTTCGAGGGCATCCCGACCTACCCCGACGCCGGGCGGTTCTGGGACATCGTGGACAAGCACCTCGTCAACATCCTCTACACCGCCCCCACGGCCATCCGCTCACTCATGGGCGCGGGGTTGCAGTTTGTGAATGACAACGATTTGTCGAGCCTGACCAAGCTTGGTTCCGTCGGCGAACCCATCAACGAGGAAGCCTGGCACTGGTACCACGAGCACATCGGCAAGGGCCGTTGCCCGCTGGTGGATACCTGGTGGCAGACCGAAACGGCGGGCGTGCTGATTTCAGGACTGGCGGGGTTGACCAAAGAAAAACCCACGTTTGCCTCCCTCCCGCTGCCCGGCGTGCAGCCGGTACTCGTGGACGAAACCGGGAAGGAAATCGAAGGCAACGGCGTCAGCGGCAACCTTTGCCTGAAATTCCCGTGGCCGGGCATCATCCGCACCACCTACGGCGACCACGAGCGGTGCCGACAGGCGTATTTTGCCACCTACCCTGGCCTGTACTTCACCGGCGACGGCTGCCTGCGCGACGAAGACGGCTTTTACCGCATCACGGGCCGGGTGGACGACGTGCTCAACGTGTCGGGTCACCGCATTGGCACGGCGGAGGTTGAAAACGCCATCAACATGCACCTCGGCGTGGTCGAAAGCGCCGTGGTGGGCTACCCGCACGACATCAAGGGCCAGGGGATTTACGCCTTCGTGATCACCGAAGAACGCCCCGACGACCCCGAACTCACCCGCAAGGACATCCTTGCCACGGTGACGCGCGTGATCGGGCCGATTGCCAAACCGGATAAAATTCAGTTTGTCAGCGGATTACCCAAAACCCGTTCGGGCAAAATCATGCGGCGGATTCTGCGCAAAATCGCCGAAGGCGAAACGGGCAGCCTCGGCGATACCACCACCCTGCTCGACCCGGCCGTGGTGGAAGAAATCAAGGCGGGGGCGGTATAAGAAGTTTACAGTTGGCGGTAGGCAGTTGGCAGGAAGCGATTCACCGCCTTTTACCAACTGCCTACCGCCAACTGTAAACTATTATTCCCTTCCCCCTCGTTACCTTTGCAAATCGAATTCACCCCGTTTTGCATGAACAAAGCCCTTTTTTTCCTGTTGACTGGCCTGACGCTGGGCCTGAGCAGTTGCCTGAAAAACAACATCGAAGAAGATAAAAAAGCCGAAAACGAGCAGGAAATCCAGAAGTACATCGCCGATAAAAAACTCACGGTCACCAAAACCACCTCCGGTCTTTACTACGCCATCACGCAGCCATCGGGCAGCAGCCGGGTGCCCGTCCTGGGCGACGCCGTTACGTTTCACTACGTGCTCAGGCGGCTTATGGACGATGTCATCATCGACAGCAGCCGGGTATCTAAAAACAAACCCTTCAAACTCACGTTCGGCATCAACCGGGGTACACTGGGCCTCAACGAGGGCCTCGGTCTGCTGCACGAGGGCGACATGGGGCTGCTGCTGGTTCCCTCTTACCTGGCCTACGGGGCGGGCGGCGGCGCGGCCCTGCTGCCGTATTCGACCATCCGGTACGACCTCAACGTACTGAAAATCAGAAACGAAGACGAGCAGATTAACGACTACGTCGCCGAAAACAAGTTGCGCGTGGACGAGCGCACCGAATCGGGCCTGCGGTTTACGTATTTGCAAAAAGGGCTCGCTACCGCGGATACGGTGAAGGCCACGTACACGGTCAATGCCACCTTTACGGGCAAACTGCTCGATGGCACGGTTTTTCAGCCCGAGGCGACTTCTTCGTACAACCTCACCAACACGACGGGCACCATTAAAGGCTTTCGCGAAGCGCTGCTCAAAATGCGGGTGGGCGATAAAGTCCGCGTGATTTTCCCCTCCCCGCTCGGGTACGGAACGACGGGCAGTTCGTCGATTCTGCCCTACTCCCCGTTGATTTTCGAGATTCTGGTGAACAGCGTCACGAAGTAGGTTGCTGCCCCATTAATCGCCGCCGATTAGAAAATCGGCGGCTTTTTTATGCCCGATTGGATTTTGCCGGACTTTGGCCTGACCGCAAAATAAATCATTACGCGCAGGCCCATCGACCGTTCAATAATTTTGTGCAGCGGCGTTTTCCCGTCCCGATTTTTTTACCTAAACTTCGCCCAAAATCGGAGCCATCCGAGTTTACTTCCAACCAGTTTAACCAGTCAACATGAAAAAGTTTACCGCAAAACAGGCCTCCTACGCAACCGTAGCGGCCTTGTTGGCGCTGACCGCCTGCCAGCCCAACGCTGATGAGCCCACCACGGGCCAGCAACCCACCAACGGCGTGGCCGTGGCGGGGAGCTACATCGTCAAGTACCGCAACGAAGATCTGCCGACGGCCCGCCGCTCGGTCGGCGGGGATTACCTTCAGGAAGTTGCCGCGATGCAATCCTACTCCGAGTCATTCCTGCGCCGGGCAGGCGTCGAAGTGGAATCCGGCGACGTGTTCCAAACCTACGTGGGTGGTTTTTCGGGCTTCGCCGCCCGGCTCAGCGACGAGGAAGTCAGCAAACTGAAGGCCCGCCCTGAAGTGGAATACATCGAGCAGGACCGCATCTGGACGCTCGAATACGGTGAAGACCCACAACTCCAGGCCAATGTGCAGGCCGTCAGCGGACAGGCGGCGCAAACGACGCCTTGGGGCGTTGTGCGGGTGAATGCGACGGGTGTCGTGAGCAGCGGCGTGGGTAAAGTGGCCTGGGTCATCGACACGGGCGTGGACCTCAACCACCCCGATCTCACCGTCGACCAGGCACGAAGCAAAGAATTCGTGACGTCGGGCGTCGGCAGCCGCACCGTTGCGGATGGCAACGGCCACGGCTCGCACGTGTCGGGCATCATCGCGGCCAAAGATAATGGCGTCGGGGTGGTCGGCGTGGCAGCGGGAGCCACCATTGTGGCCGTGAAAGTGCTCAGCGACCGCGGCAGCGGCAGCACCAGCGACATCGTGAAGGGCTGCGACTACGTGGCCAATAACGCCAGCACTGCCGACGTTGCCAACCTGAGCCTCGGCGGAAGTGTCTCTACCGCTCTTGACAACGCCGTGATTGCCATTGCCAACAAGGGCATCCGGGTGTGCCTGGCAGCGGGCAACAGCTCGAAAAACGCCAACACCTTCTCGCCCGCCCGGGCCAATGCTCCGAACCTGTTCACGGTATCGGCCTCCGACAACCTGGACAAGTTCGCCTCGTTTTCCAACTTCGGCAACCCGCCGGTGGACATCTGCGAACCGGGCGTTAATATTTTCTCGACCTACAAAAACGGCCAATATGCTACCCTGAGCGGCACTTCGATGGCCTCGCCCCACGCGGCGGGCATCCTGCTCGTGCGCGGCGGCACCAGCTTCGGCAACGGTGGCCTGGTTCAGAACGACCCCGACGGGACGCCCGATACGATTGGTATCATTCCCTGACGGTTGAAATTTTCCGAAAAAAAGAACCCGCTTCACGATTGTGAAGCGGGTTCTTTTTTTCGGAGCCTGCTTCGCTCACCGGCCTTCGTGCTCCGCCACGATTTCCCGCAGAAACTGAAGAAACGGCCCGGCAAATTCCTTTCGTTTGAGGGCGAATTCCACGGTGGTTTTCAAAAAATCGAGCTTGTTGCCGATGTCGTGGCGCTTGCCTTCGATGCCGTACGCGTAGATGTTTTCGCGGCGCAACAGCAGCAGCATGGCGTCGGTAAGCTGAATTTCGCCGCCTTTGCCGGGCGAAGTCTGGTCGAGGCAGGTGAAGATTTCGGGCGTCAGGATGTAGCGCCCGGCAATGGCGAGGTTGCTCGGGGCCTGGCCGATGGCGGGTTTTTCCACGAGAGTTTCCAACGCCATGATTTTGTCGCTCAGTGTTTTACCACCCACGATGCCGTAGCGGTTCACCTTGTCGGGCGGCACGGTTTCAACGGCAATAACCGAACAGCGGTAGGTTTCGTAAATGTCCATGAGTTGCTGCGTGACGGGGATGACCGAGTCCATGACCGTGTCGCCGAGCAGCACGGCAAACGGTTCGTTGCCCACGTGGTAGCGGGCGTACCGGATGGCGTCGCCGAGGCCGTTGAGTTCGCGCTGGCGGACGAAGTGGATGTTGGCCATGTCGGACACGCGCCGGAGTTCGCTCAACAACCCCTCCTCTTCTTTTTCGGCCAGGCGGGCTTCCAATTCAAAATTGCGGTCGAAGTGGTCTTCGATGCTGCGCTTGCCTTTTCCCGAAATGATCAGGATGTCTTCGATGCCCGAATCGACGGCTTCCTGCACCACGTATTGAATGGTGGGCGTGTCGATGATGGGCAGCATTTCTTTGGGCTGCGCCTTGGTAGCGGGCAAAAAGCGGGTTCCAAGCCCCGCCGCAGGGATGACGGCTTTTTTGATCATACACGTAGCGCCGACATTCTTGTCGGCGCGGACAGGCAGGCACCGACAAGAATGTCGGCGCTACGGGTTAAACGACAAAGGGTTTAATGACACGGGCGTCGAGTTTTTTAAGTTCCACGAAAAGCCGGTTCAGCATCTCGTCGTCCTGGTATGTACCGATGATGCTGCCGCCGGAACCCGTGAACGAAGCCGACGCGCCGAGCCGTCGGGCTGTTTCGACCAGTTGCACGTTGGAGTCGCTGATGCGCATGATTTGCCGACGCAGGTCAAAATTCCGGTCGATGAGGGCATGCAAACCCGCCTCGTCGCCCGCCTCGAGGGCCGAGCGGCCCGCTTCGGCCACGCCCGCGATTTGCGCCAGCGTGTCCACCACGTGCGGCTCGCCTTTCTCCCAGCGCGCGCGCACGTCGTTGAGCACCCGGCCCGACACCTTGCCCAGCGCCGTTTTATAGGCAATGTACAACTTGGGCAACCGGCGCGGGTCGAGGCGTTCGTAATGACCAAAGCCTTGTTTCTCAATCAATTCTTGTTGGAAATCCATGTACACGCAGCCCTCGTAGCACTGAATCACCCGGTCCTGGAGACCCGCCGTAATGCCAAGTTCCTCGGTTTCGGCCTGCAACACCAGCGTGGGCAGACGCTGCAACGGAATTTCGACGCCGTAAAACTGCATCAGCGCCCGCAGCGTGGCCACGACGATGGCACTCGACCCGGCCAGCCCCACCTGCCGGGGTATCGACGTGCGGTAGCGGACGGTGAAATTCTGGTTGGGCAGGCGCTGGCCCTCGGCTTCGCAATACTCGACGAACTTCTTGATGGCCGCCTTGATGAGCGGGATGCCCCCGTGGTAGCCCGTCAGGCCCACCGTGTCGCGGAGGTGAAACACGCTCGGGTAGGTGCTGTCGTCGGCGGGTTGGGGTTCGATGCGGAGTTCGGGCGAGGGCCAGAGCGTGACCGACGCGCCGAAGTTGCGCACGGAAATGGAAATCGTTTTACCAAAATACCCGTCGGACGGGTTGCCCAGCAGCCCGGCACGGGCGTAAGCGCGGGTTTCAATGATCATGCAGGTAACTTGAGGCGGCAAACTTACAAAGACGCCCCGCACCGCCACTTACCCCAACGGCAAAAGATTTGACCCGCCGGGCTGAGTACCGTTGCCTAAAAAAACTTGATTCCCAGCCAGTAAACGCATAGTTTGGGGCAGAAAATGGCCCAGCCGACCCGCATGCCCGAGTCAAGGAAATACAACGTTTACCTGTCGTCCACCTTCCGGGACCTCGAAGTGTACCGGCGGGAGGTCAGCAAGTTCTTTGACAACATCAAAGACCGGTTCCTGCTGAGGAACATGGAAACGTACGTGCCCAACGGGCAACTGGCCGTGGACGCCTGCCTCGACGACGTAGCCGGGTGCGATATTTACCTGCTCCTGATTGGGCGGCGTTGCGGCTGGATTCCCGGCGAAAACCCCGCCGACCCCGACAGCATCGCGGGCGACGACCGAATTTCGATCACCCACCTCGAATTCAACAAGGCCGTCGAAACGCCCAAATGCACCATCCTGGTGTTTCTCTGTGATCCCAATAATGCCTCCCTGCCCCAGGACCCACCCGACGCGCTGTTCGACCTCAAACAAACCAAACTCGGCGCCCTGCGCGACCAGGCCAATCAGTACAAGCACCACGCCACCTACTTCACCTCGCCCGACAACCTCGTCCGGCAGGTGTGCGAAGCCCTCATCGTCACGCGCAAAGACATCCTCTCGCCCCAGGAGCGGGCCAACCTGCTCACCATTTACCACACGTATTGCTACGACCGGAAAGACCAACTCCTGGATTACCGGGAAAAAGCCATTCTGACCGCCCCGTTCAAGGTGTTCGTCGTGCCGGGGGCAGAGTGCGAACTCGGCGAGAGCTTCATCTACCGCCTGGGGTATTTCAACCTGAGTTTTGAACTGGAAAAATACTACCTCACCCTCAACGAAATTCTGTATTCTACCACGGCGTACCCGATTATCCGCAAAAAATTCCTCTACGACCTGTACGACCTGCTCGCGCCCGGCCAGGCCGAACGCGAAACCGAGTTGACCCCCGAACGCCTCGTGGCGGTCGCGCAGACGGCCCGGCGCGGGCCTTTCGCGCTTTACACCAAGCTCACGGCGGATTACTGGGAGGCTGGCGCGCCGGTGCTCCGGCAGTTGATCGGCGAATTCATGGAAGCCGTCCGGAAAACGCCGCCCTCCCAATTCACCTGGTTCGTGCTGGTGGAAGACGTGCCGACCGAAACGCTGCTCCCCGCCGGGGGCTGCGCCCTGGCCCCCACGCCCGACGCCCCGGTGTACGTGCTGCCCCCGTTGAGCGCCTTCCCGAAAGACTTCGTCGAAAACTGGGTGCACGATTACCTGACGACCATTCCCAGTGCCAAGCGGGACATCCTCCGGCAGTATTTTCCGTCCCTGAGCGAAATTCCTCCCACCGAAAAACTCTGCCGGACCGAGCGCATCGAACGGGAACTGCGCGGCATTCTGAAAAAATTCAACCGGGAAGATCCCGACCTCTACGACCTCATCGAAACCTGAGCCATGCCCTTCGCCCTCCGTACCATTCCCACCACCCAGAACGCCCAGGATTACCTGCCCGACCCCCGGCTGAAGCGGGCCGTCGAACTGGCTTACGCCCTCGACAAGCCCTTGCTGGTGAGCGGCGAACCGGGCACGGGCAAAACCCAGTTGGCCTACTATGCCGCCGCCACGCTGGCCGCCCAGACGGCGGGCGAGGTCGTCTCTTTTCTGCCCGAACCCGTTGTGTTTTACACCAAGTCGTCGTCATCGGCCCAGGATTTATTTTACACCTACGACGCCGTCGGGCACTTTCGCAGCAAACCCGAGGACGGAAAGACCACCAGCGACTTCCTCGACTTCACTGCCCTGGGCCGGGCGCGGGTGCTGGCCCACGGGCGGGCGGGCCTGCGCACCTACGTGGACGAGCAAATCCGCCTCGGCAAGGCCAAACCCGACACCTGGGCGACGATTCAGCCCCTGCTCGACCGCTGCGCGGGACTGGCCGACTCGCCCCGCAGCAGCGTGGTGCTGATCGACGAGGTGGACAAAGCTCCGCGCGAGTTTCCGAACGATTTGCTCAACGAAACCGAGTCGGGGGAATTTCGGGTGCGCGAACTCGATTTTTCGCTGCAAAAAGCCCAGTCTGGCGCGCGGGTGCTGGTTATTTTAACCTCCAACTTCGAGAAAAGCCTACCCAACGCCTTTCTGCGGCGGTGCGTGTTTTACCACATTCCTTTTCCCGACGACCCCCAACTGCTCGAAATCGTCAACCTGCGGCTGGGCCTGAGCGGCGCGCCCGCCGTGGACGAAGCCCTGCGGCGCTTCCGGGCCTTCCGCGATCAGGCCAAACAATCGTCGAGCCGGGTGCCCTCTACCGCCGAGTTTCTCGACTGGCTGCGGGTGCTCCGGGATGAAAACCTGCTCGGGAACGGGGCGTTTCCGCCCCCGCCCGCCTCGCCCGAACGGGCCGCCTACGAATCCTCGCTGGTGATGGTGTACAAGGAGGGTCCGCTGGCGCTGGATAACCCCCAGGAGCAACCCTCGTCCCTGAAAACCCTGCTGGCGTGAACGCCACGGCCGCTCCACCGCCGGTCGCGCGGATTGCGCTGGCCCAACTCTTCGCCGACCTGCGTCGCGAGGGATTTCGCCTGCGCCCCGACGACTACGTGGAGGTGCAGCGGGTGCTGGAAGCCTTCACGCCCCAATCGCCCGACGACGTGCGGGCGCTCGTCGCGCCCCTGCTGGTCACGAGCGCCGCCGAGCAGGAAAAATTCGACCGGATTTTCGCGGCTTCGTTTCGGGAAATCCAACTGCCCGCTCCGCCCGTCAAGCCGCCTCCCCCGCCCCGCCGCGTGCCCTGGGCTTGGCTCGGGGGCGGGTTGCTGCTGCTCGGGTTGCTGGCGTACGGGGCGTTTTTCTGGCCCGCGCCGGTGGTGAAGCCCGGCGTGGCCCTCCGCGGGAATGTCGGGCCGTTTCAGGTGGGCGACTCGCTGCGCTTCGTGGTGGATTCGTCGATGCGGCGGGCGGCGGGGCGGCAGTTGGGCTGGCGTTGGCAAACCTCCGACGGCCAGACGTTCCCCGACTGCACCGAAATCGCCGTCGTGGCCCGCCGGGCCGGAAACCTGACGGTCGCCGTCACGGCCCGGCCCCGGCGGGGGCTGTTGTTTCCCACCGACGAAACGCCCCAAACGGCCAGCCTCCGCCTCCCCGTCTGCGCCGGGCTGCCCGCCCTGAAACTCGACAGCCTGCGGCTGCCGGGCCAGAGGGCGGGCGAGGTTCGCTACCGCTACACCGTAACCCGGCTGAAGCCCACGCAGCCCGTTCAATCCCTCGTCTGGCTGGTGAACGGCAGCACCGTGGCCCGCGATGTACCCGCGCTGACCTACACCCACCGGCAAAGCCCCGTCGTGAGCGCCTACGACGTGCGGGTGCAGGCCTTTCCCAACACCACGCGGGGCCTTTGTTTTGGCGAAGCCAGCCTGAGCGTGACCATCCCCGGCACGAACGAAACGCCGTTTACCCTCACCGCCCGCCCGGCCGGCGGGGCCATTCAGCCCGCCACGCGGGTGAAAGCGCCGTTCCGCTGGGCCACGTGGCTCCTGGGCCTCGTGGCCGCGATGGCAACTGGGCTGTATTTCCGCCTGGTTTTTAAGGATTTCCGTAAACGGCAAGCCACTCCACCGCCCTCCGACTCCGGCGACGAAAACCCGCTCGCTCGGTTCGTCAGCGACGAGCCGCCCCTCGAAATTCCCTTCCAGAACCGCGAAACCACCCTGATTGTGCGCGACGAAGCCTTTCACCAGGTGGTGCGCACCCTGCGCCAGCGCATGGAGGAAGAAACCACGCGGCTCCACGTGCCCGGTACGCTCCGGGCCACCCTCCGCGAAGGGGGCTTCCCGACGCTCGTGTTTCAGCCCCGGCTGGCCGAAGTAGAATTTCTGTTTCTGATTGACCGCAGCCAGGTGCGCAGCCAGCAGGTGGCCCTGTTCGAGTACCTGTTCCGGGCTTTCAGCCGCGAAAACGTGGGCATCGAGCGCTTCTTTTTTCACCAGAATTTCGACCGGTTCACCAACGAAACCCACCCCGGCGGCTTCACGCTCCGCCAACTCACCGACACCTACCGCAGCCGCACGCTCGTGGTGTGGAGCAAGGGCTACCCTCTGCTGTACCCGGCCTACCCCGTGGTGGAGCCGGCCTACCGCGAAGCCCTGGCCGAATTTGCCCAGCGCGCCGTGCTGACGCCCGTAGCGTTTGCCGACTGGGGGCAAAAAGAGCGGGCCTTGCAGGATTTCTTTCTCCTCCTGCCCGCTGATTTGGCCGGACAGGTGCGGCTGATGCGGGCGCTGGCCGAGGGCAAAACCCACCAGGACGCCTACCTGCGGCAGCAGGCGGCGGATTTTTACGAGGCCGAAGACGTGGATTTCCGGGACTTGGACGAACTCGCCGCCTACCTCGCCGACGAGGGCCTGGTGCAGTGGCTGGGGGCCGTGGCCCTGTACCCCCGGCTGCGCTGGGAGGTGGTGGTGGAGATGGGCCGGGCCATTCTGCCGCCCGAACGGGTTAATTTCAGCAACCTGCTCAAACTGGTGCGCATCCGCTGGATGCACGAAGGCAGCCTGCCCGACCGCACCCGCCTGGATCTGCTCAAGCGCCTGACCCCCGAAAACGAGGCGAAGGCCCGCGAAACCCTCCTGCGGATGCTCGAACACGCCGAACAGTATTTTCCGGGCGAGCGGCTGTTTGGCGAGGAAAAATACCTGCTCCAGACCACCAACCGCTTCACACTCTACGCCCGCGACGCCCAGCGGTACGCGGATTTCGCCCCGGCTTTGAAGGAATTCCGGACGCTGCGCGATAAAAAGCTGCTGCCCGACCGGACGATGGCGCGGTACCTCGAAAACGACGGGCGGCAGTGGGATACGGCGCTGAACCAACGCCCAAAGCCCGATTTGGCGCTGGAGCGATTGGAGCGGGAAATCACGGAACTGGAAGCCGAAGAAGCCCGGCTGCGGACCGAGAGCGAAGCGGCCTTTCAGCGGGGCGAGGAAGAACGGACTTCGTCGCTGACCGTCAGCCGGAAGGCCGTTCAGGAACAGTTGGCCGTGGCCAAACGGACGCTGGCCAATCGCCGGGCCGAACGACAACCGCGCCGCACTACGCTCGACGGCTATTTCGCTTCCCTGCCCGCCGACGAACCCGCTCCGCCCCCCGCCCGCATCCCCCGTGACCCGCGCCGACTTCCGCTGCTGGTCACGGCGCTGGGTCTGCTGCTCGCCTGGGTGGGCGTCTGGCTGTTCACCCAAACGTCGCGGGCGCGGGAACTCGTCCCCAACCAGCAAATCCCGCTGACCGTTGCGCTCGACCCCGGTGCCTGCGTAACGGCCCGCAACACCAGCGCCACCGACGGCCCCCGCTGGTGGGTGTACGTCAACGATTCGCTGTACAGCCTCAGCAACCTGCACGCCACGCGGTCGTTTTCGCTGGCCAGCCTGCTCAACGCTTCCGGCTCGACGGGCGGGGGCTGGGGCGACGAAACCCCCGTTTCGGGTCTACAGGACTGGTTCCGCCGGACGTTTGAGCCGGTTCAAACCGATTCACTCCGGCTGTTCGCGACCGTGGCCGTGCGGGACACCGCCAGCGCCGCCACGCAGTACCAGCAGGTAGCCCTGACCGGCGACACGCTGCGGGTGGGCATTGCGTGCCCGGAAAACGGCCCGAAATCCACGAAGCCGGATTCGTCGGCCAGCCACCCCCCCGCCGCGATCCGCCTCCGCGTTGACGTTTTTTATTCGGAAGAAAATCAGGCCATCACCCAGCGGATCGCCCGGAAACTGGCGCAGGGGCTGCAAACGTCGGCTCAGTACGACGTGCAGGTGAAACTGTTGCGAACCCGCGTCAACCAGAGCACGGGCTACCGGGTCGGCAGCAACGAAATCCGGGCCGAAACCAACGAACGAACGCAGGCGTCAGCCCTGAAAACGGCGGCGGAAGCGATCCTGCGAACGGAAAAAATCACGTTTTCCCTGCGCGGGGTGACCTCCAGCAACCGGACGCCGAATTACGTCAGTTTGTTCATCGTCAATTCGCCCGCGGCGGGTAAGCCGTTCGTCTGCCAGCCGGTTTCGACTACCTGGCTGAGTCGGTTTAACGGCGCAAACGTGAACTCGCGCCGGTACACCAACCTCCTGACGGCGCAGGGAACGTCCGTGAAGTTCGAGATGGAGGACATTGGCAGACCAACGACGCTGGCAGGCACGGTTCGGCGGATTTGCCAGCAAAAGGGCGTTTACCTGGTTTTGCTCAACGGCTCAAACCGGGCGCTGCTCGTCCGACCCACCGGGGAAACCTCGGTCGATTTGGCCACCATCGACCTGAATCCAACTAACCTCGATGCCGCCGACGGGCAGGCGTATTTCGACAAATTACTCGCGGGTGCCGCGTTCATCCCGCACTCGGTCCCCGCCAAGACCGCCAGCGAAATCCCAGCACAAAATAAAGCGGAGCTGGCTTACCCACCCACCACGGCACCCACTCAGCAATACCTGCAAAGCGTCACGCTAACGGACTGGAAAGTAGCCGAAGAAGAGTTCATGAAGTTGAGGCAACGCCTGGAGAAGAATCCAAAGGAAACCCTGATCATTACCGTACGATCAGCAATAAAAACTGACTATTCAAAAGTTCAGAAGCTATTTAGTGAGTTAAGTCAGCGGGTAACGATGTACGATACGGGGCTCAATACGGGCAGTGAGCAGTCTGCTCCCCGTAATTACGCGGATGTTTACCTCGTTGCGCCCTCAAACAAGGCTAAGTGACAGCACTTCTGTTTCAATCTCTCTCCAACCCATGCCCCTCTCCCTAAACGCTCACCTCACCGGCCCCGGCCCCAAGCGCATCCTCGCCCTCGACGGCGGCGGCATCCGGGGCGCACTCACGCTCGGTTTTCTCGAAAAAATCGAAGAAATCCTGCGCAAACGCTACGGCAACGACCCGGCCTTCCGCCTCTGCGACTACTTCGACCTCATCGGCGGCACCAGCACCGGGGCCATCATCGCCACCTGCCTGGCGCTGGGATGGTCGGTCACTGACGTAAAAACCTTGTACATGAACCTCGGAGGCGAGATTTTCGGGCAGAAGACCAACTGGTTTTCGCAGATTCTCTACGCAAAATTCACGACGGGCGCACTCGAAAAAACCCTGAAAACCCACATCGGCGAGCGCACCCTGGGTAGCGACGACCTGCGTACCGGCCTGTGCATCGTGGCCAAGCGTGCCGACACGGGCGGCACCTGGCCTCTTATCAACCACCCCGGCGGGCAATTTTACGAAGCCAATGCCGGGATTCTGTTGCGCAATGCCCTGCGGGCGAGTTCGGCGGCACCCACCTATTTTAAACCCGAAATCGTACCGGTGGGTTACGGTGAAGAAGGGGCCTTCATCGACGGCGGCGTGAGCATGCACAACAACCCCGGACTACTGCTTTTTCTGGTGGCAACCCTCGATGGCTTTCCCTTCCATTGGGAAACAGGCGACGACCGATTGCTGCTGGTTTCGGCGGGTACCGGCGATGCCCGCCAGCGCAAAGTGCCCCTCGACATCATCAGAAACTCCAACCTCGACTGGGCTAAAATTATCCCGGCGATGCTCATGGACGACGCCAGCGCCTACAACCACCTGCTGCTGCAATACCTTACCAACTCGCCTACCCGCAGCCGGATCGACGCCGAAATCGGGGACATGAAAAAGGACTTGCTCGGCAAAAAGGCGCAATTACACTACCTACGCTACAACGTAAAAATTGAGCGCAATCCGCTCAGTGAACTTGGCTTCACGGACGCCGATCTCACGCAACTTCTGGACATGTCGAACGCCGATAATCGGGAACTCCTCGCCGAAATTGGCGTGAAAGCAGCGGCGAAACAGGTGCTCGACACTCACTTCCCGGTCGCGTTTGACCTGTCCATCTGAACCCTGATTTTCGGCAAAACCCCAATCCAATCATGAGCGATTCTTCCCAACCCATCCGCCGGTTTTTCCTGAATCAGGTGCCCGACGTGACGTTTCAGCAGGCCCTTAAAAAGCCGATTCCCATCGGCTGCGTGCAAATCAACGAGCCCTTCGAGGTCGAGTCGCTCGAAGGGCTGGTGCGCGGCAAGCCCGGCGACTGGCTCATGCGCGGCATTCAGGGCGAGTTATACGTCTGCGACCGCGAAATTTTCGAGAAAACGTATGATTTGGTACTTCCATCCGGTTCGTAGCCTTCAGGGGGTGCCCGTCGCGGTCGGTGGCACACTGCGGAGGTACAGCCAGATGGCGTGCAGTTCGTCGTCGGTCATCATCCCGGCTTGTCGCCAGGGCATCTGGGGGTGCAGGGTGGTGCCGTTTGGGCGTACACCCGTCCGCAGGGTACGCACAAAATCGGCTTCGCTCCAGGTACGGGTCGGGCCAGCGGGCGTCAGGTTGGAGGAAGGCGGCGAACCGGGTTTTTGCACCGAACCCCCGCTCAGGTTGGCCCGGTGGCAACTCCGGCACCCGATTGCCAGGTAGTGGCCGTACGCCACGGAGGGCGTTTGATCGATACGTTTGACAAGGGGCAGTTTTGGCGTTTTTTCGGCCACGAGCACCGGCAGCTTTCCGAGGGCGAGCAGCGTCCGGCCCAGGAAGGGGAGGTCGACGGGCGGTACGACGCGGTTGACGGGCGGGAGTTGTTTCAGGTACGAAACCACGGCCGTCAGGTCGTCTTCGGTGAAGTGGGCAAACACTTCGCTGGGCATGATAACCAGCGACGTACCGTCAGGTTTTACCCCGTGGCGGATCGCCCGCACCCAGTCGTCGTTGGTCATCGTCGCGCCAATACCGCCCTGACCAGGGGTCAGGTTTAGCCCGGCCACAACGCCCAACGCGGCTGAATTCACGAAGACGTTGCCGCCCAAATCAGGGCCATGGCATTCGGTACACATCCCAAAGCTGGTGACGATGTGCCCGCCCCGGCCCACCACTGCCGGATCGTTGGACAACTTCAACGTCGGCAACACCGGCACCGCGTGGGTGCGGTTGAGCCGGTAACTGCTCAGGGCGTAAACGGCGACGACGGCCAGCAGGGTTAGGCTGAGCAACGCGCCGAGGCTGATTTTGAGAATTCGCCAAAACTTTTTCATGGGTTCGTGATGAAGTTGAAACGGGTGGAATTGAGTACCGCAAAACTGATCCTCCGTGGGCTGAAAGCGGGGATGCCCGAGTTGCCAGCCCAGAAAGCCGCCGTCCCCGGCGTCAGTGACCTCTTGCTGCCGCTGGATCACGCCCGGCCCCCGGCACAAGGAGGGGAAATGCACGAACAAGGCCGGGCCATTCGCGATAGCATCACAAACGCCGGCAGCGCCTGCGCCGATTCGAGCACCACGCGCCCCCAGTTGGTGTCCATCACGTGTTGGATCAGGGCGACGTTCTTCCCGTCGCTGAGTTGCAGGTTCGCCGGAATTTGCACGAACGCGGAAGAGGCCCAGCCGGCGATCAGGCAGAGCAGCGAGGCCCAGACGAGCGTTTTTGAAACGCCGACGGGCCGGAATCGCACCAGCAGCGCGTTGAGCACCGTCAGGAGCGCGAAGGGGACCACGCTGATGGGAATAATGCGCGCTTCAAGCAACGCGTGGTAGGCCACGAATTCATCCGCCCCGACCAGCAGCCGCGTCGGGTAAACGAGGAAATAATCCATCATCGCCGTGCCGTAGCTGAAAAACGTCGCCGCGAAAAAAGCGTGGGCGAGGAAGCGGCCGGTCGTGAAGGTTGGGGTTTGTTGGGGAAGTGTTTGCGTCGAAAGCATGACGGTTGTGCGGGTTGATTTTTCGCTGCAAACCTACCGCCGACCCACTCCGCTGGAAATAGTACTTTCGTACTAACTCTTGAATTTCAGCCGTTTGCACCCAATCTGGTACGAAAGTACCATTGTCAGCGTCGGTGGACTGGCGGAGTTTTGCACCGGAATCGTTTCCGACTCAAACTCCAATCAACCATGAAAAAAGTAACCCTCTGGCCCCTCGGTCTAATCGCCTTCGGCTTCCTCGCCGCCTGCAACGACACCCAAGACGATGCACCCGCGCCCGTCGCGCCCACCGTCAAATTCACGCAGGTGAGTGGCAGCGGCGACCTGACCGCCAAGCTGACCGAATTCCGGGCGCTGCTCGGCGACCCGCTCAACGCCACGCCCAACCAATCGGCGGGCCGCCGGGAAATCAACTGGGACGGCGTCCCGGCCAACCTCACCAACGTGGATACGTACCCCGGCGATTTCTTCAACAACACCGACCCGACGGGGCCGAATGGCCGCAAGCGCGGGGGCGTGTTTACCACGCCGGGCACGGGTTTCCGCATCAGCGACAACGATTTCAGCGATCTGCTCGCCGATTACGGTACGCAGTTCAACGCCTTCAGCCCGGCCCGCACGTTCGCGCCCGTCGGCAGCACCCTGACCGAAGCCACGTTCCGGCTACCCGGCACGACTACCCCCGCGACGGTGAAGGGCTTCGGGGTGATTTTCTCGGACGTGGACGCGGCCAACTCGACGACCCTCGAATTTTACGAGGGCGAAAAAAGCCTGGGCACCTTTAAAGCCCCCGTGCGGAGCGATGCGGCCGGGTTTTCGTTTCTCGGCGTCCATTTCCCTGACAACAAGGTCACGAAGGTCCTCATCAAAACCGGCAACGCCGCCGTGTCGAGCAAGCGGGCCGACGGTGCGGAGTACGACGTGGTGGTGATGGACGATTTCTTTTATGACGAGCCGAAGGCGGTGAATCAGTAGGCCTGCTTTTTCAATCCGCTTTACTTCCTGTCCCACGGCAACCCGGTTGCCGTGGGATATTTTTTGTCAATTTTGTAAATACCTATTTATAACTTAAACGTGCAAAAAATACCGTTCGATCAATTAAAATACCGTTTCAATCGCTAAAGTATAGTTTTTAACCTATGAATCGTTAATCTTGCCAGGCCAATTTATAAATACGTAAGCATAAATCAGAAGTTGTTCTTCGTTACCCGGCGGTTGAACGTACCGCCAGGGTTCTGGCTCTTCAAGGAAATTCATCCACATCTCCGCTTCCGCTCATCATGCTAAACCCCACTCAATACCAGCCCCACGCCCTGGAGCCTTGCTTACTCGACAACTTATTTCCGGGCTGGGTCGTCATTCAGCACACCCGCTCGACCAGTCCCCGATTTCTGAGTAGCAACGGGGCCGCTTTTTTTGGCCTGTCCGAAGCCGACCGGCACCGGAGCGCGTTTCACAACCTGTCCGTTTTCGTTCACCCCGACGAAGTGGACGCCTACCGCCGGCTGGGCCACAAAACCGACGAATTGCTGAAAAGCCTCGACCCCGTCGCCCTGGCGCAGGTGCGGTTCGTGGCCCAGTACCGGCTCCGGCGCGGGGCGGGGCGTTACGTGGGCGTTCACGAAGAAAAGTTGTTTTACCGCAACGAACAGGGCGAGTTGGAACACTTCACCCTGCTGAAAGACCTGCCCACCAAGCTCACGCGGGTGCAGTTGGAGTGGTTCAGCGTGTACGAACTGGGCTACCGGCGGCTGGGCGCCTACGTGCCCACCGCGCCGGAGCAGGTGCTCACTTCACGCGAAATCGAAGTGGTGCAACTCATCCGCGAAGGGCTGAGCAGCAAGGAAATCGCGGCGCGGCTGTTCATCAGCCTCAACACGGTGCGCAACCACCGGAGCAACCTGTTTCGGAAAACCAACGCCCGCAACGTGGTGGACCTGGTGACGGGCGTGGCGTTGCTGGCCGAATCAATGACCTGATTTGGGTACCTTTGCGCCGCGATGCCCGCGCCGAACACCACTTATTCGTTTTTTGCGTACCTAACCCATGACGACCGATTCCATCCACCGCATTGAAGACGAAATTCAACAAGCCACGTTCCGCAACGAACTTTCCAAGGCGGGCATCAACCTGATTTTCACCGGTACGTGGCTGAAAACCCACCACAGCGATTTTTTCAAATCGTTTGGTATTACCTGGCCCCAGCACAACATCCTGCGCATCCTGCGCGGGCAACGGGGCAATCCGGCCAGCCTGACGCTCCTCAAGGAACGCATGGTCGACCGCTCGTCGAACGTGTCAAAGATTACCGAAAAGCTGGAGCGGAAAAAGCTGATCGACGTCCGCCCGTCGGAAACCGACAAGCGGGCGATGGGCATCACGATTACCCCGAAGGGGCTGGAGTTGCTGGAACGGGTCGAGGCGCGGGTTCACGAAATCAACGACCTGCTCGATCACCTTTCGCCGAGCGAACTGATGCTGCTCAACGTGCTGCTCGACAAGGTCCGCAACCGGATGAAAGCTTGAGCTTACCCCAGGTTGTGCGGTAGCCCACCTGTACCCACCCCTCCCACCGCACCAGCCCCCCGCACCCCCTCCCAGGAGGGGACTAACGGCCCCATCCGGCCACAAAAAAGGAGTAGCGGGATTTAGTCCCCTCCTGGGAGGGGCGGGGGGCTGGTGCGGCTGGGGGGTCCACGGTGGGCTAACACGACTTGGATTGAGCTTGGTAAACCGTAAAAAAGTGAGAATTCCGCTTCGTTGGTCGAAGCGGAATTCTCACTTTTTTACGCCCCAACGGCCTACGCCAGCACCGTTCGTTTCACCTGAAACGCCTCGATTGCCTCGTGGATGTACTGCTCGCTGAGCGCGTGGGGGTCGTACTCCCGGAATTCCCGGCGCAGGCGGGCCAAGTTTTGCTGGTAAATCGGATTCGTCCAGATTTCCTTCGCGCCCTGCTCGATTTGCCGCTGCTTGGGGCGTTCGGTGCCGAGGTCGACTCCGAGCTTAAAATACCCCACGCGCGCCACGATTTCATTCTTGCCCTCGTGCTTGCCCGCTGCCAGGATGGGTACGCCGTAGCTCAGGCTCAGCAACACGCTGCCGTAGCCGCCACTCGACACGAACAGGTCGACGTGGGGCAGGGTTGCGTCGTAATCCATGAAATCCTCGATGACGACGTTGTACTGAGGGAATCGCTCGCGCAAGGCTTCCGTGTGCATCCCCCCCGTGGCCACCAGTAGCAGATAGGGCTGGTCTTTGAAAGCTTCCAGCGCAGGAATGATGAGCTTGTCGGGTTCCTTGTTATCGACGGTGCCCTGCGAAATCAGAATGATTTTTTCGAACTGTTTCGCCCGCCCGGCGTAGGCAAACGGCGGAGTCTCGGTTTTTTTATGGGGCAACATCGGCCCCACGAACCGCACGTGCGGGTGAATGTCACTTCGGGGGTACTCGAAGCCGGGTACGCCACTTTGGAGGTAGCGTGTCGTGCGCCGGACGGCCACGTCGAAAAAATTTTCGTTCACCGGGGGCAGGCCGTGGTTGCTGATGATTTCGTTGTGGAACGTAGTGCTGTCGCCAAAAATGAGTCGGGGCAACGTGGCCCGAAGGACGGCATCGCGCAGGCGACCCAGCGGCTCCCGGCCCGGCATCAGGCCCAAACTGTAGGGGGGCAAATCGCGGGATGTTTCAATCAGGGGCGCAATGCCGACGGCCACCGACGGTTTCTGCAATTTTTCCTGAATGAGGTAGCAGGCCGAAAACCCCACGTCGCACAGCAACACGTCGAAGTCGAACTCCCGCTGAATTCGCTGCACATCCCGGAAGTTGGCGGGGACGTTGCCCAGAAATAAATGCCGTAGGTCGAACTTAATACGGGCCATGGCCCCCTTGATGGCGAGCCGTTGGGGGAATACCTCGTTGAGGTTGTCCTGGGTAATTTCCCGCGCTTCGCGGAAGGGATAAAACGGCAGGCCCAACCGCTCGACGCGTTCGGCATAGCTTGGGCCGGTGTACCAGCGCACGTCGTGGCCCTGATCACGGAGGTACCGGGCCACGCCGGTCAGGGGATTGAAATGCCCCTCGACGGGGAGGGTGGCGATGAGGATTTTGTGGGTTGACATAGCGAACAAGGAGGAGGCGTTCCGGCGAAACGTTTCGCCGGAACGGTTTGCAAAGCTCCCCCGGTGCGCACACCCCGGCAATGGTACTTTCGGACCATTTCACTGGCAACCCGCTCTGTTTCAGAATACAATACAAAAGTACTATTGTCGTGCCCGCCGGGGTAGGGTAGGTTTGTGGCGTCTACCGGAATCCATTCCCCCATGAAACCCATCGCCCCGCTCCCCGCCCAATCCCTCTGGCTCATCGCCGTCTTTTTCCTGCTCACCTTTTCAGCGCGGGCGGTGGCACCGTCGAGAGCCTGGTCAACTACCCAACGTGGCTGCTGCTGGGCAACGCCGACTTCAAGGCCTTCCACAACGCCCTCGGCCCGCGCATCGTGCTGACGAGGGTGCTGCCCTACCTGGCCTCGACGGTGTTCAACGTGTTCCTGTTCTGGCACCGGCCGGCGCAGGTGCCGAGGTGGTTGGTCCGGGTAACGGTCGGGCTGGCCGGGCTGGGCTGGATTTCCACCGCGGCCATTCAGATTCCCATTCAGGCGCAATTCAGCGAAAGTGGTTTTTCGCGCGAAGCCATCGAACGGCTCATCGCCACCGACCTGCCCCTGCGCACCCCCCCGGTTGGCTGCGGCTGGGCTTGGCGTTCTGAATGTTGCTGCGCGTGCTGCGCCCGGTTGACGGGCAAAAAACGGCTGTTGCCTGAAGTAGTCGGGGCAGAATGCCGCCCGGCACCACTTCTGTTTAAATTTACCACCATGAGAAAACTCGTCTACCACGTCGCCACGTCGCTCGATGCCTTCATCGCCCGGCCGGATGGCTCGACGCCCGGTTTCGTGGCCGAGGGGGCCGCCGTGACCGACTACCTCGAAACGCTTCAAATCTACTACACCGTTGTGATGGGCCGGGCGACCTACGAGGCCGGGTACGCTTACGGCGTCGAGCCGGGCCAGCCTTCCCCGATTTACCCGGGAATGCACTACGTTTTCTCGAAAACGCTGCGTTTCGAGGCCGAACCGCACGAACGGGTCAACGTCATCGACGCCGACCCGGTGCCCTTCATCCGGCAGTTGAAACAGCAACCCGGCAGCGCCATCTACCTCTGCGGCGGCGGGGCTTTTGCGGGATTTTTGTTTGAAAACGGCTTGATCGACGAGGTTATCGTTAAACTGAACCCCGTCGTGCTGGGAAGCGGAATCCGCCTGTTCGGGGAAAGTCAGCGGGCGGCGAGCCTGTCGTTGCTCGACTCGAAAACGTACGAAAGCGGGGTACTGCTGCTGCGCTACGCCGTGCGGTACGGGTCGGCTACGCCGTGAAGGGCGGTGACCGGGGATCAGCGGGCTGGTTTCCGCCGACGCGGCCGTTAAAAATCAAATGCCTTACTTCGCCCAACCAACCAATTTCCCATGCGAAAACTCCGGATGGACGAACTCGGCCGGATGTCGGCGGAGGCGTTTCAACAAGCCGAAAAATTGCCCTACGTGCTGGTGCTCGACAACGTGCGTAGTTTGCTCAACGTTGGCTCCATTTTTCGCACCGCCGACGCGTTTCGGTGCAAGCGGCTGTACCTCTGCGGCATCACCGGCACGCCGCCCCACCGCGAACTCGCCAAAACCGCCCTCGGGGCCGACGAAACCGTAGCCTGGCACTACGCCGCCGACGCCGTTGCGCTCGTGGGCGAGCTTCGCCGCGAGGGCTACGCGATTTGCGTCCTTGAACAAACCGACGGGAGCCAGTCGCTGGGCGAATTCCGGCCCGAAGCGGGTCGACGCTACGCTTTCGTGCTGGGCAACGAGGTGAGCGGCGTGAGCGAGGGCGTTGTGCAGGGAGCCGATTTAGCCCTGGAAATTCCGCAGTTTGGCACCAAGCACTCGCTCAACGTGGCCGTAGCGGCGGGAATTGTATGCTGGGATTTTGTCAGCAAAACGGCCCTACTCCCCGCCGGTCATTGAGACGGTTTCAGGATTTATTAAATTTCCGTTATCATTTTGTTAATTCCGGTGAGAGAGCGCCGCTCTCCGTTGGTTTGACGGAGATTCTGCGTAGTTTACCGCCGATCTGACATTTTATCTCAAAACCCTTGCATCCATGAAAGGCGAGAAGAAACAACTCATCGCCCAGCTTACCGAAGCCATCACGACCCGGCTGAGCGGCCTGAACGACAAACACGCCAAAAAGCTCAGCAAATCGGTAGAAAACGCGGCGGAAAAACTGGCCAAAAAATTCTCGAAACTGGCGGATAAAGAGCAATCCGACGCCGAGAAAAAAGCGGAAAGAGACCGCAGGAAACTCTCGAAAAAAGCCAAGCAAACGGCCAAGAAAGTCAAAGCCATCACCGCCAAGAGCACCAGCAACAAAGCCGCCAGCGCCAAGACCGCCGCTTCGGCTGCCGAGGCCAAACCGGCTTCCGTCAGCACGCCCGCCGTAAAGGCCCCCGTCCCGGCCAAGCCCGCGACAACGCCCCGGCCAGCCGCTGCCAAACCGGCCGCTTCAACGGCCAACGACTCGTCGGCAACGGGCAATAGCCAATCCTGATCCTCCGCGTTTACCACAAAAAAGGCGCCACCGTGCACGGTGGCGCCTTTTTCGGCGTGGGGCAGGCTCTCTCTCCCGCGATTTACGCGGACATCCGCCGGAGAACTGCGGTAGCGTGTAGTCGCCATGCGTTTGGGGCAGGATTCAAATGTTAGCAAGCGCAGGGGTTGTTTTCGCACCCACAAAGCCCCCCGTACCAGTCCCCAAACCCACCCGGCGGGCGAAACGGATTGTGCCTCAGGCTGATTTTCCTGCCTTCCGCTACGCCTCCGCCGGTTGCTTCACGGCGTCCGTGGGTTGTTTGCCCCCCGGAAATTCCCGGAGCAATGCTTCCAAATCCAGTCGGTTCGACGGCTCGGTGCGGGCGTCGAGCACGCGGGCCATGAACTGGAGGGCAGTTTTTGTGTTTTTGGCCAACCCCGACGCTACGCAGTCGCTCGGCACGACCAGCTTCAAATCGCGCATGTACGCGTCGTTGGCCGTGAAAAATACGCAGACGTCGGCGGCAATGCCGGTCAGAATCAGGCACCGCGCGCCCAGGTAGCGCAGGAGCGTGTCGAGCGTAGTGGCAAAAAACGCCGAATGCTTGGGTTTCAGCACGAAATAGTCGTCAGATTCGGGCTGGAGCAGCGCCGCCACGCGCCGTCCGCGCACCCCTTTTTCGAGGCTGTGGCCGGTCACTTCCCGGAAATCCGAGCGCCAGCGGCCGAAATTGTCGTTGACGTACACCACCGGGATGCCGAGGGCCTTCGCCCGCTTTTTGAATTTCGCCACCTTGCGGGCGGCGGCGAGCGTCGGTTTCACGAATTGGTGGCCTTCGGGAAATTCCAAGTCGTTGATGAAATCAATCAGCAGCAGCACCACCGGCGAGGTGTCGGGGGCGTTGCCGTGCAGGTCGGATGACGGCATGGCGCGAAATTTTTAAACGTCGGCTAACGCCGTTTCGACCTAAAATTCAGTGCCAACGCCTCGCTTATGCTGCCCAATTTTGACCTCACGACCGTGCTCGCCCGCATTGAAACCGCCATCCGGCCTTTTCCGAAGGCGGCCATGTTTGAGTTGCGCGAACGGGGCTACGACTCGCTGTTCGAGCAACTTATTTCGTGCATCATTTCCATCCGCACCCTCGACGAAACCACGATTCCCGTGTCGCTGCGGTTGTTCGAAGCCGCCCGCACGCCGCAGGAATTGTTGAGTCTTTCGCCCGAAACCCTCGAAGAACTGCTCTACGGCAGTCAGTACCCCGGCCAGAAAGCCTACACGATGCTGGGCATTGCCAAAGCGGCGGTGGAGGAGTACGGCGGCACGTTGCCCGCCGATTTCGAGAAACTCACGGCCCTGAAAGGCGTCGGGCCGAAGTGCGCCAACCTGGCCCTCGGCGTCGCCACCGGCCAGGCGGCCATCAGCGTGGACATTCACGTGCACCGGGTCGTGAACCGCTGGGGCTTCGTGGCCACGCCGACGCCCGAAAAAACGATGGTGGCCCTCGAAAAAGCCGTCCCGGTTGCGCAGTGGACGGACATCAACCGGCTGCTGATGCCCTTCGGCAAGCACATTTGCACGGGTACGTTGCCGAAGTGCTCGACCTGCCCGGTGTACGAGTTTTGCGAGCGCGTGGGCGTGGAACGGCACCGGTGAGTTCGGACGTTTCCCCGCTGTAACTCCGACAAGAATGTCGGAGTTACCTCAAAACGGCAGTGGCAACTGGGCCGACTTTCGCATCCGGTGGGCCGGTTCGATGGTTTTGAGTTCGTAGCTGCGTTTTTCCACGCCGGTCGTGGTGTTGCGCGTGAGGGTTTCGAGCACCACGCCCTGGCACTCGTCGCCGACGGAAACGGCCACGAGCGAGGGCATTACTTCGAGCGG
Organism: Spirosomataceae bacterium; assembly: GCA_965249815.1. Classification (GTDB taxonomy): domain Bacteria; phylum Bacteroidota; class Bacteroidia; order Cytophagales; family Spirosomataceae; genus JAJAZB01. The sequence goes on along the minus strand of CBDFMV010000003.1, from coordinate 3,177,418 downwards.
AACGCTGCCGCTGTAAATCGTGCCCGCGTGGGTTTTCACCTCAAACCGCCCCCGGATGCTTTCGGTGTACACCACACCCGCGAAGCTGATTTCTTCCGGTTCGGCGGTCACGATGCTTTCGAGCAGGGTTTTTAGTCCAAAAATTTTCTCGCTGCTGCCTTCCCAGGTGCGCTCCTCGTCGGTGGGGCTGAGCCAGTGAAGGCGGACTTCGAGTTGAGCGTCGAGCAGACTTTTCAGAAACCGCACCAGCCCAAACACGCCCGCTTTGCCGTAATTGACGACCTGGTTGGTGGCGTCTTCGGGCGTTTGCACCGCCAGCAGGCCAAAGGTGCGCCGCAGGGCTTCCTCCGCCAAACTGCCACCGAACAAATCGGGAGCGGTTTGCAGGGTGATGAGCAGCCCGGCGGAACCCGTGGCTAAATGCTTAAGCCGCACGTCGAACTGACTCCGGACTTCGGCCAACGTACCTGCCCGTCGCGAGCCGTCGCGGATGAAGCGCCCGGCCTGCACGAGCAGTTCTTCAAACGCCGCCGTGAGCGGCCCCAGCAGGTACAGCGGCACCGAGCCGAAGGCGGCAGCCGGGCCGTCGAGGCGGAGTTCGACCACCTCCACTTCGCGCTTCTGCTTCGCCTCGACGAGTTGGCGGGTCAGGTCGTCAAGCTGATGCCTCGCCGTTTCGACGAGCATTTGCCGGTAAAAACTCTCCGGCTGGGCTGTCTGGCGCTGCTCCTGTTCGGCGAGCATCCGCTGGGCAAAAACGCGGAGTTGCTCGATGCGGGCGATGTTAAACACGGTTCATCGTCAGTTTAAAAATCCCCTTCCGGTACAAATTGCTTGGGTCGGCCCCGAGTTTTTTGGCCCAGTACTCGTGGTCGGCCACGCTTTCCGGATCTGCGAGGAAGGCCGCGACTTCGTAGTTGACCTTAACCCATTCAAAATTCCGGACGTGCAACAACCGCTCGAAGAGCCGCAGGCGTTTGGTGGCCAGGCGTTCGGCGTCAGCCTCGGCCACCCACACCACCACGTCCACGGCGTCGGGTTCGGGGTCGAGGGTGGTGAAAGAGCCGCCAATCCAGACTTCAAGGGGCAGGCTGAGTTTCGCCAAATCGTCCAGAAACCGCCTGAACCGAATCAGCAGCCGCTTGCGGCGTTTGCGCTCCGGCCCCAGAAACGGGTCGAGAAACTGCTGGTCAAGTTGCCAGGGACCGATGGGCTGAAAGCCGCCGGGGAGGAGCGGGGGGTGGGTGGAGGGCATGGGTTGGCTGAACCTTATGTTTCGTCTGCAAAGAACAGCTTGAGTTTACAAACCACCTCCATCGCCTTACTGATTTCATTTTCGTAATTCCGAACCTCAGGAGTATTATCAAGAAAGGCTCGTACTTTGAAATACCCCGGTGCCCGAAAGTAGCCCACCAGGGCGTCGAAATGCTGAGTGCCGGGTACGTGGGTAAAAATGCCCTCGAATTTTTTGATCAAGGTAGTGCCGTTGCGGTTGGGGAAAAGCTGGGCAGGCATTGGAATGCATTCGGAGGGCTTCAAGATAGGTCTTTCATTTTTTTTCAAACGGCCAGCGCCAGACGTACCGACTCCACAACCCCTTTTCCCATCGCCCCCAATCGTCTATCTTTACCTCAAATTCAGTACGCCATGAAAACCATCACGCTCCGGGTGGATGCCGAAAAATACGAGTCCATGCTTGAAGCCCTTCGAGGGTTCGACGTGGAAATCGTCGAGGGAAATGCCCCGAAAAAGTCCCGCAAGGAATCGCCGACGGAGACAAGGCTGACGCCCGGTCAGAAAAAAACCTGGGCGCTCATCAAAGAAGGGTTTGAAGAGTTGAAGCTGATTGAGCAGGAAAAAAAACAAGCCCGGCCTGTCGAAGAACTTTTTCGGGAATTGAAAGACGCAGGCTTGTACCGATGAAGATTCTTAACGCAGGAACTCCGTAAGAATCCCACCCAGGGCACGCCCGTAGGCCGTGACTGCTACAAAATCCGCCTCGCCCTTGCTAGAAAGGGAAAGGCAAACCGGAAGGCGGACGCGTAATTACCTGCGTGAAAGTGACTGCGGAAACCGTGACGCTGCTGACCATTTACGACAAAAGTGAATAGGAAGACATTCCAGAAAAAGCGTTGAAGAACTTGTTAAACGACAACGACTTGCTCTGACCTTCCTGTTTGATTTAAAATGAAAAAACTCTTCCTCCTCGACGCGATGGCGCTCATTTACCGGGCCCATTTCGCTTTCGCCAAAACGCCCCGCATTTCGTCCACGGGCATGAATACCTCCGCTGTTTTTGGGTTTGCCAACACGCTGCTGGAGGTGCTGCAAAAGGAAAATCCGTCGCACATCGGCGTGTCGTTCGATACGCCGAAAGCCACCTTTCGCAAGGAAAAATTCGACGCCTACAAGGCCCAGCGGCAGGCCATGCCCGAAGACATCGCCATCGCAATTCCCTACGTGAAACGGCTTTGCGAAGCCCTATGCATCCCGCTGCTGCTGCTCGATGGCTACGAGGCCGACGATGTGATCGGCACGCTGGCCAAAAAAGCCGAAGCCACGGGCGAGTTCGAGGTGTTCATGATGACGCCCGACAAGGATTACGGCCAACTCGTCAGCGACCGGGTGAAGATTTTCCGGCCCGCTTTCATGGGCAAACCCAACGAGGTGCTGGGTGTGCAGGAAATCCTGGACCGTTGGGGCATCGAGCGGGTCGAACAGGTCATCGACATCCTCGGGCTGATGGGCGACGCCTCCGACAACATTCCCGGTATGCCGGGCATTGGCGAAAAAACCGCCCAGAAACTCATTCAGGAGTGGGGTTCGGTCGAAAATCTCATTGCCAACGTGGACCAACTCAAAGGCAAAGTGCAGGAAATCGTGCGCACCAACGCCGGGCAGGGGCTGCTGTCGAAAGAACTCGCTACGATTCACCTCGAAGTGCCCGTCGAGTTCGACGAACACGACCTCGAACGCTGCGAGCCGAACCGCGAAAAAGTGGCGGCGCTGATGGACGAACTCGAATTCCGCCAACTCCGCCGCCGACTTTTGGGTGACGAGGCTGGGGAAGCCGAAGCCCGCGCCGCCGTACTCGGCACGCCCGACGGCAAACCCGCCCCCGCCCGCCGGGGCCGCGCCGCCGCGCCCCGAGGACTCGGGGCCAGCCAGATGGATTTGTTCGGCGGTTCAACCGCCGACACTATCGCCGCCTTCGAGGCGGGTCAGCCGCTCCAGCGCCCGGCGGAGGAAGCGCCCCTCAGCTACCGGCGCACCATCGTCAACACCGTGCACGACTACCGGCTGGTGGATACACCCGAATTGCGCCGGAGTCTGATTCACTTCCTGAGCCTCCAGGACTGGTTCTGCTTCGACACCGAAACCACGTCTGTGGACGCCGTGGAGGCCGATTTGGTCGGGATGTCGTTTGCCTACCGGGCGGGTGAGGGCTTTTTCGTGCCCGTTCCCGCCGAACCCGTCGAAGCCCAGGCAATTGTGGACGAATTCAAGCCAGTTTTAGAAAATGAAGTGGTTGGGAAAATCGCCCAGAACCTGAAGTACGACCTCATCGTGCTTAAAAAATACGGTGTCGAGGTGCGCGGGCCGCTCTACGATACCATGCTGGCCCACTACCTCATCGAGCCGGAAAAGCGCCACAACATGGATTACATGGCCACGGCCTACCTGAACTACGAACCCGTCGCCATCGAGGCCCTCATCGGTAAAAAAGGCTCGAAGCAGGGCAACATGCGCGACGTGGACCCGGAGCCGCTGAAGGAATACGCCGCCGAGGACGCCGACATCACGCTCCAACTCCGCGACGTGCTCGCGCCGATGGTGGTGGAAGTGGGTGCCCAGAAATTGTTTGACGAAGTGGAGATGCCGCTGGTGGACGTGCTCGCCACGATGGAACTCGAAGGCGTGCGGGTGGACGAAGCCGCGCTGTCGGACCTCTCGAAAACCCTGACGGTGGACCTGGAAAGCCTACAATTGCAGATTTTTGAAATGGCGGGCGAATCGTTCAACATCGGCTCACCGCAGCAGTTGGGGCGGATTTTGTTCGAGAAACTCAAACTCGACACCAACGCCCCGCGCACCAAAACCGGCCAGTGGGCTACGGGCGAAGAGGTGCTTTCCAAACTCGAAAGCCAGCACGAAATCGCCCGCAAAATTCTGGATTTCCGGGAGTTGCAAAAGCTCAAATCCACCTACGTGGACGCCTTGCCCCAACTGATTTCGCCCCGCGACGGGCGGATTCACACCTCGTTCAACCAGGCCGTGGCGGCCACGGGGAGGCTCAGCAGCAACAACCCCAACCTCCAGAACATCCCGATTCGCACCCCGCGCGGGCAGGAGATCCGCAAGGCGTTCGTGCCCCGCGACGACGACCACTTGATTCTTTCAGCGGATTATTCCCAAATCGAACTCCGCATCATGGCCGCGTTTTCGCAGGACCCGGCCATGATGGAAGCCTTCAACACGGGCCGCGACATCCACGCCACCACGGCCAGCAAGGTGTTCAACGTCAGCCTCGACCAGGTTACCAGCGACATGCGGCGCAAGGCTAAAACCGTCAACTTCGGCATCATTTACGGCATTTCGTCGTTCGGGCTGGCCGCCCGGCTCGACATCAAGCGCGGCGAAGCGAAAGACATCATCGACGCGTACTTTCAGGAATTTCCCGCCGTCAAACGGTTTATGGACGAAAGCATCCTGAAAGCCCGCAGCCTCGAATACGCCGAAACCCTGCTTGGCCGTCGCCGCTACCTGCGCGACATTAATTCGCGCAACATGACCGAGCGCAATTTCGCCGAGCGCAACGCCATCAACGCGCCTATCCAGGGTACCGCCGCCGACATCATGAAACTGGCCATGATTCGGGTTCACGACTTTTTAAAGCGGGAAAACCTGCGGTCAAAAATGATTCTGACCGTCCACGACGAACTCGTGTTCGACACTTACATACCTGAAATCAATTTGCTGAAGGAGCGTGTTAACGAACTGATGGTCAACGCACTGCCGCTGTCGGTCAAGATGGAAACCGGCATGGGCACGGGCGTGAACTGGCTCCAGGCGCACTGAATAAAGTGAAAAGTGGGGAGTGTAAAGTGTAAAAACTTAGTGTCTTTACACTTTACACTCCCCACTTTTCACTCTCGTCTACTGATTGAACTGCCGCAAAAACCGCACGTCGTTTTCGGAATACAACCGCAAATCGCGGACGCGGTACTTGAGCATCGCAATCCGCTCGATGCCCATGCCGAAGGCAAAACCCGTGTATTTTTTGGAGTCGATGCCGCAGTTTTCCAACACCTGCGGATCCACCATGCCGGAGCCGAGGATTTCGACCCAACCCGTACCCTTGCATACATTCTGCGAGCCGCCGCACATCCGGCAGCCGCCGGGGCGGTGCATTTCACAGGAAATGTCCATCTCGGCGCTCGGCTCGGTGAAGGGGAAGTACGAGGGGCGGAACCGCACCTGGGTGTCGTTCCCGAACAATTCCTTCGCGAAGTGGTAAAGCGTGTCCTTCAAATCGCGGAAACTCACGTTTTCGGCCACGTACAGCCCTTCGACCTGGTGGAAAAAGCAGTGCGCCCGCGCCGAAATGGCCTCGTTGCGGTACACCCGCCCCGGCATGATGCTCCGCAGGGGCGGTTGCTGGCGTTCCATCAGCCGAATTTGCACCGTCGAGGTGTGCGTACGGAGCAGGATGTCATCTTCGTCTGAGTCAGGAGCCGCTTTTTTAATAAAAAACGTATCCTGCATCTCCCGCGCGGGGTGGTCTTTCGGAAAATTCAGGGCGGTGAAGTTGTACCAGTCGGTTTCGATTTCGCGGTCTTCCTCCACGTTGAAGCCCATCCGCTCGAAAATCTCGATGATGCGCTGGCGGGTGAGCGTCAACGGATGCACAGTGCCCGTTTCGTGGGGCACGGTGGGCAGTGTTAAATCCACGGCGGGCGTTTCGACCGGTCCATTGCCTGCTTCAAATTGTGCCTGAAACGCACTTAACTTCTCTTGCGCAGCGGTTTTAAGGGCGTTGAGTTCTTGCCCCATGGCCCGGCGATCCTCGGCGGGCAGGTTTTTAAGGCCATCGAACAATTCGGCAATAACGCCTTTCCGACTCACGTAAGCGAGCCTGAACCGTTCCAGTTGTTCGGGACTGTCGATGGCAAAATCGGCAAGTTGCCGCTGTATTTCTTCCACTTTCGCTTTCATGCCCGCAAAAGTAACGCTTCGGGCCGAAACTGACGCAGGCCATCGGGTTTGGTCGGCACGCCGGTTACCGATGGTTCCGGTCGGGATGGGTCGCCTAACAGAAGCAGGTGAGCAGAACTCAACCCAGATTTTTACGGGGGCACTGCGTATAAATACGTGTTTTTCAAATTGCGGGAATCCACGCTAAAAAACCGCTCGGGGGGCATTTTCCTTTGTAGCGTCCAATCGGCAGAACGACACCCGCTGGTCGGACGGCGCTACCACCCCTTAATCCGACCCCGATGAATTCCCTCGCTACCCTATCCATTTCGCTTGACCTGATATCCTGGAACGAGCAGGAATTCAGTCTTCCGGTATTCGACCGCATGCAGCGTGAGATTGCTATTAACGACGTGGTGATGATTGAAGGGGATGGTAACTATGTCCTGTTTTATCTGAAAAGTGGCCGAAAACTGATGGTTTCCAGAACTCTGAAAGAATACGAGATCCTGCTGGACGCGTACAGTTTTGTGCGGATTCATAAATCGTACCTCATCAATCTTCATCACCTGAAAGAATACGATGCGCGGTACGAAGAAATGGCAATCCTTAAAAATGGCCTAAAGGTCGAAGTGGCCCGCCGCCGCAAAAAAGAATTTCAACTCAAAGCTGAACCGTTCCTGAAGCGCCGCGCCAGTTAAGGCCGTCTTCAGGTGGACGTTTTTTCAAAATCTTTAGTGGTTAGGTGAATTGTCGGAATAGCGATGGGTCCTGCCCACCGCTATTTTTGTTTGAAAAAAAACAGACACGAGAAAGGAGACCAGAAACTCCTTTCTCGTGTCTGTTTTTTCCCTACAAAATTTCAAGCCCAACCGTTGCCTGCCAGAGGTTGAGCTTGCGGGTGAATTGTGCCTGCGTGGACGGATTGCTGAACTGGACTTTAATCACATCGGTGAAATTGCCTTCGTAACGCACATCAAAGTTGATACGGCCAAAATCAAGCCCGATGCCCGCCTGGTAACCGAACACGGCCTGTTTAAAGACGTTATCCACGCTTTGTCCGGCGTACTGGTTGAAGGTATCCCGGAGTTTCCCGTTATCGGAAAGCCGGATGGAGGCCATGGGGCCGAGGTTCAGGCGCAACACCTCCCCGATGCGAACGCCCACCAGCACGGGCACATCGAGGTTGGTGAAACGGACGTCCACGTTACGCGGGTCGTTGACGCCCTGGTTGTCGCGCAGGATTTGAAAACGCCCCCCTTTTTGCGAAAGAACCGCTTCGGGTTGCAGGAAGAATTTTTCCCCGAACCGGAAAAACACCCCGCCGATGGCACCTACCTTGTCTTTGTCGACGCTTTGCAGAAAATCCTGCCCGGAGCCGAAGTTGTAGCGGTCCCCCTTGAAGTGGGCCAGGTTCACCCCGCCTTTAATGCCGAACGTGAAGAAATCCTTCTGCGCCTGCACCAGCACCGGGCTGACGAGCAAAGCCATCAGGGTGAACGGACGAATGTATTTTTTCATGATGACGAAATGGTTGGTTTGAATCATGGCACGAAAAAAAAGCGTACCTCCCAAAGGGCGGCACGCTTTACTGGCGGATTGCTGCTTACAAAAACTTGAATCCAACCGTAGCCTGAAAAAGATTTGACTTGCTCAGGAATTGTCCCTGGTTACTGGGATTGACGAAATCGATGCGAATCACGTCACGCACGTTGCCTTCGTAGCGAAGATCGAACACAAATTTACCAATGTCGAGTCCAACCCCGGCCTGGTAGCCGATGAGGCCTTTTTTGAAATAGTTGCGGTCGCCGGAGTACTGGTCGAAGGTATCACCGAGGTTGCCGTTGTCCGACGTGCTGAAGGTAATGACCGGGCCGGCATTGATGCGGAACACCCGGGCTATTTTAACCCCCACCAGCACGGGGAAATCGATGTTGGAAAACTTAATGTCCACCTGCCGGGCGTTGACCGTACCACCGGTTTTTCCAATCATGTACCGCCCGCCTTTCTGCGAAAACATGATTTCAGGCTGAATGAAAATCGTGCGACCAACCCGGAAGAAGCCACCCGCCGCCAGTCCCCAGCCACGTCCATTGCTCGTGCTCAGGTCGAACGCGTTGCCGTTCGACACCGAAAGGCTGTTATAAACCAGTTCCGAGTAATTTACCCCGGCTTTCAGACCAAACGTGAACAGAGGATCTTCCGTCACGTCCCGGTCGCGGCGTTCGCGGTAGGAAACGTCCGGGCTGGTCGAGGTCGTCGTGCTGGTTGCCGTGTAGGCATTGCGGTTGTTGTACGGTGCCGAGGTCGTGGTGTTGCCCGTGCTGTCGGGACGGGTGCTGCTGGTCGTCGTGGTTGTATTGGTGCTGTCCTGCGCCATGGCAGCGAACGCGTAGGCAGTGGCCGTAACGAGGGCCGCCGATGCCAGTAGGGTGATGATAATGCGTTTCATGGGATTGAGAAACTGGTTTGATGAAGTGTTTTGTCGGTTCATGAATAAAAAAAAGCGTGCCTTCCGAATGAAAAGCACGCTCAGTATAGCGTAAAAGCGTTTTTACCTAAAATAACCGCCACCCCAGAGTAACCTGCCAGAGGTGATTCTTTTGATTGAATTGGGTATTTCCTGCCACACTTTTCAGCGAAAGGGCCGAAACATCCGACAACGCCCCTTCGTAACGCACGTCGAGGCTGAGGGAACCGAGGTCCAGCCCCCCCCCCAATTGGTAGCCGTAATAGGCCTTCTGAAACGCGTCGCTGACGCTGCCGGTTGTGTACTGGTGAAGGGCCTGCCCAAGGGTCTGGTTGTTGCCCACCACAAACGAAGCCATTGGGCCGGCGTTTACCCGGAGCGGGCCCAGTTTCAGCCCCAGTAGCACGGGTACGTCGATGGTCGTGAGTTTGACTTTGACGAGGTCGCTCACATTCTGCCCGTTGTAGTACACCTCGAAGGCCCCGCCTTTGCTCGACAGTACGGCCTCGGGTTGCAGGTAAAAAGTCCGGCCGAAACGCATCCAGATGCCCCCGGCCAATCCGGTGCGGCTTTCGTAACTCTGGTTGAGGTTGTCGCGGAGAATCTGGCCGTTGTAGTTGAATTGCGGCAGGCCATTTTCGCCGAGGCGGGTGGTCAGGAAGTTACCCGTTTTCAGTTGCGACAAATTCACGCCACCTTTCAAACCCATTGCAAACGCACTGCGGCGTTTTTGAGCAAACGAAACGCTGGAGAGCAGCAGGGCTGCGAGCAGGAACAGAAGGGAGTTGCGCATAACCGGGTTGGAGTTTTTTAAAACCTGCACCCATAACGCCACAAGTACCATGCCGCTTGCCCAAATGCTCGGCAGTTCGGGTGTTTTTGCGTATATTTAACAACTATTAACCGGCTATTTTTCAGTTTCCGGTGAGCGGTGTGCAAACAGAAAAACCTGTCCTTTGCCCGCCGGAGACTGCCTCTGATTTTCATGTCAAAAACAAGAACCTCGTATTTCTGCCAGAACTGCGGCCAGCAGGCACCCAAGTGGCTGGGCCGCTGCCCTTCGTGCGGGGAGTGGAACACCTTCGTTGAAGAAGTTATTCAAAAAGAAGAGCCGGAAAAAGGCTCCTGGAAAGTCAGTCCGTCTACCAAAGTTGCCACCCGCCCACGGGCGTTGAGCGAAATCGCCTTCGCCGAACAACCCCGCATCCTGACGCCCGACGGCGAGCTTAACCGCGTCCTTGGGGGCGGTATCGTACCCGGCTCGCTGGTGCTGATTGGTGGTGAACCGGGCATCGGTAAGTCCACGCTGATGCTGCAAATCGCGCTGAATTTGCCGAAGCAGCGCGTGTTGTACGTGTCGGGCGAAGAGTCGGAACAGCAAATTAAGATGCGCGCCGAGCGCCTCAGCAACCGCCGGGCCGACAATTGCTTCATCCTGACCGAGACCTCCACCCAGAACATTTTCAAGCAGGTCGAAACCTTCGAGCCGGACATCGTCGTCATCGACTCGATCCAAACGCTCCAGTCGAGTTTCGTCGAATCGGGCGCGGGGAGCGTATCGCAGGTGCGCGAATGCACGGCGGAACTAATGCGTTTTGCCAAAGAATCGGGCACCCCGGTGCTGATGATCGGACACATCACCAAAGACGGCTCCCTGGCCGGTCCGAAGGTGCTTGAGCACATGGTGGACACGGTCTTGCAGTTCGAGGGCGACCGCCACCTGGCTTACCGGATCTTGCGCACGACCAAAAACCGGTTTGGCAGTACTTCCGAACTGGGCTTGTACGAGATGCTCGGCTCGGGCCTGCGCGAGGTAACCAACCCGTCGGAAATTCTGATTACGCAGCGCGAAGAGGCCACCAGCGGCATCACCATCGGGGCCATGCTCGAAGGCAACCGACCCTTGCTCATTGAATGCCAGTCGCTGGTGAGCATTGCCACCTACGGTACGCCCCAGCGCAGCAGCACGGGTTACGACGCCAAACGGCTGAACATGCTCCTGGCCGTGCTCGAAAAACGCGGTGGCTTCCGGCTCGGTGCCCAGGACGTATTCCTCAACATCGCCGGGGGACTAAAAGTGGAAGACCCGGCCATCGACCTGGCCGTGTGCGCCAGCATCGTATCGAGCTACGAGGATATCGCCCTGCCACCCACCGTGTGTTTTGCCGCCGAAGTAGGTCTGGGTGGCGAGGTGCGGGCCGTCAACCGGGTCGAAAACCGCATCAGCGAAGCCGAGAAGCTGGGTTTTAAGGAAATCTGGATTTCGAAGTACAACCTGAAGGGGCTGGAGCCGGATGCTTTCAAAATTAAAGTAAAGACCGCAACCCGGCTGGATGAAGTATTTGTCGGCTCGATGGTGCCCCGGTGAAAAAAAGAGGCTACCCGCCGCCACGGGTAGCCTTGATCACTAAAAATTCGGCAGAGGCCGCATTTTTTCGTGAGGTACAAATGAATCAGAATAGTTTCTGACATCCAAGTGATTTTTGTCAGAAAAAAGTTTTTTTCTACGAACCTTGATTCTGAATAATGTTTTTGCGGATCCGGCTCAAGGTTTCAGGGTGGATCCCGAGGTACGACGCGATGTCTTTCACGGGGATCATCTGGATGAACTCAGGGTGCTTCTGGAGCATGTACCGGTACTTTTCCTCGGCGCTCAGGCTGAGCAGCACCATCTCGCGCTGCAACTTTACCCGGTACAACTGCTCGGCGACCAGCCGGCCAAACCGTTCGCTGTTTTTTGAGCTGTTGTGTAATTCCTGCACGACGTCGTAATGCACCCGTAACGCTTTGACGGTGGTGAGGGCCTGAATGCACAGGGCGGACGGCTCGCGGGTGAGGAAGGAAACGTAGGCCGAGACCAGGTTGTGGCGAAAGCCGAAATCAAGGCAGATTTCGCGCTCGTCGCTGATGAAATACTGCCGGGTGAGCCCTTCGGTGATGAAATAGATGTAATCCTCCACGTCATCGCACCGGGTAAGAAATTCTTTTTTGCGAAATTCAACGGCCTCCAGGTGGCTCTCGTAGTGGTTCCACTCGTCGGGCAGGAAATCCACGAACTTGGTAAAAACGGCCTTAAGGGCCTGAAAGGACTTTTCCAAAACAACTTTTTCCATGTATCGAGAGGGGGGCGTAGGCAGCATCACCCGGCGGCTAACCGGATTGCTGTTCGAGTGCAAGGTTGTCGTTTGACAACGGGAATATTTGTCAAAATAAGCGGTTGTTTGCCAAATAGTTACCGTCGGCAGCTAACTAAACTGTTCGACACTTTTCCTTGCCTCTTCTGGCCAGAAGTATATTGCAGCTTGCCTTTGATCCGATTCAGTAGTTTTTGCCCTAATAATCAGGAGGTTACCTACTTTTTAACTCCTTAATGGCGAACGCGTACCCGACCTGATGCCCCTGTTTCATCCGCGAGCCACAACGCTGGCTCTCACAACCGGCTCTACCCGGATTGCGCAACAGGCTCCCTCCGGTTAGCAAAGATTTGGGGACCACTTCCTGAAATACTGCACGGATTTTTGCCGTTATTAGCGGTAGTTTTTACCGACCTCTAACACCGCATTGCTATGAAAACGACTACGCTTTTCAAGTTGTTCGGCTTGATGCTGTGCCTTTCGGGGTACGCACAGGCCCAAACCGACGAGGCTTTGGTGAAGGAAACCCTGCTCAACTACCTCGAAGGCGGCACCAACCAGGACACTGCCCGGCTCAACCGGGCCTTTTTCGGGGGCGTACTGCAAATGAGCATCAACCGGGAAGGTCGGCCAACGGCCTCCAGCAAGCGCGAATTCATGAGCAAAGTGCGCCTGGGGCAAAAACTCGACCGCAACACGCGCATCGTTTCGTACAGCATCATGAATACCGCCGCGACGGCCACTGTTGAATCGGAATACGCTGATTTTAAGTACGTTGACTACCTGAATCTGTTGAAAATCGGAAACGAATGGAAAATTGTCAGTCGCGTGTTCACGCGCGCTGAAAGCGACCAGCAATCCGTCAGTTTCGGAACCGGCAAAACATCCGTTGCCCAGAAAAAGCCCACCTCAAAGCCCAAATCCAAGTACAACGATGGCTGGGATTGAGGCAAGGGCCACCTGCTTCCGAGCGCTTGCCCCCTATGGCCCTAACCAAACCCTATATGAATATTTTCGGAAACCTGAAAGAAAGTATCCCCGCCGCGCTTCGACTTAAAGCGGCCCAGCACGTTGGCGAAACCCCGGAGAAAACCCAGAAAGCCCTCGACGGGTTGTTCCCCACGGTAGCCGGGGGCCTGCTCAAGCGCGCTTCCACCGAAACTGGCCTCGACCAGTTGTACCGCACCCTGCAAAAACCCGACTCCGACAAGCATTTACTCGACAACCTCGCCTCGGTGCTCGACTCCCCCGAGCGCACCAGCCAACTTCTCACCCACGGCAATGGCCTGGTGAGCCAATTGCTGCCCGACAAAAAAAGCTCGATTGCCACGATGATTTCGACCTACGCCAAGGTCCGGAACTCGTCGGCTACCAGCCTGCTGGGCCTGACCATGCCGCTCGTGCTGGCCGCACTCCGGCGCGAAGTGGCAGACCGCAACCTCGACGTGCAGGGACTGGGCAGCCTGCTGGCCGACCAGCGTGAAGCCTGGCTCACCACCGTGCCCGACGGCCTGGCCGATAAACTTTTTGAAGTAATTGGCATCGACAACTGGCAGGGCATGGAAGCCGCCCTACGCACTTCGGGCGCGGCCGTGCAGCGCCGGGTGGCGAGCGCCGCGATTCCCAAAGTGCCTGCCCCTACCAAAACGGCCATTGCACCGGTGGTAGAAGAATTGGAGGAAGAAGCGTCGGGCGTCAACTGGAGCCGCTGGCTGCTGCCCGCCGTGGCCCTGGCAGTGCTGGGCGGCGGCGTGTACTGGTATCTGAACCGCCCGCCCGCCGAGTCGATACCAGAAACCGATCCCCTGGTGGCGGAGCAATCCGTTCCCGTGAGCGACACCCTCGCCCGCGCCGACTCGGCCAGTCGGCAGGGGTCCAAACCGGTGGCGGTCGATTCAGTAAAAACCACAGCACCGGTCGCTCCCGCGTCGACCGTGGGGTTTGCTAAACAACTTGAAACGTACCTGAACGATCCGGCGGCGAAGTCGGGCCAGACGTTCAAACTCGATGGCATCAACTTCGTCAATGCCACGAGCATCCTGACGCCCGAGTCGGCTCCGGCGGTAGAATCGCTGGCAAAGGTGATGAAAGACCACCCCCGTCTGCAAATCAAACTGGTCGGCTATACCACCGAAGGCGAGGCGCTCGAAAGTAAAAAACTCGCCGCCAAGCGCGCCAACACGGTGAAATCACGGCTCATCGTGGCGGGCATCAACTTTATCCGCATCGACGCCGCCGGAGTCGGTGCCAGCGGCGGAGCCAACCGGGTAGACGCCTACGTAATTCAGCGTTGAGGCCCTTTTTTCCCAGGACGTCACCGGCCCACCGCACTTCGCGGTGGGCTTTTTTTGCGCCCGGCCCGCCGGAACGGGTGGCACGGTTTTCTACCCTTACCCGCCGTCTAACCAATTAAATGTGTATGGAAACCAACCAGCAAACTGCCCTGATTACGGGGGCTTCGAGTGGCATTGGGTACGAACTGGCCAAATGTTTTGCGCAGGACGGCTACAATCTGGTCCTCGTTTCGCGCAATACCGACCGGCTCCAGCAGATTGCCGACGAATTCCGGCAGGAGTATCAGTTGAAAAAAGTGACGGTAATCGGCAGCGATTTCGCCCAGACCGACGCCCCCCAGCAGGTGTACGACCAGATAAAAAGCCAGGGCATCGACGTTAACGTGCTCGTCAACGACGCGGGGATGGGTGAATACGGCATGTTTGCCACCGAAACCGATTTGCAAAAAGAACTGAGCATTATCCAGATCAACGCCACGGCGCTCGTCCACCTGACGAAATTGTTTCTGAAAGACATGGTCGCCCGCAATGAGGGGAAAATTCTGATGCTCGCTTCCGTCGTTTCGGTACTGCCCAACCCGATGATGGCCGTGTACGGGGCTACGAAAGCCTTCATTCTCTCGTTCGGCGAAGCCCTGCGCAATGAACTGAAAGACACCAACGTCACCGTCACGTCGCTGCTGCCGGGGGCTACCAACACCGATTTTTTTGCCAAAGCCGGGGCCGAAGGCACCGTCGCTCACCAGCAGGCCCTGAAAACCGACGCTGCCGACGTGGCCCGCGACGGGTACGAGGCGTTGCTGAAGGGCAAAGACAAGGTGGTTTCGGGGTTCATGAACAAAGCCCAGGTGGCCATGTCGCGTGTGATGCCCGATGCGCTCGTGACGGCATCCGTGCGTAAACAAATGGAACGCTCCACCAACGGCGATGGCGACGAGGAGGGCTCCCGCAAGAAGCAGGTCGTGACGGGTTCGCTCGTCGGGGCAGTGCTCGTGCTGGGCCTGGTGGCCTGGGCGTACTACAACCGGGCGCGGTACTCCGATTTTAAACTGTCGGATTTAAATTTATAGGCGATTTTAATTCCTGGTAAAAAGGCCGTTTCCTGACGAAAACGGCCTTTTTCGTGTTCGATGACCTGCTGCACCCGATCGCTCATCCCTGCTTTTTCTCCACTCGTCAGAAATTCGATTTCAACCTGCTCAACCGCCTGGGTTTAGCCGGGAAATAATGATAGACTTGCTGTGAACCAATCAACTCGCATGAAAACGCTCCTTGCTTCCACCACGCTCCCTGGAGTGCCCCCACCCGCTCGCGCCGCCCGTATTCAGGTGGTCGATGCGCTCCGCGGCTTCGCGCTCATTGGTATTCTGATGGCGCACAGCTCCGAATGGTTCGCCGCCGGGGGGCTTCCTCCGGCAGTGTGGCAGGCCCACGCGCAGGGCATCGGCAATGGCATCGCCCAAACGTTCGTGGGCGTTCTGGTCAGCGGCAAGTTCTACACCTTTTTCTCGTTTCTGTTTGGCCTGAGTTTCGCGCTGATGATGACCCGCTCCACCGAAACGCCAGGAGCCTTTTACCGGCGGTTTGCCTGGCGGCTGGTCGTTCTCGGGGCCATCGGGTTTCTGCACCATTTGCAGTGGCAGGGTGATATTCTGACGATTTTCGCAATGCTGGGCTTCGTGTTGCTGCTCTTTGCCCGCGCACCCGACCGGGTTATCCTCATTACAGCGGCCCTGCTGATTCTCAACGTACCCGCCCGCCTCACCCACGCCTACCAGGAGTTTGCTACCTCGCCGAACCCCACCGAACAGAAAAAGCAACAACAGGTGTACGAGAAAAATACTGACACGTTTTACCGGACCCTCAAACACGGTAGCTACGCCGACGTGGTGAAACGAAATTTTTTCGGATTCAAAGACAAAATGGATTTCCAGTTCGACAGCGGGCGGATTTACGTCACGCTGGGTTTCTTCCTGCTCGGGCTGTACGCAGGCCGGAGGCGGCTGTTTCAACGGCTGGACGAGAACGGCTCGTTTTTTCGGAAGCTGACCAAATTCAGCGGGTGGGGAGTGCTGGGCCTGACCGCCGTGGGTGCCGGGCTGGCGGTTACATTTGGGGGAAATCAGCAGCCCCCGAAAGTCGTAGAGGTTCTTTTTCAAACCCTGTTCGACCTGCACAGCGGACTGCTTACGGTGTTTTACATCGCGGGCCTGACGCTCGTTCTCCAGAAAAAATGGGCCCAACGCACGGTGCCTTCGCTGGCGGCAGTCGGCAAAATGGGCCTGACCAGCTACGTCACGCAGACGCTCATCGGCACGTTGCTGTTCATGGGTTACGGCTTGGGCTGGCTCGGTGCGATCGACGTCTGGCAGGCTACGTTGCTCACCTTTCCGATTTTCTTCGCCCAGGTGCTTTTCAGCCGGTGGTGGCTGAACCGGTTCCGGTTCGGACCCCTCGAATGGCTCTGGCGCTCACTGACCTACCTGAAACCGCAACCGATGCGGATGGCACCCTAAAAAAAGGCGGCTTCTGACGGAGCCGCCTTTTTCACCATGCGCTACTTGCAGTACCCATCCTGCGTAATTTTGAAATCGAACAGGTACTTCGTTTGCGTGATGGTGGTGTCTTTCTGGAAAAACGGCCAGCCCGTGGCCGGGTTCGGACTGGCCCGGAAGCCGTAGCGTCTGCCCACCTGGAGCCGGTAGGTCTGGGCGGTTTTCTGGTTGCGGCTCAGTTTGGCCAAATCCACCCAGTTGTCCGTGCCCGTGCGCTTGTACTGCACGTACAATTCGGCGGGGAACGCCGATTCATCGAGGGTTTTCCCGTCGGCGCACCGCATTTTCACTTCCATCGAAACGGCCTGGGGTTTCGCCAGCGGTACGTTCACCACCACCTGCCGCGTGTCGCAGGCATCGAACACCTCCGACTCGAAGATGGGTTTGCTGGCATCGCCGCCGTAATAGTTGTTGCGGTTGTAAAGCCGGAATTTGAGCGGCTGGCGTTCCAGGCCGTCGAATGAGCGGTGGCTGTTGTTGTTCAGGTCGGTGTAAAATTCCGACACCACCCGTCCGTTCTGGGCGTTGACCAACTGGCCAAAATACTGCAAATCCACGCCCGCAAGGCCGGTTTTGAACACGAACGTCGGGCCGCGCTCGCACACCACGAGCATCCCGGCCAGGGCGTAAAAACCGGGGGTTTTCGTCTGAAACCGCACCACGCCCTTGCCGGGACGTACGCCCGTTTCGACCACAATCGAACTAAGCATTTGCCAGTGGTACGTAGCGGGATCATAGCGCCAGAGCGGAATCCGGCTGCCGGGTTTCACCGCGCCCAGGCCCACGTCGGTGGCGGGGTTGATTTCCATTTCCACCCCAAAATTGGCGTTGAAATCCGCCACGTTTAGCGCGCCATCCGGCGACCACGCCTCGACCGACACGAACCCGGCGGGCAAAAACCGGAACACGGGCAGTTGCTGACCGCCGAGGTCGTAGCCCCGGTAAATGGTCAGTCCGCCCGGCACGAAGCCAAGCGGCGTGCCGCTGCGGTTGTCGTAGTGCGTCAGCGTGACTTGCTGAGTCCGGACCGCCTGGCCGTCGGGGCTGACGCCCGTGAGGGCGGCGGGCAGCGTCAGACGGGCCGCTTCGGGTTTGTTGCCCACCGGGGGCGTGGCAATTTCCTGCGTTTTTCCCGAATTGATGAACTGCACCAGCGAAACCCCCTGTGGTGGTGCTTCGGGTTTCAGCAAATACACCCACCACTCCAGGTTCTGGGGGCTGGTTAATTTCACGAACAGCACCCGCGTGGCGTAGTCCTTCGCTTCGGCGACGATGGAAAACTCGATGGGTACTTCCGGCCTGGCCGTAAACTGCGGGTCCACGGCCAGGCCCAGAATGCCCTCCAGGCTCGGTTTGATGAGTTTGCCGCCCGTCAGGTTCACGACTTTGGCGGCGTCTTTCCCGCGCAGCGTGATTTTCAGCCCCTCCGGCGTACCGCCGACGGGGTTGTAAAAATTGATTTTCAGCGTACCCGCCGTCAGCGGATCCTTGAATTTAATGGCGACGCCGTCGAGGGGGTTTTTGCAGGCAGCAAAAAGTCCAGCCAGCAGGCAGCCGAGGAGCAAACGGTTCATGGCGTGAGGCGGTAACGGATGAACAGGTTGAAAGAAGGCAGAAAGCGGTAATTCCGCATGTTTCGCTCGATGTGCGGAATCTCATCGGGCAGCGTGGTGGCGTCGAGCAGGCCGTCGGTGGCGAAACTGATTTTGGGACTTCCCAAATAAAAGCAGCCCCAATCGGCGCTCACGCTCAGCCGGTGCCGGAGTGGCACCGCCCGCCCGACGCCCAGGCCGAGGTAGGGCATCAGCCGTCCCCACCGCAGCGAAAAATCGACGCTGGCGAATTCTTCGGGAGCCAGGTTGATGCCGGTGTAGTTGATGCCTTCTTCAGCCACGAGGTGCGCGGCGTACTTCGGCGAAAGGCCGTAGGCCAGTCCGCCCGTCAGGTGAAACGAGCGGCGGCGGAATGGGTGAAAATCTACCTGAGCGCGGACGACGCTCATCTGCACCCTCGGACTGAGCAGCAGCGGCGATTCTTTGTTCAGGCGCACGGTGCTGGCCTGGTGGTATGCCAGCCAGTGAACCCCCACGCGGTACTGCCAGCGGGCGTCGGGTTGGGCGCGCGTGGCCCACTCGGCCCCGAAGCCGTTGGTACCCACGGCGATGCCCACGGCGTGGTGGTAGCCGGGCAGCAGCGAATCGGGTGCACAGAATGAAAAAGCAGAAAAACGGCTTGCCAGCGCAAGCCCGGTCGTGAGGCCGACCAGCCGGAGGGAGGCATTCATCAATTGGCGGATTGGTTGAATGAGACGGGTAAAAGTACGGATTAACCCTGGAAAAATCGGCGGGCCGAGGGATTTCGGGGAAACTTTCCGGTTTGGACGAACCGTAATACAATACAACTAAAAACTATTTATCACACAAGAATTAGTGATTGAGGCGGAAATTTGTACTTTGCCCGCATGAATTCCTCTCCCGAAAACTTCCGAAAAGGGCGCGGTTCCCAGCAAAACACGGCCAACCATTTCCTGAAGCATCGCGTCGAGGCCGACGAGCCGGACGCCGACCCCGAAGACCTGCTGCCAAGCCCGAAAACACAGTTTTTCACCGAAACGCCGAAGAAAATCCTCAGCACGTTCAACAGCCCCGACCTGCCCGCCGGGCAGTCCATCAACCCCTACCAGGGCTGCGAACACGGCTGCATTTACTGCTACGCCCGCAACTCGCACGAGTACTGGGGCTTTTCGGCGGGGCTGGATTTTGAAAGCAAAATCATGGTGAAACCCACCGCGCCGAAGATGCTGGACGACTTGTTCAACTCGCCGAAGTGGCAGCCCTCTCCCATCGAAATCTCCGGCAACACCGATTGCTACCAACCCGCCGAGCGCAAGTTTCGCATCACGCGGGGCCTGCTCGAAGTGTTCGTGAAATACCGCAATCCACTGGGCATGATCACAAAAAATGCGCTGATTTTGAGGGATTTGGACTTACTCGCTCAACTCGCCGAACGCAACCTCGTTCACGTTTACATTTCCCTGACGACACTCAACGAAGAATTACGGCAGGCGATGGAACCGCGCACCGTCACCGCCAACGGGCGGTTAGCCGTGATCCGCAAACTCAGCGAAGCGGGTGTGCCCGTCGGCGTGATGACGGCCCCGATCATTCCCGGCCTCAACGACCACGAAATCCCAAAACTCATCGAAGCTGCCGCCCAGGCCGGGGCGCGCACGGCGGGTTACACGATCGTGCGCCTGAACGGGGCGATTGCCGAACTGTTTGAAGACTGGATTCGGAAAGCCTTTCCCGACCGCGCTGACAAAGTGCTGGCGCAAATTCGCGATTGCCACGGCGGGCAACTCAACGACAGCCGCTGGCACCTGAGGATGATGGGCCAGGGGCCGCTGGCCGAACACATCGCGCAGTTGCACGCCCTTTTTCGGAAAAAATTTATGGTTGGGCGCGAGATGCCGCCGTACGATTTGACGCAGTTCCGGCGGGAGGGGATGCAGTTTAGGCTGTTTTAAAAAACAAAACGGCCCCGAGTACTCGGGGCCGTTTTATTGGGTGCTGTTTTCAACGAAAAATCACGCCCAAATCCACGTCGATGCCCAGCTTTTCGTCGTGTAAAATGCCTTCCGTGAAGGTTTTATAGTCGTGTTTGGCGTGGAAAACGTGAATGGTGCGGAACGTTGGCAGCACGATCCAGCACGACTGCACGCCCGCCTCGAAATACACGTCGAGCTTGTCGATCAGTCCCTGAATGCCCTGCGTCACGGAAAGGATTTCGATGACCCCGAGCGGGGCTTTGCTTACCCGAACCTCGTCGTCGAGCCAATCGGTTGGCTCAACCTGGCAAAGAGCGATGTCGGGTGTAACCCGGCCAGTGAACAATTCGAGGGCCAATTCGGGAATGATGTCGAAGCGTTCTTCGTATCGGTCACCGATTGCCTTTGCAAGGCGGTACTGTAATTTTCCGTGGTTTTTACTCGGCATGGCTTTTCCGCGTTCGAGTTCATATTCGGTCTGCTCAACGACAGCTTCCATAGCGGTTCAATTTTCTACAACATTACCGGAAAATCACCACGTTTGCAATCGGATTAGCCGTCAATTTTAAGTCAAAATGTCCTAAATCTGCCCGTATGAATCAGTTTTTCCGCCAAAACGTCCGAAAATAACTCCTGGAATCCCTTTTTCCTGTTCACCATCAACCAACAACTCTTGACTAAAAATGAACTTCAACCAGTACACCATCAAGGCGCAGGAGGTCATCCAGCACGCCGTGCAGGTGGCCCAGGCGGCCCAGCAACAAACCGTCGAAACCGGCCACGTGCTGAAGGCGTTGCTGGACGAAGACCCCGATACCTCCGGTTTTCTTTTGAAGAAAGCGAATGTCCAGCCGCAACTGTTGAGCCGCACGCTCGAAGCGGTTTTGACCGGCTACCCAAAAGTGAGCGGTACCGGGGCGCAGGGGCAGATTTACCTGAGCAACGACCTCAACGCCGCCCTGGCGAAGGCACAGAGTTTGACCAAAGAGTTTAAGGACGAATTTGTGAGCGTCGAATTGCTCTGGCTGGGCCTCGCCGCCGGGAAAGACGCCGTCGCGCAACTGCTGAAAGGCAACGGCCTGACCGAAGACTTGCTGAAAACCACCATCAACGAATTGAGAGGAAAAAACAATCCCGTGAACGATCAGAACGCCGAAGCCAAGTACCGCTCGCTCGAACGGTACAGCAAAAACCTCAACCAACTCGCCCAGCAGGGGAAAATCGACCCGGTAATTGGGCGCGACGAAGAGATCCGCCGCGTGCTGCAAATCCTGTCGCGGCGCACGAAAAACAACCCGATGCTGATTGGCGAGCCGGGCGTCGGGAAAACGGCGATCGTCGAAGGCCTCGCGCAGCGCATCGTGCAGGGCGACGTGCCGGAGAATTTGAAAACCAAAACCATTTACTCGCTCGACATGGGCCTCTTAGTGGCCGGGGCTAAGTACAAGGGCGAATTTGAAGAACGATTGAAGGCCGTCATCAAGGAAGTAACCGACTCCGAGGGCGACCTGGTGTTGTTCATTGATGAAATCCACACGCTGATCGGCGCGGGTGGCGGCGAAGGCGCGATGGACGCGGCCAACCTGCTCAAACCCGCCCTGGCGCGGGGCGAATTGCACGCCATCGGGGCCACGACGCTAAAGGAATACCAGAAATACATTGAGAAAGACAAGGCCCTCGAACGACGCTTCCAGGCCGTGACGGTGGACGAACCCGACGTGGCCGACGCCATCTCGATTCTGCGCGGCATCAAGGACAAGTACGAAGTCCACCACGGCGTGCGGATTCAGGACGACGCGGTCATCGCCGCCGTCGAACTCTCGAACCGGTACATCTCCGACCGCTTTTTGCCCGACAAGGCCATCGACCTGATGGACGAAGCCGCCGCCAAAATGCGCCTCGAAATCGACTCGGTGCCCGAAGAACTCGACGAGTTGAACCGCCGCATCATGCAACTCGAAATCGAGCGCGAGGCCATCCGCCGCGAGGAAAACCGCGACAAGGAAAGCCAGTTGAACAAAGAACTCGCCGACCTCAACGAAAAACGCGACGGCCTCAAAGCCCAGTGGCAGAACGAAAAAGGCGTTCTGGACGAAATCCGGGCCGAAAAGGAGAAAATCGACCAGTTGAAGCTTGAAGCCGAACAAGCCGAGCGCAACGGTGACTACGGCAAGGTGGCCGAAATTCGCTACGGCAAGATTCTCGAAGCCCAGAAAAAGCTCGATGAACTCCAACGCAGCACGGAGCACGATGCACGAAGCACGAAAATGCTCCAGGAAGAAGTCACCGCCGAAGACATCGCCGAAGTGGTGGCCAAGTGGACGGGCATTCCTGTGCAGAAAATGCTGCAATCCGACCGGGAAAAGCTGCTCAACCTCGAACGCGAACTGCACCGCCGCGTGGCCGGGCAGGACGAGGCCATTGAAGCCGTGGCCGACGCCGTGCGCCGCAGCCGCGCTGGCATGCAGGACCCCAAGCGGCCCATCGGCAGCTTCCTGTTCCTTGGCCCCACTGGCGTGGGCAAAACCGAACTGGCCCGCACGCTGGCCGAGTACCTCTTCAACGACGACACCGCAATGGTGCGCATCGACATGAGCGAGTACCAGGAGCGCCACGCCGTGAGCCGCCTCATCGGCGCACCTCCGGGATACGTGGGCTACGACGAAGGCGGACAACTCACCGAAGCCGTGCGCCGCAAACCGTACAGCGTGATTCTGCTCGACGAAATCGAAAAGGCCCACCCCGACGTGTGGAACATCCTGCTCCAGGTACTTGACGAAGGCCGCCTGACCGACAACAAAGGCCGCGTGGCGAATTTTAAGAATACCATCATCATCATGACTTCCAACCTCGGCAGCCACCTGATTCAGGAAAAGTTCGCTGAAGACGAAGGCTGGAACCACGCCCTCGTGATGGAAGAGGCGAAAGCCGCCGTGATGGAGTTGCTGAAGGCCAGCGTGCGCCCCGAGTTTCTGAACCGAATTGACGAAATCGTGCTCTTCGAGCCGCTCAACCCGAAGAACCTGCGCAAAATCGTAGGCATCCAGTTTAAGGGCATCCAGCGCCGCCTCGCCGAGCAGGGCATCACCCTCGAGGCCGCCGACGAGGTGCTCGAAAAACTTGCTGAGGAAGGCTACGAACCCCAGTTTGGCGCCCGCCCGCTGAAACGCGTACTGCAACGCCGGATTCTCAACCAGCTCTCGAAAGAAATCCTAAGCGGGGCCGTGGGCAAAGACGCCGTCATCATGATGGAACTGGATACCGACGGCGGGATTCGGTTTGAGAACGTGGGTGGGGCGCTGGAGGTGTAGATACGTAGCTCCGACCTCTGGTCGGAGTTTCAGGCGGGCGTCTCTCACCGGGTCGCCCGCTTTTTTGTACCTTGCTCAGAAAAAGAAACGTTATGATGCTCACCATCGAAGTGCTCAATGAAAAGGCGCTCCCGTTGCTGCGCGACCTCGAAAACCTCGACATCATCCGCATCCAGCCGCCTGAAAAACCCAAGCACAAGCTGTCCGAAGAACTCTACGGCAGCATTACGCCTGAACTGGCGGCAGACTTACACCGGCAACTTGAAGAAATGCGCAACGAATGGGAACGAGATATCTCGCCGACTCCAATGCCCTAATCGACTTTCTGGCAGGCCGGTTGCCTCCCCAGGGAAAGCAACTCTTGTTCGAGGTTCTCGACCAGGGTCAACTGATTGTTTCCGTCGTTACTGAAATCGAGGTACTCGGTTTTCAGGCCCCGGACGACTATATTCAAAAGGTGCAGCGGTTGACTGATGCCGCCGAAGTCATCCCGCTGGCTGATGCGGCCATTATCCGCGAGGCTATCGCCATCCGCCGCGCAGCCCGTATCAAACTTCCCGATGCGGTGATTGCTGCTACGGCTAAAGTTCGCGGCCTCACGTTACTCAGCCGCAACGAGAACGATTTCAGCCGGGTGGACGGCCTACAAGTGCTGAACCTGCACACGCTTTAAGCAGTTCGGGCGGTGCCGTGGGCAAAGACGCCGTGATCATGATGGAACTGGATACCGACGGTGGGATTCGGTTCGAGAATGTGGGTGGGGCGTTGGAGGTGTAAACGATTGACTGCTTGTTGATTATGACAAAGGCCAACCCCACTTAGGGTTGGCCTTTTTGGTTTTGGGGCCGCGAAGGTAGGGAAAAGATTTTGTGGGAAAAAGGGTATTTTTCCCGTTGTGTAGCAAAAACTTTCCTCTCTCCTTTGGCTCACCGAAAGAGCAAGAGGCCAGTCTGAAAATTTGTTTTTATGGCCCGTTCCAAGTCCAGGCCAAACAAGACCCGACATCAAACCTGGAACAATTTGGGGGCTCCAATTATCTCGTCCCCTTTTACTTCCATCGATATTCTTTCCACCTCCCTCGTTTTCCTATGCCCACCCTCGACTCTTCCACCTACCTTGACACGCTCATCGCGCTGGTGGTCATTTACCTACTACTTTCCAACGCGGTGGTCTGCGTTCAGGAATTATTCACCATGTTTCGCCGCAGCCGCGGCAATTTCTTGCGGGCCGCCCTGGAAGAAGTGTTCAAGGACCCTCTCAACATCAACCTGACCACCTTGGTATACGAGCAGCCCAGCCTCGCCAGCCGCGAAGCCAACGGAAAAGGCACTCCCGCGTACATCGCGCCCCGGCAGTTTGCCGAGAGCATAGTTTCGGCCATCGCCCAGCGAACGCACGTTTTCACCTACGAAGGAGGCGACGGCCCGAACCCCATCACTGTGCGCGAAAGCGTGCCCACTTCCGGTACCCAACCCTTGCTCACCCTGCACCAGCGGTACGTTCAGGGCGTCGAAGCCCTCCGGTACAGCGACATGAAACGATTGCTGCGGGGGTTCTACGAAGACACACAGCACATAGACGAAGTAAAGATCCGCATCGAACAGTGGTTTAATTACTTCATGGACCGAGTCTCGGGCAAGTTCAAGCGGGAAAGCCGTGCCCGCACCATTTGGTGTTCCATCGTCGTAGTGCTGTTTCTGAAGGTCAATTTTCTGGCCATCGCCGACGCCGTACTCAATGATTCCGCCGCCCGTGGGCATTTCGTCAACGTAGGCATCACGATGAGTGCCCAGCTTGGCCCCACCACACCGGGCGCGCCTCAACCCGCCGCCACCGACACCGCCGCTGCGGCGGCCCAGGTACGGGCCATGCTCCTGCAAATTCAGCAAACCGAGGCATCGCTCCGAAGTCGGAGTATCCCAATTGGCTGGAACGTGACTGCCCCCGCCTCCCCAGAAAACTGGAAACACTTGGTGCTGGGCATGATTGCCTCGGTGGTGATTCTGAGTTTCGGGTCGCCCTTCTGGTTTGACGTGCTCAAGCGGCTAGTCACCATCCGCAATACAGCCCTCCCGCCAGGCAGTCCGTCGAGCAGCCAAAAATAAAATCCTCCTTATCTCGCTCAGCCATGCCTTTTTACAATTGCCATACCCACGTTTTCACCTTCGATTACGTGCCCAACAGTTTTCTGACCAACTACGCGGGTCGGGTCGGCGGCAACATCGCCGGACGGCTGCTGCGCGTCGGGTTCTTTAAATCGGGTACGCGCTTTCTGGCCCGTCTAGTCGTTCGGCTGTTCGGGAACGACTCGAACGTCAAAAAACTGGCCCGTTTCATCGCCGTTGGTTCCGCAAACAGCATGGAAGACGTCTTCAGGACGCTGCAACGAGCCTACCCCACCGGTGCCCGCATCGTGGTGCTGACAATGAATTTCGACCATCTAGGCGGGCGGATGGGCGATTACGGCGAATATCTGGCCCAGGCCGAGTCCATCGCCGACCTAAGCCGCAAATTTCCGGACCTCTGCATGCCTTTTTTAGCCGTGGATCCGCGCGAGGGTGCCGCTTCGATGATGGCGATTGTCCGGCAGTATTTTCCCGAAAATGAAGCGGGCTTGCGCCCCCGCCACGATTTCGTGGGATTGAAAATGTACCCGCCCCTGGGCTACTACCCCTTTAATCCTGACCTATTTCCGCTCTACGAATACGCCGAAAAACACGGGATTCCTATCACCACCCACTGCACCAGAGGCGGAGCCTACTTCGCCGGAACGATCGACTCGGCCTTGGCGGAGCCGATCAGCTTTAACCCGACTCCCGAAACCGAGGCCGCCCGTCGGCGCTACATAGTCGATTACGACCGAGTGCGAGCTGGTGGCATGAACAATGACGACTTTTGCGACAACTTTACCAACCCCATCAATTACTACGACGTGCTGGGCCGTTTCCCCAAGCTAAAACTCAACCTGGCTCATTTTGGCGGTTCGGCGGAAGTCGAGTCTTTCTTGAAGAAAGAACCCGTCCGAGCCGGCGAAAACAATTGGTACGAAACCGTCCGTGACCTGATTCAAACACCGGAATTTCCGAACGTGTACACGGACATTTCCTACACCCTCTACGACGATTCGCTGCGACACCAACTCTGGGAGGACGTCAAATCTTCATTTGGCGACCAAATCCTGTTCGGCACCGATTACTTCATGACTTTGCAGGAAAAAGAAGAGCAGCGGCTG
Organism: Spirosomataceae bacterium; assembly: GCA_965249815.1. GTDB lineage: Bacteria > Bacteroidota > Bacteroidia > Cytophagales > Spirosomataceae > JAJAZB01. Next base: position 3,150,680 of record CBDFMV010000003.1, on the reverse strand, counting down.
AAGGACGATTTCATCGACGATGTCAGTAATTTCTCGCAGGCCAAGTGGAAATTGATTACCGAAACGAACCCCGAGAAATTTCTGAAGTCGGACTTTTTTGAACCCTGAGGGCAACCAATAAAAACTCAGTTCCATCGCGTGCAGGTGGTTACTCATCACCACCCAGGCGTAAAGGTCCAGCCCTTTTTTCTGCTGGCAATGGCGCACCAGCAAAATTTCGATGTACGCCGGGCGGGTAAACACGTCCACCCACGGCTCCATCGTGAGGGTGACGTAGTGCACTGCTGGTTGCCGATGCGGCACGCAAAGCCCATGAGCCACGGAAGGAGAAATCCCCCAACTGGCGCAAGTCTGCGCTGACGACTGGTTCAGGTTTGTAACCTGGACCTTTCTTTTTGGCAGTTTGCAACTGCCGTTTCAGCAACGTAAAATGTGTTAAGTTTCAGTTAAAAACTGAATAAAAGTAGCGTCCAAGTTGCAAACTTGAACGAGTTACTTGCTCATAAAAAAGTGTTGGCACCGATATTATTCAACAAAAATAATGTCAATCAACCCTTTCCGATTCGTGTAATAATCAACCGCACTGCTGTACAACCAGTCTTCCGGCCTTTCGACAAATCCGCTAATTACCGGGTTGTTGTGCAGGTAATCAAGTCGCTGGCGTAGCTTTTCGGGCGTATTCAATTCGATGGGCTGATTATGCTGCTGCCAGAACTGCATCTTCTCGTTGTTGGGGTTCGTCTTGCCCGCCCACTCCATCAGCCGAAGCATCCATTCCCGGCGGCTTTCGTGCTGGTTTGCTTCAATGGCCGACGTGATTTTCTTCGACGTGTGCTTCTTCATATCACGCAGAATGTCCTGCATCGGCTCGCCCGCTGTGCCCATGATCAGGTGAACGTGGCTCGGCATCAACACCACGCGTAGATTTCCAAGCCTTTTTCAGCTTGGCAGTATCGAAAACTATCCAGCATGATGTTGCGGTACTCGTTCCGAACAAAAACGTCGATCCAATACACCGTCGCAAAACTGACGAAGTACAGTTTTTCCTGATCGTTGAATTTGTATTTGCGGCTCATGGAAAGCAGGTCGGTTACAACACCACCAACCCCACCTTCACCGCCCACAGCGCCAGCCCCACCCGGCTTCGCACATTTAGTTTCTCGAACAATTCCTCCCGGTAGCCGTCCACCGTGCGGGGGCTGACCTGCATCGCGGCGGCGATTTGAAGGTAGGTCAGGTCGGAATAGGGTAGTTTCAGGAAATGGATTTCACACGGGGACAGTGCCCGCAACAGCGGTGCATAGCCCAGGGCGACGGTGGGGTTCATGGCAAGGTAGTAAGCGTCAGAGGGATTGGAAAGCGGGGAAGATACGCGTGCCGAACGGTTTGGTCAACACCGTTTGCTCAGGACTGACAGAAAATTTACTGCTTAGTCCGCGCCCCACTGCACCCCTGCTTCATGGTCTGTGCCCCCAACCATACCACCCACCCTGGCCCGGCCCCTAAAAAGCGAAAGTCAGGCCCGCACCCAGCCCCTGGCGACTCGGTGCCAACCGCAGCGAGGTGGCTGGCCGGGTGTTGTAGCGCGCCGCTGCCCGGCGGAACTGCACCGTCGCGCGGTGGTCGAGCCAACCCGAAGCCACGCCGAGCAGAAGACCTCCGCCCGCCAGCGCGGCCCCAATCGCCACGTTTCTTCCCGGTTCGCGGTCCCGCCGCTCATTCCCGTTACGCAGGTTTTGATTTCCGAAACCCCTGCCGCGCCCATCCCCCCATTCCCCCGCCAGAGCCACGCCCACCCCTGCGCCAAGCAGGGCTACCGCCGAGCCGACCGTCACCACCGACCAGGTACGCAGCGAACGGCCCCGTTCGAAGGCGTCGAAGGCGTTGGGTTGAAGCCGAAGCAGCGTTTCGACTTGCTGCCGGGAAACCCGTTGCCCGGCGGCCCCTTCAAAGTGTCGGTTGAACCACCGGCTGCGGTAGCGAAGTGGGTCGAGGCCGGGGGCTGAGGTCGGCGGGAAGCCGGTATTGCGGGCATCGTTGGGAAACGCGCTGGCTCCGGTCGATGGCATTCGGTTTGGGCCAAAGGTGTCTTTGGTCCCGTTGGCGTACTTGATGAACAGCACGTCGCGCAACGGGGCGGTGTAAACGGGTCCATCGGGATTGGACGCTTTGCGGTATTTCAGGTCCGTCAGGTTTACTTCCAGCACTTTGGAGGAAATTTCTTCCCCGTTTCGGAGCACAATGTTGTCCTGGGCGTAAGCAACCGAGGTGACGAACAGGCCCGTCAGTAGAATAAGGAGTCGCATGGAGAGAAGCATGGGGGTTGATAAACGGAATGTTTTGACTCCCATACGCGGCTACCCGCCCGACTGTTGCCCGGTTGGGTGAGAAACCAAAAATTTTCCTCGCTTTGTGCCCCACACCTACCCTGGTGCGTCAGCAACCGGGAAATTTGGCGTGAAGACAAAGCCGCTTTCTCCTTAAAACGAAACCGGCACCGCCACCACCGTCGTGTCCCAACCCAGGTACATGACGGCGTTTTTGGCATCTTTTTTAGCAAACTGAATCGAGAAACTCTCCAGCACTGTCTCCGATTTCTGCACCGGTGCGGTCACGCGGGCCAGGTCCAGGGCTTCGTTGTAACTGTAGGCACCCCATTGATCCAGGTCGGAACTGAAGATGAGGGTCCACTCTTTCTCGTTCGGGATGGTCAGTAGGGCATAGGTTCCCGCCGGTAGCTTTTTCCCACCGATGGTGACGTCCTGGTAGAATTTGATTTCGGGGGCTTCGTTGGCTCCCACCCGCCATACTTTGCCGTAGGGCACCAATTTGCCAAAAACCTCCCGGCCCGCCTTAGCTGGGCGGCTGTAGGTCACGCGAATCATGGCCTTATCGGTGCCGATTTTGGCGGGGGCAAATTTGCGGTCGTGGGCGTAGTCGTCCGGGTAGTAGGCCATGTCCATGGGCGATTTGTCGAGACCCCGGAACGTTTGGGCGTTCGCCCCGGCCAGTGCCAGGAAAAGCAATCCGAAAAGCAGGCAGGTTTTTTTCATGATAGTTTTGAAAAGAGACATACAGGCCGTAAAAATAGCCCATTGTTCCCATTCCTCCGCTGTGTCCGGCGGTAGGGTGGAGAGCGTTTTCGGTTTGCCCGTTCGGATTTTCTGAGGCGTATTTCACAACACCACCAAGCCGACCTTCACCGCCCACAGCGTCAACCCGACGCGGCTTTTCACGCCCACTTTCTCGAACAAGTTTTCCCGGTAGCCGGGCTGACGGCCATGTGGTCGGCGATTTGGAGGTAGGCAAGTTCCGAACAGGCCAGTTTCAGGAACGTTCTTTCCCGGTGGGTGAGCTTCGCAGCGGGTGGGGTTGGGCCGGGAAGTCGCCGATAGGTTGTGGTTTTCATGCGCGTGAAAGGGAGTGGAAGGGTTTGTGGCAGGAAAAATAAAAGCTGCCCCTGACACGCCGGTTACCGTTCGCTCAATAAATGGTCTTGAAAATCAGGTTTTTGACCTGATTGCGAAAAAATCGGTGTAGCCGAAGCATGTCTTGCCGGTTGGGGGTATACGGGCCGAAAAAAGGGTATTTTCCCCCTTGCGCCACGAGCCGGAAAACAGAACCTTTGTTTTTAAGGCGACCCCGGAATCTCCCAGCGGTCCCGCCGTCTTCCTCAACCCCACTTCTCCCATTTTATGACAATTATCCCAACTCAACTGGCCACGCCGGGCGGCAAGAACCTGCTGGTGGTTTCGGGCGGCGGCGCACGCGGGGCCTGGGGCGTGGGCATCGCCAACTACCTCGACGGCCTCGGCAAACGGTACAGCACCGTCGTCGGCACCAGCACGGGCAGTTTGATGGCCCCATTTATTTTGCTCCGCCGGTTCGATACCCTCAACCAGGCGTACACGTCCGTCCGCCAGCGGGATATTTTCAACGTTAACCCGTTCCGGACCGACGGCGGCATCCGGTTGCTTAACGCGGCGTGGCGACTCCTGATCGGGGCCGGAACCCTCGGCGAATCCGAGCCGTTGCGTGGGCTGATTGGTAAATTCATGGCGCGGGCCGACTACGCGCAAATCCGCGCCAGCGGCCTCGATTTCGCCGTTGCGGTAGCCAACCTCCGCACCCACGAGGCCGAGTACCGCCTGGCCAGCCGGGTGCCCGAGTACGAGAAAATGCTGGACTGGATTTGGGCCTCGGCCAACGAGCCCGTGTTTATGTCGCTGTTTAAAACCCAGAACCCCGACGGCACGACCGATTTCTGGGTGGACGGCGGCGTGCGCGAAAACATCCCGGTGGTGCAGGGGCTGAAACTGGCCCTCGCCGACCCGGCTTACGAGGCCGTGGACGTGATAGTCAACAACCTGCCCGTTTCCGGCGACCCCACCTCGCGCTGGCCCGAAAATGGGAAAGTAACCATTTTAAATTCGCTCTTTCGCACGCTTCTCACCCTGCGCAATGGCGTGCGCGACGACAACGTCCGCCTCGGCAAGCTGATGAACCGGCTGGGCGAAGTCATTCAACCCGCTTTCACCGCCGAAGCCCTCCCGGAGCGACCCCTGACGCTGACGTTTTATTTCATGCCCGATGCGCTCTACCAACTCATCCCCAACGAGTTGCTCTTCGATCCCGGCGCGATGACCACCTTGCTGAACGCCGGAAAAGCGGGGGAATTCGTCCGGCAAACGGGCCTTGAAACGCGGACGGAAACGCCCGGCGCGGGCACCCACTCGTTCGTGCTTTCGCGCCCGGCGTTGCGGGCGCTGCTTGAGGAGTGACAGCAAATTAAGGGCTAAAATTTTTGTTATTTCCATGCATAGCGAGGGGTTTAAACCCCTCGCTATGCATGAATGGCGAAGACTTACTCACTTCTGACTGGCATTCAAAACTGGTGGAAACCCTGCGAAACGAACTCCAGCACAGTGGCAGGGCGGCCCGCCAGTACGTCCAGGTGTGGCCCCCATCGCGGGCGCGGAATTCGTGCGGGATTTCCTTTTTCCGCATCGCCACGTGCGCCAGGCTGTTGCCTTCGTAGAGAAAATCGTCGTCGCCGCAGTCGATGTACCAGCGCACGGCTTTTTTCTGGGCGTCGGGCACGGCGTCGATGAGTTTCAGCACGCTTTGCCGGTTGTAAAACGCCTCGATTTGCGCGTCGGTGGCGTCCGCCGCGTCGCGGCGGACCCGCGTTTTGGCGTCTTCCAGCGTGAGCGGCCCCGTTCCGGCGCTGAGCGGACAGGCTGATGAAAACAACTCCGGGTGGTGCAGGGCGTAAGTAAAACTGCCGTCGCCGCCCATCGAAAGCCCCGCCACGGCGCGGTACCGTTTTTCGCCCTTGATGCGGTACTTCTTTTCGATCACGGGCATAAATTCCTCAAAAAAGAAATCTTCGTAGCGCCACTCGCCCTTGGCGTCGTTGGCGTATCCCCGTTTGCCGGTGTTGGCGTCGGGCATCACGATGACCATTGGCGTGGCCGTCCCTTCGCGGATGGCCTTGTCGGCGAGGTTCTGCACTTCGCCGAACTGCACCCAGCCGGTGTGGTCGTCGCCGCCGCCGTGGAGCAGGTAGAGCACCGGGTAGCTGCGCTGCGAGGTTTCGTAATCGGGCGGCAGGTAGATGGCGTACTTGCGGTCGGCTTTCAGGATTTTGCTCGGCACGGTCAGGTTGTCGAGCACCTTGCCCATCTGGGCGAACAGCAGCGTGGGGAAAAAAATGGCCAGCACCAGGAATTGTTTTTTCATCGGGAGACGATTTAGAGAAAGGTCGGGTGAAAACTACGAAGGGAATTTTACAGTGCGGCGAAATCGCGACGACCGCGCACCCGGATTGGATGAAATAGCGTATTTTGGAGCCTCCATTCAACCTCGCGAACCCGATGGCCCTTTTTAAACTGCAAATCAACGGCAAACGCCTCCAGGCCGACGTCGAACCCGACACCCCGCTGCTGTGGGTGCTCCGCGACCACCTCGGGCTGGTGGGCACCAAGTACGGCTGCGGCATCGCCCAGTGCGGGGCGTGCACGGTCCATGTCAACGGCGAAGCCGTCCGTTCCTGCGTGCTGCCGGTTTCGGCGGTTGCTACGGCCAAAATCACGACCATCGAGGGCCTGTCGGCCACCGGCGACCACCCCGTGCAGCGGGCCTGGGACGAAGTGGACGTGCCCCAGTGCGGCTACTGCCAGGCGGGCCAAATCATGACTGCCGCCGCGCTTTTGAAGAAAAATCCCAAACCAACCACGGCGGAAATCGACGCCACCATGACCGGCAACCTCTGCCGCTGCGGCACCTACCACCGCATTCGCCAGGCCGTGCAACTCGCGGCTACCAAAACGAAATAAGCCATGACAACCACACGACGCGATTTTCTGAAAGTGGCCGCCACGGTGAGCGGCGGGCTGGTGCTGGGCTTTATCGGGGTTGGGGCATCGGCAACCGCCGCCGAAGGCGTTGCTGCCGCCAGCGTGGATTTCAACAGCTACCTTTCCATCGGCACCGACGGCCTGGTGACGATTTTTTCGCCCAACCCCGAAGTGGGTCAGGGCATCAAAACGGCCTTCCCGATGATCGTGGCCGAAGACCTCGACGTGGCCTGGAGTCAGGTAAAAGTCGTGCAGGCGCCGCTCGACACGAAGAAATTCGACCGGCAGGTTGCGGGCGGCAGTGGGTCCATCCGGCATTCGTGGCAGCGGCTGCGCAAGGCCGGAGCCACCGCCCGCCAAATGCTCGTGGACGCCGCCGCCGCGCGCTGGCAGGTGCCCGCCACCGAACTGACGACCGACAAAGGCACCGTGCTCCACGCTAAAACCGGCCGCAAACTGACCTACGGTGAACTCGCCACCGAAGCCGCCAAACTGCCCGTGCCGACGGACGTGAAGCTGAAAGACCGCCGGGACTTCAAACTCATTGGGCAGACGGTCAAAAACGTGGACAACAAGGGCATCCTGACCGGCAAGCCGCTCTTCGGGTTGGATTTTTACCGCGAAGGGATGCTGTTCGCGATGATTCAGCGCCCGACCGCCTTCGGGCTGAAACTCAAATCGGTGGATGCGACGGCAGCCAAAGCCATGCCCGGCATCGTGGATGTGGTCACGTTCAAAAACAACGTCGCCGTGGTGGGCAAATCGACCTGGCAGGTGAAAAAAGCGAAAGACGCGCTGAAAATCGAGTACGAAAAAGAAGCGAACGCGACGCTCGAAAGCTCCGCCGACCACAACCGGATTTTTACCGAACTCCTCGACGGCTCCACCGCCACCGTCCGGCGCAAGGACGGCGACGTAGAAGCGGCCTTCAAAAGCGCGGCGAAGGTGGTGAAGGCCGAGTACCAGTGCCCCTTCCTGCCCCACAACCCGCTGGAGCCGATGAATTTCTTCGCCCACGTCCGCCAGGATGGCGACTCCCTCCGGGTCGAACTCATCGGCCCGACCCAGACGCCCGAACTGGCCCGCAACGAAACCGCCAAACTGCTGGGCATTTCGCCCGACAAAGTCACCGTGCAACTCACCCGCATGGGCGGGGGCTTCGGGCGGCGGCTTAAGACCGATTACGTGCTCGAAGCCGTCGAAGTGTCGAGCCTGATCAAAGCGCCGGTGAAAGTGATCTGGACCCGCGAGGACGACATGACCGGCGGCAGCTACCGCCCGGCCGTGCGCTACCGCTTTGAGGCCGCCCTCGACACCCAGAACAACCTCATCGGCTACAAGCTGCGCGGCGCGGGCCTCAACGCGGGCAACCCCACCCGCGAAGACAACTTCCCCTCCGGCGCGGTGCCCAACCTCCTCATCGACAGCGTCGAGCACAAATCACCCATCACGACGGGGGCCTGGCGCGCGCCGATCACCAACTTCCTGGCCTTCGCCGAGCAATCGTTTCTCGACGAAGTGGCCCAGGCCGCGGGCAAAGACCCCGTGCAGTTCCGGCTGGAGTTGCTCGACAAAGCCAAAACCGCGCCCATCGGGGCCATCAAATACGACATCGACCGGATGAAGGGCGTCATCAACCTCGTGGCCGAAAAAGCGGGTTGGGGCAAAAAACTCGGCGCGGACGGGCGGCCCGTCGCCCAGGGTTTCAGCGTGTATTTTTCGCACAACTCCTACGTGGCGCAGGTCGGCGAGGTGGTGATGAAAAAGGGCCAGCCCGTGGTGCAGAAAATCTACGCGGCGGGCGACTGCGGCATCGTGGTGAACCAGGGCGGGGCGCGCCAGCAAATGACGGGCGGCATCGTGGACGGCCTCGGCCACGCGATGTACGGCAACCTGACGTTTAAAGACGGCGCGCCGGAGCAGAAAAACTTCAACGCCTACCGCCTGATTCGTCTCGCCGAAATCCCCGACGTGGAGGTGCATTTCGTGGACAACGGCATCGAACCCACTGGCCTCGGCGAACCGGCCCTCCCCCCCACCGGTGCCGCCGCCGCCAACGCAATTTTCAAAGCGACGGGGAAGCGTTTGAGGAACCAGCCGTTTGCGGGGGAAGAGTTGTTTAAAACTGTGTAATTTTCACAACCGGTTGGACGGCCTCAAGCCGTCCAACCGGTAAACTCCTAAGTAATATGGATAGCTTTAAGCCCAACGAGTCTTTTTTACTAACTGCTGAGCAAGAACGACAGTGGGCAAATGCAATTGGGGGAGTTTTCTTGAATTTCGGTTTTTTAGAGTTTACATCCTTGCGTTGGGTACAATATTTTTCGAAAGATGAAATTCTCAATGATGTATCAATTGATTTAAATTTTGCGAAGAGAATTATTTTAATTAAACAACTAATCAAAAGAGGCGTTTGGACAGATTCATTAAAATACGAATCGCAATTATTGTGGGGCGAGGCATCTAAATTATCAGAAACACGGAATACTATTGCTCACAATCCAATGGTTCAAGGTGTAAATCCTGAAGGCCAAGCTGTTCAGGGTATTGTAAATGTCAAACAAATGAAAGGCACAGGCCCTTTCGCGATTGACCTTATCGATTTTCAAACAATAGCTTCAGTTGCAATTCGTGCCGGAGAACTTACTAAAAAGTTACAAGAATTTCTTACGCAAAACTCTTGATATAATTTTTTATCCCCAAACTGGCGCGAGTTTGGGTTAGTAAGGTAGTTTTAACCAGGAAATCTTATGAAAGTACTATTTGACTTTGAAGTAGTGCCGGTTAATTAACCACTTAAAATTTCCCGCAATCGCTCGCATCTTGCGAGTGATGCGTATTTCAAGCGCCTCTGGCGCGGCGTCGAATGCGAGTCAATTGACCACCCGCAAAACTGGTACACATGGATTTTCCCCCTGAACCCAAATGGAACACGAACTAAAACCGTATTGGCAAGGGGTATTTACGTTTAACTGGAAATTCGGGTTTTTCTTACTGGTACTCGTTTGCGTTCCCCGGTTTATTCTGGTTTTGAATGCAAATGCGACGGGAAATTATGGCTTTATTGGGTTGGTGATGGTCGTCTCTGCGCTGGCTCCGTTTGTATTTCTCAGTAAGTTTGGACGAAAAGCAATCGGATTAACGTCGCCTAAAAAATACCGCTGGCTTTTGATTGCTTTCTTTGCCGGGCTACTGGTTAGCTTTCTGCTTTACCTGGTAGGGCATATCCTTTACGGAGCTTCCTACGAAAATTGGTACACCTACATTGGCAAGTCGTACAAAATACCAGCCGTAATAAAGCAACACGACAAAGCCGTCTTATTTGGGATTATGGCCATAACGGGTATGCTGTTTAGTCCGATAGGGGAAGAATTGTTCTTTCGAGGAATCGTCCATGCAAGTTTTGAAAAGTCAATCGGGGAGCAAAAAGCTTCTCTCGTTGACAGTTCTGCGTTTGCCCTGACTCATATTTCCCATTTCGGTTTGGTCTTCATCAATAACAAGTGGAGTTTTTTTACAATGCCAGCTTTACTTTGGGTTGCAAGTATGTTTTTAGTGAGCCTCTTGTTTTTCGCTTTCAGAAAACAGTCGGGTTCCATTTTAGGAGCAATACTTTGTCATGCCTCCTTCAACTTAGGAATGATTTACTGCATATTTTATCTGATATAATTTCGTCTCATCCTGTTGGTGAAGAGCGGCGCACATTTTCTATCCGAAGTGTTTTTCTCCGAGCAAACTTGTAACAGTCGAAAAAAAATGAGGAAATGCATCTTAGTATTCGTCATTGGTCTTCAATCCCTGACGTTCGCTCAAACGGCTAAAGTAGAGGAACCGGTCGCCAGTAAACCCTTCGTTCTCGGTATCATCGAGGAACTGCACTCGACGCACTTAGCAGAAAAGAGAACACTGAATATCTACCTTCCGGAAGGGTACAAACAGGCCGACACCGCACGTTACCCGGTCATTTATTTACTCGATGGTTCCGCGGATGAAGACTTCATCCACGTCGTTGGGCTGGTTCAGTTCAATAACTTTCCTGGGATCAACCGGGTGCCCAAATCCATCGTCGTCGGCATTGCCAACGTGGACCGGAGGCGCGATTTTACCCACCCAACAACGGTGGAAGATGATAAAAAACGCTTTCCTACCACGGGCCATTCGGCAAACTTCATCGCTTTTATCGAAAAAGAATTGCAACCGTATGTTGACAAACGGTTTAGAACCACCGCGTCAAAAACCATCATCGGGCAGTCGTTGGGCGGGCTTTTGGCGACCGAAATTTTAGTAAAGAAACCAGCCCTTTTCAATAAATACATCATCGTCAGTCCAAGCCTGTGGTGGGACAATGGCGCACTACTCAAGTTGGTATCCGATAACTTACAAACTCCTGTTTCACAACCGACTGACGTGTACATCGGCGTTGGCAAAGAAGGGCTTGCGCCTACTTCCGTCCCCCACGTGATGGAAGTAGAGGCGAATGTACTCGCCGAAAAACTGCGCACGGCACCGGGTAAACTCCTGACGACTCACTTCGACTATTTACCCCAGGAAGACCACGCGACCATCACCCACCAGGCTGTTTTCAATGCGTTCAGGCTGCTGAATCCGGTGAGCGGGGGGAAATAAAGAAGACCCCTCATCGGCGTTCGTCCGGGATGCGGATGGCTGAATCACGCCTGCCGTTGGCGAAAAGCCGGTCTTACTTGTTGACCACCTCCACGAGGTAGAATTTCCGGGTACGTTCCGGCACCAACGAACCCGCCGGTTTTTCCGAAAACACAACTCGTGCTTTCCCTGCCGTCACGCCTTTCAGCAGGAAGACCAGCCGGGTCGGAAGGGCGGTGGGCTGCTGGTGTACCGCTTCTTGCCGGGAGATGTCCACAACTTCTTTGTTTTCGGAAACCGCCAGCAGTTGCGCGCTGGTGTCAGCGGGACTGCGCAACGCCACCTCTTTGATTTCGCCCACGTAAAGCCGCAGCCGACATGTGCCTGGCTGGGCGTTGGGCGTGCAGGCCAACAGCCCGCTCAACGCCCACGCCAATCCAACCGCGTGGCTAAGTGCTGGGGAGACCGGGATTGGGAAACGGCTGAACAAGTCGGGGTGGGAACGAAGAATTTTCATGGAGTTTCTCGGTTTTTGCCGGAACGGACCGCTTGCGCTACGGGCGAAAAACCCGTTACTTGCGCGCTTAATTCTGTTTCCTCAACCCTATGAAAACCGTGCCCCTGCGCCCCTGCCTCGTTCTTTTTGCCTGGCTGACGAGTCTTTCGGTTGGCCTTTTCGCCCAAACTTCGCCCCTGCCCGCCAAAACCACCGACCTCGGGTTTTTGACCGGGCACTGGACGGGCACGGCCTCATTCGGCGGCTCGGTCGAGGCGTTCTGGTCGGCCCCCGAGGGCAACAACCTGCTCGGTTCGATGCGGATGATGACCGAGGGCAAGGCCACGATGTACGAAATTCTGGTGGTGGAGCAAACCGGGCCGAACGTGACGCTCCGGGTGAAGCACTTCAACCCCGGCCTGACGGGCCGCGAAGAAAAAGACGCTTTCGACCAGTACGCGGTCGTGGAGTTGGGCAAGGAGCGGGTATTGCTGGAAAAAATCGGCGGCGACCCACTCCGCGTGGTCTGGGAAAAACGCCCCGGCTCGGTGCTGGCGGTGGCCCGCGCCACCCGGGCGGACGGCCAATGGAAATGGAGCGATTTGTTCGTCTTTAAACCGGCTCGGTAATCGGAATCGTCATGCTGAACCGCAGCGGTCCGCCGCTGCGGTTCAGCATAACGATCCTGATCCAATCAGATACATCGATTACTACCTCTTTTTTACATGAAAAAACCATCGTTTCCCTTCGTCATTAGCCTGCTGCTCTTGGCGGGAATCAGCCTTTCCTGGGTCTTCCGCGCCGACCCGCCGGTTCAGAAAGCCGCCACCCCGGCCAACCTCACGCTGCCCGCCGGTTTTTCGGCGACCGTCTTTGCCGAAGACCTCGGCGCGGCCCGGCACCTGACGGTCAGCAAAACCGGGACGGTGTTCGTGAAACTGGCGAAGGAAAAAGACGGCAAGGGCATTTACCAACTCACCGACACCAACGGCGACGGCGTGGCCGACCAGCAGACCGGCTTCGGCGACTACCCCGGAACGGGCATTTTGATCAAAAACGGCTACCTCTACGCCTCCTCGAACAGCGGCGTGTTCCGCTACCGGCTGAACGAAAAAGACGTAGTGCTCGACCCCAACGCACCGGAAGAAATCGTGACGGGGCTGCTGGTGAAAGACCGCGACAAGGCGAAATCCATTGCCGTGGACAACGCCGACAACCTGTACGTCAACGTGGCCTCGTGGAGCGACGCCTGCCGGGAAGCGGGCACCGGCAAAGGCCTGATGCCCTGCCCCATCCTCGATTCGGCGGCCAGCATCTGGCAGTTTAAAACCAACAAACTCCGGCAGAGCTACGCCGAGGGCGTGAAATACGCCAGCGGCCTGAAAAACGTGGTGGGGCTCGACTGGAATTCTGTAACCAATTCGCTGTTCGTGATGCAGCACGGGCGGGGGCAGTTTCACGATTTCTACCCGCAGTACTACACGCCCAAACAAAGCGCCGAACTGCCCGCCGAAACGATGTACGAGTTGAAAAAAGGCGCGGATGCCGGTTGGCCCTACGTGTACTACGACCAGTTTCAGAAAAAGAAAATTCTGGCCCCGGAGTACGGCGGCGACGGTAAGAAAACCGGCGGCGAAAAAGCCCTCGACCCCGTTGCTGCGTTTCCGGCCCACCTCGGGCCGAACGACCTGCTCTTTTACACCGGCAACTCCGGGGCCGCGAACGGCTTCCCGGCCAAATACCGGAACGGCGCGTTCATTGCCTTCCACGGGCAATCCACCGAACTGCGCAAAGGCTACCTCGTTGCGTTTCAGCCGTTTAAAAACGGCAAGCCGTCGGGTACCTGGGAGATTTTTGCCGATAATTTCGCCGGTACCGACCTCGTCAAACCCACCGGCCCCGTGCAGCACCGGCCCTGCGGCCTGGCCCAGGGACCCGACGGCGCGCTGTACGTGGCCGACGATCTGGCCGGAACCATCTACCGGATTGCGTACAAAGGCAAGTGAGTTTTCCCACCCACACGCATGATTTTCATCGGCAAAAAAAACACGCTCACCGCCCTGCGCCACACCAGCGTCGGGATGTTTCTCGGCGATGACGAGGGCGAAGACGTGTTGCTGCCCAACAAATACGTGGCCGACGACCTCAAGGAAGGTGATTCCATTGAGGTGTTCGTGTATACCGATTCCGAAGACCGCATCGTGGCGACCACGCTCGAACCGGCGCTGCAACTGGGCGAATTCGGGTATTTGCAGGTGACGGCGACCAGTCCGTTCGGGGCGTTTCTGGATTGGGGCCTCGAAAAAGACCTGCTCGTGCCGTTTCGGGAGCAAAACGAGCCGCTGAAGGTGGGCCAGTGGGTGGTGGTGTACCTGCGCCTCGACCGCGAAACCGCGCGCCTCGTCGCGACGTGCAAGGTGAACCGGTACCTGGAATACGACGCGCTGGAACTGGCCGTCGGGCAGCAGGTTCGGGCGCTGGTGTACGAGCGCAGCGATTTGGGGTTCAACGTGATTCTCGACCACCGCTACCGGGGGTTGATTTACGCCAACGAAATTTTCCAGCCCCTGCGCATCGGTTCGGTAGTGACGGGGTACGTCAAGGCCCTTCGCGACGACAAAACCATCGACGTGAGCCTCCAGCCACAGGGTTACCACCAGGTGGTCGATGCGAACACCGCGCTTATTCTGAAGTCCCTGCGCGAAAACGGTGGTTTTCTACCCCTAACCGACGCCAGCGAACCCACGCTGATTTATAATCAGTTGGAAATGAGCAAGAAGAATTTCAAACGAGCCATCGGCGCGCTGTACCGCGAGCGCCGGATTCGCCTCCAGGACGACGGGATTTTTCTGCTGGAAGACGAGTAGTGCCACCCCCCAACCCTTTTCCCATGCAAACCTACACCACCGTTTCCGAAGCCGTCGAGGGCCTGCACGCCCGTGGCTACCGCGAGGATTTCAGCCTTTCGCCCGATTTCATCAGTTGTGCCGCCCTTGATTTGAAACTGCACCCCGCCGACTTTGAGGTGAACGAAACGCACCGCTTCGAGGGCGAAACCGACCCCGCCGACGAAGCCGTGGTGTACGCCATTTCGTCGCATCAGGGCGTGAGAGGCGTGATGGTCAACGCCTACGGCACCTACGCCGAGAGCATTTCAGCCGAGTTGGTCAAAAAATTGGGGTAAACCGCCACGGTCAGTTCCGGCCAGCGGGTACGGATCACGTCGGCCAGCGCCCGCAGGCCCCATTCTTCGCTCCGCCGGTGCCCGGTAGCGACCACGCTCAGGCCCGTTTCTTCCACCACGCGGCGGGCGGGTTGGCGAAACTGCCCCGTCAGGTACAACTGCGCGCCGCGTTCGACGGCTTCGCGCACGAGGGCGTCGGTCATGGCCCCGACCACGGCCACCCGGCTGATGTCGAGTTCCCCTCCGGCGTAAAACGATTCGCAACCGCCGAAAACAGCCTCCAGTTTCCGCAACCACGTCCCAAACGCCAGCGTGGGCGCGTCGCCCAGCATTCCGATGGCCCTCGGCGGCAGATCGGGCACCTGTTTGTAACCGAGTTCTTCCAATGTTCCCAACCCCAGCGCGGCGGCCAGGTGCGGGTTGCAGCCCAGCGTGAGGGTTTCGTCGAAGGGCAGGTGGTGGGCCAGCACGCCCAGGTCCGGCGGCAGGGTGGCCAGATCCAGTTGCCAGGGCCGGTGCAGCCACAGGGCATCCAGCCGTTCGGCGGCGACCCATTCGGCCAAACCAGCAACCGGTTCGAGGGCGAGGCCGAGGCGTTGCACGGGCCGGTCGGCGGGTCGGAACACGCCTCCCTGCTCCTCGGACGGGTAGCGTTCGGTGGCAAAAAAAGCGGCGAGGCGGGTCGCCAGCGCGGTAAGTTTCATAAAAAAAATAGGGGCTATCGGGCGTGTCGGGAATTTCTCCGATCTGAGCGCTAAAACGGTGCCAGTACGCGATGCGGAGCTTTTCGCACCGGTTTTGCGATTCTATTCGATAGCCCGTCCTGGTCGCTTTTTACCGTTAAATAATTTTCTGACCCTCAAGCGTTTGTCAGCGGGCATTTCTCGTAAACTTACCGGGCGTTGGATAAACTCCGTAAGCCATGAAACGTTTTTGCTGCCACCTGCTCGCGCTGGCGGGCTTACTTTTCCCGGCGCTGGCCTGGGCGCAGGCCGACGATTACCAGGAATTCTCGAAACGGGCGGTGCTGCCCCTCGAAGCGGCGATGGGGTTTTCTTCGCAAAAATCCCAGGCCCTGTTTTCGGCCCAGGTTAGTCCGCAGGCCACGGTCGTGCTGCACCACCTGCGGCTCGGCGCCACGCTGGGTGCCGCCTACACCGCCGACCGCTGGGTGGGCTACGCTGGTCCGAAGGCCGCGCTACTGCTGACCGACAAACTCCAGGTGAAAGTGGGTTCCCTGCCCGATGGCATCCGGCTGGCCAACCTGCACCTGTTCGCCGAACACCTCTGGGGCAGCGACAACGTCCGGCTCCTCGGCGGTGGCATCACACTCGAAATCCTCCAGAGCGCCAGCCTGACGCTGAAAGTTCACCGCGATTACGGGCACCAGTCCACCTGGGGGCAACTGGGCATCGGCTACAACTTTCTGCGCCCGAATTACCGCCGCACCGAAGACGAATAACCTCCGCCGTTTTTTAAAAACCAATCGTCATGAAAAAAGCGCTGGTCGTGAGCGGTGGCGGGTGCAAGGGTGCCTACGCCGTGGGGGTTCTTGAGTTTTTGAAAGAATCCCGCCCGGAATTTTTCGCGGGCGGGCAGTTTACGTTTGAACAATACTTCGGCACGAGCACCGGGGCGCTCATCGTGCCGCTGGCCTCCACCAGCGATCTTGACCTGCTCCGGGCGTTTTACACCGGCACCACCACCGGCGAGTTGCTGGTGATGCACAACGGCCTGGCGCTGCTCCAGAAAGGCCACCTGTTCGACAGCACCGGCCTCGATACCCTCATCGACACGGTGTTCAACCCGGTGCGCTTCGGCCTCATTACCGACCCGGCGCTGCTGGTGGGCCTGACGGGCGTTTGCCTGCAAACCGGCGAACTGCGGCTGTTCACCTCGCGCCCGCTGCCCGCCAACCCACCCCATTACAACACCCAGACCATCGCCAGCCGCGACGACCTCGTGGACGCCATCCGGGCCTCGGCCCACCAGCCTTTTTTCATGCGGCCCATTCGCTTTCGCTCGGCCCCGGCGGTGCCGCCCCGGCATTACGTGGACGGCGGCGTGCGCGAATACGCCGCCATTCAGGTGGCCCTCGACGCCGGAGCCGACGAAATCCTGGCCATCCTGCTGACGCCCGAAACCCACGAAACCGACGACAGCATCAAACCCAGCGACCTCATCGGCGTGCTGCAACGCACCATCGACATTTTCTCGGAAGACGTGAACCTCAACGACGTGCGCGTGCCCGACCTCCGCAGCCGGGGCACCAACTACTGGCTGGCGGTGCAGGCGCAGATGCAGGCCGCCGGGCTGCCCGCCGCGCAGATTGCCGCGCTGCTCAACCCGCCCGGCGCTCCGAACCCGTTTCCGGGCGGCAAAGTCACCCGCATCCACATCATCCGCCCGACCACGCCGCTGGGCGGCGGACCGGGCGGGCTGCGCTTCGACCCGGTAGAAATGCGGGGGATGTTTGCGCGGGGCAAGGCGGAAGCAAAGCAGTACTTCGACCAACTCGACGCCAACGGCGGCGTACCGCCAACCATTCTGGCCTGAACGGGCATATTTTTTTAGGCGCGCTGTTGCATTCATCAACCTTTTGAACGCATGGAAAGCCACGCCAAACTCTTCGGCCATCCCGGCCACCCGATTCTCGTCGTGTTTCCGCTCGGGCTACTGGGCACCTCAGCGCTGTTCGACATTATTTACTGGTTCAACGAAAGCCAGGGGCTGGCCACGGCCTCGTTTTACATGCAGGTGGCGGGCATTCTTGGCGGCCTGGTGGCCGCCCCCTTCGGCTGGATCGACTGGTTTGCCATTCCTTCGGGCACCCGCGCCAAGCGCCTCGGACTCATTCACGGCGTGGGCAACCTCGTCGTGTTGCTGCTTTTTGCCGTCAGTGCGCTGTTCCGCTGGGACGAAATCACCGCGCCGCCCACGCTCTCGCTGATTTGTTCAATCGCCGGGTTCGCGCTGGCGGGCTTTACCGGCTGGCTCGGTGGCGAACTCGTCGATCGCCTCGGCGTCGGGGTGGATCACGGTGCCCACCTCAACGCACCCTCGTCGCTGTCGAACCGGCCCATTTCGGAGGGACGATCACTCTAAAAAAGTCACCGGTTTTGCGGCACCTCGATCAGCACCCGCGTTCCCGCGCCGGGCTAGCTGACGAGCGTGCACGTGCCGCCAAGCAATTCGGCCCGGCGGCGCAGGTTGCGCAGGCCGGAGCCGGTTTCGCCGATGGCGCGTTGCGCCAGAACGTCTGGGTTGAAGCCGTGGCCGTTGTCGGCAATCAGCAACGAAAAGTGCGCCGGGAGGTGGGTAATTTTCACCGAGAAAAGCGTTGCCCCCGCGTGTTTGAGGGCGTTGTTGAGGACTTCCTGCGCCATGCGGAACAGCACCAGTCCGGTTTGCGGCGTTAAGTGCCCGGCCTCGCCTTCTTCTTCGACCTGTACCGCCACGCTCCCCACCCGCCGGATGCGGTCGAATTCGGGGTGCAGGCTTTCCACCAGCCCAAACTGCCCGACCGTGTCGGCGTCAAGGGTTTTTGAAAGCGCCCGCACGGCCTGAATCGTGGTTTTGAGCACGTCGTTGGCCTGCCGGGTTTTGTCGGTGGCCTGAGCGGGGTCGGTGGTTTCTTCGGCTTTGTTGAGGTGGAGGCGCGCCAGCGTGAGCAATTGGCCGATGTTGTCGTGGAGTTCCTCGCCCACCTGCCGGAGGGTCTGGTTCTGAATTTCCATCTGCGCGCGGAGGATTTCGCGCTCGTAGGCTTCGCGGAGGGATTACCGCTTCCGATGGTACCGATACCTCTGATAGAAATGCACCGACAAAAAAGTGATGATCACCACTAAAATTACCAGTGGAGACCCATAGATAACTACTGAGAAAGCTTCGTCGTCATCTTCCATAAGATCTAACTACCTAAGTTGAAAAATTGGGGAGACCTTCGGTTACCAATAGATTTCCAATTTCTGGCACTTGGTACGAGTCTTTTCCGCAAAATATCACCTCTTTTACCGCTTCTCAGCCAACCCATGAACCGCTCCGTTCTCCTCGCTGCGCTGGCCCTGCTTGCGGCCTGCCGTCCCAAACCCGAAGGCAGCCCGGCCACCGTTTCCACCCAAACCGAAACGGTGGAGTTGCCCGCGCCCTACGCCACCAAGTCGTCCACGAAATTCAGCAAGGTGATTGGCTGGCCGGAGAGCAAAACGCCCACGGCTCCCGCCGGGTTTACCGTCAGCGAATTTGCCAGCAACCTCGCCAGTCCGCGTTGGGCATACGTGCTGCCCAACGGCGACGTGCTCGTGGCCGAAGCCAACACGGAACCGAAAGGCACCAAAAAACTGGCTTCGGTCGTAAGCGGGCAGGCCAAATCACAGCGCACCGACGAAAGCGCCGACCGCATCACGCTGCTCCGCGACGCCAACGGCGACGGCAAGCCCGAAGTCCGCACGGTGTTTCTGAGCAACCTCAACCAGCCCTTCGGGATGCTGCTCGTCGGCAACACGTTTTACGTGGCCAACACCGACGGCATCCTCAGTTTTCCCTACCAAAAAGGCCAGACGCAACTCACCGCAACGGGGAAGAAAATCCGCGACCTGCCCGCCGGGGGCTACAACAACCACTGGACGCGCAACCTGCTGGCCAGCGCCGACGGCTCGAAAATTTACGTGTCGGTCGGGTCGGGCAGCAACGTAGGCGAAAACGGAATGGAAAACGAGGTGCGCCGCGCCAACATTCTGGAACTGAACCCCGACGGCTCGGGTGAGCGCATCTACGCCAGCGGCCTGCGCAACCCCGTCGGGATGGCCTGGGCACCCGGCACGACCACGCTCTGGACGGCGGTGAACGAGCGCGACGAACTGGGCGACGAACTCGTACCCGACTACCTCACGAGCGTGAAGGAAGGCGCGTTTTACGGCTGGCCCTACGCGTATTACGGCCCGCACGAAGACCCGCGCCGCAAGGGCGAACGCCCGGATTTGGTGCAGAAAACCATCCCGCCCGACGTGCCGCTGGGCGCGCACACGGCCTCACTGGGGCTGGCGTTTTACACGGGTAGCGCCTTTCCCGAACCCTACCGCAGCGGCGTGTTCGTTGGGCAGCACGGCTCGTGGAACCGGTCGCGGTTTTCGGGCTACAAAGTGGTTTTCGTGCCGTTTCAGAGCGGCAAGCCCGTCGGCAAACCGCAGGATTTCCTGACCGGTTTCGTCGCCAATGTCGAATCGGGCGAGGTGTACGGACGGCCCGTGGGCGTGTTCAACTTGCCCGACGGTTCGCTGCTCGTCACCGATGACGCGGCGGGGAAATTGTGGCGGGTGTCGGCGAAGTAGGCGAATTTCTAACTGCAGAGGCGGGGAGGTTTCGCGGGGTTCACGGAGAAAATTCTCTTGCGAACGCTGCATAACCTCCCCGCCTCTGCGGTTAATTTTTTCAAACCTAACAAATTAGTTGTTTTCGCAAAAACTGCTACCTTACCGCTGGATTTTGCCCACCTACCCGGAATCGGTTCGTTTTTTATCCACGCCAAAATCGCTTCGATCCATGTCTCGGCTCCCGCTCCTTGCCTTGGCAGTCAACTTGTTGCTGCCCGCTTTTTCCCAGGCCCAAACCCGCCCGACTACCGACCCGTGGGCCGACGCGCAGGAGCTCACCCGCCGGGGCGAGTACGCCAAAGCGATTCCGATTCTCCAGAAAATAGCGGCGACTGACACAGCCAACCTCGCTGCCGCGCTTCAACTGGCCATTGCCTAGCAACGCACCGGAGCCTGGGCCGCCGCCAAGCGCCAGTACGAGGCACTGCTTCGGCAACGCCCCGACCAGCCCGAAGCGCTCAACCAACTGGCCGTGCTTTCCGAACGCGAAGCCAATTACGCCAAAGCCCTCGGCCTGTACCGCCGCCTGCTGGCACAGGACACAACCAACGCCTATTTTTTGAAACAACTCGGCGGGCTGCACGCCAAACTCAACCAGCCCACCCTCGCCGTGCAGTTTTACCAGAAAGCCCTGAAAATCGCCCCCGACGACCTGGAAGCAATGGGCGAACTGGCCGCGCTATACCTGAACGACGGCAAAAAAGACAAGTTCGCCGAGGTACTCATCACGCGCGGCCTCAAACTCGACGCCACCTCGGTGAAATTCCTTCAACTCGACAGCCGCTTGAGCTACCGCCTCGGCAATTTCAAGGAAGTGGTACAAGACGTCGAAAAAACGATGGCCCTCGGCGACACGGCCAGCTACTACCAGCGCCTGCTCGGCACGGCGTATTACCAGGTGGATAGTCTGAAAAAATCCATCCGCACGTTTCAGCGGTTACTGAAGAGCGGTGACGAAACCGAAGCAGTGTACGCTGGCCTCGGTACCGCCCTGCTCCTAAAAGCCGAATTGGGTACGCCAGACACATCGGTTAATTACCAGAATTGGCAACTGCACTCGGTGTCGGGCAACTTTAGCAAGGCCATAGAAAAAGGCACTTCCCCCAGAATCCCGGATTACCAATTCGGCATTGCTGATGAAGCCCGCATCGAAGGGCAACTGGAATGGGCCACGCACCAGTACCGAATCATTTACGAAAAATACCAGCGCCCGAAAGCCCTTTATCGCCTGGGCCAAGTGCAGGAAAAGAAGGATCCCGGCCTGGCTGCTATCTACTACCGGGAATTTCTGGACGTGTGCAAAGACCCGAAAAAAGCCGCCAAAGCGGGTACGGATTGCCTGCTGGTTGGTCAGGTACAGGCCCGGTTGCAGGCCGTGAAAAAGTTACCCGGCGCGAAGGGCAAACCCGCCACAACCGAACCCGTCGTGGCCAAAGACACAGCCACCGCCGTTCCGGACACGACCAACCGCGACGAAAAGTAGCGTTCAGCTTCGCCAGTCGCGTACGTCGTCGAGCGGGAAAATGGGCCGGGGAATTTGCCGGTAGCCGAGGCGGAACACGTCGATGTCGGTTACGCCCGGCGTGACCACGTTCAGCGTCAGCCGGTTGTAGGGCAGAAAAAAGTAGCGGAAGGGAAACAGGTTTTTCACGACCACGGCGTCGGCCCGCCAGAGACTCAGGCCGAGGTTGGTGAAAAATGAGGGCCGGAACACCGGGTTGGGCCGGTCGGTGAGTACCACATGCGTACCGCCCCGGCGCAGCACCACCACGCGGCCGGTTTCTTTGACGATTGGCCCCGCTTCCCGGATTTCGTGCCGGCTCAGTACCGTCCCCCCGAAGGGCAGCGGCGCGTTGAAACGCGTTTCCAGCCGCCCGCCCAGAGTGCCGCTCCACGCCGAACCAATGGGTTTTTCGTACAACTCCGCCACGGTTGCTTCGTCACGGAGGGGAACGTACGTCGTCAGGTCAGGCGCTTCTTCCGATAATATTTTCAGCAAATGGGTGCTTTCGCCGGGCGCTCCGGCGGCTACCGCGTCGGAGGCGTCGCACAACACCGCCGTGCCCAGGCGCGTACGCCAGCGTTGCGCCCGCAGCCGCGCCAGCGCCGATTCGGGCGTGTCGGGTTCGGGGTGGCGGTGGTGCCGCACGGCCCAGTTGAGGTCGGCCAACTGATCAGCCAGGCGCTCGGCCAGCGGGCGGTCGTTGTCGGTCACGACCACCACGCTCCAGCCCAGTTCGGGGTCGTCCAGCCAGATGTGCACCATCAGCGTAGCCACCGCCAGCACGCCGGGTTGTGCCTCGAGCCGGGCCATGTGCCGGAAAATACCCCGCGTCGGGCTGAGAAAGTCGATGTTGAAGCCGCCTCCTTTCAGCATCGGCAATTTGCGCCAGGCCATCACCGGTTTTATTTGCCCCAGCACCGTCTCGAAAAGCAGTTTAGCCGCCTGAAACCCAAGCCGCACGTGGTCGCGGTGCGGGTTGGTGTGGTAAGCCAGGATGAACGTGGCGGTTGAGGCCATGCGGCAGGTGAGGTTGGCGTGCAAATCGAGCGAAACGCCGACGGGCACGTCCGGGCCGATGCGTTCGCGCAACCAGAACACCAGTTCGCCTTCGGCGTCGGTGATGCCTTCGACGGCCATCGCGCCGTGCAGCGACAGGTAAAAACCGGCCGCGTCGGGGTGCTGGCGCAGGCTATTTTCAGTGACATTCAGGAAATGCTGCCAGGTCTCGGCCGTGAGCGGCCCGCCCGACGTCGCCCAGGCGCTGAACACCGGGACCACCTCGATGTCGGCGCGCCCGAAGCGGTCGTAGGCCTCGTAGAAACCACGCAACTGGTAGCGAGTCCGGCGGGCAACGGGTTCGACTTCATCGCCGTAGAGCAAAATCAGGTGACTAAAATCGATCAGCGTCGTGCGCAGGGGGGAAAATGAATTGGTCTCTTGCTGCAATTCCATGAAAAGAACCTTTTTCCGGGCCATACGGGCATTTTTTAAATCGTTTTCACTCCTCGTCATCAGTTTTTCTCCACCTGATCGCTAATTCGGCACCCTACTTCGTCCGCAACGCCAAAAAGGGCCTGAGAGGCTGCTTTTGCGCAAGAAACCCGTCACGTCAGTGCCCAAAAAATTCCCCAAAATTTTGAAAAGTTTTTTTCGGGTGTTTTCCAAACCTCTTTTTTATGATTTT
Source organism: Spirosomataceae bacterium (assembly GCA_965249815.1). Lineage (GTDB taxonomy): Bacteria > Bacteroidota > Bacteroidia > Cytophagales > Spirosomataceae > JAJAZB01. The sequence continues at coordinate 3,127,476 of CBDFMV010000003.1, read as the reverse complement.
GGCGAATTGTCCTGGCATTTCACTCCAAATAAAACTTTTCCGGGTAAGTTTTCTCCATTTTCAGACCAAATATTCTTTGTTTTCCAACTTAGCCACCTCATTCCTATATCGGTAAGCATTTGATAATCTGAATGGTTAGGCTCTATTTTTGATTCGTCAAACAACGACGAAGGCCGCGTGAGCCTTTGCATCAACCAAACGCAGACCAATTTTTCAGTCATGAAGTTAGCAACCCTTTTATACGGAATGTCGATGCCGGGCGGTGGCACCCTTGAGGTTAGCCCGTCGGTCGCGTTCATTTGCCTTGGCGTGGCGGTCGCCTGTTTAGCCGCCGGATTTTACTGGACCAACCGCCGCCGCCAGTGGCTCGAGCATTCGGCCCTCACGCAGGGTCAGGTTGTGGACGTTCTGAAAAAACACGCCCGCGACGATCAGCGCGGTCTCAATCCGTTTTACTTCCCAAAAGTGACGTTCAGCGTCAACGGAATGCGGTTTGAAAAACAAGCCGAAGAAGGCACGGAGAAAGCCTTCAACGTCGGCCAGACCGTGCAGGTGCGCTACAACCCGGCCAACCCCGGCGAGGCCGTTTTTGGCCCCCAGAGCGTGCCGGTGCAGAACCCCAACGTGTTTTTTATCGTGAGTTGCCTGAGCCTGTTGCTCGGTGCCGCGATTTTGCTTTAAGAAAACCCGTTTTATTCGCGTTGTACCAAAAAGTCAGGTTCCGATGGACCTGACTTTTTTTGTGCGCCGATTTTGCCGAACTTGGCGCGGTCATTTTCTTCATTCATTCCGACTGTCACGCATGGATAATTCGCATTCCACCCATTCGGGTAAGCTCTCGGGGAACGCCCTCATCGCCGTGTTTCTGTTTTTTGCCCTTATTTTGGGCATTTTCAGCGATTTGCTCACGTTCATCGTCGGCGTGTTGCTGATTGGAGCCGCCTTCATGGCCTACTACAACGCCGACCACGTGGGTTCGCACTAAACTCCCTGCTGTCGCAGGCTTCGGTGCCCTTCCCCCAGAACTGGGGGAAGGGCACTTCTTTTTTAAGGAAGATGAAACATGGTAACCCCGTTTCCGCTTCCAGTGAGTCCAGCCGAAAAAATTTGGCAGGCGCATCTCCTGTTGACGGAGGCCTACGGCGAACAGGAAATCTTCGCGCGCCTCGACCCGATGCACGAACTGATTGCCACGGTGCTCTCGCACCGCACTACTCACGCCAACGAGGTAACGGCCTACCGGCGGATGCGCGAGCAATTTTCGACCTGGGAAGCCGTGCGCGACGCGCCCCTGCCCGCGCTCATCGAGGCCATCGGCACGAGCAATTATCCGGAGGTGAAAGCGCCCTGGATTCAGCAAATCCTGACCCGCGTTATTGCCGAACGCGGCGAAGCTAACGTTGATTTTTTGCACGAGTATTCCACCGAACAGGCCATGGCCTGGCTGACGAGTCTGCCGGGCGTCGGGCTGAAAACGGCAACGCTGTTGCTGCTTTTCAATTTTCAGAAACCCGTGCTGCCCGTCGATACGCACGTGCACCGGGTCACGCTGCGGCTGGGAGTACTTTCGCCCAAAACGTCGGCGGAAAAAGCCCACGCCGTGCTGCTGGCTCTGCTTCCCGCTGACCCGAAATTGCTCTTCAATTTTCACAAACACTTTTATTGGCACGGCCAGCGCGTGTGCGTGTGGGGACGACCGGTTTGCAGTCGGTGCGTGCTGCGCGACTTGTGCGATTACTACCGAAGCGATGGGCCGAAGGGGTAAATCGGGCTTTTCACAAAAGAATCACTCGTTCCGAAATCTATTTTTTGGGAAACGAAGTGGCAGTTTGCAAGCTATTCAACTCGTTGCGACGTAGGTTTTTACAAATTCAGGTCCCGAATAAACCGCTCCCGGAATGATTTTGGTGAAATCGCCCCAAAACTGTGTTGATTTTGCTCCAGCCGGGATTTCCGACCCTTGAATCGAACGGTTCAACTTTTTGAAAATGAAGTCGTTTCTTAGCAAAAACAGCCTCATCAACGAAACGGAAAGGTGCCATGCAAGCGTTTTTCATTGTCTTTTTGGGTACGGCCGTCGCGCTGGTTGCGGCGGGCTGGTACCGCAGCCGCTGGCGGCAACGCTGGCTCAACGAATCGGCCCTGACGGAGGGCATCGTAGTGGACGTGCGTAAGCAGTACGACCGCGCCGACGCGTCAGGTGAAAATCCTTGGTATTTCCCCACGGTGTTGTTTCTGGCCAACGGTCGCTCCTTTCGCAAACAAGCCCAATCCGGCACCGAAGAGCACCTCGAAGCGGGCGAGTGGGTGTACGTGCGCTACAACCCGCACAATCCCCGCGAGGCAGCCTTCGGCCCAACCGCCGCTCCGGGCGTCAGTCCGACGGTGCTTTATTTTCTGGGGGCCGTCTGCGTGTTTCTGAGCGCGACGTTCCTGGCGTAGGTTGTCTGAACCGCAGATTTACGCGGATTGAAATGATTTCGCAGAAAATGGTTTTTAAAATCTCTGCGAAATCATTTCAATCCGCGTAAATCTGCGGTTCATTTTTGTTCTCATGAATTACAAACCCGCCCTGTTCGGGCAATTCCCCCACCTCACCGCCGCCGAAAGTACCCGCCACGGCGGGGTGAGCGCGGTGCCGTTTGCTTCGCTGAACCTCGGTCTTTCCGTTGGCGACGTGCGCGAAAACGTGCTTGAAAACCGACGGCGGTTTTTCAACGGTCTGGGCATCGAAACCGGGCAGGTTGCCACCTTGCACCAGGTTCACGGCGACCACATCCTTTACGCCGATTCGCCCGGCCACCGCGGAGGCTACGACGCGCTGGTGACCGACGTGCCGGGCGTTTTCGTGACCGTGAGCATCGCTGATTGTACGCCGATTCTGATTTTCGACGCCAAAAAAGAGGTTGTGGCGGCCATCCACGCGGGTTGGCGCGGCACGGTGGCGGGGATTGTTGGTAAAACGCTGACCGAAATGGCCCGCCGGTTTGGCACGAATGGACCCGATTGCTTTGCCTACGTCGGCACCTGCATCGATGAATGCGCCTTTGAAGTCGGTGCGGATGTGGCCGATCATTTCACCGACTTGTTCAAGCGGTTTGATGCGGAAAAACAGAAGTTCTTCGTCAACCTGAAACGGGCCAACGCCGCCCAACTGTGCGCCTTCGGCGTGCCCGAAAACCAGCTTGAAATTTCCCCGTTCTCCACCGTCACGCACAACGCCGACTACTTCTCGCACCGATTAGAGAAAGGCCAAACCGGGCGCATGATGGCCACCATCGGCATGAGGTGAACGGGAACGCGGAGTTCAACCCGCGTTCCCATTTTCCCGTCCTTTTTGGCTAAATTTGTTTTCTCACCGCAGAAAAAACAACCTCTATCTTGGCCAGACCGTCGTCCGATTCAACGAGCAAAGCGACCCCGAAAGACACCCCGCTCAACCGCCAGTACAACCAGATTAAAGCCAAATACCCCGGCGCGCTGCTCCTGTTTCGCGTCGGCGATTTTTACGAAACCTTTGGCGACGACGCCGTGAAGGCCAGCCGGATTCTGGGTATCACACTCACCAAACGCCACAACGGCGGGGCTGAAGACACGCCCCTGGCCGGTTTTCCCCACCATTCGCTCGACACCTACCTGCCCAAACTCGTCCGGGCCGGTGAGCGCGTGGCCATCTGCGACCAGTTGGAAGACCCGGCTTTTGCCAAAGGCATCGTCAAACGCGGCGTCACCGAACTTGTCACGCCGGGCGTGGCCTTCAACGACACCGTGCTCGACGTGCGGCGCAACAATTACCTCGCCGCCGTGCATTTCCAGAAGGACGCCATCGGCATCGCCCTGCTCGACGCCTCGACGGGCGAATTTCTGACCACCCAGGGCGGGGCGGCGTACGTGGAGAAACTGCTGCAAAGTTTCAGCCCCGCTGAGGTGCTTTTCTGCAAAAAAAGCCGCGCCGAGTTCGTGGGTTTCTTCGGCGATAAATTCAACACCTATACTCTCGACGACTGGGCCTTCACGCACGATTTTGCCTACCCGCTGCTCACGGCGCACTTCAAAACGGCGTCGCTGAAAGGATTTGGCGTTGAAACCCTGACGGCGGGTGTCGTGGCGGCGGGTGTGATCCTGCACTACCTCGCCGCCACCGAGCACCGGCACGTCGGGCACATCGTGCGGCTGGGGCGGCTCGAAGAAGACAAATACGTGTGGCTCGACAAGTTCACGATTCGCAACCTCGAACTGGTGTTTCCCCAGCAGGAAGGCGGCGTGCCGCTCATCGACGTACTCGACCAGACCGTCACGCCGATGGGCGCGCGATTGTTGCGCAAGTGGCTCGTGCTGCCCCTGAAAGACCGGCGGCCCATCGAAGAGCGCCTCGACACGGTGCAGTTTTTCCACGAAAACGCCGAACTGGCTGAAAGCCTGGAGCAGCACCTGAAGCAAATCGGCGATTTGGAGCGGCTCATCTCGAAAGTGGCCGTGCGGCGCATCAACCCGCGCGAGATGCAGGCGTTGAGAAAAGCCCTCGGCCACGTCGGGCCGGTGAAACGAACCTTGCAGGAACAGTTGGCCGTCGGTAGCTGGCAGTTGGCAGTGAGCGGCAACCAGTTGAACCTCGACGAAGAGCATTCGGCCATCCGAAACCCGCAGTCGGCCATTCAGAGCGTGCTCCGGCGCTACGCCGAGCAGTTGAACGCCTGCGAGTCGCTCCTCGACCGCATTGAAAGCACCCTTCGCGACGACCCGCCGCTGCTGACCAACCTCGGCGGCATGATCCGCTCCGGCCTCGACGCCGAACTCGACCGGCTGCACCAACTGGCGTATTCGGGCAAGGATTTTCTGGCCGAGTTGCAAAACCGGGAAATCCAGCGGACCGGTATCGGCTCGCTTAAAGTGGCCTACAACAAGGTGTTCGGCTACTACCTCGAAGTGACCAACGCCCACAAAAGCCGCGTACCGACCGACTGGATTCGCAAACAAACGCTGGTGAACGCCGAGCGTTACATCACGCCCGAACTGAAGGAATACGAAGACCAGATTCTGTCGGCGGAAGAGAAGATTTTCAGCATCGAACAAACGATGTTCAACGACCTCGTGCTCGCCGCCGCCGAGTACGTGGCTCCGATTCAGCAAAACGCCCGCGTGCTGGCCGTACTCGACGCCCTGGCCGGGTTCGCGCGGGTGGCGCGTCGCAACCAGTACGTCCGGCCCAGCCTCAACGACAGCCGCACGCTGCGCATCACCGAGGGCCGCCATCCGGTCATCGAAAAGCAGTTGCCGCCCGGCGAGCCGTACGTGCCCAACGACGTACTCCTCGACGACACCGAGCAGCAAATCATCATTATCACGGGGCCGAACATGGCCGGAAAATCGGCGCTGCTTCGCCAAACGGCGCTCATCGTCCTGATGGCGCAAATGGGCAGTTTCGTGCCCGCCGCCAGCGCCGAAATCGGGCTGGTCGATAAGATTTTCACCCGCGTCGGGGCGAGCGATAACCTGAGCCGGGGCGAAAGCACGTTCATGGTCGAAATGCTCGAAACGGCGTCGATTCTTAACAACCTGAGCGACCGCAGCCTGGTGCTGATGGACGAGATCGGGCGCGGCACCAGCACCTACGACGGCGTGAGCATCGCCTGGAGCATCGCCGAGTACCTTCACAACCTGCCCGACGCCCGCCCGCGGACGCTTTTCGCCACGCACTACCACGAGTTGAACGAACTGGCCGAGGAGTTTCCCCGGATAAAAAACTTCAACGTGTCGGTGAAAGAAGCGGGCAACCGGGTAATTTTTCTCCGAAAACTCCAGCCAGGTGGTTCCGAGCACAGTTTCGGGATTCACGTCGCGCAAATGGCCGGTATGCCGCCGTCGGTGGTGCAGCGTTCGACGGAAATCCTGGCGCACCTGGAAAAAGATCACCTCGGCGGCGAACGAGGCGAACGGCTGCGCGAGGTGCCGAAGCCCTTGCAGGTCAGTGTGTTGGAAGGCGACCCAAAGGTGGCTCAGGTGCGCGACCTGCTGAACAACCTCGACATCAACACGCTCACGCCCATCGAGGCACTCCTGAAACTGAACGAACTCAAACGGCTTGCCGCCGGGTGAGTTTGGTTTGAGCAACAAAAAACCCCGGCGGGATGAACCGGCCGGGGTGGCTGTTGATGAAGTAGTTCGCCGAAATCAGTTGACGTTCACCGCCCGGTTGGGCGTCGAAACGTCGAAGGTTTTGGTTACTTTTTCCTGATTACTGGTGATTTCAATGGTGTAGGCTCCGTCTTCCAGTTCGCTCAGGTCGAAGGCAAACGCGTGCTGGGTTTCTTTTTTGCCCATAAATTCCTGAAACAGCACTTCCCCGTCTTTGTTTTTCAGGGTCACAACGACGGTTTTTCTGGTATCCGTTTTCTGCACGTTGACGCGCACATTCATTGGGTTGCCAGTGCGGTACGCGAAGACGGTGAACGAGGCGGTTTTGGCGGCGGGAGCCGTCGGATCGGCTGAAACGGGGGTGGCGGCTACCGTAGCGGCCAACGGGGCGACCAGCAGCGCGGCGGCCAGGGCGAGTACGGCGAAATTAGTTTTCATGGTTGTTTTGAGAGTTGATTTGTGCGTTAAGTACTTCTGAGACTGGATGAATTGGGTGATTGGCTTTGCCCATCAACCAATCACCCAATCCACCAACTAATCTGCTTACTTCACGGCCACCTGCCGGGCGGGGGTTGTCAGGTCGAAGGCTTTGACCACTTTCTTGTCGCGGTTGCTCACTTCAATCGTGTAATGACCATTGGGCAATTCGCTCAGGTTGAGCAGGTATGCTTTGCCGTTGGCGCGTTTGCCGATGGCGCTTTCGTAGAAGAGTTCACCTTCTTCGTTTTTCAGTTCGACCCGAACCGCCGATTGGTCGTTTTTCTGGATGAACATCCGCAGATTGGCCGTACCAGCCACCCGGAAGGCATTGACGGAGAGGGAGTTGTTGGCTTCGATGGCTGTCGGTTCTTTGGGTTCGACGGTACCGGGGGTGGTGGCCAGTGCGGCGGCCAGGGGAGCGATGAGCAGCGAAGCGGCCAGCGCGAGGGTTTTGAAGTTGGTTTTCATGGTTTCCGTTATTTTGAAAGTTGATTGATAAATGTCTCGGGATTGCCCTGGATGACGATACAAAAGAAGCCAATCCAAACGGGCCGTGGTAGCGTGGTTTTCCTGCTTTTGAAAATGAGGGGTTTTCCCGCCCCGGTGGTGGGTTTGTACGCTACCACCGGGACGAGCGGCGTTAATTCTCGGCCAGCGTGCGGTCGGGCGTGATGAGCGAGAACGTCTTGGTTACTTTCTCCGTGTTGTTGCCCACCACGAGCGTGTAGTCGCCGTCGGGCAGTTCACCCAAAATGAGCGACAGCGCCTTTTTTGATTCGTGTTTGCCCATCGTCCGTTCGTAGAGGGCATTCCCTTTGGCGTCGAGCAACTTGATTTTCACCGGTGTGGCCGTGTTTTTTTGAACAAACACCCGCACGTTGGCCGTATTACTGACCCGGAAGGCGTTCACGCTAAAGGAGGTCGGAGCGGCGGCGGGTGCGGTCGGTTCGCCCGAAAATGGGGCAGCGACGGCGGCGGTGAACGGAGCGGCCAGCAACGTGGCGGCCAGGGCGAGTACGGCGAAGTTGGTTTTCATGATTTCCTTTATTTTGAGTTGATTGATTTTTGTTTTTACCGGGCAGTTGCGCCGGTGTCTGCGGGGTTTGTTTCCGATTGACGTGTCAAAGTTGTGGGCTTTGGCTGGTACTTTGCAATACATAGTTCTTTAAATGGCCAATTAGTGGTATAAGCGGTTAATAGCCTCCTCATCCCCTGCTCAGGCGCGTTCAATGGTGCAGATGTAACAACACGCTTCGGCGTTGCGTACGTGCAGATAGGCGACTTCGTAATGTTGGTTCAATACTTCCACCAGGAATTCGTCCACGTCATTCTGGCCAACCAACCGGGCAAAATTCATTCGGTGGTCGGCACTGTACCCCAGCAGGGACAACGGGAAGTGGACCGGATCGCATTTGATCTCGGGCGGAAAGCGGTGAATGTCCTGATACGGTTCGACGGCCTCCGCATGAATGAACAGCGGCCCTCTTTCACTGTAAAGCCCTTCTTCGGCAAAAGGGGAGTACGAAAACAGCAGCCGGCGATCGTGGCCGGGCCGGAAGGTCGTGAGCGAGACGCGACAGGGGCCGTAGCCAGTGGCAACTTGTTCAAGTACTTTATTATCGAAATCATCCTGACGCGTGGTGCGGATGCGCTCGGCCACGGCGGTAGAAAGTGGAATAACTCGAAAGCGGGACATGGTAAATTGGGTTGGTTTCCTTTGTCAAAGGTCGCCTGCTGCCCAGGCCGGTACCATCTGATTCTTGCTCTGTTTGGCAACGAATCCTAAAGGGCCATAGCCCGGCCCGACGAATAAATTGCCGCCAGGAAGTGGTGGGCATTCACTATTTTTGGCTAAAACCCAACGGGCAATCGCTGTTCTGTTGAAAAGCAGGGGCTTTTGCTACTCTCTGATGGGCGCTCACGTTGAAAAGCCCCCGCCATGAAGACCTGGATCACCCTTTTATCGCTCTTGCTTGGTGTAGCAGGTGCGCCCCGCTTGCACGCGCAGGAAGTGGCCCAGCGCCGCGCCCGGCTCATGGGCGTGGGCGCGAACCTGTCCTTTCTGGAAGGGTACTGGAACGGCACCAAAGCCGCCCATTACGGCGACTACCTGAAGATGAGCGAAGTGACGAAACGGCAGGGCAGCTTTCGGGCAATGACCGCTCTGGGGATGCGCACGGTGCGGATTCCGGTGTGTTTCAGCGCCTGGGCCTCGCTCGAAGCGCCCTACCGCTGGGAGCGGCCCGAGTATTTCGCCGCCGTGGATTCGCTGCTGCGCTGGGCCGGTGCGGCGGGAATGCTGGCAATTATCGACTTCCACCATCCCGAACTCGACGGCTCGTTTGCAACTGCCAACACGCTCGACCGTAAAAAATGGCTGTGGCAACAAATCGCCACCCGCTACCGCACCACCGACCCGGAGCGGGTATTTTTTGAGTTGCAAAACGAGCCGCACGACATCAAGGCGGCGGACTGGCGGCAGCAGGCCGACGAACTGGTGCGGGTGGTGCGGGCCGTTGCCCCCGAGCACACGCTCGTGGTCGGGGCCGAAGACTGGAACGGCGTGGACGCGCTGGCGCGCTTTCAGCCCCTGGCCGACCCCAACCTGATTTACACCTTCCACTCCTACGACCCGATGGCTTTCACGCACCAGGGCGCCGAGTGGGTGCAGGGGCTGGAAGCCGTGCAGGGGGTGCCGTTCCCGTATGACGGCGTCTGGCGGCCTTCGATTCCGGCCTCGGCGCGCGGCACCTGGATCGAATCGGCGCTCAACAATTACCCCCAGGAAGGCAGCACGGCCAACGTTTTTCGCCGCCTTGAACGCGCCCGGCAGTGGGCGGATACCTGGAAAGTACCCGTCTTTCTGGGCGAATTCGGCTCCTACAACCGCTTCGCCGACGCCGACAGCCGCTGCCGGTATTTCACCACGGTAGTACGCGCCTGCGGGTTGCTCAACCTGCCTTTCACGTTCTGGGAATGGGACGGCGGCTTCACGCTGTTCGCCAAAAACACGAGCGAAATCATGCCCTGCATGAAGGAAGCCCTCAAGGAATACGAGAACCGCAGCACCGGCCTGGAACCAGCGGGGGCGTACTTTTTGCAGGTAAGCCCCAACCCGACCGGAGCCGGATTTCAGTTTCTCGGGGCGGCCGCGCCCGTTGTGCGCGTGGACGTTCTCGACCTGAGCGGGCGGTTGCTGCGCACCGAACAGGGCGACGACCTCCACGAAATCAGCCTGAACGCCCTCGCGCCGGGGGCATACCTGCTGCGCATCCACCCGGTCAGTGGCCCGCCCGTCGTCCGCAGAATTCTCCGACAGTAATCCTTTGCTATGAAACACGCGTACCTGACGCTCTTTTTTGGAATCTTCCTGAATTGGCCCACTGCCGGGCAGGACCCCGCCGCGCGATTCAGCCAACTGCCCGCGCCGCTGCAACTTTACCCGCGTTCTGCCCAGAATGTAGCTGAGGTGCCCGTCAGCGGGCGCGTGCTTCAGGCGGGTTTCGACCGGGTTTCCCTCCAGGTTTTTCGCAACAATGCGCCTTTTTCTCACCAGAAACAACCCCTGGCGTACGCCGGAGGTGGCGCTGATTTTTCGCTGAAAGCCAGCATCCGGGCGGAGTTGGCCGAGTACCGTTTCGAGGTGTTCGCCCACCGCCCGGCGGGCGATTCGCTGCGGCTGGCCCGCCGCGACAGCGTCGTGTGTGGTGATGTCTTTCTGGTGGCGGGTCAATCCAACGCGGCCACGCTGCCCGAAGCCGTGCGGGAGTATGGGCAGGTGGGCGAATTTTACCGGACCTTCGGCCGCTTCACCGACCAGAGCGAAGCGCCTTACAATCCCGCCGACACGCTCTGGGCGCTGGCCGACCAGACCGATGCCGTTCGGGTGGGTGTGTGGGCGCACGAATTGCAGCGGCGGTTGGTCGAAACCTACCGGATTCCGGTGGTGGTGATCAACGGGGCCTTTCCCGGCGCGGGCATTCAGTACCTGGTGCCGAGCCAGGCCCAGGGCCGCTCCAGCCTGACCACGCCGTACGGACGGATGTTGTACCGGGTGCGGAAATCGGGGCTGGCCGGGCAGGCGAAAGCGCTGTTTTGGTGGCAGGGCGAACTCGACGCCTACCGAAGTATTCCCGACTACCCGGCGCGTTTCGATACGCTCTACCGCGCCTGGATGCAGGATTTCCCGGCCCTTCAACGCATTTACGTGGCGCAAATCGCCATCATCAACGACCCATCGACCAACGCCGGGGCCATCCGCGATTTTCAGCGACGAACGCCGGAGATTTACCCAAACGTCCGGGCGTGGAGTTCGCTCGGCACTGCTGGCTTCGACGGCCTGCATTACAACACCGAGGGCTACCGGCAGCACGGGCGGCAGTGGTTTGAGCTGGTGGCCCGTGATTTTTACGGCGCAACGCCCACGTCCAATGGGACGAACCCCGCGCTGAAAAAAGCATTTTATTCCACGCCCGACAACCGCGAAATCACGCTCGTGTTCGACACCGGCCAGGACCTGCGCTGGCAGGCCGACTCGACCCTGACGGGGAAAAACGGCCAGCCGTACACCCGCCGGATGAAGGATTTCCTGTACCTCGACGGCAAAACGGGGGCCGTGCAAACGCTCAACGCCAGCGGCAACGTGGCCCGGCTGGGCCTGAGCGGCCCTTCGTCGGCGCAACGGCTGACGTATTTGCCTTCCTGGTTTAGCGATGCCAACGCGCCCGTGAATACCTACGACGGCCCGCACCTGCGCAACGCGCGCGGTCTGGCGGCTTTTTCGTTTGAAAACGTCGCCATCGCCCCCGCCCTCGCGCCGCCCGTTTTCACGGTCGCCTCAGTATCGGCCAGTCAGGTGCGCCTCGAATGGCGGAGCATTCCCACTGGCGCTACGGACTTGGTGCTCGAACGCGGCGTTTCGGCAAACGGCCCGTTTACCGAACTGACGCGGGTTCCGGCGGCCAGCGGGGCGTACACCGACTCGAACCTGCAACCCGGCACGGTGTACGTGTACCGACTTTCCACGGTGAGCAGCACCTCCGAAGCGCCACCCGTGCTGGTCCAGGCCAAAACCCTGGCCTGGGCGACCCCCCTGCTGACGGCGCAGGCGGTAAGCTTCAACCAGATTAAACTTTCCTGGACAGCCCCGACGGGCCTGCCCGTGAAAGGCTGGACGCTCGAACGCGCCCCGGCGGCAACCGGTCCCTTTCAGGCGCTGCCCGCGCCGAATGCGACGACCACGGAAGTTACCGACGCGAACCTGACCCCGCAGACGAGTTATTTTTACCGGTTAAAAGCCCTGGCCGAGGGCGGAGCCGAATCAGACTGGGCCACGGCCAGCGCCACCACGCTGGTGCTGACGAGCCTGCCACCCACGCCCCACGACGCCGTGCGGGCGTACCCGAATCCGGCGTTTCGCTTTCTGACACTCGAAAGCGAAACGCCGCTCAACGGGCACGTTTCTTTTGTGGACGAACAGGGAATCTTACGCCTGAACCTGCCCTTGTCCGGGCAGGTTCGTACCGACGTGGCGTTGCCGCCGCTGCCCCCGGGCACGTACGTGTTGCGGGTCGATTCCGGGCCAGTCGGCACCGCGTTTCGCCTTAAAATTGGTCCCTGAGGCGGCGAAATCCGCTTTCTGACTCCCCACGCGGCTGCGGGTGATTTTCGGTCGGCAAAAACACGTAGTTTTAACCCTGTTTTTTCGGAGTGATGTGGTTGGCATGAACTACGCGAAGGTACTACTCGTGCTGGGTCTGGGGGCTGGGCAACTCGTCCAAGCGCAAAGCCCCGTGCGGTTCAGCCAACTGCCCGCGCCGCTGCAGCTCTACCCACGCTCGCCCCGAAACGAGGCCGAGGTGCCCGTCAGCGGGCGCGTGCTTCAGGCGGGTTTCGACCGGGTCTCCCTCCAGGTTTTTCGCAACAACGCTCCTTTTTTTTACCAAAACCAACCCCTGACCTACGCTGACAGCAGCGGAGCCGGGTTTTCGTTGAAAGCCAGCATCCGGGCGGAGTTGGCCGAGTACCGTTTCGAGGTGTTTGCTCACCGCCCGGCGGGCGATTCGCTGCGGCTGGCCCGCCGCGACAGCGTCGTGTGCGGCGATGCCTTTCTCATCAGCGGGCAGTCTAACGCCACGACGACCGAAGCGGCCCGGCGCGAGTACAACTCCCGGACGGAATTTTGCCGCAGTTTTGGCAAACAGGGCGATCGCCTCCTGCCTTCCGACACGCTCTGGAGCCTTTCCGACCTGCGCGGAGCCATCGTGGGCGTGTGGGGCACCGAGTTGCAGCGGCTCATCAGCCAGACCTACCGCGTGCCGGTGTGCATCATCAACGGCGGCATGGAAGGCACCGAAATCGGCTACCATTACCGCAACGATGCCGCCCCGCTTGACCTGAACACGGCCTACGGCCGAATGCGCTACCGCGTGCAGCGGGCTGGGTTGCAAACGGCGGTGAAGGCCCTGTTCTGGCGGCAGGGCGAGGCCGAGGCGTACTTCAACCGGCCCGGCTACGCCCAGCTTTTCGACCCGCTCTACCAGGCCTGGATGCAGGATTATCCCAGCCTGCAACGGATTTATTTGTTTCAGAACAACATCATCGAGAAACCCTCGGTCACGGCGGGCGAAGTGCTCGAATTTCAGCGACGCAGTCCTGAGTTTTACCCCAACATCACCGCCGTGGCGACGGTCGGCACGCCCGGCTACGACACGCCGCACTACAACGCCCAGGGGTACGTGTACACAGCCATGCAGGTGTTCTGGCTCGTGGGACGGGATTTTTACGGCGGTCCCAACCTGCCGCAAAGCACCTCGCCCAACGTGCGCAAGGTATTTTACGCCAATCCGCAGCGCACGGCCCTCAAGCTGGTGTTTGACGAGGGCCAAACTCTGCGCTGGCAGGCCGACACCACCCTGCGCGACCGCAACGGCGTGGCGTACTCGCGCCGCCTCGTGGACTTTATTTACCTTGATGGCGTAGCCGGGGCCGTGCAGCGCGGCAGCGCCGAGGGCAACGCGGTGACGCTCACGCTGGCCAAACCCGACTCCGCCCAACGGCTCAGTTACCTACCCGCCACCTACCTCACCAACCTGGTTTACGACGGCCCGCACCTGCGCAACGGGCGTGGGCTGGCGGCATTTGCGTTTTACAACGTGCCGATTGCCGGGCCGTTGCCCATCCCGACGCTGACCCTGACTCCGGTGCGCTACGACACGGTGCGCGTGACCTGGAGCGTACCCCAGCCAGACCCTTCCGTGCGCTACGTGCTCGAGCGTTCCGACGATTTGGGACGACGTTTCAACGCCGTGGCTACGTTTCCCGACAGCGTACGCTCGTTTACCGACACCCAAAACCTGGTGCGCGGCTACCGCTACCGCTACCGGATTCGGAGCGTCAGCGCCAGCGCCGAATCAGCCGCCGACACCGCCGACGTGGTGACGGCCGGCTACCAGATTTTGAATTTTACGGCCAAAGTGACTCAGTACAACCGCATTCAACTTGATTGGACGGCCACCACGGGCGCAGCGGGTTTCTGGCAAAGCGTACTTGAACGCTCCACCCGACCCGACGTGGGGTTCAGCGAAGTGGCGCGGCTCCCCTACCCGACCACGACCTACACCGATTCGCTGCTCCAGCCCAACACGACGTACTTCTACCGGCTGCGGGTGCGCGACGACCGCGCCGAATCGTCCACCGTCGGGGTGAACGCCCGGACCCTGGCCGTAACCAGCCTGTCGCCAACGACACCCCCGGCCGGGGTCGCGGTGTACCCCAACCCCACCCGCCGAACGCTGACGCTGGAATGGCCCGTGCCTCCGGACGGACGCATTTTTCTGACCGACCTGCTCGGCAACATCCTGCTGGAAATGCCACTCAACGGCCAGCGCCGTCTCGACCTTACCCTGCCCAACCTGTCGGCTGGGACGTACCTGCTCCGAATCGAAACCAGTGCGGGTACCTGGACGGAGAAATTGCTGCTGGAGTAGGTTTTGTGGCTACTTTTGCGCTACAGGCCGGGTTCAGGGTTTAGCGTTCAGAGTTGTCGGCGCTGAATCTTAAACCCTGAACCCTAAACCCAAACCGTTTCATGGAATTCCGTACCGAAAAAGACACGATGGGCGAAGTGCAGGTGCCCGCCCACGTGTACTGGGGCGCGCAAACCCAGCGCTCGATTGAAAACTTCCAGATTGCCCAGGACATCAACCGGATGCCGCGCGAAGTCATCCGGGCCTTTGCCTACCTGAAAAAAGCCGCCGCCCTGACTAACCTTGACGCGGGTGTGCTTTCCCCCGAAAAAGCCACACTCATCGGGCAGGCCTGCGACGAAATCCTGTCGGGCCGCCTCGACGACCAGTTTCCGCTCGTGGTCTGGCAAACCGGTTCGGGTACGCAGTCGAACATGAACGTGAATGAGGTGGTGGCCTACCGGGGGCACGTGTTGCAGGGCGGCGTGCTGACCGATAAACAAAAAGCGTTGCACCCCAACGACGATGTCAACAAGTCGCAGTCGAGCAACGACACCTTCCCGACGGCGATGCACATTGCGGCCTACCAGATTCTGGTCGAGAAAACGATTCCCGGCATTGAAAAACTGCGCCACACGCTCCACGAGAAGGCACAGGCGTTCAAACACGTCGTGAAAATTGGCCGGACGCACTTCATGGACGCCACACCGCTGACGCTCGGACAGGAATTTTCGGGCTACGTCTCGCAGCTCGACCACGGCCTGAGGGCCATCCGCAACACGCTCGACCACCTCAGCGAACTGGCCCTCGGCGGCACCGCCGTCGGCACGGGCATCAACACGCCGCCGGGATACGCCGAAGCCGTGGCGAAGAAAATCGCCGAACTGACCGAACTTCCCTTCATCACCGCCGAAAACAAATTCGAGGCCCTGGCCGCCCACGACGCCATCGTGGAAGCCCACGGCGCGCTGAAAACAGTGGCCGTGAGTTTGATGAAGATTGGCAACGACATCCGGATGCTGTCCTCCGGCCCACGGGCGGGCATCGGCGAAATCCACATTCCCGACAACGAACCCGGCTCGAGTATCATGCCCGGCAAGGTAAACCCCACCCAGTGCGAAGCCATGACGATGGTGGCCGCGCAGGTGCTCGGCAACGACGTGGCCATCGGCGTGGGCGGCTCGCTGGGGCACTTCGAACTGAACGTGTTCAAGCCGGTGATGATTTACAATTTCCTGCATTCGGCCCGGCTCATCGGCGATGTGTGCGTGTCGTTCAACGACAAATGCGCCGTGGGCATCGAGCCGATTCAGGCCAACATCGACAAGCACGTGCAAAACTCGCTGATGCTCGTGACGGCCCTGAACACCAAAATCGGCTACTACAAAGCCGCCGAAATCGCCCAGACCGCCCACAAAACCGGCTCGACGCTGAAAGAAACCGCCGTTTCGCTCGGCTACCTGACGCCGGAGCAGTTCGACGAGTGGGTCGTGCCGGGGGAGATGGTGGGTAACGCGTAGCACCGACATTCTTGTCGGTGCAGACGGCGGCGATTTTTTTAGGTCGCCGCCGTTTCTTCTTACTTCCACGGCATCCCTTCTCTCCTTGCGCCTTTTCCTCAACCTCATGCTCGTTTTCCTCCTCATC
Source organism: Spirosomataceae bacterium (assembly GCA_965249815.1). Taxonomy (GTDB): domain Bacteria; phylum Bacteroidota; class Bacteroidia; order Cytophagales; family Spirosomataceae; genus JAJAZB01. Next base: position 3,111,247 of record CBDFMV010000003.1, on the reverse strand, counting down.
GTGGTCGTCCTGGCGGCGGGCACCTGGGCTTTTTTGCAATTGCCCGTCTTCGGCGCGAACCCGTCCGGGGCGCGGCTCGAACGCATCGAAAAATCGCCCAACTACCACGACGGCACCTTCTCTTACCCGATTGAAACGCCGATGCTGGCCCCGAACGCCTCGTACCCGAAGATGATGCGGGATTTTCTTTTCAGCAAAAAACCCAACCGCGAACCGTCGGCACCGCTGCCTTCGGTGAAAACATATCTGAAAGCCCTCACCGGCGACGCGCCCGTGGTGGTGTGGTTTGGGCATTCGTCGTATTTTATCCGAATCGGCGGGAAAAATCTGCTCATCGACCCCGTGTTTAGCAATCGCGCCTCGCCGGTGCAGTTTGCCGGAACGGGCAGCTACCCCGGTACGCGGGTGTATTCGGTGGCCGATTTTCCGTCCCTCGACGCCGTCATCCTCACCCACGACCATTACGATCACCTCGATTACCAGACCATTCTCGACCTGATTCCGAAAACGGCGCACTTTCACGCCGCCCTCGGCGTGGGCGCGCACCTGGAGCGCTGGGGCGTTTCCCCCGAAAAACTGACCGAGTACGATTGGTGGGAATCGGGCAAAATCGCCGACTCGCTCGCCCTCACCGCCACGCCCGCCCGGCACTTTTCGGGCCGGGGTTTCACACGCGGCAAAACGCTCTGGGTCGGGTTCGTGCTGCGGTCGCCTACGCACACGCTGTACCTCGGCGGCGATTCGGGCTACGGCCCGCACTTCCGGGAAATCGGCGAAAAATACGGCCCCTTCGATTTGGCAATTCTCGAAGACGGCCAGTACGACCTCCAATGGCCGCTCATCCACATGATGCCCGAAGAAGTGGCCCAGGCTGCAATGGACCTGCGAGCGAAGGCGTTGCTGCCCGTCCACTGGGGCAAATTCACGCTGGCGCTCCATGCCTGGACCGACCCCATTGAGCGCGTGACGAAAAAAGCGGCGGAACTCGGCCTGCCCGTCGCCACCCCTAAAATCGGGGAGCCGGTCAGGCTGGGGCAACCCCTCCCCAACGGCCGCTGGTGGGTGTTTTGAGGTTTTGCCATTGCGTTCGCTATTTTCTAAACGACTCAATCCTTACTTTTTTCGTAGCTTGGCCGCGTCCCACTTTCCCCTAAACCCGACATGGCCTCGCAAAAAGACCTCGATTTCACCTACACCACCATCGATAAAATCTTCCGCCTGAGCGTCGGCGAAACCGGCGATTACAGCGGCGCGATGTACAACGGCGATTTTTCGCTCACCCTCGAACAGGCCCAACGCCAGAAGCACCAGTTCATCGCCGACAGCCTCGGCATCGGCCCCGGCACAAAAGTGCTCGACATGGGCTGCGGCTGGGGGCCGTTTCTGACCTACCTCAAAAACGAACGCAAAGCCAACGCCCGCGGCGTCACGCTGTCGAGCGGTCAGGCCGCCGCCTGCCGGGCCAACGGACTCAACGTCGAGGTGAAAGACTGCCGCCTCGTCACCCCCGCCGACTACGGCACCTTCGACGCCGTCACGTGCATCGGCGGCATGGAACATTTCTGCTCGATTGAAGAATACAAAGCCGGGCAGCAGGACGAGGTGTACGCGCGGTTTTTCCGCAACCTGACCGAATTGCTACCCACCGGGGGCCGGTTTTACATGCAAACGATGGTGTTTGCCAAAAACATGATCCCGCTGGAAGAAATCAGCCTCGACGCCCCGAAAGACTCGGATTCCTATTCGCTGGCACTGATGATTGCGCAGTTTCCTGGCTCGTGGCTGCCCTACGGAGCCGAGCAGGTGATTCGCAACGCTGCACCACACTTCAAACTGGTATCGCAGAGCAGCGGGCGGCTCGACTACATCGAAACCATCGGGCAGTGGCGCAAGCGGTTCCGGGCCTTCAACGCCGAAAAATACGCCCTCTACGCCTCGCTCCTGCCCCGCATCGCCACCAACCCAGCCTTCCGCGACCTCGTGGCCGTGTTTCGGGTCAGCCCTAACCGGGTGTGTTTTGAGCGCGAAACGATGGAGCACTACCGGCTGGTGTTTGAGAAGCTCTGAAAAACCGGCTTGCCTCCGGCGCGGTAACCTGCTATCTTTCAGTAAAAATGATGACGCCATGAAACGCGATTGGGAGGAACTGACGGCCACGTCGTACTACGAATCAGTGTCCGAAATCAAAGAAGCCCTTCAAGAGCAGGACTTTGACGAGGCGCGTCAGGGGCTGAATTCTTTACTTGAAGCCATGTCACAGGATTCGCGCCGTGCCCTCAAAAGCCAGTTGGTGCGGCTAATGCTGCACGTTATCAAGTGGAAAATTCAGCCGGAAAAGCGGACCCGAAACTGGCTGGTTTCCATCAACGATGCCCGGTTCAGCATTGAAGACATCGTGGAAGACAAACCGAGTCTGACCCGTCGATTCATCGAAGAAAGTTTGTGGAACGTATGTTTTAAGCGGGCCTTGAGAGCGGCTCAGGACGAGACGGGTTCTTCGGCAAGCATCGAGTCGCTTTCCCGGGAAGACGTTTTTGAAACCGATTGCCGCTTTTTTAACGAATGATTTCCTGGTCCGACTTCGAGGCTGTTGAACTCCGCGCGGGCACCATCGTTCGGGTCGAGGAATTCCCGAAAGCCCGCAAACCCGCTTACCAACTCTGGGTGGATTTCGGCCCGGAATTGGGCGTAAAACGCTCTTCGGCTCAAATCATCGCCTTCTATTCCAAAGACGAATTGGTCGGGCGGCAGGTGCTGGCCGTCACCAATTTCCCGCCCAAACAAATCGCCGGTTTCGTGTCAGAAGTACTCGTAACGGGCTTCGTGCTTGAAGGCGGCGAGGTGGTGCTCGTTCACCCCGAACGGACCGTACCCAACGGCACCCGACTGGCCTGATTTTCAGAAATATTTCCGGCCCATTTCAACCGATTGACGCGAAAATTGGTTAAAATTGCGCCAAATCTGCCCCGCGTTATGCAACGCTCGCTCCCCTTCCGTCTTTTCAACCTGTTTCTGGCCGTGGTGGTTCTCACCACGAGCACTGGCTTTGGGTTAATCGAGCGTTCCTGCCTGATGCGCACCCAGAAAACCTACTCGCTCACCAGGCAGGACATTCCCGCCATCTGCGCCAATCCGGCCAAGTCCGAAACAAAAACCAACCAGCGCTCAACCGTCAAAAAAGACAAGTGCTGCGCCGATCAGGACGTGTACAAAAACGTCAGTTTCACGGAAATGCTGGCCCAAAAAGCCGCTCAGGGCGCTAAAGCGGTGGCCGATGTTGCCGTGAACGTATGCGAGTGGGCCGTCGACGGGCTGGTGGCGGCCATTCTTTCGTTCATCGACTCGTCCGCCGATTCTTCCACGGCGGCGGTGCCCCTGGCGGGCCGCAGTCTGCTCGCTTTCGTGCAATCGCTCCTCTTATAAGCCTTGATGGATTCTGTTTGGTCGGGTTTTGCGTTGGCAAAACCCTGATTTTCCGTTTCTTCATCAAAATCAAGGCATCATGTTTCTCCTTTCCTGGCGCCAGGCAGCCGGGGTAGTCATCGGTTTCTTCCCGACCCTGCTTTTTGCGCAATCGTCCCCCATTTTCGGCACGGTTTCCGAAAAATCCGTAACCGGCACACGGAATCCGCTCGTCGGGGCCACGGTGTACTGGCCCGGCACCCAAACCGCCGCCACCACCGACGCCGACGGGCACTTCAGTCTGGCCCGACCCGACGGCGCGACCCGCCTCGCGGCCTCGCTCGTGGGCTACCGCGCCGATACGATCGCCATCGCCGGACGCGATTCGGTCCATTTCATTCTTCAGAATACCAACCAGTTACGCGAAGTAGTCATTGGTGGTCAGGCCAACGTCATCGACCGGCTCAACCCGATTCAGACCGAGATTCTGACGACGAAAACCCTGGCCAAAGCTGCCTGTTGCAACCTGTCGGAGAGCTTTGAAACCAACGCCTCGGTGAGCGTCAGCTACGGCGACGCGGTGACGGGCGCGAAGCAAATCCAACTCCTCGGCCTGAGTGGCACCTACGTGCAGTTGAACACCGAAAACATCCCCAACGTCCGAGGGCTGAACACCACCTTCGGGCTGAATTACACGCCCGGCACCTGGATTTCGAGCATCAACGTGGCCAAGGGCATCGGGTCAGTCGTGAATGGCTACGAAAGCATGACGGGAGCGATCAACGTCGAGTTGGTGAAGCCCGAAACCACTGAATCGCTGTATTTCAACGCCTACGCGAACAGTTTCGGGCGCGGCGAACTGAATCTGAATCTGGCAAAAAAGCGTTCCCCCCACTGGTCGGTCGGCCTGCTCACGCACGCGTCCACGCTGCAAACGCGGCTCGACAATAACGGCGACGGCTTCCTGGATGTGCCTCTTTACACCCAGTTCAACGCCATCAACCGGTACAAGTACCAGAGCGAGCGCTGGATGGCGCAGTTCGGCGTGAAGGCGCTCTACGAAGACCGCACCGGTGGCCAACTCGACGCCGGGCGAAACCGTCCGTTCACTTACGAATTTGGCAACACCACGCGCCGAGTTGAGGTGTTCAGCAAAACGGCCCGGCTGTTTCCCTCGACCCCCTACCAGGGTTTGGGGCTGATTGTCAACGCCCTCGCCCACGATGCTACGGCGCGGTTCGGGTTTAAAACCTACGCCGGGCAGCAGCGGAATGTATACACGAACCTGATTTACCAGAACATTCTCGGCAACACCAACCACCAGTACAAAGCGGGCCTGAGTTACCTGCTCGACGCTTACGACGAGCGCCTGGCCGACTCGACCTTCCGGCGGACGGAATCGGTGCCCGGCGCGTTCGTGGAGTACACTGAGACGATTCCTGAGAAATTGACCCTCGTGCTGGGCCTCCGGGCCGATTTTCACAACCTGTACGGCACCCGGCTCACGCCCCGGCTGCACCTGAAGTACGATTTGAGTGCGCAAAGCCACCTCCGGCTCGCGGCGGGCAAGGGCTGGCGGGTGCCCAATCCCATTGCCGAAAACTTCGGAATGTTGGTCAACTCGCGCACGCTCGCCGTACTCGACCGGCAGTTTCGCCCCGAAGAAAGCTGGAACTACGGCCTCAGCCTGAGCAACGACCTCACCGTTTTTGGCAACACCGGCTCGCTCGTGCTGGATTTTTACCGGACGGATTTCCAGAACCAACTCATCGTGGATATGGAAAACAGCGATTACGTGCGGTTTTACAACCTGCGGGGAAAAAGTTTTTCCAACAGTTTTCAGGCCGAAATCAACCTCCAGCCCGTCAAACGCCTTGACCTGAAACTGGCCTACCGCTTATTCGACGTACAGCAGAGCGTGCTGGCGGCGGGCGGCGAAGCCACGCTACTCCCGAAGATGTTCGTCAACCGCGACCGGGTGCTGCTTAACCTGGGCTACGCGACGAAATTCGAGAAGTGGAAGTTCGATTTCACCTGGCAATGGAACGGTCGGCGGCGCATTCCCAACACGGCGGCGGGGCACGTTCACAACGCCGCTTCACCGCCGGTGTTTGCCCCGGCGTTCTCGAACCTCAACGCGCAGGTGACCAAGAATTTCCTGAAATGGTCGCTCTACGTGGGTGGGGAAAACCTGGGGAATTTCACCCAGAAATCGCCCATCATCGCCCCGAACGACCCGTTTGGCCCGCGCTTCGATGCGTCGATGGTGTGGGGGCCGGTAATCGGACGGATGATTTACGTGGGAATGCGGTATAAAATCAGGGAGTAGGAATGGGTCATTGGTTGATTGGGTAACTGGTTTGTCTCCAACGACCGAATTACCCAGTCAGCCAGTTACCAGATTACCCAATCAGCTAATGACCCTTTTCATCAAAAACATGGTCTGTGACCGCTGCATCCAGGCGGTACGACGGTCGGCGGAAACGGCCGGGCTGGCTCCGCTCGCCGTGGAATTGGGTGAAGTAACGTTCCCCGAAACGCCCCCAACGGAGGCGCTGACGCGATTTCGGGACAACCTGCAAACCGTCGGTTTTGAACTCCTCGATGACAGGCGTCAGCAACTGGCCGGGCGCATTAAAGCCGCCGTGGTGGACCTCGTCCACCGCCACAACGACGACCGGAAGGTGAACCTTTCGGATTTTTTGACCGGGAAACTGGACCGCGACTACGGCAGTTTGAGTGCCTTGTTTTCGGAGGTCGAAGGCACGACCATCGAGCAGTTTCTGATTCGGCAAAAGGTGGAGCGCGTAAAAGAACTGCTCGTGTACGACGAACTTTCGTTGAGCGAAATCGCCGATTTGCTGCACTACAGCAGCGTGGCCCACCTTTCCAGTCAGTTCAAAAAAGTGACCGGTCTGACACCGAGCCATTTCAAACGGATTCGGGAACAGAAGCGCGTGCCGCTGGATAAAGTCTGACCCGCCAAAAAGGACTGCCCGCCGTAGAGGATTTGTGCGGGGTTACGGCGGGCAGTCCGGTTGTGGTAACACTGCACAAAATCATGTAAAAACCATCCAAAATTCTGTAAGGCCCCCGGCTCACCATCCCGGTACTTTTGCACTGTACAAATCAGGTTTAACTATGGAAACGCTTCAAAAAACAACCTACCGCGTCACAGGTATGACCTGCGAAGCCTGCCAATACAAAGTGCAATCGCTGCTGTCGAAAGTCCCCGGCGTGCAACACGTCGAGGTCGATTTGAAAACCGGCGAAACGACCGTCGAGTCGGAACAAAAAGTGCCCCTTTCGGCCCTGCAAACCGCCTTGAAAGCCACCAGCTACCGCATCGAACGCGATTTTCCGTTGACGGCCGCGCCGGTGCCGAGCGCCCCCCTCCACCAGCACAACGCCGAGCCTGTTTGGTCGGAAGAATCGCCGAAATCGTGGTTTGAAACCTACAAACCGCTGTTGATCATCACCGCTTTCATCACCGGCGTGGCGTTGCTGACGGCCTTTCCAGGCCGGGAGTTCACGGGCAACAACTTCCGGCTGGTGGATTTTCTCCACAACTTCATGACGGGCTTTTTCCTAGTCTTCTCGTTTTTCAAACTGCTCAATCTCAGGGAGTTCGCCAGCAGTTTTTCAATGTACGACCTGGCGGCAAAGCGATTTCCGGCTTATGGTTTCGCCTACCCGTTTCTTGAACTGGCCCTCGGCGTGGCCTGCCTCATGCATTTCCAGGACCGCGCCGTGTACATCGCCGACATCGCGCTGATGGGCTTCGGGGCATTGGGCGTGGCGCAGAGCGTCCTCGACAAGCGGCAAATCAAGTGTGCCTGCCTCGGGGCCGTGTTCAACCTGCCGATGAGCACCGTCACGATTATTGAAAATACGCTGATGGTAGCCGTAGGGGCGACATTGCTCGTCCTGACGGCCTGATGGTGAACCAGTTACCCGCTGCTTTTCTGGATACAAGTTTCACTTTTCATCAACAAATCCGTGAAAAAAATATGCTTGCTTTTCGGGTTCGTCGGTGGTCTGCTGGCCTTTTCCGGGCCGGTACTGGCTCAGCACGAACACCACCAAATGGAGCCGAAAAAACCGACTCCTACCCGAACTGACCCGATTTCTCCAAAAAAAGAAACCCACGAGCCGATGAACCACGACGGCATGGATCACGCGATGACGGGCCACGACACGACCCAGCACGCCAGCATGAACCACGGCACGATGGGTGCCATGAGCCATGCCTTTTCGCTTAGCCTGCCCATGAACCGCAATGGCTCCGGCACGGGCTGGTTGCCCGACGCCACGCCGATGTACGCCGCCATGAAGCACTCGTCCGACTGGATGCTGATGCTGCACGGCAGCGTGTTTCTGCGCTACACGAGCACCAATTTCAACAACCCCGGCAAGCGCGGTGGCGACCGGTTTTCGGCTCCCAACTGGGTGATGGGCATGGCCCAGCGACAGGTGGGCAAAAACGGCCTGTTCGTGGCCCGGCTGATGCTCTCGCTCGACCCGGTGACTGAAGGCGGGCGCGGCTATCCGCTCCTGTTCCAGACCGGCGAAAGCTACCGGGGCCAACCCATCGTGGACGGCCAGCACCCGCACGATTTGGTTTCGGAACTGGCCGTGGGCTACACGCAGCGGCTGAGTCCAAAGGCAGACGTGTCGCTCTACGTGGGTTATCCCGGCGAACCGGCCCTCGGCCCGACGGCCTTCATGCACCGGATTTCGGCCTCTTCGACCCCCGACGCCGTACTCGGTCACCACTGGCAGGACGCCACACACATCACCTTCGGCGTGGCGACGCTGGGCTTCCGGTACGGGAAATTCAAACTCGAAGGGTCAAGCTTTACGGGCCGCGAGCCGGATGAAAACCGCTCGGGTTTCGACAAACCCCGGTTCGATTCGTATAGCGCCCGGTTGCAGTTCGCGCCTTCGGCCCACTGGTCGGCCCAGGTATCAAGGGGCTTTCTGAAGACCCCTGAAGTGTTGCACCCTAACGACGTAACCCGCACGACGGCCTCGGTACTCCACAGCAAACCCCTCGGCGGCTTCAACCGTTACTGGACCTCGGCGCTCGTGTGGGGCATGAACGAAGCGGGTGGTCACCACGTTGAACACGCCTTTCTGGCCGAAACCAACCTGCAACTGAACCGGTGGGCGGTGTACGGGCGGTACGAATTCGTTCAGAAATCCGGCGAAGAACTCAGCAACGGCGACGGCAATTTTGAAGACGTCGGCGACCAACGGTACAACGTCAACGCCCTAAGTGTAGGCGTGAACCGCCAGATTGCGTACTTTGCCAACACAATGCTCCACGCCGGGGTGCAGGCCACCTTTCACGCTGCCGACCCGGGTTTAACGTTCGCTTACGGCAAAAATCCCGTTTCGGCGCAGGTGTACCTGCGCGTAATGCCTGGGTTGCTGCGAATGGGCGTTACGCCAATGAACCGATGAGCACTTTTTTTACGTTTTTCCACCAAGACACAAAATCAACCATGCAACGACGCATTTTTCTGGGAATCTTCCTCGCCGCGCTGACCGGCCCACTCGCCTTCGCCAGCGACCAACCCCAAACCGTGAAAATTAAGACGTCGGCCATTTGCAAAATGTGCAAGGCCCGCATCGAGCGCAACCTCGCCTATGAAAAAGGCGTGACCGACGTGAACCTCGACGTGGACACAAAAGTGGCGACCGTGACGTTCGACCCGAAAAAAACGGACCTGGCTAAAATCAAGGCCAACATCGTGAAAACCGGCTACGACGCCGACGAGTTGCCCGCCGACGCCAAGGGCTACGAAAAACTTCCTTCCTGCTGCAAAAAAGGCGGCATGGGCCACCAGTAACCTGCCTGATTCATGCTGATTCTCTCCCTGATTGCCAGCCTGCTGGCGGTTGTTTTTTCAACGGAACCGGCAACCGACGCCCCCCTTGTACTGGCCCAACATGGTGCCATGCCTGCCCTGACCACTGACGAAGCGGGCACGATTCACCTCGTGTACGCGGCGGGCGACAGCCTGCTTTACGCCACTTCCCGCGACGACGGGCAACACTTTTCGACTGCTGAACTCGTGGGGCGGCTCCCCAACCTCGTGGCGATGGCCAAACGCGGCCCGCACGTGGCCGTGGCGTCGGGTACGGTCGTGATTTCGGTCAACGACACGAAAGGGTCAGTTTTTGCTTTTTCCCGGAAAAACGGCGCAGCGGCCTGGAGCGGCCCTGCCCCCATTTCTGACCAACCGGAGGTAAATCTGGAAGGATTTCAGACCGTCGTTGGGGCCGGTAACGGCGTTTTCCACGCCTTCTGGCTGGATTTACGCGGTATTCGCCACAACAAAATTTACGGCTCGAAATCGGTGGACGGCGGGCGAACCTGGTCGAAAAATTTCCTCGTGTACGCTTCGCCCGAAGGTCCGGTGTGCAGTTGCTGCCAGGTGTCGGCCGTTGCCCGTGGCAACGACGTGTACGTAATGTTCCGCAACAGCCTCGGCGGCGCGCGCGATTTGTACGTGGCCCATTCCGCCGATGCCGGGGTTACGTTTGCCCCGGCCAGCAAACTCGGCACCGGCACCTGGAAACTCGAAGCCTGCCCGATGGACGGCGGCGGCCTCGCGTTTTCGGGCAAAACGGGAAATCCGCAAACGGTCTGGCGGCGCGAAGGGACCATTTTCACCTCGTCGCTCACCGGAGCGGAGGAAGCCGTTGCCGAAGGCACCGATTGCGTACTCGCCGCCGATGGCGCGGGCGTCGCCGTGGCCTGGCAGCAGAAAGGCACCCTATTTGTGAAGCGCGCCGGGGGGCAGCCCCAGGTGGTCGGAAGGGGAAAGCTGCCCAATCTGGCCGCGGGTAATCATTCGCTGCTTTGCGTCTGGGAGAAAGACGGCGCGGTGCTGGGCCGTATGCTGGCCGGAAGTTTTTGAAAAGCGTATCTGCGGCGAGCCGACTGACTGAACCCGTATCAACCCAAAACGACGGGCTTTTCGTTGAAAGCCCAGAAAAAACGGAGCGCCACCGCTTGCGTCGCTCCGTTTTTGCGCGTAAACTTGCAATCCAAAACGCGGGAGTAGCTCAGTTGGTAGAGCGACAGCTTCCCAAGCTGTAGGTCGAGGGTTCGAGACCCTTTTCCCGCTCGTTGCTAATCAACCACTTAACAAAAAGTTAAGTGGTTTTTTATTGGCGGTTTGCATTTGTTGAGGGTGGGTAGGAAAAGAGCACAAAAAGGGGCCGAACGTAGCCCCGATTGCTTCGCACTTTCCCGGTCAATCTTTAGGATTCGATAACTCAAGGCGGGCTGCTTTCCCATGCCAGCGACCCTCCGGGAACACGCCGCCAAATAGACTTCTCTCGCATTGGCAGGAGTACCCCAGGGGTAGGGCTGAAACTAAGGCCAAAATGCCCCACCAACCCCCGACCGCCTCAAAAAAAATCGTTGGCAAAATTCAGGAGAAAATTCAAGTTTCTGAGTCTATCTAACTGATTGCCAACTACTAAAAAAAAGCGAGGGGGAGGGGGTCTATTTTTGGCATTTCATACGCGGAACACCGTTTGGGGTCTATTCGCCAAATCCGGCAAATCTTCGCAATGCCCCTCCCCACCCAGTAAATACCACAGGGGGAGGGGGTCGAATTTTGCGGCGGATTCTTTTTCTGGCGGTCAGGGGTGAGTTGAATTCCTACCGCCGATTCTCATGCCTACCCCTGGGGCATGGATTCAATCGGGCGGCGGGTTGTCCCATCCGGGCGGGTAGCCTTCCCACCCGTCAAGCAGGTAGTCGGCAAGGTCGGCCCCGGCTGCTCGCTGTTCGTCGGTGGCGTGTCTTTCCAGGTAGTCCGATACGCTGACTGAAAAGCCCTGTTTGCTGAGTTCCCCGGCCTTGCTGCTCCACCGGCTGAACACCGTTCCACCTTCCGACAAATCGGGGAAAAGAACCACGTTCCGGCCCCGTAGTGGTGCCATCCGTTCGGCGTTGAGGTACGACAAGGCACCGACGGCCAACCAACTGAACTGAGGGAAGTACAGCGTACACAACACGGCGGTTTTGGGTGCCTCCACCACGGCCACGGGCTGCGTAGGCGGGGCGTTAAGTAGCTGAGGCAACCCAAACAGGCAGGGGGATTTATCGGCGTGTTCGATGTAGCTATCCAACCAGTCGGGGGCGGCGACGTGTTGGCGCTGGCAATGTACAGCCAGGGCGGTATGCACCCAACTTGTACACCGTTTCACTTCCCCGTCGGGGCGGGTCTTGCGGGCGGTGTGGCCTTGCTCGTCAAACAGGACGACTTGCCCGCCTCGCTTCCTATCCTTCTCGTCAATGTACCAAAACACGGTAGCCCCCGGCCAAAACGACGAGGTGCCAATCTGGTAGCGGGCAAGCAGTTCGGCGGCTACACCCATGCCGAAATGCTGCCGGAGCAAGCGGGCAAACTGGTTCCGGTCGTAGTGACGAAGGGAGGCGGTAAATACCTCGTCTGGGATGCTCAGGACGGGGCGAAGGTTGGGCGTGGGCATCGGTGGGCGGTGGGCTAGATTGCGAGTGAGGGGGCTACCTGGCTGGTTTTTCCAGGCTGCGCGTTCCCGCTGGTAGACATCATCGGCGTAGCTCAACCCCGACGGCCCAGAGGAGCGCCTCCCGGCTTGGTAGGGGCTGAGGTGGTGGCCGCAATTGCTTTCCCGGTTGCACCGCCCGTAGGGTTCGGGCAAGGGTTCGCCGGTGCGGGTATCGAGGTAGGGCACGAAGGCTTTGCCCTTGCCGCAAGCCGGGCACGTCGTGCGGGTGGCCGGGCCTCGGTAGGGTGCAAGCTGGTAGCGGACTGCGCGTCTGCGGTGGGTTTTCATCGCGTTGAAAAAAGATTTTTTCCAGCGTCACTTTCGTCACTTCGTCACTTGAAGGGTTGTGGAAACACCTGCCGACGGCGTTCCGCTTTTGCTCCCTGATTTTACCGTCGCACTACTCGTGGAGTTCGCTCAAAAAAGTGACGAAGTGACGAAAGTGACGCTGGAAAAAATCTTTTTTTAGCAGGCATCGCGGCTGAGGTACACCACTTGCCCGACGTTGGTTTTGTTAGCTTGGTAGCCCAATGCTTTCAGGCGCTTGCTGAAATTCGTCCGTCCCACGGGTCGGCCCCCGTCTTGCTGGCAACTCAGCCGGTAAGCCGCGTACAACTCTTTCAGGGGTTGGTGCCGGTCGGGGCTGGGTCGGTAGCCTTCTTCATCGAGAAATTGCGCTACGCTGTTGGATTCGAGTTTGTAGGCGCTCAGGGTTTCCGATACGGCAAGGCAGGGCGTGAAGCCGTTGGCGGCAAGCAATCGGCGAAGACCTTCCAAAACCCAATTGAACACGCCGGGCAATTCGCCCGCAATGATTCGCCCCGCAAGGGTCGCGTCGCGCTGCTCGGTAGGAATCGTCACGGTGAAAGGCACAATCAGAAAGCGGCGGAAAAACGCTTCGGAGTGTTCGGCATCGCGGGGCAACTCGTTGGCGTTGAAAGCGAGTTTGGCGTAATCGGTCAGCGTGAAGGGGTGGCCGTACTTGCGCCGGGCCTGTATCGGCTCCCCGCTGATTAGCTGCTTGAAAAGCGCCGTTTCGAGTTTGCCCCCGTCCAATTCCGACGAGTAGCTGAGGAGCTTGTCGGACAATTCAGCCCGGTTGTATTCTTCCCGAAGGTGCGAAAGGCTCAGGCTCGTCACGTTCTCCGGCCCCAGCAAGGCGTTCACGATTTCAAACAACACGGATTTCCCGTTGGCCCCCGTGCCGTAGCAAAACAAGGCTTTTTCCAGTTTCAGGTGCCGCGTGAAGACGTACCCCAGGTATTCGGCCAACACGCCCCGCAAGCCCTCGTCGGGTAACACCGTATCGAGGTAGGCGGCAAACGTCGGGGCGGTGGCGTTGGGCTGGTAGGCAAACGGCAGTTGGTACGTCAGGAAGTCCGCCGCGTCGGGCGCTCTGAGGTTCCACCCGTCGGGCTTAATCTCCAGGGGTCCGTTTTGGAGGTTAATCAACACGCAATCCGGGGCGCGCTGGGGTTCGGGCAAGTGGGCGGCGGTGAGAAACTGGTTCAGGTACTCGTCGCGGTTGCGGTAATAGGCGGCATCGGCGGCGGGTACCCCCATCCGGGCGGCGGCTTCTCCCAAAAAGGTTTTCAGGGTATCGCGCTCAATCTGTTTCCAGTACGCCCCGTTGAACAGGTAAACCGAATCGTTGCGCTTGCAAAGGTTCCACCGGTTGAGCGCGGCCAGGCGTAAGACCTCGGCCACTACGCCCACGGTGTAATGCTTGCCGCGTAGGTTCTCGTCTTCCTCAAGCCCGGAGGCGGCGCGAAAGTCCACCGGCCCGACGGCCTCAAGCAGACGGCTGAGTAAATCCCGGTGCGGTGTGGGCGGTGTGGGCTTGCCGACCTCAGCGGCTAAACCGGCTACGTGCGCCGTTAAATCGGCAATCGTTGGCCCCGGCTTTGGGGGAAAATTCGTAACTTTAATTTGTTCATTTCCGGGGGTGTTCGGGTTGCTGCTCATGCCCGTTCACCCCCTTCCGTTTGGCTCAAAGCCGAAAACCAGGCGTAGAAACTTGCAAAGTCACGGGCGACGAAGTACCGGCCTCCGGCCCGCTCCACGTCCTCAGCGGTGGCCCGCTGCTCGTCGCTCAATCGGTCACGGCCTATCTTCACTTCGATGCTCAGGTGAAGCCCGAACGCCACGGCGTGGACATCCGCTGTGCCCCGTCGGGTCGTGCCAGTTGTCCACTTGCCCAACTTTTCGGAATACTGACCTTGTGTGTTAACCCGAACCGGTACGCCGGAGCGGGCATACCCGCCCTGCAACTGAATGCACCGAATCACGGCGCGGGAGGCGCTCCTCCGGGTCAGTTCGTTGGCCGTCGCGTCGCTGAATTTCGATTTGGGTAGGGCGTGAAGTGGAACGGTGGGGCGGCTGGCTCGCTTCGCGGCAAAGCGGTACGCCGCCCGGTCGAGGGCGGCAAGGTGGGCAAGGGCGTTCACAACTTCGGCCCCTCCACGGCGCGTTTACCTTCGTTAATCCAGTTGAGAAGGTCAGTACGGTTGAAAAAGAGCCGATTCCCACGTTTGGCGTGGGGAATTTCGCGGGCGCTGACGAGGGCGTAAATCCGGGCGTTGCTCAGGCCGGTTACTTCGCGGGCCAGGGCTACGCCTCCGGTCTCGTCAGGGGGTGGGGTGGAGGTAAGCGGACTGTATTTGATTGCGGCGGCTACGGCATCAGCAATCAGGGCTTTTAATTCCAGCGGGGGAATAACTACGACTTTGGCTTCCATACTTGGGACTTGGTTTTAAGTGTGCCCCAAAGCACGGAACCCGAAATTCTTGCAGTTCCCGGTATTCTTTTCGGGAAAACAAAGAATTTCTACGCCGGGATAAGTCGCATAAATTCAGCCTGATAATCAGAACGCTTGTAGGTTGGTTTTCCGAAAATACTTGCCGTTGGCTCCAGGTTCAGGCCGGGAAACTGCTGATTTAACAGGGGCGCGAAAGCAGCCCGATTAGGAATGGGCTTTAGTTTCCCGCGTTGCTCCAATACTTCAATCCAGGCAACCAGAATGGATTTACTTCCCCGCTTACCTATCCAGTTGCCGGTCTCACTCAGTACGGGCGGGTCAATCAGGCGGAGGGCATCCAGGCAGGGGGCAAGGCTGGCCGGGTCGTGGAAAAGTTCGGCGAAGGTTTGAGGGGTGGGGGGCGGTACGTACTTGCCCGCTTGCGCCATGTCGGTAACAACTGCCTCCGGCTTAAGCAACGCCTTCAACCGTTGCCTAAGCTCAATTACATTCTCGTAATAAGTCTCCGTGCTCAATTTTTTGGATCGCTTCCCAAATTCGGCCCGGCCCTCGTCGGTGCCAAAAGTCATATCAGCGGGGATGTACTCATCATAAATTCTAAGCTGATACCTAAGCGCGTGAGAGTCTAATACTTCAAGCTGGTACTTGGTGAGCGTTTCAATGAATGATTCGTAATTGACGGCCTCAAGGAGCCATTGGTTTAAGGTTTCGTCGGGGATCGCGCGGCTCGTGGTGAGTGGCGGGGGTGGAGGCGGGGCGGGGTTCCTGATTTGCTCAATGGCCTTGCGCACTTTTGCGCATTTCTGGGCTTGGTATTCAATGCTTAACCAATACTCCACCTCCCGCCCGCCCCGGTATTCGTCGGGATAGGCATAAGTGGTGTTAGCGTCCGTCAACATGGTGGCTTGGCGAACGTCTTCCGCCCAAATTTCCTCCGCCCAATCGGATACCCGGTTTAGAGCGTATTCATCCAAACGCTTCAAATACGCCACATCATGGGCGGCTTTGTCATAGTGATCTCTGGTTTCAAAATCGAAATTCATTACGATAATGGAGTTATTCAACCAAACTTTCAAAAGCCGAATCCACCGTTTCACCCGGTACCAACGCGGCGGTAATCCGTTCGTAAACGGCGGCACGGTGCTGAGGAAGCAAGCCCTAAATACGGCCCAGAATCAATGAAGTCCGTACCGTGGTGACCTTATTGCATCGTACCTCGCTGGCAAGGGGTAGCGGGCTACTCAGCATCTCGTCCGTACGCCGCACGGCGAAGGCATCCCCGCGAAGGGTGGAGGTCAGCGGGCAAACCAGTACGTCACCGTCAAGGGCGTTGCTGGCTTCGTTGCTGACGACAAGCGCCGGGCGGGTTTTGCCTTTTTCGGGCTGGTCGGAAAAGGGGTAGCGCACCCACACAATTTCAAATTGCTGGTACATTTCCCTTTTGCTGTTCCTGTTGATAAAATGCGTCCCATGCCTCGTTTTCGGGCGTGTCCCAAATTTCCCGCAACGAGTCACAGGCCGCAGCCTCCCAGAAAGCCTGCGGGCGGCGTTCCGCCGCCCGCTCGTCCTCAGCAAGGGCGGCGGGTTTTCCGGCTTCGTCGTTCGTGGTAGGGTACTCTTTCATAGTTGGTTTTGAGCGGAACCCCGCCGTTTTACTGAGTCAGGTACGCCGACAAGCGCCGGAGTAGTTCGCGCCGGAGGGGGTCAGAAATGCGGCCAATGGTGCCCCGCACGTCTTGCGAGGTGAGCAACGAAAGATAAAACAGCCGAATCAGCGAGGGACGGCGTAGGCCGTTCTCCGGGTCGGGGATCAGTACCTCGTCGTATCCTTCCACGGCCTGATAAAGCCGGGTAGATACACCGCTGACGAGTAAATCACCGTAGGGCGGCAACACCCGCAGCACCACGACGGGGCGGCGTTTGGTTTCGCCGTCGGCTTGGGGGATTTCAGCAAGAATTATCTTTCCTTCCACGGGCGGTAGTTGGGGTTAATTTCTTTCAAATCGGCATCGGTGTATTCGGGTTCGTCGTCGCCGTAGGCCCGTTCTATTCCTTGCGCCGATAGCCGCAGCCAGTCGCGCCGTTCGGCCTGCTCCTGCTGTTGGGCGCGGTCGAGGATGGAAAGTAATTCACTCAGCACCCCGTCAACGTCGGGGGCATGGTGTTTGAGGTCAACAGTAAGAACCGACGGATTCCCCGCCGGGTCGGTCAAAATGGAAATGCCTTGCATTGTGCTTGGAGTTGGGTTTATCGGACTAATTTATCAAAAGCCGAATCGACGGTTTCAAAGTCAAAATCAGCCATGTATAATTTCGTGGTCGTTGCGTCGGGATGCTGGAAAGCCTGCCCGATTACGGCTTCGGGAATGCCTTCGCGTTTCAGGGCCGTAGCGAAGGAATGCCGGGCCACGTAGGTAGTCAGGGGCGTAGATAGCCCGGCCTGTTCGCCCAACGTTTTCAAATCGGCGTTGACCTGACCAATCACTTTATTGAGCCGGTTCTTAATCTGCATCGGCGTTTTGTGAATGCTCGTGCTGAGGACGGGGAAAACGTAGCTGTCGGGGCCGTTGTGCGTGAAGGGGCGAAAGGCTTCGATAAGTGCCCCGGCAGGGGCGTTCAACTTCACGTTGAACAATCCCCCGGTTTTTTGCCGGACATATTCCACCCGCCGTTTCCCCTCGCTGTCGGTCGTGATGTTCCGCCAACGCAGTTGAGCCAGGTCAACGAAGTTGATACCACCCATGTAAAACGAAAACATAAAAACGGATTGGGCCAGGCGTTCGCGGTCGGTGGTGGGGGTCAGGTCTTCGATTCGGCGAATGGCGGGAAGGTCGATAGCCCGCTTGCGGGTCTTGACGCTGAACTTACCGACGTTGAACTTGTGGCGCTCGGCCACGTTGCGGGCGAAGGGGTATTTATCGGCTTTGGCTACCCCGTTGGCAATGGCTTTATTAAGTACGGCCCGGAGGGTGCGAAACCGAAAAGATAGCGTCACCTCGGTTAGTCCGCTGGCACGAAGGGCGTTTTCCCAGTCGTGGCAGAAGGCAACCGTCACGCGGTCGAAAGGCACGTCCTCAGCGTGGTATTCAGCCCGGATGAATTTGAGTAGCTGGTTACGCAGGTCTTTGTAATTGCCCGCGTTGCCGACTTGCCCGGCGGCTTTCATGGCGGCGCTTAGTTCTTCGATGTAGGCCAGCAACGAAACCCGGCGCGTGGCCTTACTGCCCTCAATAGCTTTCGCTGATACCGTCTTTGCGTCGTGGGCTTCGTCGTCGTCAACCAAAGCTCTGGCGGCTTCGACGTACTTCTCCTCCCACTTGCGCAAGTTCTTTAGCAGTTCTTCCCGGAAAGGTTCGGGGTAGCTGCGGCGGATTTCGTTCTTCTCGTCATTCCAGTATCTTGGATGCAACGAGAAGCCGGTGGCAATGTGCTTGCGGGTCTTGTCTTTGTGGATGCGAACGACGAAGGGGTGAGACCCATCGGCTAATTTTTTTCCTTTGAAGTAAACCACTTTCACCAACGCGGCCCCCTCTTTGTGTTCGGTAGTTTTGCCCATCGTATAGTGCTGATTCCGGTTTGCATCCCGGTTTGCATTTTGGTTTGCATAAAGGTAATAAATAACCAAATAGCGACAATAACCAACGAGTAAGAAAAACCTGTAATTAACTCTATTTCAATAAGTAAAGAGGGGTAAAAGGGAGTAATGCAAACCGCCGTAACTATGCTTCCCAAGCTGTAGGTCGAGGGTTCGAGACCCTTTTCCCGCTCGTTGAAAACAAAGAAGCACTTAGCAAAACGCTAAGTGCTTCTTTGTTTTCATGTAAAACGATTTTCTGAAAAGTGCCTTTCCTCACTACGGGCGAATCACTACCTCGCGTCGTACCTAAAGACCCGACGATAACCCGATATTGAGTTTTGACCCGTAAACAAGCGCGGCAAAAACCATTGGGTGGAGTGCCCTATCGCGTCAGACCTTCGGTTCCCAGCCTTTTTCATAGTCACGGCTCCACAACTTCTGGGCTTCCTTGTCGCCCAGAATGTGGCCATTTTTCGGGTCAATCTGGAGGGTCCGGCCCATGCGCCAGGCGATGTTGCCCAGTTGCATCGCCACCACGCTTTTGAAACCCAGTTCGACGTCGCAGTTGGGCTTGCGGTTGGTTTTGATGGCGTCGAGGAAGTCCAGTACGTGGAGATTGTCCATACCCAGACTGGGGCTGGCCGTGTTGCGGCCCTGCACATCGCCCTCGCCTTCCTGCACCGACTTGACTTCCTTGACCAGCTTGCCGTCGAGGTCATACACTTTGTAGCTGTCGCCGCCGGTGTCCAGGCTGCCGTTTTCGCCGTAGAAAATAATGCCCCGGTCGAGGCCCTCGATTTTCCGGCCGTTGGAACTCCGCGACTCCCACATCAGCGAAACCCGACCGGGGTAATCCATGATGACAACCTGCGTGTCGGGCGTTTCCCAATCGTCTTTGAATTCGTACCGCCCCCCAACCGAACTAACCCGGATGGGAAAATCGACCCCCAGGCCCCAGCGGGCCACATCGACCTCGTGGGTGCCGTTGTTGAGGGCTTCGCCCGTGCCCCAGTGCCAGAACCAGTGCCAGTCGTAGTGAATCAGCCCTTCTTTGTACGGCATTCGCGGGGCCGGGCCTTGCCACAAGTCGTAATCGAGCCAGGAAGGCACCGCGCCCGGTTTGAGCACCGTGGCCTTGCGCTTGTTGGTGTACCAGGTTTTGGCCAGGTACACCCGCCCGATGATGCCGTTGTGCAGTTGCTCGATGCCCTGCGTCAGCACGGGAGCCGAGCGCCGCTGGGCACCCATTTGCACCACGCGGTTGTACTTGCGGGCGGCGGCAATGGCTAACTCGCCTTCGTGGGGGTTGTGGCTCAACGGCTTTTCGACGTACACGTGCTTACCGGCCTGGCAGCCCATGATCGTCAGCGGGGCGTGCCAGTGGTCGGGGGTGGCGGTGTAGATGGCGTCGATGGTTTTGTCTTCCAGCACCCGGCGCAGGTCTTTTTCGGACTTTGGCGTGAGGGTTTGTTTGGTTTTTAGAATGGTCTGAATAGCCTTCGGAATGGCCCGCTCGTCGACGTCGCAGACGGTGCCTACTTCAGCGTTTTTCTGACCGGCGAACGTCCCGCCCATGCTATTGCCCCGGCTGTTGACGCCGATGGTGGCTACCCGGATCAGTTCGTTGGCACCGATGATCCGGTTGTAGCTTTTGGCACTGAACCCAAAGGCGGACCCACTCACCGCCATGCCGAGCGAACCGGCGGCGGCTTTTTTGATAAAATCGCGTCTGTTTTGCATAGTACTGGTTTACAAAGCCTTGATTTTGATATTTCGGAACGAAACGGCACTGCCGTGTTCCTGCAAAAGAATCCGTCCGGAATCGACCGACCCGAAGGCGGGGATGGTCTTGCTGAATTTACTCCCGGCTACGGCTGCCGTAAAGGAGGGGCTGCTCCGGGTGAATTCCAAAATTTTAACGCCGTTCAACCAGTGTTCCACGTGTTTGCCTTTGGCGACAATGCGCAGCGTGTTCCACTGACCGGGGGCGGCCCCCTTTTTCGGCGAAACCACGGGCGACAGCACGTCGTAAAACGACCCCGTCAGGTGATTGGCTTTTTTGTTGTCCTCGGCCAGGCTGTCGTCCAGAATCTGGTACTCCATCCCCAGGTTGCCGCCGTTTTCGTAGGCGGTGTAAAAATACTTCAGGCCACTGTTGCCGCCCGGTTCGAGGTTGAAATCCGCCCGCAGGTCGAAGTCCGAGTATGGGTTTACGCTCACGATGTCGCCGCCGTGGCTGCCTTTTTTCGCGCTGAGGGTACCGTTTTCGACCAACCAACCCGACGGAACAGGTTTCCCGTCGGGAGTCGTCCAGCCCGTGGTGCTGACGCCGTCGAACAGCAGCACCCAGCCTTCTTTCTGCTCGGTGGGCGTCAGGACGTTGGCTTGTTGGGAAAAGACAGCGGCTGGCAGCAGGGCCACCAGGCCGCTGAAAAGCAAAGCGAGCGAAGTTCTTTTTATACGCATCAGTAGCCAGGATTTTGCTTTATTTTTTCCGGGTTGGATTGAATCACCTGCAGCGGAATCGGGAACAGCAGCATGTTGTCGCTCCAGGCAGCGGGGTTGAAGCCGGTTTGCTCGTTCTGTTCCTGGGTCATCACGGCTTTGGCGCGCTCCGTCCGGACCAGGTCGAACCAGCGGTGGTTTTCAAAGGCCAGTTCGACGCGCCGCTCTTTTTCAATAGCCAGCAGGAGATCAGCGTCCGAACTGAACGGCTTGTAATCGGGCAGCGCACCGGGCGTTGCGCCAGTCGAATTTCTGGCCCGCTGGCGAATTTTGTTGAGGTACGTCAGGGCCACGTCCGGTTGTTTCCCCTGCCGCACCAGCGCCTCGGCGTAAAGTAAGTAAATATCGGCCAGCCGCAACTCAATCCAGTTGTTGTCGTTATCCGACCCGGCGAACGACACGTCGTAGTATTTCTTCACGTATTTCTCGTTGACGGGTTTGCCACCCGGCAAGGAAACGTAGCCATCGCTCATGGAAATCGCTTTGCGGGGGTCACCGGGTTCGTAGGCCGCCGATATGCTCGGCGTCGGGGCGTTGAAACCGCCCTTGTCGCCCACCAGCACGACTTCTTTGTTGGAAAAACGCGGCGCAAAATCGTTGTTCCACGGGCTGCCCGTGCCCGTCCCGCCTTTTTTGTACTGCACTTCAAACAAGGATTCAGAACTATTTTTCTTGGTCACGTCGAAGAGCGTTTTGTAATCGGCGACGAGCGAATACTGCGGGTTGTTGATCACTTCCAGGGCTTTGGCTTCGGCCAGGGCGTAGTAGGGCGCGCCTTTTTTGAGCGGATACCCGGCCATGGTCATGTACACTTTGGCCAGCAGTCCTTTCGCTCCACCCAGCGTAACCCGGCCTTTGTCGACGCCGGCGTAGGAGGCGGGCAGGTTGGCTTCGGCAAATTTCAGGTCGGCTACGATGAGGTCGTAAATCTCCTGACTGGGTGCCCGGCCCAGCGTGTACGCTTCGGCGACGGAAACCTGCTTGTCCACCTTCGGCACGTCGCCGTACACGCGCACGAGCCAGAAGTACATCAGCGCCCGGATGAATTTCGCCTCGGCCTTGTACTGTTCTTTCAGCTTGGGGTCGGCAAAGGGCACGGGGTCGATTTTATCGAGGACGATGTTGCACCGCAGGATGGTGTTGTAGGCATTGTTCCAGACACTGAGTACGAAGCTATTGTCCGACAGCAGCACGTCGCCGAAGTTGTCGATGGAAGTCATGTCTTTGGAATTGCCCGGCACCCACGAAAATGTGGTGTTGTCCGAGCGGACCTCGCCCATGTAAATAAATACCTGGTTGTAGAGGGTGCGCAGGGAGGCATACGGCGACATGACCGCCTGGTTCATGTCGCGTTCGGTCTGGTAAAAAATCCCGGCGTTCATCTCCGAAATGGGCTGGAGATCGATAAAGTCCTTTTTGCAGGACAAAGCAGCCGTCGAAAAAACGGCCAGAAGGAGGAGGCGTTTCATATCCCGAAGAAATGGACAGAGGGTGATTAAAAAGAGACGTTCAACCCCGCAATGAGAGTGCGGGCGGCGGGATACCCGAGGTAATCCCCGCCCCGCGACAGCCCGCCCCCTTCGCTGCTCGTTTCCGGGTCGTAGCCGGGGTACTTCGTGAAAGTGTACAGGTTTTGCCCCGTCACGTAAACCCGCAATCCTTTCAGGCGCAGGCGCTGGCTGACGGTGTTGTTGAAGGTGTACCCCAGCGACACGTTGCGGATACGCACGAACGAGCCGTCTTCCACCCAGTAGCTCGACGGCTCTTTTTGCAGCCCTTTCGGGTCGCGGTTGGCCCGGAGAATATCGCCCGTGCCGGGGTCAGTTTCCGACCGCCAGCGGCCCAGGAGTTTGACCAGCCCGTTGCGGTCGCCGTGGTAAATGCCGACCATCCGGTTGAAGAAACTGAACAGCTTGGCACCCTGCGAACCGGTTAGCTGGACGTTGAGGTCGAAACCTTTGAACGAAAAATCGTTGCTGAAGCCAAAAATAAACCTGGGTTGGTTGTTGCCCAGAAACGTTTTGTCGTCAGCGTTGATGACCCCGTCCTTGTTGATGTCAATGTACCGGGGGTCGCCGGGGTGGTCGTTGGCCAGGTGGGGGGCGGCGTCCAGTTCCGCCTGATTTTTAAAAACGCCGTCGTACTGGTAGCCGTAAAACGTGGCGATGGGCTGACCGATGGTGGTGATGAACGTATTGCCCGCGCTGGGTGCCCCGGCGTAAATGGGCCGCTTGTCCGGCCCCAGGGCCAACACCGTGTTTTTGTTGAACGAGATGTTGAAATCGGTCGACCATTTCACTTTCCCAACCAGGTTGCGCGTGCGGAGCAGGTACTCCATGCCTTTGTTTTCCAACTGACCGATGTTCTGGAGTTGTGAGCCGTAGCCGGTCAGGGTAGGAACCGGCACGTTGAGCAGCAAATCGACCGAGCGGCTGTTGTAAAAATCGGCTTCCAGCCGGATGCGGTCGTGGAGCAGGCCGAGGTCGAAGCCCACGTTCCACTGCCGGGTTTTTTCCCAGCCCAAATCGGGGTTGGGGTAATTGACCGGGTTCACGGCGTTGACCAAGGCACCGTTCAGCACATTGTACCCGGTGCTCACGCGGGCGATGGCGTCGTAGTTGCCGATGCGGTTGTTGCCCACCAAACCCCAACTGGCCCGCAGCTTCAGGTCGCTCAGGGGGCGAATGGACCGCAGGAAAGGTTCGTTGCTCACCCGCCAGCCCACCGAAGCCGAGGGGAATGTTCCCCACTTGTTGTTGGCCCCGAACCGCGATGAGCCGTCGGTGCGGATGCTGGCCGTAAACAGGTATTTGTCGTCGTAAGAATAATTGAAACGGCCCAGGTACGAAATCAGCGAATTCTGGGTTTCGGTGTTCGTGCCGCCCACAATCTGCCCGGCGCTCAGGGTGCGTACCACATCGTTCGGGAAGTTTTGCGCCAGCACCTGGGCAAATTCACCGAACGATTTCTGGGCGGTGTAGCCCGCCAGTAGGTTGATGGTGTGCCTGGTAAACAGCGTTTTGCTGTAATTCAGGGTTTGCTCGACGAGCCAGTCCCGATTCATGGTCGTTTCGTTGCGGGCGTCGGCGGTTTTGGGGGCGCGGGAGCCGTCGGTGTCCACGAACGAAGGCCGGAAGTACTTGAAGCGCTGGTTTTCGAGCGAACCGTTCAGGCTGATTTTGTAGCGCAGGCCATCGATGATTTCGTACTGGCCGTAGGCCGAGGCAATGAAGCCGTTGCGCGAGGTGTAGTTGGTGATGTTTTCGGCAATGCCCACCGGATTGGACACGTCGCCCGCCCAGATTTCCGAATTCCGAACCTGCGAGCCGTAAGTGCCGTCGGCGTTGCGGAGGGGATAAATCGGGGGCAGGTACAGCGCGTAGGCCAGCGGGCTGTCCTTGCCGTTGTCGACGCTGTTGGCCTGGGAATAATACCCGCTCACCGACACCCCGACTTCGAGCCGTTTGCTCAGGTTGGAGGTAACGCTCGTGCGCAGGTTGTAGCGCTTGTAATCGCTGTTGATTTGAATGCCATCCTGGTCGGTGTAGCTGCCCGACACCGCGTACCGGGTTTTTTCCGCGCCGCCCGTCACGGAGAGTTCGTGCCGCTGGGTTTTGGCCGTCCGGAAAATCTGGTCCTGCCAGTTGATGTCGGCAAATTTGCTGGGGTCGTTGAAGCTTTCGGGAATGATGTAAAAGCTGGAGTTGGTGTATTTTTCCCGGATGGAGTTGGGGTCGTTGATCGTGTGCGGGGCGTCGCCGGGCAGGGGGGCGCGGTCGAGCCAGGCCTGGTTGTGGCCGTCCTTGAAAAATTCGAGGTACTGGCGGGTGTTCATTACCTCGATTTTCTTCGACACCTGCTGGACGCCGTAAAACGAGTTGAACGAAATGGTGGGGGCGGCGATGCTGCCTTTTTTCGTGGTCACGATGACCACCCCGTTGGCCCCGCGCGAGCCGTAAATGGCCGTGGACGAGGCGTCTTTCAACACCTGGATGCTTTCGATGTCGGAGGGGTTGACGAGCGAAAAGGCGTTGCCTTCAATCGGGTAGCCGTCGATGACGTACAGCGGCGAACTGCCCGCCGAAATGGAGCCGGTGCCCCGCACCCGGATGGTCAGGCCTTCGCCGCCGGGCGCCCCGTTGGTTTGCTGCACCTGCACCCCGGCCATCTGGCCCACCAGCGCCTCGCCGTAGGAAACGGCCGCCCGGTTCTTGATTTTATCCGCCGAGATGGTGGCAATCGCGCCCGTCAGGTCGGCTTTTTTCTGAACCCCGTAGCCCACCACGACCACTTCGCTCAGGGCTTTGGTGTCGCTTTTGAGCACAATGACCAGCGCCGTCTGGTTATTGACCACTACCTCCTGGGGCTGGTACCCGACGTACGAAAAAACCAGCACCGCTTTGGCGTCGGGTACCGAAAGGCGAAACCGACCTTCGGCGTCGGTCGAGGTTCCCCGCGTGGTGCCTTTCACCACGATGCTCACGCCCGCCAGGGCCAGGGCGGCTTCGTCCGTTACCGTGCCGGTTACGGTTTGTTCGGCGGGCAGCAACGCCGCCCTGGGTTCATCGGTCGGGTGGAGAGCGGATTCTGGCTCACCGGGCCGGGCCACCGGGCTGACGATAACTTGCCGACCTACCACTTCGTAGCGGAGTCGAAGCGGTTTCACCAGCTTGTCAAGCACGCTGCCCAGGGTCTCGTTCGAGGCCAGGATGGTGGTTTTTTGGGTGAAGGGAATTTCGCGGGGGCGAAACGCGAACCGGATGTTGGTCTGGAGTTCGATTTCCCTGAACACCTTGCGCAAGCCCTGGTTTTCGAGCCGTAAACTCACTTGCCTGTTCAGTATTTCCTGGGCGGTGGCATCTTCTGCCAACGAAACACCCGTAAAAATCACGGCCAGAAGCGCCTGTACCAGTGAGAGTTTCATAAGGCGAAACAGGTTTTGGGGTCGTATTAATTTTTTCATTAGCTTGGAGTGTTTTTGTTTTTACGGACAAAAAAGCCCCCTCTGCATCCTGAACCGGATGACTGCGGACCCGTAGCAACGAGGGGAATCGGCATCAGTCGTGTTACGAGCGCGGCTGGTGCTTTTTTTATGGGTCGGGTTTAGGGGTTTGGCATTGGAAAACCGGGGGTTAGAGGTACCTGAATCAGTTCGGCTTCGGGCAGCCTTTGCTGTAAATGACGATTTGCGCCTCGATGAGTTTGTAGTGGGCGTCGAGCACCTTGCAGATGACGTCCAGTTTCTGGAACAGGTCTTCGTCGTCGATGCTCATCGTCAGGGTGCAGTGCTGCATCACTTCCTCGTCAAAAATCACGTCCACCCCGTAGGCCTGTTCGATGGCACCGAACACCCGGGCCACCGGGGCGTCTTCAAACACAAACTGGGAGAGTTCTTTTTTGGGAATCAGCAGGACGGGCCGTTCCACCAGAATTTTGTCGAGGGTTGCCGCTTCGCGGTGAAAAACCGCTTTCTGGTTGGGCGTCAGCACCATGCCGGTCGATTCGGGGTCTCGCACCCGGCCCGACTGGTTCGGGTATACCGACACGCGCCCGGTCTTCACGTCGACGGTCACCGTTTCAGCATTGGCCGGGGCGGTGATGCGGAAACTTGTCCCTAATACTTTGGTGACCAAGCCATTGGCATACACGACGAACGGTTTTCCGGGGTTCTTTTTCACTTCAAAAAAGGCCTCGCCCGTCAGGTACACCTCGCGCTGGGCACCCACCAATCCGTTGCGGTACCGCAGGCGACCGCCCCGTTGCAGGTCCACCCGGCTCCCGTCGGCCAGTTGAATCTGCATCAACTGACTGGCTTCGTTGAGGGTTTCGTTCCACTCGGTCTCCGCCCGGAGCGGGCCTTTTGCCGGGACCGTGCGTCCGCCCAAGTGTTGCCGACTCCACCAGCCGACGCCCAGGGTGAGCAGCAGCAGAGCCGCCACCTGCCAGCCCCGGTGCCAGGTCAGCCAGTGCACCACCGGGAGCGGTCGGGATTGGTCCAGGGTGTGTTCGATTCGCTGCCAGAGGACTTCCATCCGGCCCACCGGCGCGGGTTGCCGTTGAATTTCGCGCAGCCCCTCGACCAGACGCCGGGCCTCGGCTACCTGGTAGTACCGCTCGGGGTAGTCCTTCAGGAACGCCTTCCAGAACGCCTCCGTCCCGGGCGTAGGCGAGCAGACCCACTCCTTAAAGTAGTCATCGGCGGCGAAGTCTTCCGCGTTGAATTGGTGGTAATTCATGGTGTGAGGGCCTTAGGAAACGAACGCCAGCCACAGTACGCCCACCGAGAAGATGCGAACCACTTCGCGGAGCGTTTTGAGGGCGGAGTAAACAAACCGGCAAGCTGATTGGTAGTTGACGCCCATGATGCGGGCGATTTCCTCGTTACTGAAATGCTGGTAAAAACGCAGGTTCAGGGCTTCCTGCTGCCGGGGAGTGAGTTGGGCGTAACTCTGGCGGAGCTGCCGGTACACCTGCTGAATTTCTTCGCCCTCGATGAGGCTGTTTTCAATGCTGAAGTCGTCGATGGGCGCCGGTGCGGCGTCGAGGTTGGCCGCCTGAAAAAGCAAATCCCGCTGGCGAACCCGGTTGATTTTGTTGCGCAGGGAGCGAAACAGATAAAATTTAATGGAGTCGGTATCGCTGAGGTTGGCCCGGCTTTGCCAAAGTTCGATGAACAGGTCGTGGATGCTGTCCTCGATGAGGGGCACGTCGCTGGTTACCTTATAGCCGTAACTGAGCAGGTCGCGGGCGTACAACCGGTAAATTTGTTGAAAAGCCGCTTCATCGCCCTGGCGAAAGGCATTCCACAATTCGGCAGGCGAATGGACAGCGGGCACGGTATCGGATGGGTTGGAGGCGTGGAGGCGAGCCGGGCAGGCCTTTCGGATTACCTTGCCCACTCAACAACTAATGCCGGGAATGCTCAGGTTTAGTCCTTTTTTTTCTAAAAATATTTTTAAGGCTGCTTCGATTCAACACCATATGCACCCGGCAGCGCTGGCTTAGGGGCGCATCAAACCCAGCCAATTGACCCGGCAAGCCCTCAGTCGGAGGCTTTTTTGTTTTCCAACACGAACGCCACGTTGCGTTGGAGGCCCTCGTACTTCGCCCGTTTCAACGGGGAGTTTTTGAAGACGGTTTGGAAAATTTCCCCGGTCATTTCGACCCAGTCTCGGTTTGTAAATCCCTGCAATTCAGGCGATGGCACAAATGCTGGTTCGCGGTGCGGGCGGGCGAAGCGGTTCCACGGGCATACGTCCTGACAAATGTCGCAGCCGAAAATCCAGTCGGCAAACTGCCCCTTCATCTCCGCCGGAATCTGGTCTTTCAATTCAATCGTGAAGTAGCTGATGCACCGGCTACCGTCCACAACGTACGGTTCGACGATGGCCCCCGTTGGGCAGGCATCGAGGCAGCGGGTGCAGGTGCCGCAGTAGTCGGGCACGGGGCCGTCGGGTTCGAGGTCGAGGTCGAGGATTAGTTCGGCGATGAAGAAAAAACTGCCCATCTGCCGGTTGAGCAGGTTACTGTGCTTGCCCACCCAGCCGAGGCCCGCCCGGGCGGCCCAGACTTTGTCCATCACCGGGGCCGAATCGACGAATACCCGCCCGCCAATGTCGCCGATTTCCGTCTGCAGCGCCGCCAGCAGGGTTTTCAGCTTGTCTTTGATGACAAAATGGTAATCGGTGCCGTAGGCGTATTTAGAGATTTTCAGGGCATCGTCTTCGGTAAAAAGTTCGCGCTCCGGGTAGTAATTGTAGAGCAGGGATACCACCGATTTGGCTCCCTCGACCAGCTTGCGCGGGTCGAGACGCTTGTCGAAGTGGTTGGCCATGTAGGCCATCTGCCCGTGCATTTGCCTGGTCAGCCACCGTTCCAGGCGGGGCGCTTCCTCCTCCAGAAACGCCGCTTTGGCCACGCCACAAAAGTCGAAACCCAGTTTGGCGGCTTGGGCTTTCACCAGTTGCGTGTGGCGCTGGCGGGTGGTGTCGGACATTCTTGTTACTTTTGCGGGTGTGATGGGAACACGGACGATGCGGTTTTAACGAGGTTTACGGATGAAAAGTCCGGGGACAATCGTTAAATCCGTTTCCTCCGTGTTCCCATAAAATTTTCTGCCAAGTTGTCAGCTTTCTTGCATTGGCAAGGGCTTTTCCGTCTTTTCATTAACGCATAAAGTTACGCAGCCATGACCATCAACCCGGAAGAAATGACCAACCAGGACCAGGAATTTACCCCAGAAACTGCCATTGAGACCGAAAACGACGCCTTCGAGGCGGTAGAAGAACAGAACGAGACCGACACCCTGAAGGCCGAACTGGCCGAACTGAAGGATAAATACCTGCGTTTGTACAGCGATTTCGACAATTTCCGCCGCCGTACCGCCAAAGAAAAGGTGGAACTCATCAAAAGCGCCTCCGAAGACGTGGTGAAGGCCCTGCTGCCCGTGCTCGACGACGTGGAGCGCGCCCAGGCTACCTTCGCCAGCGCCGAAGACGGCAAGGTTGAAATGGCAGGTATCGAACTGATTTTCAACAAATTTCAGCAAACCCTCACCACGCGTGGTTTGAAGCCGATGGACGCAGCGGGCCAGGTCTTCGACGCCGATTTACACGAAAGCGTCGCGCAGTTTCCGGCCCCGGCTCCCGAACAAAAAGGCAAGGTCATCGACGTGCTCGAAAAGGGCTACACCCTCAACGACAAGGTGATCCGCTTTGCGAAGGTAGTGGTGGGCGCTTAGTCAATTTCGAATGAGCGAATGAGAGAATGAATGAATAAGCCCATTCACTCATTCACTCATTCTTTCATTCACTCATTGAGCATTATGGCACAGAAACGCGATTATTACGAGGTATTGGGCGTGGACAAAGGCGCTGCGGCGGAGGACATCAAAAAGGCCTACCGCAAAATGGCCATCAAGTACCACCCCGACAAAAACCCCGATAACCCCGAGGCCGAAGACAAATTCAAGGAAGCCGCCGAAGCCTACGAGGTACTCAGCGACGCCGACAAACGCAAGCGCTACGACCAGTTTGGGCACCAGGGCGTCAACGGCGGAGCCAACGGCCAGGGGCCGAACATGGAGGATATTTTCTCGCAGTTCGGTGATATTTTCGGCGAAAGCAGCCCTTTTGGCTCGTTCTTCGGCGGGAGCGCGGGACAGGGTCGGCGCGTACGCAAAGGTTCCGACCTGCGCATCAAGTTGAAACTCGACTTGCAGGAAGTGGCCAACGGGGTCGAGAAGAAAATCAAGGTGAAACACCACGTCACCTGCACGACCTGCCAGGGCAACGGCTCCAAAAACGGCGCGTCGCTGAAAACCTGCACGACCTGCAACGGCCAGGGTCAGGTGCGCAAAGTGACCCAGACGATGCTCGGCCAGATGGTCTCGACCTCCACTTGCCCCACCTGCAACGGCGAGGGTAAAATCGTGGAAACCCGTTGCGAAGTGTGCTTCGGCGAAGGCCGGACGCTGGCCGACGAAGTGCTGAGCATCAAAATTCCGGCGGGCGTGGCCGATGGCATGCAGCTTTCGATGCAAGGCAAAGGCAACGTGCCGCCCCGGCCCGCGTCGGGGGGCGTACCGGGCGATTTGCTCATCGTGGTGGAGGAAGAAGAACACGAATTCCTCAAACGCGACGGCCAGAACGTGGTCTTCGACCTGTACCTCAACTTTGCCGATGCCGCCCTGGGTACCGCCGTTGAAGTGCCGACCATTGACGGCAAGGCGCGCATCACGCTCGAACCGGGTACGCAGAGCGGTAAAATTCTGCGGCTCAAAGGCAAGGGAATCAAGGAGTTGAATGGATATAGCAAAGGCGACCAACTCATTCACGTGAACGTCTGGACGCCCAAACAACTGAGCGCCGAAGAACGCACCCTGCTCGAACGCCTGCGCTCAGCCGCCAACTTTCAGCCCAAACCAAGCAAGAATGAAAAAGGCTTTTTCGAGAAAATGAAAGACTTTTTCGAGTAAGTTGCGCCCGCAAAAACAAAGCCGCCCCAGAGGAGCGGCCTGTTTCCGATTTTCACTAGTTAACCAAAATCATTCGAAAACGCCCGCTCGCTGAGCGGGCGTTTTTTCGTTAGCGAATGCTGACCTGCTTTTCGGGCAGAATCGGCTCCGGCGTGTGCGTGCTGAGGCTGATTTCGCGAACCACGGTGTCCTGTCCGTCGCTGATTTGGAGTTGGTACACGCCGTCGGGCAGGGTGCCGAGGTCGAGGTTGCGCCGGTATTTTGTCTGTTTTTTGCCTACGATCTCCTGGTACAGAACTTCGTTCTGCGGGTTGATGAGGCGCAGGTTCAGTCGTCTGTGCTGGCCGTTGTCCACCATCACGCTGAGCTTGGACGAGTGCGCTTTGGGGTACACGCCAACCGCAAACGACTCGGGTGTGTGCGGCTCGGCGTGCAACAGGATGGACATAACGGGCAGCGTGATGGAGGCGAGGAATGCATTCATAAAGAAAATCTGTTTTAGGGTTGATTGATCCAAAGTGAGCCAGCAGTTGCAGCCACGCTGAAGTGGTTTTTTACGCCATTCGGTGCACTTCTCCGCTTTGTTTTCAAGGCAAAGATGCGACTTGTTCCGGCGACCGCAGCCGATTGGGACGAGTGGAAAATGAAGGGGACGAATGGCCCTTCGGCACACAAAAAAGCCCACGCCAGGGGGCTGGCGTGGGCTTTTATCGGAAAACTCAGTTCAGTTCGCGGCCAGTTTGCTGTAGTGCCGGTTGAAGATCGCCTCGTACTTCGTAGCGAGGTCATTCACCTTTGCATCCTTCAATTGGCTGACGATTAGGTTCATTTCGTACAGGTTGTTATTGATTTCCTTGCTGTACGAGTCCGGCAACTGGGTGAAATAGGTCAGGTTTTCGTCGTTGCGCTTCATCACCTTGTCAGCGATGTCGAGGGCTTTCTGGCGTTCGCCCACTTCGAGCAGCGGCCCAACGAAACTCACCGACACCTGATCGTAGGGAATCGCCTTGTCGGGCATCACGGTCAGGCAGCGGTTCATCACTTCCCGTGCTTTTGCCTTTTTGCCTTCGCGCAGCAACTGGTCGGAAAGGCGCAGGAACGCCACGCGCGACGAGAAAATGGGCGTGTCGTAGGTGGCATCGTAGTAGCTGTTGGGGTTGTTCATGTCGCGC
The DNA here is from genome assembly GCA_965249815.1 of Spirosomataceae bacterium. Classification (GTDB taxonomy): domain Bacteria; phylum Bacteroidota; class Bacteroidia; order Cytophagales; family Spirosomataceae; genus JAJAZB01. The sequence goes on along the minus strand of CBDFMV010000003.1, from coordinate 3,079,302 downwards.
CAGACCGTTTTCTTCATCAGGTTGTCGTACATGACGTCGGCGTTGACGAAGCCGTCGCGGGCACCGGGCACTTTGAAGGGCATCAGGCGGTAGGCGAATCCCTCCAACTGCATGTACTCGCGCAGGTTGAGGTAGCTTTCCTGCCCAATCGTGGACGAGAAATAGATCGGTCGTTTCCAGTTGTTAGTGGCTATGATGTCCAACTGGATGAGTTCGGGTTTGTAAATATCCTTGTTGCCGTAAGTCCAGGCCATGGTGTCGGTCACAAAAGGCTTGAGTTGCTCGGCGACGAAGGGCATTTTCTGCACCGCCGCTTTGTCGATGGGCAGATAAAAATTGGCCGATGGCAGCGTATTAATCATCTGGCCGTCCATCGAGGTCGGCACTTTGATGGCCGGGTCGTCCCGCTCGATGAGATTCAGGTAATCCTTCAGGTTGATACCCGCTTTGACGACGGGATTCGGGTTTTCCACAAAAGGAATGTTGTCGTTGACGCCCTCCAGAAAGTGGTTTTTGTCGAGCGAAATCGGCAGTGGCTCCGACTCGTAGGTTTTGCGCTTCATCTGGTCGATGTACCAGCCCGTGCCCAGTAGCGAGAGGTTGCACACGCGCACGTCGGTGCGGAAGCCTTCGACCTCCTGCACGTACCAGAGCGGGAAGGTGTCGTTGTCGCCGCCAGTGAACAGAATCGCGTTCGGGGCGCAACTGTTGAGCATATTTTTGGCAAAATCGACCGACTGGTAGCGGTGGTTGCGGTTGTGGTTGTCCCAGCTTTTGGTCACCATCATGCCCGGCACCAGCGCGCAAACCGCGGTGGCGGCCACGGCCCGCGTGGTGCCGCTTTTCACCACTTTTTCCAGCCATTCGGCCAGTTGCATCACGCCGAGGCCAATCCAGATGGCGAAGGCGTAAAACGACCCGACGTAAATGTAGTCGCGCTCGCGCGGCTCCACGGGCGGCGAGTTGATGAACACCACCAGCGCCAGGCCCGTCATCAGGAAGATGAGCGTGACGACCAGGAAATCCTTTTCCTCGCGCCGGTACTGGATGAAAAAGCCTAGCAGGCCCAGCAGCAGCGGCAGGAAATAGAAGTTGTCGTGGCCCTTGTTGGCCTTGATGCTTTCCGGAAAATCGCCGCCCTTCAGCTTCGGCAGCGAACCGGCTCCTTCCACGTCGCTTTCGCGCCCGGCGAAATTCCAGAGGAAATAGCGCATGTACATGTGCCCCATCTGGTGGCTGAACATGAAGCGCAGGTTTTCGCCAAACGTTGGCTTTCGGTAGCGTTCGCGGCGCGGGTCGTCGGGATCGGCAACTTTTGGAATTCCCAGCATCTGCGCGTACAACTCCGGATGGCCCGGATCGTGGCTGTGAATGCGGGGAAACAGCATTTGTTCGTTGTTCCACACGTAATCCGGCCGGTATTTGTACAGCACGTAGCGCCCGCCCTCCTTTTTGTACATCGGCGCGCCTTTTTTGATGTCGATGGCCTGGGCCGTAAACACCGGACCGAACAGCAGCGGACGGCTGCCGTACTGCTCGCGCTTGAGGTAGTACGTGAACCCGACGGCATCCTTCGGGTCGTTTTCATTGATGGGCGGGTTGTAATTGGCCCGCACCAGCACGAGGGTGTACGAAATGTAGCCGATCAGGATGAAGGCCAGCGAAAGCAGGGCCACGTTGAGCAGGGCATTTTGCTTGCGAATCGAGTAGCGAATGGCCCAGACCAGCCCCCCAACGAGCAAAATGGTGAAAAACAACGCCCCCGAATTGAACGGCAACCCCAGCGTGTTGACAAACAGCAATTCGAATTGAAACGCCACCGTCGGCAGGCCGGGAATGATGGCGGCGTTGATGAAACCAAGAATCAGAAAGCCGATGAAAACGGCCAGCAGCCCACCGCGGATGGTCGGGTTACGGTATTTTTTGAAGTAATAAATCAGCGCGAGCGCCGGAATCGTGACGAGGTTCAGCAGGTGAACGCCGATGGAAAGACCCACGAGGTAGGCAATGAAAATCAGCCAGCGGTTGGCGGCGGCTTCGTCGTCGATGGCCTCCCACTTGTACATGGCCCAGATGACGATGGCCGTGAAAAACGACGAAAGTCCGTACACTTCGGCCTCGACCGCCGAAAACCAGAACGAATCGCTCCAGGTGTAGGCCAGCGCCCCGACCGCTCCCGCGCCCATCAGCAGCAGAGTTTCGCCGGAGGAAAGCTCGGTTTCGTTTTTATTGATGAGCTTCCGGCCCAGGATCGTAATCGTCCAGAACAAAAACAGAATCGTAAACGCCGAGGCCACCACCGACACCATATTGACCCAGTACGCCACCTGCGTGACGTCGCCGAGGGCGAGCATCGACGCCAACCGGCCCAGGAGGAGGAAAAACGGCGCGCCCGGCGGGTGCGGTACCATGAGTTTGTACGCCACGGCGATGAACTCGCCGCAGTCCCAGAACGAGGCCGTGCGTTCCACGGTGGCGGCGTAAGTAAAGAAGGCCACGGCAAACACCAACCAGCCGGTGAGGTTGTTGATGCGTCGGAAATTTTGCATAAGAAGGGGAAATCGGGGGCGTTCCGTGGGGAACCGTTTTTAAAAAGCGTCCAAAAATAGAAAAAACCCCGCGATGGGCGGGGCTTGATACGTTAAAAGCTGTTAAAATTAGCGTAGAGAGAATAGAGCAGAGAGAATAGAAAGAGGCAATGTGGAGGTCTCTATTCTCTCTGCTCTATCCCCTCTGCTCTCTGTTTACCCCCGGTAAAACACCCATTTCGACAATTCGCGGTAGTTTACCTTTTTGCCGTACATCAGGATGCCGATGCGGTAAATGCGCCCGGCCAGCCAGGTGGTGCCGACGAAACCCAAAATAAGCAACGCCATCGAAAGCAGAATCTGCCAGGTTTCCACCCCGAACGGGATGCGCACCATCATGATAATCGGCGAGGTGAACGGAATGATGGACATCCAGAACGCGAGCGAGCCATCGGGGTTGTTGAGCACGAACTGCGCCGCGATGATGGACATGATGATGGGAATCGTAATCGGGAACATGAACTGCTGCACGTCGGTCTCGCTGTCGACCGCCGACCCGACCGCTGCAAACAGCGAACTGTACAACAGGTAACCGCCCAGGAAGTAAAACAGGAAGCAGCCGACGATGAGCGGAAAGTTGAGCGTACCCACAGCGGCGCTCATTTCAGCCATGAAGCCTTTTTCTTTCGGCGGTGCGGCGGCTTTTTTCACGCCGACCGGGTCTTTCTGTCCCTGGGCCTGACTGAACCGTTCGGTGCTGAAACGGGAGTCGGGCTTGCCGGTGATGGCGGGCACGACGGTCGAGGAAATAAAGAACGTGAGCAGAATCCAAAGCAGAAACTGCGTCAGCCCCACCAGCCCGATGCCGACGATTTTGCCCATCATCAACTGAAACGGCTTTACCGACGAAATCATGACCTCGACGATGCGGCTACTTTTTTCCTCCATCACGCCCCGCATCACCTGCGCGCCGTAGATGAACACCGTCAGGTAAATCAGGAACGCACAAAAATACCCGATGGCCGTGGCCGCACCCGAACTGCCGCTTTTTTCGCCTTCTTCGCTAAGGTTGAACGTCGACGAACTCACTTTCACTTTCGTATCGTCCAGGGTTTTGCGGTCGATGCCCGCCTTCACGAGTTTCACATTCTCGATTTCCTGCTCCACAGTGTTTTCCAGGGCGTTTTGCAGGCTGAGGCTCACGTTCTTTTTCGAGAAAATCTTTAGGCCCTTCGGGTTGTCGAGGATGTCCTTCGGAATGTACACCAGAGCGTAACTCTTGCCGCTGAGGACGTCTTTCTTGGCCACTTCGAGCGGTTTGGTGCTGTAGTTGAAAACCCGTTCGTCGGTGTTTTTGAACTTGCCGCCAAATTGCCCGCTGTCGTCGAGCACTTCGATGGCTTTGGCCTCTTCGGTGCGGGTGGCCAGCCAGGCCGGCACGGCCACGAAACTGGTCATGATCAGGGGCGTCAGCAGCGTCAGGAGGATGAATGAGCGCTTTTTGACCCGAACCAGGTATTCGCGCTTGATGATCAGGAAGATTTTGTTCATACACGTAGCGCCGACATTCCTGTCGGCGAAGGTTACGGTTGGAAAAAGGGTCAGGCTTCGGCGGGTATTTCACCCCCGACGGTTTTGATGAAGATTTCGTTGAACGACGGAATGTTTTCCTGAAAGGAGTGCAACTCCACCTGGCCGAGTACGCTGGTAATCAGCCCGTTTACGCTGCCGCCCGCGCCGATGCGCACGTGCATCCGCCCCACGCCGGGTTCCAGTTCGCGACTGTCGAGCACCTCGTAACCGCCGGGCAGGATGGGCGTCGAACCGGTGTATTCGACCGTGAAGCTGTTGTCTTTAAACTGGTTTTTGATCGCTTTCTTCTCGCCGTCGAGCACCACTTTCGAGCGGTTGATGAGGGCGATGTGGTCGCAGAGTTCCTCGACCGATTCCATGCGGTGGGTCGAGAAAATGATGGTGCTGCCCCTGGCTCTCAGTTCGAGGATTTCATCCTTGAGCAGGTTGGCGTTGATGGGGTCGAAACCCGAAAACGGCTCGTCGAGAATGATGAGTTCGGGTTCGTGAACCACCGTGGCGATGAACTGGCACTTCTGCTGCATCCCCTTCGAGAGGTCCTCCACGTTTTTGCCCCACCAGTCTTTGATGTCGAATTTGATGAACCAGCGTTTGAGGCGTTCGGTGGCTTCGGGCGCCGAGAGGCCCTTGAGGCGGGCCAGGTAGAGCAACTGCTCGCCCACTTTCATCTTTTTGTACAGGCCACGCTCTTCGGGCAGGTAGCCGATGCGCTCGATGTGTTTGGGCTGGAGGGGTTCGCCGCTGAACAGCACTTTGCCTTCGTCGGGGGCGGTAATCTGGTTGATGATGCGGATGAGCGAGGTTTTACCCGCACCGTTGGGGCCAAGCAGGCCAAAGATTTGTCCTTTCGGGACGTTGAGGCTCACGCCACTCAGGGCAGTGTGGGCGGCGTAGCGTTTCACCACGTCGCGGATTTCGAGTTGGTTCAAGGGTGTTGGCTTTTGGTCAAGGTCTTTCCCAAAAGTAACCAACGATGCTGCCCTGACCAAGTTCTTATGACGAGTGGTTGGTCTGAACCGTGCGACGGTCGCCGCGATTGGCCCGGATTTTAGGATTTTCAGGATGGCTGATTCCTGAAAATCCTAAAATCCGGGCCAATTCTGGTAGTCCGTCGTGCGGTTCAAACCGCTCAGACGAACTTCTCCCGCACCTGAAACAAAATCCAGAAGCCGAGGAAGCCCCCGATGACGAGGCTCACGAGGCTGAACGTGACCAGCCACACCACCAGGTTGACCAAAAGCGCGTAATACAGAAAATTCCAGCCCCGACGTTGCCGGGCGCGTAGCGGACTGAACGCCATCGCGTACAGCGCCACCACGATGCCCAGCCCAATGATGGAAACCCAGTACTGCCAAAGCGAGCCGTACGCCGCCACGCCAATGGAAGCGACGGATAGAAACCCGCCCAGGCCGATGGCGGCCAGCACGCCGAAGGCCCCAAAAATTGCCCCGATTAGGGTGAGCCAGGGCGCAATTTTCACCACTACTTCTTTGACTTCGTCGGGGAAGGCAGGCAGTTTTTCCAAAAAAATGGGCGCGAGTTCTTTTTCGAGAGGGAGGGTTTCGTTCATGGGTTTAAGGAAAGGAAACGGGTGGAGAATAAGGATTGCCAACGCGCTGGCAAGTCTAAGCCTTTTCAGCCGCGTAGCCAATTCCGGGCGTAAAAAACTTAGTTTCAACCCGCTGAACGGTTCCCCGCCGCTCGTGACCGCCGGGCGCAACGCCAGACCGACTAATTTTTCTAAGTTTACGAATCCAAAAACGTCTCCCCCGCTCTGCTCCTCATGACTCGCTCCCGCATTCTACTCAGTGCGCTGTTCCTGTTTACCCTCGCCGCCCTTGCTTCCGTGCTGTCGGCCTACGCCATTTTGCCGCTGCCTGCCGGGCTGTTGCTGCTGCTGCGCTGGCTGGCACTGGGTGGTTTTGTGGCCTATGCCTTCGGCAGGCGCTCCCTGACGACCTCCATCCTGGTGGCGATGCTGATTGGCACCGAAATCGGGTACGATTTTCCGGCAGTGGCCGTCCAGTTAAATTTTCTCCGGAAAATCTTCCTCCAGCTCATCAAAACCATCATCGCTCCGCTGCTTTTCGCCACCCTGGTGACGGGCATCGCCGGGCACTCCAACCTCCGGCAGGTGGGCCGGATGGGCTGGAAATCCCTGCTTTATTTTGAGGTGATCACCACCTTTGCCCTGGCCATCGGGCTGCTGTTTGCCAATTGGTTCGAGCCGGGCCGGGGCCTGATACCGCCCCAGAGCTTCAACGAAAAACTACCCGCCGTGAAAGCCCAGGGCTGGCAGGACTTGATCGTGCACATTTTCCCCGAAAACATCGCCAAATCCGTTTACGAAGGGCAGGTGCTGCAAGTGGTGGTGTTCAGCATTCTCTTTGGCATCAGCCTGGCGCTGCTGGCCGAGCACAAAAAAAAGAAGTTCGTCGGTGGCGTCGAACTGCTGGCCGAGGTGATGTTCAAATTCACGAAACTCATCATGTATTACGCGCCCATCGGCGTGGGGGCGGCCATTGCCGAAACCGTCGGGCACATGGGCCTCGACGTGCTCCGCAACCTGGCGCTGCTGCTGGTTACGCTGTACTGCGCGCTGCTGGCATTTTTGCTGCTGGTGCTGGTGCCGGTGGCGCTGATCGTGCGGGTGCCGATTCTGAAATTCATTAAGCAGATTGCCGAACCCGTGTCCATCGCCTTTGCCACGACCAGTTCGGAGTCGGCCCTGCCGAAAGCCATGGAGCAGATGGAAAAATTCGGGGTGCCCCGACAGGTGGTGTCGTTCGTGATGCCCACTGGCTACAGCTTCAACCTCGACGGCTCCACGCTGTATCTGTCGCTGGCGGCGGTGTTCGTGGCCCAGGCGGGCAACATCCATTTTCCGATTGAAAAGCAACTGCTGATGGTGTTTCTGCTGATGCTCACGAGCAAGGGCGTAGCGGGTATTCCAAGGGCCACGCTCGTGATTCTGCTCGGGGCGGTGGCTACGTTTGGCCTGCCCGAGTGGCCGGTGCTCCTCATCATGGGCATCGACGAACTGATGGACATGGCCCGTACGTCGGTCAACGTCATCGGCAATTGCCTCGCTACGGCGGTTGTGGGCCGGTGGGAAGGCGTACTTGATGATCAGAAGATGCACGCCGCCGCTCAGGAACCGGTACCGGTCGGCGTAGAAATATAAGCTTTTCGGAAAATTATTTCCCGAAAACTCGTCGGTAAATGGGCTTTCGGTAGGCAAACTGGCCGTACAACACCGGGTACAGCAGGTAATCCATCAGCAGGAACGGCGTACGGAACTCGATTTCCTCGATGATGCAACTGCCCGTGCCCCGGCGGGCAATGCGGTGTTTGTGCCGCCAGGTGCGCAGGAAAAACGGTAATTCGATGCCCTCGTCCACGAAGTAAATCTCCTCGGGCGACTCGTGCTGCCCGGTGATCAGACTGACCCAGGTTTGTTTAAAAAAAAAGAAGTTCAACTCGACGTGAACCTCGTCGCCGGGCAGGGAGCCGTCGAAGCGGAGCAGGGTTGCGGGTGGGAAAGGCGGGCTGAGTTTTCTGAAAAGCGTTTCGTCAAAGCCTGCCCAAACGACTTCAATCGGTTGGCGGACATACGTCGGGATAAGGATGCGCACTTTTTTTATTTGTTGAATGCTGCGTTGTGAATGCTGAATCAGGGCCAACCCTTCAGCATTCACAACGCAGCATTCAATCGTATGTTCAGCCCACGCTGTTCAACTTCTTTGCCATATCGCCGGAAAGCGTCGAAGCGTAGGTGCCGTAGGCGTTGACCATCAGTCCTTTGTGGCCGTCCTTCGATTCGATGGCGTACACCACCGACATATCGCCGGGGTCGCTTTCGCCCTCGAACCGGTGCGTTTCCACAATTTCAAAATCGTCCGGGTTGAACCGCAGGTTTAACTTGCTGCTGGTCAACTGGTTGCCTTCCAGCGTGAAGTTTTCGGTGTAGCCACGGGCCAGCAAGTCGTTGGTGGCCTGCGAAAGAGTGTCGTAGGAGCGCATGGTTGATGAAGTTTGATTTTTTGAGTTAGCGTTCAGGGTTTAGAGTTAGCTGCTTCAACCCTAAACTTTGAACCCTGAACTCATTCAAGATACGCCCGAAGCATCCAGGCTGTTTTTTCGTGGTACCGCACCTTATCCACCAGAAAGTCGGCCGTCGTGGCCATGTCGAGTTCTTCGGCCTTCTCGATGTCCTGCCGGGTGGCTTTGATGAGGGTCTCGTGGTCGTCTTTCAGTTCCTCGAGCATTTTCAGCGGGTCTTTCACGGGCCGCTGCTTCGATTCGAGCAACCGGGCCAGTTCGAGGAAATCCTTCATGCTGCCAATGGCGTGGTGACCCAGGGTGCGCACTTCCTCGGCGATTTCGTCGATGTGCTCGGCCAGTTCGGTGTACAGCTTTTCGAGAAATTCGTGGTATTCGAGGAAGCTCTTCCCCGTCACATTCCAGTGGTAATTCCGGGTTTTTACGTAAAGCACGTGTTCGTCGGCCAGCAGCACGTTGAGGCGCGTGGCCATTTCCTGGAGGTTCTTCTCGGGAACACCGATGTCTGCTCTCATGGGAACGGGTAGATTAGGAGGATGAATTGGTCAGCCGGAAGTCGCTGGCTGACCGTCGAATTCCTTAAAAAACCATGCCCCCCGTTAGACCTAACAGGTTTCAAAAACCTGTTAGGTCTGGAAAAACCCGTTAGTTCTGGGTTGGTCGGTTACAATTGCTCGAACACCCGCTCCATCGAAACGGCGTGTCCGATGCGGCCTTTAAGTTCAGAAACCGATACGCGCTCCTGCTGGGTGGTGTCGCGGTGGCGGATGGTCACGGTGTCGTCTTCGAGCGTCTGGTGGTCCACGGCGATGCAGAACGGCGTACCGATCAGGTCCTGCCGGGTGTAGCGCTTGCCGATGCTGTCGCGTTCTTCGTAAAAAACGTTGAAATCGAACTTGAGCAGGTGCTGGATTTCCCGGGCTTTTTCGGGCAAGCCGTCTTTTTTCACCAGCGGCAGAATCGCCGCCTTCACGGGAGCCACCGCCGGGTGGAATTTCAGATACGTGCGCGATTTCTGCTCCCCGCCTTCGCCAGGAGCGCCTGCCGCCGTTGTTTCTTCGGTGTAGGCGTTGCAAAGCACGGCCAGGAAGAGCCGGTCAGCCCCAACGGAGGTCTCCACCACGTAGGGCACGTAATTGCCGTAGGGTTTGCCCGCCTCGTCGAGGTCGTTGTCGAAGTACTGTTGTTTCTTTTTGGAAAGCTCTTGGTGGCTTTTCAAATCAAAATCGGTGCGGCTGTGGATGCCCTCGATTTCGCGAAACCCAAACGGAAACTGGTACTCGATGTCCACGGCGGCGTTGGCGTAGTGGGCCAGTTTGTCGTGGTCGTGAAACCGGAGCCGTTCGGCGGGCAGACCCAGGGCCTGGTGAAACTTCAGGCGGGTGGCTTTCCAATGTTCGTACCACCCTTTTTCGGTGCCGGGGCGACAGAAAAACTGCATTTCCATCTGCTCGAATTCGCGCATCCGGAAAATGAAATTGCGCGCCACGATTTCATTCCGGAAAGCTTTGCCAATCTGGGCAATGCCGAAGGGCAGTTTCATCCGGCCCGTTTTCTGGACGTTCAGGAAGTTGACAAAAATGCCCTGCGCCGTTTCGGGACGCAGGTAAATCAAACTGGCGTCTTCGCTCACCGACCCGACCTGCGTACTGAACATCAGGTTGAATTGCCGCACCTCGGTCCAGTTGTCGGTGCCCGAAATCGGGTCTTTGATGCCTTCCTCCAGGATGAGTTCGCGCACGCCGTCGAGGTCGTTGGCGTCGAGCAGGCGACCCATGCGGCTGAGCAACGTCTGGCCGCGCTCGGGGTGGCCGTGAGCGGCGTATTCTTCGGCTTTGGCTTCGAGGAGTTGGTCGGCGCGGTAGCGTTTTTTGCTGTCGCGGTTGTCGATCATCGGGTCGTTGAACGAGTCCACGTGGCCCGAGGCCTTCCAGGTGAGCGGATGCATGAAAATGGCCGCGTCGATGCCCACCACGTTGTCGTGGAGCATCGTCATGGCCTTCCACCAGAGGGTTTTGAGGTTGTTTTTCAGTTCCACGCCGTTCTGGCCGTAGTCGTACACGGCCTGCAGGCCGTCATAGATTTCGGAGGAAGGGAAGACGAAGCCGTATTCTTTGGCGTGGGAAATAATGTCTTTGAGCGTGCCGGCAGTATCGTTGGGATTGGTTTGGGGAGCGTCAGCCATTGGGTCGGGAAACGGGTTTCAGCGGGCAAAGATAGGGGTTCGGGTTAAACTTAGGGAACGGTTTGGAGCGGGGCGGGCTTTTTCCAACCTTGCCTGCCCACCTTCCCTTTTTTCCTGCCATGTTTCGCCGCCTCAACCAGGCCATCCGCGATTATTTCGGCTTCAGCCAGGCCGAAGCGCGGGGTTTTCTCGTGCTGATGCTCATCACGCTGCTGGCGTTACTGGCCCCGTTTCTGCTCGATTTGTGGCCCGCCCGCACCTCCGATACCGGCACCGCCGACCAGCGCCAACTCGACAGCCTGCTGGCCGGGCTGACGATCGAATCCGCCGAGCCGCGCTCGCCGCGCCGCTACGCCGACAATCGGTTCCCGCCCCGTGCCAGCACCCGCGCCGACGACCCCGACGAGGCCCCGCCCGTTCGGCTGTTTGCCTTCAATCCCAACGTCATTTCCGCCGAACAATGGCAACAACTCGGCCTGCCGCGCTGGCTCGGCGAGCGCATCGTGAAGTACCGCAGCAAGGGCGGAACGTTTCGCAAAAAAGAGGATTTGCTGAAGATTTACGACTTTCCCGAAGAAACCTACCACCGGCTCGAACCGTACATCCAACTGCCTGGCACCCCCGAACGTCGGGTGCCCGCCCTCCCGGCGTCTGCTCCCACGGCCACGCCGGAAACGCCCAGGATGGCGTTTTCGGAGGCGAAAGCCGCCCCGAAAACACCGTTCACCTTCGACCTCAATACGGCAGACACAACCGAGTTGAAGCGCGTGTACGGCATTGGCTCCAAACTTTCGGCGCGGATTGTGAAAAAACGGGAAGAGTTCGGGGGGTTTTACGACGTCGGTCAGGTGCGGGAAGTGTGGGGACTGGATTCGACCGTCGTTGACGAGTTGCTCAAACACGCCACGCTGCGCAATCCGCAACTGCGCCGGTTGAACGTCAACACGGCGACGTTCGAGCAACTCCGGCACCCGTACCTGAAGTTTCACGTAGCCAAAGCCATCGTGGCCTACCGCCAGCAGCACGGCGCGTTCGGTGCCCCCAACGATTTGCTGAAAGTGAAAGTGCTGGACGAAAAAACGCTGGAGAAACTGACGCCGTACCTGGAGTTCTGACCTCGTCAGAAGTTGGGTTTGAGCAGGTATTTCTCGTAAAAATCATCGATTACTTTTACAGCTTCGTCGGGCGTGTCCACCACGCTGACGAGTTTCGTGTCGCCGGGGCTGATGTTGCCCTCGCGGGTGAGCATGACTTCCTCAATCCACGCGAGCAGGCCCGTCCAGAACGATTTACCCACCAGCACAATGGGGAACCGGGCGATTTTGCCGGTCTGGATGAGGGTGAGGGCTTCAAACAATTCATCGAGCGTGCCGAAGCCGCCCGGCAGCACCACGAAGCCCTGGGCGTATTTTACGAACATCACTTTCCGGACAAAGAAAAAGTCGAAGTTGATGCTTTTGTCGTGGTCGATGTACTTGTTGGGGTACTGCTCGTGAGGCAGTTTGATGTTGAGGCCCACCGACTTACCGCCTTGCGATTGCGCGCCCTTGTTGGCTGCCTCCATGATGCCCGGCCCGCCGCCAGTAATGACGCCGTAGCCTTCCTCGACCAGTCTGCAGGCAATATCCTGGGCCATTTTGTAATATTCGCTCGTTTCGGGCGTGCGGGCCGAGCCGAACAGCGACACGCACGGGCCGATCTTGGCCAGTCGGTCGAAGCCCTCCACAAATTCGGCCATCACTTTGAAGACCACCCACGAGTCGGCGCTCTTGATTTCGTTCCAGTTGCGATCCTGAAAGGCCTCGCGGATGCGGGCTTCGTCGCCGGGTACGGCGGGGTTCATCAGCGAAACGTCGGTGAGGGGGGCTTTTTTCAGTCCTTCCTGGTTCGGCTGGGGCAGCTTCGGGTTGGCGGGCAAGGCGACAGACAGGCCATTTTGCCCCGCGCCGGTTTCATTTACTTCGTCGGATTTCATGTCTTTAAACTGATTCTGAGGCCGTTCGCCTCCCTACGGCGGGCCGCCTGATGTTGTAGTCACGGTGGGATGCACTTGGTTTTCTGCAAACTGTCAACTACCCACTGTAAACTGAATGTGTACCTTTGCCAACCCCAAATTTGGGTCGGGCGGAGTAGGCTAACGCCGGTTTCGCCGGAAATGTTGCAAAAAACATACCTTCTTCCAAATGCCCCTCCGCATCGCCGTCGGCGCTGACCACGCCGGTTTCGCCTACAAAAAAGCCATCGCCGACCACCTCGCGCTGCAAGGCTACCACGTCACCGACTTCGGCACCTACTCCACCGACTCCGCCGATTACCCTGACTTCGCGCACCCGGTGGCAAAGGCCGTCGAAACGGGCCAGGCCGACTTCGGCGTTCTGGTCTGTGGCAGCGGCAATGGCGTGGCCATCACCGCCAACAAACACGCGGGCGTGCGGGCCGGACTGGCCTGGAACACCGAAGTGGCCGCCCTCGTGCGCCAGCACAACAACGCCAACGTGCTCTGCCTGCCCGCCCGGTTCACGTCGGTCGAGCAAGCCCGGCAGTGCGTCGAGGTTTTTCTGAACACCAATTTTGAAGGCGGTCGGCACCAGCAAAGAGTGGCGAAAATGGGGTGCTGAGAAGTGTAAAGTGTAGAGTTAAAAGTGGAAAGTAATGCACTGTAGCATTTCCACTCTACACTTTCCACTTTACACTCGGCGGTAAATACCCTCCCCCACCCGTCGGTAACGGCGCTGGAGGGCCGGGATGCGCGTAAAAAGTTTGGGTACCAGGTTTTGCCGGTCGATGATGTATTCGGGCGGGTCCTGCTCGAAGTTGCGCAGGATGTTGATGACGTTGTCGTAGTTGTCGAGGCGTTCGAGGTCGTAGCGGGCCAGGCTCCAGTTGAGGTACGGCGTGGCGGGAAAGTTTTCGAGGTACTCGCTGAGCGCATCGCCGAGGACGATAATGCGTTTGCCCCGGATGTCGGGCGGGAGGTGGGCCGGGGGCAGGCGGAGGTTGGCCAACTGGCCGGTGGTTACTCCGCCAGAGCGGGTTCCAAGGGCCTGATATCCAATGAGCACCACGCCGCCGATGAACACGAGAAACAACAGTTCAGGAATCCACTGGCGTTTGAACGACGAAAAGAAATACACGCAGAAAAACGCCACGCAGGGCACAAATGTCACGAATTGCATCGGGGCCAGAAAGGGCATCAGCGCGACGGAAAGCACCGCCGTGATGAGCCAGAACACCATGATTTGCTGGACGCGGGTCTGGAAGTTGGTGAACCGCCCAAAGTTGAGCAGCCGGAAAAATCCCAGTACGGCAAACGTCAGGGGCAATACCACCGCCAGCAGCAGACTACGGAAATCGTTGAGGTTGTACTGCCGGATTTGCACCACCGAGGCCAGAAAAATCCGGCTGAAGTCGGCGTAGTGACCATCGAGGTAGTAGTACAGGGCCGTGAGCAACAGGGGAAACAGAAACCCAAACGCCAGCAGCGAATGTTGCCGGAAACTTGCCCCGCTGTACAACAGCAGCGACACCACGGCCCAGAGCACAAACAACCCCGCCGGGGGATAAAACAGCAGCGCGGCGGCGGTGTAAAACCCAATTTCAAATACGTCGTCGGTGGCACCGGCCCGGTCGAGTTGCCTGAGCAGGGTGCCCAGCGCTAGCAGGAGCAGCGTGGTGGCCATCAGCGCGGGCGAGAGGGTGAAACAGTCCACCGACGTGCTCAGCACCACGAGGTACATCAGCCCCGGCAGGTAGTTTCGCTCGGGAAACGCTCCGCGCCGGTTCATCAATTCGTTGAAATACACGACCTGAAAGGCCGAACAGAGCAAAGCAACCACCAGGTACGCCGTCTGCGAACGGCCGAACACGGCGTCGATGCCCGCGTAGACGAGCGCCGCCAGGGGCGCAGTACTGTCCCACACGTCGGCGTACAGCAACAAGTTCTTGTTGAGTTGCTCCCCCAGCAGCATCCACTGCAATTCGGGCACGAGCAGGGGCAGCCCCATCAGGTAACCCGGCAAACGCACCAGCACCAGCAGGAGCAACAGGCTGACAAGCTGAAAAACGGCGTTGGAACGAAAGAAACGCAGCACGGTAGAGGGGGGCGGTTCGCCTGAACCGCCTTTTTAAGACGGCCAAAGTTCGCCACTTTCCCCGGAATCTTTCCAGGCCCGCCCCAAACTCCCCGGAATTGCGGATATTTGTCAGGAAAAGCGGTACGTCAGAAAGACCCAGCCGGAAAGGTCACCCGGCACGCCTTTTTGAACAACCAGCCGCATCGTTTAATTGGTTTTCAGTTTACGAATAAACCCGCCACCGGCCCACCTGTGAACTGTAAACTGCCAACTGAAAACTGAAAAATGGATTCCAAACGACAGCAGAAATTCGCCCGGCAGATTCAGAAAGACCTGGGTGAAATTTTTCAACGCGACCTCCGCAGCCAGTTCGACAGCGCCTTCGTCACCGTCACCGACGTGAAGGTGTCGCCCGACCTGGCCATTGCCCGTGCCTACCTGAGCTTCATGCTCGCCAAAGACAAGGAAGGCTTGCTCGAACAGGTACGCGCCAAAACCAAAAACATCCGTCAGATTCTGGCCAACCGCATCCGCCACCAGGTGCGCATCATTCCGGAGTTGCAGTTTTTTCTCGACGACACCGCCGAATACGCCGCCAAAATGGACGCCCTGTTTGCGAACCTGGAGATTCCGCCCGCCGAAGAAACCAATGATTGAATTTTGAAGGAGCGAAGGAGTGATTAGCAGGCCTTTCTATTCACTCATTCACCCATTCACTCATTCAAAATTATGTCCCTCGCCGTCCGCATTGCCCGCCGGTATTTTTTCTCGAAAAAGAAGAAAACCTTCATCAGCCTCATCGCGAACATTTCGATGCTGGGCGTCGGCGTGGGCGCGATGGCCCTGGTCATTGTGCTGTCGGTGTTCAACGGGCTGGAAGACTTCAACCGCAAATTGTTCCGCACCTTCGACGCCGACCTGACCATCAGCCCCGCCGAAGGCAAGCGGTTCGTTGTGAATCCAACCCTCGTGCAGCAACTCCGCCGGGTGCCGGGCGTGCAGGCCGTGGCGCAGGTGATCGAGGAAAACGCCCTGGCCCAGTACCGCAACCTCCGCGCCGTGGTGACCCTGCGCGGCGTGGACGACAACCTCGCCACGCGCCCGCAACTCGACACGGCGTTGGTGGAAGGCCGCCTGACGTTGCAGGAAGGTGCCCAACCGTTTGCGCTGCTCGGCTACGGCGTGGCCCGCAGCCTCGGCGTGGCCGTGGACGACGACCTGACCCCGCTCGAACTCTGGTACCCGCGCCGCGATGCCAACCTGAGCCTGCCCACGAGCGACGCGTTTGTGCGCGAAAACGTGCTGCCCGGCGGCGTGTTCAGCATCGAGCAACAGTACGACGACCGGTACGTCATCGTGCCGCTGGCCGTCGCGCAGGCCGTACTCGAAGCCGGAAACCGCCGCACCGCCCTCGAACTGCGCCTGCAACCCGGTGCCGACGTGTCGGCGGTGCGGGCCAACGCGGCCCGGGTGGTCGGCCCGGCGTTTCGGGTGCTCACGCCCGACGAGCAGCACGCCGGGTTGCTCCGGGCCATTCAGATTGAAAAATTGTTCGTGTTCATCACCCTGACGCTGATCATTGCCGTGGCTTCGTTCAACATTTATTGTTCGCTGAATATGCTGGCCCTCGACAAACAGGACGACGTGCGCGTGATGTACGCGATGGGCGCGACGCCAACGCTCATCCGGCGGATTTTCCTGGCCGAAGGCGCGCTGGTGGCCTTCACCGGGGCCAGCGTCGGGCTGGTGCTGGGGGTGTTGATTTGCGGGGTGCAGCAACGGTTCGGGTTGGTGAAAATGGGCCTGATGACCTCGCTCGTGGATGCCTACCCGGTGAAAATGCTCCCCGGCGATTTTGCCCTGACCGCCCTGGCGCTGGTGGGCATCACGTTGCTGGCCTCGTATGGCCCGGCCATCCAGGCTACTCGGCAGGGAATTGGCCGGGCGACATCCTGAAAAACCCGTTTTCGTCGTTACCCGAATCGTATCGCTTTTTACCGAATGCCGTTTCGCTACGCTCCACTTCTCGTTTTCCTTTTCACCAGCCTGCTGCTGACCCGTCAGGGCCGGGGTCAGGTGTCGGGTGCCGCCCCGCGCCCCACCAACACGCCCGTCGTGCTCGATTCAGCGCGGTTGCGTTCGTTGCCCCAGCCGATCATCGAAGAGTCGAACCCGGCTCCGGCTGGCCCTGCCGCTACTTCCACGCGAAAAGTGCCGGTCTGGGTTTCCAAAAAAGGCCGGTACCAGCCTTCGCGGCCGCTCCCGCACGATTTGCTCCACACCCGGCTCGACCTGCGCCCCGACTGGGCCGCCCAGCAACTCCACGGCACGGCCACGCTGACGCTCCGTCCGCATTTTTACCCGCAAAGCACCCTCGACCTCGACGCCAAAGCCATGCGCATCGGCTACGTGGCCCGGCTCGATACGCTCGTGACCACCGACGAGTTCCGCGCCCGCCTCACCGCCCGCGACTCGCTCCTGGCCCGGCTGAAAACCGACACGACGGGCATTTTACGCCGCGATTCGGCGCTGGCCGCCCAGGTGCTGGCCCGATCGCGGAGCCGCCGCGACACGTTGCTCACGCCCGAAGGGACCGTCGTCACGACGGACACGCTGGGTTTTAAACACGACGGAAAAATCCTGACGGTGGATTTGGGGCGATCGTTTACCCGCCAGCAACGCTACACCCTGCGCATCGGCTACGTGGCCCGGCCCAACGAGGTGCCCGCCGGGGGCAGCGAGGCGATAAAAAGCAACCGGGGGTTGTATTTCATCAACCCCACCAACGCCGATTCAACCAAACCCCGCCAGCTTTGGACCCAGGGCGAAACCGAGTCTAATTCGGTCTGGTTTCCGACCCTCGACGCGCCCAACGTGAAAATGACGCAGGACGTTTTTCTGACCGTCGAACCCGGTTTTAAAACGCTTTCCAACGGCCGGTTGATTTCGTCCAAACCCAACCCCGACAACACCCGCACCGATCACTGGCGGCAAACCCAGCCCCACGCGCCGTACCTGGCCATGCTGGCGGCGGGCGAATTTGCCGTCGTGACGGATTCGGCGGTGGGCGGCGTGCCGATCAGTTACTACGTCGAGCCGAAGTTTGCGCCCTACGCGAAGGCGATTTTTGGGCGAACGCCGGAAATGCTGCGGTTTTTCAACGACCGCTTCGGCCTGAAGTTTCCCTGGGACAAATACGCCCAGATTGCCGTGCGCGATTTCGTGAGCGGAGCGATGGAAAACACCACGGCCACCGTCCACGGCGAGTCGGTGTTGAAGACGCCAAAGCAACTCGTGGACGCCAACGACGACGCCACCATCGCCCACGAACTGGCCCACCACTGGTTTGGCGATTACGTGACGGCGGAGTCGTGGGCCAATTTGCCGCTCAACGAAGCCTTCGCCACGTACGCCGAGTACCTCTGGGCCGAGCACCAGCGCGGCAAAGACGCCGCCGACTACGAGGCCCAGACCCAACTCAACGAGTACCTGGCCGAGTCGGAGCAAAAACAGGAGCCGCTGGTGCGCTTCAACTACCTCGACCGTGAAGACGTGTTCGACGCGCATTCGTATCAGAAAGGCTCCCGTGTGCTGCACCAACTGCGCAAGCTGGTGGGCGACGAGGCGTTTTTTGAAGCCCTGACGCGGTATTTGCAGCGCCACGCCTTCGGTACCGCCGAAATTCACGACCTGCGCGAAGCCATCGAAGACGTGACCGGGCAGGACTACAACTGGTTTTTCAACCAGTGGTTTTTCAACCCCGGCCACCCCGAAATCAAGGTCGAGCAGAATTACGACGTGGGGCGCTTCACGGTGACCATTTCGCAGAACCAGGACACGCTTTACACGCCGGTTTTTCGTCTGCCCACCACGCTCGACATCTGGGTGAACAACAAACGCACCCGCTACGACATCACCCTCGACAAGCCCCGGCAGGTGCTCGAATTCCCGCTCACGCGCCGCCCCGATCTGGTGCTGCTCGACGCCGAGCGGGTCATTCCCGGCACCATCGAGCACGACAAACCCCTGAAAGACTGGGTGTTTCAGTACCGGAACGCCGAGGCGTACGCGTCTCGTTACGAGGCGATTACGCGCCTGGAAAACAACATGACCGACTCGGTGGCGCGCTCGATCATGATGCTCGGCCTGAGCGACAAGTTCTGGCGCATCCGGCAGGTGGCAGCGGGCAATTTCACCGATTACGACGGGCCACAGTTTGTCGAAATCGAATTGCTGCTGCAAAAACTCATTAAATCCGACCCTGTGCCCGCCGTCCGGTCTGAGGCGGTGATTGCCCTCTCCTCGTTCAACGACGACGAAAACGTGGCGCTGTACCGCGAGGCCTTGCAGGATACCTCCGATTTGGTCGCTTCGCAGGCCCTCGAAGCCTACCTCATCACCAAGCCCGACGACGCCGGGGCCATCGCGACGCGTTTTGAGAAATCGGACAACCCGGAAGTGGTCGTGGCGGTGGGAAATTACCTCGCCAACGGCGGCGAGGAGGCGCGCTATCCGTGGTTTCAGACCCAGCTCGAGCGCCTGAATGCCAGCGGTTTGTACCAGTTCTTGCCCGTATTTGGTAAATACCTGGTCAAATCGAACGACGCCGTGAAACGCCGCAGCATCACCCTGCTCGAGCGCATCGCCCGCCGCAACGACACTTACTTCGTGCGGCTGGCCGCCTACCAGGTACTCGGCCTGCTCACCGACGTGGAGGGCGTCAAGGGCCTCCGCCGCGACATCAAAGCCAACGAGCGCGACCCCAAACTGGCCGAACTGTACAAACAGATGGTCGAGTTTTAGGCTGGCTCGTTTTCGTTTTGGAAAAATTTCTTTTTAAACGCTTGTTTAAATTAATTCCTCAACCCTATCTTCGTGGCCAGTAAAAAGCCCATGCCGGAAACCGAACAGGCGACTGAAACCAAGATCAAGCTCGCCGCCGAAAAGGTGTTTCTGGAGCGTGGCTACGACCGGGCCAAAATCCGGGACATTGCCGAAGAGGCGGGCGTGAACATTGCTCTGGTCAATTATTACTTTCGCAGCAAGGAGCAACTGTTCAAAAGCATTTACCTGGAAACCTTCGGGGCGTTCTTCGGGACGATGGTCAGTTTGCTCAACGAAGAGACGCCGCTGGAAGTGAAAGTCTGGAAAATCGTGGATCGGTACACGGATTTTTTAATCGCCAATCCGTTGGTTCCCATGTTTATACTCGCCGAGCATGGAAAAAATGGGGCCGATTTTTTTAAACAATTGGGCGTGAAAGGAATGCTCGAATCGGCACGGATGACGCGTCAACTCCGCGAGGAGGCCGAGCGGGGAAACATCCGGTCGATGGATCCGGTGCAGTTTGTAATGTCGGTGCTGGGTAGCGTGGTGTTCCCCTTTATGGCCCGGCCCATCATCAGTTACGTCGGTGATTTGGACGACGACGGGTTTCTGGCGTTTCTCCAGGAACGCAAACGCATCGTACCTGAGATGATCATGGCTTACCTGCGGCAACGCTGATTTTTTTTTGCCTCTCTGTTAAACGAACATTTAAAACGACTCTTTAACCAGCCGTTTCATGAAAAAACATCTGCTGTGGCTGGGATGGATCCTGACCGGACAAACGGCTCCGGCGCAGCAAGTCCTGACGCTGGAACAGTGCCAGGCCGCGGCGATGGGGAATCATCCGCTGCGGCAACAGAAAAGCCTCGCCCAACAAACCGGCGACCTGAACCAGGCCAATCTGGTGCGCAACCGGCGCTTGCCGCAACTCGCCGTAACGGGGCAGGCTACCTGGCAATCAGAAGTGACGAGCCTGCCGATTGAGTTGCCCAATCTGTCGGTGCCGACGCTGAGCAAAGACCAGTACAAACTCACCCTCGACGCCAGCTACGCCCTGTACGACGGCGGCCTGCTGCCCCTCCAGCGACGCGTCCAGGCAGCAAACACCGCGCTGGATCAGCAGCGGGTGGAGGTGGAACTGGTCCGGCTGAAAGACCAGGTCAACGCGCTGTATTTCAACGCTCTGCTCACCGATGAAACCCGCCGCCTGACCCAAACCCTGCGCGACGACCTCACGAACCGAATCGGGAAGACCGCCGCCAACGTAAAGTTCGGCGTCGCTGCCCCGACCCACCTCGACGCCCTGGAAGCCGAACGCCTGAAGACTGACCAGCGCCTGGCCGAACTCGCCGCCCAGCGCCGTGGCCTCCGCGAGACGCTGGGCCTGCTGACCGGACTTTCCATCACCGAAACCACCGACCTTCAAACGCCCGTCGTGCCGGAAACGACGCCGACGGTGTCTCGCCCCGAACTCCGGTTGTACGACCGGCAACGCGCGCTGGCCGACGCCCAACTCCGGCTGGCCGACAACCGCCGCCTGCCGCGCCTGAGCGTGTTTGCCCAAACCGGCGCGGGCCGCCCGGCGCTGAATTTCCTGCGCAACGACTTCCGGGGCTTTTTCGTGGGCGGCCTGCGGCTCAACTGGAACCTGAGCAACGTCTACACGCTCCGCAACGACAAGGCGCTGCTCGCCCTCAGCAGCCAGCAGGCCGACGTGCAGCAGGTCGTTTTCGAGAAAAACCTGTCCGTGCAACTCCGCCAGCAGCAAACCGAGGTGGACCGTTTCACCGCCCTGCTTGAAACCGACCGCGAACTGGTGGCGCTGCGCGCTAAAATCAGGCAGGCCGCCGCCGTGCAACTCGACAACGGGGCGCTGGCTTCCCGCGATTACGTGAGTGAACTCAACGCCGAAAACCGGGCCTTACTCGACCAGAAACTCCACGAATTGCAGCGCCTCCTCGCCCTGGTTCAATACCGGACGATGACGGGAAACTAATGGATAAAAAGTGATTTTATGAAAGCGAATATCCTGATTAGTAGCTTTTTCTTCGTCCTGACGGCCTGTTCCAACGACAACGATCGGGCGGATGCGTACGGCAATTTCGAGGCGGTGGAAATCCTCGTTTCGGCGGAGGCGACGGGCGCGTTGCTGGCCTTCGGCGTCGGGGAAGGGCAGACGCTCAAGGCCGGGCAGGTAGTCGGGCAAATCGACCCGGCGCAACTGCAACTCCGGCGGGCGCAGTTGGTGGCCACCCAGCGGGCTGTGGGTAGCCGCACCCCCGACGTGGGAACCCAACTCTCGTTTTTCGAACAACAAATCGCCGTCCAGCAGGAGCAGCTCGCCACTCTCCGCCGCGAACGCACCCGCACCCAGAACCTCGTGAATGCCGGAGCCGCGCCCACCAAGCAGTTGGACGACCTCAACGCCCAAATCGCCGTGCTGGAGCGGCAGATCGCGCTCATTCGTCAGCAGCGGGCGGCCCAGGCCTCGGCCCTCGGCACCCAGCGCCGGGGTACGCAGGCCGAAGTGGCCCCGATTGCCGAGCAAATCCGGCAGGTGGACGATCAGCTCAAAAAGGCGTCGGTGGTGAACCCGTTGGCGGGCACGGTGACGGTCAAATTTGCCGAGCCGGGCGAAGTGGTGAGCTACGGCAAGCCGCTCTACAAAATCGCCGACCTGGGCACCATCACGCTGCGCGCCTACGTGGCGGGCGATCAATTGGTCAACGTGAAGATTGGGGAGCCCGTACGGGTGCTGGTGGATGCGCCCAACGGGCAGTTGAAGCCGTATTCTGGCACCGTAACTTTTTTGTCGGAAAAGGCGGAATTCACGCCGAAGGTCATCCAGACGAAGGACGAACGCGTTAACCTGGTGTACGCCATGAAGGTGGTCGTGAAAAACGACGGCGGGCTGAAAATCGGGATGCCGGGCGAGGTGTGGTTTCACGAAAAACCCCAGCCATGAACGAAGCCACCATCACCGTGGAAGGCATCTCGAAAACCTACGGCACCACGCAGGCCCTCCTCAACGTGTCGTTTTCGGTGCAACCCGGCGAGTTGTTCGGCCTGATCGGACCGGACGGCGCGGGCAAAACCACGCTGTTCAAAATCCTGGTCACGCTGCTGCTGGCCGATTCGGGCCGGGCCGCCGTATCGGGCCGCGACGTAGTGCGCGAGTTTCGTTTTCTGCGGCGGCACATCGGCTACATGCCGGGCCGGTTTTCACTGTACCCAGACCTGACCGTGCGCGAAAACCTGACCTTTTTCGCCACCGTATTCGGCACCACGCTCGAAGCCAACTACGACCTTGTCAAGGACATTTACGATCAGCTCGCCCCGTTTGAGGCCCGCCGGGCAGGGGCGCTTTCGGGCGGGATGAAGCAGAAACTGGCCCTGTGCTGCGCACTGATTCACAAACCCGCCGTGCTGTTTCTCGACGAACCCACCACGGGCGTCGACGCTGTTTCGCGGAAGGAATTCTGGGACATGCTCCGGCAACTCAACCGGCGCGGCATCACGATTCTGGTTTCGACGCCGTACATGGACGAGGCTAGCCGCTGCGACCGGATTGCCTTTCTCCAAAACGGGCAAATCTTGGCCGTGGACACGCCCCAGCGCATCACCGGGCGGTTTGGCAAGCCCTTGTTTTCCGCAAAAGCCGCCAACCTGTACCACCTCATTCAGGACTTGCGAAAAGCCCCGTTCGCCGAGGCCTGTTACGCCTTCGGCGAGGCGGTTCACCTGACCACCCAGGCGGGCGTGAGCGTTGAAACCATCGCCGATTTTCTGAAAAAAAGCCCGCACGAGGGCGTGGAAATTCAACCCATCGTGCCCGGCATCGAAGACACGTTCATGGAATTGATGACGCACCCCCAACCCCCTCAGGGGGGCTTTTAAAACCTATTTCAAGAAGAAAAGCCCCCCTGAGGGGGTTGGGGGTAAAAAATTACGCATGGAAAAAGCCGTTGTGACCGACAATCTGACCAAAAAATTCGGGGACTTCGTGGCCACCGACGAAATCACGTTTTCGGTGAACCGGGGCGAAATCTTCGGATTCCTCGGGGCCAACGGCGCGGGCAAAACCACCGCCATCCGGATGCTCTGCGGCTTGCTGCGGCCCACGTCGGGTCGGGCCACGGTGGCGGGGTTCGACGTGTACCGGCAAACCGAGCAGATTAAGCGACGCATCGGCTACATGAGCCAGCGGTTTTCGCTCTACGAAGACCTCACCGTGCGCGAAAACATCCGATTGTACGGCGGCATTTACGACCTGAGTCTGGCCGAAATCAGGCGCAAAACCGGCGGGATTCTGGAAACCCTGAACCTGCAAACCGTCGCCGATTCGCTCGTGGCGGCGCTGCCGCTGGGCTGGAAACAAAAACTGGCGTTTTCAGTCGCCCTGCTCCATGACCCGGCTGTGGTTTTTCTCGACGAACCCACCGGCGGCGTAGATCCGATCACCCGACGGCAATTCTGGGATTTGATTTACCAGGCCGCTGACGGGGGCACGACGGTGTTTGTGACGACGCACTACATGGACGAAGCCGAATACTGCCACCGCGTTTCGATCATGGTGGACGGAAAAATCCAGGCCCTCGACACGCCCGGTGGCCTTAAGAAAACCTACGCCGTCGACTCGATGGACGGTGTTTTTCAGATTCTGGCGCGGGGTACTTCGGCGAAATAGAATACAGAAGTCGGTCGTCAGAAGTCAGAATTTCTGCCTTTCTTCTGACTTCCGACTCCTGACTTCCGGCTCCTGACTCCTAAAAAACCATGACCCGCTTCCTTGCTTTCGTCAGAAAAGAATTCCTGCACATCCTCCGCGACCGCCGGACGCTACTGATTTTGTTCGGCTTGCCCTTCGTGCAGGTTCTGCTGTTCGGCTTCGCGCTGACCAACGAAATCAAAAACGCCGACGTCGCCCTGCTCGACCAGGACCACGGCCCCCACGCCCGGCAAATGACCGCCCGACTGCTTTCGTCGGGGTATTTTCGGTTGCGGCAAAATCTGGTCTCGCCCAGCGACATCGAGCGGGCGTTTCGGACGGGAAGCATCAAACTGGCCGTCGTGTTTCCGCCCAACTTCACCAGCGATTACGAACACGGCCGCAGCGCCCAGGTGCAACTGCTGGCCGACGCGTCGGAGCAAAACACGGCCATCAGCCTGACCAACTACGCTACCGCGATCCTGCGCGGGTACGCCGCCAGTCAAAATCCTTCCGCAGCCCCGCCCATGCAGGTCGACGTGCAGACCCGGATGGTTTTCAACCCCGAACTCAAAGGCGCGTTCGTGTTCGTGCCAGGCGTGATGGCGATGGTGTTGCTGCTGGTATCGGCCATGATGACTTCGGTGACGATTGCCCGCGAAAAAGAAACCGGCACGATGGAAGTGCTCCTCGTTTCGCCGCTCAACCAGGGGCAGATTTTATTCGGAAAAGTGCTGCCGTACCTGCTGCTGTCGTTTCTGAACGGCTGTCTGATCCTGGCGATGGGCGTTTGGCTGCTGCACATTCCGCTGCTGGGAAGCTTGCCGTTGCTGCTGGCCGAAACGCTGCTGTTCATTTTTTTGGCGCTGAGTCTTGGGCTGCTCATCTCGTCGGTGACCGATTCGCAATTGGTGGCCATGTTCGCCTCGCTGGTGTTGATGCTGATGCCGACGATCTTTCTGTCGGGTTTCATTTTCCCGATTGAAAGCATGCCGCGCGCGTTGCAGGTGATTTCCAACGTGATTCCGGCGCGGTATTTCATCGAAATCGTGAAGGGCATCATGATCAAAGGCGTTGGGCTGCAAACCCTCTGGCCGCAAACGGCGGTGCTCGCTGCGATGTCGCTGGTGCTGGTGGGTTTCACGCTCCGCAACCTCAAACCCCGGCTTTCATGAGACGCGTGCGCTTTTTGATCGAAAAAGAATTCAGGCAGATTTTCCGCAACAAAATCCTGCTGCGGATGATGCTGACCGCCCCCGTGCTGCAACTGATCCTGCTTTCGTACGCGGCCAATTTTGAGGTGAAAAACCTCAACATCGCCGTGCTCGATGGCGACCACAGCACGTTTTCGCAGCGGCTGGCGGGCAAGTTCCGTCCGCTCGACAACTTCCATTTCTTAGGCTACCTGCCCGCGTACCGGCAAGCCCAGCAGCAGTTGCTGGCGGGCACGGCTGACTTGGTACTCGTGATTCCGCCCCATTTCGAGCGCGATTTATACCGAGAAAACGCCGCGCCCGTTCAACTGCTCGTCAACGCCATCGACGGCTCCAAGGCGGGCATCGCCAGCGGCTACGCCCAGCGCATCATTCAGGATTTCAATTCGGAAATCGTCGTTGAAAATTTCCCCGTCGCGCCGGGCACCGGGCAAGTGTTGGACATTGAAAACCAGTACTGGTACAACCCCCGGCTCGAATACCGCACGTTCATGGTGCCGGGTATTTTGTTCGAGTTACTGATTCTGATCGGGGCACTGATTGCGGCGCTCAACATCGTGCGGGAAAAGGAGATCGGCACGATGGAGCAGTTGAACGTCACGCCGCTGCGCAAACACGAGTTCATCCTCGGCAAGCTAATTCCGTTCGTCGTCATCGGGCTGGCGCAATTCACGGTGGGGCTGCTCGTGGGCCTTTTCCTCTTCAAAATTCCCATTGAAGGCAGCCTGGTGTTGATGTACGGCTTCGCGTTTTTGTTTTTACTGCTCTGCGTGGGCCTCGGCCTTCTCATTTCCACCCTTTCCGACACGCAGCAGCAGGCTATGTTTGCCGCATTTTTCTGCCTCGTGTTTTTCATTCTGCTCAGTGGCCTGTTCTCCTCGACCGAAAACATGCCCCGCTGGGCGCAGGTGCTCAACTACGTCAACCCACTCAAGTACATCATCGAAGTGGGCCGAAATGTGATGCTCAAGGGCAGTTCCTTCGCCGACGTGCGCCCGCAGTTTTTCGCGCTGCTGGGCCTGGCCGTGGCGTTCAATTTTCTGGCAGCGTGGCGGTACCGGAAGACGGTGTAGCGGTGCTAAATCACAAACCCCACTTCTTTCATCCCAAAATACCGCACGCCCGCCTCGGTTTGGAGCGCCAGCCGACCCGCTTCGTCCACGCCGAGGAGTTGGGCGTTGAAGGTACGCCCGTCGGGCAGGCGGAACGGGTGCCACTCCTGGTAGCGGTAGAGCGCGGCAAGGTAGCGGGCTTTCTGGGCGACGTGGTGGCCCTGCCGGAGGCGCAGGTACTCGGCTTCGAGGCATTCGAGCAACTGCGCCAGCAGGGCTTCGAGGTCGTAGCGAAATGGCTGTCCGGTCACGAGGCGCAGCGAGGTAGCGGTGGGCAAGGCGAAATTCAACTGATTGATGTTTAGCCCAATGCCGACGACGGACTCACTGATTCCATAGCCTTGCAGGGAGTTTTCGAGCAGCATGCCCCCCAGTTTTTTCTCCCCGCAGAACACGTCATTCGGCCATTTGAGCGTCAGGCCCGCGTCGAGGTGTTCGCTCAGAAAACCGTATACGCCCAGCGCCACGGCGATGCTGAGCCGAAACTGTTCGGAAGCGCGCAGAAACGTGGGCCGCAACAGCAGTGAGAAGGTTAGGTTCTGGCCCGGTTCGGTGTCCCAGCGGTTGCCGCGCTGGCCGCGCCCCGCCGTTTGGTGACCCGCCACAACGACCGCCCCCTCAGGAATTTCCCCCTCATCTTCCTGAATCATTTTCGCCAGTTCGTCGTTGGTTGAATGACAAGTTGGCAGGAAAAGGATTTTTTTGCCCACGAATAAGGTGCTGGGCTGATAATTGTACGGCACTATTTCGTAGTTTTAAAACGGATTCTACGCCGGGAACCCGGCACGCGGCCGGAATGACGGCCTAATTTACAACTGAACTTCAACGCGACCGAATGGTTAAAACCAAACACCTGGACCTGCCCGCCGAGCAACTCTGCAATCTGGTTGTGAAGGGCATGCTCGAGAAAAAAGCCCTTGACGTGGTGGTGATGGACATGCGCGACGTGAAAAACGCCATCGCCGACTACTTCGTCATTTGCTCAGGGAACTCCGATACCCAGATTGATGCCATCGCCGGCTCGATCGATGAGCAGGTTTATAAAGTTACCCAACAAAACCCCTGGCACCTGGAGGGCAAAGAAGCCCGCGAGTGGATTTTGATTGATTACGTGGACGTGATCGCCCACGTGTTCAAAAAAGACCGCCGCGAGTACTACAAACTCGAAGAACTCTGGGGTGACGCCGAAATTACCGTGGTCGAAGAAAACGCCCTGGTCTGACGGCCCAGGCGAACTCCTCCCCTTTTCTGTACCAAAAAAACATCCGACCGGCTCCGTTCGTTAACGAACGGAGGAAAAGACCGGAGCGATTGAACCCGTAGCAACATGGCAGAAGACACGCAGAAAAATCGAAATAACTTACCCAAAGTCCCCCGTCGGCCCGGATTTCAGGGCTGGCTCATTGTGGGGCTGATTATGGCCGTGCTGATGATCACGTGGGTGAGCCAGCGCAGCAGCGTCCGCGAAATCAAGCAAAAGCAGTTTGTCGAGATGGTCAAGGCCCACGAAGTAGCCGACGTGGTGCTCGTCAACGACAAGCAGGTGGATATCACCCTGACGCCCGAAGCGTTGCGCAGCCCCAAATACCGGGGCTTGTTCGAGGAAAAACAAATCCTCACTTCGGCCCAGGGGCCGCATTTTCAGTTTCAGGTTATTTCGGGGCAGGCCCTCAAGCAGGACGTCGACAAGCTCAACGCCCAACTGCCCGAACAGTACCAGATTGAAGTGCAGCCCGAACAACGCACCGGCCTGTACGACTTTTTCACCGGCTGGGGCTTCCTGATTCTCATCGTGCTCACGATGTATTTCATGATGAGCCGCATGGCGGGCGGGGCCGGGCCGGGTGGCCAGATTTTCAACATCGGCAAGTCACGGGCGGCGCTGTTCGACGCCGAGAACAAGGTGAAAATCACCTTCAACGACGTGGCCGGGTTGGACGAAGCCAAAGAGGAAATCAAGGAAATCGTCGAATTCCTGAAAACCCCCAAGAAATTCACCGACCTGGGCGGGAAGATTCCCAAGGGCGCACTGCTCGTAGGCCCTCCGGGTACGGGTAAAACCCTGCTGGCGAAAGCCGTCGCGGGCGAAGCCAACGTGCCGTTTTTCTCGCTTTCCGGCTCAGATTTCGTGGAAATGTTCGTTGGCGTGGGCGCGGCCCGCGTCCGCGACCTTTTTAAGCAGGCGAAGGAAAAAGCGCCCTGCATTATTTTCATCGATGAAATCGACGCCGTGGGCCGCTCGCGGGGCCGGGGTGCCATGCCGGGTGCCAACGACGAGCGCGAAAACACGCTCAACTCGCTGCTGGTTGAAATGGACGGCTTCGCCACCGACTCGGGCATCATTATTCTGGCGGCCACCAACCGACCCGACGTGCTCGACTCGGCGTTGCTGCGACCGGGCCGATTCGACCGGACCATTTCCATCGACAAGCCCGATTTGGTGGGCCGCGAAGCCATTTTCAAGGTTCACCTGAAGCCTGTCAAACTGGCTCCCGACGTGAACCCCAAAGAACTTGCCGCCCAAACACCGGGCTTTGCCGGGGCTGAAATCGCCAACGTCTGCAACGAAGCTGCCCTGATTGCCGCCCGCCGCGAAAAGAAAGCCGTGGACATGCACGATTTTCAGGAGGCGATGGACCGGGTGATTGGCGGTTTGGAAAAGAAAAACAAGCTGATTTCGCCCGAAGAAAAAACCATCGTGGCCTACCACGAGGCGGGTCACGCCGTTACCGGATGGTTTTTCGAGCACGCCAATCCACTGGTGAAAGTCACCATCGTGCCACGGGGCGTGGCCGCACTGGGTTACGCGCAGTACCTGCCGAAAGAGCAGTTTCTGTACCGCACCGAGCAACTCATGGACGAAATGTGCGTGACGCTTGGAGGCCGGGCCGCCGAGGATCTGGTGTTTGGGAAAATCTCGACCGGCGCGTCGAACGACCTGGAGCGCATCACCAAACTGGCGTACAGCATGGTGACCGTGTACGGGATGAACGACAAAATCGGCAACATCTCGTTCTACGACTCCAAGCAGCCGGAGTACAGTTTCAACAAACCGTATTCAGAGGAAACGGCCCGCGAAATCGACGAGGAGGTGCGCAAACTCGTGCAAATTGCCTACGAACGCACCCGGCAAATGCTTGAAGACAAGCGTGGTGCCCTCGAAATCATCGCGCAGGAGCTGCTCAAAAAAGAAATTCTGTACCAGAACGATCTGGAGCGGCTCATCGGCAAGCGGCCCTTTGCCACGCCAACCACTTACCAGGCCTTCACCAACGGCCAGGTGCAGCCCGAAAGCTACCCGGATACCACGCCCGACCCCAACGAAGCTCAACCCGTGACAACGGAAGAAAACGCCTGATTGCAGGACCCATAATTCAAAAAAGCGCCCCGGTACGTAAACCGGGGCGCTTTTTTGTTTAAAAACTTTGGCATGTCCGGAGTCACGTCCCGGTCCGAATTTTCCCCGGTTTCATGGATTCTTATCTTCTGAAAGTCCCGCTTATCCGGCGGGATTTTCCGCGTTATTATGGGCAGGAAGGACCTTGCTAACGGGTTTAAAAATTGGAATGGTCTTTGTGGAAGGGGTAACAGCCAATTGTTCATTCGGCTACCAACTATCCCTGCGGCTTTGCTGAGGGACGTACCGCCAACCGTCAGTTCCACTCAACAAACCTTTTTATTGCCAGTCCCATGTCCACCTTTTTACGAAACCTTTTCTATTTCAGCGGACTGATTAGCCTTTTTCTCACCCCGTCAGCGCTTGCCGCCGAACCACCCCACCGAATTCCTCCCCGCTCTCAAACCACCCGGCTACCGGTACCCGCGCCCGTTGCAGGAGCGCTCGTGGCCGCGTACTGTGAGTCTACTTACCTCGAAGGGTGCAACTCCGGACAGTTGGGCCTGACCATCGCCGACTTTCAGATTGAGAATACGTCGCTCAACCACCGCAACACGGGGTGCGCGCCCAAGGGTTACGGCGATTTTACGGCCCTATCGACGGTGCTGTTGCCGGGCCAGACCTACACTTTCGTGGCCAACGCCTATGCCCAGGCCGACCAGGGCGGAGGTGGGAATTTCATCAAACAACGCCTGAGCATTTGGCTCGACAGCAACGCCGACGGCACGTTTTCGCCCGAAGAACGGGTGTACCCGAAGCCCGGCGCGTCGGGCGATTTGATGAATCCGTCGCTACGGGCGCAGTTTATGGTGCCCGCAACGGCCACGCTTGGCCCTACCCGGCTGCGGGTGCGGTCGCGGGAAGAAACGGAGGAATACGACGACCCCTGCTGGCAGTATTTTTACGGGGAAACGCACGATTACACCATCAACCTCGGCGGCTCGAACCAGACGACTCCCCCCGGCCAGGTTTGCCTGGAGTTGAAGGCCTTGCTGGAAGGGCCGTTCGTAGGCGATAAAAATGCAATGCAGACCAGCCTGAATCAGCGCGGCCTGCTTCCTGGCCAAACGCCCGTCGGGCAATTCAGCGTAAAAACTCCCGCCGGGCAACCTTACAACCAGGAACCGTGGAAATATACTGGCACCGAAACGGCGGTGAGTTACGACGCCGACGTGGTGGACTGGGTGCTGGTTTCGCTGCGTACCAAGGCCGACAGCCTGAACAGCACGGTGTACCGGGGCGTCGGCCTGCTGCGCAGCGATGGCCGCGTAACGATGGTGACGGCCTGCCCGACGCTGTCGACCACCAACCCGTATTTCATCGTGCTCGAACACCGCAACCACCTCGGCGTGATGACGCCCGGCGGGGTGGCGGTCAGCGGCGGAAAAGTAAGTTTCGATTTCAGCGCCCAGCAATCGTACGTAAAAAGTAATCCGCCCACGGCGGGGCAACTTCAGGTGGGCGGCCGGTACGTGATGTTCAGCGCCGACGGGGCCAAAGCGCCGAATGCCCAGAATTTCGACATCAATTACAGCGATTCGGATTTGTGGAAACGCGAGAGCGGCCAGTTTGACCGCTACCTGCAAAGCGATTTCAACCTCGACGCCGACATCAATTTCTCCGACCAGGGTCTCTGGAAAAAGAACAGCGGCGCGTACTCCGGTGTCGTTCACTGAAAATTGGCACACAATGTGTGGTGTTTCTGATCGCCACGGTTCCCCCTACCTCCATGCGGTACTTTTCCTTTCTCCGTCTCCCTATCGTTTGCCTGCTGAGCGTCCTTTGGGGTTTTGCCCCGGCCTCGGCCCAAAAGGGTAGCTACGATGTGCGGCTTGTGCCCGGTCTCGTCGAGTGCGGCAAGGCCCAGGTGCTGCTCCAGGTCAAAGCCCACTCGGATGCGACCACCTTCCTGCTCGGCAACGCCAGTTTTCGGTTCGATTTCGATCCGAGGCAGGTCAAAAAATTAACGCTGAAAAGCCAGGACGCTTTTTCCAGCAAAGCGCCCGCCAGCAACAGCAATTACGCGCCCCAATCGCTTACCGTGCAGGAAGGCCCCACCCTGGCTACGGCCTCGCTGAGTGTTTTTTACACGGGCAACGACAGCGATGCCAAACAGGTCGGTAGCGATTGGCTGACGGTGGCCACGCTCGGTTTCGAGGTGGCCGCGAGCGATGGCTGCTATGGTTTCACCTGGCACACCGACCAGATGTTTCCGGTCACGGGCATGAGCGAAGTCGTGATTTCGTCGCCCGACCCGTTTGCGTACACGCTGAAGGAGGTTCCGGCGGGCGGCGTATTCGGCAACACGCAGCAGTGCCTGACCACGTTTGCTTCGGCCAAAATTTCCGGCGACACTACCATCAACGCGGGCGGGGCGGCGAAGCTGAAAGTCAGTTTTACTGGAAATGGCCCGTGGGCGTTCGTCCTTTCCGACAACACGTCGGTACCCAGCACGACCGACAACCCCAAATTCATCGCCGTTTCCCCCACCCAGACCACCACCTACACCCTCCAATCCATGACCGGTGCCTGCGGAACCGGCTCGGTAAACGGGCAGGTGGTCGTGACGGTGAAGGCCCTGCCCACTCCCCCGCCGCCCGTTCTGCCGACCATCGTCCTGAGCAATTTCACGACCCAGGAAATTTGCGCGGGCCAGCCGTTGACGGTAGCCTTCACCACTACGGGTGATTTCGGGACGGGAAACGCCTTTTCGGTGCAACTCTCCGACTCCACCGGCACTAATTTTAAGACCCTCGTCAGCGGCGCAACCAGCCCGCTCACGGCCACCGTTCCCACCAACACCCCCGCCTACAACGGGTACCGGTTAAGAATCATCGCCTCCACGCCCGCCACGACCTCGCCGCTGAGTTCGGCCTTCCGGGTGAAAGGTTTGCCCACGGCCAGCCTGGCGGGCGACGCCACCCTCGAGGCGGGTCAGTCGGCCAGCCTGAGCGTCAAGCTGACCGCCGACGCGCCGTGGTCGTTCAAACTCTCCGATTCGACTTTGGTCGATAACGTGACCCAATCGCCCTACACGGTTAAAGTATCACCCGCCAAAACCACCACCTACACCCTCGTTTGGGTGAAGAATGCCTGCGGCGTTGGCACGGCTTCCGGTCAGGCCACGATCGCGGTGAAAGAAAAACCCGCCCCCACCCTCAGCCTGAAGGATTTCACAACCCAGGAAATTTGCGCGGGTCAGCCGCTGACGGTGGCCTTCACCACCACGGGTGACTTTGGGATCGGCAATACGTTTTCGGTTCAACTCTCGGACTCGACCGGCACGACGTTTACCACGCTGGTCAGTAGCGCAACCGGCCCGCTGACGGCTATCGTTCCGGCCAACACCCCCGCCCACGGTGGCTACCGCCTCCGGGTAATTGCCACGACGCCATCGACCACCTCGCCGCTGAGTTCGGCCTTCCGGGTGAAAGGTTTGCCCACGGCCAGCCTGACGGGCGACGCTACCCTGGAGGCGGGCCAGTCGGCCAGCCTGAGCGTCAAGCTGACGGGCGATGCGCCGTGGTCGTTCAAACTCTCCGATTCCACTTTGGTCGATAACGTGACCCAGTCGCCCTATACTTTAAAAGTAACCCCCGCCAAAACCACCACCTACACCCTCGTTTGGGTGAAGAATGCCTGCGGCACCGGAAAAACCAGCGGGCAGGCTACGCTGACAGTAAAAGAAAAGCCCGCTCCCACCGTGGCCCTCAACGGTTTCACCACGAAAGAAGTCTGCGCGGGCCAGCCGCTGACGGTGGCCTTCACCACCACCGGCGACTTCGGGGCAGGCAACACCTTTTCCCTGCAACTTTCCGACTCGACGGGAGCGACCTTCAAAACCCTCGTCAGCGGCGCAACCAGCCCGCTCACGGCTACCGTTCCAGCTAACACCCCGGCTCACAGTGCCTATCGCTTGCGGGTCGTGGCCTCCACGCCCGCTACGACCTCGCCGCTGAGTTCGGCCTTCCGGGTGAAAGGTTTGCCCACGGCCAGCCTGGCGGGCGACGCCACCCTCGAGGCGGGTCAGTCGGCCAGCCTGAGCGTCAAGCTGACCGCCGACGCGCCGTGGTCGTTCAAACTCTCCGATTCGACTTTGGTGGAAAATGTGACCCAGACGCCCTACACCTTAAAAGTATCGCCCGCCAAAACCACCACCTACACCCTCGTTTGGGTGAAAAACGCCTGCGGCGTTGGCACGGCTTCCGGTCAGGCCAGGGTGACGGTCAATGCCCCGCCCCCCCCACCCGTTGCGGTCTGCAAGCCCGCGGTGTGCGTACCCGTGCTGTTAGCCAAAAATAAGCGAACCCTATAATCGACCCCTTCACCAGACCCGCTATCTTTGGCGGGTCTTTTTTTTCGGAATTTTTCCGGTTCGGTTCCTCATCCGGGTGATTCTGATTGGTATGCTCAACATTCACCTGCAACCCGGCCGTACGCTTTATTTTGCCTCCGATTTCCACCTGGGCCGCCACAGCCCGCGCGGCCTTGAGCGCGAACGCCACGTGTTGCAATGGCTCGATGCCATTAGAGCCGATGCCCAGGCGGTTTTTCTGGTGGGCGACGTGTTCGATTTCTGGTTTGAATACCGCCACGTCGTGCCCAAGGGGTTTGTACGCTTTTTGGGGAAAGTGGCCGAAATGCAGCAGGCCGGGATTAAATTCTTCCTTTTCACCGGCAACCACGATTTGTGGATGTCCGATTATTTCCCCCAGGAACTGGCCATTCCGGTCTTCACCGAGCCCACGCAACTGCTCGTTACCAGCGCGCCCGCACTTGGTGAAACAGCGCCGCCGCCGGCCCGGCTTTTCCTGGTCGGCCACGGCGATGGCCTCGGGCCGGGCGACTGGACCTACCGCCGCGTGCTGAAACCCGTTTTCACGAGCCGCCTCGCGCAATGGGCGTTCCGCTGGCTCCATCCGGACGTGGGCATCGCGCTGGCCCACCGGTGGTCGAACCACAGCCGCGTCACCAAAGCGGGCGAAGCGTTTAAGGGCGAAGCAAACGAGTGGATTTTTCAGTACTGCCTCGACGTCGAATCTTCGCAGCACCACGACTACTACGTATTCGGCCACCGTCACCTTCCGCTCGATTTGCCGGTCGGCGCCACGAGCCGGTACGTGAATCTGGGCGAATGGATTACGGTACGTTCGTACGCCGTATACGCGGGAAATGAGCTGGAAAGCCGCCTATTTCCGGCGGAAAATCCAGTTATTCTGGCGCCCTAAAAGTAATTTCATCCGCTCAAACCGGCTCTGTGGGCTGATCAGCCGGTTTGGCAGAACCGGCTTAACAAAAAATTATTGTGTAAACATTTTGAAGTTGCCGCCCTATTTCTTTTACTTTGGCCGCGAGTATGCTTCTCCCCTCCGCCAATGGGTCCTGCTTCTCTTCGGCAACAACCTATTTTGACTAAAATGCAACTGGTCTGTTTTTCAAAAATTGATCGAACGGCTATTTCGCCCGGACATTTTTGATTTCCTTTGACCCGAGAACAAACTCTGAACCCATCCCACTTCGCATTATGAAACGACCTGTACGTTTTGCTCCCCATCCACCGGCATACGCACAAGTGCTCCCCCGCAGTTCCTCCTCGCCTGGCGCACCGTCTCCGTACCGACGCGTTCACGGGGGAGCGTCAGGCTGATTTTCGCCTTGGCCGTCTTCCCTGAATTCTCATCTGGTCTGAATCCGTAAAAACGCAGTCCATTCGCCGTGGTTCGTCTTGGGTGCCCAACTTCCAACCGGGCCTTCACTCGTTCGCGCGGCGATTGATAACCCAGCCTTGTTTTATTACCCTCTGAATCAATCCCTCTCATGAAAAAAACGCCCCCCAATCAACCGCCATAGTTTGGGGAAACTACCCCTGAAGGGCGACGGCTTTCTCGCTGAATCCCCGCCCTCAGCACCCGTCATTTTAGTTTCGAAAACCGCCCTGTAATCCATTTTCCCAACAAACTTTTTTTCTTTTTTTACCAAACCCTTTTTTCAATTCTCCCTTTTTTATCATGAAAAAAATTATAATCACCGTGGGTGCCCTCATGGTAGGACTTGCCTCCTACGCACAGGTGGGTAACACGGCCACGAACAACCAGTACGGCAGCCAGAACACGACGACCATCCTCCAGGTGGGCAGCGGCCACGAGGCCACCGTCACTCAGGGCGATGCCATGATGGTGGGCAAAGGCAAGCTCAACAACGCCAACGTCGAGCAGTTCGGCGTCAACATGGCCACGACCGTCCTCCAGACGGGCGACCAGAACGAAGCGCAGGTTCTCCAGGGCTTTAACTCGGCCCAGAACGACCAGTCGTCGTACGTCAAGCAGACGGGCAACAAGAACACGGCCACCATCACCCAGGACGGTCAGGACAACCTGGGCGACGGCGGGGATTTCATGTACGGCGCCAGCATCGTTCAGGACGGCAACAACAACGACGGCACCATCCTCCAAGAAGAGGACAGCGACGAGGGCATGGCCTCCATCAACCAGTCGGGTAACCGCAACAATGCGAACATCGAGCAGTACACCGACCAGAACACGGCCTCCATCGACCAGTCGGGGGACAAAAACACGGCCGAAATCATCCAGGGGGATAACGATTCCAACTCGGGCGACCAGAACACGGCCTCCATCGACCAGTCGGGTGACCAGAACGAGGGTTTTATCACGCAGCTCGGCGACGGGGGCTCGGCCACCATCGACCAGTCGGGCAAGCGCAACTCGGCGTTCATCGACCAGAACGTAGACACGTTTGGTGCTGACAACACGGCCTCCGTTACCCAGTCGGGCAACGACAACATCGCCGGCATCATTCAGGAGTTCAACGGCAACACGGCCGACGTGACCCAGACGGGCAACCGCAACGTGGCTGACCTCGGGCTTTTCAATGGTGGTCAGTTCGGCTTCGACAACACGGCCACCGTGCTGCAAACTGGCAACGACAACGTCGCTTTTATTCTTCAGGGAGATGTTTTTGGGGAAGTGCCTGAGCCGGTGTACGGCAACACGGCCTCCGTGACCCAGTCGGGCAACAGCAACTACGCTGGGGTTATCCAGGCGGGTGATTACAACGACGTCGTGTCGGATGCCGCCGTGACGCTGGTGGCGGGCGCAACCATCAACCAGTCGGGTAACCTCAACGGCGGCCAAATCGAGCAGTACGGTGACTTCAACGCCGCCGGGATCGATCAGTCGGGCAACAAAAACATCGCGGCCCTGCTTCAGTTCAGCGACGGCAACACGGCCACGGCCAACCAGACTGGCAACCAGAACACGGCCCTCACCCTCCAGGGCTTTGCCGATGGCACCCCCGGCGGCTACAACACGGCGGAAATCAACCAGAACGGGAATTTCAACGAGGCTGCCGTCTTCCAGGGTAACACCGACCAGCTCTTTACGCCGGTCTCGGTTAACTTCGGTGACATTTTCAACGGAATCGCCGGTCTGTACAGTGATCTGTACGACAACCTACCGATCGTGCCCGTCCTGGGCGAGACGGGTCTGTCGACGGACAACAAGGCCACCATCACCCAGAACGGCAACTTCAACATCGGCGCTACCTTCCAGGGCGCGGGTTCGGACGGTGGTTCGGGTGGGGCCATCGGGGCCGAGGCTACCCTGGTCCAGAACGGCAACTACAACGTCGGGGCCATCTACCAGGGCTTGGGCGTGGGCGAAAACTCCATCGGGGCCAACTCGGATTCCAAAGCTACCCTGATTCAGAAGCAGGGCACGGTGCTCTCCAACGGCTTCCTCTACCAGGGCGCTGCCTTCGACGACGGCTCCGGCCTGGGGGCTGTTGCCCTCTCGCAGGGTGACGAGGCCACCTTCACGACGGGTACCCTCAGCCTGGGCCTGCTCATGCAGGGCGTGGCCGAGGGCGGTTCGGCGGCGGCTTACTCGGGTAGCAACGTGGCCAACCTCGACCAGGGCGACGCCGTCCTGAGCCGGGCCTTCATCGGCCAGGGTTACGTCACGGGCTTCTTCGGCCTGGCCAACTCCTTCGACAACGACGCCAGCATCACCCAGAAAGGCACCCTCAACGGGGCGGCCATCTACCAGGGCGTGGTGGCCGGAGCGGGTCTGGTCTCTTCGACGGGCAACGACGCCGAAATCAGCCAGAACGGGACGGGCAACCTGGCGACCATCTTCCAGGGTCTTGGGTTCTTCGACGCGGTGGTTTCCAACAACAACGACGCCACCATCACCCAGACGGGGGACTTCAACACGGCCAACATCGACCAGAACGATTCGGAGGGCAACGTAGCGACCATCACCCAGACGGGCTGGTTCAACTTCGCCGAAATCATCCAGCTCTCCAACGAGAACACGGCCTCCATCGCCCAGACCGGCAAGAGCCACTCGGCCACCATCATCCAGGCCGATGGCCCGGCCAACATGGCCACCATCGTTCAGGGCAACTCGGCCACCGACTTCAACGACGATGCCCTGATTCGCCAGTACGGGACGGCCAACGAATCGACCATCACGCAACTGGGCAGCAACGACATTGCTGATTCCTACCAGCGCGGGGATGAGAACTCGATTACCATCACCCAGGGGGGCAACCGCAACTACGCCAACGTGGCTCAGGTGGGCAACGAGAACACGGCCACCGTCGACCAGAGTGGCAACAGCAACTTTGCCATCATGAACTCGACGGGCGACCAGAACAGCTTCGACGTGACCCAGAGCGGCAACAACAACGTCATGCGGGGGGCCAACGTGGCTGATGCGGGTCTGGACCCGGTCTACCAGGTGGGCGACCAGAACGCCTGGACGCTCGACCAGAGCGGCAACAACAACCGCTCGTGGGGTAGCCAGTACGGCAACGAGAACACGGTCAATGCTACTCAGGCCGGCAACAGCAACCTGTCGAGCATCTACCAGTTCCACCCGTAGAACCGGGCCAACGTTATCAAACCCCCGCCCAGCTTTGGGCGGGGGTTTGTTTACCTTCCTTCTCAACTGATGAAAAAACCGATTCTCACCGTAGCGGCTTTGCTGTCGGTTCTGGCTTCCTACGCCCAGATCGGCAACAACGCTACCCTCAACCAGACCGGCAACCAGAATGCCACGCGCATCAGCCAGGTGGGTTCGGGGCAGTCGGTGACGGTGACGCAGGGCGCAGCGGATGCGGCATACGGGAATCGCAACGAGGCGAACGCTTCACAAACCGGTCAGGACAACCTCGGCGCGCTCCTTCAGACCGGCAACCTCAACCAAGCCACCCAAATCCAGGAAGGCACCGGCAACACGGCATGGCTCGAACAAAGTGGTTCGCGCAACGCCGCCCGCCTTTTTCAATTCGGCGACTTCAACGGCATCGGCCCCATTCCGGGGGCGACCATTCTCCAGAGCGGCAACGACAACGACGCCGACCTGACTCAATCTGGCAACGACAACTACGCAACCCTCGACCAGACCGCCGATCGCAACGACGCCCGGCTGTCGCAGGGGGGGAATTCAAATACCGCTGCCCTCCGGCAGGACGCGGACCACAACCGCGCAACCCTCGCGCAGGACGGAACGGACAACCACGCGACGCTTACCCAGAGCGCCGACGCCAACCTGGCTACCCTGAGCCAGTTGGGTGAAGAAAATACCGCCACGCTGACCCAGACCGACCAGGGCAACACCGCCACTGCCATGCAGGACGGCACCGAAAACAAACTTACCCTGAGCCAGAGCGGCCGGGACAACGCTGGTTCGGTGGCTCAGACGGGTTCGGAAAACAAGGCCATCCTCACTCAAACGGCCCGCAACAGCACGGCCACGCTGACTCAGTTGGGTACGGAGAACACCGGCACCGTCGAGCAAAGCGCCAAACACACAACATCGGCCGTCAGCCAAACGGGATCCGGGAACCAAGCCCTTGTCGGGCAGGTCGGCGAAGCATCGCAGGCGGAAGTTTTCCAGAACGGCAACGAAAACCGGGCCTCCATCAGCCAAAGTGCGCTGGCCAACCGGGCCAGCATTTACCAGGGGTTGATTGGCTACGCCGGGTCGAGCCTGGCCCGGGTCGAACAAACGGACGTGGGCAACGAGGCGACGATTTCGCAGGGTATACTGGGCACCTCGCTCAACAGCCAGGCATCCATCCGGCAGTACGGCCGGTCGGGGCAGGCGTCGATTGCCCAGGGATTTCTGGGTACTTCACTGGACAACGTGGCTTCCATCAAACAGGAGCAGTCCGGGCTTTTCAACACTGCCTACATCGGGCAGGGCATTTTTGGTACTGCAGCGGAAAATACGGCGACCATTTCCCAAAAAAATTCGCACAACAACGCCACCATCTACCAGGGTGTTGGCGCGCTGGCCGTGAGTGGTAAAGCCACCATCGATCAGCAGGGCTCGGTCAACACGGCGGTCATCCGGCAGGGCGACGGGGCCACTTCGGTGGCCAACACCGCTACCATCACGCAGCGCGGCGCTTTCAACCAGGGTTCGATTTTACAAAACGGTGTTAACAACACCGCCACCCTCGAGCAGGACTGGGCGCTCAACTCCGCCAGCATCACTCAAAACGGAGTCAACAATACCGACGTACACATCCGGCAAAACGGCGTGAAGGGTTCGGTCGCGCTCACGCAAACTGGTAATAACAACGGGGCCAACATCGATCAGGGCGGCTTTTACAACACCCTCCATGCGACCCAACAGGGCAACAACAACCTCTTGTCGGTTTCGCAGGATGGATTTGGCAACGCGGCCACGCTGCACCAGTGGGGTGGTGCAAACCATGCCAGCATCGCGCAAAGTGGGGGGCAAAACGACGCTTACGTCGCGCAGGCGGGCAGCAACAACATGGAGGCGAAGGTGATTCAGACCGGCTTTCGGAACACGGCTTCACTGAGCCAGTTTTCCGACAACAATTCCGCCTTCATCAGCCAGGACGGCGTTCATGAACGTGGATTTGTTACCCAGCAGTCGGGCGACGGCAACTACGCCCGCCTCGACCAGGACGGCTATGGCGATTACGCCAGCCTGAAGCAGCAGGGCAGCGGAAACTGGGCTTCGGCCCAACAGGGCGGGGCAGGCAACCACGCCGACGTATTCCAGTGGGGCAGCGGCAACTGGACCAAGACTCAGCAAAACGGCGTTAGCAACGACGCGAACATTGATCAGTGGGGCGATTTCAACAACGTTGACCTCAACCAGGGGGGAGGCCATAACCACGCCGCCCTACGGCAGGTTGGCAACAGCAACCGATTCACGATTCTGCAATTCGGCTCCAGCAACCAGGTTTACCAGAATAGTATCCACATGGCTGCTCTCCAGGAGGGCATCAACAACGCCGCCTTCATTATGCAAAGCGGTGTCGCCAATCAGGTCTTTATTCACCAGTCCGGTGCGGGGCAAAACGCCAGCATTGTTCAGTCTGGTTACGGCAATACGTCAACCATCATCCAGAAATAGCGCTGAGCGCGTTTGTTTGATGCGTACCGCCTTCATTTAAGGGATGAATGCGCTTTTTATGACCTGACACGCCTTGTGCGTGGCCCTTCGACACCGACTCAGACCGACTACCCAGTAGACAGGTGGGATGCCAGGGAGGGTAGCACAACGTATCCTTACCGAGCACCGAGCACTCGGTGTGAATGACCCCCGGCGTACCAGTCATCATCCTTTCCAGGCATTTTTCAGCACACTATCGTCCGGATTCCGGCGATGTATCCGACTTCATACCGATGTGTATCGGGCACTAAGGCACCATTTTCTCAACCAACTAAACGAGTACTTCTCACCACACAGGAACGAATCATTTCACAAGTTGACCGTTCGCTAAATTTATGTCTTTCACCACTTGGTATTCGTCGACTTTTGGACGCCGCAACTTGTAAAATTGAGCTATATAAGTTTACCTTTGTTGAAGCCCAAATGCGTAAA
The DNA here is from genome assembly GCA_965249815.1 of Spirosomataceae bacterium. GTDB lineage: Bacteria > Bacteroidota > Bacteroidia > Cytophagales > Spirosomataceae > JAJAZB01. The sequence continues at coordinate 3,037,712 of CBDFMV010000003.1, read as the reverse complement.
CGACGGGAGTCAGACGAAATCAGGACTCTTTTTTCCGGGGTTGAAAATCCTGGTCTGTTCGCTTTTCACCGCATTGCAGCTGTGCATGCATCTGGTCACCTCTAAACGATTCAGCTGATGGTCACGCGATTCTTAGTTCTTGCGTTGGGTCTGTTGCCGCTGCTTGGGTTTTGTCAGGATCAAATTACGCTGACAAATGGCAAAATCACCGACGACCAGTCGCCCATCTTTATCGCCAGTCAATCCATCTACCTGGCGCAATTCAATCTGAAATCCCAATTCAATCCGAGCGGGGGACCCAGCGAAATCGCTATTGAACAATCGGGGGTTAGCAACAACCTGCGGTATGTCGACCAGGGCGAAGCGAACCGGGCGCGGATGCGTCAGATCGGCGGCGGAAACAACCTTGAACTCCGCTTGCTGGGCGATAACAATGATTACGAAGTCGGGCAATTTGGCAACAACAACCGGTTTAACGCAACCGAACCCCGCAACAACGTAGGGCTGACCCTCACGCAGAATGGAAACGGAAATTCGCTCGAACAAAACTCCCTGCCATCGGGAAAGGGCGTGGAAATGCGCATCGAACAATCGGGGGGTATGCGCCTTATCATCACGCATGGCTATTGAACCATGAAGCTTTCGTTTTGCCTGTTGTTGCTGGTCGTGGGGTTGCTCTTTTCAAGCCGTTTACTCGCACAGGATGCGGAGGATACGGGCGAGGAAGAAACAACGGCAGTACTTACCGAACGCACTCTGACCGAGGAGGTGTCGACCAGCCTGATTCTGGACAACACCCGCACCAAGATCGGGCGTGACTTTTACGAGAATTTTTATCGCGAATGGTCAGAAATGACCGCCGACACCGCTCAGGTTGCTACTTTGATGGGCGGTCTTGATCCCGAAGATTTTATCATCACGATCGATGAGATGCCGTCCAGCGGCTCCGGAACAATCGTCTCCATCACCATCAACGACCAACTGATCTGGCAGCAGTTTCTACAGCCGAGGGGTGACGTGTTTCTGGCGAGCGTGGCCAGTGGGGCCGAAACCGTCCGGGGCTATTTTGAGAATTACAAGGATATTCAGGCCGAGTTTCAATCAAAAGACATGTCAGGAACCGGAGTTTTTTAGCCACGGCTTTATTCCGGGAGGATTTGACTTCGACGCGTGGTTATCTTTTTCGATTGTTTCCTTCTTCACATTCAACGTCCACCCAAGTATGAAAAAAGTATTACTGGTTGTCCTGGTTTGGATGCTGTACCATACGGCCTCCCAGGCCCAGGGTTTCATTTACCGCCCGGTCAACCCGGCCTTTGGCGGCGGTTACCTGAACTATAGCTGGATGCAGAGTTCGGCGTCATCCCAGGATAAAACCAAAGACCCGACCGCCGCTAAAACCACCACCACGGCCAGCGGTCGTGGTACCTCGCAAGGCACCAGTGCCAGTGATTTCGCCGCCAGCCTTCAGCGTCAGCTTCTCAACAGCATCTCCCGGCAACTCATCAAGGATCAGTTCGGCGAGGGCTCCCTCAAGCCCGGTACGTACCAGTTTGGCGACACCCAGGTCGATATTACGCAAGGATCCGACGGCCTGGTGATCCGGATTGTCGACGGTCAGGGCGGTGAATCGACCATTACCGTTCCGTACTACTGAGGAGTCCCCTGCTCAGGGTATTCGCTGACTTACACACTTACTTCTGTTCAACCCGGCGTTTTTCATGGCTCAACTTCTACGCAACCGGCTTCTTACCGGTGTGCTGGCCTTCTCTTCCCTGCTCATTCTGGGAGGATGCAGTGCCTATTTTTACCAACCCACCCACCAGCGTCCGGCCCGTTTGGGAGAAGAGACCCGGGTAACCAACGACCTGCGGCGCCTGCCCCCACCCAAAGAGCGCATCGTGGCCGCCGTGTACAAGTTTCGTGACCAGAGTGGTCAGTACAAGCCTTCCGACGGAGGCTTCAACTGGTCGACGGCCGTCACGCAGGGGGCAACGAACATCCTGCTGATGGCACTCGAACAAAGTAACTGGTTCACCCCCATCGAACGCGAGAACGTCAGCAACCTGCTCAATGAGCGGAAAATCGTGCGCTCCAGCCTCTCGCAGTACAAAAATGAATCCGAGTCGCTTCCGCCTTTGCTCTTCGCGGGGGTGATCCTCGAAGGCGGCATTGTTTCCTACGACGCCAACATCATTACCGGTGGCGGTGGGCTGCGGTATTTCGGGGCGGGAGGTTCAACCCAATACCGGCAGGACCGCGTGACGATCTACCTCCGGGCCGTGGCCACCAAATCAGGGAAAATTCTGAAAACGGTTTACACCTCCAAGACCCTGCTTTCGCAGAGCATCGATGCCGGTTTGTTCCGGTACGTGAGTTTCAAACGATTGCTGGAAACGGAGACGGGTTTTACCACCACCGAACCTTCGCAGATGGCCGTGACGGAATCGATTGAAAAGGCGGTTTACGCGCTGATCCTCGAGGGAATTCGGGAGGGGTTGTGGTCCGTCGACGAGGCCCAGAACGTGGCCGCCAAAGAAGCCCTGGCCGCTTACGACAAAGAAAAGGCGGAGGAAGGCGCCATCGACGTGTTTGGCGTCCGCGAAGACGTCGCCCCGGCCCGGGCTTCGCTCCACACCTACCTGGGTGGCTGGCGGTATTACGGCGACCGGCCCAACCCGCAGAACATGGGAGGCTACGGCGCCAGCCTCGACGTATTCCTGACGCCAAACCTGGGCGTGCAGGTGGATGGTGCCCTGGGCGCACTTGCCACCCGTCAGAACGGGTTCAACCTCAACATTACTTCGCTCAACGCGAACCTGATTTACCGGGCGTTTCCGTATCAGCGGGTCAACCTGCTTCTGTTTGGTGGGGGAGGTGTGGTCGGCCCCCGGCGGGGAAACGCGCTGGAAATTCCCACGACCCGGTACACGAAGGTCAACGTTGGCGTTGGGGTAGAAGCCAGTCTGAACCGGGTGGTCGGACTTCGTACCTGCCTGGAGTTCAACCAGCCGCTCACCGATAAAATCGACAACATTGTAGCCGGTCGATACAACGATTACTACATGCGCGCTACGGTCGGATTGACCTTTAAATTAGGCCGTATGCCGGGTCGCGCCCCCCGCATTTCACCCTTACCCCCCCCTACCCCCGCTCCCGCTAAATAACCCATCCTGTTGACCATATATTCAGCCATGCAATTCAACAACAAACATCTGCCATCCCCCCGCGTTTTGCTGCTACTTCTGTTTGCGGCCTTTCTCGGGGTGTTGCAGGCTTGCAATGAAGACGTGTACGTCGATCCGGTTCTGTACGGTTCGGTGCGCGGTCAGGTTTTGTACAACACGTCCCGCCTGCCTGTGTCGGGTGCCCTCGTGCGGGTCGTCAGCACAGGGCGTACCACCACCACCGATTCGGCAGGCCGCTTTTTCATCGATAGCCTGAAAGAAGAGAGCTACACCATTCAGGCCACCAAAGCCGGTTACCTGAGCGAGTCGAGCTCTGCCGTTATTACCCAGAATCAGACCCAGAGCATCACGCTTTTTATCAAGGAAGATAACGCGATTAACCGTCCTCCCAATAAGGCGACAAATCCCACGCCGGCAACGGGTGCAGTAAACGTACCCATAAACCTCATCCTGCGGTGGAAAGCAACTGACCCCGACCGCCGCGACTCGACCAACCTTACGTACGACGTGTTGCTCTTCAAGGAAGGAGCCAGTACGCCGGTCACCATCGGTTCCAACCTCAAGGTGGATACCCTCGTGCTCAACTTGCTGCAATACAACACAACGTACTACTGGCAGGTGATTGTCAGGGATTTATACTCCTCCACGAATGGCGACCTTTGGTCGTTCAAGACCGCTGAGTTCCCTGAGTTCAGCTATTACTTTGCCCGCCGGGTCAGCAACAGTTTTCAGATCTTTGCCGCCAATGACCGGGGCGAAACGGCCCAGCTTACCCAGAATGGCAACAACTGGCGGCCCGTCGTGAGTCCCAACCGACAGCAGGTGGCGTTTATTTCCAACAACGATGCCGACCCGCACCTGTACGCCATGAACCGCGACGGCAGCAATGTCAGGCGTGTGACTACGGTACCCCTGGCGGGTGTTTCCATCACCGATTTGTCGTTCTGCTGGTCCCCTGACGGTACTCAATTGCTCTATCCAAGCAACGACAAACTGTACGCCATCCGAACGGACGGCACGGGCCTGCGGCTGGTGTATCAACTCCCTACCGGGCGACTGTTTTCCGGCTGCGACTGGACCGAACAGGGCAATAAAATTGTGGCCCGCACCACCGGTGCCAACGTGTACGACAATGAACTCATCACCCTGCTCCCCGATGGTACCGGGGTCAAGAGCCTTTTCGTCCGCAAGACGAACCGGGTGAGTAATCCTGTTTTTTCGGTGGATGGCCAAATCGTTCTGTTTGCCTTCGATCAGGATGGTTTCCAGAACAGCGAAGGTCGCCAACTCAACTCGCAGATTCAGTTGCTGAACCTCACAACGGGGGTACTTACCGCCCTTTCAACCAACAAACCACCCGGCACCAACGACCTGGAACCGCGTTTTTCGCCCAACGGAGCGTCTATCATTTTCACCAATGTGGACAATACAATTGTGGGTGCCACCAGTGTGGGTATCCGGCGGATTTTCGTCGCCACCATTGCCGACATCCTCGATGCGAACCGAACCAATAACGCCCGCACGCTGAAAATTCAGGACGGCGAAATGCCCTTCTGGCGGTAAAGAAAATTGAGCAAAAAAGAAGGGCGCATCCCAGCGGGTGCGCCCCTCTTTTTTACCCCGAAGCGCCGTCAATTGTTCTGTTGCACCCGGTTGGCTTCGTTTTCGAGGCCAGTCTTGCGCTGGCGGGCACCCTGCACTTTGGTGTTGCCAAAACGGTAGCTGAACGTCAGGTTGGCCACGCGGTTTTCCCAGCGGCTTCTCACGAACACGTCGAGGTTCTGGTACTTGACCGTGCCCCGGAAAACCTGCGTCCAGAAAATGTCCCGCACGTTGAGGCGCAAGCTGGCTTTTTTGTTCCAAAGTTGCTTTTGCAGGCCCACCGAAACCTGGCCCATCGGCTGGCCCACCAGGATGCCTTCCAGAAAACCGTGCGTGTAAAAACCGCCCAGTTCCGCCGACCAGCCTTTTTTACCCAACGTGAACTGGTTCTGCACGTTGGCGGTGAACGACGTAAAGCTCAGGTCGAGGTCGCCGCCGAGGAGTTGGCCCACGTAGCGGTTGCGGAACACGTTGACGTAGTTGGTGCTGGTCCACCATTTGGTGACGGGAAACGACGCGGACACGGCGATGCCCAGGTTTTCCCGAAACCCAATGTTGTCGGTCGTCTGAAACGTGACCCGCTGCGCGTCGTTTTGCTTTAAAACCTGGGTCATCACGTCGTTGGTGCGGCTGTAGTTGAGCGTGGTCGTCAGGAACCCCCCGAACGTGTGCGTGGCCTCGAAGGCGTGGGTAAACTGCGGCCGCAGGTAGGGGTTGCCCTGGCCGTAGGTGTACGGGTCGAGAAAATAGAGAAACGGATTGAGCGTACCGTAATCGGGGCGGTCGATGCGGTAGCTGTACGAAAAACCCAGGCTGTTTTTCTTGTTCAACTCGTGCTTGACGAACAGGCTCGGAAACAGGTTGAGGTACTTCCGCGTAAAGATGGAGTCGGTCGTGACCTGGTGGCCGCGCGCCGAGGTTTGCTCCAGGCGCAGGCCCAGTTGCACGCCCGTTTTCTTGAACTGCTGGCTGAAATTCAGGTAAGCGGCGTTGATGTTTTCGCGGTACACGAACTGGTTGGTGCGGCCCCGGTCGAGGCTGTCGGGCCGTGGCACTTCGTTCTGGAGGCGGATGTAAAACTTCATGTCGTTGTCGGTCGTCACGAAGCTCGTTTTCAGACCGGCTTCCAACTTAAACGTTTTGCTGAACGGATGCACGTAGTCCAGTTTGGCCGAGTAAATGTCCACCTTCCCGGCCTGCAGGCCGATGTCGGTACGAAGCGGACTGGTGGGGCTACCGGTGGCGCTGAGGTTGCGGATGTCGAAGTTCTGGTTGTTGGTGTTGTTGTAAAAAGCGTAGTCGAGATCGGCGGTCAGTTCTCGTCCCAGTGTGTCGAGGGTGCGTTTGTAGTTAAAGTTGGTCGCCACGTTGTTCCAGGGCTGGTTGTGGACGGCGTTGGTGATGGTTTGTTTTTCGAGCGTCGTCATGCCTTTGAAAATGTCGGTGACGTTGTCGCTCGTCTGGCCCCACCGGCCCGCCGAACCTGTCAGCAGCACGCCGAGCGTTGTGGTTTTGTTGGCGAAATAATCGGCCCCGGCCTTGAAATTATGGCTGTGGCTACGCTGAAAGTTTTCGGCGTGCTGGTCGAAATACGACGCCACCTGGCTGCCCTCGCGAAACACCCGGGTGATGTCCTGCTCGCGCCAGCTTACGCGGCGATTCACGCTGTAATTGCCGAATACATTCCACTTGTTTTGCCGGAAATTGAGGTTGAGCGAACCGTTTTGCTTGCCGTACATGCCGTAGCCGTAGCCCAGCGAGGCCGAGCCGTTAAGGCCGATATTCTGCGCTTTTTTCAGGCGGATGTTGATGATACCCGCGTTGCCCGCCGCGTCGTATTTGGCCGGGGGATTGGTCATGATTTCCACCGTGGCGAGTTGGTTAGCCTGCATGTTGCGGAGCAGATTGGCCAAATCCTGGGCGGAAAGGTAGGTGGGTTTGCCGTCGATCATGACCCGCACGTCGGCCTTGCCTTTCAGGCTGATGGTGCCGTCGCGGTCCACCGTCACGCCCGGCGCGCGTTCGAGCACTTCGAGGGCGGAGTTGCCCTCGGCCACGACGCTGTTTTCCACGTTGACCACCGTTTTATCAATCTGTTGTTCGATAAATGGCTTCTGGGCTGACACGGTCACCCCGGTGAGCTGCTTGCTGGTTTCTGCCAGGCGCAACTCAGGCACGGCGATGGTCTGGCCTGCGTTAAGGACGAAGGGTTGCGAGAATTGTTTCGCAAAGCCCACCTGCGAAGCCGCCACGAGGTAACGGCCTTCGGCTACGTTGTTCAATTCAAAAAGGCCCCCGGCGTCGGCAATGGTCCCCTTCACCAGGGTGGAGTCGGTGGCTTTCAAGAGCATCACCGTCGCAAACTCCACGGGCTTGCGGGTGGCGTCGGTTACGTTGCCCCGTATGGTACCTTTTTGGGGTTGAGGGACCTGGCTTTGGGCAAAAGCCGTGGTCAGGAAAACGAGCGCGGCAGTCAACAACGTTAGGGTTGGTTTCATGGTCGGACAGAGTTGATTGGAGGAATTGGTTAGGGAAAAAAGTTTTAGAGTTGATTGGCGGGCCAAAGATGCTGCCTGCATTTAGTACTATGCAATGCAAAGTTCTTGAAGATGCCTATTTCCGGGATGAATGGTTGAATCGGGTCAATGAAGGCTCGCCCGAGGCCGCGAAGCAGGCACGGAAAGGATGAGAAAAACTCCCCGTTCGTTGCTTGTAGCGAGAAAAAAAGTAGAATTTTCGGGGGATGAATCTGCCCGCAACTCATCAGCAGCCCGCCCGCGCAGACTCAAATTCAACGGATGGTTCGCTGGATTGATACGGATAAAATCCGCTTTGCTAAGGCAATGAACGCGTTTTTCGGCCCGGATCCTCGCCTTACTCAACGCGCCAGTGACGTGGTGCCTGCCTGCCCCAGAGTAGCCCCGCTCCTGTTGAAACCCTACCTCGAACGGATGTTGTGATCGTGCTGCGCCCTGCCCCAACGCTATGCGGCGCAATACATTTCAGCTTGCGCAGTTTGCTGAACTGTTAAAAAGGAGTAAGGGAGAAAGTGAGTAAATAATGGGGTTTAAAATCCATTTACTCACTTTCTCCCTTACTCCTTTTTAATTCTTCGACTGCTGACGGATGTACTGTTCGCGGTTGAGGTTCTGGTTGGGAGCGGCGTTGGCCCCGGCCTTCCAGTCGTCGCGTTTGAGGTCGCCGTTTTTCACCGAACGAATGAAGCTGGCCCAGGCCAACGGATTCAGGAAGGGAATTGTCGTCATGGCCGTCCGGTTGAAGGTGTAATTGTTTTGCTGTTCGATAAAGTACCGGTAGTTGGCGGCGGAGCCCATGCCCATCTGGGCGGCCAACTGCCGCAGGGTGCGCGGGTCGGTGTTCTTGGCTAAGTTCTCGCGTTCTTTCTCGTCGGCCAGGCGCGAAGCCAGAAACGCCCGTTTGAAATCCTCCTCGGTGGGGTACGGATACACTTTTACTTCGCGCAGCAGCGTCGCGTCTTCCTTCAATTCGATGATGCGCGAGTAGGTCTGTTCGTTGATGCGCGGCACCACGTGGTACTGCTTTTCGTACCCTACGTAACTGAACACCACGCTATCGCTGGGGTAAACGGGGATGGAAAAGTAGCCGTACGCGTTTGTGATCGTCCCCCGCCCCGCCCGCGGAATGTACACCGTCGCACCGGGCAGGGCTTCGTTGTTTTTCCCGCCCGTCAGCAGGCCCGTAAACATGATGGACTTGATTTCGCCCTGGGCGTGAGCGCGGGTACCCGCCAGCGTCAGGAGGGAAACCAGCAGAAATAAAGAGTAGACTGTTCTCAAAATCAAGCCTGAAAGTTGGACCCTAACGCGAAAAAAACGACACGGTTGCAAAGGTATTGCCTTTTTACGGGAACCGCAGCCGAACCACGGAGGCTCGCCGGATTTAACACAATTTAAGATATTCTGTTCATCATGCTGCCTCAAAATACCTTCAGAAACGTCGCGATAAACGGGGCAGAAAGCAACAAGCCGTCGAAGCGATCGAGGAATCCGCCGTGACCAGGAATCGACGTACCGGAGTCTTTGATGGCGATGCTGCGCTTGAAAAGCGACTCGACCAGGTCGCCGTAGGTGCCCGCCACCACGATGATGCCGCCAATGCACAGCCACTGCCAAGCCCGCAGGTCGGTGTAATACTGGCCCAGCAGCAGCGCCACCAGCCCCGCCGACAGCGCCCCGCCGATGCTGCCCTCCCAAGACTTTTTGGGTGAAACCCGCTCAAACAATTTCGTGCGCCCGAACCGGGTTCCGGCAAAATACGCGCCCGTGTCGCTGGCCCAGAGCAGAAACAGGCAGCCAAGTACTCGCTGGTAGCTGTAATGCCCGCCGGGCAGGGCAATCACGGTGATGAGCGCGAACGGAATGGCCACGTAAATGATGCCCAGAAAGGTGAAGGCGATGTTGGTGAAGGGTTTGCGTTCGCCCTTTTTGTAGAGTTTGATGAAGAAAATGGCCGTGACCAGCGGCGAAATCAGAAAGTAGTTTTCAAAATGAATGTAATGCTCTTCGATGAGAAACGTCAGCACGTTGAGAAACGCCCCGACCACCGTGCCGTAGTACTTAAGCGGGGCGTTGCCGTCGAGGCCCACCAGGCGGTAAAATTCGAGTTGGGTCAGCACGCTCATGGCCGTGAAGAGCACGAAAAACGCCCACTCGTTGAGCGTCACGGCCAGGAGAATGAGCGCCACGCCCACCACGGCGGCAATCACCCGTTGGGCGAGGTTGGAGTAGCTATTCAGCCGTTGCTTCATGCGTAATCAGAAATTTGGCCAGCACGGCGTCGCGGGTGGGTACGTAAAGTTCGTGCAGCCCGAAATGGTAGAGGCTGTCCTGTTTGTTGAGGGCCACGGCCACAATGTCGTGTTTTTCGCCGAGAAACGCCCGCAGCAACTGCACCCGCACGGCGTCGGGCGACTCGTAGATTTTTTCCCAGGGAGGCGTCATGAATGGATTGCGGAAAGAGAATGGGCGATTGCGGATTTCAGCCACTCCGGCTTTCAGGCCGACGTGCTCGCGATTAATTCAGTATTTTTCTTCACCACCCGCAGCAGCACCAGCGTCACCACCAGCGACAGGCCCGCCGCCAGCAAGGGCACGGACTCGGTGTTTTCGATGTCAAAATCCAGGAGTTTTCGCCGGAACAGGTACACCAGCACGAGCGTCGCGCCATTGTTGACGAAGTGCGCAAACATGGCCACGCGCAGGTCGCGCGTCCAGGCGTAGAGGTAGCCGAAGAGCGCCCCGAGCAGCATCCGGGGCAGAAACCCGTAGAACTGGAAGTGAATGGCGCTGAACACCGCCGCCGACAGCCAGATGGCGACGTGGACGTTTTTGAACGATTGCCGGAACAGGTTCTGTACCACCCCGCGAAACAGCAATTCTTCGCCAATCGCCGGAATGGCCGCCACCACCAGCAACCCCACCACCAATTGCCAAGACGAGGTGAAACTGGTCAGGAATTTGGTCAGTTCGTCGAGGGCACTCTCCTTCGATTTCATCCAGTCTTCAACGCCTTGCAGGACGGGCGGCAGGTCGAGGCGCTGGTTGAGTTCGTACACCCAGCCGTTGAAAGGAAACGCCAGCACGACGAGCACGAACACCACGGGCCAGACCACCGCCGTGGGGGCAGGCTCGGCGTCAAAATCGGCCAGGCGGCGTTTTTCAAAAAAAACCCAGAACAACAGCGGCGCGCCCACGAACCCACCCACCGACGACCCCGCCTGCAACCACATCAGCGCCGACCAGGCCCCGGGGTAGCGGGTCGGATGCACCAGCACATCGGGCAGTTGGGTGAGCGAAATCCCGGTTGTAAGTTGGGCCAGCACCATACCGACGAGTTGTCCGATGAACAGGCCCATCAGGACCAGGCCCATCAGAATGAGGAGGTTGGCCACGAGCGAACGGCGGTAGGTTTTGAAGGGTACCGGAGCAGCGGCATCCGCTGAATTATCGGGCAGGAATTCGTGTTCGGGCATAGTCGTCGTAAATTTACGGGAAAATAACTCCCGTGAACAGCCCAGCCGAGATTAGACGGATCGCCGATCAGCGGCTCTTGGAAGCCAAAATACTACTTCAAAGCCCGGCTAATAAGCATTACGACGGGGCCTACTACCTGGCCGGTTACTGCGTGGAGCTTTATTTGAAAGCCAAAATTTGTGAAGCGCTGGATCTGGACGATCTTTTTAGTGATACGTCGATGGCCAAAAAGATTACCGCCACTTTTAAAAGTCATCGGCTCGAAGAATTGATGTTGCTGACTGGTTTGAACCGGAAATTTGAGTTGGCTAAATCGGCTAACATAGCCCTGGCCTCCTCGTGGTCTCAAATCAAACTGTGGAACGAATCAAAACGTTACCTTCCGCCGGGAACCATCCTCCGGGCGGAAGTCGAAGAATTGATGTCAGCAATTGAGGACCCTCAAAACGGATTTTTACAATGGATACGTCAACACTAAAAGCAGAATTAGACAAAGTGGTGAAGGCTTTCGCCGAGGAAGGTCGCCCTTTAACCTTTGCGGGTCTGGTTCCGGTGTATCCTGGGTTTAAGGACACTCCATACGCCTTTCAGGTCAGCGGTAGTTTTCTTGAGAAAAATCCTGACGCGATCCGAACGGTAACCAAAAAATTGTTTGAGGTACTGCCTCAGCCCGTGCGCAGGTATGTAAATACCGTGATGATATTCGACCCTTCCAGTGCGTTGTCGGCCCCCCTCCTCTACCCGTCCGACGACAATATTTTAGTCAACAAACTCAACTACAAGCCCGATCCAGTGCAGTATTACCGCGCCATCGAGGACGACGATTGATCTGTTTATGGTAAAAATCCGCGACATCGAACTCAGCGATTTCCCGCTTCTTCTGGCCCCGATGGAGGACGTCAGCGATCCGCCCTTTCGCGCCGTGTGCAAGCAGCACGGAGCCGATTTGATGTACACCGAGTTCATCTCGTCGGAAGGGCTGATTCGCGACGCCGCCAAAAGTGTGCAGAAACTCGATATTTTCGAGTACGAGCGGCCCATCGGCATCCAGCTTTTCGGCTCCGACGTCGAAACGATGGGCGAGTGCGCCCGCATTGCCACCGGGGCCGGGCCGGATTTGATCGACATCAACTACGGTTGCCCCGTCAAGCAGGTGGCCTGCCGGGGCGCGGGCGCGGCGCTCTTGCAGGACATCCCGAAAATGGTGCGGATGACTGCCGCCGTGGTGAAGGCCACGCCCCTGCCCGTGACGGTAAAAACCCGCCTCGGCTGGGACGATTCGACGAAAAACGTCGAGGAAGTGGCCGAGCGCCTCCAGGATGTGGGCATCGAGGCCCTGACCATCCACGGCCGCACGCGGGCGCAGTTGTACAAAGGCGACGCCGACTGGCGGCTCATCGCGAAGGTCAGGGAGAACCCGCGCATCCGCATCCCCATTTTTGGCAACGGCGACATCGACAGCCCCGAAAAAGCCCGTGACTACCGCGACCGCTACGGCGTGGATGGCATCATGGTTGGGCGCGCCAGCATCGGCTACCCCTGGATTTTCAACGAAATCAAGCATTTCCTCGCCACCGGCGAGCACCTGCCCGCCCCCACCGTGGCCGACCGCATCCAGGCCTGCCGCCAGCACCTCGATTTTTCGGTCCGCTGGAAAGGCGAAAAAACGGGCATTTTTGAAATGCGCCGTCACTACACGAATTACTTCAAGGGGTTGGAAAACTTTAAACCCTTCCGGTCGAGGCTGGTCGATGCCGCTACCCACGCCGGGATTTCGGAAATTCTGGACGAAGTGGCCGAGGCGTACGAATTGGTGATGGAGTGAAGGGGCGATGGAGTGAAGGGGCGCGTAATGCGCTTTTTCAGGAACCAATGATTCCCTTGCTTCCTTACTCCATCAGTCAATCACTCCATCCCACTTTCTTCCATGCAAAACCCCTCGACGCATCCTTCCCGCCCCTCGCTCACCGCCTGGGTGCTCCTCGCCGTGCTGGCCCTGACCTGGGGCTGCTCGTTTATTCTGGTCAAAAAAGCCCTGGTTGTCTTCACCGCGACGCAGGTCGGCGGGATGCGGATTTTTGCCGCTTTCCTATTTTTCATTCCCATTTTGGTCACCCAGCGGCGGCAGCTTCCGGCCCGCAACCGCTGGGGCTGGTGTTTGCTCGCCGGGTTGCTGGGCAACCTCATCCCGGCGCTCCTGTTTTCGGCGGCGGGTAAAGAACTTAGCAGCGCGGTATCGGGCATTCTCAACTCGTTCACGCCCCTGTTCGTCCTGTTGGTGGGAATTTTGTTTTTCAGAAACACCGTCCGCACCGACCAAGTCGTTGGGATACTTTTCGGGTTGCTGGGCTGCGCGCTGATTATTCTGGTCAACAACAAGGGTGGCTTTTCGCTCAACGGCTACGCGCTGCTGGTGGTGCTGGCCACCGTGTGCTATGGCTTCAACCTGCACATCGTGCGCACGTTTCTGAGCGGCATTCCGGCGTTGCCGCTCACGGCGGCCATTTTCACGACCATCGGGCCGCTGGCTGGGTTGCTGCTGGTGGGCAGCGGCGATTTTCTCCAGCGGGCCACCCGGCCCGAAGCGTTGCAACCGTTGCTCTTCGGGGGCATCCTCGGCGTGGTCGGGTCGGGCGTCGCCATGATTCTGTTCAACCGCCTGCTGCAACTCACCTCGGCGGTTTTCGCCAGTTCGGTCACGTACCTGATTCCCATCGTGGCCGTTGGGTGGGGTTTGCTCGACGGCGAACGGCTGGGCTGGCAGCAACTCGCGGGCATGGCGGTGATTCTGGTCGGGGTGTACCTGGTCAACCGTCCGGCGCGTAAACCGGTTGGGGAACCGGTTGCGGAAGGGGCCAATTCGTAGAAATTTCGCGCGAAGTCGCAAAGACGCCGGGGAGTTTTTACTTTCGCCTCCGCGCCCTGGCGTCGTTGCGCGAAAATTTACCGTTCAGCCACATGCTCAAAGCCATAGTTCACGACCAGACTTTTGACGTTGTTTCCGAAAAAGAAACCCTGACCCTCAACGGTCAACCCTTGTTGTGGGACGTAGCCGAAGTGCGACTCGGTACGTTTCACGTGCTGCACGAAGGCCGCTCGTACACCGCCGAAGTGCTCAGCGCCGACTTTGAAACGAAAACCTTCACGCTGCGGATCAACGGCAAAACCTACCCCGTTCAACTCAAAGACCGTTTCGACCTGCTGCTCGACCAACTCGGCATGAGCAACGCGGCGGCGGGCAAAACGACCCAAATCAAGGCTCCCATGCCTGGTCTGATCGTTGAAATTCGGGTGCATCCGGGGCAGTCCGTTGCCAAAGGCGACACAGTGCTGATTCTGGAGGCGATGAAAATGGAGAACATTCTCAAAGCCCCCGGCGACGTCGTCGTGAAAGCCGTCCGGGTGCAGCCCCGCGAAAACGTGGAGAAAGGCCAGGTTTTGGTTGAATTTGAGTGATTTTGGGGCTTCGTGCCCCGTTGTTCGTGCTTCGACCCGCAGTAAAAAAGCGTCGTTTACCAGGCACGAACAACGGGGCACGAAGCACGAACCTCACAAATCCCCTATCTTTACGCCCCAAAAACCGCGCATACGCTTCATGGACAAACCCCGGTACCAACGCATTCTTTTGAAATTGAGCGGAGAGGCCCTCAGCGGTGAGCGCGGCTACGGCATCGATTCCAACATCCTCAACCAGTACGCCGAAGAAATCAAGAAAGTCGTGGATGCGGGCGTCCAGGTGGCCATCGTCATTGGTGGCGGGAATATTTTTCGGGGGAAAGACGTCGAGAAAACCGGCATCGACCGCGTCCAGGGCGACCACATGGGCATGATGGCCACCATCATCAACGGCATCGCGATTCAGGCTTCCCTCGAAAAAATCGACCTGCCCACCCGGCTGCTTTCGGCGGTGAAAGTCGAGGCCATTTGTGAGCCGTACATCCAGCGCCGGGCCGTGCGGCACCTCGAAAAGGGCCGCGTGGTCATTTTTGGGGCGGGCACGGGCAATCCCTTTTTCACGACCGACTCCGCCGCCAGCCTTCGGGCCATCGAAGTCGGAGCCGACGTGGTACTCAAGGGCACCAAGGTGGACGGGGTGTACTCGGCCGATCCGAACCAAGACCCCACCGCCACCCGCTACACCCACATTGGTTTCGACGAGGTAATCGCCAAGAAACTTAACGTGATGGACATGACCGCCTTCACGCTTTGCCGTGAAAACAACCTGCCCATCATCGTCTTCAACATGAATAAACCCGACAACCTCCACCGCATCGTTCAGGGCGACGATCATGTGGGGACGTTGATCTCCTGAACCCCTGGTTTTAAGATTCGTTTATCAAGGTTCACCCTCATGGAAGAAATCGAACTATTTCTCGACGACGCGAAGGATACGATGGAGAAAGCCATCAAACACACCCAGATTGAGCTTTCCAAAATCCGGGCGGGCAAGGCCTCCCCAGCCATGCTCGACGGCATCATGGTCGATTATTACGGCATGATGACGCCCCTCACCGGCGCGGCCACCGTCAACACCCCCGACGCCCGCACCATCGCCGTCAAGCCTTTTGAGCGGAAACTCATCGGCGAAATCGAGAAGGCCATTCGCAACTCCAACATCGGCCTCAACCCGCAAAACGACGGCGAAACGATCCGCCTCAACATCCCGCCCCTGACTGAGGAACGCCGCCGCGATTTGGTGAAGAAAGTAAAGCAGGAAATCGAAGTCGGGAAGGTCAACATCCGCAACATCCGCAAGGACACCAACGAGTCGCTCCGCAAACTGACGAAGGAAGGCGTTTCGGAAGACGCTGTCAAGCAGGGCGAAGAGCGCGTCCAGAAACTGACCGACGGCTTCATCGCCAAAATCGACCAGCTTTTCGCCTCGAAAGAAACGGATATCATGGCGGTGTAGCGCCATAGGTCGGAAAAACGCGGACAGCCGTTCTTTACCGGCCCCTTTCGACCTGCGGTCGAGCGCCGACACGAATGTCGGCGCTACGTGCTACTTTTCCATTACCTCCCTGCCCCGTTGGTAGCCCACGGCAATCAGCCGCCGGATGTCGTCGGCGGTGAAGGCCTGAATGTCCACGTTGAGCGGGGCCGTGGGGCGGATGATCGTCAGTTTCATTTTTCGGTAGCCTTTCATCACGCCCGCCGTGACCTCCGAGCCGTCTTCCGGCAGCAGGGCGTTGAAAAATTCGGCCCATTCGAGGTCGCTGTTCAGGATTTCGTTTACCGTAATGTCCATCGCCCGATCCACCAGCGCGAGCAGGTTGCCGTAGGCGAAGGGCTGGCCGTTGAGTTCCTGGCTGTGGCAGGCCACGCACACGATTTCCGTGGCCCCGTCGGCAATCGCTTTGCGGATGGGCGCCACGTCGCGCAGCCCCCCGTCGAGGTAAGGCATGGCCGGGTTTTCGCCAATCAGCACCACCGGCATCAGAATCGGAATGGCGCTACTGGCCAGGACGTAATCCAGAAAGTGCGGAAACGACGGTTCGGCGTACACGATGCGGCCATCGGTCACGTCCACCGCGCCGATTTTCAGACTGGCCGGGCTGGCCATCAGGTTTTCCAGCGTGATGGTTTCGGTGAGCAGTTCGCGCAGGGGCGTGGTGTCGAGCAGGCCTTCAAAGTTGCGGCGCAGGGCGCTCAGGCCCAGTTCGTAAGTACCGCGCCGCCAGGCCAGGCTGTCGGGCGAGGTGATGCGGTCGGTCCAGACCGTGCAGAGGGCGGCGGCCACTTTTTTCCAGTCAGGCTCCTCGTGTTCGAGCGCCTGGCGGCCCAGTTCGTTGACCAGAAAAGCGGCGTTCAGCGCCCCGGCCGATACGCCGTAAATCCAGTCGGGTTGGAAACCAGCTTCGAGCACGGCCCGGACGGCACCCGCCTGAAACGCGCCTTTTACGGAGCCACCGGCCAGGACGAGAATTTTTTTCACGAAAAGAAGGGAGCCTTGTTGGGGAGGCAATCAACGAATTCCGGCGTTTCGGAGCAAACAATGGGCAACGCTCCGCTTAAAAACGCGCTTTTGGTGCTAAACTTGCCCCGTCAAATTCCCGCATGCCTCCTTCCATTCGCACCATCCAGGCCCCCATTGCGGGCGAAATGAGCGCTTTCGAGGGCAAATTTCGCCAGTTCATGAAGAGCGACGTCATGCTGCTCGACAAGATCATGGGCTACATCGTCCGGCGAAAAGGCAAGCAACTGCGGCCCATGTTCGTGTTTCTGGCGGCGGGGGCCTGCGGCACCATCAACGAATCGACCTACCGGGGGGCCTCGCTCATCGA
The DNA here is from genome assembly GCA_965249815.1 of Spirosomataceae bacterium. Classification (GTDB taxonomy): domain Bacteria; phylum Bacteroidota; class Bacteroidia; order Cytophagales; family Spirosomataceae; genus JAJAZB01. Next base: position 3,020,624 of record CBDFMV010000003.1, on the reverse strand, counting down.
ACTGATTCACACCGCCACGCTAGTCCACGACGATGTCGTGGACGACTCCGACTACCGGCGCGGTTTTTTTTCCGTGAATGCCTTGTGGAAAAATAAAATCGCCGTGCTCGTGGGTGATTACCTGCTTTCGCGCAGTCTGTTCCTGGCCGTCGATTACGAAGATTTCGATTTTCTGCGGCTCATCAACCGGGCCGTCAAGGAAATGTCCGAGGGCGAACTGCTCCAAATCGAGAAAGCCCGCCGCCTCGACATCTCTGAAGAAGTGTACTTTGAAATCATCCGCCAGAAAACCGCCACACTCATTGCGGCCTGCTGCGCGGTGGGTGCCCGTTCGGTGGGCCAGCCGCCCGAATGGATCGAACGGATGCGGCTATTCGGCGAGAAAGTAGGCATCGCGTTTCAGTTGAAAGACGACCTGTTCGACTACGGCGAGGCCGAAATCGGCAAGCCCGTGGGCATCGACATCAAGGAGAAAAAGATGACGCTGCCGCTCATTTTCGCCCTCAACCAGGCACCCTGGCTCACCAAAAGGCGCATCATCAACCTCATCCGCAACGAATCGGAAAAACCCGCGAAGGTGGCGGAGGTGATCGATTTCGTCAAAAATTCGGGCGGCATCGCCTACGCCACGGCGGCCATGCAACGCTACGTGGCCGAGGCCAACGCGCTCCTGACCCAGTTTCCCGAATCGGCCTACCGCGCTTCGCTGGCCCAGTTGGTGCAGTACACCATCGAGCGGACGAAGTGACCGGACCGGGCGCAATGAAGCGGGAAACAGGGAGCTTACTGGCTTAACCCCACCTCGGCCATCAACTCCAGGCCGTAGTTCCGGATCACCTCGATGATTTCGATGGCGCGCCGCCCCTTGTCGGTGAGCGAATACTCCACCTTCGGCGGCACCGTCGGGTACGCCGCCCGGTGAACGAGGCCGTCTTCTTCCAGTTCGCGCAGTTGGGTAGTGAGCATCTTCTGCGAAATGTGCGGAATCGCCTGTTGCAACTCGGTGTAGCGCAGCGTGCGCTTCCGCAGGCGCCAGAGAATGGGAATTTTCCAGGTGCCGCCAATTTGCCCCATGGCAAAATCGACGGGGTTGTAGTACACCCGGCCCTTGTAGTGGAAATCTGCCATACGCACCAAAAAGTCCGTTTCGCACAAAATCGTGCCTTCTTCCGCAACCGCTGCGGGGCGTTCACCTTTGCGTTCAGTAATCAACGCAACCTGTATCCATTAACTCAACCGAGCGCCATGAGTTTGAAAGACCCCAACGTCGTCAGTCCAAAGCGGCCCAAGCGCGTCGCCCTGGTCATTGCCAACCCGGCCGTTTCGACCACCACCGGCTGGCCGGTGGGCTTCTGGTGGAGCGAACTGGCCCATCCCTACTACGAATTTTCCGAAAAAGGCTACGAAATCGAACTCTTCAGCCCCAATGGCGGCAAGTGCGAAGCCGACGCCATGAGCGACCCCAACGACGCCAGCGGCTATTCCGCCACCGATTTGATTTCGCAGGGTTTCATCCACACCGAAACGCTGCGTTCGCGGGTGGATGAAACCAAAGCCATTGCGGAACTGAACGTCGCCGACTTTGACGCACTGGTCGTCGCGGGCGGACAAGCGCCGATGTTCACCTTCGAGACCGCCACCGACCTGCACAACAAGTTCGTTGAATTTTATGAATCGGGCAAAGTGACCAGCGCCCTTTGCCACGGCACGGCCATTTTGCGCTACGCCAAACTCTCCACCGGCGAGTACCTGGCCAAAGGCAAAACCGTGACGGGTTTTGCCAACGTGGAGGAAGATTTCGCCGACAACGCCGTGTGGGACTACGGCCTGCTTGACCGCGACAAACACGTGATGCCCTGGCGCATCGAAGACGAACTGAAGGCCCTCGGGGCCAACTTCGTGCAGGCCGGACGGTGGCGGGGCTTTGCCATTCGCGACGGCAACCTGATCACCGGCCAGCAGAACTTCAGCGGGGTCGAAACGGCGCGGGCCATCATCGAGGCGCTGGGCGAGTAAATCCACCCGCCCGGCAATGTCTTCCGGGCCTTTTTAACTTTTCATGCACAGCCAACCCCTATTTCTCGTTCACGGAGCCTGGATGGACGCCTCGGCCTGGGACCGCGTTGTACCATTGCTTCAGGCCAGCGGGTACGACGTCACGGCGGTTAACCTGCCCGGCCACGGAATCGACAACACGCCCTACGAGCAAATTCAATTGCAGTCGTACGTGGATGCCGTAAAAACCGCCATCGGCGCTAAAACCAACGTGGTGCTGGTCGGGCATAGCCTGGCGGGCGTCGTGATTTCGCAGGTGGCCGAGGCCATCCCCGACCAACTCGCCCGGCTGGTGTACGTGGCGGCGTACCTGCCGCAAAACGGCGAAAGCCTGTACGCCCTCAGCCAACAGGATCGCGACAGCCACGTGGGCCGGTACTGGCAGCAGGCCGACCCGGCGCACTACTCGCCCGCGTCCATCGCCCCCGAAGGCATTCGCGACGTGTTTGCGGCCGACTGCGACGAGGCCACCGTGCGGCGACTCATTCAGACCCACAAAGCCGACGCCCTCGCCCCGATGGCCACGCCCGTGTCGCTCACCCCCGAGCGCTTCGGGTCGGTGAAGAAAACCTACATCCACACCACCCAGGACCACGCCGTGAGCTATTTTCTGCAACAACAAATGGTCGGGAAAACGGTAGTGGACGCGGTGTATTCACTCGATTCATCGCACAGCCCGTTTTTCAGCCAGCCCGACCGCCTGGCGGGGTTTATTTCAGGGCAACCCTGATCCCGTTTTCCAACCGCAATGAAACGGGGGTTGTACCTGCTTTTTCTGGTTTGCCCGCCCGCCCTGGCTCAGCTCAACGAGAGCGACACGACGCGCTTTCAGGGGCGAATCTTGCTCAGCGGTAACGCCCAGCAGGGCAACGTGGAGGTGCTCAGCCTGCGGGGGAAACTCGACTTCATGGTCGCACCCACACGCGCCTGGGTGTTTAAATCGCAGAATTCCAGTTTGTACCAGGAATTTTATTCGGCCAAAGCCGACAACGACCTGTTTAGCCGGAACTACCTGTATTTCCGCCCTGACCGGCGCGTTTACCCGTTTGCCATCGGGTACGTCTCGGCCAATTTTCGCCGAAAAATCGACCGGCGTTTCTTCGTGGGTGCCGGGGGCACGGTTCAACTGCTGGCCACCCGGCAACACAGGCTGAAGGTAGCGGCAGGGGCGGTGTACGAAGCCACGCGTTTCACAGCCTCCGATTTCAACGACGACACCTACGACGGCTCCCGGACCATCGCCCTCTGGCGGGCCACGGCCTGGATCGGCGGCTGGCACTACCTGCCCGGCAATCGCCTGCGGCTGTACTACGATGCCTTTTACCAGCCTGCTTTTGCCCGTGCCCGCAACTACCGCTGGCAGGCCGACGTGGCCGTCGATGTTCCGCTCTGGCGGGGGCTGGTCCTCACGGCGCTTTACACCTACACGTTCGAAGAGGTGGTCGTTGCCAAAATCAGGCAGGACGATTCAATCCTAACCGTCGGGCTTTCCTATAACTTGCGCAAAAACCACCGGTAACCGACGAATCGGCGTTTTTCCACCCTTCCCACCTTCCATGTACGTAGGCAAGGACTTTACCCTGAAACTACTCTGGCACTTCGCCCGTAAAAACCTCTTCCGCACCCATGAACATCGCCCTCATCGGTTCCGGCCACATCGGCGGCACGCTGGCCCAGGGTTGGGCCAAAGCCGGTCACCACATCACCTTCGGCGTCCGCGACCTTGACCAGTTTCGGGGCAGAGATCTGACTGCCTTGCCCAACATCACCGCCGCGCCCATCGCCGACGCCGTAGCGTTTTCGGAGGTCATCCTGCTGGCCGCCACCCCCGCCGCCACCCGTGAAATCGCCGAAAGCCTCGGCGACGTTTCGGGGAAAATCATTCTCGACGCCATGAATTCGGTTCGGGAAAAAGCCGGTGAGTTTGCCTCGACCGCCGAGGCCTTACGGGTCTGGACGCGGGGGGCCGACGTCGTGAAATGCTTTAATTCAACGGGCTGGGAAAACATGGCCGACCCGCACTACGGCGACCTTGCCGCCGACATGTTCATGGCTGGGAACTCCGTGCGGGGCAAGGCCGTGGCTCGCCAACTGGCGCTCGATCTGGGTTTTGCCGAATGCTACGACTTCGGTGGCGACGACAAAATTCCGCTGCTGGAAAGTTTCGCGCTGGCCTGGATCAACCTCGCCATCATCCAGGGTCAGGGCCGTGGCACGGCGTTCAAGGTTCTGAAACGGTAATTTCTTACTAACTTTTGCCGCCCAAAGGCAGTTTTTCTCCACTAAAAACCAGTTCCCATGATCGAACGCAACGCCACCGCCCTGTGGAAGGGCACCGGCAAGGAAGGCACCGGCCACCTGACCACCAGCAGCACCACGCTGCACGAAACGCCCTACTCATTTGCCACCCGCTTCGAGAACAAAACCGGCACCAACCCCGAAGAGCTTGTCGCCGCCGCCCACGCGGGGTGCTACTCCATGCAGTTGAGTTTCTACCTCAACGCCGAAGGCTTCACCGCCGACGAAATCACCACCACGGCTACCGTTGTGCTCGACCCCAAGCAGGGAGCCGTCACGGCCAGCCACCTCGTCGTGACCGGCGTGGTGCCGGGCATGACCGAGGAGGCGTTTATCGCTCAGGCCGAAAAAGCCAAAGCCAATTGCCCGATTTCCAAGCTACTCAAGGCCGAAATCACGCTGCAAGCCGGATTTGTCACGAAAGACTAACCGTCGTTTTTTTTCAAAAAGCCCGCACCGAGCACTCGGTGCGGGCTTTTTTGCGGCCTGCAGTTCCCGTGATTCCTATTGGCCTTCCGTGGGAAAGCAGGCAAGCGAGGTCGGGGAAAACCGCCTTACTTTTTCGCAGTGGTATCGGGCACTCCAACCTGCTGAAGTTCCCACGCGTGTCGTTTCGCGAGTTCGTCCCGAATCAGGGCGCAGGTTTCATAGGCTTCCCGGTGTAAGCTGGTCCGTAGCTCGTCTTCCAGTTCGGAAACGGATTTGCTGACGAATTCCAACTCGCGGGGCTTGAGGGCGTGAAGGGGTTGAAAAAAGCCCTCGGGGCTGAAGAACCCCCAGTGCTGGGATCCGGGGGAAGGATTGGCGTTCATGGTGGGTGGATCAAGGTGGGGAGTCGTCAGCAAGCTACGCTAAAAAGCGGAAACTTTCCCGGCGGTCGGTGCCGCGCCGGTTTTCCGTTATTTTTGCGCGAACCACCGCCGTAGCGCGCCGTTCATTGCCCGACCAATGCCCCTTTCCAAAGACCTCAAAGCCGCCATCCTGGCCCTGCCGCGCGACGAAAAAGACAAGTTGCTGCTGCGGCTGGTGGCCAAACACGCCGACTTGCAGGAACAGCTCGAATTCCGGCTCGTCGAAAACGAGGCCACGCTCGACGAGCGCCGGGAAACCATTCACCGGGCCATCACCCGGCTCTTCAACCGCGACGCCATCTCGTCGGGGTACCTGATGATGGACATGCGCGAAGTCCACGGCGAGCTGACCCGGCACATCAAAACGACTAAAGACCTGTACGGCGAGGTGGATTTGCTCCTGCACCTATTGAACGGTGTTTTCGATGAACAACTCCGCTGGATCGAACGCTATTCGTCCAAATCCGACACGCTGGCGCAATACGTGGCCAAACGGACGGAGGCGTTGCTGAAGAAACTGGCCAAACTTCACCCCGACATTCAGTTCGAGTTTATCGACGCCACCAATCGGCTCCTCGAACGCGTCTGGAAATACGCCCCCGCTTACTACGCGAAGGAATTGAATTTACCAAAACGTTACGAATCGAAGGATTGACGGAAAAACCGCCCCGTTTTCCCGAACTTCGCGTCATTCCCGAACCTCCACATCCATGCGCCTTTCCAATCGCCTTCTCCTTTTTTGTTCATTTTTCATCGTTCATTTTTCATTTTCCCAAAAGGCGCTTCCTGCCCGCCCCAAGCTCGTGGTGGGCATCGTGGTGGACCAGATGCGCTACGATTTCCTCTACCGGTACGCCGACCAGTACGGCACGGGCGGGTTCCGGCGGATGATGGAGGGTGGTTTCAACGCCAAAAACACGCAGTACAGCTATTTCCCAACGGTCACGGCGGCAGGGCACTCGTCGGTGTACACCGGTTCGGTGCCCTCAGTCAACGGCATTGCGGGCAACGACTGGTTCGACGTTCAGCGCGGTCGGCAGATGTACTGCGTGGAAGACGACAGCGTGCGGGCTACCGACGGCAACCCCTCGGCGGCGGGCCGGATGTCGCCTAAAAACCTGCTCGTCAGCACCATCACCGACCAGCTTCGGATCGCCAGCAATTTCCGCTCGAAAACCATCGGCATTGCCCTCAAAGACCGCGGTTCCATCCTGCCCGCCGGGCACACGGGCACGGCCTACTGGTTTGATGGGCGCGACGGCAATTGGATTTCGAGTACGTTTTACATGCCGAACCTGCCGAAGTGGGTCAATGAGTTCAACGCCCGCAACCTGCCCGCTCAGTACCTGCGCGAAGGTTGGAAAACCCTGCTGCCCGCCGACCAGTACACCCAAAGCACGTCCGACGACGTGCCCTGGGAAATCAAGCTGGCCGGGGACAAACGCCCGATCTTCCCCCACGAAATGGCCGCCCCCGTGGGGCAGGAACGCTACGCCTACGTCGCCCCGACGCCCTTCGGCAACACGCTGACGAAGGAATTCGCCCTCGCCGCCGTTCGGGCCGAGAACCTCGGCAAGGGCAGCGACACCGATTTCCTGGCCGTCAGTTTCTCCTCGCCCGACTACGTGGGCCACGCCTTCGGGCCAAACTCGGTCGAAATCCAGGACGTGTACCTGCGCCTCGACCGCGACCTGGCCGAGATGCTCACCTTCCTCGACGGCTGGGTGGGCAAGGACAATTACCTGGTATTTTTGAGTGCCGACCACGGCGTGGTGGACGTGCCCGAGTTTGCCGCCTCGCACCGCCTCCCGGCGAGGCGGTTTAGCCTCGTCCAGGGTACGGGTGCGGTAAAAGCCGCCCTCAACGCGGCATTTGGTTCGGGCGAATACATCCGGGGCGAAGCCAATTACGAGTATTACCTGAATCACGACTTGCTGCGGGAGAAAAAACTGACCGTCGGGCAGGTGTACGACGTCATCAGCCAGACGCTGATGCCAATGGAAGGCGTGGCCAACGTCATCAACCTGCACGATTTCGCCAATGCGCCCCTCAACACCCACCACCTGGCCCTGCTCCGCAACGGCTGGCACGCCAAACGCAGCGGCGACGTGATGGTGGCCCTCCAGCCGGGCTGGCTGGCGGGGTCGTTTCCGGGCGGCGGCACCTCGCACAGCACGTTTTACAGCTACGACACCCACGTGCCCTGCCTGTGGTACGGCTGGCGCGTGCCGACGGGCTTCACGGTGGCCCCGACAAAAGTGGCCGACATTGCTCCCACGCTGGCCGCGATGCTCAACGTCCTCGAACCCAACGGCTGCGTGGGTGAGCCGATTCAGAAATTGGTGGAGAATTTGAAGTAACGAAAAAGCCGACTCAAGGGTCGGCTTTTTCGTTATCGTTCCTGATCGGGTTGGGGGAGGTTGGCAACGTCCTGCAAATCCTGCTGGCTACCCACGGCCTTTTTGTTTTGAATTAATCCTGTCAGACCGATAAAGTTGACTGTCAGGCCATTCACGTCGTCCACCAGCCGGTTTTGGTAGCACGTTTCAAAATCAACGCCGGGCACTTCGGTCAGGATTTCAATAATGAACGGTTCCTGACCGAATGAAATGAAAAAAGGCTTTTGCAGGAAATCGTTCAACTCAAAATCATGCGGACCGAACCCAAAGCGAAGCATGACAGTGAGCATTTTTTCGGCGTTTTCGGGCGAAACGCCGATGAGAAAATCCATGTCTTTCGTGTACCGCGAGTAGCCGTGTCGTCCTACCGCGAAGCCGCCGATAATGACATAGTCAACGGCTTCCTCGTTTAACAATTGGATAAAGCGTCGGAAGTGGTCGTTCATGGCGAAAGGTGGGATTGAGCCAAAAAATCTGCTCCCGCAGGGCTTCCAATGCCTCCAGCCGCTCAGCGGGGGTTTTGGTGAGCCAATACTCAAGGTCATTTTTCGGCACCTCGTCCCAGGACTTAAACTTGCGGATGATAGGCTTTTCCATGACACGGTATCGTCTATTCCGACTGCGGAAGATTATCTAAATCGGCTAAATCCTTCGGTCGGCCCACGGCCCGCTTGTTTTTAATCAGGTCAGCGAGGCTAAGCATGTTTACTCGAATTCCTTCAACTTCCACGACCATGCGCTTTTCGTAGCATTCCTCGAAGGTAACGCCCAGGGTTTCAGTCAGGATTTCAATTTTGTCGGCGTGGATGTCGAACGAAACGCCACCCGGCTTTCGGGTAAAATCGCTGAGTTCAAAGTCATAGGGCCCAAAGCCAAAACGGAGCATGACCGTCAGCATTCGATCGGCGTTTTCTGCGGAAGTGGCGATGAGCAGGTCCAGGTCCGTCGTTGTGCGAACGTATCCGTGGGCAATCACGGCGTGGCCGCCAATCACGACGTACTCAATGCCCTCCTCGTTCAGCAGGCGAATGAAATTTACGTATGTGTCTTCCATCCTTCGGACGAGGATTTTTTGGGTTGGCAAAATAAATTTTCCTGGCCCAAATCGTCAGTCTTTTGGCGGCCGCTAACCGCTCGGCGGGAGTTTTGGTAAGCCAGTAGTCGAGATCGTTTTTGGGCACCTCTTCCCACGATTTAAACTTGCGGATGACGGGCTTTTCCATGACGATGCGGTTAAAGTTTAGGGTTCAGGGTTTAGCGTTCAGAGGTTTGGCATTTTACGCTAAACCCTGAACGTTAAACCCCAAACCTCATTTCAGAATCTGCCGGGCAATCACCAGTTTCTGGATCTCGCTGGTGCCTTCGCCGATGGTGTTGAGTTTGCAGTCGCGGTAGAATTTTTCAACGGGAAAGTCTTTCGTAAATCCGTAGCCACCAAAAATCTGCACGGCTTCGTTGGCCGCTTTCACCGATACCTCCGAGGCGTAGTATTTGGCCATCGCGGCCTCTTTCGTCACGGGCTGGCCTGCGTCCTTCAAGTCGGCGGCCTGGTACACGAGGAGTCTGGCGGCTTCAATTTCCGTGGCCAAATCGGCCAGTTTGAATTGAATCGCTTGAAAATCAGCGATGCGCTTACCAAACTGCTGGCGCTCCTGAGCGTAGGCCAGCGCCGCCTCGTAGGCCCCGAGGGCCGTGCCGAGGCTGAGGGCGGCGATGGAAATCCGGCCCCCGTCGAGCACTTTCAAGGACTGGATGAAGCCCTCGCCCTCTTCGCCCAGCCGCTGGCCGTCCGAAATCCGGCAGTCCTGAAACAACATTTCGGCGGTTTCCGAGGCGCGCATGCCGAGTTTGTCTTCTTTTTTACCTCCCGAAAAACCCGGTGTGCCCCGCTCCACCACGAAGGCCGTCGCGCCGCGCCGGTCGCCGGGGGCGGCGGTGCGGGCAATCACCACCGCCACGTGACCGCTGCGGCCGTGGGTGATGAAGTTTTTCGCGCCGTTGAGCACCCAGTCACCTCCCTCCCGAACGCCGACCGTGCGCATGTTGCCCGCGTCGGAACCCGTGTTTGGCTCGGTGAGGCCCCAGGCACCGAGCCATTCGCCGGTAGCGAGTTTGGGCAGGTAGCGCCGTTTTTGTTCTTCGTCGCCAAAGAGCAGGATGTGGTTGGTGCAGAGCGAGTTGTGCGCCGCCATCGACAGCCCGATGGCCGGGTCTATCCGACTGAGTTCGACGATGGCCGTCACGTATTCGCGGTAGCCGAGGCCCGCCCCGCCGTAAATTTCAGGCACCAGCACGCCCATCAGGCCCAGTTCACCAAGCTGGTGAAACAATTCCGCCGGAAAATGCTGGGTTTCGTCCCACTCGCGGACGTGCGGGCGGATGTGCCGCCCGGCGAAGTCGCGAACGGTCTGGGCGATGAGTTCCTGGTTTTCGGCGGTGGCCGGTGTTGCGGTGGACATCATGAGTAACTACTTGGTTTAGCAGGCGTTGATGAAAAATGAATGCCTGAAATTACGGTTTTCAACCCCAAAACGGAAAAACCATTCATCAACAGTCGGCGTCGGTTTTCCGGGGGCTTTGGCGTATTGGAAATTTCCAAAATCGACTCTTGGCTATTTCAGAGAAAGACCGAAGATTGTTGCGCTGATTTGGTTGAAAGGCCAACAAAAAATTTCAATTCGCTGTCAACTTTTTGCACCCTGCCAGGAAAATCGACGGGTAGCTGACTGATCCGAGGTTGATTTTAGAGGAATGAGCAAAAAAGGCTATTTTTGCGCCATTCAATTGGAAAGTACAAATCGTGCCATATTGCACCAAACCATCCGATTCCTTCATCAACCGTTCGATACTCCGCCAAGTCATCAAACCCAATAACATATGAAATTAGCCGTCGTTGGAACCGGATACGTGGGGCTGGTCACCGGGACCTGCTTCGCCGAAACCGGCAATCAGGTTGTTTGCGTGGACATCGATGCCCGCAAAATCCAGAAAATGCAAGCCGGACAAGTGCCCATTTACGAACCCGGCCTCGAAGAACTCTTTCACCGCAATACCGCCGAAAACCGCCTTAAATTCACCACCGATCTGGCCGAGGGCATTAAAGGTGCCCAGGTGATTTTCCTGGCCTTGCCCACCCCGCCGGGCGAAGACGGTTCGGCCGACCTTAAGTACATCCTTAAAGTGGCCGACGACCTCGGCCCCCTGCTCGACCAGTACGCCGTGGTGGTCGACAAAAGCACGGTGCCCGTCGGCACAGCCGAAAAGGTACGCGCCGCCATTGCCCGAAACGCCACGGTGGAATTCGACGTGGTGTCCAATCCCGAATTCCTGCGCGAAGGCGTGGCCGTCGAAGACTTCATGAAACCTGACCGGGTGGTCATCGGGACCTCTTCGCCCAAAGCCAAATCGGTCATGGAAAAGCTCTACGCCCCCCTGGTGCGCCAGGGCAACCCGGTCATTTTCATGGACGAACGCTCGGCGGAGATGACCAAATACGCCGCCAACGCGTTTCTGGCCACCAAAATCACATTCATGAACGAAATCGCCAACCTGTGCGAAAAAGTGGGGGCCGACGTCGACGCCATCCGGCGCGGCATCGGCACCGACAGCCGTATTGGCAAGCGGTTTCTTTTCGCCGGCATCGGCTACGGCGGCTCGTGCTTTCCCAAGGATGTGCAGGCCCTGCACAAGACCTCCCAGGATTTCAACTACGACTTCCAGATTCTTAAGTCGGTCATGGCCGTCAACGAGGGCCAGAAGACCAAACTCATTCCCCTCATCAAAGACCACTTCGGCGGCGAACTGACGGGCAAGACTTTCGCCGTCTGGGGCCTGGCCTTCAAGCCCTACACCGACGACATCCGCGAGGCCCCGGCCCTGTACAACATCCAGTGCCTGCTCGAAGCGGGGGCGAAGGTGAAAGCCTACGACCCCGAAGCGATGGAAAAGGTGAAGGAGTATTTTGGTGAAACCCAGGGCCTGAGCTTTGCCAAAGGTCCCTACGAGGCCCTGAAAGGCACCGATGCGCTGCTGATTATGACCGAGTGGCCGCAGTTTCGCACGCCCGAATTCGAGGTGCTGGAGGTGTTGCTGAAAAACAAGGTCATCTTCGACGGCCGCAACGTGTACGAACTCGAGCAGATGCAGGAGTTGGGCTACACCTACTATTCGATTGGGCGGGAAACGGTAAAAGCGTAAGAATTGAGGAGTCAGGAGCGAGGATGGATTAGAAATTCTCACTCCTCGCTCCTGACTCCTTACTCCTGAAAAAAAACATGAAACGAGTCTTAGTTACCGGCGCGGCCGGATTTCTGGGTTCGCACTTGTGCGACCGCTTCATCAAAGAAGGCCACCACGTTATCGGGATGGACAACCTGATTACGGGCGATATGAAGAACATCGAGCACCTGATGCCCCTGCCGCAGTTCGAGTTCTACCACCACGACGTCAGCAAATACATCCACATCCCTGGCGAGTTGCACTACATCCTGCACTTTGCCTCGCCGGCCAGCCCGATCGACTACCTGAAAATTCCGATTCAGACGCTGAAAGTCGGCTCACTGGGCACCCACAACTGCCTGGGGCTGGCCAAAGCCAAGAACGCCCGGATTCTGGTGGCCTCGACCTCGGAGGTGTACGGTGACCCGCTGGTTCATCCGCAAACGGAAGATTACTGGGGGCACGTGAACCCCATCGGCCCGAGGGGCGTCTACGACGAAGCCAAGCGGTTTCAGGAAGCCATCACGATGGCCTACCATCGCTACCACGGTGTCGAGACGCGCATCGTGCGGATTTTCAACACCTACGGCCCGCGCATGCGTCTCAACGACGGGCGGGTGTTGCCCGCCTTCATTGGCCAGGCCCTGCGGGGCGAAGACCTGACGGTGTTCGGCGACGGGAGCCAGACGCGCTCGTTCTGCTACGTGGACGACCTCATTGAGGGCATTTACCGCTTGCTGCTGAGCGAGTACGCCTACCCGGTCAACATCGGCAACCCGACCGAAATCACCATCAAGCAGTTTGGCGAAGAAATCATCAAACTGACGGGCACAAGCCAGCAATTGGTGTTCAAACCCCTGCCCCAGGACGACCCCAAGCAACGCCGCCCCGACATCAGCCGGGCGCGGGAAATCCTGGATTGGGAGCCGCAAATCGACCGGGCCGAGGGCCTACGCCGGACCTACGAGTACTTCAAAACACTTTCGCACGAAGAACTTTTCAGCGCCGCCAACTACCGCTACGGCACGCCCTACGAAGCCGGTAGCCACACGATGGGGAAGTGATTTTTTTCGGTAAATGAAGCGCCCCCTTCGGAGAAGTCCGAAAGGGGCGCTTTGCTTTCAAACGTCACCGAAAATATCTTCCAGCTCGATGGGCAATTCGGGGAAGAGCGTCGGCGTAATTTGTTGCGGAGAAGGCTCCAGGTCGTACTCGACCACCCCCTTCAATTCATACTTGTTTTCAAGCAGCACGAATTGCTGAATGGATTTCTGCTCGGGTACGATAATCCAGTATTCCCGCACGCCAGCCTCTTCGTAGAGGCTAAATTTCTCGCCGAAGTCTTTCTTAATCGTTGCCGTCGAAGTAATCTCAACAATCCAGTCAGGCGCGCCCAGACAGCCCCGGCGGTCGAGTTTGGCGCGGTCGCAGATCACGCAGATATCGGGCTGTACGACCGTGTAGATTTTGTTGCTCGTGGTTGGATAATCAGGCGCACGTCGAAGGGCGCTTCCACCACCTGACAGGTTTTTCGCTTGAAATGCTGCCGTACCTCCGAGTACAACCCTCCCGAAATAAGCTGATGCGCCGTAAGCGGGGCGGACGACATTTTAAAAATTTTCCCCTTGATGAGTTCAACGGTGTCGTCGAACTGCCACCGGAGGTAGTCAGCGTACGTGTACGTCCCGTTGGGGTCGAGTTGGGAAATGTCAGTGATGCGTTCCATGTACCGCTGGTTTTCAACAAAGCTATAAAAAAAAGCCCCAGCGAATCGCCGGGGCTTTGGTTTGGATTAGGGTTACTGAACTGCTTAGTTGAAAATGTAGCGCACACCGAATTGTATCTGCCAACGCGACGCGATGTCGAAACTGTTCTGGAACGTCGACGTCAGCGGCGTGGTCGTACCCGGCGCGAAGTTGTACTGGAACGTCGGGCGGCCCGTTGGGGCAGCTCCGCTGATGCCCTTCGAATCGTACCCGGCAAACGTGACCAACGCCGTGCGGTAGGTGTTTTTGTACACGCCCCAGTCGGAGTTGAGCATATTACCGAAGTTGAAAATGTCCAGCGAAAACTGGAAGGTGTTGTTGCTCTTGCCCGTACGGATGTAGAAATCCTGAATGAATTTCAGGTCAAACTGACCCACCCACGGCGAAACGCCCCCGTTGCGCTCGGCGTACTGGCCCCGGCGACCACTCAGGTAGGTATCCTGACTGATGTACGCGTTGAGGTCATTCCACTGAGCATCAGCCGAGTAAGTGACTGCCTTCGTCGTTGCATTTACGATATCAACCAGCAGGATGTCGTTGCGATCACGCGGCACAAAAATCAGGTCGTTTCCACCGCCACCGCTGCCATCGCCGTTGAGGTCACCCGAGTAGGTGTACGAGAAGCGATTCGTCGGCTGGAGCGAGTAAAGAAACGACACCGTCGTGCCGAAGAATTTAGCGTATTTTAACTGATACGCCCCACCGGCGACGATCCGGTGCCGGGCCAGGCTCTGGAAATACGAGAGCACGTTGGAGTTTGGGTCGCCCGAAACGACGCGATCACGCCAGATGGATTGCGCAATCGACCCGCCGTCGTTGACCGACCGGGAATCGGCGTAGTTGTAAGCCAGACTGGCGAAGAAGCCATTGCTGAAGGTTTTCTGCAACTGAGCCGTCAGCGAGTACGAATACCCCTGGTTGGTATTCTTCATGATGATGGCATCCGAGATGTTGGGCTGAGCCGCCGTGTTGGGAATGGTCTTCCCGTTGGCATCCACAAGCGCCCCGTTGATTCGGTTAAACGGCGCTAAGGGCAGGCCGTTTTTATCGAACGTGTAGAAAACCGGCCGGTTGTCACCGCCGTCGGGGCCACGCAGCGTACCCGTGGAGTTGGGCAGGTTGGCGTTCACGTGGTACACGGCGTTGATGTCTTTCGTGTACAACCCGTCAAGCGTCAGGATAAAGCCGTTGCCCAGGTTTTTATCTAACCCGAGGTTGGCCCGGAACACCTGCGGAAATTTAAAATTGCGGTCGGTCACGGCGATGTTGTACGCCGTCGGGGCCGAAGCGCTCTGGGGCCGGTAGGCATTCACATCGCCGCTGAACGCTACGTTGGGTACGTAGGTGGTGGCGCTGGATGCATTTTGCGTAAAACTCCCGAACAGCGTACCCGTGTTGCTGGCCTGGTTGGAGATGTACACGTACGGCACCCGGCCCGTGAAAATCCCGGCACCGCCCCTTAACTGCGTCTTGCGGTCGTCGTTCACGTCCCAGTTGAAGCCCACGCGAGGCGACCACAGCAACGACGTTTTCTGCACTTGACTCGTGTTGATTTTTTCCCCGTCGCGGAACGTCAGGTTAGCCACGTTTTGGTTTTGGTCAACCTTCGTGGGGATGTTTGGAATATCGGCCCGCAAACCCACCGTCAGACGAAGGTTCTTTTTGACGGCGATTTCGTCCTGCACGTAAAAACCGAATTGGCGGGCCTTGATTTTTGCGAAGGGAAACGAGCCATCGGGCGAGAGCGAATACTGAAGGCGGTACTGGCTCACCATGTTTTTGCCCGCCGCTGCGTCGTAGAAGTCCTGTAGCGAACGGAACTGGTAGCCGCCGTAGTAGTTGGGGGCAAAGCCGTTGGTGAAGCTATAAAATTCGTTGTACGTGCCGAGGGTAAAGGTGTTTTTCCCGGCGTAAATCGTGAAGTTGTCCGAGATCTGGTACACGTCACTGTTCAGGATGTTGTTGGCCGTAAACGGCTCGTATCCGAACGAGGTGAACGACTGCCCCTTACCATTCCCGATGTCCACGGTCGGGAAAACGCCGCCGCTGCTCTCGCGGAAGTCGCGGAAGGCCGTGTACCCCGCCTGGAATGTGTTGGCAAACTTCGGCCCGAAGGTGCTGTTCAGTTCGGCAATAACCGAATTGAGGTTGTTGTTGATGCGGTACAGACTAGCCTGGAACGGGATGTTCGTGTTGGTAGGTCCGCGACCGTTGGGCAAGGCCCCGGAGGTACTCGGGTTCACATCGCGGTACGACTTCAGGAAGTTGTACTTGATGGTGAATTTGTGGTTCTGCGAAATGTTCCAATCCAGTTTCGCCGTGGCCTTCTGGCTGAACGTCTGGTACTGATAGCCTTCGTAGGCACCCGGATTGTAGTTGTAATTTTTGACCAGGAACGCACTCAGTGCATCCAGGTCAGCCGCCGAGGCCTCCGACGTGTTGGAATTGGCCCCTGGCGCGGGCAACCCCGGGCGGTTGGCCACGAAGTTAGGCAACACCGGATCCGTACGCTTTTCCTGTTCTGCGTTCACAAACAGAAACAGCTTATTTTTGATAATCGGCCCACCCAACCGGAAACCAATCTGCCGGTTGGTAAAGTCCTGAATGAGTTGCTCATTGCCCGCCACTTTCTTACCCACCAGCGATTTATTGCGAATGAACGTGTACACCGAACCGCTCACGGTATTGGTGCCGCTGCGCGTCACCGCGTTGATGCCGGCCCCGGTGAACGAGCCTTGGCGCACGTCGTAAGGCGCAATCGTTACCTGAATCTGGTCGATGGCGTCGAGCGAAATCGGCTGCGAGTTGCTCTGCCCACCCACCGTCGAAGACAAACCGAAGGCGTTGTTGAACAGCGCCCCGTCTACGGTGATGTTGTTAAACGCACTGCTGCGCCCCGCAAAGCTTAGCCCGTTGGCCCGGGGATCGAATCGCGTGAAGTCCGTAAAACTCCGGCTCAGGGTGGGCAATGTCGTGATAGCGCGATTGCTGATGATGCTGGCGGCTCCCGTGCGGCCCGGATTGATAATACCACTCCGGCTGGCCGATACGACGACCTCCTGCAACTGAGCCGAGTTGTCGGTGAGCGAGAAGTTGATTGTTTTGTCGTCCGCCAGCGCCAGCGAAATATCTTCCTGCACTTGCTCTTTGTAACCTACATACGTGGCTGTGATTCGGTAGGGGCCTCCCACGCGTACGCCGGGAAGGTTAAAGCGCCCGTCGGCCCGGGTCAAGGTGCCGTACTGCGAACCAGTTGGGAGGTGTACGGCTACGATGGTTGCTCCTGGCAACACCTCACCTTTCTGGTCGGTAACCGTTCCGTTGAGGGCGGCGGTGGTCAGTGCCTGCCCGCGTGCGGCCTGACCAGCGCTGAGCAGGGCCACGACGAACACCCAGCTCATTACCCGGAAATGAAGTAAAAATTGCTTTCGCATAAAGGATTTGGTTTTTGTTAGGTGTTGAATTTTTAGAAGTAAGCGATAGGGGAAATTCGGCGCAAAGAAACAACAAATCCCACCGATGGTCAACCCACCGCTGCGATATACTTTGCTCAATGACCGGAGTAACCGCTTGATTTGTAAATCAAATCCAGTCTAAAATTGGAAAAAGCCCATTTGCCCGTGTTAAAAAATTGTTACCTCGTGCCTTAAAAACATTTTAACCCGTTTTTGCATTTATCCAAGCGTTCGGTCGGTACCGCGTCGAAACGAGTACTTTTGTTCAGTCTTTCTCTCCCGTCTTCATGGTCTCTCTCGACGAACCCATTCGACTTACTCAATACAGCCACGGTGCGGGCTGCGGCTGCAAGATTTCGCCCCGCGTGCTCGACACCATCCTAAGGTCCGATGCCATTCAGGTGCCCTACCCCGCTCTGCTCGTGGGCAACGAAAGCCGTGACGACGCCGCCGTGTACGACCTCGGCACGGGCGAAGCCCTCATCAGTACGACCGATTTTTTCATGCCCATCGTCGACGACGCCTTCGACTTCGGGCGCATCGCCTCGGCCAACGCCATTTCTGACGTGTACGCCATGGGTGGCACCCCGCTGATGGCCATCGCCATCCTGGGCTGGCCCGTCAACGTGCTCCCCGCCGAGGTAGCTCAGCGGGTACTCGAAGGCAGCCGGACGGTGTGCGCCGAAGCGGGCATTCCGCTCGCCGGGGGCCACAGCATCGACAGTCCCGAACCGATTTTCGGTCTGGCCGTCACGGGCCGGGTCCGGCTCGATCATTTGAAACAAAACAACACGGCCACCGCCGGTTGCCTGCTCTACCTGACCAAACTCCTCGGCGTGGGCATCCTGACGACGGCCCAGAAAAAAGGCATTTTGCGGGAACAACACGCGGACGTCGCTCCGCGCCAGATGGCCCAACTCAATAAAATCGGCGTGGTGCTCGGCGGCTTGCCCCAGGTGAAAGCCCTGACCGACGTGACGGGCTTCGGCCTGTTGGGTCACCTTGTGGAGATGGCCGAGGGCAGTGGCCTCAGCGCGGAGGTGGATTTCGACGCCGTACCCCTCCTGCCGTTCGTGGACGAATACCTGGCTCAAAACGCAATTCCCGGTGGGACGCACCGCAACTGGGAAAGCTACGGCCAGAAAATCGCCGACTTGCCCGACGAGCGCCGGTTCCTGCTCGCCGATCCGCAAACTTCCGGCGGACTGCTGGTGGCCGTCGAGCCGGGCGGCGCGGTGCTGTTCGAGGAAGTCATGCGGGAAAATGGCTTTGTCCTGAAACCCTTCGGTAAACTCACCGAAGCGCGGGAGAAGGTGGTGTACGTTTCTTAAACAGGCATCGGGGGAGCGAGGCATCCGGTCTTTAATCGATCTCTTGATCCCTCGCTCCCTCGGTGCCTCGATCCCTTTCCAGATGAAACTTTTTTTCCGCCAAACCGGTGAAACGGGTCCGGCACTGATCATTCTTCACGGTATTTTTGGCTCCGCCGACAACTGGCTGACGGTGGCCAAACTGCTGAGCGAACGCTTTCGCGTCTTTACCCTCGACCAGCGTAACCACGGCCGTTCGCCCCACAGCGACGAGTTCGACTACCAGGTGATGGCCGCCGATTTAGCGGAATTTATCGACGACCAGCGGCTTGAAGCGCCCGTGGTCATCGGGCATTCGATGGGCGGGAAAACGGCCATGCAGTTTGCCATCAATTACCCGGCGGCCTGGAGCAAACTCGTTGTGGTGGACATCGCGCCGAAGTTTTACCCCATCCACCACGCCCAGATTCTGGCCGGGCTGAACGCCATCGACCTTCGTACGCTCAAAACCCGCCAGGAAGCTGAAGCGCTGCTCTCCCGCTACGAAGCCGATCCCGGCGTGCGGCAATTTCTCTTGAAAAACCTCTACCGCGACGCCGCTACGGGCCAGTTTGGCTGGCGGCTCAACCTTCATGTGCTCACGCGCGACATTCACCTCGTGGGCAGCGAACTGACCGGCCTGCGCATCACCACCAAACCCGCGTTGTTTCTGCGCGGGAGCGAGTCAGGGTACATTTTGCCCGACGACGAGCGCGACATTCGGCGGATTTTTCCCAACGCGCAAATCGAGACCATCGCCGGGGCGGGCCACTGGGTGCAGGCCGACCAGCCGGAGGCGTTTGTGGAGGCGGTCGAGCATTTTATTGTGGGGCGGGATGCATCCCGCCCGTAGCAGCATGGAATACAAACACTTTTACCGCCGTCGCCTCCCGCATTTCCAGCACGATGGCGCTACTTATTTTGTCACCAGCCGACTCCACGGGAGTTTGCCGAGAGATGTGTTGAGTAAACTCACCGATGAGCACGTCCAGGCCACCGAACAAATTCGACGCAGCAACCTTCCCCCAGACGAGAAACTGGAACGCCTCGACCACCAACACCGAATTCATTTTGGTCGGCTCGACCGCTGCCTGCACCAGGTTCGTGAAGGTCCACACCATTTCCGGGTTCCCGAAATTGCCGCTTCTTTTTGCGAAGCCGCCCTTTTTCGCCACCAAACCGAGTTCGAATTGATTTGCCTGACGGTGATGTCCAATCACACACACCTCGTAATTACGCCCTTGCACGACGGGCAGCCCCTGCACCAGATCATGGGGTCGCTCAAGCGCCGGGTAGCCACGTTCGCCAACGCGACGCTGCACCAACGCGGGGCGTTTTGGCAAGACGAAAATTACGACCGCATCGTGCGTAATTCGGCTGAACTGGCCCGGATTATCGGTTATACGGTCAATAATCCGGTCGAGGTTGGGTTGGTGAAAACATGGGAGGATTGGCCCTACACGTGGCTAAACCCGGATTTTAATTAATTTATTGTGGGGCGGGATGTATCCCGCCTGTGTCGGCCTCGGAGCAGACATGGGCGGGATACATCCCGCCCCACAATAAATTTCGTCGTACCTTCGCCCTGGCTTCGTTCGTTCCGGCATGATTCAGCACCAGGTCTTCACGTTCAACTTCTTTTCAGAAAACACGTACGTTCTTTGGGACGAAACCCGCGAAGCCGTAGTCATCGACCCCGGTTGCTCAGACCGTTTTGAGCGCGGGGAACTGCAGCAATTTATTGAAAAGCAGGGCCTGAAAATTGTCGGCTTGCTAAATACCCACGCCCACATCGACCACGTGCTGGGCAACGCCTTCGTAGCAAACACGTACAAAGTTGGCCTGCGCCTCCACGCCGCCGACCTGCCCTGGCTGCGGGCGGTGAAAAGTTACGCGGCCAACTACGGCGTAGCCGACTACGAGGAAGTGCTTCCCGAACAGTTTTTGAACGCTGGGGAAACCGTGCGCTTCGGTGTCTCCGAACTCGAAGTCCTTTTCGTCCCGGGCCACGCGTCCGGCCACGTGGCCTTCGTCAGCCGGGTCGAAAACCTTTGCTTCAGCGGTGACGTACTGTTTCGCGGCAGCATTGGCCGCACCGATTTGCCTGGTGGCAACCCCCAAACGCTTTTGCACAGCATCCGTACCCAACTGCTGCCCCTGGGCGACGCCATGCGGGTTTTTCCCGGCCACGGCCCCGAAACCACCCTCGGCGCGGAGCGCCGGACGAACCCCTTTCTGCTCGCCGAATTCGCCCGATGAATCTACTCCGTCACCTGCCCAACGCAATGACCTGTGGCAATTTGCTTTGCGGGTGCCTCGGCATTTCGCAGGTTTTTGAAGGCAAACCCCTTTTCGCGGCAGCGCTCATCGGAGTCGCGGCGGTGTTGGATTTTCTCGATGGATTCGTAGCCCGGTTGTTGCACGTGAGTTCACCGATTGGGAAAGAACTCGATTCGCTGGCCGACATGGTGACTTTCGGGGTGCTGCCCGCGTTCCTGCTGTTCCAGTTGATGGGGGGCTGGTCGTACTCGCTGGAAACTCATGACGGAACAGTGACCTATTTTTCCAATAATCAGCCACTTTATCAAGCATTCCTGGAACGCAACAACTGGTTCCCGTATACTGCTTTTCTCATCGCCATCTGCTCGGCGCTCCGGCTGGCCAAATTCAACATCGACACCCGCCAGACCGACCAGTTCATCGGCGTGCCCACGCCCGCCAACGCGCTTGTGGTGGCTTCGTTTCCGGCCATCCTGATGTTTCAACCCCACCTTGGTGAGTGGCTCAGCGATGCGTACGTACTGGCCGGTTATTCCGTCGTCATGTCGCTGCTGCTGGTTTCCGAGCTACCGCTGTTCGCGCTGAAATTCAAGGCCTTCGGCTGGCGGGGCAACGAAATCAAATTCGTTTTCCTGGGCCTGGCGGTCGTGCTGCTGGTTTTGCTGAAATTTGCAGCCATTCCGGTCATCGTGGCGATCTACATTCTGTTGTCGCTCGCCAGTTCGTTCTTTTTCCGAAAATCGTAACTTGTACCCCATGAAGTTCCTCGCCGACATCACCGTCATGCCCCAGAAGGAAATCCTCGACCCGCAGGGCAAGGCCGTCAAACTGGGCCTGCACAACCTGGGCATGGACGCCATCGACCACGTCCGCATTGGCAAGCACATCACGCTCGAAGTCGAGGCCGCCGACCAATCCGCCGCCGAAGCGCAGGTCCGTGAAGCCTGCGAAAAGCTACTGGCCAATCTGATCATGGAAGAGTTTTCGTTCAGACTAAGTGAAAAGTGAAGAGAGAAAGGTGAAAAGTTGCGCGGTTTCAACTTTTCACTTTTACCTCTTCACTTTTCACTCTCTTCGGATTTTCCAACGCTTTCCCGGAAAGTGCTACTTTTGCGTTCCTGACAACGAACCACCGAATGCCTTTTTCCAGAATTACCGGGCTGGGTTACTACGTGCCCGAGACGGTCGTGACCAACCGCGACTTAGAACAATGGATGGATACCTCCGACGCCTGGATTCAGGAGCGGACGGGCATTCAGGAGCGGCGGTTTTTCACCTACGGTACGCACACGGTAGCCAGCATGGCCGCCAACGCCGCCCGCGTGGCCATCGAACGGGCAGGGTTGCAACCCGCCGACGTGGATTTCATCGTGTTCGCCACGATTACCTCCGACTACTACTTTCCCGGTGACGGTGTGCTGCTCCAGCGTGAACTGGGCCTCGAAAACATCGGGGCGCTCGACGTAAAAAACCAATGCTCGGGTTTTCTGTACGCCCTGTCGGTGGCCGACCAGTTCGTGCGTTCGGGCATGTACAAAACGGTGCTGGTGGTGGGGGCCGAGATTCAGTCCACGTTTCTCAACAAAAGCACCGAAGGCCGCAACGTAGCCGTGATTTTTGGCGACGGAGCCGGAGCCGTGGTGTTGCAGGCCACCGACTCGGAAGAACACCGGCTGCTTTCAACCCACCTGCATTCAGATGGGCGGTACGCCGAAGAACTGTACGTGAAAGGCCCCGGCGGCAGCCGCCCGGACCGGTGGCTGAACGAGGAAACCGTCGAAGACGGCAGCCGGGAGGTAGTCATGAACGGCAGTACCGTGTTCAAACACGCCATTCAGCGGTTTCCGGAGGTGATTCAGGAAGCCCTTCAGGCCAACGGCTACACCACCGCCGACCTGGATTTGCTCGTACCGCACCAAGCTAACCTGCGTATTTCGGAGTACGTTCGCCAGAAAATGGGCCTGGCCGAAGAGAAAGTCGTTAGCAACATTCAGCGGTTTGGCAACACCACTGCCGCGTCGATTCCCATCGCCCTGGCCGAAGCCTGGGAAATGGGCCGCGTGAAATCCGGCGATTTGGTGTGTCTGGCTGCGTTCGGCAGTGGCTTCACCTGGGCCTCGGCGCTAATCAGGTGGTGATTGAGGGAGGGAGTGATTGAGTGAGAAGGAAAAACAAACTTGCATTTCATCTTCTTGCTCAATCATTCCCTCACTCAATCTAAAACTGCTCCGTTGCCAGCAGCACCAGGGTGCAGCCTTCGACGACCTTGATGCCCTTTTTTTCGGCCAATTCCTCCAGTTCGGGGTTTTCGGCACCGGGATTGAAAATAATGCGACGGGGCTTCAGGCCCAGGATGTACTCGTAAAGCGGGGGTTGGTTTTGGGGGCCAACGTACATACTCACCGTGTCGATGCCTTCGAGGTGCGGCTGACCGGTGCGGATGGGACGATCGGCGATTTTGCCTTCCCGCAGCCCCAGGAGTTCCACGGGGTGTCCGTGGAAAAGGAGGCGGTGAGTAGCTTTGTTGGCGTAGCGGTCGGTTTTTTCAGACGCGCCTACGATTAGTGTTTTTTTCATAACTCCCTCCTTTCTGGTCGCCTAAACGGGGCGGTTTTTTCGTTTTATCTTATAAAAGTCAGACAAACTTATTGTCTTCAAACAATTCCCTAAACAAAGCGTTTAGCCGGGAAACGAATTGAACACCTAATCGAGGAACGCCATGATAGACAAGAAGATAAACAGTTTCTGGAACGAGAAATGGGTAGCGATTCCGTTCGACGAAGTGGAAAATCCACCCCGATACGAGGTGTCAAATTACGGACGCCTGCGCAGTTTTCAATCGAATCCCGAAGGAGAACTCATCAAAGGCTCCGTCATCCAGGGGTACAAATCACTCAACATCCGCCTGCCCGGTGCCCGTACCGCCAACCGGTACGTTCATAAGCTGGTTGCCGATTTCTTTGTTGACCGTCCCAGCCCCGAACACCGCTTCGTCATCCACGAGGATTTCGACAAACTCAATAACCACTACGAAAACCTGAAGTGGGCTACGCGCGAACAAATGCACGAGCACAACCGCGAGAACCCGGCATTGAAGGAAAAAGTTGTGCCGCGCCGTACCAAAAACTACAAGCTGACGGAGAGCAAGGTGATGATGATCAAGAAGATGCTGAAGAGCGACAAAAATCGCCTTAAGATGATAGCGAAGCAATTTGGCATCACCCACACCCAACTCAACCGCATCCGCTCGGGCGAGAACTGGAAGCACGTGAAGCTGGAAGAGTAGGGAATCTGAAAATTTGAAAATGTGGCAATTTGAAAATTAAGGGAATCATCAAATTCTCAAATTGCCACATTTTCAAATTCTTAGCTCACCACCCCCGCCGGTTTGGCCTGCTTCACGTCGGCCAGGGGCAGGCTGATGAAGAACGTTGTGCCCCGGCCCTCCTCCGTTTCAAACCAGATGCTGCCGTGGGCGTGCTCCACGCCCCGCTTGGCCACGGCCAGGCCCACGCCGCTGCCACCGTCTTTCGTGCTGAAATTAGGCATAAATACCTTTTGCCGGATCGGTTCGGGAATGCCCGAACCGTTGTCGCTCACGTCGAGGACTACAAATTCATCACCCGTGTTGACGTTGAGCCGGATGTCGGGCTTGCGCGTGGCGGGTACGGCCTGAATGGCATTGATAATCAGGTTGGTGAGAATCCGGCTCATCAGGTGCGGGTCGCCCAGGACGTAGGCGCTGCGCGGGCGGATGCTGGCCCGCAGGTTGATGCTCCGGTCGTCGGCGTAGAGGTCGAGCGTTTTTTGCACCACGGGCACGAGGTCGAATACCTCGTTTTTGGGCACCGGCATTTTGGCAAAATCCGAGAACGAGTTGGCGATGTCGGAGAGGTTGTCGATCTGATCGATGAGCGAGTTGAAGGCCCGGTCGATGAGGCGCTTGGTGGCCGGGTTGTCGGCGGGCAGAATCCGTTGCAACTGCTGGAGCGTCAGTTTCATCGGCGTGAGCGGATTCTTGATTTCGTGGGCCACCTGCTTGGCCATTTCCCGCCAGGCCGACTGCTTTTCGCTCTGCGAAAGCGCCTGCTTGCTGTCTTCCAGCTTCACGAGCATCCGGTTGTACTCGCCGATGAGCAGGCCGATTTCGTCGTCCGATTTCCAGTCGAGCGGCTCGTTGAGTTTGTCGAGGTTGGTGCGCCGGATCTTCTGCGTAATCAGCCGCAGCGGCACCGTCAAGGCCCGCGAGGCGAAGTACGACAGCACGAGCAGTACCAGAAACACCGTCGTGAATGTGTTGAGAATGAACGCCATGACATCGAGTACCTGCTTTTCAAAGGCGGCACCTGACTCGTAAAACGGCACGCTGAGTACGCCCAACAGACGGCCATCGTGCGGCGAATTGAGCGCTACGTAGGCCATTTTGTAAGGCAGATTTCCCAGCGACTCGGCCAGCAGCGCCTCACGTTCGTGCTCTTCGAGGAGGCGCACGTAGGCGTCGGGATTGATAAAGCGCGACACCAGCCCTTTTTCATAAACTTCGGGCTGGCTCGGGGCCAGTAGCCACCCCAGCGAGTTGAACACACTCACGTCGCGGCCCACTTCGACGGCCAGTTTTTTCACTTCCCGCTGCAAATCTTCTGCGCTGATTTTGCCCTGGGCGTAGGCATCGAGCTGACTTGCAAAGGCCGCGCTGCCGTTGCGGGTCTGGTCGAGGTAGGTTTTTTCCTGGCTGTCGAGCAACGTCCGGCCGATGATGCCCATCGCGATGCCCACCACCAGCAACAGCGGCAACAGAAATGCGCCGTGCAGAAAAATCTGAATCCGGGCGGTGAAATTGACTTTGCGGGTCGACACCCCGTACCGCACCGCGTAGCCCGCAATCAGCCCGACTACGACCAGTACCAGCACCAGAAACAGGAACGAAAACCCCGCGTACACGCGGGTAAACGATGTACCCGGCGACGACACCACGATGCGCCGACCGTCTTTACCTACCACCCCGACGTGGCGATATCCGGCCTCTTGCAGGCCCTGGTGGTACAGGGAAGCGTCCCGGAGCCACGCTCCTGGAAAGTATTTTTCGTAGTGAAACGAGCCACTGCTGGCCAGGAGCCTCCCGCGTGCATCGAACGTGGCCTGGCTGTACCCGGCCTCCTGAGACACCTGGGCGGGCGCAAGCAACCCGGAGTAGCCCCGCTGGGGAATCGCGTCGCGGCGTTTCAACTGGAGCACAAGCGTATTTAAAAGGGCGGGAGCCTGCTGCGAGGGCGCGGTTAACGGCACAAAATCCACGTAGCTGCCGGTGACCGGTTCCGCAGGCGTACCCAACGAATCCGGCTCTTTGACAAAAAACAAACCGGGGTAGGCCGTTTGGTAGCGCGGTTGGCGGTAGCGTTGGGCCAGCGACCCCAGCCGGGTCGTATCGGGGCCACCACCGAGCGGATTACCCGCAGGGCCGAACACCGAAACAGCCACGTCGTAGTGATCGAGGTGGTTTTTCAGATGTGCTTCGCGAATGCGCTGCACCACCCGTTCGCGGGGCAGTGTGGGATCGAGCAGCCAGCGGCCAACGAGGGTGTCCTGCCGGATTTGGCGGTTCATCTGGTCGAACAAGCGCTCACTGCTCCCGTCGTTTTCGCCCAGTAGCTCTTTTCCGTAACGCTGCTTGTTCCGAAAATCCTGATTCACTTCCTGCTGAAACACCACGTAAGCGCCCAGGAGGGCGCACACCACGGCCCCAGTAAAGAAATAAATGGAGGTTTGGTAGCGGAACGAATACAGCGAGTAGGGCAACCGGGAAAGGTATAAGCCCATGAAATACAGGCCGTGCAACGCCAGCAATCCGGGAGTCAGGTCAGTGGTCAGCCACCAGAGCGCGGCTCCGAGCGCGGCTCCCGCCATCAATCGAACGAGCCCCTGTCGTCGGCGGGGATTCAACCGGATAAACAGCCCCACCAGCACGTGAACGGCCAGGAAGTACTGCGCCGAAAGCAGGACGAACACCCCCAGCGTAGCCAGCCGCAGCGGTTGCCGGTAAAAATCAAGGCTCAGTTTCAGATCGAGGAGGTGGCCCGAATGGGTGTACAGGCGGTTGAGGCCCTCCAGCATTTCCTGATACATCCAGAAGCTGCCCAGCACAAACGCCACCGAGAGCGCTGCCTGCACGGCGGGGCGGGCGGCGATGAGGCGACGGTACCACCACGATCGGAAGTAGAAATTGGTCACGTACAACAACAGCGCAACGCTCACCAGCAGGTTGAGCACTAAATCGCCCAACGAGGGAGCCAGCACGGGGGCAGCGTAAAAAGCCTGGTTGAACACCTCGGTTTCCTGAAATGCAAATGGCACGCGGTAGTACAGCATCAGCGCCCGCACGCCCACCACGTACGCCGCCAGCAAACCCAAACCCGCCTCGTACCTTCGCTGCCGACCCCACACCCACAGCCAGCGCCCCACGTAGCCACCCAGCAACACCACCGCCAGCACCCAGAAAACCAGCACGCGGCTGGGTAAGGATCGATTGCCAATGCGTTCATAATCTGGTGTTTGAATCGAAAACAGGAAAATTTCGCTACCGGCATTCGGCGTAACATAGACGTTGTAAGGCCTTTCGCCCGGCGTCAGGCGCAGGGCCTTCGGTGCCAGGCCAAACAGGGCGGCATTGTAGCCCGCGCCCGGCGGCGGGTTTTCAACGGGGTAAATTAGGCGCAGGGGAATAAGCGCAACCACCTCCACGCGCACAGGGCGCAAACGGAGGATGCGCCGGTTGGCCAGAAATTGACTGCCGCTGAGTGTCAGGGTGCGGGGCCAGGATGTCCCGGTTAGCGCGGGGTAGTCGGGCACGAAGCGGTGGCCGGACCAGAACACCAGCCGACCATCGCGGAAAACAAAATACGGGTAGCGGGTCGGTGTGCGCAGTTGACCGAAACCAGGGTTGCCGGTGGCCGAAAACCGCGCTTGCACCATCAGCAAATCGGCGTCCGACTGGCGCAGTTCGTCCAGCACCCGTTGCTGCACGGTAGCGAGGTACTGCGTTTCGGTGGGTGAAAGTGGCCCCCGCTCCGTAGCCAGGAGCAGCAGCCCGCCCACCAGCAGCGCCAACAGGCTCAGTACCAGAAAAAGATGCTTGCGAATAAAGCTCACCCGGTGGGTAGGGATTAAGAAGCGGTTTGAGTTTCAGGAGCAGTTTAAAAAGAATTTCCCGAATTAGCCAACCGACGCTGGTTTCGAGAACGAAAATCCCGCCCCGGCTTCGCCCGCTTCAAAGTCGATTTCCAGGCCCAGCACGTACATCAGGTGGCGGCGGTCGATGACCACCCGCACGCCGTCGAGGTGGTAGGTTTCGTCGGACCCGGTGGCGGTATCGAACCCCAGCAGGTACTCGGCCCCGCAACCCGCGCCGCGCAGGCCCACGCGCAGGCCGTAGAAATCAGGAATGCCTTTTTCCCGGATAATTTCCGCGACCTGACGCCGGGCGGCTTCGGTGAGGCAAATGGGTTCGACGGTCGCGTTCATGGCGGCAAAGTTCGCCCTTTGGCCGCACTTTGGGTAGCAAACGGAGCGGAATTTGTAGTTTTGCCGACCTGTTTCGTCCCTGCCGCATGGAATTACTTACCGAACTGCTCAAAGTCGTTCTCCCCGCCGCGCTCGTGCTGTACGCCATGTACCTGACGGTGCGTTCGTTTCTCCAGAAAGACCTCGCCAGCCGCCAGACCGACCTCCGGGCCGACTATGCTCGCACGCTGTTGCCCATCCGGTTGCAGGCCTACGAGCGCATGGCGCTGTTTCTCGAACGCATCGCGCCCAACAACCTACTGCTCCGCCTGAGCGCCAGCGCCACCAGCCTGCCCGAACTTCAGCAACTGCTGCTCGCCGACGTGCGCGAGGAATTCAACCACAACCTCGCTCAGCAGGTGTACCTCAGCCACGAAGCCTGGGAGCGCATCCGCTACGCGCTCAACGAAGTGACGGCCACCGTCAACGCTGCCGCGCAGGAGTTGCCCGCTGACGCCCCGCCTCTGGACCTCTCGCGTCAGATTTTCGAGCGTTGGGTCGCCCTCAGTCCCAGCCCCACCGACGAGGCGCTGCGGTTTTTGAAGGACGAAATGAGAAGCGCGTTTATGTGAATGGGCTTTTATCTGAACCAGGATTGGCCGGAATTTTAGGATGGACGGGGTGTCCAATACTGGATTCTTAATCCTGCACATTCTAAAATTCCGGCCAAGTCTGGTTCAGACAAACACCCGCGCCGAATACACCATCGCCTCCGCGAAAGCAGTTTTATCCAGTTGTAAATCAACGCCCCGGCCCTCCAGCCACGCCACAATTCGCTCGGTGGGCAGGTTGCCGGTGAGATCGTCGTTGGCCATCGGGCATCCGCCGAAACCGCGCAGCGCCCCATCCATTCGCCGGACGCCCGCCGCGTAAGCAGCGGCCACTTTTTCTTCGACGTGTTCGGGGCGGGCGTGCAGGTGCGCACCGAATTCGATTTCGGGAAACGCCGGAATCAGGTCCGAAAACAGGGTCGTGATGGCGGCGGGCGTGGCCGACCCGACGGTATCCGACGGGGCCACGACGCGCACGCCCCGGTGGGCGAGGTTTCCCGTAAAATCCACCGTCAGGGCCGGGCTGTACGCGTCGCCGTACGGGTTGCCGAAGCCCATCGAGAGGTACACCACGAGGGTTTTTCCCGTTTTTTCGCAGGAAGTCTGAATCGCCGCTAAATCGTCGAGCGCGGCGGCGATGCTGCGGTTGGTGTTGCGTTGCTGGAAAGTCTCGGACACCGAAAGCGGGTAGCCGAGGAAACTGATTTCCGGGTGGCGACACGCTTCTTCAGCCCCGCGTGGGTTGGCCACGATGGCCAGCAACCGGGTTTTTGTCGTTGAACAATCGAGGCCCGCCAGTACCTCGGCGGTGTCGCGGAGTTGGGGAATGGCCTTCGGCGAAACAAAGCTCCCGAAGTCGAGCGTGTCGAAACCGACGCCCAGCAGTTTCTGCAAATACGCCGTTTTCACAGCCGTCGGCACGAAGTCGTGCAAGCCCTGCATCGCGTCGCGGGGGCACTCTACCAGTTTCATAGTGCGTAGTGCGTAGTGCGTAGTGAAGGTAACTACGCCCTTGGCACTACGCACTACGCCCTGCTAAAAAACCGCTTCCGCAATCTTCCGCACGTTGTCCGACTTGCCCATCGTGTAAAAGTGCAGCACGGGCACCCCGGCGGCCATCAGTTCGCGGCACTGCTGAATGCCCCACTCGATGCCCACCTGGCGCACTTCCTTGTCGGTGGCGCAGGCCTGGGCGGCCGTTTCGAGGTCATCGGGGATGTCGAGGTGAAAAATACGCGGCAGGGCGGTGAGTTGTTTTTTCGTAGAAAGTGGTTTCAAACCTGGAATAATCGGCACGGTGATCCCAACCTGACGGCATTTTTCGACGAAATCGAAAAACTTCCGGTTGTCGAAAAACATCTGCGTGACGATGTACTCGGCCCCCAAATCTACTTTCTGCTTCAGAAACTTGAAATCGGCGTTCAGGTTGGGTGCCTCGAAATGCTTCTCCGGGTAGCCCGACACACCCACGCAGAAATTGGTTGGCGAAGCCTGGGTTTCTTCGTGCAGCAGTTTGCCGTGGTTCATGTCCACCACCTGCCTGATCAAATCGGTGGCGTAGGCATGACCCCCTTTTTCGGGTGTGAAGTGCGCGTTGCCTTTCACCGGGTCGCCGCGCAGCACGAGCACGTTCTCAATGCCGAGGTAGTGCAGGTCAAAGAGGAAGTCTTCCGTCTCTTCTTTCGTGAAGCCTCCGCAGATAACGTGGGGAACAGATTCCACACTAAACCGGTGCATGAGCGCGGCGCAAATGCCCACCGTGCCGGGCCGCTTGCGGGTAGGAATCCGGGCGATTTGCCCATCGAGCACTTTCTCGATGTATTCTTCCCGGTGGTAGGTCACGTCCACGAAGGGCGGTTTGAATTCCATCAGGGGTTCGATGGAATCCATCAGCGTTCGGAGACTTTCGCCCTTCAAAGGGGGGATGATTTCAATGGAAAAATGCGTTTTGCCATTCGCCTGCTGAATGTATTCGGTGATTTTAGTCATGCTGATGTACGCGAAGCCCGACGATTTTCCCACAAAAATACCGCCGACAGCCGGGCTTTCCAACCCACGAGTTTTGCTGGAGGTTGCCCGTCATTTTGGCACGAAAACGCGTTTTCGTTAACAATCATTAAGACGTTTCGTCGCGTTTTTTGGGTGGAACGGGGTTTTTATCCCAGAAGCCAACGAGCAAACCGAACCATGAAGACGATCCAGATTCCCAACGAAATATTGGCCAGCATCGACCTGTTGAACACGCTCAATGGGGGTCGCAGCCAAACCACGCTGACCGTCAACCGCCAGCAGCACGGTTATGAGGTACTGGTGAAACGCCCTGGCGTGGAAGCCGATGCCCTTCAGGTGGACGTCACCGACGGCCGCCTCTGGCTCTACCAGCTTCGCCCGGTGCTGGTACGACCGGATGCCGAGCCGGAAACTTTCCTGCCTGATTTGCTGGGCAACCTCATTCTGCCCAACGACGTGGACGTCGAGGCCATCTCGGCCCGCTTCCGCGAAGGCCAGTGGCGGGTGTTTCTGCCCTTCAACGACTTGGCGCGGGGCTTCCAGAAACACATCGAAGTGGAGTTTTAACGATTCCAATCTCTGCGCCGACGCGGCCACGCGTGAACAAAACGCTCACGCGTGGCCGCGTCGGCGCGGAGAGATAGCCTCGAAAGTCAACCCAGATTTGGGTTGACTTTTTTGTTTTGCGGCGGGTCTGTGTAATTTTCCCAAAACGGCTCCCTCTCCTTGCAAACTTCCACCGCTCCTGCTTCCCTTATCCGCTCGGCTCCCACCACGCTTGCCGGTCAATTAGGCCAGTTGGGGCCGGGCTTCATTCTTTCGGCGGCCATCGTTGGCTCGGGCGAATTGATTGCCACGACCGCGCTCGGTGCAAAAGCGGGCTTTGTCACGTTCTGGGTCATTCTGGTGAGTTGCCTGATGAAAGTGACCCTGCAACTCGAATTCGGCAAAAACGCCATTTATTCCGGCCAAACCACCATGCAGTCGCTCAACGACCTGGCGGGCTGGCGGTTGGGAAAAGCGCACTGGACCCTCTGGCTCTGGCTGAGTTTGCAGGCCCTGAAGTTTCTGCAGGTGGGCGGCATCGTGGGCGGCGTCGCGCTGGTGCTGCACATGGCATTTCCGGCCGTTGGCACCAACCTGTGGGCGGTGCTGTCGGCGCTTTCGGCGGCGCTGCTGATTTACCAGGGCCGGTACGGGTGGGTCGAAAAAGGCTCGCTGGGGATGATTGGCCTGTTCACGGGTACCATCCTGCTTTCGCTGACGCTGTTGCAAAACACGCCCTACGCCATCACAGGCGCGCAACTGGCCGAGGGCCTGACGTTCCGGTTGCCGCCCGAAACTGTCGGCGTGGCGCTGGCAGCCTTCGGCATCACGGGCGTGGGCGGCGACGAAATCATGTACTATTCGTACTGGTGCCTCGAAAAAGGCTACGCGGCCTACACCGGGCCTTACGAACCGACGCCCGAATGGACGGTTCGCGCCAAAGGCTGGATTCGGGTCATGTACCTCGACGCGCTCGCTTCGATGGTGGTGTACACGCTCGTCACGATGGCCTTTTACCTGCTCGGTGCCTCGCTGCTCCACGAACGCGGGCCGATTCCCGAAGGCTACGCGATGGTCGAAACGCTTTCGCGGCTGTTTACCGCCACGCTGGGGCCGGGGGCGAAGTGGATTTTTTTGGTCGGGGCGTTTTTCGTGCTGTATTCCACGCTATTCACGGCCAACGCCAGTTGGGCGCGGCTCTACGCCGACGCGCTGGGGCAATTCGGCTGGCTGGATTTGAAAAAACCGGGCGTGCAGCGCCGGGCTATCGCCGTGCTGGCCTGGGTGTTTCCGGCGGTGTGGTGCGGGCTGTTCCTGTTTATGCAGGTTCCGGTGCTGATGATTCTGCTCGGCGGCGTGGCCACGTCGGTGCTGCTCATCGTGGTGGTGTGGGCGGCGTACCAATTCCGCTACCGGCGGCTGCCGGTGGAGTTGCGGCCTTCGTGGGCCTATGATGCGATGCTCTGGGTCAGCATCGCGGCGATTTTGGGCGTGGGCGTGTACGGAATCTGGCAGGCAGTGCATTAAATCCGAGGCAGTGGCCCGCTTACCGGAATCGCCGTTGCTGAGCCGGCCCGGGATTGCCGTTCCCTCTTGATTGCAGCCGATTACAAATCAGAAAGGCTGGCCGCCGGTACCGCCCGTCGTGCCGCTTGTTTTCTCACTAATTGCCTCACCCGGTACATCAGGAAGACGGTCGTCAGCGACACGCCCACGATGACGAAGCCCAGGGTGTCGTAGTGCTCCAGGGGGCTGGTGGGGGATTTTTGCGCGACAATCCAGCCCGCGAAGGCGGCGGCCACGCCCCCGGCCACCTGCTGAAGCGAAGCGTTGATGCTCATGAATGCCCCCCTGTCGCCCGGACCGGGCAGGGCGCTGGTCAAGGCCCCGGCGGGAATCATCCGGCTCATGATGCCCACCATGAACGCCACGTTGAACAGCAACACTTCCCACAGCGGCGTGACGGACAGGTGCGTGTACACGAGCGTCATGACCATCATCCAGCCTGTGGCGGCCACGAAGAGGGTAAATTTGTCGATGCGGTCGCTGAAGCGCCCCACCAGGGGCATAATCACCAGCGAACTCATTCCCGAAACCAGGAAGAGCAGCGGCAGTTGCTCCTGGCTGATGCGCAGGTTGTTGATGGCAAACGCGCTCCCAAACGGCATCATCATGAAACCACCGATGGAAAGCAGCGCCGTGGCCGAAAACCCGATGCGGTACGAGCGGTTGGTCACGGTACGCATCAGGTGAGCCAGGGGGCTTTCGTTCTTTTGCAGGGCCAGGTGCGCCGTAATGGGCTGCAGTTTGAGCAAAATGCCCACGCCGACGAGCACCGCCAGCGCCGCCACCATGAAAAAGGTGGCCTCCCAACCCAGCAGATTGGCCAGATACAGCCCAATGGGTACGCCCAGTACCTGACTGGCCCCGAAGCCCATCTGCACGAAACCCATCACGCGGCCCCGTTGCTGAAGCGTAAACAGGTCGGTGATGATGGCCATCGAAACCGACCCGATGACCCCCCCGAACAGCCCCGTGATGATGCGGGCCGCGACCAGCAACGGATAGGAGTTGGCCAGCCCGCAAAGCACCGTGCCGAGAATGAAACCGGTGTAAAAAAACAGGAGCAGTTTCTTGCGGTCGAAGCGGTCAGCGAATCCCGCCGTCAGGAGGCCCGAAATTCCGGCACTGAACGCGTAGGCCGACACCGCCAGCCCAAAATGCGCGGGCTTCAGGTGGAGTGATTTCATCAGAATGTCACCCAGCGGCGACATAATCATGAAGTCCAGGATGACGGTAAATTGGGTCAGGGCCAGTAAAAAAACAATGCTTTTCTGGTGTGCCGTAAACGGCGCAGGCGCAAGAGGTTGTTCCACAGCAGAGTTGGGTTGTAAACTTCTGGAAAGGTAGGGGTTATTCAGAAGTAAAAAAAAGTGGCCGGTGCGGGTCATGCCTTGTGAAAGAGACTGCTCCCACTTCACCTCCACCCTTCCCCCGCCTCGCCCCCGTCGCCCGCCGCTTCGCCCTCCACCCACTTCTTCGCCAGAAAGTCATCCGCCAGTTTTGGCCCATCAATCAAGCCCAGAACTCGCCATGCAAAAGTTCTTCTATTTCCTCCTCCTCACGTTTTGCCTGAACACCGCCTTCGCTCAACAGGCCACCGAGCGTCGGACCGCCCAGACCGTGCGCGGCACCCTCCGCGACGAAGTTTCCCAAACCCCATTGCCCGGCGCGACCGTCCGCGTACTCCGCGAAGGCCAGACCCCGCTCGGGGCCGTGACTGACGCCAAGGGGGAGTTTACTATCACCGACGTGCCGCTGGGTCGGCAAACGGTGCGCATTTCCTCGGTCGGGTATGAAGACCTCTCCCTCCCCAACGTCACCGTAACGGCGGGCAAGGAAGTGGTGCTCCAACTCACGCTGACCGAAGCCGTGACGAAGCTCAACGAGGTGGTCGTCGTTGCCGATCGCAAGGACGACGCCAGCAAAACCAACAATGAACTTTCGCTGGTGAGCGCCCGCTCCTTCAACCTCGACGATACCAAACGCTTCGCCGGTTCGCTTGGCGACCCCTCGCGGATGGCGGCCAACTTTGCCGGGGTGGTGTCGGCCAACGATTCGCGCAACGACATCGTCGTGCGCGGTAATTCACCCGCCGGGATGCTCTGGCAATTGGAAGGGTTGAACATTCCCAACCCCAACCACTTCGGCTCGCTCAACAGCACGGGCGGCCCGGTGAGCATGCTCAACAACAACGTGTTGGGAAAATCGGACTTTGTCACCAGTGCCTTCCCGGCCCAGTACGGCAACGCCCTCTCGGCCGTGTTCGACCTGCGAATGCGCGAGGGTAACACCCAAAAGCACGAACTTCTGGGGCAAATTGGTTTCAACGGTTTAGAGGCCGGGGCCGAAGGACCGCTGGCCAAAGGATCAAAAGCCAGTTACCTGATCAACTACCGCTACTCCACACTGAGCGTGTTCAAGGCGCTGGGCATCAACTTCGGTACCGGCAACGCCGTGCCCAACTACCAGGATCTAAACTACAAAATCGTGCTGCCGACGGGCGACCGGGGAAAATTGGCCTTCTTCGGCATCTGGGGCCAGAGCGACGTGGCCTTTCTCGGCAACGACGTGGACACCACCCAGAACAACCTCTACGGCACCGAAAACGAAAACACCCGCGTGAAATACCGGACAAGCATCGCGGGGTTGAGTTACGAGTACAACTTCTCACCCCGCACGACGGCCAAATTCGTGCTGGGTCGTAGTTCGACCGACCAACAGTTCAACGGCGATTCCATCAGCGTGATCACGCGGCAGGCCTTTCCCAGCGGCGAGGCGCGTTTTACGACCCGCAAGTACTCGGCCGTGTTGAATCTGCGGCACAAATTCGACGCCAAAAACAGCCTTTACACCGGTTTCAACGTGGATTTACTCAACTTCGACCTCTACAACCGTGATATCTACGGAGGCGGCCGTTCCGACTCGGTGCGGGTGAACACGAAAGGCGGAAACACGGTACTCAGCCAGGCCTACGCACAGTGGAAACACCGTTTCAACGACCGTCTGCTGGCGACTGCCGGGTTGCACTTCCAGCACTACAGCCTCAACAATTCGCTGGGGTTCGAACCGCGCTTCGGACTCCAGTACGCAATCAACCCCCGGCAGTCGTTGGGTATGGGCTACGGCCTGCACAGCCAGGCGCAGGACGTGTACACCTATTTCGTGCAAACGCCCGGCAAAACCGGCCCGCAGTTTACCAACAAAGCCCTGGGTTTCACCCGCAGCCACCACGTCGTGCTGACCTACCAGAACCAGTTGAGCCGGAACCTAAACCTGAAGATTGAGCCGTACTACCAGGCCCTTTTCAACGCGCCCGTCGAACGCCACGCCAGTTCGTTTTCGACCCTTAACGTCGGCACCAGTTTCGGGCCGTCCGACGTGGACAGCCTCGTCAACGGCGGCACGGGCCGCAACCTCGGCATCGAATTCACGCTCGAACGCAGCTTTAGCCGGGGCTACTATTTCCTGGTGACCACCTCGCTGTTCGACTCCAGGTACAAAGGCAGCGACGGCATCCAGCGCAACACCTCGTTCAACACCGGTTACGTTTTCAACGTGTTGTTCGGGAAAGAAATAAAGTTGGGGCGAAACCAGACCAACGTGTTCGGCATCAATCTAAAGGCCAGCACCGTGGGCGGCAAGTACGTTTCGCCCATCGACCCGGAAAAATCAAGGGCAAGAGGCGTGGCGATGTACGACGAAACCCGGGCATACTCGGCGCGGCAGGAGCCTTACTTCCGGGCCGACCTGCGGCTTTCCTATCGCAAGGAGTACCGGCACAGCACCCTCGAAGCCGCCGTGGATTTGCAGAACGTGACCGGCCACCAGAATGTGTTCCAGCAAACCTACAACCGCCGCCTCAACACCCTGGCCACCCAGTACCAGCAGGGCTTTTTTCCGGTGCCGCAGGTGCGGTACACCTTTTGACCCGGAAAAGACCTAACCGGTTTTAAGACGGGTTAGGTCTTTTTACCAACTTCCCCCAACTTGCTCCACAAACCCTTTCTCCGCATGGAGTCGTCGCCCTCGTTCAGCCTTCAGGATCGCCGCTTTCGCCTCATCGGAATTCCGCTGGTGGCGTTGCTGGTGCCCCTGGTGACGGAAACCGAAACATTCCTCCGTTTCAACCAGCACACGGCGGAAACCCTGTTGGTTTCATTTTGCACTACCCTGCTTCTTTGGGAAGGCAACGGCTTTATCATCCTGTCGCTGCGTCAGCGGTTTCCAGCGTACAACCAAACCACCCAACGCCTGTTGAGCGAAGCCGTGCTGGCGTTGATCTACACCTTCGCAGCCACGATTTTGCTCGATACGGTGCTGTGTCACTGGCTGTTAGGCAAGAAATCTCTGTTCATCGGATTTCGCATGAGCCTGATTCCCACGCTGGTGATTTACCTGATTTACGAAGCGATGTATTTTTTCGAAGCCTGGAAAATCAACGTCCGCAAAACCGAATCGCTGGCCCGCGAAGCCGTGCAGTCGCAGTTGGAAGTGCTCAAAAATCAACTCGACCCGCATTTTCTCTTCAACAGCCTCAATACCCTCGCCGCCCTCATCGACGAAGAAAATGTGCCCGCCCAGGAGTACCTCAACCGCCTGGCCGACGTGTACCGCTACGTGCTCGTGAGCCGGAATAAAAACACGGTGCCCCTCGAAGAAGAAATGGCCTTTCTCGACGCCTACGTGTTTCTGAACAAGACCCGGTTTCGGGAGAATCTGCAAGTCGAAACCCTGCTTTCGCCCGAAACCTACCACCAGCACGTTACGCCGCTGAGTTTGCAGATGCTGGTGGAAAACGCCATCAAGCACAACGTCGTTTCCAAAGAAAAGCCCCTGAAAATCAGCATTCAGCAAGATGCCGGGTACCTCGTGGTGGAAAACAACATCCAGGAGAAAACCATGCTGGCGACCTCTACCCGCGTGGGCCTGCAAAACATCATCAACCGCTACGGCCTCCTCACCGACCGCCACGTGCAAATCATCCGGTCGGGCGGTTTTTTCACCGTAAAACTGCCGCTGCTGACTCAATGAAAGCAGGAGAGAATGAATAAATAGAAAGGCATTCCGTCACCTCCTTATTCATTCTCTCCTTCACTCCTTCTTTCATTCCCCCATGACCGCCCTGCTCATCGAAGACGAATACCCAGCGGCGGAACGCCTCGAAAAGCTCCTCCACAAACTCGACCCTCGCCTCGAGATCGCGGGCGTGCTCGACAGCGTGGAGGTGGCCAAACGCTGGTTTGCCGAACACCCGCCCGTGGACGTGATTTTCTCGGACATCCAGCTTTCCGACGGGCTGAGTTTCCAGATTTTCGAGGCGTTTCCGGCCCACAGCCCCATCATTTTCACCACCTCGTACGACGAGTACGCCATCAAGGCCTTCAAGGTGAAAAGCGTGGATTACCTGCTCAAACCCATCAAGTTGCCCGAGTTGGCCGAAGCGCTGGAAAAGTTCAAAGCCATGCGGCGGGAGTTTTCGCCCGTGGCCTACGCCAGCAAAATCGAGTCGCTCATCGAGTCGCTGGACCTGGAGCGGAAAACGCACAAGAGCCGGTTTCTGGTGCGCAACGGCGAACAACTGATTCCCATCGGCCTCGACCAGATTGCCTATTTCTACACCGCCAACGAACTGGCCTGCCTGGTCGGGAAAGATGGGCGGCAGTTTCTGGTGGACTACACGCTGGAGGAACTGGAACGCCTCGTGGACCCCGCCCAGTTTTTCCGGCTCAACCGGCAATTCATCGCGCAACTGACTTCGATCCAGAAAATTCATACCTATTTCAACGGCAAACTCAAGGTCGAACTCCGCCCCGAAACCGCGCAGGAAGTGCTCATCAGCCGGGAAAAAGCCCCCGCGTTCAAAGCCTGGCTGGAAGGATGACCCCTCCGCCCGGTTTCCCACTATCTTTGCGCCAGCCAATCCTTCCCGCGCATGAACATCGAAGCCTACCAGATTGCCGAGGTGATTCAGTTGAAGAAGTTTCGGAGCGAATACACCAGCTCGCCCCTCGAAGCCAACAATTCCGAACTGTTTTACAAGCAGGATACCGACCGCTACTTCTACCTGTTCAGCTACGGCGTGGTGGCCTTCGCCGGATTCAATGACCTGGAAACGAGCAGTTTGCTCAAATTCATCCGGGGCTACACCGAAGACGAGGTGCGGGAAGATTACCGCGAAGATTTTGAGATTCTCATCAACCCCGACGCGCCCGTTCAGACCAGTTACAACGCCATCAGCCTGCCCGAACTCACCGACGAGGGCCTCCGCATCGTGATGCTCAACGTGGCGCAGTCGGTGGCGCTCGATTACTACGAAGACCTCGGCCTGGGCATTCTGGCCGATACCCGGCGCCTGACCGACCAACTCGAACGCAACGGCAAGTTGCTGATTTCCAGAACCGAACTGCTTAAATTCATCGGCAAAACGCTCAACATTAAAAACAGCATCATCGACAACCTCTACATTTTCGACGCCCCCGACAGCGTCTGGGAAGCCGAGTTGCTGGGTAAAATGGACGAGGGCCTGAAGAAAACCCTCGACCTGCGGATGCGCTACCGCGACGTGGACTACAAACTCAAAATCGTCCAGGAGAACCTGACGCTTTTCACCGAATTTCTTCAAAACCGCGAAAGCACCCGGCTGGAGTGGATTATTATCATCCTGATTCTGATCGAAGTCGGGGATTTGATGGTGCGCTGGTTTTTTTAGGGTACCTTACACCGGGTGGCCGTCGGATTACACCGCCGACGTCGTTTTGCCTGCGCATTCCGCTTTGGGTGCGCTTCTTCACCGGCGTAATCCCTCCTTAAAACGAGGCAACGCGCCTTCATCAACGTCAACCATGAAATCGGATAAAACCCCCAAGAAGACCAGCCCTGAAGCGAGCAAATCGCCCGGCCACCCCAAAACACCCAAGTACGCGCAAAGTGAGGCAAATCAGCCCCTGAGCACGAGCACCTACAACGCCAAAAAAGGCGGGAAGAAGTGAGGGAGCCCAGGACTACAAAATGAGAAACCTGTTAGGTCTTCAAGACCTGACAGGTTTCTCGTTTAATACCCCAACACCGATCCCATCCAGCGCTCCACGTCTTCCAAGAGCATGTTTTTACGTTTGGCGTAGTCCACAACCTGGTCTTTCTGGAGTTTCCCGACGGGAAAATACCGGCTTTCGGGGTGCGAAAAGTACCAGCCGCTTACGCTGCTGGCCGGGTACATGGCGTAGCTTTCGGTGAGGGTGATGCCCGCCCGCCCGGCGTCGAGGAGGTCGAAAAGGGTTGCCTTTTCGGTGTGGTCGGGGCAGGCTGGGTAGCCCGGCGCGGGGCGGATGCCGACGTATTTTTCTTTGATGAGCGCTTCGTTGTCGAGGTGTTCGTCGGTCGCGTAACCCCAGAATTCCTTCCGGACGCGCTCGTGCATCAACTCGGCGAAGGCTTCGGCGAGGCGGTCGGCGAGGGCTTTCACCAGAATCGAATTGTAGTCGTCG
Organism: Spirosomataceae bacterium; assembly: GCA_965249815.1. GTDB lineage: Bacteria > Bacteroidota > Bacteroidia > Cytophagales > Spirosomataceae > JAJAZB01. The sequence continues at coordinate 2,980,242 of CBDFMV010000003.1, read as the reverse complement.
TGGTCGCGCTCGTACTTTTCCAGCAACGTTTCGATGCCCAGGCCCGCCGTGACGGCGAAGCCGCCGAGGTAGTCTTCCTTGCCGCTTTCGAGCGGGGCGATGAAATCACTCAGGCAATAGTTGGGCAACCCGGCGGCTTTCTGGCTTTGCTGGCGGAGGTGGTGGAGCACCGTCATCGTGTCGGCCACAACTTCGCCGCCGTTCAAGGCCTCCGACTGACGACTGTCGACTGTTGACTGCCGACTGATTTTATACTCCGTATGCCAGTGGCTACCGTGCCGCTCGCAGGGAACTTCCCGCCCGATTTCTTCGAAGTCGTGCAGCAGAATGTCGTCTTCGGTGGCGTTGGCGGGCCAGAACCCCACCACGGCGCGGGCCTGGAGCGACTTGTCGTGGATGATGTCGAGCAGCAGATTCTGCGCGTCGTCGAAGAGTTTGCGGGCTTCTTCGCCTACGATTTTATCTTCAAAAATGGCCGGGTATTTTCCGTGGAGTTGCCAGGTCTGGAAGAAGGGCGTCCAGTCGATGTACCGGGCGATTTCGGCCAGCGGGTAGTCTTCAAAAACCCGCGTACCGAGGAAGGCGGGCTTTTTCGGCACAAAATTCGTCCAATCGATTTTGGGCTTGTTGGCGCGGGCCGCTTCAATCGAAATGACCGCCTTGTCCTGTTTGCGGCGGGCGTGTTCGTCGCGGAGCCGGGCGTATTCCGCCTTGATTTCTTTCCAGATTTCTTCCTGCGACTGGTCGCTTTGGGTCAAACGCCCGGCTACCGGCACCGACCGGCTGGCGTCGAGCACGTGGATGACGGGGCCGTCGTAGTGCGGGTCGATTTTCACGGCGGTGTGGATGCGAGAGGTCGTGGCCCCGCCGATGAGCAGCGGCACGGTGAAACCCTGCCGTTGCATTTCCTTCGCCACGCCGACCATCTCGTCGAGGCTCGGCGTGATGAGGCCGCTCAGGCCGATGATGTCCACGTTGTGTTCGCGGGCGGCGGCCAGAATTTTCTCGGTCGGCACCATCACGCCGAGGTCGATGATTTCGTAGTTGTTGCAGCCCAGCACCACGCCGACGATGTTTTTGCCGATGTCGTGCACGTCGCCTTTCACGGTGGCCATCAGCACTTTCCCGTTCGAAGAACTACTGCCAGCCGATTTGCTGGCTTCGATGAAGGGTAGCAGGTACGCCACCGCTTTTTTCATCACCCGCGCCGATTTCACCACCTGCGGCAGGAACATTTTGCCCTCGCCGAACAAATCGCCGACCACGTTCATGCCGTCCATGAGCGGCCCTTCGATGACTTCGAGCGGGCGGTTGAAAAAGTGCCGGGCTTCCTCCACGTCTTCGTCGATGAAATCGGCGATGCCCTTCACCAGCGCGTGGGTGAGGCGCTCGTTGACGGGCAGGCCCCGCCATTCAGCCGCTTCGGCGACGGTTTCGGTTTTGCCCTTGTTTTTGATGGTTTCGGCAAAGGTCACGAGCCGCTCGGTGGCATCAGGGCGGCGGTTGAGCAGCACGTCTTCGACGAGTTCGAGGAACTCCTTCGGGATGTCGTCGTACACCGTGAGTTGCCCGGCGTTGACGATGCCCATGTCCATCCCGGCTTTGATGGCGTGGTACAAAAACGCCGAGTGAATCGCCTCCCGCACGGGTTCGTTGCCCCGGAACGAGAACGACACGTTGGAAACCCCGCCGCTGACTTTGGCAAACGGCAGATTTTCCTTGATCCAGCGCGTGGCGTTGATGAAATCGACGGCGTAGTTGTTGTGCTCGTCGATCCCCGTGGCGACGGTCAGGATGTTGGGATCGAAAATGATGTCTTCGGGCGGGAAACCAACTTCGTCCACGAGAATCCGGTAGGCGCGTTCGCAGATTTCGATGCGGCGGGGGTAGCTGTCGGCCTGGCCCTGCTCGTCGAAGGCCATTACCACCACCGCCGCGCCGTAGCGCTGCACGGTGCGGGCGCGTTCGCGGAAGGCCTCTTCGCCTTCTTTCAGCGAAATCGAGTTGACGATGGCCTTGCCCTGCACGCACTTCAGCCCGGCTTCGATGACCTCCCACTTCGAGGAATCAATCATCACCGGCACGCGGGCGATGTCGGGTTCGGCGGCCAGCAGGTGCAGGAAGGTGGTCATGGCGGCGGCCCCGTCGATCATGCCCTCGTCCATGTTGACGTCAATCACCTGCGCGCCGTTTTCGACCTGCTCGCGGGCCACGCTGAGGGCTTCGTCGTACTTGTTTTCGCGGATGAGGCGGGCGAATTTCTTCGAGCCGGTCACGTTGCAACGTTCACCTACGTTCAGGAAAAGCACTTTTTCTTTTGTCACCTCGACGGGTTCGAGGCCGGCAAGGTGCAACGTGCGGGGGGCGTCGGGCAACGAACGCGGGGTGTACCGGGCCGCCGCGTCGGCAATGACCCGAATGTGCTCGGGCGTGGTGCCGCAGCAGCCGCCGATGATGTTGAGGAAATTATCCTTCAGAAATCCGTCGATGAGCACACCCATTTCGGCGGGCGTCTGGTCGTACTCGCCCATTTCGTTGGGCAAACCAGCGTTGGGGTGGGCGGAGGTGAAAAATGGCGCTTTCTGCGCCAGCGTCTGCACGTAGGGCCGGAGTTGGTCGGCCCCGAGGGCGCAGTTGAGGCCCACCGACAGCAGCGGCAGGTGGGAAACCGAGGTCAGGAAGGCTTCGGTGGTTTGGCCGGAGAGCGTGCGGCCGGAGGCATCGGTGATGGTGCCGGAGACCATGATGGGCACGTAGCGCCGACATTCTTGTCGGTGCCCACCCGCGGACGCCGACAAGAATGTCGGCGCTACGTGTAAAAACTGGTCGATGGCAAACAGCGCCGCCTTCGCGTTGAGCGTATCAAAAACCGTCTCGACCAGCAGCAAATCCACGCCGCCGTCCACCAGCCCGCGCACCTGTTCGGTGTAGGCTTCGACCAATTCATCAAAACTGATGGCGCGGAAACCGGGGTTGTTCACGTCGGGCGAGAGGCTGGCCGTCCGGTTGGTCGGGCCGATGGAACCGGCCACGTAGCGCGGTTTATCGGGATTCCGGGCCGTAAAGTCGTCGGCCACCTCGCGGGCAATCCGCGACGATTCGTAATTAAGTTCGTACACCAGCGCCTCCATGCCGTAATCGGCCATCGCGATGCTGGTGCCCGAAAAGGTGTTCGTTTCGGCAATATCGGCCCCGGCTTCAAAATACTGCGCGTGGATTTCGCGGATGATGTCGGGGCGGGTCAGGCTGAGCAAATCGTTGTTGCCCTTGAGCGACTGCGGCCAGTCGGCAAACCGCGCACCCCGGTAGTCGTCTTCTTCGAGTTTGTACCGCTGAATCATCGTGCCCATCGCCCCGTCGAGCACGAGGATACGGGTTTTGAGGAGGTCGCGGAGGTCGGGGCGTTGCAGCGTGGTTGTCGTCATGGGCAGAAAGACCGGAGTGGTGTCGGTGAGCGGTACGATTTTGGCGGAACGCACCATTTCTCAGTAAAGTGCAAAAATAAGGATAAAATGGGTGCCAATGGCGGAGGCCACTCCCGCCGCGGTTCAATTTTTGGTGCTACGCGTGCAGCCCAGCACAAACGCGTATTTTCGCCCCATGAAACTCGCTGCCATCGACATCGGCTCCAACGCCGCCCGCCTGCAAATCTCGAAAGTGCTCACCGACGACGGACGGATTTCGTTCAAAAAAGTCGAGTACGTCCGGTTCCCGCTCCGGCTGGGCCACGACGTGTTCAACACCGGCCAGATCAGCCCCGAAGGCGAGGTGCGGCTATTTAAAATGTTGCTTTCGTTCCGACTGCTGATGGAACTCCACGAAGTGACCGACTACCTCATCTGCGCTACTTCGGCCATGCGCGAGGCCACCAACACGCCCGACATCGTCACCCGGATTCAAGGACAACTGGCGATGAAAATTCACCTCATCGACGGCACCCGCGAGGCCGAACTCATCAACAACGTGGTGGTGCAGGCCCTCGACGACGACAAAAACTACCTCCACGTCGACGTGGGCGGCGGCAGCACCGAACTCAACCTGTACGTCGAACGCGTAAAAGTGGCCAGCCGCTCGTTTAAAATCGGCTCGGTGCGGCTCCTCGAAGGCAAGGAACAAAAGGGCGATTGGGAAAAAATGCAACGCTGGATTAGCGACCATGTCGACCCCGAACGGGCCGAAATCGTAGCCGTGGGCACGGGCGGCAACATCAGCAAGCTTTTCACGCTGGCTACCCACAAGCTCACGCCCACCAGCATCTCCATCGCTGAACTGGAGCGCCTCCAGGCGCACATCGCCAGTTTCAGCCTCGAAGACCGGATGAACAAACTCCGCCTCAACGACGACCGCGCCGACGTCATCGTACCCGCCGCACAGATTTACCTTTCGGCCATGCGCTGGGCCGGAGCCACCACCATGCTTGTGCCCGATTTGGGCCTGAAAGACGGCATTATTCAGGCCGTGTACGAGCGGTGGGTGAACCGAAAGAAAAAGTGATGGGCGGAGAGAGAAATTTTTCAACGCAACCCGGCGTTAAAAAACTGCGTATCCACCTCGTCGGCTACGCCATCGTTCTCCACCCTAAACACCTCGTTCCCATGAATCGCTTCCTCCCCAACTGCCTGCTCCTGCTCGTGCTTGTTGGCCTGGCGTCCGGCTGCAAAAAATCGTCGGATGACACGCCGCCCGCAGCCGCCGATTTTCCCACGTTGCTCACCTCGGGCACCGCCACCTGGACGGTCTCCTCGTTTACCCAAACCACCGAAGACAAAACGAAACAAGTGGCGGGCATGACGATTCTGTTCAAATCGGGCGGTACCGCCACGGCCACGCTGAACGGCAAATCGACGGCCGGAAATTGGTCGTGGGGCGGCAACAGCTACTACGGCACCCCCGCCGATTCGAAGACGGTCCTTCTGAACTTTGGCGCGACCGCACCCTACGACCGCCTCAGCAAAACCTGGACGATCATGGAGCAATCCTCGTCGGTGATGAAACTCGACAACGCCAATCCGGCCGAAGGCGAGCACCTCGTGTTGAATAAATGACGCGGGCGCTTCGCACTTTATAACGAAAAAGGCCAGCCCAAGTCAGGGCTGGCCTTTTTCATTGCCGACGTTTTTTCCTCAACTTAAAAACACGCCGCACTTCGCTTCCCAACCCTCGCCCGGCTCCAGGGTAACGAGGCCCTCGCCCGAATTAAAGGCATTCACGTTGCACGTCATCGGTTCGATGGCGATGCGGTTGCGCTTGGGGGGCGTGTAAATCACCACGAAATTGAACTTGCCTTCGCCAGTTTCCTGCCACACGTTGAGCGTCACGCCGCCCGCAGGCGAGGTTAACTGCGTCGTGGCCTTACCGCCGTCTTTGTACACTGAATACGGCAGATCGAGCACCCGGTCGGCGAGCGGAAAGGCACTTTTGGTCTCCACCATGAAGTCTTTTGCCACCGGAATCATCTGGTTATCGAGGTGGTAGGCTGCTTCCGCCGGGAAACTGATTTGCAGCGTGTCCACAGGTTCGTCGAGGTGAAAATACGGGTGCCAGCCCAGGCCCAGGGGCATGGCGCTTTTCCCCGTGTTGCGGGCGACGTAGGCGAGGGTCAGGCGACCGTCCGGAGTGAATTCGTGCGTGACGTCAAGCTCGAACGGAAACGGGTAGCCTTCCACGCCCGCAAACCGATGGCGGATGGTTAGCCGGGCCAGTGTCGCGTCGGCGAATTCGTCCACCACCTCAAACGGCCCGTACTGCACCAGCCCGTGAATGGCGTTCTGGCGCGGTTGTTCGTTGACGGGCAGTTGGTAATCTTTGCCCCCGAACGAATACCGCCCGTACTGGATCCGGCTCGGCCAGGGAAACAGGTGCATTCCGGCCGCGCTCCGTTCGGCGAGGAATATTTTTTCATCCTTGCCCACCTGAATGACTTCATGCTCGACGCCCGCCTTGTGCAGCTTCAGCGACCGGATGATGCCACCGTGGGCGGGCACCACGGCCACGCAATCGCCGCTGGCGGGGTTGGTCAGGATGTATTCGGTCAGGGTGCCGAGGGGCTGGGAATAAACGCGCATGGAAGGGTTGGATTGGGAATTAAAACAGAGTCCGCGATACCGTTTCAGAGAAATGTAAACACACCGTTCAAAGATAAATAACCAGTTTGAGTTGGTTTTTTCTCACCGATGTTCGCAGAGGACCCCCCCCGCAACGGCGGACCGCACAGATTTACACAGACGCTGATTCTGTGAACATCTGTGCAGGAAATCTGTGCAAATCAGTGAGAAACACCTTTCTTCCGTGATTGAAAAATAACTCAAACAGGCTCCCAAGCTTTTATAAAACCCAATTCCTGGCTGACGCCCAGCCCAAACAGGGCGAAATCGTACTTGACCGGGTCGGTGGGGTCGAGCTGGCGGAGGGCGGCGGTGAGTTCGAGGGCGGTTTGCCAGTCGGTTTGTTTGCGCCGAATCAGCCCGAGGTGCCGCGCCACCCGCTCGACGTGAACGTCGCAGGGGCACACCAACTGGTCGGGGCGAATGGTTTGCCAAAGGCCAAAATCCACGCCAGCCTCGTCGCGCCGGACCATCCAGCGCAGAAACATGTTCAGGCGTTTACAACTTGATTTACGGGCGGGCGTGGCCACGTGTTTGCGGGTGCGGAGCGGGAAGTCGGGCAGGCCGGTGAAAAGTTCGTGAAAGCCGACCAACCCCCGTTCCACGGTCAGGTCGTCGGGGTGCACGAACCGGCTGAAGGCGGTTTCGAGCGAGTCGTTTTCGGCGTAAAACCACCGGAACCAGTGCAGGAAATAGAGCGCGTCAGTGTCGTTGAAGGTGCGGTGTTTGAACCCCACGAACCGCTTCAAATCGCTGTCCTGGTGGTTTTTAATAAAATCGTACGGCGCGCCGTCCATGCGTTCAACGAGATCATTGCCCTTGGCCAGGATGGTCTTGCGCTGGCCCCAAGCCAGGGTGGCGGCCCAGAACGCCGTGATTTCCACATCCTGCAACCGGCTGAACCGGTGCGGAATCCGGATGGGGTCGTCGGCAATGAACGAAGGCTGGTTGAACTGCCGTACCTTCGCTTCAAGCAACTCGGCCACTGGGCCGGACACGGCTGGAATCATTCGCCGGGCTGCTCTTTTTTCAGGCGTTTTGCCACCCACACAGCTACCCGCGACGGCACCGAAAACACCCAGACCAGCACTGTGTACGCGAACGTAAACACGGCGATGATGGGGTAGGCCAGAATGAAGAGGATGTTGAATACCACCGCGCCGGGCGTGAGGTATTTGTTGTTGGGGTCCTTGGGCATTGGAGTAACGAGGTTTTCGAGCGGGGTTGACGAAGTACTTTCCTAACCCGACCCGTCAAGAATTCATTCCTACGGCATGACGAAACTTACTTCGGCCCGAAAACGCCGATCCACGGGCGACAAGCGGCTAAACGCCCCCGGCGAGAGTTTGATGATGACGCGGTCGTTGAGGCCGGTATCGGGCAACTTGCCGATAATTTTCACCATCACCACCTGGCTGTTGGCTTCGTTGCGTACCGTCACCATCGTGCCAACGGGGGCCGTCCGGTGCAGGCCGAGGTACCGGCCCGATTTGTCGTCCACCGAAATCACTTCGGCCAGGCCAGTTTCGCGGCGGTTTTTGGCGGCGGGGGCGGCGCTGGGTGCGGCCACCCGAACGGGTCGTTCGGCGGGGCTTTCCGCCTCGGCATTCGCCGGTTCTTCCGGTTCGGCGGGTCGTTTGCTGGCCGTCTCGACCGGTCGGGCGGATTCAGAACGCGGCGCGGGTGGCGGCACGGCTTTGGGTTCGGGTTTCGGTTCGACGGGCGGCGTTTTCAGTTGTTCGCGGGCAATCTCTGCCGCCGTTTTGGTGGGTTTTTTCGGCAAAACGTCGCCACTCAGCAGCAACACCTGGCCCAGTTGCACACCGCCCGCGTCGGGCAGGTTGTTCCAGCGTTTTACGTCGTCCACGGCCAGGCCATAGCGGCGGGCAATGCTGTACAGGGTTTCGCCGGGCTGCACTTCGTGCGTACCGGGGCGGTTGGCCGTCGGCGTAGGGCGGACGCCGGTTCCGGTCGGTGCCGTCCCGGTGGAGGTAGCCGGAGGGTTGGCGGGCGTCGGGCGCGGGCGTTCCGGCGGGCGGGTTTCGCTGCTGGCGGTTTCGGTTGGCGGAGGGTTCTGCGGACGCGGCGGCGCGGCTTTGGCAAGTTCGGGTACAGCCGATTGTTCAGGGTTCATGGCCCGGCTCCGGTTGTAGGGCACGCGCAGCACCTGGTCGGGATGTACGGCGTCGGGGGCACCGGGGTTGGCCGTTTTGTAATCGGCGAACAACGCTCCGTAGCGTTTCAGAATCGAGTAGAGCGTCTGGCCGCGATCCACCCGGTGTAGCACGAACACGCTGCCGTCGCGGCGCTCCACGCCCGTCGAGTCGGGGGGCAGGGTGGTGGCCAGGGCCGGGAAAGTCCCCAGTACGCCAAACAGCAAACTGATTTTCAGCGAAGAAGCAGCCAATCTACAATTCATACACCACCAGGTGATCCGTATTTTTCAAGACAACGAGTCGATCGGCGTACACCCCGAACGGGACCGGACGGGGCGGCCCCTGCGTGGCGAGCCGTTCGTTGAGCAGTACCTTCTGTTTTCCATCAACGACCAGCAGCCAGTTTTCGGGCAACTCGTTGGCGTAAATATAGTAAGAAACCAGCAGGTAGCCGTATCCGGGCGGCAAACCAACTTCAAGGTAATGGGCCGTTTCAACCGCCTCGTGGCCCGTCAGCCGCCGCACAAAACGCGCCACAACCGGGAAGTAGGCGCTGTCGGCGGAGTACTCGTGGGGAAAATGGGAACGAGGAACCGGAAGCTGGAAATCGCCAATTGCCAACTGCCAACCGTTCTGCTGACCCGTTGCCAAATCGAAGGGTTCGACCTCACCTGGCCCAGTGGGCGTCAGGCGGGTGGCGGTAAAGGTTTCACCATCGGTTCCCTGAAAAAGAGCGTCCTCGAGTTCCCAGACCCGTTGGCCCGTCCGGGCATCGAACGCCAGCAGGCCGCGCGGCTGGGGCGATTGCCGGTCGGGGTAACGGTGGAGCAACACCCGGCCGTTGAAAATGCCCCGGAGCGTCAGCCAGCTTTCGGATTCTTCCGCAATATTTAATTCAACCAGTTGATTTTCAACTAAATCAACAACCCGCCACGCGCCCTGCCCCGTTACGGGCGGGCGCACTTCCAGGGCCAGCGCGGGGCGTTGGCCGTGTTCGTCGGCGTGCAGGCTCCAGAGGGGTGCCCCGAGGTGGGCGGCGAAACTTTCCCGGAAAGGCATACTATTTTTGCAGGGATAAGGCTTTTCACTCGTCAAGCTCCAATTCTCAATTAGTTCAGAAAGTTTGCATTCCCGATTGAACATTGAGCGTTGAACCGTACGACGGACCGCCTCGAACATTCCATTCCATCCCTTCTCATGCAACGTTATTCGATTCTCTGGGCCGACGACGAAATTGATCTGCTCAAGCCCTACATTTTATTTCTAACCGGGAAAGGCTACGACGTCACGCCCGTCAACTCGGGCGCGGATGCCCTTGAAAAAGTGGACGAGCAGGCGTTCGACGTGGTTTTTCTCGACGAAAACATGCCGGGCATTTCGGGCCTCGAAACCCTGGCGCAAATGAAACAAACCCGGCCCAACCTGCCCGTGGTGATGATAACCAAGTCGGAAGAAGAACACATCATGGAGGGGGCCATCGGGGCCAAAATTGCCGATTACCTCATTAAACCGCTCAATCCCAATCAGATTCTGCTGTCGGTGCGGAAAATTCTTGACAGCAAACGGCTCGTCGAGGAGCGCACCAACATCAGCTACCAGCAGGATTTCCGGAACCTGGCCCTCCAGTACACCGACCGCATCGGGCACGAAGAGTGGGCAGAGATTTACAAAAAGCTGATTTACTGGGAACTGGAAATCGACCAGACCGAAAACCGCAGCATGTCGGAGGTGCTCAACATGCAGAAATCGGAGGCCAACGCCAACTTCGCCAAGTTTGTGGACGAAAACTACGAAGATTGGCTCAACGACCCCAAGGCCGACCGCCCGATTATGTCGCACCAGTTGATGCGCAAGAAGGTTTTCCCGCTCGTCGACGGCAGTTCGCCCCTTTTTTTCGTTCTCATCGACAACCTCCGCTACGACCAGTGGAAGGTCATCGAAACCAGCCTGACCGATTATTTTACGGTCGAAGAAGAGGCCTCGTATTACTCGATTCTGCCCACCACGACGGCCTTTGCCCGCAATGCCATTTTTTCGGGCTTGATGCCGTCGGAAATCGAGCGGCTGTACCCTCGCCTGTGGGTACACGACACCGAGGGCGACCAGAAAAACGACGAAGAGGGCCTCAACGCCCACGAAGACGAGTTTTTGATGATGCAGATTCAGAAAGCCCGGCTCAACATCAAGGCCAGCTACCACAAAATTCTGAACGTGAGTCAGGGAAAGGCGCTGCTCGACAACTTCAACAACCTGATGCAGAACCAGTTGAATGCCATCGTGTACAACTTCGTGGACATGGTTTCGCACGCCCGCACCGACATGGCGATGATCAAGGAACTCGCTCCCGACGAGAGCGCCTACCGGAGCCTCACGGCGTCGTGGTTTCAGCACTCTTCCCTGCTCGATTTGCTTAAGAAAATCGCCGAAAAAGGCGGGCGCGTGGTGCTCACCACCGACCACGGCATGATTCGCGTGCAGAAACCCGTGCGCATCATCGGCGATCGCAGCGTGAACACCAACCTGCGGTACAAAGGCGGTAAAAACCTCAATTTTGAAGAAAATCATGTGCTGGTTTGCCGCAAACCGGAACGGTTTTTCCTGCCCAAGCTCAACGTCTCGACGGCCTACGTTTTCACGGTCGAAGATTACTTCTTCGCCTACCCCAACAACTACAATTACTACGTCAGCTATTACCGCGACACGTTCCAGCACGGGGGCGTTTCGCTGGAGGAGATGATTATTCCGGTGGTGACGCTGAAGGCGAAGTAGCTTCGTTGGTCGAGGTTCGTGCTTTAATATTCGTGCATCGTGCTTCGTTGGTCGTGCCAAGGTAAATCGAGCACGCCCAACGAAGCACGATGCACGAATGCCGAACCCCCGTGGCTTCCAGCGGCCAAATTGGTAGTTAAACGCCTTTTGGCTACCTTTGAAGCACCCGCCCGGCCACGCGCTGCCTACCTTTTCACAACCTTTGATGAACACGCTTTTGCGCCGATTGACTGTTTTTTGCTGGCTTTGGCTAACTTCCCTGCTGTTGCGGGCGCAGGACTCGACCCATCACCAACTTCGTGTTTTTGCTGAACTGGGCACCGTGGTTTCTTCTTCGCCGGATCGCGTTCCGTTTTGGCTGGCCGCCAATCAGTACGGCATTATTCCTTCGCGGCCCCAGGCGGGGCTGGTGCAGGTGGGCGTGCGCTACAATTCCCGGCTGGGTACGTCGAAAAAATGGGGCGTAGAAGCCGCCGTTGAAGGCGTCGGGCAAACGAATAACCCCACCGTTCGCCTGATTTTGCCCGAGGCTTTTGCCCGGATTTTTTATAAAAAATGGGAACTGGTGGCGGGCCGCCGCCGCGAAATCGTGGGGATGCAGGACAGTACCCTCTCATCGGGTGGGGTGCTGTGGTCGGGCAACACGTTGCCCATTCCGCAAATCCGCATCGGCACGTCCGGCTATGTTTCGCTACCCATTCTCAAACACTGGCTGAAGGTGAAGGGTCTCTACAGCCACGGCTGGTTCGAGAATTCGCGCCCGTTTGTGCAAAACGCCTTTCTACACTACAAAAGTGTTTACCTCCAGGTTGGAAAAGATACCTGGCCGGTGTCGGTGTACGCGGGGCTGGCCCACATGGTGCAGTGGGGCGGCTACGCTCCGGCGCTGAAAGACGACCCGGGCGTCTTCTCGGAGTTTGGGCACTTCGGTTCGTCTTTGCAGGATTACCTCGACGTGGTCACGGCCCGAAGTGGCCAGGATAAATTATCGGGCCTCGGGCCAGGGCAGCTTAGTTCATTCGATTTAAATCGGGTCGGCAACCACGTGGCTACCCTCGACGTGGGCACAACCATCACCCTGCCAAAATCCCGGCTGGTTCTTTACCGCCAACACTTTATCGAGGATGGCTCCCTGTTTTACCTGCTCAATATCCTTGATGGGCTTAATGGGCTGCGTTGGTACCGAACCGACCAGCCCCAAAGCAATTTCTCGATCAACCGGCTGACCGCCGAACTGATGTACTCCGTCAGCCAGGGAGGCGTCGTGTTCGACATCGACGACCCGCGCAAACGGGGTCGCGATAATTACTACAATCATGGCCAATACCGCGACGGCTGGTCGTATTTCGGGCGCACCCTCGGGACCCCCTTCATTCCGCCCGATACCGATATGAACGCCAAATACCGCCGTAACCTCATCTACACCAGCAACAACCGGGTTGTGGTTTTTCACCTTGGCGTGGCGGGAACCCTGTTCCGGCGCGTGGGCTGGGAAACCAAACTGTCGTACAGCCGCAACCAGGGTACGTATGACTTTCCGCTGTCTCCGGCGGTGGTGCCGCAGTTTTCGGGCCTGGTGCGGGCCCGGACCGCCCTGCCCTACCTGGGTGGTCTGGAAGTAAACAGCAGTGTGGCCTGGGATTACGGCGGTATTTACGATGACGCGGTGGGCGTGTACCTCGGCGTGCGCAAGTCGTGGAACTCAGTGCCCGACCGCCGGGCCACCCCAACCAATACCAGCTCGCCGAAGCGACGGTTTGGGTTTTAGGGAGTGAGGATCAGGTAAGCTGACAATTGCCTGTCAGTAAAGCAACTACCTGATTCCCACTTACCTTCTTACGCCTCTATCACCTTGCCGCCCTCGCAGCGAAGGCGCCGCTGGGGAAATTTCCTGATGAGTTCAAAATCGTGCGTAGCCATCAGCACGGCCGTTCCGGCGCGGTTGATGGTCAGAAACGTGCGCATCACTTCTTCGGAAACATCCGGGTCGAGGTTGCCGGTGGGTTCGTCGGCCAGCAGAATCTGGGGTTCGTTGAGGAGCGCCCGCGCAATGACCACGCGTTGTTGTTCGCCGCCCGAAAGCTGGTGCGGCATTTTGTGAATGGCCGAGCCGAGGCCCACCTGCATGAGCACTTCGGCGATGCGGGTCTTCATTTTCGCCTTGTCGTCCCAGCCCGTCGCCCGGAGCACGAAACTCAGGTTTTCGGCCACGTTGCGGTCCATGAACAACTGAAAATCCTGGAAGACGATGCCGATTTTACGCCGCAAAAACGGGATTTCGGCTCGGCGAATCTGGTGCAGTTCGTAGCCACCCACCCGCGCCGAGCCTTGTTCGAGCCAGAGGTCGGCGTAAAGCGTTTTTAGCAACGACGACTTGCCGCTGCCCGTGCGCCCGATGAGGTACACGAATTCGCCCTTATGAATGGTGAAATTGACGTCGGACAGCACCAGTTTTTCGCCCGCCTGAAAAATCCGGGCATGGGCGATTTCAACGACGGGTTCGGAGTTGAACATAACTTGGTTAGGGTTTAGGGTTTAGAGTTGAGGGTTTAACGTTAAACCTCAAACGTTAAACCTTAAACGCTAAACCCTGAACTCCTCAGGAATTGCCTTTTTTGTAATCCGCCAGAAACTTCTCCAGGCCGGAGTCGGTGAGCGGGTGTTTCAGCAGCCCCAGAATCACCGACAGCGGACCGGTCATGACGTCGGCCCCGATTTCGGCGCACTGCACGATGTGCATGGAGTGCCGGATGCTGGCGGCGAGCACCTGGGTGGTGTAGCCGTAGTTTTCGTAAATGGTCACAATCTGCTCGATGAGCGCCACGCCGTCGGTCGAGATGTCGTCGAGCCGACCTACGAACGGCGACACGTAGGTGGCCCCGGCTTTGGCCGCCAGCAGCGCCTGACCGGCCGAAAACACGAGCGTGCAGTTGGTTTTGATGCCTTTTTCGGAAAAGTACCGGAGGGCTTTCACCCCGTCTTTGATCATGGGCAGCTTCACCACGATTTTCTCGTCGAGGTCGGCCAGTTCCTCGCCTTCGCGGACCATGCCGTCGAAGTCGGTCGCGATGACCTCGGCGCTCACGTCGCCATTGACGATGTCGCAAATGGCCTTGTAGTGCTTCAGGATGTTGTTTTTGCCCGTGATGCCTTCCTTCGCCATCAGCGAGGGGTTGGTCGTCACGCCGTCGAGCACGCCGAGGTCGGCGGCATCGCGGATTTCGGCCAGGTTGGCCGTATCGATGAAAAATTTCATAAACGAGAACGATTGCGTACGGGGGCAAAAGTACGCAATCGGGCGGCGTTTCCAACGGCTGGGCGGCGGATGGTTCAGTTTACCGGCTCCCGGCGAAGCAGGCCCAGTTTTCGCTGGTGAGGGTGCCGTTGCGGTGGGGTTCCCGCAGCCCAGGCACTTCTCGCGGTTGTTTCAGCAGCGGTTCGGAAAACGCCGTTCGGAACTGCGGCACCCGCCGCGCGGTCGGTGAGAGAGGTTGATGGGATACTTTTGGGTTGAAGCAATGCGCAATGCAGATCGTTTTAATTTAAGCTTATAAATATTGTGCTGACACAAAGTCAATTAACGTAAATTTAAACGAATCGTATGAACTCGAAAAGGGCCTTGTACTTGTATGGCAAGGCGAAAACTTGCGTCTGTATACGAATTGGCGGTTGCCGTGACGAAAACTCATTCTATACAGCCATCACTATCAATGATTGTCGCATTTGACCCCGATAATTGTCGCGTATACACTCCAGATAGCACGATATTACTGCCGAAATTTGTATCATTACAAAACCGATACGCCGTGAACAAGCGCATTACAACTGGTCTCACTGGTCTCTCGTTTGCCATTATTTTGGCATTGATAATATTCTGCCAACTGGGGTCGAAAGAAGGCAAAACCACTTCAACTTTACCTGTAGATATGACTGTAACTCAGAATATACAGCCGACTGAAAGCGGCTACGCAGAAGTAAACGGGCTAAAAATGTACTATGAGGTTTACGGCAACGGTAAGCCCATCGTACTGTTGCATGGCTCTTTTATGACTATCCCCTTAAATTGGTCGCAATGGATACCCCTGTTGGCCAAAGATCGGAAGGTAATTGTAGCGGAGATGCAAGGCCACGGCCGCACCAGGGATATAGCCCGGCCCATTAGTTACGAAGGCATGGCAAACGATGTATCCGGCCTCCTCAAATACCTCAAAATAGATAATGCAGATATATTGGGATACAGTATGGGAGGTGGTATAGCCTTCCAGGTAGCTGTGCATTATCCTGAGCAGGTACGCAGGCTCATCGTGTTATCAGGTACTTACAGGCACGACGGGTGGTGGCCCGATGCAGAGGCCAGTTTTGCTACGTTCACACCGGATATGTTTAAAGGCACACTGATACAAAACCAATATGAAAGCCTTGGGAATGACCTGGCCCATTTCCCGGAATTTGTGAAGAAGGTTGTCAGTATTGACTTGAAGCCGTATGATTGGTTTAAAGATGTAAAAAACATACAAGCGCCGATATTCATAGCCATTGGCGATGCCGACGGCGTTCGGTATGAACATGCACTGGAGTTATTCCGGGCCAAAGGCGGTGGAAAAATGGGCGATTTACACGGACTGCCCGAATCCCGGCTGGCCATTCTGCCGGGCACCACCCATATAGGCATGGTGATGCAGCGGACAGATTGGCTGATACCGTTGATTACTGATTTCTTGGATTCCGACCTCAATGCAGCGCCACCTACGTTTTAAAGGTGCCATCCCACGTTGTTCGAGTTGGTACACTTCGAACCAAAAATACTCGTCGTTCTCTACCTTTTTACAAAGGGGATTGATAAATGTTGTCTCGCTGAGCCTGTCGAAGCGCGGGCTGATGGTTGTTAAGGCACTTCGACAGGCTCAGTGTGACAAACGTATCAATCTGAAAAGTAAAAAGGTACTGAACGACGGGCCGTGAGAGCGGCCAACAAGTGGCAACGGCAAGGTATTTCTTCATTTCCCGGTTCGTCAAGCGGACCCACCCCGGCACTCCCCACCGCAGACCCAATTTCCTACTCCAAACCACCGTTTTCGCTCCCACCCGCCGCCGGGCGCGTCACAGGTTCCCCGCTTTCGTCTTGACTTTCGCCGCTTTCGGCGACAAAATCGTCCGGTCGGTATGATTTTTTTTCATTTTTGCACGGGGAAAGGCCTTTTCTACTGTTGTTTAGGTCAGTTGGAAGGCCGTTTTCCCGAAAACCCAATCCCCTAAAAAACCAGGTGCCGGGCTTCCGTTCGGAAAACCCGTTTCGCCACCCGCTGCTTTGCTGTTTCACGTTTACCCATGACTACCTCGACCATCGCCCGTTGGGTCCTGATTCTGGCCGCACTGACCGGAATCGGGTATTTAGTTTTTGCCAAAATCACCCGGGCCGAAAAAAAGAAAGAATCCAACGCCCGCATGGCCACCGCCCCGAAAGACATGCTCGTGGACGGCTACGTGGTCCGGACCGAAAAACTCAGCAACGCGCTTGAAGCCAGCGGCACGCTGCTGGCCAACGAGGAAACCAACATCCAATCGGAACTGAGCGCCCGCGTCATCCGGATTTTTTTCCGTGAAGGGCAGTACGTCGGCAAGGGTGCCTTGCTGGTGAAACTCTACGACGCCGACCTGCGGGCGCAGTTGCCCAAACTCACCACCCAGAAACAACTGGCTCAGCGCACCCTCGACCGCAACCGGCAACTGCTGGCCAAAGGCGGCGTGGCGCAGCAACAAGTGGACGTGGACGCTGCGACGGTGGAGAGCTTCGACGCCGACATCGCCGCCGTGGAGGCCCAGATTCAGCGCACCGAAGTCAGGGCACCGTTTGGCGGCACCATCGGCCTGCGCAACGTGAGCGAGGGCACCGTGGTGTCGCCCTCGACGATCATCGCCAGCATCCAGCAGACCAACCCGCTGAAGCTGGACTTCTCGGTTCCCGAAAAATACAGCGACCTGCTCAAACTCGGCGACCCCGTGCAGTTTACCATCGCCAGCGACCAGAACACCTACACTGGCCGGGTGTACGCCATCGAGCCGAAGGTGGACCTCACCACGCGCACCGTGAAACTCCGGGCGCAGGTGCCCAACGCGAAGGGCCAGCTTCACCCCGGCCAGTTTGCCAACGTGCGCCTCAAGTTGAGCGAAACGCCCGAGGCGATGATGGTACCCAGCCAGGCCATCGTACCCAGCGCCCGCGACAAAAAAGTGATCGTGTCGAAAGACGGCAAAGCCAGTTTCGTAGTGGTGGAAACCGGCGTGCGCAACGCCAACAAAGTGCAGATTCTGAAGGGCCTTCAACCCGGCGATACCGTCATCACCAGCGGCATGCTCCAACTCAAACCCGACGCCAGCGTGAGGATTGTCCGCGTCACGAAGTAAATTTTGAATGAGGGAATGAGCGAATGAAGAAATAGAAAAAGCAGCCGGCGTGGCCTATTCACTCATTCACTCACTCCTTCATTCACTCATTCAACAAGCCATGAGCCTCCCCTCCCTCAGCCTTAGCCGCCCCGTGCTGGCCATTGTGCTCAACCTCATCATCGTGCTGTTCGGGTACGTGGGGTACTCGTTTCTGGGCGTGCGCGATTTCCCGGCCATCGACCCGCCCATCATCAACGTGCGGGCCAATTACGCCGGGGCCAACGCCGACATCATCGAGTCGCAGATCACCGAACCGCTCGAAAAATCCATCAACGGCATTGCGGGCGTGCGCACGATTTCCTCGGTCAGCAGCCAGGGCACGAGCAACATTACGGTGGAGTTTGAACTCGAAGCCGACCTCGAAGCCGCCGCCAACGACGTGCGCGACAAGGTGTCGCAGGCCCAGCGTTCGCTCCCGCCCGACCTCGACGCCCCGCCGGTGGTGAGCAAGGCCGACGCCAGTTCGGACGCCATCATTTCGATGACCGTTCAGAGCAACACCCGCAACGCCCTGCAACTGAGCGACTACGCCGCCAACGTGCTCCAGGAACGCCTCCAAACCATCCCCGGCGTGAGCAGCATCCAGATTTGGGGCGAAAAACGCTACGCCATGCGGCTCTCGCTCGACCCCGTCCGGATGGCCGCCCGCAACGTCACGGCCACCGACATCCGCAACGCCCTCAACCAGGAGAACGTGGAACTCCCGGCGGGCAAAATCGCGGGCAGCGCCACCGAACTCTCCATCCGCACGTTCGGGCGGCTGCTCACCGAAGACAACTTCAACAACGTCATCATCCGCAATGAAGGCGGCAACGTGGTGCGCTTCTCGGACGTAGGCGACGCCGTGCTTGGGCCGGAAAACGAGGAAACCATCATGAAGGGCAACGGCGTCCCGATGGTGGGCATGGCGCTGATTCCCCAGCCCGGTTCCAACTACGTGGCCATTTCCAACGAGTTTTACAAACGCCTGGAGGCCATCCGACGCGACGTACCGAAGGACATCAAGCTCGACATCGCCCTCGACAACACCCGCTTCATCAAGGCGTCGATCACCGAGGTGGTCGAAACCCTCGGTATTTCGCTGACGCTGGTGGTGATCATCATTTTCCTGTTTTTCCGCGACTGGGCCATTGCCTTCCGGCCCCTGATCGACATCCCGGTGTCGCTCACCGGGGCGTTTTTCATCATGTACGTGTTCGGCTTCACCATCAACATCCTCACCCTGCTGGGCATCGTGCTGGCCACGGGCCTCGTGGTGGACGACGGGATTGTGGTGACCGAAAACATTTTCAAGAAACTCGAAGCCGGGATGCCCCGGATGAAAGCCGCCCGCGAAGGCTCAGAGGAGATTTTCTTCGCCGTGATTTCCACTTCCATCACGCTGGCGTTCGTGTTTTTGCCCATCGTGTTTTTGCAGGGTTTCGTGGGGCGGCTCTTCCGCGAATTCGGCATCGTGGTGGCCGGGGCCGTGCTGATTTCGGCCTTCGTGTCGCTCACGCTCACGCCGGTGCTCAACGTGCTGATGTCGAAAAAGAAGCACCAACACTCCTGGTTTTACACCAAAACCGAGCCGTTTTTCACCTGGATGGAAGAAGGCTACCAGCGCTCGCTGGGGCGGTTTATGAAGGTGAAATGGGTGGCGTTCGTCATCGTGGCGGCGTGTCTGGGGCTGATTTTCCTGATTGGGGCCAACCTGCAATCCGAGTTGGCCCCGATGGAAGACCGCAGCCAGTTTCGCCTTCAGGTCACCGCGCCCGAAGGTACCGCCTACGATTACATGGAGGGCTACGTGGATCGCCTGAGCCAGATGGTGCTCGATTCGGTACCCGAACACCGCATCGTGCTTTCGATCGTGGCACCGGGTTTTTCGGGTTCCGGGGCGGTCAACACGGCCTTCGTGCGGATTGGCCTGAAAGACAAAGCCGACCGGAAAGTTTCGCAGGAACAAATCGTGGGCCGGGTGAACCGCAACCTGCGGGGCTTTCCCGAAGGCCGGGCCTTTGCCATTCAGGAACAGACCATCGCCGTCAACCGCCGGGGTGGCTTGCCGGTGGCGTTCGTGATTCAGAACAACGATTTTGAAAAACTGAAGGCGATGCTGCCGAAGTTTCTGGAGGAGGCCAACAAGAACCCGGCCCTGCAAAACGTGGACTTCGACCTGAAATTCAACAAACCCGAACTGCGCCTCGAAATCGACCGGGCCAAAGCCAGCGAACTGGGCGTGACCATGGCCGATATTTCGCAGACCCTCCAACTGGCCTTCAGCAACCTGCGCTACGGGTATTTTACGATGAACGGCAAGCAGTACCAGGTCATCGGGCAGGTAGCCCGGCAGGAACGCGCCGCGCCGGTGGATTTAACCAACCTGTACGTGCGCAACAACCGGGGCGAACCCGTGCAGTTGGACAACGTCGTTTCGCTCCTGGAATCGACCACGCCGCCGCAGTTGTACCATTACAACCGGTACAAATCGGCGACCGTGTCGGCGGGGCTTGCTCCGGGCCGCACCGTGGCCGACGGCATCAAGGCCATGAATGAAATTTCGGCCAAACTCCAGCTTGCCGAACAGGGTTTCACCACGGCCCTGACGGGGTCGTCGCGCGATTTTGCCGAAAGTTCCTCGAACACGCTCTTCGCGTTTACCCTGGCGCTGGTGCTGATTTACCTGGTGCTGGCGGCGCAGTTCGAGAGTTTCCTCGACCCGCTCATCATCATGATCACCGTGCCGCTGGCCATTGCCGGGGCGGTGCTGTCGCTCTGGCTCTTCGATCAGACGCTGAATATTTTCTCGCAAATCGGCATCATCATGCTGATCGGTCTGGTGACAAAAAACGGGATTCTGATCGTCGAATTTGCCAACAACGAGCGCGAACAGGGCAAGAGCAAGGCCGACTCGGCGGTGAACGCCGCCGCCATGCGCCTCCGGCCCATTCTGATGACCAGCCTCGCGATGGCCCTGGGCGCGCTGCCCATCGCGCTGTCGCTGGGAGCCGCTGCCACGAGCCGGATTCCGCTGGGCATCGTCATCGTGGGCGGCATTGTCTTTTCGCTGGTGCTGACGCTCTACGTGATTCCGGCCATGTACGTGTTCCTGTCGCGGAAAAAACCCGCCGCCCACGCCCGCCCGCAGGGCACCGAAGAAGCCGAGGCCGAGATGACGCTGGTGTAAACCAATGGATAGTGGGCAATGAATAATGGATAATTGAAAGGCACTTCCGTACTTTCATTTTCCATTAGCCATTGTCCACTATCCATTCGTAGTTATGCACAAGAATTCCTCCGAGGACCTCGTCAAACTGAGCCATTCGCCGCTGGCGAACCACCTCAAAACCGAGCAAAAGCAGGAAAAATCCCCGCCGCCCCCACCCGACCCCAGCAACCAGCTTCAGGTGTTCATCTGGCAACGGTTCGGCAACCTGGGGCGACTGCTGTACCACTACGTGAAAAGCCGGTTTGGCAAACGCCACCCCTACCAGGCCTACCCGCGCCACGGCGACAGCGGCGTGTACGAACTGGTGGCCGACGACGGGGCCGTGACGTTTGGCCTGCTCTCCGACTGGGCCAGCGACACGACCGAATCCGACGCCGTCGGGGCGCTGGTGGCCGCGCACGCCACCGACTACACGATTCACCTCGGCGACGTGTATTTCGTGGGCACGCCGGAGGAGGTTCGCGATAACTTCACGGCCCCCTACGCCTCCTGGCCGCGCGGCAGGTCGGGTTACCTGGCGCTGTCGGGCAACCACGAGATGTACTCCAACGGCAACGCGTTTTTTGAAGAACTACTGCCCGCCATGCGCGTGCGTCGGGGCGACGACTGGGCCACCCAACAGGCGGGTTTTTTCTGCCTGGAAAACGAACACTGGCGCGTCATTGGGTTGGATACGGGCTACACGTCGGTGGAACGGCCCTTTGTGGAAGTGTTTTTCCCACCCGATTGCCACCTCCGCGACGAGCAGGTGGCGTGGTTGAAAAACGAGGTGGATTTGGGCAATCCGAAGGACAAGCGCGGGCTGATTTTCCTGAGCCATCACCCGTATTTCTCGGCGTTCCGGCACAATTTCACCCGCCCGGCGAAGCAACTGCGCGACTTGATGGGCCAGGCCGAACGCCCCGTGGTGTGGTTCTGGGGCCACGAACACCGCCTGACGATTTACGACCGCACCCGGGTAGACGACGGCCCCGAAACCTGGGGCCGGGGCATCGGCCACGGTGGCATGCCGGTGGAGCTGGAAGAGCCGAAATTCGCCGAAAAGTACCTGCTCCGCTACTACGATCGCCGCATCCGCACGCGCCTGCGCAACACGCCCGTGGGCCACAACGGCTTCGCCCTGCTCACCCTCGACGGCCCGCAATGCCGGGTGCAGTACCGCGACGACGGCGATAAAATCCTGCTCGAAGAACACTGGACCCTCGACCCGCAAACCGGCAGCCTGACGCGGGAGGAAAAAACCGGCGAAATGCTGCTGTCGAAGTATGAGAAGGTGTAAAAGGAAGCCAGCTTTCCTCTCTCAGGGCGTCATTGCGAGCGCAGGTTTTAGGGACGAGCAAAGCGAGGCTTTGAAACCGGAGCGAAGCAATCTGTTGCCACCTGCCTAACCCAGCCCCCCGAAATGTTTTAGCCGGTGGAAACAAATTGCTTCCTCGCCGGTCCTCCTCGCGTCGGCCTGGCTCCTCGCAATGACGGGTTGGGACGGCCCGCCCCTGGAGAGATTTTCCTGAAGTACGGGCAAAAAAAATGGCAAATCGAGTATCACACCGCTACGACCACCTACCCTTGCTTCGGTCAAGACCTGGGGGATTCAGCAGGAGCTGGTTGTACTGATTTGCCGGTGCAAAGATAGCCGCCCGGCGGGTTTTTTCAAGCCGGGCCGCTCAATTTTCCCCGTTTGGTGGGTCAGCGTAGCACGTATCCGCCCGCCGACCCAGCATCCGTGCCCCGCTCCTGCGTACCTTTGCCGCATGAAACGCCTTCAACTTTTCACTTTTCACTTTTCACTTTTCACTTTTGTGGCCTGCTCCGGTTCGTCGGATGCCTTGCTCGAACAGGGCCGGAAGGCGCTGCGCCAGGGCAATCCCCGCGAAGCCATCGAGTCGCTGAACCTCGCCATTCAGGCCGACGAAGAAAACGCCCGCGCGTTCAACGTCCGGGGCGTGGCGCATTTTGAGTTGAAAGATTACCCCAGCGCTCTGCTCGACTACGACCAGGCCATCAAACTCCACCCCAATTGGTACCAGCCCTACTTCAACCGCGCCCGGCTGCGGGTGGAGCAGAGCGATTGGGAAAGTGCCCTGAAGGATTTTTCGGAGGCCGTTTCGCGCCAGCCCGACAGTTCGGAGGTGTACGCCAGCCGGGGTATGGTGCTGTATCAGTTGGGCCGGTTGCCCGAAGCCGGGCACGATTTCGACAAAGCCCTCCAGTTGAAACCCACCGACGCCACCGCCCGCTTCAACCGGGGAAACGTGGAATTTCGCCAGCGAAATTACAAAGCCGCCATCCTCGATTTTGAAGCCGCCGTGCGGGCCGATTCGAAGTTTGCCAAAGCGTTTTATGCATTGGGATTGTCCCGAATTTCCATCGGACAACGCAGCGTGGGTTGCCTGAGCCTGAAGCAGGCCGACAAACTGGGCTACGCCGACGCAGCCAGTGCCGTTGAAATTTATTGCAAGTAACCGTTCCTTTTCCTCTAAATCCCCATGCGCTACCTCGCCCTCCTCTTTGTTTTCGTTTTTTTGCTGTTTGCCGCCTGGCAAGTCAACGACCCCGATCCCGTACTTTGGATTCCCCTATACCTACTGCCCTCTTACGTGGCCTTTCGGGCGTTTCAGGGGCATTTTAACCGGGAAATGCTGGTCATTCTGCTGCTCGGCTCGCTGGCGGGCGCACTCAACACCTGGCTACAAATGAGCGGCTGGGAAGGATTTTTCAGCGAAGGGCAAGGTTTAGCCATGAAAACGCCCAACCAGGAACTCGCCCGCGAAGGCTCCGGCCTGGCCATCTGCGCGGTGGCTTACGGAATTTTTCTGGCGATGAGTGGGAGGAAAAAAGAAGAGAAGGGAGGAAAGGGAGGTGGGAAAAAGGAGTAGCGCTCTCCCGTTTTCCCACCTTCCTTTCCTCCCTTCTCCCTTCCTTAAACCGGCATCTTCGCGATGCGCTGGTAATCGCTGGTGATGGAGTCGAGGGGCGTTTTCTGGCCGTATTCTTCCTGCTCGACCACGTAGTACTGCACCCCGGCGAGCTTTTTGGCTTTCAGAATCTCGACAAAATTCACGATGCCGTCGCCCAGTTCGACGCCCACCGGGTGTTCGTGGCCGGGCATCCGCTTCACATCGCGCATGTGGAGCAGTTCGAAGCGACCAGGGTATTTTTTAAACCACGCCACCGGGTCGGCTCCGCCCGTGACCACCCAACCCACGTCCATTTCGAGCGTAACGAGTTTCGGATCGGTGTTGGCGAGCAGGATGTCGTAAATCACCTGGCCGTCCACCTGCGTCATCTCAAAGTCGTGGTTGTGGTAGCCGAATTTCATGCCCGATTTCCGGCACAGTTCCCCCGCTTTGTTGAAGAGGTCGGTTACTTTCTTCAGCCCATCCACCGACTTCCGCATGCTCACGTCGATCCACGGGCTGATGACGTACTTCTGGCCGAGCGTGGTGGCATCGTCCACAGTTTGTTTCCACTCGTCGGTGAAGTTGCCGCTGGCGTCGAGGTGCCTGGGCAGCAGGGGCGTGTGGCCGCTGGGCATGGTCAGGCCGTTGGCGGCGAGGAGTCTCTTGAATTCCGGCGGGGTCATGCCGTAGAATTTCCCGGCCCCGTACCCGGCGTGTTCCACTTCGCGATACCCCACTTTGGCCACCGCTTCGATGGTGCCTTTGGGGTCTTTTTGCATGTCGTCGCGGACGGAGTACAGTTGCAGGCTGATGTGCCGGGGGCTGGCGGCCAGCAGGGTTTCGGGGAAAACTCCGGCCCCGGCCAGCGTCAGGGCGCTGGTTTTCAGGAAGGTTCGGCGCGTAGTGTTCATGCGTGGTTTGGAGGTAAAATTAACGCATACCGTCATGCTGAACCGCAGCGGCGGACCGCTTGATTCAGCATGACGTTGATGGAGCAGACTTAATCCCGTGCCGGTTTCGTGCTCAGGCGGCGCACTTTCAGGTTGCGGTACCAGACGGTGTCGCCGTGGTCCTGGAGGTCGAGGCGGCCCGAAGGGAATTTCCCAAAATCGGGCATGGTCTTAAACTTGCTGGCGGCCACCATGTCGGCCCACTTGAGCGAGTACATCTCGGTGCTGGCGGTTTTGTGGCCGTTGAGGTACAGCGTCAGAAACCCGCGCTGCATGGTGATGCGGGCCTTGTTCCACTGCCCGACGGGCTTCGCGTAGCGCTTGGGCGAGGGAATCAAATCGTACAAATCGCCGGAGCGGTGCTTGAAAATCTTGCCGTCGGGGTGGCCTTTGTCGTCGAGCACCTGCATTTCGGGGCCAGTCATGTACGGCGTCGCGTAGGCTTTCGACTCCACGACGTGGAACATGACGCCGCTGTTGCCGTTGGGCGAAATTTTCCATTCGTACTGAAAATCAAAGTCTTCGTAATCCTCGTTGGTCACCAGATCGCCGCCTTTCGCACCCGATTTCTTGGCGGTGCCGTCGAGCATGAGGGTTCCGTCCTGTACTTTCCAGGCGTCGCCGGGTTGCTGGCCGTTGTAAGCGTGCCAGCCGTTGAGGCTCTGGCCGTCGAAGAGCAGCGTCCAGCCGACCCGTTGTTCGGCTTTGGTAAGGGTGTTGGGTTTTTGGGCCTGGGCGACCAGCGCACCGGTTGCCAGCGACAGCAGCAGCAGCGTTCGTTTCATGCAAAAAGAAGTTAAGCGTTAAAAATCGAAAGGTTGTAGATTCGGCTCGACCCACTGGGCGCGGGCCACGGGCGAAAATAGGGTTTCACGGTCGTAATACCGCAAGGCCAGCGCGCGATCTGCCCACGAACTGGCTAACAAGCGCGACAAGACGGCCTCCAACGGTGCTCCCGGCTCTGCCCGCAGCCCCTGCGCGTCGAGCACCCGGAGCCAAAACACGGTGAGCGTCTCGTGCTCGTGGTAACCGCTGGTTTCGGTGTTGGCCGTACCGACGGCTTCGTTGTAGGCACAAATGCCTTCGCGCATCCGCAGCAGCGCCTCGTCGAAGCCAACTTCGCGCAGGTGCCACAACCCTACGGTCAGGTGCGCTTCGTGCGTCCAGTCGGATTTGGGGAGCGTACAGGCCAGAAACTGCGCAACGGTGGGGTGCATGGATTTTCCCGAAAAACGCCCTACGCCGCCCACAACCGCGCCCCGCCCCGGATGCCGTCTTTGTTGCTGACCACCGTGACGTTTTCGGCCAGCGGGAAGGTCAGTTTTTTGGCATTGCCGCCGCCGATGTACAGGTGGTCATAGTTGAACGTGGTTTTCAGGATGCCGAGCACTTTCTGCATCCGTTCGTTCCACATTTCTTCGCCGTGGGTCTGAAGGGCCTGGTCACCGACGTACTGGTCGTAATTTTTGGTTTTGGTGACGGGGTGCTGGCCGATTTCAAGGTGCGGCAGCAAGCGGCCGTCGAGCAGCAGCGCCGTGCCGAAGCCAGTGCCGAGCGTGATGACCAGTTCGAGGCCCTGCCCGCTCACGACGCCCAGGCCCTGCAAATCGGCGTCGTTGACCACCCGGACGGGCGTTTGCATCGCTTCGGCGAGCCGTTCGGCGAGGTTGACGTTCGCCCAGAGGTCGTTGCCGAGGTTGGGGGCCGTGCGCACGATGCCGTCGCGGACGTAGCCCGGAAAGCCGACCGAGATTTTCGCGAAGCCCTGGAAGTTGCTGGCCAGGCCGTGCAGGGCGGCGATGAGGGCCACGGGCGTGCAGGGCGCGGGCGTGGGCGTTTTGAGGTAGTCCTGCAAGCGCTCGCCCGCCGGGTCGAGCACGGTGGCTTTAAGTTTGGAACCGCCGATGTCGAACGTCAGGATGTTGGTACCGGTAGCGGTGTGGCTCATCGGTGAAAAGAGGGGTTGGGTTGGTGCGTGAGGGTGCAAAGAAACGACAAACCGCCCAACTTACCGCCCCGGCGAGTAGCGCGCCGCGTCGAGAATCGACCAGAGGTGGATGATCCAGCCGAGCAGGAAAAACCACAGCACCACGCTGAGCGCGAAGTGCAGGATAGCCATGCCCAGCCGCCCCTGGAGCAACTGCCCGAGGCCCGGAATGAAGAAACTGCACAGGGCGGCGATGACGTTGCCGCCGGAACCTTGACCGGCCATGGAAGTAAGTTTTTAACGCGTTTTCACCAACGACGAGGGCGTGTTGGCCGATGTTGCAAAGGTCGGACAACGTTGTTCTTACAAAAAGTAGAGTTGTTCAATCGGTAGCAGCTTTTTCAATTCCTCCACGCGTTTGCCGCGACTCAGGCCCTCCACACGAACGTGGATGAGTTTCACCAATCCAACCCCAATTCGTTGTTCGATGGCGGTCCGGATTTTATCGGCAAACTGCTGTTGATGCGTCCAGAGTAAGGTAGGTGTGTCAATCAGAACGGTCGTGAACTGAATTTTACTAAAATTCTGCTGAAAGGGAAAATTCTTATCCGCCGTTACGAAATGGGTAAAGCCGTGTTCGTTCAGTTTTTGGCGTAATGCGCCGTTTTTCAGGCCCGTCCACCCTTTTTCATTCAGCGTGAAGATCGGCAACGGGCGCAGTAAATTCTGCATTCGGACGTCAATCTGTTCATCAAGCAGCACGGTCATAGGGCGGATGGCTGTTTAACACGGTTTCGGCAGCCAGGCTAATTACGTCATTGACCATTTCCCTCGTGATGTGCGGATAGCCCTTCAAAAATTCTTCCACCGTGCTGCCTTCCAGGTAGTCGAACAGGGCTTGGATGGGTACCCGCGTGCCGCGAAAAACCGGCGTGCCGCCGAGTACCTCCGGGTCGGATTGGATGATGGCTGTTTTCATGATGGCTTCAAGTTAATCAAAAACAACTTTGCAAACCCAATGGCCGCTATCGCGGCCTGCCGTTTACAAAACGGCAATCATTCCGGTTCCGGATAAACATCCGGAACAACGCGGTAAACATCCGGAACAACGGGCGGTTAAATTTTAACAGGATTAGTTGGTGCCTGTAGTGGCATAGAATCATTTTTGTCCCTCTCTCGGAATACCAGTTGGTCTTGATTGTCCAAAATCCATTTTTCACCTGTTTCTGTTACTCGACACGCGTTAAATTCTTCTCCTCCTCCGTCAAAATCAATTGCTTTAAACGTTTCAACCATCTTCTTTGTAAGAAGCGTTCTAAATCCAACGCTAGCAGCAATGTCAGTGTAGCCTGCTTTATTCATTTTTTGTTTTAATCCCCATGCTGAAATATAATCGTTAGGCATTAGCTGGCTTTCCATACAGATAATCAATATTGCTATTTCGTGACTCTTCAAGCCTTCAGTATCAGCAATAGGTGTAGAGTTTAGGACCTCAACAGTATGGGCTTTTTGAAGAAGCGCTTTTATTTTTTTAAAAATATTCTCTTCCAAATCCTCGAAATCACTTTTGGAACCTGTCTTATAAGTCACAATATGCCTATGTTGTATATCGAAAGGAAATTTGCCTTCTCTTTCGTCTGAGCACACCATAATTACATCCTTTCTACAAGCAAAAGCAAAACCAAGTTCATACCATACATTGGGATTGTTGGTTGAAATTTCTGCAAAACAGACTACAGAATCAATAATACCTTTTTCAATCTCATCAATAGGATTTTGACAGACATATCTCTGTCAACTCTGTATGGCTCTAAGTTAGCCTTCTGTATTGCTGGCTCAAACACATCTTTGAACCGTTTATCAAACTTGTCGTTGTCAAAAGGCTGAATTACAAAGCACTTTTCCATTGTAAGTTAATAGATTTATGTCGTCCGAATTTTAATCAGTGCGTTACCGGTTTAGCGTCTCCGACGCAAGTATAACTCTAAACCTCCAAACTCTTCCAAAAACAAACACTATTCGCCACCCCCACGTACGGCCCATAATTCGGCGTGGTCGTGTAGCCGCACCGGGTGTAGAGGGCCACGGCGTCGTTGAAGTCGCGGGCGGTTTCGAGGATGCAGGCGTTGAAGCCCAGTTCGCGGCTCCAGGTTTCGAGTTCGGCCAGCACCCGTGCGGCGATGCCCTGCCCCCGGTGGCTGGGCAGAACGTACATCCGCTTCACCTCGGCGGCCCCGGCGTCGAAGGGCTTGGTGGCCCCGCAGCCCACCGGCACGCCGTCGGCATAGGCCACCACCGCCTGCCGGAGCACGTCAATTGTGTTGAACTGGGCGTAAAACGCGTCTGCTTCGCCGTTCCGGGTGGTCAGGTAGGCGTCGAGTTGCGCCACGAGTTGTTGGAAATCGGGGTGGGTGGAATCGGTGCGGAGGATGTTGAGCATGAACAACTTATAAAATAAACCTTCCCCAACCCGTCATTGCGAGCGGAGGTCTTGAAATGAGCGAAGCGAGATTTCAAGACCGGAGCGAAGCAATCCCCCTACCGGTAGCCAAAATAGTTTGTTGCAAGAACGGTGGAATTCCGACGGTTCTCGGCGAAAACTCTCTCGGTCTCCGATGGGGGATTGCTTCGCTTCGGCGGATGAATCTCGTTTCACTCAATTCATCCGCCTCCGCTCGCAATGACGGGTTGGGGAAGTTGGTTTTCGGTTTTTACAGCCCCAGCACCCGCTTGTTAAACGCCTCGTCCGCCCCGGTGCCCGCGAAATCATCGAAGGCCCGCTCGGTCACGCGGATGATGTGGCTTTCAATGAAGGGCGCGCCTTCGGCGGCTCCCTGCTCGGGGTGCTTGAGGGCGCATTCCCATTCGAGCACGGCCCAGCCGTCGTAGTCGTACTGGGCCATCTTGCTGAAAATGCCGGAGAAATCCACCTGCCCGTCGCCCAGCGAACGGAAGCGGCCCGCCCGCTCGACCCAGCCCTGGAAGCCCCCGTACACGCCCTGCCGCCCGGTGGGGTTGAACTCGGCGTCTTTGACATGGAAGGCCCGGATGCGCTCGTGGTAGATGTCGATGAACTGGAGGTAGTCCAACTGCTGGAGCACGAAGTGGCTCGGGTCGTAGTTGATGGCCGCGCGGGGGTGGTTGCCGGTGGCCTCCAGGAACATCTCGAAGGTAATGCCGTCGTGGAGGTCTTCGCCGGGGTGGAGTTCGTAGCACACGTCCACGCCCGCCTCGTCGAAGGCGTTGAGGATGGGCGTCCAGCGGGCGGCGAGTTCCTTAAACCCCTGCTCGACCAGCCCGGCGGGGCGCTGGGGCCAGGGGTACATAAACGGCCAGAGCAAGGCCCCCGAAAACGTCGGGTGCGATTTCAGGCCCAGGTTCTGGCTGGCTTTGGCGGCCCAGAGCAGTTGCTGGGTGGCCCAGGCTTGCTGTTCCTTGGGTTTTCCGGCCAGTTCGGCGGGGCCGAAGCCGTCGAACATCGGGGCGTAAGCGGGGTGCATGGCCACCAGTTGCCCTTGCAGGTGCGTAGCCAGTTCGGTGATTTCAACGCCCCACTCCCGCATTCTGCCCTTGAGGTCGTCGCAGTAGGTTTTACTTTCGGCGGCCTGCTTCAGGTCGATGCAGCGACCGTCCCAGGCGGGGAGTTGCACGCCGAGGTAGCCGAGGTCGGCCATGTACTTCGAGATGCTTTCGAGCGAGTTGAACGGCTCGGTGTCGCCCATAAACTGGGCGAGGAAAATGGCGGGGCCTTTGAGGGTTTTCATGGGATTGATGACTGAATGATTGAGTGCTGAATGATTGAATACTTCTCAATGCTGAATATTGAAGGACTGAATGACTGAATAGAGTCTACGGGTCAAGGGTTTTGCGAGCTTTAGCGAGGATTTTAGTGATTTCCTCGGCTTCCCGAAGCAAGTCAGAAA
This sequence comes from Spirosomataceae bacterium, assembly GCA_965249815.1. Taxonomy (GTDB): domain Bacteria; phylum Bacteroidota; class Bacteroidia; order Cytophagales; family Spirosomataceae; genus JAJAZB01. Next base: position 2,949,855 of record CBDFMV010000003.1, on the reverse strand, counting down.
CGCGGTTCATAGGCAGAATATCCGTTTCGCCGATGACTTCGAGCCAAAAAGCGGCCTCGTCGGCTTCTTCAATGGTCACACTCAACTTGGCAAAAAATTCCGCCTTGCTCCTGGCCCGACTTACGGCGAGGTGATCGGCCCCGACCGACGTAGCCGAGCGTAGGAACTGGCGACCAATGATTTTAGCCTCCTCGGTTTTCGGAAGTTTCTGAAACAGTTTCACGCTTCGTAAAACAAACGTTTTCGTTCGACGTTGAAAAGCTTTCAAAAATTCCCGCTTTTCGTCATCCATGACTTTTCCACTATTCAGTCATTCAGTCACTCAATCATTCAACATTAGATTTCCACCCAGCTTTGCTTTCGATTCGATTCCAGAATCTTCTCGCAAATCAGCAATTCGCGATAACCGTCGGCAAACGTCGGGAAGGTGGAATTTTCGGGCTGCTTTCCGACTTCGATGGCGGCGTACACTTCTTTGAACAATTGCTTCGAGGTGTCGGGGAAGCCCTCGTTGTGGCCACCGGGGAAACTGATGACCGACCGCGCTTCGGCGTGCACCAGCGAGGGGTCGTCGGTGAGGGATTGGTTGTAGCCTTCGCGGTTGCCGATCCAAAGTTCGTTGGGCGATTCGGAGTTGAAGGCGAAGGTTTTTTTCGAGCCGGAAATCTCCAGTTTCAACTGATTTTTGCGCCCTGCCGACACCTGCGACACGGTGATGACGCCCCGGTTGCCGTTGTCGAAGCGCAGCAGCACGTTGGCGTGGTCTTCGGTGTTGATGGGCACGTCGGCGTAGTCTTCGGGCTGGAGCATTTTGCCCGAGTACGTTTCGACGGGCTTCAGCGGCTTTTTGCGGGTTTTGTGAATCGTGTTGAAATCGGCCATCACCGCCACCGTTTTCAGGCCCGTGATGTACTCCATGATGTCCATGAGGTGCGAGCCGATGTCGGCAATGGCCCGGCTGTCGCCCGACTTGTCGGGTTCCAGGCGCCAGTTGTAGTCGGTTTCGTAAAACAGCCAATCCTGGAGGTAGCTGCCGATGATGCTGTACACCTCGCCGAGTTCGCCTTTTTCGCGCATCACCTTCATCTGGCGGGCCAGGGCGTAGTAGCGGAGGTTGAAATGCACGGCGTTGACGAGGCCGGTTTTCGCGGCGAGGCTAACGAGTTCTTCGGCTTCGTGAAGGTCTTTGGCGAGGGGTTTTTCGCAGATGCAGTGCTTGCCCGCTTCGAGCACGGCCTTCGACTGGGCGTAGTGCAGGAAGTTGGGCGTGCAGATGTGGACGGCCTGGATGTCGTCCATTTTGAGCAGGTCGTCGAAGGTGCAGGCCCGCTCGATGCCGAGGCTGGCGGCTTTGGCGACGGCGAGTTCGGCGGTGACTTCGCAGAGCGCAACGACTTCAACGTTGGGCAACCGGCGGAGGGCTTCGATGTGGGCCGGTCCGATAAAGCCCGTTCCGACAACGCCGACTTTGATTTTTTGCATTACTGATTTGGGTTTGAGAGTAAAAAGCTTGAGAGAGTATCAGGACACACTTTTCAACGCCTGCTGCGCGTCATTCTAATTCCGATGACGATTAGGGTAATCCCTATTGCAAGAAAAAAGAGTTGCCCAGCTACATACCCGATTTTATACGGGCTATCCACTTTACCAGCCAACTCGCCAAGGAACTGAGGTAGAACAGATAGGAACCCAATTCCAATGATAATTCCCAATAGAAGCAGGACGATACCAAGTGCTTTTCTCATCTTGAAATTGATTTAGAAGGTGGGTATAGAGAATCGTGCTTGCGGCGGTTATTGTTTAAACTTCGTCCAGACTGCCCCGTTGGCGTTCGATTCCAAAACCGTATCGATGAACAGCATCCCCCGGAGGCCGTCGTCGATGGTGGGGAAGTCGTACACTTCGGGGTCGTAGGCGGTGCCCTCGGCGGCTTCCTGCCCCAGCCCGCCCGTGGCCATGCCCAGCGACGCGCCGTCGTGCATCCGGGCGCGAACCGCCATGGCGAAGTTGCGGTAAATGCTGGCGAAGGTTTCGATGAAGCCCTCCGGGTGGCCCGCCGGTTGGCGGGTGTGCGCTGCCGCGCCGGGCGAGATGGGGTTGACGCCCGTGCGGATGATGGTCTGGCCCTTCACCTGGTCGGTGCGGATGAGCGTGTTGGGGTCCATCTGCTTCCACTTCAGGCCGCCCTTCGAGCCGTACACGCGGATATTCAGGTCGTTTTCTTCGCCGTGGGCAATCTGGCTGTCGTGAAGAATGCCCTTCGCGCCACCCTCGAAATGGAGCAGCATGTTGGCGTCGTCGTCGAGGCGACGGCCCGGCACGAAGATGGTCAGGTCGGCGATCAATTCCTTGATTTTCAGTCCCGTCACGTACTCGGCCAGGTTTTCGGCGTGGGTGCCGATGTCGCCCACACCCCCGGCGGCCCCGTTGCGCACGGGGTCGGTTCGCCAGTCGGCCTGTTTCTGGCCGGTGGCCTCGAGCAGGTCGAAGAGCCAGCCCTGGGGGTATTCCACGATGACCTTCCGGATGTCGCCGATGTCGCCCGTTTTGATGCGATACTTCATCTCCTTCACCATCGGGTAGGCGGTGTAGTTGTGCGTCAGGGCGTAAATCAGGCCGGTTTGTTCGACGAGTTTCTTCAATTCGCGGGCCTCGTCGGAGTTGAGCGTGGCGGGTTTGTCGCTGACGACGTGGAAGCCATTTTCGAGGGCCAGTTTGGCGGGCGGGAAATGCATAAAGTTGGGCGTGACGATGGTGACGAAGTCCATCCGCTCGCCTTCGGGCCGGGCTTTTTCCGCCAGAATCATTTCCTCGTAGCTGCCGTACACCCGGTCGTCGGGCAGGTAAAGCGCTTTGCCGGTGGCTTTGGATTTTTCAGGATTCGAGGAAAACGCCCCGCACACCAATTCGACTTCGCCGTCGAGGGCGGCCCCGCGCCGGTGAACGGCCCCGATAAACGCATCGAGGCTGCCGCCCACCATTCCCATTCGGATTTTTCTGGACATGGTTTAGAACGTGATGAGGTACTTAATTCGAGGAAGAAAATTCGGTGGGCGGCAAAGTTTTCCAAACTTCGCTGGATTTCAAATTGGCGGAAGACAATTTGTTTTTGTTTTTTTGGGGGAATTTGTCGGAAAGCGGCCTTTCTGCCTCCGACGCCAATCGTTCACCCAAACCTCTGCTAAACCTTTTTTTACCCATGGATCAACCCGTCAACCGCGACCGCCTCTTTCTGGCCAGTTGCTTTGCCCTCATCACCACAGCCTTCTCCTTCAGCATCCGGGCCGGTATTCTGCCGCAATTGGGTCGGGACTTTGGCCTCTCGGCCGAACAACTCGGGTTCATTAACTCGATGTGGTTTATCGGATTTCCCATTTCGATGATTATCGGCGGGCTGGTGTACAACACCGTCGGGCCGAAGAACATCATGCAGGTGGCCTTTCTGGCGCACACGATGGGCATTCTGCTGACGATTTACGCCGATGGCTACGCCACGCTGCTCGTTTCTACCCTGTTTATCGGCGTAGGCAACGGCTGCACCGAGGCCGCCTGCAACCCAATGATTGCCGATATGTACTCAGGAACCACGATGAACAAAATGCTCAACCGCTTCCACATGTGGTTCCCCGGCGGTATCGTAGTCGGTAGTTTGATTTCGCTCTTCATGGGTCCCGGATATGCCAACCTGCCCTGGCAGGCTCAGATTTGGGTCATCATGATTCCGACGGTTATTTACGCCTTTCTGTTTTTCGGGCAAACGTTCCCGAAGGCGAAAGTGGTCGATGCCACCTCGCTGCCCAACAACTTCAAGGCCATGCTCACCCCGCTCTACCTGTTCATGTTCTGCTGCATGGCCCTGACGGCCATTTCCGAATTCGGTCCGCAGCAGTGGGTGGGCCTCATCATGAGCAAAAGCGGCGCAACGCCCCTGCTCATCCTGGCGCTCGTTACGGGATTAATGGCCGTGGGCCGCTACTTCGGCGGGCCGATCATCCACCGGCTCGACCAGACGGGCGTGCTGCTTGGCGGGGCGGTGTTCGCCTCCATCGGTATTTACCTCTTCAGCACCCAGACGGGCGCGATGGCTTACGTAGCCGCCGTGTTTTTCGCCATCGGCGTGTGCTACTTCTGGCCCACGATGGTGGGTTTCGTGGCCGAGCGGATTCCGGCCTCAGGTGCCCTGGGCATGTCCATCATCGGTGGGGTGGGTATGTTTTCGACGGCCATTTTTCAGCCCATCATCGGGGGATGGATTGACGCCGAACGGGCCGAAAAAGCAACCTCTGGCTTGGCGGGCGACGCCCTCGAACTGGCCGCTGGTCAGGCGACGCTGGCGAAAATGATGACTTTCCCGCTGATTCTTATCGTGGCCTTCGGCGTTCTCTGGTTCGTGATGCGCAACCGCAAGCCCAGCTACGGCCACGAAGCCGAAGCCCTGCAACAGCCGCAATTGTAAGCGGATTTCGTCTGAACCGCCGATTTACGCGGATTTTTAAGATTTCGCAGAAAATTCATCTTCAAGTTTCTGTGAAATCCTGAAAATCAGCGTAAATCGGCGGTTCAGCCATTTTAGCCATGCTCCGCTTCGCCAAACGCCTGCTCATTGCCCTGCTGATCATGGTCGGAATTTCCCAATTGACGGCGGGCTGCTTTTCCTTCCGCATGAGCCGGGAAGAGGTCGAAAAGGCCTTCGTCGGGCGGGCGTTGAAACCAGCTTTCCACGACGTGCCCGCTGACGACCGCACAATTCATTACGCCGAAATCGGCTCCGATTCGCTGCCGGTGGCATTTTTCGTCCACGGTTCGCCGGGTTCGTGGAGCGCCTGGGTGGATTTTTTCAAAGACGACACCCTGCTGGCGGCGGTGCGGATGGTGGCCGTGGATCGCCCCGGCTTCGGCGATTCATCGGGCTTCGGACGGGGCGAACCTTCCCTTGAAAAGCAGGCGGCGTACCTGAAACCCGTAGTCGAGGCCGCAAAAAAAGGCGGCAAAAAACTGATTCTCATCGGTCACTCGCTCGGCGGACCGCTCATCGCCCGGATGGCGATGGACTACCCCGCCCTCATCGACGGGCTGATTTTCGTGGCCGCCTCCAACGACCCCGACCTCGAACCCCACGAATGGTACCGCAAACCCGGTGATTTTTTCCTGGTTCGGTGGCTGTTGCCTAAAAGCCTGCGCGCTTCCAACCACGAAATCATCGGACTAAAACCCGAACTGCATCGGATGATGCCCCGCTGGCAGACCATTCAACAGCCGTGTACCGTCATTCAGGGCGCACAAGACGTGCTGGTAGCGCCCGGCAACGCCGACTTCACCCGCAACGTGCTCGTGAACGCCCGCGTCACGGTCGAACTGGTGCCGGGCATGAACCACTTCGTGCCCTGGAGCCATCCGCACCTGATTCGGGCGGCGATTTTGCGGCAGATTGGGGCAAAATAATGGTGGAACTTCCCGAAGGCAGGTTTTAGCTTTGCCAGGATTGAAACCCAGGTTTTTACGAACCATTCCGGCGGATTGAAACGTTAACCCGGCACCTTCTTCCCGCCTTTTTGGTAGAATCGCCCCGGTTCCTGAGTAATTATTTCCGGTTGAGCGCCTCTATTACCGAACGGAACACGCACCGAATCACACCGATGAAACTCAACGTACTGGTCATCACGGGCATCGCCGCCGTCGCCATCGGGTACTTCGCCCTGCGCAACGGCGACAAGGTGGATTTTAATACGCAGGTTAAGCCGATTCTGAACAAAAACTGTATGGCCTGCCACGGGGGGGTCAAGCGGCGGGCGGGCTTCAGCCTCCTGTTCCGCACCGAAGCCCTCGCCCCCACCGAATCGGGCCACCCGGCCATCGTGCCCGGCGACGCGGCCCACAGCGAATTCATCAAGCGCCTTTCGCTCAAAGACCCCAAAGAACGCATGCCGCTCGGCGCGCCGCCGCTCAAATCCGAAGAGATCGAGGTGCTGAAAAAGTGGGTCGACCAGGGCGCCGCGTGGGGTGATCACTGGGCGTACGTGGCCCCAAAAGCACCAAAAGTGCCCAATCCGGCGCTGCTGGCAGGTTTTTTCAGTTCGCTACTCTCCTCCGGGCCGGGTTCGTGGGCGCGCAACGACCTCGATTATTTTGTGCTGCGCCAGTTGAAAAACGAAGACCTCAAACCCGCCCGCCCCGCCGACGCCGCCACGCTGCTGCGCCGGGTTTCGCTCGATCTGACCGGCCTGCCGCCCACGCCCGAGCTGGTGGCGCGCTTCCAGGCCGATTCGTCGGAGGCCAGTTACGAAAAAATCGTGAACGAACTCCTCGCCTCGCCGGGTTTTGGCGAACGCTGGGGCGGGATGTGGCTCGATTTGGCGCGCTACTCCGACACGAAAGGCTACGAGCGCGACGACAAGCGGGAAATCTGGCGCTACCGCGACTGGGTGATTCGGGCGTTTAACCAAAACATGCCCTACAACCAGTTTCTGACCGAGCAACTGGCGGGCGACCTGCTTCCTCACCCTACCGACAACCAGCTCATCGCCACGGCGTTTCACCGCAACACGATGACCAACGACGAGGGTGGCACCAACAACGAAGAGTTTCGGATGGCCGCCGTGCTCGACCGCGTGGGTACCACCTGGGAGGTGCTGCAAAGCACCACGTTCGCCTGCGTGCAATGCCACAGCCACCCCTACGACCCGTTCCGGCACGAGGAGTTTTACAAATTCCTGGCCTTTTTCAACAATTCCCGCGACGAAGACACCTTCGGCGATTACCCCAAACTCCGCCACCTGAGCGACACGCTGCGTTTTCAGAAAAAACTCGTCGGCCTGCACGGCTGGCTGCAAAAAACCGCCTCGCCCACCCAGGCCGACGAAACGGTGCACTTTCTGAAAACCTTCGAGCCGCACGTCAACAGCCTCCTGGCCGAGGAAATGAAAAACGGCGCGCTCATCGACGAAAAATGGCTGGGCCTCCGGCAGGGCGGCTCGGCGCGTTTCGCCAAAATCAAGCTCGACGGCAAACGCAGTCTGCTCGTCAAGTTCGCCAATTTCACGCCCAACACGACCTGGGAAATCCGCCTCGATCGCCCCGACGGACCGACGCTGGCCAGCATCCGCATCGACACCACGCGGCTGAAACCCGACGGCGGCTACGGACTGTACCCGCTGCCCGCCGTGAGTGGCACGCACACGCTTTATTTTTCGGTGAACTCGACCGACAAGTCGCTGCGCGAAAAGCCGGAGCAAACGCTCGTGATGTGGGACTGGTTTGCCTTCCGGCCCGAATTTCCCGGTACCGGAAGACCCGGAGGAGCGCCTCCCGGAGGAGCGCCTCCCGGAGGAGCGCCTCCCGGAGGAGCGCCTCCCGGAGGAGCGCCTCCCGGAGGAGCGCCTCCCGACCAGGCTTACGCCCAGCACCTGTTTTGGGAATTGGTGAAAGCCCGTGTGCCCACCACTCCCATCATGCAGGACAACCCGGCAGACATGGCCCGGAAAACGAACGTGTTTGTGCGCGGCAACCGGCTCGTGCTGGGCAAACAAGTGCAACCCGACGTGCCGCATTCGCTGCCGCCACTGCCGAAAAATGCCCCGCGCAACCGCCTCACGCTGGCCCGCTGGATGACCAGCCCCGACCACCCGCTGACGGCCCGCGTGGCAGTCAACCGATTCTGGGAGCAACTGTTCGGCATCGGACTGGTGGAAACCCTCGAAGACTTCGGTACGCAGGGTTTCACGCCCTCCGACCCTGAACTGCTCGATTTTCTGGCCGTGAAATTTACCCGCGAATTTGGCTGGAAACCGAAAGAATTGCTGCGGTACCTCGTGCTGTCGGCCACGTACCGGCAGGATTCCAAAGCCTCCAAAAAGTTGCTCGAACAAGACCCGTACAACCGACTGCTGGCCCGGGGGCCACGCATCCGACTCAGCGCCGAGCAGGTCCGCGACCAGGCCCTGGCCGTTTCGGGGCTGCTTTCGCGGAAAATGTACGGCCCCGGCGTGATGCCTTACCAGCCCGACGGCGTGTGGCAGTCGCCCTACAACGGCGAAAAATGGAAGCAGGCCACCGGCGACGACCAGTACCGCCGGGCCGTGTACACCTACTGGAAACGCACCAGTCCGTACCCCTCGATGCTGGCCTTCGACGGCTCCAGCCGGGAAGTGTGCCTGGCCCGGCGCATCCGCACCAACACGCCCTTGCAGGCGCTGGTGACGATGAACGACCCCGTGTACACCGAAGTGGCCCGCCAACTGGCCTACCACATGCAGCGCGAAGGCGGCAATTCGCCCACCGAAGAAATCCGGGCGGGCTACCGCCGCGTGATGGCCCGCGACATCGAACCGGCCAAACTGGCCGTGCTGAGCCGACTTTACAACGAGGCCCTCACCACCTACCGCCACCAGCCGAAGGAAGTCGAGAAATTGCTGAAGGATTGCCCCGGCAAGCGCGGAGCCGAAACCGCCGCGCTGACGCTCGTGGCGAGCGCAATGGTGAATTTGGATGAGTTTATTACGAAAGAGTAGACCACTAAACCTGTTAGGTCTTGAAGACCTAACAGGCTTAATGAACAGGTTTGGTAAAGGCTTTTACAACCCGATGAACCTCCAAGATCAATTTCGCCGCGACTACCTCGAACTCGAAACCCGGCGGCATTTTCTCCGGCAATGCACCACGGGCCTCGGCGCGATGGCTTTTGCCTCGCTGGCGGGCGGGTGTTTTTCGGGCAAAAAAGAAGGCGACTTCCTGGGCAACATCGCCACGCCGATGGCCCCGAAAATGCCTCCAATGGCCGGAAAAGCCAAGTCGGTGATTTACATCCACTGCGCCGGATCGCCGTCGCAACTGGAGTTGTTCGACTACAAACCCGAACTCCAGAAGGTGAGCGGGCAGGATTGTCCGCAGTCGTTTTTAGCGGGGAAAACCTTCGCCTTCATCCGGGGCGTGCCCAAGATGCTCGGGCCGCAGGGCATTTTCAAACAAAACGGGCAGTCGGGCGCGTGGGTGAGCGATTACCTGCCGCATTTTCAGGGCGTCGCCGACGAGGTAACGTTCCTGAAAGCCATGTACACCGACCAGTTCAACCACGCCCCGGCACAGTTGTTCATGCACACGGGCAGCGCCCGGCTGGGGCGGCCCTCGATGGGCAGTTGGGTCACCTACGGCCTCGGCTCCGAAAACCAGAACCTGCCGGGTTTCGTGGTGCTCGCGTCGGGCGGCAAAAACCCTGACGCGGGCAAGAGCATCTGGGGCAGCGGCTTTTTGCCGTCGGTTTACCAGGGCGTGCAGTGCCGCACCGAGGGCGACCCGGTGCTGTACCTCACCGACCCCGACGGCGTGACCCGCGATTTGAAGCGCAAAACCATCGAAGCCATCGGCGAAATCAACAAGAAACAGTACGAGGAATTTCACGACCCAGAAACCCTCGCCCGCATCAGCCAGTACGAAATGGCGTACAAAATGCAGATGTCCGTGCCCGAAATCATGGACATCAAGCGCGAGCCGCAGCACATCCTCGACCTGTACGGCGTGAACCCCGAAAAAGGCTCGCTGGCCCGCAACATCCTCCTGGCCCGGCGGCTGGTGGAGCAGGGCGTGCGCTTCGTGCAGCTTTTCGACTGGGGCTGGGACACCCACGGCACCTCCGAAGACGGCGCCCTTGAACTCGGCCTGCGCAACAAATCCCGCGAGGTGGACAAGGCCATGAGCGGCCTCCTGCTCGACCTCAAGCAACGCGGGATGCTCGATGAAACCCTCGTGGTGTGGGGCGGTGAGTTTGGCCGCACGCCGATGGCCGAAAACCGCGAGGGCAAGGCCAACCCCTTCATGGGCCGCGACCACCATACCGAGGCGTACACGGTCTGGCTGGCAGGCGGCGGCATTAAGCGCGGCTACAGCCACGGCGAAACCGACGAAATGGGCTACAGCGGCGTGAGCGGGCGTACGCACGTCCACGACTTGCAGGCTACGATTCTGCACTGCCTCGGCTTCGACCACGAAAAATTCACTTACGAGTTCCAGGGCCGCCCTTTCCGCCTGACGGACGTACACGGGAAGGTGATTCGGGAGGCGCTGGCGTGAGAAAATTGGGTAGATTTCGGGAAACGAAAACAGAACTACGCATGGAAGCAGTCATCATCCCAACGACGGACATTCCCAAAGCCCTGATTCTGGAAGAAATCGACGGCCAGCCCATTTTTTACCGGGGTTACCGCGACGTGCTGAACGGCGAAAAAACCATCGAAGAAATCATGGGCAGCAGCATCTTTCAAGCGTACCTGGTCAACCTGATTGCCACGTACCTGGCCATCCACCTACCCAAACGCGTATTCTGGGTTCTGAGCAACGAAGCCGGTCTGCACCTGCGCCGGGGCACCAACCTCAACAACGACATCGCCCTGATTCGCCGCGAACGCCTGACTAACCTGTTCTCCGACAAATACATGGACGTGGCCCCCGACATCGCCATCGAAGTGGACACCAAAGCCGACTTCAGCGAAGGCATGTCGGAGAGTGAGTACTACAAAAAGAAAACCCAGCACCTGCTCGATTTCGGCGTGGAAAAAGTGATTTGGGTAAACACCAAAACCCGGCAGGTTCAAATCGCCGAACGGGGCAAGCCGACGTGGTCGCTGACCACCTGGGACGCCGAAATACCCGTTGCCGAGGACTGCTCGTTCGTGCTGAATCAGTTGCTTGAGGAAGATGGAGCCATGTGACTTTCCGTTAATCAGCAGTATTTTTAGTTGATTCTGAACCGAATGCCTTTCCGAAATGAACTATAAATCCATTAGCATCGACCCCGAAACCATGGGCGGGACGCCCGTTTTCGTCGGTACCCGCGTTCCGATTCAAACGCTGTTCGATTACCTCGAAGAGGGCGATGGCCTGGACGAATTTTTGGATGATTACCCTTCGGTGAAAAAGACGGATGCCGTAAACGTGCTGGAAATGGCCCGACAAACGCTGACGTCTGAAAAAGTACTCCATGAAAATTTTGCTGGATGAAAACCTGCCCCGGAAACTGAAAACTGGTTTCGGGCCGGATTTCGAGGTAAAGACCGTCCGCGACATGGGTTGGCTTGGCAAGAAAAACGGCGAATTACTCGGGTTATTGGTATTGAATGGCTTCGATGTGTTCGTCACCATCGACAAAAACCTGCGGCATCAGCAAAACCTTGCTAAATTTCCCGTCTCCGTTTTTCTGTTGGTGGCCACGAACAATCGCTTTGAAACGCTTCAGAATCTGGTTGAAAAAATCAAATTGCGGCTTCAATCCCACGATTTTCAAAAACTGATTGAGATAACTTAACTTCTCCCAACCAATTTAACATCATGAAAAAACGTTTCGCTCTCCTTTTGACCCTGCCTCTCCTCACCGCCCACCTCGCCTCGGCCCAGTGGAAACTTACCAAAAAATGGGCCACCGACTCGGTGATGAAGGCTCCCGAATCGGTGCTTTTCGACCCCGGCACGAACAGCCTCTACGTGGCCAACATCAACGGCAACGGCTGGGACGTGGACGGCAACGGCTTCATCGCCAGGATGACGCCCGACGGCAAAATCACGACCCTGAAGTGGGCCACCGGCCTCGATGCGCCCAAAGGCATGGGCATCACCGGTGGCAAATTGTACGTGGCCGACGTGACGAAGATCCGCGTGATTGATTTGAAAACCGGCAAACTGGAAAAAACGCTCGAACCCGACGGGGCTAAGCAACTTAACGACGTGAGCGCCGGTCCCGACGGCACCGTGTACGTGACCGACATGGGCCGGAGCCAGGTTTTGCAGGTGAAGGCCGGACAGGTGTCCGTTTTTCTGGAAGACAAAACCCTTGAACGGCCCAACGGCGTGCGGGCCATTGGCAGCAAAATGTATGTCATCGACGCGGGCAAGGGCATTTTTTACGAAATTATGGCCGACAAAAGCCTGCGGAAGATCGCCGAGGGCCTGCCTTCCGGCGACGGCATCGAACCCGTCGGCGATGGGTTCCTGCTTTCACGCTGGGCGGGTGAAATTTACCACTGCTCGGCCAGCGGCGTGCTGACCAAACTGCTCGACACCCAGGCCGACAAAATCAACGCCGCCGACATCGGCTTTGATCCGAAAACCAACATGGTGTTCGTGCCGACGTTTTTCAAAAACTCGGTGGTGGCTTACCAATTGGGCAAATAAGCCTGATTTCAAAGGTCCGTTCCCTGGTGCGTGCCGAAGTGCGAGACCTAACAGGTTTTGAAAACCTGTTAGGTCTTTCCAGCGGTTTTAAAAATCGGTTAGGCCTTTCCCGGAGGGTAAGAATGGCGTCCGTTTTACTTTTAATAAAAAACCTCTGACCTGTTTTCCATGAACGAACACCTCAGCCGCCGCCACTTTCTACGCAACGGCAGCCTGGCGCTGGCCGCCACGGCGTTTTCCCAAAAAATCAAGTTGCCCAAAGACGAAATCGTCGTGGGGCACGGGGCCTACCGCTACCGCGTCGTGCCCGGCTGGGGCGTATTGGACGCGGGCAAAAACCCCGTCAACGACTGCCACGAGATGGTCGAGGACGCGAAAGGGCGGTTGATTCTGCTCACGAACGAGACGAAAAACAACGTCCTGATTTACGACAAATCGGGCAAGTTGCTCGAAGCCTGGGGCACCTCCTACCCCGGTGCCCACGGCCTGACGCTGGCCAACGAAGGCGGCGAACAATTTCTGTTCATCGCCGACAACAACCGGAAGCAAATCATCAAAACCGATTTGAAGGGCCGGGAAATTATGAAACTGGAGTACCCGAAGGAAACCGGCAAGTACGACCACCCCGGCCAGTACACGCCTACCGAAACGGCCATCAACCCCGCCAACGGCGACATCTACGTGGCCGACGGCTACGGAGCCAACTACATCGTCCGTTACGACGCGAAGGGCCGCTACATCAGCCATTTCGGCGGGCGGGGCGAGAGTTTGACCGAAAACTTCGACTGCTGCCACGGCGTGCTGGTGGACACGCGCAACAAAAGCGCCCCCACCCTGCTCGTCACCGACCGCCGCCGCAACGCGCTCAAACGCTTCACCCTCGACGGCAAGTACCTCAGCACCATCGCCCTGCCCGGCACGTACATTTGCCGCCCCGTGTTGCACGGCGACATGCTCTACGGCGCGGCCTACCGCAGCACCTCCGATCAGTACCCCGATTCGGGCTACATCCAGATTCTCGACAAAGCCGATAAAGTCGTCTCGACGCCCGGCGGCTCGGAGCCGATGTACCAGAACGGCCAGTTGCAGGAGCAGCGCAAGCAGGATCCCGGTCGCGCCTTCATGCACCCGCACGACGTCTGCGTGGACTCGGACGGCAACGTGTACGTGCCGCAGTGGAATTCGAAGAAAACCTATCCCGTGAAATTAGAACGCGTGTAGTTCTCAATGCTGAATGCTGAATGCTGAATGCTGAATGGGTCTAATTCCTGGCATTCAACACGCAGCATTCAGAATTCAGCATTCAAAAATGACTGTCCTCCTCCAAGCCACCACTACCGACTACTTCCTCGAATTCATCGGCCGGTTTCACCCGCTGTTCGTTCACCTGCCCATTGGCATCATCCTGATGGCGTTGCTGCTGGCCGTGCTTTCGCGCCGCCCGCGTTTCGCCAACCTCGAACCGGCTGTGAAAGTATCGCTGCTGTGGGGTTTTCTCAGTGCCGTGATGGCCTGCGTGGCGGGCTACCTGCTCAAACTCAGCGGCGGCTACGAAGAAAGCACGCTCAACCTCCACCAGAACCTCGGCATCGGCGTGGCCATCACCGCCGGACTGGCCTGGGCGGCCACGCAGTTTGCCAACCGCCGCGAAGCCTTCCGGAAAGCGCAGTTTCCCGCCGTTGTGGTGTGCGCCGTGTTCCTGTTTGGGGCCGGGCACTTCGGCGGCAACCTCACCCACGGCGACGACTACCTCACCCAGCCGCTGCTGGCCATGACCGGCAACGGCCCGAAGGCCAAAGTGCGCCCCAAAATAACCAACATCAACAAGGCCGTCGTGTACACCGACCTCGTGGAGCCGGTGCTGGAGCAAAAGTGCTGGCAATGCCATAACGCCCACAAAAGCAAGGGCGATTTGCGCATGGATACACCCGAAATGCTGGCCAAAGGCGGCGAAGACGGCCCCGCGCTCAAGCCCGGCAACGCCGAGCAGAGCGAGTTGTTCAAGCGCCTGATGCTGCCCGACGACGACGAGCACCACATGCCGCCCAAGGGCAAAACTCAGCTCACCGAGCAGGAAGTGGCCCTTTTGCACTGGTGGCTTTCACAGGGCAAGGCCAGTTTCAGCCTCCGGGTGGCACAGGTCACGCAGGACGCCAAAATCAAGCCGGTGCTGGCCGCTTACGGCGCGGGCGCGGCGCCGGAGAGCGAAGAAGACAAAATTCTGAAACTGAAAGTGGTCGAAGCCAGCAAGGGCGACGTGGAAAAACTCACCAAACAAAACGTGATGGTGCTGCCCGTGGCCAACGAAAGCACGCTGCTGATGGTCAACACCGTGAACGCCCCCGCCTTCAACGACCAGGCTGTCCAGGGGTTGAACAACCTGAGCGAGCAGGTGGTGTGGCTGAAACTGGGCGGTACCAAAGTGGGCGACGCGGGCCTGAAAACCATTGCCAAACTCAAAAACCTCACCCGCCTCGGCCTCGAACAAACCGCCGTCACCGACGTCGGCCTGACCAGCCTCAGCGGCTTGAAGCACCTCGAACACCTCAACCTCTACGGTACCAAAATCACCGACGCGGGCCTGAGAGCTTTGGCCGGGATGAAGCAGTTGAAAACCCTTTACCTCTGGCAAACCGCCGTGACCCCGGCGGGCGTGGAGGCCCTGAAAAAGCAATTGCCCAAAACCCAGATTGACCTCGGCGGCTACGCCCTGCAAAAACTGCCAACGGATACGCTGGTGTTTAAGAAGAAGGAGAAGGCGACGTAAACGACCGCGCCCGAGGGTTGAGAAGCCGTGAAATTTCGTAGCTTGTCGGGATAAACGCAGAAGCCAATGGAAGGACGCGTCATCAACATCGACCCCGAAATTCTGGGCGGCACCCCGGTTTTCTACGGCACCCGCGTGCCGATTAAAAACCTTTTTGATTACCTCGAATCAGGCGAAACCATCGACTATTTTCTGGACGACTTCGAGGGCGTACAGCGGGAGCAGGTGGTGGAGGTGCTGGAAATGTCACACAAGCTGATTGAAACCTCGTCGATGGTGCTGCAATAAAACTATTGCTTGACGAGTGCGTGACGAAGCACCTGAAGCCGCATTTAGCCGACCTCAACGTGTTTACCGTCCGGGAAATGGGGTGGGGCGGCATTAAGAACGGTAAACTCCTGGCCCTGTACGTGGAGCATGGGTTCGACCTGTTACTGACCATTGATAAGAACCTTCAGCACCAGCAGAATCTTGAAAAGTATCCCATCACCATCGTCGTGCTGCACAGTTTTTCGAGCAAGGTCGAGGCACTGATTGAATTTTTGCCGTCGTTTTGACGGAGTTTTGCTGATTTTCAGCCCCGTACGGCTTACCTGATTGAGAAGTAAACCGGCCAAACGCAGGACAAACAATGGTCAAGGTCATTAAAAACAAGCACCCCGCTCAGGAGATGGCGAAAATTGCCGACCGCTGGGCCGCCCAAGAGGGAACCTACCTGACGCTGGCCGAAACCCTGGCCCATGCCGCCCCTGCTTGTCTGCGTCTGTAACGCGGATGCGTGAGTGAGGCGTTTGTAACGCCCGCGCGGCGGCTCCTCGGTCTGTGAGGCGAATTACCCTGGCCCGTCTCCTGACGGGCCGGAAGCGTAAAAACGATTGACTGCCTGAATCGCGCCCCCAACTGGCGCGAGTTTGCAACTCGTGCCCCTGCGTCGACGCCTGTCTGTCGGGCGATTGTCGGCCCGACGCGTTGGGTCATTTTACGCCCGCCGCGACGACTTGGGGTAAATCACCGTCTTGATCCACGGCTCGGCGTAGCTCAGGAAATCCTTGAATTTTAGGGTGTCCACCGTCAGCCGGTCGCGCTTGCACAGGCCGGGCAACGCGGCCCTGAACTCGTCGTAATCGTCTTTGAGAAACGTACCGCTGGGGATGATGGTCGGGTTGACGCGCGGGTTGATTTTATCGTCGAGCCAGTCGCGCACGCCCTGAAGGATGTTTTCAATCTGGCCGTTGTGGGTCTTGACGTCCTGACCGGCCAGGTCGGAGAGGGCAGTTTTGATGCTCTGATTCTGGCCTTCGAAAAGGAGGTAGCTTTTCACCGCGTGCTTCCGGCGCGGGCCGTATCGCTTGCAGCCCATGAAAAGCCCCAATTCCAGGGGCATGTTCAACCGGGCGTTGAGTTCCGACAAGTCGTGGATGCCATACTGGCACTCCGCAATGATGTCCATGATTTTGCTGATGCGCACGTCGTCGGAGTTGTCGCGCTCCCGGGCGCACCGGGGCGTGAACCCGCAGAGCAAAACCGTGAAGGAAATGGCGTAAAAATTGTCCTTCCAACCGGGGTCGAAAGGACAGTTGATGAACACGCTTTGGTCGTAAGGGGCCGGTGGAGCGGGATTCACTTCGTGCCGTTGAGGTAAGCAAGCACGGCGTTTTCGCCCCGTTTCGCCGTTTCTTTGTCCACGGCCGGGTTGGGAACGCCCGGAGGATAATCGGGGCGGATGTCGACGCCTTTGAACGGTTTGCCGTCGGACTTGACCATCCATTTTCCGGTTTCGGCGTCCTGCATGATGAAATGGCCCGTCAGCACATTCCTGAACTGAACCGGTTTGCCCGAGGAGTCCGGCTCGAAGGCACCCAGGATGATGCTTCCCTGCGGCTTGCTCTTTCTTCTGCTCATCGATTTTACCGTTGCCATGGCGCTGGTCGTTTTGCTGTTTTCGGGGAAACCGAAAATGGGAAGCAATGATTGCAAAATTTTTTGTTTCCGCCGCTCCAGTTTCAAAAAAATTGGCGACCCGTTCGCAAAATCTGACCCTCTCGGTCGGGTTCGCACTTTTTTAATCGCCCCCAAACCAGCAACTTTAAGCCCAAACCTCCAAACCCATGAAATTCCTGCTTTTTCTCTGCGCCCTGCTCGTTTCGCTCGGCGCTCAGGCGCAAGCGCCCACTGAAACCTACCCCGACGACCCGGCCTCCCTCGAGCAGCCCGGCGTGCCGAAGGGCGAGGTGCTGAAGTTTGAGTTTTCTGCTTCGAAAATCTTCCCCAACACCTGGCGCGAGGTGTCGGTGTACGTGCCCGCGCAGTACCGGCCCGCGCAACCCGCCTGCGTGTACGTCAACCAGGACGGCATCCAGTGGAAAGCCCCGACGGTGTTCGACAATTTGATTGCCAAAAAGGAAATGCCCGTCACCGTGGGCGTGTTCGTCACGCCGGGGCGGGTGCGGGCTGCTGACGGGAACGCGGCCCTCGACCGCTTCAACCGCAGCTTCGAGTACGACGGCCTCGGCGACGGCTACGCGCGGTTTATCCTCGACGAAATTTTGCCCGAAGTGGAAAAGCTGAAAACCGCTGACGGACGGGCGATTCGCCTTTCCCAAAACGGCAACGACCGCGCCATCGGCGGCAGCAGCAGCGGCGCGGTGTGCGCCTTCACGGCGGCCTGGGAACGCCCCGACGCCTTTTCGAGGGTGTTTTCGGCCATCGGCACCTACGTGGGGCTGCGCGGGGCCGACCGCTACCCGACGCTCGTGCGGAAGTACGAACCGAAACCCATTCGCGTGTTTTTGCAGGACGGGGCGACCGACCTCAACATTTACGCCGGCGACTGGTGGATGGCCAATCAGGCGATGGAGCGGGCGCTCACGTTCGCGGGTTACGAGGTGCAGCACGTGTGGGGCGAGGGCGGGCACAACGGCAAACAGGGCACGGCGGTGTTCCCGCAGGCCATGCGGTTTTTGTGGAAAGACTGGCCGAAATCAGTGGCGAAAGGCGCTTCGAAAAACCAGTTTCTCAGCGATTTGCTCATTCCCGGTGAAGACTGGCAACTGGTGGGGGAAGGCTATAAATTCACCGAAGGCACCGCCGTAAACGCGAAGGGCGAGGTGTTTTTTCAGGACATTCCCAACGGCAAAACCTACACGCTCGACGCTGCAGGCAAGCCCGTCGCCCTGGCGATTGACTCGAAAAAAGTAAGCGGCGCGGCTTTCGGTCCCGACGGACGGCGGTATTCGACCGGAGCCGGGCCGAAGCAGGTGCTGGTGCACGACGCGGCGGGCGCTGAAACCGTGCTGGCCGAAGACGCCGGGGGCAACGACATCATCGTGGACCACCGGGGCAACGTGTACCTCACCCTGCCCGACGGACGCGAAAAGCCCAGCAAATTGCTGCTGGTTCGTCCCTCGGGCGAAAAAGTGGTCGTAGACGAGGGCTTGAAGTTTGCCAACGGCCTCTGCCTCTCGCCCGACCAGACGCAATTGTACGTCACCGAGTCGGCCACGCACTGGGTGTGGGTGTATCAGATTCAGGCGGACGGCACGCTGGCCGCCAAGCAACGCTTCGGCCACCTGCACGTGCCCGACTGGGAAGAAAACGCCTGGTCGGACGGCCTCAAGTGCGACCGCGACGGGCGCATTTACGTTGCCACGCGCATCGGCATTCAGTTGATGGACCAATTGGGGCGCGTCAACGCGATTCTGCCCGCGCCGAAGGCCAGCGGCCAGACCTCCAACCTCGTGTTCGGCGGCCCGAACTTCGACGTGATGTACGTCAGTAGCGGCGACAAGGTGTTTCGGCGGAAGCTGAAAACGCGGGGCGTGAACGGGTGGGAGGCACCGAGCAAACCGACGACGCCGAGGCTTTGACCGGGAAAAAAAACATTCACGAAAGCTTCATCGAGGGGCAACGTCAGCGTACCGGCGTTGCCCTTATTTTTGCCCAAACCCTTGCTTCTTCCGACCATGCAACGCCGCACCTTTCTCCAAACCACTCTCGGCCTGAGCAGCCTCGCCTTTCTCCAGACCAACGCCGCGCCACCCGCTCTCGTGCTGCGCTTTGCCACCGCTTCCGACGGACACTTCGGCCAGCCGGGCGTGGATTCGGAAACGAATTTTCGGAAACTGAACGAATGGATGGGGGCCGAAAAAGCGGGCAAGGGCCTGGATTTCGTCGTCATCAACGGCGACCTCTTCCACGACGACCCCAAGCTGGCCCCGCAGGTGAAGGCGTCGTTCGACCGCCTGCCGGTGCCGTACTACGTTACCCGCGGCAACCACGACCACCTCACCGCCGAGCAGTGGCAGCAGACCTGGGGCTACGGGCTGAACCACAGCTTCACCCGTGGCGATTACGCCGTACTGCTCGGCGATACCTCCGACGGCAAGGGCGGCTACGTGTGCCCCGACGCCCGCTGGCTGGAAAGCGAACTGGCCAAACACGCGGGCAAACGGGGAATTTTCGCCTTCCTGCACATCACGCCCGCCAAGTGGACCGACAACGGCATCGACTGTCCGGCGGTGATGGCGCTGCTCCAGAAAACGCCCAACCTGCTGGCTACCTTTCACGGTCACGATCACGACCAGGACGGGCAGAAACGAGCGGGCAGCACCGGCAAGCCGCACTTCTGGAGCGGGCACTTCGGCGGCAACTGGGGCACGGTGTACAAGGGCTACCGGGTGGTCGAAGTCTTCGCCGACGGAAGCTGGCGCACGTACCAGTTCAACCCCGAACGGGAGCCGGTGGTGAATGCATTCGAGGGGAAGAAGGTGGGGTGAAACGGCGGCACCGGCTCATCCGCCGGATTTGTTATCGTTGGTAGCCTCAGTAAAGTTGATTTCGTCGTAAAGATCCTCAACCGAAAACGAAACGCCCGCCTCGGAAAGCTCAAACCGGTCGGTTGGCTGGGTGAAAAAATCAAATTCCCAGCGGCGCTCCCCCCGGATGTACGCTTCGACCAGCATTTCCTTTTGCGAAACCAGCAGGTAGAACTGCAACGTCGGTAAGGCCAGGTATTCTTTGCGTTTGTCCTCCCGGTCTTCTTTCTCCGTGCCGTCGGAAAGCACTTCGACGATGAGGATGGGCTGCGTGACCAGTTTTTTCCGGACCCCTTCCCTTCGCACCACGACCAAATCCGGGTAACGGACGTTACCGAGGTGCTCAATGAGCAATTTCACGTCGTGGTCGTACACCTTGAAGGGTTTGCCTTTCAAGGCTGATTTCAGGACGACCAGCAAATTGCTGGCAATTTCGTTGGAAAGTGGGGTTTCTCCGGCCATTTCGCGTAGTTCTCCGTTCACAAGTTCGTGGCGAACTTCGGTGGTTTCCTCGAAAGCAAGGTAGCCGTCGAGCGTAAGCAGTCGTTCAGCGGTTGCGGGCATGACACCTGAATTTTTTTGACTTGAAACTACGAAAATTTATTTCATCCGCACCACCGTCACCCCCGCCCCGCCCCGGTCGGGGTGCTCGTCGGCGAGGCCCGCGACCTGCTGGCGGTACTGCTGGCGGAGGTGCTCGCGGATGAGCGTGCGCAGGATGCCGTCGCCCTTGCCGTGGACGATGCGCAGTTCGGGGTAGCCGAGCAACAGGGCGTCGTCGACGAACGAATCAACTTTTTGCAGCGCCTCTTCGCCGCGCTGGCCGCGCAAATCGAGGTTGAATGAAAAATTCGCGGCGCGTTCGTTCAAATCGATGCCCGTCAGGCTGGCGCGGCGGGGTTTTTCGCCCACGGCCTCGCGGTACTCGCGGCGGGTCACTTTTTCGAGGCGGTTGAGCTTGATGTTGGTTTTCAACTCGCCGATGGCCACGGTGGCGTCCTTTCCCTTTAAATCCAGCACCTCGCCCACCGTGTTCTGGCCCTTCACCCGGACCAGCGAGCCGACGGCGATTTCGCCGCCTTCGGGGTCGTAGTCGTGCTTCGTGCTCGGTGCTTCGTGCGCCGGGGTCAGTTTCTCTTCCTTCAATTCCAGTTGCTCGAAGTCCTGGAGGGCCTGGCGGATGTCTTTCGTGGCGAGTTTTTCGGCCCCCTGCTCGCGGATTTCGCGGATGGTTTGCTCGATGCGGGCGTTGGCGTCTTTCACCAATTGCTTCGCCTGCACTTTGGCCTCGTTGAGCAGGCGCTTTTTCTCCGTGTCGAGGTAGTTTTTGAGCGTCGAATACTGTTCGGTGAGTTCGTCGAGTTTGCGCTGGCGGGTGGCGTTTTCGACGTTTTTTTCGGAGAAAATCTTCTTTTCGATTTCGAGCTCCTTCGCCAGTTTCTCGAAGTTCACCTGGTTGCGGTCGAGCTTGCCCCGCGCCCGCTCGACGACGGCCTTCGGCAGGCCGATTTTCTGGGCAATTTCAAACGCAAACGAGCTACCCGGCTTGCCGATTTCGAGTTCGTAAAGCGGCTCCAGGTGTTCGGCGTCGAAGCGCATGGCTCCGTTGACCAGCCCCGGCGTGCGGTCGGCGAAGGTTTTCAGGTTGGAATAGTGCGTGTTGATGACGCCGAACGCGCCCGCTTTCGTGAGGTCTTCGAGAATGGCCTCGGCGATGGCTCCGCCCAGGCTCGGCTCGGTGCCGGTGCCGAATTCGTCGATCAAAAACAGCGTGCGGCGGTCGGCGCGGGCCAGAAACTGCCGCATGTTGGTCAGGTGCGAGGAGTAGGTGCTGAGGTCGTTTTCGAGGCTCTGCTCGTCGCCGATGTCGATGAACAGGTTGCGGAAAATACCCATTTCGGTGCCGTCGGCCACGGGCACGAGCAGCCCGCACTGGAGCATGTACTGCACCAGGCCGATGGTTTTCAACATCACCGATTTGCCACCCGCGTTTGGCCCCGACACGAGCAAAATGCGCCGTTCGGCGTTTAACTCGGCGCTGAGCGGCACCACCAATTTTCCTTGTTTTTTAAACGAAATCTGAAGCAGCGGATGCCGCGCCCGCACCAGCCGCAACGCGGGGTGGTCGCGCACGACCGGAGCGATGGCGTCGAGTTGCAGGGCGAGTTTGGCCTTGGCCCGCGTGAAGTCGATGATGCCCAGGAAGGTGTAGGCCCGGCGGAGTACGTCGAGGTGGGGGCGGAGTTTGGCCGTGAGTTCGAGCAGAATCCGGATGATTTCGCGGCGTTCGCGGGCTTCGAGTTCCTTAATTTCGTTGTTGGCGTCGAGCACGTCGGCGGGTTCGAGGAAAACGGTGCGGCCCGTGTCGCTTTCGTCCTGGACGAAACCCTTGATTTTGCGCTTGTGCTCGGCGGCGATGGGAATCACAAGGCGACCGTTGCGAATCGTGAGCGAGACTTCCTCGCCCACCCAGCCGCTCGCTTTGGCGGTTTTGAGAATCGAATCCAGCTTTTTGCGCAAGGCCGCCTGTTCCGAATACAACTGGCGGCGGATGGCCTGGAGTTCGGGTGAGGCATCATCGCGCAGATGGCCCCGGTCGTCGATGACGCGGTCGAGGGCCTTGATGAGGTCGCGGAGGACAGCCGCGTTGTTCACCCCCTGCTCCCTCAAGGGGGTTCTTTCGGCTGCCGATAATCCCCCTTCAGGGGGTTTGGGGGTGCTAAGCGCGCCCGCCGCCAGCTCGCGTAGCTGCGGGTACGTTTCCGAGTCTTTGTCGTTGAAAAACCGGAGGATTTCGCCGATGGTGCGGAGACTGATTTTCACTTCAAACGCCTCTTCCTCGGTCAGAAACGCGCCTTCGATGGCGGCTTTGGCCAGGTGGCGGGTGACGTCGAGGTAATTTTGCGACGGGAAACCCGGCTCAGCCTGAAGAATTTCCTTCAGTTCCGACGCCTGCCGGAGCCATTTTTCCACGAGGTCGTGGCGGTCGGTCATCCGCATTTTCTCGACGTACGCCCGGCCCAGCGGACTGACGCAGGCCTCGGCAAGGAGTTCGCGGACGCGGTCGAAACCAATTTTTTGTTCGAGGTTCTGGGGATACAGCATACGTTTTGCAAACTTACAAAACGTTCAGGGGCGGAATTGTTCCCGATTGAAATCCGGGTGAGAACGCCGGGTTTTCAATCAAAATAGGGCCGTTTGGGGTTTAACGATTGGGCGGGTGGGATTTCGGCTCAACCGCCGCCCCGCCAACCCCCGAATCCGCATTTTAATCGAATTTTAATTTAAGCGCAGCCCGGCTTCGTTGCCAATGCAACTAATTTTGCGCAACTCCTTCCTTTACTTTAGCGAATGAACACCACGGATACGTCGGCTTTGACACCCCTGCGCCGCCTGTTTCGGATGCTGGGCACCGAACGCCGCGACATCGGCTACCTCTACGTGTACGCCATCGTGTCGGGGCTGATTGCCCTGTCGCTGCCCCTGGGAGTGCAGGCCATCATCGGGCTGATTTCGGGAGGGCTGGTTTTTTCGTCGGTGTACGTGCTGATTGGCCTAGTGGTGGTGGGTACGCTGCTGGTGGGGTTGCTGCAAATCGCGCAGATTTCGATTGTGGAGGTGTTCCAGCGGCGCGTGTTTGCCAGGGCCGCCATCGAACTGGCCTACCGCCTGCCCCGGCTGCGGCTCGAAGCCCTCGACGGCAGCTACCCGCCCGAACTGGTCAACCGGTTTTTTGAAGTGATGACCATTCAGAAGGCTCTCTCGAAAGTGCTCATCGACTGCACGGCGGCGGTCATCCAGATTTTGTTCGGGGTGATTCTGCTCAGCGCCTACCACCCCACGTTCCTGGCCCTGGGCGTCGCCCTGCTGGCGTTGCTGGCGCTGGTGATTCGGCTCTCAGGGCCGAGGGGCCTCGAAACAAGCCTGGCTGAGTCGAAGTACAAATACAAGGTGGTCCAGTGGCTCGAAGACCTCGCCCACGCCATCTACGCTTTCAAGGACGCGGGCCGCACGCCGCTGGCCGTGCAGCGGGCCGACGAATTGGTGAACGGTTACCTGGATTACCGCGAAAAACACTACCGGGTGCTGCTGACGCTCTACGGCAACGCCGTCGGGTTTAAAACCATCCTGACGGCGGCGCTGCTCGGGCTGGGCACGGTGCTCGTGGTGGAGCGGCAAATCAACCTCGGCCAGTTTGTGGCCGCCGAACTCGTGATTGTGCTCGTGATGAATTCGGTGGAAAAACTCATCACCGCCGCCGATACGGTGTTTGATTTGCTGACGGCGGTCGAAAAAATCGGGTTTGTAACCGACCTGCCGCTGGAAACGGAAACGGGCCTCGACGTAGACCTCGAAAAACCCGGCCCCTCGGGCGAGGCCCTGCGGGTGGAACTCAACGACCTCAGCTACCGCTACCCCGGTGCCGAGCAGCCCACCCTCCGCCGCCTCAACCTGATCATCGAACCCAACGAGCGCATTGCCCTGACCGCCGCCAGCGATTCGGGCCGCAACACGTTGCTCCGGCTGCTGGCCGGGATGTTTACCCAATACCAGGGCACCTACCTGCTCGATGGCTTTTCGGCCCGCGAACTCAACCCGGTCACCCTTCGCACGGCCATTGGCCACTCCGACGGCGACGAGAAGTTTTTTACCGCCACGTTGCTCGAAAACATCATCATGGGTCGCCCGGATATTTCGGTGCGCGACGTGCAACGCATGCTCACCCGATTGAAGCTCGACGAAACCATCGGGCGGCTGCCCCAGGGCCTGAACACGCCCATTCAGTCCGACGGTGCGCCCCTGGCCTCGGGCCTGCGCCCGTTGCTGTTGCTGGTGCGGGCGGCCCTCGGCGACCCTCGCCTGCTGCTGGTCGGCACCTGGGTCGATGCCCTCAAGCCCCCCCAGCGGCAGTGGGTGCTCGATTTTCTGACAGACCGCGCGCAATCCTGGACGTTGGTTCTGGCCACCAACGACCCCACCTGCCTGACGGTCTGTGACCGCATCATGGCCATGGAAGACGGAAAATTAGTGGAAGTTGAACTCAGCGAAAAGTAGCCTGAACCGGAAGGTTCCGCTGTCGAAATCCACCTAAACGCAACTTGAGTATGCTCAACTTGTCGCACCAACGCATTACCGCGCAGGTGCTCGAAAATAGTCCCGTTCATTCCTTCGATCGACTCGGAACCCCCAGGAACGCCCGCCGCCTGAGCCTTTGGCTGATGCTGGGCCTGGTGGGTTTAATCCTGGCGTTGTTTCTGCCCTGGCAGCAAAACGTGACCGGCACCGGCAGCCTGACCGCCCTCACCCCCCAGGACCGGCCCCAGGAAATTCAGAACATCATCGCCGGACGCATCGAGCGGTGGTACGTGAAAGAAGGCGACCTCGTCCAGCCCGGCGACACGATCGTGGTGCTTTCGGAAATCAAGGACGAATACTTCGACCCCGCCCTGCCCGAACGCCTCGGCGAGCAGGTGCAGGGCAAACGCGACGCCCTCGGCGGGTACCAGCAGAAGGTCGTCGCCCTCGACAACACCATCACTGCCCTACGCGAAGGGCTGGTGCTGAGCCTGGAAAAAGCCCGCAACAAAGTGAAGCAAACGCGGGCAAAAGTGCTGGCCGACAGCGCCGATTTTGCCAACGAGCAGCAGCAGTTTGAAATCGCAAAAACTCGGTTTGCCCGGTTTGAGGAAGGCTACCGCGACGGGCTTTTCTCGCTCACCGACCTCGAAACCCGCAAACTCGCCCTGCAATCGGGCCAGAACAAGGTCGTTTCGACCCAGAACAAACTCGCCGCCTCGCGCCAGGAACTGCTCAACGCCCGCATCGAACTGAGCAGCATCGAGGCCGACTACCAGAAGGAAATCGCCAAAACCCAGAGCGACCGGAGTTCGGCGATCAGTTCGCTGGCCGACGGGGCCGTGGAACTTTCCAAACTGCGCAACAAAGCCGCCAGCGTGGCCGTGCGCCGCGCCCAGTATGTGCTGCGCGCCCCCCAGGCGGGCTACGTGGTGCGGGCGCTCAAGGCGGGCATCGGCGAAACCATCAAGGAGGGCGAATCGGTGACCACGCTCCAACCGGCCACCCCCCAGCGGGCGGTGGAACTGTACATCAGCGCCACCGATTTACCGCTCGTGCAGCGCGAAAAACCCGTCCGGCTGCGCTTCGACGGCTGGCCCGCCATCCAGTTTTCGGGCTGGCCCAACGCCTCGGTGGGCACGTTTGGTGGTCGGGTGCGCGTGATCGACCAGGTAGCCACGGCCGAAGGCAAGTACCGGATTCTGGTGACGCCCGACGGCAACCCCCGCGAACGCTGGCCCGACCAGCTCCGTCTCGGCTCGGGCGTGTACGGCTGGGTGATGCTCAACGACGTGCCGATTTGGTACGAAATCTGGCGGCAAATCAACGGCTTCCCGCCCGATTTGCAGAAGACGGCCGTCAGTAGCGGGGGGAAGGAGGCGAAGAAATGAGTTTCCAGTTGTCAGTGGGCAGTCGGCAGTTAACAGAAATCCGTTGGCCATTAGGCGGCGCTTTCCTCCAATGGAAGCGGTATCTCAGCTTTACATTTTTCATTTTTCATTTTACATTATTCATTCCCGCCAAAGGCCAGGATTCCCTCCGCTTTTTCAGCTTCGACGCCTTTCAGGAAATGGTGCTTCAGCGCCACCCCGTGGCCCGGCAGGCGGCGCTGCTGCCCGACATCGCCCGCGCCGAACTGCTCGAGGCCCGCGGGCTGTTCGACCCAAAACTGGCCGCATTTTTTGACCGGAAGGGGTTTAAAGGCATCGATTACTACAACCGGTTCGATTCGTATCTGCAGGTACCGACCTGGTTTGGGGTGGACCTGAAAGCGGGCTACGAGCGCAACGCCGGCGATAAACTTACCGACCCGGAGTCGCCCCGCCTGGCCTACGCGGGCATTTCAGTGCCGTTGGCGCAGGGTTTGCTCATCGACGCCCGCCGCGCCACGATTCGTCAGGCCCAACTGGCCCGCAACGTGGCCGACGCCGACCGCGCCAAACTCATCAACAAAGTGTTGCTCAACGCGGCCAAAACCTACTGGGACTGGTACTTTGCCCACCAGCAGTACCGGGTAGCCGACGAAGGCTTCCAACTGGCCGACGTCCGCTACCGAGCCATCGCCCGGCGGGTGCAACTGGGCGACCTGGCGGCGGTCGATTCGCTGGAGGCGCGCATCACCCGGCAGGACCGGCTCGTGCAGCTTCAGCAGGCGCGCGTCGAACAACAAAACGCCCGGCTGCTGCTGTCGAATTTTCTCTGGGACGACGCCGGAAACCCGCTTGAATTACCCGAAACGGCCCAGCCCGGTCCGGCGGCTCCCCGGCTGGTGGACGAAGCCGTGCTGCAACGCCTGCAAAATCAGGCCCGTGCCGCCCACCCCGAACTGCTCGCCTTCGGCTACAAGCTCCGCCAGCTCGACGTGGAAGAACGCTTCCGGCGCAACCAGTTTTTGCCCCAGGTCAACGTTAATTTTAATTTTTTGACCGAACCGAAACTGTCGCAGGAAAACCTCGCCGTGCAGCCGTTTTTGCTCAACAACCACAAGTTCGGCGCGGAATTCATCCTGCCGATTCTCTGGCGGAAAGAGCGCGGCAAGTTGCAGCAGGTGCAGTTGAAGCAGCGCCAGCTTCGCCTCGACCAGCAGCAGACGGGCCGGGAAATTCTGAACGAGGTGCAGGCGTCGTACAACGACGTGAAGGCGCTCGAACAGCAACTCGCTACCCAGGAAAGTGCCGTTGCCGACCAGGACGCGCTGCAACGCGCCGAGCGCCGCAAGTTCGATTTGGGCGAAAGCTCGGTGTTTCTGGTCAACGCCCGCGAAAGCAAGTTTCTCGAACTCCGCCTGAAACTCGAAAGCCTGCGGGCGAAGTACGAAAAGGCCCTCGCCCAACTGGCCTACGCGGCGGGGCAAACGGCGTTGTAACGCGTCAAAACGCTTCCTGCCATGTTCCGCGCCCTGCTTCTGAGTTTACTGCTTTCGCCCGTCGGGACCCTGGCGCAGGAAGACGTGGATTCCCTGCGTCGCAGCATTTTCTCGGTCGGGCTGGCGGGGCATTACGGCTTCGTGTTTGCCCATTCCATCGACGTCGAAAACACGCGCGGTGCCCGACCCCGGGGCCTGCGGGCCGAACTCGTCTGGCAGCGGATCGACGAGCGCACCTGGCAGGCCTGCACCTGCTACCCGCGCAACGGCTTGCAAATCAGCGTGATGGATTTCGACAACCGGGTGCTGGGTTCCGGCCTCAACGCGGGGTATTTTCTCGAACCCAACTTTCGCCTCAGCCGCGCCGTGAGCCTGACGCTGCGCGGTGTCGTGGGGCTTTCGTACCTGACCAACCCCTACCACCCCGTCCGCAACCCCGCCAACCAATCGTACAGTTTGCCCGTCAATGCGTTTCTTTCGCTGGGCCTGGGCGCGAGCATCCGCCTCGACCGCCGCTGGAGCCTGACGCTGTCGGGGCAGTACGAGCACGCCTCCAACGGCGGCCTGCAGGAGCCCAACAAGGGCATCAACTACCCCACGGCGAGCCTCGGGCTGCTTTACGCCGTAAACCCGACCGAGATTCCCCGCCGGGAGCGACCGCTGGCACGGGACTTCAAACGCCGACCGCTCCGCCGCGACGCCTACACCTTCGGCACCGCCCGCACCGCCGAGCGCGGCGAACCGACCCGTTATTTTCTGGGCGGCGTGGGCCTGACGCTGAGCAAGCAGGTCGGTCCACTCAACGCCCTCACGCTCGGCACCGAGGCATTCGCCGATTTCCCTTCCCGCGAACGCGCCCGGCGCGAGGGCATCGACCCGTTCCCCGGGCGCGTCGGGGTGCTGCTGGGCCACGAGTTTCTGCTGGGAAACTATGTGTTTAGCCAGCAACTGGGCGTGTACGCGTACAATCCGTTCCCGTTTTTCGACCGGGTTTACCACCGCTGGGGCCTCACGCGCCGGTTGGGCGAGCAATGGGCCGTGGGCTTCAACCTGCTGGCCCACCGGCAGGTGGCCAACTTCCTGGACCTGCGCGCGGTGCGGCGGTGGTAAACCCGGCGAAATAACCGGCTACTGCCCGCCGTTTTCCTTCGTGGGCGGGCTTTTCTCCTATCTTTGCCCGTCTTTTTCAGTTGGCAGAAAGCCGCTGGCCGTTGGCAACCCATTGTTTTGCCCGCCCGACGCCCGTCTCTGCCAACTGCCTACAAGCCAATCTGCCAACTCAAAAAATGCCTTCGTTCGACTACAAGCGCCTGCTTCCCCACCTCTACGCCGTTCTCGGGTTCATCCTCATCGCCTGCATTTATGCTTCGCCTGCCTTGCAGGGCAAGAAACTGGCCCAGCACGACGCCGTCCAGGCGCAGGCCGCCGCCCGCGAGGTGAAGCAGTTTCACGAACAAACCGGCGAGTGGTCGGCCTGGACCAACTCGATGTTTGGCGGCATGCCCGCCTACCTCATCGCCACCGACTACCCGCAGAGCCTCACCACCCGGCTGGGCCGCATCCTGGGTGGGTTTCTGCCCGAACCCATCGGGCACCTGTTCACGATGATGCTCGGCATGTACGTGCTGCTACTGGCGCTGCGGGCGCGGGGCTGGCTGGCGGTGCTCGGCTCCATCGCTTACGCGTTTGCCTCGTATAATTTGATGTACATCCAGGCCGGGCACATGTCGAAAATCATCGCCCTGGCCTGGATGCCGGGTATTTTGGCGGGCGCACTCTGGGCCTGGCGGGGGCGTCCGCTGCTGGGCGGCGCGGCGCTGGCCCTGTTTCTGGGGCTGGACCTGTACGGCAACCACGTGCAAATCACCTACTACGCCTTCATCGCCATCGCGGTGCTGGGCGTCATCGAGGGCGTCGCCGCTGTGCGCGAAGGCCGGTTGAAGTCGTTCGCGCTCGGCTGTGCGGCCCTGGCCCTGGGCGCGGCGCTGGCCGTGGGCACCCACGCCACCCGCCTCTGGACCACCCAGCAATATTCCGGCGAAAGCATGCGCGGGAAGTCGGAACTGACGGCCAAAACCACCGGCACCAACCCCGGCCAGAGCGCCGCCAACGGCCTCGACAAAGAATACGCCTTCAACTGGAGTTACGGCAAAGCCGAAAGTTTTACCTTGCTGATTCCGGGGTTTTACGGCGGAAAATCCAGCGGCGGCCTCGACACGAAGTCGGCGACGTACAAGGCCATGACGGCCAAAGGCGTGGACGCCGCCGCGGCCAGACAGTTCGTGGAGCAGGGCGCGCCGGTGTACTTCGGCTCCCAGCCCAGCACTTCCGGCTCGGCCTACGCCGGGGCCATCATTTTGTTTTTGTTCGTACTGGGCATGTTCATCGTCCGCGACCGCCTCAAATGGTGGCTGCTGGGCATGACGACCCTGTTTCTGATGCTGTCGTGGGGCAAAAATTTTGAGGCGCTCAACTACGCGTTTTTCGACTATTTCCCCGCCTACAACAAGTTCCGGGCCGTCACGATGCTGCTCTCCGTGATTCAGGTGTTTCTGGCAACGGGCGCGGTGCTGGCGCTGAAAACGATTTTGGACGAAAAGCCGACGTTCAGCCAACTCAAACGTCCCTTCCTCCTCAGCCTCGGCCTCACGGCGGGCGTGGCGCTGCTGCTGGCGCTCGTGCCGGGCGTTTTCCTGGATTTTCGGGGCGAAAACGACGCGGCGATTCTGGCCCAGCTTTTCGGCAGTCCCGAAGCGGGCAATGAATTCGTCCGCACCCTCGCCGACGACCGCGAAAGCCTGGTGCGCGGCGACGCGTTTCGCTCGGTACTGTTCATCCTGGTCGCCGCCGGGTTGCTCTGGGCCTTCGTGACCAACCGCCTCAAAGCCGCCGTGCTGCTGCCCGTGCTGACGCTGCTCGTGCTGGTCGATTTGTTTCAGGTGGACAAGCGCTACTTCAACAACGGCGATTTCGTGACCAAAGCCGCCCAGGACGAAACCCACGCGCCCACCCCCGCCGACGAGCAGATTCTGGCCGACAAAGCGTTGAGCTACCGGGTTTTCGACAACACCACGAGCACCTTCGGCGACGCCCGCGCCAGCTACTTCCACAAATCGGTGGGCGGTTACCACGGGGCCAAAATGAAGCGGTTCCAGGAAGTGGTCGAGCACCAGTTGCTGAAAAATCCGATGAACGTTCAGGTGCTCAACATGCTGAACACCAAATACTTTCTTTTGCAAAATCCGCAGAACGGGCAGGTGGTGCCGCAGCAAAACCCCGATGCGCTGGGCAACGCCTGGTTTGTTTCGGCTTACAAAATCGTGGCCAACGCCGACGAAGAAATGGCGGGCCTGACCACCCTCAACCCGCGCCAGACCGCGCTCGTGGACAAGCGTTTCGAATCGTTTTTGAATGACTTGAAAATCAGCCC
Source organism: Spirosomataceae bacterium (assembly GCA_965249815.1). GTDB lineage: Bacteria > Bacteroidota > Bacteroidia > Cytophagales > Spirosomataceae > JAJAZB01. The sequence continues at coordinate 2,918,746 of CBDFMV010000003.1, read as the reverse complement.
CGACAGCGTGGCCAACCGCATCGAACTGACCGCCTACAAACCCAATGCCCTGACCTACCGCAGCAACGCGACCAGCCCGCAACTGGCCGTTTTCTCGGAAATTTACTACCGGGGCAACGCCGACTGGCGGGCTTACGTGGACGGCAAAGCAACGCCGCATTTCCGCGCCGACTACCTGCTCCGGGCGATGGTCGTGCCCGCCGGGCAGCACACCATCGAGTTCAAATTCGAGCCGCCCGCCGTGAGCACGGGCCACACCATCGACTTGGTGTCGAGCCTGTTGCTGGTGGGCTTTCTGGCGCTGGCCGTGGTGGTGGAGGTGCGAACAAAGGGTCGGGCGTAGGCGGCTACGCAGCGTTGACAACTTTCAAAAAGTTGTCAACGCGTTGTTTCAACCGAGCCTTCGCTCCGTGTGGTACTCCGTTCAACGATGCTTCGCTTAAAAATCTGCTGCATTTCCTCCACCGGCGAAGCCCGACTCGCCATCGCCGCCGACGCCCTCGGGCTGGTCGGGCCGATGCCGAGCGGGCCGGGCGTGATCGACGACGCCCTTTCGGCGCAAATCGCCCGGCAAACGCCCCCGCCCATCGCCACGTTTCTCCTCACGAGCGAAACCACCGCCAACGCGCTCATCGCCCACGCCCGCCGCGTGCAGCCCAGCGTGCTGCAACTGGTGGACGCCGTCGAACCAACGGTGTACACCCAACTGCGCCAGGCCCTGCCCGCTTTGAAACTGGTGCAGGTGCTGCACGTACTGGACGTCACGGGCGACGAGCGAAACGTGGACGAAGCCCACGCCGTCGCGCCCCACGTGGACGCGCTGCTGCTCGACAGCGGCAACCCGACCCTCGCCGTGAAACAACTCGGCGGCACGGGCCGGATGCACGACTGGAAAATCAGCCGAAAAATTGTGGAAAGCGTCGCGGTGCCCGTATTTCTGGCCGGTGGGCTGAACGCCGCCAACCTCCGCGAAGCGGTTGAAACGGTGCAACCCTTCGGCATCGACGTGGGCAGCGGCGTGCGGACGGGCGGGAAGCTGGACGCGGAAAAGCTGGCGGAATTCGTGCGGCTGGTGAGCCGTTAACCGCGTTTTTTCGCCGCCCGAATCGCAATCCGAACGTGGTTGACGAGCGTAGTCCGCAGGCCGAAGTGCTTTTTCAGGATCAAAAACCGGTCAAGGAGCGAAGCGCGGAGGTTTTTGACCGAAAACCCGCCGACGAGGTACCGCGAGAGCGGCACACCCAGGTTGACCACCTTCCGGGCCACTTTCAGGCAACGGATTTCCCAGTCGATGTCGGCGCTGTACGGGTGGGTCAAGTCGTAGGTTGGGGCCAGACTCCGCCGCATCACAAACGACTGGTGGCAAATGACCATGCCCCGGTCGAAATCGCGCCAGGTCGCCCGCTCGGGCAGGCGGTGGGGCGTGACCGCGCTCCGCAGGCCGATCGGTGAACCGTCTTCGTTCACAAACAGCGCGTCGCCGTAGTACACGTCGGCGTTTTCGGAAAGTTTCCCCAAAAACCGGGCGAGCGTCGTTTCGTCGTACAGCTCGTCGCCCGCGTTGAGAAACCACACGTATTCGCCCGTGGCGAGGGCGAGGCCCTTGTTCATCGCGTCGTAAATGCCCCGATCCGGCTCGGAAATCCACTGGCTGACGACGTTTTCGTGCCTCCGGACGATGGCCAGGGTGCCGTCGGTCGAGGCCCCATCCACGACCAGAAACTCCACGCTTTCCCGCGTCGTTTGCCGCAGCACGCTCTGAATCGTGCGCTCCAGAAACCGCTCGGCGTTGAAGGTGACGGTAATGAGGGAAAGTTTCAATGAAAAATGAAAAATGAAAAATGAAAAATGAACCCGTCATTTCTCATTTTTCGTACGAACGATAGAGGGCCGCGTACTGGCCGGCAATCCGCTTTTCCGAATACGTTTTTAACGCAAACTGCCGGGCGGCTTCGCGCAATTTGTTGTCGTCTTCTGCCAACACCCACCGCATTCCCTCGGCCAGCGCCGCTGTGTCGCGGGGCGGGGCCAGGTAGCCGGTTTGGCGGTGCTGAATCATTTCGGGAATCCCGCCGGTGCCAAACGCCACCACGGGCGTCCCGCAGGCGAGTGCCTCCACGATGGTGTTGGGCAGGTTGTCTTCCAGCGACGGCACGACGAGCGCATCCACGGCGTTGTACGTACCAATCAATTGATTTTCAGACGAAACCACGCCCAGGTTATAAACCCGGACCGGCAATTGTGCCAGCGCCGCCGGGTCGTTTTTGCCAAAAACGACCAATTCCGGCATGGCGGCGTCGGGCGGCGCGCTGGCCTTGAGCCGTTCCAGAGCGTTGGTCAGAAAGTGGAAGCCTTTCCGCTCGTCGGCCAGATTTCCCGCGCCAAAAAGGAGCAGTTTTTTGTCCGGCGGCAAGGCCAGTTCGCGTCGCGCCGCCTGCCGGTCGGCGGGTTGCCAGGTAGTCGTGTCGATGGGGTTGGGAATGCTGTGAATGTCGAAATTAGCCAGCAACGCGCTTTCGTGCGCCTGTTGCGCCAGCCACTCGCTCGCCGCCACGAAGGTGAGCGGGGCATTTTGGTAGGCCCTGATTTTTTTCTCAAAAACCTGGAACGACAAATCCCGCTCGCCGGGTCGGCGCAAAAACGGGCATAGGCGGCAATGCGTCCGGAAGTTTTCGCAGCCCCGGCTGTAATGGCACCCGCCCGTGAAGGCCCACATGTCGTGGAGCGTCCAGACGACGGGCTTGCCCAGCCGGAGCAGATTTTCCAGCCCGTCGAGCGACAGAAACCCGAAATTAATCCAGTGCACGTGCAGCACGTCCGCCTGCCGGACGAGGGGATGGCGGGCCAAATCGGCCCCGATGCGGGCGGGCGAAAACGCGAACCGTACGGACGCATCCCGCTCGTTGGGCCAGAACAACGCCCGCTCCAGCACGAACCGCGCCAGTGCCAGCCGCCGTTCGCCGGGCAGAAACGCCAGCGGCACCAGCCCCGCCTGCACCGCGCCCTGCCGCTCCTGCACGAGCAGGTGGGCGTTGGTGCCGTGGCGGCGCAGGGCCGCCAGCAGCCGTCGGGCGGCTACCCCGGCCCCGCCGGTGTCGAGGGTGTTGAGGAGGGTGACGTTCAAGTCGTTTAACGTTTGAAATTTAACGTTTGAAGTTTAACGTTAAACCTCAAACGTTAAACCTTAAATATCAACTTGTTAGCCAAGCACCTGCCGCAGTTTTTGCCCGAAGGCGGGCCAGAAACCGAGCGCGAACACCCGGCCCCAGAGGAGGCGGCGGGCGTAGGCCTGCATTTTTTTGAAATCAGGGTCGTTGGGGAAACGCGTTGCGCCCTGCTGGGCAAGTTCGAGGGCGAAACCGTGCTGGCCGTTCAGCGTTGCCACGACGAAACCCAGCAGGTGGTCGCGCAGGGTGAAATCAGGGCTTTCAAACTTGTTCAAATACACCATTTCGCCCCAACCCGGACTGGTTTTCTGCGAAAAATGCAGCAGTTTTTGCAACAACCGGTTCGGCGAAAGCTGCCGGAGTGCGGCGGGGCTGAGGCGTTGCGAACCGCGTACGCGCAGGTCGGCCAGCCAGTGCGTGCCGAGGCTGTCGAGGAAGCGCAGCACGGCGTGAAGTTTGTCCTCGCCGTGGTACACGCTCATCAGGCCCGGCTCGAATTCGGCGCAGAGTACGCGGCGCATCCGGGCGTCGCCGAGGTTTCGGAACAGCCGCAAATCGAGGCCCTGCGAGTCGGTTTTGAACCAATCGACGGCCTCAATTTTCAACTCGTCGAGCACCGAAGCCAGGTCCACCGTACGGAGTTGCACGACTTTCTCGACCTCGAACCGCTCGCCCCAGGCGGTGTGGCGCACCTCGGTGAGGTCGGGTTCGAGCAGGCTGGAGCAGTGCGGCGAGCGCGTGAGGTAAAAATCACTCCGGTCGGCGGCCTCATCCGACACGATGCAGTTGTACACGACCAATTTGCGGTACTTGCCCGACTCGTCGGTGACGTAGCCAAAATCGCGCTCGTCGGCGTCGAAGGCTACGCAAACGGCGTACTTCGCCAGGTGCCGCCACGGGCCGTGAATCTGCCCGGAAGCGCCCACGTCGACCAGCACGGGCGGTTTTTCCAAAAATTCAGGGCGGGAAAGGAGGTAGTCAAGCATCGAAGTTGGCAGTTAGCAGTTGGCAGTTAGCAAAAGCTGGCTGATTTTCTTGCCAACTGCCAACCGTCAACTGCCAACTCAGTTTATCCGGTATCCAAAAATATTCAACTGCAAATCCATCGCGTCGTTGCCCCGGTAGCGGTGGTTGATGAGCGGGCGCGGGCGATCCACGGCGGAATTGACGTAGTACCGGAAACCGCTTTCCCGCAAAATGCCGAGAAGTTCGCCCAGGTTCTGCGGCTGGTCGGGGTAGGCGTGGTATTCCACAAACACGTTCTGAACCGCCCCGAGCGCGTCCCGGCAGTCGGGCAGCACGAAGGCTTCGGCCCCTTCGATGTCCATTTTCAGCAAGTCCACGCGGGTTTCGGCCAGCAGGCGGTCGCGCAGGCGCACGGAGGGCACGCGGGTTTTGGGCGTTTGGGCAAAAACCGACGCGCCGTCGGCCCCGTCGCTGCCGAAGTCCACGCCCGCGTCGTCGGTCCAGACGGCCTTCCGGACGATCTCCACGCCGGTTACGCCGTTTTGCGCCAGGTTTTTTTCCAGAAACCCGGCAATCGCCGCGTCGGCCTCGAAGGCCACGACGCGGGCCTGCGGGTAGTTTTTCTTGAAAAACAGTACGCTCATGCCCACGTTGGCCCCGCAGTCGAAAATCAAGGGAGTGGCTTCGGTCGTTTGGAAGCGGTAAAATTCATCCACGAAAATTTCTTTGTACTGCCACACGAACGAGAGCGCGTCGGGCACGTCGAGCGTGAAGCCGTCGGCCTGCACGCGGCGCGGCTGGTAGCGGGGCGCGTCGGCGTAGCGGGCCATCAGGGCCAGCAACCGGCGGCCTTCCGGCGAGCGCAGCAGGCGGTAGGAATCTTTCAGAAGGTATTTGAGGGCGTATTTCACGAAAAATCTCGTAGGGGCGGTGCTTGCCTCCGCCCTGGTCGGATTGCCGGTAACGCGGGCGGAGGCAAGCACCGCCCCTACGAGGAAAATTTAATCTGGTTAATCAGCCTACGCACCAAACTGGGGCGAAAATACGCCTGCAACGCGGTTTCCAGGCGCGGGTCGGGCGCTACGCCGGGGTCAATGCGAAAGAATTTTTCGCTCAAACCCACTTCGTAGCGGCGCGTGTTGCCCGAATGCGTGCCCGTGCCGTCGGCCCCGGTGTTGCGCACTTTCGATTCGCGCGGGTACACGCCGTACGCGCCGTGCCGGGCATGGGCCAGGCTCCAGCGCACGGCCCACGACGAAATCAGCCCGCGTTGCTGCTTCTGAAGCATCGGCCAGAGGTCGGCCCCGCCGCGCAGCAACGGCTGGCGGGCGGCGGGATTTCTGGCCAGTTCGGCAAAATCGCCCGCGGCCCAGTCCGCTTTTTCCCAGCGGTCGCGCCAGGTGGCCCAGCCCCACGAACTGGCCCTCGGCAGCAGCAGCACGTCGGGGGCGTAATCGGGCGGCACCGGAATCGGGTACAGGTAGCCCGACACCGAAAACACGTCCGGCCGGTCGGCGTAGGCATCGAGGGCGGCGTTCATAAACCGCAGGAAATCGGTCGAAAATTCGAGGTCGTCTTCGAGCACGATAGCCCGGCCGTGGGTATTCAGCACCTCTGTCACGCCGCGAATCACCGACTGGGCCAAGCCCCGGTTTTCGGTGCTTGCCTCAATTTCAACGTCGGCAAATCCTTCGATTTTTTGCAAAATCTGCCGCACCTCGGCCACGGCGGGCACCTCGGCAGCGGTTTTAGGGCCGTCGGAAAACGCGTACAACCGGCTTTGCGCGGCGAGCGGGTTGCGGCGCAGCGAATCGAGCGTCCGGCGCAGGTGGTCGGGGCGGTGGTACGCGAAGAGGACGAGGGGGGCAGGGTTCAGTGGGTGGGGTGGCAGTTGGCAAAACCAAGTTTCAGGCGTACAACGCGGGAACGATCGTCAGAAACTCCTGGGCAGAAATAACAGCCATGCGCGGAAACTTAAGCGTTTTCAACACATCAAAATGGCGGTCGTTGGTCACAAGGTAATCGGCATTCACGGCCAGAGCGCAGTCGGCAAATTTGTTATCGTCAGGGTCGGCCTTGATGAGGTTCCAGTGAAAATAAGGCTCCGATAAAACGACGTTTTGTCGCTGAAGCAGCTCATTCAGTTGAAACGAAGCCCGGTCGTATCCCAGTCTGATGGCCATTTGTTCCTCGTACTCCAGCAGTATCTCAGTACTTACCCCTAATTCGCACCGGTCATCAAGAAAGGCCCGAAAAATGGAATGATAAGGCGAAAAACTCGAAATAGAAACCAGCAGTACGTTGGTGTCGAGAACGATGCGCATGTTGTTCTTAATCTGGGCAAGTTCCACCACCGCCCTGGCCCCCGCTAATTACCGACGCTAAAAGCAGGGCGTCTACGCTTTTATTCTGCCGTTTGCCTACTGGTTGGGATCATTCAGCCACTCTTCCATTGTTTCATTGCTCCAGCCGTTCCGAACCCAGGCGTCATCGGCCATTTTTACCATTCTCCGGGCGAAATAATCGCCGATCAGGTGACGGATATTTTTCAAATCCTCCTCGCTCACTTCGCGGGCAAACTGCTCCAGCAGAAGTAGTTGCAGGTTCGTAAACTGGTTTTTTTGTTCAGTAACCATGTTGGCTGGAGTTAGCAACGGACAAATTTAGCAAAAAATCACCCGACCGCCGGTTTCATCAGCAGCCCTTGTCCCGTCGGCAGGGCAAAAATCGTCAGGCCCTGCCTCCGGGCGAAGTCGTCGTGCGTGGCTTTCTGGGCTTCGTGTCCCTGAAAACCGTAATCGTCGAACACCACCACGCCGCCGGGCACGAGGCGGGGCCAGAAAAACTCCAGGGCAGCGCGTTCGGGCGCGGCGGTGTTCATATCGATGGACAAAAAGCAAACCAACCCGGCGGCGGCTTCAGGCAGCGTGTCGGGGATCGGTCCCTTCACGATTTGCACGTCAAACGCCCGGAAGGTCTCCTGCACGGTTTCGTAGGTACTCGGGGCGTTTTTGTAGCGCGTTTGTTTGGCCAGTTCTTCCGGCGTGCTGTAAAGCGGGTCGAGGCCGTCGAAGGTATCCATCAGCACGTAGGTTTTGTCAAGTTTTTGAAAGTCAACGTAGTCCATCACGGCCCGGTCGCAGAAACCCGTGTACACGCCGCAGGCCACGAAGTTTCCGGGCAGGAGTTTTACCTGTTCAGCCGCCCAGCAAAGCGTAAAAATCCGCCACTGCATCCCACCCGGCGGCATGAGCGAGCCGCCCAACTGTTCGGCCACGCGGTAGGCGGCGGCGAAGCGCGGTTCGTGGATGAAATCGGCCCGGACGTAGGTGTAGAGGTGGTCGGTGCCGTACTGGATTTTCTTTTTGGGCAGCAGAAAAAACCGGTCGGGTTTCAGCAGAAACTTGACGTAGTAAATCCAGGAAATCGGGAGACGGGAAAGGAGTTTTCGTAGCATCGTTCGTCGTTCGCGGAGCGCCGGAGCGGAGGGGTTCCAGCCGTACCCGCCGCACAAATCCTGTACGGCTGGAACCCCTCCGCTCCGGCGGGAAAATTACAAAATCGGAATCCGCGTCCAGTTGTCCGGCACCAGCTCGCGGTCGGGCAAAGCGGGATCGTAGAAAAAACGCTCGGGAGCCAGCACGATTTTATCGGCAAACGGGGCCAGCCACGCGCCCCACCAGCTAAACGTGCTGTTGGCGATGACGTGGCACCGGCAAGCGGCCATCAACCGGAGGTCTTCGGGAGCCGCATTGCCTTCCACGACCGTCAGGGGCCATTTTTTCGGGAAATTGGCCTTTATCCAGTCTGGTTCGTCGGAAAAAACAAAGGCGTGGAGGTTGGCAAACCGCTCGCCGAGGTGCGTCAACGCCCGCTCGTAGTACACCAGCGGCAGCGCGCCAAAGCGTTTCGCATACTCCGGATTGCTCACGTAATCGCCCCGCCGGACGTGCACCGCCACGGCGGTTGTCGCCCCGATTTTTTCGAGAACCCGGCTGGATTCGGGCGGAGGTGGCAGTCGCCAGGTGAGTTCGCCCCGGAGTTGGGGTTCCACGTCCTGAAAATAGCGCGGACTTTGCCAGTAGCCACTCAGGTACACGTCCGGCCCGGCCCGTAGCACGGCTTCATCGAAGCCCATGCCTTGTTCGCGCAGCACCCGGCGGCGGGCGCGGGGCGTCGTCAGGCGGTGCCAAAGCGTGTTAGTTTTCAGCATCGCCTGCACTTCATCGGGCGTGGCTTCCGTGGCGTGAATCGCGAAGGCATCGAGGGCGTAGCGGCGGTTTTTGTAGTCTTTGAAATTCTGTACGTCAAGCTTCAATTCCACCCCGTGGCGCAGGCTGACGGCCCGCCCGCAGGCGTACTGAAACAACTGATTGCCCAACCCGGACGTAATGCGGCTGATGACCATTTGGGGGGCAAAGGTAATTGGCGGTTGGCAGTTCGCGGTTGGCAAGCGTTATTTGCCGCAGTTGGCAGTTGCCAATCGCCAACTGCCAACTGCCAACTGTGCCTCCCCGCGTTTCCGTCTGCATCCCCGCCTACCGCCAGACCCGCTACCTGAGCCGGGCGCTCGATTCGCTGCGCGACCAAACGTTTCAGGATTTTGAAATTGTTCTGACCGACGATTCGCCCGACGACGAAGTCGAGACGTTTGTAAAAACCGCCGCGCTGGGCCTGCCATTGCGGTATTTTCGCAACCAGCCCGCCCTCGGAACGCCCGAAAACTGGAACGAAGCCGTGCGGCAATCGCGGGGCGAACTCATCAAAATCCTCCACCACGACGACTGGCTGACCCAGCCCAACAGTTTGGCAACGCTCGTGGCCGCCCTGGACGCCCAGCCCGATGCCGACCTGGCGTTTTGCGCCTCGGTCGCCACGTTTGCCGATAAGGGCACGGTGCGCGACACCAACCGACCGACCATGGTGCAGGTAGCCCGCCTCTCCCGGCACCCCGAGGAGTTGTTTGCCGGAAACCGCATCGGTGCGCCGAGCGTCACGCTTTACCGCCAGCGGGTGCAACTGGCCTACGACCCGCGCCTGACGTACACCGTGGACACCGATTTTTACATCCGGCTGCTGCGCCAGAATCCGCGGCTGGTTTACGTAGCCGAGCCGCTGGTGGCCATCGGCCTCAACGAAGGGCAGGTCACGAAAACCGCCCTCGCCGACCGCGACCTGCTGCTGCGCGAGTACGCCTATACCTACCGGAAACTGGGGCTGAACGCGGCGAAAAACTGGAAAATTGCCCGGTTCTGGGCGGAGTTTTTTCACCGCCACGGCATTCGCTCCGTCGGTGATTTCCGGGCAGCGGGCTACGACGGACCGATAGGACCGGAATTGCGCTGGTTGGTGCGGCTGGCCCCGCTGGCTGGTTTGGTGAAAATGTACTTATCCGTGAAACGGTGGTTTTCAGGGCGGTAAAAACCGCGTAGTTTTGCGGAGAATCCATGAGCGCCCTCTCCCTTTCCATCGTCGTCTGCACCTACAATCGGGCCGATTTGCTGATTCATAGCCTCGATGCACTCGCCGGGCAAACGCTGGCCGCGAATCAGTTCGAGGTGATCGTGGTGGATAACAACTCGCCCGACGCTACCCGACAAGTGGTCGGCCACTTTCAGCGGAGCCACCCCCAATTGACCGTGCGGTACGCACTCGAAACCCGCCAGGGCCTCAGCCACGCCCGCAACCGGGGGTTCAGCGAAGCCGCCGCCGATTTTGTCGCCTTCATCGACGACGACGCCCGCGCCGAATCCGACTGGGCGGAGCGGATTGTCGGGCATTTTTCGACCATCGAACCGCAGCCGTTCTGCGTGGGCGGCCAGTACCTTCCGTGGTACGAAACCCCGCCGCCCGCTTGGTTTACCGACGACTTCGAAATCCGCACTTGGGGCGAATCCGAAGGGTTTCTGTCCGGCCAGCGGCAGCGGTTCGGACTTTCGGGCAGCAACATGGCCTACCCGAAAGCCGTGTTGCAGGATTACGGCGGCTTCCCCACCGACCCCGCCCTCATGCGCCGGAACCTGGGCGAGGAAACGCACCTGAATTACCGGATTTATAACACCCACCCCGAGCGCCGCGACCGGCTTTTTTATTACGACCCGCAGCTTGTCGTTCACCACTTCACTACGCCCCGAAACTGGGAAACGGGTTACCGGCTGCAACGGGCGCGCAAGGCGGGTATTTCCATCGCGTTCGTGGAAGGCGCGAAGCCGACGAACGGTTTTTTTTGGAAAATGCTGGCCTACGGGTTGAAACAGGCCGTTTTGTACCCATTACGCCTGCTGTTTGGCCCTGATCGGTATAAAACCCGCTGGCTGCGGGCGACGCAGGAACTGCACTACGTCGCGGGCTACCTCGAAGGCAGTTTTTTCAATTTTGAATGAATGAATGAGGGAATGAGTGAATGAATAAAAGGCGGTGATACCATTCTTTCATTCTCTCATTCTCTCATTCTTTCATTCACTCATTCACTCATTCATCATCCCGTTGGGCATCGTCATCCGTCAGAGTTTCAAGGCCAGTCTGGTCAATTACGTCGGCGTGGTGCTGGGCGTGGTCAACCAGTTGCTGGTGGCCACGCGGTTTTTGTCGGAAGCGCAGATTGGCCTCACGCGCACGCTGCTGATGTTCAGCCTGATGTTCGCTTCGGTCTGCACGTTTGGCGCGCCCGCCATCGCCGACCGGTTTTTCGCGTACTTCCGCGACGACGAGCGGCGGCACAACGGTTTCCTCACGTTTCTGCTCGCCTACGCCGGGGTGGGATTCGGCGTGTTTACGCTCGGGTTTCTGGCGTTACGCACCACCTACGCCGACCTGTTCGTGCGCGAATCGCCCGAACTGATCACCTACTTTTTCCACCTGATTCCGTTCACGGGATTCACGATTCTTCAGAACGTGCTGGAAGCGTATTGCCGCAACAACCAGCGCATTGCGATCCCGGCGTTCCTGCGCGAGGTGTACGTCAAAATCGCCAACATCGCCATTATCCTAAGCTACGCCGTTGGCTGGATTTCCTTCCCGACGTTCATTTTGCTCTACGTGGCGCTCTACGGCACGGCGGCGCTCGGGTTGCTGGTGTACCTGCGCGTGCTGGGCAAACTGTACCTCGTGCCCGTCAACCGCCGCATCCTCACGCCCGAACTCACCCGGCAAATGACCACGTTCGGGTCGTTCGCCGTGATCGGGCTGATTGGCGGTAACCTGACGCTCTACCTCGATACGGTGCTGATTTCGCGCTACCTCGGCCAGGCCGACAACGGCGTGTTTGCCATCGCGGCCATCATCGCCAGCCTCATCGAAATTCCGCGGCGGGCCATCACCCAGATTTCCGGGCCGCTCATCGCGCGTTCCATCAAAGAAGCGGCCTGGACCGAAACCCGCACGATGCACCAGAAAGCCGCCCTCAACCAAATGCTCATCGGCACGTTTCTGTTTCTGGGGCTGTGGCTCAACATCGACGACCTCTTCAGCCTGATGAGCAAGGGCGAAATTTACCGGCTCGGCAAGTACGTGGTGCTGTTTATTTCGCTCTCGAAACTCATCGATATGTCGGCGGGATTGAGCAACGAAATCATGGGCTATTCGCAGTACTACAAGGTTTCCACCTTTTTCGTGCTCGTGCTGGCGCTGCTCACCTACGCCACCAACGTACTGCTGATTCCGGCCTACGGCATCACGGGCGCGGCAGCGGCCACAGCGCTCACCGTGCTGATTTACAGCCTTTTTCGTGGCGCGTTCGTGTGGTGGAAACTCCGGCTGCTGCCCTTCACGCGCCGCACGCTGCTGGGCCTGGGCATTGGGGCGGCGACGTACGTCGTGGTTAGTTTTGTGCCGGATTTCGGGCCGGGTTTCTGGCCAATCGTCGCGACGATCGCCGTCCGGTCGGCGCTGATTTCGGCCCTGTTTGGCGGCCTGGTGCTCTTCACGCACGTATCGCCCGATGTCAACGCGACGGTGCGGGCGCTCTGGCGGCGGGGGCGCGGGCTGGTGGCGCGGCGGTGAATTTTGCGGGCCGATGGATGCTTTCCCGACGCAACGCCGTCTGCGCAAGCCGCGTACTGACTCCGCAATCCGTTCGCTTTTCGTATTTTAGGCCCGTTTCCAACCTGACCTCAACCATGCGCCGACCTCTACCCTTCTTCATTCTTCATTTTTCATTTTTCATTTTTCATTTCGCCGCCCCGGCCCAAACCCGTCGCGCCGTCGGGCCACCCATCAACCGGCCCGAATTCACCGAGTACGCCCCCAGCCTCGCGGCCAACGGCAAGACGATGATTTTTGAAACCGACCGGGGGCCGAACGGACGCTGGGAACTGTATTTTTCGGTGAAAAATGACAAGGGCAAGTGGCAGCAACCCAGGCCGATTACGAAGGTGAACGCGAAGGGCAAGGAAAATGACCTCATCGGCGGACCCAGCATCAGCTACGACGGGCAGACGCTCTACTTTTTCGCCTCCTTCGAGGGCGGCAAGGGCGATATGGACCTGTACGTGTGCACCCGCGAGGGCGACGACTGGAGCGAGCCGAAACCCGTGCCGGGGGCCGTGAATTCGGAACGGTACGAGGGCTTTCCGAGCATTTCGCCCGACGGCAAAAAATTGTATTTCATCCGCGATAACTTCGTCAAGCGCCGCGACAAGGAAATCTGCTACACGATTTGGGTCAGCACCCGGCAGGACAACGGTGACTGGGGCGTTCCCGAAAAACTACCCGCGCCCGTAAACCTGGGCTGCGAAAAATCACCCCGCATCATGGCCGATGGCAGAACCTTGATTTTCAGTTCGGTGCGGGCGGGCGGCGTGGGCAGTTTCGACCTCTGGCAGAGTTTTCAGGAAGACGACGGCTCTTGGAGCGACCCCATCAACCTGGCCTACATCAACACCGAAGAAGCCGACCAGTTTGCCTCCGTGTCGGCGGCGGGCGATTTGATGTATTACCAGCACACGGGCGACATTTTCACCGTCACGATTCCCGACAAGTACCGGAAGTACAAATTGTTGACCCTCGACGCGAAGGTCATCAACGCCGCCACGAAGCAGCCCGTCGCGGCCACCGTCACGGCCCGCAGCAGCACGCCGAAGGAAAAAGCCCTCGTGGCCACGGCCACGGCGGAGGGCGCACTCTCGATGGTGATGCGCGTGGGCAGCAAATACACGCTCACGACCACCGTGCCGGGTTTTTACCCGTACAACCAGCCGCTCGACATGAGTACGGCGAAGGAAGGCGATGACGTGGAGCGCACCCTCGCGCTGATGCCCAACCCCCTGCCCTACCAGTTCGAGGGCTTCGACAAAGACGGCAAGGAGCCGCGCCCGGCGCTGAAGGCCCTCGCCGTGAAGGTGATGGACATGGAAACCAAAAAACTGCTCGACGTGAAACCCGACGGCGACAAGGTGACCGTGCTCCTCGACCCCGGCAAAACTTACAAAATCGGCATCCAGGCCCCGAATTACGCCTTTTTCGTGCGCCCACTCGTGGCCGACACCGCCGACGTAGGCCGGGGCCGGTTGTTGCGTAAAGTGCCCCTGGCGGCGCTGAAAAAAGACGCGACCGTGGTACTCGACAACATCACCTTCGAGACTGGCTCGGCGGCGCTGAAGCCCGACTCGTTCGAGGAACTCGACCGCGTGGTGGATTTGCTGCTCAACAGCCCCGACGTGAAACTCGAGATCTCGGCCCACACCGACGACGTGGGCGGCAACGACGTGAACCTCAAGCTCTCCGACAAGCGGGCGCAGTCGGTGGTGAAGTATTTGACGGAGAAAAAAGTCGCCGCCATCCGCCTGATTGCCAAAGGCTACGGCGAAACCCAGCCCCTCGTGCCCAACGACTCCGACGACAACCGGGCGAAGAATCGGCGGGTGCAGTTTACGGTGAAATAGGCGACGTTGTCCTTTTCCTCCCCTCTCGCCATTGCGAGCGGAGCGAAGCAATCGGTTTTCTATCCTGCCAATGATTCCCAGGCACTGGATCAGGCAACTGGCAACAGATTGCTTCGCTGCGGTAATCGAATCTCGTTTCACTCGATTCGATTACCGCAGCGAAGCAATGACGGGTTGGAGAAGTTGTTTTTCGTACACCCGCTTTTCCGAAACCTCCGCGCCGAGATTCCGCTTAAACCGCAGCAACCCCTCGTTGGGCACCCCAAGTTTGGTCGAAATGCCCAGATCGAGCAGGCCGAAGCCGCGTTGCCGCGCCCAGTCGGCCAGCCCGACGTTGAGGAAAATCGTCGGGCTGAACGGGAGGTACGCCGCCGAATCGGCGGGCAGGAAGTGGTACAACACGCGGGCGTTCAACCGGATGGTGACGCCCAGCGCCGCCACCGTCGCCCCGTCGCGGACGGTGAACACGGCCACATCGTCCCGAAAATTTTCGCCCAACTTTCGCAGTTCCACCGCCGTCAGGCTCAGCGGCAGGTCCTTGCGCTGGCGCGCGGCGAGGATAAACCGGTGGGCAAAATCCCAGTCCGGGTTTTCCCAGGTTGAAAAAACGAATCCCGCCCGCCGGGCTTTGTGGAGTCGTCGCCGTGCCGATTCGTGCAGTCGGATTTCGGGTTCGCCGGTCAAGGCGAGGTGTTGGTTTTGGTCGGTGAAAAGCACCGCGTAGCCCGCTTTTTTCAACGCCGCGTCGAGGCTGGCAGCGAGACCGGGCGCGTAGGCGGCGGGGCCCTGCGTCAGGCGGATGCGGGTCAGTTTCTGGGCAACTGCCCAGCCGTCCACTGCTTCCAGCAGCATCTCCAGCGCCGCTTCCGGCACGTCGGGGGCCACTTCGATACCGCCAAGCGTAGCCCGCAACGGGCTGACGGCGCTGTTTTCCCGAACGAACAAACTCAGCCGGGCGTCAGAGGTCTGAGTGGTGGAATTGAGCAGGAAAAACGCCGTGGCTCCCTCGCCCTGGCTGTGCAGGTGGCGGGTTTCGTTGAAGAGAAACCGCTCGAAGCGCGGCAGCAGCGGCGGGTCGGCGGCGTATGCTTGCCCAACTTCGTACGCGCTCATTACCGGGCGCTTTTGAGTTGGGTTTGGAGCCGCCGGTACTGCTGGACCAGCGTTTCTTCGGAATTCAGAGCGTCGTTCAGGTAAACAGACAGGATGCGGTAAACCCGTGCGTCGGTTTCTTCCCCACCGTCCACGAATTGGGCAATGAGGTGGCCCAAAAATAATTGATTGATGCCATCGAGTCGGCGTTGCATTGCGTACACCCGGTTGATGTCGAGCGACAACTCGTAGGTCAATAGCCGCGACCCTTCCGAATTGACGAGGGAAGTAAACGCCGCTTCCTGAAAAAAAGGCGTATTCAGGCCTCTAAACAGCGCCTGACCTCGCCGATACCGTTCCGGCATGGGCAATCCAACCTGATTCCAGGCCCGCAGCGAATCGTGGAGTTGATGGTGGTACCGATATGACAACACCAGGCTGCTTTTGTTTTCTGTCACTTCCCGGCCGATTTGCTCAAAAATCTGCAACCGAGTCTGGCGGTCTTTCTGATTTTCTTCCCATTCGCTCGCCCACAGACCGAGGTACACGCCGACCATGGTCACCAAAATGGGCAGGGCAAAATCTTTGAACCAGGAAATGCCTGCCAGGGTATTTTTGAATCGGCTGGAGGGCATGAGTGCAGCGGAAAACGGTAAACTTTGGCAAAGTAGGAAACTTTGCCAAAGTTTGAGTGAAATGATCAACCTCCTGCTCAGCGTCGTCTTCTCGGCGGCCCTGCCCTTAATTTTCCGGCTCTTCGTGCGCTTCGGCGTGCGTCCGTTTCAGGCCATCGCGGTCAATTACCTCACCTGCGTGGCGGTCGGAACGATTTTCCTGCCCCAAACTTTCTCCGTAAAACCCTCCGGTGCGCTGTTCCTGACGCTGTTCCTCGGCGTTTGTTTTCTCGTTTCCTTCAACCTGACCTCGCTCAGCGTGCGGCGGGCGGGCGTGACGGTCACTACGCTGGCCACCAACCTCTCGCTGGTGCTGCCGGTGTCGTTCAGCCTGCTGGTGCTGGGCCGCGCCGGGCAGTCGCTCACGACGGCCAACTACGCCGGGCTGGTGCTCGCGCTGGTCGCGATTGGGCTGAGTTCGGTGAAAGGAAGGCAGCAGGGCGACGAAGCCCGCCTCCGTGGCACGGCGACCGGAGCCACGGGAGCGGGCTTCGTCGCCCTGCTGCCACTGGCCGTGTTCGTCATGAACGGCCTCATCAACATCCTGACCAACGCCCTGACCCGCCGGGCCATTTTCCCCGAAACCGTCTTCACGTGGCTGGCGTTCAGCGGCGCTGCTGGGGCCGGAAGCTTCGCGCTGGTCATGCAACTGGCGCGGGGCCGCGAGCGCCTGCACGGGCACAGCGTGGCGGGCGGCGTAGTGCTGGGCGTGAGCAATTACCTGTCGTACCTGTTTCTGGTGAAAGCCCTCGGTGATTTTGGCGGCAACGGTGCGGTGCTTTTCCCGGTGTACAACCTGAGCGTGATGCTCGTGGCGGCGGGCGTGGCCGTAGCGGGATTTCGCGAACGCCTTTCGCGGCTCAACTGGCTCGGGATGGGGCTGGCGGTGGGGGCGCTGGGATTGCTGATTTCCGCTTGAAAAGTAATTTCGTGGGCGCTACCCCCGCCAATGCCGCACAATCTTCTGATACAACTCGTTGGGGTTGAAGGGCTTGGTCACGTAGTCGTTCATGCCCGCTTCGAAGGCCTGCACCTGGATATCGAACATGGCCGAGGCCGATACGGCCAGAATCGGGATGTCGGCGTTGAAGGTGCGAATGGTGCGGGTGGCCTCGTAGCCGTCCATGACGGGCATTTGCAAATCCATCAGAATCACGCCGTACTGACCGTCGCGGGCCTTTTCCACGGCCACGGCCCCGTTTTCGGCCACGTCGGTGACGGCGTTCCAACGGGTGAGGAATTTCTCGGCCACGAGCACGTTCATTTTGTTGTCTTCGGCGAGCAGCACGCGCAGGCCGTTGAGGTTTTTTTCCTCGCTCAAAAACCGCTCGCGCAGGTCGGGCAACTGGGTTTTCTGGCTCAGCGGAAACGGCAGTTTAAACGAAAATTTCGAGCCGCGTCCCACTTCGCTTTCCAACTCGATGCGGCTGTGCTGCAATTCCAGCAGCTTTTTGGTGATGGCCAGCCCGAGGCCCGTGCCGCCAAACCGCCGGGTGATCTGCGAGTTGGCCTGGGTGAATTTGTCGAAGATGAGTTCCTGCTTTTCAGCGGGAATGCCAATGCCCGTGTCGCTGACCGAAAAGCACACGAGCGCTTCGTGGGCGTCGCGCCGGACGAGTTCGACCTCAATGGTGACGGCGCCCTTCTCAGTGAATTTGACGCCGTTGGAAACCAGGTTGTTGAGCACCTGCCCCAGCCGCACCGGGTCGCCGACGACGAAGGCGGGCAGGTCTTCGTCGAGCATGAGCCGGATTTTGTTGCCCCGCTCTTCGGCTTTGATGCCGTTGGCCTGCTTGATGTTGGAAATGAGCAGCCGCAGGTCGAAGTCCACCTTTTCGAATTCCACCTTGCCCGCTTCGATTTTGTTGTAATCGAGGATGTCGTTGATGAGCACGAGCAGGTTTTCGGCGGAAAAGCGCAGCGTTTTCAGGTTTTCGAGCTGCTCGGGCTTGGGTTCGTCTTCGAGCAACAGGTGCGACATGCCGATGACGGCGTTGAGCGGCGTACGGATTTCGTGGCTCATCACCGAGAGGAACTCCGACTTGGCCCGCGTGGCCTGCTCGGCGGCTTCTTTGGCCTGCACCAGGTTCTGCTCCTGCTCGAGGCGGCTGATGAACGCCGCCACGCTGTTGGCAAACGACAGCAACGTGGCCTGTTCGGCGTCGGTCCAGGTGCGCTCGTGGGTGCAGTCGTCGAAGCCGACGAAGCCCCAGAACAAATCGCCAACGAAAACGGGCAACACGATGATGGCAATAATGTCTTGAACCTCAATCATTTCGCGCAGCGGCCCCGTGAAACTCTTCGTCAGGCCCACCAGCGGTTGGTGGTTCATCAGGGGTCGCACAAACTCCGGCGTGGCCTCGAAGGGCACTTCCTGGAGGTTGGGGTTGTCGATTTGCGGCGCGGCAGTCCCCGAGTTCCACTCGAAGCGCTGGCACATCACCCAGCCGTCGGTCTCGGGTTTGTAACGGTTTTCAAACAGGTAGGCCCGGTCCACGGCGGTAGCGTGGCCCAGGATTTCCAGGGCCTGGTTCATCGCGGTAGCGAAGTCTTTTTCGCTGACAAAAATCGTGGAGGCTTTCGCCACTGCCGACAGCAGCCGGTCTTTGCGCAGCATCGTTTCGCGGGCTTCGGAAAGGTCGGTGATATCGCGGCTCACTTCGAGCAACTGTGTTACCTGACCGGCGGCGTCGAAGAGCGGGTTTTTGATGGTCTGAAACTGCCGGATTTCGCCGTCGGTCCGGGTGTGGGGCGTTTCGAGGCTGGCCGACTGGCCGGTTTCGATCACTCGTCGGTCGAGGGTCAGCGATTCCGGCTCGAACCACTCCTTGAGCACGGCCAGCGGTTGCTGGTCGGCGGCTCCAACAAAGTCGCGGAAGGTGGCGTTGGCCCAGGTGGGCTGGTTTTGCTGGTCCTTCACCAGGATCAGATCGGGAATGGCGTTCAGAATTTGCCGGTAGTACTCTTCCTTCGCTTTTACTTCAGCCTGCGCGTGGCGGCGCAGGCTGATGTCACGCCCGAAGGCCACCAGGTATTCGCCATCGCCCGCGTGCAGGTACTTGATGCACACCTCCACGGGCAGTTCGGTGCCGTCGGCCCGGCGGTGGGATCCTTCCACCACCACGCTACCCACCGCCCGGATTTCCTCAAAATGCGCTTTCCAATCGTCGTACGAACGGAACCGCGCCGGATTGATGCGTTGATCCAACTCCCACATGGGCTGGCCGAGCACGTCGCCAAGGTCGTAGCTGTGGTGCCCGAGGGCTTCGGCGTTGATGTACACCACCCGCCCGCTGGCATTGATCACCAGCACGCCTTCGGGCGACGAATCGATCCACTGCTTGGTCAGGCGCAGGTTTTCTTCGGCCACGACCTGATCGGTGATGTCGATGGTGACGCCAACGAAGCCCCGGATGGTGTTGGCGTCGCTGGCAACCGGCACGGTTTGCAGAAAGACGTGCCGCAAATCACCCGTGGGCTTGACGAGGCGGTAAACAGCCTTGAATTCACGCCGGTGCTCGATGCCGTGGCGGGCGATTCCAAGCACCGAGGTGAGGTCATCGGGGTGTACGCACTGCACCCAGCCGTCGCGCAGGGATTCGGCGATACTCAGCCCGGAAAGCCGCTCCCAGGCTCGGTTGAAGTAGGTGCAATGCCCCTTGACGTCCGACTGAAAAATGCCGACGGGAAGGTTTTCAACCAAAAACTTAAAGAAAAAATCCGGCTGCGCAAGGGGTTGGGTGGGTTCAGAGGGCGGCTTCATCCAAGTGGGTGAGGAAAGGCAGAAGGTGATGGATTCCGGAAAAAGTCCGTTAATCTACAACAGGAAATGCCATATTGCCAACCGCCTGTTTAGCATCTTCCCTACCGTCGGCTCACAAACCGGTTATCCCGCACGTAAAACCGGTACGGCAACGCCGCGCCGTGGGTGATGCCGATGCGCGTGGTCTGCACGATGTCGAAATCCGACCGGCTCGGTGGCTCGGCAAACAGCGGGCCAGCTTGCATCTGACTAAAATTCAGGGCTTTGTGAATACCCATCGCCGTGACCAGCCGGGCGGGACCGCTGCAAAGCTGGGTGGGCAATAGCGGTTTTTCCAGGTGCGGCTGCCCAAAAGTGGCCTTCACCCGCCGGATGCCCGCTTCGCGCCGGAGGGTCATCAGGGCGATTCCCTCGGTGGGTTCGAGTGCCCGGATGAGCACCGCCTCCCCGACGCCCTCGGCACCACTGGCGATGTTGACACAGTGGTATTGCCCGTAAATCTGGTACACGTACACGGTGCCGGGCGGGCCAAACATGGGCGCGTTGCGGGGCGTCTGGCGGCGGTAGGCGTGGCAGGCCGGGTCGTCGGTGAGGTAGGCTTCCGTCTCGACAATCACGCCCGCCGTCCGGCCCTCGGCCGTTTCGTGAACGAGCACGCAGCCCAGCAGCGTACGGGCCAGGTCGAGGGTGGGTTGTTCGTAAAAAACGGAATCGAGGGGCAAGGCAAGTTCAGGAGTCAGGAGCCAGTAGTCAGAAGCCAGTAGAACATCTAAACACTCTTTTTGTCTTTTCTACTGACTCCTGACTACTGACTCCTGACTCCTTTTTTAAAGCACATTCGCCGTTTGTTCTTTGATTTTCTCCAGTTCGTCCTTCATTTCCACCACCAGCCGTTGCATACCCGCGTCGTTGGCTTTCGAGCCGATGGTGTTGATTTCGCGGCCCATTTCCTGGCTGACGAACCCGAGCTTTTTGCCGCTGCCTTCGAGCAGCACCTCGCGGAAGTAGTTGAGGTGGGTTTGCAGGCGCACTTTTTCTTCGGAAATGTCGTACTTCTCGACGTAGTACACCAGCTCCTGCTCGAAACGGTTTTGGTCGAAACTGTCGCTTTCCAGCAAATCCATGATGTTTTTGCGCAGCCGTTCGCGCACCGTTGGAATACGCAGCACGTCCAGTTCGGCCACCATCCGCAGGCGGGCGTCAATGGTGTTGACCGCTTCGCGGAAGAGGTGTTCCACCACGGCCCCTTCGCGCTCGCGGAACGTCCGGCACTCGGCGATGGCCGCTTTCACGGCCCGTTGCACGGCCAGCCACTCGTCGGCGGCTTCGGCTTCGGGCACGGCGTCGGTGGTGGTGGCGTTGGGCAGGGTCAGGGCGATTTTGAGCAGTTCGATGTCGCTCCGCTCGGCGTGCGCGCCCACTTCGCGGGCCGTTTCGCGCAAATCCCGGACGTAGGCCGCCACCATCGGGCGGTTGATCGTCAGGCTGGCCTGGGCTTCGCCGGTGCGTTGAGTGGTCACGTTCAACTCGATTTTCCCGCGCTCCAACTCCGCCGTAAGCAGGTTGCGGAGGTCGATTTCCCGCGCCGAAAGCGAGCGCGGCAGGCGGCAAAACACATCGATGGTCTTGGAATTCAGGGTTTTCAGTTCCGCCGTGGCGGAAAAGGCGTTTACCTCGGCGGTGGCGCGGCCAAAGCCGGTCATGGAATGAAGCATGGAAATCAGGAGTCGGAAGTCAGGAGTAAGGAGTGAGAATCAGGCGGTGGCGTCGCTTTCGCCTTCCCGAAGCGGCGTGTCGCGGGGGGCTTCGGCGTGGGACGCCTCCGTTTGGATTTCAGGGACAACGTCGGGCGCGGTTTCGACTTCCGTAGCCACCCACGCCGACGTTTCCGGCTCCGCAGGCGGCGAATCGGCGGGCTGGGAGTCGGTGAGTTTGTCTGGCTCGCGGCCCTGCGGGTTGGGGGTGTTGGTGCGCGGTTCGCGGGGGTTTTCAGGTGCCGGGAGGGCCTGCTTCTTTTCGCGGGGTTCCTGATTTTGTGCTTTCGGTTCCCCGTTGGCGGCTTTGGGTTCCGGTACCGGCGGTTTGGGCGCGGGGTTCTGGCTCCGGTTTTTGGCGATGTCGATGGCCGTGAAAATGGCCGCCATCATCGAGTGTTCGTCGGCTTCGCCTTTTCCGGCAATGTCGTAAGCCGTGCCGTGGTCGGGACTGGTGCGCACGATAGGCAGTCCGGCGGTGAAATTGACGCCGCTGTCGAAGGCCAGCATCTTGAACGGCGTCAGCCCCTGGTCGTGGTACATGGCCAGCACGGCGTCGAACTTGCGGTAGTGCCCGGCGGCGAAAAAGCCGTCGGTCGGAAACGGCCCGAACACCAGGTGGCCTTTTTTCCGGAAATTCTCCAGCACGGGCACGAGGATGTCTTTTTCTTCCTGCCCGAGCAGGCCGTTTTCGCCCGCGTGCGGGTTGAGGCCCAGCACGGCGATTTTCGGCTTGATGATGTTGAAATCGCGCTTGAGCGACTCCAGCATCTGGGTGAGTTTGCGCGTGAGCGAGTCCTGGTTGACCCCGGCCCGCACCCGTCCGAGCGGCACGTGGCCCGTGACCACGCCCACCCGCAAGCCTTCACTTACCATGAACATCAGGCTGTCGCGCACCTCGAAGGCGTTGGCGAAAAACTCGGTATGGCCGGGAAATTTGAACTCCTCCGACTGGATGGTGTGCTTGTTGATGGGGCCGGTCACGACGGCGTCGAGCAGCCCGGCCTTCAAATCGTCGGTGGCGCGCTGGAGGCAGGCCAGGGCGGCTTGTCCGGCTTCGGGCGTGGGTTTGCCCGGCTCCACTTCGGTCTGATTGTCGGGGAAACACGTCAGCACGTTGGTCAGCTTGAGGCTGGCCTGCTCCGGGTGTGAAATGCCCTGCAACTGCCAGTCCTTGAAGTCAAGCAGGGTGCGGTAGCGGTTGATGACGCGCATCGAGCCGTAGATGAGGGGCGTACAGATTCGGGTCAACTGGTTGCCGTTCAGGGCTTTCAGAATCACCTCGGGACCGATGCCGTTGTAATCGCCGAGGGTGATGCCCACGACGGGCTTGGTGGGTTGGGGTTGGTCGGACATGGAAAATAGAGTCGTCAGTCTTTAGTCGATGGTCATCAGGCCATTGTCTACCGGCTTATTTCAAATCGTCTTTGTCAAGACCTGCCTGCTTCAAAATCGCGTGGTACGTTCCGACTGACAGGTCTCGGTTATGCATCGGAACGGATGTAATTCGGCCCGACTCGGGATGAAAAAAGTAATGATGACTGCCTTTAACGCGCTTCAGGACAAAGCCCCGTTTTTCGAGCAATCGGATGAGTTGCTTTGGAGTGGGCGGCATAATCAGGCAGCCAGCGTTAGCGAGTATTCGAGCGTATTGCTATCATCAGGAATTTCCCGACCCAGTTCCTGCAACACTTCCAAATACCCTTCGATGGCCTCCTGAGCCATCGATTTAGCCTCCTCAAGCGTCTGGCCGTAGGTAATACATCCTGGCAAACTCGGTACCGTGACCGTAAAACCGCCTTCCGGCTCAGGCTGTAAAAGGATTCGGTAGGTCTTCATTAGGCGTGTACGTGAAAACGTTCTCGCCGCAAGTTACGCATTCATCCCCGGTTTTGGCCCCGCCTGCGCGGTGCCGCTTTTTCACTTCGGCGAGTTTCCCGTTCTTTGTCAAACCCATGAAGCGCATCCTCATCGCCGACGAAATGCACCCCAGCCTGTTCGGAATGCTCGACCGGGCCGGTTTTGCCTACGACTACCAGCCCACCATCCAGCGCGCCGCCCTGCTCGAAGCAATTGGCTCCTTCGAGGGCCTGATCATCCGCAGCAAAACGCCGGTGGACGCCGAAATGCTGGCGAAAGCCCCGAACCTGCAATTTATTGGCCGCGCCGGAGCCGGGCTGGATTTAATTGACGAGGCCATTTGCCGGGAGCGGGGCATTCGGGTGTTCGCCGCCAACGAAGGCAACCGCGACGCCGTGGCCGAACACGCCGTGGGGATGTTGCTGGCCCTGTTCAACCACCTGCCCCGCGCCGACGCGCAGGTGCGCCAGCACATCTGGCACCGCGAGGAAAACCGGGGCACCGAATTGATGGGCAAAACCGTGGGCCTGATCGGCTATGGCAACAACGGGCGGGCCTTCGCCCAGCGGCTCAGTGGCTTCGGCGTGCGGGTGCTGGCCTACGACAAGTACGCCCCCGTGGACGGCCCGTTCGCCGAACCGGCGACGCTGCAACGGCTTTTCGACGAAGCCGACGTGCTCAGCCTCCACGTGCCGCTCACGGAAGAAACCCACCGCTGGCTCGATGCCGGGTTTCTGGCGCGGATGGGCAAGCCGTTTTTTTTGCTGAACTTGTCGCGGGGCGAAATCGTCGTGCTGGCCGATTTGCTGATTGGGTTGCAGAGCGGTCAGGTACGCGGGGCCTGCCTTGACGTGCTCGAAAACGAAAAATTGGCCCAACTCACGCCCGAACAACAAGCGACGTTCGACGCCCTGGCGGCCCTGCCCAACGTCATCTTCTCGCCCCACGTAGCGGGCTGGACCTACGAGAGTTACGTGAAGATTAATGAAGTGCTGGTGGGGAAAATCGAATCAATTCATCGGCAACTCGGATGAGTCGGACTCATCCGAGTTGCCATTTACACCCAAGTTCATGCAAGATCTCCACCAAAAAACCGCCCTCGTCACCGGCTCCGGGTCGGGGCTGGGCCGGGCGGCGGCGTTGCTGTTCGCCCAGAACGGGGCCAGCGTCGTCGTGTCGGACGTCAACGAGGCGGGCGGGGCCGAAACCGTCCGGCTGATTCAGGAAGCGGGCGGCACGGCTACGTTTTTCCGCTGCGACGTTTCGCAGGAAATGGAGGTCAACGCGCTGGTCCGGTTTGCCGTCGAAACGTACGGGCGGCTGGATTTCGCCGTCAACAACGCGGGCATCGGCGGCGTGCTGGCCCCGACGCACCAATACCCGCTCGACAATTTCGAGAAGGTGATGGCCGTCAACACGACGGGCGTGTTTCTGTGCATGAAGGCCGAACTGGCCGTGATGCTGGGGCAGGGTAGCGGGAGCATCGTCAATGTGTCGTCGGTGTCGGGGCTGGTGGGTTTTCCCAACAACCTCGCCTACGCCACCAGCAAGCACGCCGTCATCGGCCTGACGCGCACGGCGGCGCTCGAATACGCCAAAAAGAACATCCGGGTAAACGCCGTGTGCCCCGTTTTCACGATGACGCCGATGGTCGAAGGGCTGCTGGAGGCCGTCGGACCGGAGCGCGGCGCGATGATGGAGCAGGCCATCCCGATGAAGCGCTTCGGGCGGGCAGAAGAAGTGGCCGAAAGCATCGTCTGGTTGTGCTCCGACGCGGCCTCGTTCGTCACCGGCCACGCCCTGCCCATCGACGGCGGGATGGTGGCGGGATGAACTGTGTTGAGTGATTGAGTGAGGGGTGATTGAGTGATTGAAATGCACGTTGTCTTTCCCCCTCACTCAATCACTCAATCGTTCAGTGGCAGCGAGGCGGTTTCCCACCAGAAGCGGCGCAGGGCGTCGAAGTAGGTGGCCCAGTGGCGAAATTCGATGGGCTTGGAAATGAACGAGTTGGCCCCCAGTTGGTAGGCTTTGTCGATGTCTTCCTTGTCGCGCGAAATGCTCAGCACCACCACCGGCAGCGACTGCGCCTGGGGGTTGGTGCGCACTTCCCGCAGAAAATGCCAGCCCTGCTCGGATTCGGGCAGGTACAAATCCAGCAAGACCAGTCTGGGTAGTCGCATTTGCTGGCTGACGCACTCGCTGAGGTAGGCCAGTCCCCGCACGGCGCTGTCCACGAAAACCGGGGTTACTTCGGCCAGACTCTGCTTGAGGGCGTACCGAATGAGGGCCTGCTGGTCCTGGTTGTCTTCGACGACGAGAATGCTGGCTTGGTTAAAATTTCGGGAACCCGGCGTGGCAATAGGCATAAATGGAGCTTGGATAGGTGGGTTGGGGCACTGCCGCGCGTGGGCAGGGATAGAAATGGATTACGTACGGTAAAAATACGCACAAACCGGAATCCGGCCCATTGGATTGAAACATTTCCTAACTTGTCGCTTCGATTAACCACCCCACCACCCCACCCCAGAACACCATGAACGGCGCCAGCACGGACGCTACTGCATTTCAACCGCCCTTAGCCCCACTTGCCGATTACCTTTCCACCCACCGGGCCGCCCTTTTGAGTAGGTGGCGGATTGTTTGCGAGAGAGACCCGACGCTCCACACGGGGGCCAGCCTGACGCGGGAAGAATTCAACGATCACATTCCGGCCCTGCTTAACGTGCTCGACCAGCGCTTCCGGCAGGAACGTGAAGATGCTGCGCCCCTGCAAAAGGCCCGCGAACACGGCCTGCACCGCTGGCACAAGGGGTATTCGTTGCAGGAAATTCTGGGGGAAATGGCCTGCCTCCACGATTGCCTGCTCCAGCAACTTCATGATTATCAGCTTATCAATCCAACCCTCGACCCTGACGCGCTTTTCCAGGCGCATACGCTGATCAACCAACTCATTTATGAGGGCATTGGCGGCAGCGTCAGCCAGTACAACACGCTGCAAAAACTGGAAGCCGCCAGCCGCGCCGAGGGCCTCCAGCAGGCCCTCGACCAAGTGAAGCAACTGGTGCGGCAACGCGGCGATTTACTCCGGATGGCCTCCCACGATCTGTACAGCAGCTTTGGCGTCATTCAGGGGGCCGCGTTTATTCTCGACCAGCCCGAAAGCACCGAGGAGGAGCGCACCGAAATGCTCCAGATGTTGCAGCGGAATTTTCCGAAAATCACCGCCCTGCTGACGCAACTGATGGACCTGGCCCGCCTCGAAGCCGGGCAGGAATCGCTCAAGCCCGAACCCTTCGACGCCGCGGAACTGCTACACGGGTTGCTGGAAAGCATGCAGCCCCTGGCCGACGACCGGAACCTGTACTTACGCGGCAGTGGTCCCAAGCACCTGCCCGTGGAAGGCGACCCGGTGAAAGTGTACCGCGTGGCGCAAAACCTGCTGCTCAACGCGTTGAAATACACCCAGGATGGCGGCGTTTCGCTCCGCTGGGCGCGTGAAACCGCCAACCGCTGGCTGCTTTCGGTGCAGGATACCGGTCCGGGATTGTCGCCCCGCTCGGCCGCCTGGCTGGCCGACCCCACGCCCACCGCCGATGAGTTTACCGAACTTTTCCGGGAGACGCCCGTCGATCACGCCCGCATCCTGGCGGTACTTCCCAGCGAGAAATTACCCCTGACCGAAGCCACCCTTCTCGCCGAACCAGTCTCCTACCAACCCGAAAGCCAGGGCATCGGCCTGTACATCGTGAAGCGGTTGTGCGAGTTGCTCAACGCCAGCATGGACGTGGAAACGCGCCCCGGCCTGGGCACGCAGTTCCTCATCCGGCTGCCGATGCTGTACGAAAAAAAGGAGTGATGGGGTGAGACAAGAAAAATCACTCCATCACTCCTTACCCTTCACAAACTCAGGTACGCCTCCAGCCCGCCCGCCACGTTGAGGGCCTTCGCAAAGCCTTTCCGGCGGAGGTAGCGGCTGGCGTAGTCGCTCAGGGCACCGTAATAGCACACCACCACGACTTCACTGGTTTTCCAGGCGTTGAGTTCTTCGATTCGATCCGGCAATTCTCCCGACGGGATGTTTACACCGCCGAGGTTGAACCCGGTAAATTCGTCGGGTTCGCGCACGTCGAGCAGGCAAAGGACTTCGCCCGCGTCGAGGCGGCGTTTCAGGTCGGCGGCGGAGAGGCTGGCCTCAGCCATGCACGTCGTTCCAGGTGAGCATGCCGCCGAGCAGGTTGCGGACGTTGGTGAAACCCGCCTGTTCCATCATCTGTTTGGCCCGCCCGGAGCGGTTGCCCGAGCGGCAGTACACGATGACTTCCTCATTTTTCAGGTCTTCCAGGCTATCAAGTTCATCGGCCAAATCGCCGAGCGGCACCAGGCGACCCCCGATGTTTTCCATTTCGTGCTCGTCGGGGTTGCGCACGTCGATGAGGTTCAGGCTTTCGCCCTTGTCGAGGCGCTCTTTGAGTTCTTGTACGGTAATGTCCATGATGGGGTTTGAAAAAATCGGGGTTGGGATTTAACCGCAGAGTCAGGGGAGTTTTACGCTGAGTGCGCCGGGTTTTTTGCTGCGTCCTCTGCGTAAAACTTCCCTGACTCTGCGGTTAAAAAATCTTACCAATCAATAATCAGCTTTTTAACAATTAAACGCTTTTCGTCGCTGAACCGCAACAGGTATAATCCAGCGGGCAGGTCGGCCACGCTGATTTCGGTCTGGCCTCGCACGGCGATTTTTCGCAGCAACAGCCCGGCGGCGCTAAAAATATCCAGGCGCTCGAAATGCGCGTCGTTCCAGCGCAGCGGGCCGTGGGTCGGGTTGGGGAAAACCGTAAAATCCGACGTCGGTTCGGCGTCCGTGCCCGTCAGAACGGTGCTTTGCTGCCCCCCCATCACGGGCCGGACGAGAAAACTGCCCCGGAGTTCGCCGCCGTTGGTTACCCACTCGCTGCCGCCGAGGTTATAGAGAATCTGCCGCCCGGCGTCGGTGTTTTTGTCCAGCCCGACCGTCAGCGGGTTGTCGCTCAGTTGGAGCCAAGCCACGTAAAACGTGTCGCGCACTGCTACGGGCGTGGTGAGTTTCAACTCCGTAAAACCGCCCGGCGCGTTGGGCGCACCCACGGCGAAGCTTTGCCCGCCGAGAATCCGGCCCGGTCGCCCAGCGCTGTTTTCCAGAATTTGCATCGTGAAATTCAGATTGCCCACACCGCGCGGGTACGGGGCCACCAGCACCCGCACACCGCCCACCACGTCGGGTTGGTTGAGCACAAACCGCACCGCCACGCGCCCGAGGCGCTGGTTGAGGTCGGCGGCGTACTCGGCGGTGCCGTCGTCATAGGCGTAGTAATCGGCGAGCACGGCGTGGGCCGACAGCGTGTCGTTGCGTTTGAGGTTCACGCCCGGAATGGTGGGGTTCTGGTCGTCGGTCGTCAGCACGTCGAAGGTGTAGCGCAGCACGGCGCTTTTGCCCGAAAAGGCGGTCAGCGGCGCGGGTTTGGCCGTTTTCACCTGCGAAGCGCCCACAGGAATATTGACCGACGCCGGTTCGGTAAACTGCTGCACGACCTGCCCGGTGGTCAGTTCACGCACGTTGAAGCGCAGCGTGGTGAAATTGTTGTTGTTGTAGAGGTTGACGATGTCCGTCCGCACCGTGTCGGCGGTTTCGGCGGCGGGCGCTTTCAAATACTGGCTCAGCGGCATGGCCCGGTAGCGCCGCAGGTACGGCGTGGGCTGGCTGCGCACGGCCACGTCTTTGAAAAACCGGTCGGTGGCGCGGCGGCCCCTGTTGAGGTATACGTAATCGACGTGCCAGGTATCGAACGCCCCCGACGACCGCCCGAAACTCCGGAACCGGAACTGAAACCCGGCGTGGAAATACCCCGCCCGGTTCACCGGCACGAGCACCTGCGTGAACTGACTGGTCGGCGTCAGCCCGCCACGCTGCCACCAGACGGGCTGCCAAGTGCCGTCGGCGAGGCGGAAATCCACTTGCAGCGAGTCCTCCCGGTCGGGTTGTTCGCCGAGGCCTTTGGCTTCCCAGAAAAAACTCAGGTAGAGCGAATCGTTGGGCGCAAGACCCGACAAATCAATGGGTTGGGAAGAAAGCGTGTCTGCCGCGCCCTGGCTGAGTTGATTGAGCGGGTCGTACGGTTGGGCGCTGCGGCTGAGGCCATCGAAGGTGACGACGTTGACCGACGGGTGGTTAATCGCCAGCGTGTTGTTGACCACCGTGCCGCCGCCCGCTTGCCAGAGCGCCGGGTCGGGCAGGCCGTTGCGCACGAGCGAGAAATCGTCGAAAAACGGCAGGCTCAGGGCTTCGGTGCGGAGTGGTTTCGGCGACGGCTGCGCCGTCGCCCGCGTGCCGAGTGGCACTTCGCGAAATTGCGCGCTGGCGGTGAATCCCAGTAAAAACGAGAACACGGATAAGACGGATTTGACAAATTGCCACGGATAAAAAAAATCCGTGAGTACCCGTCTCATCCGCGTTATCCGTGTTCCCATTTGCGTTCAAAAAAACTCACTGATTGGGCGGGTCGGTGCCGTTGTCGGGCGTGCCGCCTTCGCCGCTGGGTTCGGGGCGGCCCGAAATCCACAGGTCGATCACGTCGCCGACGCGGATTTTCTCGCCCTGCCCCGCTACGGGCCGCTGGCGAATCACCGTGCCCGGCGCGGCGCCCGCCGATTCGTAGATGATCGTCCCCACCTGCAAATCCGAGCCTTTGATGATGAGCTGGGCCTCGTCGAGCGATTTTCCGGCCACGTCGGGCACGTCGAGTTCGGTATTGCCGAGGCCGTCGCCCACGACGAGGTCCACTTTAGACCCCTTGGCAATTAACGTCCCCGGTTCGATTTTCTTGCCCTGAAACTGTTGCTCCAGCACGGCGTTTTCGGCCAAATCGTTGCGGTAAGTCAGGTTGCCGAGCACGAGGCCGTAGTTGCGCAGGGTCACTTCGGCGCTACGGTACGAGAGGTCGGTGAGTTTGGGCATCCGCACCTGCGGGGCCGTGGCCGTGGTGATGGTCACGTAAATTTTCCGGCCCTGCTTCACCTTCGAGCCTTCGCGGGGGTACTGCGAAATCACGGTAAGCGGCTGGAGGCCAGCCACGAAAGTACAGTCGCTTACTTCGTAGCGCAGGTCGCGGTCGGCCAGAAAATCTTCGAGTTCTTCGGTGGTCATGCCGCCCAGTTTGGGCACGGTGATGGTTTCGCCGTGGTGGGTATTCCACGGGAGGTACACGAAGAAAAACGCGAGAAACAGCGCCAGGAACAGGCCAAGAACAAGGGCAAAGTGCAGCAGGACGTCGCGGGTGGAGCGGGTACTGATTTTAATCATCGGGCGAATGGCTCAAGTCCCGGTGCGGGGGTTTTAGCCACAAGTTTAGCGAAAAGTTTCGGGACGGCGGGGGAAAATTTATCGTCCGGTCCGCAAAAAAACCGGTTCGGCAGCGGGAACGATGCGCGGAATCAGCCCCCGGTGGTCGTGCTGGAGCAGCAGCTCAAACAGGCGGACGGTCGCGGCGGCGTCGCCCCGGGCGCGGTGGCGGTCGGCGAGCGGAATGTCGAGTGAGTGGCAGAGTTTACCCAGGCTGTACGACGGCAGGCCGGGGAAAATTTTCCGGCTCATCTGCACCGTGCAGAGCAGCGGGCGCTGGTAGGCATGGCCGAGCCAGCCGAGTTCTTTTTTCAGAAACCCAAAATCGAAGTGGACGTTGTGGGCGATGAACACCGTGTCCTGCGTGAGGGTCAGCACCTCGAGGGCGACTTCGGCAAACCGGGGCGCATCGGCCACCAGGGCGTCGGTGATGCCCGTCAGGCGGGAAATAAACGGCGGGATTGCGCAGCCGGGATTGAGCAGCGAGTGGAACGAATCGACCACCTGCGCCCCGTCGTGGCGGAAGATGGCGATTTCGGTCAGCCGCGCGGGGCCTTTGACCGTGCCCGTGGTTTCAACGTCGATGATGCAGTACACAGGGGATAAAAATAGGGCGCGGGAGCGAGAATGGCAAAAGCGACTCGCTTACCGGTAAGGCTGATTTTTAACCAGTCGCAGGTCGTTCAGTTCTGGCAGGGTCATCGTGCAGTCAGCGGGGATAACGCCCCGCGCCAGCCAGTTCGTCACCACCTGCGTGGTCAGGCCGTACCGCTCGGCATAGCGTTTGACGGTCAACCACTCCGCCAAATCGACGGTTAATCCCGACTCGCGGGCCAACTGGATGGCCGCGTCGGATTCCTGACGGAATTGGGCCAGATCGGTATCAAAATTTGTTCGTCGCTGGGTCAGCATGGGTATCTGCGTTTAGGAAAACCACTTCCCGTTATTCGTCCTCAGCTTTTTCTTGTTTCAACTGCTCCACGACTCGTTTGTGGAAGATGTAGCGGTTAAGCCATTCGGTTTCTTTGTCCTGCTCCTCCAGGTCATGGTAGTGCTTGTCAAGATAAGCTTTAGCGAAATCCCGTTGGCCCTCGTGGATTCGGATGAGGTGGTCCAATTGCTTCCGCGTCATGTGCGTTTCATTGACTTTTTAAAAGTAGCATTGTTTCCTCACGAAACAAAACCCGGCACCTATTTTTCCAATACCTCAGTCGACGCCCCGGCCTCAGTAACTGAGTGAACTGTGCAAAGCCGTAGTTTTACCCTAAAAATGGGGTAGAAACCCGCTTGCCGCAACGCAAGTGACCCGCCTACCTTTGTTCTTCCAATCGGACGTATCGCCGATGCTTTTCGGTTCGGACCATCCGCGCTTCCCCGACGCTTCGGCGTCGAACGCTTCCTAATCACCCCTTTCTTCCGAAACCAACCGTACGCCAGGGCGCTGCCTCGGTGCGGGCACTGCGTGTGCCGTGCCGGGTGGGGAGCGGTTGGGGAAGAATGCCGTAAAACTCAGTTCCATTTTAAATTCAAGTCCAACCTATGAAAACGCTCGCGCTGTTAACCAGCCTCCCTTTCCTTTTCCTGACGATGACTCCTGCTCCGGGTTCCCGCCACGCGGGTGAATCCACGATCGCCCCCGTACCGCAAAAGGTTGTTACGGGACTGACGAATTATTTCAAGAAACAAACCGCGCCGCTGAAAGCCGCCCAGATCGAAACGATGGGCGCCCCGGCGCTCGAAACGTGGCTACGCCAGACCTCCCTGCCCGCCGCACGGAAAACCTCGATTCGGGCCTACCTCCAACCCGTGTTGAAAGCCGGAAAATTCGAGGCGATTTTTATTAAAAAAGCCACGCTGCTCAACAGCAAGCACACCAGCGACATGGTGCTCGTCCGGGTGCCGACGGCCGTTAAAAACCTGGTGGATGGAGCCAGTTACGTCGTCATTTTCGCCGACAGCGGCCCGCTGGATTACCCGGAGATCGAAAAATGCCAGTACATTTCCTGCAATTGTTCCAGCACAGACACGCCGGGCCTTTGCGTTACGGCGACCCAGTTTAACAAAGATTGCCCGCCCAACGAATGCCCGGCGGCCGGGGGTGCCTGCGATTGCGGGGGTGGCGGCGGCGCAAACCTGGAGGTGGTGTTTCAAAGCGCGTTTGGTTGAAGTCCGGCTTCGCAAAAACCGCTTCGGATCCGGCCGGGTAACCCGGCTGGGCAGTTGGTCTCGTTTTCCCGCCTACCCGCCGCCGCTTCCCCGGCTTTCGTCCAAAACCCGACCGTTCGTCAGATTTTTCATACGGACCCGCTCGTTTTCAGCGTTTTCTGATCGTGAATCAATCCCTAAAACCTTCTTCATCATGCTCGAACTCATCCAATCGTCGATCCGGGCCGTCAGCCGCGACCGCCTGGCGTTTGAAATTCAACTCCGTCAGGTGCTGCCCATCCTGACCAATTCCGAACGCCGGGACTTGAAACTCTGGCTTTTTCTGCTCTACGGCGAGTGCTACTACACGGTCATCTGCCAGTGCTTTGCCGACCTGAACGTGCTCGGTTGAGGCGCGATTACACCAGAAAGCCCCCGTTTTCAGCGCGCTGAAAACGGGGGCTTTCTGGTTTTGTACTCGTTTACCGCGTCACCATCGGCGCGGGTTCGAAAACGGGCAGGCCCAGCACCGCGCTCGTGTTGGCCCGCAGGGCGCGGGTGAGGTCGGCATCGTTCGCCAGCGACTGGCCGTACGACGGAATCATTTCCCGCAACTTCCGCTGCCAGGCTTCCGAGGCGGTTTGTTCGGGAAAACACCGCCGGATCAGGTCGAGCATGATGGAAACGGCCGTCGAGGCCCCCGGCGACGCGCCGAGCAAAGCCGCGATGCTGCCATCGGCGGCGCTGACGACCTCGGTGCCGAATTCGAGCACGCCGCCTTCTTCCTCGTCTTTTTTGATCACCTGCACCCGCTGCCCGGCAATTTCAAGCTCCCAGTCGTTGAGTTGGGCGGCGGGGAAGTATTCGCGCAGCGCCGCCAGCCGGTCTTCGGGCGACTGCATCACCTGCTGAATGAGGTATTTCGTCAGTGGCAGGTTGTGCAAACCCGCCATCAGCATGGGGGCGACGTTGCTCAGTTGAATGGATTTGGGCAAATCGAGGTACGAGCCGTGTTTCAAAAATTTCGTGGAAAACCCGGCGTACGGCCCGAACAGCAGTTCCTTTTTTCCTTCGATAAACCGCGTGTCGAGGTGCGGCACCGACATGGGCGGCGCACCCACCGACGCCTTGCCGTACACTTTGGCCCCGTGGCGCTCGATGAGGTCGCGGTTGAGGCACTTGAGCCACTGCCCGCCCACGGGAAAGCCGCCGTAGCCCCGGCTTTCGGGAATGTCCGATTTTTCGAGCAGCCGCAACGAACCGCCCCCCGCCCCGATGAAGACGAACGGCGTGCGCACGTCGCGGGTGTGGCCGGTGCCGAGGTCTTCGACGCGGATTTTCCACCCGCCCATCGATTTTGAGCGCCAGAGATCGCGCACGTCGTGGTTGAAGTGCATCGTGACGCCGTCGTGGTTTTGCAGTTGCTGGAACAGGCAGCGCGTCAGCGCCCCGAAGTTGACATCGGTGCCCAAATCCATGCGCGTGGCGGCCACGGGCTGGGCCGGGTCGCGGCCTTCCATCACGAGCGGAATCCAGGTTTCAATCTGAGCCGGGTCTTCGCTGTACTGCATCCCTTCGAAAAGATGCGACTGCTGGAGGGCGTCGTAACGGCGGCGGAGGTAGTCCACGTTGGCCTCGCCCCAGACGAAACTCAGGTGGGGAATCTGGCGGATAAAACCGGGCGCGTTGCTGAGGAAACCGTTCTCCACCAGAAACGCCCAGAACTGCTTCGACACCTCGAACGACTCGGCGATTTTCACCGCCTTGTCGGTTTCAATGGTGCCGTCTTCGCGTTCGGGCGTGTAGTTGAGTTCGCAAAAAGCCGAGTGGCCCGTGCCCGCGTTGTTCCAGGCGTCGGAGCTTTCGGCGGCGGCGTGGTCGAGGCGCTCGTAGATTTCAATCGTGAGGCTGGGCTGAAGTTCTTTCAGCAACACGCCGAGCGTGGCGCTCATGATGCCCGCGCCGATGAGCACGACGTCGGGGTTGGTTGGGGCGGGGGTTTGTTTGGATTTGGGCATGGGAAAAAACGGGTGACGGCGGCGATGTTGCAAAATTCACTCCGCCGCACAAAAAAACCACACCAAAAAAAAACCTCACAGGTCTTCAAGACCTGTGAGGTTTGACTGGTTTGAGGAGGTTCGGTACGCGGTACGTCAGGCGTTTTCCCCGTACTTAAACGCCTTTCCACCCGCCATCACTTCCTGGGTTTTGTCGTCGAAGGTGACGCGCAGCCCGGTGCGTTGGGCGGCGTTGGCCATGATGTTGGCAATGCTGTGCTGGTACCCCGCCTCGATGGGCGCGTTGGGCTGCTTGCGGCTGCGCACGCACTCCATCCAGTTTTTGATGTGGTTGTAGGTGAGCGTGTCGCCGCCGGTGTTGGCTCCGGCCTCGACCCGCTCGCCCTTGAGCCTGACTTCGGGCAGCAGGTTGGCTTGCAGGCCCATGGCTTTGGCTTCGCCCGCCGTCATGCCGCCTTTGGGCGAAATCAGGTTGGTGTCGAGGTTGAGTTCGCCGCCGTTGGAGTAGTACACTTCCTTGGTGCCGCCCGATGAGTTGCTGAACCGGCTTGTAAACTGCACCTGAAAGCCCGTCGTGGGGTCGTTGAGCGGGCCGTAATCGAACACCACCGTGAGCGTGTCGGGGTTGCGGCGGCCGTCTTTCCACTGGTAAATGCCCCCGTTGGCCACGGCGCTGCGCGGGTGCGGCAGGCCGCTGAACCAGTGGACGGTGTCAATCTGGTGCGACATCCACTGGCCGGGAATGCCCGACGAATAGGGCCAGAACAACCGGTATTCGAGGTACTTGCGGGGGTCGAAGGCTTCGTAGGGGCGGTTCATCAAAAAGCGCTTCCAGTCCACGTCGCTTTCCTTGAGTTCTTTCGTAAGCTGGGGCCGCCGCCAGCGGCCGGGCTGGTTGACGTTCCAAACGAGTTCGACCATCACAATCGGCCCGAATTTGCCCGATTTGATGAATTCGTCCGCCGCCCAGTACGCGTCGCCGCTGCGGCGCTGGGAGCCAATCTGCACGATTTTGCCCGACGCCTTGACGGCCTTCAGCACGGCGCGGTTGTCTTCCATCGTTTCGGCCAGGGGCTTTTCGGCGTACACGTCGCAGCCCGCTTTTACGGCCTCGATGGTGTGCAGGGCGTGCTGGAAGTCGGCGGTGCTCATGAAAACCGCGTCCACGACTTTGGCGTTGTACATTTCCTCGTTGTTGCGGTAGGCCGTCACGGTGCCGCCGAGTTCTTTTTCCAGAAACGCCTTGCCTTCGTCGCGGCGGCGGTTCCAGATGTCGGAAACGGACGTGACCTCGAAGTTCATTTTCTTGGCCATGTCCTTAAACGGCGGGATGTGCGAGGAGCGGTGGCGGTCGGAGAAACCCACCACGCCCACGCGGACGCGGTCGTTGGCCCCGATGATTTTGCGGTAGCTGCTGGCGCTCATGGCGTTGGCCCCAATGCTGAGGCCCGCCGTGGCGAGGACGGATTTTTTGAGAAATTCCCGGCGATTTTCCATACACGTAGCGCCGACATTCTTGTCGGCGAAGGTTGAGGTTGAAAACGACTTGGTGAAAACAAATTAGCCAGGATTGTCCGCTTCGCCGACAAGAATGACTGCGCGTCGGCGGTCGGCGTTACAGGTTACTTCAATTCCCGGAACTTCAAACTCCGGTAGCTGGCCGCATCGCCGTGGTCCTGGAGCAGCAGGTAGCCCTGGCGGGCCTGGCCGAAGCCGTCCCAGTTTTTGTACTTGCTTTCGGCGACGAGCGCCTTGAATTCGGGCGAACCGCGCACGTACTCGACCACCTTGAAGCCGTTGAGCCAGTGCTCCACGCGGTTGTCGGGGTACACGACGATTTTGCCCTGGTTCCAGTCGCCGATTTTTTTCTGGAACCGCTTGTCCACCTTTTTCGAGGCAATCAAATCGTAGAGCGAGCCGAGGGTGCGGTTGCCGTCGCGGCCCATTTTGGCGTCGGGGTGTTTGGCGTCGTCGAGCACCTGAAACTCCAGGCCAATGCCCGATTTGCCGCCGGGGCTGTATTTTTTGTCCACGAAATACTTCACGCCGGAGTTGCCGCCTTCGCTGAACTTGAAGTCAAAGGCGTACTCGAAGGCCGGGCCGACCTGCTTTTCGTACACGATGTCGTTGCCCGTTTCGGAGCCGTCGGATTTCAGCACCGAGAGCGTGCCGTC
This sequence comes from Spirosomataceae bacterium, assembly GCA_965249815.1. GTDB lineage: Bacteria > Bacteroidota > Bacteroidia > Cytophagales > Spirosomataceae > JAJAZB01. Next base: position 2,881,877 of record CBDFMV010000003.1, on the reverse strand, counting down.
GCGCACTTCCCAGCGGCGCAAGGGCGCGGCGGGGTCGAAAATCGGTTGCCAGCCTGCGGTGGTTTTGCCGTCGAACAGGAGTTTGAAGCCCTGGGCTTTTTCCTGGGGCGACAGTGTGTTGGGCACGAGGTTCACCACGGGCGTGTCGTCGGTGGGGCTGGGTTTCAGGTTTTCGGTTTGAATCCGGACGTTGCGCCAACGGATTTGCTTACCGGGCTGGTCGTCCTTGCCGATGGCGTGGACTTGCAGAGCGATGAAGCCTTTCGGCGTCAGGTCGTCCACGAGGTACGCCACGGGCACGTCGTTGACCCAGGTGCGGAGCACGTTGCCGATGGCTTCGATGCGGTATTTGTTCCACTCGCCGCGCCTGAAGGCCTTTTTGCCCGCTTCGTTCTGGTTGGGAATGTAGAGCCAGTCGCGGCGGGCTTCGTCGTAGATGCCACCGCTCCAGGCGCGGTCGGAAGGATCCACTTCGGCCTGGTAGCCGTGGACGCGGCCGTTCTGGTAATCGGGTTTGGAAAGGCTGCGAAACTGGATGCCCGAGTTCATGGCGTTGTCCACGAGCAATTCCACTTCGAGCACGAAATCGCCGTATTCTTTTTCCGTCGTCAGAAAAGAGTTGGGCGTACCCGCGACGGTGGTGCCGGTAATTTCGCCGTTTTTGACTTCGTATTTGGCCTGACCGTTGAGTTGTTTCCAGCCTTTGAGGTCTTTGCCATTGAAAAGACTGACCCAGGCCGCTTTGGGTGGCCCGGCGAGGGCCACCGTCGTGAGTAGTCCGGCGCACAGGGATAGCCAGAGGGGTTTGTTCATGCGTGATTATTTTTTTGTTTGACAAAGAACGCCGAAGCCGGGAATTTACCCATTCGGGCGGGGAAAATTGCCGGGAACACCCATTGGGCGGCGGTGCTGGGCAATGCGGGTGGGGCGAACCGCGTATTAAAACAACTTGCGCTTTTGCGGTTAGAAACTCAAATGTCCGCGCCGAGTTTTTCCCGCAGAAACGCCCGCGAGATTTCGCCGCATTGCAGGGGCGTCCGGGTCTTGTCGGGCACCCCGTCAAGTTCGACGACGCCCCAGCCTTTGAACCTGATCTTATCGAGGGCGGCAAAAAGGACGGGGAAATCCACATTGCCCTGGCCGAGTTCCACAAACTGGTACGCTTTCGGGTTGTCGTTGCCGGGCAGCGGGCTTTTCGTGTCTTTCAAATGCAACGTGTGGAGCAGGTCGCGGTACTGCACGATGGCCTTCGCCGGGTTGCCGCCGCCCTGGTGGTAGTGGGCCACGTCGAGGAGCAGGCGCACGTGCTTCGGGTTGAGGGCCTGCACGATCGCGTCCACTTCTTCGGGCGTTTCGCCCCATTGATTCATGTGGTTGTGGTAGGTGGCCTGCACGCCTAAATCGGCGGTTTGCTGACCAATTTTATTCATGACTTCGGCCAGGCGCCTGAGTTCATCGGTGGTGGGCGGGCGGTCTTTCTGGCGCAGGTCATTGGTCAGTTGCAGGGCCGAACCGCCGAGGGCTTTCACAAAACTGGCGTGGGCCACGTGCAGGTCGATGGTGCTCTGTTCTTTGGCCGGGTCGATTTCCACGTTGCCGCTCGAAAACATGGCCAGACTCAGCTTTTTGGCGTCGAGCAGGGCCTTCAATTCCGACGGTTTGGCCTTGTAGGGTCCGAAGGTATTGGCCCGGAGCTGGATGCCCCGGAAGCCGAGCGTGGCGATGTCTTCGATGGCTTTGGCGTCGTTGCCGCCCCAGGTGATGGCCGAGTAGCCGAGTTTGAGGCCGGGCCGCGCTCGGCCCTTCGGTTTGGCCAGTAAATCGAGGGGCAGAAACGTGGCCCCGGCCAGCGCGGCGGTTTGGTGCAAAAACTGGCGGCGGGAGGTTGGAGTGGCTTTCATGGGCAGTCAGGTTTAGTGCTCGAAAGTAAAAAATCAGCAGGCAGTTTACAGGAAAGGCGGTGCTTTTTACTGTAAACTGCCTGCTGCGTACGGCCTACCGGGTTAGTACCCCGGATTTTGTGCGAAACCCGGACTGCCGCCGGCGGCTTTCTCGGTCCGGTCAATCTGCGTTTGCGGGATGGGCCGCAGGTTATGAATTTCTTTCACGTTCGCCGCACCATCGGGGTTGTAGAGTTTCACGCGCTCCACCAGGTTTCCCCAGCGTTTCAAATCCATCCAGCGGGTTTGCTCCCCGGCCAGTTCGCGGCCGCGTTCCTGGTAAATCATTTCCATGTTCATGGCGTCGGGGGTAATGACCATCGCGGCTTCCTTGCCCGGCCAGGCCGCCCGGCGGCGCACCACGTTGATGGCGGCAGTGGCTTCGGCGGTTTTGCCCTGCTTCAACTGGGCTTCGGCCAGAATCAGGTAGGTTTCGGCCAGGCGGAACGCCAGGTAATCACGGCTCCCGTTCGTGTAGGTTTTGTCGGGCCGGAGCGGGTCGAGGAATTTTTGCAGGGTCGGGAACAAGGCCGGCGTGTAGGCACTCGGCACCAGCACCTGGTAGGGTTTGGCGGCCCGCTGGGCCAGGGTCCATTCGACGCCCGGAATGTAAATGGTCGTGTCGCCGGCCTTAAACGTCACCGTCTTTTTGGAGTTGTCAAAGGCCGTGTTGAAGGTGCCGGGGTTGTTGGAATACCAGGTGTCCTTGAACGTTTTTTTGTAGCGGGAGTCGTTGACCCGATCCTGGAAGACGGTTTCGGTCAAAAACTTAGTCGGGCGCAACCGCTTGAAGGGTCGCCCGTTGGCAATGTCGCGCACCATGCCGGCCTGCACGTCGTACTGCATTCCAAAATACAGGTGGAGCGAGTTCCCGTCGGCGTTGGTCAGCGGGTCGGAGGTGTACTGCACGGCGAAGATGACCTCGTCGTTGATTTCGCCGCCCCCCTGGATGAACACGCTCGCAAAATCGGGCAGGAGCTTGAATCCGTAGTTGGCGATGACGTTCTGGGCGTAGGTCGCGGCTTTGGCGTAATCGTCGGCGGCTTTGGCCGACGAGGTGGCTTTGGTCAGGTACACCCGGGCCAGGAGGTGTTCGGCGGCGGCTTTGGTGGCCCGGCCGTAATCCGACGAGCGGATTTTATTCTCCAAATCGGGAATGGCCGCTTCCAAATCGGACGTAATGGCTTTGTAAATGTCCGTTTCCGACGCTCGGGCGGTGGTTTTGGTCGGGGCCAGCGTTTCGGTCAACCGCAGGTCCACCCCACCCCACTGCTGGACGAGGAGGAAGTAATAATGCGCCCGCAGAAACTTCATTTCGGCCACCCGTTGCTTTTTGAGGACGTCGGTAATCCCCGTTGCCGCCGGAGCGCGCTCAATTACGGCGTTGCAGGTGTTGATGCCCCGGTAAAGCTCGGCCCACATGTTTTGGAGGTAATCGACGAAGCTGTTGAGTTGGGTGTCGTAAAAGTGAAAGCCCTTGTAGCTCCCGTCGGCCCCGGTCGTGAAGAGGTCCGTGCCGTACTCGCTCATCGTCAGGCCGTTTTCGGTTCCGTAAAAGACCCGCAACGACGAGTAGGCGGCTTTGCTGGCATCCTCAAACCCTTTGGGCGTGTTGATGTAATTGTTGCCAATGCCCGAAACCACTTCCTCATCCAGCACGTGTTTGCACGATTGGCCGACGAGTAAAAAAGCCATCGTACTGAGTACGCCAAAAGTTTTTATGAAAAAAGTCCGTTTCATGGTGCTCAGGATTTTAGAATTTAACGTTCAGGCCAAACGTCGCCACGCGGGTGGCGGGGGTCGTACCGCTGCTGCCAACGGTACCGTTCGTCGATTCGGGGTCAACGCCGTTGTACTTCGACCGGTACGACGAGAAAATAAACGGCTGCTGAATGCTGGTGAACAACCGCAGGGATTGCAGGTGCAGCCGCTGGGCGAATTTATCGGGGAAGGTGTAACCAAAATTGATGTTGCGCACCTTCACGAACGAGCCGTCGAAGTAGATGATGGCCGTGTTGTAAACCGGGAATTCCTGGCTTGAGTTGGGCCGGGGGAATTCGTTGGTCGGGTTGTTGGGCGTCCAGTAATCCACCTTGATCTGCTCGTACCGACCCGCCAGGGCGTTGTTGTTCTGGTGGAAACTGCTCAGGATGGTCTGGCCAATCCGGGCGTAGACGAAGAACGACAAATCAAAGCCTTTGTAGTTGAACCGGTTTGTAATCCCACCGCTCCAGGTTGGAATGTCCGAACCCAGGTACACCCGGTCATCGGACGTGATTTTACCGTCGCCGTTGGTGTCCTGAACCTTGATTTGGCCCACGTTGCTTTGGAAGGCTTTGGCCTGATCCGCCTCGCTGGTTTGCCAGATTCCGGCCTTTTTGTAATCGAAGTACGCCGTCAGCGGCTTGCCGATAAACCACTTGTTGCCCAGGTCATCGACGGCCCCGTTGTAGAGCGAAACAATCGCTTCGGTATTTTTAGTAAACGTCAGGTCGGTCGACCACTTGAAACCGCCGTCGGTGTTCACGTTCACCGTCGAGACGCTTAGTTCAATCCCCTTGTTCTTGGTCTCGCCAATGTTGCGGGTCACGGCATTAAAGCCAATCGAGGTGGGTAGCTGGTCGGAAAGCAGCAGGTCGGTCGTTCTGGTTTGGTAGAGTTCCAGCGCACCGCTTACCCGGCCCCGCCACAGGCTGAAGTCCACCCCTATGTTGGCCGTCGTCGAGGTTTCCCACTTTAAATCCGGGTTACCAATCGTGTTGGGGCGGTAGCCGTAGGCGGGCGTGTTGTTCCAGGCGTAGGCCGTCCGGCTCAGTAACCCCTGGGTTTGGTACGGCGCAACACCCTGATTCCCAACCGATCCGAGGCTGACGCGTACTTTCAGCAGGTCCATCCAGGAAACGGTCTTCAGGAAAGGCTCACTGCTTACGTTCCAGGCCAGGGCAATGCCGGGGAAGTTCCCGTACTTGGTGTTTTGCCCAAACCGGCTCGACCCGTCCCGACGCAGCGTAGCCGTAACCAAGTACTTGTCTTTGTAGGCGTAATTGACCCGGGCCATGTACGAGTTGATTGTCCACTGGCTAAGCCCGCTGCCCACGCCCAGCACCAGGCTGGCGTTGCCCACGTTGTAAAACTGCTGGGTTTCCGCCGGAACGCCCTGCACACTCGTGTTATTGAACTCGAAATTGTCCCGCTGAATCGATTGCAGGGCGGTGACGCCGAGGCTGTGAGCGCCGAACGTTTTGTTGTACGTCAGGACGTTTTCCAGGGTGTAGTTGAACCCAAACGAACTGTTGGTACCCGCCAGCGGGTCGCCGCCTTTGCGATCGTTGGTAAACGAGCCAACAAACCGTCCGGCCCGTTGAATGGTAAAATCAGGGCCAAAATTAACCCGGTACTTCAGCCCGTCGAGGAGGTTTACCTCCGCGTAAATACTGTTGAAAATGCGGTATTTTTTGTTTTGGTCCACCTGCGCGCCCGGCGCAATTTCGGCGAGCGGGTTGGTGAGCAGGGCGTCGTTGGTAGGCGAAAAAATAAGGTTGCCGTTGTCATCGTAGGGCCTGCCGAGCGGGTTTTGCTGGAGCGTAAAGCTGTACGGATTAAGGTTGGCCCCGTTGCGTACGCTGTACATCAGGTACGACGACAGCCCTACTTTTACGAACCGGTTGATTTGGTGGTCGATGTTGGCCCGGAGCGAATACCGGGTGAAGTCCAGCCCCTGCGAAATGCCTTTGTCCTGAAAATACCCCGCCGAAATGTAGAACTGCGTTTTCTCGTTGCCGCCCTGAACCCCCAGCGAGTGGTTTTGCTGAAAACCCTGCTTCAGAATCAGCGACTGCCAGTCGGTATCCCGACCGGCGGCAATGCCGGCCGCCACTGCGGGGTCGCCGCCCAAAACGGCCACTTTCGAGTCGGCGTACGGATCAGAAACGCCGGTCGGCACCGGATTCCCGTTGACGTCCTTGTAGTTGTTAGTCGTCCGGTAAGCTTCCCGCACAAATTCGGCGAATTCGGAGCCGTTGAACAGGTGAATTTTATCCAGCGGGTCGGTAACCCCCACGTAGGAATCGTAGCTAATCGTCGTTTTGCCGGTGGGTGCCCCGCGTTTCGTCGAAATCAGCACCACCCCGTTGGCACCCCGCGCGCCGTAAATGGCCGTGGCGGTCGCGTCTTTCAGGATTTCCATCGAGGCCACGTCGTTCGGGTTAAGGTCTTCGTAACCCGCCGAAAGCGGAATCCCATCCACCACGTAGAGCGGGTCGTTGCCAGCGTTGAACGACCGCCGCCCCCGAATCCGGATGGTGGGCACTGAGCCGGGCTTGCTCCCCGACTGGGCCACGTCAACCCCCGCCACGCGGCCCTGCAAAGCCTGGCCGACGTTGGTAATCGGCATTTCGGTAATTTGCTTCGACGAGACCGACGAAATGGCCCCCGTCAACTGGCTCTTTTTCTGGGTACCGTAGCCCACGACCACCACTTCGTCAAGGCCCTTGGCGTCGTCGGCCAGGACCACGTCGATGCTGGAGCGGTTGCCCACGGCGATTTCCTGGCTGTTGAAACCCACCGAACTAAACACGAGGGTGCCGCCCGACGAGGGAACGGCCAGCGAATAACGGCCTTCGCCGTTGGTGGTGGTGCCCCGGTTGGTGCCTTTCAGCGCCACGTTCACGCCCGGCAGCGGGGCGTTGTCGGTTCCGGCGGTCACGCGGCCCGATACGGTGCGGTCCTGCGCCCACGCCGTGACCAGTCCGCCCAGAAGCAGTAGCAGACTGAGTAGGAGTTTTTTCATAGGTTAAAGGAGTATTGATTAAGACGAAAAAAGCATCGGAACTTTCGCTCCGATGCTCCAATAAAGTGGCCCCCATCAGGAGCATACCCAATTTCTTCCTGAAAAGTTTATAGGCCTGAATTCGCCTTTTGGAGCGACAAAAACCCCTTATTCAGATGAGATTTTCCGGTATTCCGCGACGAAACAGTTACGCCCGGTAACGCCGCTTTACCCCGCCAGTTGCCCTTCGAGCATGCGCCGGATGTACTTGCCCACCACGTCGAATTCGAGGTTGACGGCGTCGCCGACGCGGAGCTGGTGGAACGTCGTGTGCGCGTAGGTGTAGGGAATAATGGCCACGCGAAAGGCGTTGCGGGTCGAATTGAACACCGTCAGGCTGACGCCATTCACGCAAATCGAGCCTTTCTCGACGGTGATGTTTGCGCTGGCCTCGTCGTACTCGAAGTCGAAGAGCCAACTACCCCCCTGGTCGGCGATGGCCGTGCAGCGGCCGGTCTGGTCCACATGGCCCTGCACGATGTGGCCGTCGAAGCGCCCGTTGGCCGCCAGGCAGCGTTCGAGGTTCACCCAACTGCCGACCGCCAGGCTGCCGAGGTTGGTCTTTTTCAGGGTTTCGTCCACGGCGGTGACGGTGTAGGTGTCGCCGCTGACGTCCGTCACGGTCAGGCACACGCCGTTGTGGCTCAGGCTCTGGTCGATTTTGAGTTCGGAGGCGAGCGCGGCCCGCAGGCGAAAGGTCAGGTTGGTGCCTTCGTCGGGGATGATTTCAAGAACCTCGCCGAGGGCTTCGATGATGCCGGTGAACATGCTTCAGTTAATCAGTTTTCGGTTTCCGGTTAAATAACTCCCCGTCCCCCGTTATTAATTCCCTGCGTCATTGCGAGCGAAGCGAAGCAATCTGTTTCTATCCAGCCAAAATAGTGCAGGGAACTGGGTTAGGCAAGTCCCAACGGATTGCTTCGCTGCGCTCGCAATGACGGGTAGGTTCCTATTTTTGTTCCATGAATCGAAAAATTCGCCTGCTCGTCATCGTCGCCATTGGCGCCATCATTGCCTACACGCTTTACGATTCGATGAAACCCGCCGCCGACCCCGCCGACTACCGCCGGGTTGAACTGGAACGGCGGCGCGACAAAGATGCGGCGTTCCGCGAAAGCAAAACCTCGCCGATACAAAACCGGGCGGCGTTTACCGGCCTGCGTTACTACGATCCCGACCCGGCCTACCGCGTGACGGCCACGCTCGAACGCCTCACCACCGGCAAACCCTACCGAATCAGCATGACGGGCGGCGAAACAGAGATCTACCAACCCTTTGGCCGCGCCACCTTCACGCTCAACGGCCAGGAATGCCGCCTGCTCGTGTTTCGCAGCCAGGAAGACGGGCAACTGTTCGTGCCGTTCAGGGATTTGACCAACGGCACCGAAACCTACGGCGCGGGCCGCTACCTCGACGTACCCGAAGCCGGCCTGAGCGGCGACGCGTTGCCGCTCGATTTCAACCGCGTGTACAACCCGTTTTGCGCCTACAACCCCACATTCACCTGCCCGATCCCGCCCGCCGAGAACCGCCTGAAGGTGGCGGTGAAGGCGGGGGAAAAGGCGTTCGGCGAACATTAAAAAAGGGGCCGGTGTGCCACAGGCCACGGGGGTCGCTCGTTGTCAGCCTTTTTTGCGGCGGGAGACTGGTGGCTCGGCATACCGCCGGGGTTGGTCGAGTGGATATTTCGTTTGGCCAGGGCGTTGTACACCCCACCCTTGCTCACGCCCAGGTGCTCAGCCAGGCCGGAAAGGCTGTTCCGGTGCCGAACGAGCAGTTCGCGTACCTCGGCATCGGTGAGTGAAGCCAACTGCCGGGTTACGGGTTTGCCCCGTCGTTGGCCACCCCGGGGCTGCTTTACCAGGGGCAGCCCGTACTCCTTGACCAGGCGGTAAACCTTTGCTCTCGAAACCCTCAGTTGCCTGGCCATTTCGCTGGCGCTCAGGCCCTGGGCGATTAATAGGGCGAGTTGGGTGCGTTGCCGTGGTTCAGGAGGAAGGGGCATGGGTGGTTGCTTTTTGTAAAGGTAAAAAGGGATCTTCCCGAAAAGCCAATTCCCGCCGCCCCGGGGAACACCCAAAATGGAACGGGGAAAAAGACAAGTTACCCACTTCGAACAACGGGAAAGGCACCTGACTACCCAGACCATTCCAAACGCCCGTTCCGGCCTCCGCGCAGTTACAAACGCGGACAAGCGGGCGAACCCCAAATCAACCGTTCTCTAATTTTTTGGGGTTAAAATTGGCTTTTACGGGGAAGTGTGGTTGATTGCCGAACCATCCTGATCAAACAACCTACCTTCTCCATGAAATTACGCATACCCCTCCTGCTGGCCGGGCCGTGTTGCCTGGCTTTTTCCGTTTTTGCCCAACAAGCCCCCGTCGTCAAATTCGGCGAAGTACCCGTTGCCGACCTCCAGAGTCGGGTATACGCCCGCGACAGCGCCGCCGAGGCCGTCGTGCTCTACGACGTCGCCTCCAGCAAATTCGAGTACGGATCGAATGGCTTCGCTGTGCGTACGCAGCACCACACCCGCCTGAAAATCCTGACCAAAGCGGGCTACGACCACGCCACCGTGCGGGTGCTGCTTTACCGCAAAGACGCCCAGCACCAGGAACAACTCGAAAACCTACGGGCTTTTACCTACAACCTCGAAAACGGACAGGTGAAAAAAGAGAAACTGGCCAAAGACGCCGTTTTTGAAGACAAAAAAGAAGACGGATTGTTCGAAAAACGCTTCACGATGCCCAACGTCCGCGAGGGCAGCATTTTGGAATACGCCTACGACGTCCGGTCGGATTACTGGTGGCAGCTCGACGGCTGGGCGTTTCAGCGGCGGATCCCCGTGGCCTGGAGCGAGTACCGGCTTTCGGCTCCCGAGTACTTCGATTTTCACGTCAACGTGGGCGGCTATGAACCCCTGGCTGTAACCGAGCAAACACGGGGCAGCCAGATGTTCAGCATCATGCGACGCGAAGCCACCGACGAAGGCCCGGCACGGGGTTTTGCCCCCCAGACCAATGCCCGAACTGAAATCAACACCTACCGGGTGCAGGCCACGACCACCGAGTACCATTTTGCCGCCCAGCACATGCCCGCCCTGCGCGACGAAGCGTACACGACCACCGTGACTGACTACGTCGCGAAGGTTGAATTCGACCTCGCCAGCGTGCAGTTTCCCGGCGAACGCATCCACAATTTCTCCGACAACTGGCAGACACTGACCGAAACCCTGCTCAAAAGCGAGGCGTTCGGCGGGGCGTTGCGCCAGCGGAGTTTCCTGAAAGACGCCGCGCGCGAACTGGCCACCGTGCCCGACACCGCCCGCCGCGCCGCCGCAGCCTGCGACTGGGTGCGCCACCAGATGAAATGGAACGGCACCGAAACGAAGTACGCCGAAACCACGCTCAAAAGAGCCTTCGACGCGCACGTTGGCAACGCTGCCGACCTTAACCTGACGCTTGTAACCCTGCTGCGCGAGGCGGGCCTGGAAGCGGCTCCGGTGATTCTGAGCACCCGCGACCACGGGCGCGTGATGGCCTGGCAGGCACAACTGGCCAAGTTCAACTACGTGGTGGCGGCGGTCAGAACGGGCGCTTCGTGGCTGCTGCTCGACGCCACCGACCCGACCGGCAAACCCGGCGTGCTGCCCCTGCGCTGCCTCAACGGCGAAGGCTGGCTGGTGCGTGAAAAAGACGCCGATTTTGTACCGCTCACCCCCACCGACCGCCACACCCAGAACATGGTACTGACCCTCGGCCTCGACGCCGACGGCGGGCTGAAGGGCCTGGCCGACGTGTCGCACCTCGGTTATGCGGGAGCGGCGGCCCGCCGCCAACTGCTCAGCGATGGTGCTGAAAAGTACGCCGTGGCTTTTCGCAAAACGCGGCCTTCGTGGGAATTCGCCAAACTCGACGTGGCCAACCTCGACGACCTCAACGAAGCGCTCGGGCTGCGCTGCGACGTGCGCATCGGCGAGGGCGTGCAGGTGGCCGGGGGCCGGATGTATTTCAAACCCCTGTTGACCGAGGGCGAAAGCACCAACCCGTTCCGGCTGGCCGAGCGCAAATTTCCGGTGGATTTTGCCGCGCCACTCAACCAGAATTTCACGGCAGTGTACACCCTGCCCGAAGGGTACACCGTCGAGGATCTGCCCCAGAAAGTCGTTTTTGCCCTGCCCGACAACGCCGGGCGGTTTACCTACCTCGTGGTAGCCAACGGAAATCAGGTGCAGGTGACCAGCCGGATTGCCATCAACAAGACCCTCTTTCTGCCCGACGAGTACCCGACCCTGCGGGCGTTTTTCGACAAAATCGTAGCCAAGCACGCCGAACAGGTGGTGTTGAAAAAGCAATGAGCCAACCGGTTTGCCCAACCACGCCCAACGTACCCACCTATTTCTGCATGAAATTTCTTTTTCCCTACTTTCTCCTCACCACCACGGCCCTGGCGCAGATGCCCGCCGCGCCGGTCAATCCTGCCGACGTGCTCGCCCGGACGTATCCCGCCGACACCACCGCCGAGGCCGTCGTGCTCAGTGATTTTGGCGAAACCCACCTCGACAAGGACGACGGCGATGGGGCCTACCGGGTGCAGTACTTTCGTCGCACCCGCATCAAGATTCTGAAAAAATCCGGGTACGACTGGGCCACGGTCGTGGTGCCGTTTTTCCGCCGGGACGTCAACTACCAGGAGCGCCTCTGCAACGTGCGCGGCCAGACCTACAACGCCGACGCGTCGGGGGCCATCCAGACCACGGCCCTGGTGGAAAAAGACGTTTTCGAAGAAAAAACCGGCGACCTTCTGTACCAGAAGCGTTTCACCCTGCCCAACGTGCGCGAAGGCTCGGTGGTGGAATTCAGCTACCTGCTCACGTCGGACAACGTGTTCAGCCTGCGCGACTGGCGGTTTCAGCGCCAAATTCCTATCCGCCGCAGCGAGTATCACCTCTCGCTGTCACCAAATTTTCAGTACCGGGTCATGTTTCTGGGCGAACTCCCCCTTGTGACTGACCGTTCGGCTCCGACGGTGGGCGGCGGTGTGCGCTACGAGTGGGCGGTCGAGGCCGCGCCCTCCTTCCGCGAGGAACCGTTCATGACCACCAGCGACGATTACCTGGCGCGTATCCGCTTCGAACTGATCAGCTACACGCTGCCCGGCCACGCGCCCCGGGCGTTCAGCAAAACCTGGGAGGATTTCGACAAAACCCTGCTTACCGACGAGGACTTCGGCGGGGTGCTCAACCGCACCAGGTTTCTGAAAGACGCCGGCGAAACCCTCCGGCGGCAATACCCCGATACGCTGGCCCGCCTCACCGCCGTCCACGACCTGGTGAAAAGCCTGGTATCGTGGAACGGGCAGCACACGCTCTGGGCTAAAACCGGTCTGAAAACCGTTTTCGAGCGAAAAACCGGCAATGCTGCCGAAATCAACCTGCTGCTCGTCGGGCTGTTGCGCGAGGCGGGGCTGGAGGCCCACCCGGTGATTCTCAGCACCCGCGACCACGGACAGGTGCCCCAGGATTTCCCCCTGATTGCCTGGTTCAACCACGTGTCGGCACTCGTTCCCGTTGGCGGGCGCGACGTGCTGCTCGATGCCACCAGCCCGCTGCTCACGGTGGATATGCTCCCTGCCGACTGCCTCAACGGCTCCGGGCGGCTCATCCACCTGCGCCGCCCGCGCTGGGTTAGTTTGACGCCCCGCCAAAGGCAGAGCACTGTCCACATCCTGCAACTTGCTCTCCAGCCCGACGGCAGCCTGAGTGGTACCGCGGAAACGACCCACGCCGGTTACGCCGCGTTGCTGCGCCGCACCGAAGTGTTTGCGCAGGGAATGCAGGCGTTTCTGCAAAAAGAATTGCCCCGTGCTTACCCGGCCTGCACGTTGAGCCAGCCCGCCGTGGAAAACGCTGATTCCCTGACGGCCCCACTCGTGACGCGCTGCGGGTTGCAAAGCACCGAACTCGTCCAGCAGGCGGGCAACCGGCTCTACCTGACGCCCCTGCTCACCACGGCCCGACGCGAAAACCCCTTCAAGTCGCCCACGCGCACCTTCCCGGTCGATTTTGGTTCGGCCCTGGAAGAAACCAGTCTGGTTACGTACACCCTGCCCGCGGGTTTTGCCCTCGAAGAAGCGCCCAAAACCGCCGCCTTCGCGCTGCCCAACAACGACGGGCGGTTCACGTTTTCGGTGAGCGTCAATGACAATCAACTTCAGGTCACCAGTCGGTTGGTGCTCCGCAAAACGGTCTTCACAGGCGGCGAATACCCGACCCTACGGGCGTTTTTCGACAAAATCGTAGCCAAGCACGCCGAACAGGTGGTGTTGAAAAAGTTGTAAATCCCTGGAAGCGCAAAACCGCCACATGCATGAAATTTTGTATATCGGGCCTGTTGATCGTCGGTTTTCTCTACGGGTTTGCGCAGGAACCCTTTCCACCAATTGGTTGGGCCGACGTCACGGCTCATGCGTACCCCCTCGATACGACCGCCGAAGCGATCATTCTGAGTGATTACTGCGAAATGAAATTAGCAGATAATCGCGTCAACGGTCTTGAATACCAGCGCCGCGTCCGGATAAAAATTCTGAGAAAATCCGGGTACAAGTGGGCTACGGTCACCATCCCGTTTTTCTCGAATGGCTATCGGGGCAAAGAATTCGTGCGTAAAATCAAAGGCCAGACCTTCAATGCCGACGGGCAAGGCGGCGTTCGGATCACTCCGCTTGCCGAAGAGGCTGTATTTGAAGAGAAGGAAAGTGAGAAACAGTATGCCAAACGCTTCACGCTGCCGGACGTTCGCGAAGGCTCGGTTATCGAGTATAGTTACTCGGTTCTGTCGGAATTCGTTTACCTGGAAGATTGGCTTTTCCAGCGCGAAATCCCGGTGATTCACAGCGAATGCCGTTTGCTGCTCGGGGCGGAATACCCGTATAAAATCGTCCTGCTGAGTTCCAGTCCGCTTGCCGTGGAAGAAGCGAAGCCCTCCGGATTCGGCATCCGATACCGGTGGGTAATGACCAACATCCCCGCTTTCAAGGAAGAACCACACACGGCCTGTGCACGGGATTACGTCGCCCGAATCCAATTCCGCTCGGTCCGCCGGGATGGCGGCTTCTACAAAACCTGGCAGGAATTCGACCAACGGCTTACGGACCATTCCTCGTTTGGTAAAGCCATTGCCTCCTTTGATTTTTTCCAGAAAACGGGCAAAACTCTAAAGACGCAGTACCCCGACACGCTGGCCCGTGTCACGGCGGTCCACAACCTGATTAAGCAGCGCATGGCGTGGGATGGCACGTTCAGCCTTTGGTCGGATGACCTCCAGGCCCATTTCAATCGCCGGAAAGGCGATTGTGCCGACATTAATTTTCTGGTCATCAACCTGCTCCGCGCCACCGGGCTGGAAGCGTACCCGGTGCTGCTGAGTACCCGCACGCACGGGTCGGTTCAAACCGAGCTGCCCTCGCTCGCCTGGTTCAATTACGTGGCCGTCGTTACCCGAATCGGTGGGAAAGAAGTTTTTCTCGACGCCACCATGCCCTTTCTGCCAGTGGGGATGCTCCCGCCCCAATGCCTCAACCAGGTGGGCAGGGTGATTGACGGGCCAAATTCGCGTTGGATTCCCATTGCCTCCCGGCACATTCAGGGCAGTGTCCATTCGCTCCGGATGGTGATCGAACCCGACGGCAGCATATCGGGCGAAGCCACGACCTCCTGCACCGGATACGTGGCTTTGTTGTGGCGAACGGCCTTGCGTGCGCAGAAAACCGGCAACCTGACTGAGGACTTGCTGAGGGAAATTTTTAAGGACTATAAAATCGACAAGACTTCCACGGAAAACATGGATTCGCTGGATAAAGCCCTGGTAGTGCGTTGTGTACTGCGTCGTGACGACGCCGTTCAGCGCACTCCGGACCGCTTTTATTTCACCCCCTTGCTGGCAATGGCCCACCGGGAAAATCTCTTCAGGTCGCCTACCCGCTCCTTTCCAATCGATTTTGGTTCGGCATTGGAAGAAACCAGCGTGGTGACGTTCATCCTGCCCAAAGGCTACTCCGTGGAAGAACTGCCCAAAGCGGTCGCATTGGCACTGCCGGGAAATGCGGGCCGGTTTACGTTTGCGGTGAGTGCGGGCGAGCATGAATTACAAGTGACCAGCCGCCTGCAACTGCGCAAACCTACCTTCGCACCCGACGAGTATCCGGCTTTGCGGGCCTTTTTTGACAACGTGGTAGCCAAACACGCCGAGCAGGTTGTCCTGAAAAAAGAACACTAAACGCCCACCCATGAACTTGCTTCTCCTGACCGCCCACCTGCTTTTCGCCGACGACAAGCCCGAATTCGCCGTCAGCGCCATCCCCGAGGCGTTGCGTACCAACGCCCACGCCGTGGTGCGGCGACACGAAACCACGTTTTCGGTGAAGAACCCCGGCGAGGCCACCAAACGCGAGCACCTAATCGTAACCGTGCTCGATGCCCAGGGGCAGAACGCGGCGGCGATGGTGGTTTTTTACGACAAACACAATAAAATCAGCGAGTTTGAAGGCCACCTGTACGACGAGAACGGCAAGGAAGTGAAGCGGCTCAAAAAGGCCGACGTCCAGGATGTGAGCGCCGTGTCGTCGGGGTCGCTGTTCGACGACGACCGCGCGAAAGTGGGCGAATTCAAATACGCCAACTACCCGTTCACGGTTGAATTCAACTGCCAGCTCACCACCACCAACCTGCTCAATTACCCGGAATGGTTTCCGCACCAGGGCAGTCACAGCCTCGAAACGGCCCGCCTGACGGTGCAAATGCCCACCGGGCTGCGGCTCCGTTACCGCGAATTCAACGGCGTCGCCCCCGCCCGCGTCGATAGTTCGGCGGCGGGCACGAACTACACCTGGCAGGTCGGCTCCCTGCCTGCCCGCGAGGCCGAATCGCTCACACCGGCGCGGGTCAGTCAGGGACCGGGCGTGTTGTCGGCCCCCAGCCAGTTTGTGGTGGAGGGCTACCGGGGCGACCTGACCTCCTGGCGTGACCTCGGGCTGTTTTTCTACGCCCTCAACAAAGACCGGGATGCCCTGCCCGAACCCCTGCGCCAACGGGTGCAGCGCCTCACGGCAGGCCTTTCCGACCCGGCCGCGAAGGTGCGGAAGGTGTACGAGTTTTTGCAGCAAAACACTCGCTACATCAGCATTCAACTGGGGCTGGGCGGCTGGCAGACGTTCCCGGCCAGCACCGTGGCCGAAACGGGTTATGGCGACTGCAAGGCGCTTTCCAATTATACCCAGGCGCTGCTGAAAAGCGTGGGTATTTCTTCGTACTGCGCGCTGATTCGGGCCGGGGAGTCCGAGCCGAACGTCCTGACTGATTTTCCCGCGAACCAGTTCAATCACGTTGTGCTCTGTGTGCCGCTGACCAAAGACACGCTCTGGCTCGAATGCACCAGCCAGGACAACCCCGCCGGGTACGCGGGTGGTTTCACCGGCAACCGCCACGCCCTGCTGGTGACGCCCGACGGCGGCCAGCTCGTGTGTACCCCGCGCTACGCGGCGGTGGAAAACGGCCAGTTTCGCCGCATCGCAGTGCTGCTCACGCCCGACGGCGACGCCACCGCCGAGGTGCGCACCCGTTACACCGGCCTGCAACACGACGACCGCCGCGCCGTGCGCAGCCAGCTCAACCCCGACGACCAGCGCGAGTGGTTGTACAAACAAATCCGGGTGCCCAGTTTCGACCTGACCGCGTTCGCGTTCGTCCCCGATCCGCAGGGCGGGCCTGCCCTAACCGAAATCCTGGCGCTCACCGTGCGGAAGTGTGCCGCCCGCAGCGGGGCGCGCCTGTTTTTGGCCCCCAACCTGCTGACAACCTGGACGACCCTTCCCCCGACCGCGCCCCGCCAGACGGATTTTGTAACCCCGATGAGTTTCGTGGACGCCGACACGGTTAGCTACCGCCTGCCGACGGGAATGGCCGTGGAATTTCAGCCGGAGCCGGTTCTGCTCCAATCGAAGTTTGGCCGGTACGAAGCCACCATCCGCGTGGCCGACGGCACCCTGACCTACATCCGCCGGATGGAAATGCAACGCGCTACCCACCCGCCCGCCGACTACGTCGAATTCGCAGACTTTTGCCGAAAAATCGCGAAAGCCGACCGGATGCAGGTGGTGCTGGTGAAAAAGGAATAGCGCCACGGCACCCGTTTCCTGACTACTTTTGCGGAAACATCGTTCGGGAACGGCGTGGCGAGTACCGCCGCCCGTTCCACCCAACCATGCAAATCATTCTTCTGAAACTGGCGGTTTCGCTGGGCCTGACGGGGTTGTCGGGACTGCTGCTTTACCAGCGCGCCCGCCTCAGGGCACTCCTTCTGCCCGTTTCGACCAACCGCTTCGTGGTGCTGGCCTGGCTGGGGCTGCGGATTTTGCCGTTCCTGCTGCTGTTTGTGATGCTGGGCATCGAGCCGCGCTCCGATACCGATTATTACTTCAACGTGGTGAATCCGGCCTTTCACGGCGGGTTTGTGTACCGCGATTTTCATAACCCGTACGGGCCGTTTTTCCCGTATTTCGTCGGGGCCATTTTCTGGCTCTGGTACAGCAAAAAGGCCCTGGTGCTGTTTATGGTGCTGATGGAAGGCCTCGCACTGGTGACCACGACGCGCTTTTTCGGGAAAGAACTCAAACCCGTGGACGTGCGCTTCAACGTGCTGCTGTACCTGACCCTGGCCGGGTCGGTGATGTACGGGCTGATTTGCGGGCAGGACGACATCTGGCTGTGGCTTTTCACCCTGACCGGGCTGGTGGTGTACCAGCGTACCCGCAACGAGGCCCTGACGGCGCTCGTGCTCACGCTGGGTTTTCTGCTGAGCAAGGCCGTGTTTGTGCTCTGGATGATCCCGTTCTTTTTTGCCATGCGCCGGAAGTGGCTCTACGCGCTGGCGGGCGGCGCGGCGGGCGCGGTGGTGTTCGCGGTGCTTTACGCCACGACCGGCCTGAAGTTTTACACCCAACCGGCCTACGAATCGGAAACCATCCGCACGCCCAACCTTGTGGCCACGCTCAGTCCGCTCACCTTCGACCACCTCGGGCTGGGGCAACCGTTCTGGAACTGGGTCGGGCTGCTGGTGACCACGCTGGGCGGGTGCTGGCTCATTTGGCTGGCTCAGGCCCGGCAAAACCCGCGCAGGGCGTACGCGCTGGCGTTCGTGGCGATTTACGCCACGATGATGATCATCCAGCAAAGCGCGTACGCCAACTATATTTTTATTTTTTTGCTACCGCTGGTGTTCGTCGTCATCGACACCGACGACTGGCGCGAGGGCGTGTGGCTGCTGGTTTTCAACTTCGCCTGCGCGGTGCATCCGTCGCTGTGGTGGCGGCAGGATCGGCCGCTGTACCGGTCGCCGGGGGCGATTTTTGCCAACGTCAGCTACACCGTGGAGTACGCCTTCGAGGTCGTGGTGGTGGTGTGCGTGCTGTACTACATCCGTCGGACGGTGCGCCTGCTGCGGGCTTTGCCGGAGCGGGAGCGGGTTGTTGCTTCGTAATGGTGGTTTAAACGGCTGAATCAGGTTGGGTGGCCAGATTTTCTCGACCACCCCTGAACCACCCCCCAGCCGCACCTCCCACGCACCCCCTCCTTTTGAAGGAGGGGATTCTGAATGGCATCTTTCGGCGACAAAACGGAGCAGTGGGCTTTATAGTCCCCTCCTTTTGAAGGAGGGGGTGCGATGGGAGGTGCGGCTGGGGGGGTGGTTGGGCGTTTCAAAACTTGCTTGTTTCACAGCCTTTATCGTTGATGACTGAACAGTTTCTTCGCCGCGCTTACCAGCGGACGGTGGCGTTTGCCGAGCGGTTTTGCCAAAATCCCCACTGGCCCGCGCGCCTGGCGGTGGTGTGCGTGGCGGTGTCGCTGCTGACGGGGTTTCCGAGTTACCACCGCTTCGCCGGGCCGACCGAGCCGTTTTGGGAAGCCCTTTCGCGGCAAATCGACCACCCGTTTACGCCGCAACTGCACGCCGCCCGCAGCCACGAAGCCAAGATTGCGTTTCGATTGCTGCCGCCGCTGCTGGGGAAACTGGCTCCGTTTGCGAGTCCCAACGCACGGCTGGCGTTTTTGTATGCCCTCCAGCATTTGTTCGGGGGCCTTTTTTTCTACCTCATCGCCCGGCTGCTGGCGCGCGTCAGCCGCGACGCCGTGTTTGCGGCGCTGTTCACGTTCGGGCTGGCGTTCGTGTACGTGGGGAAATCCTTTTTCTACGAAGTGTACGGCCTGTTCGACGGCACGGCGTATTTTTTCATCACCTGGGCCTTGTTCCTGCGGAACCCGTGGCTGGCGTTTCTGGTGATTCAGGGGGCGTACTGGACCGACGAGCGCGGCGTGGTGGCGGCGGCACTGGTGCTGCTCTGGCACCGCTGGCAGCGCGGCGAAACTTCCCTGCGGGCGCTGCTGCGCGTGGATGCCCTCAACGCCGCCTTCGTGCTGAGCCTGCTCGGGTACCTAAGCCTGCGGTGGGAACTGGGCCGGTGGTTTGGCCTGACGGTGCCGCTTGGCGGCGAGGCCGACGCGGGGCTGGCCGTCGTCCGGGGCAACCTGCTGTTTGCCGTGCTGGCCGTGGTGCTCACGTTCGAGGTGTACTGGCTGTACTTCCTGGCGGGTTTCCGGCAGATTCTGGCGCAAAGACAGGTTGTGTTTGCGCTTTTGATGCTGGCGGCCCTCGGCGCGCAGGCGCTCGTGTCGCTGTCGGTGCTCGACATCACGCGCAGTTTGGCCTACGTGTTTCCGGCCATCGTGTGGGGCGCGGCGGTGCTGGCCCGGAGCGAACGCGGGGGGTTTCTCCGAAAAACCGCCTTCGCGCTGGTGGCGCTGACGATATTCATCCCGACGTGCAAGTACGTGGCCCCCGCGTTTTACTGGACGGTGCCGTTGCCGCTCAAACTGCTGATGCTGGGGCAATAACGGGGCGGCGGTTTTTACCCCAACTCAAAACTCGTCACGCCGAACACCCGATCAACGTCGAAGGCCGGGGCCGGGCCGAGGTACATCCGCGCGGTGCCGAAGACTTTTTTCATGCCCAGTTCTTCGGTCAGGCGCAGGCCCGGCGCGTTGATTTCGGGAACATCGAGGTACACCCGTTCGCCGGGGGCCGTACCGGCAACCAGCCTGCGCCACAGCGTGCGGGCCACGGCGAGGTCGTCGGCGAAGAGCGGACCGATTTTGTACCCCACCCGGCAACGCCGGATGACGCCGTAGCCGCGCAGCCGACCGTTTTCAACCACCGCCCAGCCGTGGCTTTCGGGCAGGCGCAGCCAGGCTTGCAGAAACGCGGGCCGCTCCGTGGGGAAACAACCGAGGTCGTAGGCCAGCAGGTCGGGCAGCGGCACCGAAGCGAGCGGAACGACGTTTTCGGCGGGCAGCACCGTCGGTTTTTCCCCGCTGAATTCAAAACGCAGGTTGGAGTACGCGAAAACAAACCCGGCGCGGGCGTAATTGGCCTGCTGGGCAAAAACGCCGTCGAGGCCAACGGGCTGCCCGGCGAGTTTTTCGAGGGCTTTCTGCCAAAGCAGGATGCCGTAGCCCTGCCCGCGAAAGGCGGGTTGCACGATATAAAATCCGATAAAGCCAAACGCCCCGCCGTAGCTCACCGCCGAAATGCACCCGATGGGTTCGTCCCCGAGTTCGCCCACGAGAAACCCCGCCGGGTCGGTGGCGAAAAAGGCGTCGGCGTCGTGCAGTCCGGGGTTCCAGCCTTCGGCGGCGGCCCATTCCACAGCCAGGCGGTGTACTTCGGGTTGGGTCATGGGGCGGATGTGGTAGGTGGGGGTCATCGAAAAGAAGCGAGAAAGGTGCTTTTGAGCGCAAGCAAGCAAAAATTCTCAATTCCCTGTGGCGGCCCCTCCCACGCTCCATTCGTCCGTACTTCGTATCTTGCCCCATCAACCGAACTTCATCCCACTTTCCCACCCATGCCCCGACTGCTCCTCGCCCTGCTGACCCTCGCCAGCCTGACGGCCCGCGCCCAGTGGACACCCGAAGACATCGTCAACGCCGAAAGCGCCACGGCCTTCGATTTTTCGCCCGACGGTAAAAGCCTCGTCTGGATGAAGCGCGCGGCCAACAAAGAAAAAGACGCCTTCGTGACCAAGCTGTTTCTGACCCGCCTCGACCAAAAAGAGGCGGGCCACCCGGCGGGCAAGCCCGTCACCGTGCAACTCACCCGCGGCGACGACTCCGACCGCAACCCGCTCTTTAGCCGCGACGGCAAACTGATTTATTTTCTCTCTGCCCGCGAAAAAGGCAAGAAACTCTGGGCCATCAACCCGGCGGGCGGCGAAGCTTACGAGGTGAAAACCTTCGACAACAACCCCTCCAGCCCGCAATGGCTCAACGATTCGACGCTGCTGCTGGTAGCCGAAGAAGGCAAAAGTTTGTATGAAAAAGAAGCCGAAGAGCGCAAGGACGACGTGCAGGTGATTGAAGACACGGCGCATTTCAAACCCAGCCGGTTGTTTGCTTTCAACGTGAAAACAAAAGACCTCCGCCGCCTGACCGACAACCGCTTTCCGATGGCCAACTACGCCGTTTCGCGCGACGGAGCCTGGGTCGTGAGCAGCCACACCCGCTCGCCGCACTACGGAGCCGACGGCCAGCCCCGGCCCGAAATCCGGCTCTGGGACGTAAAAACCGGCCAGCAGGCGGTGATTCTGGCGGGGATGCAGGCCCCCGGTGCGTTTGTTTTCACTCAAGACAACAGCGGGTTTTACTTCACCACCAACCAAACCAGCGACACGCTCTGGAACGGCGCGGGCGTGCAGGTGCTGCACTTTTTCAACCTCGCTACCCGCCGCAGCACGCCCGTGCCGCTGGGCCACGACTGGGGGCTGTCGGGGTCGCGGCTCCGGGTAGGCAACGGCCTGCTCGTCGAGCTTGCCAACGGCCCGACCAACAAGCTGGCGCTGGTCGAGAAGAAAGCGGGAGCTGAAAGCTGGATGGTGAAACCCGTCGCCGTGCCCGCCGCAATGGCCGAACACGTGCAGCCGATTTTGTTCGCGCCCGATTACACCACGGCCCTGTTTGGGTACACCACCGCTTCCACACCGCTCCAGTACCACGTTGGCAAGCTGACGACCGACCCTAAACGCGGCACCGTGGCGCTGGCCTCCACCGGCGAGGCATTCCTGCTCAACGACGGGCAGCGAAAAAAGAAAATCGCCCGGTCGGAAATCATTCGATGGAAAGGCTGGCACAACGACGAGGTGACGGGCATTTTGTACTACCCCACCGCCTACCAACCCGGTCGCGCCTACCCGCTCATGGTGAGCATTCACGGCGGCCCATCCGCCGCCGACGGCGACGACTGGAGTGAATCCTGGGCGTATTACCCGAACATTCTGGCGCAAAAAGGCGCGTTCGTGCTCCGGCCCAACTACCACGGTTCCAACAACCACGGGCAGGCCTTCGTGGAATCCATCGCCCGAAACTATTACGACCCCGAAATGGAAGACATCACGAAGGGCGTCGAAACGCTGATTGGCAAAGGCCTGGTGAACCGCGATTCGCTGGGCGTGCAGGGCTGGAGCAACGGGGCCATCCTGACGACCATGCTCACGGTGCGCTACCCCGATATGTTCAAAGTCGCCGCCCCCGGCGCGGGCGACGTCAACTGGACTTCCGACTTCGGCACCTGCCAGTTTGGCGTCACCTTCGACCAGCATTATTTCGGCGGCGCGCCCTGGGACGACGTGGGCGGCAAAACCTACAACGAAGCCTACATCACCAAATCGCCGCTGTTCGAGCTGGAGCGGGTGAAAACGCCGACGATCATTTTCCACGGCAGCGAAGACCGCCAGGTGCCCCGCGACCAGGGTTGGGAATACTACCGCGCGCTCCAGCAAATCGGCAAGGCCCCCGTGCGGTTCCTGTGGTTTCCCGGCCAGCCCCACGGCTTGCAGAAAGTCACGCACCAGTTGCGGAAAATGAAGGAAGAAATCGCCTGGTTCGACCGGTACCTTTTTGGCAAAAAAGACACGCTCAACGAGGCATTCAAAAAAGATTCGCCGCTGGCGATGCTGCTGGAGAAAGACAAGGCCGCAAAAACCAGTTCGGGCGTTTTCGGCGTCGAACTGGCGGGCGGCGTCACCGCACCGGAGGTGGTGCGTTTGAAAAAAGACAGTACGGCCATCGGGCGGTTTGAAGTGACGGTTGCCCAATTGCTCAGCCAGAAATCGGGCACGAAGGCCGAGGCGGCAGGCAGCGGAACAGACGGCCCCAACCAACCCGCCGTCGGCGTTTCGTACGAGCAGGCCCAGGCCTACTGCCGCTGGCTTTCCGAGAAAACCGGCCAGCAATACCGCCTGCCCAACGCCCGCGAGGCGAAAATGCTCCACGAAAAAGCCAAAGCCGTGGCGGCGAAAGAAAACACGCTGAATTATTGGGCAGGCTACGCGCTCACGCTCGACGAAGTGCCCGTTTTGCAGGAAAAATTGCACGAAGCCAAAAGCACGCTGCTCAAACCCGTTGGCTCGTTTGCTCCGACCAAAGTCGGCGACGCCGACCTGTACGACCTCGGCGGCAACGTGGCCGAGTGGTACACGAAAGACGACGCCACACCCGGCACCTACGGCTTCAGCGCCTACGACCTGGCCGATTCCGCCGCCGAGCGCCCCAAAACCAACCCGGCGCACGTTGGGTTTAGGGTGGTACGCGAACGGTGAGAGGTGAAAAGTAAGAGGTGAGAGGTTATAAGCCATGATGCATTTCCATCTCACCTCTTACCTGCTCGTTAAATTTCGTTAAATCAATTCTCCGGATTTTCGTTATACTCCGGAATCCGTAATTTGTCGGCCTTAACACGACGCCCCGCTTGTCAGTTTCCATGAAATTCGCAGTTCCTTTGCTCTTGCTCAGTCTCGTCTCCGTGTTGGGCCTGGGCCAGGAGGCTCCCGCCCGCCCGGAGGCCGCCAGTGCCCCGGATGCCCCCCTGACGGGCACCTGGGTGGCCAAGCGAATCCAGGGCAGCAATGGCTCCCCGATCATGACCGACGACGAAGTGCAGAAAAGCGACCTGGTGTTCGTCTTTGGCAACACCCGTCTTTCGCTCTACACCCAGGGCACCCCCACGACCGTCAACTACACCCGCGAGGGGCAGCGCCTCCGCACGGGTGGCGGCACAGTGTACGCCATCGAGAAACTGACGCCTTTCGAACTGATCCTCAACGAGTTCAGCGCCAATTACAACGGGGGTGCCAACCGGCTGAAAATCTACCTGGCTCGTTCGGAGGGCAGTTACGAAGACTACATGTTTCAGAAGTACGTCGTGCCCAACCTGCGCTTCGACGGCGACACGTTTTACGTCATGAACGACTACGTGTACCCCAAATTCCAGGGCCGGGGCCGCAACGACACCTTCTTCGACAGCTACCAGAATTCCTACGAATTCATCGAAGACGCCTTCCGTCAGCAGGGTCGGCCCAAGCGCGACCGGTTTCGGGTGAGTTTCATGGTGTCGCGGGCGGGTCGCGTGGAAGACATCAAAATCGTGGAAAGCACCGACGCCCGCTACAACGACGCCCTCATCCGGGCCATCCGCACGACCAACTCGCTCTGGACGCCCGCCTCGGCCAACGGCCGCCCCGCCCGCGTGCAGATCAACTACGAATTTCCCTACGGCCTGCCCGACGACAAAACCATCACCCTGGCCGACATCAACCAGTTGAAAGCCAAAGATTTGGTGCAGGAAGGGCTGAAAAGTTTCGGACGAAAACGCTACACCGAAGCCCTGGACACCTTCAACCAGGCCCTCGCCCTCGACCCCGGCAACGTGAGCATTCGCCTCAACCGCGCCGCCACCAACTACCAGCTTGGCCAGCTCGACGACGCCTGCACCGAGTGGCGCTACCTGGCCACCAACGGCGACAAAACCGCAGCGCGGTACGTGAAGCGGTATTGTAAATAGCTTCTTTTCACCCGCCCAAAGGCGTTCTTGGGTCCCCCAAAATCCCCTACCTTTGCCGGTTCAAGAACGTCTGTTTTCCCGCATGAAAATTTCTTTAGACTGGCTCCGTCAGTCCATTTCCCTGACCGAATCGCCCGATGAAATCGCTACGTTGCTCACCGGCAGCGGGCTGGAGGTCGAGGCCGTCGAGCCGATCGAAGCCGTACCCGGTGGGTTGGAGGGCCTCGTCATCGGTCAGGTGCTGACCTGCCAGAAACACCCCGACGCCGACAAACTCAGCCTCACAACCGTGGACGTGGGCGGCCCCGAACCGCTGCCCATCGTGTGCGGAGCGCCCAACGTGGCCGCCGGGCAGAAAGTCGTCGTGGCGCTGGTCGGGGCGAAACTGTACCCGCCGGGCGGTGAGTCTTTTGTAATAAAAAAAGCCAAAATTCGTGGGGCCACTTCCGAAGGCATGCTTTGCGCCGAAGACGAAATCGGCCTCGGCACCAGCCACGCGGGCATTATGGTGCTCAACACCGACGGGGCTGCCATCAGTGTGCCCAACGGCACCCCCGCCGCCACGTACTTTGGCCTCGAACCCGACTTCCGGATTGAAATCGGCCTGACACCCAACCGCGCCGACGCCGCCTCGCACGTGGGCGTGGCCCGCGACCTGAAAGCGTTGCTTCAGCGCGACCTTACGCTGCCGTCGGTGAACGCTTTTCGCGTTGAAAGCACGGCGTTGCCCGTTCAGGTGACCGTCGAAGACCCCGTGGCCTGCCCGCGTTTCTGCGGCGTGACGCTCGACGGCGTGCAGATCGGCCCATCGCCGGAGTGGTTGCAAAAACGCCTGCGGGCCATCGGCCTCAACCCCATCAACAACGTGGTGGACGTGACCAATTTCGTCAACCACGAAGGGGGTCAGCCCCTGCACGCCTACGATTTCAACGCCCTCCGCGGCCAGCAAATCGTGGTGCGGTACGTGCCGGAGGGCACCAAATTCACCACCCTCGACGGCGTGGAGCGTACCCTTTCGGCCAGCGATCTGATGATTTGCGACGCCGAAGGACCACTCGGCATCGCGGGTATTTTTGGCGGCAAAACCTCGGGCATTCAACCCACCACCACGCGGGTGTACCTTGAATGCGCTTATTTTTCGCCCGAAACCATCCGCCGCACGGGCCAGCGCCACGGCCTGAAAACCGACGCTTCGTTTCGCTTCGAGCGCGGCACCGACCCCAACGCCAAGCTCTACGCCCTCAAACGCGCCGCGTTGCTGATTCAGGAAGTAGCCGGGGGGAAGGTTGCTTCTGATGTCACCGATTTCTACCCTTCGCCCGCCAGGAACGTCCAGATTGAGTGCAGCTACCGCCACATCGACCGCCTCATCGGCAAGCGCCTCGACCGCGACCGGATTCGGGGCATTCTGGAAAGCCTCGACATCAAGGTCTGGAGTGAAAGCGCCGAGGGATTTACGGCCTCCGTGCCGCCTTACCGGGTGGACGTGCTCCGCGAGGCCGACATCGTCGAGGAAATTCTGCGGATTTACGGCCTGAACAACGTCGAGCTTTCGCCCACGCTGCGCACCGATTTCCTGGCGCAGTTTCCCGAAAAAGACGCCAACCAGGTGCAATTTCGCATCACGCAACTGCTGGCCGGGGCGGGCTTCCAGGAGATTTTCACCAACTCGCTCACCAAACCCGCCTACGCCGCCGCGCTGGGGCTGGAAGCGCAGAACGTCGAAATTCTCAACAAACTCAGCGAAGACCTCGGCGTGATGCGCCAGTCGCTGCTGTTTTCGGGACTGGAGGCGCTCGCCTTCAACGTCAACCGCCGCCAGCGCGACCTGCGGTTTTTCGAGTTCGGGAAAACGTACCACCAGCGCGGCGACGTCGGCAAATACGCCGAGCGCCAGCACCTGGCCCTGTACCTGACCGGCAACGTCGCCACCGAAACCTGGCAGCAGAACAGCCGCCCCGTGGCGTTCCACGACGCGGCGAGCGCCGTTGGCCGGGTGCTGACCAAGCTGAACCTGCGCCAGTTCGACACCCAGGACGCCGATCCGACCGGCCCGTTCGCCTACGGCCTGACGTACTTCGTTAACAAAAAACCGGTCGTCAGCCTGGGGCTGGTTAAAAGCGCCCTGACCAAACTCGCCGACTTGAAACAACCCGTTTTTTACACCGATTTCGACTGGGACTATCTGTTTAAGCTGTCGAGTACCGACGTGATTTTCCAGGAAATTTCTAAATTTCCTGACGTGCGCCGCGACCTCTCGCTGGTGCTCGACCGTTCGGTAAGTTTCCGCGAAATCCAACAACTCGCCGAGCGCACTGAGCGCAACCTGCTGCGCGGCGTCAACGTGTTCGACGTTTTCGAGGGCGAAAGCCTTGGGGCGGGTAAAAAGGCGTACGCCGTGAGTTTCACCCTGCAAGACCCCACCCAAACCCTCACCGACACCCAAATCGACAAGGCCATGCAGCGGCTTATGGGCAGCTTCGAGCGGGAATTAGGGGCGGTGATTCGGAAATAGTCGTTGGAATTGGGAATTAAAAACAAACCCAATGCGCGCAAAGACAACCTGATTGTGGAGAAGAAGGAGGCGGAAGAACCCCTCAAAATTTTCGCCCGCCTGATTCTTTTCACGGTTACCGATGAGTGATAGAGTTCGATTTTTAATTCTTGATTTTTAATTCTTAATTGCTTCAATGTCCTCCCCCACCGACCTCCAAATTCTGACTCGCCTCCATTCGCTGGAACTGAAAACCCGGGGATTGCTCGAATCCCTGCGCCTGGCCAACCGGCGGATCGACGAGGTGGAGCGCGAGCGGGACGCGCTGGCGGAGCAAAACCGGCAGTTGCAGAACCAGCTCAGGGAGGTGCCCAAAAAAGAGGTTCCGGCGCTACCCCATTTTTACAAGTCCGACAAAAGCCGTAAACTTGTGGAAAACTATTTTTACACAGCCGACAATCCAGCCGAACTGAAGGACCGATTAGACCAATATATCCGGGAAATAGACCAGTGTATTGCTCACCTGAGTAGCTCCAATACCCTCTGAGATGGCCGAAAAACTGAACGTCGTAACCATTTACGTGGCCGAGCGCGCCTACCGCCTCAATGCGGTGCCGCTTCAGGAGGAAAAATACCTGCGCGACGGCGCGCGCCTACTCGATGAGCGGATGCAGAAATACCAGCGGGAGCACGGCAGTTCGCCCCAGGAAGCCCTCGCGATGGCCGCTCTGGACAGCATCGTGGCCGCGCTGAAGTCGAAAGAAAGCTATGAAAAACTTCAGCATGAGGTTTTTCAGAAAGTGGTTTCGCTCGATGAATTGCTGACCGACGCCCTGAACGACTAAGGCGATCCGCTGGTCCATTGGTGTTTCTTTTTCTCGTTTCTTTCACGTTTAAAGGCGGTGATTGTCGGGGTTACCAGTCCATAAAACCCCATCACGCCAATGTCCATCTCACCCCTTTTTATCGTCCTGACCGGGCTGCTCAGCCTGGCTGTGGGGGCGTTTGCCGGGCGGGCCTTCTTTTCTAAATCGTATCAGAAAAAAGAAGAAGAAGCCGAAGCCCGGGCCGCCGAAATTCTGAAAAACGCCGAAGCTTCCGCCGAAACCATCAAGCGCGACCGCATCCTGGAGGCCAAAGAAAAGTTTCTCCGCCTGAAGACCGAATTTGAAGAAGAATCCGGCAAGAAAAAGCGGATTTTGACCGAAAACGAGCAGAAACTCCGCGAAGCCGAACAGCGAATCAAAGACCGCGAACGCCAACTCAGCCAGCAGCAGGAACAAACCAAGCGCAAGGAAGACGAGTACGAAAAACTCAAAGCCAACCTCACCCAGCAACAGGAAAGCGTAAAACGCAAACAGGAAGAAGCCGAAAAACTGCTCGAATCGCAGGTGATGCAGTTGGAGAAAATCGCCAACCTCACCGCCGACGAAGCCCGCCAGCAACTCGTGGACGCCCTCAAAGCCGACGCTGAAAGCCGCGCCTCGGCGTATGTGAAAAACATCGTGGAAGAGGCCAAACTCACCGCCACGAAGGAAGCCAAGAAGGTGGTCATCGAGACCATCCAGCGCACCGCCGCCGAGCAGGCCATCGAAAACTGCGTGTCGGTGTTCAACATCGAATCCGACGACGTGAAGGGCAAAATCATCGGACGCGAAGGCCGCAACATCCGCACGCTCGAAGCCGCCGTGGGCGTGGAGGTCATCGTGGACGACACCCCCGACGCCATCATCATCTCCGGTTTCGACCCCGTCCGCCGCGAAATCGCCCGACTCTCGCTCCACCGCCTCGTGCAGGATGGGCGCATCCACCCCGCCCGCATCGAGGAAGTCGTCGCCAAAACCAGGAAAAACATCGAGGATGAAATCGTGGAAATCGGCGAGCGCACCGCCATCGACCTCGGCATTCACGGCCTGCACCCCGAACTAATCCGGATGGTGGGGCGGATGCGCTTCCGCTCGTCGTACGGCCAGAATTTGCTCCAGCACTCGCGCGAAGTGGCCAAACTCTGCTCGACAATGGCCGCCGAACTGGGCCTCAACGCCAAACTCGCCAAGCGCGCCGGGCTGCTGCACGACATCGGCAAGGTGTGGCACGAAGAACCCGAACTGCCCCACGCCATTCTGGGCATGGAACTCGCCCAAAAGTACAAGGAGAATCCCGAAGTGTGCAACGCCATCGGTGCTCACCACGACGAAATCGAGATGACCAGCCTCATTTCGCCCATCGTGCAGGTCTGCGACGCCATCAGCGGTTCGCGCCCCGGTGCCCGCCGCGAAATGATGGAAAGTTACATGCAGCGCCTGCGCGATTTGGAAAACCTGGCGCTTGGTTTCCAGGGCGTGGACAAGTGCTACGCCATCCAGGCGGGGCGCGAACTGCGCATCATCGTCGATTCCGACCGCGTGACCGACGACCGCGCCGGGCAACTGAGCTACGACATTTCGCAGAAAATCGAGAAAGAAATGCAGTACCCCGGCCAGATCAAAGTCACCGTGATTCGGGAAATGCGGGCAGTGGCGTACGCGAAGTAGGGTTTCGCTGATTCCGTTCGGTAAAAAAGGCCGTGCATCCGACGTTGGAGCGCGGCCTTTTTTTATCTTCCTGCCGTCAATCGATTTCCACCCCGATGAAGCCGCAACCGAACCACCGTATTTACCTCGAAACGCTCCGGCGGATGACCCCCGAAGAGCGGGTTGCCAAAGCGTTTGAGTTGACTGAGTTCGCGCGGGCCTTATTCCGGGCGGGGTTACAACGGCGTTTTCCTAACGCCAGCGAGACCGAAATTCACGCCCTGTTTCTTCAGCGACTCGAAAAATGTCACAACCGGAATTACTGACCTACGTCGCGCAACTTCTCGACGCCAACGAAATTCCGTACATGCTCACCGGTTCGGTCGTATCGAGTTACTACGGCGAGCCACGGGTCACCCACGACATTGACATCGTGCTGGAATTGGAAGCTCGTCTTGCTCAGCCCTTTGCCAACGTATTCACTCTTCCGCAATTTTACCTCAACTCCGACAGCGTCCGTGAGGCGGTAGCTCGGCGCTCCATGTTCAACCTCATCGACACGACGAGTGGGAATAAAGTTGATTTCTGGCTTCTCACGTTCGACGCCTTCGACGCCTCGCGGTTTGCCCGACGTCGCCGGGTGCCCCTTTTCGGAACGGACGTGTCCGTCGCTTCGCCGGAAGACGCCATTTTATCGAAACTCCGGTGGGCAAAAATGGCCGGGGGTAGTGAAAAGCAAGTGATGGATGCGGTCCGCGTCTTTGAAATTCAACACGATTCGCTTAATCGCTCGTACCTGCTCGACTGGGTAGAAAAGTTGGATGTCGGAGAGGAATGGCAGCGGCTTGTGGCGCAGTCAGACCCTCTTTAAATTCCCTCAAACAAAAACCCCGACGCACACGCATCGGGGTTTTTGTTTCGCAAGTAATCAAAATTTTTAATCCAGCGCCGGAATCCGCAGCACCTGACCGGGGTAGATTTTATCCGGGTCGGAGAGCATCGGCTTGTTGGCTTCAAAAATCGTCGGGTATTTCATCGGGTCACCGTAGTACCGCTGGGCGATTTTCGAGAGGCTGTCGCCCGATTCCACCGTGTGGTACTGCGACTCGTCCTGCGGTTGGGAGGCGGTCATTTGGTTGTCCACGGCGTGAACGCCCTCGACGTTGCCCACGGCGAGGGCAATCTTTTCGGCGTCTTCCTGCTTTTCCACCTCGCCCTGGATCGTCACCGTGTCGCCGTTGGTGCGGATGGTGAGCGAGTTGTAGGGCAGGCCCAGCGATTTAACTTTCTGCAGCAGGGCGCTGGCGCGGAGGGGTTCAACTTCCTCGGGCTTGGCGGCAGCGGCTTTGGCTTCCTCTTCTTTGTTGCCAAACAGCTTGGCCCCGACGCCCTTCATGAATGAAATGAGTCCCATGGTACTTGGATTGGTTTGAGGGTTGGAGAATGGTTTGCCGTTCGGGGTGCGCTTGGCAACCGACGGACCGCAAACCTACGGCTTTGTTTAGCAAAACGCATTCCTCAGCGCCATTTCCCCAGCCGGTACGTCCGGCGGGTGGCTCCGCGCGTGGCCGTGAGGGTTTGGGTGGTGAGGTCGCCCAGGAGCAGGATGTCGGTGGCGGATTGGTAACCCACCGCGGTCAGGGCTGCCTGCACGGCGGTCAGCGCCACGGGGCGCTCCGCCCGCGCCGAATCGCACGGACAGGGCTGCTGGAGGCGTTTTTCGTTGAGCACCTGGAGGAGTTCTTCGGTGTCGAGCACTTCGTCTTCCTTGCCATCCAGAATCTTTGCCTGCACTCGCCGCAAGTAATGGGGCCGGTACGGCTCGAACTCGAAGCGCAGTTCGGGGAATTCGCGCACCAGTGCCGCCGAATTTTTCACCGCCTGAAAGTGATTGGGGTCCACAAACCCCACAAACGTGCCGCCCCACGTCAGGCCGTAGTGCGGCGTGAGTCGGCCGATGGCCGCGTAAGTATTGTAGCCTTTGAGCAAGCGACCCTTGCTGACGATGCCCACATCGACGGCCAGCCCGAACTGATGCTGCGACAGGGGCGCGTTGGAACTGCCCCGTTTGAGAAACCGCGCCTGCAAACCCGCCGAGCGCAAATCGTTCAGAATGCGCAGCGTGTACGTGGGGTACACCCGCCGGAGCGAGTCGAGGAGCGAATCGCGTTTAGCCAGAAACTGGCTCCGTGCGCCCACCAGCAAACGTTCCCAGCGCGTGTAGAGGTATTCGGGCTGATCCACCAGCGCCCGGAGGTAGGTTTGCTCTACGCCGGTGAGCCGGAGCGGTTCCCAGCCCGGTGGGTTCGGGCCAACCAGTAGTTGCGGTTTGCCGCCGGAATCGTTGGCGACGCCCGCCCAGCGGGTTTTCCCGACCCGGTCCACCACGACGGCAAACACCCGGACGGGCGTGGCGGTGTCGGTCACGAGGGTGTCGTCGGGGTAAAAGGGCATCGCCAGGTCAAAGCCTTGCAGCGTATCCACGGCGAGGGTCGAATCGCACCCGGCGGGTTTCCAGGCAAACGGCGACGCCAGTTCGGTTTGACTGCACGCCTGGTGCGCCAGGGCGACAAACGCCCCCAGCAGCGAAAAAAAGAGGTTTTTCAAGAAAAAAGGTGGTTGGGCTTTCCGCAAAATTAACCACCCGACGCCACACCCGCCAGCACCTCGCGCTCGTAATCGAGAAAGAGCGCCGACAGCCGTTGCGTCACCGGGCCGGGCCGACCGTCGCCCACGGGCCGACCGTCGATGCGCGTGACGGGCAAAATCCGCTTGGTGCTGCCGGTGGTAAAAACTTCGTCGGCGGCAAGGGTTTCAGCGAGGGTCACGTCACGTTCTTCGGCGGTAAACGCGTCCGTTGCCAGCGTCAGCACGTGTTTGCGCGTGACGCCCCGCAGCATCCCATCAGCGGGCGTGACGACGACGCCGTCTTTCACGATAAAAACATTACTCCGCGACGATTCGGTAATCAGGCCGTTGTGGTGGTAGAGCACATCGTCGGCCCCGATTTCGCGCTGCTGGTGGAGGGTGAAAATGGGCATCAGGTAATCAAGGCTTTTCACCTCAAAAAGCTGCCGCTGGTGCGCCACGGTCATGAAATGCAGCCCGCCGGGCGCGTCCATGAACCGGAAGGGTTTGGCCATGACGGCAAAATTAGCGTTTTCTGCCGGGCCAAACCCATCCGCCGAGTAGCCGCCCGTGAGCAGGAATTTAAACCCCAGCAACGGGTGCGGGTTGAGGCGAGACAGTTCGGCGACCAGATTCCGCAGTTCGTCGCGGGGGACGGGAATCGTCAGGCCGAGCAGCCCCGCCGAGCGCTCGAAGCGGTCGAGGTGATCTTCCAGGAAAACCGGCCGCCCGTCGATGGCCCGGAAGTAATCGAAAATGCCGTACGCCCGCAGCAACCCGAGGTCGCTGACATGTAGCCGGGCCTCGTCGGCGGGCAGAATCTGGCCGTTCAGGTAGTAGAAATCCATATTTCTGGAAGGGTTCTTGTTTTCCCAGCCCGTCATTGCTTCGTTCCTTGCAATGACGGGCTGGGAAAGTAATGACGCGTCAGGATGATTTATTTTTCAAAAATTCCACCAGCTTCACCGCCTCCACGGCCTCCTTCACGTCGTGGACGCGGAGAATTTTGGCCCCGCCGAGCAACGCCGCCGTGTTGAGCACCGTCGTGCCGTTGAGGGCCGTTTCGGGCGTCAGGCCAAGCCGCCGCCAGATGCTGCCTTTTCGCGAAAGGCCCACGAGCAAAGGTAAATCAAAAACCCGGAAGGCCGGGAGGCTGCGCAGCAGGGCATCGTTGTGTTCCGGCGTTTTGGCGAAACCAAAACCGGGGTCGAGAATGACGTCTTTCACGCCCAGCGACCGCAATTGGGCCACTTTTTCCTTCAACTCGGTGATGATGTCCAGCGTCACGTTTTTGTAGTTCGCGAGTGAGTTCATCGTTTGCGGTGTGCCGCGCAGGTGCATGAGCACGTAAGGCACGCCGAGCCGGGCCACGGTGGCGAACATGGCGGGGTCGAGCGTGCCGCCCGCCACATCGTTGACCAGCCCCGCGCCCGCCGCCACGGCTTTTTCCGCCACCGTCGCCCGGAAGGTGTCCACCGAAAGCAGGGCCTGGGGAAACTGCCGGACGAGGACTTCCAGCGCCGAAAGCACCCGCTCGGTTTCTTCGGCCTCGCTCACCGCCGCCGCGCCGGGGCGGGTGGAGTAGCCGCCCACGTCCAGCAACGTCGCGCCGTCGGTGAGCATCCGGCCGACTTTGGCCAGCAGCTCGTCCTCTGCCTGGGCGCGGCTGGCGGCGTGAAACGAGTCGGGCGTGGCGTTGAGGATGCCCATGACGGCGGGCGTGGACAGGTCCACGAGGGTTCCGCGCACGTTGAGCGTGGTTTTTGGGCGAAAGGCAGTAATTTCGGGCATTCGTTGGGAGTGCTTCGGTGTTCGTGCGTCGTTGTGTGGACAAGGCCCGTTGCGATTCGATGCACGAACAACGAACAACGAAGCACTCCCAACGACGATGTCGCAAACCGAAGCCGAATATCGCCGGGTCATCGGCGTATGCAAAGACCTTTTTCTGAAAAAAAACAGGGACTATGGCACGGCCTGGCGGATTTTGCGCCTACCCAGCCTCACCGACCAGTTGTTCATCAAAGCCCAGCGCATCCGGCAGATTCAGCAAACGGGCACCCACCGCGTGGACGAAGGCGTGGTACCGGAATTCATCGGGCTGGTCAATTACAGCCTGATGGCGCTGATTCAACTCGACCTGGCCGACGACCCGCGCCTGGAACTCCCCGACCATGAACTCGCCGCCCGCTACGACGCCCAGGTAGCCGAAACGATGGCTTTGCTTTTGGCCAAAAACCACGATTACGGCGAGGCCTGGCGCGAAATGCGGGTGAGTTCGATGACCGATCTGATTCTGATGAAACTGCTCCGCACGAAGCAAATCGAGGACAACGCGGGCCAGACGCTCGTGTCGGAAGGCGTGGAGGCCAATTACCGCGATATCATCAACTACGCCGTGTTTTGTTTGATAAAAATCGGCACGCTATAGCGCCGACATTCTTGTCGGCGTCCACCGGCGGACCTTCGCGTTGCAACCTGACTGCCGAACGCCGACAAGAATGTCGGCGCTACGTATCTTTACCGCATGAACCTTCCTGCCAATTTTTGCCGGATTATCGTTGGGGCCGTGTTCATTTTTTCCGGGCTGATCAAGCTCAACGACCCCGTGGGCACGCAGATCAAACTGGAAGAATACTTTGAAGTCTTCGCTCAGGACTGGCCCTGGAGCGCGCCGTTCTGGGAGGCGCTGGTGCCGCTGGCGCTGGGTTTTTCCATCTTCCTGTGCGTGCTCGAAGTCGTACTCGGCGTGGCGCTGCTCGTGCGCTACCGCCTGCGGCTGACCACCGGGGTGCTGGCGCTGACGATTATTTTTTTCGGATTCCTGACGTTCTACTCGGCGTATTTCAACAAAGTCACCGACTGTGGCTGCTTCGGCGAAGCCATCAAACTCCAGCCCTGGACTTCGTTCGGCAAGGACCTGGCCCTCGGCGTGCTGATTCTGGTGTTGCTGGCGAGCCGCGACGCGCTCAACTCGGCCCGCACAGGCTGGGCGGTGGGCCTGGCGACGGTGGTCTGCCTCGGCGTCGGGCTGTACGCTGTCTGGCACTTGCCGCTGCTCGATTTGCTGCCGTATAAAGTGGGCGACAGCATTCCGCGCAACCTGAGGCCGTCGGAGCCGTTGCGGTTCCGCTACGTCATGACGAAAGGCGACCAGACGCTCGAATTTGACCAATACCCGACCGACACGACGCTGAAATTCAAGGCCATGGTGCTAATGAACGAAAGCGCCAAACCGAAAATCACCGATTACCGGGTTTGGCGCGATACGGTGGATTTTACCCAGGAAAGCTTTCGCGGCAGCAAGCTGTTTTTCGTCATTCAGGACGTTCACCACGCCAACCTGAGCACGCTCGACGCGATGAAAACCCTCGCGAAAAGCCTCGAAGGCAGCCCGGTGACGCCCCTCGTGCTGACCTCGTCGCCCGAAGCGGATTTCGAGGCGTTCCGCCACGAACACCAACTGGCCGTGCCGTACTACTTCGGCGATTTCAAGGTGCTGAAAACCATTCTGCGTACCAATCCGGGCCTGTGGCTGCTCCACGACGGCGTCGTGAAAGGCAAGTGGAGTTTCCGCGACGTGCCCACCAAAGACGAGGTGCTCGCCAAAGCCGTCAACTGATGGAGAAACTCTTACGCTCCCCCCTCGTCACCGGAGTCGCGGCGCTGACGATGCTCGGACTGGCGGCCCTGCATTTCTACCTGATCCATTCCTACGCCGTCGATTTGCCCTTCGCCGATGATTTTCACCTCCTGAAAAACGTCGTCTGGGCCGAAGAGCGGCACCTTTCGTTCGGGCAGATGCTGAGCGACATGGCCGTGCAGCACAACGAGCACCGCATCATTTTTCCCCGGCTTTACACCTGGCTGGATTATCAACTCGAAGGCCGCATCAATTGGCTGACGCTCACCTGGCTCGGCGATTTGTTCGTGCTGGGCTTCGTGGCCTTGTTTTACCGGTCATTTCGGAAAACGGACCTGCCGCTCGTGTTCTTTCTCCCGGTGGCGCTGCTGCTGTTCCAGCCCCAATCGTACGACAG
The DNA here is from genome assembly GCA_965249815.1 of Spirosomataceae bacterium. Classification (GTDB taxonomy): domain Bacteria; phylum Bacteroidota; class Bacteroidia; order Cytophagales; family Spirosomataceae; genus JAJAZB01. Next base: position 2,845,495 of record CBDFMV010000003.1, on the reverse strand, counting down.
CCTGACCTGGACGATTAGCATTCTCCAGCAATACTGCGTGTTTTTCTGGCTGTTTCTGCTGGCCGTGCTCGTTGCCAAACCCACCCCAACGGCGTTCGTTGGAGCGATGATGGTGGCCGTGGTGGCCGTGTTTACGCACGGCAACGGCATTCTGAGTTTCGCTTGGGGGGCGGTGGTGCTCGGTCTGCAACGCCGCTGGGTACCGCTCGCGGCCTGGCTGTCGGCGCTGGCCGTCGTGGCGTTTTTTTACTTCGGCTTCGGCTACACCAAAGGTCAGAACGGCGACGCGGCGGGCAGCCTGGCCGACCCGTTGCGGTTTGTGGGTGGGGTTTTTGCCTTCACCGGGGCCATCACCGACGTATTTCAGCCGGGAAAATTCGCGTTGCCTATTCTCACCGGCGCGGTGATTGCCCTTGTTTTGGCGGTGGTCAACCTCCGGGCGGTCTGGTTTTTTTTGAAACCAACCGCCTACGATTCCAGCCTGCAACGGTATTTGACCAACGACCGCTTTTTTCTGATGGGCTGTGCGGCGGTGCTGCTGGCCACGGCGTTGATTACCAGCCTGTTTCGTTCGTGGAGCGGGTTACAGGGACTGGTGCAGGTGCGGTATATTCATATGTCGGCGCTGGCCTTCATGGTGTTTTACCTGACGCTGCTGCACGTCGTACCGGCGCGGTTCCGGGCGGGGCTGCTCGGTGGAGTACTCGCCTTCGCTGGGGCGTTTTGGGTGCTGGCGCAATTCACGGCCAATCCCCCGCTCGCCTACCGCCGCAATTGCCAGTGGGCCGATGCCTTCAACTGGCACCACAACGAAAGTTTTGTGCAGTACCCGGCCCCGTTCAACATCGAAATCCGCCCGACGTATTCGGACGGCATCCGGCGCGGCATTTGCCCCCTACCCCAAACACCGCTTTCGGCGGCGGAACCGGCCCTGCTCGGCCCCGTGGCGAGCGTCGATTCGAGCCTGCGCGTCGCCGTCGCCACCAGCCCGCTGCTGATTCAGGAGCCTAAGGCCACGCGCCGGTTCGAGCAGTTCGATTTTTCGAGCGAAAACGGCGAGGGCAATCAATTTGTCGTGCTGAAATCCGAGCGCGGCACGTACCTCGTGGGCACCTGGCGGGGCCGCAACACCTGGCAGAACGTGCTGCGTACGGGCCGGTACTACGGCCGGGGTTTCAACGGCTCGGCCCTGAGCGGTGCCCTGCGCCCCGGCACGTACCGGGTGGGCGTGCTCACGCTCGCGGACGGCCAGACGTCGCTGCGTTTTTCCCCCCAAACCCTTGCCGTTTCCCCATGAAACCGATTTACCTGCTGGGCATGCCTTCGTCGGGCAAAAGCACGTTGGGGCGCGGCCTGGCGCGAGTGCTCAATGTGCCCTTCGTGGACATGGACAAGCGCATCGAAGCCCGCGAAGGGGCGACGATTCCCGAATTATTCAGTTTGAAAGGAGAAGATTATTTTCGGAAGGTGGAAAGTGCCGTGCTGAAAAGCCTGCCTACCGACGAGGGCCAGGTCATTTCGACGGGCGGCGGCGTGCCGTGTTTTTTCGACAACATGGACTTCATTCTAGCCCACGGACTGAGCATTTTTCTCGACGTGCCGCCCGCGACGCTGCTGGAGCGGCTGCTCCGCACGCGCAAGGACGACCGCCCGCTTTACCGAAAAACGTCGCCCGAAGACTTGCTCGCTACGCTGCAAGCCACCTATCAGGCCCGCCTGCCATTTTACCGACGGGCGCACCTCGTTGTTTCTGGTGAAACCACCGTGGAGCAATTGGTAGAAGCGGTGCGGTACTATTTAAAGGAGTGAGGGGAAAACCAGTTAGGGGAAAGAGGAGTAAAGGCTAAAAACCCTTACTCCTTTTTCCCCTAACTCCCTTACTCGTTTTCAGAAATACGTCCCGACCGACAAAATCACCTGCGAGGTACTGTTGTTGATTTTGGCGGACGCGTAATCCTGCGGGTTGTTCAACACGTAAGGCGAATAGGAATTAGCACTCTGCCCATAAAGCCCGGCGACGTCCACGTAAAACTTCTCGTCGCGGTAGCCCACACCCGCCGAATAAATCGTGCGGGCACGGTCGAATTTGTCAAAAGTTTCTTTGTACGGGTCGCCGTAGTAGCTCCACCCGGCCCGGAGGTGGAAGTGCTGGTAGCGATATTCGCCGCCCAGTTTGTAATTGAGTACGTTCTGGTAGGCGCGCTTCACAATGGCCGTGTAGCTGCCGTCGCGCAGGCCGCCGTCGGCGTTCTGGTCGTCGGAGGTCAGGCGCATGCCTTCAAAGGCCACATACTCCACGTTGCCCGAAATAAAGGCACTTTTCCCGAAAAACACCGCCACGCCGCCGTTGGCCTTGAAAGGCGTCCGGAGTTTGTAGTTGGAATCGTAGGGTTTTACGGCCAGCCGGGGAATGCCTGCGATGTACGTGCGGCCATTCTGGCTGGTGAGGTTGAAGCCCGCCTGCCGGAACAGGTTCAGGTCGGTCGGGTTCTGCTGGCTCGTCGGGCCTAAATCGACGGGACGGGCCAGGTCCACCAGCAGGCTCGATTCACTGGTTTCGCTGATGGCCATGCCGGTTGGAGTGGTAATCGACGCCCCGATGCGCAGAAACTCAACGGGCCGGAAAATCGCCCCCAGCGACAGGTTAAACCCGCCCCCGCGCGTGTTGAGGGTTTGGTCGTAAGTGAAGCCTTTGATTTGGTCAGGGTTGTTGAAGTCTTCCCGGGAGGTTTTCGTGGTCGAATAATTCATCCGCACGTAGCCGATGCTGGCACCGAGGTACAGTTTATCGTCGTAGTTGGCCCCGTAAGCGGCGGTCCACTGGCTGGTGGCTCCGCTCGACTTAAAGCCAAAGGTCTGGTTGACGGTTTTGCTTGGTTCGGCACCTGAGTACGGCGGCCCGGACTGACCCTGGGCGTTGCGGCTGGGAATAATCAGCGACCCGAAATAATAGGCCGACGTGGGGAAATCGAAGGTGCCATTGTTGCGGTTGTTGTCGAAATCGCTGAAAAAATCGCCGACGGGCGTGCCGCCCTTCTGCTCGGTATTGGCCAGGTCGGCGAAGGAATCGGTCAGGGAGCTTTTGTTGTTGGTGCCACCAAACGTAACGGCGTTGCTAAGGTTGAAACTGCGCGTGTAGCCCAGGCCGAACGCGCCTTTCCAGCGGCTGAATCCCACCGGATTGCTGCGGCTACCGGCAAAAATGACGCCGATGTTGGCCAGGTTCACATTTCCCTTGCTGTCGGTTCGGGTTTGGCCCAGGTACTCGGTTTTGTTGGTCTGAAACGCCACACCGGGTGTGAAGTTGATTTCAGAACGGGAATAAAAGCCCAGCCCTGCCGGGTTGCCCGCCAGGGTCGAGGCGTCGGCTCCCAAAGCGGCGTGGGGGCCACCCAGGGCCTGAAATCTCGCCGACCCCACGGGACCGGTTTGCGAGAACGTACGGGCGAGGGCGTCGTAATTATTGTCCTGCGCCTGCGCGTGAAGGGCCGAGCAGAGGCTCAGCGTCAGGGCTGCGTATCGAAGGGCGTTGGTCATCGGAGCGTTACTAAAAATAGTCTGACTAACTAACGGAAAAAACCCCGCCAACCCAAAAAGGTTGGCGGGGTTAGCCTGTTAAAATTTGTTAAGTTTCAATCCGTCAATGAATTAGCGTGGTCCCCGCGAACGGCCACCCCCACCGCCGCCGCCCCCACCACCCGACGAGCTTCCGCCCCCGAACGAGGACGACGAACTACTGTTTTGGTTGGAAAACCCGCTGTTGCCGCTCGGGCGGGAGTAATTGTTGTAACTGTTGTTCGAGCTGGAGCCGGAATTATAGCTGGGGGCACTGTAGCTGTTGTTGGGCCGCGAGTAATAACCGGAGTTACCCGAGTTGGTCGAATAGCTGTCCTCGCCCCGGCGCGGACGTGAGTAGTAGTCGGAATTGCTGCCCGTCGAATTGGTGTAATCCTGACGTGCACCCCGACCCGGCGCACTCGGAGCATTGTTGAAATCCGAATTATAGGCCGACTGCGACCGGGTATATCCGCGCGCAGGGGTCGAATACGAATTGTTATTCGTGCTACCGGTACCGCTGTTCACGTACCCACTGCCCCCCGTGCCGTACCCGTAGGCGGGGTAGTTGTAGTAGTTGTTGTAAATGCGGGTGCGGCCCCAGCCCCCGTAAAACGGGTCATAGCCGTAACCCCCGTAGCCATATCCGAAGGGGCTGTAAGCGTAGCTGTTGTAGAAGCCACCGAACGGGCTGTACCAGGGGTTGTAGAAACCACTGTACGCCCACGGGCTGCCAAAACCAAGCCCGAGGCTCAGGCCCGGCGAGAAACCGCCCCACGAATTCCAGCCGTTGTAGCCCCAGGAGTTGTATGAATTATACCGGTTCAGGGAATTGCCCCAACCGCTGGTGCGGGCGCTGTAGTACCCGTCGGAATAGCCCGTGTCGTAGTCGTTGCTGTAGCCCTGCTGATTTTTCTTGTAATTCCCCGCGCTGAGTTCGGGGTTGTAGTAGTCGCTGCTGCCCGGGACGGCCTGGCTGCGCGGGGTGGTGCTTTCCTGAGTGCTGACGCGGTCGGTGGCGTCGAACGACTGATTCCGTTTGCTGCTGTAGGCCACGGCCTTCACATCGCCCGCACCCGCGTACAAATCGTCGTACACGTACTGCTGGGCCACTTGTTTCTGGCTGCTGCAACTCCACAACCCTGCCACCACAGCCAGCGCCAGTACTTTGGAGAAGTGATTGACTTTCATGATTGGATCGGTTTAAGAACCTTCTGCCTTTCGGGCGCTCCCCATGGAATTGGAATGCGCCCGAACACTCACAAACTTACCGCAAAAACCTATCTTTGCAACGCCTGTTTTGGGTTTTAACAGATTTTAACAGGCTATTTTTCAGACTACCCAACCCGGTGAAATTCACCCTGACGACTTTACGACCTCCCGCATGAGCAAAGGCATCACCTCCAAAAACGAAGACTACTCCGAATGGTACAACGAACTCGTCAAACGCGCTGACCTGGCCGAAAATTCGGCGGTTCGTGGCTGCATGGTCATCAAACCCTACGGCTTTTCGATCTGGGAAAAAATGCAGCGCGCCCTCGACGACATGTTCAAGGAAACGGGCCACGTCAACGCCTACTTCCCGCTTTTTATCCCCAAATCATTCCTGTCAAAAGAAGCGAGCCACGTCGAAGGCTTCGCCAAAGAATGCGCCGTCGTGACGCACTACCGGCTCAAGGCCGCCCCGGACGGCAGCGGCGTCATCGTGGACCCAGACGCGAAGCTGGAGGAAGAACTCATCGTCCGGCCCACGTCAGAAACCGTCATCTGGAGCACGTACAAAAACTGGATTCAGTCGTATCGCGATCTGCCGCTGCTCATCAACCAGTGGGCCAACGTGGTGCGCTGGGAAATGCGCACGCGGCTGTTCCTGCGCACCACCGAATTCCTGTGGCAGGAAGGCCACACCGCCCACGCCACCGCCGACGAAGCCGTGGCCGAAACCGAGCAGATGCTGGAGGTGTACGCCACCTTTGCCGAAGAGTGGATGGCCATGCCCGTGATTCGAGGCCGAAAAACGGCCAACGAGCGCTTCGCCGGAGCCGTCGACACCTACTGCATCGAGGCCATGATGCAGGACGGCAAGGCCCTCCAGGCGGCCACGTCGCACTTTTTGGGGCAGAATTTCGCGCAGGCCTTCGACGTAAAGTTTCTGAACCGCGAAAACCAGTTGGAGTACGTCTGGGGGACGTCGTGGGGCGCTTCGACTCGGTTGATGGGTGCGCTCATCATGGCCCACTCCGACGACCAGGGCCTGGTGTTGCCGCCCCGGCTGGCCCCGATGCAGGTGGTCATCGTGCCGATTTACCGCAACGACGAGCAGTTGCAGGCCGTGCGCGAGGCCGTGGCTCCGTTGCTCAAAGAACTCAAATCGAAAGGGATTTCGGTGAAATTCGACGATTCCGACGCCAACAAACCGGGCTGGAAATTCGCCGAATACGAACTCCGGGGCGTACCCGTCCGGCTGGCCATTGGGGCGCGCGACCTCGAAAACGGCACCGTCGAAATCGCCCGCCGTGACACCCGCGAAAAGCAAACCGTGCCGATGGACGGCCTCGCCGACCGCATCGCCGGGCTGCTCAACGAAATCCAGGCCAGCATTTACCAGAAGGCGCTCAACTTCCGCGAAGAAAACACCCACCGCGTGGACTCGTGGGCGCAGTTTGAAGCGCAAATCGAAAAGGGCGGCTTCCTGCTGGCCCACTGGGACGGCACGTCCGAAACCGAGGAAGCCATTAAAGACGCTACCAAAGCCACCATCCGCTGCATTCCATTGGACGCGCCGGAGGAGGACGGCGTCTGCGTGTTTTCGGGAAAACCCTCGTCGCAGCGGGTTATTTTCGCACGAGCGTACTGAACAGAAATGGAACACGGATTGACACTGATTTTTATTCGTATTGCGTAGCACCCGTCCAATCCGTGTTCCAATTTTTTACAACAAATCAAGGATAAAAACCTATTTTTCGCCTCTTTACCCACCAACCTCCGAACCTACCTTCTGGTGAACCGTTCCGATTTCCTGAAAACCTCGTCGCTCGCGCTGGCGACCGTGGCCGTTTCGCCGTCTGCTTCCGCGCAACCTGTTGCCTACACGCCGAACGCAGGTGTTCCCGTTTTATTCTTCTGCCCGCGCTGGGGCAGTGAGGCCTTGACTCCCGCCGATTTCTGCAAAAAAGTGAAGGCCGCCGGGTACGACGGCGTCGAAATGGTTTTCCCCGAAAACGCCCAGGAACAAGCGACCTGGCGCGGCCTGCTGGCCGACAACGGACTGAAAGTCATCACGTTGCAGGTGCAGGCTGGTTCGGACAATGTGGTCGAGAACCTGAAGCAGTTCGAGCGTTTTCTCCGCATCGCGGCCACGGCCAAGCCGTTGTTCATCAACTCGCACACCGGACGGGATTTTTTTGGTTTCGAGGAAAACAGCCGGATTATCCGCCGCGGCTTCGAGTTGGAAAAAGAGTTGGGCGTGCCCATTTACCACGAAATCCACCGGGGTAAATTCAGCTTTCACTCCAGTACAACCGTGCAGATGCTCGACGCTTTCCCCGACCTGAAATTCGTCGCCGATCTCTCCCACTGGTGCTGCGTGTCGGAGTCGCTGCTCGGAGAAAAGCCCCAGCAGGCCCGGCTCGACAAAGTGCTGCCGCGATGTTTTCACCTGCACGCCCGCGTGGGCTTTCCCGAAGGCCCGCAGGTCAACGACCCCCGCGCCCCAGAATGGGGCGACGCCCTCCAGGCGCACCTCGGCTGGTGGGACCGGATTATCGCCGCCCGGCGGGCGGCGGGTGTGCCCTTCGCCACGATTTCGCCCGAATTTGGCCCGCCTGCCTACCTGCCCACCCTGCCCTACACGCGCCAGCCCGTGGCCGACCAGTGGGAAATCAACAAGCACATGATGGACTTGCTGCGCAAGCGCTACAATTCGGTGTAGCGTTCAGGGTTTAGAATTAAAACAACCGCGCGGCGACCGCCCTAAACCTTGACCTCCAAACGCTGAACCCTAAACACTAATCTCTGAACCCAACCCTCTCCATGCCTAAACTCCAAACCCTCGATTACCTGGTTTTTCTGGTGTATTTCGTCATCGTATCCGGTTACGGGTACTGGATTTACCAACGCAAAAAAGCGAAATCGGCCACGGCCTCGACTGACTTCTTCCTCGCCGAAGGTTCGCTAACCTGGTGGGCCATCGGCACCTCGCTGATTGCCTCCAACATCTCCGCCGAACAGATGATCGGGGCCTCGGGCAACGGTTTTACGATGGGGCTCGCCATCGCTACCTACGAGTGGATGGCCGCCGCCACGCTGATCATCGTGGCGGTTTTTTTCATGCCCATCTACCTGAAAAACCGCATTTTCACCATGCCGCAGTTTCTCACCCAGCGGTACAACGGCACGGTGGCGATGATCATGGCCATTTTCTGGCTGTTTCTCTACGTGCTCGTCAACCTGACGTCGATTCTGTTTCTGGGCGCGCTGGCGGTTTCGACCATATCAGGGCTTGATTTCTGGGCATGCATGGTGGGACTCGCGGCATTTGCGTTCATCATCACCATTGGCGGGATGAAAGTGATTGGCTTCACCGATGTAATTCAGGTGTTTTTCCTCATTTTGGGTGGGTTGGCCGCGACGTACCTCGCCATCACGCTGGTTTCGACGGAGTACGGCCGCACGGGCCTGCTGGCGGGTTTCGACCAGATGCTCGACTCGTCGGCGGACCACTTTCACATGATTTTCAAGAAAGGCGAACCGTACTACAACGCCCTGCCCGGGCTGACGGTGCTCATCGGTGGGATGTGGATCGTGAACCTCAACTACTGGGGCTGCAACCAATACATCACCCAGCGGGCTTTGGGGGCCGACCTGAAAACGGCGCGCAGCGGTCTGCTTTTCGCTGCGCTGCTCAAGCTGCTTATGCCGGTCATCGTGGTGCTGCCGGGCATCGCGGCGTACACGCTGTACCAGAAGGGCCTTTTTCATCAGGAAATGCTCACCAACGGCGAACTGAACCCCGACCGTGCCTACCCGGTGCTGCTCAACCTGCTGCCGCCGGGCCTGAAAGGCCTCTCGTTTGCCGCCCTGACAGCGGCCATCGTGGCGTCGCTGGCGGGGAAAGCCAACTCGATTTCGACGATTTTCACGCTCGACATTTACAAAAAATACATCAAACCCGAAGCCACCGAACAGCAACTCGTCCGTACGGGCCGGGTGGTGATTCTGATCGCCATTATTCTGGGCATCGTGATTTCGCCGTTCATGGGCATCGACAAAAAAGGCGGCTTCCAGTTCATCCAGGAAATGACCGGGCTGGTGTCGCCGGGCGTGTTCGCGGCCTTCATCATGGGCTTTTTCTGGAAACGCACCAATGCCGCCGGGGCGCTCTTTTCCATCGTGGGCGGGGCCTTGCTGGCGGGCATCCTGCACAACCTCATGGCCGACGTGCCCTTCCTCGACCGTATGGGCTGGGTGTTTCTGTTCTGCGTGGCGGGCATCGTGGTGCTGGCTCTGATCGACCCCAAGTCGAAAAACAACCCGAAAGGGCTGGAAATCGACGCGGCCATGTTCCGGCCCTCGCGAGGCTTCACCATCGGGGCGGCCGTCGTGGTGGTGGCGCTGGTGGTGCTGTACACGGTGTTCTGGTAAACCCACCGGTTCTTGTTTTGCCAAAAGAAAGGCGGCTGGATTCTTCCAGCCGCCTTTCTTTTGGCATTGCCTGACGGGCTGCCGCGTCAGAAGTCGGTGTTGAGCGTGAGCGGCACCGTCACCTGCCGCACGAAGGGATTGCCGCCGTCAGCGGCCCCCGCTGCCAGCTTGACAAGGTTGCAGGAAAAACAGGTGAGCTGTTTTTCGACGCCGTTCAGTAGCGCCGTCACCAGCACGTTGTACCGTCCGGCGGGCAGGGTGCTGGTGGGTTGGGGAAGGTCGTTTTTGCGTTTCAGTTCGGTCAGGCACTGCGGGGAAGGGGCGCTCAGGCAGAACGCCCCCGACCCCGAAACCGGCATCGTGGCGCTGACGTAGCGTTGGACGACCGCCCGGAAATCGTCCAGACCGATGAAGTAGCACCGCACCTGGCTGGTCACGTCGCGGCCGCTGCGGTCGGCTACCTGCACCACGGGCTGGATGCGGACTTCCCGTTTCAGGGCGAACGTGGTAGGCAGGAAAAACCGGACTTCGCGGCTGATGGTGCCGTTAGTCATACCCACCAGCGTGTCGATGAGCTTTACGTCGCCCGCCGTGAGTTGGGAAGCGTTATTGTAGCCGTTGAGCAGCGTGAGCAGGTGCTCCAAATCGCGGGCAGTGTGCTCAGAAACAAACGCCACGCCCGGCGCGAACCGCGAACATTGCAGGGGCCGAAAGAGCGAATCCCCCGAATCGTAAAGCGATCCCAGCGCCAGATTCTGGTCGAGCGCCCGCAGAAACTCGGTGCGGAGCGTTTCGAGCCGCGTGAGCGCGGGCGCGCTGGCCAGGGCAACTGGGAGCGAATCGGCAATCGTTTTCATCAAAAGAGGCTGATTGCGCCAGGTGTTGAGTTTCAGGTACTTCGAGGGCGGGTCGGGCACTGGCTGAAACACCGCCTGTTCACGAACCGTTTTTTCGACCGGCTGCTGGACAGGCTCAGGCGTCGGGGGCGTCGTCACGGAGCTGTTCACTTTCGCCGGGGAGGAGAACTTCTTGAATTGATACTCCTTCTGGGGATTCTGCGCGGCACCGCCCGTCAGCCAGGCCGCGAAAAGGAAAAACATCAGTAGCCGTTTCATGGTCGGAGCGTTTAGAGGAAACGGCGGAAAGGTAGGCGTTTATCTGCGGTTCCGATAGGGGGAAAATACGGGATCGGCGATTCCGGGAAATGCTGCCGACGGGCGTATTTTTACGCCTCCATGAATCCTGCCAAAACCCTTCTCGTCATCGCCGGGCCAACCGCCGTGGGCAAAACGGCGTACTGCGTCGAACTGGCGAAAAAACTGCAAACCGACGTGGTCTCTGCGGACTCGCGGCAGTTTTACCGCGAACTGACCATTGGCACGGCCAAGCCAACCCTGGCGGAAATGCAGGGCGTGCCGCACCACTTCATCGACAGCCACTCCATCGCCGAAACCTACACCGCCGGGCAGTACGAAAAAGACTGCCTGGCGTTGCTCGACCGGCTTTTTCAGGAAAAAGACGTGGTGATTCTGACCGGCGGCTCGGGGCTTTTCCTGAAAGTCGTCACCGACGGCATGGACGCAATGCCCGCCCCCAACCCGGCCCTGCGGCTTGAATTACGAAAAAGACTGGAAACGGAAGGATTGCCCGTGCTGCTCGCAGAACTCCAGCGCCTCGACCCCGTTTTTTATGAAAAAATCGACCGGCAAAACCCGGTACGCGTACTCCGGGCGCTGGAAGTGTGCCTGACCACGGGTCTGCCCTACTCGAGTCTGCGGACGGGCGCGAAAGCCGAGCGTCCGTTTGTTTCCCGGAAAATCTGCCTGACCCGCCCGCGGGACGAACTGTACGCCCGCATCGACGCCCGGATGGACGCCATGCTCGAAGCCGGGCTAATCGAAGAGGCCCGCTCTCTCTTGCCTTACCGCCACCACAACGCCCTGCAAACGGTTGGTTATCAGGAAGTTTTTGGTTATCTCGACGGCCTGTACGACGACGAGGAACTGGTGCGCCTGCTCAAGCGCAACTCCCGCCGCTACGCCAAGCGGCAGATGACCTGGTTCAGGAATCAGGGGGATTTTGAGGAGTGCGTAGTTGGCAGGGCGTAGGGCGTAGTTTTTGCCTTTCAACTACGCCCTACGCCCTGCCAACTACGCACTCATTTCACCCCCACCAATTCCACCTCAAACACCAAATCCTTGCCGGCCAGCACGTGGTTGGCGTCGAGGATGACCGTGTCGGCGGTGACGTCGGTGACGGTCACGGGAATCACCTGCCCGACGCCGTCCTGGTGCATGTTGAGTTGGGTGCCCACTTCGAGCGGAATATCGGCTGGGATGTCGGCGCGGGGGATTTTGATGATCATCTCGTCCTGCACGGGGCCGTAGGCGTCGTCGGCGGGAATCTGGATGGTCTTTTTCTCGCCCACGTTCATGCCCGCCACGCCATTGTCGAAGCCGGGAATCACCATGCCGCTGCCGACCTGAAATTCGAGGGGTTCGCGCCCCTTCGAGCTGTCAAAAACGGTGCCGTCGTCCAAACGGCCCGTGTAGTGCACCTGTACGGTGTCGCCGGATTTTGCCTGTGCCATTGCGAATTGATTGGTTGGGTTGTTGAATAACGAATCAGGAATCGGGCTAAAAACCCGTTCCCCAATCCATTTTGACCGCTACCTTGCGGAAACAAAGCCGCGAAGGTACGCCAAACACCCGGCTTGGCGGGCATCGGGTGCCGATTTAGAACCAATAACTCCCCGTTTTACGCATGGAAATCCTCACCGTTCTGCTGGCCTTGCTGTTGGGTGCCCTCGGCGGCTACGGCCTGTTCAGCCTGTTTCACCGCCGTCGGCGCAGCGAACAGGCGCTGATCCGCAACGAATCGGTGGTGCTGCTGGAGCGCGTCGAGAAGGTTTTCAAGGTGGTGCTGGCCGAAGGACACTTTTCCGAAATCTACGACCACCGCAGCGACAAGGAATTTCTGTACGTCTTTAAAGTGCCCAAAAAAGCGCTCATCGTGGCGCGGGCGAAGGTGCTGGTGGGCTTCGACTTTGCCAAAGTCAGGTTGCGCTGGGCCGAAGGCGAGCGAAAATTGGTGGTGGAAAGCCTGCCCCCGCCCGAGATTCTTTCGATGGATTCGGACTACAGTTTTTACGACATCGACCAGGATACGCTGCTCAATCCCTTCACCTCGAAAGACTACACCAACCTGCTCACCGACGCCAAGCAGGTGATGCACACGAAGGCCATCGCGAGCGAATTGCCAAAAATTGCCATCAAGCAACTGCACCTGCTGCTGGGGCAACTGGCGCTCGGCATGGGTTGGGAAGTGGAGTTCCGCCTCGACGCGGAGGAAAAAAAGCAATTGAACGAAGCCGTCGGTTTCAAAACCGCCAACGATTCAGCCCGCTAAGCGGGTATTGTGGGGCGGGATGCATCCCGCCCAAGCCGCCAACGGCGAATCAGCGCGACAAGGTCACAAAACCGTACTTCACAAACGGTTCGACCCACACGGCGCTGCTCACGCGCAGCCGCCAGGCGTACACGCCGGGCGGAGCCAGTTGCCCCTGCACCAAACCACCCCAGAACTGCGGCTGGGCGGTTTCAAAACTGCTGCCCCGGGCGGTGTGAATGGCTTCGCCCCAGCGGTTGTACACCACCAGTTCGAAATCGTTGATAAACTGCCCTTTGGGGGCAAAACTGTCGTTGATGCCGTCGCCATTGGGCGTAAATACGTCGGGCACGAATACCTCCGGTTTGCAGATTTCCACCACGAGCACGCTGTCGGTGCTGGCGCAGCCGTTGGGGCTGGTCACCCGCAGGCGGTACAGGCCCGCCGCCCGCACGGGCAACGTTTGGGTCGCGCCCGTAGTCGCCCCGGCGCGCTGCCACTGGTAGCGCCAGCCCAACCCCGCGCCCGCGTCGAGCAGCACCGATTGGTTATCGGCGAAGCAGGCGCTCACCGTTTTTTCGAGTCCCAACTTCGGGGCTTCTTCCACCGAAATGCTCGTTTTGGCCGCCCGGCTCGCGCACCCCTGCGCCGTGGTTTGTGTGGCGAAAAAAACCGCCCTGCCAGGGTTGGCAGTCAGAATCGGCTGGAAGCGGTTGCCGGTACCGAGCACGCGGGACAGCGTCGAATCGGCGTACCAGGTGATGTTTTCGCCCGTGGCCGACAAGGTCGGCGGCGGGTCGGCGGCGCACTGGTTGAAGGGCGGGGAAACCTGGGGTGGAGCGGCATTGCCCTGAAACGAAACGACCACCGAATCGCGGCTTTCGCAACCCGCCGTGCCGCTGCGCGCCAGCACGACGTAGGTGCCGCCGGTACGCGCCACGTACGGATTTTGGGCCACCACCTGCCCGTCGGGCAGTCGCCAGCGGAAGGTGTCCCACCCGGTGTTGACCGGGGCGTTGAGTGCCACGCTTTGCCCGCAGGCCGCGCTCAGGGCGCGGCTGGGCAATTGGTAGGGCGGCGGCACCGCGAAATTGACCTTCAGGCTCGTGTCGGATTTACAGGTCGGGTCGGTGGGGTTGGTCACGCTCACGCGGTAGGTCACTTCGCCGCGCGGACCGCTTACCAGCACCGTGTCGCGCTGGGCGCTGAGGCCACTCAGGCCGGGGCCGCTCCACTGGATGCTGCTGCCGGGAGCGGCGGTGATTTTGAGCAAAAACGTTCCGCAGGTTTTGGGCAAAAGCTGGGGTTTGAGGTCACTGCCCCGGTCGAGGAGCGAGACGCTCACCTCGTTCGATTTAGCCTCCAGCGGGCAGGGTTTCACTTCCTTGATTTCGACCCGGAACTTGCCCGCCACGAGCGGCTTGTAGGTCGCCTGCGTCGCCCCCGCTATGGCTACGCCTTCGCGGAACCACTGGTAGCTCACCGTGTCGGTGTTGGTCACCACGGCCCGCAGCAGCCCGCCGCCGCAGGCCCCGCCAAGCACCTGCTGGCATTGCACTTCGGGCGGTTTCCGGCAAAAACCGGCGATGAGGTTGGGCAGGCCCAATGTGCTTCTCCCCCCATTCAGCGCAATACCAGCGGGTAAGTAATCACACGCGCTACCTCGTTCATCCGGCTGATTGATTACGCCCAAATAATCATAACCACTCAAAACTGCATTTTGAGCGTTAACAGATTGATTTGCTATGTAAATCTTCCCGTCCGGGCCAATCTGTAAACCACCGAGAAGTTGAGCAGGTGTCTGGCCAATGCGAACGGCTGACGCTTCAATTTCTGAACGCGAAGTCTTCGTAATATCAACTTGATAAAGGGTTTTTTCGGAAAACGAGCCGGCAACGTACAGGAGTTTTCCGTTTGGCGAAAACTCTATTCCGTATGCGGATCTGCTAAACGGCGCTTCTATCCTTATTGGGTTGCTGACGAGACCGGTCGAATTATCGAAGTTGAATAGCTCAACCGCATTTTGACCTGAAATCGCCGCTGCCACTCTGTTTCCACTTTGCGATGCTTTCAAATACCCTATGCAATCAAATCCATCCGAATTGCCTGTACCTGCCGCGATGTACGAGCCAACAGAACTGTAAATTGGTTTGTCTTTTTGCAGTCCCTGATCGCCCACGAGGTAACTAACGAAACGATTCGAGTTGACCTCGTGAGCGATGACCCAAAAAAACTTTCCGTTACAATGTTGGACAGCCAGGAGTTTTTCGGTGGCTTTGCTCAGCGGTGGAAGTATAGCATTTTTACTAATAACCTGACCCAATCCTCCTGTCTGACTCATGTCAACCTCAGCAAACTGCACCCCCCCGCCATTGTCACGAGTATTTGCCAAACCTTGGCGATACACTGAGAAGACGTAGTAAAGGTTTTCATTGCCGGGGTGAGGCACAATTAGGCCAGATTGAGTGGCCGAAGAATGTCCTCCTAAATTTCCTGGATAGCTGTTTCCAGCCATAGGCTGGTGATTTCGGTTTCGGATGGTTACTCCGTCTGTGTAAAACAGCAGATTTCCCGCCTCATCGCACATCGTTGCGCAACCTTCCCACTCTGAGCCGTTGACTTGCCCACCAGATAATGGCTGAGGTGCTGACTGATTGAAACTCAGTCCCCCTTTAACCCCAAAATACCACACATTAAACCGCTTGCTCAGCTTGTTTTGAGCCGAACCGGGCGGAACCAGTCCGAAGCACAGCAGCGCGATGAGGCCCAGAGCCGTTTTCATGCGTTCGACGAGCGAGCGGGTTGATGAGAAAAAGCGGGTTAAAGATAGCAACTTCCGCTCAACCAAAACTTCGTTATTTCCACCGCCGCGTTGCCCATCTTAGACGACCCGTTGCGAAAAAACGCTGGATTTCCCGCAAAAAATTTCTCCCGATGCTGCCGCCTCCCTCCCGTCGCGACTTTCTCCGTACTGCCTCGCTCGGAGCCGGTGCCGCGTTGCTGACCCCCCGCCTGACGGCCCAGTCCGCACCCCGTAAGCTGGGCGTGGCGCTGGTGGGGCTGGGCAACTACGCCACGCTGCAACTGGCCCCCGCCTTGCAGGAAACCGAGTTCTGCCGCCTGGCGGGCATCGTAACCGGCACCCCCGCAAAAGCCGAAACCTGGGCGAAGCAGTACAACCTGCCCCCGCAGAACGTGTACAACTACCAGAATTTTGATTCGATAAAAAACAACCCCGACATCGACGTGGTGTACGTGGTACTGCCCAATTCGCTGCACGCCGAGTACACCCTCCGGGCGGCGCGGGCGGGCAAACACGTGATTTGCGAAAAACCGATGGCGCTCAACCCCGCCGAAGCCGAGGGCATGATCCGCGGCTGCCGCGAAGCGGGCGTCAAGCTCTCGGTGGGCTACCGGCTGTACTTCGAGCCGCACCACCTCGAAGTGCGCCGCCTCGGCACCGAAAAGGTGTACGGTGCGGTGAAAATGCTGGAAACCAGCCTCGGCTTTTCGATGGCCGACCCGAAAGTCTGGCGGCTCAACAAAGCCCTCGGCGGCGGCGGGGCCATCATGGATTTGGGTGTGTACGCCATTCAGGGCGCACGCCGCACCGTGGGCGAACTCCCGGTGGCCGTCACGGCGCAGGGCTACGTGCGCGACCCAACCGTTTTCAGGGATATTTTTGAAACAGTCGTGTTTCAGATGGAATTTCCGGGCGGGGCCATTTCCAACTCCACGACCTCATACACCTCCTACGTGGACAGGCTCTACGCCACCACGGGCTACCAGTGGTTCGGCCTGCAACCCGCTTTCAACGCCACGGGCGCGAGTGGCACGGCGTTCAACGGGAAAATCGAATTTCCCACGCCAAAATTTCAGCAAATCCGGCAGATGGACGCCTTCGCCGACAGTATTCTCAACAATTCGCCCATCCTGGCTTCGGGCGAAGAAGGGTTGATTGATTTGAAAATTATCACGGCCATCGTGCGGGCGGCGGAGACGGGGCGGCGGGTGGAATTGGCCTGGGGGTAAACGTTGTCACGCTGAGCCTGTCGAAGCGCTTGGTACGCCGCGCTTCGACAGGCTCAGCGTGACCAGTAAAACACAATTCTTCAGGCCCCCTTCGGGGGCAAATCCGGTTTCGGCACCATTTCCTCCTGCTTCCGCCGTTTCAGATCGAAGGTGTGCGGCGGGAACATCATCAGCAACTCAGCTTCGTCGAAGGCCCGCTTGAGCGCCTTGATGGCCTCGCTCTGCGCCTTCGTCGGGTCGGTGCGGGCGGGTTCGACCCAAAACCAAACCACGAACTGCACGTGGTCGAGCGTAAACGCCCGGTAGTGCAGCTCAACGGGCGGCGTTTTCAGGGCAAACGGCAACGCCCGGATGGCCTTCAGGGCCACGCGCTGGGTCTTTTCGAGGTCGTCGAGGTACGAGACGCCCGCGCTGATTTCGATGCGCCGCCGGCCGGTGCGCGACTGGTTGACGAGCGGTTTCTGGAAAACTTCCTTACTCGGAATCTCGATAAGCTGCCCCTGGAAGTTGTCGAGCACCACCGACCGGAGCTTGATTTCCACCACTTTTCCCAGAAACCCGTTCGTCTCGACCACGTCGCCGACTTCGATGGGTCGTTGCAGGGCGATGAATGTGCCCGAAATAAAGTTGGTCGTCAAATCCTGAAACGCGAAGCCGATGGCCAACGCAATCACGCCCGCCCCGGCCAGCAACGAGGTCACGGTTTTGTCGAGGCCCAGCACGCCCAGCGCCACGAACACGCCCGTGGCGTTGACCACCAGCACGGCCACCGTGGCGCTCAGGTTGATCAGGCCGGGGTTGTCGCTCACCTGGGTGAGCGCCCGCGTGAGGGTGCGGCGCACCAGCCGGGCCAGCAGGCTGAACAACACCATCGCCAGCACCGCTACCACCAGGTTGGGCACGTTGCGGACGAGGGTTTTCGCCCAGGCATCCAGGCGGTCGTACACCAACCGCAGCATTTGTTCGAAACTCAGCATGATTTCTGAAAACGAAAATCTGGGTTAAACGCCGGTTCCTGCCCCGGCCACCAGCGCCTGCGCTTCGAGCAGCGCCTCGGCGTAAGGTCGGTAGAGCACCCGCCCCGGCGTTTCGTCGGGCCTCAACACGGTGCCTTCGGGCGCGGCATCCCACAGGCCCGACCGGTGCCAGGGCGTGAGGTGGTCCCAGTCGGGACGGTCAATGATGGGGTACAGGCACGCGCCCCACAGCGGTACGTGCTGGCGGAGCGCGGCGGCGCATTCCCGGGCCACGAAGCGCATCCAGCGCGGTCGGTCTTCGCCGGGATGACTGGTTTCCGACAACACGACGGGGCGCTGGTAACGCTGGTAGGCTTCGGCGAGCAAGTCGCGCAGGGGCCGCCAGCGGGGGTCGGGGAGTTCGTTGAGCCAGGGCAAAAACGCCCCCGAGCCGACAATCCACTGGTTGTTGTAGTAGTAATTCAACCCCACGATGTCGAGAAATTCGGACCGGCCGCCGAGTTCGGGGCACATCCACCCGCACAGCATGTCGGTGGCTTGAAACTGGTTGACGTGCGCTTCGGCGGCGGCCTGCGCCTGTTCGGGCGTGGCCCCGAAGGGGGGCACCATGTTGACCAGCGGCTCGGTGGTCAGGATGCGCACCGTCGGATCCCGTTCGCGCATCGCCGCCACGCCTTCGATGTAGGCCCGCATGAGGCCGTACTTCACTTCCCACCCCTGCCCGACGCAGTACGGCGACGTGCCGCGCACGTCGCCGCCGAGCCACGACAGAAAACTCACTTCGTTGATGGGCGTCACGATGAGCGCACCGTCGGGGTTTCTGGAACGGTAAAAATCCACGAAAGCCCGGCACAGCGCCGCGAACCGCCGGGCGAACATCGGGTGCAGGGGCGTGAGATCGTCGGGAAAACCGAAGTGGCACACATCCCAGACCTGCTGAATGCCCCGGCGCGGCCCGCGTCGAGCAGCACGCCGACGGTTTCCCAATCGTACCGGTACGGGCTTTTCTCAACCTGACTCCACCGGATGCCTTCGCGCACGGTGCGGATGCCAAACGGGGCCAGGTCGCGGTAATCTTCGTCGAGGCGTTGCAGGTGGCCGGTCAGGGGCAGAAAATCGACGCGGTTGCCGAAGGCGTTTTGCTGGTCGGTGCATTCGTAACCGGCCATCCAGAAGGAATGGAAGGGGTTTTCGGGAAATTCGTTCATCGAAGCGAGCATGTGAGTTGACGGACCGCCACGGAGTCAGGCGTGGCACGGCTCCCCGCGCACGCCCCAAAGCCGTGCCACGCCGCGCCCACGCGCCGTCAGCCTTCCGGCACCACCATCACCACGTCTTCCTTGTCCACGATGACCTGTCCTTCGGCCAGGTCGCGGGTTTTGCGGACGAACTTGCGCGGCGTCACGATGACCGGGCACAGCGAGTCGGTGCGGCGTTTGGAGTACCAGGCGGCCAGTTGCGCCGCCCGCTCGATAACCCGGTTCGGAAACGAATGCCCCGCCTTCCGGCGGATGACCACGTGCGAACCCGACACGTCGCGGGCGTGGAGCCAGAGGTCTTCCTTGCGGGCGTAGCGCGTGGTGAGCAGGTCGTTGTTGCGGGCGTTGCGGCCAATGAACACCTCGAACCCGTCCACTATTACTTTCCGAAACAGCGTGTCGATGGTCACGGGCGTGTTGTCCACTTCACCCAGGTTATTCGTTTTCAAATACTTGCGTAGTTCTTTCACCGTCTCAATCGCCTCGATGGTCGCCCGGTGCTGCTGCAATTCCGTTCGCTCGGTTTCGCGCAACGCAATGGCTTCCTGCAACTTGGCGATTTCAATCTTCTCGTTCTTGGCCTTGCGGTAGTACACCTCGGCGTTTTTTTGCGGCGAAAAATCGGGCTTGAGTTTGATCCGGAGCGGCTGGTCGCGGTAAAAATCGTGGACCACCACGGCCTCGGCCCGGTCGGGCACGGCGTGGAGGTTGGCCATGAGCAGGTGCCCGATTTCCTCGGCTTTCACCCCCGAATCAACTTCGCCCAGTTTTTGCCAGACGCTCTTCAGGTACGCATCGGTTTTGTGCAACCGTTTGGCAATCAGCCGCAACGCCGCGCCTTTTTCCCGGTCGAGGGTGCTGATTTTGGTGTAGGCGTAGTAAAACGCGTTGGCGGCAAGGAGCGGCTCGGTCTCAGTGCGCACGATTTCTCCGCCTTCGGCCAGCAGCGACAGCACCAACTGAAAATCCAGGTTTTTGACGAAAAACCCGGCGGGATTTTCGAGCCGTTGCCGCATCGCGTTCACGGTTTGCCAGCGGATTTCGGGGTCCGTCACGCCCGCCAGCGCGGTCGTCAATGCCTGATTTACTTCTTTCCCGAACGTTGGAAACAGCTTTTTCCAATCGCCGCCCGCCCACTCTAACGCAGCGCGGCTTTGGTCGAGCGGGCGATCGAGGGTGCTGAGTTTGAGGTTTTCGTCGGCAGCAAGTTTGGTGTTGAACAAATCCACCGCTTCGTCGCCGTGGAAGAGCACGAGGTTGGAGCGGTTGCCGTAAAGCTTGAACAGCAGCGCCCAGTCGTCGTCGAACAGCAAGGCAAAGGCCCGCTCGTTGAGAAACTGCCGCACGCCGATCACGGGCCGGTTGAGGAGTTCGGAAAACAAATCGACCGAGTTTTTCCCCGCCCGCCGGAATTCTTCGGGAAAGGCCAGGGCCGCAAAATCGCCGCGCAGCGTGGCGCGGATGTAAAAATCGCGCCGGTGCCGCCACTGTTTGCCATCGGGACAGAACCCCAGCACCAACTCGTCTTTTTCCTGACTGAAACACTCGGCCAGCACCAGCCCGACCAGCTTTTCGGAAAGCCGGGGCGTGAGTTGGCGGAGAAAGTAAAAGTTGGTTTGCATACAGCCCCCCAACCCCCAAAGGGGGCTTTTTCGTTGCGTACTTTTTTAAGCCCCTTTTGGAGGTTTGGGGACTGGCCCCTCCATAAACGCGTAGCAAATCAGGTGGCAGATGGTCATGTGGGCATCTTCGACGCGGCCGTAGTGCGTGTCGTCAATGACGATGCTAAAATCCGCTAACCCGGCCAGTTTACCGCGTTTCCCACCCACCAGCGCCACGGTGTACACGCCGTGCGCTTTCGCCCATTCGAAGGCCTTCACCAGGTTGGGCGAGTTGCCGCTGACGCTCATCGTCATGGCCAAATCGCCGGGTCGGGCGAAATTCATCAATTGGCGGGCGTACACGTCGTCGTAGCTGTAATCGTTGCCGAGGGCGGTCATCCAGGCCACGTTGTCGTTGAGTGAACTGGCCCGGAAGCGTTTGGGCAGTTTGTCCGACGCGCCCTTGCTCAAATCGGTGATGAAGTGCGAGGCGCTGGCCGCGCTGCCGCCGTTGCCGAACACGAAAATTTGCCGGTCGGCGTCGAGGGTTTCGCGGTATTTTTCGATGAGTTCGGCCACCCGGTCGAGCGGAATAGCGTCGTAAACAGCTTTCTGGGCCTGAACGTAGCCGGTGAGGTAGGATTGCATGGGGCGTTAATTTGAATTTTGAATGATTGAATAAAACGGGTTTACATTCAGTCATTCAATCATTCAAAATTCAGTCATTATTCAAACTCGTGGTTGTTCAGCCGCCGCCGGGCGAGGGTCATGGCTCCGATGGGTACGGCGTCTTCCCCGAGTTGGGCGCTCACTACTTTCGGGCCAGGTAGAAACGATTCCATCAGGTAGGGAGGCAGCGCCTCCTGAATGGCCTCGCAGAGCGGATCGCCGAGTTGGGAAAGCCCCCCGCCCAGGATCAGGATTTCGGGGTGAAACAGGTGGATGGCGTGCGAGAAACCAAAGGCCAGCGTGTCGGCGGTTTCGGCCAAAAGTTGCTGCGCCAACGGGTCGGCCTGCTCCAGGGCAGGGCCTAAAAAGCGGGCTTCGCCGCCCGTCGTTCCGGCCTCAGTCACCAACTGGGCCAGTTTGGAATCGGGGTGTTGCGCCACCAGATCGCGCACTTTGGCGTCTACGGCCCAGCCCGAAGCCTGCGATTCGAGCGTGGTGCCCTGGCGGTCGAGCCGCAGGTGACCGATTTCCGATTCGCCGGGCACGGCTCCGTGGTAAATTCTCCCGTTCACCACCATGCCGCCACCCACCCCACTGCCCATGGTGACGTAAAACACGGTCTCAAAGCCCTGTCCCGCGCCCTGCCGGTACTCACCGAGCGCGGCGGTATTGGCGTCGTTATCAGCAAAAATGGGACAACGCAGCAGGTTTTCGAGCCAGTCGGCGAGTTCAAAACCAGCCCAACCCGCAATCTGGTGGGAGGTGCTGATGGTGGCCGTTTTGCGATTGACCGGCCCACCGAAGCCTACGCCAGCCGCCAGAAAGCGGTATTCCTGCAAAAGACCACGAATTGCCTCTTCCACTTGTGCGCGAATGCCCTCGGCGGCGTCCTCGCGCCGGACGTCGAGGCGCACGCGGTCCTTGATCTGGCCGGTTTCGTCGCCCACCATGAGTTGCAGTTTCGTGCCGCCAATTTCGATGCCTAAGTACTGTTTGTCCATAAATCAGTCGTGCGTCGTCAGGCGTCAGTAGTAAGGTCGTTGTGCTTACGCCCCGACTTTTTCTGCAAAAAATGGTTTCAGCGTTTCAAAAGTCATTCCCGTAAAATCCGCCGCCTGCAACACGGTGCTGGTCGCGAGTTCATCCGCCGAATGGCTGGTAGTAAGGCCCACGACGGGCATTCCCGCCCGCCGGGCCGATTCGATGCCGGGCAAGGCATCCTCGAACACCACGCACCGGCTCGGCCCGACGCCCAACTTTTCGGCGGTGGTGAGGTAGATTTCCGGGTTGGGTTTCCCGCGCCTGACCATCGCGCCGTACACCACGACCTCAAAAAACGGGGCCAGTCCCGCGCCGTCGAGGGTAAACTCAAGGTTGCTCAGCGGGGCCGAAGTCGCCACGGCCAGCTTCACGCCGTGGGTTTTCAGGTCTTCAAGAAAATCGACGCTCCCGGCGACGGGTTTCAGGTGCGGACGGTAGATTTCGCGGTACACTTCTTCCTTTTCTTCGGTGAAGGCGTACACCTGTGCGTCGGTCAGCATCCGGTTGAAGAGCAGTTGCAGCACGTCGCGCGAGGTGCGCCCGTTGAACTGGCGGTAGTAGGTGTCGAGGGAAAACGGCAGGTGGTGATTTTGGCAAAACGCCTTCCACGCGGCGATGTGGTAAGCCATGTTGTCCACCAGCGTGCCGTCCATGTCGAAAATGGCGGCCACCGGGGATGCGGCCACCGGGGGCGGGACCGTCGGGGAGGAAATCATGGCGCAAAGGTAGGGTAAGTTTAGCATTCAGGGTTTAGGGTTCAGCGTTACGTCATCTACAAACCCTAAACCCTGAACTCACTCCAGCCGGTACCACTTCACGTCTTTTAGCGGCGGGCGGCGCTCGGCGCGCTCGACGGGGGCGTAGTTTTTGGCGAGGTAATCGAGGATCGGCGGCTCGCTTTCGCGCAAATCCCAGAGGTTTTGCTTTGCCTGCATCCAGCGAATGCGGTCGAGCCAGCCCTGCCGGGTGGCCTTGAACTGCGTGATGAGCTTGGTGGAATGGCAACCCGTGCAGTGAATTTTGACCAAATCAAGGCCGGGAGCGATTTTCAGGCCCGTAGCGGCGTCGAGGGAATCGGCGAACGGCGGTTTCGCCAGCACCGCCGGTTGCGGAGGCCGGAAGGCCAGCGCCGTGAGAAAAGCCAGAAGGGCGAGGAGCAATTTCATCGATTCACCGTTTTTGCCTACACCACCTTCACGGCAATCCGGTGGCAGGCGTTGTTGAGGTAGCCGCCGGGGTTCCAGGCCGGAATCACCATCGGCTGGCTTGCGCCGATGGCATCGGTGGCCCGCGCCCAGACTTCGTAGTAGCCCTTGCGGGGCAGCTTCACCTGCGCCGTCCAACGCTGCCAGGCCAGGCGGTTGACCGGTTTTTTCAGGTTCGCCGGTTGCCAGGTCGCGCCGTAATCGATGGAAATTTCCACACCGGAAACGGCCAAATCGCCCGCCCAGGCGTGGCCCCGCAGGTCGAGGATTTTGCCTTCGTCGAGCATGGCCCCCGTGGCCGGGTGCGTGATGACCGACCGCACGGGCATCGATTCGATGATGCGGAAATTGTCGTCAGCAACTTTTTCTCCCGGCTCTACGGGCCGGATGGGCACGCGGTAGTGGGTGCCGTCCATTTTCTCGCCATCGTGAACTTTGTTGCGCACGGCAATCCGCTGCAACCATTTGCCCGACACCGAGCCGGGCCAGCCGCCCACCACCAGCCGCAGCGGATAGCCGTGGACGAGCGGGATGTCGCGGTCGTTCATGGCCCAGGCAAGCAGGGTTTCGTCTTCGAGCGCTTTTTTGATGGGTACGCCCCGCGAAATAACGGGTTTGGTCGGGTCGCCGCTGAGGTGGAGGTCCTTGCCGTAGTAGCCGATGTACACGGCGTCGGTTTTCAGGCCCACGCTTTGCAGCACATCTTTCAGCCGCACGCCCGTCCACCGGCAGCAACTCACGGCCCCTTCTTTCCACTGGTTGCCCGAGGCGGGCGGGTTGAAGCCGTAGCGCCCGTTGCCGCCGCATTCCACCACGAGGTGGTAGGTGTAGGGTTTGAAATTACGCTTCAATTCGGCCAGCGTGAAGGTTTTCGGGGCGTTCACCGATTCGCCGTCGATGGTCAGTGTCCAGGTTTTGGGGTCGATGTTTTCGGGAACCCGGCCATTGTTGCGGATGAAGAGCTTGTCGGCGGGCGTCACCTCGTCATCGAGCAGGTGCGGGGGTGTTTCGACGTTCCAGGGCCGGTCGCTGAGGACAATCAACTCGCGGTTTTTGCCCCAACCGGCCAGCGTCGGGTCGTCGAGCACGAGCGGGCGGTGGTCGTCGGGCAGGCGTTCGCCGAACACGATTTCCGTGCCCAGCGCCGCCGTGAGCGTGGTGAGGAGGCTGGATTTGAGGAAGGCGCGGCGCGTTTTCATGTTCTGTCAAAATTAATAAAGTCCTTCCCAACCGTCATTGCGAGCGGAGCGAAGCAATCCGTTTCCAAGCTGCAAGCACTTCCGAAGCACTGAGTCTGGTCGGTGGAAACGGATTGCTTCGCTCCGCTCGCAATGACGGGCAAGAGACTTTCTTACAACGAAATCTTCAGCCCATCGTACGCAATTCGCACGTTCGGCGGAAGTTCGGCTTCGACGGCGGCGTGGCGACCCATCCGGTGGCTGAGGTGGGTCAGGTACGCCCGCTCGGGGCCAATGCGCTGCACTTGCTGTAACGCCTCGGCGAGCGTAAAATGCGACACGTGGGCTTCTTTTTGCAAGGCGTTGAGCACTAAAATCCGGGTACCGCGAATTTTTGTTACTTCTTCGTCCGAAATAAAATTGGCGTCGGTGATGTACGTAAAATCGCCAATCCGAAAGCCGAACACGGGCAACCGGTGGTGGAGTACTTCGACGGGCGTTATGGCCACACCTTCGACGCTAAACGGCTTGTTTTCAATCGAATGCAATTGGATTCTTGGCACGCCGGGGTATTTTTTTTCGGCAAAAGCGTACGAAAATTCCCGCTTGATTTGCTCCAGCACGCGTTCGCGACCGTACACGGGCATGTCGCGCTGCTGGCGGAAATTGTACGCCCGCACGTCGTCGAGCCCGGCGGTGTGGTCCTTGTGTTCGTGGGTCATCAGCACGGCGTCGAGGCGGCTGATGCGTTCGCGGAGCACCTGCTGGCGGAAATCCGGGCCGGTGTCGATGACCAGGCTTTTCCCCCCAACCTGCACGTGTACCGACACCCGCAGCCGCTTGTCGCGGAAGTCGAGCGAGCGGCACACTTCGCAGTCGCAGCCAATCACCGGCACACCCTGCGACGTGCCGGTGCCGAGGAAAGTAACAATCATAGTGCGTAGTGCTTAGTGCGTAGTGCGTCGCGTAGCCAACTGAAACCACGCCCTCCGCCCTGCGAACTATTCCGTCAGGCTTTTCACCTGGGCCACCAGGGCATCGAAGTTGAGGGGTTTGATGAGCATGTCGTTGAAACCGGCGGCCTTGAATTCCTCCGGCGTGTAGTTGCGGGCGTTGCCGGTGATGGCCACCATCGGAATCCGGGCCTTCGCCGGGTCGGGCAGCGCGCGGACGCGAGCGGCACACTCCATGCCATCCATGACGGGCATGTTGATGTCGAGCAGAATGACGTCGAAATCTTCTTTTTCGAGAATTTGCAGCACCTGCTCGCCGTTTTTGACCGAGGTGATCTCAAAATTCTGGAATTCCAGGATTTTCTTGGCCAGATTCTGAATCACGGAACTGTCTTCGGCGATAAGAACGCGCTTGTTGGTTGCCATTGGGGAGTACGGGGTTGGGTTTGCCGGGGTGAAATTACGGCGTTGCGGGCGACAAACTCAACACCTCGACGTGAAAAGCCCCGGCCCCGAGTACTCGGGGCCGGGGCGTATGCAGGTGGGGTGATAGCTAAACGGTTGACAGCCCGAGGGCGTAATTGTTTATGAAACCCCAAAACTCCGCTCCCTGTGCCAGCAAACTCCCATTTTAAAAGAATTTAACGAACGCGAGGAAGGAGCGCCTGGATGATTTGCCACGCTGATCCTGTTCCCGCGTTCGTTTGTTAAAGCCCCTCCAAAAACGACTTGTACTGCTCCCGAAACGCGGCGAATTCCCGCACCACGAGCGGCATTTCCGTTTCAAACGTACTGAAATCGCCCCCTTTCGTGCGGGCTTCCAGCGATTTCACGGCCAAATGCAGGCGCTCGATGCCGAGGGTACCCGCGTTGCCTTTGAGCGTGTGGAGGTTGCTTTCCACGGCGGCGTGGTCGACGCGGCGGTAGGCAGCCTGGGCATCGGCGAGTTGCTGAGTGGCTTCCCGTTCAAAATCCTCGAACACCGACACGACCATTTCTACTCCGCCCAGATCGCGCAGTTGGTGGATAACTTCCCGATCAAAAACCGGCACGGCGGGTTCGGCGGCTGGCCCAACCGGCGCGGCTTTGGCCACGGGCTGCGCGGCGGGTCGGCCCTTCACGTCCATCCATTCCTTTACTTTTCGCACCAGCGCCTCGGCCCGGATGGGTTTGGCCACGTAGTCGTTGAGGCCCTGGCTCAGAAAACGGTCGCGGTCTTCCTTCATCGAGTAGGCCGTCATGGCCACCACGGGCGGCAGGGCGGTGCCCACGCGGCGGCGGAGTTCCTGGGTGGTTTCGACGCCGTCGAGGTCGGGCATCTGGATGTCCATCAGAATCAGGTCATAGCGGGTGGTGGGCGGCAGGAGCAGGTGGCCCTCCTCGCTGGGTTCGTGGTCGGCCACGAGTTGAATTGCTTGCCGACCCGACTCGGCGGTTTCGACCACGCAGCCGGCCTTGGTCAGGATTTCACTCGCGACCTTGCGGTTCACGGCGTTGTCGTCCACGAGCAGGATGCGCGGGTGGGTGTTTTTGAAAAAATTGGCCACCACAAACGCCTCGGCCTCTTTTTGTTCACTGAGCGGACTGATGGTCGTTTCCTTCAGTTCGACCGTAAACCAGAACGTGCTGCCCTGGCCGATTTCGGATTCCACGCCCATTTCGCCTTTCATCAACTGGGTCAGTTCTTTGGAAATGACCAGCCCGAGGCCGGTACCGCCGTACGATTTTTTCGACGAATTGTCGAGTTGATCGAAGGCGTTGAACAACTGCTTCAGGCCCTCGGGTGAAATACCGATGCCCGTATCCTGCACTTCCACGCGGATTTTGTGCCACTTGCCTTTCGTCCAGAGGGTGTTGGCCCGGATGGTCACGCTGCCGGTTTCGGTGAATTTGAGCGCGTTCGACGTTAGGTTCGAGAGGATTTGCAGCAACCGTGTTTCGTCGGCGATGATGTATTTGGGCATGCCCGGCCCGAGGCTATAGGCCAGGTCGTTGTGCTTGGCCTGGGCCGTTTGCCGGAACAGGCTGATGAGTTTCTCGAACAAATCCCGGAGTGCAAGCGGGGCCTCGTGCAACTGCATTTTACCCGCTTCGATTTTCGACAAATCGAGGATGTCGTTCAGAATCGTCAGCAGCGTTTCCGACGAGCGCTTGATGGTTTGCACAAAATCGCGCTGCTCGCCGTTGAGCGGCGTGTCGGCCAGCAAATCGACCATGCCGATGACGCCGTTCATGGGCGTGCGGATTTCGTGCGACATGTTGGCCAGAAACCGCTCTTTCACCTTCAGCGAGCGCTCGGCTTCCTCTTTGGCCTTGAGCAATTCCTGGGCGCTGCGCTTCAGCGGCGTGATGTCGCGGGCAATGCCCGACACTTCTTCGATGGAACCGTCGCCGAGCAGAATCGGGTTGAGGTGCATTTCGTACCACATTTCGCCCGCTTTCGTGGTGAGTTGCACCTCGAAATACTGCGGCACGCCGCGAAAGGCCTGCCGGTAGTGCTCTTCGACTACGCGGCGGTTTTCCAGGCCCATCAGTTGCCAGCCGAACTGCTCGACCGACACGTTGACGCGCGTCGAGCGGTTGAGGTTGGTTTGGATGAGCCGGGCGTAATTCTGGTTGAACGAGGTCATCTGCATCCGCCGGTTCACGGTCCACATGAGGTGGCTGGAGCTTTCAAAAACGGCCCGCAGCCGGGCCGTTTGCTTGCCCAGTTCGGCCTCGGCCTGCTTGCGGGCAATGGCCTGAGCCACCTGCCCGGAGATGAATTCGAGGAGTTCGAGGTCGCGGACGTCGTACTTGTTGGTCCGCTCGTAACTTTTCACGCCGATGATGCCCGTGATGCGGTCGCCGATGCGGAGCGGGGCGCAGAGCAGCACCTTCGGAATCTGGCCGTAGAGGTAGATTTCGCGGTTGGCGGCGAGGCGGCGGATGTCGTCTTCCACAAGCATCAGCGCCCGGTTGGCGGCGATGGTGTACTCGGTGAGGCCGTTGCCGAGTTTGCGTTTGGTGAACCGCACGTTGCCTCTGAAATACTCGTCGACGTAGTACGGGAAGTACAGGTAGCTTTTGCCGAAATCGTAGAGGGCGATGAAGAAGTTTTTCGTGTCGATGACCTTGCCCAACTCGTCGTGGATGACGCGGTAGAGTTCGTCAAGGCTTTGGTCGGTGAGCGAAGCGGCGGCGATCTGGTAGAAAAGATTCTGGGCTTTTTCGGCGCGGTTGCGGGCGGTCGTGTCGTGAAAAATGCAGCGAAACGCCACCGGGCGGCCCTCGTCGTCGAAGCGGCAGTTGACTGAGCCGGTCACGTACACGCGCCGCCCATCTTTCCGGCGGTACACGGTTTCAAAATCCGGGATTTGCTCGCCGTTTTTGATTCGCTCGAATCGAGCCATCGTTTCCTCCAGAAACTCCGGGTGGATCACCTCGCGGATGGTCATGGCATTCAACTGGGCCGAGCGGTAGCCAATGGTGTCTTTCCAGGCGCGGTTGACGTACAGAAAATGCCCGTCGAGGTCGATGAGCTGGATGAGGTCGGAGGTGTTGCGAATCAAATCCTGCAAGTCGGCGGAGGCCGAACTAAGCGGCAAACCGCCAACGGGTGCGGGCGTTTCGGGAAAGTTTGTCGTGGGCATGGCTGGGGCGTTGGCCGGATTTTACCGAAAATTACGGGTTTTTGGGGTAAATTTGGCGGGATTGCTGTTGTGAGAAGTAAGGGGTGAGAAGTGAAATGCGGTCCGCCGCCCGGTAAAATTCAACTCTTATCAAAAAACATCTCACTTCTCACCGCTTACTTCTCACCACCTTGCACGTTCGCGCCAAAAAACACCTCGGTCAGCATTTCCTGCGTGACCTCGACGCCGCCCGGCGCATCGCCGGGTTGCTTTCGGGCCACGGCGGCTACCGCAGGGTGCTCGAAATCGGCCCCGGCACGGGCGTACTGACGCAGTTTTTACTGCAAAACGAGGCCATCGAACTGCACGCCGTCGAGGTGGACCGCGAATCGGTCGAGTACCTTAACATCCATTTCCCGGAATTAACCTCCCGCCTGCGTTCCGCCGATTTTCTGCGGATGAACTTGGCCGACTTTTCGACGGAGCCATTCGCTGTTATCGGCAATTTTCCCTACAACATTTCCTCGCAGATTTTCTTCAAAATCCTCGAAGACGTGAACCGCGTACCCGAAGTGGTGTGCATGCTGCAAAAAGAGGTGGCCCAGCGCCTGGCCGCCCCGCCCGGCACCAAAGACTACGGCATCCTGAGCGTGCTGCTTCAGGCCTGGTACGCCATCGAATATGCCTTTACGGTGCCGCCGGGGGCTTTCGACCCACCGCCGAAGGTGAACTCAGGTGTAATTCGGCTGAAACGCAACGCCGTGACCGACCTGGGCTGCGACCCGGTGAAATTTAAACTGGTCGTAAAAACGGCCTTCAACCAACGCCGCAAAACCCTCCGCAACGCCCTTAAACCGCTGAACGCCCACCTCCCCGACCACCCACTCCTCGACCTGCGGGCCGAGCGGCTGGGGGTGGGGGAGTTTGTGGAACTGACGAAACTTTGTGAGCGGTGAGAAGTGAGAGGTGAGATGTTTAAAAATGCATCTCACCTCTCACTTCTCACCGCTCACCGCTCACAAAAATGCCCTTCGAACTCACCAAAGATTCCCTGGACCGCCTCGAAACGGCCATTCTTCAGCACGACGCCGGAACCATCCGTGGCGAGTTGGAAGAGCTGTACCCGGCGGATATTTCGGCGCTGCTGACCGAACTGGACACGACGCAGGGCCACTACGTGCTGTCGCTGCTCGACCACGACGTGAGCGCCGAGGTGTTGTCGGAATTGGAGGGCGAGCGGCGGACGGCTTTTTTGAAGGAATTTTCGTCGGACGAACTCGCCCGGTACGTTAACGTACTCGACTCCGACGACGCCGTGGATTTGTTGAAGGAACAGCCCGTCCGCATCCGGGAGGAGGTGATTGCCCTGCTCGAAGACCGCGAACAGGCCCGGTTCATCCTCGATCTGCTGCCCTACGAACCCGACACCGCCGGGGGCCTGATGCAGAAGGAGTTGGTGAAAATTAACGTCCGCCAGACGGTGACCGAGTGCGTCGAGGAAATCCGCCGTCAGGCCGAGGACGTCGAGAAAGTGTACGCCGTGTACGTGGTCGACGACGAGGGCGCGCTGCTCGGCATCGTGTCGCTGAAGCGCATCATTCTGGCCCGGCGTGGCTCCAAAATCGAGCAGATTTTTACGCCCGACGTGATTTTTGCCCACACCTACGACTCCAGCACCGAGGTGGCCGACCTCATGCAGAAGTACGACCTCGACGCCCTGCCGGTGGTGAACGTGCAACAGCGCCTGCTCGGCATCATCACCATCGACGACGTGGTGGACGTCATCACCGAGCAGGCGCAGGAGGATTTCCAGGCC
The DNA here is from genome assembly GCA_965249815.1 of Spirosomataceae bacterium. Classification (GTDB taxonomy): domain Bacteria; phylum Bacteroidota; class Bacteroidia; order Cytophagales; family Spirosomataceae; genus JAJAZB01. Next base: position 2,814,568 of record CBDFMV010000003.1, on the reverse strand, counting down.
GCCACTGGGGTGAGTGCGCTTGTCGAGGAAGACGACACGGTTTGGAAAATAGCCAAGTCGCGGTTGCCCTGGCTGGGCATCGGCATGATTGGCAGTTTGCTGGCGGCGCGGTTTCTGGGGCTGTTCGAGCACGATTTGCTCCAACTCGTGCCCGCGCTGGCGCTGTTCATCCCCATCGTTGGCTCCACGGGCGGCAACGTGGGCATCCAGTCGTCGTCGTTCATGGTGCAGATTCTGGCCGACAAGTCGGGGCTGGAAAGCGACTTCTGGCCACGGATGCTTAAAATTTTTACCGTAGCCATCTTGAAAGGGTTGTTAATCAGCCTATTTGTGTTTCTGGTCACGTATTTTTTGCTCGCGCATCCGTTGAAGTTGGCCTTCGTTGTGGCGCTGTCGCTGCTGGGTGTCGTGCTGATTTCCTCGTTTACGGGCACGGTCACGCCGATCCTCTTGAGCCGGTTCGGCATCAACCCCGCCGTCGCCTCGGGGCCGTTCATTACCACCGCCAACGACTTTCTGGGCTACAGCGTGTATTTTGGGATTGCGTATGGGTTGTATCACCTGTAGCACCGACATTCTTGTCGGTGCGGTGTGGCACCCGGCTTTTTTCAACCTTAACCAGCGCCGACAAGAATGTCGGCGCTACGCGTATGATTGCCGTCATCCAGCGCGTCAGCGAAGCGTCCGTCACAATTGAAAATCAGGTGAAAGGCCAGATTGGCACCGGCTTTCTCGTGCTGCTCGGCATCACCCACGGCGATACGGACGAAGACGTGGCGTGGCTCTCCCGGAAAATCGTGGCGATGCGAATTTTCAACGATGCCGAAGGGAAAATGAACCTGGATTTAGCGGCGGTTGGCGGTGACCTTTTGCTCATCAGCCAGTTTACGCTCCACGCCAGCACGAAAAAAGGCAACCGGCCTTCGTTCACCGAAGCCGCCCGGCCGGAGGTCGCCATCCCGCTTTACGAACGGATGATCCAGGAATTGAGCCAGTTGCGCGGCCAACCCATCCAGACCGGCGCGTTTGGGGCCGACATGCACGTGCGCCTGCTCAACGACGGGCCGGTAACGGTGGTGGTGGATTCAAAAAACAGAATTTAAACGTAAAACAGCCCTACCCCGTCATTGCGAGGAACGAAGCGGTCCGCCGCGCGGCAATCCGTTGCCTCCTGCTTAACCCAGTGCTGAGGAATGCTTCGTTCCTCGCAATGACGGGCTGGAGAGGCTTTACTTTGCTCTTTTTCAAAAATGACCCTCGAACAAGCCCAGCGCACCGTTGACGAATGGATTACCACCGTCGGCGTGCGGTATTTCAACGAACTGACGAACACGGCCATCCTGATGGAAGAAGTGGGCGAGGTGGCCCGCATCATGGCCCGCCGCTACGGCGAGCAATCCGAGAAAGAGTCAGACAAGGGGAAAGACCTCGGCGACGAATTTGCCGACGTGCTCTGGGTGCTGATTTGCCTCGCCAACCAGACCGGCGTGGACCTGACGGAGGCGTTTCAACGCAATTTGGAAAAAAAGAATGGGCGGGACGCGACGCGGCACCGGGAGAACCCGAAACTCAGTTGACAGCAGGCAGTTTACAGTTAAAGCCACAATGAATTTCTGTGAACTGTAAAATGCCTGCTGTCAACTGAGTTACACCGCCACGGCGGGCAGTTCAAGAAAGCATTTTTTTACGCAACGCACCACTTCAACCATGCCCTGCATCGAATTGGGTTTGGTGATGAACGAGTTGGCCCCCAGTTGGTAGGCCCGTTGCACCGTTTCGGGGTTAGAAACGGTACTGAACATGACCACCGGGATGGCCCGGAGCCGGGCGTTGCTTTTTAGTTTTTCCAACACCTCCAGTCCATTCATCCCCGGCATATTGATGTCCAGAAAAATCAGGCCGGGCAACGCATTGCCGGGCAGCGAACTGCCGGGCAATGCGTTGCCCGGCATTGACGCCCCCGAACGTCCTCCCGTCGTGGTGTCGACGTGCTGAGTGAGAAAATCGAGCAGTTGCCGACCGCCTTCGATGTGGTGCAGCGGATTGGTGATGCGTTGTTCTTCCAGGGTGGCCCGCATCAGGAAGAAGTCATCCGCATCGTCGTCAGCCATCACTACTGAAACCTGGTTGGTCATCATGCGGAATTTTTGTGGGTAGGTGGTGATAGGTTGGGAGCGCCTTCCTGGGCAGGGCATACGGGGAGGCGCACCGTTGAGTAAAAATAACGACCTGCCGAGTGAAATCGAAAATTTCGTCGCAACTTTTCTCCCCACCGGTTTCTTTAGCGGTAACCCCGTTGGCTCGTCCTTTGTTTTAACGACACTAAAAAAGCCCCTTCCAGAAAAGCTGGAAGGGGCTTTTTTTGCAAACAGACGTCGGCTACACGTCGAGCAGCAGCCGCGTGGGGTCTTCGAGCAGTTGCTTCACCCGGACGAGGAAACTCACCGATTCCTTGCCGTCGATGATGCGGTGATCGTAGCTGAGCGCCACGTACATGATGGGCCGGACGACGATTTCGCCACCCACGACCACGGCCCGCTCCACGATGTTGTGCATCCCCAGAATGGCCGACTGCGGGGCATTGATGATGGGCGTCGAGAGCATGGAGCCAAACACGCCGCCGTTGGTGATGGTGAAGGTGCCGCCGGTCATCTGCTCGATGGTCAGCTTGTTGTCGCGGGCCAGCGTAGCCAGTTCGATGATGCCTTTTTCGATGCCCGCAAAACTCAATTGCTCGGCATTGCGCAAAACGGGCACGACCAGCCCGCGCTCGGTCGAGACGGCGACGGAAATGTCGCAGAAGTCGTGGTACACGATTTCCTCGCCGTCGATTTGGGCGTTCACCGCCGGGAATTCCTTCAGCGCCACGCACACAGCTTTGGCGAAGAACGACATGAAGCCGAGGCCCACGCCGTGTTTTTCCTTGAATTTATCCTTGAATTTTCCCCGCAGGTCCATGATGGGCTTCATGTCCACCTCGTTGAAGGTAGTGAGCATGGCCGTTTCGTTTTTCACGGCCACCAACCGCCGGGCAATCGTACGGCGCAGGGACGACAGCCGTTGACGACGCTCGCCACGGGATTGCGGATTTTGGATGGCGGATGGCGGATTGGCCGGAGCCGACGGTGCGGGGACGGATTGCGGCGCGGGTGCTGTCTGACCCCCTGCCCCTTGCCCCCCGCTCCCTGCTTTCAGCGCGTCGGCTTTCGTGACTTTACCGCCTTCGCCGCTGCCCTGAATGCTTTTCGGATCGATGCCCCGGTCGGCCAGAATGGCGGCGGCCACGGGCGTAATGCCGTTGCGATCAGTCGATTGGCCGTTGCTGGCTGCTGCCGGTGGGGTTGCTGGTGCAGCGGAGGTTTCACTGCCCCCTGTCCCCTGCCCACTGCCCACTGAAATCGTTGCCACAACGCCGCCCACGGCCACGGTTTGCCCGGCCTGGGCCACGATGTGGAGCGTTCCGGCGGCTTCAGCGGGGAGTTCAAAGGTGGCCTTGTCCGATTCAAGCTCGCACAACACCTCGTCGATTTTCACCGCGTCGCCTTCCTTTTTTGCCCACGAAGCAATCGTTACTTCCGTGATGGATTCGCCCACGGGCGGCACCTTGATTTCGAGAATTTTTGCCTCAGCCCTGGCCGCCGGAGCCGCTTGAAGCGAAGCAGCCACGGGCGTCGGCACGGCTTGCACCACCGGAGCCGCATCGGGCGTGGCGGCTTTGGCAACGGCCGCCGCCGCTTCGACCGGCTGGGTAGCCGTGGCGGGCGGTGTCACCTGCTGAACCTGGCCATTGCTGGCTCCCTCCGCCACTTCGATGGCGCAAATTACCGCGCCGATGGGCAGCGTGTCACCTTCCTGCGCGCGCAGGTGCAGAATCCCGGCGACTTCGGCGGGAAGTTCGAAGGTGGCCTTGTCCGATTCAAGCTCGCACAGCACCTCGTCCAGTTTGACCACGTCGCCTTCTTTTTTGGTCCACGACGCGATGGTCACTTCCGTGACCGATTCCCCGACGGTGGGGACTTTCATTTCGACTAAACTCATGATTGAGATTTCGGATTATCGATTGCGGAATGCGGGGACCAACCCGCGAATTTTTATCGGCGAACTCCGGATGGGCGGCGACGAATCTAAATGCGCATTCCGCCAGCGAAAATACGCACTCAGGCAAACGCCCGCTGGATCAGCCCGGCCTGCTCCTGGTTGTGTACTTTCAAAAAACCCGTGGCGGGTGAGGCGCTCAGTTTGCGCGAAATCACCTCCAGCTTGCCCTGCCCGATGGCCCGCAGGATGTACGTCCAGTAGCCCATGTTTTCGGGTTCTTCCTGCACCCAGTACGCTTTGGCACTTTTCGGGTACTGGCTCAGCAAATCGGCCACCTGCCGGGCCGGGAACGGGTGCAATTGCTCGACGCGAACCAGCGCCACGTCGGTGCGCTGGTTTTTCTGCTGCTCTTCGAGCAAATCGTAAAACACCTTGCCGGTGCAGAGCAGCACTTTTTTCACCTTTTTCGGGTCGGCGAAACCGTCCCCGAGCACTTCGCGGAAGCCGCCTTTGGTCAGCTCGTCGAGCGGCGACACGCACAGCGGGTGGCGCAGCATCGACTTCGGCGACATTACGATGAGCGGCTTGCGGAACGGCCACGCCATTTGCCGCCGCATCAGGTGGAAAAAGTTGGCGGGCGTCGTCACGTTGGCCACCACCATGTTGTACTCCGCCGAGAGTTGCAGGTACCGCTCGGGGCGGGCGTTGGAGTGCTCCGGACCCTGCCCTTCGTAGCCGTGCGGCAGGAGCAGTACGAGACCATTCTGGATGCCCCACTTCGATTCGGCGGAGGAAATAAACTGGTCGATGATGATTTGCGCGCCGTTGGCGAAATCGCCGAACTGCCCTTCCCAAATCACCAGCGCCCGTGGGTTGGCCATCGAATACCCGTACTCGAAGCCCAGCACGCCGTATTCCGACAGCAGCGAGTTGTAAATCTGCAACGGTTCCTGGCCTTCTTCGATGAAATCCAGCGAAGTGTAGGTCTGGTTGGTGTCTACGTCGTGGAGCACGGCGTGGCGGTGCGAAAAGGTGCCCCGCTGCACGTCCTGCCCACTCAGCCGCACGATGACGTCCTCCGTCAGCAGCGACCCGTAAGCCAGCAACTCGGCGGCGGCCCAGTTGACCTGCTTCGTCTCGAAAATCATCTGCTGGCGGTCTTTGAGCAACTTGTCGATTTGCTTGAGCGGCTTGAATCCTTCGGGAATCCGCACGAGCGCCTTGCCGATTTTTTCCAGCTTTTCGGGCGAAACACCCGTTTCCGGCGATTTCTCGAAATCCTCGGGCGTCGAAAAGCGAAGTTCCGACCACTGTTTGTCGAGCTTTAGCGGCACGTAGGGCGGCACTTCCTTTTGCTTCACCTTGTCGAGGCGGGCCTGGAGGTCGGCCTTGAATTCGGTGTCCATCTGCCCGGCAAGTTGGGCGCTCACCTCGTTCTGGCTCACCAGCGACTGGTTGTACACCTCGCGGGGGTTGGCGTGTTTTTCAATCACGCTGTACATCGTCGGCTGGGTAAACTTCGGCTCGTCGGCCTCGTTGTGACCCCAGCGCCGGTAGCAGACCATGTCGATGAACACGTCGCGGTTGAATTCTTCGCGAAATTCCACGGCCATCTTCGAGCAGAACACCACCGCTTCGGGGTCGTCGCCGTTGACGTGGAAAATGGGCGCGTCGATGATTTTGGCGATGTCGGAGCAGTAAATCGATGAGCGGGCGTCGTCGAAATCGGTCGTGAAGCCGATCTGGTTGTTGATCACGAAATGCACCGTGCCGCCCGTGTAGTAGCCGGGCAGTTTGGCCATCTGCGTGACTTCGTACACGATGCCCTGCCCGGCCACGGCGGCGTCGCCGTGGATGAGGATGGGCATCACTTTGTCGTAGTCTTTTTCGTAGTGGGCGTCCGATCGCGCCCGCACGAAGCCCTCGACGATGGGGTTCACGGCTTCGAGGTGCGAGGGGTTGGGAGCCAGTTTCAGGCTCACTTCCTTGCCCGAGGGTGTTTCGTGTTTCGACGAATACCCGAGGTGGTACTTCACGTCGCCGTCGCCATGCACGCCTTCCGGCACATTTCCCTCGAACCCATCGAAGATGGTTTCGTACGACTTGTGCATGATGTTGGCCAGCACGTTGAGACGGCCCCGGTGTGCCATGCCAATCATCACCTCCTGCACGCCCATGTCGGCCCCCTGGTTGATGATGGCGTCGAGGGCCGGAATCATCGTTTCGCCGCCTTCGAGCGAGAAGCGTTTCTGACCCAGGTACTTGGTGTGCAGGAAGTTTTCAAAAACAACCGCTTCATTCAGTTTCCGCAGGATGCGTTCTTTCTCGGCGTCGGTGGGGTTAAATTCGAGGGCTTCCTTCTCAATTTTTTTGCGCAGCCAGTTCTTCACGTCCATCTCGCGGATGTACATGTACTCGAAGCCAATCGTGCCCGCGTACACCTTTTCGAGCGCGGCCATAATCACGCGCAGCGTGGCCGGTTTGCCCAGCAAAAACGCGCCCGACTGAAAAGTGGTGTCCAGGTCGGCGTCGCTCAGGCCGTAGTCGGCCAGCGTGAGGCGGGCCTGGCGGTCTTTGCGTTCGCGGATGGGGTTGGTTTGGGCCAGCAGGTGACCGCGCGAGCGGTAGGCTTTGATGAGGCTCAGCACGGAACCTTCTTTCTCGATCATCGCCGCGTCGGCAGGTGGGGCCGACGGTTTGGTCGCTGCTTCCGCGCCGTTGGTGGTAGTACCATTCGACTTTACCGCCGTGCCCGTGCCGTTGGGCAGGCCGGGCGTCGCTACGCCGTTGCCCTGGTATTTCTGCGAAAAATCGAAGCCTTCGAAGAATTTCTGCCAACTGGCGTCCACGCTGCCGGGGTTCGAGCGGTACTGCTGGTACAGTTCGTCGAGGTAAGCCCCGTCGGCGTTGGCAATATAGGTGTAGGAGTCCATGTGCCGTGCAAAGGTAAATTGAGGCAAAGTTAACCGAAGGCCGGGAAGGTAGGGCCAAAAAATAGTGATTTTTACCCCTGCTTTCGTAAACTTTGCCTTCGGCTAAACTCCTGGAAACCCAATCCGTTTCATGCCGCTCTTTCCCCTGCACCGCCTGCTAACCGGCTATTTTTCACCAGCAAATCCGTTCCGTATGAACCTCCGCACCCTTATTTACCGCCCTGTTGTTGCCGCTGGCCGCGTTGGCGTAGGAAACCCCCTCTCTGCTTCCAAACTTTTCGTTTCCATTCCATGACCACCCCTTTCCACCTCACCGGGCAAAAAGCCCTCGTCACGGGCGGCACCAAAGGCATCGGCGAGGCCACCGTGCAGCTTTTTCTCCAACTCGGCGCGTCGGTGTTTCTTGTTGCCCGCGACAACGCGTTGCTCCAGGCCCAACTCACCGTCTACCGCCAGCAGGGCCACGAGGTGGAGGGCCTTGCCGCCGATTTGAGCCTTCCCGGCGAAGCGGCGCGCATCGTGGCCGCCGTGCGCGAGCGCTGGGGGGCGCTCGACATCGTGGTCAACAACGCGGGCACCAACATCCGCAAAGCCACCACCGACTACACCACCGACGAGTACGACCGCGTGTTCGACACCAACCTGCGCTCGGTTTTTGAGTTGTGCCAGGCGGCGTACCCGCTGCTGAAAGCGTCGGGGAAGGCCAGCATCGTCCACGTTTCGTCGGTGGCGGGGCTGACGCACGTCGGCAGTGGGTCGCCCTACGGCATGAGCAAGGCGGCCATGAACCAACTGACCAAAAACCTCGCCGTGGAGTGGGCAGCGGACGGCATCCGCGTGAACGCCGTGGCCCCGTGGTACATTTACACGCCCCTGGCCAGCCCCGTCCTCGACAACCCCCAAAGCCGGGCGCGCATCCTGAGCCGCACGCCGCTGGGCCGCACCGGCGAGCCGCCGGAAGTGGCGGGCGTCATCGCGTTTCTGTGCTCACCGGCAGCCAGCTACGTGACGGGCCAAATCATCGCCGTGGACGGCGGCATGACCGTATTCGGCAACGATTTCAACCGACCTTAACCCCAAAAACCATGAACTGGAAACTGATTTTTGGCCTGTCGCTCTTCGGCGCGGCGATGGCCCTTGCGGGCGTGTTCGGCCTGCTTTCGCCGAAAGCCGAACCGTGGTTGTGGCTGGGTATTTTCCTGATTTACGCCGTGGTCATTGCCCGAAGCGTAGCAAAAAACCACTTCCTGCACGGTTTCTGGGTCAACGTGCTCAACGGCGTGTGGTTCGGGCTGATTCACGCCGGGTTGTACCAGACGTACCTTCAACACAACCCCGAAATGATTCAGCAGCACGAGCAACTGGTCAACTTCCACTTCGCCAGCCCGCTGGTGATGATTCTACTGCTGGGGCCGGTGTTCGGCGCGGTCATCGGGCTGGTGGGCGGGCTGTTTCCGTGGGTGGCGGGGCGGGTGATGAAGCGGTGAATCGTTTCAGGCGAACAGACGTCCGGTAAAATTTTCTCCTTCCCAGCCTATCTTCGTTGGCATGAAACCTACGCTGACTCTTGAAAGTCTGATTGCCCACGCCTATTCGTTTTGCCAATTTATTTCGGAGACCCCGCAACCAACTTTGTACGGAGTGACTGACGGCAAAGCCGTTGGCACGTTGGTCGAGCAGGCGTTCAAACAACATCTGGCCGAAAACTATGCATTAGCCATCGGCTCGTCGGCCAACGGTGTCGATTTGCCTGACCCTCATATCCAGACTGATATCAAAGTTACTTCCATTCGCCAACCCCAATCGTCGTGCCCCTTCAAGGATGCACGGCAGAAAATTTTCGGCTTGGGCTACAACCTTTTGGTATTTGTTTACGATAAAACAGACGATCCAGTTACCAAAACTTCGCTTCTGCGCTTTGTGAGTTGCGCGTTCATTTCTAAAGAGCGTACCGCTGATTATACGACAACTTACCGACTTCGTCAGATGCTGGAAGACGGAGCAAATGTAGAAGACATCGTTGCCTTTCTCATGGATAAGAACATTCCTGCTGACGACATTATGTTGAATCTCATTGCGGAGCAAATCCTTCAAAATCCACCAGAATAAGGCTATTTGACCATCTCGAATGCGTTGCAATGGCGGTTGCAGTACCAAAGAATTGTGGAATTGAAACAACCTATCGAAGGCATCATTCCTATCGTTCAACGCCGCCATGAAACTCTTTGACGCTCCTATTTCGCTTCTGGTGGCGGATTTTCTGGCGGCTACCTTGCCTCAGCAACATAATTACCGCACGGCCAACCAAAAACTCCAAGCCGTTTGTGGTGTCGTGGATTGGTTTAACTCAGCCGAAGAATTTCAACAAACGCAGGAAAAACTAATTCTGACGACTTCGTTGGTGGAAGAAGACCGCACCGAGTACGGCGATTTCCAAACGAACGAATCGCTGGCACGCCGTGCTGTTGATCTGCTGGCGGAACAAGGCATCCAGCCGGACGTAATCGTCGAACCCACTTGCGGAAAAGGGGCATTTTTGCTCGCATCCCTGACTTGTTTTCCCAACGTCCGCAGGGTTTACGGCGTCGAGATTTACCGGCCCTACGTCTGGGAAGCAAAGTTTCGCATCCTCCATCATTTTCTGGAGAACCCTGATGCGTGCAAACCGGTAATTTCCATCGCTCATGATGACGTCTTCTCTTTCCCTTTTCAAAGCATTCAACCCCAACAAGCGGAGGAAAAACTCCTGATTCTTGGCAACCCACCCTGGGTCACGAGCGCGCAACTCGGGAGTCTGAATTCCGCCAACCTGCCACCTAAATCAAATTTTAAGCAGGCCGCGGGTCTCGACGCGCTGACGGGCAAGGGCAATTTTGATTTGGGCGAATACATTACCCTGATGCTGTTCGACGCTTTCAAAAACTGGCACGGTGACTTGGCATTGTTGGTGAAAAGCGCGGTAATTCGTAACCTCATTTACGGAATGCGAAAACACCCCCGGCTATTTGGCAGGGCTAAATCGTACCGAATTGATGCCAAAAAAGAGTTTGGTGCCGCCGTTGAAGCGGCCTTACTTGTTGGTCAACTGAGTAAGACTACCGCAGTAGCTTGTGAGGAATTCGACCTTGAGTGTCCGCACGTTAAATTGAATACATTTGGCTGGGTGGGTGATAAATTCGTAGCCCAAACCGATACGTATCAAGCTTTGCAGGAATTTGATGGCCTCTGTCCTTTCGAGTGGAGACAAGGCATTAAACACGACTGTTCGTCGGTTATGGAATTGGAAGCGCAGGACAACGGCTATACAAACACGTTGGGCGAAACCGTAACTCTGGAGCCAGATTTACTATTTGGCCTTTTGAAGAGTTCGGATTTGAAACAGGAAGTGATTAAGGTAATTCGCAAGATGGTACTGGTGCCCCAGCGGAAAGTTGGGCAGGACACGCGTTACATTCAGGATGAGTTTCCCAGCACCTTTCAGTATCTCAAAAAACACGAACGCCTTTTTGCTGCACGGAAATCGAGCATTTACCGGGGCAAACCTGCTTTTTCGATTTTTGGAATCGGCGATTATTCATTCAAACCATTTAAGGTTGCGATTTCTGGATTGTACAAAATTGCCAACTTCGCGCTGGTTTTACCGGTAAAGGGTAAACCTACAATGCTGGACGATACGTGCTATTTCCTGGGGTTTGATAACCGCACCGAGGCTGTTTGCACATGGTTAACATTGAACCACGTTTTAACGCAACGGCTGCTGGCAGCATTGGCATTTCCCGATGCCAAGCGGCCTTACACCAAGGATTTGTTAATGCGTCTCGACCTCCGCGCCATTAACCAACAAATTGAATTCAGGGAAATTGAGGCAAAGGCTCAACCTTTAGGTATAACCATAGAAGATTGGACGAACTACGTCGATCAAGCAGAAGACGCAATTCCTTCGCAGCAATTGTCGCTCTTCGCGTAAATCTCATTCCCCTCAAAAATACCGCATCTTCCCCACCTTCCCGCTCCCGTTGTCGAACTCGTAGCGGAGTAAAAGCTGAAAAATGGAGGCGGCTCCGGCGGCGCTGCCGAGGGGCGTGGTCTGGTAGCGGTTGCGGCCCGCGATGAAGTCGTAGCCGATGCCGAATCGCAGCCGGTCGCCCGCCTGGGCTTCGAGCGTACCGAGCAACGCGTTGTCGGCGTTGACTTCCGAGCCGGTGCCCTGGTACCACAGCCCCACACCGATGTTGCGGTACCAGAGCGTGCCGTTCACGTCCACGGCCAGTTTGAACCCGCTCGTGGCCAGCGATTCGCGCTGCCCGCGCAGCAACGTGCCGAGGCGGAGTTTTACGTCTTCAGAAAGGTCGAAAAGGTAGCCCGCCGTCAGGAACAGCGGGCGGAGCGGCGTGCCGTAGGAGTCGGTGCGGCCCGCGAGGTTTTGCTGGGCGAGGCCCACGTACAGCCGCTCGGTGCGGAAAAACGCCCCCAGCCCGAGCGTGAACGGGTACTGGTTGTTGCCGAGGATGTTGTTGGGGGCCACCGTCTGCGTGAAACCCACCTGCGCGCCGAGCGAAAGCGTACCGCCCACGCTTTCCAGCGGAATCCGGTAGGCGCCGCTGGCGTACACGCCGAGGGTACCCGCCGGGTTGTAGGCGTCGTTGAAAATCTGAATGCCACCCCCGCCTCGCCCCTGAGCGACGGGAAAATCCATCGAAAAAAGCTGGGACGTGTACGTGTTCTGCAACACCAGCGACCGCCGCCGCAGGATCAGCGACAAGCTCGTGACCTCACGGCTGCCCGCGTAGGCCGGGTTGACGGCCAGCGGGTTGAACGGGTACGAGCGGTTGAGGGCTTCCTGGGCCAGGGCGGAGGGGGCCGTCAGCAGCAGGCAGTGGGCAAAAACCAGAAGCAGGCGCGTGTTTTTGAACGTCATGCCGATGAATTATTTGTGCTGCTGCCGGTAGTGCTCGGCCAGCACGTCGTCGCCGAAGTCGTTGGTCAAATCGCGCACGACGGTGTGAACGTGGTTGGCCTCGTTCTGCGTGTTGTCGTACTCGATGAGGATCGTCGGGCCGTGAATCCGGTAGTACTGTCCTTTGCCCGGCCCGAGGCCCGGCTGGCGGTCGCCCGCCCAGGCGAAGGTGAGCTTGTCCAGCCCGGCCTGTTTCAGCTTGTCCATCTGCTGGTTGGCCAGCGTCAGGTGGTAGCGCTGGAGGTACGCGTCGAGCAGCCGGAGAAACGCCTGCTGCTGGTCGCGGCCCAGGTCACCAAAGGCGATGCCTTCCTGTTTTTCGAGCAGGGCTTTGCGCTTGTTGTAGGTGACGATGTCGCCGGGCGCGACGTCGCTCAGGGTCGCTTTTTTCAACTGGTCGTCGCTGAGTGAATTGACCAGCGCGTAGCCCAGTTCGGCTTCGCGTTTCAGCACTTCTTTGCCTTTCTGCGGCACCTCGGCGCGCACGATGCCGGGGTTGCTGCCGAAAAACGTGGGTGTGACGGCCACAATCCGGTTGGTGAGCGACGAAAAATTCAGGGACAAATGGTGGCCTTCCACCCGCCAGCCCCACGGCCCGGCTTCGGTCGGTTCGCCAAACACACTGAAGGCGTAATTACCGGGGTCGCGGCGGGTGTCGTTGGGCGGGCGGTTTTCCACCACGCGCAGCACGTTTTCCAAATCGAAAATGGCCGCGGCCTCGCCGTAGCCCTGGTCGCTGAGGGCCGTGTGCAGCAGCGCCAGCGCGGTTTTCCGCTGGGGTTCGGTCATTTGGTTGAACGTCAGTCCCTTGCGTTCGCGAGGCACGAAGTGCCAGTTGAAGCGTTCCTCGTCGGTGAAGGCAAACGTGGCCGTTTTACGCTGCTCGTCGGTGAGGCTTTTCAAAAAGGCCTGCGCCGCCTGGCGCATTTGCGGGGCGAGGGGTTGCTGAGCCAGGGCCGGAACGGTGGCCAACAGCGCGACGAAAAAGAACCGGAAGAAACGGGTCATGGAGGTTTAGAAGAAGTTCGGCGGAAAAGTAACGAAAAACCCGGCGTGTTGGGCCGGGTTCTGTCGGGATTAACATTGTAGGGGCGGTGCCGGGCGGCGTTCCGCTTGCCTGCGCCCTGGCCGAATTGCAGGTGACGTGGGGGAGGCAACCACCGCCCTTTGAAACGTCTATTTCTTCTTCAATTCCACCGTCACCACGGCTTTGTTGCTGGCGGCGAAACAACCCAGCCCGCCCTGGATGTTGCTCGGAATCAGCACGGGTTCACTGAACGGGTTGGCCTGCTGCGCCGTGGCCCGCTCGACGGCCTGGTGGTAGCGGAAGTAACTTTCCTCGACGTGCAGCAGCGTGGCCCGCACCGTGGCGCGGGCGTAGCTGCTCTGGAAACCGGCCTTCGGGTCGGTCAGGGCGAGGGTACCTTTGGCCGACAGCGCGTCGGCGGCGTGGTTTTCGTCGGCAACCCAGCCGCTGAGTTGGGTCGTGGCCCCAAAGGAAACAGGCGTGCTTTCCACTTTCTGCGCCACCGTGGCTTCTTCGCGGCAGGTGGCGCATTTTTTCACAAAGCTGAACGTGCCCTGGGTTTGGTAAAAAGCGGTGCCTTCGGTGCCGTTCTGCCAGTCGTAGCGGGCAAAATACTGGCGGCGACCGTCGGCGGCCACGGTCGAATCGAGTTGCACGCGGCCCAGCGTTACGGCCTGGGGCACGGTGCAGGTGCTTTTCACCGCTTGGCCGTCGGCGGTTTGCACGGTGAGCGTGTAGGTTTTCCCGGCCACGATCGAGAATTTCCGGGCGTCCACCTGGTAGGTCTGAAGTTTGGCGTTGAAGGCCAGGCCCACCGTGCCGGTCGGCCCGGCCAGGGTGACGTTGGCCGTGGCGACGGCGTTACTGCCGGTACCGGCGTCGAGGATGGTGCGCGAGCGGACCACTTTCACCGAAATCACGCTGTCCTGCGGGGAAACGAACCCGGTCACGACCAGTTTCTGGGTTTCTTCGGTCAGGCTTTGGGGGGTTACTTCTTCGCGGAGGCTCTGTTGGCAACCGACGAGGGCGAACATGGCAAGGGCTGCAAAAGCGAGGGCTTTCATGGAGATTGACAGGAAATGTGTTGAAAGAAAGAGACTTAGAGTTTGAAGGAGTAGCTCAGCGTCGGAATCATCGAGAAGAGCGAGTAGCGGTAAAGGACGGTGCGGGAAGCGCTGGTCGCGGCGTCGGTTTTGCCTTCCATCGCGTAGAAAAACGGGTTGCGGCGGTTGTAGGCGTTGTACACGCTCACTTCCCAGGTGCGCTCGCGGCCAGTACTTTTTTGTTTGACAAATTGCACGCTCAGGTCGAGGCGGTGGTAGGGTTCGGAGCGGAAGCCGTTTTTCTCGCTGTAATCCCGGACGGTTTTGGTGGTGCCGTTGGCGGTGGTGGCGGTGTAGCGGGCCACGGGTACGGTCAGGGCCTGGCCGGTGCCGTACACCCAGGTGCCCGCTACCCGGATGCGGGGCGTGAGTTCGTAGCTGCCCACCAGCGAAATGTCGTGGCGGCGGTCGTAGCGGGGAAAGAAGGGCTGGCCATTGTTGAGTTCAGCAAACTGCCACCTGGTCAGCGAGAGCGTGTAGCCTACCCAACCCGTAAACCGCCCGGTGCGCTGCTGGAGCAGCACTTCAGCCCCGTAGCTGTAACCCCGGCCCGAAGTGACGTCGTCTTCCCAGCGGGGTTGAGTGCTGGCTTCGGCGCTGGCGGGGAGCAGGAAACTCGTGCCTTCGCGGTAGCTGATGAGGTTGTTCATCGTTTTGTAATACCCTTCGACGGTGAGCGAGAGGCCTTTTTTCTGCGAAAAATCTTTCGCCAGACCCAGGGCCACCTGCTGCGATTGCTGGGGTTTCACGCGGTCGGTGGTGGGTACCCAGAGGTCGGTGGGCAGGCCCACGCCGGTGTTCGAGAGCAGGTGCACGTACTGGTTCATCCGGGCGTAGGAAGCTTTCACCGACCAGTCGGCGGGCAGGTCGTAGGCCAGCGAAGCGCGGGGTTCGGGGCGCAGGTGCTGAGTGTGGCCCTGGACGTAGTGGCTCAGGCGCAGGCCGCCGGTGAGGTGCAGGCGGTCCGAGGGGTTAAACTGGTCTTCGGCGTACGCGCCCGATTCGAGGGCGGTGAGGGTCTGGCCGTTGTCGAGTACCTGGTTGGCCCCGGCGCTCACCACAGCGCTGGGCGTGAAGCGGTGGTAGGTGCTCTGCACCCCGAAACGGAGCGTGTGCTGCGCGCTGGCGGCCACGGTCCAGTCGGTTTTGAGCGCCAAATCCTGGATGCGGGAGGCATATTCGAGTTGGTACACCTGGCCGACGGCGGCGTCCTGATTGGTCACCCGCAGTTGATAGCCGCTGTAAATCAGCGCCGTAGCAACCGAAGTTTTTTCCGAAACGGCGTGGTTCCAGCGGAGCGTGGCGGTGGTGTTGCCCCAGCCCAGCCCCGCTTCGAGGGTGGCCCCGGTGGCCGAACGGCTGCCGTTGAACACGTCGCGACCGGTGTAGGCGCTCAGCGAAAGCTTGTCGTTTTGGCCCAGGTCGACGTTCAGTTTAGCGTTCAGGTCGTAGAAATTGGCCTGGTTGGAATTGCCCTGTGAGGGGCTGCTTTTGGCCAGTTGCTGGGTGAGCAGGCCGTAGTAGCTGTACCGGCCCGACACCACGAACGAGGCGCGCTGGCCCAGCGGACCGTCAAGCGTGAGGCGCGAGGCAATCAGCCCGACGCTGCCCTGGGCTTTTACGCGGTCGGCGTTGCCGTTTTTGGTGGTCAAGTCAATCACCGACGACAGGCGACCGCCGTACTGGGCCGGAAACCCGCCTTTGGTCAGGCTGACGCCCTTGAGCACGTCGCCGTTGAAAACCGAGAAAAACCCGAACAGGTGGCTGGCGTTGTAAACCGGGGCGTCGTCGAGGAGAATCAGGTTTTGGTCGGGACCACCGCCGCGAACGTACACCCCGGCGGTGCCTTCGGTGCCTTTCTGCACGCCGGGCAGCAGTTGAATCACTTTCAGCACGTCTTTTTCGCCAAGCAGGGCCGGAACCTGGTTCAACTGCGTGGCCGAAAGGGCGAGGCGGTCGAGGCCGACGCTGGCGGGTTGGGTCGCCTGGCCCCCGCGCACCACCACTTCGTTGAGCAGCGCACCGGCGGCCAGTTCGACGGCCAGCGGGGCGGTGCAATTTGCCGAAACAAGTTTGGTGACGTTCGTGTAGCCTACGAAGGAGAACGTCAGCGTCAGGCTGTCGGTCGAAGCGACGGTCAGGGCGAAGCGGCCATCGGCGTCGGTGGTGGTGCCTTTGCCGAGGGCGGCGGCGTACACGTTCACGCCCACCAGGGCCTGACAACTGCCCGCTTCCCGGACGGTGCCGGTCAGGGTGAGGGTCGTCTGAGCGAAAAGCAGGCTGGTGGCGGTCAGGAAAAAACCGAGGGTCAGCAGGAGATTCCGGGTCGGGCGAAGTGCGAAAGCCGTCATGGGTTTGGCTGGTGTTTAAAACCATGACAAAAGTGGCGCACCAACCCCCCGACGGTTAGGGTTTTTCGACAAACTGCACGAATCGGCGGGTTTTCTGCAAAAACGGCCGGTTTTGGAGATGAAGTAATTTCTCGCAGATAGCCGCAGAGGTTCGCAGAACGGTGCTACGAACCTCTGCGAGAAAACCATTTCCGGAAAGAAACTGCCTTTAAACCAACGATTCGGTTTGCGTGAATGGGGGTTTCGGTGTTTACTTGCAGGACTTCCTGAACATTCGTCCCAAACCGCCATATGGAGACGCCCCTTTTTTTCCCGACGCCCCCGGCGTCCATTCCCGACCTGGACCGCGCCTGCCTCGCCGAGTTGTACGGCGGCGATGCCGCGTACGCCACCGAATTGTTCGGTTTGTTTCTGACCGCCATCCTGCCGGGCCTGCCTCACCTCGGCGCGGCCATTGACCAGGAAAACTGGACGGAAGTAAGCCGCCTGGCCCACAAATACAAACCCACCCTGCGAATGGTGGGCCTCACGGCACTGGAAGAACACCTGCAGGCCATCCAGCTTCGGGCCGAAAAAGCCCCCAATCCAACGGAACTGGCGACCCGGTGGACCGTCTTCACTGGCGAGTTGGCAACCTGGCTCCCCGTTTTGAACCAAGAACTTCAAACCCTTCAGCACCAGGCCAGCGCTGGTTCCGCCCCGCTATGACCCTCAAGTGCCTTATCGTCGACGACGAACTCATGGCCCGTACGGCCCTGAAACGCCTCTGCGAGCAAAACGAATCGCTGGAATTGGTGGCGGTTTGCGAAAACGCCGAGGAGGCGTTGCACCTGCTGGCCGAGCAACCCATCGACCTGCTCTGGCTCGACGTGGAAATGCCCGGGTTATCGGGGTTTCAGTTGCTCGAACAACTGCCCTGGCGACCGCTGGTGGTGCTCACCACGAGCAAAACCGAGTACGCCTTCACGGCCT
Source organism: Spirosomataceae bacterium (assembly GCA_965249815.1). Lineage (GTDB taxonomy): Bacteria > Bacteroidota > Bacteroidia > Cytophagales > Spirosomataceae > JAJAZB01. The sequence goes on along the minus strand of CBDFMV010000003.1, from coordinate 2,797,187 downwards.
TTCAGTACGAGGTGGCCGATTACCTCCACAAGCCCGTCACGTTGCCGCGCTTTGCCGCTGCTGTGCAGAAAGTACTGAGCCTCAGCCAACCCCGCCCGACCACCGCGCCCACTGCCGAGCGGAAAGAGATTTACATCCGCACCGACGGCCGCTATCTGCGCCTGCCCTACGACGAGATTCAGTTCATCGAAAACATGGGCGATTACGTGAAGATTTCCACCAGCAAGCACGTGTACGTGGTGCACACCACGATGCGGTCGCTGGAGGAAAAACTGGGGGCTGAATTTTTGCGGGTCCACCGCTCGTTCATCGTCCACCTCGGCAAAATCGTGGACATCGAAGAAAGCAACCTCGTCGTGGCCGGGAAGGTCATCCCCATCAGCCGCGCCAACAAAGCCGAGTTGATGAATCGGTTGAATCTGCTTTAATCAAATGAGTGAATGAAAGAAGGAGTGAATGAGGGAATAGAAAGGCAGTTTTTTTATTCACTCATTCACTCCTTCTTTCATTCACTCATTCATTTCAGTTCCAGCACCCGAAACTCCGTCCGGCGGTTTTGCTGGTGGGCTTCTTCGGCGCAGTCGTCGTTCGGGCAGGGCACGAGAGGCTGGCTTTCACCAAGGCCGACGGGCACCATCCGGGTTGCGGCGATGCCCTTCTTTTTGAGGTAATCCACGGCGGCGCGGGCGCGTTTAGCCGAAAGCGTTTGGTTGAACGGGGCCGCCGCGCGGGTGTCGGTGTGCGAGCGCAGTTCGATGCGCATAGCCGGGTATTTCTTCAGCAGCTCGGCCAGGTTGTCGAGTTCGGCGGCGGCATCGGAGCGAATCGCCCACTGGTTGAAATCGTAGTGAATCGGGGCCAGTTGCACCACGTCGCCCTTGCGGAACAGGGTCAAATCGGCCTCCACGCGTTCGGGGGCGGTGGTCGGGTCGAGGGTTTCGAGCCTGGTGCCCACGCTGCCGTAGCCTTTTTTTACCGCCTCGACGGTGTAGCCACTGCCCAGCGCGAGGGACAACGTGTAGCGCCCATCGGCACCGGTGTAGGCCTGTCGGGTGGTGCCGTCGCGGTCGTTGCGCAGCACCACGAGCGCGCCTACGGCGGGCCGGTTGTCGTGCTTAGTGGTCACTCGGCCAGTCAGCGTGGTGGCGGCGCGGGCTTTTTCGAGCGGAATTTCGAGGCGTGAGGGCGCATCGTCGGCGGGGCCACGGGTCGAAAAGCCGACGGTGTTTGGCGCGTAACCCGTGCGGTCGACGCGGAACAGGTACTCGTGATTTTCTTCGAGGCAAAGCGCCAACTTGCCTTCGACGGCACGCTGGTTTTCGGGTTGGGTGCCGCTTTTTTCCACCGCCAGCTTGGTTTCGCTAAGCGGCTGGCGCGTGGCGGCATCCACTACGACGACGGTGAGGGCGCGGCAGGCGTAGGGACTACCCGCGAGCGTGAAGCGGTACAAATCGTCGTCGGTGCCGCCGCGTTTGCGGTTGGAACTGAAAAAACCGCTGCGCCGCTCGCCGTCGGTGATGAGGCCGAAATCGTCGTGCGGCGAGTTGATGGGCGCGCCGAGGTTGAGCACCTTGCCCGCCGGTTTGCCGTCCTGCAATTCCACGAAAAACACGTCCAGGTTACCCAAACCGGGGTGACCATCGGAGGCGAAGTAGAGGTTGCCCGCCGGGTCCACGAAGGGGAACATTTCGTTGCCCTTCGAATTGACGCCCGGCCCGAGGTTGCGGGGTTTCCCCCACGTTCCTTTCTGAAAATCAACGGCGTACACGTCGGTACCGCCCAGCCCGCCGGGTTTATCGCTCACGAAGTAGAGCGTTTTGTTGTCGGGCGAAAAGGCCGGGTGGCCGCACGAAAATTCGTCGGAATTGAAAGGTACTTCCTGCACGGCCTCCCACCCGCTGCCCTTCAGGCTGGCCGTGTACAGCTTGAGTTTGTTGACCTTGTCGCTGCTTTCGCGGTACTCGCCGTTGTTGTAGTTGTTGCGGGTAAACACGACCGTCTGGCCGTCGGCGGTGAAGGTGGCCGGGCCTTCGTGGTATTTCGAGTTGAGCGCCCGCGAAAACCGCGCCGACTCGCTCTCGGGCCGGTCGCCGTAGCCCTTGCCGTCGGTCACCTGGGTGCCGAGGTAGGTGCCCACCGTGCGCGAATCGTTGGCCGTGGGCGGGGTGTACTCGTCGGTGCCGAGGGGGCGCACGCGGTCGCGGTGCAGTCGGCGGATGGTGCCGACTTCGTCCACGGGGCTGCCTTTCAGCGCCCCGGCGTCGGGCAGGAAGTACAGGTCGAGAAACGCGCCTTTGCCGCTGAACAGCTTCCGCAGGCCCTGGCCGTCGCCCCGGCCCGAGCAAAACACGAGGCCGTTTTTGTAAAAAGTAGGGCTGAAATCGGCCTTTTTTGAATTGACGTCCAAAAATTCGAGGCGGTAGCTGAGCGGTGGCGGGGCAGGCTCCGTGCGGGGGTTGGCGGCCTTCGGCCCGTCGGTCGGCGCTGACTTTCCGGGCGCATCCAACCGGGCGACAAGTTGCGCAGGCTGGCTCGTGCCCCGGCGCAGGGAGGCGTTCTGGGCCAGGGCGGCGGTCGTCAGCAGAGCGAGCGCCGCGAGAAATGGGGTGCGTTTCATGCCTGAATTGATTTGATTTCAACCAAGACTCTCCTCCTTCAAAAGGGGGGGGGTGCGGTGGGATTGTGCGTGAGCGGGGTGGTCCGCTGCTGCGGGTGGTTGAATTGCCCGCCAAATGCTGCGCAGCAGACCGCTTCCATCCGGTGCCGAACCACCCCGCCCTTCGGGCACCCCTCCTTTGCAAGGAGGGGAATTGTAACGGGAACGAATCCCCTCCTTGCAAAGGAGGGGTGCCCGAAGGGCGGGGTGGTCCGCCATTGCGGTGGTGGTTATTTTTCAGAAATACCTCGGCGTCAGCAACCGGCTGACGGTGTAACCGAATTCGTAGCGAATCATAAACTCGTGGCCGCTGAAGCCGGTGTTGTTGAGCGGGTGGTCGTAGGCGTAGCCGAACCGGAACTGGTCGTTGAGCTGGATTTCGACCAGGCCGATGACGGCGTCGCCGAGGCGGTTGTTGAAGGCCTGGTCGCGGAATTTCGCGTTGGTCATCCGGTACGACGCGCCGAGGGCGATGCGGTTGTTGATCCACAGGTTCGAGTTCAGATCGGCCGTCAGCGGCGCGCCCGCCACGCCTTTCACCAGAAACGAAGGCTTCAGCGTCAGCACCGGACTCAGCGGCAGCACCACGCCGCCCATGGCGAAGTAGTGGCGCTCCTGGCGGGCGTAGCGGTCGGTGCCGGGCGCGGCGTACTCGTTGAGGCGCCCGCGCACGAGTTGCGGGCACGACGCCCCGAGGTAAAATTTATCGGTGCTGTAGTAAATGCCCGTGCCGAAATTGGGCAGGAACTTGCTGATGTTCTGGGCAAAAGCCAGGTCGGGCGAACCGGCGTTGATGCTGGCCAAATCACCCCGGAAGTTGCTCACGCCCGCCATCAGGCCGAGCGCCAGCGTGCCCCGGTCGGAGAGTTTCACCCGGAAGGCGTAGCTGCCGTAAATGCCCGTGCTCGACAGCGCCCCGGCGCGGTCGTTGAAGGCTTGCAACCCCAGCCCCACCCGCTCGCGCTGCACGGGCATGTCGGCGGTGAAGGTTTGGGTGGTGGGCGCGCCTTCGATGCCCGAAAAACTCTGCCGGTGGAGGGCCGTCAGGCTCAGCACGTCGCGGCTGCCCGCGTAGGCCGGGTTGACGGCCATCATGTTGAACATGTACTGCGAATACATGGCCTCCTGCTGGGCCTGCGCCGGGTGGAGGGCCACTCCGGCCAGTAGCAAACCCGCCAGCGCGGGAAGTTTAAACCAGGGGGTACGCGTGTTCATGCGATTGGGTTTGACAAGGTGAAACGGGTTGTCGGCAGGACGGTTGCGGCCGGTGCTACGGGCGGTGTTGACCAACCATCCGCAAACGGGGTGCCAATTTTTTGAGTGCCGTTGAAAAACCTCCCCCGCCCGTCATTGCGAGCGAAGGCAGGAAAACCGAGCGAAGCGAAGGCTTTCCTGCCGGAGCGAAGCAATCTGTTTCTATTCTGCCAAACTTTCCTTAGCACTGAGTCAGGCGGGTGGAAACGGATTGCTTCGCTCCGGCTTCAAAGCCTCGTTTCACTCACCTTTGAAACCTCCGCTCGCAATGACGCCCTGGGGAGGCTGAAAAGGCCATTTAAGCGAAAAAAAAGGGCAAGCCTTGCGACTCGCCCTTTTCCAACGTGCTGGCTTACACAATCTTACCGCATGATCGTCATGTACCGCGTGAACTGGCGCCCATCGCTGAGGCGGACGAGGTAGTAGTACGTGCCGTCGGGCAGGCCGCTGGCCCCGAAGGCCGCGCCCCGGTTGGCCGCTCCGCCCCAATCGTTTTTGTAATCCTCGCTGGCGAAGACCACCTGGCCCCAGCGGTTGAACACTTGCAGGCTCACCGTGGCCCCGGCGGTGTTGCGAATCACGAAGCGGTCGTTGACGCCGTCGCCGTTGGGCGAGAAGCCTTCGGGAATGAATACCGAGGCGTCACCCGAAACCGGCAGTGTGACCGGCGTCGGCTCGTAGGCCAGCGAGGGCAGGCCGTTCGGAGCCGGGTCGAGGCCGTTGGTCGAGGTGTCGAACACCTTCGTCGTGTCGTCGAAGAAGGCCGTGGCGTAGGCACTGTTGAGGAACGGCTCCGTGCGTCCATCGGGCACCACGTTGAGCGTGAACCGCAGCAGGGCCGTTTGCCGGGCCGCCAGGGCGCTGCGCTCGGCCACGAGCAGGTTCGGCTCGCCGTCGCCGTTGAAGTTGGGGTTCACCACCAGCGATGAGCCGCTGCCCGCTGCCGGTTGGCCCACCACCGCGTAGCTCACCGTGCCGGTAAAGACCCGCGCCAGTGAATCGCTCACCTGGAGGTTGGTCAGGGGCAGGTCGCCGTAATTTCGGAGCGTCAGCGTGTAGGCCACGCGGTAGCTGCCGTCGGCCTGGCGGGCGGTGTCGGCCCGCATGGCCAGCCCGAGCGGATTGCGCTGGGCGGCCAGGCGGAGTTTGAGCGTCACGTCGGTCGGTACGCTGTTGTTGGTCGGGTCGGCGTCGGCGTCCGGGTCGGGGTCGAGGCCCAGGGTCGAGGCGTCTTCACTGGTGTCGCCGTTGTCGTCCCAGCCTTTGCCGAGGGCGGTGTTGTGGAACACCGAGTCGGTGGCGGCGGCGAGGTCGACGCGCAGCTTGAGGTACACCGTGCGGGTGGCACCCACGGGCAGGGTGCTGAGCGAATCGACGAGCAGGTTGGTTTCCGAACTGCCGTTGAAGGTTGCGTTGGCCGCAAAACCCGCGTCGGCACTGACCTGCACCGAATCGACCACGGCACCTTTGGCCGTGAAAGCCGCCGCGAGGTCGTCACTGAGCCGGACTTTCACCATGTCCTTCCGCCCGTAGTTGGTCGCCCGGATTTCGTAGGTGATTTTGTACAACCGGTCGCCCACTTTCACCGGCGCGCCGAGCACGTGCTTGGCAATGCCGAGGCGGGTGCCCGCCAGGCCAAATGCGAGTGGCGTGGGCGAATCCGTGTCCGGCGCGGGGTCGGGGCCGTTGTTCGACCAGTCGATGACCGCCGAACCGTCCGCCGCCGTGGCCGTGCCGACCGCCAGGTTGTGGAAAATGCCGAGGGCCGGTTGACCGAAAGCCACGTTCACCGTGAATTTCACCGTTTCGGTACCGCCCGCCGCCAGCGAATCCGCCGAGGCGACGACCGGGTCGAGCCTACCGTTGAAGCCCTGGTTCGGCGTCAGCCCCGTGGTCTCCACCGACCCATCCACGACGCTGAAGGGCAGGTTCGGAAAGGTTTTCGTCAGCGAATCGCGAAGGATAAAACCCTTCAGCGGCGTGTTGCCCAAATTCTTGATTTTCAGCGAATACGTCACGTCGTAGCTGCCGTCGGGGCGGCGGGTGGTGTCGGTGAGCGCTTTTGCGATGGCCAGTTGGGTCGGCAGTTTGGGCGGCGCGCAGGGCGCGAGTGTCACGACGATGGCGGCGGTCGGGTCGCTGAAGCAGCCGTTGGCCGATTTCACGAAGGCGTAGTACGTGCCCGCGCCGACCGAGTCGGGTTTCGCGACTTTCAGCGAGCCAATCGTCACGCCGAGGTAGAACTGGATTTCACCCGCACCGCCGTTGCTGACGGTTTTGGTCAAATCCACCGTTGGCACCGGGCAGGCGTTGGTCGGGTTGGCGACCAGCAGCGTCGGGGCGGCGGGTTTGTCCACCGCAATCGTCAGGCCTTCCGAAAGGGCGCTCGTGCACCCGTCAATGCTGCACGTGGCGGTGTAGGTGGTTGTTTCGGTCAGGCTGACCGTGAAGGGATTACCCGCGTAAACGCCGTTCCAGACCACCGTGCCCGTGGGGCAACCGGCGGCGGTCAGCGTCACGCTTTCGCCCCGGCAAATCGTGGTTTTGGTGGCCGAAAGCGTCGGAGGCGTTTTGCAATCCGGCCCGGCTACTACCTTGATTTTCTGTACGTTCGACGGTTTGCTCGTGCAACGATCCACCGCGCAGCGGGCCGTGAAGGCCGAATCGGCGGTGATTTTTACGATGAGCGACGCGCCGATGGCCCCGTTGCTCCAGATGACCGTGCCGTTGCAGCCCGCAGCCGTGAGCGTGACCGACGTGCCGGTTTTCACCGAATCCTCGCTGGCCGTCACGACGGGCACCACCGGGGCGATGACCGTGACGAGTTGTTCGTTGGAAATCGGGCTTTTGCACTTGCCCACCGTGCAGGTGGCGGTGTAGGTGGTCGTGACCAGCGGACTCACCACCAGCGAATCGCCCGTGGCTCCGGTGCTCCAGGTGACGGTGCCCGCGCAGTTGTGCACCAGCAGCGTGGCGCTTTCACCGGCGCAGAGCGTGGCGTTGTTTCTGGCCACCACAACCGGCGCTTTTACTGGCAAACAATCCACTACCGCGACGGTCAGGGTATCGGAACGGAGGCTGGTGCAGCCATCCACCGTGCAGGTGGCGGTGTACGAAGCCGTGGCGGCGGGCGTCAGTTTGAGCGAATCGCCCGTGTCGCCCGTGTTCCAGGTGAGGGTGCCGTTGGCGCAGCCTTTGGCGGTCAGCACCACGCTTTCGCCTTTCAGCACGGGGTTTTGGCTGGCCGTCAGCGTCGGGGCGGTGGGCAGGGTCACGCACTTGACGGTGATGGTGAGGGGTTGGGAAAGGTCGCTCACGCAGCTACCCACCGTGCAGGTGGCAGTGTAGGTCGTCGTTTCGGCGGGCGTAACCGTGAAGGGGTTGCCTTCGTGAATGTTGTTCCAGGTCACGACGCCGTTTTCGCAGCCTTTCGCGGTCAGCACCACGCTGCCGCCTTTTTCAACCGACGTTTTGCTGGCGGTCAGAACCGGCGTGGCGGCTTTGTTGACCACCACTTTCAGGCTCGTCGAAGCCGGGCTGGTGCAGCCGTCGAGGGTGCAGGTGGCGGTGAAATTCCGGGTCGAATCGGGCGTAACCGTCAGGCTGAGGCCCGACTTGCCGTTGCTCCAGGTGACGGTGCCGCCCGTGCAGCCCGCCGCCGTGAGGGTGACGCTTTCGCCGAAACAAACTTCGGCTTTGCTGGCCGTGAGGGTCGGGGCGGCGGCACCGGCTCCCGATTTAATCACGATGGGTTTCGAGAACTCGCTGGTGCAGCCCGCCCCGACGCACTTGGCCGAATAACTACCCGGCTCGTTGACGGTGACCACGTAACCTGAAAGGCCGTTGCTCCACTGCACGCCGCCGCTACACCCCGTGGCCGTGAGCGTGATGCTCGCGTTGGCGCAGAGGCTCGTGGCGCTGGCGGCGATCGTCGGCACCGCACCCGACAAGACGTTGACGACCAGTTGATTGGATTTCGTGCTCGTGCATTCGCCCACGGTGCAGGTGGCCGTGTACGTGGTGGTTTTGGTGGGACTCACCGTGAGGCTGGCGCCCACTTCGCCGCTGCTCCAGGTCACGGTGCCGGTGCAGCCGTAGGCCGTCAACAGGGTGCTGGCGCCGGGGCAAATGTCGGTGGCCGTGGCCCCGACGATGGGCACGGCCGGCGTGGCGACGGTGATGGTGACCAGGTTGGAGGTGGCGCTGAGTTGGCCACCTACGTTACACACGGCGGAGTAGGTGGTGGCCGAAAGAGGCTTCACGGTGATGCTGGTCCCGGTCTGGCCGTCGCTCCACTGAATCGTACCGGCGGCGCAGCCGGTGGCACTCAGGGTGGTGCCGGTGTTGCACACGGTCGTGGCGGCGGCTTTCACCACCGGGGCTTCCATCGTGACGACGGTGACGGTCACGCCCACCGATGCGTCGCTGGTGCAGCCTTTCACGGTGCAGGTGGCAGTGTAGGTGGTGGTTTTGGCCGGGCACACGGTCAGGGTCTGGCCGGAGCCTCCGGTGCTCCACTGCACGAGGCCGGTTTCGCAGCCGGTGGCCGTCAGCAGCACGCATTCGTTCGGCGCGACGGTGGTTTTAGCGGCAGAAAGCACCGGGGCTTTCGGGGTGCAGGTGGTGCGGGGCGTCAGCGAAACGCTCGATTCGTCGTCTTCGCCGTTGGCGTACCCGTTGCCGGGCGTCGAGTCGACGTCTTTTTCAGTGGCTTTGAATAACTGGGCGGAATTGGTGATTCGTTTGTCGCCCGTCACTTTGGCTTTGAACGCGAATTGGTACACTTTCCCGGCGTCCAGCGAGGCAAGGGTGCCGGTCAGTACGCTGTCGGCTTTGGTCAGGCTGGTGCTGCTGACAAACTGGAGGCCCTTCGGCAACACGTCGCGCACTTCGATGCCCGTGGCGGTGAGCTGGCCGCTGTTTTTCACTTCAAGGGTGTAAGTGACGGTGTCGCCCACGACGGGACTGGGGTCGGAAACCTGTTTCACCAGACTCAAATCGATTGTCGGTTCGGGGCAGGTTTGCGTGGTCACTTTCACGGCGGTCCGCTGGCTGCTGGCGCAGGTGCCCGACACGGCCTCGGCGTAGTACGTGGTGGTCTGAGCGGGTTTCACCGCCAGGAAGCCGCCGCTTGGGTGGGTGCCGACGGGCGTGCCGCCGCTGGCCGTGGTGTACCAGTTGATGGTAGCTCCGGGCTTGGCTTTGCCCGCCAGTTGTAGGGTCGTTCCGGCGCAGACGGTCGTATCGGCAGTCACTTTCGGAGCCGCTGCCGCGCCGGTGATGTTCACGACGGCCGATTTTGCCACCGACTGACAGGAGCCGCCCCCGTCGGGATCGATGGTGGTGAAGGTGATGGTGACTTTCCCGGCGAGGCTGTCGGCTTTCGAGGGCAGGTAGGTCGTGTTGAAGTCGCTGATGCTGGCAAACGTGCCCGAGCCGGTGCTGCTCCAGAGACCGGTCAGGGGTTTGCCCGCCAGCGTGGCCGTGGCCGTCGTGGCAAACGCCCCACCGCAGACATCAGCGGGCACCGTCAGGGTCATGGCCACCTGGGCCGCACAGTCGCAGGCCGCGATGGTCACATTGACCGCCTGGGGTTCGCTGAAACAGCCTTCCGGCGATTTTTCAAACAAATACAGCGTGGTGGTTTTCCGCACGAGCGAATCCGTCACCCCCGCCGACGTAGCCGACGAGCCGGTGTGCCACTCGAAGGCATTGCCGGGTTGGGAAAGCTTCAGCGCCCGCGCGGAGGCGGCCAGGTTGACCGTCGAATCGGGGCAGGCGTTGGCCAGGGCGCTCAGGCTGGCGGGCTTCGCCGGTTTCTGATTGACGCCCACGAATACCTCCGTCCGGGCGCTGACGCAGCCCCCGGCGGCTACTGCCTCAGCAAAGTAGCTCCGCGACGAATCGGCCACGACGCCAAACGCCTGTCCGCTGTTGACGGTGGCGCTGGGTGTGGTGCTTTTCGCCGACGCGAACCAGCGGATGCTGCTACCCGGTGAGGTCGCCACGAGCGAAACCGACCCGTCCTGGCAAGTGAGCGGCACCGCTGCCACGGTGGGTTTGGCGGCCTGGGCTTTCACGGTCATGGCCATCCACAGCGTATCGGCGCAGGTGGCCAGGGCGTAACGCTGCACCATCACGGCGTAATAGTACGTTTTGCCGTCGGCGGGAGGCAGTTGGGCCGCCGTAGGCCGGAAACTGGTGGCGGTAAAACCCCAAAGTGGCGTACCAAGCACGCCCTTCGTGGCCGACGCCCCGAACCATTGCTGGTAAATGTATTCCGTGGTGCCGTTGACCTTCACGGCGTAACTCGCCAGGGAGGCGGTGTCGCCGGGGCAAATGGTCTGTTCGGCGAGGAGCGCCGTGGCCTGCGGATTTTCGCAGGGCGGCATAAACCCGGCGTTTACATTCAGGTTGTCGCGCCCGGCGTTTCCGGCAGATTTGGTCGGGTCGATGGCAATCAGGCCGGTGCGACCGGTGTTCGGGTCGGGCTGGCTGTTTTTGGTCGAATCAACGATGGCGCGGGCGGGCGAGGTGGTCATGCCCGCCGGTTTGAAGAATTCGGCGACGTAACGGCCCCGCGCCAGCGAGTCGAACAGGTAGCGGCCCTGCGCGTTGGTCAGGCGGGTTTTCAACACGGTCGTGCCGGTGCTGTCGAGCAACCGCACCGTTGCGCCCACCACGCCATCGAGGCCGGGGTTACGGATGCCGTCGCCGTTGTAGTCTTTCCAGACCATCCCGCCAATGCTGCCCATCGCGACGTTCACCACGGCGGGCGTGTAGCCCACGTCGATGGTGCCGTTGTGGCGGGCCAGGTCCCCAGCGGGGCGGCTCACGTCGATGCGGATTTTCTGGGTGCGCCCGGTGACGGGGTCGGCGTCGCTGTCTTTGGTTGGGTCGCTGCCCGCGTGCATGGGTGTGCTTTCAAAAAGGGCGGGTTTCACGAATTCCACCACGTACGCGCCGTTGCGCAGGGAGTCGAATTGGTAAAGGCCTTTTTCGTTGGTCAACATCGTTTTCACCACGGTCGTCCCCGTGCTGTCGAACAGGCGCGTCGTCAGGCCCGCGATGCCGTCGAGGCCGGGGTTGCGGAGGCCGTCGCCGTTGAAATCTTTCCAGGCAATGCCGCCGATGCTGCCGTATTGACCCGGAATCACCACAATCGGGCAGCAACCGCCCGCCGGGCAGTTGCCGATGCTGGTCGTAAACCGGTAGGTGCCGGGCGTTCGGATGGTGAGCGAGCCGTTGGGATTGGCCACCGCCGTCGTGGTCGGGGTGCTGGCGGTAATGGCCACGCTGTCCTTCATCCAGGTCGTGGCTCCGATGCCTACCGGGAGGCTCACCGTGAGTTCTTCGTCGGGGTAGAGCATCACCGGCACCGAAAAGCAGGCGTTGGCGTAGTCGTCTTCGGTGATGACTTCGTTGCCGGGCGTCGAATCGACGTCGGGTTGTTTTTGCTTTGAAACAAAGGCCTGGTTGAACCACACGCCCGGCGAGGTCACCCGCACCTGAATCGTGAGCTGGGCCGAATCGTTGGCCGCCAGCGTGCCGACGTTCCAGCGTCCCGTCCCGGCGGCGTACGACCAGGTTTTGCCGCCGCGCACGAGCGTGGCGCTGAGGTAGTCCACGCCGAGGCTGGGCACGCGGTCGGTGACTTCCACGCTGTCGGCGGCGTTGGCTGCCGTGTTGCGCACGGTGAGCGTGTAGGTGAGTACGTCGCCGGGGGTGGGCGATTTGGCGCTGACGGTCATGCTTAGGCTGAGGTCCACACTGGTGTTTTGTGCCACCACCGCCCCGCCCGTTGCCCACACCAACGCACTGATTATCAAAAGCCTTACCTGTCGGCACCGGTGTAATGAAACGCCCAAATGCGAAAAACGGCTCCGTGTCGGAACGCCGAAAGCGAGGCCGCTGTCGCTGGAAGAAACGGCGGTGGAAGGGTACGGAAAAGGGTTCATCGACTTGGGCGGAATCGAAAAGGGTTCGTTGACAGGTTGGCGGAAAAAAGTCGGAAGCGCTGCGTCAACCCCCGCTCGGCCCCGCACGAAGCATCCGGCGGCAGGACGAGCGACGGGGTGAAAAAGGGAGTGCGTGTCTGGGAAAAGGCCAGTCGGGAGGGGGGACGTAAACGTTCGTTTCATGAGCGAAACAGGTTGGTAGGTTCGGGGCCACGCTACGGCGCTTGCCCCTGCGCACCAGATTTCGCAGAAATGATGCCAATTTTTTCCCGACCGTTCAACCGACAGGAGGAAGCGAATGAATTTTCAGAACAAAGAGGTGGATTTCAACCGGTTCCGCGTTTGCGTTCGTCCAAAACCGGTGTTCCGTGGGTGGTCGGCATCCGGCTGTGCTGGCGTTGGCAGGTAACGCGCCACACCCAACGCGGCCCGCTTTAGCCAAAATGGTGCCAGTTTGCCGGGAGCGTTCTACTTTCTCAACAAAAAACGCCCGGCCTGTCGGGGCCGGGCGTTGGAAACGGAATGCAGCGAACGTCAGAAATCGTAGCCGAGCGTGAGGTAAAACGTCGGTGCCCGCACGGTGCGGTCTTCAAGGCCCCAGGCCACGTCGAACTTGGTGAAATACCCCAGGAACAGCGTCCGGACGCCCGCGCCGTAGCCAATCAGGTAGGGATTTTTGAAGTTAGTCACGGTGGCCGAAAACGCGTTGCCATTGCCGCCCACCACCTCGGTGTTCAAGCTGTTTTGGCGGCTAAACGGCCCCTGGTCGCCCTTCCAGGCCGTGCCTACGTCGGTGAAGCCCACCACCTGGAAGTTGCGCAGGAAGTTGGACGTAATCGGCCCCCGGTACAGGTAGCGCACCAGCGGCAGGCGGAGTTCGGCGTTGAAGACGAGGTGGCTCGTGCCCGCCAGTTTGTTGTAGTTGAAGCCCCGCATGGGCGTCACGAAGTTCGTGAAAAATAGGTCGCGGTTATCGGTAATGCTGGTATTCAGCGGGTTGCCTTCCACGCCGTTGCGCTGATCCTGGGTGTTGAAGAGCCAGTTGTCCATCCCGCCGAGCAGGTCGTACTTGGGCGAGCGCCCCGCCGACCGGCCGTAGGAAATGCGCGTGGCCAGGATCAAATCGCGGTGGACTTTCACGTAGTTGCGCACGTCCACGTTGAGGCGATCGAAACTTTCCCCCGCCGAGCGCAGGCCCTGGTAGTACTGGTATTTCACTTTGATGCGCGTGCCTTCGAGCATGTTCATGCCGTTGGTAACGGTGTTGTCGAACACGAATTCGGCCTTTGCCCCCCCGTAGTCGGAGGTGCGATCGCCGCCGGGAATCGACACCGGGCCGCTCTGCACCATCCGGGTGATGGCGTAAAAGGGCGACACCGACACGCGCATGACTTCGTTGAACGGGTACGCCACCGTGCCCATGAGTTGGTTGAAGCGGTATTTCTGGATGTCGAAATCTTTTTCCAGGAAAATCGTCCGGCGGTCGAAGCGCACGCTGTAATCGAGCCGACCAGGCAGGTAGTGGTATTCGCCGAAAATATCGCTGTTGCGGAAGTTGGGCGTGATGAAAATGCCCGCCCGCACGAGGTTGTTTTCGAGCAGGTCGTTCATCGTCAGTACGTGTTTGTAGCCGAAGTTCCGGATCGGGTCCACCAGAAAGGTGCCCTCGTTGCCGTTCACCACGAAGGCGTCGCGGTAGGGCACCGGCCCTTTGATGCGGATGTTGTCGCGCCCGCGCAGGGTTTTGGTGGTCATGCCCGTGCTTTTGCTGGGGCGGTCGGGGCGGCGCTCCGTGATTTTGAACGACTCCACGTCGAACTTGTAATCGTCGGTGTTGACCTCGCCGGGGCGCAGCACGAGGCTGCCGGGCTTCGGCGCGGCGGGTTCGGTCGGTGCGGCAGTTTTTGCCTCTGCTTTTTCCACCGGTTGCGGTTTGGCGGGCGTCAGTCCCCGGCCTTCCATCACGTTGACGCGCGGCGTAAACACCCCGCCGACCTGCCGGGTGAGGTCGATTCGCGGCAAAAAGCCCACGTGTTGTTCGCCGCCTTCGTCGGCCACGTAGGCCAGCGCGCCGGTGGCGGGGTTGAGGTCGTAGGTGAGTAAATCGCTGCGGAAGGTCGTGACGGGCTGCACCGTGCGGCTGGTGGTGTCGTAGCGGAACACGTTGCGGATGCCCTGGGCGTCGCTCAGGAAATACACCGTACCTGCGTCGGCGGCGAGGGGTTGGCTCAGCCTACCCAGGCTGGTCAGGCCCGCCGTGGCGAGGGCCGTCGAATCAATGAGCCGGGTGACGGCCTGCGCCCGCGGAGTGCCTTCGTGCAGAAACACGTTGAAGCGGTCGCGGATGCTTTTGTAAGTGCCCCGGTCGCGGTTGAGCGTGTCCTGGGTGCGGTTGGAGGCAAACACCACCTGGCTGTTGGAGCGGCCCACGAACGAGGGCGTCAGGTCGTCGTAGAGGTCGTTGGTGAGTTGCTGAACCGAACTGCGGTTGATGTTGAACAAAAACAAATCGTTCTGGCCCTTGCGGTCGGCGCTGAGGGCGAGCGTCGAGCCGTCGTCGGAAATGTCGAAATCGTTCACCTGGTTGAAGGCCTTCAGCGAACGCTTCACCCGCACCTTGCCCGCGCCCCGCTCGCCCATCGGGCTGAATACGTACAGCAGCAGTTGCCCGCGATCCTCGAACACCACCGCCGGGGCGTTGCCGCGCACCCAGGCGACGAGGGGGTTTTGGAAATGGTGCTCGCTCAGCAGGCGGGTGCCGCGCGTGAGGAGTTCGGTGCGCCGCCCGGTGGCTACGTCCACCACCGTCACGCTGAATTTCCCTTTTTCGCTCATGGCGTAGGCCACGTACTTCTGGTCGGGGCTGATTTTCACCCGGTTGGCGTTGAAATCCCGGAACAGGGGGAAATTTCGCAGCCGCGAGGTTGTCGGCAGGGGCTGGTAATTTTCGTTGACGGTGTTGGCCATGCCGCCGTAAAAATCCCGCCATTCGTTCAGAAAACGAGCGTAGGGCAATCCGAGGGTGCTGGCAATGCTGGTCTGCTCGTTGCGGATGATGCGCGTCAGGTTGAGAATGTTCGAAATGTTGTCGCGCCCGTAGCGTTCGGCGATGTAGTTCCAGATGGACTGCCCGGCGAGTTGGGCTTCCTGCCCCGACAGCGACGAGGGCTTGCGCAGGCGCTTGCTGGCGACCGCATCGCGGACGTAGTTGTCGAGGTTGGTGCTCCAGCCTTCGGCGATGTAGGCCGTGATGCCCGACATGAACCAGTCGGGCAGCGTCAGCAGCAGCGAACTTTGCAGGGCGTCTTTCAAACTGCCGCCGTAGAGCATGTCGTACACGAATACGCCGGCGATTTCGCGCACCAACTGGCGGCGGAATTCCACCTGATTGCCCGGAAAAGCAAGCTGAATCCGCGACTTGGAGAGGCTCTCCTCGCGCACGTCGCGGGCGTTGCCGTTGAGCGTGATGCCGATGTTGCTCTGGTTGAGTTCGGAAAGCGAGTTGTAGAGGAAAATCTTCGTCCGGCTGTAGGGCGTGTAGCCCAGAATTTCGGTGACCCGGTCGAACTCCGACTCGGCAAACTGCGCCGCCAGCGTGGCGGTGGTCTGGGCGTCGCCGTAGAAGTACACCTCGAAGTTGGTCGTGGTCAGCACTTTCCACTCAAACCGCTGGTACTGAACCCGGTTTTTGCCGAATTCTTCCATCGTGGGCATGTATTGCTGCGCGTGAAGCAGGCTGGCGGAACCCAGCAGCAAGGCTGAAGCGAGAAGACGGGTAAAGGTTTTCATGCGTAATCGTTTAGCGTTTGGGGTGCAGTGTTTAGAGTTAAAAATTTAAAAATCAGCGGTTTACAAAAACCCTAAACCCTGAACACTAAACGCTAAACCCGTTTGCGACCTGAATATAACGAAAAGAACCGCTCGATATTCACCGACTCGTGTGGTTCTTTCCCATCAACCAACAACTCCGCCATCTGTTGCGCAAAAAAAGGTGCCAGCGACACGCCTTTGCTGCCCAGTCCGTTGAAAAGCGCAAGTCGCCTGAACTCGGGGTGCAGCCCCAGCAATGGCCGCCGCCCCTGCACCGCCGGGCGAATTCCCGCCGCCTGACCAACCACCTCGTAGGGAATTTTCAGCCAGCCGTGGAGCTTTTCCTCCAAAAATTCCCGCCCGGCTTCGGTTGTTTCCCAATCCAACGGCTTCCAGACGTACGTAGCGCCCACGCGGGCGGTTGCGTCGGCCCTTGGAATCAGCCAAACGCCCCGGTTAACGATGCCGGGGGGTACGGCTCCGTCGAGCCGCACCGTGATCGTTTCGCCCTTGACGGGGTTGAAGGGCAGCCAGTTGAAAAATGGATTTTGGGTCGCGTACGCGCCTTCACAAAACACCACGCGGCTGAATTTTCGCCCCAGCCATTCCACCCCGTCGGCGCGGAGGCGCAGCGATTCGGGGAAAACGGTAGCCTCCTCGAAAACGCCTTTCGCCGTAAAAAACCGGCGGAACGCCGCCAGCAGCGCGGGCACGTCGACCCAACCGGCGTGGTGCGTGTGCAGTCCGCCGTACTGGTTGCGCACGGTCGCGGCGAACGCCGCGTCGTTCGGGGCCGGTTCAAGAAAACCGCGCAGGGCGGGTTCCGCCGAAAACGCCAGGCCGTTGTTTTGTTCTGCCGCGTCGCCAAACGGCCGGTAAAGCGGCATCGAATGGAAAAAACGGGCGGCGAGGCGGGTTTCGAGTTCGGGGTAAAACAGGTGCAGAAACGGGAAAAGCACGTCGGCCAGCCAAGTCAGTTGCGGTTTCCGCCCCGTCACCGGGTTGAACAGCCCCGCCGCCACGCCCGACGACGAGGGCCGGGCATCGGCCACGACGAGCACCCGCTGCCCCCGCCGGAGCAGCGCGTCGGCCAGCAGCGAACCAGCCAGGCCCTGGCCGATGAGGAGGTACATCCGTAGAGGAAAAGTTGAAAGTAAATTGAAATTCTCCCCAAGCCGTCATTGCGAGCGGAGAAAATTGAAACGAGGTTACAATTTCCGGAGCGAAGCAATCCGTTGCCACCCGCCAAAACAGTTTTCGGGACGCGCAGTGTTCGGCTTAGGCGCTCTCGATCTCCGATGAGGGATTGCTTCGTCGTCGCTCGTTCATCGCTCTTCCTCGCAATGACGGATTTTGGGAGGCGTATTTGATTGCCCGTGTCACCCCGCCACCTTCTCCCCCATCCGTTCCCTGGCCAGGTTGACGACCAACTCCAGTTGCTCCGCCTCGGTCAGGTAGGAATTGTCGAGCAGCACGGCGTCGGGGGCCTGGCGGAGCGGGCCTTCGGTGCGGGTGGTGTCGATGTGGTCGCGGTGCTGAAGGTTTTCCAGCACCGTTTCCAAATCCACGAGGTCGCCTTTTTCGAGCAACTCCGCCTGACGCCGCTGGGCGCGGATGAGCGGGTCGGCGGTCATGAATATTTTCAGTTCGGCGTCGGGAAACACCATCGTGCCGATGTCGCGGCCGTCCATGACCAGCCCCCGGTGGCGGCCCATGCGCTGCTGTTGGGCCACCATCGCCCGGCGCACCGCCACGATGGCGCTCACTTCGCTGACCATCTCGGAAATGTACATTTTCCGGATTTCGTCTTCCACGCAGAGGCCGTTGAGGTAGGTTTCGCTCTGGCCCGATTTGGCGTTATGCTCAAACGAAATATGGATTTCGTGCAGGGCTTTTTCGACCTCGTGCGGGTTGGTGTGCGCCACGAAGTGGTTGTAAAAATACAAACTGACCGCCCGGTACATGGCTCCGGTGTCCACGTAGGCGTAGCCGAATCGGGCCGCGACACCCCGGGCGGTGGTGCTTTTGCCGCAGCTTGAATAGCCGTCGATGGCGATGATGATTTTGGGCATGGGAAAGGCGGAAGTCAGAAACAGGAAGTCAGAAGCCGAAAACTGAATGACCTGCTTTCAGCTACCTGATCCCTGACTTGAGGCTGGTTTTCGCAAAAAAACCCCGGCGGCTGTGTCAACCGCCAGAGGTTCCGTTTACTTTGCGAAAGTACGCAGGCGGGGCGAAAAGTGCTGTCCTGACCGCTAAATTGTCCGCCATTCCCAACAGCCGCCCCGATGAAATCCGCCATTTTATTGCTCACCGCCGTGCTTCTGCTTCTTGGTTGCAGAAAATGGTTTGAGGCCCCCCGACGTGAAATCGAGTTACAGGGGCGCGTCGTCGACCAGTTTGACCGACCCGTTCCAAACCTGGAATTGATTCTGGGCGAAAATGGAGGTCCGGCCGGTTTGGGTGAGAGGCGCGAGCCGACGTACCAGCGTCAGTCACTCAAAACGGACGACGCTGGAATTTTCAGCGTCACCTTCGCCGACCGAACCCCGGCGTGCCCGGCCACGGGCTATCTTAGCCGAGTTTATACCTCTGGTTACCAGGTTCTTGCTCGTAACGATTCCCTTTTCCGGTATGAAATTGACACCAAAACGCTGAGAACCGAGCCTACCTGCCTATCCACCGCGCGCGGCTACCAGATTGACCTGCGCATTTTTGTCACCGAATTTTTCATAAAGTGACCATGCTCCTTTCCGGCACCCTCGTCGACCTCCACCAGCGCCGCCTTTACCCCGCCGAAATCACCGTCGAAGAGGGCAAAATCGCCCGCATCGAAGAAACTACGCCCTCCGCCCTTCGCACTCCGCACTACCTCCTCCCCGGCTTCGTCGACGCCCACGTTCACGTCGAAAGTTCGATGCTGCCGCCGTCGGAATTTGCCCGGCTGGCGGTGGTGCACGGCACGGTGGCAACGGTGTCGGACCCCCACGAAATCGCCAACGTGCTGGGTGTCAGCGGCGTGGAATGGATGGTGCAAAACGCCCGGCAAACGCCCTTCAAGTTTTGCTTCGGCGCGCCGCCCTGCGTACCCGCCACCGGTTTCGAAACAGCCGGAGCCACGCTCGGCCCCGACGACGTGGACTTTCTGCTGAAAACCTATCCCGAAATTGGCTACCTCGCCGAGGTGATGAACTTCCCCGGCGTGCTCCACGGCGACCCGGATATGCTCGCCAAAATCGCCGTGGCGAAACGCCTCGGCTACCCCGTGGACGGCCACGCCCCCGGCCTGCGCGGGGCCGATGCCCAACGCTACGCCGACGCGGGTATCCAAACCGACCACGAGTGTTTCACCGCCGACGAAGCCCTCGACAAACTGGCGGCGGGCCAGAAAATCCTGATTCGGGAAGGCTCGGCGGCCAAAAACTTCGACGCGCTCATCAACCTTTTGCCCGACCACTGGCAAAATCTCATGTTCTGCTCCGACGACAAGCACCCCGACAGCCTGGTGGACGGCCACGTCGACCTGCTGGTGAAGCGGGCGCTGGCCCTTTTTCCCGACCACCTGTTTGAAATCCTGACGATGGCCTGCCTGAACCCCGTCGTGCATTACCGGCTTCCGGTTGGCCTGCTGCGCGCAGGCGACCCGGCGGACTTCATCATCGTGGATAATTTACAGGATATCAACGTGTTGCAAACGTACCTGAACGGCGAACGGGTGGCCGAGGCGGGCCGCTCCCTCTTGCTCCGGCAGCCTGTAGAAATTGTGAATCAGTTTGAATGTTCGGCGAAAAAGCCGGATGTGTTTCGATTGGCTACGCCTCAATCCGTCTCCACGGGGGCCGCAATCCAAAATCCGCAATCAAAAATCATTGTGGCCCTCGACGGGCAGTTGATTACCAATGCGCAGACGCTTCCGGTGAAGCTCGACGAGGCGGGTTTCGCCGTCGCCGATCCGGCCCACGACGTGCTCAAGCTTACCGTTGTCAACCGCTACGCCGACGCGCCGCCCGCCGTGGCGTTCATCCGGGGTTTCGGGCTGAAACGCGGGGCCATCGCTTCGTCGGTGGCGCACGATTCACACAACGTCATCGCCGTCGGGGCCGACGACGAAAGTTTGTGCGAAGCCGTCAACCTGATTATTCAGGAACGCGGCGGCGTAGGCGTGGTGGACGGCGACCGGCGCGAAATCCTGCCCCTGCCCCTGGCAGGCCTGATGAGCGACGGCGACGGCTATGAGGTGGCCCGCCGCTACGCCGAACTTGACCGCCTGGCGAAAGACCTCGGCAGCGAACTTGCCGCGCCGTTTATGACGCTTTCGTTCATGGCGTTGCTCGTGATTCCCCACCTGAAACTGAGCGATCGCGGGCTGTTCGACGGCGACGCGTTTGGCTTCACCGACCTTTTTTCCGCATGAAAAAGCTTTTTTTCCTCGCGCTGCTGGCCCTCGCCGCCTGCACCAGCAAGTACGACCTGTCCAAAGAGCAGGTCCGCCCGACGCTCACCGGATTTGGTCAGAAAAATCGGGAACGCACCCTCAAAATCCACACCGGCAAGGGCGATTTGTTCGTGCGGCTGTACGACGAAACGCCCCTGCACACGGCCAATTTCCTGCGCCTGGTGAAAGCCGGGTACTACGACGACCGGGGCTTTTACCGCATCGTGCGCGGCGTGGCCGTGCAGGGCGGCGGCAAAAACAGCGACCAGTTGGGCTACACCGTCCCGGCGGAATTCCGGCCCAACCTGATTCACAAAAAGGGCGCGCTGGCGATGGCGCGGTATTCGGGCGAGAAAAACCCCAATAAGGAATCCTCACCAACGGAGTTTTTTATCATCACGAAAGGCCGGTTTTACGACCCGGAAGACCTGACAAACTACCCCGAACCGCTCCGGAAAATCTACCTCGAACAAGGCGGCGAAATCCTCTACGACGGCGAATACACGGTTTTTGGCGAAGTGACGAAGGGCTTCGACGTGCTCGACAAGTTGGCCAACCAGCCGCTGGAAGAAGGCGAAATCCCGCTCAACACGGTGAAGTTTTCGATTGAGGTAGTGGAGTAAACCGGACGGCTTACCCTGAAAATTGAAAATCAAACTTTCAATTTTCAGGGTAAATCGCGTTCTTAGGCTTTATGATTGAGCGGCTGATTACCCCAAAAATTCTTGAAGACCTGGCCTTTTTCCCCGTTGTGGGTGTCGTTGGTCCCCGCCAGGTTGGAAAAACAACCCTCGCGAGAAGTTTTACCGGGAAGCTTGCCCGGCCAACACTCTACGTCGATCTTGAACTGGACACCGACCTGGCCCGCCTCCAGGACGCCGAAACTTTTTTAAAACTCTACCCTGACCATTGCGTCATCCTGGACGAAATTCAGCGACTTCCCTCCTTATTTGCGTTACTGAGGGCATTGGTTGATCAGCACCGGACACCGGGACGGTTTATCATGCTGGGTTCGGCTTCACCCGCGCTGATTCGGGGCAGTGCTGAGTCGCTGGCCGGACGGATTGCTTACCATGAACTAACGCCTTTTGTGCTCACGGAGGTCGCGGCGGCATCCCCGATGAACGAACACTGGCTCCGGGGTGGCTTTCCCGAGGCGTTTCTGGCTCCGAGAACCGACCTCGCCTTTCGCTGGCTGGATCAGTTCACCCAAACCTACATTCAGCGCGACTTACGGGAATTGGGTCACGAAATTTCCAGCCTTACGTTTACCCGCCTGCTCACCATGCTGGCGCACCTCCACGGCGGCATCGTCAATTACAGCGACATCGCCCGATCGCTGGGCATCAGCCAGCCCACGGTGACCCGCTACCTCGATTTGCTGGAAGGCAGTTTTCTGATAGCCCGGCTGCCGCCCTACTTTAAGAATGTAGGCAAACGGCTGGTCAAATCGCCGAAGTTGTACGTCCGCGACACCGGATTGCTCCACCAATTGGCCCGGGTCCGCAGTTATGAGGCGCTGGTTGGGCACCCGCTGGTGGGTGCCTCATGGGAAGGGTACGTCATCGAGCAAATTCGCCGAAGCGTGAACCCGGATTGGCAGTTCTACTTTTACCGAACCCACCTTGGCGCGGAAGCCGATCTGGTGCTGATACCACCAGATGGAACTCTGATTGGTCTGGAAATCAAGTTCTCCAATAGTCCAACTATTTCGAAGGGCTTCTACCAAAGTGCAAGCGATCTGGAAGCTGCGCGGCGGTACGTCATCATTCCCGATGGCTCCCGATACCCGAAAGCCGATGGTACGCTGGTGGTTGGGCTGGCCGATTTTTTGAAAAACGAACTGCCGAAACTCGGTTAACCTGACAGAACGGGAAAATTGATAGCAGCGAATTGACAACCCTTCGACAATTGTCAATGCTGAACTCCAATGGTTTTTCTCACTATCCGCCCCATCGACTCCTCCGAATTGTACCGCGCCACCGTTTCCAGCGGCACCCACGCCAGCGCCTTCGATTCCGAATTGATCCGGAGGGGTTGCGCCGGGTCGGCGGTGAACAGAAAGCGCACGTCGTAGTGGAAATGCGCGGCATCGCGGGCGTTGGCGGGGATGAGGTGGATGTCCACGTCGAAAATTGCTTCCTGCGCAAGCACCACGGCAAGGCCGGTTTCTTCGGTCGCCTCGCGATAGGCCACACGCCGCACGTCCGGGTCGCCGTCGGCGTGGCCGCCGGGTTGCAGCCAGCGATCGAGTTTGCGGTGAAGAAGCAACAAAACGTGTTTTCGTTCGGGGTCGAGAATCCAGGCCGAAGCGGTGACGTGGCCCGTAGCGAGGCTCCGTTCGAAGCAGTCGGGGTAGTCGCTGACGAACTGAATGAACCGCTCGCGGTGGGCCGTTTCGGTGGCGTCGAAGGCCGCGTGGCGGCGGAGCAGGTCGAGGAGTGGATTTCGGTGCATCGGGAAAAAGCGCATCGAAAGTAGGCAGTTCTGCTTACTTTTGAGTTGTCTCTCACCAAACGAATCGTAACTCCATGCTTTTCCAAAATGCCACCAAAACCGCGCTGGCGACCCTCCTGCTCGGTGCCACGGCCCTGACGACCCACGCCCAGCGCACCCCCTCGCCCAGCCCCGGCGCGATGGTCAAACAAACCATCGGCGTCAGCGACCTGACCGTCACGTACTCCCGCCCGCTGTTGCGCGGCCGCAAAGCCTTTGGCCCCGACAGCACGAGCGTCCGGAAATTCGACCAACTCTGGCGCACCGGTGCCAACGCCGCCACCACGCTCGAACTTTCAACCGACGCGATGGTCGAAGGCCAGGTGCTCCCGGCGGGAAAGTATTCGGTGTTCAGCCTGCCCAACCCGACCGAGTGGACGGTGATTTTCAACAAAGACGCGGGGGCCGGTGAAGATTCGTACAAGCAGGCCGACGACGCCCTGCGCGTAAAAGTGAAACCGAACCTCAGCGCGCCGAAAATGGACACCTTCATGTTCTGGTTCAGCGACCTGACCGACAGCACCGGTACGCTCAATTTCGGCTGGGACACGGCCCTGGTGCCCATCAGGTTGATGGTCAACACGAGTGCCAACACCGAAAAAAACATCGCCGAGGCCGTGGCCGCCAAACCCGACGACGCCAACGTGCTGGCTTCCGCCGCCAATTACAACCTAAGCAAGGGCAAAAACCTCAGCCAGGCGCTGGAGTGGGTCAACAAGTCGGTCGGCATCAAGGAAACCTTCCGCAACGTGTGGACGAAAGCCCAATTGCTGGCCAAAATGGGCAACTTCGCCGAAGCCGTGCCCCTGGCGCAGAAAGCCCTCAGCCTCGGCGCGGGCGACTCGGTATTCCCGTTTTTCAAAGACGGTATCACCAGCAGCCTGAACGAGTGGAAAACCAAATTGCCCTCGATGGACAGCGTAAAGGGCATGCTACCGGGGAAAAAGAAGAAGTCGTAGCTGAACGTTTTTTCGTAAAAAAGGCCCTGACACGATTGCCAGGGCCTTTTTTATTCCGTTATCGCAGCAGGCGGTGGCGTTTCGGCGACGGGGTGAAACAGTGTTTTCACGTCGAGCGACAATCCCGCCACCGTTTTCGAGCGCAGCGAACCCTCCACCGCCGAGGCGGCGCTGAAGAGTTCGTAGCGACCGTTTTCAAGGGTGAATATTTCAATGCTTTCATTGGAGGCGTCCACCAGCCAGTACTCGCTCAATTGAATTTCAAAACCAAACGTAAAATTCAACAATACCAAACGTAAAAATTCAAAACCCTTGCGTTTTGGACATTTCAATGAAAAAAAGCCAGGGAGCAACCCCTGGCTTTCTTCATTTCATCAACTATCATTTAAACCCTATTTAAAAGCGAGTTGAAGCCAGGTTCTTGCCCACCAGTATCGCGTCGAACTGTGGAGCCACGGCGGTAGTGCCTACGGATTTCACGCACGTGGCCATTGCCCGAACGGGTTGACTCGTACTCACCACGTTGGCCGTGTTGGTGGCCACGAGCGCCCCATTGACGTAAAATTTCACCGTTCCCGTTACCATCACCACCCTATACTTGTAGGCCGTGCTCGCGCTGGGGGCGGTGAGCGTGGTGGAGGTGGTGGAGGATGCCTGTGAGGTTTTCGCCGTCAATTCCACCCCTGAGTTGTAGGTGAGGTTGAAGTACGCGCCATTGCTCTGCGCGGCGGCTGATTGGATCGTCCCAAACCCAAACACCAGCGTGTACTGCTGGGTCACGCTCGGCAGGGCCGGGAAAGCCAGCACGCCATCAATCCAGGTTGAATCCGAGGTGTTGATAATCGAATTGGCCGACTGTGCAAACGAGGCGTACCCCGATGCCGTCGTGCCTGTGTTCAACTCAATCACCCCGATGGCGTTGTTACCAAAGGCCGCCGTGCCCACGCTCACCGCGTTCACCGCCGCCCCCGTGCCGCTGGCCACAACGCCCAATTCGGTTGAACTGGCGTTGTTGGTGAAATCGTTGAAATACCGATACTGCTGCCACGGGTCATAGCTGGACGAGGCGGGCAGGCGGGCAGGGGGCAAAAGGCCCTTCGTAAGCAAACTTGCATCATTCGCCGCCAGCGCCCGCCACGTGCCCGGCGTACCCGCCACCGTGCAAACCAGGTGCGAATAACCCAGGGCGGTGCGGTCGTAGAGCAGCGCCTCATCGCCCAGTTTCCAGGTGCCCAGCGTCGGGGTTGCCGCCGCCACAGGCACCCTGTAAAAATCCTCAAACCCGCCCGGAATCTCGTACCCAATTGCGCTCACGTTGTCGGCGTCTGTGAGCCACATTCCGGCCAGTTTCAGCGTCGTGGAGGTGTAAATGTTAAACACCCCCGTAGCCTGCGTGATTTTAAGAGGAATCCAGCACATCAGGGGCTGGTCGGTAAACACCGGGTCGGGAAAAGCGAGGTTGTACCCGGCGTTGATGGTTACCAACCCATGCACCGGGTACTGGCTGGTTACGTTGGTTGTCCACCCCACCGAGGTGCGCCCACCAAAGCCCGTCTGGCCACTCTGGCCAATCTGCCAGTCACCCCCATAATACCACACCACGAGGTAAAACGTCTTGCCCACGTCGCTGTCGGGGATGCGGTAGTACACCCCGCCCGGCGCGGTGATGCTGGCCGCGTAGCCGCCCAGTGGCGTAGGGCTATTGGAGTAGGTCTGGGCGGGCAGGCTCACCCCCAGCACGTGCGGCAAGCGCAGGGTGTCGGTCAGGCTCCCGCCCGTGATGAAGTTCCGCAACTTGCGGCCCGTCACCCGGCCCGTGCCCCTAATCGGGGCAATGCCATTGGTAATTACGTGGCCGGAGAGTTCAATCTCCGCCCCCGCTGCCACGTACAACGCGCTGCCCCGGTTGATGCCCCCCGAGTACGGGGTGCCCTGGTAGGTCAACGCCGAATAGCCGGTGCCGTACCAAATCGGGTTCTTCATGTAGACGTTTCGTAAAATTAGTTTCCCGGCAGTGACGTAGGCCCCGGCTCCGTCATAGGTGCTGGTGCGGGGTGTTTCGCCCGCGTTCGAGTAGCCTGCCGCGCCCTGAATAATACGCGTGATGTCGCCGTTCACCGTCATCGTGCCCCCATCCAACCTAATGCCGTACCGCGCCCCGTCACCAATGTAGGGCGTGTTCACGGTCAGTTCAGCGCCGTTTCTGGCCCAAATGCCGATGCGGTTGTTTTCGAGCGTCGGGTGGTCGATGGTCGTCGTGGTCACGTAGCCATCGGCGAAAATCGCCGCTTGGCTCATGTTGCGGATGTTGGGCTGAGAAAACACCAGCGCCCCGGCGTCGGAGTTCGTCGTGCTCAAATTCGCCTTCGCCCAAATGCCATAGTTGCCATCCCAAGCCAGGAAATTGGCTACGTAATGCCGGTAGCCTGAAATCTTCATCCCCACCGGAAACCGCCCCGCCGACGGCGAATAAAAGCGACTATCAAAGGCGAAACGATTCAGGACAAACCCCACCATCGTGGTGTCAGTCGTGACCCGTGCGTTTTTGTTGTAAAACAGGCCGACGTTGGTCGCGGTCGTTCCCGACTGCATTTGGAGCAAGTTGCCACTGTACAAGCTGTCGGTTTGGATGCCGAGTTGCCCCCGGCTGCCCATGCCCACCAGGCTGCGGTCGGCTATCAGCGTGAGTGCCCCGCGCACCAGCGGCTTGCCGGTCACGAGCAGCGTCTGGCCTTCGGCCTGGCTGCTGAGCAGCGTCTGGAGCGGGCTGGTGTCGTTGGTGGTGGCATCGCCCACCACGCCATAGCTCTGCACGTCGCGCCAGTTGCCCGCCGTCAGCAGCTTGCCCCCCGCCACCTGCAATCCGTTCCCCACGTTCACGCTCACGTCCGTGCGCGTGCTGCCCGAATTGTCCACCGCCTGCAGGCCGTTTGCGTAGTTCACTTTCGCCCGCTGGGTGAGGTCGCTGCCCGCATTCTGGGCCGTCTGGTAGTTGGTGCCGCCAGCAGGTAGGTTGGCCGATGGCACCTTGCCGGTCGCGTCGAGCGGGGCGTAACCGTTGGCCGTACCCTTGTTGGCGCTGTTTTCAGCCGTATAGCCAAGCGCATCCTGCTTGCCCGCAAGCCCATTCACCACGGCCTGCGTGGTGGGGTACTTCGTGTTGTCCGGGCTGGTTAAATTGCTCGCCTTGTTGGTCGTCTGCTCGGCGTTCACCACCCGCGTGTCGTTGCCCTGCGTGGCCGTGCCTGCCCCCGTGCCGTAGGCCACGCTCACGTCCGTGCGGGTGTTGGGGGTGTTGTCGGCCACCGTGAAGCCCGTTCCAAAGTTCAGGATGCCGCGCGCTGTCTGGGCCGACCCGGCTGCCTGAATCGTACTGTACACGTTCGGAGCACCCGTAATTTTCGCCCACACCAGCGACGTGATCCACGAAGGGTTGGCGTAGCTGCCCCCCGTCGAAACGCCGTCCGTGATGCCAAAGCCGTTCACGGTCGTGGGCACGCCGATGAGCTTGCTCCAGGCCAGCGCCGTCAGCCACGTGGGGTTGCTGTAGCTGCCCCCGGTTGATACGCCGTCCGTAACACCGTACCCGGCCAGCGTGGTGGGATTGCCGGTGATTTTCCCCCAGGCCAGGGCAGTCAACCAGCCCGGATTGGCGTACGTGTTCGACGTTAAAACGATGGGGTCGGTAATGCCGTAGCCACTCAGCGTCGTCGGCACACCCGTCAGTTTCGCCCACGCCAGTGCCGTCAGCCAAGTTGGGTTGGGGTAGCTGTTCGAGGTGAGCACCACGGGGTCACTGATGCCGTACCCGGCCAGGGTGGTGGGTGTGCCGCTTATTTTACTCCAGGCCAGC
Source organism: Spirosomataceae bacterium (assembly GCA_965249815.1). GTDB lineage: Bacteria > Bacteroidota > Bacteroidia > Cytophagales > Spirosomataceae > JAJAZB01. The sequence continues at coordinate 2,769,766 of CBDFMV010000003.1, read as the reverse complement.
CCGGTCAGCCAGGTGGGGTTGCTGTAGCCGCCACCCGTGCCCACGGCGTCGGTAATGCCGTACCCAGCCAGTGTCGTAGGCCGCCCGCTCACCTTCCCCCACGCCAGCGAAGTTATCCAGGTCGGGTCAGCGTAGGTGCCCGCCGTCGTCACAATCGGGTCGGTAATTCCGTACCCGGCCAAAGTGGTGGGCACGCCGGTGAGCTTGGCCCAGGCCAGCGAAGCAATCCAGGCCGGGTTGGCGTAGTTGCCCGAGGTCAGGGCCACCGGGTCGGCGATGCCATACCCGCTCAGGCTGGTGGGGGTGCCGGTCAGTTTCCCCCAGGCCAGCGAGGTTATCCAGCCCGGATTGGCGTACGTGCCCGAGGCGAGCACGATGGGGTCGGTAATGCCGAAACCCGCCAAAGTGGTGGGCACGCCGGTGAGCTTCGTCCAGGCCAGGGCCGTCAGCCAGGTTGGGTTGGCGTAGCTACCACTCACGCCCACCTTGCCACCCAAAAACGTGTTGATGCTGGTTTTGGGGTACACCAGCGTTGAATCGTACTTCAGGGCAATGGCCGCGCTTTGCGTGGCCATTGCCCCCGCCCGGATGGCGATTTCGTTGCTCAGCCCGCTCACCGTCGCCTTCGCATCGAGCAGGCTCTGAAGGTTCGTTATCACGCTCGGCTTGCTCAGCAGCGAGTCCCACGGCATGCTCGTGGGCATCAGCGCCGTGAGCGGCACCAGGTTCTGCCAGGCTTTCGTGGAGTCGCCCCGCCATTGCAGGTAGGTGGCAGTACGGCGCAGCTCGGCGTTGAAGCGGTCACCCACAATCACAAACACCTGGTTGGGGTTGCCCGCAATCGTGCCCGCTGGTGGGGGTATTACCGTAATGCTCGGCGCTTGCGCGAAAGCCGCCAGCGAGGCAGTCAGGGCGGCAAAAAGAAGAAAGAAACGTTTCATTTGAGAGGTGGGTAAACGGTACTTAAACTTAGTTCGGGTTGGGTAGCTGGTTGCGGCTGATGGGCAGCAGCCACTTAAATTCAAACCGCTGGCGGTCGGGCAGCGTAGCCTCGATGATGAGGTAATAATCCCCCCAGGGCAGGGTGTTCACGTTATCAGCCGCGCGCATCACCACGAAGCCCGGCACCTTCGTGCAGGTGCCGCCCAGCAAGTACGCCTGAGCATCCGGATCGCTGGCGCGCTTGATGCCCCAGGTGTATTTGGTGGAGTCGGGCAGGTAGCGGGTCTGAAAGCTGTACAGCAGCGTGCTGCCCTGCTGGGTGGGGCGGAGGGTGCCCTGCACGGGCGTTTGGGCCGTTACGAACGCCGTAACGGCCCAGGCCAATCCGAAGGAGAAAACGAGTCGTTTCATGGCGCTCAGGAGGTGTAAGCCGTTACCCGGCTGAAGTGCGTATTTCCGCTCGGTGGGTTGTAAGCCGCAATGCACAGCGGTTCGTTTCGCGCCACGTCGCCGCTTACCGTTTTGCCGCTGGCGCATTCGATGGTCACCGTTTCACCCATGCGCGGCGCACCGGGGTTGATGTAAATAATCCCGTGGTTGTTGCCATCGGTCGATTTCAGGGCAAAGCCCTTGTTGCCCGAGTTGCTCAGGTAGGCCGCCGCGCCTTTCAGGATGTTGGTCACGTCTGGCTCCACCCACGCGCCGCTACCTACCTTGAAGCGCGCAAACGTCCAGTTGTCGCCCCCGGCCTGCGTGAGGTCGTAAAAGATGTTGTTGGCTATCCAGGGCGCGTTGGCAATGGCCGCAGGGCGGGGCGGAAAGTTCGGCGCAACCCCATTGCCGGGCAGCGGACTGCTGCCATTGGTGGGCTTCCATTTCGAGGCTGGTTTGTAAGGGTCGTTTTCGTAGTTGTTCTGGTCGGTGTACTGGTAGCGCAAGCCCACTTCCCAGCCGTAGGTGCCCCCGTTTTTGCCGAACACCAGCGCCCCGAGCAGCTTGCATAGCAGCGAGTTGAACGAGCCAAGCATCTCCCGCATCTGGTAGAGCTTCCCCCCGCCGCCGCTTGTGATGGGGTGCTCCCACCCAAACGAGTTCTGCGCAAACCCCCACTGGTCCCAGTTCTGGGGGTGCTCCAGCGAGTACCAGTAATAAAGCCACGGCCCCAGCGTCAGGCCCGTATCGCCCCACCCTACGCACGCCTTTGCGCACCGCTGCATAGCGTACCAGATTTCGTAAATACCAATCAGGTCGAGCCGTGAAATGTACCCCTGGATAACCGGGCACATTTTCGTACTGCCAGCTTTGGTCCACCACCAGTACCCTGCCCTCGCCGCACTTGGCGAGGCCAGGGCGTCGGTGTACTCGCTGGCCAGCGGGTTGGTGTTGCCAAACCGAAACGACACCGGCTGTTTGTTTTCGTAGCTGCCAATCAGCACTCCTTTCGGCGTGGTGGCCTCGGCGGCCGCCCGCATGCCTTCGTAAATCCAGAGGTATTTTTGCTCACGAAAGTTGCCGCCAAAATTATACCCACACTGCCAGGCGTTGTTATACGCCTCGAATGCCTCTACAAACTGGTCGGCTACAATACCCGATCGGTTCAGGTAGTTTCGGCCAAAATTGTAGCACTCCGATTGCGTGAAATCGTCCAGGCCCTTGCCGCCAAGCTGGCTTTGGGCGAAGGCTTTGATGTTGTCAGCGCTCGGCGTCGAGATGCTGTACTGGTTCTGCTCAGTATCAAGCCCGTGGTAGTAGTTGCCCCGGTTCTGTAGGTCCTGGCGCGTCAGTCCATCCGTGAGCAGCGTCGTGGCCATGAGCCGGTTGCCGGGCAGCGGGCGCATCACGCCGTTTTGTTCGTGGTAGGTGCCCCAGTGGCTGTTTTTATGGTTCTTCGGTACAAGGCGTTGCATCGTTGCGGTGGGTTAAGATTGGCCGTCGCCGGTATGAAACTCCGCACTGGCCACCATGCTCACGTAGCCGGGATCGGGTTGCGGGTAGTCTTCGTACGTGGTGTCTTTCGAGATGGTACACAGCAGGTTGCCGTTGTAGTACAGCGACCATTCAATGGTCGAGATGTCCCCCGTGAAGGGGTGGTCCAGGTCTTCATCCCACACGTAGTACTTCTGCATTCCACTCGGAATAAACGGCGTGGCCGTGTCCTTAAACGTCATCCCGCCGTTGCTCCCCACGCCGTTGTACACCAGTCGAATCACCTCGCTACCATCGCCGCCGTTCTGGGCGTGAATCACCGTAAATGGCATGCTGCTTTGCTGGTTGTTGTACAGGCTCACGCTCACCTCGTTGCTGAAGGCGCTCTGAAAGCCCGATCCGGTGGCCCGTATCTTGTACGCAGCCGCGCTGGCCTGGACATCGGTAAAGGCATACACCCCCCCGCCGAGCGTGGTGTACAGCGCGTACGAGCCGCCGCCCACGGCCCGCCACAACTCAAAGTTGGCCGCCCCGCCGGGGTGCGTCCAGGTGAGCGGCACCGTGCCACCCGAGCGGAAGCCGCTCAGCACCGGGGCCTGGTTGGCCGAATTCGTGGTGCCAATCTGGAAGCTGCCACTCGTCAGGTAGGGCGAGTACAGCCCCGTGCGGGCGTCGTAGTTGCGCACCCGAAACACGTACGTAACGCCCGCCGTTACGGGGCCGTGGTCAAATACGTGCTGGTCTTGCCCCAGGCGCTGCACCAGCGTGAAGGCGGCCCCGGCCACGCTCACCTCCAGGTCCACGTTGGTGGCCGTGGTGGGCGTGCTGTTCACCGTCCACTGGATGTTGGCAAAGGGCACGTTGGCCCCGTAGTACACATCCCTCACCACCATAGCCGTCGGCGTGGGCGGCGGCGTAATGAGCGAGTTCAGCCCCCGGAGCACCCCGTATTTCCCTTCGGCGCGGTGCTCCACGATCCAGCGCTCCAGGATGTCGAACGTCACGGCGGTGTTCGTGGCAGGCACCCGCACCACGTAGTCGTAGGGCGCGCCGCTCGGCCCGTCTTCCACCAGCACCACCACCGAGGGGTCCGCGCCGCGCGCTACCAAAATGGCCTTCACCTGGGCGGCAATCACCCCCGCCTGGGGCACAAACCGCGCATCGCGCAGGCTGCGCAGCAGGGCCGCATCGTAGGCCGGGGCGTCGAGGCGAAACAGCGTGCGCGCCAGCTTTTCCAGCCCCTTGCCGCGCCGGTACGGCGGCAGGGAGCCTTTTACAAACGCGTCAATGTCGAGGTGGTACATGGCTCAGGCTTTCGTGTAGCTCCAACCGTTCATGCTCGAATCCAGAATGTTCAGAAAGCCGCTCGGCGGGTCGTACTGGCCCGTGTTGATGCTCTGGTACACACTGCCGGCGTCGAGGTACTGGGGCGTAGTCACCTGGGCATCCAGTATGCCGGGCTGGCCCATGAGGTACTCCACGAGGTCACTCACAATGAAGCGCCCGCCCTGGGGCAGGTTGAGCAAATACGCCTTCACCGCCTCGCGGATGGGGTACTTCGTCTGGTCGGTCAGGCTCTTGCCGAAGTTGTCCATGGCCTGCCCGGTGTGGTACAGGTTGAGGCCAAACTTCACCTCGTTCACGGGCAGGCTGTTGATGTCGAGTTTCGTGCCCGCAATTTTGGCCAGTTGCATGTAACCCCTAAAGGCGTCGAGTTCGCCCGTCGTCAGCGGCGTGGGCGTGGTGCCCACCAGTTTCATCACCATCACCACCAGGTCCACGCCGTTGAGGCCGCTCGTGCGCACCTTAGCCAGTTTCACGATGCGAGCACCGGCGTCGAGGGTGGAGTAAAACACCCCAAACTCGTTGATGGTGGGGTTCTGGCCGTACTGAAACTCCCGGCACTTCTGCTCGTACCAGGGCAGGGTAGCCGGGCGGCTGGCCAGGATGTACGCCTGCACGTCGGCCAGGTGGTCGTCCATCTGGCCCTCCACCTGTTGCACCAGGTCCACCCACATGCCCAGCAGGGCGGGCACGTTGCCCACCTTGCTCGCGCTTTGCAGCAGGGGCAGCAGGTCGGGGTAGTAGAGCAGGGCGTAGTCCAGGATGGCGGCTTTGATTTCGCTTTTCGTGCGCATAAGAGGGTAGCGTTTAGGGGGCCGTGGCAATGGGGCCGTACGATTCGAGGTAGCGGCGGGTGTTGGCGTCGGTGGTGGCTCCGTCGCGGATGCGCAGCCTGAAGCCGGTCGGCGGCACCCAGGCCGGGCCGTAGCCCTGGTACATGGCCAGGAGTTGCTCCAGGGTGGTGCCTGCCCATTCCCAGCCGGGGCGGTCGAGGGCCACGTAGCGCTCCAGGTTCTGATCGAACACGATCTTCTCGGGCAGGCGGTTATCCACCAGCAGCCAGCGCACGCCCTCCGTCGAGCCGTACACTTGCACGGCCACGTCGAGCAGGCTCTGCCCCTTCAGGGTGGTGTAGGTGTTAGCCATGGTAGTAGCCCTCGGCCTCCACGCCAGCGGGCGTTACGGTTAGTTTCGTGATGGTCACCCCGTCGCGTTCCAACTCCAGGCGCGCCGCCCGGCGCAGCAGCAGGGGGTTGTCGTCGTCGAGGTAGTCGGCCACGCCCACGCCCACGGTCGGCTCCCAACTCATGTCGCCCTTGCGGGTTTTCAGCAGGTGGGCTATCAGGGCCTGGTCAGCTTGGCCTACCACCAGGTCGTTGTTGCGAATGATAAACTCGCCGTTGGCGTCGGTGAGCAGGTCGAGGGCGGGCATGGTCGTTACTGGAGTAAAGTGTTTAAGTGGCTGTTAAGTGTGGTAAAATTGAACGTCGCCGTACCGGGGCCGTTGGGCGTTCCAATCACCACCGCCGAGCAGGCCGTGGTCAGGTCACTAAAAAGCGTCTTCAGGTTCACCCCGCCCGCCTCCACCTTCACCTTCCCGCCCTTCACCTCCACCGTGGCATTACCCTGGGTCAGCGTCACGCTGTCACCGTCGATGCTCAGCGAGCGGTCGCCGATGGTCACCGTTAGGCTTTCGAGCGCATCGCACAGCAGCACCATCAGGTCGGTGTCGTCGTCGGCCACCGGCCCCACCAGCACCAGGCTACCCGCCTTGGGTACCGCCCGGATGCCTTCGGTGGCGCTGTCCGGCGTGGCCTTCATCCGCACGCCGTCGTACTCCACCGCGCTGTCGAGCAGCCGCACCGTGCAGGTGCTTCCCTCCAGGCTTACCACCGTGGCGGGCATCACGCCCTGCGCGCCGCCGCCTTTGTTGAGCAGGGCGCGCAGGGCGTCGCGGGTGCGTTCGCGGGCGGTCACAGCTTCAGGCTAATGCCTACTTCCCGCACCATGCCCACGCTGGCCTCGGCGCGGGTGGTTACGTTGGCCACGTAAAAGCGCCCCTTGCGGTCGGGAAAATCCGGGTCGGTCAGCACCGCCGTGCCGCCGTGCTCCACGTAAGGTTTCAGCCAGGCGTTGAATTTGCCCTTGTACCCGTCGTAGGCATACCGTTTCAGTTGCTCTTTGGCCATCACCTCCAGCGTGGTGCGGTCGCTCACGTTGGGGCGCTTGAGCGTGCGCACCTCGCCGCCCGGTGTGCCCACGGTCACCTCCACGGTGGCGTTGTCGCGGCTCCGGCCAATGGCGTGTACCTGCAATTTGGTGTCCTGGGCGCGGGTGTATTCAAGGCTGTGCCCGGCCATGATATTCCGCCCGAAGTCGTAGCCCACCACCCCGCGCCGCTCGGTGTAGAGCAGGTGGCAGTGCAGTTCGCTGCCCCGGCAATAGAGGGCCAGGCCGGTATCCTGCTTCAGCTTTTCAAGCACCTGGTAGCCCGTCGCCTGGCGAATCAGAAACTTGTCGAACTTAAAGCCCTCCACGTCGCTCACCAGGCTGAAGGGTTGCACGCTGCCGGGCAGGGCGGCGTTTATCTGCTCCACCACGTAGGCCAGCACCTGCTTCACGCTCACGGCCTTCAGTAGCTTGTCGTTCACCGGTCGCCGCATCAGAAAGATTTCATCCTCCATTTCCACCTTGATGGGTTCGTTCAGGCTGATGCTCCGCACGTACCCGGTAAACTCGGTGTTGTTGTCGCCGTCGTAGCCCAGGGCTATCACGCAGCGGTCGCCGCGTTTGATTTTGTCCTCAATCTGCACCGGCACGTTGGCGCGGGTGGCGGGCAGGTCGAGCGTGGCCACGTCACTGAGGCTTTCGGCGCTCTTCACGATTTCGAGCCGCGCAAAGCCCTGCACCTTGCTGGTGCCTATTCGGATGTCGTGCGTGCAGTCGTACATGGTGGGTTTGGTTACGGAGGGCGTTACGGCTTGGGCGATTGAGGCCAGGGCAATCAGCCCGGCCAGGGCAAAGAATTTTTTCATGGTGGTAAAAATTGGGTTTATGGTGCTTGTTGTTAAGCCGGTACGATAAGCTCAAAATCCGCATCGCTGTACGCCTTGATGCGGTACTCCTGGTTGGCCTGCCCCGGCGTATAGGGCAGTTCGTATTCCTCCACGGCCAGCAGGCCAATGCCCAGCACGTCGAGCAGGGGGCACACCACCAGCAGTTCCTTGCGGTGGTCGAGCAGGCCTCGCAGGGTGCTCACGTCGGTTTCGGGGTACTGCCCGTCGGCCCCAATCAGCGTGCCCTCGATGCTCACTTCGTAGTCGTCGCTGCTCCAGCGCTGTTTCACCGTGCCGCCCTGGGTGCCCGGTTTGGCCACCGGCGTGCGCACCATCACGTTGCGCTTCCGCACGCTCACGCGCGGCTCCAGGGGCAGGTACCACACGTCGCGGCCACTGCGTTCTTTGCCGAGGCCGAGCGGCGCTACGGCGTTGCTGGGTAGGGTTGCCATTAGTCGGTTGCGCCGTTGTCAGCCGCCAGCGCCCCGTAGGCCGCCCGCTGGATTTCCTCGTGCATCATGTCGTGAAACTCCGTGGCCGCCTCGCGCAGGCTGGCCACGCTCACGTTCATGGTCGTGGCCCCCACCACGCTACCAATGTTGATGGTCACCGTCCGGCTCTTACTGCCCTCCACGGTGCTGCCCAGCCCGGCCGCCTTGCCGATACCCCCGCCAGCGCCGCCACCGCCCACGCCCGCCCAGGGCAAGCCGTTTTTGGTCTTTTCGGCCGGGGGTTGAAGTTTCACCACGGGCGGCGTTTTGATAAAAGGCAAGCCCGTAGGCGTGTTGAGTTGGCCAGGCAGCAGCAAGCCCGCCACCGACTGGCGCGACTGGGCCAGGTCAGCGTTGGTCTTCGCGTGAAAATTCTTGGCGTCTTCGCGGATGTACCCCGCAAACCCCTCACGCCCCGCCTTGGCCGTTACCAGGTCGGGCAGTTGGCCAAGCGCGCCCCGGATGTCCCCGCTCATCAGTGTATCACGGTACTTGCCCAGGGCATCGTTTTGGGCGGTCAGGCCCGCGCCTGCACCGTTCACCCCGCCCAGAAAAAACCGGAACGTTTTCGCCACCCCCTCCAGCCCGGCCAGCATGGTGTTCACCCCGTCGAGGGCCGTGGCCGCCTTGCCGCCGTTGGTGTCGATCAGCCCCATCGTCTGGCCAATGCCGCCGATGGTTTTCAAAAACAGCCCGCCCGTTTCCTGGGCCTGGTCGAGCAGGCCGGTAAGCCCGCCGCCTTCGCCGATCATGCCGTTGAGGCCATCAAGCCCGGCGTTCACCAGGGGCAGGGTGCGCAGGCCGAGGTCGGTCATTTTTTCCTGAAACGTCCCGGCCAGGGTGCTGAACTTACCCCCCGACGATTGCGCCAGGTTGTCGGTGAAGTTCTCGTACACCCCGCCCTTGCCCTGCATCTGGTACAGGGTTTTGTCGAGGTCGTCAAACGTAATTTTGTTCTGCTCAGCCATCTTTTTGATGGCCGTCTCGTTCACGTGCAGCACCTTCGCCAACTCCCGAATCACCGGCGTTTTCTCAAACCGGTCGAGCACGTCGTTCTGCACGTAGTAGCTGTTGCGCGCCTTGGTGTAGCTTTCGCTGAGGTCGCCCATGTCCACGCCCGTGCCCGCCGAGATGTTCCCCAGCATCTTCGTCCGCCCCAGAATGCTCTTGGCGTCAAACGCCGGTAGCATCGTTTGGGCCGCGTTGATGATGTCGCGGTTCTCAAAGGGCGTATCGTCGGCGTACTTGTTCAGTCCCTTCAGCAGCGCGCCGCCCTGTTCCTTGCCCGCCGTCAGGTTGAAGCGCATTTGGGTCTGCTCGCGCTCCATCCCCCGGTTTACGATGCTCCCGCCCGCCATGGCCGCCCCGCCCAGCAGCAGGCCACCCGCCAGGGCTAAGCCACCCCCGGCCAGCAGCCCGCCACCGCCGCCGCCGCCAATGTGCCTACGACCCATGTTTTGGGCGCGCTGCATTTGCCGCTCCAGGGTTTCCATTTCGCGGTTGGCACGGCGTATTTCGCGCGTGTCCACGTTGATGTCGAGGCTGTTGCGGTACTGCTGTAGCTTCTCCAGCTTGCTCGCAAACCGGTCCACGCTCTGGATGTGCCGATCCATCGCCGTCGTGTTGCGCATCCGGTTCATCATCCTATCGTAGCGGCTCAGCCCCACCTCGGCGGCTTTCCATTTGCTTTGCAGGCGGTCCACCTTCTGCTGCATCTTGCCTACGGTCGCATCGAAGCGCGTAGCCAGTTGCATCATCGGGCTGCTCATTAAGTCCTGAAGGCCAATTGGAAATTGGTACATGGTTGCGCGGTGCGTTACAGGGAGATTGGTTTGAGAAGTTTTACCAGAAACTGCGCTTCCCGCCAGCGGGTCGCCCAGGTCTCGTCATCGAGGGCGTCGGGGTCAGAGTGGGTGAAGTGCCTAATGAGGGCATCCATCTGGCCGATGCTAAAGCCGTCATCCCCGAACTGGGTGGGCAGTTCGGGGATGCGGCTCAGAAGTTTTTTAGCTCCGTGGCCGCCGTGGGCAGCAGTTCATAGGCGCGCGTCACGGCGGGGTACCAGTAATCCACGTCGTCTTTAATTTCCTCCGCGCCCTCCAGCCAGCATTGAAGCAGGATGGTCTCGCCGATGTCGGCCGGGTTCCGGAAGTTCAGCGCGGCCTTCACCACGATGCGGGTCAGGGGCTTCAGATAGGCCACCTTTGTTTCGTCCGGCACGGCAACGCCGTTGCGCTCGGGTACCACCACCAGAGCCACCACCCGGCTCAGGGAGTGCTTCTTTTTCAACTCACCGGCTTTCGCCTGCATCTCTTCCGTGTTCATCAGCGTGTGTAAAAAGGGTGAAACGAATCAGGAAAAATACAAGTCGGCCTCGGCCGCGCGGCGGGCCACCAGGCCGTCGAGCTTCACGCCCTTCTGGTACACCCACTGCATGAAGTTGGCCCGGATGCCGGGGTTGTTGGGGTGCATGTTCACCTTGCGCAGCAGGGTGCTGTCGCCCAGGCCCTCGGGCGTCAGGTCGGCGTCCACGTCGGTGCCCACGTTGTAGGCAAAGCTCACCAGGGCGTCAAACTGATGCTGGGTTACGGCGCTCGTTACCAGGGCGGCCACCACGGTCTCCACCCGCGGCACGTGGTGCAGCAGCAGGGCGTCGGCCTCCACCTGGGTGAGGCGGTCGCCCTGCTGCACGGGGCGGCCATCCCAGTAGGTGGTGGCTCCCCAGCCGATGGTCCACTTGTCGCGGGCCGTGGGCAGGTAGGCCACCAGGCGGCACCGCTCAAACCGGCGAATCAGCGCCAGCCCGGCCTCACTGGTTTTTAGGGTGCTGCTCATCAAGCCAGTTCTTTAAAGGGTCGTTGAGCAGGTCGCGGCACTTGGTGGCCACCATCAGCAGCAGGCTCACCACGCCGGTGATTTTGAGCAAATACGGCGTGGCCTCGGGCCAGAGTTGCTCAATCAGGTGCGCGTCGGCCAGTTCGTCGAGCAGCGCCTTCAGGCCGCTGAGCAGGCCCAGCACCAGGATAATCCACTTGGCCCAGCGGGGTTCGTTCTTGAAAAAGGTCGTCAGCATTACGAGTTCGGGTTTACGTGGTTTTACGAGTTGTTGCGCGGGCGCTTGCCCGTCAGGCTTTCCACCAGGATGGCCCGCAGTTCGCGGATTTCCCGCGTCATCTCGGCCTTCAATTCCTGCATGGCCGCGTGGTGCTGGTTGCCGTGGTGGCGCAGTTCGTCGCGCAGGCTACCGCTGTGTTCCTTCAGTTCGATATCCATTTTGTCAAGGCGTTGGCGTTTCTGGTCCAGCCGGGTGCGGTGCTCGGCCAGGGTGCTTTTTATCTGCATCATCTGGAGAAACAGCCAGGCCACCAGCCCGCTGCTCAGCGTTACCAGCACGGGCAGTACCCCGCTGGCCACTTCGTGCCAAAAGGTGTGCATGGCGGTTAGGTTTTCCCCTTCGGCGTGGCCGGGGCGGGTCGTTTGTGCTGCCTGATGCGCGGGTCGGTCAGGTGGCTGGCCTGCGCGGCGGCGTGTTGCGGGGTTAAGTGCAGCAGGCCGTCGCTGGTGCGCCAGGCGGCCTGCTGCTCGGGGTAGTGGGCAAAAAATTCGCGCAGGCTCATCGGGTGGCTACACTTGCGAGTCGCGCCGCATAAACACAAACGGCAGCGTAATCACGTGTTCGGCCTGCCCGTTTTCGGGCGCGTGCTCGGCTTCGTTGATGCGGCACCCCACCAGGGTGTCGGTCACCAGGCGGGTGCCCAGCATATAGCTCACCACGATGTTGAAGGGGGCCATCAGCGTGAGGTCGCGCTGGGGGGCGCTGTCCGAGAGGCGCTCCATCTCGTGCTGGTGCAGCATCACGCTGCCCTCGTACGAGCGGTTGCCATCCACGATGGCCTGGGGGTCGTTGCCCTTGCCGTACAGGCTGGTGCGCTCCTGCTTTACGTTGTACTTCACGCCTTTGATGGCCGTCAGCAGGGTGCCCGCCAGGCGCACCTCCACGTTTTTCCAGGCGTATGCTTCGCTATCGAAAGCCATGTCAGTTGGGGGCGTTTACACGCCGGTTAAAGGGTTGTTACGAGGCGGGATTGTAAAAGCCCACCTTCACCAAAATGCTGCTGCTGTAGCCCACCGGCACCACGCCCAGGCCAATGCTCACCTGGTTGGTGGCCAGCACGTTCTGGTTGGCGTCCAGGCTCACGCTGATGCCGTCGAGTTCGCCCGCGTCCACCATGTTGCGGTTGATGGCCGCCGTGATTTGCCCCCGGTAGTGGCCAATCAGTGAGGGGCTGAGCTTGCCCGTCTTCGCATCCAGGTGCACCTCGTCGTCGAGTTCGGTCAGGTAGGTCACGGCGGTTAGTTCGATGCACTTGTTGATGGTGCGGCGGCGCGCCAGGCCCCGGTAGTCGTCGGTGGCGGCGGTGGCCGTGGCGTCGCCGTTGGCCCAGTAGCCCGCCTTGCCCGGTTGGGTTTCCAGAAACAGGAACCCCTTGTCGTGCAGGCTGTCGCGGGTGCCGTCGCTGAAGGTCTCGATGGCCGCGCCGTTGGTCAAATAGCTCAGGTACGCCACCGGCGCGTCCTTCCGGCGGCTGATTTTCCGCATCACCGGCACACTGGCCAGCTTGCCCAGAAACAAGCCGATGGCCGCGTTTTTCAGCCCGGTACGGTTGCCCATCACGATGCCCACGGCGTTCAGGCTGAGGCTCGTCAGGTCGGTCAGGTTGGCCGCCGTTCCGGCAAAATCCCGGCCGTCGAGCAGGGCCACGAAGGGTTGGTACTTGCCCTCGTACTCCACCTCCAGGGCCTGGGCGTTGGTGGCAGCCGTGTACACGTCACCCTCCAGGCCGTTGGTCACCGTGGGGGTGTACCCTGGTGCCTGGTGGCGGCTCACCCCCAGCACCCTGATTTTCCCGCCCGCCGCGTCGAGCAACTTGCGCACGCCGCTGGTGTTGGTTTTGTCGGCGAGGTTGGCCTGGGTCGTCGTGGCGGCGTACACCATCACCCAGAGGGTTTTGCCGGTGCCCGCCACTTCGTAGAAGTCGCGCACCTGCGCCCAGGTCTCGGTGCCATCGGTGGCGTCGGTGGCCGCCGCGAAGCCCAGGGCCTCAAAGTCGGCCAGGCTAAACACCTGCTTGGGCGCGAGCAGCGCGCAGCCCGCTTTGGCCACGCCCACCACACACAGGCCCGCCACGCCGTCGGCGGTGCTGGGCGTGATGCCCAGCCCGCCGTTGGCCAGCGTAATACTTACTTTAGGCCGTCCCATTGGATCGTCTCGTTTAAAGGGTGGGTAAAGGCTGGCTTACGCGGTACGCCGCCCGGCCGCGTCGTTGTCGTTGTCGTCCACGGTCTCAATCACCGGGGCGGGTTGCGGGTCGGGCACGTCGGTGAGCGCGTAGCGCTCCTCGGGGTCGGTTACGTCCGGGTCGGTTACGGAGACCGTTACCGTGCCCACGTCTTCCCACGCGTCGCTGGTGGTGTCGCGTTCATAGGCGGTGAGTTGGGTGCCGGTGCGGGCAGCGTGTTCCAGGGCGGCGTCGTGCTCGGTGTGCAGCACGCCGTCTGAGGTCGTGAAGGCTTCCGTGTACGCCGTCAGGAGCGCCAGGTGGGCCAGGGCAATTTTTCCTTTCATGGTGGGTGTAAGATGTGGGCCGGGTCAGCGCGGCGGCGCGGCCCGGCCCGAAGTTGGCGGAATGCTTACGGCGTCTGAATAATGGCAAATACCCCCTCGCCGTTGGCGCGGGTCTTGCGGCCACCCATCAGCAGTTGGAAGCTGTAAATGTCCCCGTAGTACTGGGGTGCGCGCTCCTGGTCGAAGAAGTCGATTGATCCCAGCGCCCGCGCCACGCAGTCGGGGTGCCAGGCCAGCGCGCCCTCGTTGTCGGTGGCGGCCGCCGCCACGGTGGGGTCGGCAATCACCGGCGTAGCGGCGTTGTTGGCCACGTACACGCTGCTGCGCTCCATCACGTCGAAGCCGTACAGCCGCACGATTACCCCGTTCTTCATGTCCAGTTCCTGGGCAAAGTCGCGGTTTTTCAGCGTGGCGTCGTCCTGCAATTGCCCGAGCATCTCGCTGCTCAGCATCAACTTGCGCCCCTCGCGCCGGATGTTCTGCTTGCTCATCTTCGTGCGCAGGCTGAGTACGTCCTTCGCCGTCAGAATCTTGCGCGTGCCCGTGGCCGTGGCGTTGGCCGTGGCGGCTGCGTCGGCCCCGCTGGTGCGCACAATCTGGCTTGCCGCCGTGGGCCGCCAGTTGTAGAGCATCCACTCACAGGCCAGTTCCATCAGGGCGCTGGTGTACTCGCCCACCACGCTCTGGCGCTTGTCGTAGGTAAGCTGGTAGTTTTCGATGTTCGGGATCAGGATCGGGTCCGTCGAAAACTCGTCCAGCACGTAGCTGATCACCGAGTCGGCGCGGGTGGTCACCGTCGCGGGCAGGCTGCCCCGGTTGCGCACGGCGTTGGCTTTGGCACCGGCCTGGGGCAGGTACACCACCTTGCCCAACAGCACGAACGGGTCGTGGTTGCGGGCAAAGGTCAGAAAAGGGTTGTCCTTGTAGAGGTTGGCTTCGATGTCACCAATCCACAGTTCGCGTTCTACGCCCATGGTGTTGTTTTGAAAAAAGGTGGATTAAGAATTTCCAGTGGCGTGGCCCTCGCCGCACCCCTGCTCATGCACAGGGGGCGGCTCAGGCACCTCGCTCACACACGCATTTATTTGCTTGGCTTGCGGCCCCACTTGGCTTCAAACAGCCGCTCGTACTCGGCCGGGTTGGCTTTCTTGAGCTTCTCCAGGCCGCCGTTGCGGTCCATCGTGTCGTAGAGTTTGAGGTCTTCTTCCTGCTTCTTCAGGTCGGTGGTGCTGCCTTTGGCGGCTTCCTGCACGGCAGTGGCCAGGTCCACGGGCTTGCTCAGCGAGGCCAGGGCCAGGCGGGTCTCTTCGGGTTTGGCGGCGGCCAGCGTCAGGAAGGCGTCCTTGCTCGATGCGGCCAGGCGGCCATCCTTCACGGCCTGCTCCACCTCGGCCTTCACGGCTTCGCGGGTGCTGGCCTCGATTTGGTCGAGCCGGGTTTTGTACTCGTCGGCCTTGTCGGCCTTGGCTTTGAGCGTGCCAAAGGCCACGATGATGGCGGCCTCGTCGGCATCGGCGGCGAGCTTCAGCGCGTCGCGGAGGGGTTGCAGGTTCATTTGCGGGGGTTGGTTGGTAAGTCGGGGAAAGCGCTTGCCCACCGCCGCCGCCAGGGCCACGGAGGTTTTGTACTCGTTGCCGTCCTGGTCGCGCAGGCGCAGGGCGTTCTGGTTGCCGGGAATGTCCACCAGGCTGATTTCCGCCAGCACGCCGTTGAAAATCACCGGCACGCCGTCGTCGGCCATTTGCACCTCGCTCCAGTCGAAATCCACGCAGGCGCTGCACGCCCGGATGAAGTCGTTTTCCACCTTGCGGGCCAGGTCGGCGGCGCGCGGGTCGGCCACGTCAAAGACCGGCTCGGCCTGCCAGGTGTCGCCCTCCAGGCGCAGGTTTTCCCAGCGCCCAGGCACGTAGCCGCGCTCGTGCATCCAGAGCATCACCGGGTTGCGCTCAAACTGCGCCACGCTCAGCGAGGCACTGTGCACGCGCACACCGTAGCAATTGACCGACGAGTCCGTTACCGTGAAAGCCTTTGCCATGCTGCTCCTGTGAGGTGGGTAGCCCCGAGTACGTGGGGTTTGTTGCCCCGAAACTGGGGGCCTTTTTCCCACCCCGCAACCGCGTTTTTCACCGCGTACCGTGTTTTACGGTAGCCGTTACCGTGTTTTACTATACGCGCTGAAAATCGCCCTTTCCCCTCGCCGCGCGGGCTACCAATTTCGGGGCATCAACTACCCACCTGCCCGACCGATGGCCCTCACCAAACAAGTACTGGAGCACCTGCGCGCGGTGGCCTACCGCCTCTACCTGCGCGGCGATATGTCGCAGGGTACCATCGCCGAGCACGTCGGCGTTTCGGCGGTCACCATGAGCAAATGGGCCACCGAGGGCGATTGGGAAACCAAGCGCGCCCTTCACCTGGCCGAAGCCGCCGACCTCCGGCAAGACACCCTGGCCCTGCTGAAGTACCAAATCAAGTGCCTCAACCAATACCGCGAAAAACAGGAGACGGCGGGCGGTGACCTCAAGCCCATCCCCAACGCCGACATCGACGGGTTGAGCAAGCTTTACAAAAACCTCGGCCAGCAGGAGCTTGACTACGAAGACCGCATCCGCTTCGCCACGGAGTTCGTCAAGTTTGCCGCTGCCCAAAACCTGCCCGCCGCCGAGCTATCGCGCCTTCATGCCCTCAGCCACGAATACCTCACCCGCAACCGCGAACTGTTATGAGCCAGCCCCTGGGCCTTACCTCCGCCCAACGCCGCGAGTGGGAGCGCTTCGTGGACCTGGGCCGCCGCATCAAGTCGAGCACGGCCGCCCCGCTCAACGAATCTGACGAGCAGCAGGCACTACGCGTGGCGCGGCTCCTGGGCAACCACGACGCGTTCTGTGCCTACTACTTCGGCCACTACATGGATTCGGAGTTTGGCTGGTTTCACCGGCTGGCTCACCGCCAACTCCGCGACAACCCCAACTACTACGGTGTCTGGCGCTTCCCGCGCGAGCACGCCAAGAGCGTCTTCGCCGACGTGATGGAACCGCTTTATTCCAAAGCGCTGACCGAAATCAGTGGCCTGATGCTCGGCAGCGCCAACCTGGATAAAGCCTCCGGCCTGCTCCACGACATCCAGGCGGAGTTGGAGAACAACGAACGCTACAACGCCGACTTCGGCCAGCAGCGCGTGGTGGGCGATTGGGGCGGGTCGCACTTCGTTACGGCCGATGGCGTCGGGTTCTGGGCGTTCGGTGCGGGGCAGTCGCCGCGCGGTGCCCGCGAAGCCGAGAAGCGGCCCAACTGGGGCGTTATTGACGACATCGACACAAAGGACCTCGTGCGCAACGAAACCCGCGTCGATGAAACCGTCGATTGGGTCAACGAAGATTTCGTGGGTACCCTGGCCCTGGCCGCCAAGCGCTTCATGCTCGTGGGCAACCGCATCGCCAAGTACTCCGTAAACGCCCGCATCGCCGGGGATGTCGAAGAGGGCGACAAGCCCAAGAAATCCGTGCACCTCATCCAGGTCTTCGCCCTCGAAAACCCCAAGACCCACGCCGAAGACCAGAGCCACACCGGCGTTCCGGCCTGGAAAGAGCGCTACACCCGCCAGCAACTGGAAACCCGCTTCAACGAAATCGGCTACCGCTCGGCTCAGCGGGAGTATTTCCACAAGGCCATCGTGGAGGGGAAGGTGTTCAAATCCGAGTGGTTTCGCTACGTCAAGTTGCCCGCGCTCACGGCGCTGCCCTACCACGCCACCTACAACGACCCCTCTTTCAAAGACACCAAGCGGAACGATTACAAGGCCATCGTGTGGCTGGCTAAGCTCGGCGGTAAGGTGTTCATCGTGGATTGCTGGGTGCGCCAGGCCAGCCAGAAGAGCATGGTGCGCGCCCACTTCGACATGGCCATGGCCCTCGACCCCCACCACGAACTCAACGTGAGCCACTGGTTTGAAGCCAATTTCATTCAGGACATCCACCTGGATGCCTACGAAGAGGCCCGCGTGGAGCTTAGCTACGACCTGTTCATCCGCAAGGATGAGCGCGCCAAGCCCAACAAGGTCGAGCGCATCACCAACCTGGCCCTGCCTTTCGAGCGCGACGTGATCCAGGTCAACGCCGCCCTGCGCAACAAGCCCGATTGGATTACCCTCCGCGAGCAGTTCGAGGCGTTCCCATCAGGCCACGACGACGGCCCCGATGCCGTCGAGGGTGGCTACCACAAACTCAACCTCATGGCCCGCCTCGACACCCCACCCCTGTACGGTGCCCCACGCCGCAACGGAGGCCGTAACCGGCTCTGACAAAATTTAATTCTACAAAACCGCGCATCGATGCGCGGTTTCACCAAACAATCTTCTGCCATGTACCTCACCCCGGCCGACATCGCCGCCGACCTCTACCCCGAAATTGCCGCCGCCATCGGCCGCCAGGATGCCTCCGGCGCGTTGCTGCCCCACATCCAGCGGGCGCTCGGCCTGGTGCGCAGCCGCCTGGCCACCCGCTACGACATGGCCACCGAACTGGCCAAATCCTACACCTCCGGTGGCACCACCGACGCCGACCCCCGCAACGCCCTGCTGGTGAGCATCGCCGCCAGCATCGCCATCTATTTTTTTTACCGCACCCAGGAGGCCATGCCCGCCCTGCGCCGCAAGCACTACGAGGATGCCTTGGCCGAACTGGCCCTACTGCAAGACGGCAAGTCCATCCTCGACGGCGTGCCGCCAGCCCCCGCGCCCGACCCCACCACCCCCAGCCCGGCCGAGCAAATCGCCTACGCCAGCAATCCCAAGCGCCCGCGCCTGTGGTAGCGCCTCGATAGACCGCTTTAGGTACCGTTTACCTAACGCGCTCCCCCCCGTTCCGGTACTCTGACACCCTCGCCCCTCCGTTCGTGTCTTAAATCGAAGATTTTCAATCATGGCCAAAGCCCGCAAAAAAAGCCCCGACACCCCGGCAAGCGTCAACATCCAGCAGATTGACGTACACGCCCTGAAAATCGACCGCACCCGCAAGGACCTCGCCGCCTGGCGCACCGCCCTCGACCTGGCCGAGTCGGTCATCAACCCCAACCGTCGCGCCCTGATGGAGCTATACGCCCAGGTCGTGCTCGACCCGCACCTCTCGGCCCAGATGGACACCCGCAAGCTGGCCATCTCCAACACGGCCCTGAATTTCGTGGCCGGTGGCGAGCCGGTCGAAGCCGTGCAGGCACTGATCGAAACCGGCTTTTTTCAGGAACTGCTCGGCCACGTGATGGACAGCATCTTTTACGGCTATTCGCTGGTGCAGTTTTCGCCCAACCTCACCGACACCTGCACCCTCGTGGACCGCCGCCACGTGAAGCCCCAGCAGGGCATCGTCGTGTACTACCCCACCGACACCTACGGCGTCAATTACACCGAGCCACCCTACGATCGCTGGTACCTCGGCGTAGGCAACACCACCAACCTCGGCCTGCTGCTCAAGGCCGCCCGGTACGTGATTCTGAAAGAGGGCGATGTGGCCGATTGGGCGCAGTTCAACGAACTCTTCGGCATGCCCACCCGCGTGGCCTACTACGACCCCTCCAGCCCGCAAAACCGCCTCGAAGTCAAGCAGGCCATGGAAGAGGCCGGAAGCAGCGCCATCATCGTGCTGCCCGAGGGCAGTACCCTTGATTTCAAGAATAGCAACTTCACCGGCACCGGCGGCGACACCTACAGCAACCTGGCCGACTTCTGCGACGCCCAAATCAGCAAGCTCATCGTCGGGCAAACCCTCACCGCCTCCGAAGGCGAGCACGGCACCCAGGCCCTGGGCAAAGTGCACGAAGGCGTAGCCGCGCGCATTGCCCGCTCCGATCGCAAGTTCGTGCTGCGCGTACTCGAAAGCCGCGTGAAGCCCATGCTGGCCGAGTGGGGTTTCCCCGTCGAAGGGGGTGCGTTTCAGTGGGTCGAAGAAGAAGAGACGCTCACCATCAAAGAGCAATTCGACATCGACCAGAAAATCCACACCACCATCGGCAAGTTGCCCGCCGAGTACTGGGAGGAGCAGTACAACGTCACCTTCGCCAACCCGGAGGAGGTCACCGCCGCGCCCGAACCCGCCCCGGCTCCCGGCCAGCCGCCCGCTCCGGCTGAGCAGCAGCCCCCGGCCCCGAAGGAGAAAGGCCAGCAGCAAAACACATCCGGTGAGTGGCTCGGCTGGCTAAAACAGGGCCTCCGTTTTTTCGGCGAAGCCCCGATGATGCCCTGACCCCGGCCACCATCGGGGCTACCGTCGCCTCGCTTTACACTGCCCACGCTGGCCACCTCACCCTGGCCGGTGCCCCCGCCTCTTTCAGCCTCGACGTAGGCCCCCTCGTGGAGGCCGCCCTGCGCAACATCGCCGATGGCTTCGACGGCCTCGTGGAGCCAAACCTGTGGAGCCTCACCAACCAGGTGCTCAACGAAGCCCTGAGCGACGGCTTCCGCGAAGTGGCCACCCAGTACCCCGAGTTCCTCACGCAGTTACGCGAAAGCGCGGCGGTGTTCTCGGCCTTCAAAGCCCACCAACAAAAGGAAGTAATCGCCGCCCTGCTCGTGGATGGCGACGGCAAACCGCGCGCGTTCCCAGCTTTTAAAACCGAGGCCCTGAAGGTCAGCGAAGACTACAACCAGACCTGGCTCCGCACCGAGTACAACACCGCCAAGGCCCGCGCCCGCGCCGCCGCCAACTGGAAAAACTACCAGCGCGACGCCGACCTGTACCCCAACCTGGTGTACCTGCGCACCCGCGCCACCCAGCCCGATCCGGCCCACCTGCGCTACGTGGGTACGGTGCGGCCCCTGAGCGATCCGTTCTGGGCTACCCACTACCCGCCCAGCCGGTGGAATTGCCTGTGCGGTGTCGAGCAGTCCGACGCCCACCCCACCGCCCTGCCCGACGAAGGCGTAGCCCCCGACCCCGGCCTGACCGACAACCCCGGCCAGAGCGGCCACCTGCTGGCCGAGTCGCACCCGTATTTCAGCGTGGATAAGAAAACCGCCCGCGCCATCCGCCGCGAGGCCAAACGCCTGAGTGATGAACAAACCGGGTGATGCCCTCCGCCAAAAGGCCCTGAAGATTCGCGACTTCCTGCGCGGCGATGCCCTCCGCATCGCGGGCGTCGAGGGGGTGAAGCATTTCAAAAAGAGTTTCCAGGACGAAGGCTTTACCGACGAAGTGCTGGAAAAGTGGACCCCCAGCAAGCGCAAGTCCGACCCCACCAGCGACTACCAGGACCGCCCCACCCTCACGCAGGAGGGCGACCTGGCCGCCTCCGTCGAGTACACCACCGACCTCAACAAGGTAGTTTTCCAAACCGACTACGACTGGGCGAAGATTCACAACGAAGGCGGCCCCGGCCTGGCCTGGGGCAAGCACCCCTTCACCATGCCCAAGCGCCAGTTCATGGGCCGTAGCAAAGTGCTGGAGCGGGCCATCACCGTAAAGTTTGAGAAGCGTCTAATCGAAATTCTTAAATCCTGATGTACCAGTACTACGACCCCCTGGCCGATCTCGTCGCGGCCCTCACCGACCAGGCCACCGGCCTGCCCTTGCTCAACTGGGTGGAGCTTTACAAAGGCCAGCTTGACGAACCCGAAAACTTCGACCCGCCCGTGCTCCCGGCCTGTTACATCGACGTGGCCCCCATCGACTGGGAAAACCTCCGTGGCCACCACCAAACCGGCACCGGCCTGGTGCGCATCTTCACGCTGCTCCGCCTGCCCGCCCGCACCCACCAAACCGACCCCCGCCGCCCCGACAACACCGCCGCCATGTCCCTCTGCAACACCATTCACGAGGCGCTCGTGGTCCTGCCCGGTGTGCATGGCCGCGTGCATTCGTCCACGCGTTGGGCAGCCAAGGGGGCGGTATTCGTCAGTGAGCAGCACTACCGCTGCCGGTTCGATTACGCCTTTGCCCAGTACGTCCAGCCCGAGGTACAGCCCCCGCCGCTCATCACCGCTACAGTTACCCACCTAAACGTTACTTAAATGCTCCGCACCCTCACTCTCGTCGCCCTGGCCTGCCTGCTGCTCACTGCCTGCGCGCCCAGTTTCCGCCGCTGCCAATCGCTCTACGGCCACCCGGCCACCGACACCACCCACGTAACGGACACCGTTACCGTCCGGGTCCCGCACGATGTCATCAGCTACCACGTGCTCACCGACACCACCACCGTCCGCGACACCCTGCGCCAGGGCCGCGCCCGGCTCATTTATGTGCGCACGCCGGTGCTCACCACGGTGCAGGCCGATTGCGATACCGTCACCATCACCCGCACCGTGCGCCTGCCCTGCCCGCCCACGGTGCAGCAGTGGGGCATAGCACCGTGGTACCGCTGGGCATTCTACGCCGCCCTCGGCGCGGCCGTGATGGGATTGCTCACCACGGTACTGTTGGTCGTGCTCAGGCGGTAGGCTGGTTTCACACCAAACAAAAAAGCCCCACCAACTCGGCGGGGCTTTTTTCATTGTGCAGTAGTCAGCAACATGTCCCTACTCGTCCACCTGTACGATGTCCAGGGTAAACTTCCCGCCTGGTTTGAAGGCGTCGAACGCCTCGGGGTTGTTGATGTACAACTCCAGCTTACCGCCCGGCGAGGCCGTGGCGTAGGTCTTGTTTTCCTCACTGCCACCCGTTACGGGGTGGGCTTCTACAAACTGGCCACCAATCACGTTTTTCACGCTGTGGCACACAAACTTGGCCTTCAGGTTCTTGCTCATACTACAGGGGTTTGGTTGTGAAAAAAGAAAGCGTTCAAAGTTGGTATCGTGCATTGTTTGAGTTGGTGCGGGCTTCGGCCAGGTGCTTCCGGGCTGAGAGCAATTCGAGTAGGGCCATGCCTGTTTGGGTGCTCACGCTGGCCGTGTAGTGGGTGTTTTCGTACTGGCTCACCTCACGCATGAGCACGATGGCCTTGTCGAGCGCCTCGGCTGCTTCGCGCCGGGCCTGGTCGTGTTGTTTGGCGTCCATTGGGCAGGGGTCAGGCAAAGCGTTGGTTAAAACTTACCCGGCCTTCGCCCCGGCCCGGCCAGGGTTTCTTGCCACCATTCAGCGCCACGCCGGGCCGGGGCTCCAGCGTGCTGGTGCCGTCTTCATTCACCCGCGCCAGCAGGGGCATCCTGTACCAGTACTGCACCTTCTCGGTGCGGATTTCGTCAATCTGCTCAGGGGTCAAGCCGTGCTTCAGCATCTCCGCCCGGTTGTGGTTGATGTACTCATCGGCCAGGGCGTTGGCCTCGTCGGCGGTGGCATCGCGCCAGATTAGCTCGCCCGCCTGGGGCTGGTGGTGAGGTCGGTACTCGTCGCGGTTCCATTGCGAGTGCACGTACTCAAGCCCGTCGGCGTCGTAGAAGTTGAAGGGCGTCACGCCGTCGCGCGAGTTCCATACCTGAAATTCCTTGCTGCCATTCTGGGCCGCGTAGTTCATCGCTTTGAATGCCTCGGCGTGGCGGTGCAGGGTGTTGGGTGTACTCATGGTCGTGTGTGTGATAAAAGTTATAGTTCAGCAAACGGGGTCCGTCGAAGTGTCGAGCACGTCGCTGGCGGCGTTGAGCAGCGCCCGCCTGGCGTCGGCCGCCGTGATGGTCGCCACGTACAGGGCGTCGGTGATGGAGCCGTCCTCGTCGGTTTGGGCTTCCTGCACCATCACCCCGACGGCCTTCAGCTTGTCCATCGCGGCGAAGTAGTTTTTTACCAGGCTTGCCAGGTCGTGGGTTGTCATTTCTTCGCGGTTTCCAGGTGCCACAAGTCCTCCACTGCCCCTTCCACGAAGGCGCGCGCCATCTCCTTGTTTGTGAGGTCTGACCTGCCTACCGTGGAATAGGTTACGCTGGCCCACCACTTTCCTTTTTCAAGTTCACCCACCTGGCCAGTCATTACGCACGTTTGAGCCAGGTCAAGGTATAGGTACTCTTCTACCAACCCAGGCCGTGGGTTGTTGGGGCGGGGCATCCACCGCAACGATGCGGTGGCCTTGTACTTTTTCTTTTTTGCAGGCATGGCTGAAATGGTTATGGTTCAAAAAGTGATTGTTGCTTGTTTGGCACGGTTTTTACCCCCCCCCCCCTCAGCTTTTTCCGGTGGGCGGCCACCCGGCAATTCGTTGAGCAATACCGAGCCTGGGGGTTAGCCGGTACGAAATCCTTCCCGCAGTGCGGGCACGTGTGGCTGATGAGCCGGTGCGCGGCGTCGTTCACCAGTTCGGCGCTGGTGCGGCCCCGGAGTTTGTGCAGTTCCTTCAGGTAACCCAGTACCGCCTCGCTCATCACCTGAGCGTTTTGTATGTAGCGTCCATTCGGGAAGCTGTTCACCTCCGCTTGCTGGTGCCGGATGGCTTCGTCCAGGGTGTACCCGTCTCGGAGTGGCGCGTCCCGGTCCATGCCCAGATCGTCCATTGCCAAAATGTACAGTCCGTAAACATCGGGGTCGTCAAGCTCGTCCATGTGGTTGTTACACGTTGCGTTACAGCAGGCTGAGTTGTTGTTGCTTGGCCAGTTTGCCCAGGTGCTCACGCGTCACGGCGTCCACCTTCGCCTCCAGTTCCTTGCACTTCACCAGTTGGGTTTGCGAGTGGTCACCCCCGAAGTACCGGCACTGCTCGGTACGCATCTGGTCCACCAGGCGGGTGTAGTCGGTCAGGGTCATGGCTGGGCGGGGTTAGGGTGGGCAGCGCTTTTGCGCCGCACTACGGCTTTCTGGCGGCACGCCGCCGAGCAGTACAGGGCCTTCGGGTTGCTCGTACCCACCGGCGTACCGCACACCTGGCACGGCCGGGCCTTCAAGGCCTCGGCGGTGGGGTTGTTGCGTTTGGTGCCCCGGTGTCGGCGGCCGTTGGCGGTGAGCACTTCCTTCCCGCCAAAGGGCAGGCCGTGGTGCAGTTTAGTGTCCTGGTTGTAGCGGCGGTTGTATTCGCGCTTGGCTTCGGGGCTACGCGCCAGCGCCTTGCGGGTGGTTACCTGGCTCACGATGGGGGCCGCCAGGTCGGGCCGGTTTACAGCCCGGCCGTGCTCCCGGAAGCGCCCCACCTGCACCACTTCGTTGAGCGGCCGCATGTAGTCAATCTCGCTCAGGGGCAGGGCCGAGTAGTCGCGGTACTGCACCGTGGGCAGGCCGGTGGGGGTGTGGCCCGTCACCAGCCCGAAGGTGTAGGTGGTCGCGCCTTTGGCGTCGCTCAGGTAGATTTTTACTTTACTCCCAATCGGTAGGCGTATCATGGGCGGGCAGGTTTTTGAGTTCACGAAATCCCTGGTAGCAATCCACCAGGTAGTCGGCCAGGTCGCGGCCGTACCAGCGCAGGTTATCCCAGGCGCTCAGCACGATGGCCACCCCCAACCCCAGCAGGCACACCAGCACGTAGCCGGTCAGCGATAGAAATTTTTGCATGGTCAAACGGTTGAAGTTTTGGTAGTCCAAAGAATCTTCCGGATCGTGTCCGGCTCCAGGTCGTAGTGGGCGGCCAGGTCGGTCACGATGCGCTCGGTCGTCCAGCCCTCGCGCTTGCGGCGCGCGTACTCTTCCCGCATTTTAGCGTCGCGGCGGTCGAGCTTCTGGCGGCGGCGAGCGGCCACCTGCTTGCGGTTCAGAGCCATTTCTTGGGTGGTGGTTGGTGGTGTTGCGGGAGTGGTCAGGCCAGGTAGGTTTGGTGGATGGCGTCGCGGATGCTCTGCACCAGGTTGTACTCGTACGTGCCGGGGAGGTGCTCCACCCTGGCACGTTGCATCTGCTGGCCAGCCGTGAAGTAAAAAAACGCCAGCGCCTCGGCCTGTTTCATGTCCAGAGTGAGGGCCGGTTTGCGGCTTATCCAGAGCGCCTCCACGCGGGCATGTACCCGCTGGCGGTAGCCGTACAGCACCGTCATCAGGGCGTACTCACCCGGCGAGGTGCGTAGGTGCGGCAGGTCGTAGGCCGTTACCAGGTTCGTCAGCACATGGCTCCACGCCCGTGCCTCGTCGCGGGCCAGCTTCAGCGGTAGTTTTTGCATCAGATGCCCGCCGTTTGGTTTTCAAAGAAGGCCCGCCCCACCAGAAACAGCCGCCCCGCGTGGCGGGCGTCGGCGCGCTCAATATGCCCCCTGAGCGCCTCGGCCATGTTCTCCACGATGGGCACGGCGTGCCGGTGGTCTTTCACCCACACCCGCAGCCTGGTTGTGGTGTTGGTGGCCAGGTGCGAGTAGTACAGCAGGCTGCCATCTTCACGCAGCCGCGCTACCAGAAAATCGTTTCCCTTCTGCATCGTTTAAGTGCCGTTTAAGTGTACATCCGGGCTGCCTTGCGGCCGCTCTGTTTTTCCCAGTTTTCCAGGGCCGTCAGGGCCTGGCGTAGCGTTTCGTAGTCAAGTTGGAACAGGCTCGCGGCTTTCCAGTACTTCAGCACCCAGGCGTTCAGCGCCGCAAACGTTTCCCGGCCTTCGGGCGTCCGTTTCACCAGCCCCAGCCGCCGCGCCGTGGCCACGGCCTTGGTGCGCATCCGCTCCATGCTCACGCGTATTTGGCCCTCCAGCGTGGCTACCAGCGCGGCAGCTTCGGCCTCGCTCATCTCGGCGCTGGTGTCGGTGCGGTAGTCGGTGTGCTGGAGCACCAGGCTCCGCCACTCGTCCCGGTCGAGCTTGCGCTGCTGTTTCAGCGCGTGCAGGCGGGCGTTTTGGTTAAGCGTGCGCAGGCTCATGGGTGCTCAGCAGGCTGGCCAGGGCGGCGTGGGCGCTCGTGCCGTTGTCGTAATACTCCCGGAATGGCTCCGCGTCCAAATCGGCCGCCGCCTGGAGCGTCAGCCCGTAGCGGGTTTGGCTCAGGCAGTACACCTCCATGCAGTACTGCTCAAAGGTCAGGGCCACGTCGGCCTCGTGCTCGGTGCTGCCCGGCACGGGCCGGTTGGATTCGTACCAGATGGCCGCAGCCGTGGGTAGCTTCAGCGTCAGGATGGTGCTCGTCTCGCTGAAAGCCAGGTTGGTTTCCAGCTTGGTGTACCACGGGGGCAGCGGGCAGCCTTCGCCCCACTGCGCCACCGCAAACGCCCAGCAACCCTCCACCGTGCCGGGCACGATGATGAGCGCGTGGCGGTCGCCCTCAATGCTCAGGTAGCCGCCCTCCTGGTGGGCAAACTCCCGGATGTCGTCGGCGTCGGCCACCACCACGGTGGCGGTGCCCTTGCCGTAAATCTTCACTGTTTTCATCGCGTGTGTGTTGGTTTGTGTGTGTGTGTCTGAATCCTCCCAGACTCCGCCCAGCCAGCAGCCGGGCGGAGTGCTTTTATCATGAAAAAATTAGGGCTATAGGCAGCCGCCGGGAGGGCAGCGGCTGCACACGGTAATGCTTTCGGTGGCTTCCCGGCGGCACGAACCGAACTGGTTGTAGGCCGTCACGGTCACCATGCCACACTCCCCCAGCCCAAGCGGGGCCGTGGTTGTCGTGAACGTTTTCGTGAAACTCCCGCAGGCCGATGGCACGAGACACACGTAGGAGCCTCCCGACGAGGCGGCGTACCCATACTGGCTGACAGCACTGGAAAACCCAATGGTAGCGGCAATCACTGGTTGCCCTCCCGCCCAGCCGGTGTGCAACAATGAGATGGCCGGGTAGGGTAGCCCCGAGCACGGGTCGTTGGCCACCCGGCTGGCCTCGGGGCGGGGTTTTACTTCGTCGGTTGCGGAGCCTGCGCAGGCCAGCAGGCCGAGCAGCGCCATCAGTGCGTAGCTTCTTTTCATTTTGCTTTTTTTGGTTTATTCCCCCCGGCATATCCAGGGTAGTGGCCTCGCCGGGAGTCGAACCCGCGCCGTTGTCCATTCCAGGGGCAGCGTGCCGTGAGCGAGGCCCGTTTCAAAACAGCCCCCAGCCCAGCGGGCCGGGGGTGTCGTGCTTCCACATTAACCTATGCGTTGGCGTCAGCCGTGTCCACGGTGGCCTCCACCGGGGCCAGGCGGCTGAAATTGAGTTGGATGGGTTCGTAGCTGCCGTGCTCGGTGCGCTCAAAAAATTCGATGTAAAACTTACTCCCCCGCACCTGGTAGCTTTCCTTGAACAGCCGCAGGGCCTCCGTCCAGCGGGCGTCGTTAAACTTGGTCTCGTACTTAAACAGCCGCGCAATCCGCCCGTACTCCAGCTTGCCCTTGGTGTTGCGCTCCAGCAGGCTCATTATCACCTCGTGCAGGTCGGCGTCGCGCTTTTTCACGGTGTCGCCCAGTACTTCTTTCAGCAGGGTTTCGGCCTTGTCGGCGCGCTCGTCCCAGTCGCTGATGGTCTGGTAGGTGTAGCTGATGCGGTAACGGCCGTCGTTGCTCGTCACCGTGAAGCCCCCCTTGGAGTTGCCCCGCAGTTCGCCGTACTCGGCCAGGCGCTGGCCCAGGTCTTCCAGCGTGGCGTAGGCTTGCTGGTTAAAAAAGGCCAGCCTATCCGATAGCGCGCTGGCCTGCTGGCACAGCGTCGTTACGGCCTCGTCGCGGTGGGCTTCGTACTGCTCGCGGCGGCGTTTGGTCTCGGCCTCCTTGGCCTTTTTGCGTTTGGCCAGCAGGGCCTCCAGTTCGTCGTCGGTGAGGGTTTCGGCAATGCTCGGCGTCGTGGTCGTGCTCATGGTGTGTGCGTTTATTGGGTTTGAAAAGGTCTTAGTTCTCCGTCAGGGCCAGCTTCATGCGTTCGCGTTTCACCAGGCGTTTCACCCGCCGCAGGTCTTCCACCACCTCCACGTACCGGCCCTTGATGTCCTTGCGCACCGGCCCGGCCTCGTCCCAGATGGCGCTCACCGCCTCCGGCTCCGTGATGCCGTTGGCCGCACAGATGGCCGTCACGTCGGGCAGGCTGGCCCCGTCGAGCTTGATGAAGTTGCGGCCCAGGCGGCTACTGATTTCGTCGTAGCCCTTCAGGTGCCGCTCGCGGCCCCGGTTTATCTCCTTCTCCAGGTTCTCGGTGCCGCACACCACGATGCCCACCTCATCCTCCAGCTTGTTGTAGAGCGGTATCAGCACCCGCTTGGCGGCATCGCGGAGTTTGTCGGCCTCATCGAGCACGAGCAGGGGCGTCACGCCCGCGCCCACGCGCTTCTTGAAAAACACCACCACCGCCGCCAGCATGGCGTCGCAGTTTACGTAGCCCGTAGCCTCGGCCTTGGTGCCCAGCGCGCCCATCAGTTTGAGCAGGAAGGCGCGGCGGCTCCACTCTTCGCATTCGAGCAGGTACACGCTCTCGGCCACGTCCTGGGCTTTGTAGGCCCGGATGCTCGCCGTTTTGCCGCTGCCTGCCTTGTCCGATATACCCATCATCATGGCTTCGCGCTGGGCCAGGGCCAGCGTCGAGCGCACCTGGCGGATGTTGCGCGTATCGGCCACCACCCAGCGGGCCTCCGATAGGCTCACGGCCAGGGCGGCGGCCACGCGTTTCCAGGTCGGGTCGCTGATGTTGGCCCAGTTTTCGGGCTTTTTGAAGTTGGCGCTGATGTGGCTGGCGCTGAAACGCCCCGCCCCGTCGCTCTCAATCTTCGTGGCCACGGCGTTGTAGCTGCCCAGCAGGCCCTTTTCGCGCTCGATGGCGGCCACGATTTCACTCTTTTGTTGTGCGGTTAGCATGGTTATGTGGAGTTTAGGTTTATTAGAGTTGGCTGAGCACGTCCAGGTAGGCGTCGGCGTGGGTTACGGTCGCCGTTGCCGGGCGGGGTGCTTTGGTGGGGTTTCGGGTGGGTTTCTGGGTCTCCTTCACCGCCATTTCGGCCTGCCATTCTCCCGCGCGGTCGAGCAGGTAGTGGCTCTGGGCGGTTTCCATCACGGCTTTGGGCAGGGTGGTGGGCATCAGCGCGGCGGCCTCCGGGGGCAGGGCGGCCAGGTGGGTTTTCAGGTCGGTGGCACGGCGGGTGTCGATGGCCTTCTGGCTATGTTTCCAGGCCGTGGCCTTCTCCCATTTAGCCTCCGGGCCGTAGGTTTGGATAAGTTCCGTACGCTTCACTTCGGCCAGGTAAAAGCCCGTCGATGGGTCGAACAAATGAATACTGCCCATGTCCCAGGCATCGTACTTCACCGTGAGCTTCACGCCCTCGCGCTGGTAGCGGGCCAGCAGGTCGTAGTGCTCGGGGGCGGTCAGGTCGTAGCGGTAAGTTTGGCCCGCCAGGGTGAGCTTCACGCAGCGGTTTCGGATGCCCTCTTCGCGGCGTGCCCAAAACAGGTCCGCCACTTCCCAGGCGTCGAGCCTGCGCCCCCGGCTTTCGCCCAGTTCGTAGAGTTGCCACGGGGTTTGGTGCAGGCTGGCGTGCTGGCGGCTGTAGCGGCTCAGGGGCGTGTGGTTGTAGGTGCTCAGGATGTCGCAATGGGCCATCCATGCGGCGTCAAAATCCCAGCCCTCGCCGCGCAGTTGCTTAGTGATGCGCGCGCGGTACGCCTCGGTGGGGTGGGCGTTGGCCGTCGTGGCCCGGATGCCCTGCCCCCAGTAGGCAACGTGCTCGCCCTCAAACACCTGCTGGAGCGTGTAAAACGCCCGCTCAATGCTCGCCTTGCCGGTGGCGGTGCTCGTTTCGCTCAGGGCCACCCCTGCGTTTTTCAGGTCGGCGAGCAGGTTCTGCATTTCCTGCTTCGTGCTGCCTGGGAAATGGTCGTGGCGGAGTTCGTAGGGCAGGCGGCCCGTCACACTCACGGCCATTTTCAGGGCCATTCGGTAGGCGTGCCCACTTTCGGCGTAGCTGAAATGGTAGCCCAGCCAGGCCCCGCTGTACACGTCGCGCACCGTCACCACGTACAGGAAGGCCAGCTTGCCGTCCGTTGTCAGGTGGGGTTGTAGCTGCACACGGGTGCCGTCCATCATCCAGCAGTCGTCGGCGTACAAGGCCGGGGCCAGGGGCATACTGGCCCGGTGGCGGTGCAGTTGGCGGGCGCTGGTGTCCAGGTGTTTATCAGCCGTCAGGAATTGCTTGCTGGCCACAAACGCCCTCACCGTGCTTTCGCTGGGGGCCTCCCGGCCCGTCAGGGCGGCCAGGTCGCTTATTTTGCGCACTACCTGCGCCCCGGTCAGGTTGCGGCCGCTCATGCGCAGGTGCAGCGCCGTGGCCTGCCACCAGGCGGAGTCCGGCCCGGCGTGGTGCTGGTTGCCCACGCCACGCGGGCGCACCAGGTCGGCGGGGGTTTTGCCGTCCACTTCAACCCCTTGCACGTACGGCTTTATACGCACCGGGTTGGTGGGCAGGCCGTACAACGGGAAAAAATCGTCGTTTTTGGCCATGAAAGCGGCCGTTTCCTCCAATCCTTCATACGAGCGGGCGTTTGCGCCCCTGGCCCGCCGCCACTCCACCAGCGTAGCCAGGCAGGCCGCCGTGCGGGCCAGGCAGCGCTGCTGGCGCTGGGGGTTGGTGCCGGAGGCGTCGCGGTAGTGGTGCAGGTACTTCGTGTAACCCTCTTCGCAGGCGTCCGTCAGGCGGTCGGTCAGGCTTTTTTCCAGAATTTCGAGCACCTCGCGGCGGCTCTGGCGCTGCATTTCGTAGTACTCCTTTGGCTCCAGGCCACCCGTCAGGCGCTCACGCACCAGGCACTTGGTGGCGTCGGCCAGGGTTCCGTACCGAATCAGCACCCTCCGGCGGTCGTCGGGGTCTTTGGCGGCTACCCACCGGGCTGAGTTGCGATAAACACCTTTCCACAAGGTGTTTTCCGGCACCCCAACCTGGTCGGTCAGTTCCGCAAATTCAAGCCATATTTCGCCGTTGAGTGGTTTCATCGGGGCGGGTCGTTACGGGGTGCGTTACTTGCGTTTCACGGTGCGCACCTCGCGGGCGATCTGCGCTTCGGTTTGCTGGCGGGCTTTCACCAGCCGCTCGGCGGCGACCATTACGCGTTTGTTCTCACGCACGGGCTCAGCAGCCAGCACCTTCTTTACCAGGCTCACGCTCACCCCGGCCAGCCGGGCAATCACCTGGTTGTCGCCCCTGCGGAGTTGTTTGGTGATGTTTTCCATTTTACCGTTCGCTAAGTTTTCCCTTGCTTTTCTGGGCTTTCCGTTCATTTTTGTGTCCCTTTGCGAACACGACGGGACAATATTAAGAAGTAAATCTTAATCCGCCAAGCGATTTTATGATTTTTATCTTACTTTTTTAAGAATCTCTTCATGGAGCTTCCTGAGCGTCTGAAGTTGTTTATGGATCACAAAGGCATTAACTCCAATGCCTTAGAGCGAGAAATAGACGCCGGTACGGGTACAATTGCCAAAACGATTACCCAGGGTAAGTCCCTGAGTGTAGAGACCCTAAAGAAGATAATCGGCAAATACCCTGAATTAAATCTTGATTGGCTCATCCTCGGTCAGGGCGAGATGTTGGGCAAGAGCAGGCTCCAGGAGAAGCACGACAAATCAGAGTTAGGGCAGTTAAGCACCGTTATGGAGCATGCTGCACCCTACCAGGTACAGCGGCAAAGCCAGGGAATAAGCCAGGCTCAAACCCAGGGTATGGGTACCCATTCAGATGTTCACATTGTTGTAGAAACCAGCGACGGCGACCCGCTCGTAACCCTGGTGAGTGAGCGCGCGGCGGCTGGTTGGGCACGGGGCTTCGCCGACCAAACCTTTTACGAAGACCTACCCCGGTTCAGCATCCCGCGTTACCTACTACGGCCAGGGGCGGAGTATTTCGTGGTCGAAACCATCGGCAATTCCATGTCTCCGGCCATTAAAGACCGTGACTTGCTTCTTATTCGCAGGATCGTGAATCGTTACGAACTCCGTAACGGCATGGTGGGAGTGGTGCTCACCTTGGACGGCCTTCAGGTTAAGCGAATTGAGGTCTTGCCCGTCCTGCAAATTCGCCTTCATTCCGACAACCCCCGTTACCAACCCCAAACCCTGAACATCGGCGACTGCATCGCCCTCTTTCACGTTGAGCGTCGGCTTACTTCAGAGCTTGACAACCCCTTAGACTCCTTCTATTCGTACTTCGACACGTTCCAGCAACGCCTAACGCGCCTTGAAAACGACTCTCAAAATCAACCCTTTCAACAATGACTTCCGAAAACGCCAACTCCACGGCCCCCCAACCCCCAACCAGGCGTCTT
This sequence comes from Spirosomataceae bacterium, assembly GCA_965249815.1. GTDB lineage: Bacteria > Bacteroidota > Bacteroidia > Cytophagales > Spirosomataceae > JAJAZB01. The sequence goes on along the minus strand of CBDFMV010000003.1, from coordinate 2,737,368 downwards.
AATAACAGCACCGTCATTTTCCTTGTCCTGATGAGTGCCGCCATGATGCTGGCGCTCGTGCTCACCATTGCTTCCGGTTCGCAGCCGTCGCCACCAGCCACCCAGTCGGTGGCCGCCGCCCCGCCGCCCGCCCCGGCGCGCGTGCCCGACGAAGTGATGAAAGAGCTTTCAATGGAAGTTGCCCGCCCGCCCGCCTACGCACCCCAGGAATTTGCTACCGTTGCGGTGCTGGTCCACCACATGCCCGCCGATACGGCCGCCGTTGCCGCCGTTGCGCGGAAAATCCATCACTACTATTCGCAGCAAGATGCACGGCTTTGCCTGCTCAAACTCTGGGATGACGAAAACGCTTATGAACTTTATCAGTATAAACAGCAAGCCTTTCGCGGAGCCGATCCCGAAACGATGGCTGCGGAACGCCGTTGGAAGCGTAAGAACTGGAAAGCCGTCTGTGAGCACTTCGTTTGTGGGGTAGATGCGTTTTCGCCCGCCGAACCCTGGTACTACCCCTTTATTGATATGCAATACCGCGAATACGGTGGCCGCAAGACGTTCAATAAAAATTGAACTTTTCCGATCCGGATGTCCAGCTAATTTGTCCAGCTAAATGTCCAGCTAATTACCAAGTGTAAAATTTAGCTGGACATTTTTCATAAAATAATGAGACAAACGCTTGCGCAATAACGTTTTGTTTATTACCTTTATAACACAGTAGAAGAGCGGAGAACTCTATAAAGACCCTCACACCGATTATGGTCAATTTCGCTCACCTCGCCGATGTTGTCGAATCCGGCAAAGACGGCTTCACCTACCACCTGCCCACCGGCACGGAGCCAGCCACGGGCATCATGGTGGCCTACGGTGCCACGCAAGGCAGCCACAGCGCCCCCGGTTTCCTTCGCTGCCTGGCTCACGCCCTCGCTTACGATGGGTATTTGGGCGGCTGGTACAACGCCGAAGAGGGCCTTTACTACTTCGATTCGTGCCGCCGCTTTGAAGACCTCACCGAAGCGTTGCTTTTCGCAGCCGACAACGCCCAACTTGCTGTGTACGAGATTGAAACCAGCACCGTTCACTACCTGCCTGAGTAGTAATTGACACCACGGCGGGGGCTGTAATGCCCCCGCCCTAAACCATACTAAAATGATAACGTTCAAAGAACTCTTAGCCTCCAACCCCGCCGATTACGCCAAGCTCACCGCCACCATTCGTGCTCATGCTCAGTACGGGGGCATTTCCATCCGCCTCGAAGTCGTAGCCGGTACGTTCGCTACCGTCTCCGTCTCTCAAACGCGCTTAATCGGCAACAAACCGCCCCTCACTCACGATGAACTTACCTTCATCGGCATGAAAGACGTTTTTCCCATCCTCGAACGCGCCGGGTACACAAGCTATTTCGCTATCAAAGCCTACCAAAATGCCCTTCAAAGCGACCAAGTACCAGCCAATTGACCCCGGCCCGCCCCTCCGCGTAGCCTGCAAAAGCCCCAAATTCGAGGCCGAAGTGGTCGATATTACCGGCGTTTGGCCCTTGCCCGAGGGCATTTTGCACCGCGAAAGCGTCACCGTGCGGGGTCGTTTGTACGCCCTCCGCCTGGTTTCGCTGCATTCGCAGCACCTCACCGAGCTTGCACCCGGTGCCGTACGTGATTGTTTACGCTGGTTTGAGTCCTATTCACTCCGTCAAGCCCATGGAAATGCTAAAAACGCTGCTTAGCCTACTCAACGGGGCCACCATTGCCTCAGAGGCATTCGGTAAAGGCCGTAGCTGGTTCAGCCAGCGTGTCAACGGCAACCTGGTCAACGGCAAGCCAGCCCAGTTCACCCCCGCCGAGCGGGCCGCCCTCTCGCACTACCTTCGCACGAAGGCCGTAACGCTGGCCGCCGCCGCCGATGCCCTGGAGCGGCCCTGAAACCCGCTCACAATCCCCTCAAAAAAAGGCCGCCCTACGTGGGCGGCCTTTTTCATTTAAACGCCACTTAAACGCCGCCCGAAGCCCGTTTAAGTGGCGTTTACGATTCGCCAAGTCCGTTTCAACCCCCGCCCAACTTTTTACGTTTGGTCTCAAAGCCCCCGCCAACCCAAAATCCGCCTAACCCACACAACTACAGCCACTTACCGCCGCTCACCCAAAACCCCTACTTTTACATTTCGTTCTACCCCTCAATCTCACGCCGAAGCGTTCATAAAGTTCTTTTTTGACAATGCGGTCGCGGAAAGCGCTGGTGGGGGAAATAACCTCGACAAGTAGCGTAGGCGGGCCTTCGATGCCGATTTCGGTAATCAGATGTGAGCTGGCTTTGTCAACAAACATCAAATCAGGTTGCGGCACATTATGTTCATCCAGAAATACATCGTAGGGGGCGTAGAACAATTCGCCAAGACCACCTTGCCCGACATGAGCCAGCAGTGTGGCAAAAATATTGCGCGAAACCCGCTGGTGGGCCGTCGCCGGAGCTGAGCGTTTCACGAGTTCACCATCTAAAAGTTCGTACAGATTGGAGTCGTCCTCGTCGAATTCCAGATTACGAAACTCGGCCACCGTCATCTTCCGCACCTCGGTCAGCATCGCTTCCATCGCAGTCGTCGTTTTTCGTAAAAGTAAAAAAGTTTTTCGACCAAAAGTCCTTTAAAATCAGGCTTCTTTTTTCAGAAACCCCTGAATCACCGCCGCCAGGCCGATGACCAGCACGCAGCCAATCAGGTTGAGCCAGAGGAAGGCCGTCAGGTCGAGTTTCCAGAACAAAATCACCAGCAGTTCGGCCCCGACCGCCGCCCAGAACGTGGCTTTCGCCCCTAATTTTTTAAAGTAAAACGCCACCAGAAACACGCCCAGCACGGTGCCGTAAAACAGCGACCCCAGTACGTTGACGGCCTCGATGAGGCTGCCCATTCGGTTGGCAAACATGGCCACGCCCACGCAGGCCGCCCCCCAGAACGCCGTCAGGCCCCGCGAAAACCGGACGTAATGCAGTTCAGTCGCGTTGGGCCGGAGCATCCGCTGGTAAATGTCCACGACGAAGGTGGACGTGAGCGAGTTGAGCGCCGAGGCCGTCGAACCCATCGAGGCGACGAAAATCACCGCAATCAGCAATCCCACCAGCCCCACGGGCAACTGGTTGACGACGAAGTGCAGGAACACGTAATTCGTATCGCTGGGGTCGCCCCCTTTTTTCCGAATCAGTTCGGCCACGCCTTCCCGCAGGGTTTGCACCCGCGCGTCCGTGTCGTTTAGGCGGGTTTGCGCCGCGCCAATCAGCCCGTCGTCGCCCGCCTTCAGCGCCGCGTGCAAAGCCTCCGTTCCGGCGGTTTTTTCCAACGCAAGTCGCTCGTGCTCGGCGGCGAATTGCCGGTACGCCGCCGTGTTTTCGACCCCTGCCAGTTCGGCCTTGTTGAAATTGAGCGGCGGTGCGTGGTATTGGTAAAACACGAACACCAGCGCTCCGACGAGCAGAATTAGAAACTGCATCGGGATTTTCAGCATCCCGTTCATCAGCAGCCCGAGGCGGCTCTGCCCCACCGATTCGCCCGAAATGTACCGCCCCACCTGCGACTGGTCGGTGCCGAAGTACGAGAGTTGCAGGAAAAACCCGCCAATCAGCCCCGACCACACGTTGTAGCGGTTGGTCAAATCAAACTTCCAGTCAATCGCGTTGAGCTTGCCCAGCTTGCCCGCCACCCGGAGCGTGTCCACGAAACCCACGTCCTTGGGCAGCAAATGCACGACCATGTACCCAGCCAGGGCCATTCCCACAAACACAATCGCCATTTGCTGCACGTGCGTGTAGGCCACCGCCCGCACCCCGCCCGACGTGGTGTAAATGATCACCAGCCCGCCCATGAACAGGTTCGTCCAGACAATGTCCCAGTTCAATAACGTGCTCAGAATCAGCGACGGCGCGTAAATTGTGATGCCCGTCGAGAGAAAACGCGGCACCAGAAACAACAGCGACGTGAGCGTACGGGTGCGGAGGTCGAAGCGGTTTTCGAGAAATTCATACGCCGTGTACACCTTCAGTCGGTGGAAAATGGGAATGAACGTGACCGAAATCACGATCATCGCCAGCGGCAGCCCGAAGTAAAACTGCGCGAACCGCAGACCGTCGGCATAAGCCTGGCTGGGGACCGAGAGGAAGGTAATCGCGCTGGCCTGGGTGGCCATCACGCTCAGGCCCACCTGGTACCACGCCAGCGAGCGGTTGCCCAGCAGGTAGCCGTCCATCGTCTGGTCGCGGCGGCTTTTCCAGACGCCGTACCCAATCAAACTCCCAATCGTCGCGACAAGGACGAGCCAGTCAACTAAACTCATTCAGCGTTGTGGATTCGTAGGGGCGGTGCTTGCCTCCGCCCAAAGCGGCATGGAATGAAAGCAGGGCGGAGGCAAGCACCGCCCCTACAAGTTCTTCAGGAAAAATACCCCGTAAACCACCACAAAAACCCAATCATCGCCAACAGGCTCACCACCACCCAGGCGTACAATTGCCCCCAGGAGCGGGCAAACGGAGGCAGGCCATCGCGGACTTCGGGCGTTTCAGGATTCATTGGAATACAGTCTGAACCGCAGATTTACGCAGATTCTTTCGATTCCGCAGAAAAAATTCGTCGGGCGGTCCTCCGCAAAACCGGCCAAATCTGCGTAAATCGGCACGCTGAGCAACGCTAAACCCTGAACTCTAAACCCTAAACTCATCCCATGCCCACCCCCGACCTCTTCTCCCTCCAAAACAAAGTCGCCCTCATCACCGGAGCCAGCAAGGGCATCGGCGAAGCCATCGCCCGCACTTACGCCGCCTTCGGGGCCAAAGTCGTGTTGAGCAGCCGCAAGCAGGCCGACCTCGACGCCCTCGCCGACCAGATGCGCGCCAGCGGTGCCGAAGTAGCCGCCATTGCCGCCCACACCGGCGACTCGGAGGCGCTGAAAGCCCTCGTCGCCCAGACCGTCGAACGCTTCGGCGGCGTGGACATCCTCGTCAACAACGCCGCCACCAACCCCGTGTACGGCCCCGTCCTGGAGTGCCCCCCCAGCGCGTTCGACAAAATCATGCAGGTCAACGTGAAGGCTCCTTTCGAGTTGGCCAACCTTTGCTACCCGCACCTGAAAGCGCGCGGGGGCGGCAGCGTACTCAACATCAGCAGCATCGCCGCCCTCACCCCCGACCCCGGCCTGGGCATTTACAGCGTCAGCAAGGCCGCCCTCAACATGCTCACCAAAGTGCAGGCGAAAGAATGGGGCACCGACGGCATCCGGGTCAACGCCATTTGCCCCGGCCTGATCAAAACCAAGTTCAGCGAAGCCCTCTGGCAAAACGAGCAGGTATTGGCCCGCTTCACCAAACACCTGCCCATCGCCCGCATGGGCACCGTCGATGAAATCGCCGGGCTGGCGCTGTTCCTCGCCTCCGACGCGGCCGGTTACTGCACCGGCGGCATTTACACCGCCGACGGCGGCACGACGATCTGAAACCGGAAGCCTGATACCTCAGTCCGGAGACGAAATATCCCGAACCGGATAGGAAATAGCACAACCCGGAAGCGAAATATCCCGACCCGGAAAGGAAATATCTCAGACCGGAAGCATAATATCTCGCACCGGAAGCTTATTCTCACAACCCGGAAGCCTATTCTCACAAACCGGACGCTTACTTGCAGCGACCGGACGCGTATTCTCACCAACCGGAAACAAATTCTCAAGGACAGGAAGCGTATTCTCACTTACAGGACACGAACCATCCCGTTGCTCCTTGATAAAATGAAATGCTGGAAACCAAATCAGTTTATTGATAACGAGTTGTACGATTTTGTTAATCCCACTTCAGCAAGTCTTTGGGGTAAACGTTCGTCACAGTTATCCGTAGTTTAAGAGAAAAAAGAGTTTGTCCGACGTTGCAAACGTCGGACTTTCAATGCCAGTAGTCTTTGACTACCTTTTCAGCAAAAAAACCTGACCTCTAATCCCATGAAAAAACGCACCTTCCTCAAACTTTCCACCGCCCTCGCCGCCAGCCCCATCCTCGCCCCGCTCACGAGTTGGGCGCGCGACGAAAAGCTCAAAAACTGGGCGGGCAACCTCACTTACAGCACCAACCGCCTGCACGAAGCCCCCTCGGTCGCCAACGTGCGGGAGTTCGTGAAAGGCCACGAAAACCTGAAAGTCCTCGGCTCGCGGCACTGCTTCAACGGCATCGCCGACAGCACGCACCAGTTGCTCCACCTCCGGGGCCTCGACCAGCTCGTGAGCCTCGACGCCGGGGCCAAAACCGTCACCGTCGGGTCGGCGATGAAATACGGGCAACTCGCTCCCCTGCTCCACGCGAAGGGCTTTGCGCTCCACAACCTCGCCTCGCTGCCGCACATTTCCATCGGCGGGGCCATTGCCACGGCCACCCACGGGTCGGGCGTCAGAAACGGCAACCTCGCCACGGCGGTTTCGGCGATTGAATTCGTCACCGCCAACGGCGAAACGGTGCGGCTTTCGCGGGAACGGGACGGCGACACGTTTCGGGGGGCGGTCGTTCACCTCGGCGCGCTGGGCGTGCTCACGCAGGTTACGCTCGACGTGCAACCCACCTTTCAGGTCACCCAGCACGTGTACGAAAACCTGCCGCTCACGCAGATGCAGGCCCATTTCGACCAAATCATGGCGGGCGGCTACAGCGTTAGCCTCTTCACCGACTGGCAGAAAAAAGTCCTCAGCGAAGTGTGGGTAAAACGCCGCGTGGAAAAGGGCCAGAAGCCCGCCCCGGCGGAGTACTTCGGCGCGAAAGCCGCCACGCGCAACATTCACCCCATCGTCGCGCTTCCGGCGGAAAACTGCACGGCGCAGATGGGCGTGCCCGGCCCGTGGTACGAGCGGTTGCCGCACTTCAAAATGGGTTTCACGCCCAGCAGCGGCAAGGAACTGCAATCGGAGTTTTTTGTGCCGCACAAAAACGCCGTCGAGGCCATTCTGGCCATCGAACGCCTCCGCGACCGGATTACGCCGCACCTGTTCATCTCCGAAATCCGCACCATCGCCGCCGATGACTTGTGGCTGAGTCCGGCCTACCGGCAGGACAGCGTGGCGATTCACTTCACCTGGAAACCCGACTGGCCCGCCGTGCGGCAACTGCTGCCCGTGATTGAAAAAGAACTGGCCCCGTTCGGCGTGCGGCCGCACTGGGGCAAGCTGTTCGTGACCACGCCCGCGCAGTTTGCAGCGCGCTACGAAAAGCTGCCCGATTTCCGGAAACTCGCCCGGCAGTACGACCCGAAAGGCAAATTTCACAATGCCTTCCTGAAGCAAACCGTGCTGGCTTCTTAACACCCCCCCGCCGCGCCATCCCATCCCCACTGCACCCCCTACTTTTTTTAAGAAAGGGAGTTTAAAGCCCGTTTCTCCGTTCTTCCAACCCAAAAGATGTCTTTCAGAATCCCCTCCTTTTGAAGGAGGGGGTGCGGTGGGATGGTGCGGTTGGGGGGTGGTTGGCCACACTGATTCTGGCGTTTCATAAACAAGGCCACCCGTTCGCGTGGTATCATTTTTTGGTAATGATATATCAATTTACACCAAATGACAAAATAAAAAGCCCCGGCGTGAAACCAGGGCTTTCGTTCGGGGAACGCTGGGAAGAAGTATTTTACCCCTTCCCAGCGGGAATCGAACCCGCATCAACCGCTTAGCAAGCAGTTGTTCTATCCATTGAACTACAGGAGTGGTGCAAAATTAGTCATTTCCCAAATCAAAGTTCGACGGTACCGCAAAAAATTACGGCTTGTCTTTATGTGGCGGCGGAACCTGCAGCAGTCCTTCTAAGGTTCGGTTGAATCGGCTGTTGGCGCGCGCAATTACCTTTCCTGAATGGAAGCCATTTTGCTCGTTTAAATCCCAGTATATCATCCCTAATTCGACTTCGTCCGGGGTGTTGGAAGACTTAAGCCACTCGTCCGCAATGTCATACACCTTTTGGACGGCGAGTTTGAAGGAAAATTTTGAATCCGAGGTATTGGCACTTGCCTTCAAGAAAAGGTTTTTTTCGTTCAAGATGAAGCGCCTGTTCTCACCTTTTTCGGTGTTTTTTAGGATGATTTTCTGCGTGTCATGCCAAAGTCTTTTAGATAAGCCCGGATTCTCGGTGTTGTCAAGCAAGGATTCGGTTTCTGAATCTGGGCGCTCAACTTCCGGTTCTGGCAGTAGCTCCGGCCTTACGTCAGCAGGAAGTTCGATTGCAAGCTGTTGGTTGCCTGCCAGTCGTTTTTCTTCGGCGCTAATTCGCTCCAGCATGGCCCGTATTTTATTACGGCGCTCTTCTTCGCTTTCTTGGTGTTGTGCCATGACTATGGGTTAAGTTTGGAGTTTTCGGGGGTGTACTCGTAAATCATTTTAAGTTCATCAACGCCTTCAAAAACTGATTCTTGGTCAAAAAGGGTATTCTTCAATAAACGCACGGCACGTTCCGAACTTCCAAAGTGATGTTGGTAGAGCGCGTACACGTCCCGGCCTCGGTAGTTCTTTTCAAAGTGACAATGGAAGTCATAAATAATGCTTGGATGCACTTTTAACGTCTTGTAAGCGTGTCGCTCAAGCATCGAATGCGAATCAATGTAGGGACGAACAAAATCAAGGTCGGCTTGCGGTAACAGTCGGTCACGAGCAAACCCGTCTGCCAAATCTTCGCTGAACAAGTCGTTAGTCATGTCGTAATCACCGGATAAGTGAAACTTCCATGATTTTAATGCCTCCATGTCAAAAAGGACATGGGACAATTCATGTAACAACGAAAACCACAACGTCGAATACTTACCTCGGAAGTCATTGATAACGATACAGGGCTTGTCATTCACCATAAATGAAGCACCCCGAACCGCCGTGTTCGCCGTGTACTTATGCACAATTACCGAAACGCCTACTCGGTAGAGTGCCCGCACAACCATAACTAAACCGGCTTCTTCGTCAAGGGTGTATGGGCGTATCTTGGGGATAAGGGCCAACAACGCTTCTTGGTCGTAAGGGTGGGGATTGTTAAGTTTCTTGAACTGATTGCAAGCCGCAACAATCCACATGGTACGCATCTCGTCTTGTGAATACTGCCTAATTCGGCTGAACATCACGGGTGGCAACTCGTCGGAATACTGGAAAATCGTTTCCAGCCCCAAAAAGCGCGTGATGCGTCGGTCAATGGCTTCAAAGTCGGTAGTTGACTTAATGAAGCCGATTTTCTTCAACGTGTTCAGGTTGAAGTTGCGAAGAATAAAATTGGATTTCGTTGCTAAGTTCAACTCCCCGACAAATTCGGGTTTCAGCGAGGCAACGTAAATTTCGGCCATTTCCCGAACGTCAATTCCCAAGAACTGGCAAACCTTAAGGATAGAGAAAAGGTCAACTTTCTGGGTTTCGCCGTCAATCAGCCGCGCCAGGGTGTTGTTGGGGATGCCGACCATCTTGGAGAACTCGTAGTCGGTGTTAATTCCAAGTTCAGTTTTTTTCCGGACTACCAATTCGCGGAAGCTTGGAGCGCTCTCAGAGGCCAGAAGCCTGTAAATTTCGGTCAGTAAGGTGTCTTTAGAGGCGTCTTTTTCCATTTTTGGAAGCGATTATGGCCCAAAGTAAAGGATTATCGGGCTATTTTTCCAAAAATGGAAAAGAATTATTTTTCGATAAGCTTCTGGTAGGTGAGTCGGCCTGCCGTATTGGAAAGCACAAGGTCAAAACGGGAAGCCGTCGTGACTTTTCGGGTGTTGTAGCGAAGGGTGAACTCGTCGGCGTAGGCTTGCAGGTGTTTAAAGCTTACCCAGTGGTAAATCCCATCAATGCCCCGCTTGAATTGGCTCCAAAAGCCTTCTATGGTGTTGGTATGGGCCATGCCGTTGACGTACTCCTTTGCCCCGTGGCGAATGACAGCGTGTTCGTAGTTGCCCTGAATGCCCCGGTACGCGCCGTATTCGTCGGTTACGACCGTTGCACCCGGCTCCACGTTCTGATGAATCAACCCCTGAACGGTTTTGCGGTCGGTACTTTCAACGACTTGCGCCACAACGTTCCCGCCGCGTTCAACCAAACCCACCACCGCCTTTTTCGTTTTGGTGCTACGGCCTTGCGTCCCTTCGGTGCGCTTGGAGGCGTGTTTGTTCTTTTCGGCACCACCGACGTAGGTCTCATCAACTTCGACGGTTCCCGACATGACGGCGGCAAAATTGGGGTGGTCAAAGGCATAGCGAAGGCGGTGCAACATGAACCATGCCGATTTTTGGGTCACGTCAATATCCTTAGCCAGTTGGTGCGAGGAAATACCCTTCTTATGGGATGAAAAGACGTAGAGCGCCAGAAACCACTTTTGAAGGGGAATCTTGGTGTCCTCGAAAATGGTGCCGACCTTCACGTTGAAGTATTTGCCGGTATTCTTGCATTTGTAGCGACCCCCGGCGCACTTATAGACCCTCGACGTAGCATCGAAAGGCGAAACCGGAATCCCGTCCCAGCGCAGGGTTTCGAGGTGTTCAATACAAGCCTGTTCGGTTGGGAAGGCTTGTAGGAGATCGTGAATGCTTTTGAACTCGGACACCATAAATAACAAAGATTATGGTGTAAATATATGCTCAAAAATCCACACTCGCAAGGATTGGTGTAAATTTGTATATCATTACCCATTTTTTAACCTATCAACCCTACCCCATAAGCCCCTTTTCTGAATGCGAATTCTTTTTCGGGCCGCCTTGCTGTGTCTGTGTGCAGGCCAGTTAACTGCCCAAACCGCCCTGCCGCCCGCCGCCAAAGCCGAAATTCTGCTTCTGGGAACCGACCACCTGAGTCAGCTTTTCAAAAAAGACCTGCCCGCAACCGACGTTTTCACCCCAAAACGCCAACAGGAAGTCGGGCAGGTGGTGCAGTTGCTCGAACGGTTCAGGCCGGATTTGATTCTGGTGGAAGTTCTTCCCGAAAAGCAACCCCGCCTGGATAGTTTGTACGTCCTGTACCGGCGCGGCAAACTGGCCCTGACCGACCTCGAAGACGGGCGCAGCGAAGTGTACCAGTTTGGTTTCAGGGCGGCCAGGCAACTCAGCCTGCCCGGAGTTTACGGCGTGGATGCGCCGGGCGGCACCTCGCAGGGCATTCTGGCGAACGGTGAGCGCATCGAACGCTACCAGACCGAAACGGCCGCGCTGCGAACGTACGTGCGAAGCCTGACCCAACCGTTTCAGGCGGGCACGCTTACCTTGCCGGACTACCTCATCGCGCTCAACCAACCGGCCACCATCCAGATGACGCACCACCTGGTGTACATCACCCCCGCCCGGGTGACCAACGGGACGCTGAAAGCCGACCCGATGGTGGACAGTTCGTTCATCAACCCCGCTTACGTGGGGGCCGAGTTTATTTCCGTGTTCAAAAACCGCGATTTGAAAATCTATTCCAACATCGTCACGACCCAACTCGCCCGGCCGGGCAAACGGCTGCTGGTGATCATCGGGCAGCGGCACGTGGGGTCGCTGCAAAGCATTTTTCGCGACGATCCCGAGTTCAACCTGGTGGACGCCAACGCGTACTTAAAACAGAAATAGGTCGGTCAATCGCCCTGAACGCGAGGGATAGTTGGCCCAATTCGGTTCTTTTCGGTGAAAACCGCGCCGCATGAACCGCCTGCTCCTCCTGCTGTTTGCCAGCCTCACCGCCTGCGGGCAGTCGCCCAAACCCGCCGCGCCGGTTGAACCCGGTTCAACCGCCCAACTGGTCGCCGACCGGCAGGCGTACTACCCGCGCCTGCTTCAACTCGCGCACGGACCCGAAAAAGGCAGCCTGCTGCTCAGTTTCGACACCGACGGCACGGCGGCCAGCCTGTTTCACAGCCCGGACGGCGGCAAAAACTGGACCCTCCGCGCCGACCTCGCCGACACCACCAAACCCGGCCACTGCTGCTCCGGCCTGTGGGAAGTGCCGCAAACCCTCGGCACCACCCAACCGGGCACGCTGTTCTGGACGACCTCCGTCGGAAAAGGCCGCGACCCACGCACGGCCACGGCGATGAACCTGTTCCAAAGCACCGATTTTGGCAAAACATGGCACCTGCTATCCACGCCCGTGCGCGGCAGCGTCGGCTTGTGGGAAGCCGAATTCATCGTGGACGTGCAGGACCGGCTGGTGATGTACTACTCCACCGAGGAACACCGGGATGCGGGTTTCAACCAGCTTTTGGCCCACAAAATCAGCACCGACGGGGGCAAAACCTGGGGGCCGGAAGTACGCGACGTGGCCGTACCCGACCGCCCCGACAAAAAGATGCGCCCTGGCATGGCCATCGTGCGGCGGTTACACAACGGCCGCTACGTGATGACCTACGAAATCTGCGGCCTGGGCTGCGACACGTACATCCGCTTTTCGGACAACGGCACCGACTGGGGCAATCCCGCCGACGCGGGCACCCGCCTCGAATCCACGGCGGGGCACCATTTTTCCCACGCCCCGACCGTCACCGTGCTGCCCGACGGACGACTCGCCGTGATTGGGCAGATGCTCTACAACGCCGACGGCAGTCTGGCCAAAGAAAATGGCAGCGTGTACTTCATCGGCGACGGCACCGGCCCGTGGACCGAACACCCCGCGCCCGTGGCCGTGCCTGAAGCCGCCGACAACCCCTGCCCGAATTATTCGTCCCAGCTCCTGCCACTGCCCGACGGCACCCTGCTCGAAGTGGCGCTCAGGCCCGTGGCGGGCGGTTGCCGGGCCTTCGTGGGGCGCGGGGCGATACCGGCAAAGTAATTTTTTCAGCGCCCGAAAACCGTCCAAATTGATGAAAAAATCCGCCCTCTGGCTCTTCCTTGTCCTGAGCCTCACCGCCTGCGGGCAGCAGACCGACGCGCCGGTCGCGCCGTCGCCGCCGGTGGTCACGCCAGCGACCACGTTCACCAACCCGCTGCTCAACTCCGGCCCCGACCCGTGGGCGATCCGCCGCGACGGCGTTTATTACTACACCCACACGCTCGGCAACCGGATTGCGCTCTGGAAAACCCCGAAACTGAGCGAACTGAGCGCCGTACAGCCCACGACCGTGTGGACGGCTCCTGCCTCCGGCCCCAACAGCCGCAACATTTGGGCACCCGAACTGCATTTTCTGGACGGCAATCAGGGCGCTGGCCGATGGTACCTCTACTACACCGCCGGAGCCACCAGCGGCGATTTGGGTACCCAGCGGTTGTTCGTGCTGGAAAACCCCTCGCCCGACCCCACGCAGGGCACCTGGACCGACCGGGGCCGGATTTTTCACCCCACCGAAGACTTCTGGGCCATCGATGGCACCGTGCTGGAGCACAACGGCAAGCGCTACCTGATTTGGTCGGGCTACGTCAGCGCCAGCGACATCACGCAGCGGATTTATATCTGTGAAATGGCGAACCCCTACACGCTCACCGGGCCGCGCGTGCTGCTGTCGTCGCCTTCGTTTTCCTGGGAAACCATCGGCTCCGGCGGCGGACTTCCGGCGGTGAACGAAGGGCCGGAGGTGCTGAAAAAGAACGGCAGGGTGTTCGTCGTGTACTCGGCCTCCGGCTGCTGGACGGACGATTACGCCCTCGGCCTGCTCACCCTCGACGCGGGCGGCGACGTGCTCGACGCCACGGCCTGGAAGAAAGCAACGACGCCGGTTTTCACCAAAAACCCGGCAGGGCAGGCGTTCGGGCCGGGGCACAACGCCTTTTTCCAGTCGCCCGACGGCACCGAAGACTGGATTCTGTACCACGCCAACCCGAAATCCGGGCAGGAATGCCGCGACAACCGCTCGCCCCGGATGCAGAAAATCACCTGGAACCCCGACGGCACGCCCAACTTCGGCTCGCCCGCGCCGCTAAACCAGGCGCTGCCGAAGCCGTCGGGGGAATGACCCCGCCCGGCACGGGTGCAGGCGTTTGTTCCGGAAAAAGTTAACGTGAAATCCTGGTCATCATCCCACCGGAATCAGCCAAAAATCGGGTAGCAGCCGCTGCCGCAACTTCGTAGTTTTGACCTTCCGAAACTCGCCTCTGACCTCGTTTTGAAACCGTTGCTCCTGCTTATTTTCCTGCTCGTCCGGGACCTGACCGGGCTGGCCCAGGACGTCTTCGACGGCGTCATCACCCGTGCCGAGGCGCTGGAAGAACAGGCCACCAAACGCCAGCGCGTGGCGCAGTTTTTAACGGCTCAACACCTCGACGGCCTGCTGCTTTCCCGCGTGACAAACGTGGCCTGGGCCACCGCCGGGCTGGCCGACACCCACATCCTGCTTACCGCCGAAACCGGTCCGGCAGCCCTGCTGCTGCTCCGCGACGGCCGGACGTTTCTGGTCGGGCCGAACACCGAACTATCGCATTTGCTGGCCGAAGATTTCGCCGGGATGGACGTGAAACCGCTGGGTTACGACTGGTTCGAGGGCGGCCCCGAGGGTGCCCCGCGCCCGACGCTGTTGGCCAAAAACTTTCCGAATCAACGCCTCGCCACCGACGCGCCGCTGGGCGATTTGCCGGTGGTGGACATCGCCCCGTTGCGTTACAGCCTGACGCCCAGCGAATTGAAAAAGTACCGCTGGGTGTGCCGCCAGTCGGCGGAGGCCGTGGCGGCGGTTTGTCGGAAAATACAGCCTGGCCAAACCGACCACCGGATTGAAGCCCTGATTTCCGACGAACTCCTCCGGCGCGGCCTGCGGCCCACGGTGCTGCTGATTGGATTGGACGAACGCCTCCAGGCGTTTTTCCACTACCCGCCCGTCGGAAAAACGTTGAAAAAATACGCCTTCGTCAACGTGTGCGCCCGGCGCTGGGGGCTGGTGTCGTCGGTGGGGCGTTACGTGCATTTCGGGCCGACGCCCGCCGGGCTGCGCGAAGAATTCATCAAATCCGCCGAAATTTCGGCCCGGCTCGAAGCGGCCTCCAAACCCAACGCCCGCGCCACCGACCTGGCCCGCGCCGTGCGCGGTTGGTACGCGGAACAGGGTGAACCGGACGGCTGGAAAAACATCCACTTTGGCGGGGCCATCGGCTACGCCGAGCGCGAATGGGTTGCCACCGACACCAGCCCGGAGGTGATTCAAGCCAACCAGGCCCTGGCCTGGAATCCCTTCACGCGGGCGGCGCTCTCGTTCGATACGATTTTCGTCCATCCCGACGGCCACACCGAAAAACTCACCGAATTGCCCAACTGGCCCGCCATCCCGATTCGGGTGGACGGGGTGATTTACCGGATGCCGGGTGTTTTGGTGAGGTGAACCTGCTCACTTCTGGTTACCCATTCCATGCAAAAAAGTTTCCTTTTGCCTTTCCTGCTCTTCGGCCTGACTGCGTCGGCCCAAACCCTCCGCCTCGGTGTACTCCCCAACGGCGGCAGCGTTGAATTCCGTAAAACGGGCGGCGCGTGGGGCATTTTCGTAAAAACCAACGGCCAGAACATGGCCTCTCAGCCCCGACCCCTGCACCTTGAATTCTTCCGCGATTCCAGCGATTTCCCAACCAAATCCGTCGGCTACCAGACTGTCCGAAAAACGAGCGACGGGGCCGTGGCCACCGCCCGGTTGGCAGAAGGTCCGGTGCGGGTCGATGCCGAAGACACCTGGCGGCTCGACGGCGGCACGTTGCGGCTTTCCCGCCGGTTGACCGTGTCCGTCGCCGCCGGTGCGCGGTTGCCGTATCAGGGATTTTTGTCGGCGATGACGTTTGAAATGGCCCGACCCGTCAGCCGCCAGCAGGCGCAAGTCTTCGCGCCGGGGATGATTTACGGCGGAACGGATTTCCTCACGCCCGTCGCCATCGGGGGGGCGGCCCACCAGCGGCACCTGCGCATCCGCGAAGACCGCCTGCCCGCGCCACTTTTTGGCCTGCGCTTCGCCGACGGCAGCACCCTGGCTGCCCTCGACCCCGCCCCCGACGGCTCGACGAGCCTCGCCGACGCCGACGATATCGCAGTAACAACCCTCGTTGATGCGGCGGTGAAAGTCGGGGCCATCGGGGCGGATTTCACCGAAAGGCCCAGCCTCGGCTTCTGGTTTCCCGGCACCGAAGGCGAAATGACCTACACCGGCAACACGTACCCCGGCGGACAAATCCACCGCTGGCGGCGGCGGTATCACCCCTTAACAGATGGGTTTACCCAGGCCTACCGGGTTGATTTTCAGTTCGGGGAAAGTCCTTCTCTGCCCGAATTTTACGCCAAAACCTGGCGCTGGGCCTGGCAAACACTCCAGCCGAAGGTGACACCCCACGACTTGAAAACGGTGCGGGAAGTTCTCGTGCGCCAACTGGTCGGCGAGATTTTCCGCTACCCCAGTGGCCTGGTGGGCATCAACAACTTCGCCGAGGCACCGGCTGCAATGCCCTACCGCCGCGATTTCAAAAGCATCATGGGCTTCACGGGCAAGGCCCTCGAAAGCGCCGAGCAGGTGCTCCTTGACCAGCAGCTTCACCCCGCGCCCTGGCCCGATTCGGTGCGGAAAAACGCGCTGGAACTCTTCGACACGTTCGCCGAGAAGCTACCCCTGGCCCCGCCGCTGGGCGAAGGGTTCAATTTGAAAACCGGCAAACTGGCCCAGGCCATTTCCGCGCGGGGTCCGCAGGAAATTTTTCTGCGCTCGTTCACCGACGACTTGAAGGCCACCCTGCGGGCGTATTCGCGGGAGAAAAAAAACGGCACCGACCACCCGAACTGGCTGGCCTGGGCCAAGTCGTTTGCCGACTGGCTCCTGCCTCAGCAGGCCCCGGAAGGTGGTTTCCCCCGAACCTGGACGTTCGGAAAACCGACCGTTACCATTTCGGACCCGTCGCCCGCCGCCAGCTACAACGCCGTGCCGATGCTGGCGCTGCTCAGCCGGGCCACGGGCGAACGGTCGTACCTCGACGCGGCCCTCAGGGCGGCGGAATTTTGCTGGAAGCGCCAGCAGGGCGGCGTTTTCGCGGGCGGCACCATCGACAACCCCAACGTGATCGACAAGGAGGCCGGCACGCTCTCGCTCGAAGCGTATCTTACGCTGTTCGAGGCGACGGGCGACAAAAAATGGCTGGTCCGGGCGCAGGCGGCGGCGAATTTTGCCGAAACCTGGGTGTTTGCCTGGAACGTGCCCATGCCCGCCGAAGCCGACGACGCCCGCCTGCACTGGAAACGCGGCGTTTCAACGGTGGGCGCGCAACTCATCGCCACCGGCCACAGCCTGACCGACAACTACATGGCTTTCGACGTGGACGAATTTGCCCGCCTTTACCAACTCACCGGCGACACGCATTACCGGGACGTGGCCAAAATCCTGCTCCACAACACGAAAGGCATGATTTCGCTGCCCGCCCACCCTTACGATTTGCGCGGTCTGGGTTGGTCACAGGAGCATTTTAGTTTCGCGCCCTGGCGTGGCCACGGCCTGCACCGGGGCTGGCTGCCCTGGGTCACGACCAGCCACCTCAACGGGCTGCTGGGGCTGGAGGAGCTGGATAAAAAGTTGTTTGAGGAGTTATCTGAACCTTGAACCCTAAACCCTGAACCCTCGTGTCTTTTCCCATTTTCGCCACCCACTGGGGCTTCGCCGACGTGCCCTGGAGGCAATTTTGTGAGCGCATCAAAACCGCAGGCTACGACGGCCTCGAAGCCAAACTCCCCGACGACGAAACCGGGCAACGTGAAGCCCTCGACGCCATCGCCGCGTATGACCTGACCTGGGTCGGACATGAGAATACGAATCACCTCCCGCCTGATTTTGGGGCGTACCAACCCGCTTACGAGCGGCTTTTGCGGGAAACGGCGGCACACCGGCCCGCCTTCATCAACGTCCAGACGGGGAAAGACTACTTTAGTTTTGAGCAAAACCTAATGCTGCTCGACGCGGCGACCCGGATTTCGGAAGAAACCGGCGTGCCCATCCTCCACGAAACCCACCGGGGCAAATTTAGCTACCACCCCGGCCTCACGCGCCGCTACCTCGACGCCCGCCCCACCCTGCGCCTCACCCTCGACGCCTCGCACTGGTGCTGCGTGACCGAATCGATGCTCGACCACCACGCCGCCGACCTCGAAGCGGCCATTGCCCAAACGGCTTACGTGCACACCCGTGTGGGTTTTCCCGAAGGTCCGCAGGTGAGCGACCCCCGCGCGCCGGAGTGGCAACCGGCCCTTGAAACGCACCTCGGCTGGTGGGACCGCGTGGTGAAAGTGCAAGGCTGGAACCTGCTCGGCATGAGTCCGGAGTTTGGCGCACCGCCGTATTTGCCCGTTTTTCCGTACACCCAGCAGCCGTTGGTGAGTCAGTGGGAGGTGAATTTGTTTATGCTGGGGGTGATCGACGGACGCTACAATAAAAATTAAAGCTAAAAACTTATTTAGCTAAGAAATTATAAAGTTTCAACTTTACTTTTCTGCTAAAATAGAAAGTCAAAGCTTTATATTTGCTTCAAGACTTCATCGCCTTCCTGTTATGAAAACCCCACAGCGTAAATTACTAATGACTCAACTTGATAAAAAGCTTCTAAAAATCAGTGAGTTAGCAACCCAGAAGCCCCCTGAACGAGGTTGGATTCATATCATTCGTGTCTCGCTAAACATGACTCTTCGGCAACTGGGTGCGAGGTTAGGGATTACTGTTCAGGGCGTTCGCGACTTAGAGCGACGTGAAGCCGCCGAAGCAATCACCCTCAGATCGTTGCGTCAGGCGGCCGAGGGTTTGAACATGACCTTTGTGTACGGCTTTGTTCCGAAAGACGAATCCATCGAAAAAATGGTTGAGCGCCGGGCGCGGGAACTGGCCCGGACAATTGTTCTGCGAACTTCAGCGAGCATGGTACTCGAAGAACAGGGAAATTCCAGAGAGCGCCTCGAAAAAGCCATTGAGGAAAAAGCCGCCGAATTAACCGCCACCCTGCCGAGTTATTTATGGAACTGATGGCGCATTCGGACGGTCAGACACCCCTCGACGAGGAAGAGAAGGAGGGGTTGCGCTTGCCGCTCACGACCCGCGAAGACCTGGACGAATTTGAACAAAAAAACGTTGAAAAAGCCGTTGAATGGGCATTAAAAAAGCGCTTTCGTCAGGATCAGATCCTTTCCGAGGCTTTCATTAAACAACTTCATCGCCGTATGTTCGGTGACGTCTGGAAGTGGGCAGGGACGTTTCGAGAGACGAATAAAAACCTCGGTGTGGACTGGTTCCAAATTGGGATTCAAGTCCGGCACGTGTTGGATGACGTGAAGTATTGGATTGAAAATCAGACCTTTCCCCAAGATGAAATTGCGATTCGGTTTAAACACCGCTTGGTTTCCATTCATTGCTTCGCCAATGGCAACGGTCGGCATTCCAGGCTGATGGCGGATATTCTTGTGAATCACGTCTTTCAAAAAACCGTTTTTAGCTGGGGGAGCACGAACCTGACTGATCCAGGGCAAACCCGGCAAACATACATAAGCGCGGTTAAACAGGCAGACAATGACGAACTCAATCCGCTGATTCGCTTTTCGAGGTCCTGACAATTTGCTTTCCGGGCGAAACGTATGTGCGCTCTTTCCACAAAAAAAGCCCAGCGAATCCGCCGGACTTTTTCTCACGTCACCTTTAAAAACTGACCTAAATAAAAACTTATCGTTTGCTGAGCGCGTCGCTGCGCACGGCAATGACTTTGAACTCCGTCCGGCGGTTGGCCTGGTGTTTTTCTTCCGAACAACTCACGCCGTTGCCGCAGTCGTTGACCAGCGCCGTTTCGCCGTAACCCCTGGAAACCAACCGATTGGAACTGATGCCCCGGGCCACAAGGAAATCCACGACGGCCTGGGCGCGGTTGTCCGAAAGCTTCAGGTTGTAGGCGTCCGGGGCGCGGCTGTCGGTGTGCGAGCGGATTTCGATTTTCATGTCCGGGTTTTGCTTCAGCACCGGCACGAGGCGGGTCAACTCGGCGGCGGCATCGGGCCGGATGAAGTACCTGTCGAGGTCGTAGTAAATGTTTTCGAGTTTGAACACCTCGTTTTGCCCGTACAGGCCGGTTTCAGTCTGAATCACCTTCGCGCCTTTTTTGGGTTTCACCACGTTCTTGTTCGTGGCGTAATTGTCTTTCTGGGCGATGAGGCGGTGGGCCGCGCCGGGTTTGGCGTCGAACTCGTAGCTGCCGTCGCTGCCGGTCACGACTTTCTGCCGGGAGCCGTCTTTTTCATTTTCGAGCGTCACTTCCACGCCCGCCATCGGTTGTTTCGTGAACTCCGATTTTACCACGCCGCGCACCAGTTGCCCGGCCGATTTTTGCAGGTAGATCGCCAGGCTCGTCTGGTGGCCCGACGAGTTGGTGCGGGTGCTATAGCGCAGGCTGCCGCTGGCGTAGCCTTCTTTTAGGGCTTTGAATTCGTACTCACCGCCCGATTGGAGGCACAGGTCCACGAGGCCGGCGGCGCTGGTTTGGCGGAGGTCCTGGTTCTGGCCGTCGCGCACCAGCCGCACCTGCACGCCGGGCATCGGGGCGCGGGTGGTGGCGTCGTACACGAGCAGGTTGAGTTGCTTGCAACTGCGGCGGAACGAATACAGGTTGTCGTCGGAGAGGCCGCGTTTGCGGTTGCTGCTGAAGTAGCCCGAGGCGCGGTCGGGCGTGCTGATGAAGCCGAAGTCGTCCTTGTCGGAGTTGATGGGCGCGCCGAGGTTTTCGGCGGTTTTCAAGTCTTTTGCGGCGAAAATGTCCAGCCCGCCGAGGCCCTCGTGCCCGTCGGAGGCGAAGTAAAGCGTGTTGCCGCCGTCCACGAAGGGAAACATCTCGTTGCCTTCGGTGTTGAGCGCCTTGCCCAGATTCACGGGCTGGCCCCATTTTCCGTCCCCAAAATCAACCACGTACAAATCCGTCCCGCCGAAGCCGCCAGGCTTGTCGCTGACGAAGTACAGCTTCTTGTCATCGGGCGAAAAGGCCGGGTGGCCGCACGAAAATTCGTCGGAATTGAAAGGCAGTTCCTTCACGTCGCCCCACTTGCCGTTGGGTTTCAGCACGGCGGAATACAACTTGAGTTTGGTCACCCCATCGCTGCTTTTGCCGGTTTTTCCCTTCAGGTAGTTGTTGCGGGTGAAGACGATGAAGTTCTGTTCGCGGTTGAAGGTCATCGGCCCTTCGTGGTATTTCGTGTTAAGCGTGCGGCTGAATTGCTCGATTTTGGAAAGGGGTTTGGCCGGTTCGGAAACCGCCTCCGCGTTTCCGCCGCTGCCCGTCGCCCCGCCGATGGCTGCGCCGCCACTGCGTACCGGATCGGGGCGGCGCAGTTCGGAGGTGTCAGGGGCAAAGTACAGGTCGAGGAAGGGCGTTTGGTTAAAGCCAAAAATGCGTTTCAGCGCCCCGCCTTCCTCCCGGGCCGACACGAACACGAGGCCGTTTTTGTAAAACATCGGGCTGAAATCAGCCTGCCGGGAGTTGATGGGCAGGTACTCGACTTTGTAACTCGACGAATCCTGGTAAAACCGGTTCACGTCCAGGTAGCTGACGGCGAACTTTTTACCGCGCAGGTCGGCGGTCTGGCGGTCGCCGTAGGTGGCGTAGGCTTTCTGCGACTCGCGGTGTTTGCCGTTCTGGGCCAGGGCCTGGGCGTAGTAGAGGTAGGTTTCGGAGTCGGCGTCGGGAAATTCGTCGAGCAAATCGGCGTACACGCGCTCGGCGTTGCGCGAATCCTGGATGCGGCGGTAGGCGAAGGCCAGGTTGGTGAGCACCTCGCGCCGCTCGAACACCTCCAGGTTCTGGCCTTTCCGCAGCAACTCTTCGTACTGCCGGATGGCGTTGAGGTAACTGAAGTTTTCAAATTGCCGGTTGGCCGCTTTCAAACGCGGACTCTGGGCCAGCGCAACGCCGCCCGACAACAGCGTCAGCAGCAGGAAAAGGCGGAAAGCGGGTAAAAATCGGGCCGTGTTCATGACGAGGGTGACGAGTTTCACCCGGTGAGCACAAACTTGGTGCCAGTTTTTTGGGTGGGTTCAGACAACTTCCAACCGCCAAACCCGCCGCGTCGCGTCCGTCACCCGGAAGCGTTCGTCGAGCCGATGGCCAACCACCCAGGCGATTTCGCTGCCCGAAATCAACACCCAGACCCGGTTTTTGAGCGGGCGGGGCACCTTCAAATCCACCAGCAAATCGCTTACTTTTTTTCGTTTGCCGCCCATCCCGAGCGGACAGAGCCAATCGCCCGGTTGCCAGCGGCGGAGGCGAAGCGGAAAGGTGAGTTTCTCAAAATCGAAGCAGGCGACGGCGGGGCTTTTCTCGAAAACCGGGGTTTCAGCAAATGAAAATTGGAGTTGAAAATCCGGCGTTTGCAGCGCGCCTTCGGGGTTTTCAATCAAAAAAACTTCGTTCGCAACCGCTCGGTTCGGCGTGATCACCAGCGCGTGGCGGTCCACGGTCAGGGTGTGGATCTGCGAAAAAAACGTTTTGCCCGGTTGTCCGCCTGCCGCCGCCCAAATCGCCGCCGACTGCCGGTAGCGGAAACCCAGCGGGCGGAGCAATTCGTGTAAAACAAGCAGCGGTTCGGGTGTTTGGCGCAGCGATTCCAGCGCCAGAAAAATGGCGTCGCCGTCCGTGCGCCAGACGGCCTGGCGCACGGCTTCAACGCTCTTTTCCAGCAACCGCCGGGCGGCGGCAAGTTGGTCGAGCGTCTGCCCGGCGGTTTCGGTCAGGTTTGGGTTTAGTTCGCGCAGCAGCGGCAGAACCCGGTGACGGATGAAATTGCGCGGGTAGTCGTCGGTGGCGTTGGAGCGGTCTTCGCGCCAGGCAAGGCCATTTTTGGCGGCAAATTGCGCGATTTCTTCCCGGCTGGCGGCGAGCAGTGGACGAATGATGCGTCCGTTTCGCGCTGGAATCGCCGCCAGCCCGGCTAGTCCCGCGCCACGGATGAGGTTGAGCAGCAGGGTTTCGAGCGCGTCGTCGCGGTGGTGGGCGGTGGCGAGGTAGTTGAAGCCGTGGGCGTCGAGCAATTCATCGAACCAGGCGTAGCGCAGTTTGCGGGCGGCGAGTTGGGTGGAAAGGCCGTGGGTTTGAGCGAACGCTTTCGTTTCCATTTTTTTCGTAAAAAACGGCCTGCCGTAGCGTTCGGCAAGGATTTTTACGAAGTCTTCGTCGCCGTCGGATTCGGCGTCGCGCAGGCCGAAGTTGACGTGGGCGAGGGCGAAATCGAGGTTCGCCCGGTAGGCCAGTTCCGCCAGCACCACCGAATCCAGGCCCCCGCTTACCGCCAGCAACACCCGTTTTTGGGCGAGGTCGTGCTGGTTAAGAAAGGTTAAAAAAAGGGCGAGCACGGGGAAAAGCGGTTAGTTTTGCGGGCGAAATTCTCCGGTTTCGGGCACTTCTGCCACCCGGATGGCCTATTTTGGTTACTCTCGAATGCGTCAACGTTTACAAATAGCGTTCATTTTCCCACTACTGTTTTTGCTGGCCGGGCGCGGGCTTGCGCAGGCTCCGGCGGGCAGCAAAATCGTCAACATCCTTCGGGCGGATAGCCTGACCGGGGTTGTGGTCAAGGGAGTGAACCTGAAACGATTGGTCGGCAACGTGAAACTCCAGCAGGGCAACGTGTTGCTCGACGCCGATTTGGTGCTGCAAAACGAAGCGAACAATACCCTCCAGGCCTTCGGCAACGTCCGCATCGTGCAGGCCGACAGCGTGACCATCACCGGCGACACGGCCACCTACAACGGCAACACGCGTTTCGCCAAAATGACGGGCCGCCGCGTGGTGCTCAACGACGGCACCATCACGCTCACCACCCGCCGCCTCGACTACAACCTCAACACCCACGTGGCGTACTACGCCGGCGGCGGCACCATCCTCGACCGGCAAAGTACGCTCACCAGCCGCGAGGGCACCTACAACACCGAAACGAAGCTGTTCACGTACCGCCACAACGTGCGCGTGGTGGACCCGCAGAGCACCATTACCGCCGACTCGCTCCGGTACAATTCGCTCTCGAAAGAAGCCTTTTTCATCGCCCCAACCACGAAAATCGTCAGCAAAGACGACACGCTCTACGCCAAACCGGGTTCGATTTACAACACAAGCACGCGAACGTCCAACTTCAAGGGCCGGTCGCAGTACAGTTCCCCCAAGTACGACCTCACCGCTGACACGCTCATTTACGACCCGCCCACCAAAATCGCCATCGCCCACGGCAACGTGGTATTCGTTTCACGCTCCGACAGCGCCATCCTGACCGGCCGAGAGGGCCGCAACTACGGCCAGACGGGCCTCACGCGGGTGTGGGGCGGGGCGTTGTTGCGCAACATCAGCAAAGGCGACACGCTCTACCTGGCCGCCGACACGCTCGTGGCCCGCGAAATCATCACGCCCGGCGACACCATCCGGCGGCTATTCGGCTTCCGCAACGTGCGCATTTTCCGCCGCGATTTTCAGGGAAAATGTGACTCACTGGCGTATTACGTCAACGATTCGACGCTCTATTTCTACAAAAAACCGGTGCTTTGGAGCAACGGCAATCAGTCGGAGGGTGATTCGGTGCGGCTTTTTTTGAAAAATGGCCGCGTCAACACGATGCTTTTGCAGGGCAAAGCCTTCGTCATTTCGCTGGATACGCTGAAGAATTTCAACCAGATGAAAGGGCGAAAAATCACCAGTTTTCTCAACGCCCAGAGCCAACTCGACCGGGTTTTGGTGGAAGGCAACGCCGAAAGCATCTATTTCGCCCTCGACGACAAACAGAAACTCATCGGCATGAACCGGGTGGAGTGTGGCCGGATGACGCTGAATTTTCGCCAGGGCGAGGTCAACCGCATCGCTTTCGTGGGCAAACCCGAGTCGGCCCTGACGCCCCCCGGCCAGATTACCCCCGCCAACCGCGAACTCGACGGGTTTATCTGGCGCGAGAAACTCCGCCCTTCGCGCCAGCAGGTGATGGGCCGGAAACTGCCCGTCGTTTCGGTGCCGAAACCAGTCGAGAAACGGCCCGCCGCCACGCTACCCGCCCCCCGGAAATCCACCAGGCCCACCGCCAAACCCCGCCCGGTTCCCCGCCGGGTAACAACTAAAACCGTGGTCAACTTGTGAAACACGGTTTTTGCTGGGAAATCACGGCGGGTTCGTTGTCCGGTCGCTAAGCCGCCGGATGTTAAAATCTGTTAAAAATTTGATTTCCAGGCTGCTCCTGATACTTTTGTTTTTATAATAAAAAATCCGCACCCCAGCGTATATGAAACGACCGCTACCGACGTTCCTACTCCTTGCCGTTCTGCTCGCGCAGATCCCAGTCAGCAGGGTTTTTAGCCAGACGGAGGCAAAAAGCCGCCCCCAGGCGGAGAGCCGTCTGGACGTGAAGCCGAAGGCCCACAGCACCGCCGCACCTTCCGCCAAATCAGGCTTTTTTTCGTTTTTCCGGAAATCGTCCAAACAGGACATCAACCCCAAGCGCTCCCTATCGATTAACCAATACTACCGCAACCTGATTGCCAGCCAGTCCACTCGTCCGACGACTAAATCCACGCCCGCCGAACCCGTTGCCCCGCCGACGAGCGTGAGCGTGGAGCGCGGCGAAGAACAGCAGGTGGTCAACGACAAACTATTCAGCAACGACCGCCTGACGGTTTCCAACCTCTACCCCAACCCGGCTGACGCCAGCACCACGGTGGATTATGCCATGAGTGGCTCGGGGAATCAGGCCAAACTGGCGTTTTTCAACGCCCTGGGTAATCCAGTTGGCGACTACGAATTCGACCGCAACGAGCGCCGCATGAACATCGTCACTGAGAAATGGCCCAACGGCGTGTATTTCTACCAGCTTTCGCTCGACGGCCGTACCCTGGCTACGAAAAAGTTGCTTGTGCGGCATCAATAGAAAGTTCACAGTGGGCAGTTCACAGAGAAACCAGAACCGCCTTTTCTGTAAACTGTGAACTGCCTACTGTAAACTGATTACTGTACCCTTTGAACTGAAAAAGGCTGCACACTCGTTAAGAGTCGTGTAGCTTTTTTGTATTTTTGCACCCTTATGCGTAAAATCCCCCATCTGGCTCTGTTTCTGTGGCTTGGCATCCTGCTGACGGGATGCAGCAAATTTGAGAAACTCCGCAAGACGGCCACTGACGACGAGAAGTACAAAGCCGCGCTGGAGTACTACAAAAAGGGCACATGGGAAAAGGCCGGGCTGCTTTTCGAGGAACTGAAACCCCTGCTGCGCGGGAGCGAACAGCAGGAAATGGCTAACCTGTACGAGGCGTACTGCAACTACCACATGGGTCTGTACGCCCTGAGCGCCCAGCAATTCAAACAGTTTTACGAAACCTTTGGCCGCAGCCAGTTCGCCGAGGAAGCCCAGTACATGAGCGCGTACTCGCTTTACAAAGATTCGCCGCTGTACAATCTCGACCAGACCAGTTCGGCCACGGCCATCGACGCGCTGCAAAGTTTCGTCAACGCCTACCCGCAGAGCAAGTTTCGGGAAGAAGCCTCCGATATTTTGAAGGTCATGCGCGAAAAACTGGAGCGGAAAGCGTACGAAAAAGCGATTCTCTACCAGAAAACCAGCGCCGCCAGCATCCTCAATTACCGCTCGGCAGTAGTAGCCTACACCAATTTCCAACGCGATTTCCCCGATTCGAAATACAACGAAGACATCGCTTTCCGGAAAGTGCAGGCCCAGCACGATTACGCCAAAAACAGTTCGCCCAAAAAGCAAAAAGAGCGTTACCAGGAAGCGCTGGCCTTTTACCAGACCTTTATCGACAAATACCCGGAGAGCAAATTGCTGCGCCCGGCTGAAAAGTATTACGAGGAAAGCACCCGCGAACTCGACCGCCTCGGCAAAGAAGAACAACTCGCCAAACAACCCACGCCAGCGCCCGACAACAAAACCGGCAAGCTGAGCGGCAGCAGCAACAAATGAGTTCCGGTTTCAACGTTCACCAGTTAAAAAAACACCCCAGCAATATGCCTACGAACCCCTCGGTCGTCACGCGCGACATGGATAAAATCGCCGCCAAGACCGGCAATGTGTACGAATCGGTGTCGATTATTTCGAAGCGGGCACGCCAGATTTCGACCAAAATGAAGGAAGAATTGAGCAACAAACTCTCCGAATTTGCCTCGACGGTGGACAACCTGGAGGAAGTGTTCGAGAACCGCGAGCAGATTGAAATCTCGAAGTTTTACGAAAAAATGCCCAAGCCCACGTCCATCGCCATCGACGAATTTATGGAAGGCAAGCTCGAGTGGCGCGACCGCACGCAGGCACTGCCGCAGGGCGACGAATAACCAGTTAGCTGGCAGTTGGCGGTAATCAGTTGGCAGAAATGCAGGGCTGTTTTTATTGCTAACTGCCTGCTGCCAACTGCCACCTCTCATGTTGCACGGAAAGAAAATTCTGCTCGGCGTTTCGGGCAGCATAGCCGCCTACAAGGCGGCTTTTTTGGTTCGGTTGCTGGTGAAAGCCGGAGCCGACGTGCGCGTTTTAATGACGACTTCGGCGCGGGAATTCGTTACGCCGCTGACGCTGGCGACGCTTTCCAAAAATCCGGTTTTATCGGAGTTCACGACCGCCGATGGTACCTGGAACAACCACGTCGAACTGGGCCTCTGGGCGGATGTTTTCCTGGTTGCGCCCGCTTCGGCGCGTACGCTGGCCCGGTGCGCCCACGGCCTGGCCGACGACCTGCTCGCGGCAGTGTACCTTTCGGCCCGCTGTCCGGTGTTTTTCGCCCCGGCAATGGACCTCGACATGTACCAGCACCCCACCACGCAGGAAAACCTCCGGCGGCTCCGGTCGTTTGGCAACCGCATCATCGAAGCCGAATCGGGCGAACTGGCCAGCGGCCTGGTGGGGCAGGGCCGCCTGGCCGAGCCGGAAACGCTGGCAGGAGTTTTGGAGAATTTTTTTGCGGAACACCTGCCCCCCCTGCCCCCTCAAGGGGGTTCAAGAACCACGACGCAGGACCCCCTTGAGGGGGCAGGGGGGGCACTCAACGGCAAGAGGGTTCTGCTCACCGCCGGGCCGACCCAGGAAGCCCTTGACCCGGTGCGGTTTATCAGCAACCACTCGACGGGCAAAATGGGCTACGCCCTCGCCGCTGAACTCGCCGCCGCCGGGGCGCGGGTCACGATGGTAAGTGGGCCAGTGAACGTGCCGAAACCCGAAAACCTGGCTGAATTCGCGCCCGTGTATTCGGCCAGGGAGATGTTTGAAGCCACCGAGGCTCGCTTTGCGGAGGCCGACGTCGTGATTCTGGCTGCTGCCGTGGCCGACTACACGCCCGCGCACGTGGCCGACCGAAAAATCAAAAAAAAGGAGGCCGTTTTTACGATTGAGCTCACCAAAACCGTTGACATTGCAGCCACGCTCGGGGCACGGAAACGGCCAGGCCAGGTGCTGGTGGGTTTTGCGCTCGAAACCGACAACGAACTCGAAAACGCCCGCCAGAAACTACACGCCAAGAACCTCGACCTCATCGTGCTCAATTCGTTGCAGGACGCGGGTGCGGGCTTCGGCCACGACACCAACCGCGTGACGCTCCTCTTTCGGGATGGTAACGTGCAGGCGTTTGAGTTAAAGTCGAAGCAGGCGGTGGCGAAAGATTTGGTGGCCGCACTAACTACATTGCTGTTAAAAAATGGGAACGCCGATTTAACAAATGCGACGGATTTGCCCTGATCCATTCCGGTGAATCCGTCCAATCCGCGCCATCCGTGTTCCAACCACATCCAACCATGCGGAACGTCCTTTTTTTCGCAATGCTGCTCCTGAGCGCCGCAACGGCGGTTTTTGCCCAGGAAATCAACGGCAAAATCAACATCAGCTACGACCAGGTGAAGGTCAACCAGCAGGCCAACAACGCCGGTCAGCTCTACGCCGACATGCAGGCCGCCATGACCGATTTCGTGAACGGCCGCCGTTGGTCGCCGGATAATTTTGCCCCGGAAGAAAAAATAAACCTGACCGTTTCGCTCGTCGTGCAGCGGGCCACGGCCCAGGGCGACTACGAGTGTCAGGCGCAGATTCAGGTGACGCGTCCCGTGTTTGGCACCAGTTACGAGACGGTGGTGCTGCGTTTTGTCGACCGCGCCTTCCAGTTCAATTACCTGCCCGACAAGCCACTCAATTTCAACGACAACAACTACTCCGACAACCTCACGTCGATGCTGGCTTTTTACACGTACATCGCTCTGGCACTGGATTACGATTCCTTCGGGAAGCTTGGCGGTAACGCGTACATCGCCCGCGCTTACAACGTGGCCAACCTCGCCCAAAACGCGCCCTACGCCGGGTGGGATGCGCGCGGCGACACACGCAGCCGGTACTGGCTGGCCGAGAACCTACAAAACCAGCAGATGGTGCCCTTCCGCGAAGGGTTGTACACCTACCACCGGCTCGCGCTCGACACCTTCGCCGACCAGCCCGACCAGGCCCGCAAGCAGATTCTGGGCGTACTGGATGCCATCCGGCAGGTGAACTTACTCAAACCCGCCGCCGTGGTCATCAACTCGTTTTTCGATGCGAAAGGCGACGAACTCGTCAATATTTTCAGCAACGCCAACCCCGCTGACCGCCGCCAGGCGTTTGCGCTACTCTCGCAGCTCGACCCAACCAAAACCGACAACTACCGGCGGCTGACGCGGTAACGCCAGGGTTACGGTTTGACTTTGAACCTTTAACGTCAAACCTTAAACGCCAAAGTTCCCATGTCCAAACGCCTTCATCGCCTGTTCCCCGCCGATTTTGCCGCCTCGCTCGCCGACCTGACGGGGCTTGACCTGCACGTGGTACGCCGCGATGGCGTCACATTGCACGGCCTGCTGCTTTCGCACGACGATTCGGCGCTC
This sequence comes from Spirosomataceae bacterium, assembly GCA_965249815.1. Classification (GTDB taxonomy): domain Bacteria; phylum Bacteroidota; class Bacteroidia; order Cytophagales; family Spirosomataceae; genus JAJAZB01. The sequence continues at coordinate 2,707,637 of CBDFMV010000003.1, read as the reverse complement.
GTGGTGCAGGACCACATCCGCCGCCGCCACGTCGTTCAACTGGCCGAAATTGAGGAAATTGTGCGGGACAAAGTCGCGCCGTGGTGAACGAATCGGGTGGTTTGGCGTTAATTTTGAGGGCTGGGCAACCAGCCCTTTTCAGTGCCAGTTGGGGGAATTTTTCGCCGTCAACTGCCTACTGCTTACTGCCAACTGGTTTATGCTTTCGTATCTCTTAATCAAGAATTACGCGCTCATTGAACACCTCGAACTTCGCCCCGACGCCGAATTGAACATCGTCACGGGCGAAACGGGGGCGGGGAAGTCCATTATTCTGGGTGCCATCGGCCTGTTGCTGGGCAACCGGGCCGACGTGAAGGCCCTTTACGACCCCGCCGAAAAGTGCATCATCGAAGGCCACTACCACATCGGTGGCTATTACATCCGGGAGGTTTTTGAGGAAGAGGAACTCGACTACGAGGACACCTGCATCATCCGGCGCGAAATCAGCCCGGCGGGCAAGTCGCGGGCGTTCGTCAACGACACGCCCGTTAACCTCGAAACCCTGCGACGCATCACCAGTGAACTGATGGACGTGCATTCGCAGCACGACTCCTCCCTGCTGGGCAGCAACGATTACCAGTTGCAAATCGTGGATACTTACGCCCAGAATGCCGCCCGGCTCGACCGGTACAAAGGCGACTACCGCGCCTTCCGCCAGACTCAGGAGGCCTACGACCGCCTGCTGGCCGAAGCGAAAGACATCAAGAAAGAGTTTGACTACAACAGTTTCCTCCTCGACGAACTCTCCAAAACCAAGCTTACGGCGGGTGAACAGGAGGTTTTGGAGCAGGAACTGAACATCCTCGAAAATGCCGAGGACGTGAAATCGCGGCTCAACCTCGCGCTGGGGTATCTGCAGGATCCCGAACAATGCGTCTTGAGCAGTTTGCAAAGCGTACTGGCGAGCCTGACCGCCATCACCGCCTTTTCGCCCGCCTACGCCCAACTCCGCGACCGGGTGCAGAGCGCGCTCATCGAATTGAAAGACGTGGCCGCCGAGGTGGAATCGGAGGAAGAATCGGTAGAGTTGGACAACGAAAAAATCGGAACGATTCAGGAACGCCTCAACCTGATTTACAACCTTCAGCAAAAACACGGTGCGAAAACCGTGGCCGACTTGCTGAAGGTTCAGGCCGACTTGCAGCGTAAAGTAAGCAAGGTGCTTAACCTCGACGAGGAAATCGAGGCCGCTAAAACTGCCGCCCACGCCGCCTGGGAAACCCTGCAAAGCAGCGCCGCCGTACTTTCCGACTCGCGCAAGGCGATTCTGGCCGAGATGGAAGCCCGCGTGACCAACCTACTCGGCGATTTAGGGATGCCCAACGCCCGGCTCGTCATCCAGCATGGCACCGGCAAGCCCACGCCGACGGGCATCGACACGGTCAATTGCCTTTTTTCGGCCAATAAAGGCACCAAACCCCAACCGTTGAAAAGTGTGGCCTCGGGCGGGGAATTTTCGCGCCTGATGCTGGCTGTGAAGTACCTGCTGGCCGACAAACGCTCGCTGCCGACGATCGTGTTCGACGAAATCGACACGGGCGTTTCGGGCGAAATTGCCATCAAGATGGGCAACATGATGAAAGAAATGGCCCACGGCCACCAAATCATCGCCATCACGCACCTGCACCAGATTGCCGCCCAGGGCGACGCGCACTATTTCGTGTACAAAGACCACTCCGCAGACAAAACCGTGAGCCGCATCAAGCGCCTGACCACCGAGGAGCGCGTCATGGAAATCGCCCAGATGATTGGGGGAGCCAACCCGCCGAAGGGCGTCGTCGAAAACGCCCGCGAGTTGCTGAGTCGGCACCTGATGCAGAAAATGCATTATACCATTTTTGAAGACCCGAAAAATGTAAAATGAAACAGTGAACCGCTACGGGCCTCTTCACTTTTTCGGTTATTCGGTTTCTCCTTTTACATTTTTCATTCCCAAAACCCATGAAACCCACCCACCTCCTCCTCTCCCTCCTGCTGCTCGCTGCCTGCACTGACAAGCGGGCCGAGACCGTCCGGAAACTGTCTGGTGACGTCATCGCCGTTCACGACGAGGTGATGCCGAAGTCGGAGGAACTGATGAATCTGAAAAGCCAGATTCAGGAACGAGTCGGCAAGGACAGCACCGCCCGGCCCACCGGTGACAGCCTTGTGGCCGCCCTTGACCGCGCCGACAACGCCATGTCCGACTGGATGGCGGCCTACGACCCCGACGCGGCCAAGTCGAAAACACCCGACGAAGCCGTGACGTACTTCCAGGGCGAAAAAACCAAAATCGAGGCCGTGAAAAAACAAACCGACGAGAGCATTACACGGGCGAAGGAGTTTCTAACAGGGAATCATATGGGAGGCCAGCAAAACTTAAAAATTGGATTGTTCAATAATGTAATCGCGCTTCAAGACGCTTTATCAAAAAATGGTATTGGAGAACTCCGCAAATGGCGTACGGACGAAACCGGAGGGTGGATGTCGGCAAGTAATTATTTTGAAATTGAATCAGAAACTAACAAAAATAGCAACCCCAGTAACTTGGCGTACTATTTAGAAAGCGAAAATGAAAGCTATGTTAAAACACTCAAACTTGTTTTGAATATCAATAACATGAATGAAAAAGAGCGGGCATTAGAATATTTTAAAAAGTTTGTTCAAAAAACTTTTAACAGTTTAAATTTACCCATTCCAATTGGAATGATAAATGCAATCGAAGACAACCAAGAATTTAAAAAAGAAGAAACAAATTATTTTTCTTCGATAAAATTGAAGAAAAGTAGAATTGACACTTGGGAATTAACGATTGAAACGAAATGAAATAGTGACTCTTCGTTTTGCTATTTTTTATCGCTTTAAAGCTATTTGTCATGAAATATTACATGATTTTAAGCTTCTTGCTTTTGACCGCCTGCCAGACCACCCCCGACCGCCTGCCGATTCTGGGCGAACGCGAAGGCGTCGAGACCAGGAAGGTCAACGGCCAGACCGTCACCGATACGGTGTACCACACCATCCCCGATTTTGCCTTTCTCAACCAGGACGGCCAGCCCGTGACGGCCCGCACCTTCGACGGAAAAATTTACGTCGCTGACTTTTTCTTCACCACCTGCCCGACGATTTGCCCTAAAATGCAGTCCCAGTTGCTGAAAGTGTACCAGGAATTCAAGGGCAATCCGCAGGTGATGTTCCTTTCGCACAGCATCGACCCGCGCCACGACACGGTGCCGGTTTTGAAAGAATACGCTAAAAACCTGGGCGTGGACGCGCAATGGCAGTTTGTAACCGGCGACAAAGCCAAAACCTACGAAATCGCCCAGAAAAGCTACTTCGTGTCGGCCCTCGACAACCAGGACGAACCCGGCGGCATCGTCCACAGCGGCGCGTTCGTGTTGGTGGACAAGCAAAAACGCATCCGGGGCATCTACGACAGCACCCGCGACGAGGACGTGAATTTGCTGATTGCCCACCTCCGCATGCTGCTCAAAGAATACGACCCGCCCCAGTCGTGACCCCACCGAAACCATCAGGCTTTTCACCAGGAAGGTTTTTACGTTAAAACAAGAGTCGATCGGGCCTGCGCTGCGAATCCTGACCACGCCTGTTACCCGGCGTGACCGCCAAAACGACTCACGGTTGAGCCTCCGTTTCGAAGCGGGAAAAATACTCCTTCTGAAACGGGAGATTCCCGCTTACGCCCGGGGCGTTGCTTCCGTACTCTTGTTCGTAAAAACCTCTCGCCATGAACCGCCTTCTTTTCATCGGGCTGATCGGTGCCGTCAGTGCCTCCGTTGGCTGGGCACAGGTCCCGACCAAACCCGGCAAATTTTACTCGAAAGACGAGGAATTCGTTTACCAGCAGCGAAATGGCCATCCGAGCGAGTCGGTGCCGCCCGCCGAAGCAGCCGAACGGATGGTGTTGTTCTACCGGGCCAACGACACCAACCACCGGAATCCGGGTAAACTCCGGTATTTTCCGAGTGAGAACATGTCGCTCGTGATTGGCGAACTGGACGAATACCGCATCGTCAAGAATGCGTTCATCGAAGTGCTTGATCTTCAGGAACTTGCCACTTGGCTCCGGGAGCATTACTTTCCGAACAAACCGCTGTTTCCCGTCCATTTCTACAATTGCCTCATCGGCCGGGTGGTCAACAGCAACGCCACGCCGGATTTGCAGGTGGCTTTCGATACCGAACTCATTTTTGAGGAGACGAGCATCCAGGCCGGCCGGTTTTCGGTTAATTGTCCCCGGATTCAGTTCATCAACACCGACCTGCACGACACGCGGTTTTTCAACTGCCGGTTCGGGCAATTCGAGTTCGTCCGGTCGTACATTGCCCAGAATCAGGACCGGAAAGCCTTCAACAACTACGACCTGTACGACCCGGTTGCCTACGGTCGCTACAAGGTTCATTTTCAGGATTGTGTGTTTCAGCGGCGGGCGTACCTGACCAGTTCGGCGCTTGAGCACCTTTGCTTCAACAACTGTGAATTTCAGGACAGTGTGTTTTTCCGGCCCAACCCGCATTACATGGCGAAGCTGGTACAAAAGCACAACGAGCAGTTCCAGGCTCGGCCCGAACCGGGCCACGACTACGTTTCCAGCACGCAACTTCCCGTGAAGCAGAATCCCTACGTGCTACAGGCCGATTTTCATTCCACAACGTTTGCCGGTGCGGTGAGCGTGGCCGGTATGCGCCTGGATTCGTGCCGTTTCGACAACGCCAGCTTCAACCACTCGCTCGACCTGACCAACGTGCAGGCCAGCACCGTGCAGTACTTCAACCACTGCCATTTCAGGAAAAAAATGCCGTTTGCCATCGACGTAACCAACCGCTCGATTGAACTCCTCCAGCTCAACCTTCAGGAACTCCCCCGCCTGACCTTCAACCTGGCGGGCATCGACACGACGGCCATGACCGAACGGAACTTGACGCAGACCAACGAATTTTTTAACGCGCTGGAGGGATACGTCGCTTCACTGAAAGAGGTGCCGGAAGAGGAGAAAAAAGAAGCCCTCGACCACGTTGCCTACGAACGGGAGCGTTACCAGACCCGTTTTTACTGGGAAAACCGGGCTAAAGACGGCAACGGATGGAATTGGACCTGGCACCGGCTCATCCTCGGTAGCCTGGTCAACAATGGCTACCACGGGTACTGGAAGTTGCTGGCGTGGAGCGCGGGCATCATCGTGTTTTTCAGTTTTCTGTTTGCCCTGCCCTGGAACCGCGAGCGGGTGGTGAAAATCGTCCACGAAAACGGGAAGCCTGCCGAACGCCGCGCTGCGGCGCTTGCCCGCAAGCGCCAGCCCTTTCCCTGGGCGAGCGACTGGCTGATGTGTCTATTTTTCAGTTTCAAATTGTTCATCCAGCCCACGTTTTCGCCGACTTACCTCAACCAGCGAAAAGGACTGGTTGCCTTGATTCTGGTGGAGTACGTGGTCAGTTTAGGCATGCTTACCCTGTTTCTGGTGTACGTTGCCCCGGAACTGCCCTTCATCAAAACCCTGCTGCGCTTGTAATCGACTGGCGCTCGTTTTCATTCTTCCAGAAACCCCAGTTCTTTCCCAAACGTCTCCTCCATCCGGCTGAGCGAGTAGAGGGCCAGGGCGTACACCACCGCGCCAATCAGCCCGGCGGCCACGAGCGCCCCGACGCCCGGTTTCAGCCACTGAAAAAGCAGCGTCATCGGGATGACCGTGCCACGCACCAGGCTGGGGGCCGAGGTGGTGGCCGTGGCGCGGAGGTTGGTGCCGTACTGCTCGGCCACCGACGTGAGGTAAAGCGCGATGTAGCCCGTGCAGAATCCCGCCAGGCCGCAAATCGTGTACAGCCCCGTGGCTGTTTTCACCCCCGCAAACAGGTACAGGCCGCTCAGCCCGGCGCTGGCAAGAAGCAACCCGCCGATGGCTTTCTTGCGGGAACGGAGTGCCTGGCTGAGCGGCCCCGACAGCAAATCGCCCGCCGCCAGCCCGACGTAAATCAGCACGACGCAGGTGCCGGGTTTGACAGGTTCGGCAATGCCCAGCGTCCGCCCGAATTCGTTGGCAAACGTGGCCAGAATGCCCACGATGAACCACGTCGGTACGCCCACGGCCACGCAGCGGAGGTATTTTGCCGCCTGTTTCCCCGAACTGAAAAACTGAAAGAAATTGCCCCGGCTGGCGGGCTTCTCGCTTTTCATCTGGAGAAAAACCCCCGACTCGAACACGCTCACGCGCAACAGCAGCAGGGCCAACCCCAGCCCCCCGCCTACGAAAAACGCCGTGCGCCAATCGAACCACTCGGCGGTGAGGTAGGCCACCAGTGCGCCGAGGTACCCGATGCCCGCCACGACCGAGGTGCCGTAGCTCCGGATTTGTTTCGGTAAAATTTCGGCCACCAGCGTGATGGCCACGCCGATTTCGCCCGATAACCCGATGCCCGCCACGAAGCGCAGGGCGGCGTAGCCGTTGACGCCCTGCACGAACCCGCAGGCAACGTTGGCCAGCGAATAGGTCAGGATGCTGGCGAACAGCACCGACATGCGCCCGCGCTTGTCGCCGAGTACGCCCCAGAGAATCCCGCCCAGCACCAGCCCGGCCTGCTGCCAGTTGAGAATGAACGTGCCCGCACTGGACACCTCCGCCTCGCTCAGCCCCAGCCCCTGCAGGCTCGGCACGCGCACAATGCTGAAAATGAGCATGTCGTACACGTCCACAAAAAAACCCAGCGCCGACACGACGACGGGCAGGGCGAACAGCGGACGGAGGGAGGTTTTGGGTTCAGACAGCGTATCCGACTGGAGCATGGGGAAAAGAAGAAAGGTAAGACGATCCATAACTTTACTTCACGTACATCGTCCGCGGCCCGGTTCGGTTGTCTTCGGTGTGGAGTTCGATCGGGAAATTGTCGGGGCTGAACAGAATCGCGAAGGTGTACGGCGTGGGTTTTTCGTAAAAATTCATCCGCGTGGGCGGCATCAGGAATCGGTAGCCCTTCGCCACGGCGCTGTCGGTGGCGGCTTTCAGGCCCGCTTCGTCGTACAGAAAACCAAACAGGTCGGGGCCAGGGAAAAACTTACCCCGGTCTTTTTTCTGCACCTGCTCGCGCTTGAGGCCGAGATCTTCCGGCTCCGAAAGCACCAGCACGTGCTGGGCGACCTGCAATTTGGCTGATTTGCCCTTGCGGTCGAGCAGTTTCGCGCCAAGCACCTCGGTGTAAAATTTCACGTTGGCTTCCAGGTCTTCGCAGAGCATCTGGATGTGGTCCACGCCGAAGGGCGTCGCACCGCGGTCGTCGGGGCGCTCCACGAGCATTACCAGGTTGTAGTCGGGTCCGTAGGCGGCGAGGTTCCGCGCCCCCGGCTCGAAAGGCAGTTTGGCCGCCAGCCGGGCGATCGGCACGCGTCGCCCCGCCAACGCTTTCAGGGTTTTTTCCATGCTCGACGTGCGCAGCGCCAGCCACAGCATCCCGTACACATACTGCCCGGCCTGGGGCGCGACGAGCTGCCGCTGCCCGCGTTTCGGGTCGCCGATTTTAACGCCCTCAAACGGCCCTTGCCCCGAAATACTGACCGTGGCGTCGCCGGGCCGGATTTCCAGAAAATCGAGGAAGGTGAGCGGGTTGACGGGCTGCTCCCGCATTGGTTTCGCGGCCAAGTTGGTTTTGTAAAACGCGTTGGCGGCGGCGCGGTCGGTCTGGTAGTAGTGGATGTCGTCGAAAAGCAACGGCTGCTGGGCGGCGGCGCTGCCGACCGCCAGCAGGGCAATCAGGAAAGTTTTCATGCGATGGTTATTGCTCGCGAATTCCCGCGAAGGTGACGCCGCCGATTTTTGCGCAAGCCCCCTGGGAGCCGACGCACTTCGGCGCATTAAAGCTGCGAAAATCCACGAGAAACCAGCAAATCAGGGATCTAAAAAATCCTTAAAAAGCAGCAGTCGGGCATCTACCGGAGACCTGTGAGGTTTTTGAAACCTCACAGGTCTGAAGGGTCACCGCCAACAGCGTGAACCGCCGTGGAACCACCGGCACGCCAGCAAGCACCGAAGCGCGGAACGGGTTGAATTTGAAGCCGTGACGGAGAACGACCGACCCGACCTGGCCGCGATGGAACGAAGGAGGACTGAACTTGAGAAAACGCTTCGCTTCAGTCCACTTCATCGGCGCGGTTGTCCCAACCTGTTAGTCACTATTTTTTCGCCGCCGGTTGTAGCTGCTCCTGCTGCCCGATGCTCTCAGCGTGGATGGCGTGCATGAGTTCGGTGATGAAGCCCTCCGAAAGGCCGTTCTGCGCACCAATCGCCACGTTTTTCTTCAAGATGGCTTCAAAGCGGGCGGGTTGCACCACGTCCATCTGCCGCCTGGCTTTGTACGCGCCGACCTGCCGGACAACGTCCATCCGTTTTCCCAGCAACTGAATCACCTGCCGGTCGAGGGAGTCGATTTGGGTGCGGAACCGCGCGAGCGAGTCGGGGGCAGTGGTCTGGGCGAAGGCGGACGAGGCGGCAAAAAGCAGGCTGATGGCCAGTAGGACAGTTTTCACGGAAAAAAGATTTTCCTGAAAATTACGTTACTCGTTTCATTCCACCAATTCCAATACCTTGCCCACCGCTCCGCGAAACGCCAAGCCGCGTGGTTCCGGGTTGCATTGATTGGCTAAACCGCAGATTGACGCAGATTGACCTTACTCCACCCCCGGCAACTGCGCCGGGTCGATCAGCAGCAAACCCGGTCGCACCCGTGCCCCGTGCCAGCGCAGACCGAGGTGGAGGTGAGGCCCGGTCACGCGGCCCGTTTCGCCCGCTTCCCCGATTTTTTCGCCTTTTTTTACGGTCTGGTTTGCCTTGACAGCAAGGGTTTTCAGGTGAAAATACTCGCTGATGAGGCCATTGCCGTGGTCAATGTACACCGAGTTGCCGCTGAAAAAATGGTTTTCGGCCAGCAGCACCCGCCCGTTGCCCACGCTTTTCACGGCCACGCCCGCGCCCACGGGGTAGTCTTCGCCGGTGTGGCGATCGCGCTCCTCGCCGTCGAAGGTGCGTCGGGCACCAAAGTTGTTTTCGGGATTGGGCAGCGAGGCGGCAGGTTTGCCGAGCGGCAGGTCGAACACCGCCGGGCGCTCCTGGCGCGAGGCCTTCAGCAGTGGCAGCACCCGCGCCAGTTCGGCTTTGTTGCGGGCCAGGTTTTTGGCCGAAACCTTTACGTACTCGGGTTTAGGAAAATTTTTGAAATCTTCTTCGGGAAAGGTTTTTTCCTCCACCACCAGCTTCGCGGTTTCGAGTTTGCCGCCCGTGGTGCGGCGCGAAATCGAGTAGGTGCCGGGCTTTTTCTCCATGTCTACCGGGTAGTAGCACGTGCCGTTGACGGCCTCCCAGCTTTGGGCTTCCATCGCGCAGCGGAGGCAGTTGCCCGGCCAGCGGCCCAGGTCGCCCTGCACGACGCGCAGGGTGCGGCTGACGGTTTCCGCCGTTCTGGGGGAATTGTTTTTTTTCTTCTGGGAAAACGCGCCCGTCGTCGGCAAGACGAGCAACGACGCAGCCAGGGCATACCAGCGGAGCGGGTTCATGGAGAGACGGGTGAGGGTTGATGAATGCCAAAGTCCGTTAAAAAAAGTGCGCCAGCGCCTCCGGACGGGTCAGGTGAACAGCGATTGCCATCCGGCTGGAGGAGCAGGCAAGGGGCCACCGGATTCTTTTTTTCGCGACACCCGGCGACACCCAACGGCCAATGCATTACATTCGTAGAACCCGTCAACGAAACTTCTCAACGACATGGAAAATACCCTGCAAGCGCTCTCCTGGCTGTCGGAATTGGTGTGGGGCAACCAAACTAAGAACCTGCTGCCTGAAATGGCGACCGTCCACCTGTACCGCGTGGGGGAAAAGAAGGCGGTTTTCCGCAAATTCAACGTGTGGGTCAATGGCAAGTACGTGGGCAAACTCCGCAACTGGAGCAGCCTTGTGCTGGTGGTCGAACCCGGCCTGCTGCGCATCGAATCGGCCCTGAGCGGGCTGACCATCCTGCCCCGCCGCCGCGAGAGTTTCAGCCTCGACGTGGTGCCGGGCGAGTTGTACTACGTCCAGGGCGACCACCGCACGGGCCTGCTGCGCGGCTACCTCGGCCTGAGCGAAGTGACCGAAACGACCTGGAGGCGGTACTGGCCGAAGGTTTTGCGGAAGTGATTTGCCACCAAAAAAGGCGCTGGTTAGAGCGTGTAGACAATTACCGTAACCAAATCAAAGCGCAAGCAAAGTGAACGAAGGCCAAAAAGGAGGACGCTGTTTTGTCGTAGCGGGTGGCAATGCGACGATAGCCCTTGAGGTGGTTGAAAAAACGCTCGATTTTATTGCGGTCGGCATAGAGATTTTCGTCGTAGGGCCGCTGGTCGAGGCGGCTGGTTTTGGGCGGGATGACCACCTGAATTTTCTGCGCGCTCAGAGCCTCGACAATGGCGTTGGTGCGGTCCGCCGCTGCGGTCATAAGCTTTGTCGGCAACAACCGCTTGACAATCAAGGTCCTTTAACAGTCCCAGGGCCTGCGGGCTGTCGGCCCTCTGCCCCGCTGTCAACTCGACGCGCAACGGGTTGCCCAGGGCATCGACCACCGCGTGTATTTTCGTCGTCAACCCGCCCCGGCTGCGTCCGAGGGCTTCGGCAGCGGCAGTACTTTTTTTTGGTCCGGGGCGCGATAGCCCGCCGCCTGTTGATGGGCGCGCACCGTCGTTGAGTCGAGCATCGTCCAGTCCAGGTCGGGGTCTTGCAGGGCCTCAAAGATGGCCTGCCAGTGACCGGACTTGGCCCAGCGGCGGAATCGTTGGTAGACCGAGTTCCAGCCGGGCCGCCGGAGCGGGGCCGTAGCGTTCAGGCACATCGCGCCAGGCCGCTCCGCTGCGGGCTACCCAAACAACGGCGTTGATAAACAGGCGGTTATCGTTGCCACTGCGGCCTACGTCCCCCTCTTTGCCTTTCAGCAAAGGCTCGATGCGTTTCCAGTCGGCATCACTGATTTCGTAGCGGCGTACCATTTTGCAAAATTAATTGTCAACACACTCTAAGTAACCAGCGCCTTTTTTGGTGTACCTGAAACTCCCTCCTACTTTATTTCCACGTTCCAACCCCGGTAGAGCACCCGCGAGCCGCCGTTTTCCCACGACTTAATGACGCTGCCATCAAACCCACCGAAGGCCGTCGGGTCGGCGGTGAACCGGTTGAAATCGTACACGGCGAGCAGGACCTTGAACGGCTGGCCCCGCTGCAACCGGGGCACCAGCACCTGTTTCAATGTTTTCTGGACTTCCGTGCTGACAAAATCCCACGACGCGTTTGGGTCTTTGGCCGTCATCATTGGCCCGCCTACGTTGTTGTCACCGTATCGCACGTCCACTTCACACAAGCAGCCCGCGCGGATTTTTCGGGAACCATCGGCCAGCACCGAATCAGGCTTGTACGGGCGGATTTCCACCCGAAAGTAGAGGGCGTAGTCGGGGTGGGCATTTTTGAACGCTTCGATTGGCTCCCGGATGGCGGTCAAATCGGGCAGTACGTCCACGCTGGCCAGTTTAACCCGCTGATTGGTGCGCTCGTCGATGACGTCCTGGTAGGAAATCGTCAGCGGAATCTGAGTTTGCTCGATGTCTTTGAAAACGCTGGATACTGGCTCATACCGGTACAAAGCGGGTTCAGGAGTTTCTGTGTGCGGCTTGCAGGCCAATGCGGTGAGCAACAGCAGACCAGGAACAAGAGCGGATTTCATGGCGTGAGGGTTTTTCATTAAGAACGAAACGCCCGAAAGGCTTCGGGCATCGGTTTACGCGCGGCCGTAAAAACCCGCGCGAAAACGTCTACTTTATTTCCACGTTCCAGCCCCGGTAGAGCACCCGCGAGCCGCCTTCTTCGTAGGTCTTCGCCGTGCTGCCGTCGAAGGCGTCGAAGGCCGTCGGGTCTTTCGTAAACCGACTGTAATCGTACACGGCGAGCATCAACTTCCATTTTCCAATATTAGCCAGTCGGGCAGTGAGTAACTCGCGCAGGTCTTTCTGAATGTTCGCCTTTACGGTGTCCCACGAATACGGAAGCTGCTTTGCCTCAACGGCCGTGCCAGCCATAGGCGCACCACTTTCGCCGTTCAACCCGCCCGCCCGAACTTTTCGCAGGCCATCGGGCCGGGTAAAATCGGACTCAAAATTCCTGAATTCCAGCCGAAAATACAGGTCGTAGTCGTTCGGATGGGCCGCGATGAAGGCTTCGACCGTCGGTCGGATGTCGCTGACGTCGAGGGAGACGTCGCGCTTCTCGACTGCCAAATATCCGTTTCGGGTGACGTTGAATAGTTTCTCGTAAGAAATCGCCAGGGCTGACTGTCCGAGTTCCACGTCTTTTAGGTTTGCCGAGACGGGTTCCCTGCGCAACTCATCCGGCTGAGGGTCATTCGGACGTTGGCAGGCGAAAGCGAAGCCCACGAGGGCAAGCAGAAACGTAGCGGTTTTCATAGAATCAGGGATTTTTACCAGGAAACGCACGCTTTCACGAAATTAGTGCATCCCCTAACGCGTCCAGCTTTTCAACCCCAGAATCTTCTCGCCCAACTCACTCAGTTCGGCCCGGTCGTAGCGGGTTTGCTCCCAGCGGCGCGGGTCGCCGGGGAAAGCGTACCCCTCCGGGGCGATGCGGTCGCGCCAGGAGGCGATGCGCCACTGCCGGAGCGATTCGTTGCTTTCGAGCGCCGGGCTGAACGAAATGTACTGCGCCAGACGCGGTTTGGTCGAGGTATTTTTGCGGATACCGTGCGGCTGCATCGAGTTCCAGATGACCAAATCGCCCGCTTTCGTGATGACTTTCGTGGGCGTGTAGCCGGTGTAGTCGGGGCGGAAGGGATTGCGGTCGGCGGGCTGGGTTTTCACCCACTCGTCGAAGTCGCGGTAGAGTTCGGGAATGCACTGAAACCCGCCCGTGTCCTCGTCGGTGTCCACCAGCGAAAGCACGCCTTGCAGGTTGATGGGCTTGGGGTCGAGGCTGGTGTCGATGTCCCAGTGAATGAAGGCGTTGTAGTCGTGATCGGGCCGGACGGGGAAGTTCAGGTTGGCGCGGTCGATGGTCACCCACAGGTTTTCGGTGCCCCAAAGGTCCACGAACGCACCGTACACGCGCGGGTGCTGGCGGTTTGCCCACATCGCCGGGTGGTTGTAAAGTTCGACCATGCCCGTGTTTTTCAACTCCGTCATCTGAATTTCGCGGCGCGGCGGCGTGTACCAGGTGGCGGGGTCGGCGGGGTCTTTTTCCTCGAATTCCCAGAGCAGGACCGCCATGCGGTCAATGTTTTCCGGCGGTACGGCGTTGTGAATGACCACGTAGCCGTTGTGCTGCCAGAAGGCCCAGTCGTCTTCGGTGAGCACGCGGAGCGGTTTGCCGTTGGAGCGGTCGTTGAGTTGGGCCGAATGCCGGGCCACGGAGGCGTTGCCGGGGGTTTTGAGGTCGTCGAGGAGGGCCGCCGGAGCGGGAGTCATGGTTTGGGTTTGCATGGCGTAAATGGCTTGGGTTGCGAAAGGCGATACAACTTTATCCGGTAATTTTGCCCAACCCAAACCGGAGTCCGGGAAAGTCCGGCGGTGTCCCGGCAAGTCCGGGCGACTTCGTTTCAACCTCTTGATTTAAAGTAAATTATGAAAAAAGCGACTTCGCCCCTTTCCTACGAACTCGCTAAAATCAGTTTCGGAATGTACCTCGTGGACGACGTGCGCCGCCGAACCGGCAAACCCACGCCCACCGAGGCCGACGTGCGCCGGTTGCTCGCCCGCCTCAACCCCACCGCCGAAGCCGCCTCCGCCAAGCAGATTTCCCGCTACTGCCAGACCGACAAACCCTACCTGCGCGACGCCCGCGAAGAAACCCTCGACCATGTGGCGGCGGCGCTGCGGGTGCCCGTGGCAACCTTGGCCGAGTTTCGTCGCCGCCTCAACCCCGCCTTTGGGCAAATGCGGAATTACGAGTCGTTCGCCGAACTGGCCAAAACCTACCTGCAAAATTTAGCCGATCAACCTTCTGGCAATCAGCAAAATGCCTTCCGCCAGTTGTTCGCCTGCGACGAAAAAACGGCGGTGCATTGCGCGCTCATCAGCTACAACTTCGGCGAGCGCGACCCCGCCCTGCCCGCGTTCACCTTCGGGGCTGACACCGACCTGCACACCGAGCGCCGCCTCAAAGACCTGTTTCGCGCCCACGCCGGACTGGACGTGGCCGTCGGTTCAATCGCCGGCGAAACCATCGGGGCGTTTCTCGAAAACGGTCAGGAAAACCAGGTCCTGATTGCCATCGGGCTGTTTGGCAACCGCCTGACAAGCTGGCTGACGGAGCGGCAGTTGCTGCCCGCCACGCTGCGGATTCTTCCCGCCCAAAACTGCCTGATTTTCAACGAACAGCCGTTTCGCCCTGACCGCGAAGCCCGGACGGATTACGCGTTGTTTGCCAAAATCCGGCTGGCCGGGCGGCGCACGGCGTTCGTCATCGGCGGCATCGAAGGCGTTGGCACCGAGCGCATCGGGGAGTTTCTGGAGAAAAACTGGCCCCAACTGCCTGATTTGCGCGACTCGATCACGGGTCAGCCCGTGGGCGACGCGCCCTTTCTGGCGCTTTTTCACGTTTCCGAAACCACCACGACCGCCCAGGTCGTCCAACTGCTCTGACGAATGCTCCAGTCCCTTCACCACGTCGCCGTCATCGCGTCGGATTACGAACGCTCAAAACGGTTTTACACTGAGATTTTAGGGCTGGAAATCGTGCGGGAAGTCTACCGCGCCGGGCGCGATTCGTGGAAACTGGATTTGGCCGTCAACGGCACGTACCAAATTGAGTTGTTTTCGTTTCCGAATCCGCCGCCGCGCCCCAGCCGACCCGAAGCCTGTGGATTGCGGCACCTTGCGTTTTCGGTGAAAAATCTGGAAGAAGAAATTGCCGCGCTGCGGGCGAAGGGCGTTGAAACCGAGCCGGTTCGGGTGGACGAATGGACGGGCCGCCGCTTCACCTTCCTGGCCGACCCGGACGGCTTGCCGGTGGAGTTGTACGAAAGCTGAACCGCCCGACGATTCTACCGCCGGTTCAGTTTTGCCAGTAATTTCAGAATTTCCAGGTACAGCCAGACGATGGTTACGAGCAGGCCGAAGGCGGCGTACCATTCCATGTAACGCGGCGCGCGCTGGGCCACGCCCATCTCGATGAGGTGGAAGTCGAGCAGCAGGTTCATCGCCGCCAGGCCCACGACGACCAGCGAGAAAATAATGCCGAACGGGCCGCTGTCGTGGATGTAGGGCATTTGAATGCCGAAAAAACTCAGCGCAAACGTGAGCACGTAGAGCAGCGCCACGGCTCCGGTGGCCACCATCACCCCGCGCATGAACCCCTGCGTCACCCGAATCAGCCCGGTGCGGTACACCACGAGCATCAGGCCCAGAACGCCGAACGTAAGCACCGCCGCCGGAAACGCGAACGTCGCAAACACGCTCGACACCGCGCCTACGAAAGCGCCTTCAAGCACGGCGTAAACCGGCGCGAGCGAGGGCGCAAGGCGGGGTTTGAACGCCAGCACGAGGGCAACGACCAGTCCACCGACCGCCCCGGCCAGGCCCAGCGGCAACGCCCAGGGCTGGCCGCTCAACACACTGGTGAAAGTGACGCCCGCCACGCCGATGGTGACCAGTAGCAGCAAAGTGGTTTTGTTGAGCGTGCCCTGCAAGGTCATGGGCTGGTCCATGACGTATTCGACCTTCGAGAAGGTTTTTTCGGAAAAAGCGGGATTGGCCATGAGGAGTGAAGCAGGATGTGGGTAGGGTGACTCGTTTGCGGGCCTGAAATTGAAAAATATACCCACACGGTGCAACGGTCTACCGGAATTTTACAAAAAAAACACCTCACAGGTTTTTAAACCTGTGAGGTGTAAGAGAAGGGTACTGCTGGCTTTACTTCCGATACAGCACCGACTTGACCGCCTCGATAGTCCGTTTTTGGTTGGGTAAAATTTCCTCGATGAGCGTAGGGGCGTAGGGCAGCGGCAAATCGCGGCTGTTGACCCGGATAACGGGCGCGTCGAGGTAATCGAAGGCGAACCGCTGGAGGTGGTAGGCGATTTCCGACGAAATCGCCGCGAGCGGGTTGGCTTCTTCGACCACCACGCAACGGTTGGTTTTCTTCACGCTTTCGACCACGGCGGCGTAGTCGATGGGCCGCACCGAGCGCAGGTCGATGATTTCGGCGTCGATTCCCTGTTTGGTGAGTTCGTCCACGGCGGGCAGCACCACGCGGCTGAGCATTTTACCGAAGGTCACGATGGTGACGTCTTTGCCCGTTTTTTTCACGTCGGCCTTGCCGATCGGAATCAGGTATTCTTCTTCGGGCACCTCGCCTTTGTCGCCGTACATGAGTTCCGATTCCATGAAAATCACCGGGTCGTTGTCGCGGATGGCGGTTTTCAACAGACCTTTCGCGTCGTACGGATTGGCGGGCACGACCACCTTCAGGCCGGGCGTGTTGGCGTACCAGCTTTCAAAGTTGGACGAGTGCTGGCTCGACAACTGCCCGGCATTGCCCGTCGGGCCGCGAAACACGATGGGGCACGAATACTGCCCACCCGACATCGACATCACTTTGGCCGCCGAGTTGATGACCTGGTCGATGGCCACAAGCGAGAAGTTGAAGGTCATGAATTCGATGATGGGCCGCAGGCCGTTCATGGCCGAACCCACGCCGATGCCTGCGAAACCCAGTTCGGCAATGGGCGTGTCGATGATGCGCTCCGGGCCGAATTCGTCGAGCATGCCCTGGCTCACTTTGTAAGCCCCGTTGTATTCGGCTACTTCTTCGCCCATCAGGTACACGCTCGGGTCGCGGCGCATTTCCTCGTTCATGGCTTCGCGGAGGGCCTCCCGGTATTGAATTTCGCGCATGGTTAAGTCGTAAGTCGTTAGTCGGAAGTCGTCAGGTTTTGAAAGATGGGTCAAAATTAGCCCGCGAACGGGAAAAAACCAGTTGGCAGTGGGCAGTTGGCAGTTGGCAGTTTAAAAACAGCCAGCAAATCTGCCCAAACCGGTAATGGGGTCACGGCGGTTAGGCAACAAAATCGACAAAACCGCTTCTGTAAATCAGCACCTTACCTGGAAAATTTAACTACCAACGGCCAACTGCCCACTGCCCGCTATCTTTGCGCCATGGGCATCCGTTCCGTTCTGGCCAAACCCCTGGCCGCTTTCATCGTCAACCGCCGCCGCCGCTGGGAGGCGGCTCCCGTTGAAACCCAGGAAGCGTGGTTGCAGAAACTGCTCGAAGCGGGCCGGAAAACCGCCTTTGGCCGCGACCACCGGTTTGCCGATGTACGCTCCCACGCCGATTTCAAACAAGCCGTCCCGATTCGCGATTACGAAGACCTGACCCGCTACGTCGAGCGGGTGAAAGCCGGGGAGACCGACGTGCTGTGGCCGGGGAAACCGGCGTTTTTCGCCAAAACGTCGGGGACGACGTCGGGCGTGAAATACATTCCGCTGTCGAAAGAATCCGCCCCGTACCACTTCAGCGGCGCGCGCGACGCCACGCTGAGCTACGTGCACGAAACGGGTAACGCCGGTTTTCTGGATAAAAAACTCATTTTCCTGTCGGGCAGCCCGGCGCTGGAAATGAAAAACGGCATCCCCGTCGGGCGGCTCAGCGGCATCAGCAATTACTTCGTGCCCGCCTACCTGCGCACTAACCAGTTGCCGAGTTGGGACACCAACACGATCGACGACTGGGAAACCAAACTCGACCGCATCATCGACGAAACACTGCACCAGCCGATGGGCCTGATTTCGGGCATTCCGCCCTGGGTGCAGATGTACTTCGACCGGATTCAGACGCGCACGGGCCGGAAAATCAGCGACGTTTTCCCCGATTTTTCGCTGTTCGTGTACGGCGGCGTCAGTTTCGAGCCGTACCGCGCCAAACTCTTCGACAGCATCGGTCGGCGGGTCGATTCCATCGAAACTTACCCGGCTTCGGAGGGTTTTCTGGCCTACCAGGATTCGCAGCAAGCCGAAGGATTGCTGCTGCTGCTCAACCAGGGCATTTTTTACGAATTTGTACCCATCGAAGAATTTTTTCAGGAAAACCCGCGCCGCCTGAGCATCGGCGAGGTCGAATTGGGCAAAAACTACGCGGTGGTGCTCAGCACCAACGCCGGGCTGTGGGGCTACGCCCTCGGCGACACGGTGAAGTTCGTCAGCCTCGCCCCGCACCGGATCGTGGTTTCGGGGCGGGTGAAACACTTCATTTCGGCCTTCGGCGAGCACGTCATCGGCGAGGAAGTCGAGCGGGCGATGCAGTACGCCGTGGAACGACAGCCCGAGACGCAGGTCGTCGAATTCACCGTCGCCCCGCAGGTGACGCCACCCGAAGGCGGCCTGCCGTACCACGAGTGGCTGGTGGAATTTGCCGTGCCCCCGCAGGATTTAGCGAAATTTGCCGCCGACCTCGACCGCCGGTTGACCGAGTTGAACGTGTACTACGACGACCTGATTTCGGGAGCTATTTTGCAACGGCTGAAACTGACGCCCCTGCGCCGGGATGCGTTTATCGGGTACATGAAAAAAGAGGGCAAGCTCGGCGGGCAGAACAAGGTGCCCCGGCTGGCCAATGACCGGCGAATCGCGGACGGGTTGGCCGGGTATGCTTCTTTGGAACACGGATGAGGCGGATCGTCCCGGATTAAAAAATTCGTGTACATCCGTTTCGTTCGTGTACCATTCTCACCCGCAGGCAGTTCCAGTGACCCTTCTCCTCTTCGACCTCAACCCGACCGGCCACCACCCCGGCTACCTCCAGCACCTGATTCGCTACTGGCGGCCCGAAAACGGGCGATTGATCGTGGTGGTGAGCACGGATTTTCCCCAAAAGCACCCCGGCATCGCCACGCTTACGGCCCACACGCCCGGCGCGGAACTGCGGCCTGTCCCGGCGGAAGAAAGCGCGCAGTTGGCGGGCGAAGCGACGTTTCTGGCCCGGATGGCGGCGGAGTGGCGGCTCATGGCCTCGTACGCCCGCCGCGAACGCGCCGACCACGTGCTGCTGATGTACCTCGATCAGTTTCAGATGGCACTTTTAACCGAAAAGGCCCCTCCCTGCCCCGTTTCGGGCATTTTGTTCCGGCCCACGCTGCACTACGCCACGCTGGGGCATCCACCGGCCACGCTGCCGGAGCGGCTGCGCGAATTGCGCAAAAAGACGCTCCTCCGCCTCATGCTGCGCCGCCGACGGCTGCGCACCGTGTTTTGCCTCGACCCGTACAGCCTCGGCGCGCTCGCCGCTCTCAGCCGCGCCACCCGATTCGTGTACCTGCCCGACCCGGTCGAGACGCACCCGGTAGCCGCGAGCGAAATTGCAACCCTGAAAGACCGGGCAGAACTGGCCCCTTCGCGCAAAACCCTGCTGCTGTTTGGGCACCTCGACAGCCGCAAAGGCATCGAACCGCTGGCCGAGGCGCTGGCTCAACTTCCTGAGCAGACCCGCACCGCCTTGACCCTCTGGCTGGTCGGGCCGCTGGAGGACGACCAGGTCGCTTTTGTTGAAAAAATAGCCGGGCTGCCGGGCCTGCACCTGCGTCGTCACCAGCGTTTCGTACCCGACGAACACATCCAGGCTTTTTTCGGGGCCACCGACGGCGTGTTGGCCCTTTACCAGCAACACGTGGGCATGAGCGCCGTGCTGGTGCGGGCGGCGGCGGCGGGCAAACCCGTGCTGGCTTCGGCGTACGGGTTGGTGGGGGAGTTGGTGCGCGAAAAAAGCCTCGGTCTGGTCCTCGACGCCACCGCCCCGGAGGCCGTCGCGGCGGCGCTCCAAACCTTCGCCGATGACTCGTCGCTTGGCAATCCCGAACAAATGCGGAACTTTGCCGAACTAAACCGGGCCAGCGAATACGCCCGGGTGATTTTTGATTCGCTTCTTTGAAAATGTTCAATTCTCAATGTTCAATGATTAATTCTCAAGTAAGTTGATGATTCTTGAATCATTGAAAGTTGAGCATTGAGTATTGAACATTGAACACTCCTCCGTCCGTTGCTCCCCAAGAAAAACCTCGCCCTCCTCGGCTCCACCGGTTCCATCGGCACGCAGGCCCTCGACGTGGTGCGGGCCAACCCGGAGGCCTTCGCCGTGGAGGTGCTTTCGGCCCAGAACAACGCCGACCTGCTCATCCGGCAGGCCGCCGAATTCCGGCCCAACGTGGTCGTTATCGGCAACGAGGCCCGCTACGACGCCGTTTTCTCGGCCCTCGACCCACTCGGCATCAAGGTGTACGCCGGGGCGGACGCGCTCAACTCGGTCGTGCAAATGGATTCGGTGGATCTGGTGCTGACCTCGATGGTCGGCTACGCCGGGCTATTGCCCACGCTGAAGGCCATTGAGGCGGGCAAACCCATCGCCCTGGCCAACAAGGAAACGCTCGTGGTGGCGGGCGAACTGGTCACGCAGGCGGCAGCCCGAAAAGGCGTCAACATTTACCCCGTCGATTCGGAGCACTCGGCCATTTTTCAGTGCCTCGTCGGGGAATTTCATAATCCCATCGAGAAAATCATCCTGACGGCCTCGGGTGGGCCGTTTCGCGGCAAGAACCGGGATTTCCTGAAAACCGTCACCAAAGGCCAGGCGCTCAAACACCCCAACTGGACGATGGGTGCCAAAGTCACCATCGACTCGGCCACGCTGATGAACAAAGGGCTGGAAGTGATCGAAGCCCGGTGGCTTTTTGGCCTGACGCCCGACCAAATTGACGTGGTGGTGCATCCGCAGAGCATTGTGCACTCGCTGGTGCAATTCGAGGACGGCTCCATCAAAGCCCAGCTTGGCCTGCCCGACATGCGGCTGCCGATCCAGTTCGCGTTGGGCTACCCCAACCGCCTGCGGTCCGATTTCCCCCGGTTCAACTTCGCTCAGTACCCGTCCCTCACGTTTGAGCAACCCGACACCGAAACGTTTCGTACCTTAGCGCTCGCGTTCGAGGCCCTGCGCCGGGGCGGCAACGCGCCGTGCATCCTCAACGCCGCCAACGAGGTCGCCGTGGCAGAGTTTCTGGCCGACCGGCTTGGTTTTCTGGAAATTTCCGACCTCATCGAAACTTGCCTGGCAAAAGTGCCGTTTATCCAGCAACCCACCTACGACGATTACGTACAAACCGACGCCGAAACGCGGCATTTGGCCGCCGAACTGGTCGGCGTCGCCCGGTGATCACCCCTTAGAACTTACAGATTTAGACCTTACGACTTTAACGCATGGACATTTTAATCATGGCGGGGCAGCTCATTCTGGGGCTGTCGATTCTGGTGGGTTTGCACGAATTGGGGCACCTGCTCACGGCCAAGTTTTTCGGGATGCGCGTCGAGCAGTATTCGATTGGCTTTCCGCCCAAAATCTGGGGCAAAAAATTCGGCGAAACCGAGTACAGCATCGGGGCGATTCCGCTCGGCGGGTTCGTCAAAATTTCGGGCATGATCGACGAATCGCTCGACACCGAAGCCATGAAGCAGCCGCCCAAACCCTGGGAATTCCGCGCCAAACCGGCTTGGCAACGCCTCATTGTGATGCTCGGCGGCATTATCGTCAACATCCTCACGGGTGTGCTGATCTTCATCGTGCTCACCTACCGCGACGGCGGCAGCTACCTCAGCAGCCACGAAGTCAACAAGTATGGGATCGTGGCGGGCGATTTAGCCAAGGAAATCGGCCTGCAAACCGGCGACAAAATCGTCCGGATCAACGGCAAAACCTACGAGGATTTCTCGGACGTCCGCTCGTCGGACGTACTCCTGGGCACCAACAGTTCGTACACCGTCGAGCGCAACGGGCAGACGGTGAACGTTTTGATTCCCAATAACTTCGTCGAAAAACTCTCGGACCAGAAGTCCGCCGAACGCTTCGTCGAACCGGCTATTCCGTTCAAAGTCGGCGAACTCACGCCGGGTATGCCCGCCGGGAAAGCGGGCCTCAAACCCGGCGATCGCATCGTGAGCGTCAACGGCCAGCCCATTCGCTACTGGCAGGAGATGGTTGAAACCCTGCGCCGGTTTGCGGGAAAACAAGCGGCGGTGGTCATCGAACGCAGCGGTCGCCTGCAAACCCTGACCATGCCCGTCGTCCGCGACGGCCAGAACGGCAAGATTGGCTTTGCGATGGCTTCGCTGCTCCAGCCCACCATCGTCAAGTACTCGCTGGGTCAGGCCATCGGCGTGGGTACGAAGCGGGCCTTCAACGTGGTGTTCGACAACATCCGGGGATTTGGGAAGATTTTCCGGGGCGAGGTAAACCCATCTAAGGCACTTAGTGGGCCTATTTCAATTGCTCACGACTTGTTTGGTGGAGTTTGGGACTGGCATCGCTTCTGGGTTGTAACAGGTTTACTTTCAATGGCATTAGCCTTCATGAACGCCCTGCCCATTCCGGCCCTCGACGGCGGCCACTCCACGTTTTTGCTCTACGAAATCGTGTCGGGCAAGGCCCCATCGGATAAGTTTCTCGAAAACGCCCAGAAAATCGGCATGGTGCTGTTGCTGGCGCTCATGGCCTATGCCATAGGCAACGATTTGTTCAAGGTGATTTTCTGAGGCCTTTTGTCAGATTTAACCGCAACGGCGCAAAGGTTTACGCAAAGTTCGCAAGTATTACCTGTGCGTTCTCCGCGTTTCCCTTTGCGCCATTGCGGTTAAGTTTTTTTTATCATGAAAGCACTCTGGCTGATTTTCACGCTGCTTTTAGTACCGGCTGTTCGCCACGACTTCCACACCAGCCTGACGGAAATGCGGGTAAACGCGAAGGAAAAAACCGTGGAAGTCACCGTACGCGTCTTCACCGACGACATTGAGAAGGCCCTGACCAAAGCCAACAACGGGCAGCGCGTGAGGCTGGAATTGAAAGACAACTTCGGGCCGCTCATCGACCGCTACCTGAAGCAGAATTTCGTGCTGACCAACGGCAAAGGCCAGCGCCGCCCGTACCAGTTTCTGGGGAAGGAATTTGAGGCCGATGCCACCTGGCTGTACCTCGAAATCCCGCTCACCGGGCCGCTCACCGGCTTTACCCTGCAAAACGACGTATTCTTTGACCTCTTCGACGACCAAACCAACCTCGTCAACGTATTTTACGGTGGCGAGGAAAAACGGTCGTTTCTGTTCACCCCGAAAGCAAAATCGCACCCGCTGTAACTGCTTTCAGTTTCCGGTTGTCAGCCTGTTGTGCGCCCGACTGAAAACTAAAAACCGGAAACTGAAAACAGCCTGCCACATCGTCCGCTGGCATGCCCTTTGCGCTATTGCCTGACACGGATTTTTCCGTAGCTTTAAGAACTTAATCCCATTGACGGACTGCCAGTCTGACAGCCCCAGTTACCCGCTTTTATGAGCTTTAACACCGATATGTTGACCAACCTCCGGCTGGCGGAGATTTCCGATTTCGACAACCTGGAGATGATTCCGCTCTCGCCGGGCGATTTTGACAGCGACGAGAACTTTGACAAACTGGCCGACAGTCTGCCGATTTTGCCCATCCGGAACATCGTGCTTTTTCCCGGTATCGTGATTCCCGTCACGGTGGGGCGGCAGAAATCCATCCGGCTGGTGAAAAAAGCCTACAAAGGCAACCGCACCGTGGGCGTGCTGACGCTGGCCAACCAGCAAAAAGAAGAACCCCTCGGCGAGGACCTCTACAAAGTGGGGACCGTGGCGCACATCCTGAAAATGATCGTGCTGCCCGATGGCAACGTGACCATCATCGTGCAGGGCAAAAAGCGCTTCGAGGTGGTCGAGTACGTGCGCGAAGAGCCGGTTATGCTGGCCAAAGTGCGGTTTATCGACGATAATTTTCCGCCCAAAATCAACCGCGAAAACAAGGCGCTGGTGCAATCGCTGCGCGAAGCAGCGACGAAAATCCTGAACCTCAACCCGGAAATTCCCCGCGAGGCGCAGATCGCCCTCGACAACATCGAGAGCAACAATTTCCTGATTCACTTCCTGTCGTCGAACCTCAACGCCGACCTGGCCGACAAGCAGAAACTGCTCGAAACGGTGGACGGCGTGGTGCAGGCCACCTCGCTGCTCGAATTTCTGCACAAAGACATCGAACTGCTCGAACTGAAGCGCGAAATCCAGAGCAAGGCCAGCAGCGACATCGACCAGCAGCAGCGCGATTACTACATCCGCCAGCAAATCAAGGTGTTGCAGGAAGAACTCGGCATCGATTCGCCCGAGCAGGAACTCGACAACCTCCGCGCCAAGGCCACCAAGAAAAAGTGGAGCAAGGAAGTGGGCGACCATTTCTCGAAAGAACTCCAGAAACTCCAGCGTATGAACGCCATGTCGGCGGAATACCCGCTGACGATGAACTACGTGGAGTTGATGGTGGATTTGCCCTGGAACGAGTACAGCAAGGACAATTTTGACCTGAAAAAAGCCCAGAAAACACTCGACACCGACCACTTCGGGCTGGAGAAGATCAAGGAACGCATCATCGAGTACCTCGCGGTGCTCAAAATGAAAGGCAACCTGAAAGCGCCGATTTTGTGCCTCTACGGCCCTCCCGGCGTGGGCAAAACCTCCCTGGGCAAGTCGGTGGCCAAAGCGCTGGGCCGCAAGTACGTGCGGATGTCGCTGGGTGGCGTTCACGACGAATCGGAGGTGCGCGGGCACCGCAAAACGTACATCGGCGCCATGCCGGGCAAAATCGTCCAGAACATCCGCAAGGCGAAAACCTCCAACCCGGTGTTCATTCTCGACGAAATCGACAAGGTCAGTTCCGATTTTCGCGGCGACCCGTCGTCGGCCCTGCTCGAAGTGCTCGACCCGGAGCAGAACAACAGCTTCATGGACAACTACCTGGAAGTCGAATACGACCTTTCCAAGGTGTTGTTCATCGCCACGGCCAACGCCCTCGACACCATCCAGCCCGCCCTCCGCGACCGGATGGAAATCATTGAACTGACGGGTTACACGATGGAAGAAAAGGTACAGATTGCCAAAAAGTACCTGATCCCCAAGCAGAAGCGCGAACACGGACTGGAAGGCAAAACGTTGAGCATCAACGACGCCGCCGTTCAGAAAATCGTGGAAGGCTACACCCGCGAGTCGGGCGTGCGGGCGCTGGAACAGAAGATCGGCGCGCTGATTCGTAAAATCACGAAGGCCATTGCCCTCGAAGAAGACTACCCGAAGGTAGTTACGCCGAAGGACGTGGTGAAGCTGCTCGGCGTGGAGGTTTTTGAAAACGACAGCTACGACAACAACGAAACGGCGGGCGTGGTAACGGGCCTGGCCTGGACGAGCGTCGGCGGGGAAATCCTCTTCGTGGAAACCAGCCTGAGCAAAGGTCGCGGCCAAATCACGCTCTCGGGCCAACTCGGCGACGTGATGAAGGAATCGGCCACAACGGCCCTGAGTTTCCTGAAAGCCCACGCCGACGAAGTGGGCATCGACTACCGTGTTTTCGACCACTACAACCTGCACGTGCACGTCCCGGCGGGCGCGGTGCCCAAAGACGGCCCCTCGGCGGGCATCACGATGGTGACTTCGATGGCCTCGATTTACACCCAGCGGAAGGTGAAACCCAACCTGGCGATGACCGGCGAGATCACCCTGCGCGGCAAGGTGCTGCCCGTGGGCGGCATCAAGGAGAAAATCCTGGCGGCCAAGCGGGCGGGCATCCGCGAAATTGTGATGTGCTACAAAAACCGCAAGGACGTGGAGGAAATCAACTCGGCTTACCTCGGCGACCTGAAATTCCACTACGTCGACCGCGTAGACGAGGTGCTCGAAATTGCCTTACTGCCGGAAAAAGTGACGAAGCCGATGCACTTCGTTTTTCCCGAAGAAAAGGGGAAAGAGAAGCCTGAAGAAGTAGGGGTTGGGGTGCTGGTTTAGACATCAAAGAGGCCGCCGGTTCATCCGGCGGCCTCTTTTTGTAGCTTCAGGTTTCGCCCCAGGAACGTAAAGCAGTAGCTATAAATTTTGACTTTGAATTTAGTCGACGGCCCATAAAAGTTCTCTTGGTTGATTCGGTTGGATTCTTGTAGGATTGCTCCTACCTTTTCGGACCAATCCTCTGCACCCATGAAAATCCTTCTGCCCGTTTTCCTGCTTTCTCTGAGTGCCACCGCGCAAACGACCGTTGTTCCTTCGCCCGAAATTCAAATCAAAGGGGCTGTGCTGGCTGCCCCTGCCGACAAGCGCGACGGCGTCGCCGTGTACGGCTACAACGAGGCCAGTGAATTCGTTTTGCTCCGAAAAGGCACCAACGACCTCATCTGCCTCGCCGACGACCCGGCCCAGAAAGGCTTCAGCGCCTCGTGTTACCACAAAAGCCTGGATCCGTTTATGGCGCGGGGCCGGGCTTTGAAAAAAGAAGGCAAGACGCCCGCCGAAATCCTCCAGATTCGCGAGAAAGACGTGAAAGCCGGGAAGTTTAAAATGCCCAAACAGCCCTCGACGCTTTACGTGTACTCGGCTCCGGACGAGGCCTACGACCCCGCCACCGGCGAGGTGAAAGACGGCAATTTTCGCTACGTGGTGTACATTCCGTACGCCACCGCCGAGAGCACCGGCCTGCCATTGAAACCCGAAGCACCCGGCATGCCCTGGCTCATGGACCCCGGCACGCACCGGGCGCACATTATGATCAATCCGTCGGCGGCAGCGAAGAAATAACAGCCGAGAGGTAAACCCGATGATAGCCCCCTCGTTCTCCCGGCTCTTGCCGGGGCTGTTCGTTGTGCTGATGCTAAGCGCCTGCTCCCCCAGCACGACCCAACCAGTGGAAGCTTATTCCGCTGAGGTGCCGCTTTCCTGGATGGCGCTACAACTCCGCCTCACCCGCACCACACCGGGCATATCGAGCATTGGACATTCCCGCCTGTTTGCCTGCACGGGCGTGGCCCTGTACGAAGCCGTGGTGCCCGGCACCACCGGCTACCAGTCGCTGGGCGGTCAACTCAACGGCCTGGCCGATTTGCCGAAGCCCCAGCCGGGAGTGACCTACCACTGGCCTGCCGCCGCCAACGCCGCGCTGGCCGCCGCGTTCCGGGCTTTGTACCCAAACACGCCCACGACGAACCGGCAAACCATCGATTCGCTGGAAACGGCCTACGAGCAACGGTTTCGCGCGGACGGTTCTGCGGGGGAAATTGACCGCTCCGCAGCCTTCGGTCGGGTCGTTGCCGTCGCCGTCGTGGCTTGGGCGAAAACCGACGGTTTTGACAACGCGACCGCCTACACTCCGCCCGTCGGCACCGGCCTGTGGGAACCCGCCCCGCCCGCGTACGCCAAAGCCGTGGAACCAAACTGGGGCAAAAACCGCCCGTTCGTGGCCGCCAACGCCGCCGTGGACCCCGGCCCGCCAACTCCGTTTTCGACCGACCCCGGTTCGCCTTTTTATGCCGCCGCGAAGGAAGTTTACGACGTTTCGCTGATCCGAACTCCCGAACAAACCGCCATCGCCGACTTCTGGAACGATTTGCCCGACGGGAAAAACTACACGTCCACTGGCCACTGGGTTTCCATTCTGGCGCAGGTGCTGACGCGGGAAAAAGCAAACCTCGCGCTCGCCGCCGAAGCCTACGCCAAAGTCAGCATGGCCTTTTCCGACGCCTGCGTGAGTTCGTGGAAATCGAAGTACACCTACAACGTGATGCGGCCCGTCACGGCGGTGCGGCAGGTACTGGGTCACGCCGACTGGAACCCGCACATTCCCACGCCCGCCCACCCGGAGTACTCAGCGGCCCACGCAACGCTCTCAGCCGCCGCGGCTACGGCGCTGACGGACGTTTTTGGCGAAAACTACGCCTTCACCGACCATTCCTACGACCACCTCGGCCTGGGACCGCGTTCGTACGCTTCGTTCCTGGATGCGGCGCGGGAAGCAGCCATTTCTCGGGTGTACGGGGGCATTCACTACCGGCCTTCCGGGGAGGCGGGACTGAAACAGGGGCAAGCCGTGGCGCGGAACGTGCTGGCGTTGCAGTTTAAAAAATAACCGTCAGGCCGCCGCGTACAGCAGCAATCCTCCCGCCAGCGCCACGAAGTACGAAACCAGCGATGCCGCCCCGGCGTAGTCTTTCGCCACGCGCTGGCCCAGAAACAGGCAGAGGATGTCCACCACGCTCAGCCAGAGGCCGAGGAAGGCGACAGTTTCGTTTCCGAAAAAGAGCAGCACTGCCCCAACGACCGACAGGAGTCCGGCGGCGGTTTCGAGCAGGGTGATGGCGAGCGTCATCGGCCCGACCGTCGGGGCCAGAGGCGAATTCTTGAAGTGGTCGCGGTGGTAGGCGAGGTTTCCCGTGTAATCGAAAACCTTGTTGAGGCCCGATTGGGTGAAGAGTATCCCCGCGAAGAGCGAGGCGAAGAATTTGGCCCAGAAGAGGACCGGGAAGCCGAGAAAATTTATCATTGGAATTGGGAAATTAAAGTAATTGGGTAATTAAGGTAATTGGACTATTCCGATTATCGCCTTGAAAGCAACAATCAATTTACCCAACTACCTAAATTACCCAATTACCTGAATTACCCATTCCCTTACTTTCCGCCGCTCGTCGCCCCGCCGTCAGCGCGCTCAAACGTCACCGTGTCCACGGCAAAAAGCGGCTGACCTGCTTTGGCCTCGGCGTTGGTGAAGACCAGGTACACGTCGTGCACGGCTGAGCCGGAAGGTCCCGGCCCGGCGGGAGCGAGGGGCAGTTTCACCGCGCCCATCCTGCCGTTCTCCACGTCGGCGGTGCCCAACAGGCGGCCCGTGGGCGAGCCGAGGCGGACTTCGATTTTTCCGCCCACGGTCTGACCTTTCGACGAGAAGGCCGTTACATTCAGGCTGCTGATGCCCGTCAGGTCAAGGCCCTTGAAGACCACGTAACTGCCGTTGCCCAGCGCCACGATGGCCTCGCTGCCGGTGGGCAGTTTGTAATTCATGGTGGCGTTGGTGCCGTCGTTGGTGGTGGCTTTCACCACCGGGCTGCGCAGGGTGACGGTCTGCTGGGCGGTTTGCGGCGGAATGGCCCCATTGCCCTTGTCGGTGTAGCTGGCCGAGAAAATGTAGGTGCCGGGTTTGCTTTTTGCCTCGGTCACGTAGGTACCTTTCACGGGTTGGCTGGCCTTTTTGGCGTCGGCCAGGCTCAGAATGTACTTCACCATTTCGGTGGCGTCGGCCTTCGATACCTGCGGGTGGGCGCTCATGGCCTGCTCGCCCCACACGCCGCCGCCGCCCCGAATCACTTTGTCGGCCAGTTTGCCTTCGGCCATAAACGCGCCTTTGTACTTTTTGGCCACGTCACGGTAGGCCGGGCCGACCGATTTTTTGTCAATCGCGTGGCAGGCTTTGCAATCATTCAGGTCGATGAGGCGCTTGCCGGTGGCAAAGCTCGTGTTCATCTGGTGGCCCTGAGCGATCATCGTTTTGTCGAAACCTTCGAGGTAGTTCACGCTGACGTACACGTCCTCCCCAGCAATTTTCCTGTTCCCCGGGGCACCGGCCGTGAGCGAGCCGTCTTCCTTGTCCGACACCTTCACTTCGTACTCGACGGGCTGGTTGTCAAAGTAAAACGTTTTGTTGCCCTTCACGGCCAGCTCAACCTTCGGCACCTCGTTGCCCACCTTGATGTCCACGGCCTGCGTGGTGCTGTTGCCGACAGCATCGGTCACTATCAGGTTGGCCTGGTAAATGCCCGGTTTGGCGAAGGTGAAGGTGGCGTTGGGCGTGGCGAATTTCTGCTTGCCCACCGTCCATTCGTACTTCAGCGCGTCGCCGTCGTAGTCCATCGAGCCTTTCGACGAAAGCGCCACTTTCAGCGGCGCGGCCCCGGCGGGTTTGTCCACCATGGCCATGGCCACGGGCGGGCGGTTGCCGGCGTTGTAGGTGATGCGGGTGAGGCGGGCTTCGTCGTTCTGGGCGAACCAGTTGGGGCCGTATTCGAGCACGTACAGCGAGCCGTCTTTGGCAAACTGCATGTCCATCGTGTGCGAGAACTTCCAGGATGGCAGGAAGCGTTCCATGCCCGCGAAATCGCCGTTGGGATTCATCGTGACGGGGTTGATCCAGTCGCGCATCCAGTCGTAGGCGAAGAATTTACCGTCGTAGTACTTCGGAAATTTCACCTTTGAATTGGCGTCGTAATCGTCGAAGTAGTACACCGGCCCGCCCATGGCATTGCGGCCGCCCTTGCCCACGATTTCCCCAAACTCACGCGAATCGGCGTAAGGGTAATAAATGAAGGCCTTGTTGGCGGGGGGCAATTCCTGCAAACCCGTGTTGTGGGGCGAGTTGTTGATGGGTTTGGCCGGGTCGTAGAGCGGCCCGGACTGCTTGGTTTCAAAATTGTACTGGTTGTAGGGCTTGTTGTCGGCCACGAACAGCGGCCAGCCGTAATAACCGGCTTTGCGGGCCTGGTTCATTTCGTCGTGCCCACGGGGACCGCGGCCTTCCTTGTTTTCGCCCGCATCCGGCCCGACTTCGCCCCAGTACAGGAAACCCGTGCGCTGGTCCACCGAAATGCGGTACGGGTTGCGGTTGCCCATCACGTAAATTTCCGGACGGGTTTTTTCGGTGCCTTTCGGGAAAAGATTTCCTTCGGGAATGTCGTAGCCTGCTTCGTTGGCTTTCGGTTTGATTCTCAGAATTTTACCACGCAGGTCGTTCGAGTTCGACGACGTGCCTTTCGCGTCCCAGAAGGTCCGGTCGGCGCGCTCGTCGCTCGGCGAGTAGCCATCGGAAGCAAACGGGTCCGTGTCGTCGCCCGCCGAGAGGTAAAGGTTTCCGGCCTTGTCCCAGGCAATGGAGCCGCCCGTGTGGCAGCAGCGCCCGCCGCGTTTCACGGGGATGCGCAGCAGCACCTGCTCGGTGTCCATCAGCAGGGTGTCTTTGGCCACGTCGTACTTGAACCGCGAGAGGTGCTGGGCGGTGTCGGCCCCCCACCGGGCCGCGTCGGGCGAGTAGTAGAGGTACACCCAGTGGTTTTGGCTGAACTGCGGGTCGGCGTTGACCCCCATCAGGCCGTACTCCGATTTGTCGTACACCGGAATGTTGGCGATGGTTTTCACTTTCTGGCCTTTAGCGTTCGGGTTGTAGAGCTTCACCTGCCCGTGGCGCTCGGTATAAATGACGCGGTTGTCGTCGAGCACCACGAGTTCGGTGGGTTCATAAAGTTTCTCGTCGAGCGTGGTGCGGGTGAAGCGGTTGTCTTCAGGAGCGCGCTCCGAACGGGCTTTTTTGTAATCGAGTTTCGGCGCGCCGGAGGCCACCCAGCGCAGGCCACCCCAGAAATGCTGGAGGAAGAGCGGCTCCATGAAGGTCTCCTCGGTGTGGCCGAAGGCCGTGTAAAACACCCGTCCGCCGTCGTACTCGTGGTACCAGACCATCGGGTGGTTGGCCCCGGCGTTCATTTTTGAATCGCCGTACGAGGCTTCGTCGATGGTCATCAGCACCTTCACCTCGTTGTTGAAGTTCTTGAAATCGTAAAATTCATCGGTTTTCTCGAACGTGTCGGGCATTCCCTGTGTGGCCGGGTGGTTCTTGTCGCGCACCGTCACCTGGCCTTTTCGCACGTTCGGGTTGCCGGGGTGGCTGAGAAATTGCCCTCCGGCCAATTTGTTGTACCAGGGCCAGCCGTACTCGGTGTCGGTCGCGGCGTGAACGCCCACGTAGCCCCCACCGGCCTGAACGTACCGCTCGAACTCAACCTGCTGCTGCGGGTTGAGCACGTCGCCGGTGGTGCTGAGGAAAATCACCACCTTGTAATTTTTCAGGTTGGCCTCGGTGAATTTGTCCGCGTTCTCGGTCGTGTCGACGGTGAAGCCGTACTTTTTACCCAGGAGCGTGATGGCGGCTTTCCCCTGGGGAATCGAGGCGTGACGGAAGCCCTTCGTTTTGGAGAAAACCAGCACCCGCTGCCCCTGAAGGGGATTTTCGGGAGTTTGGCCGAACGTAGTGCCGAGGGCCAGCAGGCCCGTCAGGCAGGCCAGCAGGAGGCGTTTCGGCCAGGAGGTGTGCTTCATCGGTTGCAAGGTTTGGAAATCGGTTGGTAAACTGTCGGTTTGACAAACAGATGGTAAAAGTACCGCCCGACGGGGGGATTTACCCAATTTAGTCCCGGAATTTTGCAAGGGTAGTGGATTCATTACTTTTGGCAAAATCAGCACTTCAACGCCATGACCGGAAAACAGGAACTGAAGAATGAATTTGGCGTGTGCCCCGTAGTTGAATAAAACCCACCTCCAACCAGATGAAACTCCTCAAACGCCTCCTCCTCGTCCTGCTGGCACTGCTCGTCGGAGCCGTGCTCGTGGGCTGGCTCTGGTTGCGCGGCCAGGCCCCTGACCTTGACGCCACCGTGCAACTACCCGGCCAGCGCGATTCGGTCGAGGTGCTCTTCGACGGCTACGGCGTGCCGCACCTGTACGCCCGGAACGAGGCCGATTTGTTTTACGCCTTCGGGTACGTCCACGCCCGCGACCGGCTGTTTCAGATGGAAATGATCCGCCGCCTCGCCGACGGGCGGCTGGCCGAGGCATTCGGCCCGGAGGCCCTGTCAAGTGACCGCTTTTTCCGCACCCTCAGCCTGCGACACAACGCCAGACGCACGATTGATTCGGTGTACCGTAAGATCCCCGGCGCGCCTTTCGTCCAGGCCGCCGAAGCCTACGTGCGCGGCGTGAACGCGTTCATCCAGCAAGGCGAAACTCCGCTTGAATTCACGCTGGCGGGCATTCCGAAAACGCCCTTCACCCTCGAAGACTGCGAAATTATCCAGGGTTACCTGGCCTTTGGGTTCGCCGAAGCCTTTCGTTCCGACGCGTATTTCACGACAATTCTCGAAAAGCTCGGACCCAACTACCTCGCCGATTTCAACGCCGACTGGCCCGCCGACGAGCCGATGATTCCGGTGCAGCCCAGCCCGGCCCAGACCGCCGCGACCCGAACGCTGACCCGCCTCGCCAACCACCTCACCCGCCTGCAAACGTCCCTGCCCGTGCGGCCCTTCGTCGGCTCCAACGGCTGGGTCATTTCGGGCAAAAAAACGAAATCGGGCAAGCCCATCCTGAGCAACGACACGCACATCGGTTTCGGGCAGCCTTCCGTGTGGTACGAGGCGCACCTGGTGTGTCCGGGACTGAATTTTTACGGCAACTTTCTGGCCGGAACGCCCTTCGGCGCGCTGGGCCACAACGAACGCGGCGGCTGGGGCCTGACCATGTTCGAGAACGACGACGTGGATTTTTACCGCGAAAAACCCAATCCGCAAAACCCCAGCCAGGTGTGGTTTAAAGATCACTGGGAAGACCTCCAAATCCGCACCGAAACGATTCGCGTGAAAGACAGCGCCAACGTGACCCTGCCCGTGCGGGAATCGCGCCACGGCATCCTGATTCAGGACGTGGAAGGCGCGCTCCGCCAAACCGGCCTGACCACCCAGCCCGTCGCGCTGTGGTGGACGTTCCTGAAATTTCCGAACCGGGCGGGCGAGGCGTTTTACGAACTGGCCCACGCCCGCACCGCCGCCCAGGCCGGGGTTGCCGTGGCCAAACTCCACGCCCCCGGCCTCAACGTAATGTGGGCCGATGCCAGCGGGAACATCGCCTGGTGGGCGGCGGCCAAACTGCCTATCCGCCCGCCCCACGTACGCCCCTACCTGCTGCTTGACGGCTCCACCGGGGCCGATGACCCGACGGGCTGGTGGCCGTTTTCGCAGAACCCCCAGGCCCTGAATCCCGGACGCGGCGTGCTTTTCTCGGCCAACAACCAGCCGGGGACGCCTCAGCCGGGGGCACCTCAGCCGGGGGATGGCGGCACGGGGCTGGTGCCCGGCTACTACATGGCCGGCGACCGCGCCCGGCGCATCGAACAACTGCTGTTCACTGAAAAACGGGACTGGACGCCCGCAGCCGTGCGGACGGTGGTCAACGACGTGACCAACCCCCTGTTTCCGGCGTTGTTGAAGGAATTGTTGCCCCTGGTAAAACCCGGTCTTGACCCCAAAAACGCCAACCAAACCCGCGCGTACGACGCGCTCCTGGCCTGGAATGGCGCGCACGAACTGGCGAGCACCGAGCCGGCGGTGTTTTACCGCTTCCTCTACCAAATCGGCGAACTGGCCCTCCGCGACGAACTGGGCGAGTTGCTGCACCCCTTTTTCGACCACGCCTGTTTCAAGCGCAACATGGTCCGCTGGCTCCGCCGCGACGCCTCGCCGTGGTGGGACAACCGCGCCACGCCTGCCCGCGAAACCCGCACCCAAATCCTGACCGAGGCCTTCCGCCGGGCCGTGGCCGACCTCGAAAAGCAACTCGGTCCCGACCCCGCCGACTGGCGCTGGGAGCGGGTCCACACGCTCACGCACCAACACCCCCTGGCTGTGGCCGGGCCGCTGCTGGCTACGTACTTCAACGTCGGCCCCATGCCCGTACCCGGCGGCCGCGAAACGCTCAACAACCTCGACTTTTTCATCGATTCAACCGGCCTCTACCCCGTCGTGTACGGCCCGGCCCTGCGGCGCATCGTCGATTTTGCCGACGCGGCCCACGGCACGAGCGTGCTGCCCACGGGCCAGTCGGGCCACCGCGCCAGCCCGCACTACGCCGACCAGGCCGAGCTTTTCGCTACCGGTAAAGCCCGGCCCGAACTGATGAACCGGGCCGAAATCGAGCGAACGGCGACGGGGCGGTTGGTGCTGAAACCGTGAAGTTCCTATTTCGGGCAAAATCGGTTACTTTTGAAACTACGTAAGTCCAACGAAGCCATGACGAAGGAATTGGTCGCGCAAGCCATTGAGGAACTCCCCAACTCGTTCCCGCTTGATGAATTGATTGAGCGACTTCTAATTTTGGAAGCCGTCGAAAAGGGCCGTCAGCAGTACCGGGAAGGTAACACCTTCACGCAGGAGGAAATCGAAGCCCAATTTCGTGGCCGATGGCAGCAGTAATCTGGTCCGCCAATGCCCGCGACGACCTGAACGGCATTTACGCGTACCTGGAAGCGTTTTCACGCCAACGCGCCAACGAGGTGACGCAGACCATTTCGCAGAGAACACGCCTGTTAATCACGTTTCCTGAAATGGGCCGGGTTGTGCCTGGATTGAACGATGAAACATTGCGCGAACTCATCTGGAAAAAATACCGGATTATTTACGAACTTTTGGATGAAGATGTCGTGGTAATTCAGAAGGTATTTCACAGTTCCCGCAACCCCGAAGACTTGTAAACGCGGCCCATCTGCCGCGTTTTTTTACGCCCATAACCTCCAAACTATATGAAACTCCGCCTCACCGCGCTCCTGTTTTTCTATGCCTCGCTCGCATTCGCCCAGCCCCAACCGCTCACCTGGCCGTTCCCCATCCTGCGCCCCCACGCCGGGGTGCTGCTGGGCAACGGCACCCAGGGGCTGATGATTTGGGGGGAGGGCCAGACGCTGAAAATCACGATTGGCCGCGCCGGATTCTGGGACCACCGGGGCGGTAACGAGTTTTCGACGGACCGGCCTACTGGACGCACGACCTTCCAGGACGTGAAACGAATGCTCCAGGCCAGCGATGAGGCGGGCATCCAGGCTGCGTTTGCCGTGCCCGTAAAAACCGGCGCACCCAACCTCGGTCGGCCCCAGCAAATTGGCGGCGGGCGGCTGGAAATTACGCTGCCTGACGGCTGGCAACTTCAGCGGGCCGTGCTCGATTTGGCGACGGGTACAGTGAATGTTTTCTCGAAAAATTCATCCGGGAAAGAAGAAAAACTCGTGCTCCGGCAGGCCGTCAACGAGGAACTGTCCTGGGTGCAGTTACCCGCTGCGCTACGCGGCAAAACAACCCAAAAACTGATACCAAGTTGGGAAAGCGTGAAGGGCCAGTTGGAAAAGGTGGGCGTGAACGGGCCTGTGCTTTTCGAGAAATCGGGCGTCACCGGCTTCACCCAAACGCTCCCCGACGACAACCCGCTGGCCATCGGCTACCGCCAATCGGGCAACGGAACTTTATTTTTTGCGACCGATTTAAGCAGGGGAGCAACCGAAAAAGTGGTTCAAAAACTTCAGGCAACCGACTTACTCCGCCCCGATAAATTCCCGATGGGCTGGTGGTCGGCTTATTGGGCCTCCGTCCCCCGCCTCCACCTCCCCGACCCGATTTTGCAGGAAATCGTGGATTACGGCCTCTACAAACAAGCCTGCGTCACCCCGCCGCAGGGCGTGGCCGCTGCCTTACAGGGGCCGTTTAACGAAGACTACCAACTGCCGCCCTGGAGCAACGATTACCACTTCAACATCAACATCCAGATGATTTACGGCCCGGCGCTGGCCTCCAACCGCGCCGCGCACCTGAATCCGCTCTGGGCGATGATGGCGGGCTGGATGCCCGAACTGAAAAAGAACGGCGAGGCCTTCTTCGGACGGAAAGGGGCCTTGCTCCTCCCCCACGCCGTCGACGACCGCTGCCACGTGGTCGGCACGTTCTGGACCGGCACCATCGACCACGCCTGCACCGCCTGGATGGCCTACCTCGCCTGGCAGCATTACCGCTACACGATGGACCGGGCCGTACTCGAAAAAACCGCCTGGCCGCTGCTGGAAGGGGCCTTCGAGGGCTATTTCGCCATGCTCGAAGAGGTAGACGACCCGGCTAATCCGGGCAAAAAACGCTGGAGCCTGCCGATTTCGGTCAGTCCCGAATACGGTGGCAACACCATGCAGGCCTGGGGCCGTGACGCCTCGTTTCAACTCGCTGCCCTGCACCGCATCGCCCGCCTCATGCCCGAAGCGGCGCGGGTGCTGGGCAAACCCCTCGACCCGCGCTGGGCCGACGTGGACGCCCGCCTGCCCGCCTACACGCTCGTAGACGGCAATTATTTCGAGGAAGGCGGCTACACGCAGGGTGGCAAACGCATCGGGTTGTGGGAAGGCAAAGACTTATTCGGTAGCCACCGGCACCACTCGCACCTCGCGGCGATTTACCCGTTTTGCACCGTTGACCCGGAAGACCCCGCCCACCGCGACGTGGTCAACACCAGCCTGCGGGCCTGGACGTTTCGCGGGCCGGGAGCCTGGTCGGGCTGGTGCGTCCCGTGGGCCGCCACGATTTGGAGCCGCATGGACCAGCCCGAGGCCGCCGTGGACTGGCTGCATTTCTGGAAAAGCACCTACACCAACGAAGGCCGGGGTACGCTTCATAACGCCGCCTTTCAGGGCACCAGCCTCATTGCCGACGCGGGCTGGGCCAAGCAACCCACTGACCGGCCCAACCGCGAAATCATGCAGTTGGACGCCGGCTTCGGGGCGCTGACGACGGTGTTCGAACTGCTCCTCCAGCAGCGCGGCGACGTGCTGCACGTACTGCCCGCCATTCACCGCGACTGGAAAAGTTTCAACTTTGAAAACCTGCGGGCCGAAGGAGCGTTTCTGGTTTCGGCGACCGTTTTGGGGGGCAAAACCGAGGAAATCCGGTTGAAAAGCCTCGCAGGTGGTCCGCTGAAGCTGGCCCACGGGTTGGGCGAAACGTTTACGGTGAATGGTCAGCCCGGCAGCGGGGTGATTTTTACGAAAGAATTTCAGCCGGGCGAGGAAATCGTACTGCAGCGAAAATAGCCTTCCAGACAGCGAAAAAAGGGTTACCTGAACGGATGCGTTTGGTAACCCTTTTCTTTGCATTTTTGTAAGGAATTTACCGCCGTCAACTCACCCACTCTTTTGAATTTATGGAAGCGCTACTGGCCTTCATCACCACGCCAACCTACCTTTTCTTCATTGCCCTCGAGCTATACCTGAGCCACCGGGAACATCGTCAGTTGTACAATTTCAAGGAAAGTCTGAACAGTTTGCTCCTCGGCGCGGGCGGGCTGGTGTTCGACGTGGCCATGAAGAGCGTCGCCTTTTTTGTGCTCGACGGTCTGGCCCGCCGCTCCCTGCTGTGGGATTTCTGGCAGCAACACCGGGCCGCCGCCTGGGTGACCGTATTTTTCGCGCAGGATTTCTGCTTTTACTGGCTCCACCGCGCCGAGCATTACTGCCGGGTGTTGTGGGCGGTGCACAGCAACCACCACTCCGCCGAACATTTCAATTTTACGGTGGCGCTCCGCTCCTCGATGATGCAGCCGCTGTACCGCTACCTGTTTTTCGCCCCGGCGGCCCTGCTGGGTTTCGACGGCACGCACGTGCTGTTTATTTACGCCCTCAACCAGACCTACCAGTTTTTTCTCCACACCGAAACGGTGCGTACGCTGGGTTTTCTGGAAAAAATTCTCGTGACGCCTTCGCACCACCGCGTGCACCACGCCTCGAACGTGGCGTACCTCGATAAAAACATGGGGCAGGTGCTGATCGTGTGGGACAAACTTTTCGGCACCTTCGCGCCCGAAACCGCCACCGAAGCAACACGATACGGGTTAAAAAAACCGCTTGATACTCAACAGTTTTCGGAAGTAGCATTCCGCGAATGGCGCGTACTCTGGCACGACCTGCGTCAGCCCGGCCTTACGGTGCGCGACCGGTTCAATTACGTATTTGCCCCGCCGGGCTGGTCGCACGACGGGCGCAGCCAGACCGCCACCCAACTCCGGGCGGAATCGCCGGAACCTACCGGCGAAAGGTACAAACGGTAAGACGGTAGGCATGGGCCGTTTTACGAAGGGCGCGGGAGGGAAGCAGCCGTTTCCTGTTTCCACCGATCCAGGTGCCCGATGGCCTGCTGCGCGATGGCTTCGAGGGCCTCGTGGGTGAGGAACCCCTGGTGGCCGGTCACGAGCACGTTGTCGAGGGCCAGCAGGCTTGCCAGTAGCGGATCGTGCTGTTTCTCGTCGGAATGGTCGCCGAAAAACAAGCCCCGCTCGTGTTCGTACACGTCGATGCCGAGGTAGCCAAGCTGACCGCTTTGCAGGGCTTTGAGCGCGTGTCGGGTATCGAGTACCCCGCCCCGACCCGTGTTGATGAGCATCGCGCCGCGTTTCATTTGCCCGAAGGTTTCGGCATTAAACAGCCCCCGCGTGGCGTCGGTGAGCGGCAAATGCACCGAAAGCACGTCGGATTCGGTCAGCAGCACGGGCAACTCGACGAATTCAACCGGCGATTCGGCGTGCTGGGCAGCCTGCTCGGGAAACAAATCGTAGGCCAGCACCCGGCAGCCGAACCCCGACAGAATGCGGGCCGCCACCGCTCCGATTTTGCCAAAACCGGCGATGCCCGCCGTCTTGCCGTGCAGTTCAAATCCCACCATCTCCTTCGTCAGCGCGAAGTCGAAACGCCGGGCGTTGTCGGTGCTGCGAATCAGGTGCCGCCCCAGGGCCAGCATCATCCCCACGGCGTGTTCGGCGATGGCGTGCGGCGAGTACCGGGGTACGCTGGCCACCCGAAGCCCGAGTCGTTCGGCAGCGGGCAGGTCGATGTGGTCGGTGCCCGCCGACCGGGTGACGAGGTACCGTACGCCCGCTTCGTGCAGGCGCTGGAGTACCGGAGCCGAGGCATCGTCGGTGGTGAAAACCAGGACGGCGTCGTACCCCTGGGCGCGGGGGGCCGTTTCGGGCGTCAGGCTTTCGGTCAGCAGCGTGAGCTGGTGGCGGCTGGCGCTGGCCTTTTGCAACAGCGGCACCTCGTATTCACCGACGCTGTAAGCAAGAATTTTCATGGAAAAACAAGCGGGAAGTTTGGGCGAAGGTCGCTACTGTTGCGCGCAAACTCAGCCCTGAATTTCCATCAGAAAACTAAATCCGTGTTTGCGGAAGCCCAGCGATTCGTAAAACCGGTGGGCGTCGGTGCGGCGGAGGTTGCTCGACAGGGTTAGTTTGTAACACCCCTTTTCGCGGCAGCGGGCCAGGGCGAATTCCATCAACTGTTTTCCGATTCCCTGACCCTGTTGATCGGGGCGCACGGCCACGTCTTCGACCACGCCCGAGGGCGTGCCGAAATGCCCGAGGTTGTCCATGACGAGCAGCGCGAACGTGCCAACCAGCCCGGCGTCGGTTTCGGCCACGTAGAGCGTGTAGTCGGGGTACGCCTGCATTTTGTGAAAAAGGGCCGTGGCGGCTTCCAGCGACAGGATTTTGGGGTCTTCAAGCGCCGTTTCGTAGAGGCGCAGCACGGCGGGCAAATCAGCTTCGGTGGCCGGACGGACGAGCATGGAGTGAAAAGTGGAACGTGAAAAGTGAAAAGTTGCCTTCGGAAAGTCGTTACTTTGGGCCAAAAATACGCTGGACGTACCGCTAACTCTACACTTTCCACTTTCCACTTTTCACTCAAGACATGGCTTTTGGCTTATTGAACGGCAAGCGCGGCATCATTTCGGGTGCCCTCGACGAGAACTCCATCGCCTGGAAAGTGGCCCTCAAGGCCCACGAAGAAGGCGCCACCTTCACCCTTACCAACGCGCCCATCGCCATGCGCATGGGGGCCATCAAGCAACTCGCTGACTCGTGCAACGCCGAAATCATCCCCGCCGATGCGACGGAAATGGGCGATTTGGAGAAACTTTTCACCCAGTCGCAGGAGGTACTCGGCGGGCCGATTGATTTCGTCCTCCATAGCATTGGCATGAGCACCAACATCCGCAAGGGAAAAGAATACGGCGACCTGAACTACGACTGGTTTCTGAAAGCCCTCGACGTGTCGGCGCTGTCGCTGCACAAAATGCTCCAGACCGCCGAAAAACTCGACGCCATCGCCGAGGGTGGCTCGGTGGTGGCCCTGAGCTACATCGCCGCACAGCGCTCCTTCCCCGACTACACCGACATGGCCCAGGCCAAAGCCATGCTCGAAAGCATCGCCCGCAGCTACGGCTACCGCTACGGCAAGAAGAAGGGCGTCCGGGTGAACACCGTGTCGCAGTCGCCGACCAGAACCACGGCGGGCACGGGCATCAGCGGGTTCGACGCGTTTTTCGAGTACGCCAACCGGATGTCGCCGCTCGGCAATGCCAGCGCCGAAGAATGCGCCGACTACGTCGTCACGCTGTTTTCCGATTTGACGAAAAAAGTGACGATGCAGAACCTCTTTCACGACGGCGGCTTCTCGGCGGTGGGCATCTCGGCGGAAATTGTCGAGTTGATGGAGAAAGCCTGATGGGTCTTCGGCATGCTGAACCGTGGCGTCGGTTCAGCATGTCGAACGCACTTTCACCCGGCCATCCGGTTTTTCATTTTCTCAAACAGCCGTTCCGCGTCGCGCCGGTGGCAAAGTTCGGTGCCTTCGTTCATCGTGGCAGCGGACCCACAGGCCACGCCGAAACACACGACTTCTTCCAGCGAACGCCCGCGCAGCAGCGCCAAAGTCATGCCCGCCACCATGCTGTCGCCCGCCCCGACGGTGCTGCGTTTCTTCACGGTCGGGGCCATCACGTGTTTGCACCCGTCGCGGCTCACCAGCAGCGCGCCCTGCGCCCCCAGCGACACGACGAGCACCTCCGCCGCCCCCCGCTCGATGAGGGCTTTGGCGGCATCGTCCACTTCGTCCATTTCCAGGTTGGTTTCGCCCGAAAGCGCACTCAGTTCGATCAAATTGGGCTTGAGCAAAAACGCCCCGCTGCCCTCGGCGGTGTGGCGGAGGGCTTCGCCGGAGGTATCGAGCAGGTAGCGGGCACCGAGGCGTTTGGCCACGGCTCCGAGGCGGTCGTAGAAATCGGCGGGCACGCCCGGCGGCAGGCTGCCGCTGCCAACGAGGTAGCGAAGACCAACCATTTTTCCGACTTCGTCGAGGCAGTGTTGCCATTCGGCTTCGGTAACGGTCGGGCCGGGTTCGTTGAAGCGAAACTGCTGGCCGGTAATCGTGTCGACCACCGCAAAACTTTCGCGGATGCTGCCCACCATCGGCAGGGGCAGGGTTTCGATGCCCTCCTGTTCAAGCAATTCCCGGAAAAACTGCCGACCGTGCCCGCCCGACAGGTACAGTGCCGTGGCCGCACCGCCGAGTTTGTGAATGGCCCGCGCCACGTTGATGCCCCCGCCGCCGGGCTGGTAATGTGGCGGCGCGCAGCGCAGTTTTTTGTCGGGCACGATGCCCGCCACGGTGGTGCTTTTGTCGAGGGCGGGATTGAGGGCGACGGTCAGGATGTCAGGCATGGAAGGAGAATGGCTGTAAATTTTCAATGCTCAATGTCCAATTTTCAACGTTCAACGAAAATCATTGAGCCTTGAAAATTGAACATTGAGCATTGCGGATTCTTTCTGAACGCTCAAAAAGCCGTTCCTACGACTTCACAATGACAAATTCCACGCGCCGGTTTTTGCGGCGTTCTTCTTCGCTGGTGCCGTGCGTGAGCGGGCGGGTGTCGCCGTAGCCTTTGGTCTGGATGCGGTCAGCGGCGATGCCCTTGCCGGTCAGGTAACGCTTGACGGCGATGACCCGGTCGAGCGAAAGCGCGAGGTTTTGCTGCGAATCACCCAGGCGGTCGGTGTGGCCTTCGAGGCGGATTTCCACCTGCGGATTCTCCTGCATCCACTGGACCAGATCGTCGAGGGTGGCGTACGAATCGGTCAGCAGCGTGGCCTTGCCGGTTTCAAACAGCACGTTTTTCAACTCCACCTTCCGGCCCACCACGGGCGGCGTGGTCAAAATCGAGCGGCGGACGGACGGCGTCGGCACGGAAGACGGTGGCGTCGCCGGTTTAGTTGCGACCGGCTCCGGCGTGGGGCCACTGGAGCGCTGGGGTTTCAGGAAAATGTCACGGTCCACCTGGGTAAGTCCGGCGGGCTGGGTCAGGTCGAGGGTTTCGGTGAGGCGTTCGTAACCGGAAGCGACCACCGCGTACTCGTAAGTGCCTTTGGGCAGCGTCAGTCGGTAAATGCCCAGCCCCTGAATGGTGCGGGTGGAATCGACCCCGCGCCCGCCCGCCCGGTAGCTGAGCGTGGCGTTGATGGGCTGTTTCGTGACGGCGTCGAATACCTGTCCGCTGACGACCACGGGGCCGTTTTCAGGCTGTTTTTCGACGGGGGGAACCGTTGGCGCATGGCGCGAAGCCACGGGCGGCTCTGGCCGGGGGACTGGAACGGGAGCTGGGTTTACCCGGGGCCGGGGGGCCGGGCGGCGCACGGCGGGGTTGGTGACGTGGACGCCCACGTAATTCCAGCACGTGTAACTGCCTTCGCTGCGGCACTCGAACAGGTCAAACACCTCCATACCCGATTCCAGGCGCTCAAAATAGACTTTAAACGTGCCCTGGTCGCCGGGGTACACCTGCTGGCGCTCGGGATCGGTGGGAATACCCTGGGCTTTGATGAACCGGAACGACCGCCGGGTGCCGCCCTGGTTGACCGTCAGGCGGCTGGAAGGTTGAAAGCCGATGGTGGACGTAGCCTGGGGTTCGAGGTATTTGTAAAACTGCCGCAGTTCGGGCGGAATCTGCTGCATACCCCGCTCGCGCGAGATGCGGTACTCAAAGGTCAGGATGGTGTACGGCCCGGCCAATTCGACGCGAAGGAGGTTCACCTCGCGGGAAGTTTGCCGCTCCACCCGAGGGCGAATCGTCACCTGCGCGGCGGCGGTCAGCGAAAAAAAGAGGACAAGCCCGGCGAGGGCAGAGCGGAATTTCATGGCAAAAACGGTCAGACGCGCATCAGCCTTTACCAAACGCGGGCGCGGGGCGTTTATTTTCCGGGGAAATGTCAGGCGGCAACCTGTGGTTCGCCGTACACGAACACTTCGTAGCGAAGCAGGATTTCCTGCATTTCGCTTACAAACCGACTTTTGATGTGCCGGTATTGGCCTTCCATAAATTCATCGCCCCGGTGCAAGTCAATCATTTTGTTGACCTTCTCAATTT
Organism: Spirosomataceae bacterium; assembly: GCA_965249815.1. Lineage (GTDB taxonomy): Bacteria > Bacteroidota > Bacteroidia > Cytophagales > Spirosomataceae > JAJAZB01. The sequence goes on along the minus strand of CBDFMV010000003.1, from coordinate 2,663,877 downwards.
GCTCCAGCAAATCGCTGAGCCTGATTTCGTCGGGGATGTTCTCTTCTTGTTCCTCGTTCATGGCTAAAACGTTAGTTGGACGAACCCTTTCGCAAACCGCTTCCCTGACCGGCCCTTTCGCGTCGTACCGAACCAGTCGCGCCAGTAAGCCAAATCAGAAACGGTTCTGAAGGATTCTGAATGGTTCTGAGGATAAATTCTCAAAAGGTACGCATCAACTCCGTAGCGTTTTTCACCAGCAATGCCCACAAACTGCTGCCTGAGTATGCTTTCGTAGGCTAAGGCCATCTCAAAATTCAGAAAAACAACCAGATCAAGATCCTGCGGATTCTGACGAATCGTTGTAAAACTGCCATTTACCCAGATTTGTGTGGGCAACTCGCCAATCTGCTGCCGAAAATCAACCAAATATCTTTCAAAACTCGACCACAACCCGTGCCGCGTCGAATCTTCATCAAACGTATCGACGAAGGTTTCCCGAAACACCGAATACGGTACCTCGACGAGTTCATAGGGCGTCAGGTTTCCCCGAATATCAAAACGCAATTCAGGCATGGGCTAAACTAAAAAAACCTCCCCACTTGCGCAAGTGGGGAGGTTTTCAAAAAAGGCCGTTCGGGAAAAATCAGGCCACGTACTCGGCCAGCACCAGCACCTTGTCGTCGAGCACTTCGACCACGCCGCCATCGACGGTGAAGGTTTGTTTGCCCGCCGGGCCGGTGTCGATCACCACCTCGCCCTTGCCGAGCGTCGAAACGAGCGGGGCGTGCTGGTCGAGCACCTGAAACGAGCCATCGGTGCCGGGAAACGTGGCCGAAACGGCCTGCCCGGCAAAGATTTTCTTATCGGGCGTGATGAGTTCAATCTGCATGGTTGGAGGGTTTAGCGTTTAGGGTTTAACGTTCAGGGTGTTATTTCAACCCTACACTCAAAAGCCTAAACCCTGAACACAAAACTTACTTTGCCGCCTCGGCCAGCAGGCGTTCGCCCTTGGTGATGGCATCTTCGATGGACCCCACCAGGTTGAAAGCCGCTTCGGGCAGGTGGTCGAGTTCACCGGCCATGATCATGTTAAAGCCTTTGATGGTGTCTTCGATGTTGACCAGCGCGCCTTTCAGGCCCGTAAACTGCTCGGCCACGAAGAAGGGTTGCGACAGGTAGCGCTGCACCCGGCGGGCGCGGCTCACGGTCAGTTTGTCTTCTTCCGAAAGTTCGTCCAGCCCGAGGATGGCGATGATGTCCTGCAATTCTTTGTAGCGTTGCAGAATTTCCTTCACGTTCTGGGCGCAGTCGTAGTGGGCATCGCCGAGCACTTCGCGGCTGAGGATGCGGCTGGTCGAGTCGAGCGGGTCCACGGCGGGGTAAATGCCCAACTCGGAGATTTTCCGGGAAAGCACCGTCGTGGCGTCAAGGTGGGCGAATGTCGTCGCCGGAGCGGGGTCGGTCAAGTCGTCGGCGGGCACGTACACGGCCTGCACCGAGGTGATCGAGCCGCGCTTGGTCGAGGTGATGCGCTCCTGCATGGCCCCCATTTCGGTGGCCAGCGTCGGCTGGTAGCCCACGGCGGAGGGCATCCGGCCCAGGAGCGCGGACACTTCCGAACCCGCCTGGGTGAAGCGGAAAATGTTGTCGATGAAAAACAGGATGTCGCGACCCTGACCTTCGCCCTCGCCGTCGCGGAAGTACTCGGCCACGGTCAGGCCCGACAGGGCCACGCGGGCGCGGGCACCGGGCGGTTCGTTCATTTGCCCGAACACGAGCGTGGCCTGCGATTTGGCCAGTTGGGTTTCATCCACCTTGCTCAAATCCCAGCCGCCTTTTTCCATCGAATGCAGGAATTCGTCGCCGTACTTGATCACGCCCGATTCGATGAATTCGCGTAGCAAATCATTGCCTTCGCGGGTGCGTTCGCCCACCCCGGCAAACACCGACAGGCCCTCGTAGGCTTTGGCGATGTTGTTCACCAATTCCATGATGAGCACCGTTTTGCCCACCCCGGCCCCACCGAACAGACCGATTTTGCCGCCTTTCACGTAGGGGGCCAGCAGGTCGATGACCTTGATGCCCGTGTAGAGCACTTCGGTGGAGGTGGCCAGTTCGTCGAATTTGGGAGCGCTGCGGTGGATGGACATCCCGCGCGGCGACCGGGGCTGGGGAATGCCGTCGATGGCATCGCCCACCACGTTGAAGAGGCGGCCTTTGATGCCTTCGCCCGTGGGCATCATGATCGTGGTGCCGTAGTGGAACACGTCTTGCCCGCGTTGCAGGCCCTCGGTGCCGTCCATGGCGATGGTGCGGACGCGGTCTTCGCCGAGGTGCTGCTGGACTTCCAGAATGACTTTGGTACCGTTGGCTTTGGTGACTTCCAGGGCGTCGAGGATGTTGGGCAGATGGCCTTCAAGGCCAAAGCTCACGTCCACGACTGGCCCGATAACCTGGGTAACTTTCCCGGTGTTTATCGGAGTTGCCATTTGAGAAAATGGGGTATGGTGAAGCGTACAGAATTTCGCCCGCAAAAGTACGCCACAACCGGCGGATTCCCAACCAACTGGCAAAGGTTTTGGCTATTTTCGGGAAAGCCGGGCGCTGATTCGCCGAAACGTTGACTTATTCGGGGAAGACGGTTTTCTTTCACTCAACGCCAGCGCCCCGGCACCCACACGTAGCCTCGCCGCCCGGCCCGCCAGTGACCCGCCACGTACGTCTGGTGGGCGCGCGGGGCTACTTGGTAAAGCCCCGGTTGCCACACGTAGGCCCGGCCGCGCCAGACGTACCGACCCGGCACCCAGACGTAGCGCGGGCCGGGAGCCGCCGGAATGACCTCCGTGCGTACCGGCGGCGGGGCCGTGCGGACGGTGGCAGCGCAGGCGGAGAGAAACAGGAACAAAGCGGCGGCGGGGAGGAACTGGAGCGAATGCGTTTTCATAAAAAATACGTTTAAGGGTCCGTTGTCCGGCTGTGAAAAACAATGCCCGGACTACCCAAGTGGTGCTTGGAAGGTCCGGGCCGGGGAAGGGTTTAATCGAAAAAGTAGCCTTCAGGGAAGCCGAATTTCCTGGTCGAGCAGTTCGACTTTGAAAGCAACCTTGGCTTTCAGCGCGTTGAAGACCTTCAGGACGGTTTCAATGGTCACGTTGCGGGCGCTGCGCTCCAGTTTGGAAATCTGCGCTTTTTGCACGCCCACCAATTGCCCGAGTTCTTCCTGGGTCAGGTTGCGCTCCTGGCGGGCGGTTTTAATCATGTCGCCGAGGAGTTCGAGGTTTAGCTCGAACTCGTAAGCTTCCCGTTCGGGGGAACCCACAGGACCGATGTGCTTGTCAAGCATTTCGGCGTGCGAGTAGACTTCCAGGCCGTTTTTAATTTTCATGGAGTAGCGAAGTAGCGTAGACGAATACGTTCCGCTTTTTCGATTTCGTTTTTAGGAACCTTGTCTTGTTTTTTGACAAAGCCATGCGTAGCAATTACCAGCGTTTGGGTCGCTTCGGTTCTGTCCCAGAATGCGAGCAGGCGATACTGAATTCCTTCGTATTCGGTTCGGAATTCCCAGATTTCGTCCGTTAGTTTCTTCAGTAACGCTGGGTCGTTACGGAGTTTTGACAGGTCAATGTTACGGTAAATCTTTTGTCTTGGCTTAGGAGCCAGAAAGCTCAGGAACTCATTGGCGTCCTTGAGGTACACTACTTCAAAACGTTGTAACATGGCGTTTAAATTTTAAGATTTTGCTGCTCGCTGCCATGTATCTCGAAGCAAATTTGCAAATTTGTTTCCATAAAAAGAAACTTCCTACTCAAAAAAATTTATTCTCCGGCCCTTATTTCCATCCTGCCAACGTTAAAAGAATGCTTGGCAAGCTTCGCCCACCGGGAACTTTCAAACTTCGCCGAACCCTTCGTTGCGTATGCCTGACTTGTTTTTCTGGAAAACCTGGCCCGCTCCTACCCGGCGGCTCTACGTTTTTTCGCTGATTCTTCTCCTGGCCAGCCTATCGTTTTTCGGCGTCGCCTGGTTTCGCGGCCTCGACAACGTGCTGCACTGGGACGTGCTGAGCGCACTGGGCGAAATTCCCTTCGCCTTCGAGCGAATCCAGGGCAGCGACCTACCCGCTACGGCCTACACCGTAACCGAACAACTCGTGGCCTCGCCGATGGCCCTCAACGAGCCCGCCGCCTGCGCCTTTGCAATTTTCTGGCTGCTCGGCCTGTTGCTGGCGCTCACCGGCATCACCACCCTCGACCGCACGGGGTTCACCATCGGCACGGGCCTGTTTCTGGTCACGCTGGTAACCCTCAACCTCGACGCCCTCGCGGGCCGCACCGACCGCCTGCTCACGATCGGCGTGGTGGCGCTCTACGGCGGACTGGCGTTTCACTTCAACGCCTTCCGGCCCACGGCCAGCCTGCCGCTGCGGTTCGGGACGCTGCTCGGCCTGACGGCGGTGCTGGCGGGGCTGGGAATCTGGCGATTTCCCCACCTCGCACTGCACGTGGCAACCAACGCCCAGCCCGCCGCGCTGGTGGGGGCCGTGGGACTGATTTTCCTGGTTTCGTTTGAGGTTATCAACGGGTTTCTGTACGCTGCCACGCGGGCTGGCAGCCAACGGGCGTTGCTGCATTTCGCCGTGCTCAGCGGCATCTACCTCGTCAACCTGCTGCTGTTGTACCTCTACAACGTCCGCTCGATCGACTGGAAACTGCTCTATTTCAGTCCCTTTCTGCTGCTGGTGGTTTCCGTGTTGCTGGGCGTCTGGGGCGTGCGGCGGCAGGCCGAGCCAGCGCGAAACTGGCTGGATTTCGAGTCGGCGGGCGCGTTTCTGTACGTCGGGCTGGCCGCAGCCACACTGGCCGCGGTGGGCTACGCCTTCGCCACGGCCAACGACCCACTCACCGAAGTACTCGAAGATGCCGTCGTGTATTCGCACCTTGTCATGGGCGCGTTGTACGTGTTGTACGTGGTGGTCAATTTTGGGCAGGTGCTCAACCGGGGCCTCGACGCTTGGAAGGTGGTGTACAAACCGATTCACTGGCCGCTGGGCATTTACCGGGGCGCGGCGCTGGTCGGAATGGCCATGCTGTTGGCGGCCAACCACTACTTTCCGTTTTACCAGGCGCTGGCGGGTTATTACAACGGTCTGGGTGATTTGGAACGAGCCAAAACCGAGTTTCGCAGCGCCGAAGCGTACTACCAGACCGCCCGGCAGTTTGAATTCCAGAACCACAAAACCAACTACGCGCTCGCCTCGCTGGCCCTCGTGCAGGGCGACCCCAACGCCGCCGGTTTTTATTTCAAGGAAGCTCTGCGCAAAAACCCCTCCGACTACGCCTACGGTGGCCTGGCGCGGATGCAGGCGCAGGAAGGGCTGTTCTTCGACGCGCTGTTCACCCTGCGTGAGGGGTTTCAAAAATTCCCGCACAGCGGCGTAATGGCGCATAACCTGGCCTACCAGTTCGGTAAAACCGGCGCGCCCGATTCCACGGTTCTTTACTACGAAAAAGCCGCTCAACTCGGCCCCCGGCCCGAACTGGCCGAAAGCAATCGGCTGGCGTTCTGGCTCAAATACCGCGAAGTGGACGCCGACTCGCTGCTCCGGCACGCCCCACCGACCCGCTACGTGGGCGGGCAGGCCAACCGCCTGGCCCTGAAAACGCTGATGGGAAAATTCGACGCGGAAGAGCCGCAACGGGTGATTCCTGCTGACTCGGCGCTGGGCACGGCTGAGTTTGCCTACCTCGCCAACGATGCCCTCCGGCGGTTTCGCACCGGAAAGGGCCAGCCCGTGGCCTTCGATGCCCTTGCCCACCTCGACGCCAACGCGGCCTTTTCCGACGATTTACAGTACCTCCAGGCGTTGCAGGACTACTACCTGGGCGATAAACTGGCCGCGTTTGACCGACTCGAAGGCCGCGCCACGCCCGACACGGCGGGCAGCGGGGCGCGGTTTCGGCTGGCGTATCAAACCCTGCTGTTGAAAGAAGAAACAACCCGCCCGACGCCCGCCGAACTGGCGCGAATCCGCACGGTGCCTGAAGCAAGTGCCGCCCTGCGCAGCCACCCGTTCGATGCCGACGCGTTGGCCAGGGCAACGGCCATTTTTAACCAGAAAGGCGCGCAGCAACTCGCCTACGATGCCCTGCTTGCCGCCCGTCGGTTTCGCCCCGCCGACCCGGTCGTGGCCCAACTCTACATCGGACAATGCCTCAGGCTCAACCTTCCTGCTTACGCCGCCGAGGCCCTAAGCGATTTGCAGCAACGGCACCCAGCGGTCTACGCGAACTTCCTGCCCGCTTATCAGGCACAGGTGGCGCTTATCGAAAAACAGCGGGAGACGTTTCGATAAAAAAAGTAGGTTTGAAGAGGCGGGTGGCCCGGAACGTATGCCACGGAGACCGGAGGCATAGGCTCCGGGCCACCCGCCTTTTTAAACCTCACCGCATGGAACTGCAGGCAGCGCCTCATCAGCTAAGTTGGGTAAAAGAAGCCTTCAGCCGCAGCCTCGTGCTCAAAGACGGCGAACGCGAAGTCGGGAAACTTTCCCAAAACTGGTTTTCGAGCGATGTCGATGCCCACCTCAACGCCACCCGGATTCGGTTCGACGTGCACGGCTTTCTCCAGCGACGCGTCGAAATTCTCGATGTCAGCCAGGGTGAACGCGTCCTGGGCACCCTCACCTTCGGCTGGGGCCACCGCAGCGCCACGCTGAGCCTCGCTACGGGCGATGCCTACACGTGGCGACGCAAAAACTGGCTCACGCGCGAGTGGGACCTGATTCACGACCGGCCCGACAACGACGCCGACCCGGTGGTGGTGCATTACACCCGATTCAGGGAGTTTTTCCGCACCGAAGGACAACTGGAGTTGCTCGAAGCCTCGCCGCAGGCTGAAGTTCTGATGCTGACCGGGCTGTTCGTCTGGCTGTTTTTCCAGCGACAGGCGGCCGCAGCGGCGAGTTAATTTTTTTTAACGCTTTCAACCCCACGGTCTGGCAGGTGGCGGCGGCACGGAAATCAATTTTCTTCCCGACCTTCGCAACCCTACGACTTCTCCCTCCGGATGAACATCATCGAAACCACCGACATCTCGAAACGCTACGTGATGGGCAGCGAGGTCATCGACGCGCTCAAAAGCATCACCATTTCCATTAAAAAAGGCGAATATGTGGCCTTCATGGGGCCATCCGGATCGGGCAAATCCACGCTGATGAACATCATCGGTTGCCTCGATTCGCCCACCAACGGCCGTTACGTGCTCAACGGTCAGGACGTCAGCGGCATGAGTGAAAACGACCTGGCCACGGTGCGCAACAAGGAAATCGGCTTTGTTTTCCAGACCTTCAACCTGCTGCCCCGCCAGACTTCCCTCGAAAACGTGGCCCTGCCGCTCATTTACGCGGGTTACTCGAAGGCCGACCGCACCGAAAAAGCATTGAACACCCTGCGGGGCGTGGGCCTGGAAAACCGCGCCGGGCACAAACCCAACGAACTTTCGGGCGGGCAGCGCCAGCGCGTGGCCGTGGCGCGGGCGCTCGTCAACGACCCCTCGATTCTGCTCGCCGACGAACCCACCGGGAACCTCGACTCGAAAACGAGCTACGAAATCATGGACCTCTTCGACCAGTTGCACTCCAAAGGCAACACCATCATTATGGTCACGCACGAAGAGGACATCGCCCGCTACGCGCACCGCATCGTACGCCTGCGCGACGGGCTGATCGAAAGCGACACGGTGAATCCCAACCCGACCAAAGCCCACGAACTCGTGGCCCAGCACGACGCCGACGCCGTTTGAGTCGGGTTTTCGGTGAAAATTCCCGCAAGTTGCGGGATCGGACCGTGGCATTTGCCGCGTATGCTTGTCCCGGCATCCAGTTCCGGGCAGAAACTCAACCATCCTTTCCGGTTCGGTCATGAAAAAAATGCTGTTCGTTTGCCTCTTGCTGGGAGTTGCCCGGCTATGCGCGGCCCAGAGTGTCTGGGCCACCGATTTTGTCAAAACGAAAGAAGGCCAGCACGAAAATTACCTCCGCTCGTTGCGGGCCAATTGGGAAAAGGCCCGCGTCAAAGCGGTGGAACTGGGTTACGTGAAAGCGTACCGGGTGCTGACCCTGCCCGGCAACGCCGACTGGGACGTGGTGCTGATGACCGAATACGCCGACCGGGCTTCGTACGAAAAGGCCGAGGAACATTTCACGGAAGTCTTCAAGCTCGTCATGCCCAACGGGCCGACCCTGATTGAGGGGAAAGGTTCGCGTCAGTTGGCCGACATTCAATTCAGCAAGGAATTTTCCTCCCCTATTTTTTCAAACTGATTCCACCCATGAAACACGCAGTTTACTTTTCCTGCCTCCTGCTGTTGGCGGGCCTTTCGGCTTCGCCCCAGGTGCTGACCACCCCCGCCGACGGCGGCAACAAGCGCGCTACAGTGAGCGAACGCATCGGCCTGACCGAGATTTCCCTCACCTACGACCGCCCCGCGCTGAAGGGCCGCGACGGCAAAATCTGGGGGGAACTGGTGCATTTTGGCTTCGCCGACCTCGGTTTCGGTACCAGCAAAGCGGCACCCTGGCGGGCCGGGGCCAACGAAAACACGGTGTTTTCGACCTCCGGCGACGTGAAAATTGAAGGAAAAACCCTGCCTGCGGGCAAGTACGGGCTATTCATGGCGGTGTACGCCGATTCGGTCGCGGTGATTTTCTCGAAAAATTCGGTCTCGTGGGGCAGCTACTTTTACAACCCCGCAGAAGATGCCCTCCGTGTGCGCGTGACGCCCCAGAAAGACCAGCCGCTGAAAGAACGCCTTGAATACGAATTCAGCGACGAAACCGACAACGCCGCCACGGTGGCCCTGCTCTGGGAGCGCTGGCGGATTCCGTTCCGCGTCGAGGCGGATGTGTACAACGCGGTGCTGGCGAGTTTTCGCAACGAACTCCGCAACGAAAAAGGCTTCGGCTGGCAAGCCTGGAACCAGGCCGCGCAGTACAGCCTGCAAAACAACGTGAATCTGGAAGAAGGACTCGCCTGGGCCGAAAACGCCGTCAGCATGCCGTATTTTGGCACGAAAAACTTCACGACGCTGAGCACGAAGGCCGGTCTGCTGAGCAAACTCAACCGCCAGGCCGAAGCCGACGCGACGATGAAGGAAGCCCTGCCCGTGGCCTCGATGCAGGAACTCCACGCCTACGGGCGCAGCCTGATGGCCCAGAAACGGAGCGCCGAAGCCCTGGACGTGTTCAAGTTGAACGCCCAGAAAAACCCCAACGTCTTCACGACCAACATGGGCCTCGTGCGTGGCTACTCCGCCGTAGGGGATTTTAAAAACGCCCTTAAATTCGCCAAAGCCGCCCTGCCGCTGGCCCCCGACAAAAACAATCGTGACAACGTAACGGCGATGGTCGAGAAACTCACGGCAGGGAAAGACGTGAATTGAGCGTGAGCGCAGGGACGAAGAAAAAAGGAGAAGGCGAAACGGACGATTCAGCATCCGTTTCGCCTTCTCCCTTTTTCGTTCCCCCGCCTTCAGGCCAGTTCCAATTCCAGCGGGGGCAGTTGTACCGTTTCGAGCAATTCTTCTTCGAGCAACCTAGCCCACTCGGCCAGGTACAGCACCACGTCTTCGCGAGAATTGTGGCGCATCCGGTTGCGGCGTTCGGGCGAAATACGGGCCAGTACGCGCGGGTCGCGGAGGCGTTCAAGGTTTTGCAAATCGCTGGTCGTCAGGCCGTGGTTAATCAAATCAGCGATGAGCAAATCCATCGGCAGGCCGCTCGTCGGGCAGAATTCCTCAACCTGCTCGCGCCAGTCGCCCCGGCCCTGCATGGCAAACTGGTGAATTTCGGCCTTCGAGAGCCGGGTGAGTTCCTGGGCGAGGTTGCCGCAGTTGCAGCTACCCATGTGGCCCCATTGGTAGGGCGCGCCGCTGCTTAGTTTGCGGGCCGTACGGCGGAGGGCGTCGACGAGGGGAAGGTTGGCAGTGGCCATGTTCAGTTGCCAGTTGGCAGTTTACGGTTGGCAGTTAAAAAATGCGTTCTGCCGTCGAAACGGGTCGTTTGGGCAATTTGTTTCGGGGCAATGGCGTAATTTAGGGGTTCCCAATCAAGTGCGCCCTGCGGCGGTTCGATGTTTCTTCGCCTTCTGCTCCTTTTTTCGCTGGCCGGTAGCGTGGTGTTCGCCCAGGACAACTACGACCCCACGCGCCGGTTTCCGGTCGAAGACCTCCGCGCCGACTACACGTTGCTGCGCCGGGCGCTCGAAGAAGGCCATCCCGGTTTGTACTGGTACACGCCCAGGGCCAAAATGAACGCCGCCTTCGACACCTCGGCCACCCAACTCGACCATGCGCTCACCGAGGAAGAATTCCGGCTGGTACTCAGCCCGCTCATCGCCCTGATTCGCTGCGGCCACACGGGCGTTTTTTTGTCGAAAACGGCGGAGCGGTATTTTAAGAAAAACCGGCCCCTGACGCTTCCCTTCGAGACGGGTTTTTTCACGGGCAAACTCTACATCACCGAAAACCACAGCAGCGATTCCACGCTGCGGGTGGGCACCGAATTGCTGGGCGTCGAGGGGCGCTCCGCCGATTTTCTGGCCGCCCAGATGCGGGCCATCATTGCGTCGGACGGGTTCAACCAGACGTTTAAGAACGTCCGGATTTCGAGCAATTTCCCCGGGTACTACCGCCTGATTTACGGCCACAAAGACACCGTGGCCGTCACCGTCCGCGACTCGGCAGGCAGTGTGCGAACGCTCCGGCTTACGCACCTGACGCCCCGGCAGGCGGGCGTGTTGCCCAAAGTAGTGGGCCAGCCCGCGCCCAACACGCCCCAGTCGAAACCCGTGTCGCCCCGCCCGCCCGAACGCCTCAGCCGGACCGAACGGCGGCGGGTGCTCCGTTTTTTAAGTCCCGATTCGGTGGGTGGGCAGTCCGTGGCGTTGCTGACGGTTTCAACGTTCGACGACAACGGCTACCGACGTTTTTACCGGCGGGCGTTTCGGCAAATCCGTGAACACGGCAGCCACAGCCTCATCGTCAACCTGCGGGCCAACGGCGGCGGGTACTCGGCGGCGGGACGGCGGCTGTTGCAGTACGTGATGGATTCGAGCTTTCGTTTTTCGCGCTCGATGGTGGCCCCCAAAAAGCGGCTCTCGTTCGGCAATCACCTGAATCTGAAGGTGGCCCGCTTCTTCGTGCGCAATTTTTTCTCGAAAAAAACCGCCGACGGGCGGCTTGAACTCAAAAGCGGCGACGAGCGCACGAAGCCCGCGAAAAAAAACCACTTCGGTGGCGGCGTGTACGTGCTCACCAACGGGGGCACGTTTTCGGCGGCGGCCATTGTGGCGGCTGATTTGCAGGCGTTTCGCCAGGCGACCGTCGTCGGGCGCGAAACGGGCGGCGGGCGGGCGGGCTGCAACGCCGCGTACATTCCGTTTCTGACCTTGCCCCGCACGGGCGTGCGCATCCGGTTTCCGCTCTACCGCGTGCTGACGGACGTGCCCGCGCCCAACGAAGGCCGGGGTGTGCGGCCCGATTTTGAAGTGAATTACGGCATCCGCGACGTGCTCAAAAACGAGGACCTCGATGTGGCGAAGGCGATGGAATTGATTCGCGAACGAAACGACAAAAGCCGCGAAACGACCCGGAAATAGTGGGCAGCAGGCAGTTTACAGTTGGCAGTCAAAACTCAAGGTATGCTGCGTCCTGACGGTTTTACTGCCAACTGCCTGCTGCTAACTACCAACTGATTTCACCCGACCAACTCCACCAAATCCTGGTCGTTGACCTGCTTGCGCTCGTCGGCCAGGAGCAGGAAGCGGGTGTAAATTTTATCCAAATCGGGTTTCTCAAACGAAAAACCCAGCATTTGCAGCCGGTGACGCAGGGCGGCGCGACCACTGCGCGAGGTGAGCACGATGCTCGAATTGGGCACGCCGACGTCTTCGGGGTTGATGATTTCGTAGTTGAGCGAGTGCTTCAGGAAACCGTCCTGGTGAATGCCCGACGAGTGCGCGAAAGCATTGGCCCCGACGATGGCCTTGTTGGCCTGCACCGGCATCCCCATCAGGCCCGAAACCAGCGTGCTGACAGGGTAAAGCCGTTTGGCGTCGATGCCGGTTTCAAAACCCAAATCCTTGTGGACCTGGAGGATCATCGCCACTTCTTCGAGCGAGGTGTTGCCCGCCCGCTCGCCGATGCCGTTGATGGTCACCTCCACCTGCCGCGCCCCGGCCCGGATGCCCGCGATGGTGTTGGCCGTGGCCAGGCCGAGGTCGTTGTGGTTGTGCATCGAAATCGTGGCCCGGTGGATGTTGGGCACGTTTTCAAATAAATAACTGATGCGCTGGTACATCTGCTCGGGCAGCAGGTAACCGGTCGTATCGGGCAGGTTGACCACCGTCGCGCCCGCGTCGATGACGGCCTCGGTGAGTTGGGCAAGGTATTGCAAATCGGCCCGGCCCGCGTCTTCGGCGAAAAACTCCACATCTTCCACGAAACTTTTGGCGTATTTCGTCGCCCACACGCCGCGTTCGAGCATTTCCTCGCGGGTGGAGTTGAACTTGTGCTGGATGTGCATGTCCGACGAGCCGAGGCCGGTGTGGATACGCGGTTTTTTGGCAAAACGCAGTGCCTCCGCCGCCGCGTCGATGTCTTCTTTTTTGGCCCGCGTGAGCGCGCAAACGGTCGGCTCCGACACGGTTTTACAGATTTCCTGCACCGAGCGAAAATCGCCGGGCGACGAAATCGGAAAACCCGCTTCGATGACGTCCACGCCGAGGCGTTCGAGTTCTTTGGCCACCTCGATTTTCTCGTCGGTGTTCAACTGGCAACCGGGCACCTGCTCGCCGTCGCGCAGGGTGGTGTCGAAAACTTGAATTCGCTGGCTCATGGGTTTAACGCGGGTAAAGGTTGTTCAAGGGTGGTTGGGTTGGGCATAAAAAAACCCTCGCTCGGGCCTGAGGAAGGGTTGGTTTGGGTCAAACAACTCCCGTTCTCAGGCCGGACGACCGAGGAGAAGGAGTTGACGAAGGAAGTTTTGAAACATACTGTTTTCACTTGCCTGCACAAAAATAGGAGAAAATGGGTTGGGTGCAAATCTTCGGAAAACTTACGCCGGAGCAGAAGCCGGTGGCATTCGGAGGATGGTGGCTCCTGCGGGAAGCGGGCCAGCCAACACGCGCCGTACTTCGGGCACCAGCGCTTTCAACACCTCGTATTTGTTTTTGGGAGCATCCAGAACGAGTACCGCAAGGGGGTACGTTTGAAAATTTTGCTGATGCCTCAGGTTTTTGTCAAATGTCATCAACACCTCGAATCCATCCGCCAGCATCAGTCGAAGCAACGTACCATTCGTTTTGCTCTGCCAGTTCATGTCCCGCACGGTGAACACGGTGTGTTCCGGGAAATCTAACTTCAGCAGCTTGGGCAGATTCTCGTCAAGCAGCATTTTCATACATCATGCTGAGAATGACCGGCGAGGTTACCGCTCGTTCGGCGAGCACGAGGAGTGCTACCGCCTGTTCCCGGCTAACGGACGGAAATTGTTCCAGAAACTCATCCAGCGGAACTCCGTCTTCCAGGTGCCAGAACAGGGATTCAACCGGCACCCGCGTTCCGGTAAACACGGGCGTACCAAACTGAATTTCGGGGTCGACGGTGATGATTTCGGAAATCGTCATGGCTCAGAACGTTCATGCGTTTTCAAATATAACGGTTGCCTCACTCAAAGCACCATCGCCATAAAGTTCATGTGTTCTTCACGGTCAAAGATGAATCTGGTGACGCGACAACTCGCGGGTTTTCGGGTCGTAATGCCCAAAAACCGGGTCTAATTGGCATTCAGCGTGGGTGCAGGAAAACTCGTACTGGCCATTTTGCAGTTTCCAATCCCCCCAATCGGATTCCTGCTCGTATTCCGTGATTTGATACGATTCATTAAGTTCCAACCCAGTCTTTTCGAGCAACAAGTGCACCTGCACCTGCTTAACACGATATGCATCCCACTTCAGAAAAAGCCAGCCTCCAATGACCAACCCGCCGACAACTGGCAGGACAACGTTTCGAAGCATTGGACTACATTTCAAATCCTCGCCAGCACCGCCGCCCCCATCGCCTCCGTGCCCAGCGTCTGCTCCGGCGTGGTGTGCGTGTCGGCGATGTCGCGGGTGCGGAGACCGGCTTTCAGCACGGCGTCCACGGCGGCGATAACGGCCTCGCTTTCGGCTTTCATCCCAAACGAAATGTCGAGCAGCAGCGCCGCCGAGAGGATGGAGGCCAGCGGGTTGGCCAGGCCCAGGCCGGTGATGTCGTGGGCCGAGCCGTGGATGGGTTCGTACAGCCCCACCGTGTCGCCGATGGAGGCCGAGGCGAGCATGCCCATCGACCCGGCAATCTGGCTGGCTTCGTCGGTGAGGATGTCGCCGAAGAGGTTGGCCGTCAGCACCACGTCGAAGCGGCGCGGGTCTTTGATGAGCAGCATCGCCGCCGAGTCCACGAACTGGTGCTCGACCGTTACATCAGGGTATTCGGGAGCCATCGCCTGCACCACTTCGCGCCACAAACGGCTGGTTTCGAGCACGTTGGCCTTGTCCACGGAGCAAAGTCTCTTCCGTCGGGTCCGGGCCGCTTCGAAGGCTTTCCGAGCAATACGCTCGACTTCGTAGCGGCTGTACTGGGCGATGTCGTAGGCGGTGTCGCCGTTATCTTTCCGGCCCCGTTCCCCGAAATAAATGTCGCCCGTGAGTTCGCGGAAAAACAGGATGTCGGCCCCTTTCAGGATTTCGGGGCGGATGCTCGACGCGCCCAGCAATTCGTCGAAGAGCTTGATGGGCCTCAGGTTGGCGTACAAACCCAGCGCTTTGCGGATGCCCAGCAGCCCTTGCTCCGGGCGGACTTTCGCCGAGGGGTCGTTGTCGTACTTCGGATGGCCCACGGCTCCGAACAGGATGGCGTCGGATGCCTTCGATTTGGTGATTGTTTCGTCGGGCAACGGGTTACCCGTCGCTTCGATGGCCGCATGCCCGATGAGGGCGTACTCGAAACTGAATTCGTGACCGAATTTATGAGCGGTTTTTACTAAAACCTGCTGGCTGACGGCGGTCACTTCCTGACCGATGCCGTCGCCGGGGATGACGAGGATGTGCTTTTTCAAGGAGTGAATGAAAGAATGAGCGAATGAATGAATGAGGAGGAATTCGGAATGTGTAAGCAGGACCACTGCCTTTTTATTCACTCATTCGCTCATTCTTTCATTCAAATTTACGCATGTGCCGCGTCGAATTTGCGGGTTTCCTCCTTCAGCGAAAGCAGGTAATCGATGTCGTCGTAGCCGTTGAGCAGGCACTGCTTTTTGTAGGCGTTGATGGGAAACGATTCGGAAAGCCCGTTTTCGAGCGTGATGGTTTGCGTTTCCAGATCCACCGACAGTTGCGTGTGCGGATTCGCTTCAATGGCGTTGAAAATTTCGGCCAGAAACCCGTCGGACACCTGGGCGGGTAGTACGAAGTTGTTGAGTGCGTTGTTGCGGAAAATGTCGGCAAAGAAGGAGGAAATCACCACGCGAAAGCCATAGTCGTGGATGGCCCAGGCGGCATGTTCGCGGCTGCTGCCCATGCCGAAGTTTTTGCCCGCCACCAGAATTTGGGCGGCCCGACAGGTGGGGTCGTTGAGCACGAAATCAAGGCGGGGCTGCCCGTCGGCGTCGTAGCGCCAGTCGCGGAACAGGTTGTCGCCGAAGCCCTCGCGGGTGGTGGCTTTCAGAAACCGCGCCGGGATAATTTGGTCGGTGTCGATGTTTTCAACCGGCAGCGGCGCGGCCTGGGCGGTGAGGGTGGTGAAGGTTTCTTTGCTCATGAAATTGCTTTCAATTTGGCCAGTAAATCAGG
The DNA here is from genome assembly GCA_965249815.1 of Spirosomataceae bacterium. Lineage (GTDB taxonomy): Bacteria > Bacteroidota > Bacteroidia > Cytophagales > Spirosomataceae > JAJAZB01. The sequence continues at coordinate 2,648,008 of CBDFMV010000003.1, read as the reverse complement.
CAAATCGCGTTTGATAGTTTCGTAAACGGTGGTGGCCGAAATACCAAAATACTCGTGAATCAACTATTCCGCATCGCTCTCATCAAGCGCCATTCCACTTTGGGATGTTGAGTTTTGAACGTGTGCGATAAATTCCCTGCGGCTTTCCCGATGATTTCAAAGCGACGAAATATAGCGTCCTGAACCAGAATATCGCTTTCCAAGTCAACCTCTGTTTTCTCACCGAGGTACTCGTAAATTCGTTCGATGCTTTCGATGATGTCCCCAAAATACACGCCATCGTCTCTCATAACAAGTCGACGGTTTGGGCGAAAATGTATTGTTGCAAAGATGGTTTCACGGCACGAAATTCAATGAGGTCTATTTTACGCCCGGTCAGATTTTCCAATTCTTCCTCCATTCGCAACACGTCAAACAGCGTGAGACCCTCGGCGTCAATCAGTAAATCCAGGTCGCTTTGTTCGGTCTCTTCACCCCGTGCGAAAGAGCCAAAGACCGCCGCCCGGCGGATGTTTTTCCGTCGGAGATAATTTTTCACTTCGTAAAATTCATTCGGATGTTTTTCCACGGAGAAGTAGGAAGTATGGTTAGTGATAGGCGTAGCTACCGTCAGGCTTAACGAAAGCCTCCGCCACTTTTTTTGCTTCACTTGGTAGTTTTAGCTCATTTTCTAACCAATTCCAAGTTTCCCGAATCAGTTTATAAGTTCCTCGCCCTCCAAGATATTCAGTTCCATATCCAGTTAGAAACTGATTCCGATTTAGATGTTCAGCGAGTTCTTCGCCAGACATTCTCTTCTCATTTTCAACTAAAAAACTAGCAAGTTTCCAGAGGTAAAGCTTCTTGTCGTTCATGGCGCTGAAAAATTTGAATCTGCCCCATCAAATTCTCAAACAAACTCCCGCACATCCCCCACCCTACCCGTCACGGCGGCTACGGCGGCGGTGAGCGGCGAGGCCAGAAAGGTGCGCGCGCCCGGCCCCTGACGGCCCTCGAAGTTGCGGTTGGACGTACTGACGGCGTATTTTCCGGCGGGCACCTTGTCTTCATTCATGCCGAGGCAGGCCGAACAGCCGGGTTCGCGCAGTTCAAAACCGGCTTCCTCGAACACCTTGTCCAGCCCTTCGGCCTGGGCTTGCTTGGCCACCTGCATGGAGCCAGGCACAATCCAGACTTCCACGCCTGCGGCCTTCTGCTTGCCTTTCACAAAGTCGGCCACCTGCCGCAAATCTTCGATGCGGGCGTTGGTGCAAGAGCCGATGAACACGTAATCGATGGCCTTGCCCAGCAGGTTTTCGCCGGGTTGCAAACCCATGTAGGCCAGTGACTTGCTGAACGACGGTACTTCCGAGGGGTCGGGCAGTTCGTTCAACGCAGGCACGTGGTCGGTCACGGCGATGCCCATGCCGGGGTTGGTGCCGTAGGTGATCATGGGCTGGATGTCTTCGGCCCGGTAGCGCAGCACCCGGTCGAATTCGGCGCCGTCGTCGGTTTTCAGCTTTCGCCATTCAGCTACTTTTTGGTCGAATTCGGCTCCCTGGGGGGCGAAGCGACGACCGCGCAGGTAGTCGAACGTCACCTCATCGGGGGCAATCAGGCCACCGCGCGCGCCCATTTCGATGCTCATGTTGCAAATCGTCATGCGGGCTTCCATCGAGAGGCTCCGAATTGTGTCGCCCGCGTACTCGACGAAGTAGCCCGTCGCGCCCGCCGCCGAAATCTGCGAAATGACGTAGAGGATGATGTCTTTCGAGGTGACGCCCTTGCCCAGCGGTCCGTTGATTTCGATGAGCATCCGCCTGGGCTTGTACTGCAAAATGCACTGCGTGGCCAGCACCTGCTCGACTTCGGAGGTGCCGATGCCGAAGGCCACGTTGCCGAACGCTCCGTGGGTAGAGGTGTGCGAATCGCCACAGACGATGGTCATGCCGGGCTGGGTCAGGCCCAGTTCCGGCCCGATGATGTGGACGATGCCCTGAAACGGATGCAGCAAATCGTAGAGTTCGATGCCGAACTCGGCGCAGTTTTCGCGCAATTTCTCAACCTGGTGCCGGCTCAGCGCCTCGCGGATGGGCAGGTGCTGGTCTTTGGTGGGCACGTTGTGGTCGGCGGTGGCGGTGGTACGAGCCACGTTGAACACGCCGAGACCCCGTTTGCGCAACCCGTCGAAGGCCTGGGGCGAGGTGACTTCGTGGATGAAATGCCGGTCGATAAACACGGCGTCGGGGCCGCCGTCCATCGCCTTGACGACGTGGGCGTCCCAGATTTTATCGAAGAGGGTGGTGGGGAGAATCCTCATGCTTACTTGAAATTAATTTCGTAACGTTCACTCAGTTGTGGGCGGAATCGTGCTGTATGTCGAGGGAGTGTAAGGCTGATGCGAATTAGTTGTTTTTGAGACATACACTAAAAGTTCGTTTTGATGCTCATCAAAGGATTTTTTACTTTCAGTTAGGAGAGTTTTCAAATTATTTATCACCCTTTCTTGCAAAATCGGGTCATTAGCTAAGTCGATTTTGACTTTATTTATAGATTGAATGAGCATATTTGAAAATGCTGATATATTCAGGATAAATGTGCCATCTCCTGATTTTTGGAAGATTAAATCGGAATCTATATTTCTCTCAAGGCCAATTCCTTTTGAGAAAAAATGATGCGCAGAGCCATTTCTTGCTAAATTTAAAATAGTCCCTTTTAATTCGACATATTCAGGTAGATAATTTTTAAAATAATACTCATACGCTCGTGGAGAATGGTACGCGTACTCACCATCGTTGAGAAGTTTTCCCATTAATTCAAGCATTGAGCATACAGTTAAAAGATGGGCAACTCCACAATTTCCAAACTCATGAGAGTTAGGTTTAATTTTGTTTAATGAGATGATATCCTCCATGAAGTAGCCATCAAAAACTTGTCGAAAGAAATTCGCAAGTGTTGGATTCATATTATTGTAAGGTTCTGTGAACATGAGAATGAGAAACTTTTTTAAATGAATTGCCTCGATACTTTAATTTAGCAAAATGGCTACAACTGTGACTACCGCTACTATTAACGCAAATATAAATAAGATTCTCCCATTGCGTTCTTGATATGATTGACTTTCACTTTGTACTTGAACATTTCTTGATTTATTCAATCTAATTTCTTCTTCAATTGTTGCCCGAATTTCAAGATATGCCTTGTTTGTGATGATTTCCTTCTGAGTTGTGAATTTATTTATTGATGAATTTAATGCACAAATCGTTATCAAAACATCTTTGTTGCTTTTCATACCATTCACCTTTATTCTTTTCGTTCCAGATAATGGAACCACACCCAACTTGTCAATTTCAACTTTATCAGAATTATAAACTTCCCACGAAATTGTAACTTCATCACCATCATAAATCGCTTGTGGAGTTATGATAAATTTTTCAATAACTGGCTGAAAATTATTACTATGGTTCTCCGTTCTGGGTTGTGAATGATTTGTTTGAAACGAATTATCGTATTCCTGCCGACGTTGAGTTGCACTTAAAACTTCATACGCCTCCTGAATATCCCTGAACCGTTCCGTAAAAAACGGGTCTCCATCATTCTTGTCAGGATGAAATTTTAAAGAAAGCTTGCGGTACGCCTTCTTAATTTCTTCTGTCGAAGATTGCTGAGTAACTCCCAGAATGTAGTAATAATCTTTCATAAACTTTTTCCTTGTCGAAAGTCCTCCTTCAGCATTTCCAGCACCTCTTTCAAATTCGCCCGTAACTCCTCCAGCGTTTCAGCCTGCGAATGCGCCCCGGCAATGCCCGGCACGTTGCCGACGAACAGGCCGGTATCAACGTCTTTTTGAATCACTGCCGTGTACGTTTTCACTTCACGCCGCAAGTTTTGCCGACCGTTCTGTGTCGAGTTGGTCTTTGATTTCTCCGACCAATGTTCCAATTGCCCGTAAATGCGCCGTACGCTGTTCGGGAGTACATGAAATGAGAAATTCTTTCAACGCGTCGAGCCGAGTTGTTTTTTCCGCTTCGGTTTTAGCCGCGCCGATTTCGTTGACCTGTTCCCGCAGAATTTCAACCATGTCCATAGCTCAGTCGTTTTCAGATTTCAACTCTTTTTGTACTTCTGCGATTTGCGCCATGATGTCGAGTCGGTAGCTCAGGTATTCTTCTTGGGTCATTCCACCGTACAAGATGATACCCTGATCGGCCAGTTCATTGTGCGTCTGATGAACCAATTTAAGAGTTTTTAGCAACTCTTCCTTTTCCAGCCGCTCAGAATCGCTCATGGCTACACCAAAAACTGAAACAAATCCGGCTTGTCGTTGAGGTACTCGAAGACGATGTTCTGATTGCGCATCCGTTCGAGCAGCGGCTCGAAATCGTCGCGGCGTTTGAGTTCGATGCCCACCACGGCGGGGCCGGACTCGCGGTTGGTTTTCTTGACGTACTCGAACCGCGTGATGTCGTCGTTGGGGCCGAGCACGTTCAGGAACTCGCGGAAAGCCCCCGCTCGCTGCGGAAACCGGATGATGAAATAGTGCTTGAGGCCCTCGTAGAGCAGCGAACGCTCCTTGATTTCCTCCGTCCGGGTGATGTCGTTGTTGCCGCCGCCGACGAGGCAGACGACGTTTTTGCCCCGGATTTCGTCTTTCATAAAATCCAGCGCCGCGATGGTGAGCGCCCCGGCGGGTTCGGCTACGATGGCCTCCTCGTTGTAGAGTTGCAGGATCGTGGAGCACACCTTGCCTTCGGGCACGAGCAGCACGTCGTCGAGGAGTTCGCGGCAAATCTGGAAGGTCAAATCGCCAACGCGCTTGACGGCGGCCCCGTCCACGAACTTGTCGATGTGGTCGAGGGCGACGACCTCGCCCCGTTCGAGCGAAATCTTCATCGATGGCGACCCCAGCGGTTCCACACCGATGAGTTTGGTGTGCGGTGAAAGTTGCTTGAATACCGTCGCCACACCCGAAGCCAGCCCGCCCCCACCGATGGCGAAGAGCACGTAATCGATTTTAAAATCGGCGTCTTTGAAAATTTCCAGCCCGACCGTGGCCTGACCCTCGATGACGCCCATGTCGTCGAACGGATGGACAAACGTGGCCCCGTTGATCGCCTCAAACTCGCGGGCGGCGGCGTAGGCGTCGTCGTAGGTATCGCCGATGAGCACCACTTCGACCATGTCTTTGCCGAACAGTTTGACCTGCCTGATTTTCTGGTTGGGCGTGGTCGTGGGCATGAAAATCGTCCCGACCACGCCCATCACGCGGCAGGCGTAAGCCAGGCCCTGGGCGTGGTTGCCCGCCGAAGCGCACACAACGCCCTTCGTCAGCGCCTCGGCGGGGAGCTTCGCCATCGAGTTGTACGCCCCCCGGATTTTGTAGGAACGGACAATCTGCAAATCCTCGCGCTTGAGGTAAATGCCCGCCCCGTACCGCTCCGAGAGGTTGAGGTTAGGCATCAGCGGCGTGTGCGTGGCCACGTTGCGCAGGCGCTCGGCGGCCCGGAACACGTCGTCGAGGCGAGGAAAGTGGGCGGTGGATTTTTCGGCAACGGAAGGTTTCATAAGGTGGTCAGTACGCCGCAATCAACGCCTCGGCGGGAATGTTCAGTTTTTCGTGCAACCGGCGAATCATAGCGAGGCTCAGTTTTCGTCGGCCGTTCAGCACGTCCGATTTTCGGCTTCGGCTGCCCAATATCTGGTTCAGATCGCTTTCCTTCAAACCCATCTGGTCCATGCGAAAGCGAATGGCCTCCACCGGATGCGGCGGCGGGATCGGATGGTGCTCGCGTTCGTACTCCTTGACGAGCAGCGACCGAACTTCTAACTCGGCTTCCTCGTCGGAATCAGGCTGAGCGTCCCCTTGCATGAGTTCGTAGAGGCGTTCGAGCGCGGCTTCGTAGTCGGTCTCGGTTTTAATCGGCTTTAACATACGCTATGGTTCGGGCGTCACTTTTGTCGTATTCAGCGTGGGTGCCAATCCAGACGATGAAGACCAGTTTCAGGCGATATTCGATGTCAACAATCAACCGAAACTCGTTGCCGTGGATGTTGAACACAACACGTTTGCCGGTCAAAACCGAAGCATTTTGGTATTGTTGCTTCAACGCTTGAGGTGAATTCCAACTGGCTTGCTCGGCTTCAGAATACCAGCTTTTCAACGCCTGTTCGGACCGAGGTTCCTTTTTCCAGTACAACCGAAGCGTTTTGGCGGCAATCACGCGCATGTCAAAGTTACGAAAAGCCGTACCCGATTTGGTTACGTCCGTTGCAATAATTCAGCTTGTTTTTCTTTTTCACCCCAATCAAAATTCCCGTCGACCAGTCCAGCGCCGTCGTTTGCAATTCCCCCCGGTTGGTGAGGTCGGCCAGGAGCGCGTCGGCCTTGACGTAGTGACCGGCGGGCCAGTTGGGCTGGGGCAGCAGGTCGTCGACAACGTACAGGCCACCAGGTTCCAGGGCCGAAAGGGCCGCGTCGAGCAGGCGGTATTTCCCCGCCCAGGTGTCGGCAAAGATAAAATCGAAAGATTCCCGATTGTTCTTCAACCAGGCATCGGCGTCTTCGCAACGAAGGTCAAGCCGGGTATCTGCTCCCAGAAACTGCCGGACAACCGCCACGCAAGCGGGATCGTTTTCAATCGAAACCAGCGAGGAATCGCCGTCCATCCCTTCCAGCAACCAGGCCGTCGAAAGGCCCGTACCCGTTCCCAGTTCCAGAAAACGCCCACCGGGCTTCGAGGCGGCGAGGGTCCGCAGGAGCGAGCCGGTCAGGGCGTCGATGTTCATCGAAAACCCGATTTTTTGAGACGCTTCGGGGATCGCCTGGTGCTGGCGGGCGGCGGGAGACTGCTGCATGGAATTTAAGGGACGGTGAGAATTCCTAAAAACCTGTGAGGTCAAAAAAAGACCTCACAGGTTTTGGCAACTGCCTCAATTCCGCTCCGGCCGCAGGCTGCGCACGGCGGCACCGGCCTGCCACATTTCCGATTCGCGGAGTTCCTTTAGTTCGTCGTCCAGCTTCACCCGGTAGTCGGCCTGGGAGTTGGAGTCGATGGAACGCTGGGCCTGGTCACCGGCTTTCACCGAAGCGTACAGTTCTTCAAAAACGGGCTTGGTCGCGTCGCGGAAGGGTTTCCACCAATCTAGCGCGCCGCGCTGGGCAGTGGTCGAGCAGTTGGCGTACATCCAGTCCATGCCGTTTTCGGCCACCAGCGGCATCAGCGACTGCGTCAGCTCTTCGACGGTTTCGTTGAACGCCTCGCTCGGCGAGTGGCCGTTGGCGCGGAGCACTTCGTACTGGGCGGCGAAAATGCCCTGAATCGCCCCCATCAGCGTGCCGCGCTCGCCGGTCAAATCGGAAGTGACCTCCTTGTAAAAATCGGTCTCGAACAAATAGCCCGACCCGACGCCGATGCCCATCGCAATCGCTTTTTCGCGGGCGTGGCCCGAGGCGTCCTGGAAAATGGCGAAGGAAGAATTCAAGCCTTTTCCTTCGACAAAAAGGCGACGCAACGACGTGCCGGAGCCTTTCGGCGCGACGAGAACCACGTCCACGTCGGTGGGAGGAATAATGCCCGTGCGTTCTTTGTAGGTGACGCCGAAACCGTGCGAGAAATAGAGCGTTTTGCCCGCCGTCAGGTGCTTCTGCACCGTGGGCCACATGGCGATCTGGGCGGCATCGGAAAGCAGGTAGCAGATGATCGTGCCGCGTTCGAGGGCTTCTTCGATTTCAAACAAATCCTGGCCGGGCACCCAGCCGTCGGCCTGGGCTTTGTCCCAGGTTTTGGAATCCCTGCGCTGTCCGACAATGACCTTGAAGCCGTTGTCTTTCATGTTGAGGCCCTGGCCCGGCCCCTGCACGCCGTAACCGATGACGGCGATGGTTTCATTCTGGAGGATTTCGCGGGCTTTTTCGAGGGGAAATTCTTCGCGGGTGACGACGTCTTCTTCGGTACCGCCGAAATTAATTTTTGCCATTGTGGAGGTTTTTTGGTTGGGAAAAAGGTTGGGATTGGGTTATTGAGAACTAAGAATCAGGCGTACATCAGCCGGCCTTTCGGTTCAGGGATTGACCGACCCAGGATTTGGGCCGCCTCCAGCCATTCCTCGATGACGATTTCTACGTTAGCCAAGGCTTCCTGGTACGTGGCACCATCGGCCATGCAGCCGGGGAGTTCGGGAACGGTGGCCAGAAACGCCTCGTCGTCCTGACTCCAGTACAGAATGATTTCGTAGTTAGGTTTCATCCTCGTTTACATTCAGTTTGTATTTCAAAATCAGTTCACGAACCTGTCTGACCTGGTAGGGTTTGGCTTGCTTCCCGGCGGGTTGCAGGTTGATAATTCTCCGATGTCCTGGCGGTAAAAAATGTGGTGGCTACCTTTCACCCGCACTTGAAAACCCAGTTGCCCGAGTAAATTGACCAATTCGTCGAACCCGACGTTTTTATCCGCCGTGCCACGCAGAATTTTCAGCAGCACTTTTTCGTGTTGACTCATCGGTTTTACTTCCAAATCAGCACCAGCATGCCGGCCAGCACCAGCGCGCCACCCGCCAGGGTTCGCCAGGTGACGGGTTCGTGCAAAATCAGGAACGAAAGCGCCAGCGTCACCACCAGGCTGCTTTTGTCGATGACAGCCACGGTCGAAACGTTGCCTTCGGCGATGGCCCGGTAGTACAGAATCCATGACGCCGCCGTGGTGCAACCCGAGAGCGCCAGAAACCCTGCGTTGCGCCAGCCAATCGTGCCCAAATCGCGCCAGCCGTGCAGCGACAGCCCGAAAATCAGCACCCAGCCGAACACCACCGCCGTGCGGAGTACCAGCGCCACGTCGGATTTAACGTCTTTCAGCCCAAACTTGGCCAGAACGGAGGTCATGCCGGCGAACACGGCAGAAAGCAGGGCGTAGAGTATCCAGCGCGGCATTTTTTTAATGTTGAATGTTGAATGCTGAATAAGAACGGCCAACCCATTCGACATTCAGCATTGGCTAAGCAATCGCCCATTCCACGCCTTTCGGCAGGAATTCGACGAGGCCCTGCTCAGTTTTGCCGACTGCCACGCGGCCCGAGCGCACGAATTCGAGGATGCCATAGGGTTTGATGAACTCGTAAAACTCCATGATTTCTTCGTAGGAGCCGCTTTTTTCGATGACCACGTAGTCGAGGCCCCAATGCACGACCCAGGCGTTGTGGTCTTTGTTGACGGCGTTGACGTCGAGTTGACGCCCATTCACGGGGGTTTCGATTTTGAACAGCGCCGTTTCGTTGAAGACGATTTCATCGTCCAAATACCCGAACACGGCCAGCACGTCCACGATTTTGCGGATTTGCCGAACCAGTTTTTCGACCGTTTCACGGTTTTCCTGGCGCAGCACAATCGTGAACCGCGACACACCCTGACGCTCGGTTTCGCAAACGGTGAGGCTTTCGATGTTGAGCCGCCGCCGGGTGAACACGATGGTGATGCGGTTGAGCAAACCGATCGTGTTGGTCGTGAAGACGGAAAGGGTGTAGGTTGTCATAGTGCTTCGTTGTTCGTGCTTCGTGGTTCGTGCTTCGTACCTCGATTCAAATCGGCCGCTTTTCATAGTGATTTATCAAACCGTTGAGCAATTGTTTGCATCGGGTTACTTGCTCGAGAAGCTCGTCTAATTGTAAATCGTCAAGGTAGCGCTGATCGCTGGCTAAAAACAGTTGAGTTTCAACTTCGTAAAGCGACCCTCGGGCCACAAACAAAAACTGAATGGTGTCCTTTGCGTGATTTCGTCCGATGCCCTCTGCAATGTTTGAGGGGACAGATATTGCGCAACGCCTCAACTGACTACTCAGCCCAAAAACTTCCTCTTTAGGAAACGTTTTGGTCAACCCATACACGTCAGTCACCAAGGCACGGCTCGCCTTCCAGACTTCTAACTCGGTGTATGATTTACTCATTGTCAAGAGTTACGGAGCACGAACAACGATGCACGAAGCACCTCCTCACTCCAGCCGAATCGCCGCCACGCTGGCTCCGGCGGGCACCATCGGGAACACGTTTTCTTCTTTTTCGCAAACCACTTCCAGGAAATACGGTCCGTCGAAGTTGAGCATCGCGTCGAGGGCGGCGCTCAGTTCTTCGCGGCGCTCCACCTTGCTGGCCTTGATGCCGAATCCGTCAGCAATCTTCACGAAATCAGGGTTTTGCAACTCGACGAAACTGTAACGTTTGTCAAAAAACAACTGCTGCCACTGCCGCACCATGCCCAGAAAGTTGTTGTTGAGCACGATGATTTTCACCGGCAACCCGCTTTGGGCCACGGTGCCCAGTTCCTGAATCGTCATCTGAATGCCGCCGTCGCCCGCGATGGCGATGACCGTGCGGTCGGGCGCGCCGACTTTGGCCCCGAAGGCCGCCGGGAGCGCGAAACCCATCGTGCCCGCCCCGCCGGAGGTAACGATGCTGTTGGGCCGTTTGAACCGGTAGTAGCGGTTGGTAATCATCTGGTGCTGGCCCACGTCGGTGACGGTCACGGCTTCGCCCTTCGTTTTTTCGGAAAGCAGGTGGATGACCTCGCCCATCTTGATTTCGTCGCCGGTGTGGCAGAGCGCGGGCTGGGTGATTTTGGCGTCTTCGATGGCCGCGTACTTGTCGAATTCGGCCCGCCAGGTGTCGTGGCTGGCTCTCTTCACCAGCGGCAGAAGCGCCTTCAGGCATTCCTTCGCGTCGCCGACGACCGGCGCGTTGGCCTTCACGTTTTTGTCGATTTCCGCCGGGTCGATTTCGATGTGAACGATCTTCGCCTGCTTGGCGTAAGTCGTCAAATCGCCCGTCACGCGGTCGTCGAAGCGCATCCCGACGGCGATGAGCACGTCGCATTCGTTGGTAAGCACGTTGGTGCCGTAGTTGCCGTGCATCCCCAGCCAGCCCACGTAGTTGGGGTGATCCACGTCAATGACCGACATTCCCAGCAGCGTCGTGGCGACGGGAATCCCCGTTTTTTCAACAAACGCCCGTAGCTCGTCTTCGGCGTGGGCAATCTGCACGCCATGCCCGGCCAGCAAATACGGCTTTTTGGCGCGGTTGATGAGATCGGCGGCGGCTTGCACCTGCTCCGGCTTGGGCACCCGGCGCGGGCGGTAGCTCACCAGCGTTTCGCATTTTTTATACGAAAACGGTTTGCTCGTTTTCTCCATTTGGGCCGTGCGGGTGAAGTCGAGCAGCACCGGGCCGGGCCGCCCGGTTTGGGCGATGTAAAACGCCCGCGCCACCACGTCGGCCACTTCGTCGGCACTGGTAAGCTGGTAATTCCACTTCGTCACGGGCATCGAAATGCCCATCACGTCGGCTTCCTGGAAGGCGTCGGTACCGAGCAGCCGGGCGTACACCTGCCCGACGATGCACACCATCGGCGTGGAATCGAGCAGCGCGTCGGTGATGGGCGTGATGAGGTTGGTCGCCCCTGGTCCCGACGTGACGAGGGCTACCCCGGCGCGGCCCGTCATCCGGGCGAAGCCTTGGGCGGCGTGGCCCGCGCCCTGCTCGTGGCGCACGAGGATGTGCCTGATGTGCTCCTTAAAATCGTAGAGGGCGTTGTAGGTGGGCATGATGGCCCCGCCGGGGTAGCCGAAAATGGTGTCCACGCCTTCGGCCATAAGCGAGAGCATGAGGGCTTCCGCGCCAGTAACGTGGCGTTGGGTGGCCTCTTCGAGCCGGTCGGCGGCGGTCTGGAGCTGGGGTGCCATAGAGTTAACCAGGTTAGTTCTCTTTCAAAAAGACTCGTCCACGTTCTAAAAATTCGGTAGCGGCTGTCAGAAGTTGTTCCGCTTCCAAAATCAAACTGTCGGCATCGTAATCGCTGACCTGCCGTTTTTCATACGCTTTTTTTAAACTGCTTGGCGAAACTCAGTGGGAACACTTGAGTCCGGATGTACAATTCGTTGAACTGATGCTGCAAACCCTGATGGGTTTTAGCAAAGGTTCCTTTTTCAAACAGCAGTGCCTGCACGGTCGCAAACATCGCGTAGTAGGCCCGGTTGGCGGTGCCTTTGTACCTTCCGCCGTCGAACAGGTAGCGGACATCATCCAGAAAATCATCGGCCTGCGCCAGAAATTTTCCAGTCTCGGGTTTCATACGATAATTCCCTCTTTCCGAACAAAAAACAGCAACGGACTTCGTCCGTTTTCAAACTGAGTCTTCATTACCGGGTAGTAAGAAATATCGACGCCGGTTTCCAGAATCAACTCAAACGTCGCCTCCGTAATCCGGTCAATTTCGGCAAATGCCGAGATAGCTTCGTCGTTAAGCACCACCAGCACGTCGAGATCAGAATCGGGTCGCTGTTGCTGTCTGGCGTAGGAGCCGTACACGACGACCCGCTCAAGGCGTCCACCGTAGAGGGCTTGCAGGAGCGTTTTGAAACGTTCGGCAATGGTGTTCATGCTTTTGCTTGTTTCGCTTCAAGAAATCGGATACTAATCCCTCGCTTCAAATCCTCCCAAAACGACTTCCCCCAAAGAAGGCGGTCTTTGTCACGTAGCGAAAGTTCGGACGGTGTGGATTCAATCAATCTATCCTTAAACTTAAAATATGCCTCACAAGCCTTTTTATTGCTCAAGCCAGCCAATTCTTCATCTATTCCAAGTTGTTTCCTGATTCGACTATCATAAATCGTAAATCGTTCAGGGTAAAAAACTGTTAAAATTGCCGATGCCGTTGGCAAACGAAATCTTGCATTAAGAAGCACAAGCAACTTCTCTTCGTCCGAAAGCGCTTCGTGAATTTTCTTAGTTAAAATCCTCACGCCTTCGTCTAAAGCTATGGTTTTATCAAATTTATCTGCTGCGTAACGTTTAGCCCGATTCGCTTTCCAAATCATGATGCAAAAAAAATCTTCTGCGCCAATAAATTCGTTTTCATGAAAACGTTTGCAAACGTCTTCAAACAGATAACGCTCTAAATCGTAAATTTTCAAGTAGTCAGCTTCCATATATTTTGATTCAGTCAACCGCCCACCCATCCTCAATCATCTCATCCAAGGAACCATATTCCCAAACCAGCTCAGCATTCTCCCGATTTTTAACGATGAATTTCTCATCCATGAAATCTGAAAAATGAATCAGCCCAAAAACGCCTTTTCTCGTTGACCACTTTTTTAAAGGCACATTGCCATCCGCCATGATGTAGCGTACATCCGGCTCCTGGATAGCTTCGCGGGTTCGATTTTGTAGTTCTTCGCTCCACATAAAATTAGTGTTTACAAATCCGTCACGCACCCCACGCTCGCCGGGGACACGCTTTTGATGTATTTCCGCAAAATCCCCTGCGTAAACGGCGATTCCGGCGCGACCCACGCGGCCCGACGGACGGCCAGTTCCTCGTCGGAGACGTGCAGTTGCAGCACGTTGTTCACCGCGTCGATGGTAATCAAGTCGCCGTTTTTCACCAGCGCAATCGGGCCACCGTCCTGGGCTTCGGGCGTGATGTGGCCGACCACGAACCCGTGCGTACCGCCCGAAAAACGCCCGTCGGTAATCATCGCCACCGACTGGCCCAGGCCCGCACCCATCACCGCCGAGGTGGGTTTGAGCATTTCGGGCATCCCCGGCCCGCCCTTCGGCCCTTCGTAGCGAATCACCAGTACGCTGCCGGGTTGCACTTCGTGGTTGTTCAGGGCTTCAATAACCGCTTCTTCTTTTTCAAAAACGTGGGCAATGCCCTCGAATCGCTCGCCTTCCTTGCCCGTAATTTTGGCCACTGAACCGCCCGGCGCGAGGTTGCCGTACAAAATCTGGAGGTGCCCGGTGGCTTTCAACGGCTGGCTGACGGGAAAAATGATTTTCTGTGCGTCGAAATCCAGGTCCGGCTCGTCGGCGAGGTTTTCGGCAATGGTTTTGCCCGTTACCGTCAGGCAGTGGCCGTGGAGCAGCCCCTCTTTCAGCAAATACTTCATCACCGCCGGAACGCCGCCGATGGCGAGGAGGTCTTCCATGAAATACTTCCCGCTGGGTTTCAAATCGGCCAGGAGTGGCGTGCGGTCGCTAATTTTCTGGATGTCGTCCTGCGAAAAGGGCACGCCCGCCGCCCGGGCGATGGCGAGGTAGTGCAGCACGGCGTTGGTCGAACCGCCGAGGGCGATGGCGACGGTCATGGCGTTTTCAAACGCCTCGCGGGTCATGATGTCGCGGGGCAGGATGTTTTTTTCCAGCAACTTCCGCATGGCCTGCCCCACGGCGCGGCACTCGGCCTGCTTGCCTTCGTGGGTGGCCGGGTACGTGCTGCTGTTGGGCAAACTCAGCCCCATCGCTTCGATGCTGGAGGCCATCGTGTTGGCGGTGTACATGCCGCTGCAGGCCCCCGCGCCGGGAATCGAGTTTTGGATGACGCCCTTGAAATCTTCGTCGGAAATGGTGCCCGCGAATTTTTTGCCCAGCGCCTCGAAGGCCGAAATGATATCGAGTTTCTGGCCTTTGTAACTGCCGGTGCGAATCGTACCCCCGTACACCATGATGGCCGGGCGGTTGAGCCGGGCCGTGGCCATGATGGCACCGGGCATGTTTTTGTCGCAACCCACCACCGTAATCAGCCCGTCGTACCACTGCGCGCCCACCACGGTTTCGATGCTGTCGGCGATGATGTCGCGGCTGGGCAACGAGTAGCTCATGCCGTCGTTGCCGTTGGTCATGCCGTCCGACACGCCGATGGTGTTGAAAATCAGCCCGACCAGCCCCGCTTCCTGCACGCCTTTTTTGACGTGGACGCTCAGGCCGTTGAGGTGCATGTTGCAGGTGTTGCCTTCGTAGCCGGTGCTGGCAATGCCCACCTGGGCCTTGCTCATGTCGGCTTCGGTCAGGCCCACACCGTAGAGCATGGCCTGGGCGGCGGGGTTGGTGACTTCCTGCGTCAGCGTGCGGCTGTAGCGGTTCAGTTGATCAGTGGAGGTTTGGGTACTCACGGGCAAACTTTGGTTTGTATTATTTCTTTTTTCCTTGCCTTATTCCAAGAACTCGCCGGGCCGATAGCAAAAAGACCTTTCTCGTGGGTGTGAGAAAGGTCTTTTTTACTGTAAAAGAACAACCCGTCTCACACCGGATGGCTGAGCACGAGAAGAATAAGTACAATACCGTTGGTCGAGCGAATCATGAATTTCCCCGGCAAAATTACGCGTTCGGGTTTCGCAAAGGTGGGCCGTCTGTTCGGACTATGCAAGGTTTGGCCGTATAAAATTTTGTAGAATTTCAGGAACGACGCATTTTCTTAACAATTCAATAATTCAGGCCCCGTTGCGTTCATGTTTTCGTAACACGCCCGCCCCAAACACGGCGTAGTTTTGCCATTCTCAAAAATCCCCTTGTTCATGAAAAAATTCAATCCGCTCCCGTTGAGCGCCCTGACCGTGGCGGCGGCTACCTGGTGGGCGTGCAGTTCGGCGGGCGATCCGGCTCCGTTTGCCTACCCAAGCGTTGCGACGGCGGCTTCGCCGAAACTCCTCGCCACAACGACCACTGGCGTGAAAGTGTACAACGGCGGCTTTGGCTCGGCCCTGGCCGCCGATCCCACCGACCCTACCGTTTTTTACCTGCTCACGGACCGTGGCCCAAACGCCGACGGTACGGGCGACAACAAGGTGTTTGCCGCGCCCACCTTCACGCCCCAAATCGGCAAGTTTCGCCTGGAAGGCGACTCGCTGCGACTGCTCCAGACGATTGAACTGAAAGACGCCAGCGGCAACCGAATCACGGGCCTGCCCAACCCCGCCGGACAGGGCGGCACGGGCGAAGTCGCACAGGATTTAACCGGGAAAAACCTCGGTACCGACCCGAACGGGCTGGACTCGGAAGGCCTGGTGGTGATGAACGACGGCACCTTCTGGGTTTCGGACGAGTACGGTCCGCACCTCGTCCACTTCGACGCGACGGGCAAGACCATCGAACGCATCAGTCCGTTTTCGACGGGCAGGGCATTGCCGAAAGTGCTGGCCCGCCGCCGCCTGAACCGGGGCATGGAAGGCCTGACCATCACCCCCGACGGCAAAACGCTCGTGGGTATGATGCAGTCGCCGCTTTACAACCCGACCAAAGCCGCCGTTGCCGCCTCCCGGACGTTGCGGCTCGTTACCTTTGACATCGCCACCGGGGCTACGAAGCAGTTTTTGTACCTCATCGACAACGTCAGTTACACGGGCGTGAGTGAAATCGCGGCCATTACCAACGACACGTTTCTGGTGCTGGAACGCGACGGCAATTACCTGCAAACCGGCACGACGCCCGCCAAACTCCTCTACAAAATCAGCCTCGCCGACGCTACCGACGTGAGCGATCCGGCCAACTCGGAGGCCGGGCGGCTGGTGAACGGCAAAACGGTTGATTCGGCTACGCCGGAAGAACTGGCGGCCAACGGCGTGAAACCCGTTCAGAAAACGCTGGTGGTGGACATCCTGAAGGCCATTCCGACGTACCCGCACGACAAAGCCGAAGGTTTAGCCATCCTCAGCCCGACGCTGGTGGCCGTCAGCAACGACGACGATTTCGGAATCACCAACGGCCCGACGCTCGGCACGGTGGCACAAAAAACGCTGCCCTCCACCGGCAAAGTGGACCGGAATACGGTGTATTTCATTAAGCTGGATACGCCGCTGAAATGAGTTCAGGGTTCAGCGTTTAAGGTTTTGAGTTCAACAACCATCCCTAAACGCTGAACCTTAACGCTAAACGCGCCTTGCCGCCATCTCCGCCACCGTCAGCCCGATCGAGAGCGACGACGTGGCGGCGGGTGAAGGCGCGTTGAGGACGTTGATGGTGCGGTCGTCTTGCAGAATCGCGAAATCGTCGAGCAGGCCGCCGTCGCGGTCGCAGGCCTGAGCGCGGACGCCCGCGCCGCCGGGCACGAGGTCTTCTTCCTGAATTTCGGGAATCAGGCCCTGCAAGGCTTTCGTAAAGGCGCTTTTCGAAAAACTCCGGTAGATTTCGCCCAATCCCGTTTCCCAATATTTTGCCGCGACTTTTTGAAAACCGGGCCAGGAAATCGTTTCGTAAAATTCTTTCGCGTCGAAATCCAGCTTTTTGTAGCCCTCGCGGCGGAAGGCCAGCACGGCGTTGGGTCCGGCTTCCGCGCCGCCGCCAATCATCCGGGTGAAATGCACGCCGAGGAACGGAAAATTGGGGTCGGGCACGGGGTAAATCAAGTTTTTGACCAAGTGCTGCCGCTGGGGTTTCAACCCGAAGTATTCGCCGCGAAACGGCACGATGCGCACGTTCAGCGGCGCGGTTTGGCTCATCTGGGCCACTTTGTCGGAATACAGCCCGGCGCAATTGATGACCAGGGTGGTTTCGTACACGCCTTTTTCCGAAGAAATAATGCAACGGCTGGAGCCTTTCGTGACGCCCGTCACCCGTTCGCCGAGGCGGATTTCGCCGCCCGCCGCGCGTACTTTTTCGGCCAGTTTTTCAGAAACGAGTTTGTAGTCGATGATGCCCGTTTGCGGCACGAAAAGGCCCTCGACGCCCGCCACGTGGGGTTCGATGTCGCGCAGTTCGTCCAGGCTGAGTTTTTTCAACCCACCGAGGCCGTTCTGCTGGCCGCGCTCGTGGAGCATGGTCAGTTGGGGCAGTTGTTCCGGCTTCGTGGCGACCACGATTTTCCCGCACAACTCGTAGGGAATGCCTTCCGCTTCGGCAAAATCGACCAGCATTCCGTACCCCCGGATGCAGTTGAGGGCTTTGAGGCTGCCCGGTTTGTAGTACAGCCCGGAGTGAATCACCCCCGAATTGTGGCCAGTCTGGTGGACGGCCACGCGGGGTTCTTTTTCGAGCAAAAGCAGGCGGGTGCCGGGGCGCTGGCGGAGCAGTTGGTGGGCCGTGGCCAGCCCGACAATGCCCCCGCCCACGAGAATGACGTCGTAAAGCATGGGACAAAAGTACGAGAGTTTTCACGTGCCACGCGGAGGCGTGACCCTGCCAAATGGTCACGCCTCCGGTGCTTCACCGCCTTTTTGGATGGGTGGTGGCTGAATTTTGCCGTGGATTTTGTCGAGCCGGGAAACGTCGTACAAATCCTTTTCCCGGTGAGCGCGGATTTTAATTTCCCGCAAATAATTGAGCGGCACCACGCAGAGCATGACGCCGCCGCCGGTATCGTGCTGCACTTGGTTTGTTTCGGCGTCAAAAAAGTCGAGTTGGCGGTAGACGTACGTCAGAAAGTCTGCCGGTCCCTGAGCGAAATAAACCCGGAATGTAGTGGGCAGCGTGAAATCGGTTTTTAGAAAATCCGAAAGTTCTTCGGGCGTGTAACCAATTTCCAGCAATACCTTCGAGAAGGCCGTTTTATTTTCCTCCGTCGGAGCGAGCCAGAAATCCATGTCCTGGGTGCTGCGCTCGACGCCAAAAAATGTGACCGCCGCCCCACCAATCAGCAAGTACCTGACGCCGTGTTTTTGCAAAAGACGGAGCAGGTTGTGAATCTCGGGGTCAGCAAGGTCAATCGACATGGGAGCGGCGAATTTCGATGCCCCGGGTGGGAAGTTCGACGCGATTGGGCGACAGCCAACGGGACCGACGGCGCAGTTTGAACATGACGTTCAGCCGCTCGGTGGGCGTCAGTTTCAAAAACGCTTCCTGCTGGTCACGGGCCAGGCCATCCAGGTCGTCGTAGAATTTAATGCGGGGTCGTTCCATGCGTTCTGAGTTGCGTTTTGGTTACCAGAGCACGGTTACCGGATACGGAGAAAACTTCGGGTCGCGGCTGACGAGCGTCAGGTTTTCGGTCATGGCCTGGGCAATCAGCAACCGGTCGAAGGGATCGCGGTGGTGGAAAGGCAGGGTTTGAACCCGTAGCAAATGCGGCATGGACACGGGCAGAATTTCGACACCCTGCTGCCTCATTGCGGCTTCCATTGCATCAATCGGCTGCCCCAAATCGATTTTGCCGATGCTGACTTTGATGGCCATTTCCCAGAAACTGGCAATACTCACCATCAACGGATTCGCTTTTGATTTCAAAAGACCGAGCGTTATGACGGGAATCAGCGATTCGTCCTCCAGCAACCAAATAAGGGTGTGCGTATCGAGCAGAAAGCGCTGCATCACCTGGATTCGTTGAAATCCTCCATCTCGTCGTCAAAATCCGGAGCCATGTATTTGATTAACCCTTTCATGGTGCCAAACTGACGCTCCCCGGTTAGACTTGGCAAAACCTCCAAGTCCTTCCGCTTCTTCACTTCTTCCTGAATTTTGGCAAAATCTTCTTCGGGCACCTGCTGAATCAGTTTCAGCACGTCGTGTAGTTCCACGTGTACGGTCAGTTCCATCGCGGTATCGTTTAGCGTCACTAAGTTACACCTTTTCCGCCACGCGCTCGGTCTTGAAGGCGTGGACGTACTCGATGAGTTCGGCCACGAGGCCCGTCCAGCCGGTTTGGTGGGCGGCACCGAGTCCTTTGCCGTTGTCGCCGTCGAAGTACTCGAAAAACTGGTGGTAGTTCTTGAAATGCTCGTCGGTGTTGGCTTTGTCCACCTGCGCCTGGTAGGGTCGCCGCCCGTCGGGACCGGCCTGAAACAGGCTGATGAGCCGCTCCGACACCGACACCGCTGCCTCGCGGATGCTCACCATGTCGCCGGAGTTGGTTGGGTATTCCACCTCGAAATCGTCGCCGTAGTACGAATAAAACTTAAACAACGCGTCGAGAATCAGGAAATTGACCGGAAACCACACCGGCCCGCGCCAGTTGGAGTTGCCCCCGAACATCGACCCCGTGCTTTCGGCGGGCGTGTAATCGACCCGGAACACCTCGCCGTTGACGTAAAACTCGTAGGGATTCTGGAGGTGAAATTTCGACAGCGACCGGATGCCGTGGGGCGAGAGAAACTCGGTTTCGTCGAACATCCGCTTGAGCAGCATTTTCATCCGGTGCCCGCGCAGGATGCTCAGCAGGCGGGTTTCGCCCTTGCCGGGTTCGTACCAGCGCGAAATGAGCGAGGCCAGGTCGGGGCGGTTGTTGAGCACCCATTCCACGCGGCGCTTGAAGTCGGGCAGGCGGTCGAGCAAATCGTGGTCGAGTACTTCCACGGCGGCCAGCGGAATCAGGCCCACCATCGAGCGGATCTTCAGCAACACGCTCGCCCCGTTGGGCACGTGGAGCATGTCGTAGTAAAACTGGTCTTCCTCGTCCCAGAGGCTCACGTCTTCGCCGCCGAGCGATTTGATGGCCCCGGCGATGTGGAGAAAGTGCTCGAAGAATTTGGAGGCCATGTCCTGGTACACGGGCCGGGTGAGCGAGATCTCGCAGGCAATCCGGAGCATGTTGAGCGTGTACATGGCCATCCAGCCGGTGCCGTCGGCCTGTTCGAGGCGGCCCCCCATCGGCAACTGCGCCGAGCGGTCAAACACCCCGATGTTGTCCATGCCGAGGAAGCCCCCGCCGAAAATGTTGTTGCCGCCCTCGTCCTTCAAATTGACCCACCACGTGAAGTTGAGCAGCAGTTTGTGAAAAACCCGCTCCAGAAAACCCACGTCGCCGGTGCCGTTCATCTGCTTGTCGATTTCGTACACCTTCCAGGTGGCCCAGGCGTGGACGGGCGGATTGACGTCCGAAAAACTCCACTCGTAGGCGGGCAACTGCCCGTTGGGGTGCATGTAATATTCGCGCAGAATGACGGCGAGCTGGCGCTTGGCGAAATCCGGGTCGAGCCGGGCGAGCGGCACAGTGTGGAAGGCCAGATCCCAGGCCGCAAACCAGGGGTACTCCCAGGTGTCGGGCATCGAGAGGATGTTGGCCGTGTACATGTGCCGCCAGCCCGAGTTACGCCCGTAGCGGCGGGCGGCGCTGGGTTTGGGCAGCGAGGGATCGCCGTTGAGCCACTCGTTGACGTTGTAGTAATAAAACTGCTTCGTCCAGAGCATTCCAGCGTAGGCCTGGCGCTGGATGGCCCGCAGTTCGGGGTCGGTCACCGCTTTTTGCAGGTCGTCGTAAAACTCGTCGGCTTCGGCGGTGCGCTGGCTGAACACGTCGTCGAAATCGGCGAACGGCTCGTGGTTGGTGTAGTTGGTGAAGCGCAGCCGCACCGTCACGCTTTCGCCGGGCGGGATGAGTTTTTCGTACCGCGCCGAGGCCTTCGTGCCGATGTGGTTGGGATTGACCGCCGCCCGCTGGCCTTGCACGATGTAGTCGTTGATGCCGTCTTTGGCGTAGGGCGAGTTGTTGGGTTTGTTGATGAACCGCTTGAAATTGGTTTCATTTTCACAAAAAACCAGTTCGTCGGCCCCTTCGCAGTAGAGTTTGTACTTACCAAACAGCTTGTGATTGACCTCAATCATCGTGTTGGCGATGCCGTTCAGGATGGGCTTGTAATTGTAGTTTTCGTAGCCCCACACCCAGGTATTGCGAAACCAGATCGTGGGCAGCAGTGTCAGCGGGGCAGCTTCGGGGCCTCGGTTGTGAGCGGTCACTTTGATGAGCACATCCTGCTCGTCGGCTTTGGCGTATTCGATGAAGATGTCGAAGTACCGGTCGTTGTCGAACAGGCCCGTGTCCCAGATTTCGTACTCCGGCTCCAGGCGGCTGCGGCGGCGACTTTCGGTGGTGATCTGGCTGTACGGAAATTGCCCCTGCGGGTATTTGTACAGCATTTTCAGGTACGAGTGCGTCGGCGTGGAGTCGAGGTAGTAGTACAACTCCTTCACGTCCTCGCCGTGGTTGCTCTCGCTGTTGGTCAGGCCGAAAAGCCGCTCTTTCAGAATGCCGTCCTGGTGGTTCCAGAACGCAAACGCCAGGTTGATGTGCCCCTTGTTGTCCGAAATCCCCCCGATGCCGTCTTCGCCCCAGCGGTAGGCGTAGCTGCGGGCCATGTCGTGGGTGACGAAATTCCAGGCGTCGCCGTTGGCCGAGTAGTCCTCCCGGACCGTGCCCCACTGGCGCTCGGCCAGGTACGGACCCCATTTTTTCCACCCTTTGTTGTCCGTGCGGATCTTCAGCCGAAGCCGCTCGGCACCCGGCGTGGATGCACCCGGCGTGGATTCGCCCGGCGTGGATGCGCCCGGCGTGGATGCGCCCGGCGTGGATGCGCCCGGCGTGGCGGCTTCGGGCGTACCGGGTTCCTGGTTGTCGATGTCGTTCATACCGTTTTTCGCTCGTTGGTGGGGTGATTGAAAGACCCGCTTTATTCCCTGAAAATCCGTGTTGCTACCCCAATCGCCAAAGATACTTTGAAAAATACAGGTTGTTTCCGGCAGGATGCCACGGCCAAATTTCCTGACCTATCCGCGCATTCGGCACCGGTTGGGTACTTTTGCCCCACTTCCCTGACGCTGACCGCATGAATCCGTCGTCGCTTCGTACCGAATTTGCCGTGCCGCCGCTGCCGTTTCGCCTCAGCCCGTTTAGCCGCGTGGTGGCGCTGGGGTCGTGTTTCGCCGAAACCCTCGGCAACCGCCTGACCGACAACAAACTGCGTACCAGCGTCAACCCGTTCGGCACGGTATTTCAACCGCTGGCGCTGTTCAACCTCCTCGAAAAAGCCCTCCGCAACGACAGCCCCGACGAGCGGCTGTTCCTCCAGCGCGACGGCCGCTGGTTCACGTTCGAGGCGCACTCGGCGGTCTGGGGCCGCACCCGCGAAGAGTTGGCGGCGGTTTTTCGGCAAAAACTCCAAACCCTCCGCGAAGACCTCCTCGCCGCCGACGTGCTCCTGCTCACGCTGGGCAGCGCCTGGGCCTACCGCCTCGCCGAGCCGCCCGCCTATGTGGCCAACAACCACAAACAGCCCGCCGCGCAGTTCGAGCGCGATTTGCTAAGCGTCAAAGACGTCTGCAAGGCGTTTGGAATACTCAAGGCTCAATTTTCAATTTTCAATTCTCAACTTAAAATTGTCCTCACGGTGAGTCCCGTGCGCCACGGTCGCGACGGAATGATGGACAACGCCGTGAGCAAGTCGGTATTGCGGGCGGCCTGCCACTACCTGACCCAGGATTTCCCCGACGTCAGCTATTTTCCCGCCTACGAACTCCTCCTCGACGACCTGCGCGATTACCGGTTTTACGCCCCCGACGGCCTGCACCCCAGCGAATTGGCGCAGGATTACATTTTCGGAAAATTCGCCGAAGCGAGTTTTTCCGACGAACTGAAAACCTTCGTGAAGGACTGGGCGGGCATCCGCCGGGCGCTGGCCCACCGTCCGTTCGACGAGGCCGCGCCCACGCACCGGGCGATGCTGGAAAAACTGAGGAAGCAACTGCTAAGGCTGGCGGGCCGGGTTGAAATTAGCGAGGAACTGGCCGACGTGGAAGCGCGGCTGGAAAAAATTTCGTGAGCGTTTCAACCGTTTTCTGAATGCGGGTGTCTTAACTCCTGAACCGCCGACTCTAAAACACGCACCGGCGTTTTATTTTCCATGAAAAAGTACCTTTTCTTCCTGCCGCTGCTGGCTGTCCTGGCCACGCAATGCCGCCGCGACGAGGCCCCGGAGCCAACGATTACACAGTCGCAACCCTTCACCCTCGCGGCGGGCCAAACCGCCCAGGTTTTGCTGATGCCTGGGGCGACCGCTTTCAAAGCTACGCCCGACACACTGCGGTTCACCCTTAACGCCATCAACGACTCGCGCTGCCCGGCCAACGCCGACTGCATCCGGGCGGGCGAGGCCAAAACGAAGTTCACCCTGACGTACTACGGAGCCTCCTCGGCGGAGCAAACCCTGAGCATCCCGTCGCCCGAAGGCAAAACCCGCGCGGATTCCGCGCTCGTGCGGGCCGGAACCGCTTCGTTCGTCGTCGTGCTCCGCAGCGTGCAGCCTTTCCCCGGCCTGGGCACCGGCATGAAAACGGCGACGTTTGTCGTCAAATAAGCTGATTCTCCATGAAAACCTCAACCGTGTATCCACTTCTGCTGCTACTCGGCTTGCTCACGCAGGCCTGCAACCGCGATTCGTACTCCCTCTCCGATTTGGGCAAACCCTTCGCCCTCGCCAAAGGCGAAAGCCGTGAACTGGCCCTCGACGGCAGCGAAACTTCCGCCCAACCCACCGGCGACAAACTGCTTTTCCGCCTCGTGGACCTGACCGATTCGCGCTGCCCGGCCAACGCCGTGTGCATCTGGGCGGGCGAGGCCAAAACAACCGTCGAACTCGAACTGGCCGGACAAAAAGGCCAGGCCGCGCTGAAACTCGGTGGCGACCGCAAGTCGGCCCTCTCCGATTCGGTCAGCGTGGCCGTCGGGGGGCGCTCGTTCACGGTGCTGCTCCGCGACGTGCAGCCCCTGCCCGGCACCAACGACGCATCCAAAAAAGCCACGTTCGTGGTACGCTGACGTTCTTTTTACTGGTTAGAAAAGCGCAAAACGCGTCCGGCGATGCTTCGGGCGCGTTTTTGTTACTCCGCTTGAGCAAGGCGGTGGATAGCAGTTGGATTGCTTACTCGGGCCAACCACCCCCCAGCCGCACCTGCCCACCGCACCCCCTCCTTTTGAAGGAGGGGAATCTAAAACCGTATCAACAGCGAGTCCCCTCCTTTTGAAGGAGGGGGTGCGGTAGGCAGGTGCGGCTGGGGGGTGGTTAAGCGCTGAAATTGCAGCAAGCCTGTTTTACTACCGTTCGTCCTCTACTCGTTCGCGAACGGTAGGCCACGCTCTGAAACTTCCTGCCTATCTTTGCGGTTGCAAAAAGGCGGCTTGTCTGAGCCGTTCCACCTTACCGCAATGGGCGAACTCCGCATCAAGAAAGAAGACATCCTCCGGGCGCTGGCTACCGTCGAAGAACCCGATTTGAAGCGCGATTTGGTGTCGCTCAACATGATTCGCGACGTTGAGTTGGGCATCGGCGAAGTGCGCTTCACGGTGGTGCTCACCACGCCCGCCTGCCCGCTCAAGGAACTCATCCGCCAGCGCTGCGAACAGGCGATTCACACTCTCGTCGATCCGGATTTGAAGGTGAACGTCCACCTCACCGCCGACGTCACCTCCACCCGCTTTGGCAACAGTACGTTGCTGCCCGGCGTGAAAAACATCGTCGCCATCGCCTCCGGCAAGGGCGGCGTGGGCAAAAGCACCGTGACGGCCAACCTCGCCGTGGCTCTCCACAAATCGGGCGCGAAGGTGGGCATTCTCGACGCCGATATTTACGGCCCCAGCATCCCCGTCATGTTCGGGGCCGAAGATTTGCAACCGCAGGTGACGGTTGTGGACGGCAAAAACCTCATCAACCCCGTCCAGCAGTTCGGCATCAAACTCATTTCGATTGGCTTCCTCACGCCCGCCGACAGCGCCGTGGTGTGGCGCGGGCCGATGGCCAGCCAGGCGCTGAAGCAGTTTCTGGGCGATACCAACTGGGGCGAACTCGACTACCTGCTCATCGACCTCCCGCCCGGTACGTCGGATATCCACCTGACGCTGGTGCAGAGCGTGCCCGTGACCGGGGCCGTCATCGTGACGACGCCGCAGAAAGTGGCCTTGGCCGACGCGACGAAGGGGCTGGCCATGTTTCGTCAGCCGCAGATCAACGTGCCGGTGTTGGGCGTTGTCGAAAACATGGCGTATTTTACGCCCGCCGAACTGCCTGATCACCAATACTTTATTTTCGGAAAAGGAGGAGGAAAAGCCCTCGCCGACAAATACGACGTGCCGCTGCTCGGCCAGATTCCGCTCGTGCAAAGCATCCGCGAAGCAGGCGACGACGGCAAACCCGCCGTGCTCGGCACCGACCCGCTGACCGCCGAAGCCTTCCGGGCCACCGCCGAGAGCCTGGCCCAGCAGGTCTCCATCCGCAACGCCACGCGCGAGCGGACGCAGCGGGTGGAAATGACCGCTTAATTCGTTTGAGGTTTAAGGTCTAACGTTTAACGCACCCCTTAAACCTCAAACCTTAAACCTGAAACGATACCTTGGAAACCGAACTCAGACTCCGCGTCGAAGCCGCCCTCAACGGCATCCGGCCGTACCTCGAAGCCGACGGTGGCAACGTGCAGGTGCTCGAAATCACCGCCGAGCGGGTGGCCCGCCTCGAACTGGTCGGGGCCTGCGGCACGTGTTCCATGTCGGCCATGACCTTCAAGGGCGGCATCGAAGATGCCATCCGCCGCGCCGTACCCGAAATCATTCGTGTGGAAGCCATCAACGTGGCCGTGGGCCGCTGACAACTACCTGTTTTCACACAAAAAAGCCCTTGCCAGTCCGCTGGTCAAGGGCTTTTTTGGTTTTACCGACCGGCCACTTACCGCTTCTTCAGATTCGCCAGAAACTCGACCACGTCGCGGATTTCGCGCTTGGAGAGCAGCGTGCCCATCGGTGGCATGCTCGACGGCAGGTTTTCGCGTTTGGCGATCCGGCCCACGGGCACTTTCAGCGGCTCGGCGTCGGAGGTTTTCAGCACCAGTTCCTGGGCGCTTTCTTCGGCTAAAACGCCCGTCACGGTCTGGCCGTCTTTGAGCGTGACCATGACGTTGCCGTAGCCGGGCGAGAGCCGGGCGCTGGGTTCGATGAGAGCCTGAAGCAGTTGCTCGCGGGTGAGTACGTCGCCGATGGTGGTCAGCGACGGGCCGACTTCGCCGCCCTGGCCGCCAATGGCGTGGCAGCGCACGCACTGCGCGGTGGAGTTGGTCAGGAAAATCTGCCGCCCGGCCTGGCGGTTGCCGCCGAAGAGCGCTTCGCGGAAATCGGCGGCGGTGCCGGTGCCCGTGGCGCGCAGGGGGGCCAGTTTGGCCAGCAGCGGGGCCGAGTGGGTGGCTTCCACGGCTTCGGTCAGTTCGAGGGTCAGCGCGGGGTCGAGATCTTTACCGACCATCCGGTCCACCAACCCGTCGAGAATCCGCTCGGTTTTGGCGGCGGGCATGGTGCCCAGCACCCGGAGCACCTGCTGCTGTTCTTTCACGCTGCCTTTGGCAAAAATCACTTTCGCCACGTCGCCCAGCGTTTCCGCCGAGAGGTTCTGCCCTTCGAGCAGACCCAGGGCCACGGTGCGGACGTTGGGGTCGGGGTCGTTCATGCCCCGTTTCACGATGGCGTCCATGTCGTTGTATTTCAGTTGGCCGAGCGAAGCCAGCATGGCTCCCCGCACGTCCGCCGACTTGCTTTCGCCGAACTGCCGCACCAGTCCTGGGGCGGTTTCCGAAAGGCCGAGGCTGCCGAGCATTCTGGCCGTCGCCACGAGAATGGTTTCGTCGGAATCCTGCAAGAGCGCCGCTACCCGAGGCCCGACTTTCGCCCGAACCAACGCCGCGTCGCGGTTGACCTCGCCCCGGTAGCGCCCGTCCACCCGGTCGAGCACGGAGGGATTCGCCCAGGTGGCCAGCGTAGCGAGGGCTTCGGCCCGCAGGGTTTTGTTCCCGCTTTTCCGGTTGGCAAAATCCAGCACGAGGTCCAGTTGTTCGGCCCCGCCCACGCGCAGGGCGGCGTTGATGGCCCGCCGGAGGAGCGGTTCCGACGTGAACCGGGTCTCGCGGAGCAGCCCGGCCAGGGCCGGAAGTGCCGCCGGGATGGATTCGTCGTCGTTGATGGCACGGGCGGCTTCGGTGGCGATGAACTCGTCGGAATCCTGGAGGAAACGGGCGACGTTGGCGTCTTTCATTTTCCGCAACGCCAGCACGGCGGCCAGCCGCAGCGAGTTGTCGGGATTGCCCGCCAGCGCCACGAGCGGTTCGGACTGCCCGATGCGCGAAAGCGCCAGCACGGCGGCGTGGCGCAGGTACACGTCCTCGTCGTGGTTGGCTTTCAGCATCGCCAGCAGGGGCTGCACGGCGGCCTGGTGCTTGATTCGCCCCAGCGCCTGGGCGGCGAAAAACTGCACGCGGGGGTTGGCGCTGGTCAGCAGTGGCAACAGCCGGTCGCCCGCTTCCGCCAGCCGGACGTCACCGAGGACTTTGACCGTTTGCGCAACGATTTCGGGGTCGCCGTCGGTCAGCAGCGGCAGCAGCGATTTTCCGGCGTTCGCGTCGCTTCCGGCCAGTTGGCCCGTGCCCCAGATGCCGTGAATCCGGGCGAGTTGGTTGCCCGTCTGGGCGATGATTTTCGCAAAAACCGCCTGGCCGGTGGTTCCGCGCGTGGCCAGTTCAAACTGGGCCTTGAACCGGATGCGCTGGTCGGGGTTGGCGAGCAGGCTTTCGAGCACGTCCACGGTTTGGGCGGAATAATCGAGCTGCATGAGCCGCTGGGTTTCGGCCCGGAGGGCTTTCAAGTCGTTCGTCTCCGCCGTCACGTCGAGTTTCCAGACCCGGCCGTAATCCTTCGTGCCCCAGCCATTGATCCAGTCGGCCACGTAGAGCGCGCCGTCGGGGCCGAAGCGGATGCCCGTCGGCAGCAGGCCGGTCAATACGTTTTTCTCGCCATCCAGCACGAACGACGCGCCTTTGGGTTTCAGGCCGAACGACCAGATGGGCGAGCGGGCCGGGCTGCCGACGAATTCCACGAGGAAAAACTTCTTCTGCCATTCCCTGCCCAGCGCCGTGCCGGGGTTGTACACCATGCCGGTGGGGCCGTTGTGGAAGTTCTGGATCGGCGGAATGATGTACGCGGCCTGCCCGTCCCAGCGGGGTTTGAACAGTTTCTCGTCCATCCAGACCTTGTAGGCGTTGTTTTTCGGGTCGGTGTACTTGCCGTACTGCCAGTTGGAGCGCCAGCCCGCGTCGGAGCCTTCGACGATGTGAACCAACCGCTCGCTTTCGCCGGGGTGGTCGCCGTCGTTGTCCGACGAAATCAGGTTGCCGTAGTCGTCGAAGACGAACTCGTGGGTGTTGCGCAGGCCGTGGGCGAACACCTCGAAGTCGGTGCCGTCGGGGTTGGCGCGGGCGATGATGCCCTCGTTGGGGTACTTGTGGTTGACGCCCTCGGCGGTGGTGATGTTGGCGCCGATGTCGCCGATGTTCCAGTAAATCTTGCCGTCCGGGCCTTCGATGGGGTTCGACATGCCGTGGCCACCGAAGCCGATGTGGACGGCGTAACCGTGGCTGATGGAGGTTTTCTGGTCCAAAACGCCGTCGCCGTTGGTGTCGCGGAGCCGCCAGAGGTCGGGGGCGATGGCCACGAACGTGTCCTTTGCCCGCACGAGCAGGCCCCCGGCCACGTCGGTAACTTCTTCAAAAAAATCCGCCAGAATTCGCCGCGACACGTCGGCCAGGCCGTCGTGGTCGGTATCTTCCAGTTGCCAGACTTCGTCTTTTTCCACGGCCAAATCCTTCCAGTCGTGGGAACCGTCTTCGTTGAGGTCTTTCAGCCACTCGTTTTCCTTGCTCTTTTCGGGCGCGAAGGTTTTGTGCAGAAACGCCCGCCGCTCTTCGACCGATTGGAGCGCGATGGAGGGCGTCATCCAGTCGCGGT
The DNA here is from genome assembly GCA_965249815.1 of Spirosomataceae bacterium. GTDB lineage: Bacteria > Bacteroidota > Bacteroidia > Cytophagales > Spirosomataceae > JAJAZB01. The sequence goes on along the minus strand of CBDFMV010000003.1, from coordinate 2,618,759 downwards.
GGCCCCGGATGTCGAACTCCGAATTTTTCTGCCGGTTGGTGCGCGTCAGGTACACCCGGCCCCGGTCGTCGATGGACATGGCCACCGGGTCGGGAGCCAGCGAATCGGAGGCCCAGAGGCTCAGTTGCAGCCCGTCGGCGAGTTTCACGGGTACTTTGTCGCGGATTTCCTTCGCCCGTTGCCGTCCGGTCGCCGGGTCTTCTTTCACGACGACCATCGTCGAGCGGGACGGCTGGGGTTTGCCCTTCGAGGCCATTTTGGCACAGGCCACGATGAGGGCGAGCAGGGCGGATAACACCAGGGTGGTGCGGAGGGGGTTGGTGCGGCGCATGGTTTAGAAAACAGGTGAAGAGGCGGTTTTTTGGTAAAAATACGCCCGGAGTTTGGGTTTATAAAGCGCGATGTGCGCGTGCATCTACTTTTTGGAAAGCCCGGTTTGGGTTGGACTCCGGGCGGAGTAAACCCCGAATAGGCTCAAAATAAAAGTCCCGCACAACTTACCTTTTCCGTCGTCACTTGATAAAGCGTTGAAACCCAGAAAAACACCCTGAGCAAGTCCCAAGCGTTGCTCCAGGCGTCATTGCAAATCGATTGATTGCGTCGAATTGGTGGTGAAGAAAGGCAGGTCGTTCGGTCTGATTTTAGGGTTCACTCGATACATTTACGGGGCCAATCCCCCCTAAAAAATGCCCGCCAGCCAGCCTTTCGATGACAACCAGACCCTGTACAACGCCCTGCGCCAGCGCAACGACCGGGCCTATGATTTTCTGTACGACCGGTTGGCCGAGCCGTTCTCGCACTGGGTTTTTACGCACAACGGCTCGGAAGCCGACGCCGAAGACGCGTTTCAGAAAGGCCTGCTCAACTTTCTGCTCAACCTGGAAAGTGGCCGGTACCAGTTTCAGGCCTCGGCCCGCGTCACGACGGTGCTATTCGACTACTGCAAAAAAGTGTGGCTCAACGAACTGCAATCGGCCCGCATGAAAACGTCGGTCGCGTTGCCCGAGTACCTGGATTTCGCCGACGACCGGGATTTGCTGGCCGATCTGGAACGCACCGAACGAGTGACAACCATCCGCAAGGCGCTGGACCAACTCAAGGACGACTGCCGCCAGGTGTTGCACTGGTTTTACCTGGACGAACTTTCGCTGCGGGAAATCGCCGAGAAAGCGGGCCTGAAGGAATCGTCGGCCAAAGCCAAACGCTACGACTGCGCCGAAAAACTAAAGGCGCATTACCTGCAACTCACCAACCGCCCGAACGCATGAAACTGACTGCCGATCAGTACGAACTCATCGAGGCCTACCTGAACGGAAAACTCGCTCCCGCCGACCGTGCCGACCTGGAAGCGGAATGGCAGAACGACCTTGAACTGGACCGCGAAATTCGTTTGCAGGAAGAACTGCGGGCTGGTTTCCGAGCCATCGGTCTCGAAAATCGGCTGGAAGCGGCCCGGCAGCGCCACCAGGCCAGGATGATACGCCCCCAGCGGCCCGAACCTAAGCCCCTGCCGTTGCCCGTCCAACCGGCGGTACGCGTCGCGTGGGGATGGAACGACCTCCGGACCTGGGTGGCAGCGGCGTCGGTGGTACTGCTAGTGGGGATATCGGTCTGGCTGGTCAGCCGGGGGAGCGAGGCCCAATTTACCGAGGCCGCTTACGCTAACAACTACCGGCCCGACGCGTCGAATTTCGTGGCCCGGGGCCTGCCCGCCAACCTGAAGCCCGACGACCGGGCGGCGTTGACGGCAGGCGTTCAATCGTACAATCAAGGCAGGTACGCCGCCGCCATTGGTTCGCTCAAAAAAGTGGCAGGTGCCGACGGTTCGCTCGCCATCGCCCAGTACTACCTCGGCATCAGCTACCTCACCACGCCCGACGTCGACAAGGCTATCCGCTGCCTGCAGGTGGCCCAGCGAAGTGCACAGCCCGACCTCCGGCGAAAAGCCCAGTGGTACCTCGCGCTGGCTTACCTGAAAAAAGCCGACCGCCCCTGCACCGAAAGCGCCCTGCGGGTGGTGGCCGACGACCCCCAAAGTCCCTACCGCCACCGGGCCGGGCTGCTGCTTGAGCAGTTGTTCTAAAGTTCAAATCGGGTTCGGTGACAAAAACAGTTGCTCTTCTTCCACTCCAAAAATTCGGACTTTTTATTACTTTTACTACCTCTCTTTTAAAAACCTATCGCTTGTATGAGACCATCTTTATCCCTTCTTCTTTGTGGTTTGTGGCTAATTGTTTTAGGTTGTAAACTGGAGGATTTGCCTGGAGACAAGCGACTTAAAACTTGCCAGACGCCGACGGGTAACATCACAGCGGTCGTGGACCCTAACAACTATTTGAAGTATACGTTTAGCGTGAGCAACCTTGGTGGGGACGTTGACAAAGTCGTTTGGACAGCGGGTGGTCAGACGGTTACGCTACTGAAGAATGAGTCGTGGTCGTTCACGTTCACCCAGGCAGGCAGCTTTGCAGTTTCGGCAAGTTTGCAGAATAGTTGTAATACAAATGCCAGTGTACAGAGTACTCTCGACGTCACGCCCGGAACCCCAAGTGTGGTCACGGGTGGTGTGGTGAGTACGGGGGCGACATCGGCTACCGTGCAAATGTCGGTTACCTCGCTGGGCGGTGCGGCGGGTTTGCTCGAATACGGCGTGGTCTATGCCGAAGCGCCGAACAACAACCCACAGCGTCAAAATCTGCCTAAGATTTACCCAGGCACACCGGCCTTAAACGCTCAGATTTCAGTAACGATCGACAACCTCAAACCCGGCACTCAGTATTTTTTTAGGGCTTACGCCAAGAGTGTCGCCGGAAAAGAGGGGCTTGGTTCGGTTGTAGCTGATTTTACCACCAAAGCCGCTTCTTCCGGTACGTGGGTCCGCCTGCTGGGTGGCAGCATGGCTGATTTAGCGTTTTCGATAATTCCGCTTCCCGACGGAAGTTCAATTTTTGTCGGAAACACGGCTTCTAACAACAGCGACGTGACGGGCCTGAAGGGGAGTTACGATGCCTGGGTTGGAAGGCTCGATGCCTCGGGCACCCTCATCTGGAAAAAGAACTTAGGCGGTTCGGGCGATGATATTCTGCGAAGTGTCGAGGGTACCAGCGACGGGAACTTCATTCTGGCAGGCAACACCTCATCCAACGACGGCGATGTGAGCGGTAATAAAGGAAAATACGACGCCTGGGTGGTTAAAATCAATTCCGATGGCGTGGTGCTGTGGTCAAAAACGTTGGGTGGCTCCAACGACGATTACGGCTATTCGGCGCAATCCACGACGCCCGATGGAGGGTGCATCTTTGTGGGAAGCACTTCTTCCAACGACGGACAAGTCAGTGGTGCGAAAGGAAATTTCGACATGTGGGTGGTCAAACTTCGATCGGACGGGTCGATTGAGTGGCAAAAACCACTCGGTGGGACAGACCAAGAATATGGGTACAGCGTAAAGCAGACGTTAGATGGCGGCTATATTGCCGTAGGAACGACATCTTCCACAAGCGGGGACGTGGCATCGGGTCTAAATGGCGGATTTGACAGTTGGATTGTTAAGCTAAGTTCCGCTGGTGCTTTATCCTGGGAAAAAACGTTGGGAGGAGCTTTCAACGACGCGGCCAACTGTGTATTACAGACCTCCAACGGGGAATACTGGGTAACCGGGTATGAAGGCAGCGCTGGTGCTCCGAATGATGCAGTTGTGTATCGGGTGACTGCCTCAAAAACAGTATTGCTGAGGAAACTTATTGGTGGTTCCCAAAAAGACGAAGGCAAGTACATATACTCCACTGCCGACGGTGGGTTTATTTTTGCTGGTTCGACAGAATCCAGTGACAGAGACCTTAGTGGTACCACCGGCCGTGGTCAAAGCGACGCCTGGGTTGTGAAACTGAACAGTTCCGGTAACATAGACTGGCAGAAAAGACCCGGAGGCTCTGGCAATGACTACGGGCATTGTATTCGTCCCAGCGGTGATGGGTACCTGTTTGCGGGTTTTTCGGATTCTACCGACGGCGATTGCAAAGAAAACAAAGGCAACAATGACGTGTTCGTCGTGAAAATGAACGCGAGTGGCGGCTACTGACAAAACCCAAACCGCATCATTCGCTCAACAAAAAGGACGACCCACGGTGGGTCGTCCTTTTTGTTGAGGCTCCGAACGGTTCAGAGTTCAGGGCATGGGGGAAAGTCAGAAGCGGTAGTTGAGGCTCAACCCTACCCCCGTGGTAGCCGGTTGCCAGGAAAATCCTTTTGCCGAACTCCTGGTTTTGCGGAGCAACAGCACGGTTTCGGCCAGCACCGCCACAACGGCCACGCCCGCGTATACCGTCACCATGCTTTCTTTGGTTTTAGCACTTTTGGCGTCGGCGTAAGCCTGCTGCCACTGCTCGTATTGGGGAGAGGTGAGAATAATGCCGTCGCCGTCGGGGTCAACGGTTTTGCTCAGGGTGTTGAGGTCATCGAGTTTGCCTTGAATTTGCGAGCGCGTCAGGACCGCCAGCGCCCCCGCGCCCACGGCCACCACCCCGGCGGCAATTTTCAGGCCGGTGAGGGGTTTGGGGGAATGAATGCGGATCGTTGGTTCGAGAGCCGATTTGGTTTCTTTCGGCGGGTTTATCGATGAGGTGGTTGGTTGCGGCGGAACGGATTGATTCGCCACATCGGGTTTAGCTTCGAGTTGCAGGAATCGGTCGCTGTTTTGCACCTGAATTTGCAGCAAATCCTTCCTGGCGGCGTACTTCAGGGCCTCTTCATAGCTTGCTTTCGCTTCCGCGTACTTTTTTTGGCTGTAAAATTTAGTGCCTTCGGCGCTCCAGTAATCCGCCACGTATCCTTTCGTTACTAGATCGGTGGGGTTAACTTCCAGAATTTGCCGGTACAAGTCCATCGCTTCCTTGCCTTTGGCCTGCTGCACGGGATCGGTGGCTTGCCGGGCCTGGTCGAGAGCGTCAGCCGCCTGCTTGCGGAGCGCCAGAAGCTTTTTGGTCTGCTCGATGCGGTTCTTGGCATACGCATCTTGGGCAAAGCCCGGCACTTCCAGGCAGTTTTTGTACCGACCCATGGCCAGTTCGTATTCGCCTCGGGCGAAAAAATCGTCGCCTTGTTTCTTGAAACGCTCGTATTCCTCGTCAACGAGAACGACCGGTTTGGCTGGGTGTGCCAGAGTAGCCTGGCTGGGGTTGGCCACCGATAAGGCGGTCAGCACGAAGGAAGTAAGGAGTAAACGGTTTGCCATTGCAGCGGAATTGGGTTAGTTGTTGCATTCGCGGATTTTGCGGCGGATTTCGTCGGAGTTCACTAGGGCCTGCGCCACCAGGTACCAGGGTTTGGCCCCTTCCGGATCGTCCCGTTGAAAAATGCGGTCACCTTTGGCGACGTAGTTCGCGTACTGTTCAGCCCCTTTGGTGGTCGAAAGGCCGTTGGCCTGGGCCAGTTGCTGGGCCTGTTGAAAATAGCCGATGGCTTCGGCCTTTTTGTTGCCCGACTCAATCACCTCGACGCCCCGGGCAATCAGGGCTTCGTATTGGGTCTGAGCGGCTTGACGGCGGGTCGTTTCGTCTTGTTTGACCTTCTGATTGACCTCGCGTTCTTCGAGAACCCGCAGCCCGGCCCGCAGCTTTTTCAACTCCCGCCCCGCCGGATTGAAGGAATACGCGTGGCCGATGTACTCTTTGGCCTTCGCCGGGTCGCCGGCATTCAACGCGGTGATGGCCTGCTGAACCGACCGCTTGTATTGTTCCTGCCGGGCGTCAGCTTCCGGCGTGGTCGGGGACTCGCCCCCAGGATGCCCGGCAACCGAACCCACTTCGGGTGTTTTTGGCTCCGGATTGAGGCCCGGACTTTGGGTTCCTGGCCGGGGTTCGGGGGTATTTCCCGCTCCCGGCCTGGACGACCAGTAGTACCCACCCACCGAAACCGCCAACACCACTCCGGCCACCCAACCGTACAGCGGGCGAACGGCAAAACCCGGACGGGCAGGCGCCCTGCGCGCCTCCACGGGTTCGGCTACCTCGGGTTGCGGTGGTTGGCGGATCGCCGCCGGAGCGGGGGGCTGGCGCTTCTTCGGTTTGGTTTCGGCGGGCAGAACCTTTTCCGGCACAAAGATATCCGTACTTTCTTCGGGTTCGCTGGGCTTGAAAACGCCGGTTGGCCTGGTGGCCGGGCCGGGCCTGGGTGTGAGGGCCGCCGCGCAGTCGGTCACCCCCTGCCGGGCCGTTTTGTTGCCTTCGTCTTCGTTCAGAACCTTCCCGAATTCTGATTGTGCCTGCGCGTACTGTTTTTCGGCAAACAGCTTTTGGGCCAGGGCCATCCGGTCGTCGATTCGTTGCTGCCGCACCCGGTTGTCGACGTGCGTCAGCCGCTCCCGGGCGACAGCGTGCTGGTTATCCAGCGTCAGCACCGTTTCGTAGGCGCGACGGGCCTGGGCGTACTCTTTCCGGGCAAGGTGTTCTTCCGCTTCGGCCAGCCACGAATCGAGTTGGTGTTGGCGTTCGGCCTTCTCAACGTCGCCCAGCCGGGTCCGGGCCTGGGCGTGCGAGGGTTGCATAGCCAGCACGTTGGCGTAGCGCGCTTTGGCGGCCTGAAATGCTCCGGTTGCAAACAATCGCTCGGCCTCCTGCCAAAGCGCCCCGACGGTTTGGGTGTGAAGGGCCGCCGTACAGGCCGCCACCCGCTGCGTTGCGTGCTGGTTGCGCGGATTGGATTTCAAAACAGCCTCGTACGCCTCACGGGCGGCGACATACGCCTGGCGCTCGAACAGGGCGTCGGCTTCGGTAAAGACTGCCAGGAGAACGGGTTCCTGGTTTCGGGCCAGTTCGCGGGCGGCTTTAAGCCCTTCGATAGCTTTGGGATGGTTTTCCCGGCGGGAAAGAACGGCCTCATACCGGGCAATGGCTTCGGTAAAATCACCTTCCTCCACCAATCGTTGGGCCTCGCTCAGCAGTGTAGGTATTCTGTCGAGCAAGTCAAGCAGTTCGTCCTCTTTCCGCGCCCGTTTCCGCACGTCCTTCACCAGGCACCGGCGAATCAGCGCCTGGTACGGTTCGGGGATTTGCCGGACGCTTTCGGGAATCACCACGTTGACGATTTTCTTTTCGATTTCCCGCTTCAGCACGTGTTCGCTGCCCGATTTCTGGCTGGCGGCGAAGGGCTTTTCGCCCGTAAAAAGCTCGAACAGGATAACGCCAAACGCCCACAAATCGAGGTTAAAACTCACCTTCCCGCCCACAATTTGCTCCGGAGCTTTGTAAGACGGGGTTCCGCGTCCGTCGCTGAGGTCGAAGTCCGAGCTTTCGATTTCGTCTTCGTGAACCAGCTTGCTCAGTCCGAAATCGGCGATTTTCGGCACCAAGCGGCCCTGATTGTCCCTGGAAATTAAAATGTTGGCCGGTTTAAAATCCCGGTGTACAATCCGCTGGCGATGGAGGTGCTGCAACCCCAGCAGCACACCGCGTACGATTTCGTCTTTCTGCGAAAGCGTCAGGTCGTTTTGCCGCATCAGCATCGCCAGATTGCCATCGGGGTAGTACCGCATGATGGCAAAGTCGCAGACGTTGGTGTCGGTTTCAAACCGGTAACTCTCGTCGTAGCGGGCAATGTTGGGATGACGGGGAATTTTTCGGGCCAGTTCCACTTCGGCCCGCAGGGATTTGCTGTCATCACCCTTGAACTCACTGATTTTCACCGCCACCCACTCCGTCTCGACCTGGTCTTCCACCTTGACCACTTTCCCATACGAGCCGCTTCCCAGGATGAACGCCTCATCGTTGGGGCGAATCGGATAGCGGCGTCGAAACTCGTGAATAGTGGTCGGTTTCATTGGTTACAGCAATCACGTTCTGATTTTCACCAGGCGGAAACGGGCAGGTCGTCGGCAAAGTGGCCGTACATTACGGGCCGTTGGGCATTGGGTGTGTTCCGGCGGACGAGCGGAGCCATGTACTCGTACAACTCCCGGATGGTCACGGTGCGGTTGTGGTTGGTATCGGCCTCGCCGTTCAGGCCGTGCAGTAAAAAATGAGTAAACACGCCGCCTCCCAGGCGTCGGTCTTCGTAAGAAACCTGGTTGTCGCGCGACGACAAAATCATCACAGTACTGGTCGGGTTGCCAGCCGGGCTGCTTTCCTGCCAGCAGGTTGGTGGGGTGAGTGTTCCCTGGGGTCGGCGCATCCGGCCCGAGAGGCAGGCATCGGCAATGCACAGCTTGGTTTGGGCCTGTGAAGCCCGAAACGCCGCTTTCACATCGTCGTACGACACGCAGGACGTCGCGCTGGCCTTTACTTCGTACGGTGCGAAGCCCCGTTCGAGGCCATGCCCGGAAAAGAAAAACAGCAGGCGATCGGCTGGCTGAGCTTGACGGAACAGCGCCAGGGCGTTGAGAATCGCCCGGTGGGTAGCGGCTTCGTTGAGCAGCAGCCGGAGGTGACTGGGTTGTACCCGGCCTCCTTTTTCGGTTTGTAAAAAGGCTACCACCCGCCGGGCATCGCTGGCGGCATGGGGCAAATCGCCCGTCTGTCCAGTTAACCGCTGGTAGTCCGTCACGCCCACCACCACGGCGTAGGTATCGCCGGTGGGGTGTTGCGTCGGCTGGCAAGCCAGCAGGGTTAGGGTTATCCAGTGGAAATTCACGGCACGGGGCAAGGTTTCAGGAGGTTCTGACGGCATTCACGCGGACAAGATACCCCGAAAAATTGTCTTTGGTGCGGTTTTGACAAACCGCAATCAGTTGGGATAGTTTGTCGCTTTCCGGCGCGTCGGTGTTGAGAATAGCGAGCAGGTGGGTTTCGCTGAGTTGCTCCAGCACCCCATCGGTACACAGAAAAAAGTAGTCACCCGCTTCCACGTCGGTGAGGTGTTCCACGTCCGGCACGTCGATGGCCTCGCGGGAATCGTCCCGATCCGGTGCACCCGTAACGAGGATGGCGCGGCTGAGCCGGTTGCGCCAGGGATGAGTTTTGGCCTGATCAGCCGTGATGATGCCCGCTTCAACCAATTCATAGACCTGCTTGTGGTCGGTGGTGCAAAATTTCACGCCGCCCCGCCCAATGTGATACACCCGGCTATCGCCCAGGTGCGCCACCGACGCGCCCTGTTCGTGGAGTTGGAGCAGGGCCAGGGTGGTGCCCATCCGGCTCACGAGCGGATGCTGCTGCATGAATTGGTTCAGGCCGTGGTAAACTTCCTCCAAGGCATCACGCAGAATCACTTTGCTCGCCACCGGCTGGCCGTTCCGGTGAAAATAGGCGGCCATCCGCTCACACACGATCCGACTGGCCTCCTCTCCTTTATCGGCCCCCCCAATGCCGTCGCAAACCAAAAAAAGACGGTCGGCCTCCGAAGCCTGGCTGGGTTCGGGGTACACAAAATCTTGGTTATTAGACCGTTCGCCCAACTCCGAGAAAGAAAGAGGCCGGTGAATTTGTAATTCCATACCGTAAAAAAAGCTTGATTTATTGGGTACTGTCGGGGTCAAAGCAGGAGGTCACCCGGTAAGTTTCCAGCATCGGTGCCGGAATCACGTACGGCTTGAGCAGAAACTGGTCGGTTCCGCCCAAGCGGATTACGTCGCCTTCGGACACGTCAACCCGTTCGCTGTCTTTCAGCAGGATGTGCTGCAGCCAGGTACCATTCAGGCTGTTGCGGTGGTGGTTGGTAGCGGGATCAACCGCCCCGTCCTGAAGCACGTAACGCAGTTGTCCCTGCCACTTGTCGAACAGGACCTCAAGGGTACAGTGTCGGCGGCTGATGAAGCATTTCCCCTGGTGCTGAAACCGCTCCACCAGCACTTCGCAGTCGGCTCCGATGCCAATCGTGTTTTTACCAAAACGCAGTGGGTAAACGCAATCTGTCCGGTTGGCGTACACCAATTCGCCGAATCCGGGCAGCCCATCGGTTACGGCCGGGTCATGGTAGGTCTGCAAGTTCAGGGAGTTAACCCGGCCACAGTTGGCGTGTTTGCAGACGATTTCGCCCCGTTCGGCATCGGCGGCCTTCACCATCACCGGTTGGCCGCAGTGCTGGCAATTGATGAGCGTGTTTTTGAAAGAACTCATGCGGATAAACAACTAAATCCCGGAAGTCGGACCTCCGGGAGATCGTTTTGGGCGGATTCACTAAACCGTTCAAAGTTCGTTGTTCGCGTCGTTTTGGTAGTCGGGTGCCGCGTCGTCGTCTTCGGTTTCGTCCAGGTCCAGGTCATCGGAAGCCGCCGTGTACGTCACTTCGGGCTGCTCATGCGCTGCCACATCCCGGGTCGAGCTCAGGTCAAGCGAATCGTTGTAGCGATTGACTCCTTCCTTAAAATCGCTGTTCGGCAAGAACCACGGCTCGTCCAGTTTGGTGTAATTGACAACCTCATCCGTGTACACGTCGATTGTGATCACGCGGTCGAGTCCGTCGTCCCCGTCGGCGTCGATGATTCTCACCTCCTGCCCGTTTGCGGTCGGCATGACCACCATGTCGATCATGCCATCGCGGTCGCTGTCGCACCCAATCACTCGGTTTCCACCCATGAGCGTGTCGATGAAAATGGGTTCGGGTGTTTGGGATAACTCTGGCTCCTGGGCTGAATTTTCAGCCGAAGCGGGTGGTGCTGGTTTGAAACCCACATCGGTTAAAAACTCCTGCCGCTGGGCCAGCGCCAGGCCCGTCCATTCCTCTTTTTGGTACGTGTTGTACACCTGACCATGCCAGACAAAGATACCTCCTGGTCCGGTTTGGGTACGAGCCGCCTGAAACGCTTCATCAAAACTCAGGTTGTCGCCGACAAGCCCGATTTGCACATCGTCGGTGGGGGTGATGGTCCCCCCCTGCACGGGCCAGGTCTGGCCATTGGACAGTACCCCACCCGGCGCGGATGGGTCGGCAGCACCCGGCCCCGGTGTGGGTGAAGGCCCGCCCTTTGCGCTTAGGCCCCAGGCGAGGGCAGTGCCCCCGGCCAGCACCGTTGCCGTGGCGATGGCCATTCTTTTTTTGTCGGAAAACAGCCCCGGCAAGGTTCGCTTGGGCGAGGGAGTGGTTTTGGAAAAGACGTCAGTGGTGTCTTGCTGGTTCATGGCAGTGCGTTTTTTTTGTTGGTACGAGGCTTTATCAAGCGAGCCAGGAAAAGGTGAGTCGCTTGGTCGACTTATTTTACCCAAATTGCTTTGCAGCGTGGGCACGACTTCTGGCGGGCCAGTTGGGGCCACTCCCGGTTTCCGAAAGGGTCGTGGCAATCGGGGTTGGGGCAGCGGTAGTGGTGTCGGTACTCTTTATCGAGAAGCTCGATTTTCTCGTCGGTTGAAAGAATCGTTGAACTCAAGGCCGGAACCAGCACCCCCAAACCAGCCCCCGACAACACCTGGAGCAAGGGCAAGCCACCGGAGCCGGTCGTCAACATGGCGCTCACGCCGATGACTGACGACAGGATGATGCTCCCCGTGCGGATCAGTTTATCCCGGCTCTGGCAATTTTTTCGGAGTAGCGGGTATTGTTCGTAAACCGTTTTCAGGGCGCTGAACTCCAGGGAGTAATTCAAGGAATCTTTTCGGGGCCGTTCGGGTGGTTGGCTCAGGGACAGGAGCTTAGCAAGGGAATATTCGGTGTCGGCGAAGCGAATCCGGTCACTCGCCGCAACCAGTTTTCGGGCAACTCGTACGTCGTTGACCCAGGTGCCATGCTTGCTATCGAGGTCTTCCAGCAGCAGAGCAGTCGGGGAAAGCTGAGTGAGCCGGGCGTGGTACCGACCGACGGATTTATCGGCAATAAAAATATCGTTTTCGCTGGCACGCCCAATTTGATACTGAGTAGGCCTGTGCTCATTCAGGGCCTTCTTCAATGCTTCATTCAACGTTTTATGACCCGTCAGAATAGAGGAGAAATGCTGCATACGCGCCGTGGTTTTGCATTGAGCTCGCCAATTTAGGGGAACTAACGGGTACAGGCAAGTTAATCAAATCAAGATTGAAATCAATCCTGCCGTTCAACTTCCGTTTCGGGTAGATCAATCAATTGAAGGGGGTTCACCCCCGTCGAACTTGCCCGCTCGCTCCGCCCAATCCCGCAACCGGCCACCGTGGAAATAGAACACGGGCTAATTAATTGAGTCACGGTGAATGGCATGCCCTGTAAGGTTTATCCTTTTCTTGTAGTTGGTGTTGTTGGTAAAAGCAAAAAGCCCCAGAACCAATTGATTCTGAGGCTTTTGCGGTCCGGACGGGACTCTGTTTTCTGCTGCGCTATGCTTTTGCTAACTTTACGATGCGCTGTTTATCAAGCACTTAAGAACTGATGTTGCGCGTACAAATGCAAATTACGGCAACCTGAAGACGTATTTGTTGTACCTATGTTGTACCACTGCTTCGGTTGCCCTCCTACAAACTTACCTTATGGCCACCTCCTATAAGCTTGTACTGAAAGCCAATAAAGTAGACGCAAAGGGCGAAATGCCCCTTTACATCCGGGTTACTGCTAATCGAAAAACAAGTTTCTTTGCCACTGGAGTCAAATTGTTGCCTGAGCTATGGGACGAAGACAAGGAAGCAGTCAAGAAAAAACATCGCAACTCCCAGCGCCTGAATCATTTCCTGGCCGAGAAACTGGTCGAGGTTCAGGCCAAGGCAATAGAACTTGAAAACCAGGGTAATGAGTCTGTCTCAGCTAAACAGGTTAAACAAGCTTTAAGAAAGCCAGCCTCTTCCAGCTTCATCGAGTTTTTTCAGAATCACCTGACTTGGCTTGAAAGGAACGGTAGTGTAGGTGGGGTGGTCCTGTTTAGCCGGACGGTGGCTAAGAGACAATTTTGAGATTATTCCGGTAATGCATTTCCTCAAATTGCAGCGGGCTGACATAGCCCAGCGACGAATGTCGCCGTCGGCGGTTATAATATAGTTCGATGTACTCGAATAACTGCTCTCGTGCGTCAGCCACCGAACGAAAGGCCCGTTGATGGACTAACTCGGCTTTGAGCCGCGACCAGTACGACTCAATAAAGGCATTGTCATACACCTCACCGGCGCGGGCCATGCTCTGCTCGAACTGGTGCAAACGAAGCGTCTTTCTGAATTCTTTGCCCACGTATTGCCCTCCTCTGTCGGAGTGGATGATGCTGCCTTTATCCAATTGGTTATGGCCGATGGCCCTCTGTAATGCGCTGTGTACCAAGCCTTCTCCCATATGCTCGTCTACTGACCAGCCACTCATTTTGCGGCTGAAAAGATCTAACCAGCCCCCTAAGTAAGCCCAGTCGCCGTTGACCAAGGGCAGATACGTAATGTCACCTACCAACACCTCACCAGGGCGTGTTGGCGCGGGCCGATCCAACAACAGATTCGGGCTATATGGCCCGGCGTGGTTGCTGTTGGTCGTGCGCGGCACGAAACTGCGGGGCTGAATGGCCTGTAATTGGTTGACTATCATAATCTTCCGTAGCTGGTGGCGACCCACTTCAAAGCCTTGTTCCTGTAAATCCAGCACCAACCGACGACTTCCGTAGCGTCGCTCGTGTTGGTGGAAAAGGCTTTTAGCGGCTTCGACAAGTTGCCGTTTTTCAAGCGTAGGTTGATAGGTTTGTTTGGCCCGGTAAGCATAGAATGCACTCTTGCTAACATCAAGGCATTCGCAAAGTCGCTCAACCGGGTATAAATCAGTCAATTCCAGCATCAAGTCGTAGGTAATCGTCAGGTCATCCGGCTGAAAATGGCGAGTGCTTTTTTTAAAATATCTCGCTCCTGTTCCAGGCGACGTAGCTGCTCACGGAGTTGAGTCAATTCAGCCTGATTAGCCACCTGCCCTTTGCCTGCCTGAGCCAGACCACGCCAGCGGTAGAGCAAGTTGGTTGAGATACCCAACGATTTGGCCACATCAGGTACGCTCCGCTGGCCGTTTTCCACAAGCCGAACGGCATCGGTTTTGAATTGGTCGTCGTACTGGCGACGGGGAGCCGCCGGAGTTTGTTTTTTGGACATGGTTGTCTAAGTTAAGCACTTAGACCGTCTGGCAAACCTGGACCATCTCACAGAACTGGTTTCTTTCGTAAGCGAAGACTACATCCAACAGAAGAGAGGCTTGAATCCAGAGGGAATTCAGGCTTCTCTTCTCAATTCCTGTAACCCATGCCACCACGCTATGAACTGCTTTATATCAACTCGCACTCACTGCTGGTTGTTACACCGAAAGGGGTGCTCAAACGCCTGTATTGCCCGTTTCCTGCCCGCTGCCAGCAACAGGTAGGGCTATTGAAGGCCGGGACTTTCGTGGCCGTAGAGGGGGTTAAATCGCTATCTGGAGACACATCCCGATTAGTGTTCTTCATCGAGGGGAAGGCGTACCTGCATTCCCACTTCAGTATTGAGATCGTGCTCTGAGCAGAGAGGGGTTAGGCAGTATTTTGTTGACCGCGTCTTTTGAGTGGCTTCCCCGCTTTCCTAAAAAAAGCGACTGAAAACGTATGCGGTAACTTTTTTTCAACTCACTCAAGGTCAAAATACTGAAGTCGCTCCTCCCACATTGACCAATCGGGCATGAGCTGACTTTGTAGTTTATAAAAGTGCTTATCATGACTTGGTTCGATTAGGTGAGCTAACTCATGCCAGATGATGTATTCAATACACGCTTTAGGAACTTTAATTAGTTCAGGATTTAGACGCACAATACCCGCTGGGCTACAACTACCCCAACGTCGTTCCATCCGAACCAAACGAATCTTGATTTGCTCCCGGCGCTCGTCGGCAATGGGCAATTTAGCTATACACCTTGCAAATAGGGGGAGTATAATTCGGCTGGCTCGCTGGCGATACCAGTTCAAGAGTTGGGCAGTAATAACCTCCTTCTGGACTGTATCTTTCGTGTAAATGTAGATGCGGCCTGACTGTAGGCTTACCCGACTTTCCGTACTCTCTACCACTTTAAGCCGGTATTGGCGACCCAGATAGTAATGAGTTTCTCCAGAAACGTACTGCCGGGGAGGAGCAATCTGCCCACTTATTCTTTGAAACCTATCCTTCTGGCGTAGAATCCATTCTGCTCGACGGCGAACCCATTTGGCAATCGTTTCCCGAGCCGATTCATTCGGAACCTTGATAAGAACCTGCCCATCGGGTTTAACAGTAATGGATACAGTTCTCCGTTGACTATAAAGAATTGAGTAGTGAATCCGAGCTGAACCGTAGCTAATTTCGTCCCAGTTAATTGCAGAAGGTATCATGCAACATTCAAAAACGGGCTTTTGCCAATTGGACTACTTGTTCGATTAATTCATCCGTATCCATGAAGGATAAATTTGCTTCTAAGTCATCATTTAAATGCCAAACCCATTCATCCAGTGCAAAGCGGAGCCGGTTTACTATTTCGGAACGGTTAGACCAATCGACTACCGGCACTCCCCCCTCTATTAAAACCGACTGTAGAACATCCTCCGCTTCTACAGCCCAGGTAGCTGTCGGCTCCCCTGCTGCCTTTCCGTTTAGTTTTTCACGCAATAGGCCATATATGGCTGCTGCCGTTGGCCGATTTAGCACCGCCACTGGCAGGTCATTCATCGGGCGATCCGTGATTTGGTCTTTAATGTGCGTAATGCGCTGTAAAAAATCTACCTCGGTTATCCGTTCTTGCCGGTAAAGGTCAAGTGTTTCCTTAATGAGTTCTGAAAACCGTCGGTAAAACGCTGGATCTTCATTCATGCGCGCTGTAACAGTTCGCTGGGTTCGTGCCGCAATAGCATGAGCCCGAGAGGCTGTACCCTCTACACGAGCCACCTCTTGCTCAAACCGTTCCCGGTCAAAGATGTTGACTTGCTCTGTCAGTTGTATAACTTCATCAACCGTCACATGCGTGTCAATTAGTTTCTGAATCTGCGGTTCGTATTGACTGTAGTCTACCTCCAGTGCATAAATGTTGATGACCGAGCGCCGTAGGTTCTGGAAAAATGTCAAATCACTACGGTACCGCTGTTGTAGTTCTTCTTTGGTTTGTACGACAAATTCGTGATTCGAAAAGGCCAGTTTCAGCAGGCGGCTGAAGACTGAAAGCCGCTCAAAGAAAATAGCTCGTTTGGCTTCATCAGCCATCAGTTCCTGGAATGCAGGCAAGTCTTGACGGTTCGCGATGGTTTTGAATAGGTCCCATACTTCCGAATGCGCTTGGGGCAGATTGGCGATTTCCCGGCGCATATCAGTAACCGTACCAGCCAGGTCACCCGTATCAAAGCCCTCAAACTGCTCGGCGTAGATTTCCAGGGCATGGGCTAACTCGGTAATAACCCCGTCATAATCCAGAATATACCCGTAATCTTTTCCCCGCGCTTTACGGTTCACCCGCGTGATGGCCTGAAAGAGCGTATGTTCGTGGAGCTTGGTGCAGAGGTATAAAACGACGTTGATTGGGTTATCGAAGCCGGTCAGCAACTTGCTGACTACAATCAGAACATCGGGAGTTGTATCGGATAGCTTGAACTGCTTTCGGAGGGTTTCGTCGTATTGTTTCGGAGTTCCGAACCGGTCCATCATGCGTTTCCAGAATTGAAGCACTTCATCGCTGGTGTGCCCATACACATCTTCATTGCCTTCCCTGTCATCAGGAGGGGAGATGAGCACCTCCGTGCAGATAAGGCCGATATCATCCATAAACCGCTTAAAGCGCACTGCCGCTTTTTTGCTGGGTGCCACCAGTTGTCCTTTAAACCCAGTACCTTTCCACGTATTGGCAAAGTGTGTACTGATGTCCCAGGCTTTGGCGTAAATGATTTGCTCCCCTTCCGTCAGTGTGTCGCGCCGACTAAATTTTTGCTTGAGGTCAGCCCGCTGGTAGTCATTGAGTGGCTCGGCGATGCGATTGAAATAGTTATCCAGCGGTCGCTCGTTGACATTAAATAACGGCGCACGACCCTCAAATAACAAGGGTATGACCGCCTCGTCTTCTACTGCGTCGCGAACAGTGTAGGTATCGATAATACCCCCGAATTTAGTAGCCGTATTTTTTTCCTTGCGCATCAACGGAGTTCCAGTGAATCCTACGAAACAAGCCGTTGGAAACACCTGCTGCATTTTTACGTTTAGCGTGCCGTATTGCGTACGATGGGCCTCATCAATGAGCACAAACACATTTGGGCGTACTACTGGTTTAGTAAGCCATTTGATAGCGGCGTCGAACTTATGAATCAAGGTAGCCAGTATCGCGTCTGAATCGTCTTCTAAGTATTCCACCAGCCGCTTTCCTGTAGTGGCCTGCGCTACCTGCCGCCCGCAACGTTTAAATGTCTGGTATATCTGGTCGTCCAATTCAACCCGATCCGTCACAAGAACAATCTTCGGGTTAAGAATGTACGGATCAGCCGCCAGTAGTTGAGCGAGCATGACCATCGTATATGACTTACCACTCCCCTGGGTATGCCAGATTACCCCACCCGAACGTTTCCCACTGGTGTCAACCTGGCGAACACGCTCCAGGGTTTTGCGAACGCCAAAATACTGTTGATAGCGAGCCACGATCTTGGCTCCGGCATCGAAGACAATGAAGTTGAACAACAGGTCGAGCAGGCGCTCAGGACGGCAAAGTGCGTACAGTAAGCGGTCCTGGGAACAAATTGTCCACGTCGGAGTACCTGCCGCCCTTCCATAAGGATTTCTCTGCCCTTGCCGCTCGGGATTGCTCCGTAGGTTTCCCCAGTACTCTGGCTGGTTGATGCTCTGATTCTTTAGGGATTGTAGAACAGCTTGTTGGGAGGCTTCAATTTGCTGATTCGGGGTTCGCTCCCGCCAGAGCTGCCAAAACTCCTCTGGGGTTTGGGTGGTTGCGTAGCGACCGTCACTTTCACAAATGGATAGGAGTAGTTGGGCCATCACATAGAGCGGTCGAATCCCATCGTCTTGCTGATTTCGGAGGTGCTGCGAAATCGCCTGACTGAGGGGCTTATCCATATCAGGGCGTTTGCATTCCATCACCACCAGCGGAATCCCATTTACGTAAAGGACTACATCGGGGCGGTACGTGTCTTGCCTACCACTCCGCTGAACCGACAGTTCCTCCGTGACGTGCCACACGTTACGCTCCGGGTGTTTCCAATCTATGTACCTCAGCGAAAAGCTTTTTTTATCTGGGCCAATGGTCTCCTCAAAACTTTTGCCCAGCGTCAGTAAATCGAAAATGTACCGGTTCGATTCCAGGTAACCTTGCTGCTGGGGGTAATCGGTCAGGGCATAAATGGCGTTGGTAAGGCTGATTTCTGAGAACGAATACGATTCTCCCTTAAACCTAAACCGGTTCAGCTTATGCAATTGCTCGCGCAGCACCGGTTCAAGTAGTACATTCCCCAGTTTTCCCCCACGCAGTCGTAAGGCTTCCTGGGGCGGCAGGTAGGTGTACCCCATCGCCTGCAAGAGCAACAGCGCCGGAATCTGACTGGCATCGTCTTCGCGGAAGGAAGGGTTCATTAGTCAGGGATTTGAAAATGCCTACCCAAATGGTTTTTCCAGTACGTGCATGCGGATTTAACGCTACGCACCTTCACTGCCTTTTCGGCATCTGACGCGAAAAGATTAAGTTTCTCCAGAAAAGCTATTTTATCTGACTCAGTAAACCGCTTCAACACTTCGTCGTGAGGGACTACTGGCATTAAGCAGGTCCATTTTCGCGTCAAGGTCTTCTCCACACCACGGATGACATTCAGCAGCGCTTCATCATCCCTTTCGTACGGCTTGTAAATCTGCCCTGCCATAGCGGTTAGTGCGACGCCCTGAGGCATTCGTCTTCCTTCTGCTACGTGATGACACCAAGCTTTTAAATACCTAATAAGTCGGACAAGTTGAGTACCGCCCTGCTGCTGAACCTTGAACCAATCTTCAAACTCCCGTGGGTCATTTTTGATGTACCCGTCACGGGTTGCTAAATAAGCCTGACCTCGCCCACGCAATCGTTCCAGGTAGTATACCGGCAAGTCAATATGATATTTACCTGCGTAATGAACTCGAACACAGCGCTTCTTCAATTCAGGCCTGAATTGCGTGGAATGCCCAACTACGAATGCCTTGTGGACAGCTTTCAGCAAGCTTTCGGCTGTAATATCAGGTTTCGGATAGAAGTACACCCCAATATCAATGTCACATTCTTCTCCGTACTTTTTAATCAAGGTCCCCAATACCTTAGACCCTTGCACCTTGAATCGTTTAAATTCATAGCGAGTGGTAATTTTCTTAAAATACGTTTCGATATGCTTACGAACGGATTTGTGGGCCGAACCAAGTTTTTTCCGACTGGTCGGAGAGATGTTTAGGGCTTTGTCGAAGGCCAAAAATTGTAGTTGGCAGTTTGCCATGTTAATCGTGCTTGTCAGCAGTATTGTGAAGAGCACTTTTGCCCAACCACTTTCCTGTTATTTTAAACAGCTCGTAAAAAACCAGCCACTCCGCAGCCCAGGGCAGAATTGTATCGCTAATGTGGTGCACAGGCTTCCAAGGAGTTTCTTTCGGATAATAGAGGCACAAATTCCCTTCTTTGTAAACGTGGATTTTAGCCGCAGGAATAATTTCTGGTTCTACAACGTAGATTCTGGGAATTCCCCAGACTTCGTATTCAAGCCGCACGGTATATGTCACCGAGTAAGCCGTTGGCTGAATAGTACCGAAACATTCCAGCTTCGTCGTTCTTGAATTGATAGGCTTACATTTGAAGCACGTGAAGCGGCTCTCAATTTTGGCCTTCTCAACCAGGAGCTTGTGCCGATCCGAAAATTTGCTACCCCTACTGGTTTTAGTCGCCATAAAAACTGTGGTCACGATTACGGGTTGAATTCGCCGATGAGTTGGTAATTACTCCAGTTCTATCGGTATACGCAGTACCCGAGGCAACGAAGGCCATTTTTTCGAGCAACGATTTCTCACGAGCATCCACATTGGCATCTTCTCCAAGCGGGAAACGCGCGCCCAGATGCTTCCGCCAAAGCTTACTGGCTTTTAGTTGATTGTCTTCCGACACGGCTTTCTCAGCATCAGCAATAAAGTCGTCCAGTGCTGCTAAGAAATCTTGACGTTGAGTGTTCGTGAAACTGGCCAGCAAATCGTCGTTTGGTGTAACCGGCATCACGCAGGTGAAACTGTATTTGAGTACGTCACGAATCGCTTTTAGCGTGTACATCAGCGCTTTGTCTTCGCGACTGTCCAAAACACGGTATTTGATGCATAGCACAGTCAGTGCGACACCCTTTGGCATTTTAAGAGCTTTGCGCTTATTGTCTGACCAAGCTTTCAGGTAGCGAATTATTTGGACAACCTGTGATTTACCATCTTTTTTTTCCTGAAACCATTCCCAAAACTTTTTAGGGTCGCTTTTCGTCCAACCCGTATTTTTCACAGCCAGCGATGGGGAATCGTCACCCTCAGAGGCATCGCGGTAATAAACTGGCAAGTCGATGTGATAATCACCTTGATAGATTACCCGCACACATTTGTTTTTGTGCTCAGGTGGGGTGTTGGTGGCATCTTGAACGGCATCCAAAACCCATTTTTGCATGGTCGTAGCCATCTCGTCGGGTTTCGGGAAAAAATAAACACCGTTGTCCATGTCACAGGTGTCATCTTCTGTGCGGATTACTGTCCGCATTTTGTAAGACCCTTGAATGTAAAATTTAGGTTTGTATTCAGGGTGCTTTTCGGCAAAGTGCTTACGAATACGTTTCCGTAAGTCCTCGCGGGAGGTTCGCATTCGCGTTTCTTTCGTACCGGTAAGCTTCAGTTCATCGTCGTTGAAGGTGATGAAGAGAGAGTGACAATTGGCCATCTTGTGTTCTTTTAAAGTGAGAATGAAGGTGTATAAGGCGTAATTTTTTGGTCGAAGTAACTACGGGTAAGCGGACCTCCGTGTAAATCGTAGAGGTGTTTTCCCTTCGCTTCGAGAAACTCCAATTCTTTCTTCCGACTCGAATCCAAACCCACCCGTTCTTTTTTCGACTCGAACCGAACTTGCACTCGGTCGTACTGGAAAACACTTCGTTCGGCTCGTCCTAATCCCCGACTAAGAATTTTAACGGTATTGTCTATACTTTCAGAATTGGCTTGCATCATCATTTCGATGAGAGGTGCCCCGGCAAAAGGGTTAAGCCAATAGCTGACTCCCCAAGCTGGCTTCAAGTTATAAAATCGGTTTTTTGGATGCGGTTCTTTGAAGGATTCTGAACCCGTCCCTAATGACAAGAGCTTGATGCTGCTGACGGGAAAGCCCAGCGCCAGTGCTTCAGATATGCCTATCAATGCTGGGTTATTCGCAAATACGCCACCATCTATTAAATTGGTGAGCTTGTTGTTGCTCTTCGTCCGATTGTCTTCATACTCAAAAGTATGGGCCGAAAAGTAAGTAGGAGCCGCGCTGGTTGACAGTGCTACTTGGTAGGCTGGTATTTGGTAATCGCGCTTCAACTCCATGTCGTGCGAAGTTTTGAATACCCGTGGCTTACCTTCTGATGCCAGAAAAGCAGGAATAGCCAATCTGGTTCGTGCGTGACCAATCCGTGTATCTCCATTTTCTGAAAACCGGGCGAACTCTGCTTTTAATACCGTCGTCAACCCTAAACTGGAATGTTTAGGATAAGCCAGGCGTCGAACGTTTTTAGAAAACCCAAGCCACCAAGACGACTGTCCGAAGATGGTACTCGCGTTATTCTTGTACAGATTCAACACTTCAGCCGCTGACATACCCAGTGCCAACCCAATTGCAATAATTCCACCCGTTGACGTACCGCAAATCAAGTCGAAGTAGTCACACAAACGGACAGCCTCTCCTTTGTCGTGACTGACATCACTTTCAAGATCACAGAGAAAACGGGCGGGAATGATTCCCCGGATGCCTCCGCCGTCAATGGACAGGATTCGAAAGGACTGTGGTTCGTCGCCGTTTTTCATCTTGTTGTATTGTTAATCTGCGTTTACGCGCACCTGCCCCGTTAGCAACTGTTGCATCAATCCCCGCTTCTGCCGACTTAGGGCATCAACTTCGGCGCTTGCCAACCTGATTTCCTCATCGGCGGCGATGAGCATTGAGGCTATGGCCTGTTGCTCTACGAGGTTAGGAAGGCTGAGCTTGATGTTGGAAAATTCTTCCCAACGAAGGCCTCCGCGCCGATCGATTGAACCCGTCATGTTTTTTTGGTATATCTGGACGTACCGCTCACTTTTCAATACGGAGTATAGAAATGCATCGTCAACGGTCTTATCTGTCCTAAAGACTGTGTACATAGGGCTGATTAATGCTTCATCGTACTTAGATTGGTACCCTATTGATCCTTCTTCGATATGGTTAGTTGCGTATGCAAAGCAATTCTTTGGAGCAATTTTGTATGTGCTGAGGTCATCGCTGTAAATTTTTCTACCGAAGTATTCCAGTGAGTCTACTAATCCGTTGTATTTTGTGCATGAAAGCACCTTAAGCGCTTTGTCTGCTTTGTTACGCTTGCTTACTTCATGAGCTACGTTACGAATTTTCACCTCTCGCCATGCTTCTGAGAACCCCGAAAGACGAACTTGCCCTGTAAGCAATTGTTGCATCAATCCCCATTTGCGTTTTTGCTTTACCGTCAGTAGGTTCCGGGCGGTTTGGATGGCTTCATCCCAGGTGGCGAGAATGCCGACGATTTTGCGCTGCTCGGCAAAGGGGGGAATGGTAACTTTAACTTTCTCTAATTCGCCTTTCGTAACATGTACGAATGTCGATTTGAAACCATGTGCATTTTTTTCAACCGCTTCTTGTGCCCCTCTGAGAAGGTAATAGCAATAATCTGAGTCAATTTTGGTTGGTATAACCCGAAAAATATGTTGGTTCAGAATTGCTAATTCACCTTTCCAAACTCTTGCTCCAAAAGAGACTCCTTTCGTACCTGACCATGCGAATAGTAAATCACCTTTACGTACATAGTATCGTTCTGGAACTTTAGCATCATAGTAATTATAGCTGGCGTTGGCGTCATTCAGGTTTTGAATGCGAATAATTGGCAAACCCGTCGTTTTCCAATCTTCTGGTTTAAAAGCATAGCCATTCACGAATTTTACCAGCATTCCTAATCTACTCAATTCCCATCCGTCTGGTAGCTGGTGAGCAATGTTTTTGGTTGCTAACGGTATCAGTTCAGTTTCCATCAGTCGTTGTAGGAGTTAGGGTGCCATCAGCTATTTGTTGAGCTTGGTGATAGAGTTCGGCTATTTTGGCTTCCAGCAGGTGTTTGTCGATTAGTTGACGGCTGTAATCGGCCACCAACGTCGGCGAAAGGCTCCGACTTAGGGCGTATTCCACAACTTGGCTATCTTTACTCGTGCAGAGCAGCAGGCCAATGCTTGGGTTTTCGTGGGGCAATCGGTGGTCGCGGTCGAGTGCTTCGAGGTAAAAATTCAACTGCCCGAGGTGTTCGGGTTTGAACTTCGTCACTTTCAGCTCGACAGCCACTAAGCATTGCAAGGTCCGGTGGTACAGCAGCAGGTCAATGTAAAAATCCTGATTGCCTACCTGAATTCGCACGTTCTCGCCCGCAAGCGTAAACTGCCTACCAGTTTCCAACAGAAACTTACTTAGGTTGAGAATCAGGGCCCGTTGTAAGTCGGTTTCATCGTGACGTTCGGGCAAATCCAGAAACTCAAATACGTAGCTATCCCGAAACACATCCGATGTTTGCTGCGGCAGTTGCCGAACGGTATCTGGCCGTTGGGCGGTGGCCAGCACCGTGCGCTCAAACAGACCACTGTCAATCTGGCGTTCGAGTTCCCGGGAACTGTATCGCTCTTGGGCACTCCGAAGCAGGTAATATTGCCGTTCTTCGCTGGTCTTGCACTGCGATAGAATAGCCAGGTGATTGGTCCAGCTAATTTGTGTCAGCAGTGCCGACACATTCTCATGAACCGGATGGTAGGTTTCGTAAAACTGCTTCATGCGGTACAACCCCCTTCGATTGAAACCCCGCAACTCCGCATGGTGCTGCCGGATGAAGTCGGCCAGTTGATTCACGGTTCCGTCACCCCATTCGCTGGCGGTCACCTTGCGGCTGATGTAGGCACCAACGTTCCAGTACAGGTCAATCAATTCGCTGTTGACCCGCTGTACAGCGCGGCCACGGGCTTGCTGAATCAGGTTGACGACTTCCGTAAATTGGTCAGACAACTCAGCCATTGGCCAGTATTAAAGTCTTGTGAAACCGCATTTTAAGGTTTGTTGAGCAACTTAGTCAGCATCTTGAAATCCCAACTCCTGTAAGTACCGCTGCATTTGCGCTTTGGCATTAACCAACTGTGCCTCTAACTGGGTAATTTCAGCTTGAGTAGCCCGAATGTCAATGGGTTCCTCCTCCTCGAAAGTATCCACATAGCGTGGAATATTGAGGTTGTAATCGTTCTCGCGGATTTCATCCAGCGTAACACGATACGCATATTTATCGGCCACCAAACCCGCCGGACCATCAGGTGTCTGACGGAATGTTTGTACCGTATCGACAATACGATTGATGTGCTCGGGGCGTAACGCACTTTGGTTTTTGCCATCAGCGTAATCACGACTGGCATCCACGAAAAGCACATCCGTATTGGCACTTCCCGTACGAGAACGGTTGAAAAGCAGAATGGCTGTGGGTATGCCCGTACCGAAAAACAAGTTCGCGGGTAAGCCAATGACGGCTTCGAGCAGATTCTCTTCAATCAATTTCCGGCGAATCAAGCCTTCCGTACTGCCCCGGAACAAGACACCATGAGGTACGATGACGCCTACCTGCCCTTTGCCCTCATAGGTGGTCTCAATCATGTGGGAAATGAACGCAAAATCACCTTTCGATTTGGGTGGAGTACCGCGATGAAATCGCCCGTAGCGGTCCTTTGCGGCATCTTCGGCTCCCCACTTATCGAGCGAAAACGGCGGATTGGCTACCACCACGTCGAACTTCATGAGCCGGTCGTTTTCGAGCAGCAGCGGGTTATTAAGTGTATCCCCCCAGCGTATGATGGCGTCGTCAAAGCCGTGGAGAAACATGTTCATTCGGGCCAGCGCGTAGGTACTGCGGTTGATTTCCTGCCCGTAGAGAGCGAAGTTCCGCGAACCTACCTGCTGGCCTACTTTAATAAGTAATGAACCAGAACCACAAGTAGGGTCGGCAATACGGCTACCCGGCTGCGGAGTCATCAGACGTGCCAGTAGCGTAGAAATCGCCGAAGGTGTATAGAATTCACCGGCTTTTTTGCCCGCATCAGAAGCGAAACGTTCAATGAGGAATTCGTAGACGTCGCCGATGACGTCGTTACTTTCCAGATGCGAGGGAGTCAGGTCAATATTTTTGAAATCCTCGATGAGGTTTTTGATTCGACGGTTTCGGTCGCGGGTAGGCCCAAGTTGTTTTTCTGAATTGAAGCTGATGTCGCCAAACACTCCTTCCAGTTTAGTGCGGTTAGACTCTTCGAGGTGTTCGAGGGCAATGTCTACTTTCTCGCCGATGTCAGTGGCGTTGCGCTGGTCGTAGAGGTACTCGTAGCGAGACTCCTCTGGCAACCGGAACCGCTCAAACTGTTCCATTGCACGCTGCGTACGGGGGCAATTATCGAAAGTTTCGTTGTACCGGCTCAGGTAAAACTGGAATCGGTCTTTCCAGAGGTCCGACAGATACTTTAGGAACAGGAACGTCAGGATGTAGTCCTTGTACTGCGTGGGGTCGATGACACCCCGAAACGTGTCACAGGCCCGCCAGACGGCCCCGTTGATGGCGGCGGCTGAAATCAGTTTCATACCCGAACTGGATAGGCCTGAATTAGATGGATCCGTGTTAGCTATTCCGGGTTGTTGAGATCCGGGCTGATAGTCTGGAAAAAGCATTGATGGAGGAGTTTCTCGTATTGATTAGTTAAGTGCTGGTTCAGGTCGTGGATTTCAAGAAACGCATTATAGAAATTCACTAAGCGGCGCTGAACAACTAAAGGAGGTAATGGAATTCGTAGGTCAAGCAGGTCTCTTTTATTGAGGGTTGGAACGGTAATCGACGAACTGACAAGGTTTTTCATTTGTGCTTGAGGTTCAGGCTGGTTCAGGTAACAAGCAAGAAACTCGGGTAACAAAAGGGCAGGCTCAATGACCCGTAGAATAAAAAATGCGGCAGAGGCTACAGCAACTGGGTACTCATGACGGTAATAGACTGCGGTGTTCCGACTTCCTTTTCCGGCCAATAGCACATCCCCTGGTTTAACCCAGGCACGTTGAGGAATATCAGCGGTAGTCGTGCTGAACGGACGTGGGTTGTCTGGAATTATGCGTCCGTACTTGTCAAAGGCCCCCACCTGCACCAACGGCACTCCACCTTCCCCTTCGTCCCTGAGTTGGGTAGTCCCTAATTGAATACGGGCAAGGGTGGCCAGAGGTTGAATCATGGCACAAATGTATAGTAAAAAAAGTTATATCAAAATGGAACTCACAAAAATTTCAAGCGTTTACTCGGAAAACATCCATTTATTATAATGAACCAGCGCCTGACCGAAATCGAGGGAGCACTCTTACGAGTTGACTCCGCTACCTTTCAACGCCTATGCGATGAATACCTGTTCTGCCAGTACGGGGCCGAGTTCCGGCAAATCACCCGGACAGGTACTCAAGCAGGGAAGATGCAAACGGTGAAGGGTACGCCTGACACCTATGTAGTCCTACCAAGTGGACAATACGTACTGATTGAGTACACGAAACAGCAGAGGTCTCTCGCGGGAAAACTGCATGACGATTTGGCAAAGTGCTTGGACGAAGCCAAAACAGGTCTGCAACCGCAGCAGATTGACCGCATCACCCTGGCATTCGCTGGCAGGCTGACTACTGAAGAAGACCAAGCGCTTCGGCAGGCTTGCCCACGAACCATCCGATTGGAACTCATTAACCTGGACAGTTTGGCCCTGGCAATCCACAACGATTTCCCCCAACTTGCCCGTCGGTACCTCGGACTTCCTGGTGAGACACTGCAACTGCTTACACCGGACGAATTTATTGCCGCTCAGGAACGCAAGTCCATTGGCGAAAACAACCCTTTGTCAAACCCTTTCCTTCACCGCTCAGACGATTTAGCCTCATTCCTGAGCCTTCTCAACCAGCACACCATTGCGATTTTGTCGGGGGCACCGGGCGTTGGCAAAACAAAGCTGGCTCTGGAGGCACTCCGTGAATTCTGTAAGCAGAATGAAGGCTACACTCCTATTTGCATTACCAACAAATTCGCTCCCCTCCTTGAAGACCTCGGCGATTTAGTACGCCCAGGGCAGAAATACCTCTTTCTTATAGACGACGCCAATCGGCAGACACCTATTCTGGTTCAGACGCTGGAATACCTGTACGCGAAACGGGATGTCCATTTCAAGGTCATCCTAACCGTTCGGGATTACGCGTTAAACGTGGTGCAAAGGCACTTGAAGACGTATCAATCGGATTCCTATTTCTTGGAGAAGTTCACTGATGAGCAGATTAATCAATTAATCAGTGCAGAACCTTTTGGAATTCGGAATCCCCTTTTTCAGCAGCGAATTGGGTTTTTAGCTAATGGGAATCCGCGCTTGGCTATCATGGCTGCCCGCCTCGCTAAAAAAGAACAGAATATTTTGGCCCTGAACGATGCCACCGATTTGTTCGTAACCTACTACGACAACCTGACCGACGCGGAAGATAACCATTTGCTTAGTGACCCAACGCGATTGAAAGTATTGGGCCTGCTGGCCGTTTTTCGGCAAATTGACCTTCTCGATGAATCTTTCTGCAAACAACTCAGTCAGGCTTTTGGCCTGAGTCGGGACACATTCGCTGCTGAGCTGTCAGCCTTGGAAAAAGATGAGCTGGCGGATGTGTACATGAACGACCAGAGCTTGTTCAAGATATCGGACCAAAACTTAGCTACTTATGCGGTGTTCCTGGCCTTCATCGAAAGAAAGTTCTTAAGTGTAGAAACGCTCCTAACGAACTTTTTTGAAGAATATCCTCACCGCATCCGCGACGCATTCTACGGTGTATTGAACGTCCTCGACCAGCAACGAACCATCGCTGATATCCGGGAGGTAACTCACC
The DNA here is from genome assembly GCA_965249815.1 of Spirosomataceae bacterium. GTDB lineage: Bacteria > Bacteroidota > Bacteroidia > Cytophagales > Spirosomataceae > JAJAZB01. The sequence goes on along the minus strand of CBDFMV010000003.1, from coordinate 2,590,754 downwards.
AATACTTCCACTCGGTGCGCGAAGATGATGAGAAGGCTTTCGCGTTTCTTGAAATCTTCTACTTCGCCTTGCCAACTGAGACACTCGCCTATCTACATCAGTTTGCCTATCTACTTCCTGATTTACAGGCCGTCTGGGAAGAGAATCCTTGGCATGGCATAACCGGCAATACAGCGCTTGAGAAGAGATTGACCTTATTATTCCACTTCTTAGAGGGAGTCAACGAGCATTTTGAAACTGCCCTTGAACTCCTATTGCTAATAGCTAAACAGAACCCCAAGTCTTCGGAAGAGATTGTCAAAAAAGTTAATGACCGCCTCTCGTTTCGTCCTGACGACACGCCGTACCCGGAACTCAGGCAAGCGGCGTATTTTGATTTTCTAATTAACCAGGCTTCTACAGGCAACTCCGAAGCGAGGCGGCTGGTAGTGGCACTGGTTCCCTCATTTTTGCGAATTGAGTTTGAGTCAAATTCATCAAAAGGTCGGTTAGTGACCTTTACTCGCCTTCCGTTGCCTTATCGTGAACCCTTCCTGTCGTTCCGAGAAAGCCTCTGGCAATTTGTGCGCGGGCAACTTCCCGCTTATCCTCAGGAATTACGGCAAGTGATTTACGCATATTTGAAAACCTTCCATCGGGGAGAAGATAAGGAGTACCGGCAGTTTGACATGGAACGCCTAATTCCATTAATCTATGAATACTTCTCTCCTAATGATTTTGAAGATTGCCACTTTGCCCATGAGTACGTTCGATTATTGGAGTGGAAAGGCATATATTCGGATGAGATGGAGGCCCTGACGAATCACTTTCACAATCAGCAATACGATTTCTATCTCCTAATGCAATGGAACCGTATCCGTGGCCAAAATGCCGGTGACGAAATTTGGACGAATGAGGAGGAGTACAAGCGGAAAAAGCAATCAGAACTTCTCGAAAACCTTGATCTCAGCAGTGAAGGTGCCATTGACGAGTTTTTCAACGCAGTGATGGCGTTATACAGTTACAAAGCGTGCGAAGGCGAATCCTTCGATAAACAACTTGTAGCAATTTTGAGAGGGGTAGCGGATGGCCCAGACAAGACCTTGTTTGAACGCACCATAATTCTGTTTTCCCAATATGACTGGCCGCTGCATTTTGGTATTCCATACGTCATCCACCAAATATTCGGACAGATAGACTGCAAAGTTGAACGGTGGCACCAAATATTCTCCGGTGCTGCTTTCCACAGGGAAGAATGGAAACTGGCTTTTTGGGGCCTGCTCGCTCCTGAAGTAATCACACCGTTTTATGCGGAGCAACTGATACTGTTTTATGAACAATCCACCCTGCAAGGATTGTACTTTAGGGACCAAATTTGGAACAAGTACCTTCCTCACCGTCCTACGTTATACCGCGACGTTTTAACTGCTTTGACTAAGCGATACGAGACAAAGGGAATCTGGTACAATCTGGAATACGATTTTTTTAGCGAAAGCATCAGTCGCTTTGACCCCATCGCGGATTTGCCTTTGCTAAAAAAGGCATATATTCTCCAGTTTGGACACACTCGTACCGGACATTACGACTTCGACCGACGAAATCTACAGGCTTTGTTAACGTTAGACCCAGGATTCCTACTTGAATTCGTGGAAGCACACTACGAGCGCCAGTCTGACCACATTAGCCATCCGGAAATCGACAACTTGGGTTTTATTTGGCAATTAGAAGATTCTATTGGCTGGGCGATGAAGGTTATTAAGCTGATGAAAAGCAAATCTCGCTATGATTTTCTTCATGGAAGATACAAATCATTTTTTCAGCAGGTGCTACCAAACTCGAAAGAAACGGTAATCGCTTTTCTGCGAGCCTTTGTACAGGAGTATCACAGGGAACCCAAAGAAATCGAAAGTTTGACCCAAGCCCTTTTAGAGGTTGGTTTAGAGAAAGAATGGTCCTTCTGCATTCGAGAGTTCCTATCTATCAACCGTTCGTTGAGCGAGTTTAAAATGATTGACTGGGCACCTCACGGGGGAGGGGGTGGAGCGGATTTCAACTTCGACCAAATGAGGGCTGACCAGTTAAAACAGGTGGTGGCACAAGTCCGGCGAATGCCAACGCATTTACCTTACCTGGGGCACATTCAACACCTGGAACAGATTATCGGGCGCTATGAAAAGTATGCTGACGCTGAACGGCGGCGGCAATTCGCACAAGATGATTGAATACGGTAACAACATAAAGGTAATAGATGACATCTTAAGGTTGTTGTACCTATGTTGTACCAAATAAAAAAGTAAGCCCTTAACTCGCTGAAAGTCAAGGGCTTACTTTTGTTATCAGCGGTCCGGACGGGACTCGAACCCGCGACCCCCTGCGTGACAGGCAGGTATTCTAACCAACTGAACTACCGGACCGTTTTCGCCCTTCGTTTCCGAAAAACGTGGTGCAAAAGTAGGCGCTTTTCGGGCGGGGACAATACCTTCGTCTGAAAATTTTCTCAAAAAGTTTCATGCACAAACCCCCACCATCCGACTACCCGCCGAGCGCTGCTTTTAGCCGTTACCTCGAAACGGTTGACGGTCAGAACGTTGCTGACCTGCTCACCGACCAGTTGCAGACGGTGCTGGGGCTATTCGGAAACCTCACCGACGAACAACAAACAACCTGCTACGCCCCCGGCAAGTGGTCGCCGAAAGAAATGCTCGGCCACCTGACCGACACGGAACGGATTTTCGCTTACCGGATGCTGGCCATCGCCCGGGGCGAGCAGCAATCGCTGCCGGGGTTCGACGAAAACACCTACGCCGAAACGGCGCAATTCGACCGCCAGCCGCTCGCCGGTTTGTTGCGTCAGTACGAACTGACCCGCCTCGGTACGCTGGCGCTCGTGGCGAGTTTCGACGAAGCCGCCTGGGAGCGGCGCGGCACGGCCAACGGGTCGCCCATCGGCGTGCGGGTGCTGGCCTGGCTCATCGCCGGGCACGAACGGCACCACCTCAACATCCTCCACGAACGCTACGGCCTTCCCGCATGACGACGATTCGCCAGGTAGCCCAGTTTCTCGAAACCCTCGCCCCCCTCGCCTACCAGGAATCGTACGACAACGCCGGGCTGCTCGTCGGCGACCCGCAGGCGGAGGTGACCGGCGTGCTGACTACGCTCGATTGCACCGAAGCGGTGGTCAATGAGGCCGTGGCGCAGGGTTGCAACCTCGTCGTGGCCCATCACCCGATTGTGTTCCGGGGCCTGAAAAAGCTGAACGGCAAGAACTACGTGGAGCGGACCGTCATCCGGGCCATCAAACACGACGTGGCGATTTACGCCAGCCACACCAACCTTGATCATGTGCGCGGCGGCGTCAACTGGAAAATCGCCGAAAAGCTGGGGTTGGAAAACGTCCGTGTCCTGGCTCCGAAGCGTGAAACGCTGCTCAAACTGGTCACGTTTGCGCCCGTTGCCGAAACACCCCGGATTCTGGAGGCGCTTTACGCTGCGGGGGCTGGGGAAATCGGTCCGTACAAAAACTGCTCGTTCCGGGTGGAAGGCACGGGAACGTTTGAAGCCAAACCAGGCGCGAACCCGACTATCGGGGAAATCGGCGAGTACCACGAAGAGGCCGAACACCGCATCGAAGTGCTGCTGCCCGCCGTGTGCGAGCGGGAGGTAGTGGCGGCACTGAACGCCGCGCGTTCGTACGAAACGGTGGCGTTTTACCTCCAAAAACTCGAAAACGAAACCCAGGACGTGGGTGCCGGAGCCATCGGTACGTTGCCAGAGCCACTACCCGAAACGGCGTTTCTGCGGTTTTTGAAAGACCGGCTGAACCTGAACGTCATCCGCCATACGTCGTTGCGGGGCAAACCCGTTCAGCGGGTGGCCGTGTGTGGTGGGGCAGGAAGTTTCCTGCTCGGCGACGCCCTCCGGCAGGAGGCCGACGCCTTCGTAACCGCCGATTTTAAGTACCACGAATTTTTTGACGCCGAAAACCACCTTGTCGTCTGCGACGTGGGGCATTACGAAAGCGAAGTGTTTACGAAGGAACTTCTTCGTGACGAATTGGCCAGAAAATTCACTACTTTTGCGGTCAAAATGTCGGAAACCCCTACCAATCCGGTTCACTACTTCGTGTAGGGTGGAAGTCGGTAGTCAACCGTTACCAGTCGACAGGCTCATTCGACTGAGACGACTTCTACGACTCACGACTTCTGCGACTTACGACTTGTCTTCATGGAAACCACAATCGCCCAAAAGCTCGACGCCCTGCTGAAACTTCAGCTCATTGACTCCAAACTCGACGAAATCAAGAAAGTACGCGGGGATTTGCCCGAAGAAGTCCGCGATTTGGAGGACGAAATCATCGGCTACGAAACGCGCATCGGCAAATACCAGCGCGACATCGACGCGCTCGAAGACGAAATCGGCAAGCACAAAGCCGCCAAGAAAGACTCCGAAAAGCTGATCACCAAGTACAAGGATCAGCAGATGAACGTGCGCAACAACCGCGAATACGACGCCATCTCGAAGGAAATCGAACTCCAGCAACTCGAAATGGAGCTTTCCGACAAGCGCATCAACGAGGCTAATTTCAAGATTTCCACCAAACAAGACGACGTCCGCCTGACTCAGGCCACCCTCGACGAGCGCCGCAAGGACCTCCAGAGCAAGCGCGCCGAACTCGACACGATCATCGGCGAAAGCGAGGAGGAGGAAAAAGGCTACGTGAAAGAGCGCGACGCCCAGGCCATTAAAATCGAAGACCGCCTGTTCCGCTCGTACGAAAAAATCCGCAACAACGCCGTCAACGGCCTGGCCGTGGTGACGGTGCGGCGCGGTGCCTGCGGCGGCTGCTTCAACGTGGTGCCGCCCCAGCGCCAGGCCGACATCAAGGACAAAAAGAAAATCATCGTCTGCGAACACTGCGGCCGCATTTTCGCCGACGTCGAGGAAGCCGCCTTCGCCCCCACCGGGCGCGGCCGGTGAGCGTTTTTTCAGCAACACCAATGTTTTTAAAACCGAACAGCCCGCGAGTTTTCTCGTGGGTTGTTTTTTTGTGGCTGGTCGTTCTGCGTCCCATCCATAGCGAGGGAAAGCAAGCGGCTCCGCTTTCCGACGACTTCGACTGGACACCCGGCCTCCGCCAGGCCTACGCCGACATCAACAAGCTGAAATTGCAGGCGGGCCGCGCCCAACTGGCCCGCGAGCCGCGCAACGGCATCGGCCTGTACCTGACCGACTACGCCGACCTGCTCTACCTGCTCGTGGCCGAAGACCGCGCTGCCTATGACCAGCTCGAAGACGCGGAAGACGAACGCCTGCGGCAGGTACGCCGCCTGGACGCCAACTCGCCCTGGAGCCGGTTTATTCAGGCCGAGATCAAGCTGCACTGGGCCTTTGTAAAAATCAAATTCGGGCACGAAACAAGCGGGGCTTACGGCGTGATCCAGGCGTACCGGCTGGCCAGCGAAAACGCGAAACGCTTCCCCGATTTTCTGCCCAACCAGAAAATCCTGGGTCTGCTACACGTGCTGATTGGCTCGACGCCCGACCAATACCGCTGGGTCACCCACCTGCTCGGCCTGCGCGGCGACGTGACCGGCGGCCTGCGCGAAATCGAGGCCGTGGCCCAGCGTGACCCGATTTTTGCCGACGAAGCCCGGCTGATGACGTCGCTGATTCATGTGTACATCACCAAAACCGATGCCCGGCAGTTGACCGCGTTTCAGCAGTTCGTTCAGCAACGGCCCGACAACCTGCTGCTGCGGTTTTTCGGCGTTTCGGCGCTCCTCAAAGAAGGCCGCAGCGAGGCGGCGCAGGCCCTGCTCAACACCCGGCCAACGGGGCCGGAGTACCTGCCGGTGCCCTTTCTCGAGTACGACCGGGGGGAAATTTTGTTGCAAAAAAAGGAGTACGGCCCCGCGCTAACGGCGTACCAAACGTTTCTGAAAACCCACCGGGGCCGGAATTTCGTGAAGGACGCCACCTACAAGCAGGCGCTTTGCTACTGGCTCCAAAACGACGACGCCCGCGCCCGTGCGCTGCTGGCGCAGGTGCGCAACGTAGGAGAAACCACCGTCGAACCCGACAAAGTTGCCCAGCGCTTCGCCGAGCAGTTCGGGGAAATCACGCCCAACCGCGAGGCGGTGCAAAAGGCGCTGATGCGCGCCCGGCTGGCCTTCGACGGCGGTTACTACGCTCCGGCTCTCGATGAATTGAAGCCGTTTTCGGAAAGCGCCGTGCCCCAGCCCCGCGACCGCGCCGAACTGGCCTACCGCCGCGCGCGCATTTTTCACCGCAGCGCCGACAGCAGCCGGGCCACGGCGTTTTACGAGCGGGCGCTCAGCCTCAGCGAAGGGCAACCGTGGTATTTCGGGGCGATGTCGGCGTTGCAACTGGGGTATCTGGCCCAGGCAAAAGGTGAGAAGCAAAAGGCGAGGGCCTTTTTTGAAAAAGCCCTCGCCTTCCGGAAGCACGAGTACAAGGCTTCGGTGGACAACAAGGCGAAAGCGGCGCTGAATGAGCTGGGGTATTGAAAGAAGAACCTCAAAGACTCAGCAATTCCTTAAACCGAATCGCCTGCCGCCGGGAGATTTCGATGCGGTCGCCGCCACGGAGGGTGACGAGCAGGCCACCCGAAAACCACGGTTCGATTTTGTCGATCCAGCTCAGGTTGATGATGTGCTTGCGGTTGGCGCGGAAGTACGTTTTCGGGTCGAGACGGTCTTCAAGCGCGTTCAACGATTTGAGCACCAGCGGTTTCTGGTCGTCGAAATGCAGACGCACGTAGTTGCCCATGCTCTCGAACAGCCGCACCTTGCCCAGTTTCACGAACCAGCACTTCTCGCCGTCTTTCACGAACACCTGGTCGGCCTCAGTCAGCAGTTTGGTGTGACCTTCTTCCTTGCCGCGCTTCTCCTGTTCGTGGTGGTGGAGTTCTTCTTCCACCCGCTGCACGGCCTCGGTGAGCCGGTGGAGTTCCACGGGTTTGAGTAGATAATCCAGCGCGTTAAACTCAAACGCCTTGATGGCGTACTCGTCGTAGGCAGTGGTGAAAATCACCTCGGGCACGTGGCCTTCGAGGCTCTGGAGCAATTCGAAGCCGTTTTTGCCGGGCATCTGAATGTCAAGAAATAGCAAATCGGGTTGCAGTTCGTCGATGAGCGCGGTGGCTTCTTCGGCGTTGGCGGCTTCGCCGACGATGTTGATTTTCGGAAAATTGTCGAGCAGCCGCCGCAGTTCGTTGCGGGCCAGGCGCTCGTCGTCTACGATGAGGGCTTTCATTTTTTTCGTTTAACGTTAGAGGATCAAGGTTTAAGGTATTTTGACGTCTGGTTTGGATTCGGCACTTTCAACGTTAAACGTCAACCCTTAAACGTTGAACAACCCTCCCCTACGCCGCCCGCGCCGCCTCGACGGTCGTCTCGACCGGAATGAGCACTTCAGCGCAAACGACGTTTTCGGAGGCCTGATAAATGTGAAAATTCGCCCCCGGACCGAAGAGCAGTTCCAGCCGGTGGGCCGTGTTTTCCAGGCCAAACCCGCCCGAATCCGTGCCTTCGAGCACGCCGGTGTTGGAGATGCACACGTGCAGCGCGCCTTTTTTGATCTGCGAATCGATGCTCACAAACCCGCCTTTCACCGGCTTCGACACGCCGTGTTTGATGGCGTTTTCGACCAGCGTTTGCAGCATCATCGGCGGCACCTGGAGGCCGAGGGTTTCGGGGTAAATGTTTTTGCGGACTTCGAGGCGATCTTCGTACCGGATTTTTTCGAGGGCCAGGTAGTCATCCACCGTGCGCATTTCTTCGCCGAGCGAGACCGTCCGGCGGCGGTCGGCGAGCAGCGAACTCCGCAGGATATTAGACAACTGCGTGATGCCTTTCTGGGCGCGGTCGGGGTCTTCAAGGATCAGCGCCCGGATGCTGTTGAGGGCGTTGAACATGAAGTGCGGGTTCAATTGCGCCCGCAGCACTTTCGCCTCGGTTTCCTTCGCCGATGACTCGATGCGGATTTTATCCACCTCGATTTCCTTGCGCCGCTCGAAGTAGTGGAACATGTGGTAGATCAACGTCCAGACAAGCAGGTATTTGCCCCAGCTAAACAACGCGTTGAGGGTAGCCAGGCGCTGGTCGTCGAACACGATAATCTGCGCGTCGAGGGGCACGTTGACGGCCGTCATCACCGACGCCATCACCAGAATGGCCAGCAACAGGCGCGGCACCAGTTGCATAAATGGCAGCTCGATCCAGCCCAGGTGCTTGGCCAAACGGCGGTAATTGTGCGTCAGTAAAATGCCCAGGCTGATGTTGACGGCCATTTCCAACAGCATGTAAAACGTAAACCCCGTGATGGGCAGGTAGTTGATGATTTCGTTGACGGTTAGGGCCGTCCAACCGGTCAATTGAAAATACCAGTATGTTTTTTGTCTTGACATGCCATCAATTCCGTAAACATCCGGCCCGCGTTGCCGAATCAGATTTCAAGGTAGCGCCCGCCGCCCGGCACCGGGCGGCGAAATTGGATTAGCGGGAAAATAGGGCGGAGAAGCGGCAATATCGTCGTTTGGCACCGTTACACCGCCAGCGGCAGCAGGTGACGGGTATCGTTGGCGAGTTCGAGGGCGAAGTGCCCGCTGGCGTAGTCGTAGCGGAGCACGTAGAGGCACAGGTTGCGGTGCTCGAAGTGGTCCATGTGCGAAAGGGGCTGACGGAGCAGCGTCGTGAGCAGAATCCGGATGGCCCGGCCGTGCATGGCCACGAGGATGGTCGGTTCGTCGGGCCGACTCAGCATCAGGTCGATGACGGGCTGCTGGCGGGTTTTCACGTCCTGCGGACTTTCGCCGCCTTCGGTGGTTTTGTCGGTCTGGCCCGCGCGCCAGCTTTGGATCAGGTCGAGGTAGTACTCGTCGTCGGCGTAGTTGGGAATTTTGCCTTCGCGCAGCCCCCAACTGATTTCGTTGAGGCCTGCGTGGCGTTCGGTGGGAATGCCCGCGTCGGTAAACGCCTGCACCGACTGCCCGGTGCGGCGCAGTTTGGACGTATAAATTTTATCGAACGGGACGTCGCGGTAGGCTTCAAAAAACGCCGCGGCCTGAGCGTAGCCCAGCTCGTTGAGGTCGGCGTCGATGCCACTGCCCTGCACCACCCCGCGGCGGTTGTACTCCGTCTCGCCGTGGCGAATGAGGTAAATTAATTTGGATACGCCGGACTCGTTCAAGTGAATGGTGGTCGTTGACTATTTTTGGGAAACCTTCCCCAAAATTTCCGCGAAGCTACGCAGATTTTCCCATTTTTCACTTACTCAATTATGATAAAACCGGGATATACCCTGGAGCAACTGGCCGGGTTTGGCCGGAACACGATGCTGGAGCACCTCGGCATCGAACTCCTCGAAATCGGCACCGACTTTCTGACGGCCCGGATGCCCGTCGATCACCGCACGCACCAGCCGTTTGGCCTGCTCCACGGCGGGGCGTCGGTGGTGCTGGCCGAGTCGCTGGGCAGCCTGGCGTCGTTTCTAACCCTCGATGACCCCCAGACCCAGCAAACCGTCGGCGTGGAAATCAACGCCAACCACCTCCGTTCGGTCCGCAGTGGCTGGGTGTACGGCCGCTGCGTGCCGCTGCACGTGGGCCGCCGTTCGCAGGTGTGGGAAATCAAAATCACCGACGAGCAAGACCGGCTCGTGTGCGTGAGCCGGATTACGATCATGGTCGTCGGGTTGAAGCCGTCGCCAGCAGAGGCGGGGGCGGCACCAGTCGTTCCCGGATGATGTGCGCCGCCAGCGCCCCGGCAAACGCGCCACAGCCGTCGTCGGTCAGGTGGCAAATGTCGCAGAAGTACCGCCCGGATTTGGGCAAAACAGGCTGCATGTCCACGTAGCCAACTTCCGGGTGCGCCACGGCGAGTTGGTGCATCATCCGGCGGTGGGCCAGCAGGCCGCTTTCCACGTGTTGCGCCATGCCCCACGTTTCCATCGGCGACGAGAGGCCGCAAGGGCTGTAATCAGCACCCGTCCGGAAGCCCGATTCCCGCCAGGCATTGGGAATGTAGTACGCAAAATTGACCAGCAGCAGCCGTTCGTTGCGTTGCCGGGCCAACTGCCGGATGGCGTCGAGGTTGCGCCGGTAGCAAGGTGGCGTTTTTAAATCGCCCCCGTGTTGCTGGTCGTCGGGGTCGGGTTTTTCGCGGATGTACCGCCGTACCCCCACCAGCGCCTGAAGGCGATTCCAAAGCAAATGCAGTGTAAACGGCACGACGCTGACGCGGAGTTCGGGGTGTTTTTCCACGAGCTGGACCTCGTCGTACCAGGTGTAGTGCGTGTAATCCGGGCGGAAAAAAGTGCGTGGTACGTTGTTGAGGCGGGTTTCGTTGATGGCCTCGTAGTAAAGCACCAAATCGAACCGTTGCCGTTCCAGCGCCCGGTACTTAGCCAGGTTGTCGCCCGAGCTGTGGCCCAGGCTGGCCACATTCCAGTACCGGATGCGGGGGTTGCCGGTGCGGGCCTTGAGCGTATCGCGCAGGCGCTGGCCAACGGTGCTGTGCCACTCGTCGGCCACAACCGAACCACCCAGAATAAGGATGTCGAAGTAGCCGTCGGTGAGAGTGATGGTGGAATCTCGCAGGCGGTAGGCATCGCGGTAGTAGCGCTCCGCCAGCGCGCGGTCGGGCCGCCAGAACGGGAAATAAAGTCCGGTTTTTAAACCGAACCGCAGCATGGATTCCGTAAAAAGCACCAGAAAAAGAACGAGGATGCTAAAAAAAGTAAACTGGCGTCTGCGCAACGATTTCATGAAGGGGGAGGAGACAGGTGGGTTGGGCAAAAGTTGCGCCGCAAGCTACAAACCCGCCGCGATTTGGTTTTGACCGTTCACTCAGTTTTTTTCTGCGCTCCCCGGCTTGAATTTTGAACTGGTTTCTGTGTGTTTCCGGGCCAACTTATTGCCTACGCCCGCTGGCAGCAGGGGATAAATTCCAGCCAAGTACCAGAACACAGTGCGAATGCAGAGCATTAAACTACCTCAAACTCGGCATTGGAAATTCCCAGGAACTGGTGCGGTTTGCGTTTGAGCAGGGGTTTGCGTTTGAGCAGGGGATTTAAGCGAACCCCACGGTGGGTTTCAACCCCGCGAAAACCCCGTATTACCGCCAGCCTTCTTCACCGCACAAACGTGTACGAATACTTCAAAATCACCGTGCGGTCGCTGAGCGGGGGCAGAATGGGTTCGGCGCGGAAGCGGTCGGTGTTGGTGCCCTGGTTGAAAACCACGAAAAAGTCGTTGCCCTCGCGGGGGTTGTAGCGAAACCGCAGGTTGGCCGACGTGCGGTGCGCCGCGCTGTTGTACTGCACGAGGCCCTCGACCGACAGCTTCACGTTGAGCGACAGCCGCGTGCGCACCTGGGCAATCACCACGTCGTAGCGCTGGCCCCGGGTTGGAAACCAAACCCGGTTTTCCTGCAAAAAACCGCCCAGTTCGAGGTATCGCGACAGAATCCAGGTGGGCTTCACGCTGGCCGTGAGCCGCGAACCGTCGTAAAACTGTCCGCCTTCCGCCTCGAAGCGGGCGTTCAGCGGCTGGTTGTCGGGGGTGGCAAACAGGCCGTACACGCTCTGGAACCGGTAGTGACCGGCGGGCAGGCTCGCTTCGTCGAACAAGGCCAGCGGCGCGGTCAGGTTTTCGTAGGAATTGCGCCATTTCCCCTGCGCGAGCTGGCCTTTTTTCGACCGCGCCTCCCACGTGGGTGATACCTCGACCGATTCGGTCAGGCCGCTGCCGTTTTGCAAAAACACGTACCCGTAAAGGCTGATTTGGTGGTTGAGCAGGCGCGAGGCGGCGCCCGGCAGCCAGCCCCAGAACAGCCGGTCGCCGAAGCGGGTGTAGTTTTGCCGCGACTCAAACCCCAGACCGGGGTCGTAGCCCGCCCCCACCCGCGCCGCGCTCAAATCAAAGCCGAAGCCCTTCAGAATCCGCTTTTCGTACTGCACCCGCCAGCGGGCGCTGCCGCGTTCAGCGGGGCTGCTCTTGAAGGTTTGCGCCCAGTTTATGGCCAGGAAATTCTGTTTCACCACCCGAAAAATGCCGTCGAGGCCGTACGCCACGTTGTACCGGCCGTCGGTGCCGAGCCGGGCGGTGGTCATGGCCCCAACGTAGGAATTAGCGTTGAACACCCGTCGGCGGAGCCGCAGCACGCTCATGTTTTCTGACGGCTGTTGCGCTCCGTCGGCGTTGGTGATGGCCCTCGTTTGCATGTCGAGCAGGCCCACATCCCAGCGACCGACGCGGCCCACCACCCGCCCCCCAGCCAGAATCGGTACCCGCTGGCCGTTGGTCAGCCCAATCCGGCGGCTGTAAAAGAGTTGGTTGTTGGTGCCGAAACCGAAGTTGAAAATGCTGGCCCGTTCCTGAAAAAACAAGCGCTTTTCGGGATAAAACAACGAAAAGCGCGTCAGGTTGGCCTGTTGGTCGTCGGCCTCGACCTGCGCGAAATCCGTGTTGATAGTCAGGTCGGCGGTGAGGTTGCTGGTCAGGCCCACCTTCACGTCCAACCCCGCGCTGTAAGTCGGCGTGTGCTGAAGCTGATAAGCACCGTCGGTGAGTTGGGCCGTGCTGCCCAGACCGGCCAGCAGGTAGGGCGTGACGTACACGGGGGTTTTGGAACGCAGCCCCTCGAACACGACGGGCTGCGCCTGCGATGCCTTGAACACGCTAATAAATCCCCACTGATTCGAAATGGCCGGGTAACTGTCGTATTCGTTTTTGCGGGCAATCCGCCGGTTGAGCGACATGCCCATCACCACGCGCCCGTCACGTTCCTGGTAGCGCAGGCTCGACAACGGAATCTTAAATTCGGCAAACCACCCCTCGGCTGTGCGGCTGGTGGCGCAGTACCAGAACGTGTTCCAACTCGCCCCGACCCAGCTAAAATTTTCGCCCTGGGCGTCGTTCGAGTTGGCGGCGTCACACCGGTTGCCGGTTGGGGTGGTGTAAAACACCAAGGCGTTTTCTTTGTCGGCGAAGGTGTCCAGGTGCAGACCAAACCAGTCGCCTGACCCAAAATCATCGCGTTTGAAGGTGTAGCCCTGTCCACCTTTGGGGTCGCGGTCGTAAAACCACCCGGCGGCGTAGATGAAATCATCGTCGAAGGCCACCCGGAACTCGGTTCGTTCGCTCGGTGCGGTCCCGTTGGTGGGCATGCACATCGTGGCGGGCAGCGCGGGCAGGGCCAGCCAGCCCGGCTCGTCGGGGATGCCGTCGAGCCGGAATTGCCCCACGAAGCGCGGCACTACGTATGGGGTTTTGTCCTGCGCCCAGCCCGCGCCGACGGGCAGGAGCAGGCCCAGCAGGGGGAGTAGCCGGTTTTTCATGAGGAAAAAATGGAGTAATTTTGAAAAGCCAATCAACACGTCGATGAACACCGACCTGAAATGCCCCTATCGCCTTTGCAGTTGGATTTGCTGAAAACCTTCGCGATGCCTTCGGTCGGGGAAAGCGATTTGCTCGAAATCCGTAAACTACTTTCCCAGTATTTCGCCCGTAAGGCATCGGCAATGGCCCAGCAGGTGATCGAGGAGCGAGGGCTTACGCCCGAAGAGGTCAAGGCCCTCGCCCACCAGCACCACCGGATACCCACCCACCCACGCCCATGAAAATTGTGGTGGACACGAATGTGATGCTCAACGCCGTGACGAGCCAGTGAGAATAAAAAGCCCCCTCACTTCGCCGCCTGCAACCGGGGCTTCAGGTGGTTTTCCACCGTCCACTGCCCCACGTTCCGGCCCAGTTCGAGGCCCGCTTCGCACGAAAACCGGAAGTGAATCCCCGCCATGACCCGCGAATCGGCGTTTTCCCTGGCCGCCTGGCTGAAACTGGTGAAGCTGCGCGTAGCCATCACTGGATCGGCGGTGGTGGAGGTGGCCGTAAAGTGGGTTTTGTCGCCGAACACGTGCGCCAGCACCACGGCGGCGGCATTGCCCAGGGCGCTGTGCGTGGACGGATAATCCTGGACGGGCGGCGTGGGCATCAGCGGTTCCCAGGCCGAATCGGGCGTTGTTGCCGGATTTCCGTCCGTTTCGGCTCCGCGAATGGCCGTGTAGGGCCGCCAGAAGTTGTAATGAAATTTGGAATCCCAGCCCGCCGTGTACGAATCGGCCATCGCCATGTTGAGCAGGGCAAACAGGCGGGCCGTGGCGAGCAAATCAAGTTTGCGGTCGGCGGCCACCGTGCGGGCAATGCGGTTCCAGCCGATTTCCGAAAATTCATACCAAAACTTCGCGTAGGCCGTCTGGTTGGCGGTGCGGGTCGAACTCATTTTTGCGCCCACGCCCTTTACTTCGGCGAACGTTGCGGCGTACACGTTGCTCGTGAGCGCCGGGTGCGGGGCGGCGCGAAACTGGTCGGGTTGCTTCAGACTGAAGGGCGGCATGGTCTGCCAGAACGGCGCGAAGACGAACGTAAACGGCGGTACCGTTTGGTAAACGCCTGCTTCGGTCGAGGCCGCTACCTCGGTCACGGGGTTTCGCAGAACGTCGTCACCGCTGCGTTCCTTTAGCTCGGCAGCCGCCGCTTCCCCGCCCAGGGCCAGTCCCCGGCTGAGGCTTTCACCGGGCGGCACCTTCGCCAGCGAGCGGGTCAGGGCCGAGTCAAGCATGGGCACTTGATCGGGAAAAAGGCCCGCCAGCACGTCGTGGGCCGCTTTTGCCGCCGCCGCGACGGGTGCCGCCTGCGCGTCTTTGCGGAGCAGATTATCCGGTTGGTACGTGGGTGCAATGGCGTTGAGCGCGAAAAACATAGCCCGGTGGACCATTGCGTAGGTGTGCGAAGCCAGCAGCGCGTGCTGGTACGTGACCCCGCCGCAGGCTTGCAGCGCAACCAGGTTCCAGTCCATGACAACCTGGTTGGACTGACCAGCCAGCGGCTTGTCGGCGACGCGTCGGGGCTTGACCGGATTCGGTGGATTGAACGCCACCAACAGAGCAGCGCCGAGCAAGAGCGCAAAAAAGGGAGACTTTTTCATGGGAATCGATTGGTTTGAAAATAGAATACGGTTGACAATGGACGTCCAGCCCGGCTTTTTGCCGGAAGGATTGGTTGAAAAAACGGCACAGACGGGTACCAGGAACCGGTTGAAGGAAGGCCTTCCTTCAACCGATACCGAATCAGGAAAGGTGAGAACTCATTACGGGGTTACCGCGCCGGGGGAATATTCTGGTTCACCCGAAACAGGTTTTCGGGGTCGTACCTGGCTTTGATTTGCGCCAGCCGGGCGTAGTTGTCGCCGTAGGTGGCGCGCACCCGGTCGTCGCCTTCTTCCATCATGAAATTGACGTACCCACCGCCTGCGCTGAACGGATGCAACGCTTCCCAGTACGCCCGCGACCAGTCGCGGAGTTCGTCTTTGCGGGCCGGGTCGGGGTCTACGCCCGCCATCACCATCGCCCAGGTGGCGTGGCGGTAGTTCCAGGCCGTGTCGGTTTTACCCACGCGCGAAGCGGCCCCGTTGATGGGGTAGAGGTGCATTCCCGAGAAAATCGAAGGCAGTTGCTCGCCGAATTTCAGGTGCAAGTCGATGACTTCATCGGAGAGGTGGTTGAAAAAATCGGCTTTCCAGTACCACTGCATGCCGGGCCCAAACAGCCCGTCGAACATCGTTTGCAACACCGGCAGCGGCAATTCCCCGACCAAATCCAGCGTCGGAGTTTTGAAGGCGCGAATCGGCGCAAAAACCGCCTCGGCCTTGGCCAAATCGCCCGTGTAGCACCACACGATGCCGCACATCCGCTTGCCGTGGAGTGGTTCGGGAAACGGCTCACCCGGCGGCACCATCAGGAAGGCGAAGAAGCCGTTGATGTCGTCCGGGGCGGTTCTGATGAAGGTTTCGTACCACTGCATCACTTCTTTCGTTTCCGAAAGCTCCCAGAGCATTGGCCCGGCGTACACGGTGCTGACGGGGTGGGTCTGAAACCGAAATTCGGTTACAACGCCGAAGTTGCCGCCCCCGCCCCGGATGGCCCAGAACAAATCGGGGTGTTCGGTGGCTGAAGCCGTCACCTGCTGCCCGTCGGCCAGCACCATCCTGACTTCCAGCAGGTTGTCGATGGTCAGGCCGTAGTGCCGGGTCAGGTAGCCGAGGCCCCCGCCGAGGGTCAGCCCGCCGATGCCCGTCGTGGCATTGATGCCGCAGGGCACCGCCCGACCGTGAACGTGCGTGGCCGCGTCCATGTCGCCGAGCAGGCAACCGCCCTGCACCCGCACGGTGTTGTCGGCGGGGTCGAACCGGACATTTCGCAGCATCGAAAGGTCGATGACCAGCCCGTCGTCGCAGGTGCCGAGGCCAGCGCCGTTGTGTGCACCGCCGCGCACGGCCAGCAGCATCCCTTGCTCGCGGGCGTAGTTCACCGCCGTCACCACATCGGCCTCGTCGGCGCAGCGGGCAATCAGGGCGGGGCGTTTGTCAATCATGGCGTTCAACACGCGGCGGGCGGTGTCGTAGTCCGGGTCTTTCGGGGTGATGAGTTGGCCCCGCAAGCGGAGTGATGCAGGAGAAGAAGCAAGAGTTTCCATGTCAAGAGCGTTCAGTGAGGTAGGAAAGAAGGTACCCGTACGGCTGGAATGACTATTGAGACAAAGCTACCCGCTTCCAACCCCCCATGCTTTGCTGTGCGGCTCAATTTCCTGCTTCTGCGTGTCAAGTTGCCACACTGGCCACGCCCTGTTTACGATATTGCAAGGGCGAAGTGCCGAATTTCTCCTTGAAGACCCGGCAAAAATGGGTCTGGTTCTCGAATCCGCTTTCGTAGGCCACGTCGCTGACGGGCAGGGTACTTGACTGCATCAGGTTCCGGGCGTAATTCAGTCGTTTTTCTATGAGCCATTTGGCGGGTGGCACGGCAAACACCGTTTTAAACTCTCGCTTGAACGTGGCCAGGCTGCGGTTGGCGATGCGGGCGTAATCTTCCAGCGAGAGGTTGAACATGTAATTGGCGTCCATAACCTCGAAGAGCGGCGTTTTAGGCCGTTCGGCCAGCGAGTTGAGGTACGATACCAGCGGGGCGTTGGCCTCGTTCATCAGGTACGACAACACGTAGGCCCGCACCTGATTCTCCACCTCGTCGGGGGGAAGTTGGGTTTCCTGTTCGAAGGCGCTGATGAACGTGCGCGCCAGGGCGTCGGTCGCGTTGCTGATGCTCAGATCAAACACGTGGTCGGTCAACAGACCGGGCGGCACTTTGCTTCGCTGAAATTTTCGGTACTCGCGGATAAGGTCGAGGCCCATCCGGTCAGAGAGGTACACGGCCAACGAGTGCCAGCCAACCTCCTCGTAGCGCTGCTGCTCGAAGGCCCCTTTTTTCACAAAATATGAATGGCCGGCCTGCGAAATCCACATCTGCCCATTCCGATGCAGTCGCCGTTCGCCGCTCACCACAAAATCAATCTTGCAGTAGTGCGTGTACACCTCCACCTTCGGAGTCGGTTGTGGGCACTCGTAGTACACGATGAGAAATTCCTTGCCGACCATCTGCTGGTAGGTCTCGGGCTGAAAGGTCAGGAAATCGTAGAGGTTCAGCATGGCTTTGGTTCTCAGAAGGTTACTGAGACAAAGCTATGCGGTTATTCGGCATAAAAAATTGCTGTGCGGCTCAAAAAAATGCCGGAGCGGGTCAACTTGCCCTGAACCCCAAGCCATCACAAAAAAGCAGCGGCCTCGTCGGGAGACGAAACCGCTGCCTTTCTGTTGTGGCGCAGGTTTTACTTCAACCCCAAATCCTCTTGCACCCGCCCCACCTTCGCCTGGAGCGAATCGTACACCATGTCAAAATCTTCGGGTTTGGTCAGCGGCGCGTTCACCGAGACGTAAAACTTAATCTTCGGCTCCGTGCCGCTGGGTCGGGCCGACACCTTCGTGCCGTCGGCGAGGAGGAGTTGAATCACGTTCGATTTCTCGATGCCCATGCCTACGTCGATGGGCGTTTCCTGGCCCGTGGCGACGTCTTTGCGGACGAGGTTTTCGTAGTCGAAAATCGTCACGGGCTTTGAACCGGCCACTTCGGCGGGCGGATTTCCCCGGAAATCGGCCATCATCTGCTGAATTTCGGTGGCCCCTTCGCGGCCTTTTTTCGTCAGCGAAATCAGCCCCTCGTAGTAAAAGCCGTTTTCGGCGTACATCTCCGTCAGCAGGTCGAACAGGCTCAGGCCCTGGTCTTTGGCGTAAGCCGTCAGTTCGGCAATCATCGCGCAACTGGCGATGGCGTCCTTGTCGCGGACGGCGTCGCCGATGAGGTAGCCGTAGCTTTCCTCGCCCCCGCCGATGAACTGTTCCCGGCCCTGCAAGTCGCGAATCACGCCCGCGATGTACTTGAAACCCGTCAGGGTGTCGTAGCATTTCACGCCGTAGCGCGCGCACATTTTGTTGATGAGGTCGGTCGTGACAATGGTTTTGGCCACGAATTCCTTGCCGGTGAGCTTGCCCGCGTCTTTCCAGGCCCGCAGCAGGTAAAAAATGATCAGGCTCGCCATCTGGTTGCCGTTCAAAAGCTGCCACTCGCCCTTCGCGTTGCGTACGGCGCTGCCCACGCGGTCGGCGTCGGGGTCGGTGGCCATCACGAGGTCGGCATCCTGGGCTTTGGCCTGGTTCATGGCCAGGGTCATGGCCTCTTTTTCCTCGGGGTTGGGGTACACCACCGTCGGGAAGTTGCCGTCGGGCGTGGCCTGCTCCTGCACGATGCTGACGTTGGTAAAGCCAATCCGGGCCAGCGCGCGCGGCACCAGCGTAATGCCCGTGCCGTGGATGGGCGTGTAGACGATGTTCAAATCGTGCTGGCGGTGAATGACCGCGTGGTTGACCACGTTTTTGGCAATCACCTGCTCCAGGTATTGTTCATCGACTTCCTCGCCGATGAGCGTCACGAGGTCGGCGTTGCCATCGAAGCGGATGTCGTCCACCGACTGAATGGCGGCTACCTCGCCAATGATGGCCTTGTCGTGCGGGGCCACCACCTGCGCGCCGTCGTTCCAGTAGGCTTTGTAGCCGTTGTATTCCTTGGGGTTGTGCGAAGCGGTCACGACCACCCCACTCTGGCAACCGAGCAGCCGGATGGCAAACGAGAGTTCGGGCGTGGGCCGCAATTCCTTGAACAGAAAGACCTTGATGCCGTTGGCCGAAAACACGTCGGCGGTGACGCGGGCAAATTCGGGCGACATGTTCCGGCTGTCGTGGGCAATGGCGACTTTAATTTCACCTTCGGGAAAGTTCTTTTTCAGGTAGTTGGCCAGTCCCTGCGTGGCCGCGCCCACGGTGTAGCGGTTCATGCGGTTGCTGCCCACGCCGATGAGGCCGCGCAGCCCGCCGGTGCCAAATTCGAGGTCTTTGTAAAACGCGTCGGCCAGTTCGGTTTCGTTCTGGTCGTCGAGCAGGTGCTGAACGGTGGTTTTGGTTTCGGTGTCGTAGTTGCCCGAAATCCAGGCTTGCACTTTCTGGCGGGTAATCGCGTCGAGTCCGGTTGACATGGGTTGGAATGACTGGGAATGAAGTGGATAAATCGGCGGTGAAGGTGGCAAATTTTACCCACAATTTTACGGCTTTTTGGGAGTGATTGCCAACCCACCTACGCCGATACTTCAAGGGTCGCTTCGCAAAGCCATGAAAAAGATTCCTGCCTAACTGATTGTATTTTAGAGCTATACAAAAAAGTTTAATCCATCGTCAAACTTTTTTTGATTTGCGATACGTTCGGGAGTCGTCGTTGCGTTATGCAAAAGTGTTCAAACGGAACGACCTGTTTCTTTCACTTTCAACCCCTCGTTTTCCCGACGCTCAACTCAACCGGATGGCCAAAAGCTCTACTCAACCAACCCGATTGTTTCACTTTACCCTTAAGACAGCGTTATGGAAAATACCCAGAACACCCAGCCCAAGCGGGCAAATGGTTTGCTCACGGCCGGTCTGGTCGTGATGACCGCCGTCGCCGGTTTCCTCGGCTACCTCCTCACCCAGGAAAAAGAAGTAAGCGGACGCCAGGAGTCCGACATCCAGCTTAAAGTTCAGGAACTGGCCACTACCCACGCCAAACTGGACTCGATTTCGCTGCAACTCGACCAGAAAATCGCCGAAGTGCAACGCCTCGGTGGCAACGTGGACGAGCTGATGAAGGTGAAAGCCGACCTTGAGAAAGACAAGGCCGGCCTGCGCCGCAACAGCCGCGTGTCGATTGCCAAGTACGACCAGAAGATCAAAGAATACGAGGCGTACCTGGTGCAGAAAGACGAGGAAATCGCCAAGCTTCAGGCAGACAATCAGCAGTTGGCTTCGACCAACGAAACGCTGAACACGGAAAACACCGGTCTGAAAACCAACCTGGAAACGACCCGCAAGGCGTATGCTGACACGGTGGGCACGCTGACGGCCAAAACCCAGGACCTGACCGAGAAAGTGACCATCGCCTCGGCCCTGAAAGCCGAAAACGTGCGGATTTACGCCATCACGCCGAAAGGCAAGGAACGCGACGGCGAACGCTACAAAGCCAAGCGTGTCGACAAAATCAAGGTGGCTTTCCAACTGGCCAAAAACCCGCTGACGAAAGAGGAGCCGAAGGATATTCTGGTGCGCCTGGTTGATCCCGAAGGTGCCGTCGTGAGCGACATGGCCACGGGTTCGGGCACGTTCACGACCAAGACCGGTCAGGAGCAAGTGTACACGACCAAGCAGCAGGTTCAGTATACCAACAACAGCCCGAGCGTTGAAGTGGTGTACGCCCGTGGTGGTCAGCCTTACAAAAAAGGCAAGTACAACGTTGAACTGTACTCGGAAGGCTTCAAAATCGGCGAAGGCGGATTTGAAGTTCGGTAAATTCCGAAAAATGATTGCCAGAATGTGGTTGCTGGCTTAAAAAGCCGCTCCGACTACTCGGAGCGGCTTTTTTCATGAAGATACGCCTCCGATACCCCGGCGTGGTCATGCCTTTTACCGAATACCTGAAATTTTACCTGCGCAAGGCGCAGGTCGTCAAAAACTTTGGCCGAGATTTGCCCTTCCCCTGCCCTAAGCTAACCTCGCCGCATGAAAAAAATCCTCATCGTTGAAGACGATCAGCGCATCGCCCAAAACATACGCCGGGGTCTGACCGACGAAGGCTACGACACGCGCGTGGCTTACGAAGGGGTGGCGGGGCAGCAACTTGGTCTCCAGCAGCCGTTCGATCTGGTGATTCTGGACGTCAACCTGCCCGGCATGGATGGGTACGAAATCTGCCGGAGCCTGCGCAAAGCGAAACCCCACCTGCCCATCATCATGCTGACGGCGCTGGGTGAAATCGAGGACAAAGTCGAGGGATTGAAGCACGGAGCCGACGATTACCTGGTGAAGCCCTTCGATTTCCGCGAACTGAATGCCCGAATTGCCGCGTGCTTCCGCCGCCTCGAACTCGTCAGCGTACCCACCCAGGACGAAATCCTGCGGGTGGCCGACCTGGAAATCAACGTAACCACCAAGCTGGTGCGGCGGGCCGGTACGCCCATCGAACTGACAGCCCGCGAATTTGCCCTGCTCGACTACCTGGCCCGCAACCAGGGGCGGGTGGTCTCGAAGCTCGACCTCGCCGAGCGGGTCTGGAGCCACAATTTCGATACGGGCACCAACGTCGTGGAAGTGTACATCAATTACCTGCGCAAAAAAATCGACCGGGATTTTGAACCGAAGCTGATCCACACCCGGTCCGGCCTGGGTTACGTGCTCAAAGCCGATGCGTCATGACTATTCGCAACCGCATCGCGCTTCAGTTTTCGCTCATCGTGACGTCCATTCTGGTGGGGTTCTCGGTGCTCGTGTACCTGACCTCGGCCACGTACTGGCAGGACGAATTTTACGAACGCCTTCACCAGAAAGCCCTGACTACCATCCGGCTGCTGACGGAGGTGGACGAATTGAACAAGCGGCTGGTGGAAATCATCGGCAACGACACGTCCACGGCACTGGTCGATGAAAAAGTACTGGTGTTCGATGCCAGCAACGACCTCGTTTACACCAGCACCAGCACCGACGATCCGGGCGCGACCTTCAAAGGCGACCTGCTGCAACGGGTCCGGAGCGAGGGGATGGTCAAGTCGGTCGATGGGGAGCACGAAGTGTTTGGGCTGTTGCACCAGGAAGGCCCCACCTCCCTCGTCGTGCTGGCTTCGGCCTACGACGAATTCGGTAAATCCAAACTCCGCGACCTGCGGCGCACCCTGGGCTGGGGCCTGCTGGCGGGCATTGGCCTGACCATCGGCCTGAGTGTCTTCTTTGCCGGCCAGTCGTTGCGGCCCATCGGGGCGTTTAACCGGCAGATTCAGACCATCACCGAGCGCAACCTGCGGCAGCGGCTCGACGAAGGGCACCGCCGCGACGAAGTGGATCAGTTGGCGGTGAATTTCAACGCCGTTTTACACCGGCTCGAACAGGCTTTCGAGCAGCAGCGAAGTTTTGCTTCCCACGCCTCCCACGAACTCCGTACGCCCCTGGCGGCCCTGAAATCGGAAATTCAACTGGGCCTGCGCCATCCGCTTTCGCCGGAAGCGTCGCGGCACGTGCTCGAAACGTTGCTTTCGGACACCGACCGCCTCATCGATTTGACCAACACCCTGCTGTTTCTGGCCCGGACGCTCGAAAACATGGGACAGGTGCCGATGCGGGAAGTGCGCATGGAAGAACCCATCTCCCTGGCCCAGGAAGAACTCCTCAGCGCCCGGTCTGGGTACCAGGTCGTCATCGCCTACGAGCACCTGCCCGACTCCGAAACCCAGACCCTGGTCACGGGCAACGAAGAACTGCTCAAACGGGTGCTGCTCAATCTTTTTGACAACGCCTGCAAGTATTCGCCCGATTCCACGGCCCGGGTTTCCATCGGCGGCGACGCGGCCGTGTGCCGGATCCGGGTGCGCGACGCGGGCATCGGCATTGCGCCCGAAGACTTGACCCGGATCTTCGAGCCGTTTTACCGGGCAACCAATGCCACGGGATTCTCCGGATTCGGCGTGGGGCTTTCCATTTGCCAGCGCATCATCGAACTACACCGGGGGCGGCTTTTCGTGGAAAGTACTCTGGGACAGGGAAGCTGTTTCACCATCGAACTGCCGCACCTCTGATTCCCCGGCGTTGTCGGGTGCCGGAGAGCCGACCCGGACCGCCTGCATTTCTAAGTAATTTCTAAGGTCGTTCTAAGCCCTTTCTAAACTTCCCGCTTCAGTTTTGTATCATCAACCGTGTGCGGGGTTAGCTGCCAGAGAGGGGGTTGCTGCTTTGTAGACGTACGTTTCTTTTCTTCATGATAAAAGATAAAAGGGTTTAAATGAAAAGCCAACTTATTCCTTAAGTTGGCTTTTTTGTTTTACAACGGCCCGGAATTGCCCCCAACCGCGCAGCAGAAGCCCCGGCTTTTTTTGCATGAATCCGACTTTTTCTCCACCTTTGGGCAATCCGTTTTCCACCCCTTAACCGCCATCTGGGGATGAACCGCTTCACCTTGCCCGACTGGGTGCGCCGCCACCCGTCGTACTGGCTCCGCGCCAGCCAACTCGACGAAGTCCGCCTGGAGCGACTCCGTCAGCGCCTCCAGCGTTTTCACACCACTCAACCCGAGGTTTCGATCGTCGTGCCAGCGTACAACGAAGAGCGTTCGCTGTTGCCGATGCTCTCGTCGCTGGCCGATTTGCAAACCCACCGCCCGACCGAGCT
Source organism: Spirosomataceae bacterium (assembly GCA_965249815.1). Lineage (GTDB taxonomy): Bacteria > Bacteroidota > Bacteroidia > Cytophagales > Spirosomataceae > JAJAZB01. The sequence goes on along the minus strand of CBDFMV010000003.1, from coordinate 2,567,073 downwards.
GATCGTGGCCAACAACAATTCCACCGACCGCACCCAGGAACTGCTCGACCGCTGCGGCGTCCGGACGCTGCTCGTGACCGACCAGGGCGTGGCCTTTGCCCGCCAGGCCGGGCTGACGGCGGCGCGGGGCCGGTTTGTGCTCAACGCCGATTCCGACTGCCTCTACCCGCCCGCCTGGCTGGAGTCCCTCGTGACGCCCCTGCTCGACCCCGCCGTGAGCTGCACCTACGGCACGTACTCGTTTTTGCCCGGTCAGTCGTCGCGGCTGGCGCTGGGCCTTTACGAACTGATGTCCGAACGCGCGGCGGCCCTGCGGCGCGGTGAGCGGGAGTTTGTCAACGTGCTGGGGTACAATTTCGCCTTCCGCCGGGCCGACGCCCTGAGCGTGGGCGGCTTCAACACCGACTCCGGCCACCGGGGCGCGACCACCGCCGCAGGCCGCTGCGAGGACGGCTGGATGGCGCTCAGTTTGCTCGAAAAAGGCCGTATCCAGTGGGTTTCCGCGCCCGAAGCCCGCGTCTGGACCAGCGCCCGCCGCCTCGAAGCCGACGGAAGCCTGCAACGAGCCATCCTGAAACGCGCCCGTCGGGAAATGGGACGCGTGTTGGGGGGCATCGGAAGGTAAATCCGTTCGTTTAAGGTTTAACGTTCAGTGTTTCGTGTTAAACAGCCTTGAACGCTGAACCTTAAACCCTAAACTTTAAACGCTAAACTCCAAACCCTCCTCACCGCCATGAGAAACGTGTACTTTCCCAACCTGAACGGCATCCGGTTTCTGGCCGCGTTCGGGGTCATCGTCCACCACGTCGAGCAGTACAAGTACATCCTGCACGAACCCAACCGCTGGCACATTCCCTTTTTCGAGATGGTCGGTAAGGTGTGTGTAGTGCTGTTTTTCGTGCTGAGTGGCTTTCTAATCACCTACCTGCTGCTCCGGGAGCGCGAGGTGACGGGCCGCATCGCCGTCCGTCCGTTTTACGTGAGGCGCGTGCTGCGCATCTGGCCGCTGTACTATTTGCTGGCGGGGCTGGGGCTGTTCGTATTTCCGCACGTGGCGGTGTTTCAACTGCCGTATTTCACGGAAGCCGTTCACCAGCATTTTTACCAGAAAGTGGCCCTGATGGCGCTGATTCTGCCCAACCTCGTGACGGTGCCGATTCCGGGCATTTACCAGCTTTGGTCCATTGGGGTCGAGGAGCAGTTTTACCTGATTTGGCCGGTGCTGATGAAAACGATCAAAAGTCCGCTGCGGGCGTGTCTGCTGGTGATGGCCGGGTATTTTCTCGTGAAATTCGGCCTGCTGCCGCTGGTTCGCTCGCTGGTACACAACCCCCGGCCGGTCGATGATTTGATTCGGATCTGGGGCAAATTCAGCATCGACTGCATGGCCATCGGCGGCATCGCGGCGTGGCTGCTGTACCGGGGCAGCGGGCGGTTTCGGGCGGTGGTGTTCAACCGGTTCGTCGAAGTAGGTACCTACGTCGTCACGGGATTGCTGGTTGGTTTCGGCGTGGTGATTCCGTACGTCAATTTCGAGGTGTACGGGGTGCTGTTTGCGGTGTTGCTGGTCAACCTGGCGGCCAATCCGGCCTCACTCATTTCGCTCGAAAACCGGGTTTTTCACTATCTCGGCACCATTTCGTACGGCCTGTACATGTACCACCTCGTGGCCATTGCGCTGGCGCATTTCGTCACCCAACGCCTTTTGCCGGGCAGCGATTTGCTGCTCTATGGCCTGAGCCTGTTGCTGACGGTGGCGCTGGCGGCGGTATCGTACGAATTTTTTGAAAGCCGCTTTATCCGATTGAAAAAAGGCTTTACGAAAGTCGCGAGTGGTCAGCCCGAGCGCCGCCCGGTCGCCGTGAGTCAATCCGAAACCCTTTCCCTGCCCCTTCGCTGATGCGCCAACGTCCCGATCTCGTTTGCGTGAGCCTGACCTCCTGGGAGAGCGGCTACACCAAGTCGACGGTGCAACTGATGGGCGAACTGGCCCGCACGCACCGGGTGCTGTTTGTCAACTACGCCCCGACGCTCCGCGACGCCCTCCGCCACGCGACGGGTCGGCGGCGAAGCCCGACGGGCGCGGGCTGGGCCTCTTTTTTGCAAAAAATCACGTTGCCCCAGGGCCAAGAACTCCACGTGCTGACGCCGCCGTGGGTGCTGCCCATCAACCCGCTGCCACCCGGCCGCCTCTACGACGCGCTGCTGCGCTGGAACACGGCCCGGATTCGGCGCAGCATTCGGGCGGCGATGAAAACACTCGGATTCGGGTCGCCCGTGGTGATCAACGCCTTCCACCCCACGGTTGGGCTGGGGTTGGTGGGCGGCCTCGGCGAACGCGCCACGGTGTACTACGCCTACGACGAAATCCGGGCCGAAACCTGGAGCCGTCGCCACGGCGAACCCTACGAGCGGGACCTGCTCCGGCGGGCCGACGCCGTGGTGGTGAGTTCGGCGGGGTTGCTCGAACGGAAAAGCGCCCTGAACCCGCGTTGCTTTCTGATAGAAAACGGCGTGGATTTCAACCGATTCCGCCAGGCGTGGCCGCGCACGGGCGGGGCGGTCAAAACCGTGGGCTACGTCGGGGCCATCGACAACCGGCTCGACGAGACCCTGCTCACGCGGTGCTTCGAGGCGTTCCCGTACGCCCGTTTTCAGCTCATCGGGCGCGTACCGGATGCGGCGGTGCGCCAGCGGCTGGCGCGGTTTGCCAACGTGCAGTTCGTGCCCGCCGTGCCGCCCGCCGAGTTGCCGGATTTTTTGCAAAAAATGCACGTCGGGTTGATTCCGTTCCAGAAAAACGAACAAACCCGGGCCATTTATCCCCTGAAAATCAACGAGTACCTGGCGGCGGGCCTGCCCGTGGTCACAACCGATTTTGCCGACCTGAGCGCCTTTGCCGGCGTTGTGCGGGTGGCAAAAACCCACGCGGCGTTTGTCCATGCCCTGCGGGAAAGCCTGGGCGAAAAGGACCTGGCCAGCGAGCAGCGGCGGATCAGCGTAGCACGGGGAAATTCGTGGGGAAAGCGGGGCGAGGTGCTGGCAGACGTGATCGCGTCGCTCGCTGCTCTCCAGCCGGTTTAGCCGACGGGGCGCTGCGAGATTCACCGAAAAAAAAAGCGCATATCCCAGCCATACCGGCTGGCAAATTCCCGCGTTTCTTCCTCAAAAGTTTAAGGCCCTTCGGGCCTGAACTCCCCTGGCATGGAATCCTGAAGGGGCTTGCTTGCGGTTGCCGTCAGCTTGAGCTGACGGGCAACCATCCGCGCCGTTCGGCGTCGTACCGCTTCAGTAGCCGGGCCGGGTTGCCGCCCACCACGCAGTACGGCGGCACGTCTTTGGTCACCACGCTGCCCGCTGCCACCACCGAGTGCCGCCCGATGCGCACGCCCGCCGTGAGCACGGCGTTGGCCCCAATCCAGCATTCGTCTTCCACCACGATTTCGCGGGTGCTGACGGGTTGCTGACGAATGGGCCGGGTGACGTCCTCGTAGCCGTGGTTGAGCCCCGAAATCACCACGTTTTGCGCCAGAATCACCTGATTGCCAATCGTCACCGGGCCGATGAGCACGTTGCCGATGCCCACCCGCGAGTGGTCGCCGATGCGCACCGGCCCGACCCCGTTGTTGATGACGCTGAAGTCCTCGACGGTACTGCCCGCGCCGAGGCTGAAGGGCTGAAACGGCAGCACGTCGAGCCGCACCCGTCGCCGGATGCGCGCCCCGCGCCCGCGCCGGTGTACGAACGGGTTGACGCACCAGCTCACCCAGGTGCGGGGCCGGGCCTGACCGCGCGGAACGAGCAGAAAATGTACGAAATGCTTAAGCGATGGGTGCGCCTGGAGGCGGGCGGCGAGGGTCATGGGTGGTTAGGAATGGCGGTTGCTAACGCGTTCGGAGCGGTTGGCCGAAACCGGGACGGGCCGTTCGGGCGAAATCCGGGGGGCCTTCCGTTAAAATTGCCCCAAACCTACCCAATAGTTGGAATTGTTTTGTTACTTTCGTCCAGTTCTAAGGTCGCCCACCACCTCGAAATCACCCGGCGGGCCATGCCTGCAACCCGTACACCGCCATGTACATCCTTCCCGGGGCCGCCACGCGCGGCCTGCTCTGCGCCACTGGCTCCGCCAGCCGTTGCTCCTTTCCCGCCTTTTTCCGGCGATTGCTCGTTGGTTCCGGTTTGTTTTTCGGAACGGTTGCCCCGGCGTTTGCCGTTGTGCCGCCGACCGATTCCCTGCGCCTGGACCTCGACCGCGACCTGGCCGACCAGCTTCTGCCGTTTGAGGAACTCTACCAGATTGCCGTCCGGAATTCGCCCAACCTGAAGGAAGAACTCACCCTGGCCGAAACCAAAGTCGAGAACGCCCAGCTTGCCCGGCTGGGCGTGCTGCACGGCATCAGCCTGACGGGCAACGTCACGCGCGGCAACCAGGCGCTGGTTTCCAACGGCACCACCACCTTCGACTACCTCCAGATTTCCAACGGCTACCGCGTCGGCGTGCAGGTGATGCTGCCCCTCGAAACCCTGCTCAGCCGCCGCCCGCGCATTCGCCAGGCCGAAGCCGACTACCGCACCGCCCTCGCCCGCGCCGACGTGGTGAAGTTTGGCCTGAAGCGCGAACTCAATAAGGTGTACTACGAACTGCTGACCAGCCAGCGGTTGCTCAACCTGTACCTTCAGGACGAACAGGCCGCCCTGGTGGCGTTTCGATCGGTGGAACTCGACTGGCAAAAAGGCCGCGCCACCGTACAGGAGTATTCCGCCGCCAGCCGGGTATACACCGACGTCCGCATCAAGGTAGAAGGCGCACGGGGTGGCTTTTTCTCCCTGCTGCGCGAACTGACCATCCTCGTGGGCGCGGACATTAGCGAACTAAAGCGTTGACCCTATGACCCTTACCTGGCCCTTGTTACTCCGGTCGCTGAAAAAAAATGCCCTTCTTCTGCTGCTGTTTCCAGCGGCGCTGGCGGGCGCGGTGCTGTACTTTACCCAGGAATTGCCCCGTGAGTTTACCTCGACGGCCACGCTCTACACGGGCATCGCTTCGGGGTATTCCATCACCAGCACCGACAACGACCACATGGACCACACGGCCATTGCCAACGCGTTCGACAACCTCATTGCCACCGTCAAAGCCCGCGAGACCGTCAGCGAAGTAGGCCTGCGCCTGCTGGCCCGGCACCTGAGCCTGCGCGCACCCCGCCCCGACCAACTTGGCAAAGAAGCCTTCGGAAACGTGCAGAAATTGGTGGACCCCACCCTCCGACGCGCCACCGTGAAGGGCAATGAAAACGCCACCTTTCGCAACCTGCAACGCCTGGCCAGCGCCACCAACGGCAACACGGTGAACTACTTGCTCTACCAGTCCACCACCTATTACGCGGTCGAAAGCATCCTCGCCCGGATTACGACGGCCCGGCGGGGCAACAGCGACATGCTCGATTTGTCCTGCAAAAGCGACGACCCGGCGGTTTGCCAGCAAACGCTCACGTTTCTGATCGACATTTTCAAGCGCCGGTACACGGCGTTCCGGTTTTCGGAAACGGGCAACGTCGTGGCTTATTTTGAAGACCAGGTGCAACACTCCTACCGCAACCTGAAAGGGGCCGAAGATCGCCTCACGCGGTATGACGTGGACAATAAAATCATCAATTACGACGAGCAGTCGAAGTACGTGGCGTCGTCGAAGGAAGTCACCACGTCCGATTTTACGAAGGAAAAAATGGCCCTTCAGGGTGCTCAGGCGGCCCGCGAGGCGCTCGAACGCAAACTCGACGACCAGGGCAGCGTGTTGCTGGCCAATGCCGACCTTTCGGGCAAACGCGGCGAACTGGCCAAAGCGCAGACCCAACTGGCCAACGCCAGCGTGTACGGCTACCCCGCCGAAACCATCGGGCAGTTGCAGGCTACCGTCAACCGCCTCGCCGAGGAGCTGAAAACGGCCGTGCGCCGCTACTACAACACCACGACCACCCTCGGCTCGGTGCCGCAGCGGGAACTGATGGACAGCTACCTCGACCACACGATCCGCTACCAGGAGTCGGCGGCGCGGGTGGGGGTCATTGAAAAGCGCCTGCGCGAATTCGACCAGATTTACAGCGAAATGGCCCCGGTCGGCTCGTCGGTCAACCGGCTGGAGCGCGAAATCGGCGTGGCCGAGCGCGAATACCTTTCGATTTTACACGGCCTGAACATGGCCCGGTTGCGGCAGAAAAACCTCGAGATGTCGGGTACCCTGACCACCCTCGACCCCCCGCTGCTGCCCATGAAACCCCAGCCCTCCATTCGGAAACTGCTCGTCATCGCGTCGTACCTGGCGGGGCTGGTGCTGGCGCTGGCTTTCGTGCTGGGCCGGGCGCTGCTCAACCCGCGCATGGCCACCCCCGAGCGCGCCGGGCAGCTCACCGGATTGCCGCTGGCGGCGGCGTTTCCGGCGGTGAAACGCCGGTTTACCCACCTCGACCTGGCCTACGCCGAGCAGTGCGCCGTGGAACAACTGCGCGGCACGGTGCTGCTCGAAACGCCCACTGCCCACGAGCCGCACGCGCCCTGCCGCCTCATCACGCTGGTAAGCACGCGGCCCCGCCAGGGCAAAACCTGGGTGGGCGAGCGCCTCAGCGACCAGTTCAGCCGGGCCGGGCACCGGGTGGTGTATCTGCGGCCCGAGTCGTCGGGCGGCGGGGCGCAAACGCGGGCTGAAACGGCTACCTACCCCGTGGAGTGGGATTTTGCCGACACCCGGCAAATCGGCGTGTTTCTCCAACTCACGCCGTACCGGTCGCCGACCGACCTGGATTATGTTTTTCTGGAACTGCCCGACCTGCGCGATACCGCCCTGCCCGTCCGGCTCATCGGACAAAGTGATTTGTCGCTGCTCGTGGCGAGTGCCGACGCGCCGTGGACGGCGGCGGACCGGACGCAGCTCAACCAATACCGCAAAGCGGCCCGGAATCCGGTGATGGTGGTGCTCAACGCGGTGGAACCTGACCTGCTCGCGGGCCTGATCGGCCCGCTGCCCCGGCGCAAGAAATCGAAAAAAGCCCCGCCGGTAACCCTCGAACAGCCCGACGCGGTCGAGACGACCTGACCCGAAACGCCCTAATCATTCCGCCCGTGGTTCGCTTTCTGAAAACTCAGGTCGAGCGCCTGCTCAAAACCGACGTGTTCACTACCCTGACCGGCAGCGGGCTTTCGGCGGCAACGCGCCTGCTGACGTTCGCGTTGCTGGCCCGGTGGCTCTCCCGCGAAGCGTTCGGCGAATGGGTACTGTTCCAGACTTACTACACGCTTTTCGACACCGTGCGGACGGGATTCCAAAGCGCGTTCGTCAACCACGCTTCCGGCACCGACGAACCGGCCTTCCGGCGCTGGGCCGGGGCGGCCTGGCAGCTTTCGCTGGGCCTGACGGCAGCGGCCAACGCGCTGCTGTGGGTCGTTGCGGGCGGGGCAGCGGCACTGGGTTACGCGCCGGGCAACCCGCACCTGCTGGGCTGGTTCGGGCTGCTGTCGGTAGTGTCGTTGCCCAACAGCCTGAGCGACTGGACGCTCTACGCCCGGCGGCGGTTTCGCTTCCTGCAAAGCCTCAAACTGAGCGTACAGCTCCTGTTTTTGCTCTTCATCGCGGCGGCGTGGGTGGGTCAGCGCCTGTCGCTGGGGTTTCTCTACGGCGCGTTCGTGGCAGCCAACGGGCTGGTGGGGGCGTTTACGCTGGCTTCGGGCTGGAGCCGGTTGTCGGCCCTCGGAGCGGGCACGGGGGCCGAACGCCGGGCGTTGTGGCAGTTTGGCCGCTTCAGCACGAGCACGCTGATGGCTTCCAACCTGTTGCGGAGTTCGGACACCCTGCTCATCGGCGCGCTGCTCGGCCCGGCGGCGGTGGTGCTGTACAACGTCCCCCAGCGCGTGATCGAATTGCTCGAAATGCCCATCCGCAGCACCGTGGTGGCTTCGGTGCCCCGGCTGGCGGCGTTGTTTGGCACCCCCACCGAGATGGCGGCGTTTTTTCAGAAAATGGCGGGTCGGTTGTGGCTGGTTCTCCTGCCGGTTTCGTTGGGCTGTTTCGTGCTGGCCGAACCCATCGTGGTGTGGCTCGGCGGCACGGGCTACCGCGACAGCGCCGGCCTGCTGCGCATTTTTATGGTGTACACGGCTTTCCTGCCCCTCGATCGCTACGGCGGCATCGGCCTCGATGCCACCCGGAGGCCTTCGCTCAACCTGACCAAAGTGGCCGTAATGCTGGCCGTCAACGTGGCGGGCGATCTGGTGGCGCTGCTCGGCTTTCACTCCGTCACGGGCGTGGCGCTGGCCTCCATCGGCACGTTTCTGACCGGCTTGATGCTGGGGTATTACTGGTTGGGCAAAGCCATTCCCGTCACGCTAAGTGGCACCGTGCGGACGGGTTTCCGCGAAATTCGTCACTGGTTACGCCAGGTATCGTATGCAGGAGTACGTTGACATTGAACCCGGCGAAATCCGGCCCTTCGCCGCGACCCTGCGGACCGGCCTGGTGCTGCTTGGGCTGGCGGGGCTGGCCGGGGTGCTTGGGGTGGGCATTGCCCGCGGCGGCCTGCCCGTAGCCCTGGGGCTGGCCGTGGGGCCACCCGCGCTGGTGTTTGCGCTGGTGTGCCTGCGCAAGCCGTCGGTGGGCGTGCTGACCGCCTTCGTGGTTGGTTTTTTTCTGGGAGGCCTGGGCCGAATCGTGGCCGGCGTACCGTTTGGCCTGACGGTGGACGTCCTGCTGACGATTTCGCTGGTCGGGGCGCTGTTTTCCGCCCGTAAAAACGACCTTGCCCGGCTCAACAACCCCCTGTTTTACCTGCTGCTGGTGTGGCTGGGCTACAACGTGCTCGAACTCATCAACCCCGAAGCCCAGAGCCGCGAGGCGTGGTTTTACGCCGTGCGGAGCTTCTCGTTCATCTGGGTGGCGGCCACGGCGGTGACGTTGCTGACCCTGTACCGGGTGTGCCACCTCAACCGCTTCGTCACGCTCTGGCTGGTGTGCTGCGTGGTGCTGGCGCTGTGGGCGTTTAAGCAGCAATACCTCGGCATGAGTGGCTTCGACCAGCGCTGGTTCGACGCCTTCGGGCGCATTACCCATTACATCAACGGCCACCTGCGCAGTTTTTCGTTCTGCTCCGACGCTGGCCAGTACGGGGCCGTAATGGCCCAGGTGACCCTCTACGCCGCCATCCGGGCCATGGACGAGCCGATGGGGGGCAAAAAACTGCGCTACGCCGCCCTGACCGGCCTGTACTTCTGGGGCTACGCCGTGGCGGGCAGCCGGGGGCCGTTGTTCATTATCGCGATGGGGTTTGTGCTGTACCTGATTCTGCGCCGCAACGTGGTGCTGTTTGTGGTGGGGGCCACGCTCGCGGGCGGCGCGTTTGGCCTGCTCAAATTCACTAAGGCAGGACAGAGCAACTACCAGGTGCAGCGCATGCGCAGCGCCCTCGACCCCAACGACCCGTCGCTTCAGCTTCGGCTGGCCAACCAGCGGGCTTTTGCCCAGTACATGGCCGGGCGGCCCTTCGGTAGCGGCATCGGCACGGCGGGCGACCGGGGCAAGGCCTTTCAGGTGGAAAGCGAACTCACCAAGCGCGGCATCGACAGTTGGTACGTGAAAATCTGGGTCGAAACGGGCGTCATCGGGCTTACGCTCCACGCGTTCACGCTGGTGCTGGTGAGTCTGCTGGGCGCCCACAAGGTGTCGCGCCTGAAGCACCCCCGCATCCGCTCGGTGATGACGGGCCTGCTCTGCGGCTACGTCGGCATTTTATGCGGCAATTACGGCAACATGGTCTTCGGCCAGTACCCCACCAACCTGATCATGTACCTGAGCATGGCCTTTTTCATGATCGCCGACCGCCTCGATCGGGAGGCGCTCGAAGCTGACCGGGTCTCCCCTTCCCCAACTCCCACTCCTTAACCCTTCATTTCCATGCTGATTGTCCTTTCCCTCCTCGCGCTCGTGCTGGCCTACACGGGCCTGTGTACGCTGTACCTGCTGACGTTTGCCGTGGCCGGGAGGCTTCGCCCCGAACCCGCCGTGCCCAGCGTGACGGGCCGCCTGCGCCGGGTGGCGGTGCTGCTGCCCGCTTACCGCGAAGACGCCGTCATCGTCGATTCGGCGGCGGCGGCCCTTCGCCAGACCTACCCCCGGGCGCAGTACGACGTGGTGGTCGTGGCCGATTCGCTCCAACCCGAAACCCTCGCCCAGCTCCGCCAGCTACCCATCTGGACCATTCCCGTTTCGTTCGACGTTTCGACCAAAGCCAAAGCCCTGCAAGCCGCCCTCGACCACCTGCCCAACGACTACGACGTAGCCGTGGTGCTCGACGCCGACAACCACATGGCCGTGGACTGCCTTTTCCGGCTGCTGGCCCCCTTCGACCGGGGTTTCCGGGCCGTGCAGGGCCACCGCGTGGCCAAAAACCTGAACACGAGCGTGGCCATTCTCGACGCCGTCAGCGAAGAAATCAACAACCACCTGTTTCGCCGGGGCCACCGGGCACTGGGCCTCTCGGCGGCCCTGATTGGTTCGGGCATGGCCTTCGAGTACCGGCTGCTCCGCGCGGTGCTCCCCAGCGTCCAGGTGGTCAGTGGGTTCGACAAGGAAATGGAATGCGTGTTGCTGCGGCAGGGCGTCGAAATCGAGTACGCGCAACGGGCGCTGATTTACGACGAAAAAGTGCAGAGCGCCGCCGTTTTTGAAAAACAACGCACCCGCTGGATGGCCGCTCAGTTGCGGATTTTGCGCGAAAACATCGGGCCGGGTTTCGCCGCCCTCCTGCGGGGCAACGTCGATTATTTCGACAAGGCCTTTCAGGCTCTGCTCCTGCCCCGGCTGATGCTCCTGGGCCTGCTGACGGTTCTGACGGGGTTGCTGGCGCTGGTTGGGTGGTTTGGCGGGGCGGGTTTGGCGGCGGTGCAACTGGGGCTGTTGCTACTGACGTTCTACCTGTCGGTGCCCGACACGCTGCGGGCGTTGGTGGGCACCAAAGAATTGCTGAAGCTGCCGCCCCTTTTTTTCCGGTTCGTGCGGTCGCTGCTCAACGTCCGGCGGGCCAGAAAGCAGTTCCTGCACACCCCCCACGGCACCGACGAAGCCACGGCGGCGTAGGTCAGGCCGCCTGGAATTACACAGCACCATTCCCAAAGGGCGTTTGCGCTGTGTAACTCCAGTGAAAAACCTGCTTCACTTACTGGTACGCTACTCGGTACTGTCTTAAACGGCCCGCACGGCTCCGGCCACAGGCTCGTCGGCCCGGCGCACGCGCTCCCATTGCCCGCCGGTGGGCTTGTTGCGCAGGTAGCGCCCGAAGCCCAGTAGCACGCAGTAATTCATGAACGTGAAGTAAAACGGCACGAAAAACGCCTTTTGCCGCAGGTGGCGCCGTTCGAGCCGGTAGCCCACGTACGCGGCGGCGTAAAACAGCCCCTGCGCCACCAGCAGCGCCACCCACCCGCCATCCGCCCAGGACCAGGCGCTTTTTTGCAACGCCCGCCCGGCCAGCGCGAGGTTCACCACAAAAAGCAGCGGCAGGCAAAACGGCGTCACGGCCCAGCGCATGGCCCGGTGCGACACGTACTGAAAGGTGAGCCAGCCGTGGCGAAACGGATTGAGCAAACCCGTCAGCCGGGCCATGGCCTGGAAGCCGCCGTGGGCGATGCGCACCTTGCGTTTTTGTTCTTCGGCCACCGAAAACGACGGCCGCTCCTGGGCGTAGGCCTCCGGCTCGTAGGCCACCCGGTAGCCCTGTCCGGCCAGGCGGAGCGAAATGACGAAATCGTCGAGGAGCGTATCCGGCTCGACCGGCTGGAACAGGGCCGTGCGCACGGCGAAGAGTTCGCCAGCGGCCCCCACCACCGTGTGAAGTTCGGCGTCGAGGCGTTTCAGGGCCGACTCGTAGCGCCAGTACAGCCCTTCGCCCGCCCCGGCGGCGGCTTCACTGCCCCCGGTGGCGATGCGCTTTTCCCCCGCCACGGCGGCCACGGTTTCGTCGGCAAAATGCCGCACGAGGTGGCGGATGGCCGCCGGATTGAGGCGCGTGTTGGCGTCGGTAAACACCACGACGGGCGTGGTCACGTGCCGCACGGCGGCGTTCATGGCAGCCACTTTACCCAGGCGTTTGTGGCCACCGAGGAGGGCCAGCCGCTCGCCCACCCCGGCCCGGCGGCGCTCTACCCACTGCGTCGAGCCGTCGGTGGAACCTTCCGTGACGAACAAAAAGCGCAGGCGGTCGGCGGGGTAGTCGAGCGCGAGGCAATTTTCGATTTTCCCCGGCAAATAAGCGCTCTCGTTGTAGGCGGGCACCACCAGCGTCACGTCAGGCAGGAACTCCGGACGGGTTGCGGGGCGTTTCGACCGTCCCAACGCCCGCCCTACCCGCACCAGCGCGTACACCACCAAACCGTAGCCGACGTAGGGGTAGAAAATAAGGAAAAACAGCAGTAAAAATGCGGTTTCCATAAGCAGGTTCAGGCGGAAGGGTGGGTAAAATTCCAGGCAACGCCGCGCAGGAACGCCTTCAGGTAATCGCCCTGGCCCCGGCTGGCGTACACCAGCAGGTGTTTGGGCAGGGCCGCGAGCAGAAAATACAGCGTAAACACGGCCCGCTGACCGGCGTTGGTGCACCGCCGCATGAAGTAAATCCGGTTGCGGGTCAGGTAGTACACCTTCAGGGGGCTGGCTTTCCCGACCGAGAGCGACTCTTTGTGGTAAATCAGCGCCGAGGCCTGGTAATAAATCTGGAACCCCGCCCGCTTGATGCGGTGCGACCAGTCGAGTTCTTCGTAGTACAGAAAGTAATCTTCGTTGAACAGCCCGGCTTTTTCCAGCACTTCCCGCCGCACCATCATGGCGGCACCGTGGGCGAAATGCGTCGGACCGGAGCGGTCATACTGGCCCAGGTCCAGTTGCCCGCCGCCGAAGGGCGTCGTCTGGCCGGTGTAGGCGTTGAGCGGGCGGTACCCGGCGTACTGAATGCGCTCGGGATGGTGAAAAAACCGGATTTTAGGGCACACCACCCCCACCGTCGGGTCGGCGTGAAACGGGGCCAGCAATTCTTCAAGCAAATGCGGCGTCAGCTCGGTGTCGTTGTTGACCAGCAGCAGAAACTCGCCCCGCGCCTCGCGCATGGCCAGGTTGTTACCACCGGCAAATCCGAGGTTTTTAGCGCTCACAATCAGCCGGGTACCTGGAAATTGCTCAACGAGCGCCGCACTCAGCGGCGCGCGTTCGGAGCCGTTGTCCACCACCAGAATCTCGACGTTCGGGTAGTTCAGCCCGCGCGTCGAGGCCAGCAACGCCAGCGTCGCCTCCACCTGGTTGAAGTGGACGGTGATGATCGTCACCAGCGGCGGGTGTACTACATGCTTTCTTTCTGCCATAGCGCCCGGACGGTTTTGAGGAGAATGATGAAATCGGTGGCGAACGAAAACTTCTGGGCGTAGAGCACGTCCAACTGGATGCGTTCTTCGTCGGAAAGCTTCGTGGCCCGGCCGCGTTTGGTCACCTGCCAGAGGCCCGTCAGGCCCGCCGGGGCGGCAAAGCGCCGGGCGTAGGCGATGGTGGTGAGTTTTTCGGCTTCGTAGAGCGGCAGCGGACGGTTACCCACCACCGACATATCGCCCTTGAGGATGTTGAACAGTTGCGGCAGTTCGTCGATGCTGTAATCGCGCAGGATTTTGCCGAGGCGCGTCACGCGCGGGTCCTGGTGAAATTTCGAGAACATCGCCTTCGCCTTTTTGCGCTGGGCGTACACGTCTTCGCACACTTCCTCGTTGTCGAGGTACAGCGGCCGCTGGCACCCTTCGCCCACCGCCACGCAGGCGGCGCACAGGCCCGCTGCCTGCGGTTGGTCGGTGGCTTTGTTGTAGATGTTCATCGCCGCCATGCCGGCGAGATGCTGATCGGCGTCGGGCCGCATCGTGCGAAACTTGTACATGTCGAAAATCCGGTAGCCCGCCCCGACGCGCTTCGAGCGGTAGAGTACAGGCCCCGGCGAATCGAACTTAATCAGCACGGCCACCACCGCCAGCAGCGGCGAAATCAGCAGCAGCACGGTGCTCGTCGAGGCGATGTCGAACAGGCGCTTGCCCAGGGGCATCCGAGTGCCCTCGCGCCGCGACCGGCGGGCCTGCGGGGCGTATTTCTTTTTTCGAATCAGGTAATCGATCCGCAACCGGATGCCCTCGTGGGCGGTCGTGGCAGCAAACACGTCAAGGGCCTTGCCGTGCAACGCGCGGCGGCGGAGCGACTCGGTCACGGTCGGGGCCGTCAGAATCACCGGCAGGGTTTGCCACTGCGGGTGGGCCTTGAGCTGGTCGAGCAGCGCCAGGCCGTCGGCTTCGTCGCTGGCCACGACGAGGTCGAAGGCGTAGCCCTGGCCCAGCAGCGAAAAGGCCTCGGCCACCGAGCTGGCGGGACTCACCGAGGCCGCAGCCCCGAAGGCCCGCAGAAAAGCGATTTCGGCGGCCAGTGCCGGTTCCACGAGCAAAATGCGAAACGCCTCGGTGGCGGTCTGAACGGGCGCGTGCGTGAGGGTTGTCATGGCGGATGACTGAGTTAGGAATCGGCGGCTCAGGCCGTAGTTTTCACGAGGCCATGCCGGTCAGACTCTGGCTCGAGCGGCGCAGAATCGCCTCGATTTTGGCCTTCACCTCCAGCGGATTGAAGGGTTTCACGACGAAATCGTCGGCCCCCATTTCCAGGCACCGGATGCGCGTCGGGCTGTCGTCGCTCGTGGACAACACGATGATGGGAATGTGCCCCAGAAACGCACTCGACCGCACGTGCCGGATGAAATCGTAGCCGTTGAGGAAGGGCATCGTCAGGTCGGTGATGATGACGTGCGGCTCGTGGCCCTGCTCCAGCCACCCCAGCGCCTCGATGCCGTTGTTGCAGGTGGTGATGTGGTAGTGTTTTTCGAGGATCGTCTGCATCACCTTGCGGATGAAGGCGTCGTCGTCGACAAACAGGATGTGGTAAAAACTTTTCATTTAGAAAGTGGGGAACGTTGGTGGGTAAAAACAAAGCCCGGCGCGGGAATACCGGCGGGGAGGAACGGAAGGCAGCGCGCACGAAACCGCCTGACCGGCGTCATCAATCGACGAAACGGCGTTGCCGCATCACGGTCAAAACCACACGCGGCGATTTGCCCCGGTGGCGAACCGGATCGGCGAAGAAAGTACGGGGATGCAACCCCAGCGTGGAAGTGTAGGCAAACGAAGCGACCGGGATGGACGCTTGCGGAGCGGATAGCCTTGAAAATCAAGGCGTAGCTTGGGGTGTACATGGCGGTGTACGTCAGGAAGTTTACAAAAAATCGGGGCACTTTCCCGGCTAACGACGACGCAAACAGCGGGCCAATTGCAGGGCGAATGATCTTTCGATTTCTCAAAAATAAAAAAAATGTTTGGAATCGCTGGATTGGGCTACTTTTTTTTGGGTATCAATTTTTTAAGCCTGCCGACACCGGGCGTTTTCACCAACCGTGCGCCAATCGGGTCCGGGAAGGCGGTCCTTTTTATTCGGCCCCGACGGGCAGCGCAAGCCATGCGTTGCAATCCGGTTTCAGTTACTGCTTTATAAACCGTCCCGTAAACAAGGTTCCGTCTTGCGTCCGGATTTGGTACACGTAGGAACCGGGTGCCAGCCGACGGATTTCGAGGGTCAGGCGTTGTTCGCGGGTCAGGGGATTTTTTTTCAACGCGCTTTGGCCATTGGCGCGGTACACCTCCACCTGTTCGATGCGGTGGCCTTCCGGGACTTCCAATGTTACCTGTTCGCGGCAGGGCGAAGGGTACGCCCGCGCCGAGGCCAATTCCGGCCCTGATTCGTCAGGAAGCAGTTCCACCGGGACGGCCGGAAAACTACTCACAACCGGGGAAGCAGCCGGTGGAGCCGCCCGCCGTTGCACCCCGGACGATTGGCGCTCGAACGCGCCGGGGTCGTAGGCCAGGCCCGCCGGTCGAGGGGCGTCGTCGAAGTCGAACGAAACGCCCCAACTGCTTACGTCGCCCCCCTGATTGATCAACGGTGACGTCGCCGTGAGCCGAAAATCGGTGGCCGCGACGTTCGCAAAACCCAGCGTGTCGGTTCGGGTTGTTTTAATGTTGTTGAACTGCGTGGCCGTGGCTCCCTGTCCGAACACGATGAACTTCCCGGCGGCCACGCCCGCGATGACATTGTTGGCCAGCGTACTGACGTTGTTTTCGTTGTATAACTTGATGCCCTCGTTGACGCAGGCCGTAATGGTGTTGTTCAGCATCGCGAAAACAGTTCCCGGCAGCGAATTGGAACGATTGTCGCAAAAAATCCCGATGTTCCCAATGTTTGTAATGACATTGTTGTAGAGTTTCAGATCCCCCGAATGCCCCAAAATGACCATCCCACCACCGGGGGCATCCTCCACGTAGTTATTGTAACAAAGGCCGCTGGAGCCTTCGCCGATTTGAATTCCGTTGTCCTGGTAGCTGGCAAACGGACTATTCCCAGCATCTTTCACCGAATTGTGGTGAACCAAAGCCCCCGGCGAACAACCGTACTGAATGCCTTCACACCCCGTCCGCTCCACGCGGTTGTGGTGAATTTCAAGCCCTTGAATTTCGTGCGGATAGACCCGTTTGCTCTGACCACCGCAGGTCACATTGACCCCGCCATTCCAGAACGAATTACCGATGTACAGGCCTTCACCGCCGGTGTCGTGGACGTAATTGTCATGAATTTTGACGTTGTACATCGTGAAATTACCCCGGTAAAAACTCGAATCGCAGCCGGGGTCTGTTTTGACCATGATCCCCGCGAAGTTGTTGTTGCTTACTTCCGTGCGCTCAATTTCAACATCCGAACTTTTGCCCGTTACGTTGAGCACCGAGCCAGCCGTAGTCCCGGTATTGTTGAGTTTAAATCCGTACGGCAGCGATGCATCGCCCGACCCGGTGAGTACGACGTGCTTACAGTTCATGAACTGAATTCCCGGTGTGTACGAACTACTCAGCACGTTGACCAGCCCGCCACAATTGACGATTCGAATGGGCGCGCCGGGCGCACCTTGTAAATCGTTAAGCCGCAGGTACGTGTACTGACCCGCCTGGATGCAAATGGTCTGTCCGGGTTGCACGTTAAGCTGACTTGCTTTGTAATTACCATCTTTTCTGATGATGTAACCGCAACCGCAGTTGGCTTGACCGAATGCCTGAACAGCACCAAGCAGAACGGCCAGCAGGAATGAGTGTTTTTTCATGGGAGAAGATTTATGTTGGTTTATTAAAAACGATCGGCTGGTCTTGCTTCAAAAACCCGGACGGCTGGCTCGGAGTCGGCACTTCGCTCCAGGGCTTTTGCCTTTCTCAATTTCACCACCGTGTACCGGTAGGCGTACGCGCCCAGCATCCAGCCCACGGTGCCGTCTTTCCAGCCGCCTTTGGCCAGGTACCACTTGGCCCAGACCACCGGGGGCAGCAGCCAGCGCTTCAGCGGGCCGGGCACCTGCCCGAGCGTCACCAGGTCGCGGGCCGCCATCGTGGTGTACTGGTCAAGTTTGCGGTAGAGTTCGGCGCGGCTTTCAAACGTAAAGTGAGCCACGGTCCCGCCTACCTGCCCCAGGGTGCGGTGGCCGAAGGGCTGCTCATGGACGGTCCGGCTGCGGGCGTCGAACGCCACCACGTCTTTTTTCACCACCCGCACCACGTAGTCGGGGCTGGGCACGGGGTACAGGCAATGCACGGGGCGGCCCATCACAAACCAGTTCCGTTTGATTTCGTAGGCCTCTTCGGGAAAGCCGCGCCGCTTGAGGTCGCGCAGGCTACTGACGAAGGTTTCGTCGGGAACTTCGTCGGAATCGAGCATCAGCACGACCCGGTGCCGACAGGCGTCCAGGGCAAAAATCCGCTGGCTGCGGAAATCGTCGAACGGGCGGTGCAGCACCCGGCAGCCGTGCCGGGTGGCAATGGCCAGGGTGGCGTCGGTGCTGCCGCTGTCCACCACGAGCAGGTCATCGGCCACGGGCCGCACCCGACTCAGCAGCGCGTCGAGGTATTTTTCGCTGTTGAAGGTCAGGATGTACACCGAAAGGGGCGTCAGGGCGTTGGTCATTGGGGTTTCAAAAAAATCGGTTCAACGGGGGCTGATTCACTGTTTGATCCACGTTCCGGTAACCGTTTCCGTCCGGCTCTCGACGCGGTACCCGTACAGGCCGCTGGCCAGGTTGCTGGTGGCAAACGTCACCTCAGCGGGCAGAACCGGCCCTTCGCGCTGCGCCACCACCCGGCCCGTCAGGTCGAAAAGCGCCACCCGGCGCGCGCCACCGGGCACCCGGAACGTCACCGATTCCTGGCCCGGCGTCGGATACACCGTCACGGCTTGCTGCGGTGGCTCCAACGCGGTCAGTACCGGCGGACCGGGTACGTCGGGCACCAGGAGAGTCAGCGCCGGGCAATCGTCGCCGGTACCGGTCCGGCGGTGCAGGTCCCCTCCAGTGGTACCCGACAGCGTTTGGGTACTGGCAAATTCGTACGCGCCGATGTCGTATTTCCCGCTGGCCGGGCGCGGCTGGCCGAGCAGGTCGTCCGTGACGCCCCAGTCGGCCAGGTTGGTGCCCGCGTCGATCAGGCGCGAAACCGCCTGCAATTGAAAATTGCCACCGGCCGCGTCGACGAACCCGAGCGTGTCAGGGCGGGCGCTTTGGGCGTTGGTGCGCTGGGTAGCCGTGGCTTTTTGCTGAAACACAACGTACTTGCCGCCCACTTTGGCGATGACGTTGTTGGCGATCGTGTTGACGTTGTTCTGGTTGTAGAGCCGGATGCCGTCGCGCCCGCAGTTGACGATGGTGTTGTTGAGCAGGCCCATCGCCGGCCCATCGAGGCTGCCGACGCGGTCGTCGGCAAACATGCCGTCGGCCCCAATGTTCAGCAGCACGTTGTTGTACACCGTCACGGGGCCGTAGTTGCCCAGCATGACGATGCCCGACCCGGTGACGTTTTTCAGGACGTTGTTGTAACACTCCCCGCTGGATCCTTCGCCCATTTGCAGGCCGTTGTTCTGGTAGTTGGCAAACGGCGAGACGCCCGTGTCGGTGAGGGTGTTGTGGTGGACTTTGGCACCGGGTGAGCAGCCGTACTGAATGCCCTCCGCCGCCGACCGCTCCACGCGGTTGTGGTGCACGTCCAGCCCCACGATGTTGTGCGGATACACGCGCCGGACCACGCCGTTGCAGGTGGGCGTGCGGCCATTGCTCCAGAACGAATTGCCGATGTACATGCCCTCGCCGCCCAAATCGTGAACGTAGTTGTCGTGGATTTTGACGTTGTACATCGTGAAATTTTCCCGCCAGGTGGTCGAATCGCAGTCGGGGTCGGTTTTCACCATCACCCCCGCAAACCCGGCGTTGCTCACTTCGGCGTGATCAAGTTCGCAGTCGGAGCTTTTGGCCGTCACGTTCAACCCCGCTCCGGCGGCCTTGCCGTAGTTGTCGATCCGGAAGCCGTACGGATAGCGTTCGTCGCCGGTGCCGGTCAGGCGAAAGTACCGGCAGCCGTAAAACTGGATGCCCACGTTGTAGGCGTCGCCCGTGACGACCACCTGCCCGCCGTAATTGACGAACCGGATGGGGGCTTCCGCCGAACCCGTGAACCCGACGAAACGAAGCTGGGTGTACTGCCCCGACTGGATGCAGACGGTCTGGCCGGGTTGAACGGGCAATTTATCGGCCCGGAACACGCCGCTCTGGTTGATCAGAAACTGGCAGGGGCACGGGGCAGTCTGTGCCCCGGCGAAGGCACCGGGCAGCAGCAGCGCCAGCAGAGCGGCAAGCCGTTTTTTGGCAGGGAAAACCCGGCGTGTCAGCCAGGCCGGTGCGTACATGGCGGTGTACATGGCGGAAAAAAGCGAAGACCTGGCCAGTGCCGGGCGGTGCAATCTACGGAAAACCGGCAGAAACCGAACGCCGGTTCGCCATTTTAACGAAATCCGGCCTCACCGCCGGGTGCCCGTGAGCTGCGTGGCGAAGGTGTACTTGCCCGCGCCCGCCGTGGCCGTGTACGAAATCGAAATTTTGTTGCCGTCGGTGGAGCCGCTGCCGGTGGCCGACATCACGCCGACGTAACTCGTCAGGGTGTTGCCCACCTCGATTTCCTGCTTTCTAATGATGAGTCTGTTGGTCGGGCTGAGTTCGGCGGTGAGCGCCAGGTTGATGAATCCGTCCTGCACGATGACGAGCGAATCGCCTTCGGGCCGGGAAATCACGACGGTAAAAATGCCCTGGGAGGCCTTGGAGCGGTTGCCCGGCAGGTTGGTTTCGGTTACGTTCACCTGGCAGTCGTAGGTGCCCACGTACCGGTCCACGGGGTCCACGTGTTTCATGCAGGCAGTCAGCCCGGCGGCAAGCAGCAGGGCCAGGCAGCGATGGCGGGTCGCTTTCATGGGAAGTGGCGGTTAAGAAACGGGCGAGAATGGCACCAAATGTACGCATTTTCTGATTTTCGCGTATCTTTCCGCCCGCCGGATGATCACCGCCATTCTCATCCCCATGCCACCGCTCGTTTCCGTCGTTATCCCCTGCTTCAACGCCGCCGCGTGGGTGGCCGAAGCCCTCGAAAGCTGCCTCGGGCAAACCTACCCCGCCGTCGAAATTATCGTCGTGGACGATTGCTCGACGGACGGTTCCGTTGAAATTCTCCAGCGCTACGCCGACCGCATCACCTGGGAGCGCCTGCCGCGCAACTCGGGCGGCAACGTGGCCCGCAACCGGGGGCTTGCCCTTTCGAGAGGCGACTTCATCCAGTACCTCGACGCCGACGATTACCTGCTGCCCGAAAAACTGGCCCAGCAGGTCGATTTTCTCCAAAAAACCGGCACCGACGTGGTGTACGGCGACTGGCAGGCACGCTTCCACGAAGCCGACGGCAGCAGTCGGCTGAGCGCCGTGAAACATTCCGGCCACCAGCCCGACGTGCTCGAAGCGCTGCTGGCCGACTGGTGGACGGCGACGGCCTCGCTGCTTTACCGCCGGTCGTGGGTCGAACGCGTCGGCGGTTGGGACGAAACCCTGCCCGTGGCCCAGGACCGCGACTTTTTCCTGTCGGTTGTGCTGGCCGGGGCGCGGGTGGGCTACCTGCCGGGGTGCGTGTCGGTGTACCGGCGCTACGGCAACGCCACCGTTTCGACGGCCTCCAAACGGCGCTGGATTGAAAGCCACGAGCGGGTAGTCGGGCAGGCGCAGCACCGCCTGGCCGAGACCCGCCGCCTCACGCCCGCCTACCGCCGGGCCATCGCCCGGTCGTACTTCAAACTGGCCCGCGCCGCGTTGCGCGTCGATTACGCCCTGTACCAGCGGCTGACGGGCCAACTTCTGGCAGTTTGCCCCGATTTCCAGCCCGACGACGAGCGGCCACCTTACCAGGCTCTAGTGAAACTCCTTGGCTTTCGCCCGACCGAAAAACTGGCCTCCTGGGGCTGGCTGGCCTGGATTCGCCTCGAAGCGCGGTGGAAAGCCGCGCCCGTTGGAGCGGGTTGATTCGGAAAAAACGCCGCGAACCGGCGGATTCCCCGATATTTACGCCAACCCGACAACCGGCTTTCCTTTTTTTCGCATGGACTCTTCGCCAAAAACCGCGCTGCTGCTGGGCGCGAACGGACTGGTGGGCAACTACCTGCTCTTCAAACTCCTGCAAGACGCTCGCTACGCCACCGTGCGCACCCTCGTGCGGCGGCCCATGCACCTCAAACACGCCAAACTCGACGAGCGCGTGGTGGACTTCGACCACCTCAAGCCGGAAGACTGCGCCGGGGTCGATGACGTGTTTTGCTGCCTCGGCACCACCATCCGGCAGGCGGGTTCGCAGGAGGCGTTTAAAAAAGTGGATTTTCAGTACCCGCTTGACGTCGCCAAACTGGCCCTGAACGGCGGCGCGACGCAGTACCTGCTCGTGACCTCGCTCGGCTCAGACCCCAAGTCGTCCATTTTTTACAGCCGCGTGAAGGGCGAACTTGAGGACGCCATCGCGGGCCTGGGCTACGCGTCGTTCCACGTCTTCCGCCCTTCGATGCTGCTCGGCAAGCGCAAGGAATTCCGCCTTGGCGAAAGCATCGGCAAAGCCGTCATGATTTTGTTGACCCCGATCCTGATGCTACCGGGCCTGCGGCGCTACGCGGGCATCCAGGCTTCGAAGGTGGCCAGCGCCCTGCTCGCCGTTGCCCGCCGCGACCAGGCCGGGCGGCACGTCTGGCTGTCGGACCAGTTGCAGGAGTTTTAACAAGGAAAAAGGAGTACGGGCTAAACACCCGTACTCCTTTTTCCTTAGAAGCTGTTTGAGTTAAATTTTGGGTGGTCATGCTGAACTTGTTTCAGTATCTTCCCCTCGGCCTTCCCACCACTTGGCTACTATCAACCTGTTCGGCTGGCAAGGGAGAAGATGCTGAAACAAGTTCAGCATGACGATTTTCCACTGTTTTCGCTAACTCCAACAGCTTCTTACTGCTTTTTTTCTCCTACCAAATCTTCGCCCGCAGCGAATCGGGGCGGTACATTTTGTCGCCGGGTTTTACGCCGAAGGCGGTGTAAAACGGCTCGAAGTTGGAAAGCGGCCCGTTGGTGCGGAACTCGCCCGGCGAGTGCGGGTCGGTGTTGACGCGCAGGCGCAGGGCCTCGTCGCGGGTTTTGGTACGCCACATCTGGGCGAAGCCGATGAAAAACCGCTGTTCGGGCGTGAAACCGTCGAGTTGAACGCTGCTTTTGCCTTCGGGCGTCAGGGTTTTAAAGGCTTCGTAGGCGATGCTCATCCCGCCGAGGTCGGCGAGGTTTTCGCCCAGCGTGAGCTGGCCCTTCACGTGCAGGCCGTCGAGCACGGTGTAGTTGTCGTACTGGTCGATGACGAGCTGGGCTTTGCGTTTGAACAAGTCGCCGTCTTCTTTTTTCCACCAGTTTTTGAGCATACCCATGTAGTTGTACTGGCGGCCCTGGTCGTCGAAACCGTGGGTCATTTCGTGGCCAATCACCGTGCCGATGGCCCCGTAGTTGACGGCGTCGTCGGCGTTGGGGTCGAAAAAGGGCCACTGGAGAATGCCCGCCGGGAAGACGATTTCGTTGCGCACGGGGCTGTAGTAGGCGTTGACGGTGGGCGGCGTCATGCCCCATTCGGTTTTATCGACGGGTTTGCCGAGGCGGCCCACCTGATCGTCGTAGCGCCATTTGCCGAGGGCCTTCACGTTGCCGAAAAAGTCGGTCCGGCTGATGGCCACGCCGTCGTAATTTTTCCACTTGGTCGGATAGCCGACTTTGGGCGTGAAGGCAGCCAGTTTGCGCAGGGCCTGGGCTTTGGTCTCGGCGCTCATCCAGTCGAGTTTTTCGATGCGGCGGGCAAACACGGTGCGCAGGTTGGCGACCAGTTCGTCCATCCGCTTTTTGGATTCGGGCTTGAAGTAATCGCGCACGTACAACTGGCCGAGGAGTTCGCCCATCAGGCCGTCGGTGAGGCTGGCGCGGCGTTTCCACAACTCCTGCTGCACTTTCTGGCCGCTGAGCGTTTTGCCGTTGTACTCAAAATTGGCTTTGACAAACGGGCTGCTCAGGTACGGCGACGCGCCGTTGAGGGCCGAAAAACGCAGCTTGGCTTTCCAGGTTTCGAGCGGTTCGCTCTGAATCAGCGCATTGAGGGCTTCGTAGTACGCCGGGTGCGCCACGATGAGCGAGTCGCCGCTCATGCGGAGCGCCGCCAGCCGGGCCGTCAGGTTGAGGTTGGGCACTTTGGCGGCAAAATCCTTCTGCGAAAACTTGTTGTACTGCCGGATGGGGTCGCGCTGCTCGATGCGGCTCAGGTGCGAGGCGGCAAGTTTCGTTTCCAGCGCCAGAATGTCGGTCGCCTGCTTGCGGGCGGCGGCTTCGGGCGTACCGGTGAGGGTGAAGAGCGTCGTGATGTAATCGACGTAGGCGTTGCGGATTTTCAGCGTCGCCTCGTCAGTTTTCGTGTAATAATCCTTTTCGGGCAGGCCGGTGCCGGTCTGGCGCAGGTTCACGATGTGCGTGTCGGGGTTTTTGGAATCCTGCCCGACGCCCGCGCCGAGAATGGTCGCGCCGCCTTCGAGGGGGTGCGCGGCGGCGTAAGTGAGCAGTTCATCGACCGACTTGAGCCGCTCGATTTCGGCCAGAATTGGCTTCACCGGCTCGTAGCCGCGTTTTTCGATGGCCACCGAATCGAGGCCCGAGGCGTAAAAATCGCCCACGCGCTGGGTGAGGCTGCCTTTGGCGGCCTTGCGGTCGGCGGCAGCGGCGTCGAGCAGCACCCGGAGGTTTTTCTGGTTGTTGTCGAAAAGCGTGTTGAACGACCCCCACGAGGTTTGCGACGCGGGAATTTCGGCGGTTTTCAGCCAGGCCCCGTTGACATAGCGGTAAAAATCTTCGCGCGGATTAACGGACTTGTCCATGCCCGACAGGTCGAGGCCGCGCACGGGCTTCGGGTCGTCGGCCACGAAGGCCAGGGCCAGCGCGCCGCCTGTCACGAGCAGGGGGAAAGAAAAGCGTTTCATTTGATTTAAGGTTTATTAGGACTTTGTTGAAACCACGAAAATAAGCAAACGGTTGGGTTCGCAAACGGAACTTCGGGACGAGCGGCAAGGCATTCACACGAAACAACAAGGTTTTCGTACTTTCGTCCCCGATTCACACCTTCACCTGACATGAAAATCCAGTACGACCGGGAAGCCGACTCGCTTTCCTTCCTTTTCAACGAGAAAGTCATCGAGGAAAGCATCGAGCTCAAACCCGGTATGTTCATCGATTACGCCGCTGACGGGAGCATCGTCGGCATCGAGTTGCTCGAAGCCTCGTCGCACACGGTGCCGACCAAGCTGGAGTTTGAAGTGGAGTGAAGCTCCGGCGAAATTCCCTGCCCCGGTTCGTATATTCGCCGAAATTCTTCTTTCATGAAAATCGGCATTTTCTTTGGCGGTCCGGCCCGCGAACGCGAAATCTCGTTTATGGGCGGCAAAACCGTCTTTTCCCACCTCAATCGGGCTTTGTTCCAACCCGTGCCCGTGTTTCTCGATGGCCGGGGTAATTTCATCCTGCTGAAGCCGGAATTGATGCACGCGGAGAACATCCGGGCGTTTTACCCGCCGCCCGGCACGATGGATACGGGCGCATCCACGCCGGGCGCATCCACGCCGGGCGGTTTTACGGTGTACGACGAGTCGCTCGGCGAGTTGCCGCCCGGGCAGTTGGACGCAATGCTGCACCAGGTAGGCGAGCGGGTGTACCCGCACCAGTTCCGGCAGCATTTCGATTTTGCGTTCCTCATCGTTCACGGCCCGCAACTCGAAGACGGGGCCATTCAGGGTCTGCTGGAGTGGTACGGCGTACCGTACTATGGTTCGGGCCTGACGGGTTCGGGCATCGGCATCGATAAAATCGCCCAGAACGACCTGATTCGGGCCACTGTCGGGCTGGACAAAAAAACCGCCGTGCTCACCAAACACGAGTACGACCACCTCGACCACGGCGCGTTGTTCGAGAAACTCAAAACCAGCCTGGGCCTACCCTTCGTGGCCAAAGCGCCGCACCAGGGGTCGTCGATCGGGGTGTCGTTCGTGAAAACTGATGACTTGGGGGCGTTTGAAAAAGCCATCCGGCAGTGCTTGTTTCTTGATGAAATCACGCACGCCGAGTGGTCGGGTTTTTCAGAAGAAGAAAAACACGACCGGCTGCAAAAACTGGCCAATTTCGACGAAGGCATCGCGTTTCCGCTGGTGCTCAACGGCGAAACGCTCTTTCACCCCCAAACCCTGCGCCAGCGGCTCGACGCGCATTTCGCCCACAGCCAGGAACCAGCCCAACTCACTTCGGTCAACCGCGAGGACCGGGTGCTGTTCGAGGCCTTTGTGCGCGGGCAGGAATTCAGTTGCGGCGTGATTCAGGACTTCGACGGTAGCCCCGTGGCCCTGCCACCCACCGAAGTGGTGAAGGACGACAGCATCGAGGTGTTCGATTTCAAAACGAAATACCTCGTCAACGTCACGCGCAAGAACATCCCCATCGACACCACCCTCGCACTCAACCAAGAAGTACAGCGGCAGGCGCGGGCGGCGTTCGCGGCGCTGCGTTTCGGGGCCTGCACCCGCATCGACGGCTTCGTGACCACCGACGGCCGGGTGCTGCTCCACGACCCGAACACGTTGCCGGGGATGTCGCCGGTTTCGCTGATTTTCAAGCAAATGGCCTACATCGGCCTCAACGTGACCGATGCCCTGACGTACTTCATCC
Organism: Spirosomataceae bacterium; assembly: GCA_965249815.1. GTDB lineage: Bacteria > Bacteroidota > Bacteroidia > Cytophagales > Spirosomataceae > JAJAZB01. The sequence continues at coordinate 2,540,821 of CBDFMV010000003.1, read as the reverse complement.
GGGCGTCGCTTCGCGAACGGATTCGGGAAGGCAAGTTCACGACGCGCTACGAACGCCTGCTCGACGACCTCGACGCCCGCATTCGTGAACACGTGCAAAGCCGCCCCAAGTTGCCCTGCGTGGCGGTGCTTTTCGGCGAGTCCGACGAAGAATACGCTGCCGCCAAAAAAGCCTACACCCACCTCACCTGTGACGGCAAGCACCGGCCCACCCCGGTGCTGGGCCGGGGTGGCAGCGCTCACCACACGTTTTACGCCCTGCCCCCGCACCTGCTGATGAAAGACACCGTCGCCGAAATCGTAGCCGCGCTCGATGCGGCTACGCACCCACTCATCGCGGAAACCCGCCGTCACGCCGAACGGATTACCGAATTTTTTACGGGCACACCCGTGCCCGAAGTGCGCCAACTCGGCACGCTCACCGAAGTCGCCGATCAGGTGCTGGCCCTCGGCATCCACCCGACGGGAACGGTACCGGCGTTTCAGCCGTAGCGAAAAACTTCCACCAACCCGTCATTGCGAGGTGACGAGCGACGAAGCAATCCGTTGGCACCGGCCAAAAGAGCGAAAGCGAATCCCGTGCTTTCCCAACGACTATTTTGGCCGGTACCAACGGGTTGCTTCGCTCCGGTTTTCAATGACGGGCTGGGAAGGAGCTTCTGAAAGGGATTTTTACGCGCTATTTTCCCCGACTTTTTCTTTTTAATTCCTTGCGCCTCGGTGGGAAAAGTTCAAATTTTGTAGAACGAAAAAATCCACCTAATTCGGTACCGGCCAGCGCGCGACGAGGCGTTTTGGAACTGCGATGGAAGACAACCGCAAGCGCATCATTCAGGGGCTGTTTATTCTGATTGCCCTTATTTACCTGCTCAAACTTTTTTACATCCAGGTCATCGACACCGGGTACGAATCGGCGGCGGCCGACAACGCCATCGAGGAAGTGGTGCAGGTGCCCTACCGGGGCCAGGTGTACGACCGCTACGGCAAGCTCATCGTGTACAACACGCCGGTGTACGATTTGTACATCACGCCCAAAAAAGCCCGCGTGGCCGATACGTTGCGGTTTTGCAATTTGTTGGGCATCACCCGGCACGAATTCGACAGCCTGAGCCAGGCGGCGTTCAAGTACTCGAAAGTGAAGCCTTCGCTCTTTTTGCGGCAGCTTTCGGTCGAAGATTTTGCCAAAATTCAGGATTCGATGGTCGACTACCCCGGCTTCACCTTCGAAACCAGCAACTTCCGCACCTACACCGCCCCCACCCTGGCCAACACGCTTGGGTACACCGCCGAAATCAGCCCGAAGCAGTTGGAAGACCAGGAAGAAAAAGGCGAAACCTACTACCGCCAGGGCGATTACGTCGGCAAAAGCGGCCTCGAAAAGCAGTACGAGGAAATCCTGCGGGGCCGGAAAGGCATCCGCTACATCATGAAAGACGTGAAGGGCGTGGTGAAAGGCCCCTGGCTCGGCGGCCAGAAAGATCTTGCCTCCGTGCCCGGCCAGAACCTCTACACGGGCATCGACCTGGAGGTGCAGCGCTACGCCGACAGCCTGTTTCAGCACAAAATGGGCAGCATGGTGGCCATCGACCCGAGCACGGGCGAAATCATTGCGATGGCGTCGTCGCCGAGCTACGATCCCAAGCTGCTGTCGGGGCGGTTGTATTCCAAAAACTACGGGCGGCTGGTGATGGACCCGTACAAACCGCTGATCAACCGGGCGTTGCAGGGTTTTTACCGGCCCGGCTCGACGTTCAAACTGATTCAGTCGCTGGTGGCGCAGCAGATGGGGGCCATCACGCCCAGCACCGTGTACAGCCACGCGGGCGCGCCGATGAAGTGCCATGGGCACCCGCCGCTGAGCGGGCTGCACGCCGCCGTGCAGTACTCGTGCAACCCGTACTACTACCACGTGTTCCGGAAGGTGATCAACGAAAATGAAGGAACGACGCCGTTTAAAAAAGCCGCCATTGGCCTGAAACGCTGGGGCGAGTACGTCAAAAAGTTTGGCATCGGGCAGAAGTTGGGCGTGGATTTGCCCTTTGAAGTAAAAGGCAAATTGCCCGACGTGGAGTACTACGACAAGGTGTACAAGGGCGAACTGACCTGGAAATTCTCGAACATTTACTCGTTGAGCATCGGCGAAGGCGAGTTGCTCATCAGCCCCATGAAAATGGCCAACGTGGCCGCCATCGTCGCCAACCGGGGCTGGTACATCACGCCGCACGTGGTGCGGGCCATCGGCAACCCGAAGGGCCAGCCGCTGCCCGAATACCGCGAGCGCCACGAGGTGGGCATCGACCGCCGGCACTTCGACCCGGTCGTGCAGGGCATGCAGGACGCCGTCGAGCGCGGCACGGTGTCGCGCAAGGCCATCGTGCCGGGCATCGCGATTTGCGGCAAAACGGGCACTTCGCAGAACAAGCGCGGCGACGACAGCTCGATTTTCCTTTGCTTCGCCCCCCGCGACAACCCGAAAATCGCCATCGCCTGCTTCGTGGACAACGGCGGCTTCGGCGGCGTGGCGGCGGCCCCGATTGCGACGTTCGTCGTCGAGAAATACCTGAACCGGAAAATCAATCCGGCCCGGAAAGCCTTCGAGCAGGAATTCATGGAGCGCGACTACATCCACAAAGTACCGATGGCCGAAAAGCCCGCGCCCAAACCCGGAACGCCCATGCCAGCCCCGAAAAAAGATTCCGTGAAAGCCCCGGCCAAGCCCAAACCGCTGATTGCCGAAAGCAAAGGAGGAAATGGAACGGCGAGGAATTGAAAAATGCTTTCTCAACCCGTCATTGCGAGGAACGAAGCGGTCCGCCGCGCGGCAATCTGTTTCTCACCTACCAAACGTTCCTGAAAACTGGGTTAGGCAGGTGGCAACGGATTGCTTCACTCCGGCTGGAAAGCCTCGCCGCGCGGCGGACCGCTTCACTTGCCTTTCCAGCCTCCGCTCGCAATGACGGGTTGGGGAGGTCTTTTTAAACTGCCCACTGAAAACTGCCAACTACCTCCATGCCCTCCTCCCGCGATAGCATCAAAAACCGCCTCGACTGGCCAACCGTCGCGCTCTACGTGGCGTGCGTGCTGTTCGGGTGGCTCAACGTATACGCCGCCGTGTACAACCCCGAAACGCACCCGAGTCTGTTCGATTTTTCGATCAACTCCGGCAAACAACTCATCTGGATGGGCACCACGGTGCTGCTCATCATCGCCATTCTGGTCATCGATTACCGCTTTTACGACACCTTCGCTTTTTTCATTTACGGCTTCATGGTGTTTCTGCTCATCGCGGTGCTGTTCATCGGCAGCGACATCAAAGGGTCGCACTCGTGGTTTAAAATCGGGTCGTTTTCGCTTCAGCCCGCCGAGTTTGCCAAAATGGGCACCACGCTCGCCTTGGCGCGGTACCTGAGTTCGCCGGGCGTCAATTTGAGCAAATTCCGCGACCAGCTCAACGTCGGCATCATCGTTGGCATTCCGGCCATTCTGATTTTGCTTTCCAACGAAACCGGCTCCACACTCGTGTTCGCGGCGTTTCTGATTCTGCTCTACCGCGAAGGCCTGCCCGGCGCGTACCCGCTCATCGTGCTGGTCACGGCGCTGCTGTTTGTGCTGGCGCTCACCGTGCCCGCGCTGTACATTTTCATCGGCATCGCGGTGCTGGCAGGGGTCGTTATCCTGAACCTGCCCCGCTACGCCCGCCACCTGACCAACTACCTGCTCATCGGCGGCGTGGGCGTGGCCATGATGGGCCTGGTGCTGGGCACCAGTTTCTTTTTCAACCACGTGCTCCAACCCCACCAGCAGAGCCGCATCAAGGTGCTTTTCGACCCCTACGCCGACTACCGGGGCGCGGGCTGGAACGTGATCCAGTCGAAAATCGCCATTGGGTCGGGGGGCGTTTTTGGGAAAGGGTTTTTGCAGGGCACCCAGACCAAGTTCGACTTCGTGCCCGAGCAAAGCACCGACTTCATTTTCTGCACCGTGGGCGAAGAACACGGCTTTTTCGGCAGCCTCGTCGTGGTCGGGCTGTTGCTGGCGCTCATGCTGCGGCTGGTGTACCTGGCCGAAAAACAGCGCAGCCGCTTCACGCGGGTGTACGGCTACGGCGTGGCGTCGATTTTGTTTTTCCACTTTCTGGTCAACCTCGGCATGACCATTGGCCTGATGCCCGTCATTGGCATTCCACTGCCATTTTTCTCGTACGGCGGCTCCTCGCTGTGGTCGTTTTCGATTCTGCTTTTTATTTTCCTGAAACTCGACGCCCACCGCTCGCAGATTCTTTCACGGGCGTGATTTCAGTTCACAGTGGGCAGTTTACAGTTCACAGGAAAGACAATCTGAATTTCCCTGTGAACCGTAAACTGCCCACTGTGAACTGAATTTGCGTAGTTTTAGCCCACCTTTTTCCATCCTCTTCGCTCCAAACTAATCTTCCATCCAACCGGACCACGGTCTGGCGTGGTCATTTTTGCTGATGCAAAACGCATTACTTCCCAAACCCTCGCTGGAGGACCTCTTCGAAGCGTCGCCCACCGGGCAGTTGGTGTGTCAGGCGTTGCGGGACGCCGGAGGACAAATCATTGATTTTCAGGCACTCTTCGTGAACGGTGCGGCGGCGCGTTTGCTGGGCATTCCCCGCGAGGCCTTCCTCACCGGCACGCTGCTTGCCACCCAGCCCGGCGCGCGCGAAAGCGGGTTGTTCAACTTGTACGTGGCCATCACCGAGGGGTTGGCCGGGCCTTCGGAATCCGAACTTTTCCTCAACGGCCGGTGGTACGGCGGCACGGTGGTCAAACTCGGCGACGGGTTCATGGTTACCTTCCAGGGCCTCGACGAGGCTAAAGCTGCTTTACGCCGCGAAGAAGAAGCCCGAACGCTGCTGCAAGGCGTGCTCGACGCCACACCGCTGGCCATCAACCACCTCGAAGTCGCGCTGGACGAGGCTGGTGAGTTGGTGGATTTTGTCTTTCGGGTGATCAACCCAGCCTCCGAGCGCATCGGTCGGAGGTCGGCCCGCGAGTTGGTTGGCCGTCGCCTCACCGAGTGCTACCCCAACGTCCGCGAAACGGGCGTGTTCAACCAGTACGTACAGGTTTGGCGCACCGGTGAGCCGTGGCGGGCCGACCTGCCCTACGAAGGCGACGGACTGACGGGCTGGTTTAGTTTTCTGATCACCAAACACGGCAACGGGCTGGTGACGGTCATCGACGACATCACCGACCGCAAGCAGGCCGAACTGGCCGCCCAGCGCCAGGCTAACCTGACGCAAACGGTCCTCGACGCGTCGATCACGGCCATTACCACCTTCGAGGCCGTGCGCAACGAAAGCGGACAACTCGTGGATTTGCGCCACCTGACCGTCAACGAAACTGCGGCCCAGGCCAGTGGCTTCCCCGTTGCCGACTTGGTGGGCAAAACCCTGCTCGACGTTTTCCCCGGCGTGGGCACCAGCGGCCTGTTCGAGCGCTACCGGCGCGTGATCGAATCCGGGCAATCCGAACGCTTCGAGTTGCGGTACACCTACGACGGGTTCGACAATTACAGCGACGTGCAGGCCGCGCCTTTCGGCCCCGACGGCCTCATCATCAATTACGCCAACATCACCGATGCCCGGCGGGCCGAAGCCCGCCAGACTGAACTGGCCGCCCAGTTGCAGGCCATCCTCGACAACACCCCCGTGGGCATTGCCCTGATGAGTTCGGTGCGCGACGAAGCGGGCGAACTGGTGGATCTGGAGTGGGTTCTCGTCAACAACGCCACCGCCCGCACTGTGCTGCTGCCCGGCGAAAACATGGTTGGCAAACGCCTGCTCGAGTTGTTTCCCAACCTGCGCACCCACCCAGGCTGGAAGGAATTTTACAAAAAAACCGTCGACACAGGTCAAGCGCAGTATTATGAAGCCTACTACAAAGGGGAAGGTATCGAGGGTTGGTTTCGGCATGAAGGCACGCCCTACGGCGATGGAATGCTGCTTACCCTGACCGACATCACCGATCGCAAACAAGTCGAACTGGCCATTCAGCGCCAGGCCGAAACCTTCGACGGCATCATCAACAACGCCCTCAACGGTATCATTTTCTGGCAGGCCGTACGCAACGCCGCCGGAAACCTCACAGACCTGCGCGCCAGCGTGTTCAACCGGGCCGGCTGCGACATGGCGGGCATCACGCCCGAACAGTTTCGCACGCGCACCTTCCTCCAACTCGACCCCGAAGGGCTGTTCCCCCGGTACGCCGAAGTCATCGAAACCGGCCAGCCCCTGCGGGCCGAGTACTTTTTTGAGGAAATCGACACCTGGTTCGACGTAACGGCGGCCAAACTCGGCGACGGCCTGGTGGTGTCGTTCAGCAACATCACGCCCATCAAACAAGCCGAACAAACCCAGAAACGGCAGGCCGAATTGTTCAACCAGGTCATCAACACGTCGCTCAACGGCATCCTGCTGCTCGAACCCGTGCGCGGCCCCGGAGGGTCGGGGGAGCCGGTGCGCGATTTCCGGGTGCGGCTCTTCAACCAGGCCGCCCACGACCTCACCGGCATGCCCTGGGCGTGGGCCCAAACCCGCACGCTGCTCGAAATGGACGCCAGCATCGGCACCTCGGGCCTGCTGGCGGGGGCCGCGTGGGTGCTCGAAACGGGCGAACCCCTGCGCGTGGAGTTTTTCTTTGAACCCGTCAACCGGTGGTTCGACGTGTCGGTGGCGCGCCTCGATGGCGAACTTGTCGTGACCTTCAGCGATATTTCGGCGGTGCGCGAATCGGTACGCGAACGCCAGCGGCACGTGGCCAACCAGCAAGCGCTGCTCGACGGCTCGATCAACGCCATTCTGGCCTGCGAAGCCATCCGCGACGAAGCCGGGGCGGTCGTCGATTTCAACATGATCGGCGGCAACCGGGCCGTGGAAGTCATGCTGGCGCGTCCGCTCGGTGAGGTGGTGGGTCAGAACATGCTCGCCGAGTACCCCGGCAACGTCCAGTCCGGTAGTTTTCGACGCTACAAAGACACGGTCGAGACCGGCCAACCCCAGCGTTTTGAAATGCAGTACCAGGCCGATGGCCTCGACACCTGGTTCGACATTTCGACCGTGAAAAGCGGCAGCGATGGCCTCATCATTTCGTTCCTCGACGTGAGCGAAGCCAAGCGCGCCCAGCAGGCGCTGGTGGGCGAATCCATTTTGTTTAAAACCCTCTCCTCACACGTGCCCGAAACGGGCGTGCTGGTGGTCAATCCGGCCAATCGGGTGCTGTTTGCCAACGGCGAACTGCCGGGGGAGTTGTTCGTCCCGACCGACCAGCAGCGCCTGCCCCAGAAGCGCCTGGGCGACGTGTTACGGGCGACCCACCGCACCGAGGTGCAGGCGGCGTTCCGGCGGGCGCTGGCGGGCGAGGCCCAGCAAACGACCGCCCAGTTTGGCGATGCGTTTTATGACTTGTTTTACGGCCCGGTCGAAAACGCCAACGGGCAGGTCGTCATGGCGATGGCCACCTTCCGCAACGTCACCCGCGACCGGCTCTACGCCCAGCAATTGAAACTCTCGAACGAAAACCTGGAACGCTTCGCTTACGTGGCCTCGCACGACCTGCAGGAGCCGCTGCGCAAAATTCAGTCGTTCGGCGACATGCTTTTCCGGAAACAGAAAGACCGCCTCGACGAGTCGGCCCTCGACCTCATCCGCCGGATGCAGGCCTCGGCCGAGCGCATGAACGACCTCATCCGCGACCTGCTCACCTACTCGCGGGTGTCGTCCACGCCGCCCGAATTCCGGACCCTTTCGCTGCCCAAAATTATCGCCAACGTGCGCAACGACCTCGACCTGGTGATTCGGGAAAAACAAGCCACGCTGCACGTCGATGAGTTGCCCACCGTGCGTGGCGATACCCTACAAATGCACCAACTGTTTCAGAACCTCCTCAGCAACGCCCTCAAATTCACCCGCCCCGACGCACCGCCCGTGGTGGACGTGCGCCACCGGGTCGTGTCGGGGGCCGAAACGGAGGCCGTGCTGCTGTTGCAGCCCAACGCCCAGTACCACGAAATCAGCGTCAGCGACAACGGCATCGGCTTCGACGAACAATACGCCGAGCGGATTTTCGAAGCCTTCCAGCGCCTGCACGGGCGCGGCGAGTACCCCGGCACGGGCATCGGGCTGGCCATTGTGAAAAAGGTAGTCGAAAACCACCGGGGTAGTCTGGCTGTCAGCAGCCAGCCGGGCGTCGGCTCTACGTTCCGGGTGTATTTGCCGGTGGAGTAAAATGATTGATCAACGTTGGTTGCGCAACGTGTACCGCAGTCAGACTTTTTTTCGATATTTGAAAAAAACGCCCGACTGCTATGAGCAACAACCTGAAGCTGGCCCCTCAAACCCGAAAATTTAGGGTTTATTCGCCTGAAGAAATCATGGCGGCAGGCGGAGCGGAGCAGTTTGCCCGGCGCACCGGTCACGACCCCCGCAAAGTGCAGGAAACCCCGCTGCCCGGCGAGCCCCTATCGGAGCAGGAGCATGCAGAAGCATTGCGGTACTTGTCGGAGCGGAAACGCTACGAACCGCGCCGCGCATGAGTCTCCTGCTCGATACCAACTGCCTGCTCTACGTTGCCAGGGCAACCAGCGCCTCCGAAGTACTCCTCGTACTGAATCCTGAGCAGGAGAATTTGTTCGTTTCCTATGTTTCAGTCGCTGAAGTTCACGCCATTGAGTATATGAACCGCTGGGCACCGGAGAAACGACAACGACTTGATTTTTTTCTTGAAGAAATTCAGATTGTTGGCGTTACTGACCTACTTGAAGAAACCTACATTCAACTCGAAGCCTACTCCCAGCGCCGTCTTCCGCAGCCCATCACATACCAATTTTCTACGCCTCGTAACATGGGCAAGCATAATTTGTGGATTGCCGCGACGGCCGCCTTTCTTAACCTGACGCTCGTCACGACGGATCAGGATTTCGATCACCTCGCATCGCTGTTTTTACGCCTCCGAAAAATCGCTCCTGAAGCGTTGAAAGTCAGGAAGTGACCCCCGCACGTTCCCGCTTAGATTGCCTTGTTCATTACCTCTGCATTCTCTTTTCAATGCTCGCCACCGCTCCCTCCCATACCGCCACTACCCGCTCCGCCACGCTGCTCGTCATCGTCGCCGCACTCGGCTACTTCGTCGACGTGTACGATTTGATTCTGTTCGGCGTCGTGCGCGGACCGAGTTTGCGAAGCCTCGGCCTGTCCGAGGCCGAGGTGCTGCGCCAGGGCCTGCGCCTGTTCGACTTTCAAATGGGCGGAATGCTCCTCGGGGGCATTCTCTGGGGCATTCTCGGCGACCGGCAGGGGCGCAAGTCGGTGCTGTTCGGCTCGATTCTGCTCTATTCGTCGGCCAACCTCCTCAACGGCTTCATCAGCGACCTCAACGTGTACGCGGTGCTGCGCTTCCTGGCGGGCATCGGGCTGGCGGGCGAACTCGGCGCGGGCGTCACGCTCGTCAACGAGACCTTGCCGAAGGAAAAACGCGGCTACGGCTCGCTCATCATCGCGGGCGTGGGGGCCATGGGCGGCGTGGCCGCCGCCACCGTAGGCGGCCTCACCGACTGGCGCACGGCCTACATCATCGGCGGGTGCATGGGCCTGGCGCTGCTGCTGCTGCGCGTGGGCACCTACGAGTCCGCGCTGTTTCACCACACCCGCACCACCGGCGTGGCGCGGGGCAATTTCCTGAGCCTGTTTACCGACCGCCGCCGGTTTCTCATTTACCTCAACTGCATCCTCATCGGCATTCCCATCTGGTACGTCGTGGGGGTGCTGGTGCTGTTTTCGCCCGAACTGGCCAAATCCGTCGGCGTGCAGGGGGCGGTCAAAGGCGGACAGGCCATCCTCTACGGGTACGTCGGTCTTTCACTCGGCGACATCGCCTGCGGGTTGCTGAGTCAGTGGTTTCGGAGCCGGAAAAAAGCCATTTACGCCTTCATCGTCGTCACGGCGGCGGTCATCGTGCCCTACCTCACGTGGTCGGGCTTCACCCCGGCGCAGTACGAACTGATGTGCCTTGCGCTCGGCTTTTTCGCGGGCTACTGGGCCATGTTCATCACCATGTCGTCCGAGCAGTTCGGCACCAACCTCCGCGCCACCGTCACCACCACCGTGCCCAACTTCGTGCGCGGGGCGGTCATCCCGATTACCTGGGGCTTCCGCGCCCTGGCCCCTTCCCTGGGGCTGGCGGGCAGCGCGTTGCTCGTCGGCGCCCTCTGCGTGGTGCTGGCCTTTTTCGCCACCTCGCGGCTGACGGAAAGCTTTGGGAAAGATTTGAATTTCATGGAATAACCCCCGCTTGCGGCGTGCGGAAAACCCGATTTCAACGTAGCGCGGGTCGTTCGTGTACACTTGCGCCGGTTGGGTGAGGGCCGCCAACGGGGCAGCAAGAAAGCAGAATGGTGGAGCGGGAAAGTCAACGGGTGGAGGAAGAAAGTAAAGTCGGGGAGCGAAAAAGCAAACCCCGGAGACAAGAAAGCAAAGTCAGGAGGCAAGGATGTCGAACCCGGGATCAAGAAAGCAATACCCGGAAGTAAAAAAGCGAAATCCGGAGACGAAAAAGCGAATCCCGGAAACAAGAATGCACGTGGAGGAAGCAAGAAAGTCAGTTTGCCCAGTTGAGACGAGACGGGCGTTTTGACGCCCGGAAACGGCTTCTTCTGCCGTTCTAAGTCCCGTATTCCGGATCATTTCCTGACGACTTCCATTCGGTGCGTTCGAGTTGGCGGACTTCCGCGTTAAGGCGAAAGATTCGGATGGTTACCTCCGCAACCTCGGTCAAAGGAATAATCTCTGTACCAACGATTTTAAAGTGAGTTCGCCATTCATCATGGCGCGGGTTGAAGAAGCGAACGAAGCGATTGCCCGTTGAAAGCGAGCCAATGTCGCTGCCTTTGTAACGGTTGCAGGCAACGCAGGCGTAGGCGAGATTATCCATCTCATCGCTTCCGCCGTGCTTCCGGCTGATGACGTGATCGACTTCGTGGTCGAAGAAGGAGTCCACTTCGGCAATCAGGCAATACTCGCAACGGAAATTGGCACGCCGGGCAACTGCATCACGTACCCGCTGGGGCAGGTTAGCGCGAGCCATGTCGGCGGGCGCGGGCTTTGGCCATGCGCATCAAGTGTTCCAATTGCAGGAAATCGTCGAGTTCCTGCCGCTCCTGGGGCGTGATGATTTCGTCTTTCTCCCGCTGCACCAATTCCCGAACGCGTTCCTGCGACTCCGCCGAAGGCTTAAACAGCAGCAGGGTTTCGGGGCTGGTGCCCATTGCGATGAAATCAATCAGTTCGTCGTAGGCTTTCATGAAGGAAAGGTAACAGAGTACCGTTTTCGGTCCAAATCAACGACCCTTTCACTCCGACGCTATCCCGGAAAAGGCCACTCGCCGGAGATAAGCGAGTGCGGGATGATAACGCTTTACTACACCGTTGTTCCGGATGTTTACCCGGAACGGGCATGAACGCCGTTTCCTGGCGGGCCGCTCGCGCGGCCAATGGCTCAGCAAAGTGAGGCGTTGACTTAGTAAAGTACTTGGCTTCAGGCGCTCGGTTCGGATGGAACACGGTGGCGGGTCACAGACCCGCTCTTATGAAGCGTTCGCGATGACCCTTCGGAACATCACGAACAACGGGGGTGCCTTTGCCTCCGAGACGGCCCTTTTAAAGGTGCTGTACCTGACCACCCAGCGCATCAGCGCCGCCTGGACTAAACCCTCTCCGGGCTGGCCCCTGACCATCCAACAGCTCTCGATTCTCTTTGGTGACCGCGTAAAATCTCACTTGAAAACCTGAATGACACACTTCCTTGAACATTCCCTCCCGGAACGAAGAATGCACGTTGAGGAAGCAAGAAAAACCCATCTTGCTTGTCCGCCTAAGCTTGCCGGAGGTTCGTCCACGCCTGTGACCGCGCGGCTAACCGTGCGGGTGCGTAAGACGAGCGTTTTGAGATCGTTGTTCCGGATGTTTATCCGGAACGGTCATGAACGCCGTTTTACAAACGGCGGGCCGCGCGAGCGGCCAACGGATCATCAAGGTTGAACTTCGGCTTTGCGAAGTGCCTGGCTTCAAGCGTTCGGTTTGAATGGGACGCGGTGGCGGGTCACAGACCCGCTTTTATGAAGCGTTCGCGATGACCCTTCGGAACATCGCGAACAACGGGATTTAATCAAAAACCAAAACATCGGCCCCGTCTATCATGTAGTTGAACCGTTGGGTAAGCAGTTCAAAGATTGCCTTAAAATTTGGCGTAGCCGCCCGGAATTCGAGACCGAATGATTGTAACACTGAAACAGTTTGTAACGTTGTAAGGTATTTTTCAATCCGTTCTACTGTTAGAATCGATTTCGGGATTGGTATGTACCATTGTTTTTCAGGCTTGCTGTAAAACTCGAATGCTCTTTCTTTGGCAATAGCAGGGTCGTAGAATGGAGATACTTGTTGTATTTTGTAATTAACAATAAGGTTACCGACACTAATCAAAATTTGCCAATCCAGCCAACCTTTCTCACGTAGTTTATTGACGACAGCTTTAAATTCACTCGAGGCCTTTAACTGAGGAAGCGTTAATTCATATGGATAAAGAAAGGACAGCCTATTGTTAATGGTCTGCAAAGACTCCTCCCGATTATAGGTAGGTGCGAGTGAGTCCTTCCAAGCCAGTTCTGGATTAGGCCGAGGCTGGAGATGGACAAACAACTCTGCATCGGTAAAGTGCTGTCGAGCGGAAGCCTCGAAAACCTTCCGGCTGAAAAAATTACGGTAAAGATTTTGGTAAGTTGCGACGAATAGAAGCCGTCCGACCAGTTCTCCTTTGTCAAATTTTCGTTCAACAATAGCCATCAATTGATATAGCGGTAAGAGTGAAATTTGTTGAAGTATGCTTACAACCAGTGCTGAATAGAATGCCTGTGCTTGCTGAATAATTCTATTATCGGCAGAGTCAACAATAGGATAATAAACTTTCAAGTGCATATTTTCATTTGAGGACAGATCTTTGTACTCTGGAAACTTAATATTGGCCTTTAATGAAAAAGCTATTTGGATAGAGCTTTTTATCAAATAAAGCTCATCATTCTCTAATTCGACCAGTAATATTTGGATGATAGCTGCTAATTGCTCAGCGGCTGCATTGGTTTCATAGTTGTTATCGAACAAGATGGCCCATTGGCTTCCATATATATGAAAACGAATGGTTCGAATTAATCCTAAATCGTTAAATGGCCGATCATTTAATTGGCTCTGTAATCCCTCGTAAAGCTGTGCTACGCTTTGCTTGTCGTAGTAAGGCTTCGCCAATGCCATCGATTCTTCAATCTCATCAGCTATATAGCCCCACTTGCTAAATCGGTGGGCAAACAAGTGTTGACTTGGTAGATTTAACCGTTGTGTTACATATCGAATAATTGTAGGATGAAACACGATGCCTACGTTTTGCTGATGTTCATCGTAGAGTTCAAAATCCTTTGTAGCCACCATGTGCGTCATAATGCACAGGTCTAAAATATCTACAAAACTTAGCCAAGCTCCTGACGCGTAACAAGCCTCTGTAACAATAGATAATGCTTTGGGAAGGTATTGCTGTAAATCTACCTGTTCGGAATTAGTTATCACTTGAGCCACTGCCAGCGCATAATATCGGCTGGCATAGTCCATCTGGAGCCGGTCGTAGCAATTAGCTATAAATATCCCTGCCAGCACAATCCCCTTCGGAGAATCAGCACTGGTCCATTTGAGCTTTAGCCGGTGAAAAGCATCGAGGGCTTCAAAATAGCGTTCCTTTTGGAAATATTGTAAAGCCCGGTGCTTAAGTTGTTCGCCAGCTTTTTGATCACCGTGCCGCCGACCAACTTCGTCGTCAACTAATCGGGCAAATGACTCAAGCTCATCCATGATTGGCAAATCAAGGCCAACATCAAGTAGTTTTTCGAGAATGTGACTTAGAAAATGTGATAAATCTTCAAATGGATAAAAAAAAGCTTCTTCAAAGAACGGAACTGCCTCTTTCAATCGTAACAACATAGCTGTGAAGCATTCAAATATATTGTTACCCTTTGTAATCTGCAATTGAAAATGTGCCCTTAGTACACAAAGCCACACTTTTTTACCTGAATCAGAAGCCATCTGATATTCTTCATCTAAAACTTTTCCAAGCGAATCTTGCCAAGCAGTAATTTCTCCGAGGTGTAGGCTATGGCCAATCAACGTAAGTGAACCAGTTACAAATGATAGTAGGTTAGTTGCATCCTCTAATGCAGCTAACGCACGATATTCTGTAAAATCAGAATAATAATCTCGAATCAGATCTTCTTGGCCTGTAACATCGTTCTGACCAATTAATTTAGCTACAAATTGTTCATAAATTGCCTTCCGTTTCAGTGACCGTACTTTATCGCTTTCAAGATATAAAGTCAATTTGTTAAACCAGAAGGGAAGGTCAGTTTTCAAATCTTGATCTTTGTAGATCCGGCGGAGCGCCGATTTAATCTCTGAAAATTCCTGAAAAGTGGGTCGTCGTTCATCATCTTTTTGCTGCTGATACTCTTTCTTTAATTTAGCGTACCACTCAGGGCCTTCTGGCAAAGGAAAATACTCGCTTGGAATGTCAAGATACCGGCTGGCGACCCAAAACAAGTCGGAGTCGGACAGGTGTTCTGCCAGTGCATTGGCATCAATAATGTCAATCTCCACCGATCTCTCTTTCAGAATCCGCTCTTGTGCCTTATGTCGTTTGGCAACGGCTATGTCCTGACCGCTGAAGAAGTAGATACGTTCTACAGGTACTCCTCCACCCAGAATAGTCTTTACATCAGAGTCAATCTTACCATTTTTTCGGGTCGGATCCTGTTCCAAGGAACAGGCGAACGCCACAGGTTGCTCCGAGAATAAACCAAGAAAAGAGGTATTGGCAATGGAACTTTGAGCTAAATAGCTGTGGAATGTTTCAAAGTCGCGTCCTTGGTCTCCGCCTGATTGAACAGGTCCAGTGGCCGGGAGAATATTGATATGGATTCGAGCGCGAGCGAAAAAGCGGCAAATATGCTCAAAGTCCATCTGCCCATTGCGAGCTGAAAGCTGCTGGATACCAAAGCGAATAAGCGCAATTAACTCCGTTTTGGATTTATCCATCTTGCCATTGCAATTATTTCAAAGATACGGCTATACCCAGTTGTTCGAAGTTTGCAACTCCGAACCTGCCACCCCCGTTCGTCCGCGTCTGTGACGCGGATGCTAGCGGTTCGCGTTTGTAACGCGCGTCGCAAACGCTCAACCCACACAAACCCACCCCCTCTGTTGTTCGGAGTTTGCAACTCCGAACCTGCCCTACCACGGGTTTGCAACCCGTCTTCACCCACTGCCGCGAGTCAGCGATTCAGGCCGGTTCAAGCCGGTAAAGGGAAACGAAAGGGAGAAGGAGGTCGTAAAGCGCGTCGTCATGCGGGCGGTGTCGAGGTTACGTAGGCAAGTATCGCGCAATCCCACCAAAAATCAAAACGGAGGCGGGTAAACGCGGTAAAATGAGTCTCCGCCCTCACTTCACCACCGCCACCAGCAGCGCCACCCAGCCCGCCAGCATCAGCGTGCCGCCCACGGGGGCCACGGCTCCCCACCAGCGCGCCCCCGTGAAGCAAAGCAGGTAAAGCGAGCCGGAGAAAACGAGGCTGCCGAGCAGAAACCCCCAGCCCGCCCAAGTCAGCGGTCGGGTGGCGTCGGGCACCTGGCGGAGGAGAAGGCCCACCACCAGCAACGCCAGAGCGTGGTACATCTGGTAGCGGACGGCGGTTTCAAACGTGTCGAACCGCCCGGCAGCGGTGAGCGAGGCTTTCAACGCGTGCGCACCGAAGGCACCCAGGGCCACGGCCAACCCGCCCCAAATGGCCCCGGCACTCAGAAAAAGTTTTTCCATTGTTAGAACCTGTTTAACCGCAACGGCGCAAAGGATGCGCAAAGTTCGCAGAGAATCGCCAGCGCACCCCGGCATTCCTCGCGCCGTGGCGGTTAATTTTTCGGGTCCGGTTGCCGACCCCCCCCGGATGGCGTCTTTCCGAAACAAAAAAGCCCTCCGGTTGGTACCGGAAGGCTTTTTTTTGCGAATCAAGCGGATCGTTTACCCTTCAAACACCCGCAGGCTGTTGCCCGTCAGGGTGGTTTTGTAGGCTTTCAGGGGCGTGGCCGCCGGGCCGTTGATGATGGTGCCGTCGGTTTTGAAATTAGAGCCGTGGTTGGGGCAATGAATGCGGTCGTTGTTCGGCTCGAATTCCACCGTCGTGCCTTCGTGGGTGCAGGTTTTCGAGAGGGCCACGTAGTCGTTGTTTTTCGTGCGGGCCACGATCACGTTGCCGCTGATGAGGTACGCCTTCGTGCCTTTGAGGTCAGCGTTGGCCGTGGCGTTGAGGTCGAGCGTGAAATCCACTTTGGCGGTGCCGCCGGTGCCACCCGTGCCGGGGGTTGGCGTGGGTGTGGGGTCATCTTTGCCGTTGGAGCAGGCGGTCATGGTGGTGCCGAGGCAGTACACGGCCATGAGGGCACCGGTGCTGAGGCCGAGGTTTTTCAGGAAGTCGGAGCGGTTCATTGGAAAAAAGAGGAAGTTGGTTGTAAAATGAAAAACAAGGCCGCTCAGCGGCCCACCGGACTGCGCCGCAGGGGGTGAAAAGCCAGCGACAGGTGCATGCCCAGGCTGTAGAGCCGCACGCTGCCAAAGCCAACGGTCGCCAGGGGGAGTTTCAGGTATGGTTCGATTTGGAGCGAAAACCCTTCGCCCAACTGCCGCTGGTAGCCCACTGAGAAGTTGAGCGTGTTGGCAAAATGCCCCCCGCCGTTCTGCACGGTGTCCCTGACAATGTATTTCGGGTTGTTGGCGTAGCGGTACAGGTACTTTTCGTCGCGCATCAGGTAGGTGGACACCCCCGCGTTGACGAACACGTCCCACCGCCCCCGGCGCAGCACGTCGTAACGCAGGTTGATGGGCACGTCGAGCAGGGCGCAGCGTGCATCCACCTCGTCGGGCCTGGGGTGCCCAAGCTGAGCCCAGTACCCCGTTTTAAACGCGTACTCGTAGGTGGATGCCGAATAATCTTTCTGCGACCGAATCACGCCCGTCTGCACCCGCCAGCGCGGCAGGAATTCGTACTCGGCCAGCAGCCCGTAGCTGTTGCCAAAGGCCGAAGGCTTGAAGTTACCCACCGAGTTGAGGTCGGGCGAAAGCACGGCCCGCAGCCCGAACCGTCCGCGCGGCACCGGCGGCAACTTCACCCGGCGCTCCAGCGTGTCAGCGGGAGCAACCAGTTCGTCGGGCCAGGCGGTTTTAAAGGCTTTTTTCGGAAAAATGGCGTGCGGTTTCAGCGCCGAAACGTTGAATGCAACGCGCGCCTCAGCCGCTACCGATTCGTTCGGCGCTGCCGACGTGGCCGAATCGGTACCGCCGGGTTGATCCCCAACCGGGCGCATTGACCCGGCATTCGTCCGTTGCACGACCCGAACACCGGACTGCTCCAACTGGTGGTGCCGGGTTACCTGTCCATCCGTTCCGGGAAGTGTTTTCGCCGGGTTCGCCCGCCCGTCACCCCGTTTCAGACCGCCCGCAGGCACCCAGGAACGCGCCCGGCCCCCAGACCGGGCGGAAACGACGCTGGGAAGCGTCGTGCGTTCACTGGGCGTACCCGCTTCGGAAGCGCGCGCGCCCGGCTCGGTAGTCCGGGCCTTCTTCACGTCGCTTTTCGGCGCGTCCGCTGCGCGGGAAGGTCGTACGGCCAATCGGTTTTTTCCGGTTGTAACACCGGCATCGACGCCGTTTCCGGCGGGAAGTAAGCTGGGGGCCGCTCCGCCGGAAGTTTTAGCACGGGTTTGACTGGCCGTTGCCCCTTCAGGGCGTTCGGCCCGTGCCTCCGTCGTTGACCGTGTCGCGTTGGGGGCCGTTTCTACTACGCCTTCGTTCCCCGATTCACTCCGTTTGCTGTTCGTGGGTGCGGCGGGCTTCGGTACCGTTCCAACTCCACCCGGAGCCGGTGACGAGGCCACCGCCGGTGCCTCCCCGAGTGTTTTTTCCGTGGCCATCCGCTCCGTGCGCGGGTTGGTTTTACCCGAATGGGGTACCGTCGCCCACCACGCCACGCCTGCACCGGTGAAAAGCAGCAGCCCCGCCAGCAGCCACCAGCTCCGGCGCCACCAGGGGTTTGCGCGGGGCGCAGCGGCTCCGTCGGGCGCGGCGTCGAGCCGGGCGGCCATTTGCCGCCAGTCCTCCGGGTCGAACCGGGGCCGTTGGCCATCGGCGGCCTGGCGGAAAAGCCCGTCCAGTTCCTCGTCCGAGAGTCCCCAGTTATCGTTCATAATTACTCTTGGTTAACCACGAGCGGAGGTGTTCCCTGGCCCGCGATAAATTCGATTTCGACGTTCCGGCCGAAATATTGAGTTGCTCGGCGATTTCTTCGTGCGTGTACCCGTCGAGGGCGTACAGGTTGAACACCACCCGGTACGAAGGCGGCAGGCGTTGCACCAGAACGATGAGTTCATCGTACGAGAGTTGGCTGGTGGCCGTCTCGCGCGTGGAAACTTCTTCGGAGGCCCCTTCGAGGCCCTCGTGGTGGTAATGTTTTACTTGCTGGCGGTAATGATCGAGGGCGGTGTTGACCATAATCCGACCCAGCCAGCTTTTGAAAGGCCGGGCGGGGTCGTAGAGTTCAACCTTCAGGAACACCTTCATGAACCCGTCGTTGATTACCTCGCGGGCCTCGTCGCGGCTATGAGTGTAGCGCAGACAAATGCCCATGGCGAAGCCGTAGAATTGCCGGTAGAGCATCTCCTGGCTGAGGCGGTCGCCTTTTCGACAGCCTTCCAGCAAAAGCGCGAGGCTGGGCACGTTGGCAGTTGTTGCAGGCATGGGCGCGGATTCAGTAGGGTATACGAAACGCCCGGGCGGGTGGGTTGCGTGAAACCGGAAATTTTACGCCTTTCCGGTTTCACGACGTGTTAAAAACGCGGCAGGCCCCCTTTTGTTGGGTGGCCTGCCGGAGTAGGTTCTGGTTTCGTGAAAACGAACGACTGCTCTTCCCGGGTTTGAGCAAAAAATCAAAGCCCCAGGGTATGGAGGTACATGATCAATTGATCGATCGAAGCCTTGAACACGGCCAACGACTGGGTTGATTTGGCCATGCCGTAGCTGCCCTCCACGCACGACAGAATGAACCACGCCGTCTGGGACGGGTCCACGACGCTCGTGATGCCGCCAGCCAACTGTCCATTACGCAGCCCGGCGGTGAGCGAGGCGTGCATTTCGCCCACGATGTCCTGCAGGCGGGTTTTAAAGCCCTCGTCGAGGGCCGTCATTTCCTGAATCAGGTTGTTGAGTGGACAGCCCAGCCGGATTTCGTCGTCGCTGGCGCGCTGCTTGTGCACCTCCAGGGTGGCAATCAGCGCGTCAAGGTGGTGCTGGTCGGCGTATTCGAAGTGCCGCCACGCGTTTTTGTAATCGGGCGCAATGATTTCATCGACGATGGCGTAGCCCAGCTCAAACTTGTTCGAAAAGTAGTGGTACAAGGCTCCTTTGGTGATGCCCAGTTCGGTAATGGCTTTGTCGGCCCGCATGCCCTGGAAGCCGTTGAGGCGTACCACGCGGTAGTTGCATTCGAGAATCTGGGTGCGAGTATCGTTCATAGGTTGTTTGGTGAAAGTACCCCCGGCAATGTGGGTAAATGGCCCTGCGAGTATAACCTAAACCACTCAAAGTTGCCTCAAAGGCCGGGCATTTTTCTGGCCCCAAACAGCGCGCTGCCCACACGCACGAGCGTGCTGCCCTCTTCGATGGCCAGGGCGTAGTCGCCGCTCATGCCCATCGAAAGTTCGCGCAGGAACACGTTGGGCTGGGAGGTGATTGCACGCCGCATCCGGTCGAAAAACTGCTTCAGACCGCGAAATTCTGCCCGAATCCGGGCTTCATCGTCGGTGTTGCTGGCCATGCCCATCAGGCCTGTGATGCGCACGTTCGCCAGGGGTGCCAGGTCGCCGGAGCGCAGCAGGGCCTCGGCCTCGTCGTACGAAAAACCGAACTTGGTTTCTTCCAGCGCGATGTGAATTTGCAGCAGGCAATCAATTACCCGCGCATTTTTGGCACCGTGTTTGTCGAGTTCCTGCAACAGCCGCGGGCTATCCACCGAATGAACCAGGGCCACGAACGGCGCAATGTATTTTACCTTGTTGGTTTGCAGGTGGCCGATGAGGTGCCACTCCACGTCGGACGGCAGGGCGTCGTGTTTGGCGACGAGTTCCTGCACCTTGTTCTCGCCAAACCGGCGGCAACCCGCCGCGTAGGCTTCGAGCAGCACAGTGGTGGGCTGGGTTTTGCTCACGGCCACGAGGCGGGCCGGGGTGGCGGAAAGCTGCGCTTCGAGGGCGCGGAAACGGTCGGCGATGTTCATAGATTCAAAATAAAAAGGCCCTTCTTGCATTCAAGAAGCAAAAAAGTAGCTTTGTTTCGTTAAACTCCTGTTCTCCTTCTACTAAAATCATCATGGAAACCCAAGAACGTCAGTCGGATAAAAAGAACTATTTCACCGCTGCCCTGGTGATTATGGCGGCGCTGCTGGGGCTGCTGGGCTACCTGTATTTTCAGGAGCGCCAGAAAACCCAGTTGACCAGTACTCAGCTCGAAACCAAGACGAAGGACCTCGTTACGACCACCACCCGGCTCGACTCGCTCTCCAATCAACTCGACGCCAAAATTGCCGAAATCAAGATGCTCAACGGCAATGTGGACGAACTGATGCAGGTAAAAGCCCAACTCGAAAAAGACAAGGAAAACCTCAAAAACACCAGTGTGTTCAACGTCAAGCAATACGAAGCGAAAATCCGGACGTACAACGCCCTGCTGGCGCAGAAGGATCAGGAGCTTGTCCGGCTGCGCACAGAAAACCAGACCCTGGCCAGCACCAACCAGACGCTTTCGCAGGAAAATACCGGCCTGAAAACCAGCCTCGAAACCACCCGGAAAACCTACACCGATTCGGTGAGTACGCTGGCTTCGCGCAACAGGGAGCTTTCGGATAAAGTTACCATCGCCTCGGCCCTGAAGGCCGAAAACATCAATGTGTACGCCATTTCGCCCAAAGGCAAGGAGCGCGACGGCGGCACCTACAAATCGCGCCGGGTGGACAAAATCCGCGTGTCGTTCAGGCTGGCCGACAACCCGCTTACCCAGAAAGAAAACAAGGACGTTTACCTGCGCATCCTCGACCCCGACGGGGCGGTGGTGTCGGACATGGCTACGGGTTCGGGCGAATTCCTGTTCAACGGCAAACAAACCGTGTACACCGCCAAGCAAAGCGTGCTGTACACCAACACCCACCAGGCCGTGGACTTCATTTACAGCCGCGGTCAGCCCTACAAAAAAGGCAAACACGCCATCGAACTCTACTCGGAAGGCTTTAAAGTGGGCGAGGGGGAGTTTGAGGTGCGGTGAGTTTTGTGAGAAGTAAGCGGTGAGAGGTGAGAGGTAAATTGAAAGTGCCGCCTTTCAACATCTTACTTCTCACCGCTTACTTCTCACAAATTCCGGTTAACTCTTTGATTTTGGGCTGCAAAGGGCTACTTTTGCAGCCCAAATTATTTTCAGTTTCATCCAAACCAGTCACATAATGGCTAACCAGTATGAGACGGTGTTCATCCTCACTCCCGTTTTGTCTGACACCCAGACAAAGGACACCGTCGAAAAAATCCGTAAGATCCTCACCGACAGCGGAGCCGAAATCCTTCACGAAGACGCCATGGGCCTGCGCAAACTCGCTTACGGCATTCAGGGAAAGAACACGGGCTATTACCAGCTCTTCGAATTCCGGGCGGAATCGGGTGTTCCCGCCCTCCTCGAAGTGGAGTTCCGGCGCGACGAGCGGATCATCCGCTACCAGACCATCGCCCTCGACAAGCACGCCATTGCGTACAACGAGAAAAAACGCAAAGGCCTGATGGGCAAAAAAGCCATCATCGAATCCCCCGTTGACGCCAAGTAACCATGAGAAACAACCGCAACTCCACCCTGGTCAACGAGCCGCTCGAAAAAAACCAGAACCGCAAGAAATACTGCCGTTTCAAGAAGGCAGGCATCAAATACATCGATTACAAAGACGCCAACTTCCTGCTCAAGCTGCTCAACGACCAGGGCAAAATTCTTCCCCGTCGCATCACCGGCACGAGCCTGAAGTACCAGCGCAAAGTCGCCCAGGCCGTCAAACGCGCCCGTCACCTGGCCCTGTTGCCCTACGTAGCCGATTCGCTGAAATAGGTTGAAAGTTCAAGGCTTAACGTTTAAAGCCGTTAAACCTTGACCGTTAAACGCTAAACGCATTCAAGAACATGGAAGTCATTCTCAAAACCGATATCGCCGGACTGGGCTACAAGAACGACCTCGTGACGGTGAAACCGGGCTACGGGCGTAATTACCTCATCCCCCAGGGCTACGCGCTGCTGGCTACCGACAGCAACCGGAAGATTCAGGCCGAAAACACCAAGCAGGCCGCCCACAAAGCCGAAAAGCTCAGGCTCGACGCCGAAGCACTCGCCGCCACCATCGGCGACGTGACGCTCGAAATCCCCGCTAAAGTGGGCGAGAGCGGCAAGATTTTCGGTCGCGTCACCACCATCCAGATTGCCGACGCCCTGCGCGCCAAAGGCTTCGACGTGGACCGCAAGAAAATCACCCTCGACGGCGACGTAAAATCCGTCGGCGATTTCACTGCCACGCTCGACCTCCACAAAGAGGTGAAGCACAAGGTGAAATTCACGGTCGTGGCCGTGTAAGGTTCCTGATCGTTTACTGAAAAAGCCCGTTGCGATTGTTCGCAACGGGCTTTTTCATTGATGCCCGCTGGTATTTCAGAAATAGCGTTTCAAATATCCCACGCTCTCCTCCACCCACCGCGCTTCTTTTTCCAGCGTCGCCTCCGGGTCGGCTTCGGGCGGGGGCCAAAGTTCGAGCACGGCGCTCTGGCAGCGGCCGTAGCGGGCCAGTTGCGCCAGTACCCAGGGCAGGTTGAGCAGGCCCTGCCCGGCCGGGCGACCTTCGACCAGAAACCCCATCAGGTGCGGCAACCGGGTAATGCCAAAATCCTTGACGTGAAAATTGACCGTGTGCGGGGCCAGCCACTCCACCACCCACTCCAGGCCCTCGCCCGCCCCGAGCGAGTTGGCGCAGTCGAGGCAAATGCCCACGCGCTCATCGCCGACGGTTTCGATTAAACCGGCCAGCTCAACGGCCCGGAAGCGGTCGTGGTTTTCGATGCCGAGCGTCACGCCGTATTGCCGGAGCGCGGGCAACGCTTCGCGCAAAAGAGCCGCCACGTCGGCCAGCGGGGGTTCGTAGCCTTTTTCATCCACCACAAACCGCAGCAGCGGCGCGCCCAGCCACCCGGCCAGTTCGACGTACCGGTGCAGGTGGTCGGCCCGCAGTCCGCGTGCCCCCGCTTCCAGGCGGACGCCTTCGGCTTTGGCGCGTTTTTTCAGCGCCGCCAATCGGTCGGGCGAAAGCGCGTGCAGCGGCAGGTTGTCGCCGAATTGCAGGGTTGTAAGCCCGAATCCGACCGTGCGGTCGAGCAAGGCCTGCTCGTCGAGGGGCTGGTGCGGGTCGGCTACCGCCCAGCCGTAAGTGTAGCTGCTGAGGCCCAGAATCATGGCGGCAAAGATGAAGGCTTTGCCGGAAAAACCCATTCGACAACCCGAACCGACCGAACAGGCTTTCAAATTCCCGGTTTTCCAACATCTTTACGGGTCTTAAAACCTCTACGCCTGCTCCATGAATCGCCGTTCGCTCCTGCAAAAACTCGGAGCGGGTGCCGCCCTCAGCGCCGCGCCCGCCGCCCTGACCGACGCCCTCGCCCAAACCACCGCCAAACCCGCCGCCTTCACCGGCCTCCCGCCGGTGAAAATCACCGACGTGAAAACGATCCTGACCTCGCCCAACGGCATCCGGCTGGTGGTGGTCAAAATCATGACCTCCGAGCCGGGGCTGTACGGCATCGGCTGCGCCACGTTCACCCAGCGGGCCTACGTGGTGGCCACGGCGCTCGAAAAATACCTGAAGCCCTTCCTGATTGGCCGCAACGCCGACGAAATCGAGGACATCTGGCAGGCCTGCTACGTGAGCAGCTACTGGCGCAACGGCCCCGTGCTTTTCAACGCCATGAGTGGCGTCGACATGGCCCTGTGGGACATCAAAGGCAAGCGCGCCCAAATGCCCGTTTACCAGCTTTTGGGCGGCAAAGTGCGCAAGGGAGCCGATTTGTACTTTCACGCCCAGGGCAGCGACGAGGTCGAGCTCCACGAAAACGTGTCCAAAGCCCTCGCCGCCGGGTACCGCCACGTGCGCGTGCAGATGGGCCAGAAAGGCAACGCCAACTACGGCGCGCGGGGCGCGACGGGCACCCCCGCCTCCGCGCTCGGCCTGCCGCCCAACCAGAGTGGCCCCACCGACCCGCAAATCATTTTCGACCCCGGCCTGTACGTGCGCTCGGTGCCGAAGATGTTCGAGAAGCTGCGGGTGAAATTCGGCGAGGAGGTCGAATTCCTGCACGACGTCCACGAGCGCGTCAGCCTGAGCCAGGCGGTCAATCTGTGCAAGGCGCTCGAACCGTACCGCCCGTTTTTCGTCGAGGACCCGTTTCCTCCCGAGGAGAACGACCACTTCAAGGTGCTGCGCAACGCCACGACCGTGCCCATCGCGATGGGCGAATTGTTCAACACCCAGCACGAGTACGTGCCGCTGATCAAAGACCGGCTGATTGATTTTATCCGCATCCACATTTCACAAATCGGCGGGCTGAGTCCGGCGCGGAAGGTACAGACGCTGTGCGAATTTTTTGGCGTAAAAACGGCCTGGCACGGCCCCGGCGACGCCTCGCCCGTGGCCCACGCCGCCCAACTCGCCCTCGAACTGACCAGCTACAACTTCGGCATCCACGAAGGCTACGTGTTTCCGCAAAACACGCAGGAAGTCTTCCCCGGCTGCCCGACCGCAAAGGACGGCTACATGTACGCCCAGGAAGCGCCCGGTTTCGGCATGGATCTGGACGAAAAAGTAGCCGCCAAGTTCCCCTTCCCCGACGGGGCTAACTTCGACTATTCCTGGGGCACTACCCGCCGGAAAGACGGGACGGTGATTCGGCCTTAATTTTTTCACGCAGAGGCGCAGAGAAAACTCTGCGCCTCTGCGTGAGCTTGATTTCCATGAAAAAACTGCTTCTGTTCCTTGCGATTAACGCGCCGCTTTTCGCCCAAAAACCCGACGCGAAGCTCGAGGCCAAACTCCGGCCCCTCGTGCAGAATTTTCGTGGTGACGTGGGCATTTACGTCCGAAACCTGAAGACCAACCGGGCCGTGGAAATCGCCGCCGACACGCTGTTTCCCACAGCGAGTATGATCAAAGTGCCGATTACGATTGGCCTTTTCGACAAAATCAACCGCGGCGAACTCGACTACCACGTCCCGCTCACCTACCGCGATTCGCTGCTTTATGCGGGTGAAGATATTCTCGGGTCGTTCAAAGACGGCGAGAAAATCGCCCTCAGCAAGGTAGCCATGCTGATGATCACCACCTCCGACAACACCGCCAGCCTCTGGTGCCAGGCGCTGGCGGGCGGCGGCGCGGCCATTAACGCGTGGCTGGCGACCAACGGTTTTCAGAAAACCCGCGTCAACTCGCGCACGCCGGGCCGCCGCCCCGACTGGCAGCGCTACGGCTGGGGCCAGACCACGCCCCGCGAAATGGCCGAACTGCTGGTGCGCATCCGCGAGGGCCGGGTCGTCAGCCCGGCAGCGAGCGAACGGATGTACCGAAACCTGATCCGGATTTACTGGGACGGCGAGGCGCTGAGTCAGCTTCCGCCCACGGTGCAGGTAGCCTCGAAGCAGGGGGCCGTGGACCGCTCGCGCTCGGAAGTGGTGCTGGTCAACGCGCCGTCGGGCGATTACGTGTTTTGCGTGATTACCAAAAACCAGCAGGACGAAAGCTGGGAACCCACCAACGAAGGCTACGAACTCCTCCGCGCCGTGTCGCGGACGCTGTGGGAACATTTTGAGCCGAAAATCAGGTACGCGAAGCCGGAGGGGTGGGAGAAGTGGTAGCGCGACTCACCTGGGCAGGGAATTGAGCAACCGCTCCAACTCCTTGTCCGTAATGGTTTCCCGCTCCGATTTGTCGTAGATGGAGAGCAAAACCACGCGCTCGTCCACGGCCACCACGCAGGTGATAACCCGTGCCCCGCCGGATTTTCCCTGGCCTTTGCTCTTGACGGCCAGTCGAATTTTGTAGCAGTTTTTGCCGATTGGAGTGCCCTGAAATGGCTCCTCGGCGAGCAAAGCACCCAGTTCGGCCACTTCGCTGATCAGGGATGCGTATTCTTTGAACAACCTTTTGAAAGCCCGGTCAAAATCCGGGATGGTGACGACTTCAAATCTCATCGAGCAATGCTTGAAGAGGGCGAGTTTTCAGCGTGCCGTTTTCCAACTCGATGAGCGACCGCTTCAGGTCAGCAAAGATGTGTTCTTTGGTCGGTTCCTCGTCAGCAGTGGGCGATTCCACTTCCACGAATGAAAAATTGCTCAGCAGTTCAAGCAAAAAAGGCGCTTTTTCGTCTTCCACGCGAAGGATCAGTTCCATGATTGCGAGCGTTTGTTTTCTCAAAAATAAGAATTTATCGGGAAAAGGCTGACTGCCGCCGCAGGCGCGGTTTTCTCGAACGCATCCCTTAATTTGGCTCACGCTCGAACCCGGCGATCTACCCCCATGCGCCTCCCCACCCTCCTCCTCGCCTTCCTCCCCACCTTTGCCGTTGCCCAGCAATACGACCTGCTCATCAAAAATGGCCGCGTCGTCGACGGCACCGGCAACCCCTGGGTGCGCGCCGACGTGGCCATCAAAAACGGCAAAATTGCCCGGCTGGGCAACATCCCGGCCTCGGAAGCGAAGACCGTAATCGATGCCAACGGCCAGATTGTCGCGCCGGGGTTCATCGACGTGCACACGCACCTGGAAAGCAGCCTCGAAGACCGGCCCGGCGCGGAAAATTTCCTTTTTGACGGCGTCACGACGCTCGTGACGGGCAATTGCGGCGGGTCGGACATTCACCTGCGCAGTTATTTTGACACCCTCCGAATGAAGGGGATTTCGCCGAACCTGGCCTCGCTCGTTGGGCACAATTCGGTTCGGCTGAAGGTGATGAAAACGGCCTTCCGCGACCCGACCACCCGCGAGCAGGCCGAAATGGAAGCCCTCGTCGAACAGGCCATGAAAGACGGGGCCGTGGGCCTCTCGACGGGCCTGATTTACACGCCCGGCACCTACGCCCGCACGCCCGAAATCGTCAGCCTCGCCAAAATCGCCGCCCGGTACGGCGGCATTTACGCCTCGCACATCCGCGACGAAGACGACGAGGTGAAAGCGGCCATCGCCGAGGCCATCCAGATTGGCCGCGAGGCCGGCATTCCGGTCGAGATTTCGCACTTCAAAGTTTCCGGCAAACCCCTCTGGGGCCAAAGCACGCAAACCGTGGCGCTGGTCGAAGCCGCCCGGCGCGAGGGTCTCGACGTGACCGTCGACCAGTACCCCTACACCGCCTCGAGCACCTCGCTGGCCAGCACGATTCCGTCGTGGGCCCTGGCCGACAGCGATTCGATGATCCGGGTGCGGTTTCGCGACCCGGCCACGCGGGCTAAAATCCGCGCCGAAATGGTGGTGGGGCTGAAAAAAGCGCAGCGCAAAAACTACGATTACGCCGTGGTGGCCTCCTACCCCGCCGACTCGACCTACAACGGCCTGAGCATTTCCCAAATCAACCAGCAACGCGGGGGCAAAACCAGCGCCGCCACCCAGGCCGACCTCATCATGACCCTGATGGACGAGGCCGACCTGAAGCGCATCCAGATGGTGTACCACTCGATGGATGAGGGCGACATTGCCACCATTCTGCGCTACCCCAACACGATGATTGCCTCCGACGCGGGCGTGGTCAAATACCAGTCGGGCGTGCCGCACCCCCGCGCCTATGGCACCAACGCCCGCGTACTGGGCCGGTACGTGCGGGAAAAAGGCGTGATTCCGGTCGAGGAAGCCATCCGCCGCATGACCTCGCTCCCGGCCCAGCGCTTCAATTTCGCCGACCGGGGCCTGCTCCGGCCCGGCTACGCCGCCGACCTGGTGATTTTTGACGAAAAAACCGTCGCCGACCAGGCCACCTACGCCCAGCCCCACGCCTACGCCACGGGGTTTTCGACGGTGCTCGTCAACGGCGTGGCCGTGATCGAGGGAGGAAAACACACCGGGCAGCGACCGGGCCAGATTCTGCTCGGCAGCGGCTACGTCGCCCCGGCGAAAGGAGCGGAAAACTAATCCCTGGTTTTCCGCCTCGATTCCGTACCGTTTCAGTCACCCCATTTGCGGTTTCAAACGCGCAGGAGGGCATTCTACGCCGCCACCGCTTGGTTCAGGTGAACCCGGTGGAGTATCTTGCATCGGGGAACGACCTTGCTCACCAACCACTTTGGAAAAACTCAACGACAAAGGCCTGCGGCTGATTGGCATTCCGGCCCTGGAACTGCTGACCAACCTGCTGTACCTCGAACAATACCATTACAACGGGTGGATTTACCTGCGCACGAGCGCCTGGGGGACGGTTTACGTGTGGCTCGTCTGGGACGTACTCACGCGCTGGCTGCGGCGGGTGCGCGCCCGCTACCCGCGCATCGAGCAAACCCAGCAACGCGTGGTGGCGACCTTCGCGGGGTATTTCGTGATCGTCACGGTGGGGCAACTGAGCGTGGTGTGGCTATTCGGGGCTGTGGGCCTGGCGGGCGTGCCCATCACCCGCGAGGTGTATGTGAGCCAGCTTATCGGTGGGTACGTGGCCATCGTGCTGGTGGGGGTGGCCTACGAAATCATCTATTACCTCGGCAAGCTGAAAATTGCGATTCTGGAGGCGGAACGCGCCCAGAAGGCCCGGTTGCAGCACCAGTTCGACAGTTTGAAAAGCCAGGTAAACCCGCACTTTCTCTTCAACAGCCTCAACTCGCTTTCGTCGCTCATCGGCGAAAATCCCCGGCAGGCCACGGCGTTTCTCGACGAACTCAGCAGTGTGTACCGCTACCTGCTCCAGACCAGCGAACGCGAACTGACCACGCTCCGTAACGAACTGGAATTTATCAAATCGTACTACCACCTGCTGAAAACCCGCCATGGCGCGTCGCTGGCGCTTTACCGGGAAGTGGACGAAGCCTACCTCGACGCCCAATTGCCGCCGCTGACGCTGCAACTGCTGGTGGAAAACGCCGTCAAACACAACGTATTGCTGCCTGAAGACCCCCTGACCATCAGCATCCTGACCACCGAGGCGGGCGAGTTGGTGGTGGCCAACACCATCCACCGAAAATCGGTGCGGGTGCTCTCCAACCGGGTTGGATTGGCCAACATCGCCTCCCGGTACCGCTTGCTCAACCTGAGCGAACCCCTCATCGAGGACGACGGCCGGTTTTTCATCGTCCGCCTGCCGCTGCTCGGCAAAGAGCCGGTTGCGGTTCCGGTCAATCCTATCCAGGCCCCCGGCCAGTAGGGCCTTTAACCAGCAACCCGTTCCAAATCGTGAAAACCGTTTACACCCGACAGGACACCTTCATCAAGGCCATCGTGCTGCCCGGGTTTCTGCTCGTGCTCAACACGCTCCTGCTCGGGCAGGCGTACTGGCACGACGGGGGGCTTTTCGCGTTTGCGACGCTGGTTTCAAGCCTGCTTTTTTTCGGCCACTGGCCCATCAACAACGCGATTTCGCTCTGGTTCAACCGGCTTTTTCCCAACCACCGCCAGGCCCTGAAGCGGATGGTCCTCTCGCTGCCCCTGCTCATGGCCAGTTCCGGCGCGACGACGCTGCTCACGCACTGGGTTTACGAAAAAGTGGCGCTCCACGGCCATCGACCCCTCAGTGGCCGCTTGCCGTGGACAGTGCTGTTCGTGCTCCTGAGCGTACTCATCGTGGCGGCGATTTACGAAAGCATCAATTTTTTCGAGCAGTGGCAACGCACGCTGACCGAAACCGAACGACTCAAAAAAGCCAACCTGCAAACCCAGTTCGAAAGCCTCAAGCAGCAAATCAACCCGCATTTTCTGTTCAATTCGCTCAACACGCTTTCCTCGCTCATCGAAGACGATCCGGCGCAGGCGGAGGTTTTTCTCGACGAACTCAGCAGCGTGTACCGCTACCTGCTGCGTTCCAACGAAAGCGAACTGACCACGCTCGCCGCCGAACTCGACTTCGTCCGGTCGTACTTTTACCTGCTCCGCATCCGCTACGGCGAGGGCATCCGGCTGGAGCAGCAGGTCAGTCCGTCGTTTCTCGACTACCTGATTCCGCCGCTGACGCTCCAGCTTTTGGTTGAAAACGCCGTCAGGCACAACGTCATTTTGCCCAATCAGCCCCTGACCATCGAAATTCGCACGACCAAAGTCGGGCGGCTCGTGGTGCAGAATAACTTGCAGCGCAAAACCATCCGGGTGCCTTCGGGCCGGGTGGGGTTGAGCAACATCGCCGCCAAGTACGAACTCCTCGGCCAGGGCGCGGTGAACGTCAACGAAGACGACCGTTGTTTCACCGTCGTGTTGCCGCTGCTGCCCGCCAGTCACCTTGTTTCCTGAGCATGAACGCCCCCCGCTCCCGCGCAACGCCCCCCCCCAACGACATTCGCCTCCGGCTGCTGGGGCCGCTGGTGCTGTTTTGTTTCGGCACGGCGTTCTTCCGGCTGGAAGTGTACCTGACCGGCTCGCGCGAAACGATTCTCCGGTTTGTGGGGGTCGCCGTCACGTCCGGCTATGTGTTCTGGATGCTGGCCCGGTGGATTGTGCTGCGGGTGCAGCGGCGGTTTCCCGGCCTAGAAAATACCCGCCGCCGCCTGCTGGTGCTGGCTCTGGAACTGCCGGTGCTCGTCAACCTGGCCGTTTTGGCCCGAATTGCCGCCCACGCCCTGCTTCAGCACAAGCGCATCACCCTCACTTTGCTCGACTACACCAGCACGGCGGGCATTCAGGTGTTTTACCACTTCGTGTATTTTGGTTTGTACGAAAGCCTGTACGTGCTGCGCGAGTGGCGACAAACCTACCAGGAAAAGGAGGACCTGCTGAAGGTGCAGTGGCAGGCGCGGTTCGACTCGCTGAAGAACCAGGTCAATCCGCACTTTCTGTTCAACTCGCTCAACACGCTTTCCTCGCTCATCGACGAAAGCCCCCGGCTGGCCACCGAATTTGTGGATGAAATGGCCAGTGTGTACCGCTACCTGCTGCGCTCCAACGAAGGCGAACTGACCACGCTCGCCGCCGAACTGCGATTTATCCAGTCGTATTTTCATTTGCTGAAAACCCGCTACGGCCCGGCCATCGAGCTGCAACTGGCGGTCGATTCCGTCTGGCTGGAGGCTCGTCTGCCGCCGCTGACGCTGCAAATGCTGGTCGAAAACGCCGTCAAGCACAACGTCATCCTGGCCGAGCAACCGCTCGTCATCCGCCTCCGCACCGACGCCTTCGGGCACCTGGTGGTGAGCAACACGTTGCAGAAAAAAGTCGCCCGGGTGGAATCCAATAAGGTCGGCCTGGCCAACATTGCGGCCCGCTTCCGGCTTTTGGGTCAGACCGACCCGCTCGTGGAAGAGCGCGACGGCTGGTTTACGGTCACGCTGCCGCTGGTGGCCCCGGCGCGGGTGGCGGTCAGGGAGTGATTAAAATGCATTTCGTCTCACTCAATCACGCCCTCCCTCCATCACCCAATAGCTCCGTTTCACCCCCGCTTTGTGCAAATTCATCGCGGGTTTCTGCCGGTTTGATGAAAAAGGATTTCGCCAAAATCCGCTTTTCCGCGAACTTGACGCCCGTTCCCCTTACCAGACGAATTTTTTACTCCCATGAATGTCCTAATCATCGAAGACGAAGAACTGGCCGTCAAAAAACTTTCCAAGCTGTTGCAGGAAGTGGACGAGCACATTAAAATAGTTGGCTCGGCGGCCAGTGTGCGGGCCTCGGTGGACTGGCTCCAGAACCACCCCGCCCCCGACCTGATTTTGATGGACATCGAACTGGCCGACGGGCAGAGCTTCGAGATTTTCGAGCAGACGCCCGTCGAATCGCCCGTGATTTTCACCACCTCGTACGACGAATACGCGTTGCGCGCTTTCAAGGTCAACAGCATCGACTATTTGCTCAAGCCCATCAAGCGCCACGAACTGGAGGCCAGCCTCGAAAAGCACCGCCGCCTCCAGGCCCAGCCCGAAGCCGCCCGCCCCGACGCCAGCGGCGGCACCGGCGGCCGCCTGGCCATCGATGCCCTCGTGGAGCAACTCCGCCAGCAGATTCAGCCCACCGAATACCGCAAGCGGTTTCTGGTGAAAAACCGCCAGCAGTGGGTGCCCGTCGAAGTGACCGACATCGCCTTTTTCTACTCCGAAGAAGGCATCAGCCTTTTCAAAACGCGCGGCAACCAGAAATTCTCGCTCGATTACACCCTCGATGAGTTGGAAAAAATGCTCGACCCCGTGCATTTTTTCCGGGCCAACCGCCAGTACATCGTCGACATCGCCTCCGTCCAGCAAATCCACCCGTATTTCAACAACAAACTCAAGCTCACCCTCAAACCCGCCCCCGACGACGAGGTGCTCGTCAGCCGCGAACGCGCCAGCGATTTCAAGCGGTGGATGGGGAAGTGAAGTAGAGAGAAAAGAGAAGAGAGGATAGCGAAAAGGCACGTTGCATTTCGCTATCCTCTCTTCTCTTTTCTCTCTACTCTCTACACCAACTGAAGCTGGCTCGCCACGCCGTCGCGCTCGATTGCAATTTCGAGCGGGTGGCGCTCGGCGGGGCGCAGGGTGGGCCACCAACTGCGGCCGGTCTGGGCCACCACGAACAGGCCCTCGTCGTCGCCCATGACGGCGAAATCGGCCAGGCGTGGACCCCGGGCGAAGTACGGCACGCCGTAGCGTTCGTGGAGCGCCAGGCAGGCCAGGCCCACGTTGTCGGTCACAATGCCGATTTCGCTGAGGCCCACGATGGGCGTGCGCGTAAACGTGGGCCTGGGGGCGTTGGGCAGGGCATCCCGCGCAATGAGTTCGAGAATGTTGCCGCTGGGGTCGTGGAAATAGCAGGCGCGGGCATCCCAGTGCGGAAACTCCGCGACGCGGCAGTCGCCGCAGAAGGGCAGAATCTCGACGCGCTGCCCCAGCCAGGCAAATGCCGCCTGGAAGTGGTTGGCAGGCACCGAAAACGCCAGGTGGTAAAACGGCTCCGACCGGCGGGCCGCCTGAAAGGCCAGCGTCGAACGGCCCACGTTAAACGTCAGGCGTTCCGAGGGGCAATCGGCGAGCGTCAGGCCCAGCACGTTTTCGTAGAAATCCAGCGTTTTGCCCAGGTTGCTGGTCAGCAGGGTGACTTGGTTGAGTAGCATGGCAGGGTTGATTTACCGGCGGGTGGGTGATTGGTTGCCAAGTTATCAATTTATAAATCAACGGCTTAAACCGTCGTCGATAAGTCAGCGGCCAATAACCCACCTGGCTTAGTTGTTTGTTGCAATGGGCTGCGAATTGGCCGCCGGGGTGAATTTCACGACTTCGTTTTTCACCGGTTTCACCGTGCGCAGGTAGGCGAAAATGGCCTTCAAATCACTTTCTTTCATGCCGCCGTACATCACCCAGGGCATGATGGTGTTGAAGCCCTTCGGGTCCACTTTCGGCGACGTAAATTCTTTGCTGGCGTGCGCCCTGAAGCGGGCCACAAACTGTTCTTCGGTCCAGCGGCCCAGGCCGGTTTCGTGGGGCGTCAGGTTGGCGGGCCGGATGGTACCGTAAGGCAGTTTTATGTCGGTGCCGCCCGCAAACTCCCGGCCTGGCACCGGCTTGTGATCGTCGCCCACCGGCGTATGGCAATCGTCGCAACTGGCCATCGTAATCAGGTACTTGCCGTAGGCCACGCGGTCGAGCGTGTCGGGTTTTTTCTGAAAGTTAGCCGGTTGCGGCATCGTTTCGACGATGAAATTCAGCGGAAAATCCAGTTGCCGTTTCGGAATCTCGTTTTTCACGGCGGGCAGCGTGCGCAGGTAGGCGATCACGTCCTTGATGTCCTCGGGGTCCGACAGGCCGTAGTGGTTGTACGGCATGAGGGGAAACAGCGCCTTGCCGTCGCGGCCCACGCCCGTGGTGATGGCCCGGAACAGTTCGCCGTCGGTCCAGTCGCCCACGCCGGCGGGCGTCAGGTTTTTGGTGTAAATGTCGCCGGGCAGGCCCATTTCGTGGCCGAAGTGGTCGCCGCCTGCGCCCCGGGTGCCGGGCTTCGGCGGCCCCGCGTACCGGCTCCAGTCGCGCTGGGCGTGGCAATCGAGGCACACCGCCACGTGGTTGGCCAGGTACTCGCCGTGTTGCACGCGTACGGGCGTGCGTTCGATTTTCAGTTCCGGAGCCGGTTCGGCCTTCGGAAACGTGATCTGGAAATAGGCGAAACCGCCAAAAACCAGCAGAGTCAGTGCGCCAAGCACCCAGAGGCCCGCGCGGAGAAGTTTTCGCTTCATTGTTTTAGGAGTTGATTGGGAGATTGAATCGGCAATCCGTCAGTCGGATTACGGGGTAAAAATCGCCGGTAATCGGGGCGTGACCGCGTCCTTAGCCGTTCAACCGGAACAGGCAGGCCATGAAGCGGAAGAACCGGGTGGTGAATCGGACACAGAAAAAGCATGAAACGGCGAAGCCGCACAGACGCTGTTTCAGCTTTGGCAAACCCTTTCGTCTCAACCATTTACAAGCCTTTTTCCGCAAAAAAACATCCCCCGGCTCCGTAAAACGGGCGGGGGATGCGGTCTTAAACGAGAGAGGGAAATTCGAGGGATTCGCTCAGAGTTTTGCCGTCAGGCCCACCTTCAGCGCGGCCACGCCGTAGCCGACTTCGGCGAAGCCGCCGATTTTATCGCTGAACAGGTAGCGGGCACCGACGTGCGCGCCGATGAACACCGTGCTGGCGTAGGGGCTACTGTACGCGCCGTAGTAGCCGTCGTGGTCGGAGTAGCGGGCGCTGCGGTAGCCCAGCGACAGGCCCGCGTAGGGGTCAAACCTGGGGTTAGCAACGCCGAGCAGTTCGCTGGCGTGATACGAGGCCCGCGCGCCGAGGTAAATGAACGTGTAATTCCACTTGTAGCCGTAGTTGTTGTAGCCGTAGCGTGCGTAGTCCACAAAACCGCCGACGGAGATGTTGTTTTTCAAATCCACCTCCAGCGACGCGCCGATGGGCAACCCGCCCGCGCCGTACGCCGCCAGACCGATGCCGACGTTAAGGTACTTGCTGCCCGACGACGAGGCCCGGGCTTTCGGACGGGTGGCGTACGAAGTGCGTTGCGACGGGGCGGCGGGTTGGGCCTGCGGACGCTCCGATTGCGCCTGGGCGACGGAGGCGGCTTCGCGTTGCGGCGCGGCCTGGGCCACCGACGGCTGCGCTTTCGGGGCGGTGGCGTGGGCGGCGACGGGTTTCGGTTTGGCCGAAGCGACCGCCGTTTTGGCGGGCGACTTGGCAGCGCGCTGCTGGGCATGGGCGGGAACGAGGGCCTGGCAAAGCAGGAGACCGGCGACGGCGGAGCGGGTAAGCGTTTTCATGTTGAGTTGATTGGAGTTTGAAAAAGTTGTCGGGTGTCGGAGTTGACGGGGCAAAGTTGACCCGCCGGGCGGACGAACGCCAAAGCGAGTTACACCGACTGGCAAAACGGGCAGTTGAAGCGGGGAAAAGAGAACCTGGGCCGTATTTCTCATCACTTGACCACCTGCGCCTCCGGCGCAATCAGCGCCACGCCCACCTCGAAGGCCACGTCGGTTTCTTCGATGCGAATGTCGGGCTGGTTGAGCAGGCGGTATTTTTCGGTGATGTTGAGCAGCCCTTTTTGGGTCGAACTGAGCCGGTTGCCCGCCTTGCGCCGGAGCGAGTTGTGCACGCAGAGGGTGCGGTCGGTGGCGGTGAACACCCGGATGGTCAGCGGTGCTTCCGCCGACACGACGTTGTGCTTGACGGCGTTTTCGACCAGCAATTGCAGCGTCAGCGGCGGCAGCAGGTGGTCAAGCAGGGTCGGGTCGGTGTCCATGCGCAGGTCGATGCCCGCGCCGTAGCGGGTTTTCAACAAGTGGTAGTACGAGTGCAGAAAACGAAGCTCGTGGCGGAGCGGCGTCAGGCCGGTGTCGTTGGCGCGCAGCAGGTAGCGGTACACGCTGGCCATTTCGTCCACGAACTTTTCGGCCTTGGGTGGCTCGTCGGCGATCAGCGCCGAGAGCGAGTTGAGGCTGTTGAACAGAAAATGCGGGCTGATTTGCGCCTGTAAGGCCCGCATCTGCATCTCGGTCATTTGCTGGTTGAGTTGTTGCACGGCCAGCGCGCCCTCGGCGTGTTCGCGGCGGCGCTGTTCGCGTTCACGGGCCAGTTCTTTGTCCACCAGCGCCTTCCGGATGGCGTCGCGCCGATGGCGAAAGGCCAGCCCGACCGAGAAAAACAGCAGTTCGAGGATGATGCCCACGTGTAGGTACGTCAGGTGCGCGTGCCAGAACGGGTCCGCGTTGCGCTCCATGCCCGGCCAGACCAGGCTCAGTAGCACCGACGACAGCCCCCCCACCACCAGCATCAGCGACCCGGTGATGAACAGCCGCGTAACGATGTCCCTGCGGCGGAAAATCTTCAGGATCGTGTACAGCGCCACGGCGATCAGGCTCAACCGCTCGACGGTGAAAATCAGCGCGTGCGCGGGGGTTCGCCAGAAGTCCGTCAGCAGGCAGGCGATGGTTTCAAACCCGGCGTAGCCCAGCAGCATGCCTTCGGCAATCCGCAGCATGCGGATGAGGCCGGTTTGCCGTAAGTGTTTTCCTTCCAGAAACGCCCGCGTGAAACTCAGGTAGGCGAGGTAGGCCACGTTGGGCATCACAATCCGCACGAATTCCCAGCCCGGCACGCTGAACGGCAGCCGCTCGCGGTTGAACCGCAGCGTGAAATACACCAGCCAAATAAGCATAAATAGCGTGTACAAACCGTAAATGCGCTCGCGGTACAACGCCCATTGCACGACATTGTACAGCAACATGGCCGTGACCATGCCCAGAAACAGCAACACCCAGGTTTCGTAGGTCATCGACTTGGGGCAATGATGGAATGAGTGAATGAAAGAATGAATGAATAGCGATGGCATTTTTATTCATTCATTCTTTCATTCACTCATTCCATCATTGGTTTAAAAATCAACCCGGTACAGGGTTTCCAGTTGCTTTTCGTTGACGCGCTCCGGCAGGCGCCGGAACACGAAATTACGGAGCGAGACCAGCAGCGCGTTTTCCGCCTGGGCCAGTTGCCCGATGCGCCGGGAGGTTTCGGTGACGTGGCGCGTGCGCTTCAGCCGCCGCTGTTCAAAACGGGCGAAGGCCGCTTCCACGTCACCACCCTTCCGCAATTCGTCGGCCAGCACGACGGCGTCTTCGATGGCCTGGCAGGCCCCCTGGCCCATGTTGGGCGTGGTGGCATGGGCCGCGTCGCCGAGGAGCAGGACTGGCCCGAAGGCGTAGTGGGCGAGCGGTTTCAGGTCGAGGATGTCGTTCCAGAGCAGGTTTTCGGGTTTCGTGCGGGCCAGCACCTCGCCAATGGGTTCGGCGTAGCCCCCAAACTGGCGGGCCAGGCTGCTCGGCGTAAACCGGCGCAGGCGGTCGTCGTTGGCCGGGCCGTTGAGGCAGGCAAACCAGTAAAGCTGGTTGCCCGCCAGCGGCACCAGGCCCACGCGGCCCTGCGGTCCCCAGGTTTCGGAGGCGTCGCTGAGGGCCAGGCCGGTGCTGTCGATGATGGCCCGCCAGCAGGTGTAGCCCGCGTACCGGGGCTGGCTTTCGGGCAGCAGTTGCCGACGCAGAGCGGAGTGAATGCCGTCGGCCACGAGCAGGTAGTCGGTTTGGTGCGCGCTGCCGTCCTCAAAATGCACGGTCACCCGGCTGCTTTTCCCGGACACGAACCGAACGGCTTTTTTGCCCGTAACGATCTGGTCGTCGTCGAGGTGGGTGCGCAAAACCTGGTGAAGGGCGGCCCGGTGGATGGCAAAATTGTCGAGGCCGTACCGCGCGCTCACGGCCCGGCTGTCGGTGCGGGTGATGAGTTGGCCGCGCGGGTCGTAAATGGCGAACGAATCGAGCAGCCGACCGGCGGCCACCACCTCGTCGGCGATGCCGAGCCAGCGAAAGGCCTTGATGGCGTTGGCGGCCAGGGCCAGCCCAGCCCCGATCGGGCGGAGCGCGGGCGCGGCCTCGAACACGGTGGCCCGGATGCCGACGCGCCGCAACGCGATGGCCGTGGTGAGGCCCGCAATGCCGCCGCCGATAAGGGTGAAGCGTTTTTCGGTGAAATTCATGGGCGTTGAAACTAAAATGGGGCGTGGTGGGCCTCTCGTCTTCCAGGGGTGGCCCGGCCCCAACAAAACTAACGGCCCGCTGCGCCGCCGCGAAGCCCTATCTCGCTGAACGGACAGGGCGGGTGGCTGAAACCGCAGAACCGTTGGGTAAAGCGGCAAAAAAATTCCCCGGTGGCAATGCTACCGGGGAAGTCCGTCCACCTAACCTTAACCTAACCTATGAATAGCCGTGACGAAGTGTCGTTGTAAATCGATGGGTCAAAGGTGCCGCATCGCCGGGTGAACTGCACCCCGAAATCCCACCAGCCGACAAAAGAGGTGGTTGAAGCGGCAAAAGGAGAACCTGGGGTGTTGAAAAGTAAATGGCCTTCAGGAGCGAAGAACGTTTACTCCCGCCAGCCGTCGGGTTTCACGGGCGTGCGGTTAAAACCGGGAACACACACAGCGGTGGGCACGCGTGGAGGTCCGCCGAAAATCAGAATGGCTGGGGGAAAGCGGTTGTGAATGTAGGGCGGGGGCGGTTCGAGCGACAGGCGGCGCTGGTTGAGGGCTACAAACAGTTCCTCTTCGTCGAGCACGGGCGGATCGGACGAGTTGAACGTGCCCAGCGAAGGGCCGCTGGCGTCCCGGCGGTCGAGCCAGAGGCGCCGGGACGCCACGCCCGCAGCGGCGAAGTAGCCCACCACCCGCTCGCGAGGGTTGGCTACGTTGCGCACGTTGCCCACCGGGGCCACGGGGGGCGTATCAGTCAGGCCGCCGTTGTTTTGGGTTTGGTCTTCCACCACTTTGTAAAACCGGTAGGCTTCCGGGCTGAGCGCCACCTGCCGGAGTTCGACCAGGGCCGGATGATGGGTGAAAAAAGGGATTTGCGCAACGCGCTGCGTCAGGGTCGCGCCGTTGGTGTAAAGGTCGTCGAAGAGCACCAGCCCGGAGCTGGTGATGATTTCCCAGCACGCGTTCCGGCAGCGGTAATCGTAGGTGAACTCGCTCAGGGCACCGCCGTTGCTCATTCGCTCGAACACTTCTTTGTAGTCCGGATCGCCCTGTTTCGGAGCAAAACATTCTTCCAGTAGCTGAGTACCCGACACGAAGTAAGCCCGGTTTTCATCATCGATGTAAACCCGGTGGGGCAGCAGGTTGTACACCGCGTACACGCCCTGGTAGCACGAGCGGCACCAGTATTGTTTTTCGTAAAGCACCCAATCCCAACGGTAGTAGTTGTGCTGGTCGGCGGGGTCTTTCGTGGTTAGCGTCACGTCGTGGGCCGCCCGGAAGCCGTTGTACAGCGTCGGGTTGAGGCTTTGCGGGTTGAATTGCGCCGAGAGCCTTTCGATGGGCGGTGCCGCCCGCATGGTTTCCGTCACCGACTCGTAGCGGTTCCCGTTCTCCAGCGCAAACCGGAGTTGGTAGCGGTGCCCCACCTGCCCCCCGAAGCCATCGGGTGCTTGGTACGTGCCCGGCGTAATTTCCCGAAAAAGCATCGTTTGCAACGAATCCACGACCAGTTCGACCCGCAGGCCCGTCAGCGGCAGGGAACCGAACCGGCCCGTTTTGGGGTCGGCGCGGGAGCGGTTGAGGTACACGAGTTGCGGTTCGGGCAGGT
Source organism: Spirosomataceae bacterium (assembly GCA_965249815.1). Lineage (GTDB taxonomy): Bacteria > Bacteroidota > Bacteroidia > Cytophagales > Spirosomataceae > JAJAZB01. Next base: position 2,500,804 of record CBDFMV010000003.1, on the reverse strand, counting down.
CGTTGATCGTGCCATCCACCACGATGACGTCCACCGTGGGCCGGAGTTCGGGCGTATCGGGGTCCACGCAGCCTGCCCCCAGCCAACCGGAGACAAGCAGCACCCAAACGCGTTTTGCAAACGAGGAAGTCATGGTTAAATCGGCGGCTTTCAGTTGAATTCAAAATTGTACGTCAGACTCGGCATAGGCGCGGCGAAAATCTGCAGCCGGTACGGGTTGGTGGCCCGGCCTTCGGTGCGGTAAAAAATCGAGTAGGCGTTGCGCCGCCCGTACAGGTTGTACACCGTAAACGTCCAGTGGCCCTGCCAGCGGCGGGCTTTCAGGCTGGGGTTGTAGATGTTCCAGGCAAAATCGAGCCGGTGGTAGGCCGGGAGCCGGTACTGGTTGCGTTCGTCGTAAAACGGAAAGGTGCGCCCCTGGTAGCGGATGAACCCCTCCGGGGCGGTGTAGGGCCGCCCGGTGCTGTAGGCAAAGGTGAACGAAAAACTGTGGTGCTTGCCCTGGTTGATGTTGAGGCTGGCGTTGAAACTGTGCGGGCGATCGTAGTTGGCCCGGTACCAATCGCCGTTGTTGATTTGGTGGCGGAAATCCACGCCCGGTGCCACCTGGTTGAGGGTGCGGGCGTAGGTGTAATTGACCCAGCCCGTGAGTTCGCCTTTCTTTTTGGTAAACATCACCTCCAGCCCGTAAGCTTTGCTCCGGCCCTGGAGGAGTTGGGTTTCGGGATACGGCTGGAGCAGAAAGTTGGCCCCCGGCTTGTAATCGAGCACGTTTTGCGTGGCGCGGTAGTACACTTCCGCCGAGAGTTCGTAGATGTTGTCTTTCAAATTCTGGAAGTACCCCGCCGACACCAACTGGCTGATTTGCGGCCGGATGTGCTCGTCGCTGGTTTTCCAACGAGAGGTCGGTAGCGGCGTGGTGGTGTTGGTCACCACCTGGAGGTACTGCCGCATCAGGTTGTAACCGACCTTTACCGAAGCGCTCGGACTGAGTGCGTAGCGTACGCCAAAACGCGGCTCGAAACCGCCGTAGCGGTTAAATACCCGCCCGCTACCATACTGCGCCGAATCCACCACGGTGGTGGCGTCGGGTACTTCGCCGCTGGCGTAGCGGCGCACCACGGCCGGGCCGAGGTTCAGGAAGTGCGCGTAGCGCAACCCCGCCGAGACGGCCAGCCGGGAGGAAACCTCGATTTCGTCTTCCAGGTACAGGGCCAGTTCGAGGCCCCGCTCGGTGGGCGTGCGCTGGTAATTCACGCTTGGGCTACGACCGGGCAGCAACGCGCCGGGGTCGAGCCGGTAGTGGGTGGCGCTGAGGCCCGCTTCGAGTTTATGCCGAGCCGTCTGGTAATTCAGGTTGGTTTTCACCGTGCGTTGCAGCAGGGCCTGCCGGAGGGCAACTTTGTTGGCCGTGCTGTCTTCCACCGACAACACCTGCGGCACGTAGCGGGCCAGCAATACCGTGGTTTGCAGGTTCAGCTTTGGGTTGAAGGCGTGAAACCAGCGCACCATCCCGTTGGTGGTCTGGTGGTCGAACTGCGTGGCCACGGCGGGGATGTTGGCCAGGCTGCCCAGCAAATTGGTTTGGAAAAAGTCTTTGCTAAAATACCCCATCGCCGTCACCGTGTTGCGGTCGTTGGCCCGCCAGAACGCTTTCACCACGCCGTCGCCGAATTTGGCCCTGATGTTGTCGAGGCGTTTGGAAGCCAGCGGCAGCAGGAAGTCGTTGAAGGCCCCGCGCCCGGAGACGAGCACCCCCAACTTGCTTTTTACCAGCGGCACGTCGAGCGTCAACCGGTTGGCCACCAGGCTGATGCCGCCGTTCAGGCGGAAGGTCTCCAGGTCGGGGTTCTTCAACGCAATGTCGAGCACCGAAGCGGCCCGCCCGCCGTAGCGGGCGGGCACGTTGCCTTTGTAGAGGTCCAACCCACTGACGGCGTCGGGCGGAAACACCGAAAATAACCCGAACATGTGCGTGGGGTTGAAAATGGGCGTGTCGTCGAGCAGAATCAGGTTCTGGTCCGTCGTGCCGCCCCGAATGTTCACCCCGTTGGCCGCTTCGCCGACGCTCGTCACGCCGGGCAAGAGTTGCAGACTCCGCAAAATGTCCACCTCGCCCAGCGCGGCGGGCATGCGTTTCAACGTCGCGATGTTGATTTGGCTGACGCCCAGCAGCGGCTGGCGCACGTTGCGGTCGAAGCCCTTGCTGGTCACGACGACTTCCTCCAACTGGCTCGCCACGCTGGACAGGCGCACGTCGAGGTGGGTGTTTTCCCGCACGTTGAGCACAGCCCGGAAGGTCAGATACCCCACGTGCCGCACGACGACGATGCGCTTGCCCGGCGCAACCGAAAACGAGAAACGCCCCTGCTCGTCGGTGTAGGTGCCTTTTCCCTTCGTGAATTTATCGTAATCCAGTACAACGGCGGCGCGGGCAAGAGGCTGGCGGGTAAGCGAATCGCGGACGGTGCCGGTCAGCTCAACCGTTTGGGCCTGCGCGGCAAGGGCAAGCGGAAGCAGGAAAAACAGCAGGGGGAAACGTTTCTTCATGCGGTTCTGAGGTTGTCGGGGTGCCCGGGCAGGCAAGGGTAAAGATAGCGCCGTGGGCGGACGTTCAAATGCGAAACGCGCCGCGCTGCGTTGTCCAGGACGTTCAAACAGCCTCAAACGTTGGGAAGGACCGCCTGTTTTTTGTAAAACCCGCCGGATCCTACCTTTGCACCTGCTCGTTTTTACACCTGCTCCTCCTGCTCATGCCCCCTCTCGATTCCATCAAACTCATTGCCTTCGACGCCGACGACACGCTGTGGGTGAATGAGCCGCTGTTCCAGAACGTCGAGCGCCAACTCCACGACCTGCTCCTGGCTTACGCCGACGAAGCCACCATCGGGCGGCGGTTGTACGAGGTTGAATTGCGCAACCTGAAGTTGTACGGCTACGGGGCCAAGGGCTTCACGCTCTCGATGCTCGAAACGGCCCTCGAACTCACCGACGGCCGGGTGAGCACCGCCGACCTCGCGCAGATTCTGACGCTGGGCAAAACGCTGATGCACCAACCCATCGAGATCCTCGACGATGTCCGCGAAACCCTTGACGCGCTCGAAAACCACTACCCACTAATGCTGCTCACGAAGGGCGACCTCTTCGACCAGGAAAGCAAACTGGCCCGCTCGGGCCTGGGCGACTACTTCACGCACATCGAAATCGTCAGCGAAAAAGACGAGGCCACCTACCGGCGCATCCTGCAACGCCACGGCCTGCAACCGGCGGAGTTTCTGATGGTGGGCAACTCGCCCAAGTCCGACGTGCTGCCGGTGGTGGCGCTGGGCGCGCACGCCGTGCACATTCCCTACCAAACTACCTGGGTACACGAGCAGGTGACGCTCGACGAAACCCACGTTTACTACACCGTGGACCGGATGCGCGACCTGCTCGGCCTGCTGGGCCTGCGCCCCGAAGGGCGCTGACCGCCCGCTGCGCTCACCGTTGACTCCGGACGCGGACGGGTCGGACTTGGGTGGTTTCAACCGGCTCATTATCCCGCACCACCGCCCGCGCCCCGATTTCGTTGCGGATGCGCACGCCGTTCCAGCCGTTGTTGCCGGTCAGGATGGCGTGCTTCACGCCGGGTTTCAGCCAGATGCACTCGGGGCGGCGCTTGGTGCCGCCGTAGGTCCACTGGGCCACTTCGTCGGTCTGGGTGCCGTCGAACGTGCAGCCCTGCACCTGGAGTTTGCCTTCGGCGGCCACGATGGACCAGCTTGGATTTTTAGGGTCTCTGGAAACGTGGTTGCTCGAAAAGTAGCAGTTGAAGAACGACACGTTGGCGTTGCCCAGCACCTGCACGTTTCCTTCGACCGGCCCCCAGAAGCCGCAATTCGTAAACCGGATGCTGCCTTCGCAGCCTTTCTCGACAATGATTTGCGTGCTGCGGCCCTTGCGGTGCGAATTGAACTGCCCGTTGGTAATCAGCAGCCCCTGCGACTGAATCGCCTCGGCCACGACGCAGGTCTCGGTGGCGTCGGCGGCGATGCCCAGAAACTGCCCGTTGCAGGTGCCGTTGGGGGTTTTGATGAACTTGTAACCGATTTTGGCCGGAAACACGAAGGTATTCGTCACGTACTCCCAGTCGGAGTGGCCAAAAATGAAGGCTTCGAGGTTTTTCTGCATGAAGTCGAAGACCCGATCCCAGTTGCCCTTCGTGCTGGGGTGAAACCAGAAGTGGCTGTGAAACTGCACGTTTTCGATGCGCCCGATGTCGCCCACCCAATCCACGAAAATGCCCCGACGCAGCACGCAACCGTGGACGTCGCGGATGAGGTGCCGCCCGTTTTCATCCGGCCCGGTGCGGATGCCGTTGTAGCTGTTGAAAAGCGTGATGTTTTTGATCGTGACGTTGAAATCCTCGGGCCGTTTTTCGGTCAGCGAATGCACCACGGGCGGGTTGCGCTGGTAGAACGTCCAGGGGTAGGGCTGGATCGCGTTCACGTCCTGCTCCGGGTAGTACACGCTGAAGCCGCCGACGGTGGAAGCGTTCCAGAGTTCGAACAGCGGCGGGGCGTCTTCGTTGCCGCGCCCGCCGGTGGCCAGCACCACCGAGCCGGTGAGCTGGTAGGGCGAAAGCGGCCCCTCGTTGGTACCCACGAGCGCCACGCCGGGCTTCACCCGTACGCTGCCCGCGATGAGCCACTGCCCGGCGGGGATGTACACCGTACCGCCTTTCTTTTCGGCTTCGTCGATCGCTTTCTGGAACGCGGCGGTGTTGTCGGTTTTGCCGTCAGCCACGGCCCCGTAGGCGGTGACGGGGTAGGTGTCGGGAGTTTGGGCGAAAGCAAGAGCAGGGATGAATAGAAAAAGGATTATGTGTTTCATTTTCAGTAAAATGGATTTTAAAAACGAAGAAACCTTTCCCCACCGCGTCATTGCGAGGAGGCTCTGCGACGAAGCAATCCTTTGCCACATGCCAACAGCATTTTTGGAAAATACCAGTTACTCGGCTTAAGCTCTTTTGGTCTCCGATTGGGGATTGCCGCGCTCGGTTTTCAAACCGCGTTTCACTTGTTTGAAAACCTCCGCTCGCAATGACGGGGTGAGGAGGCAATTTTTTAATTTTCTTCGTCCATCGCCTCGACGCCCCTCGCCCATTTTTCCAGCACCTGCTCATAAAACGGGTACTTCGCGCAATCCTCGATGCCGCCCGTAGCGTCGAGGTACGCCAGGCAGCGGCGAACGCCTTCGCGGTAGGGAATCGTGTAGCGAAAACCGAGTTCCGCCTTCGCTTTTGTGTTGTCGAAAAGGTTGTTGAACTGGAAATTTTCGACGCACCACTCCGATTCAGCCGGGGCGAGGCGGGCCAGCACGTCGGTGGGGATGCAGACGAAATTCGGCTCGGGCGCGCCCAGTTCTTCGGCCACGATGCGGTGCATGGCGTGCCAGGTCATCGGCTCGTCGCCGGTCACGTTGTAGCCCTGGCCGAGCGTAGCGGCGTTGCCCACGGCGCTGACGAAGGCCCGGCCCACGTCGTCGGAGTGCGAGGCCACCCAGATGGCCGAGCCGTCGCCGTGGAGCACGATGGGCAGGCCCTTGCGCAGCCGGTCGAGGGGATAGCTCTGCCCGCCGAAGGGCGTCACGAGCGGACTCCAGCCTTCGGAGTACGTGGCGGCGGGGCGGATGACGGTCAGCGGAAAATCGCCTTCCTCGTGCGCCCGCCAGAAGGCTTCTTCCATCTGCACTTTTTTGAAGGCGTAGGGAAACGTCGGCGAGGCCCCCAGCGGGTCGGTTTCGCGAATCGGGTAGGCCAGCGGGCGTTTGGGAAACACATCCACCGTGCTACAAAAAACGAACTGGCCCACCCGCCCGCGAAAGGCCCGCACGGCGCTTTCGGCGTCGGCGGGTTCAAACCCCACCATGTCGATGACGCAGTCGAACAGGCCCGCTTCCTGCATTTGTTTTTCAAAAACAGCATAATCGGTGCGGTCGCCGACGAGGGTTCTGGCCCGTTCGAGGCCCGGCACGGCGCGCAGGCCCCGGTTGTAAAGCGTGACGTCGTGGCCCGCGTCGAGCAGGCGCGGCACAAACCAGCGGCTGATGTTGCCGGTACCGCCGAGGATGAGGAGTTTCATTTTTTGAAGGAGAAACGGGAGAAGGAGGATGAGAGGGAGGAAGGGGAATTGGTGAATGTTAATGCCTTCCTCCCGCTCGTCCCTCTCCGCCCTTTCCTCCCCGCAAGACGTAAAACAACGCGAACAGATACGGCCCGAAGGCCAGCGCGAACGAAGCGGGCAACCCGACGATATCGGCCAGCTTTCCCTGCAAGACCGGCAGCAGCGCCGCGCCCAGGAAGCCCATCGTGAGCAGGCCCGACGCCTGCCCCGTTTCCGCGCCCAGGCCGTCGATGGCCAGCGCGTAGAGCGTCGGGAAGAAAATCGACACGAAAAATCCGAGCGCCGTGATGGCCCCGACCGCCACCCAGCCCGTGGCAAACACCACGACCGCCACCAGCCCCAGCGCGACGAGCAGGCACACGGCCATCGTGGTGGCGGGCGTGAGCCACGCCTTCTGCACGTACGAACCGACCAGCCGCCCCAGCGCGAACACGGCGAAGTAGGCCGTGAATCCCTGCTGCGACTGGCGAGCCGTCAGGCCCGCGACGGCGGGGTCTTCGACGTAATTTCGGTACAGCCCGAACAGCCCCGCCTCAACGCCAATCACGAGGAAAATCGCCACGAATCCCAGCACGACCTTCGGTTGCAGCCAGCCCCGCGAGGCAGTCGCCGCGCCCGACGAAGGGGCGGGTGTGGCCAGGCGGGTGCGGGGTTCTTTCAGAAAAACGGTGAAAACGCCCATCGCCGCCAGCAGCACCGCCGTGACCTTGAAAATGCCGAGGATGTACGGCAGTTTTTCGGAAACCGAAACCACCGTCGCCGGAATCAGCGCCACCACCAGCAGCGGCGCGATGATTTGGGCCACCGCGCCGAGGGCGTTGCCGATGTTGAGGCGACTGGCACTGCCCGCCGGGTCGCCGAGGGCGGCAAGCAGTGGATTTCCGGCGACCAGCTCAAAATTAAAGCCGGTGCCGATGAGGAAAAATCCCGCCAGCACGAGGGCGTAGTTTTGGTTCTGCAAGCCCGGCACCAGCAGCAACGTACCGACGGCGAACAGGGCCAGCGCCACGGTGAGGCAGGGTTTATACCCCAGCCGCCGGGTGAGGAAGCCGATGGGAACGGAAACCAGCACGAAGGGCAGGTTTTTGGCGAGCATGGTGTACATCTGCTCGGTGTATGACAGCGCAAAATGGGTTTTGAATTCGGGCATGAAAAAGCCCTCGAAACACTGCGCCAGCCCGCAGGTGAAGTAGATGGCGTACACGGCGTAGAGGAGGGTGTGGCGTTGGGGTTCCATGTGGCTATTGGTTTGCAGAACGACACGTTTGTCATCCCTCCTGCGTCGGGATGACAAACTCAGGTAGGTGATCTTAAAAGACTCGTTTTCAAAACAAACCGTCCAAAACCAGCACCCAGTCGCTGCCGTAACCCCAGTTGGGCGGCTGAAACCGGAGGACGGGCGCTTTTTCGAGAACCTGCGAAACCGTCCGGCTACCGTCGCGGGGGTTGAACCAGTGCTGTCGGAGCCGGTCGCCCACCAGCGAAGCGGTATTGATCGAAAACGCCCGGCCCGTTGGCGTGTACACAAAGGCGTAACACCCGTCGGCGGCGCGGGTGGCCACGGCGTAGTGTTCGGGATCGGGGCTGTTCTCGGCAAGCAACTTCTGGTCGGAAATCCGGTCGGGCATCGGGCGGCTGGTCAGTAGGTCGCTCAAGTGCCGCATCTGCCGCGCCCCGGCCAGGTCGAGGGCCGTTTTCCAGTCGTAAATCGGAAAATTGACGCCCTCGCGCTCCGGCGCAAAAAACTGCCAGACGCTGTGGCAGCCGTAAGTGTGCCCGAACGCGCCCGAAAACAAGGCCCAGTACGCGTACCGCCGCACCTCCACGTCGGAAGAGTAGCCATTTTCCAACGGTTTGAAACTCAGCCCGTGGGCCTCGTAGGTCGGCTCGCCGTCGAGAACGGGCCTGGTCGGCTGGAGCGCGTACTCGTGGGCAACCTGCTCGTAGGTCGGTTTCAGGCGGTCGTGGCCGGTCTGGAGCATGTTGAAATCCAGCCAGTCGTCTTGGTGAAACCAGCGGGACGACGAACCGCCCTCGAAGGGCTGCGGGTGAAAACTCATCAGCGCGTTCGCCTTGCCGCCGACCCCGTCGAGAATGCCCGCCGCCATCGCCCGCCAGATGGCCACGCCGCGCTCGTCGGGGTCGCGGTCGCCGCCGAGAATCCAAACGAGGTTGGGCTGGTCGCGGTAGCGTTTCCCCAAAAATTCACCGTAACTCCGGGCGTTGGTTTCGTTGAAAACCTCCGGGCCTTTCGCCCAGTCATACCGCTGGTTTACCTTGTCGCCCCAGGTGGGCAGCAGGCCGATGTACAAACCTGATTCCGCCGCCCGCCGGATGACCCAGTCGACGTGCTCAAAGTACGCTTCGCGGGGCTTGGTGGGGTCGAGGTTTTCGAGGGGGATTTCGCCGTACGCGTTGGGCACGCGCAGGCCGTCGAGTTCGGCCAGTACGACGGTCTGGACGACGGTGAAGCCCTGTCCGGCCCGTTTTTGCAAATAGAAATCCGCCTCTTCCCGCGTCAGGCGGTGAAACAACTCCCAGGCTGTGTCGCCCAGCCAGAAGAACGGCGACCCGTCGGCGTGGACGAGGAAACGGCGGTTTTGGGAGACGGTGAGGCGTTGCATCGTTTCAGTAGGGGCGGTGCTTGCCTCCGCCCTCGTGTTCGGCAGGAACTTCAGGGCGGAGGCAAGCACCGCCCCTACGAGCAATTCTCACCGCCCCGTGATGTCCTTCACCTGCTCCTTGATGTCGTCAAGTTCAAAGATTTTCTGCCAGCCATCGCGGAACAGAATCGGTTTGGCGCGCTTCGAGATTTTGTAGGCGGCGTCGGAAAACGTGCCGTTCACTTCCCGGAACAGCACCGCGATTTGAATCCGGAGGTGGCCCAGCACGAAATCGCGGGCGGCGGCTTCGGGCACGCCCAGCGCCACGATGCGGTCGTAGCCTTCCTTGACGACTTCCATGCAGGTCTGGGCCAGGGTTTCGACCATCGCCGGTTCGAGCATGGCCATTTGTTCGAGCGTAATCCGGTGGACGTCTTTGATGGGCTGGTACATGTCGCTGGCCACCTGCTCGCCGAGGGCGTAGTGGGCCTCCGAGCCGTGCATCAGCGCCACGACGATGGACTGCTTGGCGGAAATTCCCCCGTAAAAATCGCGGAAGGCTGCTTCGGTCGGTTCCCAGTTGAACACCGACGGGTGGCAGGGGTGGGCAATGACGTAGCCCAGGTCGTCGCGGTGGTGAATCACGCCGTCGAGGGGCGCGGCGGGGTCGAGGGTGAGCACGACGGCACCGGGCTTCATCATCGGGATAAATTCGGCGGAGAGTTTGCCCAACGCCACGTCGGGCAGGGCCAGGATGACCACGTCAGCGTCGGGGATGGCGGCGTCGGGGTCAGTGACGCGCACGCCGCGCTGGCGGAGGTTGTCGCAGCCCCCCTCGCTGACCTCGAGGTAGCGGACGTCGTAGTTGGGAAATTTCAGGAAATTGTCGGTCAGGCGGCAGCCCATTTTGCCACCGGCCCCGACGAGGGCGATTTGGGTCATGGTGTTTCTTTTTTTGTTTTCGTCATGCTGAACCGCGCGGCGGACCGCTTGATTCAGCATGACGAAATGCAATGCTCCGAAAATTTTTCCCCGGAATAATTCACCAACTGCGCAAATGACGACACTATCTTGACGTCTGTTTCCGGAAAACGTCCGCAATCGTTCAATTTACCACCATCGCCGTGCAGAAACCCCACCTACTCCGGGTGCCCGCGCCGCTGGCCTCGTCGTACCTGCTCAAGGGCGACGGCATCGCCTGGGACAACCCCTGGCATTACCACCCCGAAATCGAATTGCTGTACTGCATCCGGGGTAAGGGCACCAACTTCGTCGGCAATGCCATTCGCGGCATTGAGGAGGGCGAATTGCTACTTTTCGGCAAAAACCTGCCCCACACCCGGCAGCGCGACCGGGCCTACTACGCGCAAAATGCCGGTGAAGCGCCGGAAACCATCGTGGTGCAGTTTCGGGAGGATTTTTTGGGTGAAGCCTTCTTCGACCTGCCCGAATTTCAGCCCGTCCGTGGCCTCTTCGACCGGGCCTTGCGCGGGCTGCGGTTTTTCGGCGAAACCCAAAGCCTCGCCACCGGCCATCTGCTTGCCCTCGGCACCCTGCCCGAACCCCGACGTTTGCTCCGCCTCCTCGATTTGATCGACGGCCTGGCCCGCTCCACGGAGTTCGAGTACCTCAACCCGCTGGGGTACGTCAGCACGGTTCACGAAAAAGCCTCGGAAAAAATGGCCGCCGTGTACGAGCACACCATCAACCACTTCCGCGAACCCATCGCGCTGGGCACCGTAGCCGCGCTCACGAACCTCTCGACCGCCGCCTTCTGCCGGTATTTCAAGCTCCGCGCCCGCAAAAGTTACTTCGAGTACCTGGCCGAGGTGCGCATCGGCTACGCCTGCAAGCTGCTCACCGAGGGCGAGTTGAACGTCGGCGAGGTGTGCTACGCGAGCGGGTTCAACAACCTCTCGCATTTTCACCGGCAATTCCGCCACATCGTGCAAACCACGCCGGTACAATACCAGCGGCGGAGCCGGGCGAAGGTGCCGGGGGTGGGGTGAGGGTTACGATTCCACCAACCCCAACCGATGCCCAAGCCGAGGGTTTTGCTGGGGTAGGCCATGCGGATTGAGTTGATTGCGTTGAATGGTTACTTCGAGTTGGGCAGTTTATCAAGCTCCGGCTGCGTACTCGCCTGCACTTTGCCGTACACCTGCACGTCCACGACGGCCACCTGCACGAAGTCCAGTTGTTCGCGCTCGGCACCGGTGGGTCCGTTGGTGTACTCGTCTTCGTTGATTTTCTTGGTGCTGAGTTGCCGGGCGAGGTCGAGCAGGCCCGCGTGGTTGGTCAGAATAGGTTGGGCTTCGAAGGTGTCGCGCGACCGGGTGCTGCTCCGGTCGAAGTTGATGCAAAAGGCATTCAACCAGATGGTTTCGACTGCATGGGCGGGCACCAGTAGGGTGACCGTTTTCATGATGACGCCGTTTTGAGAAACGCCCTCGTAAACCTCACTTTTTTCGGCGACCCAAATCAAACCGGGCGGCAGTTCCACGCGCACCGGGTAGTTGTTGGCGTTGGAAAAACTCAGGCAAAAGGACACCAATTCGCCCGCCCCCCGGATTTTCTTTGCCTCCTGCGCCTCGCTTTGGCAGTCGCCGTCGAATTGGGGCTTTTTCACGAGGCTGATGCCCGCCGGAAACTGGAAGGGCGTGCCTTCCGGGCGGCTTTTCGAGGCGCCAAACCCCGGTGCCGACGATTGCGGCGTGGGCGCTTCCTCTTCGGGAGTGGGGTCGGAGTCGAGGCTGGCGGTGGGTTTGCAGGCGGTAAGCAGCGTGAGCAGCAGCAGGCTGCCAAGCAGGTGGATTCGGAACCGGTTCATGGCGTTTGGAGAGTTGATTGCGATTTGTTTACGGCCCAAAGGTCGCGCTGAGGGTGCGGTTGAGGAAGGGTAGCTTCTGCAAAACGGAAAAAGCCGCGGGTGGAACGGCATTCCTGCCGACAAAGGCCAAAACCACCTCCGTTGCGCCAACACCCCGCTTTTCCGTACCTTCGCCCTTCCCACCAACGCCGTCCGCGCTCTGCCCATGACCTACGAAGCCTGGTCGCCGCTCTTCCTGGGCATGGTTCTGTCCATGCTGCTGGCCAACTCGGTGCAGTGGTTCATGTACCGCGAGCGCATTTACGGGTTGTACAGCATTTACACGGGGGTGTGGGCGGTGTATTTCGTCGTTAATTTTTACGCGCTGCCCAAAAACATCGCCAACTTCGACAAGATGCTGCTCTCCTACACGGGCTACATCCTGTACCTCGAACTGGCCAAACTCTTTCTGAACCTGCGTGAGCGGCCGCGTTTTCTGCGCTGGGTCGTGGTTGTACAGGGATTGCTGGGGTTTTACATCGCCGTGAAAACCTACGTGTACCTGTTCAGCAACTTCTGGCAGTCGAAGTGGCATGAATTATTCCTGCAACCCGTGCGGCTGTCGCTCATGGCGGTGGGCGGTTACATCGTGTATTCGTTTTTCCGCTCGAAAGACGCCGTCGCGCGGTTTTTCGTGGCCGGTACGGCAGCGCTCCTTCTCAACCACGGCGTGGCGGTGGTCTTGCTGATTCGTTCCCCGGTGCTTGCCCAGAACCTGCCGTTCTGGCAACACCCGGATTTGTTCATCCAGACGGGCGTGGTGCTCGACCTGATTTTTTTCTCGCTTGGCATTTCGTACCGCCACCGCCGCCAGGCCGTGCAGCAGGCCGTGGTGCAACAGGAACTCGCCCGCGAACGCGAACAACACCGCCGCGAACACCTCGAAGCCGACCTGGCCGTGCAACGCCTCAAACAGGAGAAAACCGAGGTGCAGATTCGGGCCTTGCAGGCGCAGATCAACCCACACTTTCTCTTCAACAGCCTCAACACGCTCTCGTCGCTCATCGACGAAAGCCCCCGGCAGGCGGGTGACTTCGTCGATGAACTCAGCAGCGTGTACCGCTACCTGCTGCGGGCCAACGAGGCCGACCTCACGCCGCTGCGCACCGAGCTGCACTTCATCGAATCGTATTTTCATCTGCTGAAAACCCGCCACGGCGAGGGCATCCGCCTCGAAACCGCCGTCAGCGACGCCTTCGCCGACTCGCCCCTGCCCCCGCTGACGCTGCAACTGTTGGTGGAAAACGCCGTGAAGCACAACGTGATTCTACCCGAAGAACCGCTCACGGTGCGCATCCGCACCACCCCCGCCCGGCAGTTGGTGGTTGAAAACACCCTTCAGCGCAAGCGGCTGCGGGTGGAGTCAAACGGCGTGGGGCTGAGCAACATCGCCGTGAAGTACCGCCTGCTGGGCCAGGCCGAACCGCTCGTGGAGGAGCAAAACGGCTGGTTCCGCGTGACCCTGCCCCTGCTCGAGTCCCAGCCGATTCCGGCGGGGAACGCGGGGTAGCGGTTAGTCGTGCTGCGGGTCCAACCACCCCCCAGCCGCACGACCCACCGCACCCCCTCCTTCAAAAGGAGGGGAGCTTAATGCCCGCGTTGCTTCGATTTCAGTTTCTCCTTGAATAACCGGAAAATGCCTTTCCAAATCCCCTCCTTTCAACGGAGGGGTGCGGCTGGCAAGTGCGGCTGGGGGGTGGTTAGGGCCGTAGCGTGAGTGCGCCCTCCTTTTAAGGCAGTTTCACCTCCAGGTTGAGCTTGTAACGGCCCGTGATTCCGGCGTAGCCAGGATCGAAACTGGCCGTGACGGCGCTCTGGTAGGGCTGGCTGGCGTTGCGAAGCCGCACCTTTAGCGCCCGGCCGGTGGGCATGTGCCGCGCGGTGATTTTGTACTTGCCCAGGGGCACGTCGTCGAGGTACATGCCGTCGGGTTGGCCAACGAGGACGTCGCCCTGGCTGCCGTCGAGGAGCAGGCCGACGGGTTCAAAGTGAAACGCAACGTCGTCCGTAGCGAAGTAGTCGCCGTCTACGTAATCGCCGAACACTTCAACCTGGCCGCCGTAGTAGCCACCGTTGCCAAACTCGCCGGTGCGCTCGCCGCTGATTTTCAGGCGCAGGTTGCGCACGGCCCCCGTGGTACCCGCGAAGGCCGCGTCGGTGTCGGGGTGCAGGTCGAGGGGGTAGGTTTTGCTGTCGAACCGCACGTCCACTGTGCCGCGCACGGACCAGGAGCCGGGGCGGAGTTCGAGGCGGTACCGCCCGTTGGCATCGGTCTGGCCGGAGACGTCCTGGTTGTAAAACTGGTTGTTGTTTGCTACGATTTTGACCCCCGCCACCGGGCGGCCCTGCGCGTTGACGACTTTGCCGCTGACGACGCCCGCCGGGGGCGCGGCCCCGGCGGGTTCGACGGTCTCGTGTTTTGGTCCGGTGCAAGCCAGCGCAGCCAGCCCGATCAGCAGCGGGAGTTGGTTGAAAAAACGATTCATGGGATGTTGAGCGTTGATTGTTTTTGACGAAACAAACCTCGCTCACCCCCGCAAAAAGGCCAATCTCGACCCGTTTGAAACCACAAAAGCCCCCGGTGAACAGACGACCGGAGGCCTTGAAGCGGCGTCGTTGCCCGTCAGTCGGCGGGGTTGGGGCGGGCGATTTTTCCGACCAGCTCCCGCAGCGTCACGACGGCGATGGCCCCGTCCACCACGGCCAGCGCCCCGGCACTGATTACAAACCACCACCCCGTCGGCGACGCGCCAAAATGCCTCACGTGGTCGGGCGATTCGAGCATGAAATGGTTGACGACCCCGTGAACGAAGGCCAGGCCAACCGCGAGGAGCAACACGTATAGCCCCGCTCGTGGGTTGGGCCGACGAAGCAGCACCCAGCCCACGGCGAGCAGGAAGTAATTTCCGGCAAAAATCACCACCCCATCGAGGGCGTTGGCCGCCCCCACGCCGTGGTAAAGATGCGCGCCCGCGTGGGCCAGCAGCACCGCGTAATGCGCCAGCAGGAGCCGGTTGAGGAGTTGGGGCTTTTTCACGAGTTGAAACCGGTTGAGTTGGAAACACCGGCCAGCCACGCCGACCACGTCGGGCCGGCCTGCGGCTGATCCGGGCAGGTGAGTTTGCCACTTTTCAGCGCCTTGCTCAGGGCCTGGGGCAGGGGAACGTTGATCAGCCAGGCGGTTTTGCCGTGGGCGCTGAGCCAGGCACTGGCCATATCGGCGAGCGTCAGCACCTCGGGGCCGCCGAGTTGGACGGTGCGGTTGAGGGGCACCTGCCCGCTCAGCCGTACGAGTTCTTCCGCGACGGTTTTCGCCGCCACCGGCTGAATTTTCAGGCGTTTGGGCAGCAGCGCGAGGCGGAACCGGAGCAGTTTTCTTAAAATCTGGTCGGCAAATTCGTGGAACTGCGTCGCCCGCAGAACCGTGAACGGCAAGCCCGATTCTTCCACGAGTCGCTCGGCCTCGCGCTTGAGGCCGTAGTAAGCAACCGGCACCTCGTCGATGCCCACGATGGACATGTACACGACGTGCCCGACGCCCGCCCGGCGGCAGGCATCGAGCAGGTACCGGGTGCCCTCCACCACCGAAGCCCGGTTCTGGCTGTCGGCGAGGTGGAGTACGGTGCGCGTGCCGGTCAGGGCCTGGTCGAGGCCGTCGCCGGTCGTGACGTCGAGGTGCACCCAGTTGGGGGCGTCGTGCGGATTGGTGCGGCTGGCCACGGTGCAGGGGATGGCCCGCCGACGGAAGGCGTCGGCCACGGCCCGACCCAGGGTGCCGGTGCCGCCCGTGACGAGGATCGTCGAATCGGTAGGGTTCATGGAAAATGGGAAATTGGTGAGCAAGCTAAGGGGAATTTTTCCACCGACGACTACCCGACTTCGTTGCGGGGTACCGACCAGTCGGCCACCGGGCGTAGGAAGTGCGTAGCGACAACCCACGCCAACCCACCACTAACCCGGTGTTTTTCAGTTGCCTCACCCTGTGCCAAACCAACCGACTTGGCCGTTCCCCAAAAAATGCGTTTTTTTGGGGAATAACCACGAGCAGCATTTGAACACTTCAACCGAAAAGGCGGCTTCTCCCGCTACCCTGCCGAAGGCGCCGACGGGTATCGCCGGACTGGACGAAATCACCGGGGGCGGAATTCCCAAAGGCCGTCCGACGCTCATTTGCGGGAGCGCCGGCTGCGGCAAGACCCTGTTTTCGATGGAGTTCATCGTTCGGGGGGCGCTCGAATTCGGCGAACCGGGCGTGTTCATGGCGTTTGAAGAAAAAGCCGACGAACTGGCCCAGAACGTCGCTTCGCTCGGATTCGACCTGGCGCAGCTCCAACAAGACAAGCTGATAAAACTCGACCACGTCCACATCGACCGGAGCGAAATTGAGGAAACCGGCGAGTATAACCTCGACGGGCTTTTTATCCGCCTCGGTTACGCCATCGACAGCATCGGGGCCAAACGGGTGGTGCTCGACACCATCGAAAACCTGTTTTCCGGCCTCAACAACCAGGCCGTACTGCGGACCGAACTCCGGCGGCTGTTTGGGTGGCTGAAAGAAAAAGGGGTCACGGCCATCATCACCGGCGAAAAAGGCGACGGCACCCTCACCCGCCACGGGCTGGAGGAGTACGTATCCGACTGCGTTATTCTGCTCACCAACCGCATCGTCAACCAGATTTCCACCCGGCTGCTGCAGATAGTCAAGTACCGGGGTTCGGTACACGGCACCAACGAGTACCCGTTTCTGATCAAGGACGACGGCATTTCGGTGCTGCCCATTACTTCCCTGACGCTCAACCACCCGGTTTCTTCCGAGCGAATCTCGTCGGGCGTTCCGACGCTGGACAAAATGCTCGACGGAAAAGGCTTTTTCCGGGGCAGCAGCATTCTGGTTTCGGGCACCGCCGGAACCGGCAAAACCAGCATCGCCGCCTCGTTTGCCCACGAGACCTGCCAGCGGGGCGAACGCTGCCTGTACTTTGCCTTCGAGGAGTCGCCCGCGCAGATAATCCGCAACATGCACTCCATCGGCGTCGACCTTCAGACCTGCGTGGACAAGGGTCTGCTGGAATTTCAGGCGTCCCGCCCCACGCTCAACGGCCTGGAAATGCACCTGGTGACGATTCACAAAGCCGTCCACGATTTTAAGCCGCAGGTGGTCGTGCTCGATCCCATCACCAACCTCATCACGGTCGGGTCGGTGGGTGAGGTGAAATCGATGCTCATCCGGCTAATTGATTTTTTGCAGGCTGAGCAGATTACAGTGCTGTTTACGGCTCTTTCGCTGAACACCATCGTCAATGAACAGACCGACGAGGGCGTTTCGTCGCTCGTGGATGCGTGGCTGCTGGTGAAAGACATCGAGTTTAACGGCGAGCGCAACCGGGGCCTGTACATCATGAAGTCGCGGGGAATGAGGCATTCCAACCAGGTACGGGAGTTTGTCATCAGCGATCAGGGCCTGACGCTGGTCGATGTGTACCTGGGGCCGGAGGGCGTGCTGACCGGTTCGGCGCGGGAGGCACAGCAATTGCAGGAAGAAACCGGCGCGGCCCTGCGCAGCCACGCCGTCGGTCAGAAAGACCGCGAGATCGAACGGAAACGCCGGGTGCTGGAAGCAAAAATCGCGGGTTTGAAGGAAGAATTCGAGTCCATTCAAGACGAATTGAACAAGACCTTCGTCGAAGACGAATTAAAAAAGGAAGTGCTGGAAAAGAACCGGGACCAACTGACCCGCAATCGCCATAACGAGCCGTAATGACCTCTCCGAACAACGCAATCACTGATTTATCCCAGCTCGACACCTCCGACGACCGTTGGGAATTACGCCTTTACGTGGCGGGCAAAACGCCCCGTTCGGTGACGGCCCTGGCCAACCTGAAGAAGTACTGCGAAGAACACCTGAGCGGCAACTACACCATCGAAGTGATCGACTTGCTGGTACACCCGCAACTGGCCGAAGGCGACCAGATTCTGGCCATTCCGACGTTGGTCAAGAAAGTGCCCGAACCCATCCGGAAAATAATTGGGGATTTATCGAACGAAGAAAAAGTACTGGTGGGCCTCGACGTTCGCCCGACAAAAAAACAGCATGCCTGAACCGCTGCCCACAACGAGTGCCGGGGAGGCGGGTGAAGACCCGCCCTACGAATTGCGGTTGTTTGTGACGGGGGCATCGGTCAACTCGACCCGGGCGATTTCCAACCTCAAACACATCTGCGAAACGTACCTTCCGGGCCAATATTCCCTGGAAATCATCGACGTATATCAGCAACGACTGCTGGCGGAGCAAGAGCAACTCATCGCGTTGCCCCTGTTGATCAAGCGCGCACCTTACCCGGAGCGCCGGTTGATTGGCGACATGTCGGATACCGAAAAAGTACTCCGGGGCCTGGGCATTTCCCGTTGAATTCCATGAATCCGGTTAAAACCTACGACCAGCTTCTTGCCGAAAACGAACACCTGCGCCAGCAGTTGGAAGAGGCCACCGATACCATCGAGGCCATCCGAACGGGCCAGGTCGATGCGCTGGTGGTCGAGGGGAAAAACGGCCATGAATTGTACACCCTCAAAACGGCGGACCAGGCGTACCGGGTGTTTATCGAAACCATGAACGAGGGGGCCGTCACGCTCAACGAGGCCGGGCTGATTTTGTACTGCAATTCCACGTTTGCCAACCTGGTTGGTGTGCCGCTTTCAAAAGTCATCGGGTTGGGGTTCGATTCGTTCATCGCGGCCAGTAGCCGGGAGGTTTACCGGGAGTTGTTCGAGGGCGGCTGGCAACAAACCAAAAAAGCGGAACTACTGCTCGTCGGGGCGAGCAGCGAGGTGCCCTGCCAGCTTTCGGTAACGGCCCTGGAAATGGACGAGGGCGTGTCGCTGAGTGTAATCCTGACCGACCTGACCCTTCAGAAAGAAAACCAGTCGTTGTTGAAACAAAAAAACGAGCGCCTGGCCGAAATGAACGCCGCCCTCGAAACCAGCAACCACGATCTCCTGCAATTCGCTTCGGTGGCCTCCCACGATTTGCAGGAGCCGCTGCGCAAAATCCTGATTTTTTCCAACCTGATCAAAGACCGCCTCGCCAACGGGCTGCCCGCCAGCCAGGCGCAGTACCTGGATAAAATCATCGAATCGTCACGACGAATGAAGATGATCATCACGGACATTCTGAGTTACTCGAAGCTCTCCGTCCACGACACCCCGGTTGAACCGACCGATTTGCGCACCCTCGTCGACGAGGTTCTGGTGGATTTCGAGTTGTTGATTGAAGAAAAAAACGCGACGGTGGTGATCGGCGATCTTCCCGTGCTCGCCGTAAACCGGGGACAAATCCGGCAGGTTTTTCACAATATTGTCAGCAACGCCCTGAAATTCAGTAAGAAGACTGAGCCGCCCGTCATTGTCATCAAAAGCAACGACGGCTCCGAAATCGGCCCGACGCCGCAGGGGACTTCGCCGGACGAATTCTGTTGGGTGACCATCACGGACAACGGCATCGGCTTCGACGAACAATACGCCAGCAACGTATTTTCGCTCTTTCACCGGCTCAACACCAAGGATGCCTACGAGGGGTCGGGCATTGGCCTGGCCATTGCCAGGCGCATCATCGACAAACACGGCGGAAGTATCTTTGCTTCGAGCCGGGAAGGGGTCGGCTCGACGTTTACAATTGGCTTTCCCCACCCTACCCACCAGGCAAAAGCGACATGAATCCGGAGCATACCGTGACTAAAATTCTCCTGGCCGAAGACGATGGCGACGACCGGACGTTCTTCCTCGAATTTCTGGGCGACCGGACCGACATCGCCTTGCTGCCCATGGCGACCAACGGGGCCGAAGTGCTTGACTACCTCAACGCCGCTCAAACCCCCGAAGCCCGCCCGGACATCATCGTGTTGGATCAGAACATGCCTAAACTGACCGGGAAAGAGACCCTGGAAACCTTAAAATCCGCAGGTCAGTACGCGGAAATCCCCGTTGTCATTTACTCCACGTACGTCAGCCCGCAACTCATCCGGGAGTGCCTCGACTTCGGGGCTGCGCGGGTCATGACAAAGCCCGACTCGCCGGAAGGGTACAACCGGATGATGGATGTGATTTTGGGGGGAGATTGAAGGATGAGTGCCGGGCGAAACACCTTTCGTTCAGGCTGTAGCCTGCCAGCGGGTCACCCCCCGGTGTTGGTGCCGCCCGTCACCGCGTTGCGTTTGCTTTCCGCAAAAAAGACTGAGTTTTAACAAGTAAAAAAGGTCCTGTCCCCAAAATCAGACAGAAACACTTGGTAAAATGCGGGAAAGTACGTAGCCTTGAAGCAACGAGTCGGTGAGGCCGGTTGCCGCACCTCGCCCCACGGTGAACCAGGTGCGGCAACCGGGCTACATGCGGGTCGGTTGCCGCACCTGTTTTCGGATAAATGACCGGTTGCCGCACCTTGGAGCAGGTTTCGGGTGCGGCAACCGATTTGTTGGGCATCACCTTTTTGGATTCCCTCTATAACTTTGCGATAATGAACAAACTTGAATTTATTTGCAGACAACTTTCAAGAGCTGAAAATAAGACATTCGAACATTATGTTGTGACAAGAATTTGGCATTTACTTAATGATATAGACATAAAATTTATAACACAGCAATATGTTGTAAGGCCAGAAGGCAGAGCATTGACGGATATGTATTTTCCTCAATTGCACAAGCATATTGAAATTGACGAAGGGCACCATAAAAAACAAATTCAGTCTGACAAAATTCGGGAATCTGATATTATAAACGCAACAGGACACGAAGTTCTAAGAGTCGATATGACACGAAGTCTTGAAGTTATAAACTTAACCATTGACGACATTGTAAGTAAAATCAAAGTTGCTAAAAATAACAAACCGGATTTCAAACCGTGGGACTTTGAAGCAGAGCAAAATCCTGCAACATATATTTCACGAGGGTACATTGACTTAAAAGACGATGTGGCTTTTAAGTCAATGGTTGATGCAGCAAATTGTTTTGGCAAAACCTACAAACAAAAGGGTATTTGGAAAGGCGTGTTAAAACACCCAAGGGAAGATGGAAAATATATTTGGTTTCCTAAGCTATATAAAAATGGTGATTGGGACAATTCAATTTCCGATGACGAAAATACAATCACAGAAATTTGTTTAGCTAAGCCAAGTAAAGACATTTATATAAAACTTAAAGAAAATCATACAAAACATATTGTTTTTGCAAGAGTAAAAAGCCCATTGGGCGACATTATGTATCGTTTCAAAGGCGAGTATGAAGTAGTCTCAGATGGGACGAATACCACTAATATAAGAGTCTTAAGACGAATAAATAAAAGAGTAAGAACTTATAGTGCGACGTAATCTGACAAAAAAGGCGAACGCACAAAATAAGGCTTGGCAAAATGCGGGCGGACGGATAAATTTCCCCGCACTCGCTCGCACCCTGCGAGTGAATTTTAGTTTAAGCCCCTCTGGGGCGGCGCTGGTGGCGAGTTACTTTGTTGCCTGAAAAATAGTCATTTTTTGACTCAACCGATGTATTTCAACGGCTTTTGGAAGGAATAAACCGACTCGGTATCCCCACGTTCGTCCGCGTTTGTAACGCGGATGCGGGAGGTGCGGTGCGCGTCGCAGACGCGCTTTGCCTCACCAACACCCAGTTCTTCCTTCGTCCGTTTTTATACCATTTCACCCAAAAGATTGATACGTGGTTGTCACGCTGAGCTTGTCGAAGCACGGTGGGCAGGCGAACCCCGCGCTTCGACAAGCTCAGCGTGACAAGTGGATTAATTTCAAAAGTAAAACGGCAGTGACGCGGATGCGGAGCAAGGTGTTTTTATTCCTCCTACTCCCACCCCACCGCCCGCCGTTCGCCCGCCTTCAGCAAAACCGCCTTTGTTTTCCCCCCCGAAAGGAGCTTCGCCGTCCCGCCCTTCGGCGCGAAAAGCGTCACGCGGGTGAGTTTTCCGTCTGCCCAGGCCATATCCACTTCAAACCCACCCCGCGCCCGCAGGCCGCGTACGCTGCCACTGGGCCAGGCGTCGGGTAGGGCGGGGAGCAGGCGCAGTTCGCCATCGCCCGACTGGAGCAGCATTTCGGCTACAGCGGCAGTGCCGCCAAAATTGCCGTCAATCTGAAACGGCGGGTGGGCGTCGAACAGGTTGGGGTAGGTGCCGCCGCCGCGGGCGTAGTCGGTTTTCACGCCGTCGGGCAGCACGAAATGGAGCAGTTCGCGGTACATTTTGTAGGCGCGGTTGCCGTCGTAGAGCCGCGCCCAGAGGTTGATGCGCCAGCCTTTCGACCAGCCCGTCGTTTCGTCGCCCTTGATGTCGAGCGTCCGGCGGCAGGCCTGGGCCAGGTCCGGGGTTTTGTCGGGCGTGAGGTGGTGGCCGGGAAACAGCCCGAACAGGTGCGACTGGTGGCGGTGTTTGGGGTCCACGTCGGCCCAGTCGTGGTACCATTCCTGCAAATTGCCCGCTTTGCCCACCTGGTACGGGTGCAGTTTCGCCAGGGCCTGCCGTAGTTTTTCCCGGAAATCCGCGTCCACCTTCAGGCGTTGGGCGGCGTCGATGGTTTGGGCGAAGCATTCCCGAATCATCGCCAGGTCGGCGGTGCCGCCGTAAAGCGTGGCTCCTTTGTACCCGTCGGGTGCCAGAAACTGGTTTTCGGGGGAAGTCGAAGGCGACGTAATCAGCCGTCCTTCCTTGTCTTCCACGAGCCATTCAAGGCAAAACTGCGCCGCGCCTTTCATCAGCGGGTAGGCGTCCCGGCGCAGGTAGGTCAAGTCTTGTGTGAAGGCAAAATGCTCCCAGAGGTGCGTGGCGAGCCAGGCTCCGCCCATATTCCAGTTGGCCCACACCGGGTCGCCCTGCCCGAAATCGCCCACCGGGTTGCTCATGGCCCAGATGTCGGAATTGTGCGCAACGCACCAGCCCCCGACCCCGTAAAACGTCCGGGCCGTGACCGCGCCGGTCTGGGCTGCGTTGCGGATGAAGCCCAGCAACGGCGCGTGCAGTTCCGACAGGTTGGTGTTTTCGGCGGGCCAGTAGTTTTCCTCGGCGTTGATGTTGGTCGTGTAATTACTGCTCCAGGGCGGGCGAATGTACGGGTTCCAGATGCCCTGCAAATTGGCGGGTACGCCGGGCGTACGCGAACTGCTGATGAGCAGATACCGCCCGAAGTTGAAATAGAGCGTTTCCAGCATCCGGTCTTCCGCCCCGTCGGCGTAGCGTTTCAGGCGTTCGTCGGTGGGCAGGTTGGGGGCGGTGCTCCCGCCCAGGTTCAGGCTGACCCGGTTGAAAAACCGCTGGTAATCGGCCACGTGAGCCTGCCGGAGTTGGGCGAAGGATTTGGGAAACGCCCGCGCCAACCGGTTGGCGGCAAGTTGCGCATCGGGCAAACCTTCGGTGGCCGGGTTTTTGGCGAACCCGTTGAAACTCGTGGCAATCGAGACAAACAGCAGCGCTTCGGTACCGCCCCGGAGGCTCACGGTGCTGTCGGTCGTGACCAGCCTGCCGCCGCCCAGGGGCTTAATCCGGGCCAGGGTGGTGAAGCGGGTGCCTTTCGTGGAATCGAACCGGACCGCGTTGGGGCGGTTTCCCCGATAACTCGGTTCGGCGTGGGTGGGCGCGTAGCCGTTGGCTTTCAGGACGTTGTTCGCCGCCGTGACGTGATTGCGCAGCAGGCTGTTGAAGCGCACGGAAAAATTCAGCGCACCTTTCCGGCTGCTGGTCAGGCGGATGACGAAAATTTTATCGGGTTGAGAAACGAAGTACTCGCGGGTGTAGGTCACGCCGCCCGCCTCGTAGCGCAGGGTGGAAACCGCCTCGGCGAGGCTCAACTGGCGGCGGTAGTTTTGGGCGGTGGCGTCGTGCCCGAAATCGAGAAACAGCGTGCCGAGCGGGGCGTACGATTCCGAGAATTTCCCCTGCAATTTCCGGTTGAGCTGGTCGGCGAGTTTGTAATCCTCGTTGCGCAACGCCTCGCGGATGGCGGGCACGGCCCGGTACGCTTCGGGATTCATGGCCGGGTTCACCGGCTCGCCCGACCAGAGCGTGGCGTCGTTGAGGTAGATTTTGTCGGACGCTACCCCGCCGAACACCGTCGCGCCCAGGGTGCCGTTGCCCAGCACGAGGCTTTCTTCGAAATACCCGGCGGGTTGGCGGTACCAGAGCAACTTGTCGGGTTGTTGGGCGTGGGCGGTGGTAGCCAGCAGAACGGCGAAAAGGCGAAAAATGGATTTCATCGGCGAGGTTGCGTTGATCGATAAAGGCAGAAATTGGGTGCTCTTACTCCTGCCCGTTCGGTCCCGCCACCAGCGGGACCGTCACCGAAAACAACTTGCCGTCGTCGTGGACAGTCGGGAGGTCCTGGCCGAGCATCTGGTACTGCGTCAGGATGTTGCTCAGGCCCACGCCGTTGGAAGCCACCCGCGAGCGTTTGCGCTGGAGGTTGTTGCGCACGGTGAGGCTATCGCCGTGGGTGAAAATCTCGATGGTCAGGGGTTGCTCAGGCAGGATGACGTTGTGTTTGACGGCGTTCTCGACCAGCAATTGCAGCGTCAGGGGCGGCAGTTGGTGGGTTTCCTGGCCGCTTTGCACGCGCAAATCGAGGTGCAGGCCCTCGCCGTGGCGGGTTTTCAGCAGGTGAAAATACGCTTCGATAAACTGAAGCTCGGCGGCGAGTGGCGTCAGCGGCTGCTCGTTGGCCCGGAGCAGGTACCGGTACACGGTCGAGAGTTCTTCGAGAAAAACCCGCGCCCGGACGGGGTTTTCCTCGATGAGCGAGTCGAGCACGTTGAGGCTGTTGAACAGAAAATGCGGATTGACCTGCTGCTTGAGGGCTTCCAACTGGCTTTGCAGGTTGGCGGCGCGGAGGCTTTCTTTTTCCTTTTCGGATTGTGCCAGGCGGTTGCGCACCAGCAGCGCGTCGCTGGCCATAAACAGCACCTCGTACAGCACGAAAAACAGCGTAAAGTCGAAGGCCCCCTGGAAGAGGTTAAGGCCAAAAGGCATGAAGCGAATCACCGTCCCGTTGACGGACACGCTGGCATGAAGATCGCGGTTCAGAACCGTCTCCACCGAGCCGTCCAGCACCGCATGGCGCAGCAGCGTCATCCCCCACAACACCACCACCGACGCCGGAACACCCAGGGCAAAAGCGACCAGCCCCCGCACCGGGCGCTGCCGCCGCTCGGGAAACCGGGCGCGCAGGCGAAGAATCAGAAACCGGTTCACGTGCCAGAACACCACGATGGTGACCAGCGACAGGGCCAGCCGCGCCAGAATCCGCCCGTCGAAGGGTTCATTCCGGATTCGGGTGGCGGGAATGCTGAACAGCAGCAAGAGTCCAATGCCGATGAGGCGGGGCCATTTGTCGGTAAAGTGCTTCAAGCAGGTTGTTGGTTCGGGGGTCGCTTCGCGAAGATAAAAAAGTTTTAGGGTTTAGCGTTCAGGGTTTAGGTTCGTTACATCGATAATCCTAAACCCTGAACCCCATCCGCCACCAACCGCCGCCACAACCTGCTTTGCCTGTTCTGATACCACACAACCTGCGTTGAATCTATTCACTTCCCCACCAGGCCTGCTGGGGGTGGCGGCGGTGCTGGCGGTGAGCGCGCAGGGCACGACGGGCTTTGGCGGCCCGCGAGAGGGATTGAATGAGGCGTTTCATAGCGTTCTGTTTTTGAAGAAGTGGAGCAAAAGCGACCGGCTTCGCGCCGGTCGCTTTCCCGGTTTGGGTTGTTTCCTTAGTTGCGTTTGGCCACGCCGGTTGCCGGTTTTGCCTGGGCAGGGTTTTCCTGAAAATGAGTTGAACGAGACTTTCTATACGTACCGAATCCCAAAAACGGCGCTTTCAACCGCGATGGCGTCGAGCAGGTACGGCGGGGGTGGTCCCTGCGGGATGGCGGGCATCACGTTGGCGGGGGCTTCTTCGCTGAGGTTGATGAAAAAATGGGCGAAATCGCCCGGTGTAAGCAGCAGAAGCACTTTGGCCGTCATCGTGTCCACCCTGAAGGCGTGCGGTACCATCCGGGGCAGAAACACGGCCTCGCCCGCGCTGGCGACGATTTCTTCGCCGTCGAGGTAAAACCGGATGCGGCCTTCGAGCACGTAAAACGCTTCGTCTTCGCGCTCGTGGTAGTGAGCGGGCGGCTCGAAGCCCTGGCGGACGGTCATTTCGAGGAGGGAATACGCGCCGTCGGTTTGTTCGCTGGAAACCAGCACGCGGAACAGGTTGGCAAGGTACCAGCGCGGTTCACCCGCACCGACCGCCGGTTGGAGGGTCGTGAGTTGCATGGTTGTTTTAGGAGTGGATTGTCGACGAAAAACTTACCGCGCTTTCATTGTCATGGTGGCATTGAGCGCCCCGTTCTTGCCGTCATCGGGCAGAATCGTCACGTGCACTTTCAACGTGCTGTTGCTGGCTTCCAGCACCTCCCAGGTGGTCACGTCGGCGGGGTTGGTCGCGTCGGCGAGGTTGATTTTTTTGGCGGCGGCGTTGTACGTCCAGTTGTAGGCGTGCTTGGTTTTGGCGTTGTTGTCGTCGTCGCAGAGCGCGGTGCCGTGGTCTTCGATGACCTTGCCATCGGCTTGAAACACCACCGAGTCGTCCTGGTTGCAGGCGTCCATCAACGGCACCAGGTCGGGGTCGGGTTTGCCGTCGCCGTCGAGGTCGATGGCGGGCTGGATGAGGATGGACTCCACCGCCCAGCGTTTGCCCACAAAGACGGGCGCGTTGCTGCCGGTGTCGGGCGCAGATTCGTTGCTGTCTTTTTTGCAGGAAACGCCGCTCAGCAACATGCCGCCGAGCAAAAAGAGGGTAACGTACTTTTTCATTTTTTGAAGAGTTGATTGAGTTGAGGCTCGCCCGGCGGGTTTTTCCCGGCTGACGATTCAAAATTGGCGGGCGACGCGGCGGAAACCACGGGCGTTGCCCCTCAACTGGAAGAAGCGCGCGGTGAACCGGGAAAACACGCTGGTGAGCCTGGAAAAAAGGAGTCGGGAAAAAGGAGATGTGACCAATCCTTTCCCCGACTCCTTTTTTCTTTCATCAAAACAACTCCCCCTGCACCCCACCCCGCGCCTGCCAATAGTCGTTGATGTCTTTGTAGCCCGCCGGGGGCGTTTTCCACTGCTGCGTGGTGCTAATGCCAAGCTGGTGGAAAATCACTTCCAACTCCTGCGCGGCGCGGTGCCCGGCGGTGTCGTTGTCGAGGTAAAAACAGACTTCGTAGCGCCGGAAAAGCTTCGCCCACTCGCGCTTGAACACGTTGGCGCTGCCCAAACTCACCGCCGCGAAACCCGCCTGCGTGAGGGTCATGCAGTCGAAGGCCCCCTCGGTCACGTACACGCGGGTGCCCAGGCGCAGGTCGCGCAGCAGGTCGTGGTTGAAGAGCGTCACGGGTTTCCCAACCAGAAACATGTACTTGTGAAATCCCTCGGGCGGCGGGCCGAGGTAGCGCCCCTGCAGGTACACCATGCGCCCGTCGCGGTAGTAGGGAATCAGCAGCGGGTGTTTGAAGAAAATCAGGTTGTTCTTTTCGTTGAACAATCCCGACGCCTGCAAGTCGAGCGTGGCAAAACGGCTTCTCAGGTGCCACGACGCCTCGGCGTAGTCTTTGATGGCAAAAAGCCGGAAGTCACGGATGGTTTTTTCCGAAAAACCACGGCCCTTCAGGTACGTTAGTGCTTGCTGCGACACCGCGTTGCTGGGCTGGCCGAGGCAGAAATCGCGCAGGCTTTCGTAGATGACCGAGTGGATTTCTTCGTGGCCGTCGGGCTTGGTGCTGCCCAGCGGTTTGAGGTGCGGCAAGTCGGGATTGGGCCGCATTCCGGGTTTTTGCCAGCCTTTTTTCTGGTTACCCGTGTCGGGCAAATACCGCATGGTGAGTTGCCGGATGGCCTCGCCGACGCTGTGTTTGCCCACCTCGGCGCAGAGCGTGACGCTGTTGCCGGTTTTGCCGCAGCCGAAGCAGTAAAAACTGTTGGTGGTCGTGTAAAACACCAGCGAGGGCGTGTCTTCCTCGTGAAACGGGCAACGCATTTTGCCGTAATCGTTCACTTCCAGGCCCAGATCGCGGGCCACGGTGAGGATGTCGATTTCCTGAAGGCGTTCGAGGAGGTCCACGGGTCTGAAGCGGTTCAGACAAAACTAAAACAAAAAAGACCCCGGCAATGCCGAAGCCTTTTTTACCATTGCAAACAGGTAAAGATGGTAAGTTTAGTGTTCAGGGTTCAGCGTTGAAATGCCTGACGAACCCTAAACAATGAACTCAGTTATGCAGGAAGTTCACTTTCAGGTCGTTGAGGCGGCTGCGGATGGAGGCGTCCAACTGGCGGTCGCCCACGCGGAGCACGTATCCGCCGATGAGGCGCGCATCCTGTTTTTCCTGCAACTGCACCGTGCGGCCCGTGGCTTTGGCCACGAGTTCGGTGAGGGTTTTGCGCTGGGCGTCGGTCAGCGGCACCACGCTCGTGACCTGGGCTTTCTGAATGCCCATGAGGTCGTCGTACTGGCGCTGAAATTCTTCGGCAATGGCGGGCAGCAGGCCCTCACGGTTTTTGCGCGTGAGGATTTCAAAAATGGAATACGTGACCGGGTCCACTTTTTTCTTGAAAACCGCCTCCAGGATCGCCAGCTTTTTGTAGTGCTTCACGATGGGGCTTTGCAGGGCCACCACCAGGGCGCGGCTGTCGCGGGCCACCTGGCTGAACAACTGCATGTCGGCGGCGATCGTTTCGGTGATGCCCCGTTCCTGGGCCAGGTCGATGAGCGATTTGGCGTACCGAAACGCCACGGTTTGGTCGGACATGGGTCAATTAGGAATTAAAAATCAGGAATTAAGAATTGGCCATCTTCCTTCCCCGATTCATTCGGAAAGCAAAAACATTTTACTGCTAACTGCTTCCTGTTAACTGCCAACTCAATTCAGCCGAGCGTTGGCCACGAGGTCGGTTACGAGGGCTTCCTGGGCTTTTTTGTCGGCCAGTTCACGGTGCAGCACCTTCTCGGCAATCTGGAGCGAGAGGGCAGCGATGTCTTTTTTCATCTGCGCCACCACGGCGGCCTGTTCGTCCTGGATGGCCTTGCGGGCTTTTTCCAGTTCCCTCCGGCCCGCCTCGGCGGCGGCGTTCCGCGACTCGGCGATGAGGCCCTCGGCGGCCTGCCGGGCCTCTTTCAGGATGGCATCGCGCTCCACGCGGGCTTCGGCCATCAGTTTTTCGTTGCTGGCTTTGAGGTCGGCCATTTCGGCGCGGGTTTTCTGGGCCAGTTCGAGGGCGTCTTCGATGCTCTGCTCGCGCTCGCGCAGGCTGGCCAGAATGGGCTTCCAGGCAAATTTACCAAGCACGAACACCAGCAGCAGGAAAAACACCAACTGCCAGAAAATCAGGCCAAAACTCGGGGTAATCAGATCCATAATTTGAGAATTTGAAAATGTGCCGATTTGAAAATGAGCGCACGCAAAAATCTCCGCTCAACGAACTCGAATTTGTTTCACTCTGGTTGAAAACCCCGCCCGAACGCCTAATGCGAGTCGGGCGGAAGTTTTCGGAAAACCTGGGCCGTTGCCGGAATTACTTCACGGCCACCAGCAAGCTGATCACGGCACCAAACAGGGCCACGGCTTCCACGAAAGCCGCCACGATCAGCATGGCACCCTGGATTTTACCCGACGCTTCGGGCTGACGGGCGATGGCCTCCATGGCCGAACCCCCAATGCGGCCGATACCCAGACCAGCGCCAATGGCAGCCAGACCGGCACCGATGGCGGCACCCATGTAGGCAACCGAAAGATTGCTGGCCGCGTCTTGCAGAAGAATGCTAAACATTTGAATTGAATTAGGAGAGTGAAACAAAAAAAGTGGAAAGTGAAAAGTGTAGAGTGAAAAGTTGTGTTGTTTTTATCTTTTCACTCTACACTTTTCACTTAATGATGGTCATCGTGGTGGTGCTCTTCCACCGCCGCGCCAATGTAGCTGGCGGTGAGCACCGTGAAAATGTAGGCCTGCAACACCGCCACCACGAGTTCAATGACGTACATGAACACCGAAAACGGCCCCACCACCACGCTCAACGCCGCCGACCGGAAGATGAAAATCAGGCTCAACAGGCTCAACAGAATGATGTGTCCGGCGGTAATGTTGGCAAAAAGACGAATCATGAGCGAAATGGGCCGCATCATCACGCCGACGAGTTCGACCGGCGTCAGAATCACCAGCATCCATTTCGGCACGCCGGGCATGGCGAAAATGTGCGTCCAGTAGGTTTTTTTGCCGTTGAAATTCACAATCAGGAACGTCAGCACGGCCAGGGTCATGGTCACGGCGATGTTGCCCGTCACGTTGGCCGAGCCGGGCAGCAGGCCCAGCATATTGTTCGTCCAGATGAAGAAAAACAGGGTGAGCAGGTAGGGCAGGAAACGCCGGTAGTGCTTTTCGCCGATGTAATTTTTGGCTACTTCATCGCGGATGAAGAGCACGAACGGCTCCAGCACCGACTGCAAACCCTTCGGGGCCTTGCCCCGGCGGTTGCGGTAGCCTTTGGCGACCGTAAAGAAAACCAGAATCAGAATCGTGGCACTAAGTAGCAGCGACGCCACGTTTTTGGTGATCGAAAAATCGTACACCTTCGAACCATCCTCCGCCGTGACGTGCTCGCGTTCGAGCACGAAGCCGTCGTGAACGTACCGTGCGTGGTGCCCTTCACCGACGGGATTGTGGTAAAAATGGCTCGACGAAAACACCTTCAGGCCGCGCGTGGGCGAGTACAGAATCACTGGCAACGGAATCGAAAAGTGGCCGCCGTTCACCGTGGCCAGGTGCCACTGGTGCTCGTCGGCGATGTGGTGCAGGATGGTCTCGCCGGGGTTAAATTTCTCGGCCGTCTCCGGGGCCTCGTGCGCACCGGAATGTTCCTGGGCACGAACGGGACCAACGGCGAGAACCGTCAGAAAAAAAGCTAAAAGACTGGTCGTAAACAGGTTGGCAAGGAATCGGCAGCGCATCGCGTCGGGGTTTGTACCTTCCTACTCTAAAATCGCCGCAAGTTAGCACGGACGCCGAAAAATTCAAAACCCGCGTAAAATAAGTAGAGTGCAAAAAAGTCGAGCAGGAACTGCTGGAAGTGCGGCGTACCGAGCCGGAAAAAGACGAACAGGAAAACCATCGCGCCCAGCAGCCTCAGAACGACGGCACCGAGGTAAAACTGCACGAAAAGGGCGCGATCGTTGTCCAGGCCCCGATTAGTGAGCCAGTGGTTGAGCAGCCCAAGCGTGAGAAAAAACGCGAGCATGAAGGCAAAGTCGGGGTGAAACCAGGCTTGGATGCCCAAAAATTTGGCCCCAAAAAATACAATTCCTAAGAACGCGGTCAGGAGAAAAAGACGAAGCATCAGGCCAGAAGTTCAACGCCACCCAGGTAGCGGGGGCACGGGGCAAAGTTCCGGTAATTTTCCCGCCCCGTCACTACGGCCTCACCCAGGTCGGTGAGTGAAAGCTGACCGTTTTCATGAACCAGCCCGGCCGTTTTCAATTCACCGAGCGTGCGCCGGAGTTGAACGTCGCTAAAACCAAAGTCAGGGTGCTGGTTCCAGAATTTCATCATCACGGCCACGTCGTCCGAAGGGTCGGCTTGCAGGGCTTGCAGCCAGAATCGCTCGACGCTTCCCAGACCGGTTTCCGGAGCGGGAAAACGGCTCAGGTGGTGTTGCAGAGCCTTTTTCAAAAAACGGAACGGGCCGAAATCGTCATCCGCCAGGCACGTTTTCAGGGTTTCGGGCGATGGCGCGGCGTAGGCCTTCCAAACGCTTCCCCCGATTTGCAGGTCGGCGGGCGTCAGTGCAATTCGCTTGGGCCACAACGCCGCCAGTTGCGCGCCGTTCAGCTCGCCCATGCCCCGGAACTGAAGCAGATCGGGGTGACTATCGGGCGAAACAAGCGTCAGGCGGACGTTGCCGAGGTTTTGTTTCGAGAAAAAATAAAGAAGGTACAGTAGGTTTACCTGGCAGAACAAATCGAACTCGAACCAGAGCGTAATCTCGTCATACTGACTGAAATTCAGCAATTTATTAACTTCCTGAACCACGTTGGTTTCGTATTTCTGCCGGTCGAGGCCGTACTGCCGCGCCAGAAAATCGCCGCGCTGCTGCCAGAACGCGGGGAAGTCGTCGGCGACGGGCGTCCAACCCTCGCTGAGCATTTCCCGCCAGACGAGCACGTCGCCGGGCAAACCGCTTTGTTGGAACGGGTGGGCGGTGCCGTCGCCGTTGATGACGTGGAGCGTTTCCATTTCCATCGACTATTGTGGGGCGGGTTGTAACCCGCCCGGTTGGTAAAGCTGCACACACGGGCGGGTTACAACCCGCCCCACAATCGTCTTAGCCTTTCGGCAAACTCCGAATCAGCGAAATCAGGGCAGCGGCGATGAAAAACAACGAGCACCCGATGGTAAACCAGGGCGTTTTCGTGCCTACCCACCCGTCGAGTTTGGTACCAATCCACACGCCAAACACGATGGTGGCGAGCATCTGCATCCCGAGGCCGGTGTAGCGAATGTATGGGTTGGGCTGGCGGGGTTCGTTGGGCATGGCGAAAGCGCGGCGTGGCGCTGTTGGAGGGGGTTGAACGGGCGGGCGGTGCCACGCCTACGCCCGGAGTCGAGGTTATTGCACCGAAAATTAGTTAATTTGGCATAAAATCTGAGTGGGGTTTCACGTTTTGAACGAAAGCCCCTGCGCTTTTTTTGCGCCCATCATGCCTGAATCGTCGTTGCTGAGGTCCGTGTTTCCCCGCCCTTTCCCCGCCCGAAAGAGCCACCTCCTCTTGCCGGTACCCGGTTTGCTGGTCAGCCTGCTGCTGGCGGCGTGTTCGCAGTACAGCACGGCCCCGGCCAACCGCGCTTTTCACAACCTCACGGCCCGGTACAACGCCGAACTCCAGGCCGAAGAACAATTGGGCGAAGCCGAAAAACTGCTTTTCCGCGCCCGCCAGGACAATTACGCGCAGCCCCTGCCCATCCTCCCGCCCCTCGACTCAATGGCGGCGCAGGCCGTGGCGACCCAACTCGACGCGGTGCTGAAAAAAGCCTCGCTGGTGGCCGAACGGCACCAAAACTCCAAGTGGCTCGATAATGCCTACCTGCTCATCGGGCGGGTGCGGCTCATTCGGGGCGATTTTAAAAACGCCATCGAAACCTTCAAGTACATCAACACCACCTCCGAGGAACCGCTTGCCCGCCAGGAAGCCCTCATCGGACTGATGCGGGCCTACGTGGAAACCGACGACTACGCCAGCGGCCTGCGCGTGGCCGATTTGCTGCGCACCCTGCCCCTGAGCGCCAGCCAGACCCGCCTCTACTACCTGACCAAAGCCCTGCTGCACCAGCGCCGGGGCGAAGCCTCCACCGCCGCCGCGCTGGTGGAGGAAGCCCTGCCGCTGATGAAAAAAGGCGAGGCCAAAGCCCGTGCGCTTTACGCCCAGGGACAGTTGTACGACCAGGTGGGCAAAGCCGACAAAGCCGCCGCCAGCTACGCCGCCGTGCTCGCCAACCGCCCGCCCTACGACCTGGCCTTTTACGCCGACCTCAACCGGCTGCTCAACGGCACCGGCGAAGAAAAGACGTTCAACTTCGCCCGGATGCTCGACGACCGCAAGAACGCCGACCTGAAAGACCGGATTTATTACGCGATGGCGACGAAGGAACTGAGTCGGAAAAATTACCGGCAAGCCGTCAGGAATCTGGAGCTTTCGGCCCAGTACGCGGCGGGCAAGCCCGACCAACTGGCCTTCACCTTCCTGAAACTGGCTGAACTCAACTACGACCCACTTCGGCGTTACGAGGCCGCCTCGGCCTACTACGACAGCACCGTGGCGTTGCTTTCGCCGGTTGCACCCGGCTACGCCCGCATCAGCGAACGCCAGAAAGTGCTGCGCGAATTTGCCAAATACCAAACCACGCTCCGCACCGAAGACAGCCTCCAGCGCCTGGCCCGGATGAACCCTGCCGCCCTCGACAAGTACCTCGAAAAGAGCATCCTCGACCAGCGCGAACGCGAAGCCCGCGAAGTGCAACGCGCCCAGCAGATTGCCGCCCAGTCGCAGCAGGAAGCCAGCCTGACCGCCAGTACCAACGCGGCCTTCGGCGGCAACGCCAGCACCGGGCTTTGGTATTTTTACAACGCCAACGCCCTTAGCCAGGGCAAGCGGGAGTTTCAGCAAAAATGGGGCAACCGCCCGCTGGAAGACAACTGGCGGCGCAGTTCCAAAGAAAACACCTTCGCCGACGCGCCTACGAACGGTACGCGGCAACTCAACGCCACCAGCCCAACCGCCGTTGCTTCGGTGGGCCGGGATGAACTGAAGGGCGAAAAAGATAAATTGCTGGCCCAGGTTCCGTTCAGCGCCCAGGCGCTGGCCTCGTCGCAGCAGCGGAAAGAAGAAGCACTTTTTCAAATCGGCAAAATTTACCAGTTGAATTTGCGCGAAAACGACCAGGCCGTCCGCACGTTCGGGCAATTGCTGACCGATTTCCCGCAAACCCAGCACGAGCCGGAAGCGCTGTACCTGCTCGCGCTGCTGCACGAAGGCAAACCCCAGCAAGCTGATTTTCAGACTAAACTGACCACAAAATACCCCGAATCGTCTTTTGCCCGGTTGCTCACGCGCGGGGCCGAAGGACCGCTGTCGGCGGGGGCGCAGTCGGCAGCGCAACGGCTTTACACCGAGGCCTACGATTTGTACGGGGCTGGCAAATACAGCGAATCGCTGGCCCGCGACGAGCAGGGCCTCCGCGATTACCCTGGCAACGGGCTGGAAGACAAGTACGCCCTGCTGCACGCCATGCTGGTGGGCAAATTGCAAGGCCCCGGCCCCTACCAGCAGGCCCTGACGCAGTTCATTCAGAATTACCCGGCCAGTCCGCTGCTCTCGCTGGCCCGGGAAATGCTCACCACCGCCAACCAGACCGCCTCGGCGAAGGGGAATTGACTGGCTGACCAAGTCCTAACAGGTTTATGAAACCTGTTAGGGCTGCACTTTTTTGGCAAGATTTCTGTGACCCTTATTTTCATCGCTATTGCCCCGGTTAACGACAACCGATTGACCCAACCTGCAAGCCATGTTTGAACTCCTCCCCGGCCCCTACCGCAAGCCCATCCGCGCCCTGTGGCGTTTTTCGTTGATTGGTCTGGGGGCCTTCCTGCTGTTTTTGACGGCGGTCAGTTTCAACCTGTTCAACCTCTTTGGCGGGATGCCGAGTTTGAAAAACATCGAAAACCCGAGCAGCGAGCAGGCTTCCGAGGTGGTCTCGTCCGACGGCGTGCTGCTGGGCAAGTACTACCTCGAAAACCGCACGCCCGTGGAGTTCGAGCAGATTTCGCCCAACGTCATCAACGCGCTCGTGGCCATCGAAGACGCCCGCTTCACCAAGCACTCCGGCGTGGACCCGCGCAGTATTTTCCGTTCCGTGGCCGGGGTCGCTACCGGGCAGTCGGGCAGCAGCGGGGGCGGCAGTACGCTCACGCAGCAGTTGGTCAAAAACCTGTTCGAGGCCCGGACCGAAAAATACAAAGGCCTGCTCGGCAACGTGCCGTTGGTGAAAATGCTCATCATCAAGGCCAAAGAGTGGATCACGGCGGTGAAAATCGAGCGCAATTACACCAAGCAGGAAATCATGACGATGTACCTCAACACGGTGGAATTCGGCTCCAACGCCTACGGCATCCGCTCGGCCTCGCGGACGTATTTCGGCAAAGAACCCTCGCAACTGGCCCTCGAAGAAGCCGCCGTGCTGATGGGCATGGTGCAGAACCCGACGCGCCTCAACCCGAAATTTCACCCTAAAGCCGCTACCGACCGCCGCAACGTGGTGTACGTGCAGATGGTCAAATACGGCTACCTGAAGGAAGAGCAGGCCCGGAGCCTGATGAGCAAACCGATCCGCCTCGACTATCGCGTTGAAAACCACACCAACAGCCAGGCGCCGTATTTCATGGCGGTGATGAAAGACCAACTCGTGGGCGTGATCAACGAATTGAACCAGTCGCGGGCCGACGACGACCAGCTCGATTTGTACACCAGCGGCCTGCGCATCAACGTCACCCTCGATTCGCGCCTTCAGGCCCACGCCACCGAGGCCATCCGCACTCACATGCGCGACCAGCAGCACAAATTCGACACACACTGGGGCAAAACCAACCCCTGGCGCGACGAAGGCGGGAGGGAAATTCCCGGTTTCATCGAGAAAAGCGCCCGCCGTACCGACCGCTACCGCGAACTGAAAGAAATTTACAAGGACGACGAAAAGGCCATTTTTCGGGAACTGAACAAGCCCAACCGGATGCGGGTGTTTTCGTGGAACAACGAGAACGGCGTGGACACCACGATGACCTCGATGGATTCCATCCGGTACTACAAGCGGTTTCTGAACACGGGCTTCATGAGCATGGACCCCAACAACGGCCACGTGAAGGCCTGGGTGGGTGGGATCAACTTCAAGTTTTTCAAATACGACCACGTCAGGCAAAGCCGCCGCCAGCCGGGATCATCGTTCAAGCCGTTTATTTACGCCACGGCCATCGACAACGGCTTCACGCCCTGCGACCACGTCACCGACCAGCCCGTCCACTTCGGCCCCGAAGACGGCGTGCCCGGCGGCTGGACGCCCAAAAACTCCACCGGCCGTTTCACCGGCCAGAGTTACACGCTGCGCAAGGCCATCGGGCAGTCGGTCAATTCGGTGAGCGCCTACCTGATCAAGAAATTCGGCCCCCGCGAGGTGGTGAAAATGGCCCAGCGCATCGGCGTCACCAGTCCGCTCGTGGCCAATCCGGCGCTTTGCCTCGGGGCTTCCGACGTGTCGGTTTTTGAAATGGTGAACGCCTACTGCACCTTCGCCAACGAAGGCAAGCGCTGGAAAGAACCGCAGATGATCATGAGCATTCAGGACCGCTACGGCAACGTGCTGCGCACCTTCGACGCCGAATTCCGCGACGCCCTCAGCCCCGGCACGGCCTACCTGATGCTGCACATGCTCAAGGGCGCGTTGCAGGAACCCGGCGGCACGGCCCAGCGCCTCAATACCTTCGAGTGCGGCAAAAACAACGAAATCGGAGCAAAAACCGGCACCACCTCCAACCACTCCGACGGCTGGTTCATGGGCGTGACCCAAAGCCTCGTATCGGGCCTGTGGGTGGGCGGCGAAGACCGCTCGATTCACTTCCGCAGCCTTGCCCTCGGGCAGGGCGGGCGCATGGCCATGCCCGCCTGGGCCCTGTACATGGACAAAGTGTACGCCGACAAATCGCTGGGCATCGAGAAAATTCCCTTCCGCAAACCCGCCGGCACCACCATCTCACTCGATTGCAGCGGCTACGGCATGGGTAGTGATTCCATTCAGGTCATCCGCCCCACCGAGAAGCCGAAGGCGCAGGATGGGCTGCTGTGAGTGGGTAAAAAGACCTAAAAGCGAGGAGCGAAAAATGAAAAAGGCAGCGGGCACCAACCTACTGCCTTTTTCATTTTTCGCTCCTTGTCTTTCATTACCTTTCCCCGCCCACCTCTGAACCCTGCCCATGCCCCCCTCCCTCCGCTACCCCTGGTACGTGGTCGTCGTGCTGATGCTGGCCTACGTATCGTCGTTCATCGACCGGCAGATTCTGAGCCTGCTCGTCGGGCCGATCAAGCGCGACATGCACCTCAGCGACACGCAGGTGAGTTTGCTGATGGGCCTGAGTTTCGCGCTGTTTTACACGGTGCTGGGCATTCCAGTCGGGCGCTGGGCCGACCGCTCCTCGCGGCGAGGCCTCATCGTGGTGGGCGTGGCGCTGTGGAGCCTGATGACGGCCCTGTGCGGGGTGGTGAAAAGTTACGGGCAGTTTTTCCTGGCCCGCATTGGCGTCGGGGTGGGCGAAGCCACCCTCTCGCCCGCCGCCTACTCGATGCTGGCCGATTATTTCCCAAAAGAAAAACTCGCCACGGCCATCAGCGTGTACTCGATGGGCGTGTACCTCGGCTCGGGTTTGGCCATCCTCATCGGGGCCAGTTTAGTGAACTTGCCGCCAGAAACCACGACCGTGGTGTTGCCGTTGGTGGGCGCGGTGTTTAGCTGGCAACTTTTGTTTTTCTACATCAGCCTGCCCGGTTTGCTGATTGTGTTGCTGCTGTTCACGATCAAAGAACCCGCCCGCCGGGGCCTGCTTTTACAAAACGGGAAACCCCAGGTGGTGACGCTCCGCGAAGCCTTCGGGCACATCGGGCGGCAGCGGCGGGCGTTTTTCAGTGTGACGTTCGGCATCACGTTCGTGTCGCTGGTGGCGTACGGGTGTTCAGCCTGGATTCCGACGTTTTTCGTACGCACCTTCGGTTGGCCCATCGGCAAGGCGGCGTTTTTGTACGGCCTCGTTATCACGGTGTTTGCCACGGCGGGCGTCGTGACGGGCGGCTGGCTCGCCGACCGCCTCACGCGGCGCGGCTACGCCGACGGCAAGGTGCGGGTGGGCATCATTTCGGCATCAGGGCTGTTGATTTCGTCCTTTTTCCCGCTGGTGAGCAACCCGAACGTAGCCCTGGCTTTGTGCGTTTTCCCTTGTTTTTTCTCGGCCTTCCCGCTGGGTGCTTCCTCGGCGGCCATTCAGCAGTTAGTGCCCAATCAGGTGCGATCGCTGGCGTCGGCGGTGTATTTGTTTATCCTCAACCTCATCGCCCTCGGCCTGGGACCGACCTCCGTGGCCCTGCTCACCGACTACGTGTTTCACGACGAAAGCGCCATCCGCTATTCGCTGGCGGTGCTCGTCGTGACGGGCAGCGGGCTGGCGCTGATCAGCTACGGGCGGGGACTGGGCGCGTTTCGGGGGAACGGCCCCGAGAATGTTCACTAATCAATGTTCAATATTTAACGCTCAATTACCTCAAAATCAATCAATTAAAAGTTGCGTGTTGAGCATTGAACATTCTATTCTTTCCCCACCCTCGCCAGCACCTTTTCCCCCACCCTGCGGCCTTCGGCGGCGGCGCGGACGCACGAACTGCGGTAGTGAATGCCGCCGTACAACCGGCTGATGCCTGCCTCGCGGGCGGCCTCGCGGAACGACTTGAAATCGCGTTCGCCCATGCCGTATTCCAGTTCGCTTTTGTCGGAAACGGGCACGTTGTCGCCGTAGAGGTGGGTCAGCACTTCGGCGGCGGCAGCGGAAATGACGCTGTGGCCGCTGGGGTATTCGGGAAACGGCGGTGTTTGCAACAATGGCTCCCAGCGCGGGTCGAGCTTGTCGGTGATGATCGAAATGGGCCGGATGCTCTGGGTGCGGTATTTTTCGTCCCAGCACGAGATGAAGCCGTCGAACAAGGCCGCCGCCGTAAGGGCGTAAGTGCGGGCAGTTTTCACCCAGTCGGCGTTGGCCCGGCGGGCGGCCTGGGTGGCAATGGCCATCCAGTGGCCACCGGGCGTCAT
This sequence comes from Spirosomataceae bacterium, assembly GCA_965249815.1. Taxonomy (GTDB): domain Bacteria; phylum Bacteroidota; class Bacteroidia; order Cytophagales; family Spirosomataceae; genus JAJAZB01. Next base: position 2,461,724 of record CBDFMV010000003.1, on the reverse strand, counting down.
TTTCTTCGTGTCGAAGGTGGCGTGGCCGGTGTGGTGCGACACCAGCGCGTTGTCGTCCCAGAAGCGGGCGATGGCTTTTTGCTCGTCGGTCAGGGCTTTGCCGGTTTCATACACATCCAGCACTTCCTTCCAGTACGGGCTGTTTTTTTCGAGGCTGAACGCCACGGGCCGTTCGGGCTGGCATTCGTTCGCCGACGCGAGGGCGAGGGGTTGCATTTTGCCCCAGTGCGGCTCCACGGCGTCGGTGTAATCGGGCGTGGTGGGTTGCCAGAAGCCCGTTTGCTGGGTCACGCTGTACCGTTCCATGCCGCGCGTTTCTTTGTAATTGTCTCTGGAAGCCCGTTCCAGCACGACGAGGGCCACTTTTTCGCCAAAATCCAGCGAGCGGTTCAGCGTGGCTTCCTCGACGTTGGGCCGGAGGCGTTCGATCAGGGTTTTCTCAAAATTTTTGAGCGTGTCTTTGGAAAAAGTCAACCGCTGGGCCACGGTCAGGAACGCTTTCAGCCCCGCCACGGGGTACGAGTACGGCTGGCCCGGCGCGGGCTGGGGCATCGGCGCGAAGCCGTTGAGTTTCGCGGTGAGCGGAGCAGCGTTTTTGCCGGAAAAGCGCCCCGCTTCGTAGGCCGCGAGGCTCGAATAAGCGTAAATCCGGCTGGCGACGGGCGGCGTGAAAATGTCGTACACGATCACGTCCGTCAGGCGCTTGACCGCCTGATGGAGCAATTCGGGGTCGGTGGGGTTGGCGGGTGGCGCGGTGGGTTCTTTTTTTGGGTTACAGCCCCAAACACCCAGCGCCAGCAGCGCCAGGGCAAGCAATCGTTTCATCGGTGGTTGGTTAACGGCCAACTTCAAAAGTACGCATTGGGTTGGTAGGAATTAAAAATTGGGAATCAGGAACTGAAAACGGCCAGGCGGTGGCGGCTTTCAATCCCTGACTCCCAATTTTAATTCTCAATTGAAATCAGTACCCCGGATTCTGCACCAGCACCGACTTGCCGTTGAGCGTGCTGTTGATAATTTCCTGCTGCGGAATCGGGAAGGATTCGTTTTTGCCTTTCGTAAACTGGGCTCCGTTCAGGAAAGTCCGCTTCAGGCGCTCGGTTTCCACGTATTTGTTGAGCACCTCGGCGGCCACACCCCAGCGAATGAGGTCGAAGAGCCGGTGGCCCTCCATGCCAAACTCCAGGCGTTCTTCAAACCGAACCGTCTTGCGGGCCGAAACTTTGTCGGCAAAAACCGCCGCCGTGTAGGGCTTGATCACGTAGTTGGCAGCCGGTTGGGCGGGGTCGACGACGGGCTGGCCTTTGGCGTCGTAACCCGTAAGTTTGCCCATCACGAACCCGTCGGGGTTGGCGGCGCGCGCGCGCACCAGGTTGGTGTACTCGAGGGCTTTGGCCAGGCTCCCCACTTCCACTTCGCACTCGGCGGCCCACAGCAGCACGTGGTCGTAGCGCAGCAGGCGGTAGTTGTTGGCGTTGAGGTTGGTCCAGCCCGATACGCCCGAGTACGCCTTTTCGGAGACGTGTTTCTTAGGCGAAAAAGGCCCGCCGTAAGCCTGGTCGCGCACCCAGTCTTTGCCGGGGTGAACCGAGCTGGGCGTCCAGTCTTTGTACGGAATGCCCCGGCGCCCCACGGTGTGGTCGAGGCGCGGGTCCACCGGCCCGGCGTAGGGCGTCCAGGTCACGTCGTTCGAGGCAATGCCCACGTCGTTTTTCAGGTCGGTGTCGTTGAAGGTATCGAACAGGGGCAACCCGCTGGCGTCGGTTTTAAAGGCATTGACCAGGTTTTGCGAAGGCTGGTAAAAGCCGCAGCACCCCCCCGGACCGGCGTTGTAGGGCCAGGCCAGTCCGTCGCCCTGGTTGCCACCGCCGTCGGCGGAAGCCGTCAGCGAATATTGCACCTCAAAGATCGACTCGGCGTTGTTGCGGTTGCCGGGTGCCGCCGAGAAGTTGTCGCCGTACTTGGGCATGAGGCTGAACTTCTTGCTGGCGATGATCTGGTCGAGCAGGGTTTTGGCCGCCGTGAGCGCGGCGGTGTTGGGAGCACCACTCTGCGGGTCGAACGCCTGGTACATTTTGCACTTGGCCAGCATGGCCGTGGCGGCCCACTTGTCGGCCCGGCCCGGTTCGCCGGGGAAATCTTCGGGCAAAGCGGTGATGGCCGCCTGGAAATCCGCTTCGATTTTCGGCCAGGCGTCTTCCGTGTTGGTCACTTTCGTGCTGTTGGGGTCGCCGGAGTTGTATGTTTTGTCGTCAATGTAGGGGATGTTCCGCCACATTTTCTTGGCCTCGAAGTGGTAGAAACCACGCAGAAAACGGGCTTCCGCTTCAATTTGCTTGCGACGCGTGTCCGACAGATCGGTGGCCTTGGCCAGGTTTTGCAACACGTCGTTGGTGCGGGCCACGCCGTTGTAAAGGGCACCCCACTTCCCGCGAATGTGGTCGTTGGTGGTTAGCCACACGTAGCGTTCGAGGAACGTCTGCTCGGGCTGGTCACCGGCGTCGGTGCCTTTGTAGGCGTCGTCGGAGGTCAGCCCCCCAAACACCCAGTTGGATACGGCCCCGTGCCAGCCCGGCCCCGGCACCGGGATGCCGTCAAGTTGGGCGTAAGCCCCCACCAGCAGGGATTCCACCCCTTTGGCGTTTTGCAGCACCGAGGGACTGTAGGCTCCCTGCGGTTCGCGGGTCAGGAATTTATCCCCGCATGAATTGAACAACAACACCCCCGTCAGGGACAGCGAGGCGGTAATCAGGTATTTTTTCATGGTGAATGTCTCTTTTAGCTTTTAGAAACCAAGGTTCAGGCCCACGATGAAGTTGCGCGGAGCGGGGTAGCGGCCTTCGTCCATCCCAATCTGGGCGTCGGAGCCACTGCCGTAGTAGCGCGTGTTCACTTCGGGGTCGAGGCCCGAGTACTTGGTTACGGTGAGCAGGTTGGTGGTCTGCACGTAAATCCGGGCGCTGCCCAGGCCAATGCGCGTGGCCAGGCGGGTGGGCAGGGTGTAGGTCAACTGCACGTTTTTGAGGCGGAAATACGAGCCTTTTTCCACGAAATACGACGAGGGCACCGAGCTTTGCGCGTCGTTTTCGTCAAGAATCGGCAGCGAGGCGTTCGGGCGGGTCGGCGTCCACGAATCGTACAGCACGCGGGTGCTGCGGTTGCCCTGGAAGGTGTTGAAATCGGTCCAGTACCGGGTGTAGTTGAAGATGTCGTTGCCGTACACGCCCTGACCGAAGAGGGTCAGGTCGAAGGCTTTGTAGCCCACGTTGAGGTTCAGCCCGTAGGTGAATTTGGGGTGCGGGTTGCCGATGAACGTCTGGTCGCTGGCGTCGATTTTGTTGTCGCCGTTCACGTCCCGGTACTTGAATTTCCCGATGCCCTTGACGGCCTGCCCGTTGATAAACACGGTGGCGTCGTTGTAACCGGGGAATTTCGGCGCGGCGGCAGCTTCTTCGGCGCTCTGGAAGATGCCGTCGATGATGTAGCCGTAGAACAGCGAAATGGGCTGGCCCACCACCGAACGGGTCACGGCGGGCACGCGGGTGCCGAAGCCCAGCAGGGGCTGGTCGGGGCTTTCGGGGTCGAGGGTGAGCACCTTGTTGCGGTAGGTCGAGAAGTTGCCGCTCACGGTGTAGCGCACGTTGTTGTCGAGGGCCGCGCCGCGGTAGCTCAGTTGCAGGTCGATGCCCCGGTTTTGCAGCGAAGCCACGTTTTCAGCGGGCAAATCGCCCTGACCGCCCGTGTAGGGCCGCGCGCGGGTGTAGAGCAGGTTGGTGGTTTTACGGTTCCACACGTCAAGGTTTACTTCGAGTGCCCCGCCCAGAAAGCGCGCGTCCACGCCAAAGTTGGTCGAGGTGTTGGTTTCCCACTTGGCGTTGGGATTCCCGAAACGCTGGATGGCGAAGCCCGAATTGTAGCCGTTCGGATTGCCGTTGAGGCTGTAACCGGCGGCGTAGAGGTCGGCGGTGTAGGTGGTGTAGGCGTTGTAGTCCCCGATGTTCTGGTTACCGGTCTGGCCCCAGCCCGCACGGAGTTTCAGGTCGCTGATAAACGTCACGTTGTCTTTCAGGAACGGTTCTTCCGAGATCCGCCAGCCTGCGCTGACGGCCGGGAAGGTGGCGTAGCGGCTGGCCTGGAGGAAGCGCGACGAGGCGTCGCGGCGCATGGTGGCCTGGAAGATGTACTTGTCGCGGTACGAATAGCTGGCCTGGCCGAAGTACGAGAAGAGCGTGTAGTCGATGAACGCCGAACCGCCGTTCGACTGGGCCTGCGGGTCGCCGGTGTTGAGGTACCGCAGGGTGGGGTCACCGCTGTAGTAGTTGTTGCGGAAGGCGTTGATGCCTTCGCCAAAGGCCTTGATGGCCTCCACACCCACGTAGGCGCTCAGGTTGTGCACGTCGTTGAAGGTGTGCTTGTAGTTGAGCGTGTTGGTCCAGGTCCAGGAGTAGCGGTACTGGTAGTCCTGCGAGAGGCTGTACGTCCGGCCCGGCTCGGAGGTTTCGGGTTCGGGAAAACCAGCGTACGTCCCCCGCGCTACCGTAGCGTCGAGGCCGAAGCTGGTGCGGGCGGTGAAATCCTTGAACAAATCCACCTCGGCGTAGGCGTTGCCAAACACGCGGAAATCGCGGTAGCCGTTGTCTTTGCCGCGGTACAGGGCCGCCACGGGGCTTTTGGCGTTGCCGAGGTTGGAGCCGAGCGTCCCGGCGAAATTCCCGACGATGTCGTACACCGGCACGATGGGCTGCATCCGCAGGGCCATGAAAATGGCGTTGCCCTCGGTGTCTTCGTTGCGGTAGGCGCCTTTGCGCTCGGCCAGCAACACTTGCAGGTTTTCGCCGATGCGGAAGCGTTTTTTCACCGTAAACTGTGTGTTGGCCCGGATGCTGTACCGCTTGAAGCTGTTGTCGATGACCATACTTTTCTGGTCAAAATACCCCACCGAAAGAGCGTAGCTGCCCGAGGCAGACCCGCCGGTTACACCCACGTTGTAGCTCTGGATGGGCGCGGCTTTGATAATTTCACGCTGCCAGTCGGTCCCCTGCTTATTGGCGGGCGTAATCTGGAAGACCGTTTTCCCAAAGTTGGGGTCGTTGAAGCGGTCGATGGAGTAGTTTTTCGGGTCCACGCGGGGGTCACCGGCTTTGGCTCCGTCGGGCACGATGTAATCGGGAATCACCGGCTGGGGGCCGTTGCCGTACTGGCCCTGCTCAGGGTTGCCGGTTTTGGCGTTGACCACCCCCGCGTTTTTCTTGCTCTGCCAGAGGTAATCGCCGTATTCCTGGGTGTTGAGTACGGGGAAGAAAACCCGGGGGGTCTGGGTGCCGTAGTAGGCATCGAAACTCACGTGCGCATCGCCCGACTTGCCTTTCTTGGTCGTGATGATCACCACACCGTTAGAAGCCCGCGAGCCGTAAATCGAGGCGGACGTCGCGTCTTTCAGAATCTGAATCGACTCGATGTCGTTCTGGTTGAGGTTGTTGAGGTTTTCCTGCGTGGGCACCCCGTCGATGACGTACAGCGGGTCGTTGTTGCCCAGCGTCCCGTAACCCCGGATGCGGATGGACGTGCCCCCGCCCGGCGAGTTGTCCTGGTTGACCTGCACCCCGGCCACGCGGCCCTGGAGTTGCTGGCCAAAGTTGGCGGCGGGCACCGAAAGAAGTTCTTTCGGGTTGACCACGGCCACGGCCCCGGTCAGGTCTTTCTTCTGCTGGGTCGAATACCCCGTCACGACCACCTCGCTGAGTTGGTTGGCGTCTTCCTTCAAACTGACGTTGACGACCGTCTGGCTCCCGACAGCCACCTGTTGGGAGAGGAAGCCCACTGCCGAAATCACCAGCTCACTGCTGTTGCCCGGTACGCTGATGGCGTAATTGCCATTGGCATCGGCGGCGGTTCCCGTCGTTGTTCCTTTTACTTGCACCGTCGCGCCCGGAATGGGCTGCGCGTCGGTTCCACTGGTCACCCGGCCCGTTACGCGCCGGTCCTGAGCCATCGCTGCCTGTACGCACAGCGCCAGCACCACAGCCAGTGCGAGCGTGGCTCGCCGCAGACTGAGTAGTCTTTTTTTCATACGTGTGGTTTGTTTTGGTTTAGGAAAAGGATTAAGCGGTGGTCCTAATCCGTCTCAATTTTAGCCAAAAACACACCCTCTTTCAAAGTCAACATTGACTCCTCCCGCGTTTTTTCAGCAAAAAACCGGGAAACGACGCCTTCAAAGCAGCACGACCTCCTCCAATTTTTCAACACGAAGTCTACTTAACTACTTGGCTTTTAGGGCGTATACGAAAATCCGAAATTGAAATTGTTTTATACGCAGCGCCGCAACGTGTACGAGAAACTTTTTAAAAAAAATTAAAAAGCTTTTCGCTTCCGTCCCCGAAAATCGGTCACTTCCACGGATTTCACGCCGGGTGAAAGCAACACCATTCGCGCCGACTGGCCGTAAAATGTGCTGCCGTACGTGACTTCCTCGCGGCGGCGCTTCCCGTCGGCGTAAGTCATTTCTACGACGGCATCGTTGGGTTGCAGGCGCAACGGGCGGCGCAACGGGTTGGTCATCGAAAAGAGTTTGAGCGGGCCGCGGTTCTGAGTGGCCGCCACGAGGTAGTTGCCGCCCGGCCCAACGAGTTTGGCCAGGCCCTTGGCGTCGCCCGGCACGTAAAATCCGCTGCGCCCGAGCGGTTGCGGCACCAGCCCGCCGCGGCCGTCGCCGAGCAGCAGCAGGCCGTTGAGGGCGTCGTAACGTCCCGTCAGCACCTCGGTGCCGAAGTCGTTGCCCACGAGCAGGGCGTCGGGGTTGCCGTCGAAATTGAAGTCGTCGGTCACGATGCCGAACACGGGGGCTACCTGCGCCGCCAGGGGCAGGGGCCGCACGGCAAACTTGCCCCCACCCTGGTTTTCGATGTACGCCGACTGGAAGTAGCTGGCTTCGAGCACGAGGGCGTCTTTGCGGTCGTCGGGCGGGAGCAGGGTTTCGAGGGTGGCGTTGGCAAAATCTTTGTAAAGCGGGAATTTTCCCCGCATCGTAATCAACTGCTTGATGAGGTCGTCGCGCCCGTGGAAGGTCACTTCACGCCGCTGGCCGCTTTCGTCGGGAAAATACACCGTCGGGATGGCGTCGTAGCTGCCGTCTTTGTTAAAATCCTTGGCGTAAATCCGGACCGGTTCCTGCGGCGTGGCGCGGTTGAGCGTGTTGAGGCCGAGGTTCCCGGCCAGGTAATCCACGTCGCCGTCGCGATCGAAGTCGCCGGAGGCGAGTGAATTCCACCAACCGGAGGAATTCGGAAGCCGGACTTCGGAATTGGGAATGAACCGGCCTTTTTCATTCTTTAAAAACGTCAGCGGCATCCATTCACCCGCCAGCAGCAAATCCACGTAGCCGTCGTTGTCGTAGTCGGTCCAGAGGGCGTCGCACACGAGGCCGATGCGTTGCAGACCGGGGGCGAGTTGGGCGGTCACGTCGGTAAACTTCGCCCGGCCTTTTCGCGAGTCGTTGCGGAGCAACACGCACGAGGCCGGTTCGGGGTACCGGTCGGGCACGACGCGCCCGCCGATGAAGAGGTCGAGGTCGCCGTCGCGGTCGAAATCGGCCGCTTTCACGCAACTGCCACTTTCGAGGAAGCGCGGCAGCGCGAGCGAATCGTGGGTGAAGTGCCCCCGGCCATCGTTGAGGTACAGCCGGTCCTGGTACGAGGGCGCACCCGCCCGCTGCTCATTGCCCCCGCTGACGATGTACAGGTCGAGGTCGCCGTCGGCGTCGGCGTCGAAGAGCAGCGTCCCGGCGTCTTCGCTTTGCTTGGCGTCGCCCTCGGGGTCGGCGATGAAGGCTTCCTGGCGGAATTTCCCGTCGGGTTGCTGCCAGAGCCAGGTGCCACGTTTGCGGCGTGGCCCGCCCAAAAACAGGTCGTCCAAGCCGTCGCCGTTGGCGTCGCCCGCCGCCACCGAAGGGCCAAACTGCGAGAGTTTGTGCAACAACAGTTTCTGGACGTTGAAATCGATAAAATCGTCTTCCTGGTGGACGTATTGCACACCCAGCGCGGCAGTCCGGTCGGTAAACAGGGGTGGAACCGGCTTCGGCACGACCTGCTTGACAAACGGCGCGGCCTTCACGTCCACCGTCAGCACCTGATCAGCTTTCACGTTCCGAAGGGTTTGTACCCGTCCCCCCGGCCACGTAACGCGAACCTCTTCCACGACGGCCACGTCGCCAAGACCGAAGTGGGCCGTGGCTTCCTGCGTGGACAAATAGCCCCGGTACGGGCTATTCTCGTAAAACTGAGTCTGGGGCTTGCCGTCCGCGTTTTTGTACCGCAGTTCGACCATCGCCCCCAGCCCCTGCCGGTTTTGTCCTTCGCCCCGGAAGTTGACCCGCAGGTAGTGGCGCTTCGCGTCGCGCTCCACCTCGTTGTTGCGGTACACGAAGGCCGAATCGTTGATGTTGTTGACCACGTAATCCAAATCGCCGTCGCCGTCGAAATCGGCGTAAGCGGCTCCGTTTGAAAAACTGGGCTGGGTGATGCCCCACTGCTTGCCGACGTCCTCGAACAGGCCCGCCGAGCCGTCGTCAGGGGCCTTTTGCCAGGCATCGGCTCCCCGGTTGCGAAACGCGTAGTTCGTCAGTTTAATGACCGGAATCTGTTCGAGCATCATCTGCTTCGAGGCCACCGACGAACTCTGGGATCGAAACATGATGAAATCACGGTCGGTGACGTCTTTTGGAAAGCCGTTGGTCACGATGAGGTCGCGGTAGCCGTCGTGGTCGAAATCGGCCACCAGCGGGCACCAGCTCCAGTCGGTCTGGGCCGTCCCTGCCAGCAGGCCGATTTCGGAGAAAACGGGCGAAGAGCGCGTACCCCCTGCCCCCTCAAGGGGGTTCTTGGTTGCTGGTAAAGAACCCCCTTGAGGGGGCAGGGGGTACGCGCCCTGGTTGAGCTGAAGCGTGTTGCGCGGGTACTCGAAGGTGTAGCCGTAAAGCTGGCTGTTCTGGTAGTTCTGGTAACTGTTCGGGCCGACGAGCTGCTTCTTACGCCCGTTGAGTCCCGGCATCATGTCGAGCACCACTACGTCGGCCAGGCCGTCGTTGTTGAGGTCGGTGACGTCGTTGCCCATCGCCGAGTTGCTCAAGTGTTTGAAGTACCGGTCGGCCTGGTCGGTGAAGGTGCCGTTGCCGTTGTTTATCCAGAGTAAATCGTTGGTGATGAAGTCGTTGGTGACGTAAATATCCTTGAATCCATCGCGGTTGAGGTCGCAGATGTTCACGCCCAGGCCGTAACCCTCGGTGGTGAGGCCCGCCCGTTTGGTGACGTTGGTGTAAAACGCGTGGCCGCGTTTGGGGTCGAAATCGTTGCGGTAGAGCCGCCCGGTGGAGATGGACGAGCCGTCGCGGATTTTCTCGCGGTAGCCACCGGGGTAGCCCGTGATGGCGTCGGTGAGGACGTAGAGGTCGAGGTCGCCGTCGTTGTCGTAGTCGAAAAAGGCAGCGTTGGTCGTGTAGCCGTTGTCGGCGATGCCGTACTCGGCGGCCATTTCCCGGAAGGTCGGCACACCGTCTTTGCCCGCGCCCTGGTTGACGTACAGCAGGTTGGCCCGGCGGGTGGAGTCGCGGTAGGTCGTGGCCCCGACGTAAATGTCCAGCCAGCCGTCGGCGTTGATGTCCACCAGGGCCACGCCGGAGCACCATTTGCCCGCGCCGGTCGCGCCGCTTTTTTCGGTAATATCCTCGAATTTGAAATCGCCGCGATCGGCTTCGGTGCGGTTGAGGTACAGGCGGTTGGAAACCTGATTTCCCGAAAAATACGCGTCGGGCCGACCGTCGTTGTTGAAGTCGCCCACGCCCACGCCCCCGCCGTTGTACACGTATTCGTAGTCGAGGATGTTGAGCGAATCGGTTTCGGTGATGCGGTTGGCGAAGGTCACGCCCGTCTGGCTGGCGGGCAATTGGGTGAACTGCGGTTTATCGCAGGCCGTGAGCAACACGACGAGGCCCGTAACAAAGCCTAAGCCTCTGTTTTTCATTCGTTGGTGGTTTCAGAACCGTAAAAATACAACCGGGCAGGGGTTTGTCGCCGGTCGTTGACCGATAAAAAAACAGCCCCGCCCCGAATACTCGGGACGGGGCTGTTTTCGCTTTCAACCGGAATAACGCAATTAGTTGTAACCCGGATTCTGCTTCAGCACGTCTTTGCCCTGCAAGTCAATTTGCGTTTGGGGAATGGGCAGGTACTCATCTTTGCCCTTCGTAAACCGGGCGCCGCCCAGCGTAGTGGGCAGGATTCGGCTTTCGTAGGTCAGGTAGTCATTGATCGTTTTGTCGGCAATGTCCCAGCGCACCAGGTCGAAAAAGCGGTGTCCTTCGTCGCCCAGTTCGAGGCGACGCTCGAAGCGGACGGCCGTGCGGGCCGATTCCTTCGTGGCAAACGTGCTGGCCGGATAGGGCTTGATGACGTAGTTGGCCGCTGGTTTACCCGCTTTCGTCACGAATCCCGCCGGATTGGCGGCCCGGTTACGCACCAGGTTGGTGTATTCTAGGGCTTTGGGCAGGCTTCCTACTTCTATTTCAGCCTCAGCGGCCATCAGCAACACGTCGGCGTAGCGGATGATGTTGTAATTAAGGGCTGTGTAGCCGGGCGTCCACGAACTGTTGTCCTGGAATTTACCCACGTCGGATTTATAGTACGTAAACTTCTTGGGCGAATATGGTCCGCCGTTGGGCTGGTTCCGGATCCAGTCGGCACCGGGGTGATCCTGCCAGTCGAGGTAGGGAATACCCCGGCGTCCGACGGCGTGGTCGAGCCGGGGGTCGAGGGTACCCGCGTCGGGCGTGAAGGGTTCCTTCGAGGAGAGGCCCATGTCGCTTTTCACGGCGTTGGCCGCCGAATTGTAAGACCCGTCGAGCAGCGGTAGCCCATCCGCCGTGGTGCGGAACGAGTTGACATACTCCGAACTGGGCTGGTTGAAACCGCAGCAGTTACCCGGACCGTTCGGCCCCGTGTTGTAGGGGTAGTTCAGGTCGTAATCAGGGTTGGCGTTGTTGACGTTGCCCGTGTTGGCCGCCGCCTGAATGGCAAATATGGATTCCTCGTTGTTGTCATTTGCGGCCTTGTATAGTTCGGGGTAGCTGGCCAACAGACCGTATTTTTTACCCCCCGAAGTTTTGCCGTTGGCAATAATGAGGTCGTACAGTGCTTTCGCCTCGGCGTACTTCTTCTGGTACATATACATCTTGGCCAACATCGCCGCCGCCGCCCACTTGTTCACCCGGCCCACCTGGGCCTGGGTTTCGGGCAGGTCGGCATAAGCAGCCTTGAGGTCAGTCTCGATCATGGGGTACACGTCCTTGTCGTTTGTCACTTTGTCGATGCCCGTGCCGTAGTCGAGGGTTTCGTCGATGTAGGGCACGTTGTTGTAAATGCGCTTCAACTCAAAATAGTAGAATCCGCGCAGAAACTTGGCTTCGGCAATGATTCGCTTCTTGTCGTCAGCACTCAACGCTGTCGCCGCCGCCGCCAGACGGAGCGTGGCATTCGCCCGACTGATGCCCTCGTACTTGCCCTGCCAGGCCGCGCCCACGTCGCCACCGGAGGCCAGGGTCTCGAAGCGCTGAATCGGGTTGATGGTCGAGAAATCGCCGGGGTCAGTGCCTTTGTTGGCATCACCGCCGCGGATACCCCCCCACACCCAGTTGGAAGCCGAAGCCAGGCGGTTGCCCCGCCCGTTGAGCATGGAGTACACCGAAATCAGCGAACCTTCCACGGCGGCCTTCGAGGTCAACTGTTCGGCGCTCAATTGAGCCACCACCGGTATTTCCAGAAACTTTTCCTTGCAGGCCACCGTCGTCAGCACGAGGGTGGCAACGGCACCGAGCGCCGTTATTTTGAATGTGTGGTTCATGGTTTGTTTCACAGGTTATGTTAGAAACCGACGCTGAGGCCAAACAGGAAACTCCGCGTGATGGGGTAGTTGCCCACGTCGATGCCGAAGTTGGTGTCGGCGTTGCCTCCCACGCTGGGATCGAGGCCTTGGTACTTGGTGATGGTGAAAATGTTGTTGGTCGAACCAAAGATGCGCGCCCGTTGCAGGCCTATCCGGCTCAGCAGCGAAGCCGGCAGGTTATAGCCAACCGAGATGTTCTGGAAACGCAGGTACGAGCCGTCTTCCACGTAGTACGAGTTAGCCTGCGCGTTGGTACTGGCGTTGGAGGCGGCCTCAAAGATGGGGATGGTGGCTCCCGTGTTCTGGGGCGTCCAGGAATCCTTCACGCGTGAACTGATGGCGGCCCCGGCAAACGAGGGGTAGAAATCGGTGAACCACTTCGACTGATTCCAGATTTTGTTGCCGATCGAGGTGTACATATACGCTTCGATGTCGAAGCCTTTGTACATCACTCTGAAATTCAAACCGCCCGTGAATTTAGGCACCGGATTGCCGAGGTACGTGCGGTCGTCGGCGTCGATTTTGCCATCGCCGTTGGTGTCGGCGTACCGGAAACGCCCCACGCCGTTGGCGCGGTCGGTTTCTGGTTTCTTCACGTCCTGGGTACGGGTGACGCCGTCTTGTTTGGGTGCCGCATCGATTTCAGCCTGCGACTGGAACAAGCCAAGCACCTGGTAGCCGAAGAACGAGGAAATGGGGCGGTCCAGTTGGTTGCGGATGGGGTTGATGCCCCGGAAACCCGGGTTGAAGTTGGTGGCGTAGGTCTGATCCCCCGCAATTTTGACAATCTTGTTGTTCAGGAAGCTGGCCGTTGCATTGAGTTCGTAACTCACTTCGTCGGCAAGCTTACCTCGGGTAATAATTTGCAGGTCGATGCCCTGATTGCGCATCTGGGCCACGTTGACGTCGGGTGCCTGGGCATAAGAACCCACCACATCGGGCACGGCCAAGCGGTAGATCAGGTCGCGGGTGTCTTTGCGCCAGATGTCGAGAATGACTTCGAGGCGGTTGTTGAAGAACGACCCATCAAACCCGACGTTAGAAGTGACGGAGGTTTCCCACTTGCCATCGGGGTTACCGATGCGGGTGCGGTAGTAGCCTTCCTGCGTGCTGGAGTTGGTTCCGGCAATGTCGTAGGCCGAGTTGCCCAGGTTCGAGCCGTAGAGGCTGAACTGGTTGTCGCCGGCGATGTTGTTGGAGTTCCCCATCACCCCGTAGCCCCCGCGAATCTTCAGGTCGGTTACCCACGAGAGCGACTTCATGAATTCTTCCGACGAAAGCCGCCAGGCCACTGAGCCAGCCGGGAAAATCCCGTAGCGGTTGTTGGCCCCGAAGCGCGAGGACCCATCCCGGCGCAGAATCCCCGTGACGATATACTTGTCATTGAAGATGTAGTTCAATCGGCCAAAGTAGGAGTTGAACGTCACCCCCTTAAACTGCCCGCTGTTAACTTGCCGACCTGTAGCGGCTACGGTGCTCAGCGTAATGTAGTTGGGGTCGGTCGAGAAGGGGTTCTGTCCGTTCCCCGAGACGTTCCGGCCCAGGCCCGTGTTGAGGGCTTCCTGCCCAACCAGCACGTCAACGCGGTGCAAACCAAATTGCTTTTTGTAGTTGGCCGTGTTGGTAATCGTCCAGGCGAAGGAGTACCCGCCGAATTCGTTGAACCCGAAGGCCGAGTTGTTCTCGGAGTTTTCGTACTGGAGGCGGCTGTAGCCAATGCCGTAGAAGTTGTTGTATTGCCCCCCGAAACTGCTGCGCAGAGTCAGACCCGGGATGGGATCGTACTCGGCATAGAGGTTCCCGAAGATGTTGCCGTTGAAATTGCGGTCGTTGGCAAGCCCTTCGCGGTTGGCAACCGGGTTGCGCGGGTTGTTGAAACCCTTAGCCGCCGTGCCGGCGTAGCCCCCGAACTCATCACGGATGGGGATGATGGTGGGCATCCGGTAAGCCAGATTGACGTCGTTTTCATCAGCGGCAACCCCCTGCCCGCCGTTGCCACCACCCTGGCCCAGCACCGAACGGTACGTGACCTGGACGTTTTCACCGATGCGAATCTTCTTTGAAACGTCAAACTCGGTGTTAGCCCGGAAAGTGTAGCGTTTGAAACTGTTGTTGACCAGAATCCCCTGCTGATCCTGGGCACTCAGGCTGATGTAGTACCGGCTGCTTTCGGTACCGCCCGAGAATCCCAAAGAATGCCGTTGCACTGGTGCCACGCGGGTAATTGCGCCGTACCAGTCGGTGCCCTCCTTGTTGGCTTTCACCACCTGATAAATAGGCCCCAAGGTTGGGTCCACGTTGTACTTGGCACGTTCGGCGTCGAGATTCACTGAGCCCACTACGCCAGCCGCCCCGCCGACATTGATGTAATCGGGGATCACCGGCGTGGACCCTTTCCCAAATTGGGGGTGGTTATAAGCGGGCGTGAGTCCGGCTATCGTGGGCGAGTTGAAGGCCGTGTTGCGGTATTGGTTCCAGGTCCAGTCGGCAAATTCCGTCGGGTTCAGCATCGAAAACCCTTTGCCGGGGTCGGTAAAGCCGTATTGTCCGTCGTAGCTAACGCTGAGCTTACGGGCCGTGCGCGAGCCTTTCTTGGTCGTGTACACAATCACGCCGTTGGCGGCACGGGCACCGTAAATCGATGCCGAGGCGGCGTCTTTCAGCACGGTGGTGGTTTCAATGTCGTCAGGAGCCAGAAAATCGGTTGACGCAACCGGTACGCCGTCAACCACGTACAAAGGCGAGTTGCCTCCGAAGGCCCCAAAACCCCGCACCCGCACCTGGCTGGTGGTTCCTGGCTGGCCGTTGGAAATCACCGTTAGACCCGCCACGCGGCCCTGGAGTTGCTGCTCCACGTTGCCCGAAGGTGTCACCGTCAGGGCGTGGGCTTTCACCGTCGACACGGCCCCCGTGGTTTCGCGTTTCGTTTCGGTGGTGTAGCCCGTCACGACCACTTCGCTCAGGGCGGTGGCGTCGGCTTCCAGCGCCACGTTTACCGTGCTCTGGCTCCCGATGGCTACTTCCTGGGTTCGGTAGCCAACTGAACTGACAATCAACGTATTACTGCCCGTCCCTACGTTTACGGTGAACGCCCCGTCGGCGTTGGTGGTGGTGCCCGTCCGGGAACCTTTTACTTGCACAGTTGCGCCCGGAACGGGTTGCCCGGCTTCCGTTACACGGCCGGTAACCCGGCGGTCCTGCGCCCAGGCGTCGGTGGCTAACCAGGTCAGCCCGAGCAACGCCATCAGAACGCCCCTTCCGAAAAGAAGGTACATCGCTTTTCTCATAGGTTTAGTGATTGGTTGGTTGTGGAAAAATTGGGTGGAAGATGGAAAAGTTGGGTAGAAAGTGAAAGAAATCGGGTAGAAAGTGAAAGAAAGAGAACAAGAAAATCTTACAATTTTAGCGCAAAATCATCCTGTTTCAAATACACATTAAAAATTTGTTAAAATTATTTAATGGTTGGACGAGCCACGGCTCGGGGGCTTTTTGGTGAATCCGGAAATGGGTTTGGTTAAAATAGCATGCAGGTGCCCCGATGCGCCGGACCCCGACAAGCAAGAAAAAGGCCGAAACTCTTGATACTTAATCAGTTTGGTAGAGTATTCTATCAGCTAAGCGGCGCTGTGGCGGTATCCGTTGGATAAAGACACGCCCCTTCCAACGGAAGCTGGCCAGCTTCCGTTGCGCGATTCCTGGGCGAGAAATAAGGAGTTCTACATAAACCTGGTCCGGCGAAGACGCCTCCTTCAAGTGCAGTCCGCTAAAATTTCATCGGGAGGCGGCCGTAAGTGTGGTTCTGGCACGACGCAGCGCTGGGGCTACCCCTGCCGTAGTCCGCGATTTTGGGGTATGTCCGGCTACCCCGTGCCACGCGGCGAGCGTTCCGTTGTTACGGGTCACCAGCAACAATTTGGAGGTAGTCTGGATGGGCTGAATGTCGCGAACCTCACCGTTCACCAAAAAACCCGACTGCTGGTGAGGAATTGGCACGAAGCGGCGCTTGTCTCTGGCGCACAACACAACGCCGTAACTGGCATCGTAGCGCCCCAATTCAGGCTTTACGCCATAAAAATTCCCTCCCAGGATTAGCTCGGGGCGCTTGTCGCCGTCCAGATCGCGGGCGCACACGGCCATAACGGGGGCTACCTGGGCCTCGATGGGCAAGGCTTGGCGGGTGAAGCGCCCGCCGCTCTCATTCCAGAACACGGAGGTTTCGAGGCAGTTGGCTTCGTAACGCTGCGCGGTTTTGAGCTGGTCGGGCGTGAGGATGGTGCTCACGGGTTGACGGGCGTAATCGGCGTAGTGTAAAAATCGTTTTTTCAAGCCCGGTACCTGGGCGGTGAGGTCCGTTTTGGTGTGGTAAGGGTACCCCTGGCCGTCGGGCCGGTAAATACTCAGGAGGGATTCGCTCACCTCATTTTGGTCAAAATCACCGACGGTCAATTGCATGGGATGCTGTGGCGAGGCCGTCAGGCGGGTGTTCAGTCCCCAGTTGCCCGCCACGATGTCGAGGTCCCCGTCCTGGTCGAGATCAACCGTAGTCAGGCAATTCCACCAGCCGGTCGAGGGCGCGTTTTCGAGCGAAGCTTTTAAGCGAAAGGTTCCCCCTTCGTTTTTAAACAGGGTCAGCGCCATCCATTCCCCGGCAACAACGAGGTCCGGACGTTGGTCGTTGTCGACATCGAGCCACGCGGCGCTCGTGACCATGCCCGGACGGCTCATGACTTCGGGGGTAGCGTCCACAAACGCCCCACCTTCGTTACGCAGCAGGTAGCTGCGCGGCAATGCGCCGTACTGGCCCGGCACGCTGCGCCCCCCCACGAAGACATCCAGGTCGCCGTCGCCGTCGTAATCAGCCGGGCGCAGGCAGGAGGCATTCACTAAAATGGCCGGTGAGCGGGTCGGGTCAGCTCTGAAATTTCCCTTGCCGTCCTGATTGACGTACAACCGGACAATGCCCAACTGCTGGGTTTCATTGCCCCCCGAGGCCACCATCAAATCCAGGTCCTTATCACCATCGACGTCGAAAAAGGCCGCTTCGGCGTCCTCGAAGTCTTTGTCTTCCTCAAAATCTTTCTGGGGCCAGGGCCTGAATGCTCCGCGAGTCGTCTGAATAAATAATTGGCTGGCCTGCCCCCGGGCGGCACCCATGAACACGTCGTCGAGGCCGTCGCCGTTGGCGTCACCAATGGCCAGTTTAGGCCCCTGGGTCGAAAGCAAATGTGGCATCAGGCGTTCGCGGTTGAAATCGACGAACAGGTTTTCCCGGTGAACCGGGGCACCCTCCGGGAAAACCTGCGGGGTCACGTCGGTCAGAAGCAACGATGGTCCCGGCCCGGTACCTGGGACAACGGCGGGTACCGTGTTCCGGTAATCGAGCGTAAGCGTCCGGTCGGCCAGGAGGGCGTTGAGGCGTTGGTGCCGACTGCCGGGACCGGGCCACGTCACGTCCAGCGAATCGACCCGGCTCACTTTGCCGAGTCCGAACAACAGCACTGGCTCGACGCAACTCTGAAAACCCCGGGCAGGCATCTGCTGCAACACCTGTTGTTTCCCCCCAGCCCACAACCGGACTTCCGCCCCTACCCCGAAGCCATTGCCCGCCTGACCCTTGAAATTGATTTTCAGGAAATGCGCCCCGGTTTGCTCCCGGGCCTGGTTGCGAAATACTCCGCAGGATTCCATCAGGTTGTTGGTGATGAGGTCGAGGTCGCCGTCGTTGTCGAGGTCGCCGTAGGCGGCCCCGTTGCGAAAGCCCGGCTGACCGAGACCCAGTTCGTAGGCTTTGTTGGTAAACCTTCCGTTGCGCTGGTTGACGAACGCGTAACTGGCAATCGGCTGGGACGGGATCAGTTGGAGAATGTCGCGGTAATCGAATTTTCCGCGTTTCTCCACCAGTTTCCGAACGTTGTCGTGGTCTTCGACAAACTCGATGAAATCGAGGTTGTTGATGTCGCGGTACATGCCATTGCACACGAGCAGGTCTTTCCAGCCATCATTTTCAAAGTCAAAAATCAGCGCCCCCCAACTCCAGTCGGTCGCGGCCACGCCCGCCAGGTAAGCCTGCTCGCTGAACAGGGGCGCGGTCGGCTGACCCGCCGGGCCGGGTTCGTTGCCGAGGTTCATTTGCAGGGCGTTTTGCAGGTACTGAAAATGGTACGTTGCCTGCGTTTTCATGCCCTGTACATCGTACTCATCGTATTTAATCAGGGTTTTCAACCGGGTTTCGTCTTCGGGCAGCATGTCGGTGGTGAAAATGTCCGGGCGACCGTCGTTGTTGATGTCGGCGATGTCGGCCCCCATGCTGTTGAGCGACAAGTGCCCAACCTGTGATGTCAGCACTTCCCGAAAACTTCCTTTTCCGGTGTTGAGGTACAGGTAGTCGCGCTCGAAGAAATCGTTGGAAACGTAAAGATCGGGCCAGTGATCGCCGTTGAGGTCGGCCACCGAAATTCCCAGGCCAAAGCCAATTTCACTGCCAAAAATGCCCGCCTGCGCGCTGGCGTCGGTGAAATGAACCTTGTTGATTGCCGCATTTTGGGAGCCACCCACCGTCCGGTGACTGTCGTTCCGGTACAACTTGTCTCCGCCCAGGGAATCCCGCTGGGCGCGGAGGTCCTGGCGGTAATCGAATTTGCGGATTTGTTTGAAACTGTTGTTGAGTACGTAGCAGTCGAGGTCGCCGTCGCCGTCGTAATCGAAAAACGCGGCGTGGGTGCTGTAACCCCGGTCGTTGAGGCCGTATTCCGCCGCCCGCTCGGTGAATGTGCCGTCGTGGTTGTTGATGAAAAGCTCGTTTTCCTTTTTGTCGCCGCGTACGTTGCCCGAATTGCAGACGTAAATGTCCAGCCAGCCGTCGCCGTTCACGTCGGCCATGGTGACGCCGGTGCTCCAGGCCTGGGTGCCCCCCACGCCCGCCTGGTCGGTCACGTCCTTGAATTTCCAGTTTTTCTGGTTCAGGTACAGCCGGTTTTTGCCCGAATTGCAGGTCAAATACACGTCGGCCCAGCCGTCGTTGTTCACGTCGCCAATGGCCACGCCGCCCCCGTTGTAGAAGTTGCGGTAGGTGATGACGTTGAAACTGCTGTCGTCTCTGACGGTGTTCTGAAACGTCAGGCCGGTTTCTTCGGGAGAAAGCCGCGCGAAGAGCGGGTGAACAGGTGGCGTGTACGCGGGCGAACTGGCTGGGCGGCAGGCAGCCAGCATCACTAAACTACCAAGGCACCAAAGCCCGGATGATTTCATGGGTGAGGTCGGTTAAGGAACCTCCAAATTACGGTTTTTCTGAAATCGGGAGGCTCAAAAAAATACGCAGCCGAACGGAACTCCGGTTCCGTTCGGCTGCGTAAGGTACTGTGCAACCGGGTACGTTTAATACCCGTTGTTTTGCTTCAGGGTAGGCTGACCACCCACCGAGCTGTTCACGATCTCCTGCTGGGGGATGGGCATATACTCGTTTTTACCCTTCACGAAACGCGCCCCTTGCAGGTATTGCCGCTTGCGCGATTCGGTTGCGACGTAGTCGTTGAGTACCTGGTCGGCGATGCCCCAGCGCACCAGGTCGAAGAACCGCTGCCCTTCCATGGCGAATTCCAGGCGGCGCTCAAACCGCAGGGCATCGCGGGCTTTTTCTTTACTCGTAAACCATTCGTTGCCGCTGGGGTATTCTTTGACGAGGTAATTGGCAGCGGGCAGTTTGTCGTCGAGAACCGGAGCCCCTTTGGCGTCGTAACCCGTCAGGCGACCCATCACTTTGCAGCCATCGGCCCGCTTGCGGATTTGGTTGATGTACGTCCGGGCTTTTTCCAGGCTTCCCGCCTCAATTTCGCATTCCGCTGCCCAGAGCAGCACGTCGGCAAAGCGGATGAGCGTGTAGTTATTGGCGTTGTTGCCCTGCGCCCAGCCCGAGGCCGTCGAAAGCGTACCCTGCTGCGATTTCCGGTAGGTGTTTTTGATCGGGCTGTACGTTCCGGCGTAGCTCTGGTCGCGAATCCAGGCCGAGCCGGGGTGCGGACCCCAGTCGAGGTACGGAATACCCCGGCGGCCCACCGTCCAGTCGAGGCGCGGATCGAGCGGTATTTGCGTGTCGGGCCGGTAGGTCAGGTCGCTCGACGAAATACCCTGATCGTTTTTCACGTCACTGGCGTTGAACGTTTTGATGAGTGGCAAACCGGTGGCATCCACCTTGAAGGCGTTGACCAGGTTCTGGCTGGGTTGGTTGAAGCCGCAGCAGGTACCCGGTCCGCCCTGGTAAGGGTAGTTGAGCACGTCGCCGTAGCCGCCATTGGATCCGTCGCCGTCGCCATCGTTGACCGACTGCTGCACCGACAAGATCGCCTCCGCGCTGTTTTTGCTGGCGGCATTGAAGTTGTCGTAGAAGCAATCGTTGAGGGCGTATTTTTTACCCCCGGTGGTTTTGCCATTGGCGATGATGTCGGTGAGCAAGGGCAGCGCTTCGCTGAATTTGCCCTGAAACACATATGCTTTGGCCAGCAGCGATTTAGCCGCCCATTTGTTCACCCGACCTACTTCGCCGAAGGTTTCGGGCAGGTTGTCGGCGGCAAATTTGAGGTCTTCGACAATGTTCGGCCAGATGTCCTTGTCGTTGGGCACCTTATAGGCCACCTCGGCGGCTTTCTGGTCGATGTAGGGTACATTGTTGAAAACCTTTTTCACCTCGAAGTGGTAATGAGCGCGCAGGAAACGGGCCTCGGCGGCGAAGTATTTCTGCTTGTCAGCCGAAATATCCTTGGTTTTGCCGAGCAGGTCGAGCACAGAGTTGGCGCGGGCTACCCCGGCATACACGTTGCCCCACTTGCCCTGCACGTAGGGATTGGTGGGCAATACTTCGTAGCGCTCGATGGGGTTGAGGTCCGACTGGTCGCCGATGTCGGTGCCTTTGTAGGAATCGTCGGCCACGACGCTTCCCCACACCCAGTTGGAACCCGCCGAAAACCACACCGAACCGTGGGTCCAGTCGCTGGCCCAGCCATCAAGCATCGAGTACGCCCCGATGAGCGCCGCGTACACGCCTTTTTCGTTTTGCAGGGCGATTTCACTGAGTGCGCCCTGCGGGGGTTGCGACAGAAAACTGTCTTTACAGGCCACCAGCCCCGCGCCCACACCGAGCGCGACACCGAGACCGAGTACTATTTTTTTCGTCTTCATGGAATTATCAATTTTGAGATGTTGAATCGGTTTGTTTTCACCGATCACTCAACGGATCAAATCAGAACGTCAGGTTTACGCCGAGCAGGAAGGTCCGGGGCACGGGGAAGTTCCCCTGATCAACGCCAATCACCCGGTCACGGCCATCGCCGCCATCGGCGTTTTGCAGGAACCCAGGATCCATGCCTTCGTACTTGGTCACCGTAAACAGGTTCTGGCCCTGGATGTACACCCGGGCGTTGTCGATGCCGAGTTTATTGAGGACCGCCGGGGGCAACCGGTACCCCAACACCACGCTCTTGGCGCGTAGGTACGAGCCTTTCTGAATGTAGTACGAGTTGGCGTAGTTGTTGGCAAACGAGTCGCGGTTGTCGAGCAGGGGCAAGCGGGCATTGGGACGGTCAGGGCGCCACGATTCGTAAAGCATCTGCTCACTGCGGTTGACCTGGAACGAGTTGAAGTCAGTCCACCAGCGGTTGTAGAAGAAGATGTCGTTGCCGTACACGCCCTGGAAGAAGGTAGTCAGGTCGAAGGCCTTATAGCTCAGGTTGAGGTTGAGGCCATACGTGAGCTTGGGGTGCGGATTGCCGATGAACGTCTGGTCTTTTTCGTCAATCTTGCCGTCGCCGTTGATGTCCTGAAACCGGAACCGCCCGATGCCCTGCCCGCGGATGGTGCCGCCGGGGGTGTCGTAATTTTTAAAGGGATCGGGAGAATTTTTATCGATCCCCGGCTGGTCGGCGGCAGACTGCACTTCGGCGGCGTTCTGGAAAATACCCTGCACCACGTAGCCGTAGAACGCCCCAATGGGATGGTCTTTCTGGCCGCGCGTGATGGGCCCAAAGCGGGTGTAGCCATCGGAGAAGAAGCCGTCTTCGCTCTCGTTCACTTTCAGAATTTTATTCTGGTAGTGTGAAACGTTCAGGCCCACGTCGAAGCGCCAGTCCTGGCTGATGTTGCCCCGGTAGTTGAGGCTGAAATCAACGCCCCGGTTTTGCATGTCGCCGATGTTGATGGCCGGTGCTGCCCCCAAGCCTGCCGTCGCTGGCAGGCGTTGCTGGAAGAGCAGGTCGGTGGTGCGGCGCTGGTACAGGTCAAGGACCATGTCGATTTTCCCGTTCAGGAAACTGGCGTCCACGCCCAGGTTGGTTGAACTCGACTTTTCCCAGCGTACGTCCGGGTTGCCAAAGCGAGCCACGGCGTAACCGGGCACGACGCCGCTGCTCGATCCATTGATGTCGTAGCCGGTGCCCCCAACGCTACCGCCGTAAAAGCTGTACGAGTTGGAGGGGTCGATTTCCTGGTTACCCGTTTGCCCCCAGCCCGCACGAAGTTTCAGGTCGGTGAGCCAACCGAGGCCCTGCATAAACGACTCCTTCGAAACCCGCCAGCCGACACTCACGGCGGGGAACGTTCCGTAGGGGTTGTTGTAGCCGATGCGCGACGAACCATCGCGGCGCACCGTGGCACTCAGCAGGTATTTATCGTTGAACGAGTAGTCGAGCCGTCCGAAGAGCGAGTAGAGCGACGAATTGCCGCCGTTGCCGCCGTTGGTCTGGTTTTTCTCGCCCCGATCGAGCGAACGGTAGCTCGGATCGTCGATAAAGTAATTGTTGCGCCCAGCACTGAGGTAGCGGTTGGTGTTTTTGATCGCTTCCGTTCCGACGTACGCTTTGACGTTGTGCTCCCCAAACTGCCGGGCGTAGGTCAGGGTGTTGGTCCAGGTCCAGGCCAGGTTGTTGTTGACGCTTTCGCTGTAACTGTTCGAGGCGTTCGGCTCCGATACCTCGTAGCGGCGGTAAGTGTAACCACGGTTCCACCCTGTGTTGTACTGGAGGTTGTACTGGGTACGGACGGTGAAGTTTTTGAGAAAATCTACTTCGGCGTACACGTTCCCCAGCAACTGGGAGTATTGATTGTCGTTGTCTTTGGCGCGGGCAATGGAGGCCAGTGGGGTTTCCCCTGTACCGATGCCCGGTGCCTTGTTGGAGGCAAATCCCCCGTTCACGTCGAACAGCGGCACGATGGAGTGGTGCTGGAGCGCCTTCGTGAACACGTTACCTTCGCGCTGATTGCCGCCGGGGGTTTTCAGTTCCTTGACGTAGTTGAACTGAAAACTTTCGCCAATCCGGATGTTTTTCTTGATGTTAAATTCCGAGTTGGCCCGCAGGGTGTACCGTTTGAAAAAGGTTTCCTGGATGATCCCTCGCTGGTCGAAGAAGTTGCCCGACACGGCAAACCGCGACTTGTCCGTTCCCCCCGACACGTTGAGGTTGTGGCTTTGAATGGAACCGGTCCGGAAGATTTCCTTCTGCCAATCCGTGCCTTCTTTATTCGCTTTCGTGATGACAAACTTCGAGATGCCGTAGTCGGGTCCGTCGATGTCCGTCGTGTAGTTCAGGTAGTTGCCATTGGCGTCGCGGGCCACGCGTGGATCCCCTTCCATGGCTCCGGCGGGTACGATGTAATCAGGCAATACCGGTTTGGGGCCGTTGCCGAACAAGGCCGACGGCGGTTTTTGCCCGACATTCTGGTAGCTCTGCCAGAGCAGGTCGGAGTATTCGGTGGGGTTCAGCATTCGAATGTGCCGGGAGGCATCGTTCGACACCCCCGCGAAACCGTCGTAGGTGACTTTGGTCTGGCCTTTTACGCCGCGTTTGGTGGTGATGATGATGACGCCCCCGTTGGCCCGCGAGCCATAAATAGAAGCGGCGGAAGCGTCTTTCAGCACCTGCAGGCTTTCGATGTCGTTCGGGTTGATGCTGTTGAGGTATTCCCCCCGCACCGGGGTGCCGTCGATAATGACGAGCGGGTCGTTCCCGCCGGAGTTAAATGAACTAATCCCCCGGATGCGCACCGAAACCCCCGCCCCTGGTTCGCCCGACGTACCCACCGTGACGCCCGCCGCCCGGCCTTCGAGCTGCTGGGTGAAACTGGAGGCCGGTACCGAAAGCAGGTCTCTGGTTTTAATGACCGTCACCGCGCCGGTGATGTCTTTTTTCTGTTGGGTAGAGTACCCCGTCACGACCACTTCACTGAGCGAAGCGGCGTCTTCAGCCAGACTGACATTCACCGTCGTCTGGTTGCCAACCTGCACTTCCTGGGTTTTAAAACCAACTGAACTGAATACCAGGGTGCCGCCACTCCCGCGCAGGCTGATGGCGTAATTTCCGCTGGCGTCGGTGGTGGTGCCTGATGTGGCACCCTTCACTTGAACGGTGGCACCGGGTACAGGTTGGTTGTCGGTGGCGTTGGTGATGCGGCCCGTCACCCGGCGGTCCTGAGCCTGGGCGCTGAGGGCCAGCCCCGTCAGCCAGATGATCCCGAGCAAGAGTGCTCTCCCCGATGGGTAGAGGTAATTCCTCATAGATTTTGGTGGTTAAAGGTTTAGGTTACTTACGCTTTGCTCTTACGGCGGGAAGTAAAAGCCTCCAAGTTTATCCAGAAGTTCTCCTATTTTCAAGAGAAAGGTTTAACTTTTTTTAACTTTTCAAAAATAGGTCATTTTTAGATTGGTATTTGTTAAAATCCTACGCATCAGGACCTGCCTTTTCCCATAACTGGTTCACATTCCTTCTTTTTCGCCACTGGTTCATTCTCAAAAACAACAAAGGCGTCCAAATCGGACGCCTTTGTTTATACGTTACTAATTTGGGGGCATTCAGTACCCCGGATTCTGCTTCAGCGTGGCCTGCCCTCCCACGTAGGTGTTGGTGATTTCGTCGATCGGCAAGGGGAAATATTCGTGGGTTCCTTTCTTAAACACCGCCCCGGCCATGTACTTGCGCTTGAGGGATTCCTTGGCCAGGTAGGTGTTGATGACCTGATCGGCTATGCCCCACCGGACGAGGTCGAAGTGCCGGAATCCTTCCGTAGCAAACTCCAGTCGGGTTTCAAACTGCACCGCTTTCCGGGCGGTGGTTTGATTGGCAAACGCGGGAGCCGCAGCGGGGTACTCGTTGATCACGTAATTGGCGGCGGGTGTGCCGTCGGCATTCTTCACGGGTGTGCTGGTTTTGGCCCTGGCCCGGATCTGGTTGACCAGCAGGCGGGCTTTTTCGAGGCTACCCACTTCCACTTCGCACTCGGCCAGCCACAGCAGCACCGTGGCGTAGCGGATGAGGCGGTAGTTGTTGGCCACCGAGCGTTTGTTGGTCGAGTGGGTGTTGGTGCCTTCCTCGGCTTTGTAGTACATCCACTTTTTGCCGACGTACGGACCCGAATAGCTCTGGTCACGAATCCAGGTTACGCCCGGCATGAGGCCCCAATCCAGGAACGGAATGCCCCGGCGACCCACTGTGTAATCGAGGCGGGGGTCCACGGGCGTGGTGACATCGGGGGTGTAGGCGTCGCTGGCTTTCAGGCCTTCGTCGTTTTTCAGGTCCGTGTCGTTGAAAGTATCGAAGAGCGGCAACCCGTCGGCACTGGTTTTAAATGAATTGACCAGGTTCTGCGAAGGAACGTAGAAACCGCAGCAGCCCCCGCCGGGTCCGCTCGAGAAATACGGCCAGTTGAGCACGTCGCCCTGGTTGCCGTTGTTACCGGTCGTGCCGTCGTTAACCGAAAACTCGACTTCGAAGATGGACTCGGCGTTGTTGTTCGTCACGGCTTTGAAGTTGTCGTGGAAGTCCACCAGCCGGTACTTTCCGCTGGCGACGATGGCCTCCAGCAGGGGTTTTGCTTCGGCAAATTTGCGCTGGAACAGGTACACTTTCGCCAGGTAGGCCATCGCCGCGAACTTCGTGGCGCGGCCCTTCTGCGTCTGGGTCTCAGGCAGGGCATCCATCGCCGCCTTGAAATCGGCCTCAATGTTCGGCCAAATGTCCTTGTCGTTGGGCTTTTTGGTCGAACTGGGGTCGTCGGCCTTGTAGGTTTTCTCGTCGATGTAGGGCAGCATGTTGAAAACCTTCTTGCCCTCGAAGTGGTAGTGGCCGCGCAGGAACCGGGCCTGGGCAGTAACCTGGGCCTTCTCCGCATCCGTCATTCCCGTTGTTTCGGGCAGGATTTGCAGCAATTCGTTGACCCGCGCCACGCCATCGAAGGTGTGCCGCCACTTGCCGAGGACGTGCGCGAAGTTGGCCTGCCCTTCGTAGCGCTCGAAGGCCGTGATTTCGGGTTGGTCGCTGGCGTCGGTGCCTTTGTACATGTCGTCAGAAGCCACGCCCCCGTACACCCAGTTGGAAATGGCCGCGTGCCAGCCCGTCGTGCCCGACCCGATGCCATCGAGGAGCGAGTACGCCCCAATGAGCAGGGCGTTGACGCCGTCGCGGTTTTTTAGCTGATCCCGTGAAGCCACCCCCTGGGGTTTTACGTCTAAAAATTTCTCGCTGCACGAAGTGGCGACACCAGCCGCCAGCAACGCACTGAAAATGAGTGCTTTTTTCATGTCTTTGTGAGAGTTGTCAGGGGTTCCGTGTTCAAGGTTTAGCGTTTGAGACGTTGGCATTCGACGCTAAGCGCTAAGCCATGAACACAAAACCAGTTTTAGAAACTAAGCCGTAAGCCCACCAGGTACGACTTCGCCACTGGATAGGACCCTTCGTCCACGCCGAGGTGGATGTCTTCATTATTATTACCCGAACGGCGCAGGTTGATGTCCGGATCCAGCCCGCTGTACTTGGTGGCCGTGAGCAGATTCTGCCCCTGGATGTAAATCTGGGTGTTGCCCAACCCGAGGCGCTGCTGCAGACCAGCGGGCAACGTGTACGACAACTGGATGTTTTTCAGGCGCAGGTACGAGCCTTTTTCGAGGAAATAGGTCGAAATCTGGGCGCTGGTCGCGTCGGTGGCGCGCAGTTGCGGCAGCACGGCGTCGGTTTTGCCCGGTCGCCACGAATCGTACAGCATCCGCTTGCTGCGGTTGCCCTGGAAGGTGTTGAAATCGGTCCAGTACTTCATGTAGTTGAAGATGTCGTTGCCGTGTACACCCTGGCCGAAGAGGGTCAGATCCCAGTTTTTGTAGCCCACGCTGACGTTGAGGCCGTAGGTGAAATCGGGGTGCGGGTTACCGATCACGGTCCGGTCGGAGGCATTCACGACGCCGTCGCCGTTGGTGTCGCGGAAAATAAACGACCCGGCGCGGTTGTAGGTACCAAACTGCGGGGCGGCCTTGGCGGCTTCGTCGGTTTGGAAAATTCCGTCGATGTAGTAGCCGAAAAACGACGCAATCGGGTAACCGACCCGCGACACGCTCATGGCGGGCAGGCGCGTACCGAAGCCGAATTTGTTGGCGTTCGGGTCGTCGTTGAGGTTGATGACCTTGTTGCGGTAGGTCGAGAAATTGCCGCTCAGCGAGTAGCGCAGGTTGCCGTCGAGGGCGCGCCCGTTGTAAGTCAGGCTCAGGTCGATGCCCTTGTTGGTCATTGCGCCGACGTTGGTGAACGGAATCGTGGCGATGCCCTGCGTGAGCGGAATGCTGATCTGGTTGAGCATGTCGGTGGTCCGGCGGGTGTACCAGTCGAAAATCAGTTCGAGTTTGCCGTTGAACAGGTTGGCGTCGAACCCGACGTTGGTCGAGGTGGTCGTTTCCCATTTCCCGTTCGGGTTCCCGAATTGCGTGACGTCGAAGCCCGGCACGAGCGAACTGCGGCTACCCGTGATGTCGTACCAGTTGTTCGACGGGTCGGAAGTGTAGAGCGAGTAGGCGTTGTAGATGTTGGGGATGTTCTGGTTCCCCGTTCTGCCCCACCCGGCGCGCACCTTCAGTTCCGACAGGAAGGAGACGTCCTTCAGCGCCGCCAGTTCGGTCAGGCGCACCCCGACGCTGGCCGCCGGGAAAATGGCGTTCTGGTTTTCTTTCGAAAACCGTGAGGAACCATCGCGGCGCAGCGTGAAGTCGGCCAGGAAAAGGTCTTTGTAAGCGTAGTTGACTTTCCCGAAAATGGAAAACAACCGCGTCCGGTTCGCCCCACCCCCGCTGTTTTGCAAACCCGACGGACTCCCCGCGTTGAGGTAGCGGTAGTCGAGGTCGTCGAAGGTAAACGAGGACCGGGTGGCGTTGAAGCCGAACGCGTAGGTGGCGATGGCCTCGGTACCGGCCAGCACGTTGAACGTGTGCGCGCCGAAGGTCCGGTTGTAGGTCAGGGTGTTGAACCAGGTCCAGGAGTTGTCGTAGTTGTTGGTCACCACCAGGCTGTTGGTGTTCCGGGCTTCGGGCGACTCCACGTCGCGGATGGTGTACGCGCTGGTGTTGAAGAGGTTGTACTCCACCCCGAAGCTGGTGCGGAAGGTCAGGCCCTTCACCAGATCGACTTCACCAAAGACGTTGCCGAACAAGTGAACCCCCTTCGTCCCGTTGTCTTTGGCGCGGGCAATTTCAGCGACCCCGTTGCGGGCGTTGCCAAGGTTGAGGCCCTTGGCACCGGCGTAATTCCCGGCTACGTCGTACACGGGGATGAGCGGATGGCTCCGGACGGCAAACGCGATGGGGTTGCTTTCGTCGTTGTTGGTAATCCCGGCGCGGTCATCGTACGACACAGTGAAGTTTTCACCAACCCGAATGCGATTCCGGACCGTAAACTGGGTGTTGGCCCGCAGCGAATACCGCTTGTAGTTGGTGTTGGTCAGGATGCCCTTCTGGTTGAAGTAGTTGAGCGAAATGGCGTAGGTGCCCTTGTCCGACCCGCCGCTCGCGCCCAACTGGTAATTCTGGATGGGGGCGTCGTTGAAGAGTTCGTCCTGCCAGTTGGTGCCTTCCTTGTTGGCCTTCGTGATGAGAAATTTCGACGAACCAAACCCCGGCGTGCTGAGGTCGTTGGAATAATTGATGTAATTGCCGCTGGCATCACGGGCCACGAGCGGGTCGCCTTCAAACACGCCCGACGGGTAAATGTAATCGGGAATCACCGGCGTGGCACCTTTGCCGTACTGGCCGTGAACGGGGGCCTGACCAACGTTCTTGGCCGATTCCCAAAGCAAATCGCCCAGTTCCTGCGAGTTGAGCAGGGGCAGAAATTTGCCGGGACGCTGGACGCCCGTGTACATGTCGAATGAGATTTTCGGAGCACCGGCTTTGCCTTTTTTCGTCGTGATGATGACCACGCCGTTGGCCGCCCGAGCGCCGTAAATCGAAGCCGACGAGGCGTCCTTCAGGATCTGCATCGACTCCACGTCGTTGGGGTTGATGTTGTTGAGGTTGCCCGTAGTCGGTGTACCGTCGATGATGTAGAGCGGCGAGTTGTTGTTGATGGTGCCAAAACCCCGGATGCGCACCATCGTGCCGCCGCCCGGCGAGTTGTCGTTGCCGACAGTGACCCCGGCGGCCCGGCCCTGGAGGGCCTGCGTCAGGCTCGGCACGGGAATCGCCGTCAGTTTGGCGGCGTCCACCACGGCCACGGCCCCGGTGATGTCCTTTTTGCGCTGCGAACCGTAGCCCGTTACGACTACTTCGCTCAACGTGCCTGCTTCTTCGGTCAGGGTTGCGTTGACCACGCTCTGGTTACCCACCGGTACTTCCAGCGTCCGAAAGCCGACCGACGAAATAACCAGTACGTCGCTGGCACCCGAGGAGGCCCTCAGGTTGAGCGCGTAATTGCCGTTGGCATCGGTGACGGCCCCCGCCGCCGTGCCCTTTACCAGGATACTGGCTCCCGGAACGGCCTGCCCGTCCGTACTCGCCGTGATTCGCCCCGTCAAGCGGCGATCCTGAGCCTGCGTTTGCTGGGACGGCAGCAACGCCAATCCCAACAGCACACTCGTCAGTGTACTGTAAAACAATTTTTTCATTAGTATGTAGGATTAAAGGATGGAAATTGGTCGCAAGTATAAAAGGTATTTGGGTGTCACCCTACCCATTCGTAAGACAATTGAAAAATTAATTTTTACCATTTCGTCGTAACATTCCCTTAATCTGTCGATGAAAATTCTCCTTTCGCCGGACAAGTTTCGCGACTCCCTCACCGCCGCCGAAGCCTGCGAAGCCCTTCACCAGGGCGTTTTATGGGCGCTGCCCAATGCCGAGGTCGTTTCCGTGCCCCTGGCCGACGGCGGCGAGGGCACCCTCGACGTGCTCCTGGCGGCGACCGGCGGACGTAAGCGCCGTAGTCCCGTCCAGGGTCCGCTCGGTCGCCCCATCGAAGCGGAGTGGGGGCTTTCGGCCGACGGGCAGACGGCGTTCGTGGAACTGGCTTCGGCGTCGGGCCTGCACCACCTCGCTCCCGACGAGCGTGACGCCCGGCGTGCCAGCACTTACGGGACGGGTGAACTCCTCCGGGCGGCCCTTGAAGCCGGGGCGACCCGCGTCATTCTGGGCGTGGGCGGCAGCGCCTCGACCGACGGCGGCACGGGCTTGGCCGCCGCGCTGGGGTACCGCTTTCTGGACGAATCCGGCGCGGAACTCATTCCCTGTGGTGGTAACCTAAGCCGCATCGCCCGAATCAACGCGTCTGGTGTGTCGCATGATTTTACAAAAATCAGCCTACAAATAGCCTGCGACGTAACCGCCCCGTTGTTTGGGCCTACGGGAGCAGCGTTTGTATACGCACCGCAGAAGGGGGCATCGCCGGAAGAGGTTCGGCAACTGGACGTGGGCCTGCAACACCTGGCGCAGACCGGTGCGGTTTTTAAAAACCGCACCGGTCTGGCAGAAGTCCCCGGTGCGGGCGCGGCGGGCGGTGCGGGGTTCGGCGCGCTGGCGTTCCTCAACGCCACCCTGCGCTCCGGCACGGATTTGGTGATGGAACTGACCCGTTTCGACGAAAAACTGGCGGGCGTTCACCTCGTCATTACTGGTGAAGGCAAGCTCGACGCCCAGACCCTCCAGGGCAAACTCATCGGCGGCGTGTGCCAGCGGGCAGCGGCGCGGGGCATTCCGGTGGTGGCCCTCTGCGGCACCCTCGACGCCGACCCGTTGGCGCTACGCCAGCTCGGCCTGGCCTATGCGGCTTCCATCCTGCCCCGCCCGATGCCCCTGGCCGAAGCCCTGCGCGAAGGCCCGGATCTGCTGAAGAACGCGGCGTTTTTTGTGGTAAATTTGTTCAGCAGTCGTACGTCGCAGGAGTCGTAAGGCGTACGGTTTTCCGCCTCGCTGACTTACCACTCCTGCGACGTACGACTGCTGCGACTCACGACTCGTTTCATGGATTTCGACCCCAAAAAAGAACTTGCCAAAGTCCCGCACCAACCGGGGGTGTACCGCTACTTCGATGCCGAGGGCACCATCATTTACGTGGGCAAGGCCAAAGACCTGCGCAACCGCGTGGGCAGTTATTTCCTGAAAAACAACCAGCACGACCGCAAAACCAAGCGGCTCGTGAGCCAGATTCGCAAACTCGAATTCACCATCGTCCCGACGGATTTCGACGCGCTGCTGCTCGAAAATACGCTGATCAAAAAGCACCAGCCGCGCTTCAACATTTTGCTCCGCGACGACAAGATGTACCCGTTCATCTGCGTGACCAACGAGCGGTTTCCGCGCGTGATTACGCTCCGGCGCATCGACCGCAAGCTGGGTACGTTTTTCGGGCCCTACGCCAATCCAAAGGTGATGTACGCCCTGCTCGACATGTTCCGGCAATTGTACACCATCCGCACCTGCACGCTGAATTTGTCGCCCGAAAACATCGAAGCCGGTAAATTCAAGGTCTGCCTCGAGTTCCACATCGGCAATTGCCTCGGCCCCTGCGAGGGGCGCCTTTCGGAAAGCGCCTACAACCGCGAAATCGACCAGGTGAAGCTGATTCTGAAAGGAAACCTGGCCCCGCCCCGGCGGTATTTTGAGGAACAAATGGGCGATGCCGCCGCCCGGCTGGCCTTTGAGGAAGCCCACCAGTGGAAAGAAAAGCTGGAATTGCTGGCCAATTTCCAGACCCGCTCCACCGTGGTAAATCCCAACATCGCCGATGTGGACGTGTTCGCCATCGTGTCGGACGAAGCCACGGCATTTCTGGCTTTCATGAAAGTGCTCAACGGCACCATCACCCAGTCGCAGACCTTCGAGGTGAAGAAAAAACTCGACGAGACCGACGAGGACATCCTGACGATGTGGGTCTGGGAAATGCGCGACCAGTACCAGAGTGAGGCGAAGGAAGTGCTCACGAACATTCCGCTTTCCGTTGACCTGAAGGGCATTCAGAATACGGTGCCGCAAATCGGCGACAAGCGCAAACTGCTCGACATGGCGCTGAAAAACGTGCTTTATTTCCGGAAGGAAAAATCCGATCGTCAGGTGGCTGAGGAGACAGCGGGCAATCCGAAAATGCGGATTCTGATGACGCTCAAAAACGATTTGCAGCTTAAGACCCTGCCCCGCCAGATCGAGTGCTTCGACAACTCAAATATTCAGGGCACTAACCCCGTCTCGGCGATGGTGTGCTTCAAGGACGGGCAGCCTTCCAAGAAAGACTACCGGCATTTCATCCCGAGAACCGTCGTCGGTGCGAACGATTTCGCCACCATGCACGAAGTCGTGACGCGGCGCTACACGCGGCTGTTGGAAGAACAACAGCCCCTGCCCGACCTCATTGTCGTCGACGGCGGCAAGGGCCAGCTTTCCGCCGCCTGCGACGCGCTCAAGGAATTGAATCTGTACGGCAAAGTGCCCATCATTGGCATCGCCAAACGGCTGGAAGAAATCTATTTCCCCGAAGACACCATTCCGCTCTACATCGACAAAAAGTCGGAATCGCTCAAACTCATCCAGCGCCTGCGCGACGAAGCCCACCGGTTTGGCATCACCCACCACCGCGACCGCCGGAGTAAAACCTTCCTTGTGACCGAACTCGAAAGCATCGAAGGCATCGGCAAAATCACGGCCACAAAGCTGCTGAAGCACTTCAAAACCATCAAGGCCATCCGCGAAGCGCCCGACTCGGCCCTGGAAGAAGTCTTGGGCAAAGACAAAGCCGAGAAAGTGCGGCAGTACTTTGAGGAGGTGGAATTGAAGTGAGATTCCGGGGCCATCTGGTCGCCCTTTCAGATAGGAATTAAATGAAAAAGCCAGCCTGATGAACAGGCTGGCTTTTTTCGGGAAAAACGAGATCAATACTCCCAAAGATTGTGCTCGTACTCCATCAGTTTGTACTCCAACTGCTGGGATTTGACCAGACCGGCTTTTTCGCCACCGTAAATGTCGGTCAGGTAGGAGTCGCTGGAATTCGACTGCTTGATGATGCGGGCCTGAAACAGGCGCAGGTCGAAGGCGTCGGCCATGTTTTTGTGCTGAGCCTGGTTCATCGAGTTGTACCAGATGAACTTCGACGGGTTGGAGCGGAAGTAAGCGGCCACATCCTTGAACCGAAACGACGCCACCGGCACGTCGAAGCCCCGCGAGGTTTTTTCGGCGGGAATGATGATGGTCAGGGCCTGGATGTCGTTGTACGCCCGCGACCGCTTCCGGTCGAAAATGAAGTCTTCCTTGATTTCCAGAATCGGTAGTTCTTTGGCGAAGTACTCGATGGGCGCACCGTCGGTGGCAGCGGTCGGTTCGTCGCCCCAGCCTGCATCAGCGCCGCTTTTCTTGCCTGCGGCGGGAGCCGCTGCCTTTTTCTTCGCGGTGGACGTGCCGCCCCAGCCATCGTCTTCCTGGGCCGCCGTCGGCTTGGTGGTACCGCCTTTCTGGGGCTGGGCTTTGGGGTCCTTCTTCGCAGCACCGCCCCAGCCGTCGTCCTCATTGGTTTTGCCGAAACCGGCCGCTTTTTCTTCGTCCGAAAGTCCGCCTTCGGTGTTCTCCATTTTCAGGTTCTGGTTGAACCCTTCCACGGCCAGTTCGGTCGTCAGCGAGTCGTTGGTGTAGGCTTTCAGCAAACCCGCCCGCATGCCGTCGATGAGGTACTTGGTGATCTCGTTGTTTTTCGAGAAAAACGGCTGGTTGATTTTCTCGCGCAAATCCATCCGCCGCCAGTTGGTCACCTTGTACATGATGTCCGACTCGGGAATGGGTCGGGCCGAGTTGGGGTTCAGGCCGTTGTCGCCCTGTTCGGCGCGGGGTTGGGTCGAAACCGACTCGGTCAGGCGGGTTTGCGGCTCGGGCTGCGGGGCGACGGGCCGTACTTCGGCCTGACCTCGCGGCTGTCCGGGCTGGGTTCCGCTCGTCTGCGGTTGGATTTCCACCTCCTCGCCCATGTTAGGTTGGGCACCGGCTTTAGCCTTCGGCTTTACCGCCGTTTTCTTGGTGCTGGTCTTCGGGCGGGTTTTGCTGCCACCCTTTTTGCTTTGCGCCATCGCGCCGGTCGTCATCACAAGGAGGACGAGCGCCAGACCGATTACGTTGCGAAGCGTGTTCATACCTGTCTTTTTTGAGTCGTAAGTTGGCCGTCGTAAGAAAATGAGTAGGCGTATTTCATTACGAGAGTGGTTTGTACCCGTCCGACCGCCTAAAAGCGGTCGGACGGTGAATCCTTAATTCAACGGAATGGTAATAATCTTATTGCCAATGTCGACGGTTGAAATCGCGTTCTGGAAATTCCGGCGCTGGCAACCTTTCACTTCCAGCACGTAACGGTCGCCCGACTGCGCAGCCTGTGCAAGTCCGCCGATCGACCCA
The DNA here is from genome assembly GCA_965249815.1 of Spirosomataceae bacterium. Classification (GTDB taxonomy): domain Bacteria; phylum Bacteroidota; class Bacteroidia; order Cytophagales; family Spirosomataceae; genus JAJAZB01. The sequence goes on along the minus strand of CBDFMV010000003.1, from coordinate 2,427,142 downwards.
CCCCCCGAAAGCGTCACGGTGTTAATGCGCCGCCCACCGCGTACCAGGTTGACAATCACCTCCGTAATCCGGAATTGGGCGTCTTCGGGGTTGGTGGCTTTGAAACTCTCGTCGGCCACGGCCCGCACGTCGAGCGAACGAAGGGCCGAAGCATCCGCACCCCGTTTTTCGTCAACCGGAGCGCCATTGCCAAATACCCGAATGTCGGGCTTCGGTACCCGGCGTACTTTGAAAGGTTCCACGCCCAGCACATTACCCTGATTGACCACCCGCACATTTACGCTGGCCGAACTGGGTACGATCGTCACTTTGCCGCCGCCTCCCGAAATCACCTGCGCACCATCGGCGCTAAAAGATGGCTGCCAGAGTGCCCCCAACTGCGGACTGACGAAGTTAAGCCGATTAGCGCAACCCAAATACAGCGCGGGTAACGTGGACGTTTCAATGCTGTACGACGGTTTTGCCACGAAATATTCACCGGTTACGGTCAGGGTTTTCACGCCACCCGCCGGGTCGTTGTAGGCGATGTTGCCGGTGTACGTTTTGCGGGCCAGGCCCTTGTTGTCGTACGCGCCGCCCTGGGCGGTGAATTTGATAATGGCCTTGCCGTCTTTCACTGGCACGGCGGCCCCGTTGAAACTCATGCGCGGCGTGATGGCGCTCGACGCGGCGGCGATGAACATTTCCGCCTCGAAGGGCGTCCCGGCCACGACCGTGTTCGATTTTGCCGAAATCATGCCGAAGACTTTGTCAAATTTCACTTCCTTGGCTCCCACTTTGGCGGCCAGTTGGTCAAGAATCGTGTTTTCGTACCGCCGAACCTCCGACTGTTTCTGGCTCAACACAGCCAGAGCGGCCGGCACGGGCGTCTGGGCGAAATTCAGTTCGGCGAAATCCTTCCGGCGCTGGTCGGTGCTGCGGCTGGCGATGGGGTCTTCCTTGCCATCGAGGGCAAGCGGAGCAAACTGCGTGCCGGGATCGGCAAACTTGCCCAGACTCTGCACAAACCCATTCAGGCGATCTTTCAACGCGTAGGCCTTGCCTTTGCGGTTGGTGTTGCCCACCATCAAAATCGCGACTTTCTCTTCTTCCTTCGGGTTTTTAACGTTGCCCTGTTCGTCGGTACCGCCCCCGGCGGACTGGATAATTTCGTTTTTCAGGCCGTCAATTTCCTGAAACATGCCGTCGGCTTCCTTCCGCACCTCGTCGGCTTTGCGGAGTACGTCGGCGTACAGGCCGGGGTTACTCGACTTGCTGACGGCTTCTTTGATGCCCGTTGCTGCGCTTTGGTTTTTTTCGTTGGCCGAACTGTTGGCCGATTCAAGGCTGCGGTTCAACAGGGTAAATTTCTCAATCAGGGCTGAGCTTACTTGCAGGGCAAGCATCGCCGTCAGCACCAGATACATCATCCCGATCATCTTCTGCCGGGGTGTCTCTTTAGCACCAGCCATATTTGGGGGGGAAAACTGAGGTTCTTAGGTGAGTAAAATTCGAGTGCAAAGTGTAAAGGCAAAAAGCGTAAAGTCTTGTAAATCTATTCTTTACGCTTCCAACTCTACACTTTACACTTTTTATGCCTGGTTGCCTTTCATCGCCGTCAGCATGCTGCCGTAGATGGTGTTGAGCGAAGTCAGGTTGTTAGTCAGTTTAGCCAGTTCCTGCTTGAACTGCTGGGTATCCTTGCTGGCCGACGCCATGTTGTCCATCGCCGCCGAGAGGTTGCCGTAAAAGGCATTCATGGCTTTGAGGTGCTTGTTGGTGTCCTGCAATTCAAGTTCGTACACGGCGTTGAGGGCACCCATTTTCTTGGTCACCTCCACAAACTGCGTTCGATATTCCTTCGCGTCGAGCGAGGCCGAGGCCATTTCCGACAACGCCGAGACCGTCGTGCCGTACGATTTATTCATTTCCACGAGCGAACCCGAGGCAGCACGCACGTTTTTGGCGTACTCGTTGGTGGCCACGGTGGCGTCGGTGAGCTGGCCCATTTTGCCCACGGTATCGGTCAGGTTGCGGAGGCCATTGCCCAGGTTGCTGAACACTTCGGGGGTAATCTTGGCCTGCGCGATCATGTCGTCCATTTTCGCCGTCAGGCCCAGATTAGGATTGCTGCTGGCGGTGCGGGTGGGCAGTTCGCCTTTGTAATCTTCGGCCAGTTCAGGGTACACGCGCTCCCAGGCGTAGCCCCGATCCACGGGCGTGACGAAGGTCTGGAGAGCGAACATCAGGAAGATAAACGCCTCGGTGAACATCCCCACGTTGAGCATCGTGTCGGCCCCGTCGTAGTGTTGAATTTTGAAAAGCGCACCGAGAATTACCACTGCGGCCCCCACGCTGTACATGACGGGCAGTACTTTGTCAAAAAAGAAGCTTGATTTCTGAGCAGCCATGAGTCAAGAAAAAAGAGGTGTTTTGCGTAAAAACTGGTTGTAGGTGTTTTGAAAAGGCATTGAAAAAACCGGTGGGGCCATTGAACCTCACCGGTTTTTTAAAGAAGTTCTGATTAGCGGAATTCGCGGCCCGACGAACGGCCCAGGTGTTCCATCACGCAGCGGAAGCCGATGTAGGAGCGCGTCGAGGTTTCGTATTCCCACGAGCGCGTGCCCGTTTCGAGGTAGTAGGCGACGTCTTTCCACGACCCGCCCCGCACGATTTTGCGCGGCTCGTTGGGGTCGTCGTTGACGAGGTTCAAGTCCCAGGTAAATACCGTCGAAGCGTCGGCGTAGGCGTCGAGGCACCATTCGGCCACGTTACCCGCCATGTTGTAAAGTCCGTAATCGTTGGGGTTGTAGGCGTTGGCCGGGGCCGTGTAGGCGTACCCGTCGGCGTCGTAGTTGCCGCGCTGGGGCTTGAAGTTCGCCAGCAGGCAGCCCTTGCCATTGGCCACGTAGGGGTTACCCCAGGGGTACTTGGCCGACGCCTTGCCGCCCCGGGCGGCCCACTCCCACTGCGCCTCGGTAGGCAACTGGAACCGGGGTGCCAGCGCCTGGCCTTCGGTCGTGCGGTGTTCGTTGAGGATGGCCGAGCGCCACTTGCAGAACTCCCGCGCCCCCTGCCAGCTTACCCCCACCACCGGGTACATATCGAAGGCGGGGCTGTTGTAGTAGTACTCGGTCATCGGGTCGCCGTTGTGGTAGGTGAAGTCCTTGCGCCACACGGTCGTGTCCGGGTACAATTTGGTCATGATGTATTCCTCGCCCAGCGTCGAGACGGAGTCGGTCAGCATGGCGTTGACAAACTGCCGGTACTCGTTGTTGGTGATTTCGGTATCATCCATGAAAAACTGACTGATGGTCACCCGCTTGTTGAAGTTCACCTGGGTAGCGGCCACGTCTTCGTCGGCCTGACCCATCATAAACGACCCCGAAGGAATCAGCACCATGCCCAGGGGCGTGGGTTGTTTGTAGCCTTTGCGTTGGGTGGCGGCAATTTCCCCATTCACGACGCCCACGTCGCCTTTGCCCCGGTTGCGACCGCCTTTGCTGGCCGTACCGCTCTTGCCGCCGTCTTTTTTCCCGCCGAAAAAACCGCAACTCTGCAAAAGCAGCAGCGGTGCCACCAGGATAAGGCCCGCCAACGCTTTCCGAAAGAATACCCGATGGTTCATAGGGTTGATCTGTTTGACTGTCTCTTTTTTGAAATTCAGCTATACAACGGAATTTCGGGTTAAATTATATGCAGGTCGCAGAAATTGCCGCAATCGTCGGCGAACCGAACCCGCCCCGTTTAGGCACTCAGGGCAAAAATAGACAAAATTGCCGGTTGCCCGCCGCTGACTTCTAAATCTTTACCCACCGGCAGAGGCAAAAATGCTGCCAAAGGTCCGGGCGGCGTAAAAAATTGTTCCTTCCGGAAAGTTTCCAGTTCAGGGTTTCCAGTTGTAGTCGTTACAAACTGAAAACCCTGAACTGGAAACCCTGAACTGTTTCAATACCTGAACCGTGGCGTCCGCACAATCGTCCGTTTCGTCACCTTCGGCGCGGGCAGGGCGTAGCTGAGCAACACTTCGTGGGACGTCGGCGACTTGCCGCCTACCCCGCTCACCACGTAGTCGAACGCGTAGCCAAGTCGCAAGGCGTTGTCTTTCAATAAATTGATACCGGCCAGCGCGCTAATGGCATCGCGCTGCCGAAACTGCACACCCAGCCAGTATTTGTTCTGAATGGTGCCGAGTAGGCCCCCTTCGACGCTGAATCCGGCCGGATCGCCCTTGGTCAGCAACGACGGAATGGCCTTGAACAGAATCGAGGGCGTTAGTTCGATGGCGTCGGTCAGGTAGTAGCGCACGCCACCGTGGATGTTCAGGGTCGAGTAAATGCGGTTGGTGCCTTGTTCGAGTTTGAACGGGTACTTCTGGGCCAGCAGGTGCGTAACGGCCACACCCGCGAAAAACGCCGACGCGTTGTAGTACGCCCCGAGGCCCAGGTCGGGCTTGGCTTCGTTCACTTTGCCCGTGCCCAGAATGGGGTCACCCGGCTCACGGGGCCGCAGACGGTCGAAATCGATGGATTTGTTGAACAGCCCCGCGCGCACACCCAGCGAAAGCTGTCCGCCGGCAAGCGGAATCCGGTAGGCGTACGAAAGCTGGACTTCCTGATTGCCCGCCGGGCCGAGGCGGTCGTTGGTGGCGTAAAATCCAACCGCGCTGCGGATGGAATTGAGCGGCATCTGGAAGGAAAACAACTGCGTGGTGGGTGCGCCGCCGTCGTCGAATGTGCCCTGGTAGCCCAGGTATTGCGTGCGGTGCATCAGTTGGAAGCGAATCAACCCGTCGCTGCCCGCCGTGGCGGGGTTGAGGTAAAGCTGGTTGAAGAGGTACTGGGTAAACTGAGCGTCCTGCTGGGCCAGCGCCGACCGGGTCGTCAGCAGCCCCAACAAGAGAAAGAGAAGGTAACGGTTTTTCATACAGCAAATAAAGCGACGATTCATGCAAGCCTTCAGCCAGACCAAATTCAGGCGTTAAAAAAAGACAAACCGGCGGCCATTTCCAAAGAGCACCTCCGTTTTCTGTTTTACCTAACGGCTGGACGGGCGCTTTGTTGCGGCCAATAGCCGGACTTCGGCTCATTGATTGACCCCGCGCGACTTTATCCGCTCCAGTTCGTCGCGCAGGCGTTGTGCGTGTTGCGGGTATTGGCTGGCCAGGTTGGTTCGCTCCCCAACGTCGTTGCGGAGGTGGTAAAGCTGAGGCTGAGGATCGTTGCCGGTTTCGGTGTTGCGGTTGAGTGGCGAACCGTCGCGGGGTTCGATGTACTTGTAGGTGCCGTCGGTGATGGCCCAGGTTCCGGCGTGTTCCACCAGCAGCGTCCGGCCTTTCCGGTCGTCGCCCAACAGCGTTGGCAAGTGGTTTTCTGAATCGGTCGCCTCGGCGGCATTCACCTGCTGGCCGGTCAGCGCGGCCACCGAGGCCAGAAAATCCACCTGGCTCACCAGGGCGTCCGAGGTGCCGGGTTTCACGCGGCCCGGCCAGCGCACCAGCAGGGGTACGCGGGTGCTGGCCTCAAAAATCCCGCCCTTGCCCCCGCGCAGCGGCCCGCTGGGCGAGTGCCCGCCCAGTTTCAGCACGGCGTCGTCGTGGTAGCCATCGTCCACAACCGGCCCGTTGTCGCTGCTCAGCAGCACGAGCGTGTTCTGGGTCAGGCCGAGGTCGTCGAGGGTTTTCAGAATTTCACCCACCGACCAGTCGAACTCCAGGAGTGCATCGCCGCGCGGCCCCATGCCACTTTTGCCCACGAAGCGCGGGTGCGGCACGCGGGGCACGTGGATGTCGTGCGTGGCAAAAACCAAAAAGAACGGGCGGGTCGCGTCCGGGCCATTCCGCGACGATTTGATGAATTCTACGGCCTTGCCCGTGAAGGTATCGGCCATGTCTTCGTCCACCCAGCGGGCTTTTTTTCCACCCTCCATGTAGCCAATCCGGCTGATGCCGTTGACGATGGTCATGTCGTGACCGTGGGAGGGTTTCATTTTGAGCAACTCCGGGTTTTCGCGTCCCGTCGGCTCGGTGCCAATTTTTTCGGCATAACTCACCCGAATCGGGTCGGTGGGATCGAGGTTGACCACGCGGCGGTTTTCGAGGTACACCGTCGGTACGCGGTCGCCGGTGGCGGCCATGATGAAGGCCGAATCGAAGCCAACGTCCTGCGGGCCGGGTCTGATTTCGCCGTTCCAGTCGGGGCCTGCCGTTCCCCCAAGCCGAGGTGCCACTTGCCCACCACGCCGGTGCGGTAGCCTGCGGCCTGAAACACGCCAGGCAGGGTTTGCCGACCGGGTTGAATCAGCGCCGGGGCATCGCCGGGCAGGATACCCGTTCCCTTGCGCCGCCAGGCGTATTGTCCCGTCAGGAGCGAGTACCGCGAGGGGGTGCAGGTGGCCGCCGTGGCGTGGGCGTGGGTAAAACGCAGGCCCCCGGCGGCGAGGCGGTCCACGTGCGGCGTCCGGAGTTTTGTGTTGCCGTAACACGACAGATCCCCGTAGCCGATGTCGTCGGCGTAAATCAGGATGACGTTGGGTTTTGACCGGGGTTGCTGAGCGTTGGCGGGGTACAGCCACCCAATTAACACGCAGGCAGTTACCAGAAGAAGAACGTGTTTTTTCATGAAAAACAGGGGTCCGGTTGGGTGGCTCTCTGCGGTGCGTCCGGGAGGGATTCGTCAGCGCCGACAAACTACGTACACGACGGCAACTTTTTTCAGAAGAATTCTCCGGATTGTCAAAATTCCTAATTCCACGGGAAAGGTCGTTTTCTCATTCCTCCACTCCTCTTTCACCCCAACGTACGCCCCGCAGCAGCCTGAATTTCAAGCCTGGGTATCGATTCCGGTTTGCCAAGCGCGCACGGAACGCCGGAAATTCGTTTCTTCGGCGTTTCGTTTCCACTTCCCAGTGTCGCACCCAAACGCCCTCGCCCACCTCGCCCAGGATCCCGCCCTCCGGCGCGTCATCGAAACCACGCCGTTGCCCGAGCCGAATCCGTCGGGCGATTTGTACTACGATTTGCTCGACAGCGTCGTGTCGCAACAGCTTTCGACGAAGGTGGCGACAGTGATTTTCAACCGGTTTCTCAGCCTGTTTCCCGGCGAATACCCGCACCCAAAGCAGTTGCTGGCCCTCGACATCCCGACGCTCCGGGCGGTGGGGCTTTCCAACCAGAAAGCGGCTTATCTGCAAAACGTGGCCCTTTTCTTCGAGCAGGAAAACCTCGAAAGCAAGGACTGGTCGGGCCTGCCGGACGACGAAATCGTGCAGTACCTGAGCCAAATCAAAGGCGTGGGCCGCTGGACGGTCGAGATGATTCTGATGTTTACCCTCCAGCGCCCCGACGTGTTTCCTGCCGACGACCTGGGCATTCAGCAGGGCATGATGCGCCTCTACGGCCTGGAACGTGACCGCCACCTGAAAGCCCGCATGACCAGCCTGGCCGAACCCTGGCGGCCCTACCGCACGACGGCCTGCCGGTTGCTATGGCGGTGGAAGGATGGGTGAGGAATCCCGGATTGTCAATCTTTTCGCTACTTTCGTAGTGAGGGCCGATCGGGTAGATTTTCTAACCATCACCCACGCCAGCCGCAACCCGGATTCCCTTCGCCTGGATCAGTAAATTTTCGCCCGTTTGCCCTTTATCTCTAAACCTAAACCATGCACCAACTTCTCCGGCCTGCCCAAACGCCGCGGCCCGATTTCATGAAAAAATTTCTTTTCCTCTTCCTCGCCGGTACGGCGGCTCAGGCCCAAAACACCCTGCCGCTAACTGACCTCTCGGCGTTCAAAAATCCGTCGAATGTCTGGCGCATCGTGGGCGGCGTGACGGGCAGCCCGACCTCGACCACGCTCACGGCCCAGCCCGGCACCGGTGTGCTGCTCGACGTGCCCAACAAAACCCCCTACCAGGCTGCCGACAACCTGATTACCATCCAGGACCACGGCGACGTACACCTCGAACTGGACTTCACGATGCCCAAAGGCTCTAACTCGGGCGTGTACCTGATGGGCCGTTACGAGGTACAGTTGTACGACAGTTGGGGCGTCAAAAAACCCCACTACATCGACTGCGGGGCGATTTACCAGCGTTGGGACGAAAGCCGGGGCAAGGACCACGAAGGCTACGAGGGCTTCGCGCCCCGCCAGAACGCCAGCAAGGCCCCCGGCCTCTGGCAGCACCTGGCGGTGGATTTTGAAGCCCCGAAGTTTGACGGCGGCGGCAAAAAAATCCGCAACGCCCGCTTCGTGAAGGTCACGCTCAACGGCACGACGCTCCACGAAAACATCGAACTCACTGGCCCCACCCGGGCGGGGGCGTTCACCGACGAAGCTCCCCGCGGGCCGCTCATGCTCCAGGGCGACCACGGGGCGGTGGCCTTCCGCAACTTCCAAATCGATCGGTTCGACCGCGGGCCGCTGGCCACCGGGCCGGTCAGCTACGCGTTTTACAATGGCTACGCCGAAACGATTCCGGGGAGTTTTACCAAAAAACCGGACGTGCAGGGCACGGCCCCGGCCATCAGCGTGAAACTGGCCCAAAACAACCAGTACCTGGCCAGGTTCGACGGCAGTTTCACCGCCGACGTGGCCGGGCCGTACGAGTTCAACCTCCTGCACTCCGAAATCGGCAGCCTCGTCGTAGACGGCGACACGCTGCTCAACCGCCAGTGGGGCGACCGGTACCTCATGCCAGCCAGCAAAAACCTGACGCCGGGCGAACACCGCTACTCAGTGCTGCTCCGCAAGGGGCAAAGCTGGTTCAAACCCGCAGGGGGGCTGTTTGTAAAACGCCCCGGTGGGTATATCCAGGCCCTTCACGACCCCAACTCGGTGCCCGAACCCGACCCCGTGCCGCTCATTGCCGTGCAACCGAGCACGGAAGTCGAACTGGTGCGGGCGTTCGTGTACAAACCGGGCTTCAGCCGGGGCGATGGCGGCAAAAAACTGCGCGTGCTCCACGTGGGCGACCCGGCGGGGGTGCATTACAGCTACGATTTGGAGCAGGGCGCGCTGCTCGACCTCTGGAAAGGCGATTTTCTGAATACCACCGACGCCTGGCACGAGCGCGGCGAAGCCCAGACCGTGTCGCCGCTGGGCACCACGCTACGACTCTGGGGCACCACCCCGGTGACGACCAGCGCCCAAACCCTGCCCGATTCAACGACGGGCGTGGTGTTCAAAAGTTACAGTCTCGATGAAATCGGGCACCCGACGTTTCATTTTCAGGTGGGAAACCTTCAACTGACCGACCGCCTCCTGCCCTACGACGGAGGCCGCGGCCTCACCCGCGAAGTGGACGCTACCGGCGGCGACGCCACCCTGCGCCTGGCGCGGGGCAAGGCCATTCAATCACTCGGCAACGGCCTCTACCTCGTGGACGGGCAGTTTTACGTGCAAACCGCCCCGAAGGCCTCCGCAACCATTGCCTCGGCGGGCGGGCGGCAGGAGCTGCTTTTGGCCCATCCTGCCAATGCCGGAGCGGTGAAGTACGATTTGATTTGGTAAAACCGGTGGTGTGCCCCGCTCCGCGGGGCACACCGTAAAATTATTGTAAGTGTGCCACGCGGAGCGGAGGCACACCAAACCTAAAATTTTCGATGAAAAAACTGGCTTTTCTTACCCTGCTGGTCATTGGTCACGGGTCACGGGTCATGGCCCAAAAACCCGCCACGGAAGAAGATTTCTACGCCCTGCGTACCCTCCCCATTCCCGAAAACGTCGTCCTCGAAGTGGGCGGCCTGCTGCCCCTGCCCGACGGACGGCTGGCGGTTTCGACGCGACGCGGCGAAATATGGCTCGTGGACAACCCGTACATGAAAAACGGCACCCAGCCGCACTACAAGCGGTTTGCTTCCGGCCTGCACGAGATTCTCGGCTTGAATTACAAGGACGGTTCCTATTACTGTGCCGCCCGGGGTGAACTCACCAAAATCACCGACGACGACGGCGACGGCCGCGCCGACCGCTACGAGGCCATTGCCCAATTGCCCATCACCGGCAACTACCACGAGTACAGTTACGGCCCGCTGTTTGATAAAGACGGCAACATGGTGGTGTCGCTCAACGTGGCCTGGGTAGGCTACGGGGCCAGCCTCGCCAAGTGGCGCGGGTGGATGATTAAAGTGACGCCCGATGGCAAAATTATTCCCTGGGCCGCCGGGCTGCGCTCCCCCGCGGGCATCAACATGAACCGCGAGGGCGACCTCTTTTTCGCCGAAAACCAGGGCGACTGGGTCGGTTCGGGCAAGGTCACGCACCTGCGGCAGGGTGATTTCGCCGGGCACGCCCGCAGCCTGCGCTGGAGCGGTGAACCCGATTCGCCCGTTAAACTGAAGTACAGCGACGTGCCCAACACCGGCGCGCCCATCGCCGAAATCTGCAAGACGATTCCCGGCTACAAGTACCCCGCCGTGTGGTTCCCGCACACGCTGATGGGCATTTCCACCGCCGACATGGTTGAAGACACCACCGCCGGGGCGTTCGGGCCGTTCACAGGCCAGTATTTCGTGGCTGACCAGGGCCACAGCAAGGTGATGCGGATGTTTATGGAAAAGGTCAACGGCGAGTACCAAGGGGCCTGTTTTCCCTTCCGCGAAGGCTGGGAATCCGGCCTGCTGCGCCTGCGCTGGGGCCTCGACGGTTCTCTGTTCGGCGGCATGACCTCGCGGGGCTGGTCTTCGACGGGGAAAGACAACTACGGGGTGCAGCGGCTGGTCTGGACGGGGAAAATGCCCTTCGAGATGCGCGCCATCCGCGCCACGCCCGACGGGTTTGAAATCGAATTCACCAAACCCGTGGACCGCGCCACTGCCCTCGACACGGCCAATTACAGCCTGAGCGGTTTTACTTACAAATACCACAGCACTTACGGCAGCCCGATCATCAACAACCAACCCTGCCCCATTCGCGGCATCGTACTGAGCGACGACGGCCTCAAAGCCCGCCTCGTGGTGGACGGCCTCCGCGACCACTACATCCACGAAGTGCGGGCCGAGGGCGTAAAGGCCGCCTCCGGCGAAAACCTCCTTCACCCCTTCGGCTACTATACGCTCAACGCGATTCCATCGGGTGAAAAACTGGTGCTGACCGCTTCCACCAATCCCCACGCCGGGCACAGCATGGGCAACGGCGGCTCGATGAAGGCCCCGGTTGCCACTTCGGGCAAACCCAGCCTGAAAGCCCCCGTCGCGTCGGTGCGCAAAACGGCCAAGCGAATCAACGAACAACCTGCGAGCTGGACCAGCGGCCCCGACCAGACGGTGAGCATCGGCACGAAGCCCGGCCTGAAATTCGACACCGAAAAAGTGGAAGTGAAAGCGGGCGCAAAAGTGAAGTGGACCTTCAACAACAACGACGACATGACCCACAACTGCGTGCTCGTGGCCCCCGGCATGGCGGACGCCGTCGGGATGCAGGCCATCAAACTTGGGTTAAAAGGCTCGCAGTTGGAGTACGTGCCCAACTCGCCCAACGTGCTGTTTCACACAGGTTTGCTTCAACCCGAAAGCTCCGAAACGATTTATTTCACCGCCCCTACGCAGCCCGGCGAGTACACGTTCGTCTGCACGTATCCCGGCCACTACACGCTCATGCAGGGGAAGCTGCGGGTGGTGAAATAGACAATGACCAGTGACCAATTTTTGAATTTTCAATGGTAACTGGTCATTGTTTCCTCAAACTCCTCCGCCTTAAACCCCAGCGTCAGCACCTGTCCGTCCCGTTCAAGGAGCGGGCGGCGAATGACCGACGGGTTGGCCAGCATCGCGGCCACGGCGCTGGCGACGTCGGTGGGTTTCTGCCCGCCAGGAAGCTGGCGAAAGGTCGTTCCGGCGCGGTTGACGAGGCGGTTCCACGGCACTTGTTGTAGCCAGGCATCGAGTTTTTCCTCCGAAATGCCCGTTTTTTTGTAGTCATAAAAGCGGTACGCCACGCCACGTTCGTCGAGCCAGGCGCGGGCTTTCTTCACCGTGTCGCAGTTGGGAATTCCGTAGAGGATGAGCATGGATGGGGGAAATTTTGAACCGCAAAGACGCAAAGTTTGCGCAACGAGCACAAGGTCTCTGCGTACTTTTCGAAATCTTTACGTTTTTGCGCCCGTCCGCCGTTCCGGTTGAACCCCGCGATGGATTTTGCAAAATTCCCTTCTAAACCTAAACGTTTCACGATGAACCACTCCTCCTCCCGCCGCGATTTTCTGCGGCAAAGCGGCCTCGCCGCCCTCGCCCTCACCACCGGCCCCGAGCTTTTCGCCGCTGCCCGAAAAGGCCAGTTCGAGCACCTGAGTGTGCAACTGTACTCCGTCCGCGACGACATGAAACGCGACGCGATGGGTACGCTCAAACAAGTGGCCGCCGCCGGGTACCGCGAAGTCGAACCGGCCAGCTACGTTGATGGCAAGGTGTATGGCATGGCACCGACCGATTTCCGCAAGGCCTGCAACGACCTGGGCATGAACATCACCTCCTCGCACGTGACGTTTCAGAAACAAGATTGGGATGCTGACAAAAAACAGGTGTCGAATCGCTGGAAAAAAGTCATGGACGATTCCGCCGCGATGGGCCAGAAATACCTCATCAGCGCGGGTTTCGCCGCCGACAAAAAGGATTTCGACGCCGTAAAACGCTGGCTGGAAGCCTTCAACGTGGCGGGCGAAGCGGCCAAAAGCCACGGCCTGAAGTTCGGTTTCCACAACCACACCGAAGAATTCACGGCCATGCACGAGGGCAAATCGTTGTTTCAGCACATGGTCGAAACCCTCGACCCGAAGCTCTGCACGCTGCAATTCGACACCTGCAACGCCAAGCTGGCCAACGCCGACGCGGCCTACTGGATCTCAAAATACCCGAAGAGTTTTGAGTTGATGCACGTGAAAGACAAGGCCAAAGGCAAGGACGAAAGCACCACGATGGGCACGGGCGAAATCGACTTCGGCCCCGTGTTTGCCGCCGCTAAAAAAGCGGGCATCAAGTACTACGTCATGGAACAGGAGTCGTACGAAGGCACCACGCCCATCGCCTGCATCAAGACGGATTTGGATTGGATGAAAAAAAATTACAAAGCCTGAACGCGTAGCGCCGACCGCAGACGCGCAGTCATTCTTGTCGGCGTGGCTATCAATCGAAAAAACGATGAACATGAACTCCTGCTCCGACAAGAATGCCGGTGCTACGCGTCGCGATTTTCTCCAAAAAGCGGCCTTGATTGCCTTTTCGGCGGTTTTTTCGCCAAACGTCCTCCTTGCCGCCACCCGCCGCCGGAAAGACAACCTCGGCATCGCCCTCGTCGGCCTCGGCTACTACTCGACCGACGTACTCCAGCAGTCGTTCGGGTTTACCAAAAACTGCCACCTCGCGGGCATCGTCACGGGCACACCGTCGAAAGCCGAAGCTTGGAAGCAGAAGCACAACCTGCCCGACAAGGCCATCTACAACTACCAGTCGTTCGACCAACTCGCCAACAACCCCGACATCGACGTGGTGTACGTGGTGCTGCCGCCTTCGATGCACCGCGAGTACGTGGTGCGGGCGGCGAACGCCGGAAAACAGGTTTGGTGCGAAAAACCGATGGCCCCGACCGTCGCCGACTGCGAGGCAATGATTGCCGCCTGCAAAAAGAACAAAGTGAACCTGGCTATCGGCTACCGCTGCCAGCACGACCCCAACGTGCAGGAATACATGCGGCTGGGCCGGGGAAAAGTTTTTGGAAAACTGAAATCCGTGGAAAGCGTGGCGGGCTACACCGAAGGCCGCACTAACCACTGGAAGCAGAAAAAGGCGCTTGGTGGCGGCGTGATGGGCGACATGGGCGTGTACGCCATCCAGGGTGCCCGGCTCATTACGGGCGAGGAACCCGTAGCCGTGACCGCCAAACTCTACACCAACCGCCCGCAGATTTACACCGAAGTCGAAGAAATCGCTGACTACACACTCGAATTTCCGAGCGGCGTGCAGGCCAGGTGCCACAGCAGTTTCGGCGACAACCAGAATTTCCTGAAAGCCACCTGCGAGCAGGGCGAAATCTACGTGGCTCCCCAGCAGGGCTACAACGGCATCAAGGGCCGCAGCCCGAAAGGCGAGTGGAGTTTTCCGCTGCAAAACCAACAGGCCAAGCAAATGGACGAAGACGCCACGGCCATCATGCAGTCAAAAAAACTGATTGCCCCCGGCGAAGAAGGCCTCCGCGACATCCGCATCGTCGAGGCCGTGTACCGGGCGGGGAAAAGTGGGAAAACGGAGAAAATTTAGGAGAGAGAAAACAGGAGAGGGATGAGAGCAGAGATAAAAACTTTCTCTGCTCTCATCCCTCTCCTCTGCTCAGTCCCGCCGCGTGATGTCCGCGCCGCCCGATTTGTGCTGGCCGCTGACGCGGGCCGGGCCGCTGTAGTACAAATCGGAGCCGCCGGAGGCTTCCAGCGTGATTTCTTTCGTGGCGTACACGTACACGTCGGAGCCGCCGCTCGACTTGGCGTTGACTACCTCGGCGGTGAGCTTGCTGGCTTTCAGGTCGGCCCCCCCGTTGCCGTCGGCGTTGAGTTTGCGGGCGCTGCCGGTCAGTTCGACATCCGCACCACCGTTGGCCTGCACGTTGAGTTCCCCGGCGGCTTTCAGGTTCAGTTTGGCGTCGGCCCCACCGTTGACCTGAATGTTCAGGTCGTTGAAGGTGAGTGTACCTTCCGAAAACAAATCGGAGCCGCCATTGGCCTGAATGTTTTTGAGGGCTTTGAAAGTCAGATACGCCTTCACCGAGCGGCTGCGGCCCCAGTTCATGCTCCAGGGTTTGTCCACGTAGAGCTTCAGCGTGCCGTTTTTCACTTCAGCAATCACGTCGTCTTCGTCAAAACCCTTCACTTCGAGAGTCAGTTTTTCGCTGCTGCCCTGGGTCAGGTACACGTCGATGCCGCTGTTGACCGAAAGGCCCGTAAAGCCCGACACGGCGCGGTCTTTTTTCCAATTCTGGGCGAAAACGCTCAGGCTGGCGGCGACAAAGAACAGGGAAAGGGTAGTTTTTTTCATGGTAGAAAAGGATTTTGCGGAAAGATGCGGAACGAATCACCCAAGTTGCGTGGGTGAGCCGGGTTTGCTCAATCTTTTTTGATAAACCCCGCTTCCCTGTCGTTGGACGGGCAAAAAATGACGCTTCGCCTTCACAACTGCATCACCGCCGCCAGCGTTTCGATGCCTTCCCAGAGGTTTTGCAGGCGCAGGTTTTCGTTTTCGCCGTGCTGGTTGTTGTCGTAATTAACCACGGGCACGGTCACGATGGCGTTGGTTTTCAGAATGTCTTCAAACAGGTAAAGCGGCAAACTCCCGCCGAGCATGGGTTGCAGTACAATTGGCTCTTTCTCCGTGCTTTGCACCGCTTTTACCACGCGCCGGGCGATGGGCAAATCGAGCGGCGTGCGCTGGGCTTTGTAGCCTTGCTGGGTGGTCACGCGGGCCAGCATCGGGTAGGTCTGGCGCTCCTGATCGGTGGGTTCACGGTCGGTTACGAAATAGCCCTGCGCCCGCAAATGCGCGATGATTTTCTGCTGCTGACGCTGTGGGTCGTTGCCCGGCACGAGGCGCAAATCGAGCGCGGCGGTGGCCGTGGCCGGAATCACGTTGGCGGCCTGTTTACCCACGCCCGCGCTTTGCAACCCGCTCACGTTGAGCGACGGGCGCGTGATGAGTTCCGCCAGCCGGGCGTCGCCTTCGGGGCGGTTGAAGCCCAGTTCCTGCCGGATGGTTTCGTCAAAAAACGGAATCGCCGCCACGGCGGCTTTTTCCGATTCGGAAAGCGGGGTAACGTCGTCATAAAAACCCTTCACGAGTACGTTGCCAGTTTCGTCCTTCATCGAAGCCAGCAGGCGGGCGAGCGCCATCGCCGGGTTGGGTGCCCAGTTGCCGTAGTGTCCGCTGTGGAGCGGACGGCGCGCGCCGTACACCTTGATTTCCATGTTTACGTCGCCCCGGCAGCCAAAAACCACCTGTCGGCGGCCCGACTGGTGCACCGGCCCGTCGCAAAACACCCAGAGGTCGGCGGCAAGGAGGTCGCGGTAGTTGGTGAGGAAATCGCCGAGGTGCCGGGAGCCGACTTCTTCTTCGCCCTCGAAGAAAAACTTCAGGTTCACACTCGGCTTGCCGCCGCTTTTGGTGAGCGCTTCGTAGCCCGCGAGAATGGCAAAAACGCCCGCCTTGTCGTCGGATGCGGCGCGGGCGATAATTCGGTGCTGAGGATTGAGGGCTTCGCCGGGTTTGGGAAACGGAATGATTTTGCCGCCGTTTTCCACCGAATTGGTCATCAGCACGGGCTTGAACGGGGCCGTGCCCGGTGCCCAATTGGCCGGATTGACGGGCTGGCCGTCGTAGTGGGCGTAAAATACGACGGTCTGCGTAGCCCCCGGCACCCGCACCTCGCCGAACACGACGGGCGGCGTTTCCGGAGTCGGGCCAGCGAGCAGGCGGGGCGTGAGGCCACGTTTCCGCATCAACTCCGCCACAGCCTGCGCGTTTTTCTGCATATCCGACGCCGAATCGCCGACGATGTTGGGGATGGAAAGCAGGCTGACGTACTCGCTCAGCAGCGCGTGCTCGTGGGCCTGCCGGTAGGCCCGGATGGTGGCGGTGGGGGTTTGGGCACCGAGGGTAGAGGCCACAAAACCCAAAAAGAAGGTTAGGTATTTTTTCATGGAAGAGGTTTTTGACCGCAAAGGTTGCGCAAAGTTCGCACAGGAAGATCGCTTGCGTTCTCTGCGCAACCTTCGCGTTTTTGCGGTTAAGAAAAGTCACGACGATTTCCTCAGCAATAGCGGTGGAGGGAGATGAATGCTGTGCATTTGGACTTTCTCAACATGAGAAATCAGTTAGAAAATCACGGGCGGAAGGTCGTCCACGTTGGCGTACAAATCAGCCAGAAGCAACGTGATGCCGGCGCTTTCGAGGTACACCGGTTGGTCGGACTGGTCGGTTTCGGTCACCAGCATCCAGAACCCCGATTCCGATTTGCGCCACAACTCCACCCCCACCCGGCGCGAATCCAGAACGAGGTACTCGCGGAGGGTGGGAATGCTGCGGTAGTGCGCGAATTTCTCGGCGCGGTCGTAGCTGGCCGTGCGTTTGGACAGCACCTCGGCAATCAGCACCGGGTTGGTCAGGGTGTCGCTCGGGTCGTCGAGGTAGGTTGGTTTTCCACAAACAATCAGAAAATCCGGGTAGGTGTACAGCCCGGTTCGCGGAATATGAAGGCGCTGGTCGGCGGAGAAAGAGCGGCAATTGCCTTTCTTCTTCAGGCGAAAACCTCCTTCAATTGAAAGGTTCTCACGAATGGCGTTATGCCGCGACCGCCCGCCGGCCATCGCTTCGGGCGTGTCGCCTTCGAAGTCGCCCATCGGGAAGATTTCCCCGTTCAGGTACTCACTTTTATAGTCGGCCTGGAGTTCACGTTCGAGGTACTCCTCGGGCGTGTAGAATTTTTTGGGGAGGACAGTCATGGAAAAGGCGCTTACCCTCACAAAGATAAGCGCCTTTTTTCGGTGAAAAATCCGGTGCCTTACCGCCGCCGTTTCTTCTTGCCGTTCGCTTTTTTCTTCGCCACCACCTTGTGCCGCGACGAAACTTTCACGACGTGGTGCCGACCACCGCGACTCTTCACGATGCGCCGCGGAGCCACCAGCGGCTTGGCCCAGGCCATTTTCGAGAATTCGGTCAGGTCGAATTCGGCCTCGCCTTCCGTCGCCGCAGCGGTGGTGCCGCCGGGCGTTTCGGCCAGGTCGGTCGGGGCCATATCGCGGCGCAGGAAGTAGTTGGCGCGGGCCGGGTACATGATGGCCTGCAACACGCCCACTTTGCTGAGGTAGCTGTTGGCCACGTTGCTCAGCACGATGATGGTGGTCTGGTCCTGCAAATTGCGCATGAAGTAATTCTTGAACCCGTGCCACCAGCCGGTATGAAAGGTCAGCCACTGGTCGTCGGGGAGTTTTTGCAAACGCCAGCCGAAACCGTAGTTTTTGGTGATCAGGTTGGCGTCGGAGTGGGCGGGCTGGAAGGCTTCGCTCAGCGTAGCCTGCTTGATGATTTTCTCGGTGTACAGCCCGCGGTCCCACTTGAAAAGGTCTTCCACCGTCGAGTACACGCCTTTGTCGCCCGTTACGCCGTCGAGGTAATCGAGGCGGAGCGAACGTCGCCCGCCGGTGTAACCCGTGGCGGCGGTGGTCACGCGGTCGTCGGTGCCGTCGGAGATGAACGTACTGGCCATGCCCAGGGGCCGGAACAGATTTTCATCGGCGTAGCGCCGGAAAGTTTTGCCCGAGAGCCGCTCGACGATGGCCGCCAGCAAGGCGTAATTCGTGTTGTTGTACTGAAAACGCCGGTCCGGAAAGCCGTAGGGCGCGGGCTTGTAGGTGAGCAGTTTATCGACCACCTCGCTGTTGCTCATCGGGCGAGTGCGGTCGGCGTATTTTTCGAGCGTGTAAATGTAGTTGGGCAGTCCGGAGCGGTGCGTGAGCAGCATCCGGATGGTGATCGTGCTGTCGTAGGGGAAGCCGGGAATGAATTTGTAAACCGGGTCGTCGTAAGTAAGCAGGCCTTTTTCTTTTAGCTGCATGACGGCCACCGCCGTGAACTGCTTCGACACTGAGGCCAGTTGGAAGGGCGTCTGGGTGGTGAGGGTGTCCTTGGTCGTCAGGTTCGAGTAGCCGTAAGCCCCGGTGTAAATCACCTTGCCGTACTGCGCCACCAGTACCGAGCCGTTGAAGCCGTAGCGTTTGGCCATGATCTGGAAAAACGTGTCGATTTTGGCGGCTTTCCGGGCGGCGTCGGCGGGATTGAACCGCTTCAGGATGCTGTCGTTGCGGGCAAAAGTCGGGTCAACGGCGGGTGAACCGTGGCGCTGGGTCTGGGAGCAGGCCAGCAGGCACACGAACCCGGCGGCAAACGAAAGCGACAGAAAACGGGCGGTGAACAAAGCTCTCACGGTACAATCAGGTTATAGCGATTCGCTGGCGGCTGGGCGAGTCGGTGGGTAATTCAACGCCGGGAAATCTTGGGCTTGGATTACGACAAAAATAACGACAAACTTCAGGCCGTTCCTATGGCCATTCGGAAACTTTTTTGGGAAGTTTTTGAAAAATTACCGGAATCTTTGGCAAGTCGTCGGCAAATTGACGAGTTTGTTGAGAAGTTTCCACACCCAAGCCTGATGCTTCCTTTACGCCGTTTCCGTTTATCCATAGCGAGGGAATTCATTCCGCTGACGCGCAGTCCCTCGCTATGGATTTTCGCCGTAGCCTTCACTTTTTCCGCCTGCTACCGCCGCGTTGCCACCCCGCGTCAGGTTACTCCTGAACGTGAGCGCGCCGCCCACGCCGACCAGTTGGCCCACCAAAACGTCATCGTGGACGGTCACGTGGATTTGCCCTACCAACTGCGCATCAAGCACTTCCGGCTGGAGCGGCAGTACCTCGGCATTCCGGTACGGAGCGAGGGCAATTTCGACTACGAAAAAGCGAAACGCGGCGGGCTGTCGGCCCCGTTCATGTCGGTGTACATTCCGGCGGAATTTCAAATCACGGGCGGAGCCAAAATCCTCGCCGATTCGCTCATCGACATGGTGCGGGGCATCGCCGCCGCCCACCCCGACAAATTCGCCCTGGCCATGACCCCGGCACAGGTGCAAACGAACTTTAAAAACGGCCTGATTTCGCTCCCGATGGGCATGGAAAACGGCGCGGGGCTGGAAGACGATTTGAAAAACGTCCGCTACTTTTTCGATCGGGGCATCCGCTACGTCACGCTTACCCACGGCAAAGACAACCGCATCGGCGATTCGAGCTACGACAGCACCCGCACGTGGAAAGGCCTCAGTCCGTTCGGGCGGGAGGTCGTGGCCGAAATGAACCGCATCGGGATGCTGGTGGACATCTCGCACGTCTCGGACGACACGTTTTTTCAGGTACTCGAACTGACTAAAACCCCCGTCATTGCCTCGCATTCGTCGTGCCGGGCGTTTACGCCCAGTTTCAAACGCAACCTAAGCGACGAGCAACTCCGGGCGCTGGGCAAAAACGGCGGCATCGCGATGATTAATTTCTCGACCTTATTTCTGGATGAACGCCTCCGGCTGGACACCCAGGCAAAAGAAAAGCAGTTGACGGACCTGCTGAAAACCAGAGGCCTGAAGCCCACCGACGAAGCCGCCAAATCCCTCGTGGCGCAGTTTCAGCGCGAGCACCCCACCCGCTTCGCTCCCATCGAACTCGTGGCCGACCACATCGACCACGCCGTCAGGCTCGCGGGCATCGACCACGTGGGGTTCGGCTCCGACTTCGACGGCGTGGGCGACACGCTGCCCGTGGATTTAAAGGATGTGTCGCAATACCCCAATTTGCTGGCCGTGCTCCTCAAACGGGGCTACACCGACGAACAAGTGGCCAAACTCTGTTCGGGCAATTTTTTCCGGGTCTGGAACCAGGTGCTGGCGGCGGCAAAGCCGTAGCCAGCGTGGTACGTTTTTTTGATGAGAATCGGGAGTTCACATTCTCCTCCAATTCCATGAAAAAGCTACTTGCTCTCGTTTTGCTCGGTGGTCTTGTTGCCTTCAACGCGGATGCGCAGACGCAAAAGCCGATGAAAGCCGATACGGTGAAAAAAGCGATGTACCACAAAGACCACAGCATGATGAAAAAAACGACCGTGAAAACGAAGAAAACCGTCACCAAAAAAGTACAGTAACGGGTTCGTTTTTCTGGAAAAAAGCCGCCTCTGCGAAAGAGGCGGCTTTTTTTGTCTGAACCAGGATTCGTCGGATTTTAGGATTTACACGATTTAAAGTCAGGGATCAACTATCCTGACAATCCTAAAATCCGACGAATCCTGGTTCAGACAAATTCACACAAAAAACTTGGAATGAAGTTTTTCCATCCTTGACTTCATCAACACAACTTCATTCAAACCCATGAGCAGCAAACCAACCAGCCAACCCGCGCAAACCCAGGCCCAACAGCCGGGTCACGAAAGCCAGATGACGCCCCAGCCCGAGGTGATCCGCGACAACTACCGGGGCAGCGGCAAACTGGAGGGCAAGGTGGCCCTCATCACCGGCGGCGACAGCGGCATCGGGCGGGCCGTGGCCGTGCACTTCGCCCGCGAAGGGGCCGACGTGGCCATCGTGTACCTCAACGAAGACGACGACGCCCGCCAAACTCAGCGCATGGTCGAAGCCGAAGGCCGCAAATGCGTGGTAATCCGGGCCGACATCCGCGACGAAAAAGCCTGCCGTGACGCCGTTCAGCAAACGAAGAATCGGTTGGGAAAAATCAACGTGCTGGTCAACAACGCCGCCGAGCAACACCCGCAGGAAGACATCACCGGCATCACGACGGAGCAGTTGGAAACGACGTTCCGGACGAACATTTTCGCCATGTTCCACTTTGTGAAGGCCATCCAGGATGACCTTCAGCCGGGCGACAGCATCATCAACACGACGTCCATCACGGCTTACCGGGGTAGCAAGGAACTCCTCGACTACGCCTCGACGAAGGGCGCGATTGCGGCCTTCACGCGGTCGCTGGCGCAGAACCTGGCCGAAAAAGGCATCCGCGTGAACGGCGTCGCCCCCGGCCCGATTTGGACACCGCTGATTCCCTCGACGTTCGATGAGGAAAAAGTGAAGAATTTCGGGAAAGACACGCCCATGAAACGCGCCGGGCAACCCTCGGAAGTGGCCCCCTGCTATGTGTTTCTGGCCTCCGAAGACGCCTCCTACATCACCGGGCAGGTGCTTCACCCCAACGGCGGGACGGTGGTAAACACGTGATTTAGAGAAAAGAGGAGAGAGAAATGCAACGTGCCTTTTCTCTCTCCTCGCTCCTCTTTTCTCTCCACTCTATCTACTCCCCCACCCGATTCGGCGGGGCCGGAATGGACAGCGGTTTGAAACTGCCTTTTTTCAGTTCCCCCAGAATCACTTCCACGGCTTTTTCCAATTGTGGGTCTTTGCCGTTTTGTGACTCCTTCGGGTACATCTCGACTTCCACGTCGGGCGCGACGCCCACGTTTTCAATCTCCCACTTGCCGTCGGGGCTGTAAATACCGAAGCTTGGCGAGGTCACGCTGCCGCCGTCGAGCAAATCCGGGTAGCCCGAAATGCCCACCAGGCCGCCCCAGGTCCGTTTTCCAACAATCTGACCTAAACCCCGCCGCCGAAAAAACGCGGGCAGTGCATCGCCACCCGACCCGGCGTACTCGTTGACAACCATCACCTTCGGCCCGTAAATCGACGCCCCCGGCGAGGTAAACGGCTTTCCCTCACGTGGTGCCCAGTAGCTGAGCAACGGACGGTTGAGCAAATCGATGATGTAGTCGGCCACGAAGCCGCCGCCGTTGAAGCGCTCATCGATGATGACGGCCTCCTTGTTCAACTGGCTGAAGTAGTAGCGGTTGAAAAATTCGTAGCCCTGGCTGCTCGTGTTGGGCAAATACACGTAGGCCACGCGCCCGCCCGTGAGTTCGTCCACGCGGCGGCGGTTGCCCTCCACCCAGGCCATGCGGCGCAGGCCGGTTTCGCTGCCCACGGGCACCACCGTCACCTGCCGGGCACCGGTTTCGGTCGGCTGGCCGTTCACAGTCAGCGTAATCTGTTTCCCAACCGTGTTTTCAAAGAAGCCATGCACGTTGTCGGTGCCGCGCAGGGGCCGCCCGTTCACGGCCAGCAGGTACTCGCCCGGCTTTACGTTCACGCCCGGTTCGGTGAGTGGTGCGCGCAGGTCGGGGTTGAAATTTTCGCCGTTGTAGATTTTTTTGAAGCGGTAAAACCCATTAACGACCTCGTAGTCAGTGCCCAGCAACCCAATCGGCACTGATTTCAGGTCGCCATTTGGCACACCGCCTACGTAGTTGTGGCCCACCACCATTTCGCCCATCATTTCCGCAAACAGGTAGTTCAAATCGGCCCGGTGCGCCACGTGGGGCAGAAAAACTTCGTACTTTTTTTTCATCGCGGGCCAGTCCAGCCCGTGCAGGTTGGGCACGTAGAAATAATCCCGTTCGATGCGCCAGACCTCGTCGAACATTTGCTTCCACTCCTTTTTCGGGTCGATGTAGGCGTCGAGGGCCGT
The DNA here is from genome assembly GCA_965249815.1 of Spirosomataceae bacterium. GTDB lineage: Bacteria > Bacteroidota > Bacteroidia > Cytophagales > Spirosomataceae > JAJAZB01. The sequence continues at coordinate 2,404,071 of CBDFMV010000003.1, read as the reverse complement.
CAGGCTGAGCTTGGTTTCGCCGAGGGTAGCCTTGCCCGCCGCGTCGGCCATGCCGAGCACGTCGTTGGGGGCGGCGTAGAGAATTTTCTTGCCGTCGGCGCTCACGTCGTAGCCCTGCACACCCGCCAGAAACACCTCGTCCTTGCGCTCTTTCAGGTCGAAACGGTGAAGGTTTTGGGTTCCGTTGGTTGAGGTGGGCGGGGTTTCGAGGTAAAACAGCCTGCCTTCCGCCGCCAGCAGTCCGTCGAGGTCGCCCGCCGGGGCGGGCACGGCCAGGATGCGCTGGTCGAGGCCCTCGGGCGTGATAACGACCTTCACGCCGCCCGAATCGGCTTTGGCCGTTCCGGCCTTGCCCGGTTTGGCTTTTTTGGCTGGTTTCGCAACGGCAACCTCCGGTTTTTTGGACGCCGAATCCGACTTTACTTTCTCTTCGTCGCTCTCGGGCGCGAAGGGCGAAGAGTCTTTGGCGTTCAGCACGGCCACGTACACGTTCCGCTTGATGGTCCGGTCGTAGGAGGTCATGTCGAGCCAGGCTGTGCGCAGGCCGATGTTGGTGCTGGCGGCGAAAAACAGGTACTTGCCGTCGCGGCTGAAGGCGGGCGAGGTGGCGTCGGAGCGCCCATCGCTGACGGGGTAACTTTTGCCCGACGAAAGTTCATGGACGAACACCGTGCGCAGGTGGTTGTCCATCAGTTGACTGTACGTCAGCCACTTGCTATCGGGCGACCACGCCGGACTCAGCGCCGGTTGACCCAGAATCGGCCCGTAGGCGTCGGTGGCAACTTTCGTGGATTTTTTCGTCGAAAGCTCCACGTACCAGAGGTTCAGCCGTTTGTCGGTGTAGGCCAGGCGCTTGCCGTCGGGCGACCAAATCGGCGTGTAGTAAAACGAGGGCGCTTCGCCCAGCGTGATGGCCTCGGCGGGCTTGGCCGCCATCTGATCCTGAATCATCAGTTGGTACTCGCCGGAGGCATCCGACAGGTAGGCAATCCGGCCACCGTCGGGCGACCAGACCGGAAAGCGTTCGTGGACGCCGTCGGTGTGAGTGAGGTTGCGGATATCGCCTTTTTTCACCGGCACGGTGAAAATATCCCCACGGGCGTCAAGCACGGCCCGCACGCCGGTGGGCGAGGCACTCCAGCTTCGCACGCTTTTGGCCAGGTTGCGGTACTGGGGCCGCAGGGCGAGCATTTCGGGCGAAATCCGGATGCTCAGGTCGGTTACCTGCCCGTTGGCGGTGCTGAGCAGGTGGAGTTTGCCGGCCTGTTCAAAAATCAGGTCGCTGCCCTGGCCGTTGAGGGCCTTCACGTCGTAATCGGTGTAGCGGGTGAGTTGCTCGACTTTTTTCGTGGCAACGTCGTAGCCGAACACGTTCATAATCCGGTTGCGGTCGCTCAGGAAATAGACCTTCCCGCCGAGCCAGATCGGCGAGGTATCGGTGGCGTTTTCGTGCGGAATTTGCTCGACGTCGAGGCTTTTCAAATCCAGCAACCAGACGGGCGTCGTTTGTCCGCCCCGGTAGCGTTTCCAGGTGCGAAACGCGTCCTCGACGGGCGTGTAGGCCAGCCGCGCGCCATCGGGCGAGTAGCTGCCCTTCTCGGCCATCGGCAGCGGGATGCGTTCGGGAAAGCCGCCCTCGGGCGAAACCGTCAGCAGGTGAAACGCCCGCGAATTGATTTCCTGCCCGCCGTTGAAAAGAATTTTCTTTCCGTCGGGCGACCAGCCGCGCACTTCGTCGGAGGCTGGGTGCCAGGTCAGGCGGCGGGGTTGCCCGCCGCTGGCCGCGACCACGTACACGTCGAGGTTGTTGTCGTAGTCGCCCGTGAAGGCAATGTACTGGCCGTCGGGCGAGAAGTACGGGTCGGTTTCCACGCCCGGCCCGATGGTCAGGCGCTGGGGGTTGGAGCCGTCGCGGTTGGCGGTCCAAAGGTCGCCCGCGTAGCTGAAGGCAATTCGGGTGGCGCTGAGGGCCGGTTGACGGAGCAGGAGGGTTTCGGTAGGCGTTTGGGCAAACGAAGGCGCGGCGACCCCGACGAGCAGGGCGAGTAGGTAGCTTTTTTTCATGAAAGCGCGAAGGTGAAGTTTGGCGAAAGATAAAAAAATGCCGTTGGTTGCGGCAGAATTTTTACGCCAGCCATGCGCTACCTGCCCGACTTGCTCGAATACGCCGCCATCCTGGCGCTGGCCTACCTAACCCGGCTGGCCTTCGCCCACGGCTACCTAACGGGTTGGCCCTTTGCCGCCACCGTGGTCGGGTTGGCGTGGGCCAAAACAGCCTGGTTCGTGCTCGAAAACTCCCGGCAGGTCATCCGGGCCACCGCGCAGAACCTGCCCTACCACCGGTTTCTGACGCTGATGGCCGTCAACATGAGCCAGATTTCGCTCTCGTTCGCGCTGGATTTTTACTGCCTCCAGCGCGCCGACGCGGGCAGTTTCACCGCCCTCGACGCCCAGTTGCCGCGCCTCGAACTGGCCTTCGACTGCGTGTATTTCAGCGTGCTGAACTTCTCGTTTTTCGGCTACGGCGACATCCTGCCGCAAACCATTCCGGCCAAACTCGTCACGTTGACCGAAATCACGCTGGCTTTCCTGACCGTCATTTTCATCCTCTCGGATTTCATCAGCCTGAAGGATTCGCTGCGGGCGCGGCGGGGTCAATCCTGACTCCCTACCTCCGCAAGCGGTTGAGCGTGTAGCAAACCAACCGGCTCAGCGGTTTCGTCCCGGTTCGGGAAGCCCCGCTGCCGAGGGTAAGTTCGTAAATAAAGCCGGGTTTCAACTCCAGTTCGAGCGAAACGGTACGGCCATCGGGCGACAAGCTCGCGGCGCTCACCGGCACCGCCGCTTCTTCAAACTTCTTCGAGCCGTAGGCCTGGTGGTATTCGTAATAAAACCGCTTGGCGTGGAACAGCGCCGTGTCGGCTGCGGCGAGCGGTTGGGTGAAGGTCAGGTCGAAGCCGGTTCTGGTCAAACTCACGTTTTGCACTTCCATCACCGCGCCGCCGGTGAAGCGGATGCGCTGAATGCCTTCCGACCCGACCCAGCCGTGGTCGGTCTGGCCGACCCACAGGCTGCCGTCGGGGGCGAAGGCGAGGCGGTTGTTGCCCCGCCGCAGGCCGCGCACTGGCAACGGAATCGCCGCGCCCTGCGTAGCCCCGTCCACGTCCTCGAGCAGCACGCGGAGCAGAAACGGGTGGTCCATTTCGCCCACGAACACCTGCCCGGTAAACGGCCCGAACTTGCCGCCCGTGGCGTCGAGCACCGGCTGGGTGGGCGAATTGGCCACGTAGCCGTGCGGAAACGCAACGGATTCCCGCGTCCGCATCGAGTCGAGGATTTTCACGGGCAGGGTCAGCGGGTCGGTTTTCGGGAAGTCTTTTTTCCAGACCAAACTCGTCGGGTGGCCGTAAAACTGGCCTTCCTGCACGTGATACAGCTTGCTGGTGCCGAGCCAGTCGCCCTGGTTGTCGCACACGAGCAGCCGCCCGGCGGCGTCGAAGCCGAGGCTGTTGGGTGAGCGGAAGCCAAGCGCGAAGGGCGTGATTTTGCCGGTTTTGTCAATTTTCATCACCCAACCCCGGTACGGCACGCAGGAGTACATCCGGCCCTTGCGCCCCAGCGGGTTGTAGTCGCCGCGCAGTTCGGGCCGGATGCCCGCGCCGTTGGAAGCCGTGTTGAGGCCGATGAAGAGGTTGCCCTCGTGGTCACGAACAGGGCCGAAAGCAAACTCGTGGTAGTTGCCCGAAATGCCGTAATCGTCGCTGACCGCCGTGTACTCGTCGGCCAGGCCGTCGTCGTTGGTGTCGCGGACGCGGGTGAGTTCGGGGCGTTGCATCACCAGAATCTCGGTATTGGAAACGGCCAGCACGCCCAGCGGGTCATGGAGGCCCTCGGCGAAGCGTTTCCAGACACCGGTTTTCGGCTGGTAGGTCATCACCTCGCCCCGGTGGAAAGCCACCGCCAACCGCCCGTCGGGCAGAAAATCAAGTCCGCCGACTTCGGCGGTCAGGCCCGGCGGCAGCGGCACGTTTTCGGCGACGTAGAGCGTGTCGGTTTGGGCAAAAAGCAACCGGAAGGCCAGTTGAAAGGTGGTAAAAAGCAGCAATTTTTTCATCAATAAAAGAAATAAAACCTCTCTACCCCGTCATTGCGAGCCACAATGGAATTGCGGAGGGTTAAAAATAGAGCGGTCCGCCGCGCGGTGAAACGAGATTTTTTAACCGGAGCGAAGCGGTTCGCCGCTGCGGCACTCCCCCATCGGAGACCAAAAGAGTTTGAGTCGAATACGGTTCTTGCCCTCCCGATAGCTATCGGGACTATTTTGGCAGGTGCCAACGGATTGCTTCGCTCCGGCTGAAAAGCCTCGCTTTGCTTGCCTTTTCAACCTCCGCTCGCAATGACGCCGTAGGGAAGTCTTTTTCATCGCTTCATTTTTTCGCGCGCAGTGATGGATTGGAGGAAGTTGTTTTCCGCATCGTTACCGAAAACTTCATCATCCCGCTTGGCAGTTTCAGCAACCCGTTTCTGAACGCACCCGCCGAACTTTCGTAGCGCACATTCGGCGCGTTTTTCACACTGAAAAACAGCGGTTTTCCCAAAAAACGATTGGTTGAAAATTCCCGAATCAAGCCCTGCTCGTTGGGCAGCGCCCGGATCGTTTCCGTGATTTCGACGCCGTCCACCGCGTAGCGAAACTGCGGCAACCGACCCGCCAGCCGGTAGCCGAGGTAGCGCACGACGGGTGTTTTGGCGGCGTCGCCCACCCGAATCGGGTAGTTGAGCGAATCTTCCCGCCAGAACACCGGCCCCGTGGCTTTGCTCAGCTTGTTGCCCTTGCCGTCCCACTGCTCGTCGTTGTCCACCGTACCCGCCCAGGCGAAGCGCAGGCGGCACTGCCCGGCGTCCCAGCAGAACGAGAGCGTCGGGCTAAGGCTCACGACAATGGCCGCCGGGCTGCTGCCGGCGATGAACGTGCGGTAGAGCACCGGGTACTGCACCGGAAACGGGTGCGGCGACGCGGCGGCGTGCCCGGCGTGAACGGGCGCGGTTTGCTTCACCGTCGGGGGCATATTCGGGTCGCGGTCAAGCGGCGGCAGGGGTTTGTTCGTCGCGTACAGCGTCCCGAACATGACGAACCCGTGGCCGGGGTAGGTGCAGACGTACGGGTACACGCCTTCTTTTTCGGGCGTGAACGTGAGCCGTTCCACCGCGCCGGGAAGCACGATTCTCGTGGCGGCCAGCACGAGCGGCGTTTCGGGCACGTAGTTTTTTTCACCCGGCACTTTCAGCGCCAGGTTGACGACCTCCAGCCGCGCACCGGGTTGGGTCACGACCACGTTGTGGGCCATGTCGTCGTAGTTTTCGAGGATGATCGTGACGCGGGTGCCAGGGCGTACGGCCAGCCGGGGCTGATCGTATTGCAGGCCCGCGATGGCTTTGAGGGTAATGGTGGTGTCGGTTTTCTGGGCGAAAAGCGGCAGGGTGAACAGCAAAAACGCGGGCAGTAGGCGCATCGGGACGAAGTCGGGAGAAATCAGGCGGGTGGGCCGTCGTTTAGCAAAGGCCGTTTCGGGCAAAAAACCACGTTTTTCGCCAAAAATTTTCGGGCAACCGGGTAGCCGGTCGCGGTAGTTTGGGGAAATGGGTATCTTTCCCGCGTTTTCCACTCCACAAACTCCTCCACTTCCATGCTTCGTACTTTCCTCTCGTTCGGAGTGGGCTGCTGCCTGCTCCTGCTCAGCGGGTTCCACAGCCCGCAACGCGCCACGGTGGCCCAGATGACCACCGAATGGGAACGCGCCAAAGTCTTCACCAAAGAGTACCTCGACACCATGCCCGACGACGGCTACGCCTTCAAGCCCACGCCCGAAGTCCGGAGTTTTGCCGAGATGATGCTCCACCTGTCGGATGCGAATTACGGTTTCCTGACGGCGGTCACCGGCAAGGCCAGCCCGGTGCAGGGTTCGCTCGAAAAATCGATGACCGACAAGTCGAAAGCCGCCGTGACGAAGGCCGTCCTGGACAGCTACGATTTCGTCCTTGCTTCGCTGAAAGGCCTGACCGACGCCCAGTTGGGCGAAACCGTGAAGGTGTTCGGTCGCTTCGACCTCCCCCGCGAGGTGGCGCTGATGAAAGCCTTCGAGCACCAGACCCACCACCGCGGCCAGACGACGGTGTACATCCGGCTGAAAGGCGTGAAGCCGCCGAATGAGAAGTTGTTTTGAGGTACGTTCAGGGTTTAGCGTGAATAACTCTAAACCCTGAACTCACTTCACACCTTCACAAACACCTTTTTCCGGTACATCCACGCCATCGCCACCCAGAAAATACCGACGCACACCAGCCCACCCGCCAGTGAGGCCAGGTACGGGTCGGCGAAAAGGGGCGCGATGGCGTTTTGGTACAACCAACTCTGCACGCCCACGCCGTTGATTTTAAAGAGGTTCATGAGCCGGGGCACCAGACCCGACAGGAAGAAAACCGTGATGGCGTTGAGGCCGAAGACTTCGAAAAACCACGCGCCGCGCTGGTAGCCGCGCACATCGATGAGCCAGTACAGCCCCGCCAGCAACAGCATGGCCAAACCCGCCGTGTAGCACACGTAGCTGCTCGTCCAAAGCGATTTGTTGAGCGGAAAAACGAGGCTCCACGCCAGCCCCAACGCCACCAGCCCCGCGCCCACGCCCACCAGCCGGACGGTGCGCTTGGCGGCGTTGCCGCGCCGCCTGAGCGCGTACCCGGCCAGCATTCCGGTGATGCCCGTGCCGATGGCGGGCAGGGTGCTGAACAATCCCTCCGGGTCCCAGACGCCCTTCACGGCTTTCCAGAGGTGTTTTTCGCCTAAAATCAATCGGTCGAGCCACGCACCGAGGTTGCTTTCCGGCTCCAGGCTGGCCGCGGCAGCACCCGGCACGGGGACTTTGGTGAGCAGTAAAAAGTACGCGGTAAGCAGTCCGATGAGAATCCAGACCTGCTGGCGCGGGGTCGTTTTCAGGAAAATCAGCGAACACATCCCATACACCAGCGCGATGCGTTGCAACACGCCCATCACGCGGACGGTGGTGGGGTCGAAACGGGGGAAGAGGTTGAGGAACAGGCCGAGGGCAAATAGCTTCAGCCCACGAATCAGGATTTTTCGCGTCGCGTCGCCGTGCCTTTCAGGCTGGCCGGGCAGGTTGCCCAGCGAAAACGAGATCGACACCCCGACGATGAACAGGAAAAACGGAAACACCAGATCGGTGGGCGTGCAGCCGTTCCACCCGGCGTGTTCGAGGGGCCAGTAAATGTGTTCCCAATCGCCGGGGTTGTTGACCAGAATCATCCCGGCTACGGTGAGGCCACGGAAGACGTCGAGGGAAAGCAGGCGCTGCTTCAAATGAAAAATGAAGAATGAAAAATGAAAAATAGGGCCTATTGCGCATTTTTCATTTTTCATTCTTCATTTTTCATTGCAATGCCCGCTCCACTTCTTTCTGAAACAGCCGCCCCACGGGTACTTCCTGCCCGGCCACTTCGACGTACGTGGGCGTGTAGGCTGCGATTTTATCGAGTGCCACCACAAACGACCGGTGCGTGCGCACGAACTGTCCGGCGGGCAACATCGCTTCCAGGGCCGAAATGGTCTGCTTCACCACGAGCGGCTTGCCAGTGGCCGTCACGATTTTCACGTAATCCTTCAGGCTTTCGACGAACAAAATATCGCGGGTGAGCACCTTCACCATTTTGCGGTCGGCGCGGAAGTAGAGGAAGGCCTCGGCGTTGGGTGCGAAGGATTCCCGCTCGGGCGGCGGGGCGTCAGGGCGGGTGAGTTTGGAGACGGCCCGCAGAAACCGCTCGAAGGCAATGGGTTTCAGGAGGTAGTCCACCACGTCGAGGTCGTAGCCGTCGAGGGCGTACTCGCGGTAAGCCGTCGTGAAAATGACTTTAGGCGGGTTGCGCAAACTCCGCACGAAGTCGGTGCCGAGGAGTTTGGGCATTTTGATGTCCAGAAACAACACGTCCACCGGCTGGTCCTGCAACACGCCAAAGGCTTGGACGGCGTTGGCGCACGTCCCGACGACGGTGAGGCTGTCCACTACGTCGGCGTAGGATTGCAGAATTTCCAGCGCGGGCGGTTCGTCGTCGACGAGCAGGCAACGGAGTTTCATGCGTTTTGGGGGTGGGTCAATGTTGAGGGTTTAGAGTTTAGGGTTGTCTTTTGACTTTAAATACTGAACCCTCAACGCTAAATTTCGTGAACAGCCAAGTCGACTGGTTGCGCTCGTCCGGCGGTTTCTGAAAGTTCCAGCCGCAACGTGACCAGAAATGTATCGGCATCGGCCTGGGTTTTCAGTTCGTGCCGACCAGGGTAGAGCAATTCGAGGCGTTTGCGCACGTTTTGCAGGCCAATGCCGCCCGCCAGATGGGTCTCGTCGCCGTCGGGGTCACGGCTGTTGAGCAGTTGAAACGTGAGCGCGTGGCCCTCCACCGCCAGGTTGAGGCTAATCCAGGCCTGGTCGAGTTGTTCGCTGGTGCCGTGTTTGAAGGCGTTTTCCAGAAACGGAATCAACAGCAACGGGGCCAGGCGCTGGCCGTGAATATCGCCCGTGAAATTGAGTGAAACCTCCAGCCGGTCGCCGTAGCGGAGTTGTTCGAGGGCGACGTAATTTCTCAGAAACTGAATTTCCTGGTCCAGCGGCACCTCCGGTGCGTTGCAGTCGTAGAGCACGTAGCTGAGCAGGCTCGAAAGCCGGAGTACCACGCCGGGGGCCTCGGGAGCCTGCCGCCGGGTGAGGGCGTAGAGGTTGTTGAGCGTATTAAAAAGAAAATGCGGATGCACCTGCGCTTTGAGGGCCTCAAGTTCGGCGGCGAGCTTTTCCCGCTGCGTTTTCAGGAGCAGTTCCTGCTGGCGAAACAGGTTTTTGATGACCACAATCGCTACGAAAAAGCCACCCACCGTCATGCCGCCCCGGACGCCCGCCAACAGGCCGTACCAAAACTGCGAGGTTCGGTAGGGAAAGCCCAGGTACGTCCGCACCGAACGGGCGATGAGTTCCCCCGCCAGGTAAGACATGGTGGCCGAGAGCAGCGTAATCGCCACAAAACCAATCACCACCAATCCGTACCGCTTTTTGGAAAAAAACCGGGGAAGGAGCCAGTACGCCAGCCAATACGTGAAAACTGCGTGCGAAAACACAGTAAACAACACCGACTCGAAAAACGTCAGAAGAAGCGTATTCTGCCACGCAATACCGGGGGCCCGCAGGTTGACGGGCAGGTAAATCAGGGTAGAAAACCCAATCCAAACCGCCCAGAACAACGCGTGCCGGAGGTACCGATTCCGGGGTTTGTCGGAAAAAATAAAGTCGTGGGTAAGCAGGGTTTTCATCGCTCAGGCTGAACCGTTTAGCGCATGAAAGTTACCCGAATGCGCCGGAGAAAGCCATGAACTTCGGGCTTTTTCGACTAACAACGGCTCGTCGTCGCCGAACGACGGCGTTGGTCGGCGAAACGCGTTTGCCGCCCGGTTGTTGGCGTCTGCCGACGAAGCCGGACCGTCGGGCAAATTTCCCCCCACCGCGTTGTTACCCTCGCCACCTTTCAGCCGACTAACAGCAAAAAATCCGTTTCATCATGAAAAAGAAAATCAACTCCCTCGCAAAACTGGCCTCGGCGGCCACGCTGGTTTTCACCCTCAATCTGGCCTCCACGGCAGGCCAGGCCCAGACCCGTCACTCCGATTTACCACAGACCGGTTTCTGGGTGGTGGAAACTGGTGCCCGCGCCAAAGACGGCTCGACGCTCCGTTTTTACAACGACGACAAACAACTGATTTACGAAGAACACCTCGCCGGTACCCGCCTCGACGTGCGCCGGTCCAAAACCGTGGCCTTCCTCAACCGCGCCCTCGACAAGATGATGGTCAACTGGCTCGTGACCCGCCAGGTGAAAACCGACGGGCATTGGGTGGCGGAATTGCGGAAACGGTGAAAAAGTGCGTCGGGGGTAGTGCTTCGTGCTTCGGAGTTGAACAGTAACCCAAGCACGAAGCACCACCCCCGACGCACTTTTTCAACTCAAAACCGCCACCGCACGAAGGCTTCCATCGCCTCGTACTCGGCCAGGCCGAGTTTGTTGTAAAGCACCGCGGTGGCCTGGTTGCGCTCTTCGGCGCGTTGCCAGAATTCCCGCGAATCGGTGCCCTGATACACCACGCCGTCTTTCTGCGACTGGTGTTTGAAAATGCCCTGGCGCTTGCGCATCACCTGATCGGGCGACATGGGCACGGCCATTTCAATCAAATCGATGGCCCACTCGTCCCAGGCACCTTTGTAGAGCCACACCCAGCAGTCTTCGCTGAAGTCGTAGTCGGCGGTTTTGAATCCTTCGGCGCGGAGCCGCCGGACGGCCTCCATCACGGCGTCGAGGCAGACCTTGTGCGTGCCGTGCGGATCGGCCAAATCGCCCGCCGCGTAAATCTGGTGGGGCCGGAGTTCGCGAATCAGGTCCACGGTGATCTGGATGTCTTCTTCGCTGAGCGGCTTTTTCTGCACCTTGCCCGTTTCGTAAAACGGCAGGTTCATGAAGTGCGCGTTTTCGGCCCCATTGCCCACGAAGCGGCAGGTGGCCTTGGCCTCGCCCTGGCGGATGAGGCCCTTCACGTGGCGCACTTCGGGCGTGTCCATTTCCGAATCCTTTTTGTGTTGGAGAAACTCGGCTGCTTCCCGGAAAATCTTCACCGATTCCGGGCTTTCAATGCTAAACTGCCGGTTGTAATCGACCACGAAATCGGCGAAACGCAGGGCTTCGTCGTCGGCCACGGCGATGTTGCCGCTGGTCTGGTAGCCCACGTGCACGTCGTGGCCCTGATCCACAAGCCGCTGGAAAGTGCCGCCCATCGAGATGATGTCGTCGTCGGGGTGGGGGCTGAAAACCAGGCAGCGTTTGCGGGCCGGTTCGGCGCGTTCGGGGCGGTTGGCGTCGTCGGCGTTGGGCTTGCCGCCGGGCCAGCCCGTGATCGTGTGCTGGAGTTGGTTGAACACCTCGATGTTCAGCTCGTAGGCCTGGCCCACCTGCGCCAGCAAATCCGACAGGCCGTTGTCGTTGTAATCGCGGTTGGTGAGCTTCAGCACGGGCTTTTCGAGCTTGAAGGCCAGCGTCGTGACCGCTTTCCGAATCATCTTTTTGTCCCAGACCACCTCCTCCACCATCCAGGGCATCTTCCGGCGGGTGAGTTCCGAAGCCGCCGACTCGTCGAGGATGAACTGCACGTTCTGGTGCCCTTGCAGGTAGCTGGCGGGTACTTCGGCGGTCACCGGCCCCTCGATGGCCTTCTGAATGATGCGCGCCTTGTGCTCGCCCCAGGCCAGCAGCACCACGCGTTTGGCGCGCATGATCTGCGCGACGCCCATCGTGATGGCCTTTTTGGGCACGTTGCTGAGGCCACCAAAATCGAGGCCCGCGTCGATGCGCGTGGTCAAATCGAGGGTCATCAGGCGGGTTTTCGACGCCACGTGCGAGCCGGGTTCGTTGAAGCCGACGTGGCCGTTGCGCCCGATGCCGAGAATCTGGAAATCCAGCCCGCCGAGTTCGTCGATGCGCCGGTCGTATTCCACGCAGAAATCGTGGATTTCGGCGGGCGAAAGCGTCCCGTCGGGGACGAAATAGTTGGCCGTCGGGATGTCCACGTGGTCGAACAACTGCTCCCGCATGAAGCGCACGTAGCTTTGCAGCGCGCCGGGCTGCATGGGGTAGTATTCGTCGAGGTTGAAGGAGATGACGTTGTAAAAACTCAGCCGCTCGTCGTGGTGAATGCGGATGAGTTCGGCGTACACCTTCTTGGGCGACGACCCCGTGGCCAGGCCCAGCACGGCGGGTTTGCCCTGCAGTTGCCGCGCCCGGATGATGTCGGCGATTTCGCGGGCCACCGCCGCTGAAGCCTCGTTGGAGTCGGCGTAAATGCGGGTCGGAATGCGCTCGAAGGCAATGGGTTGGGTAAGGTCGGGCGCGGCCAGCAACGTGTCGGTTTCGGGAAGCATGGCGAAGGAGGAAGTGGTTTTGTCGGGGCGAAAGTACGGGATTTTAGGGCGAAAGTGAAGAGCCGCACCGCGTTACTGACGCCGGTTGGGCAGAAAAACTTCCCGGCTTTTCTTTATTTTTGACGATTCCCCGTTCGCTCCTTCTGCATGCAAAAATTTCTACTCGCCTCCGGTTTCCTGCTCGCTCTCGGCTCCGTTTGCGCCCAGGACCCCGCCGCCCCTTTCGCCCAAACCATCACCGCCGCCGACCTGCGCCGCCACCTGAGTGTCATCGCCGCCGATAGCCTCGAAGGCCGCGACACCGGCTCGTCGGGCGAACGAAAAGCCGCCCGCTACCTTACCGAGCAGTTTCAACGGCTGGGCCTCAAACCCATTGGCACCGACGGCTACCGGCAGGACATCGGCCTCGTCACCCACGCCTGGGCCGCACCGCCGTACCTGATCGTCGGGGGTCGGCGGCGGGATTTCCTACAGGATTTTTACCTGGCGCAGGGGACATTCAGCTTTCCGGTTGAGGAAAAACTGGAGGTCGTTTTCGCGGGCTACGGCATCGACGACGAAAAGCATTCGGACTTCACCGACCTCGCCGTGCGCAACAAACTCGTGCTGATTTTGCCCGGCGAACCCCGCAACCCCGACGGCACTTACCGCGTAACCGGCACCGACAAGCCCTCGATCTGGTCGGACCCGCGCCTGGGCACGCGGCGCAAACTCGAAACCCTGCTCAATCGGAGCGCACGGGGCGTGATTTCACCCCTGACGATGACCGACGCCGAAGCCGGACCGTACTTCGACCGCCTGAAAAGCTTCAGCGGGCGGAGCAGCCTGTCGTTTGGCGACGACCCGAATCCGGTGCGGAAACTGCCCAATTTTCAGTTGAAAACCTCGCTGCTGAAGGCCCTTTTCAACCTGACCAACGCCCAACTGGCCGACTTGCAAGCCGGAAACCTAAAACCGGGCAGCCTCAAAAGCTCGCTCGTGGTGAAAGCCGAAACCCAAACCACGCCCGTGCCCGCCAGCAACCTCGCCGCCCTGCTCGAAGGCACCGACAAAAAAGACGAAGTCGTGGTGATTTCGGCCCACTACGACCACATCGGCGTGGCCACCGACGGGCAGGTATTCAACGGGGCCAACGACAACGGCTCGGGCACGGCGCTCGTGTTGGAAGAAGCCGAGGCCTTCGCCGAAGCCGCCCGGCAGGGCCACCGGCCCCGCCGGAGCATCCTGTTTCTGCTCGTGACGGGCGAAGAAAAAGGGCTGCTCGGCAGCGAGTTTTACGCCAAACACCCGCTGCTGCCCCTCAGCCAGACCGTCGCCGATCTCAATACCGACATGGTGGGCCGCACCGACCGTCAGCACGAGGGCAAACCCGGTTACATTTACGTGATTGGCTCGGACAAACTCTCGTCGGAATTGCACGTCCTCAACGAAGAAGCCAATCAGAAGGTGGGTCTGGCGCTCGATTACACCTACAACGACCCCGACGACCCGAACCGGTTTTACTACCGATCGGACCATTACAATTTCGCCAGAAACGGCATTCCGAGCATCTTTTACTTCAACGGCACCCACGCCGACTACCACCAGACCACCGACGACCTGGAGAAAATCGACTTCACCGCCGCCGAACGCACCGCCAAACTGGTGTTTTACACCGCCTGGGAACTGGTGAATCGGGAAAAACGAATTGGGGTGGATAGCCACAAGCCGTAGAAGTAAGCGAATCCCCTCCTTTTCAAGGAGGGGTGCCCCGAAGGGGCGGGGTGGTTCAGTGGGTGGAGATGCTGCTCTTTTGTCAAAGCCTCAACCACCCCGCCCTTCGGGCACCCCTCCTTTTCAAGGAGGGGATTCTGAATTTATTCCGTTAAATCGGCTGGCAGTCCGGGCACAGGTACGTCGTCCGGCCGCCCACTTGTTTGGTTTCCAGCGTTCCGCCGCAATTCGGGCATAGGCGGTGGGCCTGCGGGTCGTCGTGGGGCGAAGCGGCCCATTCGCGGGCGTGAATCAGGAAGCGCTTCGGAAACCGGGCGTAGTCGGCTTCGTGGTGAATGGCCGTGGTCAGCACCAACTGAATCGCTTCGTGGACGCGGGCGGTTTCGTCGGGCGAGAGGGCGCTGGCGCGGCGTTCGGGGTGGATTCGGGCCTGAAACAGCACTTCGTCCACAATCCAGTTGCCAAGTCCGGCCACGGTGGCCTGGTCCATGAGCACGGGCTTGAGGAACGCGGCTTTTTTTCGGAAAATCACCGCCAGTTCGTCAGCAGTTACTTCCAGGCCGTCGCGACCAAGTTTTTTCTTTTTCAGATACAAATCCGGGTCCCCGACGAGGCCGACGCGCTCGAACTTGCGCGGGCAGATGAAGGCCAGCCGGAAGCCGTTCTGAAAGAAAAACAGAATCCGGGCGAAGCGGGGCGTGTCTTCGGCGTCGCGGAAGTAGGCCAGGTCGCCGGTCATGCCGAAGTGCAGGTGGAGCCAGTGCGCGTCGGTGTCGAGTTGCACGAACAGGTTTTTGCCCACCCGCCGCGTGCCGACAAACTGGCGGCCTTTCAACCCGGCGAGCAGGGTTTCGAATTCGGTAGTCAGCAGCTTCTTGTCTTCAACAAACAGGCTGGCGATGGGTTGAAACAGGCAGGTTTCTTCAAAATACCGGCGGTAGGTTTCGACTTCGGGTAATTCGGGCATGTTCTGATTGTAGACTGGGAAATTCGGACGGTTCGCTGCGCGATTAGTTCAACAACCCCGGCGACCCGCGTCTGGTTTCTTCGGAGCCAGCCCACGCTTCGTCCGCCAAATCCGACGGCTCTTCCGAAAAGGGTGGTGTTCTGACCGCTCCGGGCCGCATCTTTGAGCCGTAAATCACAACGATGATGCGCCGTTTTTCTGTCCTCTTCCCCTTGCTTTTTGCACCCGCGCTCAGCTTCGGGCAGCAAACGCAAACCGCGCCGGTCAACGCCTTTCTGACGACCACCATCGTGGCGCTGGGCCTAGTCACGCTCGTGCTGATGACCCTGGCCCCCGATGGCACCGAGGCCCCTTCGACCGAGCATACCGAAACTGACTTTGATTTCCGCGATTTCGACCGCATCGACGTGCACAACGGCGTGAAGGTGCTCGTCACGCAGGGGCCGGAGTTTCGGGTGGC
This sequence comes from Spirosomataceae bacterium, assembly GCA_965249815.1. Classification (GTDB taxonomy): domain Bacteria; phylum Bacteroidota; class Bacteroidia; order Cytophagales; family Spirosomataceae; genus JAJAZB01. The sequence continues at coordinate 2,388,914 of CBDFMV010000003.1, read as the reverse complement.
GGCCCGCGGCACGCAAGCGGGCCTGGCCCGGCTGGCAGTGGGGCAAACGGCCCACACCCTGCGCGCGCACCACCGGTTCGGGTTCTGGTGGGGTTCGCGCAGCGTTATGCTGACCGTCACGGTGCCCACGTTGCGCGAAGTGGACGCGTCCGGAGCCTGCATCGTGCAGATCAGCGGCATCGACAACCCCGCCAGCCTGTACCTGGAAGCCACCGGGGCGACGGTCATCAAATTCAGCGGGCAGGTGGGGCGTCTACGGGCCGAAGCCACGGGCGCTTCGCGGATTCAGGCTGAAGGCACGTGCCAGCACCTCGACGCCGAGGCGGTGGGCGCCTCCACGTTCGCGGCTTACCGGCTCGAAGCCCAGACGGCGCACGTGGAGGCCGTCGGGGCGAGTTCGGCGCAGGTGTTCGTCACCCAGGAACTCAGCGCTGAGGCCGTCGGGGCCAGCAGCATCCGCTACCGGGGTAATCCCGCCGTCCGCCTCGACACGGCGGGGGCCAGTTCGGTCACGCGCGGCTGATTTCTGTCAAAACCGGTTTGACCGTTTTTCGAACCCCTTTTATTTTCCGTGAAACGTTTCCCGATTCTGCCCCCGATTCTCATCCTCGCCGTAGTGGGGTACCTGCTGTTCGGGTTTCCCAGTCCGCTCGACGTGTTCACCCGGCTCGGGTACATCGTGCAGGTGGCGGCGGCGGGCCTGCTCACCTTCGGATTGCTGGCCTGGCTGGTGCCCCGGCACATCAACCGGCTCGCCGAAACGATTCACCCCCGCGAACTGGTGGCCATCACCGTGCTCAGCAGCGGTCTGACGGCCTGGATTGTAGCCAACGTGGCGCTGATGAACGCCGTGCGGTTTTTTTTCGGAGTGGATTTCAGCTTCAGCGACCACCTCGTCAACAGTGGGTTGTTCGCGCTGGTGGCGTCGGCCCTCACGGCGCTGTACTCGCTCAAGTTTTTCGTCCAGCGGTGGAAGGGCCTGCTGGTGCTCGAACAGGAACTGAAACAGGCCGTGCTGAAGGCCGAATTCGAGAGTTTGAAAAACCAGGTGAACCCGCATTTTCTGTTCAACTCGCTCAACATCCTCAGCGCGCTGATTCCCGAAGACCCCGAAAACGCCGTGGGCATGGTGGAGCGGATGTCGAAGGTGTTTCGCTACAACCTCCAGCACTCCGACCAGAACACGGTCGAACTGGGCGGCGAACTGAAAATCGTGGAGGCGTACCTGTTTATCCACAAAATGCGCTTTGGCGACAACCTGCGTTACGAAATCGACGTGTCGGCGGCGGAGCTCAATCGGCAGGTGGTGACCCAGGGGCTGCTGACGCTGGTGGAAAACGCGCTCAAGCACAACGAATGCTCGCGCGAAAATCCGCTCAGCGTGCGCATCCAGGCGGCGGAAAACTGGGCCGTGGTGACCAACACGCTCCAGCGCAAAAACCGCCTGCCCACCGATTCGACGGGCATCGGTCTGAAAAACCTCCGCCACCGTTACGCCCTGCTCACCGATCGCGAGGTGATCGTGGCCGAAACCGAGGGCGAGTTTGTGGTGAAACTGCCGTTGTTGTGAGAAGTAAGCGGTGAGGTGTGAGATGTTGAAAACCGCACATTTCCCCTCGCTGAAACATCTCACTTTTCACTTCTTACTTCTCACTAAAAATGAACATCCTCCTCGTTGAAGACGAACCCCTCGCCGCCCGCCGCCTGGCGACGCTCCTGCGCGAGGTAGCCCCCGAAGCCACGGTCGTTGGGCAAACCGAAAGCGTGCGCGAAACGACGCGTTGGCTCCTGGCCAATCCCGCGCCCGACCTGCTGCTGCTCGACATTCAACTGGCCGACGGGCTGAGTTTCGAGCTTTTCCAGCAAGTCAATATCGCCTCGCCCGTCATTTTCACGACGGCCTACGACGAATACGCCCTGCGGGCTTTCAAGGTCAACAGCGTGGATTATTTGCTCAAACCGATTGAAAAAGAAGAATTGGCGGCGGCGGTCGACAAGTTTCGGCGCACGCAGAGCCTCGCAACGTCGGCACCCGTCACGGAGCAACTGGGCAAACTGCTCGAAGCCTACGGCGTGAAGCCCGTTCAGCACCGGAGCCGGTTTCTGCTCAAAAACGGCGGGCGGTTCGACGTGGTCGAGATCGGCGAAGTGCCTTACCTCTTTGCCGAAGACAAGGTGGTGTTTCTGGTGACGAATCAGCACCGGAAATTCATCGTCGATGAAACCCTCGACGAACTCGAACGCCAACTCGATCCGCGCCAGTTTTTCCGGCTCAACCGCCGCTACCTCGCCCGGCTGGAAGCCATCGAGCGCATCGAGCCGCACTTCAACGGCAAGCTGCGCGTGTGGCTACGTCAACGCCCGGCGGACGAGGAAATCTTCGTCAGCCGCGAGCGCGCCGACGGGTTCAAGGAGTGGCTGAACGCCTGACAAACCGGATTTTTTCGAGGAAGCGCGTAGGGGTCAACGCACGGGTGGGTGTCTTTCCCTCAAAAAACGAAACCCAATGACCCCTCTCCTTAGTTTATTGCCTGCCCTGCTGTTGAGCGCCTGGGTGCTGAGCGACGTTCTGCCCTCGCCCGACGGCTCGCCTCGCCACCAGTTCGGCGCGCCAAACAGACGACTTCGCCGCCCCGCTTCGACCATTCGTCAAAATTAATCCGGCTTCCCAGGCGGCATCCCTGACCTTTGCCGCAGCCAACCAGGCGAGACGGGAAATTAGATTTTTCAAACCCCCGATCCCTTCAGTTCGTTTTTATCAAGCCCCAACTTTTCATTTATCGAATGCGACGCTTTCTAAAAATCACCCTTTTCCTGCTCCTGCCGCTCCGGCTGCTGGCCCAGGTTCCCGGCCAGGCACCGCCGGGCGGCGTTCCGCCGACCAGCCGCGCCACGCTCAGCGGCTACGTGAAAGACATCGCCAGCGGCGAGGCGCTCATCGGCGTGTCGGTGTACGTGAAGGAGCGCGGCACCGGGGCCGTGACCAACCCGTACGGCTTTTACGCCCTCACGCTGCCCAGCGGCACTTACACGCTCGTGTTCACCTTTGTCGGGTACGAAAAAGTAACCCGCACCGTCGAACTGGACGGCCTCGACCAGAAACTCGACCTCGAACTCCGCGAAGAAGGCCGCCAACTGGCCGAGGTGGTGGTGAAAAGCCAGCGCGAAGACGACAACGTGCGCTCGGTGGAAATGTCGGTCAATAAAATCGACATGAAAACCATCCGCGCCATGCCCGCCCTCTTGGGCGAGGTCGATTTGGTGAAAAGCCTGCAACTACTCCCCGGCGTGACCACCGTGGGCGAAGGGGCGAGCGGGTTCAACGTCCGCGGCGGCGACATCAGCCAGAACCTGATCCTGCTCGACGAAGCCCCGGTGTACAATTCTTCGCACCTGTTTGGCTTCTTTTCGGTTTTCAACCCCGACGCCGTCAAGGACGTGAAGCTCATCAAGGGCGGCATTCCGGCCAACTACGGCGGGCGGATTTCCTCGATTCTCGACGTGCGGATGAAGGAAGGCAACGCCAAAAAACCCGAACTCAACGCGGGCATCGGGGCCATTTTCAGCCGGGTTTCCTACGAACGGCCCATTCTGCGCGGCAAAGGCTCGTTCATCTTGGCGGCGCGGCGCTCGTACATCGACGTGCTGGCCAAGCCTTTCCTGAGCGGCGATTTGAAAGGCTCGCAGTTTTATTTCTACGACCTGACGGCCAAAGCCAACTACAAACTCGACGAGAAAAACACGTTGTTTCTGTCGGGTTACTTTGGCCGCGACGTGTTCGGCAGCAAGGATTTCGGCTTCGACTGGGGCAACGGCACCGTGTCGGGGCGCTGGAACCACGTTTTCAGCAATAAGCTGTTCCTGAACCTGACCGGCTACTACTCCAACTACAAGTACGGCCTCGGCACCAAAACCAGCGCCACCTCGAAAGACGCCTTCGACTGGAACTCGAAAATCGTCAGCATCAGCGCCAAGCCCGATTTCACGTTTTTCCTGACGCCCGAAAACCAGATTACCTTCGGCGGGCAGTACATTCGTTACGACTCGCAGCCCGGCGCGGCGCGGGGCACGTCGGCGGGCGAGGTACGCGACTTCAGCCTCGAATCGCGCTTTGGCGACGAAACGGCGTTTTACGTGGCCAACGAGCAGAAAATCGGCTCGCGCCTCACGCTTCAGTACGGCCTGCGCTACTCCTACTTCCGGGCGCTCGGGCCGGGGCTGTACTACGATTACCAGACGTTCCAGCCCGGCTACCGCAAAGCGCCCGTCGTGCCTGGTACGAATTACAAAAATGGCGAGGTAGTGGCGCAGTACGGCAACTGGGAACCGCGCTTCTCGGCCAACCTCGGCGTTTCGCCCACGGCGTCGGTCAAGGTCAGCTACAACCGCACGACCCAGTACCTGCACCTGCTCTCGAACACGGCGGCCTCCTCGCCCCTCGACGTGTGGACGCTTTCTTCCAAAAACATCAAGCCCCAGCTCGCCGACCAGGTGGCACTGGGCTGGTTCCAGAATTTCGGCGACAACGCCCTCGAATTTTCGGTGGAAACGTACTACAAAGACCTGAAAAACCAGATTGACTACGTGCGCCGCTCGGATTTGCTGCTCAACCAGTTTCTGGAAGGCGACCTGCTCACCGGCAGGGGCCGGGCGTACGGGGCCGAGTTTTATTTGAAGAAAAGCAAAGGCCGCCTCACGGGCTGGGTTAGCTACACGCTGGCGCGCACCGAGCGGCTGGTGGACGGCATCAACAACAACGGCTGGTTTCCGGCGCGGTTCGACAAAACCCATAACCTGACCGCCGTCGCGCTCTACGACCTGGGCCGGAAGTGGAGTGTGTCCAGTAATTTCGCCTTCGCCACCGGCACGCCCGCCACGTACCCGACCAATCGCTTCGAGTGGAACGGCATCGCCCTGCCCGAAAACGGCCTCGATTCGCGCAACGGCAGCCGGATTCCGGCTTACCACCGGCTCGACCTCTCGGCCACTAAACGCATCGATCACGGCCCGTTCAGCCGCCGGGGCAGCGCCGAGTGGGTGTTCTCAATTTACAACGCGTACGGTCGCCGCAACCCGTTTTCGGTATTCGTCCGGCAAAACGAAAACGACCCGCGCCTGACCGAGGCCGTGCGCTACTCGGTTTTCGGCACCATTCTGCCCGCGGTGACGTATAATTTTAAATTTTAAAAACTCCCCTCCTTTTGAAGGAGGGGTGCCCTTTAGGGCGGGGTGGTTCAGTGGGTGGAAGAACCCTTCGCCCTATCAAGGTTTCAACCACCCCCCAACCGCACCAACCCACCGCCAACCCACCGCACCCCCTCCTTTTGAAGGAGGGGAGCTTGAATTTCAAGGCTTACGCCTGATTCTGACTTGTTTTCCCATGAAAAAAATACTGTTTCTCCCCCTCCTCGTCCTCGCGCTGACTGGCTGCCAAGACGTGATTAACCTGGAAACCGAAACCGGGCCTTCCCAACTCGTCGTGGATGGCTGGGTGACCAACCAGACCGGGCCGCAGACCATTCGGCTCACACAGTCGGCGGCGTATTTCGACAATTCGCCCGCCAAACCCGTGCTCGGCGCGACGGTCACCGTGACCGACGAGGCCAACGTGGTGTACGCTTTCAAGGATTTGAAAAACACCGGCGAGTACGTCTGGACACCGCCCGCACCCTACACGCCGCTGGGCCACGTGAGCGGCACCTACCGGCTCGCGGTGAAAACCGGCACTGAAGAGTACGTGGCCACGACGCAAATCCGGCCCGTTCCGCGCATCGATTCGGTAAATTATTTCTTTGAAAAACCACCCGTAGCCCCGCAGGACGGCCCGAAAGAAGGCTACACTGCCGAGTTTTACGCCCGCGATCTGGTTGGCAAAGACGACACGTACTGGATTAAGACGTTCAAGAACAGCAAGTACTTCAACCGCGCCAGCGACATCAGCCTGGCTTACGACGCGGGCTTTTCGCCGGGCGGTAACATCGACGGCATCATCTTCATTCTGCCCATCCGCCGGAGCATCAACAACGAACTCTGGGCGGCGGGCGACACGCTGAAGGTGCAACTGCATTCGGTGCCCGTCGAAGCGTACTACTTTTTGCAGGCCGTCAACCAGGAGTCGGGCAACCAGGGCATTTTCGCCACGCCACCCACCAACATCCCGACCAACGTGCGCAACCGCGACGCCAACGGCCGCAAGGCGCTGGGCTTCTTCGGTGGCTCGTCGGTCAGTGCGTTTCAGACGGTGATTGACCCGAAAAAGGCGAGGCCGAAGCCGTGAGGAAATCGCTTCCGCCGGGCGTCATTGCTTCCACGGGACAACAAAATCTTCCCCACCCGTCATTGCGAGGAACGAAGCGGTCCGCCGCGCGGCAATCCGTTGACACCGGCCAAAGTCGTTTGCTACAAGCGTTTTTGGTGACCCCTACCGGATTGCCGCGCGGCGGACCGCTTCGTTCCTCGCAATGACGGGTGGGAGAAGCGATAACGCGCTGGAAAATTAAAAAAGGCCGCTGGAACAGTCCAGTGGCCTTTTTTTGATCGGAAGCGCCCTTTATAAATGAGCGTTCTGGTCTTTTTCTACCTTCAACAACTCCTTCGGGCTGTTGAGGTTGCTGTGGTGGCGACTGTAAAGGAAGTAGACGATGATACCCAACGAACCCCAAGCCACAAACGCCAGTTTGGTATCGGTGCGCAGGTTGTACATCAGGTACAGGTTGAATAAAATCCCCAACGTAGCAATTACGGGCAGCGCGGGTACGCGGTAGGGGCGTTCGAGGTTAGGCTCGCGGCGACGCAAAAGCCAAACGGCCCCGCAAATCATGGCGAAGGCCAACAGGGTACCCGAACTGCACATTTCCGACACCCGGTCAATGGGCGTGACCGACGCAACCAACGACACGACCGTCCCAACGAAGATGGTGCTTTTCCACGGGGTGCGGTACACGGGGTGAATCGTGGCAAACAGTCCTTTCGGCAGCAGCCCGTCTTTGGCCATCCCGAGGAAAATGCGCGTCTGCGAAAGCATCATCACGAGCATGACCGAAGTTAAGCCCGCCACGGCCGCGATGGTGATGATGTACACCGCCCAGGTCAATCCCTTATCGGCAAACGCCTGCGCTACGGGTGCCTTCAGGTCGAGGTTCTGGAAGGGCACCATGCCCGTCAGCACCAGAGAAACGAGGATGTAGAGCGTCGTGCAAATAATCAGGGAAGCGATGATGGCAAACGGCACGTCTTTGCGCGGATTGATGGCTTCGCCCGCCTGCGCCGAAACGGCGTCGAAGCCGATGTAGGCAAAAAACACGATGCTGGCCGCCGTGACGATGCCGGGGTAGCCAAAATGCTCCTGCCCGCTTGCATCCCGGATCATTTCCGGAATAAAGGGCGTCCAATTGGTGGCGTCCACGTAGAAGGCACCCATGATAATCACGAAAATAACCACCGTCACTTTCAGCATGACGATGAGGTTGTTCGTGCTGGCGGCTTCTTTAATGCCCTTCACCAGGATGTACGTAACCCCCCAGACGATGAACAGCGCGGGAAAGTTGAGCGCAAAGCCAAAATCGGGCGCGGCCTGTCCGGCGGCTTCGGCGGCCTTTATCATTTTATCGTGGGCGGTCCAGGGGTCGTTCATTGCCCAAATCGGCGGGTGAATGCCAAACAGGTGCAGCAGTTTTTCGAAGTACCCTGACCAACTCACGGCTACCGTGGTGGCCCCCATCATGTATTCAAGAATCAGGTTCCAGCCAATAAACCAGGCGAAGAATTCCCCCACCGTACCGTAGGAATAGGCGTAAGCAGAACCTTCAACGGGCAGAATTGAAGCAAACTCGGCGTAGCACAGGGCGGCAAACGTACAGCCGATTCCCGCCAGCACGAACGAAAGCGCCAGTGCCGGACCCGCCCACTGGTTGGCGGCTATGCCCGTCAGCACGAAAATGCCCCCACCAATTACGGCCCCGACGCCGAGCGAGGTCAATCCCCAGCGACTCAGCACCCGCTTCAACTGGCTGTTTTTCATGTCGGCCTCGTACGCCGCAAGTGGCTTTTTCCGCCAGATGGTGTTGTTCATACCCAAAAGGTTAAAGGTTTTTGTCGATTGAAAAAAAGCGAATTTACCGAAGGTTCTTTGGAAAAATGTGCTTTAAAACTACGAATGATTGGGCGTTGAACCAAAATTATTGTGGGGCGGGATGCATCCCGCCCGTGCCCGTTCTGATGTCGGCACAGGCGGGATGCATCCCGCCCCACAATAATCGGTTTAAATCTGCGGTTTCACCCGGCCTTTCGGCGGCACGGCGGCGGGAGCGCCGTCGGTGTCGGCGATGCGGCCGGTACCGGCCTGCTCGCGGGTCAGGGCGTCGACCACGATGGGCGTCGCCACGAACAGCGACGAGTACGTCCCCACGATGACGCCAATCAGCATGGCAAACGAGAAACCCCGGATGGTTTCACCGCCGAAAATGAACAACACAATCAGCACGAGCATGGTCGAAAGACCCGTCACCGCCGTGCGGCTCAGGGTGCTGTTGAGCGCGTTGTTGATGATGGCGGCGATGCTCTCGCGCTTGTGCTTGTTGTCGCTGAGGTACTCGCGCACCCGGTCGAACACCACAACGGTGTCGTTCATCGAGTAGCCCATGATCGTCAGCAGCGCGCCCACGAAGGCCTGGTCCACGTCGAGGTTGAAGGGCAGCAGGCCGTTGAAAATCGAGAACACGGCCAAAATCATCAGCACGTCGTGCGTGACGGCCACCACAGCTCCGTACACGAAGCCAATCTTGCGGAAGCGCAGGAAAATGTACCCGGCCACGACGAGAATCCCGAGCAGAACCGCCTTCAGCGACGACCAGATCATGTCGTCGGCGATGGTTGGCCCGACTTTCGATGAACTCAGAATTTGGGCCTGTCCGCCACCCACTTTCGCCAGCCCTTCCTTCAATTTGGCCTCGGCCTGCTTGTCGGCGTCGGGCGTGGTCTGGTCCACGAGGTAGTCGGTGGTGATGCGCAACTGCTCCACGCCGAGGTTCCCGTAGGTTTTCACTTCGGGTGCGCGGCCAAACGAAGCCGTCAGGGCGTTGCGGGCCGCGTCGGTGCTGACGCCTTTTTCAAACCGCACGACGTACGTCCGGCCCCCCTTGAAATCGACGCCGAGGCCGAAGCCCTTCACCAGAATCGACACGATGCCCGCCCCGATGATGATGGCCGAAATGGTGTAGTACAACCGGCGCTTGGAGACGAAATCGAACGACGAATCCTTGAACAGGTTCTTCGTCAGCGGCGAGAAAAACTCGATTTTCCGCCCGTTGCGCGTCCAGAGTTCCAGAATCACCCGGCTGATGAAAATGGCCGCGAACAGCGAGGTGAAAATACCGATCACCAGCGTCACGGCGAAGCCCAGAATCAAGCCGGTGCCAAAAATCAACAGAATCAATCCCGACAGCAGCGTGGTGGCGTTGGAGTCGAGAATGGACGAATACGCGTTGCGGAACCCGTCGGCAATGGCCTGCGAAAGCGGTTTGCCGAGGGCCAGTTCTTCCTTGATCCGCTCAAAAATGAGTACGTTGGCGTCCACGGCCATCCCAATCGACAGCACAATCCCGGCGATGCCCGGCAGGGTCAGCGTGGCTTTCAGCGAAGCCATAATGCCCAACAGGAAAAACAGGTTGATGATCAGCGCGATGTTGGCAATGATCCCGGCGCGGTTGTAGTAAGCCAGTACGAAAAGCAGCACGACCACCAGCCCGACGAGCGAGGAAATCACGCCCGAATTGACGGCTTCCGAACCGAGTGTCGAACCCACCACGGCTTCCTCAACGATGTTCGTCGGGGCGGGCAACTTCCCGGCTTTCAGCACGTTGGCCAAATCCTTGCCTTCTTCAATCGTGAAATTACCCGAAATGTTGGAGCGGCCGTTGGGAATTTCGCCATTCACGACCGGGGCCGAGTACACGGTGTTGTCGAGCAGAATCGCGATGCGCTTGCCCACATTGGCCGCCGTGAGGGCCTTCCACTTGCGTGCACCCTCGGCGTTCATGTTCATCGATACTTCCACCCCACCCCGACCAGTCTGGTCAATATCCTGCTGGGCATCGGTAATCACGTCGCCTTCGAGCGGGGCCTTCCCGCCAAGACCGCGTTTCACGGCCGTCAGCGTGAGGAGTTCCTGCTTGTTGGTCGTTACGATGGGTTTCACGTCGTACACAAACGCCAAATCCTGCGGAAACATGGCCCGCACCTCGGAGCGGCGCAGGATTTCGCCCACCTGGGCACTGTCTTTCACAAACACCCCGAAGCCGTTGCCCGTAAACTGGAACAACCGCGCCAGGGCCGATTGGGCGCTGGCCGACGCAGCGGTGTCTTTTTTGGCCGAATCGCCTTTGGCAACGGGGGTCTTCTGGTTCAGGGCGGCGGCAAGGCCGGAGGTGGCGGCTTTGCCCGTGTCGGCTTTGGCGGCCGTTTTTGTACCCGTCGCCGGGGTCAGGCTGGCCCGGCGGGCTTTGTCCTGGGCTTCGAGGTAGCGGCCCAGTTGGTCGAAGGCCGAGGCGTATTCCTGAAATTCGTATACTTCACAGAATTCGAGTTTGGCCGCGCCCGAGAGCAGTTTGCGCACCCGTTCGGGGTTGTCCACGCCCGCCAGTTCGACCTGAATCCGGCCTGTGCCGGGGATGCGCTGGAGGTTGGGGTTCGACACGCCGAACTTGTCCACGCGTTGCTGGATGATCTGGAACGCACGCGCGGTGGCTCCGTCCACTTCGTTCTGAATCAGTTTCAGCACCTGATCGTCGGAGGAGCGGGCGTTGATTTTGCTCCGGTTGCCCGAATTGGCAAAAATCGAAGCAAGGCTCGTGCCGGGGGCCACCTGCCGGAAGTTGCTGGCAAAGGCCTGCACGAAGCTGCCCTGCGAGCTGGATTGCCCCTTGATGGTTTGGTCGAGGGCCTTGCGAAACTGCGGGTTGGCGCTCTGCCCGGCCAGCGACTTGATGATTTCCACCGGCGACACTTCGAGCATCACGTGCATGCCGCCCTGGAGGTCGAGGCCGAGGTTGAGTTCGTTTTCGGTCACGTCTTTCAGCGTGCTACCGAGGTACACCGGCTCGTTCCAGAGCGAGTCGACGAAGCGCTGGCGCTTGGCCAGGTCCACCTTGCCGGTGCGGGCATCGGTAGCGACTTCGGTCGCTTTCTGCTTGTAGTTGCGCGACACGAACGTGAACGACAAATAATAGAGGCACAACAGGCTGATGATGCCCGTCAGGCCGATGATTACGGTTTTATTTTGCATGTTGGGTAGTCTGAATCGCTGCGGCGAACCGCCTTGATGTGTCGGATTTTGGGATTTTCAGGATTGAGGCTGAAAATCAGTAAATCCGCTTTTTCAAGCGTCCAGTTTGAATTGAAAAAAAACAGGGGAATGGAAAGAAGGCGGACCCCGCAGGACCCCTTTATGAACATTTAGAGATCCTGCGAATCAAGGCGTTCGCCGTCTGATTTGGATACCCTACGGGGCGTTGATGACGATGAAGTGCCGGAAGAGCACCTCGAAATACGTCAGTCGGATGGAAACGGGCGGCGCGGGCGGCAGCAGGTTTTTGAACGCCTGCAACGCAAACGTGACCGGCGGCAACAGGAAAAAATCCTGAGCAAAATGCAGCACCACCGGCGCAACGACGGCCATCGGCGAAAGTTCGCTCACCACGGCGTGGCGGTGCGAGGCCGATTTCTGCGGGTCTTTCGCGGTTTGCTCGGTTTTGGCTTTGACCTCCGGCGCAACGACCGTCATCGCGTGCTGGCTCCACACGGAAACCAGCAACAGCAGGGCCGTCAGCGAAAGGCTCAGAAACCGAACAGGGCGCGAAGCGTTTTTCATAAGCGGGCACAAAACTAACTGGTTTTTGTCGTAGTTCTATTTTTCAGTTCACAGGAAACAGTCCACAATAAAAATCATCCTGCCTTTCCTGTGAACTGTTTCCTGTGAACTTTTAAAGATACTCGCGCTTTTCGATTCGCCCCGTGTAAAGTTTGTAGCCATTAGTAGTTTTTCGCACCAGCCCGAACGCCGTGGCGCGGGTGGCGCGGAAAGCAGCCCCACCGGCCCGGCGAGCGGTGAGCCTGACGCGCACCTCCACGCCGTCGGCGGTGGTTGGCCCGATTTGCACGTCCTCCAGTTCGTAGCGGAGGTCGTAGGTTTCAAAAAACGAGTTGCCGAGTTGCTCGGCCTGTTGGCGGAGCGGACTGGCGGGGTCGAAGGCGGCCAGCATCGCCGGGAGGTCTTCGTTTTCGAGTGCCCGCGTGGTTTGCTCGACCAACGACCGGATTTCCAGTTCATCCTGCGGACCGACGGCCTGTCCCCAGGCGCTGCCGAGCGACAGCAGGGCGACCAGTCCGGTGGCGAGTGCGTTTTTCATGGAATGGTTCTTTCTGGGCAAAATTGCCAAACTTTGCCCGACTGACAATGTTCCACTAACGACCGACGACTCCCAATCATGTACGGCACGAACCTTGACGAATTCATCCGCCTGGCCCTTGAAGAAGACGTCGGCGACGGCGACCACACCTCGCTGGCCACCATTCCGCCCGACGCCAGGGGCCGCGCCCGGTTGCTGGTGAAGGAAGACGGCCTCGTGGCGGGCGTGGAGGTGGCGCGCCGGATTTTCGCCCAGGTTGACCCGGAGTTGGCCGTAGAAATCTTAATTCCCGACGGGTCTCTCATCCACGTCGGCGACGTCGTGCTGACGGTGGCCGGGCATTCGCAGTCCATCCTGAAAGCGGAACGGCTGGTTTTGAATTGCATGCAGCGCATGAGCGGCATCGCCACGTACACGCATTCGCTGGTTCGCCTTCTCGACGGCCTGCCGACGAAACTGCTCGACACGCGCAAAACGACGCCGAATTTCCGGATTTGCGAAAAAATGGCGACCGTCCTCGGCGGGGCCGTCAACCACCGCTACGCGCTCTACGACCAGATTCTCATCAAAGACAACCACGTGGACTACGCCGGGGGCATCGAAGCAGCCATCACCAAAGCCAACGATTACCTCCGGGCCACGGGCCGGAACCTGCTGATTGAAATCGAAGTGCGCAACTTAGCCGAACTCGACGCCGTTTTGCGGGTCGGTCAGGTGCAGCGCATCATGCTCGATAATTTTGACCTGGATACCCTGCGCGAAGCCGTCCGGCGCGTGGCGGGCCGCTACCCAACCGAGGCCTCCGGCGGCATTACCGAAGACACCCTCCGGGCCTACGCCGAATGCGGCGTGGATTACATCTCGGTCGGCGCGCTGACGCACCACGTGAGCAGTCTGGATTTGAGTCTGAAGGCGTTTTAAAAGGTAGCTCCGAAAAGGTAGCTCCGACCTCCGGTCGGAGAAGCCCTCCCCACCAAGCCTATCAAAGGTCACCCATGAACCTTTACCAACACGTCAAAACCAGCTACCGGCGCGACCTGCCGCACATTCAGCCCATCGGCGGGACGTTTTTCGTGACCTACCGGTTGAAAGACACCTTGCCCAGAACCGTGGCCGAACAGTTTAAACAAGAAAAGCAAGCCCGTTACCGGCAACTTCGGGAGGCTGAAGACGAAACATTGAAGCAACGGCTCTACGAAGAGCAAAAACGCCAGTTCGCCCGGTACGACAATTTTCTTGACCGCTGTGTCTGCGGCGAACGCTGGCTGCAACGCCCCGAAATCGCCACCGAAGCGGTTAATTCGTTAGGTTTCTGGGCCGATAAATGGTACGAACTGATTGCCTACACGGTCATGCCCAACCACGTTCACGCCGTCATGGACTTGAGCATCCAGGATATTGGCTCAACGATTACTGCACCTTCCCTTTTCGATGAAAGTGAGTCCGTTGAATACCGCCAACTTTACCAGGTGATGAAATCCGTCAAAAATTTTTCTGCCCGCAAGAGCAACGAATTGCTGAACCGGAGCGGCAGTTTTTGGCAGAAGGAAAGTTACGATCACCTCGTTCGGGACGAAAAAGAACTACGCCGCATCATTCGCTACGTACTTGAGAATCCTGTGAAAGCAGGGCTGGTTAAATGTTGGGAAGATTGGCCGTTTACGTTCCTGCATCCAAACTTCTTCCATTCCTAAACCCCTCCGACCAGAGGTCGGAGCTACCTCCTCATGCCACTCACCATCCCCTTAACCATCGCCCAGGAAGTCGCCCAGATTGGCTACGTGAGCCGGTCGGTGCCGAAAGACCTCGATTTGAAAGAAGAAATCCGCCGGATGAAACGGGAGAAAAACGCCGTCATCCTGGCCCATTATTACGTCGATGGTGACATTCAGGATTTGGCCGATTACGTCGGCGACAGCCTCGGTCTGGCTCAGGCCGCCGAGAAGACGACCGCCGACCTGATTGTGTTTTGCGGCGTGCATTTCATGGGCGAAACGGCCAAGATTCTGAATCCCGACAAAAAAGTCATCCTTCCCGACTTCAACGCGGGCTGTTCGCTGGCCGACGCCGCGCCGAAGGAAGAATTCGCCGCCTTCAAAGCCCAGTACCCCGACGCGGTGGTAGTGAGTTACATCAACTGCTCCGCCGACGTGAAGGCCATGACCGACATCATCTGCACGTCGTCCAACGCGGTGAAGGTGGTCGAAAGCATCCCCGCCGACCGGCGGATCATCTTCGCGCCCGACGCCAACCTGGGCCGGTACGTGGCCAAGAAAACGGGCCGCGACCTCATTCTCTGGGAAGGCGCCTGCATCGTTCACATCGACATTTCGCGGGAAAAACTCGCCAAACTCCGCGCCGAAAACCCCGACGCACTGCTCGTCGCCCACCCGGAGTGCAAAGAAGATATTTTGCTCCAGGCCGACTACGTAGGCAGCACCACCGGCCTGCTCACCTTTGTGGAAAAGTCGGAGCACCAGGCGTTTATCGTCGCGACTGAGGCGGGCATTCTGCACAAAATGAAGCAGCAGAACCCGACGAAGAAAATCATTCCGGCGCCGTCGAACGAGCGCAACAGTTGCGCGTGCAGCGAGTGCCCGTACATGAAAATGAACACGCTCGAAAAGCTCTACAACTGCCTGTTTTACGAACTGCCCGAAATTCAGGTCCCCGAAGAAACGCGGATTCCGGCGTTGCGGGCGGTGAAGGCCATGCTCGAAATCAGCAAATGATTGACGTTCTTCAAAGCGACATCACCCGCCAGGCCGTCGATGCGATCGTCAACGCCGCCAACTCCTCGCTCCTCGGAGGGGGTGGCGTCGACGGGGCCATTCACCGCGCCGGTGGCCCGGCTATTCTCGATGAATGCCGGAAAATCGGGTACTGCGCCACTGGCGAGGCCGTGATCACCACCGCCGGGCGGCTTCCGGCCAAAAACGTGATTCACACCGTCGGCCCCGTCTGGCACGGCGGGCGGCGGGGTGAGCCGGACTTGCTGGCGGCCTGCTACCGCAACAGCCTGCGACTGGCGGCGGAAAATGGCCTGAAAACCGTCGCTTTCCCCAACATCAGCACCGGCGTGTACGGCTACCCGAAGCCCCTCACCGCGCCCGTCGCCGTGGAAACGGTGCGGGCGTTTCTGGCCGAAACTACCGTTGTCGAACGCATCGTATTCGTATGTTTTGACGCCGAAAATTTTGAGCTGTACACCCGCCTGCTTTCGGAAAAGCCGTAAACCACTCCTACCATGCAAGCCGTTTTAGCCACTCTGTTTCACCGTGACCTGACCCGACTGCACCAGGAAATCGAGGCATACCCCGATGAAGCATCGCTCTGGCAAGTGGCCCCTGGCATCAGTAATTCCGCCGGAAACCTCGTGTTGCACCTGGTCGGCAACCTGAGCACCTACCTCGGGGCCACGCTGGGCCAGACGGGCTACGTGCGCGACCGGGACGCCGAATTTTCGTTGAAAAACGTACCAAAGTCGGCGCTGCTCAGCCAGGTTGAAGCCGTCCAAAACGTCGTCGATCAGGTTCTTCGGTCGCTGCCCGCCGACCAACTCGAAAGTCCCTACCCCGGCGACGTGCTGGGCTATCCCATGACCACCGCCCATTTTCTCCTGCACCTGCACGGCCACCTCAACTACCACCTCGGGCAAATCGACTACCACCGCCGCCTGCTCACCGCCGGGAAACGGGTGGAATTTGTAAATTGAGCCGATTTACTGAGTCCCTAACTCCTCCGCGCGGTAGTGGTCTAAGTAAGTGCGAATGAGTATCTTTGGGCATGATTCAAGAAACTCATACCTATTCGTGTCGGCGCTGTGGTAGCCAGGCCTTGCGGCGAAATGGCAGCGTCAAGGGCAAAGCCAAGTACCACTGCACCACCTGCGGCTATCACGGCTATTTCACCTCGGCCCTCGAGCAGCGCCAGGCGCGCTACGCTCAGGTCGAGAGCCTGCTGACCGAACGGCTGAGTCAACGGGCCATTGTGCGCCAAACCGGGGTAAGCCGGATGACAGTCGCTAAGATTTTAAAAAAAAGCGTGCTTTCTGCCTCCCGTAACGACGAGTCCGGTAACTGACGTGGAAATCGACGAAATGACCACGTACGTGCGTCACAAGGGCTACGGCCTGTGGGTCTGGCTTGCCCTGTGCCGGCACAGCCGCCGGGTCCTGGCGTATTACGTCGGCGACCGCAGCACGACGTCGGCCCGGCGGCTCTGGAAACGCTTGCCCTTACCCGTGCGAGAAAGCGCCCTGATTCACACCGATCGCTGGGCGGCCTACCTGAGGGTGGTGCCACCGGGTCGGCATCGGTGTCAGGGTAAGCCCACCAATCACGTCGAGCGGTTTAACAATACGATGCGTCAGCGAGTGGCACCCCTGGTGAGGAAAACCTTATCGTTCGCCAAAACCAAACAGGGCCTTATTCAACGCGTCGTGGTCTTTCTCAACCACTATAATCTCACTCTGTCTTAGACCACTACCCTCCGCGCCATGCCCAACACCCAAATCACCTCGTACGTCGTGTTTTATTCGTCGAACGCGTTTTCGCCGCGCATCTGGCTCAAAAATGCCGACAAGTTTGTGGGCCAGGCCATTTTTCACCACGACACCAACCCCCTGCCCGCCGACGACCAGGTGAACGGGCAGGTGAACCTGCACTACCGGCTGGCTGATTTCCAGAACGTGCTCGACATGCTGCGCAACGAGCAACCCGTGTACCTGATGTACAACGGCAGCGGCGGCGGGTTTGAAAACGCCATTCTGACCGGGAGTGAGATGGTGGGGGAAGGGGAGTGACGTTTTAACTTGCGAACGCCATGACAGCCGAAGAATTGATTGCCAAATACGAGCAGCTTCCTCCCCCCGAAAAAGAGGAGTTGGAAGACAAACTCGACGAATTGCTTGCCCGCGTCAACCTCCGCAAACCGTTTGACTACCAGGAATACCGGCAGCGACTGCTGAACATGAAAACTTCCTGGACTGACGAGGAAATTTACGAGTGGGAACGTACCCTTAACGTAGGTTGGAGCCAATGGAAAATCGAAGAATTTTAGTCGATACCGGCCCATTCATCGAATACATTCGGCTCAAAGACAAGTCGAAAGCAACCATTCTGAACTTGCCCGCGAGCGCAGAATTGTTCATGTCAGCTATTACGTGGTACGAACTCTGGGCCGGAACGCACAACGAATCGACAAAAAGCGATTTACTCGTCATTACCGCAGGCATTCCCATCATTGCGTTTGAAACTGAAATGGCCGAACTTGCCGGTCAAATCCACCGCTTCTTGCGACGGCAGGGGAAAATGATTGGTTTCAGGGATATTTTAATTGCTGCCACGGCCCTGGTGCATCGTTTGCCGGTCAGAACGCTGAACACGAAAGATTTCGAGCGGATTGAGGGGGTGGTTTTAGTTTGAATTGGTTTTAGTACGCGAGTTGTTGCCCGTCAGGGGACGGGCCACGGAAGCAGAGATTTGCAAACGCACGGACGTAGTCACTACCTTTTTACTTTTCAAACTGATACTCTTGTCACGCTGAGCTTGTCGAAGCGCGGCGGGTAAGCTGGCAAGGCGCTTCGACAAGCTCAGCGTGACAACCCGTTATCAATCCGTTTGGTAAAAGGTACAGACTATGCCCAGCTTGGGGAAAGGGAATGAATCAGCTACTTTTTTATCTTCGATTCCAAATGAACTGGCAAGACCACATCACCTCCGACCCGGAAATTATGTTCGGCAAACCCGTCATCAAAGGCACCCGGATTCCGGTGGATTTGATTCTCGAAAAACTGGCGAACCACCACAGCACCAGCGATTTGTTGCGGGCGTACCCGCGATTGACGGAAGCGGCCATCCAGGCGTGCCTGTTGTTTGCGTCGGAGGCGGTGCGAAATGAAATCGTGTACGCCAAAGCCAGTTGACCTATGCCCATTGTCGCCGATGAAAGTGTGGACTTTGGCATTGTCACCACGCTTCGGAATCACGGGTTCGACGTACTCGCCATTACTGAGCTATTTCCCAGCATTCCAGACCCGCAGGTGCTTCGTTTCGCTGTTGAGCAGAATGCGTTGCTGCTGACGGAAGATAAAGATTTTGGCGAACTCGTGTACCGTCTTCGCCTGCCGCATCGGGGAATTTTGTTGATTCGCATTCTGGAATCGGGCGGTGAGGCGAAATACGAACGAGTTGTGCGCGAGTTGTTCGCCCACGCGGAAGAATTGACCAACGCGTTTTCGGTACTGAGCGATGAAAAGTTACGGATTAAGCATCCTAACTAATGGCATACTTAGCCCACTCATGTTTTACTACATTCAGAAAGTAATTGAAATCGAAGAATACACCGTTACCTGCCTGTTCAACACGGGCGAAGTGCGGGCGGTGAATTTAGCGCCGGTTGTGGAGAAATACCGGGCCATCAACGACGGCCTGGTGAGTCAACTGGCTGACGAAAGCTATTTCAGAACCGTACAACTCGACTCGTACAGAACTTTGTGCTGGGCCAACGGCGTGGACTTCGGCCCGGATAATTTGTACGCAATGTCGGAGGCGGTTTATCAGGCTGCTTAACCAAGAGAAACGTTGTGGCCCGTCAGGGGACGGGCCACGGAAACAGGCTTGGAATAATGTGGTGGTTGGTGTTGTAAAACTCGCAATAAGTAAATGGGACTTGATATAGCTATAAAAGTATTCACCAGCAGGCAGGATGAAACTCTTTCCTATTATGAATTGAGTAGAACATTTTGCAGATTAATCTGTGACCTAAGTGAAATGAAAGACGATGTGCCAGCGCTTACCCAACTATTTGAAATTTGTGAAGTTAATGGTTCGGTTATTAAAAATGCTAGTGGCTGGGAAATGGACAGAACGATTTTGTATGAATCTGATCCAGATTTAACAAGCGTCGAAATAGAAACTTATTACGACCAGTGTTGGCAACCTTCTAAGGATATTTTAGTTTTATTAAAGACAATGTATGAAAAAATCGAAAGCGACCCATCAATATTGCATAAAATACAATTTCATTATGACTGGATACGTAACTATTTTGATGATTTTGATATCGATAGAAAGAGTTATACTTTGGATAAAAATTTTGAGTGGGAGTTAAGGAATTTGGTAAAATATTTAAGTGATTTGGAACCTGATTCGAAGGTTAGATTTCATTTTTTTTAATGGCGTACATAAGAGCTTATCATTCAAAAAGGATAGACTGTCCCTCGTTCGTCCGCGTCTGCGACGCGGATGCTGGAGTCAGGCGTTTGAAACGCCCGTGCGCCAAAGCCGCGCACCGCACACTCCGCCGCGCGGTTGCAAACCTGCCCGCCCGAAGGCAAAAGAGCTTCTGTTCAGAAACAAAAAGCAGATTCCCGATGCAAACGACCTACTGCTCGGGCGCATAAATCCACTTCTCGGTTACAGAAGCCACCGTATCGATGCAAAAAACCTACTTCTCGATTCAAGTAAGCCACTTCCCGGTTCAAGAAACCTGTTTCCCGGTTCAACAAAGCTACTTCTCGATGCAAGAAAGCCACTCCTCGATTCAAGTAAGCTACTTCTTGATTCAATAAAGCTACTTCTCGGTTCAACAAGGCTACTTCTCGATTCAAATAAGCCACTTCTCGGTCACTTGGAGCGTCCGCACGGTGCGGGTTAGTGTGTTCTCGGTATCCTGACGCATCTTCGCGGTAGAAAAAAGCCCCCGCTGGTTGCCCTGACTCGCCATCGGTACGCTTTTGGTTCGGCGTCTTCAACGCTTTAAACAAAACACGCAGTCAATGCCCCAATACGACTTCCTCGTCATCGGCTCCGGCATCGCCGGATTGAGTTACGCCACCAAACTGGCGCGGCACTTCGAGGCCCGCTCCGAAGTGGTGTCTATCGCCGTCATTACCAAAGTTCAGGCCGACGAAACCAACACGAAATACGCCCAGGGCGGCATCGCGGCGGTGTGGTCGGAGGCGGACAGTTTCGAGAAACACATCGACGACACGATGGACGCCGGCGACGGCATCAACAAGCCCCGCATCGTGGAAATCGTGGTGACCGAGGCTCCCGCCCGCATCCAGGAACTCATCGACTACGGCACGCGCTTTGACCGCGAACACGGCGGCAACGGCGGTTACGACCTCGCCCGCGAGGGTGGCCACTCCGACCACCGCATCCTGCACTTCAAGGACATCACCGGGGCCGAAATCGAGCGGGCGCTGCTCGAAGAGGTGAAGCGCCACCCCAGCATCACGATTTTCACGCACTACTTCGCCGTGGACCTCATCACCCAGCACCACCTCGGCGAAACCGTGTACCGCTACCGCGAGGACATCGAGTGCTACGGGGCCTACGTGCTCAACACGCACACCGAACAGGTCGAGAAATTCCTGGCCCGCACTACCATGCTCGCCACCGGCGGCATCGGCAACGTGTACCAAAGCACCACTAACCCGACCATCGCCACCGGCGACGGCATCGCGATGGCCTACCGCGCCAAGGGTCTTTGCGACAACATGGAATTCATCCAGTTTCACCCGACGAGCTTGTACCAGCCCGGCAAAAAGCCGTCGTTTTTGATTTCGGAAGCCGTGCGGGGCTTCGGCGGCGTGCTGAAAAATAGGGACGGCAGCACGTTCATGGAAAAGTACGACGAGCGCCTCTCGCTTGCCCCGCGCGACATCGTGGCCCGCGCCATCGACTCCGAAATGAAAACCAATGGCGTGGACCACGTGTACCTCGACGTGCGGCACCTCGACTACGAGAAGTTCATCGAGCATTTTCCCAACATCACCCAGACCTGCCTCGACCTGGGCATCGACGTGCGCAAGGACATGATCCCGGTGGTGCCCGCCCAGCATTACCTCTGCGGCGGCGTGAAGGTGAACGAGTGGGGCCAGACCAACATTCATTTCCTCTACGCGGCGGGCGAGTGCTCCTGCACGGGGCTGCACGGGGCCAACCGACTGGCCTCCAACTCGTTGCTCGAGGCGGTGGTATTCGCCCACCGGGCCTACCTGAGCACTGTCGAGCACCTGCACCGGGCGCGCATTCCGGAGAATGTGCCCGACTGGGACGATTCCGGCACGACGCACCCGGAGGAGGCCGTGCTGGTGACCGAAATGACGCGGGAACTGAACGCCATCATGTCCAACTACGTGGGCATCGTGCGCACCAACCGCCGCCTCCGGCGCGCCCACGACCGCCTCGATTTGCTGTACAAGGAACACGAGGCGCTCTACCGCGAGTCGAAGGTGTCGGTGCCGATTTCGGAGTTACGCAACATGATCAACGTGGCGTATCTGGTCATCAAAATGGCCACGGCGCGGCGCGAAAACGTGGGGTTGCATTATAATTTGGATAACATCAAAGTCATCGCTGAATGAAACTCAGCGGCCAAATCATCATTGAACCATCCAAAATCACGGAGTATCTGTTGGTTTGGAAAGCTGAAAACGACAAATCGGGTTTTCTGAAAATGCTGGGTTATTCACGCTCGACCTGGCAGGAACTGGCTGATGAAATCAGCGCAATCGTGCGGGAAAACGAAGCGGTTTACTCCCGACCCGCGCCCTACGGCGGCGAACTGTATCAGGTAAATGGTACCCTTCGGGGTTTCGGCGTCGTAACGATTTGGGTCGTGAAGATCGAAGAAAACACGAGCCGTTTCGTTACTTTGTATCCGCATCAAAAACGGTCGCAGCCATGAAATTTCCGCTTTATTCCCGGGTTGTTCTCGCAACTGATTTCCCGGAAGATCACCTGAAGAAAGGCGACATCGGCGTCGTGGTCGAACACCTCCCCGCCCCCGATGGCACGAACGACGGGTACATTCTGGAGATCTTCGACGCCCAGGGCAACACCGTCGGCGTGCTGCCCGTTGTTGAATCCGACCTGGAATCGCCCCGCCGCAACACCGTACTGACGTTTCGGGAATTGGATGAAGTAGCCTGACTCCACCCTCCCAACTCCGGTTGCCCTACTCCCCTCCCACCGGCAGGTACACCCGGAACGTGGTGCCTTCGCTTTCCCGGCTGCTGACTGCTACCCCACCGTGGTGATTTTCCACTACTTTTTTGACAATCGCCAGCCCGATGCCCGTGCCTGAATACTCGGCCCGGCCGTGCAGGCGCTGAAATGCCTCGAAGATGCGGTCGGAAAACTGTTCGTCGAAGCCGATGCCATTGTCGATCACGCTGATTTCGTGGTAGTGAGCATCGGGTTGCAATGGCAGATTCGGCCCCGTTACGTGCGCGCCCAACACGGTGCGGTAGCGTACGGCAACCGCCGGTGGTACCCCCTGTCTGCTGAATTTCAGCGAATTGCTGATCAGGTTTTGCAACATTTGCCGCAGTTGGGTGGCGTCGCCCCGCACGACCGGCAGGGGGTCGGCGCTGAGGGTGGCGGCCTGCTCGCGGATGGCCACCTCCAGATCGCTTCGCACGCTGGCCAGCAGGTCGGTCAGGTCGACGGGTTGAAAGGTGTCTTGCCGCGTGGAAACGCGCGAGTACGAAAGCAAGTCCTGGATGAGGTCATTCATGCGGCTGGCGGCCTGCTGCATGCGCCGGATGCGGTCGGACCCCGCTTCGTCGAGGCTGTCGGCGTTGCGTTTCAGAAGCATATCGCCAAACGCCCGGATTTTGCGCAACGGCTCCTGCAAATCGTGGGAAGCCACGTAGGCAAACTGCGTCAGGTTGAGGTTGGATCGCTGCAAGTCGGCGTTGGCCTGCCGGAGGGCTTCAGTACGCTCCTGCACAAGAGCCTCCAGCCGCTCGGCTTCGGTTTTCTGGTCGTGGATGTCGGTGCAGGTACCCATCCACTTCAGGAGGGTGCCGTCGGCGTCCTGAAAGGCCGTGGCCAGAGCCAGGTACCACCGATAGTTCCCCGGCTGGCGGACGTCGTTGAGGCGAAACTCGAACCGATACGGCTCACCGGTCTGCAGGCAGTGCTGCCAGTGAGCGAGGCACGGCTGCCGATCGTCGGGGTGGAGGAGGGGCAACCAGCCCGCATCCCCGTAGCCCTGATCGCCGTCGATGAACTCGTACCAGCGTTGGTTGAAGTAATCGAGGTACCCGTCGGGCCGGGCCGTCCACACGATTTGGGGCATCGAGTCGGCCAGTTGGCGAAACCAGCGGTCGCTGTCGCGCAGCGCCGCTTCGGCTCGTTTTTGATCACTGATGTCGGTGCAGGTACCGTACCACCGTAAGATGGCCCCCGACTCGTCGCGCACGGGCAAGGCCCGGCCCAATTGCCAGACGTACGCCTCGTCGTAGCGGCGCATCCGGTATTCGATTTCGTAAATTTTCCCGGTTTTCAGCGACTCCTGCCACACCGCCCAGGTGCGGTCGTAATCGTCGGGGTGAAGCACGTTGGCCCATCCTTCCGCTTTGGTCTGCTCGTAGCTGAGGCCCGTGAAGTCGTACCAGCGTTGGTTGTAAAAATCGTGGTAGCCGTCGGGCAGGGTGCTCCAGACCATCTGGGGCATGGAGTCGGCCAGTTGGCGGAAGCGGCTCTCGCTTTCCTCTACCCGACGACGGGCCAGCACGGACTCGGTCACGTCCGTGACTACCACGAATACCCCCGAATCGGGCGCGGGCAGGGGTTGGTAAGAAAAGTTGATGTAAATCGTTTCAAGCTGGCCGTCCCGCAGCAGTTGAGCTGGCCGCTCTTTTGCCACGAACGGTACGCCCGTTTCCACCACGTTGCTTAGTAACTGCTCGAAGCCCTGCCCTTCGAGTTCGGGCATGGCCTCCAGAAGCGGTTTACCCACGATTTCGCTGGGCTGCCCCCGTTTGGCCATTTTAACGTAAAAGTCGTTGACCAATTCAAAGGTGTAGTCAGAGCCTCGCAAAATGGCGATGCCCACGGGTGCCTGCTCGAAAAGGTTTTGCAGGCGCCGCTCGTTTTCCGAACGGATGCGGGCAATCTTCAACTGCGCCCGCACCCGCGCCAGCAGTTCGTTGGCCGAAAAGGGCTTCACCAGGTAATCGTCGGCCCCGGCTTCGTAGCCTTCGATGGAGGCCTCCTCGCCCGCCCTTGCCGAGAGCAGCACCACGGGAATGGGGGCCGTCTGGGCGTCGGCCTTGAGCGTTTTCAGCAGTTCGAGGCCGTCCATGACGGGCATCATCACGTCGCTCAGCACCAGGTCGGGCCGGTGCTGCGCCACCAGACGGCGCGCTTCCTGCCCATCGGCAGCCACGCTGACGCGGTAGTGTGGTTCGAGTAGCCGCTGCACGTAGGCCCGCATGTCGGCGTTGTCGTCGGCCAGCACGATGTGGGCTTTCCCGCCAAAATCCGTTTTTTCCGCAAAAATGGCCTGTTGTTCGGTCAGAGACACGGGCAGCAACCCCAGGGCTTCGGTCCGAAACGGGTCGGCGTAGGGAGCGGTTATCGGGCGCGGCGGTTGGTCAACAACGAATTCGGCGGGCAAATGGGCGTTGCCCAGCGGAATCCGCACCGTAAATGTACTGCCCTGACCCGGTGTGCTTTCGGCCCGGATGCTTCCGCCGTGCAACCCAACCAGTTCGCGGATGAGCGAAAGCCCGATGCCCGTGCCCTCGAAGGTGCGCCCCTGACTACCCGCCACCCGGTGAAACCGCTCGAAAAGCCGGGGCAGTTCGGCCTCGGGAATGCCCACGCCCGTATCCTGTACGCGCAGCACAGCCTGACCGTCTTCGGTGGTCAGACTCAGGACAATCTGGCCTTCGAGGGTGTATTTGAAGGCGTTGGAAAGCAGGTTCAACACGACTTTTTCCCACATCTCGCGGTCCACGTACACGGCTTCGGGCAAGGGCAGGCACGTTACAACCAAGCGCATGCCCACCCGCTCGATGGCCGAGCGGAAGGTGCTGGCCAGGTCGGTGGTGAGCGCGGCCAGATCGGTGGGTTCGTAAGAAGCCCGCATCCGACCCGCTTCGATGCGGCTGAAATCGAGGAGGGTGTTGACCAGTTTTTGCAGGCGCAGGGCGTTGCGGTGGGCGATTTCGAGGTTTTCTTGGACGGGAGCGGGCAGTTGCCAGTCGGCTTTGAGGGCTTCCTCGATGGGTCCGAGCATCAGCGTGAGCGGGGTGCGGAACTCGTGGCTGACGTTGCTGAAAAAAGCCGTTTTGGCCCGGTCGATCTCCCGCAGGGCTTCGGCCCGGCGGCGCTCTTCTTCGTAAGCCCGCACGTTGGTCAGGCTGGTGGCGATCTGGTCGGCCACGAGGCCGAAAAAACTCAGGTAGGTTTCGTCAAGTTGCCGGTACGGATTGCACCCAGTTACCAGCACGGCAAAGGGCAGGCGTTGGCCACTCTGGGCAATCGGAACGAGCAGGGCACAATCAGGCGACTCCGCCCAAGGCCCCGACGGCAGGGTTCCGAATCGGGCCCGCACGTGTTCGACGACCGCTATTTTACCGGAATCCACCACGCTGCCCGCCAACAGGCCCGCGCCGCCCGGAGCGGTCAGGTCCACGGACGCTGGGGTTACGTTTTCGGGCAAATCGACCAGACTTTTGCCCACCAGTCGGGCCACGGTGCCGTCATTTTCAAGTTCGTACAAGGCCAGAAAGGGGAAATCCGCCCCGTTTTCGGCCAAAACCCGGACGGTTTTTTCGTAAGCGTCCACGAGGGTTTTGCTGGCCGTGGCGTTTTTGCCCAGCGCGGTGAGGGTGCGCAGTTGCCGCTCACCCACGATGCGTTGGGTGTCGTCGGTATTGGCGCAGATGATGCCCTCGGGGCGACCGTGGTCGCCGGGCACCGGGCTGTATGAAAAGGTGTAGTAGGTTTCTTCGGTGTACCCGTTGCGCTCCATGAGCAGGAGTAGGGCTTCGTCGTAGGTGCCCACGTTATGGCGCAGGGCCGTTTCGGCGCGTGGCCCGACCTCGTCCCAGATTTCGTGCCACACCACCGAGGCCGGTTGCCCCAGTGCGCCGGGGTGTTTGCCCCCGACGATGGCCCGGTACGCGTCGTTGTAGAGGTTGATGAGGTCGTTGCCCCACCACACGAACATGGGCTGACGGGACGTCAGCACGATGCGGACGCAGGTTTTAAGACTTTGCGGCCAGGTTTCGGGTGGGCCGAGGGGCGTTTGCGACCAGTCTTTGGAGCGGATGAGCGCGCCCGTTTCACCACCACCAGCCAGAAATTCTAACGAGGCAACCGTACTAAAATCCATGAAAAAAGGGAAACGTTTGGCATACGCAGCGAGGGGTATTTTTTCGGAAGGTGGAGGAAGGAAGCCCAAAAATAGAAGAATCCGTTGAACTATCTCAACGGGCGGGGTCGGCGGGCAGGAGTTCGGGGCGTCCGGCAATCTGCTGGCGCAGGTAGCAAATCATCATTTCCAGGCCCCGTTTGAAATGCCGGTTGTTGGGAATCACCACGTCGGCCTTCGATTTGTAAGGTTTGATGTATTTCTGGTAGGTGGGCCGCACGTGGTGCTCCCACTGGTAGAGAATCGTCGCCAGGGCGATGTCGCGCTCCACCTGGTCGCGGGCGATGCGGCGGCTGAGTTTGACCTTGTTTTTGGAAGCGATGAACACCTTCAGGTCGAGTTGCTGGTAAATGTCCTTGAAGTAAAACACGAACAGCCCCTCCACCACGATGATGGGCGTGGGGCGGTAGGTCAGTTCGCGGGGCACCACGTTGGGGTTGTTGAAGGTGTACTCGCGGGTCGTCACCGTTTCGCGCTCGTGCAGGCGGCGGATGTGTTCGGCAAACCGGGCGTGATCGATGGTTTCCGGGAGGTCGAAATTATGGACGCCGTTCTCGTCTTTCGGGATGAATTCCAGGTTTTTGTAGTAGTTGTCCTGGGAAATGAGCGTGATTTCGTGGGGCGAAAACGCCGCCAGCAGGCTTTGAAGAAACAACGTTTTGCCGGAGGCGCTGCCGCCGGTGATGCCGACGATGAAGGGTTTTTGCATATCGGGCGCAAAAATAGGGATTTGTATTTCCGCGCCGTGAAGGTGTTTCTCACAGATTTTCACAGATTTGTTCCACTGATGTTCACAGACGCTTTTTCTGTAAAATCTGTTGTAAAAAATTAGTGTGAATCTGTGAGAAGCGCCCACATGAAAAAACTCGTCTGCCTTTTGTTTTTGGCTACTTTCTGCCAACTGCCCACTGCGTACTGCCAACTGCCCCGGTTCGTCACCGACAGCCTCGACGCCTACGTCGAACGCGGCCTGCGCGACTGGCACCTTCCCGGCCTGTCGGTGGCCATCGTCAAAGACGGCAAGGTCGTACTCGCCAAAGGCTACGGCGTACGCGAACTCGGCAAGCCCGAAAATGTGGACGAGAACACGCTTTTCATGATTGGCTCCAACACCAAGGCCTTCACGGCCACGGCGCTCGCCCTGCTCGAAGCCGACGGCAAGCTCGCCCTCACCGACCCCGTCACGAAGTACCTGCCCGATTTCCGGCTTTACGATGCCTGCGCTACCCAGCAGGCCACGCTCACCGATTTGCTCTGCCACCGCAGCGGCCTGCGCACGTTTCAGGGTAATTTCACGTACTGGACCTCCGACCTCAGCCGGAAACAGGTGATGCAGAAATTCGGCCTGAACCCACCGCCCTACGGCTTCCGCACCCGCTACGGCTACTGCAACGCCGCCTTCCTGACGGCAGGCGAGGTGGTGCCGGTGGCCTCCGGGGGAATGAGTTGGGAGGCTTTCATCCGGGAAAGGATTTTCAAACCGCTCAACATGACCCGCGCCCTGGCGCTTTCCGCCGAAATGCCCGCCGCGCAAAACGCCGCCGCCAGCCACACCTGGGTCGAGGGCAGGCTGCTCAAACTCCCCTACCCGGGCATCGACAACCTCGCCCCGGCGGGCAGCATCGCCACCAGCGCCCGCGAACACGCCAACTGGCTGCTGATGCAACTCGACACGGGAAAATTCGAGGGGAAACAAATCATTCCGAAAAGTGCGATCCTGAAAACCTGGCAGCCGCAAACCATCGTCAGCGGTCAGAAATCGGGTTTGCTGCCGAGCCAGTTCGGGTTGTACGCGCTGGGTTGGTTTGTGCAGGATTACGCCGGACGGCGGGTCATTGCCCACACCGGCGGCGTGGATGGCTTCGTGAGCAGCACTTGTTTTTTGCCCGAAGAGCGCCTCGGCATTCTCGTTTTCACCAACACCGACGCCAACGGGTTTTACGACGCCCTGCGCCTGCAAATCCAGGACGCGTTTCTGGGCCAGCCGTACAAAAATTTTAGCGAACTTTTCCTGAACGGTTTCCGCGAAAACGACCGGCTGGATCGCGACCGCCTCGCCAACCTGCGCGCCGAAGCCGCCAAAAAGCCCAACCCCAGCCTGCCGCTGACCGCCTACGCGGGCCGCTACCAGCACCCGGTGTACGGCGCTGCCGAGGTTACGCCCACCGCCGACGGCGGCCTCGTGCTGCGCCTCGAACACCACCCCACCCTGACGACCACGCTCCGGCCCCTGGGCGAAAACCGCTTCCTGGCCGCGTTTCCCAACCCGACGATGGGCACCCACCCGCTGCCGTTCCGGGTCGAAAACGGCAAGGTCGTCGGGATGGACGTGAAGGTGAATGATTTTGTGGAGTACGGGGGCTATTCGTTTGTGAAGCAATAAGAAAACTTCAGAGCGGCGGACTGCCCAAGCCCGTCATTGCGAACGCAGCGAGGCAATCCCCTGCCACCGGCTCGACCCAGTCCTCCGAAATGTTTTAGCTGGTGGGAACAGATTGCTTCGCTGCGCTCGCAACGACGGACTGGGGAGGTATTTTGTTCAGCGCTCGTAAAAATGGCGCCGACACCGCGCTTCGTAGCTTTCGGTTTCGCCCAACAGGATCCGCTCCTGCGAGGGGGCCGTGCGGTACGAATAATTGGCGATTTCGCCGCACACCACGCAAATGGCGTGGACCTTCGTGACGTACTCGGCCACGGCCACCAGTTGGGGCATACAGCCAAAGGGTTTCCCCTGAAAATCCATGTCCAGCCCGGCCACGATGACCCGCTTACCGCCGTTGGCCAGGGCGTTGCACACCTCCACGATGTGGGCGTCGAAAAACTGGGCTTCGTCGATGCCCACCACGTCGCAGTCGCCCGCCAGCAGCAGAATTTGCTCGGCCGTCTGCACGGGCGTGGAGTGAATGCGCAGGTCGCTGTGCGACACGATGTGCGCCTCGTGGTAGCGCGTGTCGAGCGCGGGTTTGAAAATTTCGACCTTTTGGCGGGCGATCAAAGCCCGGTTGAGGCGGCGAATCAATTCTTCGGTTTTGCCCGAAAACATCGAGCCGCAAACCACCTCCAGCCAGCCCGTGTGGGCGTGGCTACCGGTTTTGCCATTTCGGGGTTCGATAAACATGGTTCTGGGGGAGGAGTCAGGAGTCGGAATTCAGGAGTCGGCAGAAAGGCCCGTTGCATTTTCTACTGTCTCTCGAATTCTGACTCCTGGCTCCTGAAACATCGGCACGTCTTTTGTGGGGTAGAAAACCAACACCGTGAAAAAATTCGGCGGCGGAGATTTCCGTTACCTGAGTACTTTTACAAAACAACGCATTTTCAGGCAGTCCTGAAACGCTTGAATGCCCGCCCAATCCGCCGTTGCTGCGTAAGCCGTTCACCGTGAAGCCGTTTCACCCACGCCAATAAGCCCCATTTTTGCCCATGCCTGCCAAACTCGACGCGACGGCCCTCGACACCTACGCCCGCGCTTACGCCGCTCGGTTGGGTGACGAGTTTTTCGCCCGACACGACTTCATCAACGGCCCGCAATTGCTCGAACTCAGTGCCACTCAGCAGGTGAATCTGTTCGTGGTGAAAGATCTGTACGAGTCCTGGAAAACCGACGCGCTGGCGTTTCGCAGCCCGTATTTCGATTTTGACAACGACGAAGTAAAAACGGCCCTTCAGGCCCTGATGAACGTGGCCTCGCAGCACATCGCCATCCGGCGCGAGGCGTTTGAACCCCTCCTGGCGGGTGCCACCCGCCAGGCCCTGCACCTGCTGCTCGAACCACTGGATTATTTTGAAAACTACCTCCGCGAACGCCCCGATTTCGTGTTCCGCGCCGATGATCTGAAGGGCCTGCTCCGCTACGTGCGCCTCCATCGGGGCATCGTGCAGGGGCTGGCCGAGCGCCTCGACACGCAGCCGGAAACTTACGTCACCCAGGCCCTGAACTGGCTCGGCGAGTTGGCTTCCGCCGCCGACCCGACCGAGGTCGTGGACGCCGTGCTGGCGCGGTTTTCGGAAAAAGTGCCCCTCGACCGCTCCGCGCTCTACCGCGCCATGCCATTCTGGGCCGACGCCGCCCCGCCCACCGCACCGAAAGCCACCCGCTCGTTTTTCGACCTTGCCGACGACCTGCCCCCGGTCACCCGACCGGCGCGCCCGTCCGCACCGGCACCCGTGGCCGCGCCACCCGAGCCGGTGCGGCCCGCGCCCGAACCCGCCCGGTCCGAACCGGCCTTTGTTGCCAATGGCCAGCCCAACGGCAATTCGGGCGGCGTCTCCGTGCCGGGCAGCCTCAACGAACAGTTTCAGAGCGAGCAGCCCACCGTCAACGAAGTGCTGGCCAAAGACGCGCCCGCCGAAACCCTGGCCGGTGCGTTTCAGCGGAAACCCGTCGAGAGCATTCACCAGAGCATTTCGCTCAACCAGAAATTCACGTTCATCAACCAGTTGTTCAACGGTGACTCGGTGGCCTACCACATCGCCATCGACGACCTCGAACACTGCCGGGGTTTTGCCGAGGCCAAAGAACTGATGAACCGCGTGTACGGCCCCAAGTACCACTGGCGCATGAACCCCGACGAAGCCGACGAGTTTTACGAAATCGTGCAGCGGCGGTTTCAGGGGTAACCGACGGAGACCGAACCGGTTTTTAAAACCTGTTAGGTCTATTTACCCGTTCAGTCTTTTTATCCGCAGAAATTTATTTAACGGTTTCGTTTTCAGCGCTCAATCGCCCAGTTTCGGCCCGTCACCCGACCTGCCATTGCCGTGCTGCGTACCGTTTTTTTCGTCCTCCTTCTTGGCTCCGTCGCCCACGCGCAGGAATACCCGCGCCGCGACTTCAACCCGCGCGAACTGGCCCAGAACCTGCTGCCCGTGCCCACGCAGGACCTCGACTACGCCGAAGCAGGCGAGGCGCTTTACCAAATCTACCTCAACCCGCTCGACCTCAACACCTGCACCCCCGACGACCTGGCCAGCCTTTATCTGCTCGACGAACGGCAACTGAGCGCCTTCCTGGCCTACCGGCAGCAGGTCGGGCCGCTGGCGTCGGTGTACGAATTGCAGGCCGTGCCGGGCTTCGACTTGCCCCTAATTTACCGCCTGCTGCCCTTCGTGGAAGTGCGCGACGCCCTCGGCCTGAGCCTGCGCGCCGACCGGCAAAGCTTCCTGCTCCTGCGCGCCGAGCGCGACGTGGAACCCAAACGCGGCTACCAACCCGGCGAACCGAGCAAAAACGGTACGTACCCGCAGCGGTACCTCGGCGGCCCGGCGCAACTGTACGCCCGGTTGAAATTTTTTGGCAAAAACGGCCTCGAAGGCGGGTTCACGCTGGAAAAAGACCCCGGCGAACAACTCATTTTCGACCCCGCCACGCACCGCTACGGGGCCGATTTCATCTCCGCCCACCTGCTGGTGCGGAACCGGGGCCACTGGAAAGCCGCGACCGTCGGCGACTACCAGCTTCAATTCGGGCAGGGCCTCGTACTGGCGGGTGGTTTTTTTCTGGGAAAAGGGTCGGAAACCGTGCTCACTGCCCGGCGGAGTCACCTCGGCATCCGGCCCTACACCTCAGCCACGGAGTGGGGCCTGCTGCGCGGGGCGGCGGCCACGTACCAGGTTGGGCGCTGGGAACTGACGCCCTTCTTCTCGCGCCTCCGCCGTGACGCCAACCTGCCCGATGACGACTCGACCGCCACCACCGACCCAACCGGCAGCCTGCAAACCAGCGGCCTGCACCGCACGCCCAACGAAGTGGGCGACAAGGGCCGGGTTGTGCAGCAGGACGCGGGGTTGAACGTGTTGTGGCGCGGTGCGCTGAACCGCGTGCAGGTCGGGGCCACGCTCCTCCAGACCTCCTTCGACGTGGCCATCCAGAAATCCGCCCGGCCCTACAACCAGTTTGAGTTTTCGGGAAAAAACAACTTCGTGGGTAGCCTCCAGGCCAATTACCTCTGGCGCAACGCCAATTTTTTCGGGGAAATCGCCCGCTCGCAGTCGGGTGGCGTGGGGGCCGTGCTCGGGGCGCTGGCAAGTTTGGGGCGGCGGTTCGACGCCTCGCTGGTTTTCCGTCGCTACGACCGGAATTTTCACAGTTTTCACGCCCGCGCTTTCGGCGAAAGCTCGCGGAACAGCAACGAAACGGGCCTCTATTTGGGCTGGAAATACGCGCCCGCCCCGCGCTGGCAGGTGGGTGGCTACCTCGACGGCTTTCGGTTTCCGTGGCTCAAATACCTCGTCGACGCGCCGTCGCGGGGTTGGGGCACGCTGCTGCGGGTGGCTTACGTGCCGCGCAAAACCACGCAGGCGTTCGGGCAATTTGTGGAAGAACACAAAGAGAAAAACATCCCCGACCGCCTCCAGAAGCAAAACGCCGTGGTGCCCACCACCCGCCGGTACGCCGTGCTGGGCCTCGACCACGCGCCCGTGCGGTGGCTGGCGCTGAGCGCGCGGGCGTTTTATTCCAGCTTTCGGTACGCAGGCTTTCGGCCCTCGCAGGGTTGGGGGCTGGTGCAGGAGGCTTCGGTTTCGCGGAAAAACCTCACGCTGACGGGCCGCATCGCCTACTTCAGCACCGACGATTACGACAGCCGGTTTTACACCTACGAAGCCGACGTGCTTTACGCCTTCTCGCTGCCCGCGTACTTCAACGAGGGTTTTCGCAACTACCTGTTGGTGCAGTACCGGCTGAGCCGGTCGCTCGACGTGTGGGTGCGCGTGGCCCGCACCGACTACCTCCACCAGCAAACGGTCGGCTCCGGCCTCGACCAGATCGACGCGCCCCACCGGACTGAAATAAAGACTCAGGTACGGTGGCAGTTTTAAAGGCGATTCATTCATTGGAACACGGATGAGCCTGGGTGCGCAGCCGGATTGACCGAAATATTTTCACCAACGGCCGGAAACGTTTGTGAAGAAAATCCGTGTTGACCCGTCAAATCCGGCTACGCGCGCCGGTCTCAATCCATGTTCCCATTGCTCATGAAACTACCCATCTACCAGGCTGATGCCTTCACCGACCAGTTGTTCAAAGGCAATCCCGCCGCTGTGGTACCGCTCGAAAGCTGGCTGCCGCGCGAAACGATGCAGGCCATCGCCGCCGAAAACAACCTCGCCGAAACGGCCTTTTTTGTCGCAAATGGCGATGCCTTCGAGTTGAAATGGTTTACGCCCACCGTCGAGGTGGACCTCTGCGGCCACGCCACGCTCGCCACGGCCAAAATCCTCTACGACCAGCTTGGCTACACCGACGACGAAATCCGCTTCGACACCAACAGCGGTCGCCTGACCGTGCAACGCAACGGCGACCTGCTGACGCTCGATTTCCCCGCCGATCCGCCCGCGCTGGTGTCGCCCACGTTTCACGCCGAACTCACCGCCGCCCTCGGCGGTGAACCGCTGGAAGTGTACGCCGGAAAAACGGATTTGATGGTCGTGCTGGAAAACGAAGCCGCCGTGGCGGGCCTGCAACCCGACTTCCGCCAACTGGCCACGATAAAAGTCCGGGGCGTCATCGTGACGGCACCGGGCAACGAGACGGATTTCGTCAGCCGGTTCTTTGGCCCACTGACAGGCATTGACGAAGACCCCGTCACCGGCTCGGCCCACACGAACCTGACGCCATTCTGGGCGCACAAACTGGGCAAACTGCAACTCACCGCCCGTCAGATTTCGCCCCGCAGCGGCGACCTCTGGCTCGAACTACTCGGCGACCGCGTACTCATCACCGGCAAGGCGGTGGTGTATTTGAAGGGGGAAATTTTTGTGTGAAATTCTGGGCCACGTTCACACAAAATTCACTTCCGCCGACAGCCTAATTCCAAACTTTTCTTCCACCGATGCCTGCACCCGTTCGGCCAGTTGCCGGATTTCGTCGCCCGTGCCGCCGCCGTAGTTGACCAGCACCAGCGCCTGCCGCTCGTGAACGCCCACCGCGCCGAAGCGGCGGCCTTTCCAGCCCGCCTGCTCGATGAGCCAGCCCGCCGGAACCTTCACCGTCGTTTCAGAAGTAGGGTAGCCGGGTAGGCCGGGGAAGCGGGCTTTCAAGGCATCGAACTGGTTTTTAGGAATCTCCGGATTTTTAAAAAAACTGCCCGCGTTGCCCAACTGCGCCGGGTCGGGCAGTTTGGAGCGGCGGATGCGCACGACCGCCTCACTGACGGCCCCGATGCTCAACTCGCTGACGCCCATTTCGGCCAGCGTGCGCTGGATGTCGCCGTAACCGGTGTGGAACGTGGGCGTTTTGTCGAGGCGAAACGTGACGCTCACGATGGCGTACTGACCCTTGAGTTCGTGTTTGAACACGCTTTCGCGGTAGCCGAAATGGCATTCTTCGTGCGAAAACCGGCGCAACTCGCCGGTTTCGAGGTGCAGGGCTTCGAGCGAGTCGAACACGTCCTTGATTTCCACACCGTAGGCCCCGATGTTCTGCATCGGCGAGGCCCCCACGGAACCGGGAATGAGCGAAAGGTTTTCCAGCCCGGCGAGGTTTTTCTGGAGGCAAAATTCCACCAGTTCATGCCAGTTTTCGCCCGCACCGACGCGCAGCCAGACGTGCTGGTCGGTTTCGCGCACGATTTTTTTACCCGAAATGGCGATGCGAATCACCAGTCCATCAAAGTTGCCTGTGAGGAGCACGTTGCTGCCGCCCCCCAGCAGCAACCAGGGCAAGCCCCGCAAGTCGGAGTGCTGCAGTACCTCGCGGAGTTCGTCCACGGAGTGAACTTCAACAAAAAACCGGGCGAGCGCGTCGAAACCAAACGTATTGAACGGACGGAGCGAAACGTTTTCCTGGAGCTGAATCATGAAAATACAGTGTCATTCAAAAGTACGGCGAAACCGCCCGACGCCGATGGATTTCCGTAGAAAAACGGTCAACTTTGTCCACGTCTAACCTACCTGCATGAAGACCACCACGGGGTTTTTCGCCATGACCGGCCTGGCGCTGCTCAGCGCCTGCGCGCCCAAATTGGCCCCCACCAGCACCCGGGCGGCGACGGTCGTGAGTGAAGATTTGAGCGCCTACCGCCCTCGCTACTCGGTCGCTACTGCCCCCAATCCGGCCCCGAAAAAGCCGGTTTCGCCCGTTGAAAAACGCCCGATGGCCCCCGCTTTGGCCACCGACCAGCCCCTGCACATCACCCGCCGCCTCGACATGGTGCTCGATACGCTCGCCATGCGCAACCGCTACGTGAAACACGCCCTCGGCTACCGCATCCAGCTTTACGTGGGTACCAGCCGTCAGGAAGCCGACGAGGTGAAAATTTACGTGTACCAGACCTTCCCCGAACTCAACGTGTACATGACCTACAGCGCGCCTACCTACCGGCTGCGCGTGGGCGATTTCATCAACCGGATGGACGTGGAGCGCTACTTCGAGGCCCTGAAAGTGCCGTACCCCAACGCCATGATTCAGAACGACAAGGTGGAAATCCGGAAGAGCCTGCTGGCGCGGCAACCGGAGAAGTAGCCGCGTCCGAACGGCGGAAGTTGCGTACTTTTGCGAAAAAAGTCCCGCCGCCCCTTGCGCCGGACGTTCGATGATTCATGAAAAAAGCCCTCATTACCGGCATCACGGGCCAGGACGGTGCCTACTTAGCCGAACTCCTGCTCGACAAAGGCTACCAGGTCCACGGCATCAAGCGCCGCTCGTCGCTCTTCAACACCGACCGCATCGACCACCTCTACCAGGACCCCCACGAGCAAAACGTCCGCTTTCACCTCCACTACGGCGACCTTTCCGACTCGACCAACATCATCCGGTTGGTGCAGGAGGTGCAACCCGACGAGATTTACAACCTCGGGGCCATGTCGCACGTGCAGGTGAGTTTTGAGGAACCCGAATACACCGCTCAGGTGGACGGCATCGGTACGCTGCGCATCCTGGAAGCCGTGCGCTTACTCGGCCTGACGCAGAAAACCAGGATTTACCAGGCTTCCACGTCTGAACTCTACGGGCTGGTGCAGGCCGTGCCCCAGAGCGAGACGACGCCCTTTTACCCCCGCTCACCCTACGCCGTAGCCAAACTGTACGGCTACTGGATAACGGTCAACTACCGCGAGGCCTACGGCATGTATGCCTGCAACGGGATTCTCTTCAACCATGAATCCCCGCTTAGGGGCGAGACCTTTGTCACGCGCAAAATCACGCGGGGCGTGGCGCGGATTGCGCTGGGCTTGCAGGAGAAGATTTTCATGGGCAACCTCGAGGCCCAGCGCGACTGGGGTCACGCCAAAGATTATGTCGAAGCGATGTGGCGGATTCTCCAGCAGGAAACGCCCGAGGATTTCGTCATCGCCACCGGCGTGACGACCCGGGTGCGGGAGTTCATCCGGCTGGCGTTTGCCGAGGTGGGCATTGAAGTCGCTTTCAGCGGGGAGGGTGCCGGGGAAGTAGGCCGGGTGGTGGCCTGCCACAATCCGGAGTTTCAAGTGGAAATCGGTCGGGAAGTCGTGGCGGTGGACAGCCGCTACTTCCGTCCGACGGAAGTGGAACTCCTCCACGGTGACCCGACTAAGGCCAAAGAAAAGCTGGGTTGGCAACCCCACTACGACCTGCCCGGCCTGGTGGCCGACATGGTGCAGGCCGACGTGGCGCTTTTCCAGCGCGACCGCCTGCTCGAACAAAGCGGCCACCGGGTGCTGAATTATTTTGAGTAAACAGGTCTTTCCCCCGACGGGTCAGAATGCAAAAGGCCCGCAGCATCACGCTGCGGGCCTTTTTTATTTCCTAAAAACCACGATTAGAAGCTGTACGAATACTTCGAACCGGGGTCTTCGGCGTACACGCCTTCGAGGCGGATGCCGGTACGCTTGCCCGCCACGGCTTTGGCGAATTCGCTGGCCGAACGGATAGGCTGGTTATTCACCTTCGTGATGATGAACCCCTCGGCGATGTCGGTGGCCTGCGAAACGACGCCCTGGCCCACGCTGAGCACTTTGGCCCCGCCATTGAGTCGCAGTTCGTCTTTTTCATCGCTCGACAGGTCGGTTACGCGCAGGCCCAGGTTCTGGATGGAGACGCTGCTGCCCGACTCGGCACTGCTGGCGACTTCATCGCCTTTCACGATGGCCGTCGTGCCGGTGATATTTTTCAGCGTCACGTTGATTTCCTTCGACTGGCCTTCGCGGTTGACGGTCACGGCGGCAACTTCACCCGGTTTCTTGCGGCCCACGCGCTCAACCAACTGGCTGATGGTGTTGGTTTCCGCACCGTCCACTTTCGTAATCACGTCGCCGACTTTGATGCCTGCGGCTTTGGCAGCGCTGTTGGCGGGGTTGTCGCCGAAGCTACCCACATAAATACCCGCTTTGGCTTTCAAATCGAGTTGTTCGGCCACGGTGGGCGTTACCTCCTGCATTTTGCTGACGCCGAGGAAGGCGCGCTGCACGGCTCCGTACTTGAGCAAATCACCGGCTACTTTCTTGACGATGCTCGTCGGCACGGCGAAGGCGTAGCCCACGTAGGTGCCCGACTGCCCGCCGGCAATGGCGGTGTTGATGCCCACCAGTTCGCCTTTCAGGTTGACGAGCGCGCCGCCCGAGTTGCCGGGGTTCACGGCGGCGTCGGTCTGGATGAACGACTCGATGGGGTTGCCGCCATCCTGGCCCAGAATGCCGATGCCCCGGCCTTTGGCGCTGATGATCCCGGCGGTAACGGTCGATTCGAGGTCGAAGGGATTGCCCACGGCCAGCACCCACTCGCCCACTTTCACGCCGTCGGAATCGCCGAATTGCAGGAAGGGCAGGTCTTTGCCCTCGATTTTAATCACGGCGATGTCGGTGTTGGGGTCGCGGCCAACCAGCTTGGCTTTGTACGACCGGCGGTCGTTCAGGATTACTTCCAGTTCCTTCGATTCGGCCACCACGTGGTTGTTGGTGACGATGTAGCCGTCGGCGCTGATGATCACGCCCGAGCCGGAGGCCATGCCTTCCTGGCGCTGGGGGCGCTGGTTGCCAAGCCCGCCGCCATTGCCAAAGAATTGCTCAAAAATGTCGGGCATTTGTTGCTGGCGGCTCACCTCCCGCACAATCTTCGATTTGATGTGCACCACGGCGGGCGTCGATTTCTCCGCAGCGTAGGTGAAATCGCCGGGATTTCCGGCTGCTTGCGGGCCAGCGGCGGTGAGGCGGGTAAAAGCCGAAGGCACGTTTTCGTTGAAAACGACCTCCTTCTGGTCCAGCCCGGCCAGCTTGTACGCGGCCAGCGTGGTGGCGCTACTCAGGAGGGCCACCAACGCAATGGTTTTCAGGTTACTTTTCATCTTACTTTGTTCAGAGACTGGTTTTTTTCAGAGACAAAAGGGTAACGACGCGAGGCGGTTGTAGGTTGCGAAAATACGGGGCTTAACACATTTTAACAAAGCCGTTGATACTTATGAAAATCCCCCCATCAAAACCGGACGGGGGGATTTCTCAAAATTGCGTGCCGATGCGGAGTGATTAGCCGATGCTGATTTCGCGGGCGGGTTTTACTTTGGCTTCTTCCCGCTTGGGCAGGTTCACGTGCAGGATGCCGTCGGTGTAGCTGGCTTGTACTTTTTCACCGTCCACCGATTGGGGCAGCGTGAAGGTCCGCTGGAACGAGGAGTAGCTGAACTCCCGGCGGGCGTATTTTTCTTCCTGGTTGTCTTCGGCGGTTTCCTGCTGTTTCTGAACCGAAATGGTCAGGTGGTTGTGGTTGAGGTTGATTCTAAAATCTTCCTTTTTCATGCCCGGAGCGGCCACTTCGATGCGGAAGCCTTCCTTGTTTTCCACCACGTTGACGGCCGGGGTGCTGGCAAACACGTTGTTGCCGTAATAGCGGTCTGAGAAAAAGTTGTCGAATTCCCGGTTGAAGAAATTTTCAATCATTGCGGGACGATACTTGACGAGCGTCATGGCTGTTTGTTGATTTTTGAGTTGAACATCTGCCTGTTTGTTCTTCTTTTATCAAGGGTTGTTCCACCCGCCGGAAGTTGGGAAAACTATGACAAAATGACCCAGAACGCTAAAGTTGCTTAATAAATACAGACAAAATGTCTTCAAGTTGGCAGAAGTCAACCGATGTTTGCCTGCACGTCCGGCATTCAGGCCCTTAACCCAAGCCGTGCGGACGAAACTTGACGAACGGTTTGGCTTTCTGACAAAAGCTACGTAACTAAGGCTCTCGTTTTCAGGAATCCTTCCATTTCAAACCAACCTGCTACGCTCATGCCAAAGCATCAACAAACCCGCCGCTGGGTGGCGGCCCTCCTGCTGGCCGGGAGTACCGCCGCCCAGGCCCAGAACGCCCTGCCCGACGGCGTCACGAAAGTGGCTTCGGTGGAGGGCATCACCGAATACCAACTGAAAAACGGCCTCCGGGTGCTGCTTTTCCCTGACCCGTCGAAGCCCACCGTGACGGTCAACATCACCTACCTCGTGGGTTCGCGGCACGAAGGCTACGGCGAAAGCGGCATGGCGCACCTGCTGGAGCACATGGTGTTCAAGGGTTCCACCAAACACCCCAACGTGCCCCAGGAGCTGACCGAACACGGCTCGCGCCCCAACGGCACCACCTGGTACGACCGCACCAATTACTTCGAAACCTTCTCGGCCACCGACGAAAACCTGAAATGGGCACTCGACCTGGAGTCGGACCGGATGGTGAATTCGTTCATCAAAAAAGAAGATTTAGAAACTGAATTCACCGTCGTGCGCAACGAATTCGAGATGGGCGAAAACTCGCCGCAGGCGGTGCTGATGGAGCGGGTGCTGTCGTCGGCGTACCTGTGGCACAACTACGGCAAGTCCACGATCGGCTCGAAAGAAGACATCGAGCGCGTGCCGATTGATAATTTGAAGGCGTTTTACAAAAAATTCTACCAGCCCGACAATGCCATCCTGCTCGTGGCGGGCAAGTTCGACGAAGCCAAAACCCTCGGCCTCGTCAGCCAGTATTTCGGCCCCATTCCGCGTCCGGAGCGGGTGCTGGCCAAAACCTACACCACCGAACCCACCCAGGACGGCGAGCGCTCGGTGAACCTGCGCCGTGTGGGCGACACCCAGGGCGTGGCCGTGGCCTACCACACGCCGTCGGGCTCGCACCCTGATTACGCCGCGATGGACGTGCTCATGGACGTACTCACCAACGAACCCTCGGGGCGGCTGTACAAGGCGCTCGTGGAAGGCAAAAAAGCGGCCTTCGCCTACGGCTGGACGCCCGCCCTGCACGACCCCGGCTTTGCGTATTTCTACGCCGAAGTCCGCAAGGAGCAATCGCCCGATTCGGCCCGCGCCACCATGCTTGCCGCCCTCGACGCGATGGCCAACCAAGCGCCCACGAAAGAAGAAGTGGAACGCGCCCGCGCCAAACTCCTCTCGGACATCGATTTGCTCTTTAAAAACACCGACCGCGTGGGCCTGCAACTGAGCGAATGGATGGCCACGGGCGACTGGCGGCTGGTGTTTTTGTACCGCGACAATTTGCGGAAAATAACCCCCGCCGACGTGCAGCGCGTGGCCAGCGCCTACCTGAAACCCTCCAACCGCACCGTGGGCCTGTTTCTGCCCGACGCCAAACCGGACCGGGCCGAAGTTCCCGAATCGCCCGACGTGGCCGCGCTGGTGAAGGAATACAAAGGCGAGAAGGCCGTCGCCGCCGGGGAAGCCTTCGACACCTCGCCCGCCAACATCGAGGCCCGCACGAAGCGAGGCCAGGAACCGAAAAGCGTCAAGTACGCCCTGCTGCCCAAAACAACGCGCGGCAGCGGCGTGAACGCCCAGCTTACGCTGCGCTACGGCGACGAGAAAAGCCTGATGAACAAAGCCACGGTGGCCTCGTTTACGGCCTCGATGCTGGAGCGCGGCACCAAAACCCGCAGCTACCAGCAAATCAAAGACGAACTCGACAAGCTCAAGGCGCGGGTGTTCGTGTTTGGCGGCGGGCAATCGGCGGGCGTGGTGATGGAAACCTCGAAAGACAACCTGCCCGCCGTGCTGAAAATCGTGACCGATTACCTGAAAAACCCGACGTTTCCCGAAACCGAATTCGAGAAAATGAAGCAGGAGCGCCTGGCGCAAATCGAGTCGCAAAAACAGGAGCCGCAGGCCATCGCCTTCAACACGAGCCAGCGGCTGATGAACCCGTACCCGAAGGGACACCCGATGTACACGATGACCTTCGACGAGGAAATAGAGGCCATCAAAACCCTCAAACTCGACGACGTGAAGCAGTTTTACCGGGATTTCTACGGAGCCAACAACGCCACCGTGGCCGTGGTGGGCGATTTTGACGAAACCGCCCTGCGCAACCTGGTCAAAACGGAGTTTGGGCCGTGGAAATCAGCCAAACCCTACACGCGCATTGCCCGGACGTTTCAGGAAATCAAGCCCACCAGCCCGGCCATTCAGACCAACGACAAAGCCAACGCCATGCTGGTGGCGGGGATGAACCTGCCCCTCCGCGACGACGACCCCGACTACCCGGCCCTCGTGCTGGGCAACTACCTGCTCGGCGGCGGTTTCCTGAATTCGCGCCTCGCCACGCGCATCCGCCAGAAAGAAGGCATCAGCTACGGCATTGGGTCGTTTGTCAACGCCGACCCGCGCGACAAGGTCGGGTCGTTTGG
The DNA here is from genome assembly GCA_965249815.1 of Spirosomataceae bacterium. Classification (GTDB taxonomy): domain Bacteria; phylum Bacteroidota; class Bacteroidia; order Cytophagales; family Spirosomataceae; genus JAJAZB01. Next base: position 2,346,745 of record CBDFMV010000003.1, on the reverse strand, counting down.
TACGTACGCGATTTACAATCCCGAAAACGCCGAAAAACTCGAAAAAGCCATGCGTGAGGAGTTCGAGAAAATGGTGAAAGAGGGCTTTTCGGATGGTGAAATCAAGGCGGCCAAAAGCGGCTACCTGCAAAGCCGCCAGGTGACCCGCGCCCAGGACGGGTCGCTGGCCAGTCGCCTCAATTCGTACCTCGACCTGAACCGCACCCTGATCTGGGACGCCGATTTTGAGAAGAAAATGGAAGCCCTCACGCCCGAGCAGGTCAACGCCGCCATGAAAAAGCACATCGACTACACCAAGCTGACCATCGTCAAAGCCGGTGACTTCGAAAAAGCTGCCAAGAAACTGGCCGAAAAACAAGGGGCCGGAGCCGTGGGCGGAGCAAAAAAAGATTGATTCAGTTCCAGCAGAAAAAAGGCCTGTCGGTGTTCACAGAAGCAATCCCTGTGTTCATCGGCGGGCCTTTTCTCTGCGGATTTCTGCGGGAAACGCCTACTTCAATTCCAGTTTCTCACACGCCTTTTCCGCCGCCGACTGCTCGGCTTTTTTCTTGCTGAAGCCCGAACCCTGGGCGAAGGGCTCGTTGTCCACCAGCAGGTCGGCCACAAATTCCTTGTTGTGCGTGCTGCCGGTTTCGCTGATGTCGAAACGCAGGTCGCGGCCCTCGCGCTGGGCCCACTCGATGATGAGACTCTTGAAATTGGCGTTGTTTTCTACTACCGACTGCAAATCGAAGTGGTTGGAGATAAGTCGCTTGAGGATGAATTTTTTCGTGAACGAAAACCCCTTATCGAGGTACACCGCCCCGACGAAGGCTTCGAGGGCGTCGCCGTACATCGAGGTGCGGGTCAGGATGGTGCGGCGGTTGGCGTCGTACTCCACCAGTTTGTCGATGCCCAGCTTGCGCGCCACGCCGTTGAGCGACTCCCGATTGACGATGCGCGAACGGATTTCGGTCAGAAAACCCTCGTCTTTGTACGGGTATTTCATAAACAGGTACTCGGCCACCACCATGCCCAGCACCGAATCGCCGAGGTACTCGAGCCGCTCGTTCGATTCGCGGAAAGCGCGGCCCTTGTGCTCCTTGCCCACGGAGGTGTGCATGAACGCCAGCCGGTAGAGCGTCAGGTTGCCGGGCCGCGAGCCAATGAGGGTGGCCACCGCCTTTTTCAAGACCTTATCCCTGGCGGTATCGGTCTTGAAAAGGCGAGAGAAAGGCTCAAAAACTGCCGCAGTAAAAATCAGAAGCACTATTCGCTGAATTTACGGAATACCACGCAGGTGTTGTGACCGCCAAACCCGAAGGTATTGCTGACGGCCACGTCCACCCGGCGGGCCTGCGCCTGGTTGAAGGTCAGGTTCAGGCGGGGGTCGATGTCGGGGTCGTCGGTGAAATGGTTGATTGTGGGCGGAATGAGTTGGTGCTGCACGGCCAGGATAGATGCCACCGCCTCAATGGCTCCCGCGCCGCCGAGCAGGTGCCCGGTCATCGACTTGGTCGAGCTGACGTTAAGGCCGTAGGCGGCTTCGCCAAAAAGGCGCTCGATGGCCTTCAGTTCCTGCGGGTCGCCGATGGGCGTCGACGTGCCGTGGGTGTTGATGTAATCCACGTCGGCGGGCTGAAGGCCCGCGTCTTCGAGGGCGTCTTTCATGGCCAGGTACGCCCCGTAGCCTTCCGGGTGCGGCGCGGTGATGTGGTACGCGTCCGACGACATCCCCGCGCCGATGAGTTCGGCGTAGATTTTGGCCCCGCGCGCTTTGGCGTGTTCGTATTCTTCCAGAATCAGGGCCGCGCCGCCTTCGCCGAGTACGAAGCCGTCGCGGTCTTTGTCGTAGGGCCGCGAAGCCGTGGCGGGGTCGTCGTTGCGTTCGGAGAGTGCCCGGTTGGCGTTGAAGCCGCCCACGCCCGCTTGGGTCACGGCGGCTTCGGAGCCGCCCGTCACGCAGACCTTCATCTTGCCGATGCGGATGTACGTGAAGGCATCGATGACGGCGTTGTTGGTCGATGCGCAGGCCGACACGGTCACGTAGTTTGGCCCCCGGTAGCCGTACTTGATCGAAATCTGGCCCGAGGCACTGTCGGCGATCATTTTGGTGATAAAGAACGGATTGAATCGGGGCGTACCCTCGCCTTTGGCAAAACTAATCACCTCATCCTCAAACGATTTCAACCCACCAATGCCCGAACCCCAGATGACGCCCACGCGGTCGAGGTCGAGGCTGTCGGGCGCGAAATTGGCGTCGGCAATGGCCTGATCGGCCACCACCAGCGCGTACTGCGTGAAGGGGTCCATCTTGCGGGCATCCTGCCGGGGGATGTACTGGGTCACGTCGAAATTCTTCACCTCACAGGCAAACCGGGTGCGAAACTTGCTGGCGTCGAACCGGGTGATAGGCCCCGCCCCACTCACACCCGCCGCCAGGCCCTGCCAAAACTCCTCCACCGTGTTGCCGAGGGGCGTCAGGGCACCCATTCCGGTCACGACCACGCGCTTGAATTGCATACGTTTGCTGCTTTTGGATTTGGGAAATTGGTCGGGTGGGTGATTGGATAAAAGAGCATCGTCAACGAATCACCCAATTACCCACTTGACCAATTAACCAAACTGCCGGGAAAAAAAATGCTAATTTGAAAATGAGCGGAGAACGGTCATTTTCAAATTAGCACGGGAAAGTACCACTCTGAACTTATTTGGCGTTCTCTTCGAGGTAAGCGATGGCCTGACCTACGGTCTGGATATTTTCAGCCTGATCGTCGGGAATCGATACGTTGAACTCTTTCTCAAACTCCATAATCAGTTCAACCGTATCGAGCGAGTCGGCACCGAGGTCGTTGGTGAAGCTGGCCTCCGGAGTGACCTCCGACTCTTCCACGCCCAGTTTCTCGACGATAATGGCCTTTACTTTCGATGCAATGTCAGACATTGTGTGTAGTGTTTTGGTTAGAAAAACGGCACAAAGAAAGAATTTTAAACCCAGATTGTCAAAAAATATTTCGGGTTCGGGAATCCCCGCATGAAGCGGATTTTTTCTCAAAAAAGATTGATTTTCAACCCCTTGCAGATGAACTTGTTAGCGCAATTAACCCATAGCGACGCCGCCCGGAGCGGCCCCGGCCATTCGTCGTGTTTCTGCTACTTCACCAGTTGCTCCGTTCTTTTCGCTACCGATCCTTCTTCAAACAACGCCACGAACCGGCCACTCAGCAGCGTCCGCGCGAAGTGGGTTTCGGCCAGGTGCCGGGCGCGCTGGCCACAGGCGGCCAATCGCTCCGGGTCAGATAGCAGCCGTTGGAGCGTTTGCCAGGCGCGTTCGGGCTGGTCGGGCGGCGCGTACCAGCCACAACGGTGTGTTTCGAGCAGATCGGTGTGCCAGCCGGGCAGGTTGGTCAGCACGGGTTTACCCGCCGCCAGGGCGTCGAAGAGTTTGTTGGGGCAGTTGGTTTGCAGCACTGGCAGCGGCAGAAACGACACGTAAACGAGGTCGGTGACGCTCAGCACGTCGCGCAGGGTGGGTTTATCGAGCGGGTCGAGGAAGCGCAGGTTCGTCAGGCCGTAGTCGGCGGTTCGTTGGCGCAGGCAGGGCCGTTCGGAGCCATCGCCGACGAGAAGAAAAAGCAGGCTGTCGGTTTTGGGCTGGCAAAACCGGGCCACCTCCAGCAGCGCGTCGAGGCCCACCACGCGGCCCATCGCCCCGAAGTACGTCACGACGAAACGGCCTCCGGTGTTGAAACGCGCTTCCAGCGCCGGGGTTTTCGGAGTCGGGTTGAAAAAATCGCAATCGGCCAGGTTGGGCAGGCAAACCGTCTTGCCCGCGCCGCCGTGCCGTTCGATGTACGGCTGCATCGTGGGCGAAAGCGCGACAATCCGTGCGGCATTTCGGTAAACGGCTCGTTCGAAGGCATACAGCCCTTTCTTCAGCCAAAAATTCCGAATCATCCCCATTTCAATGGGCGTTTGCGGCCATAAATCGCCGACTTCAAAAAAGTAGGGAATGCCCCGCAAAGCCTTGAGGCCGAGCGCCGCCAGGCCCACCGTGAGCGGCACCGAGGCGGCGTACACGCGGTCGATTTTGCGCAGCCGAAGCCCGTACCCCAGCGCCAGCACCGCGAAGTTGAGGTAGGCGAACACCCGCCGCCCGAAGCCAAACCGCTGGTTGTAAGCCACAGGCAGGTACTGTACGGTGAAGCCATTCACCCGTACTTCCCGAAAACCGGCCTGCTGGTGCGACGTCAGCACGGTGACGTCGTGCCCGGCTTCGGCCAGGGCCGTGGCCAGGTAGTACGACCGCAGGATGCCGCCCTCGTCGGGGGTTTTGAAAAACTGGTAGAGGTAGAGGATTTTCATGCGTCCCGTCGGCCTGGGCCGACGGGACGAAATACGCATTTTCCCAAAACCGGGCGGCGAAAACTTAGGCAACGGTCGAAGGTCCGCCTTTCATAAGCCCCGCGCGGTCGCTACTTTTGTTTTCCCGAAAACCCCCGCATGGCCTCGTCGTACCGCACTCCCACCACCCGCAAACCGGGCACAACGACGCTCAAACAGGCCATCGATGAGCTGCTCAACACGTACCAGCTCCGCACGAAGTTCAACGAAACGTACCTGGTGACCTACTGGGAGCAACTCATGGGCAAGGGCATCGCCTCGCGGACGGGCAAACTCTACGTGAAAGACAAGAAACTCTACGTACAAATTCACTCGGCCCCGCTCAAAAACGAGTTGCTGCTGGCCAAAAGCAAGGTCATCGCGCTCATCAACCGCGAGATGGGCGAGGAGGTGATCGACGAGGTGATTTTCATTTGATTTACGAATTACGACGTGCGGTTTACGAGGGTCAGGCGTTCACAAATCGTAAATCGCACGTCGTAATTCGTAAATCCCCGAAGAACTTTCCCCGGCGCGGGCCGGTTTTGGCGGCATCCCTTCATCCGACCCGTTTCTTATGGCTGCACGCGTTCCCCGCCGCATCCCCCACCGCGACCTGCTCGTTGAAAACGAGGAAAAGCGCCTCGACCTCGGTTTTGGCAAGCAAATCGTGGACGAAACCACGCGGCTCGTCAACCCCGACGGCTCCTTCAACGTCCGGCGCGTCAACCAATCCTTTGCCGGGCGGCTCAACCTCTACCACCGGCTCATCACCACGTCGTGGTTTCACTTTCTGCTGCTGGTCATTGCCGTTTTCCTGTTAACGAACCTGCTGTTTGCCGGGCTGTTCGTGCTGGCGGGCGTCGAGCACCTGCACGGAGCCGACCTGTCGTCGGCCTGGACGCGTTTTTACGACGCCTATTTTTTCAGCGCCCAAACCCTCACCACGGTGGGCTACGGGCGCATCGCTCCGGCTGGTTTCTGGACCAGTTTGCTGGCCGCCATCGAATCGACGATGGGCCTACTGGCCTTCGCGCTGGCCACGGGGCTGCTCTACGGGCGTTTTTCGCGGCCTGAAGCCAAGATTCTGTTTTCGGAAAAAGCCCTGATTTCGCCCTACCTCGACACCACCGCGCTGATGTTCCGGATGGTGAACGAACGCGCCAATCAACTCATCGAAATCAATGTGGAGGTGGCCATGTCGCTCCTCGAAGACCTGCCCGACGGCAAGCGCACCCGCAAGTATTACGGCCTGCCCCTGGAGCGGAGCAAGGTCAACTTCTTCCCGTTGAACTGGACCATCGTCCACCCAATCACCGAAACCAGCCCGCTTTTTGGCAAAACCGAGGACGAACTCACCCACGCCGACGCCGAGTTTCTGATTTTGGTGAAAGCCACCGAAGACACGTTTTCGCAACTGGTGTACGCCCGCAGTTCGTACCACGCCCACGAAATCGAGTGGGGAGCCAAATTCACGAAAATGTACGACAACACCGAGCAGGGCACCACCACGCTCGACATCGCCCGGCTTTCCGACTTTGAACCCATGCCGCTGGCCACGCCGCTGGCGTTTGAGGAAGAAGAACCGGAAGGCAAGGCCGTTAATGCCTGAATTGGGGCAGGGGCGGATTGGTGAACTGCCTTTTTTGTTTCTTTGCCCCATGCAAACCCCGCCTTTTCTCCGCCCTGGCGACCGCGTCGGCGTGCTGGCCCCGGCCAGCCGCGTGGACGTTTCGCTCCTTCACCCGGCGTTCGCTCAACTTGAATCGTGGGGCTTGCGGGTGGAACCGGGCCAAACCCTGACCCGCCAGTTTCACCAGTTTGCAGGCACCGATGCCGAGCGCGCCACCGAGTTGCAGGCCTTCCTCGACGACCCCACCCTGCGGGCCGTTTTCGCCGCGCGCGGCGGCTACGGCGTCACCCGAATTCTCGACCAACTCGACTTCACAAAGTTTCTGCAAAACCCGAAGTGGCTCGTCGGTTTCAGCGACCTCACGGCGCTCCACGCGCACGCCAACCGGCTGGGCGTGGAAACCATCCACGGGCCGATGCCCCGAAACTTCGGCTTCGACCCCACGGGCCGGTCGGTCGAAACCCTCCGGCAGGCGCTGTTTGGCGAAGCTCTCCGCTACGAATTGGCCCCGCACCCGCGCAACCGACCGGGCGTAGCCGTGGGCGCGCTGACGGGTGGCAATTTGTGCCTCATTTGCCACATCATCGGCTCGCTGTCGGAAGTGGACACGAGGGGGAAAATCCTGTTTCTGGAAGACACCGGCGAATACCTCTACGCCCTTGACCGTTACCTGGTGCAGTTGGAGCGGGCGGGCAAACTGGCCGGGTTGGCGGGGTTGCTGGTGGGTCGCTTTTCCGACCTGAAAGACAATCCCGATGCACCCTACGGCCTCACGCCCGATGAGATCGTGGCCGAACACGTGGCCGCCTACGAGTTTCCGGTCGTGTACGGGTTTCCCGTCAGCCACGAGGCCGACAACTGGGCGCTGGTGTGCGGGCGGGAAGCGCGGCTGGAGGTTACGGCCAGTGGAACGCTGCTGGTGCAGTAAAAACGCCCCGCCTACCCGCCCAGTCGGGGCAGGCCGGTTGTTTTCCGGTGAAAATAGATCCAGTCGAGGCGCAACAGGTCGGTGTTCGGCTCCTCGGGTTTGACAACGACGAAGTACAGGTCGTACACGCCGGGCGAGGCCGTTACCGGTGCGCTGAGTTCGGCGAAATCGGCCCAACTCCCGGTTTTGGCGTACGGCAGCGTACTCACCACCCGGCCCGTGGGCGAATCGAGGCGCAGTTCTATGGTGGCGGCGTGGCGTTGCGACGAAAGCCGGTACGTGAGGCGCTCCACGTTTTTCAAATCCACGTGTTGAAACAGCAGGTAGGAGCCGTGGGTGGCATCGCCCATCACCGCGCCGTTTTCGAGGACAATCGGCTTCATGCGGTAGGCTGAATCGCAGTCTTCGGCTTGCACTTTCGGGTTGCGAATCCACGAACGAGCCGGGTGGCGGTTGGTTTTTTCGAGGAAAAACGGGTAGGCGTTCGCCGTAAATGCCATCCAGGAAACTGAAGGCCGACCGCTCGCCAAACCGAGTAAAACCAGCGCGGACGTAATGAAGGGAAGCATCGGAAAAAACTGTCTTTTTTACCAGGAACGCACGTCGCCCCCAAAATCATTCGCCCGCACGCCTCTGAATTACACCCACGCCATCGTCAGCACGCCCAGCAGCATGACGATTTTGCAGTACTGACTCAGAAAAGCGAAATCCTGGCGGGTGTCGGCCCGCACGAGGCGGTACACGAGGTACCCCATCGGCAGGGCCAGCCCGGCAAACAGGTACACCATCGACGTGGGCAACACGCGCAACGAACCGGCCATAATCAGAAAAAACAGGGCCAGAATGGCGTAGAGCAGGGTTTTGGTACGCCTTAGCCCCCAGAGAATCGGGAGGGTTTCGCAGCCGAAGGCGACGTCGCCTTTCACGTCTTCCATGTCTTTGATGATTTCGCGCACCAGCGACAAGCAGAACGAAAACAAGGCGTAGAGGTACACCACCTCCTCGTGCCGCCGGTACTGCACCGCCAGCACGAGGAGCGACAGGGCCGTCATCACCGACACGAGCAAATTGCCCCAGAACGGTCGCCGCTTCAGGTAGTTGGAATACAGCCAGAGCAAAAACACGGCGGCGAGGTTGATGGCCGCCACCCGGTAGCTGACCGTCAGGCCCAACAGCACGCCCAGCCCGTTGAGCGCGAAATTGATGCCCAGCGCCCAGCGGCGCTGGATGTACCGGCCAATTACCACGCGTTCGGGCTTGTTGATAAGGTCGATTTTAATGTCGTAATAATCGTTGATGATATAGCCCGCCGCCGCGATGCTGGCCGTCGAAAGCATCAGGCGGAAAAGTTCGCCCTCCAGCAGTCCCCGGTACCACGGCACCTCCGGGCTGATGAGCGAAAGCCGCACCAGGTACTGCGTCAGGGCCAGAATCAACAGATTCGGCCAGCGCACCAACCGGAAAAAACCGGCAAAAATCTGCCGGAACGTAGGTTTAATGCGTGGGGTGCGTGGCATGGTTGATGGGAAAACTTCCCGAAAGTTCTGAAACTTTCGGGAAGTTTTCGCGGCAAGAAGTATTGAGCCTTTCCGATGTTTCCACGAACCCATGAGCACCAGAATCCTGCTTTTGATAAATCTGAACCGATTACTCGTTGTCGGCGCAGCCGTTCTTCTCCAGTCTTGCTACGACTTGACGCCCGCTGGCTTCTGGGCGACGTTCCGGAAGGAGAATTTGATCAAAAACCAAAGCGACCAGGGTCCCTGGGGTGGGCACCGCGAACTTTACTGGAAATCAAACGATAAATACGCGTTTACGTCAGCTCAATTCATTGACTTTGCATCGAAAAATGGCTGGCAGTTCGTGGACAGCACCTTTTTCGCGGCTGATAGGCTCGCGCACTGGAAGCAATTCGACAAACCAACGTTTCCATTTACATACACCAATTTTTCGGACAACACCATGATTGTTAACAGCTTTCCGAGATGGATGAACTCGGACGTTCGAGTGTTTCGGTTCAAAACAGGGTGGGTTGCCGTTGAGCCAGGGAATGCCCGTGAAACGGAGATCAATGGATACGTTGTGGTAAATCCCGCTGAAACGGAACTAACCGTTTACCATCGTTGGGGCGAGTAAGGACTTCCCGAAAGTTGTAGTCCCTTTATAGAACCAGTTCGGGAAGTTTTTGAGTCGGGAATGAAACTGCCCGCCCCGGCGTTGCAACCGCAAATTCCTCGTCAACCTGTCGACCGACTGACTACTGACCACATTTATGAAAATCGGTATTGTTTGTTACCCTACCTTCGGCGGTAGCGGCGTGGTGGCCACCGAACTGGGCAAGGCCCTTGCCAAGGCCGGGCATCAGGTCCACTTCATCACGTACTCGCAGCCGCCCCGCCTCGATTTCTTCAACGAAAACCTGTTCTACCACGAGGTCCACATCCCCAACTATCCGCTGTTTCAGTACCCGCCCTACGAACTGGCCCTGGCCAGCAAGATGGTCGAGGTGGTGAAAAACGCCCAGTTGGAGTTGCTGCACGTGCATTACGCCATCCCGCACGCGTCGTCGGCGTACATGGCCAAGCAGATTCTCCACTCGCAGGGCATTGAAATCCCGTTCATCACCACGCTCCATGGCACCGACATCACGCTGGTGGGCAAAGATCCCTCGTTCGAGCCGGTCGTGACCTTCAGCATCAACGCCTCCGACGGCGTAACGGCCGTTTCGGAAAGCCTGCGGCAGGACACTTACGCGCAGTTCGACATCACGCGCGACATCGAAGTGATTCCCAACTTCATCGACCTTGAACGCTTCAAGAAGCAGAAAAAAGACCATTTCAAACTCGCCATTTGCCCGAACGGGGAAAAACTGCTCGTGCACACCTCGAATTTCCGAAAAGTGAAACGCATCGAAGACGTGCTCAGCGTGTTTGCCAAGTTGAGGAAAATTTTACCAAGCAAACTGTTGCTGGTTGGCGACGGCCCCGAACGCCCCGGCCTCGAAAAACTGGCCCGCGACATGGGCCTCATGCCCGACGTGCGGTTTCTGGGCAAACTTGACGCCATCGAAGAGGTACTCTCGGTGGCCGATTTGTTCGTCATGCCCTCGGAGAAAGAAAGTTTCGGCCTGGCGGCGCTCGAAGCGATGGCCTGCGAAGTGCCCGTGATTTCGACCAACGCGGGCGGCTTGCCCGAAGTGAATATCAACGGCGTGACGGGTTTTCTCTCGGAAATTGGCGACGTGGACGACATGGTTAAAAACGCGCTGTACATCCTCGACGACGCCCACCTGCCGACGTTCAAGGTCAACGCCCTCAACCGGGCACAGGAATTTGACATTACCCGTATCCTGCCCCAGTACGAGGCGTTTTACGAGCAGGTACTTCACGTCGAATCGGGAAATGGGAAGCGGGAAGTGAGAATTTAATTCAAAAATAATCTTCTCGCTTCTCACTTTCCCGCTCCTCATTTTTACAACCATGACAATAAACATTCCCGATACCGACAAGCCGCGCGTGGTCATCGTCGGCATGGGCTTTGGCGGGCTGATGCTCGCCCGCGAACTCTCGCGACGCAACGTGCAATTGGTGCTGATTGACAAAAACAATTTCCACCAGTTTCAGCCCTTGTTTTACCAGGTGGCCACCGCCGGGCTGGAGCCGAGCAGCATCTCGTTTCCGCTCCGAAAAGCGTTTCAAACCTGCAAAAACGTCCACATTCGCGTCACGGAAGTCACGAAGGTTTCGCCCCAAACGGCCACGATTACAACGGGCCTCGGCGAGTTGCGCTACGACCACCTCGTGCTGGCCCTCGGTGCCGACACGAATTACTTTGGCAACCAGACCTTCAGAAACACCTCCTGGCCGATGAAATCGGTCGGCGAGGCACTGGCGTTGCGCAACCGGTTGCTCGAAAATTTTGAGAAGGCCCTCGTCGCCGAAGACGACGACACGCGCCAGGGGCTGCTCAACATCGTCGTGGTGGGCGGTGGCCCGACGGGCGTCGAACTGTCGGGGACGCTTTCCGAAATGCGCGCCCACGTGCTGCCCCGCGATTACCCCGAACTCGACTTCACCCGGATGCAGGTGTACCTGGTGGAATCGGGGGCCGAACTGCTCGGGCCGATGTCGGAAAACGCCCAGGTAAAATCGCAGCAATTCCTTGAAGAATTGGGCGTAAACATCCTGCTCAACACCAAAGTGACCGACTACGACGGCAAAAATGTCGTGCTTTCCGACGGCCGCAAACTCCGCACCGACAACTTCGTGTGGGCGGCGGGCGTGAAGGCCAACTTCCTCGACGGCCTCGTACCGCCCGAGGGTTTGGCTCGGGGTGGTCGCCTGAAGGTGGATCGCTTCAACCGCGTCGAGGGCTTTCAAAACGTGTACGCCATTGGCGACGTGGCCGCCATGGTTGAAGGCGAAAGATTTCCGGCTGGCCACCCGCAACTGGCCCAGCCCGCGCTGCAACAGGGCAAGCTGCTGGCCAAAAACCTTGGGCGGCAACTACGCGGCCAGCCCATGAAAGAATTTGTGTACAGCGATTTAGGCTCGATGGCCACCGTGGGCCGCAACCTCGCCGTGGTGGATTTGCCGTTTCTGAAATTCAGCGGCTTTTTTGCGTGGGTGGTTTGGATGTTTGTCCACCTGTTCAGCATCGTGGGTGTGCGAAACCGCCTGGTGATTTTCATCAACTGGATCTGGAATTACGCCACCTACGACCAGTCGCTGCGGCTCATCATCCGCGCCAAGCCGCCCCGCGCCGAAATGCCCGCCGAGCAAAAAAAGGCCCAGGAAGGCCAGGGAAGTGCCTCGCCGGTGGCGCAGGCGCAGGTGGTGGGGGCAACGGGATGATTGGTATTCTCGGAACGAAGTCCGTATTTTGCTTGAAATTCATTGCCAATTATGCAAACCGCTCTTGACACGGCCCGCCCTCGCTCCGTAACCGAACAGGCTACGGAAGCGGTTGCATCGGCTTACGAGCAGTCCCTCTACCAAGGATTGCGGGTGGTTGTGGCTGAAGGCGATGAGTTGGTAGAACGCCAGCTATCCGGTGCGGCAATACCGCTGAAAAAGTTATCGCCTCTGCAAAAGCCTACTCACCGTACGATGAAAATTCGGTGAAACAACTGACCGTCTTTGCCGGACCGAACGGTTCAGGTAAAACCACAATTACGCGTGAATTTCAAGATGCGCCACCTTTTGAGTTGGGTTATTATCTTAATCCAGATGAAATCGAAGAGCAACTCAGGACTTACGACACCTTAGTTTTCAGCAATTTCAGCATTGCCCCCACACAATCGCAATGGGATGATTTTCTCGTCGAATCAACGTTAGCAGCCAAGATTTGTCGCGAAGCGGAAATTACCCTGAGTCAGTTGGCTGAAGGCTTTATTCTTTGGAAAGCCGATGGGTACATGGACACGCGCTCCTCGGTTTCAGATGCTTACATTGCAGCTCTACTCACCGATTTTATCCGCCAGATGCTGATCGTGAACGGGCTGTCCTTCACATTTGAAACTGTTATGTCATCGGCGGATAAAATCGATACCCTCCGTAAGGCGAAGGTGGCTGGCTACTACATCCGCTTTTTCTACGTAACCACCCGCGACCCGGACATCAACGTGTCCCGAGTCCAGAACCGCAGGGCAAAAGGAGGGCATTTGGTGCCAGAACAAAAAATTCGTGAACGATATTGGCGTTCGCTGGAAAATTTAGCCGCTGCGCTTCTTCTGGCGGATGAAGCCTACCTGTACGATAACTCGGCCGATGGCAGTCGTTCATTAGAAATTGCGCAGTTGAAAGATGGAATTCTGACCGTGACGGCAGACGCAGTGCCTCCCTGGTACATTCAATTTGTTGAGAAAAAACTGGCTTAGCCGTAAACACAGCGTAGCTGCTACTGCCGTTTTCGCCTGCGCCAGGGTGATGTTCAGGAGAGCAAGGCGTTGATGTGAAAAAATCCGATCCGCCGGGCGAAGGTCCGGGGCAAAGAAAGGGACGAAGTTTCCGAAAAAAGAACGTGTGGGACGTTGAAGCACCCTCGCATTCGGCGCGCCTTGCGTCACCGATGTTTCTTTTCCGTAGCTTGCCGCCCGCAATTGTCCCCGTCGTTTATGCACCACGTCCTTCTGCTGCTTTTGCTCGCTCTACCCACCCTGGCACAGCCGCCACTCCACTTTCGGATGCAGCGCGTTTCGCTGGAAACCTACGAATCGGTCGGGGCTTTCGACGTCAACGGCGACGACAGGCCCGATCTGGTGTCGGGCGGGTTTTGGTACGAAGGCCCGGCCTTTATCCAAAAACACGTCGTCGGCGAGGTGAAGCGCTACGGCGAGTACTATGACGATTTCTCGACGATTCCGCTCGACGTCAACGGCGACGGTCGGCTGGATTTCGTCACCGGTGGCTGGTGGGGAAGCGCGCTTCACTGGCGGGAGAATCCGGGCAAACCCGACGCCGAATGGCCCGACCACGTCATCGCCCCGACCGGCAACGTGGAAACCACCCGCGCCTGGGACGTGGATGGCGACGGCCTTCCGGAACTGGTGCCCAACAACCCCGGATTTCCCTTTAAATTTTACCGGCTCAACCGCGACGCGGCGGGCAAAGCCCTGGGCGCGTTTACCGAATACAAAATTTTTGACCAGAAACAAGGCCACGGCCTCGGTTTTGGCGACCTGAACGGCGACGGACGCGGCGATTTCATCCTGGCCGACGGCTGGCTCGAAGCCCCAAAACAACCCCTGACCGAAAAATGGACCTGGCACCCGGATTTCAAGCTCGGCTCGGCCAGCGTGCCGATTCTCGTGCAGGACGTCAACGGCGACGGGCGGGCTGATTTAATCGTCGGTCAGGCCCACGATTACGGCCTCGACTGGTACGAGCAAACCGCCGCCAAAACCTGGAAAAAACACGCCATCGACCCGCACCAGTCGCAGTTCCACGAAATGGCCTGGGTGGACCTCGACGGCGACAAAAAACCCGAACTCCTGACCGGCAAACGCTACCGCGCCCATAACGACCACGACCCCGGCTCCCACGACGACTACGGCATTTACTATTACCAGTGGACGGGCGAAACCTTTGTCAAACAGATCATCAGCTACGGCCCGATGGGCGTGGGCAAGGGCACGGGCATTCACTTCGCCGTAACCGACCTCAACGCCGACGGCCACCCCGACCTCGCCGTGTCAGGCAAGGACGGCCTCTGCGTGTTTTTCAACGAGGGCGTCGTGCCTTAATCGGGTAATTGCGGCAGAGCGATGCGTTGGCCTCTTTCCCTGAATTACCCAATCAACCAATTACTCCTTTCCCATGCGTTTCGGCATCAACACGTTTCTGTTTACCTCGCCCTTCACCGACGAAAGCACCGCCTGGTTTCCCAAATTCAAAGAATGGGGTTTCGACGGCGTGGAAATCGCCGTCGAAGATCCAGAGGCGTTCGACCCGGTTCTTGTAAAAGCCGAACTCGACCGCCACGGCCTCCGCGCCGACGTACTCTGCGCCGCGATGGGGCCGGGCCGCGATCTGCGCGGCACGCCCGACGAGCAAGCCGTGGCCCTGGCCTTCGTGAACCGGCTGCTCGATTTGATGCCCGTTCTGGGAGCCACCCTGCTCGTCGGGCCGCTGTACTCGGCGGTGGGCCGGGCCGAACAAACGTCGGCAGAGGAATACCAGCGCCAGTGGGCGTTGGTGGCGAATCACCTGCAAACGCTCGCCGCCCGCGCTGAAGCAGAGGGCCTGCGCCTGGCGCTGGAGCCGCTCAACCGCTTTGAAACCGATTTCATCAACACCGGTGAGCAGGTACTCCGCTTGGTCGAAGCGGTGGGCAGCCCGGTGGTGGGCGTGCATTTCGACACGTTTCACATGAACATCGAGGAGAAAAACCTCGCCGAAACCATCCGCCGGGCGGGCAGCAAACTCTGGCACCTGCACGCCTGCGGCAACGACCGGGGCACCCCCGGCAACGACCACACCGACTGGCCCGCCCTCGCCGCCGCCCTGCACGACGTCGGCTACGCGGGTTACGCAACCATCGAATCGTTTACGCTCGATGTGAAAACAATGGCCAAAGCTGCCGCCATCTGGCGGCCCATCGAACCCTCGCGGGAAGAAATTGCGGTGAAGGGCCTAGCCTATTTGCGGCAGGTGATGGGCTAAACGAGGACTAATTTTCCTTCAAAAGCCGCCGCGCTTCCTCCACGGTGGCGCGGTATTCGGCCACTCGCAGGGTTTTGTGAAAATACTCGCGGGCTTTGGCGCGGTTACCCGCACGAAGGGCGATCCGCCCCAGACCGAGGTAGGACGCGCCAATAAAATCCTGGGTGTAGCGCTCGCCTTCGGGCGCTTTGATGGCTTTCTGGTAAAAGACCGTGGCCGCGCTGTCGTTTTTCCGGCTCTTTTCCTGCAGAATACCCGCCAGCGCCGCGCCAGCCACCGGGTACACCTTGCCACTGAGTTGCTGCAGGCGGGCCACCAGCGGCTCGGCTTCGGCGTAGCGGCCGAGCATCAGCAGCACCTCGGTGTGACGAAGGGTAAAAAGCGGGTTTTGCGGAAATTTGCCGTACAGCGCCGACGAGTACGGCAGCGCCCGGCCCGGCTGGTTCTCGTGTTTGAGCAGCACGTACGTCAGGTAGTACGCGGCTTCGTACCGGGTGAAATACCCTTTCCGAAAACCCACTTCCATTTGCTGCAAACCGAGTTGCTTGTTTCCGGCGGCGAAAAACAGCATCAGGGGCTTTACAATGCCGTGATCGGCGGGGTACTCCTCGCGATAGTAGTTGTAAAGGCCCGTGGAAAAGTAAAATTCGGGGTTGGTTTCCGTCAGGTTGAAGCCTTTTTTTAGGTAGCCATACGACCGCCGGGCTTCGCCCACGGCCCGCAGAAACTCGCCCGCATCCGACTCCTGCATGGACAGATAGCCGTGGGCCGCCAGTAGGAAAAAGTTAGCCTCAGCGTCGTATTTGCCCGTTTCCAGCAGTTGTTCGCCCAGGGTGATGGCCTGGTTCAGCGCCGCCGTGTACTGCTTCGTGGCCGCCGGGTTTTTCGTCAGCGGCACGTTTTGCCAGTAGGTTTGCATGGCCTGCAACAGCGGCACCACCGGGTGCTGGGGGTAGCGGGCGTGCAGCCGGGCTACGAGGAGCTGGGCCTCGGCGAACTCGTGGTTGTATATTTTTTCCAGACTTTGCACCACCAGTTGTTGGGCGGCGGGGTCCGATTGCAACTGGGCGCTGGCGGAAAGAAGACTGGCAAAAGCGAAGAAAAGGAGAAGAACGACTTTTTTCATGAACAGGACAAAGTACTGGTACCGCGCGGCAAGAAGGAAACTTTCCCCCGAAAAAGGTACTTTTGCCCCTGAATTGGCGCGGCAAGACTCGCTCCCGGTGTCGCCGCGCCGTTCGCCATTTGTTGCACGCTGAAACTGCTGAAACCCTTGATTCATTACGAAAATTTTGTGCTGGATAACGGCCTGCGGGTGTACGTCCACGAAGACCACACCACCCCGATGGCCGCCGTCAACCTTCTCTACAACGTCGGCTCCCGCGACGAAGACCCCGACCGTACCGGTTTTGCGCACCTGTTTGAGCACCTGATGTTCGGCGGCTCGCGCAACATTCCGGCCTACGACGAGCCCTTGCAAAAAGTGGGCGGCGAAAACAACGCCTTCACCTCGCCCGACCTGACCAACTACTACATCACGCTGCCCGCCGTCAACCTCGAAACGGCCTTCTGGCTCGAAAGTGACCGGATGATGGCGCTCTCCTTCGACCCGCAGGTGCTCGACGTGCAGCAAAAAGTGGTGGTCGAGGAATTCAAGCAACGGTACCTCAGCCAGCCCTACGGCGACGTGTGGCTCAAGCTCCGGCCCCTGGCGTACCGGGTGCACCCGTACCGCTGGGCCACGATTGGCAAGGAAATTTCGCACATCGAAAACGCCACGATGGACGATGTGCGCGGCTTTTTTTACAAATACTACCTACCCAACAACGCCATCCTGGTTGTGGCCGGGGCCGTAACCGTCGAGCAGGTGAAAACCCTTTGCGCCCGGTGGTTTGCGCCCATTCCGGCGGGCGAAGCGTACCGCCGCCGCCTGCCCGCCGAGCCGCCGCAGACCGAGGCGCGTTTTGAAGAAATCACCGCCAGCGTGCCGCTCAACGCGCTGTACAAAACCTGGCCGACACCGGGCCGGTACGAGGCCGATTTCCACGCCGCCGACCTGCTGGCCGACGTGCTGGGCCGGGGCAAATCGGCGCGGCTGCACCGGAGGCTGGTGAAAGAAGAAAAACTCTTCAACAACCTCAACGCCTACCTGACCTCGTCGCTTGACCCCGGTCTGCTGGTTGTGCAGGGCAACCTGAACCCCGGCGTAACGCTCGAAGACGCCGACGCGGCGGTGAGTGACCTGCTGGCCGACCTGACCAAAACCGGTCCCGACGAAGCCGAACTCGCCAAGGTGAAAAACCAGGCCGAAGCCACGCTGACGTTCTCGGAAGTGGAACTGCTCAACCGCGCCATGAACCTGGCCTTCGCCGCCAACGCGGGCGACGCCGAGCTGGTCAACCGTGAGTCGGCGACCATCCAGGCTGTTTCGCCCGACGACGCCCACCGCGTGGCGCGGGCCATTTTGCGCCCCGAAGCCTGCTCGACGCTGTACTACCGGACTAACCAGTAGGCAGTGGGCAGGAAGCAGTTGGCAAAACAGCCAGCCGAATTTTCTGCCAACCGCCACCTGCCAACTGCCAACCATGACATTCCGAATCGGCCAGGGCTACGACGTGCATCAACTCGCCGAAGGACGGCCCTTCTGGCTGGGCGGCATCCAGGTGCCGCACACGCACGGGGCCGTGGGCCACTCCGACGCCGACGTGCTCGTGCACGTCATCTGCGACGCGCTGCTGGGGGCGGCCAACCTGCGCAACATCGGCTACCACTTTTCGGACAAAGATCCGCAATGGAAAGGCGTGGACAGCACGATTCTGCTGCGAAACGTGCTGAATATGGTGCGCGAAAAGGGCTACGAAGTGGGCAACCTCGACGCCACCGTAGTCTTGCAGGAGCCAAAACTTAACCCGCACATTCCCGCCATGAAAACCCGCCTGGCGGAAGTCATGAGCCTGGAGGAAGACGCCATTTCCATCAAAGCCACGACCTCCGAGTACCTGGGTTTCGTGGGTCGGCGGGAAGGCGTGGCGGCGCATTGCGTGGCGTTGATTTTTAAGAACTAATTGACCGAACGTCATGCCGAAACAGGTTCGGCATGACGATTTTGAAAAATTTCGAAGACGTCATCATGCCCGAACTGACTGCCACGCCCCGCCGCACCCCGCTCGTTACTATTTTCCTGACCGTTTTTATCGACCTCCTCGGTGTGGGCATCGTGGTGCCCATCACGGGGCCGCTGTTGCTCGAATCGGGCGGGCTGCTCGCCGACGCCGTGCCCTACGCCGAGCGCACGCGGCTGCTGGGATTCCTGCTGGGGATTTTCTCGTTTTTCCAGTTTTTCAGCGCGCCGCTGCTCGGCAGTTTGTCGGATAAATTCGGACGGCGCAAGGTGTTGAATTTAAGCCTTTTTGCCACCGTGACGGGCTACGCGCTCTTTTCACTCGGCATTTACACCCGCAGCATCGTGTTGCTGTTTGCGTCGCGGGCCTTTCTGGGCATGGCGGCGGGCAACCTCTCGGTGGTGTACTCGGCCATTGCCGACGTGAGCGACCCGCAGACCAAGGCCCGCAATTTCGGGCTGGTGGGCGCGGCGTTTAGCCTCGGGTTTATCGTCGGGCCCGTGATGGGCGGGCTGCTGTCGGATGCCACGCTGGTGCCCTGGTTCAGTTATGCCACGCCGTTCGCATTTTCGGCCCTGCTGGCGGCCATTAACCTCGTGCTGGTGTATTTCAATTTTCCCGAAACCCTCGCCAACCCCAACCGCGAGGCGGTCATCAGCCCGTGGACGGGATTGCGCAACCTGGCGAAAGGCTTCAGCAACGACACGCTGCGGCCTATTTTCGTGGTGAGTTTTCTGTTCACGTTCGGGTTTTCGTTTTTCGTGCAGTTTTTTCAGGTGTACCTCATCGGCAAATTCCACTGGAACGCCCAGAACCTCAGTTACTATTTCGGCTACATCGGCCTCTGGGGCGTGATTACGCAGGGCGGGCTGGTGCGGCTGCTCGCCAAACGCCTCCAGCCCCGGCAGGTGCTGGTGGTGACGCTGCTCTGGAATTCGCTGGCTTACCTGGTGATGCTCTGGCCGCAAACCCGCTGGGAATTGTACTGGGTGGTGCCGCTGCTGTCGATTCCGCAGGGGTTGACGATGCCGAATCTTTCCTCGCTGGTGTCGAACGCCGTGTCGCCCGAATTGCAGGGCGAAACGCTCGGCATTCAGCAATCGGTGCAGATTATGGCGCAGTTTCTGGTGACGCCGCTGGGCGGTTTTGCGCTGGGGCACTTCGGCGAGCCGTCGGTGCTGTATTTTGCTTCGGCGTTCGTGGGGCTGGCCTGGGTGGCCTTCGTGGTGCTCATCTGGCGGCGACCCGTCCCCACCGAGCCGAGGCAGGTCAGCCCCTCAGTCTGACTACTTCGCCCAGGTCGGCACGGGTGTTTTTTCGTCAAAAAGCTCGTCCACGTAGTACGTACGGCGCGGGCGTTTGTCGCAACCGACCCCGTTGGTGCCGCTCAAATCGTACTGGCAAATCGCGTAAACGGCCACGTCCCGTCCATTCATCAGGCTGGCGAACGCGCCGTTGGGCAGTTGGTCGGTGCGGTGCAGCCGCCCGAGCAGGCAGTGGCCGAGTTCGTGAAAAACGAGCCCTTCTTTTTCTTCCTGCGAAACGCCCTGCCAGCACAGCGAACCCGGATTGAGCACGATGCGCGGCGTTTTCCCCGCCGCCAGGATGCTTTGCCCGCAGACTTCGTCGCCCGAGGTCGGGCCGAATTCCACGATGAGGTTGTCGGTTTCCACGGTTTTTCCCCGCTTCAGCGCCTCCTCGCGGAAGGCCCGCACGAACGGTTCCACCTCCGCCGGAACGCGGTAAGTTTTCGGCTCCGGCTCGGGGCTGCGGTGGCAGGCAGTGAGGAGCAGCAGAACAACGGTTCGGCAGAAACGCATACCGCGATAAAGAGGAGTCTATGAACGTTGTAATTTTTCCTTCAGGCCCGTGTGCCGGGCAATCTGAGTAAAATCCGCATCGTTATGGTAAACGGCCATATCGAAATGCAGCGCGTATGCCGCAATCAGGCAGTCATTGGCCCGGCGGATGGTGACGCCTTTTTTCCGTAAATCTCGGTATAACTCCGCCGCTTGCAGAGCCGCATCCAGACAGAGTTAGGCACGGAAATCCAAGCAAACTTTCCCGAACCTGCCGAAACTGGGCGTCACTACGAATGCCCTGCAATACCTCCTGAACCACGGTTGGGTTGACGAGGACGGGTTCGTTGTGCTCGATGTACTGATGCAGCAACTCCGTCTGCGGAGTGATGACGCCATTCAGGTAATCCACCCAAACGGTTGTATCGAACAAGACCGGTTCCATCAGGCGGCCCGCAGCTCATCCAAGTTTCCCTCCCATTGAACCTTGCCGCGCAACTCCAGCATCTGCCGCCGCCGCAAGGTCTGAATCAGCGTTTTCAGCGCCAGATTCACCACGTCTCGTTTCGATTCGGTCTGCGTCAGTGTTTGGGCTTCGGTCAACAACTGTTCGTCAAGGTCGAGTGTCGTTTTCATTCCATTTTTGTTTTTCGTAAAACTCGTGTTTTTTAGTGGGTTTGAAAAACGAAGTTGCGGGGAGAGTCCCTGCCCGCAACTTCGTTTCGTCACACCTTCACCAATTTCCATTTTCCCCGCCTGAACACCCACACCGCCAGCGCCGCCAGCAGGGCTTCGCTGATGGCCACCGACCAGAACACCCCCGACGGCCCCCAACCGAGTACGTTGGCCAGGGCGTAGGCCAGGGGCACCTCCACGACCCAGAAGCAGAACAGGTTGATGAGCGTCGGCGTACGGGTGTCGCCCGCGCCGTTGAGGGCCTGCGTCATCACCATGCCGAAGGCGAAAGCCAGGTAGCCGAGACAAAAAATCCGGAGGCAATGCACGGCCACGGTGAGTACTTCGGGCTTGCGGTCGAAAAACCCGACGATGTCCGTCGCGCCGAGAAAAAACACGATGCTGACCACCAGCAGAAAGCCCACGTTGCAGTACGCCGCCCGCCAGGCCGAGGTGGCCGCCCGGTCGGGCTGGCCCGCACCTAAGTTCTGCCCCACGAGCGTGGCGGCGGCGTTGGCCATGCCCCACGAGGGCAGAATGGTGAAAATCAGGATGCGAATCGCAATCGTGTAGCCCGCCACGGCGTCGGGACCGAAGCCCGACACGATGCGCGTCAGAAACACCCAACTCGCCGAGCCAATCAGAAACTGCCCCGTGCCCCCGGCGGCTACGTTGAGCAGGTTGCGAATCAGCGCAACCTGCGGGCGCAAATCGGCCCGCGTGACCCGCACGACAGCATCCCGCTTGCGCAAAAACGCCGCCAGTTGGTACAGCACACCGATGCTTCGGCCCGTGGTGGTCGCCACCGCCGACCCCAGCACGCCCAGTTCGGGGAACGGCCCCCAGCCGAAAATCAGCACCGGGCAGAGCAGGATGTTCACGCCATTGGCCACCCAGAGCGAGCGCATCGCGACGGAGGCTTCGCCCGCGCCGCGCAACGCGCCGCTGAGTGTGTACAACAGCAGGATGGCGGGCGCACTGGCGAAAATCATCCGGGTGAAGGGCGTGCCGCTGGCAACGAGCCGTTCGCTGCCGCCCATGAGCCGCAGGATGTCTTCGCCGAACAGAAAACCCGGTACGCCCGTCAGCACCGCCACCACCAGCGACACCAGGATGACCTGCCCCACTACCGCCCCGGCTTCGCGGGCGTTGCCTTCGCCCACGCGCCGGGCCACGAGGGCCGTGGCCGCCGCGCTGAGGCCCACGGCGATGGCGTACACGAGCGTCAGCACCGACTCGGTCAGGCCAACAGTGGCCACGGCTTCGGTGCTGATTTTGGCCACAAAAAACACGTCGACGATAAAAAACAGCGACTCCATCGCCATTTCGAGAATCATCGGAACAGACAGCAGAAAAATGGCCCGGTTGATGCTCCCGGACGTCAGGTTGGTTTCCGAACCGCGCAAAGCGGCCAGGAAAAGTTTCAGAAACTTTTTCATAAACAAGAGGGACGCGACCGTTCCCGCGCGGGAGCAAGCTGCGAATTGAATTTCGGCAAATGAGAGAAACGGCCCGACAAGGCGGGCGAAGGGAAAGACGAGAAACCGCGCGGGTTTCTAAGCGAGGAACTTCATCGGCGTAAGGCGTTGAGCGACAAAGGTAACGGAAGTTTTTGCAGGCTTTCGTGAAAAACTTTTGTGAATGCGCAAAAAGGCCGGTTGAACCGGCGAAACTCCAACCGGGGTCGGCCTTAAAACCCTTTTTCCCGGCAAATGGCGTCGAGTTCCCGCCATTTTCTGTCTTTGCTGAAGGTGGCGGCCAAGGCGGGCGACAGCCGTTCGACGAGTGCCTGGTGCATGCCCAGGCGTTTGATGCGTTTTTTCAGAATAGCCCCCGTTTTATTTTCTTCAGCGATCATGCCCGCGTAAATAACCGTCAGCCAAATTGCCACTTCCAGCGCGTGGGCGGCGTATTTCTGACTTTCCCGCAAAATCGACCCCAGTACGGCAGCGTCGGGTTGTGTGGTGGTCTGGGCGTAAATTTTCAGAAAATCGTCGTAGATCGTCTCGTGCCCGTACGCGCCGCCCAGCACCTGCAAGCGGGCAAAATACTGCTCGTCGGTGGGGGCGTACCGCCGGGCCGGGGGCCGGTGCAGGTACACGCACCAGTCGTCGAACGACCCTCGGTCGAAGGCGACAGTGCTGTCGTCTTCAAACGTCTGGATGAGTTGAGGCATGGCCGGTGGGGAATTGGCCCGGCCAAACTACAAAAAAGTCGCTCGCAAGCGAGCGACTTTTCAACAATAATATCCTAACAGGCAACGGGTTACCGGGTCAGCGCCCCGCCACGGTTTGCCAGAGCAAATACCCGTTTAATACGATGATGATGGCGGTCACGGCCCAACTCGTCAGGCGCAGCCAGAAGGCATTGGCAAACGGTCCCATCAGCGACTTCCGGCTCGTGAACAGCACCAGCGGCACCACGGCGAAACTCAGTTGGAGCGACAAAATCACCTGGCTCAGCACCAGCAAGTCGCCCACGCCGCCGTCGCCGTAGAGCAGCGTCACCACCAGCGCGGGGACCACGGCCACCCCGCGCGTGAGCAGCCGCCGCAGCCAGGGTTTCAGGCGGATGTTCAGAAATCCTTCCATCACGATTTGCCCGGCGAGGGTGCCCGTCACGGTGGAGTTTTGCCCCGCCGCCAGCAGGGCCACGGCGAAGAAAATACCCGCCAGTTTCACGCCCAGAATCGGGTCGAGCAGGCGGTGAGCATCGGTAATGTCGGCTACGGATTGGTTGCCAGTGGTGTGAAAGGCCGCCGCCGCCACGATGAGAATGGCCGCGTTGATGAGAAACGCCAGCAGCAGCGACACGCTCGAATCGATGGTGGCGAAGCGGATGGCCTGCCGGCGGCCCTCGACGTTGCGCCGGAAGGCCCGCGTCTGCACGATGCTGCTGTGGAGGTAGAGGTTGTGCGGCATCACCGTTGCGCCCAGAATCCCGATGGCCAGGTACAGCATCGACGGGTCGGTGACGATTTGTTTACGGGGTATAAAACCCGCCAGCACGGCGGGCAAGTCGGGTTGGGAAACGATCAATTCGTAGCCAAAACATAGCAGAATGATGCCAATCAGTCCCGCCACGATGCGTTCGAGCAGCCGGAAGCCCCGGTTTTGCACATACAGAATCAGCAGCACGTCGAGCGTGGTGATGACGACCCCTAGCACTCAGCGGAATGCCGAAAAGCAGGTTGAGCGCCAGCGCCGAACCGAGCACCTCGGCCAAATCGGTGGCGGCAATGGCGATTTCGGCCAAAACCCAGAGCAAAATCGCGACCGGTCGCGGGTAGTTGGCGCGGCAGGCCTGGGCCAAATCCTGCCCGGTGGCAATGCCCAGTTTCAGCGCCAAATGCTGCAAAAGCGTGGCGAATAAACTCGACAGCAGCACGACCGACAGCAACGCGTACCCAAACCGCGCGCCCCCGGCGATGTCGGTGGCCCAGTTGCCGGGGTCCATGTAGCCCACCGCCACCATCATCCCCGGCCCGGCAAACGCGCCCAGTTTGCGCCAAAAGCCCCCGGTTTCGGGCACCCGTACGCTGGAGAAGACCTCCGGCAGCGACTGCACGACGATTTGGTCTTTGGCTATTTTTTGTCGGGATACATTTTCCATGCGGCTCCGCGTTGTCTGGGCGTAATTCGATACAAGGCTACGGAATGTTTTTGAGTGAGCAAAACATTTTTTTAGGTTTATCTAAATTTTATTTTTGCCGTAATCGAAATTAGTTTTGCGGCGGTTTCTGCCCGGTTGCGCCTGACGCCCGCCCGGAAATCATCATCTGCCCAGGGCTACCAGCCTACTGCTCACCGATATGGCTTCGTTTACCGAAGAAAATTACCTGAAAATCATCTACAAACTCGCTGCGCAGCAGGAAGAGGAAATCAGCACGAACGCCCTGGCCGAGCAAACCCAGACCCGCGCCGCGTCGGTATCGGATATGCTCCGGAAGTTGGCCGATAAAAATCTGATCCATTACAAAAAGTACCAGGGCGTACGGCTCACGCCGGAGGGCGAGCAGGTGGCCCTTCAGGTGATTCGCAAGCACCGGCTCTGGGAGGTGTTTCTGGTGAAAAAACTCGGCTTCCGCTGGGACGAGGTGCATCCGCTGGCCGAAGAACTGGAACACATCGACTCGGTCGAACTGGTCGAACGGCTCGACGCTTTTCTGGGCCATCCCACCGCCGACCCCCACGGCGACCCCATCCCCGACCCCACGGGCCACATGCCCCGCTCCGATTACGGCCGCCTCACCGAGGCCACGCCGGGCGTGCCCGTGGTATTGATGGGCGTATCGGAACACGCGGCGGCCTTTTTGCAGTACCTCGCCAAAACCGGCCTGACGCTGGGCTGCCAACTGCACGTGGTGGACGTGAACACGTTCGACGGTTCCATCCGGGTAGGCATCGACGACCAGCCACCGCAGTTCATCAGCCAGGCCGTGGCGCGGAATCTTTTAGTAAATCCAATGCGTGAATGAAGGAATGAGCGAATGAATGAATTGAGAAAGGCATTTTCATTCCTTCATTCACGCATTCTCTCATTCTCTCATTCTCTCATTCACATTCTTTGAAGATCCTCGACGCCTACATTTTCAAACGTTTCCTGACGACCTGGGTCTTCGTGATCCTGATGATTACGATGATCATCTGCGTGGTGGATTACACCGAAAAAATCGAGGATTTCATCCGGCGCAAGCCCACCACCAACGAAATCCTGTTCGACTACTACCTCAACCTGATTCCGTACTGGGCCAACACGGTGAGTCCGCTTATGGTGTTTATTTCGGTGGTGTTTTTCACGGCCAACATGGCCGCCCGCACCGAAATCATCGCCATTCTGAGCACGGGCGTGAGTTTCCAGCGGTTCATGCTGCCGTATTTCATGGCTGCCACCCTCATCAGCGCGTTCACGTTCGTGATGGTGGGCTACGTAATTCCGAAGGCCAACAAAACCCGGATTGCCTTTGAAAACAAGTACGTGAAGGGCGATTACTACTTCGAGGGCCGCGACGTGCACCTGAAAATCGCCCCCGACGTGTACGCCTACCTCGAAAGTTACAACAACACGACCAACACCGGCGACCGTTTCACGCTGGAGCGCATCGAAAACAACCAGTTGCGGGAAAAACTCTCGTCGGACCGCATCGAGTGGAACGCCAAAAAGAAGAAATGGACGGTGTACAACTACTCCATCCGCACGCTCGATGGCCCGCGCGAAACCCTGCGCCACGGCATGCAACTCGACACGACGCTCAACCTGAAGCCGAAGGATTTTGAAAGCACCTACCGCCTTTGGGAAACCTTCACGCTCACCGAACTCAACGCCTACATCGCCGAACTGCGCCTGCGCGGCTCCGACGGCATCGAAACGTATTTGATTGAAAAATACACGCGCTTCGCCAACCCGTTTTCGGTGCTGATCCTGACGGCCATCGGCGTAATTGTCTCGGCCCGGAAAGCCCGCGGCGGCGTGGGGTTGCAGATTGCCCTCGGGTTCGGCCTGGCGTTCGCTTACATCTTGTTTTACCTGCTCAGCAGCGGCATCGCCGCCAAAGGCTCCATGCCACCCCTGCTGGCCGTCTGGCTCCCCAACCTCACCTTCGCCTTCATCGGCCTGGTGCTGTACCGGACGATACCGAGGTAGTTGGCAGTTAACAGTTGGCAAAAAGGCCGACTGTTTCTACTGCCAATTGCCAACTGTTAACTGCCAACTCCTTTGAAGCCTACCCTTCGCCATTACCTCGAGCTGCACCTCATCGTTTTCATCCTGAGCTTCACGGCCATTCTGGGGCTGCTGCTGCGCGGCATTTCGCCGTTGTCGCTCGTGTTCTGGCGCACGGGGCTGGCCGCACTGGGGGTGCGGATGGCGGGGTTGAGATGGCGGAATGAGCGCTCCGTGACCAGTCCGCAATCCGCACGCTCAACTCCGCAATCGAAAATCCCCTGGCCGCTGCTGGCCATCGGCGCGCTGCTGGCTGTCCACTGGGTGTTGTTTTTCGGCGCGGCGCGGCTGGCCAACGCCTCAGTATGCCTGGCGGGCATTTCGACCGGTTCGCTCTGGACGGCCTTCCTCGAACCGCTCATCAACCGTCGCCGCCTGCGCGGGCTGGAAGTGGTGATGGGCCTCGTGGTGCTGGTGGGTTTGTACGTGATTTTTGTCTTTGAATTCGACCGGATTTTGGGCCTGCTCGTGGCCGTGGCGGCGGCCGGGCTGGCGGCGGTTTTTTCAGTGCTCAACGCCCGCCTGTCGCCGCGCTACAACGCCCTGACGATGACGTTCTGGGAAATGATCGGGGCCGGACTGACAGCCACGGTGGCCCTGCCAATTTACCATTTCGTGCTTTCGCCGAACGACCCGGCGTGGTTCTGGCCGCACGGTTTCGACTGGCTCTGGCTGGCGATGCTGGCGGGCGTTTGCACGGTGTACGCGTATTCGGCCACGGTGCGGCTGTTGCGCGTGTTTTCGGCCTTTACGTTCAACCTCGCCATCAACCTTGAACCGGTGTACGGCATCGGGCTGGCGTTTTTGATTTTCGGCGAAAGCGAACGCATGACCACGGGTTTTTACGTCGGGGCGGCCATCGTGCTGGCCTCGGTGCTGGCCTACCCGTGGCTCAACAGCCGGAGCGAGCGCCGGAACGTACCGACGGTTTAAAGTTTAGGGTTCAGGGTTGACAACGCTGAACCCTAAACCCTGATCCTTAAACTCTAAACTCAGGAATGCCGATTTTCTCCGAAAACTTTCCCTTGTTGAAGTGGCCGTCTGGCTGCTTTTCCTCGTTGCTGGGGTGCCGCTGCTGGCGCTGGCGCTGTACAATCAGCCTTCGCACCAAGCCGACGATTACTGCTTCGCCTTCATGACCCGCGATCACGGGTTCTGGCACGGCCAGCACGCCTACTACGGGACCGGCTGGACGGGTCGGTACTTTTGCCACGTTTCTCTTCCACGCCACACCGTTGTGGGCGGGGTGGCTTTGGTTTTTCAAGGTGCTGCCGTTTGCGCTGGTCGGGTTGCTGTTTCACGCACTGTTCAGTTTGCTGGGCGAAGCCTTTCCGGCGACTCCGACGCGGCAACGGGCGGCGCTGTCGGCGGGGTTCATTGCCGTGTACGTCAGCCATGTGGCGAGTCTGGCCGAGGCGTTTTACTGGTCCACCGCCGTGTACGTGTACCTGCTGCCGAGCATTCTGCTGCTATACCTGCTCACGTGGGTCTTGCGCCTGCCGCGCCCGGAGTTCCGCAAAATCCGTCCGCTGGGCGCGGTTTGGGCGGCGTTTCTGGTGTTCGCCATCGTGGGTTCCAACGAAATGACCATGCTGCTGACGATCTACCTGCTGGGCGCGGCGGTGGGCTACGAGCTTGTTTTCCGGAAAAAATTCAACCGCTGGATGGCCTTTTTGCTGGCGGTGGCGGTCGTTTCGGCGTACCTGATGCTGTCGGCACCGGGCAACGCGGCCCGGCTCGGTACCAACCCGCAGGGCGGCGACGCGGGGGCGGCGATTTTCACGTCGTTGAAAACGGCGGCCAGCTACGGCATCCGGTGGTTGGCCCGCTCGCCGCTGTTGCTGCTGTCGCTGGGCTTCGCCGCGTTTTTGCAAAAAAATCCGGCATTTCGGCTGACCACCGCCCTCCGGGTGCCGGGTTGGGTGGCGGTTGTGGGCTGGGTGGGCGCGGTGGCGTTGCTGTTCGTGCCGCAGTTTTACGGGGTCGGGGTGCACACGCCGCCCCCGCCGCGCATCCTCAACCTGGCCTGGTTTGTGTTTTTGCTGGGCTGGGTGTACCTCGTGGCCCTAATTCGGGCACCGTTTGGCTGGGCGAAGCCCTTGTTTTCGCCCGCTGGTCTCGTCGTGCTGACGGTACTCGTGGGCTGGGGCTTTTCGCGGAGTGCGCCCCTCCGCGACCTGTACCGCGACTGGCTCACCGGCACGGCACGCGCCTTTGACCAGGAAATGACCGCCCGTTATGCCGAAATCCGGGCCAGCCGGGCCGACACGGTGCGGGTGGCTCCGCTGCGCCACGTGCCCGCTTCGCTGTTCGTGGAAGACGTCCGCGCCGACCCGAAGTTCCTCTGGAACACCTGCGCGGCGGAATATTTTGGCAAAAAGGCCGTAGTTTTGGCCGAAAAACCGGCTCGTTAAAAGGTCGTCGTGCCTCCGCTCCGCGTGGCACGACGACCTTTTAACAAGCCGAACCGACTGATTTTCAGCCTTGCGCCCCACTGACCTGTTCATTTCCGTCATTGTACCCTGCTTTAACGAGGAGCTGGTCATCGCGCACACCTACCAGCGCCTGACGGCGGTGCTGCGCGGGCACTTTGGCCGCTACGAACTGCTGTTTATCAACGACGGCAGTGGCGATGGCACGCTGGGCATTCTGAAATCACTCGCCACCGCCGACGATTGCGTGCGGGTACTGTCGTTTTCCCGGAATTTCGGCCACCAGCCCGCCGTCACGGCGGGCCTCCAGCACTGCCGGGGCGACATCGCCATCATCATCGATGCCGACTTGCAGGACCCGCCCGAGCTTTTCCCTGAAATGGTGGACATCTACCTGCGCGAAGGGGCCAACGTGGTGTACGCCGTGCGGCAACACCGCAAGGGCGAGTCGCTGTTCAAACGCCTGACGGCCCGACTGTTTTACCGCACCATCAACTACCTCTCGGAAGTGCCCCTGCCGCTCGACACGGGCGATTTTCGCCTCGTCGACCGCAAGGTCATCGACCAGTTCCGGCAACTCAGCGAGCGCAACAAGTACATCCGCGGGCTGATTAGCTGGCTGGGATTCAAGCAGGTGCCGGTGTACTACGTCCGCGAGGAGCGCTTCGCGGGCGAGACGAAGTACCCGCTTTCCAAAATGCTCAAATTTGCCCGGACGAGCTTGCTGTATTTCAGCAAGAAACCCTTGCAGGTAGCGCTGGGGATGGGGTTGCTGAGCATGGTGGTGGGGCTGGCGCTCATTTTCTGGGTGGTGTGGCTGGTGGTGTTTCGCCCCGACCGCGTGGTGCCCGGCTGGGCGTCGTCGGTGATTTCGGTGGTGTTTTTCGGGGGTGTGCAACTCCTCACCATCGGCGTGATGGGCGAGTACATCGGCAGTTTGTTCGACGAAGTGAAGCGCCGCCCCGAGTACATTGTGGACGAGAAAATCAACTTCGATGGGGAAACGTAACGGCCTCGCCGCCGCGCTGGTTGTGCTGCCGGTGCTGGTTTTCGCGGCGTACTGGCACCTCTACGCCGTCAACGTACCCTGGTTCGACGACTTCGAGGCCCTGCCCGATTTTCTGCTTCGCTACCTCGACGCGCCGACGGTAAGCGAAAAATTCCACTGGCTGTTCTGGCCCAACAACGAACACCGGATGGCCACCGGCAAGGCCGTGACCGTGGCGCTGCACGCCCTGACGGGCCAGATTAATTTCCGGGCGCTCGAAGCGGTGGCCAACCTCAGTACGCTGGGCCTGCTGGCCTTGTTTTTCGCCGCGTTCCGGCGGTTGAAGTTGCCGTTGCTTTTCTTCGTTCCCGTGCCGTTCCTGCTGTTTCAGCCGCAGTACCACCTGCTCAGTTTCTGGGCGATTACCGGCATTCAGCACCAGCCCGTGCTGCTGTTTGCCTTTCTGACGATGTTTCTGTTGGCCGAAGACACGGCGGCGGCCTTAGGACTGGCGCTGATTTCGGCGCTGGTGGCCACCTTCACGATGAGCAACGGGATGCTGGTCTGGCCCGCCGGGGCCGTTGTGCTGGGGTTGCAGGGACGCTGGTGGGGGCTGGCCGTTTGGCTGGGCGCGGCAGTGATGGGCATCGGCGGGTACTTTTACGGATTTCCGTCGCGGGCCAATGCCAACAGTTTCGCGCAGTTTTTGAAAACGCCCTACTTCTCGGTGGCGGGCTTTTTCACGTTCTGGGGCGCGGCGTTCGACTTTTTCCCGAACGCGTCCATCGTACTTCGTTCGGTGCTGCCGACGCTGGCCGGACTCGGGCTGGCCGTTTTTATGGGTGCCTGGGTGTGGCAGCGGGGCGGGGGGTTGAGCAAGATGGGGCGGCGGTTTCTTCCCGAGCGGGCGGCTTTGACGGAGAAGCGGCACCGACTTCTAAGTCGGCGCTACGGGTATTTTCTGCTCGGTTGCCTGCTGTTTTTGCTCGCCAACGCCGTCCTCGTCGCCGTGCTGCGGCCTCACTTCGGCTACTTCGTGCTGCTGGTGAGCAATTACAAACTCTACCCGACGCTTACGCTGATTCTGGCCTACCTGATGGTTTTGGAATGGAAAAAACCCGCCCACGTCGGCGGCTGGCTGGCGGGCAGCGTGGCGTTTTGGGCGCTTTGCTACCTGATTTACACGCCCGACGTAAGCCTGCGGCAGCGGTACCTGCTCGCCAGCGTGTACAACCAGGTGCGCAACGGCATCGGGCTGGGGGCCACGCGCGGCGACGTAGGCGAAACCTACATTCAGGGCGTTTTCGGCGAAATCCGGCGTCGCGGCCTGTACCGCTGGCCCGACGAGTTTACCGCTGCCTTGGTCAGCCCGACCGCCACGCCCGCCGCGCTCAACGTGCAGCTCGACCGCGACGAAACCTATTTTTTCGTTAAAAACGCCACGCTCACACCCCCGAACGGGCGGCAGAACGCCGCTTACCTCTGGGTGCGCGGCGCAAACGACCAGTTTTTGTTCCCGGCGGTGCCACCACCCAATCCGGGGCGCAATCCATTTCGGGGTGGCACGGGGTTCGAGGTGCGGCTGCATCGGCACCTGATTCGCCCCGGCCCGCACCGCCTGGCCCTTTGTATCTTTGAAAACGGAACCCTGACCGCCTACCCGATTCACCAAACCTTGTTTAAGTGAAAAGTGAAAAGATGTTTCTGTCTTTCACTTTCCACTTTCCACTCAAGATGAACCTGCCCCAACTCACGGCCACGCGCTTTTTTGCGGCCTTCGCCATCGTGGTGTTCCACTTTGGCGTGTTTGGGCAATCGGTGGTGCCATTCAGCGTGCCGTGGGTCAACAAGGCGTTCAGTTATTCGTACCTCGGCGTTAATTATTTCTTCGTGCTGTCGGGGTTCATCATGGCCGTGGTGTACTACCAGCCGGGCCGGGTGCTCGACCGACGGCGGTACTGGGTGGCGCGTTTCGCCCGGATTTACCCGCTCTACGCGCTGGCGGCGCTGCTGGCGCTGCTGCACCCGTTGCTGCCGCCGGGCGAGTTTTTCCAGACGATTTCGCACACCGGCTCGGTTCGGGCTTCGCTCCGGGCGCTGTTTGACGCCGTCGCGCAGTGGGATTTCAACGCCATTGCGCTAAATTTCAGCCTGTTGCAAGCCTGGGTGTACGGCTACTCGATGACGGTCAACTCGCCGGGCTGGTCGCTGTCGGTCGAAGCGTTTTTTTACCTCAGCCTGCCTTTTTTGCTGCGGCTCAGCTACCAGTTGTCGATGCGAAATTGGGTCCTGCTGACGCTGGCGGTGTGGGTGATTTCCATCAGCTTGCAGGTCGCGCTTATCCGGCCCGGCGACTACTGGCTGCACTTTCCGCCGACTAATTTCAACGTGTTCCTGTTCGGCCTGACGACGGGCATTTTGTTCCGAAAAAGCGTAGGCGGTGAATTTTCGCCGTCGGAAAAGCGCGCCTGGCAGGGAAGCCTCGCGGCGCTGGCGGTGGCCTGCCTCGCGGTGGTTTTCGCCGTCCCCGCGCTGGAACCGTACCTGAGCGTGGGCATTTTGAACCCCGTTTTTGCCGCCTTCATCTGGTGGTGCGCCCGCAGCCGGTCGTGGGTGACCACGCGCCTGCTGACCTGGCAACCGCTGGTGGTGCTCGGCGAGGCCAGTTACGGCGTGTACATTTTGCAAATGCCCGTGAATTTGTACCTGATGCGGCTGTCCGATGCGACGGGGCTATCCACCGACCAAACCTTGCGTTTTTACGCCTACGCCGTGGTGCTGATTGGGTTTTCGACGCTCTGCTTTTATTTTCTGGAAACGCCCCTGCGGCAGTTCATCAACCAGCGCCTGGGTCGGCGGCCGCAATCGGTTCCGGCGCGGATTTCATAAACCGAGAAGGGATGCCAGCCGTAGAGGATTTGCGCGGTGGCGCGGCTGGCATCCCGGCGTTCACGCGTCAATCCGTTCACCAATCGCTCAACTGAATGCCCCGCTCTACCCTGGTTCGCGCCGGATTGCTGGCCCTGGCCGCCGTGCCGGTGCTGGTGTTTTACGGTTATTTCTGGCGCTACGCCGTCAACGTGCCCTTTCAGGACGACTACGACGGCGTACTCGGCTCACTGATGACGCTGCTCGACGCCCGCTCGGCGGGCGAATGGTTTCGCGCCCTCCTGGCCCAGGACGACGAGTACCGCGTGGCCTTCGTGCGACTGGTCACGCTGGGGCTGTACGGCCTGACGGGCGAGGCGGATTTCCGGATTTTAGGCCTGCTCGGCAACGGCCTGCTGCTGGGTTTTCTGGTGCTTTTTTACCGAACTACCCGCCAGCTTGGCCTGCCTGTGGTGTACTTCGCACCGGTGCCGTTTCTGCTGCTGAACCAGAATTTCTACGAAGGCACCTTCTGGGGTTGGATTCCCTGCCAGTATTTCGCCGTGCTGTTCTGGGCGTTTCTGACGGTGTACCTCGTGAGCCGCAACCGGAGTTGGTCGTTCGTGTGGGCGGTGGGGCTGGCGCTGGTGACCACCTTCACCAACGGCAACGGCCTGCTCGTGTTCGGGCCGGGCGTGTTGCTGTTGCTCTACGAACGCCGCTGGCTGTGGCTGGCCGTGTGGCTGGGCACGATGCTGCTTGCCGCCAGACTGTATTTTTACGACTGGGAACTCCCCCCCTACCGCCCCAAACTCACCGACAACCTCCGGGCCTGGCCCACGCTGGTGGGCGGGTTTTTCGCCTTTCTCGGCGCGCACATCGACCTGCTGCCCGACGCGCCGATTGGTCGGCGGGCCGTGTTGCCGGTGGCAGCGGGTATCGCCATCGCTGGTTGGGTGGGGGCGCTGGCTTTTATTTTTGGAAAAGCCACGTGGTTTCGTTTGCAAAAAAACAGCCGCCCCCGCGCCGAAAACGCCCTGGCTCACTTGCTGGCGGTTCGTCCGCAGGCCGTTTTGTTCGTGCTGGGTGCCTTTTTATTCATCGGCCTGACGGCCGGTGTGCTGGTGGTGGGCCGGGCCTCGCTGGGGTTGGAAACCGTGCTGCTCAGCCGCTACAAACTCAACGCCGCCCTGCTGGCCTGCCTGACGTACCTCTCCGTGGCGGCGCTGCTGACCGGGAAAAAGCGTCAGGCCTGGGCGGCGGTGGCGGGCGTGGTGGCCGTGGGCGTCTGGGGCTGGTCGTACGGACGGTTTACGCCCAACGTGGCGGCTTTTCGGAAAGAAAAACTCCTCGACACCTTCGCCTGGCGGCACACGCGCACGCTGCCCACCTCGCCGATTTACCTGACGCCGGTGATTCACCGCAGCCTCGACAGTTTGTTTGAGAAAGCCCTCGGGCGCAGACTGTACCAGTTTCCGAACGCCTTTTTTTCGGACGTTGAAAAGGCCCTGCTCGCGCCACTGCCCACCCCCTCACCCGCTGCGCCGCTGGCCGACACGCTGACGCAGTACGGCGAGTTTCTGGTGGCCGAAAACGCCACGTTCGCAGCCGGGCCAAACCGCGACGACGGGGCGTACCTGATCCTGAAATCCGACCGGGAGAAGCCTCTCCGGGAGACGCCTCTCGGGGAAACACACCTGTTCAACGCCCGCCCGCGCCGCAACGGCCCGCTCCGGTTGCTCACCACGGGCCGGTTTTACGCGCCGGGTTTCACGTCGTTTGCCGTGCTGAAACCTTCGCTTTCACCGGGTACGTACCGGGTCGGGTGGCTGGTGGTAACAGGTTCCCAAAAACGGTTCGGCTACACCAGCCAGACCGTTCGGGTTGAAAAGTCGCTGAAAACGGCGCTACCTTTGGCGGATAAAGTGAGGTAGAATGCTCAATGTTCGGTTGAATGCCTTGAAGATTGAGCATTGATCATTGAGCATTTGCCTTTTGGACCAGCCCCAACTCTCCATCGTCGCGCCGCTTTTTAACGAAAGCGAAACCTTTCCCCACCTCATCGAGCGCCTCAACCGGCTGCTCGACGGCCTGCCCTGGCGGGTGGAAGTGGTGCTGGTGGACGACGGCAGCCGCGACCGCACGCCCGAACTCATGCAGGCCCTCGCCCTGAGCGACCCGCGCTACGTGGGCGTTTTTCTGAGCCGCAACCACGGCCACCAACTCGCGCTCAGTGCCGGGCTGGCCGCCGCCCAGGGCACCGAGGCCGTGATGGTCATCGACGGCGACTTGCAGGACCCGCCTGAGTTGTTGCCACAGTTTTACGAAAAACTACAGGAAGGCTTCGACGTGGTGTACGCCGTGCGGCGCAAGCGCAAGGAAAATTGGGTGAAGCGCAGCAGCTACTTCTTGTTTTACCGCCTGCTCAAATCCATTTCGACCATCGACATTCCGCTCGACAGCGGCGATTTTGCCATGATGAGCCGCCGCGTGGTCGACGTGCTCAACCAGATGCCCGAAGAAAGCCGCTACCTGCGCGGGATGCGTGCCTGGGTGGGCTTTCGGCAAACCGGCCTTGAATACGAGCGCGACGAGCGGGTGGCGGGAGCGTCGAAGTATTCCTTCAAACAACTTTTCCGGTTGGCCTACAACGGCATTTTCAACTTCAGCGAATTTCCCATCAAGTTTCTGACCCGACTCGGCGGCGGGGCCATCGCACTGGCGCTGGTGTACTTCTTTTACAACGTCGTCAAGCGCTTCGTGCTGGGGCAGGCCGTGCCGCAGGGGTTTACGGCGTTGCTGTTCACGATTATTTTCTTCGGCGGCATCAACCTCGTCGGGCTGGGCATCATTGGGGAGTACGTGCTTCGGGTGTTTTTCCAGTCGAAGAACCGGCCGCTGTTCATCGTGAAGGGCCGGATTCGCGGGGGGAAGTGGGAGTAGGCCCGCCGCTCATCCCGCTCCCGGCGGGCTACCGTCCGGATGCGCCGACGGTTCATCCCATTTCGGGCTTGTACAATTCCGGGGAACGCCTACTTTTGGCCCAATCTTTTAGTGCCCGTTCCGAAAACCAAACCGAATCCTCCATGAAACGCTTTTTCAGCTACGCCGTGGCCGCCCTGCTCGTGTATTCGCTCAGCGGCTGCTCGTACAACTCGATGGTGCAACTCGACGAGAACGTCAAGAACAAGTGGGCCGCCGTGCAGTCGGACTACCAGCGCCGCGCCGACCTGATTCCGAACCTCGTCAACACGGTAAAAGGAGCCGCTGAGTTTGAAAAAACCACGCTGACCCAGGTGATTCAGGCCCGCGCCAACGCCACCTCGATGAAAATCGACCCGGCCAACCTGACGCCCGAAAACATCCAGAAATTCCAGGCCGCCCAGGATCAATTGAGCGGCAGTTTGTCGCGGTTGCTGGCCGTGGCCGAAAGCTACCCGCAGTTGAAGGCCAACCAGAACTTCCTGGAATTGCAGGCCCAGTTGGAAGGCACCGAAAACCGCATCAAGGTGTCGCGCAACGACTTCAACGACTCCGTCAAGCAGTACAATTCGACAATCCGGAGCTTCCCGGCCAACATCACGGCCAAGATTTTCGGTTTCAAGGAAAAAGGCTACTTCGAAGCCAGCGCCGGTGCCCAGAACGCGCCGACGGTCCAGTTTTAACAATGATCAGTGACCAGTCACCAGTGACCAATGAAAATTCAGCAATCATTCATTGGTCACTGGTGACTGGTCACTGGTAACTGCTCACTGGTAACTGCTCATTGCTTATGCCTTTTTTCACCGACGCCGAGCAGAAAGACCTCGTCAGCGCCATTCAGGACGCCGAACGGAACACCTCGGGCGAAATTCGGGTGCACATCGAGCAGACCTGCCCGCTGCCCGACCCTCTGGAGCGGGCGAAGGCGGTGTTCGGCCAGCTCAACATGCACCAGACCGCCCAGCAAAACGGCGTGCTGTTTTACCTGAGCCTCGATGACCGCAAGTTTGCGCTCCTCGGCGACCGGGGCATCGACGCCGTGGTGCCGCCCGATTTCTGGGAAAGCACGCGCGACGTCATGCGCGATCACCTGCGCGCCGGGCGACATGTGGACGGGCTGGCCGAGGGCATCCGCCGGGCGGGCGAACATTTGAAAGCGTATTTTCCCTACCGTGACGACGACCGCAACGAACTGCCCGACGAGATTTCGTTCGGCAACTGACGCCCGGCGTGGCAACGCCCGGCTGCCGTGCTACGCCTAACCGAGTACTTTTTTCATGAAAACCAACGTCTGGCCCGGCGTCCTGTTTGGCTTGCTGCTTTCCGTGAGCGCCTTCGCCCAGGACCTGCCCCCAAAACCCACCCCACCCCGGCTGGTCAATGATTTCGTGGGCATCCTGAGCGGCGGCGAACGCGAAACGCTGGAACGCAAGCTGGTGGCGTTCAACGACTCCACTTCCACGCAAATCACCATCGTCATCGTAAAAACCACCGGCGACTACCCGCCGGGCGATTACGCGTTTGCGCTGGGCCGGGCCTGGGGCGTGGGCCAAAAAGGCAAGAACAACGGCGTGATTCTGCTCTGGGCAACCGGCGACCGAAAAATCTTCATCGCGCCCGGCTACGGCCTGGAGGGTGCCCTGCCCGACGCCATCTGCAAGCGCATCGTCAGCAACATCCTGTCGCCCAATTTCAAACAGGAGCAGTATTTCGCGGGCCTCGACCAGGCGACCGACGAAATTATCCGCCGCGCCAGCGGCGAGTACAAGGCTGACCCCAACGCAGCCGCCCCCGACGGGGGATTTCCGTCGGGCCTGCTGATTTTCATCGTCATCGTCGTCATTATTTTCATCTACCTCGCCAGCCGTAACCGGGGCGGTGGCGGTGGAATGCGAAACCGGGGCGGTGGGATGTTTTTCCCGCCCTTTACGACCTACTCCGGCTGGGGTGGCTCGTCCGGCGGCGGTAGTTGGGGCGGTGGAGGCAGTAGTGGTGGCGGCTTCGGGGGCTTCGGCGGCGGCAGCTTTGGCGGCGGCGGCGCGGGGGGAGACTATTGAGTGAAAAGTGTAGAGTGGAAAGTGGAGGCAGTGTTGCATTTTCAACTTTACACTTTTCACGCTACACTTTTCACTTTTTCTTCCGCCGCGTGTCGCAAATCTGGATGATTTTCCAGCCCTGCGGGGAGCGGAACAACTGAAAGGCGTTGACGCCTTCGTGGAGGTATTTGCCGTCGAGGTAAAATTCGTAGGGCGTCCAGGCCGTAGCCAGGTTGTCGTCGATGTGGATGTTGTACTCCTTCACGCGCTCGTCCCAGACTTCCTTGTGCGGCGTACCGACGGCTTTCACGAATGCTTCAATCGGTTCGGTTTGCAGCGTAGGCTTGCCTTCGCGGCTCACGAACGCCGTTTGCAGCCGCGCCGCCGGGTAAAATACGGCGTGCACCAGGGCGCTGTCGCCTTTTTTCATGCCCTCGAACAGCCGGTCGATGGTGGCCTGCACGGCGGCTTCTTCGGGGTTTTGCGCCCGCGCACCGAGGGCCAGACCAGCTACCAGGATTGGGAAGAGTAAACGGATTTTCATGGAAAATGGAAGTTGGGTTTTAGTTGGACCGTCCGCTAAAGCAGACGGCAAGCCGGGAAAGTCCCTTCGGGACTGAAAACATCATGAATCGAAGAGGGACTTTCTATTCACTTGCCGTCTGCTTTAGCGGACGGCCTACGGCGGCGAAGATGGCAGTTTGTGCCCAGCCATGAAACGCAGGTAGCCGAAAATTTCGCCCAACTCCGCGTCGCTCACCTGCTGAACGGGCACGGGCGGCATTTTCGCGCCGTGCCGGTAGCTGGCTGGGTTGCGCACGAAGGCCCGCAGGTCGGTTTCGCGCCCCCAGTATTCGGTGATGTTTTTCGGGAAATTGAGTTCCGGCCCCAGGTTGCCGCCCGCGCCATTGATGGCGTGGCAGGTGTTGCAGTGGGTGCGGAATAGTTCGTAGCCGCGCTCCGGAGTGCCCACCGGGTGCAACCGCACCAATTCGTCGGCGGCGGGCTTCAGCCGGATGCGCACGAGGTTGTAGGGCCACTTGAAGGTCTCGTCGCTGGGCGGCACGTCGGTGTACACGACGTAAAACGGAGCCACCGTTTTGGTTTGTCCCGCTTTTTCCACCGAAATCCAGTCTTCCCCGGCGGGCGCCTCCACGTCGCGTACGGCCAGGTAGGCCCGGCGGCTGAGCACTTTTGCCAGCGGCATCGACGGGTTGTAGCCGTCGCCGCACTCAAACACCACCTGCGTAGTGGCCCGGTTGGCGCGGGCGAATCCTGGCAAGTGGTTCAGCACCCTGGCCAAAGGCACGGCTTCGTAGGTTTTTCGGTGGTGGTACACCGGGTCTTCGGTCACCGTAACGGGTTGGGCTTGGGTCAGCAAACCCGCCGTTTTCAGGGCGGCCAAATCGAGCACCAGCGAGTCGGACAGCGGAGTAATGACCGCCGCGCTTTCGCGGGTCGCTTTTTTTTCGGGCTGGCACGCCAGCAGGAGGAGCATCAGCAGACCGGATGGGTAACGCGAAGTCATCGGCAAAAACGGGGTGGGCAAGCAAATTAGCATTTCTTTTTCACCCAACTGGTCGAATCCTGCGGGCGGGTGAACCGGGAACGCCAACTCATCTCCTGAACCCGGCCTCCGGGCTTGCATTTTTCCGGTAAATTTTTGAGCTTCGGCCTCCCTTCGCGACCCGCACCCCTGTTTTGCTACCATGAAATTCGACTACATCATCGTCGGGGCCGGTTCGGCCGGTTGCGTACTCGCCAACCGGTTGTCGGCCAATCCCCAGAATCAGGTGCTGTTGCTCGAAGCCGGGGGCAAAGACCGGAAGATGGAAATCCACATCCCGGCGGCGTATTCCAAACTCCACCACACCGACGTCAACTGGAATTTTTTCACTGAACCCCAGCCTTTCGTGCGCAACCGGCGGTTGTACCAGCCACGCGGCAAGGCCCTCGGTGGCAGCAGTTCCATCAACTGCATGGCTTACGTGCGGGGCAACCGCGAAGATTACAACGACTGGGAACGCTGGGGAAACACCGGCTGGGGCTACGATGACCTGCTGCCTTATTTCAAAAAATCCGAGCACAACGAGCAGTTTCACGACCTGTACCACGGCCAGAACGGCCCGCTCAACGTCACCCAAAACCGCTACGTAACGCCCCTGGCCAACGCCTTCGTGGCCGCCTGCGGCGAACGGGGCATTCCGGCCAACCCCGACTTCAACGGGGTCACGCAGGACGGGGCCGGGCGGTTTCAGTTCACCATCAAAAACGCGCGTCGGCACAGCACGGCGGCGGCGTTTCTGAAACCCATCCTCGACCGCCGCAATTTGCACGTGTTCACCAACGCCCTCACCCACCGCGTGGTGCTCGACGGCCAGCGGGTTACGGGCGTGGAAGTGACCACCCGGCCCGGCGGCCCGGTGGAGTTTATCCCGGCGCGCAAAGAGGTGATTCTGGCAGCGGGGGCGTTTCAGTCGCCGCAACTGCTGCTGCTGTCGGGCATCGGCCCCGCCGACCACCTCGATGACCTCGGCCTGCCCGTGCGCCACGCCCTGCCCGGCGTGGGCGAAAACCTGCAGGATCACCTGTTTGTGAACATGAACGTGCTTTGCAACCAGCGCATCACCTACAACAACGCCGAAACCCCGTACAACCTCCTCAAGTATTTGCTCTTCCGGCAAGGGCCTTTCGCAGCCAGTCCGCTGGAGGCCTGCGCCTTCGTCCGCACCCTGCCGGGGCTTGACCGCCCCGACATCCAGTTCCACTTCGCCCCGGTGATGGGTTACGACATGCACGATTACCCCAGCCTGCCGAAAACAGAGGGCTTCACCATCCTGCCTACCCTCCTGAAACCCAAAAGCCGGGGCTGGGTGCGGCTCCGCTCGGCCAACCCGCTCGACGCGCCGCTGATTCAGCCCAACTACCTCGCTGACCCCGCCGACCTCGACACGCTCCTGCGGGGTTTCAAGCTTACCCGCGCGGTGCTGCTGTCCGACGCCTTTGCGCCGTTTCGCAGCGAAAACCGCCTCAACTACCCCGCCGACGCTGAGACCGACGAGCAAATCATCGAGCACATTCTCAACACCGTCGAAACCGTGTACCACCCCGTGGGCACCTGCAAAATGGGCACCGACGACCGCGCCGTGGTCGAACCCGGCAGCCTCAAAGTCCGCGGACTGGATGGCCTGCGCGTGGCCGACGCCTCGGTGATGCCCAGCGTGACGTCGGGCAACACCAACGCGCCCGTCATCGCCATCGCCGAAAAAGCGGCGGATTTGATTCTGGAAAAAACGACCACGCGGGCCGAAATGGCAACCTGAACGTGCGGCGAAGACAAAAAGGAAAAGGGAGAAAGGACGCGCCGTCCTTTCTCCCTTTTCCTTTTTTCAGTGAGCCTATTTTTTCAACTTTCCGGCAAATACCTTCTCGAACTTCTCCACCTTGGGCCGGATCACGATCTGGCAATAAGGCTGCTCGCCGTTTTGGTTGAAGTAATTCTGGTGGTAATCCTCGGCTTTGTAGAAGACGCTGAACGGCGTGATTTCCGTCACGATGCGGTTTGGAAACGCGCCCGACGCGTCGAGTTTGTGCTTGTATTCTTCGGCGAGGCGCTTTTGCTCGTCCGTGTGGTAAAAAACCGCCGAGCGGTACTGCGTGCCCACGTCGGCCCCCTGGCGGTTGAGCGTGGTGGGATTGTGGGTTTTCCAGAACACCTCGAGGAGTTCTTCAAAACTGATCTTCTGCGGGTCGTAGGTAATCTGAATCACCTCGGCGTGGCCGGTGCGGCCATCGCACACTTCGCGGTAAGTCGGGTTTTTCACCTGCCCGCCCGAATAGCCGGATTCTACTTTCGTAACGCCGTCGAGTTGCTGAAAAACGGCCTCCGTACACCAGAAACAGCCATTGCCGAACGTGGCGAGTTGGAGGCCGTCGGCGGAAGTGGACGTAGTTGGAAGGGCGGGGTTGGTTTGTTGGTTCATGGAAGAAATGGATTGCGCGGCAGTGGAGGCTGAAAAGAGCGTACCGAGCAGCAGCGCGAGTTGGGAGAAAAAAGGCGTTTTCACGAGTTGACAACAGGAGTTTTGCGTGGGAAGTTTGGTTGGGAGCGAAGTTTGTAGGGAGTTTAGCGTTTAGGGTTCAGCGTTTAGGGTTGTCATTTTTCACGCTAAACCCTGAACGCTAAACGCTGAACTTCTCCCAAAACCTACGCACCGCATGAAGCTAAAGATTGACCTCGACGACTTCGAACACACCGGCGAAAAGGAATTTCACATCGCCGAGGCCCCAACCAAAATCAAGGACCTCTACGACGACGATGCCGACTACGAGGCGCGCATGGCCGAATTTCGTGAGGAACTCGACGCCTTGCAGACGAAAATGTACGCCCACAACCGCTACGGCCTGCTCCTGATTTTCCAGGCCCTCGATGCGGCGGGCAAAGACGGCACCATCAAGCACGTCATGTCGGGCATCAACCCGTTCGGGGTTCGGATTCACAACTTCAAGCGGCCCACCGACGAAGAACTCGACCACGATTTTCTCTGGCGCACCAACACCCGCCTGCCCGAACGCGGCACGGTCACGATTTTCAACCGGAGTTACTACGAAGAAGTGCTCGTGGCGAAAGTTCACCCCGACATCGTCACGAAAAGCCAGCGCATTCCTGAAGTGCTGACCGAGGATCTGGACAAAGTCTGGAAGCGCCGTTACAAAGACCTCGTCAACCTCGAAAAGTACCTCGCCCACAATGGGATCGTGGTGCTGAAGTTTTTCCTGAACGTTTCAAAAAAAGAACAGGGCGAACGGCTCATCGCCCGCATCGAAGACGCCACCAAAAACTGGAAGTTCGAGGAAGCCGACGTAGCCGAGCGCGATTTCTGGGACGATTACCAGAAAGCCTACGAGGCCGTCGTCAACGCCACGGCCACCCGCCGCGCCCCGTGGTACGTGGTGCCCGCCGACGACAAGAAAACCATGCGCCTGATTGTCAGCCAGATTCTGCTCCTAAAATTGAAAGAACTGAAAACGGATTACCCGCCCGCCGACGAAGCCCGCCAGAAGCAACTCAAAAAGCTCATCGCGCGAATTCAGAAACAAGACGAAATTTAGAGAAGAGAGAAAAGAGGAG
This sequence comes from Spirosomataceae bacterium, assembly GCA_965249815.1. Classification (GTDB taxonomy): domain Bacteria; phylum Bacteroidota; class Bacteroidia; order Cytophagales; family Spirosomataceae; genus JAJAZB01. The sequence continues at coordinate 2,303,906 of CBDFMV010000003.1, read as the reverse complement.
AGAGAATAGAGAAATGCAACGTGCCTTTTCTCTTTACTCTCTCCTCTTTTCTCTCTTCTCTAAATACGCTTTCATCTTCTCCAGCGCCCTGGCCCGGTGGCTGAGGGTATTTTTTTCGGCCAGGCTCAGCTCGGCGAAGGTGCGGTCGTGGCCGTCAGGCACGAACACCGGGTCGTAGCCGAAGCCGCCCGTGCCGCGCGGCGCTTCGATGACACGGCCCCGCACTTCGCCCTCGAATTGGTGGATACCGCCGTTGAGGATGAGCGTAAACACGGTACGGAAACGGGCGGAGCGGTCGGTTTTCCCCGCCAGGTTTCTCAGCAAAAGCGCGATGTTGTCGGTGTGGCTGCGTTGCGGCCCGGCGTAGTGTGCCGAATCCACGCCCGGTTCGCCGCCCAACGCGCTGACTTCCAGGCCCGAATCGTCGGCGAAGCAGGGTACGCCGTAATGCTGGTGCAGGTATCCGGCTTTCTGGCGCGAGTTGGCTTCGAGCGTGCGACCCGTTTCGGGCAATTCTTCCACGCAGCCCACGTCAGCCAGGGTCTTCAACTCAAACGCGCCGCCCAAAGCCGAGGCGACTTCCTGGAGTTTGTGGGCGTTGTTGGTGGCAAAGCAGAGGATCATCAACGGAATAGAGCGTGTAAAGTGGAGCGTGTAAAGTGTAAAGTTCATCCAGCAACTTTACACTTTACACGCTCCACTTTACACTTTTTACCGCACCGACTTCAGTTCTACTTCAAAGTAGAGCGGCGCGTAGGGCGGGATGGTGTAGAGGTTACGTTGCTGGTTGTAGCTGCCGTCTTTGCCGTACCCAATGGCGGACGGAAACAGCAGCAGGGCTTTTTCGCCCACTTTCATGCGGGCGATGCCTTCCTCGAAGCCCTTCACGGTGCGGCCCTGGCCGAGGATGAACTCGAACGTGCCGATGTCGAACTGCGAATCGTTGAGGAGTTTACCGGTGTAAGCCACCTGCACCGTTTGCCCCGCCGTGGGCACTACCCCCGTGCCGACCTGGGTGCGGATGAAGCGCAGGCCGGAAGGCGTCGTTTCGGCGGGACCCAATTTTTTGGCGGCGATGTACTCGTCAATCTGCTCGGCTTCGTTGCGAATTTTGAGCAGTTGCACGTCGTAGCGCAGGGCCGAGTAGGCGGGCAGGACGTCGTACGACCGGCTGCCGAAACCCAGAAAATACGGCACCAGAAAGACCGCTTTGTCGCCTTCGCTCAACAGCGTGAGGCCCTCTTCCAGCCCACCGACGCGCAGCATGGCTCCGATCGGGAATTCATCGGGGACGTTTTTGGTCACCGACGAACTGTCAATCTTCACGCCGTCGGAAACCCGCGACAGCACGTAGTGGAACGTCACCTGTTCGCCAGGCTGGGCCTTGCGGGTGTTGGTGCCCCGGCTGGTGACGACGTAGTACAGGCCGTCGCTGGTGCGCTGCACGGCGAGGTTTTGTTTGGCGGCGTAGGCTTTGATGAGGTCTTCGTTGTCCTGCGCCTGCTGCTGCGGGTCAGGCGCGGGGTCGGTTTTCAAACACGCCGACAGGCTGGTCAGTACGATTAGGGCGGGCAGGGCCTTTCGCAGAAAATTCCGGGAATTCACCATAAAAAAAGTAGCGTTAAAACTCGTTTCGTCAACGCAGGGCGGACACCAAACGCGCCCGGATGGTTGAAATTAAACCAAAAGAAAGCCGGGAAACGCGTTTCCCGGCTTTCTTTTTGCCCAGCCGCGCAGGCCCGGCCTGCGCGGCCCAGTGGGGGCCGGAACCAGGAACGTTACTGCGGTTGCCTCGGCATCATGCCCATCGGCGGGGCCGCGCCTTTTTTCACGTTCACCAGTTCGATGTCGAACGCCAGCACCGAGTTCGGCGGAATACTGCCCGGCACGCCCTGTTCGCCATAGCCCAGCGTCGAGGGGATCACCAGCGTGATTTTATCGCCTTTTTTCAAACGCAGAATGGCTTCGTCCCAGCCCGGAATCACCCAACCCATGCCAATGGGGAAGGTAATCGTACCGTTACCTTCTTTTTTGCCCACACTCGAGTCGAATACCTTGCCGTTCAGCAGTTTACCCGTGTAAATCACCTGCACCGAATCGCCGCGCGCGGGCTGGGGGCCGGTGCCCTCCGTCGTAACGGCGTACGCCAGGCCTGACGGCGTGCGTTGGGCTTTGAGGTTGTTTTTGGCCAAATACTCGGTGATGAGTTTTTCATCGGTCTTTTTTTGGTTAGTCCGCGCAAGTTCCGCCGCCTTTTCGTACTCTTCCCGGTTTTGCACGTCGAGCATTTTCACCGTGAAGGCCACGTCGGAGCCTTTGGCGATGCTGGGCGGCAGGGGCTGCATGGCTTTCGAAAAGAGCGAGTCGGCGCTGACGTAAAACGTGGCGCTGTCGCCTTTGGCGAGCATGGTCAGGCCTTCTTCAAAAGCGCCTTTGTAGGCGGGCGGCTGGAGGGCCATTTTGAAGGGCACCATTTCCTTGTACGTATCGCGGAGCACGGAATCCTTGCTGTTTTTCAGCACGAGGTGAAAGCTCAGGATGTCGCCTACTTTAGCCAGACGGCCTTTTTCGTCGTGCTCATGGAGCTGGTATTTCAAGCCGGTATCGGTGACACTGGTGCGGAATTTAGTGCAGGAAGTCAGCGCGAGGGTCACCAGGGTCAGGATGGTGAGGGTGCGAACGGAACGAAGCATGTAAAATAGACGATTTGTGGTTTTTGGTCTTTTAAGCGGCGGCGTTCTTTCAAAAACGATGCTTCCGCCGAAACATTTCAGGCAACAGCCTGCAATTGGGCCTGATAGTCAGGCAATACCTTGAGAAATTTTTGCACGGTTTCGTCGAGCGAGAGGTGCGTTTTGCCCCCGGCGGCGTTGCGGTGCCCGCCGCCGCTGAAGTGCCTGCGGGCCAGTTCATTCACCGAAAAATTGCCCACCGACCGGAACGACAGCTTGATGGCTTCGGGCAAGCGATCGACGATGAGCACGGCCATCACCACGTTTTCGAGTGAAAGCGCGTAGTTGACCAAGCCCTCGGTGTCGCCCGTCTGCGAACGAAACCGCTTCAGTTCCTTCGCCGAGAGGGCGATGTAGGCCGTGCGGTATTCGGGCAGCACCACGAGTTTTTCTGACAGCACGTAGCCCAGAAACCGCAGGCGGTCGGCCGGGACGTTGTCGAAAATCTGCCGGTGAACCCGGTTGGTGTTTACGCCCAGTTCGATCAACTCGGCGGCCATGCGGTGCACCTGCGGGTTGGTGCTGGGGTGGCGAAACGAGCCGGTATCGGTCATGAAACCGGCGTAGAGGCACTCGCCGATGGCCTGGTCGATGAGGGTTTGGTCGCCCAATTCGATAATCAACTGGTACACCAACTGGGCCGTGGCCGCCGCCGTGGGGTCGGAAATCTGGAAGTCGGCGAAGGCTTCCGGCTCGAGGTGGTGGTCGATCATCACTTTCGTGGCGGCCGACCGGCGCACGGGTTCGGCCAAATCCTGAATGCGGCTGAGCGCGTTGAAATCAAGGCAGAAAATCAGGTCGGCTTCGGCCACGAACGCCTCGGCGCGGGCGCGGTTGGGGGCGTTGAACTCCACGACTTCCTCGTTGCCGGGCATCCAGGCGAGGTACCTGGGGTAGTCGGTCGGGCTGATGACCGCGACCGCGTGGCCTTTCTTTTTCAGATACCCCGCCAGCCCCAGCGAGGAGCCGAGGGCGTCGGCATCGGGTTTTTGGTGGGTGGTAATCACCACGCGCTTAGGCGATTGCAACAGAACCTGGAGGGCTTCAAGGGTACGCATCAGCGCGGACGGGACGGGCCAAAAACAGCCCGAAGAAAGAAGATTGACCTATTTTGAAAGGTCAAAAGTAGGCAATAAAATGGACAATGGAGAATGGGAACCGGAGAATGATTGCAGGGCAATCCTTCGTCTTCCGAACCTTAAACCCACTGATTTTGCCAGTCTTGCCCAAGCCCAAGCCGGGCCTCATTCTCCATTATCAATTCTCCATTGTCCATTATTCCCCTACCTTTGCGCCCAAATTTCAACCACTTACCGCTTTTTATGGCAACCAACCGCACCTTCACGATGATTAAGCCCGACGCCGTCGGGGCCGGAAACACGGGGGCAATTACGAAGATGATTGAAGAAGCCGGCTTCCGCATCGTGGCGATGAAGAAGACCCAACTCACCCAGGAACGCGCGGGGGAATTTTACGCCGTGCACCGCGAGCGGCCGTTTTACAACGACCTGACCGCCTACATGTCGTCGGGGGCCATCGTGCCGATAATTCTGGAGAAGGAAAACGCCGTGGCCGACTTTCGGACGCTCATCGGCGCCACCAACCCGGCCCAGGCCGCCGAGGGCACCATCCGCAAGTTGTTCGCTAAATCCATCGAGGCCAACGCCATCCACGGCTCGGACTCCGACGAAAACGCTGCCCTCGAAGGCGCGTTTTTCTTCGCGGGAACGGAACAATTTTAATTTGAAAATGTGGCAATTTGAAAATTTGAGAATGGGGTGAATTTTACAATTTTCAAATTTTCAAATTGCCACATTTTCAAATTAATAACCCCCTCCGTAATCGTAGAAACTCCGGCGGCGGCTTAGCTTCAAATCGCGGAGCAGCGCGGATTTCACGCGCAGTTCGAAGGAATAATTGGCCGCGCGGCTGGCCTGTCCGGCGTAGGGCGTCCAGTTGAAGGAAGCTTCCCAGCAGTGCAAATCGCGCAGGATGCTCACGTTGGTCAACGAAGGGCCACCGGCCACGAAATCCCAACCTGACTGGAGCGTGAGTTTCCACTTTTCGGTCAGGCTCAGATCGCCGCTGAAGTTCATCGTCTGGATGGTCTGTGCCCGCGCCAGGCCGTTTTTCAGGTAGCTGAACTGGTAGTTGACCTGCAAGCTCCAGGGCAGGTTCCAATCCACGTACATATCCGGATTTCGGTTGATAAACTGCAACTGCGCCTGCGTGTTGGGGTTGGGCGGGGGCTGGTTTTGCTGAACGGGCTGCGGCGTGTTCGGCTTGTTTTTGGGTTTGAAACTCGTGCTCAGCGACAGGTTCACGTTCTGCAAATTGGCCAGTCCGCCGCCTTTTGAGAACAAATACCGGCTCGTGCGCCGCCCGATTTCGCCGTAACCCGGCGTGAGTTCGTAGGCGTACGGGTCGAAATTAGACGTAAAACTGACGTTGTACTTCTTGAGAATCTGCGTATTGGCCACGAACGAGAGCGTGGACAGGTTGAACGAGTCGGCCACGAAGTTGTAGCCACCGCTCAGGCCGAAGTTGTCGAAAATCGACAACTTCGTAAACTGCTCTTTGGCCGTGTCGCTCTTGGCGCGCAGTTTCATTTCCAACTGGTTGGTCAGCGCGAAACTGGCCCCAAACACCCGCCCGATGCTCCCGCTGCTGTAATTGACAAACCGCGACAGGTAGCGCTGCTCGTCCCGATTGTTGATTTTTACCTTTTGGTAGAGATTTCCATCCCTCGAAAAATCGGGCGTGTAATTAAGGCTGATGCTCGGCGCGAAGGTGTGCCGCAGGGCCTCCACGCGGCCTTTGCGAATGTAAAACGTGCCGTAAATCCGCGTGTTGGTGCTCAGCGAAAACCCGTAGTTGTAAGCCGGGAAAAGTCCCGAAACGGTGTCAATCTGTACCCCGTTGGAGTCGGGGATGAATTTGTAACTCAGTCGTTTGGTGAGCAAATCACCCTGCAAACTCACGCTGGGCGTCATGTTGATGTACTTGGCAATTTTGAAGTTGGGCAGCGTGATCGGCACGGTGAAACTGCTCCGAATCTGGGCGTTGTTGAGAATCCGCTGGATGTTGGCCGCTGTAAGCGGCACACCGACGCGCTGGTTCTGGGTGAAGCGGCCCGTGGACGGATCGATTTGGTTGAGCGCGGCCTGCTGGGCGGGAGTCAGCAGCGAATCGGGTCGATTCCGTACGATGACAGACCTGCCGTTGGGATTCACGATTTTAATCTCGGGCAGGCTGCTGCCCCCGCCGCTGATTCGGGACTGCAAGTCGTTACTCAAATCGGCACTCGCGTTGAGGCTCGCCCCGATGCGGAATGACTCGTACCAGGCGGGCGTCACGGCGTTTTTTGCGCCGGAAGGGTTGAACCTGGTTGACGCCGATGTTGAAGCCCGTTGAGACCTGCAACACGTTGGTGCGGACGTTCTGGTTGAGACGCAAATTGGCGCTCGACTGCACCAGTTGTCCGAAATTGCGCGAATACTGCACCGATGACCCGAAGGCGTTGGAGAGGTAGCGGGCGGTGTTGTACTCGTTGTTCTGGTTGTAGTTCTGGCTGCTGATGTCCACCGACGCCGAAAAACTTTTCCCGCCCCGGCTCACCGGCGCGTGGCTCCACTGGATGCGGAAGTCGTTGGAAATCTGGCGACTGGGGCCAAACTCCTGCCCGACGCGGTTGCGGTTGAATTGCAGGAAAAACGAGCCGTTGTAGCGGTACCGCTTCACGTAATTGCCCTGGCTCCCCAGCCCCCACCCGCCCCGTGAGTAAATCTGGCCCAGAAACCGCACGCCAACGTGTTCGCTGGCGGCCCAGTAGTAGCCGCCGTCGCGGAGGTAGAAGCCCCGGTTGTTAGGTTCCTCGCCGTACGTCGGCACGATGACGCCCGATTTGCGGCTTTCGGAAAACGGGAAAAACCCGAACGGCAACCCGAGCGGCAGCGGGATGTCGGCAATCACGAGGTTGAACGGCCCCGAAATCACCTGCTTGTTGTCGCCTTTGCCTTGCACCAGTTTGATGCGCGGGGCGCTGATTCCGTAGTGCGGGTGTAGTAAATTGCAGGTGGTGTAAAAGGCCCTCCGGAGGTACAAATTGTCGAGGCTGTCCTTCTTGACGGAGTTACCCCGGATGTTGCCGTCGCCCTGCGTCGTAACAATTCGCTGGATGATGGCTCTTTTGGTCCCAAAATTGTAGCGAATTTGGGCGGTATTAAACGTTTCGGCTCCTTGTTTGAAAATGGGCTCACCCACTACCTTGCCCGACGTGGAGTCTTTGCGGCCTTCGGCGAAGACTTCGCTGGTTTTCCAGTTGAGGCGGATGTACTCGGCGGTGAGGTGAATTTCGCCGTAATCGACCTTGGCGTCGCCGTAGAGTTCGACAACCTGGTCGCCAACGGAGGAAATGGTCGAGTCGCGGGCGGTGTAAACCACCTTGTCGCGGAGGCTGCTTTGCTTGCTGGTGATGGAGTCGAGGCGGGCCGAATCGACGCGGGCAGCGGAGTCAAGTCTGGGGCGGCGGATGGTGTCGGCGGCAACGCCGGGCCGGGCTACGGCCCCAAACGGGCGGGTTTCGGCCTTTCGGAACAGGCCCCCGCTCCGGCTTTTGGCGGGCGGGCTTACGGTGGGTGCGGCTATTCCGGCGGGCGCTTGCGCCACGGCCTGAACCCCGAAATACACCAAAAAAAGCAGGATAAAAAGTCCCCTCAAAATAAGGCCCCCCGTTTGGCAGTTATACCGAAAAAACTACATTTGTTTACGCAAAAGTAGGCCCTTACCGTTCAATCAGGCTTTTTGCCGCGAAAAAAATGGCGTTAAAGATTCTTAAAACCCTGCCTTTGCTTGCCGGCTGGATTTGGCTGGCTCCGCTCATTTCGCCCCGGCTCTCGCCCGACGAAAACGCGACGCCCGGCTCCCGGATGGTTCGCCCAAACACGGGCCGCGAGGGTGGCCTCAACACCGTCGTGCTCGATCCCGGTCACGGCGGGCATGATCCGGGCACGATTGGAAAAGGCGGTACGCGGGAAAAAAACGTGGTGTTGGCCATCGCCCTCAATGTGGCGAAACAAATCAAAACGGCCTACCCCGACGTGCGGGTGATCATGACGCGCAAGTCCGACGTGTTCATCGAATTGTTCGAGCGGGGGGCCATCGCCAACCGCAACCACGCCGACCTGTTCATCAGCATCCACGCCAACGCGCTCTCCCGCCGCGATTACTACGGCACCGAAACCTACGCGATGGGGCTGCACAAATCGGAGCAGAACCTCGAAGTGGCCAAGCGCGAAAACGCGGTTATCCTTCAGGAAAAAGACTACCAGAAAAATTACAAGGGTTTCGACCCCAACTCGCCGCTGGCGCACATCATGCTGGCCAATTTTCAGAGCGCGTACCTGAGCAACAGCCTCAATTTTGCCTCGAAGGTGGAGAAGCAATTCACCCACGCCGACCGCACCAGCCACGGCGTGAAGCAGGCGGGTTTCATCGTGCTCTGGACGACGGCCATGCCTTCGATTTTGATTGAAACGGGCTACCTCTCCAACGCCGCCGAAGAAAAATTCCTGCGGAGCGATGAAGGCCAGGAAGTCATCGCCAAATCCATTTTCAAGGCGTTTTCGCAGTACAAAAAAGAGCGTGACGGCGTGGAGGGAAGCGCGGAATTGTAAGTCAGTTTTCCACTAAAAAGCCGAAGCCACTTGTACAACTACAAGTGGCTTCGGCTTTTTAATAATTGGTTGCTTGTACTGGGTAAGAAGCCTGCTCCTAACAGGCACTGGCTACATGCCCGCGCCAGCAGATTATTTATTTCTAACGTTCCTAATCAGGCCATACAGGGCGAATACAAAGACGATACCATACAGGATAGCTAATGCAGGTTTCTCAAATTTTAACTGTTGAAAATCGAATTGCTTATATAAGGCACTTCCTAAAATAACTGCCACAACGATAAAGAAAAAGGAGGGTACTTTTTTGTTTTCTATGTTTTTTAGGTTCTGAATGTCGTTCACGTTATACCCGCGATTGTGGTATAAAGCGCGGTTACAAACGCGGACGAGCGGGGGGAGATTAGTTTCCGCATTTTAGTCGTTTAGAGAATTCATGCCTTGTTCTCTATGTCTTTCCAAGGCGACTCCCATTGCTTCAACTTGTTCGGTTGAGTGTCCCTGCCAGACGGTAACTTCTCCTACAACCCTAAATGGTTTTGTTGAACGGTACGATTTTGTTGGATTACCCGGAAATTTTCTGTCTGTCAAATCTGGGTCATCTTCAATTTCGCCGGTTGGCTCGACTAAGTAAATCCTTTCCCGTCCATCACCAACGGCAAGTTCTGCTCCCCAAATGGCAGCATCAAGGGTTGCTGTCAAAAAGATGTATTTCGCATTTTTCCTTTGTCCAAAGTTTGAATTGAACCCTGCGGCAATCAGGTCACCGATTTTTAAATCTGATTTTGTACCATGAAAATAGGTTTGAGCAAAAGGGGTTGAACCTTGTCCGCCTGGTTTTGATTCGCTGATGTTGTTTTGTTCCATAGTCAACCTCTGGTTTCTGGTTGTCTCTCATGGGGTTCGTCTTACAATGCCCGCTAGCGAACGGGACAAACTCCATATTATATGCCGCCTTTCTGTCTATTTAGCGAGTTTTGTTGTTGATGGACGTCCTTGCGCTCTGAATTTTTTGATAGCTGCATTCCAGTCAGAAATCATTGCACTGTCAGCAGGAGCAACCTTTCTGTTTCCCAAGACTTGTCCGTCAAAATGCCCTTTTTCGTTAAACTCAAAAGGCTGTGATGCACTTAAAACATCCGATAAATCAAAGTGTCCACCCGAAAGCTCATAATGTCCTTCAAGAAAATAGAACATGACCCAAAAGCTCTCTTCCGCCGTTAATTGCTCATTGACAAACCAATTATTGTTTATGGTTTCTTCCATCGTTTCTAAATTTCTTTTTGAGTTCTTCGGCGTCAAAGTTGTTTTTGCCGGTCAAGAGACATTCGCCGCAATCGCTCGCATCTTGCGAGTGACGAGTATTGTAAGCGCCTCCGGCGCGTGGTGGCGTATCCAGCACGTTCGTTCTTGCCAAACGAACGATTACGTTTTAACTAATTTGCAAATTACCAACTAACTCGCATTCAACGACACGCCACACGCCAGAGGCGTTTTGAATACCCATCACTCGCAAGAGGCGAGCGATTGCGGGGAGGTATGGCTGTAATTTCAGGACGTTTCATTGCAATTACCCAACGGTTTTCGGCTTTGCGCTGTGGCGGATTTTTAGCACAAAAGCTCATTAGAATTTCTAATATTGAACCTTGCACAAATGTTTTATAGAAGCACTTCAACCGCCATATTGCCAAACAAACCGATGTTGTGCGTTCTTTTTTTAGCTTTTTCTTATGAATTAATATGCCTTGTACTCATGATTCTAAAAATCAAAATCGCTACACATAGTATCACACCTGTATAAGTCCATATTTTTAGTCTTGAAAACGGAGTGCTCTGGTCAATATACTCATCCGGCTTATATACTATTATGAATTTCAACCTATTCCAATCCCATAATAGCAAGTAGATGTTAGCCGAAAGCATTAAGGAGGTAGTAACCCAAAACATTGAAGATTCAAACGCAGTAGTAAGAATAAAAATACTTAAAATGATTGGAAAATACACAACAGCACCCAACGTGCTGAAAACCTGAGACATAATTAAGAACCCTGCAATAAGCTGACCCCAGCCAATAAAACTCCAGTAAAATCCAGAGCGATACATAGCTTCCAATAGATGAGCTAACGAATGAATAGGCGCATTCTCACCAGATGTGGGTGTAAACCTGATTCCAATAATTTTAAAGATACTTGCCCAAACAAAAGCTACTCCCAGCAGATACCGAATAAAAATTGTGAAAATTTGAAAGATAAAAAATGTCTTCAACCGAAAAATAAAATTTTCCATTGGCTCTTTTGTTAGCTGTCAATATTAACTTGGATGTTCCTAAAATGACGCACAACCAAGTTGGTTGACGCCACTCCTTATGCCATTAAGTAGCGTCAATCGGTCGTTTGCCCGCATGTAAAGGTGCGTCAATCATCTACCCACTGGGACGGTTGACGCACCACGTGCCTTCCGGCCCTTCGATGGGTGAGTAGCGCCAACTGACCGGGCACCCCGAGACTACGCACTTTCCCGAATACCTGCAAGCGCCTGGACGCATTTAAATTCAGGTTGTTAGCTGCCCTCTATCATCTGCGAATAATTCCCCCGCTGCCGCTCGTGTTTCACGAGTGACTTTTATTGCAAACCCCTCTGGGACGGCGGGTTGCAATCTGCTTAATTGCCCGCAAAAACAGTTTCATTTTCATTCAGCTAACCCTATAATTTAGCGCAGTTTGGCAGAACAACGTATTTGGCAAATGACACCGCGCCAGAGGCGCTTAGAATATCCGTCACTCGCAAGATGCGAGCGACGGCAGAAGGACATTGAAACAAAAACGCCATTCAGTCGAAATCGGATGGCGGTTTTTGTTTCAATGTCCGACCGGTGCCTCACCGCGCCGCCAGGTGCCGCGACGAAAAGGCCGCTTTCCCGGCGTCGAGAAACTGCGCAAACGCCACCGCGTCTAAATCGTAGGCGCGGGGCTGAAGGAGTAAATTCCCATCCGCGTCCACGAGGCAGTAGTGCGGCTGGGCGTTGGAGTTGAATCTAGTGATTTGAAAATCCAGGTTTTGCTCGCCGATGGTGTCTTTCAGCTTGCCATCGGTCTTCGAGGTGTAGTGTTCGGCCTCGGGCAACTCCGTTTTGTCGTCCACGTACAGGGCCAGCAGCACAAAATCCTGCTGCAACCGCCGCCGCACGTCCGGGTTCGACCACACGCGGGCTTCCATTTCGCGGCAATTCACGCAGCCGTGGCCAGTGAAGTCGATGAACACGGGTTTGCCCGTTCTCCGGGCCGCCGCGAGGGCTTCTTTGTAGTCGAAATACCCCTGCAAGCCGCGCGGGAATTTGAATTTGTCGGAAAAACGCGGGGCCTGTCCGGTTGGCGTCGCCAGCGGCGCGGCGGGTGCGGACGCCGTCAGTTCACCGCCCAGGAACGAATCGAACGTGGTTTCGGGCGGCAGGTAGCCCGCCAGGGCCTTCAGCGGCGCGCCGAACATTCCCGGAATGAGGTACACCACGAAGGCGAAGGTGAAAATGGCCAGCATCATGCGCGGCACGGGGATCCGCTCCAGTTTCGAGTCGTGCGGCAACTGGATTTTCCCCAGCAAATAGAACCCCGTCAGCGCGAACAGCACGATCCAGAAGGCCAGGTACACCTCGCGGTCGAGCAGGTTCCAGTGGTACACCTGGTCGGCGGTGCTGAGGAATTTGAGGGCGAAGGCCAGTTCGAGGAAGCCAAAAACGACTTTCACCGAATTGAGCCAGCCGCCCGATTTGGGCAGCGATTTGAGCCATTCCGGGAAAATCGCCAGCCCCGTGAACACCACCGCGAAGGGCAGCGAAAAGCCAAGCATCCCCACGACCGGCTTCAGCACCTGGCCCTGCGCCGAGGCAATCAGGATGCTGCCCGCAATCGGGCCGGTGCAGGAAAAACCCACCAGCACGAGCGTGAAGGCCATAAAAAACACGCCCGTCAACCCGCCCTTGTCGGCCTGGGCGTCCATTTTGTTGACCAGCGCGTTGGGCAAAACGATTTCAAAAAGCCCCAGAAACGACAGGCCAAAGGCCACGAACACGGCAAAAAACAGCAGGTTGGGGAACCAGTGCGTGGCCAGAAAATTGGCGAAACTCGCCCCGAACAACCACGACACCAGCGTGCCGAACAGCACATAAATCCCGATGATGCTCAAGCCGTACACGAGCGCCAGCAATTGCCCGCGCCCGCCTTTTTGCCCCGTGAAGTAGCTGACCGTCATCGGAATAATCGGGTACACGCAGGGCGTGAGCATGGCCGCGAACCCCGCCGCCAGCGCCACGAGAAAAAACGCCCAGAGCGATTGATCGGCCCCTTTTTCGGGTGAAACGGAAACTGGAGTTGCCGCAACTTCGGCGGTCGTCCGGGCGGTGTCGGTCGTGGCCTGGAGTTCGACTGGGGCCGACACTTTTGCCACCGCCGAATCCGGTTTCGGAGCGGGCTGCGCAACGGCGGGCGCTGACGATTCCACCGCGGCAACCTTCAGGGTTGAAATCGCAAAGTCCTCGTTCAGCGGTACGCACTGCCCGTCGGCGTCGGTGCAGGCCTGCCCGCTGATTTCGCCCGTCAGCACGGGGTTGGTTTTCAGAATTTTAACCTTTTGCCGAAACTCCGCCTTTCCCTGAAAAAAGCGCACCGGTCCGTCGAAAATTTCGTCGTGTTTCTGGATGGGTTTCCCCACGGGTTTCAGCCCGCCCACCAGCGCGAACGTGGCGTTTTTCTTAAACGAGACCACCATCGGCAGCGGCCCCACGTTGGGGTCCTGGTCGGAGGAGAAGACGTGCCAGCCGGGGTTGATGCGCACCGTAAACACCACGTCGATGGTTTCGCCCACTTTTGCGCCCGGCGCGGCGGGTTTCACCGAAATACTCGCCGGTTTTAGAACCTGGGCTTGCGTGCCTGCACCAAGCAGGCAAAGCAGGAAAAAAGCGAAAAAGAATCGTTTCATACAACGTACATCGAAACCGCAGGACCGGTGAAGCGGACAACAGATTTTGCGCCGAAAAATTTCCATACAGCACAAAGGTAGCGCTTCCATGGCCCGGTATTCAACAAAAAAAACCGCCTCGGCGAGGCGGTTGAACACCTAATGCTGGCGTCGTTAACGTCCCGCAAACGCTTTGATGTCGGTCAGAGGCAGGTCGTCGCCCACGAAGCGCCCGTAGTGGGCGGTGACGACCCGCCCCGCTGGGTCAATCAGAAAATCCGCTTCGACGCGGGTCAGGGAACCATCGCGGGGCAACTTTTGGCCGTACATTTTTTCGCCTTCCCGGACTTTTTTCATGCCTCCCTGGAACATGCCGCTGAGCATTTTTCCCAGGGAGCGGCCCACACCGTACTGGTCATATAACCTGGCCTCCGGATCGGCGATGAGGCGAAAAGGCAGTTTGGCGTCTTGAGTGTACCTGAGCAGGTTTTCCGGGGAAGATTCGTACACCACGACCACTTCGAGATTGTGGTGCCGAAGGCTGTCGTAGGCTCCCAGCAGTTCGTGCATCCGAACGTTGCAAATCGGGCAACCCACGAACCGCTGGAAACTGAGCAGCACTTTTTTGCCCTTCAGGTCGTGCAACGATAGGGGTTGCCCGTAGGCGTCAGTCGTGCTGAAATCGGGCGCGGATTGGTTGGGGTTGATTTTCATCGATTGAGCAGAAAGGGAAGACCGAACGAGAACAACGGCAATGAGCAGCAGCGAGGCCGCCAGCAGCCAGCGAGTGAAAGGTTTTTTAAACATGGGAAAACGGTTTTTCTCCTTGATACCCTTCTCCCTGCTTGCATCACCCTACGTCGTCAGGGTTTTTTCCGCCACAGCCCGGATTTTTTCCAGGCACTTGTTTTTCATGCTGCTGGCGGTGTGCTTGTTTTTATACCCCACCCGCCGCCGGAGTCCCTCCAGGGTTTGGTTGAGCCAATAAAGGTCGTGCAGGAGTCGCTGGCAAGTCGGCGAAATCCGCAGAATCCAGGCCGATACGCGCTCCGCCGGACTTTCTTCCGCCTCCCCGTCGGGGGCAACGCCCGGTTCCAACCAGAAATCAGCCCCGGGCAGGCTCCGCGCCTGGTCGCGCAGGCGCTTGAGCCACAGGTTGCGGGAAATGGCGTAAAGGAAGGTTTTGACCGAAGCCGTCAGCTCAAAATGGGGTTGCCGGGCTTTGTCAATCAAGACGAGAAGAGCCTCCTGAAACAAGTCTTCGGCGTCGGCGCGGGTGCCGGAATTGGTCAGCACGAAGCGCAGCACAGGCGGAAAATGATAGCGGTACAGAAATTCAAAGGCAACGCGCTCCTCCCGCCGGAGGCGTTCGAGCAGGGCGGTATTTTCGGGGATGTTGGTCATCGAGCGTACGGTTTAGTCGCTTAATACCCAGTGGGGGCGGCGCATCACCCGTTCAGGCGGATTTTTTTTTGGATTCCCCGTGCGTTAAAGCGGTTTTCCTGAACAAAGATTCCGGCGTACTTTTGTGAGCTTGATTTTCAACTTTTGTCTACCCCGATTTTGCCCATGTCCACCGAAATCGCCTCGCGCATCCAGCCCAAAACGGTAGTTCGCGATACCCACGTTTTCAGCCTCATTCAAAAAGAAACCGACCGCCAGGAACACGGCATCGAACTCATCGCCTCCGAAAACTTCGTTTCGAAGCAGGTCATGGAAGCGATGGGCAGCAGCCTGACCAACAAGTACGCCGAGGGCCTGCCCGGCAAGCGCTACTACGGCGGCTGCGAGGTGGTGGACGAAGTGGAAACGCTGGCCATCGAGCGGGCGAAAGAACTCTTCGGGGCGGTTTGGGCCAACGTGCAGCCGCACTCCGGCGCGCAGGCCAACGCGGCGGTGTTTCTCTCGTTTCTGAACCCCGGCGACAAGATTCTGGGCTTCAACCTGAGCCACGGCGGGCACCTGAGCCACGGCTCGCCGGTCAATTTTTCGGGAAAATACTTCCATCCCCACTTCTACGGCGTCGAACAGGAAACCGGCCTCATCGACTGGGACAAGGTCGAGGAAATCGCGCTGCGCGAACGCCCGAGGCTTCTGATTTGCGGGGCGTCGGCTTACAGCCGCGACTGGGATTACGTGCGTTTGCGGCAAATCGCCGACCAGGTCGGGGCGATTCTGCTCGCCGATATTTCGCACCCGGCGGGGCTGATTGCCAAGGGGTTGCTCAACAATCCGATGCCGCACTGCCACATCGTGAGCACCACCACCCACAAAACCCTGCGCGGCCCGCGTGGGGGTTTGATTTTGCTGGGACAGGATTTTGAAAACCCGTTTGGCCTGAAAACGCCGAAGGGCGATTTGAAACTGATGTCGGCGCTGCTCGACGGCGGCGTGTTTCCCGGCACGCAGGGTGGACCCCTGGAGCACGTTATCGCGGCCAAAGCCGTGGGTTTTGGCGAAGCCCTCACCGACGAATTCGGCGACTATACTGTGCAGGTGCAGGCCAACGCCCGCGTGCTGGCGCAGGCCTTTGTGGAGCGAGGCTACCAGGTTATTTCGGGCGGTACGGACAACCACCTGATGCTCATCGATTTGCGCCCGAAAGGACTGACCGGCAAACTGGCCGAAAACACGCTCATCAAGGCCGACATCACGATCAACAAAAACCTGGTGCCCTTCGACGACAAGTCGCCCTTCGTGACATCGGGGATGCGTGTCGGCACCGCCGCCGTGACCACCCGGGGCATGAGAGAGCCGGAAATGCTGAAAATCGCCGACCTCATCGACGACGTGCTCATGCACCACGCCGACGAGGCGTACCTGGCTTCGGTCAAAACGGAAGTCAACCGGCTGATGGTGGATTTCCCGTTGTACCGATAAGTTTTGAACTTAACTTTGCGAAAGCCCTCATTTTCTGAAAAGGTGAGGGCTTTTGTTTTGACCAGCAGCGCAGTTTTTTCGTAGATGTTCCATCTACCAACTGCATACTGCCAACTGCATACTGCCAACTGCATACTGCCAACTACCAAGATGCCCCTCGACCAACCCCGCCTCGGCTACGACGATGCCGACGCTGACGAAGAAGTACACGACGGCACCGAAATGTCATTTCTCGACCATTTGGAGGCCCTTCGCTGGCACATCATCCGGGCGGGCGGCGCCATCATCGTGTTCACGATTGTCGCGTTCGTTTTTCTCGGAGAAATTTACGAACACGTCATTCTTGGCCCGGCCAAGCCGTCGTTCTGGACCTACCGGATGTTCTGCAAACTCGGCGAACTGGTCCACGCGCAGGGGTTGTGCATCGACAAGCTCGATTTCAAGCTGATCAGTTTCGAGATGTCGGGGCAGTTTTCGATGGCCATGCTGTCGTCGTTCATCATCGGGCTGGTGTTCACGTTTCCGTACGCGTTTTGGGAAGTCTGGCGGTTCGTAGCGCCCGGCCTGAAGCCCAGCGAACGCCGGGCGGCGCGGGGGGCCGTGTTCTACGTGACGGCGCTCTTTTTCATTGGCGTGTTGTTCGGGTATTATGTCGTTTCGCCGCTGGCCATCAACTTTCTGGCCAATTTCAAGATTGACGAAAGCATCGTCAACCAGTTCGACATCGGCTCGTACATCTCGGTGCTGGCTACCCTCACGCTGGCCTGCGGGCTGACGTTCCAACTCCCCATGATCGTGCTCGTGCTTTCGCAGGTAGGCGTGCTCACGCCCAAGTTCATGCGCAGCTACCGCCGCCACGCGTACGTGATTATTCTGATTGTGTCCGGCGTCATCACGCCGTCCCCCGACCTGACGAGCCAGATTCTCGTGGCGCTTCCGCTTACGTTGCTTTACGAAGTGAGCATCGTCGTGTCGGCGCGGGTGAATGCGCGGCGAATGCGCGAGTTGGGAATGAAGGAAGATGTTTAGGGTTCAGAGTGAAAGATAAAGATGAGCACTAAACCCTAAACTCACCACGCCATGCTTGCCATGAATTTCTGCCCCAACTGCGCCAGGCCGCTCACGCGGGGCATCCGCGACGGGGTCGACCGCATTCACTGCCCCGACACCGAGGGCTGCGGCTACGTATTCTGGAACAACCCGACGCCCGTCGTGGCGGCGATTGTCGAGCACGAGGGCAAGATCGTGCTGGCCCGCAACACCGCCTGGCCACCGGAGTGGTACGCACTCATCACGGGGTTTCTGGAAGCAGGCGAATCGCCCGAAGCGGGCATCCTGCGCGAGGTGAAAGAAGAACTCAACCTGGACGGAGAAATCGTGGAATTCGTCGGCCTCTACGAGTTTCACCGCATGAACCAACTCATCATCGCATACCACGTACGGGCTACGGGCGAAATCAGTCTCAGCGAAGAACTCGTCGATTTCCGCCACTACCTTCCCGAAGACATCCACCCCTGGCCCCAGGGTACCGGCCAGGCCGTGCGCGAATGGCAGGCCAGGCGGGGAATCTTCAACCCCACTGTCGAATTGAAGCGTTAACCCTTCCGTCAAATTTTTTCCCGAAAAATTGCTTCCTGAAATCCAAAGGTTGGCTACTTTTGGGGCTTAATAGTATGCACGCATACTATTTTTAACGTTAAACTTTAAACCTGATTATGGCCGAAGCCTTTATTTACGACGCCGTGCGCACCCCACGGGGGCGCGGCAAAGCCGACGGCAGCCTGCACACCGCCCAGCCGATTCACCTGCTGACGACGGTGCTGAAGGCGCTCAAATCCCGCAACGCCCTCGACACGAATTTTGTCGACGACGTCATCATGGGCTGCGTGACGCCAGTGGCCGAACAGGGAGCCGACATCGCCCGGACGGCGGTGCTCACGGCGGGCTACGCCGAAAGTGCGGCGGGGGTGCAACTCAACCGCTTCTGCTCGTCGGGCCTGGAGGCCATCAACATGGCCGCCGCCCGCGTGATGTCGGGGCAGGAAGACCTCCTCGTGGCGGGAGGCGTGGAAAGCATGTCGCGGGTGCCGATGGGCACCGACGGCGGGGCGCTGTTTATGAATCCGCAGATCGTGGCCAACCACCGCATCGTGCCCCAGGGTATTTCCGCCGACCTCATCGCCACGAGATGGGGTTACAGCCGCCAGCAACTCGATGCTTACGCGGTGGAATCGCACCGGCGGGCAGCGGCGGCGTGGAAAGAAGGGAAATTCGCCAACTCGGTCGTAGCGGTGACCGACGAAATTGGCGAGCCGCTCCTCTCCGTGGACGAAGGCATCCGCCCCGACACCACCGTGGAGTCGCTCGCCAAACTCAAACCGGCTTTCGACCAGATGGGGATGATGGGCCTCGACGCGCTGGCGCTGTTGAAATACCCCGAAGTAAGCGAAATCCGGCACGTTCACCACGCAGGCAATTCGTCGCAAATCACCGACGGGGCCGCCGCTGTGCTGATTGGCAGCCGCGAGATGGGCGAAAAACTGGGCCTGAAACCACGCGCCCGCATCCGGGGTTTTGGCATCTGCGGCTCCGAGCCGACGATCATGCTCACCGGCCCGATTCCTTCGACGCAGAAAGTTTTGAAGAAAAACGGGATGACGATGGCCGACATCGATTTGGTGGAAATCAACGAAGCTTTCGCCGCCATTCCGTTGATTTTTATGGAAGAACTCGGCGTTGACGCCGACCGGGTGAACGTCAATGGCGGGGCCATCGCGATGGGCCACCCGCTCGGCGCAACCGGGGCCATCGTGTTGATGACGCTCCTCGACGAACTCGAGCGCACCGGCCAGGGCACCGGCCTGGCCAGCCTCTGCATCGGCGGCGGAATGGGCATTACAACGATTATCGAGCGCACGTAGCGCCGACATACTTGTCGGCGTGCTGCCTGCCACCAATTCCTTTCCACCTTAATCCCTCGCCGACAAGAATGTCGGCGCTACGTGCATGGTCAATTACCGCATTCAAAACCACGTCGCCATCCTGAGCTGGAACGTCACCAACCAGCCGATGAACGTCCTCAACGACGAAAGCATCGCCGCCTTCGACCAAGCCCTGCAAAAAGCCTACGCCGACCCGGAAGTCCGGGGCATCGTCGTCACCTCCGAGCGGCCTGAGTTTGTAGCCGGGGCCGATTTGAAGATGATTCTCCGCAACAACGCCCGGCCTGTCGGCGAAATGCTGCGGTTTTCGCAGGGCCTCCAGCGCATCTTCCGCGGCATCGAAACCTCCGGCAAACCCGCCGTGGCGGCCATCAATGGGACGACCCTCGGCGGTGGCCTCGAAATCACGCTCGCCTGCCACTACCGCGTGGCGCTCAACAACCCCAAGGCGCAAATCGGCTTCCCCGAAGTGACCGTCGGCCTGTTGCCCGGCGCGGGCGGCACCCAGCGTCTGCCGCGAATGATTAGCATGGAACTGGCCGCGCCGCTGCTGCTCGAAGGCAGGCGTCTTTCGCCCAAGGAAGCCCACAGCCTCGGCATCGTCCAGGAACTCGTCGAAACGCCGGAAGAACTCTTGGCCGCCGCCTTTCGGTACATCGACGCCAACCGCAACCCGCTCCAGCCCTGGGACGAAGTGAACCGCAAATCGGGCAAAATTGAGGCGAAAGAAGGCTTCAAGGTGCCCAGCGGCGCGGTGCAAAGCCCGAAAGGCATGCAGTTGTTCACGGCGGGCACGGCCATGCTGATGGACAAAACCAAAGGCAACTACCCCGCCCCGCTGGCAATTCTTTCGTGCATCTACGAAGGCCTTCAGGTGAATCTGGACCAGGGTTTGGCCCTTGAAAGCAGGCATTTCGTGAAACTGGCCAACGGCAAAGTGGCAAAAAACATGATCCGCACGTTGTTTTTTGGGATGAACGAAGCCAGCAAAGGCGTTTCCCGGCCCAAAAACGTCCCGCCGCAGACTGTCCAGAAAGTCGGCATCCTCGGCGCGGGCATGATGGGCGCGGGCATCGCGCATGTGTCGGCCACGGCGGGTATTCAGGTGGTTTTGAAAGACGTGAGCCAGGAATCGGCTGAAAAAGGCAAAAGCTACTCGGCGGGTTTGCTCGAAAAAGCCATCCAGCGGGGTAAAACCACCCGCGAAAAAGCCGACGCCGTGCTTTCGCTCATCCAGCCCACAGCCAGCGCCGCCGACCTCGTCGGCTGCGACCTGATCATCGAAGCCGTATTCGAAAACCGCGAACTGAAGGCCCAGGTCACGCAGGAAGCCGAACCGATGCTCCGCGAAGGCGGCGTGTTCGCCTCCAACACCTCGACGCTGCCCATCACCGGGCTGGCGAAGGCGACGGCAAAACCGCAACACTTCATCGGGCTGCACTTTTTCTCGCCCGTGGACAAAATGCAGTTGGTCGAAATCATTTTGGGCAAGGAAACCTCCGACGAAGCCCTCGCGCTGGCGATGGATTTTGTAAAGAAAATCCGGAAAACCGGCATCGTCGTCAACGACAGCCGGGGTTTTTACACCAGCCGCTGCTTCGGCACCTACACCGACGAGGGCATCCGGCTGCTCAGCGAGGGCGTCAACCCGGTGCTCATCGAAAACGCGGGCAAGTACGCCGGGATGCCCGTCGGGGCGCTGGCCGTCAGCGACGAAGTGGCGCTCGATTTGGTGTACAAAATCTCCGGCCAGGCCATCCGCGACGGCGTGCTGGGCGAAGACGACCCCAGTTTTCGGGTCGCCAAAAAGTTTGTGGAACTGGGCCGGTTGGGCAAAAAAGTGAAAGCCGGTTTCTACGAATACCCCGAAGGCGCGCCCAAGCGGATTTGGCCCGGCCTGGCCGACCTGTTCCCGCTGGCAAAAACCCAGCCCAGCCTCGACGAAGTAAAAACCCGTCTGCTTTACCGGCAGGCCCTCGAAACGGTGCGCTGCCTGGAGGAGGGCGTCATCCGCGAGAAACGCGACGCCGACGTGGGGAGCATCCTGGCCTGGGGTTTCCCGGCCTACACGGGCGGCACGCTCTCGTTCGTCGATTTCGTCGGCATCGAAACGTTCGTGGCCGAGTGCGACCGGCTGGCCGAAACGTACGGCGAGCGCTTCCGTCCAACGGAAAAATTGCGGGCGATGGCGGCGCGGGGCGAAGGATTCTACGAACCGGCCACGCCCGAAGCGGTGGCGGCGTAATCGAAAAAATGGGTGGGCAAAAAAGCCCGCCCATTTTTTTATAAAAGTCAACTATTGAGCGAACGGTTTGGTAACCAGCCCAAACCCCCGCTACTTTTCCGGGAAAACGCCCCCTTCGCCCGTTTTCCCTTGACTCCCCAACCTGCTTCCGCTGCCCCCGGCGAGCGCCCCATCGAGGTGCGGGCCGTGCTCGAAAAGTACCGTCGGCGCTGGCCGTGGTACGTGGTTTCGCTGCTGCTCGCGGCGCTGGGCGCGGTGCTGTACCTCCGTTACACGGCACCGGAGTACAAAATCACGGCCACGCTGCTCATCAAGGACGAAGAAAACGGTGCCCTCGGCCCCGAGCAGGATTTGCTCTTCAACGACCTCGGCCTGCTGCCCCGCTCGCGGTTGCTCGACAACGAAATCCAGATTCTCAAATCCCGGCAACTGATGACGCGGGTGGTGGATACCCTCGGCCTGACGACGGCGTACTTCGTGAAAGGCCGGGTGAACGAAATCGACGTGTACCGCACCGCGCCGTTTCACCTGACCGTGCTCGGCCTTCAGCCTGGCGCGTACGACCACGATTTCCACCTGCAGGGCGGAAAATTTGGCGTTGTTTTTTCGGAAGAAAAAAGCAGCTTTCGGCACGCGGGTGTGTACAACCAACCGTTCCAGACGCCCTTTGGCCGGTTTCTGGTCAAAACCGGTGGGCCGTGGCGGAGCAAGGCCGCCAGCAGTGGCGTGTTCGTGCGGTTTGCGCCCCGGCGCGCCGTGGTGGACGACTGCCTGGAGCGCCTGACGGTGAAACCCGCCGTGAAAAACTCCAAATCCACCACGGTGGAAATCGCTTTCACCGACACCGAACGGCAGCGGGGCGCGGACGTGGTCAATGGCCTGATTGAGGCATACAACCAGGCGGGCATTCGCGACAAAAACGCCGTCGCCACCAATACCATCGCGTTTATCGACGAACGCCTGGGCGGCCTCACGGGCGAACTTTCGGCGGTTGAACGCGATGTGGAGACCTTCAAACGCACCCACCGCATCGCCGACCTCGGCACCGAAACCACCCTTTTTCTGCAAAAAGCCAGCGACACCGAAACGGCACTCCGCGAACGACAAACGCAAATGGGCCTGCTTGGCCTGGTCGAAACCTACCTGAAAAGTCCGCAGAACCAGCGCGAACTGGTGCCCACGACGCTCGGCCTTGAGGACCCGACGCTGCTGGGCCTCGTCGGGCGGTTCAATGAGGTGCAGTTGCACCGCGAAAAACTCCTCCGCAGCACCCGCGAAGCCAACCCGCTCGTGGTCACGCTCGACGACCAGCTCACCGGCCTGCGCGCCCGGATGCTCGAAGTCGTGGGCACCCTCCGGCAGGGCCTGCGCCTCACGACCGACCACCAGCGCCAGACGGACGCGCAACTCCGTGCGCGGGTGGCGGCCCTGCCCCGCCGCGAGCGGGAATTTGCCGAAATCAGCCGCCAGCAGGCCATCAAAAGCGATTTGGTGCTCTACCTGCTCAAGAAAAAAGAAGAGGCGTCGCTTTCGCTGGCCATGACGACCCCCGGCGGGCGGCTGGTCGATGCGGCCACGGCGAGTCTGCTCCCCATTGGCCCGCGTAAGCTCAGCGTGTTTTTGCTGGCCCTCGCGCTGGGCCTCATCATCCCAACGAGTTTGGTGGCCGTTGGCGATCTGCTCAACGACAAAGTGACCACCCGGCAAACCCTTGACCGGACCACGACCGCTCCCGTGCTGGGCGAGGTGGCGCACAGCCGCGAACGCCGCCCGCTCGTGGTGCGCCCCGACAGCCGGAGCGTGGCGGCGGAGTGGTTTCGATCGCTGCGGGCCAACCTCGATTTCGAGGCGGCGGGGCCGCCCGGCAAGGTCATCGTGGTCACCTCGGCGGGGGCGGGCGAAGGCAAAAGCTTCGTATCGCTCAACCTGGCCGCGAGCCTGAGTCTGGCGGGCCATCGAACCGTACTCGTGGATTTGGACCTGCGCCGCCCCAAACTGGCCCAGTACGTTGGCTCGCCGCCGGACGCCCCCGGTTTGACCGATTTTCTGCACGGCGATTTCACGCCCGACGCCCTCGTGCGCCCGTCGGGGGCGCACCCGAGCCTGGCCTTCGTGCCCAGCGGCCCGGTGCCATCCGACCCGGCGGAATTGCTGCTGAGTCCGAAACTCGACGCGTTGTTTGCTGCCCTGACCGACCGCTTCGACCGCATCGTGGTGGATACCGCGCCGGTGGGCCTCGTGGCCGATGCGCGGGCGCTCGACCGTTTCGCCGACCTCACGCTGCTGGTCGTGCGGCGGGGTTTCACCCGAAAAGCCCAACTGGCGTTGCTCACCGGGTTGATTCAGGCAGAAAAAATGACCCGCCCGGCGTTCGTCTTCAACGACGTCCGGCCCGACAGCGCCACTTACGACGCCCGCTACTACGCCGACGTTCCGCGCCCGCTGCTCGTTCGGCTGGGTTTTCGCCGCTAACCTTTTTTCACCCATGCTCCGCACGCCCACCCGCACGACCCGCTACAACCTCGCCTCGCAGTACCTGAGTTTGGGGCTGAACGTCGTGGGCGGGCTGGTCGTGACGCCGCTCGCCCTGCACACCATCGCCCCGGCGCAGTACGGGGCGTGGCTTCTAACCGGCGACGTGCTGGCCTGGCTCTCGCTCGTCGATCCCGGCCTTTCGGCCGTGCTGGCCCAGCGCGTGGCGCACGGGTACGGCGCGGGCCAACCCGACCAAATCGGGCGTTACCTCGTTTCCGGCCTGCTGCTGGCGGGGCTAGTCACGGCCCTGCTTTTCGGCCTGGGCGCGGCGGCCCTGCCCCACCTCTACCTCGTCATCCGCGTTGATGATCTGCACCCGGTGCAGGAAGCATTTGTCGTTGCGCTGGTCGGCACGGGCCTCGTGTTGGTTTCGCAGACCCTGTTCGCCGTCACGCAGGGCCTGCAAAGCGGCTTGGGTAACGGCCTGATTTACAACGGCGCGCTGGCGGTGAGCCTCGCCGCCACGCTGGTCGGGCTGGCGCGGGGCTGGGGGCTGCTGGCCCTGGCCGGAGCCGTAGTGCTGCGCGGGGCACTCTACGCGCTGGGCAACGGGTTGTACCTCTGGTATCGGCTCCGGGCCGAGAAGATTCCGGTCCGGTTCAGTTGGGCAACCCTGCGGGAACTCGCCAGTCCGCTGTCGGTCACGGCCCTGGCCCGGCTGGCGGGGGTGCTGCTCGTCAACCTCGAAAATGCGTTGCTCGCCCGGCGGCTGGGCGTGGCGGCGGTGCCGGTGTACGCGCTTTCGCGGAAAGGCCCCGATTTGGCGCGGCTGGTGGTCGAACGGGGCGTCGTGGCCTTCGGCCCGGCCCTGACGCTGTCGGTGGGGCGGGGCGATGCGGCAGCGGTGCGGCGGGTCGTGGTGCGGCTGGGTTACGGGCTGATTTGGGGTCTGGGGTTGCTGGCGGGCGGTACCCTGCTGTTCAACGAACCCTTCATGCGGCTTTGGGTCGGAGCGGCCTTTTTTCCGGGAGAAACGACCAACGTGCTGCTGGTGGCCTACGTGGCGCTGCAAGCGTTGACCAACGCCCTCGCCGCGGTCGGCATGGCGCTCGGTCAGATTCGCCCGACGAGTCGGCTGCAACTCGGTCAGGCGTTGCTGCACGCGGGGTGCATCGGGGTGGGCACCTGGGCCTTCGGGCTGAAGGGCCTCCTGGCCGGGGCCGGGCTGGCTTTTTTGGCGATGGGCTTCTTTTTCGTCCGGCTGGTGAGCCGGGAAATTGCCCTGGCCGGTGCCCAACGCGCCCAATTTTTCCGGGAAATCACCCGCCAGAGTTTGCTGACTGCCGGGTTGGTCGGCGTCGGGCGGGCGGGGTTGCCAACCGCAAACGCGTGGTCGGCTTTCGCCGGACAGGTGGGTTTGTTCGTCCTCGTTTACGCGCTGCTGACGGGCCTGTTTTCGCCCACCGCCCGCGCTTTGTTTTCGGTTCCCTTTCCCAAAAAAACCGCCTGGAAACCATGAGCCGACCCCTCCTCACCGTGAAATTGGTCGGTGGGCTGGGCAACCAATTGTTTGCCTACGCCACTGCCAAGGCCCTGGCCCTGCGCAACGGGTGCCCGCTGCGCCTCGATGCGTACTCCGGTTACCAGCGCGACGCCTTCGGGCGGGGGTTTGAACTCGACGCCTTCGCCCTGCCCGACGAAATTCTGCCGCCGCACCACCCGTTTGGCCACGCGTACGCCGAGCGGTTGGTGCGCGAAGCCAATGCCTGTTTACCCGCCCGGTACCGCTCGTACCTTTTTGAAAAAGTGGCCCCCGACACGCACAAACACCACTACCAACCCTGGCTGGGGGAATTTCAACTTCGACGCCAAACCTACCTGAACGGCAATTTCACCAGCCCGCGCTACTTTGAAACCGCCGCCGAACCCATCCGGCAGGCCCTGCGCTGGCGGCAAGAACCCAATTCGCCCGGCCTGCGGGCGCTGGCTAAAAAACTCACCGACGACCACGCCGTCGTGGTGCATTTCCGGCTCAACCGCGCCGGGCCGCACACCGAGCCGGAGCGCTCGCCATTGAAAAAACTCGGGCCACGTTTTTACGAGCTGTCGTTCCGGCATTTCGCCAAACGCCTCGCCCGCCCGCGCTGGTTTTGTTTCGCCGATCGCCCTGAGTTGCTCGATTCCTTCATGGTGTTGCCGAAGGGCGCGACGGTGGTCGAAAACGCGCTTTCGGCCCCCGATGCGCTCTGGCTGATGCGGCACGGGCGGCGGTTTGTGCTCTCCAACAGCACCTTCGCCTGGTGGGGGGCGTGGCTCTCCGGCGCACCGGGAGCCGACGTGCTGTGCCCGCCCGCCCATGATTTCTGGGACAACGTGGATATTTACCCGGCAGATTGGCGGATGGTGGCGGTTTAACTTTCCCAAAAATGCTTCTCCTCTACCCCGTCGCCGCGTTTCTGCTGTTGCTCGTCCTGTACCAAGCGCTGGTGCGGATGCTGCCCCGCCTGTACACGGCGCGGTTTTTCCTGCTTTACTACCTCATGCAGGCCGGGCTGACGGCGGTGCTGCTCCTCGTAGACGACCAAACCCTGCTCTGGAATTACACCTACGACCTGCCGCTGGCCGACGCCGTGCCCCGGTTGTGTGGCTGTTTTTTGCTCGAAGGCCTCGCCGCCTTCGGCGTGTGCTGGGGTCTGCGGAAACCGTTGCAACGGGTTTCGGCGCCGTTGCCGCCGCTGGTACCGCGCCTTTGTCAGGCGGGTGGCCCCGTGGATGCGTACCTCGGTTTGCTGGCGGTGCTGCTGGTGCTCAACCTGTTTGCCAACGCCGACGGACTTTTCTTCTACTTCGTCCGCATTGCGCTCGACCTCACGTTTGTCGGGGCGTTCGTGGCGGGCGTTCGTTTTCGGCAGACTCGTCGGGCAGTACAGGTGCTCTGGGGCGTGGCGTTGGCCGGGGCCGCCGTTCGGGCCGTGCTGGGCGGCGGGCGGACCGATTTTCTGCCCCTGCTGCTTTACGGCTGGGGGTTCTACCTGCAACTGACTTCGAGTCGGCAGCGCGCCGCCGTGCTGGGTGTGGCGCTGGTTCTCGCCCCGCCGTTCGTGGTGCTCAACGGCTTCATTGGCAGTTACCGCTTGCAGTACGGGCGCGTGGACAACCTCAACGAACTCACCACCGACCGCGTTTCGACGGCCCTCAACGCCCGCGACGTGGTCGCCGTGGGCCAGCGAACGCCGTTGCAGATGGTGCTCGAGCGCCTTTTCAACCACCCCAACGCCGCCGTGGTGCTGATGACGCCCGACGAATTGCCCTACCGGGGCTGGGCCAACCTCGGCGAGGACCTGGCCGACAACTTCGACGTGACGGGCCTGCGGGGAAAAGCCGCCATCGCCGACGTCCGCGAGGCGTGGCAACAGCAGGAGTTCGGGCTGGGCGCGGCCAATTTGTACGGGTTTTATTCGGGCCTGAAGTCGGGCGTGGAATTCAGCATCCTGGCCGATGGGTACTCGCGGGCGGGGCCGTGGGGCGTGCTGCTGTACGGATTGCTGGCGGTTTTGGTGCTGGTGGGCGGCGAATACGCACTGCTGCGGTTGGCTCCGGTTGCCAGCGCCGACGGCGCGTTCGTGCTCGTTTTGTTGCTGTACATCGCGCTGGGCGTTTTCTACGCCTACCCCTTTTTCTGGACGTTGAAATTCATCGTACTGCGAACCCTCGATTACTTTTTGGTCACGCGGCTGTTCCGGTTTGGCTTCGCCGCACTGACTTCCACCGAACCCGGCACGTTGCGGCTTTGACGAGCATGACCATTCTCCTCTACGGCCAATTCGGCCCCGATGCCCTGGAGCACGCGTACGTCGGGGCGCTGGCGGCGTTGGGCCACCGGGTCGTGCCGTTCGATGCGGCGAGAGAAGGGCGGCTGCCTTTTCGGAGAAACCGGCTGGTGCATCGCCTCACCCGTCACCATTTTAGGCTGCGGCACGCGTTGAGCCGGGCGTTCAACGCGCACCTGCTGGCAACGGTGCGGCGCGAAAAACCCGACCTGTTCCTTGTTTTTCGCGGTGATTTTCTGATGCCGGAAACGGTGCGGCAAGCGAAAGTACTTGGCTGCAAAACCGTTATTTTCAACCCCGACAACCCGTTCGCGCCCGCGCCGAGCGCCCGGCCCGAACACCTGCGTGCCGCGCCCGAAGCCGACGCGTACCTGATTTGGTCCGGGGCGTTGGCGGCACGCTTGCGGGCGATTGGGGTGCCCAACGCGCGGTTCTTTCCGTTTGGTTGGAATCCGGAATTTCACCCGTACCACCCGCCGGACGGTCCGAAAATCCACCACGTGGTTTTCATCGGCAACTGGGACCGGCGGCGCGAGGTTTTTCTGGAAGAAATTGCCCGGCATTTCCCGCTCAGAATCTGGGGCGAAAAAGCCTGGCAAACGCGGACGAAACGGGGCAGTCGGCTCAAAACCTGTTGGCGGGGCGGGCCGGTGGTGGGCGCGGCGTTGGCGAACGTGGTGGCGCAGGCCGCCGTGGTGCTCAATATATTTCGCGAACAACACCAGCCCGGCGGGGTGATCATGCGGACGTTTGAAATTCCCGGCGCGGGCGGATTTCTGCTTTCGGAAGGCAACGACGAAGTGCGGGCGCTTTTTCCCGAAGGCGAAACGGGCGCGTACTTCACCGACGTTCGCGACGGTATCGAAAAGCTCCGGTACTGGCTGGCTCACCCGACGGAACGAGCGGCGCTGGCCCGCCGGGCGCACGAGCGGGTAGCCGGGGAATTTGCGTACGGGCGGCTGGCGGGGGAGTTGCTGAGAAGGGAAGGGTTTTGAAGCGTTATTTAAACCAAATGCATGGGCTGATTAATTGTTTTATCACCGCCATTACGGATTCCACCCGCGCAGTCGGTTAGCTTCAATTACCAGCCCAGTGTTGGGACGGTCGCTCACTGACGGAGGAACAACGATAATTGGGCGTAGATTATCCAGCAGCACATTCAAACCACCGTCCAACCTGCCAGCTTTGAGCTTACGCAACGCGTTGTGATTGACGAGCGTCTGGTAATTCTCGTTGAATGTTATCAAACCCTTATCGTAAGCTCGGTGATAAAGAGCCGAAAGCGCAATGCCATTGCTGGTTTCATCAGTTGAGCCAGTCACGCTAACTGGAATAATGTGTGCGGCGTCCACTAAATTCAGTTGCATTCCGCTGAAAGCGCATCGGTTGCCGTAAGCGTTCAACACCCGATTTTTGAACCGGTGGTCGCGCAGTTTTCGGCTTATTGTTTCAAGAACTGTCTGCCGGGGCTTTGTTACTTCTGCCATCACTTGTTCATTCACTACAACAGTTCCATCCGCAACATCTTCAAAAATTGTTAAGTCGTGTGGCACTTCGCCTACGTCGTGCAGGTTGTGAAGAAATCGGATGTATTCAATCAGGAAATCGGGTCGGAACGCAATTGCCGTTTCACCATTACCTCGGTCACAAGCCGAAAAGCCGTTGAGGAGGGCTTTTCGCAGGTTTTCCTCCCTGATTTGGATGGATGGCGATGCCCCCAGTAATCCGCTATGCTTTCTGTAATCGAAACCTGCGAAAACGCCTACTGACTGCCACCAACCAAGAATAAGTGTCTTTTCGTCAGGAAGTTGCTCAAAGCGACTTACTCCTGTAATCTGGATTCGGTATTCATTCCGAGGTCGGGCGGCTCCGCCGCCGTGGGTCAGGTTCCAGACATAAATACGAAGACGGTAATTCTCTTGCTCACTGAATACGCGTAAACGAAATGGGTGATCAGTAGGGCTTGTCTCATAAATTACGTTCCAGCCCGAGTAATTAACCGCCTGAACGATGGCATCAAGCAAGTCAAACTTTCTGTGCTTTGCCATTGACGAAGAGTTGCTTGGAATCAAAAAGTGTGGGCGGTTCCTCAAATCGAATTTTACTACCCATCAAGTAAGGTTCGTGCAATTCAAAACTCAACCATTGGCGATTCAGTAGTTCAGCGGCGTAGCCGGTCGTGTTAGAACCGGCAAACGGATCCATTACAACGTCGTTTTCGTGAGTCGTGAATCGAATGAAAAAATCGGCAAATTCTTTTGGAAAACGCGCGGGATGCGGTTTAATACCTAATTCTTTACAGCGTCGCATATATAAACTATTGCTTTCCGTGTTGGCTAACTCAAGCAGGTTGGGCGGAATGGCACCGCCGTTATCGGTACCAAATTTTTCCGAGATATCATGGCCACTTGGCCGCATTTGCGCTTTATACCCGTTTTTTAACAACGATTTCATGCTGTCGCTGTACGGCTTTAGTACCTTCCGGTTATCCGACTTGGGGCGCTCGGTTTTTGACAACCACCAAACGACATTGACCGAATCCTTTACCCGTACACGACGCACGGTCACCCATTCGGCGGGCGTGGGCAAACGGGCCGGGTTGTAATGAAAGAATTCCTGGGCAAGAAAAAAATTGAGTTCCCGGCACAGTCTGACCAACAATTCGTACTGGTAAATGCTCCTGACTGGGTGACCAGGCAGGTAAGCACCCCCCAAATCCACCACCAGAGAGCCATCAGGTTTCAGGATCCGGTAGAACTCTTTTGCAAACTCCAGGAACCAGTCGATGTATTCTTCTTCGGCCTTATTGCCATATTCCTTCTGACGCGTTAAGGCAAATGGCGGAGAGGTGATAATCAGGTCAATAGAATCATTCGGAACAAATTTCATTAACCGTAGGCTATCGCCTAAATAAGCCTCGCCTCGATTGGTGTGATAATAAGGCTTTCCCGCTTCGCTCAGTTGGTGTACGATCATGAATCAAATATAGGAATTACCTTGGTTCTCTTGAGCGCTATCCAATTCGAGAGTCCCATTCGGGCTCATGCTTTATGACTATCGGCCTATTGTCCTACTGTGGGTCGGTCACTAAGTCAGTCAAGTGGGTAATAATTTTTTGTTGATAAGCCACATATTGATCCACCGGTAACGCGTCTTTCCCGCAAGCGCCTACTTTTGGCCCCAAAGCCCTCCGCTGTCCCGCCTTTGCCATGACCATTTCCATCTGCATTCCGCAGTTCAACCGCCTTGAGTTTCTGCTCAAAGCGCTGGAAAGCGTGGCCCGGCAAACGCACCCGGACGTGGAAATTTGCATTGCCGACGACGCCTCGACCGACGACACCGCCGCGCAACTGGCTCGCTTACAAGCTTTTTACCGCTACCCCATCCGCTCCGTCCGCCACGCCACCAACCAGGGATACGACCGCACCCTGCGCCGGGCGATGGAATTGGCCACGGGCGACTACTGCCTGACGTTGGGCAACGACGATGCCCTCAACGAACCCACGGCCCTGGCCCGGCTGGCAACCCTGCTCGACGCGCACCAACGCCCCGAAGTCGGTTTTACGAACTACGTCCACGACGCAACGCGCCAACCGGGCCGACGCGCCGCCACGACTCGCCTCTGGCCCGGCGGCGAGGCCACGGCCTGGGCGCACTACGCTTCGTTTGGCTTCGTGAGCGGGTTGTTTTTTCGCCGCGATGCGTTCCAGAGGTTCAATACGGACCGCGCCGACGGAAGCGTGTTCGTGCAGATGTACCTCGCCGTGCGCATCCTGCTGGCGGGCGGGCGACTGCTCACGGTGGCAGAGCCGCTCGTCGTGAAAGATTTGCGGGTGGATGGGCAGCCCGCCAACTCCTGGCAGGGAACGATGCACGGGCATTGGCGGGATTGCCGCAAAACCGACGGTGGGTTGCCGCAGGTGGTTGGCGTGGTGTACCGGGCGTTTGCCGATGCGGGCGTCGCGGGGCCGCAAACCGCTTACCGGCTGTTTCGCAAACACTACCGCCAAACCTACCCGTACTGGCTGCTCGAATACCGCAGCCACGGCGGGCTGGTCAATGCCGTCGGGTTGGCGGCGGGCTTCAACCCGGTCGGTGTACTGGGTGGGTATCACCTCGGTTTCAGTCGGTTGGCTGGGTTGTGGGGATGGTACGCCGCCGCGACGGTGGTAGGCCTGCTGACGCCGCCCAGCCTTTTCCAGCGGGTGAAAACGCCGCTTTACACGTTCCTGAAACGCCGCAAACCCGCCTCCGCATGACCGCCCGCCTTATTGCCTCGGATTACGCGCTGAAGAATGGCCTGCTTCGTCTGCTGACGCGCGGCCTGTTCCGGCCCCTCGATGCCGCTACCGTGCAACGGGTGCTGGTGTTTCGGGTGGGGGCGTTGGGCGACGGCGTCTGCGCCCTGCCCGCGCTGGCGGCCCTTCGCGCTAATTTTCCAGCGGCGAAAATCGACCTGCTCACGCGAACAGGCGGTGACGCGGGCCGGGTTTCCCTGGGCCAACTCGTTGCACCGGGCGTGGTTGACGAGGTGCTCGACTTCCAGCCGGGTGCCATTTGGTCGCTGGCGCGGCACCTGCGTCGTCGGCGTTACGACCTGTTCATCGAACTCAGCCAGGCCCACGGGCGCTTCCTCGACCAACTCCGGCACCTGTTCTGGGCGCGGTGGGTGGGGTTTCCGAGCGCGTTCGGGTGGGAAATTACGGCCACCCGTTTTTTCCGGCAGCACCAGGAGCGGCACCGGGTTTTCTCCGACGAGCGCACGCGGCTGCTCACCATGCTCGGTCGTCACGGCCTCGTTGTGCCGACGATCCCGGCTTTTCCCCTCGCCATCTCGTCCGCCGACGAGGTTTTTGTCGAAAATTTACTGGCCCGGCACCACCTGACCGACGCCAACCGCAACGTGGCACTGGTGGTGGGTGCCCAGCGAGCGCAGAACCGCTGGCCGCTGGCGTATTTTGCGCGGGTGGCGGCCTGGCTGCTCGAAAACGATTTTCGGGTGCTCCTCGTGGGCGGACCCGACGACGCCCGCCTTGCTGGTCAACTGCCCGCACACCCCAATTTGCACTGCTTCGCCGGGCAATGCACACCCCTGCAAAGCGCCGTTTTTCTCCGGCATTGCCGCCTTTGCGTCGCCAACGATACGGGCGCGATGCACCTGGCTTACGCCGTGGGCACCCCCGTCGTGGCTCTGTTCAGCGCCCGCGATTATGCCGGTTTGTGGTTTCCGCCGCTGGTTGGTAATCCCGTTTTGCGCACGGAAAACGCCCCGTGTTCCCCCTGCCTGTCGGAACGATGCCCCAACAACCGCTGCCTGCAGGCCATCCGGCCCGGGTTGGTCATCGACCGGCTTGCCAACGTACTCAACTGCCCCACCGAACAGTCCTTTTCCCTCCACGAATCATGGTGTTAGGCATCGACGCCTCCAACCTTGGCGGCGGGTCGCTCACCTACCTGGCCGAACTGCTCACCCACGCCGAACCCGCCGCCCACGGGTTTAGCCGGGTGCGGGTGTGGGGCGGGCGGCACGTCCTTGATTTCATCCCCGATCGCGAGTGGCTCGAAAAATGCCCCCAACCCGCCCTGGACGGGTCTTTTCTCCAAAAATCGTTCTGGAAAGTGTTCCGGCTCGGTGCCCTGGCCCGGCGCGGGTGCGACGTGTTGTTTTTGCCCGGCGGTAACCCGTGCGGCTTCCACCCGCAGGTTTCGATGTGCCACAACCAGTTGCCCTTCGACGCCCGCGAACGCACCCGCTACGCACCGTGGTCGCGGCAGCGGCTCCGGCTGGAGGTGCTTCGACGCACATTGCACCTGTCGTTTCGCCGGGCCGACGGACTGATTTTCATCACCGAGCATTCCAGGGCGGGCGTCGAGCGGACGCTCCGCACCAGGTTTGGCGCGGTGGTGATTCCGCACGGCGTCAACGGACGTTTCCTCAACCCCCGCCCACTGGCGGAAGTGAGCCGGCAAAAGCGGCCCGTCTGGCGGTTGCTCTACGTGTCGAGCATCGACCGCTACAAGCACCACACGGCGTTGATCCGGGCCGTGCTCCGGCTCCGGCAACAAGGCTTTGCGCTCGAATTGCACCTCGTGGGCCGGGTACTCAACCAGCGCACCTACCGCGCCCTGCGCCGACTGGCAGGCCAGGGCAGCGAAACGGGCATTTACCACCAACCCGAAGTGCCCCACGCCGAAATGGGCACGTTGTACGCCCAGGCCGACTGGTTCGTGTACCCCTCGGCCTGCGAAACGTTCGGGCTGTCGCTGCCCGAGGCGATGGGCCACCAGATGCCCATTGCCGCTTCGTGCCTGAGCGCCCTGCCCGAAGTGCTGGCCGACGCGGCGGCGTACTTCAATCCGCGCTCGGTCGAAAGCATCGAGCAAACCCTGCGAACCCTGCTCGAACAGCCCCACCGCCGCCGCCAACTGGCCAAAAAAGCCTACCGCCGCGCCCGGCTGTTTTCGTGGAAGGCGTGCAGCGAGGCGACATTCGGCTACCTGGCAAAGGTGGCCGTGGGCAAGGTCCAGGACATTCATTAAACTCCTTTCTTAAAAAAGCTCCGGCAATCCGTTTTTTTGGCCGAACCCACCGAAAAGAGGCGGAGGGGCGTTAAAATGGTGTACGTTTTAGAAAACTTGCTGTAAGATTTGGCCCAGCGCCGGTTTGCCGTTGCAAACCGGCGTTATTTTTACGGCTTTACCGGAAGATTTTTATTTTTTCGTCTGAATTTCCAAAATGCACCTTCCGCCGGGGTGCTTCACGCAACTCCGAATGGCCTCGCAACCCCAGCCCGACGACCGGGTTTTGTGGCAGCAATTCAAAGCAGGTGACGAGGCCACCTTTGCCGTCGTTTACCGCCAGCACGTCCAGACGCTCTTCCGCTACGGCATGAGCCTGCGGCCCGACGAGGATTTCGTCCGGGACTGCATCCACGACGTGTTCGTGGAAGTCTGGACCAAGCGCGAACGCCTCGGCGACACGGATTCGATTAAATTTTACCTGATCAAATCGCTGAAAAACCGGATTTTCAATCAACTCGAAAAACAGCAGCGCTTGGCCCCGGTCGATGCGGTGCCGGGCTACAACCCGGTCGAAACCACCGCCCACGCCACGCCTTCGCACGAGGACGACTTCATCCGCGGGCAGGAGGAATCCGAGTTGCTCGATCGCCTTTCCCGCTGCCTCGACCGCCTGCCGCCGCGCCAGCGTGAGGCCGTGCAACTCCGCTACTTCGAGGGCCTCGACTACCGGCAGGTGGCCGAGGTGCTGGCCGTGAGCCAGCAATCGGCGTACAACCTCATTTTTCGGGCGCTCGAAGAACTCCGGAAGTATTTGCTGCTGGCGGTGGCGGCGTTTTGGTTTTGAAAAAAGTTGTTGTTTGAAATTCGTAAGTTTCGCTTTGAAATTTGTTAAGGAAAGCGCTGAACCTCAGTGACCTTTGTCATCTTAATCAAAGGTCACTGAATTGATGAAAGCGAATTGCGCCTCCGTCTTTCTCCTGCTTGTGGGGCTTGCCTGCCCTGGTTTTTCGCAGACAGCGGACAGCATGAAAACCAGCAGTTATCTTTCGGGCGGGGTCACGGTCACCAACAACGGCATCTCGCTGTTGCCCACGTTTATGCTGGGCAAACCGGCGGTGATGTTCGATCTCTCGGTCGGCAAGGGGAAAGTCAGCTTTGAGCCGCAATTCCGGTTTTCGTTGCAGGGAAAACCGTGGAGCTTCATTTTCTGGTGGCGCTACCACGCCGTCAACGCGGGCAGGTTTCAGCTCAACGTGGGG
Source organism: Spirosomataceae bacterium (assembly GCA_965249815.1). GTDB lineage: Bacteria > Bacteroidota > Bacteroidia > Cytophagales > Spirosomataceae > JAJAZB01. The sequence goes on along the minus strand of CBDFMV010000003.1, from coordinate 2,268,399 downwards.
GCGCACCCGGCGATTGCCTTCAAAACGGTGCCTGCTCCGAACGAAGTTACCGGCGAAATGCTGGTGTCGAAGCGCGCCCTGGCCGGGGAGGTCGTTCCCACGTATCGGCTAACCAAAAACGTGAACGTCGGGCTGTACTACCTGCACGCCCACGGATTCGATCCGGGGATTTCGAAAGCCACGCATTTTCTGGCGTTGCGGGCGGGTTTTTCAAACATTCCCCTCTCGAAACAGATTTCCCTACGGGCTTCTCCCCAACTTTACTACCTGAACCTGGATGGGACTGACGGGGTGTACGCCACGGCCACCTTCACGCTGGTCAAAAAAGAGTTCCCGTTCACCCTGCAATCCATCGTCAACAAAACCATCCGCACCCGCATTCCGAGCAAAGACTTCATCTGGAACGTCAGTTTGATTTACGCCTTCAACAAGAAAATCATTGGAATCTGACATGGAAAAAGTGGAATCCATCGAAGAGTTTTACCGGCGGAAGTTTGACGGGGCGGCCTTCCGCTGGATGCCCGACAACCTGAAAAACGAGATTGGGCATTTCAACGTCTTTCCGCTGGAGCCGGTCGGGCCGGGCAAGGAAAAACCGTTGCCCTACAAACGGCGGGATTTTTACAAAATCATGCTCGTGCTGGGGCACATCGACGTGCATTACGCCGACCGGATGGTGCCCATCAACGGGCAGGCGCTGGTGGTTTCCGCCCCGCAGATTTCCTACAAGTGCGAACACCTGGACCGAATCGAAGGCGGATTCTACTGCATTTTCAACCAGCATTTTCTGCAGCCGGGCGGCTCTCGGCAATTCGGTACCCTGAGCCAGTATTCCGTTTTCCAGCCCACGGGCGAGCATGTTTTCGGGTTGTCGGACGAGCAGGTGGGGTACGTCGGCGGCGTGTACCGGAAAATGGTCGCCGAAATCAACTCGGAGTACGTTCACAAGTACGACGTGCTGCGCAACCTGGTGTTTGAGTTGCTGCACTTCGCGATGAAACAGCAACCGGCAGCCAAGTTGAACCAACCGCCCATCAACGCCGCGCAACGCATCGCCCTGCTTTTTTCGGAATTGCTGGAGCGTCAGTTTCCCATCGACGAAAACCATCCCAGCATCGGCCTTCGTTCGGCCTCCGATTTCGCCGCGCAGTTGAACGTCCACGTCAACCACCTCAACCGGGCCGTCCGGGAAACGACGCAGAAAACCACGTCCCAGCTCATCGCCGAGCGCGTGTTGCAGGAAGCCAAAATCATGCTCCGGCACAGCAACTGGAACGGGACCGAAATCGCCTACGCGCTGGGTTTCACGGAGGTGACGCACTTCAACAACTTCTTTAAAAAACACGCGGAAGTAAGCCCGATGAAATTCAGGAGGGGTTGAGTTTTACAAAGTAACATTCAGCCGAATGGGCAAGCGTTTTTTCGGCCCTCGCAACCCGACCCTGGTGAAATGGCTGGGCGGACGTAAACTAATAATAAACCATAACAACGAACATCATGCGCATCACTCAACTTGTTATGACGGTAGCGATGGCCGCTCTCTCGACGTCGGCAGTGGCCCAGGAGGCTACCCTTTTTCCGAAGGGCGAAAAAGCGGCCAACGTGCACCACGTGGGCAATGTCTGGCTCAACGAATTGGCTCCATCGGACAGCGTCTTTGCCTACAGCACGTCGATGGCCACCTTCGACCCCGGTGCCCGACTGGACTGGCACCTGCACCCCGGTGGCCAGATTCTGATGATTACGGCGGGTACGGGCTATTACCAGGAACGGGGCAAACCAAGACAAACCGTTCGGGAAGGGGAAGTTATCAAATGCCAGCCGGGTGTAGAACACTGGCACGGAGCAACCCCGGCGAGTGGCTTTGGCTACATCGCCACATCACCGACGCAGAAAGGAAGGACCATCTGGTTCAAACGGGTGACAGATGAGGAATACGCGGACAGAAAATAACCAATCTAAAAACTAACCGTACCGATCATGTTCAATCTCAAACGGGTATACACGACGATGAAAGCATCCTTTTTCGGCCTCTGCCTTGCGTTGCTCAGCACACAGGGAGCCTTCGCACAGGCAAACAAAATAGAAACCGCGAACGCGGAGCAGGAGGTTATCAAGCTTTCCAAGGACAAATGGCGCTGGATGGCCGAGAAAAAAGCGGACACGCTGGCGGCGCTTTTTCACGAAAAGGCGGTCTTTGTTCACATGGGCGGTTCGTGGAGAAAAGAACAGGAAATCAACATCATTCGGTCGGGTGGGATTCACTACAAGAAAGCGGATATCCACAACGTGTCGGTGAACATCATCGGAACCACAGCCATCCTCCTTAATAACATCACCCTGTTGGCGGTTGTCGGGGGGAATGAGGTCATCAATCCGTTCGAGGTTACGGAGGTGTACGTGAAGGAGGGCACCGTTTGGAAGTTGGGTTCGCTGTCGTTCACCCGGCTGCTGGGTCAGTAAGTAGTGTCCCTTCCCGCTGAAATCGCTGCCCAATTTGAACAGGGACCTGCCCTTCGGGCAACGGCTGGCTTTCCCCACCAACCGCCCTGCCGGTGTGCACGAACTGCTTAATTTTCGTAAAATCCGGTTTGCTTCCCTTTAACCGGCGGCAGGTTGCCAACGTACCTTCGTTTTCTCGTTCAGAATCATTGACCACCCCGTTACAACCATGCAAAAACGCACCCTCGGAAACAACCTCGACGTCTCGGCCCTTGGCTTAGGCTGCATGGGCTTAAGTTTCGGCTACGGCCCGGCCGTGGACAAAACTCAGGGCATAGCCCTCCTCCGCGCTGCCGTCGAGCGGGGCGTCACCTTTTTCGACACCGCCGAAGTGTACGGGCCCTTCGCCAACGAAGAACTCGTCGGTGAGGCTCTGGAGCCATTCCGGGGCGAGGTGGTCATCGCCACCAAATTCGGCTTCGACATCCAGGACGGAAAAACGGTGGGGCTGAACAGCCGCCCCGAACGCATCCGGGAAGTGGCCGAAGCCTCGCTCCGGCGGCTCCGCGTCGAGGCCATCGACCTGTTCTACCAGCACCGCGTGGACCCCAACGTGCCCATCGAAGACGTGGCCGGTGCGGTACGCGACCTGATTCAGGCGGGCAAGGTGAAGCACTTCGGGCTATCGGAAGCAGGGGTGAAAACCATCCGCCGTGCCCACGCCGTGCAGCCGGTGGCGGCGCTCCAGAGCGAATACTCGCTGTGGTGGCGGGAACCGGAAGCGGAAATTTTACCAACGTTGGAGGAACTCGGCATCGGGTTCGTACCCTTCAGTCCGCTGGGTAAGGGTTTTCTGACGGGAAAAATCGACGAAAGCACGTCGTTCGCGAGCGGCGACTTCCGCAACGCCGTGCCTCGCTTCAGCCCCGAAGCCCGGAAGGCCAACCAGGCGGTGGTCGAGCTGCTGACCAACCTCGCCGCGCAGAAAGGCGCAACCCCGGCCCAAATCGCGCTGGCCTGGCTGCTGGCGCAGAAGCCGTGGATCGTGCCGATTCCGGGCACGACCAAGCTGCACCGGCTGGATGAAAACATCGGAGCCACCAACGTCGCCCTGAGCGCTGAAGAACTCCGGCAAATTGACGAAGCCGCCTCAAAAATTGACATTCAGGGCGAGCGGTACCCCGAAAGTTCGCAGCGGATGATAGATCGCTGAAACACCGCCCCGGCCCGCGACTTTCTCCAAACCGTTTCCCAAAAAAAATTTCATCCCCGCGTGAGTAAACCCCGACAGCCCCGCCATTTATGGCCGACTGTTAACGGGTGCCCCTCTTTTTCACGCGCATGAATTCTTACGAAACGTACTCGTTCGCCGATTTTCTGAACGACGCGTATTTCCTGACCAGCCTCGCCCAACCCACCGCCGAAAGCGACCGCTTCTGGGCCGACTGGCTGGCCCAACACCCCGATCGCCGGGCGGTGTGGGACGAAGCCCGGCGCGTGGCCCTGGCCCTCGACGCCAGCCGGAGCCGCTACGAAACCCCCGTACTTTCTGCCGACCAGTCCGAAACCCTCTGGGCGCGCATCCGGCAAACCACCGAACCGGCGGTCCCGGTGGAAGCGCCCTTCGTGGCGGTGCATCGCAACCGCGCCCGTCGCTGGCTGGCCGTGGCCGCCGCCGTAACCGCCCTGCTGCTGGCCGGGCTGGGCGTTTGGCGCTACACCGCCGCCGGTTCCACGGAAATCCACACGGCCTACGGCCAGACCCGCCGCCTGACTCTGCCCGACGGTTCGCTCGTCACCCTCAACGCCAACTCCACCCTGCGCTACGCCGAAACCTGGGCCGCCGACGCCGACCGCCACGTGAGGCTTGACGGCGAGGCGTTTTTTGAAGTCACGCATCAACAAAATCAGGCGCGGTTTGTCGTCCACACCGGAAACCTCGACGTGGAAGTGCTCGGCACGAAGTTCAACGTCAACGCCCGCCGCCACCTGACGCGTGTGACGCTGAAAGAAGGCCGCGTGAAGGTGGACGACCGCGCCGACCGGCAATCCGTCGTGATGAAACCCGGCGAAACCGTGGAATGGACCGACCAGAAGCCGGTTTTGGCCAAAAAAGACGTCCGCCCCGAACGTTACGCCGCCTGGACCGAAAAGCGCCTCGTCTTCGACGGCACGCCCCTGCCCGAAGTGGCCCAGATGCTCGAAGACAACTTCGGGCTGAAAGTCACCATCGAAAACCCCGCCCTGCTCACCAAGACCCTGAGCGGCGAGGTTTCGCTCGAAAACGAGGAGATTCTGCTCCAGGCCCTGCGCGATTTGTACGGCATCCGGCTGAGCCGCCAGGGCGACCGGATCGTGCTCCGCTGACCCACCTCCTTTCTTTTTACTGAACTTTTTCTAACCTAAACCTATGAAGACAACGCTACCCCGCCGCCAGCGCGCCCGCTTCCTCGGGTTGCTCAGCCTGGCGCTGCTCACGGTCGGCTCCGCTCCTGCGCAACTTCTGGTGCGCAACACGCCCCGCGAAAAAGGAGTTGAACCCACCGCCGAACCCACCCGCCAAACGACCGTTGGCCTGACCGACCTACTCGACCGGCTGAAGGAAACCCACCACGTCTTTTTTCTTTACGACCAGGAAAAACTCCAGGGCAAGCAGGTGAAAACCGACCGCGCCCAACTTAAAGACGTCGAGAAAACCCTCAACCGGGTGCTGCCGCCGCTAAAACTGCATTACAAAAAACTTGACGCGAAAAACTACGTCATTCTGGCCACCGACCAGGAGGCGGTACCCGGATCGTCGGCGCTGACGCCGGAAGCACCCGGCGAAAGCCGCACCGCGACCGACGACCTCGCCCTGCTGGCTTCACAGGAACCGGGCTTGCTGGCGATGGCCGTCGAGCGGCGCGTGTCGGGCCGGGTGAGTTCGGCGGAAGACGGCGCGGGCCTGCCCGGCGTGAGCGTGCGGGTGAAAGACGGCACCGTCGGTACCGTGACCAACACCAACGGCGAATTCAACCTCAGCGTGCCCGACAACGCCGCCGCGCTGGTGTTCAGTTCGGTGGGCTACGTGACCCAGGAAGTCGGACTGACGGGCCTCACCGTGCTAGAGGTGCGCCTGGCCGTGGACCAGAAAAACCTCGACGAAGTGGTCGTGGTGGGGTACGGTGCCCAGCGGCGCTCCGATTTGACCGGCGCGGTGGCGTCGGTGAAAGGCAGCGACCTGAAAAACCTGCCCGCCACCGATCTGGCCACGGCCTTGCAGGGCCGGGTGCCGGGGGCGTACGTGACCTCCAACGGCGGCGGGCCGGGCGAAGGCTCGCAGATCATCATCCGGGGGCCGGTGTCGATCAACGGCGGCAGCCCGCTGTACGTCGTCGACGGCATTCCGTTCCAGGGCACGGGCTTCAACTTCAACATCCAGGACATCGAATCGATCGAGGTGCTGAAAGACGCCTCGGCTTCGGCCATTTACGGCGCGCAGGCCGCCGCCGGGGTGATTCTGATCACGACCAAAAAAGGCAAGGCGGGCACGATGAAGGTGGGCTTCAACGCCAGTTACGGCGTACGCAACGTGCTCAACCTGCCCCAGACCCTCCGCCGCGACGAGTACATCCGGGCCAAAAAAGCCTTCGGCTTCGACGTGGTCGATTTGTACGGTCCCGCCACCGCCTGGAGCCAGTTGCCCGACACGGATTGGTTCAACGAAATTCACCGCCCCGCCACTGAGCAGAACTACACGCTGTCGCTGTCGGGCGGGGGCGAAAAATCGCGGTTCTACCTGTCGGGCAACTACGCCAACCTCCAGGGCGTGCGCATCGGCAACGACGTGGGCCGCTACACGCTGCGCATCAACACCGACCACCAAATCAGCAAGCGGCTCCGGTTCAGCCAGACACTCTACGGGCGCTACGGCCAAGACCACGGCAACAACGCCACCAACCAGGGCAACCTGTCGTTTCGCAACACGCCCGTCATGCTCGCCTACGACCCCACCAACCCGATTGGCGGCTGGGGCCGGGCACCGCGCGGTTTTCAGGGCGGCAACGACGTGGCCTCGGCCCTCAACGGCTACCGCAACGGCGACAACTACGAGGTCACGCTCGGCGGCACGCTCGACTACGAACTCCTGAAGGGCCTCAACCTGCGGGCCACCCTGGGCACCACCCAGGACGGCGGCGGGTACTATTTCTACAACCCCAGGGCCGACGTGGGCACGTCGGTTTCGCAGGAAAACTTCGGGCGGGGCCTCGGCAAAGGCCAGAAGTACATCGCTACCTACACTGCCACCTACGGCCGCACCTTCGGGGCGCACGAGGTGAAGGGGCTGGTGGGTTACGAAGCCCGCCGCGAAAACTACGCCAACGTGGATTTCAACAACAGCGACCCGCTCGTGCCGCGGCCCCAGTCGTCGGGGCTGGTCAAAAACGTGAACACCGCCCAAGGCGGCTTTGGCCAGAGCGACATTTACAACCGGATTCTCTCGCAGTTTGCCCGCCTGGAGTATTCGTTTTCGGGAAAATACCTGCTCACAGTCAACGTCCGGCGCGACGGCATCGCCGATAAATTCGGCCCTAACAAAAAAATCGGCATGTTTCCCGGCGTGTCGGCGGGGTGGAAAATCTCCGACGAAGCCTTCATGAGAACCCTGCCGTTCGTGTCGTTCCTTAAACTGCGCGGCGGCTACGGCGTGCTGGGCAACAGCAACATCGGGTCGTTCAGCTTTTCCAACGACTACTCGCGGGGCTTTGCCTACGACTTCGGCACGGGGCGGCAGAGTTCGGTCGGGCTGAGCAGCAAACTTGCCAACCCCGACATCCAGTGGGAAGAAGTGGCCACCGCCAACGTAGGCCTCGACGGGGGCCTGCTCAACAACAAGCTGACCTTCAACCTCGATTACTACAGCCGCCAGACCCGCAAAATGCTCTACGGCGTGGGCATTTCGCCCTCGGCGGGGCTGGGCGGCGAGGTGCCCGCCAACATCGGCCAGATGAGCAACAAGGGCGTGGAAATCAACCTGGAGTGGAAAGACAAGGTCGGTAGCCTGACCTACGGCGTGGGCCTCAACGGGGGTTTTAACCGCAACAAGCTCGTTTCGCTCAATCCCGACCTGGGCCGCCAGACCCTCACCGCCGGGTACATCGGGCAGAACTCTTACCCGCAGGGCCGCTCGGTGAGCCGCTCGGAGCCGGGCCTGGCGCTGGCGCAGTTCTACGGTCTTCAGGCGGAGGGCATTTACCAGACCGACGCCGCCTCCGGCGAAACCCGCCCGACCGTGAACGACTACAAGCCCCGCGCCGGGGATTTAATTTACAAAGACCTCAACGGCGACGGCAAAATCAACGACGACGACCGCACCTACATCGGCACGCCCTGGCCCAAACTTACCTACGGCATCAACCTGACGGCGGCCTGGAAGGGCTTCGACGTACGGGCATTTTTCGCGGGCGTGGCGGGCAACCAGATTTACAACGTCTTCGAGTCGTACGAGCATATGTTTTACTCCGACTACACCACCACGGCGAAGATTTTTGAAACCTCCGGTTTTAACGGCAACGGCGTGACGGCCAAACCCCGCGTGGGCACCCTCGACGACCTCGACCGCAACGGCAACTGGGCCAACATTTCGAGTTACCACGTGCAAAGCGGCTCGTACCTGCGGCTCAAAAACCTGCAAATCGGGTACTCGCTGCCCGCGCCACTGCTCAACCGCCTCCGGATGTCGTCGCTGCGGGTGTTCGTGATGGGCGACAACCTGCTCACGTTCACGAAGTACAAAGGAATCAACCCCGAACTGGCGGGGTCGAGCAATTTCCGCGACTGGGGCATCGACAATTCCGACTACCGCTACCCGACCTCGCGCCTGCTCTCGCTGGGACTGAACGCCGAATTCTGATTTCACCCTCTGAACCACTCTTTCGGATGAAACGCATCCATTTCCTTCTGAAAACCGGCACCCTCGCGGTCGTCATTCCGCTCAGCGCCGCCCTGACGATGGTTTCGTGCAACGAGAAGAAATTCCTCGACGTGGCCAACCCCAACGTCCTCTCCTCGTCCACGTTTCCCACCCGCCTCGAAGACCTCGACCTGATGCTCATCGACCTTTACGGGCGGCTGCGGCTGGGGTACTGGAACTCCGGCGATTTCAGCAAACTCGGCATCCTAGCCGACCACGCCGCCGACATGGGCTACAACGGCGCGGGCTTCAACCCGATTGCCGAACTCAACCCCCTGCCCAGCGACGGCACCGTGACGAGCGTGTGGCGGGGGCACTACGAAAACATCGCCCGGTGCAACTCGTTCATGGCCGCCGCCGAACAGCTCCGCCAAACCACCCTGACCAAAGACCAGCAGGCCCAACTCACCGTGATGGAAGGGCAGGCGCGGTTTCTGCGGGCGTTCAATTATTTCTACGTCGTCAATTTGTTCGGCGAAACGATGATCACCACCGAGGCCGACCGGGCCAAACTCGGCGTACCGCTCTGGACCGCCGTGGCCACGTCCATTCCCGAAGCCAGCCGCGAGCGCGCCACCCTCGGGCAGGTCTGGGATTTCATCCTGGCCGATTTGAAGAAAGCCGAAACCCAACTCGCCGACAAAGGCACCTGGGACGACGCCAACAAGCCTCGCGCCAGCCTCTGGGCCGTGAAGGGGCTGTTGGTCAAAGCCTACGCCTTCACCCAGCAGTGGGACAAAGCCCGCGACGTGGCCAAGGAACTCATCGACAAAAGCGGCAAGAAACTCGTCGATTACTCGGTGTACCAAACCATGTTCAACGGCATGAACGAGTACAACGCCGAGTCGCTGTTTGAAATCAACTACACGCCCGACCGCAAGGACGTCTGGGACAATTCGCAGAACACCTCCACCCAGTACGGCATTTTCATCAGCCCCAGCTACCTCGAAGACGACGGCAAAAACGAAGGCACCAACGGCTTCGGCAACCTGTTCGTCCACGACGAAAACCTCGACAGGTTCGGCTTCACCGACACGACGAAAGTGAATCAGCGGCGGCCCGACTACGTCCAGAAATCGCTCCAACTGCGCAAGGCCAACCAGCTCGACCCGCGCCTCTACGTGTGTACGCTCCAGCCCTGGGTCGATTCGATTTACGTGTACGACAAGTGGCGGATGGTGACCAAAAACCGGGGCGAGGGTTTCCCCCTGACCAACAACCACGCCTGGTGCCACCGCAAGTACGTGCTGCTCGACCGGGGTTTGTGGGGCGGCAACAGCGAATCGCTGGGCAACAACATGATTGCCCTTCGCCTGGCCGACGTCTACCTGCTCTACGCTGAGGCGCTCGTCCGGACCGGCAATGTCGCCGGAGCGCTCGAATACGTCAACAAAGTTCACCGCCGGGCTTACAGCCAACCCGTGGACTTGCCCTCGAAATACGATTACAAAACCCTGGCCGACAAGACGATGGCCCTCGGCGCAGGCGACCACCTGGCCAACGACCCGCTCCGGTACGAGCGCTGGGCCGAACTTTTCGCCGAAGGCCACTGGTGGTTCGACGTGGCCCGCTGGAAAATCGGCGACAAGGAGCAGGCGTACTACAAGCGCGTGAAAAGCGGCGCGCTCGTCTGGAACGACCGCAAGTACGCCTTCCCGATTCCCGAAAGCGAGATTTTGAACAACACCAAGATCAAGCAGAATCCGGGGTATTAAACCAATGAATGAGAGAATGAGTGAATGAATAGGCTCGATGCCTTTTTTATTCACTCATTCTCTCATTCTCTCATTCATTCATTGAAAAAGTGGAAAACTCCGAAAGGCCCCGCACCACCGGTCGGGGTCTTTTTTGTTTTTTCGTACTTTTCGCGTTCAGTTCCCCCCTGAGTTTTCATGCACTCTCCGTTACTTTTTTTTTGCCTGCTGGCCCTGCTCGGCCTTTCGGCCTGTCAGCGCGAGAAACCCCTGTTCGAGCGCGTCGCTGCCGCTGATTCCGGCCTGCATTTCAACAACCAGATCACCGAAAACGACTCGATCAACGTCCTCGATTTCGAATACCTCTTCAACGGCGGGGGCGTGGGCGTGGGCGATTTCAACGGCGACGGTCGGCCCGACGTGTTTTTCAGCGGCAACCAGGTGCCTTCGAAGCTGTTTCTGAACCGGGGAAACCTGAAGTTCGAGGACGTGACCGAAGCGTCCGGCCTGAAAACGCCCTACTGGAGCACGGGCGTGTCGCTGGTGGACCTCAATGCCGACGGGCGGCTCGATATTTACCTCTGCACGGTGAACCCGCGCCGGGGGAAATCGTCGCCCAACCAGGCCTTTCTGAACCTGGGCCTCAACAAAGCCGGTATTCCGCAGTTTCGCGACGTGGCCGCCGAAATCGGCCTGGCCGACACGGGTTACTCCACGCAGGCGGCTTTTTTCGACTACGACCTCGACGGCGACCTCGACTGCTACCTGCTCACCAACGCCCTCGAAGCCTACAACCGCAACCAGCCCCGCGGTCAGCGAACCGACGGCGCGGGCAAAAGCACCGACCGGCTGTACGAGAACCAGAGCGTAGGGCGAAGGGCGAAGAGCGCAGTTTCCGATTCAACTACGCCCTTCGCCCTTCGCACTTCGTACTTCAAAAACGTTTCCGCCGAAGCGGGCATCACCTCCGAAGGCTGGGGCCTCGGCGTGGCCGTGGCCGATTTCAACCGCGACGGCTGGCCCGACGTGTTTTGCGCCAACGACTTCCAATCCTCTGATTTACTTTGGATTAACAACCGCAACGGCACGTTTACCAACCGCGTGGGCGACTACTTCAAGCACGGCAGCTACAACGCGATGGGGGCCGACGTGGGCGATTTGAACAACGACGGCTACCCCGAACTGATGACCAACGACATGATGCCCGAAGACAACCGGCGGCAAAAATCGATGTTCGGCAACCAGGCTTACGACCGCTACCAGCTTTCGCTCACGATGCGCTACCAGCCGCAGTTCGTCCGCAACGTGCTGCAACTCAACCGGGGGCCGCTGCCCTCCGGCGGACAATCGCCCATGTTCAGCGAAGTGGGACAGCAGGCGGGCGTGTACGCCACCGACTGGAGTTGGAGCACGCTTTTCGCCGATTTCGACAACGACGGCTGGCGCGACGTCCTTGTCACCAACGGCTACCCGAAAGACGTCACCGACCTCGATTTTGTGAGTTACACAAGCCAGTTCCGGCAGTCGTACTTCGCCCGCGACTCGGTGGCCGACCGCGAAAACCGGGAGCGGATGCTCAAACTCATCGGGGTAAAAAAAACGAACCGGGTCTTCCGCAACCGCCTCGGCGACCCCGGAGCCGACCGCAGCGCGCTGGCGTTTGACGACGTCACCGACCGCTGGGGGCTGAACCTGCCCTCCTACTCCAACGGCGCGGCCTACGCCGATCTCGACGGCGACGGCGACCTCGATCTGCTCGTCAACAACATCAATGACGAGGCGTTTCTCTACAAAAACACGCTCAACGACGCACCTCGTGGCCCGGCGGGCGGCGCTACGGACACGACCCAGCCCCACTTTTTTCGCGTCAACCTGGTTGGCACGCCGCAAAATCCGGCGGGTTTCGGGGCGAAAGTCACCCTCGTGGCGGGCGACCTGCGCCTCAGCGTCGAGCACACCGTGTACCGGGGCTACGTGTCGAGCGTGGAGCCGACGCTGCACTTCGGGCTGGGAAAAGCCGCCCGCGTGGACACCCTGCGCGTGGTCTGGCCCGACGGGCGCACGTCGCTGCTGACCAACCTGCCCGTTGATCGCGTCGTGACGGTGTCGGCCCGCACGGCCCAAACGCTGCCCGAACCCACTCGCTCGCCCGAAACGCCTTTTTTTGAAGAAGTCACCGGTAAAAACGGGCTGACCTTCGTCCACCACGAAAACGACTTCGTGGACTTCAAGGAGCAGGTGCTGCTGCCCCAGATGTACTCGCGCAACGGCCCCGGTATCGCCGTGGGCGACGCCGACGGCAACGGCCTCGACGACGTGTTCGTGGGCGGGGCGTCAGGCTCGCCGGGGACGCTATTTTTGCAACAAAAACCGGGCGTTTTTTCGGGGAAATCCCTGCCGAAAGAAACCGACCGCCAGTGGGGCGACGACCTGGGCGCGCTCTTTTTCGACGCCGACGGCGATGGCGACCTCGATTTGTACGTGGCCGTGGGCGGCAACGAATACGCCGAAAATCACCCCCGCTACCAGGATCGGCTCTACCTCAACGACGGGCACGGCGGGCTAAAACCCGCTGCGCCGTCCGCCCTGCCCGACACCCGCGCCAGCGGCAGTTGCGTCACCGCCTGCGACTTCGACCACGACGGCGACCTCGACCTCTTCGTCGGGGGCCGCGTCACGCCCCGGAAATACCCATTGCCCGCCCGGAGTTATTTGCTCCGGAACGACTCGAAACCAGAAGGCAGGAGGCAGGAGTCAGGAGCCAGAAGTCAGAAGTCGGAAGTCAGGGGCAAGCAGCGGGTTTCTTCTCCTGACTCCCGACTCCTGACTTCTGACTCCTTGAAATTCACCGACGTTACCCCGCCCGCCCTCCGCGAGGCGGGCCTCGTGTGCGCCAGCCTCTGGACCGATTACGACAACGACGGCTGGGCCGACCTGCTGCTGGCCGGTGAATGGATGCCGCTGACATTTTTTAAGAATGAAAAAGGAATTCTCACTTCTCACTTCTCACTTCTCACTTCTCAAGGCTGGTGGAACTCCCTCGCCGCCGGGGATTTCGACAACGACGGCGACACGGACTACGTGGCGGGTAACATGGGCCTCAACAACCGCTTTCAGGCCACGCCGGAACAGCCCGTGCAGATTTTTGCGAAAGATTTCGACCAAAACGGCACCCTCGACCCGATCATGAGCCACTTCATCGGGGGCAAGCCGTACCCCTCGGCCCCGCGCGACCAACTGGCTGAACAGATTCCGCCGCTGAAAAAACGGTTCACGTCGTACGCCCAGTACGGCGGCCTGACCATCGGCGATTTGGTGGACGAAAAGGCTGCGGAGGGCGCGTACCACGTCGTGGCAACGTACTTCGCCAGCAGTTTTATCGAAAATAAAGGCGGCGGAAAGTTTGAAATCCGGCCCCTGCCCGCACTGGCCCAGATTGCCCCCGTGTTCGGCATGCAGGTCCACGACGTGGATGGCGACGGCAACCTCGACCTGCTCCTGGTGGGCAATTCGTACGCCACCGACGTACTCGTGGGCCGCTACGACGCGGGCAAAGGCCTGCTGCTGCGCGGCGACGGGCGCGGGCATTTTGCGCCGGTTTCACTGGCCAGAACCGGCCTCCTTGCCGACCGCGACGCCAGGGCCTTCGCCACCGTAGCCACCGGCCCCGGTCAGGAACTGTGGCTGGTGAGCAACAACAACGACACGCTGCAAGTCTTTCGCCGCACCAAACCGGCCCAGCGCCCGGCCTTGCGCGTACAACCCAACGACGTGGCCGCGCTCGTGACGCTGGCCAACGGCAAAACCCGCCGGGTGGAGTTTTACCACGGTTCGGGCTACCTCAGCCAGTCGTCGCGGGTGCTGGAAACCGACGGCCTGCGCGGGCCGGTGGTACTGGTGGATTCGCGGGGAAGACGGCGGACGGTGGCCATGCCGTGAAGGGGCTTTACGTTTAAGGTTTAAGGTTTAACGTTTGAATTTCGCGTCAAACGTTTTAAACGTCAAACCTTAAACGCCAACCCCTTCACCCGGCGTAAATCATCTTCTTTGTCATGCCGCCGTCCACGGTGAACTGCTGGCCAGTGATAAACGAGTTGGCCGCGTCGAGCAGGAACAGCACCATCCGGGCCACGTCGTCGGCCTGGCCCACGCGGCCCGCCGGGTGCTGGGTGTGGTCGATTTCCCGCAGGGTGTCGGGGTGGCGCTGGCTGCGTTTTTTCAGCCCACTCACGTCGATCCAACCGGGGCAAACGCAATTCACCCGGATTTCCGGCCCCAAACTAACCGCCAGCGCGTGCGTCAGCGCGACCAGCCCGCCCTTCGAGGCCGAGTAAGCGAGCGTGTCGGGTTCGGACTGAAACGCCCGCGTCGAAGCGATGTTGACGACAGCCCCACGCGTCTTCCGCAGTTCGGGCGCGGCGCATTTGGTGCTGAGAAACGCCCCCGTCAGGTTCACGCCCAGCACCCGGTTCCAGTCGGCGAGCGTCAGTTCGTCGAGGGGTTTGAATTCCGAAAGTCCGGCGTTGTTGACCAGAAAATCAAGTTGTCCGAACTGCTTCAGTGTCCGGTCGAAGGCGTGGCGTACGTCGGCTTCTTTCGAGACATCGCAGGGCAGGGCGAGCAAGTCGGTAGGGCGGTTGAGGTCGGCGGCGGTTTCTTCGGCGGCTTCGGGGTCGGCTTCCCAAATCGCGACGCGGCAGCCCGCCCGCAGCAGGTGTTCGGCAATCACCCGCCCAATGCCCTGCCCTCCGCCGGTGACGATGGCGACGTTGTTTTGCATGAATTTGCTGATTAGTTAAACCTGTTAGGTTTTGGAAACCTAACAGGTTTTGTGGTCTTGTTAAAGCGAACACCGCGCTCCGAGTGCCTCCTCATAGCCTTCGTAACCGGGGAAAAACCGTCCGTCGAGGGTAATGACCCGGTCGAGGCGGATGCGCTCGCCGGTGGCCATTTCGAGAAATTCTTCCCCGTTTTCGGTCACGAGGCGTTTGACGAGGCCCGTCGCCCGGTGCAATTCGCGAAACTCGTTGAAATGCTGGACGATGGCTTTTTTTCGTTCGGCAATCGCCGTTTCCACCAACGCATAAAACGGGCGGGCGATGGGCTGGTACTCGGTTGGGGTAGTTTCCATGCGGGAATCGGTTTGGGTATTTCTGGTAAAAATTGGTGCCAGCCGGGTTTGGGTTCGTTGCGCGGAAAGTTCGGAGAAATGGGTAGTTTCGTCTTTCCTGAATGCAATTTTATGCCCTCCCAATACTTCACCGACGAGCACCAGCTTTTTCGCCAGACCGTCCGGCAATTCATCGAGACGGAAGTTGTGCCCCACGCCGACGAGTGGGAAACCAAGCGACGCATTCCCAAAGCCATTTTCGGGCGCATGGGCGAGTTGGGCTACCTCGGCCTGCCGTTTCCCGAAACCTACGGCGGCGCGGGCGCGGACTTCTGGTTTTCGGTCGTGTTTCTCGAAGAACTCGCCCGTTGCGGCATGGGTGGCTTCACCACCGCCGTGAGCGTCCACACGTTTATGGCCATCAACCACCTGTTCCGGGCGGGCAGCGAGGCGCTGAAGCAGCGTTACCTCGTGCCCGCCATCGCGGGCGAGTCCGTCGCGGCGTTGGGCATCACCGAACCCGACGCCGGGTCGGACGTGGCCGCGTTGCGCTGTTCGGCCCGGCTCGAAGGCGATTTCTACGTCGTCGATGGCACGAAAACCTTCATCAGCAACGGCACCTACGGCGACTTCATCACGCTCGCTGTGAAAACGGGCGAAACGGGCCTCAGCCTGCTGCTGGTTGAACTCGACGCCCCCGGCATCACCCGCACCAAACTCAACAAAATGGGCTGGCACAGCTCCGACACCGCCGAAATCCGGTTCGACGGCGTGCGGGTTCCGGTCGAAAACCGCATCGGGGCCGAAGGCGCAGGCTTTTATTATTTGATGGAAAGCCTGCAACTCGAACGCCTCGTGGCCAGCATCCTGGCCGTGGCGGGCGCGCAATACGCCCTCGACCTCACGCTTCAGTACCTGCACGAGCGGCAGGCGTTCGGCAAACCATTGGCGAAATTTCAGGCCATCCGGCACAGCCTCGCCGACGTGGCGACGGAAATCGCCGTGGCCCGCGAATTCGTGTACAGCACTTGCTGGAAACTGGAAAACGGCCAGAACGTCGTCCAGGAATGTTCGATGGCGAAACTTTTTACGTCGGAACTGCAAAAACGCACCGTGGACACCTGCCTGCAATACTTTGGCGGCTACGGCTACATGGAAGATTACCCCATTTGCCGCGCCTACCGCGACGCCCGCGTGGGCACCATCGCCGGGGGCACCTCCGAAATCATGCGCGAAATCATCGCCAAAACGGTCGTGGATGGCGTGGCGTTTAAAAAAGGATACGAACGAGAACAGAGAGAAGAGAGAAAAAAGTAGAGAGGATAGCGAATCCGGTTTAACTCTTCTCTCTACTCTCTTCTCTCTTGAACTCCTCCCTCCTCTTCACCCCTCGCGGCACCTTCGCCCTGCGCGATTCGGGCGGCAACGGCGCGCCCGTCGTGCTGCTGCACGGCTGGCCGGAAAGTGCTGCCTGCTGGGAACCCGTGCTGCCACACCTGCCCACCGACGGTTTCCGGTACCTCCGCCCCGACCTGCGCGGCCTCGGCGACAGCGAACGCACGGCGGGCCTGCACCCGTACCAAAAAGACGAACTGGCCCGCGACGTGCTGGCCCTGCTCGACGCCCTGCGCCTCGAAGCGGTTGTGCTGGTGGGCCACGACTGGGGCGGTGTCGTGGCGCAGGAACTGGCCCTGCTGGCTCCCGAACGCGTGCGGGGACTGGCACTGCTTTCCATCAGCATTTTGCCCAACGCCACGGGCAACGCGCAGGCGCAAAATACGTTGCGCGGCAGCGCGGGGCGGAGTTTGTGGTACCAGACCTTCCAGCAATTGCCCCACCTCGCCGAGGCCATGCTGCCCGGCAACGAAGAAATCTGGCTGAAAACCTTCCTGCGCTTCGCCGACGGACGCCCATTCCCGCCCGAACAACTGGCCGAGTACATCCGCACATTTAAAATCCCAGAAACGCCGCGTACCTCGGCCAGTTACTACCGGGCGTTGAAAACCGACATGGTTCGCTGGCAGGCGCTGGCCGGGCAGCGGTTCGCCGTGCCAGGCCTCTACCTTTGCGGCACCAAAGACTCGGTTATCGTGCCCGAGTACGCCGTGGGCGCGGAGGCGTGTTTTCCCAGCCTCACCGTCGTGCCAGTCGAAGGAGCCGGGCATTTCCTGATGGAAGAACGCCCGGAAGAAGTGGGCCGGGCGCTGGCGGAATGGCTGATGAAGTGGAAAGTGTAGAGTGGAAAGTGAAAAGTGCAGAGTAGAATTGCCGCGCTGCTTTTACTTTACACTTTTCACTCTACACTTTCCACTTCTCCATGCCCTTTCCTCTCACCGGCCTCCGCGTTCTCGACCTCACCCGCCTGCTGCCCGGTCCGCTGGGCACCATGCTGCTGGCCGACTGGGGCGCGGAGGTCCTGAAAATCGAGCACCCCGACCAACCCGACCCGGTGCGGGTTTTTCCGCCCTTCGTCAATGGCGAATCGGCCCATTACCTCGCCTTCAACCGCAACAAGCAGCGCCTCCAGCTCGACTACACGAGCGAGGCGGGCCGCGCCGAATTTTTCGAGTTGGTGAAAACCGCCGACGTGGTGGTGGAGCAATTCCGGCCCGGATATTTGGAAAAAATTGGGTTGAGCTACGAGGCGGCGCGGGTAGTGAACGAACGGATCGTTTACGTTTCGGTGACGGGTTACGGCCAAACCGGCCCCTACGCCCACCGCGCCGGGCACGACGTCAACTACCTGGCCCTGGCGGGCGTACTCGGCCTGACGGGCCAGCCCGGCGGACCGCCCGACGTGCCCGGCGTGCAACTGGCCGACATCGCGGGCGGCTCGTACCTGACGGTGATTGCCGTGCTGGCGGCAGTGTTTGCCCGCCAGCAAACGGGCGTGGGCCAGCACGTGGACGTGGCCATGACCGACGGCGTGATGCCGCTGCTGGCCGTGCCCTTCACGCAGTGGGCCGCCACCGGTCAGGTGCCGCAGCGGGGAGCGATGCCGCTCTCGGGTGGGCTGGTCAACTACGGCGTGGTGGCCTGCGCCGACGGCGGCTACGTGGCCCTGGGCACGCTCGAACCGAAATTCTGGCAGCGATTTTGCGAAAAAATAGAGCGCCCCGACTGGTTGCCGTTTTTGTTTCCGAAAAATGAAGCGGAACTGGTACGGGGAAAACGGGAGGTCGCCGCGCTGTTTGCCACCAAAACCCGCGCCGAGTGGACGGCCTTCGGCGAGCAGTATGACCTACCGATCACGCCGGTGCTGGACCTGGATGAGTTGGAAAATGACCCCCACGTGCAGGACCGGGGCATGATCGTGGACGTGGGCGGGCTGAAGCAAATCGCCGCGCCGCTGAAGTTTTCGGCCAGCGAGCCGCCGTCGTACCGGCCCGCACCGAAGTGATTGCGGAAGTACGAAGTGCTCAAGTTAGTTAGGTGGTAGCTCTAGCTCAGGCGGCTTTCGCCTCAACCGAACCACCGCAGCGGCGGACCACCCCGCCCCTTCGGGGCACCCCTCCTTGAAAAGGAGGGGATTCGTTGCTGCTACAGTTCCCCTCCTTGAAGAAAAGAAAATCAATACAATTCCCCTCCTTGAAAAGGAGGGGTGCCCGAAGGGCGGGGTGGTTCAGAAAGGGTGGTTCGGTCGGATTGCGAAGGCTTTCTTTTTACCACCCAACTGGGGTTACGGTTTACGATTTGAAAAAGGCCGACAATCCCAGTTCCGCACTCGTAAATCAATCCACGCCCAGCACGACGGCGAATTTCTTTCTCCCCAAAATCCGCATCGAAACGCTCAGGAAATCGGCGTAAGTGGCGGCACTGATTTCTTTGAACGTGTCGCCCTCAAGGGTTTCGTATTTCCAGCCGGGCGTGCAGGTTTTGAGTTGGGCGGCGTAGGTTTCGAGGGCCTTCAACGCCTCGTCTTTTTTGTTGAATTCCGCCAGCGTGGCGTTGAATTTCGTTTTGTCGAGGTCGTAGTCCCGCACGATTTCCGTCGGTTTGCCCGGCGTGAATTCGTACACCGACTGGTAGGTTTCGACCAGCCCCGTTTTTTTGTCGGTCTTGGTTTTCCTGCCCATCAGCCGGTCGAAATTCAACTGACTCTGGGCCAGCAGAAAGGTGAGCTTCTGGCAAAATTCACTGGTGGCGGGCGGCATAACGAGCTTGCCGGGCAGAATGAATTTGCGCACCCGGTACGCGCCGGTTTTCTGCGCGTCGGCGGAGGTGAGCAGGAGCGTGTACACGCCCGAGGTGGGCACCGGAAACCGGAACAGGTGTTTGCTCAGCACGTTTTCAAATTTCACTGAATCGTAGCTGAATACGGCCGTGCCACCACCGCCGGGTGGCTCCAGGCCGAGCATCACGCGGTAGGCTTCCGAGGCGTATTCGACCAGCAGCAAATCGCCCTGCCGGAGCGTGAGCGTGTAGCGATCGAAGTAGCGTTTCTGCCCTTCGCCGTTCTGGTTGGCGGCGTCGGTGGTAGCCAGGGTGCCGCGTACGGTGTCGAGGGCCACGGCCTGGCCCTCGGCGAGGAGGGTGCGGTCGAGGTCGGGCGCGAGGCCGGGGGCTTTGACGCTTACTTTTTTGGCCGATTTTACGGGCCGTTTCGCTTTGGCTTTCTGGGCGTGGGCATTAAAAACCAGCAGGGTGGTCAGCAAAAGTAGAACGAATCGCATGGGTTGGGTAGGTTTGATAGGGCCGTCAAGGTTGCAAGTTACATCGCCACCAGCGCGTTGCCCCGCAACACGGGCAGGGTGTCGTACAGGTCGGTCTGGAGGCAATACGCGATGTCTTTCTGAATGCCCAGCCGCTGGAGCCGCCGCACGTGCGAGGAATTGGCCACGTAACCGAGCAGGTTGTCTTTGGCCTGCTGGTACTGCCGCAGGGCCATCAGGGCGGAGTCTTCGAGCACCAGGAAGTCTTCCTGCAACCGCTCGACGAGCGCCCCGGCAAAGAGCGTGTCCTCCAGATTAGGGTTGCCTTTCCAGCCCGCGCAGAGCACCAGCACGTCGTACTGCTGGCTGCGGAGGTAAGCCGCCAGGGTGCCGAGGTTGAGAAACGCCCCCACGAGCACTTTCACCGCTGCCCGCGACCGCGTGATGGCCAGCGTGCCGTTGGTGGTGGTGACGACGATCGTTGCCCCGGCCACGCGGTCGGTCATGTAGCTGAAGGGCGAGTTGTCGAGTTCAAAACCGGGCGGCATCAGGCCGTCGCGCTCGGCGGCGGTCAGGAAGCCCTGCTCCTGGTAGTTTCGGCATTCGTCGAGCGTGGCCACGGGCAGAATTTTCGCCACGCCATGGGCAAAACCCGTGACCATGCACGAGGTGGCCCGGAAAATATCCACGACCACCACAATGGAGTTTTCAATCTGGTGTAAGTGAAGCAGTTCGGAGGTCAGGCAGACGTCGATTTGTTTCATACGGAGCGCCGACATTCCGGTCGGCGGGGGTTGAGGGAGCACGTAGCGCTGACATTCCTGTCGGCGCGGGTTGGAGAGGGCTTCCCGTTGACAAAAGGGCTTGCAGTCGAAAACGCCGACAAGAATGTCGGCGCTACGGGTCGGCATTACGGGATAAACGGCAGTTTCACCACCACCGCCTTCAGGTATTTGCTGCGAATGTTCACGTAAACCTCCGTTCCCGGCTTGCTGAAACCGGTTTGCACGTAACCCAGGCCGATGCCCTTGTTGAGGCTCGGCGACTGCGTGCCGGAGGTCACTTCGCCGATGATGTTGCCCGTAGCGTCCATCAGTTCGTAGTGTTGGCGCGGAATGCCCCGGTCCACCATTTCGAACCCGACGAGTTTGCGCACCACGCCGTTTTCCTTCAACTGCCGGTGAAAATCGCTGTAAATAAACTTCTTGTTGAATTTGGTAATCCAGCCCAGGCCCGCCTCGATGGGCGAGGTGGTGTCGTCGATGTCGTGGCCGTAGAGGCAGTAGCCCATTTCGGTGCGGAGCGTGTCGCGGGCGCCGAGGCCCACGGGCACGATGCCAAACCCGGCTCCGGCCTCGAAAATGGCCTTCCAGAGTGCTTCGGCGTGTTCAGCCTCCACGTACACCTCAAAGCCCCCCGCGCCGGTGTAGCCCGTGGCCGACACAAGCACGTCGGGCACGCCCGCCACGGTGCCGAAGGCGAAGGTGTAGTAGGCCATCGCCGCGAGGTCGAGGCTGGTCAATTTCTGAAGCGTGGGCAGGGCTTTTGGCCCCTGCACGGCAAACAAACAAAGTTGTTTCGACCGGTCGAAGAGTTCGACGCCGAAGGTGTTGTGCTGGCTGAGCCAGTCCCAGTCTTTCTGAATGTTGGAGGCGTTGACCACGAGGTAGTACTCGGTGGCGCTGCGGCGGTACACGAGCAGGTCGTCCACGATGCCGCCCTGGTCGTTGGTCAGGCAGGAATACTGCACCTTGCCGTCGTGGAGGGCGGCCACGTCGTTGGTCGTGACGAGCTGGAGCAAATCGAGGGCTTTTTCGCCCCGGACGAAAAACTCGCCCATGTGCGAGACATCGAACACGCCGACGGCGCTGCGGACGGCGAGGTGTTCCTGAACGAGGTTGGCGTACTGCACCGGCATTTCAAACCCGGCGAACGGCACCATTTTGGCACCCAATGAAACGTGAAGGTCGTGGAGGGGAATGCGTTGGAGTTCGCTCATACGTCCGGTAAAATTCGGCGAAACTACGCAGAAGCGGCGGGTTTTCAAGGAAACCGGGGTTCAGGCACAAGCCCACGTCGGGCGAACCGCGTGCGGGCGGCGGTGGCCAGTGCGGTTTCGTCGCGGCGGTTTTTTGGTCAGGCTGTTCTTGTCATTCCCGTTAGTACCCTCCCGGCGTTTTTGTTATCCTGTTTTTGTGATCCCGTTTCTGCCACCCCGGCTTTTTGTCATCCCGACGAAGGAGGGATCTCATTTAGGCACCGACCCCTCGGCGGTCGGAAAGCGGCCTGGCCGGCCAACGAGATCCCTCCTTCGTCGGGATGACAAAATCGTTGGAATGCCAGCGACCCCGAAGCCCATTGTCCGCGTTGGCGGTGTTTTTTGGGAAAGGGCGGGACCAACCGGCTGGGGTGGAGAAAAATTTTGCGGCGTTTACCCGTCCCCGTTTTGATTTTTGGTGGGGAAGTGTGATACTTGCCTACGCAATCTCAGAACCGCCCGTCTGTGGACAGGTTGTACGCCTTTCATTTTCCTTAACACACTTGAACCTACCTACTCCTGCATTACTTGGCATGAGGTGCAGACGCGTGGCAGTTAGGGAAGGCGGGTTGCAAACCCGCAGTAGGGCAGGTTCGGGCATCAATCCCTGTTCGTTAGCGGGCTTTGTAAGACGACAATATGGAATGGGGTGGTCCTGTTTAGCCGGACGGTGGCTAAGAGACAATTTTGAGATTATTCCGGTAATGCATTTCCTCAAATTGCAGCGGGCTGACATAGCCCAGCGACGAATGTCGCCGTCGGCGGTTATAATATAGTTCGATGTACTCGAATAACTGCTCTCGTGCGTCAGCCACCGAACGAAAGGCCCGTTGATGGACTAACTCGGCTTTGAGCCGCGACCAGTACGACTCAATAAAGGCATTGTCATACACCTCACCGGCGCGGGCCATGCTCTGCTCGAACTGGTGCAAACGAAGCGTCTTTCTGAATTCTTTGCCCACGTATTGCCCTCCTCTGTCGGAGTGGATGATGCTGCCTTTATCCAATTGGTTATGGCCGATGGCCCTCTGTAATGCGCTGTGTACCAAGCCTTCTCCCATATGCTCGTCTACTGACCAGCCACTCATTTTGCGGCTGAAAAGATCTAACCAGCCCCCTAAGTAAGCCCAGTCGCCGTTGACCAAGGGCAGATACGTAATGTCACCTACCAACACCTCACCAGGGCGTGTTGGCGCGGGCCGATCCAACAACAGATTCGGGCTATATGGCCCGGCGTGGTTGCTGTTGGTCGTGCGCGGCACGAAACTGCGGGGCTGAATGGCCTGTAATTGGTTGACTATCATAATCTTCCGTAGCTGGTGGCGACCCACTTCAAAGCCTTGTTCCTGTAAATCCAGCACCAACCGACGACTTCCGTAGCGTCGCTCGTGTTGGTGGAAAAGGCTTTTAGCGGCTTCGACAAGTTGCCGTTTTTCAAGCGTAGGTTGATAGGTTTGTTTGGCCCGGTAAGCATAGAATGCACTCTTGCTAACATCAAGGCATTCGCAAAGTCGCTCAACCGGGTATAAATCAGTCAATTCCAGCATCAAGTCGTAGGTAATCGTCAGGTCATCCGGCTGAAAATGGCGAGTGCTTTTTTTAAAATATCTCGCTCCTGTTCCAGGCGACGTAGCTGCTCACGGAGTTGAGTCAATTCAGCCTGATTAGCCACCTGCCCTTTGCCTGCCTGAGCCAGACCACGCCAGCGGTAGAGCAAGTTGGTTGAGATACCCAACGATTTGGCCACATCAGGTACGCTCCGCTGGCCGTTTTCCACAAGCCGAACGGCATCGGTTTTGAATTGGTCGTCGTACTGGCGACGGGGAGCCGCCGGAGTTTGTTTTTTGGACATGGTTGTCTAAGTTAAGCACTTAGACCGTCTGGCAAACCTGGACCATCTCAGAATGACAAACAAATACAATGAAGAGGATTTACATGATGCTTTGAAAGCATTAAATTCTCTTCTCAGCAAATGTAGAAAAGCACAGCGCTCTGTGAAAGAGAATTCTTCACAAGAGACACTACTTGTGAACAGAATTAGTGCATTACAAATAGCGGTACACTTACTTGAAGCTGAATTATCTCGGT
The DNA here is from genome assembly GCA_965249815.1 of Spirosomataceae bacterium. Lineage (GTDB taxonomy): Bacteria > Bacteroidota > Bacteroidia > Cytophagales > Spirosomataceae > JAJAZB01. Next base: position 2,244,422 of record CBDFMV010000003.1, on the reverse strand, counting down.
AAATAAAAAGATTAAACCCCAATGAAGCAGAATAAAAACGAACAGAAATCAAATGGATAAAATGCATTGCCTTTTGCACAAACTTATTTTCATGGAACTAAGGCTGACCTTAATATTGGCGACCTAATTGAAGTTGGTTTCAACTCAAACTACGGACAAAGAAAAAATGCAAAATACATTTTTCTGAGTGCGACATTAGACGCTGCCATTTGGGGTGTAGGACTTGCTTTTGGTGAAGGACGAGAAAGAATTTATTTAGTAGAACCAACAGGATCAATAGAAGACGACCCTGACCTGACCGACAAAAAATTTCCAGGTAATCCGACAAAATCTTATCGCTCAACCGAACCGTTTAAAGTTGTAGGTGAAGTTTCGGTTTGACGAGGACACCCAGCAGAGCAAATTAAGATATATTAGAACGACTAAAAGAACAAGGCATCAATTCACTAAATGACGCCTAAGAAAGAAAAATAACGACCCGCCCCCGACTGGTACAAGTCTGTAAACAACTCGTTCAAGTTTCCAACTTGGACGCTGCAGTGTGGCAGTTTTCAACTGCCTTTTCAGCAACAAAAAATATATTGATTCTCTCGCAGTTGCTCGCATCCTGCGAGTAATTGGTACTACAAGTCCCTCTGGGGCGTGGTTAATTGCAAATTTGTTTGCTGTCTGAAAAACGATTCATTCCCAGGCTTTTCCTGTACAATTCAGCCGCTTCCGGCAAGATAAACTCATCCCCTGGGCCGCGTCGGGGGCCGACCGGGCGGGCATCAGGTCATTAGTGGCCCGCTCCCCGGCGGGGGCGGCAACGTGGGCGGGCGCAGGGGCAGTCCGAGGAGTTGTTCGGACAGGGCACCGTCCATCGGGCCGTCGTACCGCCAGATTTCCCGGCCCCGGTTGAGCAGCACAAACGTGGGCACCCGTCCCACGCCGAAACTGCGCGTTACTTCGGGGTAAGCGCGGGCGTCCACGCGGGTAACCTGCACCCGGTCGCCGAGTTGAGCCAGCATTTCTTCCAGCGAGCGGCCATCCCGCGTGGCAGGCCCGGCAAAATGGAGCCGGTCGCCCGCACCCGGAACGAAAATCAGGAGCACGGGCGGATCGCCCCAGGCGGGGGCAGTCGGAGTGGGGAGCGCATTCATTTTTTGCGTCAACGCGGCTTTTCTGGGAAGTAAAGATGGGCCGGGCCGGGGCCGCGCGAACATGACTTTGCTCATCCCGGCGGCTAATCTTCGCTCCGGTGCCGGGCTTTTGCCTAAATTTGAGCGCTTTCACCGCTTCAACTACACCATGCCCTGGGCTACCGAACCGCCGCACGACAACCGCCGCTTCCGGGCCGTTTTCGACAACGCCACCGTCGGCATTCTCGTCACCGACCGCCGGGGCCGGATTGTGGCCGCCAACGGCCTGGCCGAGCGGATTTTCGGCTACGATTCGGGCGAACTCACCGGGCAGGCCGTCGAGGTGCTCGTGCCGAAGGAGGTGATGGCGGGCCACGAACTCCTGCGCGAATCGTTTTACACCAACCCCGCCGTGCGGGCGATGGGCCACGGGCGCGACCTCCACGCCCGGCGCAAAGACGGCACGGTGTTTCCCGCCGAAATCAGCCTGAGTTATTTTTACGAAGCGGAGGAACTGTTTGCCGTCGGGTTTATCGTGGACGTGACCTACCTCAAAAACACCGAGCAGGAACTCATCGATCAGAAAAACCGTGTGGAGCGGCTCAACGCCGAACTGGAGGAAAAGGTGGTCCAACGCACCCACGCGCTCACGCTCACGCTGGGCGAACTGGAGCGCTCGAAAAACGAACTGGCCAAGGCGCTCTCCGCCGAGCGCGAACTGGGCGAATTGAAATCGCGCTTCGTCGCGATGGCCTCGCACGAGTTCCGCACGCCACTGAGCGCGGTGCTGACCTCCGCGTCGCTGATTGAAAAATACCTCGCGGGCGGCCCGGAAAACCTCGACAAAACCCTCCGGCACATCCAGCGCATCAAGGCGTCGGTCAACCAGTTGAACGACATCCTCGAAGAATTCCTGTCGGTCGGGCGGTTGGAAGAAGGCAAAATTACCGTCAAGCCGACGGCCTTCGAGTGGGTTGCGCTGGTGGACGAAGTCACAGCCGACCTGCACGAGTTGCGCAAGCCCAACCAGGCCATCGTGCACGAGCGGGGGCCGTCGGCAACCGTCTTTCTCGACAAATCGCTGGTGCGGAAAATCTTCGTCAACCTGCTTTCCAACGCCATCAAGTATTCCAACCCCGGCACGACGATTCACCTCGAAAGCACCTGCGCGGGCGGCGAGGCCCGGCTCACCGTTGCCGACGAAGGCATCGGCATTTCGGAAGACGACCAGCGGCATTTGTTCGAGCGCTTTTTCCGCGCCCGCAACGCCGCCAACCACGAAGGCACCGGCCTCGGCCTGCACATCGTGGCCCGCTACCTCGATTTGCTCGGCGGCACCATTTCCCTCAAAAGCCAGCTCCACGTTGGCACCTCCGTTACCATCCGTTTGCCCCATGAAAACCCTGCTGCTGATTGAAGACAACGAGGCGCTCCGCGAAAACACCGCCGAGATTCTCGAACTGGCCCGCTACCGCGTCATCACCGCCGAAAACGGCAAGGTGGGCGTGGAAAAAGCCCTCCAGACCCGCCCCGACCTGGTCATCTGCGACGTGATGATGCCCGAACTCGACGGCTACGGCGTGCTCCACATCTTCAGCAAAACGCCCCAACTTGCCCGCGTGCCGTTTATTTTCCTGACCGCCAAGGCCGACCGCGCCGACGTGCGCAAGGGCATGGAACTCGGGGCCGACGACTACCTGACGAAGCCCTTCGACGATACCGAACTGCTGACGGCCATCGAGAGCCGCCTGCGGCGCTTCGAGCCGTGGACGACCGACTACGACCTGACCCGCGACGGCCTCCACGACTTTCTGGATGAAGCCCGCTCGGTGGGGGGCCTGCACGCGCTCTCCGCCGACCGCAAGCCGCACCTGATTCGCAAGAAACAACTGATTTACAGCGAAGGCGACGAGCCGACGCGGTTGTATTTTCTGAAAGCGGGCAAGGTGAAAACCGCCCGCGCCAACGCCGACGGCAAGGAATTCATCACGGGCCTGTACGGGCCGGGCGAGTTTTTCGGCTTTCTGAGTTTGCTCGAAAACACGGACTACGCCGACTCGGCCGTGGCGATGGACGACTCGGAGGTGCTCTACATTCCCCGGACCGACTTCGACGCCCTGCTGCTGCGCAACCCCGACGTGGCCCGCACCTTCGTGCGGCTGCTGGCGGGTCGGGTGGCCGAGCGCGAAAAGCAACTTCTCGGCATGGCCTACAATTCGCTCCGCCGCCGCGTAGCCGACACGCTCCTGGACCTCTACAACCGCCAGACGGGCGAAAAAACGCCCATCCGCCTCTCGCGCGACGACCTCGCCTCAATGGTGGGCACGGCCACCGAATCGCTCATCCGCACGCTGAGCGAGTACCGGCAGGACGGGCTGATCGACATCGCACCGGGCGGGATTACGCTCCTGCACCCCGAAAAACTGCGCCGGGCGCGGTGGTAAAGCGCAGGGATTTTTTGGCAAAATGCAGGAAAAGGCGTAGCGCATCGGGATTCTTTCCGGAACTTGGGGCAAAAATCAAGGGGCCAACCGTCGGCCCCGCCGTACTTTTTCATGGAAGCACCCTACGCACTGCCCTACACCCCCGACCCCAAGTTTGCCACCTCGGTGGCTTATTTTTCGATGGAATTCGCCATCGACCAACCCCTTAAAATCTACTCCGGCGGCCTCGGTTACCTGGCCGGTTCGCACCTGCGCAGCGCGGCCCAACTCCATCAGAACGTGGTTGGCATCGGTATTTTGTGGACCTACGGCTACTACGACCAGGAGCGCCACCCCGACCAACACCTGAAAGTCGCGTTCTCGGAAAAGCAGTACGCGTTTCTGCAACCCACCGACCTGCGGTTTCAAATCATGGTGCACCGCACGCCCGTGACGGTAACGGCCTACTACCTGCCGCCGGACGCGTTTGGCTCGGCTCCGCTGTTTCTGCTGACGACCGATTTGCCTGAAAATGACCAGGTTTCGCGCAACATTTCGCACCGGCTCTACGACGACCACCTCGCCACGAAAATCGCTCAGAGCATCCTGCTCGGCCAGGGCGGCGTGAAACTCCTCGACCTGCTCAATCGGACGCCCGAAATTTACCACCTCAACGAATCGCACGCCTTGCCGGTGGCGTTTGCGTTGTACGAAAAATTTGGCGACGTGGCGCGGGTACGCGAGCGCCTGGTGTTTACCAACCACACGCCCGAAGAGGCAGGCAACCAGAAAACCGACATTCGGTTGCTCGACAAAATGAGCTTCTTCGGCGACCTGCCCCTGGCCGACGCCCGCCGCCTGACCCAAACCGACGGCGACGTGCTCGACCACACCCTGGCCGCGCTGCGGCTGGCGAAACGGGCCAACGGCGTTTCCAAAATGCACACCGAAACCCTCCGCCGGATGTACGGCGACTGGCCGGGCATCGCGCCGCTGGAGGCCATCACCAACGCGCAAAGCCAACCGTACTGGGCCGATGCGCCGTTGTACAAATACCTGAAAACGGACGACGACGCGGCCCTGACGCAGCGCAAAAAGGAGTTGAAAAAGCCCCTGTTCGACGAAGTGGCCAACCAGGCCGGCAAACTCTTCCGGCCCGACGTGCTCACCCTCGTGTGGGCGCGGCGTTTTGCCGCTTACAAACGCGCCGAACTGCTGCTCCGCGACCAGGAGCGCTTCCACCGGCTGGTAACCAACCCCGACTTCCCGGTGCAGATCATCTGGGCGGGCAAACCCTACCCGAAGGACGACGGCGCCATCGGCACCTTCGATTACCTCGTGGACGTGTGCAAACCGTACCCCAACTGCACCGTGCTGACCGGCTACGAACTGGCGCTGTCGAAAAAACTCAAGCAGGGGGCCGACGTGTGGCTCAACACGCCCCGCATCACCCGCGAAGCTTCGGGCACCAGCGGCATGACAGCGGCCATGAATGGGTCGGTGAACCTGTCGATTCTCGACGGCTGGATTCCGGAATTCATCCGGGACGGCGTCAATGGGTTCGCGATTCCCGCCGTTGACCCCTTCCAGCCCACGCACGAGCAGGACGAAGCCGACGCCGAACACCTGTACCGGTTGCTCGAAGACGTAGTGATTCCGATGTACTACCAGCAGCCCGACCGCTGGCTGTCGGTGGTGAAAGCCAGCCTGGCTGACGTCCTGCCCACATTCGACTCGGCCCGGATGGCCACCGAGTATTACGAAAAGCTGTACCGGGCGGAGAGCGTTTGAGGAATGACAACGCGTTAAACGTTAAACGCTCAACGGCTACCCCACTTTGACAAACTTGGTGGCACACCCGTAGCAACGGTACGCCCGGCTGGGCACGAAAAAGAGCAGTTTGTAAAGCACCGGGCGCTTGCTGCGCTGGAGAAACTGGTCGGACTGGCAACGCGGACACTGCCGCTGGCGGGTGACAAAAAGCATGGTTCGCAGGCGGTTTGAACCGTTTTTTAAGAAGGGTAGGAATCGATAAAGCGCAAATTTTAAGCGCTTTCCGCCCGAAAGCAAAAATTTTCTGCCCCTTAACAAAATAATAATTCCGTTGAATCCGTAACGTCCCATTTTGCCCCGGAAACGTACCAGATGGGGTTATTTTCCATGCAAAAAGCCAGTCCGGTGGACTGGCTTTTTGCATGGAAAACGGGTAAGGGCGATGTCGGGCGGCGTTCCACTTGCCTCTGCCCCGACGCGTTTTCACAAATCCGAAAAATCGAAGTCGTTCAGGAATTGGGTCGTGAAATCGCCCGCCTGAAACTTTGGGTCGTCCATGAGTTTGATGTGGAAGGGAATCGTGGTTTTGATGCCTTCGATGACGAACTCCTGCAAAGCCCGCTTCATGCGCGTGATGACCTCCTCGCGGCTCTGGCCCGACACGATGAGTTTGGCAATCATCGAATCGTAGTTCGGCGGAATGGTGTAGCCCGCGTACACGTGGCTGTCGATGCGGACGCCGTGGCCACCCGGAAAATGCAGGTTGAGGATTTTGCCCGGTGAGGGCCGGAAGCCGTTGGCGGGGTCTTCGGCGTTGATGCGGCATTCCATCGCGTAGAGTTTCGGCGTATAGTTTTTGCCCGAAATCGGTACGCCCGACGCCACCTTGATTTGTTCTTTAATCAGGTCAAAATCAGTGACTTCTTCCGTAATCGGGTGTTCCACCTGAATCCGGGTGTTCATTTCCATGAAGTAGAAATCGCCATGCTTGTCGACCAGAAACTCGACGGTGCCCGCGCCTTCGTAGCCGATGGCCGAAGCGCCTTTGATGGCCGCCGCGCCCATCCGCTCGCGCAATTCGGGCGTGATGATGGGCGAGGGCGTCTCTTCGATGAGTTTTTGGTGGCGGCGCTGGATCGAGCAGTCGCGCTCCGAAAGGTGGCAAACCGTCCCGTACTGGTCGCCGACGACCTGGATTTCGATGTGGCGTGGCTCTTCGACGAACTTCTCCATGTACAGCCCGTCGTTGCCAAAGGCGGCCCCGGCTTCAGTTTTGGCGTCGTTCCAGAGTTTCTCGAACTCGCCCTCCTCGCGGATGATGCGCATCCCGCGCCCGCCGCCGCCCGCCGTGGCCTTGATAATGACCGGGTAGCGGATTTCTTTAGCCAGTTCCTTGGCTTCTTCCACGGTGTCGAGCAGGCCCTCCGAGCCGGGAATCACCGGCACACCCGCCGCGCGCATGGTGGCTTTGGCAGTGGCTTTGTCGCCCATGCCGTTGATTTGCTCGGCGGTGGCTCCGATGAACTTGATGCCGTAATCGGCGCAGATTTGCGAGAAATCGGCGTTTTCGCTTAGGAATCCGTAGCCGGGGTGGATGGCGTCGGCCCCGGTCACTTCCGCCGCCGAAATCAGGCTCGGAATGCTCAGGTACGATTGCCGGCTCGGCGGCGGGCCGATGCACACGGCCTCGTCGGCGAAGCGCACGTGCAGGCTCTCGCGGTCGGCGGTGGAGTACACGGCCACGGTTTTGATGCCCATTTCCTTGCAGGTGCGGATGATCCGCAGGGCAATCTCGCCGCGGTTGGCGATGAGTATTTTTTTGAACACGGGTTTCTAATTTTGAATAACTGAGTGACTGAATGACTGAATAATTTCCATTGCTATTCAATCATTAACAAAATTCAGTCATTCAGTCATTAAACTGGCTCGACGAGGAACAGGGGTTGGTCGAACTCGACGGGCGTAGCGTTTTCGACCAGCACCTTGACGATTTTGCCCGACACTTCCGATTCGATTTCGTTGAACAGCTTCATGGCCTCGATCACGCACAGCACCTTGCCGGGTTTGATCTCCTCGCCAACCTCGGCCAGCGTGGGCGAATCGGGGCTGCTCGAACGGTAGAACGTGCCAATCATCGGCGATTTCACCGTAATCAAATTGCTGGGCAGGGCCGTCGGCGTGGGAGCCGGTGCCGCGGGTACCACCGGTTGCGCCGCAGGGGTAGTCGAGGCCGGAGTCGGCGGCAGGGGAGCCTGAGCGGGCACGGCCTGTTGCGATGAAACGGCGTTACCCGCGTAACGTTTCACGCTGATTTTCAGATCGTTGGTTTCAATGCTTACTTCGTCCAACCCCGAATGGGCGATGAAGTCGAGGAGTTTCTGGATTTCCCGGGTTTCCATGAAATTGGGTTTAGGGTTCAGGGTTTAGGGTTCAGGGTTTTTAGACAGAACGCTAAACCCTGAACCCTAAACCCTGAACAAGATTACTTTACGCGTTCCACGTACTCGTAACTGCGGGTATCGACCCGGATTTTTTCGTCTTGTTCGATGAAGAGCGGCACCATGATGGTCGCGCCGGTTTCCACTTTCACCGCCTTGCGGGGCGAGTTGGCCGTGTCGCCGCGCACGCCGGGTTCGGCGTAGGTGACGGTCAGTTCCACAAAGGGCGGCAATTCGCAGGTCAGCGGTGCGTCGTTCTGGGTGTTGATCAGGATTTCGACTTCCTGGCCCTCCTTCATCAAATCGGCCCCGGCCACGATTTTCTCGTCGAGGGTGATCTGGTCGAAGGTTTCCTGGTCCATGAAGTTGTAGCCGACTTCGTCTTTGTAGAGAAACTGAAATTTGCGCCGCTCCACCCGCACGGGCGTGATGCTGACGCCCGAGTTGAAGGTATTGTCGATGACTTTGCCCGACGTGAGGCTTTTCAGCTTGGTACGCACGAAAGCCGGGCCTTTGCCAGGCTTCACGTGCAGGAATTCCACAATTTGAAACAGGTCGTTGTTGTACTCGATGACGAGGCCGTTTTTGATGTCCGCAGTGGTTGCCATGAAGTGAATTACAAGTTACGAAGTACGATTTACGATTCTAAAATGCGTGGCACCCGAACAAAACTGCCAACTGCCACCTGTTAAACTGCCCACTTATTTCGGTGCCATCCGGATTGCCCCGTCGAGCCGGATGCTTTCGCCGTTGAGCATCGCGTTTTCGACGATGGCCTGGGCCAGGTGCGCGTACTCGTCGGGGCGACCGAGGCGCGGCGGAAACGGCACCTGCTGGCCGAGCGAGGCCACGGCTTCGGCGGGCAGGCCGTCGAACAGGGGCGTGTGAAAAAGCCCCGGCGCGATGGTCACGACCCGGATGCCGTTGCGGGCCAGGTCGCGGGCGATGGGCAACGTCATCCCGACGATGCCGCCCTTCGATGCCGCGTAGGCCGCCTGGCCCATTTGCCCGTCGAAGGCCGCCACGGAGGCCGTGTTGATGATCACGCCCCGTTCGCCCTCGGCGTTCGGAGTGTTTTTACTCATCGCCCACGCCGCCAGCCGGATGACGTTGAACGTGCCGATGAGGTTGACGTCGATGACTTTTTTGAACAACTCCAGCGCGTGCGGACCGTCTTTGCCGATGGTTTTGGCCGGGGGCGCGATGCCCGCGCAGTTGACGACGACGTCGATCCTGCCAAAACGAGCCAGGGCTTCGTCCACGGCCCGCTGCACGGCGGCTTCGTCGCTGACGTTGGTGGGCACGAACAGCGCCGCAGCGCCCAATTCCGCCTCCAGCCGACGGCCTTTTTCTTCGGCCAAATCCAGCACCACGGCTTTCGCCCCCAACCCGACAAACCGCCGGACGGTCGCCTCGCCCATGCCCGAAGCCCCGCCCGTGACGAGGAGGATTGCAGTGGAGATGTTCATCGTGTGTTTAGGGTTGGGGTTTGGCGTTCAGCGTTAACAACCCTAAAGTGAAATTAATACGCCCACTTCACGTACGCCGCGCCCCACGTAAACCCGCCGCCGAACGCCGCCAGCACGAGGTTATCGCCTTTCTTGAGTTGTTTTTCGTAGTCCCAGAGGCAGAGCGGAATGGTGGCGGCGGTGGTGTTGCCGTAGCGCTGAATGTTGAGCATGACCTTGTCCATGCCGATGCCCATGCGCTCGGCGGTGGCCGAAATAATGCGTTTGTTGGCCTGGTGCGGCACCAGCCAGGCCACGTCGTCGGCGGCGAGGTGGTTGCGTTCCATAATTTCCGCCGACACTTCGGCCATTCGCACGACGGCAAACTTAAACACCGACGGACCGTCCTGTTTAGCAAAATGCTGGCGGGTCTGCACGGTTTCCACGGTCGGCGGGTTTTTGCTGCCGCCCGCCGGTTGGTAAAGGTGCGCCGCCCCGGTGCCGTCGGAGTGCATCACCGAATCGAGCAGGCCGTAGCCTTCGGCGGCGGGTTCGAGCAGCACCGCCCCGGCTCCGTCGCCGAACAGCACGCAGGTAGCGCGGTCGGTGTAATCGACGATGGCCGACATTTTATCGGCCCCGACGACGATCACTTTCCGGTATTTGCCCGATTCGATGAACTGCGCGCCGATGGTGAGCGCGTAGAGAAACCCCGAACAGGCCACGTTGACGTCGAAACTCGGCGTGTGCCCCAGTCCGCAGGCGGCAGCGATGAGGTTGGCCGTGGCCGGAAATACGTAGTCGGGCGTGACGGTGGCGCAGAGCAGTAACTCCACTTCCTTCGGGGCAGTGCCCGTTTTTTCGAGCAATCCCCGCACCGCCTCAACGCCCATCACCGACGTGCCCTGCCCTTCGCCCTTCAGAATCCGACGCTCGCGGATGCCCGTGCGGCTGGTGATCCACTCGTCGTTGGTGTCCACCATCGTGGCGAGTTCGTCGTTGGTCAGGATGTAGTCGGGCACGTACCCGTGTACGCCGGTAATGGCGGCTTTGAGGGGGTGGGTCATGATTGAGAGGATAGAGAATAGAGTAGAGAGGATGGACTGAATAGATAATGCCTTTCGCTATGCTCTATTCTCTCTACGCTTTGCTCTAACTTAACGCTTGCTTGATCTTCACGTACACTTCCGATTCGACCTGGCGTTTGGCCAGCAGAATCATGTTTTTAATGGCCAGCGGCGTGGAAACCCCGTGGGCAATAATCACGTTGCCATTCACGCCCAGGATCGGGCTGCCGCCGATAGCTTCGTAATTCATCTGGTTGAGAAACGCGTCGTCGATGCCTCGGGCGCGGGACAGGTCGTACACGGATTCGGCCATTTTCAAAATCACGTTGCCCGTGAAGCCGTCGCAGACGATGACGTCGGCCCGGTCGAGGAAGAAATCCTTGCCTTCGATGTTGCCGACGAAATTGATTTTCCGGTTGACTTTCAGGAGCTGAAACGCCGCCTGGGTCACCAGCGAGCCTTTGCCTTCTTCCTCGCCGATGTTCATCAGCGCCACGCGGGGCCGCTCGATGCCGAAGGTGTGCTGGGCGTAGAGGCTGCCGAGTTCGCCGAACTGGTCGAGCATTTCGGGTTTGCAGTCGGCGTTGGCCCCGATGTCGAGAATGACGCTGTACTTCCCCGTGATTTGTGGCGCAAACCCCGCGATGGCGGGCCGCATGACGCCCTCGACCGACTTGATGCTGAACAGCGCCCCCACGTGCATGGCCCCGGTGTTGCCCGCCCCGCAGAACACGTCCACGAGTTTTTCCTTTAAAAGTTTAAACCCAACTCCGATGCTGGAATTGGGTTTCTGCGAAAGGGCCTTCGTGGGGTGCTCGCCCATCTGAATGACGTCGTCGGTGTGGACGATCTCCACCTGGTCCGACAACTCCTGCCCGTTCAGCGCGCCCCGAATGGCGTTTTCCTGGCCCACCAGCACGAGGGTCGTTTCAACGGGCAATTCGGGCAGGGCCAGCAACGCGCCCCCGACAATGGCGGCGGGCGCAAAATCGCCGCCCATGGCGTCAACGGCTATTTTCATGCGGGGAGGGTCAGGGTGAGTATACAGTTCACAGAGGGCAGTAGGCAGGTCACAGTTAGCAGACACGCTACGTTTACTGCAAACTGCCTGCTGTGGCCTTAGCGCGCCGGTCGGCAAAAATAGCAGGTTGGGGCAAAAAAAGAATGGTTAACGCCGCATTCGCCACCACGCCGGGGCTGGAGGCCCGTTGCCGGTGTTGAATGGTGGGGTTAACCATCCGAAGCCGCCTGCCTTAAACGGTGGGGGCGTAGTTTTCGATGACCACTTTACCGCGATAGACCAGGTTGCCCTCGTGGACGTGCGCCCGGTGAAACAGGTGTAATTCGCCCGTGGTCGGGTCGGTCGCCAGGGTTTTGGTCGTCAGGGCGTCGTGGGTGCGGCGCTTGTCCCGGCGGGTTTTGGAGTGCCGGCGTTTGGGGTGTGCCATGGGGAGTTGTCAGTCTTAAGTTGTAAGTGATTCGTAATTCAGTGGCTTCCGTTGCGGGAGCCTTTGTTTTTCAGTTGGTTGAGGGCCTCCCAGCGGGGATCCACGGCGGGTTTTTCGTCGGCTTCCTCGTCGGGTTCACCTTTGGAACTGTACACGAGTTTGCCTTCGGTTTCGGCTTCCTCCTCGCCTTCCTCTTCCTGGCGGAAACGCGGGTGAAGTTTTTTCATCGGCACGGTCAGGCTGATGAACTCGAACAGGTACCGCGCCACGTTGACGACGGGCGTGTCCCAGCGGATGATTTCGATTTCGTCCGAAACCTCCTGCGGCTGGTCGCCGTACTTCAGAATCAGTTTCTGCGTGGTATCGAACGGTTCCTCGAACGGGTCGAGGCTGCGATCGCACACCAGCGTGTAGCTGCCCCGGATGCGGAAAGTCAGGTGCAGCATCGTCTCGGTTTTGTCGAGAATCAGTGTGGCCCGAAACCGCCCGTGTTCGATCAATTCCTGCTCCATCGCCCCGAAAAACGCGTCGTCGCCCGCAAATTCGTACTCGTGGCGCTTGTTCTCAAGTTTGAGAATCGGGATTTCGTATTGCTTCAGCTCGTTCACGGTCCGCTTCCAAAATGGGTTGCAAAAATAGGCAACTCTTCGCGTTTTGCCAACCCCGAAGGGAAATAAGTTGGCGGTAAGGGGTTTAACGTTTGAGGTTTAAGGTTTAACCAAAACACCAGGGATTGCTCTTAAACGTTAAACCCCGAACCTTAAACGCTGAACCCTACCCTACCTTTGCTCCGCCCATGAATGCCCTCCGTTCGCTTCTTCGCGCCAACCGGCCATTTTACCTGACCTACGCCGCGCTGCTTTTGCTCGCGGGCGGCCTGCAACTGGCCTACTCCCAAACCGAGTTGATGCAGTGGGTCAATGCCCACTCCAACTCTGCCACTGACGCTTTTTTCACCTACGTCACCTACCTCGGCGACGGGGCTTTTTTCGCCCTCGTGCTGCTGGCGTTGCTGCTGCGGAGCTACCGCTGGGCGCTGAAATGCCTGGCGTCGTTCCTGCTGACGACACTCGTGGCTCAGGGGCTGAAAAACTTCGTTTTCGCCGACCACCTGCGGCCATCCAGGTTCTTTGAAGGGCAACCGCTCCATTTCCGGCACGTCGATGGCGTAGAATTGCTCGGCTACCACAGCTTCCCATCGGGGCACAGCACGTCGGCGTTTGCGCTGTTTTGCCTGCTGGCGCTGATCGTGCGCGACAAACGGTGGGGCTACGGGTTCGTGGCGCTGGCGGCACTGGCGGCGTATTCGAGGGTGTACCTGTTTCAGCACTTCGTGCAGGACGTGTACGCCGGTTCGCTGATTGGCGTGATTTGCAGCACGCTGGCTTTCAGCGTTTTGCGACAATACTGGACGCGAAAGCCGAAGGACTGGCTGGACCGGAATCTGCTGAGAAAGAGGCCTTGATCGTTTAAGGTTTAAGGTTTAACGCAAGGCAGGTTTCGTTAAACCTTAAACCTTAAACCCTCACGCCAACCTCAATTCAACGCCTTCAGCCGTCCTACGTCGCGGTCGGCGTCGAGGAGCCAGATTTTGCGGTCGCGGAAGTAGCGCATCAGGGCGCGGTTGCGGTTGGGGCCCATCGCGTGCGCCCACACCACGCGCTGGCCGTCGATGTCGGCGAGGTTGTACACCCATTCTTCGTTGTAGTGGTGGTCGGGGCGGTACCGCACCAGCACGAGGTGTTTCGGAGCCGGATGCGCCGCAAGCTGGGCCAGAATGCCCGGATAATTCGGCAGGGTGGGCGTGGCTTTCACGTATTTTACCGCCGCCAGCGCCGTTTCGCTGACGTGCGCCAGCAAAACCGCCCCAAGCAACACCTGCCGCGTGCGCAGGCTCCAGGCCTTTTTTTCGGTTAAAATCTGCAACCCGCCCGTCAGCATCAACACCAGCAGGCAGGCCACCGGCGCGAGGTAATGCGGGTGCTCGAACGTGCAGACAAACGTGGCCAGCAGCACCAACCCGACGGTGGCGAAGGCCGCCTTTTCCATAAAAACTTTTCGTTTTTGCAGAAACAAAACCAGCGGCAGCAGAAACGTAAAGCCCACGAAAAACCGCCCGAATACCTCAAATTTCGACCAGATTCCGAACAAAAATCCCGGCAGCGTACGCCGGTAGATGTGCTGGGCTACTTCGAGGTGGATAAACTTGTCGAGTTCGGGGTGGCGGAGCGCCGCGTCGGGCACTTTCGGAAACGGCGGCTGGAACAGAAACGAGCGCGTGAGTTCGTAAGTCTGGTTGTAGAGGTTGTAAGGCAGTTGCCCCAGCTTGCCCGTCACCCGGTAGTTGTAGTACACGATGGCGGCCACCCCCGCCCCCACCAGCGCCGCCGGAAGCAACGCCTTTGCCAGCCACGCACCCACGCCGCTGGACTGCCGGGTGAGCGCGATCAGAAACAAAACTCCGGCGGGCAGCAGGGTGACGGCCCCTTCGAAGGGCCGGGAAATCAGCAGAATCACCGCCCCGACGGCAAATGCCGCGGCGTCGGCTCCGTGCCAGCGTCGCCACAGCCGCGCCAGCGCCCCGAACACGAGCGCCCCGCCGAGCATGGCCACGGCCCCGCCCATGAAACCCAGCGCCCAGACTTTCAGCATTTTGCCGTTCACGGCCGTGAGCAACGCGCCGGTCAGCGCCCAGGGACGCGCGAGCCAACCCGCCAGCATCCAGAACAGCGCCACCATCGCGGCGGCGTAACTCAGGTAAATTCCCCAGACCGGCCGCCTCGTAAGTACCTGACCCAGTGCGACGAACAGCGCCTGCCCCGGCGGGTATTTGGGCGCGTAGGTGGGCACATTGAGCAGGTGATTCGACTCGAAATGCGGCCACATCGGGTGCGTGGGATTGGTGAGCCGTCCGTGGGCGAAAGTGTCGCCGCCCATCAGGTACACGAATTCGTCGTGAATAAGCGGCACGGGCGGGCGCAGCGTACCCAGCAGCAGGCACAGCCCCAGCGAAACGACGGCCACCAGCGCGTAGGGCGTGAAGCGCCCGGCGGCGAGGCGACGACCCGTTTTTTTCAACGAAGAAAAAAAGGCTGGAAGCCAGCCGGGTTGCGCTTTACTCAACCCCAGCAACAGCAGCCCGAAGCCCAGAAAAGCCAGCGTTTCCACCACGAACAGGGAAAAACCCAGTTCTTCGATAAAACTTTTCAACGAATCAGGCATTCGGTTCGCGGGCAATGAGGCCGATGAAGAAACTGGTCATGGTCAGGAGCGCGCCCACCAGCAGCACCAGCGCGCCGGGCAAAATCAGCCGGAGCATCCGGCTGGGGTCAAGGTTGCCGAACGAGAGCGATTCCCATTCTAAAAAGCTGTAAAGCAGCCCCGCCCCGCCGAGCGCCATTAGGCCCAGTCCGGCGAAAATGCCCTGCGTGGTGGTGGTGAAATGGCTCAGTTTGCGAAGCAGGGGCGTAAACGCTTGGTAGCCGGTGTAGGCCGCGTGGATGCGCCCGACCAGCCCGAGCGCCAGCGCCTGCAAGCCAATTAGCAGCATCACCAGGGCGATGAGGAGCGTGTGCACGTCGAGCCGCACGGAGCCGATTTGTCGGCTTTGGGGCAACACCCAGGCAAACAGCCCCAGCCCGAGCACGGTCAGGACAATGCCCGGAATGCCAAACAGCCAACGCGGGCTGTGCGTGAGCAGAAAATGCAGATGCCGCCAGCCGTCGTGCCAGGTGCGCAGGTGCGGCGGGCGTGAGCGGCCATCGGGCGAGAGCGTCACGCCGACCTCGGCCATGCTGGCGTGCCGCAGGGCAGCCTTCACGACGAGTTCGCTGGCGAATTCCATCCCCGGCGAGGTGGGGTTCCACTGTTCGTAAGCGTCTTTGCGGAACCCGCGCAGGCCGCAGTGAAAATCGCCGACCGGGATTTGGTAAAAAAGCCGCCCGATGAAGGAGAGCACCGGGTTGCCCAGGTAGCGGTGCAGAAACGGCATGGCCCCCGGCGCGATGCCGCCCCGGAAACGGTTGCCCATCACGAGGTCGGTGCCCTGGCGGAGTTTTTCCAGAATCCGGGGGCATTCGCCGAAATCGTAGGAGTCGTCGGAGTCGCCCATGATGACGTACCGGCCCAGCGAGGCCCGGATGCCACCCTGGAGGGCGTTGCCGTAGCCTTTTTTGCTCACCGGCACCACGCGCGCGCCGAGGCGTTTGGCGATGGCCTGCGAGCCGTCGGTGCTGCCGTTATCGGCCACGACGACCTCGCCCGCAATGCCATTTTCGGCGAACATGTTCATCGCCTTGCGGATGCAGGTTTCAAGCGTTTCGGCTTCGTTGAGGCAGGGCATCACCACGCTCAGTTCCACCGCGCCGGTGGCCGGTTGAGTAGTTGGGGCAACGAGGGGTTCTGCGACGTTCATGGAGTAACGTTTAGGGTTCGGCGTTTAGGGTTGGTTCAGGGTTTAGCGTTAAAATCGTTCAATAACGCTGAACCCTAAACACCAAACTCATTTTCGCTGATAAAACACAAACCCATTCTCCGCTCCAAGCCGCCGCAAGGTGCGGACAGTGTCGGCGGGATCGGTGATTTTGGCAATGACGTAGGTCGGGCGGTCCACCGGGCCGTAAAGCAGCCACTGGTCGTCGTAGCGTTTGGGGTTCTGGCCGGGCGGGCGGCGGGTGTAAAAAAACGGCCCGTAGCTGCGGTAGTGGTAGGTGGTCACGTACACGTCTCTGCCCTGAAACCGTTCAAAAAACCGCATCGCCGCCGCCTGCGAAATGCCCTCGATGTGCGTGATGAAAAAGCCCAGCGCCAGCGTAACGAACAGCGCCGAGCCAATCAGCAGCGTGGGCACGCCGCGCTCCCACTTTCGCTGTGAAAGCCACCGCAGGCTCAGCACCAGCACGAGCAGCAGCCAGAGCGCGGGCAGCAAATCCCAGTTCGTCCAGACCATCTTCGCGTCGAGGTTGGCCACGGCGAAAGGGTCGTCTTTCACCAGCGCCTTGAGCACCTCGAGGCGCTGAGCCAGCAGCGGAGCCGCCGCAAAAATAGCCACGATGAGGCCGCCCACGGCGACCAACCCGAACTTCAGCCAGGCGTTGAACCGGATGCGGCCCGTGTAAAGTCCTTCGAGCGTCAGCGCCGCGAGGTACGTTAGCGGGAAGTAGCACATCGAGGAGTAATGGACGATTTTCGACTTGACGATGCTGAACAAAATCAGCACGACCCAGAACAAGATCACCATCCAGGTTTTGAAATCGCGTTGGAAATTCCGCTCCTGCGGCGTCGGTCCGAAGCCCCGGATGGCAAAAATCGACGCCGGGAAACAACCCACCAGCAACACCACGAAGTGGTAACCGAAAAACCCGGCGTGGCCCGCGTCGGGCGTACTGAAAAGGCGGTAGTTGTACTTGATGAACTCGCGGATGAACCACGGCCCGTGTGCCCACGTCTCCACGCCGTACCAGAGCAGCGTCACGACGGTCGCCATGACCGAATAGAGCAGAAACTGCCCCGGCGTGAGAAACCAGCGGAAGCGATTGACCACCCAGTACACGCCCAGCGTGAGCGCCACGATGAGGTAGGCCACGGGGCCTTTGGTCAGCACGCCGATGCCGAGGATGAACCCGCCGATCAACAGGTAGAAGTAGGGCTTGCGGAGCAGCGGCAGGTCGAAACGATCTTTTTTCCAGGTGAAAAAAATCACCCCGACCAGCCCGCAGAAAATGAAGAAGTTGAAGTACGGGTCGATGATGCCCGAGCGGAAATACAGGTGCGGCGTGATGGCCCCCAGCCACGCCCCGGCCCACAGCAGGCCAAAACGGACGGAATACAACCGCCGCCCGAGGTTGAACAGCACGATGAGCGTCAGCACGCCCATCACCGCGTTGGGAAAGCGCGCCGCGTACTCGCCCACGCCGAAGAGTTTCATGGCGAGGCTTTGCAGCCAGAAAAAGAAAGGCGGTTTTTCCCAAAACGGCTGGAAATCCACGTGAACGCGTCCGTAGTCGCCCAGGGCGAGCATCTCGCGGGAGATTTCGGCGAAGTTGATTTCGTCCCAGTCGAAGAGCCGCACCGCGCCGAGAAAAGGCATGAAAAACAAGGCGGCCACGAGGCCAACGACGAGGGAGAGAACGAGGGTTTGTCGGTTCAAATCGGAAATGGTTAAAGATTCCCCCTTTGAAGGGGGTTAGGGGGATGTTTAGCGTGGACAGGGCGCACATCCCCCTCCCACCGCACCGCCTCACGCACCCCTCTTCAGCTCACGCGCAACGCCCCGCACAAGGGGGAATTTTTTACTTCTTCTTCCCGCCAAACCCATTCAGCACCCTGCTCACGAAGGCGTCGTCGATGCCCAGGGCGCGTTTGAGCTTGGTATAGGTGGCCACGGCCTGCTTGTCGAGCCAGATGAGGGCGGCTTTCGCGCCGTCCTGCGGGCGGGCCTGGTAGTTGGTGGTGCGGAGTTTGGGAACTTCGGTTTCTTCGGTGAAATAATACAACGCAATCGACTTGCGCGTTGTGTCGTCGGGGCATAGAATCGGGTCGGGCAGGCCGTGGAAGGAGTCTTCGTCGGTATTGAAAATCACGCAGCGGTTAAACAAGGGAGCGATTTTCTGCACGACGCCCTTCATTTGCCGGTCCCAAAGTTCGAGGTCGCCGTTGTACTCGGGCTGCCAGTCTTTGTTGAGGTACACCAGCAGATTGACCCGCCGCCGCCAGTGGCGCTTGTGCGGGTGGACGGTGAAATCGGCGTGGACGTTCAGGAACCCATTGCGCTTCGACTGGTGCAGCCCGCCGCCTTCGAGCATATCGTCGGAGCGCAGGTTGGCGATGCCCGTCAGTTCACTGAGCCAGGCCACGAACTCGGGCGAGTTGAGGTACCCAATTACCTGTTGAATGTAGGGCGGCAGCAGGTCCAGCTTGTTCAGCCCGTGTTTTTTCTCGTTGACGTGGACGTAGTGAATCCAGCCCGCGTCCTGCACCGCCGGAAACGCCGCCAGGGCCTGTTCGGCCGCTTCGGGTTCCAGGAAATTCTCCAGCATGATGTGCGGGTATGGCTCGGCCTGCCGGTAGGCTTTGCTCAGCATCGGCACGGCGGCGCGCCAGCGGTCGAGGTCGAGAATGGGTTCGGCAACGGTCGGGGTCATGGCTCCGGGCGTTTGGGTTCAGGCCGCAAAGGTACGCGGCGGCGGGGAAGTTTTTGAAAATAGGGAAAAAAGGAGCGAAAGACAAAATACCAAACCCGCTATTCCCGTTATAGCAGCGATTTCTTGAACCAAACACTTCATCCGCCATGAATCCTGTTTCTCCAGAGAACCGCCTCAGCCGTTGGGCTAAAAAGATTTCTTTAGCATTAGGTTTCTTTCTGCTTCTGTGGTCCCAGAATGCGTGTCGCAATCAGGATGACCTCGGGCAACCTTCCGCCACAACCACCAATCTTCGCTCCGGTGCCAGAACCACTTCTGATGATGACCCCATCACCAGCGAGACCGCGACCCTTTTAGGCGTTCACCTACCGAATCCATACACGCTGCCCACTATGCAGCAAGCGTATTTTAACGTTACCGGCAACAACTCGCCCGTATCGGCTACCCATCTGTATGTGCGTTTCAAGCCATCGTCATTAGACCAACTCAGCGTCCTGGAAGATGATTTGGATTTGGATCTCTCTGACGAGCCGCTTGACTATGAGGTTTTGCAAGAAGGTGATTACTATCAAGATCCCTCCATTCCAGACGACCAGATAACTTGGCTCTACGCGGTTGTCGATCCCAACTTTTCCTTCCCTTCCGGCATACAGTACGAGATCCTGGCCACAATTCACATTCCTAATGATTTGTTAGTTGAAGCAGAAGCTGAACGATTAGCGGGTTTGAATGCAGATGGCGATGGATTGGCTTCCTGCAACAACTGCCGAACCGCTGGTGGAGGAGTGCAGCCAAATGTGGTTCAGTGTTCGGAAGGCTATCACTGGGATCCCGCTGAACGGGATTGTGTGCCGGATAACTGCGGTCCGGGAGCGCACTGGGATGCAAACGAAAAGAAATGTGTTCCTGACGGCACTCCCCCAACGCCAACCATTCCGGCAGGGCAAATCCGTGTACAGGACACGCAATTCGGCATTGAAGGCGTACGGAAAGTGCGGGTTGTTGCCAAACGCTGGTTCAAAATCGAACGGATGTACACCGATAATTTCGGGTATTTTACTTCGACCAAAAACTTTCGCAAAAAAGTAAAGGTATTGGTTAAATTTAAAAACGAAGATGCCACTGTTAAAGGTATAAAAGGGATTAGAATATGGCAAGCTCGTTTTCCAGTAAAATACAAAGTTGGCACATATTCTGGAGTTAACCTGAATACCATCACCCCTGATCCTTTAACGAGAAATGCCTCTACTGATTCGAAAGGGCAGCGCAATTGGGTCGCCGCAACGGTACACAACGCCGTTCAGCAGTACAGAAATTTAGCGGCCAGTCAAGGCACCGGTTTACCACCGAGTGGTATAAAAATACTGATCAGCAACTTAGGCAGTGGTGATGCTTCTACTCCTATGCTGAGCAAAATAGCTGTCAGTACACCCTACGATTACTTCGGCTTCGTTGTCGGCTACAACAGCATTATTAACGGTGTGGCCCAAGTGATACTGGGGTCAGTAGATTTATTGTTCAGTTACAATTTTCAGAATGGTGGTGGAAGTGCGCAATCCGATCGCATCTATGAAACCACTTTTCATGAATTATCCCATGCTGCTCATTTCAGCAAAGCAGGTAGTATAACATATAATCTGTTTGTTACCTCTGTGATTAATGAAGTCATCAGCAATATAGGCAATGGCTTTGCTCCGTACGGGAATGGAAGCAATTCTTATTCAGCAATTATTGCTTTGGGGGAAGGCTGGGCCTTCCATTATGGCCACTTTCTCGCTGATTTACGCTATGGTTCCCAAGCATCTTGCC
Source organism: Spirosomataceae bacterium (assembly GCA_965249815.1). GTDB lineage: Bacteria > Bacteroidota > Bacteroidia > Cytophagales > Spirosomataceae > JAJAZB01. The sequence continues at coordinate 2,223,753 of CBDFMV010000003.1, read as the reverse complement.
AGAGTGAGCAAATAGGGGGCAGTACCTGGTGTTCCAGCCGTCCTCACCTTGACGTATTGGAAAATTATGATCCAAATTTACCCAGTGATCGTTTTCGCTGGATTCCGAAAGGGCTTATGTTGGATTTGATTGATACTAACAATGAAACCCGTCCTCCTCAGTTTGTTAACGATAATGTTAGTGGATATACCAATCAGCAAATATTCAATGCCTTGGAAAGTGATGTAAGGTCTATTCCCGCTTTCAAGGACCGTCTGCTCCAACAAAATGGCAACAATCAACAAAATGGGGTCAACATTTTAGTGCAAGAATATGGCTACTAAGTACCTACGTATGGCCTTAATTGTACTTCTGCCCTTTTCGTTGCTACTGGCAGGATGTCCCCGCACGTGCGTCGAGGCTGTGTATTCATTTTCGATCAACGCTTCATTTTTACCAGAGCGTGACAGTATTCGTTTGGGGGATACTTTGTACTTAACTTCCTCTATTCCTATTCAGCTCAGAGATGTTACTTCGGGAGATTTGGTTAATTACCAAAACGCAAAGATCGCTGGGAATTTGGGGATCGGTAAACTAAGCTCAGGAGTAAAAACTCCAATTGAAGCAGTCGATCAGTTTAAATATGTTTCAGTTCAGGGTCAAATCTATAATGATTTATCTATTCCCAGCCCTAAAGGTGTTCAACAAACACTTTATTCGCAAAAGGCCAATACCTACGAATTGACGGTAGGCCTAATCCCACTTAATGAAGGCGTATACGTTTTAGGGGTAGGCTTTCCAGTGGGTATTCGTGGGGGACATGATTGTGAGAAGGCAGGATTTAGTTTAAAGGTAACTAATGGGAATCGGCATTTAGACTTCTATGAGAAAGTTACTGGACAGCCTTCTAATGGAATAGATTACGGAAATGGGTATTACTTTAAAGTGGTACCGAGATAGTCAGACCGTTTGCTTCAGCAAAACGGAAGTAATCAACAAACTGGACTTAACACACTGATTCAAGAATGTGGCTACTAAAAAATATCTCTTGGTAGTTCTGGCCTTGCTGCCTACTACTTGGCTGCTATTAGCTTGTTCAAGTACCTGCGTAGAAGCGATTTATTTGTTTCCAGTTAGCGCTTCATTTACACCAGAGCGTGATAGCATTCGTTTGGGGGACACCTTATATTTGGTGTCCTCCATTCCAGTAGAGCTAAGAGATGGTTCATCAGGAAATTTAGTTGATTATCAGGGCGCAAAAATTGGTGGGACTTTAGGCATTGGAGAAATAAAACCTAACTCAAAAACTCCAACCGGGGCCATTAAACAATTTGATTACCAGTTGATTATGGGTGAAATTTACAATGATTCCTCGCTTCCTAACTCTGAAACCGTTCAGCAAATTGTTTACGCTCAGAATAATAGCTCCTATGAATTGAAGATCGGCTTAATTGCTCGGCAAGTAGGTGTTTATATTTTAGGGATTGGTTTTCCAGTCGGCATACGCAAAGGACATGGCTGTGAAAAGGCCGGATTTACAGGCTCAGTTACTAACTACAATAAGCACCTCTACTACTGGGAAAAGAACTTTGGAACCCCTTTAGAAAAGAGTTCTTCTTACAATGCTTATATGTTCAAGGTAGTGCCCAAGTAAGTACTCTTCGCACCCGTTGGAAATAGTATTTTTTCTTTCTCACAACCACACCACGCTCAGCGTCGCGGCGTTGAGCATCGGTCCCAGCCGGGCCGAATCGCGCAGCATGATCGTGCCGCCATCGGCCCCCAAATCCCAGAGTTTTCCGCGCAGAAACACGTTGATGCCGCGCCGGATGCCCGCTTCGCGCGGGGCACGGGCGGGCATGGTGTAGCGTTGCCAGGCTTCGCCTTCCCGGATTTTGCCCACGTCGGCCTTCGCGTCGGCGGGGGTCGGGAAGCCGCTGTAGCCACCCCAGGGCAGCAGCCAGGCGTGGTCGTACATCGAGTACGAGGGCACGGCGAGCAACGTCGCGCCTTTGGCTTTCAGGGCGGCGTACGCCGGTGAAAACCACGCGTCGGCGCAGACCAGCACGCCGAGTTTCCCGGCGGGCGTGTCGAACACGGGGTTGTCGGCAATCGGGGCGGCGCAGAGGAACCGCTGCTCCTCCGAGGTTGGGAAGGCTTTTTTCACCAACCCCGCCAGCGACCCGTCGGGGTTGAAAATGGCACTCACGTTCGTTAACTGGCCCTTTCCCACGACCAGTTTCCCGTTTTCTACGCTGGGTTCCGGCAGCAGAATCGACCCCGCCACGACGGTGACGTCGTAACTTTTGGCGATGTTGGCAAAAACCCGCTGGTAGATTTCCGCCATGTCGGGGGCTTTCATTCGAAAAACGGCGTCGGTGGTTTGGTCCCGCGTTGAGTCGGGCGCGGCGAGTTTGGCCCGAAAAAAGTCAAACAGGTGACTGACCACAACCGTTTGCAGCGCCTCTCCCGACGTTTTAGCGGCGTACACGCTCCGCTTTTCGTTGGCCGCCACGAGCCAGGTTCCCGTGTATTCGGGCAGCACGACGATGCTCTTCGGGTTGAGCACGCCGCGCTTTTTCGCTTCCCGGAAATACCCGCCCATTTTATTGAAGAAGGCCGTTTCGCTCGAATAATCCACGGGCAGCAGGTAGGGCTGGATGCCCACGAGGTTGCCGCGCCCGGAGTCCACGCCCCAGGTTTCGACCGCCCGGAAGTTAGAATCTGCGGCGGGCAGCGGCAGATCGCGGCCCGTGCTGGCCCAGAACAAATACCCGGCGAGTGCCAGCAAAAGCAGCACGGCGAAGACAGTCAGGATTTTTTTCACGGACAAAAAAACAGAAAAATTAATTTGTGATCGCTTCCCCAACCCGTCATTGCGAGGAGGTACGACGAAGCAATCTGTTTCTATCCTACAAAGATTTCACAAAACTGGGTCTGGAGGCGGCAACAGATTGCTTCGTCGTACCTCCTCGCAATGACGGGTTAGGAAGGCTTTTTAGTCGCTTGCCCACTGCCAACTGGAAATAGCCCACTCGCCTCACCCCCGCATGTCGTCCATGAGTTTTTGCAAAACGCCGACGACCTTCTCGGTTTGCTCCTTGCTCGGTGTGGTGTCCCAGTTGCCCACAATGCCGTTGCCGCCGAGGTAGATGCCGTCTTTGCGGGCGATGAAGTTGGCCCCCTGCGTGATGAGTTTGTACTGCACGTCGGTTTGGGGAATCAGGCAGGACAATTGCCCCGACACGGGCGTCAGTTCGTCGTCGTTGAAAACGGCCTTCGCGCCCAGGCCGAGGCAATTGACCACCACGCGCTCCGGCAAGGCGTCGATGTCTTCCAGGCGTCTGATTTCCTGAATTTTTACTTTCCCGCCAAACAGCAGAAAATCGGTCAGGTGGTGGTGCAGGTAGGCGGGAATGTTGAACATCAGGTTGGCCCGCCGCCCCACCCATTTTTTCGCCCCGAAGGGGTGTTCTTTGGCCGCAAGCTGCACCCGTTCGGGCACCAGCCCCGGCAGGTCGAAGGCCTCGCCGCCCTGGGGCACCATCGCCGGGTTGGGCCGCACCTGCACCGACGGTGGCGGCTCGCTGTACACCGAGTATTCTTCCGCCCAACAGGCGATGTCGTTCATTCCCAGGAGGTTCTGAAACCGGTGGAACGAGTACCGCGTCGCGGCTTCCCAGGTTTGCTGAAACTCCGGCTTCGCCACCTTCAAATCGCACACCCGGCTGGCGGGCGACCACGTGCCCGTGGCGAGGTTGCTGGTCACGTTGGGCGGCAGGTCTTTGGCGTAGATGGTCACCTCGCAACCGCTTTCCTGGAGCAGCCTCGCCGTGGCGATGCCCACCGTGCCGCAGCCCAGCACGGCGACTTGTTTGACGCCCGTGGCGAACACGTGTTGACGGGCCATGTCGCCCGTGCCCCACGAGAGCGACCAGCCGCTGCCGCCGTGGCCGTAATTGTGGACGATGATTTTTTTGTCGAGCGTTTCGACGTCGAGGCGCGGACCGGAAGGCCGGAAGGGCCGCAACCCGACGGTTTCCTTCACGATGCGGTCCATCGAAAGCCGCAGTTTCGGGATTTGATGGTAGCCCCGGTTGATGTGAAACTGCTTGTCGGCGTAACCCGACGCGCTGGGGGCGCAGGAAGCGAGCGGGGCCGACCCGGCGGCCGCAGCCAGGGGAGCCAGCCCGAGGGCCTGGACGAACGAACGGCGATTCATGGAAATGTTTTTTGGGAAGAAAGACGTGAAAACAGGGTTCCCGGCGGCGGTGCGGCCTCCGCAACGGCAGAACTTCCGAAAAATACGGCGCGGCAAGCGCGGTTGCAAGAACCGGGACGCACCCCGCCGTTTTTCAAAAAAATCGGTACTTTTGAACGAGCCGCGCTCCTTGTTTCACCCGTCCCTTTTTGCCATGAAATCCATTTTTTGTTTCCTCCTGCTGAGCGCGGCGGCCCTCGGCACCCAGGCCCAGGCCGTCGAGTTTTACGGTAGCTCCTCCTCGCCCATTTCGACGGGAGCGGTGGTTCCGGCGGGTAAAAAACTGCTCTGGACCAGTGGTATCGTGGCCGACGTGGTCGACAGCACCGCCGCCCCCACCAGCCGCGCCCGCTACGGCGACACGAAAACCCAGGCGCTGAGCATTTTGAAGAAATTTGAAAGCGCGCTCAAAAGCCGCGGCCTGAGCTTCCGTGACGTGCTCATGCTGCGGGTGTACGTCACGCCCGACCCTGAAAAAGGCGGCAAGCACGACTACACTGGCTGGTTCGATGCCTACGGGCAGTATTTCGGTACCAAACAAAATCCGACGAAACCCACCCGCTCAACGCTCGGTCTGGCCGCGCTCGTGAATCCGATGCTGCTGATTGAAATCGAGATGGTGGCCGTTTTTCCGTAACGAACGCACCCCCAACTCCCTCAAGGGGGCTTCTTCAGCCTAAAATTTTTCAGCAATGGAAAAAGCCTCCTGCCCAGGCCTGCCCTCAGTCACGCAGGCCCGTTATTTAAACTTTTGCGGTACTTCAACGGACTTCGCCCTTTGAGTTCCTGAAATTGGCGACTGAAGTTGGCGGCGCTGTTGTAGCCGCATTCGAAGCCGATTTCGAGTACCGATTGGTTGGTTTCGGCCAGTAACCGACAGGCCCGGCCGATGCGCACTTCCTTGAGAAAATCGCCGTAGCTTTTCTTGGTGCTCTGCCGGAACCGGCGGGTAAACGACGAGAGGCTCATGTTGACGAGTTCGGCGACTTCGGCCAGGGTAATTTCGCGGTGAAATTCAGCGAAGGTAAACTCAAACACCCGGGCAATCGGGTCGCGGTCGCGGAGGGGTTCGTGGCGGGTGGCCGAGGTGGTCAGGCGACCGAATTCCGCCGACCGGTCCATTTCATCCAGGCACCGCAGCAGCAGCCAAAGCGACGTAACGCCCGGGCTGGCTTCCATTTTTTTCAACCACGCCCCCACCCGGCTGCGCAACGTACCCCGCAGTTGCAAACCGCCGTTGCTGGCGTGAAAAAGCGCCACGACTTTGCGCATTTCGGGTAATCTGAGTAGGTCGCTGCCCAGAAATTCCGGCTCGAAATGTACCACGACGGCACTGCCCGTGAGCGCGGCGTCGGCCTTGCGGAACCAGTGCGGCAGGTTGGCCCCCAGAAAAAAGACGTCGCCCGGACCGTATTCACCCAGGTAATCGCCCACGATCGCGTGGCCGTGGCCTTCAGTGATGAGCAGCAGTTCGTGCTCGATGTGCTGATGCCAGGGGGTTTCGAAGTACGGCGTCCGGTAGGTGCGGCACACGAACGAACAGTTTTCGGAAAGGGGCAGTTTTTGAATAAGGGGTTTCATTCGTCAACGAATCGCTTAGCCAATGACCTGCACTGCGGTGTTTTTTGACCGAAAAGTACATCTTTTCAGTTCAATTGCAGTCATTTTTTACCCAGCCCAGCCCGTAAGTTTGTATTGGTTCAAGAAAAAATAAAATCCTGGTCATCATGGCTCTCCGACTGACCGATGCCGATAAAACCGCCTTTGACCGCGACGGCTACCTCATTGTCCGCTCTTTTTTTTCGCCCGAAGAAATCGCCCTGCTGTACGCCCTCTCGACGGACGACACGGTCACGGGCCACGCCTTCGAATTCCGCGACCAGTCGGGCAAGCGCACCAAACTGACGCTCTGGTTCACGCCCGGCGACGATACGTTCGGCCTCATGTCGCGCTCGGAGCGCATGGTCGAGGGAGTGCAACACTTGCTGGGGCCGGAGGGCGAGGTCTGCCATTTTCACTCGAAAATCATGCAGAAAGAACCGAAAACCGGCGGAGCCTGGGAGTGGCATCAGGACTACGGCTACTGGTACAAAAACGGCTTTCTTTACCCCGAAGCGATGATTTCGGTAATGGTAGCGCTCACCGAAGCCACCGTGCTCAACGGGTGCCTGCAGGTGCTGCGCGGTTCGCACAAAATGCAACGCTTCGAACACAACGTGGTCGGGGAGCAGCAGGGGGCCGACCCGGTTTTCGTCGAACACGCCGAGGCGATTTGTGAGCGGGTGTACGTGGAACTCCAGCCCGGTGACGTGCTTTTCTTCCACAGCAACGTGCTGCACCGCTCGGAAGCCAACAATTCCGACCTGCCCCGCTGGTCGATTATTTCGGCCTACAACCTCAATTACAACGTGCCCTTCCGGGAAAAAAGCCTCTCCTGCATCACGCCCATCGAAGTGGTGCCCGATTCGGCCCTGCTCGAAAGCGGCCAGCGCCAACTCGCGGGAGCCGATTTTCTCGATAAAGACCACGAAATTACCCTGAAGGTGTAGGCGCGCCAACGCCCTTCCCCGTAACCTGCCCCTTTTTTCATGCTGCCCGAAACCACCGAACCTGCCCTCGACTACCTGCCCGAAATGCCCCTCGACCGGAGCGTCGGCATTGGTTGCATCGGCGCGGGTTTCATCATGGCCGACTGCCACCTCGTGGCCTACCGGCAGGCGGGTTTCAACCCCGTGGCCATCGCCGCGCGCACCCGCGCCAACAGCCAGGCTGTCGCCGACCGCCACCACATTGGCAAGGTGTACGACACCGTAGCCCAGGTGTGCGCCGACCCCGCCGTGGAAGTACTCGACATCGCCGTTCCGCCCGACCTGCAGGCGGGGGTGGTGCGTGAGGCAGTGCGGCACAAAAACATCCGGGGGATTCTCGTGCAGAAACCCATGGCCATCAACTACGCCCAGACCCTCGAAATCGTGCGGATGTGTGAAGAGGCGGGTCTCACGCTGGGCGTTAACCAGAACATGCGCTTCGATCAGTCGGTGCGGGCCTGCAAAAGTCTGATGGACCAGGGCTTGCTGGGAAAACCCGTGCTCGGCACCATCGACATGCGGGCTATTCCGCACTGGACCCCCTGGCAGGAGGGACTCGGCTGGGTGACGATCCGCACGATGAGCATTCACCACCTCGACACGTTCCGGTACTGGTTTGGCGACCCGCTCCGGGTGTACGCCAGCGTGACCCAGGATCCGCGCACGGCCAAAAAATTCAACCACGAAGACGGCATCGTACTGTACATTCTGGAGTACGAAAACGGCGTGCGCGCGTCGGCCTGGGACGACGTGTGGGCCGGGCCGGGCCGCGAAGGTGCCGAAAGCGACACGTACATCCGCTGGCGGGTGGAAGGCACCGAGGGCATGGCGCGGGGTACCATCGGCTGGCCCTTTTACCCCGAGCGCACCCCCAGCACGCTCGATTTTACGAGTGCCCACCGGCCCGGCACCTGGCACCAGCCGCGCTGGCCGGAGGTGTGGTTTCCCGACGCATTCGTCGGGCCGATGGCGCAACTGCTCGTGGCGCTCGAACGCGGCACCCAACCCGCTACCAGCGGCCGCGACAACCTGCGCACGATGGCCCTCGTGGACGCCTGCTACCAGTCGGTGCGGGAACACCGGGCGGTCGAGATTGCCGAAATTATGCAGTAATCCACTTAACCTCAACCCTTTATTTTATGATTCAGGTCGGAATTTTTACGGGCTACTTCCCGTATTCACTCGAAGAGACGGCCCGGAAAATTCGGGCGCTGAATTTCAACACCGTGCAACTCGACGTGTCGTTCAAAGACCTCGACCTGAGCACCGACGCCATCACCCAGGCCAAATGCCACCAGATTCGCGACACGTTTCGGCGGCATAACCTGCCGGTTTCCTGCATTTCGGGTTACACCAACCTCGTCCACCCCGATCCCGCCAAACGCCGGGCCAACCTCGATCATTTGCGGCAGCTCATCCGGTTTGCCCACGACCTGGGTTCGCCCTACGTCATCAGCGAATCGGGCACTTTCGACCCCGACAGCGATTGGGTGCATCACCCCAAAAACAAAACGGAGGAAGGCTACGCCGACTGCCGCGCGGTGATTGCCGAACTGGTCGGGTTTGCCCGCGAGCACGGCGTGACGTTTCTGGTGGAAACCTACGTGAACAACGTCATCGGGTCGGTGGAAGAAACCCTGCGCCTGTTTGCCGACGTGGACGACCCGCACCTGGGCCTGCTCATGGACCCAACCAACTACTTCGAGGAGCACAACATCGACGCGATGGACGCGACGTTGAACCAGATTTTCAACGCCCTTTCGCACCGCATCAAAATTTCGCACGCCAAAGACGTGAAACGCGCCGAATCGGCGCAGGGTGTGCAAATGGCCAACATCGACGCCTCGGAAGCCCACGCCCTGCGCGGGGTGGGGATGATCGAGCTGCCCGCGCCGGGGCTGGGGTCGCTCAACTACGATTTGTACCTCCAGCGGTTGAGCCGCCACCATCCCAACATCCCGATCATCATCGAGCACCTCGAAGAAGCCGACGTGCCCCGCGCCAAGCAGTTTATCGACGAGCGGCTGCTGGCAAACGGCGTGTAGGCGTCCGCCCCTGACCAGAACCGGCACTTTTCTGAATCCCGACCCGATTCAGGACGAATTATGCCTTAGTTTTGGCCAATGCACCCTCCGTTTTACTCGCCCCGCACGCTGAAGTTTCTGCTCTACGACGTGCTCCAGGTAGAGCACCTGACCCGCTTTGCCTATTTTCAGGACCACAGCCGCGAGACCTTCGACCTCGTGCTCGACGCGGCCCGGCAACTGGCCGAAACCCGACTGCGCCCGCTCCTGACGACAATGGACCGGCAGGAGCCACAGTTGGTGGCCGGCCAAATCCGCATCCACCCGGCCATGCATACCCTCATCCGGCAGTTCGGCGCGGACGGCTGGATCAACGCGACCTTTCGCTACGAGGAGGGCGGGCAGCAACTGCCGGGCGTGATTCACGGGGCGGCGGGGTTTATTTTTCAGGCCGCCAACTACTCGGCCAGCGTGTTTCCGTTTCTGACCACGGGTGCGGCCAATTTGCTGCGGAGTTTCGGTTCAAAAACCCTGATTGACGCCTTCACGCCCCGGATGTATTCGGGCGAATGGCAGGGCACGATGGCCCTCACCGAACCCGACGCGGGCAGTTCGCTCTCCGACCTCACGACCGCCGCCGAACCTACCGATGAGTTGGGCACCTACAAAATCCTGGGTCAGAAAATCTACATCTCAGCGGGCGACCACGACGGCGTCGCGAACGTCGTCCACCTGATGCTGGCCCGCATCAAAGGCGCTCCGGCGGGTGCCAAAGGAATCTCGCTCTTCGCCGTGCCGAAAAAGCGACCAAAAAATTCATTCAGCATTCAGCACTCAGAATTCAGCATTGAATTGGAAGACAACGACGTCGTCACCGCCGGGATTTACCACAAAATGGGCTACAAAGGCGCGCCCATTGCCCACCTCACAATGGGCAGCCGTGACGACTGCCACGGCTACCTCGTCGGAGAACCGCACCAGGGGCTTCGGTACATGTTTCAGATGATGAACGAAGCCCGTGTGGGCGTGGGCCTCAACGCCACGGCCATCGCCACGGCGGCTTACCACGCTTCGCTGGCCTATGCCAGGGAGCGCCCGCAGGGGCGGGTGGTTTCGGAGAAAAACCCCGGCACGCCCCAGGTGCCCATCATCCGCCACGCCGATGTGCGCCGGATGCTGTTGTTCCAGAAAAGCGTTACGGAAGGGTCGCTGGCGCTGCTGTTGCAATGCGCGTTGTGGGCCGACGTGGCGCACGTCGGCGAAGGCGAGGAACGGGAACGCGCCGCCCTGCTGCTCGATTTGCTCACGCCGGTGGCCAAAAGTTACCCGTCGGAGATAGGCTGCCTGACTACCTCGGCGGCGGTGCAGATTCTGGGCGGCGCGGGCTACACCACCGATTTTCCCGTCGAACAGTATTACCGCGAAGCGCGGATTCACCCGATTCACGAAGGCACGACGGGCATTCACGGCCTCGATTTGCTGGGCCGAAAAGTGCTGCTGCACGGCGGCAAGGCGCTCGGATTTTTCGTAGCCGAATTGCAAACCACCGCCACCAAAGCCCGGTCGCACGAAGCCCTGGTGCCTTTTTCCGAAAAATTAGAACGGTATCTGGCCGAAATGCAGCGGGTCACGCAGCACCTGCTGGGCCTGGCCGCCGGAAATCCAGAGCGCTTTCTGGCCGACGCCACGCTGTACCTCGAAGCCTTCGGCATCCTGACCATCGCCTGGCAGTGGCTCCGGCTGGGCACCGTAGCGCAGGCCGCCCTCGACGCAGGGGCCACGGGTGACGACGCTGATTTTTACCAGGGCAAACTCGCCGCACTGCGCTACTTTTTCGAGTACGAACTCGTGAAACTCGACGCCCTCGCCCGCCGCCTCACCAGCCCCGACGCCGTCACGCTGGACGTGCGCGAGGCGTGGTTTTAGCCCGAGAATCGCCATGCCAAATCAAGTCCGGCATGACGGTAGGAAGAATTTACATTTTCTCAATCCAAATGCTCCCGCCGGGGTTTTTCAGGCAGAGCGGCATGTGCTGCTCGAACCAGGGGCGGTTGAAGTGTTCGAGAAAGGTGTTGAACATCCGGATGCGGAAGCGGTCATTGTACATCAGGAAGGCCCGCAGGGCGTAATCCTCGTTCCAGCCGAAGGAAATCGAATCCATCACCCACTTCTGCGGGTACTCGAAGGGGTAGAAAATGTCGTGGACGTGAATCCACACGCCCGACGGCAGGCGCGGCAGCAAATCGAAGAGAATGTAGTTGACGTCGCTGCCCGTTTTGGACACGTGCGTCGAGTCCACGAACAGAAAATCGCCCGCTTCGAGCCGGTCGAACTCTTCGAGCGGCACGGCCTGCAAGTCGCTGACGATGAACCGGTGACGCTTTCGGTCGGCTTCGCTGAGCAGCGAGTACAGCCGCTGCGGGTAGGGTTCGATGAAGGTCAGCTCGATGGAGTCGTTCAGAAAATGCTGGTTCGTGTCGAGCATCACCGCCGACGACCACCCCGAGCCGATTTCCATCACGCGTTTGGGCTTCCGGTGGCGCAGCAGCAGGTGCAGAAAAATGGCGTCGGAGTAGGTGTAAAAGTTGTTGTCGAAGTGGTAGCGGTAGCCGGGTTTCGGCGCGTCGGTGAAGGGCATGCTGGCGTAAAGTGGCCGCAGTTCTTCCAGAAAAGTTAGTTGTTCGTCCTCACGGAGGTCGATGCCCGGCAACGTGCGGGATTTGACCGTGAACAACTCCGCCTCCCGCCCCCGCAACTGCGCCGAGCGTACGTCGGAGCGGTAGTAGTAAGGCGTGAAAAAATGGTTTTTGTAGGCTAAATACCGGTGGTACAGGCGGCGGAGGGGCGTATTTCGTAAAGCTCTGCGGAGCGACGTCATGCGAGGGTGCAGGTTGGAATAAGTTTTTAAGACAACGGCAGGCAAGTCCGAACCGGTGGGCAAAGTTCGCAGAAAAAGGGCAACCCCCTGCCCTTTCTCCTCCGGTCCGCCCTTAAATTTCCGTAAACCCTTTCGTTCAACTCTGATTATGGCAAAGTACCAACTGGTCGAAGAACCAACCGTCGAGCACAAAAACGAATATTTTGAAATCCGGTTCGACGACCGCCGCCCGAGCCTGTTTTTCACAACTAATGAGGAAAACCTCGAAACCACCGCCAAAACCATCGTAGCTGCCGAAGCCACCGACGCGGGCGAGTACCACGTGATTCCGCACCGCAAACACTGAAGCGGCATCGTGATTTTTTGCCGAATCACCCGCGCCCGGTGAACTTTGAAAAGCGCAAGCCAGTTAAATGTATGTATTTACATACAAATAATCGCCAACCCATGATTGAAGAACTTATTCGCAAAGAAGCCCCGACGGCCTATCCCGTGGCCGAGCTCATCCGTCGGCGGTGGAGTCCGCGTTCGTTTTCGAAGCGGTCCATTTCGCAGGAAGAAGTAACTACGCTGTTCGAGGCCGCCTCCTGGGCCGCCAGCAGCAACAACGAGCAGCCCTGGCAGTTTGTGTACGCCCACCGGGCCGACGAAGCGGCGTTTCAGAAGTTGCTCGACTGCCTGCTCCCCGGCAACCAGGGTTGGGCCCAACACGCCGCCGTGCTGGTGCTGGTGTTGGCCCGGAAGCACTTTTCGGCCACCGAGCGGCCCAATCGTTACGCCCTCCACGACACGGGCGCGGCCACGGCCAACCTGCTGCTGCAAGGCGCGACGATGGGCATTCAGGGCCACGTGATGGGTGGTTTCGACCACGCGAAAACCGCAGAAATCTTTCGGCTTCCCGACGACGTGGAGGTGGTCTCGATCATCGCCCTCGGCTACCCTGGCGACCCGGAGGCGCTGCCCGAACCGCTCCGCACCCGCGAACTGGCCCCGCGCCGCCGCCGACCGCTGGCGGAGTTCGTGTTTGAAAACTACCCGGCGTAAGCGGGTTTGCCCGATTCTGAAGCCTGCTTCCCAAAGCGGGCTTTTTTTGTGGGCGATGCCAGCGGATTCGTGGCGGAAAACCTGCATTTTTAACAAAATTTCAACCTCGTGCGGCCTCATCGCCTGACCCGTTTTTCATGGAAAACCTCTTCGCCACCGACCACACCCGTGCCCTGCTGCCGCGCATCCGCGCCTTCGTGCAAACCGAACTCTATCCGCTCGAAACGCCCGACCACCTGACGGGCAAGTTTTCGACCGTCGCCAAAATCCTGGACGAAAAGCGGGAGTTGGTGAAAAAAGCGGGCCTCTGGGGCCTGCAATGGGGCGTGGACGAAGGCGGCCTGGGCCTGACGCTCACCGAATTCGGGCAGGTGTCGGAGGTGCTGGCGTCGTCGCCGTTTGGGCATTACACCTTCGGCACCCAGGCCCCCGACATCGGCAACATGGAACTGCTCCACCGCTTCGCCGCGCCGGAACTGCAACACCGCTGGCTGGAGCCGCTGAAGGAAGGCCGCATCCGGTCGTGTTTTTCCATGACCGAACCCGAATTCGCCGGGTCGAACCCGGTTAACCTGGGCACGACGGCCGTCCGCGAGCGGTCCGCCGTTGCGGGCGACGAGTACGTCATCAATGGCCGCAAGTGGTTCACCTCCAGCGCCGACGGGGCGGCCTTCGCCGTGGTCATGGCCGTGACTAACCCCGACGCCGCGCCCCACCGCCGGGCCAGCCAGATCATCGTCCCGACCGACACGCCGGGCTTCCGCCTCGTGCGCAACATCAGCATCATGGGCGACGCCTCCGACCACTGGGCCAGCCACGCCGAAGTGAGTTACGAGAACTGCCGGGTACCCGCCACGAATTTAATTGGCGAAGAGGGCCAGGGCTTTGCCCTCGCCCAGGAGCGCCTCGGACCGGGGCGCATCCACCACTGCATGCGCTGGATTGGCATCGCCGAACGCGCTTTCGACCTGCTGTGCCGCCGCGCCGTAAGCCGCGACATGGGCGACGGCCAGCGCCTGGGTCACAAGCAATTCGTGCAGGGCTGGATTGCCGACAGCCGGGCCGAAATCGACGCCTGCCGGTTGCTCGTGCTCCGCACGGCCCACAGCATCGACGAGCGCGGGGCGGCCAATGCCCGGAATGAAGTTTCCGAAATCAAGTTTTACGTCGCCGCCATGCTGGGTCGCGTGCTCGACCGGGCCATCCAGGCCCACGGCGCTGCGGGCCTCACCGACGACCTCGTGCTCAGTTTCTGGTACCGCCACGAGCGAGCCGCCCGGATTTACGACGGGGCCGACGAAGTCCACAAATCGGCGCTGGCGCGGAGCATTCTAAAAGAATACGGGCTGGACGTGAAAAAAAGCGCGAAGGCCGAAGTCTGATTTTTCTGAAAGCCAATGCCCGACTTTCAACCTGACCAACCCACGCAAACCCGCCCCGGCGAGGAACTGGACGTGTCCCGCCTCAACGCGTTTTTCCAGGCCCACGACCTGAATGAAATCACCGACGTGCGGCAATTTCCCGGCGGTTTTTCCAACCTGACCTATTTTTTACAGGCAAAAAACGGTGGCTACGTGCTGCGCCGTCCGCCGTTCGGGGCGCACATCAAGGGCGGGCACGACATGGGGCGGGAGTTTCGGGTGCTTACGACCTTGCAGGCGGCGGGTTTCCGGCAAATCCCGAAGCCGGTGCTTTTTTGCGACGACGAAACCGTACTCGGCGCGCCGTTTTACGTGATGGAGCGCGTGGAGGGCGTCATTCTGCGGGCCGCTTCGGCGAAAAACCCGGCCCTGACGCCGGCGTTGATGCGCCTACTTTGCGAAAACCTCCTCGATACCCTGGCCGACCTCCACGCGCTCGACGTGGTAAAAACCGGGCTGCTCGCCCTCGGTAAACCCGAAGGCTACGTGCAGCGGCAGGTCGAAGGGTGGATTGGCCGCTACGAAAAAAGCCAGACCGACGCCATTCCGGCGATGACCGAACTGGCCGTCTGGCTGCGCCGGAATTTGCCGCCCGAACAAACTCCCGCATCCACGGCGGCAGCCTTTCTCCACAACGATTTCAAATTCGACAACGTCGTACTCAGTCCCAACCTGACCCGCATCGAAGCTATTCTGGACTGGGAAATGGCCACCGTCGGCGACCCGCTGATGGATTTCGGCGCCAGCCTCGCCTACTGGTGCGAGGCGGGCGACCCGGATTTCCTGAAAGCCTTTAACCTGACGTACCTGCCCGGCTGCCCCACCCGCCGCGAAATGGCCGACCGCTACGCCGCCCGCACGGGCCGCGACCTGACGCACCTGCCGTTTTACTACGCCTTCGGTCTGTACAAAAACGCCGTGATTATCCAGCAGATTTACGCCCGCTGGAAAGCCGGGCTGACCAACGACCCGCGCTTCGGCAAGCTGCTGCCGGGCGTGGTACAACTCGGGCGGATGGGGGTGGAGGCGGTGGGAAGGGGAACCGTGTGACGACTTTAATTCAACATGAAAGCTACACTGCCGTTCCTGCATGTTCTGTGGTTGGTTGCTTTGGTGGCATCGTGCCAACAAAAACCAAAGCCGAAAGTTGCCACCAGACGACAGCCGTTCACCGTGGATTCCATCTGTGTACTTTCTTCTTCAACAGCCAACAGCATGGGCGGATACCGAACCAAATGTTGCGACTACATTTTAAGCGATTCGGTAAGCCAAACCTTTTTCCGCCGGATGAAACAGAAAGACTGGAAAGGGCTTCGGGTTTTGACGATTGATCCTGTTGCATCAATTAAGCAATACCTTGATTACTCGGTTATCGATGGGGGTAGCCACTACGACCAATTGCTGGTCGAGTTTTACTATTTCTGGCCGCCAAACCTAAGTGTCGGTCGGGCAGAATTTCACGAACCGGATACGTTCGTTCTTCAATTCAAAGGCGAAATCGAACACCTCCGCATTCCTCAGGATTCAGCCAAACGCAACTTCAACTTCATCCGTTATTTTCTTCAGGTTCCCGAAGCAAACGCAGCCTCCAAACGATACAAAATTCTGTTCGATTGCGGGGGAATTTCCGGGTGTACAATCTACCAATCGTTGCCTTCTCACCAAAGCAATACTCCAAATCTGGTGGGTAAAAAATCGGTTCTCTCTCACTCGGTCATTGCTTCGACGTATCTCCTCGCCATGGCGGGATCGGGAAGATTTTTTTAACTCAATCGGGAATTACTTTTCCCCACACTCTCCAATCAACCCCCGGAACGCCTCGGCCAAATCGCGGTCGCGCTCGATGCTGTCCACCTGAATCTGCACGGTGTGGACGTACGCGGCGGGCTTGCCATCTTTGGCGGTTTTGATGAGTTTCTCGCAGCCTTTGGTCGTCAGGTTCACGAACACTTCCTTGCCGTTCACCTCAACCTGCGCCGCCGTGGCGTTCAGGCAATGAGTTTGCCTTTGTTGGCGGTGCGCTTCACCGCAAACGTGGCCCGGTGGGCAGGCTCGGCAACGTCCACTTTCTGGACGAACTGCGCGTTCGCCGTTTTGACAAGCTTCAACTGTGCCGCCACGGCGGCGAGGGCGGCGGTCGTGGGGCCGTTCTGGGCCAGGGCAGCGAAACCGCCGGGCACCCACATCAGAAGGAATACGATCTTTTTCATATCCTGGGTGGATTTTGCCTAAAATGCCCGGTAAAGGGCACAGGGCGTTTTCTGAAAGTAAAGACGTTGTGGCGGCAAGCAGGGGTTTCTACCCTGAACCGCCCCTGACCCAGCGGGATGAAGAACCAATCCGGCGTTTTTGACCGGATCGGTGTCTTTCGGGACGGAATTGGTGTTTTTCAGAATGGAATTGCCGATCTGGAGAATGAAATCGACGATTTTAAGAATGAAATCGTCGATCTGGAGAGCAGGATCGCTGATCTTGAGAACAGGATCGACGATTCTGAGGACGGGATCGGCGATCCTGAGGACGGGATCGGCGATCCTGAAGATGGGAGCGCCGATCTGGAGAATAAGATCGGTGTTTTTGAATTGGAAATCGCCGAACGGAAGATGCGGCAAGGCGTTTCGGACGCTGGAAACCCCTTTTTGTTTTCAAAAACAGGGAAATCGGTTCCTTCTCCGCTGGTCGCAGGCAACCCGCCGCACAAGTCGGCGTAAAGAATCGGGCCGCTTGTTCTATAGCCTGGTCATTTATTCCAACCCTAACCCACCCAGAGTTAGGCATAGCGCGCCGTAGTAAAACCCGGCGACCCCGGCCCTAATCACTGCGTATTCTGTGGTTAAAACTTTACTTTTGGCTTTCAATTCTGTTGCATGAAAGCCCTCCTCTGCACCGCGTTCGGCCCGCCCGAACGCCTCCTTCTCCAGGAAACCGACCCGCCGAAACCCATCAAGGGCCAGGTGCTGATTGATGTACGGGCCTGCGGCGTCAATTTCCCCGATACCCTGATCATCGAAGGCAAGTACCAGTTCAAACCGCCGCTGCCCTTCGCGCCGGGCGGCGAGGTGGCTGGCGTGGTGGTTGAAACCGGCGAGGGCGTAACGCACCTGAAACCCGGCGACCGGGTGTTTTCGCTCACGGGTTGGGGCGGTTTTGCCGAAAAAACCCTGGGCGACGCAGCCAAAACGCTGCCCATGCCCGACGGCATGGATTTCGTCACCGCCGCGTCGGTGATGTACACCTACGGCACCTCGTACCACGCGCTGAAACAGCGGGCGGCAATTCAGCCCGGCGAAACCCTGCTCGTGCTTGGGGCCGCCGGGGGCGTGGGGCTGGCCGCCGTGCAACTGGGCAAACTGATGGGCGCACGCGTGATTGCCGCCGCGTCGAGCGAAGCAAAGCTGGCCGTCTGTCGCGAACTGGGGGCCGACGAAACCATCAACTACGAAACCGAAGACCTCCGCGAGCGAATCAAAACCCTCACCAACGGGCGCGGCGTGGACGTGTGCTACGACCCCGTCGGCGACCGCTTCACCGAACCGGCCTTGCGGAGCATGGCCTGGCGGGGGCGCTACCTGGTGGTGGGTTTCGCGGCGGGCGAGATTCCAAAAATTCCGGCTAACCTCGTGCTGCTCAAAGGCTGCTCACTCGTGGGGGTGTTCTGGGGGCAATTTGCGGCGCTGGAACCCCGCGAAAGCATGGGTAATTTTCGGGAAATTCTGGGCTTTATTCAGGCAGGAACGCTGACCCAGCACATCCACGGCACCTACCCGCTGGCCGACGCGCCGCAAGCCTTGCGGGATTTGCTCGAACGGAAGGTGATAGGGAAAGCGGTGGTGGTTTTGTGAGAAGTCAGAGGTGAGAAGGGAGATGTTGAAAGTTTACATCTCCCTTCTCACCTCTGACTTCTCACTGGCAAAAAAACATCTTACATCTCACTTCTTATTTCTTACAGGAATGCAGTACCGAACCTTTGGACGAACGAACTGGCAAGTCAGTGAAATGGGCTACGGCATGTGGGGCCTGGCCGGATGGACCGGCTCCGACGAATCGGAGTACACCCGCGCCCTCGACCGCTCGGTCGAACTGGGCTGTAACTTTTTCGACACCGCCTGGGCCTACGGCGCGGGCGTGAGTGAGCGGGTTTTGGGCGAATTGCTCCAGCGCCACGCCGCGAAAAAACTCTACGTGGCCACGAAAATCCCGGCCAAAAACTTCAAGTGGCCCGCCCGGCCGGAATACCGGCTTGAAGATTGCTACCCTGCCAGCCACATCATCGAGTACACCGAAAAGAGTTTGAAAAACCTCGGCGTCGAACAAATCGACCTGCAACAGTTTCACGTCTGGACCGACGAATGGGCCGACCGCGACGAGTGGAAAGAGGCCGTGCAAAAACTCACCGCTGAGGGCAAAGTAGCCCACTGGGGTATTTCGGTGAACCGATGGGAACCCGAAAACTGCCTTGCCGCCCTCCGCACGGGGCTGATTTCGGGCGTACAAGTGATTTACAACATTTTCGACCAGGCACCCGAAGACGCGCTGTTCCCGCTCTGCCGCGAACTCAACATCGGCGTCATCGCCCGCGTGCCCTTCGACGAAGGCACCCTCACCGGCACGCTGACCAAAGAAACGACCTTCCCGAAAGAAGACTGGCGCTCGACGTACTTCGTGCCCGAAAACCTGAACGCCAGCGTGGACCGCGCCGAGGCCCTGCGCCCGCTCATCCCCGACGGCATGAGTATGCCCGAACTGGCCCTGCGGTTCATCCTGGCCAATTCCGACGTGAGCACGATTATTCCCGGCATGCGCAGCCTGAAAAACGTGCAGGCCAACATGGCCACCTCCGACGGCCGGGTGCTGCCAACCGGGTTGCTCGGCGAACTCCGTTCCCACCGCTGGGACCGCCAGCCGACGGAATGGTCGCAGTAGCGTCGTGCCACCGGTCTCCGTGGCCCGACTGGGTTTGGCAAGTCGTGCCGGAGACTGGTGGCACGACAAACACTATTTTATGAAAACCTTCCCTACCCTCGCCGCCCTCAAAGCCGCCGTTGGCCAGGACCTCGGCGCGACCGGTTACGTGACCGTCACGCAGGAGATGGTCAACCAGTTTGCCGACGCCACCGGCGACCACCAGTGGATTCACGTGGACGTGGAAAAAGCCCGGCAATTCTCGCCCTTCGGCGGGCCGATTGCCCACGGTTTCCTGACGCTCTCGCTCGCACCACAATTGACGGCCAGCCTGTTCCGGGTCGAGTCGGTCAAAATGGGCGTCAACTACGGCACCAACAAGGTGCGTTTCACCGACGCCGTACCGGTTGGGGCAAAAATCAGGATGCGGGCCACGGTGGTCAGCGTCGAAGATTTCCCCAACAACGGCGTCCGACTCATGCTTAACGCCACCTTCGAGCGCGAAGGCAGCGACAAACCCGTGTGCGTGGCCGAGTTGGTTTCCTTGCTGTTCGAGTAACAAATCGTACATCGTACCTCGTAAATCTTACCTCCATTCATGCGCCTCCAAAACCGCGTCGCCATCATCACCGGGGCCGCCCGGGGCATCGGCAAAGCCGCCGCCGAACTGTTCTGCCGGGAGGGAGCCACGGTCATCATCTGGGATTTGCTCGAAGCGGGCGAAGAAACCGCCGCCAGCCTGCGTCAGCAGGGTTTTTCCTGCGAATTTCGGAAGGTTTCCACGACCGACGTGCCCGCCGTCGAAGCCGCCGCCCGCGACGTGGTGGAGCGGTTCGGCAAAATCGACGTCCTCGTCAACAACGCAGGCATCACCCGCGACAAGACGCTGCTCAAAATGACCCACGAAGAGTGGCAGCAGGTGATCGACGTGAACCTGACGGGTGTGTTCAACTGCACGAAGGCCGTCGCGCCGCTTATGGTTGAAAAAGGCTACGGGCGCATCATCTGCACCTCGTCGGTGGTGGGGATTCACGGCAATTTCGGGCAAACCAACTACGCCGCCACGAAGGCGGGCGTGGTGGCCATGTGCCGCACCTGGGCGAAAGAACTCGGCCCTAAGGGCATCACGGCCAACGCCGTCGCGCCGGGTTTCATCGCCACCGACATGACCGACGCCATCCCGGAGGAAGTGCGGAAGCAGGTCATCGCCAGCATTCCGGTTCGGCGCATGGGCGACCCTCAGGACATCGCCTACGCCTACCTTTTCCTCGCTTCCGACGAAGCCGGGTTCGTCAACGGACAGGTACTGGGCGTCAACGGCGGGCAAGCTTCTTGAAGTGTAAAGTGTAGAGTGTAAAGTTTCTGGCCAATCTTTACACTTTTCACTCTACACTTTACACACTTGCAAGTGAAACAAATTCTCCTCTACCCCATGGCCGCGTTTTACGTATACGCCGGGGTGATGCACTTCGTCCGGCCGAAGTTTTTCCTGCGCATCGTGCCGCCGTACCTGCCCGCGCACGACCTGCTGGTGGCCCTGAGCGGCGCGGCCGAAATCCTGGTCGGAGTGGGATTGCTTTTTCCGGCCACGCGCGTGTGGGCGGCCTGGGGGCTGATTGCGCTGCTGATTGCCGTGTTTCCGGCCAACGCGTACATGGCCTACGGCGCGAAATTCCAGGCCATGTCGCCCTGGCTACGCTGGGGACGGCTGCCCTTGCAGGCCGTGCTGATTTGGTGGGCGTATCAGTACACGCGGCCGTGACAGTATCCCAATAAAACCCGATGCTACTTTTCGACGAAAAAGGTTTTCTGGTGCCTTACCAAGCTATTCCGGCGGATTTGGAAACGATGCGCGGTAAATTCGTTTTCAACGAACGCCGAAGCCAGATTTTTCAACAGTACCTCGAACTACTGGAGGCTCTGCGGGCGATTTTGCCGACCAACACGCCCATTTTACAGTGGATTGATGGAAGTTTTGTCACAAAAACAGCTTACCCGAGCGACCTCGATATCGTGATCTTTCTCGGCGAATCCGTTTACCGAAAACATCGCGCTTCCCTCGAATCCACGCTGCTTCGATTTACAAAAACTGATGCGTACTTTGTCAGCGTTTTGCCGACTGATCACCCGCAGCGATTCGTTTACGACTACAACCTCATGTACTGGCGTGACGTTTTTGGCCACACGCGGGAAGGTGAAGAAAAGGGGTTTATCCAACTTCATGAGAATCATGGGATCGCGTGAACCAATTAAACTTGAACGCTTAGGCGAGGCCATCGCCCATACGGTGCAGACCATCCAGCGCACCAACGCCCTGATTGACCTGCACCAGCAGGCCGACGACTCCGATTCATTCGCCATCCAGCAGTATGAACGCATCCGCGCCGACCTGATTCGGCAATTAAACGACATGCTTGCTCAAGTGGACAAGCAACTCCGTCTCGCTGCCTAATTCCCCTCCCGAACCGCCCGGAGTACCCGCTCCACTTCGCGGCGCACACCGCTCGTCGGGCCGGTGAAGTTGTTGTTCATGAAGCTGAAAATCAGCACTTTCCCGCTACGCGCCACGAGGTAGCCGCTCAGGTCGTACACGCCCGTGAGCGAGCCGGTTTTGGCAAAAACAAAGGGCGCTTCGCCCCGGTACTGGTTGCGGAGCGTACCCACGCGACCGCCCACGGGCAGCAGGCCGAAGAGCCGCTCCTGCGGTACTTTTTCCCGAATCTTTTCGAGCAGCCGCACCAGCGAACGCGGCGTGAACAAATTATACCGCGACAGCCCGGAACCATCCACCCAGTTGGGCCGATCGGGCAGATCGGCGAGGAATTGTTGCTGCACGTATTCAATGCCCCTCGATACGCTCAACGTATCGCCCCGAACGCCCGCTACAAGGAGCATCAGGTGTTCGGCCACCAGGTTGTCGCTCACCCGGAGCATCCGGCGGTAGAGCGTGTCGGTGGGCAGGCTGTAGAGCGTTTTCGCGGCGCGGTCGAAGGGCACATTGCGCAGGTTCACCCGGCGTTTGAGCGTGTCGGTGAGGAGTTGGACGGTCAGTTCGGGCGACGTCAGGTAGGGCACGTCCTGTTCGGCCGTGGGTCGGGCCGTCGCGGCGGGCAGGCTAAACAGGTTGGTCGTCCGATTTCGGCGCACGACTCCCAGCGTCGAATCGACGGCGAGGTACCGGCGGAAGTAAGTCAACGTGGGTTGCCAGTGCCCGGTGCGGTCGGGCCGGAAACGCAGGATGTTGCCGTAAAGGGGTAGCGACGTGAGTTCGGGCTGGTAGTCGTCGTTGTAATCGTCCCAGGCCCAGCCGGGGCCGTAGTGGGGTTGGGTGAAATTTTGGGTAGAAAAAACGAGCCGTTCGCGCCGGTTTTTCAAAAAATCAAATACCGGCGAACGGGGCAGAGCCGGGTGCAGCAGCGACGGGTCGCCGGTGCCCCAAATCACCAGCGAGTCGCCGTCGGCGCGGTAACGGAGGGCCGGAATCGAGTCGCCCAGTACGCACAACCCGGCGTAAAACGTGAACAGTTTGGTGTTGGAAGCAGGCACGAAGTAGCGGTCGGACTGGCGCTCGTAAAGCATCCGCCGGGTCGTCGGATCGTAAAGCGCAAACCCAACGTGGTGATGGGCAAGGCCGGGCGATTGAAACAGGGTATCGAGTGCGTTTTTGGCGGAAATAGCCCGGCGCGTGGAGGTGCAGGCGGTTTGACCAATAAGCAGCAGCAGGAGCAGCAGGTGGGAAGGCTTCATTTCGGCAAAGCAACTACAAAAGTCCCTAAAACGCGTCATTGCGAGCGCAGCGAAGCAATCTGTTGCCACCTTCTAAAGCCGCTTTCTGCAAACTTCTTTGGTGACTATGAACAGATTGCCTCGCTGCGCTCGCAATGACGTGCTGAGGAAGTTTTTATTTCGCAATCACCACCCGCTTCGTGATTCGTCCCTCGTCGGTGTCCACCGCCACGAAGTAAATCCCCGGCGCGAGGCGGCTCAGGTCGAGGCGGCTGGTGAGCGTGCTGCGGCGCTGGTCGAGCGTTTGGCTGAACACCCGTTGCCCGGCCAGGTTGAGCACCGCCACGGCCACCCGTCCGGCCCGCTGACTGAATTTGGCGTCGAGCATAAATTCGCCCGTCGTGCTGGGGTTGGGGTACACGCTCACGTCGGTGGCGTCGAACACCGGCTCCGGCAGCGCCGTCACGGGGGGCGCTTTGGGCAGTTGAATCTGCAAATTATCGATAGCCCAGCCCCAGCCGTGTGCTTGTTGGTCGGCAAAAAGCCGGAAGCGAATCAACAACTTATCGCCCGGCGCAAAATTCCCTGATGTCAGCATGTCGATTTCGCGGGGCCTGAACAGCGTCGCCGTGCCCGTGGCCGAGCTGTTGCCTTCCTTGTCCAACTTCGACTTGAAGGCCGTCAGCCAGGCCGCGTTGTCGCGCGAGTCGTAGCCGTCGGCAAAGGGCAGCCAGTTTTTACCCCCATCCCGCGAGCCTTCCACCACTACGTAATCGTAAAAGGCCTGCTCGCCGTACACCGAGCCTTCCTCGCCGGGTTCCACCAGCACCACTTCGTCGAAGCGGATGGTGGTGTTCTCGGTTTTCAGGTTAATCGGCACCAGCAACTGGTACACCAGGTTGCGCTCGTTGTTAGGCAGCCCGTTGCCGTCCTGGTAGGGGTGATCGGAGTGGATGGCCGGGTTGTTGAACCCGGTCGGCGTGGTGATGCTGAAGCCATTGCCCGTAAAATCCCCGCTGGCCGTGGTCGCGCTGAAGTCGTTGCTGTAGCTGTCGCGGGCGGCTTGCAGGGCCACCACCTGCACGGTGTACGTGCCCGTGGCCGGGCTGGTGGCCTGGTTTTTGGCCCTCGACTTGTCGCGGGCCACGATGCGGTAGGTGATGCGGTCGCCGCCCTTGATGCGCCCGGCCAGGGCCACGGCACCCTGGTAAATGTCGTTGCGGGCGTTGTATTTCAGGCGAAAGGCCGCTTGCGCCGCTCCGTTGATGCTCCATTCGACGTACGCCGTGTCGATGCCAAATTCGTAATCGTCGTCAATCTGGGCAGCGATGCGCAGCGAATCGGTCGTTTCGAGTACTGTTGCCACCGGGTCGTGGGCGATGGTCGGCGGCGTGGTGTCAGGCCCTTGCTGGAACGTCCAGAAAAAACGCGGCGCGTCGGGCGGCGAGGTGAAGGTGCGCCCCGAGGCATCCTGCACCGAAAGGTAGTAGCGGACGGTGCGCTTGCTGGCCGAAGCGGGCAGCGTCACACTGTACTCGTTGGCCCCCACCTGCGCGAGCGGCACCACGGTCGGTTTGGTGCGGATAGCCGTGTCGTTGACGGTATAAAAGAGTTTGGCCGAGCCGTTGACAAGCGTCGTGTCGGAAATAATCGTCGCACGGAACGTCACGGCCTGGTTGAGGTCTTCGCTGTCGCGGACGCGGTCGTGCAAAAGCGACGTAGACCGCCAGCCCAGTTCGCGGAACATCCCGAATACGATGGGGCCGGGATTCTGGATGACCTCCCCGTTGGCCCCGAAGGGCGTCATGCAGGCGTTGAGCGTACCGGTGGGGTAGGTCGCCTCGTCAAGGTGCGAAATCTGCGAACCCGGCGAGTAGGTGCGCGGGGCGTAGAGTTTGGCCCGGTCGCCCCCGTTGGCCTGGCGCGTCAGGGGGCTGTCGAAAAACACGTTCGTGCTCAGGAGTTGCGTCCGCAGTTCGCTCGACGGATTGGGAAAAATAGTGCGATCGATGAGTTGCTGGCCCTGGCCGTTGACCACGTACTGGTCGAAGGCCCGCGGAATGTTGTAGCCTTCGCCCCAACTGCCCAAGGTATTGTCGATGGAGAACGAGTCGGTGAAACCCAGTCCGTGGGCGATTTCGTGCACGACGGTCGAGACGAAATCCTGGCGGTTGGGCGGGCAGGTGCCGTCGGTGCGCATCGACCAGTTGACGCTGCTGCCCAGGGTCATGTCCATGTCCGACTCGGTGCCGTTGAGTTCTTTTCGGGCAAGTTTTTCGGCCAGCGGCAGCACGTAAAAGGTGTTGGCTTTGAGCGTGCCCGAATAATTGATTTGCCGGTAGATTTTCGGGCCGGTCGAGCCCAGCGTGCCCGTGCCCAGGTTGCGCCAGGCAGCGTTAATGCGAATGGGCACGGGCGAAATCAGCCACGATTCCCAGATTTTTACGGCGTACTCGAAGGCGATTTTGGCGCTGTCGGGGAAAGTGGCGTTGTAAGTCACGATAATGTCGGCGCGGTCGGCCTCGACGCGGGCCTTGCTGCCAGCCGCCTGGCGGCGCAGGAAAAATTCGGGCGGGCCGATGGGCCGCACGTGGGTGGGCTGGTCGGTGTAATAGCAAACGATGGGTGGCAGGTTGATGATTTCGCCCCGGACGGGCGTTTGCCGGGGGTTGCTGCTTTCGGAAGAACGCGGTTTCTGGGCCATCGCCCCGGCGGCCAGTCCGAGCAGGAAAATCAACGCGACGTAGTGGTTTTTCATAATAACGGTAAGTACGAAAAAAAGACCTGAAACGTGGCAGTAAAGTCGTTCAGGTCTCAAAACGCTGGAGAACCGGATTTCTGAGGGAAAGGTAACGAAAACGTCTGATTTTTTCGCCGGTTCAGGAATTTTCTCCGGCAGAAACCGACGCCGGGGCCGTAGCCACCAGTTTCAGCGCCGCCGAATTGATGCAGTAGCGCAGGTGGGTCGGCGGCGGACCGTCGGGAAAAACGTGCCCCAAATGCGCGTCGCACCGGGCGCAGAGCACCTCGGTTCGCACCATGCCGTAGCTGATGTCGCGCTCTTCTTCGATGTTTTCGGGCACGACGGGCGCGTTGAAACTCGGCCAGCCCGTACCCGACTCAAACTTCTTCCGCGAATCGAACAACTCCAGCCCGCAGCACACGCAGGCGTACAACCCTGGCTCGTGGGCCTCGCAGTATTCGCCCGTCCAGGCCCGTTCGGTGCCTTTCTGCCGGGTTACGCGGTACTGCTCCGGCGTCAGGATGCGCCGCCATTCTTCGTCAGTTTTGATAATTTTTTCCATGAAAAACGGGTTTTGATTCGCCGATGAAGGATAAACGCATTCCGGCTGCGTTTGGATTAGAAATTTCGTGCCGCGTTTGGAAAAATCGCGGCGCGGGCGGGATGGTTGGCCAGCGAATTACCTGGCTTGCCCGAAGGGCGGGGTGGTTCCTTCATTTCACGGTCACCACCGCCGGGGTCGGGTGCGCCACGGTGCTGTCGAGGCTGGCGAGGCCTTTTTCGAAAAATGGCCCAATCAACTGGTCCATGAACAGCCCCACGTACTTGCCCACCACGAAGGGTTGGCTCATGTCGCTGTCCATCGAGTAGGTCACGCGGGTACCGCTGCCTTCAGGCTTGAACGCGTAGCCGACCTTCGACGAACTCATGCCTTCAAAGTCGAGTTTTCCCTCCACGTTTTCGTTCGGGACGCTTTTCGTAATCGTCAGTTTGCCGTTGCCCACGTCAGCATTGGGGCTTTTCCAGGAATACCAGGCTCCTTCGCCGCCCGGTTTTCCGCTGAACGCCCAGGTTGTATTTTTGGGGTCGAGGCGGTGCCAGGGCGACCAGTTGCTCCAGTTTTTGAGCGTGTTGACCTGCTCAAAAGCCGCCTCGGGCGGGCCGCTGACCACTTTCGACCGCTCGACGTGGACCTGCTCGGGCAGGAAAAACGACACCACCACGACCAGCACCAGCACGGCAGCCAGCACGAGGAGTACTTTTTTCAAAATTTTCATGGCTAAACGGGGTTGAAGGAGGGTTTGAAAACAAGGGAAGTTTCCGAACTTTCCCCCACTTTCACAAGCCGTTGCCCCGCCTTTCGCTCAAAAATCACCCCCCTTGCGTGACTGATCCGCACGAACTTCTGCGCACCCACTGGGGCTACGACCACTTCCGCCCCTTGCAGGAAGACATCATCCGCACCGTGCTCACCGGGCGCGACACGCTCGCGCTGATGCCCACGGGCGGCGGCAAATCGCTGTGTTTTCAGGTGCCCGCCCTGGCGATGGCGGGCGTGTGCGTGGTAATTTCGCCCCTGATTGCGCTCATGCGCGACCAGGTCGAGGCGCTCCGGCGTCGGGGCATCAAGGCCGTGGCCGTGTATTCGGGCATGAGCCGCCGCGAAATGGACGTGACCCTCGACACCTGCATTTACGGCGACGTAAAGTTTCTCTACGTCTCGCCCGAACGGCTGCAAACCGAACTGCTCAAGGTGCGCGTCCGGCAGATGAACGTGTGCCTGCTGGCCGTCGATGAGGCCCACTGCGTGTCGGCCTGGGGCTACGATTTCCGTCCGCCGTACCTGCGCATCGCCGAGTTTCGCCAACTCACACCGAAGGCCCCGCTCATCGCGCTCACGGCCACGGCCACCCGCGCGGTGAAAGCCGACATTCAGGAAAAGCTGGGCATGCGCCAGCCGGTGGTTTTCCAGCAGAGTTTTGCCCGGCCCAATCTTTCGTACTCGGCACTCCTGGAAGAAAACAAGGAAGGCCGTTTGCTGAAAATGCTCCACAAAGTACCCGGCACGGCGGTGGTGTACGTGCGCAACCGCAAGCGTACCCAATTGATTGCCAACGAATTGACCCGGCAGGGCATTCTCGCCACGTTTTACCACGCCGGTCTGACCAACGCCGAACGCTTCGCCCGGCAGGCCGCCTGGCTCAAGGGCGACGTGCGCGTGATGGTGGCCACCAACGCCTTCGGCATGGGCATCGACAAGCCCGACGTGCGGCTCGTGGTGCACCTCGACCTGCCCAACACGCTCGAAGCGTACTACCAGGAGGCGGGCCGCGCCGGGCGCGACGGGCAAAAAGCCTGGGCCGTGGCGCTCTACGGCCCCGCCGACGCGAAGGATCTGGCCCGGCAAATCGAGCAGAGCTACCCGCCCGCCGAGGCCGTGCGGCGGGTGTACCAGTGTTTGGCCAATTACTACAAACTGGCCGTGGGCAGCGGCGCGGGAGCGGGGTTCGAGTTTGACTCGGTGGAGTTTGCGGGCACGTTCGGCCTCAATACCACCGAGACGTTTTACTGCTTGAAAACGCTCGAAAAAGAAGGCTACCTCCAGTTGAGCGAGGCGTTTTTCCGGCCTTCCAAACTCCACCTGACCATCGACCACCGCACACTATACGAGTTTCAGGTGAAAAACGCCCGGTTCGACGCCTTCACCAAACTGCTGCTGCGGCTCTACGGCGGTGGGCTTTTTTCCGACTTCGTCCCCATTTCGGAAGCGGCCATCGCCCGGAATTTCCGCGTGCCGCCCGGCGAAGTGCAGGAACTTCTGGCGCAACTCGTGGCCATGCAGGTGGCCGATTACGAACCGCAGAAAACCAAACCCACGCTCACGTTTCTGTTGCCCCGCCACGACGCCACCTCCCTCCCGCTCGACCTCCACGGTATCGCCGCCCGCCGTCAGCGCGACCTCGACAAGGCCGCCGCCGTGGTGCGCTACGTGCAGCAAATCCGCCGCTGCCGCACGCAGATGCTGCTCGAGTATTTTGACGAAATCACCGAAGCCGAATGCGGCATTTGCGACAATTGTCTCGCGAAAAAACGGGGTGGTTCCGACCTTCAGGTCGGAGCCATCGCCGAGCGCGAGCGCATTCTGGCCACCCTCGCCGCCGACGGCATGCCCATACACAAGCTCATTGCCACGCTGGCCCCGCGCAACGAAAACGCACTGATTTTGCTGCTGCGCGAGATGGTAGCCACGGGCGAAATCGCCTACGACGCGGTGGGAAATCTGCACAAGAATTGAGCGCCTTCGCTTGCAAAACTTCCGCTACGCCCATTTCCTGCCAATTTTGGGCAAAAACTTTGCGTCCTTTGCAGTCAAATTCATTCCCCGTAAAATCCTGCTTCTTCATCCAACGACCATGCCCACCAACCGGGAGCTTTTCCAAAATCTTCTCGACGAACTCCAGTCCAAAACCGCCCACACCCAACTCGGCGGCGGCACCAGGCGCCTCGACGATCAGCGCAAAAAAGGCAAACTCACCGCCCGTGAACGCGTGGCGTATCTGATTGACAAAGACAGTCAGTTTCTGGAAATCGGCCTGTTCGCTGGCGACGGGATGTACGCCGAGGAAGGCGGCTGCCCGGCGGGCGGCGTGGTGGTCGGCATCGGCTGCGTGTCGGGGCGGCAGTGCGTGATTGTGGCCAACGACGCCTCGGTGAAGGCCGGGGCGTGGTTTCCGATTACGGCCAAAAAGAATTTGCGGGCGCAGGAAATCGCGCTCGAAAACCGCCTGCCGATTATCTACCTCGTCGATTCGGCGGGGGTTTTTCTGCCCATGCAGGCCGAAGTTTTTGCCGACAAGGAGCACTTCGGGCGGATTTTTCGCAACAACGCCCGGCTTTCGGCGGAAGGCATCGTGCAAATTGCCGCCATCATGGGCAGTTGCGTGGCGGGCGGGGCGTATCTGCCCATCATGTCCGACGAGGCGATGATCGTCGAAGGCACGGGCAGCGTGTTTCTGGCGGGGTCGTTTCTGGTGAAATCGTCCATCGGCGAAGACATCGACAACGAAACCCTCGGCGGGGCCAGCACCCACAGCGAGATTTCGGGCGTGACCGACAACAAATACCCCAACGACCCCGCTTGCCTCGACGCCATCCGCCGCACGATGAGCCAGTTGGGCCACGAACCCACGGCGGGGTTCGACCGCGCCGAACCGAGGCTTCCCGCCAAAAATCCCGACGAACTCTACGACCTGCTGCCCGTGGACCGCATCAAACCCTACAACATGCGCGACCTCATCGAGCGCTGGGTGGACGATTCGGATTTTGAGGAATACAAACCGCTCTACGGCAAAACCCTGCTCTGCGGCACCGCCCGCGTGGACGGCTGGGCGGTGGGTTTCGTGGCCAGCCAGCGGATGATTGTGAAGGCGAAAAAAGGCGGCGGGCAGCCCTCGGAAATGCAGATGGGCGGGGTAATTTACTCCGATTCCGCCGACAAGGCCGCGCGGTTTATCATGAATTGCAACCAGCGGCGGATTCCGCTCGTGTTTCTCCAGGACGTGTCGGGGTTTATGGTCGGGAGCCGGGCCGAGCAGGGCGGCATCATCAAGGACGGCGCGAAACTGGTCTCGGCGATGGCCAATTCGGTGGTGCCGAAATTCACGTTTCTGGTCGGAAATTCGTACGGAGCGGGCAACTACGCACTCTGCGGCAAGGCCTACGACCCGCGCCTGATTTTTGCGCTGCCCACGGCGCAGATGGCCGTGATGAGCGGGGCCTCGGCGGCCAAAACGCTGCTGCAAATCCAGACGGCATCGCTGAAGGCGAAGGGCGAAGTCATCACGCCGGAGGCCGAACAGGCGCTGCTGAGCGAAATCACCGACCGCTACAACGCCCAATTGTCGCCCTACTACGCCGCCGCCCGCCTCTGGACCGACGGCGTCATCGACCCCCTGGCCGTGCGGAAGGTGATTTCGATGGGCATTGAAGCGGCCAACCACGCGCCGATCACGCGGCGGTACAACGTGGGGGTGATTCAGACGTAGGGTTCGCGGCGATACACGAGTTCTCCCACCGTGCGAACATAACTGAGCGGAATCTTTGGATTGTTGATATCTCTTCCCCCGTCATTGTGCCATTTTTTTTCCCATTTTGAGAAAAAAGGCTCCAGTTGGACTGAAGAAAGACGGTAGATTTCCCGGATTTCAATGCCTTCGTACACGGCAAACATCCACCGAACCTGCCGATATTTTTTCAAAATCACGGGATTGAGGTGATGATGGGTCGAGAAGCTTCTGGTCAGTTTGGCGTTGACCGATTTCAGTTCGTACTCGTTACCCTCCTCGTCCACGGCATCGTTACCTTCACGGCTTGGGATGTTTTTCAGATTAGTCAACAACAGCACTTGCAGCAATTTTCCGCCGTTGTCCTGAAAAATATCATTGATGCCGTGTTTCTCGGCCAATTGTTGGTAAGCTTGAATGGGTGGTAGCAATTCGTTAAGCAGGTCGGTATCGGAGGAGGTCCGGGCGGCTTCGGTCTGCTTACGTTCCAATAGATCGGCCAGACTCACCTCCAGTACGTCGGCAATCCGGGCCAGCACGCCTACCGTTGCATTGTTTTTGGCGTTTTCGATGTAGCCTATGTACGTGCGGTCAACCTGCGCGCGGAAGGCCAGTTCCTCCTGGCTCAGGCTTTTTAGTTTTCGGAAGAGAATCACATTGCTGGCAATGGTCTTTAGAAGTTCGGTAGTTTTCGATTCAAAATCCATGAGCGCGTTAAGGAGGAAAAGTGCGCTGCAAAAGTTTGGAAATAGTTTTTCAATAACCTCCGAATATATTCGGAGAAAACTACCTTTGTCGAAACGCCTTGCCCGATGATTTTCCCCGCAAATGAACTTCCTGCCTACCGGACTCCGCTCGGTGCGGCCTACTGCGGCGACTCGCTGCATTTGCTGGACGGCCTGCCCGACGAGAGCGTGAATCTAGTCCTGACCAGCCCGCCTTTCGCCCTTTTGCGGCAAAAGACGTACGGCAACGAAGAGCAAGCCGAGTACGTCCAGTGGCTGGCGGCCTTTGCCCACAAGGTTTTTCAGAAACTAAAGCCGGACGGCTCGTTCGTACTTGATTTGGGCGGGGCTTATCAAAAAGGACTTCCGTCGCGTAGCCTCTACAATTTTCGGATTTTACTGCATTTCTGCGATGAAATTGGGTTTCATCTGGCCGAAGATTTTTACTGGTTTAACCCGGCTAAACTTCCCAGCCCGATTGAGTGGGTGAACAAGCGAAAAATTCGGGCGAAGGATTCGGTCAATACCGTTTGGTGGTTTAGCAAAACGCCGTTTCCGAAGGCCGACGTCACGCAGGTACTCGCACCGTACAGCGACCGCATGAAGAAACTGCTGGACAATCCGGAAAAATATTACAACCCCAAAAAACGCCCCTCCGGTCACGACATCGGCAAGGCCTTCGCCATCGACAACGGCGGTGCCATTCCGTCGAACCTGCTCCAGATTCCGAACACCGAGTCTAATTCCCGCTACATCGCCGCCTGCAAACAACTCAAACTGGAAAGCCATCCGGCCCGCTTTCCGGCCAAACTGCCTGAGTTTTTCATCAAAATGCTGACCCAGCCCGGCGACTTGGTGGTGGATATTTTCGCCGGTTCCAATACGACGGGTGAAGTGGCCGAACGGTTGGAGCGACACTGGCTATCGTTCGAGATAGACCGGTCGTATACAGCGGCTTCGGCGTTTCGTTTTCTGCTCAACGCCTCCGAAAAAGACCTCTCGGACGTGTACGTACAAATCATGGCCGAAGAAAGCGTGGAGGTAGCGCCAGCACCCGTCGAGCAACTGGAACTTTTCGGGTAGCCATTCGTCCTTGCCCCTGCTCCAGGCGTTACCTTTATCCTTCCAACAACCGTCCCGCGCCGCATGGAAACACTTCAGCAACCCGAACCGAAAGCCATTCCCGAACTGCCCGGTCAGTTTTTGGTCGGCAACACACTTCAGTTCACCCGCGACCCACTCGGGATGATGCTCAAAGTCCACCGCGAGTACGACCGCCTCGTGAAAACCCGCCTCGTGGGCCGCGACATTTACGTGCTCACGCACCCCGACGACGCCAAGCACGTCCTCCAGGAAGCCAACCGGAATTACCACAAAAGCGAGGCCTACCGGGTGCTGGGCATTTTCTTAGGCAACGGGTTGCTCAACAGCGAGGGCGACTTCTGGCGGCGGCAGCGGCGGCTGGCCCAGCCCGCGTTTTACAAACAGCGCCTCGCGCTGCTCGCCGACACGATGGCTGCCGAGGGCCAGGAGTTGGTGCAGAAATGGCAGAAGCACGACCCGGAAAAGCCCGTGAACGTGTCGGTGGACATGATGGAGTTGACGCTCAACATCGTCACGAAGGCCCTCTTCGGCACCGACGTGAGCCATAAACTCACCGGCATGTCGGAGTCGCTCAACACGATCATCGAATTTGCCCACGAAACCCTCGTCTCCTTCATCCGCATCCCGCTCCGCTACCCCACGCCGCGCAACCTGGCGTTCCAGCGCTCGGTGCGGCGGGTGGAAGGATTGATTTACGAAATAATCGACCAGCGGCGGCAGGAACTAACCGAAAACCCCGACGCCCGGCACGACGACTTGCTCGACATGCTCCTCCGCGCCCGCGACGAAGAAACCGGCGAAGGCATGACCAACCAGCAACTCCGCGACGAAGTCACCACGATTTTTATGGCCGGGCACGAAACCACCGCCGTGGCCATGAACTGGACGCTCTACCTGCTGGCCCAGCACCCGGAAATCGCCCAACAGGTCCGTGAAGAAGTGCTTGCCGTGGTCGGCCCGACGGCGTTGCCCGGCTACGACCACGTCCGGGAGTTGAAGTACACGCTGCAAGTAATTCAGGAATCCATGCGGCTCTACCCGCCCGCGTGGCTCATCAGCCGCCGCTCACTCGGCCCGGACCAATTTGGCGACTACGCCGTGGGCGAAAACACCTACGTGTTTATCAGTCCCTACGCCCTGCACCGCGACCCGGCGCAGTGGGCGTTCCCCAACGCCTTTCACCCCGACCATTTTTTGCCCGAACGCCAGCGCGAACGGCATTCGTTCGCCTACCTGCCCTTCGGCGGCGGGCCGCGCATCTGCATCGGCAACAACTTCGCCCTGATGGAAATGCAGTTGCTGCTGGCGCTTATCGTGCGGCAATTCGACGTGGGCCTGCTCCACCCCCACCAGGAAGTAAAACCCCAGGCCAGCGTGACGCTCCGGCCCCAGGACGGGATGCAGTTGCGGGTGAAGGCGGTTTAAAATGCTCAATTTTCAATGCGCAATATTCCATTCTCAATTCATTCAAAATTGAAAATTGCGCATTGAAAATTGAGCCTTCCCTTCTTTCCTCCACAGCAATCCGCCCGGCTTTCTGCCTACCTTTGCCTTTCGTCTAACTCTATTTTTTACATGAAAAAACCACTTTCCCGGCTGGCCGCAGCCGGTTGGATGGCACTAACGCTCGCCCTGCCCACGCAGGCCCAGCGCGAAGCGTCGCCCGGCGGCACGCCCGAAACCACCCTCCCGCTCACCGACCTCGCCGCTTTTAAAAACGCGGGCACCAACTGGAAGATCGTCGGCGACGTAACCGCCCCCCTCGACCAGCCCGAAGTGCTCAACACCAGCCCCGGCACGGGCGTGCTCGTCAACCAACCCAACAAGGCGGAAGGTGCCCACAACAACCTGCTCTCGGCGATGGAGCACGGCGACCTCGACATTTCCTTCGACTTCCTCATCGCCACCCATTCCAATTCCGGCTTTTACCTCCAGGGCCGCTACGAAATCCAGCTTCTGGACAGTTGGGGTGTAAAAACCCCCGCCTACGGCGACAACGGCGGCATTTACAAACGCCGCGAACTGCCCTCGGGCCGCCTCTACGAAGGCCACGCGCCGCGCTCCAACGCCAGTAAAGCCCCCGGCCTCTGGCAACACCTGGAGGTGGCGTTTCAGGCCCCGCGCTTCGACGCGTCGGGCAAGAAGACTGCCAACGCCAAGATGCTCCGCGTGGTGCTGAACGGCGTGGTGTTGCACGAAAACGTCGAACTCAGCGGCCCCACGGGTGGCCCGATTTCCGAGCAGGAAGCCGCCACCGGGCCGTTTATGATTCAGGGCGACCACGGTGCCGTGGCGTTCCGCAACTTCAAATACCGCAGTTACAGCGGCCAGGCCCCGACCGTGGCCGACAACCGCTACAAAACCTACGCCGCCGACGACAACGAAACCTTCGCCAAAATCCCGGATTTCACCAAAATGAAGGTCGTCAATGCCGGCACCATGCCCGAGCTCACCTACGACGTGGTGGATCGCAACAACAACTTCGGTGTGCTCCTCGACGGCACGCTCAACGTACCCACGGCGGGCAGGTACACCTTCGCCACCGAGTACGGCGGAACCCTGCGGATGACCCTCAACGGCAAGCCGCTTTTTGCCGAAAACGGCCCCCGCACCGCAGAAATCGAGTTGCCCGCCGGGAAAGTGCCCTACGAAATCGCCTACGTCAAGCGCGAAGACTGGGTGCGGCCCGCCCTGGGGCTGTACGTCGAAGGCCCCGGTTTCCGGCAAACCGCCCTCCACGCGGTCGGTTCGATGCTGGCCTCGCCGCCCGACGACCCGATTTTTATCGACGCAGCCAAACCCACCGTGCTGCGCAGTTTCATGGATTATTTTAAAGAGGGCAAACGCCCCATGCGCATTGTCCACGCCGTCAACGTGGGTAGCCCGGAGGGCCTGCACTACACCTTCGACCTCGACAACGGTGCCCTGGCCCAGGGCTGGCGCGGCGATTTCCTCAACGCCAGCCCAATGTGGAACGACCGCGGCGACGGCTCCTCGCGCCCGCGCGGCGTGGTGACGACCTTCAACGACATGCCCGCCTTCGCCGTGCTGGCCGACGCGGTCCAGACGGCCTGGCCCGAATCGCTGACGGTGGAAAACACCGAATTCCGTCCGCTCGGTTACGACCTCGACGCCGCCCAGATGCCCACCTTCCGCTACCTGACCAACGGCACCGAAGTCGAAGACGCCATCCGCCCCGCCGACGGCGGCAAGGCGCTGACCCGCGAACTTTCAGTCAAAAATCCCGCCGCCCACCTCTACCACCTCGTCGCCACGGGCAAGGACATTGTGCAGATTCAGCCCGGTCTTTACGCCGTAGAAGGCAAAAGCTACTACGTGAAAGCCGACGGCGCGACGCTCCGCACGGCGGGCGGCCAGCAGCAACTCGTGCTGCCGGTGAAAGGCGGGACGATTTCGTATTCGCTTCTTTTTTGAACCATGGAAAAGCGCATCCAGGAAATGGAGGAGCTCGTTGCCACCCTTCGGCGGGATTTCGGCGAATTGCAGCGACAAATGTTCGACGGCACGGTGGACCGCAAGGAAGTCAAAGCCAGCGTGAACGACCTCGAACTACAAGTCGCCCGGCTCGCCCGCGTGGTCAACGTCATTCACCAACTCGCCGTCAGTACTTCCGACGGTCAGGAGTTTCTGGTCAAAAAACTGACCGAACTCACCGACCAATTCACTCGGATGGAAGAGGAAATGGCCGACGTTAAGCGCACCGTTTTCGAGCACACGATTTTGCTCAAGAATCTCCGGCGCGACGTGGAAGGCATCAAAACCGACGTGGCCGACCTGAAAACCGGCCAGGCCCAAATCCTGGAAGCGATTCAGAACCTGAAAAATTAACGATTCATGTTTTCTAAAAAACACCTCAAAACCACCCTCTTCGCCCTCGCGCTAACGGGCCGCGCCCTCGCCCAGGACTCCCCCGGCGAAGGCGATTTCTACAAAATCGTGAAGGTGCCCGTACCCGAAGGCATCCTCCTCGAAGTAGGCGGCGTCACGACCCTGCCCAACGGCGACGTGGCCGTTTCGACCCGCCGGGGCGACGTCTGGATGATTGAAAACCCCAGCGGCCCGGTGCCCAACTACCGCAAATTTGCCAGCGGACTGCACGAAATTCTGGGGCTGGTGTACAAAAACGGTTCGCTCTACTGCGCCCAGCGCGGCGAACTGACCAAACTCACCGACCGCAACGGCGACGGCACCGCCGACCGCTACGAAACCGTGTACAGTTGGCCCGTCAGCGGGCACTACCACGAGTACAGTTTCGGCCCGAAAATCGCACCCGACGGGAGCTTTTTCGTGAGTGGCAACGTAGCTTTCGGCGACGAAGAATGGTGGCGGGGCGAAAGCCGCGTGCCCTGGCGGGGCTGGATCATGAACATCACCGAAGACGGCAAAATGCAGCCCTGGGCCACCGGCGTGCGCTCACCCTGCGGCCTCGGCATGATCAACGGCGACTTGTTTTACGCCGACAACCAGGGCGACTGGTTCGGCTCGGGCGGCATCTGGCAGGTGAAAAAAGGTGCGTTTATGGGCCATCCGGCGGGTTTGCGCTGGTCGGGAATGCCCAACTCGCCCGTGAAACTCACCACTGAACAACTTTACGCCGTGGTCGGTCCGCGCCAGTTCAAAGACGCCCAGGGCCACGCCATCAAGCCCGAAAACGACCGCAACGAAAAAACCTTCACGACGCTTTACGAACTGAAGAAGAAGTTTCCCGAAACCCAACTGCCCGCCGTCTGGCTGCCGCACGGAATTCTGGGCATTTCCAACTCCGAAATTATCACCGACGATACGAAGGGAAGTTTTGGGCCGTTCGCCGGTCAGCTTTTCATCGGCGACCAGGGCCAGAGCAAAATCATGCGGGTCTTCCTCGAAAAAGTCGGCGACGAGTACCAGGGCGCGGCCTTCGATTTCCGCGCCGGGTTCCAGTCGGGCGTGCTGCGCATGGGCTGGGGCAAAGACAACTCCCTCTTCGTAGGCGAAACCAACCGGGGCTGGGGGTCGGCGGGCGACGCGGCGGCGGGCCTCCAACGGCTCGTCTGGACGGGCAAAACGCCCTTCGAAATGCGCGCCGTCCGGGCCATGCCCGACGGCTTCGAGGTGGAATTTACGATGCCGGTCGACCCGAAATCCGCCGAGGATTTGGCTTCCTACGCCGTGAAAAGTTTCATTTATAAGTACCACCCCGTGTACGGCAGCCCCACCGTCAACGAAACCACCCACGCCGTGAAGGCCGTGAAACTCTCGGACGACGGCCTCAAGGCCCGGCTCGTGGTGGATGGCCTGAAACAGTACCACATCCACGCCCTCACGCTCGACGGCGTGCGCGATAAATCGCACTCGTGGAGCCTCGTTCACCCGACGGCCTACTACACGCTCAACGCCATCCCGACGGGTGAAAAACTGGCCCTCGCCAGTGCCAGCACGAAAAATTCGGCCACGGCCAGCGCCGCCAAGAAACCCGCCACGATGGCCAAACCGACGAGTTCGGGCAAAATGGCCGTTTCGGCAGTGAAGGTGCCGACCTTCGCCGAGGTGCAGCCGCTGCTGAGCAAATACACCTGCCTGGCCTGCCACAACGCCGAGAAAAAACAGGTTGGGCCGGGGTACCGCGACGTGGCCAAACGCGGGTATTCGGATGAGAAAATTGTGGAACTGATTTACAACCCCAAACCCGAAAACTGGCCCGACTACGCCACGCCGATGCCGCCCATGCCGCAGGTGCCGAAAGAAGACGCGCTGAAAATCGCTTCCTGGATCAATTCGCTGGCCAAAAAACCGGCGGCGAGCGCGAAGCCGACGCCGTAGGTTACGTTCCGGATTCGAACAGACCGAACAGGTTTTAAAAACCTGTTCGGTTTTTTTTCAAGATTTCAGGGAGGGCTGCTACCGGTCGCGCGAACAAATTCAAGATGCAATCAGAGAAGGATTCAGGAACAGAAAAATAAACCTAACCTCCAGCCTTTCCGCCAGGGGTTGGAGGGAATGATTTGAATAGCGGCAAATTTCAGGCGCTACTCAAAGCATCTCTCGAAAATGCTGAAGCGTTATTCGGAAAACTTGCTCGTACAGACTATCCGTCGGGCAATTACCCGATTTTTTTGTAAGGAACGGAATCGCTGAAAAGTCTTCGTGCGTTGCCCCCCGCAACCGGATTCGTTGATTTTTTCCAGCCAGCTTTTGATTGAAGTTGTAAATCGGCTTTGCAGGCTGGGAATTTTTTTCAGGGCCACTTTCC
This sequence comes from Spirosomataceae bacterium, assembly GCA_965249815.1. Classification (GTDB taxonomy): domain Bacteria; phylum Bacteroidota; class Bacteroidia; order Cytophagales; family Spirosomataceae; genus JAJAZB01. The sequence continues at coordinate 2,185,045 of CBDFMV010000003.1, read as the reverse complement.
AGCCTCAGGTAAGGAATCCGAATCACCCGATTTCTCAGGCGCGCCTGATTGATGATTTCATCGAATAAGGCGTCTTCTTTTTTATCCGTACCGTAGTGGTGAAACTCAGACCCCTCGAACGAAACGAGAGTTTTTAAGTCGGGACGCGTCAGGGCTAACACCGCCCCCGCCAATCCGCCCCAACTATAGCCAATCAGGCCGACTCGGGTGGAATCTACCGATGTCATTTTGTTCATTCGAGACAAGACGAATTCCGCGTCATAGACTTGTTCCATCAAGTCTGGTTGCTGCATGGTCATGTCGCCGGGGTACCGTCCGATGGAACTGATGGACACCACCACGTAACCGGCACTCGCCAATTTTTCAAGCAGCAGGCAATTCTCGTAACCCATGCCATTGTATCCGGTCAGGTACACCACCAACGGAAAGCGGTTCGGGCTTTTTTTAAGACCTTGCCTGCTGTTGGTTTGGTAGGCTAATACCTTCTCCGGTGTCGAGCACTTCATTCCTTCGCAGAAATACGTGGCAACCTGACGAGCCAGTCCTTTCGCCGAAGCAGGTGCGCTGTACACCGCCGCTCGTTCTTCGAGCAAGCCTAAAAAGTAGCCAAACGATAACGCTGAATCCAGGCCGGTTTCGGTAGCCGGGTACCAGACGTCAACGTCGATTGGTCGGAAATGCAACGGATGCGTCGTTGCCGTGTTGGGCTTGTACACACGCGTTGAGTCCACCCATTTTATTACTTCAAAACCCACCGGATATTCGCCCATTTTTACTTTCTCTTTTCCCGACTGACAGGAGCCGAGGAGCGTTGTCAAGAGGACTGCGGCCAAAAAATCGCGCTGGTTCATAGTCAAGAAAAATAAGGTTTCAAAATCCCACATTCACCCGCACACCGGGATACACGTTTTTGAAGAGGCCGTTCCAGTACAACTCCGGCTCGATTTTCACCCAGCGGAAGAGGTCGATCGTTCCGGCCAGCCGGAAGGTGTTTTTCTCGAAAAAATCGCCGTTGCGCCGGATGAGGTAGCCCAGCGTCAGGCTCGCGCCGTTGGCGTGGGGCAGGCTGCTGTAAGCCGGGCGGAGTTTGAACGACATGATGCCCACGTTGAGGAAGGAATTTCGGACGATTTGCGTCGTCCCGTCGGCGCGGGGCTGGAAGAAAACGTACTCGTGCCACCCCAGCCGGGGGCCGAGCAGGGTTTGGCCGGGCCGGAGACCGAGGTCGCCGACCAGCACGGTGTAAATCTGGTTGCGGGCAACGCCCACGCCCACGCCGGGCGAAAGCACGAGTTGCGCTTCATTGTACCCACCCACCCGCCAAGAGTGCCGCAAGCCCGGCTCAGGAGAATAAGTGGAGCGGTAGCGCGGCTGAAACAAGTCGTGGCCGGTGTAGGCCCTGGCCTGCTGAATCGCCTTTTCAATTTCACCGTTCAGCCCTTGTTTGGCCAGGACTTCGAGGTCTTCCAGCCGGTTGAGGTAGAAGTGAAACTGCACGTTGAGCGGCAAATCGAAGGCTGGTTTGGTGGTCCGCGAACCGGGTTCAAGGCGTTTTTCAATCACCAGCGTATCCTGGACGGCCTTGAGCTGCACCGGCTCTTCGTCGCTGCGAAACTGGTACGTTTCCGTCTGGACGGGGAAATTGGTAACGCGTACCGTTCGCTGGCCCTGCGGTTCCAGGGTGTACAGCACCCGCCGGGCGTCGGTGCGGGTGGCCGTCGAATCGCGCCAGAGCCGCCAATCGGCCACGAACAGCCGCAGCAAGGAGTCGAGGTTGCGGTGGGCGGCCAGTTCGGGCCAGGTGTTGAACACCACCACGAGGCGGTTGCGGTTGGGCAGCGCAATTTCGTACCGGCTGCGTTGTTCTTTGATGCGGTCCCGCTGGGCAAGGGCATTCCCGGCGAGGCCCGTGAGCAGGCCCGCCAGCAAGAAAAATCGGTTCATCAGAAAAGGGGTTTAGTCTGGTTTTTTGGCAAGAATCAAGATGGGCGACGGTTCAGCGACAGGCGTGGTTTTAGTCGGGAAACCCAGTGTCACCCGTGCCGTGCCTTCCGGGCGGTAGAGTTTGGGCCGGGCTTCGTCTTCGGCCAGCAACTCGTTGGCGGGCACGACCCGGAAGCGGGGTTTGGCGGGAACACCTGTTTTTCCGGGAGAAACCGGTTTCTCCACGACCGCCGCCGCCACCGGATCGGGAATCGGTTCGGAAAAGCCCGCTGGGTTGGACAACGCCTCGGGCCGCGATTCGGGCGCAGCAGGCGGCGGCGCAATCCCGCGCTCCGCGCCACGCGGCTGCTGCCGGGGCCAGGAAACCGTCGCGAGTGCCGAACCGGTTGGTTTCGCGGCGGCCAACGCCTCCTTCGTCGGCGTCCGTACCGACCGCTCCGGCTGGCCGACGGCGGTGCGGTCGGTGCGGACACCGACCACAGCAGTTGTAGCGGGGGTTTTTTCGCCGGAAAACCTGAGTTGCCAACCTGCTCCCGCCAGCAGGAGCAGCGCGGTTCCGGCGGCTACCCACCAGCCCGCAAACCGGCGGCGGGGGCGCAGTTGGCGGTCGAGGCTGCCCCAGAGCGCCTCGGCGTCGAACGACGTACCGGGCGGGGGCGCGTCGGGCAGGCCGTCGAGGGCGGTTTTGAAAAACTTATCGGGTTCGTTGGGCATGGTCGTAACCGATTGCGTGGAGCCGCCGCTGAAGCAGGGCGCGGGCCTTGCTCAACTGGCTTTTCGAGGTTTGTTCGCTGATGTTCAGCCGTTCGGCGATTTCGGCGTGGCTGTAGCCTTCCAGGGCAAACAGGTTGAATACCGTCCGGTAGCCCGTGGGCAATTGCCGGACGAGGTCGTAGAGGTACTCGGCGTCGAGGGCGGCGTCAGGCAGGCTTGCAGCGTCGGCTTCCGCGTCGGTGGTTTCATCGAGCGTCACCCAGGAATCGCGTTTTTTCCGCAAAAACTGGAGGGCCTCGTTCACCATCAGCGTCTTCAGGTACGGTTCGAAGGGGTTTTCGCCCCGATCCTCCACGCGGTGGGCTTCCACGCGGTGGACGTTCCTGAAAAACTTCAGAAACCCCGTCATCAGCACGTCGCGGGCGTCGTCCTCGTTTTGCACGTAGCGCAGGCACAGCCGGAACAGCCGGTTGGCGTAGCGGTCGTACACCCGCTTCTGGGCGAAGGCGTTGCCGTGTTGGAGTTCGCGGAGTAATTCGTGTTCCATGCGAGGGGTTTCAAAGGGCAATATGCCCACAGCGGGGTGGAGGTTGCCTGAAAGAAAAAACTTTTTGCGCCAGACTGCGTAATCCGTTAACTCGCAGCCTTTATTCCCGCTTTTTAATGATGCGAACAATTCGGCTCACTTTAACCTTGCTGCTTTTTTCCGGGGTCATTTTCGCCCAAATCAACCCCGCCCGCGTCACCATTGCCCGCGACGGCTACGGCGTGCCGCACATTTTCGCGCCCACCGACGCCGAGGTGGCCTACGGCCTGGCCTGGGCGCACGCCGAGGACGATTTCCGGACGATTCAGCAATTGGTCATGCCCGCCAAAGGCTTGCTGGGCCGACAATTGGGCAAAAAAGGCGCGACCGCCGATTACGTCGTGCAACTCCTCCACGCGCCCGAACTGGTCGATTCGCTGGGCACGGGTTCGCTTTCGCCCGACTACCGCGCCGTGCTCGAAGGCTACCTCCAGGGCCTCAACGACTACGCCCGCGTCCATCCCGGCGAGGTGCTGCAAAAACGGCTTTTTCCCCTCACGCTGACTGATTACCTGCGCACCGTCGTGCTGTCGCTGTCGGTGATTTCGGGTGTGGACGATGCGCTCCAGCAGATTTACAACGGCAAGATCCCAACGCTGGATTTCCTAAAAGCCACCGGCTCCAACGCCATCGCCCTGCACCGCAGCCGGACCGTCGAGGACGAAACCTTCCTGGCCATCAACTCGCACCAGCCGCTCGAAGGGCCGGTGGCGTGGTACGAGGCGCATTTGTGCAGCGAACAGGGCTGGAACATCCTCGGCGGGCTGTTTCCGGGCGGCGCAACGGTGTTCCACGGCGTCAACGAGCACCTCGGCTGGGCGCACACGGTCAACTACCAGGACAAAATCGACACCTACCAACTCCAGACCGACGTCGCCCACCCCAACCAGTATTTGTTCGACGGGCAGTGGCTTCGGTTGGAAGAAAAAACGGTCAAACTGCGCGTAAAGGGCCTGCCCATTGCCGTGAAGCGCCGGGCGTACTGGAGCCGCTACGGCCCCACGGTGGTCACCAAACGAGGCACGTTCGCCATCCGTACGGGTGCCTTCATGGATTTCCGGGGCATGGAAGAATGGTACCGGATGAACAAGGCGCGCAATTTTCGCGAGTTTTACGAGGCGCTGAAACCCGTGCATCTGCCCATGTTCAACATCGTGTACGCCGACCGCGACACGATTTTCTACGTCAGCAATGGGAAAATTCCGGTGCGCACGCCGGGCTTCAACTGGCGGGGTACGTTGCCGGGAAATACGTCGAAAACGTTGTGGACGCGGTTTCACCCGCTGTCTGATTTGCCGCAGTACGTCAACCCGCCGAGCGGGTACCTGTTCAACATGAACCACACGCCGTTCAACGCCACCGGTCCGGCCGACAACCTGAAGCCCGGTGCCTTCGACCCGACGATGGGCTACGAACGCCACAACAACAACCGCAGCACGCGCTTCATGGAGTTGATGCACGGCGTGGATAAACTCGACTACACCGGGTTCAAGCGCCTGAAATACGACCTCCAGTTGCCGAAAAAACTGGCCTACTACTGGGCCGATTTTAACCCGATTTTCGGCCTGAATTCGTCGGAATTTTCCGACGTTGCCGACTTGATTGAAAGGTTGAAAAACTGGAATCGCCAGGCCACGACCGACAGCCGGGGCGCGGCGGTTTTTTTGAAATTTTACGCCTTCTGGGAAGCCAAAAAGCCAGTCCCGGTTAAAATGACCGCCGCCGACTGCGCCGAGGGGTTGCGGTTGGTGAAAGCGGATTTTCTCAAAAATTTCGGCAAGGCCGACCCGACGCTCGGCGAGGTGCAGAAACTCGTGCGCGGTGACCGCGAACTGCCCGTGGCGGGTTTGCCCGACGTGATTTCGGCCACGTACACCGAACCGTACCGCGACGGCAGGCGGCGCGCCACGCAGGGCGAATCGTACATCGAACTTGTGCGGTTTCCGAAAACCGGGCTGCCTGTGATTGAAACGGTGAACTGCTACGGCGCGTCGAACCACGCCGACAGCCCGCATTTTTCCGACCAGATGGACTTGTTCGTCAACCAGAAAACCAAACCCATGACCCTCGACAAAGCCACGGTGCTGCGCGAGGCGAAGCGGGTGTACCATCCAGGGGAGTAGGCCCGTCCGCTAAAGCGGACGGCAACCGGGTAAAGTCCCTTCAGGGCTAAAACAACGGCTAATTTTTAGCCCCGAAGGGGCCTTCATCGTTTTGCCGTCTGCTTTAGCGGACGGAACAGGCGGCGTTGGCACGTCGTTTTTAGTGCCCGCACCGGGCCTCAATCGCCGGATTTTCAGCGTTATTTCCCGGTAATCCCATCCAATTTTCATGAAAAAAGCAGTTTGGTTTTTGCCGCTGGCCGTGCTGGCGGCTTGTTCATCGCCTGAATCCAATTCGGGCCGGGACGAAACGCCGCACCTGACCACCCCCAACGTAGCCTCGGTGGTTTTTCTGGATAAGTCGCTGAGTGTCAAACCAAACGAGGGGTACGTCCGGCAAAAATACCAGCAGGCGCTGACGAAGCTGATTTCGGACAACATCAAACAGAAAGGCGACCGGCTGGAGGTGTATTTCATCCACGACAACACCACCAAAGGCAAGGCCCTCGAACGGGTGAGTCAATCGGAAAAAGAAGACGTCAGCAGCGCCAACCAGACCGACGCCGAGGCCGCGCAGACCTCGTTCGAGGTGTCGGTTCAGAAAGAGCAACAGAAGTTTTTGCGGGAAACCTACACGCTGATGGTCACGCCCAACACCTCGCGCAGCAATCGCTACACGGATATCCTGGCCAGTCTACCCATCCTCGACCGCCTCGCCGAAAAAAACCTCCAGGTGCGGGCCTACTACTTCAGCGACATGGTCGAGAGCATGCCCGGCGCTGACCGCCGGGACTTCCAGACCGCCCCGCCCCGCAGCACCGAGCAGGCCGAAACCTGGGCCAAACAAGACGCCGAACGCCTGAAATCGGGCCTGCCGCACCTGGCCAACGTCGAGGCGTACCTGGTGCTGCCCTTCGCCCCGATAGCATCGAGCAAACTCAACAGTCCGCACGTGACGGAGTACTGGGAAATACTCTTCCGTGAACTGGGCGTGAGCAAGCGGCTGGAGGAGGTGTATTGAACTTACTCCCCCCACCCGTCATTGCTTCGCTGCGCTCGCAATGACGGGTGGGGCTGGCAATCATTTTACGGTTCCAAACCCCGCCACCACCCTCGGCTCCTCGAATTCGTCGCTGGTCAGGTAGAGGATTTTGCGGCGCTCCTGGGCGTTGGCGTCGAGGTAGCGCACTTCGTAACTCTGCACGGAACCTTTGCCACCGGGCGCATTTCTCGAGAAAAACGGCGACGCGCCCACGCGGCGGTACCGCACGGGTTTGTTCTGGGCGTCGCGGAGCAGGTCGAGGTAGGTTTCGATGTTCTCGCGGTCGGAGTTGAAGCCCGCGCCCGCTTTCACCGGGTTGTCTTTCGCAAAGCCATATTTCGGGTCGGTCGAAACCGCGCCGAGGCGCAGCAGCGGCTGGCGGTTGGGCGGCGCGGGGGCCGGTTCTTCGCCGCAGGCGGCGGCCTTCGGTTCGGCCAGCGCCATGCCCGCCGCCTGGGCGGCCTGGTAATCGGGGCAGGCTTTGTCACGCTGACTGAGGAGTTCGTACAAAAGCCCCCGGTTGTAGAGTGCATCGGCAAGGCGCGGATCGAGTTTCAGGGCCGCGTTGAAATCGGCCAGCGCGCCGTCATAATCGGTTAGTTTCTTGCGGGCGATGCCCCGGCTGAGGTAGGCTTTCTTCGCTTTCGGGTTAAACTGGAGCGCTTTCGTGAAATCCTCGATGGCGGCCTCGTATTCTTTTAGCAGCGAGTGGGCCGTGCCCCGGCTTTGGCGCACGGGGTAGTCGTCTTTCAGCGCCAGCGACTGGTCGAACAGCCTGATGGCGTTTTGCAAATCGCCAACCTGGGCGCGTTTGAGGCCCTCGTCGAGGAGGGCTTTGGGCTCCTGGGCGAATGAAAAGGGAAGCGTGAAAAGTGAAAAATTGATGAAAAACAACAGGCGTTTCATAGGGTGGAAACAGGTTGTTGGTAACAAAAAAAAACGGCGTTGGTGTAGAGGCAACGCCGTTTTTGGGGTGAATGTTGTCTGATTTTGTCTGAACCGCCGTTGCGGTTTAGACAAACAGCCTCCTCAAATCACCGGCGTATCCAACTCCGCCAGCGAAGCGGCGATTTCTTCCGCCGTGATTTCTTCGTCCACCAGTTTGCCCGACAGGTAGGCGTCGTAAGCGGCCATGTCGAAGTGGGCGTGGCCGCAGAGGTTGAACAAAATCGTTTTGCTGGTGCCCTCTTCCTTGCACCGCTGGGCTTCATCGAGTACCGTGGCGATGGCGTGCGTGGCCTCCGGCGCGGGAATGATGCCCTCGGTGCGGGCAAAAAGCAGTCCGGCTTCAAAACACCGGCTTTGCGGCTGCGACTGCGCTTCAATCAGCCCGTCGTGGAGCAACTGGCTGACGATGGCCCCCGCGCCGTGGTAGCGCAGGCCGCCCGCGTGGATGGGCGACGGCACGAAGTTGTGGCCGAGCGTGTACATCGGAATGAGGGGCGTCATGCCCACCGTGTCGCCGAAATCGTAGCGGAACTGTCCCCGCGTGAGCTTGGGACAGGAGGCCGGTTCGACGGCGATGCAGCGGATTTTCCGGCCCTCGTCAAAGTTCAACCGCAGGAACGGAAACGAAATGCCCGCGAAGTTGGAGCCGCCGCCGAAGGGCGCGACCACGATGTCGGGCATGTCGCCGGTTTTCTCGAACTGCGTAATCGCCTCCAGCCCGATGACCGTCTGGTGCATGAGCACGTGGTTGAGCACCGAGCCGAGGGCGTACTTCGTGTTCTCGTCAGAAGCAGCCAGTTCGATGGCTTCCGAAATGGCAATGCCGAGGCTGCCGGGCGAATCCGGGTGCTGGGCCAGGATGCCGCGCCCGGCGGCGGTGCGGGTACTCGGCGACGGGTACACGTTGGCCCCGTAGGTGTTCATCACCATTTTGCGGTAGGGTTTCTGCTCGTAGCTGACCCGCACCATGTACACGTCGCACGCGATGCCGAACAACTGGCAGGCGAAACTGAGCGCCGTGCCCCACTGCCCGGCGCCGGTTTCGGTGGTGATGCGCTTCACGCCTTCCATCTTGTTGTAGTAGGCCTGGGGCACGGCGGTGTTGGGCTTGTGCGACCCACCCGGGCTGACGCCCTCGTACTTGTAGTAGATTTTGGCGGGGGTGTCGAGGGCTTTTTCGAGGTTGTAGGCCCGGTAAAGCGGCGTGGGCCGCCAGAGTTTGTACACGTCGCGGACTTCGCCGGGAATGTCCACCCATTTTTCCTGCGAAACTTCCTGTTTGATGAGTTCCATCGGAAACAGCGGCGCGAGCATTTCCGGCCCGATGGGTTGTTTGGTGCCGGGGTGGAGCGGAGGCAGAGGCTTGGTGGGCATGTCGGCCACGACGTTGTACCAGGCTTCGGGGATTTCGGCTTCGGTGAGCGTGATTTTACGGGTCATGGGGAAATGGTTGAGGTTTTCAAGAAAGACAGGCAAAATAACAAAAATGGCCCTTAGCCAGTAGTCGGGCCATTTTTTCACGTTCCAGTTCTTTCCCGGTCAGCACTCCGTCGCGCTCAGTGCCAGACCCGCTTCGGAGGTTTCCTTGTATTTTTTCGACATGTCGCGGCCCGTGGCGCGCATCACTTTCACCACGTTGTCGAACGAGATTTTCTGCTGGGCCGGGTCGCCCGAAATGGCCAGCAGGTAGGCGTTGTAGGCTTTGGCCGCGCCCATGGCGTTGCGCTCGATGCAGGGTATCTGCACGTAGCCGCCGATGGGGTCGCAGGTCATGCCGAGGTGGTGTTCGATGCCGATTTCGGCGGCGGCTTCCACCTGACCGAGGCTCCCGCCCAGGGCGTGGGTAAGCATGGCCGCGCCCATGGCCGAGGCCGTGCCAATTTCGCCCATGCAGCCCATTTCGGCCCCCGAAATGCTGGCGTTGTGTTTGACCAAAAACCCAATGGCCGCGCCCACGAGCAGCCCGTCGCGCAGGGTTTGCGGCGAAAGGTGAAAGTGGGTCTTCATCAGAAACGTCAGCCCCGGAAATACCCCCGACGCGCCCGACGTCGGGGCCGTGACCACGATGCCGCCCGCCGCGTTTTCTTCGGAAGCGGCGAGGCAATACGCGTTCAGAAACAGCAAGAAACTGTCGGAGGCAATCGCCATTTTCTGGGCGCGCTCAAACAGCAGCGGGGCTTTGCGCCCGAGCCGGATGCTGCCCGGCAGCACGCCCTTGGTGCGCAGGCCCCGCTTCACCGATTGGTGCATGGCGCGCAGAATGGCGTCGAGGCCGTCGTAGATTTCGCGTTCGGTGCGGCCGGTGAGGTCTTTTTCGTTCCCGACCAACACCTGCGGCAGCGTCAGGCCGGAAGCGCGCACCTGCTCGGTCAACTCGCGAAAGGTCGAGTAGGGAAACCGCGGCGGGCGGCTCTCCCCCCCACCGGGTACCTCGCCCTTGCGCACCACGAAGCCGCCGCCTACCGAGTAGTATTCTTCCTCAAGAAGTACCGTTCCGGCGGCGTCCACGGCTTTCAGAATCAACGTGTTCGGGTGCGGAAAAGCATGCTGGCCCCGGTGAAAACGGATGTCGTCGGCCCCGACGGCGAGGAGCACATCAGGAAGTTGAAACGGGTATTTTTCACCCGGATTTTTCAGCAAAGCCAGCAGGGCCTTCGGGTCGCAGGTGGCGGGTTGCCAACCCAGCAGCCCGCCCACGATGGCGCGGTCGGTGCCGTGGCCCTTGCCGGTGGCGCTCAACGAACCGTAGAGGTGAATCTGCACCGCCGCGACCGACGACCGCACAGCGTCGGGCAGGCGGGCGAGCCGTTCCCGGAAGTCGAAGGCGGCTTTCATCGGCCCAATCGTGTGCGAACTCGACGGACCGGGACCAATTTTGAACAAATCAAAAACGGACGTGGTGATGGGGGTAGGCATGGTTTCAGTTGTCGATGCCGGGGAAACAACAAATGAAACGGAAAACTTTCAACGGTTCAGGAAAAGTTGGGGGATGGCTCCCTCCGTCTCACCGAGTTTCCACGCTGGCAGGATAGTTGCCTGTTCTCGGCCTGAGGACACCCCATTTGTCACAGAACGGCGACGGGCGGAACTGAATTTCAGAAGAATGGATTTACTAAACGACTTGGGCCTCCGTAGGGTGGGCCTGTTTTCTCAACTCTTGTCATAAAATCATGAAAAACAATCACTTGCTTGGCCCCAAGGACTTTCGATGGGGCGGCGATTTCTGGAAAATGATCGTGCGCTTCGCGCTCTTTGCCACCGGATATTACTTCGTGCTGTTTGCCCTGACGGCCCACGGCAACCGGACGCTCGTCATCGCGTTGCTCTGCGCGGGCTGGGCGTTTCTGGCTTACGTAAGTTATAAATCGGTGAAGGTGTAAACGGGTACGCGTAAACGCCTTCATTGGCTCAAGCTTCTGCGCTTGGGCCTTTTTTGTTTTTAGGAAGCGTGACAGCGGCGTTTTTAAGCAAAAAAGACGCTTTTTATTGAGCGAACGGTATTGCGTTGGAGTCAGAGGGAGTTTTATCTTTGTCAAACCCTCTTCAACGCCATGAAACCGGTCGTTATCCTGCCGGAAACCGCCAGCCCCGACGAAGTCCTTTCCCGCTTGCCACTCGGTGCCCACGCCTTTGCCTGGGCCCGCGACAGCCGCAACCAACTTGGCATCCGTTTGGTCGAACACAAAGCCAACGGCCCTTCTTTTTCCTGCATTTACGAAACGGGCAGCGAATACAAACTGCGCCTTTTCGCCAGCAGCATGGTCAGCCGACACCCCGAGGCGCGGTGGGTGTTTGAGGGGTAAGTTAAGTGGTGCAGAGAGGTGTTGAGCGCGTTTTAAAGCCCCGCTCTGGCATCCGCATCACAGACGTTAGTACCAAAATCCCGCGCAACCTATCAACCGCCGATGTTAATGAATCTTTCCCGCATTATCTTCCTGCTGCTGGTTCCCGGTGTCTTACTCGCCCAGCCCGGCCACTGGCGCGTCAGCCTTCAGGGGGGCGTGGCCCGGGGTTACAATTACCTGCGAACCGACCAGCCCCTGCCCGATGGAGCGTTCCGCATTCCCAACCGCTCGGGAGTCACGCTTCAACTCGGCCTCGAACGCAGTCTGACGTCGCGGTTCAGCCTGCGGGCAGGTTTTGGCGTGGTCAACCACCCGTTGGTCACGGAACAACGTATGATTTTCCGCGACACGTTGGGCAATCCCATCGCCCTCGGAGTGGGCCGTTCGAAGAGTAGCCTGGGGGCTGTCACGGGTTCGCTCGGGGCCAGCGTAAACAGCCGGGCTTACGGAAGGCTGATTTTCACGGCGGGCACGGACGTGGTCGTTCGCGTGAACACGGAAGACGACAAGGCTGGCAAGCGCTGGGGTGGCTCCAGCCAAGTGACCATCGGTACGCGGCGCATCGAAAACCTCTACCACTTTCGACTCCAATCAGTGCCCCCAGTCACGCTGGGCGTTTCGCTCCGTGCTGGGGTCGATTACCGCATCAGCGAGCGATCGATGCTGTCGCTGACGGCCTCGTACCACTACGGATTCGGCTTCCTGCGCCGGGGGATTTCGGACACGCTCCGGTTCGATGGCGTCGAATACCGGGGCGATTTTTATACGCGTGGCAGCAACCTGTCGTTGCTGGTGGGCGTGAAATACAACCTGTTTCGGGCCAATCCCCTGGCTAAATTCACTTATACCCCTTATAATGGCCCCCTGCTGCGCAGTGGGTTCGATACCGAGGAGCGAAATGCCACCTTCCGACGGGGTGCCTGGCTGGGAGGACTCAGCGGCGGCGGATTTCCTGCGGGCAGTGCGTTCGGGCGGCATCTGTATGGCCTGCGGGTCGGCTACTTCGGGCTCGACCGGACGATGCTCGGGGTGAAGGCCCATTACCTGCGGGTGCGGTTAGACGACAGACTTACCGGGCAATGGCTAACGGTGGGGCCGCTCCTCCGGTACCAGTTTACCCGGAGTCGGGTTTCGCCGTTTGTCGAGGTGGCCTACCTTTGGGGCAAGGCCTGGGCCAATTTCGGCGGGAAAGGCAGTATAAATTCTCTGAATTATGCCAGTTTCACCCCTGGCCTGAGCATACGCCTGGGGCCGTATCTGCGTTTCGAGACGGCACTCGAACTGCTTTCGCAGGAGCGTTTCGGCAGTCGGAGTGGCGAGCGTTACTTTCAGTTCGGGCTGGCGTACCAGTTTAGCAACCGCCGTCCTTAATTGCTTGCATTCTCTCATACTGGGTTATGATCTATTCCCTTTTATCGAAAAGATTGGTAAGTGGTTGTCTCGGCTCGCCCCAATTTTCAATCAATTCGTCGTTGGTTTTGCGTCTTCGACGCGACGCGTTAAACCACCGACCCGCCCCCATCCGGCACCATGTCCAGGATTTCTTCCACCACTTCCCGCGAGTTGGAGAGGCGGGGTACTTTGTACTGCCCACCGAGTTTGCCCCGGCGCCGGAGCCACTCGTGAAAGGTGCCGCGCGGCACGGCGTGCAGGCGCGGGAGCGTGAGGGCGAGGTCGGCGGTGCGCTTGGCGTCGTAGTCGGAGTTGACGCGCCGGAGGGCCTGGTCGAGGAGTTCGGTGAAGCGCCGCAGGCTGCGCGGCAACCGGCTGAATTCGACCACCCACTCGTGCGCCCCGCGCCGCGAACCGGCCCCCATAAACACCGGCGCGGCGGTGTAGTCGGTCACGGCGGCCCCGGTGGCCTGGCAGGCGTGGGCGATGGCGGCCTCGGCGTTTTCCACGATGACCTCCTCGCCGAAGGCGTTGATGAAGTGCTTGGTGCGCCCGCTGATTTTGACGCGGTGCGGGTATAGGCTCGTAAACCGCACCGTGTCGCCGATGAGGTAGCGCCAGAGGCCCGCGTTGGTCGAAATCACGACGGCGTAGTTTTGGCCGGTCTGCACTTCGCCGATGGTCAGGGCGTTGGGGTGTTCAAGGCCGAGTTGGTCGGTGGGAATGAATTCGTAGAAAATGCCGTAGTCGAGCATCAGCAGCAGTTCGTCGGGGCGGCTGAGGTCGTCTTGCAGGCCAAAAAATCCTTCGGAAGCGTTGTACGTTTCGAGGTACCGCACGGCGTTTCCGGCGCTGTTTTCCCCGGCAAAAATCCGGTTTTTGAACAGGTCCCGGTACGGACCGAACGACACCGCGCCGTGGCAGAACACCTCGAAATTGGGCCACACGTCGAGGATATTCGCCGCACCGGTGCGCTCCAGAATCCGTTCGATAAGCACGAGCGTCCAGGTGGGTACGCCGAGGATGCTGGTCACGTTTTGCCGGGCGGTGTCGGCGGCCATGCGCTCAATTTTTTGCTCCCACACGTCCATCAGGGCCACCTTCAGGCTCGGCGTGCGGATGGCCTGCGCCCAGGGCGGCAGGTTGCGCATCACCACCGCCGACACGTCGCCGACCTGCGAGTAGGGGTTGAATTCATTGCCCGATAGGCTCCCGCCGATGGACAGGCCCTTGCCCGTGAACGTGCGCGTGTCGGGGTGGTTGTGTACGTAGAGCGCGATGAGGTCTTTGCCGCCCTTGAAGTGCCCGTCGTTGAGCGATTCGCTCGACACGGGAATGAACTTGCTGCGGGCGTTGGTCGTGCCCGACGATTTGGAAAACCAGCGAATCGGCGAGTTCCAGATGACGTTCTGCTCACCCCGCATCACCCGTTCGATGTACGGAAAAAAGTCTTCGTAGCCCGAGACCGGCACCTGCATCTGAAAATCGGCGGTGCTGCGGATGCCCCGGTAGCCATGCGCCCTGCCCCACTCGGTGTTGCGCCCGGCCCGGAGCAGCCGCCCGAACATGCGCTCCTGCGCGGCCACGGGGTCGCGGCGGAAGGCCTCGATGCGGGGCATCCGGCGCTTCATCAGCCAGACGAGGACGTCGTTGAAAAGGGGCACGTTTCAGGGAGCAGTTAAACAGTTGATAGAACTACTTAAATGATAGAACTACTTAAAAAATCAAGCCGCCCAACGGGGGTGTTACTTCACCGCCCTGGCCCGGTCGGGGTAGTCGGTGATGATTCCATCCACGCCCCAATCCTTCAGTTTCTGCATTTTGTCGGCGTCGTTGACCGTCCAAGGAATCACCTTCAGGCCCAGGCCGTGGGCTTCTTCCACCCGGCCTTTGGTCAGCAGCACGTAGTACGGGCTGTAAATGGCGGGTTTAAAGCCGAGTTCCTTCACCACCGCCTCCGGTCCCTGTACATTAACCAGCGCTGCGAGGCCGATTTTGGGCGAAAACCGGCCCGCGTCGGTTTCCTGTTTCCAGTGTTTCAACACGTTGAAATCGAAGCTTTGTACGGTGAGGCGTTCGGGCGGCAGGGCTTTCAACTCGTTGTAAACCAGCGCGCAAAACTCCGCCACGGGGGGCTGCGACACGCCGTATTCCTTTTCCTCGCTCTTGATTTCGACGTTGTAACGCGGTAGCGGACGACCCATTTTCCGGGCGTGGGCTTCGGCAACGGCCAGCATGTCGCGCAGCAGGGGTTTGTACGCGGCGATTTTCTGTTGGTCGGGGTAGCTGGCGTTGCCCCGTTGGCCGGTGTCGTATTTCCGAATCTCGGCATACGGCATTTTAAACAGATTCAGCGCTTTCTCGTCGCTCTTCGCCACGGGCGAGCCGTCGGGTTTGGTCGTAAACAGGGCGTTGAAATACGGCTCGTGCGAAACGACCACCTGCCGGTCAGCACTGATGACCACGTCGAGTTCGAGCGTCGTGACACCGAGGTCGAGGGCTTTCTGAAAGGCGGGCAGCGTGTTTTCGGGCATCAAACCCCGGCAACCCCGGTGGCCCTGCCAGTCGAATGTTTGGGCCATGCTGGCGGAGGAGAAGGAATAAACCGCAACGACGCAAAGGATTCCGCAAAGATCGCAACGCATTTCTTCGCGCACTTTGCGTAAAAACTTTGCGTCGTTGCGGTTAAAAAACGAGTCGATTTTCATCGCAACGCCAGTTGAGTGACGGGCTTTAAGCCCACGATTTCTTCTAAAAACTGCACCGTTTCGCGCTCCACCGCCGCCACGTCTTTCGATAAATACTTCGACGCCATTTCGTGCCGCATCGTGGTGGGTAGGTTTACTTTCCGCTTCAGCGCGGCGGGCGTGCCCAGTTGGTCGAACATCGTGAGCAGGGCCGGAACCGACACGACCTTGTCCTGCTCCTGCTCGTTTTTGAAATAATAGCAAAGCAACACCGGGCATTTCACCTTGCCGAACGTCTCCGGTGTCATGTCGTGGGTCAGGAAATTTTGCAGCATCTGCACGCCTTCGAGGCGGTAGTGGGTCGTCCAGAACCGCTTTTGCGCCTCGGCGGGGTTCTGAATGTCATTGAATTGCTTACCCGTAATCAGGTGCGCAAGTTGCAGTCCCCAGGGATCGTCGATGAGTTTGGCGTTGGGGTCGAAAATCGCAATGCAGGGCGAGTACGTCACCGCCGCGCGGATTTCGGGGTGGCGCGAGGCCAGCCAGAGCGTCAGCGCCCCGCCCGCCGAGGTGCCCACCACGAGCACCGTGTCGCCCAGGCTTTTGGCAATCGCCAGCCCTTTTTCCGCCGAGGCGAGGTAGTCGTCGGTCGTGAGCGTGGCCATCGTTTCATCGCCGAGGTCCACGCCGTGCCCGGCCATGCGGGCCAGAAACAGGTTGCATCCGAAGGTTTTCGCCACGTTGAACGCCACCGGGTCGCCCTCGCCGCCCGGACTGGCCGAGAATCCGTGCAGGTACAGCAGCGCGTAGGGCGTCTTCTGTTTTTTGGTGGAATCGGCCCACACGATGCGGGCTTCGCAGCCGGGTTTCAGGCCGGGCATGGCGCTTTCTTCGGATTGAATCTGGGCCTCAAGAACCGGCAGCAGGGTGGGCAGCGGCGGGGTCTCGTAGGTTTCTTTGGGCGGGTCGGGGCGCGGGCCGAGGGCGTACACGGCGGCGAGAACACCGAGCGCGAGCGCCAGGCCAACGAGGAATTTTTTCATGCCTGAAAAATAGAAAAATTCTGGGAGGGAATTGAAACCTCTCGCCATCCGCCTCTATCTTCGTCGCGCCAAAGTTGCCGATTTTCCCCCGAAACCTGCCTTTTTTTATGAAAAAAACCGGAGCCGTGCTGGCCGTGTTGCTGACGGTCGGGCTGACGTGGGCCTTGAACAAAAAATGGGGTGACCTGCCGCCGGTTGGTCCGTTGCTCGATCCTTTCGGCGGCTTTTGGGCCAACGCCGAACCCGCCAGCCAGGCTCTTTCCGACGACGAACTCCACCTCGACGGCCTCCAGGCCCCCGTCACCGTGCGCTTCGATTCACTCCGGGTGCCACACGTTTTTGCGCAAAACGACCCCGACCTCTACTTCGCCCAGGGCTACCTCACGGCCCGCGACCGGCTCTGGCAAATGGAGTTTCAGACCCACGCGGCGGCGGGTCGTCTGAGCGAAGTCGTGGGCGAAAAAGCCCTCGAACTCGACCGCTATAAACGCCGCCTCGGCATGGTGTACGGGGCCGAAAAGGCCGTGCAGGGCATGATGGCCGACCCGGTGATGAAGCAGGTGGTTGAATCGTACTCGGCGGGCGTCAACGCGTACATTTCGGGATTGAAACCCGCAAATTTTCCGCTCGAATACAAGCTGCTGGGCTACGCGCCCGAGCCGTGGTCGCCGCTGAAATGCAACCTGCTGCTGAAAGAAATGACCTTCACGCTGGCGGGCCGCACCACTGACCGGCGGCTGACCAACGTACTCGGCAAACTGGGCCGCGAAGCCACCGCCGACCTGTTTCCCGACTTTCCGGGCCTCGTCGTTAGCCCGATCATTCCCGCCGGAACGAAGTGGGATTTTGCGCCCGTGCCCGTTCCCAAAGCCCCGACCGACGCTGCCAGGGAACCCGCCCTCGCGGCAGTCGAGGATTTTGACGACGTAAAAACGGAGGGCATCGGTTCCAACAACTGGGCCGTGCACGGCAGCCGCACGGCCACCGGCCTGCCCATCCTGGCGGGCGACCCGCACCTGTCGCTCAGCCTGCCTTCGATTTGGTACCAAATGCAACTCGTTGCGCCGGGCAGCAACGCGGCGGGCGTCACGATTCCCGGTTCACCCCTGATTATCATTGGGTTTAACCACGACATCGCCTGGAGCGAAACCAACGTCGGGGCCGACGTGATGGACTGGTATTCGGTGAAATTTAAGGATGCCACGCGGCGGGAATATTGGTTTGAAGGCCAGTGGAAACCGGTGCAAACGCGGGTGGAAGTCATCAAAGTTCGGGGCAAACCCGACGTGGTGGATACCGTGCGCTACACCCATCACGGCCCGATAGTGTACGAGGAGGGCGAAAAACTCTTCAACGAATCGGTGCCGCCCGCCCACGCGTTGCGCTGGGTCGCCCACGAGCCGTCGAACGACGTGCGCTGTTTTTATGAATTGAACCGCGCCAAAAACTACGACGACTACGTGAAGGCGCTGAGCCACTACGTCGCGGCGGCGCAGAATTTCGTGTTTGCCAGCAACCAGAACGACGTGGCGATTTGGGTGAACGGCAAGTTTCCGCTCCGCTGGCGCGACCAGGGCAAGTTTATTCTCGACGGCTCGAAGGCCCAAAACGACTGGCAGGGCTGGATTCCCCACGCCCACAACCCGCACGTGCGCAACCCGGAACGCGGTTTTGTGAGTTCGGCCAATCAGAATTACACCGACCCGACCTACCCGTATTATTTGACCGGCGAAAGCCTGCCCGCCGAGCGCGGCCTGCGCATCAACGAGCGCCTCGGGGCCATGCAGCGCGCCACGCCCGACAGCCTGCGGAGCGTGCAAAACGACAATTTCAGCATTCAGGCCCGCACACTGTTGCCCGCCTTGCTGCCGCTGGTGACGCCCCGCGACCTGAGCGCCGGGCAACTTGACGCGCTGAACCGGCTGAAAACCTGGAACCTGCGCAACGACCCTGACCGCATCGAGCCGACGGTGTTCATCGAGTGGACCGCCGCCCTGTACCGGGCCATTTGGCAGGACGAACTGGGCGACCCCGCCACCGAGCCGACCATTTTCCCCACCAGCGACCGCACCATGCGGATGGTGCTGACCGAACCCACCGCGAAGTGGTTCGACGACGTGCGCACGCCCAACCGCCGCGAAACCCTGGCCGAGTTGACGCTGCGCAGTTTTAAAGCCGCCACCGACACGCTGCGGCGGCAACTCGGTCCGATTGGCCCGAAGTGGGCGCTCGGCACCCAGCGCGGCACCAACGTCACGCACCTGGCGCGGCTGCCCGCGTTGAGCCGGTTGGGACTGGTCACGGGCGGCGGCGTGGGCATTGTCAACGCAACCAACAAAGCCCACGGCCCTTCGTGGCGGATGGTGGTCGCCCTGGGCAAAGACGGCCCGACGGCCTACGGCGTGTACCCCGGCGGGCAGTCGGGCAACCCCGGCAGTGCTTTTTACGACAACCAACTCGAAACCTGGCGGCAAGGCCAGCTCAACCGATTGGTGTATTTGAAAACCGCCGACGAAGCCGACAAACGCGTGGTTTCGACGGTGAAACTGGCCAATAAATAGCAGCCGCGCTGACTCCCTCCCCTTGAAAAGGACGGGATTTTAAATGCAAAAAAGTAAACTTCACCATGCCCTTCCTCCTCATTTTCCTCCTTACCGCCGTTGCGCAGTACGTTTTGCCCTGGTGGGGCGTGGTCGCCGTGGTGCCGTTTGCCGTGGCTGCCTGGCGTTCCAAAAGCGCCGGTGGGGCCTTCGGGGCTGGGTTTCTGGCCGTGGGTTTGCTCTGGTTGCTGGTCGCGTTCTGGAAAAGCCACGCCAACGACAACCTGCTGGCGGGCCGCATGGCGGGCGTGCTGCCGCTGGGCGGCTCCACGGCGCTGTTGCTGGTGGTCACGGCGGTGCTGGGGGGGGTGGTCGGCGGCGTGGCGGCGTGGGCAGGGTACCTGGGGCGGGCGGCGCTTCAACCGCCGACGCGTTCTGTTGGGCGCTGATTTTGGGTTCATCTGCGGCCAACTGGGGCGAGTTGGCTATCTTTACGGACTTTTTGCCAACCAACCACCCGTTCACTAACCATTTCTCCTTCAGTGAAAAACGCTTCGCTTGCTTTCAACGCCGTGCTGGCCATCGCCGTAGCGGTCTTGTTTTACCTTCATTTTGCCGGAAAATCGCCCGCTGTTGCTTCCACCACCGACAGCACGGGCACCGTGGGCGGCAAGCCCATCGTGTACGTCAACAGCGATTCGCTGCTGACCCAGTACGATTTTTACAAAGACGCCCGCAAGGCGTTTGAGCAAAAACGCGCCCAACTCGACCTCGACCTCAGCACCCGAGGCACGATGCTGCAACGTAAAATCCAGCAGTTTCAGCAGCAGGGGCCGGGCATGATCGCCGCCGAAGCGCAGGCCACCCAGATTCGTTTACAGAAAGAAGGCTCCGAATTTGAGCAGTACCGTCAGAAAGTCGCCAACGACCTGGGCGCGGAGGAGACGAAGAAAAACGAGGAGTTGTACAACAACATTTCGACCTACGTTCAGAAATACAACCGCGAAAACGGCTACCACTTCGTGCTGGGCTATTCGAAAGGCGGCGGCATTTTGTTTGCCAACCCCGACCTCGACGTGACCCAGAAGATCATCGCCGGGCTGAACAAGGAGTACAAAGAAAGCCAGGCTGCCAAGCCCGCCGAGAAGAAGTAACGGACGGCGCAGTTTTTTAACCTTTTTGTCATCCCGAGCGCAGCGAGGGACCTTTTTGGTAGGAGGCACCGCTCCGGTAACCCAGAAGGTCTCTCGCTACGCTCGGGATGACAATTTTTTTCAGTTTGGAATCATGGCCGAGAAAAAATCCCGTTTCGCCAAAACCATCGAGGTGCAAAACCGGCGGGCGAAGTTTGAATACCAGTTTCTCGACACCTTCACCGCCGGCATGGTGCTGACGGGCACCGAAATCAAGTCCATCCGCGAAGGCAAGGCCAACCTGACCGACGCCTACTGCCTGTTTCTGAGCGACGAACTCTTCGTGCGCGGCATCAACATCGCCCGGTACGAAGAGGGCACCTCTGCCAACCACGACCCCATCCGCGACCGCAAGCTGCTGCTCCAGAAAAAAGAATTGAAGCGCCTTTCCGAAAAACTAAAGGACACCGGCCTGACGCTCGTGCCCACGCGGCTGTTTCTCAGCGAGAAAGGGTTGGCCAAACTCAACATCGCGCTGGCGAAGGGCAAGAAACTGTACGACAAGCGCAGCGACATTCAGGAGCGCGACGTGAAGCGGGAAATGGCGCGAAGGGAGGATTAGAACAAGACCTAACAGGTTTTTGAAACCTGTTAGGTCTGAGTCGTCAATAATCAAAATCCAGCCCCAGCGCGCTTTTCAACTCGTGCAGGGCTGGATTTTTTTCGGCCAGAAAGGCAAACTTCTCGGCCTGGGTGTAGGGCATCCGCTGCACCTGGTGATCGTTGACGAAGGCGTGCAAGTGGATGTGCGAGTTTTGCAGCGAGTCGCGCAGGTGGTGCATCAAATCGGCCTTGAAATCCTGCAACAGGCCCATTTGCACGGCATTGTCCAACCCGAGTTGAATCACCCCGTCCACCACGTCGAAGTCCCGGTTGAGCATCACGGCTTCGCTGGCGCGGCCCACGGCTTCGCGTTTCAGAATAAACTGATTCCAGGCTTCCTGCAACTGCTCCCGCGTGTAGGGTTTTGAGTACCGAACCTCCGGCTCGGTGGTGGCGTTGAGGCTGGCCGTGCCGTTGGTCGGCGCGGGGGCCGTCAAATCAACCGTACTTTTAAGCTTACTCAGCGCCGGGCGGGCAACGGGAGCCTGCGGGTTGGGAGTTGCGGATGGTGCGAGGCTCGCTGGCGGATTGGAGCTTAGAGCAACGCCCTCATCCGTTTTCTCTGCGCTCTGCTCGGTGCGCGCTACACTTCCTTCAAGCTTTTTTTTTTCGGAAATTTCCTCTACCTGGACGGCCACCGCCACCCCGTTCGCGTGGCCCCGAGTACTCGGGGGCAACTGCGCGAGGTTGAGCACGCTCGGCAGGCTGGCGAGTTTGGTCAGCGTGATTTCAACGTGCAGGCGCTGCTGCTTAGCCTGTTTGTAATTGATGTCGCACTGGCTGCCCACGCTCAGGGCCGACACCAGAAACGACACCGGTGCCGCCGCCGACTGCGCCAGGTACTTCCGCTGGATGGTTTCGGTTACCTGGAGGAGTTTCACCGTCGCGGCATCCTTGCAGACGAGCAGGTTACGGAAGTGTTCCAGCAAACCGACGACGAACTGGTGCCCATCGAAGCCTTTTCCGAGAATTTCGTCGAATAGGAGGTAGGCCTGCGCGATGCTCCCGGCCAGCAGCGCCTCGGTCAGGGCGAAGTAGTAGTCGTAATCGAGAATGTGCAGGTTGTCGAGCACCTCACGGTAGTGCAGGGTGCCGTCGGTCGAGAAGGTGACGTTCAAATCGAACATCGACAGCGCGTCGCGGAGGCCGCCGTCGGCTTTCTGAGCGATGAGTTCGAGGGCGTCGCCTTCAAAGCCAATGCCTTCGGCTTCGGCGATTTTGGCGAGGTGGTTCGAAATGTCGCGGTTCTGAATTCGGTTGAAATCGAAAATCTGGCAGCGGCTCAGAATCGTCGGCAGGATTTTGTGCTTCTCGGTGGTGGCCAGGATAAAAATGGCGTAGCTCGGCGGCTCTTCGAGCGTTTTCAGAAACGCGTTGAAGGCGCTCGTCGAGAGCATGTGGACCTCGTCGATGATGTACACCTTGTACTTGCCCACCTGCGGCGGGTAGCGCACCTGGTCGATGAGGTTGCGGATGTCGTCCACCGAATTGTTGGAGGCCGCGTCGAGTTCGTGGATGTTGAGCGAGGCGTTGTGCTGAAACGACACGCAGCTTTCGCACTCGCCGCAGGGTTCGACGTGGTCGTCCAGCCGCTGGCAGTTGATGGTCTTGGCCAGAATCCGCGCGCAGGTGGTTTTGCCCACCCCACGCGGCCCGCAAAACAGAAACGCCTGCGCCAGGTGGCTGGTGCGGATGGCGTTTTTGAGGGTCGTGGTGATGTGCTCCTGACCCACCACCGAGTCGAAGGTGACGGGCCGGTACTTGCGGGCCGATACGACGAAGTTCTTTTCCATAGCCGGGGAGCGAAGGTACGAAAAAGCCGTCGGTCGGCGGAGGGGGGATTACCCGAAGGTCGGGCCTTTTTTCGCGAACCACTCCTCCGCCGAGTTAGCGTCGAACACCACGCCGTCGTACAACTCCTGCATCGAAATCCGCACGCCGATGGATTGCAAAAACACCATTTTGGGTAGACAAACGACTGTGCCGGGCCGTACTCCCAGCCATCGCGAAGATTTCGCCCTCGTGGTACTCGTGCTTGACGAGCGAGGTTCGTTCCCGTTCGAGGTACTCCTCGACGGTCACCACTTTTTGAAATACGTGAGCGGTGGGCCGACGCGTTTGAGGCCATGCTCCTGCCTGAATGCATCCTGCTCGGCCTCCGTCATGCCTTTCGTGGTGCCTTGGCTAATCTTTTGAAACATGGCTTCCATCTTTCCAGCGGGCTGAAAAAACATCAGCAGTTTGGCCTCGCCCTTGCCTACCTTCGCAAAGGCGTGAGGCACCTGCCGTGGTCCAAACACGGTATCACCTGCTTTGGCGGTGAAGGTTTCGTCGCCCACTTTGAACAGGAATTCGCCTTTCAGGACGTACCACCACTCGTCCTGTTCATAATGCAGGTGAAAGGTAGGACCACCTTCTTTCACCCGGGTTGATTCAAAGACGTAAATATCGCCATCGGTGTCTTTGGTGGAGACTTTAGTGTAAAAAGTGTCGCCCTCCAGCAGCGAAATAGGCTGGTCGAACCGGTCTTTGCCGGCGTCCACCTTGATGCCTTTGCCAATGCGGTCGGTGGGTTTCGCGCTGGCGCTAAACGGCGCGGCCAGGTACGTACCCACGGCAGCGCAGAACTTCAGGAAAGAATGACGTTTCATGGGGATTGGGGTTGGAAGCGTTGGTAGAGCAGGGTATTTCTTCGATGCGAAAACGGGCAAGGGGTGGCCGCGAACCTACTCCACAATCCTCAACTTGGCAAAGCTGAGCAGCAGGCTCTTTTTCTCCGCTGGCGCTGGCTTGTAGCCAGTGCCGCCTATCGGCAGGCTTAGAGCCTTCATCCCCACGATTAGCCGCAGGGATTATGAATAACTATCTTCGATTACCCTTAGGATTCAGGCCGGAGAAAGGGTTGTTTTCCGTACCAGTCTTCATCCGACGGAGCATCAAATTCGACGTTGGCGTAGAGTTCAGCCATTGGTATTTTTACGTTGATTGACTGAATTTCAACGTCGGCGCTAAGGTCTTCGTAACTCGAAATTTTCCAAAGTCCACTTTCGGTTCTGAAAAAAACGTCAACCTGCGGAAAGCGTTGTTCAATCAGTACGTACTCGCGGAACGAAGGCATCTGCCGGTACCGCATAAATTTCCCTCCCCGGTCGTAGGCGGAGGTACTGTCGGAGAGCACTTCCACAATGACGACCGGGTTGTTGGCCGCCAGCGGATTTTCTTCAAACGAAGTCAGTTTGCCGCAAATCACCGAACCATCGGCGTACACAAAACGCCGACGCGAGGTCGCCAATTGGGTTTCGCTGCTGTGCGCTACGCAAGATTTCCCTTTCAGCGCGTTACGCAATTCGCCCCCCACGTTGTTAACCAGGATGCTATGCCGGGGCGTACCGCCAGCCATCGCGAAGATTTCGCCTTCGTGGTACTCGTGCTTGACGAGCGAGGTCTTCTCGCGTTCAAGGTATTCTTCGACGGTGAAGGGGTATTTGATTGCTGGCTCTCCCATGAGGGCGGAAGTTAATGGTTCGGCGGAGAAAGGGCAAACGCCATTGCGTCCAGCACCTGTTGGCGGGAAATCCAGGAAAATTCCCGCACGAACTCCTCCACGCTCATGCCGCCGCCGAGGTAACCAAACACCGACACAACGGGCATCCGGGTTCCGGCCAACACGGGTTTGCCCATGCAAATTTCCGGGTCCACGGTGATGGTGGGGAAATCGGGGTAGGTGTAAGTCATGATTGAACCAGCTTTGACAACTCTTCGAAGAGTTGTCAAAGCTACTACGTTGGTTTTATTCCACAATCCTCAGCTTCGCAAAGCTCAGCAGCAGCGTCTTTTCTCCTGCTTTTTCAAAGTCAATCACCGCCTTGCGGTCCGTGCCGTTCACGTCGAGTTCGCGCACTTTCCCGAAACCAAATTTGGCGTGTTCCACCCGCTGGCCGACCTGGAGTTGCTTCGTGTCGCTGGGGGCGAAGTCGGCGCTTGGTTTGTGGTCGGAGGCGGGCGTGGGAAGCGAACGGGCCGGTTTGTTGGTCAGGTTGCGCACGAACGACATGGAGCCTCCTGAACTCCCGCCCAACGCCCTTGACCCGCCCGATTCCCCGCTGAGTCCGCGGCTTTCGGCGGCCCGGCGGCTGGCGCTGCGGGAGATTTGCAGGTACGTCGGATCGATTTCTTCCAGAAATCGGCTCGGTTCGCACATTTTGGGGCGGCCGTACTGGTAGCGACTTTCGGCGTAGCTCACCACGAGGCGCTTTTCGGCGCGGGTGATGGCGACGTAAAAAAGCCGCCGCTCTTCCTCCAAATCGGCGCGGCTCTGGAGCATCATCTGGCTGGGAAACAGGTCTTCCTCCAGCCCGACGATGTACACGTGGTCGAATTCGAGGCCCTTCGCGCCGTGAATGGTCATCAGCGTGACCTTGTCGTTGTCGTTGGGGTCTTCGTCGGTGTCGGCGGTGGTGAGCAGCGAAACGGTTTGTAGGAACGAACCGAGGCTTTTGTCCTCATTTTCGGGGTTGTCCACGAATTCCTTAATGGCGTTCAGCAATTCCTGCACGTTTTCGTAGCGGCTGAGGCCCTCCACGGTTTTGTCTTCGTAGAGTTCCTTGAGCAGCCCGGAGGTTTTGGCCACGTGGCTGGCCACTTCGTAGGCGTCTTTTTTGTCGAGCAGCAGGTGGTACGATTTGATCAGATCGGCGAAACCCTCGACCGTCGCGTTCCAGCGCCCGGCGGCGTACTTGCCGATGTCGGCCACCACTTCCCAAACCGAAATGCCGTTCTCCGCCGCCACGACCGCGATTTTGGCCACCGTCGTGTCGCCAATGCCGCGCTTGGGCAGGTTAATGATGCGCTTGAAGGCCTCCTCGTCGCTCTGGTTGATGGTGAAGCGCAGGTAGGCCAGCAAATCCTTAATTTCCTTGCGCTGGTAAAACGACAGCCCGCCGATGATGCGGTACTTGATGTTGAGCTTGCGGAGCGATTCCTCGAAGGCCCGCGACTGCGCGTTGGTGCGGTAGAGAATCGCGAAATCGTTGTTGCGCAGGCCGTGGTTGATGCGCTCCTCGAACAGGTGCGTCGCCACGAGGCGCCCTTCCTCGTTGTCGGAGGCCGCCTTGATGACCTCGATGAGCGGGCCTTCCTCGTTGCTCGTCCAGACTTCCTTGCGGAGTTGCGCCCGGTTGCGGGCAATCACCGAGTTGGCGGCCTTCACGATAGTCTGCGTCGAGCGGTAGTTTTGTTCGAGGCGGATGGTGGTCAGGTCGGGGTAGTCTTTCTCGAAATTGAGGATGTTCTGGATGTCGGCCCCCCGGAAGGCGTAGATGCTCTGGGCGTCGTCGCCCACCACGCAGATGTTCTGATGAATGGCGGCTAACTTTCTGGTAATCAGATACTGAGACACGTTGGTATCCTGAAACTCATCGACCATCACGTGCCGGAACTTGTGCTGGTACTTGTGCAGCACGGCGGGGTGATCGCGGAAAAGGATGTTGGTGTTGAACAACAGGTCGTCGAAATCCATCGCGTTGGCCTTGAAGCAGCGGTCCACGTAGATTTTGAAAATCCGCCCCACTTCGGGCAACCGCGCCGCCGCGTCGTCGGCCTGGATGATGGGGTTCTGGAGGTAATCATCGGCGGAAATCAGGCGGTTTTTGGCCCCCGAAATCCGGTTGAACACCACGCCCTGCTTGTAAACTTTATCGTCCAGCCCGCGCTCCTTCACGATGCTGCGAATAAGTGACTTGGAATCGTCGGTGTCATAAATTGAGAAGTTGGAGGTGAACCCCAGGCTCTTGGCCTCGAAGCGCAGGATTTTGGCAAACACCGAGTGGAAGGTGCCCATCCAGATGGACCGGGCCTCGGTACCGACCACCTTTTCGATGCGCTGGCGCATTTCGCCGGCGGCTTTGTTGGTAAAGGTCAGCAGCAGAATCTGGTAGGGGTCCACGCCCTGACGGATGAGGTGAGCGGTGCGGAAGGTCAGCACGCGGGTCTTGCCCGACCCCGCCCCGGCGATGATCATCAGCGGCCCATCGGTGTGGAGCACGGCCTCGCGCTGGGGTTCGTTCAGGCCGCTCAGGAAATCGGTCATGTTCTGGTAGTCTTCGTTCGCGTTTGGGGGAACGAAGATACGAAAAAGCCGAACCGGGCGGAAGGGGTGGGGAAAGGAAAACCCCGGCGGGTGGGGCCGGGGTTTTTGGGGAATCGCCGAAGCAGTTTGACCTTTACTCCGATTGCAAAAGTTCGCTCACTGGAGCAGAATCAGTGCAAATTGGCGTCAATTGGTCAAAAGTGTCACGCCGAAGGAAAGAGGATGCAGGGAACCTATCTGGTCTTTTCTTTCCGTAAAAGCATTTCTATTCTGAAAATCACGCTGAACAAACAAGTTGATGTTTCGGTAGCCAACGCTTGCAGAAAGGCCATACCGAATCGAATTGAATTTAGGCCGGTAGCTATCGTAAACGTAGGTACTTGCGTACTCTTTCTGGTTGTAATTGCCTCCTTCAGCCACCGTTTTTCGGTAAGAATTCAACCTAAATCCAACGTATCCACCAACACTAAACCGCCAGGTTCGCTCACCCTGTTGGTTGTAAAATGTCCACGTTGGCATCAACGGCAGGTTCAAATAGGTGGCTACGTATTTTCTACGATCAAAGCGTTCTTCCAATACGCTCATTCCCTGGCCCGGATACCCGGATGGGCTTTTTATGACGTATGAAATTCCGCTTCCGTACCGCTCTCCTTCGTTGTATCGCTCCAGACCGGGATAGGCATAGGGGAACACGTATGAACTTGGGTTGATTTCTGAATGACCGGCCTGCCGGAATTGCATTCTGGATAGTTCCACTCCCCAGCGAAGTGAAAAACTGGATTTACGTTGCTTCAACACCGTATTCCTTAACAGGCTAACGGAGAAGTAGTTGGAATTGAAAGGTAAAAAATCAAAATCGGTTGCGTAGCCGTTCCAGGCACTGCAGGTCAGCAGCCCAAACGAAATTCCCACCTGCGTCCCACTGCTCAAATTCCGCCAGGCCTCTTTCGCCGAAATCGGCTTATCCGCCTCCCGCTCTGCCACCTTCACCACCGAGCCGCCTTTTCGCAGCGTCGAATCCTGCAAGTAGCTGTTGCCCAGCAAGTCCACGTAGTTCTGGCGGGATTCGGCGGGGGTGGTCAGGCCGAGTTTGGCGTTCATGTCGCGGAGGATGGCGTTCCAGTCGTAACCTTCGAGGGTTTTGAGGTCAGCTTTTTTTTCGCCGTAAAACCACACGCTGGCTTTCTTGCCCACGTTCACCAGAATCGTATCGGCAGGAATTTCGCCCGAGGCAAGGGCGAGGGTTGGGCACAGCAGGGCCAGGCCCAGAAAAGGGAGTTTCATGGTTTTTGAAAATTGAAAGGTTGTTGGCTTTAATTCGTTGGGCGCGGCGCAAAGCGGACCGAATCGGCACGGACTTTGGCGAGTTTGAGCGGTTTCAGGCCGAGGTCGTCCCAGTCCACGGTTTCGCCCCGGTTGTAGCGTTTCCACTGCCTGAACAGCCGGGCCACGAAGGGTTTGCGGGTGGGCGAAGCGTCTTCGCCGGGCACCGGAATCGTCAGCACGACCGTGCCGGGCGTTTGGGCTATTTCCGGCTGCGGCGTGGTTTCAACGGCAACCTCGCTGGGCGGAATGGGCGGCTTAGGGTCAGGCAAAACGGCAATCGTTTCGGGAACGGGTTCCGGCGTAGCGTCCGGCGGCGCGGCGGGTCGCGACAATCTCCGTCGTGGAATAAGTCTGGGCGTTTCTACGTCATCGGTTCCCGTTTTCCAGCGCGGCACTGCCGCCAGCCGTTGGGCAACATGGGGCGATGGCATTCCCAGTTTCGCCGTTGCCTTCTGCCCGGGCTGTTTTCCAAAAAACCAAAGACTTACTACCAGCAACACGCTCGCCGCCAACCCCAACGGCCAGAGCCACGCACCCGCTACCCGGCGGCGCGGTGTTTCAATCCGCTCCCAAACGCCCTCCGTGTCGAAAGCCGGATCGTCGGGCAAATCAGCGAGCTTTTCGCTCAGGCGCTGATAAAAATTCTCGGTCGTCATGGCTTTCCCGGATTTTTCGTTGTAAAAGTTGCCGCGCTTTGCTCAGTTGTGATTTCGACGTGCCCTCGCTGATGCGTAATTGCTCGGCGATTTCGGCGTGCGAGTAGCCTTCGAGGGCGTAGAGGTTGAACACCGTGCGGTAGCCGTCGGGCAGTTGGCGGATGAGGTCGTGAATTTCCTCCGCCGATAGCCGGTCAAGGGCCTCCTCGTCCACAGAGATTTCCGCCGCTTCCGCGTCAGACACCAGCGCGAAACTGCCTCGTCGCCGCAACTGCATCAGGCATTCGTTGACGACGATGGTTTTCAGCCAACTCACCAGCCGGGCTTCATCGCGAAACTCGAAGCGGGGCAATTGTTCAAAGGCTTTCCGAAATCCCTGCACAAGCGCATCTTCGGCGTCGGCCCGCTGGCGCAAATACCGCTGGGCCACGCGGAACAACCGCCCGGCGTAGCGTTCGTACACCTGGCGCTGGGCGCGGGCGTCGCCTCGTCGGCAGCGGTCGATTACGTCGGAAAGGAGCATTGGGGGCGGCATTCAAAACGGGAAATGCAGATCGGCGGCGAAGGGTTGCCTGGGCCTGGCAAAAAAGCCAAACGAGTCAGGCGAGGAGCCGGAATTTTTAAAGAAGCCGAAAATCAGGGAAATCGCGGCGGGCCTGAAAGACAGGAGGTTTGGAGGGAAAGGACGGCTAAGTTACCACAAAAATCCGAACCGCCCAACGCCACAACTATTTTGCCAAAAACGCTTGGTAGTAATTAAAAAACGGGCTTAACTTTCCGAGAAACACCACCGATATGGACCTGTCCCGGCAAAAACTTGACCTGATTGAGTGGATTTCCCGCACCCGCGATGCCAAACTTCTCCAGAAAATTGCTGAATTAAAACAAAGCCAGCCGACCTTCGAGTCGGTGCCCGTGCGACGGGCGGGCTGGGGCAAGGACGTGTTCGTTCACGTTGCGGAAGAATTTGACGCAACGCCGCCCGGTTTTGGCGAATACCTGCACGCATGAACTATTTGGTGGACACGCAGGTGCTGATCTGGCACGCGCTCGACGACCCCAGACTCACCCCCGATGCCCGACGCCTGCTCGACGACGCGGCCAACCAGTTGCTGGTTAGTCAGGCCACGCTTTGGGAACTGGCCATCAAAACCAGCACCGGCGAACTGGTGCTGGGCGTGCCGTTTCCCCGGCTCGAAACCGAACTGCTCGACAACGGTTTCCAGATTCTGCCCTACGAGTTCGAGCACTACAAAATTCTGGTGAACCTGCCCTTCCACCACCAGGATCCCTTCGACCGTTTCCTCATCGCTCAGAGCATCGCCCAGGGCCTCACCATCGTCACGCACGACGAGCGGTTTTTGCCCTACCCGGCGCGGGTGGTGCTGGTTTAAAGCGCGGGAGAACGGGGAACGGATGCCAGCCGTATCAGCCCGCGCGCCCGGTACGGCTGGCATCCGTTCCCCGTTCTCCCGCGCTCATTCATTAAACTCAATCCAATACCCGTCCGGGTCTTGCAGGAAAAGCTGCGGAACGCCGTCGGGGCGGGGCTTCGGACCAGTGAACGTCAGGCCTTTTTCGGCAAAACCCGGCGCGAGCGCCGCGACATTTTGTACCCGCACGGCGAAGTGATTGCGGCGGGAACCGAACACGGCTTCGTCGAGCCGCGCCGTTCGATCACCGAGCAGGTGGAGTTGCTGCCCGCCGCCGAGGTGAAACCACGCACCGGGAAAATCGAACGCAGGCCGGGGCAGCGGCTCCCAACCGAGCACGTTTTGGTAAAAATGGACACTGCGCGGCACGTCGGCGACGAACAGCGCGACGTGGTCGAGGGCGAGGGGTTGCATTTGAGTTCAGGGTTTAGGGTTTAGGGTTCAGAGTTCAGAGTTGCTGATAACACTAACCTCTGAACCCTGAACTCTAAACTAACTCTACCGCCTCGGCAGTCCCGGCATGCGCACTTTGCCGCCGCTGGCCTGCATCCGGTTCATTTGCTTCATCATTTTGCGCATGTCGTCGAACTGCTTCATCAGGTTGTTGACCTGCTGGAGCGTGGTGCCCGACCCGGCGGCCAGGCGGCGCTTGCGGTTGGCGTCGATGACGTCGGGGTTCTGGCGCTCGTGGGGCGTCATGGAGCCGATGATGGCCTCAATGGGCTTGAACGAATCGTTGTCGATTTCAAGGTCCTTCACCATTTTTCCCATGCCGGGAATCATGCCCATCAGGTCCTTGATGTTGCCCATTTTCTTGATCTGCTGCAACTGCGACTGGAAGTCCTCGAAGTTAAACTGGTTCTGGCGAATCTGCTTGCTGATGCGCCGGGCCTCGTCTTCGTCAAACGCCTGCTGGGCTTTTTCGACCAGCGAAATCACGTCGCCCATGCCCAGAATCCGGCTGGCCATCCGGTCGGGGTAAAACTGGTCGAGGGCCTCCATTTTCTCGCCCGTTGAGATGAACTTGATGGGTTTTTCGACCACGTGCCGGATGCTCAACGCCGCCCCGCCCCGGGCGTCGCCGTCGAGTTTGGTCAGCACCACGCCGTCGAAATTAAGGCGGTCGTTGAAGGTTTTGGCCGTGTTGACGGCGTCCTGGCCGGTCATCGAATCCACCACGAACAGCGTTTCGCTCGGGTTGAGCGCGGCCTTCAGGTTTTCGACTTCCTGCATCATCACCTCGTCCACGGCCAGGCGCCCGGCGGTGTCGACGATGACGATTTTCTTCCCGTTCTTTTTGGCGAAAGCCAACGCATTCTGCGCGATTTGCACGGCGTTTTTGTTCTCCGGCTCGGCGTACACCTCCACGCCGACCTGCTCGCCGAGCACCTTCAACTGCTCGATGGCGGCGGGGCGGTAAATGTCGCAGGCCACGAGGAGCACGTTGCGGCCCGATTTCTTGAGCAGGTTGGCGAGTTTGCCTGAAAAGGTGGTTTTCCCCGAACCCTGCAAACCCGCGATAAGCACGATGGCCGGGTCGCCCTTGAGGATCATGCCCACGGCGGCTCCGCCCATGAGTTCGGTCAGCTTGTCCTGCACAATTTTGACGAGCATCTGACCCGGCTCGACGGCAATCAGGATTTTCTGGCCCATCGCCTCTTCCCGAATCTCGTCAGTGATTTCCTTGGCGACTTTGTAGTTGACGTCGGCGTCCATCAGCGCCCGGCGGATTTCCTTGACCGTGCTGGCGACGTTGACGTCGGTGATCCGCCCCGAGCCTTTCAGGGTTCGGATGGCTTTATTGAGCTTATCCTGGAGGTTTTCGAACATGATGCTTGTTACTTCTCGGCTAAAATTTGGTTAATGATTCGATTCGTTTGTTTTTTGTCAAAAATGGCCCCGACCGTTCTCATCAAGCAGCAAGTGCATGGTCCTGGGTGATTTTTCTGCGCTTGGGTCGGGGAATTCCGCGCTTCGCCACTTCGCGCAATGCCTGATTGACCATTTCGCGGGAGACATGGGGAAATCCTCGCTCGAAATCCTCCATCGTCGCGTTGGACAGGTAATCGAACAGGGTCTGAATCGTCACACGGGTACCCCGGAACACGGGGTCGCCGCTGTGAATTTCGGGGTCAATAACGATGACACTTTCCTCGGCTTTCATGGCTCGTTCCGGGTTTTAACGCCTCAAAATTACCACCTTTTCCGCCCAAACCGAAACCGGCGGGCTTTCCGTTTCCGCCGCCTTGCTTACCTTTGCCCCCTATTCTTCTGACCATTACTCAATTTCTTGCCCGGCATGGAAAAAATCAAGGTGGCCAACCCCGTCGTTGAACTCGACGGCGACGAAATGACCCGGATTATCTGGAAGTTCATCAAGGATAAACTCATTCTTCCCTACGTCGATGTTGACATCAAGTACTACGACCTCGGCATTGAATACCGCGACCAGACCAACGACCAGGTGACCATCGACGCCGCCAACGCCATCAAGCAGTACGGCGTGGGCATCAAATGCGCCACCATCACGCCCGACGAGCAGCGCGTGAAGGAGTTCAACCTCAAGCAGATGTGGAAGTCGCCCAACGGCACCATCCGCAACATCCTCGACGGCACGGTATTCCGCGAACCCATCGTGATGCAGAACGTGCCACGGCTCGTCACCAACTGGACGGCCCCCATCATCGTCGGGCGGCACGCCTTCGGCGATCAGTACCGCGCCACCGATTTTGTGGTGCCGGGCAAGGGCAAGCTGACGATGAAATTTGAAGGCGAAGACGGCAACGTCATGGAATTCGACGTGTACCAGTTCAACGGCCCCGGCGTGGCGATGGGCATGTACAACGTCGACGAAAGCATCCGGGGTTTCGCGCAGTCGTGCTTCAACATGGCCATGCAAAAAGGCTGGCCGCTCTACCTTTCGACCAAAAACACGATTCTGAAAAAGTACGACGGGCGGTTCAAGGACATCTTCGAGGAAATCTACCAGTCCACCTTCAAGGCGATGGGCGTGCACTACGAACACCGCCTCATCGATGACATGGTGGCCTCGGCCCTCAAGTGGAACGGCAACTTCGTGTGGGCCTGCAAAAATTACGACGGCGACGTGCAGAGCGACACGGTGGCGCAGGGCTTCGGCTCACTGGGGCTGATGACCTCCGTACTCGTGACGCCCGACGGCCAGACGATGGAAGCCGAAGCCGCCCACGGCACCGTGACCCGCCACTACCGCGAGTACCAGAAAGGCAACAAAACCTCGACCAACCCGATTGCCTCGATCTACGCCTGGACTCGCGGCCTGGCCTTCCGGGGCAAACTTGACGGCAACAAGGAGCTGATCGAATTCTGCAATTCCATCGAACAGGTCTGCGTGGAAACCGTGGAGAGCGGGAAAATGACGAAAGACCTGGCCATTTCGGTGTACCCCAACGGCACGGCCCTCGTGGCGGGCGAGCACTACCTCAACACGGAAGATTTCCTGGAAGCCCTAAACGAGAACCTGAAGGCGAAACTGGCGAAATAAGTTTTTGCCAAAAATGCGACCTTGAAAACCCTGGCCTCGTGAAGCCAGGGTTTTTGTTTGTAAACCGGTTTGGGTAGCTTTGGAAATCGCAAACTGGAAACTTCGATGAAAAAAGCAGTTCTGACCGAAACCATCGACCAATTGCCCGAGGAGTTCGCGTTGGAGGACCTTATCGAGCGGTTGATTTTGCTCGAAAAGATTGAGAAAAGCCGCCAGCAAGTGCGGCAAGGCAAAACGTACACAACAGAGGAGGCCCGGCAAAAGTTGAACAAATGGTTACCGTAACCTGGTCGGACGACGCCCTGAACGACGTAGCCAACATCGCCGAATAACATTTCCCAGGATTCGGCCAGGTATGCGAACCGGCTGGTAAGCCGCTTTTTTGAACGAGTCGAGATCCTTTCAAAATTTCCGCGTGTTGGTCGGATAGTACCGGAATTGGGTGTGGAGGAAGTACGCGAATTGATTGAGGGAACTTACTGCATTATTTACGAAGTACCTGATCAGGGTTCGGTGGCCGTTCTGAACGTAGTGCATACTTCCCGAAGGTTTCCGGTAGAATAGTGTTTCGCCAAATTTTCTTTTCCAAAAAAGCCGTTGTCCCTCCGCAACGGCTTTTTCTTTTCCCGTTCGGCGCGTAATTTCAGGCCACCAACCTCCACCACCTTCGTTTGAATTTTCGTGACGCGTTTCTACTCCGTTCGCCCGGCCTGGCTGGGCGCGTTGCTGTTTCTGCTGGCCCTGCGTAGCCCCGCCCAGACGGTCGATTGGCAGCCCTTGCTGGAAATGGACGGGCAACTGTTTCCCTCCTACGTACTCGCCACGGCCACGGCTCACCTCTACGAACCCGACGACGCCGACCCGACGTGGCTCGGCGACCAGAACGGCATGCTCGGCATCCGGCTGGTGAACCCCGCAGCGGGCACGGCCATCCGGCTGGAAGTGCAGGTGCCGCACCTGGCCGAAGCCGTGAGCGTGTACGAGGGGTTGCTCGAAAAAGCGGGCGAAACCTACTCCATTTTCCCGACCGTCCGCTACGACTTCGAGGTGCTCGCCCACCTAACCCAACCGCGGCCCGCCTCGGCCACCTTCACGTTGTACCTCAACGGGCAGCGCGTGGGCCAGCAAACGAAAAATTTCCCCGTGCGGGCCGTCACCGATTGCCCGTACGCGTTTAAAAACCTCTACGGCGAGGAAGAGGACGTCTCCTGGATGTTCGCCGCCTACGTCAACGAAAATCATCCCGACGTGGACGTGCTGCTGCACGAAGCCCTTGCCACGGGTCTCGTCGACGGCGTGGACGGCTACCAGGGCACCCCCGACGACGTGTACAAGCAGGTGTTCGCGCTCTGGACGGCCCTGCGGCAGCGCGGCCTGCGCTACAGCGCCACCACCCGCCCCAGCGGAGCCGACCAGAAAGTGTGGAGCCAGAACGTGCGGTTTATCGACCAAACCCTCCGCGCAGCCCAGGCCGGGTGCGTCGATGCCACGGTGCTGTTTGCCTCCGTGCTGCGCCGCATCGAAATCGACCCGTTTCTGGTGCTCGTGCCGGGGCATTGCTTTCTGGGTTTTTACCTTGACCGCGAACACAAAGAATTCGATTTGCTCGAAACCACCCTCCTCAGCAACCCCACCCAGGGCACGCCCGGCCGGAAACTCGCGAAGTTGTACGACACCTGGTTTGGTAAAGATTCGCGCCACCTCGGGGCGTGGCGAGCCTTCAACGCCGCCATCGACGACGCCAACGCTACCTACGATCAGTACAGAACCAAACTGGAAGACCCCGTCAACCCCGACCTGAGTTGCCAGATTATCGACGTGGAAGAATGCCGCAAAACCGGCGTCATGCCGATTACCAGTTCCCCGCTCCTGGCCCTGCCGCAAACCTCCCCCGCCGCAGCGACCAGTCGTGGGGCCGAAAAACCAGGCCCGGACGTGCTCCGCCCGGCCTTGCGCCGTGCCACCCCGGCAAGCGGCGACTACCCGACCTTCCGACAAAATCACCGTTGACCCACCGTAGAGCAGTTAATCTGACTCGTCAGGGTTCCGCCAGCCAATTCGCCAGCATGTGCGCTCCTGCCGCCGTCATGTACGATTCGGGGTGAAACTGCACGCCGCGCACGTCGAGCGAACGGTGACGGAGGGCCATGATCACGCCGTCGGGCGATTCAGCGATGATTTCGAGGCTTTCGGGAAAACCCACCCGCGCCACAGCCCAGGAATGGTACAGACCGACGGTGGTTTTTCGGGGAATTCCGCTGAACAAGGTGTCCTCGCCCAGTTCGATTTGTTGCCGGATGCCGTGGTAGACTTTATCGAGGTTGACGAGCGTTCCCCCGAACGCTTCGGCGATGGCCTGATGGCCCAGGCACACGCCCAGAATCGGTTTTTTCGCCGAAAATTCCCGAATCAGCGGCAGCAACCGGCCCGACCCGGCGGGCAGTCCCGGTCCCGGCGAGAGCAGGATTTTGTCGAACGCCTTCACCGCTTCAAAATCCAGTGCGTCGTTTTTCACGACCGTCACCGCCGCGCCCGCCTCCTCGACCAGTTGGACGAGGTTATAGGTGAACGAATCGTAGTTATCGACGAGCAAGACGCGGGTCATTAGCAGGATAAACCTTTGTCAAAGTTCAAAACTTTGACAAAGGTAGCTTCCGCAATTCCTATTTTTGCGGCTTCAAAACCCGCAACCCTCCCGCATGACCTTCCGCAAAATCACGTCCGCCCTGCTTTCGGTTTACCACAAAGACGGCCTCGGTCCGCTGGTTGAATTACTTCATCAACAAGGGGTTACGATGTACTCGACCGGTGGTACGCAGGAATTTATCGAGAAAATGGGCATCCCCGTCACACCCGTCGAGGAGTTGACGACGTACCCGTCCATTTTCGGGGGACGCGTAAAAACCCTGCACCCGAAGGTGTTCGGCGGCATTCTCTACCGCCGCGACTTCGACGACGACGCCCAGACCGCCGACAGCTACGGCATTCCGTCGATCGATTTGGTCGTCGTGGATTTGTATCCGTTTGAAGCCACCGTCGCCTCGGGCGCAGCGGCGGACGAGATTATCGAAAAAATCGACATCGGCGGCATTTCGCTCATCCGGGCCGGAGCCAAAAACTTTCAGGACGTGCTCATCGTCAGTCACCGGGGTCAGTACAGCGAAGTGCTGCGCCTTTTGCAGGAAAACGAAGGGGCCACCGAGTTAGAAGACCGCCGGAAATTCGCGGCGGAAGCCTTCGGCGTCAGTTCGCACTACGACACGGCCATCAACGCGTGGTTCCTCGGAAAAACGGTCCCGACCGACTTCCACGCGCTGCCCGCCAATCCCCTCCGCTACGGCGAAAACCCGCACCAGCAGGCCACGTTCTACGGCGACCTCGATGCGCTGTTTGACAAGTTGCACGGCAAGGAACTTTCTTACAACAACCTTGTGGACGTGGATGCGGCGGTGGAACTGATTGAGGAGTTTTCCGAACCCGTATCCCCGGCGGCATCTTTTGTCATCATCAAGCACACCAACGCCTGCGGCGTGGCTACGGCCCCAACCGTGCGCGAGGCGTACCTCAACGCGCTGGCCTGCGACCCGGTTTCGGCCTTCGGCGGGGTGTTGGTAACCAACGCGAAAATCGATTTGGCGACGGCAGAGGAACTGAACAAGTTGTTCATGGAAATCCTGATCGCGCCCGACTACGACGAGGAGGCGCTGACGCTGTTGAAATCGAAGAAAAACCGGATTTTATTGAAACGGAAACCCGCCGGGAAAACGGGTACGATGTTTAAAACGGCCCTGAACGGTGTGCTGGAGCAGGACAAGGACACCGCCACCGAAACCGCCGCCCAGATGCGCACCGTGACCGAAAAAACGCCGACCGAAAGCGAACTCCGGGCGCTGGAATTTGCCTTGAAAGTTTGCAAACACACGAAATCGAACACGATTGTGCTGGCGAAAGAAAACCAGCTTTTGGCCAGCGGTGTCGGTCAGACCTCGCGCGTGGACGCGCTGAAGCAGGCGATTGAAAAAGCCCGAAGTTTCGGCTTCGATTTGACCGGTGCAGTGATGGCCTCCGACGCCTTTTTCCCTTTCCCCGACTGCGTCGAAATCGCCGGTCAGGCGGGCATCACGGCAGTGGTGCAGCCGGGCGGTTCCATCAAAGACCAGGATTCCATCGCGTACTGCAACGGCCACGGCCTGGCGATGGTGATGACCGGCGTGCGGCACTTTAAGCACTAAGAATGTTCAATGCTCAATTTTCAATGTTCAACATCCAGTGAAAATCATTAGAAGTTGAACATTGAGCATTGAACATTCTTCACTCCTTCACCCCCATAAACTCCACCCCACTCGGCTTGCCGTCGTCGTGGCGGACGGACAGCACCCACAGTTTGGGCTTGCCCGACCGCCAGAGCATGGTTTCGTAGGTGTACTGCCCAACGCGCTGGTCGTCGAGCCAGAGTTCGTACTTCTGGTCGTCCAACTTTCGGGCTTCCACGCCGTCGAGCGTGAAGGGACCTTTGCCGAAGCGGTCGTAACTGAATTGGTACGCGCCGTTCACCCGGCTCACTTCCAGCCAGTTGGACGTGGGCAACGCGCACCGCACCGGATCGGCTTCGACGCGGTACCGGCCTTCGAGGGGACCGTTGGTCGGCATCACTTCCAGCGTTTCTTTGTGGCAGGAAGCCAGACTCGTCAATAAAATCAGGGAGAGGAAACGTAGCTTCATGGGTTTCAGGCGTTTGGTTTGCCTCAGACACGGAAAGAAGAAAAAGGGTTGAAAGCGAGGAGGAAAGTTTTTCGACTCGTCTCTCTCCTCCCCTTCTTCCTTATTTTTTAAACAAACTCTCCACGAACGTCCGCTTGTTGAACACCTGCAAATCCTCGATTTTCTCGCCCACCCCAATGTACTTGACGGGAATTTTAAACTGGTCGGAAATGCCGATGACCACGCCGCCTTTGGCCGTGCCGTCGAGTTTGGTGATGGCCAGGGCCGTAACGTCGGTGGCCTTGGTGAATTCCTGGGCCTGGATAAAGGCGTTCTGGCCCGTCGAGCCGTCGAGTACGAGCAACACCTCGTGGGGCGCGTCGGGCGAAATTTTCTGCATCACCCGTTTGATTTTCGTGAGTTCGTTCATCAGGTTCACCTTCGTGTGGAGGCGGCCCGCCGTGTCGATGATCACCACGTCGGCACCCTGGTCGGTGGCCTGCTTCACGGCGTCGTAGGCCACGGAGGCCGGGTCGGTGTTCATGCCGTGGTGGATGACGGGGATGCCCGTGCGCTCGCCCCAGAGGCGGAGTTGCTCCACGGCGGCGGCCCGGAACGTATCGCCCGCGCCTAAAACCACTTTTTTGCCCGCCTTGAAATAGCGTGAGGCCAGTTTGCCAATTGTCGTGGTTTTGCCCACGCCGTTGACGCCCACGACCATGATGACGTAGGGCCTGATGCCCGGCGGCGTGTCGAAATCGTCGGTAATGTCGGCGGATTTATTCTCCGAAAGCAGCGCGGCCACTTCGTCGCGCAGAATCTGGTCGAGTTCGTCGGTGCTGACAAACTTGTCGCGCTCGACGCGGGCCTCGATGCGGCGGATGATGTTGACGGTGGTTTCCACGCCGACGTCCGACGAAATCAGGATTTCCTCCAGTTCGTCGAGTACCTCGTCGTCCACCTTCGACTTGCCCACCACGGCCCGGCTCAGTTTGCTGAAAAATCCCTCTTTCGAGCGTTCCAGCCCTTTTTCGAGCGATTCTTTTTCCTCCTGGACGACCTGCTCTTTTTTCTTGGTAAAAAAATCGAATAAGCCCATTTTTAAAAACGCGTCATGGCGAGAAGGAAGGTACGACCGACGAAGGATTGCTTCGTCACGCCACCCGCTACCGCTGCTTCGTTCCTCGCAATGACGGCGGAGAAGCGGGTGGTTTCCGGGCAAAACTACAACAAAAAAAGTCCCCCGACGGCTGGCGTTGGGGGACGATTCAATGAACGGGCGAAAAGGCACCTTAGCCTTTCAGCGAATCCTGAACCTGGTCGAGGGAAACGATTTCTTCCTTGAAGGTGTAGGCACCAGTCGTCGGCGACTTCACGGCACGGATGACCTTGGCGTAGTTTTTCCCGCCTTCTTTTTTCAGGGTTGCAACGACTTTCTTTGCCATTGGAGTTGTTCGTTATTCGTTGTTCGTTGTTCGGGTTAACCAGCCTGGTCAGGCAACAGTCAACGAACAGCGGACAACAAGTGATTACTTAATTTCCTTGTGGACCGTCACCTTCTTCATGAAGGGGTTGTACTTCTTGAGTTCCATGCGGCCGGTCGTGTTCTTGCGGTTCTTGGTCGTGATGTAACGCGACATGCCGGGTACGTCCGAGTTCTTCTGCTCGGTGCATTCCAGAATGACCTGGATGCGGTTGCCTTTCTTTGCCATGATTCGGTGTTCGTTATTCGTTGGGCGTTGTCCGTAAAGTCCGCTTCGGAGTGATTCCAAACCACGGACAACAAGGCACGAACAACGGGGAGTGCTGAAAATGGAACGCAAAAGTAGGAAGTTTTCGCCACGCGGCAAACGGAACCCCTAAAGTTTTTGGAACTTTGGGCCGTGAAACCGCTCCAGTACCACTACCACCCCGACAACCACCGCCTCTCGGACCCCAATAAGCACCAGCTCAGCACCCTGCGCTCGGAGGAGATGGTGCTTTCGATGGGGCCGCAGCACCCTTCGACCCACGGCGTGCTGCGCCTCGAAGTGGTGACCGACGGCGAACTCATCGTGGACGTGGTGCCGCACCTCGGCTATTTGCACCGCTGTTTTGAAAAACACGCCGAGTCGATGCCCTTCAACCAGGTGATTCCGTATGTGGACCGGCTCGATTACCTCGCGGCGATGAATTCCGAACACGTGTACGCGCTGGGCGTGGAGCGGATGCTGGGCATTACCGAACTGCCCCGGCGCATCGAATTCATCCGGGTGCTGGTGGCCGAACTGAACCGCCTGGCCTCGCACTTCGTAGCCGTGGGCACTTACGCCCTCGACCTCGGAGCATACACGGCGTTTCTGTGGATGATGCGCGACCGCGAACACCTCCAGCGGATGCTCGAATGGGTGAGCGGGGCCAGGATGCTCTACAACTACATCTGGATCGGCGGGCTGTTTTACGATTTGCCCGTGGGGTTTGAGGAGAAATGCCGGGAATTTGTGGCCTACCTGAAGCCCAAGCTCGTCGAATTGCAGCAGTTGGTAATTGAAAACCAGATTTTCGTGAGCCGCACGGCGGGCGTAGGCGTACTGCCGCTGGCGCTGGCCGTCAACTACGGCTGCACGGGGCCGGTGCTGCGCGGGTCGGGCCTGCGCTGGGACTTGCGGAAGGTGGACGGCTACTCGGTGTACCCCGAACTGGACTTCGACGTGCCCATCGGTTCCGGGCAGATGGGCAAAACCGGTGACTGCTGGGACCGCAACCACGTGCGCGTCCTCGAATGCTGGGAATCGCTGAAGCTCATCGAGCAGTGCCTCGACCACCTCGAAGGCCCCGAACGCCGCACGCCCGACTTCGACCCGCAGGCCGTGGTGCCGAAGAAAATCCGCCCGAAGGCGATGGAGTTTTACGTACGCGGCGAAACGCCCAAAGGCGAACTGGGTTTCTACTTCCGCACCGACGGTCGCAGCGACGTGCCCCAGCGCGTGAAAGCCCGCTCCTGCTGTTTTCACAACCTTTCGCCCATCCACGAAATAAGCCGGGGCGCGCTCGTGGCCGACCTCGTGGCCATCATTGGTTCGCTGGATCTGGTGATGGGGGAAGTGGATCGGTAGCGCCGACTTTTAGTCGGCGTCGCATACGTACCGAATCTTATTTTACAACCATAAAAAAACGCTGACCAGAGGTCAGCGCTACGTATGTTTCAACTCGACCCCACCAAATCCTACCCCAAGCGTACCCACAGTCGCTCGGTGATCCGGTTTCAGGACTGCGACCCGCTGCGGCACCTCAACAACGCCAAGTACTTCGATTATTACTTCAATGCCCGCGAAGATCAGCAGGCGCTGCTCTACGGCCTCCGCTCCGACTACACCTTCACGCAGTACAACGCGAGTTGGGTGGTGTACAACCACCAGATTGCCTACGTGCGGCCCGCCAACGTGAGCGAGTGGGTAAGCATCATCACCAGCGTGATTTACTTCAACGATTCCACCAAAGTAACCGAGTATGCGATGGCCAACGAAACCGGGCGCGAATTGAAAAACCTGCTCTGGACGACGTCGAAGTACATTTTGGTGCAAACGGGGCGCGTGATCGAGCACCAGCCCGATTTGCTGGCCTACCTGCGGACGGTGAGCGTGGAGGGCGTGGATTTCGAGCACACCACGTTCAACGAACGCGTGCGGCAGGTGAAGCGGGAGTTGGCGGAGGGGCGGTACGTCTGAACCGTGCGGTTCAGACACTCAACTGGTAAATCCCCGCCAGGTTTCGTCCCAGGCCGTCGTAGTCGAGGCCGTACCCCACAACGAACTTGTCTTCGATTTCAAAGCCCACGTAGCGCAGCCGGAGCGGTACCCGCGTGGCTTCGGGCTTGTGGAGCAACGTGGCGATTTCGATGGAACGGGGTTTGAGCGCCGTCAACTGACCCAGCAGTTCGGTCATCGTCAGGCCCGTGTCCACGATGTCTTCCACGATGATGAGGTCGCGGTTTTCGATGGCTTCGGTCAGGCCAAGAATGGTCTTGACCTGGCCTGTAGAACCCGTTTTCTGGTAGGAAGCCACCCGCACGAAGGTAATTTCGCAGGGCACCGCGATGCCTTTCATCAACTCGGCGGCGAACAGAAAGGCCCCGTTGAGTACGGCCACCAGCAAGGGTTGCCGCCCGGCGTAATCGTGGCTGATTTGCTGGCTCAATTGGTGAATGCGAGCCTCAACGGTGGGTTGGTCGAGAAACGGTCGGAAGGCTTTGTCTTTGACGGTGACCATCGAAAAGGGAAGAGTAAAGCCAAAAATAGGAATTTGCCGTTAACAAAAATTTAAGTGGTTTGGAAACGACCGCGCCCCCGGCGGCGTTCTGATTTCGCTGTTTGTACCATCGACTCGCTATGCGCATTCTGATTTTCAACGTTTTGCTGGTTGGCTCGCTGGTCCTGACGGCCCCCGCCCAGGCCCAGTGGTGGAAAGACGCCGAGGCAAACGAAAAGGTACGTTCCGAAGGCCTGCTGCTCAAAAACATGGAGGTGCAGCACGACGCCACGGTGGCCGTCAACGCCATGTACAACTTTGATTTTGCCGAGGCCGACCGTGAATTCCGCTGGCTCCAGACCAAATACCCCGAACACCCCCTGCCCTACTTCCTCTTCGGCCTGGCCGAGTGGTGGAAAATCGTGCCGAACTCGGACAACGCCATGTACGACGAAAAATGCCTTGACTACATGGACAAGGCCATCGAGAAGGCGGAGAAAATGTACGACGAGGACGACGACAACGTGGAGGCCGCCTTTTTTCTGGCCGCCGCCCACGCCTTCAAAGGCCGGTTGTACGCCGAACGGAAACGCTGGACGAAGGCTGCTTTTGCCGGGAAAAGCTCGCTGAAGTACCTCGAAAAAAGCAAGAATCACCAGGATTTCAGTCCCGAACTTCTCTTCGGCGACGGGCTGTACAATTACTACGTTGAGTGGATTCCGGCCAATTACCCGGCGCTGAAGCCTTTCTTGTGGTTTTTCAGCAAGGGCAACAAGGCAGAGGGAATTAAGCAGTTGGAGAGCGTGTCGAACAACGCGTTTTACACCCGCACCGAGGCGCAGTACTTCCTGCTCCAGATTTACAGCATGGAAAGCCAGCACGAGAAGGCCTACCAACTCGCCCGCTACCTCAACCAGAGTTACCCCAACAACCCATTTTTTCACCGCTACTTCGCCCGTACCGCCTTCGTAACGGGACGCATGAACGAGGCCCAGGAAGCCGCCCAGTCCATTTTGCAGCGCATTGATGCCCACCAGACGGGCTACGAACCCATCAGCGGGCGTTACGCCAGTTTTATTCTGGCCTACTACAACCAGTTTGTTTACCGGAATTTTGCCGTGGCGAAGGAAAACTACCGCCGCACGATTGCTTTTGCTGAACAAACGGGCGCGAAAAACTCGGGGTACCACGTGTCGTCGTGGCTGAACCTGGGCAAAATGGCCGACGCCGAAGGCAACCTGGAAGAAGCCAGGGGGTACTTCGAAAAGGTCGTGGAATTTGCCGACCGAAAGACCAGCCAGCGCGAAGAAGCGAAGAAGCTGCTCGACGAGAACCGCAAGAAGCAGAAAGCCGTGCGGAAGCTGCGGAAGTGAGTTTGGGGTTTAGCGTTCAGGCCTTATCCATAAAAACGCTGAATGACGAATGCTAAATTGCTCACGGAATCGGCAACACTTTGCTTTCCTTGAAGGTCGAGAGGATGACCATCGTCTGGGTGCTGGCGACCTCTTCGATTTCGTTGATTTTTTCCAGCATCAGTTTCTGGTACGACGAAATGTCTTTGGCGATGATTTTGAGCAGAAAGTCGCCCGAACCCGTCACGTGGTGGCATTCGATGACCTCGGGAATCTCGTTGATTTGCTCG
This sequence comes from Spirosomataceae bacterium, assembly GCA_965249815.1. Taxonomy (GTDB): domain Bacteria; phylum Bacteroidota; class Bacteroidia; order Cytophagales; family Spirosomataceae; genus JAJAZB01. The sequence continues at coordinate 2,140,810 of CBDFMV010000003.1, read as the reverse complement.
ACGAACTGGTCGGTTACCAGCTTTTTGTGCCCCACCAGCGACACCTGCACGAAGGTGGTGACGCCGAGGCCGATTTTCTCGCGGTCGAGTTGAGCGTGGTAGCTTTGGATAATGCCGGAAGTTTCGAGTTTCTTGACCCGTTCGAGGGTTGGGGCGGGCGAAAGGCCGATTTCCTTGGAAAGCTGGGCGTTGGTGATTTTAGCGTTGGACTGAAGAATTTCCAGAACCTTGCGGTCAATCTGGTCGAGTTTGCTGGCGCTCATGGAATGAAGTCGGCTGAAAAATAAAATTTGGCGTATGCCCAGTCGGATGACGGCAAATTTCCAAAAAGTATGGGGTTTAGCCTACTCCGTAAAATAAAATTTTTTTCGTTTGCCCATTTGCCACACAAGCAAAGGGTGATTCAACCATTTGGGAAACAACCTGTTTCGGGGTGTGTCGGCAATTCGCCGCGTGTCCGAAATTATTTTCGGCGCTCGTTTGGTAAAAAGCGACCTGGCCCCACATCTTTGCAGTCCGAAAACGGCGAAGGGCTCTTAGCTCAGTTGGTTCAGAGCACCTGCCTTACAAGCAGGGGGTCGTAGGTTCGAATCCTACAGGGCCCACTCTTCCCACCAAAGTACCGGGTGTATAGCTCAGTTGGTTTAGAGCGCTTGCTTCACACGCAAGAGGTCACAGGTTCGAATCCTGTTATACCCACCCCAAACCCCGGAAGCAGCCGCTTTCGGGGTTTTGCTTTTCCTGGCCATTTTCCGACCACCCGCCTCTGGGAATCGTCCGGCGGTGGAATGGATTTTTGGCGAGCGCCCCGGTAAGCCATAGCTTTGCGGCTCGTCACCGAAACTGCCCCTTTCCCATGTTCGACCAACTTTTTACCGCCGAAGGCCTCGTTAGTCTGCTTACGCTGACGTTTCTGGAAATCGTCTTGGGCATCGACAACATCATTTTCATTTCCATTGCCGCCAACAAACTGCCCACCGCCGACCAACCCAAAGCCCGCAACATCGGGTTGCTGCTGGCTATGATTTTTCGGGTTGTGCTGCTGTTCGGCATTTCGTTTCTGATTTCGCTGAGCGAACCCTTCACCCACTTCGACTGGGGCTGGTTTCGGGGCGGCCTATCGGGGCAGGGCCTGATTTTGTTCGTCGGCGGGCTGTTTCTGATTTACAAAAGCACGTCCGAAATCCACCACAAACTCGAAGGCAACCCCGACAACGACGAGGTAAAGAAGCCGCAAAGCACGGGCAATAAAGGCCTGACGGCGGTGGTGTTGCAAATTGCGCTCATCAACATTGTCTTTTCGATTGATTCCATCCTGACGGCCATCGGCCTGACCCAGAACATCACGATTATGATTGTGGCCGTGGTGCTGTCGGTCGTAATTATGATGCTGTTTTCCGGGCCGGTGGGCAAGTTTGTCAATGAGCACCCGTCCATCCAGATGCTCGGCCTGGCGTTTCTCATCATGATTGGATTTATGCTCATTGCTGAAGCGGCTCACATGGGCGAGGTGGTTATTTTCGGGGGAGAAGTGGGCAGTGTGCCGAAGGGCTACCTGTATTTTGCCATTGCCTTCTCGCTGCTGGTGGAATTTCTGAACATGAAACTGCGCAAGAACGAGAAACCCATTCAACTCCACGGCTACGAAGAGCAGGCCGCGCGGGAAGGCATGTGGAAGGTTAAGCAGGGGAAATAACCCGGATTTTTCGCCAAAAAGCCACCGGCAGGAATTTGCCGGTGGCTTTTTGTTTTGCACGAAACGGTTGGCTACTCAATGATGGCGCTGCTTAGGCGCTGGAGTTCAATTTCGGCCAGTTTGGTGTTGTACTGCGCTTCGATGAGGCGGGTCTGCACGGCCACGGCGTTGCGCTGGGCCTCGCGGAGTTCGAGCGGTGTCGATACGCCGATGCGGTAGCGTTCGAGGGCAATGTCCGCGTTTTGGCGGGCGAGGCTGAGGTTTTGGGCCTCCAGGTCGATGAGTTGCAGGCTGTTGCGGTAGTTGACGAAGGTCTGGTCGAGGGCCGCGTCGAGTTGCACGCGCAGGTCGGCTTCCTGCTGCTCGGTGATAAGCTGGCTGATTTTGGCGTCCTGCACGAGCCGCCGCTGGTTGAAGCCGTTCAGAATCGGAATCGTCGCCCGGATGCCGTAACTGAAGGCACCCGTCTGGCCATTTCGCACCCCAAATCCCGCCCCGTTGTTCTGTGTGGAGCGGTTGTAACCGCCCAGCACGTCCACGGTTGGGTAAAGCAACGCCTCCTGGCTTTTTACGTCGAGTTCAGCCAGCCGCCGGTTGAGCGCCGCCACGAGCAGCGACGGATTTTGCCGACGCACCTGTTCACGGAGCGTTTCCAGGGCCAAATCGCGCCGCAGCGGAATGACGGCCTCGGCCACGAAGTCGGCGGTTTGGGGTCGCACGAGCAGGGCGTTTAGGGCAACTTTGGCGGTTTGCAAGGCTTGCTCTTCGGCCAGAAGCGCGGCTTTGTCGGTGTTGTAATCCACCTGAGCCGACAGGTAATCCTGCTTTGAGCCTTGCCCCACCTCGAAACGATCGCGGGCCAGGCGCACCCGCTCGGTCGAGATGCTGTCGAGGGCGTCGCGCTGGGTTGCCACGCGCGCCTGCTGGCGTACCACGTCGAAGTAGGCGTTGCTAACGTTGGCCACGGTGGTTTCGACCGTCACCTTGGCGTTGGCCTGCCCGGACCGGACCAGTTCGGCCAGCCGGTCACGGGCGATGAACATGCCGAAGCCGTCGAATATCGTCCAGACTGCGTTGACACCCAGCAAACTGTTGTTGTTGTTCACGCCGCTTTGCACGAGCGGGTCGCGGGCTACCCCCCCCGATACCGGGAAGAACGTCTGGTTGATGCTGTTGCTGCTGTAGTTTTTCTGCGCCGTGCCACTCACCAGCGGCAGAAAGCCCGCGTTGCGGTACTTGTTGTCGTTTTCGGCCAATTGCACCCGGCTGTTGGCAATTTTAATCGAATAGTTGTTTTCGAGGGCAATCCGGATGGCCTGTTCGAGGGTGAGCACTTGCTGAGCGTGCGCCAGGGGCGGCACCAGCAGAAAAAAAAGGAGAAGGTTTCGCATTGCAAACGCAGACGTACTGACCGGAAAAGACGTTTTGGTAACTTCGACCGACGAAATTACGAAGTGCCTTTCCCACCACCAACCGGCTTGCGACAAATGAACCAACTTCGGCGACAGTTCTACAAGGTTCTCGAAACTGCCGGCGGGCAGCGCAGCGGCCTCAGCCGGGCGTTCAACCTGGTTTTGGTTACCATCATCGCGCTCAACGCCCTGGCCATCGTGCTGCACACCGTGCGCGACATCAATGCTCGTTTTCCGCGTCTGTTCATCGATTTCGAGTATTTCTCGGCCATTTTCTTCACCATCGAGTACGGCCTGCGGCTGTGGGTGTGCGTCGAAAATGAGCAGTACCGCCACCCAGTCTGGGGGCGGTTGCGGTACGTGGTTTCGCTGGGGGCGTTGATTCACCTGCTGGCCATCGTGCCGTTCTACTTCTCGCACTTTGCCTCCGATACGGGGCTGCTGCGCATCCTGCGCATTTTCCGGATTCTGCGGTTGTTCCGCGTTACCCGCTATTCGCACGCGCTGCGCATCATCCAGAACGTGGTGCAGGAAAAAAAGGAAGAACTCGTTCTCAGCGCCGCGTTCATTATTTTCATGCTTATCATCTCGTCGAGCATCATGTTTTACATCGAGCACGACGCCCAGCCCGGAGTGTTTTCGAGCATCCCGGCCACGCTCTGGTGGGGGGTTTCCACGCTCACCACCGTGGGCTACGGCGACGCCGTGCCGCACACGCCGCTGGGCAAATTTTTCGGCGGCATCATGGCCATTGCCGGCGTGGGACTGTTCGCCCTCCCAACGGGTATTCTGGCCTCCGGCTTTGCGCAGGCCATGCTGCGCCACCGGCACAAGCCGCTGGTTTGTCCGCACTGCGGGCACGAGTTTCACTTCCACGAGCAGTGAGCCGCCGAGCGCAGGTTGGACAATTCAACGAAAAAAAGTACCTTTGACTCCTGCAAAGAGAAAGTAGCACCTTCGCGGAGTCCGATGCAAAAAATTCTGCCCTTCCTGATGATTCTGGCCATTTTTGGGACTTTCGCCGCCCGTGCCGACGTGCCCGCCCCCGCCAAAGTGGCCGTCCGGCTTTCCGCCGAAGACAGCGCGCCGCTGGCAGCGCGGTTTATTCCGCAGCCCATTGTCCGGCCCGGCCGGGGTTCGTTGAATAGTTTGCGCGAGAGCGGATTACGCACGATTAGCCCGGCTTCGCAAAGCCGTCTGCCAAAAAAATAAGCGGTTCGCCGCCGAGTTGATTGATACCAAAAATGCCCTGGCTCGGTGAGTCAGGGCATTTTCTTTTGGCGAAAGACCTAACAGGTTTTAGAAACCTGTTAGGTCTGAAAGGTCAAACCGCGAAGTTATCCGCCTGGACGTAGGCCTGAATCAGGGCTTGTTCGCCTTCCTTGCCCGACCCGGCAATGCCGTGCTCCATGCCGAAAATAAACTCGCGGTTACTGGCTTTGGCTTTTTCGTGCACGTGCTTGAACACGTTCTGGTAGTTGATTTCGCCCGTGCCGGGTTCTTTGCGGCCGGGGTTGTCGCCAATCTGGAAATAGCCGATTTCGTTCCAGGCCCAGTCGATGTGCGGGATGAGGTGCCCTTCGTTTTTCTGCATGTGGTAGATGTCGAAGAGTACCTTGCACGATGGACTGTTGACGGCCCGGCAGATTTCGTAGGTCTGGTCGGAAGTGCGCAGAAACAGATCGGGCGTGTCGCTGAGGGGTTCGAGCACCATCACCAGCCCGGCGGGTTCGAGAATTTCGACGCCCCGCCGCAATGCGTCAATAACGTGGCCCGTCTGGATGCCGATGGGCAAATTCCGCTCAAAATCGCCCGGCACGACGGTGGTGAACTTGGCGTGGCAACGCTTGGCGATTTCAACGGCGTCGCGGCAACCTTTCAGGAAAATCTCCACGTTTCCCTTTTTGCCTGCCGCCAGCGTGTTGGCCCCATTGCCGCCCTTGTTGAGCACGAACACGCCCATCGCCATGCCTAATTTGGCCATTTCGTCGCCGATTTTTTTCTGCTCTTCGGGCGACCGGCCCGGCATGCCGTTGTCTTCGAGGGCGGTGAAACCCACGTCGTGCATGTATTTGAGCTGGTCGACGAGGTCCTTGCCTGCCGTGTTTTCAAACATCCCGAAGTGCGGAGCATACTTCATTTTAAAATTGTACTTCGCCGTTGGCGCATTGGCCAGGGCGGGCGTTGCCAGGGCGGCTCCGGCGGCGAGGGTGGTTTTTTGGAGAAAGGTACGGCGTTGCATGCGGGGGTGGTTTAGAAGATGTCTGTTCGCTTCGGAATACCAGTGAGGTTTTCACAATCTGGTTCTCCTTCAAAAAAACTGCCTAAAACGCTTCATATCGCGTAGGTTAGAACCTAAAGGAAGCGCAGCGCGAAGCAAGTGTAAGAATGTCTTCGCCTTGCTCAATCAAACCGAGAAGTTGTTTTTTAAGCTTGACTACGTCAACACTCGTTTTCATGCCGATAAGAATCAAAATTTCCCAATACCTGCTCGATATGAATTACTTCGTCGCTGTCGTCAAAACTGAAGCCATTGCCGAATCGGTACCAATTTTGGCGTTGCTGGCTGGTTAGCCGTTGAATGCTCGGGAACGAGGCAAGTGGACTGACGACGATTCGCCCATCTTCCAACTCGACCTGAATTTGGTCTTTGTTGGGAAAAAAGACGTTTTTGATGCGCGGCACTACGTTCCAAAATCCTTCTACGGAGGTACTTTTCTCTTCGGTTGTCATTTCAGTTGATCTTTAAAATCTCGACTTTTTCTCCGCGGACGACCTGCTCCCAATTTTTCAAAAGTCGGCTTCTAAATCGGATTGCGATTTCAACAACCTCACGCTGCTCACCGATTGAGAGTTCACCAGCTTTGGCAATTTCAACCGCCGGTTCGAGCCAGATTTTGCAGAGTTTTTCCGTGCCTTTTCGCCCAACGTGTACGTGGCGGCGATTTTCGTAAATATCCGTACCGTACATGACGAAGGTCCAGATGGCGCGATAAATGGGTAACTTCGGCATCGTCCAAAAGTAGCTTCTTCTCCTCAAACCCGGCTTGGAGTGGATGAGTGCAGGCCGGGTTCGCAGGGGCGGGATACAGCGATACGTCGCGCCGCCCGCCCCACAAGAGGACTTACTTTTTCTTCAGCGACGCCAAATACTCCACCAAATCGACCAGTTCCTGGGTGCTCATGTTTTCCTGCAACCCGGCGGGCATCATCGAGTCGGCGAGTTGCTTCATCGACTTGACGTCCTTCGTTTTGACGCGCTGCGTGCCGCCGCCGGGGTATTTCAGGTCGATGTCAGTTTCCGTTTTTGAAGAAATGATGCCCGTCAGCGTCGAGCCGTCTTTCATTTTTAATTCCCAGCCCTCGTAACCGAAACTGATGCCCGCCGATGGGTGCAGAATGGCGAGGTACTGGCCCTCTTTGGGCAGTTTGGATCCGATTTCAGAGAGCTTCGGCCCGAAGTCCATGCCTTCGCCGTTGATTTGGTGGCAAATGGCACAGTTCTGCTTGAAGACCGCGATGCCGTTTTCGGGTTTGCTTTTCATCGCCAGCAGTTCGCTCATGGCGGGCAGTTGCTTCCCGGCGGTGGCTTTGGCTCCCGGCAGGTAGCTGGCCGCTTCGTTGCGCACCGACTTCCGCCAGGCCCGGCTCACGCCCGCGACGGTCGAGGCTACGAGGTCCTGCGGTACTTTTTTCTCTTTCAGCAAGGCCAGCACGACGTCCTCGCCGTTCTGGCTCTGGCCGAGGCTTTCGGCGGCTTTCCGGCGCAGGCCCGCCGCGTATTTCGGACCCAGGGCCACCGTTTGGAGCACCTCCAGCGCAGGCTTGCTGCCCACCCAGCGCAGGGCGTTGAGCATCTGACCGGCCTGATCGGCGTCTTTGCCGTTGATGACGCTCCAGGCCAGCGGGGCACCGTCCATTTTTAGCAGCAGGTTCGAGGCGTCCCGGCCCATGGCTTCCGCGTTTTTGGCGAGCGCCAGTTTCAGCAGGCGCGGTTTCTCGGTTTTAAGTTCGTAGCGCGTCACCAGTTCGATGTACTCGGGCGTGCCGTACACCTGGTCGAGCAACCCGGCAAGGGCTTTTTGGGCCACGGGCGAGGTAGCCACGGCCTGCGGGTCGAGGTGTTTCAGGGCCAGCTTGTTGATGTCGGTCTGGTCGGCAGCGGTGCCGTTCATCATCGCCAACAGGGCCTTCGATTTGGCCGGGCCGCCGTTGAAATCCATCGCCCGGAAGTAGCGCAGGCGATCTTTCAACGCCACGCCCGGCTCGGTGGCGAGTTTGGCCAGAAACGGCATGGCCTCGTCGGTGCGGGCGCGCCAGACTATGTCGCGGGCGGCCAGACCGTCGGTCAGGTTCGCGTTTTTCTTTTGGTAAGCGGCAAAAAAACGGTCCCATTGCCCGTCGGCCCCGATGCCGAGGGCTTCGAGGTACCAGCGGTCTTTGCCGTCGTGCTGGCTGGCGAGGGTGGCCCAGAGGTCGGCGGCTTCAGGGGCTTTGTCGTGGTGCAGGGCCAGGGCGCACTCGCGGCGCACCTGCGGGTCGGGGTCGTTGACCACCTGCGCCACGTAGCCGGTCACGTTCAACTTCAACTCGCGGGCGGCGCGCAGCCCGGCCATGCGCAGGTTGGGGTTGGCGTCTTTCACGGCCTCGTCCACGTACTTTTTGCCGTTGGGCATTTTTGCCAATACCCAAAACGCCCTTGCCCGCATCCGGGGATTTTCACCCGATTTCCACAACTTTTCGAGTTCGGTAACGGCGCTCGCGCCTTGTTTCATCAGCGCGTTCCAGGCGTGGTGCCGCACGACGACGTTCGGGTTTTGCAACGCCGCCACGGCTCCGGCGGGCGTGGTGAAATCAAATTTCGGCAGGGTGTACGGCGTGTTGGGGGGGGCCACGCGGTACACACGCCCACGCTGCTGGTCGCCAGCCTGGTGGCCACCCACGCCGGGGTCGTACCAGTCGGCCACGATGAGCGAGCCGTCGGGGGCGGCGCACACGTCGGCGGGACGGAACCACTGGTCGTTTTCACCCTTCAGCACGTTCACAATTTCGGCTTTGTACCCCGCGCCGTCGTTCTGCACCGGATAGCTGCGCACCACGTTGGGTCCGGCGTCGCAGTGGATGATCTGGTTCTGAAATTGGCTTGGCAGCAAATTGCCCTCGTACACGAGAATGCCGGTGGGCGAACCCGCGCCGGTTTGCAGTAGGTTGGGCACCACGCCGGGGTCGTTGAGGTGCCAGTGGCGGCGCGGGATTTCCGGCTCCAGGTTCGTGCGGTTGGCCTGCCAGCCCGCGCCGGTGAGTTCGTCGGTGTAGCCGTAGTTGCCGTAATCCATCACGTAGTTGATGCGCACGCCCTTGTTGCCGTCGTCGTCGTTATCGCTTTGCCACATCGTGCCGTAGCTATCGACGGCCACTTCGTAGTTGTTGCGGAAGTTCTGGCCCAACACCTCGACGTTGCGAAAATCGGCATCGCACCGGAACACCAACCCCTGCTTGTAGTTGGTTTTGTTGATGTCGCGGCCGTCCTGATCTTTCACGAACTTGCCGTCGCGGTCTTTCAACTGCTCGCCCGCGTTACCAAAGTTGAAGTAAAACTTGCCGTCCGGCCCGAACACGAAGGTGTGCATGCCGTGGTCGTGCTGCTCGCCGTCGATGCCCTCGAAGATGATTTCCTTCTTGTCGGCCACGTCGTCGCCGTTTTCGTCGGTGAAGAGCCACACGTAGGGGCTTTGGGAAACAATCACCCGATTACCCAGCACGTGAATGCCCAGTGGCGCGTTGAGTTCCGGTCCCTGGTAAAACACCTTGCTCACGTCGGCCTTGCCATCGCCATTGGTGTCTTCAAGAATCACGATGCGGTCGCCTTTCGGGTTGGTCGGGTTGCCGTTGATGGCCGGGCGGTAGTTGTAGGCTTCGCACACCCAGATGCGCCCGCGCTCGTCGACGTCGATGTCGGTGGGGTTGGTGAGCATCGGTTCCGTGGCGACGGTGCGCACCTCGAGGCCGGGGGCGATGGCCAGGCCCTTGAGGGCATTTTCGGGAAGGCGTTTCTGGGCCTCGGTCAGGGTGCTGTCGAGGTACCGGTTGGCCATGCCATAAAAACCCGTGTGCTGGTAGGCGCTCAGGCCCAGCAACGTACCGCCAATCGCAACGATCAAACCGAGGCGGGTTTTACGCGAACGTAACGCGTTGAGATTCATAGAAAGAGGCAAAGGTTTAGGAGAACAGGACCGAAAGTTAAAAAGAACGCGACAGAGTTTAAGAAAAGACGCGCGGAAAGCCGTTTTCTACTCAGTGAATCGCCAAAAAATACTTGGCTGCCAGTGCATCCAGGCTTAAAGTTTTGGAACTTTGGTGAGTGGCTCGTCCTGTTCCGTCGGGCGGCAGGCAGGGCCCGGCTCCCCACACCGGCCACTCAGCCGTGCCTCGCCGGGCGAACTATTCAAGCCCCAATTTGATTAGCCGACGTAGCGCCCGTACCAAACCCTTCGATGTTCCCTTGAAATCCCTCGCTCACCTCAACAAATACCTTTGGCAGTACAAGTGGTACCTCGTGCTGGGTACACTCTTCACGGTCATTTCCAACCTCTTCGGCATTATTCCGGCGCAGGTGGTGCGCCACGCGCTCGATTTGGTGAAGGAAAACCTCGACCAGTATTTTCTTTTCAAAGGGTTTAAAAATCAGGAACGGATTTACGAAACCTTCGCGAAGGCCATCCTCGTGTACGGCCTGCTCATCCTGGCGATGGCGCTGCTCAAGGGCTTCTTCCTGTTTCTGGTGCGGCAAACGCTCATCGTGATGTCGCGGCACATCGAGTACGATTTGAAAAACGAAATCTACGCGCATTACCAGACGCTGCCGCTCCAGTTTTACCGCCGCAACAACACGGGAGATTTGATGGCGCGCATCTCGGAGGACGTCTCGAAAGTGCGGATGTACCTCGGCCCCAGCATCATGTACGGGCTGAATCTGGTGACGCTGTTCGTGATGGTCATCGCCTACATGCTCTCGGTCAGCCCCAAACTCACACTGTACGTGCTGCTGCCGCTGCCGATTCTGAGCGTGAGCATTTTCTTCGTCAGCAACCTGGTCAACAAGCGTTCGGAAGAAATCCAGCGCGATTTGTCCCAGCTTTCGACCACGGCTCAGGAAGCGTTTTCGGGCATCCGGGTGCTGAAAGCCTTCGTGCAGGAGAAAATTTCCACGGCCCGCTTCGCCCGCAATTCCGACAGCTACCGCGCCAAATCACTCAAACTCACGCGGGTCGATTCGCTGTTCACACCCCTGATTTTCCTGCTCGTGGGCCTCTCCAACGTGCTGTGCGTGTACATCGGCGGGCAGGAAGTCATTGCCGGACGGCTCACGCCGGGCAACATCGCCGAGTTTCTGATTTACGTCAATATGCTCACCTGGCCGGTCACGGCCCTGGGCTGGACCACCTCGCAAACCCAGCGCGCCGCCGCTTCGCAGGAGCGCATCAGCGAATTTTTACGCATCAAAACCGACCTCGTTTCGACCAAAAACATCGAGCGGGAAATCGCGGGCGAGGTCGAATTCCGCAACGTGCATTTCCAGTATCCCGACTCGGGCATCGTGGCGCTAAAAAACTTCAGCCTGCACGTCAGCGCGGGCGAAACGGTGGCGATCTTAGGTTCGACGGGTTCGGGCAAAAGCACCGTCGCGGCCCTGCTCACGCGGATGTACGACCCAACGAGCGGTGAAATCCGCATCGACGGCGTACCGGTGAAGGACTACAGCCTGCACGCGCTCCGCAGCCAGGAAGGCTACGTGCCGCAGGACGTGTTTCTGTTCAGCGACAGCATCGCCAGCAACGTGAAGTTCGGCAAACCCGACATGCCGATGGAGAAAATCATTCAGGCCACCCGCGACGCCGATTTGTACCAGAATGTCGTGGAGTTTCCCGAAAAATTCGAGACCAAACTTGGCGAGCGCGGTGTCACGCTCTCCGGCGGACAAAAGCAGCGCCTGAGCATCGCCCGGGCCATTGCCCGCGACCCGAAAATCCTGATTCTCGACGATTGCCTCTCGGCGGTGGACACCAAAACCGAGAACGCCATCCTGAACAACCTGCGCGGCATCATGGAAAACCGCACGTCGGTGATCATCAGTCACCGGGTTTCGTCGGTGAAACTGGCCGATAAAATCGTGGTGCTCGACGACGGCGAAATCATCGAGCAGGGCAGCCACGAAGAACTCATGGCCGCCGGTGGCACCTACCGCGAACTGTACGAGAAGCAGTTGCAGGGCGAAGAAGTGTAGGTTGAACTGCAAATTGGATTGATTACCCAGCGAGATTCAATCCGGAAATTTCTGCGAAATCAATCCAATCCGCGTCAATCTGCGGTTCAGACAACCGCCCTGCCCCTTATTTTTGCGCCGAAATCGTACCTTCATCACGCAAAACCAGCCCGCTATGGCAGCAACCGCACCCATCAAGCCCAAAAACAGCGGCACGAAGCAGCTTTTCGAGAACCCGATTCTGGAAAAACTGACCCGCACGCACATCGCCATCCCGGTCACGATGTTCCTCGTGGCGGGCGCGGTGCTCATTTGGTATGCCTACTCGTACGCCGCCCTGGCCCCGTGGCGCATCGGCCTGCTTTTCCTGGCCGGGATGCTCACCTTCACCTTCGCGGAGTACTGGCTCCACCGCAGCGTGTACCACATCGACACCGACACGCCGGCGAAGGCCAAATTCCAGTACACCACCCACGGCATTCACCACGAGTACCCAAAAGACAAAACCCGCCTGGCCATGCCGCCGATTCTGGCCGTCCTGGTGGCCGGCACGTTTTTCGGAATTTTCTTTCTGCTGATGGGCGAAGCCGCCTACGCGTTTTTCCCCGGTTTTATCTGGGGCTACGCGGGGTACCTGACCGTTCACTACTGTGTTCACGCCTACCCGCCGCCGAAGAATTTTATGAAAGCCCTCTGGATCAACCACAGCGTTCACCACTACAAAGATGGCGAGGCCGTTTTCGGCGTTTCCTCGCCGCTCTGGGATTACGTGTTCGGGACGATGGAGGTGAAAAAGAGCGTAAAGAGGAGCGAGTAGAGAAAACACCATCAAAAAAAGCGGCCCGGAAGCTAATTCCGGGCCGCTTTTGCGTTCGGTCGGGGCGAGTCAGCGCACAATCACTTTCACCAGCGTCCCCCGCGTCAGGCGGTCGTCGGCTTTGAGGCTGTTGACCACGCCGAGTTCTTCCAGGCGGTTGGCGGGCATGCCCAGGCTGGTCATTACTTCCCGAAACGTGCCATCACGCGGAACGGTTTTGACGGCAATGCGCTCCGGCTTGCGGTTGATAATGCCCGGATCGGTTACGGCCCGGAATTCCTGCGCGACGGCCTGAAACGTGCGGAAGTTGTTGTTGAACTGCGCCGCCGTTGCCAGCCCGTGCAGGGCGTAAATCGCCCCGTTGTGCTGAATCAGCCAGGTGCCAATCTGCAACGTGTTCTGGGCCGTTTGCTGTTGCTGGGGCTGGCCCTGCTCCTGCTGGGGCTGCTGCTGCGAGACGATCACCAGAGCCGGATTGCCGTTGATGGTCGTCTGGGCGTTTTCCAGTACTTTCAGGTTGAGTTGCTGCACCATTTTCTGGGCGGCTTCCTCGAGCGAGCTGCCTTCGGCCAGCATGAGAATCATGGCCAAACCACCTTTTTCGGGAGCCATCTGAAATTGTTGGGGCGAATTCTGGTGCTGCCAGCCGCGCGGCACCGGAAACTGGAAGCGCAGCACGGGGTGGTAAAACACGTTGTTTTCAACAAAACCCTGCTGGGGGTCTTCACCGTACACGATGCCGTCGATTCGGCGCAGGTACTCGTCGCGCTCCACCTGGTACGAACCCGGGTTTTGGGTTTGGTATTCCTGGGCCAGTTGCTGCACCCGGCTCATGCGGTTGCCGGGGTCGGGGTGGGTGGACATGAACTCCGGAATCACCTGGCCCGAATCGTCGCCGAGGCGTTTCAGCGTGCCAAAAAACGAAGCCATGCGCCGGGCGTCGTAGCCGATTTTGCTCGAATATTCCACGCCGATTTTGTCCGATTCCGACTCATGGTCACGGCTGTATTTGAGCATGAACAGGCCGAGGCCCTGCTGAATGGCATCCAGGTTTCGACCGACCACGTCGGGAGCCAGGATCGCCCCGCCAATCAACCCAATCTGGCTAAGCAACTGACTCGATTGCTGCCGGGCGGCATGGCGGGCGGTGATGTGGCCGATTTCGTGCCCCAGCACCCCGGCGAATTCGGCTTCGTTGTTGAAGTGCGCCATGATGCCCCGCGTGAAGTACACGTACCCGCCCGGCACGGCGAAAGCGTTGACCACGGGCGAATCGACGATGTAGAACTGGTAAGGCAAGTCGGGCCGGTGCGAGATTTTGGCCATCGCCTTGCCTTTTTCGTTGATGAACGCGCCCAGTTTTTTGTCTTCGTACAGGCCCATCGTGGCCACCACCGAGGGGTGCGACTGCTGCCCAAGGGCAATTTCCTGCTCGGTGGACATCAGGATGAGTTCTTTCTTGCCCGTGACCGGGTTGCGCGAGCAGGCCGCGAGGCCCAGCAACAGTGCGCCCGCCAGCAGGCGGGTGAAGAAGGCATTGATTTTCATTTTGGAGAGAGAGGTTGGTATTTTAGGGGGGATTCGTATAAAAATTGCGTACCAGCGGGGCACCAACCTACTCCGCTCCCCTCACACCGCCACCTGCATCTGGCTCAGCCGCCGGTAAAAGCCCTTTTCAATGTCCAGCAACTCGTCGTGGGTGCCACGCTCCACGATCTGGCCGCCGTGCAGCACCACGATTTCGTCGGCGTGCTGGATGGTGCTCAGCCGGTGGGCAATCACGAGCACGGTGCGGTTTTTCATCAAATTCGTGATGGCTTCCTGCACCAGTTTTTCCGACTCGGTATCAAGGGCCGAGGTGGCCTCGTCGAGAATCAGAATCGGCGGGTTTTTCAGCACGGCGCGGGCGATGCTCAGGCGCTGGCGCTGCCCGCCGGAGAGTTTCGCGCCCCGGTCGCCGATGACGGTCTGGTAGCCGTCGGGCGTGGCGGCGATGAAGTCGTGGGCGTTGGCGATTTTGGCCGCCGCCTCGACTTCCTCCAGGCTGGCGTTGCTGCCGAAAGCGATGTTGTTGAAAATGCTGTCGTTGAACAGAATCGACTCCTGCGTGACAATACCCATCAGACCCCGCAGCGACTCCTTCGTGAGCGTGCGCAAATCGGCCCCGTCGAGCAGAATGCTGCCTTCGGTGGGGTCGTAAAAACGCGGAATCAGGTCGGCCAGCGTGCTTTTGCCCCCGCCCGACGAGCCGACCAGCGCCACGGTTTTGCCTTTCGGGATGGTCAGGCTGACGTTTTGCAGCACCGAACGCCCCGGTACGTAGGCAAAACTGACGTTTTCGACCTCGATTTTATCCGAAAACTGCGTCACCGTGCGGGCGTCGGGGCGCACCGTCACCTCCGACTTCGTGTCGATGAGTTTCAGAATCCGCTCCGCCGACGCCGCCCCGCGCTGCACGCTGCTGACGGCGTTGGAAATTTCTTTCGCCGGTCGCAGCACCTGCGAAAAAATGATGATGTACGTCACGAACGTGGACGCCGACAACTCGAACGGCCCGCCGCCCAGCACCAGCGAACCACCGTAGAGCAGCAGCCCGCACACCACCAGCACGCCCGAAAATTCAGAAAACGGCGGGGCCAGTTCCTGCCGGAAGTACATCCGCAGGAGTGAGCGGCGGTAGCCCTGGTTTTCTTCCTCGAAGCGCTTGCGGATGAAACCCTCCGCGTTGAAGGCTTTCACAACCCGGATGCCACCGAAGGTTTCGTCGAGCAGGCTGATGACGTTGGCGAGGCGTTCCTGCACGTCCGCCGCATTTTCGCGGAGTTTTTTGGCCAAAAGCCCGATGATGGTGCCCGAAATCGGGATGATGACGAGCGCGAACAGGGTCAGTTTCAGCGACATCGAGAACAGCAGCACGATGTAAAAAACCAACGTGAAGATTTCCCGGAAAAACGCACTGAACACCCGCGTCACCGAGTTTTCGACTTCCTGCACGTCGGTGGTGAGGCGCGACATCAAATCGCCCTTGCGCTCGTTGGTGAAAAAGCCGAGGTGCAACGTCACCGTCCGGTCGAAGACGGCCTGCCGCAGGTTGGCCACCGTACGGGCCTTGAAGGTTTCGAGAATCCGGACGCTGAAGTACTTGAACACGTTGGAAATCAGCACCGAAACCAGGATCGTGGCGCACACCACGCGCAGCGTGCCCAGCTTGCCGTAAGCCGCCAGCGCCCGCCCTACGCCGTAGTTGAACCACTGGGCGAGGTCGAGCCAACTACCCGGTTTCTGGTTAAACCGGGCGGCGTCGGCGGTGCCGACTTTGTCGAAGAGAACGTCGAGCAGGGGCTGGATGAGCGTGAAGTTCAGCACGCCGAACAGGCTCGCCAGCACCGAAAACACGAAGAACGGCGCGATGTACTGCCCCAGCGGGCGGGCGTACTGGAGAATGCGGAAGTAGGTTTTCAACTCAGTTGGTGCGGGCGGGATTGAGGTAGTTCAGGCCAGGGATTTTCAAAAAATCGCGGTCGTTGTCGGCCACCAGAGTGGCGTTGAGTAACAGCGCGGTGGCCGCAATAAAAGCGTCAGGGAGTTTGAGGCGGTACATTTTACGGACGATGATGGTCCGTAAAATAATCTCCTCTGTCAGGCCGACTACCTCCGCCTCGGCAACGAATGCTTCGTATTGCCGCAGGTCGCTTTCGTGTTTCGGATTCCAACTGAGCAGTTCAACGCGCGTAATAACCGAAATCCGGGCGGTTTGGGCCAAAATGGCGTCCATTCGCTCCATGCCCTCAGGCAGGAAGACTTCATTCAAATACTTAATGACGGCCGAGGTGTCAATCAGAAATCCCGTTCCCATTCGTTACGGAGCGCGTTTAGTTGAGCGTCAATTTCTTCGTTCGTCTGCCTTCCTTTAAGAACGCCCCGGTACTTGCGGTAGTCGACCGGCCCTTTTGGTTGAGAAAGAATCTGCACGCCACTTTTCGGAATCGGGATGCCGTTTTCTTCTTCACCGGATTCGGTCACGGGTTCCACGGTCACCTTCACGCGGTGGTTGCGGTATTCTTCGGGAACCGGCACCGTGATGGTGTCGCCCCGTACATCGACGTAGGTGCGGATGGGTTCCATACTTTTTGAGTTAAAACAGTCTGGCCGGTAAACCAGTCGGCAAACCGCAAAGTTACCGCACCGGTGCGGAAAACTTCGCCGCGTACCCGTTTTCCAGACAAACGGCTACTTGCCGGGGCGCAACGGCGGCAAGGCAGCGACAACCGCCCTCCGGCGGGCAACCCGCGCAAACGTCGGTGCCGGTCAACACCGTGACATTTGGCCCGACGGGCTGCCATCGCCCCGGGTGCAGGGGCCGGGCTGTGGGGTACAGCCCGACGGTGAAACGCCCCAACGCCGCCGCCAGGTGAACCGGCCCGGTGCTGTTGGCCACCAGCCCATCGGCAGCGGCGATGAAAGCAATCAGTTGCGGCAACGTGAGTCGACCCGTCAAATCATGCACGTGCGGTAGGCCCGCATCAAGCAGCGGGCGGCAGAACGGCGCTTCTTCCGTCGTGCCGGTGATGAACAGGTTGAACGCTTCGGGCGAAAGCAGTTGGGCCAATCGCAGGAAGTTTTCGACGCCCCATTCCCGCGCCGAGCCTTTCGATTTGGGGTGCAGCACGAGGTTGAACCGCGTCGGATCGAGTTGGTTTTGAACCGCCTTGGCCAGCGATCCGGCAGGCTGGAAACCGTAGAAGGAGTGAATTTCGGCGAGCGAAAAGGGCCGCCGGATGCCGAAGGCTTCCAGGAATTTCAGGTTCAACTGGCTTTCGTGCAGGTCGGAGTTTTTGCGCGAAAGCCGGAGCAGCCGGTTGCAGGTGAGCCAGTGAAACGCCCGGTTGCGCGTGCCGACGCGTAGCGGAATGCCCGCCCGCCAGGCCGCCACGGCAATTTCTTTTTTCGGGAAAACGTGCAGCACCACGTCGGCTCCGAGCGCCCGGAGCGCGGGCACCGGGTCAGCGGCGATTTCGTCCCAGGCCAGGAAGGCATCCACGTGCTGGCAGCACGCCACCACCGCCCGCGTGTAACTCGCGCCCAGAAACGTGATGCGCACCGGGCCGGGCAGCAGGGCCTTGAGGGCACCGGCCAGTGGCAGGGTGAGCATCACGTCGCCGATGCGGTCGGTGCGGCTGAGGAGGATGTGCATTTTAGTTAGCAGTTGACAGTAGGCAGTTGGCATAAAAGACAACGAGCATTTACTGCCAACTGCCTGCTGCTAACTGCCTACTTCTTTCCGGGCGCGCTTGAAGGTGTATTTCCCACTCACTTTCCGGGCAAAGCGGCGGACGTTGGTGTTGGGAAACATCACAATCCGGCGCACCTGAAACGGGTCTTCGTGCAAGGCCAGCGGGCCGGAGTCGGTGGCGATGCCGTAGGCGAAACCGGCCTGCCGGGTGAGTTCCTTTACCGGCGCGGTCAGCCGCCCGTACGGGTACGCAAAGGTGCGCACCGGCACGCCCAGGGTTTCCTCCAGTTCGGTCTTCGACCGACTGATTTCTTCTCCGGCCTGTTCGGCGGGTAGCACGGCCAGGTCGGGGTGGGTCAGGGTATGCGCGCCAAACTCCACCAGCCCACTCGCCAGCAGTTCGCGGCGCTGGGCGGCGTTCATCAGGGGCAGGGGGGTTTCGCCTTCGGGGATATCCCATTCGTTGCGGTCGCGGTCGGCCACGAGGTAAATCACGGCCTTGGCCCCGTACTTTTTCAACAAAGGAAATAACAGGCGGTGGTTGTCTTCGTAGCCGTCGTCGAACGTCAGGATGACCGCCTTACGGCTTTTCTCAAACAACTGGTCGGGATCGAGTTCCGAAAAAAGCAGGGTCTGGTAGCCATGAGCCCGCAGGTAACGCAGGTGTTCTTCAAACAAATCAGCCCGGATGTAGGTCGGAAATTTGCCTCCTTCGGCGTCGGCTTCCACGAGCCGGTGGTAGCACAACACCGGAATTTCGCGGTGGTGAAACTGCACGTACACCGAACGGTACACCTGCTCAAGGCGCTCCACCACCGGTTCCAGCGCGTACGCCGCGCGGACGGCAACCAGCAGGGCGGGTGCCGGGGGGGCGGCGTACTTGCCGCGCTCGATTTCGGCTTTCACGAAGGTCCAGTCGAACTGCCGACCGCCAAACGATACGTCGCCGAAGTTGGAGGCCAGGCATTCTTCCAGGTTGGCCCTGGTCACCAGACCAGGGCAACTGAACGCGCCAAAGGCCAGGGTGTTTTTGCCCAACAGCAGCGCCTCGACCGCCACCCGGCCCGAGCCAATCACCAGCGTACTGCGCGCAATCCAGGTGGCGACGTCGTCGAGGGTGACGTGGCCAATGAATTCGACCCGGTCGCCAAATTTCCCGAACCGTTCGGGCAGTTCGCGCCCGCCCACCACCGTCACGCGGTAGTCGGTTTCGTGCTGAAGCACCTGCTCGAGCAGGTGGTACGTGGCCTCGCCTTTGGTGCTCGACAGCCGCCCGATGAGCGTAATGCGTTTTTCTTCGCCCACGCCCGCAGGCGGCGTCATGGGTTGGAAGCCGTTGCGCAGCACTTCAATTTTTTTGCCCGGAAACCCGATGTTTTCAACCACGTTTTGCCGGGCGTTTTCGCAAACGGCCAGGGCGTAATCGCCGAACGCCGGGATGAGCCGCCGGGTGGCGTGGATGGGTTCGAGGGCGTGGATGGTGCTCACCATCGGAATCCGCGCCAGGCGGCTGGCAAACCAGCTCACCCACATGGAAGCCCGCGAGTGGGCGTGGATGACGTGGATGCGGTTTTTTCGGATAAACCGCACCACAAACGCCACGTATTTCGCCCGGTGGGCAAACGAACGCTTGTCGAGTTGAAGCGGCAGGTAAGTGGCCAGCGTGGGCGTGGCGAGGGTATCTGAGAGGATAAACACCTTGTGGCCCCGGCGAATCAGTTCGTCGGCGATGGTAACGGCGTACACTTCCGCGCCCGTCACCTCGGTTTGGGAAAGGGTCATCAGGATGCGCATGGTCGTCAGGAGTTGCGTTGAACGACCAGCCCAAAATGCTTCGACCCTTCCGGTCCGCGCCACGCCCCCAGCCGGGCCAGCGTTCGGTACACAACTTCACTCCGCAGCACCGTCTGTGCGGCTTTCCACGACCAGAGCGCCTTCAGCGCGCCGCGCAATCGGAACCAGTAGCGGTCGTGAAAAAACAGTTTCTCAACCACGCGCCCGGCCTGCTCTTCAACGAGCCGGACGTAGTCGTCCTGATCGGCGGGTTGCTGGTAGTCGGTCATGACGAGCACGCCGCCGGGAGCGAGCATCCGCAGGGCCTCGTCCAGCATGCGGCGGCGCAGGGCCACGTCGCTGGTGACTTCGAGCAGTACGTCCTGGAGGAAAATCACGTTGAAAAAAGCATCGGGGTACGCCGGATGGCCCGCGTCGCCCACGCGAAAGTGGAAGCGCGTCGCTGAGTCGCCCAGGCGCTGGCAGCGTTGGCGGGCGTGCGCCACGGCGGTTTCCGACACGTCGTAGGCGTACACGTCGGGGGCATAGTCGGCCAGTTGGTCGGTCAGGTAGCCGAGGCTACACGCGGTTTCGAGCACCCGGCCGGGGCGGGGTTGCCAGCGGCGGGCGGCGTCGAGGCTGAGGCGGTATTTGGCCTGTTCGGCGGCGTGGAGGTAGTCCCAGGGGTCGTGATGGTTTTGGTAAAGTCGTTCGTAATAAACGGCGTCTTTCGGAGGAGTTTGGGTGGTCATGTGGGTAGGTGTAATTCACGTAGTTTTTGGAGCTTGGTTCAAAAATACGGAAAAAGCACAAGGGCACAAGGCTTGAATGCCATCGGTGAACGCGGGACCTTAACCTTTTTTAAGAACCGGCTTAACACCTCTTAACGCCACTGGCGCGGTGCTCCCCACCCCACCCGCGTTCTTTGCTCACACCAACCGGAGCACTCGTTCACCAACCCACTCCGGCGCTTTTTCAACCATGAAAAAAACCTTCGCCCTCGCCCTGTTGCTCTCGGCAACGCTATTTTTCGCCCCGAGTTCTCGGGGTCAGTCGCGCTACGCCGCTACCCGCCGCGACTCGCGCCCCACGTTCGACCCCACGCCGCGCTTTGGTTTGAAAGCCGGGGTCAACTTTTCCAACGCGCTCGTTTCGCCCGAACCGATGAACTTCGTTCGCCACCGCAACGACTTCCACGCGGGCCTGTTCGCCGACATTCCGTTTTCCGAACGATTCGGCCTCCAGCCCGAACTGCTCTACTCGCGCCAGGGCTTCAACCTCGGCGGCAACAACCTCGGCAACGTGAGCCTGCACTACCTGAGCGTGCCGCTGCTGCTCAAACTCACCCTCACCGACGGCCTCTCGGTGCTGGCCGGGCCGCAGGTGAGCTACCTCGCCAACGCCCGCGTGGGCGTGCTCAACAACCTGTTTTCGCTCAGTTACGACGGTGCCTTCCAGAAGTGGGACGCCAGCCTCGTGGGTGGGTTGCAGTACGAACTGCCCAACGGCCTGAGCCTCGGCGGCCGCTACGTGTACGGCCTCAACAACATCAACAAAGACTTCAATTTCGGCGGCAGCGATGCCAACGCCCGCAGCCTCAACGACTACCTCACCCTGCGCAACGCCGTCGTGCAGGTGTCGGTGGGATACAAGTTTTAGGGCGTAGTGCGGAGGGCGAAGGGCGTAGTGTTTCAATCAACTACGCCCTTCGCTCTCTGCACTGAATACGTGGTGTTTTTGGTTTTAGGTGAAAACGATTCAGCCGCCGGGCCATGCCGGGCGGCTGATTTTTTTGAGTACCCATAAAAAAGGCCAACCTATGATGGGCCGGCCTTTTTTACTGGAAAACCTACGGCTTACCGCTGGCCGGGAGCCTTTTGAATGGCCCCGATGAACGATTCGCCTTCGTCCTGGCGGGTCTGAACGTCCATCGCGGCGCGGCGGGCGGCCATCCGGGCCGGGATGCTGCCCGTGCGGAAGTAGGTCAGGGCGTCTTTCATGCCGGCTTCGTTGGGATCGCCGAAATCGTGCGTAATGTCGTCAATCTGCTTGCGATCGGCGGGGAGGCCTTCGTAGTAATCGCCGTAGCCCGCCGAGTTCGTTTGCTTCACGCCCACGGCAAAAACGAGGTAGTTTTCCGCTTCGATGCCGTAAAAACCCACCGGCTTGCCGTAAGTGGCGTCGCCAATGATTTTCACATCCATGTGTGGTTTCAGCACGTTGATGAGCAATTCACTGGCCGAAGCCGTACCTCCCGACGCCAGAAACACCACGCGCTTAAGGCCGAGGTTGTTGGCGGGCAGCGTCGCATCGAAATTTTTGGTGCGGTTCCAGCTTTTAAACTTGTCGTTGTGCTGATCGGTGTACATCAGTTTACCGGCTTCGCTGGCGGGTGCAAGGTAGTTAGCAAACCGTTCGGCCACAGCGACCGACCCGCCGCCGTTGTAGCGCATATCCACGACCAGTTCGGTCACGTTGCTTTGCTTGAGAAAGGCGAAGGCGTCGTCCAATTCCTGCTGGGCGGAGGTCAGGTTGAAGCTGTTGTACATCAAATAGCCCACTTTCTGGCCGTCCACGTCGAGGACCGTCCGCTTGAGCACGGCATTCTGGGTGTAGGCGGCTTTGGTCAGCGTGACGGTCTTGGTTTCGCCCGCGTTGGTGATGAACTGGAACGTGCCGGTGTCGTTGCCCGAGACGGCGTCGAGAAACGCCTGCTTGTTGGTGGCGTCCACATTGTTAAACTTCAGGATCCGCCAGCCCCGCTGCACGCCCGCCTGCCCGATGGGCGAGTTGGGGTAAGTGTACACCACGCGGAGGTCGTTGGTATCGGCGGCGGTGTACGCCCGGCTGAAGCCAAAGCCTTTGGCCGAGCCACCTGTCACTTTGTTCCAGTCGTCTTTCGTGATGGCAAAACTCCACCGGTCGAGGTTGCCGGTGCCCTTCGAGTTCATCGGGCTGTAGGTGCGCACTTTCTGCAACACGGCCTCGGGCGTTTCGTACGATTTGGGGTTAAAGGCCGCCATCGTGGGCAGGTTCTGGTACCAGAGGTACATGTCGAGGGCCACCTGGTACGCTTTCTCACGGGTATCGGTGAGTTGCGCCGTGTTGGTGGGCGTAGCCGGTTGCGGATCGGGGCCTTTTTTACAGCCCGTCAACAGGACCGCCATCAGGATCAGCGCCAGCGCGCCGCGAAAAAACAAAGGCTTGAAAGTCATTTGGTTAAGCGTTGTTGAAAAGAATGTTCCGAAAAGCTACTTATAAACCAAAAACGGACCCGAATATTTCCACAAAACCCGAAAATTTGCCAATAATTTTCGGCCCGCCTCGCCGTCTGTTTACTCGATGATGCCGTACTGCTGACCGGCCTTTTTCCGTGAGAGCGCGTTGAAATGCCACCACTCCGAGGTGATGGGGTCGAACCCCGCCTCTTGCATGACGGCGCGCAGCAGCTTTCGGTTGCGTACCTGCTCCGCCGTGAGTTTGCCCGCTTTCAGCAGTTGGGCTTCTTTGCGCGGGTAGGCCAGGTCGCCGAAAAAGTCGTACGTCGTGCCCATGTCAAGTGGCTTCCCGTCGGCGGAAGCCACGGTTAAATCGACGGCGCAGCCAAAATTATGGATTGACCCCTCGTCGGGGTCGGCCACGTAGTTGGTGCGGAGTTTGGGCGGCACTTTCGGCAACGCGGCCCAGAGTTTGCGCTGCACGGCCCGCGAACGCGCCCCGTCGTACACGAGCAGGCGCAAATCGGGGCGCTGCTGCTGGAGCAATTCGCTGGCTCTGGCCAGTTTCCGGGCGGGTTCTTTTTGCAAAAAAGCCCGCGTGATGCAGCCGTACACGTCTTTCCCAACGAAATTGTCGGTGGTCGAATACTTCAACTCCACCAGAATGCTCGGGTCCACGGCCTGCACGTCCACCAGCCCGGCGGCTTCGAGGCGGCGCTCGTCGTCGCAGGGGGCCGGGCGTTCGTTTTGGGAGAAAACCGGAATCCCGGCCAGCAAAAACAGGTACAGAACACGCATAAAGGTTGGGACTTTGGTCGAAAAATAGAAAATTGGGGGCGGAAAACTAACCCACCGCGTCCGTTTGCAGGCAACCGTTGGCTCATTTTCGGCAAATGCCAACCGCCACCTGCCCACTGCCCACCCAAAAAATGGCCTTAAACTACCTCTGGATCGCCTTCTTCGTCGTCGCGTTTCTCATCGCCCTGTTCAAACTAATTTTTTTCGGCGACACTGAAATCTTCAAGTTGCTCATCGACGGCATGTTCGACTCCGCCGAAACCGCCGTGATGAAAATCGCCCTGCCCCTGGCGGGCGTGATGACGTTTTTCCTGGGCATTCTCAACATCGGCGAAAAAGCGGGAGCCATCGGCTTCCTGGCGCGGTTGGTCGGGCCGTTTTTCGGGCGGCTTTTCCCGGAAATCCCGAAGGCGCACCCGGTCCACGGCGATATGATTATGAATTTTTCGGCCAACATGCTCGGCCTCGACAACGCCGCCACGCCCTTCGGCCTGAAAGCCATGCAGCGCCTCCAAGAGCTTAACCCCGACAAAGACACGGCCTCCAACGCCCAGATTATGTTCCTGACGCTCCACTCCGCCGGGCCGGTGCTGATTCCGCTCAGCATCATGGCGCAGCGGGCAATTTACGGGGCCGCCGACCCGTCGGATATTTTTATTCCGTGCCTGATTGCCACCTATGTTGCCACCGTCACGGGCCTGCTGCTGGTGGCGTTCCGGCAAAAACTCAACCTGCTCAACGGCACCTTGCTGGGCTGGCTCGGCGGCCTGACGCTGTTGATCGCCGGGCTGCTGGTGTACCTGTCGCGGTTGCCGAAAGACCAGATCGAAACCTTCTCGAAAGTCTTCAGCAACCTCGTGCTGTTCGGTTTCGTGCTGGCGTTCATCCTCGGCGCGGTGCGCAAGCGGGTGGACGTGTTTTCGGCCTTCGTCGAGGGCGCGAAGAGTGGGTTTGAAACCTCGGTGAAAATTATCCCGTACCTCGTCGGGATGCTCGTGGCGATTGGCGTTTTCCGCAATTCGGGCGCACTGGGCTACGTCGTGGACGGCATCCGGTGGGGTTTTTCGTTTTTCCCCGTCAACACCGACTTCATCGACGCCCTGCCCACGGCGCTGATGCACCCGCTCAGCGGCAGCGGCTCGCGGGCCATGATGATCGACGCCATGAAAACCTACGGCCCCGACTCGTTCACGGGGCGGCTGGCCTGCGTGTTTCAGGGTTCGGCCGATACGATTCTGTACGTGATTGCGCTGTACTTCGGCTCGGTGGGCGTGAAAAAAACCCGCTACACCCTCTGGGCGGGCCTGCTCGCCGATTTGGCCGGGATTACGGCGGGGATTCTGGTGGCGTACCTTTTTTTCCACTAAACTTCCCATTCAGGTTTTGTCATCCTGAGCTTGTCGAAGGACCTTTTTAGCAGGAGGCAAAGTAGTGGTCGCCAAAAAGGCCCTTCAACAAGCTCAGGATGACAGAACAACAATACGAAAATGCGCATCCTCCTCGAAGACGCCCACGGCGAAGAACTCGCCTTCCTGCCCGAAACCCGGTTGCTCAACGCCTTCCTGCCCGACCTCGACGATGAGGCGTTCACGCTCCTCGGCTACGTGGACCCCGACGGCGAGACAATTTTTTACCCCGCTCAGGCCCTGGTGCTGTTCGCCGATTTGAACCAGTTGAAAACCCGCCTAAGCGACGACGGCGTTGCATTCGTGGAAGAAATCATGGGTCTTGTGGTGCGCCTTGCCAACGACCCGAACGCACGGCTGCGGTTTTCGGGGAAATGAAACGGGTAATTTTGCGGCTTCCTTACTTTTGTCTGAACCCTGATCCGTTGGATTTTTGGATTCACTTGATTTTTAAAATCCCGGTAATCCAAAAATCCAACGGATCAGGGTTCAGACAAAATCAACCTCTTTTCCCGACATGAAAAAATCCCTCCTCGCCGCCGTTTTCCTTCTTGCAACCTTCATTGGCTTCGGCCAAACCCTGCGCCCGCCCGCCTACCCGCTCGTCACCATCGACCCGTACACGAGCATCTGGTCCACGACGGATTTCCTTTACGACCAGCCCACCAAACACTGGACCGGCAAGCCGCAGCCGCTCAACGGCATCCTGCGCGTGGACGGCAAAGCCTACGAATTTCTGGGTACCACCGCGCCAACGTACCGCACCGTCGTGCCCACGGGCATGGCCGAGGAGCCGTACGCCGCCAAATACACCTTCGAGCGCCCGCCGCTGGGCTGGCAGCGGCCGGGTTTCGATGATGCGGTCTGGAAGTGGGGCGACGCGCCCTTCGGCGACGCCAAATCGGGCCACCCCGCCCGGCCCAACACCGAGTGGGCCGGGGGCGAAACCGAACTCTGGGTGCGCCGCACCATCGACCTTGACGCCGCCGTGGACACCAAAAACCTGCGCCTCCAACTCAGCCACGACGACGACGTGGAGGTGTACCTCAACGGCGTGAAGGTGTACGACAGCGGCTCCGCCTGGGTCAACGATTACGTCATCCTGCCCATCCCCGACGAGGCCCGCGAAACCCTCCAGCCGGGCCGCAACCTGCTGGCCATGCACTGCAAAAGTCCGCGCGGCGGGGCATACCTCGACGCCGGGCTGGTCGAGGAGCGCACGCCCGCCGTGATGCGGTTTGCCCAGCAAAAATCAGTGGTAGTGACGGCCACGCGGACGGTGTACGAGTTTGAGGCGGGCGGCGTCGGCCTGACGCTCACGTTTCTGACGCCGCTGCTGTTGGATGAAGTCGAAACGCTCGTGCGCCCCGCCAGCTACGTCAGCTTCGCCGTCCGTTCACTCGACGGCAAGCCGCACGCGGCCCAACTGCTCTTCACGGCGTCGGGCCTGCTGGCCGCCAACCGCCCCGAACAGGACGTGGTGGCCGAACCCGCCGGAGCCGCAGGCGGGTTAAAGTTTCTCCGCGTGGGCACCAAAGACCAGCCCGTGCTGGGCAAAAAAGGCGACGACGTGCGCATCGACTGGGGCTACGCCTACCTCGCCTTGCCCGAAAAGTTTAAGTTCACGACCGCCATCGCCCCGCCGTCGGCGCTGCGCGAAACGTTTGCCGAGAAAGGAATTTTGGCCCGTTCCACGGCCACCGGCAGCACCGAAGCCGCCCAGGACGTGGCCGTCGGCGCGCTGCTCAACCTGCCCGCTGTAAGCCTGAAACCCGCCGAGTACCACGTGATTTTGGGCTACGACGACGTGTATTCGGTTCAGTATTTCGGGCAAAACCTGCGCGGCTGGTGGCGTAGAAACCCCGCCACGACCGCCGCGACGATGCTCGCCGCCGCCGAAAAAGACTACCCACGCCTGCTCGCCAAGTGCCGCGCCTTCGACGACCAGCTTTACAACGAAGCCACCATCGCGGGCGGCAAGGAGTACGCCGACCTCTGCCAACTGGCCTACCGCCAGGCCATCGCCGCGCATAAAACCGTGGCCGGGCCTGACGGCACACTCTTATTTTTCTCGAAAGAAAACTTCTCGAACGGCTCCATCGGCACGGTGGACATAACCTACCCCTCGGCTCCGCTGTTTCTGCGCTACAACCCACTGCTGCTCCAGGGCATGATGGAGCCGATTCTTCAGTATTCCGAAAGCGGAAAGTGGCAGAAACCCTTCGCCGCGCACGACGTGGGCACCTACCCGCTCGCCAACGGCCAGACCTACCCCGAAGACATGCCCGTAGAAGAATCCGGCAACATGCTGCTGCTCACGGCGGCCATCGCTAAAGCCGAAGGCAAGGCCGATTTTGCCAAAAAACACTGGCCCACGCTGACCGTCTGGGCGGAATACCTGGCCAAAGAAGGCTTCGACCCGGCCAACCAGCTTTGCACCGACGACTTCGCCGGGCACCTGGCCCGCAACGCCAATTTGTCGGTGAAGGCGATCCTGGGCCTGGCCGCCTACGCGCAACTGGCGGGCCAACTGGGCGACGCCGCCACGGCGGAAAAGTACCGCCAACTGGCCCTTGATTTCGCCAAAAAATGGCAGCAACTGGCCGCCGACAACGACCACTACGCCCTGACCTTCGACAAACCCGCCGACTCGTGGAGCCAGAAATACAACTTGGTCTGGGATAAATTGCTCGGACTGAACATCTTCCCGAAAGACGTCGCGCAGCGGGAAGTGAAGTTTTACCTGACCAAGCAAAAGCCCTTTGGCCTGCCACTGGATTCCCGCAAAACCTACACGAAAAGCGACTGGATCATCTGGACGGCCACGCTGGCCGACAATCCGGCCGATTTCCGGGCCTTGATTTCGCCGGTTTGGAAATACGCCAACGAAACGCCGAGCCGCGTGCCCATCAGCGACTGGCACGAAACCACCGACGGCAAAATGGTGGGCTTCCAGGCCCGCTCGGTCGTGGGCGGGTATTTCATCAAATTGCTGGACGGGAAACTGGGTAGCGCGAAACCCGTCAGGAAAAAGAAATAGCTCCCGATTTCCCGCCAACGTACCTGCGTCGGCAGCACGCGCGAATGTGCCGAAGTAAACAGCCCGTCTGGCAGCGCTTTTGCAAATTTCAACCCGTCCCGCTACTTTTAAGCGACCAAACCCGACGCAGCCATGGCGAAAGACAAAGGTTCACCCAAAGACAAAACCAAAAAGGAGCCGGAAAAAAACCTGAAGGAAAAGCGGGCCGAGAAAAAGGCCAAACGCGACGGCAAGAAGGATTACTGACCACTTTTTGGGAAGGAAAGCGCGGGCCGGGGGTCCGCGCTTTTTTTGTGCCCAACCCTTCACTCACCCGCCTCCACCACGCTCGTTTTCCGTTCGCCAATCTGCTCCACCGACTTCCTGCCGCTGTCAACCCGCGATTTGTCACCGTCAACCTTCAAATTATCACCATCAACTCCTAATTTGTCGCCGTCAACTCGCAAATTGTCGCCGTCAACTCGCAAACTGTCATTGTCAACTTTTGATTTGTCGCCGTCAACTCGCTATTTGTCATTGTCAACTCGTGATTTGTCATCGTCAACTCGTGATTTGTCACCATCAACCTGCGTATTGTCACCGTCAACCAACGCATTCTCACTTTTCACGGGGCCTGACCCGACGCCCACGCCCAGCTCACGCCAACCGATGAACACGAAAAACCCGGAACGCTCCCCCACCCACCGGGCAGGAGGCACGTTCCGGGCACCGGGCCACGGGTGGCGTGCGCCCGTAGCCGCCCCCACCGCTACCGCTTGGGCCGCCAAAACCGCAACCCGCTCACCTGCTTAAACTGCGGACTTTTGATGCCGTACGTGCTTTTCACCTCCTGTTTCATCAGCAGCGCCGTATCCACCAGATTGACCGGGTTCAGGTAAAAATCCGCATCCCGCGCCGCCCGCGCGTTGTCCACCGGGGCCTTCGCATTGCGCACGCCCGCGTTCGCGTCCTGCAAGAGCGTCAATCGGGCCGTCAGGGCCGTCAACTTCAGGTCATTCTGGTTCGTTTTGTACTCCGTGTCGGTCGTCAGCGTAGCCAGGATGCTCGCAAAATCCGACGCCCGGTCCTCGTACCCCGTATTCACCGCCGAAATCTGCGCCTCCGTCGGCTCCCCGTCCGGCGTTTTGGGCAGGGCCTTCGCCCGCCGCCCGCGCATCTGCCGCACAAACCCCTTCACCTCGGCCTTCAGCGCCTTGTTCGTGCTCGAAGCCGCGTGCGCCGCCACAATCCGCGTCAGCATCAGCATGGTTTCGGCAAACACCTCCGCCCGGTCGCCCATCTTGTCCTTCATCACCGGCAGCGCATTGCGCAGATCATTCAGCCCCGTCTGGCATTTCCCCGCCAGCATGTTCATCGCCATCAGCGTCAGGATGGTGTTCGCCGGGTTGTAGCCCGTTCCGAAGTACGTGCAGTGCGTAATTCCCGTCCGGAAATTCGCCAGATTCATGTCGTAACCCGTTTGTGAAGCCATTGGAAAAAGAAGTTAAATGGTTGGGAAATAGGGTTTAAACCCGCCGCCAACCTACGCACCTTCCGGGCGTATCTCACTACCGTTAAATAAGTATTCGGAAAAAGTAGGAAAGTTTTTTGACGCCCAAACTCAGGCTACTGCACCACCAGCCCCCGCCGACGCAGGAAGCAGAACCGGAATTGGCATCCCAGCACGGGTAAACACGAATTTTGTTGTGGAAGCGGCAGTGGCAAACTGCCGAAATGCAGCGTCCAGGTTACAGACCTATTTACCAAAAAGATTGATAAAGTTTTGTCATCCAGAGCGCAGCGAAGCGGTCCGCCGCGCGGGACCTTATTAGCCGGGAGGTACCGTTCCTGCTTGCCAATAAGGTCCCGCGCTCCGCTCTGGATGACAAGACTTTTTATCAAGTTGAAAAGTTAATTGGTACAGACGCGGACGAGCGGGCAGGTGAAAGCTGCCAAAAAATATGGTCCAGGTTGCAAACCTGAACCAGTCGTTAGCGCAGACTTGCAATAGTTTATGCCGCGATAGAGCGGGCTTTTAAACGCACAAAAGTAGTTACAGATAAAAGCAAATTAATAACATCTACGACAATATAGCTCGATTCACTCGTGAAAAATTCAGCAAATCGTTATACAGTTTTTTCTGTCCAATATCGCCAGGGATATATAAATTTCTATTTAAGTTATTTGCTTCTATCGGAACCATATTAAAAAGATTTAAATAATCTTTAGATTCCACAACTTTACCTATACCATCTAACTTTACAATAAAAAAATACGCATCTTTGAAGTAATTCATTAAGGCACTAAAACCAGTGGATTTATTTAAAATAATACCGGGTTGAACTTTATTCCATGCTTCTGGCCATCTATTTTGGACCGCCTCAAAATATTCCCAGATTATTTTAGCTATTGCTGCATCATTCTCTTCTAGAAATAAATTTCTAAAAGGTCTTTGAATTAATTCTTGATTAGTATATTTCTCAGGTTTTTTACCTCTTTTATAAAGATCTCTATCGGACATGGGATCCTTAGAAATATATTTTATTAGAGAGTCGGTAAATATTGCTTGGGTAATAGTCTCTTTCTCTTTATCATTTGCTGTGCCTAGTATTTTAATTTTCCCCTCAAAGGGACTGTCTTTCTTTTCATTTAAAGCACGAACAATATTATGGGCTGTTTTTTGTGGGCTTCTATTTTTAGCAAAATCAAACAAATCAGCAACAAGGGACTTATTAACTTTTGTTTGTGTTTTGTTAATGGTAGCAAATACTATTGCTTGATCTTCAAGATCCATTTCGACAAATATCACAATATTTATTTGAAAACTGCTTCCATTTTGCCTATAATTTTCTAAACCTGCAATCCTATGTTGACCATCTAAAACTTTAGCAATATTATCTTTGAAAGGGAATGTCATCATCATACTATCTTCATCATATTCACAGTCAGCTTGATTAACATGTAAAATAACGCCAGTTGGAAAAGTAGCATCTAAGGTATTAACATATTTACTTATTTCTGTAACTCTACTCGGAGAAAGTTCTCGTTGAATGCCTGTATAAATTTCCACTTCACGTTTTTCAGTTCCCTGTTCCAACCTCCTAACATCCGCATAAGTAATAGTAATTAAATCATCAGAATTTATTACGCCAATATAAAATTCTCCTATTGGCTGTTTGCATTTAATGCAAGGAAATGTAATATTTTGATTAGGTATCATTGATTATAAGTTTAGAGTTTTGCTTTGATGGCTTCAATTTGTTCACGCTGAGTTGAATTCACATCAATTTTCCTGCTATTAACATAATTACTAATGTAGTATAAAAGTACAGCCAATATAAATAAAATAACTGAAGTATTTCTAAGAAGTAATCTTTCTTTCAACCCCCCAGCTAAAAAAATTGCGTAAAGTACTGATGAAATAAAAATAAATAATAAAGAAGCCCAGAAACCAATAGAATGCCAATCTGTATTCTTTACTTTAAAAGTAAAGAATAAATAAGCAGCCGTCGTCAATAGTGAAGCACAATACAAATAACCTTGACCATCCTTATAGTATGAATAAAAACCATTTCCTTGTTTAGGGTAATCCATCCAAGACCATTTATCGAAACCTATATCGAACAGAATTCCTATAAACATCGGCAACAAATTCCCAAATAAAGTAATAATGCTATACATAAGAGGTTCCTTATGTGTTTTTAGATGCGAGCAAAATAAACGAACATTTTCTTTCATTATATTGAAAGGTATGGTAGACCTTACTGTTATGGTCGGTGTCCTCACCGGCCACTCTTGTTCTTAAGTTGTTCCAGGCGGCCCCTTGCTCGTCCGCGTCTGTGACGCGGATGCAGGGGGTTAGCGACTGCGACACACGTTAAAAACGCAAATCTCATGCAACCGCACGGTCCGCCGCGCGGCCACAGACCCGGACGAGCAACGGGCGGGCAGTGCAAAATGAAAGGCGCACGAAAGCAGTACAGCGTGTTGTCATGCGGGCGGTAGAGGTTGCGTGGTCAAGTATCGCATATCGCGGCCAGAAATTAAAGCAGGAGCGGGTAAAATGGAAAGATTTCCGGCACACACGCGCTTCAACTCGTTCAGTTTTAAGGGTTGTTCCCGTTGAGCACCCGCTCAAACTCCGCTAACGGCAGGCCCACCACCACGTCTTGTACCGGCACCCCTCACTCAATCCCACCAAGTCCTTTCACCAGTTTTTTGAGCGTTTGCCGGTCTACGGTGTCGTACTCCGACTTGTCGTAAATTTCAACGAGGTACACCATGGCTTCGTCGTGGGTCACCACCACGGCGTAGGTGATAACGCGGAACGCGCCGCTCTTGCCTGTGTTCTTTGAGCGACTGCGAAGCCTCACTTTGAAGAATCCACCGCCCAAATCGTCGAGCAGGCCGGGGTATTTTTTGTAAAGCCGCTTGAAAAGGCGGTCGAAGTGGGCGATGGTCTCGACGTTATTCACCACGGCGCAGTTCGTCAAGCAATTGCGAGGCGGGCCGCGAAGTCCGTCTTCCCTGCCGCACCTGTTTCAATTCCTCCAAACCGGCCTTCAGGCTGCGCAAGGCTGCCCCCTGCGTGTCCGTTTCCACCCTCACGTTCAGGCGGCGGGCCAACTTCACCAGCAAATCCAGTTCGGCTTTTTCGCCTTCAAAAACAACTCGTTGCATCGCGTTTGGGTTTTTTTCAAAAGTAACAAGCAAATGCTGCAAAGTGAAACAGGAGTTGAGCTCTACTCCTCGGTCTGTAACCCAACCACCCAGGCCCGTCCCCTGACGGGCTACTCTACTACCGTGGTCTGTGGCACACAGAACACAACGATTCTTCTACTGCTGTGGTCGGTGTCCTCACCGGCCACTCTTGTTCGTTACACCTTCCGGTCGGTGAGGACACCGACCAGGGCAAAGAAAGAACATCCGGCGTTTGCAACTCCGAACCTCACCGCTTTACTCCCACGCAATCCCTTCCTCCTCCAGCAACCGCGCCAGGTTGAGCACGCAGCCGTCGAGCACGGGCACGGCAACGTCCCAGTTTTGCACCGTCCACGGGTCGTTGGGCGTGGCCACGAAGAGCTTGCGGGTGTGGGTGGTGATCCAAATCACCTTTTGGACGCCGAAAGAAAGCAGCCGGGCCGTTTTCTCGAACACGTAGTCGGTTTCGCGGGCGGGAAATTCGTCGGCGGGCAGTTCCACCTTGATGTCCACTTCCACCACCACTTTCGGCGGTACCGTGAAGTACCTGCCACGCAGCACCGGCACGTCACTCTTCTCGAAAATGGCGATGTCGTTGGCGAGGTTGTTCCCTTTCCGGAGGTGCAAACCCGATTCGTTGGTCGTGATCCAGTACTTTTTCCGGTCGAGGTGGGTACCGATGTACAGGTGGAGTGCTCCCACCACAATGGCCTGAATATCACTGCTGCCCATGATTTCTTCGGGGGTTTTAAGACCATCCAGCACGTCGCGGTAGCCCGCGTAATACAATCGGCGACCGTTTAACTCCTCGTAAACGAGGGCCTCAGGCACCTTCGGGCGGCGCTTGGGGCGTTCGGACAAAGCAAGGGTGGTTGGCATACGGACGGTTGCGGTTGGGCGATCAAGTTTCGCGAAAAATCCGATTGAAACCAAAGCAAGCGTTTCCCGGTGCGGCTACAACCCGGTTCGCCTCGAAATGGTACCGTTTTTCAAGAACGGACGCAGCGAAAACCCCACCCCAAACGGGAAGCGTCGTGGCCGGATTGATCACTCGTCTGGCGGCAACCGGCCCACGTCAGGCATCCGGGCTGACAGGCGCGCAGGCCCTCCACCCGTGCGTTTTCTTCGTACCTTCGCCCCAACACCTTACTCCGGCCAACCGACGATGCGCGCAGCCCAACGCCTCCTGAATTGTTCATTGTTCATTCTTCATTGTTCATTCTTCATTCAAGCGCAGGCGCAAACGCCCTTCCCCAACGCCAACCTGCGCTGGGTGGACAGCGTGTTCAACGCCCTGACGCTCGACGAGAAAATCGGGCAGTTGCTCATGCCCCGCGCCAATTTTCGCAACGAACCTTACGAGCGCGAAAAACTCCTCGGCTGGGTGCGCGAGTACAAGGTGGGCGGCTTCGTGTTTTTTGCCAACCAGCCCACGCGGCAGGCGCAAATCACGAACGAGTTGCAGGCCGCTTCGCGCACGCCGCTGCTCATCGGCTCGGATTTGGAATGGGGCCTCACCATGCGCCTCGATTCGACCACGCGCTACCCCTACGCCATGACCCTCGGCGCTACGCCCGGCCCGGACACGGTGCTGCTCTACAAAATGGGGCGGCAAATCGGCCAGCAATGCCGCCGGTTGGGGGTACACGTCAACTACGCGCCCGACGCCGACGTCAACAACAACCCCAACAACCCGGTCATCAACTTCCGGTCGTTCGGCGAAAACAAGCGCACCGTGCTCGCCGCCGCCACGGCCTACATGCGCGGAATGCAGGACGAGCGCGTGATTACCTCGGCGAAGCATTTTCCCGGCCACGGCGACACCGACGTCGATTCGCACGCTGACTTGCCCGTCATCCGTCACGACCGCGCCCGGCTCGATTCGATCGAACTGTTTCCGTTTCGCGAACTCATCAAACGCGGGCTGAACGGCGTGATGATTGCCCACCTGAGCATTCCGGCCCTCGACACCACGCGGAATTTGCCCACCACGCTTTCGCGCCCGGTCGTGACCGGCTTGCTGCGCAACGAACTCGGTTTCAAAGGCCTGATTTTCACCGACGCGATGGAAATGCAGGGCGTCGTGAAGTATTTTCCCAACGGCGAAGCGGGCGTGCGCGCCCTGCTGGCGGGCAATGACTTGCTCGAAACCTTCACCGACGTCCCCGGCACCTTCAACGCCATCAAGTACGCCGTGGCCGAAGGACGGCTTTCGATGGACGACCTCAACGCCAAAGTGCGCCGCATCCTGACGGCCAAAGCCTGGGCGGGCCTCGACCGCTACCAGCCCGCCGACCTGGCCGGGTTGCAGGCCGATTTGAACCCCGGCAGCGCCGACCTCCTCGCCCGCGACCTCACCGAAGACGCGCTTACGCTGGTGCAGAATCAGGACAACCGCCTGCCCGTGCGCGAACTCAGCGGGAAACGCTTCGCCACGCTTTCGCTGGGCAGCGACCAGCCCACGGCCTTCCAGAACATGGCTGCCAACTACGCGCCGATGGACCTTTTCAACCTCCCGGCCACCGCGCCCGATTCCACCGTGCAGCGGGTGAAGGGCCAGTTGGCCGCCTACGACCTCGTACTGGTGGGCATTCACGGGCTGGGCATCCGCCCGGCGGCGACCATCAAGCCGGAAGTGCAAACACTCGTCAATTCGTTCGGCGGACTGCCCAACGCGGTGTTCGCCCTGTTCGGCAACCCGTACACGCTGAGCAAATTCACCAGCCTGGCCAACGCCCCGGCCCTGCTGGTGGCTTACCAGGAAACCCCCGCCACGCAGGAACTCGCCGCGCAGGCGATTTTCGGCGCGACGGGCGTGAAAGGCCGCTTGCCGGTGACGGTCAACGATCGGTATAAACAAGGCACGGGCCTGCGCACCGAGGCGCTGGGGCGCTTCAAATACACCTGGCCCGAAGACGTGGGCATCGATTCAAAAATGCTGGCCGTTAAGCTGGATTCGATTGTGAATCAGGGCCTTTCGGCCAAAGCCTACCCCGGCGCGTCGGTGCTGGTGGCCAAAGACGGCAAGGTGATTTACCAGAAAACCTACGGCGCGCAGACCTACGGCGGCGTGCCCGTCAGCCGCGAGGATTTGTACGATTTGGCCTCGGTCACGAAGGTGAGCACGTCGGTTCCGGCGCTGATGAAGTTGCAGGACGAAGGCAAATTCCGCCCCGACATGACGCTGGGCGAACTGTACCCGAAGTTTCGCCGCTCCAACAAAGCCAACCTGAAACTCATCGACATCCTGACCCACCAGTCGGGGCTGAAAGCGTGGATTCCGTTCTGGCAAAACTGCGTGGATTCGACGCGGGCCGGTGGCTGGAAACCGCGCACGTTCAGTACCGAGCGTTCGCGGCGCTACCCCGTTGAGGTGGCCGACCACCTGTTTCTGCACCGCCGCTACGAGCGCACGATTTTCCGGCAAATCCGCGACTCGCCCGTCAAACCCGGCCAGGGCTACGTGTACAGCGATTTGTCGTACTACCTCTACCCGCAGGTAATCAAGCGGCTCACGGGCCAGAACTGGGAAGACTGGCTGAAGGCCACGTTTTACGAACCCCTCGGCGCGGGCACACTTACCTACAACGCCCGGCGGCACGTTCCGCTGGCGCGCATCGTGCCGACCGAATACGATTCGCTGTTTCGGAAAACCCTCATTCACGGGCGCGTCCACGACGAGGGCGCGGCCATGCTCGACGGCATCAGCGGCCACGCCGGGCTGTTCGGCACGGCCAACGATTTGGCCAAACTGATGCAGATGTATTTGAATTACGGCACCTACGGCGGCAGGCGGTACATTCAGGAAGCGACGCTGAAGCAGTGGACGGGCTACCCGTTTCCCGTCGAGGTAAACGCCCGGCGCGGCATCGGCTTCGACAAACCCGACCGCAAGAAACCCGGCCTATCGGCGCCGCCGTCGGCCTCGCCGCTGAGTTTCGGGCATTCGGGCTTCACGGGCACGTTCGTCTGGATGGATCCGGAGCAGCAACTGCTCTATGTGTTCCTGTCGAACCGCGTGTACCCAACCCGCAACAACCCGAAAATCAGCCAGTTGGACATCCGTACGCAATTTGGCGAAATGATTTACGAAGCCATCCGTCGTTCGCGGGGGATGGCGTTTTAATGGCTTGGCAAGGTTTTTCACGAAAACAGCGCCGCCCCGAGCGCTCGGGGCGGCGCTGTTTCCGTGAAAAACCAAAAATCACTTCTGCATTTTAATCGTGAACGTCGTCGTGCCATCGCTGCCGCTCAGCGTCAGAAGGGTGCCGGAAACGGTGTAATCATACACCGTCTGGGTTTTCCCGTCCGACCGCGTCACGGTCAGTTTGCTGCCGTTGACGGCCCACTTCGACTTGCTGCTGAAACCGGTGTACTGCTCGATGAGCACGTCCACCGGCGCGTTGAGGGCGGTGCAGTTGCTTGGAACGCTCAGCGTCATGGTGCCGCCCGCGACGAACGTCAGCTTGGTGTCGGCTGAACACGGAGCCGTCAGCACCAGGGCGCTGTACAAATCGGTCACGGGTACGGGCACCCCCGTGATGACGACGCCGGGGTTGGCCGTCAGGCCGGTGAATTTCCAGGTGCCTTCCACCGAGGTAGTGCTGGGCGCGGGGTCATCGCTTTTTTTGCCGCACTGGTACAAAACGACGGAAAGGGCAAACACGACGAGAAGGGCGGTCAGGCGCGAGGCCCGTAGTCGGAACGATTGACGCATACAACGAAGCGGTTTTGGGTGAAAAAGACGGTTTGCCAAAAGTACAACGGGTTTTCGGGCTAAACCGATGTTTACCAAATGAAAAACGCCTCCCAACCTGGATGACGGAGCCTGTTTGCCTGCCTATTTGGCAAATTTCATCCCGTTTTTACCAACCAGCAACCCCGCCTTCGCGGCTTAGTAGCCCAACTTTTCACCAGCTTCCAATTCCCGGCTTTATCGGCGTTTTGCGCCGCTTATCCAAAAACGAGTGGGCTGAGCCGCCACCGCGTCGTAAGATTGACCCAGCGAAATGCAGCCTTTGATGAAAAAGCTTCTCTTTATTGGTTTTGTAGGCATTCTGAGTTTTCTGGCGCTTCGGGGCGCGGCCCAGGCACCGGGTGTGCAGGCGTCGTCCGTTCAACCCGGCGACCGCCTCACCCTCCAGCAGGCCATCGACATTGCCTGGGCCAACAACCTGCAAATCAAGCAGGGCCATACCCTCATCGAAAACGCCCGGATTACCCTCAACCAGTCGCGCTACAACCGCCTGCCCAATGCCAACGCCAACATCAACGGGCCGGGGGTGAGCTTCGGGCGGGGCATCGACCCGTTTACCAACGCCGCCATCACCCAGCGGATTACCTTCAACAGCTTCAACCTGAGTTCGAGCACGACGCTCTTCGCGGGCGGGCAGTTGCAGAACACCATCCTGCAAAACGAACTGACGCTCCAGGCCAACCAGCAGGACGTGGAAAACACCCGCCAGCAGATTGCCCTCAACGTGGCGCTGGGGTATTTACAGATTCTTAATTTTGAAGACCAGCTCACCATCGCCCGCAACCAGGTGCAGGTGAGCCAGTTGCAGTTTCAGCGCACCGAAAAACTGGTGCAGGCCGGTTCGCTGCCCCAGGCCAACCTCTTCGACCTGCGCGCCCAGGTGGCCAACGACGAACTGGCCGTGGTGAACGCCGAAAACAACCTGACGATTGCTAAAGTGAACCTGCTGCAACTGCTCAACGTGAATGCCAACCAGGACGTGCAGCTCGACCGCATCAGCATCAACACGCCCAACGGCTCGTACGACGCCACCGCCGACCAGGTGTACGCCGCCGCCGTGGGCAACCAGCCGCTCATCAAAGCCGCCGACTTCCGGGTGCAGGCGGCGGGCCGGAGCGTGGAGGTGGCGCGGGGCAGTTTGTATCCTTCGCTGCTGTTTAACTCCAGCCTTTCGACCAACTACTCCAGCGCCGCCCAGCGGGCGGTGATCGGCCCGGCGATCGACGTCACCCAAACGGCCACGGTCATTTTCAACGGCGCGCCCACGCCGATCACGTTCGTGACCCAGCAGCCGAGCGTTACGCGGGAGGGCATTCCGTACTTCGACCAGTTGCGCACCAACTACAACGTCAACCTCAGCCTCGGCCTGCGCATCCCGATTTTCAACAACTACCAGGCCCGCCTGCGCGTGGCCAGCGCCCGGCTCAACCAGGACAACCTGCGCTACCAGTCGGATTTGAGCAAGCTGCAACTCCGCCAGACCATCGAGCAGGCCTACACCAACATGATCGCCGCTCAGAAGCGCTTCGCCGCCACCTCGGTGCAGGTGGAATCGCTGGAGCAGGCCTTCCGGGCCTCGGAGAGCCGCCTCAACGCCGGTGCCATCAACTCGGTGGATTACAACCTGGCCAAAACCAACCTCGACCGCGCCCGCGCCAACCTGGTGCAGGCCAAGTACGATTACATTTTCCGCACCAAGATTCTCGATTTTTACCAGAATAAACCCCTCTCCTTCTGAGGATTGTGAGCTGTGAAATGTGAGAGGTAAGATGTAAAAGACAGGTTGTCAGTTGGGCACATAACCAACCTTTTTCATCAGGCCATACACCAGTTTGCCAATTACATCCAGTTCGTTCAATAGAACATTAGCCTCGCCTTCGGGTAAAAAACCGAGTTTCAAACTGAGTAGCAGCAACGTGTCCAACTCTGCAATCGAACCCAATACGATGCTTAGAAAATTGACAAATTCTTTTGGTGATTTCCGGCCTGCCCCTTCGGCGATGTTCGTTGGGACGGAGACCGAAGCTCGGCGAAGTTGGGATGTCAATCCAAATTTTTCTTCGGCTGGAAAATGCCGGGTCACCCGGTA
The DNA here is from genome assembly GCA_965249815.1 of Spirosomataceae bacterium. Classification (GTDB taxonomy): domain Bacteria; phylum Bacteroidota; class Bacteroidia; order Cytophagales; family Spirosomataceae; genus JAJAZB01. The sequence goes on along the minus strand of CBDFMV010000003.1, from coordinate 2,101,629 downwards.
AATTTCAAGAACGAACCCGAATCCTTTTTTCCAGGCATCCAAGTTTTTGTGAGGTTTTGCGTACAGCATGGCGAAGGTTGATCAATAGTGAAAAATCAAACGTGACCCGTTCAGCATCAAGTCCAAAACCGTTCGCTCAATTTACCCAACCCTCTCACATCTTACTTCTCACCTCTTACAAGAATGGCTAAGAAATCCTCTTCCCGCGTCTGGTGGCTTTTAGGCGGACTCATTATCGTGCTGCTCGGCGGGCTGATGGCCGCCAAATCGGCGGGCTGGATTGGCAAACCCCAGTCCACCGAAGTGGAGTTTGCCAAAGCGTCGCGCACCGACATCACCGAGCGCGTGAGCGCCTCGGGCAAGGTGCAACCCGAAGTGGAAATCAAAATCACGCCCGACGTGCCCGGCGAAATCATCGCGCTGCCCATCAACGAAGGCGATTCGGTGAAAAAAGGGCAGCTTCTGGTGAAAATCCGGCCCGACAACTACGAGTCGCTGCTGGCCCGGAGCCGCGCCACCGTCAACCAGACCAAGGCCAACTACGAGCAGAGCCGCTCGGCCGTGGCCCAGACCGAAGCCCGCCTCGTGCGCGCCACCGCCGACTACAACCGCAACAAGAAACTCTACGCCGACAAGGTGATTTCGGACTCCGACCTGGAAACCTCCGAGGCCAATTTCCGCGTGGCCAAGCAGGACGTGGAATCGGCCAAAGCCAACGTCGAGGCGGCCCGGTTCAACGTGCAGAGCGCCGAAGCCGGCCTGCGCGACGCCGCCGAAAACCTGCGCAAAACCACCATTTACGCCCCCTCCAACGGCACGATTTCCAAGCTGAGCGTCGAGCCGGGCGAGCGCGTGGTGGGCACGTCGCAGATGGCCGGAACGGAGATTCTGCGCATTGCCAACCTCAACAACATGGAAGTGCGCGTGAACGTGAACGAAAATGACATCGTGCGCGTCACGCTCGGCGACACGGCCATCATCGACGTGGACGCCTACGCCTACTCGGGGCGCAAATTCAAGGGCATCGTCACCGAAATTGCCAACACGGCCAACGGTTCGGGGAGCACCAGCGCCGCCGCCGCATCGACCGACGCCGTGACGGAATTCGAGGTGAAAATCCGCATTCTGCGCTCGTCGTACCAGGATTTGCTCAGTTCAAAAAACAAGAAGACGTTTCCCTTCCGCCCCGGCATGACGGCCTCCGTCGAAATCATCACCGAGCGGAAAGCGGGCGTGCTCTCGGTGCCCATCGCCGCCGTGACCACCCGCGCCGACGAGTCGGGCAAGCCCAAAGCCGAAACCCCCGAAAACGGCGACCAGCCCGCCGCCGAGGCCCAGCCCGCCAACGCCGCCAAACGCCCCAACGACAAGCCGCAGGAGGTGGTGTTTGTGCGCAAGGGCGACAAAGCCGAGTTTCGCAAGGTGAAAACGGGCATCAGCGATTTCGAGAACATCGAAATCAAGGAAGGGCTGAAAGAAGGCGAGGAAATTATTTCCGGGCCGTTCCTGGTGGTGTCGAAGCGCCTGAAAAACGGCGATTTGGTGATGCTGAAGAAGGCCGAGAAAGGAAAAGACGAGAAGAAATAAAAGGAGTAAATGGGTAAGGGAGTAAATGAGTAAATGGAATAAACCATCCATTCTTTACTCATTTACTCCCTTACCCATTTACTCCTTTTTCTTATTCCGGCTGGCACAATTTTTGGCTATTTGGGCCCGCCGTGCGGCGTAGCCAAATCATTTACTCCTTTTTCTTATTCCGGCTGGCACAATTTTCTTTCCGTGTTCCTCCGAACTAAACCATCAACAGCCATGATTCGACCCGGCAGTACCAGCCTGACCGACCAGCCCGGCGACCGCCCGCAGCTTCCTTCGGAAAAAGGCATCTCCCAGCAGGGGGCCATTCTGGGCACCAACCAACGCGACGAAAAACTGGAGTCGGTTTTTGCCACGAACGAAAACAGCGACGTGCGCGAAGGCGAAGAAGAAGTGCCCGCCCGCGACCACGATCAGGACGACAAATTAGGCTCGGAGGAACAGTCCGAACTCCACAACGTTTCGGTGCGCGAAGCCGAGCGCGCCTCCCACGAAAATTCCGACGGGCGGCCCAGCGCCTGAGTTCGGGCAGAACAAGTTTAGGGTTTAGCGTTCAGGGTTCAGAGTTTATCAAAGCAACTCTAAACCCTGAACGCTAAACCCTAAACGTTTTAACGCTTCAGCGTGTCGTCAGCGACTTTCATGGTCGAGTCGTTGCGGTTGACGGCCCCGATGCCCTTGTCGGATTCGGGCTTGTTGCCAGTCAGCAGGCTGCCTACAACGGCCCAGATGACGAACGCGGCAAAGACGATGGCAATAAAGATAAGCAGCTTTCGCATGGCAGGAATTGAAAAATGGTAACCCATTTTCTGCGTCAATTCTTATTCCAGTAACCCAGGCAACTCAGTGCCGCAACGTCTGGGGAAAAAAGTGCCCAGGCGGGGATTCCTGCCGCGCGGGTTTGCAGGCCTGTTTCCTGACAAACTTCCCGTCCTTCCTCCGCCCCGCCCCAACGCCGGGAAATCATCATTAGGAAACCAGCCCGGCAAGCCTACTTTTACGTTTTTCATTCTTCGTTTTCGGTTTCCGTCATGGTTCGCATTCACTACAAAGACGGGCGGCAGATGCGGCGCGAAAACGACGTGCGCGAGTTGCCTTCGTTGTCCAACGTGCTCTGGGTCGATTTGCAGTCGGCCAGTCAGGAGGAGGAAGAATGGATTGAAAGCAAGTGCGACGTAAGTTTCCAGACGCCCCAGGAAATCGTCGAGATTGAAAGCAGTGCCCGGTTTTTTGAGCAAAACGACGCCATCAACGCCAACTCCAACTTCCTGAAAGTGGACGAGGACGGTTACCATAGCTACCCGATTTCGTTTATTCTCAAGAAAAATCTGCTGTTTACCTACCGCCGGGGCGACTCCAAAACCTTCGCCGACGCCGTGCGCAAAATGAAGGTGAGCAGCGAAAACCTCACCTCCGGGGCCGACCTGTTCCTGCTCATTCTCGAAACCCGCATCGAAGCCGACGCCGACATTCTCGAAGGCATCAGCCGCGACATCACGCTGCTGAGCAAGTCGCTCACCGCCAACCAGAAACCCAGCCAGGACGCCCTGCTGCGCATCAACGCCCTCCAGGAGCAAACAATGATGCTCCGCGAAACCATCATCGACAAGCAGCGGGTGCTGTCGGGCGTGCTGCGGAGCTGGCTGTTTCCCGAAGATCGCAAGGAACACCTCCGCATCATCCTGAAAGACATCGGTTCGCTGCTCGAATATTCCACGTTCAATTTCGAGCGGCTGGAGTATTTGCAGGACACGTTCACGGGCCTCATCAACCTCGAGCAGAACAAAATCATCAAGATTTTCACCGTATGGACGATTGCCTTCCTGCCGCCCACGCTCATCGCGGGCATTTTTGGCATGAACCACGAGCACATCCCATTCATCAACAGTCCGTACGGATTCTGGGGCGCGCTGGGGCTGATGGTGGCTTCGTCGGTGGGGGTGCTCCTTTTTTTCCGACGGAAAGGCTGGATTTAGGGGAATTCGGATTGATGATTTAGGATTGCGGATTCGGCGCACTTGCCGTTCTTCGTCGGGCGACTGTTTGCGAATCACGCCCGGCAAATCGTATCTTTAGGGTCGCTATCGAACGCCCGCGCACACCAACAACCTTTTATGCGTCAAGTACTTTTACCGCTTCTGCTGATCAACCTGCTGCTTTTTTCCTGTAAAGACACCGTCGAGGTAGACCCCAACACCAACAAACCCGTCACGACGACGCCCACCACCCCGACCACGCCGACAACCCCCACCACGCCTGTCGTCCAGACGCCCGACAAGGCCACCTACACGTTTTCGACCCTGACGGGCGGCGCGGCGGGCGACGCCGACGGCAGCCTGAGCCAGGCCCGGTTCAACCGTCCCGGCGCGCTGGCCATCGACGCCCAGGATCGCCTCTACGTGCTGGATCGGGGCAACAACCGCATCCGCATCGTGGCACCCGACGGCACCGTGATCACGCTGAAAGACGCTTCGGGCAAAGCCGTGCCGGTGGCCGCGTCAGACGGCTTCACGGTCGGCCCCGACGGCACGATTTACCTGGTGGAAGGCAACACCGTGGCGCGCATCACGAGCCAGGGCGTTAAAACCACGCTCGGCGGCTCCGGTTCGAGCGGGTATCAGGACGGCAAAGGCGACCAGGCGCGGTTCAATCGCCCGAGCGGCGTTGCCGTCAGCGGCGCAAACGACCTGCTCGTGACCGACCTCGGCAACTACCTGCTGCGGCAAATCAGCGCCGATGGCACCGTGAGTACCTACGCCGGGGTGGCGGCCAGCGGCGGCCCGGTGGCCGACGGGCCGCGCAGCAGCGCCAAATTCAGCAGCCCCTTCGGTATCGCGCTCGACGGGAACAAAAACGTGTACGTGACCGAATACTTCGGCAACACCGTGCGGAAAATCGCGCCGGACGGCACCGTGAGTACGCTCGCGGGCAGCGGTGTAGCGGGCTACCGCGAAGGCAGCGGCAACGCGGCCGATTTCAACAACCCCGTGGGCATTTTCGCTACCAAAGACGGGTATTTACTCGTGGCCGAGCAGTCCAACGCCGCCCTCCGGCTCGTCACGCCCGGCGGCAAGGTGAGTACGCTATACAAAGGCAGGGAATCCGCCGACGGGTTTGCGGGCGTCGTAGCCGACTCGAAGGGCGTAATTTATTTCACCGAACCCAATTCAAATTCGGTGCACAAGCTGACGCCGTGAGGGTAAGGGGGAATTGGAGCGTTCCCGCCAGCAGGATGGTTCAATGAAAAGTTGGCGTTGAGGGAGAGGGCCGGATTCGTTGAAATCTATGTAACCGATTGATATCCCGCATCTTTTGCAGTGTGCAGGAATTTTTATAGCTTCATATCCTCCACTCCGGAATTAAACTTCACTAATTTATCCCAGTCAATTCCCCCATCTTCTCGACAAAATTTAATTGTAAATTCTCTCGTAAACTTGTTGATCATTTGCGCATATGATTGTAAAAAGTCATCATTTCTCTCTTTTGAAACATAACCTAATGGCTCGATTATTTCAGCATACATATTCTCGTCTCCGGTAATAAATTCCCAAAAATGTTGCCCGCAATATTTGAAATAATCACCTTTGTCTGGTTGATTATCGCGCCCATAGCAGCAACCATTCACAGCTAACACATTCAGCTTTGAATTACTTGTTCTTAGAATCTTTTTTGCGGTTCTAAAATCGGCAACCATCTTACGAATTTGTCCGCTATTTCCCCAATTCGGGCCTGATTTGATTGTAATAATGTATCGAATATTCTCGTGATCAAACTGGTAGTGGTCTAAGACAGAGTGAGATTATAGTGGTTGAGAAAGACCACGACGCGTTGAATAAGGCCCTGTTTGGTTTTGGCGAACGATAAGGTTTTCCTCACCAGGGGTGCCACTCGCTGACGCATCGTATTGTTAAACCGCTCGACGTGATTGGTGGGCTTACCCTGACACCGATGCCGACCCGGTGGCACCACCCTCAGGTAGGCCGCCCAGCGATCGGTGTGAATCAGGGCGCTTTCTCGCACGGGTAAGGGCAAGCGTTTCCAGAGCCGCCGGGCCGACGTCGTGCTGCGGTCGCCGACGTAATACGCCAGGACCCGGCGGCTGTGCCGGCACAGGGCAAGCCAGACCCACAGGCCGTAGCCCTTGTGACGCACGTACGTGGTCATTTCGTCGATTTCCACGTCAGTTACCGGACTCGTCGTTACGGGAGGCAGAAAGCACGCTTTTTTTTAAAATCTTAGCGACTGTCATCCGGCTTACCCCGGTTTGGCGCACAATGGCCCGTTGACTCAGCCGTTCGGTCAGCAGGCTCTCGACCTGAGCGTAGCGCGCCTGGCGCTGCTCGAGGGCCGAGGTGAAATAGCCGTGATAGCCGCAGGTGGTGCAGTGGTACTTGGCTTTGCCCTTGACGCTGCCATTTCGCCGCAAGGCCTGGCTACCACAGCGCCGACACGAATAGGTATGAGTTTCTTGAATCATGCCCAAAGATACTCATTCGCACTTACTTAGACCACTACCATCAAACTCAAGATCGACACCTTCGATCCCCGATTTACGTCCTCCGTATACGGCTTGATTTACGAAAATTGCTAATCCTTCCAGCCAATCGCCAAAAATTGTTTCTTCGTTTGACGAAATATGAGCATCCACTAAACCTTTGACGATTTGTGGTGCTGTAAGCATATACTTTGCCTTGAAAAGATAAGGATTTTTACGTCTGATCACCTGTGATAACTTCAGGCTATCAAGGCTTTGAATCCTTTTTTCGTGAAAAGTACCAATGTTTTCTTCAACGTACTTGGTGATGTCACTCTGCTTCAACTTTTTCATAAATAGGTTTAGGTTCAAATAGTACGAGTTGTTGCTCAGTAGGTTTTAAGTCTTTTTTCGCAATTTCAAAATATTCCGGCAAAATTTCTATTCCCACCGAGTTTCGCAGCATCCGCTGGGCAACGTAAACAGACGTGCCTGAACCCATGAACGGGTCTAAAACGGTGTCTCCGGGTTTTGTAAAAAGCTTGATAAACCATTCAGGTAATTCTTCGGGAAAAGCAGCACTATGATTTCTATTACTGCATTCCGTCGCTAAATGGAGCACATTGGTTGGATACGCTTTTTCACGGTTTATCCAATTAGAAATATTTTTTCCGAAACCACTCCCTACTTTCGAGTTATCACGAGTTTTGTCAGTTTCGGATAAGTTTTTCAATCTGCTTTTGGCCCAATCTCCCATTGGTACCATTACTTCTTCTTGATACATATTGAATTTTCTGCTTTTGTTGAATTGAAGCAGCCGCTCCCAAGCGTCGCGGAAACGATTTGGCCACTTTCCCGGATAGCAGTTCTTTTTGTGCCAGATTAACTCTTCCGTCCAAAGCCAGCCCTGCTCTCGCATGGCTATAATTAACTCAAGCACATACGTATGACGCTCCCCATTTAGGGCTTTCTCCTTGATATTCAGGACAAAAGTACCGGTAGGCTTGAGCACTCTAAGCAATTGCTCGGTGATTGGCAGGAACCATTCAACGTAATGGTCAGGATGAATACCTCCATAAGTTCCCTTGCGTTGATCGGCATACGGGGGAGAAGTAATGACTAAATCTACTGAGTTGTCGGGCAACTTTTTAAGCTCTTCACGACAGTCGCCGAGGAAAACGTCCGTGTTTATCTGCATTGGGAGGAGGGTTTTGACAAATATAAAGGACCGATCTGAGCGGACCTCGGACCAGAAGTCAACGATTTTCTCAGGAACAATCCTCCTGCGTTACAAATGCACCCCCGCGAAATTTCCCTACCTTTGCCCCCACAAAACGTTCTTTGAGAGACCCCGATTCCGATGCTCAACCGGCGCACGCTCCGCATTAAAGCCCTGCAAACCCTGTACGCCATCCGGCAGGCCGAAGGTGCCAACCACGGCCTGGCCCTCGATTCGATAAAAGAAACCTTCGAGCCGAACCTCAACGTGATGGTGGCCCAGAACCTGCCCCGTCTCGAAGGTCTTCGCCAATTGGCCACGCTGACGTTTCAGGAACAAACCGGCCAGAAAACCGCCTCCGACGAAGAAATTCCGGTTGAAGCCCGCCGCGCCGCCAGCGAGGCGACGGCGTTTCTGCGCGAACGCAACCGCCAGGATCGCCAGCGCCTGACCAAACAGGCCCTCGACGCCCTTGAGCAAATTCACGACGACTACCTGCTCGTGCTGTTGCTGTTGATTGAACTCGCCGACGAGGCGGCGCTCTCCGATGACCGCCCCCGGCTGGCCGACGACGCCGATTTTCTGTACACGGCGGCCTTCCATCGTAACGCGGCCATCGAGGCGCTGCGGCAGTTGAAGCCTCTGCACACGGAGGCCATCCGCCGCAACCTGACCTGGACCGACGACGACCGGCAGACGCTCATCCGGCCCCACTTCCGGGAAGTGCTCCGCACCGACCCGGAGTTTCAGGCCTACTGCCGGAAACCGACGCATTCGCCCGACGAGGACGTGAAACTGGCCCAGCACGTATTGAAAACGCTGATTTTCAAAAGCGACCGCTGGCAATCGTACTTTGAAGCGGCCGATTTGTACTGGGACGAAGACCGCGACATCGTGCGGAGCCTGAGCCTGAAAACGCTCAAGGCGCTCGAGGCCGACGGCAAAGCCGAACTCCAACCGCTGGCTCCGGCCTGGGAAGACGACCGGCAGTTTTTTCTCGACCTGCTCCGGCTCGGCCTCGACCACGCCACCGAGTACGAAACCCTCGCCCAGGAACACCTTCAGAATTGGGAACTCGACCGCCTGGCCCTCACCGACCGGCTGCTGCTGACGCTGGCCGTGGCCGAATTGCTCCACTTTCCGGGCATTCCGGTGAAGGTCACACTCAACGAGTACATCGAAGTCGCCAAAGTATATTCGACGCCCAAAAGCGGGCAGTTTCTCAACGGCATCCTCGACGTGCTCGCTATTAAATTGAAAGAAACCGGCACCCTCCGCAAAAGCGGACGGGGGCTGATTGATAACCGATAGGCTCGGTTCACAGTAAACAGTTTACAGTTCACAGAAAAGACAGAACTGGATTTACTGTGAACTGTGAACTGTAAACTGTAAACTGAACAATGTCCAACTCCACCCGCACCCTCCTGGCTTTCCTGACGGGCGTCGCGACCGGCGCCGCGCTGGGGATTCTCTACGCCCCCGACACGGGCGAAAACACCCGCGACCGCCTCAGCTTCCGGCTGGCCAAGTACCGCGACCAGTTGCAGAAAATCATCGCCGATTTGGTCAGGCAGGGCGATTTCCCCGAAAGCATGGCCAAAACCGAAAGCAAACGCGTGGTGGACGACGCCCGCGAAAAGGCCGAACGCCTGCTTTCGGACGTGGAAGCGCTGATGGGGCAAATCAAGAGCAAGTGAACCGTGTAAAGTGCAAAGCGTAAAGTTGGTTTTAACCCCGACCGGCTGCGCGCTTTTTTCCCACAAACCGATGAAACGAGTTATTTTAGGGCTGTTTCTCGCCGCCAGCCTGACCCTTGCGGCCTGCGAAAACAAGCAATCCGCCGCCGAACAGGGCCAGACCGAAACGCCCGGCCAGGCCCCAGTGATGACCTTTACCGAGCAGGAGGCCAACCTCGGCAAAATGACCGAGGGCGACACGCTCCGCCACCAGTTTAAGTTTACCAACACCGGCAAAACCCCGCTCACGATTAGTTCGGCGGTGGCGTCGTGCGGCTGTACGGTACCGTCGTACCCCAAAGAACCCATCGCGCCGGGCCAGGAAGGCACCATCGACGTGGTGTTCAACAGCAAGAACAAAGCGGGTATGAACACCAAAACCGTTACGATTTACGCCAACACCAAGCCCGACATGAACACGGTTTCGTTCAAAGTCGAGGTGCTGCCGAAGACCGAAGCCAAAAGCAACTGATTGGTTCAGGGTTTAGGATTCAGGGTTTGGCATTTGTCGACCCTGGACGCTAAACCCGAAACCCTAAACTCATTTCCCTATGTTTTTTACCATTCTCCTTCAAGTCGGCGGTTCTGGTGCCTACATGCAGTTCGTGCTGATGGGCGGCATTTTTCTGGTCATGTATTTTTTCATGATTCGCCCCCAGCAGAAAAAACAAAAAGACCAGAAGGCGTTTATCGAAAACCTTAAAAAAGGCGACAGCGTGGTGACCATCGGCGGGCTGCATGGCAAAATCGTGGAGAGCACCGCCACCACCGTCGTGCTGGAAGTAGACCGCGCCACCCGGCTGACCTTCGAGAAAACGGCCATTTCCCGCGACAGCAGCCAGCGGTTGCAGGCCACCAACTGAGTGATGGCGGGAGGGAGTGATGGCGTGATGTATTTCCTCTCACCGAATCACGCCCTCCCGCCATCACTCCTTTCTCAGCACCATGACTGCTTCCTCCCCCCGACGCGACCCGAAAGTGGCTGTTTTCAGCGTGCTGACGGCACTGGGGTTCTGGCTGCTCAACGCCCTGAACAAGGAGGGCTACTCGACCAAGGTTGCTTACCCGCTGCGGGTTGCCTTCGACGACTCGCTCTACGTGCCCACCTCGCCCCTGCCCCGGCAAATGCAGGCCAACCTGTCGGGTACCGGCTGGCAACTGCTCTGGACCAGCCTGTCGTTTACCAACAAGCCCGTCGTTTACCCCATCGCCACGCCGCTGAGTACGCGGTTCATCAACACCGGCACGCTCACCGACCGCCTGACGGAACAAGTCAAAAATGGCCTCAAGGTCAATTACGTGATCGCCGACACGCTCGACGTGGCCTTCGAGCGCCGCCGCGTGAAATCCGTCGTCGTGCGGGTGGACAGCCTGCGCATCCGCGTCCAGCGGCCCTTCGTGGTGGCGAGCGTCATCAACGTGGTGCCGGGGCGGGTGGTATTCGAAGGCCCCGAATCGGTGTTGCTCACCCTGCCCGACACGATTACGCTGCAAATTCCGGCCAACCGCGTCACCGCCGATTACGACGAACGCCTGCCGCTGCCCTTCCCGCGCCACCCGATGCTCCGCGCCAGCACCGACCAGGTGAGCGTGAGTTTTGAAGTGGCCGAACTCCTCAGCCCGGCGCGGTGAATCCTCCCCTGCTCATCGGCATCACCGGCGGCATTGGTTCGGGTAAAAGCCTGGTTTGCCGGATTTTCCGGACGCTGCGCATTCCCGTGTACGAGGCCGACGCCCGCGCCAAAGGACTCACCACTCACGACTTGGTTCTCCGAAAAGCCATCCTGGAATTGCTGGGCGAAAACGCCTACCTAACCACGGGCGAGTATAACCGGGCCTGGGTGGCGAGTCGGGTTTTTCAAAACCCTGAATTATTGAGGGAGTTGAACGCGCTGATTCACCCGTGCGTCCGGCAGGACGGCGCGGAGTGGGTGAAACAAAACGCTGGAAAAGCGCCGTACCTGCTCTACGAAGCCGCCCTGATGCGCGGCGCGGGCGACGGCAACCCATTTCAAAAAGTCATCGTCGTTCACGCCCCTGCGGCCCTGCGCCTGCAACGAGTGCTCGCCCGCGACCCGCACCGCACCGAGGCCGACGTGCGCGCCATCATGGCCAGCCAGGTCGCCGACGCCGAGCGCCTCGCGTTCGCCGATTTCATCCTCGAAAACGACGAACGAACGCCCCTGCTCGACCAGGTGCTGGCGCTGCATTTTTCAATGACCAGTGACCAATGAAAATTCAGCAATCAATCATTGGTAACTGGTCAATGGTAACTGGTCATTGTTTTTCCCGCCAGACGGCAAACAGGTGGTCGTCGCTCACGCGACCGTGTTTGAGCAAGGCCCGGCGAAGAACGCCTTCGGGCACGAACCCGGCTTTTTCCAGCACCCGCATCGAGGCCGTGTTGTGGGCAAAAACGCCCGCAAAAATCCGCTGCACTTCGGGCCATTCGTCAAATACGACGGGCACCAGTTGGCGCAGGGCGGCGGTAACAATGCCTTTTCCCCAAAATTCTTCGCCCAGCCAGTAGCCGATCTCAGCGCTGGCCCGGTAAATGTCCGGTTGCTGCACGGCACCGATGCCCCCGACGGCCTGCCCGTTTACGACGATGGCCCGGTTAAGCTGGTTGGGCTGCCGACTGCCCACGCGGACGAACCAGTCGGCATCGATGAGCGTGTAGGGGTAGGGAAACACGTCGCGCAGGTTGGCGGCGACGCGCGGGTTGTTGGCGTGGTGTTGCAGCGAAGGCTGGTCGCCCTCACGGAAGGGACGGAGGTGCATGGTGAACAGTAGGCAGTTAGCAGTAGGCAGTTTACGGAATTATTGCCTTTTCTGCTAACTGCCTACTGCCTGCTGCCCACTAACCTCTTCGGCAGCAGCGTGTTGCGTTCGACCAGGGCGATGCCCACCGCGTAAAGCAGGAAAAGCGCGAGGTGAAACGGCACGGCCATCCAAAGAGTGGGTAGTTTCACCAGCGACGAAAGCCAGATGAGTAACCCCGCCGCCCCGACGTAGCCGAATGCCGAACGCAAATTGTAGGGAATCGGGTAAAACCGCTCGCCGAGCAGGTAACACAGCACCATCATCACGAAACACGAGAACAGAAACGTGACCGCGCACCCCAGGTAGCCCACCCGCGGAATGAGCAGGATGTTGAGGGCGATCGTCAGCGAAGCCCCGACCAGCGTGATGATCGTGCCGTAACTGGTTTTGTCGGAAAGCTTGAACCACACGGCCAGGTTGTAATACACGCCCAGGAAGAGGTTGCCCAGCAGCAGGTACGGCACTACGCCGAGGCCCTCGCGGTACACGGGCCGCCGCATGGTGAGCAGGCCGATGACGTCGAGGTTGAGGCTCACGCCCAGCCACAGCAGCACGCAGGCGATGATGAACCACTTCATCACGAGCGCAAACACGGCGGGAGCGTTTTTATCCTCGGCTTTCGAGAAAAAAAACGGGTCGGCGGCAAAGCGGAACGACTGAATCGCCAGGTTCATCAAAATCGAAAGTTTGTACACGTTGCCGTAAATACCGAGCGCGTCTTCCGGGGTTTTGCCGGGGTAAAAGTTGGCGGGCAGCAGGTGGCGGAGCATGAGGCGGTCGGTGGTCTGGTTGGCCACGCCCGCGAAGCCCATGATCAGGATCGGGTAGGCGTACACCCAAAGCGGTTTGAAGGCCGACCAGCGAAGCGTAAACTGCAGTTTGACGAATAAATCCCAGAGCATGAGCACGTTGACGACGTTGGCCACGAGGTTGGAAAACACCATGTAGCCCACGCCCAGGTGGGGATTGTACACCGCTACAATGAGCGGCCGCAAACCCGGCAGGTATTTTCCGGCCAGCACGTCGCGGCAGAAAACCAGAAAAAACACGTTGAGGCCTACGTTGATGCCGATGTTGATGAGCCGGACGGTCACGAAGCGTTTGGCGTTTTTCTCCAGCCGCAGCCGCGCCAGCGGAATCAGGATGACGGCGTCGAGGGCCACGATAACCGCCAGCCAGACGAGCAGTTTTTCCTGACCGGGATACCCCAGCCGGGCCATGAGGGGTCCGGCGGCGGCGATGAGCCCCCCCGAAAGCAGGAGGCTCGTAAAGAGAATGGAACTGAGGGTGAGGTTGTAATAAAAGGCGCGGCGTTCGGGTTCGCGGGTGGCAAAGCGGAAGTACGACGTTTCCATGCCGTAGGTGTACAGCACGTTGAAAAAAGCCACGTAACTGAATAATTCGGTGGTGATGGCCTGCTCGCCGGGCGCGAAAACGCTGGTGTACAACGGCACCAGCAGGAAATTGATGGATCGCCCCAGAATGCTGCTCAGGCCGTACAGGGCCGTATCCCCGGCGAGTTTTTTCAGGACACTCATGCCGCAAAGATAACAAGGCGGCGCGGCACGGTGGCGAAGGTTTTGCGCAGGTCCGCGCCGCCCGGTCGTTGCCCCGTCTGGCGTCGTTGGCCCGTGGTGCACGCCCAGACCCAAAAGCTGCTATCTTTAAATGCCGCAACCACTCTTCCTTTTTTTCATGAACCCACCGTTCCGACTTCTGGCCCTGAGCGTCCTGCTTGCCAGCGGCTGCCTGGCCCAACTCCCCACTCCGAAACCCGACCCGGACTTGAAAGCATTTACGGCCGGGATGCAAAAATCTCCCGGCTACCTGCCGTTTTACTGGGACGCCAAAAAGGGCAAACTGTTTCTCGAAATCGACAAGTTCGATACCGAAATTCTGCATTACGTCTCGCTCTCGGCGGGCATGGGCAGCAACGACATCGGCCTTGACCGGGGCCGGATGGGGGCGGGGAAAGTCGTAAAGTTTGAGCGCAGCGGCCCGAAAATCCTGCTCGTCGAGCCGAATTACGGCTACCGCGCCACTTCCACCAACCCCGCCGAGCGGCGGGCCGTGGAGCAATCCTTCGCGCAATCCGTTCACTGGGGCTTTGACGTGGTGGCCGAAGAAGGGGCCTCGGTGCTGGTCGATGCCACCGCGTTTTTCCTCCGCGATGCCTTCGAGGCGGGTTCCTGGATTGCCCGCGCGAAACAGGGCACCTTTAAACCCGACGTCAGCCGGAGCGCGTTTTACCTGCCGCTGACGAAGAACTTTCCCCAAAACACCGAAGTCGAGGTGACGCTCACGCTCACCGGCGACCAGCCCGGGGCTTTTTTGCGGGAAGTCACGCCCACACCCGGCGCGGTGACGGTGCGCGAACATTTTTCGTTCGTGAAACTCCCCGAACCCGGCTTTGAGGCGCGGGCCTTCGACCCCCGCGCGGGCGTCAATTCCATCGATTACTTCGACTACGCCACGCCGTTCAGCCAGCCCATCACCCAGCGCTTCATCCGGCGACACCGGCTGGTGAAAAAAGACCCAAACGCCGCCGTCAGTGAAGCGGTCAAACCCATCGTTTATTACCTGGACCCCGGCGCACCCGAACCCATCCGCTCGGCGCTGATGGAAGGCACCGCGTGGTGGAACCAGGCCTTCGAGGCGGCGGGCTACAAAAACGCCTTCCAGGTGCGCCTGCTGCCCGATTCCGCCGACCCGATGGATGCCCGTTATAACCTCGTTCAGTGGGTTCACCGCTCCAGCCGGGGCTGGTCGTACGGCGGCGGCATCACCGACCCGCGCACCGGCGAAATTATCAAGGGGAAAGTCACGCTCGGCTCCCTGCGGGTGCGCCAGGATTTTCTGATTGCCAGCGGATTGGTGGGCGAATACGGCGGCGATTCATTTGAAAACCCCGAAGCGCAGAAGATGGCCCTCGCCCGCCTGCGCCAGCTTGCCGCGCACGAAGTGGGCCACACGCTTGGCCTGCCCCACAACTACGCCTCCAACGCCAACGACCGCGCGTCGGTGATGGACTATCCCCACCCGCTCGTGCGCGTGATGGGCCAGAACCAACTCGACCTGGCCAACGCCTACGCCGTGGGCATTGGCAGTTGGGACAAAATCGCCATCAACTACGCCTACCGGCAGTTTAAAAATAAGGCCGAGGAAAAAGCGGGACTGAACAAAATCCTGACCGATTACCTGGCCAACGGCATGCTTTTCCTGACCGACCAGGACGCCCGCCCCGAAGGTTCGGCCCACCCGATTACGCACCTCTGGGACAACGGCAAAAACGCCGTAGATGAACTGAATCGGGTCATGGAAATCCGTAAAATCGCGCTCCAGAATTTCTCCGAAAAGAAAATTCCCGTCGGCGCGCCACTTGCCACGCTCGAAGAAGTACTCGTGCCGCTGTACCTGTTTCACCGCTACCAGGTCGAGGCGGCCAGCAAGGTGGTCGGCGGCGTGAGTTACACCTACGCCGTGCGCGGCGACGGGCAAAAAGCCGTGGAGTACGTGAAGGGCGACGAACAACGCCGCGCCCTCGACGCGCTGCTCGCCACGCTGAAACCCGAGGTGCTGGCGTTGCCCGAAAAAATCATCAAACTGCTTCCGCCCCGGCCCTACGGCTACGACGAGAATTTCCGGGAAGTCTTCACCGATCGCACCGGCCTGACCTTCGACCCGCTGGCCCCGCCCGAAGCCGCCGCCAACCTCACGCTGCGCTTCCTGCTCCACCCCGAACGCGCCGCCCGGCTCATCGGCAACCATTCGCTCGATTCGAGCCTGCCCGACTTCGCCGAAGTGCTCGACAAAACTCTCGAAACGACCTGGAAAGCCGCGCCGCAAGCGGGTTACGCGGGCGAAATCCAGCGGGTCGTGGGCAGCGTGGCGCTTGAAAAGCTGATGGCGTTGGGGGCCAGCAAAACCGCCGCCGCCAGCGTGCGCGGTGTGACTTCGCTGAAGTTGAGCGAGTTGAAAGATTGGCTGGAAGCCGCGTTGAAAACCGAAAAAGACCCGGCTCAGCGGGCGCATTTCGCCTTTGGCATGGCCCAAATCCGGCAGTTTGAGCAAAACCCGGCGGAACTGAACCCAACGCCTCCCAGCAAAGAACCCGACGGCGCGCCGATCGGGAGTTTCGACGAATACAGTTGTGACTGGTAACGCGTAGCGCCGACATTCTTGTCGGCGTTCGACCGCAGACGCGCAGTCGGAATGGCGAAAGGTATCAGCGATGCCAGTAGATTGACCGCGAGTCCATTTCGCCCCCATCGGGCGAACGCCGACAGGAATGTCGGCGCTACGTTTAACCCTTTTCCATCATGAAAAAAATCCTGTTCACCCTCCTCGCGCTCAGCCTTGTGCTGAGCGGTCTGGCCCAGAAAAAGGACAAAACGCCGCCGGAAACGCTGCTCATTCCTGAAAAGAAACTGGAAGCGCTCAAGGCCGAACTCGTGTCGGAAATCGACAAGATGCAGGGCTTCTCCGCTGAGATGAACGACATGATTTTCAGTTTCGCCGAACTGGGTTTTCAGGAAGAAGAAACCTCGAAATACCTCACCGGAATTCTGGAGAAAAACGGCTTCACCATCCAAAAAGGCATCGCCGGGATTCCCACCGCCTGGACGGCCACCTGGGGAAGCGGCAAACCCAAAATCGCCGTCGGCTCCGACATCGACTGCATTCCGAAAGCTTCCCAAAAACCCGGCGTGGCCTACCACGACCCCATCGTCGAGGGCGCACCCGGCCACGGCGAGGGCCATAATTCGGGCCAGCCGCTCAACGTCACGGCAATACTGGCGCTGAAAAAAGTAATGGAACGGGAGAAAATCGCCGGCACGCTCATGCTCTGGCCCGGCGTGGCCGAGGAGCAGGTCGGCACGAAGGCGTACTACGTCCGCGACGGCTATTTCAAGGACATTGACGCCTGCATTTTCACTCACGTTGGTAACAACCTCAACGTGAAATACGGCGATGTGGGCTACAACGGCATCGTGTCGGTGAAATTCAACTTTGAAGGAGCCGCCGCCCACGCCGCGATGAATCCCTGGCGGGGCCGCAGTGCGCTCGACGCCGTTGAATTGATGAACGTCGGCTGGAATTTCAAGCGCGAACACCTGCTTCCCACCCAACGCTCGCACTACGTCATCGTCGACGGCGGCGACCAGCCCAACGTGGTGCCTTCGAAGGCGTCGGTCTGGTACTATTTCCGTGAGCGGACCTACGAACGCGTGAAAGAACTCTTCGATTTTGGCGTGAAAATCGCCAGCGGCGCAGCCATGATGACCGACACGAAGTTCACCTACGAAATCCTGGGCAGCGCCTGGCCGGGGCACTTCAGCAAGCCCATCGCCGAGGCCATGTACCGGAACATCGAACGCGTGGGCCTGCCCACCTGGTCAGCAGAGGACCAACTTTTGGCGAAAGCCACGCAGGAAGAACTGCTTTCGCCGGTGAAAACCGGCTTGGCCCTGAAACTCGATTCGACGGGCATCGAACCGCCCGTGGTGTCGATGGGCGGCGGCTCCGACGACATCGCCGATATTTCCTGGGCGCTGCCGACGGTCGTTCTGAATTATCCGTCCAACATCCCCGGCCTGCCGGGCCACCACTGGGCCAACGCCATTTCGATGGCCACGCCCATTGCCCACAAGGGCATCACCGCTGGGGCTAAAACCGAGGCCATGACCCTGCTCGACCTGTTGGTAAAACCTGATTTGCTGAAAAAAGCCTGGGAGTATTACACCACCGTGCAGACCAAAGAGGTGAAATACAGCCCGCTCGTCGGCCCCAACGACAAGCCTGCCATTGGCCTCAACACGAAAATTATGGAACAATTCCGGCCCGACATGCAGAGATTTTACTACGACCCCAGCAAGTACAAAAGCTACCTGGAGCAGTTGGGCATCAAGTACCCGACCGTGCGGGAGAAAAAAGACAAACCAACGGACCCGAAGGCAGGCAAGTAACGGGAGTATTTTGAAAAAAGCCCGGTCAGCAAATGCGGACCGGGCTTCGTTTTTCAGACTTCCCTCAACACCAGCGTACCTTCGATGTCCACCCGGCCACCGCGCTGGTCCACTTCCCGCAGGAACCGCAGCACCTCGCGCAGGTCGGCTTCCAGCGACTTGATGCGCGTTTCCGACGACTTGACGTCTTCCTCCGTCGTGGCGTGGCGGGTCAGTTTGCGGGCGTGGTGCTGCAACTTGGCGTTGACCATTTCGGTCAGAATGGGCTGGGCTTCGGGTACCTCGAACCTCCCGTTGACGAGGTGCAGCGTGATTTCGTTTTTCATGGGAAAAGTCGTTTAAGGTTCGACGTTTAACGCGCAAGATTTAACGTCGAACCTTAAACGTTAAACCTTAAACCCGTCTACGCGCCCTGCCCTGCCGAGAAAACCGGCTGGCCGTCGAAGGTGCAGAGGTTTTCGGTTTTGATGATGCTAAAACCGGCCTCGGTGAGTTGCTGCTGGAGGCGGATGATGTCCTGGTAGGTCGATGGTTCGTACGCTTCCGACTTGAACCGGCAGCGCCAGTGGTCGGTGCAGAAGGTTTCGGCGAAGCCGTCGGGCCATACTTTCACGCCCCGGTTGGTGATCATGGTCAGGTGCATATTGCCCGCCGTGTAGTTTTTCAGCGCTTCGCCGAGTTGGTTGGGGTCACGGTCGTTGTGGTAGAGGAACACATCCACGCCGACGGTTTCGATGGCAACCGGCACGGCGGGCTTGAGTTTGACCTGAATCCCCGCCTCGGTCGCGTTGGCGTAACTGACGGGCTTTAGCTTCGCTGGCAGTTGACCCATGCGGGCAATGACGGCCTCGGCAAATTCACGCGTACCCACTTTTTCCTGACTAACGCCTTCCTCGAAAATGTCGTAGGTGTGCACGCCGTCCTCCAGCGTTTTCAACCAGGCGTTGTGCACCCGTTCGGCCACCTCGCCCTGCCCGATGTGCACGAGCATCATCACCGCGCCGAGCAACAGCCCCGACGGGTTGGCCAGATTCTGACCCGCCCGGCGCGGGGCCGAGCCGTGGATGGCCTCGAACATGGCCACTTCCTCGCCGATGTTGCAGCTCCCGGCCAGACCCACCGACCCGGCAATCTGCGCGGCCACGTCGGAGAGGATGTCGCCGTAGAGGTTAGGCATCACGATGACGTCGAAAACTTCGGGCGTGTCGGCGAGTTTGGCCGCGCCGATGTCCACAATCCAGTGTTCGTTTTCGAGGTCGGGGTACTCGGCGGCGATTTCGTCAAACACTTTGTGAAACAGCCCGTCGGTCTGCTTCATGATGTTGTCTTTGGTGAAACAAGTCACCTTTTTCCGGCCGTAGCGCCGGGCGTACTCGAAGGCGTACCGGACGATTTTTTCGGTGCCGGGGCGCGAAATCAGCTTCAGACACTGCACCACTTCGGGCGTTTGCTGGTGCTCGATGCCCGCGTAGAGGTCTTCCTCGTTTTCGCGCACGATGACCACGTCCATCTTCGGGTGCTTCGTCTCGACAAACGGCGAATATGACACGCAGGGCCGCACGTTGGCGTAGAGGCCGAGCATTTTTCGGGTGGTGACGTTGAGGCTTTTGAAGCCTCCCCCCTGGGGCGTGGTGATGGGCGCTTTCAGGAACACCTTCGTGCGGCGGAGCGATTCCCAGGCCGAAGGGGCAATTCCGGCGGCATTGCCGCTGAGGTACACTTTTTCGCCAATTTCGATGGTCTCGATGTCGAGTTGGGCACCCGCCGCCTGGAGGATGCTAAGCGTGGCCTGCATGATTTCGGGGCCGATGCCATCCCCGTACGCCACGGTAATCGGTGTTTTTGCCATGTTTGTCTTGATTTCGGGCACAAAACAAAAGTGTATGTTTCGTAAATAAAAGTATTGCTTTCAAAATTTTTAGCATTACTTCAATTCCGTAGCTTTGCGTCTTCACCAAGCCGCACCCCGAATGAGCTGGGCCTTATCGTTTAAAGCCAACGAAAAACTCTACCTCCGCGACCCGCAGGACAGCGACTTAGGCCGCCGAATCCTGCGGACGGGCATGGAACTGATGCACACGCTGGGGCTGGAAGAATTCACGATGAAGAAGCTGGCTTCGGCCCTGCAAACCAACGAATCGAGCCTGTACCGCTATTTTGAAAGCAAAAACCGACTGCTTCAGTATTACTTCGAGTGGTACTGGCGCTGGCTCGATTCGCAGGTGTTCATCCTGACGCAAAACGTGGATTCGCCCCGGAAGCGGCTCGACATCGTGGTGGACGTCATCACCGCCCAGCGCAAGGCAACCCCCACCGAAGAGTACTGGACGCAGGACAACCTGCTGCGCAACCTCATCGTGAAGGAAGGCAGCAAAGCCTACCTCACCAGCCGGGTAGACGAAGACAACCAGTTCCATCTTTTCCGTCCTTACAAAGAGTTGTGCGGGAAAATCGCCGACGTCGTGAGTGAGGTGGAGCCGATGTATCCCTTCCCCCGGTCGCTGGCCTCGACGATGCTGGAAATGGCCCACCACCAGTTTTTTTTCATGGAACACCTGCCCTCGCTGACTGACTTCGGTCAGACGAAGGGGGAAGAAAAAGTGGCGCAGTTTCTGAAGGATTTGGTGGGGAGGCTGGGAGCCGACCGCGACACTAAGAACTCGAATTGAACCGGCCCCTTTAACCGATTTTTTCTCACCTGACTGAAACAAAAAAACCGCCCCAACCAGGGCGGCTCCTAAAATCGGCAGACGGAGGGAAGTCAGGGCTGAATTTCGATTTCCTCGCCCTGTTTGTTGTGGAGGTGAAACTCCATCATCCCCAGCGAGGTATCCTTGATGAGGTTCACCCACGTTTTGTATTTCCAGAACCACCGCACCCGCTTCGACGGAAAGCCCGCCGTGAAGTAGGCGTGCAGGTACGGGTGTAGCACGATGCTGACGCCCTTCTCGTTCTGGCGGCTGAGCACGTATTCCAGGTTGTGTTCGATGGTGTCCGACACGGCAATGCTGGCCGAAATCGTGCCCGTGCCGCCGCAGGTGGGGCACACCTCCACGGTTTTGATGTTCATTTCGGGCCTTACGCGCTGGCGGGTAATCTGCATCAGGCCGAACTTCGTCAGGGGCAGAATGGTGAACTTCGAGCGGTCCGTCTTCATTTCATCGCGCATGATGTCCTGAATCGCCTTTTTGTTCTCCGGCTTTTTCATGTCGATAAAATCGATCACGATGATGCCGCCCATGTCGCGCAGGCGCAATTGCCGGGCGATTTCCTTGGCCGCCTCGATGTTGACGCTCAGCGCGGTGTCCTCCTGATTTTCCTGCGAATTGGATTTGTTGCCGCTGTTGACGTCGATGACGTGCAGCGCCTCGGTGTGTTCGATGATGAGGTAGCCGCCGCCGGGCAAACTCACCGACCGGCCAAAGAGCATTTTGAGTTGCTTCTCGATGCCGAACTGCTCGAAAATCTTATTTTTTCCCGAATGCAGTTTGACGATCCGCTCTTTTTCCGGCGCGATCTGGTGGACGTACGCCCGGGCTTCTTCGTACAACTCTTTCGAGTCGACCGCCACGCTGTCGAAGTCGTCGTTGAGCATGTCGCGGAGCATCGAGGTGGCCCGGCTCATTTCGCCGATGATTTTGTCGCGGGGTTTGGCGTCGCGGAGGGCTTTCATGCCCACGGTCCACTTGGCAATGAGGCCGCGCAGGTCGGCTTCGAGTTCGGCCACGTCTTTGCCCTCGGCCACCGTGCGGACGATGACGCCGAAGTTGGGCGGCTTGACGGCCATCACCAGTTTCTGCAGGCGCTGGCGCTCGCCTTTGCTCGTGATTTTCTTGGAAAGATTGACGCCGTTGCCGAAGGGCACCAGCACCAGAAACCGGCCCGCAATGGAAAGATCGCAGGAAAGACGCGGGCCTTTGGTTGAAATGGGTTCCTTGACCACCTGCACCAGAATGGTGCTGCCTTTGGTCAGAACTTTGTCGATTTTGCCGTGTTTTTCGATCTCCGGCTCCATTTTGAAGCCGTCGAGCGAACCGTCGTTGACCCGTTTGGCGATAACCTCGCGGGAAAACTTGTTGAGCGAATTGATATTCTGCCCCAGGTCGAGGTAGTGCAAAAAAGCGTCTTTCTCGTACCCGATGTCGATAAAGGCGGCGTTCAGGCCCGAAACCAGTTTTTTGACCGTTCCGAGGTAGATGTCGCCGACCGAAAAATGTTCTTCTGCTTCTTCAAGGTGATACTCCAGGATTCTTTTGTCTTGCAAAAGAGCGATCCGATCACCTTTGGGAGTAGAATTGATGATTAATTCTTTACTCACCGGTGATTGCTGCGTTTAGAGGAGTGCAGAAGAAAGAAGGGCTTGGGCGCGCGAGGAGACCCGCTACAAGAGAATCAGAGAAGTAAAAACAAGACGGTCCGCCGCGGCGGAGTGAAAACAAGGAATGAGGAAGGGACTGCCCTTTTACTTTTTCATTGCTTATTTCTTGTTTTTAATTAATGAGTTTCGTCCCCTGCTACCGAGGCCGTTCCGCCGCTCCGTCACTCCAAAGTGGATGGTCGTTTCACAAAAAGGCCGCTCGCGTACTCGGGAGCAGCCGGAAGGAAAAGCGCCTGTCGAACGGGAAAGTTTAGAAACGGTTTAACGTTCCAGGCCCGGCGAAGGTAGGCCGCAGACCTGAAACGTTGATAACCAGTGCTTTTCCGTACAACCAGAAACGGCTTATTTCTTCTTGTGCCGATTCTTCCGAAGGCGCTTTTTGCGCTTGTGCGTAGCAATCTTGTGACGTTTCCGTTTTTTACCGCAAGGCATGGTGTTAAGTGTTAAAGTGTTTTTGAAAAGTCGTCAGCCGCCGAAGACTGACTTTGTTTTAACGCTGGCATTTCAGTCGCGTGGCCTTTTGCTGCCACCTGCCAACTGCGTACCGCCTACTCCAGTTTCTTCAGGTACTCATCGACCCCCGCCTGCACGGTGGGGTCTTTTTCCAGTTTCTTCACCGACGTCAACCAGCGCCGGGCGTCGTCTTTTCGGCCCAGTTCGGCGTAACTGATGCCGAGGTAAAATTGCGCCCGGGCGTTCTGGGGGTGGCTACGCAGGATGCGCTCGAACCGTTCGGCCGCTTTGGCGTACTGGTTGGAGCGCATCGAAAGCAGGCCGAGGTTAAACAGCGCCCCTTCGTTGTCGGGGTCGGCGTCGAGCACTTCGCGGAGCAGCGCGATGCCTTTCATGGGCGTGGCCGTGGCCATGTACGTCATGGCGAGGTTGGTTTTCACCGTCGGCAAGTCGGGGTTCTGCTCCAGCACTTTGCCGTAAAAGGCCCGTGTTTTTTCGCCCAATTGCGCCCCTTTGGCTTCGTCGATGGCGAAGGTGAACGCCTGGTAGTAGCGGTCACCCGCCTGGAGCCAATGCTCCGGGGTTGGTTCGAGCAGCGCGGCCTGTTCGGCGTAGTAGGCGGCGCTGTCGTACCGGCTGAGCGTGGTCAGCAGCGCGCTGAGTTGCCCGGCCAGGCTGGCTTTTTCGGTCCCGGCGGCCCGGTCAAATTTACCGCGCAGGGCGTCGAGCCGCTGCTGGTCTTCGCCCGAAAGCACCTGAACGTGTTGGGAAGGGGCCGTTTTCGGCGTGGCTTTGGCCGGCTGCCCTTCCGGCTGCCCTTCCGGCTGCTCCGTCACGGTCGCGCCCGAGGTGGCGGCGGCGTTGCTTCGTTTGTCGTCGGGCACGACGCTCTGGGGTAGGCTGTACAAAGCGCCCACCGCGACCAGCGCAGTAACCAATACGATAACGAAGGATTTATTCATGAACCGGGGAGCGGGCGGATTTAGGGCTTATTCCTCAACGGCAGCGCCGGCTTTGTCGCTGGTTTTGACTTGCTCCACAAACACCTTAGCCGGTTTGAAACTGGGAATGAAGTGTTCGTCGATGACGATGGCGGTATTTTTGGAAATATTCCGGGCCACTTTTTTTGCCCGCTTCTTGTTGACGAAGCTGCCAAAACCCCGAACGTAGATGTTTTCACCGCTGGTCAGCGAGTCTTTCACCACGGTGAAGAATTGTTCGAGGGTGCTCGATACGTCGGCCTTGTCGATGCCGGTTTTCTCAGCGATTTCTGCGATTACGTCTGCTTTAGTCACGTTGATAGAACTTTAAGGTTGTATTTTTGTCAGTGAATCTTTGACAAACCCGGGACGGAAAAAATTATGAGGCACAAAAGTAGGGCTTCCCGGCCAGTTATGAAAGCAAACGCCCGAAGCTTCCGCAATATTTTTTCGGTAAATCGCTAACTGTTAGCCGCTTCCGCAACCGCTGTTTTGACCCCCGAACTTTTCGCGCAAAAACTCCTCGTTTGGTACCGCCGCCACCGCCGCGACCTGCCCTGGCGCCAGACCACCGACCCGTACCGCATCTGGCTTTCCGAAATCATCCTGCAGCAAACCCGCGTGGCCCAGGGGCTGCCGTACTACGAGAAATTCGTGGCGGCGTTCCCGACGGTGCAACACCTCGCCGCCGCCGAAGAGCGCGACGTGCTTCGCCTCTGGCAGGGCCTGGGCTATTACTCCCGCGCCCGCAACCTGCACCAAACGGCCAAACTCATCGTGGCCCAATACGGCGGGCAGTTTCCGGGCAGTTACGCCGAACTCCTCAAGCTGCGCGGCATCGGCACTTACACGGCGGCGGCCATCGCGTCGTTTGCGTTTGGCGAAAAAGTGGCCGTGCTCGACGGCAACGTGTTTCGGGTGCTGGCGCGGGTGTTTGGCATCGAAACCGACATCACCACCACCACGGCCAAAAAAGAATTTACGGCCCTGGCCAACCGCCTCATCGCGCCCGACGAACCGGCTCTCTTCAACCACGCCATCATGGATTTCGGGGCCACGCAGTGCGTGCCCGTTTCGCCGCAGTGCCTGTTTTGCCCACTGGCCTACGAGTGCCAAGCCAACGCCACCGGCCGCCAGGCGGTGCTGCCCGTGAAAAAGAAAAAGGCCCCCGTGCGCGAACGGTTCTTCCACTACCTCGTCGTGGAGCAGGCTGGAAGGCTGCTGGTTCGTGAGCGTACCGGGCGCGACGTGTGGCAGGGACTGTACGACTTTTATCTGGTGGAGGCCGAGGAATTTCAGGAACCCGACGCGTGGCAGACCGACGATTTTCTGGCCGGACTGCTGCCGATGGCCGTGGTCGAAAAAACCTCCGACGAATACGTCCACGTGCTTTCGCACCAGCGCATCCGGGCGCGGTTCTGGCACCTGAGCCTGCCCGAAGGTGCTTCACTTACGCTGCCCGCCCACGCCCGCTGGGCAACGCCCGACGAAGTTGAATCGTTGCCAAAATCAGCGTTGGTTGTCAATTACTTACGTGAGCAATTATTTAGGGAACGGTAGGAGGATTTTGACCAGACTTCGTTTGTTTTGAGCGAAAACCTTACTTACCGTCCCACTTCTCTACTATTCAGCCGTTTACGCACTACCCGTGCGTTGGTGTACCCGAATTTGCGCCCGAACCCGAAAAAAATAGCGGGCGCAAACCGGCCAGAAAAGGCACACCGTTAGACTTTCCCAGCAAGACTTCGATCATCTTGGCTTGCTCACGGACGCGGTTCTCTAATTCTTCAATATACCGTGTGAGATAGTTGGAATCCCGTTTGGGTTCTTCAAACTCCTGACCCGAAATTTCAGAAATAGCGACTTCTAAAATTTCAGCCCACCGCTTCATTTCCCCATACGACATTGATTTTCTTTTGAAAGTGTCGTACACGAATCCTCTTTCTTTCCCGATTGCTCCGGCTAAGTCCTTGACCGAAAAACCCTTTCGGTCTGCTATGGCCTTGATTTTCAGGCCGACAAGTTCAACAGTTTGTTCCATGACGAAAATAGTTTAGGAATTATTTGGAAATGTGTAGGTATAGTTCCTAATGTTGCCCAACGAATTACGTGCAATTGTAAACGAGATTCGGGCATTTACCAAACCATTTAAACATTTTTTAACAGCCATGCCGAAGCCGCTTAACGCAATCGGGCTGCTCTACCAAGCCGCCAACGAAACCGACCAAAAGTTATTTAAGGCCCACATTTCCCCGTATTGGCGCATCTGGCGCGAACGCTACCAACACGAGGCCGATCTCAACCTCGTGCCCGCCGCGATCCTGCTAGGTGCCGTCTTTTACCTGGGCTATGAAGTGCCTACCCCGCTAAAACAAACCGTTCGGAAACCTCAAACCGCACTTGCCCGATGAAACTTTTCGCAATCAACATCCACATCGAAGCGCAACGCGCCGATCTCGGCTTTAAGGTCGGTAATGGAAAAACATTCTGGTTTCTATCGGACTATCAGGATGCGAAACGACTGATCGACGCCGCTAAAAGGAACGACGCGATAATCACGAAACAGTACGCGGGCGGCTGGACACAGTACCAAATTGAATCATAAAACTACCATGAAAAGAAACCTCGAAATTCTCGCTGACCTGGCCGGTTCTCTGAAAGACGCGCTCATCCGCCCGCTCCGGCCTCAATCACCGCTCGAAACCGCCATTGCCTGCCTGGTGGAGAAACGCGCCCGCTTGCGCTGGAAAGTGGCGTTCTCGTTCGACAAACAGGAAAGCGAACGCTACGCGGACGATCTCACCAAAGTAGGTGAAGCGATTATTTACCTGCGAACGCTGAAGGGAGATTATTACGTACACCGCCAACCGTAACCGCCCCATGCTGACCAAAGACAACCCCGGCGTTATTGGATTGTACGACCCGCGTTTTGAACTGAAAATTGACGAACTGGAAAAGTTCATACGTAGAGTTGACAACCACACTGCTTTGAAAGCGCAACACCGGAGCATCATTTTGCTGATTGTTCACAAGGCGCTCGTTACGATGCGTACGCGGTTGTACGTTGACCATACCGAATTTCAGAAAAAAGCAAAGGTGGGTAGCCGTACGAAGTACTTTAAGTATTTCAAGGATTTACACGATTACGGTTTGATTACCTACGAAGTACATCGGCGGATGGGCAACCGTGGTTTTAACCTTTGCTACCTGGAATTTACGACCCCGCCGCGCCTCAAACAGCAAATAGCGTTTGCCTCGGATTGGCTTGATTAGTACCGTTTGTGATACTACACGTGCGGCCTGAGCAGGCGCTTCAACCCCTTTCCGCCCAATGAACTTCAGCTACTTCCGAAAACCGATAAAAAACAAAAAGCCCTACAAAACCGTAGGGCTTTTCCAGATTTACGAGGCGATCCGCAACCCGAAATATTACGGGCAAGCCACGATGGATTTACGGCTTACCTGTTGGACACCCGAACAGGCCCGCGCTTTCAAAGCGGCAAATTTCGATTGGGTCACGTTTGGCGGCACGTTCACGCACGGCTCCGAACAGGGGTTGGTAGAACGTTCCGGTTTGATTGGCCTGGACTTCGATCACGTTCCGCGCTTGCGGGATATGTTCCAAAAAATCGCGCTCGATCCCGTTACCCTGCTGCTGTTCAAATCCCCCAGCGGCGACGGGCTAAAGTGGGTGACATCGGTCGACCTGGAATTGTCGCACCGCGAAAACTTTGAAGCGATTGCGGCGTACGCGCTCGAAAATTTTGGGCTTAACGTGGACGCATCCGGGAAGGACGTTTGCCGCCCGTGTTACCTGCCTTGCCACGTTGGGGCGTACCTGAACCCGATTTTATTGCCTACGACATGAAAAACGCCACCCCCTCACTACCGAAAATAGACGTAAAAAAACACTTAGCAAAACCTGAAACCAAGCCAGTAGCGCCACCCCTGGCGGCTCCGGCCAACGACCCAAAAACGCTGAAGAAAATAGAAACCTGCCTTGCCCAACTTGAAACCGCAAGGATTGACCTTACCGCCGATTACAACGATTGGGCAAAGCTGGGTTTCTCGTTTGCCAGCCTCGGAATGGGCGGCGCTGAATACTTTCACCGTGTTTCTTCGATGAACGACGGCTACAACCGTGAAGCGTGCCAAAAACAGTTTGACGAATGCTTGAAGCGGTACGACGGCCAAGTAATGAAAGCCGACGTGGGGACGTTCTTTTTCTACTGCCAACAGCACGGCGTTTCGTTCGCTCCGGCGAAGGTGTCCACCCCCAACCCAGGGGCGCGGCCTGAACCACCTGAAACCAAAGAATCTTTGGTAGCGAGTGAAAAAATTGTGATCGATGGGGACGCGATGGGCGATGCTCAGCGAGTGGCCACCGAAATTTTGCCTGAACAAACCGAAGATTCTTTGGAAAATGAAGATACTGACGACGAGGAAAAAGGCGGCATCGAAACCGCGACCGACCAAATTCGCGCCTACCTCCGGGCGCGTTTCGATTTCCGCTACAACGTGGTGAAAGATTCGCCCGAATGGAGAAAACGCGGCGTTGAAACCTGGACGGAGTTGGACGACTACCGGCTGAATACCCTGCTGTTCGCAATGGAAAAGCAGGGCATCAAATGTAGCGCCGAAAAACTTTCCCGCCTGCTCAAATCGTCGTTCGTGCCGCTGATTGACCCGATTTCAAGCTACTTCAATGGGTTGCGAAAATTGCCACCGACCGGCACGAAGTACATCGAACAACTGGCCGACACGGTGAAAGTGGCGAACCCTACCTTGTGGCTCGAATACCTCACAAAATGGCTCGTGGCGACCGTCGCCAACGCCACCACGCCGAAGGGTTGCCAGAACCATACCTGCCTCGTGCTGACTGGCGAACAGGGCAAGTACAAAACAACGTGGCTTACGCACCTATGCCCGCCCGAATTATCGGAGTACATTTTTACCGGGAAAATCAATTTGGAGAATAAGGACGCGGAAAATAAGCTATCCGAATTTTTGTTCATCAACATTGACGATCAGTTGCGGAACCTGAACCGCAAGGATGAAAACGGCCTAAAAACACTGATCACCCAGGACAGCGTAAAAAACCGCAAGGCGTACGCCCGGTTTGAAACCCACCGCCCGCGCCGTGCCTCGTTCATGGGAAGTATCAATGGTAACGATTTCTTGACCGACCCCACCGGCTCACGTCGGTTTTTACCATTCGAGGCGCTCGACATTCACATAGACAAAATGCAGGGGCTTAACGTGGACGGGGCGTGGGCTGAAGCGGTGCGGCTTTATCAATCGGGCATGGTGTACTGGTTCAGCGGTGAAGAATTGGAAAAGTTGTACGAGAATAACGAAGCGTACCAAGTTCATAGCGAAGAACTGGAATTGCTCTTGACATTCTACGAACCAGCCAACAAACGCAACGCGCAACTATTCCTAACAGCCACCGAAATTTTGAGCCGTTTGCAAGGCTTTACCACGGTAAAGCTCAATACAAAAAAGCTGGGTGAAGCCCTGACAAAGTGCAAATTTGAGAAAACGAGTAAACGTTTACAGTCCGGTTCCATGCCGCTCAACGTGTACCCTGTCAACGAACTGAGTTCCAACGAACGTGATGAACGCGCCCGCACCGCTGAAACGCCTCGCGCCCGGCCCGTGCTTGACGTAAATTTCTGACAGTGTGGCTTACGGTTTTCCTACACCAACGAAGGGCATGAACCGGGCAACGTTGCCCTAAATTTTGTAGTCAGAACATTTTTTTTGTAGTCAGATCACTCGCGTTGTAGTCAGATCGCATCTGACTACAATTTTTTTTGCCTTTTCGCGGAACAGTCCTACGCAAGTTTATGAAATTGTACTTTTCAAATTCATTTCCATTTTATTACAATTCTTCTGACTACATCTGACTACAAACAAAAATAGTCAGCATAACCAACTGAAGGCCCGCCCGTTAAGCCCAAAAATTTTGTAGTCAGATAAAAAAAATTCTTCTGACTACGTAGTAACTACAAATCGTTTGTAGTCACGTAGTCAGAAGAAAGTCGAAAACTTTCGGAAAAAATGCAGAAGCAATGCTGGCGAAAGTCGGCACCGCCCGCCCCTCAGTACTCGCCGCGCTCTACCACCTTTCCTAAGTAGCTAATAATAAGGCGCGTTTGCGTGGGGGTGAAGGTTTGTTTGCCTGTTCTCCAGCCAATTTCCTTTTTGATTTCGCTCACCCACTGCTCAAGTAGCCAGTGCGTGATTCCGTAATACGCGCAAAAATCCGATTTTGTCCAGACGTGACTTTTGGCCGTTTTTCTCGAATTGGCGGGAAGTTCTTGCATTGGATGAGAGGTTGTTTCAGTGGCCCGAAAATACGAATTTGTAAGACGCTCACCAACACTAATCTTACAGCGTCACAACGGCGTAAACCCAGCCAACCCAACCGCAAATGTGAACTGCATGATTAACGAACAGGGACGCGATGGAACCACCAACGAGCAACTCGATCCGGAAGTGGTGGTGACGGTGGAACCCGTCTCGCCGGTTGCGGCCAGCCCGTACCAGGGTGGCCCGGTGAAGCAGACGCCGGAAGGCGGCATTCTATACGAATCGCCCCTCACTGGCGCGTACGTACCCAAGTGGCAATACCAGCAAGACAAGGCCATTGTGGATTACAACACCAAGCAATTCAACGGCACGGCTACGCAAGCCGATTGGGAGCGCACCCAGGCCACGATCAAGACCCTGCAACCCCGACCCGAAACCATACCCGGCTACCAACCCGACACCCCGGCGCAATTGCCAACCACTACCAACCCCCCGAACGCCCTGGCGGATGCGCTTCTGAAATATTGGTGGGTAGGCGCTGGCCTCGGTGTCGTGTTGGTAGCCCGGCGAAACCACAGTGATCATGACTAAGAAAACGCTCGGTATCGGCCTGGCCCTCGGTGGGGTAGCGGCGCTGTTTCTCAGCAAGGCCAAAGCCGCCGTGAACCTCGAAATGGAGTTGGGCTTGCCGAAGGAGGTGAAGCTGAACGGCGATTGGCGTACCGGGTTCATTACCTGGCGGCAACCGCTGTTGTTCACCAACCGCGCCGCCACGGTGCTTAACGTGGATTCGATCCGGATTGATTTCTACCCGGCCAACACTCAAACGCTGGTTGGGAGTGCCCAACGCAACTCTCCGTTTCAGATTCCAGCGGGCGATTCGGTCGTGTGGCTGCTGTGTACGTTGAGCGTGGTCAATACCATTGCGACGCTGATGTACTTCGCCCAGCAAAGCGGCATCCGTGGGTTATCGTTCGACGCGGTGGGCAGTATTGGTGCGGAAGGCGGCATTTCTGTTCCCGTCAACCAGCGAATTGACCTCAATCTATCCGATTACTTACCCGCATGACAGCCGAAGAATTTGCGGCGCGGTTGCGCGACCAGCAACCCGCCGTTCCTGATATGCCCCGTTTCCCTGCGATGGTTCCCCGCCCGGTGCGTTGGTGGGAAGGTGACTGGTTGGCGCGTGTGATAGCCGCCCTGAAAGTTCGCCAACCCCCAACCCCCGGCGCGGCGGAGCCGAACGACGGCACCACCCCCGCCGCCCCCGCCCCGCGCCCCACCCCCACCACCCCACCGACCCTCACAAACTGGTTGCTGGCTTCGCGGGCGAAGGCGCAAGAATTGGTCAGAAAATAATTCATCCCCAACTTTTTTCACCATGCCAACCAACGCAGCTACCAAAGCGCCTTCGCCCAATAAGGGCCGCTTCACCCCCAAAAAGTCCGCCCCGGCGCTGACCATTCCGAGCTCCGAAGAAACCCCGGCCCTGACGCTCTGGGAAGCGGCCCAACAGGAACAACAGGCCAAAAAATAGGCAGCAACTCCGTAAACGCGCAAGGCCATGACCAACGAGGAATTTCGTAACGCTCTCACGCCGAACACCACCGCCTACGATCCGTTTTTCGGCGTGGTGCCAGCCAACACCACCCAGGCCAGCGGCGGCAAAAAAACCGGCTGGGATTACGTCACTCAGGGCATCGGCGCGATTACCCCGCTGATTGTCGGGCTATTCGGCGCGCCCGTCCAGCCCGACCCCAACCAGTACCCCGGTGGCTACCCGTACCCCACGCAACCGCAACCCGTCCAGCAAGCCAGTTTGGGCGGTTCGCTACTGCCCCTTGCCGCCGTCGGCGTGGGCGCGTACCTGTTGGCGAAAAAAACCTAACGATACACTCCCCCGATTCGGGACGGCGGCAATCCCTAAGAATAAACCGCCAAACCCTAACCCACCCTTTTTCATTTTCTTCAACCCTCACCCTTCACTTTTCACCCTTAATTATTTCCGTATGGCAGCAGAACAAAATATTAAATGGAACGTCGGTTGGGCTACCGTTGGCTCGGCAACGATTGTGTTGTACGAGGCGGTCACGCAATTGGATGAGCATCTTTTTGCCGTCAAGTGGAACGACACCGCGCCCACGCCCGCCGTGGAACGCTGGACATTCCTGACCCGCGATTACGTGAACGCGCTGATTCAGACCCAAAAGGCGTACGTCGATCCGCTCCTGGATTATACGAAATTCTGGAATGGCAACGCCGCCTCGTGGCTCGACAACACGGTCAACCCGTACACCGGCATCGGCTCGTTCGTGCCTTCCAACGCCAATGCTACCCTGGCGCGTCTGTACACGGGTCAAGGCCTGTACACGCTCAAAGGCGACGGCATCACGGTTCCGGCTGACGTGTTGGCGCGGCAAAACCTGCCCGGTGGATCCCCGGCCCCCGTTCTGCGTGTGAACAACGCAGTTGCCGCGCCCGCCCCGCCCGCCGCGCCCCCGGCCACCGACTTCCTGACCACCGCCCTGGCGTTCCTGAAGGCGAACTGGATTCTGGTCGCGGTCGCCGCCGTGGTGTTGTACCCGATTGCGATTCAGCCGCTCCTGGTAAGCATCGGGCTGATGAAAAAACCGAAGCGGCGCAAGTAAGCGCACCCCGGCGTATAGCCACGGGCGGTAATTCTGCCGCCCGTGGCTATTCAACTCGCGTTCCACCCTCAATTTCCCCGTACAATGAAGCTCAGGAAGTTTCCGAAAATGCCCAAAAAATCCGCCTCGCTCGACGCGATCAAGCGGAAGGAGGCCAAGTTTAAAGAGGTCGCGGCCCACAACAAGAAGATTCTTGCCGACCGCGCCGCCAAGCAACGCGCTTACGACGGCCTAACCAAGCTGAAAGCCTCGGTGCGCTGATTGGCCCCAACCTACCCCTAACCCGCAACGGGCGGCAACCCGCCGCCCGTTGTTCTTTTCTCACCACCCGAAAACACTGAAACCATGCTTGACACCACCAACAACGCCGCCTCCTGGCTGACCCAGCACAAACTACCCTCCTGGCGCATTGAGTCGAAGGAGGGGGCCGTAATTGCCGATTACGACGAATCCAACGACCTCGCGGCATCACTGGAATATTTCGAGACCAGCCTGGAACTGATTCCGCCGAACAGCTACAAACTGAAGGGAAAGAAAACCGTGGAAGCCGGTTGGAACGCCGCCCGGCTGTTCCCATTCGTGAAAGGCACCACTAACCAACCCGGCGCAACGCACCAAACCGCCGTGCCGAACCTGGGGGACATATACAACAAGGCGTACGAAGATGCGAAGTTTCGGCTCGAACACGAACGCAACACGAAGCGGCTCGACGTGGTGGAAACGCTGTTGGTCGGCATCGAAAAAACGTTGGGCGAATTGAAAAAACGCTTTGACGACGACGACGACGACAACGACCCACAGCCCGGCGAAGCGATGGACAAAATCTTCGACGTGGTGACGAAGGGCGCCCGGACGTTCAGCGAGTTACGACGCGGCGCGTAGTTTTTCCCACCCTCAAAAAAAATAGCCTTTCCAATGGAAACCACCACCACCCCACCCGCCGCAGTGCCCGAAGTGGCGACGCTCGATAATTTCGGCGACGCGCTGATCGCGGCAATCGGCGCGGAATTGGCCGACAAGGTGCTGAAGGACGTTACGGCGTTCCTCACCACTGAACCCGCCGCCTGCAAAAAAATCATTTACCTGGCTTTTCTCTAAGCCGGGTTTTGCCACCCTGAAAAACACGAAACCATGAAAGTAGAATACATCTCGCCCGATTCGATCCAGGTGCCGCTGAACGCCGTGGAAATTTTGGATGGGTTCGGCGACACGCTGGCCGCGCTGATGGGTCAGGACGAAGCGCTGAATACGCTGCAATTCCTGACGAAAGTAATGCGCCAGAACCCCGAAATGGCCCGCAAGCTGATGCAGGCCGACCGCTGGAAAAAAATGGGTGAAGCGTTTCAACGCCGCCAAAATGAGAAAGCAAAAGGCAGTAAAGGTTTTATGGGTCGGATGGACGATCTGGCGTTTGCCGGTGAACTGAAGGACATTTTTAAAGACCTGCTTTAACCCCTAATCGTATGGCTGTTGCATCCGTCAACCTGTCGCCGATGAACGTCGATCCGAAGGCGCAAAACAAATTTATTACGTTCGTGATCGTCCTGGTTGCGTATTTCATCCTTCGTTCGGAGTGGCGAAAATTCCAGAAAGATCGCACCTATGCCACGTTGCAAAGCGACCCCAACGCGCAACTGGCCGTCCGTATTCACGCGGCATTTAACGTGTGGGGCATTGACTGGTTGGGCGGCATTGACGGCACCGACACGAAAGAAGTGTACGCGATTGCGGCCCAAATTAGAGACTTTAACGCGGTGGCGACGGCCTATCAAAATCTTTACAACGTCAATTTGATTGACGACCTGCGGAAAGAACTTTCGCCGTCTGAATATCAGCAATTTATGGCAACGCTGGGAGCAAGTACGGGCGTTGGCACCGTGCCGACCTCGCAACCGATACCGGGCAAATCAAAAGTGTATTGCCTACTTCCCGGCCCCGTGCGTGACCCCAACGCGGCTACGAAAACGCTGAAGGACGTAAACCCCGGCGACGAAATAGGCACGTACTACGGGGCCGTAAACCTGACCTACAAAAACAGCGGCACGTTCCCCGCCGTCCTGGTCAAGTGGAAAGACTGGCTGTTTATCGAACGTACCGGCGTGATCGAAAAGCGATTGGTTCAGATACGCTAACCGCCCCGCTCAGGCCGCGCCAACAGTACCAAAACCGATACTAAGCTATGCTTGCGTACGAAGAAAAGGTAACAACCAACCAAGCGGCATTCCTGGCGAAAGTCGTTCAGGTTGCCGCCGCGCTGGGATTGCCCGCCGACTTTTTAATGGTTGTTATGTACTACGAAAGTCGGCTGAACCCGAAAGCCCAAAATCCGTACACGCGGGCAACCGGGCTGATCCAATTTATGCCCAGTACGGCGGCATCCCTCGGAACCAGTACGGCGGCGTTGCTGGCGATGAGCAACGTTCAGCAACTTGACTACGTAGAAAAGTATTACCGCAAAATTGGCGCGGTGGGCAAGGTGAAAGACGCGGTGGATTTATACCTTTTCACGTTCTACCCCGCCGCCGCTGGCAAGGCAGACAACCACGTAATTTTTGCGAAAGGCTCAACCGGCTACACTCAAAATACGGTGCTGGATCGCAACGGCGACGGCCTGATCACGGTGGGAGATATTCGCACGATCATTAATGGGTACACGCCCGCCTTTGTCCTGGCTGCTCAAAAAAAAAGCCCTGACGTGATGGCATCCGCTTGGCCGATTGCCGTGTTTGGGGCGCTGTTCCTGCTCGGAAAAAAGAAAAAATCTTGATCATGAAAAAGCTGAAAAAACTAACCAAAACCCAAAAACAGCGGTTGGTGAAGTTGCTGATCGCCGCAATCGTGGTGCTGACGGGCATATACCTGTATCGTCGCCGCAAGGCCGCGCAAGCGCAAGTAGTTGACCCGAGCGGCTCCGGCGCTGGCGGGGGGAATTATCGCAAGGCGCTTCCGGCCAGCATTCAACGGGGCATTTTCTACGAAATTCCCGAATTGCAATTGGTGCAGCCAGCGCCCGGTTATTCCTGGCAATTTTCGCAGATTCCCGGCTTCACAATGCCAGCGGGCCAAACGTGGGTAATGTGGAGTGGCAGCGCCGCCGAACGCGCGGCGGGCGTGACCAAGTGGGGTTTTACGCACCTCCAGGCTACCTTTCTCACGATTGGGGCGATAGCCGGAAACGAGTTTGGTAGCGAAAGGGCGGCGCGGGCGTGGTTCGACGCGAATTGCCCCGGCGCGAAGTTGTACGACATGATCGGCGACGGCTACCTGAAAAACGACGCGGCGGCGAAGATTCCCGGCCTATACGACCCAGCCAACACCAGCACAACGGCGGGGCAGGTGCGAAACGCCTTTGAACAGTATTTGGGCAACCGGGCGCGGGGCTTTGGCCTGCAATCGAAATTCGACAACCTTTCACTCGACTTGGAAGACCTGCCCTCTACGGCGCACAACCTGCAAATTTTTCGAGACGGAATACAAAGTTTCAAGGCTTCCAATCCTGACTTGGCGCACGTAGCTTTCGATTTTTACGCCACCGAACCCGTCGGGTTGTACCCTAATTCATCGGAACGTTACGAGTCGATGAAGGGGGTTGTAGGCGCGTATCAAAACTTAGTTCCTTACGTGTACTTGGATCATTTTCGGTTCGGCAACAATCCGAAAGCAGGAAAAGAACAAACCGCCTATTGGCTCTACCAAATGTTGAAATGGGTAGAAATGCGTGAAACTTGGGTGGGCCAAAAGAAGCCGCGTGAAGTGAGTTGGTTTCAAGCCATGTGGGCCAATTTCGAGGACGCGTGGGGTAGCGAAAAATTCATTCGACGCGATATTATGGCGGCGCTCGTGCCGTGGTATTGCGTACTTGGCGGGGCGCGTTTTGGCGGCGGCGGAGTACTATGGGAAGACGGAAAGCAACACCAGATTAACCTGGACGAATTTGTGGCTGGAATGTGGCGCGTGGGCCAAATTACCAGCCCTTTCGAGGACGCCAACGCGGTGTACAACATCCGGCTTGAATACAGCCAAAACAACGGTGCCACCTGGGAAACGTACGATCCGCGCAAGTACTATCAAGCCCTCGGAGCGATTGATTTAGACGTACCGTATCAACTTGATCAGCCGGTTGTTCGGGGAATGTTCGGCAACGGAATGCTGGTTGCAATCGCCACCAAGCCGACCCTGACCACGGGCGAAGAAAATATTTTGGTGCGCTACAAAAATCGGACATTCGGAATGCCAATTCGGGCGCGGAAAACCACGTTTGGTTACATTCAAATCTGACCCACTTTCTTTCAATCAAATGTGTCAATTCACCACCTCCATTTCACAGGATAACGTCACGTCGGACGGCGTGGTTTCGGTTGCCTGCATGAAGGCCACCTATATCAATTACGGCGACACGTCCGCCACGATTGACGATTATCTTAACATTGGCCCCGGAGAAAGCACCACCATTGGCAGCGACAACCCGAACCTTCGCTACGTGCAACAGCACAAGGTAAAATTCACCGGCTCCGGCGCGAATAGTCTGGTTGTGGTAAAGACGTTCATCCAACTGGCAATGGTGGCGCTGCTGCTGCTGGCTGGCGTGGTGGGCTATTCGCAGGCACCGACCCGGTTTCGTTCTCTAACCAGTCCCGTAACGTTCAATATGAACACCGGCACGGAAGCGGCTTTAAAAGCCGCGCTGAACAGTGTACCAGCGGGCGGCAGGCTGATTTTATCCGGATCGGCTACGGTGGTGGTGGATAGTTTGGTACTGACCAAATCGATCACCATTTCACGAATGGGGGGGGCAATCCTGAGGCAGAAAGCGGGCGCTTTGTCGCCTTTTATTCACATTCGCACCGATGGCGTGAACATTGAAGGGCTTTACTTGGACGGCAACCGCGCTAACCAGACCAACGCCAACGCGCACGGCATTCAGACTGAACACGGACGAAAAAACATTCGCATTCGTAGCAATACCCTTAGCGGTTTTTACGGAGTTGGAATACGATTGCAAGGCGCTCAAAACGTTTGGATTCAAGATAATACGCTGGAAAACTGCAACCAGCCCGGAAACAACAAAGCAATCGTGGTGCGTTCGGAGTACGCCAATTCTGCTTACTTCCGCATTTTAAACAATCACATTGACGCGCAAGCCAGCCTAAACGGGGGCATTGCGATCCAGTCGGCGCACCCTGCTTTTTCAACTAAAAACTTTACCGTTGCGGGCAATACGGTTTTAATGGGAGAAATACCCACTGGGCAAGAATCGCTCGGAATAGAATTATACGCGGGGTATTCGCCCAGCAACGCGGGCACTATTTCGGATGCAACTGTTTCGGCCAACATGGTGCAATGCAACGGCACTGCTGTTGCTCAGTTGCGGGCGTTCGGGATTTCACTCGGAGCACAACCCAACGGGGCAAGCGTGGGCATTTTCAACGTGGCAATTAGCGCAAACTCAATTAAAAATTGCGGACGGCTGGGTTTGGAATTATTGGGAAACAATTTATCCGCTACGGGCAATGTGCTGGAAAATAGCGGGGAAATTTCCTGTAACGCAACAAATTCAGCGGGCGGATTATCGGGAATTACCATTTCGGCCAACGTGTTACGAAATTGTGTAAATGTAAATTATGCCATTCGCTTACAGTCGGGAAGCAATCCCATTAGAAACGCTTCAATCACGTCTAATCAGATTTTCGGCGGTACATTTTCGCAAGGGGCGGTGTATGTGTACGGCGGGGATTTGGCGGCAGGAAACGGGCTTTTTTACAACATTACCGTTTCCTCTAATGGCATTTACGGCGTGAACGGCACGGCCTTGCATATTGAGGATAGCGGCGAAATTGAAGGACTGAAAATTGGCGGAAATAACATTTTATTTTCGACTGCAACTGCCAACAGCAGGGGGATTCAATTAGTGCCCCGAAAGTTATTTTCGGCTAACGTGACAGAAAACGTAATTGTTGGGGCGGATTCTACGACAACCGCTTGGGGGGTTCAGGCTGTCGTGGGTGCGGGCGGCTGGCGTGGTATTTCGGTGATCGCCAACTCAGTTGCACGAATCAGAAACGGCCTATCCTTCACGGGAAATGTCGAAGGGCTGACGGTAACCACCAACAATGTGACCGGCGCGGGCGGCTACGGGCTGGCTGTTTCGGGCAGTCCAACCGGCCTGGTGTACGGGGCCAACACGTACACGCGTTGCGTCACCACGGAAACTATCTCCGGCACCGCTGTTGTGATTGCCTCCTTTGGGGTTGCGTCGTCTAAGTTTTTTATCGGGCTGGGGCCGGGTGTTACCATTGCGTCGGGCATCATAACCGTTTCGGCATCCGCCCACCCGGTCAGTACCGAGGGGGGGGCTTCAACGGATGATTTAGACACCGTGAACGGCGGACAAACCGGGCAGATTTTGATTCTTTACGCTTCAAACAATACCAACGACATCGTACTAAGGGACAACGTAGGAAACCTACGTCTTAACGGAAATTTCACGATGGATCATAATCAGGATCGGATAACGCTGCAATTCGACGGAACAAACTGGATTGAACTAAACCGTTCCGACAATTCGCTTTAATTGAAACTACCCATGAAAACCGCCTTTGAGTATTTCCAGGTTTTTGCCGCCAACATCCTTTTACGCTTCACGGTGCTGTTCACGAAGGGCGCGCACGGGGCGCACATCATTTATTTGTCGGTGCTGGGTTTTGAAAGCATTCCAGTACTGATCACGTCCTGCCTTACAATCTGTTTTTTGGGATTGAGCATTTACGACAAGATTCTGACCATTCTCAAATTACGCAAGGAACGCGCCGCCGCCGCCCGCTCGGAACGGTCGACCAGTACCAAATAAGATACTGAACGTGTGCCGGGAGCGGCGCGCCCTAACCCACCTTTCCCATGATACACCGCTTTTTCGACCGAATTATTTGCCACCCGCGTACGTCGCAACTTGGGTTTTTGGCCCTGCTCTGCATTCTCGGAGTCAGTTATTTGCCCCGCCTGAACGACGGCGTGAAGGCGCTGATCATTGCAATTCTCGCCGAAACCGCCCGCCGTGCCTTCAAAGCCCGCGACCCGCAACCGCCAACCCCACCCACCCCATGAGAGCTTTGCAACGAATTACCCTGCTGTTGGCCCTGGCTGGGTGGGCCGTGGTAAGCTGCAAACACCACCCCAGCGCGCAGGAACAGCGCGCCACGCTCGACACCCAACGCGAAGTCCTGAAGGATGAACTTTCCAAACGCCGCTACAATGAAACGCTTATTGATTCTGTCGTTGACAATATCCACCCTGACAGCCTCGCAAGTCTTTTCGCAACTGATTCAGCCCTTGCCCGTGAGTTGCGAAATGAAGTTGAACGCGGCGCTCCGGTGGGGCGAAAAAGCGACCCGGCGCGTTGACTCGCTGAAGGCTGACACCACCACCCAGGGGCGGCTTATTCGCAACCTGGAAAACGCCCGGCTGCTCGACCGGCGGATTTACCAGGACAGCACCTCGCGGGCGGTGAAGGTTGCCCGGCGCTCCGGCATTTGGGTAGGTGTGAAGCGGGGCGGCATCGGTACGTTGCTGGCGTTGGCCGTGCTGAAAGTGGCTTTTCAATTTTTGTAACGA
Organism: Spirosomataceae bacterium; assembly: GCA_965249815.1. GTDB lineage: Bacteria > Bacteroidota > Bacteroidia > Cytophagales > Spirosomataceae > JAJAZB01. The sequence continues at coordinate 2,061,436 of CBDFMV010000003.1, read as the reverse complement.
TGCCCTCAAACTACACCCGGCCCGGCTCGACACCCACCACCCCACCCGGGGAACCGGCGCAAACCGTGCCCGTGGGCACGGTGGGCGTTGGCACCCGCAATCCGCGCTCGGAAACCACGACCGGCGTTCAGTACAACCCGGCAACCGGGCAAGTGGTGTACGTGAGTCAGAGCCGCTACAACGACCCGTCCGATCCGCGCTACGCGTGCCGCCCGTCCGACGTGGGCAAAGTGAAGCGGGGCGGCGACAACCCACCCCCTACCCAGGCCGATACGCTGGACAATCTGCGTACGCTGTTAGCTGCTCAGATTGACGCCTACGCGAAGGATATGCAGAATTTAGCGGACGGGCTGAAAAAGCGAAACCTCGAAATTTTGCCGCTATCCCTTTTTGCCGAAGCGGTGAAAACAGTAGATGCGATTCCGGGGCTTCAGGGCGTGGGAACGCTTGGCAGTCAATTGTTGGGCGGGGCTGTGAACAACCTGATGACGGCATCGGCCAACGACGTTTCCGGGCTGTACTACAATTTACAGAACCGGAAATTGGTACGGGAAACCGTCTTACAAGTTATTTCGTCGCCGTCATACACCTACAAAGCTGACGACGGTATCGACGCGATGGAAACCTGCCAATACCCGGCAACGGTGGCGCAACTAAGGGCCGTGTGGGGGCCGCTCCAACCGGCTACGGTCAACGGTTCGCTTTCGTGGGTGCTGGGTGGCCTGCTGCTGGGTGGCCTGCTGCTCAAAAAGAAAAAGGAGAATTGAAGAATAGGTTTTAGTGATTTTTCAGTAAGCACGAAAAAACCCGGCTGTTGGCCGGGTTTTTTGTTTTTTACCAAATAATATACTGAACCCTAACCAGGTCAATCGAGCGTTTTCGGAATATTATTTGGTAGCCACAAGGCTTGATTTATTACCGTCAGGAGAAATGTACCTCAGGGCTATTTGGTTGTCAGCCCATTCACCGGCCTTCTCGCCAGCAGTCCAAAGTTCGACAATTTGCCGCGATTGCTTCAAATCATAAACCTCTGTTGCCGTGTCTGTTTTGCCGTTGTTCGTGTAGGTCGTTAAACACGATGCGCGGTCGAAGGCACCGTTTAGGCTCGTAATTTTCAAACCCATTGAAATACCCTTACTTGGCAGAAACGCAACCACGTTGTTGTATTCGAGTCGATTAACCTGGTAAGTACCACTGATGCGCGCCACCAAATCCACGGGCGGCACAGGCGCTGGGTCGCTTTTCTTGGAGCATCCCAGCAAGGCAAAGCAAAACACAAGAGCGGAAAAAAAGGCGGTTTTCATGTGATAAATTGGTTTGGTTTACGCTCGAAAGATAAGGCAGCGGGCGGTGATTTTTCAAACCGCTTCTTCAATTTTGGCCTTAACGGGGCGCGGCATCAAGTGGGCCGTATCACGCTCAATTTTGCCCGTCAGCACGCGGGCGTAGTGGCGTTGGGTAGTGGCTACCTTTGAATGCCCCAGAATCGCCGAAACCGTTTCTATCGGCACGTCGTTGTTGAGCAGGAACACCCCTGCCGTTTTCCGGCCAACGTGCGAAGTAAGTTTCTCCGGTTCAGCACACCCCGCCATTTCGCCCACGATCCGGATCAGGTTGTTGTACTCCGGCAGCGGCGGCACGGGGAAGCCAGCGGGGTATTTTTCCAGTAGCCGCTGCATGGGTTCCAAAACGGGAATGGTGAACAACCGGCTGTTTTTCGTCCGTTGGTACTGAATCAACCCCGTACCCCGTGGGCTTGTCCTGACGTGGGTAGCGGGGCGAAACGCCCGCAAGTCGGAGTAAGCCAGCCCGGTGTAACATTGTGCGAGAAAACACGCCGCCACGTCACAAAGCGTTTTCGACCCGTACCGGAATTTCCGGATCGCGGCTACCTCACTTTCTTCCAGGTACAAAAGTTCTTTGTCGATCACGGCCAACCGGCCCAACTTGGCCCCGAAATTTTTGCGTGTATATCCTTCGTGAAATGCCCAATCCAGGGCCGCGCAAACGTACGATTGGTACTGATTGACTGTACTGTTTTTCAACGTCGAACACCAATAATCTTGTAACTCAATAAGTAGTTCGTCGGTCAATTCCGAAAGCACCACGTCCCGCCGGTTTTTGGTTGACAGAAACACCGCCACTTTATCCCGTACCTGCTCAAATGCCCTGGGCGTGGTGCGGCGCTTGCCCGAACGGGCGGCGACCACCCGGCCAAAACATTGCAGGAACGTAGGTACGGAATCGCTTTTTTGCAGGTACGCGCTCCGTAGGTCAGCCGCCCCGAAGGGCTTGCCCGTCCGCCTGGCTGAATTGAACAACTCAACCAGGTCAGCCCGGATGCTCGTCAACGTGTCGTTATCGGCGGCGACTTCGCGCCCGTTCCCGGCTATACGTTGAAGCTTGCTGTTCCAACGTTCGGCATCGGCGCGAATGCCCGTGCTGAAGTCGGTGGCCGCAATGCCGTTGACACTGATTCTGCAATAAACCACGGCTGATGAATGGGAAGATTTTGAACGGCGGATTTTGAAACGCACTGATAGGCGCATACGATTGTTGTAATGCATTTTACTGGGTTGAGCATCGGCGGTTGCGGATTTAGGTACAGAAAATAGCATAAAGCAAGCCTGTACCTTTTTGTACCGCACGGAATGCCCACCCGGTTAAACTCGTTGAATAAGAGGTAATTTCTGGTTAATAACTGACACTGAACAGGGCAGAAACGGGCGTGAAGTAGGTGTTTTTGTTTTGAGCGAAAATCTTCTTATTTTTAAACCTAAATTTTCTACCTGCTATGCGTTCTGTAAACAAAATCACCCTGATGGGCTACCTGGGCCGCGACCCGGAAACCCGCACCCTGCCCAGCGGCAGCAAAGTAGTGGACTTTTCGGTGGCCACGTCCGAGCCCACCAAAGACAAAGAAGGCAACCAGATTGAACTGACGACGTGGTTTCGGGTGGAAGCCTGGGACCGCCTGGCCGACGTGGCCGAGCAGTACCTCAAGAAAGGCGATCCGGTGTACATCGAAGGGCGCCTGCGGATGGAAGAATACACCGACCGGGAGGGCAAGCAACGCACCACGTTGCGGGTGCGGGCGCTCGACCTGAACCTGATCGCCAGCCGCTCCGACGGCGAGGCCCGCAACCCGGCGGCCCCGCCCGCTGCCAACCGACCCGCCGCTCAACCGGCCACTCCGGCCCCAGCCGAAGCCGTGGGCGGCGACGATTTGCCGTTTTAAGGTCGGTGGCCGGATTATTGGTTAACGGGTTGCTGGTTTTTTTGGCGAAAAACCCAATAACTTAGTAACCAATAATCCGGCAACCCGATTGTTCACCTAACCCCTCCATTTTGGAACCACCCCTTACCGCGCCGGGCGAGTTGTCCGGCGACCCCGCCGCGACGGACCCCCTTCCGACGCTCGGGCGGCTGGTCATGGTACTCGCCGACGTGACCGACCTGCCGCTGTCCGCCTACCTCATCAACGGTTTCATCCTGCTTATTTTACTGGCGCTTTCGGCCGTCGTCGCCGGGTCGGAAGTGGCCTTTTTTTCCCTGTCGGTCGATGAGCGCGCCCAGTGCCGCGAGAGCGATTCCGCCGCCGAGCGCAAAATCAGCCAGTTGCTCGACCGGCCCCAACTCCTGCTGGCTACGCTCCTGATATTCACGAATTTACTCAACATCACCTTCGTTACCATCACGGCGTACCTGAGCAGCCAGGTGCTGGGCGAGGGCGTCGAAAAGTGGGTGAGCGTGCTGGTACAGACTGTCGGCGTGACGTTTGTCATCGTCTTTTTCGGCGAGTTGATTCCCAAAGTCTGGGCCAACCAGAACAACCTGCGGTTTCTGCGCTACACCACGCCACTGATTGATTTCGCCACGAAGGCATTCCGGCCCATTTCGGTACCGCTGATGAGCATCAGCAACGTGATTGAAAAGCGCGTCCAGCGCAAGGGCTACACCCTCACTGCCGAAGAACTCAGCCACGCCCTCGAAATCACGACGGGCCAGGGCACCTCGGCGGAACAGAAAGAAATTTTACGCGGCATCGTCAATTTCAGCACCATCGCGGCGCGGCAAATCATGCGCACCCGCATGGACATCACGGCCTTCGACGTCGAGCTGGATTTTCACGAACTGATGGATAAAATCAACAAGTCGGGTTATTCGCGGGTGCCGGTTTTCAGAGAAACGCTCGACAGAATCGAAGGGACGCTGTACATCAAAGATCTGTTGCCGCACCTCGACCGACTGGAAGATTTCGCCTGGCAACAACTTATCCGCCCGCCGTATTTCATCCCCGAAAACAAAAAAATCGACGACCTGCTGTACGATTTCCAGGAGAAGCGCGTCCACATGGCCATCGTGGTGAACGAGTACGGCGAAACCGAAGGGCTGGTGACGATGGAGGACATCATCGAAGAAATCGTGGGCGAAATCCGCGACGAGTCGGACGAGGAAGAAGTGGATTACACCCGGCTCGATGCAAACACCTACGTGTTTGAGAGCAAAACCTCGCTCGTGACGTTCTGCAAAGTGCTCAACGTGGAGTTGGACGTGTTCGAGAAAGTGCGCGGCGAGAGCGAATCGCTCGGCGGACTGCTGCTCGAACTGTTCGCCCGGTTGCCGAAGGCCAACGAAGAGATTTCGTTCGACAAGTTTCAGTTCCGGATCATTTCCGCCGACAACCGCCGCATCAAGCGCGTGCGGGTGGTGGTACAGCCGGTGGAGAAGAAGGAAGAAAATGCCGAATGATGAATGCTGAATGAAAGGCAGGTCTCTAATCATTCAGTATTCTCCATTCATCATTTCACAGCAAGTCCACCAACGTTTTTTTATCCAAAACCGCCAGGTTGGCGTCGCGCCAGCTTTCCATCACCGTGCGGAGGGTGCAGGTTTGCTCGTCGGCGCAGTCGTCGCAGCGGCCGTAGAAGTAGAGCGACACGCACAGCGTGGGCGCGATGGGTCCGTCGATGATGCGCATGACGCGCGAAAACGTCACCTCGCCGGGCGGTACGCGGAGCAGGTACCCGCCGCCTTTGCCCTTCTGGCTTTGCAACACGCCGTGGTTGCGCAGGTCGAGAAGAATGGCTTCGAGAAATTTCTTGGGAATCTTTTCCCGTTCGGCAATGGTCGAGATCAGCACCGGGCGGCGATGCTCGTACTCGCGCGCCAGCACCTTGAGGGCCTTGAGGGCGTATTTGGCTTTCTTGGAAATCATTCTTGGTTAAGGAGTGGTGGGGCGTTTTCAAATTTACGGCTTTTCCGACTTATTCCAGTACACGAGTAGGTTGAGCGTGGCCCGGCCCGAAGCAATCAAATCCAGGTCGCCGTCGCCGTCGAGGTCGGCGGCCTGGAGGTCTTCGCAGGCCATCGGAATGCGGTCGTCCACGCTGTTTTCCGTCCAGGTACCGTTTCCATCCGGCACCCAGAGGCGGACGCCGAATTTCTTGTCGCCGTTGGGCATTCGCCACCCGACGGCCACCTGCGAGCGGCCCGTTTTCAGGAAATCCCCCGTCACCAGGGCGTGGCCCTGGGCGAGTTTGTCGGTCAGCAGGTTTTTGGCGTCGTTCTCCTCCAAAACCACCAGTTGGTTACCGTGAAACGGCAACACCGCCGCCACGAACGTCTTACCGCCGGTTCCACTGCCCCGCCGCACCTCACTCAGGCCCATCCCCTGCTCCAGCCACCGCTCCGGTTGCCAGCGATTTTTTTGCCAGGAAAACACCCGCCCGCCTTCCTTGCCGCCCACCAGCAGCCGCGTCTGCGGGCCGTCTTCCCAGATTTCAAAATTGTGCGTAATGTGCATCGTCGAATCCACGAGGCGGAGCGGCCAGGTCTGGCGCACGTCTTTCGGCAGTTCGTAACCGTAAATCCGCACGCCCGGCCCCTGGCCGTTTTCGTTGTTCAGCCCGTGGAGCGGCACCACGATGAGCTGGAACTGGTTCGGCCCCGTTTTCGCCCAGCGCATCCGGTGCGTGGTGACCTCGTGGTGCAACCGGACGGGTTCCCACAACTGCGTTGGGTCTTTCGGGCGAATCAGGTAAAACACCGCCCCCGATTTACCCGGATCGCGGGTTTGCGAGGGGTCCCAGCCCGCGCCGACGGCCACTTCGACTTTTCCGTCGCCGTCGAGGTCGCGGGCGGCGATGCAGACGTTGTCCTGGGGCGTCAGGTTCCGGGCCATCACGAAGCGCTTCCAGTCGCCATTTCGGTACCAGACGAACTCGGTTTTGTCGGCCAGCAAAATGTCGGGCTTTCGGTCGCCGTCCACGTCGCCGATGGCCAGGCCGTAGCCGATGGAAATCTGGTTGTCGATGACCTGCGCCTCGAAACGCGGGGTTTGGGCGCGAAGCGCGAACACGGGAAGCGTACAGGCGAAAAGCAGCAAGCGTTTCATCGTCGTTGGGTTTTCGTTGATTTTTCCATCGAAAAATGCGCGTGCGCTGACGTGCCACGGAGACCGGAGGCACGTCAGCGCACGCGCATTTTCTTCATTTCCCGCAAAATACTTTCCCGGTACGGGTGAAAATCCACCTGAAACGTGTGCCGGGGCGACTGCTTGTACCGCCGCCGCAGCGCCGCCCGGTCGGCTTCGATGACGCGGAGCATCGTTTCGCGGTCGGGCAGGCGGCATTCGTCCGTGAGGAGTTTCGCCAGCCACCGGCTTTGCACCTCGGCCAGCGGCATGATGGCCCCCAGGGGCTGAATAAAGGCCAGAAAATACAGCCCTGGGTGATCGGGGTGCACGACGCGCCGGTAGAGTTCGAGGTTGTTTTGCTGCTCGACGTTCAGGAAATCCGGCTCGAAAAACGGGAACGACACCTTGTAACCCGTCGCGTAGATCACCAAATCGGCCTCCTCGGTCGTTCCATCCTCGAATACGACGGTTTTCCCCCGAAATTCCCGGATGTTGGGTTTGAACTGAATCGCCCCGCGCCCGGCCAGGGCCAGCAAATCCTGCGAAACGGTCGGGTGCTCGGCCAGCGGCGGGCGGTTGGGCACGGGCACGCCGTAGGCCCGCTGGTCGCCGTGGGCCAGTTTGAGCGTGGTTTTAAGCAGCCAGCGCTGCACGGCCATCGGCAGTTTGGCAGTAATTGGGTTGGCGAGCGAGTCGAAGGGTTTGTCCCAAATCCAGTTGGGCAGAATGTACGCCCCGCTGCGGGTGCTGATGGTCACGCGGCCCGTGTGGAGGCGGGCGGCTTCGCAGGCGATGTCCACCGCCGAATTGCCAATGCCGACGATGACGATGTTTTTGCCGTCGATCTGGTCGGGGGTTTTGTAAAAATGCGAGTGCAGGGTTTCGCCGGTGAAGGTTCCGGGAAACGGCGGGTCGGGAAACCTTGGCGACCAGTGATGCCCGTTGGCCACGACGACGCTCTGGTAGTCGCCCTCGCCCCGGCTCGTGGTGACGTGGTAGCCGCCGCCCGGGTTGGGCCGCACGTTCAGCACCTCGGTGTTGTAGGTGATGCGGTCGGCAATGCCGAAATGCCGGGCGTAATCCTCGAAATACCGGATGATGTGGCTATGGTGCGGAAACATGGGGTAGTGGGCGGGCATCGGAAAATCGCTGTAGGCCATCACCATCCGGTTGGTGTTGATGTGCAGCGAGCGGTAGGCCGACGACAGGCCGTTGTCGTTGTTGTAGCGCCAGTTGCCGCCCAGGGCCGAGCCTTTCTCGAAGCAATCGAAGGCGATGCCCGCTTCCCGGAAAATCTTGGCGGCTGCAATGCCGGACGAACCGGCCCCGATGATGGCGACTTTGTCTGAACCGCCCGGCGGCCCGGCTTGATTCACTGGATTCATAGCTTTACAGGATTTTTCACGTCCGTGGCAACGAGTTCGGCGACGAGCGCCGCGCCTGCGCTGTTCAGGTGTAGGGTGTCGGTCAGGAAGCGGTGGTCGTGGCGGGCGGCGATGCGGTCGTAACTCCAGCCGAAAACGTGCCGCAGGAGGGCCGCGACGAACACCGCCGAAATCGTTTCTTCAAACCGAATCGCCGACCGCGACGGTTGTAGCCTCAGTTCGGCGGTCATCCGTTCGCGCAGCGGCAGGTAGGTCACGCCTTCGGTTTTTGCAATTTCCCGAATGAGTTTGCTGTAAAAATCGGCGCGGTGGTTGGCTTCGTGCGTCAGGTCTTCGCCCATCGGGGGCAGGGAAAGCAGCGCAATGCGGGCGGTGGTTTCCGTTTTGAGCCGCCGTACGACGTCGGTCAGGTTGCGGCGAAAACGCCCGTGGTCGGGTTGACCGGTGGTTTTGCCGTGGCGGTGGTAACTCCGCAGGGCGGCCCGGCTCAGGGTAGCGTTCACGTCGTTGGTGCCAATGAGTACGGTCACCACGTTGGGTTTTACGGCGACCACGTCGTCAAGGCGGCGGAGCAGGGTTTCGGCTAAATCGGAGTTGATGCCCGCGTTGAACACCTGCCAATCCGGAAGCTGCCGGGCCAGCAACTCCACGTAATTGGCGCTGATGTTGCCGTGGGTGAGGCTGTCGCCCGCGCAAATGAGGCAGGGTTTGCCGGGAATTACGGCTTCCGGGCGCGGGTAGCGGGCGTCGGGGCGGTAGAGCCGGGCCTCGCCCCGGAGCAGCAAGGCCAGCAAACCGGCAAACAGGAGCACGACGGCGAGGGATAGGTAAAGCATGGGGCGCGGGTTGTCGTCAAAATTGCAGTATTTTCCGCAAAAACTAAACGAAACCCACCGCCGTGGCAAAAACCGTTTTCCTCACCGGCTGCGCTCAGGGCATTGGGCGGCACCTTTCGCAGGTTTTTTACGAAAAGGGCTACCACGTCGTTGCCACGGACGTGGCCCCGATGCCGCACACCGACGCCTGGGAACCGGCCCGCTACCTCGCCGAGCGCCTCGACGTGACCAGCGCCGCCGACTGGGAACGCGTGATGGCGCTGACGCTCCGGAAATTTGGCACCCTCAACGTGCTCGTCAACAACGCGGGCGTCATCGTGCCGGGTTTCGTTGAAACCCTGACGACGGAAGCCATTGATTTGCAGGTTGATGTGAATCTGAAAGGAGTACTTTTTGGTTCGCGGCTGGCGGCGCGGGTCATGGCCGCGCAGGGCCACGGGCACCTGATCAATGTGGCGTCGCTGGCAGGTGTGGCCCCGATTCACGGGCTGGCGGTGTACTCGGCCACGAAGGCCGCCGTGCGCAGTTTTACGCTCGCCATCGCCTATGAACTGCGGCAAAAGGGCGTGTACGCGTCGGTCGTGTGCCCCGATCTGGTCGATACGGCCATGCTAACCCAGCAATTGCCCGACCCGGCGGCGGCGCTGACGTTTTCGGGGAACAAAATTCTGACGGTGGAAGACGTGGAGTACGCCGTATTCGAGCGAGCGCTGGGGCGGAACGAATGGGAGATTCTGGTGCCGCGCAGCCGGGGCTGGCTCGGCAAACTCGGCAACCTCTTCCCGGTCCTCGGCCACCGGCTCACGGCTTCGCTGGTGAAAAAAGGGTTGAAGCGGCAAGAGGAGTTAAAGCAATGAATGTCACGCAGAGGCGCGGAGGTGGAGAGGATTCATGTAGTTTCTCTACGCCTCCGCGCCTCTGCGTGACACTTTTGTTCGGCCAAAAAAGAAAAACCGGCACCAAAGGCACCGGCTTTTCAGCAACACCAATATGAAATTGGAAAATCTTATTTGTCGTAGTCGGCGTTTTGTGGATCCCAGTTGGCCCAGCCTTTGGTCCAGTCGGTCGCGCCAAACGCACCCCGGAACGGCTCCTTCGTAAAGAACGCGTCGGCTCCTTTACCCGTCCAGACGGCTCCCGTCAGCAGGGGCGAAGCGGTTTGGGGGAGGAAACTGGGGGCCGTCAGGTTGAAACTGGCCGAGTTGAGGAGCAACGTGCCCAAATCCGCCGTTTTGATGACCTGGTTCGTATTGCCCGTTTTGTTGAAGAAATCCGCTGCCTGCTGATCGGTAATGACGCCTTTGCCCACGAAATCTTTGCCCATGTTGGCAAAGACAATGCCCCGGAGTTGAATCTTGTCGGCGTTGGCGTTGGCCAGCGTTCCCGTGGCGGTGCCGTCGAGGCGCAACCCTTCGGGATAACCCACCAGTAGTGAGTTGAATACGCTCAGGGCGGTGTTGCGGCGAATGTGCATCCCGGCTTGAAAGGAGCCGCTGCCTTTGGCCGTCTTGTCGGCGGAGGGTGCCGCGTTAAAGACGAAGTTGCTCATGTTGGCAAAAATTCCTTCGGTCAGTGGCAGGCCCACGTTGGGGCCGGTGGCCGGTTCGCCGGGATTGAAGTTGTCCGACTCGAACCCGTTGGAGGCCGATTGGTCGGCTACCTGCGGGTCGCGCAGGGCCACGCCATACTGCACTTTGCCGCTCCAGCCCCAGTCGGTGTCCCAGTCGTCGTCCCAGCCACGGAGGGCAATGAGGTATTTGGCGTTGACCGTACCCCCGAACCACTCGTAGGAATCATCGCCGCTGTACGAAACCTGAACGTGATCAATGGTGGTACCGGCGCCCACACCGTAGAGCGTCAGGCCGTTGATTTCGCTGTTGGCTACCTGGGTCAGGGCGATTCCGCCAAATTCGATGCGCACGTACTGGAGCGTACCGGAGTTGTCGTTGATGTCGCTGAACGTTCCCATCGTACCACGCAGGCCCCCTTCGAGACCGGTTGCGCTGGCCTGGTTATGGGGGGCTTTTCCGACCAGTACGAGTCCACCCCAATCGCCGTAGTTGCGCTGGCCTTTGGGTTTGTTGGAAGTAAAGACGATGGGCTGATCCGGGGTCCCGATGGCGATGATTTTACCGCCTTGCTCAACGGTCAGGGTGCCGCCTTTCTGCGCACCGCTCGGATCGTCGCCGGGAACAGCCCCTTTGATGAGCGTGCCTTTTTCAATCGTCAGCGTAGCTCCGCTGTTCACGTACACGAAGCCCTTGAGCAGGTAGATGTTCTTGTTCGACCAGGTGGTGTTGGTTTTTATATCACCCACCACTTCGACCACCGGACGGGCACCCGGCGTGAAGCTGGCCGTACTCTGGACGGTCGCGCCGCCGCTTGTGACCGAGATGGGGCCACTACCCGCGCCAACCGGCACTAACACGACGAGCTGGGTTTCGGTGGCCGATTTTACTTCGGCGGGAACCGTGCCGAACAGCACCACATTACTGGCAGCCGTCGGGCTGAATTTCGTCCCCGTAATCGTCACCTCCGCGCCCGGAGAAGCACCCGTCGGCGTAAAACTCGTGATGCCCAGCACTGGCTCGGGGTCACTGTTGTTTTTACAGGCCACAATCGTCACCAGAAGACCTACCAATAGAAGCAGTGTGTACTGCCAGCGTTGAAAACGTTGCATACGTGTGGTTTAAGTTGGTTTTTAGTTAGTCAGGTTTAATTAAGGAATTAGGGTTTGACGACCGAAGGTGTACACCGCCGTCAGGGTTACGTAGCTGCCCCGCTTGAACTTCCGGTAATCCTGGTCGGCCGTGGCCATTTGCGAGGTAACGTCCTTACCGATTTTGCCGTCGCGGTTGAAGTCCTGCGCAAAACGTACGTACTGATTGAGCAGGTCCTGAATGCCCAAGCGGAGTTCCATTTTCCTGCCGAATTGCTTGGTGAGGTTCAAGTCGATCACGTGCCGGGGCATTTCGTAAATGGTTGGGTTTTGCAGGTTCCCAACGGCGAAAATCCGTTGTCCGAACACGTTGTAAAGAATATTACCCTGCCAGCCCGACTTGGGCGCAGCGTAGTACAGGCCCACGTTGACGAGGTACGGCGACTGGTTTTGCAAGGGTCGTTTGGTGTCGGTGATGCCCGTCAGGTCGTAGTCCTGAATGGCTCCGCTGAGGTCAGGGGCTTTTACTTTCTGGCCCAAGTTGATGCTGCTCTTGATGAGCGAGACGTTGGCAACGAGCGAAAGATTTTTCAAAAACGTGCTTCCAGCGTTCTGAAATCCCTTGCGCACCTCAATTTCAACCCCGTAGTTTTGAGCATGGTCGGCGTTGATGAACGTGTACGCCAGGCCGTTCGGTTGCGGGAGCAGGAACGTCTCGATGGGATTTTTAAAGTACTTGTAGAAACCCGTCACCGAGATCACTTCGTTGGGTGCTGGGTAGAATTCATACTTTGCATCAAGATTCTGGATGTTGGCGGTTTTCAGTTCGGTGTTGCCGCGCACATCGCCGAGCAGGTTAAAATCGAAGTAGCTAAACGGGGCCAGTTCGCGGAATTCGGGGCGGTTGATGGTGGCCGAATAGGCCAGGCGCAGGTTTTGCCGCTCGTTGAGTTTGTACGTCAGGTTGAGCGAAGGCAGCGGGCTGAACACCTTGTTGGAAACCAATTGTTTGGTTTGGCCAACGATGTTCGCCTTCAAACCCTGGTCATTGTATTCGCCCCGGAACCCAAGCGTCAGGTTGGTTTTGGGCCCAATGTACACGTCACCGCTGACGTACCCGGCCAGGTAGGTACTGGCCGCTTTGTACGAATCCAAGTCCTTGGTGCCGTCTTTGATGGCCCAGCCTCCCTCCTGACCCGTCACATTTTTCACGTCGAACGCCGAGTTGATGCTCTGGCGGGTCACGGCTGATGCATCGCCCAAGGTTTGGTACCCATAGAATCGCGCGGAGTAGTCACGATCTTTTCGCTCGGCGTACGCCCCGAAGCGGATTTTGTTGGGCTCGCGATTGGTGGGCGTGCCAAAGGTGTGCTCGCCGTTCAGGGCCAGCGACCCAACCCGCTCGCCGAGCCGCGAATAAAACCGGCCCACGTCGATGGGGTTCGGGTCATTGGGGGCGGCAATCTGGTAATCTACCAATTTCCCATCCGTGCCGCTCAGGCCGGTCACGCGCTGGTAGCGAACGCGTTTCCAATCGGGTTCCCAGCGGCCTGTGTACCCAAATCCGGCAATCCAGTTTAGCTTGGTGAGTTCACTGAGGGTGTGTTCGCCGGCCAGTTGGGTTGTCAGAATACTCCGGTTCTCAAACCGTTCGGAGTAGCTGCGTACGTCGTAGCCTTCTTCTACCCGCTGTCCGTCGCGCACCACGGTTTCGGTCGTACTGAGTTGATTGAACAGCGTTTTCCATTCCAGGTTGAAAACCGGAGAAAAGCGAGCCGACCAGTTGTGCAGCAGCCCGAGGCGGGTACTACGGGCGTAATTGGCGTCGGTATACTTCTCAAACAAATCGTTGGCCGTGATTCCGTTCTGGTACAGCCGCAGGTCCACATTGGTGGCCTGGTTGGTGTTGGCGTAGTTGAGGCTCGTCAGGTTGCTGACGAGCACGTCGCCGACGTCGAAGCGACGTCCCAGGTTAACCGCCAGGCGCACATCGGGCGAAACAGTAACTTGCTTCAGGCCCCAGCTATTGGGCAATAGCTTGCCAAACGCGGCCCGCTGAAGTGGACTCAGGTTGTTGAACTCACGGGCGCTACCAGGGAAACTCGTCGGCAGTTGCTGGTCTTTACCCCACAACCCCAGCCAGTTGGCACCGCTTCGGGTCTGGGTTTGTACGCTCTGGCCCGTCGTGTTGGGGCGGTAGCCCATCGTGAGGCCTACGTCGGTGAAGTTACGGGGGGGGCGCTTCTTGGTATAAATCTTGATGACGCCACCCGCAAAATCGCCGGGTAATTCGGCCGATCCTGATTTGTAGATGATTATCCGATCCAGGATGTTGCTGGGCACCAGGTCGAACGAAAACGAGCGGGTATCTACTTCGGTCGAAGGCGTGATGAGGTCGTTGATGAGCACCGAGTTGTAGCGCGACCCCAGCCCGCGCACGAGTACGAAGCGGTTGTCGACGATGCTCACGCCCGGCACCCGGCGGATGGCGGCGGCGGCGTCGCGGTCCTGCGATTTCTGAATCTGCGCTGCCGAGATGCCCACCGCGATGGGCTTCAACTGCTTGATTTCGGTGATAACGGCCACCTCGGTGTTGGTGGCCCGGCTGCCGGTCACAATCACCTCCTGGAGCGCCTTGCCTTCTTCGGCCAGTTCGGTTTCAATCTGGGTGGTGTTGCCCGACTCAATGCGTACCCCACGAATTGTTTTCGTTTGATACGAAATGTACGAGACGATAACCACGTGCGTCCCGGCGGGCACATTGCCTACCGTGAAGTTACCTTCCACATCGGTGCTGGCCCCGAGTTGGGTACCGTCCACCCGCACGGTGGCGCCGATGATGGCTTCTTTCGATTTAAGGTCCTTGATGGTTCCCCGGAGGGTGCCCGTCTGGGCGAATGTGCTCAGCGCCGAGAGCGCTGAAAGCGAAAGGGTTAATAAAGTTTTGCGGTTCATATTGGTGTGCGTCACTCATCTGGTGAAATGACGCCGCAAAACTACCCCGGCACTGTTACGCCGGTATTAACCCAAAATTACGGGTTGGTTAAGGATTGGTGGCCTGGATTTAACAATTTCATAACACAGAAAATGGACACACGAATTTAAGCGGGTTCCTGCTTTCTCATCCCGGAAACGAGATTTTTCCCATCGTCACGCTCGGCACTCCCTCGCGGTTACCGAAATCCGTAAGGCCCCCCGCGAGCGTTTCGTTGGCCAGCACGGCGAAGAGCACGGCTTCCTTGGCGTCGCCCGCGATGCCGAGGTCGTCGGTTTTTCCGAACGAAACGCCGGGCAGCAACTCGCGTAGCGCGCTGGTCAGCACCGGGTTGTGCGCCCCGCCGCCGCTGAGGTAGGCGTGGTACGTCGCGCCCTCCTGCATCACGCGGTGCATGGCTTCAGTCGCGGTTTCGGCGCTGAACCGGGTCAGTGTGGCGAGCAGATCCTCGGGGCCGAGGGCCTCGGTGCCGGTGGTGGCCTGGGCGCGGTGTACGAACGCCGGGCTGAAGAGTTCCGGCCCGGTGGTTTTCGGAAACGGTTTTTCAAAAAACGGCTCGCTTTTCAGCATCCGGAGCAGCGCCTCGTTCACCGCGCCGCGCCGGGCCAGTTCGCCGTTTTCGTCAAAACTTTTTTCGGGGAAAAATTGCCGGACGAAGGCGTCGAGCAGCGTGTTGCCCGGCCCGGTGTCGGTGGTGAACACCGCCGAGGCGTCGAGGGTGTCGGGCAGGTAGGTGAAGTTGGCGATGCCCCCCAGGTTGAGCAGCAGGCGGTTTTCGCCCGGTTTCGAGAATAAAAAATAATCGCCGTACACAGCCAGCGGCGCGCCTTCGCCTCCAGCGGCGACGTGTTTCTGCCGGAAATCGCTCAGGGTAATGATGCCCGTCGTGACGGCCACGTGGTCGCCGTCGCCGATTTGCAATGTGGCATTCGGGAAATCGGCAAGGCCGTGCAGGATTTTCGGCGCGTGAAAGACGGTTTGCCCGTGGCTGGCCACCACGTCGACGACGGCGGCGGGCACATTCCAGCGGCGCAGGCAGTCGAGCACCATTTCGCCATGCAACCGCCCAAGCCAGGCGTTGAGCAGGGTCAGGAACTGAAAATCAACGGTTTCTTTGGCAAAAACCTGCCGAATTCGGGCTTTGATTTCGGGCGTGTACGGCACCGTGTCAAAGTGGGTCAGGTCCACGCGGGTGCTGCCGCCGCAGCCCGAAATGCGGCACAGGGCTACGTCGAGGCCATCGAGCGAGGTGCCCGACATGAGGCCGATGATGGTGCGGGTTTCTTTCTGGGCAATGGCCAGAAGCCGGGCGAGTGAAGCGTTCAAAAGTGAAGAGTGTGAAGTGAAAAGTGTAAAGTTGCGGGCTGAACTTTACACTTTTCACTTCACACTCTTCACTTTTCGTCACCACCCTTTCTTCGTCGCCACCGTGATGATGGTCTCGATCAGGATGCGGAGTTCGAGGGACACGCTCCAGTTTTTGACGTAGTACAGGTCGTACATGAGTTTGTGGCGGGCGTCGCGGATACCGGCCCCGTAGGGGTAGCGAATCTGGGCGTAGCCGGTGATGCCGGGCTTCACGGCGTGGCGGTCGGCGTAGTGGGGTACGTACTCGACGAACGTTTCGATGAACACGCGCCGTTCCGGCCGGGGACCGATGAGCGAAAGTTCCCCCTGAAGCACGTTGATCAACTGGGGTAGTTCGTCCATGCGGGTGGCGCGCATCAGGGCACCGTAGCCGAAGACCCGTTTGTCGTTACGGCTCGAAAAAGCGGCCCCGTTGGCCTCGGCGTCGAGGCGCATGGAGCGGAATTTCAGGCAGTCGAATTCGCTTTCGTTGCGCCCCAGGCGCGGCTGGCGGTAAAAAACGGGGCCGGGCGACTCCACCCGAATCCGCCAGGCACTCAACAGCCAGAGTGGCCAGCTTACCAGCAGCAATGAGCCGGCCACCAGCAGGTCGAGCAGGCGTTTGAAGGAAAGCGTCGCCGGGCTGAAGGCGTGCAGCAACTCCGGGGCGATGCCCTGCTCGTCGGGTGCTTCGGGAATGTACAGTTTGTGGAGTTGCTGTTCGCAGAAATCATACACCGTGCTCACCCGGATGGACTTGCTGAACCGCACCACCAGTTCGTACACCACATGGTGCTGCTGGTCGTAGATGGGGTTGGTCACAAGGTGGATCCGGTTGTGTTTGCGCAACAGGGGGCGCACCGCGTCGTTGAGTAGGTCGTTGTCGTTGACGGCCCGGGGAATCAGAATGATGTCGCTGTATTGCCGCAGTAGCCGCCGGAAGTCGCCTTTGTGCAGGAAATAGTCGTAACTGGTCACAATCAGCACCGACTTCCGCCGACTCGACGGATTGTGCAGCCGGTGCGTGTAGCTGCGGAATTTGGTGGCATCCTGCTGGGAAGACGTGTGAATCATAAGGCCCAAGGTCAGGGTCAACCGGCTAACTGCCCTACGCTACTACCCCACGCACAAAAATCGTTAAGCAGGCCGAACTGGCGACGGATTAATGCAAATTGACTTCATTCGATTTTCGTGCATGAGCTGGATTCTACCGACCTGAGGCACGAACACTTTTGCTCAAAGTAGAGGCAAACTATCCTGTCTGGCAAGTTTTACCTCGGAAAATTTTGCAATCCTCCCTTTCTGATTCATCCTCGCCTCCACTCCCTTGCCTGCCTAAAATTGCTCTCCGCTTTGGAAAAGCCGTTTATCCTGCGAGGGCTTAGCCCGTGTCGGTGATCGAGACTACCTTTCTCCCCAACAACCAACGTGCCATAAACCGAGCGTTTGGCACAGATTCTGAATTTATTCCGAATCCGTGCGCTCGGGCCACCAAATGTACTCTATTTCAAGCGCAAGCGAGCGCCTTAGGCGCACCAGGTTGGTGAAAGTGCTGGTGCTTCTGTTACTTTTGTCCCGCTGAGGGCTTAGGTGGTGTAAAAACCAACCCTTATGCCGGTAGTGCGTTTTCCTGTTCTAAATTTATGCATTTGCTTATTACTGGGGGTGCCGGCTTCATCGGTAGTCACTTGACCGATGCCCTGCTGCTCGACCCCTCGGCCCAGGTTACCGTTGTCGATAACTTGTCGCTGGGACGGGTGGAAAATATCCGGCACCTCCAGCAACACCCTCGTTTTCAATTTATTCAAGCGGATTTACTCAACGCCGATGCGTTGAATTCGATTTTTACTGAAAAGAAGTTTAAAGCCGTTTTTCACCTGGCCGCCAACTCCGACATCGCCCGGAGCCACAAAAACCCCGGTATTGACCTTGAAAACACCTTTCTCACTACGTACCGGGTGCTCGATGCCATGCGCCGCTTCGAGGTCAGGGAATTGATTTTTGCTTCGACGTCCGCCATTTATGGCAACGCCCACGGCGATTTGCACGAGGCCTACGGCCCACTTTTTCCCGTCTCGCATTACGGGGCCGGCAAGCTGGCCTCCGAGGCCTTCATTTCATCGTTCGCCGAAAATTATGGCATTCAATCCTGGATTGTGCGGTTCCCGAACGTCGTTGGCGAGCGGAGTACCCACGGGGTACTTTTCGATTTTCTGAAAAAACTTCAGCAGAATCCCGACTTTCTGGAAGTACTCGGCGATGGGGAGCAGTATAAACCCTACGTGTACGTGAAGGACCTCGTCGAGGCGATTCTGGTTGTCTGGCGCGGTAGTCACGCGTCGCTCAACTGCTTTAACGTCGGCGTTGAAACGCGCACCCGCGTCCGCGACATTGCGCGCATGGTACTGGAAGAAACGGGTCAGGAGCGTGAAATCCGGTACACGGGTAGCACCCGTGGCTGGATTGGTGACGTGCCGGAGTTTTCGTACCGGCTCGACGCCATCCACGCGCTGGGGTGGCAACCGCGCTTCTCTTCCGATGAAGCCGTGCGCACCGCCCTGCGTCAAATTCTGGCTCAACAACCCATTTCCTTCGCGCAACCATGAAAGCGGTCATCCTGGCGGGCGGGTTTGGCAAGCGGCTGGGATTGGAAAACCTGCCTAAACCGATGGTGCCGGTGGCGGGTAAACCCCTGCTCGAACATCAGCTCCAGTTGCTCCGGCGGTACGGCATCCGCGACGTGATCCTGCTGACTGGTTTTCTGGCCGAAAAAATCGAGGCCCATTTTGGTGATGGTGCGGCGTACGGCATGGCCCTCGAGTACGTTCGGGAAGCACAACCCCTCGGCACGGCCGGGGCGATGAAGCAGTTGGAAAATCGCCTCCACGATCGATTTTTGGTGCTTTACGGCGACGTCGTCATGGACCTGGACCTGACTGCTTTTCTGGCCTTCGACGCCCAGGCCGACTCGGTGGCTACGGTGGTGGCTCATCCCAACGACCACCCCCACGACAGCGACCTCCTGGAAGTAACTCCGGACGGCATCACGGTGACCCGGTTCCTGTCGAAGCCCCACCCGCCCGGCCTGCAATTCACCAACCTGGTCAACGCGGCGGTATACGTGCTGAGTCCGGCCATCTTTCCGTTCATCGAAACCGGCACGGCGTCGGATTTTGGCAAAGACGTTTTTCCCCGGGTGCTGGCTCAGCAGGGCCTCATCCGCGCTTACTCCACCCCCGAATACGTAAAAGACCTCGGCACGCCGGAACGCCTGGCGAAAGTGGAACGCGATTGGTTCAGCGGGAAAATTGCCCGGCTGAACCGGCAGAACCCGCGCCCAGCCGTGTTTCTTGACCGCGACGGTGTACTCAACCATGAGGTTGACCACCTGCGTACCCCGGACGACCTGGCCCTGCTGCCCGGCGTTGCCGAAGCGATTGGCCGGTTGAATAAATCGGATTTTCTCGCCATTGTCGTGACCAACCAGCCCGGCGTTGCCAAAGGATTCTTCACCGCGCTGGACTTAGCCGCCATTCACCGGAAACTCGAAACCGAACTGGGGCACCAGGGCGTGTACCTGGATCGGATTTACTTTTGTCCCCATCACCCGGAAAAAGGATTCGCCGGCGAGGTGGCTGCTCTTAAAATCGCCTGCTCGTGCCGTAAGCCTCAAACCGGCCTGATCGAGCAGGCCCGGCAGGATTTTAATATCGATATCAGCCGCTCTTTTTTTGTGGGCGACTCCACGACCGACGTGCAGACGGGCATCAACGCCGGCCTTCGTACGGTGCTGATCCGGACCGGGTATGGTGGCCGGGATGGTCGTTTCGACGCCCGCCCGGATTACACGGCGGAAGCCCTGCCGGAAGCGGTGGCCTGGATTCTCTCCCAGGTTGCATCCGCCCGTTAGCCACCCCGCCATTCCACGTTGCCGACTCTGCTTAACCCATCTACCCCAAAACGCATGGTTATTTCCCGCACTCCGCTCCGAATCAGCTTTGCCGGTGGGGGCAGCGACATGCCGATTTACTACCGGCAGCACGGCGGCGCAGTGTTGAGCGTTACCATCGACAAGTACATCTACTTGTCGATGCACCCCTACTTCAACAGTACTAAGATTTTGCTGAAGTATTCTGGCCACGAGTTGGTAGAGGAGGTTGGGCAAATTGAACACCGAATCATCCGGCAGGTATTCGGTGACTACGGCATTCGGGGGGTTGACTTTAATTCCAGCGCCGACGTCCCCGCCGGGACGGGTTTAGGATCGTCTTCGGCCTTCACGGTGGGGCTTATCCACCTGTGCAACGCCTACCTGGGTCGTCACATGCCGAAGGAAGAAATAGCCCGCCAGGCCTGCGACGTGGAACTTGTCAAACTCGGCGAACCCATCGGCAAGCAGGATCAGTACGCCAGCGCGCTGGGCGGATTGAATTTCATGGAATTTCTGGACACCGAACACGTCAGCGTGGAACGGGTCCGGATTCAGCCCGAAGCCCTGCGCCAACTGGAAGCCCGGCTGCTTCTTTTTTACCTGGGCACCTCGCGCAGTGCCAGCACCATTCTGGCCGAACAGGCGCAAAATCTCGGTAGCAGCACCCAGCGCCTTGAAATGATGCACCGCATGGTCGAACTGGCTCGTACCCTAAAATCCGAACTCCAGAACAACCGCCTCGACGCGTTTGGGGAAGTCCTTCACACGGGCTGGATGTATAAAAAACAGATGGCCTCGCACATTTCCACCCCCGGCATCGACGACTTGTACGCCCAGGGGCTTAGGGCAGGCGCTACGGGCGGGAAACTCCTCGGTGCCGGGGGCGGGGGCTTCCTGCTTTTTTATGTTCCGGACGAACGTCAGCCCGAGGTACGGAAAGCCCTTTCGGGACTCTACGAAATGCCTTTTGCGTTTGATTTCACCGGAACGTCGATTATTTTCTGACGCCAAATAGCCCTGTATGGCCACGCTCTCGGTGCTGATGCCCCTGTATTTCAAGGAAAACCCGGATTATCTGGACACGAGTCTGGCCAGTCTGGCTACACAGAGTTACCCGGCCGACGAAATCGTACTGGCCCAGGAGGGTCCGCTCACCCCCAGCCCACCGGGCCGTGCTGGCCCGGTGGGAAACGGTGTTCGGCCGCGACCGCCTGCGGTGCGTAGACATTGGCGACCAGCAAGGCTTGCCTGCCTGCCTCAACGTGGGCCTGCACCACTGCACGGGTGATTACGTAGCCCGCTTCGACACCGACGACCAATGCCTCCCCGACCGCTTTGCGAAAACCAGATGCACTATTTGGCGGCTCATCCTGACGTGGTTCTTTTGGGTGGACACATGGCTGAATTCGACCCAACCCTCCGCAACCTGGTCGGGTACAAACGGGTACCCATCACCCACCAGGCCATCCGACGGTTTGCCAAATGGCGTAATCCCTTCAACCACCCAACGGTGGTCTACAGGCGCGACGTGGCTCTCGCCCTGGGCGGATACCCAGACATGAGTGCCAACGAGGACTACGCCTTCTGGGCGAAATTTCTGGTGAAAAACTACCCGATGGCCAACCTCGACCGTGTGCTGGTCAACGCCCGGGCTGGTGAGGGCCTCTACCGGCGGCAGACGAGGAAAGCGGTACTGGCTGGGAGAATTGGAAACGCTGCGGTATCTTCGCCGCATCCGCTGGCTGAACCCGGTTGAATTTACCGCCGGCTACGGCGTGCGAAGTACGGTTCGGCTGCTGCCCTTTGGCTGGGTCCGAAAGGTCTATTCCCTCTTACGAAATTTCTAAACTCCCTCCTCTGCTATGCAGCATTTGATTTTTGACATTGGCATGAACCGTGGTCAGGATACGGAGTACTACCTGTGGTTGAATCATCACGTTGTTGCCATTGATGCCGACCCCACCCTGGCAAAACTGGTTCGGGCCAAGTTTTCCAAACAGGTCGAAAACGGGCAATTACAGGTCGTCAATTGCGCCATTGCCCCCGATGAAGGCGCGGTACTGGACTTTTACATCAGTGAAAAAGACGAGTGGAATTCCTTTAAGAAAGAAGTCGCCGAAAGAAAGAATGCGGTAAAAGACGTAGTCCAGGTAAAATCGCGGCGGCTGGCGTCCCTCATGGTAGAATATGGCGTGCCTTATTACTGTAAAATTGATATTGAAGGGTACGATGAAATCGCGCTGGACACCCTCGTGGGCGTAGCGGAACTGCCGAAGTACATTTCGGTAGAAACCGAATGCGCGGGTGATGAGCGGCTTTCCGATCAGCAGGCCCTCATCACCTTAGACAAACTCTACAAACTCGGATACCGGAAGTTTAAACTGGTCGATCAGGCAACCCTCACGGTACTGGATCCCAACCAGAATTTCTACACGTACGGTCACCTGTTTGTGCGTGTTTTGGACAAAATAGCCCGCTCGATCAACCCAACTTGGACCGTGGGCGAACGTAAGAAGGCCATTAATCGGGCCAATTTTCCGTTTCCACTCACGTCTTCCGGCTTTTTCGGAGAAGCGCTGGCCGGCACCTGGCACGATTATGCCACCAGCCGGGACATGCTGCTCAAGCACCGCAACGACTACTTTCGGTTACCCACCGCAGTCAGTTACGGATTCTGGTGCGACTGGCATTCCACCTACTGATGGGGCACTGGACCTGCTCAGGAGCCATTATGAAATGGAAAAATCAGGTAAGTAACAAATCATTTTTCCGGCGGAGTTCATCACGTTCCGGCCACAGTTCATGGTAGCGAATCAAGCCCATGATTGTGCCTGAAATAATCCAGTATGGAAAATGAAAAATTGTGTCCAGAAATAGGCTCATTACCAGGAAAGCCCCAAAAAACAGCAAGCTGACAAAAAACAACCAGGCGTTCTCCCGGAATCGAACCCTGGCGCGGAGCAGTAATCGGATCAGGAAACCCGTCATAGCCAGATGAAGAGCCATGCCGATAACTCCCAATAACGAGATTAGCTGAAAAATGAAGTTGTGAGGCGAAATAAAAAACCCTACATCTTCATAAAAAAGTCGGTTCATTCCCACACCAAAAAGCAGTTTGGTAACTGGCCAATTAATGAAGGTCAATAGGTAGGTCGTCCAAATAAATGGGCGCGAAACTTCCGTATCGTTGATGTCATTAACCGTTTTCTCAAGCAGCAATTGATTCAGTAACTCGATATCAAAAAAGGTGAACAAAACCAATCCCAGCAACAGACTAAAACCCAGTGCTGAGTAAAAAAGCACTTTAATCCCCCTCTTTGGATTAGAAAGCAGCAGGTAAAAAAGGATACTGAACATCAGCAATAATAAACCAAGGATGGCACCCCGGGAAAAAGTCAGTAAGCATGAAATTAAAGGGGGGATGTAACTTGCATACGACCATAGGGTAGTGGCTTCTCTATTTTTTACGGATAGTTTCATTACTGCAATAAGAAACAATCCTGCAAACGTATATAAAGCCCAGTAATTAGGATCCAGGTAAAATCCGTTCAGGCGTAATATTCTATTTTCAGTAATCACGTAATTCATACTATTCCAAAAACCACCCGTCAGGCGCATATTATCGCTGTGCAGTACATTTGTATTCTGGCCTAAAGTATTTAAATCATACGTAGTGAAAATATAGACGTAAATCAGGATGGTTGCCAGCATAACTGCATTGATACTCCCTATGACAAGTCGCTGGCGATTGTTACGAATTGCATACATGACGAAGGTATAGCAAGCAAACATGACGATAAAATCCAACCCGAAATACACCATCTGAACGACAGCCTCTCCGAAATGAGGGGAGGTAAACATACGCAGGAGCGCGTAAAAGAAAAAAACGAAATACCACTGGAAGTAACTACTCTGGATTAAGGAGATCAGATTGGTGTATCCGGCGATCATAAACAATCCAACCGGCAGGAGAATGTATCCAATTTGTACGCCGCCAATACTCAAGGTGGCATTCTGAATAAAAATTCCTGTAAAAAAAACGACCAGCAACAGGTCACCAGTGCGGCTTGATTTCATTGTTTTCGTGACATAGAAGGAGATCCGGCTTCCAGTGTTTCATTCAGGCTTTCGTTGGAGTGACTGAATGCTTTTTTTGCCTCGATTGAATTAGATTCTGGAGTAGTTGATCATATTTATCCATTGAACTTTCCCAGTTGTAATAATTTTTCGCTGCCTCCAAGCCCGCACGAACCAGTTCGTTTCGCTGCGCGGCGTCAGTCATTAGCGCAATGAGTTTGCTTTGGAGTTCGTCTTGGCTGGTGAACGTAAGTCCCCCAGGAAACTCCTCAATGCAACCAACACGACGGGACAAGAAGGCCGTCCCTGCGGCCATGGCGTCAAGGAGCATCAGGGGCTGTGCGTCCATGTAAGTGGCCGTCACAAACAGGTCGGCGTCACGGTACGCGTGCCGGATGTCAACCTGAGGGAGGTTGGCAAGCAGAACTACCTGACTGCCCACCGCAGTGCCTGCTTCCGAAATCAGCTGGTCACTATACGCGTTGAACTCGCTACCGATCATGACCAGCACAGCATTGGGCAGGTTGGCCGCTAAAAAAGCCCGTAGCATCGCCAACTGGCCCTTGGAGGGCAGGTAGTTGGATACGCAAAGCACCAGATCGCCGGGCGGAATGGCGTATTTCTGCCGAAACGCACCGGGTACTTTTGGCTCTTTGAAAAAAAGTGGATTTGCCCCGTTTGGAATCACCCTCAGGTTTGGAATGCCGAGCCGGTCGGCCAGGCGCTTGTCGTCGAACCTTATCCGGTTCGCCATCTCGGTGGCAACAATGTAATAATCGAACCTACGCAGTTTAGCCGCGAACCGCCACGCGTAAGGCCGATAGCTCAGCCAGCGTAGCCACCCCGACAGGCCCGGTTCTGTCCGCAGGTTGTACGAAGTTCCCTGGCTTAGTAAAAGCGTGAAAGCTGGGATGCGGTCAGCGATGGTGAGGGCCACTTCCGAAGGCCAGGAGTGCCATCCGTTGAACAGAATGGCGTCGCCATCGTACGCCAGCAGGTAGGCCTGATACGCTTCCACCTGACCCCGGACGGGGTTACCAAGGCGGTTGTTGCCCGTCACGTCGAATTCCGTCACGCGGAACCCGTCGCAGTCATCCGTAGTGCGGCGGGGGTCAGGAGCGGTCACGATTTCCACCTCATACCCCCTGTCGCGCAGGCCACGGGCGTATTGGAGGCCTAAATGGCAGGTGCCATTCCGCTGAGGGAGAAACGTGAAGGTGACAAGTAGTATTCTACCTTTCATTGGAATTCGGAAAGTTTTCGGTAGCGGGCCGCATTACCTCGTTTAGCCAGGCCGTAAGTCCGTTTGGGCTTACATCCGTCGGTATGCCCGGCAAAGATAAGAAGTCGGGGTCAATCCGGGGGTCCCGGCGGTCAATGACTGCTATCTGGCGGGGGTTGTAAAAGGCTTCCTGCCGCACCCGCTCGTTGGTCGTGATGAGTTTCAGTCCAAGGTGCAGGGATTCGTAGGTGCGCTGGGTAAGGCCCGTCTGCCCGGGGAGTTGAATATCCACCAGGATCCGCGCGTGGCTCATCAACGCCTGAACCTCACTCAGCGAAATTGCCTTTCGCATGTAAAACGGCGAGAGCATGTCGCCCCGCCAGCGCCGCAGGATCATCTTCCAGCCCGAAGACAGGATGCGCGCCTCGAATCGGTACCCGCCCGCCCGCACCTGCTGCGCCACCTGCCGCAGCACGGCCAACCGGTCGCTGTGTTCGTTGCCCACGAAGAGCACGTCGATGGTCGGCGGTCCGGTTGCCGGAGTAGGCGGCGTGGGCACAAAAAACATGGGCAGGTACCTGAACTGCGGGTAGCGTTCGCAGTCGCCCCGGTCGAACGAAAACGCCGCGTCGAACGAGGGCCAGATGCACAGCGCGTTGGGCTTGACCGCTACCGAATCCCAATTGTAAAAGATAAAACGGGCCTCCGGGTAGCGGTGCCGGAGCGTGGCCAGCATGGCGGGCGTGATGGTTTCGCCACGCAGCACAAACACTACGTCCACCGGTTCGGTGGCCAGAGAATCGAGTCGTTGGCGCAACGGGGTGTTGCAATAAGCCGCCAGCAGCGCCGGGGAAATTTTCTGACAGAGGCTGTACACCGCGTCGTAGCCGGTGCGGGGTTGTTCGTTCACAAACAATACCCGCGCCCCGAGTTGCTCCAGGCCCTGCACGACGTGCCGGGTGTAATCGTAAAAAACCGGCCCGATGAATAAAACGGTTTTGCCCGCCAGAAAATGACTCATGCGTCTCAGATTCTCCAGTGTTTCCGACCGGCTTTCAGTGCCTGTCACCAAAGCGACTGCACACCGGGGCGTGCCGCTCCGCTCAACTGGGCCAGCACGGCTCCTTCAGCGGCGAAGGCCGTCCAGTCGAAGGGGCCGAACTCGGCGTGCTCCACCGTTTTGAGGACGGCCTGGTAGCGCCCCTGGGGAGCGGTCAGGGCAATGCCGTAATTTTCGACCACCTCCGCCGGGTCGGCCACGGGGTCGTATACGTCCACGTGCAGGCCCCAGTCGGTCAGTTCCCGGTATAGATCCACGACCCGCGAATTGCGAATGTCGGCGCAGTTTTCCTTGTAGGTAATGCCCAGCAACAGTACCCGTGATGCCGTCAGCACCAAGCCCTGACGCGTGAGTAATTTGACGAGTTTTCCCGCCAAAAATGCCGGAATGCTGGCATTCACGCGCCGCCCCGAAGCAATCACCTGCGGCAGATATCCTACCTGTTCCGCTTTATGCAATAAATAGTACGGGTCCACGCTGATGCAGTGCCCACCCACCAGACCCGGCCGGAAGGGCAGAAAGTTCCACTTTGTTCCGGCGGCAGCGAGTACCTCGGCAGTGTCGATGCCGAGGTGGTCGAAGAGCAGCGCCAGCTCGTTCATGAACGAAATGTTGACGTCGCGCTGGGCGTTTTCAACCACCTTGGCGGCTTCGGCCACGCGGATGGACGGGGCGCGGTACGTGCCCGCCGGGATAATGGACCGGTAGATTTCATCCACAAAATTGGCGGTGGCGGGCGTCGAACCCGCCGTAATTTTCACCAGGTCAGCCAGTTGCCGCTGGTTGTCGCCGGGGCTAATGCGTTCGGGCGAATAGCCGACGGTGAATTCCTCATTGAGCCGCAGGCCGCTTTCGCGTTCCAGCACGGGCACGCAATCCTCTTCCGTGCAGCCAGGGTACACCGTCGATTCGTAGATGACCACGTCGCCCGGTTTCAGGCAGCGGCCCACCGTCGCACTGGCGGCGAGCAGGTGCCGCAAATCGGGTCGCTGGGCGCTATCGACCGGCGTCGGAACCGTCAGGATAAACACCGTGCAGGCCCGCAGGTCGGTGGGATCGGTAGTCAGGGTCAGGTCGGGCGTGGTGGCCAGGTCGGCGGCTTCCACCTGGCGCTTCCGGTCGTGCCCCCGCCGCAGTTCGTCTACGCGCACCGGGTCATGGTCGTAGCCGACTACCTGATGGACGCGGGCGAAGGCCACAGCCAGGGGCAGGCCCACGTAACCCAGCCCGATGATTCCGACGTGCAGGTGCTCTGACCTCATTTTTTTTCCGGAAAACCCACGTTTATCGCTCCCCGACTGCCCGAACCCGGCCGCAGGTACGCCCAAGCTGTACCCAGCAAGACTCCGAGCAAGGCGTAAATAAGTACCATCACCGTTCGGCGCGGTTCGCTGCGGCGGTTAGGCACCTGCGGCGGGTCGAGTTCCTTGAACACGGGCGTTTCTTCCTGCACCTTGATTTTGGCCTGCTCCAATTGCCGCGACAGGTCGTTGTACACCGTTTGCGTGAGCGTGTACTCCGACTGGAGGCGGTTGCCGCTCATGCGGGCCACGTTGAGAAACAGGTTGCGGTTCTGGTCGCGGTAGTTCTGGAGGGCGTACTCTGCTCCTTCGTAGCGGCGCCGGGCCTCCGCCACGCGTTCCTCCAGAAAAGCCGCCTGCTGGCGCGCCTTGCCGGTTCGGTAGGTGGTTACATACGCCGTCAGGTACTGGGTCGTCAGGCGGGCCACCAGGGCCGCAACGGCGGGAGCGGGCATTTTTACCTGAATGGAAATCACGCCCGTTTTTTTGTCAAAAGCCGACTGAATGCGGTTGGACAGGTCTTCGGCAAGGCGTTCCTGGCGTTCACTCATCACGATAAGCTGGCTCCGGGCCGCTGCGGGGGCACCGCCGGGGAGGGCGTTTTTCTGGGTAGTCGTATCCATGCTGGTCAACCACTGCCGCACTTTTCCGAGCAGGTGGCGCTGCTGTTCGTTTCGCAGGTACGTTTCGAGCGTCAGCACCTGCCCCGTGGCGGGGTCGGTCACTTTCTGCTGCATGATGTGGATGAAAAACGGCGCGCTTTGCAAAATGCTGGGGTACAAATCGGGCCGCACGGCGTCGGCATCGCCGCCCGCGTCGAGGTTGATTCCCGCCAGCCCGGCCAGCGAACTCAACTGGCTCAGGTTGCCCGAGAGGCGCGTTTTTAGTTCGGGCATGAACCGCGCCGTCGACGTGTATTCGGACGGCGTCAGCAGGGCGTGTACCACCCCGATTGCCGCAAACAGAGCGACAACGAGGCCAATGCGCCGCGCGTTTTGGCGGATAAACCGCATGGGCGCGGCGGGATCGTACACCGGCAGGGCCGGGTCGGCGGTGGTAAACTCCCCGGTGGGTTCGGTCGTAGTCAAGGCGTTACGGGTCAACGATTCGAAGGGTCGGTCAGGGGAATAAACGGCTCAACACGGTGGCTAGCGCAATGGCCAGTGAGCCCATCAGCGAGTACAGACCCACCCGTTCGCCAGGCGAGAGGCGGGCTCCCTCGCGTTCGGGCCGGGCCGGAACGATGATGGTCGAACCGGCCTCCATACGCGGGTATCGGTTAAAAAACAGCACTTTATGTGTACGATCCACCGAGCCATTGGCGTAAATGACGTACACCTTACTCGGAATGGCCCGGTTGGTGAATCCGCCCGCTTCCGAAATGTAATCTTTCAAACTGTAACTGGTTTCGTAATTGACCGTTGCGGGGTTCAGCACGGCCCCCTGGATGCGCACCAATTCTGTTTTCTTTGGGATAACGAGGCTGTCACCGTCGCGGAGCAGCAGGTTGGCTTCCCGGTCAGGGTGTTCCAGAATTTCGCGCAAATCCACGGCTACCAGTTCAGTTTTTCGCCAGAACCGCGCCGCGCGCAGAAACGCCTCGGGTCGCAGCCCTCCGGCTCGTTCGATGAGGTCAGTGATGCGCTCGGAACGCTCCCGAATGGCGTACGGACCTGGGTAGCGTACTTCGCCCGCCAGAATAACCTGCTTCTGGGCTTCGTAGCGGGGGTCGGTGCGGACGAACACCACGTCGAAAGGCCGCAGCACGAAACGGGCGTCCTGTTCGCCAAGCCGCAATTGCTTGTCGATGTCGAAGCGGTAAATCAACACGCTCTGCTCACCGGGCAGGCGGGTCGTGTCGCCTTTCACGCGGCGGGCCACCTCAAGGCGTGTGGGTGTAGCCGCTTCGGTAAATCCTCCGGCCATCACGACGAGGTCAGCCACGCGCAGGCTGTCGGCGAAGCCGTATTCTCCGGGTTTGTTGACAGCCCCGTTGATGGTGATGGTGTATTTCTCGCGCAAATCGCGCACGGCCCGGACCAGAACGACGTCCTGCCGCCGCAGCGGAATGTCGGGCACCTCGCCGCGCAGGACTTTCCCCAAATCGAAGGAAATCGTTTCGGTTTCCAGGTTGGCCCCTTCGCGCTGGATGAGCGCGCGGTTCAGAAAGGCGTCTTCGCGCAGGCCCTCGGCTTTGCGAAGCAGTTCGCGCACGGTGCTGGTGCCCGGTTCGAGGGCGTAGGCACCAGGCCGAAACACGGCCCCTTCCACCTGAACGCGGTTTTCGTAGCGGTTCAGAATTTTCCCGACGAATACTTTGTCGCCGCTCTGGGGCACGAAGGTGGGCAATTCCTCCTGCGCCACGTTGGCCACGCGGCGCTCCCGGGGCGTGTTGCGGCGGAGGGTGAGGCTGGCCGTGTAGGCGCGGTCGGTAAACCCGCCGGCAAACTGGAGTACGTCGCGCAGGCTTTCGCCGCGTTTTACTTCGTAAAGCATGGGGCGGCGTACTTCCCCGGCCATCTCCACGTGAGTCAGGTAGTCGGGCACGCGAATGACATCGCCGTCCTGGAGGAGAATGTTATCTTTCTGGTCGGCGCGGAGCAGAAAATCATACAAGTCGATGGTCCGGACGACGCGGTTGCCGCGCACAACCTGAATGTTGCGAAAGGAGCCGTTTTCCGACGGTCCGCCTGCTTCGTAAAGGGCGTTGAAGGCCGTGGCCAGCGACGCCACGGTGTAAGTTCCCGGCTTCACGACTTCGCCCGTGATCGTAACCTGAATGCTGCGGATGTTGCCCAGACTCACCTGGGCCGTGATGCCGCCGCCGGGGCGGTTGAGGCCCGCGTACGCCTGGCGCAGGCGCCCGACGATGCGCGTCTGGGCTTGCTCAATGGTCAGGCCGCTGACGACGATCGGAGCGAGGTTTTCAATGCGTACCGTGCCTTCGGGACTGACTTTGAGTTTGTAGGTGTACGACGCGTTGCCGAAGATTTCCACCACCAGTTCGTCGTCGGGGCCGAGGACGTAATTCATCGGCGTGGGAATGCGCAGGTTGGGTTCAAAGCTTAGGTTGGCGTTGGCAAACAAGGCCATACCGAACACGTCCGGGGTGCGCTCGGCTTCCAGCGAATCCCGCCGGGCCAGCAGTACCGGGTCCGTCGGCGTTTTTTCCAGGGCGTCGATTACTTTCTGGTATTCCCGCTCTTCGGGTTTGAGGCGCTTCGGGGTTTCGTCGGGAACGCGGTCACTTTCGCGGTCGCGATCGCGGTTTTTGACCTGCTCCTCGTCAGTGTCGGTATTTTTGCCCTGGACCCGGCGCGGCTTCAAATCGGAGGGCATCCGGCGTACGGTGCTCGAATCGCGGATGACCTTCTTGCTGCCCGGTTGCCCGCCCTGCAGGTTGGCGATGCGTTCGCGCATTTTGGCGATGTCTTCGGGCGAAAAACCCTGCGCCGTGGCCGCCTGCTCAATTTGGGCTTCGGTTAGGCCGCTGGCCTGGGCGCGCTGGATAAATTGCTGAATCTGGGCGTCGGTGAGCTGTTCTACTTTCACCTGCGCCGCCACGGGCAGCGCGATCCCGGCCAACAAGAGCCCAATCAGCAAAACTTTCCAACGGCGATACGATAGGGATTTCAACGGAGCGAACGGGGTTAACGGAAATACAAACATACGGCGAAGCGCCTGAAAATTAGTTTAGCCGACCCGGCAGGTGCCCACTCGACCGGTTCGGTTACCCTGGATGAGGTTCGTTAAAAAGGCGAACTCAGGGCTGTATTTTTTCGGCAACCACCAGGTGCTGGACCGTCAGCCAATCCGAAAAAGCACCCAACGTGAGGTTATTGAACCGTTGCCGCCTCACGCTTGTGGTTGGAAAATCCAGGTTGGAATACACCCGCTTCACGCGCAGGCGAGGCGTCGTGAGCAGTTCGATGGCGTTTCGTTTACAAAAAAAACGAAGGTGGGTTTTGTCCAGTACGCCACCCTGAGGATTGTAGGCAAAATCATTGCGCATCACCACCCGGAAAATCGTGGCAAACTCGCGAAAATTAGGGACGCTCACGATGAAATACCCGCCCGGCTTCAGGTAGGCGATGAGTTTTTCAATGACCCGCCACGGGTCAACGAGGTGCTCGAGCACATCGCCACACACGATGGCGTCGAAGTGGTCGAAGGGCAAACCGAATTCCTCCCGCTCGATGTCGCCAAACCACATGGCATCGATAAGTTCGTGGCGCTGGTTGCTGCCGGGCAACTCGAACAATTCCACCCCCACCACCTCGGCGGCGCGGTTTTGCTGCTTCATGGCGATGAGGGTGTCGCCGCCGCCCGCGCCTACTTCGAGCACCCGCAGGCCGGTCCCGGGTGGCAGGAGTTCGATTAAATCCTGGCGGACGTTGGTGAAATAAGTGCGTTCTTTAACGGCGTACTGATTCATCTTCGTTACGGTTTAGCTGCCGGGTTTCACGGCGAATTGGGTTGCAGGAGCGTTCGGTGCCGGTATTTATGCTCCGCCGAAATGAACAGCGCCAGGGTCACGGAAACTTCGGCCATCAGTACGGCCCAGGCCGTACCCATGGCCCCCCAACCCGGGGCCAGACCGGTGTTAAGCCCGATGCAGAGAAAAGCGCCCGCCGTCAGGATTCCGCTGTAAACATACCGGTGTTCGCCAATCAGAAGCAATTGGTAAAACGGAATGTTGAGGCTCACAATCAAGGGCACCCAACTTAACGAATGGAGGATCTGAATTGCCTCGGGCATTGCTTCTCCCAGCAGGTACCGCAGAATCCACGTGTCGCCCAGAAACAGTCCCACGCCCAACAACGCGTTGAAAAGCAGCAAGGGTAAGAAATAACGCCGGTAAAACGAAGGCAACCGGCGGGCATCCTCAACGGCAAGCTTGCAGGCGCGAGGGTAGGTTACCTGAAAAAATACGGTACACGGCTGCCGTAAAGCCAAAATTAACCGCTCGACGACACTGTAATATCCAACGGTGGTATTGTCGGCGAAAAAACGCAGCACAATCACGTTCGAATTGACGTACAGGTTGATCGAAAGCCCCGATAAGAAAACAGGCAGGCCGCTAAAAAGCCGTTGCTTCACCGCCGCCCAGCCTGCGTAACCGAGCGCAAGGTGAAATTTTCGTCGGATAAGGCCGATGCCCACCAAGGCGGGCAGTAAACTACTCAACCCCAAAAGCCAGTTGACAAATACAGCGTCGTCCGGACGGCGCACCACCGCCAGCATCAACAGGCCCGCCAGTAGTTTCGACGTGGCGTTCAGCACCGTCAGCGGACGTACCCATTCCAGCCCCTGAAAAAACCAGGTCGGCAGCAACGCTTGCCCCACCAGCAGCACCGCCGCCCCCACGAAAATGTCCCGGTGTTTGTAAAAATCCGGAATGCCAACCGTAATCCCCCCCAACACGGCGACACCGGCGAGGCAAAGCCCCATTTTAATGGCCATCACCTCGCTCCAGACCCGCTGCATTTCGCCCGGCTTGTCGCGGTGAATGGACACCTCGCGCACGGCGGTGAGGGAAAAGCCGTAGTCGGTCAGCACGGTCAGGAACCCCACGATGGCCTGCGCCAGGGCAATCACCCCGACCCGCTCGACGCCCACCGTGCGCATCAGGTAAGGCGTTACCACCAGCGGCAGCAGCAGGTTGGTCGAGTACACCAGGCCCAGTTCGAAGAAGTTGCTGACCATGCGGAATTCCTCCGCATGGTCTTGTTTCAGTCGGCTGATGCTGGATGGTTTGCCCATAGAAAAAGGCGTCGGGCTAAAACGGGTGGTTGGCGGTCGCCCAAAATTAACGGAAATCCAAAAGAAACGGGGAAGCCGGAGAGGCCAGCCGCTCGCTGCGCCGCCTTCCCAACTCCCCCGGTTTTATAAAAGCAACCAATCGGGCGCTTCGGCAACCGAATCCCAATTTACTCGATTTCCCCTCAGGCTTCCACCGCCGCAAACTTGTTTTCCATGCGCTTGCGCTCGTTTTCGTCGAGGTAAATCTTGCGCATTCGAATCGACTTCGGCGTGATTTCCAGGTACTCGTCTTTTTGGATGTACTCCATCGCTTCTTCAAGCGAAAACTGGATTTTCGGCGCAATTTTCACGTTGTCGTCCGAGCCGCTGGCGCGCATGTTGGTGAGCTTCTTGGCCGTTTGCAGGTTGATGACGATGTCGTTCTGGCGGTTGTGTTCACCCACCACCTGCCCGGTGTAGATTTCGTCGCCGGGGTCAATGAAAAACACGCCCCGATCCTGGAGCTTGTCGATGGAGTAGGGCGTCGAAGGCCCGTTGCCCATCGAAATGAGCGACCCGTTGATCCGCCCGGAAATGGGTCCCCGGTACGGTTCGAAGCTTTTGAAACGGTGGCTCATGATGGCCTCGCCAAAGGTGGCCGTGAGCACGTTGGAACGCAGCCCAATCAGCCCACGCGAGGGAATTTCAAACTCCAGGTGCTGCAAATCGCCCTTCGGCTCCATCACGAGCAGTTCGCCCTTGCGCTGGGTGGCCAGTTCGATGACTTTCCCGGCGGTTTCTTCGGGTACGTCCACCACGAGCGTTTCGATGGGTTCGAGGCGCTGGCCTTCGTCATCAAATTTGTACAGCACCTGGGGTTGGCCCACCTGCAACTCGTAGCCTTCGCGACGCATGGTTTCAATCAGCACCGACAGGTGCAGAATGCCCCGCCCGAACACGAGAAACTTGTCTTCCGTGTCGGTCGGCTCCACGCGCAGGGCGAGGTTTTTCTCGGTTTCCTTCAGGAGCCGGTCGCGGAGGTGGCGCGAGGTGACAAACTTGCCTTCTTTACCAAAAAACGGCGAGTTGTTGATCGTGAATAGCATGTTCATCGTCGGCTCGTCGATCGAGATGCGCGGCAGCGCTTCGGGCGTTTCGGCGTCGGTGAGCGTGTCGCCGATTTCAAAGTCTTCGATGCCCGTCACGGCGCAGATTTCACCGGAAGTCACTTCCGAAACTTTCACTTTGCCCAGGCCTTCGAACACCTGCAATTCCTTGATGCGGACTTTTTTCACCGACCCGTCGGCTTTGCAAAGCGCCATTTGCGCGCCTTCGCGGAGCGTGCCCCGGTACACGCGCCCGATGGCGATGCGGCCCACGAAAGTGGAGTAATCGAGCGAGGTGATCTGCATTTGCGGCAGGCCTTCGCGTTGCGTGGCTTCGGGGATGAATTCGACCACGGCGTCGAGCAGCGGCACGATGTCGGTCGTCGGCTTTTGCCAATCGGTGCTCATCCAGCCTTGCTTCGAGGAGCCATAAAGGGTCGGGAAATCGAGTTGCTCTTCGGTCGCGCCGAGGTTGAACATCAAATCGAACACCTGCTCGTGGACTTCGTCGGGGCGGCAGTTTTCCTTGTCCACCTTGTTGACCACCACGATGGGCTTCAGGCCCAGATCGAGGGCTTTGCCCAGCACGAAACGGGTCTGGGGCATGGGGCCTTCGAAGGCGTCAACGAGCAAAAGGACGCCGTCGGCGAGTTTGAGCACGCGCTCCACTTCGCCGCCGAAGTCGCTGTGGCCCGGCGTGTCGATGATGTTGATTTTCACGTCCTTGTAACGGACGGACACGTTTTTGGAAACAATCGTGATGCCCCGCTCGCGCTCGAGGTCGTTGTTGTCAAGGATCAACTCGCCGAACTGCTGGTTGTCGCGAAAAAGGTGCGAGGCGTGAATGATTTTGTCAACCAGCGTCGTCTTGCCGTGGTCGACGTGGGCAATGATGGCGATATTGCGGATGGATTGCATGGTCTTTTTGGGTGCTTCGTGCTCCGTTGTTCGTGCTGAGTGCCGTTGAACGCAGCACGAACAACGGAGCACGAAGCCTACTAAATCAGCCCGCAAAGGTACGGCTTTTCGCCCGGAAAAGTGCTATCCGGTTGAGTAGTAACAGAAAGATAATGGGGTAATAACTTGGGAAGGTGCTATTTAGCCTGTATTCTGTCTTCCGCTCACCAGCGCCTCAGCGATTGGCTTTCAGGAAACGGGTTGTGGCGCGAGCGCCCGAGGAATCTTCGACGGTGAGCAGGTACACGCCTGCCGCCAGTGAACGGACGTCGAGCGAAAACTGATTCTCGCCCACCGCCCCGTTGAATTGCCATAGCCGCCCCGGCAACCCCAACACGGGTTCGAGTCGCACGGACACGGAACCTGCCTGGCGCAACCCCACCCGAACCTGCACCTGGTCGGAACCGGGATTCGGGTGCAGGCTCACCGCATTCGGCGCTTCGCTGGCAGTAAGGTTGCCGAATTCATACCGCAGGGCCGATTCCGCGCCATCGTCTGGCGTGATCAACCGCCAAAACCCACTGTCCCGCACAACAGGAAGAGCCGCCAGAGAAGTGGGGTCGATCGTCGCCAGTACCGCCGAGCAGTCGACGAGGTAGCTTACCTGCACGACGAGGCCGTTCCAGACGCCAATGCGCCGGGGCGAACGGGCCGAGCAGTCACAGACCAGCCCGGCGGGTGGTTGCTGGGCCACCAGCGGGGTGGAGTTCGCCAGAAAATTTCCCCCCGAACCCGCTCCATCGCCCACGTAAGGCTTCGTGAGGGCCTCGAACCACGCTTGCGCCACCCGCTCTTGCCCCGCCGGGCCGAAGTGCGTATTGTCGCAACGGTAACTGGCCCCAAACGCATCGGTGTTAGGCCCCGCGAACACATTGAGCCGCCTGAACGGTGAGGGAAACGGGTCGCCGTAGCGTTTCACGGGGGCTTCAAAATCCTCGTTGCGGTGGGCGGCGTGCCCAATTACCCGAACCTGGGCGTTGATCAATTCCGGCGAGGTGTTGCCCCCGGTGTAACTGGCCTGGGCCACCACCCACGGCAGGGTGGAAAAGCTGGCGTCTTCCCGGCTTTTCCCGATAAGGCGGTCCAGCGCGTCGCTGTACCCCGCCGTGTAGTGGTCGCTTTCGCCCTGGTGCCAGAGCACGGCCCGCAGGCCGGTTTGCCGGGCTACGCCCGTCAGCACGCGACGAAGGTTATCGTAGGGTTGCCCCGGCCCGGAGCGACTCGTCAGCCCCCGGCTGCTTTGCTCCCAGTCATTGATCTGGCTCCCGGAATAAGCCGCCTGGTAAAACGCCACCGGCACACGCAGGAAGGTCGCGAGGGAGTCGCCCAGCGCCCCCCAGTACCACTTGAAGTCGCGGGTCGGCCCGGCGCACGTGGGGCTGCCACCGGGCAGGTAGCGCCCGCCGGGGTCGCTGTCCTGACAGGCTTGTTTGGGGTTAAAAAATTTAACGAATTCGGGGCGGGAAAGGGGCAACTCCCCGCAATTGACGGCCCCGGACGCGTTGGACTGCCCGGCGATGGCGAACACTTCCCCAATCCCCAGGTCCACGTCGGGCGAGACCACGCCATCGACCCGCGCCAGTACGGTGTACATGCCCCCCCGGATGTGCTCCACCCGGCACGTGGCCTGGCGCGTTCCGGCCCCACCGGTCAGGTCAGCTCTTAGCCAGCCGTCGCCGGGTGCTGCCGAGCCGAGGGTGGGGTCGACCGGCAGCGGCAGCCGCTGCCCGTTGGCTTCGTATTGAAAAAATTTCAAATCAACCCGCTGAATGGCTCGCCCGTCGGTGGCGCACACCACCAGCTTGAGCGTCGCGTCGCCGGTGGGAGCGCGTTGGATGATCGTGTTGGTCGTTGGCCACGAAATCACCACCTGCGCCTGCGCACCCACGCACCACAGGGCCATAACCCCCACCCCCAGTTTCCCGTTGAACCGCATAACCGTACTGATTGACACTTGAATTTACACGGGCGGAAACGCAATGGATGGGTTGCCTGAATAAACAGGGGGCGCATCTTGCTGAACTTTAAATTAAGCAGGCAGAAGTAATGAAAACGAGACGGTTCGCCTTGTTTTCATTTACCCTGAACCACTTTCTCGACCGTCACCCCCACGCTGTACACGTCAGGCAGGGGGTTCTGGCGCATGTATTGCTCGATTTTGAGCGTGTAGCGCCCGGCAGCAGGAAAACGGTACGCTTTCAGAGCCAGCACTTTATGGTCGTACAAATCGCCGAGTCCGGTGCCGAGGGGTTTGCCCGTCGTGGCGTCGGCCAGGAAAAGCTGGTCAAGGCGTTTTTCCACCAATTTGCCCCTGGCGTCGTACAGGTAGCGGGTGAGGTACAGGTTGTAGTACGGGTAAGCCCGCCCGTTGCGCACGTTGTAGTACACGTTGTAGCGGGCGGTGGAATCAGGCACGTCGAAGCCGAAACGGGGGACTTGTTTGACAAACCACCGGCCTTCGGGAATGTCCACGTTGTCGTTGAAAACGACGTTGGGATCGCAGGCAGCGAGCAGGAAAAACAGGAAAGCGATGGAGCCGATTTTTCGCATTGCATTCAAAAATGAAACTTCTCCAACCCGGACGGGTTGGAGAAGTTTTTTTAACGTCGCCTTCCTCTCCCTCCGGGTTGCCCGTTGTTTCTGCCCGGTCGGCCATTGCCGCGTTCCGGGTTGGGCGGAGTGGGGGTGGCGGGTGGTGTGGCGCTGGTCGGCGCGCTCCCTGCCGGTTTTCCACCGGGCAGCGTACCGCCCGGTGCGTCCCCGCTTTTTTTATTGGCTTTGAAACGCTGCCGGTCGCGCTGGCTGCGGTCGCTGTATTTTTTGTCCATCCGCGCCAGGTCGCTGTTGATGGGGCCGGCGGCCACGTCGGCGGCGACCTCCACCAATTGTTCGAGTGTAGGCGGCACGATGCCCTGCTTGTTGAGAGCGATGATTTCGCGCACCTGCTCGACGGGCAGCGGGTGCCAGGCGTCTTCGCCCTTGAAACCAAACCACATCAGGCGGCGGAAGATGTCGGTTTTATTCAGAAAAGCCGGGCCTTTCTGCGTTTGCAGGGGCGCGTCGAGGCTGGGAATGTCCTTGAGCGCGTCCATATAAGTTTCCAATTCGTAGTTGAGGCAGCACTTGAGCCGCCCGCACTGACCGGAAAGCTTGACGGGGTTGAGCGAGAGGTTCTGGTAGCGGGCCGCCGACGTGGTGACGTTGCGGAATTCGGTCAGCCAGGTCGAGCAGCACAATTCGCGCCCACACACGCCCAGCCCGCCGAGCCGTCCGGCTTCCTGCCGGAGGCTGATTTGCTTCATTTCCACCCGAATCTTAAACTCCCCCGCCAGGAGCTTGATGAGTTCGCGGAAATCGACCCGCTCTTCGGAGGAATAGTAGAAAACGGCCTTGATGTTGTCGGCCTGAAACTCCACGTCGGAAAGTTTCATGGCCAGATTCAACTCGTGGATGATTTCGCGGGCGCGGTACATTGTGCCCAGTTCGCGGGCGACGGCCTGCTGGTGCTTTTCGAGATCCTTGACCGTGGCAATGCGGAAAATGGCCCGTGCGTCGGCCGCCTGAATCTTCTTTTTGAGCATCTGCAACCGCACCAGTTCGCCCTGCAACGACACGTAGCCGAGGTGGTGGCCGTTCTGCACTTCCACTACGACGGGGTCGCCGGTGTGGAGTTCGAGGTTGTTGGTGTTGCGGAAGTACTCCTTCCGTCCGCCTTTGAACTTCACTTCCACGAGGTCGAACCGGCTGGTCATCGTGCCGTACTGGGGCATTTCCATGTTGCTCAGCCAGTCGAACACGTTCATTTTATTGCAACCGCCGCTGCTGCAGCCGCCGTTGCTTTTGCACCCCACAGGCGTACCTGCGGCAGGCGTACCTGCGGCAGGCGTACCTGCGGCAGGTGCGCCCGAAGCCTTCACGCTTCCGCAGCCGCCGGTGCTACATGATTTACAAGCCATTTCTTTTTCAAATTGGGAATCAGGAATTGGGAATTAAAAATTGGCATTTCTTTGAAAATCAGTCGGGTACAACCTGACCACTTCCTAATTTTTAATTCCCAATTCCCAATTAATCGCTTCTGCCATCAGGTCTTTCCCGATGTCGGTTCTGAAATAACTACCTTTAAATTTACTCATTCCGGCGGCCTGTTGCGAGGCGAGGCGCGCTTCGTCGAGCGAATCGCCCAGGGCCGTGATGGCCAGCACCCGACCCCCGTTGGTCACGAGCGCACCGGCTTTTTCGGTGGTGCCGGCGTGGAAAATGAACACGTCGGCGGGTACGTTACCCAACGAAATTGGGCACCCTTTCGCGTGACTACCGGGGTAGCCGCCCGCCACGACCACGGTGGTCACGGCGGTTTTATCGCTGACTTGCAGTTCGTATTTGGCCAAACGGCCTTCGGCGGTGGCTAGGAGCAGTTCCGCGAAATCCGACTCGATGCGGGGCAGCACGGCTTCGGTTTCGGGGTCGCCCATGCGGGCGTTGTACTCGATCACCCACGGTTCGCCGTCCGAGTTCATCAATCCGATAAAGATAAAGCCGACGTAGCGAATCCCTTCGGTGGCAAGCCCGGCGAGGGTAGGTTTCACGACGCGTTCCTCGACGTTGGCCATGAACGCCGCGTCGGCGAAAGGCACAGGCGAGACGGCCCCCATGCCGCCGGTGTTGGGGCCAGTGTCGCCCTCGCCGATGCGCTTGTAATCCTTCGCTTCGGGCAGGATTTTGTAATTCTCGCCGTCGGTCAGCACGAAAACCGACAGTTCGATGCCGCGCAAAAACTGCTCGACCACCACCTTGCGGCTGGCTTCACCGAATTTGGCGTCCACGAGCATTTCGTGCAGGGTTTCTTTGGCCTCGGCGAGGCTTTCGGCGATGATGACACCCTTGCCCGCCGCCAGGCCGTCGGCTTTCAGCACGATGGGCAACGCCTGCATTTCGAGGTAAGCCAGCCCAGCGTCGAGGGTGTCTACGGTGAAGGTTCGCGAGGCTGCCGTG
Source organism: Spirosomataceae bacterium (assembly GCA_965249815.1). GTDB lineage: Bacteria > Bacteroidota > Bacteroidia > Cytophagales > Spirosomataceae > JAJAZB01. The sequence goes on along the minus strand of CBDFMV010000003.1, from coordinate 2,021,408 downwards.
GGAATGCCGTGGCGGTGCATGAAGGCTTTCGAGAAATCCTTGCTGCCTTCCAACTGCGCCCCCGCGGCACCCGGTCCGACGATGCGCAGGGACTTGAATTCGTCCTTTTTTTCGAAGAAATCGCGCACCCCGCGCACCAGCGGCTCTTCCGGCCCGACGATGAGCAGGTCAATTTCGTGTTCGCGCACGGCAGCGGCCAGGCCTTCAAAATCGGTAACGTCCAGGGGCAGGTTGGTGGCGAGTCGGGCGGTTCCGGCGTTGCCAGGGGCAACGAACAGGCGGGTGCAAAGCGGGCTTTGGGTGAGTTTATGGGCGAAGGCGTGTTCGCGCCCGCCGGAGCCGAGGAGGAGGAGGTTCATGGGTGGGAAAATTACTGCGCCTGCAAGTACAGGCTTAATCGTTCGTGCAACTCCCACAGAAGTTGCTTTTGGCGGAATTCGTCCTGCTTTAGGGCCAGCCCGAGCAACGAATCGTGGGGAAATTTACCGACGGTCTGCCGGGTATGGCCGATGAGGTCGTGGAGTTCGTGGAGTTCCTCGATGATGGTTTCCACGTCACGGATGGTTGCGTTCGGTTCCATTTCTTACTTCGTTTTCCAGAAATCCTTTAGGCCGGTTCATTTTATCCCGGCCAAACCATTTCCGAAAGTAGCGGATTCGTGCCAGTGTATTTTCGTACCGCTCGTCGCTTTCCGAGTATACCGGAATCAGGTGGGCATCCACGCTCCAGGTTTCCAGCGAGCCGCCAACGGTGAAAAAAGGCATCAGCGCGTCTGCGTTCACATCGAATCGGTCGTTGGCGATGAAGTTGGCAATGTCAACGTCCGCCGGATTTTGTTTGATAGTGACGAAACTTCCGTCAACCCACTGCCTGAATTCGTTTTTCAAAGCAGCGCCTAATTCTTCGTTGTACCTAACGAACGAATCAAACAAATTGTCTCTGGTCATTGAAAGCGGAAATGAACGAACCAACTCATTTTGAATCTCAGTCTGTTTGACTGGAATTGGTTCGTAAGGCGTCAAATTGCCGTGTTCGTCAAACTGCATGACGTTTTGTTCGCTAAAAAACGTCAGTTCGCCACTTCACTCAAAAACTTAATCCGCATCAACCGCAGCTCTTCTTCGGTGTATTCGTCGCCGATGGCTTTGAGGGCCACGGCGATGTTGTCGGTTTCGGCGCCCATGAAGTAGTCGAAAATTTCGTCCTGGCGGTCGCCGTCGAGGATCTGGTTGACGTAGTAATCGAGGTTGAGCTTGGTGCCCGAGTAGCAGATGTGTTCGATTTCCTCGACCAGCTCGTGCATGGTGAGCGCTTTGGTCGCCGCGATTTCGTCGAGGTCGATTTTCCGGTCAATCTGCTGGATGATGTAAATCTTGACCTTCGACTTGTTGACGGTCGATTTCACCACCACTTCCGTGGCTGTTTCGATGTCGTTTTCCTCGACGTACTTCGTGATGAGTTCAACGAACGGCTTGCCGAATTTGACCACCTTGCCCATGCCCACGCCGTTGATCTGGGCCATTTCTTCCCGCGTGGTGGGGTAGGTCGTGGCCATTTCTTCGAGCGAGGGGTCCTGGAAAATTACGTAGGGCGGCAGGCCCTTTTCCTTCGCGATTTTCTTGCGGAGGTTTTTCAACAGCTCAAACAGCGCCTGGTCGTGGGCCTTGGCCGACCCGCCGGGGGTATTTTCCTTTTCGCTGTCGTCGTCGTTGTCGTTGGCGTGCGAGTAGTCGTGGTCTTTCGACAACGTGATCGGGTACGGGGCTTCGAGGTAGGCGTGGCCTTTTTCCGACGCCCGCAGCACGCCGTAGTTTTCGATGTCTTTTTCGAGGTATCCCAGCACGGTCAGTTGCCGGATCACCGAGCACCACCATTCCCCCGAGCGCACGGCTACTTCGGAGGTGCCGTTGTGGTGGTGCTTTGCTTTGGACTCCGGCGCGGCGGGACGGGGCCGGTCGTCATCGGTTTCTTCGGGTTCGTCGTCGTCCTCGTCGCCGTTGGCCAGCATGGCCACGGGGCGACCTTTGCCGTACACTTCGAGTTTGTGGTGGTTGTGGCTGAGGATGTACGGGTTGTCGGTGCCAGTGAGCAGATCCGAAATGTGCTGGCCGTCGAAGCGCTGGTCGGTCAGGATGACGGCCTTCAGCACGAGTTCCACTTCTTCCTCCACCTTAAACTTTTCGGTGGGCTTGAGGCAGTTGTCGCAAAAACCGCAGTCTTTGGGCATGTATTCACCGAAGTACCCCAAAAGCTGCCGACGGCGGCACAGGCCCATGTTGGCGTACGATACCATTTCGTGCAACAACATTTTGGCGTTGTCGCGCTCGGTCACCGACTTGTCTTTGTTGAATTTGTCGAGCTTGAGAATGTCGTCGTAGGTGTAAAACAGCACGCAGTTGCCCTCCAGCCCGTCGCGCCCGGCGCGGCCCGTTTCCTGGTAATACCCTTCGAGCGACTTGGGCGCGTCGTAGTGGATGACGAAGCGCACGTCGGGCTTGTCGATGCCCATGCCGAAGGCGATGGTGGCGACGATGACCTCCACCTCTTCGTTCAGAAACGCGTCCTGGTTGGCCATGCGCACCTGCGAATCAAGGCCCGCGTGGTAAGGCAACGCCTTGATGTCGTTGACGTTGAGCAGTTCGGCGATTTCCTCGACCTTTTTCCGGCTCAGGCAATAAATGATGCCCGACTTGCCCTTGTTGTTGCGGATAAACCGGATGAGTTGCTTGCGGGTATCGACCTTCGGGCGGATTTCGTAGTAGAGGTTTTTGCGGTTGAACGAGGTCTTGTAAATGCAGGCGTCCTCCATCTGGAGGTTTTTCTGGATGTCCTGCTGCACCTTGGGCGTGGCCGTGGCCGTCAGGGCAATGATGGGCAGGTTGCCGAGGTTTTCGACGATGCTGCGGATTTTGCGGTATTCGGGGCGGAAATCGTGGCCCCATTCCGAGATGCAGTGCGCCTCGTCGATGGCCACGAACGAGATGTTGGCTTTTTGCAGAAAGGCCAGGTTCTCCTCCTTCGTCAGCGATTCGGGGGCCACGTAGAGCAGTTTCACCTCGCCGCTGAGCACGTCGCGCTTCACCTTGTTCATCTCGGCCTTGTTGAGGGTCGAGTTGAGGAACTGCGCGTTGATGCCGAAGGCGTTCATCTGGTCCACCTGGTTTTTCATCAACGCAATGAGCGGCGAAATCACGACGGCGGTACCGGGGCTGACGATGGCGGGCAATTGGTAGCAAAGCGACTTGCCCGCGCCGGTGGGCATGATCACGAAGGTATTGTTGCCTTCGAGCACACTGTTGATGATGGCTTCCTGATCGCCGCGAAACTGACTGAACCCAAAAATCTCCTTGAGTTTTTCGCGCAGGGTGGTTTGAACGAACTGGTCAACGATCATCGTCGGATCAGCGGTTTGAGGAGGGGTGCTGGGCTGAGTTAGGGGCATTGGTGGGGGTTTGAAAACCTCCGGGCGGTGGCCAGCGGGGAGTCCGCAGCCAAAAATCCGAAAATGAAATTAGTAAAAATTCGCGGTTCGACTCCAAAAAAATATTGCAGCCCCTCCTCGTTAGCCGTCCACCGTCCGCAAAAAGCCCGCCGGTTGCGAGCAAATACGCAACTTGCGGGCTTCTCCTTCTTAAACCCTAAACCGCCTACCGCATCCGCTCCGACGACCGGACGAGCTGTTCGTCGCGGCGGATAAACCGGTTGGCCACTACGTTGCTGATCAGCCCGACCACCACGGCGTAAAAACCCAGGTGGTAGCTGCCCCGCATTTCGGGTTGAAACAGCGCCGCTCCTTTGTACACCGCCAGATACGCCAGGCAACCCAGCAGCGCAATCATCACCAGTGAATTGATGAGGCCCAGCAGCATCTGGCGCATCCGGTTTTTGTATTGCAACAGGGAGTAGAGCGCCAGCCCGGCGGCCAGCACGGCCAGCGCGGCGACGTAAAACGTGGGCGTGGCGGTGGCTGCACCCCCGGCTTTGGCGTAGGTGAGGGTGAAGGCATTGAGTCGGGCGCTTTCGCCCGTGGTGGGGCTGGTTTTGCTCCAGGCCGGACTAAGCAGACACACGGCCATGGCCGCCACGATGAGGGCGAGGAAAACGGATTGCAATCGTTGGATCATGGGAAGATTTGCTCGTAAAAACTACCGCAAAAGTAACGTTTCGTTGACGGCTCCGCGCACGTCGGCGGGTCAGAGCAAGGTAATTTTCAGGTTGGTGTGGGGCCGAATCCGGTTAAGTTTTCCGAAAGATACGAAAATCCATTTCCGGCTATTCCGTTCGAATGTCCGCTGGCCGACACGCTGTTTTTAGCCAACCACCCACCTTTGTCCTTCACTAAAACCACTTCCTATGAAGTCTTTGCTGCTTTTTCTCAGTCTTTTCCTGCTGGCATCGGTCCACCTGCTGGCGCAAAAATCGCCCGTCTTCGTGGCCGACGGCGCGGCCATTCACGGCTACGACGCCGTGGCGTATTTTAAGGAAGGAAAAGCCGTGCCGGGCGATCCGAAATTTGCCTATGCCTACCAGGGCACCCAGTGGCGCTTCGCCAACGCCGGGGATTTGGCCTTGTTTAAAGCCGCCCCCTCAACATACGTCCCGCAGTACGGCGGTTACTGCGCCTACGGCACCGCCGACGGCCACAAAGCCCCCACCGACCCGCAGGCCTGGACCATCGTGGACGACAAACTTTACCTCAATTACAACAAGAACGTGCAGACGTCCTGGAAAAAAGACACGAAGGGCTACATCGAAAAAGCCGATAAAAACTGGCCGGGGCTGAAAGACAAAGAATGAATCAGGGCTTCGCGTGGCGCAGCTCCAGCCCCACCGCCGTGCGCGGTCTGAACCCGGTCCATAGCCCGTCGTTGCTGCTTTCTTTCACCTCAAAAAACTTTCCGTAGTCCAGTCCTTTCAGGTGCATTCCCAAAAACCCCGTTACGAAGTGCTGGTTGATGTTGTTGATGCGCCGCTCGTTCCAGGCCGGTTCGGCGTAGCGCAGGTACTCGTCGAGGGGCAGGCCGGGTTTCATCGACTCGGCGGGCGGGGGGTTGGGAGCCACGTTGTGCCGGGCGTTGAGGTACGTGAGCAGGTAGCGATCGGCGTTGACGGCCCCGTCGTAAATGGCCTTCGTGCCGCGTTCGTAGCCCGAAATGTCGTCTTTGCTCCCGGCCACGAACAGCGTCGGGCGGGTGAGGCCCTTCAGCCCGTCGGCGTCCCAAACGCCCCGCTCCTGCCCCCAGGGCGCGAAGGCCACCACGGCTTGGATGCGTGCATCCTGCGACGAGTTGAATTCTTCCGCCCCGGCGGCGCGGGTTTGCAGGGCAGTGCTGCCGTTGGTCAGTTGCCCGAACAACTTCACGGCCCCGGCGCTGTACCCGGCCCCGGCGGCGTTGAGCGCGCCGTAGCCGCCCATCGAATAGCCCACCAGCGCGGTGTTGTCGGCGTTGACAAGTCCGCTCAGGAACGAATCCGCGCCTTTTTTGCCCAGCCGGGCCATTTCGTTCAGCACAAAAAGGTCGTCCAGCGACCGGTTGAGCAGGGTGCTCGGAAACGGGGCCGCGTCGCGGAAAGTCGATTCGGTGTGGTCGATGGCCACGACCACGTAGCCCTTCGAGGCCAGGTTTTCGGTCAGGTACGTCATCAGAAACCGCGACCCGACGTAGCCGTGCGACACGATGACGAGCGGATACGCGCCGCCGCTGCCGTCGGGTTCGGCGTCGCGCAAGGCCCGGCCTGCGAAGCTGAACGGCAGCAGCGGGCGCTTGGGGTCATTGGCCGTGCCCAACGTTTCGTTGTAGGTTATGCGCTGGGTTTTGCCCGCCGGAATGCGCGCCGGGTACCAGATTTCCACCGTCAGCGGCCGGTCGTAGCGGGGCGTCTCGCCGCCCTTCGCGTGCAGCACGTCCAGCCGGTTCTTGTCGGTCAGCGAGAGGGTGCGCACCCCCACGCCCTGCGGCCCGCGCGGGGTCAGTTCGGGGGCGTCGGGCAGGGCGTCGCCGTACACGAACGGCTCGGGGGCAGTCTGGGCACTAACGGGCGGCGCGCCGACCCGGAGCAGCAGGATCAATAGAAAACGGAGGGGGCTTTTGCGGAAAATCATCGGGGTGTCGAATCGGGAAAGAAGGCAAACACACCATTTTTTCGGACTTCACCAAACCGCCCCGCGTTTGCGCGTTCGGAGCGGCGTTGCTACCTTTCAAAACGCTCCGACCTCCCGGCCACCCGCCGGGTTGCATTTTGGATGAATTTGAAAAAAGCCTTTTACCGCTTTACGCACTGGCAAACCTGGGATTACCGCGTCAAGCTCGTGCCGCTGGCGCCGGTGTGGTTGTGGCACGGCCTGCGGGCGGGGTCGGTCTGGTTTTTCACGCCCGCCAATCCCACGCTCACCTTCGGCGGGTTCGAGGGCGAGGGCAAACGTGAAATGTACGACCAGTTGCCAGCCCACCTTTGCCCCCGCAGCGTGTACATCGCCCCCGGTCTGCCGTTCACCGACGTTGAGCGGCTCGTGGGCGAAGCGGGCCTCCCCTACCCCTTCGCCGTGAAACCCGACGTGGGCATGATGGGCCTGCTTTTCCGTAAAATCGCCACGCCCGACGAGTTGCGCCGGTACCACGAGCAAATGCCCGTGGCGTACCTCGCGCAGGAATTCATCGCGTATCCGCTCGAGGTCAGCGTGTTTTACTACCGTTTTCCCGGCGCAGCGACGGGCACCATCACGGGGTTTGTCCGGAAAGATTTCCTGCACGTGGTCGGCGACGGCACCGCCACCCTCGACCAACTCCTTCAGCGCCACCCGCACACGCGGTTTCGCCTCGCTGAACTCCGCGCCAAACACGCTCACCGCCTGCCCGACGTGCTGTCGGCGGGCGAAATTTACGTGCTTTCGCACGCCCTCAATCAAACTCGGGGCGGGCAACTCGTGAGTCTGGCCCACGAAAAAGACAACCGCCTGCTGGCCGTATTCGACGGCCTCAGCCGCCACGCCGACCAGTTTTACTTTGGCCGCTACGACATCAAATGCGCCTCGGTGGACGACCTCAAAGCGGGCCGGAACTTCCGCATCCTCGAATACAACGGCAGCGGGGCCGCGCCGCACCACGTGTACGCCGGTCGCCGGTCGCTGTGGGAAGCCTACGGCATCATTCTCCACCACTGGGCCGTGCTGGCCAGTATTTCGCGGCAAAATCACGCGCGAGGGGTGCCGTATTGGGAATTCAGGCGCGGCTGGGCTTTTCTGCAACGGGCCAAACGCCACCTGAAACTGCTGAAGCGACTGGATGGGGAGGTTTCCTGGTAACTTCTGAGAATGCTCGCGACGGTTTCTTTTCTACGCAATTCTTTCAAACTTAGCCGCCTGACTCCCCGCACTGCCATGAAGCTACTCCGCTACATTCTGCTGCTGTTCACGGCGGTTTCGGCCCTGGCCCAGGGGCCGAAGGTGCTCATCGTGACGGCCCACCCCGACGACGAAACCATGTTTCCGGTCACGGTTTTCAAAATCACCCGCGAGCTGAAGGGCAGCGCCGACCTGGCCCTGCTCACCGACGCCTCCGGGGGCTTCAACGGCATGGTAGCATCGAGTTATTTTGGCATGAACATGCTCGATTCGGCCATCGGCCGCAAAAACCTGCCCCGCCTCCGCAAAAAGGAAATCCGGGAATCGGCCGATATTCTGGGGGTAAAAACCATCTACTTTTTCGACCAGCGCGACGATTTCTACAACCGCGACGAAAAGCCCTACCTCGAAGGCCAGCGCTGGAACCGCCTGTACATCGAGCAGCGCCTCGACAGCATCCTCACGGCGGGCCGCTACGATTACGTGTTCTGCATGGTGCCACACGAGGGCCAGCACGCCCACCACAAAACCGCCTCGATTCATGCTCTGCGGGCCGTGCAACGCTACCGGGGACCGAGAAAGCCGATTGTACTCGGCGGGCAATCGGCCAACAAGAACGACACGTTTCGCTTCACCCAACTCGACGGCTACCCCGAAACCCGCATCAGTCCCGCCGCGCCGGTTTTTGAATTCAACCGCGCCCAGACCTTCGGCGAAGACAACAAGCACAGCTACATGATCGTGGCCGATTGGGTGAAAGCCGCCCACAAAACCCAGAGCGGCGATATGAACCAGGCCATGCACCGGGGCGAACTGGAAACGTTCTGGTACTTTGCCCTCAACGGCGACGAGCGCATCGGCGAGGTGCAACGCCTGTTCGAAGCGCTGAAGACGGCGGGATTTCCGACGAAGTGACGGGATTTGCACCGGTCGGCTCCCCGGCAACCCTCCGGCTCGTTCAGGAGCCGTTTTTAATTCGTTGGGCGGGATTGGCACCAGTTGCAGCCTAAAAAAACGACCCGAATTTTTCATGGCCACCTCCCTGACCACCGTCGCCCTCGTAGTGCGCGACTACGACGAAGCCATCGCCTGGTTCAAGCAGAAACTGGCCTTTCGGCTCGTGGAAGACACCCGCCTGAGCGCGGAGAAACGCTGGGTCGTGGTCGCCCCGACCGGCGAAGCGGGGGCCAGCCTGCTCCTGGCCAAAGCCGCCAATCCGGCTTAGGAGGCCGCCATCGGCAACCAGACCGGCGGACGGGTGGCCTTTTTCCTCCACACTGACGATTTCTGGCGGGATTACGAAGCGTTCGGGGCGCGGGGCGTGGTGTTTCGGGAAAGTCCCCGCGAGGAAGCTTACGGCACCGTGGTGGTGTTCGAGGATTTGTACGGAAATGCCTGGGATTTGGTGCAACCGAAAGCCTGAGCTTTCCCGATTTCAGTCTTCAAACGGCTCGAAATCCTTGAAGGTTTTTTTGAGTTTGCCGTCGGTCAGGGCGTTTTTTTCGACCCACCCGGCGTCGAGTTCGAGCGCCAGCAGGCCGTTGAGGCTCATCGTGGCGCTGAATTCGTCGAGGTCACGGGTGAACTGCGCCTCGCTGCGCCGGGCAGCTTTCAGGTTGTATTTCCGGGCGAAAATGTCGCCCTTCGTTTGCAGTTCGTTCTTTTTGGCAATCACCGCGTTGAGCTGGTCCACCAAATCCTTGATGGATTTTCCGATGACTTCCGTGGCCTCCAGCGTACCCACCGTGGCGACGGCCGTGCCGCCGATGGCCGAAACGGCCCGGCCCGTGTTGGGGTTGCTTTGGTAAATCGTCACCGGGGCCAGCGCCGAAATGGCCCCGAAGCTGGCGTTGACCACCGACCGTTTTTTCTTGCCGGTTTTGGCCCGCTCGTAGGTTTTGCGCAGGAATTCCTGCTTTTGGCTCAACTGTCCGATGAGTTCCCAGGCGCGCACCAGCCCGGTGCGGTACTGGCTGTAGAGCTGGAGGTCTTTTTCGCGCTCGTTCACCGCGTTGAGCAGGGTGAACCGCACCGTTTTTTCGTCGCGCTTCTGGGTTTTATCGAGCACGAAAAAGGTGACGCTGAACGTGAGCGAATCGAGCGGATCGCGCACGAAGTTGTAACCGGGTTTCCAAGTGAATTCGTACTGCGTGCTGGCATTGCGCTTGAGGGCCGTTTTGGGCACGTCGGGGTTGTCGGAGAGCAGCCCGAACGACTCGATGTCGGCGTCGCCGTTGGGGTCGGTCAGGTAGAAAACGAGATTGATGGTGGCGTCTTCCTTGATTTTGATGACCGTCACGTTGGGCACAATGGAAATTTCCGGCGGCAAATCCATCTGGGTGGCTTCCACTTTCAACCGGCCTTTCGTGCGGACTTTGGCGGGCTGGTCTTCCACGAAAAATTCGACGAACAGCGGACTGGTTTTCAGCTTAGCGTACTGCGCCTGCGAGGGTTTCCAGCTAAATTCACCCTGGGCCGAAAGCCTGGCTCCTTCGGGCATCTGGTCGGCGATGGGCACAAACACGAGCGGGTCCTGGTCAGGGTCGTTGACCACGTTGGCGTCCACCTGGTAGGTATTGAGCGCGTTGTATTTGACGTAAAACGGCTTCAATTCCCCCGCCACCGGGGCGCGGTTGGTGTGCTGCACCCGAAACTCGGCGGTTTTGCGGCTTCGCTGGCCGGGGTTGGCGGCGTTCCAGGCTTCAAAAATAACCGGGAAACTGCGGCTGCCCTGCACTCGGTCTACGAGGGCGTAGCCCGGCGACCAGTGGAAACGCCCCAGCGAGTCGAGTTCCATGCCATCCTGACGGCCCTCGGCAATGGCAAACCGCGCCGAATCGGCACCGACGCCCTGCACACCCAGCCGGAACGCCACGGATTTGCCCTCATCGAACTGGTTCCAGCCGGGCTGGTCGGGCAACACCAGTTGCAGGGAATTTTGCGAAAAAGCGGCCAAACCAACCAGCAGACTCAGGCAGAACGGAAGAAAAAAAGAATGCTTCATCGGACAAGGAGTAGGCTTTCGCGGCGGATGCGGGCCTTACTTTGCTACGAAAACCGGGCCGAAGTTATTGCCAAAACGCCGCGCAATCCAAGTTGAGGCCATTCGCCGCCGGGCCACTTGCCTAAAACCCACGCGATTGCGTATTTTTGAACCCTGACCCGCCGTTTTGAGTTTAAACCACGCCAATCTTCCTTTTTTGTTTACCATGAAAACCCTGCGTTACACGAGTCTGCTGTTGCTCACCGGCCTGATGCTCAGCGCCTTCACAGGTCGGCCGGTCGACACCCCGAATGCCGAACCTGCCAAAGTCACCTGGGAAACCCTGCGCGACGTGACGTTCAAGAAAAAATGGTATCCCGAAGAAAGCATTTACATGCTTTACCCCACCTTCGGCCCCAACGTGCAGAAACTGGAAGGCAAGGAAGTGACCATCAAGGGCTACCTGATCCCGGTCGACGTGGAAAGCAACCAGTTCGTGCTGTCGGCGTTTCCTTACAGCCAGTGCTTTTTCTGCGGCGGCGGCGGACCCGAGTCGGTGATGGGGCTGAAATTGAAAAAGCCCGGCAAGCGCTTCAAAACCGACGAGGTGCAAACTTTCAAAGGCACCCTCAAACTCAACGCGTCGGACATTTACGAGCTGAATTACATCCTGCAAAATGCGGAGATTTATTACGGAGACTGAAAATAAGTGGGCAGTTAGCAGTAGGCAGTTGGCAGTACAGTAAGTTTTACTGCCAACTGCCTACTGCTAACTGCCCACTCGATAAACGGCGGCGTGGCGTGAAAACCGCGCCGCCGTTTTTGTTTTGCCTTCCCTTGCCTGCCCACGTTATGAAACTTGCCCGCTACGCCGCTTACGCCCTGCTGGGGCTACTGGGCGTGATTTTGGTCTTTCTGGCCGTCAGTCTCGTGCCCGCTTCGTCGGTGCCCTACCTCCAGACCGATGCTTACCTCCAGACCCTCAGCAACTTCCGGCAACTCAAACCCGCCCCGCCTGCACTCCTTCCTGATTCGCAGCTTTCGCGTCCGTACGGCGTTCCGAAACTCAAAGCGGGTTGGGCAAAGGTCAACCTGACGCCCGCCCAGCCCACGCCCACCGGCGGCTACGGCGTGCGCAGCGGCCAACCTTACGTAGGCATTCACGATTCGGTGTTTGTGCGGGCCATCGTGCTGGAAAATGGCAGCAACCGCGTCGCCGTGGTCAGCGCCGATTTGCTCATCATTCCGCCCACCGTCACGGCGCGGCTGAAAGAAAAACTCCCCCGCATCGGCCTCACCCTCGATCACACCTACCTCGGGGCCACGCACACGCACAACAGCCTCGGCGGCTGGGGCGAGCGGCTGGCGGGGCGGATTTTTGCGGGGAAATACAACCCGGCCACCGTCGAGTGGATTGCCGACCGCATCGTGGAGGCTATTTCGGTGGCCCAGCGGCGGCTGATGCCCGCCGAAACGGGCTTCAGCCAGGTGTACCAGGCCGACATGGTGAGCAACCGGCTCGTGGGCCAGGAAGGCACCGTGGACCCGTTCATCCGGCTGCTGAAAATCCGGAAAATCACGGGCGAAACGGCCCTGCTCTGCACCTACGCCGCCCATTCGACCACCATCGAACCCAACCAGGTGGTGCTCTCCCGCGATTGGCCCGGCGCGCTGGTTGATTCGCTCGAAAAGCAGAAAACGGTCAATTTCGCCCAGTACATGGCCGGGGCCGTGGGCAGCATGGCCCCGCTCGAAGAAGGCAAAACCGACTGGGAGCAACTCCGCAACGAGGCGTTGGGGCTGCAACTCGAAATCCAGCGCGTGATCCGGCAGATTCCGCTCCGCGCCGACAGTACCCTGCGCATCGTGGCCCTGCCGCTGCACCTGCGCGAGCCACAGTGGCGGGTGCTGGGCAACCTGAAAATGCGGCACTGGCTCTGGCGCGACGTGTACGGCGACTACCCCGCCGAACTCAAAGCCCTGCGCATCGGCAACACCGTGCTGCTGGGCGCACCCTGCGATTTTTCGGGGGAACTCGTCGCCGATTTCAACGGCCTCGCCCGCGAGCGGGGCGTTAACCTAATGATTACCAGCTTTAACGGTGGCTACATTGGCTACGTGACGCCCGACAAATACTGGACGCTCGACGCCTACGAAAGCTATACCATGAATTGGTACGGCCCCGGCACGGCGTCGTTTTTCGAGTACTTCATGGGGAAACTAATCCGGCTGGTGGCGTGAGTCGGTAGCGACAGATAACCGTGGGCTTACCCGTGCGATTTGCCCTCAAAAACCTTTTTTGTGACTAACTTGCGGCCGGATTTCCGATCCACCATTACCAACGAGCTAATCACGGCATGAATACTACTTATTTGCCTTCCGACTACCTGCCCATCGTGGTGCAACTCATTGCCGCGCTGGGGTTTATCGTGGGGTCGATGCTGGTGTCGCACTACGTCGGACCGAAGCGCCACGGCAAGAAAAAAGACGACCCCTTCGAGTGCGGCATCCCCGTCGAGGGCGACGCCCGCACGCCGATTTCAGTCAAATACTTTCTGGTCGCGATTCTGTTCGTGCTCTTCGACGTCGAAATCATTTTTCTCTACCCCTGGGCGGTCAATTTCCTCGACTGGATGAAGGAATCGCGCGAAACGGCCCTGCTGATTTTTGGCGAAATGGTTGTCTTCATGGGCCTGCTGCTGGTGGGCTTTTACTACGTCATCCGCAAGGGCGTGCTGAAGTGGGCGGAGTGACGGCCTGAATTGCGCAGGCGAGATCCAATCCCAAAATTCCTGAGACGGTTCGCCAACTTTTCGCCCCGCGAAATCGTTACGAATTGGTCAACCTGATACTTCCAACATGAGCGATATTCAAGTAGCCAAAGCCCCCAAGATCGAAGCCCCCGACGGCTACCAGGGCGAAGGCTTTTTTGCCACCCAACTCGACAAAGTCGTGGGCCTGGCCCGCGCCAATTCCCTCTGGCCCCTGCCGTTCGCTACCTCGTGCTGCGGCATCGAGTTTATGGCCACGATGGGGTCACACTACGACCTGGCCCGCTTCGGGTCGGAGCGCCCGAGTTTCTCGCCCCGCCAGGCTGACATGCTGATGGTGATGGGCACCATTGCCAAGAAAATGGGACCGATCGTGAAACAGGTGTACCTGCAAATGGCCGAACCCCGCTGGGTGATTGCCGTGGGGGCCTGCGCCTGTTCGGGCGGCATTTTCGACACGTACTCGGTGCTCCAGGGCATCGACCGCATCATTCCCGTGGACGTGTACGTGCCCGGCTGCCCGCCCCGTCCGGAGCAAATCCTCGACGGCGTGTTGCAGTTGCAGGAAATCACCAAAAACGAATCCATCCGCCGCCGCAACCTGCCCGAATACCAGGCCCTGATGGAATCGTACGCCATTCAATAGAAACGATGTTCGTTGTTCGTGCTTCGTTGTTCGAGAAAAGCGTCAACCCGAATCGAACAACGAAGCACGAACAACGAAGCACGAACAACGAATTATCGAATGCTTACCAACCAGGAAGTCGCCGAAGACCTCGTCCGGAAGTTTGGGGAAGACGTCATTTTCAACGTCGTGGAAAACTACGGGTTGCTCAACGTGGAAATCCCCGTCGGGTCGCTGTTGCCCGTCATGGAATACCTCTACCACCACCCGACGTTCCGGTTTCAGTTTCTGACCGACCTCGCCGGGATTCACTTTCCCGACGCCAAAGGCAAGGAACTTGGCGTGATTTACCACCTCCACAGCCTCGAACACAACGCCCGGCTCATCCTCAAACTCTACGTGCCGGTGGAGGAGCCAAAAGTGCCCACGCTGACCAACCTGTTCGCCTGCGCCAACTGGATGGAGCGCGAAGCCTATGATTTTTACGGGTTCCAGTTCGAGGGCCATCCCAACCTGATTCGCATCCTCAACGTGGAAGACATGGATTATTTCCCCTTCCGCAAAGAGTATCCCCTCGAAGACGCCACCCGCAAGGACAAAATTGACGAGTTGTTTGGACGGTAAACCCAATTTTGAATGATGAATGATCGAATGATTGAATAAACCCTGTTTCTCAATTCAGTCATTCAGCACTCACTCATTCAGTCATTGAAACCATGCCTACCGACGAAATAAAAGACATTGCCATTGCCGAGCAGCAACTGGCCCACAACGGCCAGCAGCGGCAGTACGTCAACGAACTGACCACGCTCAACCTCGGCCCCACGCACCCGGCTACGCACGGTATTTTTCAGAACGTGCTGCAAATGGACGGCGAGCGCATCGTGTCGAGCGTGCAGACGATTGGCTACATCCACCGGGCGTTTGAGAAAATCGCCGAGCGGCGGCCGTTTTACCAGATTACGACGCTCACCGACCGGATGAACTACTGCTCCAGCCCGATCAACAACTTCGGCTGGCACATGACGGTCGAGAAACTCCTGGGGGTCACCGTGCCTAAGCGGGCGCAGTACATCCGGGTCATCATGATGGAACTGGCCCGCATCGCCGACCATCTGATTTGCAACTCGATTCTGGGCGTGGACACGGGGGCCTTCACGGGTTTTCTCTACGTGTTCCAGAAGCGCGAGGAGATTTACGAAATCTACGAAGAAATGTGCGGCGCGCGCCTCACTACCAACATGGGCCGCATCGGCGGCATGGAGCGTGAACTTTCGCCCGTGGCCATTCACAAAATCCGGGAATTCCTGAAAAGTTTCCCGCCCGTGATGCGCGAATTCGAGAGCCTTTTCAACCGCAACCGGATTTTCATGGATCGGGTCGTCAACGTGGGCGGCATCAGCGCCGAGCGTGCCCTCAACTACGGCTTCACCGGCCCCAACCTGCGGGCAGCGGGCGTGGACTACGACGTGCGGGTGATGAACCCCTACTCCAGCTATGACGACTTCGAGTTCGAAATTCCCGTCGGGTACAACGGCGACACCTACGACCGCTTCATGGTGCGCAACGGCGAAATCTGGCAAAGCCTGCGCATCATCGAGCAAGCTTTGGAAAACCTGCCCGAAGGCCCCTACCACGCCGATGCGCCGGAGTACTACCTGCCGCCCAAACCGGAGGTGTACCGCAACATGGAGGCGCTGATTTACCACTTCAAAATC
This sequence comes from Spirosomataceae bacterium, assembly GCA_965249815.1. Classification (GTDB taxonomy): domain Bacteria; phylum Bacteroidota; class Bacteroidia; order Cytophagales; family Spirosomataceae; genus JAJAZB01. The sequence goes on along the minus strand of CBDFMV010000003.1, from coordinate 2,005,969 downwards.
GTGATGGGCGAAATCGACGCGCCCGTCGGCGAAGTGTACCATTCGGTGGAAGGCGGCAACGGCGAACTGGGCTTTTACCTCGTCAGCGACGGCGGGCGGGCACCGTACCGGCTCAAATTCCGGCGGCCCTGTTTCATTTTCTACCAGGCCTTCCCCGAAATGACCCAGGGTGCCACGCTCTCCGACGCCATCGTCATCATGAGCAGCATGAATGTGATTGCCGGGGAACTGGACAATTGATTTTTCTGAACCCGAAAGGAGGTGCGCATGAAACCGGACTGGGAAGAACTGACTACGCGCTCGCAACTGGACACCGTCGAGGCCATTCGGCAGTTGGTCGAAGAGGAAGAGTACGAAGAGGCTTTGCAAGGACTCGACGAACTGTACGATACGATGTCAAAGTCGGAGAAACGCGCCTTAGGAAGTCAACTGGCTCGCCTGATGGCCCACATTCTGAAATGGAAATACCAGCCCGAAAAGCGGTCGATGAGTTGGGTAAAGACGATCTCCAGTGCCCGTTTTGAGATTCACAAAACCCAGGAATTTACTCCGTCACTCAACGATGCCTACATTCGTAGCATCTGGGAGGACTGCTTCAGAGATGGGATCACCTTAGCCAAAGCGGAGATGGGTTTGCGCCGCAAAGACCAATTTGAACCCGTCCCGCTCACCTGGAAAGAAGTTTTTGAAGACGATTACCTGCTGTAAAAATGACGACCGAAACCCTCGATAAAACGCCCGTCGCTTTCACGCCCGAACGCCTCGCCCGCGCCCAGGAACTCATCGGCCACTACCCCGAAGGCAAACAGAAGTCGGCCATTCTGCCCATTCTGCACCTGGCTCAGGAACAGTGGGGCTGGATGCCCGCCGACGTAATGGACTACGTGGCGGAACTGCTCCGGATTCAGCCCATCGAAGTGTACGAAGTGGCCACGTTTTACACGATGTTCCACGTCGAACCCGTTGGAAAACATGTCATCGAGATTTGCCGGACGGGACCGTGCTGTTTGCTCGGTTACGAAGGCATCCGCGATCATATTTGTCAAAAGCTGAACGTCGAAGTCGGCGGTACCTCCGCCGACGGGCTGTTTACGCTGAAGGAAGTCGAGTGCCTGGCCGCCTGCGGCATGGGGCCGGTCATGCAGGTTCGTGAAAAGTACCACACGCACCTCACGCCCGAGCGCGTGGATGCTATTCTGGAGGAGTACCGACAGCAACAATGACTGAATTTTGAATGAGAGAATGAATGAATAAAAGACAGTAATTCCACTCATTCTCTCCTTCTTTCATTCAAAATTGATTCTTCATGAACCCATTGAAAGACCAACTCCGGCGCGTGTACAAAGCAGCCAAATTCCAGCTCAACGGCGGAAAACTCGAATTCGACTCCGCCACACTGCCCTGGATTGACCGCCCCGACGCCGACATTGCGGCGTTTGTGAAGCAGTTTCCGGTGCCCGCCGGGTACCCGTACGACCTGAAAGAAAAGCTGGAGTTCTGGCAGGAAAACGGCTACGTGATCCTCGAGCAGGCCGTGCCGCCCGCCTGGCTCGACGCGCTCTGGGCCGAGATCGAAGGGTTGATTCAGAACAACCAGCAGCACCACATCAAGGCGCTCGTCCACCGGTTCAACGACCAGAAGGAAACGCCCGTCAACGAAGTGCCGATTGAGAAACTGAGCGGCATCGGTTCGCGGCTCATCGAGTACCACAACAGTTCGGTGGGGGCCAAAAAGGTGATGACGCACCCCAACATCGCCACCTTTCTGAAGGCTATTTTCAACGAGCCGGTCGCCGTGTTTCAAAGTCTGGTCTTCAAATACAGCAGCCAGCAGGCCGTTCACCAGGATTTTCCCTGGGTCCGCTCGCAGATTGCCAGCCACCTGGCCGCCGCCTGGATTCCGCTCGAAGACGTGCACCCCGACTCCGGGCCGCTGTTTTACTACCCCGGCTCGCACCGGATGCCGAAATTCAACTTCGGCACGGGCATTCTCTACCGGGGCGACGAATCGCTGCGCCGCGACGCGGATTTTGCCAAATTCCTGGAGAAAACCGCCGCCGCCGAGGGCTTGAAAAAGAAGACATTGTTGCTCAAAAAAGGCGACATCCTCATCTGGCACGCCGCGCTGGCCCACGGCGGCAGCGGCATTACCAACCCGGAATTTTCGCGAAAATCGTTCGTGTGCCACTACTCGACGGTGCGCTCCTACCCGAAGCACCGCGACGAGAAAGGCGAAACCTCGCCGACCGAGCAGTACAACGGCGTCAGCATTTACGCCAACCCGGCGAACCTGGCGGAAGAAAACGTGCTGGCGGGGGGGAAAGACTGGTAAATAAATTCAGCGTTGTAAACGAATTTTAAGCATGTTGGAAATTCCTCCGTACATGGGCGTCAACGCACCGAAAGAACACCAGCGGGTCATCGCGAAACTGACGGCTGGGTTGTACTGGCTGTTTGCGCAGGGGAAAATTCCCTACGAGCCGTTTCCGGAGGTGATGATTGACGCCAGCAAAACCAGTCCGACGCCCGACGTTTTGCTTTACGATAATTCGCTGAACCGCAACGTGGTCATCATCGAAGTAGCGGCGGATGGCTGGAAAAAGGACTTCAGAAAAGTAGTCGAGTTGGTGGAAGACTACGAGGTGGACGAGGGATTTGTTTATAATTACCAGACAAACAGGTGGTTAAAATACAGTCGTCAACGAGGCGAGATAACCGAAGCGCCTTCTTTTTGTGAGTCCATCGGGCACGACCTGAATGATTTTGTAAAATAACCCACGGGAATTTCGCCAAAAACATGGCCAACGAACGCATAAAAATTCTCACCGAACACCTCGACGTTCCGGGTATCGAGACCATCGACGTGTTCATGAAACACGGCGGCTACCGCTCCATCGAAAAGGCGTTCAAGCAGATGACGCCGGAGGAAATCGTCGAAGAAGTCAAAAAATCGGGCGTGCGCGGGCGCGGCGGGGCCGGGTTTCCGATGGGCATGAAGTGGTCGTTTCTGGCCAAGCCCGAAGGCAAGGCGCGGTACCTCGTTTGCAACGCCGACGAGTCGGAGCCGGGCACCTTCAAGGACCACTACCTGATGATGAAGTCGCCGCACACGCTCATCGAGGGCATGATTGTGTCGTCATTTGCGCTCGGCGCGAAGGCGAGCTACATCTACGTACGTGGTGAGCTGATGTACGTCATCAAGATTCTCGAAAAGGCCATCGCCGAAGCGTACGCGAAGGGTTTTCTTGGGAAAAACATCCTCGGCACCGGCTACGACCTCGATGTGTACGTCCACCCCGGCGGCGGAGCATACATCTGCGGCGAGGAAACGGCCCTGCTCGAATCGCTCGAAGGCAAGCGGGGCAACCCGCGCAACAAGCCGCCCTTCCCCGCCGTGCAGGGACTTTACGCCTGCCCGACGGTGGTCAACAACGTCGAATCCATCGCCACCGTACCCTGGATTCTGCTCAACGGTGGCGAAGAATACGCCAAAATTGGCATCGGCCGCAGCACGGGCACGAAGCTGATTTCGGCCTCCGGCCATATTAAAAATCAGGGCGTGTACGAAATTCCGCTGGGCCTGCCCGTCGAAGAATTCATCTACTCCGACGAATGGTGCGGCGGCATCCGCGACGGCCACGAACTGAAAGCCGTCGTGGCCGGGGGTTCGTCGGTGCCGATTTTGCCCGCGAACCTGATTCTGAAACTGGCCAACGGCGAACCCCGCCTGATGAGTTACGAATCGCTGGCCGATGGCGGTTTCCAGACCGGCACCATGCTCGGTTCGGGCGGCTTTATCGCGATGGACGAAACCACCTGCATCGTTCACAACACCTGGACCTTCGCGCGGTTTTACCACCACGAATCCTGCGGGCAGTGCAGTCCCTGCCGCGAAGGCACCGGCTGGATGGCCCGCGTGCTGGAGCGCCTCGAACACGGCAAAGGCTCGATGCACGACATTGACCTGCTCGTGGACGTGGCCAGGAAAATCGAAGGCAACACCATTTGTCCGCTCGGCGACGCGGCGGCCTGGCCCGTGGCCTCGGCCATCCGCCACTTCCGCGACGAATTCGAGTGGCACGTGACGCACCCCGCCGAGGCCACCCAACCGGGCGCGGTGTACCGGGGGACAATGGAATTGGTGTAATTTCGTCCCAACAAACAGCGAACGGCCATGGAAGAGTTGGAAGCCCTGCGGAAACGGATTGAGGAGCGCGACTACGCGGCGGCGCTTGAGTTGATTGATGAATTGGATGAAATGGCCAAAGACGACAAAATCAACAAGGTCGAGAGTTTTCTGGAAATTCTGCTCATTCACCTCATCAAGCAACACGCCGAGCGGCGCAGTACCCCTTCGTGGGAGCGTTCCGTCGAGCATTCGCTCCGGGGGATTTACAAAGCCAACAAACGCCGGAATGCGGGCGGATTTTACCTGAAAGCAGACGAACTGCAGGCAGCCGTTGAAGAATCGTTTGGGTTTGCCCTGAGCGAGGCCGCCCGCGAAGCATTTGGTGGGGCCTTCGAAGCCAGGAAACTCGCCGACATGATTGACGCCGAAGCGCTCAAGCGGCAGGCTCTCGATTTAATTTTGAATTACGACCCGCAAAACTGAACCTCAATGAAGGTTACAATTGATAACATCACCATCGACGTCGACCCCGGCACGACCATCCTCCAGGCGGCCCGCAAAATCGGGCCGGAAGTGGCTCCGCCCGCCATGTGTTATTACGAGCCGCTGAAAGGTTCGGGCGGAAAGTGCCGCGCCTGCCTGGTGAAAGTGACCGCCGGGTCGGAGAAAGACCCCCGCCCCATGCCCAAGCTGGTGCCTTCGTGCATCACCCAGGTGCAGGACGGCATGGTCGTCGAAAACACCACCAACCCGCAGGTGCTCGACGCCCGCAAAGGCGTGGTGGAGTTTCTGCTCATCAACCACCCCCTCGACTGCCCCATCTGCGACCAGGCCGGCGAGTGCCACCTCCAGGATTTTGCCTACGAACACGGCTCGGTGCAGACCCGCTATGAGGAAGAGCGGCGGACGTTCGAGAAGCACGACCTCGGCCCGTACATCCAGTTGCACATGACGCGGTGCATCCTCTGCTACCGATGCGTGCAGACCGCCGACCAGATCACCGATCACCGCATCCACGGGGTGATGGGCCGGGGCGACCACGCCGAAATCAGTACGTACATCGAAAAGGCGATCGACAACGACTTTTCGGGCAACATGATCGACGTGTGTCCGGTGGGCGCGCTGACCGACAAAACGTACCGCTTCAAAAACCGGGTGTGGTTTACCAAACCCGTGGAGGCCCACCGCGATTGCCCCACCTGCTCCGGCAACGTGACGCTCTGGTACCGCGGCGACGAGGTGATTCGCGTCACAGCCCGCAAAAACCAGTGGGGCGAAACGCTCGAATTCATCTGCAACGAGTGCCGGTTCGAGAAAAAGAAAACGAGCGACTGGGTCATCGAAGGCCCGACCGCCGTGAAGCGCGCCTCGGTGATTTCGGCCAACAAGTACGGCGCGAACCTGACCAAAGCCAGTTTCCCGCTCAAACAAGCTGCCTTGCAGTACAAACCACTCGACGACGACCGCGACAAGTCGCAGTTGGGTATCCAGCCCGTGCCGAAAGAGCGGTTTGAGAAACTGCTGCCCCCGGCGGAATAGTTTAGAAATCGTGCTTCGTGCTTCGTTGTTGGTGCATCGAAAAATTCCAACAGCGAAGCACGAAGCACTAACAACGAAGCACGAACTATGGATTTAACCACCTTCATCATCCGATCGCTGATCATCTTTTTGATCTTCGCCATCACGCTGCTTATCGCGACGTACTCCACCTGGGCCGAGCGCAAAGTGGCAGCTTTCCTGCAGGATCGCCTCGGGCCCAACCGGGCGGGGCCGTTCGGGCTGTTTCAGCCCCTGGCCGATGCCGTGAAAATGTTTACGAAAGAAGAATTCATTCCCGCTCAGGCCAACAAATGGCTGTTTATCGCCGGGCCGTGCCTGGCCATGCTCACGGCCCTGATGTCGAGCGCGGTCATTCCCTGGGGCGACAGCGTGCAGTACGACGGCAAGTTTACCAGCTTCCAGGGCATCGACATCAACATCGGCATCCTCTGGATTTTCGGCATTGTCTCGCTCGGCGTGTACGGCATCATGATTGGCGGCTGGGCGTCGAACAACAAGTTTTCACTCCTCGGAGCCATCCGCGCCGCCTCGCAGAACATCAGCTACGAACTGGCCATGGGCCTGAGCATCATCGCCATCCTGATGATGAGCGGCACGCTGTCGCTGCGCGAAATCGTGGTGCAGCAATCGGGCACGCTGCTGGTATCGGGCTTCAACTGGAACATTTTTTACCAGCCCGTCGGCTTCATTATCTTCCTGACCTGCGCCTTCGCCGAGTGTAACCGTACCCCCTTCGATTTGCCCGAGTGTGAAACCGAACTCGTGGGCGGCTACCATACCGAATATTCCTCGATGAAACTGGGATTTTACCTCTTCGCCGAGTACATCAACATGTTCGTTTCCTCGGCGGTGATTTCGGTGCTGTATTTCGGCGGGTTCAACTTCCCCGGCATGGCCTGGGTGGCGGCGCACCTGCCCGCCGGGGCGCTGGGCCACAACCTGCTGACGGCCCTTCAGGTGGCGGTGATGTTCGGGAAAACCTTCTTTTTCATTTTCTTCTACATGTGGGTTCGCTGGACGCTGCCCCGTTTCCGCTACGATCAACTGATGAACCTGGGCTGGAAAGGGCTGATTCCGCTGGCCATCCTCAACGTGGTCGTCACGGGCGCGGGGCTGCTCTACGGCGCGCCCTGGGCCACCTGGCTGATTATTGTGGTCGTGGTGGGGCTGGCGGTCGCGTCGGCCTCACGCCCCAGGCAAGCCATGCAGCCGCAACAGACGTAGATCTACCGTTTAAGGTTTGAGGTTTAACGTTAAACCTCAAACCTTAAACCTCAAACGACATAAAAATGCAACTCACCAACCGGGCTAAAAAAGTCGATAAGCGCGAAATGACGCTGGCCGAGCGGCTTTACATTCCGGCCGTTACGCAGGGCCTTGCCATCACGCTGAAACACTTTTTCCGGAAAAAACCGACCATCCAGTACCCCGAACAGAAGCGGTACCTGGGGCCGGTTTTCCGGGGCGTCCACATTCTGAAAAAAGACGAGCAGGGTCGCGAGCGCTGCACCGCCTGCGGCCTGTGCGCCGTGGCCTGTCCCGCCGAGGCCATTTCGATGGTATCGGCCGAGCGGAAAAAAGGCGAAGAGAACCTCTACCGCGAGGAGAAGTACGCGGCGGTGTACGAAATCAACATGCTCCGCTGCATTTTCTGCGGGCTGTGCGAAGAAGCCTGCCCCAAGCAGGCGATTTACCTCCAACACGACAAGTACCTGCCGCCTTTCACCGAGCGCGACCAGGTTATCTGGGGCAAAGACAAGCTCGTGGAAAACATGGACTACCGCTATTTGCGGGAAGGATGGCACTAATCAATGTTGAATGAGTGAATGAAAGAATGAATAGGCCGGGCCGCGTAGGCTGACGCCAACGAAATTCTTTCATTCACTCATTCACTCATTCAAAATTGACCCATGAAAGTCGACTACATCTGGTATTTCCTGACCTTCCTCACGTTGGTTTCGGCCATCATGGTCGTGGTGGTGCGCAACCCCGTGCACAGCGTGTTGTACCTGATTCTCACGTTTTTCACGATTTCGGCGCACTACGTGCTGCTCAACGCGCAGTTTCTGGCGGCGGTCAACATCATCGTGTACGCCGGGGCCATCATGGTGCTGTTCCTGTTCGTGATCATGTTCCTGAACCTGCGGGAATACACGGCGGAATCGAAAACCAACCTCGTGAAGCTCGGCGCGGCGGTGCTCGGCGGCGTAGTGCTGGTCCTGATGGTCGCGGCCATGCGCACGGCCCAACTCCCGCCCGTCAACCCGGCCACGTACAACTCGCAGGTGGGCATGGTCGAAAGCCTCGGCAAGGTGCTTTTTCGCGATTACCTGCTGCCGTTTGAACTCGTAACCGTGCTGTTTTTCGTGGCGATGGTTGGGGCAGTGATGCTCGGCAAACGCGAGGCGGGCGAGCGGAATTTTTGAATACTTTTTTAACCGCAAAGACGCGAAGATTTTACGCAAAGAACGCAGAGAAAACCTTGCGAAACTTGCGTAAAACCTTCGCGCCTTTGCGGTTAAGTTTTTTCAAAAAAATGGCTTTACTCTTACCCGTCAACGGCACTGAACCCCGATTCGGCCAAAACTGCTGGCTGGCCCCCAACGCCACGGTCGTCGGCGACGTAGTCATGGGCGACGACTGTACGGTGTGGTTTAACGCCGTCGTGCGGGGCGACGTGCACTTCATCCGCATCGGCAACCGGGTCAACATCCAGGACGGGGCCGTCATCCACTGCACCTACCAGAAAGCGCCGACCAGTATCGGTCATTTCGTCAGCATCGCCCACAACGCCGTCGTGCACGGCTGCACGCTCGAAGACCGCGTGCTGGTGGGGATGGGGGCCATCATCATGGACGGGGCCGTCGTCGGCACGGGCAGCATCATCGCCGCCGGAGCGATTGTGACGCAAAATACAATCGTGCCGCCCGGCAGCATCTACGCGGGCAATCCGGCGAAGTTCCTGAAAGCCGTCTCGCCCGAAGCGGCGGAGGTTTTTGACCGCACGGCGAATAATTACGTGATGTACGCGGGGTGGTTTTCGGCTGAACCTTAATTTTTACGAATCAAGCCAGGCCGCCCGGCGGTTCGGACAATCGCTGTTTGCCCGTCGCCGTCATCGCCCGCGACGCATCCCTTTTCAGGCTTTTGATAAATTGGACCCGCCGGAACCGCAGCGCCGACCAGTCGTCGTCGATGGCCACCTGCCGGACGCCCTCGAAGCCAAACCGACCGAGCGTCGCCCAGCCCGTATCGCGGTTGAAATCGCATTTGTACCGCTTCGACGTGCCCTTCGGGTAGGCAAACCACACGACGGCGTCGCCAGTGGCTTTCTCGGAAATGAGCGGCGCGAGGGCATCGATTTCCTCCTGCTTCGTGGCAAAAACGAGCGCGAACGTGACGTTTTCGTCGAGCACGTCGTCGTACACCGTGGCAACGGCCCGCAGGTCGGCCAGCAATGGGTGCAGGTCAGCGGGCACGTTGCGCACGAGGGCCGTCATGCCGGGCCTGACGTTGAGTTTTTGGAGAATCGGATTCATGACCGGAAATTAGCAAAAAACCCGTTGCCCATCGCGCCATTCATGCCCGACTTCATCGCCCACTACGATTCCCCACTCGGTTGGCTCGAAATCGTTGGCACGGAAACGAGCGTGATTTCCGTGCTGTTCACCGAAACTCAAAAACGCCCCCGGCCACCCAGACCCGTCACGGCGGAACTTAGCGCCCCTGTACGCGAATGCCTGGCCCAACTTGAGGCCTATTTCGCCGGAACACTTTACGATTTCGATTTGCCCCTGCAACCGGCGGGCACGGCGTTTCAGCAACGAGTCTGGTCGGAACTGAGGCACATTCCCTTCGGCAAGACCCAGACTTACCTTCAACTGGCCCGCGCCCTCGGCGACGAAAAATGCATCCGCGCCGCCGCTTCGGCCAACGGCCAGAACCCGCTGACGATCATCGTTCCCTGCCACCGAGTGATTGGCTCCGACGGAAAATTGGTCGGGTACGGCGGCGATTTGTGGCGGAAACGCTGGCTGCTCGACCACGAACAAACCCACACCGTCGGCATATGGAGCCTGTTTTGACCGGCTTGGACGTGCTCGACGCGCCGGGTCTGATTCGGGCCTGCGACGAACTCGCCCGCCGCGATGCTGCCCTGGCGGGTGCCCTCGACCGGCACGGGTATCCGCCGTTCTGGAGCCGCGAACCGGGCTTTGCCACGCTCCTGCGGATCATTCTTGAACAACAGGTTTCACTCGCTTCGGCGCGGGCGGCGTTTGAAAAACTGCGCCAGCGGCTCGGCGGGGTAACGCCCGAACGCTTCCTGACCCTGAGCGACGAGGAACTGAAAGCCTGCTTTTTCAGTCGACAGAAAACGCGCTACGGGCGAGCGCTGGCCGAAGCAATTTTCACCGCGAAACTGAATTTGGAGAGCCTGACGCACCAACCCGACGAATTCGTCCGGGCCGCGCTGACCCAACTTCCCGGCATTGGCACCTGGACGGCGGACATCTACCTGATGCTGGCGCTGCACCGGGCCGACCTGTTTCCATTGGGCGATTTGGCGGCGGTCCACGCGTTGAAACAACTCAACGGTTTTTCGAAAAACACGCCCCGCGAAACCCTTGCGATGGTAGCCGAAACCTACCGCCCCCACCGCACCGCCGCGACGTTTCTGCTGTGGCATGTGTACCTGCGCGAACGAAACACCGGCTGGGAGTAAAGAAAACCGCAGGCGTTGGGGTGCCTGCGGTTTTCTACGTTCAAAAAGAATGGCTCCCGTCACGGTTCGACTTTGTAGCGGACAAAAGCCACCCGCTTACCGTCGGGCGACCAGCTTGGCACGTTGATCGTGCCCTGCCCGCCGTAGAACACCTCCGTCAGGTCGCGGATTTTCCGGGTTTTCAAGTCCATGTGCCGGAGTTTCACGTCCTTGCCAAACGGGTGCTGGCCTTTCTGGTCTTCGAGGTAGCTGATGAACGCGAGCGAAGCGCCGTTGGGCGAGGGGTGCCCAAACCAGTTGTCGAGTTCATCGGTGGTGAGTTGTTCCTGCCCGGAGCCATCGGGTTTCATGCGGTACAGGTGCATGCGCCCCGTGCGGTTGGAATTGAAGTAAATCCAGCGGCCATCGTAGCTGTACTCGGGGCCGTCGTCGAGGCCGGTGGCGTCGGTGAGGCGGGTTTCGGAGCCGCCCGTGGCCGGAATGACGTAGGCGTCCCAGGCCCCGGACCGTTCGGCGCAGAAGGCCAGGGTTTTCCCGTCGGGCGACACGCCGTGGAGGTAGCTGGGCGTTTGGGTGGTGAGGCGCTGGGGCGTACCGCCGCCAATCGGAACGCTGAAAATGGCCGATTGCTGCGCTGGTTCGCTGGCGCTGATGAACAGCATTTTACCGTCGAAGCTAATCAGGTGGTCGTTGTTGCAACGCAGGTTGCCGCCCAGCGGAATTTCCGTCAGCGTACCGCCCGCCGGGGGCAGGGTGTACAGTTTTCCGCCCGAATTGACGAGCAGAAACTTCCCGTCGCGCGACCAGTTCGGCGCTTCAAAGTGGCGCTTTTCTTCGTAAACGACGGTCCGCTTGCCATTCGCCACGTCCACGATTTCCAGGATGCTGGTTACGTTTTTGGGCGTCTGGGCCAGGCTACTGCCCGCCGTAATTCCGCCCGCCAGGACTCCGGCAGCCAGCACTCCCTGCCAAGCGGAACGCCGCCCGCTGCCACCTGCCCACTGTTTGCTCGCTTTCATCCCCATTTGGCGTTTTTGATGAAATTGGCGCTCATTTTAATGCTTTCGAGCGGCGGCCGTTTACAGACGTCCTGCTCGACGAAGTAATGCTTCAGCCCGGCTTGTCTGGCGTGTTTGAACAGGTCGGCAAAATCCATCGTGCCACTGCCGACTTCGGCAAATTCTTTCTGAGGGGTATTGGCCATGTCTTTCACGTGCCAGAGCGGGAAGCGGCCGGGGTGCTTTTTGAAGTACGCCGTCGGCGATTCGCCCGCTTTGGTGATCCAGTACAAATCCACCTCCATTTTGATGAGTTTGGGGTCAGTGTTCTTCAAAATCAGGTCGTAAGGTTTCTCGCCGTCTACTTTTTCCGTAAACTCGAAGTCGTGGTTGTGGTAACACAGTTGAATTCCGGCCTTGTGCGTGGTTTCGCCGCTCTGATTCAGCAAGCCGAAGAGTTGTTTGTAGTCGTCGGGTTTGCGCTCGTCGGGCATCAGAAACGCCAGCACCATGTACTGCTGGCCGATGGTGGCGGCATCATCGACGGCTTTCTGCCAGTTGTTGGCGAGGCCATCCATTTTTGCATTTTTCGAACGGCCCGACATATAGTGCCCGCTGGGGGCCGTCAGGCCGTTGTCGTTCAGGAGTTTGCGGTACTCGGCGGGCGTTTTGCCAAAAATTTTGCCCCCGTTGTAGCTGAAGTTTTCGACTTTTTTGTAGCCGAGCCGGGCCACCTCGGCCAGCACTTTTTCGATGCCCATCTTACCGATGTCGTCGCGGAGGGTGTACAACTGAAGGCCGATGGGTTTGGCGGCCGGGGCAGCCTGGGCCGTCAGGGTGGCGAGCGTCGCCAGGCCGGAGGTTTGGAGGAATGTTCTGCGGTTCATGAGGTTAAGTAGAAAAATGAAAAAATACCCCGACAGGCTCCCCAGGAATTGAGCCGGGCGCACCACCGCCTGTCATCCAAAAATGCCGTCGTTCGACACCGTTGGCTCAAAAGTTTTGGGAGTTGCCGCGCCGGGTTGCCAAAAATGCGTAATTTTCAGCCCTGTTCAACCAATTCCTCAACAACCCATGCGCATTTTATCTACGCTTATCTTACTCACCCTCTGCCTTTCTACTTTCGCCCAGAATCCCAACACCTCCTCGGACATTATTCAACCCAAAGTAACCCAGCCAAAACTGGCCAAGCCCGCTCCGGGCGCACCGACTCAACCGGGTCAGGCGGCGCAAAATCAACCTCAGCTTCCCCGCATCATCATCCCGGCTTTTCCGAAAACCTGGCAGGGAAAATGGCGCGGCCAGCTCAGCATTTATTCGATGCCCAACCGCTTCCAGCGCGTTCCCATGACGCTGGAAATTAAACGCACTGTCGCTGACACCAACCGGTACAGTTTTATCATCACTTATGGTTCGGACTCCATCAAGGGGGCCCGAAACTACGAACTGGTTGTGCTGGACCAGAACCGGGGTATTTACCAGATTGACGAGAAAAATTCCATCAAAACGGAAGCGTTTTTCCTGGCTAACCGATTAATCAACCAGTTTACCGTGCAGGGAGTCCGTAGCATTACCAGCTACGAGCGGCAGAACGAACTCCTGATTTTCGACGTGATCACGGGTCGTGATGCGTACGTGAGCGCCAGTGGTGGCGGTAAGGCGGCCAATGCGCCCGCTAATGCCCCCAACCTGCCCGTTCTGCAAACCTTCCCGCTTGGCGCCTGGCAACGGTCGGTGCTTAAGCGCGACCCGGGTTCAGGCCCGGCTCCGGTTGCCAGCACCAAGGCTGCCCCGGCGAAACCTTCAAAAAAACCCTGAGTTCTCAACTCAAAAACCAGAGGCCCCAACTTGGAAAGTTGGGGCCTCTGGTTTTTGCAACAAATTGGTCTCATTCGTCCGACTTCAGATCCATGCGCCGGGCATTCACATACCCGCGAACGACGGTGAACGTAGTCACGGACAAAAAGAAAACAATCACCCAGGGTACGTAGTCGATGATCCACGGGTAGCGCTCACCCAGGTAATAGCCTCCGCCTACCAGAACGACAACCCACAGGGTGGCACCCAGCACGTTGTTGAACATAAACCGCCAGAACTGCATCTCGATCAAGCCAGCCAGGATGGGCGCAAACGTCCGCACCACGGGCAAAAACCGGCTGATGACCAGCGTACGTGCCCCGTATTTATCAAAGTATTTGCGGGTGGTGTCGATGTTGCGGCGTTTAAAAAAAAACGAATCCCGCCGGTTTTCGAGCCGACTCCCAAAGAAACGTCCGAACAGGTAGCCCAGGAGCGACCCCAACACCGCCGCCGCAAACAGGCAGGTCATCAGCAACCAGAGTGGCACGTTGAGCAGGTGGGTTCCGCAGAAAACCCCCGCCAGAAAAAGCAGGTAATCACCGGGCAGAAAAAAAGCAAAAAACAGGCCGTTCTCGGCAAAAACAATCAGCGTGACGGCCACCAGCCCGCCCGTTCGGAGTACTTCCTCGGAATTGGTCAGGTAGCGGAAAAAGTCAAGGAGTTCGTTCATGCGGCCTGTAGTGAGTAGGGCGGCAAGTTAGGCCATTGGTCGCAACCGGCGCGTGAAATTTTACGAATGGCCCTTTTGTGCCTCCTCGTCGGTTGCGTCGGGGGCCGGTTCGGGCTTGTCCTGGTCGGTGTAGGCATCGAGCAGGTGCTGCAAATCAGGTACGTCGGCACCTTCACGGGCAACAACCGGGTAGGTTTTCTCGGCCAGGTTTTCCTGGGAGGCAACATCGTCCGGGCCTGGCGCGGTGGGGGCTTGACGGGGGTCGGGGTGCATGGCGTTTTTGTGAGAGGTGAAAAGTAAGCAGTGAGACGTAAAATCAGATTTTCCTGAAACATCTTACTTCTTACCGCTCACCTCTCACAAAAAACCCGTTCCTACGCCCATTCCGAAAGCTCCAGCCAGCGGAGTTCTTTTTCTTCGAGCACGTGGTTGATTTCCTCAATTTCCTTCGCCCAGAGGTTAATGCGCTGGTAGTCGTCGGCGCCGCTGTTGAGTTGTTCGGTCAACCCGGCGCGCTTTTGCTCCAGTTCGGCGATTTCTTTTTCCAGGCTTTCGTACTCGCGTTGTTCCTTGAAACTGAGCCTGCGCTTTGCCGCGCCTGTCGGCGTGGGTCGGGACGCTACGGCACTCGCCGGTGCGACGGGGTCCAGTTTCGGAGCCTTCTTTTGCTCACTGGCCCCGGGTAACTGGTCACTAATTTCCCGGTAATCGGTGTAATTGCCCGGAAAATCGCGGATGCGGCCCTCCCCCTCGAATACGAAGAGGTGCTCCACGAGCCGGTCCATGAAGTAGCGGTCGTGCGAAACCAGCACGAGGCACCCGCCGAAGCCGTCAAGAAAGTCTTCCAGCACGTTCAGCGTGCTGATGTCGAGGTCGTTGGTGGGTTCGTCGAGAATCAGAAAGTTCGGACTTTGCAGCAGCACCCGCATCAGTTGCAGCCGCCGTCGTTCGCCACCGGAGAGTTTCCCGACCACGTCGTACTGCTTTTTGGGGTCGAACAGAAATTGCTGGAGAAATTGGCTGGCCGAAATCGTTTCGCCCGTGCCGAGCGTGATGACCTCGGCCACGTCCTTCACCACGTCGATCACGCGCTGTTCGGGGCTGAACGGAAAATCCTCCTGCCGGTAGTAGCCGAACTTGGTCGTTTCGCCTGCCACGACCGTCCCCGAATCGGGCGGAAGCTGGCCCGTCATCAGGTTGAGAAACGTGGTTTTGCCCACGCCATTCGGCCCAATAATGCCGAGGCGGTCTTTTTTGCGAAAGGTGTAACTGAAATCGGCGACGGCTTTTTTCTCGCCGAATGCTTTCGACAGGTGATCGATTTCGAGGATTTTGCTGCCCTGCCGGGCCATTTTCACGTTCAATTCCAGCGCCGCATCCGTTTTTTTCTGGCCCGCTTTTTCTTTCACTTCGTGGAAGGCGTCGATGCGGTACTGGGCTTTGGTACCCCGGGCTTTGGGCTGGCGGCGCATCCAGTCGAGTTCGCGGCGGAAGAGGTTGCGGGCCTTGTCCACCTCAACGGCTTCGATGGTTTCGCGCTCAGCTTTGTTTTCCAGAAATTTCGCGTAGTTGCCTTTGTGGCGGTACAGCCGGCCGTCGGTCAGTTCGAGAATTTCGGTGCTGACGCGGTCGAGAAAATACCGGTCGTGCGTGACGAGCAGCAACGTGAGGTTGGCCCCGGCCAGGTAGTTTTCGAGCCACTCGATCGAGTCGAGGTCGAGGTGGTTGGTTGGTTCGTCGAGAATCAGCAACTCCGGCTCCGAGAGCAGCACGCGGGCCAGGGCCACGCGTTTGCGCTGCCCGCCCGAGAGCATCCCGACGGGCCGGTCGAAGTCGCTTTCAGCGATGCCCAACTTGCCCAGAATCTGCTTCACCTGCGCCTCGTAGTCCCAGGCCTGGTGGGTTTCCATGCCTTCGAGGGCCAGGTTGAGGGCGGCTTCCCCGTGGTGGGCGAGCGCCGCCTCGTAGGCTTTCACGGCCCGCACCACGGGCGTGTCGAGGGCGAAGAGCGTGTCCATCACGCTCAGGCTTTCGTCAAAAACGGGGTTTTGGTTGAGGTAGCCCAGGCGCACCTCGCGGCGCCGGGCCACGGTGCCTTCGTCGGGCGGCTGGAGGCCCGCCAGCACGTCGAGCAGGGAGGTTTTGCCGGAACCGTTCTGGCCCACGAGCGCCACTTTTTCGCCCTGACTCAGGCCCACGTTCAGGTTTTTGAACAGCCAGCGGTCGCCGTAAGTTTTGGCGAGGTTTTCAGCGGAAAGTAAATTCATCGGGGAAGTTCAAGGGGAATCAGCACCAGACCGGGGACTTGGGCGAAATCACCGACGTTGTGCGTGCGTAAAAAGGTGCCGGAGGCTATGGCGTCGCATCGTGGCGACGATGTTGAAATCGTAAACCGGTTTACCGAACGGCAAAACGGGAAGTAGGCTTTGCCAGATTTGCAATACGGGCGCATCGTCGTACAAGACCGCGAACCGACTTTGAAACAAGTTCAGGTTCTTATCAATCAGGTTCAGCGCCTGCTTCCAATCTTGTTTCCTGATCTTAGTTGCCCGCAACACCGCGTTCGCGTATTCCCTGAGGATTTGGCCGCTCACAACGATCTCGTTCGCCGTAAGCAACTCCTCCAATTGCCTTTTTGCAACCACATGAAAATCATTTTCCTCATCGGTGGCGTAAAACAAAATGTTAGTATCGACCAGAATGCGCTCGTCGGTAATCATTGCTTAGAATTTAATCCGGCCGTCTTCGTAGCAGTCTTCCCGATTGAAAGGTATTCCGCCTAAAGGAATCGTGACAAGGTCCAACGTCTGTTTCGTTCGCGGCTTGACAGGCATCTGTTCCTCCACTTCGAGCACGATGACCTCCACTTTTTTATTCCGAAATTCCTCCGGAAGCGTCAGTTGCAGGTCGTCGCCGGGTTCGAGAATGGTTTTATAAGCATTCATGGCTTTTCAATTTTTACCCGAAGTTACGGTTTTTCCGCCCGGTTGCGGAGGTAGAAATCGGCCAGCACCAGCGCCGCCATCGCCTCGACGATGGGCACGGCGCGGGGCACCACGCAGGGGTCGTGGCGGCCCTTGCCCTGCACCACGGCGGGTTGGCCGTGCACGTCTACGCTGTCCTGATCCTGCATGATGGTGGCCGTGGGTTTGAAGGCCACGCGGAAGTAAATGTCTTCGCCGTTGGCGATGCCGCCCTGAATACCGCCGGAGTGGTTGGTTCTGGTCCGGACCTGGCCGGTTTCGTCGGTAAAATATTCGTCGTTGTGCTCGGAGCCGTACAATTCTACGCCCGCGAAACCGCTGCCGTACTCGAAGCCCTTCACGGCGTTGATGCTCAGCATGGCTTTGCCCAGTTCGGCGTGGAGTTTGTCAAAAACCGGCTCACCGAGGCCCACGGGGCAGTTTTTAACCACGCATGAGACGACGCCCCCCACGCTGTCGCCGCGCTTGCGGGTTTCGTCGATGTAGGCAAACATCTGCTCAGCTATCGCCGGATCGGGGCAGCGGACGGCGTTTTCTTCGGCTTTGGCCAAATCGAGTTGTTGATACGGCGTCTCGAGTTTTAGTTTTCCCACCTGCGACACGTACGCCTGGATGCTGACGCCTTCGTTGCGCAAAAGCAGTTTTGCCACGGCCCCGGCGGCCACGCGGGCGGCCGTTTCGCGCGCCGAGGAGCGCCCGCCACCCCGGTAATCGCGCACGCCGTACTTGGCCTGGTAGGTGTAGTCGGCGTGGGACGGGCGAAACTGTTCGGCGATGTGGCCGTAGTCTTTCGAGCGCTGGTCTTCGTTGCGGATGAGCATCGCCAGCGGGGTGCCGGTGGTTTTTCCTTCAAACACGCCGCTCAGCATCTCCACGGTGTCGGCTTCGCGGCGCTGGGTGGTGATGCGGCTCTGGCCGGGGCGGCGACGGTCGAGTTCATGCTGGATGAAGTCGGCGTCGAGGGCCAGCCCCGCCGGGCAGCCGTCGAGCACCACGCCGATGGCCGGACCGTGCGATTCGCCGAAGGTGGAAATTTTGAAAAGGGTGCCGTAGGTGCTTGCCATTTGAGTGGACAGTTGGCAGCAGGCAGTTGGCCGTAAAAACAGTCGTGCTTTTTGCCAACTGCTTGCGGACAACTGCCTGCTGAGTTAGTGCTTGATTCGCCAGAAAATCGCCACGGCCCCCGCCAGCAGGACGGCCAGGAGCAGGTTGGCCCCGTGCTTCAGCAGCGACCGGTAGTCGCTGGCGGGGGCGGTGGTGTCGAGTTGGTCGAGGTCCGCGTACAGCGCCTCGCCGGGCGTTTCGGCGGGAGCGGTACTCAGGGTCGGGCCGCTCACGTGCACGGTGGTGGCGGGTCGCCGGGTTTCGTACTGCCCGGTCCGGGGGTCAAAAAACACGCCTTCCAGGTAGCGATTCAGCGCAAAGGTGCCCGCTTTTTTCGGAATGAGTTGAAAACTGAATACCTTTTCACCGCTCACCCGCCCCGCCCGTCGGCTGATGGACTGCCGCACGTCGGGCGGGTAAAAATCGAAGGTGTCGTCGTTGGGCGGCACGGGCAGGTCGATACCGGCCAGGTTGCCTTCGCCGCTCAGGCGCACGGTGTAGGTAAGGGTCTGGCCGGTGCGGCCCCGGTCGGGCGTCAGGCTCTCCTGCCAGCGAAACACCCCGACGGCGGCACGGTCGCGTTGCGGGTGCGGCGGTAGCAGACGGGGCTGCACCACAAACGGGATGGTCTGGAAAGGCACCACGGTTGCCGCGCCGGTTTTGCCCGCCGGTTTACTCAACAGGCTCAGGCTCACACCGGGAAAACGCACGGGCTGGGCGTTGAGCGGAAAATACGCGGCTTCAAACACCCGGTATTCGGTGTAGCGACGCCCGTTGAGCAAGACCCGGCGCGTTTGGGGTTCGCCCGAAATACCAAAGTTTTCTTCCCAGCAATTTTCGGGGCGGATGCGGGGCAAAATCCCGGCGATTTGCTCGCTGAGTTGGTAAAACTGAAGTTCCTGGCGGCTGGCGTCGGCCACGAAAAAAGCCAGGTGAACCGTGAAGCCCTCGCCCACGTATACCCGGTTGCGGTTGGTCTGAAGGGCCAGAAACGCCTCCGAACCAGTCGAAGCCGACGCGGTGGGCAATTCCTCGTCGGTGTAGGCGGTTTCTCCGGTCGTTGGCGCGGGTTCATCGGCGGTCACGGTGACCGGCCCGCCCGACGACCGGACGACCTGCCCATTGACGACCATGCTGAACGGCGGCACCAGAAACAGCCCCGGCCGGTTGGCGACGTAGCCCTGAGTGATGCGTTGGGTGAGGCCGTTGCGGTCGTTGACGGTCGTGGTGGACGTGCCCCGCTTGCTAAAACCCGGCAGGTCGGGGAAGCGGTCGTAGCTGCGTTCTTCGCTGCCCCGGATGACGACCGTGATGGTGAAAGGCCGGGTCAGGGTAAGCGGCGAAGCGCCCAGTTCAAGCTGAATGGCAGGTTCCTGCGCCCCGGCGAAGCCGGAGATTCCGAGCCAAAAAAAAAGTAGAAAAGAAATGCGATTTTTCTGAACTTGCATCGTTACTGACGTACTGCGGTCGACCGTGTTCAACGACGACACTATTTCTATTTCGACCCACTGTAATGTCTCCGCCGGGGAGCACTTTTTACTTCAACCACACCTAAACCCTATGAATCATGGCGATTACCTTGCTTGAATACATCAAAGTTATCCTGCAAAAGGTAAGTTTTGATGCCAAACTCTTCGAGAAAGAGTTGAAAAAAGCGATTCGGATGCTGATCACCGACGAGGTCAAGTCCCTCCAGATGTGGTGTTACGAACAATTCGGTAGCATGTACCGGCGCATTTTGCGACGCTGCTTCGCCAGCGTTCGCCTGAGCCGGATTAAGTCCGTTCTTGGTTAAAGCAGTAAACGAAGCGGCCCCGCGTGGGGGCCTTTCTGGTGTTTAAATCGTTTGAAAAACCTCCCGGCGTTTTAGCGACTCGGAGGTTTTTTTGTGGCGTTTTTTTAAGCCTTAAAAGCCAGGCGATTACCCATTTTGCTTTCGTTCAGTTGCCCACCGGCGTAGGCCAGATGGCCCGACACGACCGTATGCGTGACCGCCGAGCCGAAGGTCTGTCCTTCGAGTGGCGACCAGCCGCACTGGTACAGGAGGTTTTCTTTGGAGACCTCCGTTTGGGCGGCCAAATCGACCAGCACGAGGTCGGCCCAGTAGCCTTCGCGGAGGTAGCCGCGCCGGTCGATGCGGAAGCAGTCGGCGGGCGCGTGGGCCATCTTCTGGACGATTTTTTCGAGGGAAATTTTTCCCTGGCGGTAAAATTCCAGCATCATCAGCAACGGATGCTGGACCAGCGGCAAGCCCGCCGGAGCCTGCCAGTACGGCTGCTGCTTTTCGGCCCAGGTGTGCGGGGCGTGATCAGTGGCGATGACGTCGAGGCGGTCGTCGAGCAACGCCTGCAACAGCGCCTCCCGGTGGCGGCGTTCCTTAATGGCCGGGTTGCACTTGATCTGGTTGCCAAGCCGCTCGTAGTCGGCGGCGTCGAACCAGAGGTGGTGGACGCACACTTCCGACGTAATGCGTTTGCCGCTCAACGGGCCGGGCTGGAAAAGGGCCGTTTCTTCCGCTGTTGAAATGTGCAGAATGTGCAGCCGGGTATTGTGTTTTCTGGCCAATTCAACTGCGAACGAACTCGATTTCAAACACGCCTCCACCGAACGGACCTCAGGGTGAATGCGGGTGGGCGCGTCATCGCCGTAACGTTGGCGGTACATTTCGGCATTGGCCCGCACGGTCGCTTCGTCCTCGCAGTGGGTGGCAATCAGCACCGGCACCTGGCTGAACAGGTTTTCGAGCGTGCGCGGGTTATCCACGAGCATGCTGCCCGTCGACGAACCCATGAAAATCTTCACGCCGCAGACGTTCGCCGGGTCGGTGCGGAGCACCTCGTCGAGGTTGTCGTTGGAGGTGCCCATGAAAAACGAGTAGTTGGCCAGCGAGTTCCGGGCGGCGATGGCGTACTTGTCGGCGAGGAGTTCCTGGGTGAGCGCGCCGGGCACCGTGTTGGGCATTTCCATGAAACTCGTCACGCCCCCGGCCACGGCAGCGCGGGCTTCGCTCCGGATGGTGGCCTTGTGGGTGAGGCCCGGCTCGCGGAAATGCACCTGATCGTCGATCACGCCGGGCAGCAGGTGCAGGCCGGTGGCGTTGATGGCCTGATCGGCGGTTTTTCCGGAAAAATCACCGCCGATTTGGTCGATGAAGCCATCTTTTACCAAAACGTCGGCCTCGAAAATCCGGCCTTCATTGACGAGCGTGGCGTTGAGGATGAGGAGGGTGGGCATATTTTAAAAGTAAACTTCCGGCAGTGTTCCTCCCCAGGGCGTCATTGCGAGGCACGAAGCGGTCCGCCCTGGGAGGCTATTTTAACAACGCAAATTCCTTCGCGAAGTAACTCAGAATCACGCTCGCTCCGGCGCGTTTGATGGCCGTCAGCACTTCGAGCATCCCACGCGTCGGGTCGAGCCAGCCGCGCTCGGCGGCGGCTTTCACCATCGAATACTCGCCCGACACGTTGTAGGCCGCGATGGGGATGTCGAAATTATCACGGAGCGATTTGATGACGTCGAGGTAGGCCAGGGCGGGTTTCACCATGAGCATGTCCGCGCCCTCGGCGTAGTCCAGTTCAGCCTCCACGAGCGCCTCGCGGGCGTTGGCGGGGTTCATCTGGTAGGTTTTCTTGTCGCCAAACTTCGGGGCCGAATCGAGCGCGTCGCGGAAGGGGCCGTAGAACGCCGATGCGTACTTGGCCGTGTACGAGATGATGCCCACTTTCGGAAAACCCGCCGCGTCGAGGGTCTGGCGGAGGTACCCCACGCGGCCGTCCATCATGTCCGACGGTCCGATGAAATCGGCCCCGGCCTGGGCCTGCGCCACGGACATTTTGCCCAGAATTTCGAGCGTTTCGTCGTTGAGAATTTCCAGCGACCCGTCGCGGCTTTCAGCCACCAGGCCGTCGTGACCGTCGCTGCTGTACGGGTCCATCGCCACGTCGGTCATGATCAGCAGGTGGGGAAATTTCACCTTGATTTGGTGAATGGCCTCGAGGTAAAACGTGCCTTCGCGGTGGCTTTCCGAGGCGGTTTTGTCTTTTTTGCTTTCCGGATAATTCGGAAAAAGGTCGATGGACTTGATGCCGAGGTCGGTCACGACGGCGAGTTCGTCGAGGAGCCGGTCGAGCGAGTAGCGGAAAATACCCGGCATCGAGGCCACTTCGCTGGTGACGTTCCGGCCGTCCACCACGAACATGGGGTAAATGAAATCGTTGACGCTCAGCGTGGTTTCTTCCACCAGCGCCCGCACGGCGGACGACTGGCGCAACCGGCGCGGGCGGCGGATGAGGTAGGAGGACATCTGGTGACGCGGTTGAAAAAATGCGGTCACGCTGAGCGGAGTCGAAGCGCAACGTCAACCCAGCGTTGCGCTTCGACCCCGCTCAGTGTGACCCGTTCAGAACGAGAATCCCAAAATTACGCCATCATCTTGAAACCCTCGCCGTGGAGGTTCATGATTTGGATGTTGGCGTCGTGGCGGAGGTACTTGCGCAGTTTGGTGATGTACACATCCATCGAGCGGGCGTTGAAGTAGCTGTCGTCGCCCCAGATGGTTTTTAGTGCAAAGCTGCGGCTCAACGGCTGGTTGAGGTGCTGGGCGAAGAGCTTGAGCAAATCCGACTCGCGTCCCGTGAGTTTGAAATTTTCGGTCCCGTTGGTGAGCGTCTGCCGGTCGGCGTCGAAAGTGTAGGTGCCGATCGTAAAGATCTCGGCCTGCCGGGGCGCGGGGGTGCCGTTGCCGGGCACCTGGGTGCGGCGCAGCACGGCCTTCATGCGGGCCAGGAGTTCCTCCATGCTGAAGGGCTTGGTCAGGTAGTCGTCGGCCCCGACGCGGAACCCCTGGAGGGTGTCATCCTTCATGGTTTTGGCCGTTAGGAAGATGATCGGCACGTCAGGACTGGCCATGCGTACTTCCTTCGCCAGCGTGAACCCGTCTTTTTTGGGCATCATCACATCGAAAATGCACAAGTCGTAGGGCTGTTTCACAAACCGGTCGAGGGCCTCGTTGCCGTCGCGGGTGAGTTCGGCCTCGTAGCCCTTGAGCGTGAGGTATTCCTGGAGCAACTGGCCCAGGTTGGGGTCGTCTTCGGCGAGGAGGATGCGGGTCATGAATTTTAATTTTGAATGATTGAGTGCTGAATGACTGAATTAAAACAACTTCTATTCAGTCATTCAGCACTCAATCATTCGATCATTGTTTTGGTAAAAACACTTCAAACGCCGTGCCCTTGCCCGGCTGGCTGGTTACCTCGATGCGGCCCTGGTGGGCCTCGACCATCGTTTTGACGTAACTCAGGCCCAGGCCAAAGCCTTTTACGTCGTGGAGGTTGCCGGTGGGCACGCGGTAAAATTTCTCAAAAATGCGGGCCACCTGCTCCCGGTCCATTCCCACGCCCTGATCGCTGACCCGGATGAGCAGCCCGCCGGGGGCGTCTTCGGTTTCGAGCGTGATGTGCGGCTTGCCGGGCGAATACTTGTTGGCGTTGTCGAGCAGGTTGAATACGATGTTGGTCAAATGCACCTCGTCGGCCTCCAGCACCGGGTTTTCGGCGTTCATGCGAACGTCGAGCGTGCCCTGCCGGGCTTCAATCTGCGGGCTGAGGTTGAGCGTCACGCGTTCGATGATGTCGTGCACGTTCACCGCCGTGCGCTTCAACTTCACCTCGCCCCGGTCGAGCAGGGCGGCCTGCAAAACCTTCTCCACCTGCTGCCCCAGCCGCCGGTTTTCGTCGCGGATGATGCCGAGGTAGCGGCTGAGCATCGCCTGGTTGGCGCTCACGTCGGGGTCCTGCAACACCTGCACGGCCAGCGAGATGGTCGAAACGGGCGTTTTGAACTCGTGCGTCATGTTGTTGATGAAGTCGTTTTTAATGTCCGACACCTTTTTCTGCTCGACAATCGTGCGAATGGCCGCGTAAAAACAGCCCACGATGATGAGCATCAGCACGAGCGCGCTGGCAAACGTAACCCACAACTGCCGGACGATGTACCCCCGCTGGCCGGGAAAATACACGTACAGAAAGTTGCCGTTGGAGAACAGGTCGTTGGGAAACAAACTGGCCCGATAGCCCTCACTGAGCAGGCGGTCTTCGCGGTAACCGGCGTTGGAGGTGAACAAAAGCTGGCCTTTTTGCCCGGCGGTCTGCACGCCGTACTCAAACGGAATCCGGATGCCCCGGCTGTGCACTTCGTCTTTCAGCAGGGAATCGAGCAGAAACCGGTCGATGCGGTCTTCCACCTTGCGCTGTTTGAAGACGAGGTCGAAAAAAACGTCTTTCACCAACTCGGCCTGTCGCTCCGACGACTGCTGCTGAAAATTCGTTTTCAGCGCCGACAGACTGGGGCTGGCGGCGGGTTTAACTGCTGGTTTCGGTGTGGGCTTGCGCCCCGGCACCGGGCGGGTCGCCTTCGGCACGGCGCGGGGGCGCTGACCTTTCAGGCTGGCGGCCAGCACCTGGCCCAGCGAGTCGCGGCGCTGCTGAGCAGCACGCGCTTTGCGGGGTACGCCCTTGAACGTCAACTCATTGTACTGCTGTTCGGCAATCTGGCGGTTGCGCGCAATCTCGTCCACCTGCGCGCCCACCACGAGGTCGTGCCGGATGTATTCCTCGATAATCTGCACCTGGCCGTTGGGCAAAATAGAGAGTTCGTGGAAATACGCGTCGGTGGGCATGGTGCGAAACTGGTGGGCTTCCCACACGGGTTCCGGGTTGGCGATTCGGGCGGCGCGCCCGGCCTTTTCGGCCTGGGCGACGGACGGCGGGGTGCGGCGACGGGGTACGGCCCGGCGGCTAATCGGCGCGGGCGTAGTCGGGGCCGATTGGGCCGTGCCGGGTTTGCCAATGGCCAAAAGGCGCTGTTTCTGAGCTTCAGCGGCGAGTTTGCGGTTGGTCAGGAAGGCAATCTCCTGCTTTTCCATTTTGCGCACCACGGCTTGAAGAGCCTCCGACACTGAGGCGTCGAACTGCTCCTGCTTGGCCTCCATCGTGGCCCGAATCCAATAGAACTGGAAGGCCGCCAGCCCAATCAGGGCCAGCGACATCGCTCCGATAATCCATTGAATGCGGCGTTTGGTCATGGTGGTTTTTTGTCTGAAGCGCACGGCGGACTGCCATGCCCTTCAAACTGCTAACGCAAAAGGCCCCCGGCGTAACTCCCGGCTTAACATCTTTTAACGGGCTGAAAAATTACGCACTTTCGGTGCAACCTTTCACGACCCTTCGCGTCTTTGGGCTAAATTTGACAATAACCTTACAAAATCATGAAAAAAATCGGACTACTTCCGGCCCTGCTGCTGGCACTGACCGTGGGCACGGCCCAGGCCCAGGCCGATAAAAAAACGGACAAGGCGAAATCGGCGGATAAAGTAAAAACGAACGTGAACGCCAGCGTTCGGGTGAACGTCGAGGAGGAAGGCGACGGCACCCGCGTGCGGGTGGAAAAAGAAGTGGACGGCAAAACCGAAATTCTGGAGCGCACCTTCAGCGACCAGGCCGCCGCCGACCGCTTCCTCGATTCGGTCAACGTGGGCACGGGCAACAAAATGCGCATCAACGTGAATAGCAACCGCAACGGAAACGTGCGCAACTACGCCAACCGGGACGTCCGCGCGCCGCGCCCTCCCCAGCCGCCCCGTGTGCGGATTTACGGCGACGGCGACCTGGCCTGGGATTCCAAATCACGCGCCGAGTTTGAACGCAACATGGAAAAATTTGGCCGCGACATGGAGCGCTGGGGCCGCGAATACGGCGACAAAATGAAGGATTGGGGCCAACGCTTCGAGCGGGAATTTAAGTACAACTGGCAACCGGAGATTGACAACAAAATCCGCATTATCGAAAATCAGAACCGCAACCGCCTCGATGGCATGACCTTCTTCGACGGCAACGGCACCACCTCCTCGCGCACGGTCAAATCCCTCAACGCCTACCCGAATCAGCCTTCCAATGGCCGACTGAACATCACGTTTCAGGCCCCCGAAAAAGGCGACGTGACGATCCTCGTCACCGACGTGGAGGGCAAGGAAGTGGGCCGTGAGAAGGTGAAGGATTTCTCGGGAAAATACGTCGGGCAGGTCGATTTGAAGCGCGGTGCCGATAAAGGCACCTACTTCGTGACCGTCACCCAGGGCAACGACGGGGCCGTGAAACGCCTCATGGTCGAGTAAAAAAGCAGAAGGGGTTTAAGGTGAAAACAACAGCGCCCCCGCTGGCTTCGGCTGGCGGGGGCGCTGTGTGTTAATTGACCTCCAACTCATTCCGCACCGGCAGTTTCGGGAACGGCGCGTGGGGTTCGGTCTGGTACCAGAACACCGTGCTGGCTACGTCGGACTGCTGGGTGAGGTAACGCCCGCCGCCGCGCCAGCCGAGGTCCTGGATGGTCACTTTCAGGTTCTGGTCGAACCGAATCGGGTCCGTCAGGTGCCAGCGGTAGAGGCCGAAGCGCTGCGACGATTTGTAGGTGCCGTCGGGTTTAATCACCTGCGGCAACCCGGCGTAAGCCGTCGAGAACGGCACGTACTGCCCGCCCCGGTCGAAGTTATAGGAGCCGCAGAAATAATCTTCGGTGCCCGTGCCGATGATGGTCGGGAAATCGCGGTCGCCGTCCATGAAAAATTTGATTTCGCCTTCGCCCCACCAGCCGTTGTTGGTCACGCCCCAGGCCAGGTAGGTGCCCACGTAGTGGCCCTTGCCGCGCACGCCGTCGAGGAGCGTGATGGGCGCTTTCTCGTGCTGGCTATGGTCACGGCGGAACTGCGCGTGCAGGTAGGCCGCGTCGGTGGGCACGTCGGTGAGGGTGTAATCCACCTGGTAGTAGAGCCTCATTTCGCGGTCGTCGAGGTTTTCCATCGTAATCCGGCATTTCCGCCGAAACGGCATCGGCCAGTAGCAGTTGAAGGCGCTGCCGGGGTTGACGGTCACCGCCAGCGAGTTGAGCGGCGCGTATTCGCCCCAGCCCATGCCGAAAAAGTCGCCAACGGGCACCTCGACGGAGGGCGTCGGTTCGTCGTCCCAGTAAAACCGCAGGATGCTGTAGCGCCAGTTGCCGGTGGGCGTCATCCAGATGTGCTGGATTTGCCCCGGCCCGGTGATGTCGGCCAGCGTAAACGTGGTGCCCGGTTTGATGATCACAAACGGGTTGAGCTTCCAGCCCCGGCCCAAATCGCGGGCTTCGCGGCGGGCGTTGGCGTGGTTGATGGTGGTGTCGGTGGGTTCGGCCATGCCGCCCCGGCCTTTTTCGCCCGTGAAATTCTCGGGACTGATCGAGCGCGATTTGGCGTTGGAAAGCCGAAAAATGTTGCTCAGGCCCACGTCGAGGCCGTTGTACGAGCCGGGTTGCTGGGCCGTGACAGTAAGAGCCAGGCTTGCGAAAAGCAGGCAGAGGAAGGTGCGCATGGGGTTGAGGTTTAGAGACTTCTGCGAAGAAAGGCAGTGAGGGTGGTTTTTACCCCAGAACCTTCGGAAGATTTTCAACCGCCTGAAATTCCTCTTTAAAGGGAACGTGATGGAATTAGTGCATTTAGTCCCCCTTCAAAGGGGGGTGCGTGAGGCGGCGCGGTGGGAGGGGGATGTGCGCCCCGTCCACGCCGAACATCCCCCTCCTCCCCACAATCCCGCCGCACCCCCCTTCAAAGGGGGAATTTTTGCCGCTTCTCCAAATGCTTCAGCACCTCCGCCCGCGTCCGCCACACGGGCCGGAGTTGCTGCCGCTGCATCAGCCCCAACTGGTCGGTGCGGTGCGACGAACCTGGCTGACTGGCGTTGCCGTAGCCGATGAGCGCCCGCGCTTTCACGGGCGTCGAAAACTCGATGGCGGCCACGTAAGTGTCGCCGTGAAGGGGCAGCACCGTCCCTTTCGCGGCGCGGTTGCCGAAGGTCATCACCCGAAACGCCCCCAGCGGACCGGGGCCACCGTTGGCGGGCAGGTCTTTCCCCCAGATTTTGAAGTGGTACACCTCGCCCCAGGGCACGTCGAGCCGCCCGTGCGTGGTTTTTACCCGCCGGGCTGCGGCGGTCAGCGCCTCCACGGCGGCGGTCGGGTTGGCCAGACCGTCGGGCGTGTTGATCGGGTCAGCGGGGTTCCAGGGTTTGGCAAAAAGTGGTGAGGCCGTGCCAAGTTTGGTGATGCCGCCGGTGGATTTCGTCCATTCCTCCGCGAAAGCCTCGAACAGCACCGCGCCCCGGCTGTCGGCGTTAGTTTGGCGGTCCCAGGTTTTCAACACGCGCATCGCTTCGCGGGCTTCCTCGTTTTGAGCCATTGAAGTGGCGTTTTCCAGGTCGTCCAGAATCCGGTCGGCGAGTTCGAGGCGGGTCGAATGTTTGTAGCGGATGAGTTCTTCGAGCGAAATCTTGGCGTCTTCCATCAGCATCCGCACCGAGTGCTGGGTGCGAAACGACATGCCGGGCGGCGGGGCGAGGTAGGCCGGGAAGTGGTGAAAATCGTTGGGCATCGGAAACGTCACTGTCCACGGCGATTCGTTGCAGTTTTGCAGCCAGCCGCTGGGCGGGTCGATGCTTTTGGGCAATTCGTCGTACCGGAGGTAACTCGTCCAGAGGGTTTGTGACGTGTTGCCGGGCACCGTGCCACTCCAGCGTTTGTAGTCGCCGCTTTCGCGCCTCGGTACGGTGGCGTTGAACAGGTTCAGGATGTGCCCGGCCCGGTCGGCGTAGCTGAAGGTGAACATCGGGATTTGCAACCGGCTTAGAATGCGCTCGAATTCGGGTAAGTTTTTCGCCCGGCACATGTCCCAGTACTGTTGCAACATCCCTGGCCGGTCAATGCCCGCCACGCGCATAGCCACGGCTTTGCTACCTCTTTCAGCCACCACCGGCCCGTGCACGGACTCCCGCACCGTGAGGCGCTCTTCGCGCAGTGAACCGTCCGGCTGCCGGATTTTCAGCGTTTTTTCTTTGCTCAGAAACGGCTTCACCGCCCCGTCGAACAGGTAGCCGCCGTCTTTCAACGTTAGTTCGTAAAAATCCTGCCCGTCGTGGGTATTCACGGTGTTGGCGTAGCCGAGGTCGTCGGTGAAGGCCATCGTCAAACACGGAAACCCCACCCGCGTGATGCCGTAGGCGTTGGTGCCCGGCCCGACGAGGTGCGCCTCGAAATACACGTAGAAATCCTCCCAGGGCAGGTGCGGGTTGGCCAGCAGCAACGCCTTGCCGCTCGCCGACCGCTTCGGGGCGATGGCCCAGGTGTTGGAGCCGTTCTGGTCGGGCAGGCGGGCTGCCGCCGTGGCGGCGGGTCCCGGCGGGGCCACGAACTGGTAATGAATCACGCGCATCGAGTGCGCCAGCAAGTCCACGCCCGTGACGGGCAGGAAGGCCTTCACCGCCGCCGAAAGCCGACCGGGGTAGTCGGCGGCGTAGGTGTTGACGCCCCGTGCGAAGGCGTCGAGGAGTTTGCGGAATTGCGGCGTCTGGGCGGCGTACCAGGCGGCGGCCCGTTCGGGAATCGAGTTGAGCAGCACCCACTCGTCGTCGTCGGCGTAGTCTTCGCCCAAAAATTCAGCCCCGCGCCCCCGGCTCTGGCCGTACAGCCGCAGGATCAAGTCGCCGTGGGCTTCGGCCTGCGCGTAGCCGTAGCCGAAAAACAGGCCCTCGTCGGTGGCGGCGAAAATATGCGGAATGCCGTAGGTATCCCAGAGGATTTCACTCGGTGGCTTGGGTTTTTGGGCCGTGGCGGTGAGGGCCAGCAGGACAAGGAGCGGGAGGAGGTTTTTCACGGGAAAGAAAGCGCGGCGCAGTTTTCCCGGAAATTAAAGGGTTTTCACCAAAACCCAAGTTTCCTCACGCCGTCAAGCTTTTCTGTTGCTGCATTGCGCCCAATCCCAGGCCGATCAACGCCCCAACCACCGCCAGGCTACCGTTTTTGAGAAGAAAATGCATCTCCGTTTCGTAGGGTTTATCGCCCAAAATGAAACCCAGGCTGCACCAAAGCAGGATCGGCGCAACGGCAACAACAACCCGCACGGCGAACGAGTAACGCTTGTTTTTAGCCAGCACAAAACCAGCTACCAGGCAAAACAGGAGCGAAGAAGCCGGGCCAATCAGTTCGTTGGAAACGCCGGTAAACCGCTGCACGACGTCAAACCCGATTCCCAAAAACGCTCCGCTGAAAAACCCAAATCCGAGCAGAATCAACGGCACGGCGTGGGCCTGTTGCACCCAGCCCGCCAATGACCACTTCCCGACCGAAACGTGCCGCACCGACAGCGTCAGCAACGCGACCAGCCAGGAAAGGTAGAATCCGTAGGCGTACAGGCGGTTGTTGAACCAGATGCCGTAGAGTTCCCGTGAGGAGTCTCTCACTAAATTCATGACTTCTTTTTTGTTAAAAAACCACGCAAACTGCACCCCGCCGACGAGCACGGTCAAGGTCAGTACCACGCCGACCGGTGCCCGGTGCAGCCATCCGAAAAACCACCGGTGTCCCGCTTCACCCCGCCGAAAATACCCGATCAATCCGGCCACCAGCACCAGAAACAACAGCAGGCGGAAGCCAAAATCGACGCCGATGACGAGTTGATCGTTGGCTGAATGCCGGGCCAGCCACGCCGTGACGCCGTAGCCCGCCGCATCCATTCCGTTCTTCAAAATCACGAAGACCAGCGCCCCCAGCAGAAACACCACCGGTTCGCGC
The DNA here is from genome assembly GCA_965249815.1 of Spirosomataceae bacterium. GTDB lineage: Bacteria > Bacteroidota > Bacteroidia > Cytophagales > Spirosomataceae > JAJAZB01. The sequence continues at coordinate 1,975,293 of CBDFMV010000003.1, read as the reverse complement.
CGCACCGCAAATGGCCGCTGAATTTTGCCAAATTCTGCGCTCACGACTTCGGCGGAACCCAGCCGGTGGCGGGCTACCCAAAACGCTTCTTCTTCCGACAGCCCGGTTGCCTTCAGCGGTTCGATGCTGTCGAGCACGTGCGTATGCAGTTCCTGCACGTCGTCGTCGGTGAGGGTGCCGCGCTGGCGCAACTGGTCGAGCCAGGCTTCGGTGGCGGTGGTCAGGTCAAAGCGGGGTTGGCGTTCCATAGATTTTGGAGGAGGGAATTGATGGCGTTCCAGTTGCGGCGTTCGGCGTCGAGGGTGGCGCGGCCGTCGTCTTTCAGGCGGTAGTATTTACGTTGGCGCTCGTTGTCGGCCTTGCGCCACTCAGTTTCCACGAGGCCGCGTTCTTCGAGTTTGCGCAGCACCGGGTAGAGCGTGCCTTCGGAAAAGTCGAGCCGCCCGCCCGACAGTTCGCGCACCTGCCGGATGATGTCGTAGCCGTAGCTTTCGCCCCGGCCCAGCACCGCCAGCACCACCGGCACCGACGCCGCCGCGACGAGTTCTTTCGTTAAATCATTCATCGGATTTTATACCTCAATGTACAAGGTGTCGCAAACATACATTGAAGTTCGATGCCTGCAAGCGATTGGGCAAAAAAATAGCGGCTGATTTTGTTCGGCCGCTAAAACATTCCCAGCCCGTCATTGCTTCGTTCCTCGCAATGACGGGCTGGGAATGTTTGGTTTTTTATCCGTCCTCACTCGCACACCTTCTCCCCCTTCGTCAGCCACACGCCCCAAAACCGATTATAGGCGTGCACGCGCGGGGTCGGTTTGCCGTCCGTCCAGTCTACTGCCCCATTCGTGACCCCCCGACAGGACCGCGAAAGACCGCCCTGGGGCGTTCACAATCGGATTTTCAATTGTACACCCAAGGCATGTTCGTCGTCGAATTCCACGCGGGTGCGGCGCTGGCGGTAAATGTTCATGTAGCCCACTTCGAGGCCCAGCCATTTTTCGTACAGGTCGAAATCGAGGCTCATGGAGGCCTGGTTCTGGTTAAAGAGCAGCGGCGCGGCGTTGGGGCCTACGTTGAGGAGGAGTTCGTCGGCCACGAGCCAGCGGACCCGCTTACCGAGGGCAAAGCGGCCCTGCACCCGCAGGCGCGCCCGGCCCGTGGGAGCGTAGTTGTTGCGCTCCTGGAAGCGGTACTCGTAGCCGGGCCGCACCCGAAACGTGAAGCGCTTCCAGGTACGCGCCCACTCCGTGTAGGCGGCGAAGCGCCACTCGGCGTTCGTCGGCACGGTGTAGTCTTCTTCCTTGCCAATCAACTGGTAGCTCAGAAAGTAGGAGGGGTTCAACTGAAACGACCAGGCCCCCTTCCGATAGTTGCCGATGAGGCGAAAGGCGCGGGTCAGGGGGCGGTCGAGGGGCGTTTGAACCGCGTCGTGGAAGTCGTTCTGCTGGCGGTAGTGGTATTCGCCGGTCAGTTCGAAACGCTTGGTGAAGCGTTTCTGCACCTGAATCCGCGACCAGACGGTGTAGTGCTGGTACTGCTGGCCATACGCCGCCGAGCCCAGCAGCAGGCAACTCACGAACAGGAGGTTAGCGGGGTGGATTCGGTTCCGATAGCTGCTCGTCATACGTAACGCCAGAAAAAAGATAAAGCATCAACACCCGCGAAATTCGGAAATTAAACGGCACGGCCACCAGCGAAACCCCCGTAATCGGGATGACGTAGTACAGCCAGATGTTGTCGGGATCGCGGAAAACTACGAAACTCAGCACGCCAATGCCAATCATGATCCCCACCGAGATGGCGTAGCTGATGAACATGGCCCCGAAAAACAGCCCCGGCTCCACCTCGTAGCGCATCCCGCAGTGCGGGCAGTGCTCGTGCATCCGGGAAAATTTGCCCACTTGCCACCACGGGTAGACGAAGATTTTGCCCTCCCGGCAGCGCGGGCAGCGGGCTTCGAGCATGGCTTCAAATTTGGTTCGGGGCATGGGCAATCAGTTTTTTTGGCGAAAAATCAGTGCGACAACCGGGGCCGTAGCCAGCCATAGACCCAGGTACCGGCCAGGGCGCTCAGCAAAGTTACGACCATGACGCCGTACCCCGCCCCAACATGAGCAAAGAGCGGGCCGGGGCAGGCCCCGGTGATGGCCCAGCCCATGCCAAACAGCAGGCTCCCCACGACCGTGCCCGTCGTGAAGGGCTTCGGCGCGATGGCAATGGGCTGCCCGTCGAAGGTTTTCACCCCAAACCGCTTGATGAGCTGCACCGAAACCAGCCCCACCGCCACGGCCGTGCCAATGACCCCGTACATGTGGAACGAATCGAAGCGGAACATCTCCTGAATCCGAAACCAGGAAATAATCTCAGCTTTCACGAACGTGATGCCAAAAAAGACGCCCACCAGGGCGTAACGCCAGTTGCCCACCTGGGCCGCTTTGCGGGCCGCAACCGGTGGCGTTTGTGCGGAAGTTGGATTCATTGGAATATAGAAAAGACCAGCGGCAACCCGTAGTGGGTCATCAGCACGCCACTGCCCATGAAACACATCGTAGCCACCAGCGAGGGCCATTGCAGGTTGGATAGGCCCATGATGGCGTGGCCCGACGTGCAACCGTTGGCGTAGCGCGTGCCGAAGCCCACCAGAAACCCACCGACGACGGTGAAAAACAACCCCCTCGCTGTGCCCAGCGCCTGAAAGGAGAACAAGTCGGCGGGCAGCAGGCCGCTCGTGAAATCGCGCAGGCCCAGGGCCCGGAGGTCGGCCAGCGTGTCGGGGGCCAGCACCAGGGCGGCGGAGTCGGTCAGGAAGTAACTGCCGATGGCACCCCCGACGACGATGCCGCCCGCAAACCAGAGATTCCAGGCCTGCTCACGCCAGTCGTACTTAAAAAACTCGACGTTGGCGGGCACGCAGGCTGCGCAGAGGTGCCGCAGGTTGGACGACAGGCCGAAGGGTTTGTTGCCCAGCAGCAGCAACACCGGAACCGTGAGGCCAATAAGCGCCCCGGCTACGTACCACGTCCAGGGCTGACGGAGGAATTCAAGCATGGTTTTTCGGAAAAAAGATTACGCCCGCGCCGGAGTTTCGGTGGTGAGGGGCACGCGGCCCGTTTTCCGGATGGCTCCGAGGCCACCTTCCACGTTGACGAGGTTTTCAAAACCCCGTGCCTTCAGAATCGACGCGGCCACCATCGAGCGATAGCCCCCGGCGCAGTGCAGGTACACGGGCTGGTTACGGGGAATTTCGGCGAGGTGGTCGTTGAGGTGGTCGAGCGGGTGGTTTTCGGCTCCTTCGATGTGCTCGGCGTTAAATTCGGCCGGGCGGCGCACGTCCACGACGGGCGTTTCGGGGTTGGCCTGGTGGCGTCGGGCAAATTCGGCGGCGGAAACAGATTCGACCGCATCGATTTCCTTCCCGGCTTTTGTCCAGGTTTCAAACCCGCCGTCGAGGTAGCCAATGCAGTGGTCGTAGCCCACGCGGGCGAGCCGCAGCACGGTTTCCCGCTCCTTGCCGACGGGCGTGACGAGCGCGATGGGGTGCAGCAAATCGGGAATCAGCGCGCCGACCCACGGCGCAAACTGCCCGTCGAGGCCGATGTTGATGGCATTGGGAATAAAGCCCCGCGCAAACTCCGTGGCCGGGCGCACGTCGAGCACCAGCGCACCGGTTTCGTTGACCGCCGCCTCGAAAGCCGCCACTGACAGGGCGTGGCTACCACGCCGCATCACGTCGTCAATGGGTTCGTAGCCGGTTTTATTGAGTAGCGCGTTTTTGGCAAAATACGTCGGCGCCTGGCTCAGCCCGGCGAGCACTTCTTCGATAAACTGGCCTTTCGACTGCGCCCGCAGCGCGTAGTTGGTTTCTTTCTGGTTGCCGAGCGTGTCGGTGGTTTCCTTGCTCATGTTTTTGCCGCAGGCCGACCCCGCCCCGTGCGCCGGGTACACGGTGATGTCGTCGGGCAGGGTCATGATTTTCTGGTGCAGGCTGTCGTAAAGCATTCCGGCCAGGTCGCGCTCGGTCACGTTGCCTTTGATGGCCAGGTCGGGGCGGCCCACGTCGCCGATAAAAAGCGTGTCGCCGGTGAAAATGGCGGTGGGTTTTCCGGTTTCGTCGAGCAGCAGGTAGGTGGTCGATTCGGGCGTGTGGCCGGGCGTATGCAAGGCCCGGAGCCGGAGCCTCCCGATGGCAAATTCCTCGCCGTCCTGGGCGTGGTACGAATCAAAACCTGTCACGGCACCGGGGCCGTACACGATGGTGGCACCCGTTTTTTTGGCCAAATCCACGTGACCCGACACGAAATCGGCGTGGAAGTGCGTCTCGAACACGTACTTGATTTTCGCGCCGTGCTGGGCGGCCCGCCGCAGGTACGGCGAGGTTTCGCGGAGCGGGTCGATGACGGCCGCCTCGCCGTCGCTTTCGAGGTAGTACGCCCCCTGGGCGAGGCAGCCGGTGTAGAGTTGTTCGACAATCATGGGTTTTCTGCTGAATTTCTTGGGCGGTGAATCTCGTCAGATTTTCTGCCGGATCACCTGCTCCAACTGCGCGGCGGTGAGCACGCCCGACTGCCGCCAGAGCGTCTTGCCGCTTTTGAACAGCATCAGCGTGGGCACGCCGCTGACGCGGTACTGGCTGGCCAGGGCCGGGTTTTTATCCACGTCGATCTTCACAATTTGCACGGCGTCGCCCACGCGCTCCTTGAGTTGGTGCAGGTGCGGGGCCAGGGCCTTGCACGGGCCGCACCAGGTGGCGAAAAAATCCACAAGCACGGGCGTTTCCGAGCCGATGAGTTGTTGAAAATTCCCTTGCATGGTTTTCAATGATCAGTGACCAATAACCATTTACCAATGAAACTCATAACGGGTCATCGGTCAGTGGTTGACGAAATTAATGAACACCTCCCGCCCGGCGCGGGGCTTGACGGAGTTGGTGGCGGTTTCGAGCACGTCGAGGCGAAAATACGGCGAAAACAGCTTCCGGTATTCGTCTTCCGAACCCCCGAAGGGCGGGCCGGGGTTTTCAAAATCGGTGTTGAACAGCACCCCGACCAGTTTTCCGCCTGGCTTCAGGAGTTGGTGCATTTGCCGGACGTAAGCCGGGCGCAGGACCGGGTCAAGGGCGCAGAAAAAAGTCTGTTCCAGCACCAAATCGTACGGCCCGGCGTGGTCGAAAAAATCGCCCTCCACCAGCCGCAGCGCCGGGTTTTCGCCCACCCGCTCGCGCAGACGAGCCAGCGGCAGCGGGGCCAAATCAATCACCGTGACGGCGGTAAAACCCTTTTCGACCAAATACGACGCCTCGTGGCCGTTGCCTGCACCGGGAATCAGGATGCTCAGCCCCGAGCACTCGGGGTCCGTCAATTGGTCGATGTAAGCCCGGAGCGACGGCGACACCGCGCCTAAATCCCAGCCGGTCTGGCCGGTTTGGTAGCGGGTTTGCCAGTAAGTTTGGTCGAGTGGCATGGGTGGTAAGCAGTTCAGCCAAGTAACTCCCGAATCAAAATCCCGGTTCCCACCACGAGCGTAAACCAGCCAAAGGCGGGCTTGAGGTGGCGGCTTTCGATGCGCCGGGAAAGCCGGGTTCCCACCACCACGCCGAGCAGAGTGAGGGCCAGGAATTTCCCTAAAAACGCCCAATCGAGCGCGTGCTGACCCAAATCGCCGAGCATCCCGACGAGCGAATTGATGGCGATGATCATCAGCGAGGTGCCCACGGCCAGTTTGATGGGCAGGTACACCCGGTTGGTCAGCACGGGCACGATGAGAAACCCGCCGCCCACGCCGACCAGCCCCGTGAGCGTACCCAGCACCAGCCCTTCGGTAAAAATGAGCGGGTAATTGAGCCGTCGGGCGGTTTCAAAATCGTCGGTGCCGGTGCGCCGTCCGAGGATCATCGAGAGGCTCGCCAGCACCATCAACACCCCGAAAAGCAGGAGCAGGAAGGCGTCTTTCGCCAGGGTAAAGCCGCCCACGGTCAGCAGCACGTCGGGCAGGCGGGGCAGCACGAACCGGCGGGTGCAGTACACCATCACGAACGAGGGAAACGAAAAATACAGCGCGGTTTTGGGGCTGGTCAGGCCCCGCCGCAGGTACGTGGCCGAGGCCACCGCCGACGAAGCCCCCACAATGAGCAGCGAGTAGGCCGTGGCCAGCGCGGGTGGAATATGGAAGAGGTAAACCAGCACGGGCACCGTTAGGATGGAGCCGCCCCCGCCGAGCAGACTCAGCAGCAACCCAATGGCGATGGCCAGGAAAAAACCAAGTAACTCCAACGAATTGGTGGGGTTTTAGGCAAACAAAATTTTTCAAACTTAGTCGGAACGAAGATGCGAACGATGAAATGACCACCAGGATTTTTTTCTTTGCGTTTTCATCCTGTCGGTCATCACATATCCTCGTTCACATTGCCGTGCTCCTTGTCTGGATCGTCTTCTACCTGTTGCTCAACCTCGGCGTCGGCCTGTGGGCGGCGCGGCGCGTGAAAACCACCGAGGATTTCGTGCTGGCCGGGCGGCGGCTCGGCCTCGGGCTGGCGTCGATGGTGACGTTCGCCACCTGGTTTGGCTCCGAAACGATGATGGGCGCACCGGGGAAATTCGTGGCGGGCGGGCTGCTCAACGTCATTGAAGACCCGTTCGGCGCGGGGCTATGCCTTGTGCTGGTGGGGTTGTTTTACGCCCGGATTTTCTACCGCTGGAACATCATCACGTTCTGTGATTTTTTCGGGAAGCGCTTCGGGCGGAGCGCCGAAACCCTTTCGGCCCTGCTCATCGTGCCGTCGTATTTCGGCTGGATTGCCGCCCAACTCGTGGCGATGAGCATCATCGGCCAAACCGTTTTCGGGGTGCCCATGCAGGCGGGCCTCTGGGTGGGCGCGGGGCTGGTGCTGGCCTACACGCTCACGGGCGGCATGTGGTCGGTGTCCATCACCGATTTTTTGCACAACCTCCTGCTCATCGCGGGGCTGGCCGTGCTGGCGTGGATTCTGATCGGAGAAACGGGTGGGCTGGCGGCGCTCATCGACCGGCAGCCACCGGGCTTTTTCCGGGTCGTGCCCACGGAGTTTTCCCCCACAAAATGGGCCAACTACGCGGCGGCCTGGATGACGATTGGCCTGGGGAGCATTCCGCAGCAGGACGTGTTCCAGCGGGTGATGGCCGCCCGCGACGCCACCACCGCCGTACGGGCCTCGGTGCTGGCGGGGCTGTTGTACTGGACCGTCGCCACGCTGCCGCTCTTCATCGCGCTGGCCGCCGTGCAGTTGCACCCGGAGTTGCTGAAGGACGACGCCCAACTCATTTTGCCCAACATGGTGCTGCAACACGCGCCCCTTTGGCTCCAGGTTTTGTTTTTCGGCGCGTTGATTTCGGCCCTGCTCAGCACCACGTCGGGCGCGATTCTGGCCCCGGCGGCGGTGCTGGGCGAAAACCTGATTCGGCCCCTTTTCCCAAATTTAGCCGATAAGCAACTGCTGGCCGTCATCCGCGCCTCGGTGGTAGCTGTCACCATCGCCTCGATTTGGATGGCACTGGGGCGGCAGGACATTTTTGAGTTGGTCGGTGAATCGTCGGCCTTCAGCCTCGTGTCGCTCTTCGTGCCGATGACGGCGGGGTTGTACTGGCGGCGGGCCAACCGGACCGGTTGCCTGCTGTCGATGAGCGCGGGCATCGGCGCGTGGCTGCTTTGCGACCGCCTCGAAACCGCCCTTTCGCCGCTGCTCTACGGGCTGGGCGCGAGCGTGGTGGGGATAGTGGTGGGGGCTTGGGTGGGGAAAGCTCAGGAAACTAACCCGGCTTTGGCTGATTCGCCGAAAACCACTTTCCGATAAACTTCCCGCATGGGTAACTTCAACTCGCCCAAATCGATTTCCATTTCCAGTTTCCCATAATCCGCGTTTAGCCACTGCTGGTCTTCGCTGGTCCGCGTGTACACCGTCACGAATGGCTTCAACTGGCTGATGTATAAAATGTGCTGCACCGAAGGTAATTGCTTGTAGCAACCCAATTTGTGGGTGTAGTCATAGCCCTCGGTAGAATTCGAGTGAATTTCCACCAAAATAGCAGGGTTCGTGATGGCCAGCGGCTTGCCAGGGCGAACGAAATACGCTTGTGGCCCAGCGACAACCACAACGTCGGGATTATAAGCCCGATTGCAGGATTCAATGTAAATCAGGCGCGCACTGCCGTAAACCCGGGTCTCGGCTTCGTCACGGGTGAGGGTGTTGAGCAACGTGACTACATTGCCGACTAAAAGTTCGTGGGTTTCGGTGGCGTAGCTCATGCGGGCAAGGATGATTCCGTCCTCAAATTCCAAATCAAACGGCTGACCTTCGGTGGCTTCGACCACCTCGAAAAACTCCTCCAGCGTCGCCGGAATGCGGAGCCAGTGCTTGGGATGAACGTCAGTCAGGGCATCGGCCCGGGCCTCCAGACGGGCGGCAATTGTTTCGGCTAAACTTTCCGTCGCGACCATGATGCTATGCTTTTTTTGACCAAGTTAAACAAAACTTCAACGCCCCGCTCTCACGTCGAGCACCGCGTGCCGGATGCGCTGCCGCTTCCACGTGTACGTCACGTGAACCCGCCCGTCGGCGGTCTGGATGACGGCGGGGTACGAAAATTCGCCCGGCTCGCTTTCCAGCGTCGCGAGGGTTTTCCAGGTTTTCCCGTCGTCCGAAATCGCCGCGACGAGGGGCGTACGCGGCCCGCCCCACTGCCCCGGCGTGGGCGGCACGGGATTGTAAATCAAGACGTGGCGTCCGTCGCGGAGGGTCACGGCGTCGATGCCCGAGTTGGGGTTGGGCAAGGTCGTGTTCGCCAGCGGCGACCAGGTGCTGCCGCCATCGCCCGACCAGGTTTCGGCGATGAACCCACTTTTCTGGCTCCGGCACAGCGCCTGCAACCGCCCGCCGGGGTGGAACAAAATCGCGGGCTGGATCGCCCCGTCCCGGACGCCGTCGTTGAGGGGGCCAGTTTTCACCCAGGTTTTGCCCCAGTCGCGGGTCAGTTCGAAATGCACCCGCCAGTTGGGAGATTCCGAACTGCCCGGGCAAAGCAACCCGTCGGGCACGACCAGCACGGGTTTGTTTTTGATCGGACCCAAAATTCCATCCGGCAATCGCTCTGCCGCCGACCAGCTCCGGCCCCCATCCCGCGAGCGTTTCAGCATGCCCCACCAGTCCGAAGGGCTGGGACCGACTTTGTAAAACAGCAGTACCTCGCCGCCCGGCACCTGAAACAGCACCGGGTTCCAGCAGGGCAGGCGCTTGCCGTCGGCCTGCACGCCCGTGGCCACCTCAGCGGGCAGGGTCCATTTTTCGTTTTCGAGGCGGCTCAGCCAGATGCCCACGTCAGGGTGCTTTTCGCGGGTGCCGCCAAACCAGGCTGCCACCAGTCCGCCTGGCGTTTCGGCCAGCGTGGAGGCGTGGCATTCGGGGAAAGGCGCGGTTTCGTAAATGAACTCCTGGCGGAGAATGGGCGGGGATTGGGCGAAAACGGCGTCGGACAGACTCAACGCCGCAAAAGCGGCCAGGAAGACGTGTTTCACGAGGGCAATGGGGAAACGTGGAGCAACGATTTTTGGTCAAATTAGGCAAAATTCGTCACCAACCTCCAGCCCCGCTGCCGACATCCACAACCGCCCTGAGGCGCCGGACCGGGCACGGTCAAAACCCTCACTCCTTTTTCTTCCAATTGAAATCACTCCCTCCCTGGTGAATGACTGCCTGCGTTACGCTCCCGGCGGGATCGGTTTGGAAAGTCAACTGCGCCTCGACAACCTTCAGGAAAAAGTCCGTTTCCGTTTCGGGAAAGACTTCAAACTTCGGCTGTCCGGTAATCTGTAAAAACAGCCTCCCCGATTCGAGGGTGACCGCCAGGATGCGGTCGGATTTTTCCTGGTAGCGACCCACGTACCGGCGGAGTACGGTTTCGCTGACGGAGATGGCTTTGCGGTCTCTGGGAAGTTGATACGGCTGTTCAAAGAGGATGCTGATCAAATCCCGAACCACCGGATCCAGGGTGGTTGCGTCCGATGCGTCATCGACGTTGCAGAGGAGGATGAGGGTGATGTCCTCGTCGGGAGCCTGAATAAAAAAGGTCGCAAAACCAGGCAGGTTGCCGTTTTGGAAAACGAGTTTCAGGGGTTTTTTGTCTTTCTCGAAATAAGAAATCCCCCAGCCATAGCCCCATGCTCCTTTTCCCGGCGGATTGAGGGCGGCTTCCCAACTCGCCGGTTCGAGCACCTGGCGGGCCTGCACCACCCGCGACCACCGGTACAAATCGCCGACGGTGCTGTACATTCCACCGGCGGCGTACCCCACCGTCGAGTCGATGAGCGGCGTGGCAACGAGCACCGAATCTTTCCGGTACGTGTAGCCTGTGGTTTTGCCCGGAGCCGCCAGGTTCCGGAAATCGAAGCCGGTGTGCGTCAGGCGGAGGGGCTGAAGAAACCGCTCCCGCACGGCGGTTTCAAACGGTTGACCGGTTACTTTTTCAGCCACCAAACCCAGTAAAAAATACCCGGAATTGGTGTAATGCACGTCGCCGCCCGGCGGGGTGGTCGTTGGCTTGTTTTTGAATTGCGACACGATCCACGCCTTGTCGACGGGGCGCGTCAGTTTGGCGCTGTCGGGGCCGTACAGCAGGTTTTTGAAATCATAAATCCCCGAAGTATGAAGAAACAGGTGTTCGAGCGTGATTTGGTCGCCGTTGGGGTAGTCGGGCAGGTACTTGCTCAGTTTATCCCGAACGGAGAGCTTTTTCTCTTCCTGTAATTTCAGAATCAGCGCCCCGGTGAAAGTTTTGGTGATCGAGCCTACCTGGTAGACGCTGTTCGTATCGTTGGGCGTTTGGGTACGTACGTTCTTCCACCCGTAGCCTTTTTGGAGCAAAATAGTCCCCCTGCGGGCCAGAAGCGCCGTGCCGTTGAAGCGGTTCAGGCGGGCGACCGCCCCCAGGTATTCTTCCGCTTTTTCGGTGATACTCCGGTTCGGATCGGACGGTTGCTGGGCGTTCAGCGGCGTTGAGAACGAGAGCGCAAACAGGCTCAGCAGTCCCGACAGGTAGTTTTTCATGAGGCTTGTTTTTAAGGCAAATCAAACCGAAAACAACGCAGCCGTCTGCTCAAATCCGGATTTGAGCATTGTTCGTGAGAAAGAAAAAGGTCAGGTTGCGGGGTGACTTTTCAAAAATCACACGGCGGTCGGTCGGTTGCCGTACTGCTTCGGGGATACGCCCGTCGTCTGCTTGAACGTCCGCTGGAAGGTGGCCTGGGAATTGAAGCCGCATTCGAAGGCAATGCCCGTCAGGGTCAAATGTCCGTTGGACGGGTCGTTGAGGCCTTGCTTGACGGCCTCAATCCGATACTCGTTCACAAACCCGTTGAAGCTTTTTTGCAGGTGTTGGTTGAGCACGAACGAAATCGTTTTGGCGGGAAGCTGCACGTGCCGACCGACCTTTTCGACCGTCAGTTCTGGGTCGAGGTACAGTTTGTCGGTTTGCATGGCTGCCTTCAACAGCCCGACTGTTTTGCCAATCGTTTCGGCTGACACCGTGGTTGGGCTTGCCTTTCGGGCCGTCGGACCGACCGGGTTGCTTCGAAGATGAAAGTAGCCCTTCAACCCCAGCCAGTAAATCAGGATGGCGATGGGAATGTAAATGGGGTACCACCCAACCCGATCGAGCATGAAACCCCGAAAAGCCGGGATAATGTACGGCACCAGAAAGACCAGCCACAGCCCTTGAAAGCCCATAAATACGGTTAAAAACTGCCGTAACCAGAGCAGGTTTTGTGGCCACTCGGGCTTTTGCCGCTCCGTCTGGGCGGTGTGGCGGCGAAGCAACCGGGCGCTCAGGACGACGTAAACAGTGAGGGAAAGCCAGCGGGGCACATCGACGTACGCGTTGTATTCGTCCATAATCCGGCCCCAGGCTGGCCCTTGTCGCTGCTCAACGACGCCCACCAACAGGCCCAGGACGAACACCCAACCCACCAGCTTCGCGCCCCAATCAAGCACCACCGGGTAAAAATGCCACCGCTCTTTTTTGCCAATCCGGAAGTTCGGTTCGAGCAGCGAACGGGTGTAAAAGTAGATCAATGGCCCCATCGGCATGACCATGATCAGGGGGGCAAGGTCGAGAAAAAAGCCAATCCAGCGGTTTTCAACCGGCACACCCACCGCCAGACTCGCCAGGGCCAGCAGCCCGATCAAGGCCGCCAGCAAGCGATTGGGCAACCGGTGCCCCCGGCGGTCGAACCACAGCAAAGGGCTTAGGATAAATCCCTGAAGGATGCCCAGCACGAGGAGCGTGTGCAGAAAGGAGTCGGCCATGGGGAACCGGGTTTTGTCCGGTAAAAAAGCGCAGGACGTCCCGGTCTTTCAAGTTAAAAAACGTTAATGCCCGCGCCGTCACACCAGCACCACCAACCCCGCCGCCCGGTAACGCTCCAGCAAGTCGGCGTCGGCTCCGGCGTCGGTCACGAGGGTGTGAATGGCCGACAGCGGCGCAAATTGCACGTACTGGTCGCGTTGCAGCTTGCTCGAATCGCAGAGCAAAATCACCCGCTCCGCCTGCCGGATGAGCGCCCGCGTGTGGCTGGCCTCGACTTCGGTGCGGGCGGTCAGGCCAGTTTCCAGCGAAAATCCATCCGCCCCGATGAAGGCGGCGTCGGCGCGGTAGCGGGCCACGTGCTCCTCGGCCACGAGGCCGTGAACGGCCTGCCGGGCGGCGTCAAGTTCGCCGCCGATGAGGTTGAGCGCCACGGCAGACCCCATCAGTTCGTGAACCACGGGCAGCGAATTGGTGATGACCCGGATTTTTTTGCGCCGAATCAGCGGGCAAAGCCGGGAGATGGTGCTGCCGCAATCCAGGAAGATTGTGTCGCCGTCGGCAACGAGTTCGGCGGCGCGGGCGGCAATCCGGTCTTTTTGGTCGGCGTGGGCGGCCGTTTTTCGGTCGAATTGCACCGGATTTCGTTCCAGGCCCAGTTTCATCGCCCCGCCGTGGGTCCGCACGAGCAAACCCTGGCCGACCAGCGCCGACAGGTCGCGCCGAACGGTGATTTCAGAGGTGTGCAGAAGGGCCGCCAGTTCGGCTACGTCCGCCGTGCCCCGCGCATCGAGCCATTGCAGGATTTTCAGCTTTCGAACCTGGAAACTCATAGTCATTTTATTTATTTGTTCAAAAATAAACAAAATCAATCATTTGTAATCAATTTTGCCGAATGAATTCCTCCGTACAGCTTCGCGAAGAAACCCTGCTTTCCGACAATTGGTACGTGCTGAAAAAATTCACGTTCGACTACCGGCGCAAAAACGGCACCTGGAGTACCCAATCACGGGAGGCCTACGACCGGGGCAACGGCGCGGTAATTTTACTTTATAATTCTGAAAAACAGACGGTTATTCTCACCCGGCAGTTTCGCCTGCCTACCTACGTCAACGGCAACCCGACCGGAATGCTCATCGAAGCCTGCGCGGGTTTGCTCGATGCTGACGACCCCGAAACGGCCATCCGCCGCGAAGCCGAAGAAGAAACCGGCTACCGCCTGGAGCACGTCGAAAAGGTGCTGGAAGCCTACATTAGTCCCGGTTCGGTGACGGAAAAACTCTTTTTTTTCATCGCCGGGTATTCCGAAAACACCACCCGGACGGCGGGCGGCGGCGTGGACGAGGAAGACATCGAAGTGCTGGAATTGCCCTTCGCCGACGCCCTCGCCGCCGTAAAAACGGGCGAAATCCAGGATGCCAAGACGATTTTGCTGCTGCAACACCTCCAAATCAACCGCATTTTAAACGCCTGATTTTATGAAAAGATCCCTCTTCATCCTCGTCGCGGGGCCGTACCGGTCGGGCACCAACGACGACCCGCGCCTGATGGAAAAAAACCTCCACCGCCTGGAGGAAGTCACGCTGCCGCTCTTTCGGGCGGGGCACATCCCGATGATTGGCGAGTGGGTGGCGCTGCCTTTGCTCCGTGTGGCGGGTTCGACCGGCCCCGACGACGCGCTTTCGCAGGAAATCCTCTACCCCGTGGCGCACCGGCTGCTTTCGCGCTGCGACGCCGTGCTGCGGCTACCGGGCGCTTCGAAAGGCGCCGACGAAGACGTGCGGCTGGCGACTGAACGCGGCCTGGCCGTGTACTACCGGCTGGAAGACGTGCCGGGGTGCGGGGCCTGACGCGGGCAGGCCGAAACGGGAAAATTCCTACCTTTCCGCGCTTCGCCTTTTTCCATCATGCCACTTCGCTTTGCACTCGCCGGGGTTCTGGCTTTCTTTTTTTCGGCGGCCAACGCCCAGTTCATTCACCGGGGCTACCTCGGCTGGCTGACCGACCTGGCTTCCGAGCCTCGGCCCTACGAAGCGTGGCCGTCCATCGGCATCGATGAAACGCTTTTTCGCGACTACGACGAAGCCTTCCGGGTGTTGCAGGAAATCGGCCTCAACGAAATCTCGCTCTGGGGCCTGTTCGTGGCCCGCGAGTGGCCACTCGACATCGAGCACACCCTCGACGACGCCCGGCGGGCGCAGGTGCGCCGCCTCATCGACATGGCCCATCGGCGCGGCCTGAAGGTGCTTTCGGGCCTGGGGGTGTACAGTTGGGGCTTCGAGGGCATCATCCGGGCGCACCCCGAACTCAGCCGGGGCAACCCGAGGGCGCTGTGCCTGCACGTGCCCGCCAGTTGGGACTGGCAACGCCGGGTAATCGACTACGAATTTTCGTTTCCCATCGACGGCGTCAGCCTGCAAAGCGCCGACCAGGGCCGCTGCCAGTGCGCCGACTGCCCCGCAATGACCGACGCCGACTACCACGCCGCCGTTAACCAGAAGGTGGTGCAGTACATCCGCCAACGCTACCCCGGCAAGCTCATCGGCGTCAGCGGCTGGGGCATGGCCTACGAGCGCCCCGACGACCTGCCCGCCCTGAAAGCCCTCACCCGCAACGTGGATTATTTCATCGAAGTGCGGCCCGGTCGGCCCGCCTTCGAGCCGGCGTTTCACCGCCAACTCACCGAAGCCATCCGGCCCTGCGCCGTGGGCACCACTGGCACGCCCAACGTGGAGCCACCCCAGCACTGGGCGCGTACGCGGTGGTTTTTGCCCACCGCCCGCCGCGCCGCCGAGGCGCTGCAACGGCTCTACGCCGACGGGGGCCGGGCCGTCGAAAACTACTTCCACCCCCTGGCCAACCCCGGCGACGAGGCCACGCTCCGCCTGATGGCGGCGGTGGAACTTCACCCCGAAAAAGACTGGCGACCGCAGTACCGACTGATTCTGCAAACGATGTTTTCTCCGAAAAACGGCCCGGCCCTCGACTCCCTCCTTTCGGTGTTTCTGCGGGCCGAAGACGCTTATGTTGAAAACGTGAAGCAGCACCAGCCCACCGACATTGTCCGGCTCGAACCGCTCGTGGGCGACCACCCCGGTCCGCCGATTTACCTCCGCGATGCCATGACCGCCGAAGGCCGGCAGCGGTACAAAAACGCCCTGAACGGGGTACTCGCCAGTGCCGGGCGCTTGCGGGCGGGCGTGGGCAACCGGGCTAAACTGGAGCGTGTGCTGACCGGTTTGCGCAGTGCGTTGGCCGAGGAATAAGCGCGCCGAACGCCACGGCGTGCGTTTTTTGCCGAACTTTCGCGAAACCAATTCGCCATGCACCGCCACACCGTCCGCAACCGGGTGTACGAATTCCCCGACCTGAAAACGGTGTTGGCCAAAGCCAGCCCCCAACGCTCGGGCGACGAACTGGCGGGCGTGGCGGCGGGCAGTTACGAAGAACGCGTAGCGGCGCAAATGGCGCTGGCCGACTTGCCGCTGACGATTTTTCTGGAGGAACCGCTGATTCCGTACGAAAAAGACGAAGTCACCCGGCTCATTTTCGACACCCACGACGCGGCGGCGTTTGCGCCCGTTAAAAGCCTGACGGTGGGCGAATTCCGCGAGTTTTTGCTTTCCGAAAAAACAACTGCCCAAACCCTGTCAACCCTTCGGGCCGGATTGACGCCCGAACTGGTCGCCGCCGTAAGCAAGCTGATGCGCGTGCAGGATTTGATTGCCGTCGCGGCGAAGTGCGAGGTCGTCACGAAATTCCGGAACACGATTGGGCTGAAAAACCACCTCAGCACCCGGCTCCAGCCCAACCACCCCACCGACGATTTCCGGGGCATCGCCGCCAGCGTGGTGGACGGCCTGCTCTACGGCTCCGGCGACGCCTGCATCGGCATCAACCCCGCCACCGACAACGTGCCGACGACCATCCGCCTGCTCGGCATGCTGGATTCCATCATCCACCGCTTCGACATTCCGACCCAAAGCTGCGTACTCTGCCACGTCACGACCACGATTCAGGCCGTCGAACAGGGCGCGCCGGTGGATTTGGTTTTTCAGAGCATCGCCGGGACCGAGGCGACCAATGCCTCGTTTGGCGTGAATCTGGGCATTTTGCGGGAAGCCCAACACGCGGCGTTGTCGCTCAACCGGGGAACGGTGGGCAACAACGTCATGTATTTTGAAACCGGGCAAGGCTCGGCGCTCTCGGCGGGCGCGCACCACGGGCTGGACCAGCAAACCTGCGAAGCGCGGGCGTACGCCGTGGCGCGGGCGTTCGGGCCGCTGCTCGTTAATTCAGTCGTCGGGTTTATCGGGCCGGAGTACCTTTTCGACGGGAAACAAATCACGCGGGCGGGACTGGAAGACCATTTTTGCGGCAAACTTCTCGGCCTGCCGATGGGCTGCGACGTGTGCTACACCAACCACGCCGAAGCCGATCAGGACGACATGGACGCCTTGCTCACGCTCCTCGCCACGGCGGGCTGCACCTACTTCATGGGCGTACCCGGCGCCGACGACGTGATGCTGCACTACCAGAGCACCTCGTTCCACGACGCGCTCTACCTGCGAAAACTCCTCGGCCTGCGCCCCGCGCCGGAGTTTGAGGCGTGGCTGCTGAACATGGGATTGATGGACGAACACCTGAACGCCTTGCCCGTGAAGGCCGGACATCGCTTGCTGGGGGCCGTAGGCGCGTAGGTGAGATTTAGGCGCGCCAGTCTGCGTACCATGGGGCAGGGTGAAGAAACCCTGTCGTGCCATTTTCACTCGAACCCCCCGGTTGACTTGTTCGCTTTCCTTCGTAAACAAAAACATTCCTTCCGCCGAAAGGTCTTCGTCCAACTCTTCCCAATGCACCCCGTAACCACGCCCAATTAGTCGCCAATTATGGCGCTGGGCGTCGGTGGCGTTTTGCAAACGCGGAAACCAGGCCAGCGGCGCACCCATCGTGCGCCCATCCTGAAAGTTAAAATAAACTTTCTCGGTGTTAAACCACACGTTCCGCACTTTCAGGTTTTCAACGTCAATGGCAACTGTTCTCATGGGTCAGCGTATTAAACCCCCTCCACCACCCTCCCCCGTTTCGACGATTCCCGCACCACCAGATGCGTGGGCAGCACGCGCACAGTGGGTGGGGTCGGGTCGGGGCTTTCGATTTGGGCGAGCAGCAACCGGGCGGCTTCGCGGCCAATTTCTTCCACGGGCTGGGCTACGCTCGTCAGGGCGGGCGAGATGAGTTCGCCAATGGGTTCGTTGTTGAACCCCACCAGGGCCACTTCGTCGGGGATTTTCACGCCCCGCTGTTTCAACGCGATCATCCCACCGACGGTAATCCGGTCGCTCAGGCCCAGGATGCCGTCGGGCGGCTCGGGCAGGTCCATCAGGCGGTGAGTCAGTTCCACGGCGTTCGCCTGGCTGTAATCGCCGTAGGCAATCAAGGCTTCTTCGGTACTCAGCCCGTGCGCTTCGAGGGCGTCGTGGTAACCCCGCACTCGCTGAATGGACAGTGAGAGGTACGCCGGTCCGGCCAGCAGGCCAATGCGGCGGCACCCGTTTTCAATCAAATGCTCGGTGGCCTGGCGGGCGGCGGCGCGGTTGTCGATGAGCACCTTGGGCACGTCGAGGGCTTCGCAGTCGCGGTCGAAGAGCACCAGCGGCACGCCCCGGCGTTGCAGGCGGCGGAAATGTTCGTAGTCGGCGGTTTCGCGCGAAATCGACACGATGATGCCGTCCACCTGGCCGCGGGCCAAATCCTGGAGGTTGGTCAGTTCGCGCTCGTACGATTCCTTCGACTGCGTCAGCAGCACGCTGTACCCGGCGGCGTAGGCCACTTCTTCCATGCCGTTGATGGCCGACGAAAAAAAATAATAGCCGAGGTTGGGCACGATCACCCCGATGGTGCGGGTGCGGCTTTTGACCAGGCTGGTGGCGAGTTGATTGGGCTGGTAGTCGAGTTCGCGGGCCAGGTCGAGGATGGCCTGCCGGGTGTCGGGGTGGATGTCGGGCAATCCCCGCAAAGCCCGCGACACGGTCGCCACCGACACACTCAGGCGGCGGGCCAGGTCTTTGATGGTGACGGGCTGGTTTTTCATGCGCACGGCGTGGCTAAGCTGCCAAAGATACGTAGAAATAGGACTTCGCCAAGAAGCGCCCACGCCCGCGCCGACTGCCCGCACAGGGCAAAACGGGTACCCCTTGCCGACTCGTTTGGCGGTTTGGTATTTTTCCGCTGCCCGTCTTTTGGCAATGTAAACGTTTACGGTAACGTTTGCGGAAATAAAAACGCATTTTTTTATTGAAATTCCACGGGTTGATGGTACAATCGAAAGAGTGTTGACCAGCGGGTAGGATAATTCTTAGAAAGAGTTGACTGTTCAACACCTCCTTTGATTGACCTCGAGCTTGAATTTTTCCGGGAAAATCCCGCCCTTGTTTTCACCTAACCTCACTCTTTTTCGACCATGCGCCCCCGCTCTCCCCTCGCCGACCGCTCCGCCGGAATGACCGTGTACGACGCCGATGAAATGGCCCTCTGGCGGGCCTTCAAAGCGGGCGACGAAGCCGCCTTTGCCCGTATGTACCAGCGCTACTCGCGGGTGCTGTACGGGTACGGCTTCCGGGTGACCTCCGACGCGGCCCTGATCGAAGACAGCATCCAAGACCTCTTCATCGAACTCTGGCGCACCCGGGCCAATTTGTCCGACACCACGTCGATCAAATTCTACCTGTTCCGTTCGCTGCGCCGCCGCATCAGCCGCACACTCAACACCGACCCACTCCGCAACGAAGCCGCCGAACTGCCCGATTCGGCGGAGTGGCTTTCGACGCCGTCGGCGGAGGCACTCCTGCTCGAACACCAGGGCCACACCGACCGGATGGAGGGCTTGCAGCGGGCGGTCGAGAGCCTGAGTCGCCGCCAGCGCGAGGTGATTTCGCTGCGCTTTTACCACAACCACGATTACAGGGAAATCTGCGACATCATGTCGCTCAACTATCAGTCCGTCTGCAACCTGGTGTACCGCGCCCTCGACACGCTGCGGCAGCGGGTGGTGCTGGATTGAGGAGGAGCGAAAAAGGAGGAAGGGGAGCAGGGAGGAAAGGGAATCGCAACGTTCCTTTCCTCCCTGCTCCCCTTCCTCCTTTTACCAACGTTACGACCCCACCGTCGCGTACATTTTGGTTTCTTCGAGCGTGATCATGTGGTTGCACATGATGATGAGGCGCTCGGTCACGTTGCGGAGTTCGCGGACGTTGCCCGTCCAGGGCAGGCTCTGAAGGTAGGTCACGGCCTCGGGCGCGATGGGCTTGGGATTGCCCGCACTGCCGTATTCGTCGGCGATGTCGTTGAGAAATTTGTCGATGAGCATCGGGATGTCGCCCCGACGCTCGGCCAGTGGCGGCACATGGATCGGGATCACGTTGAGCCGGTGGTAGAGGTCTTCGCGAAACCGGTTCTCCCGGATTTCGTGCTGCAAATTCTTGTTCGTGGCGGCAATCACGCGCACGTTCACCTTGATTTCCTTGTCGCCGCCCACGCGGGTGATTTTGCCTTCCTGCAAGGCCCGCAGCACCTTCGCCTGCGCCGAGAGGCTCATGTCGCCGATTTCGTCGAGAAAGAGCGTGCCGCCGTCGGCCTGCTCGAACTTTCCGATGCGCTGCTTGATGGCCGACGTGAACGCGCCTTTTTCGTGCCCGAACAGTTCGCTTTCAATCAGTTCCGACGGAATGGCGGCGCAGTTGACCTCGATGAGTGACTTGCCGACCCGGTTCGATTTTTCGTGCAACTGCTTGGCCACCATCTCCTTACCCGACCCGTTGGGGCCGGTTACAAGCACGCGCGCCTCGGTCGGGGCCACGCGCTCGATGGTCTCCTTCACCTTGCGGATGGGGTCCGAATCGCCGACGATTTCGTTGAGTTTGTACACCCGCCGCTTCAGCGTTTTGATTTCCACCTGCTGCTGTGACTTTTCGTAGGCGTTGCGCACCGTCACGAGCAGGCGGTTGAGATCCGGGGGTTTCTGGATGAAGTCGAAAGCCCCGCGTTTGGTGGCTTCCACGGCGTTCTCGATGTTGCCAAAGGCCGAAACCATGATGAACTGGGCCTTTTTTTCCAGTTCCTTCGCTTTGAGGAGCATCTCCAGGCCGTCCATTTTCGGCATTTTGATGTCGCACAGCACCACGTCGTAATCGTTCTGCCGGATGAGTTCGAGGCCCTCGTCGCCGTCGCGGGCTTCGTCAATGGTGTAACCTTCGTATTCCAGAATATCACGCAGCGCCGAGCGGATGCGCTGGTCGTCGTCGACGATAAGCAGTTTGGCCATTGAAAGGGTTGGGTTCGGACGGTCGCAAAATAACCAAATTCGGGGGCAACTTCCCGAAAGTTTCTCAACTTTCAGGAAGTTAGGGGAGCCAACCCATAACCTTTTGGAGTTCTGTTTCGTATTAGCTAAACACATTCGCCTCACGGACCATGACCACCTCCATTCCCTACGAAACGCGCTACTGGTACCTGCGCAACCACAAACTGTTTGCGGCCCTCGACCGGACGGAAATGCAGGAAATCTGCCTGATTTCCAACTTCAAAACCGCCCGCAAAGGCGACATCATTTATTTTTCGCAGAACGAAGACCTGAGCCGGATTTTCACGCTTAAACAAGGCATTCTGAAAATCGTGGAAGTGGAC
Source organism: Spirosomataceae bacterium (assembly GCA_965249815.1). GTDB lineage: Bacteria > Bacteroidota > Bacteroidia > Cytophagales > Spirosomataceae > JAJAZB01. The sequence continues at coordinate 1,954,280 of CBDFMV010000003.1, read as the reverse complement.
GAAGCGGGCCACGAAACCATCAAAGACGTGCTCCAGCAGGGCGATTTGTTCGGGCAGGTGACGCTCGACAACCGCCCCGGCGACGAGTACGCCGTGGCCATGACCGACTACGTGACGGTGTGCAGTTTCAAGATTTCGGACTTCGAACGGGTGCTGGGGCAGAATCCATCGCTGGCGATTGGGTTTACCAAACTGGTGGGCCTGCGGCTGAAACGCCTCGAAAACCGCTACGCCAACCTGATGTTCAAGGACGTGCGCAGCCGGTTTCTGCTGTTTCTGAAAGACTGGGCCGCCAAAGAAGCCCCCAACCAGACCCGCGACGTGCGCCTGAAAAACTACCTCACCCACCAGGACATCGCCAGCCTGATCTGCTCTACCCGCCAGACCGTCAGCCAGTTGTTCAACGAATCCCGCCAGGCCGGTCTGCTCGACTACGACCGCACGACGCTGACGATTGGGGACGTGGCGCGACTGTAAACAATGACCAGTGACCCATGCAATTGATTTGGCCTGAACGTCAGCCAGCCGACAACGCCATCCGGCGACGCTCCCGACCTTTGCTGCACCAAAACGCTCCAAAACCGATGAAAAAACTCCTTATTGCGCTGCTGGTGCCGCTGGTACTGGTGGCCTGCAAGAAAAACCCCGAACTGACGCCCGCCGACGAACCCCTGCCCGTGAGTGTGCCCGGCCAGGTTACGCCCAAAGGCACCTTCGCCAACGGTGCCCACACCACCTCGGGCACGGTCAGCGTCGTGAAAGCTGCTGACGGCACCCAAAGCCTCGCTTTCAAGGATTTCAAAACTGATTCCGGCCCCGACCTGCGCGTGTACCTGGCCGAAGACAAAGCGGCCAAAAACTTCATCGAAGTATCCCTGCTCACCAAATCGGGCACGTTTAGCCTCCCGCTGCCATCGGACGCCAACCCCGCTCAGCGCAAGTACGTGTTGATTTGGTGCCGCCAGTTTACGGTGCTGTTTGGCAGTGCGGAGTTGCAATGAGTTTAGGGTTCAGCGTCGTGCCATTCCCGAAACGCTGAACCCTGAACGCTAAACTTTTTTTCAATGAATCGCTTCTTCCTGTTCGTTTTCCTCCTGCCGCTCGCGGCGCTGGCCCAGAAAAACTCCACCACTGCCGACGTGGCGTTTGCGGCGGGCGGCGGGGCCTTTTCGCCTGCCGTTTCTTACAACAAACTCTGGGGTTTCGGCGAATACGGAAAGTTTAAAGTGGGTTTAGGCCTGCGCCTGACGTCGCTTTTTGCCCAGGACCTGAATTTTCGCACGGCTCCCGCCCGCCTGACGTCGGGCAAGCAAAGTCTCGTGGCGCTGTTCACCGAAGACATCGTCGCCAACATCGACACACTCCGGTTGCCCAAATCCCAGACCAACTCCCTGAACCTGAGCCTGCATTTGCAGTACACCTTCGGCAGTCGGTTCGACGTGGGGTTCAACATCGACGCCATCGGCGTGAGTTTTGGGGGAAAACAGTCGGGCGAGTTTCTGGCCCGCTCGCAGGGGCGGCCCGTCACGATCGAACCCGCGAAAGTGACGCCCTTCAACCTGCTTCTCATCAGCGACAGCGACCGGGGCAGCCTCAACTCCGAACTCTACGCCCGCTACTGGGTCGGGCCGAAGGTGGGCATCCGCGCCGGGCTGAGTTTTCAGTTTTCCGAATACACTACCGACCGCAAACTGACTTTCGACAACGACCGCTTCCGGGCCAAAGTGCTGATGCCGCTGGTGGCCGTGTCGTTTCGATTGTGAGTCCAGCGTGTAGTGCTCTGAGTCGAAGGTTTCGAGTTAAAAGACAACACCAAACACTGAACCCCAACGTTCATCGTGCGCCGAACCCTTCCTGCCGTTTTTCTCGTAAGTCTGATTGCCCTGCCGACCCTGGCCCAGGGGTGGAAACCCCTCTCGGCCTCGGTAACGTTTACGGCAAAAATGTTTGGCGTCGAGGTGTTGGGGAAATTGGGGGGCCTGAACGCCGAGTTGCGCTTCGACCCGGCCAATCCGGCCAGCGGCACCCTTGCTGCCACCGTGGATACCCGCACCCTCGACACCGACAACAACCTGCGCAACAAGCACTTACGCGAACGGGAAACATTTTTTAATGTGGAAAAATACCCGACGCTGCGGATGAAATCGACGAAGCTGGAACGGGCGGCCACCGGTTACACGGGCACGTTTGAGTTGACCATAAAAGACGTAACCCGCCCGGTACGGGTGCCGTTTACCTTTGAAAACACGGGGAAGAAAGGCACCTTTACAACTCAATTTGAATTGAACCGCCGCGACTATAACCTCGGCGGCAATACGCTCGGAATGTCGGACCGCGTGGTGGTTCGCATCACCGTAAACGCCCAATCGGAATGACGCCTTTGCAGGAACGAAACCTCGACATTCTCCACCAGCTCACGGGCCTGCTCGAGTGCCTCCCAACGCCCGTGTACGCCGAGCCGCTGGCCCTGTTGCACGGGCACTCGGTGGGTCAGCACGTGCGGCACGTGGTTGAGTTTTACCAGTGCCTGCTTGCCCAGCCCGCCGGGGCGGCAGTCGTCAATTACGACACCCGCCCCCGCGACCTCCGGCTCGAAACCGACCCGCAGGCGGCCTGCGAGGCCCTGAGCAGTGCCGCCCGGTTGCTCCGGGGTCATCAAGACGACGCGCCGCTGCTGCTCGAAGACGGCGAGGGCGGACGCCAGCAAAGCAGTTTCTTCCGCGAACTTTCGTACCTCATCGAGCACAGCGTTCACCACATGGCCATCGTAAAAATCGCCCTGAACGCCGAATTCCCGGCCTTTGACATCCCCGAAACCTTCGGCGTAGCGCACTCGACGCTGCGATACCGGAGTCAGTTGGCCGTGGGCCGTTAGCCTTTTTTTAGCAGCCTTTTGCCCACTGCCTGCTGCCCACTGCCCACTGATATGTGCGTCCTCACCTACCTGCCCACACCCGGCGGATTCATCCTCACCAACAACCGCGACGAGCACCTGAGCCGCCCGCGGGCCGTGGCACCGAGGCAGTATTGCCTGCATCACCGCGAGCTGTATTTTCCGAAAGACCCCCGCGCCGGGGGCACCTGGCTGGCGGCTTCGCCGGGGCTGTCGGTGTGTCTGCTCAACGGGGCCTTTCACGCCCACGAACCCCGCCCGCCTTACCGCCACAGCCGGGGGCAGGTGGTGCTCGATTTTTTTGGCTACACCGACGCCGATGCGTTTGCCCGGTCGTACGATTTCTCGAACCTTGAGCCGTTTACGCTGCTGGTTTTCGGCTCAACGAATTCCGCCAAAATCAGCGAATTGAAGTGGGACGGGGAGCGGCTTCTCCGTTCCGAACCGGCGGCTGATTTGCCGCGCATCTGGTCGTCGGTGACGCTCTACCCGCCCGCCGTCGTGGCGGCCCGCGAGGGTTGGTTCATCGACTGGCAAGGCCAGCACCCTGACTCCAGCGCGGAGGCGATCTGGCAATTTCACCACAGCGCCCACGGCGACCGGCGCAACGACCTCGTCATGGAGCGACCCAACGGCCTGATGACTTTCAGCGTGATGCAGGTGGAGCAAAACGGCGGGCACCTGCGCCTGGCCTACCAGGATTTGCAGACCGGCGAGGCGTGGCGGTACCGGGTGCTGTAAAGGCGCACTGACCCGGTTGATAGAATCCGGGTTTCATCAACGGATTCCTGGTGTGGGCATTCCTTTTTTTTACGGTGCTTTCGGTATTCATCCGTGTTGTTTCGCTTTGTCAGAAAAAGGCCTGCCCCGGTAGGGCGTAGCGCTGGTACAGAACAACCACAGGGCGTTCTGCGCCAGAAAGTTACACTGGCCCGAAACACGCGCCCATGCAATCGCTTCCCCCCACCGATGCCGAACTTTGGGCCGCTTTCCAGCGGGGCGACGAGCGCGCGTTTCGCCAACTGTACCACGCCCACTTCCGGCCCCTGCTCAACTACGGCCTGCGGTTTTACGGCGCGGTGGCCGTGGTCGAAGACGCCATCCAGGAGCTTTTCCTCGAACTCTGGCAGTACCGTCTGCGCCTGGCCCAGCCCGAATCGGTGCGGTTTTATTTGCTGAAGGGCCTGCGCAACCGCCTCTCGGCCCAACTACGGCGCGAGCGCGCCTTCGACCGCGAACCGCTCGACGAAGAAGCCTACCCCTTCGCCCTCGAACCGTCGTCGGAACAGCGCTGGATTGACCTCGACGTCGATGAGGCCCTGCGCCAGCGCATCCGCTACGCCCTCGACCAGCTTTCGCCGCGCCAGCGCGAAATCCTCTACCTGCGCTACTTCAACGACCTGGGTTATGAACCCATCTGCGACCTGCTCGGGATGCAGTACCAGTCGGCCCGCTCGCAGGTGTACCAGGCCCTGAAAGTGCTCCGGCAACGGCTGGGGCCGGAATTTTTCGGGATGCTGGTCGCCTGTGTGTGGCATCCCACCTCGTAGGAGCGGTGCCGGGCGGCGTTCCTACGAGGTCTCAAAAAAAACTTTCCCTTTTCGTACTACAAACCCCCGCCCCGGCTTCACTCTGGAATTGAAACCCCCTTTCCACATGAAGTCGTACGCCGACTACACCCATTTTGCGGCGGCGGATTTTCTGCACGACGCCGAGTTCCGGGCCTGGATTCGTCAGCCCGGCCCCGAACGCGACGCCTACTGGCGGGGACTCCTGCGCACGCACACCCACCTCAAACCCGAACTGGCCCAGGCCCGCCTGCTGGCGCTGGGACTGGAAGGAAGCTGGACGGAATTTTCGGATGCCTACGTGGAAGAGCGCTTTCAGCGCCTGCGCCCCGAGACACTGGCCCCGGCCGGGCGCGCCGTTCCGCTGCGCTGGCGACCCTGGAACCGGGCGGCCGTGGCCGCCTGCCTGGGGCTATTGCTGGCGGCGGGCGGCTGGGGCTACGCGTATTTTTTTACCCCAATCCAAGTTCAGACCGCTTACGGCCAGCTTCAGACGCTGACGCTCTACGACGGCTCGGTCGTGACGCTCAACGCCAACTCGCGCCTGCGCCTGCCCTCCCGCTGGGCCTGGCGCGCGGCCCGCGAAGTGTGGCTCGACGGCGAGGCCTACTTCATCGTAGCCAAACAGTCCGTGCCGGAAGGCTTTCGCAAATTCACCGTGCATACCACCCGCCTCGACGTGGAGGTGCTGGGTACGCATTTCAACGTGTACGCCCGGCCCGCCAAAACCCAGGTGCTGCTCGACGAAGGCCGCGTGCAACTCCGCGATCTCACCACCCGGCAGGCCCTCACGCTTCGGCCCGGTCAGTTGGCCGAGTACGTGGCTGAGGCCCCGCGCGTTGTGCAACCGGCTCCGCCGTCGGTGGCCCAGAGCGTGTCGGCCTACCGGCAAAACCGACTCCTGTTCGACGAAGCGCCGCTCGGTGAACTGGCCCGGCGCTTCGGGGAAGTGTACGGGCTGGGATTACTTTTTGAAGGCAAAGGTTTTGAAAGCCAGCATTTTACTGGCGAACTGCCCGTCAATGACCTCGACAAGGCCGTGCTGATTCTGACCGAATCGTTCGAGGGCCGGGCGCGGCGCGAAGCCCAGCGGGTCGTGCTGACGGCTGATTGATTTATACCCCCAATTTTCCAACGTTCCCTAACTCTATTCCTGATCTGTTCATGAAAAAAAACCTACCCTTTCTTCAGGGGCGCGTGGTGGCAGGTCTGCTCGCCGGACTGGTGGGCGGCGCGGTGCTGCCCGGTGCCGCCCAGACCCTGGCCTCTGCCCGCACGGGTCACACCTGGCAGGCCGCGCGCCAGGACGAGCCAGCGGCAGCCACCGTGGAACTCCGCAGCCTGCTTACCGACCTCGAACGCACCTACGTCGTACGGTTCAACTACCGGTCGAATGCCATCCGGGCGGTGCGCGTAGCCCCCGTTCCCGTGCAGGAATTTAACGGACAAGTCGCCAACCGGCTGAATCTGCTGCTTGGCGCGGTGAATTTGCAGTGCAAGGCCCTCGACGGGCAAACGTTCGTCATTCAGGCAAAACCCGTTGCGTCACCCGCCGAATCCCGGCCGGTTTCCCCCGTTTCTGGTAGCCCGGAAGCGGCCCTCGAACCCGTTTCTTCCCCCGCCGACCTCACCATTTCGGGCCGCGTCAGCGACGAGGCCGGGGCGGGGTTACCGGGGGTGAACGTTTCGGTAAAAAGCACCACCCGTGGCACCACCACCGACGGCACCGGCAGTTACCGCCTCGCCATGCCCGACGGAGCCGCCGTGCTCGTGTTCAGTTCGGTGGGGTACGCCCGGCAGGAAGTGCCCGTGGGCAACCAAACCACGCTCAACGTCACGCTGAAGTCCGACATTCAGGCCCTCGGCGAGGTGGTCGTGGTGGGTTACGGCACCCAGAACCGCCGCGATCTGACCGCCTCGGTGGCTTCGCTCAACACGAAGGCCATCAAAGACCAGCCCGTGACGAACATCGTCGAAGGCATGGCCGGACGGCTGCCGGGCGTGCTCGTGCAGCAAACCACCGGCGCGCCGGGCACGAGTCCGTCGCTGAAAGTGCGCGGGCTGGGGTCCATCAGCGCAGGCAACGGACCGCTGATCGTCATCGACGGCCAGCCGCTCAATTCCGGGGGACTGAACAACCCCGGCGGGCTGAACCTGCTGAATCCCAACGACATCGAAAGCGTGGACGTGCTCAAAGACGCCAGCGCCACGGCCATTTACGGCTCACGCGGGGCCAACGGCGTGGTGATGGTGACGACCAAACGCGGCAAGAGCGGCCAGAGCCGGATTAATTTCGATTCCTACACGGGCGTTCAGGAAATCAGCAAAAAAATGAACCTGCTCAACGCGGAGCAGTTCGCCGAGTTTGGCCGCGACGCCGCCAACACCGCTTACCTCGAACGCGTGCCCGGTGCCCAGACCAGCGACCCCAACAGCGCCCGCCCCGCCGGGCAACGCTACCGCTACCCGCAGGGCGTGGAGTTTCCGAGCCTTAATTTCAACGACCCCGCCAGCCTGGCTTACTACAACTACCAGGATTTGATTTTCCGGCAGGCCCCCATCAGCAGCTACCAGCTTTCCGGGTCGGGCGGGAGCGAACGGGTGCAGTACGCCCTTTCGGGCAATTACCTCAAGCAGGACGGCATCCTCAAGCGGTCGGACCTCAACCGCTACACCTTCCGCTCCAACGTGGACGCGCAACTGACAAACCGGGTGAAGGTCGGGATGAGTTTCAGCCCTTCGTACTCCATCGAAAACCGGGTCAATTCCGACGGACACTGGGCCAACAACGGGGTCATCAACGCCGCCCTGGCCATCCCGCCCGTCATACCCGTTTACGCCCCCGACGGCGTCACCTACACCTCGCAGGCCGCTTTCGCCGCGCCCTACGACTGGCCGGGCATCACCAACCCGGTGGCCAACATCACCGAACTGGACAACAAAGCCAGCACCCTGCGCTTGCTGGGTAGCGCATACGCCGAATGGAACGTCTGGAAAACGCTCACCTACCGCGCTACGTTTGGCGCTGACCTGACTTACTTCCGCCAAAATCAGTTCCAGACCTCGGCCCTGCCGCTCAACCAACTGCTCCCGCCCAACGTCAACACGGGGAGTTCCTACACCTCGCAGAACATCAATTGGGTGACCAGCCACACCCTCAACTACACGTTCGACCTCGGCTCAGACCACCGCTTCGGGGTGCTGGTGGGCCTGGAAGCGCAGAAGAACAATTTCGAGGAAAACCGGGTGAACGCCAACGCCTTCCCCAACGACGTGGTCCGGACGGTTAACGCCGGGACCATCGTGGGCGGTACGTCGTTCCAGGACCAATGGTCGCTGGCTTCGTACTTTGGGCGGGTCAACTACGTCTTCAAGGACCGCTACCTCTTCAACGCCTCCATCCGGCAGGATGGCTCCTCACGGTTCGGAGTCAACAAGCGGTACGGGGTGTTTCCCTCCGCTTCGGTGGGCTGGCGGGTGATGGAAGAGCCGTTTATGAAAGGCGTCGACGGCGTCAGCGAACTCAAATTAAAAGCCAGCTATGGGTTGTCGGGCAACAACGCGTTTCTCAACAGCAACGGCACGCCGAACAATTACCCGGCTACCGGCACGCTGAGCAAGGACAACTACGTGTTCGGCAACGCGCTCTCCAACGGCCTGGCCACCAGCACGATTGGCAACGACAATTTGACCTGGGAAAAAAGCCGCCAGACCGACGTTGGGCTGGAACTGGGGCTTTTCCAAAACCGGCTATTCCTGACCGTCGATTACTACTCGCGCATCACCACCGACCTGCTGCTGGCCGTGCAGGTGCCCACCCTGACGGGCTTCTCGTCGGCAACGCGCAACATCGGCAAGGTGGAAAACAAGGGGATGGAATTCGCCCTTTCGACGCGCAACCTGCGGGGAGTGTTCACCTGGAACACCGATTTCAACCTCTCCTTCAACCGCAACAAGGTGCTGGCCCTCGGGCCAACCGGCGATCCCATCCGCAGTGGCAGCGGCATCGGCGAAACCAACATCACCGCGATTGGGCAGCCCCTGGGCAGCTTTTTTGGCTACCAGCATCTGGGCGTGTTCCGCGACCAGGCCGACCTCGACGGCTACCCGCACTTTGCCGACAGCCGCCCCGGCGACTCGAAGTACGCCGACGTAAACGGCGACGGCAAAATCACCGCCGACGACCGCACGAACATCGGCAACAACCAGCCTGATTTCATCTACGGCCTCACCAACTCGTTTTCGTTCAAGGGCTTTGACCTCAGCGTCGTGATTCAGGGCGTACAGGGCGGGCAGATTCTGAACCTGTCGCGGCGCTTTTTCGAAAACCTCGAAGGCACCCAGAACAACCTGACCACCGTGCTCGACCGCTGGCGTTCGCCCCAGCAGCCCGGCAACGGCGTCACGCCCCGGGCCAACACCCGTGCGACGGGCAACACCAACGCCGTATCGAGCCGCTGGGTGGAAAGCGCCAGCTACTTCCGGGTGCGCAACGTCACGCTGGGGTACAACGTCCCGGCGGCGCTGATGCAGCGCATCAAGGTGCAGACGCTACGGCTGTACGCGGGCGTGCAAAACCTGTTCACGTCGTCGAAGTACCTGGGCTACAACCCTGAGGTGAGCGGCTACGAAAACCCGCTGACCGGCGGCGTGGATTACGGCTCCTACCCGTTACCCCGGACGTACACCGTGGGGCTGAACCTGGGCTTTTAGGAACTGCGTAATTGGGGATTGGGTAAATGGGTAACTTGTCAATTATCGGTACACAAACAAATTACCTAATCCCCTGATTACCCAATAACCAATCATTCACCATGAAATCAAAACTCCTCCTCACCGCCTTGCTCAGCCTCAGCCTGACGGCCTGCAAGGATAAATTCCTCGACCTGGCACCCATTTCCCAGGCCAACACGGCGTCGTTTTTCAAAACCCAGTCCGACTTGCTCAACGCACTGAGCGGGGCCTACGGGGCGCTGCAATTCGCCGGGCAGTACGGGCAGTTGTACGTGGTGGCCGAAATCCCGTCGGACGACACCTCGCCGGTGCTCTCCGGTTCGGTCACCGACCAGGACGAGTTCGACAAGTTTTACCTCCGCACCACCAACCCCTTTCTGGCCAGCCGCTGGGCCGACGGCTACCGGGGCATTTACCGCTGCAACACGGTCATCGACCGTACGGCGGGCGTCACGATGGACGAAGCCCTGAAGGCCCGCCTCGTGGGTGAGGCCAAATTCCTGCGCGCCCTGATGTACTTCAACCTCGTGCGGGTATTCGGCGACGTACCCCTGGTGCTGAAGGAAATCAGCGACCCCGCCGAAGGATACGAATTTGCCCGCGCCCCGGTAGCCGACGTGTACGCGCAAATCGTCAAGGATTTGACCGACGCCGAAGGCGTGTTGCTCGCCAGCTACACCGGGGCCAACGTGGGCCGGGCCACCAAAGGCGCGGCGAAAGGCTTGTTGGGAAAAGTGTATTTGACCCAGAAAAAATGGCCCGAAGCCGCCGCCAAACTGAAGGAAGTCATCGACGCCGCCACCTACGACCTGCTGCCCAACTACGCCGATTTGTTCAAGCCCGCCAACAAAAACAGCAAGGAGTCGCTTTTTGAAGTACAGTACAAAAAAGGCGCAATCGGCGAAGGCAGCAACTTTGGCAACACCTACGCCCCCGAAAACTCCGGCAACGCCGTGATTCAGTTTGGCGGCGGCGGCAACAACCAGCCCACCGCCGATTTGGTGGCCGCCTACGAGCCGGGCGACGTGCGCCGGGACGCGTCGCTGGGCACGAGTTACATCAACGCCTCGGGCGTGAAAATCGACTACCGCTTCATCCGCAAGTACCTCGACCCGCCGCTGACCAATGGCGACGCCGAAGACAACTGGTACGTGCTGCGCTACGCGGACGTGTTGCTGATGTACGCCGAGGCGCTCAACGAAAGCAACCAGCCCGCCCAGGCGCTGCCCTTTCTGAACCGGGTGCGCCAGCGGGCCAAACTGGCCGACAAAACCGGGTTGGCGCAGGCCGATGCCCGCCTGGCCATTGAGCAGGAGCGCCGGGTGGAGCTGGCCTTCGAGGGCCACCGCTGGTTCGATCTCGTGCGCACGGGCCGGGCCGTTTCAGTGCTCAGCGCCAAAGCGGCGGCCATCGGCATCAAAAGCCAGTTGAGCGAAAACAACCTGGTGTTTGCGATTCCACAAAGTCAAATTGACATCAATTCGGGCAAAATCAAGCAGAATCCGGGGTACTGAGCGCGGTTCTGGTTTTGTAAAAAAGAAACCGGCCTCTTCTGGAGGCCGGTTTCTTTTTGCCCGCGTCGTTCACCAAAAATGTCCCCAGGTTACTTTCGCCAGTGTGCGAAACGGCACGGGCTGCACGCCACGGGCTTTTTGCCGTAGGCAGATTTCCGCCAGAATATCCCAGTGCCGGGCCAAATCGCGGTAGGCTTCCCGGAGGGTATGGCGCGGGTCGTAGATGTGGCCGGGTTCGGAAGAAGCCCCGTTGAGTTCGAGTACGCGGATGGTGCGGCCCGCGAGGAGGTCTTCGGCGCTGTGCACTTTCAGGTCGAACCGCCCGAAGTGAAACCCATCGATGGGCTGGGCGATGCGGTCGAAAACCCGGTTGAGGGCGTCGGAAATCAGGTGGTTGTCGTCCAGGAACGCCGTGCCCCGGCAGTGGTTGCCAATGGGTTCGAGCAGGCGGGTTTCGCCGACGGGCAGAATTTCCTGCATTCCGGCACCGAGGCGTTCCCGCATCGGGTCGAGTTGAAACCGGGCGCGGGTGCTTTGCTGCATCAGCTCTTCGACGGTCAAGCGGCCGTCGCCGGTCACGCTCAGGAAGCCTTTGCGCGTCACGGATGTGACGCGGCCCCGCGTTTCGCCCGGCAGGCGGCTGTACAAAATTCCGAATTCGAGCGGCTCCTGCACGAATTCCTGCACGATAAACGCCGCGCCGATGGCCCGAATCTGCGCGGCCAGTTCGGCGGTGGTGTTCACTTTTTCCACCTTTGTGCCGCGCTCGCCCACGTCGGGTTTCACCACGACGGGATAAGCCAATTCCGCTACGCGGAGGGCGTTTTTCACCGTTTCAACGGCTTCGGTTCCCGAAAAAAAAAGCGTTTTTGGCAAAAACTCCGCCGGGATTTTTCGGAGAATGTCCGACTTGCTTTCCCCGAAAAACCCGCCCCAGTCCATGCACGGGTTAGCGGCCGTGAAGTACGCCAGCGAACGGGTTTTCACCGCCAGAAAGGCCCAGTACGGCAGCATGGGCAGGTAAAACGCCCACCACGTCCAGTATTCGTAGTTGAAAACTTTGATCAGAAAAAGCGGCCAGCGAATGTTTTTCATGAAAAAATGGCGTGGCAAATCCATCGGGGTACGGGGCCGGTGCGCAGACCTGGGCCACGCCTGCGCAGGAGTCCGTGCCAGGCTCACCGTAAATTCAGCAGCGGCACCTCGCGTCGGCGCAGCACCAGCACCGTGGCGCAGCACACGAAGGTAATCAGCGCGTAGGCAAAAAGCTGCCCGCCGTCGCCCTGGACGGCGATGCCCAGCACGGTCAGGTGCGAGAGAATCGCCCCGGCCATGAGGCCCAGCCCCAGCAGCGCACCCGCCCAGGCCGTACGCGGGATGAGCAACATGATGCCGGTGATGAGTTCGAGCACGCCCGAGCCGATGCGCCCGACGGGTTCGGCCCCGAGTTTCGAGAAAATGTACACGCTTTCTTCGGAGGCTGTAAACTTAAAAAACAGCGTCTGGAGCAGAATCACGGCGGCCACCAGTTGGGCCAGCCACGCGATGCGGGTTTGGAGTTTGGTCATGATTTAGGGGAGTTGCCGAAACTTTGATTCGTCCGATTTTTGGATTGCCTTGATGGCTGAGAATTGAGTCAAAATTTCAGGGTTATCCAAAAAATCCGACGAATCGAGGTTCTGACTATTTAAACGTCTTCGCCCAATTGCCATCGGCCTGGCGGTGAAGGCGCGTTTCGTCCTTGTTCCACTTCGTCAGGGTGTTGGTGAAAAATTTGTTGTAAAACAGAAACAGCTTGCCGTCGGCGAGTTTGTAAGTTTCGGGGTCCACCTCTACTTTTTCACCCGAATCGCCCATGGCGTAGGCGCACCAGCCGCCGTACTGCGGCTCGTAGCGGGTGGGGTCTTTTTTGAACGCGTCGAGGTCGGCGGCGTTGGCAAACTGGTAGGTAACGCCACCGTAGGGGGTCGAAAAATCGGCTTTGCCTTTGAGCGGTTTGCCGCCTTTGAAGTAGCTGACGGCGTCGTAGCCTTGTAGGGCAACGCCATTTTTTAGGAAAAACTGCTGCTGGCGGAGCGGAGCATTTTGGGCCAGGGCCGCGCTGCCGGAGAGCAGCACACACACCAGCAAACGGAGGAGGGTCTTCATTGGGTTTGTTCTTTTTTTTGATGCAAACCTACGCTCTCGCCGCCCGCCGCTGTGTCGGCTCACCGACACATCAGCGCTGATTTCAGAAAACCCAGAGCGAAAGCCCCCGCCAGACGGCCATGCCGAGGAAACCCCAGCCCATCACTAAATCGAAGCGCTCGGGCCGCAGGTAGCGGGCGATGGCGTCGCGGCGGCGGTGCGCCAGCCGGGCGTAAGCGTACAGCAGCGCGAAGCCTCCGAGGCTGGTTCCGGCCACGAACGCGCTCTGTTCCAGGCCCGTGCGTACCCGCAACCAGGGGTACTCGTTGTAATACACCAGAATCAGCACCCAGAATGGCAGTAGTTGCGGGCTAAGCAACGAGAGCGTCAGGCCTTTCCAAAACGCCTGCCTCCGGGCGGGCAGCGGCGAGGCTTCCGATGGTGCGGCAGCGCGCCGCCGCAGGGTAAAAACCCCCAACAGCGCCAAGACCGGTACCACCGCCACTTGCAAGGCCCGGTACACGCCGGGCATTTCTTCAAAAAACCGGACGCCCCGCACGGCCAGCAGGCCGTAAATAATTTCGGGCACGCAGCCCCCCACCGCCAGCCAAAGCCCCGCCGCCAGCCCACGCCGCAACGTAGCCTGAATCACCGACACATTGACCGGCCCCGGATGCACCGACCCGGCGAAACTGATGAAAAAGGTCAGGACGAAGATCACTGGCAAGTGAAACATACAGACGTTTAAAGGGAAACGTTCAAGATTTAATGAGTTGAAGCCCGAACTAAAAATGCCCCCAAGTTGCGCAGCACGACGTAACTTGAGGGCTTTTCTATCTTCCGACTTCCGACTTCCGACTTCCGACTTCCGACTTCCGACTTCCGACTTCCGACTTCCGACTTCCGACTTCCGACTTCCGACTTCCGACTTCTCACAACCACCACGCCGCCGCCCGCCACAGGGCCAGCCCAATGAGGCCGCAGCCCATGATGAGGTCGAAGCGCTGGGGTTGCAGGTGCCGGATAAGCTGCTCGCGGCGGCGGTGAATAAACCAGGAATACAAACTCAGCATGCTGAATGCGCCCAGACAGGCCCCCAGCGCAAAGCCCAGTTGCTGGCCGGTGGTGGTCACGCGCAGCCAGGGGTAGTTGCTGTAGTACATCAGCACGAAAAACCAGAACAGCGGCAGTTGGGGATTGAGCAGGGCAACCATCAGGCCGCGAAAAAACGATGAGCGGCCTGCATCGGAGTCGGGCGTGTTTTCGAGCACGACCTGCTGCGCCCGACGGGCGCGGAGGAGGGCCAGGATGCCCAGCAATAGCAGCGCGGGCACGGCGATGATGCGCAAAATCCGTTGCACTTCGGGAGCTTGTGCGAACCACTGCGACCCGAAGGCAATCAGTCCGCCGTAAAGCAATTCGGGTAAACTCCCCCCTACGGCAGTCCAGAATCCGGCTTTGCGGCTTTGGTGCAGCGTCGCCCGAATCACGGTCAGGTTGGTCACGCCCGGCTGCGCCGAGGCGAAAAAGCTGAGGAGGAACGTGGTGACAAACAGGGGAATCATGAGAAAGAGATGAAGTGTTGCCCTGATTATCAGAAAAAATCTGTGCCGAAGCCTACCCCCGCACCGCCTGTGCCGTGCGCACGGCCTCGGTGATGCGGGCGGCGATGCCGTCCCAGTTGCCCGCTTCGACCATCGCTTTCGGGAAAAGCTGCGAACCGATACCCACCGCCGCCGCGCCCGCGCCAAACCAGGCTTTCAAACTTGCTTCAGTCGGTTCGACGCCGCCCGTCACGACGATGTTCGTCCAGGGCATGGGCGCTTTGATGGCCTTCACGAAGTCGGGCGAGGTGGCGTTGCCGGGAAATAGTTTCACAAATTCGGCCCCGAGTTCTTCAGCCCGTGAAATCTCGCTGAGCGTAAACGTGCCCGGCATCCAGCCGATTTTACGGCGGTTGCAGGTGCGGGCTACGTCGTCGTGCAGCACGGGCGCGACGATGAAATCGGCCCCCAACTGAATGTAAAGCGACGCGCTGCCCACGTCGACGATAGTGCCCGCGCCGATGACCATGTCGGGGAAGTTTTTCCGGCCAAACTTGCGGAGTTCGGCGTAGGTTTCGTGGGCAAAATCACCCCGGTTGGTGAATTCACAAACCCGAATGCCGCCCTCGTAACAGGCTGTTAGGATTTTCTGGCAAACCTCCAGGTCGTTGTGGTGGAAAATCGGCATCACTGGATGGGCGAGGAGCGTGTTGTACACGTGAATGCGGGTGTGGGAGGGCATGGTTTCAAGTGTAAAGTGTAAAGTGTAAAGTGAAAAGTGCAGAGTGAAGAGGCAAGTTGAAATTTTCCACTTTTCACTTTACACTTTTCACTCTGAATTAGCGGCTGAGTTTTCCGGTGGCTTCGCCGCGCACGACGGCTTCGATTTCAGGGACGGAAATCAGGCTGAAATCCCCTTCGACCGAGTGCTTCAGGGCCGAGGCCGCCGTGGCAAAATCCAGCGCCTGCTGGTCGTCGGCGTAAGTGTGCCAGCCGTAGATAAAGCCGCCCAGAAAGGCATCGCCGCCGCCGATGCGGTCCACCATCGGCACCATGTCGTAGGTGACGGTCTGGAGCAGGTGCCCGTTCCAGCAGCGGCCCAGCAGCGTGTTGTGGTTGGCCGAAATGGAGCCGCGCTTGGTCGTCAGGATTTTTTTTACGCGGGGAAACCGCGCCTGAATCTGCTTGCTCATCGAGGCAAATTTACCGTCAGGATCGCTTTTGTCGGCATGAATGCCGTAGAGTTCCTCGGCGTCGCCCGCCCCGCAGACAATGAGGTCGCAGCCCGCCGTCAGGTCGGGCATGACTTCGGCGGCGGTTTTGCCCCATTTCCAAAGGTTTTTTCGCGAATTCACGTCCGCCGAAACCGTGACGCCGAGGCGGTTGGCGGTTTGCACCGCCGTCAGGCAAGCCTGGGCGGCGTTTTCCGAAATGCCCGGCGTGATGCCTGTGAAGTGAAACCAGCCCGCGTCGGCCAGGATGCTTTCCCAGTCGAATTCGTCGGGTTGCATGGTGGCGAAGGCCGACCCGGCGCGGTCGTAAATCACTTTCGTAGCGCGCATCATGGCCCCAAATTCCAGGAAGTAAGTGCCCATGCGTTCGTTTTCGGCAAATACGATGTGGCGCGTGTCCACGCCGTAGCGGCGGTAAGCGGCGGCGGCAGCTACGCCCCACTCGTTGGCCGGGAAACGGGTCACGTGGCGGGCGGGCAGGCCCAGAAAAGCCACGGCGGCGGCCACGTTGGCCTCGCCCCCACCGTAATTGACGTTGAGGCTGTTGGCCTGCACGAACCGACCGAAGCCCGGCGTACTGAGCCGGAGCATGACTTCACCGAAGGTAATGAGGGGTTTCATTTGGGGTACAAAAGAGCGGGTTTTGCCGTTGGCGTACAAATCGGGGTGCGCCCAGGCCGCCAAAATTCAGGTATATTTGAGTTAACCAACGTGTTTTCGACCATGACACTCCAGGAATCCATTATTCGCGAAGTGCGCGAACTCGATGACCCCGAACAACTCCGGCAATTGTCGGCGTACCTCCATGAGTTGAAGAAGCTGCGATTTAAGAACAACAAAGCAGAAATCCTGCAACTCGCGGGCATCCTCAGCAATGAGGATGCCGAGGAGTTAAAACGCATCATCGGCCAGGAATTTAACCACATCGAAGGCGAATGGTAGCCGTTGCGCTGGATACCAACGTCGCGATACCGCTGCTCAACAATGAATCGTGGGTGGCCGAATCGCTGCACTCCTACAGCAGCCTGTTGCTGCCGGTGGTCGTGTGCGGTGAGTTGTTGTTTGGTGCCCAAAATTCGGCGCGCCGGACGCAGAAAGAAGCCAACGTACGCGAACTCATCCGACGCTCGGAGGTGCTCGACATCACCCTGGAAGTGGCCGAAGCTTACGCCGCCATCCGCCTGCACCTGAAGCAGCGGGGCCGCCCGATTCCTGAAAACGATAGGTGGATTGCCGCCATCTGCGCTGTCAACGACGTGCCGCTGCTGAGCCTGGACGCGCACTTTCGCGACTTGCCCGGCCTGGCGCTGGTTCCGCGCTGATTTCTTCACGGTCAGAATCCAAAATACGCTTTCGCATTTCCGTAGCTAATCGCCTCGACTACCTGGCCGAGCCATTCGCGGTCGTTGGGCAATTCGCCGTTTTCGACGTCCCGGCCGAGCAAATTGCACAGAATCCGCCGGAAATACTCGTGGCGCGGGTAGCTCAGAAAACTCCGCGAATCGGTGAGCATGCCCACGAAGCGGCTCAGCAGGCCCATGTTCGAGAGGGCGTTGAGTTGCTTTTCCATCCCGTCTTTCTGGTCGAGAAACCACCAGCCCGAACCAAGCTGCATTTTGCCCGGCACGCTGCCGTCGTTGAAATTGCCCACCATCGTGGCCAGTACTTCGTTGTCGCCGGGGTTGAGGTTGTAGAGAATCGTTTGGGCGAGTTTGTTTTCGTTGTCGAGGCGGTCGAAAAATCGGGACAGCGCCGCCGCCTGGGGCCAGTCGCCGATGCTGTCCCAGCCCGTATCGGGGCCAAGCTGGCGGAGCTGGCGGGCGTTGTTGTTGCGCAGCGCGCCGAGGTGAAACTGCTGCGTCCAGCCTTTTTCGTGGTCGAGTTTGGCCAGTTCAAACAGCAATGCCGAGCGGAATTGCTCGGTTTCGGCGGCGTCGGGGGCTTTACCGTTGCGGGCGCGGTTGAAGATTCCGGCGACTTTAGCTTCGTCGAAATCGGCTGAGTGGATGCGCTCGAGGCCGTGGTCACTAAGCCGCCCACCCATTTCGGCAAAGAAATCGTGGCGGCGGCGAAGGGCATTCAGTAAATCCTGGTACTTGGCGATGTGTACGTCGGCGGCTTCGCCGAGGCGGTCGAGGTATTGATTAAAGGACTCCACGGCGTCGATGCCGAGCGATTTGTCGGCCCGGAAGGTGGGCAAAACCCGGATTTCAAAGCCGCTGTCGGCGATGCGGCGGTGGTGTTCGAGCGAATCGGCGGGGTCGTCGGTGGTGCAGATGACCCGCACGTTGGCCTTCCGCAGCAGGTTTTTAACGCTGAACTCGGGCGTGCGGAGCAGCGCCGAGGCTTGGTCGTAAATTTCCTTCGCCGTGGCCGGGCTGAGGATTTTGCCGATGTTGAAATACCGCCGCAGTTCGAGGTGCGTCCAGTGGTAGAGCGGGTTGCGGAGGGTGTAGGGCACGGTTTCGGCCCATTTTTCAAACTTTTCGTAATCGCTTGCGTCGCCAGTGCAGTACCGCTCGGCGATGCCGTTGGCGCGCATGGCCCGCCACTTGTAGTGGTCCCCGTGGAGCCAGATTTGGGTTAAATTCTCGAATTGCCGGTCGTCGGCAATCTGGTCGGGCGGGAGGTGGCAGTGGTAATCGAGGATGGGCTGCGAAGCTGCGTGCTGGTGGTAAAGGTGCCGGGCGGTATCGGACTGGAGCAGGAAATCGTCGTCGAGAAACGGGCGCATGAGAATCGGACTTTCCTGCACAAAGGCACGGGCGGGCGGTTTTTTACCCAGGCAGACCTAACAGGTTTCAAAAACCTGTTAGGTCTCACCGGCCTATCACTTTGCTTTGCCCAAAAATAATTGAAAACCGACGTTGAGCGTGAGCGTACGAGGGTACGCACCGAGGACAAAAATTCCGCCCGTTTCGTTGTCCCTGCTGCCTCCCGTGTAATTGAGGCTGACATCGAGGCTGCTGTGTTCGTTGAGGAAAAACGCCAGGCCCGCCGCCCCGCCGTAGGTGAAGGTGCCGCTGCTGCTCGATGAGGGAGTACCAAAACTGCCAGACGACTTACTGGTGGATGTCAAAAAACCGAACTGACCCTGCAAATACGGTTTTACATTGGCCTTGCCGAAGTAAAAGCGGGCGAACGGCGTGAACCCGGCCGTGGTTGAATGCCCCTCGAAGCCACCTCCTTTGGAGCGGAAATGCAACAGCGGCAGGCTGGCCCCGATGGTCACGTTGTTGGCCACGAAATACCCCGCTCCGGGTGCGAGCAACACGAAAGTTTGTTTGAAATTGTCGTTGCTGGTGTCGAAATAGCCGGTACCCCCGCCGCCCACGAGCCAGCGGCCTTTTTCGGTTTGGGCGAAAACGGTGCCCGTAAGGGCCAGAAACAAGGCGGAAAAAAGGAGAGGAGTACGCATGGGATGGAGGGATTGGTTGTTGTTCGCCCAACTTAACGGACAAAATCCTCCCAGTCGACTCCCCACCCTCAATTTTTTTTATTTCGCCAGCCGCGTCAGCCGCAGCGCCACCTCGCCTTTCGGGCCGGTGAGTTTGTACGCTCCGCCGGTGTGGGCGGTGGTGCGTTGCTGGAGGCTTTTGCCCGTCAGCACGTCCACCCATTCTTCGCGCCAGGGGCCAGGTGTGAGGCCGATTTCGCCCGAAGCGGGTCTCTGCCCTTCAAAAAAAACGGCTACCTGCTTGCCCGGCGCGACGAGCGCGTAGGCACGGGAGCCTTCAGGCAGGCGACCGACGGCGGCTTCGGCGGGTTTCATCTGGAGAAAATTCAGGGATTCAAGAAAATTTTTGAGCACCTTCAACTGCGCCCGCAACGCGGCGCTGCCGCCGCCGGGAGCCTTCGGGTTGTCGAAATCCCCGCGCTCGTGGCCCACGGCGAAGGAATAGTCGAGGTTGTTGAACAGCGCCCCGCCCGCCAGCAAAAACCGCCACGCCTGCCGCCGGTACACCGAGTCGGTGGTGCCGTTGAAGCCCGTTTCGTCGAGGCCGATGGCGTGGTTGATGTTCTGGTTGTCGGCGGCGGCCTGCGGCAACGCGTAGTGGAAATGGAAAATCGAAACCTGCGGGTCGGGTTCGGCGATGGGGTAATAAAAGTTGCTGACGTTCTGGGCGATGAGGTGCTTTTTGGGCAACCGGCTTTCTTCGTTTTTGATGAACGAGCCGATGCGCTGCTGCCAGGCGAGCCGGTCGGAGTTGGCCAGTTCGATGACTTCGTGCCAGCCTTCGGCCCCGGCGGCGACGGGGTCGGTGTGGCGCAGGCCACTTTGCACCTTCACGCCCTTGTCGGCCCAGGGTTCGTTCTGAATTTCAAAAAAGACGTTGTCGAACCCGTTCAACTCCCGCACCAGTTTGCGGACGAAGGCCTCCTGAAAACCGAGGAGATTGCCGTTTTTCAGCGTCAGCGCGGCGTCTTTCGCCACCGAATCCACGCGGTTGACGTTATTTTTCGGGTGCAGCGGGCTGCTGCGCCAGCCGTCTTCGGAGTAGTGCGAGGTGAACAGCGTCAGTTCGACGACGATGCCGCGCCTGCCTGCTTCCTGCGCGAAGTTTTTCAGACGAGAAAAATAGGCTGGGTCCCATTTCGAGAGGTCGAATTTATTCCCGCCCCGATAGTAGCCGGGTTGGTCGGTGCGCGCCCAGGGGGCCAGGAAGCGGTCGGGCTTTGGCCCCAGGGTGTTGCTGGGAATGCTGAAATCGCCCAGGCCGGGGTCTTCGACGTAGCTTCCCGAAAACAACCGGGTGTAGTTCAGCCCGTGGCGGGCCAGTTCGTCGAGGTACGTTTTGTAGTCGAAATCGGCATTGAGCACCGCGCCGTAGTGCTCGGCGGAAGTGACCAGCACCGTGGGTTTGCCCCGAAACTCGAAGTAATGCGGGTTTTTGGGGTGGAGGCGGAGGGGTTGCTGGGCGAAGACGGCCGTCGTCAGCAGTATTAAACCAGCGGCAAAGTAGTTTTTCATGAACGGAACGGTTGGGGCGTAAAACTACTTTTCTTTTCGGAAATCAGCCCTTATCCTGAGCGGGCCACGGACTCAGCAAGAACGCTTGCCGGTCCGGGCCTACCCCCTAACTTTGTCAACTCCCAAACCGGCCATTTTGAACCCCACCCCCGCTACGCTCACGCTGCCTTTTCAGTACCAGGAAGAACTGACCTGGTTTGCCGACGTGATGCTGCCCGTGCCCGTGCCGAGGCTGTTCACGTACCGCGTTCCGCGCGACATGGTCGAGGCGATTCAGATCGGGGCGCGGGTGATCGTGCAGTTTGGCAAGACGAAGGTGCTCACGGCGGTGGTCGGCAAACTGCACCACACGCCGCCCGAGAAATACCAGGCCCGGTACCTGCTCGAACTCCTCGACGAAACCCCGCTCGTGACGCCCTACCAGCTCGATTTGTTCGGCTGGATGGCCGAGTACTACATGTGCTGCGTGGGCGAGGTGATGAACATGGCGCTGCCGTCGGGCCTGAAGATTTCGAGCCAGTCGAAGGTACAGTTCAACCCCGATTTCGACCACCCCCAACTGCTCAGCGAAGGCGAGGCGGCGATTCTGGAAGAGCTGAAAAAACACGACTCGCTCAGCTACGACGAACTCGCCCGGCTGGCCGAAGTGACCAACGTGTACCACCTCATCAAGTCGCTGGTGGGCAAGCGGGCCATCATCGTTTTTGAGGAAGTCCGGGAAAAATACACGCCCAAAATCGTGCGGATGGTGCGGCTGAAAGCGCCCTTCGACGAGCCGGAAATGATTCGTGGCCTGATTACCGAACTCGATAAGCCCCAGACCGAGAAGCAGTTAGCGGTTTTGCTGCAATACCTGCGCGACGTGCCCGCCCTGCGCGACCCCACGGCCAATCCGCGCGGCATTGCCAAATCGGGTTTTGCCAAAAGCGACATCTCCACGTCGTCGCTCGACACGCTGATGAAAAAAGGCGTGTTCGAGCCCTTCGACGTGGTCGTGAGCCGCTTCGCCGACGACAACCTCAACGCCCTGGCGACCGTCACGCTCACCGACGCTCAGGAAATCGCCCGCCGCGCGGTGATGGCGGCTTTCTCGGAAAAAGACATTGTGCTGCTGCACGGCATCACGGGCAGCGGCAAAACCGAAGTTTACATCAGGCTCGTCGAGGAGGTGCTGGCGGGCGGGTCGCAGGTGCTGTTTCTGCTCCCTGAAATCGCGTTGACGACCCAAATCGTGGCGCGGCTGAAGAAAGTATTCGGTGAAAAAGTCGGCATTTACCACTCCCGTTTTTCCGACAACGAACGCGTGGAGGTCTGGAAGGGCGTACTGTCGGGCAAATACCAGTTCGTCGTCGGCGTGCGGTCGGCCATTTTTCTGCCCTTCGACAACCTCGGCCTCATCATCGTCGACGAAGAGCACGAAAGCTCGTACAAGCAGTTTGACCCCGCCCCGCGCTACCACGCCCGCGACGCGGCGCTGATGATTGCCCGCCACCAGCACGCGAAAGTGCTGTTGGGTTCGGCCACGCCGTCGGTCGAGAGCTACCACCACGCCACCGAAGGCCGCTACGGGCTGGTGAAACTGACCCAGCGGTTCGGCGAGGCACAGTTGCCCGAAATTCAGTTGGTGGACACGAAAGCCGCCCGGAAAGCCAAAGAAATGGTGGGCGATTTTGCGAAGGAAGTGCTCGGTCGGGTGGCGTTGAACCTCGAAGTAGGCAAGCAGACGCTGTTTTTCCAGAACCGCCGGGGCTACGCGCCCTACCTGCAATGCGACGATTGCGCCTGGATTGGCTCCTGTCACCAGTGCGACGTGAGCCTGACCTACCATTCGCACGGCCAGGAAATCCGCTGTCACTACTGTGGCCACCACGAACCCGCCCCTCGTACCTGTCCGGCCTGCGGCGGTGCGCGGGTGCGCACCGTCGGCTACGGCACCGAGAAAATCGAGGAGGAACTGAGCGCGCTTTTCCCCCAGGCCCGCGTGGCCCGGATGGATTTGGACACGACCCGCTCGAAAACGTCCTTTCAGCAACTGATTCAACGCGTGGAAAACGGCGACGTGGACCTGCTCGTGGGCACGCAGATGATTTCCAAAGGCCTGGATTTCGACAACGTGAGTCTCGTCTGCATTTTCGATGCCGATCGGATGATTCACTTCCCCGACTTCCGGGCGACCGAACGCGCTTTCCAACTCCTCACGCAGGTGAGTGGCCGGGCGGGCCGCCGGGCCACGGCGGGGCAGGTGCTGATTCAGACGAGCAACCCGGCGCACCCGCTTTTGCAAAAAGTTATCGAGAATGATTACGAGGGCGTTTTTGCCGATGAAATCAAGGAGCGCGAAGCCTACCGTTACCCGCCCTTCACCCGGCTGATTCGCCTGACGGTGAAACACCCGGAGCAGGCTTTGGCCAAAAAAGCCGCCGAACTGCTCTGCGGAAAACTCGCCGCCCAACTCGGCACGGAGCGCGTCCTCGGCCCCGAAACCCCGCTGGTCGAGCGGATTCGGAACCAGTTTTTGTTTGAAATTCTGGTAAAGCTGGAGCGCGGTGCCAACCTGAAAACCATCAAACCCTTCATTGCCGCGCAGGTGGAGGAAGTGATCACGGAAAAGCCGTTCAAGAGCGTGGGCGTGGTGGTGGATGTGGATTGCGGGTGATCTTTCTCGTAGGGGCGGTGCTTGCCTCCGCCCTGACGTTCCTGCCAACTACGCGGGCGGAGGCAAGCACCGCCCCTACGAGATTGACGAACATGGCTTTTGATAAAACACGCCACCATCGCCGTTCCATCCGCTGGCAGACATGGAATTACGCCGGGCACGGGGCGTATTTCGTCACCACTTGCTCCCGGTTGCGGGAGCATTTATTCGGAGAAATCGAAAACAGGAGCATGATTTTATCACAAATCGGCCAGGTGGTAGAGAACACCTGGTTAAACCTGCCCTCGCGTTTTCCTTCGGTTGGCCTGGATGAATTTCAGGTCATGCCCAATCATTTTCACGCAATCCTTGCTTTAAACGGTGAAGATGAGGTACCGTTGGGCAATGTAATGAAGGCGTTCAAGTCGCTGGTGTTTCGTGCGCATTATGACTTTTTGAAAGATACCGGCCTACTTCAGTTTACGGAAGCGAAAATCTGGCAACGGAATTACTGGGACCATGTCATTCGGGATGAACAAGATTTGCAAAATTGCCGGAACTATGTCTTGAATAATCCAGCCACCTGGGAAGGTGACGACGAAAATCTGAATCGCCTGCTGGCCCGCATGACCGAACACAAATCCTCTTAATCCTCGTAGGGGCGGCCTCCGCCCTGACGTTCCTGCCAACTACGCGGGCGGAGGCAAGCACCGCCCCTACGAGAAACATCACCCACAATCCCATGTCCATCCACAACCCCGACCTCAAGCGCATCACTACGCACACCCTCCAGGAGCACAAGGCGAAGGGCGAGAAAATCGCCTGCCTGACGGCCTACGACTTCTCGCTGGCCCGGCTCGTCGATGCGGCGGGCGTCGAGGTGATTCTGGTCGGCGATTCGGCCTCCAACGTCATGGCGGGCCACGAAACCACGCTGCCCATCACCCTCGATCAGATGATTTATCACGCCCAGGCGGTGGTACGGGGCACCAGGCGCGCGCTCGTTGTGGTCGATTTGCCCTTCGGCAGTTACCAGGGCAATTCGGAAGAGGCGTTGCGTTCGGCCATCCGCATCATGAAGGAATCGGGGGCGCACGCGGTGAAAATGGAAGGCGGGGCCGAAATTCAGGAAAGTGTTACGCGCATCCTCAGCGCGGGCATTCCGGTGATGGGCCACCTCGGGCTGACGCCGCAGAGCATCTACAAATTCGGCACTTACGCCGTGCGGGCCAGGGAAGAAGCCGAAGCCCAGAAACTGCTCGACGACGCCCAACTCCTCGCCGATTTGGGCTGTTTTGCCTACGTGGTCGAGAAAATCCCGGCGGCGCTGGGCCAGCAGGTCACGGAGGCCGTGGGTATTCCGAGCATCGGCATCGGGGCGGGGCCGCACACCGACGGGCAAATCCTCGTTCTCCACGACGTGCTGGGCCTGACGACCGAATTCAAGCCCCGATTCCTCCGTCGCTACGCCGAACTGGGCACCATCGTCCACGAGGCCATTTCGCACTACGTGGACGACGTGAAGGCAAGGGATTTTCCGAATGAAAAAGAAGGGTATTGAAAGGAGTTTAGCGTTTAACCTGATTGTCTGGCTGGTGCGGCGGTTTTTCTGACCTTACCAAAAAACTGGCCGGAAAAACGACACGCGCTGCCGCCCTTCGCGCCGGTACTTCACGTAAAACACCTGCCCCAATTCGTTTTCGTAGCTCAGGTAAATCCGTGGTTCGCGGAGGCCCGCCGGGGTCAGGTTTTCGAGAAGTGCTACCTCTTTCTGGCGGTCGCGGGTGCGGCGGTACTGCTGCAACACGCCCGGGGGCAAATCGAGCAGGGTTTTGGTCTGAAACGTGAGCGACTGCCCGGCGGGCACCCGCACGCGCTGGCCGTTGGCGAAGGGTTCGACGTACAGCAAGTCGGTAAAAATCTGGTGGTTTTTGTCGAAATGGAATTTGAGGTTGAACGCGTCGCACTTGGAGTCGTTCTGCACCGTCAGGAAGTGCAGCCAGCCCGCTTCCCACTCGCTGCCCGGCCCGCCACCCCGGTAGGTGGACGTATCCACGCGCAGGGTCAGGCGCGGCTGGATTTCAATCCGGGTTTTGAGTTGCCGCTGCAACGCCCACAACAACGCCGACCCAATCAGTCCGCCGAGGCCGATGGAGCGCACGTCAATCACTTTGTCTATGTCCTGCAATACGTCCCACATGTGTTGGTTGGCGGTTTTTTACTATTGATTTTCATCGTCCGTACAGGCATTGCGGTTGGTGGATACCGGGTCATTCCTCCGAAAATTGGGGGTTCATTTGCACGTCCTTGATGTTGCCAAAGCCAATCACGTCGTGCCAGACGGGCGAATCGGTGAGTTGGTAGGCCCGCACGAGCTTGTCCGGCCCGAAGCGGTCTTTGATCGTGTACACGGTTTTGCGGAGCTTGTCCTCGCGGGTGTAGTCCTCGAACAACGTGTACTGCACGGCCTCGGCCGGGATGAAGCGCGTCACGCCCACGCAGAGGCGCGTGATGCCCGGGTTGAGCACCGGCTCGCAGAGGTGCCGCCGCTGGAAGGCTTCCATGCGGTGAAGCACCAGGTCGCGGAGGCGCCCGCCGTCCTGCAGGGGCATTTCCAGTTTGACTTCCTCGCCCCAGCGTTGGCCGTCGTCGTAGCCGGTACTCACCCAGAGCAGTCGGGCGAATACGTTCTGGCCGACCATCCGTTTTTCAAGCGTCTGGCAGAGGGCCGTCAGGATGTCGCGGAGCGTGGCCACCGAGCGGCGTTGTTCGCGCGAAATCGTCCGCATGGCTTGCATGGACTGGTAGTCGCTGGTGGCCAAATCGACCTCGCCGCCGAAATTGAGCCGCAGGTGCCAGTGCCAGCCCACCACGCTCTGGCAGGCGGCCCGCACGTGACGCGGGTCGGCGTGGCGCAGTTGCAGCGGCGTCTGAATCCCCGCCGCTTCGAGCCGGAGAGCCAGGTTGCGACCGATGCCGGGCAGGTCGGTCAGGCTGAGTTTTTCCAGCACCCCGTCGATGGTGTCAGGTGTGATGACCACCAGCCCGTTGCGGCCCCCGATTTCGGTGCCGAGTTTGGCCAGAAACACGTTGGGCGCGATGCCAATGGAGCATTTGAGGTAGTCGCCCACGTCGGCGGCAATGGCCTGCTTGATGTCGCGGGCCACCTGCACCACGTCCTTGTACACATACCGGAACCGGGTCAAATCCACCACGGCCTCGTCGATGCTCCGGGGCAGCACTTCGTCCGAAAACCGCTTCAGCACGTTGATGATTTTAACGTGAAACTCACGGTAGCGGGCCGGGTTGGTTTCGAGCGGCACCAGGTCGGGGCAAACTTTGATGGCTTCATCGAGCCGGACGCCCAGTTTTACGCCCCGGGCTTTGGCTTCGTTCGAGGGCGCAATCACGCAGCCATGTTTGCCCGTGTACACGCACACCGCCACGGGCCGACCGCGCAGGTAAAAATTGACCTGTTGCTCGCAGGAAGCGAAGAAACTGTTCATGTCCACAAACAGCACCCGGGGGTCGGTAGCGGTGGTCAGGCGATTGACATTCATAATGAGGAGGGAAAAATTTGGTCATTCTGCTGGAATTAGTATACTTTTGTCGAAGAGAGTGCGACAAACGAGGGGGCAATATATTTGAGTTGAAATATAAATCACAAACATTAGTCCATAAAAATAGATGAAAACTCCCGAACAGGACGGTTCCGAAAGCATCCACCTGCGGCTGAAGCAAGTCTTCGAAGCCCTGGAACTGACTGCCTATCAGGCGGCAAAAGAACTGGAAGAGAACTCGTCGAAGTTCTACAACATCCTCAACGGGCGCGCCAACCCGTCGTACGAAACGCTCATGCGGTTGCTCGAAAAGTACCCGCAGGTGAGCGCCGACTACCTGCTGCGGGGCGTCCGGCCCATCGTGAAGAGCGGTTCCAACGGCAAAGTGGTGGCCACCGACGTGGAGTACGTGGAGGTGCCCTTCGTGCCCATCCGGTTTCACGCCAGTTTCGTGGAAACCTACACCGAAGGCTTCCGCTACCAGGACATGGAAACCTACCGCGTGCCCGGCACGGCCCTGAAGGATTACGCCAAAAAGGACGCCGTCATCATCGAGATTTCGGGCAACAGCATGACGCCCCAACTCACCGACGGCGCCAAAGTGCTGGCCGTGGGCGTCGACCGGGGCGATTGGGTGTATCAGTCGGGCGGGGTGTTCGCGGTGGTGTACCGCGATTTCTTCGTCGTCAAGCGCATCCGCGACAACGAGCTTCTGACCAAAAAGCAACTCACGCTGCTGTCCGACAACCCCAACGGCGGTTCGGTGACGGTCAAATCCAACGACCTCCGCGGCATGTGGCGCGTGATGAGCATCGTAACGGCACCGGTGGAGTGAGGCCTGGAGGAGGAAAGGGAAAAAGGGGACGAGCGGGAGGAGGGAATAGTTAAAAATCCCTTTCTCCCGCTCGTCCCCTTTTTCCCTTTCCTCCTTTTTACCGTTTGAAATACAGCTTTTTAAACGCCAGCGGGCTGACCTGGTAAAAAGCCCGGAACTGCCGGTTGAAGTTCGACAGGTTGTTGAACCCGCTTTCGTAGCAGATTTCGGCCACGCTCAGTTTGTCTTCCACGAGCAGTTTGCTGGCGTGACCGAGGCGGATTTCGCTCAGGAATTCGGAGAACGTTTTGCGGGTGCGCTGGCGGAAATAGCGCGAAAAGGCCGTTTCGCTCATGTGCGCCATTTCGGCAACTTCGGCGATGCGGATTTCGCGGTGAAATTCCTGCATGACGAACTCAAACACGCGATTCAGCCGGTCGGAGTCGCGCTCGTTGTGGCCCGTCACGCCGGGGCTGGCGATGTATTGCCACTCGGTGCTTTCGGCCAGTCGGCTGAGCACCTCCAGCAACTTCAGCAGGCGCGGAAAGCCCTTCACCTCCACCATTTCGTGCAACAGTCGGCTCACGGCGGCGTTGGTCTGGCCCGTCACGTGCAGGCCGCGCACCGAGCGCTCCAGCAGAAGCTTCACCGGTTCGGCTTCGGGCAGGCTCAGCAGGTCGTTACCCAGCGATTTTTCCAGAAAATGCACGACGATGCTCCGCGCCCGCAGTGGATGCTGCCGCAGTGGATGCTGCCGCAGTGGATGCTGCCGCAGTGGATACTGCCGCAGTGGGGAGGCTTCCTCGTAATATGCCGGGTCGTTGCGGTACAGGTGCGGCAGGTTGGGGCCGATGAACGCCAGATCGCCCGCCTCGAAGTCGGTGATGCGGTCGCCAATGAAGCGCTTGCCCCGGCTTTCGGTCACCAGCACCAGCTCGTACTCGGGGTGGTAGTGCCAGGGCGTAGGGTAGTACGGGTAGTCGAAGGCTTTGACGACAAACGACTCCTTTGCTTCCAGTGGCAAATGTTCGAGAACGGGCTTCATCCGGTTTTAAGAGGTTAAGCGTACAATTCTGGCTTCTAATTAAGACCAAATGTAATTCCTTTGTCAGAAAAACACCAGTTGTGGTTTTCTGAAACGTGGCGAGCCGGTTAGGGGAAACGTAGCTTTGTTTAAGTTTTCGGGCGGAAAATCCGCACCCCAACCGCTTCAATCCGAATCCAGCCATGAACGCTTCCCGCTTGACCTCCCAACAGGTTGCCGATTTTCACCGCGACGGCTACGTGATTGCCCGGCAGTTTTTCAGTCGGGAAGAAACCGACCGCCTCTACGCCGTCGCCACCCACGACGACGCCCTCAGCCAGCACGCCTACGGGGTGGTGGACCAGTCGGGGCGGCAGTCGAAGCTGGCGCTCTGGTTTACGCCCGGCGACGACCTCTACGGCCGCCTCACCCGCAGCCGCCGGATGGTCGATTCGGTGGCGATGCTGCTCGACAGCGACGCGCCGGTCTGCCATTTTCACTCCAAACTCATGATGAAAGAACCCCGCGTGGGCGGAGCCTGGGAGTGGCACCAGGATTACGGCTACTGGTACAAAAACCAGTTTCTGTTTCCCGACCAGATGGTGAGCGTGATGGTGGCCATCAACGCCGCGACGGTCGAAAACGGCTGTTTGCAGGTCATCAAAGGCTCGCACAAACTGGGCCGCGTCGAGCATGGCTTCGCGGGCGAGCAGGTCGGGGCCGACCAGACGATGGTGGACAATTGCCTGAAAACGCTCGACCTCGTGTACGTGGAATTGCAACCCGGCGATACGCTCTTTTTCCACTCGAATCTCCTCCACCGGTCCAACGCCAACCTGTCCGACCAACCGCGCTGGTCGTTTATTTCGGCCTACAATGCGCAGTCGAACGTGCCGTTCAACGAAAAATCCGTTTCGTGCATCACGCCCCTCGACGTGCTGCCCGACGATGCTCTGCTCGAAGGCGAAGCCGTCGGCATGGGAGCCGGGGCCGATTTTCTGGTCAAAGAAGAAGACGTGACCCTGAAGTAAACGGGGCAAGTTTCGTACGCCAAACCCAGCGGTTTCGCGCAGACCTCACAGGTTTTAAAAACCTGTGAGGTCTTTTGTTTTTGAAATTGTATTTTTGTCTTCTGCCTTTTACCTTCATCGTCCTTTACTCAACCGCAACCGCGCTAACGCTCAACGCCTTACCCATGAAATTCGTCGTTTCCTCGTCGGCCCTGCTCAAGCAACTTTCGGCCATCAACGGCGTCGTGGCCACCAACCCGATTGTGCCCATCCTGGAGAACTTCCTTTTCCAACTCGACCGCAACACGCTCACCGTGACGGCCTCCGACCTGCAAACGGTGATGATGACCGACATCGAGGTGGAATCGGCCGACAAGGGGGCCATCGCCGTGCCAGCCAAGCTGTTGCTCGACACCCTGCGGGGTTTGCCCGAGCAGCCGATTACATTCAAAATTGACGGGGAAACCTTCGCCGCCGAACTGATTTCGGAAAACGGCCGCTACAAGCTGTCGGGCGAAAATCCGATTGACTTCCCGAAAGTGCCGACGGTGAACAAGAGCCTCACCGTGGCCCTCACCGCCGACGTGCTGGGCCGCGCCATCGGCAACACCATTTTCGCCGCCTCCACCGACGACCTCCGCCCCGCCATGACGGGCATGTACGTGCAACTGGGCAGCGACCACGCCACCTTTGTGGCCACCGACGGCCACCGGCTTATCCGCTACCGCCGCGACGATTTGAAGTCGGGCACGGAAGAGTCGATGATTATTCCGCGCAAGGCGCTCAACCTGCTCAAATCGACGCTGCCCAACGACGACACGCCCGTGAAGGCCGAATTCAGCAAATCGAACGCGTTTTTCGGGTTCTCGGCGGGCGCGGGCGGGAGCATTCGCATGATTTGCCGGTTGATCGACGAGCGGTTTCCCGATTACGAAAACGCCATCCCGACCAACAACCCCAACGTGATGACCATCAACCGGCTGGAATTGCTCGGTTCGCTGCGCCGGATTTCGATTTATTCCAACAAAACCACCCACCAGATTCGCCTCAAGCTGACCAAAGACGAACTGGTGATTTCCGCCGAAGACCTCGATTATTCCAACGAAGCCAACGAGCGCCTGTCGTGCGATTACAGCGGCGACGACATGGAAATCGGTTTCAACGCCAAGTTTCTGATTGAAATGCTCAGCAACCTGAGCAGCCGCATGGTGGCCCTGGAGCTTTCGCAACCCAACCGCGCCGGCCTGCTGATGCCCGGCGAACAGGAGAAAAACGAAAACATCCTGATGCTCGTGATGCCGGTGATGCTCAACTCCTACGCGTAAGCTATTGTGGGGCGGGATGTATCCCGCCTGGCCTCCCCAAAGAAGCCTTCCCAACCAGGAAGGCTTTTTCGTGAATCAATGGCTTCGCGCCTGCGTGTTGCGCACCAGTTGGGTCACAAAGTTGCGGGGCAAAAAACGCGGAGCCAGCGATTGCAGGTAGTTGAACGTGCCGTGAACGGCCACCGTTTTGCCCGCCAGCAGTGCTTCGTAGCCAAATTCGGCCACTTCCTGCGAAGTCGGCAGTTTTTTGCCCTTCACCAGTTTGGAATCTTCCATTGCGGCTTTGGCCTGAAAACCCGATTCAGTCGCGCCGGGGCAAAGGGCCGTCACGGTCACGCCACTTCCTTTGAGTTCGTTGGCGATGGCTTCCGAAAACGACAGCACGTAGGCTTTCGTGGCGTAGTACACGCTCATCAGCGGCCCGGGCTGAAAAGCCGCCGTGCTGGCCACGTTGAGCACCCGTCCGCTTTTTCGTGCCACCATGCCCGGCAGGAAAAGGTGCGTCAGGTGGGTGAGCGTCCGCACGTTCAGGTCGATCATCTCGGCGTTTTTGGCCCAGTCGGCCTGGTAAAATTCACCGAAATCGGCAAACCCGGCGTTGTTGACGAGCACGTCCACAGTCAGGCCTTGTTTTTCGGTGAAGGCAAAAACCTGTTCCGGCGCTTCGGGTTTCGATAAGTCCACGGGCAGCACGGACACCGTCACGCGGTGGGCGGTTTCGAGTTCCCGGGCGAGCGCGTTGAGCTTGCCTTCCGAGCGGGCAGCCACGACGAGGTTGTACCCATTTTTGGCAAAAACCCGGGCAAATTCGATTCCGATGCCGGAGGAAGCTCCGGTGATGAGGGCAGTTTTCATGCGTTTTGGTAAAAAGTGGAGGGATTACTGGCCGGGCACCCCGTCGGTGCCCGGTTTAAAACGAAACAGGTAGAAAGGTGCCGAGGCGTGGATGTGGCTTTTCGACTGCATCATCACGTCGGGAATGTCGCTGTCGGCTACGTAGAGCCAGCCGTCGGGGCCAAAACTCAGGCCGTCGGGCCAGCGCATTTTCGGGTGCTTCACCACCGTGCGCTGCTTCCGGTCGGTGCCGATAACGTTGATGGCCCCGTCTTCAATCGAGGTCACGTAAATGTTTCCGGCGCGGTCCATCGTCAGGCCGTCGCACTGCGAGCGGTTGGCGTAAAATTCCACGCGGCGAGCCAGGTCGTCGGCCGGGAGGTTTTCGTTGAGTACGTCGGCCATTCGCACCCGAAACAGTTTGCCGCTCGACATGGCCCCCACGTACAACCACTCGTTTTGCTTGTCGAGGGCGATGGGATCAAAGTCGGGGTGCATCCAGTACAGATGTCCCGGCAGCGGGTACATTCGGCGACCCTGGGCGTTGATTTCGTAGGGTTCGGCCTTCAGGGCCGGATGGTCGACGAGCAGGCGGCGGGCGGTCTTTTTCTCCGAATCGTACACCAGCAGCGCGGGCGTTTTGGCCATCACGCCAATGTCGGCGATGAACACGTACCGGCCCGTCGAGTCCACCTGCATGTCCTGAATGTACGAACCCCAACCCGCAACGTTTTTCGGAAAATCGAACTGGTGAACGAGTTGGTTCGTGGCCAGGTCGAAGGCCAGCAACCGGGGCGTTTTGGTGCCGTGAAAACCGTGATCGAGCGTCCAGAGGCGGTTTCTGCCGTCGATTCGCACGTTAAAAATCGCGTTGAAAAAAGGCTGGCCCTCCCCGCGCGGGTGCTGCCATTCGGCGCTGGGGTACGGCACCGGTTTGCCGTCGATTAGTTCGAGCACCTTCGTTTCCGGGTTCGATTCGGCGTGGTAGGTAAAAAACACCCGCCCGTCTTTCGAGACAGCCAGGTTGCCCGGCGGTTCGGGGAGCGTAGCCACCACCTGAAGGGCCGAGTCGGGCAGCAAGGGGCTGGTGACCCGGCTTGGAAAAGGCTGCCCCGTGCCGCCGTAGCGCAGGTAAAACCAGGTTACAAAGGTCACTACCAGCAGTAGCAACCCGAGCAGGAATCGTTTCAAAAAGCGACGCATGAAAAAGGGGTTTTTTTGAGGGGAAATCAGGAGCGGACTTGCAATCCATTCAGAATCAGCCGGGTGACAAATTCGGTGTCTTGTTCGGTCTGTGAATAATCAAGGCGGCTGGACGCGAAATGGCCCTGCTGCTGCACGGCAAGGTGCTTCAGACCGTCGGCCACGAGGAGCAGCGTCTCGGCAACTTTCCGCGCCCGTTCTTCGCCGGAAAGCGGCGCGACGAGGTTCGCCACGAAGGCGATTTCCTGCTTCAATACCCCGGCGTAGAGGCTTTGAAACAACGGCTCCAGCGTTCGCAGGTTTTCGATCGAAAGCTGGTGCAGGTTGAGCGTGTGGTGGTAAAACCGCAGCCGTTCGAGCAGGTACGTCACAATTTTTTCGTCCGCGTCGGCAATCCCGGCGACTTTTTGCTGCAACGAAAGGATGAATTGGCGCGACTCCTCCAGAATCACCGCCGTGAAGATCTCCTCCTTATTTCGGTAGTAGTAGTAGAGCGAGGCCTTGTTCAGTTTTACAGCCTTGCCGATGTCGTCGAGGGTAGTTTTGTCGTAGCCAAACCGGGCAAACGTGGCCGTAGCCGCGCCCAGAATCGCCTGGCGTTTTTGGTCAGATTTACTCGGAACGGGAACTTCTTCGGGCATGGTTTCGGGCTTGATGCGACAAAGGTATTTTTAATTTTTCAAACCATTTAACAAATTAGTTGAAAAATTATTTTTAGTCGCGCCGCCGAATCACCTTGCTGTCGAAACGGAAAAGGGACAATTTCGCGTTATGAAGTCCAAACAATTCCGCATCTTCCCCATGAATCGTCTCCGTTTCCTCTTGCTCCTCAGCGCATTGACCGTTGGTTTCGCCGTCCATGCCACCGACAAACCCGCCCCGAAAGACGGCGGCGAAGGCATCAAG
This sequence comes from Spirosomataceae bacterium, assembly GCA_965249815.1. GTDB lineage: Bacteria > Bacteroidota > Bacteroidia > Cytophagales > Spirosomataceae > JAJAZB01. The sequence goes on along the minus strand of CBDFMV010000003.1, from coordinate 1,920,385 downwards.
TTTTTTGAAGGGCAATGGAAAGCCGCCCTGGCCAAAGCCAAAGCCGAGAAGAAACTCGTCTTCCTCGACGCGTACGCTTCCTGGTGCGGCCCCTGCAAACTCATGCAGGCGCGCACGTTTCCCGATAAAAAAGTGGGCGAATTTTTCAACCAGAAATTCGTCAGCGTGAAAATGGACATGGAAAAAGGCGAAGGCCCGGCCCTTTCCGAAGTCTATCCGATCGACGCCTACCCGACCCTGTTTTTCCTCGACGCCAACGGGCGCGTGGTCAAGAAAGTGGTCGGCCTGCATTCGCCCGACGATTTGCTGGCCGTAGCCCGGAAACTGGCGAAGTAATTTCCAGGAATATTGTGGGGCGGGATGTATCCCGCCCTTTTTGCGTCCTAACCATGCGCTTTCTCCCCACATTACTGCTGTTGGGCAGCCTGCCTGCCCTGGCCCAATCCGTCACCGAGCGCGATTTTGGCAAGCACTTCGCTGCCCACGGCATTCGTGGCTCGTTTTTGCTCTACGACCTGAAGGCCAACCGGTACACGGCCTACGACGACGCCCGCTGCCGCCAGGGCTTCATCCCCGCCTCGACGTTCAAGATTCCCAACACGATCATTGGCCTGGATACGGGCGTATTGCCCGACACGAACTACGTTTTCAAGTGGGACGGCAAACCGAAGTGGTTGAAGGCCTGGGAAACTGACCTGACCCTCGCTCAGGCCATGCGCGTGTCCTGCGTGCACTGCTACCAGGAAGTGGCCCGTAAGGTCGGGGCCGAGCGGTACAACACATGGCTGGCCAAGATGAACTACGGCCACATGGACGTCGGGGTCGCCAACGTCGATTCGTTCTGGCTCGAGGGGCGGTCACGCATCTCGCAGTTCGAGCAAATCGATTTCCTGAAACGCCTTTTTCTCAACCAGTTGCCGGTTTCCCGGCGTAGCATGGACCTGACCAAAGCGATCATTTTGCTGAAAGCCACGCCGGAATACACGCTCCGGGGCAAAACGGGCCTGTCGAATACCGCGCAAAACCGCGTCCACTACAACGGGTGGCTCGTCGGCTGGTTGGAGCGGGGCAACAACACCTATTTTTACGCCCTCAACGCCGACTACGACGGCAAGGATTCGTCGCCGTTCGTTCCCGCCCGCCGGGCCATCACCGAAGCGATTTTGCGGGAAATGGGGCTGATGTAACCGGCTTTTTTTAGTTTCGTGAACTGACTAACACAGACCATGAACTCGTTCCGATCCGGCAGCGCCAAACGCCTCCTCCTGCTGTTGCTCGTTGCCAACTGCTCCCTGCCAACCGCCAACTGGCTTTACGCTCAGGCACCCGAAATGGGCCTGCGCATCACGAAGCAACTGCCCGCCACGGCGGTGAAAAACCAGGGCGTAACCGGCACCTGCTGGTGTTTTTCGACCACGGCGTTGCTCGAATCAGAGTGTTTGCGGAAGAGCGTGGGTGAACTCGATTTGTCCGAAATGTTCACCGTGCGGAACATCTACCTCGAAAAAGCGCAGAACTACGTGCGGCGGCAGGGGAAAGCGCAGTTTGACGAAGGCGGCCTCGGTCACGACGTGCTCCACGCCATCCAAACCTACGGCGCGATGCCCGACGCGGCTTATCCGGGCCTGAAATCCGGCCAGCGTGGCCACGACCACAGCCAGTTGGTCAGGAACCTGCGGGCGTACCTCGACGGCGTCCTCAGGCAGCAGCCCGTACCGACGAACTGGCCCGAAGGCTTCACCAAAATGCTGGACGAAACGCTGGGTACACCGCCCGCGACGTTTGAGTACGCTGGAAAAACTTACACGCCGAAGGAGTTTGCAACGCAAATTCTGGCCTTTAACCCCGACGAGTACGTCAGCCTGACCAGCTACCAGCACCACCCGTTTTACCAGCCGTTCATCGTGGAAGTGCCCGACAACTGGGCCAACGGCAGCTACCTCAACGTGCCGCTACCGGAGCTTTTCGCGGCGGTCAATTCGTCGATTGAAAACGGCTACACCGTCATGTGGGACGCCGACGTGAGCAATCCGGGCTGGAATCAGCGCCGGGGTTACGCCCAGGAACCCGTCCAGAAAGGCGACCCGAGCGGGCCGGACGCCACCGAAAAACCCGCCACGCCCGAACTCCGCCAGCAACTCTTCGACGCGCAAATCACTACCGACGACCACCTCATGCAACTCACCGGCACGGCCCTCAGCCCGACGGGCAAGCGGTTTTTTCTCGTGAAAAACTCGTGGGGGGAAAACGCCGGGCCGTTTCGGGGCTACATCTACGTGTCGGAGCCGTATTTCGCCCTCAACACCGTGACGGTGATTTTGCCGAAGGCGGGGCTTTCGGAGGAACTGAGGACGAAGTTTGGCGTGAAGTAGCTTTTCAGGAAACCACATTCACCGGCCTCCCCGCCAGAAACGCCCGCAAATTATCCGCCGCACTCTGCATCAACCGCTGGCGGGCTTCGACGGCGGCCCAGGCGTTGTGCGGCGTAATCACGCAGTTCGGCGCGGAAAGCAGCGGGTTGTCGGCGGTGGGCGGTTCTTTCATGAGCACGTCCACGGCGGCTCCGGCGAGTTTTCCCGCCCGAAGCGCGGCGGCCAGGTCGGCCTCCACCACCAGCGGCCCGCGGCCCGTGTTGATGAGCCGCGCCGAGGGCTTCATCAGGTCCAGCGTGCGGGCGTTTACAATTCCCTGTGTTTCAGGCGTCAGCGGGCAGTGGAGCGACAGAAAATCGCTTTCCCGAAACAGCGTGTCCACGGTCACGAACTCGATGTCGGTTTCGGGCTGTGGGTTTCGCCGGTTCGCCAGAATGCGCATCCCGAAGGCCCGGCCGATGTCGGCCACGGCGCGGGCGATGTTGCCGTAGCCCATCAGGCCCAGCGTTTTCCCAAAAAGTTCGGGAATGGGGCTGAGCGTGTAGCCAAAATCGGGGCAGCTCACCCAGCCGCCCGCGCGGACGCTCTCGCTGTGTTCCTGAATCCGGTTCGTGAAATTCAACACCATCGCAAACACCTGCTGCGCCACCGCCCGCGAGCCGTAATCACTCACATTGGTGACGACAATACCACGCTGCCGGGCCGCCGCTACATCGACGATGTTGAAGCCCGTGGCCGTCACGCCGACGTACTTCAAGTCGGGCAGTTGTGCTATCATCGCGCCCGTTACGGGGGCTTTGTTGGTGACGAGAACCTCCGCGTCGCGGGCGTATTCGACGGTCTGTTCGACCGGCGTGCGGTCAAAGTAGCGGAGTGTGCCGAGGGCTTCGAAGGGTGCCCAGGTCAGGTCGCCGGGGTTGAGCGTGTAGCCATCGAGGATGACGATGTTCATTTGGGAGCAGGGTACTCGTTTAACATTCAGCGTTTAGGGTTTAAAGTTAAGAGTTTAGAAAAACGCTAAACCCTGAACACTAAACTCTAAACTATTTCAGCACGGGCCGCAGCAATTCTGCCCAGAGCCTGTAGCCTTCGGCGTTCATGTGCAGGCTGTCGGGTTTAAAAAGACCGGGTTTGGGGCGCCCGGTGGCCGGGTCGAGCATGACGGGCACCACATTGACGAACGCGGTGTTGCGCCGCCGCGCCAGGTACCCACGAATGAGACGGTTGGTTTTGTCCATCTCCGGCTTCAGTTTCCACCGTGATGGACTGGGCTTAACGGCCACGTAGGCTACGGGCACGCCCGGCTGGGCCTTGCGGATTTTCCCGAAAAGTTGCCCGAAAAGTCGGCACACCTCGGCGGCGTTTTTCCCCCCGATGGCCAGGTCGTTTTCGCCCGCATAAATCACGATTTGCCGGGGTTTGTAAGCCACGATAACCCGGTCGGCGTAAGCCAGCACGTCGCTGAGTTCGGAGCCGCCGAAACCCCGGTTCAGAATCGGTTTTTCGGGAAAATACTGCTGCACGTCGGTCCAGAACGCAAACGACGAACTACCGACGAACAGAATCGGAGCCTTCGGTGGGGGCGTTTGCCGGTCCTGTTTTTCAAAATCTCGGATAATGGCTTCCCATTTGTTCTGGGCGTGGGCGACGGTAGTGAGGAGAAGGAGGAAAACGAGTTTTTTCATAAAAATTTCTCGCGGAAGTTCAGCGACAACGCCGCGCAGACGAACGCGGAAACCAGGCACCCGGCTGCGGCGCTACAAAGTACGAAAGGAGCCGCTTTTTTGCCCCATCGTCGGGTCCTTCCGCACCGAGCAGCGCCGTTTCTGCATCGGGAAGACGCTTCAGGATACCGCGAAGTAGCTCGATTATACCCGGAAGACGCTTTTGCTACCGGGAAGGAGCCTGCTTGCACCGGGGAGAAGCCAGGGTTGGGGCACTCAGAACGCGCCGGCTTCCGTTCCCCAAAATATCCCCCCGATGAGGGGATGAAAGCACGGATACTTTCCTTCAATTTTGGAAGGAGTGGCTCCATTTTCCCCCATCAACTTATTCACTAACCCCCTTCTGAACGCATGTCCTACCGCGTTTTGTCAGTTTTCGTCGTGCTCAACCTGTTCAGGGGGACTCAGCTCTACGCCCAGACCGTAGTTGATTCGTCCGTAATTTCCATTGGAACGTCCTTCCACCTGACTTCCCGTTACCTAAACGGACTTCAGGAGGTGATGGTGTACGTGCCACCGGACGCGGAGCATCACCGCTTTCCGGTGATTGTCACGACCGATGGCGACTACGCATTTCTGCACACGGTGAGTGCCGTGAAATTTTTGGCCCAGGCGACCCAAATGCCCCCGGCCATCGTGGTAGGAATCGGCCACGCCGACCGAAACCATGACTTGACTCCTTCCCTGACGCAAGCTTCCTTACCGCCGGATGCCGGAAATTTCGGCGGGGCCAACGCGTTCCTAAAGTATATCGCCGAGGAATTGATGCCTTACCTCGACGCCCGGTACCCAACCCAACCGTTCCGAACCTTAATCGGTCATTCGCTGGGCGGGTTATTCGCCACGTACGCCATGGTGACCCAGCCAGAGGTGTTTCAGGGTTACATCACCCTGGAGCCTTCGCTGTGGTGGGACAACCGGGCCATGGTCCGACAGGTGGAACAGTTTTTCCGGCAACATCCCACCTACAAAGGCCGCCTCATGATGGTCGAGGGTACCAGTAAGGAAGGCTGGCGACCCGATTGGCCCAAACTGGAACGCCTTAAACCCGAAGGGATGCAGGCCGCGCGCATCGACGTGGCGGGCGAGAGTCACGAAACGATGGCATTTCGGGGACGGTACGAAGCATTGCGACGACTCTTTGCCGATTACGTACCCCAAATGCGGCAAAACGAGAGCCGGGCCACCCTAACGGCCCTGGAGGAGCAGTACAGCACCCTCTCCGGCGCGTATGGCTACCGCGTCGCTATTCCTCTTGCCGCGTTCGAGGAAGTAGCCCGCCGGGATATAGGGCGCAGCCGGTATGCTTCAGCAGTCCAGACGACCGAACGAGCCCTGGTCAGCTACCCATCGGCAACCTCGCTCCGAACGTTGCAGGACGAAGCGCGCCGCCTGCTGGCTACTTCGCAGGTTGATGTCAGGCGTCCGACGGTCAAACGCCCCAGTGCGGCTGAGGCAGCGCCCTTTCTGGGGCAATGGCGGGGTATCCTAAAAACAGAACCCGGTGTACCGACTAAAATCACCCTGGTTTTGGAGAAAGAATCCGACTCCGTCACTGGCTACCTGATCACGCACGGTATCGCGGTAAACGGCGGCGATTTGCGCACCGACCTATCCAGCATCCGGGTTCAGGGGGGTGTTTTGGAATGGGATCGGGAGGGGCAGTCAGCCGGAATGCACGTTCACATCGGGCGGCTCAGACAGGGCGACAAGTTAGAAGGTCACGTAGAGTTTCGCGGTGGCCCTCCCCCGCCAGCCGGATTCGTACAGCCGAAGGTGACTTTCTCGCTCCGTCGCCTCGCCGGTACAGACAAATAGACTTCATTCTTTACTTCGGTAAATCGGCGAAGCACTCAGGCTCTGAAGTTGGTGACGGAAGTATTGGGGAAAAAACGAACCAAAAAAAAGAGGGGCGACCCGTTGGCCGACCCTCTTTTCCAACAAAAATGCCCTTTACTTCATGCTGTCCTTGATCGATTTCACCATATCGAGGTGTTCTTTCACGACCGGGGCCGTTTTGGCGGCAAATGCCTTCAATTCGGCGTCTTTGCAATCTTCGGCGGCTTCGCTAAATTCCTTGACGTCCTTCTCGTGATCGTCCACCATCAGACTGATGTATTTCTTGTCGAATTCAGCGCCTGAAAGTTTGGACAGTTCATCGATGTGTTTCTGGTGATCTTCGCCCGGTGTGGTGGGCAGCGTGATGTTTTTGGCGGCGGCAATGGTTTTCAGTTCGTCGCCCGCCTTGCTATGGTCTTTCACCATCATGGCGCCAAAGTCCTTCACGCGCTGGCTCCGGCCTTTTTCCTGGGCCATTTTGCCCAGTTCAACTTCCAGCATACCGCCGCTGGCGGCTTTCACGGCAAATTCGGCATCGTCTTCGGCCACGTTGTTGGCGTTGGCGTCTTCTTTAGCCTCGTTGGAGGCCTCGGCGCGTTCGGCGCTGTCTTTGCTTTTCGAGGAATTGTCGCAGGCCTGAAAGGTGAACGCGCTCAGGGCCAGCAGGAAGAGGAAAGGGACTTTTTTCATGATTTTTTATACGTTTTGGTCCAGAGGCAAGCAACGACTCGCTCCGGCGTAATGAAACGGGTTTTGTTACGGGTGTACTGGGTTAAAAAACCCGTGCCGGTTACGCCAAACCTTCTGAAGTGCGGAGTGTGCGGCTCGATTTCCCCAAAAATTCCTGCTCAATTTTCCCCAGCCAGCCGCACAAAAGCCCTAAATTTGGCGTTAAGCCCCTGTTCCCAACTCCTTTCCAATCCACTCCATGCTTTTCCCAGGTCACCTCAAAGCCTACCTGCTTTCGCTGCTGCTTTTTGCCTTTGTTGCCGGTTGTAAAACCGACGGTGGCGACCCGAAGCCTGGTACGCAGAATGCCTTTCTGGTCACGTCGACCGTTAAGGCCCAGCTCACGACTCAGCAACTCAAGGATCGGCTCGGCAGCGCCAACCCGCTGTTTGCCGCCTTCGTGAAATACGGCGTGAAGGTGCACACCCTGACTTATAAAACTCAAACACCCGATGGCAAGGAAATTACCGCCTCCGGCGCAATTCTGGTGCCCGATTCGCCCGACCCACTGGCGATGGTGAGCCAGCAGCACGGCACCATCACCAGCGACGCCGAGGCTCCCTCTAACTACGGCCCCGGTTCCGACGCCTACGAAGCCGCCACGGTGTTTGCTTCGCTGGGTTACATCATGGTCTGCCCCGATTACATTGGCTATGGCGCTTCAAAAAGCACCCCACACACCTACGAACACCGGCAGGGCCTGGCTCAGGCCAGCCTCGACATGCTCCGGGCGGCGCGCGAATTCTGCGAAGACAACAACGTGAAGTGGGACAACCGCCTCTACCTGACCGGCTACTCGGAAGGTGGCTACGCCACGATGGCGCTGCTGAAGCTGATGGAAGACAAATTTCCGACGGAATTCAACCTGAAGGCGGTCACGGCGGGAGCCGGGGCGTACAACAAAACGGCCTTCATGAAGCAAATCGTGAACGCCCCGACAAGCGGCAAGGCCGAGTTCAACCGGCTGTACGTCTGGGTCTTGCGCACCTACAATGAGTTGTACAAAATTAACCGGCCGATGAGTTACTACTTCAAGGACCCCTACGCCGCCGAAGCCGAGAAGGGCCTCAACGCCAACATCAGCGTGAGCCTCAACCAGACGTTTACGGATGCCTTCAAAAAGGCCATTGCCGACGGCTCCGACAAGGCCTTCGCCGACGCCGTGGCCGACAACGACATTTACGACTGGAAACCCAAAACGCCCCTGCGCCTTTACCACGGCGACGCCGACGACCTGGTATTTTACTTCAACTCCAAAAACGCCTACGACGCCATGCGCGCCCGGGGGGCCACCAACGTCGAACTCATCACCTTGCCCGGTGCCACCCACTACACCGGCGTGACGGGCTATATTCTGGGCACCTACGATTTTCTTTCGTTGATGAAATAAGCACGTTTAACGTTTAAAGTTTGACGTTTAAGGCTCAATGCACAACGTTAAACCTTAAACCTCAGACGTTAAACGCTATTCCAGCAACGCCATCACGTCCTCCTTCGTCAGCGATTTTACGAAGCCTTCTTCGGTCGTGACGAGTTCGCTGGCCAGGCGCTGCTTGTTGCGTTGCAGGGCCAGAATCTTCTCCTCCACCGTGTTTTTCGTGAGAAATTTGTAGGTGAACACCGTCTTGTCCTGCCCGATGCGGTGGGCGCGGTCGATGGCCTGCGCCTCCACCGCCGGGTTCCACCACGGGTCGAGGATGAACACGTAATCCGCCGCCGTCAGGTTGAGGCCCAGCCCGCCCGCTTTGAGCGAAATCAGAAACAACTTCACCGATTCGTCTTCCTGAAAAAGCGCCACCTGCCCCTGGCGGTCGTGGGTGTTGCCGTCGAGGTAGGCGTAGCGGAATTTGTGCTTGTCGAGGTGTTCGCGAAACAAATCGAGGTGTTTGACAAACTGGCTGAAAATCAGAATTTTGTGATTTTCGGAAAGTGCCGTTTCGATTTTCTGCAGCACGTCCTCCATTTTCCCGGAACCGTCCTCGTAACCCGGTTCGGCCAGGCGCGGGTGGTTGGCGAGCTGGCGCAGGCGCGTCAGGCCCTGCAACACCACCATCTGCGAACGTGCCATGCCTTCGTCGTCGATGTGCTGAAGAATCATGTTCCGGTAGTACGACTTGGCCTCTTCGTAGGCACGCTCCTGCTCCTCGGTCATCGAGCAGTAGTGCAGGCTTTCCACTTTTGGCGGCAATTCGGTAGCCACCTGCGACTTGTGCCGCCGCAGCATGAACGGCTTGATGAGGCCGTACAGCCGCTGGGTTTTGGCGGCATCGCTCTTTTTTTCGATCGGAATCTGAAATTCGTTGCGGAAAAACGTCTGGTTGCCGAGCAGGCCGGGGTTCAGGAAACTCATCTGGCTCCACAAATCGAGCGTGCTGTTTTCGAGCGGCGTGCCGCTCAGGATAAGCCGGTGCCGCGCCTGCAACTGCACCACCGCCCGCGTGATGTGCGACGAGGGGTTTTTGATCGACTGCGATTCGTCGAGAATGACGTAATGAAACGGGTAGCGCTTGAGCGATTCTACGTCGATCCGCACGATACCGTAGCTGGTCAGCACCACGTCGTACTGGTCGAAAAGGCTCACGTCTTTGTCGCGGTAGGTGCCTGTGTAAATCAGAATGTTGAGGTTGGGCGTGAATTTTTCGGCCTCCGACTGCCAGTTGTAAATCAGCGACGTGGGCATCACCACCAGCGAGGCCCCTTTCGTGGAGGGTTTGAAAAACGTGATGCCCGGCAAATTGGGCAGCGCCGTGCGCCCGTTGGTGGTCGCCTCGTCGGTTTCGTACTGCGATTGGAGCAGGGCGAGCGTTTGCATGGTTTTGCCCAGGCCCATGTCGTCGGCCAGGCACCCGCCGAAACGGTATTGATTCAGAAACCGCAGCCAGTCGTACCCGGCTTTCTGGTAAGGCCGCAACGTGCCGCGCAGGCCGGTGGGCAGGGCATATTCCTCGATTTCCTCAAAATTGCGTAGCCCCTGCAACTTGCGGCTCATCACCGCCGACGCCAGGCTTTCGCGCTCCAAATCCTGGACAAGGGCCAGGTGGTGTTTGCGCAGCGTGAGGCGCTCAGTGCCGTTGGGTTCGGCCAGAGCGAGCAGGTCGGAGTATTGCGTCAGCCAGACTTCCGGAATCACGGCCACCTCGCCGTTGGGTAGCGTAAACTCGCGCTTATGCGCCAGAATCAAATTCCGCAGTTTCAGAAACGGGATCTCGAACGCACCGAACCGCACTGTGGCGTACACGTCGAACCAGTCGTTGCCTTCCCGAATCGACACGTCGATGGTCGAATAGCCCAGAAAATACCGTTTCCGGTCGGTTTCGCTCTGGCTGATGACAAACCCCGCCTCGCGCAGGGCGGCCTGGTGGGTTTGCAGCCAGTTGAAAGCCGTCGTTTTGGGCAGCGTGGCCCGGCCGTTGCGCAGGTCGAGGCCGAGGGCCTTCAGCACGTGTACGTTCGCCCGTTCGCCCGCCAAATCGCGGCGGACTTTGTGAAAAACAAAGTCATCTCCGTTTTTTTCCAGGCTCACGTTGGCCAACGCCGCGAAGCTGTCGAACCGAAATGTGTAGCTGCCGTACTGAAAACCGAGGCTCAGCGTCACCCGGCTTTCGTCGCCGGGTTCGTCGTCCTTCGCGTCGTCGGGGCTAAAAAAATCGGGCTGGGCCTCCGGCGGGGTGCGGTTGGCCGCCCGGCCGTTGGTGGCTGCACCGGCGGGCGCGGCTTCCGAGAGGTTCAGCAACGGCACGGGCGCGTAGGCTTCCTGCCGGATTTCAAACCCCTTCGCGTGGACGTCGAACTGGGTGATGAGCGATGCCACGAACTTCCGGTAGTAATCGTCCTCCAGGCTTTTGGGAATGATGATGAATTTTTTGTTCAGAAACGGCTGCAACTTTTTGCCATCTACCTCTTTTTCAAAGTGATACAACCGATTGTCCAGAAACAGCCAGGCCGGGTCGTTGCAGAGCAGAAAGGCGTTGCGGTGCTGAAACTCCACTTTCTGCCCACCGTATTTTATCGTCGGAAAGTAGTGGGTGTTGTCGGGGTTGCGCATGAAGTGAAACAGCACGCTGGCCGGTTCGGGCAGTACTTCGACGGCGTGACTGGTGGGCGTGCCGTCGTTGCCCGTCACGAAAAGCGGCTTGCCGATGAGCAGGGGCAACATCTGGCATTTGTGCGTTTCGAGGTAGCCCGCGATGGCCTCCTGCATGGGCTTGTCGCCCTTCTGCGGGTCGTAGGTTTTGAGGAAAAATGCGGCGGTCGGGGTGCGTTTGGTGTTGAATTTCCGGGCGATGGCGTCCTGGTGGAGGGCGTCGATGAGCGCCACGAGCTTGAAATCGGTGTCGTCCAGTCCGGTGGAAAATTCCTGAATGTTCTTCCCCGAAATGGTCTGGTATTGCAGGCTGAGTTCGCCGCGGGCGTTGAGTTGCACCACCGATGCCTCCAGCAAATAGCCGAGGTATTCGTGTTGCAGGAGCGAGTAAACCAGTTGAAAAGGCTGGTCGGGCGATACGTTCATGGGTCGGGTTAATTCGGCAAAACTTCAAACCTACCCAGCGCGGAGGCGGCATGCAAGCCGTTTCCGCCAACCGGTTGGAATCCTGACAAACGTTGGCCATCCCGCTTCCCAAAAGCCCGTCCACGGCCCGGTAATGTGCTTTTCAGCGACGAACAAAAGCACGCAGTTTCAATAATGCGGCTAAAACGCAAGGTGGGTTTAAGTCCGAAATGTAGCGAAAGGCGGGGAAAGGGCAAGCGGGTAGGGTGGGAAATTTGCGGGGAAGGCTTTGGCGGAAACGGGGTTGATTGGGCGGAATTCGGGCGGCTTCGTTCCAGGTCGTCCGTACAACTGACTGGAACAACGTAGGGAGGCAATCCGTACTTTTGCCAGAACCGAAGGCGAAAATCCTTTCTCATGCCTACGATTTATTCGCAGAACGGCTTCCGGTTTTTCTTCTTCAGTAACGAGCACGAACCAGCACACGTGCACGTCGAAAAGGGCGATGCAGCGGCGAAGTTCAACCTGATTCCCGTAACTTTTGGTCAAGAACGAAGGCATGAAGCCGAAGGAACTAAAACAAGTTGCAGCCTTGATTGAAGCCAATCAGGGCCTTTTTCTTCAAAAGTGGAATCCCTATTTCGGACATTGACCCATGAGAACAGTTGCCATCGACGTTGAAAACCTGAAAGTGCGGAACGTGTGGTTCAATACTGAGAAAGTCTATTTCGACTTTCAGGACGGCCGCACGATGGGCGCGCCGTTGGCCTGGTTTCCGCGTTTGCAAAACGCCACCGACGCCCAGCGCCAGAACTGCGGTTGATTGGCCGAGGCTACGGGGTGCATTGGGAGGACCTCGACGAAGACCTTTCGGCGGAAGGAATGTTTTTGTTTACGAAGGAAGCCAGGTAAGTTGACTGCGTGCGAAGCGCGTTGCAAACGCTTGACTCTGGCATCCGCACGGTCGCCGCACGGTCACAGACGCGGACGAACGCAAATCTATTATTTGCCCAAACAGTTGACCAATAGATGGGTTAGTAATAAATATCCGAACGTGTGAGCCTTTTATGCCATTTTCGATGAAAGTAAACTTGCTTGCGTCTGCTGAAGAAGTCCAGAGGGTGCTGATCGAGCGTATTCGTCAGCCGGGTTGCCACCTGCCCGCTCATGCCCGCCCTACTCATCTGCTGGTGCTTTACCAGCTACCGGAGCTAATCGTCCGGCGGGAACGTGGAAGCCACCACCAGACTGCCCGGTTCACCACGAATGACGTGGGTATTTACCCCGCTGGCGAGTACGATCCGATCAGTACCAATGGTCCTGTCGATAACATTACGATTACGATTCATCAGCAGTATTTAAATCATTTTGCCGGTACTCGTCTGAACCTGCCCCAACCTCGGCTTACTGATCGGTTCCAGACACAGGACCCACTCATTAGTGCCATCGGTCGGTTGCTACTCGGTGAAGAACTGACCGATGTGACGCTGGAGCCTCTTTATACCGAATCGCTCACCAGCACACTTTGTCACCATTTGCTGCAGCACTACACCCAAAAAACGAAGGAGACGCGGCCCGAAACCGGCAAACTGCCAATAGCCGTTTTGAAGCAGATTGATCGTTTTCTGGATGCCCATCTGACTGAATCGATCAGCGTGGAGGCCCTGGCTGAACTGGCCCATTGCAGCCCGTTTCACTTCTCGCGGTTATTTAAAAATACAACCGGCCGCTCGCCTTATCAATATGTACTCGCTCACAAGGCTGAGCAGGCAAAGGCTTACCTGCGGGACCTCAGCCTGCCTATAACCGAAATTGCGTATCGGTTAGGCTTCGGCAGTCTGGGCCATTTCGATCGATTTTTTTACAAACAGACCGGCTCCAGCCCTGGTCTTTACCGCCTGACTGTGAAGGGTGGTAGTGGTCTAAGATAGAGCGAGGTTATAGTGATTGAGAAAGACGACGACGCGTTGAATGAGGCCCTGTTTGGTTTTGGCGAACGATAAGGTTCTCCTCACCAGAGGTGCTACTCGCTGACGCATTGTGTTATTAAGCCGCTCGACGTGATTGGTGGGCTTACCCTGACAGCGATGCCGCCCTGGTGGCACAACCCTCAGGTAGGCCGCCCAGCGGTCGGTGTGAATCAGGGCGCTTTCTCGTACTGGCAAGGGCAAGCGTTTCCACAACCGGTAGGCTGACGTGCTGCTGCGGTCGCCGACGTAATAGCGGTCCGCCGCTGCGGGCCAGAACCCTGCGGCTGTGGCGGCATAAGGCCAGCCATACCCACAGACAATAGCCCTTATGCCGCACGTAAGTCATCATTTCGTCGATTTCTACGTCAGTTACCGGAGTTGTCACCGGAGGCAGAAAGCGGTCCGCCGCCCGGCAGGCTTTTTTTTAAAATCTTGGCGACTGTCATCCGGCTCACGCCCGTTTGGCGTACGATGGCGCGCTGGCTGAGGCGTTCGGTGAGCAGGCCTTCGACTTGGGCGTAGCGGGCCTGACGCGTTTGGAGCAACGAGATGAAATAGCCGTGATAGCCGCAGGCGGTGCAGTGGTACTTGGCTTTGCCTTTGACGCTTCCATTGCGCCGTAAGGCTTGGCTACCACAGCGCCGACACAAATGGGTATGAATTTCTTGAATCATGGCCAAAGATACTCATCCGCATTTAATTAGACCACTACCTGAAGGGTAAATCAGCAGGATTGTCCCAATTTTAAGCAGGAATTGACCACCCTGGCACTTCTCGGCGACTGATCTTTGCGGCTGCACTATCAACAAAGTCCTTATGATCACGTCAAATTTGAGAATCAATCAGTTATCCCCCCAACGCTACCGCGAATACCTCAGGTACCTACAGGCGATGGATGCTCGGGACATTGAAGCTTACGGTAAATTTTTGGCTGACAATGTGGTGGTTCAATTTAATAATGAGCCGCCTATGCAAGGCAAAGAAGCCGCCGTTGGCGGTTTAGGACCGTACTGGCAAAGTTTTACCACTATCGAACATGACCTAATTAACATCTACGGTGACGACCAGAACTATGTGCTTGAGGCCTTGAATCATTACGTCCGGCACGACAATAAAAAAGTGACGGTGCGGGCTGTTGCTTTTACGGATGTAAACGCCGACGGTTTAGTGGACTCAGTTCGGATTTACCATGACGTTTCCCCTGTTTTTGCCTAAGAATTTAACTAAGCGCGCTTGCAAACTACCTGAACTCAAAACGCCAGTCTAAACCAACTGGCATTTTGAGTAGAAATTATTCTGCCTTGTTTTCTTCTGTTGTCCGACTTTTGCAAACGTCGGCCCGCCAACGTCCGCCACCTGCGACGGCGTTTCCCGGCAGCGGAGGGCAAACGGATGGTTTTCCGCCCATACATTATCCTTTCGTTACCCCGTTTTAAAACCCCAACTTTTCGCGTACCTTCGTCCGGCAAATAACCAATCCACCCCCTGGTATTTGCCATGCTCGACACCTCCAAGTTTCTTTACGAGGCCCTCACCTACGACGACGTCCTGCTGCTTCCGGCTTACTCGGAAGTGCTCCCCCGCGAAACCCGCACCGAAACCCAGCTCAGCCGCAACATCCGGCTCAACATTCCGTTGCTCTCGGCGGCGATGGACACCGTCACCGAAGCCGACATGGCCATCGCCATGGCCCAGGAAGGCGGCATCGGCATCGTCCATAAAAACATGAGCATCGAGCGCCAGGCTGAGGAAGTGCGCAAGGTGAAACGCTCGGAAAGCGGGATGATCATCGACCCCATCACGCTCAACGAAAAGGCCAGCCTCGCCGACGCCCAGCGCATCATGCGCGACTTCCGCATCGGCGGCATTCCCATCGTCAACGACGAAAACAAGCTGACGGGCATCCTTACCAACCGCGACCTGCGCTTCCAGACCGACACCTCCCGCCCGGTGACCGAGGTGATGACCAAAGACCGCCTCGTGACCGCTTCGGCGGGCGTGGACCTCCAGCAGGCCGAGGAGATTTTGCAGGAATACCGCATCGAAAAGCTGCCGATTGTGGACAAAGACCAGCGCCTCGTCGGCCTGATTACGTACAAAGACATTCTCAAGAAAAAAAGTCACCCCAACGCCTGCAAGGACGAACTGGGCCGGTTGCGCGTGGGTGCGGCGGTGGGCGTCACGCCCGACCTGCTCACCCGCGTGGGTGCGCTGGTGAAAGCGGGCGTCGACGTGGTGAGCATCGACACCGCCCACGGCCACTCGAAGGGCGTCATCGACGCGCTGAAAACCGTGAAAGCGGCCTTCCCCAACCTCGACGTGATGGTGGGCAACGTGGCCACCGGCGAAGGGGCCAGAGCGTTGGCCGACGCCGGGGCCGACGCCGTAAAGGTGGGCGTGGGGCCGGGCAGCATCTGCACCACCCGCGTGATTGCGGGCGTGGGCATGCCGCAACTCACGGCGGTGTACGAAGCGGCCAAAGCGCTGGCGGGCACGGGCGTGCCAGTCATCGCCGACGGCGGCATCCGCTACTCCGGCGACATGGTGAAGGCGCTCGCCGCCGGAGCCAGTTCGGTGATGGT
Source organism: Spirosomataceae bacterium (assembly GCA_965249815.1). Classification (GTDB taxonomy): domain Bacteria; phylum Bacteroidota; class Bacteroidia; order Cytophagales; family Spirosomataceae; genus JAJAZB01. The sequence continues at coordinate 1,904,680 of CBDFMV010000003.1, read as the reverse complement.
CGGGTCGCTGCTGGCCGGCACGGAGGAAGCCCCTGGCGAAATCATCATCGCCGAAGGGCGGCGGTTCAAAACGTACCGGGGCATGGGGTCGGTCGAGGCGATGGAAGACGGCTCGAAAGACCGCTACTTCCAGGACGCCGAAGACGATTTGAAGAAACTCGTCCCCGAAGGCATCGTGGGGCGGGTGGCGTTCAAGGGCAAAGTCGGCGAAATCATCTACCAGATGGTCGGCGGGCTGAAGGCCGGCATGGGGTACTGCGGCACGCCCAACCTGGAGGCCTTGAAAGAAGCCAAGTTTGTGAAAATCACCTCGGCGGGCGTCCGCGAAAGCCACCCGCACGACATCCAGATTTACAAGGAAGCACCGAATTACAGCACGAAGTAACGCCCGGCGTGGCGACGCCCCCGGTTTGAAAATGCGTTTCCCGGCAGTACCTTGTCAGCGTTCCTTTTTCCACTCCGATTCAAATGGCAAACCCTACTTCGCTGGAATTGTGCGCCGGAGCGGGCGGCCAGGCCCTGGGCTTGGAGCAGGCCGGATTCGACCACGTTGCCCTGGTGGAAATCGAACCCCTCGCCTGCCAAACCCTCCGAATAAACCGGCCCGGCTGGAACGTACTCCAGCAAGATTTGAGGCATTTCGACGCGATACCGTTTCGGGGGAAAATCGATTTGGTGGCTGGCGGTGTGCCCTGCCCCCCGTTTTCCGTCGCGGGCAAACAATTGGGCCAACTCGATGAGCGCGACCTGTTTCCGGAAGCCATTCGCATCACCCAGGAATGCGAACCCAAAGCGGTTTTACTTGAAAACGTGCGGGGTTTGCTTGATCCGAAATTCAAATTGTACCGTCGCCACATCCTGGCTGAATTTCGGAATCTGGGGTATTATTGCGAATGGCGTTTGTTGCAGGCTTCCGATTACGGCGTTTCCCAACTTCGCCCCCGTGCCATTCTCATTGGGCTGAAAGAGCCGTACTACGAGCGGTTTAGCTGGCCGAATGCCTGTACAGCCAAACCACTGACCATCGGCGAACTTTTGCACAAAGAAATGCTTGCCGCCGGATGGGCCGGTGCCGACGAGTGGCAAAAGCGGGCCAACGGCATCGGGCCCACGCTCGTCGGAGGCTCTAAAAAGCACGGCGGGGCCGATTTAGGACCTTCCCGCGCTAAAAAAGCGTGGGCTTCACTTGGCGTGGATGGCATGGGACTGGCCGACTCTCCTCCGGCCCAAAATTTCAACGGCAACCCCAAACTGACGCTTCAAATGACGGCACTGGTCCAGGGTTTCCCCGAGTCCTGGCGATTTGCTGGTAAAAAGACCCCCGCTTACCGACAGGTTGGCAATGCCTTTCCCCCGCCGGTCGCAAAAGTACTCGGGCAAGCCCTAATCAACGCCCTGACGCATGAACAAACCGAAAAAGGAACCCGGCTCGAAAGACAAACTCAGGGAGCACTTTTTGAGTGATATCGGGCGGGTACTGGATTCGGAAACCTTGCGCCGGGTGGCCGATTCCAGCGAATGGGCCAGACGTGTCCGCGAACTACGGAACGAAGAAGGGTATGACATCCTCACGCACAAAGACCGTAGCGACCTCAAACCGGGCCGGTACCTGCTGGTTACGAATGAGCGGCGGAAAAATGCGTTTGAGCGCGGAATCTCCAAAGAAACCCGGGCGTTCGTGATTGACCGAGATGGCAACACCTGCCAGATGTGCGGCGTGGCAGCGGGCGAAATTCATCCGTTCGACGTTCGTCCGGCCCGGATGCAGTTGGGGCACGTCATTGACAAAACCAAAGGCGGTACCGATCAGGCCGATAATCTCCGGCTACTTTGCTCGGTTTGCAACGAAGGCGCTTCCAACCTGACGCTGGTGCGGCCCGACGCACTCAGTTTACTCATTCAAACCCGCCGGGCATCCAGTAAAGTGCAGTTGGAGGTGATGTACTGGTTGTTAAAAAAATACCCGACTCAGGCAGCGACTTGGTTGAGACAACTCAGCGAAGAGTAGGTAACTGACGTGGCGCGGGCCTTGCGCGCTGGATCGTATTCACGCTTACTCCCCGCCCAACCTTCCACCGGCTACCAGCAGGCAAAGCACCAGCAGCCCCACGTTCAGCCAGACCGTTTTCCGTTCGTTCCAGCGGTAATGCACCCGTGCGGCCAGCGCCATGATCACGGCCAGGCCCAGCGCCGCCAGGGGCGTCAGCAACGGAAACGCATCGCTCCAGGCGGGCAGCAGCAAGGCAGCGACGGCGAGCAGTTCGGTGATTCCGATGAAGCGGATGAGCCACAGGGGCAGGCCTTCGACGCCGGTTTGCCCCCAGGCCACCAGCGTTCGCTCGGATTGCGTAGATTTGGAAATCCCCGAATAAAGGAAAGCAACGACCAGAATTCCCTGGGCGACCCACAGCGCGGTGTTCATACCGAATTGTTTTCGGGCAAAGGTGCGCGCTACGGGCGGGCGCTCCTTTGACTAAAATCAAAAAGTCAGAACCGGGCGCGAATCCGACTGAGGGTTTCGGGCGTAATGCCGAGGTACGAGGCAATCATGCCGAGCGGCACCCGCTGCACGAGCGTGGGCATCCGGTGCAGGAGCCGGTCGTAGCGCTCGGTGGCGGTGGCAAAGTGCAGTTCGTCGAAGCGCTGCTGCACCTGCACCAGGCCGTAGCTGACCAGCAACCGGCCCAGCCGTTCGATTTCGTGGTGCTGGGCATAGAGCGTTTCGAGGCCGCGCCAGGGAACCGCCCACAGCACCGACGGCTCCAGCAGTTCGACGCCCCGCCGGTCGGGTTGCTGGGTCAGAAAACTCACCATCGACCCCACGAAGTCGCCTTCCGCGCTCAGCCAGTCAGTTACGTCGCGGCCGTCGTGGTAATAATGCGTCCGCGCCAGGCCTTTTTCGATGAAATACACCGCTTCACCCACGCTGTCGGGTTTGACCAGCACGTGGTGTTTGGGCAATTCGAGGCGGCGCAACACGGATGCCAGCGCGCTTTTGCTCGGTTCGGACAGGGGCATAAACCCTTCGACGACGTTAAAAAACAGCTTCATCGGCCCTGGAGCACGAAAAAAGGTACCTGTAAAACCGTGGAATTGTACCACCAACCTACCCCAACCCATCGTACACCCGCTGCTGAACTCAGGCCGTTTCGCGGTTCCGCACGAACACCTGCCGCGAGCTGCGCGGACCGGTTTCGCGCTCGTCGAGTTCGAAGTGCTCACTCGATTTGAGCAGCGAACTGAGCTTGGCAAAACCGTAGTTGCGCGAGTCGAAATCGGGCTGTTTTTTGGAAATCAGCGTGCCCACCATGCCCAGCGACGCCCAACCCGATTCGTCGGCCAGGTCGGTGATCGACGTGGCGACGAGCTGAATCAACCGCGCGTCGAGTTTTTTCAGGGCCGGGCGGCGCTGGCGGGGCGCTTTCGGGGTTTTCTCTTTCGGCGTCGTTTCGGCACTCGGCGCGTCGGTTTCGGCTTCGGTTTCGGCGTCCTGCTCCAGGATTTCGAGGTAAATAAACTTGTCGCAGGCCACCACAAAGGGGTTCGGCGTTTTCTTTTCCCCGATGCCAATTACCTTCATGCCCGCCTCGCGGAGGCGGATGGCCAGCCGGGTAAAATCACTATCGCTCGACACGATGCAGAACCCATCGACTTTGGCCGAATAGAGAATGTCCATCGCGTCGATGATCATGGCCGAATCGGTGGAATTTTTGCCCGTCGTGTAGCTGTACTGCTGGATGGGCGTCACGGCGTTTTCGAGCAGCACCGACTTCCAGCCCGTCACGGTGGGGCGGGTCCAGTCGCCGTAAATACGTTTAAACGTCGGCGTGCCGTAGCGGGCGATTTCCTCCATCATCCGTTTTACGTGGCGGTGGGGAATGTTGTCGGCGTCGATGAGGACGGCCAGCCGGAGGTCGGTATCGGTGGGAAGAGCCATGTGGTTTTAGGAAATAAAATGGGCGAAAAATACGCCAAAATTTTTGCAAAAAAGCCTGGTAGTCAGAACCATAAACCCTATCCGGTGCGTTCTTTTTTCGACAACTAAAACGGGGCCTGTTTATGAATGCGCAAGACCGCAAACACCTTCAGAAACTAAAAAGTCAACTCAAGGAAGCCATTAGTTTTCTGGACCGAATCGAGAAAGAAGCCGCCGCCGAGGCCCGGAAAAAAGCCACGGCCAAGCGCGGAACTCCGTCAGTGGCCGAACGCCCGCTGGCGCGGGGTTGAGCAAGTACTAAAAAGGCCGGAGCACGTTGCTCCGGCCTTTTTTCGTACCCGGGACGGGACTCGAACCCGTACAGGCCTTACGGCCCAAAGGATTTTCGTACCAGCTACGGCTTTCGCCGCTTCCGACCGGAAGCCGGAATTTGTGGTCTGGACTTTCTCTTCACCGTATCCCGAAACGAGTTCGGGCCGTAGGTGCCGCCTGTCAAGTCTCTACACCTTCTCCGAAACGAGTTCGGGGCTTGGCTCGGGATTACCAGTGAAGGCTTCCCCGAATTTAAGCGGTTCTACTCCGGCCGTTTCCAGCCGGGCACTCAACGGAAAATTGGCACGGCGTCGGGGCATTTTACTACCAACCGTACCCTGCCAACTGCCCACTTAAGTCCTTCGTGTCTACCATTCCACCACCCGGGCCGAGGGTTCCTGAACAAAAAAAGCTCCGAAGGTTTTCGGAGCTTTTTCGAGCGAAAGACGGGGTTCGAACCCGCGACCTCGACCTTGGCAAGGTCGCGCTCTACCAGCTGAGCTACTTTCGCGTGGGCACCAATCGGCGGCGATTGGGAGTGCAAATGTAAGGGCCTGTGGTGAGGTTTGTCAAGGCTTGTCCGAAAAATTTTCAAAAAAAGCGCGCAATCGCCAGCAACCCGAAGAAGGCATTCAGGCAGAGTGAACCCAGCGCGTTGAGGTTCATCGTCGAGCGGAAATCGGCCCGGCGGGCGTCGCAGAAGGCCCGGAGTTGCCAGGTCAGGAAGTACGCCACGACCGGCGCGAGGCAACCGAGGTACACGACAAACTGCGGCAGACCAAAGGCGGTTTTTTCCCGGAGAAAAAAATAAAAACCCACCGTGACCAGCCCAAACACGGCCCCGGTGAACAAAAACGTACCCCGGATGCCGAGCAACCGGCTCATCGTGAGGTCGCCGCGGCGGGCGTCTTCGTCGTGCTGGTAAATCTGGGTCATGGGGTAAAACCCGAGTAAGTTGGCCGTGGCCAGGAGCGCCGGAAACCCGTGTTCCCAACGGATGAGTTCGGCGAGCGGCAGGTCGTTTACGGCCTGCAACACCGCGAGGTACGTGAACCCGCCCTGAAAAAGGCCGATGACAACCCAACTCAGCACCGGGTATTTTTTCAGCCGGATGCTGTCGTGCGAATAGGCCTTGGAGACCAGGCCGTACCCGATCATCGCCACCGCGAAGGGCCAGCCGACAAGCGCAAAACTCAGCAGAATGGCCAGGCCGTCGAGCGCCCAGGCGAGGCAGTGGAGGCGTTCGTCCACGGGCGGCGGGTTTTCCAGCCCGCCGATGGGGCCTTCGTCGCGGTCGAAATACGAGTTGTAGGCATTGGACGCCGGGTAAATCAGCAGGTGCAGGATCACGAACACGGCCACGGCCCGCCCGGCGTCGGGGTGCTGGCTCTGGCTGAGCGCGAACCAGTATACGGGCATCAGAAAAAGCGAAAACGGCAGGCGAAGGTGGAGCAGCAAATCGCGGCTGAGTGTCAGGAGCATGACGGAACTGGCAAGCTTTTTTTCGCAAGTTTGCGTAAATCTTACCACTTCCCCCGATTTCCATGCCCGGCAGTTTTATTAATGCCCTCGGAACGGCGGTGCCCGAGCACTGCTTTTCCCAATCCCGGATTGCCGAGTTTATGGCGTCGGCGCTGCGTTTCGACGAAACCGACCGCCGACGGCTGCGGGTTCTGTACCGGAGCACGCACATCGACCAGCGCTACACCGTGCTGCCCGACTACGGGCGGCAGCCGGGCGAATTCACGTTTTACGCCAACACGCCCGACCTGGAGCCGTTTCCGACGGTGTCCCAGCGCATGGCCGTGTACCGGCGCGAGGCGTTGCCGCTGGCGGTGCGGGCCGTGAACGCCTGCCTGAAATCGCTGCAAGCGGTGCCCGCCGGGGAGGTGGAGGACGAACCGGAGCCGGTACACGTGGGCGAAATCACGCACCTCGTCACGGTGAGTTGCACGGGCATGTACGCGCCGGGGCTGGACATCGATTTGGTCAACGCGCTGGGTTTGCCCACGACGGTGCAGCGCACGGCAATTAATTTCATGGGTTGCTACGGGGCATTCAACGGGCTGAAAGCCGCCGACGCCATCGTGAGGGCCTTTCCCGCTGCCCGCGTGCTGGTGGTGGCCGTGGAATTGTGCACGATTCACTTTCAGAAAAAATCGGACGAGGACTTCCTGCTTTCCAACGCGCTTTTCGCCGACGGAGCCGCCGCCGCACTCGTGGAAAGCACGCCCCGACCCGACGGCCCGTCGCTGCGGATGCGGCAGTTTTTCTGCGACCTTTACCCTGACGGCGCGCCCGACATGGCCTGGAACGTGGCCGATTTTGGCTTCGAGATGACGCTGTCGAGCTACATTCCAAAACTGGTGAAGCAGGGCATCGGCGCGCTGGTGGAGCGGCTGCTGGCGCAGGCGGGCCTCGACCGCGAGGCTGTGAACCTGTACGCCATGCACCCCGGCGGCAAGGCGATTCTCGAAGCCATCGAACAGGCCCTCGGCCTCACCCCGCACGACAACCGCCACGCCTACGACGTACTGCGCCACTACGGCAACATGTCGTCGGCGACGGTGCTGTTTGTGCTCGAAAAACTTTTGTCCGAACTCACTTCCGCCGACGCGGGCCAAAGTGTGCTCAGTTGTGCCTTCGGGCCGGGCCTGACGCTGGAGTCGGCGGTGATGGAGGTGGTTTAATGGGAATCAAGCCTTTCCTTCCCGTCATTGCTTCGTTCCGCGATTCCATCGGAGTTCGCAATGACGGGAAGGAGGTTTTTCTACACCTTCGGCAGTTTCCACCCGCTGTGGTACTGAGCCGCCACGAGGTCGTTGGCGGCTTTGTCGTTGGAAAAAACGCCTTTTCCTGCGTCCCAGTCGAGTTTACGGCCCGTGCGGTAGGCGATGTTGCCAAGTTGGCAGACGAGCGCCGTGTTGGCGGCCACGTCCACGGGGCAGGCCGTCCGCTGGCGGCTGCGGATGCATTCGACAAAATTGCGGGCGTGGTTGTCGAGGCCATTGCCCACCTGCGCGGTGCGGGGTACGGCTTCCATCAGGTCTTTACCACTTTTTTTCTCCGGAATCACCTCCCAGCCGCCTCGGTCTACCACGAGGGTGCCGTTGTTGCCCACGAAGGCCACGCCGTGTTCGCGCGCGTAGTCGCCGTTGCCGATGCCCACGCCGTGCGCCCAGACGAGCGAAAAATCGGGGAACTGGTACAGCGCCTGCATGGTGTCGGGGGTTTCCATCGGGCTGTCGGGGTAGCCGAAGCGCCCGCCCGCCGCACTCACCGACAGCGGCGCTTTGGCGTTCATGCCCACCAGCGCCATGTCGATGAGGTGCACGCCCCAGTCGGTCATGAGGCCGCCGCCGTAGTCCCAGAAATGCCGCCAGGTGCCGTGAAACCGGTTTGGGTTGAAGGGCCGCTTCGTGGCCGGACCGAGCCACATCGGGTAGTCCACGCCCGCCGGGGCGGGGCCGTCGGGTAGCGCGGGCACTTCCTTGTACCAGTTGAAATAGCCCCAGACTTTCACCAGCCGCACTTTTCCGAGTTTGCCCGATTGCACAAAATTCGTCGCGTCCTGCCAGTGCTGATGGCTGCGCTGCCACTGGCCCACCTGCACCAGGCGGTTGTAGCGTTTGGCGGCGGCTTCGATGAGGCGGCATTCTTCGATGCTATTGGCCAGCGGTTTTTCGCAGTAAATGTCCTTGCCCGCTTCCATCGCGTAAATCGCGGGCAGCGCGTGCCAGTGGTCGGGCGTGCCAATGATGACCGCGTCGAGGTCTTTCATTTCCAGCATCTTGCGGAAATCACCGAAGGTAGCCGGGCGCTTGCCGGTTTGCTGCTGCACCTCGGCGGCGCGCTTGTCGAGCACGTTGGCGTCCACGTCGGCGAGGGCCACGCAGGTGACGTCCGCCAGCTTGAGGTGGGCCTTCAGATCGGCGAAACCCATGCCGTTGACGCCGATGACCCCGAGACGGAGTTGGTCGCTCGGCGGGACGCCGCCCGGCGCGACTTTTCTTGCGAACGTGGGCAGGGAAGCCGTCGCCAGGCCCAGGGTGGCGGCGGTGGTTTTTTGGAGAAAATCGCGGCGAATCATAACGGGTTTAGTGTTCAGGGTTTAGCGTTTGGGGGTGAAAGTAGAAAAACTCTCAACGCTAAACCCCGAACACTAAACAATTTTCAGCGCCTGCGCCAAATCAGCCCGTAAATCGTCCACGCTTTCCAGCCCGACGGATACCCGCAGTAAATGGTCGGGCGTGGGGCTTTCGGGACTTTCCACGGGTTTGCGGTGCTCGATGAGGCTTTCCACTCCGCCCAGGCTCGTGGCGCGGGTGAACAGCTTCAGCCGCCCGGCCACGGCGCGGGCTTCGTCGAAACCACCCTTCACCGTAAACGACAACAGCCCGCCGAAGCCTGTCGGCATTTGCCGCCGGGCCAGTTCGTGCCCCACGTTGCTTGCCAGACCGGGATAAAACACCGTTTCCACCGCAGGCTGCATTTCGAGAAATCGCGCCAGCGCCAGCGCCGTGACCGATTGCGCCCGCACCCGCAGGCCCAGCGTACGCAGGCCCCGCGCCGCCAGCCAGCAATCGAACGGCGACGGCACCCCACCCGTGAGCGACTGGATTTGCCGGAGTTTTTGCGCAAGCGCGCCGTCGGCTTTCACCACCAGTGCCCCGCCGAGCAGGTCCGAGTGGCCCCCGATGAATTTCGTGGTCGAGTGCATCACCAGATCGGCCCCGAGGGCCAGCGGGTTTTGCAAAACCGGCGTGGCGGCGGTGTTGTCCACGGCGCAAATCGCCCCGGCTTCGTGGGCGAGGCTGGCCAGCGCGGCGATGTCAACCACGTGGAGGCGCGGGTTGGAGGGCGTTTCCACCCAAACCAGCCGGGTGTTGGGGCGCAGGGCGGCGCGGGCGGCGGCGGGGTCGGTCAGGTCGGCGGTGCTGAGTTCGACGCCCCAGGCACCAAACACCTCGCGCAGCAGCACGAGCGTGGCCCAGTAGCCGTCGAGGCCCGCCAGCACGTGGTCGCCGGGGCGGAGGGTTTGGAGCAGCGCCGTGGTGGCGGCTTGCCCGGAGGCGAAGGCCAGCCCCACGGCCCCGCCTTCGAGGGCGGCGAGGGCGGTTTCGAGGGTACGGCGGTTGGGGTTGTCGGCGCGGGTGTAGCCGTACTCCCCGACGAGTTGCCCGTCGGGGTGGCGTTCGAAGGTGGTGCTCAGGTACAGCGGGGCAATCACGGCCCCGGCGTTGGCGTCGGGGAAGCGCGTGGCCTGGATGGCGAGGGAGTCGGGGTGCATGAACGGGGCGTTGGTGAAACCGGACGGCAAGTTAGCAGGGCGGGAAATTGAACCGGTACGAAAACCATCTTCCCCGCCTGCTTGCCCCCCGGACCGGCACAAAAAAAACAACCCTGACTGCCAGGCCAGGGTTGTTTGTGAGGAAACGGACTTGCCTGCTTCAACACCGGCCGGATTTTCACCGCCCGGGCCCCTGACGGCCGGAGTTGTCACGCTGAGCCTGTCCGGGACGCGCAGTCGAAGCGCTGGGCAAAGTTGTATGCTCTTGCTGACCGTTCCGCGCTTCGACTGCGCGTCCCGGACAAGCTCAGCGTGACAACTTTTTATCCAAAAATTCCGCCACCGCTCGCATTTTGCGAGTGGTTTTTATTGCAAAAGCCCCTCTGGGGCGGTGTTGTTTGCAAGTGCTTTCATTCTTGCCAAAAATGAGCGTACTCCTGTTTTAACTATTTCGTAAGTAACCAGGTAAGGCGCATCCGACGACGCGCCAGAGGCGCTTAAAATAGGCATCACTCGCAAGATGCGAGCGATTGCGAAGCGGGTATGTGACCCGCCCGCCACCGCCCCTGCTATCGCTCGTGTCTCACGAGTGATTTTTATTTCAAGCCCCTCGGGGGCGGCGGCGGGTTGCAAGCATTTCGCTACAACGGCAATACCGTCAACGGGTAGCAAGGCTAAGAAACATGCGGATGGACGGCACTGGCTGCAAGCCAGCGCCAGCGGAGAGCGATTGCGGGATTTATTTTCTTAATATTTTTTCCATCTCTCGTCCTTTTGCCAATTCGTCTACCAACTTGTCCAAATACCTTACTTGTTTTGTTAAAATGTTTTCAATTTCTTCTATTCTGTAGCCACAAATCATTCCTGTTATTAGATGAGCATTGGGATTTAGATGAGCATTTTGAAAGAATTTTTCAAAAGTAATTTTCTCATCAATATGTGATTGTAGTGTTTTGTCGTCATAGCCAGTGAGCCACTGTATTACTTGATTCAATTCTTCTTTTGTTCTACCTTTCTTCTCAACTTTTGTGAGATAAAGTGGATATACAGAAGTGAATGTCAATTGCGCCATTCTTTCGTTATGTTTTGCTGTTATTTCCATTTTCTGTTATTTGTTAGTTTTGGGTGTCTCGCTACAATGACGCCTAACGAACAGGGCTTTGTGCAGGCAGGGCATTGTTGTTTGTCCAGCCCGGAACTGAAGCCCAATAAAGAAATAAAAGTACAAGATAACAACTAAAAGCTTGGGCAGAATTCCGTCCAGCCCGAACTAAAGTACAGCGATGCAAACAGCCGAAGTTTGAACGTCCAGCCCTGCTTGCACAAAACCCCATGTTGGTGGCTGTTTTGTCATTCTAAATTTTCATAATTTTTTGATTATTTAGTGTGTCCCACCATAATCACTTTTTCTATCACGCCAAATGGAATGGAAATGGTAAGGTTCATTAGGTAAAACTTGTCCTCGTTGCACACTAAGTTCTATCCAAATGTGTGGACCATCAATACGGAAATAATCGTTTTGAGTTGCTAATGCCTTTGTCCCGCTGTAAATAATAAATGTACTGTCTAATTCAGATATGTACTTAGAAAGAATTATTGAGGCATCATTGTCGCTTATGTCTTCGGTGTAAGTTTTAATTACTTTAATTACAAGTTCTTTTTGGGTCGGTGATAATCCAATTAATTGTAATCCTGTGCTTTTCTCAGGAAATTCCCAATTATTTAGTGGTTTCAAAAGGATGTTCGTAAAAATATTTGGCGATTTTGCTTCGATTAACTGCTTTTCAGTAAGTGAATTCAGTAAAGCAGACATGGCAGCTCTCTCTTGGCTAATTGGGGCATAAGTCTTGCCATTCCATACAAAAGAAAAGGGTTCTACAGCTTCGAAACGTGGTGTCGCACCAGCTAATTTTCCATTTTTATATGTGTTGGCTATTGTGTAATGATGGCCAGTAAGTAATATTTCAAATGTTCCATTCATTGCTGGTGTTCCTAAAAAGGCAATATAATAATTACCTGCTCCATATTTTCCGCCTGGCTCTTTTGTGTTGAGAAAATCATCTGCCATCCATACTTGCTGCATTTCATCCCAGCCTTCATTAGGAGTAGAACCAGTAATCTCTTTAATTAGAGCCTTTGCAGCAACTAATTGATTATTACTTAGGTCGCCCATTCTTAAGCCTAATCTTGGTGATATAGCCGCTGGTAAATTTGACCAAATTTCAATATTGTCTTTTGTATATTCAATTTCCAAATTTGGAATTTGAGATGAGGACAATGTTGCTTTAAAGGCATTTACAAGACAAATAACTTTCTCCATTCCTGTCACTGCATCACAATCATGTGATTTTTGATTTAACGAAGTTTCATAATTCTTATTTGTTTTGTTTGTAAACGTCAAAAAAACGATACCGAACAGAAAAGAAAGTACCATCAATGAGTATTTCATATTTAAGTAAGTTTTTGTTGTCATAAGTTTATCCGAACCATTTTGGTCTCGCTAAAATAGCCACCAACGAGCAGGGCTTTGTGCAGGTTGGGAAATAGAATTCCGTCTGCCCGGAACCGCTGCTGATTGAAAAACTGATGATGCAGATAACAACAAAAAGCCAAATAGCATTCCGTCAAGCTGGAACAAAAGCTGAACAGAATTACAAATGCTCATTGTTATTCCGTCTGCCCAACTTGCACAAAACCCAATGTTAGCGGTAGTTGTTTTCACTTCTTTGTCAGTTTGTATCTCAAATGTGTTGTTAAGTCGGCTGGTATTACTTCAGCAATTTGAATATCGTATTTGTCTTTGTCAATGCCGTCAAATAGTCGGATACCACTACCTAAAAAAACAGGTGCAATGTGAATGAAAAATTCGTCCACAAGTCCTGCATTTAAAAATTGTTGAATAGTGTTTGCACCACCTTGTATTCTTATGTCCTTTCCTTTGGCTGATTGTCTTGCTTTTTCTAATGCACTTTGTATTCCGTCATTGATGAAGTAAAAAGTTGTTGTCCCTTTTTGAACCCAAGGTTCTCGCTTTTCGTGTGTCAATACATAAACGTCTGCTTTGTATAGGTCATTTGGCCAACTGGCTTCACCTTCTTCAAACATACGTTTCCCCATAATAAACGCACCTGTTCTTGCATTTACATCTCTAATAAGCTGCCCTTCAAAATCATCTACTTTTCCATTTTCCATTCCTAAGTATTCCCAAAATGCTTTTTGATTGAGTACCCACATATGAATTTGTCCTGAAACTCCGCCCATAGGATTACTTGGTCCTCTGTTGTCTCCTGCGAAAAAACCGTCAAGTGATATTCCGCTGTCAAAGATTATTTTGCTCATAATTTTATTTATTTATTGTTTGTCAATGTTAATTTATGTCTGTTGGTTTGATTGTCAGAACTGTCGCTCTACAATTACCGCTAACAAATCGGTTGCCGCACTCGAAACCCGCGGCAAGGTTCGTCAACCGGTCGTTTGTCCGCAAGATAAGGTTCGTCAACCGGCCCACTGGGTTGCCGGTTGACGAACCTTAGGGCCTTCCTACCCTTCGATGGGTGAGGTGCGTCAACCGACCGGATTGGTGCTTCAAGACTACGTATTTTCCCGCGTTCCACCAAGTACTTCTACGCATTTTTAAAATCAGGTAATTTCCCTCTGGTTCATCCGGCGTAGTATCCCTACGTTGAGGGGAGTTCTCACCCTTTTAATCCCCTTCGTTATGAGCGCTGTCAGCGTAACCGGCCACGCCGTGAACGTGGCCAATTTCCGAACCCTCACCACCACCTGCACGTACTTCGGTGGCAAGTACAACCCCATCAACGCGGCCCTCAAGCTGCCGGGGCTTAACACGAAGAGCGCCGCTTCCGACGCGGCCATGAACGATCTGAAAAACGCGCTGCCCGCCTTTGAAAAGGCCGTCAGCCTGCGCGGGGAGGCTTTTGAACCCCTCAGCCGACTGGTGACGCGCCTGATCAACGCCTACGAAGCGATGGGCGGCGACGCGGCCCTGCTCGATGCGCTCAAGGCGCTGGCCAGGAAAATCCAGGGGCAGCGGAGCAAGGCCAGGCCCAAACCGAGTGGCACCGAACCGTCGCCGACGAGTGTTTCGGCTTCGCAGATGGACTACGACAGCCGCTGGGAGAACTTCGACGCCTTTGTGAAGAAACTCCAGTTTGAGACGACGTTCGTGCCCGATGAGAATGAGTTGAAGATTGGGGTGCTGGTGGCGCTGTCGGCCACGCTGAAAAGCCACAACGCGGCGGTGGATGAAACCTACCAACTCGTGTCGCTGGCCCGCGCCCAGCGCGACGAGGTGCTTTACCACCCCAAAACGGGCCTGGTGGCGCTGGCGATGCTGGTGAAGAAGTACGTGAAGAGCGTGTACGGGGCCACCAGCCCCCAATTCAAGCAGGTGAACGGGCTGAAATTTAAAACCATCAAGCCCTGAGCATCGGCCCTGCCCGGCTCGAACCCGGTGCCTGCCCGCTGGTTGGGGGGTGGGTCCGGGTCGGGCGGGGCGGCCTACACCGGGGTTGCAACGCAGAACGATACGGTAGGAAAAACCTACTTCCCGGTTCAAGAAAGCTACTTCCCGGTTCAAGAAAGCCACTTCTCGGCTCAAGAAAGGCACTTCCTGGTTCAATAAGTCTACTTCTCGATACGAGTACTTCACTTCTCGATTCGAGAAGACTACTTCCCGGTGCAACAAAGTTACTTCCCGGTGCAACAAAGTTACTTCCCGGTGCAACAAAGCTACTTCCCGGTATAGTGGCGCATCCGCACGCACCGGGGAACGAAAGCGGACGGCGATTTCAGGAAGCGGTTGATTCGGTGCCGGGTTGCGCCGTATCTTGGGCGGTCAACTTTCTTTCGCCCATGCGCCTGCTTGCCATTCTGCTGTTTTCGCTGCTCACCGGGGCCGTGCTGGCCCAAACCCCCGCTGCCAACGCTTCCAAAACCGACGACCCACCCCTTTCGGTGACCACCCACACGGTACGATTTGGCAACAACACCCTCACCTACAAAGCCACGGCGGGTTACCTGCCGCTCAAGGACGAAGCGGGAAAAGTGCGCGCCAACGTGTTTTTCATCGCCTACACCCGCGAGGACGACGCGCGGACGGCCACCCGCCCCTCACCCGGCAACGCCCCTGCTACCCAACCCGCCGACAACCCGTCCGCTCCCGAAGGACTGACCAACGAACCCGGTGCCACGGACCCCCGTGCGGTGCGAAACCGCCCCGCCGAAGTGCGCCCGCCCTTCGACCCGCGCAAGCGGCCCATCACGTTCACGTTCAACGGCGGCCCCGGTTCGGCCTCGGTGTGGCTGCACATGGGGGCCATCGGGCCGAAGCGTGTGCTGATGAGCGACAAGGGCGAATCGCTGGCCCCGCCCTACCAGGTAGTCGACAACGAATCGACCTGGCTGGGTTTCACCGACCTCGTCTTCATCGACCCTGTCATGACCGGCTACAGCCGCCCCGCCGAGGGCGTGGACAAGAAAGAATTCACCGGCTACACCGAAGACATTCAGTCGATTGGCGATTTCATCCGGTTGTACACCACGAAGTACGAACGCTGGGCGTCGCCGAAGTTTCTGGCGGGTGAAAGCTACGGCACCACCCGCGCCGCCGGGCTGTCGGGCTATTTGCAGGACCGGCACGGGTTGTTTTTGAATGGCATCACGCTGATTTCGGCGGTGCTCGATTTCACCGCCAACGACTTCAACACCGGCAACGAACTGCCCTACCTGCTCTACCTGCCCACCTAC
Organism: Spirosomataceae bacterium; assembly: GCA_965249815.1. Lineage (GTDB taxonomy): Bacteria > Bacteroidota > Bacteroidia > Cytophagales > Spirosomataceae > JAJAZB01. The sequence goes on along the minus strand of CBDFMV010000003.1, from coordinate 1,889,372 downwards.
GCCGCCATGGCCTGGTACCACAAGCAGGTGCCCGCGTACGCTGATTTGAAGGTGCTGCTCAACGAAGTGGAAAAGTTCGTGACGACCGACTACGTGCTGGCGCTCATGCAGGGTGACCACCTCAGCGAGACCGAGCGGCGGGCCATTGCCGAAAAACTCCACCGTTTCACGGGGCTGTCGGTAGAGTACCTACTCAACACCAACCTGCGCATCCGCGACGACCGGTTCACGAAAGAACTGTTGCGAAAAGAAGGCAAAACCGTTGGCCGATTGGACGGGCGCTTCACCAGCAGCGATTACGACCGGGCGGGCGAAAACTACGAGTTCGACCCCAGCTACAACGCCACGATTTACGGGCCGTTTACCGCCGCCGTCAACGACCACCTGCGCCGCGCGTTGAAGGTGGAAAACGACCTGCCTTACGAAATGCTCACCGGCCGCGTGCGCCCCTGGAACTACTCCAACGTGCAGAATCAGTACCTCAACGTGGCCGAAACCCTGCGGAGCGCCATGACCAAAAACCCCTTCCTGAAGGTGCTCGTCTGCAACGGCTACTACGACATGGCCACGCCGTACTTCGCCACTGAGTACACCTTCCGGCACATGATGCTCGATCCGGCCCTGCGCACGAACGTGAAAATGACCTACTACGAATCGGGCCACATGATGTACATCCACAAACCCTCGCTCCAGCAACTCACCCGCGACGTGTACGCGTTTTACCGCAGCGCGCTGCTGCGCTGACGGCCGGGCCTGACGAAAATCACGGTAAAAACTATACGAACGGTTTGGCGCTGCGGAAGCACCGTCTTAGTTTGCAGCCGGGTTTTTAAGCCCGATTCCATTCATTTTTTCAACCAATCCTATCATTCATGAAGAAGGTATCCGCCTTTTTGCTGTGTCTGGTGGCCTTTTCGGCCTCCGCCCAGGAGTTTAAACCGTTCAAAGTCAACCTGTCCGTAGGTTACGCCAAACCGCTGGGGGCTGGGGCTTCGGGCGGCGTACTGCTGGCCCTCGAACCCAAGTACAGTTTCACTGACAACCTTGAAGTGGGGCTTCGCCTCGAGTCGGCCATCGTGGCGCGGGCGTTTTCGTTCAACAACCAAACCGGCGACGCCGAAGTGAAGGGCCTCGGCTCGTATTTGCTGACGGGCAACTACTTTTTCTCGACGGAAAACTTCCGTCCTTACGTCGGCATCGGTGCCGGTCTTTACAACGTGGCCGGCACGACGGTGCGCGTCACCAACGGCACGGCCAACGACGATTACACGGTGCAGGCCGAGAGCAAGTTCGGCTTCCTGGGCCGGGCCGGTTTCAAGGCGGGGCACTTCAATCTCTCGGTCGAGTACAACGCCGTTCCGAAGTCGTCGTCGAAACTGCAAAGCGTGACGCTCGAAAGCAAGAATGCCTACGTTGGCGTGAAGCTCGGCGTGGACATCGGCGGCGGGCGGCTCTAAACTGTACCGATTCAAATCCAAAAGCCCCCGGTGCGTTGCGCCGGGGGCTTTTTTCTGCTTTACTTTTGCCTTTTCGATGAACTACCTCGACGCCCTCCGGGACGACCTCCGCGCCACTCCCGACGAATCCCTGCGCGCTTTCTTCGGCCCCCAGGCCCGCTACTACCTTGACGTAGCGCAGGACTTCCGCGACGGCGTTCACTTCCGCTACAACGTCGCCGCCTTTTTCCTGGGCCTGTTCTGGATGCTGTACCGGAAACTGTACGCCGTGTTTACGATTACCGCCCTGCTCGTCGTGCTTGAACAGCGCCTGGAAGAATGGCTCCTGCCCACCCTGGCGGCCAATCCCGCCTGGAACACCGTCAACAACCTGGTCGCGGCCAGCCTGCTGGGGATGCTGGGCAACCGGCTTTACCTCCGGCAAGCCCTCACCAAAATCGCCGAAGTGACCGCCCTGAACCTAACCGAGGAGGCCACCCTGGCCGAACTTCGGCGGCGGGGTGGCACCAGTTGGGTCGGGCCGCTGGTGCTGCTCATGTTCGTGCTGGCGGCGCTGTACGCGGGGCTGGCGGCGGGGGCGTAGGCCGGGCACCTCAGACGCAGAACCAGGTGCGCACCGATGAAATCGGTGCGAGCGGGGCGGGGTTGACTGGAATTCACCAAAAACGTACCTTGTGCCATGAGCCAGCTTCCGAACTGCGAACACGCGGTGGTTTCCGTGGAAAAAGTTCGGGATTACCTACTGAACGATTCGCACCCGGAAGGAGGTTCGAAGGCCCGGTTCTTTCAACGATTCGGGTTTACAACTGAAAAGTACGAGGTACTGCAGGAAGCCATTTTACGTCTTGCCTGCGTCGTTAAGCGGCCACCTTACGGCACCCGGTACGTCATGCGGGCGAAGGTACCGACCCCGGACGGTCGCAATCCCGAAGTAACCGTTGCCTGGTTCATCGATGCCAACGACGAAACCCGCACCCCGCGCTTAGCCACCGTGGTGCCCGATAAACAAAAACTGCCATGATTCAGGAATTGGACCGCGTGGTATTGACCGAAGACCTGCCCGACTACGCCCTGCAAGCGGGCGACCTCGGCGTGGTGGTGCTGGTTCACCGCCAGGGGGAAGCCTTTGAAGTAGAATTTCTCACGCTCGAAGGTGACACGGTGGCAGTGGAAACCCTCACCGCCCGCCAGGTGCGCCCGGTGCGGGCCAGTGAGATTGCCCACGTCCGGGAGTGGGAGCAGGCGGCATAGAACCGCTTTGTTTCGGAATCCGCCTCATGGGTGCGAACGAGTAGAAAATTAAACTCAGTTTTGTAAACGGCAAAGGCCTGCCCCGGTAATCGGGGCAGGCCTTTGTTTTCGGCGCGAGTTACGCTGCGCTAAACTCGCGCCAGTTGAGGAAGTCAATTTTCTGAAGCACCGTATCGAGGTAGTCGTACACTTCAACGGGCGTGGCCTTCGCTTTGGTCAGCATTCGCTCCTTGTGCTCGAAAATTTCCACGATAAGGTACTTCGGCGCGTAAAACTCGTAGGTGGGTAGGTAAAGCAACCGCCGGAATCCACGGTTGACCGAGCGCAGCGCGGAAAAAACAAGGTTGGAATCAACGACGACGCGGGTAGCCATGCGTCATTCCTGAATGTACTTTCCCTTGTTCCGCTGCCACCAGCCCCGCTTAATTTCCCGGCCCAGGTCTTCGATGGATTCATCGAAATCCACCTTTTGCGCCAGGTACTCCATGCGCAGGTATTCCACCGTTTCGAGCAGAAATTTTTCGTCGAAAAACCGCTTGTCCAGCGTGATTTGCAGGGTTTCCGGGGTATTCTTGATGTCGAGTGCATCCATCGGCGTTCCGGGTTTATGTTCACCCAAAGCTACTGATTTCGCCCTGATTTACGTATCTTCACGGTTTGTTTTCCCCGACCGCATTCATGGCAGAAATCGCTTCCCAACCACTGAATCATACCGCCCAGGAAGAGGTCATCGAGGTCTTCGGTGCCCGCGAACATAACCTCAAAAACGTCGATTTGACCATCCCCCGCAACAAACTCGTCGTGATGACGGGTATCAGCGGGTCGGGAAAATCGTCGCTGGCCTTCGACACGATTTACGCCGAAGGGCAGCGGCGCTACATGGAAAGCTTCTCGGCCTACGCGCGGGGCTTCATCGGCTCGATGGAGCGGCCCGACGTGGACAAAATCAACGGCCTGTCGCCCGTGATTTCCATCGAGCAAAAGACGACTTCCAAAAACCCGCGCTCCACCGTCGGCACCGTCACCGAAATCTATGACTTCATGCGGCTCCTGTTCGCAAGAGCGGGCGAGGCCTACAGCTACGCCACCGGCGAGCGCATGATTCAACTCTCGCCCGATCAAATCGTGGACCGGATTCTGGAGGATTTCGCGGGCCGGAAAACCATCCTCCTCGCCCCCGCCGTGCGCGGGCGCAAGGGCCACTACCGCGAGTTGTTCGTGCAAATCGCCAAGCAGGGCTACACGAAGGTGCGCGTGGACGGCGTCATCCAGGACATCGTGCCCAAAATGCAGGTGGACCGCTTTAAAATTCACGACATCGAAGTCGTCATCGACCGTCTCGTGCCCGCCAAAGACGATCGCTTCCGGCTCAGCCAGAGCGTCACGACGGCGCTCACGCAGGGCAAAGGCCTGATGATGCTCGTGGACGACAAGGACAAAGCCCGCTGGTTTTCAAAAAACCTGATGGACCCGGTTTCGGGCATTTCCTACGACGAACCCGCGCCCAACACCTTCTCGTTCAACTCACCCTACGGCTGGTGTCCCACCTGCCAGGGCCTCGGCGTGGTGGAGGAAATCACGGAGGAATCCGTCATTCCCGACCGCAGCCTGAGCATCAGCCGGGGGGCCATCGCGCCCATCGGCGAGTACCGCGAGCTGTGGATTTTCAAGCAACTCGAAGTGTTGCTCAAGCCCTTCAAAGTCGGCCTGACCACGCCCATCGAAAAATTCCCCCCCGAGGCCATCGAACTGATGCTCTACGGCACCGACGAACCTGTGCCCGTACCGAGCAAAAAGTACGAAGGCACCGAGTGGAACACGAAATACGAGGGCATCGTCAATTTCCTGAAGCGTCAGCAGGAATCCGGCAACGACAAGATTCAGGACTGGCTGAAGGATTTTATGGTCGTCAAAACCTGCCCGGAATGTGAGGGTGCCCGCCTGAAAAAAGAGGCGCTGTTTTTCAAAATTGCCGACAAAAACATCGCCGAACTGGCCCAACTCGATATTTCCGAACTGGCCGCGTGGTTCACCAACCTCGAAAGCAGGCTGACCGAGCGGCAGAATTTGATTGGGCGGGAAGTCTTGAAGGAAATCCGCAAGCGCATCGGCTTTTTGCTCGGCATCGGGCTGGACTACCTCACGCTCAACCGGGCACTGCGCACGCTCTCCGGCGGCGAAGCCCAGCGCATCCGCCTCGCCACGCAAATCGGCACCCAACTCGTCGGCGTGCTCTACATCATGGACGAGCCGAGCATCGGCCTCCACCAGCGCGACAACGTGAAGCTCATCGAATCGCTCAAAAACCTGCGCGATTTGGGCAACACCGTGCTGGTGGTCGAGCACGACAAAGACATGATGCTCGAATCGGATTACGTGGTGGACATCGGGCCGGGGGCCGGGCGGCACGGCGGGGCCATCGTCGGCCACGGTACACCCGCCGAATTTCTGAAAAACGACTCCACCACGGCGGGCTACCTGAGCGGACGGCTGGGCATTGCCGTGCCGACCGAGCGCCGGAAAGGAACCGGCAAGGCATTGAAAATCACGGGTACAACGGGCAATAACCTCAAAAACATCACGCTCAAACTCCCGCTCGGCACCATGATTGCGGTCACGGGCGTGAGCGGCAGTGGCAAAAGTACGCTCATCCACGACACGCTGTTTCCGATTCTGAACCAGCATTTTTTCCGCGCCAAACGCGAGCCGATGCCGTACAAAAGCGTGGAGGGCCTGAATTTTCTGGACAAAGTCATCGAGGTGGACCAGGCCCCGATTGGCCGCACGCCCCGCTCCAACCCGGCCACGTACACGGGGATGTTCAGCGACATCCGTACGCTGTTTGCCGAGTTGCCGGAGGCCAAAATCCGAGGTTACAAAGCGGGGCGGTTTAGCTTCAACGTGAAGGGCGGGCGCTGCGAATCGTGCGAGGGCGCGGGGATGAAGAAAATCGAGATGGAATTCCTGCCCGACGTGTACATCCCCTGCGAAACCTGCAAGGGCAAGCGCTTCAACCGCGAAACGCTGGAGGTGCGCTTCAAGGGCAAATCCATCGCCGACGTGCTCGACATGACCGTGGAGCAGGCGGTGCAGTTTTTCGAATTTCAGCCCAAAATCCTGCGCAAAGTCCAGACCCTCCACGAGGTGGGCCTGGGCTACATCACCCTCGGCCAGCAGGCCACGACGCTTTCCGGCGGCGAGGCCCAGCGCGTGAAACTGGCCGAAGAACTCTCCAAGCGCGACACCGGCCAGACGCTCTACATCCTCGACGAACCCACCACCGGCCTGCACTTCCAGGACATCGCCCACCTGCTCGACGTGCTGCAAAAACTGGTGGACAAGGGCAACACCGTGCTCATCATCGAGCACAACCTCGACGTGATTAAGGTCGCCGACTGGGTCATCGACCTCGGCCCCGAAGGCGGCAACAAAGGCGGCCAACTCATCGCCGAAGGCACCCCGGAGAAAGTGGCGAAGACGAAGGGGAGCTACACGGGGGTGTTTTTGAGGGGGGAGTTAGGGTAGGACTCTATTCTTTGATTCACATTCGAAGCTGAGGTGTGCGGGAACGGTCAGCCGTCTGGGATTGTTGCCCCTGCTAAACCAAACCTTTTTTTGTATGAACCAAATTCCACGTGATGTCCTTAACTACGCGTTTTCTCGACTCCCTCAGCCTGAAGAGGCAAAAGTTACAGAATGTATTATCCCCGTTGTTTCCACTTCTCTCGCTAACGGCAACGAGAGTTTAGGGTAGCTTTTGAGCTAAGAAACACCCTCGATGGCAAGCGTTGGGTTTACATTGCGGAGCGGTCGTTTGAAAGCATTTAATCTGTCTTTTCGAGGACTAAAAGATACCCCGTCATTGCGAGGAGCGAGGTACGAGCGACGAAGCAATCCGTTGCCACCGGCCAACATAGCTAAACCCGAATCCCACTCTTTCCAAAAAGCTATCTTGGCCGGTGGCAACGGATTGCTTCGTCGCTCGTACCTCGCTCCTCGCAATGACGGGGTGGGAGAAGTTTTGAAAATCACCTCAAACAACTTCTGCCATGCAGCACGGCGGCAGCGTGTACATCCTGACGAACAAAAACCGCACGGTGCTGTACGTCGGCGTCACGTCAAATCTGGCGGCGCGGATTCAGGAACACCGGGAGAAGAAACACCCGACCAGCTTCACGGCACGCTACAACCTGGACCGCCTTGTTTTTTACGAAAACTTCACGCGGATTGAAGAGGCGATTGCCCGCGAGAAGCAGGTGAAAGGCGGTTCGCGGCGGAAGAAAGAAGAACTTGTTACCGCTTTTAACCCGGATTGGCAGGATTTGAGCGAAGACGTGTTGAGTTGATGAAACCGCCTCGTTTAAGCCGTTCGCCGGAACCTTCCCCGCCCAAACGCGTTTAACCGGGCATGAGCGAAAGTTCTACCCTAACCACAACGACTTCCCGGCTGCAACACTACTACCCCTGGCTCATCGTGGCCTCGGGGCTGCTGGTGCTCATCGTGGTCAATGGCCTGACGACCTCGTCGCTGTCGGTGTTTGATGAGGTCCTCACGCGCGAGTTTGGCCTCGACCGTGCGCAACTCAAGACCAAGGAATCCATTACTAACTTCGTGGCGGCGGTGTTTATCCTGCTTTCGGGCTGGCTCATCGACCGCATCGGCGTGAAAAAACTGCTGCTGGCGGGCATGGTATTCATGGCGCTGGCGCTGGGGCTGTACGGCTTTATTTCGGCGACCTGGCAACTCTACGCCCTGCACGTGCTGCTCGGCCTGGGGTTGGTTACGGCGGGGTCGGTGCCGGTGATCATTCTGGTTTCGGCGTGGTTTCGGCAGCGGCGCGGGTTGGCCCTGGGCATTACGTTGGTGGGCACGAGCCTCGGCAGCGCGATTTTCCCGCCCCTGCTCACGTTTTTCATTCAACACGAGGGCTGGCGCAACACCTTCTGGCTGTTGGGCGTATTGCCGGTTGTGTTGTTTGGCGTGGTCTGGCTGGTGGTGCGCAATTCGCCCGCCGACGTCGGCGGGCGGCCCTGGGGCGAAGGCAACGACGAAGCCGCCGACGCCCGCGAAGGCGACCTGCTTCACGCGGGCATGGATTACCGCGAGGCGGTGCGGACGCCGCTGTTCTGGCTCATCAGCGCGTGTGGCTTGCTTTCGTTTTTTGGCGTGGTGGGGCTGGTTTCCAACTTGTTTCTGCACCTGCGCGGGCTGGGCTTCGACGCCGTCGATGCCTCCTGGATGATGACACTGTACTTTGTGCTGGCGCTGGTGGGCAAATTCGTCCTTTCGTCGCTATCGGATTACGTGGACATTTACGCCATTTTCACGGCTTGCTTCGTGGGCCTGGCCCTCGGCGCGGCGGGGCTGGCGCTGGCCGACGACGGCTTTGTCGCCTGGGTCGTCGGCCTGATGGCGCTGAGTTGGGGCGGCGTGTTTACGCTTTACAACGTGCTGATTGTGCGGACGTTTGGACTGAAATCGGCGGGAAAAATCAATGGCAGCATCAATTTTTGGGAATCGACCGGATCGTTTCTGGGGCCGGTGCTCACGGGGTGGTGGTTTCAGCAGGCAGGCAGTTACCGGCCCGCGTTTTCATTCATTGCCGGGGCATTGGGGCTGGCGGCGGTGCTGTCGCTGCTGTTCCGGCGGCTGAAACCCGTTGAAGGCTGAACATACGCTCGACCGGGTGTTCAGCGTTTTTGTAAGTACCCCGCCACTGGGGTTTTTTAAACTACCTTCACGGCATCTTTTTAGAGCATCCCATGCGATTTCGATTTCTGTTTTTTGCCAGTCTGTTGAGCTGCCTCGTTTTTGCCGCCCAGGCCCAGGTTCCCACCGACGACCGCCCCATCGTCATCCGCCAGGCCCCACTCGATTCGGGCGACGTGGATCCCGTGGTTCGCGAAGAGAACCCATTGAAGTACATGAAATTCAAGGAACGGCTGCTCATCGGCGGGGGCATCAGCAACCTCGTGTTTAGCAACAACTACACCGTCGTTGGGCTGGCCCCGCAGGTGGGTTACCAACTGACGCCCGCCGACATCATCGGCGTGAACGGCAGCTACACGTATTATTCGGAGAAATTGTACAACAGCAACGGCGGTACCACCAGAGCGGTTTCCAACCTCATCAGCGCGGGCGTTTTCGGGCGGCACCAACTCACGTTTTTGCCAGAGAACCTCCGCCACCTCTACGCGCAGGTCGGCGTCGAGCAGTACTGGTACCTGTCGTCGGGTCGCAAGTACAGCTTTAAACCGGCCGTGCTGGCGGGCATCGGCATCGACCTCGGCGGCTTGCAGATTACGGCCCTGTACAACGTCAATTACGACGATTACAACTCGCCGTTCCCCAATCCGCTCGTGCTGCGCATCGGCGGGTTCTTCACGGGACCAAAGTTCTAAAATAGAGCAGAGAGAAAAGAGGATAGAGTCGAGAGAAATGCAACGTATCTATTCTCTCTGCTCTCTCTGCTCTATTTTACGAATTTCATCCGGTAATCGACCTGCACGTCGCCTCTGGCGATGTTGCCGAGGCGTTTTTTGAGCAATTGTTTTTTGATGGGCGTCAGGTGGTCGGTGAAGAGCACGCCGTCGAGGTGGTCGTATTCGTGCTGAATGATGCGCGCGGCCATGCCCACGAAGGTATCGGTGTGTTCGGTGCCGTCTAAATCCTGGTAACGGATGCGGACCTCCTCGGGCCGGTACACGTCGGCGCGGATGCCGGGAATCGACAGGCAGCCTTCTTCGTAGGCCCATTCGTCGCCGTCTTCGTCCAGAATTTCGGCGTTCACGAACACTTTCTTAAAATTGACCAGGCTGGGGTCGAAGTCCTCGCTCGCTTCGTCTTCGGCTTGGAGCGGCGTGCCGTCCACGACAAACAGCCGGATGCTGAGGCCAATCTGCGGCGCGGCCAGACCCACGCCCGCCGAGGCGTACATGGTTTCAAACATGTCGTCGGTGAGGGTTTTCAGGTCCAGGTCCGTGTTTTTGAGGTCAATCGGCTGGGCCACTTTCCGCAAAATCGGGTCGCCGTAGGCTACAATCGGGTAAATCATTTTTTAATGTGGCAATGTGACAATGCGGAAATGTGACAATCAAACTCAAAAATAAGGTGATCCGGAAATTCCCTTCTCCCGTTTCCGCCTTGTCACATTGCCACATTCATTTTTTTGTTTCCATAAACGACTGCAACAAAATCGTGGCCGAAATCTTGTCCACGTTGGATTTGTCGCGGCGGTCTTTTTTGCTCATGCCGCCCGCCAGCATGGCCCGCTGGGCCAGCACCGAGGTAAACCGCTCGTCGTGATCATACACCGGAGTATCGGGGAAGGCCTTTTTCAGCGCCTTGATAAACCCCCGCACGTGCGGCGTGGCGTCGGTATCGGTGCCGTCGAGACGGCTGGGCATGCCCACCACGAAGGCTTCCACCGGCTCGCGTTCCACGTAGGTTTTCAGGTAGGCCAGCACGTCTTTGGCGTGGACGGTGTCGAGCGCCGTGGCAATCAGTTGCAACGGGTCGGTAGCGGCCAGGCCCACCCGTTTCGTGCCGTAATCGATGGCAAGGAGTCGCGCCACGGTACCGTTCGTCAAAAAGTTAACCGCAAAGATACGGCTTTCGCGCGGGTGTTTGGCGCGATTTGGCTATCTTCGTTGAATGCCTTCGGCTCCATTTTGAAATCCTTTAACCGTTCATATCCGTGCAGGAAAATCCCATTCAAAACAGTCCCGCCACGGTGCGCCTGCCGATGCTGCTGGGGCTGACGCTGGCCGCCGGTATGTTGCTGGGGGCCACGTTTTTCGGCGGGGGCAGCCGAAACACCGGCGATATTCTGAAAAACTTCGTCAAGTACCGCGAAATCCTCTCGCTCATCGACCAGAGCTACGTCGATTCGGTGGACACTGACTCGCTGGTGGACTTCTCCATCAAGAAAATGCTCGAAAAACTCGACCCGCACTCCAGCTACATCCCGGCGGCGGAGGTCGCGTTCTCGCGGTCACAACTCGAAGCGGGCTTCGACGGCATCGGCGTGGAGTTCAACATTTTCAAGGATACCGTGTACGTGCTCAACACCATGCCGGGCGGTCCGTCGGAGACGGCGGGCCTAAGGGCGGGCGACAAAATCCTGCGCGCCGACGGCACGCCGCTCACCGGCCCGAAACTTGACAACAAGCTGATTTTCGGCAAACTGCGTGGCCCTCGTGGTTCGCAGGTGGTGCTCGACATCCTGCGGCGGGGCGCGAAAGAAACCCAGGCGTTTACCATCAACCGCAACCGCATCGTTTCATATTCCATCCCGGCGGTGTACATGGTCGACGATAAAACGGGCTACATCAAAATCAACAGTTTTTCGGAAAGTACCTACACCGAATTCCGCAACGCGCTCGCCAGCCTGAAAAAACAAGGCATGCAGCAGTTGATGCTCGACTTGCGCGGCAACGGCGGCGGCTACAAAGACCGCGCAACCAACATCGTGGATGAACTCCTCGGCGGGAACCGGCTCATCGTGTACACCGACGGCAAAAACAACCAGTACGACGAGCGCACTTACGCCAAGCGCGAGGGCGCGTTTGAAAAAGGCCCCGTGATGGTGCTCATCGACGACAACTCGGCCTCGGCTTCGGAAATTGTGGCGGGTGCCTTGCAGGACAACGACCGGGCGCTCATCGTGGGGCGGCGGTCGTTTGGCAAGGGCCTGGTCCAAGCCCCGGTGACGCTCGGCGACGGCTCCGAACTGCGCCTGACCATCTCGCGCTACTACACGCCCAGCGGCCGCAGCATCCAGAAACCGTACAGCATTTACGAAAAAGACGACGAACTGCGGCTCAAAAGCGGCGAATTGTTTCACGCTGACAGCATCAAATTCGACTCCACCCGCAAGTACAAAACCGTAGCCGGTCGGCTGGTGTACGGCGGCGGCGGCATCACGCCTGACGTGTTCATTCCCGCCGACACGAGTTACATCACGAAGTACCTCCGCGATTTGGCCAGCAAAAGCCTGGTCCAGGAATACGCCATCAACTACGCCGAAGACCACCAGAAGGCCCTCGAAAAGCTGAGTTTTTCGCAGTACCTCGACACGTTCGCGGTGAGCGAAGCGATGATGAAAGAATTCACCCAACTGGCTAAATCCGAGGGCGTCCCGCCGGTCGAGAAAGACTACCAGCGCTCGAAAACCTTCCTGCAAACGCAAATCAAAGCGCTGATTGCCCGGCAGATTTTCGAGAAAAAGAGCGGCAACGTGGGTCTGCGCAACGAGTTTTTCCGCATCATGGCCACCTACGACCCCACTTACCAGCAAGCCCTGCGCTATTTCGACCGGGCCGAACACATGGCCAGGCAGTAGGCAGTCGGCAGTTCACAGTAAGCAGCAGGAAAGCAGCAAAAAGCCCGCAGGCAGCGCCAAAAACGCGTAGCTTGCGGGCTTCTCTTTTACTGTAAACTGTAAACTGTAAACTGTAAACTGTAAACTGTAACCGCCTACTGCCTGCTAATAACCGGAATTCGTCGCCCAAACTGCCATGTGACGCCCAGCCAGGCGCGGAAGCGGCCCGATTTGAAATCCTCGGCGGTGTAGGGCGAGAGTTCGAAGGCCACGCCCACTTCGGGCACCTGCACCAGCGGGTGAATGCGTGTACCGACACTCAGGAAATAGCCTTTCACCAACCGGCTGTTGTCCACAAAGTGCGACACGAAGCCAAATGCCACGCCCCCACCCGCGTAAAACTGCGACTGCGGCGACCGGCGGAAGTTGACCATCGGGGCCAGTTCGGTGTCGAGGGCGGCAAAGAGTGAATTCATCTGAAACCGCGCCTCGCCCCACACCAGCCGCTGCGGGTTGCTGCTCACCGACAGGATGTTGTCCCACGGGTAGTACGTGACGCCCTGCGCCCAACAGCAAGGCGCGAGGAGTAGGGGGCCAAGCGCAAGAAACAGGAATTTTTTCATGGCGGATGTTCTGACGGCTACCGGCTCACCACCGCCGACTGTTCGGCCAGCAACGCGATGCCTTCCTCAAACGAACGCGGCACGTAGCCCAGTACCTGCATTGCCTTGTCGAGCACGAAACCCGTGCGCGGCGGGCGTTTGGCGGGCTGGGTGAAGGTGCCCGAATCGGCCTCGGTAATCAGGCTTTTGTCGAGGCCGAAAAAGTCGGCGGTTTTCAGGGCCATGTCGTAGGGCGTGAGCAGGTCTTTGCCTGAAATGTTGAACACGCCCTCGGCTTCCTGGTCGGCAATGAGCCAGCAGCCCATCGCCAAATCCTCGGCCAGCGTGGGGCTGCGAAACTGGTCGGTCACCACCTTGATGGTTTTGCCGTCTTCGAGCGACTTTTTTACCCACAAAATAATATTACTCCGGCTCATGTCGGCGGCGATGCCGTACACGAGCACCGTGCGGGCAATGGCCCAGCGAAGGCCCGACCGCCGAACGACTTCCTCGGCGGCGTACTTGCTCCAGCCGTAAAAACTCAGCGGGCTGGGCGTGGCGTCTTCGGTGTACGGCCCGGCGGTGCCATCGAAAATGAAGTCAGTCGAGACGTGGCAGAGGAAACTCCCGTGCCGCTCGCACGCCTGCACGATGGATTCCGTGGCGAGCACGTTCAGCCTCCAGCACGCTTCTTTCTCGAATTCGCACTGGTCCACGTTGGTCATGGCAGCGGCATGAATGACGGCCTGCGGGCGGACTTCGTCCACCACCCGCGCCACGGCGTCTGGGTCGGTGATGTCCATCTCGCGGTAATCGTAGCCGTCGGTGACAGGCAGGCGGTTTGCCCCACGGGCGGTGGCCACCAGGCGCACGTCGGTACGACCCCGCAGCAGCGCGACGATTTTTTGGCCCAGCAAGCCGTTGGAGCCGGTTAGGAGAAGAGTTTTGGGCATTAGGAAATTCTGTTCAAGGTTTAGGGTTCAGCGTTTAGAGTGAAAAAACAACCGCGTGGTGGCCACCCTAAACGCTGAACCCTAAACCCGCTCACTCAAATTGGTACCCGTACTTCCGGGTGATTTTCTTTTTACGCATCCGTTCGGCGGTTACGCGCATCGAAACGTCCTGGAGGGGCCGGTCGTAGGCGTTACGGGGCTGGTGAGCGATGCTGTCGACGACGGCCAGACCGGCGATGGTTTGGCCAAACACCGTGTAGTTGCCGTCGAGGTGCGGGCTGCCACCGATGGTTTTGTAGGTCTGCTTTTGCTCGTCGGTGAATGGACGGCCACTGCGAGCCATTTGTTTGACTAGGCCTTCGTCGTCCCAGGTTTTGCCCTGCACGATGTAAAACTGGCAACCGCTCGACGCCTTTTCGGGGTTGTTGTCGCGGGCTGCTGCCAGTGCGCCCTTGCGGTGGAACAACCCCGGCCGGATTTCGGCGGGAATCCGGTAGCCCACGTCGCCGTTGCCCAACTGAATGTTGTCGGGTGCACCTTTCGAGTTGGGGTCGCCGCCCTGAATCATGAAGCCCTCGATGACACGGTGAAAAAGCAGGTCGTTGTAAAATTTCTTTTTGGTCAGTTTCAGAAAGTTGTCCCGGTGCTGGGGCGTCTGGTCAAACAGCACCAGCTTCATGTCGCCAAAGCGCGTGGCGATGGTTACGAGGTCGGCTTTTTTGCCCGGTTTCTGGGCGAGGGTGGCGTTTTGCGTTAAAAAAAGAACGCCGAAAAGTGTCATGGCGCGGAGCAGAGCCAGCGCGTTAATTCCTTCTTTTTTCATACTAAACTACTCCGTATTTCGGCCAGCAACCGTGCGCCGCCCAGGTTCAGGATTTCGTCGGCCAGTGCCTTGCCCATGCCTTCGGCGTCGGTGGCATTGCCCACCACGTACTCGCTGAGCAGGTGGTCGCCATCGAGGCTGATAAGGCCGCCGGTCAGGTTGAGGTAGCCTTCGTGAAAATACGCCAGCCCAAACACCGGGATGCTGCACCCGCCTTGCAAGCCGCGCAAAAACGCCCGCTCGGCGCGCACACACGCCTCCGTGTCGGGGTGGTTGACGCGCGCACGGATGTAACTGCGCCTGGCGGCGTCGAGGCTCCGGGCGCTTTCCACGGCTACGCTGCCCTGCCCGACCGCGGGCAGAAACGGCTCGGCGGGCAACAGCTCGGCGATGAGGTCGTCGTAGCCCATCCGGTGGACGCCCGCGTAAGCCAGTAGCAGGGCGTCGCACTGGCCCTCGTCGAGCTTACGGAGGCGGGTCTGCAAATTTCCGCGCATGTCCACCGTGCGGATGTGCGGGAAAAAGTGCCTCAGCAGCGCCACCCGGCGGGTGGACGAGGTGCCCACCACGAAGCGTTCGCCACTTTGCAGCGACAGCGGACGGCGGGCCACGAGCACGTCGTTGACGGGTTCGCGCTCGGCGAAGGCGATGATTTCCAGGTCTTCGGGCAGTTCGGATTGCAGGTCTTTGGCGCTGTGGACGGCGACGTCGATGCGACCGTCGCGGAGGCCGTCTTCGAGTTCCTGCGTGAATACGCCCTTGCTGCCAATCTTTGAAAGCGAAACGTCGAGTACCTGGTCGCCTTTGGTTTCGATGGGTACGATTTCGGTGGTCACGTTCTCGCCGTCGAGCAGGCTTTGCACGTAGTGCGCCTGCCACAGGGCCAGTTTGGAGCCACGGGTTCCGATTTTTAGGTGCATTTGTTATTGTGGGGCGGGATGCATCCCGCCCGAGTATAAACTTCCGGCATGGGCGGGATGCATCCCGCCCCACAAGAAGGCTTACCGTTTAAACAGCCTCGCCAGCGTCAGCGACAGGTCGAGGAAAATCATTTTCGCCCGCACGTTGCGCTCCAGGTGATAAAACGCCCCGGTGAGTTCCTGCACGATGCGCTCCACGCGTTCGGGCGGAATGGCTTTGGCAAAATTCTGCACAAAGGTACGTGCTTCCCCTTCCAATCGCACCAGACTTTCGCCGCCGTTTTGGGTGAGAAACACGTCGCGGAAGAGGCTCAGGCCGTAGTCGATGGTCGCTTTCTGGGCTTCCTTAAGCAACGCGTCGAACGCGTCGGCGCGCGGCACGAGCTTCACCACGTCGGTGCGGTAGCATTCGCGCATCCATTCCACAAACCACGCGTGCTGGTCGTTTTCGCCGCCTTCGGCCAGTTCGACGGCGTGCTGCAGGTCGCCTTCGGCGAGGTAGGCCACCTGCCGGGCGCGGGTCGGCTCCACGCCTTTTTTTTCCACCAGAAACCGGCTGACTTCCTCGCCGCTGAAGGCAGGCACGGCTACGCGCTGGGTCCGGGATAAAATCGTGGGCAGCATCTTGTCCATCTGCGAGCCGATCAGCAGGAAAACGGTGTTTTCGGGCGGCTCCTCCAGGATTTTCAGCAGGGCGTTGGCCGAGTACACGTTGAGCGCTTCGGGTTGCCAGAGGAGCATGATTTTGTACGGGCCTTCGTAGGCTTTCAGCGACAGTTTTTTGAGCACGTTGCGGGCTTCTTCCGCCGAAATATTGCCCTGCTTGTTGTCGGCCCCGATGTGCATGAGCCAGTCGGACAGCGAACCGTAGGGCTGCGCCTCGACGAACTTCCGCCACAGCGGCAGAAACGCGTCGCTGGCGGTTTCCTTGATGGTTTTCGTAGCGGCTACCGGGAAAATGAAATGCACGTCGGGGTGGGCCAGTTTGCGCAATTTATGGCACGAAGCGCAACGCCCGCAGGCGTCGTCGGGGCCGGGGTCTTCGCAGTTGAGATAAGTCGCAAAGGCCAGCGCCAGGGCCAGGTTGCCGCTGCCCGGCCCGCCGTGAAACAGTTGCGCGTGCGCCACGTGGTGGTTTTGCACCGACTGAATCAGCGTGTGTTTGAGGGCGTCGAGGCCGGGAATGTCGCGGAAGAGCACGGGGAGTTGTACGTTGTCGGCGGCTGATTGAGGGTGAGAAACACGTGTCCCGCGTCATCCGAAGGAAAAATTGAATGCATCAGACCGAAGGCTGCTTCCACTTTTCCAACCGCTCGATAATTTCGTCCGTCTGTTCAAACTGAAGCCGTAATCCATCGAATACTGGTTGCAAGGCCGCTTTCGCGGTCTTTTTCTCTTCTTCGGAAAGCGTTGGGTACATCGCCCGGTATTCCGCCGCGAGGGTTTCTTTTTCGTCGGAAGACTGGCTGTCCCGAAAACGTTGGATCAGATTCTCGGCTTGGCTTTTCATGATTCTTCTTCATTAAGCATCCGCCGAATTTCGGCAATCGCGTCGCGCAACCGAATGGCTTTGCTGATTAAAAAACGAAAATCCCGGTCGTCGGCGTCGGCGGAGTAAAGCAAAAGTGCTTCATCTATTTTAGCAAGCGCTTTCATCAAGATAGCCAAAGCCTCCGTCCAGTCCCGCCGTTCGTAGTCGGTCATACGGTAAAAATAACGGTCTGGCCGCTTATCCGTGCGTCCGCCGGAAGATTTCCCGAAACACCGCCTCGTCGGCTCCGCCGAATTCGATGCCCCGGCGGCTCACCGTTTCCCGCGCCACGGCGAGAGCCTTTTCGAGCCGGTACGTGGTCAGTTCTTCCGCCCCACCCCACGAAAACGACGGCAGGTGCTTGGGCGGAAAACCCGCCCCGAACACGTTGACGCTCACCCCGCAAACCGTGCCCGTGTTGAACATCGTGTTGATGCCTGCCTTGCTGAAATCGCCCATCACCAGGCCCACGAACAACTCGCCGGTGTCTTCCAACTGGTTGGTGGCGTAGCTGTGCAGCTTCACGGGCGTGAGGTCGTTTTTGAGGTTGGAATTATTCGTGTCGGCCCCCCAGTTGCACCAGGCCCCGACGACCGAATTGCCCATGAACCCCTCGTGGCCTTTGTTGGAAAAACCCCAGATCACCGACGTGCCGATTTCGCCACCCACTTTGCAAAACGGCCCCACGGTGGTGTTGGGCCGCATTTTCCCGCCCAAATGCACGATGGAGCCTTCGCCCAGCGCAAACGGCCCCTGGATGAGCGCGCCTTCCATCACCTTCGCGTTGCGCCCGATGTAAATCGGCCCGCCGGTGGCGTTGAGCGAGGCGGCTTTGATGTCGGCGCCTGCTTCGACGAAAATCTGGCTCTCGTTGTAAACCGCCGTAAAGCGGTCGGTGATGGGCTGTGAAGCGCGGCCCGCCGTGATGCGCCCGAAGTCGGCGGCGATTTGCGGGCCGTTGAGTTTGAAAACAGCCGTCAGGCCACTCAGCACGGCCGGCGTTGCAGGGGCCTCGACGCGCCGGAAACGCGTCGGCGAAAACCCGTACGCCAGCGGCTCCGCCGACCGGCAGGCCAGCAGTTCGTTTTCCCAAAACAAGCCTTCGCCTACAGTCAACGCCCGCACCGCCGCAGCCAGTTCGGCCGTGGGCAGCACTGCGCCGTTTACGTACAACGCCTCCGGTACCGACCGGACAGGAAATTTAACCTGCAGGTACGGCTCGGTCAGGAAGTCGGGCGCGGTTTGCAGCCAGTCGGCCCATTTTTCGGCGATAGTGCGAATGCCTACGCGCAAATCGGCCACGGGCCGGGTGAAGGTCAGCGGCAACAGGGCGGTGCGCCAAGTGGGGTCGTCGAAGAGAATCAGGTTCATCGCCGCAAAACTAACCGGGCAGGCAGGGCAAAACAAAAGCCCCGCCGCAAGCGGGGCGCTGGGTGGCACGTCTTTTTAACCACCGTTTGGCATCCTTTCATTCAATCCTCTTACTTCCATGAAATCATACTCAGCCTTTTTGCTGGCCCTCATGGCCCTGACGCTCAGTAGCTGCCAGGCCATCGGTGACATTTTCAAAACCGGCGTCTGGACGGGCGTTATTCTGGTGGTGCTGGGCATCGGCCTGGTCATCTGGCTGGTTTCCCGGCTCTTCGGCGGCGGGAACAAATCGTAGGAAGAGGAGAGAGTAAAGAGAATAGAGAAAAAACGTATTGCATTTCTCTTTACTCTTTACTCTCTCCTCTCTGCGCTCACTTCAGCATTTCCAGCAGCGACGTCAGCCGAGTCTTCAGGTCTTTCCGGTCGACGATGAAGTCGAGGAACCCGTGTTCAAGCACGAATTCAGCGCTCTGGAAACCCTTCGGCAGGTCTTTCCCAATCGTTTCCCGAATCACCCTCGGCCCGGCGAAGCCAATCAGCGCGCCGGGTTCGGCGATGTTGAAATCGCCCAGCATGGCATACGAGGCCGTGACGCCGCCCGTCGTTGGGTCGGTCAGGAGCGACACGTAGGGTAATCTGGCCTCGGCCAACAGGGCCAGTTTGGCCGAAGTTTTGGCCATTTGCATCAGCGAAAATCCGGCTTCCATCATCCGGGCACCGCCCGAACGTGAAATCATCACGAACGGCTTTTTATGCTGAAGGGCGTAATCGATGGCCCGCGCGATTTTCTCGCCCACCACGCTGCCCATCGAACCGCCGATAAAGGCGAAATCCATGCAGGCCACTACCACGTCGAGGCCGTTCATGGTGCCGTACCCCGTGCGGACGGCATCTTTCAGGCCGGTTTTCTTCTCCGTCGAACGAATGCGGTCGGGGTATTTCTTCGTATCCACGAAGTGCAGCGGATCGCCCGAGGTCATGCTGGCATCTAGTTCGGTGAACTGGTTGTCGTCGAACAGCAGGGAGAAGTACTCCGCCGAGCCAATTTTCTCGTGGTAGTTGCACTTGGGGCAGGTCCAGGCCAGGGCGCGGTGCTCGCGGGTGTGGGTGATGGTCTTGCAGTTGGGGCACTGGTACCACAGCCCGTCGGGTGCTTCGCGCTTGGCCTCGGTGGGCGTTTGGATGCCTTTATCTTTGCGGGTAAACCAGGACATGGTGTTGCGTTTGAGGGTTAAGGTTTGAGGTCTGGTATGTTAACGCGTTGAACCTTAAACCTTAAGCGGTTTCGACTTCATGGTTTTTGCGGCTTGCCGCCGTATTGCTTCATCATTTCCTGCATGGCCTTCTGGCGCTGGGCGGGCGTCATGGTCTTCATCGAGGCCGGATCGAAGCTGCTTTTGGTGTAGCCTGCCGGAACGGCGAACAGGCTGGCTGGGTTGCTGCGGCGTTCGGCCCTGACCAGTTCCATGGTCATGCCGTTGCCACCAGCGGGCTGCATTCTGACCATCATCCCCGCCGCGCCTTTGGCCTCAAGCTGGCGGTAGAGGTTTTCCGAACCCATCGGCCCCAGGGCTTTGGCCATTTTCATCAGCGATTCGTAGCCCGCAATGTCCCGGCTCGTCCACATGTCCATCGACGGTTTGCCGTTGAGGCTGAGGGTCGAGTGCACGCAGTTGAACGCCCCGACCTTTTCCTTGCCGATTACCTTCACGTCGAAGCGCGTCGCCTCCGCCGTGGCGGCTTTCGCGTTGGTTTCGGTGTAGGTTTTCGAGCGATCGTTGAAGGTAATTACCGTGCCGGGTTGGCGGGCGGGCATCAGCGTTACGTTTTTCATGGGCCCTACCTGGGGCAAAGTCATGTCGGCCTCCACCCGGACGCCCGCCGCCGCCGTGTACATTTTGCTCGTGCCGTTGACCGGCCCGCTCATTTTGTATTCGAGGTACATATCCTGGGCTTTCCCGCCAAAACCGAGCGCCAAACCGGTCAGAAGAAAATAGAGCGTTTTCATGCTTCCTGCTGCTTTTTCAGTTGGTCTAATCCTTCCTCCAGCGCCCGGATTTTGGCCTCGGCGTCGGCGAGTTTCTGGCGTTCGCGTTCCACCAGTTCGGGCTTGGCGTTTTGTACGAAGCGTTCGTTGGCCAGCTTGGCTTCTACCGAACGCTTGAAACCGTACTGGTAATCAAGTTCTTTCGTTAACCGCTCGATTTCGGCGGCTACGTCGAGTTCTTCGCCGGTTTCCACGAAAAACTTGTCGGCCTTCACCACGAAGGCCGTCGCGCCGGGCACGTCGTCGATGACCACGGTGAGCGGCGCAGTGTTGACCAGTTTGCGGACGATGCCGTCGAGGCGCAGCAGGCGGTCGGGCGCGCTGGTTTTTACCAAGAGCGGCAGTTGTTCCTTCGGCGAAAGGCCCTTACTACTGCGCAGGTCGCGCACTTTTTTAACGACGTCAAAAAGCTGTTCAAAATCGGCCAGTAATTCGCCGTCCACGCTTCCGGCAGTCGGGTACACGGCCCGGCAAAGGCTTTCGCCGTCGCGGCGCTCGCGCAAATCCTGCCAGATTTCTTCGGTGATGAAGGGCATGAAGGGGTGCATGAGCGCCATCAACTTCTCGAAAATCGCCACCGTCGCTTCGTACGTTTCCCCATCGATGGGCTGGCCGTAGTCGGGTTTGATGATTTCGAGAAAATTGGAGCAGAAGTCGTCCCAAACCAGTTTGTACCCCGCGTGGAGCGCGTCGGAGATGCGGAATTTGGAGAAATGATCGAGCACCTCGGCGACGGTCGCATTGAATTTTGATTCAAACCAATCTACTGCCAACGCATTGCTTTCGCCGTTTCCCTTTTTTCCTTCGCCCTGTTCCCAGCCTTTTACCAGCCGGAACGCGTTCCAGACTTTGTTGCAGAAATTCCGGCCCTGTTCGCAGAGTTTTTCGTCGAACATCAGGTCGTTGCCGGCCTGGGTCGAGAGCATCAGGCCCGCCCGAATGCCGTCGGCGCCGTACTGCGCGATGAGTGCGAACGGGTCGGGCGAATTGCCGAGGGATTTCGACATTTTCCGGCCCAGTTTGTCGCGCACGATGCCGGTCAGGTACACGTTGCTGAACGGTTTTTCGCCCATGAATTCGTACCCGGCGATGATCATCCGCGCTACCCAGAAAAACAGGATTTCGGGAGCCGTGACGAGGTCGTTGGTCGGGTAGTAGTACCGGACGTCGTCGTTTTGGGGGTCTTGCATTCCGCCAAAAACCTGAAACGGCCAGAGCCAGGCCGAAAACCAGGTGTCGAGTACGTCGGATTCCTGCGCCAAATCCTGCTCGGTGAGGGCGAAAAGCTGGTACTCGCGCTGGGCTTTGCGCAAGGCCTCGCGCTTGTTCTTCGCGACGATGAGGGTGCCGTCTTTGAGGTAAAACGCCGGAATCTGCTGGCCCCACCAGAGCTGGCGGCTGATGCACCAGTCGTGGACGTTTTCCATCCAACTCCGGTACATGTTCTTGAATTTCGCCGGAATCAGCGCCACCTCGTCGGTTTCGACGGCCCGCAGGGCCGGTTTGACGAGGTCTTCCATTTTCAGCCACCACTGCATCGACAGCTTCGGCTCGATGACCACCCCCGTGCGCTCCGACGTGCCGACGTTGGACTTGTACTCTTCAACTTTTTCGAGAAAACCGGCTTCTTCGAGTTGTTTGATGATGGCCTTGCGGGCGGCGAAGCGGTCCTGCCCGACGAGAATTTGCGCGTTGGCGTTGAGCGTGCCGTCGTCGTTGAGGATGTCGATAACAGGCAGGCGGTGTTTCTGGCCGAGATTGTAGTCGTTGAGATCGTGCGCGGGCGTGACTTTGAGCGCGCCCGTGCCGAAGTCCATCGTCACGTACTCGTCGGTGATGACAGGAATTTCGCGGTCGATGAGCGGAATGCGCACTTTTTTGCCGTGCAGATGCCGGTACCGCTCGTCGTCGGGGTGCACGCAGATGGCCGTGTCGGCCATGATGGTTTCGGGCCGGACGGTAGCAATCGTTACGTGCCCGTCGCTGCCCACCACGGGGTAGTTGATGTAAACGAGCCGCGATTGGACTTCCTTAAAAATTACCTCCTCGTCCGAAAGCGCGGTTTTGCCCTGCGGGTCCCAGTTGACCATCCGGACGCCCCGGTAAATCAGTCCTTTGTCGTAGAGCCGCACGAACACCTCCATCACGGCCTCGTAGTAGGCCGGATCCATCGTGAAACTGGTGCGGCTCCAGTCGCAGGACGCACCGAGTTTTTTGAGTTGTTCGAGGATGATGCCGCCGTATTTCTCTTTCCACTCGAAGGCATGTTCGAGAAACCGCTCCCGGCCCACGGCTTCCTTGCTCAGGCCCTGCTCCTTCAGCATCGCCACGACCCGCGCCTCGGTGGCGATGGAGGCGTGGTCGGTGCCGGGCACCCAGAGGGCTTCCTTGCCTTCCATGCGCGCCTTCCGGACGAGGATGTCCTGAATCGTGTTGTTGAGCATGTGGCCCATGTGCAACACGCCGGTCACGTTGGGCGGCGGGATGACGACGGTGTAGGGTTCTTTGTCGGGGTTCGGACTTGAAGCGAACAGCTTGTTTTTCAGCCAGTAGGCGTACCACTTGTCCTCAACGTCCTGGGGTTGGTAAGTTTTGGAAATGCCGGATTCAGAAGTCATGCGCGTTGCGGGCTTGCCACTTTTTCTGGAAAGCAGAAGGGCGCAAAGATAGGGCGATTTGGGGAGAAATGAGGCGGTGGGTTAGACCTTAGCCTCGTTCCGGCTCCCTCTTGCCGTTGAAGTAATCCCGCAAGTCGCTATCTTCACCAAGCCTTTCAACGCACCCCATGCCCGCAATCCTACCGTCCCCACCCCAGTTGTCGCCCTACTTACTCTGGGACACCGACCGGACCCGGCTGGACTGGCAGCGCAACGCGGCGTTCGTCATCCGACGGGCTTTCGAGCGGGGTACGCTCGACGATTTGCTTGAAGTGCTGGTTTATTATGGTCGGGAAAAGGTCGTTGCCGTACTGACTCAAGCCGAAGACCTCCCTGAAATGGTCATTGCGCTGGCCTCGGTGGTGTTTAGCCTGAAACCTGTTGATTTTAGATGTTACACCTCGCCACCGTTTCCCCAACCCTCCTGAGTCTCATCCAGACCGTCTCGAAACAGAATGAACTCGCCGGGTTTCGGCTGGTGGGCGGAACGGCGCTGAGTTTATACCTGGGCCACCGGATTTCGGTAGATGCCGACTTCTTTACCGAGCACGCTTTCGATAAAAGGGCCGTTGAACAAGCCCTCCTGTCTGCTTTTCCGGGTATTCTCAAAATTCACGAAGCGGCCTACGGATTTACGTGGGTGCATCGGGATGTAAAACTGGATTTTTACGATTGGAAGGTTCCTTTCCTTCATGCCTCGATTGAGGAAAGCGAGATGCGGATAGCCTCGCTGCCAGACCTTGCTGCTTACAAACTCGACGCCGTCGTCGGGCGGAAAACCGAGAAAGATTTTCGTGACGTGGCCCAGTTGCTCAATGGGTTTACGCTGGCCGAGATGATGCATTTTTACATGGCTAAATTTTCTTACAACGACCCCCGGATTGTCCTCGACCACCTCGCGCTGGCAAACCACGTTGGTCAGGACGCCGACCTCGTATTGTTGCAGGAAAAACCCTGGCCTGATGTGGTGAGCGAAATTACCCAAGCCCTCGGCGCTTATTTTGAGCAACTCCATCAGCAGAAACAAGCTGAGGTGTCGGCCCGTGAGCAGCGTTTGAGCGACTTGCTCTCCCGCCGCAACAACCCAACTTCAGAGCCATAACGAAAACGCCCCGCCGCGTAGGCCAGCGACGATTTCAACGTCAGCAGGCATTCCGGCCATACCCGTTCCCGCCGTTGCTCAGGGGTTCGCCTTTTGCCGAGCCTCCGCGGTGGCTTCCTGAATCCGGTTATTTTTCAACATTTTCCGACGTGGGCGGTTATGTCTGAACGGAGTTAGCCGGTTTTCCTTTCCTTTTTAAAAGGCGTCCGGCGTAAATCCCGTACATTCGTTGGCCATTTTTCGCCGTACTCTCTTTTTCAATCAACCTCGTGCGTTTCAGTCTGCCGGTTTGCGTGACTGGACGAAGTGACTCCCTGCTATCCGGAAGGCCATGAGCGACTACTCGATTCGAGACCTGGAGCAATTGTCGGGCATTAAAGCCCACACCCTGCGCATCTGGGAACAGCGCTACAACATCATTCACCCCAAGCGGACGGACACCAACATCCGCACCTACGACGACCAGGATTTAAAACTGGTGCTGAACATTTCGCTGCTGAAGGACCACGGCTACAAAATCTCCGAGATTTCGCGGATGAGCCGGGAGGCCATGCACCAGGAGGTCGTCAAAATTTCCGAAAAACAACTCAATTACCCCGATCAGATCCACGCCCTGACGATTTCGATGCTCGACCTCGACGAAGAGCGGTTCGAGAAAATCATCAACACCAACATCCTCCAGTTCGGCTTCGAAACCATGATGGTCAACATCATTTACCCGTTTCTGGGCCGGATTGGCACACTGTGGATGACGGGTTCCATCGGCCCGGCGCAGGAGCACTTCATCACCAACCTGATTCGCCAGAAAATCATTGTGGCCATCGACGGCCAACTGAACCGGATGCGGCCCGGCGCGAAGAAATTCCTGCTGTACCTGCCCGAAGGCGAATTGCACGAACTGAGCCTGCTTTTTGGCGATTACATCATCCGCTCCCGGCAGCACAAGGTGGTGTACCTCGGGCAAAGCCTGCCCTTCAACGAGTTGGTTTTCGCCTACGACGTGCACAAGCCGGAGTACATTTTCACGGCCATCACCACGGTGCCCGGTCCCGACGAGGTGCAGGCCTACGTGCACCGGTTGGCGCGGCAGTTTCCTGATTCGCAGATTTTACTGACAGGCTACCAGGTCATCGGCCAGGATTTGGACGTGCCCGAAAACGTGCACCTCATCAACAACGTGCGGGAATTGGTGCTGTTGGCGAGCGTGTGAGGAGTTTGATCTTATTTTCGTGTTCATTTTCTGAAAAAGCAAAAAGCGCGACTCCTTCCGGAGTCGCGCTTTTTGCTTTGAAATGCCCCTTCGGCGCTCAGTTGGAGAGCTGATCGAACGTCAGGCTGATGTAGTACTGCCCGCCAATCGAGGGGTTGCCGTAGGAGGTGTAGTAGTACTGGTTGAGCAGGTTGGACGCGCCGATTTTCAGAATCGACTTCAGGGATTTGAGTTTCTTGCTCACCTGGGCGTCGAGGGTGCTGAAGGCGGGCACCACGGGCGCGTTCACGTCGGTCGTGTTGACGAAACTCGTCTGCCAGACGAAGCTCGGCTGCTGCCGGAAGGTGACGTTGAAGCCGACCCCGTTGAGGCCGGGGCGCTTGGCCAGGCTCAGGTTGAAGCGGTACGTGGGCGTGTTGAAGTAGGGCAGGCCCCCGTCGTTGAGGATGTTTTCGTCAAAACTTTTGAGTTTATTGACCGACACGTTGCCGCCTGCGGTGTAGCCCTTGCCCAGCGCATAGTCGAGGCCCAGCGCCCAGCCGTAGGTGAGGGTTTTGCCTTCGCTGCTGGACGGAAACTGGTACACCTGCCGGTACTGGCCGCTCAGCAAGCCAAGCTCCTGGGGGGCACCCAATTTGGTGAGGGCCGTCGCCCCGGCTGGGGTAACCTGGATGGTCGTCGTGCCCGAACTGAAATTGCGGTAGGTGTTAAAGTACACATACGCATCGACGAGCAATTTTCTGTTGATCAGGGCTTTATAACCCACCTCGAACGACTGCACCCGCTCGGGCTTGAACTGCCGGAACTGGTAAGGCTTCAGAATGCCCGCTTTGAGGGCTTCCTGCGCCGAGAGGGCCGTCACCACGTTTGTGGTGTTATCCTCAAGGGCCTTTGGTAACGCTTTATCCACTTGGCTGGAAATCGTTGCCTGGAGTGCGCCCGGCAGGGTTGCGGCGACGCCCTGCTGGATGGCCGCCTGAATGGCCTGCGGGGTGTTGGGAAGCTGCCCGGCGGCCACGGCGGCATTGACCTGCGCGGTGACTCCTGCCGTAACCTGCTGGGTTACCAACGGTGTAACAGCAGTCGTGACCTGTTGGGTTACCAGTTGGGTGATGAATTGCTTAGCCTGGCCCTGAATCTGCGGCGTGGCGGCGAGGCGCTGCACCTCGGCCCCGTAGGCCTGCACATTCTTGAGGGTGTAAATCGGGTTGCCCACGAGGTTGTAGGTATCGCGGAATTCGGGCAAACCGCCAATGAGCCGCGCCTGGGGAACTTTCAGGTCGATAAACTGATCCTGCGTGGTGGGAATCCGGAAGGCCGACTGGTACGAAACCCGGAAGTTGTGGTCGCGGGCCACGGTGAGTACGCCCGAAAGCCGGGGCGTAAACTGCCCGTCGAAGTACTGGCTTTTGTCGTAGCGGAGCGAACCGGTAAGTTTGAACACGTCGCCGAACGTTTTCGACGCCTGGGCGTAGGCCCCGTACTCGCGGATGCTGATTTTGCGTCCGTCTTTGTCGGCGAAAATCGTTCCGTCCGAGTTCAACTGGTACACCCGGTGACTGGCCCCGACGATGATTTCGGCAAACTTGATCTGGTTCTTGAAATTGTACATCCCCTCGTAGTGGTAGAGGTTGGTTTTGTCAAGAAACTTCGCCCCGTTGGGAATGGGCTTTTGCCGGACCGCATCGGCGATGGTGTTGAATTCGGTCGAACCGGCTTCCGGGCGGTTTTTGTCCGCTGCGCCCCGGGCCGTCAGGTACGCCGTGTTGAGGTCCTGCCCCGCCGACCGGGCCTGCACCAGTGCCCCCACGAAAGTCGGGTACCAGATCGGGCTGCCGCCGCCCCACCCTTCGTTGAACAACTGACCGAGGGTGCCGTTGGCGTACGAATCGCCCGAGCGCTCCTGCGTCGTGTACGCCCGCAGGAAGAAATTGTCGCCCCGGAGTTCGGCTTTGTACTGACCGAGGTTGAAATTTTTGATCGAATACCGGTCCGCGCCCGTGTACACGGTGGTGCCGTAGCCGAAGTTGCCCTGGATGAGCGCCTCGATGCGTTCGCTGATGCGGTAGTGCAGGCTGGCGTTGGTTTTCAGGTTTTTGGTCGTGTAATCGGCCAGTTGATTTTCCAGGTATCCCGTGCGGCTCACGTTCTGGCTCGGTACCAGCGCCACGGCGGCGGCGGGCAGGATACCGGCGGCCACCATCTGGTTGGCCACGTCGCGGATGTTGGCCGAGGTTTCGTCGCCGAATGAGTTAACTCCGTTGTAGTTCGGGTTGGTCTGGCGGGTGCTGCCAGGAGCCAGGTTGGCGTTGATGTCGGCGTAGTTGGCCGCCTGCCAGTCTTTGGCCGTCAGGTACGAGAGATTTACTTTAAACGCCCATTTGTCGTTGAACGATTTGGCCCAGCGAAAGCCCGCGTCGTAAAAAGGACTCGCTTTCGCCCCCGACGGATCATTCACGTGCAGGAGGCCGGTTTTGGCGTAGGCGCTCAACCCCTGGTAGCGAAACGGACTTTTGGAGTTGAGCAGCAAAATGCCGTTGATGGCGTTGGGCCCATACAGGGCCGACGAAGCCCCCGGAAGCAATTCGACACTCTCGACGTCGAGTTCGGAAATCCCCACGATGTTGCCCACCGAAAAGTTCAGCCCCGGTGCCTGGGAATCCATACCGTCCACGAGTTGCACCATCCGCACGTTGCCGTTGGCGTTGAAGCCGCGCGTGTTGATGGAGCGAAACGTCATGGATTGGACGCTGGATTCGACTCCTTTCAAGTTGACCAGCGCGTCGTAAAACGACGGCGCGGCGGATTGCTGAATTTGTCGAATGCCCATTTTCTCCACCGATGCCGACGATTTCATCACGCTCTCTTCCACCCGGCTGGCCGATACGACCACCTCTTCGCTCTGAGTGACGCGTTCGGAAAGTTTGATGTCGAGGTCAGTGCGGGCACCCGTGATTTCGATGTCCTGCGTTTCGTAGCCCACACTCGAAACCCGCAACGTGAAAGGTACCGGCGTGGAGGTCGTCAGGGAGAAGGTTCCTTTGTTGCCCGTGATGGTGCCGGTCACGGTGCCCCTGACCGTCAGGTTGACGCCCGCCAGCCGTTCATTGGTTGCGGCGTCACTCACCTGTCCGGATAGGGTGGTTTGGGCACTTCCCGCCAGGCCCATCAGGAGAAAGAGAGCCGCCGTCAGCAGCTTTTTTCCAGTAAAAAAAGGGTGCATAAAAAAGATGGTTTACGTAGTAGTGAGGTGGTTGGTTTTTTTTTGTTATAGCGCAATGTTAGCAATTTCGTGCCGGTTTGTTCCAAAAAATTATCGTTAAAGCACAACCGTTTTGGCAAAAAATAGTAGCGTCTTCGTTGTCAGCGGGTTGTTGTTAGTCGTCTGCCAGCGTTCGGTGGGGTTAAACACCGGTTTTCAGTTGGTGACCCGCCCCCGGTGCCCGGTTACAAACGCAATTCGACAATCTCCAACAGGGCCGGATGACTTATGCGCACGAAGCTGTGGCCCCGAATCGCCTGCAACCTGTTCTGCGGAAATAGCCGCGAAAACGTAGCTTTGCAGGTGCAAGACTATTTCAACCCGTCCGCCGGTGGGCGATGACCGTTTGAGGTTTAAGGTTTAACGTTTGAGGTTTACGTTGAACCTTAAACGTTAAACCTTAAACGCTCCCCTCTACTAACTCATGAATCCCAACAACTTCGTCGTCATCATGGCCGGTGGCGTGGGCACGCGCTTCTGGCCTTTCAGCCGCACCAACAACCCCAAGCAGTTTCATGACGTGCTCGGCGTGGGCAAAACCATGCTTCAGCAAACTTTCGAGCGGTTTGCCGACGTGTGCCCGACCGAAAACGTGTACGTGGTGACCAGCACCGACTACGCCGACCTCATCCGTCGGCAACTGCCCCAACTCGCTGCCGACCAGATTCTCTGCGAACCCATCCGCCGCAACACGGCCCCGTGCATTGCTTACGCCACGTACAAAATCGCGAAGAAAAACCCGCAGGCCAACGTGGTGGTGGCCCCCGCCGACCACATCATTCTGAAGGAGCCGGAATTTGTCCGCACCCTCAACGTGGCCCTCGAGGCCACCGCCGAAAGCGACATTCTCGTCACGCTGGGCATCACGCCGAGCCGCCCCGACACGGGCTACGGCTACATCCAGTTTATTCCCGACGAAAAAAGCCCGGTGAAGAAAGTGAAAACCTTCACCGAAAAACCGCAACTGGAACTGGCGAAGGCGTTTCTGGAAAGCGGTGAGTTTGTCTGGAACGCGGGGATTTTCGTCTGGAACGTCAAGGCCATTCAGAAAGCCTTTGAACACTATCTGCCCGAAACGGCGGAAGTCTTCGCTGAGGGCCGGAAGGCGTATTTCACGCCCGCCGAGGAAAAATTCATCGCCAAAGCCTACACCCAGTGCAAGAGCATCTCGATTGACAACGCCGTGATGGAAAAGGCCCACAACGTCCACGTCGTGCTCAGCGACTTCGGCTGGTCGGACCTCGGCACCTGGAAATCGCTCTACGAAGTCTCCGAAAAAGACACCAACCAGAACGTCCTCGACGCCCACGCGATGCTTTACGACACCCGAAACTGCATCATCAAAACCCCGCAGGAGCGGCTCGTCGTGGTGCAGGGCCTCGACGGCTACATCGTGGCCGAGTACGACAACGTGCTGCTCATCTGCCGGAAAGACGAGGAACAACGCGTGAAAGACTTTGTCGCCGCCGCCAAAGAGCGGGGGGCGGAGTTTATTTGACAATGACCAGTGACCATTTACCAGTGACCAATGAAAGAAGGCAATGTACTCTACGAGAAATCGTACGCGTTTGCCATTCGGATTGTGAAAGCCTATAAGTTCCTGAACCAGGAACACAGGGAGTTCGTGCTTTCAAAACAAATGTTGCGTTGCGGTACATCAATCGGGGCTAATGTGGCCGAAGCCAACGGCGCTTTAACAAGCGCTGACTTTTCCGCAAAATTGTCGATTGCCTACAAGGAATGCCTGGAAACCAAATACTGGCTTTGCTTGCTAAAAGACACTGGCTATCTGGCGGATAATGAGTTTCAAAGCATCCATACGGACGCAGAAGAACTGTCGAAGATTCTTTTCGCCATTCTGAAAACGACCCGCATCAAATCAGACTGACTTACCAACATTGGTCACTGGTAAATGGTCACTGCTCATTGTCACCCCCACCCCTGCGCCGTCACGTCCACCACTTCGCCTGCTTTGGTCATCAGTTCGGCGCGGCCGGGTTCGGGCGTGATGAAGCCGATGAAGCTGATGTCGGTGGTTTGGTCGAGCAGCGTCTGGTAATCCTGCTGGCGGATGGTGAAGAGCAGTTCGTAGTCTTCGCCGCCGTTGAGGGCCGCCGTGACGGGGCTGAGGCTCAGTTCAGTCGCCGCCAGGAAGGTTTTGTCGTGAATGGGCAGTTGTTCTTCCAGAATCCGCGCGCCCACTTTTGATTCAGCGCAGAGGTGGAGCAACTCCGACGCCAGCCCGTCGGACACGTCGATCATCGACGTGGGGACGACGTTCAACTCGCGCAGTTGGCGCACCACGTCCAGTCGGGCGTCGGGCCGAAGCTGGCGCTGCACCACGTAGCCAAAGTCGGCCAGTTGGGGCTGCATGTCGGGGTTGGCCAGAAACACCTGTTTTTCGCGTTCGAGCAATTGCAGTCCGAGGTAGGCCGCGCCCACGTCGCCGCTCAGGCACAGGATGTCGTTGGTTTGGGCACCGCTGCGGTAAGTCACGCGGTCTTTGGGCACGTCGCCAAGCACGGTCACACTGAGCGTGAGGCCCGACCGCGCCGTCGTCGTGTCGCCGCCGACCAAATCCACGCCGTACTCTTCGCAGGCGATGCGGATGCCCGCGTAGAGTTCGTCCACGGCCTCGATGGAAAAGCGGTTGCTCAGGCCTAGGGCCACGGTCAGGTGGCGCGGCGTACCGTTCATGGCCAGAATGTCGCTGATGCCCACCGTGACGAGTTTGAAGCCGAGGTGCTTGAGCGGCACGTAGGCTAAATCGAAATGCACGCCTTCGAGGAGCAGTTCGGTGGAAACGAGGGTGTGCTGGTCGCCTTCGGTGCCCAGCACGGCGGCGTCGTCGCCGATGCCACGCACGGTGGTGGGCTGGGCGGGCGCGGCGTTGGCCGCCAGTCGGCGAATCAGGCCAAATTCGCCCAATTGGGCCAGTTCGGTGCGGTTTTCCATAAAATCAAAAATCGTAGGGACGGTGCCGGGCGGCGTTCCGCTTGCCTCCGCCCTGAAGTTCCTGCCAATTGCGTGGACGGAGGCAAGCGGAACGCCGCCCGGCACCGTCCCTACAGAAATAAAAAAGCCGCTCCACGTTGGCGGAGCGGCCCGAACTAAAAACGGTTTGGTTAAGGGTTGGTCAGTTGGTAATCGTTGATGGTGCCGCCGGTTTTCAGGGAGGCTGCCGTGCGCGTCAGGTTGAGTTGGGTGTCGGTCACGTCGCCGTTAATGGTGTACTCGATAACCCCGTTGGTGCCCGTGGGCTGGGGGTTGAGGTTGCGCAGCGTGAGGCGTTTTTCATCGCTCGACAACTCCCAGGTGCCCGTAAACGTGCTGCCGTCCACTTCGGTCAGGGTGGCGGTTTGGGTGCCATTCGCGTTGGTCAGGACCAGTTTAAAGGCGCTGTAACCCGGTTTCACGTTGCTGGCCCCGCCTTTGGTAAACACCACCGTGCTGTTCTCCTTCACGGTGCCGACCGTCCAGGTTTTAGCGATTTTCTCGGACAGGGGAACGACTTTCGGTTTGCAGGCGGCAGCAAACAAAACGAGGGCAGTCAGGCCGAAAAGGATGCGTACGTGCTTTTTCATGTGGGAGTTCCGAAACGAGGATTTTTAGAATCAGGCATAAAAATAGCGGGAAGTTCACATTTTACAAACCAATCGCGCCGAAGAACCTTTTTTTCGGCAACTTGTCGCCGTGGAAATGAGTTACACCCGCCGCCAGCTTGCCCTGCGCAACGGCCAGGACCGCGATGAAATCTGGGTGGCCTACCGGGGCGTGATTTACGACGTAACAAAGTCCCGGCTCTGGCGAAAAGGCCAGCACTACGAACACTGGGCCGGTCAGGACCTCACCGACGAACTCCCCGACGCCCCCCACGACGAAGGCGTTTTCCGCCGGTTTCCGGTGGTGGGCAGTTTAATTTTGAATGAGTGAATGAAAGAGTGAATGAATAGGACGATGCTTTTTTATTCATTCATTCTCTCATTCACTCATTCGCTCATTTTTTTCTATGCTCCTCCTCGCCGACAGTGGCTCGACCAAAACCGACTGGCGCTTGCTCCGCGCCGACGGCTCCATCGACCAGGCCCGCACGGCCGGGTTTAATCCGTTTTATCAAAATTCCGATGCGGTGGCCGCCGAACTGACCGAGCGGCTGCGACCGCTCGTCGCCGAACCGGTCACGGCGGTGTATTTTTACGGCGCTGGCATTACTGACCCGGAGCGCGGGGCCGTCATTGGCGAGGGCATCCGGCGGGTTTTCCCCGAAATCGCCCACCTCGAAACCCACAGCGACATGCTCGGGGCGGCTCGGGCGCTCTGCGGGCGTGAACGGGGGCTGGCCTGCATCCTGGGCACGGGTGCCAACACCTGCCTGAGCGACGGCGGAGAAATCGTGGCGCAGGTGCGTTCGCTTGGCTTCTGGCTCGGCGACGAGGGCAGCGGCGGGTATTTGGGCAAAACCCTCGTCACGCATTTTCTGCACGGTGAACTGCCCGCTGACCTCGACGAGCGGTTTCGCAAACGGTTTCCCGACTGCACCCGCGAAACCGTGCTCGACCGCGCCTACCGGCAACCGTTTCCGAATCGCTACTTCGCCGGGTTCTCCAAGTTTCTGTTCGATCACCGCCAGCACCCTTTCGCCCACGGCCTCGTGGCCGGTGCGTTTGGGTTGTTCTTTGAAAAATACGTGGAAAAGTACGCCGACGCCCGGCGCGTAAAGGTGCATTTCACCGGCTCGGTGGCTTTTTACTACAATGACATCCTGCGCCGCGTGGTCGCCGACCGGGGTTTGACGGTGGGCGTCATTTCGGAAAGTCCAATTTCGGGCCTGACGCTCTACCATTCGGAAGACTGAAATTGCCTACCTTTGCGGGCATTCTTTTTGGCCTTACTTTCCGTTGAAATCCCTTTTTACCGTTTTTTTGGCCCTGCTCAGTCCGCTGGCCGCGCTCCGTGCCCAGCAGGGTATCAACGAAGAAAAGTACCAACTTCCCATTCATGCCACGCCGGAGCCGATGCGCCTCGACGGCCTGCTCGACGAAGCCGCCTGGCAAAACGCCCGGGTTGCCCAAGATTTCTACCAGCAATTTCCCTACGACAGCTCGTTTGCCGGGGCAAAAACCGAGGTGCGCGTCACCTTCGACGCCCAAAACCTGTACGTCGGAGCGGTGTGTTACCAGGCCCGGAAGTACATCGTGCAGTCGCTCAAGCGCGATTTTGCGGGTGGTACGTCCGATGCGTTCATCGTTAACCTCGACCCGTTTCGCGACAAACTCAACGGGTTCAACTTCGCCGTGTCGCCCCTCGGTGTGCAGCGCGAGGGGCTGCTTTCCAACGGAAACGAACTCTCGACCGACTGGGACAACAAATGGTATGTGAAGGTGCGCAACTACGACGACCGCTACGTGGTGGAAATCGCGATACCGTTTAAAACCCTGCGCTACCGCCGCCGCGAGGGGCTGAATCAGTGGAACATCAACTTCGTCCGCACCGAACTCGTCCGCAACGAACGTTCCACCTGGGCACCCGTGCCACGCAATTTTCCGGCCACCGATCTGACTTTTTCGGGGACGCTACGCTGGGAAACGCCGCCGCCCGCGCCGGGGGCCAACGTGTCGGTAATTCCCTACCTGCTGGCCAGCGGCGACGTGGATTTTCTGGCCAAAAAACCCACGGCGGCGACGACCAACGCGGGCTTCGACGCCAAAGTGGCCGTGACGCCCGCACTCAACCTCGACCTGACCGTCAACCCCGATTTTGCCCAGGTGGAGGTCGATCGCCAGCAGACCAACCTGAGCCGCTTCGAGTTGTTTTTTCCCGAACGGCGGCAGTTTTTCATTGAAAACTCCGACCTCTTCGGCACGTTTGGCTTCTACAACGTCAACCCGTTTTTTTCGCGGCGAATCGGGATCAAAGACGGGCAGAAAATTCCGATTCTGGCCGGGGCGCGGCTCAGCGGGCGGCTCAACCGCAACTGGCGCATTGGCCTGCTTTCGATGCAGACGGCCCGCAGATCCGAAGTGGCCGAACCGGCGGCCAACTTTGGCATGGTGGCCGTGCAACGGAAGGTTTTTTCGCGCTCCAACGTGGCGTTCGTTTTCGTGAACAAGCAGCGGTTTTTCACCGACAGCGCCGAGCGCCGCAGCCAACCGGAGGCGTATTCGCGCATCGCGGGCCTCGACTACAACCTGGCCAGCCGCGACGGGCGCACGCAGGGCAAGCTGTTTTTTCACCGGGCGTTTACGCCCCGCCCGCTTCCGCAGCCGTACGCGGCGGGGGCGCTGCTTAATTACTCCTCCACGTCGTGGAACGTGGCGAGCAACGCGGAGGTGGTCGGGAAAAATTACGGGGCGGTGGCCGAAGCCACGGGTTACGTGCCGCGCAGCAATTACTACCGCGTCGAACCGACCGTTTCGTACCGGATTTACCCGAAATCAACCTGGATCAACAGCTACGGCGTGGGCGTGGACGGCGATTGGATCTGGCGGCTCGACGACCACCGCCAAACCGATTGGGACTTCAGCCCGCTCTACTTCACAGTGCAGTTTCAAAGTTCGGCCAGCCTGCGCATCACGCCGTTGCGCTGGGATTATACCTACCTGTTCGATGAGTTCGACCCGACCGGCACCGACGGAAAGGCGCTGCTGGCCGGTAGCGAATACGTGTACCGCAGCCTACGATTCACGTATGCGTCAAACACCCGACGTCGCTTTTTTTTCAGCGCGCAGGGGCGCATCGGCGGCTATTTCAACGGAAAACTCACCAACCTGACCTCGTCGTACAGCTACCGCGCCCAGCCTTACGGCATTTTTTCGCTCGACGTCAACTACAACCACATTGTCCTGCCCGCCGGGTACAATTCCGCCGATTTGTGGTTGGTTGGGCCACGCATGGAACTGTCTTTCTCGAAAAGCCTTTTTCTGACTACCTTTTTTCAATACAACAACCAGGTCAATAACGTCAACCTCAACGCCCGCTTGCAGTGGCGCTTCAAACCCGTCAGCGATTTGTTCGTGGTGTATACCGACAACTACTTCGCTACCACCGACGAGCGCGATGGCCTCCGCTATTCCGCCCTGCAATCGAAAAACCGGGCGTTGGTCTTGAAATTGACGTACTGGCTGAACATTTAACGAGTTTCCGGTTTTTAGTTTCAGTAGCGGTACCATCCGAACTGAGAACCGGAACCTGGAAACTGAAAACCGATGAGCAAATATTTTCACCTGACCGTCAAGGAAATTGTCCGCGAAACCGACGATACGATTACGATTCACTTCTGGCACCCGCCGCACCAGGCCATTTCGTACAAACCCGGGCAGTTTTTGACCCTAATGCCGGTTATCGACGGCAAAAAGGTCCGCCGGGCGTACTCCATGTCGAGTTCGCCGAACAAAGACGCCTCGCTGGCCGTGACCGTGAAACGGTTGCCCGGCGGGGCGGTTTCCAACTACCTCCTCGACCGCCTGCGGGCGGGCGAGGCGATGGAAGTGATGGAGCCGATGGGTCATTTCGTGTGCGAACCCAACCCCACGCGCCGCCGCCAACTGGTGCTGTTCGGCGCGGGCAGTGGCATCACGCCGCTGATGTCAATGCTGAAGTCGGTGTTGCCGGTGGAAGCGGGCACGAAAATCTTCCTCATTTACGGCAGCCGCAACGAAGACTCCATCATTTTCAAACAGCAACTCGCTGATTTACAAACCAAGTACGCCGACCGTCTCGAGGTGCGGCACGTATTGAGCCAGCCCAAGAGTTGGCACCGCCCCGCCGAACGCATCAACCAGGGCAAGGCGCTCGAGTTGCTGGACGAACTGGGGGCAGACGTGCGCCAGGCTGAGTTTTACGTTTGCGGCCCTGACGGGCTGATGCACGAAGTGCTGGGGGCGCTGGGCGTGTTGGGCGTGCCGAAAGAACGGATTCACAAGGAAAGTTTTGCGCCCACCCAGGAAACCCACGGCGACGTGGTGGAAGAGGAAGACGGTGGTTCGCTCAAAGCTCAGACGGTCACGGTGATTTACGAAGGAGCCGAGTACAAAGTAGCCGTAGCCCCGCACCAGACCATTCTGGAAGCCGCCCTCGAAATGGACATCGACCTGCCCTACTCCTGCCAGGCGGGGATGTGCACGGCCTGCATGGGCCGGTGCACGGCGGGCAAGGTGCAATTGGACGAAGAAGACGGCCTCACCGAAGGCGAACTCAAGGCCGGGTTCATCCTCACCTGCGTGGCTCACCCGCTGACGAAGGACGTGGTGGTGGAGATTGAGTAGTAGGCAGGGAGCAGTAGGCAGTAAGGCCAAAGGGATTTTGTTTTGCCTACTGCCTACTGCTCCCTGCCTACTAAAACTTCAGCGGGTCCAAATCCTTGAAATGGCCGTTCTGGCGGATGCGTTCTTTGGTGCGTTCGAGTTCGGCCACTACGGGCAGCACCCGTTCGAGGTGTCGGATGAGGTAGGCCTGGCGGTCGGTTTCGCGGGAAATCGTGAGCAGTTCGTACTCTTCTTCGGTCGAAAGGCCGATTTTGTGGGCAACCGTGTACGAAAACGCATCCGTGTCGGTGTCGAAATTCGAGGGCAACTGAAGCAGGTGGTTCAGCCGCCGCAGGCGCTCGGTGAGGCCGGGCATCACGTCCTGGTAGGGTTCGGTGGGCTGCCACTGCACTTCGCCGCCCGCGTAGAGTTTGCCGGGCGCGGGGTTCTCGAACGTAGCGATCCGAAACACCCGTAGGCCGAGGGTTTGGACGTCCATCCGCCCGTCGGGGTAGCGCCGGGCCAGTTGAGCGACGCGCATTTCGGTGCCAAACCCAGGAATTTTATCGCCGATGAACGCGGGCAGACCAAACGTTGAAGACTTTTCCAGGCATTCGTCAATGAGTTGGCGGTAGCGTGGTTCGAAAATATGCAGGTTGAGGGCTTCGCCGGGATACGCAACCAGGTTGAGCGGGAAAAGCGGCAGGAAATCGGCCATGTTGCAGGGATGAAGTGCCCAAAATTACAACCGCAAGTAATGCCGTCGCTCGGATTCGGGCAGTTTTTCGATGGCGTAGCGCAGCATGGTGCGCGGCATCCGGGGGGTAAATTTGTCCAGAAACTCGCGCAACGCGTCGCCGTTTTTCTGCCCGACTTCGCGGAGCATCCAGCCCGTGGCTTTGTGGATGAGGTCGTGGCGATGCGTCAGGAAGGTTTCGGCCAGCCGGAAGGCATCGGAAAACTGTCCGCGCCGGATGAAGGCATGCGTGGCGACGATGGCCACGCGCTGCGACCAGAGGTGGTCGCTGGCGGCCAGCATGTCGAGCAGGCTGCGGTCGAGCGGAAGCAGGTATTCGCCCAGCAGGTCGCGGGCCGAAACATCGACCAAATCCCAGTTGTTAACCCGGTGCAGGTGCGCCAGGTAAAACTCGCACCAGTCGCGGCGTTCGGCAGTGGTGGCTTTTCGGAACCGGTCCACCAGCGCCAGCAGGGCCACGAGGCGGTATTCGTGAATCGGGCTTTCGAGCAGGTCGTGCAGATCGTCGGGGGCAAGGTCGGGAAACTTTTTGGCCGCCAGGCGAAGTTGCGGAACGGGAATGCCCAGAAACACGTCGCCCTCGCCGTACTGGCCCGGCCCGGTGCGGAAATACCGCGCCGTGGCAACCGCCCGCTCGGGGTTGGCCAGGGCCTGGAGATTCTTTTTTAGTTCGGAGAGCACGGCGTAATTTTTCTACAAAAGTCGGAAAACGGGTCTTACACCTGACGACTTACGAGATGCGACTTTTATGATTACGATTGTCGTCGGGACAAACCGGAGGAATTCAAAAACTACCCAGGTGGCGGGCTACTACCAGCGCCTGCTTGGCCAACTTGGGGCTGAAAGCCAGATTCTGGATTTGGCCGCCCTGCCCACCGATTTCACGGCTTCGGCGCTTTACGAAAACGCGGGGAAAAATGCGATTTTCAACGATTTGCGCCAGCAACTGGAGCGTTCCGACAAGTACGTGTTCATTGTGCCGGAGTACAACGGCTCGTTTCCGGGCGTGCTGAAAGCGTTCATCGATGGGCTTTCATACCCCAGCAAACTGGCCTACAAGCAGGCGGCGCTGGTCGGACTTTCGGATGGCGTGCAGGGTGGGGCGCTGGCACTGAGCCATTTGGCCGACATTTTCAGCTACCTCGGCCTCAACGTGCTCGCCCAGCGGGTGAAGATTCCGCTGATGAAGAAAAACTTTCAGGAAGGCCAGGTTACCGATGCGTTCATCAACCAGCTTCTGCACGAACAGGCTACGCTGCTGGCGAAGGCGTAGCGTCGGGTAATTGAGGTAAAAAGGTAAATGGGTAATCGGGTAGCCAGCGGCATTTCCCAATTACCCATTTCCTTTTTTACCGAATTGCCTACTTCCTAATCGTACAAATCGCGCCGCTCCAGCTCTCCGCTGAGCACGAGGCTCATTTCGACCAACGGCACCGCGTGGCGGAGGTAGGCGGGCGCTTCGAGTTCCTGCTCGGCGGGTGCTTTGCGGGAATATTCCTCGATGAGCCGCCGCAGGCGTGGGCCGTCGTCCTCCGGCTGGTAAGTTGGGCGTGGCCTCGCTTCAACGGGCGTTTCGGCTACCGGCACCGAGGCGGGCGTTTCAACGGGCGCGGGCCGGGGGTTGAAAAACGAAGGCACTTCGGCCACCCGAACGGGTTCTTCGTACCTGACGGGGGGCTGAGCCACCGGCTGGGGGTATTCCTGCGGTTTTTCTTTCTTGGGAACCTGTCCTTCGGGCAAATTGAACCCGGCGGCGATGACCGTAAACCGCATCCCCTCGCCCAGCGACTCGTCGGTGATGTAACCCAGCTTGAACGTATCCGCTTCGGTACCCAGTTCTTTCCCGATTTTCTCCTCGATGTAGCCCGTGATGACCATCTGCTCGCGCATTTTCATCTTCTTGTTCGAGCTGTACGAAACCGTGGCCAGTACCCGCTTGGCCCCCCGGATGTCGCGGTTGTCGAGCAGGGGTGAGTTGAGGGCTTCGGTCACGCAGGTCAGGGCGCGGTCGTCGCCGATGGCAGTAGCCGAGCCCATCACAGCCTGCCCGGCGTTTTTGAGGATCGTCTTGACGTCGTTGAAATCCGAGTTGACCTTGCCCGACGTAGTGATAATTTCGGCGATGCTTTTGGCGGCGTTGGCCACCACGTCATCGGCGTGGGCAAAGGCCGTGTCCACGTCCATGTCGAGGTAAATGTCGAGCAGTTTCTCATTGAGCACGATAAGTACCGTGTCGCAGTGTTCCTGAAGCGCCTCGGTGCCGCGCCGGGCCTGGTCTTTTTTGGCTTTGCCTTCGTACTCGAACGGGGCCGTGACGATGGCCACCGTCAGGATGCCCAGTTCTTTGGCTACCTCGGCAATGACCGGTGCCGCACCGGTGCCCGTGCCCCCGCCCATGCCGGCGGTGATGAAGAGCATCTCGGTGTGGTCGTTGAGCAACTGGTAAATTTCCTCGCGGCTTTCGAGAGCGGCTTCGCGGCCCGCCTCGGCTTTGGTACCCGCCCCGAGGCCCTTGGTCAGCCCGGCACCGAGTTGGAATTTGTTGGGCACGGTGCTGTCGTTGAGGGCCTGCAAATCGGTGTTGCAAATGACGAAGTCAACGTCTTTTATGCCCATCTCATACATGTGCCGGACGGCGTTGCTGCCGCCCCCCCCCACGCCAATCACCTTGATGATCGACTTGTAGCGGTTGGGTTTCTCGAAGGTGTAATCGTGGTCGAGCATGGAAAAGAATGGTAAGAGGGAAAAGAAAAGAGAAAATAGTAGAGAGAAAAGAGTTTGTTGAATTCATCTTTTCTCTCTGCTCTCTACCCTCTTCTCTCTACTGGTAGCTGTCTTTGTCGCCGATGTCGTCGTTGAGGACACCCTTGATGAGGTCGAAAAACCGCCGGGTCCGGGGTGGCGCTACGGGCTTGGGATCCGTGTTCTTGGGCCGGGTGCCATTGCCATTCAGGCTGTGAACATCAGCCAGCGGCGTAGCCTTGCGATATTCGTCCTCGCGGTCGTCGAGGGCGCGGAAGCCGCGCCACACCAGCCCGACGGCGGTGGCGTACATGGGGTTTTCGGCGACGTCGAGTTTACCTTTGCCGAAATGCTGGTTGGGCGACCCGATGCGCACGTCTTTCCCGCTGACCTGGGCAAACAGCGTGTCGATGTGCTCAAACTGCGCCGTGCCGCCCGTCAGCACGATGCCAGCGCTGAGTTTTTTGTCGTAGCCCGACCGGACGAGTTCGGCGCAGACGAGCGCGGCGATTTCCTTCAGCCGTTGCTCGATGATGATGACGAGGTTTTTGCGCGAAACGTCCTTCGGCGACCGGCCCATCATGCCGGGCACCGACACCACCTCGTGCAGGCCCACGCCGGTCTGGAGCGCCGTGCCGTATTTAATTTTGAGAAGTTCGGCCTGGTTGGGCAGCACGTTGCACCCCTGCTGAACGTCGGCGGTGATGACACTGCCCGCGAAGGGGAGAATGGCTACGTGCCGGACGATGTTTTTGTGGTAAACCACTACGTCCGTCGTGCCGCCGCCCACGTCGACCAGGGCCACGCCCGCTTCCTTTTCGTCATCGGTGAGGGTGGCCATTGCGGCGGCCAGGGGCGATAGCACGAGGTCGTCGAGTTCAAGGCCGAACCGCGCCCGCTCGACGCACTTGCGCGTGTTGTCGATGGCGGGTGTTGGCGACGTAATGACCTGAAATCCTGCCTGCAGCCGCATACCGGTCATGCCGACGGGGTCATAAATGTTGTCGTAATTATCCACGGTATACTCCTGCGGCAGCACGTGCAG
Source organism: Spirosomataceae bacterium (assembly GCA_965249815.1). Classification (GTDB taxonomy): domain Bacteria; phylum Bacteroidota; class Bacteroidia; order Cytophagales; family Spirosomataceae; genus JAJAZB01. The sequence continues at coordinate 1,848,076 of CBDFMV010000003.1, read as the reverse complement.
CACCGAGTTACCGGGCGCGATGGGGTCGCGGAGAATGTCATTGGAAAGCCGCTCGATGTCGGTCACCAGTACCTCGCTCCCGCTGGTGTCGCGGGTAAGGCTGCCCCGCTTGCGAAGGCACTGGATGTTTTGCCCGGCGATGCCGACAATGACCGACCCGATGTCGTAGTTCGACTGGTTGCCCGCCTTTTCCACCGCCTGGTTTACGGCCTCGATGGTTCGGTTGACGTTCAGCACCATGCCTTTGGTTACGCCGGTCGAGTCGGCTTTTCCCAAACCCAGCACGTCGAGGGTGCCTTGTGAATTCATACGCCCAACAACGGCGCACACTTTGGTGCTCCCGATGTCTAATCCGACAACAACTTTCTCATCCATAAGTGGGCAAAGAGTTACCAACCGGGCACGAGCCGGTTGAGTGACCTCCGGTTAAGTTTTCTGATGTGTTTGCTTCCAGTGAATCATGACGGGGTGTGGTTTAGGTAGGTCGTTTCATGGATTTGGCGGGTTTGGCGGTACACACACAAGTTGGTTTTTAAATTTGACGCTCACTCGCTGGTAAGCGTCCCAGCCCTTCACGGGCAGAATTTGGGTATAAAAAATCTTCAGTTTCCGAAATTTTGCCTCTGGCTCCGTTGGCAGACCGAATTCAATCTGGTGATTCCCTACCTGCGGCACCAGCGTCACTTCGCCGTTGCGTTCCACCACCACCTGGGCAACCTGCGCGTTCCAGAACGGGTCGGCGGTGATAAACCGCAGCAACGTCCGCAGGGCGGCGTGGCGCGGGGCGGTCAGGTTGGGCAGCCGCTCGAAATAAACTCCCGCTACCAGCAAGACCCGTGCCGTGTAGTGCTCCGACAGCGGCAACAACTCGCCTTCGGCGTTCAGGTACCCGTCGGCGTTGCTGCCTACGCCGTGCCGCTCCACGAGCCGGGCGATGGGCCGGTGCTGCCACACGCGCACGTTCAGCGTACCGCCCAGGTCGGCGGCCACCTGGCATTCGCGCACCAGGCCATTGGAACGCACCCGCGCTTCGAGGGCCTTCAGGTCGAGTTGATCGAGGCGCCGACCCACCACCGGCCCACCGTCGGCGACCAGCCGCCGCACGTCGGCGGCGGTGATAAACCCGTGTTCGGGGCGCCCTCCGTCGATGCGCACCTCCACGCGCTGGCACCGCCGGGCCTCGTACCGTTGCTCCACCGCAGCGAGCAATCCAACGCTGCCCAACACCACCAAACTGACCCAAATTGCTTTCTTCCACTTAAAAGTAGAAAACATCCCGCAACGTGTTCAAAATATTTGAAACAATTTCCTTTCTGGTGCGAAAAAATTACCCGTTTCGGGTGGGCGGGATGAAAATCAGGCAGGATTTCGGTCAGTCAACAACGCCCGAATGGGTCCGACGAGTTGGTCGATGTCGCCCGCGCCGATGGTAACGAGTACGTCGAGGGGGCGCAGACGCAGCCAATCGAGAACCTGAGCTTTTTTTTGCAAAAATTTGTCAGAAATCCGGACTTTGTCAAGCAAAAGTTCTGAAGTAACCCCCGGAATAGGTAATTCACGCGCCGGGTAGATGTCGAGCAGCACCAGTTCGTCGGCCAAACCGAGGGCTTCGGCGAAACCGTCGAGGAAATCGCGCGTACGACTGAACAGGTGGGGCTGGAAAATCGCCGTCACCCGTCGGCACGGGTACAGCGCCCGGACGGACGTCAGAAAGGCTTCGATTTCGGTGGGATGGTGGGCGTAATCGTCGATGTACACCACGTCGGGCCGCCGGACGTGGTACTCGAAGCGCCGCTTCACGCCGAGGTACGTGTTCAGGCCGTCGCGGATTTCGTCGGGCGATAGGCCCACCGCCTGGCAGGCGGCAAAGGCGGCGGTGGCGTTTTCGGCGTTGTGAAAACCGGGAATCTGCAGCGCTACGCCTCCGCAAACCCCGCCGGGGTGCGCAACGTCGAAGACGAACCGGGCGTCGGCGATGCGGACGTTCTCCGCCCGAAACTCGCCTTCGTTGAGGCCGTATTCATGAACCGTCGCACTTGTTTTTTCCGCCAGCGAAAGTCCTTTTCGCATGAAAAGCTGCCCGTCAGGCTTGATTTGGCCCACAAATTTCCCGAACGATTCGAGCACGTGGGCGCCGTCGCCGTAAATGTCGAGGTGGTCGGCGTCGGTCGAGGTGACGATGGCGACGTCGGGAAACAGCGTCAGAAACGAGCGGTCGAACTCGTCGGCCTCCACCACGCAGAGCACCTTCGTCAGGTCGTCGGTTTCGTCGTTGAGCAGGAAATTGGTGCCGTAATTCTGCGTGATGCCACCGAGGAAGGCCGCGCAGTTGCGCCCGGCGTGGCGCAGCACATGGGCCACCATCGAGGAGGTCGTGGTTTTGCCGTGCGTACCCGCCACGGCGATGAGAAACATGCGCTCGGCCAGCAACCCCAGCACCTGCGACCGCTTCATGATACGGAAATCCTCTTTTTCCAGGAAATTCCACTCGGCGTGGTCGGCGGGCACGGCGGGCGTGCGCACCACGAGGGTGGCGTCTTTGTGCTGGAGAAATTCAACGGGAATCTGCCGGACGTCGTCGTCGAAGTGAATGGCGATGCCTTCGGCTTGCAGGGCGTCGGTCAGCGTCGTGGGCGTGCGGTCGTAGCCCGCCACGCGGTAACCGTTGACGTTGAACCACCGCGCGATGGCGCTCATGCCAATGCCGCCGATGCCGAGGAAGTAGATGTTTCGTAACTGACTGAAATTCATATCAATGTAATAATGCGCGAATGTGGCAATGTGACAATGCATACCTTGGAAATTCGCACATTGTCGCGTTCACACCTTGTCACATTGCATCCGCTTTATCGAGTTTAAAACTAAACGTTGTCCCTTTTTCCACGCGGCTCATCACCGTGATTTTCGATTTGTGGGCACCGACGATGTGCTTGACGATGGCCAGGCCGAGGCCCGTGCCGCCTTTGTCTTTCGAGCGGCTTTTTTCGATGCGGTAAAACCGCTCGAAAATGCGGTTCAGGTGTTCGGGCGGAATACCCGGCCCGTTGTCTTTCACCGAAACGAGCCATTCCTTTTTATCGTCTTCAAAGGTCACCTGTACTTTGCTGTTTTCATGGCCGTACTTGATGGCATTTTCCACGAGGTTGGTCATGACCTGGCTCATCCGGTACGCGTCGGCGCGCACCCAGACGTGCGGTTGGGGGGCCTGCCACTGGAGGTTCACGTTTCGCCTGGCGGCCTGGGGTTCGAGTTGCTCGAACACGTCCTGGGTGAGGGCGGCGAGGTCGATGCGCTCGCGGTTCATCTTGATTTCGCCGGTTTCCATCTGCGAAAGCGTCAGCAAATCACGCACGAGGGCGTCGAGGCCGTCGAGGCTACGGGCGGCTTTGGCCAGGAATTTATCGCGCACGGCGAGGTCGTCAATCGCCCCGTCGAGCAGGGTGTGAACGAACCCCTGGGCGGCAAAAATGGGCGTTTTCAGCTCGTGCGACACGTCGGCGAGGAACTCGCGGCGGAACTGCTCGAGGCGTTTTAACTCGTCGATTTCCCGCTGCTTTTTGGCCACGTACACGAAAATCTCGTTGTTGAGCTTCTTAAGCGGGTTGGCGTTCTGAGTGAGTTTGCGGCGCGAAATGTTGAAATCCTTGATTTTCAGCCGCTGAATGGACGCGTAGATTTTGTTGATTTCCTCGAAAATCAGGTAGTCGAGCACGTAAAAAACGAGCAGCAGCGTAGTCAGAAACGACGCCGTGGCCGTCACGAAGAGCAGGAACCCAGTCGCGCCCGGCACGAACCCTACGAAGGTGGTCGTGATGACCGCCACCAGCACGGCCAGGAACAGGGAGATGACTTTGGGATTGAGGGGGGACATTTTTTCAGTGACCAATGACCAATGACCAGTGACCAATGAAAATTCATCAATTGGTCACTGGTTACTGGTCACTGGTCATTGGTCTCAGCGTCGAGCATGTACCCGACGCCTTTGAGGGTTTTGATGTAGCCGTCGCCGATTTTCTCGCGGAGTTTACGGATGTGGACGTCCACGGTGCGTTCGAGCACGTAGATGTCGGCCCCCCAGATGCGCTGGAGCAGTTCTTCGCGGCTGAAAACCTTGTTGGGCGTCTGGGCCAGGAAAAACAAGAGCTCGAATTCTTTTTTGGGCAACACGATGGATGCTTCCTCGCCCCGCGTGACGGTGTAGTTTTTCCGGCTGATGAGCAAATCGGCGATTTCGACCATGTCGCCAGGGTCGGATTTCTGGGCTTCGCGGCGAAACAGCGCCTTGATGCGGCTCATCAGCGCGCGGGGTTTGATGGGCTTGGTGATGTAGTCGTCGGCCCCGACTTCAAACGCTGCCACTTCGGAGTATTCTTCGGAACGGGCCGTCAGGAAGAGGATGTACGTGTTTTTGAGTTCGGGAATGGCCCGGAGCTGGCGGCCCGTTTCGATGCCGTCCTGCTGGGGCATCATGATGTCGAGCAGCACGAGGTCGGGCTGAAACGTGCGGGCTATTTCCACGGCGCGGCGGCCGTCGGGGGCCGATTCGATGGCGTAGCCTTCTTTTTCGAGGTTGTACTGGAGTAGTTCGATAATGTCGGGGTCGTCGTCCACCAAAAGAATTTTGGGATTGGGCGTGACGGTGCTCATGAAAAGGGGGATTGGGTTACGCAAAGGTAATGCGTTTCGTTGGTGAGATGTAAGAAGTGAGAGGTCAGATGTGAGAAGTGAGATGTTTCCGCAGTAATTGCCTTTTACATCTGACCTCTCACTTCTTACATCTGACCTCCCCGGTTCTTCACCACCAGAAACAACGCGCCCTGTTCGTTGCTGATGAGCAGGTCGGTGTTGTTGACAAACGCCAGGCCCTCGGTTTGCTCGCGGGCGAGTTTGAGGCAGTACAGCGGGTGATTGAAATTGACCTGCCCGTTTTCGATGCGGTAAAACAGTACCTTGCCGTAGGTAAGCAGGGCGAAGGTCTTGCCGTCGGGGGCCACGTCGGCGGCGGTAACCTGCTGCTCGATGCGGGTCGAGGTTTTGGGTTCGATCACATAATTGCCGGGTCGGTTGGGCATCGCGTACATCCGCACCTGGAGGTCGCTGCCCCGGTTCTTGGAAAACAGGTACAGGCTGTCGCCGAAGGCAAAGAAGGCTTCGCAGTCGAAATACCGGTCACGACGGCGCGAAGGCGGGAATTCGCTCTGCTGGCCGTACCGGAACTGAATCAGCCCCGATTTGGCCGGGTCCTGCAAATTGACGCGGTAGATGCGCAAATCGCGGCGGTCGTTCTGGTTGTTGCCGAAGTCGCCGATGAGCAGGTTGCCGGTCGAATCGCGCGAAAGGTCTTCCCAGTCCACGTTCTGAATGCCCCGCAGTTCGCACGACGAAACCAGTTTTCCGTTCAAATCCACCTCGTAAATTTCGGCTTTGCCGCCGCCGTCGTTGTGGGTCCAGAAGGTTTCCTTGCCCTCCACCTTGGCCAGCCCCGAACTCTCGTTGACGGCGGGCGGCAACCGGCCCGCTTCCGTAACCTGGTACAGATTTCGGGCGTCCTGGTAGCCTTCACGGCTGACCTCGGTACGGCAGTTGCACAACGAGGTTTTCACGGCAAACAGCCAGAACAAAATCTTCGTTTTTAGCATAACTATGCGGCGGTTTTCTTTTTTCTAACGCTTCTCAGCCCTGTCCGGATGCCCCTCCCCGAAAAATACGTCCCCACCGAAGTCCGCCTGCCCGCCGTGGTGCGCCTCGCTTTCACGCTGCTGGCGGTGTTTCTGCTCGTGTACGGGCTGCACGTGATGAAAGACATCCTCACGTTGCTGGCGTTTTCGTTTCTGCTGGCGCTGTTGCTGCTGCCGCTCTGCCGCCGACTCGAACGTTGGGGGTTGCCCCGCGTGGGGGCCATTTTCGTGTGCCTGATTCTGCTCATTGCTGCATTGGGCACGCTCGTCTGGCTGGTTTCCATTCAACTCGGCAACTTCGTCAGTGAGTTCCCCCGGTTTGAAACGAAAATGACCCACCTCCTCGACCGCGCCCAGGGCATGGCCGAAGACCGGCTGGGCATCAAGCGCGCCCAGCAACTGACCGAACTGCGGAAATACGGCCAAAACCTGCTGCAAAACAGCGGCAGCTACCTCACCGGGCTGGTTTCTACCACCACTACGCTCGTGGCCAACGTGTCCATTATTCCGCTGTTCGTGTTTTTCCTGCTGCTGTACCGCGATTTTTTCCGGCAGTTTCTCTACAAATTCTTCGGCCCTGCGCGGCGCGTCCGCATCGACACCGTGCTCCGCAAAATCTACACCGTCGTGCAGGGGTACATCGTCGGGCTGATGCTCGTCATCAGCATCGTGGCGGTGCTCAACACGCTGGGGTTGCTGGTGCTGGGCATCGACTACGCCCCGTTTTTCGGTACGCTGGCGGCGTTTCTGCTGCTGGTGCCGTACATCGGCATTCTTTCGGGGGCATCGCTGGCCACGGTTTATGCCCTGCTGACGAAGGAGTCGCCCGTGTACGCGCTGGGCACGGCCGGAGTGTTCGGGGTGGTGCAGGTGCTCGAAAGCAACTTCATCACGCCCTACGTGGTCGGCTCGAAGGTGAGCATCAACCCGCTGGCGGCTATTGTGGCGTTTTTTCTGATGGGCCAGCTTTGGGGGCTGTCGGGGCTGGTGCTGGCCCTGCCCACGACGGCGATTCTGAAAGTCATCTGCGACAACATCGACGGCCTGAAGGCGTTCGGCTTCCTGCTCGGCGAACCCGAAGAAACCCGCCCGAAGGAAAACGCCGCCGTCCGCTCCGTGCGGCAGAAACTCCGGCGCTTTTCGCGCGAGGTGGAGCAGGCCGAGGAAAAAGTACAACGGGCCTTGAAGAAGTAAATGGCCCCGAATGCGTAGTTTTGAAGAAAAACGAATGAAAAACAGGGAATGAAACGTGGAAAATGGAGAAGGCGTTTACGTTCTCATTTTCCGCGTTGAATGCCTTGTTTTTACTTTTTAAGCCTTAAAATGACCGACCTGCTCTCGACCCAACGCCCCCCGAGGCATTTTTTACCCGACGACTTTTCGTTCGATTCCTGGGAAGACCTTCAACCGCTCTTTGACGACCTCAGGGACCGCCCCATCAACTCCGCCGCCGCGCTCCGGCAGTGGTTCATGGACCGCTCCGAACTGGAAAGTTTTCTGGCCGAAAACTTCGCCTGGCGCTACATCCGCATGACCTGCGACACCACCGACGAAGCCCTGACGCGGGATTTTACCTTTTTCGTCGAAAACATCCAGCCCGACCTGACCACCTACGGCAACGAACTGGACAAAAAAGCCGTGGCCAGTCCGTACCTCAACGAGTTGCGCGACGAAGGCTTCGACATCACCGTGCGGGGCCTGCGGCGGCAAATCGAGTTGTTCCGCGAGGAAAACATCCCGCTCAACACCCGCCTGCAAACGCTGGAACAGGAATACGGGGCCATCGTCGGGGCCATGACAGTAACGCTCACCGGTCGCAACGGTGAACCGGAGGAAATGACCCTGCAAAAAGCCGGAGACCGCCTGCTCCAACCCGACCGCGCCGTGCGCGAAGAAGCCTACCGGGCCATTCAGCAACGGCGGATGCAGGACAAGGACGGCCTCGACGCGCTGTTCGACCAACTCCGCGATTTGCGCCACCGCGTGGCCCTCAACGCCGGTTTCGCCAACTTCCGCGATTACATGTTTGCCGCCCTGGGCCGCTTCGATTACACGCCCGCCGACTGCTTCCGCTTCCACGAAGCCGTGGCCGAAACCGTCGTGCCGCTGCTGGACGACCTGGCCGCCGGGCGGAAAAGCGAATTGCAACTCGCCGAACTCCGCCCGTGGGATTTGAAGGTGGACCCGCAGAACCGTCCGCCGCTGAAACCCTTCGATACGGGCGAAGAATTGCTCGAAAAAACCATCGAAGTTTTCAACCGCCTCGACCCGTTTCTGGGCGACTGCCTGCGCATCATGCGGCGCATGGGCCAGTTGGATTTGACCTCGCGCAAGGGCAAGGCCCCCGGCGGCTACAACTACCCGCTCGACGAAACCGGCGTGCCGTTTATTTTTATGAACGCCACCTCCAACCTGCGCGACATGGTGACGCTGCTCCACGAAGGCGGGCACGCCGTCCACAGCATCGTGACGCGAAACCTAACGCTCAATTCCTTCAAACACACGCCCTCGGAGGTGGCCGAACTGGCCTCGATGAGCATGGAATTGCTCACGCTCGACCACTGGGACGTATTTTTTCCCAACCCCGACGACCTCCGACGGGCAAAAGTTCAGCACCTCGAATCGATTCTGGAAACGCTGCCCTGGGTGGCGACGGTCGATAAATTTCAGCACTGGCTCTACGAAAACCCCCGGCACACCACCGACGAACGCCTCGACGCCTGGGTGCGGATTTACAACCAGTTCAGCGACCGCGTGACCGACTGGAGCGACCTGGAAACCTACCGGGCGTACCTCTGGCAAAAGCAACTGCACATTTTCGAGGTGCCGTTTTACTACATCGAGTACGGCATTGCCCAACTCGGCGCGGTGGGGGTTTGGAAAAACTACCGCGAAGACCCCAAACGTGGCATGGAAGGCTACCTCGCCGCCCTGCGGCTGGGTTACACCCGCAACCTGCCCGCCCTCTACGAAGCCGCCCACGTGCCCTTCGACTTCTCGAAAGAATACATCGCCGGGTTGATGAATTTTGTGAAAGACGAACTGGAAAGCCTGAAAAAATAGAACCTTCCCCAACCCGTCATTGCTTCGTTCCTCGCAATGACGGGTTGGGGAAGGTTCAATACACCCGCACCTCTTCGGCTTTTGCAAACGCTTCGTACACGGCCCGGAGGCCGTCGGGCAATTCAGTGGTGTGCCGCCAGCCGAGGCGGTGCAACTTGCTCACGTCCATGAGCTTGCGCGGCGTGCCGTCGGGCTTGCTGGTGTTCCAGACGATGTCGCCCTCGTAGCCCACCGTTTCCCGGACCAGTTCGGCCAGTTCGCGAATCGTCACGTCTTCGCCGGTGCCGATGTTGATGAGGCCCGGCTCGTCGTAATTTTCCATTAAAAACAGGCAGGCGTCGGCCAGGTCGTCGGCGTGGAGAAATTCGCGGCGCGGGGAGCCACTGCCCCAGACTTCTACCGTCGGTTTTCCATCCATTTTCGCTTCGTGAAACTTGCGAATCAGCGCGGGCAGCACGTGCGAGTTTTGCAGGTCGTAGTTGTCGTTGGGGCCGTACAGATTGGTCGGCATTACCGAAATGAAATGGCAACCGTACTGGCTCCGGTAGGCCTCGCAGAGTTTGATGCCCGCGATTTTGGCAATGGCGTAGGGTTCGTTGGTTTCTTCGAGCAGGCCGGTGAGCAGGTAGTCTTCGCGGAGCGGTTGCGGGGCCATTTTCGGGTAAATGCACGACGAGCCGAGAAACATCAGTTTTTTCACGCCCGAGCGGTACGCCGCGTCGATGACGTTGCTTTCCATCATCAGATTGTCGTACAGAAACTCGGCCCGGAAGGTGTTGTTGGCCTGAATGCCGCCCACTTTGGCGGCGGCCAGAAACACGTAATCGGGGCGTTCTTCGCTGAAAAATTCCCGCACGGCGGCCTGATCGCGCAAGTCAAGCTGGGCGGAGGTGCGGAAGACGAAGTGCTGAAACCCTTCGCGTTCGAGGCGGCGGTGCAGGGCCGACCCGACCATGCCCCGGTGCCCGGCGATGTAAATTTTGGCGTCTTTTTCCACGAAAATGGCGTTATTTTTGGGTGGCGGAACGGGGTCTGAACCTTGATTCGTCGGAGTTGAGGATCGACTCGATTTTAGAATCCTGGCGATCCATAAATCCGGCGAATCAAGGTTCAGATCAACAACAAAGCCGTACCAACGGCGTTGCAAAGCTAATAAAATCGCCCGTGCGTTGGGTGCCCATGAACCGACTCCTCTTTTTTGCGCTCAGTCTCGCAACCCTCGGCGGCTACGCTCAGTCGGGGGCCGACAGCAGCGCCGTCTTCACGACCACCCACAAGCCCGTTATCCAGAAAACCGGGCGCAAAACCGTCATCGACGAACTGGGCGAGAAGCGCGATCAGATCAAAGGCCTGTTTGGCGGGCCGGAAAAACCCGCTGACGCCGTGGCCAGCACCGACGCTCTGCCCGACCTCGGCCTGAAAGTGCAGCCCCAGAAAAAAAAGCGGAAGAAGGTGGACAACACCAGCAGCTTTCTGAAAAGTGAGTACGACGGCATCCCCGTGACGCGCATCGTCAACCGCTTCGGCCAGGGCGACCGCACCACCTCGGAGGAATTTTTCGTGCTGAAAGAATTTCAATCCCCCAGTCCGTACGCCAAAGACATCGCCTGGTACGACGCCAACGCCCACCGCGTGACCACCGTGCCGATCAAGGACAAAGCCTACGCGCAGGTGCTCCACGGGCCGTACCGCCGCTTCGTGGGCGAAGCGCTGATGGAGGAAGGCTACTTTTACGTGGGCACCAAACACGGCCGCTGGGTGAGCTACAACGCCGATTTCACGCTTCGCGACAAGGTGCGCTACGAAAAGGGCTTTCCCGAAGATTCTTACGTGTTTTACTACGACGACGCCCACAAAAAAGTAAAGGAAATCATCCCGAAACTGTACGGAAAATGCACCGGCGACTACCGGGAATTTTACGACGGCGGGCAACTCAAAACCGAAGGCAGGCTCGACGACTCGGTGCGGGTGGGCAAGTGGCGCGAGTACCACCAGTTTGGCTCCGGCGGACGGACCAAACGCGAAATCCAGTATGGCCGCGACAAGTGGGACACCGCCGAACCCGTCGTGCTCCGCGAGTGGGACAACCGCGGCAAGCTGATTTTCGAGAACAAAAACCCGAAAAGAGCCGCCGACGCGGAGGAGGAAGAGAAGTTTTAATGGAGAATTGAGAATGAACGCCCTTTTGCATTTCATTCTCCATTCTCCATTCTCCATTTAATAAAACGCGTCTTCAAAATGCGCCACGTCCGGCTCCTGGCCACGGCTGAACACCACGGCCACCACGTCGAAGCGGATGTTTTCTTTCCAGTCGTTCGCGAAAATGTATGCGTCGGCGGCCTGCACGACGAGCGCCGCCTTGCGCGGGGAAACGGCCGCCTCGGGCATGCCAAACCGCAGATTCGTCCGCGTTTTTACTTCCACAAACACCAGCAAATTTTCTTTTCGGACGATCAGATCGATCTCGCCCCGGCCCGCGCGGAAGTTGCGGGCGACGAGTTCGTAGCCTTTTTGCTGGAGCAGCCGGGCGGCGAGGTCTTCGCCCCGGCGACCCGTATCGAGGTGGGCAGACATGGAACCGAAGCAAGTGATTTTTTGTAAATTCGGGGAGTCAATGTTCCGAAAAATGCCCCACCCGAACAAACGCGTGCAGTTCCGCGACCTCGGCCTGCTGGACTACGAACTGGCCAGCGGCGAACAGGAACGGCTTTTTGCCGAGGTAGTGGCCGTCAAACTCGCCAACCGCGACCAACCCCCGCAGCCCACGCCCAATTTCCTGCTTTTTTGCCAGCACCCGCCCGTGTACACGATGGGCAAAAGCGGCAAACCCGAGCACCTGCTGCTCGACGACGCGGGGCTGGCCACCGTCGGGGCTACGTACCACCGCATCCACCGGGGCGGCGACATTACGTTTCACGGGCCGGGGCAGTTGGTGGGCTACCCCATTTTTGACCTCGAAAACTTTTTCACCGACATTCACCGCTACATGCGGACGCTCGAAGAGGCCGTGATTCGCACCTGCGCCGACTACGGCCTCGACGCCGGGCGGGTGCCGGGCCTGACGGGCGTGTGGCTCGATTACGCGCCGGGCGCGGCGAATCCGCGAAAAATCTGCGCGCTGGGCGTGCGGGCCAGCCGCTGGGTGACCATGCATGGCTTTGCCTTCAACGTCAGTACCGACCTGCGTTATTTTGGCCATATCGTGCCCTGCGGCATCGCCGACAAGGCCGTGACTTCGCTGGCGCGGGAACTGGGCGTGGCACTCGATTTTGGGGAAGTGGCCCAAAAACTGAAGCGCCATCTTGGCGTTTTGTTTGAAATCGAGTGGGTCGCCGAGCCGGTTGACCACCAACCCGTGGCGTCAGCGACTTTGCCCGTAAACCCAACCACGTTCTGAATTACGACTGTTTTTTCCATGAAGAAAGACATTCCGTTTTTGCCGGTCGAGGGCGTAAAAATCGCCGTGGCCCGGCAGATGAACGAACTCCATCAGCCCGAATGGCGCGTGTACCTCATCAACCGCAACCGCCAGCCCATCACCAACGTGTTCGTCACGTCGAAAGGCTACGGCGAGAAAGACGCCGTACAGCAGAAAACCTCGACGCTCCGCCATTACTTCGCCGAGGTACAACCCAACTCACACCACCTCATCGAGCCTATCGACCCGGCGCTGTTTCACCTCACCAACGAGTACTGGGTGAGCTACTTCATCGGCGGGCAGGTGTACGACAAGAAATTCCTCTTCGTGCCCGACAGCATCACCGAGAGCAACGTGATTCCGATTCAGAGCCTGGGCATGGAGGGGGTGCTGCATGAGTAGGCAGTTTGCAGTGGGCAGTTTGCAGTAAAACCTACCAACCTGAAATTACTGCCTACTGCAAACTGCCTGCTGCGAACTGAAAACTGAGCGAACGGTTTGGTGCTTCGGGGCGGGCCTGCGTATTTGCCGGTTCCAATCCCACCCGACATGGCCGCTGAATTTTCACAACTCATTAAAAATCTGCTGTTTATCGACATCGAGACAGTGGCCGGACACCCCACGTTCGAGGCCGTACCCGAGCGCCTGCGTGAGCAGTGGCGGCGCAAGGCGGGCCACCTGCGCACCAGCGAAAGCCAGACCGACGCCGACTTGTACGAACACCGGGCGGGTATTTACGCCGAATTCGGGAAGGTGATCGTCATCGGACTGGGTTTTTTGCACCCGGATGAAAGCGGGCAGCTTTGCCTGAAAGTCCGCACCCTGGCCGACACCGACGAAGCGGCTTTGCTCCGCGACTTTGCCCACCTGCTCGAAACCCGGTATAAATCCAACCTGCTCACGCTCTGCGCCCACAACGGGCGCGAATTCGATTTCCCCTACCTCTGCCGCCGGATGCTTGTCAACGGCATCCCGCTGCCCCGGGCCTTGCAGATTACCGACCGCAAACCCTGGGAAATCAACCACCTCGACACGCTGGAATTGTGGAAATTCGGCGACCGGAAAAATTACACGTCGCTCGAACTCCTGGCGGCGATTTTCGACATTCCTTCCTCCAAAACCGACCTCAGCGGTGACCAGGTCAACGGTGTTTTTCACCGGGAAAACGGCTTGGTGCGCATCCGGCAGTATTGCCGGGAGGACGTCGTGGTGCTGGCGCAACTCTTCCTTCGCTACCAGGGCCAGCGGCTGATTCCGGAGGAGCGCACGGTGCGGCTCGATTGAGCACTCCGAACAATCCTTCGGATTTTCCGTAGAAAATTTTCCTGATTCGCGCCAATACAGGCCTTTGCCAAATAAAAATTGGTGGAGCCGGGTAATCTCTTTACTTTTGAAAAATGGCTGTGACGTGTTTTTTTTCATAGCCCGCAACCCTAACCACTCATTAGCTACTTTCATGACTTCTACGTTCCGAGGGCCGCGGACGCGGTGGCTCTTGCTGGCATTAATATGCCTCCTCCCCATCGGGCTGCTGGCCCAGGTCGCCATTACCTTTCCCGCCAACCGGGCCATTTTTCAACGAAATCAGAGCAACCAGGCAACCTTCACCGTAGCCGGGTATTATTCGCAGGCGGTGGACAACGTGCAGGCGCGCCTGTGGGCGGTCGATAAAGCGGGCACCCGCACCAGCCTTGCTTTCGACTGGAAGAGCATCCAGACCAACCCCCAGGGTGGGGCCTTTGCCGGAACCCTCACCGTTGGTGGCGGGTGGTATTCGCTCGAAGTACGCGGCCTGCTTGGCGGCAATCCGGTGGGCAACGTCACCTCGCTCGACCGGGTGGGCGTGGGGGAAGTGTTCATCATCGCCGGGCAATCCAACGCCCAGGGGGGCTACAACAATGGTGACCTGCTCGAAGACGCCGCCGACGACCGGGTCAACTGCGTGAGCAATTACTTCAACGACACGTTTACGGCCAACGACCCGCCCGCGCCGGTGTATTCGAAAATCACGGCCAACGCCACGCTGGCCCCCTACGGCAAATCGGCCTGGTGCTGGGCACCCCTCGGCGATAAACTCGCCAGCCGTCTGAACGTGCCGGTGCTGTTTATCAATGCCGCTTTTGAAGGCACCAACAGCATCAACTGGCGGGAAAGCGCCGATGGTCTCCCCACGGAGGACATGTACAAAAAGCCCAACAAGCTGCCCCTGGGCGTACCGTACGTGAATATGCGGCTGGCGCTCAATTACTACACGGCCATGCTCGGCGTGCGGGCGGTGCTCTGGCACCAGGGGGAGTCGGATGGTCTGCTCAATCAGGCCTACGAATACTTTAAATCGGAACCCGCGCCGGCGCTTACGTCCGGGCAGTATCGTGACAACATCGCCCACGTCATCGATAAAACCCGCGAGCATTCGGGACGGAACCTGTCGTGGGTGATTGCAAAAGTATCGCGTTACAAGGCCTGTTACGAAAACGGCCAACTGCTCGACCGCACCAGCCCGACCATCATTCAGGGGCAGGAAAACTTAATTACGTCCGTTTCCAACGTGTTCCGGGGGCCGTCCACCGATCCAATTCAGGTGCCCCGGCCGTCGGAGTGCGTTCACTTCGGCAACACGCCCACCGAAAAAGGCCACCAGATGCACGCCGAGGCCTGGAGTCAGGCGATGGACAACCTGTTTTTCAGTAATTCGCAGCCCCAGTCGCCCGCAACGTTGCCCACCATCAGCGTGGGTTGCCCATCGGCGGGGCGTACACTCAGTTTACCCGGCGGGTTTGCCTCGTACCAGTGGTCCACGGGCGAAACCACGCAATCGATTTCCGCGACCAAAGCAGGCACGTATTCCGCCAAGGTCAAGGACGGTCTGGGTAACGTGTTCCTGGTTCCCGCCGTCACGTTTGCGCAGGACGCCAGTGCCTCAGGCGTGAGCGTCCAAATCAACGCCAGCGGCGCAACCTGCGGCGGTACGCTGACGCTCACCTCCACCCTAACCGGCGGCAGTGGCACGTACACTTACGCCTGGAGCGGCCCCAACGGCTTCACGTCCAGCCAGGCCAGCCCAACGATTGCCAACCTGAGTGCGGCCAACAGCGGTACGTATTCGCTCGCCCTCAGCCAGAATGGCTGCACCGTGGCCACGGCCCAGACAACCGTGACCATCACCTGCGGGGGCACGGGTGGCGGTGGCAGTTGCGCCCTGACGAAGGTGCGGCTCTACCCCCGGGCGGGCTTTGCCTACCGTTTGGTGGGCGCTAAAATTCAAGGGTCGGCCAGCCAGTCTGGACCCTGGGAAGACGTCCTGACGGTCAGCGCCGCCAGTGACAACACCTGGAATGACTACACCCCCACCAACCAGAAAACCTACGCCGTCTGGCGCTTTCTCTCCCCCGAGGGGGGCTACTGCAACCTCTCGGAGGTGGAGTTCTACGCCGGGGCGAGCAAGCTCACCGGGACGGCCTTCGGTGACAGTGGCGGGGCCTGGGGCGGCAGCGGCAACACCTTCGACAAGGCCCTGGACGGCAACACGGCCACTTTCTACGACGCCAACAATGCCTCCGGCGGCTTTGTCGGCATCGCCAACACTTCCTGCTCCGGCGGGGGCAGTCCGCCGCCCTCGTGCACGGCGCCCGCGGCCCCGACCCTGGTGGCCAGCGCCAGCAGCGTCTGCGCGGGCCAGAGTGTGACCCTGACGGCCAGCGGGTGCAGCGGCACGGTGACCTGGAGCACCGGGGCTACGGGCAGCAGCATTCAGGTCGGAGTGGGCAGCTACTCGGCCACCTGCATGGTCAATGCCTGCACCAGCGCCGCCTCGGCCACGGTGAGTATCGCCACCAGCACCAACTGCGGCGGGGGCACGGGTGGCGGTGGGGGCGGTGGGAGTTGCGCCCTGACGAAGGTGCGGCTCTACCCCCGGGCGGGCTTTGCCTACCGTTTGGTGGGCGCTAAAATTCAAGGGTCGGCCAGCCAGTCTGGACCCTGGGAAGACGTCCTGACGGTCAGCGCCGCCAGTGACAACACCTGGAATGACTACACCCCCACCAACCAGAAAACCTACGCCGTCTGGCGCTTTCTCTCCCCCGAGGGGGGCTACTGCAACCTCTCGGAGGTGGAGTTCTACGCCGGGGCGAGCAAGCTCACCGGGACGGCCTTCGGTGACAGTGGCGGGGCCTGGGGCGGCAGCGGCAACACCTTCGACAAGGCCCTGGACGGCAACACGGCCACTTTCTACGACGCCAACAATGCCTCCGGCGGCTTTGTCGGCATCGCCAACACTTCCTGCTCCGGCGGGGGCAGTCCGCCGCCCTCGTGCACGGCGCCCGCGGCCCCGACCCTGGTGGCCAGCGCCAGCAGCGTCTGCGCGGGCCAGAGTGTGACCCTGACGGCCAGCGGGTGCAGCGGCACGGTGACCTGGAGCACCGGGGCTACGGGCAGCAGCATTCAGGTCGGAGTGGGCAGCTACTCGGCCACCTGCATGGTCAATGCCTGCACCAGCGCCGCCTCGGCCACGGTGAGTATCGCCACCAGCACCAACTGCGGCGGGGGCACGGGTGGCGGTGGGGGCGGTGGGAGTTGCGCCCTGACGAAGGTGCGGCTCTACCCCCGGGCGGGCTTTGCCTACCGTTTGGTGGGCGCTAAAATTCAAGGGTCGGCCAGCCAGTCTGGACCCTGGGAAGACGTCCTGACGGTCAGCGCCGCCAGTGACAACACCTGGAATGACTACACCCCCACCAACCAGAAAACCTACGCCGTCTGGCGCTTTCTCTCCCCCGAGGGGGGCTACTGCAACCTCTCGGAGGTGGAGTTCTACGCCGGGGCGAGCAAGCTCACCGGGACGGCCTTCGGTGACAGTGGCGGGGCCTGGGGCGGCAGCGGCAACACCTTCGACAAGGCCCTGGACGGCAACACGGCCACTTTCTACGACGCCAACAATGCCTCCGGCGGCTTTGTCGGCATCGCCAACACTTCCTGCTCCGGCGGGGGCGGTTCAGGCGGCGGCGGTACGACTCCTCCCCCACCCCCACCCAGCGGCGGCAGTGGCACGGGTACGGGCCTGCGCGGCACGTATTTCAACAACACTTCGTTTGCCGGTGCTCCGGTGCTGACCCGCACGGATGCGAAGATTGATTTTACGTGGGCTTCGTCGCCCGCCTCCGGCGTGAACGACGACAACTTCTCGGTGCGTTGGGAAGGGCAAATCGAGGCGGTTGCCGACGGCAGTTACACCTTTACCACCACCAGCGACAACGGCATCCGGCTGTGGATCAACGGGCAACTGGTGGTCGATGACTGGCAGGCGCACACAGCCGGGGAGAAAACGGGCAGCATCACCCTGACGGCAGGCCAGCGGTACGACATCAAGCTGGAATACTACGAAAACTCGGGCATGGCCATCGCCCAACTCGATTGGCAGTACGCCGGTCAGGGCCGTCAGCGGGTGCCCCAGCAACGGCTTTACCCACCCGCTGGAACCGCCCGCCGCGCCCTCGAATCCGCAGAGAATGAAGAACCCCGTGAGGTAGCTTTCGATGTAACCGTAGCTCCCAATCCCTCGGCGGGTAGGGTGACGGTCGATGCGTACCTACCCCAGGCGGCGACGTTCTCGGTTGGGTTGTACACCCTTGCGGGCCAGGAAATTCTGCATCGCCAACTCACGGGTCAGGCGGGTCGGAATTCGGTTCAGCTTCGGTTCAGCGACCAGCCCGACGGCTTGTACCTGCTGCGGGTTGAAACCGACGGACAACCCACTCGGTTGTATAAACTGCTCAAACGCGCCGACTGATTGGCCCGTTTTTCCTAAAAAAAGCCGCCTCTTTCGGGGCGGCTTTTTTGCTGTCCCGAAACAACGGGCATCGGCGTCTCGTTTTCAGACCATCCTGATGCCACGGCTCCTTTTCGTACCTTTGGGCATTCATTTACGACGAAAACTTCTTGCATGAACACGACCCTTTCCCCCACCGCCGGATTCACCCTGACCGAAGAGCACCTGGCCGTACAGGCCGCCGCCCGCGATTTTGCCCAAACCGAACTCTTGCCGGGCGTCATCGAGCGCGACGAACACGCCACGTTTCCAACCCAACAGGTACGGCGGATGGGTGAACTGGGCTTCCTGGGCATGATGGTGGCACCCGAGTACGGCGGCAGTGGCCTCGACACGGTCAGTTACGTACTGGCCATGGAGGAAATCTGCAAGGTGGACGCCTCGGCGGGCGTCATCATGTCGGTCAATAACTCGCTGGTTTGCTGGGGCCTCGATACGTTTGGCACCGAGGCCCAGAAGCAGAAATACCTCACCCGGCTGGCTTCGGGCGAAATCATCGGGGCGTTCTGCCTCTCCGAACCCGAAGCCGGTTCCGACGCCACCTCGCAGCACACCACCGCCGAGGATATGGGCGATTTTTACCTGCTCAACGGCACCAAAAACTGGATTACCAACGGCAATTCGGCCTCGGTGTACCTCGTCATGGCCCAGACCGACCCGGCCAAAAAACACCGGGGCATCAACTGCCTGATTGTGGAAAAAGGCCAGGAAGGCTTCGTGGTGGGCAAAAAGGAAAACAAAATGGGCATCCGCGCTTCCGACACGCATTCGCTCCTGTTTACCGACGTGAAGGTGCCGAAAGAGAACCGCATCGGCGACGATGGCTTTGGTTTCAAATTCGCGATGGCTACACTCAACGGCGGGCGCATCGGCATCGCCGCGCAGGCGCTCGGCATTGCATCGGGGGCGTACGAACTGGCCCTGCAGTACTCGAAAGAACGGAAATCGTTCGGTAAACCCATCAGCGAACACCAGGCGATTCAATTCAAGCTGGCCGACATGGCTACCCAAATCGAGGCCGCTCGGCTGCTCTGCCTGCAGGCTGCCCGGCTCAAAGACCAACACGGCGATTACGTGAAAGCCGCCGCCATGGCCAAGCTGTTTGCTTCGCGGGTGGCGATGGAAGTCACCACCGAGGCCGTGCAGGTACACGGAGGTTACGGCTACGTGCGCGAGTTTCACGTTGAGCGGCTCATGCGCGACGCCAAAATCACGCAGATATACGAAGGCACCTCAGAAATCCAAAAAATTGTGATCGCCCGGGAATTGCTCAAGTGAGGATTTTTGTTCAGGAAACGACTTTCTTTTCACGTGCGCGGCTCTTTCGGGGCCGCGCACTTTTTTTGTTTTATTTGCATTTGTAAATCGGGTTATTAGTTTTGTACAACTTTTTTCCCTCCAATCCCATTGAAGCCACTCAGATAACCCGTCATTACAATGGAAGATTACAATAAAATTATTGAATCGCTCGGGGTGAAGTTCATCAAGGCGCGGCACATTCGCATGCTCCAGCCGATTCGCATCAAGAACTTTTACGACGTTGAAAATACGCTGCTGATTTTGTACAAAGGCGAGGTGTCTTTTGGCGAAGACAACATTCAGGCCGAGGAAGGCGACATGCTTTTCATCCCCGGCGGCAAGATGATCAACATCATTTACGGCAACCCCGAAAAGCCGCGCATCATCAGCAACGAGGAGTTTATGACCTACCGCGAACAGTACTTCGAGTACAACCGCGATTCGACGAAAATCAGCCAGTTGGAAAACTCATTCGGGTTGGTGGCCTTCGAGGCCAAGGTGTTCGATTCGGTCAACTTCTTCACCTCGCTCGACATTCCACCCTTCATCATCAAGAAGGATGAAACCCAGTTGGCCGAGGCCATCCGGATGATCCTGGCCGAGGATTTCACCGATGCACCGGGCCGGGGTCGCATCATCAAAATCAAAACGGAGGAAATCGCCATCGAGGTCATCCGCTATATTTTGAAGCACCGGCTTTTTGTAGAGCAACTGGCCACCAACAGCACCTACTTCAAAGATCCGCGCCTGATCGATATTTTCGCCTACATCAAAAACAACATCGGCGGCGATTTGTCGAACAAAGTCCTGGCCAACGTCGCCAACGTGTCGGAAGATTACGTCGGGCAGTACTTCAAAATGCTGACGGGCATCAATCCGCAGGATTACATCGAATACCAGCGCATGGAAGCTGCCGTGGGGTTGTTGCGCACAAGCAAGAAGAGCATCCGGGCCATCGGATCCGAGGTGGGCTATAAAGACACGGCCTATTTCTGCCGCCGCTTCAAGATGATGTTCGGCATTCCGGCGGGTAAGATGCGCCGCCGGGAGTCGCTGATGAATCTATAAGCAAGCGGGCGTTTTAAACGGAAAAGGCTGCTTCAGCGAATGAAGCAGCCTTTTCCGTTTAAAACGCCTGGCATTCCATTGACAAAACAAAAACCCGTCAGGCGCTTGCCTGACGGGTTTTTGTTGAATCGAAAGCCGCTACGACTACGGCAGGAAGCGCATTTCCACGCGGCGATTTTTCCGCAGCCCTTCTTTCGAAGCGTTGTCGGCAATCGGCTTGAAGGCTCCGAACGAGTCGGTGATGATGCGGTTCGGGTTGTTCAGACCGGCGTTGATGAGGTACTTCTTCACGGCCTGCACGCGGCGCTCGGCCAAGCCCATGTTGTAACGGTCGGAAGCGCGGCGGTCGGCGTGGCCGGTCAATTGCAGGCGGCAGGGCAGGCGGTTCATCAACTCGACCATGCGGTTCATCATTTCCTGGTACTGCGGCTTGATGATGCTCTTGTCGGTATCGAACTGCACGTTGGCGAAAATCTCCATGCAACCGCTGCCCGGGATGATGTTGTTCACGATCTTCTCGAAATCAATCGCTTCACCCGAACCCGATACGATGCTGCCCGGGGGCGTGTTGGGCTGCTTGTCGAAGTAATCCGAAACGCCGTCATTGTCGGTATCCAGCAACAGGCGGGGGTCAATGTCTTTCGGGCGGTTGGCCTTGGCAATCGAGTCAATTTCGTCGATCGTCAGGATTTTCGGCGGTTTGATCAACAGTTTCGGATCGACGTACCGCAGGTGGTACGTGCCCCGAGCCGGGTCGTACACCTTGCCCTTGCCGGGAGTGACGGCGTTTTTGCCCAGTTTGTAGGTCAGCATCACAGCCAGTTTGCCCCACTTGTCGAGGTCCGAGAGGCCCCGACGGCGGTCGTAAATGTTGCCCCGGTTGCCAGTCAGGTCGTAAGCGCTCGAGGCGTCACCGCCCACTGTGGCGTCAAGTTTCTCAGTGTTTACGTTGTTCAGGCCCATGTCGAGACCCAAATCAAGCCGGGGCGACAGTTCATAGTTGACCGTCAACCCCACCGGCACGACGAGTTCTTTCGTCCACTTATCGGTTCCCTTGTAGCCGTAAAAACGAGCCGAGCCATCGCCGTTGGTAAACCGCTTCAGCTTGCCGGTGCCGATTTCAAAAGCTTCCGACTTAAACCACATGACCCCGGCTCCGGCGTAGAGGTCAATCTTCCAGCGGTTCAGCTTGCGCGGTCCGAGCAACAGGGACTTTAGGTTGGCCGTTCCGATCAGGCTTAACTGGCGGAAATCGGCTTTAAAGTAGGAGTTGTAAATGCGGTACTTGGTGCCTTTCAACGTACCGATGTCACCCACCAGCGACGCCCCAAATAAATGCGAAAACTGCTTGTTGATGTACACGCTGGCACCCCAGGCACCCCGTTCGCTCTGGCTTTTATCGCTGTTGGCTCCCGATGGCCAGAAGTCGTACTGACGAAGATCCCCAAAAAACTGGGGCGACCCGGCACTGACCGAAATGGACCACGTGTTCAACTTATTCGGCCCTTCGTAAAGGGCGTTGGGGTTGTAGCGGTTGGCGAGGGAGGTCGTGTCCTGGGCTTGGCCGCTCAACGTACAGAGCGAACCCAACGCCAGGAGCATAAGGCATGGAAGAGCGTTTAATTTCTTCATGTCTGTTTGGGAGGGGTTGTAATTAAGGAAATTGAACACGGTTGTGCGGGTCAGATTGGGCGGAACCCCTGCTTGGGTGACCGTCGCAAAAGTATGTAAATTTTGAACTACAAAAAATTATTCCCCTTCAATCGTGGCGGGGGTTCGGCACTATTGGCGTCAGGCAGTTACCCGCCTACTAAGACCAGATGCCCTTCTGCCCGACGCGGACAACAGTTCGGGCAACATTTTCCACACATCTACAACCGCTGCATGAGTTGGGGTATGATTGCATTTTTCCAAGAAACGAAGTTTCCTGCTGCAATGTGTTGCCGGGCTTCATCAACGAGCCAAAGGTAAAAGGTCAGGTTGTGTACACTGGCAATTTGCGCGCCAAGCATCTCGTCGGAACGCACCAAATGCCGAAGATAGGCTTTGGAATACGCCGTACTGACGTAACCACCCAACGTTTCATCCACAGAAGTGAGGTCGCTCTTCCATTTTTCGTTGCGGATGTTGATGATACCCTGCGTTGTAAAAAGCATGCCATTCCGGGCGTTGCGAGTCGGCATGACGCAGTCGAACATATCCACGCCCAGCGCGATGGATTGAAGAATATTGGCGGGCGTGCCAACACCCATCAGGTAGCGCGGCCGGTCGGTGGGTAAAATTGTACACACCTGCTCGGTGATTTCGTACATCATCTCGGCGGGTTCACCCACCGACAATCCGCCGATGGCATTACCCTCCCGCCCAAAACTGGCCACCAATTCCGCCGAGTGCCGCCGCAAATCTGCGTACGTACTGCCTTGTACGATGGGAAAGAGCGTTTGGCCGTAGCCATATTTCGGCTCGGTGCGGTCGAATTGGTCGCAGCAACGTTTCAGCCAGCGGTGGGTCATCTCCATCGACTGCCGCGCGTACCCGTATTCGCACGGGTACGGGGTGCATTCGTCGAACGCCATGACGATGTCGGCCCCGATGGCGCGCTGAATGTCCATGACGCCCTCGGGCGTAAACACGTGGGTCGAGCCGTCCACGTGGGAGCGAAACGTCACGCCTTCTTCCTTGATTTTCCGGCCCGTGCCCGAGAGCGAGTACACCTGGTAACCACCGCTGTCGGTCAGAATGGGGCCTTTCCAACCGTTGAAGCGGTGCAGGCCCCCGGCGGCTTCGAGGACGCCGAGGCCGGGACGCAGATACAAGTGGTAGGTGTTTCCGAGAATAATCTGGGCGTGAATATCGTCGCGGAGTTCGCGCTGGTGAACGGCCTTCACGCTGCCCGCCGTGCCAACGGGCATGAAAATAGGCGTTTGGATCACGCCGTGGCCGGTGGTAATCAGGCCCGTACGGGCCGACGAATTCGGGTCTTTCTGCTGAATTTCAAACGTCATGGGTGCGAAAAACGGGGCACAAAAATAGGACGTACGGACGGGTATCTTGCCACGGGAGGTTTTATCTTTGTCGGTGAAACCCGCCAAATCCTTCTCGTTTGAACCTACTTTTACTGTTCTTCGTCCTCTTTGCGCTGGCCGTTTTCGTGCAATTGGTCTTTCTGCTGGCCATTTTTTCCCGCACCGCCGCCTATCGCCCGCCTCAGCCAACAGACCCACCCGACACGCCACCCGGCGTGTCAGTGGTCGTGTGCGCCTGGAACGAACTGGAAAACCTTCAGCAGTTGCTTCCGCTGTTGCTCGAGCAGCAATACCCTGACTTTGAAGTCATTGTGGTGGACGACCGCTCCAACGACGGCACCTTCGATTTGCTCCGGGAAGAAAGCCAGCGCTACCCCAACCTGCGGCGCGTTCACGTGGCCCAGACGCCCAAGCACATTACGCCTAAAAAGTACGCCCTCACGCTCGGCATTCGCGCCGCGCAGAAGGCCGTGGTGTTGCTCACCGACGCCGACTGCCGCCCCGCCTCGCCCGACTGGATTTCGGCCATGACGGGTTGCCTCACCGCCGACAAGGCCATCGTGCTCGGGTTCTCACCCTACCAGCGGCAGCCGGGTTTCCTGAATGCCTTCATCCGGTTCGAAACATTTTTCACGGCGCTCCAGTATTTCTCGCTGGCGCTGGCGGGCGTGCCGTACATGGGCGTGGGCCGCAACCTGTTGTACCGCCGGTCGCTATTTCTCGAACAAGGGGGTTTCAATGGCCACCACCATGTCCTCGGCGGCGACGACGATCTTTTCGTGGGTCGGGTGGCCACGGCCAACAACACGGCGGTGTGCCTCAACCCGGCGGCGTTTGTGTGGTCGTTGCCCAAAACTTCCTGGCGGAGCTGGTACTGGCAAAAGCGGCGGCACCTGTCGGTGGGAAAATTGTACCAGCCTAAATTCCGCCGGATTCTGGGCCTGCTATCACTGTCACAGGTGCTGAGTTATTTTCTCTTCGCCGGGTTGGCGCTCGCGTTTGCCCTGCGCCGCGACTGGCTGTGGCTGGGTCTGACAGCCGGGGTATTTTTTCTGCGACTGGTGGTGCAGTGGGCCGTTTACGCGGCGGCCAACCGCCGCCTGGGTCGCCCGACGTCGGCCTGGACCGTGCCGTTGTACGACGCGCTGCTGGCGGGTTATTACGCGCTGATGGGCAGTGCGACGATGTTTTCGCGAAAAAAACTCAAATGGCGCTGAAAAAAGTTTTCAGTTTAAAGTTCCCGTTTTTAGTTATCGCACCTGTTGAAATGAAGGCCATTTCCCATTGGTCGCAATTCGGAAACTACTCATTGGATGAACGAAGCGTTGATTTCCACCTATTTCTCCGATTTGACCGAACGTCAATGCGATCAGTTCGGGCAATTGGGCGAGTTGTACCGGTTTTGGAACGAACAAATCAACGTGGTGTCGCGTCCCGATTTGGAAAATCTGTACGAGCGGCACGTGCTTCACTCGCTGGGCATCGCGAAGGTGATTCAGTTCAAACCTTACACGGCTGTGCTCGACGTGGGCACGGGTGGGGGTTTTCCGGGAATCCCGCTGGCGATTCTTTTCCCCGAAGCCGATTTTCACCTCGTCGACAGCATCGGCAAAAAGATCAAAGTTGTGCAGGAAGTGGCTTCGGCGCTCGGCCTGACCAACGTCCGCGCCGAGCAGGCCCGGGCCGAGCAACTGCCCGACAGCTACGATTTCGTGGTGAGCCGCGCCGTCACGCGCCTGAAACCGTTTTCGCACTGGGTGCGGGGCAAATTCAACCACCACTTCAATCACGACCTCCGCAACGGTATTCTGTACCTGAAAGGCGGCGATCTGGCCGACGAACTCGCCGAACTGGCCCGCCCCTACCGCCTGTTCGACCTCGACCGGTTTTTTGAGGAACCGTTTTTTGAAACCAAAAAAGTGGTGTATGTGCCGATGGTGTAACTTCGCCCCGCCAACGCTGGCACGACTTACGACTTACGACTTACGACTTACGACTTACGACTTACGACTTACGACTTACGACTTACGACTTACGACTTACGACTTACGACTTATGGGCAGCTACGTCAACGACCACCTGATTAAAGACGAGCAGGTGATTTACGAAACCTCGTACCACTGGATTATTTTCCTTGAACTGGCCTCCATTCTGACGCTTTTCATCCGCCCGCTCATCCTGAAATCGAGCGACGAATTCGTGGTGACCAACAAGCGCATCATCATCAAAACGGGTTTTATTTCGCGGGATACAATCGAATTGAACCTCAACAAAGTCGAGAGCATCGAGGTGGAACAGAGCGTATTCGGGCGGATGCTGGGGTTTGGTACGCTGAAAGTCCACGGTACGGGTGTAACGGGTCAGGCCTTCCACAAAATCAACGATCCGCTCGAATTTCGCCGCCGGTTGCAGGAGCAGTACGACCAGTACACCCAGAACCGGGGGGCGTTCAATTGAGATTTTTTTAAAATCCCTCTTGCGCAACGGAGCCGAAAGGCTTACTTTTGCATCACTTTTTCGGAAACGAGGAAGAAAGACAGATTCCCGAATAGCTCAGCCGGTTAGAGCATCTGACTGTTAATCAGAGGGTCGTTGGTTCGAGTCCAACTTCGGGAGCGGTGAAAATCAGCCGGTTAGCTAACTTTAGCTAACCGGCTTTTTGTTTGGCTCGCCAACAAACTCGCCAACAGGTTGCCCGCTGCTTTATCCTTCGTTACGAAATGACTCACCTTGAAAGATAAATAAATCCTCTGAGCAAGGGTCGTTCCTCCGAAGGTCTGATGGTGTACGCGTAATTTCCCGGCGGCAACGCTTCGCCTCTCCATCGTCCATCAAAGGGCTTTGTATACCCCCCTTCGGTATGGTAAACGATTTCACCCCAGCGGTTGTAAATTGTCACCTCAGCGCCGGGGTATTCTTCAATGCCCTTTAGTTCCAATACGTCGTTGACACCATCTCCATTGGGCGTGAATACATCCGGAACCCAAATGCGCTGATAAACATGAACCTGAACCGATGCTTGTGCTTTACATCCCGCTTCATTTGTAACCGATAGGGTAAATAACTCATCGTTTTCCAGGGCTACGGTCCTTGTTTGAGACACGTTTGGAACGACCACCGCTTGAGGAGGTTGCCACTCAAACTGAGCTGGTTCGCCGGAAAGCAAGGGACGCAATACCAGAGAAGC
Source organism: Spirosomataceae bacterium (assembly GCA_965249815.1). GTDB lineage: Bacteria > Bacteroidota > Bacteroidia > Cytophagales > Spirosomataceae > JAJAZB01. The sequence continues at coordinate 1,821,516 of CBDFMV010000003.1, read as the reverse complement.
TCCCTTCCACGTCGTCAGTTCACGGGGTAAGCGAACCGTGGGCGAAGGCGCTACTGCCACGGTACGTTCAGCCGTGCCACTCCGACACGAAAAGAAACTGGTGACCGTGTAGGTTAAACGGTGTTTCCCCCAACCTGCTTTTTGAGGATAAAACAAGTTGTTCACAACGCCGGGACCGGCGAAAGACCCTCCTCCAGGGTAGCCATGCAACGGCAAAGAGGCTTCGTTCAGACCGCAAACGTTAGGGAGGGAATCCATCAGAACCGCCACGGTTTCCAAGACGTGCAAAACAAACGGAGGCGTTTCAGTTGCCCGACAACCTGCCGTATCCGTCACGCTAACCGAGTAATTACCCGCTTCTTTGACCCACAACTCCGCCTGAGTTTTTCCAACAATGGGCGTGTTTTCTCTTTGCCAGCGGTATTCCACGCCTCCCGTTGCCGTTAAACGCAACGAGTCGCCCTGACAAATTTCACTGGAAGCAGGCGGTAAGATTTCGGCAACGGGTAAAGCAAGCGCTTGCACACGGATTGTATCCGATTTGGAGACGCAGCCAGTTGAGGCGTCTTTGCTTACTGCCGAATAGTGGCCGGGTTGACGCACAATCAAGACGGAAGTCCGATCATTCAGTAGTTCCGTACCGTTCCGATACCACGTAAACGACGGAGTCGCACCGGATGGAGTTGACAACTCCACCTGGTCAGCCGAACCGCAGAGGTAAGGTTTGCCGCGTACGCGCAAAGGCACTCGGGTCGGTGTAGTGGTTAGGGTGACCGTGCGTGAGCGTTGCGACCGGCTGCATTCGTTACGCAGGGAAGTGATGAGTTGATAAACACCGGCTTGTTCCACCGTCAACGCGGGGTCCGTTGCGCCCGGCAGGTTGCTACCGTCTTTTGTCCACTGGTAAGCCCACGAAGCGTTCGCCGTGGCACGCATCGTAATCGCTTGTCCTTCGCACAGGCGAGCTTCAGTCGTTCCGGGTGGTTGGTTACCGATTTCCACCACCGGGTTGAGTGGGGTAATAGGCGGGCAATCCACCACCAGAAGTTGGTAGTCCCGTCGTACTTCACCGATTTTTTCTCCCCCGCGAAATTCTTCTACGTTCACGGCAAACACGAAAAGCCCCAACGCCGCCGCCGTTAGGGACAACTCGCCCGTTTGTGGATGAATCGTCAGGGACGAAGAAGGGCCAAACGCCCGGGAGGCACTGAAGCCGGGTAGCCAGCCTACTTCGGGGTAGGGTCCCGGAAAAGTGCCCTGCGAAGTTGTATTGACCCTTTCAAAGGGAGTCACCAGGGAGTAGCGTACTTGGTCTCCGTCGGGATCGCGGGCGGCAAAGGACATCGTGAAGGGTTCTCCCCGACATACGTACTCGCCGTTGGCCGTTCCGAATATCGGCGAAGAGTTTACAAAAAGGCGTCCGTTTTTTTTTAAGGGCGGAAACTCCAGGTAAAACGTGTATCCCGCCCGATCCGGATTGCGAATGTTGTCCACTCCGCCGTTTCGGCAGCAGGTCTGATGAGTAATGTAATACCCCTGTGGATCGTCATACGCATCGGGGTCCAGTTGGAGATCACCTTCGTAACGCACAATCCCGACCCGCAAACTCCGGGCGCGGGCGCAGGCAGGATTGGCGAAGACCAGCGGCGGGCGGTTGTCAACCACCGTGTTGTACACTTTCGCCACGGCCATCGGCCGGTTGTCCCGTTTGCGGTAAGTAGGCAGAAAGATTTCATAAAAGGGTTGATACGACTGGTTCTCGTCGAAATAATAGGTAAGGGTAATCTTGAAATGCCCCGGCGTATCCGGCAACGACCGCATTTCGAGTTGTCCACCGACAATGTGCGTGGCCCTGGCCGGTAAGTCCAGTCCCCAACAAAGCGCAACCAGTAACCCAAAAAGTCGGGTTATTCTTGGCAGGGAGAGGCACGCGGTCGGTTTCACGAAATGGCTCGGTGCGGTTTCCAAGCTACCTGCGTTGCAGCAAAACGAACCAGGCAGTTTCGGCCCCGAAGGTTGAGTTTCTGCTGAATGCTGGCGCGGTGGCGTTCGGCCGTATTCGGGCTGATAAACAATTGGATAGCAATTTCTTTCAACGTTCTACCTTGTTTTATCAGCAAGAATATTTCCCGCTCACGACGGCTCAACAGCACGGAGGAATCACCTTCTGAAATGGAACGCAGGGCTTCGGTGCTTTCCAAGTGCTTTTGAACCAGAGTTGGCGACACGTAGCGTCCTCCCAAGGCAATCGTGTGTAAACAGATGACGATTTCCTGCACGTCGCTGTGGAGGCTGACCAAACCAAAAGCTTCACTCAAAGGCAGTGATCCAATGGCCGAACCGGAAACGATCAGAATGGTGCGTTCGGGCCGATCCCCCGCCAGGTGGTCGGTGAGGAGCAGTGTATCGTCTTCGAGAAAGTGGGGTGGGTCAGGCGGGTAATGAAGGATGGTGTACGAATAACTACTAAGAATTTGAGACAACGAACTCTCCAGCAATCGGTTGCCAAGCCGCAGTACGATGACGGAACTCATGGGGGCGGTAGGTTAGAGTGAATAGCTTGTTCATAAAAGTAGTGGTTGGTCGTGTGAACAATAGCCCCGCTACGAAGCGCAGGTGACTTATTTAAACGGTCGGAATTTGAAGAAAGAACGCCTAAAAATAGCAGGTACCAGCGCCTAATGCAATGGTGGTTGACCACCATTTTTCGTACGGCTCCATTGGCTTACAGTTCGTCAGAAATTTTCATGGATTAACCATGCGCTGATTTCCGGCAAACCCGGCCACAGAGCCGGAAAACCTTCCAGGACCGCAGCCGGGTAGCCTAACCGGTGGTTCCCATTAAAAAATGGCGGAGAACCACCATACAAAATGGTGGTTCTCCGCCATTGCCGGGTAATCGGCGTTCCTGTTGGTTTGTGGAGGCGCTAACAAGCTCTTTTCCAAAGGCCACCCTGTGCAATTGGGAAGACGTGGCCGCCACATTTCCACCACGCCCTTGAAAACCGTCTCCGCCTTACGCGTTCGCCTGGCTCTGCTGTTGTCGCTGGTGGCAACGGGCACTTCCCTCCTGGCCCAGGACAATACCCGCAACTACGTCCTCACCCGGACGCACAAGGCAACGGGCCAATCCCCCGACGCCCAGTATTCCGTCGATCAGGTCCACATGGCCCTGACCTACTTCGACGGCCTGGGTCGGCCCCAGCAGGCCATCGGCATTCAGGCTTCCCGCGACAAGAAAGACCTCGTTTCGCCCACCGAGTACGACGCCCTGGGCCGCGTCAGTAAGACCTGGCTGCCCGCCCCGACCGGCACCCAGAACGCCGCCTTTCAGGGCGACGCCCCCGGCGTAGTGCGGGGTTATTACCTCGATGGCAACCGCTTTGAAGAACCCTCCGATCGCCCTTACACCGAAACCCGCTACGAATCATCTCCCCTCAACCGCGTCAGCGAAACCGTCGCACCGGCAGCCGGAGCCAGCGTGCGCCGCACCTACGGGGTGAACGGCGACAACGAAGTCAAACGCTACGACGCCGGATCGGGACTGACCGACATTACGAATTCTGGCAATTACCCGGCCCGGACCCTGACACTGACCACCACCAAAGACGAACAGGACAACGAACTCAGCGAATTCACCGACCGCGACGGCCGGGTGGTGCTCCGCCGGGCGGGTAAAAATGGCCAGTACGCCACTACCTACTACGTGTACGATGACCTGGGCCAGCTTCGGGCCGTGCTCCAGCCCCAGTACCAGAGCAACACCGACCTGAACAAGTATGCCTTCCTCTACCGCTACGACGGCCAGGGCCGGGTGGTGGAAAAGCGGGTGCCCGGCGCCAACACCGTCACGATGGAGTACAACGACCGCGACCTGCTGGTGGCCTCCACCGACGGGCGGGGCCAGAAATTCTACTACCACTACGACGAACTGAACCGCCAAATCGAGATGGGCCTCTGCAACGGCTGCAACCCCGCCGACCGCTACAACGGCGGCGGCAAGCAGTCTCTGGTGCGCACCCAATACGACCGCTATGACAACCTGCCCGGCTTCGATGGCGGTGACGGCGACCTGGTGGGTGGCTACTACACCAACGGCAGCGGCCAGGTGCTGGGGCAGGTAACCGGCCAGTGGGTGCGGCTGCTTCAGGCCGACGGCAACCTGGGCAACGAACTTCAGAGCGTCAACTTTTACGACAGCAAGTACCGCCTGGTGCAGGCCCGGCGGCAACTCACCCTGGGCAGCAACGGCTGGGAGCGCATCACCTACCAACGCGATTTCCTGGGCAAAGTCACCAAAGAGCGCACCACCCAAAGCTGGAGCGGGCAATCCCAAAGTTGGGAGAAAACCTACACCTACGACACCGCCGACCGCCTCACCAGCACCACCGCCCGCGTGAGCGGGGGCGGGTTGCCCGAGCGCACCATCACGCTCAGCGCCCTTTCCTACAACGAGGTGGGCCTACTCACGGGCCGCAAGCTCCACGCCACCGACGCCTTCGGCAGCGGGGCCAAAGCCAGCCTGGGCTACAAGTACAACGTGCGGGGCTGGCTGCGGACGGTCAGCAACAGCCCCCAATCGTTTGGCCTCTCGCTCAACTACCAGCAGAACGGCAACGTGAGCTACCTGGGCTGGCAGCACCCCGGCAGCGGGGGCAACTACAATTTCGAGTACGACGAACTGAACCGCCTGAAAAAAGGCCGCAACAGCGGGGGCGGGGGACTGGGCGAGGAGCTAACCTACGACTACAACGGCAACATCCAGACACTGAAGCGTTTCAACGGCGGGGGCGGGATGATCGACGACCTGGGCTACAGCTACGACGGCAACCGCCTGACGAAAGTGACCGACGGGACGGGCAACGGCGAGGGCTTCAACAACGGCGGCAGCGGCAACGGGGACGATTACACCTACGACGGCGCCGGAAACATGACCACCGACGCCAACCGGGGTGCCAACCTTGCCTACAACGTGCTTAACTTGCCCAGGCAGATTAGCCTCAACGGCAAAACGCTCAACTACACCTACGACGGAGGGGGCAGCAAGCGGAACCTGAGTGTGGTGGGCAGCGGGGTGGTGACCACCTACGAGGGGGCCTTTGAGTACGACGGGGGCGTCACGTTGAAACGGATTGCTACCGACGAGGGGCAATTGATTAGCAGCGGTGGCAACTGGCAGTGGCAATACTACCTGCGGGACCACCTGGGTAATGTGCGGGTGGTGCTCGACGAGAACGGCAACGCCCTCCAGCAGACGGAGTACCAGCCGTTTGGCTTGGCGATGCCGGTGCAGCCGGGTGGGAGCGTGGCGCAGAGTGCGGGGGTGAACAAGTACCTTTACAATGGGAAGGAGTGGCAGCCGGAGACGGGGTATTTGGATTATGGCTGGCGAATGCTTGACCCGGCAATTGCTCGTTGGTTTACGGTAGACCCAAGCGGTGAAGCAGGGGGCCAGGAACGATTTACAACTTACGGCTATGTATTTGATAATCCAGCGTTATTAACTGATCCTGATGGACGAGAAGCTGGAGGGTGTTGCGATGGCATAGTGAGTTATGTAAACGGCATTGGCTCGGCGCTACGAGACGACTTACTATCTCCATCAGGTAACTCTTTATTTAGCTCTAATCCCAGTAACCCTGATGCTTTTAATTCTGGACGAACGTTAGGACATGGATTTAGTGCAGTAGTGGGTTTGGCAGAGGTGGTGGGAGGGGCAGTTACTGCCGCCGCCGGTGGAGCAGTTGAACTGGCTTCGTTTGGCGCGGCAACGCCAGTAGCTGTACCAGCAACTCTGGCTGGAGCTGCGGCTGTTGTCCATGGGGCTAATACTTTAAAAAATGCAGCATCTAATTTATCAAACGATAAAGGCAGAGTGAACGCCTCTTCTCAGAATGGGGACTCTGGATCAAGTAATCAAAAACCTTCACTCAAAGAACAAGCCTCTAATCTTAGAAACTCAAACGAAGGTAAAAATTCTGTTACAATAAAAGATTCCAAGGGCCAGACCCGATATGATCTTGCCGGAAAAGAGCACAATGGAGTTCCTACACCTCATAAACAAAGGTATAATAATAATATAGTCAATGGAGAAGTAAGAAATATATCCAGAGCAAGTAAAAACGCTACCCCAATGAGCCAAGAGGATATAAGAACAGTTAGAAAGTACTTAGAAAAGAAAAAAACTGACTGAGCATGAGAACAGCTAACATTCAACCAAAATTGTTCGAGAATATTTCAGAATTTAGTATCAATGGAACTCATTATGATTTGCATAATGATTACTATTGTACTAATATTAAAATTGACTCACTAATTATGGAAATAATTTTTGAATTCACTAAATTTATAGAAGACGGTGTCAACAAAAAGATATCCGAGCGGATTGAGTTAATTTTTAGCAAAAGTAGGGTTGTTAAAATGGATTTTCCAATAGGTATAAGCAACTCATATTTAACAATTGACAATATAAGCAGAGGTAAATACTTGGAGAATGGCATATTAAATGAGACCAGCATCGAAGGTAGTATGTATTTTTATGTTGAGTTTTACGAAGAGCAATATTTTGAATTTTTTTCAGAATCCGTAAATATAAGAAATATTCTCCCGCAGTAGCTCACGAGTCGCCGTCGCTCGCATCTTGCGAGTGACCAATATGAAAAGCGCCTCTGGCGCGGGGTAGCCAGCGAGTACCGTTTTGACCGCCGAACAGCAGTTGGTTGCGAATGAAACAGATTAGTTAACAACGATTTGGCAAGATGCAAGTTAACTCGCAACCCAACACCGCCCCAGAGGGGCTTGAAATAAAAGTCACTCGCAAGATGCGAGCGACGGCGGGAATATCTTAAAGATGGCAAATTAGTAACAAATGCTATTTCTCGTCTTGATGATGCCGCTGATGTGGGAGCATCTCTGAGTAAAGGATTGAATAAATCAGGCTCATTAGGAAACCCTTTTAAGGGCAAGACATTAGAGGAGGTTCAAGCAGGATTTGAAAAACAAGTACAAACCGGTAAGTTAAATTCTTCTTACACTAATCCACATAATGGTTCAAAATCTTATGTAAATCCTAAAAGCAGGTATTCTTACAACGTAGATACAGGTAAAAATGGTAAAACTGGCAAACAAGTAGAGGCTCCGCATGTGAACGTAAATTATCCGAACCCAAAACCTAAAAATCTCGACAAACGTAAATTTTTCTTTGAATAAGCTATGCTGTCTTTTATAAATTATCAAAAAGCGCCCGAACAAACAGAGATTTTGTTCGACGAAAAGGGAATTGACGAACTGATTTCCTATTTACGGAATTTGAAAATAACTAAAGCTCATACACATCTAATTATAGGTAATGAATTAGATGATTATGAAATACTCTCTGAGCGTCAAGACATTGTATGTGTTGTGAAATCGGTTCGATTGGAATTTATTTCCCCCGCAGTAGTTCGCGAGCCGCCGTCGCTCGCATTCCCGCAGTAGCTCGCGAGCCGCCGTCGCTCGCATCTTGCGAGTGACCAATATGAAAAGCGCCTCTGGCGCGGAGTAGTGAGCAAGTGCCGTTAGAGTTGCCAAACAGCCTTGAATATGAATCAAAAGCGGTTGATTATGAACATCTTTGCAAGAAAGAAAATAGTTCGCAAATCAAAACCGCCCCAGAGGGGCTTGAAATAAAATTCACTCGCAAGATGCGAGCGACGGCGGGGGAGTAGATGTGACCGGTAGAAGTCATAAAAGTTCTAAAACAGGTAAAGAAATCCCAACGCCTCACGTTCACGAGCCTAAAATGAAAGATCCAAGGCCCGCAAACATAGACGAATTACCAAGACAATGACACAAATGGACACTTTAATTTGGATACAAAACTGGTATCAATCTCAATGTAATGGAGATTGGGAGCATCAATATGGAGTGTCAATTAATACAATCGATAACCCCGGTTGGAACATCACTATTGACATTCAAGATACAGTGTTAGAAAACATCGAAATGAAATATCAATTTTTTGAAAATAGTAACGAAGATTGGTATGGAATAAAGATTGAAGAGGGGAAATTCAACGCATTCGGCGATCCAACTAAACTTGAGTTTTTATTGTTAAAATTTAAAGAATTTATAGTAAATAATACATAAGTCCCCGCAGTAGCTCGTGAGCCGCCATCGCTCGCATCCTGCGAGTGATGGGTATCGAAAGCGCCTCTGGCGCGTGGTGGCCAGCGAGTAACCGTTTTGACCGCCGAACAGCAGTTGCTTGCGAATGAAACAGATTAGTTAACAACGATTTGGCAAGATGCAAATTAACTCGCAACCCAACACCGCCCCAGAGGGGCTTGAAATAAAAGTCACTCGCAAGATGCGAGCGACGGCGGGGTGACAACTATCGAAAAGCGCCTCTGACGCGGGGTAGCCAGGGAGTATCGGTTTTATCGCCAAAAATATTGATAAGAGTCTAAATTGGTTGGTTATCAAGGTTTTGCAAGTACCCGCCCGCCACGAACAACCCACCGCCTTAACCCCACCGTCGCCGGATGGAACATCGTTTCCTGCTTCTGCCCCTGCTGGTGCAACTGGCCGCTTGGCCCGCCCAGGCCCAGCCCACCGGCCGCGTGTACCGCGACCTCAACGCCAACGGTCGGTGGGAACCACCCCGTGAGCGGGGCCTACCTGGCGTACGGGTCCGCGCCTACGACCGCACCGGGGCTTTGCTCACTACGGTTTACACCGATTCCACCGGGCAGTACCGGCTGACTGCGCCCCCTGGCCAACCCCTGCGCGTGCAGTTCGACGGCTGGCCCGAAGGCTACTTCCCCGCGCCGGGGCAATACGCCACCCGCCTGGCCCCGGCCAACGCCACCACCGGGGATTTGGGCCTCTACCAACCCGCCACCTTTGCCGGGGAGCGGCCCCGCGCAGCCGTGAGCCTCCAGCCCTTGGGCGACCATACCGACCCTCGCGGCGACACGCTGAGTACCCTTCGCCTCGTGGACGCCGGGGCGATTCAGAGCACTAAGGCTACTTCCGCTCCGGCACTCCGGGTCAAACCGGCCCTGACGGGCAGCGTGTGGGCCTTGGCGTATGATCGCACCCGGCAGCGGTTGTTTTCGTCGGCCCTGGCCAAGCGACACAGCGGCTTTGGCCCCCTCGGGTCGGGGGGCATTTACGTCACTGACCTGATCAGCGGGCAAACCAAGCCTTTCCTAAGCCTGTCCGACTACGGCATCGCCACGGCTCCCGATGGCCTCCGCCGGGACCTCCAGGGCGATTACGCCGCCCGGCAGGCCGACTCGCTGCTGTTTGCCCAGGTCGGCAAAATCAGCCTCGGCGGCCTCGACCTCGCCGACGACGGGCGCACGCTCTACGCGATGAACCTTTACGACCGCACCCTCTACGCCCTCACCCTGCCCGCCGACGGCAACAAGCCCACCACCGAAGGTGTCAAAGCCTACCGCCTGCCCAATCCGGGTTGTTCGGGTGGCACGTTCCGGCCCTTCGCCGTGAAGTACCACCAGGGCACCGTGTACGTGGGCGGTGTGTGCGACGCCCACCAATCGGGCCGGGCCAGCGACCTGACCGCCTACGTGTACGCCCTGCAAGGCGACCGCTTCCACGAAGTGCTCCGCTTCCCCCTCGACTACGCGCGGGGAACCGTCGAGTACGGCGTGGGCGGCTGGTTTGCCTGGACCGACGACCCGGCCCAGACCGCCCTACCCGACCCGGCCTGGTGGGCCGTGCATCCCCAGCCCATCCTGGCCGACATCGAATTCGACGAAGACGGGGCCATGATTTTGGGCCTGATGGACCGGCTCGGTCACCAGATGGCCACCGGCAAACCCACCGCCGACGGCCGCTGGCAGCGCTCGGTAGCTGTGGCGGCGGGCGACGTATTGCGCGTGAGTCGCCCCGCCCGCCGCTACCGGCTCGAAGCCGACGGGCAGGTAGGCGATGAGCGGGGAACCGGCGTCCACAACGGGCAAGGCCCCGGCGGCGGGGAGTTTTTCGACGGCGACCGCTTCGAGTTGAACGGCATCCGCTACCACGAAGAAACGGCCCTCGGCGGGCTGGCCGTACTGGGTGATCAGGTGCTGGTGAGCACCCGCGAACCCGTGGCCGAGTACAACAGTGGCGGCCTGAGTTGGTACGACCACCGGACGGGAGCCAAAACAAGCGGTCGGGCGCTGTACCGCCACGATCCGGCCCTGGAGTACGTGGCCCGCAAAACCAACCACCTCGGCGACGTGGAACTCATCGGCGAGGTGCCGCCCACCGAACTCGGTCACCGTCTGTGGCTCGACGTGAACGAAAACGGCACCCAGGACGCCGACGAACCGGGCCTGGCCGGTGTGACGGTGCAGCTTTGGCGGGACGGGAAGCGCCTCGCCGAAACCACCACCGACGCCGGGGGCACCTACGCCTTCCGCAGCGATCGGCTATCCGACGGGCTGGTGTTCGGGGCGGAGTACGAGGTTCGCGTTCCGCTTTCGCAACCGGGCCGCAGTCGCCTGCAACCGGTGCGGCACGACGACCAGCCGGTTCCCAACACCAAAGCGGAACCGGAATACGCCATTCTGCGCTTCGCGACGACCGCGCCGGGCGAAACCCAGCACGGGCTGAACGTTGGTTTCCGGTGTGCGCAAAAACCCACGGCCACGGTCCAATTTGCCTACGGCGAAAAGGAAACCAGGTTGAAACTCACGGGCACCCAACCCGGCCAGCGCTTCGACTACACGGAAGGCGACCGGTACGAAGGAGCCAGCGACGCGGCGTCGGCCCGGCTCATCCCGAAAAACGGCGTGGTGTTCACCCAATCAGCCAACGAAAAATTGCCCGCCTCGGTGAGCTTCCGCGTGTACGAGGCGGACGGGTGCTTTCAGGCGTTGCGCGTCGAACCCGCGTCGGGGGCCGAACTCCGCCCGGGCCAATTCCGCCTAAGTCCGAACCCGGCCGTTGAAAAAATCCGCGTGGCGTTCGTGGATCCTGACCCCAACGGGAAACTTACCGATCTGACCGTGCAGGATGGCCAGGGTCGGATGCTCCAGCGCGGCAAGCTGAATGCCTCGACCAGCCACGCCTTTGAACTGGACGTGCGTACACTTACCCCCGGTGTGTACTTCGTGGTATTTTCCGATGATTTACGCCGGTTTGTTGAACGGTTTGTTAAGCAATAATTGTCATCGTTTTCGCCACCGCTATGAAATTCGTCTTCAGTGTCACCGTGTGGTTTTTGATCACGACTGGTTTTATTTTGGGTTTGCCAAGCATTTCCTGTGCACAAAGGATTGCACCCAACAACCTGCCCGATCCAGGCATTATCAAAAAGAAACCACCAAAAAATCCAGATGTCGTTACAATCCAGGCTAGTAACCAATCGGCCGCTGCCCGGCTCATACCTCCTTCACCAGATGCAGCCAGTCTGGGAAATTATGCCGCGTTCCCGGTTAGCCTGTTCAATGGTAAAATCAACATTGACTTACCACTTCATACTATCCAGCAGCGGGAAATTAACATTCCAATTTCGCTTAGCTACAACTCTTCGGGTATCCGTGTGGAAGAAGAGGCTTCGCAGGTTGGTTTGGGGTGGACGCTTAATGGAGGTGGGATCATTACTCGCGTAGTGAAGGGCTATGACGATCTAAACGGCTACTACTTCACCGGGAACGGAGTGCCAGCCCCAAAAGCAGAATTGGGAGGAGGAGAAATCAGCATTTTAAGACAACTCGTTCTAAGCAATCTCAGTGATCTGGTAATAGCAATAGCCGGCACCGCAAATACCGGCTATTTATATTACGGCAACTACTCTGGCGGAAATTGTACAGGTATAGTCAACTTTGGTTGGGCCCCTGGCTACCAACCCAATAACACAGATTTAGAGCCAGACCTGTTCCACTTTAATTTCCCCGGTGCATCGGGTAGTTTTATCCTTGACAAAAATTTCATCTCCAATGGGAAAGTGCATTTTTTGGAGAAACAAAATCTAACGGTACAAGGTGGTATAGGGGGATGGACTTTAACGGATGGGAAGGGTACAAAATACTCCTTTCAAGCCCAGGAATGGACCCTTCCTCAGGACGGAATGGGGTACACCAACTATGTCCAAAGCTGGTACCTGACTAAAATAGAGTCTCAGTTAGGTGATGTTATTACCTTTGATTACGGAACAAGTCCTTTCAACAACGGAGTTTTGGAATCGCAGGCTAATTTTATTGAATCGGCTGTCAATAACACCTTTTTAAATGCATACTATCCGGTCCAGCGCTATCAACCCCGCTACTTGGCGGCTATTAATTTTAGAAATGGCAAAGTAGAATTTTTATACGACAGTCAGGTACGACAAGATTTGACAGGGGCTCAACGACTACAAAGTATTATGGTTCGTGACATTAATCAAAACAAGATTAAGGAATTTCAATTTGATCATGATTACTTCGATAGTGACGGAAACTATTACGGCTATCTGCAAAATGCACCAACGAGCAAACGGTTACGTTTGAAAGGTGTCAAGCAGTTTGGCACCAACCAAGCGTGTGTAAGTTTGTATTCGTTTAATTATAATGGCACTTTGTTACCGTCCAAAACTTCATTGGCCCGTGACCATTGGGGTTATTTCAATGGTATCAATAACACCAATTTAGTTCCAGCATTTAAAGGATTCGTATTAAATAATAACAGCCAGCAGACCTTTACAGGAGGGAACCGGAGGGCCGACGAAAATACAATTAAGGCTTCCGTGTTAGAGCGCATTAATTTCTCCACGGGCGGATACACTACCTTTGAATACGAAATCAACCGGTATGACAATACCGGCTACGCTAACGCTCCCTTACTGGAGCCAAAGATTGGTGGTGGTTTACGAATTCGTAGAGTAGTTGATTACGACGTCTCCGGCGCAACGACAAAAGTAAATCGTTACGAATACGAAGGTGGAAAACTAATGTCTCCGCCTCGTTATGAGCAATACCGCCCTTTGAAAGAGGGAGACCCCAACCCCAGCAGTGATTTGAGCCGCTCGGCTCAAAGTAATCTTCCGTTAAGTACTTCTGCCTTAGGATGTTACGTGGGTTATGACCGCGTACGGGTTTTAACTGGAGAAAACGGCGAAGGGGGCGAAGAGGTGAATGACTTTATCAACCAGATCGATTTTGCATTTGGGGGCCTTTACATGGCTGCTGGTATTCCATCGAAACCGTTAAACCCTTTGGTTGGTAAGCAGACCAGTCAAACAATCTATCGCAAAAATGGTGGTGTCAGCGAAGCGGTAAAGAGCGTGCAGTTTACCCATCAAATCGAGCTATATGAGACCAAGGCTATCTACCGACCATTACCTATATATGAAGAAGTGTGCTTCAGAGAGGCCTATTTATACCCGATCGTGAGTAAATGGATTACCACTCAAAAGGCAGTAGAAACTTTAGATGGACTTTCCAGTGAAACGAATTATCGCTACAATTCAACCAATTTACAGGTTCATCGTAAATCGTTGATAAGCAGTAAAGGAGAGACTTTTTTAACGCAGTATAATTATCCCAATAACTCTGATATTGGAGATAACGTATACAATGAGATGAACTCAGCCTCAATTCATATCAATGAGCCAGTTATTCAAGAGAGGCTGTATAAAGATCAGGATATTGATGCTTTCACATTAGATGAAAGCAAACGGATATTTTGGAAAAGAAATAATTACCAGAAACTGAACCCTAATCGCTTTGTGCCTTTAAGCGTTCAGTCAAGTCAAGGGAACAATCCGTTAGTGGATGAAATAAATTATGGGCAGAACTACGATGTAAACGCCAATCCGACCCGATTTGTAATGAAAAACGGAATTGCCACTCGCCTCGAATGGTACACTGATGGAGGCAAAGCCGATTTGGTCAAAACGCACATCATCGGCGATGGAACGGGTTTATCACAAACAACTTCGTACGATTACCAACCACTCGTAGGCATGACTCGTGCCACGGACCCTAACAACGCCAACATCACCTACGGCTACGACAACCTCAACCGGCTGAAAGAAGTCCGGGATCGGGATGGAAATTTGCTGAAGTCGTACGTGTACAATTACGGTGTCGATGTGGGGTGCCGGACCAGCCAATCCTACATTTCTACGCCGAGTGATAACCCACAGCCTCCTACCTCTTCACTTTCTTTTAGTAATCAAAGCAACCTTCAAAATGTGCCCAGTAGTGGAGGCACTTATAGTTTTACGGTCAACTCGGCTAACGTTAGTTGGACGTTAAGTAACTGGCCTGCCTGGATCAGCAGCGTTAATCCAACTACCGGCGGAAATGGCAATACCACCGTCAGTGTCACCTTCCAAAACAATGGGGGAACTACGCAGCGCAACGGTACGATGAATCTGAATGGCAACGGCGGGCAGAGTCAAAGTGTGCCTCTTTCTCAGCAAGGTACAGTCACAACAGGCGGTGGCAATGGGTCGGGCTTAACGGGTACCTACTACAACAGCAATGATTTGACGGGTACCGCCGTTCTGACCCGCACGGATGCCCAAATTAATTTTCAATGGGGGCAGGGTGGACCGGGTAGCCCGGTTAACAACGATAACTTCTCGGTGCGCTGGACAGGACAAGTGGAAGCGCCGGCATCCGGTACGTACACCTTCAAGACCTTCAACGACGATGGAACTCGCCTGTGGGTGAACGGTGTGCAATTGATCAACGACTGGAACGGTCACCCACAGACCTGGCAACAAGGCACCATTACCTTGCAGGCAGGTCAGAAGTATGACATCAAGATTGAATACTTTGAGGCAGGGGGTGATGCCGCATCACTGCTTTACTGGGAGTACCCGGGCCAGACGCAGCAACTAATCCCGACAGGCCGTCTGTATCCCGGTAACAGTACGCCTACCAATCCGGCAGGCTGCGCTTTAACCAAAGTCAGTGTTTATCCAAGAGGAGGTGGTCTGGAGTATCGGATCAGCGGAGCCAAGATTCAAGGTTCGATGACCGGTCGAAATGGTCCCTGGAGCGACATCATGACACTCGGCTCAGTTCCGGCAAATTCCTGGAAAGATTTTGCTGCACCGGCCAGCACGCCCCAGTACGTAGCCCTTCGGTACCTGTCGCCGGATGGAGGCTATTGCAACGTGGCGGAGGTACAATTCTGGTCAGGCTCAACCAACCTGACGTCGACCGCTACGGCGGACAAAAAGTTCGGCGACAATGGAGGGGCTTGGGGTGGTTCGGGCAATACATACGATAAGGCGCTCGACGGCATAGAGAGCACGTTTTATGACTGTAACAATGCGAATGGTGGGTATGTGGGCATTGAAGTAAGCGGGTGTGGTACAGGTGGGGGTGGGGGGTGTAGCACAACAACCCCCTCAGTCAATCCTCAAACAGCCAGTGTATGTCCGGGTCAAACTACCACCCTAACAGCTACGGGGTGCAGCGGAACGCTTGCCTGGTCAACTGGTGCCACGACTCCGAGCATCACGGTGGGAACCGGAACCTACACCGTGACCTGCACGGCGAACGGGTGCACCGGTCCGGCCGCGTCTGTGACTGTCTCGACCAGCTCCGGGTGCGGTACAATCAATGGGTGTTACACGCTTTTGGCTCAACACACCGTTGACCCTAATAACCCTATGAACAAACGCTACCTCCAGTCGATGGGGGTCGGGCAGATTCTCAAACAGTACGCCGCCAACGGCCAGAACAACCAAATCTGGAAATTCGACCCGCTGGGCAACGGCAACCACCGCCTGACTTCCCAATCCTCGGGCAAGGTCATGAGTGTGCAGAACGGCAACGTCAGTGAAGGCACTTACCTGACGGAGTTGGATGACAACAACCTGACCAGCCAGCAGTGGAAGTTGGAGTTGGTCAGTGGCACCAGCGATGTCTACCGCCTGAAGTCGCCCAACACCAATCTGGTGGCCGACGTGGAAGGCAATTACACTTCTGACGCGGCGCAACTTCACCTGTGGACGCAATTTGGTGCGGAAGGCTCTGCCAACCAGAACTGGAAACTCGCCAGTACTTCCTGTCCCGGCAGTGGGGGATGTTCAACGCCAACACCAACGATTAGTCCCGCGCAAGGTGGTAGCGTATGCCCTGGCCAAACGACCACGCTAACCGCCAGCGGATGCACCGGCACTCTCACCTGGTCCAATGGAGCAACGACGACCAGCATTAACGTTGGGGTGGGCACTTATTCTGTCACCTGCACAGCCAATGGCTGCACCAGTCCGTCGTCGGCATCCGTAACGGTAACCAATGCGACTGGGTGTGGAACGACCAATTACAACGGCAACAGCGACGGAGGAAATTGCGACGGAACCTGGGGTTGGGCAATGGATATGAACAACCTAAGCCAGCCTATTTCCGTGGACATCTACATGGATGGGCAGAAAATCGCGACCGTCGTGGCTAACGGGGAACGTGCCGATTTGGTAACTGCTTTCGGGACAGAGGCCGCACGGTATCACGGATTTGGGTACAGCTTCCCGCTTGGGGCTCCGTATAAAAACGGCCAACCTCATACGGTCAAGGTGAAATATGCCAATACCACGGTCTTAGTTCCTAATTCTACCAGAACGATAACCTGCAATCCATAAACCATTGGCGAAAAGGTGGCTTATCAGATAGCGATCTTCAGTAGGCCACCTTCCATTTTTAGGCCGCAAGACGGGTATTTGAACAACATAGCACCTCTAATCGGTCGGATCAGTGATCACACAAACAGAATTCAGGATTGGGATTTACGGGTTACTCCCGACTTTTGTGACCTAAGAATCCCCTTGCATGGAACAACTAACCTATCAGCGACAGGCCAATAACTTTGACTTCATTCGTTTTCTTGCCGCCTCGTTTGTCATCATTACCCACTCGTTCGACCTCTCCGGTCACTACGACACGGAACTACTTTATCGCTGGTCAGAGGGTTATATTGCTTTTAGTTACCTGGGAGTAAGGGCCTTTTTCCTTATTAGCGGCTTTCTCATTACCCAGAGTATGCTCGGTAGCTCGTCATACATCAGTTACGGGATCAAGCGCGTAATGCGCATTTTCCCTGGCTTGGCCGTGGCACTGCTTCTGACGGTCTTCGTGTACGGAGCCTGCCGAACCACCTTACCACTGGGCGACTATTTTTCTAACTCTGAAACGTACACCTACTTCAAAAACGTAGTGCTCTACCGTAGCCAAGCGGGTCTGCCGGGTGTACTTGGCTCGGAACGAGGTGGTTTTTTAAACGGTTCCTTGTGGACCTTGGTGTATGAAGTAACATTTTATGTATTGATTGCCGTGGCCCACGCCTTGGACATCTTACGGCGACCCGTTTGGATTGTTGTAACAGTAGGCGGATTGGTCGCGCTCGACGCTTGGATGCGCGTCCGACCGCTGCTCTACGAAAGTTTTTACCCTTCGGTAGGCATGAAAATGGGGGCTTTTCTGGAATTTTCCACATTTTTTGGAGTAGGTAGTCTGCACTACCTGTACCGGCAACGAATTCCTTACTCTCGGGTAGGCTTTGTGGTCGTATTGATAGGCTGGCTGGTGGTAATTAAATGGGCGGAAAATCAACTTTTTCACGCGCTAACCTACTTTCTATTTTCTTACCTGCTTTTTTGTTTGACCTTTTGGCCAAGTCGATTGAAAAGCTTTGGTCAACCCGGAGATTACTCGTACGGGATATACATTTACGCGTATCCGATTCAGTTGCTGATTATTGCCCTAATGCCAGCAGCATCACCGTGGCTAATGGCAGGTATTTCGTGGTTGCTGACGTTTCCCTTCGCCTGGGTATCATGGTGGTGCGTGGAGGAACCGCTGTTAAGGCTGAAAAAGCATCATTGATCAAAACATATGCTCTACTCAAAAATTAGCACTATATTTTCTTGAAGGTGCGCTTGCATTTCTCCTTCGTAACATTTATCTTTCGCTGCTTCCCCACCAGCCGCCAAGAGTACTTTTTCATTCTTCAACTTAACTAAATTTTTCTGATGAAAAAGCTATAAGGCTTGTTATTAACTGCTGGCATCGTCGTGTGCGGTGCCGGAAAGCTCAGTGCCCAGTATAATACGTACACGAGTACAAACGCCGTCGGCGACAACGTCTTTTATGTTGAAAACGGTCAGGTGAAGCTTGGCATAGCCTTAAACCTGGGTGGGAATCCGGTTCACTTATCGAAGAATTCAATCGGAACCAACACCATCAACCGGCATGATTTAGGGCATGAGTTCGGTATAGACAGTTATTCGGGGCCGGAAAATAACTTTCACCCTAACGGCTTGTCTTCCGACTACCCTGACAAGAATCGATTCAATCCCCAACTCTGCGGAGACATTCACAACAATCCATCAACGTTGTTGAGTTATAATTTCGATGCTTCGACTGGCACACTGACGACAGTTACGAGTCCGAAGCACTGGGGGTTCAACAACGTGACGGCGCAAGCAACCATTGAGATGAAATACGTCTTCCAGCCGAATTCCAATGCGATTAAAGTAACGCTCAAAGTTAGTTACAACCGGACTGACGACAGCAATACGTATGGTGGGCAGGGCTGCGGAATTGCTTACTTGTATGCCAATAAGAATTTCACCCGGATTGTAACCTACAATGGTTTAAATCCGTTTGCTACCAATCCAGATCCGAACTTAACCACAATCGATTATTCGCCAGCAGGTTCCCAAGGAGGAACCATCAGTGAGACTGAACATTGGTACGCACTAATAGACCCCAATACGAGTTCTGGCTTTGGACTTTACCAGACGTTTACCCGTTCAAACTTTGGGATCATCCAGTACGACTTTTTTAATATGGGAGATGCTGGAGGGGAACTGGGGAACGCATCGCCATTTATTCAACCCTCGCAAACCTTAACCGTAGGGCCCAACACCGTCATTGAGCGGGAGTGTTATATCATACTGGGCACCATCAATGAGATTCGGCAGTTTGCGTACAGCAAGGAACAGAATTGGGTAGTGGTCTAAGTAAGTGCGAATGAGTATCTTTGGGCATGATTCAAGAAACTCATACCTATTCGTGTCGGCGCTGTGGTAGCCAGGCCTTGCGGCGAAATGGCAGCGTCAAGGGCAAAGCCAAGTACCACTGCACCACCTGCGGCTATCACGGCTATTTCACCTCGGCCCTCGAGCAGCGCCAGGCGCGCTACGCTCAGGTCGAGAGCCTGCTGACCGAACGGCTGAGTCAACGGGCCATTGTGCGCCAAACCGGGGTAAGCCGGATGACAGTCGCTAAGATTTTAAAAAAAAGCGTGCTTTCTGCCTCCCGTAACGACGAGTCCGGTAACTGACGTAGAAATCGACGAAATGACCACGTACGTGCGTCACAAGGGCTACGGCCTGTGGGTCTGGCTTGCCCTGTGCCGGCACAGCCGCCGGGTCCTGGCGTATTACGTCGGCGACCGCAGCACGACGTCGGCCCGGCGGCTCTGGAAACGCTTGCCCTTACCCGTGCGAGAAAGCGCCCTGATTCACACCGATCGCTGGGCGGCCTACCTGAGGGTGGTGCCACCGGGTCGGCATCGGTGTCAGGGTAAGCCCACCAATCACGTCGAGCGGTTTAACAATACGATGCGTCAGCGAGTGGCACCCCTGGTGAGGAAAACCTTATCGTTCGCCAAAACCAAACAGGGCCTTATTCAACGCGTCGTGGTCTTTCTCAACCACTATAATCTCACTCTGTCTTAGACCACTACCCAGAATTGTACTCCTCCTTCTGCTCCTTCAATCAGTAGCAACATCTCGAATGCATGGCATGTAATGGCCAAACGGCTACCTTAACGGCAACGGGATGCAGTGGTACAGTTACGTGGTCAACGGGCAGCACGGCCAATCCCCTGACGGGCGCTGGCGCGGGCACTTACACCGCTATGTGCACTGTGAACGGATGCACCAGCGTTGCGTCGAGTGTAGTCGTCATATCGAATGCATCGGGAACAACCTGCACAAATTGCGGTGGTTTCTTTGATGGGGCAACGTGTGATGTAATCAATGGCTGGGCATGGAATGCAGCCAATCCGAACGCAAAAGTTACGGTAGAAATTTGGGAAGGCAGCGTAAAAATCGCTGAAGCGGTTGCCTCTTCTTTTCGACAGGACCTGCTAAACGCTGGAATTGGGGACGGATACCATGCGTTTGCCTTCGAAACGCCAGTTTCGCTTAAAAATGGTCAACCTCGAACGCTCACGGCCAAAGTAGGCACGTACTTCCTAAGCAATAATTATAAAACCATAACCTGCTTCGGAGGGGCCCGGATGGCGGCCACGAACGTGGATAAACCGGTTGGGCATGAATTGCAGAGCCTAAAGGTGTTTCCTAACCCCAATACCGGAAAATTCACTTTTCAGTGTGCAATTCCCGGAAACCATGATGCGGAAGCGACGGTGGTAAATGCCCAGGGATACACCATTTTCAGGCAAGAGATTCCGGAAAATAGTGGCGAGTATCAAGGGATGGTGGATTTGAGCCATTACCCCGATGGTTTTTATGTATTATCCTTACATTTTGGAACCAACGTAGTGAGCCACAAAATAGGGTTACTGCGTTGACCTGACAGGGCACGGCGACAACCAGTGGCCGTGTCCTATTACACTGAGGAGGTGTACTTAAAACGTAACTGCATGAACATCCGCAAGTTAGTTCCCCACACGGCCAAGCCTATCCTTAAAAATGCCCTGTATCAAATATACCTTTACAGCCCGTTGCAGGGGCCGGTGCCGCCAGAGTGGGCAATATTCACGGGCAATGGCGATTTTGTTAAAGAGGGCAAGAGAACGTTACAACTACTGGTTGAGCAAGGTGGCCTACAACCTCATCATCGTGTGCTCGATGTTGGCTGTGGCATGGGACGAGTAGCGCTGCCCCTTACGACCTTTCTTAATTCGGCTACTGGAGGGCACTATGACGGCTTCGATATTGTGAAAGCGGGCGTGGACTGGTGCCAGCAGAAGTACTGGCGCTTTCCGAATTTTCGCTTTGTTCACTCCGATGTTCACAATTTTCACTACAATCCTAAGGGACGTTATAAAGCCAGTGAATACCGATTTCCGTACGCGGATGACACTTTTGACGTAGTATTTCTCAATTCGGTGTTTACCCACATGCTGCCGACTGACGTGGAGAATTACCTTTCGGAGGTAGCGCGTGTGCTCAAACCCAATGGGGTAAGTTCAATTACTTATTTCCTCGTGGTGCCTGACGCCATTGAGGGCATGGAAGCGGGCAGGTCCAGTCAGGGGCTGGTTCTTAAGCCTTCAGGCCACACCTACTGGGCCCGCTTTGCTGACGACCCGGAACATTCCACTGGTTACCCGAAAGAATATATTGAAGGTCTTTACAAGAAGAACAGGTTAACGGTCGAGAAGATCCTTTACGGATTTTGGTGCGGAAGAGAACCGCTTTACGAATTTCAGGATGTCGTGTTTGGCCGTAAGGCAAACCCATGAAATTATTATGGATAACAGAGTCTTGAATTATGGCAATCCTAACACTTCGCGCCCCTTCGCTGTAATTAGTCGCAAACCAGTGTTGTCTTTCACAAACAGACGCCCGGCGTTGTCTCAGAGCATGTTTTGAAATGGACAAAAAAGGGAATCAGTCAGTATCTTGGAGTTACCACACAACCAAGATGCGATGCAAGAGTGCTTCACTGAGCTGACTGATCCCCAATGGCAACTTATCGAAAAAGTGCTTAACGACCAACGCCAACGCTGGCATAGCCTACGCACGATGACCAATGCCATCCTATCGATTGTTTGGTCGGGCGTCCAATGGCGCAAGCTTGAGAGCGCTTACCCGCCCTGGCAAAGTGTCTATTACCATTACTGCAAATGGAAACGCAATGGCTTATTGGAGCAACTCCTTCAGGCGCTGGTCGTGGCCGAACGCCGTCGTCAGGGACGAGCCGACACACCCAGCCGTTTAGCCTTCGACAGTCAGAGCGTTAAAATTGCACCCTTCCTCCAACTTGACAAGGGTTGGGACGGAGCTAAAGGCATCAACGGGCGCAAACGCCATTTAGGGGTCGATTCGTTGGGCTTGCCCTGGGGCCTGCTGGTCACCTCGGCCCAGGTTTCGGATTCGGCTGCCGGATGTCATCTGGCCGACCAAGTAGCCCAGCGGGTGCCGGACTTGAAGGGAGTCCTGGCCGACCACGGTTACAAACAATCCTTCCTTGACCATGTTGCTCGTCAGCAACCAACCTGGCGGGTCGAGATTGTACCGCAGCGGCGGACCGCAAAAACCCGAATCGGCCCAGGGGTTTGTTCCCCAAAAGGGCCGCTGGCAGGTCGAGCGGAGCTTTGGTTGGCTAAATTTTCGTCGCCGACTTAATAAAGATTTTGAGCGATTGGTCGAATCGGCCCAGGCGATGCTCCAACTGGCCTTCATCTCCTTCCTTTTGCCCAGAGTCGCCAAATAATATTTCAAAACACGATCTTAGTTCCAGGGGGTGGTGACGATGATTTGGTGCGGTTCCATACGGGGCGCGGTGGCGTTTAAAGTATGGTCGCAAAGAAATAGCGCCCATTTCCCCGCAATTCCCGTTGTTCCCGCCGGAACTTCCCGAACTTCCCTTTTTTAGGGAATCAGCGCCAAAAAGTCGGCTTGCGCCTTTGTCCCGGCCTCCGTGACCTTACGCCATAAACTGCCATCCCGCGTATCCATTTGCAAGCCAGGGAAGGTATTAATCAACAACTGGGACAAGCGAGGCCTATCCTCCACCTTCGTCAGGTATCCGCGCAGTTCCAATACGTCAATCCAGGCGATTACTGCGGACTTACTGCTTCTCCTGCCTATCCACTCCCCGGCTTCGTTTATTAACCTTGGCTCGATGAGCGTCAGTGCTTTGAATGCTTTTTCCTTTGCTGATTCGCTTTTGAACAGGGGATGAATGGTCTCAGGTTGCTCGTTCGACTGCGGTGCGTCGGCTTGGAGCAGCGCCGTTGTTTTAGTGGAGAGAACTTCCTGCCGAAGTGTTTCCTGTTGCGTTTGGGGTGGTCCTGTTTAGCCGGACGGTGGCTAAGAGACAATTTTGAGATTATTCCGGTAATGCATTTCCTCAAATTGCAGCGGGCTGACATAGCCCAGCGACGAATGTCGCCGTCGGCGGTTATAATATAGTTCGATGTACTCGAATAACTGCTCTCGTGCGTCAGCCACCGAACGAAAGGCCCGTTGATGGACTAACTCGGCTTTGAGCCGCGACCAGTACGACTCAATAAAGGCATTGTCATACACCTCACCGGCGCGGGCCATGCTCTGCTCGAACTGGTGCAAACGAAGCGTCTTTCTGAATTCTTTGCCCACGTATTGCCCTCCTCTGTCGGAGTGGATGATGCTGCCTTTATCCAATTGGTTATGGCCGATGGCCCTCTGTAATGCGCTGTGTACCAAGCCTTCTCCCATATGCTCGTCTACTGACCAGCCACTCATTTTGCGGCTGAAAAGATCTAACCAGCCCCCTAAGTAAGCCCAGTCGCCGTTGACCAAGGGCAGATACGTAATGTCACCTACCAACACCTCACCAGGGCGTGTTGGCGCGGGCCGATCCAACAACAGATTCGGGCTATATGGCCCGGCGTGGTTGCTGTTGGTCGTGCGCGGCACGAAACTGCGGGGCTGAATGGCCTGTAATTGGTTGACTATCATAATCTTCCGTAGCTGGTGGCGACCCACTTCAAAGCCTTGTTCCTGTAAATCCAGCACCAACCGACGACTTCCGTAGCGTCGCTCGTGTTGGTGGAAAAGGCTTTTAGCGGCTTCGACAAGTTGCCGTTTTTCAAGCGTAGGTTGATAGGTTTGTTTGGCCCGGTAAGCATAGAATGCACTCTTGCTAACATCAAGGCATTCGCAAAGTCGCTCAACCGGGTATAAATCAGTCAATTCCAGCATCAAGTCGTAGGTAATCGTCAGGTCATCCGGCTGAAAATGGCGAGTGCTTTTTTTAAAATATCTCGCTCCTGTTCCAGGCGACGTAGCTGCTCACGGAGTTGAGTCAATTCAGCCTGATTAGCCACCTGCCCTTTGCCTGCCTGAGCCAGACCACGCCAGCGGTAGAGCAAGTTGGTTGAGATACCCAACGATTTGGCCACATCAGGTACGCTCCGCTGGCCGTTTTCCACAAGCCGAACGGCATCGGTTTTGAATTGGTCGTCGTACTGGCGACGGGGAGCCGCCGGAGTTTGTTTTTTGGACATGGTTGTCTAAGTTAAGCACTTAGACCGTCTGGCAAACCTGGACCATCTCAATGTACCCATGATGGGCAAAAAACCACTGAATAAAGCCTTTACGGGTCGGGTTGATGCCTTCGTACTTGCTTACTAACCAGTTGCCGATTTCCTCTTTTACTTCCTCGAACCATTCGCCTAAGTCCGTCTCAAAGTGAGTAATCTCTTCAGCGAAGATTTCTAATGTTCTGTAGGCCAAAATGTTTTGGAATTCTTCAGGTATTCTTATCTCTATTCTGCGACTCCATTCGGGTGTGTTCAGGACGAGAACTCCATTCGTGACGTAACGCTCAACGGGCATCAAGCTTAAATATCGTTTCCCTTGAAAAATAAACGCGTTAAATTCGTAGCCTTCCAGAATGGCTTCCAACGTAATGTCTTTTTGGTTGAAAACCGTCAGTAAATTCTGCCAAGCGGAGCCTTGCTCAAAGTAACACCACAGCCAGTAATTCATGATGCCATCGGCAGCGACCGGCTCGGCAGCACTGGCAAAGCTTAGAGGCGCGCCCAGTGCCTTTAAAACAGCTTGGCGTTTGGCCGGGTCATCGATAACGCAGTTTTCTGGTCGGAGACTCTCCTGCAAATCGTTCAGCAAGGCTTCGCTCAGTTCTGGCGGGATAGAGAAGGATTCTTCTGCCATTGTTCTTACTATGATTTATGATAGGTTGGACGGAGTATTTCTGGGGGCATTATTCAGAAAGTTAGATGCCACCCGTTTCCTCTATAAAAATTTTACGGCAAACCAAGCCTCTTTTCCCGTTCAATCAGGTCACGGTCCCGCTCCAACTCGGCCTTCAATTCGGATTCGGTGGGCAAGTACAAAACGTACTTCGAGGCGAACAACTGCTCGCTTTCGTGCAGAACGGAGTACTTGACGACCGTCTCGTTTTTCTCCGAACACAAAATCAGACCGATGGTCGGGTTGTCGCCTGCTTGCCGGTGCAGGTCTTCGTAGAGGCGGACGTACATATCCATTGCCCGATGTCCTGGTGGGTGAGTTTGCCCACCTTGAGGTCGATGAGCACGAAGCACTTGAGCAGGTAATTGTAGAAAACCAAATCCACGAAAAACGAGTCGGTGTCGGCCCGAACGTGCTGCTGGCGGGCCACAAAGGCGAAGCCTTTGCCGAGTTCGAGCAGGAATTTTTGCAGGTTATCCAGAAGACCCTGTTCGAGTTCCCGTTCGTAAAGCCTGGGTTTGGCTCCAACTTCAGGAAATCAAGCACGTAGGGGTCGCGGATGAAGTCAAGCGGGTTGGGCAGCCCTTCTTCTGCTTGCTGCAATCCTTCCCGCCGAACGCCTTCGTCAAACTGGCTGGACAATAGCCGTTTGTAGTACAACACGCTGATTTGCCGGTCCAGGGCACGACTCGACCAATTCCGAGTAGCCGCTTCATTCAGATACCAGGTGCGGGCGCGCTCGTCCCTGACTTTCGACAACAGACGGTAGTGGCTCCAACTCAATTCGTGACGCAGTGTATCACGAATTGGAAACGCCTGATAAAATAATCGCATGTACCGCAGGTTGCTGGCATCAAAGCCAGGGCCAAACTCATGGGCTAGTTTGTCAGACAACTCCCGAAGCAATGCCTTGCCATATTCAGCGCGGGTTTGTCTACGTTGTTGGTCTTCAACGATGCTGCGGTTTCGAGGGCGGTGCAAATTGTGTCCTGCAGGTGTTGGAAGCGGTCGGCCACGGCGGTGGCTGCGACCCGCTGGTCAAGGGTTTCGGTCAGCATGAGCTTTGGGGTTGAAAAAGAGGGTAAAAACGGAACCCGGTGCGCTACTTCCGCACCACCAGCACCGGCACCTGGCTGGTCTGGACGAAGTGCTTCGTGACACTTTTGTGCAGCAAACTTTCCCAGAACCCTTTTTCGTAGGCGGCCAGGGCCAGCACGTCGGGCTGGTGGGTGCGCAGGTAGGTTTCGAGGGTCGCCACCACGTCGTCGCGGCCCAGGGTGCGGAAGGTCACGTCGTCGGCCTCAAACTCGTCGCGGAGCTGGTGGGTGATTTCCCCCACAGGTAGTTCGTAGTATTCATGCACGTGCACGACCTGCATCCGGGCCTCGAACAGCCGGGCGAATTGAAGCACGGCGCGGGTCGCCCCCGACTCGGTCCGTTCGTAATCGGCGGCGTACAGCACGGAGCGTGGTATCTGAACCGGGGCCTGCGGCGGAATCACCCACACCGGGCAGGGCATCGGACTGGTAATCACGCGCTGGGTGTTGGTGCCCAGCCACTTGCCGAATACGTCATCGGCTCCCTGTGTGGCCATCACCACGTAGTCGGCCCCGAACTGTCGGGCCGTGGTCGCCACGGCGTCGGCCACGAACCCGTAGCGTACGCTGGTTGTCATCCGCTGGGACGGGAACGTCGTTTCGCGCAGCAGGCAATCCCGAAATTCATCGAGGGCTTCGGTGGCGCGGCGTTCTTCGTTTTCGAGTTGGTACGTTACCGTCGAGGGCACCTCCTGCACCGTGCTTACGGGCAGGCCAAACACGTGCAGCAGCACGATGCGGGCCTCGGCGGCCTGGGCGAGTAGGGTGGCAAAGCGGAACGCGTGCCGGGCGTTGGCGCTGAAATCGGTCGGCAGCAGGATGGTTTTCATGGCTGGAGGAGTCGGTTGGTTGACCCCCCAAAACTGGCCACCGCCCGACGGCAACCCGATGACGTTCAACGGCAATGCCGATGATTTTTATCACTCGAACTCCCGTTGCGGTCCGAGGCGCTCACCGAGTTTAAGCAGGAAGTACCGGTGCGCGTCGGCATCGCGGTGGAGTAATTCCTCCAAAAAGGTTTTTTCAAAGGCCAGCACCACCGCCGACGAATCGAGCACGCGGGCGCTAAACCGGTGGCGGCAATCGAGGAGCGCCTCTTCCAGCCCCAAAAAACAGGCCCGGCCCTCGAAGACCCGCGCCGGGTGCTGGTCGTCGGCCAGTTCGAGTTTGCCAGCTCTCAGGAAAAAAATATACTCGGCGGCCTGCTGGCGGCGAAACAGGTACTCGCCCCGCCGCAGGTTCAGTTCGGTGCCGCTGGCCAGAATGGCGCGCTCGGTGTCAAACATGGGTTTTTAGGAATATTACCTGGGCAAAGTTGCCCGGTTCGGTGCACCCACCAACATGATTTTTGTCACAGCATCCGGGCAACAAGACTCATCCGTCCGGCAACGAAACGGGCCGAATTTTGGGATTGAACCTTCGCCCCTCCGCGCCATGACGGCCCCCTCACCCCCGGCAGAACACGCGCGCTGCTACCACTGCGGCAGCGACTGCCCCGCCCACCCCCTTCAAGCCGACGAGAAAGCGTTTTGCTGCGACGGCTGCCGGAGCGTGTACCAACTCCTCGCCGACCACCAGCTTGGGCAGTACTACCGCTTCGGCGAACGCGGTGGGCAGGTGCCGCCGTCGCCGGGGCGGTTCGAGTACCTCGACAACCCGGAAATTGCGGCCCAACTCGTGGATTTTCAGAACGACAGTCTGGCGAAAATCACGGTCGACGTTCCGGCCATTCATTGCAGCGCCTGCCTGTATTTGCTCGAAAACCTGACCCGCCTGCACCCCGGCGTGCGGGCTTCGCGGGTGGATTTTCTGAAAAAACAGGTTTCCATCGACTACACCCCCGCCGCCCTCTCCCTCCGCCAACTGGCCGAACTGCTCACCCGAATCGGGTACGAACCGCTGATTCGCCGCCCCAACGCCGACCAGCAAACCCGCCCCACGGCCGAGCGCCAACTCCTCACCCGGCTGGGCGTGGCGGGCTTTTGCGCGGGCAACATCATGCTGTTTGCGTTTCCGGAATACCTCGGGCTGCGCGAAACGGCCTACCGCCACCTCTTCGGGTATTTGAACCTGCTGCTGGCCATCCCGGCGGTGTTTTACGCGGGCTGGGGTTACTTCGAGTCGGTGGGCAACAGCCTCCGGCAGCGGCGCATCACCCTCGACATGCCCATTCTGCTCGGCATTCTGGTGGCCTTCGGGCGGGGCGCGTACGAGGTGCTTTCGGGCACCGGCGCGGGCTACTTCGACTCAGTGACCGGCCTGATTTTCTTTTTGCTGACCGGAAAATGGTTTCAGCAAAAAACCTACGCCGCCCTGTCGTTCGAGCGGGATTACACCGCCTATTTCCCGCTGGCGGTGACGCGGGTAGGGGGCAGCAAAAATTCAGTCGAAAAAGAACTTGCCAACTGCCAACCGCCAACGGTCCACTTACGCGAGGAGCAAATCCCCGTCCAGCACCTCCGCCCCGGCGACCGCATCCGCATCCGCAACGGCGAGCTGATTCCCGCCGACGCGCGGCTGCTAACGGGCCGCGCGCGTATCGATTACAGTTTCGTCACGGGCGAGTCGGCCCCCGAACCCCACCAGCCCGGCGACGTACTCCTCGCGGGCGGGCGGCAGGTGGGCGAACGCCTCGACCTCGAAGTGCTCCGCGACGTGTCGCACTCGTACCTGACCCAACTCTGGAACCACGACGCGTTTAAAAAAGAAGGGAAAAGCCGCCTGACCACCTTCGCCGACCAGGTGGGGCGGTATTTTACCGTCGTTGTGCTCACGCTGGCCGGGGTGGTCGGGGTGTACTGGGCCTGGCTCCAGCACGACCCGGCGAGGGCGCTCGACGCCTGCACGGCCATCCTGATTGTGGCCTGCCCCTGCGCGCTGTCGCTGAGTTACCCGTTTGCGCTCGGTGCGGGCCTGCGGTGGCTCGGGCGGCGGGGGTTTTACCTGAAAAACGCCGGGGTTATGGAAACCCTCGCCCGCTGCGACGCGCTCGTGTTCGACAAAACCGGCACGCTCACCGGCACCGAAAGCGCGGGCGTTGAGTTTGTGGCCGTGCCTTCGTTCGACCCGCTCACCAACTCCGGCGAGGTCCTCGTGGCCAGGCTGGTGCGGCACTCGACCCACCCGATTTCGCAGAAAATCAGCGGGTTGTACGCCCACCACCCGCCCACCGACCTCACCGACGTCGAGGAATTTCCCGGCGAAGGACTGGCGGGCTGGTTTGGCGAGTGCGAAATCCGGCTCGGTAAAGCCGCTTTTGCCGGGGCACCCGAGGGCCTCGTCGTACGCCGCGACGGCCCGGTGGCGCACCTGAGCCTCGGCGGGCAGTACCGGGGGTATTTTTTGGTGAAAACCGCCTACCGGCCCGGCGTCGGACCTCTGCTCGACGCCCTGAACCCCCTCTACCGAACCTACCTCGTTTCGGGCGACAACGAAGCCGAGCGCCCGCGTTTGCTCCGCTGGTTTCGGGCCGGGCGGATGCGGTTTGGCTGCGCGCCCGCCGAAAAGCTGCGTTTTGTCGAAACCCTGCAACACGAAGGCCACCGCGTGGCGATGATTGGCGACGGCCTCAACGACGCCGGGGCACTCCGCCAGGCCGACGCGGGCGTGGCCCTGACCGAAAACACGCTCCACTTCACCCCCGCCTCCGACGCCATCCTCGAAGCCCGCGCCCTGCCGCTGTTGCCCCGGTTTCTGGCCTACTGCCGCTACGCGCTGCGCCTGATCCGCCTAAGTTTCGCCGTTTCGCTGCTGTACAACTTCATTGGTCTGTCGTTTGCCGTAACGGGCCAGCTCTCGCCCGTGGTGGCGGCGATTCTGATGCCCGTCAGTTCGATTTCGATGGTGCTCCTCACCACGCTGGGCATGCGCGGACGGGGGAAGGAGTGGTTTGGGGAAGCAAGCGGCGTCTGAGCAATCGGGTGTAAGGCGGGGAACGGGGTTTTCGACCTGCAAGGCCTCGCCGCTTACTTCACCACCGGAAACGCCGAAATCCGCAGCCGCGCTGCGCCCATCGGCACCAGCGTTACTTCCTCGGTGGGTTCGGCGGTGTTCACCGGGCTGGGCGGCAACACGGCGCACAGGCCGTATTCGTCCAGCTTCCAGCCGGGTAGTTTGCGGGCGCGGACTTTCAGTTCAAGCGGCGCGCTCGCGGGCGTAAACGGGTAGTTGTCGGCGGGCCAGGGCCGTTTCACCACCTGAAACGCGCTTTCCGGCTTCGCCGGGGGCAGCACCAGGCCGTAATTCCAGGCCGAGCCGGGGAAAATCTCGTACGAAGGCCACTTCGACGGGTCGGCGGTGGGCTGCCAACCCGCGTCGTGCTGGGCGGTGGTGGCGCTGTTTTCTTTCCGAAAGGCTTCCCGTATTTTCAGCGAAAACGTCAGCGGACCGTAGTTCACGCTGGCGCTGTTCTGGTTGGCTTCCCAGCGGCGCACGGCCAGGCGCATGGGCAACTGGAGGGTTACGCGGTCGCCGGTGCGCCAGGTTTGGGTGATTTTCAGGTACTGGCCGGGTTTCGCCGCGACGGGCACCGGCTGGCCGTTGACCGTCAGTTTCGGCGCGGCGCACCACGACGGAATCCGCAGGTAGAGCGGAAACTGGACGGGCTTCGCCGTCTGCATCGTCAACCGGATCTGCTCCTCGAAGGGGTAATGCGTTTGCTGGCGAATGGTCACTGGTTGCCCATCGGCGACTTTCGCCGTCACGCTATTTTCGGAGAAAAACACGGCGGCCAGGCCGTTGTCGGGCGTGGCGAGCCAGGCGTTTTCGGCGTAGTACGGCCAGCCGTTGCTGTGGTTGTGCTGGCAGCAGCGGCTGCTGAAGGGGTTCATCATCAGAAACGGGCCGGCATTCTGGATGCCCGGCGCGTGGTTTTTGGCGTCGCTGACCACCATGTTGGGGGCCGTCAGGTAGCGGAGCGAACGGTAGTCGGGCATGAAGGCCGCGGGCAGCGTATTGAAAGCCACGTCTTCGCAGTTTTCGGCCCAGAGCGGGTCGCCGGTAAACTGAAACAGCAGTTCATCGGAGGCCATTTGCTCTACCATGCCGCAGGTTTCCACGGCCTGACGCGGGTCCACGTAACCGGGACGGCTGTTTTCGTCGCCGCCCCACATCCCGCCCGGCACCTGACCGAACTGCTGACGGATGAACCGGTAATCGGCGTACGTGGCGGCCAGGTCGTCCTTGTTGCGGCTTTGCAGAGCGTACGTGGCCGGTTCGCGGAAGCACTGGGCGATGTTGACGTTGTGGAGGTTGGGCAGGTTGCCCATCTGCCGCCAGTTGGCCGTGTTGCGGTCAATCTTGGTGGCCAGGTCGAGCAGCCAGGGTTCGCCGGTGCGGTTGTAAAGCCAGTACACGCTGTAGAGGTTGTCGCCGCCGCGCGAGTTTTCCCAGTAATCTTTCAGAAACTCCTCGTCGGGCAGGGCGAGTTGCCACTTGAAGTAGCGCGTCAGGTGGGTCAGGATGCGCGGGTCGGGCCGGGACGCGTTCGTCTGGTGTTCGTAGGCCGATTGCAGGCAAAATAGCATCAGCATCTGCGCCCAGAGGTCGCGCTTGCCCTTGCGGAGTACCACGGGGCCAAAGTCGCCGTCGGGCCGCTGGCTGGCCAGCGTGCCTTCGATCCAGGTGCTGGTTTCGGCGAGCATTTCGGGGCGCTGGAGCAAATACGCCATGTCGCCGTAGCCCTTGAGCCAGTAGGGCAGTTCTTCCCAGCCGTAGTCGCCCTTGCCGTCCGTGCTCAGCCAGGCGTTGTTTTTCTTGGTGAGCCACACGCTGATCTGGCCCAGGTTTCCGGCCAGCCCGTCGGCTTGCCGAACGATGTTTTCGCGCAGCCAGCCGCCCGGCTGCACGCTGCCGATGGGCAGTTTCACGAACGCCTGCGGGGCCAGCGGTGCCCGGTTGCTGACGTAGTGGGCGTTGCGGGTCGTGGTGGCGGGCCGGTCAACGGCTTCGATTCGGGGTTTCGTCGGCGGCGCGGGGTGAACCGTCGGGGGCGGAAGCAGCGCCAGCAGGCGGAGCAGAACAAGCAGCAGCATGAATTCGCGGGGTTTGGAGGCTTTGGTTACGCAAAGTAGCTAATCCGCCGAATTGCCCCGCTTTCTGGGTTGAAAGCAGTGATAGATCGCGCGCTCCGGGTATTTTTCGCAACCAATCCTGGCCCGTCAGGGGCCGGGGTGGGGTTCGGGCACTGGCCGGGGAGTAGCCCGACCTGCTCGGCAACCTGATTCTACCCAACGACGTCGACGTGGACGCTATCTCGGCCCACTACCTCGGCGACCAATGGCGGTTGGTCAGGAGGTAGGTCCAGAAGTGGTATGGCCGCATCGGATGGTAGGTTGATTACGTGCTAAGTTCCAAGTTTCCGCCGCGCTTTGCCGCCTTTTTTTTCGTCGCCTTTTTTGTCACCCCGGAACGGGGTCTGCGCGGTTGAAGACGGAAGACCCCGTTCCGGGGTGACAAAAAGGAGTCTGTACTACGAATTTCGAGGGTCACTCACCTGCCGCAGAAACGATAGCTTGTCTTTCATCAACGCCTCCTCACCCACCTCCCGCCAGCGTGCTTTTACCGCTTCCAGTTGTTCGGGTGTCGGCGGCCAGTTGCCCAGCACGTCGATGTTCAGAAATCGCCACGCGGAGTTTTGTTCCGCAATCAGCGCTTCCTTTTGGGCCCGGTGCCAGCGCTTGATTTCCTTCTCGCGGGCGATGGCGTTGTTCACGTAGCGGGTCTCCTCGCTCCAGACCAGGTAATGCACCCCGTAGCGGGTCGTGAAACTACTTTCCTTGCCAATCCAATGTTCGACGAGCCGGGTGGCCAGGTCGTTGGTCATGCCGGTGTAGAGGACGGTCCGGTTGTAGTTGGTCAGGAGGTAAGTCCAGAAGTGGTATGGCCGCATCGGATGGCAGGTTGATTCGTTGCTGAGTGTCTGGTTTCCGTCGCTCCCCCTCACTTTTTTTGTCACCGTGTATTTTGTCACCCCGAAACGGGGTATTCTTTTTTGTCACCCCGGAACGGGGTCTTCCGTCTCCAACCGCGCAGACCCCGTTCCGGGGTGACAAAATAATGGTAACAAAATAACGCTTTCCCAAGGAATTCACCGCACCACGCCTGGTTTGACCACCTCTTTTCGGAAGTGGCCGCTGCCTGTTCGGAACTGGCAGTCGCTTTTTTCAAAGTAGCAGCAGCAAATTCCAATGTGGCGGTTGCATTTTCAAACGGGCAGTCGCTTTTTCAGGAATGACACCACCAAAAACAGCCGGACGAAACCCACTGCTGGAGGCGGCTCGCCCATGCGGTTTGGGTAAAGACACAGGAGGAAGCAGTACCGGCTGCCATTGACCGGAGCGATTGCGACGAGGATGCGCAAAAAAATAGCGGCGCGGAGTCCCGTCGCTATTTCTGAGTATTCACCTAACCACTAAATAATTACTATCTTCACCCAGGTCCGTCCATTTGACTGGAACGCTGAGGTATTTGCCAACTTGAAAGTGCTCCCGCCGGTACCGGTCCGTCCCCTGACGGACCTGGGTGGGGAACGGGTGCGGCGGAATGCAGTGGGCTGGTGCGTAAACAGTTCCGGCCCGTCAGGGGACAGGCCGGGGTAGGGTTCGGGTACAGACCGAGGAGTAGCAACACCAAACTACGAGGGATGGCACCTCTCGCAACTATTCCTTTAGCTTCTGCACCAATTCCTTCGCGTTCCTCAACAATTACTTCGCTTGTCGCAGCAGTTCCTTTGCTTCCCGCAACTATTCCTTTACGTTCCGCAACTATTCCTTTGGTCGTCGCAACAATTCCTTCGCCTTCTGCAACTTGTCCGGCACCCACCGCAACATTGCTCCCGCTGCCCGCAAAAAAAGACCCCCGCCTGCTTCAAAGCAGGCGGGGGTCCGCAGGCAGCCCCGCCCCGGCTCACGACTTGACTTCGTATTTTTTAAACTTGATGCCCTTCACCTGGCCGTACTGCGCGCTTTTCGAGCCAAAGACCGACAGCACGTAACTCTTCGCCTTCAGCCCCGTGGGCACCATCCCCGTCTGGGGGTCGTAAAGCACCCGGTCGCGCTCGGCGCGGGCGTTGTCGAGCGGAGTCCAGGCGTTGCGCACGTCGGCGTTTTTCGAGTTCAGCTCGGCGTAAAACGCCGCCAGCGCCGCCAGCGTCAAATCCGCCTCGTTGGGCAGGTAAGTCGGGTCGGCTTGCAGGGCTTCAATCAACTTGCTGAAGTTGCTCACGCGGTTGTCCATGCCCGTTTGCGAGGCCGAAATCGTGTTGGGCGGCGTGGTGGTACCGTCGGCGTTGGTCGTCGGCTCCGGGGCGGGGCTGGCCCGCCGTCCCTGAATCTTCTTGATCAGGCTCTTGACGCTCTTGAGCAGCACCGGGTTGGTACTCATCGAGGCGTAGGCCCGCCCGATGCGCGTGGTGAGCGGGTCGAGGGCATCGAAGAGCACCGCCCGTACCTCTACCTTGAGGTCGTACACGCCCCCGGCGGCATCCACGGCGGACATCGCCGAGTCGGCCTGGGCGGCTTTGGTGTTGAGGGCCGTCAGCTTGAGGGCCACGTTGGCGGGGTTGTAGGGTGCCCCGAAGTAGGTGCAGCTCGTGGTGAGTTGCTTGAAATGGGCCACGTTCACGGCGTGGCCCGATTCACTGTTGGATCCCATGACGATGAGGGGGTTATGTTAAAAAAACGCCCGCAACGTACACGGCCTCCGTGAAGGCGCAAAACCGCTTGATCAATCGTTGGAAAGTTTCTGGTGGCAGTCCCTGCCCGACGGCTTTTTTGCCGTCCGACGGGTAGAGAACTTCCGAAAGGTTCGTAGTTTTGAAACAGAGAAACAGGGAATAAGCAGCATGGGGCACCCCGACCCGTTTTTTGCATGACCGACGTCCACACCCCCCAACAGCGCAGCTTCAACATGAGCCGCGTGCGGAGCAAGAACACCAAACCCGAACTCATGGTCAGGAAGTTTCTGCACGCTAATGGCTTTCGGTACACGCTTTATATATAAAATCCACATGGCTAAAAATCTAAACTGGACGCGCGAAGAACTCATTTTAGCCTTTAATCTCTACCTTAAATTGCCGTTTGGTAAAATGCATAAAGGCAATGAAGAGGTCAAAAAATTAGCCGCAATTCTTGGTCGTCGCACGCCAGACTCAGTAGCCATGCGATTAACCAACTTTGCCAGTGTTGATCCATACCATCAGCAACGAGGCGTAAAAGGCATGGAAGGTGGCCGAGCGCAAGTTGAACCCATTTGGAACGAGTTTATCAATAATCAGGAAGATTTAGCCTTTGAAAGCGAAAGGCTCCTTGCTGATTTCCAACATAAAACCATTGAAGAACTTCATCCTGAAATCGAGTTCAATCTGAAGGATTTGAAAGGCGAGGTTCGAGTTAGAGAGGTCAAGATCCGAGTGAATCAAGGCTTGTTTCGGCAAATGATATTAAAAACCTATGAAAATCGTTGCGCAATTTCAGGCATTGACTTACCCGAACTCTTGGTAGCTGGCCATATTATTCCGTGGGCTGAAAATGAAAAAGAACGATTAAACCCGGAAAACGGCCTCTGTTTATCGAATTTGTACGACAAGGCCTATGAGAACGGCTTACTTTGCATCGACACCAGCTACCGCATCCTTCTTTCGTACCGTTTGAAAGAAGCGTCAACAAAACCGTTTTTTCAAACCTACTTTGGGCGTTTCGAACACAAGCCGATTCACTTACCCAAAAGCTATAAACCAAATACAGACTTTTTACAACATCGCTTAAACAGCTTTAAGCCGTGAACTCAGCTATACTCTCCGAGCAATCTGTTCATTTCCCACCCAATTTTAAACTGCATTACCTGTACCGTGATGCTGGGAACTACAAGTGTTATGGCTCGGTAGTATTTACAAACATTCATCATCTATCAATAAACTATTTTGTAGTACTTTCAAAACTAATTTTCATTGATAGCATTTACTTCGATCCTTTAATTTTAGGTATTGATGCATTGTGCTTTGATGAATATGATCCTGAATTGGATCATGATTGGCACGAATTGGAAAAAGTGAGCCTGACGCATGATCCGTCAACCATTGATATGGATGTTTCTGATTTCATGTCAAATGCGATGAAAGTAAGGAAGTATGAGAATAGAATTAGTATTGAAATGGAATATATTTATTAAACATCAATTTTTTCCTCTATTTTATCAAATTGCTCAAAGAAAACAAAATCATCTTTTGCGCATTGCTGAAGAGTGGCTCTGAAGTTAGTATGATAAAAATCTGCAATAAGGTCGGTTCTTCTTCCACATTTAGGGCAAGTAGTTGGTTGATCACTACCCAAGAAGATAGACATTTCCGTAAAATTCTTCATCGTATAGATTGGCTTCTCCGCTTGCGAATATAGCAGGAGATTATTTCTTCACTATACCAGTTCGCTAACTCGTTCCATATTAGGGCAGGAAGCATTCGACTTTCCGGACCTACCCGCGCCTACCGCCGTCATCGAAGACATTCTGGAAACGGATGTTCCGGCGAAGTACACCCTGACCGACAACCTCTGGCGGTATTTGCAGGACTACGCGGCCAAGCACAAAGCCGCCGGCAACGGGTTTGGCTTCGGGCTAACCCCGCTCGATGGCATCGCCCGCACCCTGAGCGCCCGGTATCACAAGGATGGCTCCGAAATCCTGATTCCGCAGCAACCGGGCCAGAACCCCCGCCGCCTCACCCCCCGCGAGTGCGCCCGGTTGCAGGGCTTCCCCGATGAGTTTCTGATTCCCGTATCCGATACGCAGGCGTACCGGCAGTTTGGCAATTCGGTGGTCATGCCGCTCATGCAGGCCGTAGGGCAGCAAATCGTCAACGCCCTATGAACAGCAGCACGCTTCAGGCGGCGATTGCTTCCGTTCAGAAGTCACAAAACGCATTCTGTAAATTCATTTCAGCCAACGACGCCGGGGAAACGGGTGCCCATCAGGCCGGGTTCTACATGCCCAAAATCGTGCTTCCACTCATGTTTGGCAAACCCGGCGTAAGGGGGAGTAACATGGATCGGTTTGTTGAGATTAACTGGCATGATTACCAGCCTACGCAAAGCCGGTTTATTTACTACGGTAAAGGCACCCGCAACGAGTACCGGCTTACCCGGTTTGGCCGGGGCTTTCCGTTTTTGACCGAAGACCATGTAGGCGACCTGCTGGTGATGGCTCACGCAGGTGGTGACTACTACGAAGGGTTTGTCCTGCAATCGGACGAAGACATCGAAGACTTTTTCGCCGCCTTCAACCTGTCGTCCGACAAGACGAATACCCTCATTGAAAAGGCCACCCCGGTCAGGGAAGAAGCTACGACCGTCACGGAGGCAGATGTTCTAATTCACTGTTTCACTGCATACGCACAAAGCATTCAAGTCGATTTTCCGGAAACCAGAGAGTTGGCCAACCATGCGCGCGCGTGTTTTATGAATGCGTACAAAAAGACCCTCACTCACGTCAGGCAGGCCCCGGACGCCGAACTGCTGAACTGGATCAATGCGGAATTTCAGTTGTTTAAAGTTTTTGAAAACGACCGGTACGGTGAGCGCATCAAAACCCCTTTCACCTCGGTGGAAGACCTCGTGGAAACGGCCAACACCATTCTGAACCGGCGCAAGAGCCGGGCCGGGAAGTCGCTGGAACACCACCTTGCCGAGGTATTCCGGGTGTTTGATCTGACCTTCGACTCGCAGGCGGTAACGGAAGACAACAAGAAGCCCGATTTTATTTTCCCCGGTGCAAACGCCTACCACAACGCGGCTTTCGACCCCGACAAACTGCTGATCCTAGCCTCGAAAACCACTTGCAAAGATCGCTGGCGGCAGGTGCTGAATGAGGCTGACCGGGTACCTGAGAAGCATTTGTTTACCTTGCAGCAGGGTATTTCAGCCAACCAGCTTGCCGAAATGGAACGATACGGCGTTCGGCTGGTCGTTCCCCGTAGTTACGTCGATTCGTTTCCAAAAGAATTCAGGCCCCGGCTGTTCACGCTGGAATCGTTCGTGGTGTTGGTGAAGCAAAAGCAAAGTCAATAGCCATCTTTACTCCCGTCAATCTGCTGTCATTGAGTAAGACAATGAGCAGTCAGAACGCTTCACTACTATAATTGGAACCTCCCCATCTGGCGCAAGTGTAGAAACGACTCGTTCAGGTTTGCAACCTGGACGCAGTAGTTTGACAGTTTGCAACTGTCATTCAGCCGGATAGCCCACGTTCTTCCGCGTTTGTAACCGCTTCCCTTTTTTATCGCTGAGCGAAACCGCCTGACTTGCTTCCTAAAAACCAACCGGCATGACCCGCTTACTCACCGGCGAGCGCGACGTGCAGGTGCTCGTACCCCTGCTTCATCGCCTCCGCATTCCGTTTCGACAGGCAGAAACCCGCTCAACGCTTCTTACCGAAGCGGAGCGGGCGGAAGCCCTCCGCATCATCCGGCAAGGCTGCGACATGGCCACCTTCGGCGATGCGCTGGCCTATCAGCAGCAAGCGCAGCAGGGCTTTCGCTGCGCCCGGATTGACAAAACTTCAGCGCGTTTTTTGGTAAAACCATCCTGACGCGGACGAGCAGCGGTAATCTAACTACTCGTCCGGTTGTTCCGGCCCGGCCCTGACGGGCCGGGCCGGTTGCGCCTCATTCAGCCGTGATGGGGTCAATGATGGTCGAGACCGGGCAGATGGAGTTGGCCGGAAAGCCGGTCAGCCGGGCGTGCTCGCGAATCATGTCCGGGTCCGGGGCGATGTACACGCAGTAGGTCTTGTCGCCCGTCACGTAGCTGTGCACCCACTGAATCTGCGGCCCCATCCGCTCCAGCACCTCGCGGGAGGTGCGGGCGATTCCTTTCAACTCATCGGCAGATAAGCTGCCAACGCCGGGGATTTCCCGTTCGATTACGTATTTGGGCATGGTCGTTCGTGTTTTGGTTTTGTTTAAACGGGTTTGATGTTCTGATTCACCCGGAACAGGTTGGCCGGATCGTACTTCGTTTTGATGGCCACCAACCGGTCGTGGTTGGCACCGTAGGTGGCCTTCACGCGGTCTTCGCCTTCGTCCATCATGAAGTTGACGTAGGCCCCGCCCGCCCCGTACGGGTGCAGGTCCTGCCAGTAGGTGCGGGCCCAGTTGATGAGGCGCGCGTCGTTGGCCGGATCGGCATCGAAGCCCACGATCACCATCGCCCAGGTAGCGTCCCGGTAGTTCCAGGCCGTGGCCTCGTTGCCCACGCGGGCCGCCGCCCCGTTGACCGGGTACAGGTGCATGGTCGACAGCATGGTGGGCAGTTGGGCCGCGTGCCGAAGGTGAATGTCGATGGCTTCGTCGCTTAATTCCCGGACGAAATCGGCCTTCCAGTACGCGTGCAGCCCCGGCGGGTAGAGTGCGTCGAACAAGCCCTGCATCACCGGCACCGGCATAGGCCCCACCAGATCGAGGGCGGGCGTTTTCACCGCGCGAATCGGTCCAAACACGGCGTCCGCGTCGGCGGCGGGGCCGGTGTAGCACCACACAAGCGCGCACATTTTTTTCAGGTGCAGGTGTTCCGGGAAAGGCGGGCCGGGCGGCACGGTCAGAAACGCAAACCAGCCGTTGATCGTGTCGGGCGCGTCACGGATGTACGACCGGTACCATTGCATGACCGCCTTCGCGTCGGCCAGTTCGTAGAGCATCGGCCCCGCAACGACCGTGCTGAGGGGGTGCGCCCGGAACAGAAACGAGGTAACGACCCCGAAGTTGCCACCCCCGCCCCGGATGGCCCAGAACAAGTCCTCGTGTTCGGTGGCCGACGCGTTGACGACCCGGCCATCGGCCAGAACAACGGTCGCTTCCAGCAGGTTGTCGATGGTCAGGCCGTACTGCCGGGTCAGGTACCCGAGGCCACCGCCGAGGGTCAGCCCGGCCACCCCCGTGGTGCCATTGACGCCCGTCGGCACGGTCAGGCCGTATTCGTGCGTTTTGGCATCCAGTTCCCGTAACAAACAGCCGCCTTCTACCCGGACGGTTTGTTTTTCGGCATCCACGTCAATGCGCTTCATACCCGACAGGTCAATCACGACGCCGTCGTCGCAGACGCCGAGGCCGGCGGCGTTGTGGCCTCCGCCGCGCACGGCCAGCAGTAGGTTCTGTTCGCGGGCGTAGTTGACCATCGCCACCACGTCGTCCACGTTCGCACAGCGGGCAATCAGGGCCGGGTGCTTGTCGATCATGCCGTTAAACACCTGACGTGCGGAGTCGTACTCCGGGTCTTGCGGGGCAATAAGCTGCCCGTGCAACCGCAATGGCCGTTGCGCTGTTTTCGTTGATTCCATACTCAGAAGAGGTTTATAGTTTGAAAAAGGAGTGTCGGCTTTCGGGGGCATCGTCAGTCCGGGCAAGGGCCAGCGCACTCATTACCGTTACCTAAGTAGTGGTTCATCCGACTCGGTTGATGGCAAAGCAGGCGTTGCCTTTCGAGGGATTACCAAAACTTGACGGGGCAAAGGTGCGCGTTTGGCCGTCCGCAGAAATCACCGAACTCCGTGATTTAGGTGTCCCTGAATTCAGTGATTTTTAGCCCCGCCCGGCGTTTCGAACCCAAATACTGCGGTTTTGCAACCCGCCTCTTCCACTTCGGCCTGTCAAACCGCAGGAACCTCGCACGCGCCGGAACCGATTGCCCCGTAACTTGCCACCCATGCACGCCGACGCCCACGAGTTTCTCCGCGCCTTCACCGCCGCCCGTATCGCCCAGGGCCGGGCGGGGCACAGCCTGCCCACGAAGGCTTTGCTCGACTTCAACCTCGACCACGCCCGCGCCCGCGACGCCGTGCAGTCGGTGCTCGACCTGCCGGGTTTGCGCGAAAAACTGCGTTCGTTGCATCCAACAGTTTTTCACCTGAAAACCGCCGCCGCCACCCGCCAGGAGTACCTGCTCCGCCCCGATTTCGGGCGAAGGCTGAGCGAAGAATCCAACCAACAACTTCAAACGTGGAACGTTAGCCTTCAAACGGATGTAGCGATAGTCGTTGCCGACGGGCTTTCGGCGCAGGCCGTCAACGCCCACGCGGTGCCGGTGCTGGAAAAACTGATTCCGGCCTGCCGGGACATCGGCTGGCGCCTCGCGCCGATTTGCCTCGTGGAGCAGGGCCGCGTGGCCGTCGCCGACGAAATCGGGGCGTTGCTCCACGCCGACATGACCGTGATCCTGCTCGGCGAGCGCCCCGGCCTCACCTCGCCCGACAGCCTCGGCGCGTACCTCACCTACGCCCCCCGCCCCGGCCTGACCGACGAGCGCCGCAACTGCGTTTCCAACATCCGTCCGCTGGGGTTGAGTTACGAACTGGCGGCGGCGAAGCTGTTCTGGCTGCTTTCGGAGATGAAA
Organism: Spirosomataceae bacterium; assembly: GCA_965249815.1. Taxonomy (GTDB): domain Bacteria; phylum Bacteroidota; class Bacteroidia; order Cytophagales; family Spirosomataceae; genus JAJAZB01. The sequence goes on along the minus strand of CBDFMV010000003.1, from coordinate 1,780,156 downwards.
ACCCGCCGCCTCAGCGGCGTGGACCTGAAGGACGAGATGCCTGCCGCACTACCCGGAACCGGCACAAACGACCCAAAATTAAATCCGTAAAAACGCCCGCCGGGCACCGGATTTTTCCGTTACTTTCGCGGGCTTTTTTCGGAAAGCCCAACAACCACCCACCTTCAACCGTTCGTGAACAATCCTTACCTGTCGCTGCTGCGCACGGCGTGGCGGTACGCGCGTCAGCACCGGCGGCGCTTCGTGCTGGTGTACGCCCTTTTTGCATTGGCCAACGTCGTTTACGCGCTCAATCCCCTGCTTTACGGCTGGTTTATCGCCGAAATTCAGCGCGAAGGTACGGGGGCGCTGCGCCACGCCTGGCTCTACGCCGGGGCGTTTCTGGGGTTGCGGGCGCTGGGCTGGGTGCTCCACGGTCCCGCCCGCGTGCTGGAGCGCGAACTGGCCTTCAACGTCAGCCGCAATTACCTCGATTCGCTCTACCACCAGGCTTTGCACCTGCCCGTGCAGTGGCACCAGGACCACCACAGCGGCTCGACCATCAACCGCCTCCGCAAGGCCTACGAAGCCCTCCGCGACTTTTTCCAGAACGGCTTCGTGTACCTCAACGCGTTCTCGAAATTCGTGTTTTCGTTCGCCGCGATGGTCTATTTCTCGCCGCTGTTCGGCCTCGTCGGCGTGGGGTTGGGCGTGCTGACGGTCTGGGTGATTTTCCGGTTCGACAAGCCTTTCATCAAAAGCCTGGACGAGGTCAACGAGCGCGAACACGTGGTGACGTCCACGCTGTTCGACAGCCTCTCCAACATCGTGACGGTGATCACGTTGCGGCTCGAAAAACGCCTGCAAATCAGTTTGATGGATAAAGTCGCGGCCATCTGGCCACCGTTCCGGCGCAACGTGGTCGTGAATGAATGGAAGTGGTTTTCGGCGGACATGCTCGTCGGGCTGATTTACGCCGTGATGGTGGTGGGGTACGTTTGGCAGCACGCATCGCCGGGCGCGGTGTTCGCCCTCGGCGGGCTGGTCACGCTGCTGGGCTACGTCAACCAGTTCACCAGCGTGTTTCACGACGTGGCCTACCAGTACACCGAAATCGTGCAGTTCAACACCCACGTGCAAACGGCCCGGCACATCACCGAGTCGTTCGCCCTGCAACACCGCCCCGTCGCCCCCGCGCCCCTGCCCACCGATTGGCGCGCCATCGAAATCAGCGGCCTGAATTTCGCGCACCGCGCCACCCAACCGCGTTTTGCCGACGACCGGCGACCGAAACCCTCTGGCCTGCACGACCTCCGGCTGCGCATCCGGCGGGGCGAGCGGATTGCATTCATTGGCGAGAGCGGCAGTGGCAAAAGCACGCTGCTGGCCCTGCTGCGCGGGTTGTACGCCGCCGAACCGGGCGCACGGGTGGCGGTGGATGGTCACTCCCACCCCGACCTCGGCGCGATTGCCGACGCGGTGACGCTGTTTCCGCAGGAACCCGAAATTTTCGAGAACACCATCGCCTACAACATCACGCTCGGCTTGCCTTTTTCGGACGAGGAAATCCGCGCCGCCTGCCGCACGGCGCAGTTCGACGAGGTGGTGGCCAACCTGCCCAACGGCCTGGCCTCGAACATTCAGGAAAAAGGCGTGAACCTGTCGGGCGGGCAAAAACAGCGCCTGGCCCTGGCCCGCGGCGTGCTCGCCGCCCGCGCCAGCGACCTCGTGCTGATGGACGAACCCACCAGCAGCGTGGACCCCAAGACCGAACTGCGGATTTACGAAACGATGTTCGCCGAATTTGAGGGAAAAGCCGTGCTGTCGTCGCTGCACCGGCTGCACCTGCTGCGCCTTTTCGACTACGTGTACGTGCTGGAAAATGGACGAATCGTGGACGAGGGCACGTTCGACTCACTCCGGCTGGGCAGCCCGGTTTTTCAAGAATTGTGGCGGCACCAGGAACAGCCCGCCCGGTCGGCCTTGGTCACGAGCCTTACGGGGATGGTGGGACCTGTGTCGCCGGTGCTTCAACTGCCACCACAGTCCTATCCTTCCGGAACTTGACTAAAGCACCCGGCAAGTCGGCAGAAGAAAAGCAGAAAATGATTTTATGCACTACATAAATATATCATACTTTTGCCCAGACCTTCTTTTCTGCGTGCAGCATGAGTGTTATCGGCTTGGATCCCATTCAATCATCCACCATGGCCGATCAGGTGGAAGAACGCCTCCGGGCGTATTTTATGGAGCGTGGCTACCGTCCTGGCCAGGCCCTGCCCAAAGAAATAGAAATGGCCGAAGCCCTGGGGGTCAGCCGGGGCGTGGTTCGCGAGGCCCTGAGCCGGTTGCGCATGCTGGGCATGATCGAGACTAAAAAGCGCCGGGGCATGGTGCTGACCGAACCCGACATTATGAATGGCCTGGAACGCATGCTTGAGCCTAAACTCCTTGGTTCCGATGCCATCAAAAACCTGTTTAGCTTGCGGATTGTGCTCGAAGTGGGAATGTGCGACCTTTTGTTTGTCAACCGCACGGACGAAGACCTTCAGTTTTTGGAAAAAACAGTCGCCGACGAAGAGAAAAAGGCGAAAACCCCCCAGGATCACATCCGCTACGAACTCGAATTCCACGGGCGGCTTTACCGGATGACCGGCAACGACTTTCTCCGACGATTTACCAAGCTGCTCATTCCCATTTTTGATTACTGGCTCAAGTACGAAGCCCGAATCGGAACGATCCTGGTTGGCTCGGTCGATCACCGCGGCCTGCTCGAAGAACTCAAGCACGGGACACCGGACTCCTTTCGCGCCGCCATGCAGCGCCACTTCGAGCACTACTTCGCTTACCTGATGCAGCACAACAACGAGGGGTAGTCGGCAGAAACCACCTGCCCGACGGAGCGGAGGCGGGCGCTGGAGCCGTTCTAAAAAAAAATCAATCAATTAGTTGATAATGCAAATTCGACCTAAATATATTTGTACGTAAATATGTTCTACATTATCACGTACCTACGTTAGTGAATTTGTTCTTCCTCTCTACCTAAACCTCCTCTCCCGCATGAAATACCATTACGTTCTGCGGCTTTTCCTTCCAGGGATATTCCTGCTGCAGTGGTTCCTGGTGCCTGGGGCAATGGCACAACAGCGCCTTTCGGTGTCGGGTCAGGTCAAAGCCAGCGACACCAACCAACCGATACCCGGCGTCAATGTGGCCGTGAAAGGGACTACCCAGGGCACGACCACCAACAACGAAGGCCGCTATTCGCTGGCCGTTCCTGAGGGAACTACGCTATCCTTTTCCTCCATCGGCTATGCCTCGCAGGAAATCGCCGTGGGAAATCGAAGTACACTCGATGTCGTGCTGGAAGCCGAGGCGAAGGGCCTCAACGAAGTAGTCGTGGTGGGCTACACGACCCAATCGCGGGCCAGGACAACCGCGGCTGTGTCGAAACTCGACCAGCGTGAACTCCGAAATGCACCTAACGTCAACCCCGTACAAGCCTTGCAGGGTAAAATCGCGGGGGTATCCATCCCCATCCTGAGTGGGCAGCCCGGTGCCGGTGCGAACATCATCATCCGCGGCGGGACCAAACTCAATCCGTACGGGACGGGCACGCCAAACAGTGGCGGTGCCAGTGTGGCGAATCAGGAAAACACCAGCCCGCTGGTGGTCATCGACGGGGTGTTCCGTACCCTCAACGACATTAACCCCGACGACATCGAATCCCTTCAGGTGATGAAAGACGCCGCGTCGACGGCCATTTACGGTGCCCGTGGGGCCAACGGCGTGATTGTCGTCAAAACGAAAGGGGGAAAGTTTGGCAGCGGCAAAGGAAACGTGACCTTCCGTTACCAGCACGGCTGGGAAACCCAGGCCCGCCGGTACAACTACCTCAACGCCCGTGACTACCTGAACCTGACCCGGCCCCTGATGGCCAGAACGCCCGACGCCATCGACATCAATCGGTTTCTGTACCAGGGGGCGGCCTCCTTCTCAGTAACCCCCTACACCCAGCCGGGCCAGTACGGGGCGGGTTATTACACGACGGCTTACCTCGACAACATCGTGGCCGTGGAAGGCCAGGCGTACGTCGACAACCTGATCAATAACCTCGGCTACGAAACCATGCCGGACCCGGTCAACACCAGCAAGACCCTGCTTTTTAAGGACAATCAGTACATGGACCGGGTCTGGAACACGGCTCAGACCAACAACTACAACATTGGCTTCGACGGAGGAACTGATCGGTCGGCTTACAACGTCTCCCTGGGGTACGTCAATCAGGGCGGGGTCTTCGCCGGAACCGGCTACAAACGATTCAGCGCGTTGGGTAATTTTAATTTTAAGGTAACCGAGCGCCTGCGCATCGACGCCAGTGCCAACTACCAGTGGAACGACAATAAATACGTCGAACAGAGCCTGGCCACCCTCACGCGGGGTCTGCGTGTAACCCCCCTCGTTCGCTATTTTTACGACAACGGCAGTCCTAAACTCGGCGAGAACGTCAACACCCGCAACCGCTTCCACGAATTGATGTACGACGACCGGCGCATCAACACCCAGCGTTTTGTGTTCCGGGTGGGAGGCGATTACGAAATCGCCAGAAACCTGCACTACCGCCCCAGCGTTTCGCTGGCCATCGAGGATTTCCGACACCTTCTTTTCCGGAAATCGTTCGTCGACCCGGTGCAGTATCCCAACCCCCGCGAGAAGTACAACAACCTTTACCAGAACAAGCAGTTGATGACCGATCACCTGCTTCAGTACGATTTCACGCTCGGCGGACGGCATAACTTCACCGCACTGGCCGGGTTCAATTTCACGCGGGTGCAGTTTTTCCAATCCATCATCAGTTCCTCCCGCGCCACGAGCGATTACATCTTCACCATCGGCGAACCCATCGTGCGGGTCGAAAACGGCCAGACCCAGCCCAACTACTTCGGGCAGTCGTCGGTGCTCAACGAAACCCGCTCGGCCAGTTATTTTGGTCAGTTGGCCTACGACTACGAAGGGCGGTACCTGCTGGGGGCCACGCTGCGGTACGACGGATTTTCCAATTTTGCGCCCAACAACAAGTACGCCTTCTTTCCGTCGGTATCGGCGGGCTGGAACGTGGCGCGGGAGTCGTTCTGGAAGGTCAACGCCGTTAATCAGTTGAAGCTGCGCGCCAGTTGGGGCACGGCGGGGCTAAACGACCTCAATCCTTCCCAAAACCCAGGGTTTGCTGGCCGCCCCCTTCACGCCCTTCCACGCCGACGGCGAGCTGAACCTTGACCTGGTTCCGGTCCTGGTTGAAAAACTCCTTGCCGACGGCGTCAGCGGCGTATTTGTCTGCGGTTCCAATGGCGAAGGCCCCAACATGACCACCGCCGAACGCAAAGCGGTGGCCGAAGCCTTCGTGAGCGCCGCGGCCCGCCGCTTCCGGGTGTTTGTCCACGTGGGCCACCCCAGCATCCGCGAATCGCAGGAACTCGTGCGCCACGCCGCCGCCATCGGGGCGGATGCGGCCTCGTCGGTGGCCGCGTTTTACTTCAAACCCACCTCGGTGTTAAACCTGTGCGAAAGCATGGCCGACATCGCCTCGGCCGCGCCCGACCTGCCGTTTTATTACTACCACATCCCGGCCCTGACCGGCGTGGGCCTCGACATGGTGGACTTCCTGCGCCTGAGCGAAAGCCGCATCCCTAACCTGGCGGGCATCAAGTACACAGCCAACACGCTCTGGGAATACCAGGCTTGCCTGACCCACGCCGCCGGGCGTTACGACGTGCTGTTTGGTTACGACGAAATGCTCCTGCCCGCCCTGAGTGTTGGGGCGCGGGGGGCTATCGGCAGTACGTTCAATTTCGCCGCCCCCCTGTACCTGAACGTGATGCAGGCCTTTCGGGCGGGTGATTTGCCGCTGGCCCAGGTGCGGATGATGCAGCTCGTCAACATGGTGCGGGTGATGGTGAAATTTCCGCCCATTCCCGCCCAGAAAGCCATCATGCACATGCTTGGGTACGACGTGGGGCCTTGTCGCCTGCCGCTGGGTACCCTGAATGCCGGGCAATACGAGCAACTTTACGAGGAGTTGGACGACATGGGCTTCTGGCAGGCGCTCCGCCAGGCCACGCCTGCGCTCGACGGGGTCACGTTGAAAAAATAACCCTTTCCCGCGGTCGGGATGCATCCCAACCGCGGGAAACCGGCCCCTCTGCTCATGCGAGTCCCTGTGTTTTTCATGTTGTTGATGATGAGCCTCCGCGCCCCCGCACAAGGCCCGCTGACCTGGGGACGGTTGCCGCCCCTACCCAACCCGGTGGGTTTCGCCGGGGCGTACGCGGGCGTCGCGCACGGGGCGTTGCTCGTGGCGGGCGGGGCCAATTTTCCCGACAACGTGGGGCCGTGGGGAGCCACCAAAAAAACCTGGTACGACGACGTGTTCGTGCTCGAAAAGCCGGAGGGTTCCTGGAAAAAAGTCGGTCGGCTGCCCCGCCCGATGGGCTACGGCGTCGCGCTGACGGTGCCGGGCGGTGTGCTTTGCCTCGGCGGGGCCGACGCCCGGTGGCATTATCCCAGCGCATTTCTGCTGACTTACGAAAACGGGCAGCTTTCCACGAAACCCCTCGCGCCCCTGCCCCTGCCGCTGGCCAACGCCTGCGGGGCCGTCCTTGGCAACACCGTGTACGTGGCCGGGGGTATCGAATCGCCCGGCGACACCATCGCCGGGAAGTGGTTCCTGAGCCTGGATTTGACCACCGCCGGAGCGACCTGGCAGCGCCTCCCCACCTGGCCGTGGCCGGAGCGCAGGACGGGCAGTTTTTCTTGTTTTCGGGAACGGAAATCGCCGCTGATGGCCCCACGGGGGGAATCAAACGCCACTATCTGCGCGACGCGTACGCCTTCAACCCGGCGAAAGGCACCTGGAAACGCCTGACCGACCTGCCGCGTCCGGCGGTGGCCGCCCCTTCGCCCGCGTTTGCCAGCGGCCAGAATCACCTGCTCGTGCCCGGTGGCGACGACGGGGCCAACGCCGACAAAAATTCGCTGCTCAAAGAACACCACCCAGGGTTCCGGCGGGAGGTGCTCGCCTACCACACCCTGACCGACACCTGGGCCGGAGCGGGCGACGTGCTGACCGACAAAAAGCCGGATGCCGCCCTGAACCCCTCGGCCAGCACCTGGGCACCAGTCACGACACCGCTCGTCGTGTGGGAAGGACATTTGGTTTTGCCCAGCGGCGAAGTTCGCCCCGGCGTGCGCACCAACCGGGTGCTGATGGGCCCCCTGACTCACCGGGCGGGCGCGTTTGGCGGGCTGGATTGGGGTGTGGTGGGCCTGTATTTTCTGCTCGTCGTGGGGATTTCGGTGTACGTGGCCCGCAAAATGAGCGCTTCTACCGACGATTTTTTCCTCGGCGGCCAGCACATTCCCTGGTGGGCGGCGGGGCTGAGTATTTTTGGGGCGAAACTCTCGGCACTGACCTTCATCGCCATCCCGGCCAAGAGTTTCGCCACGGATTGGGTGTACATTTTAGCCAACGTGTGCATCGTGCTGGTGGCCCCGGTGGTGGCGTACTTCTTCCTGCCGTATTTTCGTAAAATCAAGATTACCAGTGTGTATGAGTTTCTGGAACGGCGCTTCGACCGGCGGGTCAAATTGATGGGAAGCCTGACGTTTGTGCTGTTTCAGGCCGGGCGGCTGGGCATCGTCACCTACCTGCCGGCGCTGGTGCTGAGTACCGTTACCGGCCTCGATTTACTGGCCTGCATTGTCCTGGTGAGCCTGGTTACGGTGGCCTACACGATTTCCGGCGGCATCGAGGCCGTAATCTGGACCGAAGTGGCTCAGGTGGTGGTGTTGCTGGGCGGGGCGCTGGCGAGTCTGGTGTTTATTGCCCAGGCCGTCGGGGGGTTCGGGCCGATGGTGCAGGAAGCAGCGGCGGCGGGCAAGTTTCACCTCATCAACCGGGGTTGGGCGCTCACCGAGCCAGTCTGGTGGGTAGTGCTGGCGGGCAATTTTCTCTCGCAACTGAGCACCTACACCGCCGACCAGGTGGTCGTGCAACGCTACCTGACCACCCCGACCGAGGCCGAAGCCCGGCGTTCCATCTGGACCAACGCGCTGCTGGTGATTCCAGCCTCGGCGATTTTCTTCCTGGTCGGCACGGCGTTGTGGGTGTTTTTCCGGCATCATCCCGCCGCGCTCAACCCGCTGAGCCGCACCGACGACGTATTCCCCTGGTACATCTCCACCCAACTCCCGGCGGGATTGCGCGGATTGGTCATTGCCGGCCTGTTCGCCGCCACGATGTCCACGATTTCGTCGTCAATGAATTCCATTTCGACGGTCATCACCACCGATTTCTACCGGCAATTCCGGCCCCATTCCTCGGACAAACAACGATTCAACTTCGCCCGGCTGGCTACGCTGGTCCTGGGGCTGGCGGGCATCGCCATCGCCATCGGGCTGGTGTACCTGCAAAATCCTTCCATCTGGGACCAGTACCTGAAGCTGACGGGCATGTTTGGGGGCTGCCTGGCGGGGCTGTTCGTGGCCGGGATTTTCTTTAAAAAAATCACGGGCGGCGGTGTGCTGGCGGGGTTTCTGCTCAGCGCGGGGCTGCTTTATTTCGTGCAGGCGGGCGGCTGGGTGCATTTCTTCCTGTACCCCGGCGTGGGCATTGTGGGTTGCGTGGGGTTTGGGCTGTTGCTGAGTCCGCTTTTTCCCGGCAAAAAAACACCCCGCGCCGCGCTCACCACCGATTTGACCGACTAAAAACCACCATCCGATGAACAGCACTCCGCTTACGCTTCGGGCCGGTTTCCTCCGCGACGGCTTCGTGTTCCTGCCCGGCTTCCTTGGCACCACGGAAGTGGCCGCCGTCAACCAGCACCTGACGGCGCTCATCCGGGAACGCGTGCCCGCGATGCCGCCCGACGTGGCTTTTTACGAAAACCCCGCCGAGCCTTCGACGCTGAAACAAATCCAGTCGCTCTACCACTACGACCCGCTGTTCGATTCCCTGATGTTCGGCAGCCGGTTTGAAGCGCTGGCTTCGGCGCTGCTCGACGACCGGGTACGTGGCAAAAACATGCAATACTTCAACAAGCCGCCGCGCATCGGTCAACCCACGCCCGCGCATCAGGACGGGTATTACTTCATGCTTGACCCCAACGAAGCCGTGACGATGTGGATGGCCCTCGAACCCGTCGATGAAGAAAACGGCTGCGTGCGTTACGTGCGCGGTTCGCACCGGCGGGGCCTGCGCCCCCACGGGCGGACGGGCGTGCTGGGCTTTTCGCAGGGCATCACCGATTTCGGCACGCCCGAAGACTTGGCAAACGAGGTGTACTTCCCAACTCAGCCCGGCGATTTGCTCGTGCACCATTCGCTGACCATTCACCGCGCCGATGGCAACCAGTCCGCTGCCCGCACCCGCAAGGCCCTGGGGTTCATTTACTACGCCGAACGGGCGAAGGAAGACACGGCCCGCAAGCAGGCCTACCAGGAAAAACTGGCGGCCGAACTCCGTGAAAAAGCCTATGCCTGACCAGCGCCACTTCCCGACCGGCAACTGGGCCACGCTGCTGCTGCCCATTGCCCCGGACGACTCGATTGACTTGGCGCGGTTGGAGGCGGAAATCGACGCGCTCCTCGGCTTCGGCGTGGATGGAATCTATTCCAACGGCACGGCGGGCGAGTTTTTCAACCAAACCGAAGCCGAGTTTGACCGAATTCAGGCGTTGCTGGCGCAAAAATGCCAGTCGGCGGGGATGCCGTTTCAGATTGGCGTGAGTCACCCCAGCCCGGTGCTGACGCTGGAGCGGCTCCGGCGCAGCCTGCAATATGAACCGGCGGCGTTCCAGGTCATTCTGCCCGACTGGTTTCCGCCCGTTGAGGAAGAGCAGGTTCGGTTTCTGAAAAAACTGGCGGGGCTGGCCGAAACCGTCCGGCTCGTTTTGTACAACCCACCCCAGGCCAAAGTGCGGCTCACGCCCGCGCAGTTCGGGCGGTTGAAAGCCGCCGTGCCGCAACTCGTTGGCGTAAAAGTACCCGGTGGCGACGCCGGTTGGTACGCCGCGATGCGCCAGCACATGGCCGGGTTGGCCACCTTCGTGCCGGGGCATTTTTTGGCCACGGGTATCCGCGAGGGCGCGCACGGAGCCTACTCCAACGTGGCCTGCCTGCACCCGGGCGTCGCGCAGGCCTGGGCCAACCTGACGAAAACCGACCTGCCCGCCGCGCTGGAATGGGAAGCCCGCATTCAGCAATTCATGGGCGACCAAATCGCTCCCCTCCTGCTTGAGCAGCGGTATTCAAACCCGGCCTGCGACAAGTTTTTATCCGTCGTTGGGGGCTGGGCCACCGTGGGCAGCCGAATGCGCTGGCCGTACCGGAGCATTCCGGAGGTCGCTGCCGGGCGGGTGCGCGAGGCGGCAAAAGCCCTGATTCCCGAGTTTTTTCTCCGCGAAACGGGGTGGGCCAGAACGTTACCAACCTGATTTAGCCGATTAATTTTTGAAACAATGAACGACACCCTGCTCGGCCACGGGGACTTCCGCTACCGGCTCGTACCCGGATGGGGCCAGTTGACCCCGGCCCGCACGCCCGTCAACGACTGCCACGAACTGGCTTTCGACCGGCGGGGGCGGTTGTTCGTGCTGACCAACGAAATACGCAACAACCTTCTGATTTACAGCCAGGACGGAACGCTGCTGGATTGCTGGGGCCACGACTATCCCGGTGCGCACGGCCTGACCATCGCGAACGAAGGCGGTGAAGAATTTCTTTTCCTTGCCGATTTTCTGCGCCACGAAGTCATCAAAACCACCCTCGACGGGCGCGTGGTCCTGACGCTCAGGTTTCCCAAAGAAAGTGGCCTCTACCAATCGGCGGCGGAATTCAAACCCACCGAAACCGCCGTGAATCCGGCCAACGGCGACATGTACGCGACCGACGGCTACGGCTGGCAGACCGTCACGCAGTACACGCACCGGGGCGCGTACGTGCGGCACTGGGGCGGCTGGCCCTCGCGGCAGTGGCCGGTCAAAACCGACGAAGACGCCCTGGCGCCTTTTCACTGCGCCCACGGCGTTGCCCTCGATACCCGGCCCGGGAGTCAGCACGAGGGCCAACCCACGCTGCTCATCACCTCGCGCAACGACACCTGTTTCCGGCGCTACACCCTCGACGGGCACTGGCTGGCCGACGTGGTGATGCCCGGTTCGTTCGTGTGCCGCCCGGTGATTCACGGGCCAAACGTGTACGCCGCCGTGTTTCGCTCGGGCACCAACAAAACGGAGAACTCAGGCTACCTGCAAATTCTGGATGAGCACGACCGGGTCGTCTCGACGCCGGGCGGTACGGCACCGGTGTATGCCGATGACGGGCGTTTGCACGAACAGCGGCAAACGCCCGAAAGCCCGTTCAGGCATCCGCACGACGTAGCTGTGGACGAATCCGGTAACCTGTACGTAGCCCAGTGGAATTCAGGCCGGACGTACCCCCTGAAGCTGGAACGGATGCACGCAAGCGGCGAGGGCCGTTAAACTACGTCATACCCGGCAATGACGGGTTACAACCGGATAATTTGACCCGTCCTACCAAACCGCAGCCCGTCATGGTTATCACCAACCTCACCACGCGCCTCATCCGGTTGTCTTCCGACGCGTGGTACGCGCCCAATCCCGTTCCGGCGGGGTACACGCCGTACTTCGATCTTCCGCTCACCACCCTGCACACCGACGAGCCGGGGCTGGAAGGCTACACCATGGACTACGGGCCGCTGGGCCAGGGTCGTCCTTCGGCGCTGGCTGTGCACAGTGTGTATTACTCCGATCTGGTCGGTCAGGATCCCCTCAACCACGAAGCCATCTGGCAGGCATTTCGGGCCAAACAGCGCCACCTTTACAACTTTCGCGAGGCCATCTGGGGCAACCTCGACGTCGCCCTGTGGGACATTAAGGGCAAAGTAGCCGGGCTGTCCATTGCCAAATTGCTGGGCCAGTACCGCACCAAAGTTCCCGTGTATTCGACCTGCCCCCCGCAAACCATCCAGACCGTGGACGACGTGGCCCGCGAGGTTTCCCGGAAAAAAGAGGAAGGCTTTTTGGGCGTGAAACTGCAGTTGTCGGGCGGCTCGACGCTGGACATTCCCCGGCTCCGGAAGGCCCGCGAAGTGGCGGGCGAGGGCTTCCCGCTCATGGTCGATTCCTCGGGCGTGCTCAGTTTTGCAGATGCCCTGAAAATCGGATACGAACTGGACGAACTCCACTACGAATGGTTTGAGGAGCCTTTTCCCGACGCCTGGATTTTGCAACTGCAAAAACTCTCGCAGGCCATCCGCACGCCGGTGCTGGCCGCCGAAACCGTGGGCGTGTTCGAGTTGCCGCACTACCTGACCGAAGGAGCCATCGACATCGTGCGGGGCGACGTGCACCACAAGTCGGGCATCACCGGAGCGATGAAAGCCCTCGGTATGTGCGAATTGATGGGGTTTGACTTTGAAATCCACACCGCCGCCGCGCCGCTCCTCGACGTGGCCAACCTGCACCTCGGCTGCGCCACGCGGCTGTCGCGGTTTCTGGAAAGCCACCACCCGATGTTTCGGTTTGGGCTGAAAAACGACCCCCTCGAAATCCGGGCGGATGGCTGCCAGCACTGCCCGACGGGACCCGGCCTCGGCGTTGAAATTGACTGGGACTGGATGGACAACCACACCGTCGAGGTGATTCGCGGTACGGGGCGGTGAGCAGGCGGGCGATGGATTCGCCTCAGTACCCGTCCAGGTAGCCTTTAAAATCAATCAACTGCTGCTTCGTGTTCTGGTAGGTAATTGGTTTAGGGGTTAGCCACTCCACCACGTGCGGGCGGATTGAACTGGCAAAGAAGTGATTCCCGGCTGGGTTGTAGTGACCGATAAAGTAGCGTTTGTAGTATTCGTCCACGCTCAGGTTGAAGGTTTTGTAATCCTGAGCGTGGACGAGGTTCATGTCAAAATACGTGAACCGGTTCTCCCGTAGGTAATCCACTACCGTCTGGTCGTAGCGGGTGCCGTTGGCAATCAGCGATTTGGTAACCGCGTACGGGTCGAAGAGAATCACCATCAGTTTTTTGTGGTGCTGCTCGGCAAAGGCTTTGGTCTTGCCCAGCAGGTACTTCGTGGCCGCAAACGCGTACGTGTCGAGCAACTGCCCCACGGCAGCGGGGAGGTCTTTGGCCCCGTCGGGGTCGATGGACGTGTGCAGGCACCGCGCCAGTTTCTTTAATTTGTCCCGGTCGATGGTGTTGATTTGCCCTTTTTTAAACAAGGCCATTTGCAGCGCCAGGTCGTCCTTCAGGTTTTCGTACATCCAGTCCGGGTCGGTCATTTTGTACAGGTCCTGGGCGACGGTAATCCGGCTGTTGTGCTCGACGAAGCGGCCCGTTTCCAGGTCCATTTCGAGGTTGGGCCAGAAGTTGCCGTGAAACATCCGGCCCAGGCCTTCGCGGGCGTCCTGTTCCTTGCTCCAGCTTTGAATGAGCATGTACCGGCACCGCAGCAGGCTCCGGATGTGGTCATCGCCCCAGATGTAAAACATCAGGTACTCCGCGCCGTTTTTGGTGGCCTCTTCCCGCTGCATCCGCCGGTAGGTCTGGTTGACGCCGTAGCCGCCCATGCCGAAATTGCGAATCGGTTCACCGAGGTGCGCGGCCAGGTACTCCTGCCACGTTTCGCCGTCGCTGACCTGGTGGCACTGGGTGAAACTGTTGCCGTAGGTGTTGATGCGGCAGGGTTTATGGACGTACATGAACGAGGTGCGCGCCCCGTTGGCCCCGATGGTCGAAAGGGTGGAGCTTTGGGCGACCCCGTCGTGCGGGATGTACTTGCCCAGGATGTAGCCCATTTCGGGGTCGAACTTGGCCCAGGACAACTCGTTGAGGAAGACGTCAATCTCTTTTTTGGCGGGAATGCCGCTTCGGATGTACTGCTCGTAGGACATGGCAACGGGGGATTGGCTGTGGCCCGCTACGCTACCGGCCAGTAGCAGGACGGAGAGTAACGGGAGGAGGTGTTGAGAATTCATAGCTGCTGGGGTTGGTGAGGGGCTTCAAATGCGGATGCCGATGCCGCCGTCCACCCGGACGTGGTGGCCGGTCATGAAGGAGGCGGCTTCGCTGCTCAAAAAGACAATCGCCCGGGCAATCTCCTCAGGCTCGGCGGGGCGGTCGAGCAGGTGAATGCGGTTGACTTCATGGACGGCCTGCGTGGGATTTTCGGCTCCGGCCAGGTCCACCCGGAGCATGGGTGTGTCGACCGCCCCCGGACAAACGGCCACGCACCGGAGCCGGGGGGCGAAATCCACCGCGATGCTGTTGGTCAGGCCCAGGATGGCGGCTTTCGTGGCCACGTAGGCGCAGGCGTTGGCCTCGCTCTGGATGCCGTTTACGCTGGACACGTTGATAATCACCGGCTTGTCGGACCGCAGCAGGTGGGGCATGGCGTATTTGGCGCACAAAAAATACCCCTTCAGGTTAACCGCTATCGTGCGATCCCAGACCTCCTCAGCCGTGTCGGCTACCGTACCGTGCGTTTGAATGCCCGCGTTGTTGACCAGTACGTCGAGCCGCCCCGCCGACGCCGCGGCGGTGGCCATCGCCGCTTCAACCGCTCCGGCGTCCGTGACGTCGCAAGCCAGAAACCGGCAGTTGGGGCCAATCTGCCGGGCGGTTTCCTCGCCCGCCGGATCCACGTCGAGGAGGTAAACGGTGGCTCCGTGTCCGCAAAAAAGCCGGGCCGTCGCTTCGCCGATGCCTTTTGCTCCCCCGGTGACGACGACTATTTTTTGGGCAAACGATAGATTCATAAATCCTGAGTTTAGCGTGCGTTCCGGTTCGTCGGACAGCGGGGCAGCGGGTCACGGAATCAGCAGCACCTTCCCCGCACTTTGGCCGCTCTCCAGGTATGCATGGGCGGCCTGCCCGTCCGACAAGGCGAAGCGGGTGGGTTCGGTCAGGTGAACGGCTCCGCTCAGCAGCCAATCGAAAAGCTGACGGCTGCGGTTGAGTCGCTCGGTGCGCGAAGTTAGGTAACTCCACAGATCACCCCCGATCAGGCGTTTGCTGGCGTCCATCAGGTACCGGGGATCGACGGGAGACGGGTTGCCCCCACTCATGCCGTAAAACACGACCGCCCCGCCGTCGCGCACCACCCCCAGGCTGTCGGCGAGGGTCGAGCCTACCGAGTCGTAAACCACATCGACCGAGGCCACCTGCTGGCGAACCTGCCGGGGCCAGTCGTTGGTCAGCACCAAAGCGGCGTCCGCGCCCAACTCACGGATCCGCGACAACTTGGCCGGGGACGTTGTCAGGCCAACCACCGTTGCGCCCATCCGTTTGCCAAGCTGAACCAGCCACTGGCCCACGCCCCCAGCGGCGGCGTGAATCACGAGGGTTTCGCCCAATTTCACGGGATGGCTGTCGGTTACCAAATACTGCGCGGTTAGGCCCTGCAGCAGGGCACTGGCGGCGGTTTCGAACGAAATCAAGTCGGGCAACGGAATCAGGTGATCGAACGGAACCACAACCCGTTCGGCGTTGGCCCGGGGCACGTCGGCAAACGCCACCCGATCGCCCGGCTGCACGCCCTGCACCCCGTTCACCTGCACCACCACGCCGGCGCCTTCGTAGCCAGCAAGGTAGGGAGGCGCTCCCACCAGGTGGTAATTGCCTTTTCGACGGTAGATATCGGCGAAGTTGAGGCCGATTGCCCGCATTTCGACCAGCACCTGACCCGGCTCGGGAATCGGTTCGGGAATGGACTGAAACTGGAGGACCTCAGGACCGCCGAACCGGGAAAACGTGAGTGCATTCATCCCCAAAAATAACGATTTCCTCACCAACCGTTTCTCCGCTGCTGACGCGCCTCCCCGGCCCTCGCGCTGTTCCGGCACCTGCTCAATTTGGCGAAAAAGCCAGCCTTAGTCGACGATTAGGATGGCATGGATGGCAAGTTCCGGCACGGCGACGGTGGCTGTGCCGTTGGCGTAGCTGAACGACAGCGGCTTGTTTTCGGGTTGCTGGACGATGCGTTTGGGCTTTTGGTCCGCGCGGATTTTCACAGTCAGGTTTTGCAGCGGCGGCACTTCATCGTAGGTGTAGACCTGCGGGTCGGCGTGGTGGCCACCAGTGTTGATCAGATTCACGGCTAACTTACCACCTAACTTATTGACCACCAGATGCACCAGGTGCGACCCCGACACCGTCGCGACCGGGTTGGGCAGCAGCGGACGAACCAGGGCCGCCACCAACTCGCGCTGTTTGGGCGACTGGTATTTTTCGTAATCGCGGCTCAGGTCGGCATAGATGCCAATGAGTTTTCCCTGGCCAAAGTCGGTGGTGGTGGCAACGATGTTGCCCGACGGTGCGCCGTATTCCGAGCGGGTCATCTGCCCGAAGGGTTTGGCCGTTCCGGTGATTTTGATGGGCTGGAAGAGGCCGTTGAGCACCGCCGTCGTGTTATTGAAATGCACCCATTTGGTGGTGCTGGTGGCCGGGCCAGTGGGCGCGATGCCGAGTTCGCTGGCGAAGCGTTTGGTCGTCTCGACTCCAATCACGACCAAGTTGCCCCCCTGCCGGGCGTAGTCGAGCAGTTCCTGGCGGAAGGCGGGGGCCAGCGAATCCTGCTGGGAGATGACGAGGACCGGGTACTGCGCCATGCGGCCCGTCAGGTGGTGTTCGGCCAGAAGCTCGACGGGTAACTGGCTGTCTAACAGGGCCGTCAGCACGCCCTGAGTTCGGTACGCCTGGTTGCGGCTAAACAACTCCCGGTCGTACTTCTTCATGGTCGCATCGGCATAGACCATCGCCACCTGCGGCACTGGCACACTGCCCTGGCAAAAGGGTTGCCGCGCCCGCACAAACCGGCTCAGACTGACCATCACGGGCAGTTCGCCCAGCGAGATGGAAGCATCGCGGTTCTCGAAAAAATAACTCTGGAAGCCACCGCCCAGGGCGATAATCTGGGCGGCTTCCTGCATCAGATGCACGGGGGTTTTCTGGTCGCCCCCCACCGCCGGTTCACCAAATCCGTACCAAAAACTCCACGACTGGAGGTCCCAGGGTTTGTTGAACATCCGCCCCTGTGGAGCCATAATCCGGGCTTCGAGCGTGGCGGCGTTGACGCTATTCATCGGCTGAAGGTCGCCCGACAGAAAATCAACATTGGCCGTAATCGGCTCCGGCATCATGGACGAGTAAGCCCAGTTCGACGCGATGCGAAAAGCAGGATTGCTGCGGTGCAGTTCATCGGCATAATGCCCCACGTACCGGATAAACGACCGCCGTGCGAAATCCCTGAATGCCTGGTAATTAGGATCTTTTTCAGACTTAGGGACGTTTTGGATGCCGGTTTCGGCTTGGAACGCGGCTACGGCTGCCGGGCTGTAATCGAGTTGAGTAGCCCAGCAGTCGCCATCGATCCAGATGCCCGTGGCTCCGTAATCGGCTATTTCTTTCAGTTGCGGAATTAGCAGTGAATCCACGTAAGGGCCGTGTACGGAGGTGTTGGCTTCGTCGCGGGTGCCATCGGCTTTTATGACGCTCCATCTGGGGTGTTTCTTCAAGGCGGCATAATCCTGAACGCCCGAGTAGTGGAGGTACAAATCCACGCCATGCTTTTTGGTCACGGCCCGGTAGAATTTGAGCGGATCGCTGTAGAAGCGTCCGGCGGTGGTGGCGTTGGGCACCTTAGACGGGTAGCTTGTTGCGCCAGGGTGGCCCTTGCAATCGATCTGGATAAAGTCGGGTTTCACGGCACTCAGCAGCGAGTCCATGCTGTGTTCGGAGAGGTTTTTGCCCACCGCCGAATCCCTGGTTTCGGCGTGAAAATCGAAGTGTAGCCCGAAATAGCGCTGGCCCGCGCCCCGGGCGGCGGAACGGGTGGTTTTGGGCGTCTGGGCCGTGGCCGGAATGCCGGCAAGCAGAACAGGCAGAAGCAGCAAAAGAGCAGGAATTCGCATAAACGTTCCGGTTGGGTAAGTTCAAAAATTTGCAGGCTGTAAGGTATGGGTTCGGACAACCGGGGCCAACTCACGCCGAAACTCACCAGCGTTGTTCGGTGGCGACCCGTTGCGGCAGCGTATCGGGTTGCCAGTTGGTCGTCCATGCTCAGAAACCGGATAAGACCTGCGATTTTTTGGCGAGGACGAAACGAAACCCGGATTCAACGACAGAAACGACCTCGAACCCGCGCGAATCGCCGTCTACTGGCCTCGAATCGCGACTTTGAGGCCTTTCAATAACTCTAAATGGCTGGTGTGAATACGACTCCCGTCGAGCCGGACGTCCATCGTCAGCACCCCGCCGTGGGGCGTGACACTGGTTTTCAGGTAGTCGGCCAGTTGGGCGGCGTTGCAACTGGGTTCGCCACTGCCCCAGTCTTTGCCCAGAAAACCGAGTTCGTGCCACTGTGCCCCGTTGTGCCAGCGATCGGGGCAATAGCCCGTCCGCAGGTACCGCTCTTCGCCCGCCAGAAAATCCTGCGCCAGCGACACCGATTCATAGTGCAGGCCGGAGTTGAGGGCCACAATCGCTTTGGGGTTGCCGTGTTTGAGCGCTTTCACGTACGCCCGGCCGTAGGGATCGGCAAAGTGGCTTTTGGCGTAGCAGCCATCCACCCACCACCCGGCTACTTTCGCCCCGTACCGGTCCGACCATTCCCGCATGACCTCGGCCCAGCGACTGACCAACTGGGGGTTATAGGCCCAGTTTTCGCCGTTTTCATTTTTCACCATGCCCACGGCACCCAGCCGTCGGGCAATCAGCGAATCCTCCGCCGGGGCGTCGCCCGACACGTAGAGCATGAGCCGGATGCGGTGTTTGGCCAGGGCGTCAGCCAGTTCCATCGGCAAATCCCGAACGGAACTGCGTTGCCCCGGAGCGTACCCGGCGTATGTATTGTACGCGGCGTTGGGCGCGCAATGGTAGCCGCTGTTTTGCCCCAGGGTGATGAAGACGTAGCCCGCTCCGGCTTCGGCGCAATCCTGAGCGAACGCCGTCACGTCGAAGGCGTTGACCTGTTGCTGGAAATTAGGGCCGGAGGGCAGGAAATGCACAAACAGGCCGTATTTCGCCCGGCTGAACCAGTCGGTGTTGGGGTTTTGGGGTTGCGCACGAAGCGGGCAGGGGCCACCGAGAAAGCCAGCGGCCAGAAAAACAGCGAGTAGAAAAAAACGCGGTTTGGTTTTGAAAGGCATCATCCTGGTTGAATTTTCCAGACCAATTTCGTGGGCCGTGTCGGCACCGACGGTTAGAAAAAGTCCCTTCCCGGTAAAACCAGGAAGGGCTATAAACTATTTAACCTATGAAGAAAAAACTGCTCAATATCCTGGGTTCTGCGTCAGGGTGGGCTTGCCATTGACCGCGCTGTTGACCACTTCAACCTGCGGAATGGGAAAGTAGTCATTCTTTCCCTTCACAAATTTGCCACTGGCCATCAACGGACGTTTCTTGCCCTCCACGGCAATGTAGCTATTCAGTTCCTGTTCGGCGGTGCCCCAGCGTACCTGATCGAACAGGCGGTGCCCCTCGAGGGCCAGTTCCAGCCGGCGCTCGAAGCGAACCGCTTTACGGGCCGCGTCTTTATCGGTGAACGCGGTGGTGTATTCGCCCACCTGGTAGTTCTGGGCCGGGCCTTTCGTAGGAACACCTTTTTCATCGGTCATCATCAGGTAACAGCCCGTCTTGGCCCGGCGGCGTACCTGATTTACGTACTCCCGGGCTTTGTCCAGGCTGCCCACTTCCACCTCGCACTCGGCAGCCCACAACAGCACGTCGGCGAAGCGGATGACCGTGTAATTGGCCGCCGAAATCCCATTGGTCCAGGAGTTGGTCGCGGTAAATTTACCCAGGTCCGTTTTCTTGAACATACTTTTAACGGGTGAGTACGGTCCGCCGTAATTAGCGCCCCCGCCGGACCATTCCTCTTGCGGCGGGGCCAAGCCCCAGTCCAGAAACGGGATGCCCCGCGAGATGGCCGTCCAGCCCAGGCGGGGGTCAACCGGCGTGGTAAAGTCGGGCGTGTATGGGTCTTTTGCCGCAACCTGGTCGTCGCTTTTCAGATCACTGTCATTGAAGGTATCCAGCAGGGGCAGGCCGTTTTTATCCGTTTTAAAGGCATTGACCAGGTTTTGCGACGGTTTCAGGTAGGTGCAACAGACACCGGCCTCGTTAAAAGAGGGCTTGGTTAGTATGTCGCCAAAGTTGCCGTTGTCGCTTTCGGGCGAGCCATCGTTGACCGACATCTGAACGGCAAAGACCGATTCTTTTCCGTTGTCGGTGGCGGCCTCGAAATTATCGCGAAAACAGGGACTGAGGCCGTACTTCAGTCCGTTTGAGGTAACGCCGTTGGTGATTACGTCGGCCAGCAGGGTTTGCGCCGGGCCAAATTTGCTTTGGAACAGGTAGGCTTTGGCCAGCAATGCTTTGGCACCCCATGCATTGATCCGCCCGACGGCCGATTGGGTCGCGGGCAGGTTGTCGGCGGCAAATTTCAGGTCGGCTTCGATGTTGGGCCAAATCTCTTTGTCGTTGGGCTGCCGGGTGTCCGTGAGCGTTTCGTCGATGTAGGGCACTTTGCCAAAAATTTTCCGCAATTCGAAGTGATAGAACCCCCGCAGGAACCGCGCCTGGGCCGTGAAATCTTTCTGCGAGGCCGCATCTAAATTGGGGGTGTTGGCAATGGCTTCCAATGTTTTATTAGCCCGGTTGATGCCATCGTACAAAGCAATCCATTTGTTGTCCAGGTTTCCATTGAAGTCCGTCGCCGTCACCGCGTGGCGTTCGTAAATAAAGCCGCTGCCGTCGGGATACCCGACCAGGTAGGCGTTGTCGGACGACACTTCGCCCCAAATCCAGTTGCTCACGCCCGGTCCGAAAATGTCGGGACCACGCCCTCCGTACGAGGAGGCGCCCACGCCGTCGAGCAGCGCGTAGGTGCCGATCAGGAGTTGGTCAATGCCGCTCTTGCTGTAAAACGAACTGGCGATGGCCTGCCCCAGGGGGGGCGTTTCAAAAAAGCGCTCTTTGCAGGAAATCGTCAGTCCGAGCAACGAGGCGAGGAGGAGTGTAAGGCTCTTTTTCATGGTGATTGAGTGATTATTGGGTTAAAGCCCAAATTGAAGTCCGACCAGGAATGTCTGCGCCAGGGGGTAAATACCCCGATCCACGCCCGTGGTAAGGTCCGCTCCGCCTCCCTGGTAGCGCACGTTCACTTCGGGGTCGAGGCCCCGGTATTTGGTGATCGTGAAGAGGTTGGAACTTTGCACGTACACCCGCAACCGGCTGATGTTGAGTTTGCCTGAAAGTCCGGCGGGCAGGGTGTAGCCAAGCTGGAGGTTCTTGGCCCGCAGATACGACCCTTTTTCAACCTCGTAACTCGACGGCTGCGATTCGAGTGGGCTGGCCAGCGAGTTGATCGCGGCCTGAGAAGCGTTGCGGTTGGAAGGCGTCCAGTAGTCCAGAATCCGCACATCGGGCGTACTCACCACCATGATGTTGAACAGGTCATTGCCGGAAACACCCTGCAAAAATACCGTCGCGTCGAAGCCTTTGTAGCTGGCCGTTAAATTCAGCCCGTAGGTGAATTTAGGAATCGGGCTGCCGATAAAGGTCTGGTCGTTGGCATCGATCACGCCGTCGCCGTTCACGTCCCGGTACCGCCAGCGACCCGGCTGGTTGTAGATCTTGGGATCCCCGTTCTGCACGGGTGCTTTGTCGGCCTCCTCCTGCGTCTGGAAAATCCCGTCGATCTGGTACCCGAAAAAGGACGAGATCGGATGCCCGACCGCCGTGCGGGTTGTAATGCCGTAGTGCGAATCGTTCGCTCCGTTGATGTAGGCGTTGTCGCCCGCGTAAAGTGCCGTGACGGTATTGCTGTACGTTGACCAGTTGGCGGTAATGCCGTATTTCAACTGGCCCTGCATCCCACTGCCGTTGTAGCCCAGCAGCACGTCAATGCCTTTGTTCCGGGTAGCCCCAATGTTAACGGCCGGGAATTGCTGCTGACCGTCGGTGCCGGGGTGGGGTACGTTGAGCAGCAGTTTGTCGCTAATCCGGTTGTACGCATCGACGGTCAGGTTAATTTTACCCTTGAAGAGCGTGGCGTCCAACCCCACGTTGGTCATCGTCTGAGCCTCCCACTGGGCATCGGGGTTGCCAATTTTGCGCGGGGCGTAGCCGACCACCAGGGAATTGTTGGTGCCGTTGATGTCGTAGGCCGACGAGGCCAGACTGGTGGCGTAGGTGCTGTACTGGTTGTAGGCGTCAATCTGCTGATTCCCGGTTTTGCCCCAACTGGCGCGCAGTTTAAGGTCGTCAACGACGGGACTGTTCTTTAGGAAGTTCTCCTGCGAAATTCGCCAGCCGACGCTGAAGGCCGGAAAAACGCCGTAGCGGTGGCTGGGTGCAAAGCGCGAGGAGCCATCCCGCCGGATGGTGGCCGAGAAGAGGTATTTGTCGTCCAGGACGTAGTCGGCTTTGGCAAACAGCGAAAAAAGCCGGGCGTCATTATCCTGACCGCCCCCGTTGGCCGAACGGGTCTTTTCGGCGGCATCCAGGGTGCGGTACGCCAGGTCCTCAAAGGCGAAATTGCTTTTGGTAGCTCCAAAAGCGCGAAACTTGTTGTTCACGGCTTCGGTACCGGCCAGCACTGAAAACCGGTGCCGCCCGGCCAGGGTGGTGGTGTAGTTGAGGGTGTTGGTCCAGACCCAGCTCAAGCCGTAATTGTTGTATACATTCAGAATGGCCACCTGACTTGCCAGCCGGGACTCCAGCGCCGCGGGCTGAAAGGAGGATTGGTTGTAGTTGGTGTAATCAAGGCCAAACGTGGTCCGGGCCGTCAGTCCTTTCAGCAGATCGGCCTCGGCGTACACATTCCCGAACAGCCGTCCGCTGTAGCCATGATTGTCTTTATTGCGTTCCAGGAGCGCGTACGGATTACCGTAAAAGTTACCCTGTCGGCTACCGGTGTAGTTACCAGCAATGTCGAATATCGGCTGAAACAGCGACGCACTTAGGGGTGATATCGGCGAGTTTTCGTCGTAACGCCCTATTTTCACGTTGTCCGTGTAGGAAAACTGGAGATTCTCGCCGATCCGGACGTGTTTCCCGACGTTGAATTCCGTGTTTACCCGCAACGAGTACCGTTTGAAGCCCGTGTATTTAAGGATGCCCTGCTGGTCGAAATAGCCCGCCGTAAGCGCGTAGCGGCCTTTGTCGCTTGCCCCTGAAACCGTCAGGTTGACGCTCGTGATGGGAGCCTTCCGGTAAAGTTCCCGATACCACGCGTCGTAGCCTTCCGTGTTGAATTTAGCGATGGGATTGTTTATCAGATCGTATTTGCTTGGGTCGGCCCTCGGGTCGCCTGCTTTTACACCGATACCAGGACTGACGATGTAGTCCGGGATGACCGGCGTGGCTCCGTTCCCGAAAATCTGACTGACCGGATTACCCGTGACCGGGTCCACGTTGCCGGTAACGCGGGCGTCAATCCAGCCTAAATCGGCCGCTTGTTGGGCAGTGACAAACCTTGGAATGCGGCTATGGTCAATCTGCTGAAAGCCCGTGTAGGTGTCGAGGGAAACCTGGGTTTTACCGCCTTTGCCTTTTTTAGTCGTAATAATAACAACCCCGTTGCTGGCCCGCGCCCCGTAGATGGAAGCCGACGCCGCGTCTTTGAGTACCTGCAACGACTCGATGTCGTTGGGGTTCAACTGATTCAGCCCGCCCTGAGTCGGAACCCCGTCGATGATGTAAAGCGGATCGCTGGTGCCCGTAATCGAGCCAACTCCCCGAATCCGAACCGCCACTTCCCCGCCCGGCTGGCCGTCGTTGCCCACCTGCACGCCCGCCACTCTGCCCTGCAATTGCTGGGCAAAGTTGGTGGCCGGTACGACCGTCAGGTCTTTCACATCCACCGAGGCAACTGCTCCGGTAATGTCGCGCCGGGCTTGAGTCGAATAACCCGTTACCACCACTTCGTTCAACGCAACCACGTCGGGTTCCAGGGATACGTTCAGGGTAGTCCGGCTGCCAACGGGCACCTCCAGTTTTTGGTACCCAATGGAACTGAATACCAGCACCGCCGATGGTCCTGGAACGGTTAGCCGGTAGGAGCCATCGGCGGCCGACGTCGTACCAACGTTGCTGTTCTTCAGCACAATGTTTACGCCGGGCAACGCCTTGCCCTGCGGGTCAGTCACCTTGCCCGAAACGCTGACTTCCGTCGGTGCTAACGGGAGGTGAAGCGGGGTGCGGCCCATCGAAGCGGCTACCCAGCCAGTAACAAGAATCAGAAATCCGGTCTGACCCAAAACGCACAGAATCCGGCGCCCATGAGTGCTGAGCAGTAGAAGCTTTTTCATAGTGAAAGAGGTTTGTTCCACAGGGAATTGCATCCTGTGCGGAGTAAAAATAATCTAAACAAGAATGCCCTTTCTTTTTTATACCGAATCGGCGAATGGCCGAAAGAAAGTAGCTAAAATAGGATTAGTCGAGGCAGGAGTTGCCGGGAATAGCAGGCCTATTTGGCGTGTATCCGCCAAAGAAAAGCCCGCGAAAACGGAGGCGGCTTCGAGGGCGATTTATCGAGTTCTGGAGTCTATGGTTCGGAGCGCACCAGTACCAAAATCCTCGCGAACCGCTCGTAGCCCCGGTCGCGGCCAGTCACGTAGATACTGTACGTATCGGCTCCCTCCGGGATAAAACTACAGGCCGTGATGCAATCGCCGAAGCGAACGGAAAGCGGCTGCACGGCACTCCAGTGGAATCCGTCGGGGCTGGTGGCGTACCCGTAACTGGTTTGGGTGAGTCCAATGGAATGGTCGATGTACATGCCCACAATCATGATATACGTCCCAGCCCCGGTTGTGCCACGCGGAAACTGGTAAATCACCGGATTTTCCAGGTAAAACTGATGCGTGGCGGTGCGGTAGTCCGGCACGAACGCCATCGGTTTCCGGTGCCAGGTGACGGGGTTGTTCGGGCCTTCGGGCAGGCGTTTGAATGGTTTCGAGACCGACAAAGTGCCTTTGGCCAGCAGGTTTTCCGCCCAGAGCAAATACCACGTCTTTCCGACCTGGTAGGGCGTAACGGTGTGGCAGCCGTAACCGAAACGGGTGTTGCCGACCCACCTGGCTTCGTAAGGCGGAGACGAGGTGAGCGGGGTTAGCAGCAGCACGTCGTCGGCATCGTTGTCGTGGTAAGGGCCACCCAGACCGTCGGGACCGCGCCGGACAGCTCTGCTGCGGTAAATTTGCCCCCGGTTGTTGCCGCCATTGTAGGTGCTGTCGGGCGCGTTGCGGTAGGCCACGTAAAACAGGTACCAGTAGCCCGTCGTCGGATCGTATTTGACGGTCGGGTCGAAGTACGACGATTTATCGCGCTGGCTGGTGTAGTCATGGTTGCCTTCTTTGGCCCAGGTGGTGTCTTTGGCCCAGGCCAGTCCGTCGGGGCTGGTCCAGTGCGTAATGCGGTTGGCCACCCAGTACGGGTCACCGAATTGTTCGGAAGTAAACCAATGGTAGGTTCCGCGCTGAGCTTTCAGCACTTCACCGCCTTCGTTGCCGTATTTAACCCCGGCCATGCCGGGCGTGTGTTCGTCGATCAGGGGTTTGGTGATGTCGAGCACCGATAGGGAGATGTGTTTGGCAATCGGTTTTGGCTGGGCAAGGCTAATTGAGGCCGCCAGTAGCAAGAGGCATCCCGTAAGGAAGTATTTGGTCATACGGGTATAAATTGTTGTTTAAAAAAGTATAAAGACAAGGGTGGGCCAGACGGTTACCTATTTTTCGTGCATTGGGCAAACAAGTGAGTGAAGGTGGCTAACATCGTATTGATGCCTGGCTTCCTGACGGTTTCAACTGGCTGCGTTGGGCGCTAATCCCTTGGGTTGCCGCCGTCCAACACAACATTTGGGTTGTACGTCGCCCCAATCGGCCGTTGTCGAGGTGGGGTGGTCCTGTTTAGCCGGACGGTGGCTAAGAGACAATTTTGAGATTATTCCGGTAATGCATTTCCTCAAATTGCAGCGGGCTGACATAGCCCAGCGACGAATGTCGCCGTCGGCGGTTATAATATAGTTCGATGTACTCGAATAACTGCTCTCGTGCGTCAGCCACCGAACGAAAGGCCCGTTGATGGACTAACTCGGCTTTGAGCCGCGACCAGTACGACTCAATAAAGGCATTGTCATACACCTCACCGGCGCGGGCCATGCTCTGCTCGAACTGGTGCAAACGAAGCGTCTTTCTGAATTCTTTGCCCACGTATTGCCCTCCTCTGTCGGAGTGGATGATGCTGCCTTTATCCAATTGGTTATGGCCGATGGCCCTCTGTAATGCGCTGTGTACCAAGCCTTCTCCCATATGCTCGTCTACTGACCAGCCACTCATTTTGCGGCTGAAAAGATCTAACCAGCCCCCTAAGTAAGCCCAGTCGCCGTTGACCAAGGGCAGATACGTAATGTCACCTACCAACACCTCACCAGGGCGTGTTGGCGCGGGCCGATCCAACAACAGATTCGGGCTATATGGCCCGGCGTGGTTGCTGTTGGTCGTGCGCGGCACGAAACTGCGGGGCTGAATGGCCTGTAATTGGTTGACTATCATAATCTTCCGTAGCTGGTGGCGACCCACTTCAAAGCCTTGTTCCTGTAAATCCAGCACCAACCGACGACTTCCGTAGCGTCGCTCGTGTTGGTGGAAAAGGCTTTTAGCGGCTTCGACAAGTTGCCGTTTTTCAAGCGTAGGTTGATAGGTTTGTTTGGCCCGGTAAGCATAGAATGCACTCTTGCTAACATCAAGGCATTCGCAAAGTCGCTCAACCGGGTATAAATCAGTCAATTCCAGCATCAAGTCGTAGGTAATCGTCAGGTCATCCGGCTGAAAATGGCGAGTGCTTTTTTTAAAATATCTCGCTCCTGTTCCAGGCGACGTAGCTGCTCACGGAGTTGAGTCAATTCAGCCTGATTAGCCACCTGCCCTTTGCCTGCCTGAGCCAGACCACGCCAGCGGTAGAGCAAGTTGGTTGAGATACCCAACGATTTGGCCACATCAGGTACGCTCCGCTGGCCGTTTTCCACAAGCCGAACGGCATCGGTTTTGAATTGGTCGTCGTACTGGCGACGGGGAGCCGCCGGAGTTTGTTTTTTGGACATGGTTGTCTAAGTTAAGCACTTAGACCGTCTGGCAAACCTGGACTATCTCAAGGGCCATTGCCAGCCGGGTCAGCACGGATTTTCCGCCAACGGATTCAGTCAGCAGGGAGCAGTCACCGGTAGCGCGGACATATTTGGCGACGGCCAGCACGAGCGAACTCTCCTGATCGGTTTCGACAATGTTTTTGAGGGCTTTGTAGCCTGGTGCCAGGTCAGACTGCCGGTAGTTGTAGGCAACATTGGTTCTGTTTTCAGGTACGAAGCCGTCGATAATGTTGCCGTCTGTCCCCTGAAACCGGAAAAACATCAGCAGGTTTTTGCGCATGGCGCTACGGGGTTGCACCGTCAGGGCCAGGGTGATGAAGGTGTTGAAATCCCGAATCCAGATGTCCGGGTAAACATCGCCCGCGTTCAGGCCCGTTTGGAGCGCTCCTGGGCCATGTGCCGGACGCTGTCGAGCCGAGCATCGGGCCGGAAACGGGCGGCCAGTGTTGGTGGGGCCTGAGCCAACGAAGACACAGATAAAGTACTACTAATCAGAAGACAAATCAGACAATAACGCATACGAGGCTGTATAAAAAGAAACCCCCGACGCAGAAGCCGGGGGTTTACTACATAAACCTATGATAAACGTAGTTTAATACCCCGGATTTTGCTTCAGCGTGGCTTTGCTGCCAACGGTGCTGTTGATGATCTGTACATCGGGCAGGGGCTGGTACTCAGATTTGCCCTTTACGAACCGGGCCGCCGACAAGAACGGACGTTTCGTTTTCTCCACGGCCAGGTAGTCGCCGATGACCTGATCGGCCACGCCCCAGCGAACCAGGTCGAAGAAGCGATGGCCCTCCATGGCCAGTTCGAGCCGACGCTCGAACCGAACGGCTTTGCGAGCGGCCACTTTGTCGGCCCAGGGTGTCGTGTATTCGTTGATCACGTAGTTAGCCGCCGGGATTTTCGTGAAGCCTTTCGAGGGGTCGGCCGGATCCACTTGCGTGGTAATAACGGGGCTGGCTTTGGCCCGCCGACGAATCTGGTTTACGTAGGTGCGGGCCTGCTCAAGGCTACCCACCTCTACTTCACACTCGGCGGCCATCAGCAGCACGTCGGCAAACCGGATGAGGGTGTAATTGTTGGCATTGGCCATGCCCGGTCCCCCCGTGCTGGTGCTAAGCGTACCCTGCTGCGACTTGCGATACACGTGTTTAATGCTCGAATACGGCCCGCTGAACTCCGACCCGTTGGAGGCCAGATAGCCCGGGTGAATGCCCCAGTCGAGGTACGGAATACTGAGCCGGCCGACGGTGTAGTCGAGCCGGGGGTCGAGGGGACCGGAATAGGGCGTGAAGGTTTTCTTGGGGTCGCTGTCACCGTCGTTGTTCACATCCGAGTCGTTGAATGTATCGGGCATGGGCAGGCCGTTTGCGCTGGTTTTGTAGGCATTCACCAAATTTTGGGTGGGTCGGTAAAACCCACAGCACAAGCCTGTAAACTGCGGATACGCCAGGATATCGCCCCAATTGCCGTTGGCGGCATCGGGTGCCCCATCGTTCACCGAAAACTGAAAAGAGAACACGGCTTCCCGGCTGTTTTTGGTGGCTGCGTTGAAGTTGTCGTAGAAATTATCCGTCAGGCCATACTTTTTCCCATCGGCGGTTTGGCCCGTGGCAATTACGTCGGTGAGCAGGGCGCGGGCCTCCGCAAATTTCTGCTGGTAGAGATACACCTTGGCCAAATAAGCTTTGGCCGCCGACTTGTTGGCCCGACCGACCTGGGACTGGGTCTCGGACAGGTTATCGACAGCGTACTTGAAATCGGCCTCGATCTGCGGCCATATGTTCACGTAATTGCCGCTGGCATCGGTATTCGGTGCCCGGTAGTCGGTCACGTTTTCGTCTACGTACGGTACGTTGTTGAACACCCGTTTCAGGTCGAAGTGGTAATGCCCGCGCAGAAACCGGGCCTCGCCGGTGATGCGTTTCAGGGAGGTCTCATCCATGTCGGTGGCGGCTTTTACGGCCTTCAGCACGGCGTTGGTGCGGTTCACGCCGTCGTAGAGCGATTCCCATTTGGGGTTGATGTAGCTGTTGTTGGGCTGTACGGTATACAGCTCAAAGGCGTTTTGGTCGGCCTGGTCGTTGGCTCCAGAGCCTTTGTGGGCATCGTCCGATGCCACGTCGCCGTAAACGCGGTTGGTACCCGACCCAAAAAAGTAGGGCCCGATATCGCCCCTGGGATTGCCCCCCACGCCATCAAGCACCGAGTAGGCTCCTACCAGCAGCAGATCGGCACCCGCGCGCGAGTTGACCTGGCTCACACTGACCGCACCGGGCGGGTTTTTTTCAAAGAATTTATCCTGGCATCCGGCCAGCAGCATTAGGCTGGTCAGGAGGGGGAGAAACGGATATTTTTTCATAAACAGGGAGAGCGTTAGTGGATTAAAACCCAAGTTGAACACCGAAATTGAACGAGCGGGCCGTGGGATAAACGCCCCGATCAACCCCAATGCTACGGTCGGCTCCGTTGCCGTAGAATTGCAGATTCACGTCGGGTTCGATGCCCTGATAGTTGGTAATCGTAAACAGGTTCTGGGCCTGCACATACACTCGTAGCCGCTCGGCCCCAACGCGCTGGAGCAGTTGGCGCGGCAGCGTATAGCCGAGCTGCACGTTTTTGGCCCGCAGATACGACCCTTTCTCGATGTAATAGCTCGACGATTGCGACTCATACCCGGCGGCATTGGCATTGATTTTGGGCAGCACAGCACCCGTGTTGCCCGGCGTCCAGGCGTTGAGCAACCGGCGGCTGTTAGCCCCGGCCACCCCAATGAAATCGGTGTAATACTTGTTGTAATTGAACAGGTCGTTGCCCTGCACCCCCTGCAAAAACAGCGTCAGGTCGACTCCCCGGTAGGCCAGGTTGACGTTGACACCGTAGGTAAATTGGGGGATTGGGTTGCCAATAAACGTCCGGTCGCTGGCATTGACTACCCCGTCGTTGTTGGTGTCAGCAAACCGAAACCGGCCCGGCTGATTGTACAGCGTCCGGTCGCCCCCCTGCGTTGGGGCGGCAGTCGCTTCTTCCTGGGTCTGGAAAATACCCAGCAGGTTGTAGCCGTAGAACGAGGCCACCGGGTGGCCTACCTGTGTGCGGTTGAAGCCCACCAACCGGTCATCGAACCCCGATATGAAGGTGTCGTCGCCCCCATACAACTGCGTCACTTTGTTGGTGTAAGTCGTAGCGTTCAGGCTGACCGCATACTCGAGGCCGGTGCTACGGTTGCCGCCCCGGTAGGTCAGTTCCAGTTCGAGGCCCCGGTTGTACATACTGCCCACGTTCACCGCCGGAGCCTGCAACTGCCCCGCCGTGCCCGGAATGGGCACTTCGAGCAGCAGGTTGCTCAGTTGCCGGTTGTAGGCATCGAGCGTAATGCCCAGGCGGTTGTTGAACAAGGTGGCGTCGATCCCCAGGTTGGTCATGGTCTGGGCTTCCCAGCGGGCATCGGGGTTGCCCTGCCGCCGGGGAGCATAGCCCGTCTGAATGGAGTTGCTGGTGCCGTTCAGGTCGTAAAACGATGCCTGCTGGCTGGCAACATAGGTGGTGAAGCGGTTGTAGGGGTCGATGTTCTGGTTGCCGGTCTGGCCCCAACTGGCCCTGACTTTCAGGTCGCTGATGAACTGCACCGTTTTCATGAACGGCTCCGACGACACCCGCCAGCCCGCGCTGAACGCCGGGAAGGTACCCCAGCGGTAATCGGGCGAAAAGCGGGAAGACGCATCCCGACGCACCAGAGCCGAAAACAGGTACTTGTCGGCCAGCACATAATCGGCCTTGGCAAAGAGCGAAAACAAACCCGACGCAAAGGCCGAGCCACTGGCTCCAACAATTTTGTTGCCGGCGTTCAGGTAGCGCGAATCCAGCACCTCGAAATCGTAGCCCACCCGCGAAGCCGACTGGAAGGTCGAGTTGTTGGTCACGGTTTCGGTACCGGCCAACACCGTCAGGCGGTGCTTCCCGGCAAAGGTGTTGGTGTAGGTCAGGTTGTTGGTCCAGGTCAGGTTGATAGAATTGTCATTGAACACCGTAAGCTGGGCAATCTGCTGCTGCAACACGTCTTCAAAAGCGCGGGGCCTGAACTGAGAGAGGTTTCCCGTTGAGAAATCGAGGCCGAGGCTGGTGCGGGCCGTGACGTGTTTCAGAAAATCCACCTCGGCGTAGGCATTGCCAAACACGCGGGTGCTGTAGCGGTGGTTGTCTTTGTTGCGGGTGATGTAGGCCACCGGGTTGCGGCCACCCAGGTTGCGGGTGCCGGTGAAATTGCCCCCGATGTCGTACACGGGCTGAATTGCCCCCCCTGCCAGCGCCATAAACAGCGGGTTGTTGTCTTCGCCCGACTGCCGGGGAATGGATACGTCGTCGGTGTAGGAAAACTGGAGATTTTCGCCGATACGGATGTTTTTCCGCACATTGAATTCCGTGTTGGCCCGGATCGAATAGCGTTTGAAACCGGTGTAATTCACGATCCCCTGCTGGTTGAAATACCCCATCGACACGGCATAGCGGCCGGCCTCGGTGCCACCCGAAATACCCAGGTTGTAGTTCTGAATCGTGGCTGGGCGCAAAATTTCCCGGTACCAGTTGGTGCCTTCTTTATTGGCTTTGGTGGTCAGGAAGGTGGTTTTGCCAAAGGTTGGTGCATCCACGTCGGCGCTGTAATTGGCCGGGCTCACG
Organism: Spirosomataceae bacterium; assembly: GCA_965249815.1. Classification (GTDB taxonomy): domain Bacteria; phylum Bacteroidota; class Bacteroidia; order Cytophagales; family Spirosomataceae; genus JAJAZB01. The sequence goes on along the minus strand of CBDFMV010000003.1, from coordinate 1,748,268 downwards.
CGGGGGTCACCTTCTTTGGCATTCCGGGGGTAGAGGTAGTCGGGCAGAACGGGCGACGTGGCCGTGGAGGTGCCGGTGTAGGGGTCATAGGGGTTGCCCGTTTTGGGGTCCACCTGGCCGGTGCTTTTAAGGTTATCCCAACCCACCTGGGCGGCCTCCTGCGGAGTCAGAAACGTAGGCGTTTTCCAGGCATTCTGCACCCCGACGTAGGCATCGACCGATACTTTAGGGGGACCAGAGCGGCCTTTTCGGGTTGTCACGATCACCACACCGTTGTTGGCCCTTGCCCCGTAAATCGACGCGGTGGCGGCATCTTTCAGAATTTGCAGGCTCTCGATGTCGTTGGGATTTAGTTGACTGATGTTGCCCTGCGTTGGCACGCCGTCGATGATGTACAGGGGGTCGTTGGAGCCGGTGATGGAGCCAATACCCCGAATTCGGACGGCCACCCCGCCACCCGGCGCGGCATCGTTGCCGACCTGCACCCCCGCCGAGCGACCCTGCAACTGCTGGGCAAAACTGGCCGACGGCACTGCCACCAAATCACGGCTGTCCACCTTCGAGACCGCTCCGGTGATGTCGCGCCGGGCCTGGGCCGTGTAGCCCACCACCACCACCTCGTTCAGCGACTGGTTGTCGGACACCAGCCGGATGGTGAATGTCGTGCGGTTGCCCACCGGAATCTCCTGCCGGGCGTACCCAACGAAGCTGAACACCAGCACCGCTCCGGCCTCCACCCGGTCGGGAACCGGCAGCCGGAAGTGGCCGGATGCGTCGGTCACGGTGCCGCGCTGAGTGCCTTTCAGCAGCACCGTGACCCCTGTCAGCGCCGATCCGGTTTCGTCGCTGACGGTTCCGCTCAGCACCACTTCGGCCTGGGGCAATGCCTCCTGGCTATTGACCAGTAACGGAGCCGATTCGGCGATCAGGCCACCAGACGTAGCCTGTTCCGGTTCGTCGGCAGCGTGTTGCTTTTTGGTGGCATCGCCGGTGAGGATCACGTAATTGTTTTTCACCTTCCGATACCGCAGACCGAAAGGCTGGAGCAGGGCCGTCAGGCTGGCTTCGAGCGTAGCCTGAATGTAGTTGGCCTGGGCTGGCACCGAGAGGTTTTTCAGGGCGCGATCTTCAAAAATGATATTGACGTGGTAGCGGTCTTTTAGCTGCTGGATTACCTCCGTCAGCCGGTAGGTGTCGGGCGGGCGGCTGGTGGTCTGGCGCACATTCTGAGCCAGCAATTGAGCCGGGGCGGGCAGCGGAACGACCAGCAATCCCTGGAGCAGGCAAATGCCCCAGAGCCAGCCAAGCGGTTGTTTGGGTAAACGGTGGTTCATGGTTTAACGTGATTTTATAAAGTAGGGCAGCGAGCCAGGCCGATGGGTACAGGCCATCTTCGGTCGCCATTACCTGTTGGATACGAATCGGGCGAACTACCCTAACGGCATAGTGAAGTTTTTTGCCAAAAAAATGATACGCAGGGGCGGCCACAAAAAAAGCACCCGCCCTGGCGAGTGCTAAAAAGCCGGAGAAGCCAGGGTCGGCAATCTATTCCATCAGCACATAGACCGTTCGGTCCTGCTCTACGTGCAGGTTCATCATCAAGGTCAGGGCTTCGAGCAAATCGTCGGCGGTTTCGGCCTGAAACGTGCCCGATACAGTACGTCTCAGCAGTTCATTCTGCGGAATCTGAACCGTTATCCCAAAGGTGTCGTGGAGCTGGTCGGCCACCTGGGTCAGAGGTGTATCGGCAAATACAAACCGATGGTCGTGCCAGGTTACGCGGGCCGATGCGGCTGCACGGTGCTGTTGGTGGGGTTTAGCACCGTCGTCCACCGTCACCACGTCGCCCGGTGCCAGCACGAGCGGCTGGCGGGTCTGGGGGGTAGTGAGCCGAATCCGGCCCGTTTGCAGCACTACCCGCGTCTGGTTGCGCCGACTGTTGACGGTAAATACCGTACCCAATACCTCTACGGTCGTGTGTTCAGGGGTTTCGACCGTAAATCGTTGCGAATCAGCCCGGTGGATGACTCTGAACTCAGCTTCGCCCGTGAGCCATACCCGGCGTGGCCCCCGGTCGAACCCAAAGCGGGCGTAGCGCAGGGCCGAGTTGGCCCCCAGCACAATGCCTGAGCCGTCGGGCAGGGTAAAGGTGCGAATCTGTCCATTGCCACTCACCTGGGCGGTGTAGTACCAGGAATCGGTACTCAACCACAGGCCCAGCGTCAGCACCAGCGCGGCGGCCAGTCCCGTCAGCCAGCGCAGCCGCAACGTGCGCACCAACTTAGGGCGGGCAGAGGTTGCTACGGGCAAGGGGTAGATGACCCGTTCGGGCTTATCCGACTGGCTCATAAATTGCCCGAATCGCTGGCGGGCGGCTTCCAGATCGGGGTAAAACTGGGGTTGCTGACGCTCCCAATCGTCTAAATAGCTGAAATACAGTGCGACGCCTTCGGGCGTAGTGAGCCAGTCTTCAATCAGTCGCCGTTCGAGCGGAGTCGCGTTGCCGTTGAAATATGCCATTGCAACGGCTTGGCTGGGGCTGGGTGGCGTGTCTTTCATGGTCGTAGTACTTTACGGAATAGGGCCAATGCCTTCGTCAGGTGGGCTTCCACGGTCTTCAGCGAAATCTGTAGCTCATCGGCGATTTCCTGATTTTTCCGGCCTTCAAACCGACTCAACAGAAACACGCGCCGCACAGCCGGACTGAGTGCCTTGATGATCGCATCAATTTGGCGGGTCAGCTCGTCGAACTGAGTTTGTTCGGAAGACAGGGTCGTCAGACTCAGCCAGTCGGTGAGTGTAATTTGATCCTCGGAGATGGTACGCCCAGCTTCGCGCTGAAGGTGGAGCAGGCAATTATGGCGTACGGCCCGGTACAAGTACGCCCGGTAGGAAACCTTGATCCGTTCGAACAGGCGTTTCTGCCAGAAGGTTTGAAAAATGTCGGCCACAATGTCCTCTGCCATCATTTTGGAATACACGAACCGAACCGCATGGCTGCACAGCGGCTGATAATAGCGCCGGAAGAGCAGGTCGCAGCCCTGCGAGGGGTTGGTGTCGAATGCCCGCCGGATCAGTAGTTCGTCGTCGGGCCACTGCCCGGCCATCGGCTCGACCACCGGCTGGTTGAGTGGCCGGACGGGGGTGCCGGTCGGCAGGGGATCAGACGAAGAGAAGGGCAGCAGCATGAAGTCAATTGATCGTACCCGATAGATACAATTTGAACGAAATACCCTAATCCCACAGGCAAAAAAGAGTTGCCCCATTCACTCACTGCTTAAATTGGCTGCGGTATTGCTGGGGCGTTTGAGCGGTAATGAGTTTGAATTGCCGGTTGAAATGGGCGAGGTTGTTGAAGCCCGATTCGTAGGAAACCTGCGTGACATTCAGGGTGCTTTCGATGAGCAGCCGGCAGGCGTACCCAATCCGGATTTCGTTCAGAAAACTGAAAAACGGCTTGCCCGTCGTTTTCTTGAAATACCGGCAGAACCCCACTTCGCTCATGCTCGCCACCGAAGCCACGGCCTGAAGCGTGATTTTCTGGCGGAAATTGTACATCACGTACTCGTACACCCGGCTGACCCGCTCGTTCGGTCTCGCCCGAAACGATTCCACAAAACCCAGGCTCGACAGCGGTTCCCGCTCCCCCGACCCCGACAAAACGTGCAGAATGTGCTGGAGATGCATCAGCCGCTCGAAGCCTTTCAGCGCCGGAAGTTGCCGGATCAGGTTTGCTACCAGGGCGTTGGTCTGCCCGGTGATTTTCAGACCCGTCTGCGCCGAGTTGAGCAATTGATTAATCGGAATCAGTTCGGGCAGATTGAAGTACGCGTCGCCCAGGAAATCGGCCCCAAAATGGATGACATACGCCCGCGCGCCCGTGAGGTCGCAACCGGGGTCGTTGTGCCAGAAGTGGGGCAGATTCGGCCCAACCAACACCAGTTCGCTGGTGTCGAACTCGGCGATGTTATCGCCCATAAACCGCTTGCCGGTGCTGTTTTCAATCAGAATCAATTCATACTCCGGGTGAAAATGCCAGGGCGTCTCGAACAGGGGCGGGCTTTCCTCGACAAACGAAAACGATGAACCCGACGCCTGAATGATTTTACGGAACAAGGGTTTCATGCCGAAGGGGATTATGGGCGTTGAGAAATACTATATTAAATGGTTTACTGCGGGGACAACTTTTTCGTGCTAATATAAGATAGCCATTGGTAAAAATGAGATGAAGAACTCTCTTATTTGCCGCCTACTTTTGGTTGTGATAATCCAATTGCTCAAGGCCGTTCCGCGACGGGTAGTCGTCCCACTTGCCATGCGATTCAATCCGTACCTGCCCAAACGGCTGCTGCGCTCTACTATTTTCGGCGGATGGGTTTGCCTGACCATCGGCCCGCTGGCGTGGCCAGAACACCCGCCGCACGCCCTGACCGGTTCGGGGTTCCACCCGAATGCGGGATGGACCGCCGACACAACGACCCGGCCCGCCGAAAACCGGTTTAGCCGGGAGGTCATCACCGACCATCTGGACGAGCCGATGGAACTGGCCGTCGCGCCTTCCGGGATGACGCTGTTCATCGACCGCACCGGGGCCATGCGTCGGTACGATCCGGCACCGGGCCGGGTGCGGAAAATCAACGCGTTTCCCGTCCGGCACGACGAGGGCGAAAACATCGGCTACGGCCTGCTGGGGCTAACCCTCGACCCGGATTTTGAGCGAAATCGCCACCTTTACGTCTTTTATACGCCCCGAAACGAGCCGCTGCGCCACCAGATTTCGCGCTTCACGCTCGGAGCCGACAGCGTGGATTACGCCTCCGAAAAAGTCCTGCTGACCATTCCCATCGAAGCCGAGCCGGGGGCGCACACGGGCGGGTCGCTGGCCTTCGACAGCCGGGGCAACCTGTTTATTGGCGTTGGCGACAACACCGACCCCTCGCAGTCGGACGGGTTCGCACCCCACGACGAGCGGCCGGGGCGGCTGATTTACGACGCCCAGCGGTCGGCGGGGAACACGCACGATTTAAGGGGCAAAATCCTGCGCCTTCATGTGGAAGCCGATGGGCGCGTCACGATTCCCGACGGCAATTTGTTTCCCAAAGACGGCTCAGCCGGTCGGCCCGAGATTTACGTCATGGGCTGCCGCAATCCCTACCGCCTGACGGTGGACGGCACGACGCTGTTTTGGGGCGAAATCGGCCCGGATTCGGGCGTGGACGGCCCGCAGGGGCCGCGCGGCTACGACGAATTCAACCGCGCCGAGGCCCCCGGCAACTACGGCTGGCCCTACTTCGTGGGCGACAACAAGCCCTACCACGCCTATGATTTTGCCACGAAAGCCGTCGGGTCGCTCTTCGACGCGACCGCGCCGGTCAACCATTCGATTCACAACACCGGGGCGAAAACGCTGCCTCCGGCCCACGGCGCGCTGATCTGGTATCCGTACAACGAGTCGGCGGAGTTTCCGGTGCTCAAAAACGGGGGCCGGTCGGCCATGGCCGGGGCGGTGTACCACTACGACGCCAATCTGAAATCGGACGTAAAATTTCCGGCTTACTACGACGGCGCGCTGTTCGTCTTCGACTGGATGCGCAACTGGATCATGGCCGTGTTTTTCGACCCCCAGGGCCGCGTGCAGCGCATCGAGCGCATCATGGCTTCGACCAAAATCGACAAGCCGATTGACATGCAGTTTGCGCCGGACGGAGCGCTGATGGTGCTCGAATACGGCGAAAATTACGGGCAGAACAACCCCGACGCGAGCCTGGTACGGCTCACGTTCAACCCCAACAACCGCCCGCCGGTGGTGGTGACAAGCCGCTCCGATTCGGTGGGTCAGCCGCCGCTGGCGGTGCAGTTTAGTGGCCGGAATTCGTACGACCCCGACGGCGACAGCCTGACTTACCGCTGGACTATCGACGGCACGGGGTTCGTCAGCAACCGCCCCGATGCGCGCTTCACCTTCCGCAAACCCGGCGTTTACCGGGCCGTGCTCACCGTTGCTGATCCGAAGGGCGCAAAAAGCAGCCACGCCACCACCCTCAGCGTCGGCAATTCGCAGCCCGTCGTGCGGGTGGTTTCGCCTGACAACCGGTCGTTTTACTGGGACAACGAACCCTTCCGTTACCGGGTGGTGGTGACCGACCGGGAAGATAAACTCATCGACCCGAAGCGGGTGGCGGTGTATTTCGATTACCTGGCGCAGGGAAAAGATGTGCCTCGGGTGATGATGGGTCACCAAAAACTACCGCCCGCTGGCCGAAACCGGGGACAGGAACTCGTGGCGCAAAGCGATTGCCGCTCCTGCCACATCCTCGACAAACGGGCCGTCGGGCCGTCGTTTCTCGAAATCGCGGCGCGCTACCAGGCCGAGCGGCCCCTGGAGCGCCTGGCGGGCAAAATCATCGCGGGCGGGTCGGGCGTGTGGGGGCCGCACGCCATGAGCGCCCACCCGCAACTCTCGCCCGACCAGGCTACCCGGATGGTCGAGTACATTCTGAGCCTCGCCGACGCTAAAAAAGAGGCCAAAGCCCTGCCCACCCAGGGCACGATTCGGCTTGACCAACACCTCGGCAAAAAAGAAAAAGGAACGTACCTGCTCGCGGCTTCGTACACCGACCGGGGCGGTCGCGTGGTGGGGCCGCTGACGACCCGGTACCTGCTGACGTTGCGGCCACCGACCCTCCAGGCCGAAGACGCCGACGCGGTGTACAAGGCGAAGCAATTTCCGTCGGAAACGGGTGTCGGGTTTTACGTGGGCGAAATCCACGACGGCTCGTACCTGCTGTTTCGGGGCATCGACCTGGCCAAAATCGAGTCCCTGACGTACAAATTCGCCTCGCTCAACCGCAGCGGGACCATCGAATTGCACCTCGATTCGCCCACCGGGCCGGTGGTCAGCACGAGCGCGTTCGGGCCTACCCAAAATTGGATCACCTGGGCCGAGCAAACGGCTCCGGTAAACCCCACGACGGGCCTCCACGACCTGTACGTCGTGTTTTCCCAACCCACCAAGCCGAACGACAACCTGCTCAGCGTGGACTGGATACGATTTAACCGGGCCGAGTAGCGCGGGCGGCAGGACGCTTCTTTTCCTCTAACTCCTTTTTTAAATGCCTACTTTTTTCTCTCGTCGGCAAGCGCTTGGGGTCCTTGCCGGCAGTCCGGCGCTGCTGCACGGCCCGGCTGAGTGGCTCGCCAATCCCCGGCCCCCGGCTCTTAAAGGCCGCATCAACCACTCGGTCTGTCAGTGGTGCTACGAGAAAATCCCGCTTCCCGACTTAGCCCGCGCCGCCAAAGCGATGGGCATCCAGTCGGTCGAACTGCTCACGCCGACGCAATGGCGCGAGGTGCAGAAACTTGGCCTGACCTGCGCCATCGGCTATCCCGCCGGAGCGGGGGCGGGCATCGAGCGCGGTTTCAACGACCCGACGTTTCACGATGAATTGGTCAGAAGTTACGAGGAAACCATTCCCGTAGCGGCCCGGGACGGCATTCAGCGGTTGATTTGCTTTTCGGGCAACCGGGGCATCCTGACCGACGAGCAGGGGCTGAACCACTGCGCCGAGGGACTGAAACGCCTCACGCCCACCGCCGAGAAACACGGCGTGACCCTCGTGATGGAACTGCTCAACAGCAAGGTGGACCACAAAGATTACCAGTGCGACCACACCGCCTGGGGCGTCGAGCTGGTCAAACGCGTCGGCTCCGAACGGTTCAGGCTGCTCTACGACATTTACCACATGCAGATTATGGAGGGCGACGTGATTCAGACCATTCGCGACAACCACCGCTACATCGCCCATTACCACACCGGCGGTGTGCCGGGGCGGCACGAGATCGACCAGACCCAGGAACTCAACTACCCGGCCATCATGGAGGCCCTCGTGAAAACAGGCTACCAGGGCTTTGTGGGGCAGGAATTTATTCCGGCCGGGAAAGACGCGCTGGCGTCGCTGAAGCAGGCCGTACTCCTTTGCGACGTGTAACGATGGGCACGGGGATTCAACTTCTGGTGAATCAGGCGCTCGAGTGTGGCGAGGGGCCGGTTTACGAACCGGCGTCGGGGCGGTTGTTCTGGACCGACAGCGGCACGGAGGCGCTGTTTTGCTACGACGAGCACACCGGCCAATGGGAGGCGTTTTCGGCGGGTACGCCCACGGCGGCCTTGGCGCTTCACGCCGAAGGAGGGCTGGTGCTGGCCGGTCGTGACGGGTTCTTTCACCGGCAACCGGACGGGAGCCTGCGGTCCATTGCCACCGAAACCGCCGACGGGCAGCCCATCCGGATGGTCAACGAGGTGATTACCGACCCGGTGGGCCGGTTGTTTGGCGGGCAGGAAGCCTACCGGGAAGACGCGCCTTACCAGCCGGGTTTCCTGTACCGCGTGGACCTGGACGGAAAGACGACCGTCGTTGAGGAAGGCCTGCACAACAGCAACGGCATGGGATTCAGCCCCGACCAGTCGCGGTTTTACCTGATTGACAGCATTCCGGGCCTGATTTACGAGTACGAGTACGCGGTGGAAACGGGGACGATTCGGAACCGGCGGGTGCTGGTCCGAGTGGACCGAAACGACGGGCTACCCGACGGCATGACCGTCGACGCGGCAGGATTTCTCTGGGTAGCCCGGTGGTTTGGCGGCGGGCTGACGCGCTACGACCCCGACGGCAAGCCCGAACGGACCATCGCGCTGCCCGTGGCCCAACCGACTTCGGTCGCGTTCGGCGGCCCGGACTGGACCGACCTCTACGTCACGTCGGCGGCGGCCCGCTGGGAGTCGCCTTTGGCCCCGCAGGGGCACGATTACTGTCAACCCCGCGGAGGCAATCTTTACCGGATAAAAGGGGATATTGGGGGCCGACCGGAGTTTCTGGCCCGCGTTTAATCAACCCAACGCCAGCAGTTTTTTGAAACGAACCGATTTTTGTACCTCGAAAATTCGATGTATCGCATTGAACCACAACCATTTGGCCCGTTTGTACTCATGACGCTGACGCACGCGCCGACGGGTCAGTTTGTCACGGTCAATCCCGGATTTGGGGGGATGCTGCACCAACTTGGCCTGTGGCAACGGGGGTCGGTGGTGGATGTGCTCGATACGTACGCCTCGGCAGCGGAACTGCGCGCTCAGTTCGCGGAAACCTACAAGGGCGCAAAACTCAGCCCGTTTGCCAACATGGTCGAGGGGGGACGGTACGCGTTTGGGGGGCAAACGCACCAACTTCCGCTCAACTGGCCCGCCGACGGGCACGCCCTGCACGGCTTCGTGGCCGACAAGCCCTTCGCCGTCGTTTCCCAAACCGCCACCGGGGCGGGCGCGGTGCTGGTGCTGCGGCACGAAGAGGCGGGCGACCAGCCCGGGTATCCGTTTCCGTTCCGGCTGACGATTGCCTACCAATTCACCATCGAAACGGGGCTGTCGTGCCGGACTACGGTCGAAAACGTGGGTTCGGACGTGCTGCCCCTCGGCGATGGCTGGCATCCCTACCTGCGGCTGGGCGGGCGGGTGGACGACTGGCAACTCAGCCTCCCGGCGGAGGCCTTGATCGAACTGAACGGGCAGTTCATTCCAACGGGTCGGGTGCTGCCTGCCGATGATTTCCGGGAATTCTGCCGGATTGGCGACCGGCACTTCGACACCTGTTTTCGCGTAAACACGGGCCAGTCTACGGTCGTTACGCACCTGACCCGGCCGGAGGTCGGCCTGGGGGTGTCGGTCTGGCAGGAAACCGGCCCCGATCAGTACCGTTTTTTACAAGTTTACACCCCACCCGACCGGCGGAGCATCGCCATCGAACCGATGACGGGCTGGCCCGACGCCTTCAATAACAGGCAGGGACTTGTTCGGCTTGGGCCGGGCGGGGTGTGGACGGCCACGTTTGGCATTCATCTGACTTAATTCGCTATCGACTTGAAAATCATCGCCATTGACTGCCACATCCTGGTGGTTCCCAACCTGAACGCCCACGCGACCTCGTCCTCGCAGGATGATTTGGTCGTCATTGTCCACACCGACGAAGGGATCTTCGGGGTTGGCGAAACCGACACCGGTCCGTGGCTGGCCAAGGCCGCCATCGAGGCCCCCGGCAGCCACACGATGGCGATGAGCATGAAGGACTTACTCATCGGCATGGACCCCTTCGACACGGGGGCCATCTGGGAAAAACTCTACACCTACACCGCCATGAGTGGTCGGCGGGGAGCGGTCATCTGCGCGATGGGGGCCATCGACATGGCCTTGTGGGACATCAAAGGCAAAGCCCTCAACCTGCCGGTTTATAAACTCCTCGGCGGCGCGCACAAAGACCACATCGTGCCCTACGCCTCGCTGCAACCCAACGGCACGTCGGTCAACGACTACGGCGATTCGCTGGTGGCCTGGGCCAAACGCGCCAAGGCCTACGGCTTCAAAGCGGGCAAGATGGAATGCACCCTGGGTGGCCCCTACAACCACAGCGGCCTGCATGGCTCCGATCAGGACATGACCGACATCATCCGGGCCTGCCGCCAGGCCGTCGGGCCGGATTTTGAGATGATGGTGGACGTGCAGTACCTCTGGCGCGATGCCAAATCGGCGCTGCGAACCCTGCGCAAGTGGGATGATCTGGACTTGTATTTCGTGGAAACGCCCCTGCAAATTGACAACCTCGAAGGCTACGCGACCCTTGCCCGCGAAGCGCCGATGCGCATTGCCGCCGGTGAATGGCAAACGACCCGTTTTGAATTTATTGAACTGATGGACAAGGGGTTGGTCGACGTGGCCCAGCCCGACGTGGGCCGAGTTGGGGGGCTGACCGAGGCCATGCGCGTGTGCAACCTGGCCCAGGACCGGGGGCGGCTCATTGTGCCGCACTGCTGGAAAACCGGCATTGGCATTGCGGCATCGGCCCACCTGGCGGCAGCCGTGCCGCATTGCCCGTTCATCGAGTTTCTGCCCGCTGAACTCTGCGATTCAGCCCTGCGGATTGAACTCGTGCCCGACCCGCTCGTGATGCAGGATGGCAAACTGCAACTGCCCGATAAACCAGGCTTAGGCATCGAGTTGAACTTCGAGGCCCTCGAACGCTACGGGGTGCTGGAACCGTTGCCCGACAGGCTGGCATGAAGCTCACCGACTCCCTTCAACCGCTTGATTTTCTGGTCATTGGCGCGTACCTGCTGGCACTGCTGGTGATCAACCTCCGCCAGCGCCGTCATACGCCCGCCTCCGACGATCTGTTTCTGGCCGGGCGGTCGCTGACCTGGCCCAAAATCGGACTGTCCATTTTTGGCACCGACATTAACCCCTCGTCGCTCATTGCCGGGGCCAGCATTGGCTACACCACGGGCATCGTGGCGGGAAATTTCGACTGGCTGGCCTGGATTTTCCTGCTGCTGCTGGGCATGGTGTTCGTGCCGCACTACCTCAGCACCCGCATCAGCACCATGCCTGAATTCCTGAAACAGCGGTTCGGTCCGGCCTGCTACGCCTTTCTGTCGTGGTTCAACCTGGTGACGATCATCGTGGTTTTCCTTGGCGGTACGTTCTTCGCGGGCGGGGTGTTGCTCAAACAACTCATCGGCTGGCCGCTCTGGGCGTCGGTGCTCACGCTGGCCGCGCTCGCCACGAGTTTTACGGCGGTGGGCGGGCTGGCCGCCGTCGTCCGGACGGAAGCCTTTCAGTCGGTGTTCATCATCCTCAGTTCGGCCACGCTCACTACCATTGCCCTGCTGAAAGTTGGTTCGGTGGAAGGCGTCATTCAGGGCGTGCCGGCGAAGTTCTGGCACCTATTCCGGCCCGTCGGCGACCCGGTGTACCCCTGGCCCGCCGTGCTGCTGGGTTATCCGGTGATGGGCATCTGGTACTGGTGTACCGACCAAACCATCGTGCAGCGGGTGCTGGCGGCCAAAAACGTGCGCGAAGGGCAGTTGGGTACCGTGCTGGCGGCTTCGCTGAAAATCCTGATGCCGCTGATTTTCGTGCTGCCGGGAATTTTGTGCGCGGTGCTGTTTCCGCACCTGCCGCATTCCGACCAGGCCTACCTGACGATGGTAACCAACCTGCTGCCCGCCGGACTGGTGGGCATGATCGTGGCCACGCTGCTGGCCTCGCTCATCGGCGTCTCGGCGTCGGGCCTCAACTCGTTCAGCACGGTGTTTACGCTCGACATTTACGCCACGAAAATTCGTCCGATGGCCACCCCGAATGAAGTTCAGCGCACGGGGCGGCTGATGACCGTCGTGGCGGCGGTGCTGGCGATGGGCGTCGCGTTTTTGATGGAGGGCGTGGGGAAAAACCTGTTCGACACCCTGCAAAGCGCGATTGCGTTTTTTGCCCCACCCATTTCCACCGTGTTTGTGCTGGGGGTTCTCTGGAAACGCGCCACGCCCACGGCCGCCCTGCTGACGCTGACGCTCGGTTCGGTGCTGAGCCTGACGCTGGGGCTGCTGCAACTCAACGACTACCCCCGGGCGGGCTTCTGGCCCCACTACATGCTGCTGGCCTTTTACGTGTTCGCGGGGCTGGTCGTATTCATGGTCGTTGTTTCCCTGCTGACCCGGCCCCGTCCGGAATTTTCCCTGCCCACGCTGCTCGAAACGTACCGGCGGTCGCCCTCGCGGCGGGTGGCGGGCGTGTGGTGGTGGTGGGGCGGCGTGGGCACGGTGATGCTGGCGCTTTACCTGCTTTTCAACTGATGACGCCCACCCTCACCCCACAACCCGATCATTCACCCCGCCTCGATGCGCTGGGGCTTCGGCCCGCCCGGCTGGCCCTCGGCACGGCCGCGCTGGGGGGCGTTTGGGGACCGGTAAAGGCACTGGAATCCGTCGATACGCTTTTGCTGGCCCTCGAAGCGGGCATCACCGTCCTGGATACGGCCCCGGCCTACCACCGGGCCGAAACGTACGTGGCCGAAGCCCTGCGGCAATGGCGCGGTCCGGTGCCCCTGGTCAGCACGAAAGCCGGGCGGCTGGAGGGCAAAACCGCCGAGTCCGGTCATTACGACTTTTCCGGCGAAGCCCTGCGCCGGAGCCTGGGCCGCAGCCTGGAGTTATTCGGGTTGGACCGGCTGGAGCTGGTTTTCCTGCACGACCCCGACGAAATCCCCGTCGGCGGACGGCCCGCCATCCTGGAGTCACTGGAGCAGCTTCGGGAAGAAGGTTTCGTGCGCCACCTCGGTTTCGGCGGAAATCCCGACGCCGACTGGCTCAGTCGGCTGGCGGCTGGTGCCTTTTCGGTTGCGATGGGTTTTAATCGACTCAACGCGGCCAATCTGAGCGCCCTCACCGAGGAATTGCCCCTCTACCAACGGTTGAACCTGGCGTATTACGCGGCCAGTCCGCTGGCGATGGGGTTGCTGGGGCGACGTTTCGCCGAATTCACGCGCCAGCCGCCCGACTGGCTGCGGGAAGCCGACGTCCGGGCCGCCCGGCGCGTGAAGGCGCTGGCCGACGATTGGGAAATGCCGCTGCCCGCACTGGCCCACCGCTACCTGCTGTCCATTGCCGAAGCCGACCGCGTGGTCATTGGCCCGCAAACCAGCGCCGACCTGCGCCAAACCCTGGCCAACCTGCGCGCCGGAACGTTGCCCGACGACCCGTTTGCGGCCATCACCCAAGCCATTGCTGCCTCCCATGTTTAACAGCCCCATCGCCGAAGAAACCTTTCACCTTACCGCCGCTACGTTTCGGGTGGTCGAACCGTACCGGCTGGCCAAGCCGTTTCAGGACGCGGGCATGGGGCCGTTCGAGTCGTTTGGTTTCGCCGTCCTGACGCTGAGCGACGCCGACGGCACCACCGCCGACGTGCCACTGTCGCCGGGGGCGCTGCCGGTGCTCGAAAACCTGTTTTTGCCGCGCCTGCTGGGTACAGCCCCGGTTCCGCACGGGGTTTTGTTCAACCGCCTGTACTGGGCGATGCGAAACGAAGGCTTCCGGAGTCCGCACGTGGCCGGGCCACTGGGCAGCATCGATTTGGCCCTGCACGGCATCGCCGCCCACCGCACCGGGCAGCCCCTGCACCGCTTCCTGGGTGCCACCCGCGACTGGGTGGGCGTGTACGCCTGCGGAGGCGGTACCAACCTGACGGAAACCGAACTGCTCCGGGAGGCGTCGGCCTTTGCCGAACAAGGCTTTTCGCTGCTCAAAATCAAGGTGGGGCGTGAATTCGGGCGTGCCCTGGAACGTGACGTTTCCCGCGTGAAGGCCCTGCGCCGCCACCTGGGGCCGGGCGTCGGGCTGGCCGTAGACGCCAACCAGGTCTGGTCGGTGGCCGACGCGCTGCGCTTCGTTGGGGAAGTGGCCGATCAGGACCTGCGCTGGCTCGAAGAGCCGGTTCATTCGGCGGATTTAACCGGATTGCGCGCCCTTTGTAGCCAATTGGCCGTGCCGGTTGCCGTGGGTGAATCGGAAGTGTGCGGGCTGGTCTTCTCCGCCCTGGCCGACGCGGGGGTGCGTCACCTGCAACCCCAGCCCCTGCACCTGAGCAGCGTCAGCGAATGGCTGGCGGTGCGCGACCTGGCCACAAACCGTCACTTGGAACTCTCGGCGGGCGGGTTTTCGCACCTGGCGGCCTCGCTGGTGGCAACGGCCAACGAAGCCGCCCACACCGAGTTGCTGGTCGACATCATCGGACCCATGACCGGGTATTTTTCGGTGCAGCCTACGCTTCGTGCGGGGCGGTTTTACCTGCCTGCCGAACCGGGCCTGAGCGTTCGTTTCGATTGGGAAAAAATCCAGCGCCGGGGGCAGATTCAATTTCAAAAACACTGGACGGTGGCTGATTTCGGACCAATCCGGCACACTGTTCTTTAAAAAAACCGGCATGAAACCGACCTTCTACTTCGTTGCCCTGGCGTTGCTCCTGCGTTGCAGCCACCCCCAGCCCGTCCGCCAACCGGTCGAAACGAAGCAATTCGCCCTGCTTGTCACCCTGAAAAACGATCCGGTGGCCGTGGCGCGGTACGAAGCCTACCACCTGCACGTCTGGCCGGAGGTGGAGCAGGCCTTCCGAAAAGCGGGCATCCTCGATTTCAAAATCTACCGCTTTGGCTACCAGACCTTTCTGCTCATCACCACCCGCGCCGACTTCGACCTGGACCGGGATTTAGCCAAAATTTTAGGTCCCCGAATCACCGAATGGGACAAGCGCATGAGTGCCTTCCAGGCACTGACCGGCCATGAACAGTGGCAGCCGGTGAAGGTGATTTACGAAATGAAAACGGAGGATTTTTTACCGCCCGTTTCCAATCCCCGCTAATCTGGCTTTTTTTGCTTCCTGAGTCGTGCTTTACCCCAGTTTATGAGAACCCTTTTTCTTTCCGCAGCGTACCTGAGCGTTTCGCTTTCGGTCCTGGCCCAACCAACGACTCCAAAGCAGCCCGTCGATTACGTCAACGTGTTCACCGGCACCTCCAACTCGCGCTGGGCCTTGTTTCCCGGCGCGACGCTGCCCTTCGGGATGGTCAAACTCAGCCCCGACAACCAGAACCGCGTCTGGACCGGCGGCTACGAGTACACCGTGGGCAGCATTTCGGGCTTCAGCCACATTCACGCCATGGCCCTGAGTGGCCTGAGCGTGATGCCCGCCACCGGGCCGCTCGAACGTTTTGGGCAAAGCAAGACCTTCGCTGGCGAGGTGGACGGCCCTTTCAACACCATGTGGACGTCGGGCTACCGCTCGCGTTTCGAGAAAAGCACCGAACGGGGGTCGCCAGGCTACTACTCAGTTCACCTGACTGACCCCAACGTGAAGGCGGAAGTCACGGCCACGACCCGCACCGGCTGGCTGCGGTTTATCTTTCCGGCCACGGGGCAGCGCGACGGGAACGAGACCGAGCGGGCACCGGCGCGGATTCTGTTCGACTTTGATTTTCCCGCCGAGGAAGACGTCACGATTCAGGAGGTGGTCGTCACGCGCAAAAGTCCGACCGAACTGGAAGGTTACATCAAGCAAAACGGCCATTACCCCAACGACTACACCGTTTATTTCGTCACTCAGCTAAGCCGCCCCGCCGACAGCCTGAACGCCTGGCAAACCCCACCCTACGCGGGCACGGCCACCGAATACGGCACCCAGTGGCGGGCCAAAGCCCACCTTTCCACCAACCTCCAGACCTTCCGGGGTAGCGGCGATTGCGGTGTCTGGCTTTCGCTAAACACCAAAAAAGGCGAAGCGGTGGTCGTGAAATCGGGCATTTCGTTTGTCAGCATTGTCCAGGCCCGCCTCAACCTGGAAACCGAAACCAGCCCCTACGGCTTTCATTTCGACGGCGTCGTCGCCCAGGCCCGCCGCACCTGGAACGAGTTGCTGGGCCGCGTCGAAGTGACGGGCTGGAGCGAGGCCCACAAGCAGACGTTTTACACCAACCTCTACCGGGCCTACACGGGCCGGGCCATCCTGAGCGACGTCAACGGCAGGTACACCGACCCCTGCGAGCAGCCCCAGCAGGCCAAAGCCCCCGCCGATGCCGTGTACAGCAGCGACGGCTTCTGGGGGGCGCAGTGGGACCTGTTTCCGCTCTGGACCCTGCTCACGCCCCACTACGCCAACTCGTGGGTCAACGCGCTGCTGACCCTCTCCGACAACGGCGGCTGGATGCCTGAAGCCCCCACCGGCATCGAGTACGCGCCCATCATGGGTTCGCAGCACCACAAGTCGCTCGTCGTCAGCGCCTACCAAAAAGGCATCCGTAATTTTGACGTGCAAAAAGCCTGGGCCGCAATTAAACACGACCTGACCACGCCCGGCAGCGAGCAGCCCTGCGGCGGCTATGCGGGCAACCGGCAACTGACCCCGTACCTGAAGTACGGTTTTGTGCCCGAAGAGGAGGGGACCACCTCCAACACCCTTGAATACGCCTACGACGACTACGCCGCCGCCCAACTGGCGAAGGCGTTAGGCAAAACCGACGACTACGCTTATTTTCTGAAGCGGTCGGAATCGTGGAAAAACCAGTTTGACACTCAGACCGGCTTCGTGCGCCGCCGCCACCGCGACGGCACGTGGGTAGCGCCGGTCAACAACCATCAATTCGGCACAGTGGGCGGCTGGAACGGCACGGGTTTCATGGAAGGAACGGCCTGGATTTACTCGTTTTTTGTACCGCACAACGTGCCCGAACTGGTCAGAATGGTCGGGCAGGAACGTTTTAACCAGCGCCTGGAGGAAGGCTTTGCCCGGGGCTACGTGGATTTGGGCAACCAGCCCAATTTGCAGGCGCCTTTCCTCTTCAACTACTCGGGCAAACCCTACCTGACCCAACGTTACAGCCGGCAGGTGCTGAGCACCCTGTTCGACAACTCCCCCCTGACGGGCTGGGTGGGCGAGGAAGACGAAGGGCAGTTGTCGTCGCTCTACGTGCTGATGGCGATGGGCCTCTTCGAAATGGACGGCGGTACGTCGGCCAGGCCATATTATGATCTCAGCAGTCCGTTGTTCAACCGCATCGTACTTCACCTGGATAAGCAGTACTACGGCGGCAAGACGTTCGTGCTCGAAGCGAAGGGCAACTCGGAGGCGAACCTCTACATTCAGTCGGCGATGCTCAACGGCAAGCCCCTGACCCGACCGGTGCTTTACCATGACGACCTGGTGAAAGGCGGGAAACTGGTGTTGCAGATGGGTCCGAAACCGAACCCCGCCTGGGGGAGAGCGCGCGAGTGATTCGTACTATACTTCATCGCTCGGTTTCACTACGATGGTACCAGCGATAAAGTCATGAAGACAACGGCGTTCGCTGCCAAAAATAAAAAGCATGTCCGCCAAAGCATATAAACCGCCCAGTAACGGAATGTAGCAAATCAGGCCATTGACGAAACCACGAAGCAAGACGTTACTAACGAACCCGCCATTTTGCTGGTCGCTCACGCGGACAATTTTGATTTTCATGGCTCGTTTCCCGACGGTTTGTCCGAGCGTCGTCAGTAAGATGATTTGATAAATCAAAACGCCTAAAAACGCCAGCCCTCCCACAGCAAGGAACAGCGCAGAAGCAGCGCCGAAGTCGCCTCTGGAGACGAAAAAGCCCCCGGCAAGCAGCACCGCGGGAAGAAAGTAAACCGCTGAGTCAATCAAAACAGCTACTAATCGGTCACCAATTTCGGCCATCACATACGTCGGGGGTGTGTAAAGTGTCTCCATCGTGTAAAAGTCGGTTAAGGGTATGGAGGCAAGTATACGAAAAGAAAGTTAAAACCTTACTGACGACCATTCAAGCCAAAAGAATTTGGTTAAAAGTTCGTCTTTTCGCTCACCGCCACCGCAATCTTGGAATCCGCCGTGCCGTAGTACAAAAACCAGCGGTTTTTAAACGGCACCAACCCTTCGAGAAATACCACGTTGTTGACTTGCCCGGTGCGTTCGTAGGGTTTGTCGGGCTGGAAAAAGTTTTTGTCCATGCGTTCCGTCAGTTTCGTTGGGTCGGTGGCCGAAAAAAGCGCCTGTCCGGCGGCGTAGGTCATTTTGGGCAACGTTGAATCGCCCGCGTCGCCTTTGTTAGCCGAATTGTAAATCAGCACGATGCCCCGGTCAGTCAGCAGCGCGTAGGGGCCGGGTTCGACCAGTTGGCTGTCGAATTTCCCGGCGCGAGGTTTCAGCACGGACTTCAATCCATTGAGCGTCCCGGCTTCTTCCAGCGGCGACCAGTGAATCAAATCGTCGGACGAGGCGATGAACAAATCCGTGTCGCCGAAGTACATGTAGTACTTGCCGTTTACCTTTTCGGCCACGATGCGCTCGCCGACGCGTTTCGAGACAATCGCCCCCGATTTCGACCACGTGTTCAAAAACTTTCCTTCGCCCAGCACCGGTCCGTGCTTCGTCCACCGGCGCAAATCGGGCGAGGTCGCCAGCATCAACCGGGCCGTTTTGCCGTCGTATGAGGTGTACGTCATCACGTAACGCCCGCCAGACGGCGAGTCGCCGGGCGACTCCACGATGCGCGGGTCTTCGCAGCCGCCTTCCCACTCGTATTTTTTCCAGGGATCGTTGTCGGGGAAGAAAATCGGCGTGGGTTCTTTGGTGAAGTGCAGGCCGTCATCGCTGCGGGCCAGGCCGAGGCGCGAGGTTCCGGCAAATTTGCCAATCGTGTCTTCGGCCCGGTACACCAGCCAGACCTGCCCCTCGCGCACCACGGCGGCGGGGTTGAACACGTCTTTCTCTTCCCAACGGACGGTTTTTTTCAGAATCGGGTCGGTGAACACCTGCGTCGGCGAGGGCTGGATGACCGGGTTGAGGCTGTCCACTTTCACAAACGGCCCCAGCGCCCAGGTGGTCGGTGGAGCGGTGGTGGAGGGCGCGGGTTTGGAGCCGCAGCCGAGGGCCAGCAGCAGGACGGGCAACAGAGGAAGTTTCACGGAACGAGGGGATGCGTGGTTTGTCGTCGCCAAAGTTGCACCACAAACGACAAAACGCAACGGCAACCCGTTACAAACTCCGAACCCAGTCCACCACCACCCGCGCCAGTTCCCCGCCCCGGTCTTCCTGCAAAAAATGCCCCGCTCCCCGAATCGTGACGTGCGGCTGGCCCGCCGCGCCGGGCACCAGTTTTTGAAACACCCGCTCGCCGCCCGCCGTGATGGGATCGCCGTCGGAGAAAGCGGTCAGGAAAGGTTTCTGCCACTGCTTCAGCACTTCCCAGGCGCGGCGGTTGGGTTCGGAAGCCGGGTCGTCGGGGGTAGTGGGCACGAGGGCCGGAAAGCGCCGGGCGACCACTTTGTAGGTTTCGTCGGGAAAGGGCGCGTCGTAGGCGGCGGTGATGTCGGGCGAAAGCTTTTCGGCGCAGCCGCCCGAAACAATTTTCCCAACGGGCAAATCGGGCACGGTCTGCGAAAAGTGCTGCCACTGCCGGAAGGCCTCGGGCGCGGGGCGGTCGCCGGTGGGCAGGCCCGTGTTGGCTGCCACCACGCGGGCGAAGCGGTCGGGCAGCGCGGCCAGCACGCGCAGGCCGAGCAGCCCGCCCCAGTCCTGGCAAACAAGCGTGATTTCGCGCAAATCGAGTTTCTCAACAAATTCCGCCAGCCAATCGACGTGCTGCTGGTAGGTGAACAGGGCCGGGTCGGTGGGTTTGTCCGATTTCCCGAACCCCACCAAATCCGGCGCGACGGCCCGCAGGCCCGCTTCCACCAAAATCGGAATCATTTTCCGGTACAGAAACGACCACGTCGGCTCGCCGTGGAGGAGCAGCACGGGCGGGGCGTCGGCCTCGCCCTCATCCACGTAGTGCATCCGCAGGGCCTCACCGACGGTGCGGTAGTGCGGCGCAAACGGGTAATCGGGCAGGTGAGCGAAGCGGGCTTCGGGGGTGCGGAGGACGGGCATGGCACAACAGGTTCAATGCCCGATGTAATAATCATACCCCCGCTCGGCCCAGTAATCCGCCGGTTTTTCGTTGCTGAAAAACACGGTGCCGATGCGTTTGAGGTTTTTCACGCCGTACTTCACCGGAATGATGAGCCGCAGCGGTGCACCGTGGCGGAGGTCGGTCAGGGGCTGGCCGCTCATTTCGTAGGCCAGCAGCGTCTGCGGGTGCAGGGCGCTGGCCATGTCGATGCCCACGTAGTAGTCCTCGTCGGGTGTGCTCATGCCGACGTACTTCATGGCGACTTCTTTTTCCAACCCATAGTGTTGGGCGAAATCGGCGAAGCGCACGCCGCCCCAGTGCTGCACCTGGCTCCAGCCTTCGATGCACTTGAACTCGTACGCGATTTCGGTTTTGGGCAGGCCTTTCAACTCGTCCAGACTGATTTCCACCGTCTTGTCGTCGGCACGGGTGAGGTTCAGTTTGTAGTCGGCGACGCTGAAATCGGCCGGGTCGAGGCCCACGTTGCCGTTGACGCGCGGCTTCGGCGCGGCCTCGGTTTTTGGGAATTGTTTCACCAGCCGGGCTTCGCTGAAAAACCGCGTGAAGGCGTTTTCGCTGGTCGTCAGCCCGTCGCGCAACGGCTGCGGAATGCCGCCCCGGATGCCGCCGTCGAGGGGCTGGTTTTGCAGCCACTTCCAACCGGCGAAGCCCGCGCCACCAGCAGCGAAAAGGCCCAGAAAGGCCAGCCAGGAGCGGCGGGTGTACTTTTTGGCGGTCTGGTCGCTTACGATTTCGGTTTTCATGGCTGCTGCGGTTGGGTGGGTTGCGTTTCTTTTTCGGGAACGATTTCAAAACCGGCCACCATGCCGCGGAAGTTGTTCCACCCCGCCCGGACGACCTGCGCGAGGTGAATCACGAAAAACAGCACGTAGCCGACGGTGAGAATGAAGTGCTCGGCCCGGGCCGCTTTGTAACCGCCGCAGAGGGCCGTCAGCCAGTTGAATTGCACCGGTTTGTAAATCGCGAAGCCGGTGATGACGCTTCCCAGGCCCATCACGATGATGGCCGAATACGCCACACGCTGGGCGGCGTTGTACTTGGTCTGGGGCGGCAATTCTTTCCGAAGGCCGAGGTCGTGAAGCACCACGTGCCAACTGTCGCGCAAGGCCCCTTTTTGCGGCACCAGGTACCGCCATTCGCCGGAAATGGCCGTGAAGAGCACGTACAAAAAGCCGTTGAGCATAAACGCCCACATGAACACGAAGTGGTAAGCCATGCCCTCGGCCAGCCGGTAGGGCACGTTGAGGGCTTTGTAAAACCAGGCCGGAAAAAACTTGAGGAGGGTCCAGCTACCGAGTTGCAGGGCGTACACGCCGTTGGCCCAGTAAATGAGCACGCCGCTCCAAATCATGATCGTCAGGAGCGGAAAATTGACCCAGTGCATCCAGCGCGTGACGAGCCGGTGCTTGTGGATGATTTTGGTGGGCATGGTCTTCGAGGTTAGCGGGTTACAAGGTAAGAAAGGAGTAAATGCAAAAATGAGTAACTGAGTGGATGGAACCCCAATTTACTCATTTACTCATTTTTACATCGACTCCTTTCCAACTCAGCCCGGCATCACCACCGTGTCGACCACGTGGATGACGCCGTTGCTCTGGTAAACGTTCTTGATGGTCACCGTCGAGGTGCCGCCTTTTTCGTCCATCAGCATCAGTTTGCCGCCTTTCATGCTGGCTTTCAGCGTACCGCCTTGCACGGTTTTCAGCAGGGCCGTGCCGCCACCGGCTTTGATTTGCTTGCTGATTTCCTTCGCATCGAGCCGACCGGCCACGACGTGGTAGGTCAGGATTTTGGTCAGCGTGGCCTTGTTTTCGGGCTTCACCAGCGTTTCAACGGTCCCGGCGGGCAGTTTACCGAAGGCTTCGTTGGTGGGCGCAAACACCGTAAACGGCCCGGCCCCTTGCAGGGTTTCGACCAGCCCGGCGGCTTTTACGGCGGCCACCAGCGTGGTGTGGTCTTTAGAATTGACGGCGTTTTCAATAATGTTTTTCGAGGGGTACATCGGCGCACCACCGACTTCAACGGTTTTCTGAGCGAACGTGGCCCCAGCCAGCAGGACCGAAGCGAACAGGAATGCAATCTTCTTCATGGGGATTTTTTTTGAGAAATGAGACAACGATGTTTGAAAAGTAGGTCGGTATGAACCGGTTACGGCCAGACCTACGCAACTCCGAAGGGCGTTGGATTTTCATTTCTCAAAAAAACCGCAGAATATTTTTCGGACTCAGGCCGGAGCAGGCGCTTCGCGCAGCAGCCCCGCTACGTCGAGCCGTCGGGTAAACATCGCCAGACCGCCGTCGGCGTTGCGGGGCCAGGCGTCGGCGGGGCGGTCCCAGTACAACTCGACGCCGTTCTGGTCGGGATCGCGGAGGTAGAGCGCCTCGCTCACGCCGTGGTCGGCGGCCCCGTCGAGGGGGATTTCCGCTTCGGCCAACCGCCGCAACGCGTCGGCCAGCGCCGCCCGCGTGGGGTACAAAATGGCTACGTGGTACAGGCCCGTGGTGCCCGGCGCGGGCGGCGAACCGCCCGCGCTTTCCCAGGTGTTCAGTCCGATGTGGTGGTGGTAGCCGCCCGCCGACACGAAGGCACCGCCGCTGCCGTAGCGCTGCATCAGCTCAAAGCCGAGTACGCCGCAGTAAAAGCCGAGTGCCCGCTCCAGGTCGGCTACTTTTAAATGCACGTGCCCGATGCGCACGCCGGGATCGATGGGACGGATGGATTCGGAAGTATTCATAACTGCTACCTGTAAACTGCCGACTGCTAACTTATTTCCGTTCCTCCACCGCCATTCGCACCAGTTCGACGGTGTTTTTCACCTTCGATTTGCGCAGCATGTTGGCGCGGTGGTTGGACACGGTGCGGACGCTCAGGCCGAGTTTTTCGGCGATTTCGCGGCTGCTCAGTCCTTCGGCGATGTGCTGGAGCACCTGCCGCTCCTTGCGCGAGAGCGTGCCCAGGCCGTTTTCGGGTCGCGCGGCTTTGCGAGGGCGACTTTTTTGCTGCAAAGCCTCGGCCAGCACCGCCGAAATCGGGGGCGGAAAGTACTTTTCGCCCCCGGCCACGGCGTGGATGGCGTACAAAATTTCCTCGCGGGTGGTGTCTTTAAGCAGGTACCCCCAGGCCCCGTTTTCCACCGCGTTGACGATGTACTCCTGGCTGTTGTGCATCGAAAACACCAGTGCCCGGGCGTACGGGTGCCGACTCGACAGCACTTTGGCCGCTTCCAGGCCCGACATCCTCGGCATGGTCAAGTCGAGGAGCACCACGTCGGGCCGGAGCGCGGCGGCTTTCTCGACGGCGTCCTGCCCGTCGGTGGCCTCGCCCACGATTTCCAGGTCGGGTTCGTCTTCGAGCAAGGTAATCAACCCTTTGCGCACCACGGCGTGGTCGTCGGCGATGAGGAGGCGTATTTTCATGGGAAGGGTGACGATCAGCGTTTAAGGTTTAAAGCTTGCCGTTTTTCATCCTACCTTAAACGTTAAACCTTAAACGTTAAACCTGATTTTCAACCGGTAATTTAACCAAAACCCGCGTTCCCCGGCCCGTTTCGGAGGAAATTCGGAGCGAACCGTCGAGCAGTTCGGCGCGGGTGCGCAGGTTGCCCAGGCCACTGCCCCGCGTCCGGCCCTGGTTTTTGCGGGCGTCGAACCCCCGGCCGTTGTCCGCCACGGTCAGGGTGACAGAGCCGTTTTTCCGGGCCAGATCGAGGGAAATTCGCGTGGCGCTGGCGTGTTTGATGGCGTTGTGGAGCGCCTCCTGGGCGATGCGGTACAGGCCCGTTTCCACCGGCGCGGGCAGGCGCAGTTTTTCCGGCCCGCTAAAGTCGACCGCCACCCCCGACGACTTCGCCGTTTGCTCGGCCAGCCGCCGCAGCGCCGCCCCCAGGCCAAAATCGCTCAGCACGGCAGGCATCAGGTTGTGGGCCACCGTGCGGGTGCTTTCGATGGTTTCGTGAAGCAGGCGGCGCAGTTCGTCGTAGGTGCGCTGTTGTTTTTCGGTGAACGCCGCCCCGTTGAGTTGCTCGGTGTGCAGTTTCAGGCCCGTGAGCATCTGCCCGATGCCGTCGTGGAGTTCGCGCGCGAGGCGGCGGCGCTCTTCTTCCTGGCCTTCGAGCAGCGAAACCGAGCGGGTTTTGGCCTCGGTTTGCTCCAGGTGGTGTTTTTCGCCCGCCGTGCGGAGCAGGGCTTCCTGGGTTTGGTGCAGCGACTGGTTAATAAAATTCAGCCGTTCGTTGGCCGTTTGCAGGCTGGTTTCGGAGTGCATGAGGCGCTGAATCACCCGCCCGGTGTGCGCCACCACGGGCCGGAACACGAAGAGGCCTTCCAGAAACAACACCACGAACGTGACGACGGCGAGCAGAAATTCAATGTTGCGCACGCGGTCCACGCGCTGCCTGGTTTCGCGGTCGTACTGAAACACGATGGCGTCCATCCACCGCAAAAACTCGCGCTCGTGGGCCAGCACGGTGCGCAGGGCGTCGTCGTTGCTGGCGGCGGCCTGGCCCGAACCGGCCCCTGACTGCCGCAGGTGCTGGCTGATTTGTTGAAATCCGTTGTACATGGCCTGAAAGTGCGGGTCGAGTTGGGCGAACATCGCCGCCGTGGCCGGGCTGGTGCGCACCGGAATCACCCGGCCTTCCTGCACGAGGTGACCACTTTTCAGCCCGTCGTGGCAGGTTTTCCAAAGCGCCACCAATTGGTCAAAATCGCGGGCGTAGGCTTCCGCGCCGGGCGGGTAAATGCCCGGACGGCAAATCAGAATGGCGCGTTTGGTGAGGCGCTGGCTGAGCATCCGCTGCCGTCCGGCGAGGTTGATCACGCGGGCGTCGTCGAGCACGTCGCCGAGCGAGTACTGGATCACCACCTGCCCGGCCAGCGTGAGCAGGGCCACGGCGGTCAGGGCCAGGATGTAGTACCGCGTGAGGCTGCGCACGACCTGCGCGTCGAGGGTGGGATTCATGGGGAAAGACCGGTTGCCGGGGTAAAATACGCCGTTCGGGCCGGTTTTCAAACCAGAAATTTTCTCAATTGCGCCGCCAAGTTACCCGCCCCGCACGCCCACACGCCGGAGCGCATGGGGTACACCGACCCGGAGGGTGTTACGACAAGCAGCGGCGGATTGCCCAAATCGGCCAGCGCCACCGAAGTGCCCTTCGACAACTTCGCCGCGTCGCTCAGTTTTACTTCCACGGCTAAGGCGACGCGTCCGTTTTGTTCGAGTATCAAATCCAGTTCGGCCCCGTCGGCGGTGCGGTAAAAGTAGGGCGTCACGCCTGCGGGCACCTGCGCCACGACTTCCTGCACGACGTAGCCCTCCCACGAACCACCCGCCACCAGGTGCCCCAACAGCCCGACCTGGTCGCGGATGCCAAGCAGGTGGTGCAACAGACCACTGTCGCGCACGTACGCTTTGGGGGTTTTGGTCAGGCGTTTGCCCACGTTGACGAAATACGGCGGCAAGCGCCGGATGAGAAAGGCGTGCTCGAGAAAATCGAGGTACGCGCCCACGGTGGGCGCGGTGATGCCCAGCGAAGCCGCCAGTGCCGACTGATTGAGCAGCCCGCCCTGCTGCCCGGCAAGCATGGTCAGCAACCGCCGGGTGAGGGTGGGCGCAGCGCTCAGGCCCAGCAGCGGCAGGTCGCGTTCGAGGTAACTGGTCACGAAATCGAGCAGCCACTGGCGGCGCACGGGTTCGTCGTCGGTGAGGTATGAACCCGGAAAACCGCCCCGTACCCAGTGCTCGATGACGCGCTCCGCCCCGACTTCGGGCAGCAGAAATGGGTGCATTTCGAGGTACGAAATCCGCCCCGCCAGCGATTCCGACGCCCGGCGAAGCAATTCGGGTGAGGCCGAACCGAGCAAGATGAAACGACCCGGACGGCGGTCGTCGTCGATGAGTGAGCGTAACAGCGGGAACAAGTCGGGCATCCGCTGCACCTCGTCCAGCACGACGGTTTGGTCGGCCACGGTGCCGAGAAACAATTCCGCCTGCTGCAACCGGGCGACGTCGGAGGGGCGCTCCAGGTCGAGGTACAGCGACGAAGTTCTTAATTCTGCCTGAATCACCCGGACCAGCGTGGTTTTTCCGACCTGCCGGGGGCCAACGACGGCCACCGCCGGAGCCATCTGCATGCGGGCCAATAACGCGGGTTCAAGCAGACGAGTGACCATGATAGTAAATCTTATTCCCGTAAATTTAAAATTGAATTTTAAAATTGCGGGAATAAGTCTTCAGATTTTAAAATTCATTTTGAAATTTAGGACGAAAACCCTTGCCCTCGTTCCGACGCGAAACCCGTTTTCCAGCGACTTTTCCCTACCTTCAACGTACTAAACCTGTTTTCCGTGAAGCCTTTCCTCCGCCTGCTCCTCACCGGCTGGCTGCTCGCCGTCGTCAGCGCCGCCGTGGCCCAAACCACCCTGACGGGCCGCGTTACCGACGCCAGCACCGGCCAGCCGCTGCCGTTTGCGAGCGTGTTTATCAACGCCACCACGCTGGGCACCACCACCGACGAGCAGGGCGCTTACCGCCTGACCAACGTACCCCTGGGTACCATCGAACTGGTGGCGTCGTACGTGGGTTACGCGCCTGCCCGCCAGCCCCTCCGCCTCGAAACGGCCCAGCCGCGCTCGGTGGCGCT
Organism: Spirosomataceae bacterium; assembly: GCA_965249815.1. Classification (GTDB taxonomy): domain Bacteria; phylum Bacteroidota; class Bacteroidia; order Cytophagales; family Spirosomataceae; genus JAJAZB01. The sequence goes on along the minus strand of CBDFMV010000003.1, from coordinate 1,721,283 downwards.
GGCCCTCGCGCCGTCGGGCGAGAGCCTGGGCGGCGTAACGGTCACGGCCAAACGCGACAAGACCTGGGAACGGCAACTGCGCGACTTCCGGCGCGAACTGCTCGGCCAGAATCCCTTCGCCGGGCAGTGCGTTATCGTCAACGAAAACGTCCTGCGTTTTGAAGAACAAAACGGCCACCTGCTGGCCCGCGCCGCCGAGCCGCTGGTGATTGAAAACCCGGCCCTGGGCTACCGCCTGCGCTACGACCTGCAGCACTTCGACTACGCGCAGGGGATGGCGTTTTACGGAGGCAACAGCCGTTTTGAAGCCCTGAAACCCGAAAACGACCGCCAGGCCCGGCGCTGGCGAGCGGCCCGCGAGCAGGCCTACCGGGGTTCGACGCGTCACCTGCTGGCGAGTCTGGCCGACGGTACCCACGAGGCCGAAGGGTTTCTGGTGTACCAGATCAACCCCAACACGACGCCCTTCAGCAACCCGCCCGACCTGGCTCGCGAAGTGGGCCGGTACCTGCGCCCGGTGACGGCTGCCGACCTCGTGCAGCCGGGGCGGCTGGCCTTCGAACGGCGGCTGGTATCGCCGTTGCCGCTGGCGGTGTATTTCACCAAACCCACGTTTGCCAACCCCACCGGACGCGGCACGGCCCTGGCTTACTCCCGCATCACGCTGCCTCAGGGTACGTTCGGGTTTACCACCAACGGCTGGATTTCGCAGCCCAACGGCATGCAGGCCAATGGCTTTCTGGGTAACGACCGCCTGGCTACGCTGCTGCCCGCCGACTGGTCGCTCAACGAGGCGGCGGATGTTGGCACCGGCGTTGCCGCAACGCTGGTGCCCACTCCCGAAGGCCAGCCGCTGCCCACCGACGCCCGGCTCGACTCGCTCACCCAACGCTGGGCGCTGGCCCACCGCAACCCGGCCCCGACGGTGTTTCTGCACCTCGACAAGGGCTTTTACGCGGGCGGCGACCGCCTCTGGCTGAGCGCCTACCTGCTCGACGCCGCCACTCACCAGCTTCGTTTGGGCGAAGAAGCCCTCCACGTCGATTTGATCGCGCCCGACCAGCGGCTGGTGCAACACCTTTGGCTGCGGGCGGGCGACGGCCGGGCGGCGGGTGATTTCCGCCTGCCCGACTCGTTGCGCTCGGGCACGTACCGCCTGCGGTCCTACACCGAAGCCGACCGGCTGGCCGCTCGACCGCCTTTCGAGCGCCCGTTGCTGGTCTACAACCTCGCCCGGGGCGTGGAGCACACACCCGCCGCCGATAGCCTCGATATACAGCTTTTGCCCGAAGGCGGGCGCTGGGTGGCGGGCCTGCCCGCGCGGCTGGGCGTGAAAACCCTTGGCCCCGATGGCCAGGGCCGGGCCATGACGGGCCGGATTCTCGACGCCCAGGGCGCTGAAGTGGCGCGTTTCACCACCAACGCGCTGGGCATGGGCAGCGTGGCGCTCACGCCCCAGGCCGGTCAGGCGTACCGCGCCAACGTGCGATCGGGGGTGTTTTCCCAAACGCTCGCCCTGCCGCCCGTGGAAGCGGAGGGCCTGACCCTCGCCGCCGACGGCCTCAGCGACTCGACCCAACTGACCTTGCGCGTGCGCAGCGCGACCCCGAATACTCGGGGGCAGGCGGTGTACGTGGTCGTGCAAAGCCGGGGTCGGGTGCGGCACGAGGCCAAAGTGGGGTTACTGGACGGCAAGGCCCGCGTGGTAGTGCCGCTGGCCAAACTGCCCGCCGGACTGGCGCAGGTGACGCTTTTCGATGAAAGCGGCCGCCCCTGGGCGGAGCGGCTGGTTTTCGTTCCCGAAACCAGCCCGACCTCGCAACTCACCGTGACGCCGGAAAAAACCGCCTATCTGCCCCGCGAATCCGTCCGCCTGAGCCTCCGCCTGCACGACGACACGGGTCATTCCACGGCGGCGCTGTTCTCGGCGGCCGTTACCGACGCCGACCAGGTGCCCGCTGATTCGCTCCAGGCCGACTTCCGGGCGCACCTGCTCCTGACGGGTGAACTGCGCGGACGGGTTGAAAACCCCAGTTTTTACTTTAAAAACAACGCCACCGCCCGCCAGGGCCTCGACGACCTGCTCCTGACCCAGGGCTGGCGACGGGTGAGTTGGCAGGCTGCGCTGGCCGACACCGCAACGGCCCCGAAAGCGATGGTGCTGCGCGCCCGCGTGTTCGATCAGGGCGGGCGACCCGTGCCGGGTGCGCGGTTGCAGGTGTCGGCCAGTGACCTGCGCCACGCCTACGGCCGCACCGTGCAGGCCGACGAGCGGGGGCGTTTTCAACTCCCCGACCTGGCCTTGACCGACACGGTGCGGCTGCTGGTAAAAACCACCGACCCCACCGGAAAACCAGTGAACGCGTTGATTTTGCCCGAAACCACCGAATCGTGGTTTGCCGCCGCTCCGTACCCGCCCGCCGCCGACTGGACGCCGCTCCGTCCGATGGTGGAAACCGCCCAACGCCGCCACGAAGCCGACCCCGAGGCGTACCGCGAACCGGGCGCGCGCCTGTTGAAAGAAGTCGTCGTGAAAACGACCGCCCGCCCCGCCCCCGCCCGGCCCGAATCGCAGCGGCGCGGCACGCTCCACAGCCGCGCCGACGCCGTACTGACCTTTGACGAAAAATCGCCCCGTTTCAACAACCTGTACGAAATGCTGACGGGCCGCGTGGCCGGGGTGCGGGTCACCCGCCGGGGCCTGGGCAGTGGCTACACCGTGATGATTGGCGGTCAGCAGAGCCTCATGTCCGGCACCGACCCGCTTTACATCGTCGATGGGGTGTACATCGAGGAAAACAGCGAAGGGAACGCCCTGGCGGCGCTCAGCCCCAACGACATCGAGCGCGTGGAGGTTATCAAAGGCTCGGACGCGGCCATGTACGGCGTGCGTGGGGCCAACGGTGTCATCGCGTTTTACACCCGTCGCGGCGACGCTTCCGACAACGCCCCCATCGCCCGCGGACCGGGCATGAGTGATTTCAGGTTTATCGGCTTCCGCACCCGCCGCGAGTTCTACGTTCCGAAAAATGAGGCTCCGCCCGAAGCGCCGCAGCGTCCCGACCGCCGCGATGTGTTGCACTGGCAACCTCTGCTCGAGACCGACGCCACCGGCGGGGCCACGCTCACCTTCCCGCTCTCCGACGTCGCCCGTCGCCTCCGCGTGGTGGTGCAGGGCATCACGCCCGATGGTCGGCCCGTGGTGGGGACGGTGGTAGTGGGCGTTCGGTGAAGGATCGCTGAGTCTGATTTTCGCAAAAATCAAGTTCGTATGCGCGTCTGTTTTTTCCTGTTTGTGCTGAGTGCGCTGGCTTTACCCGCTTCGGCCCAATCCTTCCCGCAAAGCTGGCAGGGCACCTGGCGCGGCACCTTGCAGATTCACACCGCGAAGGGCGTGGCCCAGGCCGTGCCGATGGCCGTGCAAATCGCGCCAACCGCCGATTCGCTGCGCTGGCACTTCGCGCTGATTTACGGCGAAGACAGCGTGAAGGGCCGCCGCGCCTACGACCTCCTCATCGTGGACCGGGCCGCCGGTCGCTACTTCACCGACGAAAACAACGGCATTCTGCTCGACGATTATTACCTCGACGGGCGGCTGCTGAGTCAATTCACGGTGCAGGGCACCCGGCTCCTTTCGAGCTTCGAGCGACGCGGCGGCGAACTGATTTTTGAAATTATTTCGGGGAAAGACACCCCCGTGCGCACCAGTGGTGGGCAAAAAGTGGGCGGCGAAGACATCCCGCCCGTACAGAGTTTCCCGATTGGCACATGGCACCGGGCGGTGTTGCGACGGTAACGCCGCGTTGGAAAAAAGTAGTCGGAAGACTGCCTTTCATGGCCCGTTCCAGATCGTTCGCGCCGCTGGCTGGCCTTCAGATTTGGAACATCCTGAGATTGCAAATCGTTAAGCGCTGGACGACCGACGAATATGGGCAATTAAAGGATATTGCCTACCCGAATTTGAAGTCCAAACTGGTAAACCCGATAATTCGAGTAAAATTCAGTTCTAAAAAAATCATAATTCAAAAAAGCCAGGAACAAAAGAGAAGTACGAGGGCTTCGATTGTACTGAACACCAGCGCCAAAGGATGTAAAAATCGGGTATTTATCTTCGGGGACAAAAAAGAAGGTTTTTTGAATGCTAAGTAGATGAGAATAAACGATTCCTGCTGTAAAGTTGGGAGATATTTTGCTGTCCGTAAGGATTTTATAATCACAGAGCAAAGGTATTTGTAATGATTTTCGTACCTCACTATACGAAAAAGTATTTTTGTTTGTACCAGAAGAGGAAGTACCTAAATTAGTTGTCAGATAATTGACTCCCCCTGTTTGATTAAAAAAAATGCCAAGTGAAGAGGAAAGGTTTTTGTTCCAAATAAGCATTCCGTAGCCCCCAACCGAAAATCCTGACGCATTTCGAGTCATTTGAATTTTGGTTGTTGAAAAAGTATAATCGTACTTTATCCCTTCACTCAACAAGCAAGCACTGGGGAGTAAAGAGAACCTGTTTTGACTAAAAGCTAAGTTTTGGGTCAGTAAAAATGATAGAAGAAAATAAATCAGTTTCTTCATCTTTATGGATTTCGACGTTGGGTTGCCGATGCTGAAAGATTGGCTGATTGCCCTGGTGTGATCCGCGGGGCGTCGCAAACGCGTACCTTGCTGCACCAATTCGGGATTATAACGTGGCCAACCGGAGCACTGTTTAAACCCTCAGCGAGCCACGGAACGCTCTGGTACCGTAGTACGATTCTGCCCCATTGTGATACACGAAGACCTGGCCGTAGCGGAAATCAGCAAAGAGGGCACCTCCAAGTTTCCGAATCTCCAAAGGTGTTTTCACCCAGCTCGATGTTTTTGCATCGAACTTTCCAAGCTTCTGCAACGCCCGGTATTCTTCTTCGGTTAAAAGTTCAATGCCCAGGGCAGTGGCCATGTCCATCGCGTTCGTGGCCGGTTTGTGTTCTTTCCTTGACTCCAGCGCTTCGCCGTCGTAACACACACTTCGGCGGCCTTTCGGGCTTTCTGTTGAACAATCGTAAAACAGGTATTCGCCCGTTTGTGCATCGTAGCCGACAACGTCCGGTTCGCCGCCGGTCCGTTCCATTTCGTGGAGCGACCAAAGCTTTTCGGGGGCGGCTATTAGCTTTGCCTGTACGTCAGCCCATTCAAGCGATTGATGCCAGTTTTTGTTTTTCTCAAAACGGCCTTTTAATACGCTGAGTAGTTCCTCGCGCTGTTCGGGTGATAATTCTTTTTTGGTTTCCATTTTTGTTGTGAATTCAATTGACTTGGTCTCCTCTGCACACAAAGTTATTTGTCAGTACTAAACCTGAATAGAACCTGAGGGTATAAAATAAAAGGCGGGCTACGTCTTGTCGCCGGTGCTGCGGATTTGCCTTTTCAATTCTTCCAAGATGGTTTGCGGGTGTGCGTCGATGAATTGGGTTCGGGGGTTTCTCGCCGCAGTTTCCGCTTTGATGAATTCCCGGCTGGCCCGCTCCACGCTACCGCCGAACACCACCACCCGGTAGGTATTCTTTTCGATTTCCCTCAACGCGTCTTCATCCGTCAGGACGCCCGTCGCCGTGTATTGATGGTTTCGCAACAACGTCAGGACGCGCTCCATCATGGCGCGGTTCCGACCAATGACCAGAATGGATTCGAGGTGGTTCATGCTCGATCAGCGGATTTCATGTTGACGCACGGGCGTTACAAACGCTTTACTCCGTTCGGCCGCGTCTGTACCTTTTTACCAAAGGGATTGATAACAGGTTGTCACGCTGAGCTTGTCCGGGACGCGCAGTCGAAGCGCCTTGCAACCCCGCCCGCCGCGCTTCGACTGCGCGTCCCGGACAAGCTCAGCGTGACAAGATTATCAGTTTGAAATGTAAAAAGGTAGTGACGCGGACGAACGGAGCACCCGACGCCGCGCCAGAGGCACTTAAAATAGTCATCACTCGCAAGATGCGAGCGATTGCGGGGAACCCCATGTTAGCTGCATACCACATTTCGTCCACTAGTTTGTTTGCCAATTAATTTTTAACTGTTACCAAATTTCTTTGCTTGACTTACCCAAGCTGGTGCATTATTAATTGTCTGTCTTAATAACAAGTTTAATTGAGCTGAATGATGTTGAACGTGTCTATTGTTGTACATCATAATTTCAAGTACCGAAAAGTTTTTGTAATCATTAATCCACCTTTCATTTAATTTTTCAGTTGTCAACCCTGATATTAATTGACTTGCTTTTTGTCGGCAATGTGCTAAGTAAGAAATCAATTCTGTCTTTGTGTAAGTTCTGTCTGGCTTTTTGCCTGTCGGGTCAAACTCTGAAAATGTAAAAGGTGTCGGTGGTTCAAATTTGCTTGGTTCGGTCGTCAAGTAATAGTCTGTCCAAAAAATGCAATGGTACGATGTGTACCAAAAATTTAATGCTGTGTCCCAATGTTCGTTAGGACACATATTTATTGCATTTTCAAGCATATCAAGGCTTGCACCAAATTGGTTCCAAATGGCTTCTCTTATTGATGTTGAGTTATCCATATTTTTTCTATTTTAATTGTTGTCTGTGATGGTCGTTGGTGGTTGCAGCTAACGACTAAGGCTTTGTGCAGGTTGGGAAATAGAATTTCGTCTGCCCGTAACCAAAGTTGATGATTGCGATATTGTTGATGTTTTATTCAAATGCTTAATAGCGTTCCGTCAAGATTGAACTGATGCTAAATAATAGCACAAATGTTGAGGCTTATTCCGTCTGCCCAACTTGCACAAAACCTAATGTTGTGTGCAGGCTTTAGTCTACTCGCTTTAAGTACCATTTTTTCTTATAGTAGTGGCTGCCAAAAAATAAATACTTTTTCCGCTTGTTATAGGTTGTGGCTCGTCTAACAATTTCTTCGTCTTGTCTACTGTGAAATAATTTGTTTCTCTTGATGTAAAAAATATGTGGTAGACCAGCGTCACTTTTTAAGGTCAATGGACTGTCTAACTTAAAACCCATACTTCTCAAAGTCGCTAGTCCGGAAGTGTCAATTGGTCTTGGGTTATAAACAACAATTAGTTTTCGACGGCTGATTTTATATCGTCCTGTTGCAGTGTGGAAAATTAGGTCGCCACGAAACCGATACTCAAAAGAACTGTCACTTTTTAAAGTAACTGTTGTTATGAACATACCTAAGTCTGCAAAGTTTGAACGATAAGTCCCACTTATATTTCTTGTCGAACTACAAGATATAAGTCCTAAGAAAATTGTTACCAAGACAATTGAATTCAGGAGCCTCATTAAAATGTTTTAAACTTTCAAATTCGTCCTAATATGACTTTTGAGATGTGTCAAAATAAGTTTGCACACAACAAGTTGGTTGCCGCACTCGAAACCTGCGGCAAGGTGCGTCAACCGGTCGTTTGTCCGCAAGATAAGGTTCGTCAACCGGCCACCCAGTGGGCCGGTTGACGAACTGAGTGCCTTCCGGCCCTCCAAGGGGTGAGGTTCGTCAACCGGCTGATTTGGTGATTCAAGGATACGTTCTTTCCCGCGTTCCACCAAGTCCTTCTACGCATTTTTAAAATCAGGTAGTTTTCCTCTGGTTCATCTGGAGGGATACCCCTCCGTTGGCGGGAGTTCTGCCGCCGTGGTCGGTGGCATACCAACCGTTCCTTTCCTGCTACATCTGCAAGTTTTTTTGAATACATCTGCAAGTTTTTTTGAAAACAGATCCAACGGTAAAGGTTCATGCACTGAGGGTGAGTAGGTTGGCGGGGTTGTTTCACTTCTTTTCCCCCTTTTTTACGATGTCTTCTACCTCACAAACGGGCCATGACATGAATCTGGCCAATTATCGGACGCTTATTACGTCGTGTACGTATTTCGGGACGGGCTACAACCCGGCCAATCCGGACCTGGTTCTGGCGGCGGTGAATGCCCACGCGGGAGATTGCCAGTCGGCGCTGAATGATTTGCGCAATGCCCTGCCGGTGCTCAAAGACAAGATGGGCGAGCGGGTGGACGAGTTTAAGGCTACGATGCTGCTGCTGACGAGGGTGGTGGCGGCGCACGCGGCGTCGAGCACCAACACGGCGTTGAAGAAGCAGGTGAAGGGGCTGGTGCGCGATATGCGGGGCAAGCGGGCGAAGGCTCTGCCGAAAACCGCCGACGGGGAGCCGACTGAGGCGCAGACGTCGGCGGTGAATACCGGCTACGAGAACCGGGCGGCGGATTTTGCGTCGGTGCTGGCGGCGCTCAATACCGATACGGAGTACAAGACCAATCAGGCGGACCTGACGAAAGCGGCTCTGACGACCTGGCTGACGGAGTTGCAGGACGTGAACGCGGCGGTGCGCAACGCGCAGGCTCCGGTGGACAATGCCCGCACGGCGCGGGACGCGACGTTTTACACGGGACCGAAAAACCTGGTGGACCGGGCGCTGCTGATGAAACAGGAGGTGAAGAGCACGTATGGGACGAAAAGCCCGCAGTATAAGCAGGTGAGTGGGCTGAAGTTTACGAGGCCCAAGAAGTAAGGTACGGGGGGCACGGTGCCCCCTCTTTTTGTGCCCGCCGGGTCGGGGTGATGGTGCTTCCGGTTTGGGATATATTGCTTCCGGACGGTGATATATTGCTTCCGGGTCGGGATATATTGCTTCCGGGTTGTGATAGTTCCTTTCCGGGCTGGGATATTTCCTTTCCGGGCTGAGGTATTTCCTTTCCGGTTTGTGATATCACGCTTCCGGGTTGGGATATTTTGCTTCCGGACTGAGGTATTTTGCTTCCGGGTTGTGATAGATGCTCTCCGGTTTGAGTGATGAGGCTTCCGATTTGATTACTGACGCTTCCGCATGGCGGGGGGAGGTGGGTGGAGGGCGGGTGAGGGGCGGTGAACGGTTGCCCGCAAATTTCGTTACCTTCGGTACAACTATCGAGCCTTGTTATGGAAGCGACGTTTGTTGTGAAGCCCGGCGAAGCCACTCCTCAGCTCATTGAACGCATTCTGAGCGTTTTCGCCGATCGTGAGGAAGCGGTCGTCATCACGGTAAAACCCGAGGCGAAACGTCTGGTTAGGGACCAGGAAGCCCTTTTTCGCCAATTGGAAGCGGTGCGTCTGCGCACGGAGGCGGTATCCGTGCCTGCTGACGTGGACATCGATGCGTTGATTGACGAAATCAACGACAACCCGCTTTAATTCCATTGGGTGATGATTTACTTCGACACCGACGTGCTGGTGCATTATTTTATGGTGCAGGATGCCGCGAAACATCAGCAGGCCAGCCAGTTGGTGAGGCAAGCCACGGCCGATGGTGTATTCTACGTTTCGTTGCTTTCTGCCCAGGAAACGGCTTTCGTTCTGGCAAAACTGAAGCAGCCCCCTGCCACGATTCGGTACGCTGTCGACGTGTTGCTGAATTCGGGAACGGACAACTACACGAGTGATGAATTCCGCCGTGCCGTTGAACTGGCCAACCGGATTGGTTTTAAAAACATCAACGATTGCCTGCATAGGGCCCTTGCCGAAACCCATTGCTCCGACCTGTACACGTACAACCGCGCCGATTTTGGGCGCATCCAGGGGTACACTTCTCTAAACATCAGGTTGCTTTGAGGGTTTCGCTGCTTTGCTCTACTCACCAAAACGCCCGAATCTGGAAGGAGCCGGGCGTTTCTGTTTCTAACTCAGCCGGTTGGCTCAGAAGTACTTGAGCTTGATGACTTCTTTTTCGGTCAGGAAGCGCCAGTTGCCTCGGGGCAAATCTTTTTTGTCGAGGCTGGCGTACACGGTGCGGTCGAGTTTGGTGACTTCGTAGCCGAGGGCCTCGAACATTCGCCGGACGATGCGGTTGCGGCCGCTGTGGATTTCGATGCCGACTACCTGCGCGTCGGGCGTGACGATGGCCAGGTCGTCGGGTTTGATGAAGCCGTCTTCGAGTTCGACGCCCGCTTTGAGTTTCTCGAAATCCTCGGTACTGATGGGTTTGTCGAGTTCGGCCTGGTACATCTTCCGGATTTCAAATGACGGGTGGGTGAGTTTGCTGGCCAGTTCGCCGTCGTTGGTGAGCAGCAGCAGGCCGGTGGTGTTGCGGTCGAGGCGACCGACGGGGTAGATGCGCTGCGGTCCGGCGTTTTTGACGAGGTCCATCACCGTGCGGCGGTCGTTGGGGTCGTCGGTGGTGGTGATAAAATCCTTCGGTTTATTGAGCAGCACGTAGAGCATCTTCTCCGGGTTGAGGGTGCGGCTGCCGTACTTGACCACGTCGCCGGGCTTGACCTGGTAGCCCATTTCGGTGATGACGTTCCCGTTGACCTTCACCTCGCCCGATTCGATGAGGTTGTCGGCGTCGCGGCGCGAGCAAACGCCCGCGTTGGCGATGTAGCGGTTGAGGCGGATGGTGTCGCGCTCTTCGTCTTTTATTTTCTTCTGAATGCGCTTGGGGGCGTTTTCCTTGAAGCGGTCGAAGTCGTAGCTGGGCGTGCGGCCATCGGCTTCGTCGCGGGGACTGCGGCTTTTGAAAAGCGGCTTGCGCGGGGCGAATCCTTCGCCGTCGCGCCGGGGCGCGGGGCGGTCGCCGCCGGGCCGGAAGGGTGGTTTGTCACCCTGGGGCCGGTCGTCGCGGCGGAAGTTGCCACCGGATGGGCGGCTGTCGCGGCGGTCGTCATCGCGGCGGTCGCTACGGTTAAAATCAGGTTTGCGGCCAAAGGCGGGTTTTTCGCCAAACTTCCGTTCGCCGAATTTTTTGAACGATTGCGCGCCCTGGGGCCGGTCGCCGGTGTCGAAGCGTTTTTTGTCGAACGAGGGGCGCGAATTTGCGTCGAACGGCCGGGGAGTGTACGGCTTTTTGTCGCGGAAGTTTCCATCGCCTTGCCGGGAATCGTCGCGCTGGAAGTTGCCCCGGCGGTCGTCGTTGCGGGGGCCGTTGCCAAACCGGCGGTTGTCGCCGCCGTCGGGCTGGTCGTCGCGGCGGAAGTTGCTGCCGGATGGGCGGCGGTCGTTACCACGGCGGTCGTCACCGTTGAAATCGGGTTTGCGGCCAAAGGCGGGCTTGGCCCCGTAGGGTTTGCGCGGCCCGCTGCCGGGGCGTTCGGGGCCGGGCCGACGGTCGCCACCGGGGCGGCTGAAGCGGTCGCCTTCGGGGCGTGAACTGCCGTAGGGTTTGCGGGGAAAAGAAGGCCGTTCGTTGAAATTGCCGCCTTCGCGGCGCGGGCCACGGGAATCGCCGTCGCGCGAATCGCCGTCGCGGCGGGGCGGAAACCCACCCGGACGGTTGCCCGTTGGTCGGCTGCCACCAGGTCGGGAAGGGCGGGATTGAAAGTTGCCGGTCGGGCGGCTGGGGCGTTGCCCGTCGCTGCGGCGGTCGCCGCCGGGGCGGTCGTTACTGCGGCGGGGTGCGTCGTTACGGTCGTCGCCGCTGCGGTTGTTGGGGCGACGGTCGCCGCCGGGGCGGTCGTCAAATCGTTTGGCCATGTTCTTGAAGAATTGCCACCTCGCGGCGGTAAGCTGAGGCGCCGGGCGGTGGTTCCGCTGCGCGCAATCGGGCGTGTGGTACGCTAAAGTTTAGCCTGCAAAGGTAAAATATTTTGGCCGGAAAACGGGTTTACTGTAGGAAACGCCCCGCCGGGTTGGTGCGGGCGTGTGGTTTCCTTAACTTGGCCTCCAATCGTTCCGAGAATTTTACTTTCCCATGCGTCTCACTTCGTTCCGCCCGGCCCTGCTGCTTTTGCTCGCAACAGGGTGGCTTGCGGGTTGTAATTCGACCCTGCAAACCTTCAAACGGGGGCAGAAAAAATTTCAAAACGGCGAATACGAACTCGCCATCAAAGACTTCCAGCAGGCCATCCCCTACGACCCGGCGCGGGTAAATTACCTGTTGGGCGAGTCGTACCGGCTTTCCAACCGCCCGGCGCAGTCGGCGGAGTTTTACGAGAAAGCCCTCGCCGCCAACACCACCGAACCCACCGCGCGCTACCACTACGGCTTTGCGCTCAAAGCCCAGGGCCGCTACCCCGAAGCCGCCGAGCAGTTGGAGCGGTTCACCAAAACCACGCAACGCGACCGGGTGATGGCCAACAAAGCCCGGACTGAGCTCGAAAGCCTGACCAGGCTGGATTCGTTGGCGAAAATCCAGAAAATGGTGGCGCTGAAAAACCTGGAGGGCATCAACACGCCGGGAGCCGAGTTTGCGCCGGTGCTCCAGGGCGGCAATTTGATTTTCACGGCCTCCAAGAAAGACGTGCAGTTCAAGACGAACGGCCAGCCGATGCTGGGCTTGTACAAAACCCCACTGACGGCCTCAACCGAAACCGGCCCGGCGACGTTGTTCAGCGACGTAATTTTCCAGGATAACCTCAACGAGGGCACGCCGGCGTTTTCGAAGGACGGCAAAACGATGGTGTTCGCGCGCGGCAATACCGGCAAGAAACGCGGCAAAGGCAACACCGCCGACGTAGACCTGTACGTGACCCGCCAGACGGGCACGGGCTGGAGCGAACCGGAGCTGATTACCGCCCTCAGCGATTCGGCGTCGTGGGATGCGCAACCGGCGTTTTCCGCCGACGGCACAACGATCTACTTCGCTTCCAACCGCCCCGGCGGCGCGGGCGGCACCGACCTCTACCGCGCCAACGTGGACCGCTCGGGGCGGTTTGGTCGCCCGGTAAACATGGGCCGCGACATCAACACGGCGGGCGACGAGATGTTCCCCTACGTGTCGGCGGACGCGAAACTGTACTTTGCCTCCGACGGGCACCCCGGCCTGGGACGGCTCGATTTGTTCGTGGCCACCCGCGAGGAAGGCGTCATCCGAATTGACAACCTCGGGCAGCCCTTCAACTCCCGCGCTGACGACTTCGCGCTCGTACTGGCTGATTCGACACGGGGTTATTTTTCGTCCAACCGCGACGGCGGCAAGGGCGACGACGACATTTATTTCTTCGAACCCTCCACCACGCCCCCGCCGCCGACCATCGCCGTGGTGCCGCCAACGCCGAAAAAAGACACGACGACCACGGCTACGGCCCGCATTGCCCGGTACTACCTCGCCGGAACCGTCGTGGACGTGGCCTCCAGCCGCCCGCTCGACTCGGTGCGGGTGCGGGTACTCGACGCCACGCAGCAGCCCATCGGCGAAATCGTGACGGCCACGGGCGGGAAGTTCGGGCCGTTCAGCGTAAACCCGGAACAGACCTACGCGATTGTCGTAGAAAAACCGACGTATTTCACCAAGCGCGACCCTTTCAGCACGGTGGGCAAAACCATCCCGGCGGAGCGGCTGGTGAAACCCGTCACCGACACGACGTTCTACGCCATTGTGACGATGGACAAGCCGAAGAAAGATTTGGTCATCAACAAGCTGTTCGACATCAAGCCGATCTATTATTTCTACGACAAAGACAACATCCGCAACGACGCCTCGGTGGAGTTGGAAAAAGTCGTACAGATCCTGAAAGACAACCCGCAAATTAAGCTGGAGCTTGGCTCCCACACCGACACCCGAGGCACCGACATCTACAACATCGACCTCTCGCAGCGGCGGGCGCGGGCGGCGGTGCAGTACATTCTCTCGCGGGGCATCGACCCCGGCCGCATCACGGCCAAAGGCTACGGCGAACGGCAGTTAGTGATTAAAAACGCCAAAACTGAAGCCGAACACCAAATCAACCGCCGGACGGAGTTTAAGGTGGTGCAGTAAGGTGTTGGATTGTGGAGGTGGGATTGCGGATTGAAAGGCCTTTTCCAAATCTGCAATCCCACCTCCGCAATCCGCATTCTGCCCTACCTTTGCCCCATGCAATCCCCTGACCGCTACGGCCAGCGGGGCGTTTCTTCCGGCAAGGAAGACGTCCACCGCGCCATCGAACGCCTCGACAAAGGTCTTTTCCCCAAAGCCTTCTGCAAAATCGTCCCCGACACGCTGACGGGCGACCCCGACTTCTGCACGCTCATGCACGCCGACGGCGCGGGCACGAAGTCGTCGCTGGCGTACGTGTACTGGAAAGAAACCGGCGATTTGTCGGTCTGGCGAGGCATCGCCCAGGACGCCGTCGTGATGAACACCGACGATTTACTCTGCGTCGGCGCGTTCGGCCCGATGCTGCTTTCTTCGACCATCGGGCGGAATAAGAATCTAATTCCGGGCGAGGTCATCGCCGAGATCATCAACGGCACGGAGGAAATTCTGCAAACCCTGCGGGATTTTGGCGTGGAAATTTGGAGCACGGGCGGCGAAACCGCCGACGTGGGCGATTTGGTGCGCACCGTCATCGTGGACAGCACCGTGGTGGCCCGGATGCCCCGCGCCGAGGTCATCAGCAACGACCGCATCCAGCCCGGCGACGTGATTGTGGGCCTGGCTTCGTACGGTCAGGCGACGTACGAAAAAAGCTACAACGGCGGCATGGGCAGCAACGGCCTCACTTCCGCCCGCCACGACGTGCTGGGTCACGAGTTGGCGCAGCGTTTTCCCGAAAGTTTCGACCCCGCCGTGCCCGCCGACCTGATTTACAGCGGCTCGAAAAAGCTGACCGACCCCGTGGAAGGCGCGGGCCTCAACGTGGGGCGGCTGATCCTCTCGCCCACCCGCACCTACGCGCCGGTCGTGAAGGCGTTTCTGAGTGAACTGCGCGGCCAAATTCACGGCATGGTGCATTGCAGCGGAGGTGCGCAGACGAAAGTGCTCCATTTCATCGAAAACCTCCACGTCGTCAAAGACAACCTGTTGCCCGTGCCGCCATTGTTCCGACTCATTCAGGCCGAAAGTGGCACCGACTGGCGGGAAATGTACCGAGTGTTCAACATGGGCCACCGGCTCGAAGTGTACCTTGCCGAAGGTCACGCCCAGGCCGTCATTGACGCCGCCCGTTCGTTTAGCATTGAGGCGCAGGTGATTGGGCACGTCGAAGGCTTTTCCGGGAAAAAAGTGACGGTGCGCGGCGAATTGGGCGAATTCAGCTACGAAGCATGACGCTGCACGTGCGCGTGAAACCCAACAGCCGCGTGGATGCCCTTACCTACGACGAAACCGGGCAGTTGACCGTTAAAATCAAAGCCCCGGCTCGGGACGGCAAAGCCAACGAGTACCTCGTGCTGTTTCTGGCGAAAATACTCGGTTTACCAAAGTCGGCGGTGCGGCTGGTCGCGGGTTTCACAAGCCCGCACAAAAAGCTGGAGATTGACGCGGAGGAAGAAGGAATCCGGCAGAAGCTGGGCGCTATCAAGACCTAACAGGTTTTGAAAACCTGTTAGGTCTCTCCCTTTATAAAATCGCCGTTAGCTCCCGCAAATGGTGAATTGTGTACGTCGGCTGCTCGGTCGTGCTGACGCGAGTGGGATTGTAAAAAACCGTGTCGAGGCCCGCCGCCCGGCCCCCGGCTATGTCGGTTTCGCAGTTGTCGCCAATCATCAGGCTTTCCCCGGCACCGCAACCAGCCCGGTTCAGGGCGTGGGTAAAGATGCGCACGTCTGGTTTTTTTGCCCCCGAATTCTGCGACGTCGTCACGCAGCGAAAGTATCGCGTGAGGCCAGCGTGCTTCATTTTCAGGGATTGAATTTCGTCGAACCCATTCGTGATGACGTGCAACGTGTAGCGGGGGGCGAGGTAGTCGAGCAGTTCGGCGGCGTACTCAATGAGGTGGCCTTTTTGCGGACACCGGTTCAGGTAGGCGGCGTTCAGGTTGTCGCAGCACGCGTGGTTCTCCACGCCCAACGCCGAAAACACGCGCCGGAAGCGGCTGTGCCGCAATTCAGTCTGCGAAATCTGGTTCGTGTCGTAGGCCCGCCACAGTTCCACGTTGGTCGTGCAAAACACGCGCTGGAAATCGGTTACCGAGACCAGTCCGTACTGTGCCAGAGCGAATTCTTCGTGAAGTTCGGCCAGCGTCTCGCCGGAGTTGCGCTCGAAATCCCACAGCGTGTGGTCGAGATCAAAAAAGAGATGTTTGTAGGCCATCCGTATCGCGTTTCCGCCGCGTCGCCGTTTTCGGCTCCCTCAGCACTTTTTTATCGGTAATCAGCGGGCGGTTTTCTTCCAGAAACGACGAAAACCGCACCAATCCATCGAGCAACGGCTCAAAATCGTACGTGTCGTAGCGGTAGCTTTCCACGTACACGTCCTTGAAATCGGTAATCAGGTAATCCAGTTGGTCCACGCCCCAGGTGTGCAGACCCAGCAGGTACAGGTTCTGGGGGTTCAGGTGAAACTTCGGCGGCTCGTAGCGGGCGGTCGTCTTGATGTCGATGGCCCGGTTGCCGCCGAGTACGTCCACCATGCCATAAATCTCGATGTCGCCGCGCACGACGGCTTTCACGTAAACCTGCGTACGGTACCGGCGGGGCAATTGCCGCCGCATGCGATCCAGGATCATTTCAGGAAAAACCTCCTGCCCTTCGCCCGTCACAAGCGCGCTTTCAAAATCGATACCCCGTTGCTGGGGTGCCGTTGTTGGTTGCGGCACCCGGTTGATGCGGTCGAGGAGTTCCTGTTTCGGCTCCGCTTCGTCCGCTGTCAGTGCCGCCCGCCGTTCGTAACGCAGGAATGCGTTGAGCAGCGTCGGGTAGATTCGGTAGCGGATTTCGGGCATTTGGTTTCTGAATTTGGCTGAACTGCGATCAAACGGATTTCAAGATTTCAGGATGCTCAACTTTCAGTTCAGACCGCTAAAACGCCAGCCTCAGCCGCTCCACCGGCACGTCGTTGACGAGGTGACTTTCCACAATTTCCTCCACGTCCGCAAGCTGGACATTCCCGTAAAAAACGCCTTCCGGGTACACTACCAGTGAGGGGCCGAAGGCGCAAACGTCGAGGCAGCCGGTGCGCTGGGCGCGAAGTTCAATGTGCAAATTGCGGTCTTTCAGTGCGGCCTTGAAGGCATCGACCAGTGCCAGGCCGTGGGCTTCGCCGCAGGATTTCCTGGGAGCTTCCTTTTGATTCGTACAGATAAAAACGTGCTTGCGGTATTTCATGCGGACTTCTGAAAAAATAAGTGTACCCAAAGGTACGGCGCGGCCAACCATCGGGTTATTTTTTCCGTATCTGACGCTGAACTTTCTGACGACAGGCCCCCGGACGTCCGCTGTTAAAAGATGTTAAAACCCTGATAATCGTGCGGTTTTGGATTGCATTCGTTTGGGAAATTCTTGGAGGCCGTCTATTTTTGGTCAGGCATTCCCCAAAATTCTTTTATCTTCACTGTAAAAAACCGATAGGAGGCGAAATATGACGCGAACGCTCTACGTTAACTCAATCAGACAAACCAAATGGGAAAAGTCCAAGTTAGCGACAGTGAGCTGGTTTCGCTATACATCCGGGGGCAAGAAGATGCCTTTGCGCACCTGCTGAATCGGTACAAATCCAAGGTTTACACGACGATTTACCTCATCGTCAAGGACACGTACATCGCCGAAGATCTCACGCAGGACACCTTCATCAAGGCTGTCGAAACGCTGAAGTCGGGCCGGTACAACGAAGAAGGCAAGTTTCTGCCCTGGATTATCCGGATTGCTCACAACCTCGCTATTGATTATTTCCGTCGAGAGAAACGCTACCCCAGCATCGTGTTCGAAGACGGTAGTAGTGTGTTTAATTCGCTGGATTTCTCCGAAGATTCGGTTGAATCGGTGACCATCCGGCGTGAAACGCACGAGTACCTGCGGGAACTCATCAAAAGGCTGCCCGAACAGCAGCGCGAAGTGCTGATTATGCGGCACTACGAAGACATGAGTTTTCAGGACATTGCCGACGCAACGGGCGTCAGCATCAACACGGCGTTAGGGCGTATGCGGTATGCTCTCATCAATTTGCGTAAAATGATGAGCAAACACGCCCGCACCTATGACAAAAACCTTTACACTCGATGACGTCCTCCGCTACGCGTACGAGGAAACCACGGAAGAAGAGAACGCCTTAGTCGAAGAAGCCCTCGTGGCCGACCCGACCCTGCTCGAGTTTTACCTCGACACCATTGACCTGAAGGCGGGCCTCAACCGGGCCGAACTCACGCCGCCCGACCGGGTGGTGGCCAACATCATGGCCTTTTCCCGGAATTACCAAAGCCAACCCCAGCGCCTCGTTGCCTGAGCGCCGGGGTTGGCTTTGGTTTTGAACGGGGAGTGAGGAACTTTGCGCAAAGTTCCTCACTCCCCGTTCCCTGCCATGCTCAAAAAAGAGCGCTTCCGTCGCTTTCTCGATTATTTCACGACGAATTTCCCCGAGCCTCAGACCGAGCTGGCCTACGGCAATCCGTACGAGCTGCTCGTGGCAGTAATTCTTTCGGCCCAGTGCACCGACAAGCGGGTGAACTTGGTCACACCGCCGCTGTTCGAGCGCTTCCCGACACCCGGATCGCTGGCGGCGAGTACGGCAGAAGAGGTCTTTCTGTACATCCGCAGCGTTTCGTACCCCAACAACAAGGCGAAGCACCTCGTCGGCATGGCGCGGTTGCTGGTGGATGAATTTGGTAGCGAAGTACCCGCTTCAGTCGAGGAGTTGCAGCGCCTGCCCGGTGTGGGGCGAAAAACGGCGCACGTGATCACATCGCTGATTTTCAACCAACCCACGATGGCCGTGGATACGCACGTATTCCGGGTATCGAAACGGCTGGGGCTGGCCACGCAAAGCGCCACCACGCCGCTGGCCGTGGAGAAGCAACTGATGGCCCACATTCCGAAGGTGTACGTGCCAAAAGCCCACCACTGGCTCATTCTGCACGGGCGCTACGTGTGCGTAGCGCGGAATCCAAAATGCGAGATGTGCGCCTTGAACGATTTTTGCCTGTATTTCGAGAAGTACGTGGCCGGAACGAAAAACGGGACGGCCCTTCCCGCAGAAGAGTCCGTCCCGTAAACCGTGCGGAACCATCCGCAATCGCACTTCAAAAGTCGAAAATCTTCAAACGCCCTCCGCCACCACTTCCTTCACCTCCGGCACCATCCGCGTCAGCAGGTTTTCGATGCCCGCCTTGAGCGTCAGCGTGGACGACGGGCAGCCGCTGCACGAACCCTGGAGCAATACTTTCACCGTACCCTCGTGGAAGGAGTGAAAATTGATGGCCCCACCGTCGGATTCGACTGCCGGGCGAACGTACTGTTCGAGCACGGTTTTGATTTTCTGCACCGTTTCCGAATCCTGTTCGCCTGCGGCGGCTTCGTAGGCCTGCGTCGCGCCGATGGTGAGTACGGGCTTTTTGTCTTCAAAATACCGCTTCAAAAACAATTTGGCTTCGGGCATGACGGCCTCCCACGGCGTTTCGTCGTCTTTCGTGAGCGTGATAAAATTGTAGGAGATGAAAACCCGCTTTACCCAATCGAACCCAAACAATTCCACCGCCAGCGGCGAGTTTTTATCGGAAACAAGCGCCTCGGCGGGGGTGGCGTAGTCGAACGAAATGCCCTCAGGCACCACCTCGAAGTTCAGTACGAACTTCATCGAGTTGGGGTTCGGCGTGGATTCGGTGTAGATCAGAATCTGGGGCTTCAACATGGCTGAGGGTCAGTGAGTTTTTTTGAAATCGAAGGTAAACCAATCGTGCGTTGGTAAAACCAGACACGGGTGAAAAGTTCCGTTGAGCAAACGCAAAACACCCGCCCGGGAATCTTCCCGGGCGGGTGTTTTGCAAAAACAGAACGACTTATTCCCGACCAGCGGTCAGTTCATCCTGCAAGGTCTGGAGTTCATCCCACTTCCCGGCGGCGGCCAGTTCAGCCTGCCTGGGCCAGGTAGCGGAATTGTGAACGCTGTAATTCGGCCCGGCGGCGTCGAGGATTTCCTGAATCTTCTCGACGGAGGTTTCGGCCAACTGCGCAAACGTGGTGATGCCCGCGCCGGTGAGCAGGCCCACGATTTTCGGGCCGATGCCTTCGACTTTCGCCAGGTCATCGCCAGCAGCAGTGGCGACTTTCTCCGTTTTTTTGGCTACCGGAGTAACCGGCTGCTCGGCTTTGGCCACGATCGCTGCGGGAGCCACCAGAGCATCGACCAGCACCGCGTCGGTGAGCGGGTTGATGTTGACGAACGAGCGGCCTTTGTAGCCTTTGCGGAATTCCACCACGCCATCGGTGAGGGCGAAGAGGGTGTGGTCTTTGCCGATGCCCACGTTGCGGCCCGGGTTGTGGCGGGTGCCACGCTGGCGGACGATGATGTTGCCGGCAATGGCCCCCTGACCGCCGAAGAGTTTCACGCCGAGTCGTTTGCTTTCCGATTCCCGGCCGTTTTTGGAGCTACCTACCCCTTTTTTGTGTGCCATTTCAATGGATGGTTTGAGGGATGAGGTTTAAGGTTTAAGGCTGCTTTTGCATCGAACCTCAAACCTTAAACCTTAAACCTATTTTTAAAGAGCGATTTCTTCGATAAGCACCTTCGTCAGGTCCTGACGGTGGCCGTTTTGCTTCTGGTAGCCTTTGCGGCGCTTTTTCTTGAACACGATGACTTTTTCGCCACGAACGTGCTCCAGTATTTTGCCGGTGACGGTAACGCCCGCCACGGTGGGGGCACCTACCTGCACGGCACCGTCATTGTCGACCAGCAGAACCTGGTCGAAAACGAGGGCAGCGCCTTCCTCTCCCGCCAGCCGGTGGGTGTAGAGGTATCGGTCTTTTTCAACTTTGAATTGCTGACCTGCGATTTCTACGATTGCGTACATGATGTTGGAATGGTTTGACTGACAAGGAGTTCCGGCGGTGCCGGTCTTTGAACAGGGTCGCAAATATACGGAAAGGCGTTTTAAGGAGAAAGTGTGGTTCTTAAAAAAGTTTAATCGTCTGAAAATCGACGGCTTACGGCGAAACTTTCAACCCCTGTTTTCGTTAGTTTGGCGGGTGCAGAAGTCCGGCTTGAATCCGATTTTGCCGGTTGCTTTTTGAACTTCCCGGAATTGCGCGTAGAATTGAGCCGAAGCCTCTAAGCCGGTTCGTTTTCCGCCAATTCAACCCGTTGAAAACCATGACTGACCTTCCGAAATTCTGCTTGTCTCCTCCGGCCCGTCTGTTGGTCGGAACGCTTGCGCTGCTCACGCTGGGTGCCTGGCAGCAACCCGAAACCACCGAGCCGGGTTACGGCATCGGCGACGCGGTGGCCAATTTTCGCTTGAAAAACGTGGACGGCGGCACCGTTTCATTAACTGACTTTTCGCGGGCGAAGGGCGTCATCGTCGTATTCACCTGCAACCACTGCCCTTTTTCACGCGCGTACGAAGACCGCCTCATTGCCCTCCACCAGCGCTACCAGCCGCAGGGTTTTCCGGTCGTTGCCATCAACCCCAACGACCCGGCCGCCTACGAGGAAGATTCGTTCGAGAACATGAAACTCCGGGCGCGGGAAAAGGCGTACCCGTTTCCCTACCTGATGGACGAAAACCAGGAGGTGGCCCGAGCCTTCGGCGCTACCCGCACGCCGCACGCGGTAGTGCTGAAACGCGACGGCGAAAAATTCATCGTTCAGTACATGGGCACCCTCGACGACAACTCGCAGGATGCCGGCGGCGTGACGCGCCGGTACGTCGAGGATGCCGTGAATAACCTGGTGGCGGGCAAACCCGTGAGCCTGAACACGACCAAATCCGTGGGCTGCGCGATTAAGTGGAAGGGAATGTGACCCGCATCGGGGCGTACGCCGCCCGGCACCACTCCAAGGCCAGACCAACCCCGGTCTGGCTTTTTTGTACCTTTGAAAACCGATAAACTGCTTTTTTCATGTTGGAAGATTTTATGCCCCGCCGCCAAACCCAACTCGCTGCCTTCAACCGTCTGCTGACGATCATGGACGAACTCCGCGCCCAGTGTCCCTGGGACCGCAAGCAGACGATGAACAGCCTCCGCCACCTGACCATCGAAGAAACCTACGAACTCTCGGACGCTATTCTGGAAGGCGACCTCGGCGAGGTGAAAAAAGAACTCGGCGACGTGATGTTGCACCTCGTTTTTTACGCCAAAATCGCTTCAGAAACCGCCACCTTCGACATTGCCGACGTGCTCAACGGCATCGGCGACAAGCTCATCGCCCGCCATCCGCACATTTACGGCGACGCGGAGGGCCGCCCCACCAAAGCCGAAACCGAAGAGCAGGTGAAGCAAAACTGGGAGCAGTTGAAACTGAAGGAAGGCAATCGCTCGGTACTTTCGGGTGTGCCTGGTTCGCTGCCCGCGCTGGTGAAGGCCATGCGGATTCAGGAAAAAGCCCGTGGAGCTGGTTTCGACTGGGAAGAAAAAGCTCAGGTCTGGGAAAAAGTGCGGGAGGAAATGGAAGAATTCCAAGCCGAATTCAATGCCGCTGACGCCTCGACCATCGACCTGACCAAAGCCGAAGGCGAGTTTGGCGACCTGATTTTTTCCCTCGTCAACTACGCCCGCTTCATCGACATCAACCCCGAAACGGCCCTCGAACGCACGAACAAGAAATTTATCCGCCGTTTTCAGCACCTGGAAAAGCGGGCGAACGAGCAGGGTAAAGCTCTCCACGACATGACTCTGGCGGAGATGGACGTCTTCTGGGAAGAAGCCAAAACACAGGCCATTTAGTCTGCTGAAGATCAGGGGTTTTTACGCTAAAAACTTTCGCCGGTTTCGCGTAGGTTTGCCGACTTTCGCTTTCGCAAACCGGTCATGCCGCTCCGTCTCGTCCTGCTGCTTGGGCTTGTACTCCTGATGGGGCCGTTTTGCCGCGCCCAATCGACGCTCTTCAGCCAGGATTTTAACGGCAGTACCGTCGTTTCTGATTACCAGAGCGCCTCACCCAACAGCGGGCAGTTTACACTTATCGGCGCGGGCGGGGCCGGTACGCTGGTGACCATTGAAAACGGCCAGTTGAAAATGGACCGCACGGCCAATGCCAACTCCGGGCGTTTTATCCGTCAGTCGGATTTTCCCGGACCGCCACTTTCGCTCTACATTCAGTTTAAAATTTCGGGCAGTTCGACGGGCAACAACAACGGCGCGGTGGATTTCAACGTCGGTAGCATCAGCGGCACCAGCCCGGTCACGCCCCAGGCCGACATTCACTCGCGCATCGGCTTTGCCGCAGGGGGTGGCGGCTGGCAACTCCGCAACATCGGTGGCTCCAACGATGGCCAGGTTATCACGGGTTCGGTCCAGATTACGTGGGTTATCAACAAAGCGGGCCGCACCCTGAGTTACCTGACGCCGGGGGGTGGCACCGCGACCGTCAGCGACAGTCGCGCCGACGTGTGGGTCGACAGCCGACTGGCCTTTGACGAATTGGCGGCGGTGACCGCTTCCCAAAACCTGACCCAGCTCAAATTCTATTTCGATGCCGGTCAGGGCGTTTTGTTTCTCGACGACCTGCTCATCCGCGACGTGGCCGGTTCGCTGCCCGTTGAACTGACCGACTTCCGCGCCCAACCCAGCGACGATGGCACTGTAACCCTGCTTTGGGAAACGGCCAGTGAACACGACAGCCGGTATTTTGCCGTGGAACGCAGCGCCGACCTGCGCGATTTTACCGAAATCGCCCGGCGGGAGGCCGCTGGCGCTTCCCGCCAGATCATCCGCTACGCCTGCACCGACGCCCGCCCGTTGCCGGGCCTAAACTACTACCGACTGCGCCAGGTGGATCGCGACGGGACCGAGCAGGTGTTCCGCCCCGTGTCGGTGACCGTTCGCTCCGGCGAAGGCGAGGCAAGTCTTTTTCCAAACCCTTCATCCCAACAGGAAATCACCCTGACCGTCGAATCGGCGGCGGACGCCGTGGCGACCGTGTTTACTTCGACGGGTGAGCCTGTTCCGTGTTCAACGACGGTCGAAACGCCCTTTTCGCTGCGGCTTCGTCCGCTCCGGGTGCTCCCGCCAGGGACTTATTTCGTGCGGCTGCAAGGCGCTGAACGCCAGCACACCCTGCGGTGGGTGGTGGAGTAAAACGGGCCGGAGCCGTCTATTTTCCCCTTTCTTTGTTACTTTGCGGGTATGACCGAAAAACGCTGGCTCTACAAATCCCGGCCCGAAACGCCCGACGAACAGGCCTGCGTGGCCGAAATCTGCCGTTCGCTCAACGTGGACGAGGGCCTGGCGACGATGCTCTGGCAACGGGGCACGCGGGATTTCGACAGCGCCAAAGCGTTTTTCCGGCCCACCCTCGACCAGTTGCACGACCCCTTCGCGATGCGCGACCTCGGCCGGGCCGTGGAACGGTTGCAGGAAGCCTTCGTCCACGGCGAAAAAATCCTGGTGTACGGCGACTACGACGTGGACGGCACCACGTCGGTCGCGTTGTTTTACGGCTTCCTGAAAAGTTTCTACGACGAGGTCGAGTTTTACATTCCCGACCGCTACAAAGAAGGCTACGGCGTGCAACGGCCGGGCATCGAATACGCCCACGCCCACGGCTTCACGCTCGTGGTCACGCTCGATTGTGGCATCAAATCGGTCGAACTGGTGGCCGAGGCCCAGGCGCTCGGCATCGATTTCATCATCTGCGACCACCACCGGCCCGGTCCCGTGCTGCCGCCCGCCGTGGCCGTGCTCGACCCCAAGCGGGCCGACTGCGACTACCCGTTCAAGGAACTGACCGGCTGCGGCGTGGGCTTCAAGCTGCTGCACGGTTTCTGCCGGGCCAACAACATCCCCGATTCGCGCATTTTCGAGTACCTTGATCTGGTGGCCGTCAGCATTGCTGCCGACATCGTGCCCATCACGGGCGAGAACCGTGTCCTGGCGTATTACGGCCTTAAACGCCTGAACGAAGCGCCCCGGCCCGGCCTGAAAGCGCTCATTCAGGTGGCAGGGTTTCAGAAAAACCTCGACATTTCGCACGTCGTTTTTGGCCTCGGGCCGCGCATCAACGCCGCCGGGCGCATCAAACACGCCCACGAGTCCGTCAACCTGCTGTTGTGCGAAAACGAGATGCAGGCGATGGATTTCGCCCAGAAAATCAACGTTCACAACACTGATCGCCGCGATTTCGACGTGCGCATCACGCAGGAAGCCCTCGCCATGATGGAGGCCGACGCGTGGTTTCAGACCTCCAAAAGCACGGTGCTATTTAAAAACGACTGGCACAAGGGCGTGATCGGCATCGTGGCGAGCCGGTGCATCGAGCGCTATCACCGCCCGACGATCATCCTGACCGAATCGCACGACAAGGTGGCTGGGTCGGCGCGGTCGGTGCCGGGGTTCGACGTGTACGAGGCCATCGAAGAATGCAGCGAGTTGCTTGAACAATTCGGCGGCCACATGTACGCCGCCGGACTGACGCTGAAAGTGGAAAACGTGCCCGCGTTTCGGCAAAAATTCGAGGAAGTCGTTTCGCGCCGCATCAAACCCGAACAACTCACGCCACTCGTCGACGTAGATTTGAAAGTGTCGCTGAATCAGTTAACGCCCAAATTCTACCGGATTTTGCAGCAAATGCAGCCCTTCGGCCCGCAAAACATGACGCCGGTGTTTGTTTCGGAACACGTGCAGATGCGCGGCATTCCGTACCTGATGAAAGAAAAACACCTGAAAATCCAGGTGCACCAGGGCGATTCGCCGCTTTTCACCGCCATCGGCTTCGGCATGGCGCACTTTTATGAAGCGTTATTGACCCATTCGTCGTTTCAACTTTGTTACCAACTCGAACTCAACGATTTCAAAGGCCAGCAAACGCTGCAACTGACGCTGAGGGACATTAAATTTTAGAATTCAGGAGTCAGCATTCAGGAGTCAGAAGGGTCTACTTCCTGACTTCTGAATGCTGACTTCTGGCTCCTTTCACAATGATTTTACGGACCGAAAACCTCGTCAAGAAATACGGCCAGCGGCTGGTTAACGACAACGTGAGCTACCAGGTGGCCCAGGGCGAAATCGTGGGGCTGCTCGGGCCGAACGGGGCGGGCAAAACCACCTCGTTTTACATGGCCACGGGGCTGGTAAAACCCAATTCCGGCAAGGTGTACATCGACGACCTGGATGTGACCGACCTGCCCATGTACAAACGCGCCCGGCTTGGCATCGGCTATTTGGCGCAGGAAGCGTCGGTGTTTCGCAGTTTGACGGTTGAGGAGAACATCCTGGCGGTGCTCGAATTATCGAACTTGTCCAGGGCCGACCAGAAGGAAAAAGTAGAGTCGTTGCTGGAGGAATTCAGCCTCACGCACGTGCGCAAAAACAAGGGCAGTGTGCTCTCGGGCGGCGAACGGCGGCGCACCGAAATTGCCCGGGCGCTGGCCGTGGATCCGAAATTCATCCTGCTTGACGAACCCTTCGCGGGCGTGGACCCGATTGCCGTGGAGGAAATCCAGAGCATCGTGGCCCGGCTGAAATTCCGCAACATCGGCATCCTCATTACCGACCATAACGTGGACGAAACCCTCTCCATCACCGACCGCGCCTACCTGCTTTTCGAGGGGAAAATCCTCCGTGCCGGGACGCCCCAGGAACTCGCCGAAGACCCCGTCGTGCGGCGGGTGTATTTAGGGAAACACTTCGAGTTGAAGCGGAAAATCTAAGCGTAAAAAAAGCCCCGGAACCAGTTCCAGGGCTTTTTTTACGCTTAGTGAGCTGCCTTGACTTTGTTGCGGTGCCGATTGTGGCGGTCGCGGCGCAGGTCGCGGGCATCGGCCCGGCGGTCGCGCTTGTCGTGTTTCAGTTCGCCCAACTGGCCGTTTTTGCGGTCCTTGCGGATTTCGCGGGTATCGGCGCGCAATTCGCGCTTGTCGCGGCGGATTTCCCGGCGGTCGGGATTCGGAGTTTGGGCATTTCCGGCGACAGCCGCCAGGGCGATCAGGGCACCGGCAGCAAGAAGTTTCAAGGAAGACTGCATGGCTTTTTTAGTTTTTTAAAATACGGCCTTTGGAGTCTTCCGCCAACGGGGTGTTTAACGCCCGGCGGATTTTTTAAGTTTTGTTAACACGTTTAGCGCATCACTTCCTGCAAGACCGGCAGCGATTTGATTTCGCCAAGGCCTTCGAGGTGCAAATCGTAAAACTTCAGGAGCAATTCGAGCAGGTAAACCCGCATGGAACGGGTGAGCGGCGGGGAACGGTCGTACCCGGCAGCGGTGAGTTCGTCGAGCAGGCGGATGGCGTCGTCGTCGAAAACGGGCACGCCGTGTTCGCGCAACTGGTCGGCAATCTGGATGCCGCTGTCAGGGGCAAACCCGAGGAAGGCGGCCAGTTTCACCAGAAAAACCAGGTGGAAATTCTCGTAGCCACTCGTGGCATTGTCCAGCCAGAGCACCGAGTCCGTCAGAAACTGGAACAGCGGCGGGTTGCTGCTTTCTTCCTTGAGGGTTTTCCCCAGAATTTCCGTCAGAAAAAGTCCGATGCTTGACTTGGCGAACTCGAACGGAATGCTGGCAAACGGCTCACTCACTTTCATTTCCGACAGCCGCTGAATCCCGCCTTTTTCTTTGTGGTACACCACCAGTTCGAGCAACGTCAGCGGTTGAAACAGCGCGGCTTTGTTGCGGCCCTTGCTGGTGCGGACGCCGTTTTCGATGTAGCTCTGGATGCCAAATTCTTCGGTGTAAATGTGGACGATCACCGAGGTTTCGCGGTACCGCAGGAAATTGAGCACAAGGCCACGGGTTTTCTGGAGCATGGTGTTTGAAGGTACGAGGAAACAGGCAGTTTTTAACCGCAAAGACGCAAAGGATTCCGCAAAGAACGCAAAGAAAACCCCTGCGCCTCCTTGCGGAATCCTTTGCGTCTTTGCGGTTAAGGACGTTTCAAACGGTTAGTCTGCCCGAAAATTTCTTTCCCAACACGGCCTCCGACGAGGTCCCCAGCCAGTCGTCGAGCAGCGAGGCGTAGAGGCTGCGGAAATCGACCGAAAACTTCAAATCGCCCTCGTCCAAATCGGTGAGGTTGGGACCTTCGTTGAGTACGCCCGCCTTCGCGCCGTTCAAAACAAACACGTTGTTGGCCGTGCCGTGGTCGGTGCCGCCCGAGGCGTTTTGCTTCACCCGGCGACCGAATTCACTGAACGTCAACACTTTCACACGCCGCAAATCGCCCGACTTTTTCAAATCGTTCACAAAGGCGTTCACCGACTCGGCGTATTGCTTCAGCAACCGATCCTGCTGGTTCTGCTGGTTGACGTGCGTGTCGAAGCTGCCGTGCGAAACGTAGTACACGTTGCTGCCCACGCCCGATTGAATCAGTTCGGAAACGGTTTTCAGCCGATGGGCCAGTTCGCCGTCGGGGTACGGCGTGGCGGTGCGGGTCACTTTTGCTTTTTCGTAAACGTAACTGGCCGACGAGATGGTTTCGGCGAGCGTTTTGTACAGATAGTCCACTTCGCCGGTCACGGCCCGGCCAGGCGTGGCCCGGCCAGGCGTGGCCAGTTGCTGGTAAAAGCGGTTTTGCGTCTGCTCGTAGAGTTTCTGGGGGTTCTGCACGGCCATGCCCTTCACGCGCTCGCCTTTCAGGGCCAGGCTGAGCGTGTCGTCCACTTCGATGGCGTCGTGCGGGGCGCAGGTGCCGGCGCAGCGGGCGTCGAGGTAGCGGCCAATCCAGCCGCTGCGCAGGTACTGGTCGGCACCGGAGGCCGTTTGCCAGATGTCCATCGAGCGGAAGTGACTCCGGTCGGGGTTGGGGTAGCCCACGTTGTTGACGACCGTGAGCAGCCCGTCGTCGTAGAGGCTTTTCAAGCCTTCCATCGCCGGGTTCAGGCCCAGGTCGTCGGTGAGTTTCAGAATTTTGTCGGCGGGAATCGCCAGCCGGGGCCGCTCCCGGTAATAAATGTCGTTGCGATACGGCACGACGGTGTTCAGCCCGTCGTTGCCACCCGACAGTTGAATAACCACCAGCACGTTGTCGGTGGACGGTGCCGCGCCGAGCATCCGGCGCTCGTCGCACGCGACCCGATAGGCTTTCAGGAAATCGGGAATCAGCAACGTCCCGACCGTGGCCAGGGAAGAGCTTTGAAGGAAGTTTCTGCGGTTCATGGGAAACGTTTTTCGTAGGGGCGGTGCTTGCCTCCGCCCGCGTTACCGGCAATCCGACCAGGGCGGAGGCAAGCACCGCCCCTACGAAACGGTTAACACAACTGATACTCCGGCAGCGTCGCCAGGGCCAGGGCCAGGTCGCGGATGGAGGTGGTTTTGGCTTTTCTGGAAATCATCTCGTTCTGCGCCGGAGTCAGCGGGCGCTGGAGCAGGCAGGCGCTGAGGGCAGTGAGCAGCGACTGGCCCTGCAAACCCGCGAAAGCCGCTTCAAAAACGGGCCAGTCCACGGTGGTGTTCAGGAACTTATTTTCTTTGTTGGAAAGGTGCTCGGTGTTCACGTCGCCGTCGTCTTTGGCTTTCACGCTCAGCGCCGCGCCGTTAAAAAGAATCTCGGGCAGTTTCATCCGCAGCAGCAGGCTCGACGAGTCGATCCACGAGCGACCCCCGGCCCAGCCCGCCACGTTGGGCGGGTAAAACAGCACCTGGTCGAGGGCTTTCTGGATGTACAACACCGACTGTTTTCCACCAAAATCCAGGCTGAATTGCCGCTGCAAGCCCGCCAGCAATTCCACCGGCGACTTGATTTTCACTCCGATGTTTTTGGCGTCGTAAAACCAGTCGGCGGTGAAAATAGCGCGCATCAGGTCTTCGATGTTGTAGTCGGTGCGGCGGAAGCGCTGGGCCAGTTCGCGAACGTGCGCCTCGTTGGGCGTGTCGTTGACGAAGTAGCGGTAGAGTTTCGTCACGACGAACCGGCTGGTTTCGGGCCGGTCGAGAATCAGGTCGAGCACGTCGTCGCCGGTGAAGTTTCCAATTTTGCCGAAAATGGTTTTCGGGCCGTCGTCGTGCTGATTTTTCCGGAAAACAAACTCGCCCGACAGCGGCACAAATCCCCAGCCCGTGAAAGCGCGGGCGGCTTCCCTGATGTCGCGTTCCGAATAAGTGCCGCGTCCGAGCGTGAACAACTCCATCACCTCGCGGGCGAAGTTTTCGTTCGGGCTGTCTTTTTTGTTCTGCTGGTTGTTCAAAAATTGCAGCATGGCCGGATCCTGCGAAACACCGCGCAGCAAGTTGCCGAACTTGCCCAGCGCCAGGCCGCGAATCAGGTTGTTTTGCCGCTGCACGAAGGCCGGATTGAGGCTGCGGCAGGCGAAATGCCCGTGCCAGAACAGCGTCAGTTTCTCGCGCAGCGCTTCGCGACCCGTGCCCATCTGGTCGAGCCATTGGTAGTTGAGGTCGCCGATTTTGCCCCGGTTTTCCCGCACGAGGTCTTTGACCATCCGCTTTTTTTCTTCGGGCGATAGTTCGTCGCGGCGGGAGAGCAGGTCTTTGAGGGCGCGCTTGTTGTAGCCGGGTTCGGTGGAGGCGATGCGGTCGAGGGGCGTGTCTTTCCGGGATTCGCGGAAAAGCTGCTCCACCACATCACGGAGCGATTTTTTAGTGGCTTCCCGCACCTCTTGCGGCGAGGCACCGAAGCCCGCCCGCCAGAACAGGTGCTGGAGGCTGGTCTGTTTTGAAACGTCGTTCATTAAACGGCAGGTGGTTTTTGCAACAATGCCGGTAAGACGGCAAAAACGGCCCACTGTTTAACGGGTGCCGTTGTTAAAAAACGTTGGCGACCAGAGCGCATTCACCACTCCGACATTGGCCGCACTGCCCAAAACAGTGATTCCGCAGACTGGATCGGCGATTTTCAAGATGAAATCGGCGATCTTCAGAAGCAGATCGGCGATTTTGAGAATAAGATCAGTGTTTTTGAGAATGAAATTGGTATTTTCAATCTTAAAATCGGCGATTTTAAGATTGAAAACGGTGATTCTGATAATGAAATCGCCGATTTTGAGATTCGGATCGGTATTTTCGACGTACGGATTGCCAATTCGGGCTATCCAACCGGGCCGGTCGCCATTTGGGTCGCCGGATTTGTCGATGAAACTGGCATCCCCAATTCCGGGGTTGCCGTTTCCACCGTCAGGGTTGATGAATTTGTGTTCCGGTGCGTCGCACCATTGCTTCAGCCGATGGGTACCCGCCGGAAATCGGTTAACTTTCCGCCCCTAAACCGCTTAGTCATGCTCACTCGCAGTTTCACGCTCCTTTCCATCCTGTTCCTGCTGGCGTTTTGCCAGAAAAAAGCAGCCGATGACCCCGCGCCACCGCCGCCAACGTACACGCCCCTGCCCGTGCCTACCTACGGCTTCGACGAAAAACCCTTTTGGGCTGACGAGTTCGACTATACCGGCCTGCCCGACCCCAAACGCTGGGGCTACGACGTGGGCGGGAATGGCTGGGGCAACAACGAACTGGAATACTACACGAAAGACCGCGTCGAAAATGCCCGCGCCGAAAACGGAAACCTGGTGATTGAAGCCCGCAAGGAAGCCTTCAGTGGCCGCGATTACACCTCGGCGCGGCTTGTCACCAAGGGCAAGGGCGACTGGCTCTACGGGCGCATCGAAGTGCGGGCGAAGCTGCCCCGTGGGCGCGGCACCTGGCCCGCCATCTGGACGCTCGCCAGTCAGAGCAGCTACGGCAATACCTTCTGGCCCGACAACGGTGAAATCGACATTATGGAGCACGTGGGGTTCGACCCCGGAAAGATTCACGCCAACATCCACACGAAGGCATTCAACCACGCCATCAAAACCAACAAAGGCAGCGAAATCACGGTGCCCGACGCCATGGACGCGTTCCACACCTACCGCCTCGACTGGACGCCCACCGACATGACGTTTTTCGTGGATGACAAAAGCTACTTCAAGTTTGAAAACTCCGGCAACGGCTGGGAACAGTGGCCTTACGACAAGGCCCAGCACCTGTTGCTCAATATCGCCGTGGGCGGCAACTGGGGTGGCCAGCAGGGCGTGGACGACGCCATTTTTCCGCAGCAAATGCTGGTGGATTACGTGCGGGTGTATAAGTTGGTGACGAAGTGAACCGCCGCTCCTGAGTCAGACGAACAACGCCGTTACCTTAACCTTCAACTCCGGCAAGGTTTTGGAACGAACCTCGCCGGTTTCGGCGGCGAAGGAGGCCAACTCGTACTCGCCATTGGTCAGCACGTGTACTTCCACGCTCCGATTGGCTGGGTCAATCAGCCAGACTTCGGGCAGAGCGAAGCGTTTGTAAATCCGCATTTTGTCGTACCGATCGCGGCGGAGGGAAGAGGGCGAAATGATTTCCACGACCAAATCGGGAGCGCCCATGATGCCGTCGTCAGTGATGAGTCCTTCCCGGGCTTTGGCCACGAACACGAGGTCGGGCTGGGGGGCGTTGTACTCGTTGAGGAACACATCGACGGGGGCAAAAAGCACGGTACCTAATTGGTTTCCTTTCACGTGGGCTTTCACCAAGTCGTAGAGTTCGGCCAGCACTTTCTGGTGCCGGGGCGAGGGAGCTGATTTTTGCACGAGTTCGCCGTCGAGGAGTTCGTAGAGGAAGTTATCGTCCACGTCGAGGGCTTTGTACTCCGCGTAGGTGACGAGTTTTTCCAGAAGTTCGTTCGCTGCCATGCGTTCGGAACGGTTTATTCTCCGTGAAGTTCGTAAAAATCAGCCGCGTTTTTCGCAACCGCCTTCTAAACTACACCACCTCCACCTTCACCGCCACTTCGAACTCGTCCATCTCCACCGGAATCGGGTCGGGCAGTTCGTCGAGCAGGTTGAGGCTGAGGGCCTGGGTTTCGGTCTGGATGTACTCGCGGTTGGCTTCGAGGGCCTGCTGCACGAGTTCTTCGGGAGTTTTTACCGAAATCGTGATTTTGTCGGTCACCTCGAAGCCCTGGTCTTTGCGCACGTTCTGAATCCGGTTTACGAATTCGCGGGCAATGCCTTCGTAGCGCAGTTCGTCGTTGATGCTCACGTCGAGCGCCACCGTCAGGCCACCTTCCTGAGCCGTGAGGAAGCCGGGCAGGTCTTCGGTCAGAATTTCAACGTCGGTAAGCGAAATTTCACTGCCAACTGCCAACTGGAAACTGCCAACTTTTTCCAACTCGGCAATGTCCGCCGCCGTCATCGCCTGAATTCCCGCCGCGACCTCCTTCATTTTCGGGCCGAACTTCGGGCCGAGGGCTTTGAAATTGGGCTTTACTTTTTTGTTCAACACGCCCGACGTGTCGTCGAGCAGTTCGACGGCTTTCACGTTCACTTCGGCTTTGATGAGGTCTTCCACGCGGGCCAGTTGTTGCCGGGTGTTTTCGTTCAGCACCGGCACCAGCACCCGCGACAGCGGCTGGCGCACCTTGATTTTATTCACCTTCCGAATCGAGTGAACGAGCGACGAAACCCGCTGGGCGAGTTCCATCGCCGCTTCGAGTTCCGCGTCGATGAAGCGGTGTTCAACCGGGTGGAAGTCGGTCAAATGCACCGATTCGTGGCGGAAGGGCGTGTTTTGGGCCTTTGATTCTTCCCGCACGGCTTCCGTCAGGTTCCGGTACAGCCAGTCGGCGTAAAACGGCGCGATGGGCGACATGAGTTGCGCCACCGTGACCAGGCATTCCTGCAAGGTCTCGAAGGCCGCCCGTTTGTCGGTAGTCAGTTCGCCTTTCCAGAACCGCCGCCGCGAGAGCCGCACGTACCAGTTGGAAAGGTGGTCGCCGACGAATTCCTGAATGGCCCTTCCCGCTTTGGTGGGTTCGTAGTCGGCGTAAAAGCCGTCGACGTCGCGCACGAGCGAATTGAGTTTCGATAAAATCCAGCGGTCGAGTTCGCCGAGGTTTTCGCGCGGTACCCGGCCGAACTGGTCAATTTGGTAGCCGTCCACGTTGGCGTAGAGGGCGAAAAAGTTATACGTGTTGGTGAGCGTGCCGAAAAATTTGTTGCGCACCTCGATGACGCCGTCGAAGTTGAAGCGCAGGTTGTCCCACGGATTGGCGTTGGTCACCATGTACCAGCGGATGGGGTCGGCGCCGTACTCGCGCAGGGCCTTGAACGGGTCCACGGCGTTGCCGTGGCTTTTCGACATTTTGTTGCCGGCCTTGTCGAGCACGAGGCCCGTCGAGACCACGTTTTTGAACGCTACCGAATCGAACAGCAGCCCGGCGATGGCGTGGAGCGTGAAAAACCAGCCGCGCGTCTGGTCCACGCCTTCGGAAATGTAGTCGGCGGGGAAGGCGTTTTCAAAAACCTCTTTGTTCTCAAACGGCCAGTGCCACTGCGCGTAGGGCATCGCGCCTGAATCGAACCACACGTCGATGAGGTCGGGTTCGCGCAGCATCACCTGCCCTGACGTGGAAACGAGGTAGATTTCATCGACGAAAGGCCGGTGCAAATCGTAACTGTCGGCGTCGAGTTTGGCCAGAAACGCCTCGTTGGCGGCGCGTTGTTCCACCGTCAGGGCACCGCCGTGGAGGGCGTGCTGGAGGCCGTGCTTCAGTTCCGTGACCGACCCAACGCACACTTCCTCGCCGTCGTCGCTCCGCCAGATGGGCAGCGGCGTGCCCCAATAGCGGCTGCGGCTGAGGTTCCAGTCCACGAGGTTTTCGAGCCAGTTGCCAAAGCGCCCCGTGCCCGTGCTTTCGGGTTTCCAGTTGATGGTTTTGTTGAGCGCCACCAGCTTGTCCTTCGCCGCCGTGGTGCGGATAAACCAGCTATCGAGTGGGTAGTACAGCACGGGCTTGTCCGTCCGCCAGCAGTGCGGGTAGGCGTGCTCGAACTTCTGGACGTTGAAGGCCTTGTTTTCGTGCTTCAGTTTGATGCCGATGCGCTCGTCTACCGAGAGGTATTTTTCCCGGCCCTGCTTTTCGGCCTCGGCGGCTTTCTCCTCGTCGTTCAAATATTGCTCCTTCACGTATTCGCCCGCGAAGTCGGTGATTTCGGCCACGAACCGGCCCCGGCGGTCCACGATGGGCACGTCCTTGCCGGTTTCGTCTTTGACCATGATCGACGGAATGCCGTTCAACTGGGCCACGCGGAAGTCGTCGGCCCCGAAGGTCGGCGAGGTGTGGACGACGCCCGTGCCGTCTTCGGTCGTCACGAAATCGCCCAGAATGACGCGGAACGCCGGGGCGTCGGGCGTCACGTAGGGCAGCAACTGCTCGTACTCGACGCCTTCGAGGTGCTGGCCCTTGAAGTCCATCACGACCTTCCAGGGAATGACCGGGCCGGCCTTGCGGTTGTCGCCTTCCTGGTAGGTTTCAAAATGCCCATCCCGGCCTTTTTCGTTGAAATAGGCCGCCAGACGGTCTTTCGCCAGCACCACGTTGATGGGCAGGTGGGTGTAGGGGTTGAACGTGCTCACCAGCACGTAGTCGATGTTCTTGCCGACGGTGAGCGCCGAGTTGGCGGGGAGCGTCCAGGGCGTGGTGGTCCAGGCCAGGATGTACACAAAGTCGCTGTCGGCGGCATCGAAGAGGTAGGCCGATTTGCCGGTCAGGTTCACCCGAAACTGCGCCACAATGCTCACATCCCTGATTTCCTTGTACGTGCCAGGCATGTTCAGTTCGTGCGAACTCAGGCCCGTGCCCGCCGCCGGGGAGTACGGCTGGATCGTGTAGCCTTTGTAAAGCAGGCCTTTTTTGTAAAGTTCCTTGAGCAAATGCCACAGCGATTCGATGTACGCGTTGTGGTAGGTCACGTAAGGATGTTCGAGGTCCACCCAGTAGCCGATGCGCTCGGTGAGGTCGTTCCACTGGTCGGTGAATTTCATCACCGCCTCGCGGCACTGCCGGTTGTAGGCTTCGACGGAAATTGTCTTGCCGATGTCGTCTTTGGTGATGCCGAGGGCTTTTTCCACCTGCAACTCGATGGGCAGGCCGTGCGTGTCCCAGCCGGCTTTTCGCTTCACCTGCTTGCCCTTGAGGGTCTGGTAGCGGCAGAAAATATCCTTGATGGCCCGCGCCATCACGTGGTGAATACCCGGCGTGCCGTTGGCCGAGGGCGGCCCTTCGTAAAACGTGAACGTCGGCGCGCCCTCGCGCAGGGCCACCGATTGCTCGAAAATGCCCTCCCGCTGCCAGAAAGCGAGGATTTCATCGGCCACGGCGGCGTAATCGAGGGCTTTGTATTCCTTAAAGTTCATGACCTGACCGGGAAAAAAGAAGACGGATTTCCAGGGAAACCCGTCCGGGATGGACTTTGTGCCGACAAAGATAACACGTTGGGGGCAGTTTTTAGGAGCGGGGGAAAACGCCATTCTTCCAGGCGTTACGGCGGACCGGGGCATCGTTACGGACGCCCTTCGCAAGAAAAAAGAAGCTTTTGCAAACGCGGCCTACCGCGCAGTAAATTTTAGGAGAGTGTCGTTGAAACGAGTCAGGGAAACGAATACGTCAGGCCGAGTTGCCAGTTTTGATTCAAAAAATTAAACGCAGTCGGTCTGCTAAAGCCCGTTCCCTGGTATACTTCGTATTTACTGATGCCCCTGAAATACGTAACGGTTACGCCGACTCTCCTGTGCTCGTAGCCCATTCCGCCAACGAACCCGAATTCCAGTCGGGACGCTTCCGTGAATGTTGTTTTTTTAGTGATTAAAACTGTTGCCTCGGGCCCGGTATAAATACAAACATTCTTAAATGGAATGAAGCCCAAGGTTGGCGTAATCCCGAGGTACCGATAGCGATTGGTGGCTTCATCGCCGCTCGGGCCATGAATCCGATGGCCTTTTGCCTGGTAGGAAAAATCAAACCGGGAACGCCACCTTTTCCCCTCTGTTCTTTGGTAATAGCCCCCGATGTAGTACCCGTCAATCGGACGAATACCGGACAAGGCGACGTTATCCCGATTCGCTTTTAGTTGGGTATCCGAAAACAGATACCCGGCTTTGATTCCCCAAAAGTTTGCTGAGCTTGAGCTACGACGTTGAGCATAGCTTCTTACGAGCAGGCCATGCAGGAACATTGAAAGGAGAATGAATTTTAGCATGAGAAATGGCTTCACATTTTCGCTAAAAAAACAATCGGTTTTCCCCTACACCCCCGCCAAAACCTCCCCCACCGTCACGCTAAACCCATCAATCACGACGGCATCGGTGGGCTGTTCGTAGGTCGTGAGTGTCCACACGTTCGGCACGTCGGTGCGGGTGGCGGTGTACACGGCCCGTTCGAAGCGGTCCACGAACACCACCTGCTGCAAACTGGCGAGCTTTCGGTACTGAAACAGTTTTTCGTTGAGGTCGTAGGCCCGCGTGGCTTCCGAAAGCACTTCCACCAGCAAATACGGGTTGGTAATCTTGGCTTCGGAACCTTCAAAATACACCGGTTTGCCCTTGATGACCGTCACGTCGGGGTTGTAGTAGCCCTTGTGGTCGTGCCCGACCACGCCGAGGTTGCTGCCGGCCACCAGATACCCTGCCCCAAACCATTTTTTCAGGATGGCAATCATGTTGCCAACCAGTACTTCGTGAAGCAGCGCGGCGAGTCCCATGACGATGATGTGGTTTTTGTGAAACTCGGCCCGGTGCGGCGTTTCGGCCAGGAATTCCGTAAATTCTTCCCACGAGGCGGAAATAAACACGGCTTCGCCCGCCGCAAGCTGCGCCAATTGGGCCTCATCGAGTTGAATTTTTTCGGCAACGGTCATAGTCGTCTCGTTTGATTTTCAAAGCTAACTCACTTTATCCCGTTGCACTCGCACGACGTTCAGTAATTCGTCACCACGATCTCCGAAATCGTCCCGCGTTTTTCGGCCACGGAGTTGATCATCCGCTTCGCCCGAACGCGGTGCAGGTGGAAGTTTTCGTAGAGTTTGTCGAAGAAATCGTCGCTGGGGTCGTGGTTTTTCGGGTCGGAATTGCTCAGCAGCAACGCCGCGCCTTTGCGGTCGAGTTGGGCGAAAAGGCTGGCCAGTTCGCGCTGCTCTTGATCGGAGAAATCAGTCTTGCTGTAGGCCTTGAAGCTGGAAGTTGTGGAAATGGGCCGGTACGGCGGGTCGAAATACACGAAGGCCGCTTGGCCGACCCAGGGGAGAATCTGCCGGAAGTCGGCCCGGCGGATTTCGGCTTTCTGCAACACGCGGGCCACGGCCAGCAGGTTGTCGGGGTCGCAAATCGTCGGGTTTTTGTAACTGCCCATCGGCGTGTTGTAGTCACCTTTGGCGTTAACCCGGTACAGGCCGTTGAAACAGGTTTTGTTCAGGAAAATGAACTGCGCGGCGCGGAAAAGCCAGGCGTCCGTGGGGTTTTCATAGCCGAAACCAGGGCGATTTTTGTTGAACGTTTCCCGTTGGGCGTAGAAAAACCGCGTCTGTCCTTCGGCAGTCAGCGAAAAATAATGCTGCTGCATCCGCTGCAATTCGTCCACCAGATCGGGTGCGCGGGTCTGGAGGGTCTTGTAGGTGATGACCAGTTCGTCGTTCACGTCGCAGAGGTACGCCGTCCGGATAGGGTACTT
This sequence comes from Spirosomataceae bacterium, assembly GCA_965249815.1. Taxonomy (GTDB): domain Bacteria; phylum Bacteroidota; class Bacteroidia; order Cytophagales; family Spirosomataceae; genus JAJAZB01. The sequence goes on along the minus strand of CBDFMV010000003.1, from coordinate 1,683,098 downwards.
TTGCACGACGTCGAAAAATACGGCTCCACTGCCCAGAAACGGCTCGAAATAGGTGTTGATTTTCCCGGTTTTCAGGCCTTCGGGGTACATCCCGCGCAGCACCGGCAACAGTTGGCTTTTTCCCCCGGCCCATTTCAAAAAGGGTTTTGCCGTAACGCCGGAAGGCGGAAAAAGAGGTTCAACAGGCTCAGTACGGGGTTTATTTTCCATCGTGCAGGGAGTTGCCCCGGCGGGGGTCTTGCGGTTCAAAACTACGCAAAAACGACACGTTAGCCGTCCGTTCGCCGCCCCAGTCTTTTCGCCAGCGCACTGCCCGCCAGCAGTTGCAACGCGTGATAAAGCATCAGCGGCAGCAGCAGCACGCCCGTTAGCGGGTTGCCCACGAAGAGCACCTGCGCCATCACCGTGCCGTGGACGAGCGATTTTTTGGAGCCGCAAAAAAGGGCGGTAATCCGGTCTTCGGTCGGAAATTTCAGCCCCCGACACAGCAAATCGACTGCGCCGAACACAAGGAAAAACAAGGCCAGCATCCCCGCGCCCAGCCCCAGTAGCGTGGCGGCTCCGTACCCGCTGAACACGTTTCGGGCGAAGGATTCGCAAAACGACGTGTAAATCGTCAGCAAAATGATGGATTGGTCGAAGGCGCGCAGCCCGCCCTGGTGGCGGCCCGCCCACGCGCCGAGGTGCGGGTTGAGCGCCATGCCCAGGGCCACGGGCAGCGCCACGCGCAGGGATAGATCGCCAATAAGCTGGCCGAAGGGCACGGCCCCGGTTTGCACAGGCATCACCCCGCTCACCCAGAGCGGCGTCAGCACGATGCCCGCCAGGCTCGACACGCTGGCGTTGAAAATGGCGGCGGGCAGGTTGCCCCGCGCCAGCGACACCATCACGACCGACGACGATACGGTGGACGGCAACGCCGCCAGAAAGAAAATTCCCAGCCAGAGCGCTTCGCCCGTCGAGCCGGTGAACAACCCGCGCACCGCCAGCGCCAGCAACGGAAACCCGATGAACGTAGTGGCCTGCACGACCGCGTGGAGCCACCCGTTGCGCAGGCCAACCCGCAGCTTTTCGAGGTTCAGGCGCAGGCCGTAGAAAAAGAAAATGGCCGAAACGCCGTAGCTCGCCACGGTAGCAAGCGGCAGGGGCCCGGCCTGACTCCCCCAGCCGGGGCGGAGGTACGCCAGCCCCACCACCCCGACGAGGGCGGGCAGAAACCAGTCGAAGCGACTCCGGGTGGTCGCGGTTTGCAAGTTGGAACGGCTTTCGGACGTGGGTTTTGGCATGAACTCCGGGAACGATTGTGCGCCAAACGTACAAAATCGCGCCATACCCGCCTCACTCCGCTGGAGTTCAGACTTTTTACCAGCACGCCGGTTGGCATTTTAGCGGCGATTCCCTACCTTTGCCAGCCCGTTTTGAAACGCCAACGAATTTTTCAGCCATACTCCGATGAAACGCACGTTCCAACCCTCCAACCGCAAGCGCCGCAACAAGCACGGCTTCCGCGAGCGCTCCAGTACGCCCAACGGCCGCCGTGTGCTGGCCGCCCGCCGCGCCCGTGGCCGCTGGAAGCTGTCCGTCAGCGACGAGAAACGCCACAAGCAATAGTGAAAAGTGGAAAGTGAAGAGTGAAAAGTTTGCCACTAGCAGCCCCAACTTTTCACTCTTCACTTTTATCTTTTCACTCGAATGCGTCAGACCTTTCGCAAGGCCGAACGGCTTAGCAGCAAGAAAGTCATCGACCGCCTTTTCAGGAAGGGTAGTTCGGAAACCAATTCGGTTTTCAGCTACCCTTTCCGTGTTTTGTACCTCCGCGACGAGGCAAGACTGGGCGAATTGCCCGCCGTGCTGATTTCCGTGTCAAAGCGCAGTTTCAAGCGTGCTGTGGACCGCAACCTGCTCAAACGGCGCATCCGCGAAGCGTACCGGCTCAACAAATCACTGCTTTTCGGGGGCGAAAACCCTCGCCCGCCCGCCTTCCTTGCCTTCGTGTACGTGGCCAAAGAAATTTTGCCCTTTGATGAACTGGAAAAAAAGATGAAATTCGTTCTCAAGCAGGTAAAATAATGCATCCCGCCTCGTCATGGCGGGTGACGGTAAAAACACTTCCCGATGAAACGCCGCTCCCTCAAAATCTTTCTGCTGATCGGCCTGGCCGGTCTGGGCCTCACGCTGGCTTCGTTCACCGACCCCGGTGACCGCTTTTTTGAGATTGCCAAGAACCTCGACATTTTCGCCACGCTCTTCAAGGAACTCAACTCGTACTACGTCGACGAAATCAACCCCAACAAGGCCATGCGCACGAGCATTGAGGCCATGTTGAAGTCGCTTGACCCCTACACGAACTACTTCCCCGAAGACGACATCGAGGATTACATGACCATGACCACGGGCAAGTACAACGGCATCGGGGCGCTCATCGGCACCCGGCAGGGCAAGCACCAGGTCATGATGGTGTACGAGGGCACGCCCGCCGAAAAAGCCGGGCTGAAAATTGGCGACGAAATCCTGAAAATCGACGGTGTGGAGTTGAAAAGCCGTCCTGGCATCGACATCGGCAAGCTGCTCAAGGGCCAGACCGGCAGCGCCGTGAAACTGGTGGTGAAGCGCTACGGCCAGCCCAACACCGAGGAACTCGCCGTGGGCCGCGACGTGGTGAAAATGACCAACGTGCCTTACTACGGCATGATCGACACCGAAGTGGGCTACATTGACCTGAAGGATTTCACCAACACGGCCTCCCGCGAGGTGCGCTCGGCGTTTCAGGAACTTAAGGGCAAGGGCATGAAGAAAGTCGTCCTCGACCTGCGCGACAACCCCGGCGGGCTGCTCAACATGGCCGTGGACATTTCGAACATTTTCATCGCCAAAGATGCCGAAATCGTCAGCACGAAGGGCAAAGTAACCGAGTGGAACAAAACCTACGCGGCCCTCAACCCCGCCCTCGACACCGACATGCCGCTCGTCGTGCTGACCAACAGCCGCAGCGCCTCCGCCGCCGAAATCGTGGCGGGCGTTATTCAGGATTACGACCGGGGCGTGCTGGTGGGTCAGCGGAGTTTCGGCAAAGGCCTGGTGCAGGTCACGCGCGATTTGTCGTACAACTCAAAACTGAAGGTCACCACGGCCAAGTATTACATCCCGTCGGGCCGTTGCATTCAGGCCATCGATTATAGCCACCGCAACCCCGATGGCTCGGTGGGTAAGATTCCCGACTCGCTCAAAACGGCCTTTAAAACCAAAAGCGGGCGCACGGTGTACGACGGCGGCGGCATCGCGCCCGACGTGGAGGTGGAAAAAACGCAGCCCTCGGCCATCATCGCCAGCCTTTCGACGACGGGCCTGCTCTTCGACTACGCCAACAAGTACTACCGCGAAAACCCCACCCTCAAATCGGCCCGCGACTTCACCCTCACCGATGCCGACTACCAGGCCTTCGTGAAGTGGCTCGCCGACAAGGAGTACGACTACACCAACCAGGTGGAGCGCGATTTTGCCGCGCTCGAAGCCTCGGCCAAAGCCGAAAAATACTACCCGACCGTGCAGGAGCAACTAAGTTCGCTGCGCCGGAAGATTTCGCATAACAAGGAACAGGACCTGCAATTGTTCAAGCCCGAAATCAAGTACCAGTTGGAGCAGGAAATCGTGGTGCATTACGGCCTGCAAAAATCCCTGCGCGAACTTTCCTTTTCCAAAGACCCCGAAATTCAGGCCGCCCTCAAGCTTTTTGGCGATATGCCGAGGTACCAGACGATTTTGAAGGGCGGAAAGTAACTTTATTGCTTCTGGCCGCCTGAATGTTTCCATCAATAGCGAGGGATTTAAATCCCTCGCTATTGATGCTTTTACGGATTACTCATGTTGATTTTATCCCTCGAAACCTCCACCCGCGTGTGTTCAGTGGCGTTGCACCAGCACGGCGCGTTGCTGGCCTGCTTCGAGTTGTTCACCGAAAAATCGCACTCCGGCCTGCTGACGACCCTCGTGCAAAACGCCGTTGAGCACGCCGGTTTTACCCTGAATCAGCTTGACGCCGTGGCCGTCGCCAAAGGGCCCGGTTCGTACACGGGCCTGCGGATTGGCGTTTCAACGGCCAAAGGGCTTTGCTTTGCGCTCGACAAACCGCTGCTTTCGGTCAACACGCTCGAAGCGATGGCGCTGCAACTGGCCGATTTCGTGCCCGCTGATGCCCTGCTCTGCCCGATGCTCGACGCCCGGCGAATGGAAGTGTACTGCGCCGTTTTTGACACCGGTTTGAACTTCATTGAACCAACACAGGCCAAAATCGTGGACGAAACGGCATTTGCCGCTCCCCTTGCCCGCCAACCCGTTTACTTTTTCGGCGACGGGGCCGCTAAGTGCCGCGAAACGTTGCGTTTTCATGAAAACGCTCGTTTCCCGGTTATGCCCGTTTTTCCCAGCGCCCGCACCGTGGGCCTGCTGGCCACCCGCGCCTACGAAGCCGGGGCGTTTGAAAACGTGGTGGCCTTTGAACCTTTTTACCTGAAAGAATTTGTTGGGACGAAGAAAGCCGGGCTTTAAAGTCTTTACGTATGGAAACCGAAATCATCAACCGCGTGACCAGCAGCGGACTGGTCACGCTCGATTTGGAAGAACTTTATTTCCCCGGCGAGCGAGTCGTGTACGACCTGAAAGACAACCTGTTCATGGGGTTGATGCTGAAGGAAAAGGACTTCCGTGATTTCCTGAAAACCCACGACTGGAGCCAGTACGCGGGAAAAGCCGTGGCGGTGATTTGCTCGGAAGACGCCATCGTGCCCACGTGGGCGTACATGTTGCTGGCCGTTCACCTCGAACCCCACGCCCATACGGTGGTGTTCGGCGACCTCGCCGCGCTGGAAAACAAGCTGTTTTTTGAAGCCCTCGGAAGGCTCAATTCGGAAGACTACCGCGCGGCCCGCGTCGTGGTGAAGGGATGCAGTAAGGTGCCGGTGCCCACGGCAGCCTACGTCGAAATCACCCGGCGGCTGCGGCCCGTGGTGCAGAGCCTGATGTTCGGCGAACCGTGCAGCACGGTGCCGCTTTACAAACGGGTAAAAGCAAGCGCCTGACCCGAGTTTACGCGGAGGCGCAGAAGTGGATAAATTTTTCTGCGCCTCCGTGTGAACCTTTAAACCGATTGCCGCTGACGTTCATAGACAAAAAATGTGAACGAAAACGCGTGCTTTTCATCAGCCGGATGGTCGCGGCGGCTGATTTCCCGCCATTGGATCTCGTCAAATTCCGGGAAAAACGCGTCGGCCTCGAAGTCGGCGTGAATCAGCGTCAGGTGGAGGCAGTCAGCCACGGGCAGGGCTTCCCGAAAAATCTCTTCGCCACCCAGCACAAACACTTCTTCCTCCTCGGCGTAGCGTTGCAGCGCCTCTTCAACGCTGTGGACGATCGCAAAACCCGGCTCGACAACGTAGCCGCGCTGACGCGTGATAACCAGATTGCCCTCCGGCGAGGCGATTCGGTCGGGCGTATCGTGGCTTTTCCGGCCCATGATCATCTTCCGACCTGCCGTGACGCGGCGCAGGTTTTCCCAGTCGTCGGGCAATTTCGGCCAGGGCAGGCGGCCTTTCAGCCCGATGGCGCGGTTTTGGCCCATCGCCGCAATCAACGAAATACGCATCAGGCGTTTTTTTGTACGAAAGAGTGGCGTTCCAGCCAATCGGTGGTTTGTTGAAAATCGGCCCGGACGAGACCGTGACCCGCATTCAACACCTGGTGTTCGGGTTGAAACCCGCTTTCGGTCAACCACTGCTCGTAGCGTTGCATGCCCTCCGGCTGGTAGTACGGGTCGGACGAGCCGGAAATCAGCAACACCGACGCACCGTTGGACGCCACGGGCGTGCCCGGATTTTGCAGTGGCAGCATGGCCCGCCACAACGCCGCTCCGGCCAGAACGTCTGGGTGAAGCAGCAGCAAGGCTCCGGCCATGTTGGCCCCGTTGGAGTAGCCCAACGCCACCACATTTTTTTCCTCAAAACCTTCCAGTTGCGCTATTTTTTGCAAAAAATCAACCAGCTCATTCGCCCGGAAGCGCACGTCGTCTTCGTCGAAAACACCCATCGCCAGACGGCGGAAGAAACGCGGAGCGCCGTTTTCGAGTACGTTGCCGCGTACGCTGAGCAAGTTGAAGTGGGGTACCAGTTGCTGTCCGACGGGAATCAGGTCGTTTTCGTCGCCGCCCGTGCCGTGCAACAGCAGCAGCGTGGGTGCCCCGGCGCGGTTTGGTGCAGGCAGGAAACGGTAGCGGAGGGGTTGAAACATTGGGAGCGCAGTTTGCAGTAAGCAGTGGGCAGTTTGCAGCTTATCAGTTTTATTGCCGACTGCCTACTGCAATCTGCTTACTGAAATTCACCGATCCATCAGCCAGGCTTCCGGGTTGAGTTTGCTGAAGTTTTTCCAGACTTGAAACTTCAACTCGGCGGTGCCGTCGGGGTCGGGGGCCACGGTGCCGATGGCCTCGCGGGCTTTCACCTTCTGGCCTTCGTGGACGCTCACGCTGCCCAGTTTGGCGTAAATCGTAAAGTACTCGCCGTGTTGAATGGCTACGATGCTGCCCATACCCGGCAGCGACGACACGTCGCGCACGACGCCATCGTACACCGCCCGGACGGGTTCTCCGGCGGCGGTCTGGATGTCGATCCCGTGGTTTTCCTCTTTTACTCCTTTCAGCACGGCGTGGGCGTGAACGCCGAAGTGATCGGACACGAAGCCCGATTTCACCGGCCAGGGCAGGCGATTTTTCGAGGCGGCAAACGAACTGGCCAGCGATACTTCCGCTTCGGTCATCTCGATTTTGTTGGGGGCCGTCGCCTTGGTTTCGACCACTGCCGCCACGGCTTCGCGCGTTTCCACCACTTTTTCTTCGGCCTTCACCACGTCCTTTGTGGCTTTTTCTTTCGCGGCCACGTCGTTGGCAGCTTTGGCAGCGGCTTCGCGTTCGCGGGCGGCTTTAGCGAGGGCTTCGGCGCGGGCGGCGGCGGCCTTGGCAGCGGCTTCAGCGGCAGCTTTTTCGCGCTCGGCCCGCAGGCGGGCTTCCCGGATTTCGCGCTCAATCACGGCAGCAATGGCGTTTTCCAAACGATTGGCGGCCCGCTGGCGCTCGTCGAGTTCGGCGCGGAGTTGCGTTTCGCGCTGGCTGAGCTGGCCCACGACCACGGTCTGCTTTTGCTTGATGCCTTCCAGGTTTCTGGTCTCCTGTACCTGCACGGTGAGTACCTGCTGTTGCTGGTTTTGTTTTTGCTCAATGTTGCGCTGTTTGGCCAAAAGCTCGCTGCGCACCGCCTCGATGTGCTGTACCTGGGCCCGCCGGGCGGCCCCGTACTGCCGCAAGTAGCGGTAACGCATCACGAGGGCGTTGAAACTGGGGGCCGAAAAAAGAAAACTAAGTTTGTTGTACGCGTTGCTGGTTTTGGCGGCGGCGTACACCATCGCGCCGTACTCCTTACGTAGGTTGCCGAGGTCGTTGGCGAGCGTGGCGGTGGTCTGGCGCAATTCGCCGACTTCGGTTTTCAGCAGTTGCAGGTCTTGCGAAAGCAGGTTGATTTGCTTGGTTTTTGAATCAATCTGCTGGTTGAGGGCCTTCAGTTGGCCCAGAGTGGCCTCTTTGCGCGAAGCGGTCCGGTCAAGTACCCGGCTGATCTGGGCGATTTTCTCCTGCAACCGCTTTTTTTCTCCTTCCAGTTGCTGGCGCGATTTCTGGGTGGATTGCTGGGCGGTAACCGGGAGCAGGCTTGTGGCAAACAAACAAGTCAGCAGGAATCCCTTCACGCCCGAAAAAAACAAGTTATTTTTTACGCTCATACCGGGAAGGAATGCTGAACGGGAAACCCGGTGCTTCGTCGGGCAGGTCCACTTTCTGGTGCTTAAACTGGATCAGCGTCTGGTAACTCTGCTGATCAGCACTCGACTTGTAATCCAGCGTAATCAGGCTGGTGTAGGGAAAGAGAAAGCTATTGAGGGCGGTGAAATCCTCGAATTCAAGTTTGAGCGCGTTGCTGGTGGCCTGCTCTTTCACCTCCAGCTTTTTGAGCTTGCGGTCGCGCCGACCAATGTAGTTGTCGACCATGATCTTGCCTTCGTCCTGGCGGAGCAGAAAGAAATCGCGCTCGTTGGAAACCCGGTCGCGGCGGCTTCGCTTCACGGGCAAATTCCCGACGATGAGCGACTGTAGCAGGTTGTAGTTCAACTCCACACCGAATTTCTCACTCAATTCAGCGAAACTGTATTGGTACACTTCCCGCTGGAGGATGTTGACGATGGTCACCGAGTCGCGGGTAATCAGGCCGCGGGCGCCCGTCAGGCCCAGTTGCCCCACCGTAAACCAGATGAGGCTGTCTTTTTTCATTCGGATGGTGACACTGGCGTTTTTGATGTCCTGCTCTTTCGACTTGAACGACACCTTCGACTTCGCCGTCAGGTACTTGAAATCGAGTTCCTGAACGCTGAAATCGGGATTCTTGGCCGTCGTTGAGTCGGTTGCCGAGCCGGAGTCCGATCGCACGGGCGGGCGTTTGCAGCCCACCAGCAGCAGCCCCAGACCAGCGGCCAGCAGGCAATGTCGCAACGTCATAGAGTACCGGTTGTAATTTTCTTGTCGAGCAGGGCGTTGCCCTGGCCCATGGTTTTGGCCTTGCGCCACTGTTCGAGGGCTTTCTCTTTTTCGCCAAGCTGAAATAGCACGTCGCCGTAATGCTCTACGATGGTGGCACTGTTGCCCTTGTTGTGTTGCGTGGCTTTTTCCAGAAATGTCCGGGCCAGTTTGAAATCACCGCTTACGAACAGCACCCAGCCGTAGGTGTCGAGGTAGGTGCCGTTGTCGGGGTGTTTTTCGACCAGCCGGGCCGCCAGTTCGCGGGCGCGGGGCAGGTTTTCTTTCCGGAGCGACAGAAAGTAACTGTAATTGTTGAGAACGTGCTCGTTAGCGGGGTCGCGTTTGAGGGTAGCCTCGTAGGCCTCATCGCTCTTGCGGTGCTGACCGGCCCCGTTGTACGCGTCGCCGAGTTGGCCTTCAATTTCTTTGGCCAGTTCGCCGTCACCTTCGAGTTTACGGGCTTCTTCCAGCGATTCGATGGCCCGCGCATACTGCCGCTTCATCAAATGCGCCGCGCCGTTGGAATACCAATAATTGGCCTGATTGGGAAACACTTCCAGGGCCTCTTCGGAGTGCGCGGCGAGGCTGTCGATTTGGTTCAGGTCGGCGTCGAGGGCCATCACCCGATCCCAGACTTCCTTCATCGACTTATCGAGCCGTACGGCCTGCACGTACATGTCGCGGGCACCGCGCTTGTCGTTTTTTTGCAGAAGCAAATCGGCGTAGAGCACGCAGGCCTGGGGCTGCTGCGGATTGGTCCCCACCAGCGACTGGGCGAAGCGCAGAGCGTTTTCCTTCGACTTGTCGTCGGTGAGCATGGCGATGTAGCTCGTCAGCACGCGCGCTTTGGTCAGGGCATCGAGGTTGGGGTCGTTGAAAGCCACCTCCAGTTCGCGGTTGCACTTTTCCAGATCGCCCTTGCGGCGGTACAAATCGGCCAGCATGATGTGCGCCTGGGCGTTGTCGGGGCGCACGGCCAGGATTTTCTCCAGCCAGGTGATGGCCTGTTCGTTGCGGTTGTGGGCCAGGAGCAATTCGGCCAGGTCGACCATGTAATCCACCTCCGACGGGTCGGAAGCGGCCAGGCGTTCGCCCTCCCGCACGGCCTCGTCGAGGCGGTTTTGTTTCAGAAAAATGAGTTGTTTCTGCCGGGTGACTTCCTCGTTGACGCCCAGCGCTTTTTCGAGACGGTCGTAGGTTTTCAGGGCGTCGTCGAACTTGTCCTGCTGGAGGTACACCGCCGCCAGTTCAAGCGCGTACTCGCTGTTTTCGGGGTGTTGCTGCGAAAGAAGCTGGTAGAGCTTGGCGGCTTCGGCGAAGTTGTGTTTTTTCTGGTACAGTCCGGCCAGGAGTTCGGAGTAATATTTGTTGTCGTCGTCGAGCAAAAAGGCCTTTTCGGCGTAACCGAGGGCTTTATCAGCGTTGTTGAGTTTCTGTTGCGTCTGGGCCAGGGCGAAAAACACGCCCGCGTTTTCGGGTTGAATCGTCAGGGCCTGTTCCAGCAACGTCAGCGCGCGGGAGTAGTCTTCCATGACGTAAAACTTCATCCCTTCCGTAAAGGCGCGTTCGGCTTCGGCCACCTGTTCAGGGCTGGAAGTGGTTGCGGTCCCGGCCTTGCGTTTGGATTTCTGGCTCCAGGCCGTGGGCGCGCCCAGCCCCCAGAGCAGCCCCACCAGCACCAGCCACGTGAACGACGATTTCATTTTAAGCGGTTGAGAAAAGCCAGGGTTCAAGCCTCAGCGTTGAATGAAGCGGTATTGCACCTTGACCAGTATGACGAATTTCACACCCGAATCGTACTGTAGTCGCCCACGCTCAGGTCGGCGGGATGGCCCTGCACGCTGGCGTAATTGCCCACCATCGAGTCGGCCAGGTTGACGTTCTCCAGCCGCGTGTTTTCCTGCACGATGCAGTTGCGCAGCATCGAACCGGTGATGCGCGTTCCGGCTCCTACCGAAACGTGCGGCCCCAGCACTGTATTTTCAATCACCGCGTTTTCGCCGATGAATACCGGCGGCACCACCACCGCATTGACGAGCCGGGCCGATTTAGCCACGAGATCCGTGTCGCGGATGAACTCGAGATAGCGCTGGTTGGTCTCGATGGTGGCGGCTTTGTTGCCGCAGTCGAGCCATTCCTGCACCTGACTGGGCACAAACTTCGTGCCCTTTCGCCGCATGTTCTCGATGGCGTCGGTGAGGTAATACTCCCCCTTCACCTGAATATCGTTGTCCAGTAAAAACTGCAATTCCTGTTTCAGATACTCGCCGTCGCGGAAATAATAAATGCCGATGATGGCCAGGTCAGAGACGAACTCGGTCGGTTTTTCGACAAACCCCGTGATTTCGCCCGCGTCGTTGAGGGCCACCACGCCAAACGCGCTCGGGTCGGATACCTGCTGCACCCAGATGCTGGCTTCCTGCGCGGTGTCGAGCCGGAACTCGGCCCGGAACAGCGTGTCGGCGTAGGCCACCACCACGTTGCCGTGCAGGCTTTCGGCGGCGCAGAGCACGGCGTGGGCCGTGCCGAGGGCTTCGCGCTGGTAACAAATCCGGCCTTTCGCCCCGACCGATTCGGCGATAGCCAGCAGCCGTTGCTCGACCTCCGCCCCGAATGCCCCGACGACAAAGGCAATTTCATCAATCGGCTGGCCGCACACGACGGCGATGTCTTCGACGAGCCGTTGCACGATGGGCTTACCGGCAATGGGCAACAGCGGCTTCGGCACCGTGAGCGTGTGGGGTCGCAGGCGTTTGCCCATGCCCGCCATCGGAATAATCAGGTTCATGCACTAAAAAACGAAGGTACTAAAAAAACGGGTGCCCGGACGGTTTACCAAAGGAAAGCCTGCGGCGGATTGGGCCTCGGGACCAACCCCCAAAATTGGGCAAAAAAACGCGGAGGATAAAACCCGACGGCTTTTTGGGCATTGACCTGAAACTTTTCGAAAAAATTGCTTGCGCTGCCCGGCGCGGCGGGCTATCTTTGCCCTCCCAAAGTCTGGTGAAGTAGCTCAGTTGGTAGAGCAACGGACTGAAAATCCGTGTGTCGGCGGTTCGAATCCGCCCTTTACCACGTCCCTTCGTTGGCAAGCCCCGGAAGTCGCTTCCGGGGCTTTTTTATGCGCTTTTGCGAACCTGGCATCTTGCCCGGCTCCTTTTCTGCGTTTAGCTTGCACGCCCCGCCGATTTTACCGAATTCTTGTTCAACGGTTTGCAATTGTTGGTCGTTTTCGGGTATTTGGCGGCTGGTTCCTGACCCGTTTCGAGCTATTTTTTTTCGTATGCCCCTTCCCTTTTTCCTAATCCGGCGTTCTGGCTGGCGGGTGTTGCCTTTTCTGATGCTGCTGGGCTGCGGTGGCAGCGGCCCGCCCAAAAAGTACGGTTCCAGCGCAGAACCGACGTCCGCCTCGGCACCAGCGATGGCGAATGCCCCGGTGCCGCCTCTCCACCTGCGGCTGTACCTCGAATCGAGCGCCAGCATGTTCCCGTACGAAGCGCCGGGCACCGACGGGCAGTTTAAGGCCGCCATCGAAACGCTGGTGGATAACTTCGAGGGCGTGAAAGCGGGCAGCACCCAGTTTTACACCGTCAACGACGACGTGTATCCGCTGAAACTCAGCACGAGCGAGTTCATCCGCACCAACAATCTGTTCAGCCTGACCAAAGGGCTGGGCAATTCGAGCTACACCGATTTCGAGAAAATCTTCAAACGTATTCTCGCTGATTTGCCCGAAGGCCGCGTGGCCGTGCTGGCTTCCGACCTGATTTATTCCGATAAATTCATGCAACCGGGCATGGCCGCCAAAAACCTGAACGCCATCAAAAGCCTGATGCAGAACGTGTTTGCGGGTTCGGCCAAAACCACATCGCTGCTGATGCTGAAGCAGGCTGCGGGTTTCAACGGACCTTACTTTTCGGTGAGCGGCAAAAAAACCTACGTCGGTGACCGGCCGTACTACCTCTGCCTGCTGGCCCGCCACGCCACGATGCGGGCGCTACTGACGAAACCCGAAAACGAAACGCTCCGGCGCTTCGATCAGCTTCCCGGCTACCAGAACCAACTTTTTTTCGGGCCGGAACAGGCCCCGTTTTACACGGTTTTGCTGAAAGACCCCGCCCAGCGGGGCCGGTTGGTGGAAGAAAAAACCGAAATGCAGCAGAACAAGCGGGCGGGCAGCACCGTCGTTCACCGCCTCGACGACGCGCAGCCTGACCCGCGCGGCAACGAACTGGCCGTGGTCGTGGGCGTCGATTTGGGCGCGTACGCGTTGCCCGAAGCGATGAAAACTGCGCCGAATTCGTACGCCGTGCAATCGGTGGAAGGGTTTTCGGTTAAAAAAGTCGAGGCCGTCAGCGGGGCGTTTCCGTACACGCACAAAATCACGCTGAGCACGACCCAGCCCCATTCGGGCGGTAGCCGCGAGGTGAGTGTGGCGCTCCGGCGCGATTTTCCACCGACCTGGGTGCGCAGCACGGGTGTGCCCGACGACAGCAACGTGCAGGCGGCTTCGTTCCCGAAAACCACTCTCGGCTTTACCAACCTCACGCAGGGCATCGAAAACGCCTACAACCCCGGCCAGCGCCCGGAACACTTTCGCCTGATCATCTCCCTCAATAATTAACCCGACATGGAAGAATCGCTCTATTCGTTTTACGATTTCCTGAACGTTAACCGTTCGCTGCTCGACGATTTGTACAACGAAACCCTGCTCACGCCGCTGACGCTCACCACGGTGGGCATGGCGCTGGGTTTCGCGCTGGGTTTCTACTTTCTGATGGACCGGGCGCGGTTTGCCCGGCTGGCCCCGTGGGCGATTCTGCTCACCGTCGAGGCGGTGCTGACGGCCCTCGTGGTGTACCAGGTGTGCAGCCAGGCCGCCCACCACATGAAACAGCGCGACGCGGCCAACCCCAACGCAGGCTTTTTCTTCGACCAGGGCGGCGGGGTATTTTTCACCTTCGCGCTACTCCTGCTGGTGCTGAGCGCGCTGCTGTATTTTCTGTTTTCGATTCTGCTCCGCAAATTTTCCACACATTTGCGGTTTGTGCCGTTTTGAAAATTCGTCTGAACCAGGACTCGCCGGATTTTAGGATTGCCTTGACTGAATTTTATAATCCTGTCAATCCGAAAATCCGACGAATCCTGGTTCAGACAAACGGTTTAGACTGAAAACTGCCTACTGTAAACTGTAAACTGAATTCATGGCCCGACTCTTTCTTTTTGCCATTGGCGGCACCGGGGCGCGGGTAGTCAAGGCGCTGACCTGTTTGCTGGCGGCGGGTACCAAAATTCCCGGCATCGACACGGTGGTGCCCATTGTGATGGACCCGCACACGGGCAACCTCGACCTGCGCCGGGCGCAGGAACTCCTCAGCCGCTACCGCGACATCCGGCGCGAGACGGGCAACCCGGCCGATGGCTTTTTCGGCACCGAAATCCATTCGCTGGGCCAGGAACAGGCCGCAGCGGGCATTCCCGATTCGTTTTTGTTCCAGCTCCAGGGCGCGGGGCAAACCAAATTCCGCGATTACCTCGACTACGGCACCCTTGACCCGGCCAACCAGGCGCTGGCGAGTCTGTTGTTTTCCGACGAAAACCTGGAGCGCGACCTTGACATCGGTTTCGTGGGCCACCCCAACATGGGCAGCGTGGTGCTGAATCAGTTCGAGGAATCGCCCGAGTTCCGGGCTTTCACCGACTCGTTCCAGGCCCAGGACGCGGTGTTCATCGTCAGTTCGATTTTCGGCGGCACGGGCGCGGCGGGCTTCCCGATTATTCTGAAAAACATCCGCAATTCGGCCAACCAAACCCTGCGCAAAGCGCGGGTGGGCGCGGTGTCGCTGCAACCGTACTTCGACGTCAGCCAGCCCAGCGAGGGCGCGTCAGCAACGGCTGCCGTAGCAACGGCTGCCGCAGCAACGGCTGCCGCGGTGATTAAAAGCACGACGTTCATTTCCAAAACCAAAGCGGCCCTGGCCTACTACGAGCAGGCCTTGACCTCGGCGCAGGTGCCGCGCCTCAACGCGCTGTACTACCTCGGCGACGAAGCCCGCAACCCCTTCGCCAACGACCCCGGCCAGGGCGGGCAGCAAAACCCGGCCCACGTGGTCGAGCTGGTCGCGGCGCTGTCGGTGCTCGATTTTGGCGAAGGATTGAACGGCTACGAAACGGTGATTCAGAACAACCAGGCCATGGCCAAACCCGGCACGGAGCGCTACCGCGAATACGGCCTGCTCGACGCCAGCGACGGCCACCTGACCCTCGACCACCTCCACGCCAACACGCTCCGGCAGGTGGCCGGGCCGCTCACCCAACTGGCGCTGCTGAGCCACTACATCCGTCGGCGCCTGCCCGACGCGCTGGCCGACCCCAAACTGGCCTGGGTGAACGACGCGCCGAAACTGGACCGCTCCTTCACCGGCTCGCAGTTTTTCCAGGCCTTGCAGAAATTCGACGAGCATTTCCGCGCCTGGCTCGACGAAATGGCCGGGCACTCGTTTCACGGTTTCGCGCCGTTCGTGTTCACCGAAAACCTCGCCAAACTCGTGCAGGGGACCAAGTACCAGCCCAGGGCGTCGGGTTTTTTGATTAAAAGAGAACCGAACCTGAGTTTTGTGGACGATTTCGACGCGAAGTTGAACAAGGAAAGTCGCGGGCGGCAGTTTGTAAACGCGCCCCGAAAATTCATGGAACTGATGAACGACGCGACCCGCCAACTGGTCGGGGAAGTGACGACAAATTTGCCGGTGGGGTAAGGCACCGGTTTCCGTCTTGCCGTCCGCTTGAGCGGACGGCAAGACGGCGAAGCCCCGTTGGGGCTGAACTACAACGTTGAATTTGAGTCCCGGAAGGGACTTTCCCGTCTTGCCGTCCGCTCAAGCGGACGGACGACAGAATCGGCACAAGCAAATGCCCAAAAAAGAACTCCATCTCCACAACCGCACCGCCGCCACCCAGGGCGGGGGGCACTGGTACGACTCGCACGTGTACGATCAGGCCACGCGCGACGCCATGCCCGATCCCGCCGGGGGCGATACCCGCGAGGCACCCACCTCGATTCCAAGTCCGTTCGCCCGGTTCGATTTGGTGAAAACGGCCTTCCGGCGGCTGGCTCACCGGGCCGACCTCAGCGGCGACCCCAACGACCTCCGCCTCGTATCGGGGTGCTTCGACGTCGGCGAGATTTTCTTCCATTTCGAACAATTCCGCGAGCGGGCGGGGGCCAACCCCAACGGTTTCGTGCGGATGCTGACCTGGGAGAAAAGCGCCGTGCAGAGCCTGATGGCCGAAACCAGCGTGGGCCACCGGCGGCTCGGCAAGGCGCTTAACCTCTACCTCCGCGACGACGCCCACGCCAACAACTTCGACCGGATGCACCGGCTGTTTCTGCTCTACTACCAGGGCCCGACCGGCAAGGGCTTCATCGGCGGCACCTCGCCCACGACGCTGTTTTTCACCGCGCCCAGCGACCTTGGTTTCGTGGACATCCGCTTCGGTAACCACCGCGTGTTCGACCCGGCCAACCCCGTGCCGCTGCACGAGCGCGATTTGGAGTACCAGCTATTCTGGCACGGTCTGGCCGAGCACATGCCCCACTTCCGGACGCTGTACAAAGACGTCGCCGATTATTTGGACAAAAGCCTGAACCTGCTTTTCCAGCAAAACCAAAACGCCTTCAACCAAATCAAGGCCCTGACCGCGCCGCAGTTCGAGAGCCAGTTTCCGATGCTGCTCGTGCCGGGCACCAATCAGCCCGTCGCGTTGCTCACCGAAGCGCCGGGCAACGCGATGGGCTACCCGCTGCGCCAGGCCGAAGACCCGACGAAGTTCGTCCAGCAAACGAGTCAGTTACTCATCCGCGCGCCGCGCTACACCGGCCAGCCCACGCCGATGGTGCTCGCGCCCGACGCGCCGCCCGTGCCCTACGCCAAAATCGCCTGGGTGCGCGGCACCGAGGTGCCCCACCACGTGCCCCAGCCCTGGCGGCCCGACGCCCAGGGGCAGTCGGCGCGGCGCTTGCCGGGGCAATCCATCCACTACCCCTGGCTGACGGTCAGCGATTTGCTCGAACCCAACCTGCTGCGGCTGGTGTACCCGGTCAACAAAGCAGCATTTTTCGACGGCAACCTGAGTGCCTACGGCGGCAACGCCCCCACGCGGGGGTATTTGCTCCCACTGAAACCCGATTTCTTCGAGTTTTTCGGCGCGGACGCCCTGCAAAACGGCACGGTAAAAATGAGTATCCGCGAAGTGGCCCGGCAGGCCAGTCCCGACGGCATGAGCATCCGCACCACCGTGGAGGTGGCGCTGTCGGTGCCCGTGGTCGCGCCGGGGCAGTTTGTGACGCTTCGCAAAACCTACGAAGACGACCCCAACCGCACCGCCACCGACGCTGACCTGCGCGGCAGCATCGCCGAATGCCAGGTGGGCGTGACCATTTTCCCTTTCGTGCAGATTCAGGCCCCGGCCCCGTTTCAGCCCCAGTACCGCGTTCACCTTGTGGACCGCGACGTGCTGCCCAGCACTTACAACCAAAGCTACCGGCTGTCGTTTTTCGGCACCGACAACCGCCCGCTGCCCAACGTGGGCAGCCGCCCCCGCAGTGAAAAAGGGCTGAACCTGGGGGCAAAAACGGAGATTTACGACGTGCGGGCCAACTTTGAGCGCATCAGCGTAGAGGTGGCCGGGCGGCGCGGCGTGGTGCTGCCCGTGTGGCCCGCCCGGGCGATGGGCACCCGCTCGTATTCGTTCGCGGTGGATTTTGGCACCACCAACACGCACATCGAGTACCGCGTGGAAGGCGGGCAAACCCAGCCCTTCACCATCGACAACGACGTGCAGCTTGCCACGTTGTTCGACCCGGCCTACGCCGGTCAGGACGCCTCGCTCAACGGCACCGGGGCCACGGCGATTTTGACGAAAGTCCCGATGGAACTGATCCCCGAACGCATCGGGCCGGGGCAGGTGAGCCGGTTTCCGCAGCGGACGGCGCTGCTGGAAAATAACCCCAATTTCAGCCAGGACCCGCTCGGTTTCGGCGATTTCAACATCGCGTTTCTCTACGAACGCAAGCTGATTCCGACCCGGAAACACAACAGTCCGTGGCAAAACGGCGGCGACGTGTACGAACTGACGACCGATTTGAAGTGGTCGGAATTTGGCCCGCCTAACACGCCCCCGACCAGCCGGGTCGAGGCGTTTCTGGAATCGCTGATGCTGCTGATGCGCAACAAGGTGCTGCTCAACGGCGGCAACCTCGCCCAAACGCAGTTGGTGTGGTTTTACCCACTCAGCATGAGCATGCGCCAGCGCGATTTTATCGCTCAGATGTGGAAAGACGTGTTTGCTGAAAGTTTCCCCGTTGCCCAGCCGCCGCTTTCAATGCCCGAAAGCATCGCGCCTTTTTATTACTACGATGCCAAGTCGTACACGCACCCGGCCGTGCTGATTGATGTCGGCGGCGGCACGTCCGATTTTACGATTTTCGTCCAGAACAAGCCGGTGCTGATTTCGTCGGCGCGGTTTGCGGCCAACGCGGTGTTCGGCGACGGCTTCAGTACCAACGGCGCGGCCAGCAATGGCTTTGTGAATCGCTACGAAAAGCCGGTGACCGATCATTTGGCAAATAATGGCCTGTCGGATTTGCTGAATGCCTACCAGGAGATCAAAAAGCAGGAGCGCTCGGACGACATTGTGGCGTTCTTTTTCTCGTTGAAATCGAACGCTGATCTGGTTCAGCAGGGCAAAACGTACGATTTCGAAGCCACGCTCACCCACGATCCGGGCGTGCGCATCGTATTTCTGGTGTTTTTCGCCGCCCTCATCTACCACGTGGCCCGGCTGATGCACGCCAAAGGCCTGGGGATGCCGCGCTACCTGACCTTCAGCGGCAACGGCTCGAAAACCCTCAACATTTTGAGTCACAACGATGCCGCCCTGGCTCAGTTGGCGAAAGTGATTTTTGAGAAGGTGTACGGTCAGCCGTACCACGAAGAAGGGCTGAGTCTGGAACGCGAACGCAACATTCCGAAGGAGGTCACCTGCAAAGGTGGGTTGATCGCTGCTTCCACCCAAAACCCCACCCAACTCAGCCAGTTGGTGGACGGCACCAAAGCCACGCTGCTGGGCACCACCGACGAACGGCTCGTGAGCCGCGCCGACACCTACGCCAGCGTGAACGACACCGTGCTGACCGACGTGACGACTGAAGTCAGGAATTTTGTGGAAACGCTGTTTGCCCTTGATTTTCCGTTCCAAAACTACCTCGGCGTGGACGAGGGGCAGTTTCCGGCTTACAAAACCCGACTGATGCGCGACCTCCGCGACCGCCTCGCCGAAGGCTGGGAACAGCGCCGCCGCCCCGTGACCAACCCCAACGCGCCGCTGGAAGAAAGCTTGTTTTTCCTGCCCCTCATCGCCGGGCTGAACGACTTGGCCAAACCGTAAAAATTCGATTTTCTGAACCAATCAATCCCCTGAACCGCCCATGAAAAAGCTCCTCGCAGTCCTCCTCTGCACCGTGCTCACCCTGCCGTCGTGGGCGCAGCAGGCCGTTTCGCGGCAGCAATTGCCCATCACCAGGCGCCTGCCCGACAACCGCACCGTCGTGGAAACGAAAACCGTGGGCGCGGCCCTCGACGGGTTGTTGCAGGAAACCGCCGTCAGGGTGTACCACGCCGAGTTGCAGGCGCTGAAAACGGCCCTCAACGCCGGGACCACCGACGCGAAAACCGTCCGGGCGCGGCTGAAAGCCATTCAGGACCGGTTGCAGCGCGACCGGCCCCGGGTGCAACTGGGCAGTTTCGTGCGCGGACTGGATTCGTTGCTGAAAGCCAGCCCGGGTTCCGCCCCAGCGACGGCCGCGTCTTCAGGTTCGGAAACGGGCGTCCGGCCTATTCCCGACCAACCCACCGATGAAAAGGCCGGAGCCGACACGTCGGCCCTATCGGCTCCGGTGACGGGAACGGAGGAGGTGGGTGAAAAAGCGACGGGTGTCAGCGGCGGCTACTGGCCGTGGATTGCTGGCCTTGCCACCCTGTTGGCCCTGGCGCTTGGCGCGCTGTACGTGCTTTCCCGGCGGGAAATCGCCCGGCTGAAAATGCGCGAAACCTTCGGCAGCAACGAGCAACTGATGGCTACCCTGCGCAAACAGGTGCAAACCCAGCACGACGAACTCCGGCAGTTGCAGGACGAAAACGACGCGCTGCGCCGGAAATCCGTGACCCCCGCCGCGATCCCGACAGTCAAAGAAATCGGTCCACTGGAACCAGCGATTCTGCCCACGATGGCACCGGTTGCGCCGGAGCCGGAAATCGAGCCGTTGCCAGAACCAGTGGAAGCCGCGCCGGAAGCCGAAGCGACGCTCGCTCCGGTTGTTGCACCGGAGCCGCCCGCCGAAATCACGTTTTTCCTCTCCACCCCCAACCGCGACGGTTCGTTTCTCGACGTGCGGCGGCTGGAATTTATCCCGTCGCAGTCGCTCTACCAGTTTCGGCTGACTAACCCCGAAGGCACCGAAGCCGAGTTCGTGTTTGCCGACGACCCCGCCTCCGTGCGCCAGGCCCTGAGCAGCCCCGACACGTACCTCCAGCCCGTGTGCGAGTACACCGACCTGCGCCTCGACGCCCAGCGCATCCGCACGGTGCGCTTCGGCAAAGCCCGCCAGAGCGAGCCGGGCGAGCGCTGGGAGTTGGTGGAAAAAGCGGAAGTGACGTTTGGCTAACGGCTGGTGTGCCCCGTAGACCGGGGCACACCTCAGCGGTAACTGATGTCTTTCTTAAACGTGCCACGGAGACCGGTGGCACGTTATTTCAACCATTTATGACGCACGTTTTACGAATCGCCTTCTGCCTGTTGTTGGTGAGCCTGTCGGGGTGTGAGCCGTGGAACCTGGAGCCACGCAGTTTTCCTACCTGCGACGCGCCTGCGGCCACCATCGCCACGACGGTGGACCGGCTCAACGTGCAATTCAGCCTGGCCAACCAGTCCGGCACGGCGGACGCCATCACCTGGAACTTCGGCGACGGCACCACCTCCACAGTATTCACCATCAACCACGGCTACGCCCAGCGCGGCACGTACCCGGTCACGGCCCGGATTACCAACATTTGCGGCGACGAACTGCTGCTTTCGGCCTCCGTCACGGTTACCAACGCCGTGTTGCCGCTCGTCACGACGCTGGCCCCGGGCGATTTCACGGCGACGTCCGCCAAACTGGGTGTGACGGTTAATTCCCTCGGCAACGACGTCATTTCGGCTTACGGTGTGCTGCTTTCATCCACCCAAACCGTCCCGACGCTTGCCAACACCACGCCGACTTACCCCGGCAGTGGCCAGCCCGTGGCGGGCACGACCTACCCAATCACGGCTACGAGCCTGCAAAAAGGCCGCACGTACTACGTTCAGGCGTACGCCACCAACAGCGCCGGGACGGCCTACGGCGGCGTAAAATCCTTCGTGCTATGACCCGACTCTGGCTTTTTTTGTTGCTACTCCCCACGCTGGTCCGCGCCCAGGCCCGTGTCGAGGCCGTGCGGGTAACCCAGCGCGGCGATACGCTCGAAATCCGCTACGAATTGCGCAACCCAACCCCGGTCGATTCGGTGTTTCTGCGCGTAGAAACCCGCGAAAACGCCGTGTTGCCTGCCCGAACGCTGACGGGCGACGTGGGGCGTATTCGTTCAACGGGAATAGAAAAGACCGTTTTCTGGAACATGAAGCAGGACGGAATCCGGCTGGACGGGGAAATTCAGGTGGAAGTGTCGGTGAAAACGGCCGTTCCAACTATTCCACCGCCCCCAAAACCCGGCGGTGGCCCGACCAACGCGCTGATTTCGGCTCTTGTGCCGGGCATCGGCAACGCATTTGTGCAGCCGCGAAAGCCGAATGGCAAGGTTCGTTTCGGCCTGCGCCCGCTCGTGACGGTGGCATTTTACGGCCTGCTGGGCTACGGAATTTCACAAAAATTAGCCGCTAACGAAGAGTACGATTTGTATAAAAACTCGCTGCGCGAGCAACTCGCCCGGCCGCATTTTGCCGCTGCCAACGAGGCCCACCACCGTTACTACCTGACCACGCGGGCGGCGGCGGTCATCTGGCTGACCGACGTAACGGCGACGTTTTTACGCGGGTTAAAGAACGACCGGCAGCGGCCAAGGCCCGTTTCGGTGTACCTGCTGCCGGGCAACGCCGCCACGCCCACAACGGTGAGCTTTCGCCATCAGTTTTGAGAAAATCGACATGAAAACGACGGCCTTTTTCACCACTTTCTTGCTGCTGACTGGCAGCGCCTGGGCGCAGCAAACGCGGGAAGTTTCGACGAAAAGCGAGTGGACGAGGGTGAAAGTGCCCGTGGAAAACCCGGAATCGCGGGTCAGATCCACGGGTGGTGGTTTTCCCGAAGAGCCTCTTTTTGAACGGAAAGAATGGCCGGTGGGCCAGGGTAAAGAAGGGATTTTCAGGAAAACCGCAACCGGGTACGAATTTCAGCCGGGCCGCCCGAACGCCTGGTGCCTGATTCCGGTTCAGTACGATTTGAACGGCGCGGATTTCGACCTTAGTCTGACCGTCCGGGCGGTCGGTGGGCGGGTGCCTTCCGCCGGGCTGCTCGTGAGCGGCGACTCGACGCATGTTGCGCAAAACAACCGTTACATTGTTTTTTCAATCAACGACCTCGGGCAATTTCTGCTTCAGCACTACGACCAGGACCAGGAGGAGTTTAAACACCGCGGCCGGGAGGGTTCGCCTTTCATTCGCAAAGATGGCGACAACACGTTGCGGCTAGTACGGCAGGATTTTGCCCTCCGCGCGTACATCAACGGGCAACTGGTAGCCAACGAGACCTTCCGGCGACTTGGTTCGAAGCAGGTCTTTGTGGGTCTGACGACGGAGGAAAAAGCCCGGTTCAGCGAGTTCACAATCCGGGCGAAAGCCAAAAATTAGTCAATGGGAGTGCCCCGCCGGTCGATCACGCGCTTTTCGCCGTTGAGCACGACCCGCGCTTCGCCTTTTTCGGTAAATGGCCCGGCCCGCTCGAACTGGCAGGGAATCACCAGCCGGATGCCGTCGGTGTAGCCCCAGAGGCCGTCGTCGCACTGCTGAGGCTGGAGCGACGACAAGGCTCGTTTTTCTTTTTGTACCCGCACGAAAATCTTCCGCGTCTGGCCGTCGGCCTGGAGCCGGTAGAGCGCGTCCTGGGTGGGGCGCACGGTGCGCTGGCTGATTGGAGAAACCGCGCCCAGATCGCCACCCGGCCCGAACAGGTGCACGGATTGAGCATTTTCAACCTGCCAGCGCAACGTGGCCGACTGGCCCGGCGCAACGATTTCGGGGTCGGCCACAAACTCCACGATTTGGCCCAAATCGACCGATTCGGCTGGTGCGGTTTCCTGCTTTTTCCGAACGATGATCGTGACCCGCGCGGTTTCCTGGCCCACACGGAGTTCGTAGGCGCGTACCCCGGCGAAGGGCGTGGCCGTCGTGGATTCGACGGGGGCGCGGTCGATGTCACGCGCGCCGGGGCCGCTCAGCCGGACGGACGCCGAACCCGGATTCAGCACCCGCCACGCCAGCGTAACCGATTCGCCTTCCTGAATGCTGGTGGGCGTGGCCGTGAACGATTCGATGCGGGGGCCGGTTGCCGCTGGTTTTGTGGTTTCCGAAATGGGACTTCTGCCCTCATCGGTTGCTGCTCCGTCGGTCGTCTTTGCCTCGTGCACCAGCAGGTACCACACAAATCCCGCCAGTACGCCCAGCGTCAACAGAAGCCACCAAACCCAGGCAAAAGACGGCCTGGGCAGCACCTTCACCTGAATTCGCCGCTCGTCCTGGCCCGCCCGGAGCGTGTAAATGCCCGATTCTTTCGGCGTCAGCGTCATTTGGCCGCTCACCGGGAGCGATTGACTGAACCCCTGCGGCCCGCTCAACCCAACGGTTTCCGCGTGTTCGGTTTCCCAGGAGGCCGCCACGGCCTGCCCGGTTTTTACTTCCGTCGGGGAAATTTCAAACACCACGATGCGCGGCGGTTCGGGCGGCGGGGGTGGCGGCGCGGGTTGCCGCACCGTGACCAACCGGCTTTGTTCCAGATGGCCCGCCGTGAGCGTGTAGCCTCCCGTGGCTTCGGGGAAAACCCAGAGCGACCCTTCCGGTTCGAAGGTCGAATCGGGCACCTGCGCCCCGTGCAGATGAACCTGCTTCACGTGTTGAGCCCGCCATTCGAGCCGGACAGCCTCGCCGGGTTCGATTTCAGCGGGCGTGGCCAGAAAATAATCGAGTTGCGGCGGGGGCGGCGGGTTGATCTCCAGTTCGATCAGTTCGACCCATGCTTGGGCGGTGGGGCGGTCTTCGGGGTGGCCGCTTTTGCCCAACAGCAGCGCCTGGCGGGTTTCGTCCGATACGTTCAGTTCCGACAAAATCTCTGAAAGAACGTGCGCGAGCGGGTAAGCGTCCCAGCCCGGCGACAGCGCGAACGGTTTTTCCCGCCACTCGGCCAGTTCGTGCGGAGTGTAGGGCGACTCCTGTACCCGCGCCGACAGCAGCAGCGACCCGTCGGGGTTGGGCACCTGGCAGGCATCGAGGTTGAGGAGTTGCACCTGCCCGTTTGACCGCACCAGCACGCTCTCGGGCGAAAGCGCGGCCAGCACGCAATGGGTCTGCGCGTGAAAATCGTGAATCGTCTGCGCCAGGTTTTGCGCCAGCCGCAGGCGACGACGCGCCGCGCCGGCGTCCGTTTGCAGGGCCAGCCATTCGCGCAACCGCATCGCTCCGGTTTCCTGAGCGGTCCAGTACCCGGCAATCTGGTTGCCTTCGTAGATCAGCTCCACGGGCCAGGCCAGCGCCGCTGAGGCGCGCATCCGGCGCAGTTCGCGGAGGCGCTCCACCAGCAGCGGCCCGCGTTGCGCCGGGTCGAACACCTTGACCAGCCCCGGCATCAGGTTGGCCGGGTCAGTTACGGGAAAAAAAGCACCATCTGGGAACGAAACCAGCGGTTGGTCGGTCAGCGTCAGCGGTTGGCCCTGGTGGGAGCCGAAACGAAAGGGCGAAAGGCGAGTCACGGGCGAAAACGAAAGGTTCAAAAGTAAGCCGTTTCGCCCCACAATCGAAATCCGTTTCGATCAGCGGCGCGCCAACGCCCTCGCTGGGGCGCAACCAACTAAATTTCAACCCCTTCTTGGAGGTTGCGCGGTAAGCGCCTATATTTGCACTCCCATTTTCGGGGTGGCCTGCGTAAAGCCCTGAACGTCACGTCGTCGAATCACACAAACAGCGATAAAAAGTGGATACGTTAAGTTACAAGACCGTTTCGGCCAACAAAGCCACCGTTCAGAAGGAATGGGTGATCGTTGACGCCGAGAACGCCGTGCTGGGGCGCCTTTCGAGCAAAATCGCCTCCCTCATCCGCGGCAAACACAAAACCAATTTCACGCCCAACGTTGATTGCGGCGACAACGTCATCGTCATCAACGCCGAAAAGGTGCGCCTGACGGGCAAGAAAATGACCGACAAGGTGTACGTGCGCCACACGGGTTATCCCGGCGGGCAGCGGTTTGCCACCCCCCGCGAGGTGCTGGCCAAAAATCCCCGGGGCGTGGTGGAAGCCGCCGTGCGAGGCATGTTGCCCAAGAATCGCCTGGGTCGTCGGCTGTTCACCAACCTGCACGTGTACGCGGGCACCGAACACCCCCACAACGCGCAGCAACCCAAGCAAATCGAACTTTAATTCAGTTACCAGTGAAAAGTGACAGGTGACAAGTTGGCTCAACAGTCCTTTCACTTTTATCTTTTCACTTTTCACTTTTCACCAAGAAATGGCAGACGTAACCAACACGCTGGGTCGGCGCAAAACCTCGGTGGCCCGCATTTATCTCACGCCCGGCAGCGGTGCCATCACCGTGAACGGCCGTGATCTGAAAGAATACTTCCCCTCGGAAATTCTGCAAATCATTGTCAACCAGCCCTTCGCGGCGGTGAAAGCCCAGGGTGCCTACGATTTGAAGGTGACCGTCGACGGCGGCGGCATCGCCGGTCAGGCCGAGGCCGTCCGGATGGCCGTTTCGCGCGCGCTTTGCGAAGTGAACGCCGAGTACCGCCCGGCCCTGAAAAAAGAAGGCTTCCTGACCCGCGACCCTCGCATGGTGGAACGCAAGAAGCCCGGCCGTGCCAAAGCCCGCCGCCGGTTCCAGTTCTCGAAACGTTAATCCAGTTGAGGGGTTCGGTTCGCGGTTTACACGTGCCAACAAGCAAAACCACGAACCGAATCCCGTAAACCTCTTTGCCTCTGAACCCGGCTTACAGTGTCCGGTGCCGGTTCACGCACTTTTTTAATTTTTCAAACCAACGAGCCGCGGGCGACATCCGTTACGACCTGCGACTTACTACTCCCAAAATGGCACAAGTCGAATACAAAGATCTGTTGGAAGCCGGAGTACACTTCGGTCACCTGACCCGCAAGTGGGACCCGCGCATGGCGCCGTACATCTTCATGGAGAAAAACGGCATCCACATCATCGACCTCAACAAAACGCTGGCTTCGCTCGACGAGGCTTCGAACGCCATCAAAGGCATCGTGCGCTCGGGTCGGAAGGTGATGTTCGTTGCAACGAAAAAGCAGGCCCAGGAAATCGTGGCGGAAGAAGCCAAGCGCCTGAAAATGCCCTTCGTGACCGAACGCTGGCTGGGTGGAATGCTCACCAACTTCGCCACGATTCGCAAGTCGCTGAAGAAGATGTCGACCATCGACCGGATGCTCAAGGACGAAGCCACGGTGAAAAACCTGGCCAAGCGCGAGCGCCTGATGATGGACCGCGAGCGCGGCAAGCTCGAAAAACTGCTCGGTGGCGTGGCCGACCTGACCCGCCTGCCCGCGGCGCTGTTTGTGATTGACGTAAAGCGCGAGCACATTGCCGTGGCCGAAGCCAAGCGGCTTGGCATCCCCGTGTTTGCCATGTGCGACACCAACTCGAATCCCGAACTGGTGGATTTCGCCATTCCGGCCAACGACGACGCCTACAAATCCATCTCCATCATCAGCCTGGCCATTGGCAAAGCCATTGAAGAAGGCCTGATGGAGCGCAAGCAGGACAAAGACGACGCCCGTTTGCAGGAAGAAGAAGATACCAAGCGCGCCGAAGACAGCGGCGAGCCGGTATCGGTACTCGAAGAGGCCGCTCCCACGGCGGCTGCTCCGGCCAACGAGGAAGGTGCCATCGACGCCTGACGTCATCCGGTGTTACTCATTTTTGAATAGCCCACGGCGTCCGTCAGTGGGCTATTTGTTGTCTGAACCAGGATTAAACGGATTTTTAGATTTAAAGATTGACATTCCAGCCATCCGATAATCCCCAAATCCGTGTAATCCTGGTTCAGACCCATTCCCAAAACTCTCTTTCCAAACCCAAAACCAATGGCTGCAATTACGGCTGCTGACGTTAACAAACTCCGCCAAATGACTGGCGCGGGCATGATGGATTGTAAAAAAGCCCTCACCGAAGCCGATGGCGATTTCGAGAAGGCCGTGGATATTCTGCGCAAAGCGGGTCAGAAAGTGGCCGCCAAGCGCGCCGACAACACCGTGTCGGAAGGCCTCGTGCTGACGCACATCCGCCCCGACGGCACCAACGGCAAGCTCGTGGCTTTGGCCTGCGAAACCGAGCCGGTCTCGAAAGTGCAGGATTTTCAGAAACTCGCGCAGGACCTCCTTGCCCTGGCCGTGACCACGAACCCGACCGACAAGGAGGCTTTGCTGGCTGCTACTTTGGGCGACGGTCGCGCCGTTCAGGAGCACATCGTCGAACTGATTGGTAAAATCGGCGAGAAAATCGAGGTAGCGGCTTACGAAAACGTGACCGCCGACCAGGTGGTTTCGTACGTTCACTCCAATGGCAAGCTCGGCGTACTGGTCGGCCTGACCAACACGGGCGGCACCGACACCACCGAAGTGGGCAAGGACATTGCCATGCAAATCGCCGCCATGAAACCCGTCGCCATCGACCGCACCGGCGTGGATGCGGCCACCATCGAGCGCGAAATTGAAATTGGCAAAGAGCAGGCCCGCGCCGAAGGCAAACCCGAAGCCATGCTGGAGCGCATCGCCCAGGGCAAGCTGGAGAAATTCTACAAAGAAAGTACGTTGCTGGCCCAGCAATTCGTGAAAGACGGCAGCCTGACCATCGCCCAACTGCTCGACAAGACGCAGAAGGGCCTGACGGTTTCGGCGTTCAAGCGGATTGCCATCGGCGGGTAAGTCGATTTTCGTAAACAAAGAAAGAGTCCAGCGAAGATACCTTCGCTGGACTCTCTTTTTTCGGCTCCTCGCAAGGACGGGGTAAAAGGATTTTATGGCGCTGCTTTTCGCCACCCTTTTCGCTTCAGCAGCGCCAACACTTGTTTTTCCAACGCTTTCACCGCTTTCGGCGTGCCGTAGTAATCGAGCACGGTATGCGTGCGGTTGCCGTCTGAAAACGTCAGGTACGTGGCGGGCAAATCGCTGACTTTGGCCTGGTAGCTGGTTTTGAAGTCGAAGAATCGGGCCTTGCGGAAGCAGGTTCGCAGCCGGGCCAGTTCGCGCTTGGGCAATTGCAACTCGTAAGTCCCGAGTCGTTCGGTGTATTCTTCGCCGACGTACCGCGCCCGGCCATTGGCGTACACGGTCAGTTTTTGCACGGCGCAGGTGCCCCGGCAGGGGGTAGTTTCGAGCGCGATAATGCGTCCGGTCGTGTCAGCGTCCACAATTTCGGTGGGCTGGGGTTGCGCCTGGGCGACGGAGAAACTTAGTAAAACGAACCAGAAAAGTTTCATGGAAAAAGCGGGCAAAGGAAGGCCCGTCAGGAAACCAAACGCAGCAAAATCCCTTCCCGACACGCCGTTCGTCAAAACCATTTCAAAACAACCGGTGCGCGCGCCCGGTTAGGGATCTGAATTCCACCCACCCCGCCGCTTCGCCTTCGCCGAAGCCACCGTCCCGCTCTGGTCGCGGTTTTGTTCGTTCCTTCAGATTCCCGCCAGCAACCCCCTTTTTTCATCCCCATGAAAACCTGCACCTTGCTATTGCCCGGACTACTTCTGCTGTCCGGTTTCACCGCCCACGCCCAGAATCCTGACCCCGACACGACCCGGCTGCTGACGGTGAAAGACACGAGTTACTGGAAAAAAGACGTCCAGTTCGGGGCCACGTTCAACCTGTCGGCGTTCAACGGGGCCTGGAAAGACCGCACCGGCGCGCTGGGAGCCAACGCCCTGCTGCTGGCATTTAAGGCCAACCTTAATTACAAACGCGAAAAAAACGAATGGGCCAACGCGCTGCAACTCCAGTACGGCCTGGGGCGAATCGAGGGCCAGGCGACCCGTAAAAACATCGACGTGATCCTGTTCGACTCCAAGTACGCCCGCAGCTTGCGAAGTCCGAAGTGGAATTTCTTCGCCGGGGTGAACTTCCTGAGCCAGTTTTCGCCAGGGTATTTGTACACCACCGGGCCGCAGGGGCAGGAACTGCGTTCGCAGGTGTCCGGCTTGTTTTCGCCCGCCCAAATCACCGAATCGGCGGGTTTCGAGTACAAACCGACGGGCTACTTTTCGCTGCAATTCGGCATCGGTGCCCTACGCCAGACCATCATCGCCGACAACGCCCTCTTGCCGCTATTCCCCGAACAACAAGGCAAAAACGTGCGCAATCAAGTGGGTTTTCAACTGCTGGCCAACTTTGACAGGGAACTCATTAAAGACCTCAACCTGAAACTCCGCTACCAGGCCTTCGCCGATTACGCCGACCTCGCCGTTGTCGCCAACCGCCTCGACGCTATCCTGGCGGCCAAACTGGGCAAGTATTTCAACGTCAACGTTAATACCATTTTGCTCTACGACCAGGCCCTGACCCCGGCGGGTAAAAGTCCGGCCACGCAGGTGAGTTTCGTGTCGGGGCTTGGGATTCTGTACACGTTCTGATTTCCGAACGCTTTTCTCTACCTTTCAATCGCTTACCTTACCCAGTTCTAACCTAAACCTCACACCCATGCTTAAGGAATTCAGGGATTTCATCATGCGCGGCAACGTCATGGACCTTGCCGTCGGGGTCATCATCGGGGCTGCTTTCGGAAAAATCGTGGATTCGGTCGTCAGCGACCTCATCATGCCCGTGGTAGGCATCGCCGGCAATGCCGATTTCAGCAACCTGTACGTGCCGCTTTCCGACAAAGTGCAAACGGGGTTGAGCCTCGCCGACGCCCGGAAGTTAGGGCCAGTGTTCGCCTACGGCAGTTTCCTGACGGCGCTGATCAATTTCATCATTCTGGCCTTCATCATTTTCTGGATTGTGAAGGCCGTCAACCGGTTGATGGACAAAAAAGCCACCGCTCCCGAAGTGCTCGAAGTCGCGCCAACCAAAGAAGAAGTGCTCCTGACCGAAATCCGCGATGCGCTGGTAGCCCGGCCCGCACGATAGGCTTTTGAAATGAAAACAAGGAATGAAAAGGACCGGCCTTCGCCTTTTCATTCCTTGTTTTTCATTTCCTCCCTTCCCCGCTCCCACGCCTCCAGCCGCCGGTTCATCAGCCAGAACCACAGCGGCGGCAGCAGCGCCGCCTGAATCATGGCCGGGTAACCGGCAGGGAGTTGCGGGCTTTCTTCGAAATGCCGCAGTACCTGGTAGCGCCGATTGGCGTGGGCGTGGTGGTCGGCGTGGCGCTGGAGTTGAAACAGGTAAAAATTGCTCAGCAGCGGGTTGGCGTTCCAACTGTGCAGCGGATTCACCCGCTCGTAGCGCCCCGGTGCCACTTCGCGCCGGAGCATCCCGTAATGCTCGATGTAGTTGACCAGTTCGAGCAGCGTAAAACCCAGCACGCTTTGCGCGAAGAAAAACAGCGGCACCCGCCACAGCGCCGTTTCCTGCCGGGTGAGCAGGTACACGCCGCCCGTCAGCAGGGCGCAAAACAGCACCGGCAGCCCGGCGTACCACAGCATTCGGTTGTGAAAACCCCAGGGCGAACGCCCTTTTTTTCGTAAATGGCCCGCCTCGATGCGCCACGCGCCGAGCCAGCTACCCGTCACGGTGCGGAACCAGAACGCGTAAAAGCTTTCGTCCTTCCGGCTCGTGGCCGGGTCACGCGGCGTGGCGACCCACACGTGGTGGCCCTGGTTGTGCTCAATGAAAAAGTGCGCGTAGCACACCGTGAGCAGCAGCGTCTGGGCGTAAAGCCGTTCGAGCCAGTCGGTGCGGTGGCCGAGTTCATGCGCCACGGTGATGCCAATGCCGCCCGTGACCGTCGCCGTGCCGAGCAAAAAGCCCAGTGCGGGCCAGAACGACAGGTTTCCAGTGGCAAACGCCCAGGCACCCCAAACCACCAGCGCCAGTTGCACGTACACCCAGGCGTAGGTGATGAAGCGAAAATACGGCGCGTCGGCCAGCGTTTTCTCCTGTTCGGGCGTGGGGTTTTGCGGGTCGTTGCCGACGAACCAATCGAGCAGTGGAAAAAAGCCAAACACGAACACGACCGTGGAGTAATTCCAAAATCCACCCTGGTAATACCCCCGCACCACGCCCAGCGGGAGCAGGAGGGCGAGCAGAAAACCCAGTTTTTTAAGAAAGCTCATGGTGCGCGTGTTTCAGGCGAAAAGGTACGAAAATCGGCTCGAATCCAGTCTGACTTCGCGCTGACCGTCAATTTATTGCGTGTATTTTAACCGCAGAGACGCGGGAGATTTCGCGGAGCGCGCAGAGAGTGATTCCGCGTCCTCTGCGAAACCTCCCGCGTCTCTGCGGTTAAAATACACGCACGATTTTCTCCAAAAACCCGGAATTTAGCGCGGTAAAAATTCAGTTATGCCTTCCAACCAACTCGTAATTCTTGGCGGCGGCGAAAGCGGCGTGGGCGCGGCCCTGCTGGCTCAGGCCAAAGGCTTTGCCGTGTTTCTGTCCGACAAAGGCCCGCTGGGCGAAAAGTACCGCCGGATTTTGCAGGAAAATGGCATTGAATTCGAGGAAAACGGCCACACCGAGAGCCGGATTCTTGGCGCGGCGGAGGTCATCAAAAGCCCCGGCATCCCCGACAAAGCGCCGCTGGTGCAAACCCTCCGGGCGCAGGGGACGCCGGTCATCGGCGAAATCGAATTCGCCGCCCGCTACACGAAGGCCAAACTCCTCACCGTGACGGGTTCCAACGGCAAAACCACCACCACGATGCTGGCCTACCACCTGTTGAAAACGGCGGGTTACAACGCAGGCCTGGCGGGCAACATCGGCGAGAGCTTTGCCAAACAGGTCATTGCCAACCAATTCGAGTATTACGTGCTCGAAATCAGCAGTTTCATGCTCGATTCGATGTACCAGTTCCGCTCCGACGTGGCCGTGCTGACCAACATCACGCCCGACCACCTCGACCGATACGACTATAAATTTGAAAACTACGTCGCCTCGAAATTTCGCACGCTGCAAAACATGCGGCCCGAAGACACCTTTATTTTTTTCCAGGAAAGCGAAGCCATCGCTGCCGAA
Source organism: Spirosomataceae bacterium (assembly GCA_965249815.1). Taxonomy (GTDB): domain Bacteria; phylum Bacteroidota; class Bacteroidia; order Cytophagales; family Spirosomataceae; genus JAJAZB01. The sequence continues at coordinate 1,651,005 of CBDFMV010000003.1, read as the reverse complement.
TTGAAAACCCGAACGGTGGTGCCGCACGCCCTGCCGGTTTCGCTGGTGGAGGAACTGCCCGAGGGTGGTTTTCTCAAAAACGGCGTTCTGTACGCCCGCACCAAGGGCCGGGAATTCCGGATTGCCCAGGAAGAACTGCCCCTCAAAGGCGACCACAACACGCTCAACGCCCTCTGCGCCCTGCTGGCGGCGATGACCGTCGGCGTGCCCGACGAGGCGTTGCGGCAGGGGTTATTCACATTTCAGAACGCCCCGCACCGGCTGGAATTCGTGGCCGAAATCGGCGGCGTGCAGTTCGTCAACGACTCGAAGGCTACCAACGTCGATTCGGTGTTTTACGCCCTCGGCTCTTTTCGCCAGCCGCTGGTGCTCATCGCGGGCGGCACCGACAAGGGCAATGATTACATCCAAATCGAGGCGCTGGTGCGCGAACGCGTGAAAGCCCTGATTTGCCTCGGCAAAGACACGCGAAAACTTGTGGATTTCTTTTCGGGAAAAGTCGCCGAAATCCGCCAGACGCAGGACATCCGCGAGGCCGTAGCCTGGGGCCGCGAACTGGCCCATCCCGGCGAAGTGGTGCTGCTTTCGCCCGCCTGCGCCAGTTTCGATTTGTTCAAAAACTACGAAGATCGCGGCGAGCAGTTCAAGGCGGCGGTGCGGGAAATGGGGGTTGGGTAAGCAGGTAATTAGTTGATTGGGTAAGTTGGTAATTGATGCCGAACCGAATTACCAACTTACCCAATCGACCCATTACCTATTCCCTCCGCCACGGCTGCCGCCGCCAGTACGTCAGCGAGCGCCAGCCCCATTCGAGCGGGCCGAAGCGGAAGAATCGCAGCCAAATTGCACTGAAAATCAGGTTGATGATCCACACCCCCGCCACCACGTAGTACAGTTGGTGGTAGGCCAGTTTGCCGAAGTAGCCCAATCCGAACCCGTAGAAAAACAGCGAGCAGCAGACGGTTTGCAGCACGTAGTTTGAAAAAGCCATCTGCCCCACGTTGGCCAGCGCGTTGAGTCCCCAGCGAAGCCACCCCGCGCGGAACAGCAGCAGCAAAACGCTGGCGTGGCCCAGCCCCACCAGCGCCCGCTGGACGGGGTAAAGCAGCGTTCCCGGCACCAGTCGGGTATCCGCGTACTGAGCGAGGTGCTGCACCCGGGCCGCGTCGTCGAAAAACTCGACTGCCGCCAGCGGCAGGCCCACGCCGTACCCCACCGCAAGCATGAGCCAGTACGTACGCGTGGGGAGCTTATTCGTGAAAAAGCCCCACTTGAACAGCGCCATGCCGAGCAGCATCATCGCCCAAACGTCCCAAACGCCGGTCAGGTAGAGCCACCGGCTGTGGAAAACGATGTTCCAGGGTTCGAGGGTTTTGTACACGTTGGGGTAGTTGCCGCGCAGGTTGGCGTTGAATTCAGCGATTTCCTTCGGGTCGGGCTTATCTCTTTTTTCCTCGCTGACCCAGGCCTCCTTCGCTTTTTTCTGGTCGTCGGTCAGCTTCTCTTTGGCTTTTTCGAGCGAAACGGCGGTGAGGTATTTCGCCCGTTTTTCGCGGAAATCATAATGCTGGCGGTAGTCTTTGGCGATGGTGATGCTCACGCACACCAGCGCGGCCAGCAGCAGTTTGCGCGGCGGGAGTTTGCGGAACACAAACAGCGCCAACCCCGCCACGGCGTAATCGAACAGGATGTCGCCCACCCACAGGAACACGTACTCGTGAATGACGCCGAACAGCAGCATCCAGAGCAGCCGCCGCTGGAGCAAATCCCCGGCGCTGAGGCCCGCTTCTTCTTTGCGGCTCGTAAAAATCAAAATGCCCGCGCCGAAAAGCATCGAAAACAGCCCGCGCATTTTGCCCTCGAAGCCAATCTGAATGACGAGGTGCGTGTAGTAATCCAGCGTACCCGGGTGGCGGAAGGGGTCGCTTTCCAGCGCGGGAGCCTGTCCGAAATACGGGATGTTCATCAGCAGAATGCCCAGCAGGGCCATGCCGCGCACGGCGTCGATGGTGCGGAAGCGTTCGGCGAGCGCAACGGGCTGGCTGCGTTCGGGCGGGGTGACGACTTCGGAGGAAGAAACAAGGACGTCCATAAATTTTTGGAGAGAAGGAGGCAGGAATAAAACTTCGTAAATCAAGGCAGTATTTGGCTGAATTTCAATGCCGTTCGCTCAATTTGGCCATCGGGTAGCGAAAAAGACGTTTCTTTTCCGCAGGTGGCCCATTCCGTTTAACAACCGGGCAGCGACTTTTTCGGGAAACCTCTACCTTTGGGCCATTCACCCTCAACGATTTACGCCTCTGCTTTTATGAAAAAGTCCCTTCACTTTCTCGTTCTGACGCTGCTGAGCAGCGTGGTGGCCATTGCCCAAACGCCCGCCAACACCGTTTCGGCCACGGTCGATGGCAAAACCTGGGAAGCCAAAGCCCAACGGCTCAACCTGGCTTTTCCGAAAAACGTGAAGTACGTCGGCCTGGCGGGCATGGCCGTCAGCCCCGACGTGCAGCTTTGGATTCGCTTCCTCTACACCGGCGACAAGCTTAAACCCGGCACCTACGAAATCATCCCGCAGGAGGACGACGCGTACCGGAAAATTTACAACCAGTCGGCGGGTACCGACGTCACCTGGGCACTGGTCGATTACACGTCTGAAACCAAAGGCGCGGGCCACGCCTTCCGCGACGGCGAATCGTGGAAGGGCAAGGTAACCATCACCAACGTGACCGACACCAGCATCGAGGGTACCTTCGAGGCGACGATGAAAGGCGTTTTGTACAAAAAACGCGGCTTTGCCACCGCCACCGGCGCGGGGCTGTTCAGTAACCTCGAAGACAAAATGATCACGAAAGCGGGCGGCGGGATGCTCGTGAAAGGCGACCCCCACGACCACGACAACTGCAAGAAAACCGGTTCAACCGGCGACATCGTCGTGACGGATGGGAAGTTTAGGTTGAATTGGGAGAAGAAGCAGTAAGTCGCGTCGGCCTGAAGCGCAGCAGCGGACCGTCAGGATTGGCCGGGATGATTTCGATCCGCTTTTGAACACAGAAAAGGTATTTTCGTAAACCACTGGCAATCAATCGCCTGATAGCAGGAAATTCGCCTCCCCGAAAAGGGGGATTTTGCGAAAACTGTTTGGAGGTCCGCCGAAAAAGCGTAAAAATTGACTCGCTGTTTCGTCCGTATCCGCGTTGGGCCATGCCGTTTCGCTCCCTGCTTTTCCTTTCTGGCGTCCTCGTGTTTCGCCCGACGCTGGCTTAAAACCAGCAGCGCGACAACCTGCTGGCCGTGTTGCGAAATCAGCCTGCTGCCGACACGGCACGGGCGAAGACACTGCTCGACCTGGGCGCAGTTTATCACCAGTACCAGTTGGACAGCGCCCGACTTCTTTACGACCAGGCCCTTGCCCTCAGTCGCCGACTGGATTGGGTCTTGGGGGAAATCAGCGCCCTGTCGCACCTGCAAACGGTTACGACCGACGAAGCGAAGTTTGCCGAGTCGATCGCCTACGGGCTGGAGGGCATCCGGGTCAGCCAGCAGGCGGGATTACCTCGAAAGCTGGGTGCGTTTTACCACAGCCTCGGCAACACGCAGTACGCGCAGGGGCTGTTTTCGGACGCCCAAACCAACTACCTGAAGGCCATTGCCAATTTCGAGCAGTTCGGCAACGAAGCCCGGCGGGTGGGTTCACTGGCCAACTTCACGGCGCTGTACGTCCAGACCGAACAGTACCAGAAGGCACTCGTGTCGGGAAAAGATGGGTTGAAACGGACGCAGGGCCTGCATCGGCCCGACGTCGAGATGGCGCTCAACAACAGCCTGGGCAACGCGCTTTACAAACTGGGGCGCGAGAGCGAATCGATGCCGTATTACCAGGAAACGTACCGGATTTTACGGGAAATGGGCGACCAGCACAGCCAGGCCACGATTCGCAGCAACATCGCCAGCGTGCTCATCAGCCAGAAACGGTACCCGGAGGCGTTGCAGATGCTCAGCGAAACCCTGCCCCAGGCGCGGAGCACCCAGAATCACTTCGCCGAAATGCTGATTCTGGGTGGCCTGGGCGAGGTGTATTTACGGCAGAACCAGTTTGACCGGGCCTACGAGGCCGCCCGGCAGGTCGTGCGCGTAGCCCGGCAAAACGGCATTCGCGACGAACTGTACAACACGTTTCTGCTGCTGTCGGACATTGAACTGGCGCGGGGAAACTTTGATCAGGCCACCGTTTTCCGCAAGCAGTACCTGGCCCTGAAGGATTCGTCGGTCAATGCCAGCATCATCCGCAATTCCCAGGAACTCGAAACCCGCTACCAGACCCGCCAGAAAAAAGCCCGCATCCGGGCGCTGCAACAAGCGCAGGAATTGCAGCGCCTGCAACGGCAGCGCGGGGTCATCTGGGGACTGGGCATATTAGCCTTTCTGGTAACGCTGGCGGGTTTCCTGGCTTACCGCAACGCCCAGGTCCGCCGCCGTCTGGCCGAACAACACGCCCAACTTACTGAACAGCAACTCAACCATCTGGAGCAGCAACGCCAACTTTCCGCCGCTGACGCCATGCTGCGCGGGCAGGAAGAGGAACGCAGCCGCCTGGCCCGCGACCTGCACGACGGCCTCGGCGGAATGCTCTCCGGGGTACGACAAACCTTGAATGCCATGACCGGAAACCAGATTATGCCCGACGAGTCGGCCCGCGCCTTTGACCGCGCCCTCGATATGCTCGACACGTCCATCGGTGAACTCCGCCGCGTAGCCCGCAACCTGATGCCTGAGGCGCTGGTGCGGTTTGGCCTGACCGACGCCCTTCAGGATTACTGCGCCAACCTGACCGACCCCAGGGGGCTGCAAATCCGGTTTCATGCGTTCGGGTTGGACGAGCGCCTGCCGCAATCGGTTGAAATCATTCTCTTTCGGGTCGCGCAGGAATTGCTCAACAACGTCCAGAAACACGCCGCCGCCACAGAAGCGCTCGTGCAACTTGTCCGCGATGCCAACCGCCTCCACCTGACCGTCGAAGACAACGGGCGGGGCTTCGATTCGGCCAAACTCAACACGGCGCCCGGCGTGGGCTGGCTTAGCATCCGTTCGCGGGTACAATACCTCGGCGGCACCCTCGACCTGCACTCGGTGCCGGACCAGGGCACGACGGTGGACGTGGAAATTCCGCTTAATCCGGCTTCCTCATGATTCACGTCTTCATCATCGACGACCACCCGATGGTCGTCGAGGGCATCCGGGCACTGCTCCGGGGTGCCGACGACGCCTTCTCGGCGCTGGATTTCCTGAAAAAAACCAGTGAAGTCGATATGGTGCTGCTCGACATCAACCTGCCCGACATCAACGGCATCGACCTTTGCCAGAAATTGAAGCAGGCGTTTCCCCGGCTGAAAATTCTGGCCCTGAGCACGTTCAAGGAGCGCAGCTACATCACCCGAATGATCGAACAGGGGGCGTCGGGGTACGTTTTGAAAAGCATTTCGCGGGAAGAACTACTCGACGCTATTGGGCGGGTGTACGCCGGGCGAATGTACCTCGACTTGGAAATCAGCCAGGTTCTCACCCAGGCTCAGGTTGCCCAAAAGGCCCTGCCCGTACTCAGGAAGCGCGAAAAAGAAGTACTCGGCTGCATCGCCGAAGGACTGACCAACCCCCAGATTGCCGACAAGCTTTTCGTCAGTCCCCTCACGGTAGACAGCCACCGCAAAAACCTGCTGGCCAAATTTGGCGTGAAAAACACGGCGTCACTGGTGCGGTTCGCCGTCGAGCAGGGGCTGGTGTGAGGAAGAAAAAGGTAAAGGAAAGTCGTTTGATTCAGGTTTCCCTAAGTCTGAATTGGGGGAAAACCGGTAGCTTGCCCACTCCATGACCACCGAACAAATCGAAGCTTTTTGCCTCGGCCTGCCCGGCGCAGCCGCCGAAATCAAAATCGAACACCACCTGACGTACAACGTCGGCGGGAAGTCGTTTCTCTGGTTTGGTGGTTCGCCTGAGCCACCGCTGACCTGCTCGTTCAAGTGCGGCGAGGAGGATTTCGCCGTCCTAAGCGAACGCGCCGGATTTCGCCCCGCGCCGTACCTGGCCCATCGCCGCTGGATCCAGTGCGACGACGTGGCGTGGCTCACCCGCGCCGACCTGGAGCAGTACGTGCGCGGGTCGTACGAACTGATTCGCAGCACGTTGTCGAAAAAGAAGCGCGAATCACTCTGAAAAGGCCCCTGGCATTTTTATCGGAAGTTTACCAACCATTCTACTGCTACCAGTTCCCGCTCGTCACCAACCCGTTCGCTCAAAATCAGACGCCAACGTACACCCGCCCCGCTTCGACGCGCACCGGATAGGTTTCAATCGCGTACTCCTCGCCGCTGAGGCAGGCCCCAGTCTGGAGCGAAAAGGTTTTTTTGTGAAATGGACAGGCCACTTTCGGCTCGCCCGCCTGGGAGCCAATCATGCCGCGGGCGAGCGCCATCTGCTGGCGGTGCGGGCAGCGGTTCTGGGTGGCAAACCATTCGCCCCGCCGGGCAAAGTGGAAAATGGCAATCTGCCGCCCCTCGATGAGGGCGCAGGCACCGCCGTCGGCGGGCACGTCGTGTACCTCGCAGGCAAGGTACCAGGTGAGGGGGCGTTGGGTGGGGTTGGGCGTCATGGCACGTAGCACCGACATTCTTGTCGGTGCGGCTTGGGGTAGTTAAAAATGTTTTCGGGGCCAGCGAGCGGCACCGACAGGAAGGTTGGTGCTACCAGTCGGCGGCTTTCACTTGTTCGCGCAGGGGCTGGAAGGCCACGGTGGGATCTTTTTCGTCGGGAGCGTTCACGAAGTGAGCAAAACGGCGGCGAATGGCCGGGTTCTCGACGGCCTCCTTCCACTCGCAGCGGTAATTCCGAATGAGCCGTTCCATGTCGGCTTCCAACTCGGCGTTGAGGCCCAGTACGTCGTCGATGACCACGGCCTTGAGGTACGAAAGCCCGCCTTCGAGCTTGTTCAGCCAGGGGGCGGTGCGGGTGAGTGGCTCGGCGGTTTTGATGTAGAACATCAGGAAGCGGTCGAGGTACTTGATGAGCGTGGCGCTGTCGATGTCGGCGGCGAGGAGTTGGGCGTGTTGGGGTTTGGCCCCGCCGTTGCCGCAGACGAACAAGTTCCAGCCTTTTTCCGTCGCGATGACGCCGAAATCTTTGCTCTGGGCCTCGGCGCACTCGCGCACGCAGCCCGACACGCCGCCTTTCAGCTTGTGCGGAGCGCGGATGCCCTTGTAGCGCTCTTCGATTTCGATGGCAAACGACACGGAGTCGTGCAGGCCGAAGCGGCACCAGGTGCTGCCCACGCAGCTTTTCACGGTGCGGAGCGCCTTGCCGTAGGCGTGGCCGCTCTCGAACCCGGCCTGAATCAGTTCGTCCCAGATAGCGGGCAAATCGTTGAGGTGCGCGCCGAAGAGGTCGATGCGCTGCCCGCCGGTGATTTTGGTGTACAGCCCGTACTTCTGCGCGACCGAGCCGAGGACGATGAGTTTTTCGGGGGTGATTTCGCCGCCGGGAATACGGGGCACCACCGAGTACGTGCCGCCTTTCTGGATGTTGGCCAGGAACCGGTCGTTGGAATCCTGGGCGACGTCGTTGCCTTTGTCGAGAATCAGATCGTTCCAAAGACTCGCCAGAATCGAGGCCACGGGCGGCTTGCAGAGTTCGCAGCCGTCGCCGTGCCCGTAGGCGTCGAGCACCTCGTTGTAGGTACGCAGGCCCTTGATTTTGACCAAATCAAAGAGTTCCTGCCGGGTGTAGTCGAAGTGTTCGCAGAGCGTGTTTCGCACGTACACGCCAGCGGCTTTCATCGTGCCCCCGATCAAGTCCTTCACCAGCGGCACGCAGCCCCCGCAGCCGGTGCCGGCTTTGGTGCATTTTTTCATCGCGTCTACCGTCGTAACGCCATTTTCGCTGACTTCTTGGCAAATCGCGCCCTTCGTGACGACTTCGCAGGAGCAAATCAGTGCGTCGTCGGGCAAACTCATCACGCCCAAGCCGGTTTCTTCACCCTTGCCACCGCGTGCGCCGAGCATGAGGTCTTCGGGGTTAGGCGGGAGCACGGTGCCGTTTTTCACAGCCTGGAGCAGCAGGTTGTACTGTTCGGCGTCGCCGACGAGGATGCCGCCGAGGAGCGTTTTGCCGTCGGCACTCACGTTCATGCGCTTGTAAATGCCCTTCGCGGTGTCTTCGAACACGAGGGTGCGGCAGTCGGCGGCGAAGGGGTCGCCGAAACTCGCCACGTCCACGCTGATGAGTTTGAGCTTAGCGCTTAGGTCGTAGGGCTGGAACTCCTTCGAACCACCACAAAGCTGGGTCGCCACGACGTCGGCCATTTCGTAGCCCGGCGCGACGAGGCCGTAAATCATCTGGTGGGCCAGGGCGCACTCGCCGATGGCGAAAATGGCCGGGTCGGAGGTTTGCAGGCGGTCGTTGACCACGATGCCACCCCGGCTGCCCGCGTCGAGGCCGCTGAGTTTGGCGACTTCATCCCTCGGTTTGATGCCCGCCGAGATGACGAGCATGTCCACATCGAGCGAGGTGCTGTCCACGAACTGCATGGCCTTGATAACGCCCTCGCCGACGATTTCCTGGGTGTTTTTAGACAAATGAATCTGCAACCCCAGCGTTTCGAGTTTGGCCTTGAGAATGTCCGACCCCGCCTGGTCGATTTGCCGGGGCATCAGGCGCGGGGCAAATTCGATGACGTGGGTTTCTTCCAGGCCTAAATCCAGCAGCGCCTTCGCTGCTTCCAGTCCCAGCAGGCCGCCGCCGATGACCGCGCCTTTGCGGGCCTTTCGGGCGTGGTCGCGCATCATCTCCAAATCTTCGATGGTGCGGTACACGAACACGCCGTCTTTCTCGACGCCCGGAATGGGCGGCACGAAGGCCGACGAGCCGGTGGCAAGCACGAGGTAATCGTACGCGACAACGAGGCCGTGGTGCGAGCGGACGGTTTTGGCCGCCCGGTCAATGGCCACGACGGGGTCGCTGAGGTGCAGAGTGATGCCGTTTTCGGCGTACCACGAAAGGGGGGCCATCGTCAGGTCGTCGGCGGTTTTTCCGGCGAAAAACTCCGACAGGTGGACGCGGTCGTAGGCGGGGCGGGGTTCCTCGCCGAACACGACGAGGTCGAAGCCCTCCCCGCCGCTTTTGGCGAGGAGTTTTTCGCAGAACTTGTAACCCACCATGCCGTTCCCCAAAACGACAACGCGGGTGTTGCTGCTGTTCATAAGCCAGAAAGAAAGTGTTGAACGGGTCCTACGTGTTCGGTTTTTTGGGTTTCACCCCCAACCCCCTGAAGGGGGCTTTTTTCAATGCTGAAAAAATCAGTCAGGAAAGCCCCCTTCAGGGGGTTGGGGGTGAAACCCGGTCAGTTTGGGTTAAAGATTATGAATACTTATGCTCAGATTAAAATCAAATATCATCAAAGTACAATTTAACAAATTTTCTTTGGTCTAAGGCCAAAATTATGCCTTAAATTTTGGTAAAACTCAATTTTAAACGAACTTTTTGACAAAAATTTGAAGGTCGAAACCCGGAATCGGCTCTAAGTACTTTCTCCCATACTGTTAAAATGATGAAACCGAAACTAACCCTCGTGGGGGCCGGTCCCGGCGACGCTGAACTCATCACGCTCAAGGGCCTCCGCGCCCTGAAAGCCGCCGACGTGATATTGTACGACGCCCTGGCCAACGCCGCCCTGCTCGACCACGCGCCCGTCACCACGCCTACCGTGTATGTGGGCAAGCGGGCGGGCAAGCACGGCTACACGCAGGCGCAAATCAATAGCCTGATTATCGAATCGGCCTTCCGGCACGGGCACGTGGTGCGGCTCAAGGGTGGCGACCCGTTCGTGTTCGGGCGGGCGCAGGAAGAACTCGACCACGCCCGCGCCTTCGGCATCGAGTGCGCCGTGGTGCCGGGCATTTCGAGTTGCATCGCCGTGCCTGGCTTGCAGGGCATTCCGGTCACGAGCCGGGGCGTGAGCGAAAGTTTCTGGGTGCTCACCGGCACCACGAAAGACCACGCCCTCAGCCCTGACGTGGCTCTGGCGGCGCAGTCGAACGGAACGGTGGTGATTCTGATGGGCCTGCGGAAACTCGGCGAAATCGCGGCGCTCTTCGCGGCGGCGGGGAAATCGGGCCTGCCCGTGGCTGTCGTCCAGGACGGCAGCACGCCCCGCGAACGAACGGTTTTCGGCACGGTCGCTGACATCGCCGACCGCGTGACCGACGAGGTTCTCAAAAGCCCGGCCGTCATCGTGCTGGGCGAGGTAGTGCGGCTGGCTCCGGCCTGGGTAGAGGTGTACGTTTCTGAACTAAGAGGTGAAAGGATGAAATGACCAACACGATGATTCGTCAAGCCACCTTCAAATCCTGTTCGTCATTTCATCCTTTCACCTCTTAGTTCAGACAGCGCATTTTTGCAAAACACCCAAAATCAGCTCTAATTTTCGTCGAAAATCTTTCGAAAATTTTGCACTATCCCGAAAATCAGTTTTAAATTCTAAAGAACTTTCACCGAAAAGTAGAAAATTTGGCAAAATAGGTTTGAAACCACTTTGAGCATAAATGCCCAGGACTTACATTTGAATCAAGCAATTGCAATTGAGTACCACTACCCAGGAGACGGCCGCAACCGTCCGGTGTTCGAGGTGGGGGCTTCGAACACCTCTCCTGACGGGAAACTTTCCTGAAGAGGCTGTTTTATGGCCTGTTTTGTAATCCTAACCCAAACAAAAAGCCGGAGCGACGTGGGGGCGTCGGCTCCGGCAAACGAAAGGAACACGTAGGAGTATTCACTTTTCAATCCAAAGAAAATGACTAAGCTTGACAAAAGCAAGCGGTCCGTCGCACCGTGGGGGTTTGCTTTTGTGGGTATACTCAGCTTGCTGGGTACCGCAAAAGCACAGATTACCCTGACGGGTCAACTCCGCACCCGTACCGAATTCCGCGACGGCCTCGGCACGCTTCAACCGCTGGGCACCAAAGCGGCAGCTTTCACCTCGCAACGCACCGGCCTGACCTTCGGCTATAAATGGGACCGCCTCACGTTTGGGGTAACGGTCCGGGATGTACGCGTCTGGGGACAGGACGCCAGCAGCATCTCCAACGCCGACGGCAACAAACTCTTCCTGCACGAAGCCTGGGGCGAAATCGTGTTGGCCAACCTCGCCGACACGACGCTAAAATTCAAAGCCTTCGACAACCTCAGTCTGAAAATCGGGCGGCAGGAACTGGTGTACGACGACGTGCGCCTGCTGGGCAACCTCGACTGGCTCCAGCAGGGCCGCCGTTTCGACATGGCGCTGCTGAAATCGGTGAAACACGGCTGGCAAATCGACCTCGGTTTCGCCTTCAATCAAAACACCGACGCCTTTGGCACGAAAGGAACCTTCTACACGCCGGGCAATGTGCCTGCTTCCGTAGCCAATTCGAAAGGCGCATACGTGACGATTCCGGCGGGTTTCGAGCCGACCAGCGGCAAGGGCGGCGTGCCGGTTTTAGCCAGCGCCGTGAGCACGAACGGGCAGAACCAGCAGTTCAAAACGATGCAGATGCTCTACGTCAGCCGCAAATTCGGACAGACGAAATTCTCCGGCCTGCTGTTCAAAGACGATTTTCAAAAGTATCGTATAGACTCCCTCGGTAGCGTTGCCACGGGCGTGGTGTACGGGCGGCGTTACGACGTGGAAGGCACCCACAGCCGCGTCACCTACGGCGGGATGCTGACGGGTCTGGTCGGAAATGCTTCCTCCAGACTCGGAAAACTGGCCTGGCAGGCCTTCGCCTACGGGCAGGGCGGCAAAAACCGCGATGGGCAGGATCTGAACGCCTACCACTACGGCGGCAACGTGCTGCTACAACGGGGCAGGTTCTCGTTCGGGCCGGGTTACGAGGTTTTGTCAGGAAACAACACCGTCAGTCCGAGTGGTACAGACAACCGCTTCGACCCGCTCTACGGCACGCCGCACAAGCATTGGGGGTACATGGATTACTTCTACGTGGGTACCGGCTCGCCGGTGGGCGGGCTGGCGAATGCGTTTTTCAAAACAAAATACGTGGTCAATCCCAACCTGTTTCTCACCGCCGATTTCCACAACTTCACGCTGGCCAATTCAGTCAAAAACGGCCTCGACGCCACTGGCGGCCGATTACCGAGTCAGTTGGGCACCGAAATCGACCTGCTGCTCAACTACAACCTCAACAAGTTCGTGAACCTCGAACTCGGTTACAGCCACCTCCAGGCTACCAACTCGCTCGAATACAGCAAGCTGGGTAGCATGGACGCCGCCAAACACAACGCCAACTGGGCCTACCTGATGGTCAACATCCGCCCGGATTTTTTCTACGCGAAACCCGTGGCGATTAAGCAGTAAGAGAAGCACACGAGCAACGATTCCCCTCCCTACAAAAGGAGGGGAGTTTAAAGCTCAATTCCCAACGATATTCCCATGAAAAACACGATAAAAATCTTCACCCTCCTCGCCCTCACGCTCGTGATGGTGTCGGCCAAACGTAAGCCGCTGGCGCTGGTCAAACTGGGCTTCATTCCCCTCACCGACTGCGCGCCGCTGGTAGTCGCCAAAGAACTGGGGTTGTTCCAGAAATACGGCGTCGAGGTTGAACTCTCGAAGGAAGCTTCCTGGGCCAATATCCGCGACAAAGTCCTCAATGGCGAACTCGACGGCGCGCACTGCCTCTTCGGGATGCCCTTCTCGGTGTACACAGGCATCGGTGGCAAAGTCGGTTCGGAGCTGAAAATCGCAATGGTGCTTAACAACAACGGCCAGGGCATCACGCTCTCGAAGGATTTCTGCGGCCTGGTCGGCTTTAAGGAAGTCGGCAAGGTGGCTGCGGCAATCAAAAATGTGCAGTCGCGGAAGGAAGTGACCTTCGCCATGACCTTCCCCGGCGGCACGCACGACATCTGGCTCCGCAATTGGATGGCGGCGGCGGGCATCAACCAGAAATCGGTCGGCATTATCACGATTCCGCCCCCACAAATGGTGGCCAACATGAAGGTGGACAACATGGAAGGCTATTGCGTGGGCGAACCCTGGAATGGCGTGGCGGCGGCGCAAAACGTGGGTTTCACGCACATCGCCAGCCAGGATTTGTGGAAACACCACCCGGAAAAGGCGCTGGTCGTCAACAGCCAGTTTGCCGCCGGGCGGCGCGAAGATTTGAAAAACGTGATGAAAGCCCTGCTCGAAGCCTGTCAGTGGCTCGACAACATGGGCAACCGCAAAAAAGCTGCCTCGTGGCTCACCAGGCCGTACTACGTCAACGCCGCGCTGCCCATCATCGAGGCCCGGCTGCTGGGTTCCAACGATTTGGGCTGCGACCTGGGCGTGCAGAAGTACAAGGACGACTACATGACGTTTTACAACAAGGGCTTCGTCAACACGCCGCGCAAGGTGCACGGAATGTGGTTTCTGGCGCAGTACGTGCGGTTTTGTCTGGTGAAGGCGGCCCCGGATTACAAAGCCATCGCCGAGAAACTCATCCTCGACGACCTCTACGCTGAGGTCGCCAGGAGCATGAACATCCCCGTCCAGACCGACGACATGAAGGCCTTCAAAACCACCTACGACGTGTCGTTCGACCCGGCGAACGTGGGGGCGTATCTGGCTTCAACCAAAAAATAAATTTCGTAGGGGTGGTGCCGGGCGGCGTACCGCTTGCCTCCGCCCCTACGAATTGAAAACCATGAACTTCCGCACCCTCCTCCCCGTCCTCTACTTCCTCGGAAGCATGGCCATTCTGCTGGCGATTTGGTCGCTGGTTTCGCTCGTGACCAGAAACGAAATTCCGACCCCCGCCGCGACCTGGCTGGTGTTCCGCGAAATGCTCGCCGACCCATTTTACAACAATGGCCCCAACGACAAGGGCATCGGCATCCAGCTCTGGAGTTCCATCAAACGCGTCTTCAGCGGCTTCCTGCTGGGCAGTCTGGTGGCGATTCCGCTAGGATTTCTGATGGGTTCGTCCAACGTCGGGCTGAAACTGCTCAACCCGCTCGTGCAGATTCTCCGGCCCGTGTCGCCACTGGCCTGGTTTCCGCTGGGACTGCTTGCCTTCAAAGCCGCCGATGGCGCGACGGTGTTCATCATCGCCATCACCAGCCTCTGGCCCACACTGATTAACACAGCTTTCGGCGTTTCCGCGATTCCGCAAGACCACAAAAACGTGGCCCGCGCCTTTGGATTTTCCCGCTACAAATACCTGACGAAAGTGTTGTTGCCCTACGCGCTGCCGCACCTGATTACCGGCCTGCGCCTCAGCATCGGCGTGGCCTGGATGGTCATCGTGGCGGGCGAGATGCTCTCCGGCGGCATGGGCATCGGCTTTTTCGTCTGGGATAGCTGGAACGGCCTTTCGCTCGAAAAAATCCTTTCGGCCATCCTCCTCATCGGCCTCGTCGGGCTGCTCCTCGACCAGGGCTTCGGGTGGTTGCAGAAAAAGGTTTCGTACGCGTAGAGAAAAGAAACGATCACAATGATTCCCCTCCTTTTCAAGGAGGGGTGCCCGAAGGGCGGGGTGGTTGGGCGGCGATGGCGAGTAGCTTGCTGGCAACCGAACCACCCCTGCCAGCGCACCGCACACCCACCTTAAAAAAGCAGGGGAGTCGTAACTGCAAAACTTCCATGAAACCCCAACCCCTCCTTACCGATTCCGCCAGCGACTTCCACAAGCTCGTCCGCCCGACGAGCATCGAAGTCCGCGACGTGACGATTTCGTTTAAAACCCCGAAGGGCACTTACACCGCCGTTCAGAACATTTCGCTCGACGTGAAAAAAGGCGAAATCGTGGCCATCATCGGGCACTCCGGCTGCGGGAAATCCACGCTGATGAACGCCATTTCGGGCATGGTCAAACCCAGCGGCGGACAGGTCGTCGCCAACGGCAGGCCGGTCAGCGGCCCCAGTCCCGACCGGGGTATTGTGTTCCAGAATTACTCGCTGCTGCCCTGGCTTTCGGTGTACCAGAACATTTTCCAGGCCGTGGATTCGGTTTTTCGGGGAAAATCAAAGGCCGAAAAGCGCGAATTGGTTCAGGAAAACCTGAGCATGGTCAACCTCACCGCCCACCAGGACAAGCTGCCCGGCCAGTTGTCGGGCGGGATGAAACAGCGCGTCGCCATCGCCCGTGCCTTCGCCATCAACCCCAGCATTTTGCTGTTGGACGAACCCTTCGGCGCGCTCGACGCCCTGACGAAAGGCGCGATGCACATCGAACTGCTGAAGCTCTGGAACCTCGACAACCGCAACAAAACCATCGTGATGGTGACGCACGACGTGGAGGAAGCCATTTTCCTGGCCGACCGCGTGGTGGTGATGAACAATGGCCCGGCGGCGACCCTCCGCGAAATCGTGGACGTGCCGCTGGAGCGCCCGCGCAACAAGAAAAGCATCGTCCACGACCCGGCTTACATGGACATCCACGACCGGCTGCTGAGCTTACTGTTCGAGAAATTTTCGATTGAAGATTGACGGAATCCTCCATCAAATCCGCAGACGTGCAGTCCTTCGACAGGAATGGAAGAACGGACGAAACCTCAGTCGGCCAAAAGTCTCTTCGGGATTCGGTACTACCTGTTGTTTCAGCCCCACTGGGGCTTCACTAAACTTGCCGTCCGCTTTAACGGACGGACGCCGGGCGGCATCGGAGCAAGACCATGAGCAGCAATTTCACCGAACATAAATCCACTTGCTGCTATTGCGGGGTCGGTTGCGGGGTCGTCGTGACCGACCACGGCGCGGGGAAACTGAGCCTGCGCGGCGACGAATCCCACCCGTCGAACGGGGGAATGCTCTGCTCGAAGGGCATGAACCTGCACTACACGGCGATGGACCAATCCGACCGCCTGCTGCACCCGCAGATGCGGATGAACCGGTCGATGCCGCTCCAGAATGTTTCGTGGGACCAGGCGCTCGACCGCACCGCGCTCATTTTCAAGCGTTTCATCGAAAAACACGGCCCTGATTCCGTCGGGTTTTACGTGTCGGGGCAGTGTTTGACCGAGGAGTACTACGTCGTCAACAAGCTCATCAAAGGCTTCATCGGGTCGAACAACATCGACACCAACTCCCGGCTCTGCATGAGTTCGGCGGTGGTGGGCTACAAACTCACGCTGGGCGAAGACGCCGTGCCCGTCTGCTACGAAGACCTCGACGTAGCCGATTGTTTTTTCGTGGCCGGGTCGAACGCCGCCTGGGCGCACCCAATCATCTGGCGGCGCATCGAGGCGAACAAAGCAAAAAATCCGGCGGTAAAAATCATCGTCGTGGACCCCCGCCGCACCCAGACCGCCGCCGTCGCCGACCTGCACTTGCAACTCAACCCCGGCACCGACATCGTGCTCTACAACGCCATCGGGCGGGTTTTGATTGAAAATCAATGGATTGACCAACATTTTATCGCAACTCACACCGACGGTTTCGAGGCCTACCGCGAACAGGTGTTCAAACGAGCCCTCGAAGAAGCCGCCGGAATTTGCGGTCTCGACCCTGACGCTATCCGCCTCGCCGCGCGCTACATTTACGAATCCAGCGGCTTCCTGAGCCTCTGGACGATGGGCCTCAACCAATCGGTGGTGGGTGTGAACAAAAACCTTGCGCTGATTTCGCTCAGCCTCATCACGGGCCGCATCGGCACGCCCGGCAACGGCCCGTTTTCGCTCACCGGCCAGCCCAACGCGATGGGCGGGCGCGAAGTCGGCGGCCTCGCCAACCTCCTCCCCGCTCACCGCGATTTGGCCAACCTCGAACACCGCGCCGAAGTCGAAACCTTCTGGGATGCCCAGGCCCCCATTGCCCCGAAACCTGGTCTCACCGCTACCGAAATGTTCGACGCGCTCAACGACGGGCGGATGAAGGCCATCTGGATTATCTGTACCAATCCGCTCGTGAGCATGCCCGACGCCGGGCTGATTGAAGCCGCGCTGAAAAAAGCCCGTTTCGTGGTCGTGCAGGACGTGTCCAACCGCTCCGACACGCTGGCCTACGCCGACGTGGTGCTGCCTGCCGCCACCTGGCTCGAAAAAACCGGCACGATGACCAACTCCGAGCGCCGCGTCACGCTGCTGCCCAAAGTCCTCGAACCACCCGGCGAGGCGCTTTCGGACGTGGAAATCATCCTGCGTTTTGCGAAGAAAATGGGGTTCGGCCAGTGGTTCGACTACGCCGACGAAGCAGAGATTTACGCCGAACACGCCGCCCTGACCGCCGGAACGAATTGCGACGTGTCGGGGGTGAGTTATGAGGTTTTGCGGGAAAAACGGAGTATGCAGTGGCCGTACCCGAAGGAGGACCAGGGGCAAGACGCAACGACAACGATTCCCCTCCTCAATCGAGGAGGGGTGCCCCGCAGGGGCGGGGTGGTTAGTCTTCAGGAAGAACGGTCACTCCACCCACGCAACCACCCCGCCCCTGCGGGGCACCCCTCCTCGATTGAGGAGGGGAAAATTAATTTTCCCGGCACCCAGCGCCTTTTCACCGATCACCAGTTTTTCACCCCGAACAAGCGCGCCAAACTCTACCCCGTTCCCGACGAAAACGCCTCCGAACCCCTCGACGGCCAATTTCCGCTCGTCCTCACCACGGGCCGCATCCGCGACCAGTGGCACACGATGACCCGCTCGGGCAAGGTCGCCAAACTGCGCCAGCACGTCAGCGAGCCATTTCTGGAACTCCACCCCGACGACGCAGCGGAGCGCGACATCGTTGAAAACCAGTTGGTTGAAATCGAAAGCCGACGCGGTACGGCGCGGGTCAAAGCCAAACTCACGCCCGACGTGAAGCGCGGCGTGTGCTTCCTGCCCATGCACTTCGGGCGCAACGGCGGCGAAAACTACGGTCGCGCCAACAACCTGACTAACCCGCTCGTGGACCCGCGCTCGAAAGAACCCGACTTCAAATTTTCGGCGGTTCAGGTCAGGGTTTACGAAAAACCAGTCGAGCGGCTCGTCGTCGTTGGGGCGGGCAGCGGCGGTCTCGGCTTCGTGCAGAGCTACCGGCAGCGCAACCAGCGGGACGAAATCCACGTGTTTTCGCAGGAAGTTTACCCGTTCTACAACCGCGTGCTGCTGCCCGATTACCTCAGCGGCGCGCAGAGTTGGGAGCAACTCGTCAAGCTCCGCGAAGACCAGTTCGCTGCCCTCGACATCCGCGTCCACACCGGTGTCGGCATCGCGCACGTCGACCGGCAAAACCGCATCGTCACCGACACAAACGGCGAGGAACACGCTTACGACCGGCTCATTCTGGCCACGGGCAGCCGGGCTTTTATGCCGCCCAATTTTTCGAAACTCCCCGGCGTGTTCAACCTGCGCAGCCGCCTTGACGCCGACGCGCTGCTGCCGTTTTTGGGCGGCGAAAACCCGTCCGCCGTCATCGTCGGTGGGGGTTTGCTGGGCATCGAACTGGCCGGGTCGCTGCGGCAGATGGGCGTGAAGGTGACGATTGTCCAGAAAATCAGCCGGTTCATGGACCGCCAACTCGACCCGCTCGGCAGCGAACTCCTCCGCCAGGAACTCCTCGACCGGGGCTGCGAACTGTTTTTCAACGACGAAGTGGCGCACTTTTATGGCACCGAACGGCTCGAAGGCGTCCGGCTACTGTCGGGCCGCAAACTGCCCTGCGACGTGCTCGTGGCCGCCATCGGCACCGTGCCGAACGTGGAACTCGCCCGCGCCGCCGGGCTGACGATAGCCCGGGGCGTGGTCGTGAACGATACGCTCCAAACGTCGGACGAGCGCATCTACGCGCTGGGCGAAATCGCGCAGTGGCGGGGGCAAATGTGGGGCATCACCGCCGCCGCCGAGCAGCAGGCCGAAGTAGCCGCCCGCAGCATCGCGGGCGACGGGGCCGCGCCGCCCTACGCGGGCAGTTTGTCGATGAACATTCTGAAAATGGAGGGCCTGGACTTGGTTTCGCTCGGCCTGCCCGAAGCCCCGGCCCGTAGCCACGGCGGCGACGACCCGGATTACGAAGAAATCACGTTCATCGACAAGGCCAAGCGCTACTACAAAAAGTGCATCGTACACAACGACCGGCTCGTGGGGGCCATCCTCATCGGCGACAAGTCGGAGTTTCAGGAATTCAAAAACCTGATTGCCAACGGCCTCGAACTCTCCGACAAGCGCCTCGAACTCCTCCGCAGCGGCAAAAAAGCCGACCCCATTCAGGGCAAACTCGTGTGCTCCTGCAATAACGTCGGCCAGGGCAACCTCGAAGCCGCCATCGCCTCGGGCTGCACGGAGTTTTCCAAGCTCTGCCAAAGCACCGGTGCCGGTACGGGTTGTGGGTCGTGTAGGCCGGAGGTGCGGGGGATTTTGGAGAAGAAAATGAGGGTTGGGGAGGTTGTGGGGGTTTGAGGAAATGGGTAGGTTTGGGCGGTAGTAAGCGCCTCCCACCCATGCAAACAACCTCAATAAATTATGCACCAATCACCAAGCGAATTTTGGCAGCACTCATCGACTACTCCCTTTTTCTCTTACTTTGCTATACTTATTTGACCACATTCGGAACTCCCGAAATACAACAAGACGGTTCAGTAACCTACGTGGTCGATGGGTTTCTCACGCTTACAGTTTTCGTTGGATGGTTTATGTTTTTCCCCATTTTAGAAGGAACTATGGGGCAAACTTTTGGCAAAAAGATCCTCAATTTAAAAGTTGTCTTGGTAAGTCCAAAATACGACTACGGTATAATTGATGCGTTAAAAAGACACCTAACTGATATTTTTGAATTGGGTTTCTTTGGCATACCTGCATTGATTTCCATTAAAAATACTCAACATAGGCAAAGATTCGGAGATTTATGGGCAAAGTCTATTGTTGTTTCGATAAAATTAAGACCTCACGCTGGGCGTAGTCTGTAACTACGTCCGGGCGAGTGGCGGAGTTCAGCCGTCGTGGTCGGTTAGGACACCGACCACGGCAAATGCATCGTAGTATTGCCAAAAAAACAAACCGGCTCATGCTCAACCGCATCACCATCGACCCGGAAATTTGCCATACCGCCATGGCCGGTGTCCTCACCTACCGCCGTGGTCGGTGTCCTCACCGACCACTGACCCACCCAATCAATTGCAGTCAGTGAGGAAACCGACCACGGCAAAAAATTAGCATGGATACGCGGCCAATATTACTATTTCTATTTGTTTTAAACTTTTACGCTTGTAATACTGACAAAACAGTCATAAACAAGCCAATAATGCTTGACCAAGTTTGCCCAAGCATATTTACTTATTCGAACCGAAAAAATGTAATAGTCAAACAAGAAAATATTTTAAAGCGGCAATTTATAAATAGACTTTTTATCAAGTACAAAGACAGCTTAAATGTAAATATTTTTAAATCTGATACTTTGATTCTTATTCAATACTACGATAATATATATTACAATTGTAACTTTGAAAGACTCGCCCTTATTGTAAGGGATAAGTTGCACACTAATCAACTGAATCCGGTTACTTTCAAAGAAGATTTTAGTTCGATAACCACTCAAAAAATAGTTAAAATACCTAATTTACCGTTCAATGACGCTATTTATCAATTATATTCTAATAAAAATTCTGTTAATTTTTATGACCCATCACTCTATGGCTCTCCTTGTTTTGATGGCGAACGGGGCATAATTACGTGGTTATTTCCTGATAAAACATGTAAACAAATATTTGTGAACTGCATAAATTAATTTCTACCGCCATGGTCGGTGAGGACACCGACCACTTACCCAGGAAACCAACTACGGCTAAAAAAATTAAACAAGAAAGTCATGAGACGCTTCGACAACCTTTCGCCGCATGGGGCTTCGCAAGTCGAAAGTATTTCTCAACGAGGTGTATTTCTGGACGGCCACGGTAGTGGATTGGAAGCATTTATTCAAACCTGACAAATACAAAAATTTACTGGTGAGCAGCCTGCAAAATTTGACCAGCCGAAAAAAGATTAAAACGTATGGCTTCGTCGTCATGCCTAATCACATTCAACTGATTTGGGAGGCACTGGAAATGAACGGTAAAGAATTGCCAACGGCCAGTTTCCTGAAGTGGACGGCCCACAATTTAAAACACGATTTGACCACGAATCACCCTCTGGTGTTGGCTCGTTTCGCGGTAGTCGCTTCTGACCGGGAGTACAATTTTTGGCAACGCGACGCACGGGCGACTGACCTTTACAACCGCAAGGTTTGCCAGCAAAAACTCGAATACATTCACCTCAACCCGCTACAAGCCCATTGGAATCTGGCCGACCGACCCGAAAATTACTGGTGGTCGTCCGCCCGGTTTTACGAAACAGGGGAGGACGAATTTGGAATTCTGACGCATTACATGGAGCGATTCTAACCGGGTTCTGGTCTGAAGATTCTGGTCGGTGAGGACACCGACCACGGCGAGGGGTCCTGATAAAAAGTCTGATTAGTTCAAAGAAAAGTTTGATTCCTGAACCCATGAAACCGTTCCTTCTCCTCCTCTTCCTCTCCGCCGTCTGCCCGTTTTCCCACGCGCAAACCAAGCGCTTCATCAACCCTCCCGGCCCGCCGCCGCCCGGCTACAGCCACGCCGTGGAAGTGAGCGGCGGGCGCACGATTTACGTGGCCGGGCAGGTGGCGATGGACGCCAGCGGTGCGGTGGTGGGCCAGAACGATTTCCGGGCGCAGGCGAAGCAGGTGTTTGAAAACCTCAAAGCTGTCCTCGCCGCCAGCGGGGCCACCCTCGACGACGTGGTGAAATTCACCTACTACGTCGTCGGGCACGACGCCGAAAAGCTCCGCGTCGTCCGCGAAGTTCGCGACGAATACCTCAAACCCACCAACCGCCCCGCCAGTACGCTCGTGGGCGTTCAGGCGCTGTTCCGGCCGGGGTTTATGCTGGAAATTGACGCGGTGGCGGTAGTCAACCGGTGAAACCAAATGCAGCCGTTGCTCCACCTCGTTGTTGCTCGCTACCGCGAGGAGTTGAACTGGCTCCGCAAGGTGCCACGAGCCATCGGCGTGACGGTGTACGACGTGTACGACAGTTTAAAGTGGGGACGACCCGCAGACCGGCGCGGTGCCGCTGCCGAACGTAGGCCGCGAGGCGCACACGTACCTGCAGCACCTCGTCAGCCATTACGACGAGTTGGCGGAGCACACGATTTTTTGCCAGGGAAAACCCTTCGACCACGCCTACGATTTTCACAAATCGCTGCGGGCTTTCGCCGAAAAGCCCGATGAAATCGGCGAATTCCGCTGGCTGGGGCACCTTATCGACACCGACACGCCCGACGGCCACCGGCTGTTTCGGACCTGGAGTAAAAATGAAGACGGGCGCGGACTGGATTTGCGCGGGTTTCACCGACACCTGTTCGGCACCGACGGGCCGGAGCGGTATCCGTTCGTGCTGGGGGCGCAGTTCGCCGTGCATCGTGATGTGGTGCGGCGGCAACCGAAGGCGTTTTACGAACACGCGCTGGACCTCGCCGTGAATTTTCCCGACGCCGCCCACGGCTTCGAGCGCACCTGGGACCGGGTGTTCGGCCTCACGGGCATCGACCCCACCTGGCTCGACGGGCGGGAAACGGTGTATTTGAAGCCGGTGAAACGTCATGCCGAACTTGTTTCGGCATCTTCCCGTCAGACTGCCGCTGACTCGGGTACAGGAAAGCAATTTAACCGGGAGGGGGAAGATGCCGAAACAAGTTCGGCATGACGAAAAAAAACACCGCCCGGCTTTGGCCGGGCGGCGTCGTGAATCACAGACTGCTTAGGTGAGCGCGGCTCATTGCTTGTTGACGACGAGGCGGCTGGTCTGAACCTGGGTGCGGAGTTCGAAGGATTGCTTGAACTGCTCTTTGCCGTTCGTGATGACGAACGTGTAGGTGCCGTCTTCCAGACCCGACAGGTCGAAACGGCGGGCGTAGCGGGGGGCGTTGGCCGAGGCCACGTCGCGGAACAGGTTGTTGGCGTTGCCGTCCTGGATGTCCACCGCGATTTTCTGGTCGGTGGGCTTCTCGAAACGCACCTCGAAGTTGAGCGTTTCACCGAGGCGGTTTACGCGGACGTTCAGGGGGTTTTCGGTCGAAGCGGAGGCAACCGCCGAGGCCGACTGAGCCGTGGCCGAGGTCGTACCTGCGAGGGTCAAAGCTGCCGAAGCCGTCAGGGCCACGAGCAGTGTTTTTACGGAGATGTTGTTCGTTTTCATGGAAAGAAAGACTTTGTGTTGAACGATTTGATTCTGGAAAAATACAATCGTCCGTGATTCACAGCTTGTTCGTTTGAACGATGCAAATGTATAACGTCAATTCTAACTGTCTGTTAACGAATCATTAATAAATTTAGGTAAATCTAAAAGTTCTTTTCAGGGTGCCACGGTTTTCACGGAATTTTCATAAAATGGCGTACTTTTTCATATACGCGGTTTTGGGTATTCGGCGAAATGTGAAACCGGGTCTGAAAATTATCTAACCTTGTTTCAGGCGGGCCTCCAACGCTTTTTGCAGGATAACCAGAACGAGTTGAAACCTACCCATGCGCGATTACTACACCGTTAAAATCAACCTGCCGGGGGGCGTCGTGTCGCCGGGTGAATTGCACCGAATGCTCGCCGCCGCCCACGACGCCGGGGTGCGGCGGGTGCAGTTCGGGGCGCGCCAGCAACTGCTGCTGACCGTTTATGCCGAACAACTCCGGGGCCTGCAACAGGGCCTCGACGGCTTTTTTTACGAAGTCGACGCCGATCAGTTTCCCAACCTCATTAGCTCGTACTGCGCCGAGGAGGTGTTCGTCACGCGCACATGGCTGAGCGAAAGCACCTACCAGGACGTGCTCGAAGGCTTTCAGAACGCCGGATTTCGCCCGCGTTTGAAAATCAACGTGTCGGACAACCGGCAGAGTTTCACGCCGTTTTTCACCGGAAACCTGAATTTCATCGCCGCCGGGCGCGAGCATTTCTGGTTTCTGTACGTGCGCTTCAAGCAGTCGAACACGCTGTTTTGCTGGCCCGCGCTGGTGTACACCAACGAAATCCCGCGCCTGAGCCGGGCCATCGAAACGGCCATGCTCGATGGCGGTCTGCGCGAAGAAAAAGCGTTGGTGGAAGCCGTAACGACCGGGCAAAACTTCATCAGCCAACCCATCGAAAAGCCGCTCGAGTTGCCCCGCTTCATGCTGCCGTACTACGAAGGATTCAACCGCTACGGGGCCAAAACCTGGCTGGGCATCTATCGCCGCGACGAGCAGTTTTCGGTGAACTTCCTGCTCGAACTCTGCCAGTTATGCCTCCAGACTAAAGTCGGGCAGGTATGCGTGACACCCTGGAAATCGCTGATTATCAAAAACATCGAGGAAACTGACCGCGA
Organism: Spirosomataceae bacterium; assembly: GCA_965249815.1. Lineage (GTDB taxonomy): Bacteria > Bacteroidota > Bacteroidia > Cytophagales > Spirosomataceae > JAJAZB01. Next base: position 1,626,645 of record CBDFMV010000003.1, on the reverse strand, counting down.
GCGGTGGAGCCGGGTGCTGGGGCGGCACAACGTGAACGTGCGCCACGCCGCCAACAGCCTCGCCTGGCAAACCGAAGACGGCACCGACGAGGGCACCACCCTGAAGCAGCGCGTGCTGCGGTACTTCGACCGCCACGACACGCGCACGTTCGGCCTTTGTTTTGGCATCCAGACGCGCCCCAAATCGGAGGTGTTCGGCTCGGTACTGGTCCGCAAGCGCCCGCTGCTGCGGCTGGGTACGCTGGCGTTGCTGAGCCGGTACGACCTTTTGTTCACGGAAGATTTTAACCCCAACTCGCGGCAGTACTTCACCTTCGCGACGGGACTCTGGCGGATGCACGTGCCCGGGCAGTTGGAGCGGCTGTGCCGGAAATTTTCCGCGCAGAAATGGGCCGAGGTGCGGGAAGAAGCCGTGCCGGAAGTCGTTGAAACGACGGCACCCGTCGGGGAAAAACCACGTCGGCTCGTTCTCGTTCACCAGTGCCCGCACTGCCTGACGGTGTACGACCCGGCGTATGGCGACGAACGGGGCGGCATCGCGCCGGGCGTACTCTTTGCCGACCTACCCGAAACCTATGCCTGCCCGACCTGCGAAGCGCCGAAAATTGAATTCAGCGCCGTGGACCTCCACACGACCGCCGCGTAACGACTTCCACCTTATTTTTGCGAAAGCCGCGCTTCGACGGCGCGGCTTTTCGTTTGTAAACCATGACCAAACCCGACCAGTACCTCCTCGTCATTGGCAAGCAGGGCGACGAGCGCACCCTGAGCAAAAACCAGAAGGCCTTCAACCGTTACGTGAAGCGCATTCAGCAGTTGGAGCAGGACGTCGAAAACTACCGGCAGTGGAAAACCGTCGCCCACGAGCGGGTGCAGCGCGAACTGGCACCGCTCCAGAACACCCTGGCCGACAAGCGCGTGCTGCTGGTAAAACTCCTCGACCGCCAGCACGAAGCGAAGTTTTTTCGCGCTGCCGAACGCAAACGCCTCGCCGAGTTGATTCTTGAACAGTGCTACGACCTCATCGAGCAGTACGGGCGGGAGGAAGTGAAACCAATTTTTGAAAAACACCAGGGCCAGAACTTCGAGGAAGCCAACGCCGAAGCCGACCAGGAAATCGGGCAGACGATGAAGCACGTGTTCGCCCAACTGTTCGGCATGGAGTTGGACGACGACGTGGACGTGTCGTCGCCCGAAAAATTTCAGGCGTACGTGGCCGAAAAAATGGCCGAGCGGCAGGCGCAGGCCGAGCAAGCCGAACGCGAAGAAGCCGAACGCAGCGCCAGCCGCCGGAAAACCGCCAAGCAACGCGCCGCCGAGGAGCGCCGGCAGAAAGAGGAAAAGCACCTCAGCCTGGCCGTCCGGAAGATTTACATGGATTTGGTGAAAACCTTTCACCCCGACCGCGAACCCGACGAGGCCGAGCGCCAGCGCAAAACCGAAATCATGCAGCGCGTGACCGAGGCCTACCAGGCCGACAACCTCTTCGACCTGCTCAAACTCCAGCTCGAGTTCAACCGCGTGGACGCCGACCACCTCGAAACCCTCGCCGACGAGCAACTCAAAGCGTACAACAAATTGCTGAAAAGCCGGGTGGACGAACTCGAAAGCGAGTTGTTCGGGTTGCGCGGGGGCACGGCCTTCGGCAGTTTCGAGGGCCGGTTTGTGGGACCGCCCGCCAAAATGGACTGGGTGTTTGGCGAGACTGTCAAGCAATTGAAAGGAGCCATTCGCCAACTCGAGACCGACCTGCGCCGCCTCGAAGACCCCGCCCAACTCCGCGAATTTTTGAAAGAATGGGGAAAACAACAGCGCCGCCGGGCAGACGCAGACCCCTTTTTATGACTTCTCAGGCGATTTCGAGAATACTGCTTTCCTTTTTCTGAAACGAAAACGCCTCGCCCACCTGCTTGCCCAGCAGCAATGCCCCCACCGGTGACTGCGCCGACACGGCGATGAGGTCCTGCCCGTCCACGCTGATTTTCCCCACGCTCACGGCCAGAACAAACCAGCCCGACGAGGTGCGCACAACCGAACCGGGCACTACGCGGTCGGCGGGCGGCCCGTCGGCGAGGCGGTTGAGGAGTTGGCGCTCCTGCCGGGCGGTTTCGCACTGCCGGGCGTGCATGTCGCGGTCGAGTTGGCCCATGGCGCGGGCGGTTTCGTACTTGTCGCCCGCCGAACTTTTGCCTTCCTCGTTGGCCGATTGCTGGGCAGCCTGCATGGCGGCGTGGGCGGTGTGCATCCGCTCGTCGAGGAGGGTTTTCAGGGCGGCGAAGATGGTTTGGCGGAAATTCGATGCCATCATTCTCAGCAATTAGTCACAGTGCGCACCACGGGCAGGTTGGCCCCCACGGGCGGCATGGTCACGAAGAGTCGCAGCAACTGTTCATTCATGTAAAAGTTACCACGCCCAATTTTTTGCTTCCGCAAAAAGCCTTTCTCCGTCAACTGATCGAGGTACCGCGTGGCGGTCAGGCGGGTTACGCCCAACTCGTTGACCAAAAATTCGATTTTGGTGTACGGGTGGCGAAACAGGTTATTCAGTAAATCCTGGCTGTACAACTTCGGCAGTTCCCGCCGTATACGCTGCTTGTACTGTTGCATCAGATCTCGGATTTGACCGACTAATTCGATGGTTTGACGGGCAGTTTGTTCGACAGCATCGAGCAGGTAGAGTGTCCATTCCTCCCACGCATTCTCTTCCCGTACTGCTTGCAAAAGCCGGTAATAGTCGGCTTTGTGCTGGATGATGTAGCGGCTCAGGTACAGAATGGGGGCACCAAGCAACTCCTGCATGACCAGGTACAAAATATTCAAAATTCGGCCCGTGCGCCCATTGCCGTCGTAAAACGGGTGAATACTCTCAAACTGGTAGTGGATGAGCGCCATTTTCACGAGCGGGTCAGCATCGTAAAACGTCTCGTCGTTGATAAACCGCTCCAGGTTGTCCATCAACGCCCGAACTTCGTCGTAGTGCTGAGGCGGCGTGTACACTACCTGGCCGGTTTGCTGGTTGACGAGGGCCGTACCGGGCAGTTTTCGCAAACCCGCATCGTTTTGCTCCAACTCGCGTTGAATCGCGAGAACATGGTTGACGGTCAGTACGTTGCGCTCTTTCACAAGCGCGAAACCTTTTCGCAACGCGGCGGCGTAGTGCTGCACTTCTTTCGTAGCCGGACTGACGGTCATACCCCTAAACAGCTCGGCCCGGAACAGTTCATCGTGGGTTGTAATGATGTTTTCGATCGCCGAACTGTCTTTGGCTTCCTGCAACGACAGCGTATTGATGAGAATCGATTCGTTGGGAATCGTCGCCGCCACGCCCTTCAGTTCGGCCAGAAACCGGTGCGCCTGCGCAGCCTTGCGCAGCACGTTTCGGGTCTCAATCGGATGGGTTGGGGGCAGGAATAGAAGCATCGGCGCGGTTCAGGAATCAGCGAACATGTATAGATTTTTCGGTTTTCTATACATATAAAGTTGAATTACACTTGTAAAATAAGAAAATCTATACATATTAATTTTAAGTTTTACTTCTTCACCAACCCCTCCGTCAGTTCATTCAGCCGTCTTACTTTCTCCGCAAAATCGCCCTTGATGCGCTCCCGCACGGCGGTCAGGTTTTCGAGCGTTTCCTGAATCGAGTCGGGAATCACGTCCGTCAGGAATTCACGCAGGCGTTTGGCCACGGTGGGCGACTTGCCGTTGGTCGAAATGGCAATTTTCAAATCGCCTTTTTGCACGACACTGCCGAGGTAAAAATCGCAGAGCGCGGGCGTGTCGGCTACGTTGGTCAGGATGCGCCGCTCGCCGGTCACGCGCTTGATGCTTTCGTGGAGGGTTGGGTCGTCGGTGGCGAGCACGACAAGGTCTTTTTCGTCCAAATCCGAAAAAGCAAACTTCCGCTCTCTGAGCACGACGGCCGGGTGGGCGGCGGCGAGGGCGCGAAGTTCGGGCAAAAACCGGTCGGCCACGACAGTGACGCGGGTAGCGGGGCTGTTGGCGAGCAGGGCGCCGAGTTTCTCCAACCCTACGTTGCCCCCGCCCACGAGCAGTACGTCGAGGGTTTCGAGCTTGAGGAAAACAGGGAAGAGCCGGTTCAAGACGAGTTGGCAGTGAGCAATGGGCAATAAAAAGTCGGCCGTGCTTCAAAAGTACCGGATTTGGCCGGTGGCCCCAAGCCCCGCCGAAAATCGTTACCTTTGCCCGAAAATTGTCTGAACCGCAGATTTGCGTCAATTCGGCTGATTTCGCGGAAACCCTTTCGTGAGAACCTGCCAACTGCCAACTGCCAACTGCCAACTGCAATGCCCGGAACCGAACTGTTCGGCGCGGAAGAGCGCCAGGAAATCAACGACGTGCTGGAAACCGGCATCCTGTTTCGTTACAACCACGACGCCCAGCGCCAGGGCATCTGGAAAGCCCGCGAGTTTGAGGCGGAAGTCTGCAAGGTGGTCGGGGCGACCTACGCCCACGCCGTTTCGTCGGGTTCAACTGCGGCTCAGTGCGCGATGGTCGCCGCCGGGATTGGCGCGGGCGACGAGGTCATTGTGCCGCCCTTCACGTACATCGCCACCATCGAGGCCGTGCTGCTGGTCGGTGCCTTGCCGGTTTTTGCCGAAATCGACGAAACCCTCTGCCTGAGTGCCGAAGGAATCCGGAAAGCCATCACGCCGCGCACGAAAGGCGTGTGCCTCGTGCACATGTGCGGGCAAATGGCCGACATGGACGCCATCATGGCCGTCGTCCGCGAGCACAACCTCGTGCTGGTCGAAGACGCCGGGCAGGCAATGGGGGCCAGTTTCAAAGGCACGTTCACCGGCCTTTGGGGCAAAACCGGCGCGTATTCCTACGACTTTTTCAAAATCGCCACGGCGGGCGAAGGCGGCGTGATGGTCACCAACGACGAAACCGCCTACAAACTGGCCGATTCCTACGCCGACCACGGCCACGACCACGTCGGCTCGAACCGGGGCATGGAGCAGCACCCGATCATCGGGTTCAATTACCGGATTTCGGAACTGCACGCCGCCGTGGGCCTGGCCCAGACGCGCCGCGTGCCGATGATTTTGCAGAAAAATAACGCGCACAAGCGCCGGTTGATGGACTTGCTGCGCGAAATGCCCGGCGTGGACTTTGCCCGCCTGCCCGACCCCAACGGCGACTCGGCGACCTTCCTGAACCTGCTGCTGCCCGACACCGAAACGGCCAAACGGACGGTTGACGAATTGAACGCGGCGGGCGTGGGCGGCTTCAACTACTGGTTCACGAACATGTACCACTTCATCAACCAGTGGGACCACATCAAGGAGCTGCGCACGGCGGCCAAACTGCCCATCGAGGTGCTTGGTGCCCCGCAGGACTACGCCAACCTCGAGTTGCCCAGGTCGCAGGAAACCATCGGGCGGCTGATTTCCTTCGGCATCCGGGTGACGTGGACGGAAGCCGAAGTCGAAGCCCTCGCGGCGGCCATCGGCGCGGCGGTGCGGAAGGCGATGAGCGTGGAGGCGTAATTCACCCATAGCCGGGAACGACTATGAGCACGTTTGAACAAAAGCAAATCGAGCGCTACCTCCCCGAATTGACCAAACTCAGCCACGACGCCCGGCTGGAGTTGATTGCGCGGTTGTTGGAGTCGTTGAAGGAACGTATTTCGCCGCCTGAGCAACCAGAAAAACGGTCTATCGACCACCTCTTTGGGGCGTGGGAGTCGGAAGAAACTGACGAGGAATTGATTCAATCCCTCCGGGCGGCCCGCACGCCCAACCATGACCCTGAGCCATTTGAATGAGTTACCTTCTCGATACCAACATCGCCATTTTCTACCTACGGGGAAAGTTTGCCCTAAAGACAAAGGTCAATTTGGTGGGTTTAGAGAAATGCGTTCTTTCGGAAATTGTCGTAGCCGAGTTGAGGTTTGGAGCCGAGAAGAGCGCCCGACCCGAACACCATCATCGCTTAGTCGATGCGTTGATTGCGCAAATCGAAGTTATAAAACTTGGCAGTGCTATTCCTTTTTTCGCCAAAGGAAAAGCCCGCCTCCAACGCTTGGGTACGCCCATCGAAGATTTCGATTTACTGATTGGGGCCACCGCCGTAGTTAACGATTACACGATGGTCACCAACAATACCGCTCACTTTTCCCGGATTTCGGGCATTCAACTCGAGGACCGGACGCACCAAGTTTTGTAAACATCGTACATGCACAAAAATTTCAAAGGCATCGAAAAGACCGTCTTCGGGCGGGGGAGTTTTCACCAACTCGACGAGATTCTGGCCCCACGCCGCTCGGAAAACCAACAGTATTTCGTCTTCGTGGTGGACCAATACTTCAAAGGCAAAGACCTGGAATACAACATTCCCAACCACCTCGAAGACCTGGTGTATTTCATCAGCGTCGAAGAACACGAACCCACGACGGAACAAATCGACGGCCTCCGCGACGAGATTCTGGCCAAAAAAGGCATCCCGGCGGGCGTGGTCGGCATTGGCGGCGGCTCCATAATGGACATCGCCAAGGCCCTCTCGCTCATGCTCACCAACGAAGGCTCCTCGACCTTGTACCAGGGCCTGAACCTGATCAAATACCCCGGCGTGTACCATGTGGGCGTGCCGACGATTTCGGGCACGGGGGCCGAAGTCTCGATGACCGCCGTGCTGACCGGCCCCGAGAAAAAACTGGGGCTGAAGTGCGAATGGACGGTCTTCAATCAGGTCATTCTCGACCCGGACCTCATTGCCACCGTGCCTAAAGACTGGTGGTTCTACACGGGTATGGACACGTACATTCACTGCGTGGAATCGGAAAAGGGGCAATTCAACAACGCCTACTCGCACGCCTTCGCCGAGCAGGCCATGAAACTCTGCCGGGAAGTGTACCTGGGCGAAAACGCGGGCCAGACGCCCGAAAACGACGAGAAACTGATGGTGGCTTCGCTGATGGGCGGGCTAAGCCTGACTTACTCCGAAGTGGGCGTGGTGCACGCGCTGAGTTACGGGTTGTCGAAAATTCTGGGGACCCGCCACTGCTACGCCAACTGCCTCATCATGAACCACATGGAGGACTACTACCCCGAAGGCACGGCGGAATTTAAAAGTATGGTGCAGCGTTTCGACGTGACGCTGCCCCAGGGTTTGTCGAAAGCCTGGGACGACGCTACGCTCACCAAAATGGCCGAAGTTTCCTACAACCTGCCCCACATGTGGAACCACGCCATCGGTTCCGACTGGAAGCAGACGATTACGATGAAGTTGCTGAAAGGGTTGTTTAAACGGTTGTAAATCATGGCGCTGGACTACGCCACCTGCCCGGTTCGCCTTTCAAAACACGCCGTTGAACAGGCTACCGAACGCGGCACCGATGCGGCAGAAGTGGAGACAGCCATCCGGCAAGGCGTTTCTGAGCCTGCGAAGCGAAACCGCCGGAAGTGCCGGTACAATTTTCCGTTTAACGCCCTCTGGCACGGAAAACAGTACGCAATCAAGCAGGTGGAGCCGGTCTTCGTAGAGGAAGTCGCCGAAATCGTCGTCGTAACCGTTTACACCTACTATTTTTGAAGCATGAAAATCAGTTATGACCGGGAAGTGGACGCGCTCTACATCCGTTTGGTGGAAGGCCCCCGGCAATGCCGTACGGTTCGCCTGACCGAAGAAATTTCGCTCAACCTGGGTGAGGGCGAACTGCTGGTGGGCATTGAAATTCTTGATGCTTCGGAAGTGCTCAACAACGGTAACCTGCCACAACTGGTCGTAGAAAACTTACCCACGCAGTTTGTTGCTGCCTAATTGACGTTTCCCATGTCCCAGAAAATCGTCCGCGTCGGCGACATCGAGTGCGGTTCCGACGAACTGTTCCTCATCTCCGGCCCCTGCGTCATTGAAGACGAACACCTCATGCTCACCGTCGCCGAAAAGCTGAAAGGCATTGCCGAGCGCCTCGGCATCAAGGTCATTTACAAGTCGTCGTTTCAGAAAGACAACCGCTCCAGCCTTGATTATTACATGGGGCCGGGCCTCGAAAAAGGCATCCAGATTTTGGCGAAAGTGAAGGAGCAGTTCGGTTTTCCGCTCCTCACCGACATCCACTACCCCGACCAGTGCGCCCCCGTCGCCGAAGTCGTCGACGTGCTCCAGATTCCGGCCTACCTCTGCATGCAAACCACGCTTACCGTGGCCGCCGCCAAAACCGGCCGGGTGGTCAATGTGAAGCACGGGCAGTTTCTGGCCCCCGAAAACATGAAGCACCCCGTGCGGAAAATCGAGGAATCGGGCAACGAGCAAATCATCCTCACCGAACGCGGCTACACCTTCGGCTACAACGACCTCGTGGTGGACCCGCGCAGTTTTTACCACCTGGCCAAAACCGGTTACCCGGTCGTGTTCGACGTCACGCACGCCATTCGGAAGTACGGCATTCCGTCGAAAGACGCCAAGGGCGGTGCCCGTGAATACCTGCCCGTGCTGGCACGGGCGGGCGTGGCGGCGGGCATCGACGGGCTTTTTATCGAAGCCCATACCTGCCCCAACGAGGCCCTCTGCGACGCGGCCAGCCAGTTGGATATCAGCCTGCTGGAAGAATTCCTGAAGCCACTCCTCGAATTGCACCAGGTGGAGGTGAAGTACCGCCGTACCCTGCCCGAACTGGCCTGAGGCGCATAGCCTGAGGCGCACAGCCTGAGTTTCAGTGGCCTGACTTTTTTAAGAGAAGAAACCTCCGGGGCGTTCGTCCCGGAGGTTTTCTTTTTTAGCAAAACAGCCGTCCTTTGCAATGCCCCTGCCGCTTACCGCACCGATGGAAATTTCCCGGCAACTCACGCCCACGTTATACGTTACCAACAACGATGTCGAAATCATTGATGCCCTCGTGGACAATGGCGCGATGTTCAAAAGCTTTTCCCAAAGCCAGGTAACGTCGTTCCTGCGGGGCGAAGACTTTCACCTCGTGCTGTTTTTCGCCGACGACTATGACCGGGGCTTCACGATGTACATCGTCGAGGATTTTTCCGTCCGCGTGGACGACCTGATTCAACTCGCCAACGCCATGCAGGAACTCATCCGGCAGGGCTACAGCTACAAGGTGTTCAGCGCCGCCAAAGGCCGCGTGGAGCACATGATTCACATGGCCCCGACCTTCCGGGCAATGTTCGGGAAAAAGGAAGTAGAGGAAGATTGAACCGCCCCGTCGCCTGAAATTCAACCCCGCTGCCCGCTTTTCTCCTCTTTTTCGCCAACTTTGCGCCCGCAAGTTGGCGTTTTTGTTGATGGCCAACGCTTCACTACCGCATTAACTCCCTGACTGACAGATGGAATTATACCTCGATTCGGCCGATTTGAAGGAAATCGAAACCGCGTTTCAACTGGGTTTTCTGACCGGCCTGACCACCACGCCCACGTTCATGCACCGCGAGGGCGTGACCAACCTCGACGAAACCATCGTTAAACTGGCGGGCCTGGTGCCGATTCTGCAAATTGAGGCTCTCGGCGAAACCGCCGACGCCATCGTGGCCGATGCCGACCGCCAACTTGCTCTGGGCCTCGACCCGCAGCGAACAGTGTTCAAAATTCCCGTCTCGCTCGAAGGCGTGAAAGCCTGCAAAGCCCTCACCAGCCGGGGGCTGATGGTCAACGTCCACCTCGTTTACACGATTCAACAGGCCTACATGGCCGCCTGCGCGGGCGCGACGTACATTTGCGTGCTGGCGGGCCGGATGCAGGATCAGGGTTACGACGCCCTCGGCCTGCTCGCCGACGTGGTCGAACTGGTGGACAGCTACGGCTACGATTCCAAAGTGATGTTTTCGTCGGTGCGCAACACCGAACACGTGCGCAACGCCCTCGACCTGGGCTGCCACACCATCACGGTGCCCTGGAAACTCCTGAAGGCGCTGACCGAAAACAACTTCACGGCCATCGGCACCAACCAGTTCATCGAGCACACGCGCCTGATTACGGTGAAAGTGGGCGAAGCCATCAACGACATCAACCCCGTGGTGGCCAGCACGACGCTGCTTTCCGACGCCATCGTGAAAATGACCGAATTCGGCTTCGGCTGCGTGACCGTGGTGGACGTAACCGGGAACCTGCGCGGGGTCTTCACCGACGGCGACCTGCGCCGCTACCTCGCCAGCGAAGGCCGCGAGGTGCTCAGCAAAACGATGGGCGATTTTTCGTACAAAACGCCGATCTCCATCGAAGCCTCGGCCCTGCTCGACGCCGCCGCAGCGCTCTTCAAGCAAACCAGCGTGGACACGATTCTGGTGACCGACAACGGCCGACCCGTGGGGATGCTCGACATCCAGGATTTGAAGGAAGATTGAGTTTCCGGCATCTGCTTTTGAAAGGCAACCTTCCCGGAGGTTGCCTTTTTTTGTACGCTTCTGCAAAATTTGTCCAAAATTTTACCCACTTTTTTAATGGCTTATACGTCTGACGTGCCCCGGCGCGTTGGCCCGGCTTTTTTATAAAAACCGGCAAACGATTGTACTTCAACTTCACACTTTAAACTACAAAGCCATGTTACGCTGGACTGTCATTTTCCTCGTCGTCGCCATCATTGCCGGAATTCTCGGCTTCGGCGGTATCGCTGCCGGTGCCGCAGGCATCGCCAAAATTTTGTTCTTCGTGTTTCTGGTGCTGTTTGTTATCAGCCTGATTTCGGGCGGATTCTCCCGTGGGAAAACCGGCTTGTAGTGCCGCCCGCGCTCCTTACTTTTGCACCCCGACTCGTCAGAGCCGGGGTTCTTTTTTATGCGGGAACTGCAAAAAATATTTGAAGAAATTGGGGGTAAGTTCGTCACGGCTCCGACCGTGCTGGCCGAAAAACTCACCCGCGTGAAGGCACTCGTATTCGACTGGGACGGCGTTTTCAACGACGGCGTCAAAAACGAAACGGGCAGCAGCACCTTCAGTGAGGTCGATTCGATGGGCACCAACCTGTTGCGCTTTGGCCTGTGGCTGCAACAAGGCCGGATGCCCGCCGCCGCTGTCATCACGGGCGTCCACAACGGGCTGGCGCTCGACCTCGTCGGGCGGGAGCATTTCCAAGCGGGCTACGTGCAGGCCAAACACAAAGTGGCCGTGCTTGAGCATTTCCTGAACCAGCACGGCCTCCAGCCGCACGAAGTCGCGTTTTTTTTCGATGACGCCCTCGACCTGTCGGTGGCCGCCGTGGTCGGCGTGCGGATTCTGGTGAAACGAACCGCCAATCCCCTGTTCACGAAGTATGTGTTGGAAAATGGCCTCGCTGACTACGTGACTGGTCACGAAAGTGGGCGGTTTGCCGTCCGCGAAGGGTGCGAACTGCTCCTCGGCCTGCTGGGTCGCTACGACGAGGTGATGGCCGAACGGCTGCGCTACTTCCCGGTGTACGACGACTACTACACCGCCCGGCAAGCCATCGTACCCCAACTCTGGCGGATCGACAACCAGGTCATCAATCCGTATCTGGCCGAAAAAGCCGTTGCAAAAGCGACGCAAAACGCCGACCTCAATCCGCCATCTCAACTTCGCAATCCGCAATGATTCTCGGCATCATCCCCGCCCGCTATGCCTCGACGCGCTTTCCGGGCAAACCCCTCATTGCCATTCAAGGCAAAAGCATGATCCAGCGCGTAGTCGAAGCCGCCTGGCAGGCCAAGAAATTGGACCGCGTCGTGGTTGCCACCGACGACGCCCGCATCGCCGACCACGTGCGGGCTTTCGGTGGGGAAGTCGTCATGACCCGCGAAGACCACCCCAGCGGAACGGATCGGTGCTGGGAAGCAGCCCAGTCGGTGCTTGGTGCTTCATACCCGGTGCCTCGCCTGGAAAATGCCCCTTCCTCGCACGAAGCACCAAGCACCAAGCACTACGTGCTCAACATCCAGGGCGACGAGCCGTTTCTCGACCCGGCGCAAATTGACGAACTGGCGGGGATGCTCGACGGCGAGGTACAACTGGCCACGCAGATGATTCGCGTGGATTCGGCGGCCCTGCTCCACGACCCCGGCGAGGCGAAAATCGTGTTGAACGACCGCCGGGAAGCCATTTATTTCAGCCGTCAGGCGATTCCTTTTCTCAAAAATGTGCCCCCGGCCCAGTGGCACGAGCACCACGATTATTACCGCCACGTGGGGATGTACGCTTACCGCGTGGACGTTTTGGAGAAAATCTGTCAACTTCCCCCCTCGCCGCTTGAACGGGCCGAGTCGCTCGAACAACTGCGCTGGCTGGAGGCAGGTTACCGAATCCAACTCGTCGAAACCCACCACGACAGCCACTGCATAGACGCACCTGAGGATGTGGAAAAGGTACTTCGGCTGCTAGGAAGGAGTTAGGCGGGCGCTGTGCGAGCTACCCGTTCGTGCCCTTGCCCAAGTCCTTTTTGTAACCTCCCGGCTTTTCCCCTAATTTTGACCGTTCAACCCTCCACTTTCCGACGCTCCGACCCGTTCATGCTCAACCTTGTACTCTTCGGCCCTCCCGGTGCGGGCAAAGGCACCCAGAGCGAATACCTGATCGACAAATACAGCCTCGTTCACCTTTCGACGGGCAATTTGCTCCGGGCCGAAATCGCCCTTAGCACTATCCTGGGCCTGGAGGCTAAACGCCTCATGGACGCCGGACTGCTGGTGCCCGATGAAGTGGTCATCGGCATGATTGACAACAAGTTGAAGGAGAATAAAGCCGCCGCCGGGTTTATTTTCGATGGATTCCCGCGCACGGTCGCCCAGGCTGAGGCGCTTGACGCACTCATGACCCAAAACGACACGGCCATCACTTGCATGGTGGCCCTCGAAGTAAACGAGGAGGAACTCACCCGTCGGCTGCTCGACCGTGGCAAAACCTCGGGCCGCCCCGACGACCAAGACGAGGCGCTTATCCGCCGACGCGTGCATGAATACAACGAGAAAACCCGTCCCGTGGCCGATTACTACGCCGCCCAGGGCAAGTTCAGCGCCGTGAACGGCATTGGGGCCATGGACGAAATTTTCAAAAACATCTGCGCTGAAATCGAAAAGACGCGGTGAGAATAGTCAATGCGCAATGCGCAATGCGCAACGTTCAATTTGTGTACTGTACGCAATTGAACGTTGCGCACTGAGCGTTGAGCATTGAGCATTCCCCGGCTCTCTCGCCCCTCGATGCTTTTCAACTCACTCGACTTCCTGCTTTTCTTCCCTACCGTCGTGGCGCTGCATTTCCTGCTGCCGCACCGCTGGCGCTGGCTGATGCTGCTGGCGGCGAGTTGCTGGTTTTACATGGCGTTCGTGCCCGCGTACATCGTCATTCTGTTCCTGACCATTTTCATCGATTACTTCGCCGGACTTTGGATTGAAAAAGCGCACGGCAAGCGGCGAAAATGGCTGCTCGTGGTCAGCCTTGTTTCCAACATCGGCATTCTGGCGTTTTTCAAATACCTCGGATTTTTTGCTGAAAACGCGGCCGCCCTGTTCACCTGGCTCGACCTGCCCCAGCTCGCGGGCCTCGTGACGGCAGCGGCCAACAAACTGTTTGTCGGCGTGCTGACACTCTTCGGGCAAAGCGGCGTGTCGTCGTACACCGAAGCCATGAGCATTTTGCCCATCGGGCTGTCGTTCCACACGTTTCAGGCCATGAGCTACACCATCGAGGTGTACCGGGGAAAGCAGCCAGCCGAGCGGCATTTTGGCATCTACGCACTCTACGTGATGTTTTTCCCCCAACTCGTGGCCGGGCCCATCGAGCGCCCGCAGAACGTGCTTCCCCAGTTTCACGAAAAGAAAACCTTCGACGCCACCCGCGCCCTCGACGGCCTGCGGTGGATTTACTGGGGATTGTTCAAGAAAATGGTCATCGCCGACCGGCTCAGCCAGTTCGTGGACCCGGTTTTCAACGGCCCCAACCCCGAAAAATACGGGGCACTGGCCACGGCGGCGGCCACCTTCGCTTTTGCTATTCAGATTTACTGCGACTTTTCGGGGTACTCCGACGTGGCCATCGGCACGGCCAAAGTAATGGGCTATAAGCTGATGGAAAACTTCCGGCGGCCCTACCTCGCCACCAACATCCAGGCGTTCTGGGCGCGGTGGCACATTTCGCTTTCCACCTGGTTTCGCGATTACGTGTACATTCCGCTCGGCGGCAACCGCGTCGGCACGGTGCGACGGTACCTGAACGTGGCCGTGGTGTTTCTGGTGAGCGGTTTCTGGCACGGCGCGGCCTGGACGTACCTGATTTGGGGCGGGCTGCACACGGTATTCAACCTCGGCACGATGGCCGTGCGCGAAGCGGGTTGGCTGCGGCTACCCGACCGCCCCTGGGCCAACGCGCTGGGCGTCGTGGTCACGTTTTTGCTGGTGAGTTTCGCCTGGATATTTTTCCGCGCCCACTCCACCGCCGACGCGCTGACGTTAATCCGTACGCTCGGCACTTGGCGCGGCTGGGGCGTCGAATGGCAAAGCCTCGACTACTGGGCGCTCCGTACCGGCGACCCGAAACCACCCTATCGGATTCTGTTTTCGGGCATCGGGCTGGGGCTGCTGGGGCTGGGCGACTGGTTGATCGAAAAAAACAAGGCCCGGCTCACGCTGCCGCAACTCCGGGCGCTTCGCCCCGTTTTGTACGCGGCGATGGTCGTGTTTTTCCTGCTCTTCGCCGTTTTCGACAGCGGGAAGCAGTTTATTTATTTTCAATTCTGATGCTTGTGAGAGGTAAGAAGTGAGATGTGAGATGTTTTTGCAATGCATTTTACCGGGCGGCTGATCGCATCTCACTTCTTACCTCTCACTTCTCACAAAAAAATGCGAAACATCGTTCTCTTCCTCGCCGCTTTCCTCGCCCTGGCCTGGCTGACGGAGCGCGTACTGGATTTTGGGTTGAGCCGCAATTACGACTTCAAAGCGGCAGCCGTCGCATCGGGGAAAATGGGGGCGGACGTGGTGTTTCAGGGGTCGTCGCGGGTGTCGATGATGCTCAACCCGGCGATTGTCGAGCAAAAAACCGGGCTGCGCTGCTACAACTTGGGCCTCAACGGCAACAGCATCGAGCACCAACTGGCCCTGTTGCGCCTGTACCTGCAACACCACCCGAAACCGAAGTACCTGTTTCTGGAAATTTCGCCCGAATACCTGCAAAAGTCGAATCTCGGCTTTTACACGTTCGTGTTCGCTCTCCAGCTTCGCGATCCGTATTTCGGCGGGCTGGTGCGGAAGCGGGATCCGTTTTTTTACACCCTGAGCCACGTACCCTTGCTGAAATACGCGCTCTTCAACCACACGCTGGTGCCCGAGGCCCTGGCCGGACTAAGCCGCTGGCTGACGGGCGGCCCCCGCGAGGACGAATTGAAAAAAGGCTACGTACCCTCGCCCTTCGTGCGCTTTGACGACACTTTCGACCGTTTTCGCGCGGGCCACCCCGACGGCTTCGTGGCCGAAACCGATTCGGGCAAGGTCGCCGCGTTCCGGCGGTATTTCCGGTTTGCCCGCGCCGAGGGCATCCGGGTGGGCGCGTACGAAGCCCCGATACTGACCGACTACCTGCGGCTGCACCGGAACCGGGCCGACCAACTGGCCTTCCTCGATTCGCTTTGCCATCAGGAAGGCGTGCCTTTCCTGCACCTGGATACCACGCAGTTCGGCGCCGACCGGCGCTACTTTTACAACGCCAACCACCTCAACGCCCAGGGGGCTGATTTATTCACGAATCAACTGACAGAGAACTTGTTCCGGAAAAATCCCTGAGTGTTTCCTGACTCGTTCCGCGCCTACGTGCTCTTTTTTCTATGTTTTCCCGTTCGCAACGCCTGTTTGTTTTCTTCCTGCTGATCCTGCTTTCCGTTTCCGTCACGCTGTTCCGGATGGATACCTGGTTTACGACCAGCGCCGTGGGCGTGTGGGTTTTCAAAGGCCTCGTGCTGCTCAACCCGGTGTTGCTGGCCTTTTGGTTGAGCCGGGTATTCCGGGTGCGCTGGTGGCTCTGGCTGGTGCTGTTTGGGTTGGTGGAAGGCGGCATCCGGCTTTACATCGGCTGGCTGGCCGACCGGAACCACCTCCCCGCGCGGGGGTTCACATTCTTCCGGAACATGGTGCAATTCATGCACCGAAACGTCATCCAGTACGACCCCGCCCTGAGCCAGTTCGACCCCGAATTATACTACACCCTTAAGCCCAACGTCACCGGGGGGTCGTTCCGCAATTTGGAGTACGACGTGGCCATCCGGGCCAACCGGGCGGGTGTGCGCGACGACGACGCTTCGCTCGACCACCCGCGTGTGATTTTCCTGGGTGATTCGTTCACGATGGGCTGGGGCGTACCCGATTCGGCGTGTTACGCTTCCCGGTTGGAGCAGAAACTGGCCTGTCGGCTGCTCAATGCCGGTGTTTCTTCGTACGGTACGGCACGCGAGATTACGTTTTTAAAGCGATTCCAGACGGATTCGTGCCAATTGCTGGTGATGCAATACTGCACCAACGACGACATTGAAAACGGGGAATTGATCCGGCTGGGTTTTCATTTTAAACCCGCGGACCGCGACGTGTACCAGGGTTACGTGCATTACAACGACATCACCTCCAGCTACTTTCCTTTCAAGTTTAACTTTCTGGTACTGAAAACGGCCCTTTCGTTTCTCCAGGCCTCGCTGCCCGACGTGCGCCGTCCGCAGGCACCTGCCCCGCCGCAACCCGTGGCAGCGGCCCGCCGACCCCAACCCGCCCCGGGATCGAAGTCCAACTACGTCGATTTTTTTGAAGTATTGCGCCAGGTTCGTACCATTTACCGGGGACCGATTCTGCTTTTCAACCTGGAAGGCATTGCCACGCATCCCGACGTGATGCAGGAATTTTCGCGCTACCTGGCCCGGCACCCCATGCCCGGCGTGTACCTGACCGACGTTTCGCCGGTGTTGAGCCGCGAAGATTATTTCGTATTCGACGACCACCTTACCGCTACGGGGCACGAAAAAGTGGCGACCTCCCTCTACGAAACCATTCGTCGGGAACGACTGCTGCCTTTGTGACTTTGGGGCGGGCGTTGGGATGGAACGGATTTTAGGCTTAATTTTGCCCGTTCGTCCGCATCATGTCGTTACACGTTCGGATACTTTAAGAGCGTTTCCATGACATCCAACTTCATTGACTACGTAAAAATTTGCGGCCGTTCGGGGGCAGGAGGCGCGGGATCAGCGCATTTTCGGCGCGAAAAACACGTTCCGAAGGGCGGCCCCGACGGCGGGGACGGCGGACGGGGCGGGCACGTTGTTCTGCGCGGCAACGCCCAACTCTGGACGCTCCTCCACCTGAAATTTCAGAAACACGTTATCGCCAGCGCGGGCAAAGGCGGCGAAGCCGGGCGACGCTCCGGTGCCCAGGGCCAGGACGCCGTCATTGAAGTTCCCTTGGGTACGGTGGCTAGGAATTCCGAGACGGGTGAAACGCTTTTTGAAATCACCGAGGACGGTCAGCAGGTCGTTTTGCTACCGGGCGGACGCGGCGGGCTGGGCAATGAGCACTTCAAAAGTGCCACCCACCAGGCTCCGCACCACGCCCAACCCGGCGAAGCGGGCCAGGAGCAGTGGTTTGTGCTCGAACTGAAGGTACTCGCCGACGTCGGCCTCGTGGGTTTTCCCAACGCGGGCAAGTCCACGCTGCTGTCGGTGCTTTCGGCGGCGCGGCCTGAAATCGCCGATTACCCGTTCACGACCCTCGTGCCCAACCTGGGCGTGGTGGCTTACCGCGACTACCAGTCGTTCGTGATGGCCGACATTCCAGGGATCATCGAAGGGGCCGCCGATGGCAAGGGGCTGGGGCTGCGGTTTCTGCGGCACATCGAGCGCAACTCGATTCTGCTGTTTCTGATTCCGGCTACCACCGAACACGCCGGGCGTGAGTACGAAATTCTGCTCAACGAACTGGCCCGCTACAACCCGGCGCTGTTGGACAAGCAACGCCTGCTGGCCATCTCCAAGTCCGACCTGCTCGACGACGAAACTCGGGTGCGCCTCGAAGGCGAACTCCCCGCTTCAGTACCGCACCTATTCATCTCAGCGGCAGCCCAACAGGGCCTCGCGCCCCTGAAAGACTTGATTTGGACCACCCTTAACCGCCCGGCAGTCCCGAATGAAGGGAACGAAAGCCACCGGGTGAATTCGCCCGACGACGCGTGGTCGTTGGCAAGCTAAAACGCGTATGCAAACAGTATTTCGAATGATAGGGGCGTGGCTGTTGGTGGTTTGCTCAACGGGTTTCGCCCTCGCCCAGGTTCAGCTTACGTTCCCCACGACCCGGGCTGTGTTTCAGCGGGGTACCGATGGCCGGGGGACCATTCCCATCGCCGGTAGTTATTTTCAGCCTGTTGACCGAATTCAGGCTAAAGTTACGGCCCTCCAGGGCGGTACGAGTACGGATTGGGTGACGATTCAGACGAACCCGCAGAAGGGCAACTTTCTGGGAAACCTGAGCGTCGCCGGAGGTTGGTACCGCCTGGAAGTACGCGGGCTACTCAATAATAATCCCGTTGGCGTTCCTTCTTCCCTCGACAAGGTGGGCGTGGGCGAGGTGTTTATCATCGCCGGGCAGTCCAACGCCCAGGGTATTTCGAATACCGATGCCCAGGGCAACGAAACGCTCCCGCCTGGTCAGATTGACCCGGACGACCGGGTGAACGTGGTTAGCTACAATAACATCAGCACCTACTCCCTGGCCGACCCGCCCCTGCCGGGCTTCGTAAAATTGCAGCCGGAGTCGCGGTATGGGCTTCGTGGATTTGGCAGTTGGGGCTGGGGCTGGCTGGGTAATCTTATCGCCAGCCGGTACAACGTGCCTGTGCTGTTTATCAACAGTGCTTTTGCAGGAACGCAGATCGACGCCTGGAGCAAAAGTGCCGCTGGCCTTCCCGCGCCAAACATTTTTTGCCAGACTTGTCCAAATCCCAATTACCCGGACGGGATGCCTTACGGCAACTTGAAACTTGCTCTTCAGTACTATGCATCCACGTTGGGGGTTCGTGCGGTGCTCTGGATGTTGGGCGAAACGGATAACGTTTTCCTTCACACCGGTACTGACGCTTACCGCGAAGCCCTGAAATTTGTCATTCAGCAAACTCGTAATGACACGGGTAAGGACATTTCGTGGGTGGTCGCTCAAACCTCGCACGGAGCTAAATTTAATGCCGACGGGAGTTACAATGAGTTCAACAGCATTGACATCACCAATGCGCAACTCCAGGTGGCCGAACAGATGTCGAACGTTTTCGCGGGGCCAAACACCGACCTTATTCAGGTTCCTCGGCCCGACGGGGTTCACATTTACCCCCAAAACGGCGGGCACCAGCAATTGGGCGAGGCCTGGAGCAATGCCCTTAATGATGGCTTTTTTGCCAATTCACGGCCCCAGCAATCGGAAGGACTGGTACCGACGGCCATTTCCTGCGCGGGCAGTGGTGCCTACACGCTCAGCGTGGCGGGCGACGACCCCCGGTGGTCGAATGGCCAGCAGGGGCTGAGCACCACGGTAGGCCGCGGCGTGTATTACGGCCGGGTGCGCGTAGGAAGCAGCATTCGCCTCTCCCAACCCGTTTTCGTGCCCGTGCCCGCCATCGCCCCGCAAGGCTCGACGGAATTTTGCCAGGGTGGCAACGTACGCCTCGTAGCCGACCTCCCCAGCGACAACGGCGTAAGTTGGAGCAATGGCGGCAATGGCCGGGAAATCACCGTGACGACCAGTGGCACTTACAAAGTGACTTTTCGTGATCAGGCAGGCTGTACGCTCGAAAGTTCGCTTCCGGTTACGGTCAACCCCCTGCCCGACCGGCCCCGCATCGCCGCCCTGAGCGATACGGTGTTTTGCCGACTCAACCCGGTGGGCAACTCGAACAGCGTCACGTTGCGCTCGCCCGGCAACGCCCGCTACCAGTGGACTTTCAACGGCTCGGCGGTGGTGAGCAACGAGCGCGACCTTACCGCCGCCACCTCGGGCCGCTACACGCTGGAAGTGTACGACGCCAAAAACTGCAAATCGGCCGTTTCCGACCCGGTTGCCGTGCGGGTGAACCCCAACCCCACGAAGCCCAGCATCGTGGCGGAAGGTGCCACTACCTTCTGCGCCAACGAAAGCGTGGTGCTGACGTCGAGCGTATCTGATTCGACCAATTACCTCTGGAGTCCCAGCGTTTCGGCCCGCAGCCGCAGCGTCCGCATCAACCAGGGCGGACAGTACACGGTGCGCACCACCAACCGCTTCGGCTGCGTTTCGCCCACCTCCGACCAGGTGCTGATCCGCGTCAACCCGCTGCCCGACCGCCCTGTGGTCAACGCCAGCGGGCCGCTGTCGTTTTGTGAAGAAAATTCCGTAACCCTGTGCACCAATTCAACGCTCCGCCAGGCGTGGGTCGAAGCGGGCGATAGCACCAGCGTGCTGGCACAGGCTCCCTGTTTCGTGGCTAAAACCTCGGGTAATTTTCAGGTGCGCGTGACCGACGCCAACGGCTGCAAAAACTTCTCGTCGTCGGTGCCCATCACGGTGAAACCCCTGCCCAGCCAGCCGCGCATCAACCAGATTGGCTCGTTTACGCTCCGGGCCGACGGCGCGGTGCCTGGCCAGTTTTACGCCTGGGTGGTCAACAACACCGACACCCTGCGCGGGAGCCGCTACACCAGCCAGATCATCAAAACGCCTAAAGACGGCATTTACGCGGCCATCGCCAAAATAACGTACACCAACGTGCCGAACATTCGCGGCGGGCAGTTGACGTGTCCTTCGCGCCCGTCCAACCTGGTCACGTACTTCGTGGACCCGGAGCACAAGGGTTTTGCCGTGTACCCCAACCCCAGCCGCGACGGCAATTTCACGCTCGAAACCCAGGAAGACTGGCCCAATGCCACCGTGTACGTGTACACGCTGCGCGGCGAACTGATTTTTGAGGACAAAGTCGCTGCGTTCGACGAGCGGAAATTCCTCCGCCTCAACCCCACACCCGGCACGTACATCGTGCAGGTTCGTGCCGATGGCTTCAGCGTGAGCAAGCGGGTGATGGTGGTGCTGTAAAGGCCCGACGTATGCCATCTACTAACAAAAAGCCCCGGTTAACCCGGGGTTTTTTGTTGCTTTGAAAGCCGACTTATTAACCGTTTTGCCCCAGGAACCGCATCACGCCGACGCCCAATGCTGGCGTGCCTCACCCGCGGCGAACGTGGAATGACTACGTGTCGGCTCCGTTCCGCCTTCCGTTCGAGATGACGTTTTTTTATCGACCTCTGCCCGCTGGAACTAACAAAAAGCCCGCCCCGAGGATTCGGGGCGGGCTTTTTATTGTTCTGCTACAGCCGTCAGGCTTTCTTCTTCGGAGCCGGTTTGGCCGCCGGTTTGCCTTTCGCGGGAGCTTTCGGCTTCACAGCCGGTGCGGGCGGCGCGGGCGGATTGAAGAAATCGTTGGCGTCCTTGTCGGCGGGGTCGAGGCCCCGAATCTTTTCAAAATACTCCGTGGCTTTGGGCGTGTCTTTTTGGAGTTGCGCGTAATATGCAAGGCGCTTGTACGCGTCGATGATGTCCTTGCGGTACTTCGCCGTATCGGTCTGAACTTCAATGTATTTCTGGAAGTACGGTACCGCAGCAGACCGTTGCCCGGTTGGGTCCATAAACATGTTCGTTCGGGCGCGGTATTGGTAACCGGCTGCAAAGGTCGGGGCCAGTTCAGATACTTTTGCAAAGGCGGAGTCGGCGGGCGGCAACAGCGTCGAATCACGCCGATCGCGGGGCGCGGTTCCGTAGGCGAAATAATAGCTGCGGCCTACGTTGAAGTAATCGTTGGCGTTCGGTTTTTGATCCGCTTTTTTCTCTTTCCAGGCAACCGATTGCCGGTAGGCTTCCGCAGCTCCTTTGTAGTTCTTGTTTTTAAATTTCGCTTCGGCCAGGTACTGGTAGTAATTGTTGGTCGTATCCAGCGGTGCTGCTTTGCTCAGGTACTGATACGACAGGGAATCGTTGATCACGTTGGTGGCCGAATCGGCTTCGACCATGCTGAGGGCGCGGCCCAGGTAGCCGTAATCAGTTGGGAGTTCCTTCTCGTCGGGTAACGCCTGCAACAGTTGCTGGAGGTTTTCCACGGCGGGCTGGGGCTGGTTCAGTTCCACGTACGAATAGCCGTACATCCGGTTGATATCGGTGTCTTTCAATTTGCCCTTAATTTCATCGAGTTGGGCCACCGAGTTGGCGTAGTCTTTAGCCAGAAAGGCAAATTTGGCGTAACGCAGCTTGTCTTCGGCGGTGCCTTCGCCTTTTTCCAGGTACTTGCGGTAGTTGGTCGCGGCGCGCGGGTAGCTACCCGCCATCAGCCACAGTTCACCGTACTGGCGGTACACAGGCGCGTAGTTCGAATCGGCCTGAATGGCGTTGTTGAAGCTTTTCTGCGTTTCGGTGTAATTTTTACCCCGTTTGAACACCTGCCCAATCCGGGTCTGGATTTTCGCAATGTTGGAGTTGTCAGTGTTGAGGCGCAGGGATTCTTCATACGCGGTCACGGCTGGGCCACCTTCGTTGCGCAACAGGTACGCGTCGCCTTTCACAATCTGGTATTCAGGACGCTCGGTCTTCTTCTTCAACGCGGTGATGGCGTCAATCAGCCGAATGGCCTCAGCGGGGTCGTTGACGCCTTCCGGTGCTTCAAAAAGCGTGTACATTTCAGCGGCCCGCCACAGCACATTTTCGTCGCGACTTTTGGTCATTTCCAGGGCCTGACCAATTTTGGCTTTCGCGTCGGCGAGGTTTTTCTTAGCCAGGGCTACCCCGCCTTGTCCGACCAGGCAAAGCACACTCTTGGGGTCAGCGGCTACACACTTATCAAAAACCGCCTTAGCTGAATCGGGCTTGTTGGTGCGGAGGTAATAATAGCCCAGGTAGAATTGATTTTCGGATGACCCCGAGGCTCCCAGTTGCTTGAACATGGTTCGCGCGGCGGCAAACCGATCCGCGTCCAGCGCTTTCAGGGCCGTTTGCACGTCCTGCGCCGTGGCCCGTACCCCGGCAGTCGCCAGTACGAAAAGGGTGATCCAAAGAGATTTGCGTTTCACGTTCATGTGTAAGGAAAATTTGGTTAAGTACGCTTTTAACAGAATTTTGGGGTGAAATGTGGCAGGAAGCCGCGAAAATAACCTATTTTTTTCAACTCTGAAAAACTTACTCCGGGTGGGTGTTCACCAAACGAATAATTTGGGTAGCCGGTAACAGGCCCGCTTTCAATATAATGCGTTGCCCCCGGTCGCTGGCGACGTAGTTGATGTAGCTCGTGGGTGCCCCCTGACGGGCGTCTTTCGAGATCATGACCACTTTTCGGGCCAGGGGATAGTGATCGAGGGCCAGGTTGTATTGAAACGGTTGGTAGTAGTCTTCCGGGTCGGGTTCGGGGTTACGGGCCACGGCCATGACCCGGATGCCTTCCATAAATTTAGGGGTTTTGGGGTCGTCGGAATCGCTGATCCAGTTGACGCCGATAACGCCCAGCGCGCCCGGATTTTTTTTGACGAACGCAATGACTTCCTCGTTCGATTTCACGGCAAAAACCGACGCTTTCGTGCGGTCAGCGATGCCGAGGGTATCGAGCAGGTAGCTCAGGTTGCTCGAACTGTTGTTGTCAAACACCACCGTGACGTTGCTGTTGCTGCCCTTTTTCCCCACCTGGCTCCACTGGGTCCTTTTTCCCTGCAACACGTCCCGAAGCTGGTCGGTGGTGATGAGGGTGTCGGGGTTCGACTCGTTGACAACCAGCGCCACGGCGTCGATGGCAATCTTAACACTCCGGTAGCGGTACTTCTGTTCCGCCAGCATTTTCCGTTCGCTGGCGTTCATTTCCCGCGTCACTACCGCCACCTGGGCGCTGTCGTTGAGCAGCATTTCAATCGCCTTCAGTTCGGAAACGTACCTTGAATTGACTTTGGCGTATTTGTTGGTTGCCTCGAAAGTCATTTCTTCTGCTTCCATCACCGGTTGCAACGATTGATCGACCGCCACCTCAACCGCGTCGGCCGAGTTCGCGCGGGTCGATTCACTCCCGCCACCGCAACGCCAGCACGTGACCGCGACCATGAACAAACTAAAATAAAGCAGATACTTTTTCATGAATGCCGTTTCGACCACCGTTTCAAAAAAAATATGCCTGCTGCCTCTACTCTTCGTTGCGCCGCCGGGCAATGCGGCGGTACACGAGCCAGCCCCGGAAGACACCATATGCGACGAACAGCCATCCCGCCAACGTGGCCGTCGATTCGGCCAGGATACCCCGCAGTTCCAGGTTGGCAGCACTGGTGAGTAAGTACACACCCAGCCCAATCAGAATGAGGGTCACCACCGCCGACATGATGTCGTTTACTTGTTCGTTCACTTGTTTATTACGTTGGGTTTTTAAAACGTAAAAATGGGCCAGATTTGCACCTGGCCCATTCGTTTGCCTACAATTTCCGGTTAAATCACTCCAGTTGGAAGGTAATTGGCAGGTTAAAACGGGATTTCACGGCCCGTCCTGACTGCTTGCCGGGCGACCACCGGGGCATGGATTTTACCACGCGGATGGCTTCCTGGTCGCAGCCAAAACCCAATCCCTTCAGCACCGCCACGTCCGAGATGCTGCCATCGGGCGACACCACGAAACTGAGGAACACCTTGCCCTGGACGTTGGCCCGTTGGGCTTCGGCCGGGTACTTGATGTTCTTCGACAGGAATTTGTTGAGGGCTTCCTGACCACCAGGGAACGAGGCGTTTTGTTCCACCACGGTAAAGATTTCCTCTTTATCGGGCTTCACTTCAACCACTTCCACTTTAGCCTTGCCTTCGTTGGGGTCAATCACCACTTCGGTGGCGTTTGGGTCACCCACAACGGTTTCGGCCCCGGCTGGTGCCTTTTCCAGTTCTTTCTGGGTTGGCGGCGGCTCCTCGGTTTTTACCTCTTCGTCGGGCTTGATTTCCGGCGGGAGGAACTTCGTCGTGCTCACCGGCTTGGGAGCCTCCGGTGGCGGCGGCGGCGGCGGTGGTGGGGGCGGCTGCGTTTCGTCCATCGGCGGCGGGGGCACGTCCATCGGATTGGCCAGCGTAATCTTCTTTTTCTCCTCTTTCGGTTTGTATTTCGCGTAAAGGAGCGGACCCGCTAACCCGATGCATACCGCCAGTGTGCCGATGATCGCTGAATTACGGACCGTCTTGCTGTACACCTGCCGCAAGAAGTACGCTCCGTATTCCTTATTCCGGCCAGCGAAAATAAGGTCCTCCAGCGTGGTAGTGGAAGTGATTTTAACTTCTTCGGCCATGTGAGGTTGTTCGGAATGAGTTTGAATGAACCAAATGTAAAACGAAGAAAGCAGTTTTAAAACTATTTTCTTAGTTTTATTTCAAGACCTACTTGCCTGCCTTCGCGGCATCCTCGCCTTTCTTGATGGCTTCTTTGTAGCCCGGAGCGAAATCGACGATGGCGTAGCGCTGGTTGTTGGTGATGGCCATTTCATCGAGAATGTCCACCATGTTTTTGTAACTCGACTTGTCGGTGGCGGCAATCACGGCGACAAACTTCTCACCGATTTCGGCTTTTTTCCGCAGCAACACCTGCCGGATTCCCTTCGCCGAGTAGTCGGTGGGAATCACTTCGGCTGCTTTCGGGTCGGCACCCTGGTACCAGTAGATGGCGTTGTCCTTGTCGAGCAGAATCGTGATGGCCTGCGATTCCTTGAGGGGCGTGGTTTCTTTTACCTTGTCGTCTTTCTCGGGCATGCCCAATTCCATGACGACGGGCTTCTGGAGGGTCGTGGTCAGGATAAAGAACGTAATCAGCAGGAAGCCCAAATCCACCATCGGTGTCATGTCGATTTTGGTCGACATTTTCTTGGCCCGCTTTTTACCGTCTTTATCGCCTCCTCCCCCGGTGCTTATTTCTGCCATGAGTCAATCGATTTGAAGGGTGATTTAACCTTTCTTCTTGCCCGCCGCCGGACTACCCGAGGGCGCGCTTTCCTGGCCGGTGATCAAGTTGAAGTTGTTGATGTTCTGGGTTTGCAGCGCATCGATGATGTTCTTGATCACCTTGTACTCGGCGTTGCTGTCGGCCTTGATTACAATACGCTGCTTGGGGTTGAACATCCGGGCGTACAACACCCAATCACCCAGTTCGTTGCGCAGCGAATCGCAGGGAATACCCGGCTGCACGCCTTCTTTTTTCCGCTCAGCCGACTCCAGGTTGAGGAGTTGCTTGAGGTTGTTGAAGGGTACCCCGAAGTTTTCCATCAGCCGAAACTGCTCTTTCTCGGCGGGCGTGAAGGTGATCCCCTTCTTTTCGGCCACCTTATCGAGCATCCCCGCCCGCACGGGCTGGGCGTCGGCACCCATGAAAATGCGGCCGTCGTTGGCCACCGTGATGGTGATGATCTCGCTATCCTTGATGGGCGTCTGGGCGATGGAGGTCGGCGGAGTGACCTGCACGGCCTCATCGGGGCGCATTTTCGCCGTCAGGATGAAGAAGGTGAGCAGCAGAAAGGCCACGTCACACATCGCCGTCATGTCGAGCGAAACCCCGTGTCGTTTTGCTTTTACTTGTGCCATGGGAATTTGATTAACAATTCGGGTGAAAACCTACTTTAAAACGCACGTGGGATGGCTTTTATTGATTGGAAAAGCGGCACCCCACCGGGCAGTTTTTAGTAGTGCGCCGCGAAGTTGTTGCTCACGCTCAGGCCGATTTCGTCGATGCTGTAGGTCAGTTCGTCGATGCGGCTCGTGAAGTAGTTGTACCCGATGATGCAGATGGCCGAGGTACCGATACCCAGAGCCGTGTTCACCAGGGCCTCCGAAATTCCGTTGGCCAGTTTCGAGGAGTCAGCGGCACCCGACTGCCCCAGGGCGGCGAAGGCCTTGATCATCCCGAGCACCGTACCCAGCAGACCAACGAGCGTCGACACCGAGGCCAGCGTGGCAATGATGGTCAGGTTTTTCTCCAGCATGGGCAACTCCAGCGAAGTGGCTTCTTCCACTTCTTTGCTCAGGGCCACCAGCTTTTGCTCTTTGTTGAGTTCGGTGTCGGTGGTGAGTTGCTGGTATTTTTTCAGCGCGGCGTAGGTCACGTTGCCCACCGAACCTTTTTGCTTGTCGCATTCCTTCAGGGCCGACGAAATGTCGTTGGCGTTGAGCAGGCTCTGCACTTTGCGCACGAAGGAATCGAGGTTGCCGGTACCTTTCGCTTTGGCGATGGTGAAAATGCGCTCAATGGAAAACACGATGGCCGTCAGGAAGCAGGTCAGCAGAATCGGTACGATTACCCCCCCTTTGTACACGATACCAAAGTAGTTGCCGGGTAGCGGGTCGTTGGCATTGTCATCGCCCTCAAAGTTGGAGGGGTTGCCGAAAACGAAGAGAAAAAGGCAAACGGAGATGACAAGCAATACCAGGATGACCAAACCGGAAGGAATCCCGCTCGATTTCTTTTTAGCAGGGGCGGCGGGTTTTGCTGCGGGCGTGGGAGTTTTGGTAGTGTTACTCATTGGTCGGTAATTTAGGGTTTAGTGAAACGGTTGAAGTCTGGCTGTAAAGAAAAGTAAATTTTCAGATACGATTCAAATTCAGTAGAAAATTTCGGTTTGGGGGTTGGTGCCTTTTACAAAGGTATTGTAATTCGCCCCTTATTCCCGCAAGCCCGAAGTGAAGTTTTTGTAAACAATTTTTCACCGAATGGGCATTTTATTGGATTATTCAAAACAAATAAGGGCGGTTTTGGCTTAAAATTCGGTACTTTTTGGGGATGCGTCTTCGGGCATCCGTGGCACTTCGTCGTAAACGAGGCGGAAACTCCGGCGGTGGTGGGGCGTTGGCCCGTGCTGCTGCAACGCCCGGCGGTGGACCGGCGTGGGGTACCCGACATTTTGCCCCCAGCCAAAATCCGGAAAGCTTGCGCCCAGGTTTTCCATCAGGGCATCCCGGTGGGTTTTGGCCAGCACTGAAGCCGCCGCGATGGCCAAATATTGTGCGTCGCCGCGAACGATGCACGTGTGCGGAATCAGGGGATACGGCGTAAAGCGGTTGCCATCGACGAGCAGATGCTCGGGCCGTAGGGCGAGGGCTTCCACGGCCCGGTGCATTGCCAGAAAGCTGGCATTCAAAATATTGATGCGATCGATTTCTTCACGGGTGGCCTCGCCCACGGCCCAGGCCAATGCGTCCCGCCAAATTTCCTCCCGCAACCCCTCCCGCTGGCGGCGGGTGAGTTGCTTGGAATCGGTCAGCAGAGGGTGCGTGTAGGTTTTGGGCAAAATCACCGCCGCCGCCACCACCGGCCCGGCCAAGCTGCCCCGCCCCGCCTCATCGAGGCCGGCTTCGAGCAGGGTCGGGTGGAAGTAGGATTTCAGCATTGCGGACTGCGGATTTGGGATTGTGGATTGGGAAATACCGAACCTGCTTGCACTCTGCAAGCGGTTTTAGTCTTCCAGCACATTCCCCACGAACGTGGTTTTCGCCACCAGCGCCAGCAATAACGCTATGATGGCCCAGCGGAGGTACACGGCGTAAAAATCGCTCACTTCCCGGTAACGCGACGACTCCACCTCGGCCTTTTCAAGCCGGTCGATTCGGGTGAAAACGGCACCGAGGGCGCGGGCATCGGTGGCGCGAAAGGCCTGCCCATCGCCAATTTGGGCCAGTTTGGCCAGCAGGCCTTCGTCGAGCGTCTCGTCACCCGGACTGGCCGCCTTGCCGTGAAGTTGCCCCACGGCGATGGTGTACACCCGGATGCCGTAGGCGTGGGCAAGTTCGACGGCCGTGACGGGGTCAAGGTTACCGGCCATGTTTTCGCCATCGCTGAGAAGTACCACAACCTTGCTTTTGGCCTTTGATTCGCGCAATCGGTTGATACTCACACCCAAGGCCGAGCCGATGGCCGTTCCGGCAGTGCGGATAAGCTGGCTGCTCACCTCGCCGATGCTCTCGTCGAGCAGGTCGTAATCGGTGGTGAGGGGGCAGAGCGAAAAGGCTTCCCCCGCAAAAACCACCAGCCCGATGCGGTCCTGGAAACGCCCCCGCACGAACGAGCGCGCCACGCGTTTGGCCGCTTCGAGGCGGTTGGGCAACAGGTCGGTTTCGAGCATGGAATCCGAAATGTCGAGGGCCAGCACGATGTCGATGCCCTCGGAGGTACGCTCCACCCGCTGGCTGACGCGCTGGGGCCGCGCCAGCGCCACCAGCAGCAGGGTCAGGCCCGCGACGGTCAACAGCGCGGGCAGGTAGCGCAGGTATTCGACCCACCCCGAGCGCACGTCGCGGGCCATGAACGCCACCGGCAGGCGTTGCCGCGACCGGCTGTGAAACAGCCATCGCAAGCCAAACAGCACCGGAATGCCCGGCAAAAAGTACAGGTAGTACCGTTGCGCCCACTCGAACTGCTGGAGCGTCTGGTAACTGAACCACGATGTCGAAAACCAATCCATTTTCACTTTGCAGTTAGCAGTAGGCAGTTGGCAGTGAGCGGTTAGAAGTTGGCAAAATGCGACTGGTTTTACTGCTAACTGCTAACTATTTATTCCCTTCCGGCCAGAATGGCCTCGCGGCGGCGCTGGCGGTAGCGGCGCACGGCCAGTTCGCGCAACACCTGCAACGAGCCCTGAATTTGCGGCGAAAACACGCCGCCGTACACCGAAGCGTCCACCTGACGCAGGGCATCGGGCAGGCGCGGGTCGGGGAAGGCCCCGATGAGTTCGCGGGTAGTGAGCGAGGTGACGGGGCGGCGTTCGAGGCGTTCAAGGTATTTTTTCCAAAGTACCATTGCTTTTTCAACGTTCGTCAGACCCGCCCGGGCGGTGATCCCCCGGCTCAGTCGCTGAAAGCTGCGCATGAAATCGGCGTGGCGGCGCTGCATCTGGTACAGCCGCCACTGCCGCCGCAGGGATTTCCCAAAAATTCCGTACATCAACCCGAAACCCGCCAGCAGGCCAAAACCAACCAGCAGCGCGTACGGGTAGTTGAGTTGTTGGTTGAGGTGCCGCACCTGGCTATCGGTGCGCAGGGTTTTCCCTTTGGCAACTCCCCGGACGAGCTGCTGCCAGACGACCGAGTCGCGTGGTGCCCAGACTGCCGTGCAGTCGCGGCCATTGTACCGGTACACGGGCAGGCTGAGGCGTTGCACGGGCTGGATTTCAAACGAAACGAGCGTGTACACGACGCTGTCCAGGCTGCCCTGCCGGTTGGTACGGGTCGGAAAATACTGACGCTTGAGGAGGTGAAACGGCGAAAAAGCGTGGGTGGAATCGGGGAAAAACACGTCCTCCGCCACCGGATGCCGGTAGCTCAGCGCGTACACGACCGGAACGCCCAATTGCAGGCTGTCGCTCAGGAAGCGGCCAGTGGGCAGTTGGCAATTGGCAGTTGGCAGTTGGCAGCAGAATAAAAGAACCAGCCAGTGCCTTTTGGGACTGAAAAAGCAATTTTCAATTTTCAATTCTCAATTTTTAACTCAATCACTCCCGCACCCGAAACAGCCGGATGAGCGCCGGGACAAAATCTTCCATCGCATCGACGGCTAAATAATTGGCCCGGTATTGTTTGCAAAGTTGCTCCAGTTGCTGCTGATTTTCCCGAAAAATAGCACGCATCCGCTCCCGGAAGCGACGCGAAGCCGTATTGACCCACACCGTCCGCCGGCTTTCGGTATCGAACACCGGGATAATGCCCAGCCGGGGCAGGTTTACTTCGCGTTGGTCGTAGAGGTGAATCACCACCAAATCGTGCTTGCGTGCCATTGCCTGGAGGTTTCGTTCGTAGCCCTTGTCGATGAAATCGGAAATCAGAATGACCACGCTCCGGCGCTTGAGCACGTTGAGGGCAAAACCCAGCGCTTCGGCCAGGTTGGTGCGCGGCGACTCGGGCCGTAACCGGAACAGTTCCAGAATCATCTGGTAGCCGTGTTTGACGCTGTTGGCCGGGGGCATGTACCGCTCTTTCTGGTCCGAAAAACAGTACATCCCCACGTGGCTGGCTTCTTTGATGGCCGATAGCGCCAGCACCCCGCAGATTTCCTTGGTCGTGTCGAGTTTGCTGCGTTCGGCGCTGCCCACCTGCTGCGAGGCACTCACGTCGACCATAAAAAAGATGGTTTGCTCTTTTTCTTCCTTAAAAATTTTGATGAACGTGCCGTGGCCTTTCGCCGAGGTGTTCCAGTCGATGAGCCGGATGTCGTCGCCGTACTGGTAGAGCCGCAGGTCCGTAAATTCCAGCCCGGACCCCTTGAAAACCGACCGGAAGTTGCCATGCATTTGCCCATTGACGGCCTTGCGGATGCGGATTTCGTACTTCTGAAGTTTAGCCAGGAGGTTTTCCACGATGGTGCTTCGTTACGAGTACCCGGTGCTTTTCCGTTGTCAAATCCGCTGCCCTGAGCATGAACAACGAAGCCCGAACGCCTACCTTTGCGGTACACGCATGAAGACAAAAGTAACACTTCTCGCCTTGCTTTGGGCGCTGCTGGCCTGCACCGACGACGCCGACCGGCCCGACGGCCTGATTCCGCCCGAAAAAATGGTGCTCATCCTCCGCGACGTTCACCTGGGCGAGCAGCAGGTTTCGCAACTGGGCCTGCGCTCACAGGACTCTTCGCTGGTGGTGTTCCAGACGCTGGAACGACGGATTTACAAGAAATACGGCTACGACACGGCCGCTTACCGCCGTAGCTACCTCTACTATGCCGCCCGGCCGGAAGCCTACCAGCAAATTTACAGGGCCGTTATCGACAGCCTGCACAAAGGGGAAGACCGCGTGAAAACCGCGCCTGCCCACGACCCCCGTAAACCATTATGAGCACGCCGATTGGCATCCTCGGCGCGGGCCTGACGGGCCTGAGCGCCGCCTGGCACCTCCAGCGGGCGGGCATTCCGCATCGCTTGCTCGAGCACCGCGCCACACCGGGCGGCTACGTGCGGTCGGTGCGCGAAGGGGCCTACCTGCGCGAACTGGGGCCAAATTCGCTGCTGCTCGACGTTGAAACCCGCGCCTTTTTGACCGAACTGGGTCTTGAAAAAGAGGTGCTGCCCGCCAATCCGGTCGGCAACGACCGGTTCGTGTTTCGCCACGGCGCGTACCAACGGTTGCCTTCAGGGCCGCTGAGCCTGCTGCTTAGATCGTTTTTTTCGTTAAAAACCAGGCTTTCGGTGCTGCGCGAACGGAGCGTGAAAAGCCGCTCGCCTGAGGGCGAAACGCTCGCCCGGTTTTTTGAGCGGCGGTTTTCCCGCGAAATCGTGGATTACGCCCTCGACCCGTTCGTGGGTGGCATTTACGCGGGCGATCCGCGCCGGTTGCTGGTGGCCGAAACCTTCCCCAGTCTCGTGGCATACGAGCGCGAGTACGGCTCGATTTTGAAAGGCTTCGCCAAAAACCGCAGCGGCACCCGGCGCGAGTCGGTGAGTTTTCGCGATGGCGTGCAAACGCTGCCCAACGCGCTCGCGGCCCAACTCGACGGCGTGCGGTACAACGTGAACATCCGGGCGGTGCAAAAAGCGCCGGTTGGCTGGCGGGTGCTGACCGACGACGGCGAGGAATCCTTTGAAAAACTCGTCGTCACGGCCCCGGCGTTCGTCTGCGCGGCGTGGTTTCGCGAAAGCCAGCCCACCTTCGCCGAGGCGCTCGACGCCGTCAATTACCCGCCCGTGACGGTGGTGCACACGGCCTTTCGCCGTAACGCCGTGCGCCACCCGCTGCGCGGTTTCGGGGGCCTGAATCCGGGCGTTGAAAAGCGGTTTGCCGTGGGGCATTTGTGGAGCAGTTCGGTGTTCGGGCACCGCTGCCCGCCCGACGAAGTGCTGCTGACTTCGTTTGTGGGCGGCACCCGCGCCCCCGACCACGCCCGCCTGCCCGACGCGGACCTCTTCGCCCGGCTCAACGCCGAACTCCGCGAGGGCTTCGGCACGAAGGGCAATCCGACGTTTCAGCGGCTGTTTCGCTGGGAACGGGCCATTCCGCAGTACGATGCCGATGCCCTGACGGCCCAACGCATGGCCGCCGCCCTGGCCGATGAAAACCTGCACTTTGCCGTCAACTGGCTCGACGGCATTTCGCTCCTGGACGGTCTCAAAAAAGGGCGCGCGTTGGCCGAAAAGTTGACGGCGGTGCGTTAATTCCGTAGTTTCGACGTTTCTCCGAAAACCGCCATCTGCTTTTTTTCATGGAATCACTGGTGCAAACCCGCGAACGGCTGGTTATTATTCCGACCTACAACGAGATTGAAAACATCGAGGCCATCGTCCGCAAGGTGATGAGCCTCGAACCCCTCTTCGACCTCCTCATCGTGGACGATGGCTCGCCCGACGGCACCGGCGCGATGGTAAAACGCTTGCAAACCGAGTTTCCCGAGCGCCTACACCTGATGGAACGCCAGGGCAAACTGGGCCTCGGTACGGCCTACATCGCGGGGTTTCGCTACGCGCTGGAGCGCGGCTACGAATACATTTTCGAGATGGACGCCGACTTTTCGCACAATCCCGACGATTTGGTGCGGCTCTGGTCGGCCTGCGCCCGCGAGGGCAACGACCTGGCCATTGGTTCGCGCTACATTAAGGGCGTCAACGTGGTCAACTGGCCCATTGGACGCGTGCTGATGAGCTATTTTGCCGGAACGTACGTGCGCTTCATCACCGGAATGCCTGTGATGGATGCCACGGCGGGCTTCAAGTGCTACAATCGCCGCGTGCTCGAAACCATCCCGCTCGATCGCATCCGGTTTGTGGGATACGCGTTTCAGATTGAAATGAAATTCACGACCTGGAAATTCGGCTTCCGCATCAAAGAGGTGCCCATCATCTTCACCGACCGCACCCAGGGTGAATCGAAAATGTCGGGGAAAATTTTCCGCGAAGCCGTGCTGGGCGTCATTGAACTGAAGGTCAACAGTTGGTTTCGCCACTACAACCGGCCCATGACAACGCGGGAGCGGGAGGCCATTCCGGAATGAAATGGAAGTGAAAACAGGGAATGAAAAATAAGAAATGAAAAAGTAGAGCACGGGCCTTTCACTTTTTCATTTCTTATTTTTCATTCCCTGTTTTTCATTTCACCGCCTTTTCAAAAAGCCAGCACGGCCTTTTCAATCAGCCCACAGGCTTCTTCCATCTGGTTTTCGGTGATGACCAGCGGCGGGGCAAAGCGGATTTTGTTGCCATGCGTGGGCTTCGCCAGCAGGCCGAGGTCGAGCAAGCTCAAGCAGAGGTTCCAGGCCGTGTCGCCGTCTTCCGAATCGTTGATGATCAGGGCATTGAGTAATCCCTTGCCGCGCACGCCGGTAATCAGGCTCGTTTTTTTTCGCAATTCATTCATCCGCTGGCGAAAAAGCCGACCCATGACCTCGGCGTTTTCGGCCAGGTGTTCGTCGCGCAACACGTCGAGGGCAGCCCGCGTGACGGCGCAGGCCAGCGGGTTGCCGCCGTAGGTGGAGCCGTGCTCACCGGGGCGGATGGTAAGCATCACCGCGTCGTCGGCCAATACGCACGAAACCGGGTACACGCCACCCGAAAGGGCTTTGCCCAGCACCAGCACGTCGGGCCGGACGCCTTCGTGATCGCAGGCCAGGCGGCGGCCCGTCCGGCCGAGGCCCGTCTGCACTTCATCGGCGATGAAGAGTACGTTGTACTTCGTGCAGAGGTCGCGCACGCCGCGCAGGTAGCCGTCGTCGGGCACCACCACGCCCGCTTCGCCCTGAATTGGCTCGACCATAAATCCGGCAATGTGCGGGTCGGCGGCAAAGGCCCGTTCCAGGGCCTCCAAATCGTTGTACGGTACCAGCACGTAGCCGGGCAGGAGCGGGCCGTAGTCGGCGGTGCTGCTCAGGTCGGTAGAGGAAGAAATGGCGGCCATCGTGCGGCCCCAGAAATTGCCCGTGGCGTACAGAGTTTTGGCTTCGTTTGTGGGCACGCCCTTCACTTTGTAGGCCCACTTGCGGGTGAGCTTGAGCGCCGTTTCCCCACCTTCGACGCCCGAATTCATCAGCAGGGCCTTGTCGTAGCCGAAGTACTCGCAGAGGTAGCGTTCGGTTTCGCCCAACTGGTCGTTGTAAAACGCCCGCGAGGTGAGTGTCAGGCGCTGGGCCTGCGCCGTAAGCGCCGCCACGATGCGGGGGTGGCAGTGGCCCTGGTTGACGGCGGAATACGCCGCCAGAAAGTCAAAATACCGCCGCCCGTCCACGTCCCACACGAACGCGCCCTCGCCCCGGCTGAGCACCACGGGCAGCGGGTGATAATTGTGGGCACCGTAGCGGTCTTCGAGGTCCATCAGGTGCTGGGCGGCGGGGGAAATAAGCGTCATCGTTTCCATGAGAAATCGGTTTTCAGGAAGTACTCTTTTTGAGAATCAATGAATTGCCGTCAGGCAAAAAGCCGAACGACACACGCAGAAACGCGTCGTCGCCTGGACACGACGGCGACGTTTCGCCATGAATTTTCCCGAAAGTCAGGTGAAACTGTAGGTGCCGATGACGTGCAGCAACCGGCGGGCGCTGGTTTTGATGCGGTCAATTTTGCAGAAATGGCCGTACAGGGCGCACGCGCCGACCCGACGGCAGGCGATTGCCTTGCCAGTCAGAACGTTAAAGTGCCGGACGTTGCCCACGATAAAGGAGATTTCAACACGCAAAGAAGGCAAAAAATCAGGGCTTTGCCAGCCAGTTTTTCAAACATTGCCGCTCAACGGGTGGTTTCGGCAACTAAATCCGGGTTACCCACCCCACCAGAAATGCCAAAACCTCCTCCTGAAAAAGGCATCGCGGGCCTCAGTGTCGGCGATTATTACCTCGATGATCGCGGCCTGGTGGTATTCACTGCCGCGTACCACCTCAAACGGGGGTACTGCTGCAAAAGCGGCTGCCGCCATTGCCCGTACGGATTCGAGGCTGATGCCCGCCGCCACGTCGGGTTTGATGAGTTTAAAACCCCCTGAATCACCGGGTTCGGGCGAAAACTTTTACATGGCTTTGCGTAGTTCAGAAAAAAGCCGCACCTTTGCGCTCTCATTTTCAAGCATCGCAACCATCATGGCACGGGTTTGTCAGATTTCCGGGAAGAAAACGCAGGTGGGCAACAACGTTTCGCACGCCAACAATAAGACCAAGCGTAAGTTTTACCCCAACCTCCAGCGCAAGCGCTTCTACCTCGCGTCGGAAGACCGTTGGGTCGAACTGAAAGTGGCCACCTCGACCATCCGCACCATCAACAAAAACGGCCTTGAAGCCGTGTTGAAGGAAGCCAAAGAAAAAGGAACGCTCACCGCCAAAATTTAGGCAGGGCGAATTTTTTTCAGGAATGCATTCAAAAAGAGACCGCTTCCGGCCAGGCCGGAAGCGGTCTCTTTTGTTTGTCTGAACACCAGCAAGCGCAGGTTTAGATGATTCTCCGCAACGCGAAGCTCGTCACGAACAGTTGCCCGTTGCGTTTGGCGGCCAGCATGACTTCGCGTCCGTCGCCGCGCTGAAGGATTTTGTAAAGATCGGAAATCGTCATGGTCCGGCAAAGCTGGCTGTTGATCGAGATTAGTTCGTCACCTTCCTGCAAACCCGCCAGTGAGGCCGGGGAACCATCGAGCACCCGGTCAATGAGGAACTGGTGAAAATCCTCGCCCTTGGCGATGAGTTCCATGCCGCTCATGTTGTGCTCGAAGGCTTCGCGCAATTGCCGCCGGACGGGTTTTAGCACCACGTACTGCTCGGGGTAGTTGAAGGTGACCTTAAACCGGCGCAGCAATTCGCAGCCGATGTTGCCCTGCCGGTTGTCGCGCTGGGCGATTTTCATGCCGTACGCCATGCTGTCAGGAAAACAGGCCAAGATATTGCTCAACTCCACCGAGCCAATGCGCACCTTCTGTACCCGCCCCAGGTTGCCGTTGATGACCCCGCTCAACCCCCGCCCCAACTGTGCCCGCACTACTTTTTCGGGCTGACGCAGTGAACTGCGCGAGTTGACGTCAAGCGAAAGTGCGTGGCCCGCGCCCGTGTCGATGAGCAGGCGAAGTGGCACCGTCCGGCTGTCGTCCACCACCGCGACCGCGTTGAAATACGGCTTGGTGTCTTCAATCGTGATGGGGTACTTGTCGCCCTTGCGGGGCGAGTAGCGGTAGTGACCGGGCTTTTCCAGCACGATTTCGCGGGCCAGAAAATCAATCGTCACGACGAAATGGCTGAACACGTCGTAACCAAAAATGCCGTGAACAGGCACGCCCACGTATTCCGAAAGGGCCAAGGCATCCTGGTCGAGCATGACGATGGTCTGGTTGTAGCCCGTCATGTCGCCCATGCGGATGGTAGCCCCCAGGGCCACGGAGGCCGACAGGTTTTTGCCTTCGCCCGCGCCGGAAATCTGTACCCGGCGCACGGATTTAAGTTGTTTGGAAGCCGGAACGTGTGGATCGGTCAGGATGGTGGTGCTCACGCCGGTATCCAGAATGAAGCGCAGCGTGTCGGAATTGTTGAGCCGAACCGGGACGAGAATCAGGTTGGAATGCAACTGGAACGGAATGCGGGCCACCTTCTGCCGACCGCGCAAGTGAAACCCGAACTTATCCTGCCCGGCGGTAGCCTGCCCGGCGGCGGGCGGATCGCCCGCACCCAGCATCCAGATGGCCAGTAAAAGGAGCAGTTTCATGGCAATGAAGTAAAGCGAACAACGGGCTGAATGTAAGGGGGGAATGGTGAATTTCCAAGACATTTTTGCAGACTGCCGCGCAGGTACCAACGCAGCCGGTCGTTTTTAGTTTACTTCGCGGGGGGAAATGTGACTAACGGCCCGAACCACTGCATTTTTGGCTGAAAATCAGTCCACTCCCTCCACCCCAAACCATGCATTTTAATGAGAAAACAACTGGTCGCCGGCAACTGGAAAATGAACAAGACCCTCGACGAGGCGTTATCGCTCACCTCAGAAGTGGTTCACATGGTCGGCGACGAAGTCACCACCGACGTGACCGTAGTGCTGTGCCCGCCCGCCGTGTACCTGAGTACGCTGGGCCGCTACCTCGAACCCGCGCCGAAAGTAGCGCTGGGCGCGCAGGATTGCCACGAAAAAGCTTCCGGCGCGTTTACCGGTGAGGTCTCGGCCCCGATGCTGGCTTCCCTTGGCGTGGCGTACGTGATCCTGGGCCACAGCGAGCGGCGGCAGTATTTCGGCGAGACCAACGCGCAGTTGGCCGAAAAAGTCAATATCGCCCTCGCCAACGGCCTGAAACCTATTTTCTGCTGCGGCGAAAGCCTTGAGCAGCGCAACGGCGGCGATTTCGTGGCCCTGGTGCAGCGCCAGTTAACCGAAAGCTTGTTTCACCTCACGCCCGAGCAGTTTGCCAACGTCGTGATTGCTTACGAACCCATCTGGGCCATCGGTACCGGCCTGACGGCCTCCAGCCAGCAGGCCCAGGAGATGCACGCCGCCCTGCGTCAGCACCTGGCCAGCCATTACGGCCAGCAGGTTGCCGACGACACGACGATTCTCTACGGCGGCAGTTGCAACGAGAAAAACGCCGCCGAACTTTTCGCCCAACCCGACGTCGATGGCGGCCTCATCGGTGGCGCTTCGCTCAAGTCACGGGAATTCGTGAACATCGTGAAGTCGTTCTGAAAGCAGCAAAGTGAAGAGGGGGACGAAAGGGAGCAAAGGGCCGCTAAACGGTTCCCTTCTCCTTTTCGTCCCCCTCTTCCTTTTACTTTTTACTTTTCAGTGCCCCGCTTTGGCGCGGGCGATGAGTTTGCGCAGGTCGGACTTGAATTTGTCGCGCTGTTTGTTGCGCACCGAGGTGAGGTCCGAGATGTCGTAGAGCATCTCGCGCAGGTCGTCGGGTAGACCCTGCATGATGGGAACGTTGTAATTGGTTGTCGGTAGCATTGGTTCAATCGCGTTTTGGAAGTGTTCGTTGAGGGGCTGCTGCCCCAACGACGCCTAATCGCCGGAGCCTCCTGCCGGGATGTGAAATATCAAGAATCGTACCACGGTTGGGGGAAATGCCCAGCACGCGGGTTAAGGTGGTTTTTAAGACACACTCCGACCCAGGCGTCTGACCCCTTACCAGGGGTGATGACCCCTCAAAAGGGCCAGAATGCACCCGCTCCGACGCTACCCGTCCCTAACCCATTCGGGCTTCCCAGAAGCGGGAGCACGTCAACCGATTTGGTAGCAAAAATCCCTTAAAAACCCGTCTTCTTTTCCTCCGCCTTCTTCTTCGCCGGAGTTAGTTCCTCGGTTGGCTCGTCTGTTTTTGGCTTGAGGACCACGCCCTTTTTCGCCGTCGAATCGCGTTTCGCAGCGGCGGAATCGGGGGCGACCAAGCCCTTCGGCGCGGTGGCGAGTTTCGTCAGTGTTGAATCGGCGGCGGCTTTTTTCGCCGCACCCGTAGCACCGACATTCTTGTCGGTGCCCGTCGGTACGGGAGCCGGTTCTTTCTTCGCCACGGGCGGCACGGGGCGGGGCGGAGTTGGTTTCGCCGAGGGCTTCGCGGCGGGTTTGGTCTTGCTGCGCGGCACGTACGTCTGCTCGAAGCGCTCGGTGAAGAGCACTTTTTCGTCCTCGGAAACCGGCGAGAAGGCAATTCCGGGCCGTTTAACCTTCGCGTTGGCGGTCACGGCGTTGTTGAAATCGTTGTCCGACGAAACGAGGCCGAGGCCGTCGCGGCGGAAACTCCAGAAATACCAGACTTCCGGTGAGGCTTCGAGGTAGAGGTAGATTTCGTCGGCGGCTTTGCCCTGAGACTTGCGAATTTCCAGTTTGCCATCCAGCGCCGTGTTCACGTCGATGCCGCCGATGTTGGACACGCCCAGTTTCCCCACGCTGTAAAACGCCGACTGCTCCTCCGACCACCGCAGGCTCACATTCGAGAGCACCAGCGACCTGGTCATGCCCACCACCGACGCCAGCGACAGGTAGCCGCCCGCCGCCTTGTCGCGGTAGGCGTCGGCGGCTTTGCCACCGGCCACGTTGGCAAGTTTCACCAGAAGCCGGTCCCCATCCGGCTCGGCGGGGTCGTTGTTTTTCTCGTCCAGATTCGTCTGCACGAGTTTGTCACCCATCGCGCTGAGCACGGGTTGCGGCAGGGGGAAATCGAAGGCCAGCAGCAGGTTGAACTGGTACTTGCCGCTGTCGGGGTGAATGCGCGCCAGCCCGGCGGTCTGGACGATGTTGGCGGGCTGGACGAGGTTGAAACGGCCTTCCAGGGTCACGAATTTCTTCTCGTCGTTCAGCACGAAACGGTTGCCTTCGAGGGTCGTCCCGTTCGTGCGGCCTTCGGGTTCGACCACCAGGCCGACTTTCGAGACCTCGTTGAGCGGCCCCTTCGCCAGCAGCACGTCCGGGTCAGCCGGATTTTCTTTGGGCGAAACAAAGGTCGTGTACAACCCGCTCGACGCGCTGCGGAAATGCAGGCCCGCGAAGAGCGGCTGGTTGTCGCCGCGCAATTTGTCGTCCACGCGGATGTTCACGTCGTCAGAATTGGCGTTGTTGAACGGAATCCACGCGGCCTCGTTGGGGCGGCTTTTCAAATCAAGTTGCACGGCCCCGTCGAAGCGCAGTTTCGGCTCCGGCGAGCGCATCACCACGTCGCCCCGATAGCGGATGCGTGGCGTGAGGTAAAACTTGTCGGCCTCGGAAATGCTCGCGGCGGCGGTGGTCATCAGCCCGCCCGGTTCGCGGGTGCGGGTGCGCTTGCCTTTGGCGGCAGAAGCCAGCACTTCCGCAGGAGTGCCTGCCAGCGTGCTTTCCACGAACTCGAAGTTGCCCATTTTCAGCCGCGACGTGTCGCCTTTGGCGCGGAGGAGCAGGTACGTGGCCCCGCCCTCGAATTGTTTCCGGGAAATAATCCGGACGTTGCCGTCGGCGAGCGTGTGGTAGCCGTTGAGCGTGTCGAGCACGAGTTTGGCCTTCGTCAGCGGCTGAATCGCGGCGTCCTGTTTCACCACCACCAGCCCTTTGTTCGGGATGATTTTCGCGTCGCCGGATTGAATGAACGGCACGCCCTTGAGCGTGAGCGTCATTTTTTCCATCTCGTACAGCGCCTCGGCGGCGTTGAAGCGCAGGCCGAGTTGGTCGGGAGCAGTCGAAATAAACTCCGACGTCGCCACGTCGCCTTTCATCGCAATCGTCTTGGCGGCCACGTTCCAGTCGGCGCGGGTAATCGTGGTGCGGTAGGCGGAATACGGGAATTCCAGCCCCGCCGAGTCGGGCAACAATCCGTCCGTTTTTGGCAACTGCAACACCGCGTTGCCGGTGGTTACGTTCAGGTTCAGGTTCATGTTGCGGCCCAGCAACACGGTTTTGCCGCCCGTGGCCACGTTGGTGCCGAGTTGCAGCAGCGCGTTTTCGGCCAGCAGGGCGTCTTTTGTAAACTTAAACCGCTCCGATTTAGCAATCGCGTCCTTGCGCTGCACGGTGCCTTCGCCAAACAGCCCGGCGGCTTGCAGCAGCAGGCTGCCGCTGAGTTTGGTGGTGCCGCCGTAAAAATCGAAGGTGCCCGTCTGGCTCGCCAACCGCAGGCTGTCGCCCGTGGGCGACCAGTGCGCTTCGTAGTTTTTGAACGTGGCGGCGGGCAGATTGGCCTTGCCGCCCGCCACGAAACTGCCGCCCGTGCCGCTGGCCACGACCGAATCGGGGTAAAACCGCAGGTTTTTCGACGGCAACACCGCCCCGTTGACCGCCAGTTCGCCGTTGGCGTGGATGCCGCGCTTGTCGAGTTCGAGCGGGCCGGTGAGTTTCAGGAGCGCTTTCCCGCCAAAAACCGGGTAGCTCGTGCCTTTTTGCACGAAGCCCAGCGAGTTGTCGGGCATGGTCACGAGCGTGGCTTTGAAGGGCGGAAAAAGGCCGTCGGAGTAAAACGTGCCTTCGAGCCGGATGTCGCGACTGGTGAGGCTGTCGTAGTCAAGGGTGGGAATCTGAAAATAAAATTTGCGGTGGTACACCCCGGCGGCGCGGTCGGGCTGGTCGAAGTAGATTTTCGCTCCGCCCGGCACCACGAGGCGCGGGATGTTCGGCGCTTTGCCCGACTTGTTGCCCGCCTTGCCGAGGTACACCGTGCCGCCGCCCGAACCGTACTGCAAATCGCCGCCGATTTCGGGCGCGTCGGCCTTGCCCTTGTTTTTCTGGCTGACGAAGGTGACCGAGTCCACCTTGTCGAGTTTCACGAAAAACTTGTCGTAGTTGAAGGCCAGGTTGCGGCCCGCGAAGCGGTAATTGTCGAGCTTCATTTCGCCGTTAAAGGTGAAATCGCGGTTTTTGGTCATCCGCACCTGCCCGTCGGAGGGGGCCATGAAAATCTTGAGCGAGTCGCTGACCTGAAACCGCTGCGCGCCGCGCACGACGAGGTCGTTGGTTTTCAAATCGAGGCTCACGTTGGCGTCGCCGGTGCTGTCTTTGGTGGCTTTGCTGAATTTCGACAGAATCACGAACGTATCGTAATCTTCTTTCCCGGCGTGGGACTGCACCCAGTGGCGGCCTTTTTTCGAGAACCGAATCACGTCCGTCACCGGATCGTAACTCAGGAAGCCCTGCTGGACCATCTCCATCAGCGCCTCGCGGAGGTTGGCGTCGGGGCGCTTGAAAAACGGCTGGAGGTCGCTGACGACGGCCTGTTGCCGACCGCCTTTTTCGCGGAAATACGCCGCCAGCGCCGTGAGTGGGTGAAAGCCGTAACTGCCGCTCAGCGAACGGTACCGGTCGAGGTCGAAAAAGTCGTAGGATTCGAGCCGGACGGGTACCTCGGTCCGCGCACCGACCGTGTAAAAATCAATCCGCTGGCTGGCCAGACTCCAGTTCATGGCGTCGGCGTTGACGGTCATGGCGTGGTAGCTGTCGCTGAACGGCGCGCTGTGAAATCCGCCTTTGTTGACGCGGTTGGTGTGGAGTTCCTGCCGGGTGCGGTCGTAGCGGAGCTTCACGGCTTGGTGCGTGAGCGTGTCGCCGGTGCTGAGGTAGGCCGTCAGGGCGGCCTGGGCCGAGGTGAGCAGCGAATCGCTGAACTCGAAGCGCAGGCCGGTGGTGCGGAAGGCCGTTTTGCCGCTGTGTTTCACGCCAAAACTCGCCGGGTTGCGGCCCACGGCCACGGCGAATACCTTCGGCCCGATGAGCGCCACGCCGCCCCGGTAATCGAGGTCGGTGCCGAGGTTTTTCAGTTTCACTTCCTCGCTGGAAACGAAGCGTGGGTAGCTCCACGGCAGACGGGGATTGCGTTTTTTGCTAAAAAATTCATAGGCACCCTTCGCCGGACCGGCGAGCAGCGCGGGTTCAGTGAGCGTGGCTTCGTCGGCGGTGAGGCGGGGATTTTTCAAATCGACCCGGAACCGCGTCAGGGCAACTTTCGCATCGGGGCGTAAACTGTCGCCGCCCCAGCGCACCTGCCCGGCGGTGCCGAGGAGCAGGCTTTCTTTCAGCCCGACCGTCGCGGTGGCATTCTGCACGAGGAACGAATCGCTGGGCGTGACGAGCGCGAGCGTGACGTTTTTCAAGTCCAGAATCGCCCCGGCGGCGAGCGTCGGCGCGGCGAACTCAATGCCGTTGGCGGTAACGAGCGTCCCGAGCGGGGCGTCGCCCCAGCCGTCGTCGGCTTTGGCGCCCGCTTTTTCGTCAAAACCCCAGCCATCGTCGTCGGTGGCCACGGTGGGCGCGGCGGTTTTGGTCTTCGTCGTGTCGGTCGGGTTGGCGTAGGGCGTGAACGACTGGTCGGCGTAGCGGAACTGAACCGCGCCGCCAATCGCGTACACTTTGTTGACGTTCGACGTGAAAATCAGCCCGTTGCCAAAGTAATTCCGAACGGTTTCGAGAAACCGCTGGCCGGTTTTGGTGTCGGTCGAAACGAGGAATCTTCGGGTCGTGACGAGCAGGCTGTCCACCGTCGCGGCGGGCACGCCCAGCGCCACGGCGCGGTTGAGGACGTCGATAAACAGGCCGAGGTGCGGGGCGCGGTAGCCCTTGCCCGCCAGCGTGCGGGCCGCGTTGATGACCAGCGCCTGCTGCGCCGGGGCGAATTTGCCGCCGTTCCAGGCCGCCGAAAACTCCGTGGCGACGCGGTTCTGCGCACCCAGGGCGGTCTGTACGTCGGTCGCGAACTGCTCCGGTTTGTCGGAAAGGCGCGGGCTTTGTGCGCGCGCGAAGGCGGCGGTGAGGAAGAAAAAAACGGTTAGGCGAAGGCGCATGGTTTGTCTTGCAATTCTTTAAAAACTTCCTTCAAATCGCCTCCCCCAATTCGTCATTGCGAGGATCTGGGCCGACGCGAGGAGGTCCAGCGACGAATCAATCTGTTTCTATCCTTCCAACCCAGTCAAGGCCAAATGCCGCTGTTTCCAAAAAGCTATTTTGGCGGGTGTCAACGGATTGCTTCGCTCCGGGTGTTGAAATTTCGCTTCGCTCATTCCAACACCCTCCGCTCGCAATGACGGGCTGAGGCAGTCCGCCGCTGCAGAGGTTATTTTTTGATTTCACTTTGTCAAAAACCCCGCTGCCACCCAGCCATTTTTCGCCTTCACCAATCCCGGCGTCAGGCCTGCGGCTTCGGCGGCGGTGGTGATGTCGGGGAGGTCGGTTTCGTAGAAGCCGCTGACGAGCAGTTGCCCGCCGGGAACCAGAAACCGCGCGTAGACCGCCATGTCGGCCAGCAGGATGTTGCGGTTGATGTTGGCCAAAACCACGTCGTACGTCGCTTCCGGCTCGGTTTGCAGCGTACCCTGGCGAACGACCACGCGGTCAGACACGC
Organism: Spirosomataceae bacterium; assembly: GCA_965249815.1. Taxonomy (GTDB): domain Bacteria; phylum Bacteroidota; class Bacteroidia; order Cytophagales; family Spirosomataceae; genus JAJAZB01. The sequence continues at coordinate 1,581,991 of CBDFMV010000003.1, read as the reverse complement.
CGTTCAACTGCACGTTTTCGAGGGCGTTTTCCGCCGCCCACTCCTCGATGTCGAACGCCCGGACGTGCGAGGCACCGCGTTTGGCAGCCATGATGGCCAGAATGCCCGTGCCGCAGCCGACGTCGAGCACCGTTTTACCAACCTGATCGAGGTCGAGCTGGTGTTCGAGCATGAGCGCCGTGGTTTCGTGGTGGCCCGTGCCGAACGACATTTTCGGGTTAATAACGATTTCGACCTCGAAGTCTTGCCCGGCGGCGGGGTGAAAACTCGCCCGCACGAGGCAACGCCCGGCCACGTCGATGGGTTCGTAGCCCTGCTCCCATTCGGCGTTCCAGTTGCGGGGTTCGATGCACGCTAACTGGTAACTCAATGGCGTGAGTTCTTCGTAGCGGGTGAGGAGTTCGGTCAGCAGTGGCTCATTGAACTCCTCGTCGCGAATGTAGGCTTTCAGGCCGTCGGGTTCTTCGGTGAACGATTCAAAGCCAATCTGGGCCAGTTCGGCCATCAGGATTTCGGAAAATTCGGGGGAAACGGCGAGGTGCAGTTCGAGGTAGATCATGCGTTGGGGCGTTGGAGAAACGGCAACCGTGTGCCACGCGGAGCGGAGGCACGCGGTTCCCGTTTCTCCAACGAAAGTACACCTTTCCACGCAAAACGCCCCCGGCTGTGCAGTCGGGGGCGTTTTGTCTGCTAATAAAAACGGGGCTTACGGTTGGCCACCGGGCCGGGTTGGCACCTGGTTGGGCGTGGCCGGTATTTCCACGGCTTTCAGCGTACCGAGGCGGTTCATCAGGGTTTTGCGTTCGCGCAGCAGCGACGCTTTGCGGCGGGCCGACATTTTGGTGCCCAACGTCGCGTCAATCTCGTCAAGTCGGGTCGTGAGCCGGTCGATGGCCTCGGCCTGGTTGCTCACCATCGGCGGCATGGTGCGGTCTTCGGGCGAACCGTAATCGGTCATTCCCGCCCGGCTGGCCTGGCGCTGTTCCATTCCGGCGGGGTTGGTCGCGTCGCGGCCCGTGCGTTCGCGGTCCTGCACGCTGTTGGGTGGGGCCGTGGTGGTCGGGCTACTCGTTGAGTTGGGTTGCTGACCGCCCTGGGCAGGCGCATTCTGTTCGGGCGCACGGCGGTTGGCCATGCGCATCCGTTGGGTGTCGTCAACGCTGCGGGCGGCAGGGGCCGGGGACGGCGTGGTGGGCGTTTGGCTCACGCTGGCCGGATTGCCCGCGTTCGACCCCGAACGTTCGTCGGTCGATGTTGCGCTGCTGCTTCCGGAAACCGACGAATTAGTGCCCATGGTCGAGCCCGTGTTTCCACCGGAAACCTGCCCGCTGGTCGTGCCCAGGTCGGTGGTGGCTCCGGAGGTCGTGGTCTGCGTCGGCTGGCCGCTGACGGCGGTGGTCTGGCCCGTGTTGCCCGTGTTCAGCGGCACGCTCACGCCGGGATTGGACGCGCTGCTCACGGTGGAACCCGACATCGTACCGCTGCCTACGCGCTCGGCTTCGAGTTGGTTAGCTTGAATCGACCCAGCGCTGTTGCCCACCACGCGGGTATTATTGGTGGTGGCCGCGTCGTCGGCTGAGGCGGTGTTGGTCGTGGCGGGGGTGCGGTTGGTGGCGCAGCCAGTCAGGATAAGGCCCCCGGCCAGCAGGGCGGTGACGAAAATGCTTGGCTTCTTCATGGGTTGGGTTCGTTGAGGAAGTGTAGTTGTTTCGCGTAACGCTTGAAAAACACATTCCACGCCCCGGAACGCCCTGAAAATGACCTCACTCCGCCGCCCACCTGGGGTGGTTTCGGCACAAAATGGGGCGTAGCCTCAATTGTTAAGCATCCGCATCGCGATGGCGGCCTGGTTAGGACCATAGCGGAACTGGCAGTCGGCGAAGCGCGGGCCGCGCAGGTGGCTCATGGGCCGGAAGTTGTTGGAAAAACAGTACGGCTCCCTGGGCATTCCCAGCAGCCCGCCCGTATCGAGTTTGCCGTTTCCGTTCACGTCCTGAAACACGGCGATGGCGTACTCGCCGTAGTCGAGGTCGCCGAGGGTGAGCGTCGCGGTGCGCTGGCCGTTGGGTTTGAGTTCGTAGCCTTTCGCCCCCCGGCTGCTTTTTGGGAAGCCACTCGTTGGCGTAAAAACGCCCACCCGCAGCGGAGCGTGGAGGTTTTCGTAGCCGGTGATGGTCAACACCAGCGGGCGTTCGGGAGGTTTTCCGGAAAAAAAGAAGGGCAAAATCAGCGGCAACAAGCGGAGGAAAATCATGCGAAAAAGGGAATGAGACCGACTGGCATCGCGGCAAAATTGAAACGAATTTCGGAAAACAGGTTTCCGGGTGAAACCGCGTCGCAGGACCGATTCAAAGCGGATTCGGGAAAGGCTGCGTTTTCTACCGCCTCATCCCCTATCTTGGCCGGTGCGTAACTCCACCGACAAAAATCCTTCCCGCATGCGCTCCCTCCCTTGCGTGGCCGCGATCCTGTTTCTCGCCGGGATCCTACTTTCCTGCAAGAAAAAAGACGACACGCCGCAGTCCATCACCGAGGTGGTGGCCAACGACCCCCGCTTCACGCTCCTCAACGCCACCATCGCCAAAGCCGGGCTGGGCACAACCCTCAGCCAGGGTACGCTGACGATCTTCGCGCCCACCGACGACGCCTTCAAAGCCGCAGGCATCGACGCCGCTGCCCTGAGTGCCGCCTCCAGTGCCACGCTGGCGGCAATTTTGCAAAACCACGTGCTTTCCACCAAACTGCTGTCGTCGGACCTGCCCGCTTCGGCCTTCAACACCGAACTGACGACGACGGGCGGTGGGAAATTGTACGCATCGAAGCTCAAAGGGTGGTCCGTCAACGGCGCGCGCGTCACCCAGGCCGACGTTCTGGCACCCAATGGCGTCGTTCACGTCGTCGACAAAGTCCTGCTGCCGCCTACGGGCACGCTCACCCAGGTGGCCAGCGCCAACCCCGACCTGTCGCTGCTGGTGGTGGCCGTCAACCGCATCGCCCTCAAGTACCCGACGGTGGCCAACGGCCTCAACGGCCCCGGCCCGCTGACGGTGTTTGCCCCCACCAACAAGGCGTTTCAGGACGCCGGGTTGGGCACCGCCGCGGCCATCAACGCGTTGAATGAAGACGACCTCGTCAAAATCCTCACGTACCACATCCTGGCGGAGCGCCGGTTTTCGCCCACCTTCGGCGACGGCGACGGGTACAAAACCTTCCAGGGCAGCACCATCCGCGTGGCCGTAACGGGCACCAATGTTTCGGTCAAAGGCACCGGCAACACCACGCCCGCTTCCCTCACCCAGCCCGACGTGGTGGCGACCAACGCCGTGCTGCACGTGGTGGATAAGGTGCTGCTGCCGTAAAAATCGGTTTTTCGGGTGTTTCTCTCTTGGTTTTGTCATCCAGTTCGGGGATGAAGGGCGGCTTTTCGTTTTACCGCTTACTCAAAAAAAGGACCCGGCCGCGTCCGTTTCCGGTAATCCGGCGTTAACTTGAATCTACTTCGCCTCCAAAACCTTCTTTCGCCATGAAATTCCTGCTCTTTTTCGCAACCTGCCTGCTGCTCACAGCCCACGCCGCCCTCGCCCAGGCCGACGTGCAAAAACGCCTGCAAAAACAGTTGATTCTGGCCGAAAACAACTCGACCGTGCAACTCGACGCGGGCCTGTTTACGCTGGCGGGCAGTCTGTCGCTCGAAGACAAGAAGTCCGTCGTCATCCGGGGCGCGGGCGTGGACCAAACCATCCTGAGTTTCAAAGGCCAGACCGACGGGGCCGAGGGCCTGCGGGTTTCCAACGCCGAAAACATCCTCATCGAAAACCTGACGATCCAGGACACGAAGGGCGACGGGCTGAAAACGATGAACGTGCGCGGCATCACCTTTCGCAACGTGAAGGTCGAATGGACCGGCAAACCCGGCCCCACCAACGGCAGCTACGGCCTCTACCCGGTGCAGTGCGACAACGTGCTCATCGACGGCTGCACAGCCATCGGCGCGTCGGATGCGGGCATTTACGTGGGGCAGTCGCGGGGGATTGTCGTGAAAAACAGCACGGCGTTTCACAACGTGGCGGGCATCGAAATCGAAAACTCCACCGACGCCGAGGTCTTCAACAACGACGCCCACGACAACACGGGCGGCATTCTCGTCTTCGATTTGCCCGATTTGGTGCAGAAGCGCGGCGGGCGGGTGCGCGTGTTCGACAACCGCATTCACGAGAACAACTTCCCGAATTTCGCGCCCAAGGGCAACATCGTCGCCAAAGTGCCCCAGGGCACGGGCGTGCTGATTCTGGCGACGAACGAGGTGGAACTTTTCAACAACCAGATTCTGAACAACCAGACCCAGAGCACAGGCATTTTCAGCTATTTCATGACCGAAAACCCCATCACCGACACGGACTACTACCCCTACCCGACGGCCATCAGCGTCCACGACAACGTGTACGCGCGCCGCGCCGGGCGGCCTTCCATGCACGGGCGCATTGGAAAACTGTTCCGGTTCAAACTCAAATTCGGGCGCGACGTGCCGCACGTTCTCTACGACGGCATCGTGGACCCCGCCACCCGCGACACCAGCGGGCAAATCCGGGCCGACAAGCGCATCTGCGTGCGCAACAACCAGAACCAGACGGTAGCCAACCTCGACGCCGAGCACGATTTCAAGGCCATTTCGCGCGACCCCGCGCCCTTCGACTGCACGCTGGAGCCGCTGAAGATGGTGGCCAAGTGAAAAGCACTGTCCAACCGCATCCCCTCCTTTTTCAAGGAGGGGATGCGGTTGGACAGTGCGGCTGTGGGGTGGTTCAGTTGCCAGCCAAGCAATCTCATCCGACCGAACCACCCCTCCCTTCGGGCACCCCTCCTTGAAAAAGGAGGGGATTCGTCGGCTTCACGAACGGCTTCTGGTTAAACCTCACGTAGCGTCATGCCTCGATTTCTGTTTTTTCCTGCCGTTGCCTTCGTCAGCGTGCTTGCGCTCAGCGGGCGGCGGGCCGTGGTCCCGAACGAAAAACTCTCGGACTACGGCTTTTTCACGGGCAATCCCGCCGACCAGCGCCCCGCGCCGGGTGTGGTGCCCTACGCGCTCAACACGCCGCTGTTTTCGGATTACGCCGAAAAACTGCGGTTCGTGAAACTCCCCGCCGGGCAGGCCGTGGCCTACAACCCGACCGACGTGCTCGATTTTCCCGTCGGGACGACGCTCATCAAGACGTTTTTCTACCCCATAGATTTTCGGGACGAAAAAAAGGGTCGCCGGTTGATGGAAACCCGGCTGCTCCTTCACGAAGAAAGCGGCTGGAAGGCGCTCGACTACGTCTGGAACGACGCCCAGACCGAGGCCCTGCTGGAGGTGGCGGGCGACACGAAAACGGTCAGTTACGTGGATCGGGACGGGAAAAAACGCAGCCACGCCTACGCCGTGCCCAACCTCAACCAGTGCAAGGGCTGCCACAACCGGGCCGAGCAACTGCGGCCCATCGGCCCGAGCGCGAGGCAGTTGAACGGAGATTTTTCGTACGGAGAAACCACCGAAAACCAGTTGCTGCACTGGCAGAAAACCAGCCTGCTCGCGGGGTTGCCCGACTTGAAAGACTGCCCGAAAACGCCCGTCTACAACCGCCCCGAAACCGGCTCGCTCGACGCCCGCGCCCGCGCCTGGCTCGACATCAACTGCGCCCACTGCCACCGCCCCGACGGTCCAGCCAGCACATCGGGGTTGAACCTGAGCGCTTTTGAAACCAACCCGACCGCGCTGGGCATCCGCAAAACGCCCGTAGCCGCCGGACGCGGTTCGGGCGGGCGGCAGTTTGACATCGTGCCGGGCAAACCCGACGCCTCCATCCTGCTGTACCGCCTCGACTCCACCGACCCCGGCGTGATGATGCCCGAACTGGGTCGCAGAACCGTCCCCCGCGAGGGCGTCGAACTGGTGCGGGCGTGGATTAAAAGCCTGCCGGAGTAATCGGTTTTCAGCGCAACCCCTTTCCCGTTTTTGCTGCCGCCCCCATCCCAAAAAGCCCTTGAAACAAAGCGGCGTCGCTGGCCTGGACCAGCGACGCCGCTTCACGACCCGTTCAACAGGTTTTTACTCGACCAAAAGCACGCGCTGGCTGATGCGGGTGTTGCCCTGGCTGGCCTGCAAAATGTACAGCCCCCCCGGCACAGCCTGGGCTGGTTGCAGGCGGTAACTGCCGACCTCCTCACCCCCACTCGCGCGTAGCCCCAAGCTCCGGCCCGCCGCGTCAAGCAAGCGGAACTCGGGCGTTTCCATCCCCACGACCGTGCAGCGAATTTCCTGTCCCACCACCGGGTTGGGGGCAACGCTCAGGCGGGGTTCTTCCACTGACTCCACCGCCAGTCGGCTGTTGCCGCAACCCACCACCGCCCCCTGGCTGAGCAGGTTACCGCAACTCGTGCGCACCTCCACCGTGTAGGTCCCCGGCGTCCGGTAGCTCACCGTGTAGGAAGCCTGATTGGCCCCGCTGATATTGGCTCCGTTGCGTTTCCACTGGTAGGTCGGCGTTACCCCCACCGCCTGCACGCTTACGCTCAGGGTCGTCACGCCCGAACACAGGTTCACGCTTTGCGGCTGAGCCGTGATGCGGAAGTACCGCACCGTGACGGGAATGCTCACTGTCGGGGAGGTGCAGGTGCCCGCCACGCTGGCGTAATACGTACCTGCGTCAGTAACCTGAGCATTGCTCAGGGTGAAACTGCTGCCTGTGCCGATGACGGGACCGTTGGGGTCGTCCTTGCGCCAACTGAACTGGGGGTTGCTCACGCCGCTGCTCCGCACCGACAGGGTCAGATTGCCCCCTTCGCAGACCACATTGACCAGGCTCGTTACCTGCAAAATGGTCGGCGGTGCGGGCATCAAGACAACGGTTGGGGAGGTGACCGAAGGGCCGCAACTGCCGCTGACGACGACGAAATAGCTGCCCGAAACGGGCGCGGGCAGGGTCAGGGAGGAGGCTGTGGCTCCGGCCACGGGCTGGTTGAAGGGACTGGCCACGCGGTACCACTGGTAAGTCAGGTTGCCGCCCACGGCGCTGACCGAAAGAGTGAAGGGCACGCCGAGACACGTCCCCTGGCTGGGCGTCAGGCCCGTGATGGCCGTCGTGGGGGTGACGGTTAGGGTGAAGGCCGTGCTCCAAACCGACCCGCTCGTGTTGCTCACCCGGCAGTAGTAGGTGCCCGCGTCGGCGGGCTGGACATTGCTCAGGCTGAGGGTGGCACTGGTCTGGCCGCTGACGGGTTCATTGGTGTTGGGGTTGTTGCGGTACCACTGGTAGGTGAGCGGAGCCGCGCCCGTGGCCACCACGGTGCTGCTGGCCGAGCCGCCCTGGCACACCGTCGCGCTGGCCGGGGTCGGATTTTGGGTGAGGCTAAGGGGCGGCTCGTTGACGAAGTAATTGATGCCCCCGTTGCGATTGGCGATGATGGCGTCGCCGTCCCCGTCCCCGTCCAGGTCCGCGATGGTCACCGAAGGGTTCAGGCCCACGTCAAGCCCCGCGAAGGGACCGTTTCCTTTGTCATCAAGAACCGGCTCCTGGGCCGTGCCGATGTTCTGAAAATACCGAACTCCCAGATTGTACGTCGTGCCTGTGACGTCGAGCAGGCCGTCGCCGTTCACGTCGTTGACGTTCGGGGCGATCACGCTCAAAAGGATGGGGTCGGCTAACTGAAAATCAGGCACCGACGGCGTGCCCTTGTTTTGGTAGTAATACGTTGACCCGTTGGAGGTGCCCACCAGCAGGTCCAGGTCGCCGTCGCCGTCGAAGTCGCCCAGGCCCGGGTGAGCGCTGGCTGGGAGAAATTTTACCGTGTCGAACGGGCCGGACAACCCGGTTTCCTGGGTAAACGCGGGCGCGGTTGCCGTGCCGGTGTTCCGGTAAAAGTAAATGTACCCGTCCTGACCGCCCAGCAACAGGTCCACGTCGCCGTCGGCGTCGAGGTCGCCCAGGGCCAGCTCAGAGTAATACCCGACGTCGATCCCATCGAAAGGGTTGTTGGCCCCGGTCTGTTCCGCAAACGCGGGGGCCGTCGGCGTGCCCGTGTTTTTGAAATACTGAATCGTGCCGTAAAATCCACCGGCGAGCAGGTCGGTGTCGCCGTCGCCGTCGAGGTCGGCTGAAGCCAGCCGGGGAAAGCCTCCCGACACGCCGAGGCCGTTGAAGGGGTTGTCGGTGCCGGTTTTCTGGACGTAGTTTTGGGCAAAGGCTCCCGTCAGCGTTAGCAGGGTCAGGAGCAGCGCCCCCAGCCGGGAGCGCAGGGATGGAACGTAGAAAGGAGTGTTCATCGGTTTGGAGCGGTTTGATTCAGAACCCCAAAATTCCCCCACCCCCGCCCGGAAGTCTGTCAATTATGTTCCATTTCTGGTAATTATGTTTCATTTTCAGCCAGCAGGCGCTGGTTTGGGCACCGGCAGCCGGACGGTGAACGTCGTTCCCACCCCGACCGCCGTTTCCACGTCGAGCGTGCCGCCATGGCCCTTCGTCACAATGTCGTAGCTCAGGCTTAGTCCCAGGCCCGTGCCCTGCCCGGTGGGTTTGGTGGTGAAAAACGGCTGGAAAATTTTCGGTACAACGGCTTCGGGGATGCCCGTGCCGTTGTCGCTGATGCGGATTTCCACCCAGCCGTTCTGCCGCGTTGTGCTGACGCTGATGGTGGGTTGATACGGGGCCAGACCGGCTAAACCTGTTAGGTCTTGAAGACCTAACAGGTTTTGGTTTAGGTTTTTTTGCTTCTCCAAGACGGCGTAAAACGCGTTGCTGAATAAATTGAGCAGCACCCGGCTCATGTCCTGCGGTACCACGTTGACCAGCCCCAGCGAGGCGTCGAAGTCCGTGACGAGTTTGGCGTGCAGTTCCTTGTCTTTGCCGTGCAGGCCGTGGTAGGTCAGGCGCAGGCATTCGTCGGCCAGGGCGTTGAGGTCGGTGGGTTCTTTCTGGCCCGTGCTGGTGCGGCTGTGCTGAAGCATGCCCTTCACGATGGCGTCGGCCCGTTTGCCGTGGTGAGCAATTTTCTCCAGGTTTTGCCGGACATCCCCAAGCAGGTCGTCCACCAGCGCGCCGTCCTGCTCGCCTTCTTTTTTCTGCTCCTGCCTGACTTCATCAAGCAGTTCGACTGCGACTTCCGAGAAGTTGTTGACGAAATTGAGCGGGTTCTGGATTTCGTGGGCAATGCCCGCCGTCAACTCACCCAGCGAGGCCATTTTCTCCCGCTGAATCAACTGCGCCTGGGTAGCCCGCAGGTGGTCGAGCGATTGTTGCAATTCGGTGGTGCGGGCCACCACCTGCGCCTCGAGCCGTTCGTTCTGGGTCTCCAGCAGGTGCTGTTTTTCCTGCTCCTGCGCCAGATTCTGCTGCGAAAGCCGTTCGACCTCGGCCAACCGCTCCTGTAGTTGCCAGTTGGTGCGGGGCAGCAGCCGCGCCAGCAGCACCGACACGCACAGCGACAAACTCAGAGTGCCAAGCAGGAAAGCCCCGCTGGTGGCGGCGTAGTTGCCCGCGTCGAGCCAGTTGGAAAGCGAGAAAAACAGGCGGACCAAAAAGTAGGCCCCCGTCCCGACGAACAGCACCCCGGCGTCGGGCATCCGGTGGCGAACCGCCCCCACGCTTACGCGGATGGCCAGCAGGGCCATCAGCAGGTTGGTCACCAGCACGAGCACCGTCCGGCTGGAGGCCACCACCGGCAGCAGCGCGACGGCAACGGCCGTCAGCCCCACCAGCCCCCAGAACCAACCGTCGAACCGGCGGCGAAACAGCGCGTAGGTGGCCGCCAGAAACAGGGTCTGCCCGGATTGGGCCAGGAGCACGTCGAAAAACTCGATGCGCTCGTCCTCCAAGCCAAAGCTTCCATTCAGCCAGAGGAGCGTCAGCGCCCCGCGAAGAAGGTGGCAGAGGGCAAATAAGCCGAAAAACAGGTTGGCAGGCTGGCTGCGCATCAGGGCGAAAAACACCAGGTGCAGCAGGCAAAGAATGAAAAACACCCCAAACCGCAGGCTGGCCGAAAAAAACTCGAACCGGTACAACCGGTCGAAGTCCCGCCGCCCGGCCTCGGCGGGGCGGAGCACCACCCGCGCCACGGGCCGGTGCAGGGGGTTGACGAGCGCCAGCCGGGGGGGCGTGGTGTAGCGCAGGCACAGCACCCCGCCACTCGCGGGGTTGCCGGTGGCCTCGACGAGGTACCGCTCGGTGGTGCCGTTTTGCACGGGAATTTCGCCGAGGCTGGGGCAGGGTTTTCCGTTGAAGAATACGTCGGAATACCCGGCCTGCTCGATTTCCAGCACAAACGACCCACTGTGCAACCCCGCCGACGCGGGCAGACGCAGGCGAAACCAGCCCCGGCCCGCCGCCCGCAGGGCGGGCAACCGGACCAGGGCCTGGGCCGGGTCGACCGTTTCCCAGGTCCGGTCGTCGAACGTTGGCTGCGCCCAGGCCGGGTGGTCGCCGGGGTGCCAGCGCCACCCTTCGCGCAGGGCAAGGCCCTCCGGAGGCAGGCCAGGCCGAACGGCAGGCGGCGCGGCGCGGGCGGTGCCCCCGGCGAGCAGCCACGCCATCAGCACCAGGACCCCGATTTTCAAGAACGGTTGGCGTGCATCGTGGGCGTGGCAATTGGCCGCGCATGGAAGATTCCTGACCAGTCGCATGGAACGAACGGAAGACGGATTTGCCAATTTCCTGAAAAATCCCGCAAATTTCACGGTTTCCCCTGCTGCCGGGTTAACACCATTGTTTCATTCTTGGTGAATATGTTTCATTTTTGAGTAAGATTCGGTCGCACGTCAACCCGGCAGGGTGCCCGCCGACGCGCCACCGTCCGTTGAGGCAGTAAGGAAGAAGGGCCGATTCATCAACAGACACACCACACCGTTTGCTCTGGTTCACCCGCCACCGCCATCTGTTCCTTGTTTTGGCTGGGCTTGGTGCCTTGCCCGGTGCAGGCGTAGCCCAGCAGGTGTTGCCGCGCCTGCTCCGGCAGATGACCGAGACGCCGGGCGTGAACCTGAAAACCCTGGGCATGGCCGAAGACCGCCGGAGCAGCCTCTGGCTGGCCACCCAGGACGGCGTGGCGCGGCTGGAAAACGGCTCGTTCCGGGTGTTTCACGACCCCATCCTGCGAAGTGGCGACGATTACTACCACGTTGTGCCCTCGCCCGACGGCCGCCTGTGGCTCAAGCAGGGCCGGGGCCACGCGCTCTCGTACTTTGATGACCCGACGGAGCAAATCGTCCGCCTGTCCGACACGACCCGCCTCGTCCGCCAGTTTCTGAAGCCGGGCGGTTGCCATTACGTGTTCGCCGACCGCGACGCCAACGTCTGGATCGGCACCCGCAAAAACGGCCTGCTTTGGTTCAATCCCCGCACGGGAGCGGTCGATTCCGTTTTTTCGGAAAAAACCCAGGTCAATTGGATCGACCAGGACCAGCAAGGTACGATCTGGTTCACCACCCGGTGGGGCGTAGCGTCCCTTGACCCCCGCACGCGCCAACTCCGTCGTTACGCCCACGACCCTGCCCACCCCGACGCCTCCCTGCCGCCCGACGAATGCTTCGGCGTCCGCATCCGCGCCGACGGCACTGTGCTGGTGGGCCTCACCAATGAGGTGGCCCTGCTCGACCCCGCCACGGGCCGGGTGCGCCGCCTGCCGCTTACGCCCACCACCGACCCTCCCCGCTCGACCCAGCGCGTGTACAACCTGCTCGGCGCGCCCGACGGCAGCGCGTATTTTCAGTCGGAAACGGCCCTGTACCGCCTCACCGTTGCGGGCGATTTGCAGCGGGTCGAACTGGCGGGAATGCCCGAGCCGGTGCTGGGCGGGTACGTTTCCCGTAGCAATCACCTGTGGGTGTCGGCGGGGCGGCGGCTGTTCGAGTACGACCTCAACCGCCTGCAACGCCTGCCCCCGCTCAATTTGCTCGACGTGTCGGTCAACGGTACTTTTCTTGAAGGGCGGGTGGAGGGCCACCCCGGTCCCGACGCAACCCGCTACCGCCTCGAACGCGACACACTGGGGCACCTGACTCTAACGGCGGGCGAGGGCGATGCCATCGCGCTGCGGTTCACGGCCAGCGTGGGCGTCCGCAACAACACGTTCCGGTACCACCTCCTGGGCTACGACCGCAACTGGATCGTAGCCGAAGGCCCCGACGCCACAGCCTCGTATCAGCTTCCGGCGGGCACGTACACGCTGGTGTCGGAGGTGGCTCTGCCCCAGGGCCGGGGCTGGAACCCAAAGCCAGCCACGCTGACGATGGTGGTGCGGCCTCCGTTTTACAAAACCGGCTGGTTCGTCAGCCTCGCCGGGCTGGCCCTGACGGGCGGACTGCTGGCGCTGTGGCGGGTGCTCGAACGGCGGCGAAAACTCCGGCGCGAACTGGCCCGGCGCGAACTTGAAGCGGTCAACCTGCGGCAATTGAGCCAGCTTTTGTCGAACATCACCCACGAATTTCGCACGCCGCTCACGCTGATTCTCAGCGCCACCGAGCAGTTGGAAAAAGCCCCCGACGTAAGGCGCAACGACCGCCTCGGCACCATCCGGCGCAACACCGATCAACTCCTCCGGCTTGTCACCCAACTCCTCGATACGGCCAAGCTCGACGCGGGCCGCCTCCTCGTGAAACGCAGCCTGGGCGAACCCGACGCGTTTCTGGGGCAGGTGATGGAGTCGTTCGCGGCACCCGCCGAACGGAAGTCCATCCGGCTCACCTACCGGGGTGAGGTTGGCAGGGCCGTTTTTTTCGACGAAGAAAAACTCGAAACCATCGCCTACAACCTGCTCGCCAACGCGCTGAAATTCACGCCCGAAGGCGGCAGCGTGGGGGTACGACTGACGGTTGTCGAGGAAGAACTGGGTCCGAACGAACAAGGCGAAGCCTCTGAACTCGTACTTCATTCTTCGTACCTCGTCCTTCAAATCACCGACACCGGGCCGGGCATTCCGTCCGACAAATTGCCCCGGATTTTCGAGCGGTTTTACCAGGTGGACGCCACCAGCACCCGCGCCCACGGGGGCACGGGCCTCGGGCTGGCCTTCGTGAAGGAGCTGAGCGAATTGCTCGGCGGCACCGTGTGGGCCGAAAGCACGGTGGGCCGGGGCAGCACGTTTACAGTCCGGATTCCGGTTGAAGTCGCCGGGCGGACGACAACGGCGGAGTCGTCGTTTCAAACAACCCCTGCCCCACCCGCGCCCGCCGAACCGGCCCCAGAACGCCCGGATGCCCAGGCCGAAAAACCCCTGGTGCTGGTGGTGGAAGACAACGACGAGTTGCGCGGATACCTCGTGGAAATGCTTTCCCCGACTTACCGGACGCTGGCCGCCGACGACGGGCGTACGGCCCTCGCAACCGCCCTCAACGCCGTGCCCGACCTGATTTTAAGCGACGTGATGATGCCCCACATGGACGGCTACGCCTTGCTTGGCGCGCTGAAAGCCGACCCGCGCACGAGCCACGTGCCGGTGACGCTGCTGACGGCCAAATCGTCGTACGACAGCCGCCTGCGCGGCCTGGGCCTGGGTGCCGACGCCTACCTGAACAAACCCTTCAGCGTCGACGAACTCAGCCTTTGCCTGCGCAACATCCTGCAAACCCGCCGGGCCTGGCAGGCCGTGCTGGCGGGGTCGGAAAAGGCACCCGACCCGGAAGCTGTCGCCCTGGTTCCCGAAAAAGAGGCGCTGTTTTTGGAACGGCTGAAACAACTTCTCCTGCGAAATCTCCAGAACGAGCAGGTGGACGTGGACTGGCTGGCCCAACAGGCCAACATGAGCCGCACCCAGCTTCACCGTAAAATCACGGCCCTGACCAACCGCAGCACCACCTGGTTTATCCACCGTGTCCGGCTTGAAAAAGCCGGGGAGTTGCTGCGCGAAGGCCGTTTCAACGTAGCCGAAGTGGCCTACGAGGTGGGGTACAGTTCGCAGTCGTACTTCACCAAAATGTTTCAGGAACAGTTTGGGCAGTCGCCCACGAAATTGAAAACGTAGGTCGCCAAAAAGGCCGGTTTCTGGTGAAACCGGCCTTTTTGGCGACCACACGAATTCGGTTCATTGCGGCCCTTTGCCCGACGACCGGTCTTTGTGACGATTGCCCTGGGCTTTACGCTTCTGCGTGCCGTTGCCGGTTGCCGCCGTGGTGCCCGTCGCGCCACTGCCGACTGTTGCCGCCGCTCCGGTGCCGCCCGTGGGGTTGGTCGTGCCGGTGTTGCCGCCACTGTACGACCCTGACGAGTTGTTGCCCGCCGCAGCCCGGCGACCCCCGCTGCCCGAACCCTGCTGGTTCGTGGTTGCGCCCTGCTGGACGGTGGTCCCCGACGAACTGGTGCTGCCACCCGATGCCGAGCCGGAACCCTGATTTTGCTGAGCGTTTGCGCACAGGCTCAGCAGAATGCCGCCCGTAGCGGCCAGAATCGTTGCTTTTTTCATCGTCTTTCCTGTTCAGTCTGGTTGTTAAACACACCCGGTAGCGATTCGCAGGCTTTCCGGTGAGGGAAAGCCCTTCAAAACCAATGCCGGGGACAGCAAGCCCAGGGTGCGCCGGATGCAGTGAGGAAAAAGGGCACACTCCCCCCGACACCCGGGGCGAGGGCTACTCAGGCCACCAGTTCCGCCTCCCGCACCACCGCTTCACTCACAGCCACCTTCGGCGGGAGGAGCTTGTACATCACCGGCGTGACCAGCCGCGAAAGCAGTGTGGACGAAATGATGCCGCCGATGAGCACCAGCGCCAGGGGCGAGTAAAGGTCGGAGTACTCGACCACGAGCGGAATGAGGCCGCCGATGGCCGTGAGCGACGTAAGTACGATGGGCACGAAGCGAATTTCGCCCGCTTCGCGGATGGCCTGTTCGAGGCCCATGCCCTGGGCGCGGAGTTGGTTGGTAAAATCGACGAGCAGCAGCGAGTTTTTCACCTCGATGCCCACGAGGGCAATCAGCCCGATGGTGGCCGTGAACGAGAGCGTCTCGCCGGAAAAGAACAAGGCCAGAATTGCCCCGACCACGCCGAGCGGAATCACGGAAAGCACGATGATGGTGCTTTTGAAATTGCCGAATTCGAGAACCAGCACAGCCAGAAATCCGAACACAGCGATGATGACCACCGTGCCGATGCCGCCGAAACTTTCCTGCGAACTCTGCTTTTCGCCGCCTACTTCGTAGCGGAAGCCCTTCGGAAACGGAAAGGCGGCCAGCTTCGTCTCGACGTTCTCGTTGACTTTCTGCACGTTGTAGCCCGTCCGGACGAAGGCCGAGACGGTTACGTACCGGGCCTTGTCGTAGTGGCGAATCTGGTTGGGCGAGGTTTCCAGCCGGATGTCGGCGAGTTGCTTCAGCGGCAGGGCTGCGCCCTGGGCCGTGTTGACGAAGATTTTTGAAAACACGTCGTACGCGGGTATGCGGCCGTCGCGGGCCACCGACACGTTCAGGGCGTGGTCGTCGCCTTCGTCGTCGCGGTAAGTGCCCAGGTTCAGGCCCGCGATGCCAAGGCGCACGAGCCGGTCCACGTCGGCAACGGGTACGCCCGCCAGCCCGGCTTTTTCCTTGTTGATCGCCACACGCAGGTCGGTGGGTTGCACCTTCAGGGGGTTGTCCACGTACATGGTGCCCTCAGTTTTGGCCAGCAGGGTTTCGATGCGGGCAGCCAGCGAGCGCAGCGTGTCGAGGTTTTCGCCGTAAATCCGGTAGGCCAGCGGGGCTTCGATGGGTGGCCCCTGCTCGAAGGTTTTCACCTCGATTTTCGCGCCGGGGTAGCCCTGAAGGTTCTCGCGCAGTTCGTCGATGAGCGCGGCTTTTTCGGTGGTGCCCATGTCGACGGTCTGGACGAAAATCTGGGCGTAATTTTCGGCTTCGTTGCGCGGAATTTCGTTGTAGAAAATCCGTGGGTTGCCCCGGCCCACGTTGGTCGTGAAATTTTTCAAGTCGCGGGTTTGCTTCAACACGTCCTCCACGTGCCGGGCCACGCGCTCGGTGGTGACGAGGTTGGTGCCCACGGGCGTTTCGACGTTGACCATGAACATGGGTTTTTCCGACCTCGGAAACACGCTGAACCCCACCGCCGGAATCAGCGCCAGCGACCCGACGAAAATCAGCAGCGCCAGCACCAGCATGGCCACCGGGTGCCGCAAGGCCCAGTTGAGTGCCCGCCCGTAGCTGCCCGCGATGAGCCGCTTCATGCCGCGCAGAATGGCGTTGCCGTCGGGGTTTTCGTGTTTGGCCAGAATCACGCTCGACAAAAACGGCACGATGGTGAGCGCCACGACCATCGAAGCCAGCACGGTGGTGATCACGGCCATCGGCAGGCTGCGGATGAAGGCCCCGGCCTGTTCGGGCAAAAACGCCAGCGGCAGGAAGGCAAACACGAGCAGCACCGTGCAGCCGACCACGGCCAGGCCGATTTGCCGGGTTGCCTGAATGGCGGCGTCGCGGCGGGAAAAGCCGTTTCGCAGAAAGCGCTCGATGTTTTCAACCACCACGATGCTGTCGTCCACCAGAATGCCCAGCGCGACAATCATACCGACGATGCTGAGTTGGTTGATGGTGTAGCCGAGGGCGTTGAGGGCCGTCAGGCCGATGGCCAACGAGAGCGGAATCGAAATCATCACGACCAGCGACGCCCGCCCGCCGAGTGGCAGCAACGTGACGAGCACAAGCAAAATGGCGATGGCGAAATCGGTGCCGAAGCGGGCCAGCCGCCGGTCCACGCTGGTGGGCTGGTCGAACACCCGCACCAAATCCATGCTTTTGGGCAGGGTTTGCCGGAAGGTAGCCTCGACGGGCTCGACCTGGGCGCGGGTCTGGATGATGTTCTGGTTGTCTTTCAGACTCACCGTCACGAGTACGCAGCGGTGGCCGTTGAGGCGGGTCAGGTGTTTTTCGTCGTCGTAGCCGAGGGCCACGTCGGCCACGTCGTTCAGCAGCACGATTTTGGTGCCGTTGGTGAACACGATGGTGTTCTTGATTTCGTCGATCGAAGCGTAATCGCCGGAGGTTTTGACGTTGAATTTCTTGCTGCCCACGGCCACCGAACCGCCGGGAATGTTCACGTTTTCGCTCTGGATCGCGCCCAGCACGGCGTTGACCGGGATGCGGTCGGCGGCGAGTTTCTCCAGGTTCAGCCGCACGTTGACGCGCGGCGCGGGGTAACCCCAACTCGCCACGTTTTTGAGCGATTTGACCTTTTCCAACTCTTCCTCAAAATCCTCGGCTTTCCGGCGCAGGGCGTTGTAGGGCGCGTTTTCGCTGACGATGGCCCACTGGTAAATGTTGACGTCCGACGGGATGAGTTTCTGAATCCGGATGTCCTGCACGTCGGCGGGCAGTTCCCGGCGGAGGCTGGCCACTTCGCGCACCACTTCCTGGTATTTTTCTTCGGGGTCGGCGTCGTACTTGTACTCCAGGCGCAGGGTCACGAGGCCGTCGTAGCTGTCGGTGCGGATGCGCTTGACGTTGTCGAGTTCGGAAAATTTCCGCTCGGCGGGGTCGGCCACGAGCTGCTCCATGTCCTGCGGGTTGGTGCCGGGGTACACGAAAATGAGCAGAAACTGTGGGGCCGAGTAGTTGGGGTCTTCGCCCCGGGGCATGTTGAAGAGGGAGAAAATCCCCAGCGACAACACGGCCAGAAACACCACGAGGGTGAACTGGTAGTTTTTGACGGAAAATTCGGAGAGGTTCATGGGTAACTCCGACCTCTGGTCGGAGTGGTTTGGAATGGGAGGAATTTGCTACCGGGAAATCGGCTTGTGTGGTCAGCGTCTCCGACCAGAGGTCGGAGCTACCTTCGTTACTTCACCACTTTCACCCGCATCCCCTCCGTCAGGTACGCCGACCCGTCGGTGACGACCTGGCTGACGCCATCGAGGCCGCTCTGGAGGTAGGCGCTGGTGCCGTCGAGGTAGGCGACTTTCACGGCGCGGCGGCGGGCTTTGTCGCCTTCGGCCACGTACACGAAGGCGTCGCGGTCGGTGCCTTCGATGAGCGCATCGACGGGAATGGCCGTCAGACTTGTTTTCACGGTCGGAAAAATCAGCACGCTGGCGAAAATGCCCGTGGCCATTTTAGCGGGCGCGGTCGATAGCTTCAGTTCGGCCTGGTACAGCCCCGAGGCCGCGTCGGTGCCGACGGAGAGGTTGCTCACCGTGGCCGGGAATGTCTGGTTGGGGTACGCATCAAGGCGCACCTCAGCCCGGTTGCCTTCCTTCAGGCGCACCCAGTCTTTGTCGGAAATGCCCGCTTTCACGATCCAATCCTTCCGGTCGGTGGCTGAGAGCAGCAGCACGCCCGCGCCGGGGGCGGCCAGTTCGCCTTCGTTGGCCAGTTTTTTCATGATCACGCCGTTGGTCGTGGCGCGGATTTCCGAAAAACCCCGGTTGTAGCGGGCGATGTCGAGGTTGTTTTGGGCCACGTTGAGGGCGGTGGTGAGGTTTTGCACCTGTTCAAACGTCGCCACGCTGTCGCGGTAGAGGTTTTTGACCCGGCCCAAATCGCGCTCGGCCTTGCCGACGGCCTCGGTGGCCTGCTGCACCTGCGCGTTGATTTCGGTGAGGTTGAGCACGGCCAACACCTGCCCCCGGCGCACGGCGTCGCCTTCTTTCACGAAAATTCGCTGGATGATGCCGCCCGTTTTAAACGACAACTTCGCTTCGGTTTCGGAGGCCACCAGGCCCGACGCCTTCACGGGTTCGGCGGTGCTGGCGCGGCTTACCGCCGCGAGCCGGACGGGAATCAGCTCGTCGGCGAGGGTTTGAAGCTTTTTTGCTTCGGTTTTGCCGCCGCAACCGGTCATTGTCAGGGCCAGTGCCAGCAGCGGCAGGAAGAGTGCGTTGAGCAAATGGGTGCGTTCCATGGTTGATAATGAGAAGATTGTGAAAATTTTTAACCAGAGAGAAGCGTGAGTTTTGCGGGGAGTTCGCCGAGCCGGATAACCCGATTTTTAATTGAGCGGGTATCCCGCCCGCGCCCGCTCCAACTCGGCCTGGCGAATCCAGACGTCGTACAGCGCGATGACCTCCTGCTCCTGGGCGGTGGTCACCTGGGTTTGCGCGTCGAGCAGTTCGATGAACGTCGCCTGGTTTTCCTTGTAGCGCCGGAACAAATCGCGGTAGTAGCGCTGGGCGGTTTCGGTCTGGAGTTTCCGGCTGGCGTACACCTGCCGGGCCGATTGCAGCGAGGTCGAGGCGGTGAAATCCTGGAGGTGGAGTTGGTCCTGCACCTGCGCGGTCTGCACCTGAAGCTGCGCCAAATCAACCTGAGTTTGTTTGATTTTCAGGGTGTTGCGGTTTCCGGCGTACAGCGGCACGTCGAGCGAAATACCCAGCAGCGCGTAGCGGGACTGGTTGTTGAAGTGCCAGTCGGTAGCCTGCGAGCCGAGGTCGAGTTGGGCACCGAGTCTCGGCATCCGGTACGCCTGGTTGAGCCGCAGCACCGTTTCCGTCACCCGCGTGGCGGCCCGGATTTTGTCGAGTTCTTCGCGGGTGCCCACCGGGATTTCGTCCAGTTGCAGCCGCCGGTAGCTCGAATCGACCGTCACGGGGGTTTCAAAGTCGCGGTTAAGCAGAAAATTGAAGTAGGCGGCGGCGTTTTTCCGGGCGTTTTCGGCCTGGACCAGGTCGGCGTCGTTTTTGCCGAGTTCGTTGCGCGAGCGCAGCAGCACCGTCGGGTTGGCCATCTGGTTGTTGACCAGCGCCTGGTTCACGCGCTGACTTTCGAGCAGCAGCGTGCGGGCGTTCTGGTACACGCGCACGGCTTCGCTGGCTTTCAGGTAGTTGAAATACGCCGTTTTCAGGTCTTTCACCAACTCGCGTTTGTACACGTTCAACTCGGCCTGTTGCAACGGAATCTGCGCCTGCCGGATGCGGCGGTTGTAGGCGATTTCGGCGTTGAGTAGCGGCTGCGTGATGCGAAACCGGGCGTCGTAGAAGTTTTTCGGGAAAAACTGGACGTTCTGGTTTTCGAGCGTCGGGAAGCGGTCGGTCTGGGCGAGTTGGTTGAGGGTGCGGTACACGGGATTGAGCAAATCGCCAAGGGGCAGGTCAATCCGCCGCCCGCCCGCCGCCGTGGTGTAGCTGGCCCCGAAGCCCACCGTGGGCAGAAACAGGGTTTTGGCTTCGTCGAGACTGAGCAGGGCTTTTCGCAGGTTGAACTGCTGCTGCCGGAGTATCAGGTTGGCGGCTAACCCCTCGCGAACGTAGGCGTCGAGCGGATCGTTCTGAGCGAACAGCGGGCGGCTCAGGGCCGCCAGGAACAGAAGAAAAAAGACGTTTCGTTTCATGGAAGATGATGGGAAGAGACGGGGGATTGTGCCGTAGGGTGTTCAAAATAAACTGGTTTTCAGGATGTTCTGAGTTTACGGACCGGCGAACCGGATTTTTTCGGCGGCGAACCGTTTACTTCGCCCGGTCAACCGACTGGCTTGTGGCCACCAGGTTCGAGGTTGCTTTGGCCACCAGCCGCCCGGCCTCGTCGGTCAGCCGGCATTCGGCGTGGATGATTTTCTTGCCCTGCCGAACCACCTCCGAGCGCGCCACGACGGTCGTGCCCAGCGGGGCGGCATAGAGGAAATCGACATTGAGATTCACACTGGTGAAAAACACGTCGAGGCGCAGGGAAAACACGGTTATGCCCATCAAATCGTCCATCATCGTGGCGGCAATCCCGCCGTGCAGGATTCGGGCGGGGTTGCAGAACTCCTCCCGAACGGTGAACTGCACCGTCAGCGAACCGGGTTCGGCGGCGAGCAGCATCCCACCGAGCCAGCGGCCCGTGGGCGAGGGGCTGCGCTGGCTCAGGTTCGGGCCGACGTTGGCCCGAAAAAAGTCCAGGGTGGGGTTCGGGTCAGCTTCGCTGAATCGTTCCGGTTTCATGGCTTGAGGCGTTCCATCATCAGGTCGAGGGCCAGTCGCATCGTTTCGGGCGCGTTATTAAATTCATCGGACACCTTGAACCGGTCGCGGATAAAGAGCGACGCCAGCCCGTGGACGTACGACCAGATGGCCATCGTGGCCACGTTGAGGTCGCTCACGGCGATGTGCCTGCCGTCCATGCAGGCGCGGAGGCAGTTCTGCAGCAACAGGAAGTTTTGGTGCCCACAGTCCCAGCCGACGGTGTCGTATTTTTTGTGAATGGCCGCCATCGGAGCCCGCGAAATGAACATCAGGTCGTAGAGTTCGGGGTTTTCGACGGCGAAGGCGAGGTAGATTTCGCCCATCCGATGAAGGCGTTGCAGCGGGTGCACGATGCCATTCAACTCCTGCATCCGCTCAAACATCTTGGCAAAACCCAGTTCATGAACGGCGTAGAACAGTTCGTCTTTGTCCTTGAAATGAAGGTAAATTGTGGCCGGGCTGTATTCCACCCGCTCGGCGATGACCCGGATGGAGGCCTTGTCGTAGCCGTCTTCAATGAAGACATCCCGGGCTGCTTCGAGAATTCGTTGCCGCAGTTCCTGTTTTTCCCGCTCTTTGCGTTCCGTGACACCCATGATGAGAAAGGTTCTGTTTTAAAACGATGTAAATTTAATGAACAGTGTTTATTAAAAGTCAAGCGTTTATTAATATATTTTTTAACAATTGATAATCAATCACTTATCAATAGAAAATTCGTATGGGTTGGGGGTTTGAGGCCCTATCCTTACTTTTGCGGGGTTTTTGCTTCTCAACTCCCTCTCCACTGAATGAACTACACGCTGACGCAAATCCCGGAGCGGACGGTCAAACCCCGGCAATCGGGTCTGACGATGGTGATGGACAAGGGCCTGAGCCTACGCCAAACCGAAGATTTCCTCTCCGTCGCCGCCGATTACACGGATTTGGTGAAACTGGGCTGGGCCACGTCGTACCTGACGCCCCGCCTGAAGGAAAAATTGAAGATTTACAAGGAAGCGGGGGTGCCCGTGTACCTGGGCGGGACGCTGTTCGAGGCGTTTATTGTGCGAAAGCAATTCAACGAATACCGCCGGTTGCTCGACGAATTCGGCCTGGAATACGCCGAAGTTTCGGACGGTTCACTCGACATGAACCAGGACGAAAAGTGCGAGTACATCCGCCAACTGGCCCAGCAAGTGACGGTGCTTTCGGAAGTCGGCTCGAAAGACGAGGCCAAAATCATCCCGCCCTACAAGTGGATTCGGCTCATCAAGTCGGAGTTGCAGGCCGGTGCCTGGAAAGTCATCGGCGAAGCCCGCGAGGGCGGCAACGTGGGCCTCTTCCGCGCCAGCGGCGAGGTGCGCCAGGGGTTGGTCGAAGAAATCCTGAGTGAAATCGACGCCGAAAACATCATCTGGGAAGCCCCCCAGAAATCGCAGCAGGTGTGGTTCGTGAAGCTCTGCGGGGCCAACGTTAACCTCGGCAACATCGCCCCCGAAGAAGTCATCTCCGTCGAGACCATCCGCCTCGGGCTGCGCGGCGATACGTTCTCGCATTTTTTAAACCAATGATTGAATGATAGAATGAGCGAATGAATGAATACCAGCGGTGCGTTGCTTTTCTATTCATTTATTCGCTCATTCTATCATTCAAAATTCTCTTTATGGAACTCCTTCATCAACTTTTCGACTTCCTCCTCCACCTCGACCGCTACCTCGACGCATGGGCCAACCAGTACGGCACGCTGCTGTACGCCATCCTGTTCTTAATCGTTTTCACCGAAACGGGCCTCATCGTAATGCCCCTGCTGCCGGGCGATTCGCTGCTATTTGCCGCCGGTGCACTGGCCGCCCGCCCCGGCAACGACCTGAGCGTGAGCGTGATCATTCCGTTGCTCATCGGCGCGGCGCTGTGCGGCGACAACGTCAATTACTTTGTGGGGCGGTTTTTGGGAACGCGCATCAAAAGCCGCGAGCGCATCCTGTTTTTCAAGCGCGAGTACATTACCGAAACCGAGAAGTTTTACCAGAAATACGGCGGGCAGACGGTCATCCTTGCGCGGTTTATTCCCATCGTGCGCACCATCGCGCCGTTCGTGGCCGGGGCAGGCAGCATGGTGTACCGCCGCTACATCCTGTTTTGCATCGCCGGGGCGGTGTTGTGGGTAACGAGTATTACGCTGCTCGGGTACTTTTTCGGCAATCTCGACTTCGTCCAGAAAAACTTTGAACTCGTCGTGTTCGGCATCATCGGCATTTCGGTGTTGCCGATGGTGTGGCAGGTGGTGAAGGCGAAGTTTTTGAAGAAAGCAGTTGCTTAATTTGTCTGAACCATGATTCTCAGGATTTTAGGATTCACATGATTGCTGGAAGAGCGTGGTCACCATCCTATTTATCCTAAAATCCCACGAATCATGGTTCAGACAATTCGCTTTTTCGGCCTCGTTGGCTTTCCGCTCAGCCATTCATTTTCCAGAAAATACTTCACGGAGAAATTCGCCCGCGAGGGCCTGGCCGACTGCCGTTACGAACTTTTCGAGTTGCCCAACCCAGCGCAATTTCCGGCGCTTTGGGACGAAAACCCCGACCTGATTGGCCTGAATGTCACGATTCCGCACAAACAGGCCTTGTTTCCGTACCTCGGTTCGCTGGATGAATCGGCCCGGAAAGTCGGGGCCGTGAATGTGGTCCGCCGCCAGCCCGACGGCACGCTGCGGGGGTTCAACTCGGATTTGTACGGCTTCCGGCAGTCGCTCGAAGAGTGGGACGCGTTCCGGAAAAACCAACCCACGGGTGCCTTGATTCTGGGCTACGGCGGCGCGGCCAAAGCCGTGAAAGCAGCCCTGCGCGACCTCAAGATTTCCTATAAAATCGTTTCCCGCGACGCGACGAAGGGTGATTTGACTTACGCCGACCTCACGCCGGAAGTGCTTGCCGACCATCAGTTGCTCATCAACACCACGCCGCTGGGTACCGCCCCAAACGTGGACGCCAGCCCCGAAATTCCGTACGAATCCGTAACCGGTCGCCACCTTCTGTACGATTTGGTGTATAATCCCGCCGAAACGCGTTTTCTGCGGCAAGGTGCCCAGCGCGGCGCAGCCACGCACAACGGTTACCGGATGCTCGAATTGCAGGCCGAGCGGTCGTGGGAAATCTGGAATTCGCCCGTTTAACTAACCCGTTCAGAACGCAATGCCGACGATGGATTTTAAGTGGCCCGGCTCGTCCCGGTCCAGTTGGCCGTGGTGGCTGATCATGGCCTTGCCGGTACTGGCCTACTTCGTCTACGTCTGGCGCTGGGCGTTTGGGATGCCCCTGATGGACGACACCACGCTGATTGGGACCATCAACCAGTTTGCCGAACGTGGCTTTTCGCACCCCGCCGACCTGCTGCTCGAACAGCTCAACGACCACCGCGTGGTGTTTTCCCGGCTGGCAGCCCTGCTTTCGTACCAACTCCACGGTTTTCTCGACGTCCGCTGGATGGCCCTCGTGGGCTACGCCAACCTGCTCCTGCTCGTGGGCGTGCTTTACCAGCTTTTCCGAACGGCCCGGCTGCCGCTGGCGTATTTTGCGCCCGTGCCGTTTTTGCTCTGCAACCCGCACCTGTACCAGATCAACCTGTGGGGCCTGGTGGCGTTTCAGCCGCCGCTGGCCACGGCGTTTTCGCTGGGAAGCCTTTCTGTTTTAGCCAAAAACCGGCGCTGGGGCTGGGCGTTGCCGCTGGCGGCGATGGCCTCGTTTGCCGGGGGCAACGGGCTGATGGCCTGGGTGGCGGGCAGCTTGCTGCTGGTCGTGCAAGGGCGGTTTCGGGTGCTGGTCGCCTGGTTGCTGACGGCGGGGGGCGTGCTGGGGCTGTATTTTCACGAGTACCACCTTTCGAGCGCCACGGTGCGGTCGCCCGCTCCGGCGGTCCTCCTCCGCAACCTGGTGCTCAACGTGGTGGTGTTTACAGGCTCCTATCTGAGGGTGCTTAGTGATTCCAAGGCAGTACTGCTGAGCGGGTTGCTGGGCGCGGGCGTCCTGGTGGGGTACGCGGTGTTGCTGTTGCGGAAGGGTTTCAGCGTGGTCGCTCCGGCGAAGCCGTGGCTTCGCAACGGGTTGCCCACCCCGGCCAACTGGCTGCTGCACGCAGCGTTGGTGTGTATGCTCGGCACGGCGGCGATGATTGGCGTAGCCCGTGCGGGTTCGGGCCTTGAGGAAATGGTCAGCGACCGTTTTCACCTCTATTCGACGGTGCTGCTGGCGCTGTTTTACCTGGTTGCGATTGCCTCGCTTGCGCCGACGTATCGCCGGTGGGCGCTGTGCGCCATTCTGCCGTTTAGTGTGCTCACCAACGCCTACGCTTACCTGCAATACCGACCCGTGCGCGACACGATGGTGCAGGCGCTGAATGCCGACGCCTACAACTACCCGCAGCACGGGGTGTTTCTGCACCAGTTCCCCGACTTTACTGACCCGAAGCCCGCCTATTTTCGCTACTGCCGCTTTCCAGGGCCGTTTTCCGAAAATTCGGCCCGTGCCATCGGGCAAGCAGCCCGGCGGGGCGAAAACCCGGATTCGGGACCTGTTAGCGTAGTCGGAAAACGCCTGCCCGTTCCCTTCCAGCCGGGCCTGTTCCCCAACCTCAACCTTGCCGTCGGACCGCTGCAAGCGGGTGGCGTGCCGCAGGCAGGCGTGTGGTTGTTTCTGGCGGACGTTAGGGCGTCGAATCGGGTGTTCTTTATCGCGCCCCGGCGGGAAAAAGCTACGACTGCCGTGTTTTTAAGCACGGGAAATTTTTACGCCGACCACTTCTACGCCACGTTTCCCAACAAACTCCCGCCTGGTACTTACTGCCTCGGCCTCTGCTGGCTCCGGGCCGGGCAACCCGTGGTGCGGTGTACGAGGCAGGTGGTGAAAATCAAGTAGTTTTAATCCGGTGAGAAACACCAAACCTGAATGCCCCTACTCCCGGCGAAAAAGCAGCAGGTCGTCGTCGAGCAGCGTTTCGCGGCTGAGCAGGCGACCCGCCGGACGCGGGGCGGCGATGCCCCTGCCGAGGCTGCGGGAGCTGCGAAAAAGCCGGATTTCATCCCAGAGGGCGCTTCGCAGAAACGCTTGCAGCGTGGCCGCGCCGCCTTCCACCAGCACCGAACCGACGCGGCGGCGGTGCAAATCGGCAAGGAGTTGGGGCAGAAACGCGCCGTCCGGGTCGAGGCGCACGAACGTGAGGTTAGGCTGTTCGCCGTCTTTCAAGGTGTTGTAGCAAATCGTCGGTTGGGTGCCGTCGAAAAGGCGGAGCGCGGGCGGCAGTGTCAGCAGGCGGTCGATGACCACGCGGACGGGGTTCCTTCCCGGTCCATCCGGACCGGACCAGTGCCGCGCGTTGAGTTGCGGGTTGTCGTAGCGGGCCGTGCGGGTACCGACCAGGATGGCGTCTTCTTCGCCTCGCCACTTGTGGACGACCTGCCGGGAAAGTTCGTTGGAAATCTGCACCGCGCCGAAGTCGGGTTTGGCAATAAATCCATCCGCCGATTCAGCCCACTTCAGGACCACGTACGGCCGCTGTTTTTCGATGTTCGTGAAAAAACGCCGGTTGAGCCAGCGGCCATCTTCGGCCAAAAGGCCCGTTTCAACTCCGATTCCGGCGGCGCGCAGTTTTTGCAATCCCTGGCCCGAAACGAGCGGGTTGGGGTCGTCGTTGGCGACGACCACGCGGCGCAGGCGGTGGCGAACGAGCAAGTCGGCGCACGGTGGGGTTTTGCCCCAGTGCGCACACGGTTCGAGCGTGACGTAAGCCGTGGCTTCGATCAGCAGCCGGGCGGCCTCGGTTTCGCCAAAACGGGCCAGCGCGTCGTTCACGGCGTTGACCTCGGCGTGTGCTTCGCCGTATTTTTTATGCCAGCCTTCGCCGATGATGCGGTTTTCGTGCGCAATCACGCAGCCCACCAGCGGGTTGGGGCTGACGGTCCCCAGGCCGAGCGGAGCCAGGTCGAGGGCGCGGCGCATGAAAGTTTCGTCGGGCGTCATGGCTGAGCAAGAATTTCCCGTTCAATGATTCTCGGAAACCATTCGTGTTCGAGCGCCTGGCCTTTGCGGGCCACGTCGGCGGGGGTGTCGGTGGGTTCGACCGGGAAACGCGCCTGAAACACCACGGCCCCGTCGTCGTACTGCTCATTCACGCGGTGAATCGTGATGCCCGACTCGCGCTCGCCCGCCGCCACGACGGCCTCGTGCACGAAGTGCCCGTACATGCCCTTGCCGCCGAATTTGGGCAGGAGCGCCGGGTGCAGGTTCAGGATGCGGTTGGGGAAAGCGGCAACGAGGCCGCCCGGCACCAGCCAGAGAAACCCCGCCAGGACGACCCAGTCGATGCGGTTTTCTGCCAAAATTTCCAGCACTTTCCCCGCCCTGAATTCCTCGCGGGTAAACAGCACCAGCGGCACACCGAGCCGTTCGGCCCGCGCCACAACGCCCGCCTGCGGGTTGTTGCAAAGAATCAGGCCAACGGAAATCTGCGGGTGGTCGCGGAAGTATTCTACGATTTTCTCGGCGTTGGAGCCGGAGCCGGAAGCGAAAAGGGCGAGATTTTTCAAGGGAAAAGTGAAGAGTGAAAAAGTTGGTGGCTTCAACTTTTCACTTTTAACTAAGGTACACCCCCGCCCCGTCGCCTTCGAGCACCACGTCGACGTGTTCGGTGAGGGTGGTGGCGAGGGCATAACCAACGTAATCGGCGGAGATGGGGTAGCGCCGGTAGCCCCGGTCGACGATGACGGCCACCTGCAATTTTTTGGGAACAATGCGAAAAAACGGCGACAGGCTGTACGCCAGCGTGCGGCCGGTGTAGAGTACGTCGTCGCAGACCACGATGCACCGGCCTTCGAGGCTTTCGACGGGCCGGTCGAACGCGGCGGGGCGGGCGTTGGGCTGGGTTTTGTCGATGGACAACGCGGCCACGTCGACGTTCAGGGGCGAGATGGCCCGCAGGTGCCCGGCCAGGCGCTGGGCGAAGCGGTAGCCCTGTCCTTCGACGCCCGCCAGCACAAGGTGGGTTTCGTCGAAGTGGTTTTCGTACACCTCGAAGGCGATGCGCCGGATTTTCTGCTCCACCTGCGCGGGCGTCAGAATGGCGTTTTGGGTTGCTGCCGTCATGGCGGCAAAGGTAGCGAAGGGCGGGGAAAAGTGGGGGGCCAAAAGTTTAACGTTTGAGGTTCGACCCTGCACGTTAAACTTCAAACGTTAAACCTTAAACCACAAACCGAACCCGCCTTTTTCGTACCTTTACGACCTGTTTTTTCCGCAAGAAGCCCATGGCCAAGACTCCCGTTAACAAATACCAGATTCCCTACGGGCAAAACCCCAACCCGACGCCATCGAACGGCATCCGGACGAAAAAATACGCCCTCGAACCCAAAACCTACATCAGCCTGGCTATGCGCCAGTGGGCCAAAGCGCAGTGGATGTGGGCCTTCGTACCGCTGGCGCTGATCCTCGTCAACGTGGCCCTCAACCTGACCGGTGCCTACCCCAACTGGTGGATTTACGTCGTCATTGTCGTGGGGGCGTTGTTGTACGTGCTGTTTTGGGGCATTCAGTTTACGGGCGTGACCCAACTGGAGCAGAACAAGCCCTTGTTTCAGCGCTACGTGTACGAAATCGACAGCCGACAGATTCTGATGCGCATCAATGCCAAAGAAGGCGGCATCATCAAGTGGGACATGATCCAGTCGGCCCAGAAAAGCAAAGACGCTTACGTGTTGATGATGGGCAAACACCAGTTTCTGTACCTGCCCTTCGCCATTTTCAACTCCGACAACGACCTGCGTTTCATGGACAGCCTGCTGCGGCGGAAGTCGTTGTTGCAGGAGAAGACAGTTTGAGATTTATCTTGTCCGAACCGTTCAGACAGAAATCCGGCCCCGTGGCCGGATTTTTTTATGCCCTTCTCCGGAAAACCGTTTTCAACGACCATGAAACTTCTCTTTCTCCTCGCCCTGAGCGTTTTGCTGACCACCAGCGCCGGTTTTGCCCAAAAGAAAAAAGCCAAAAACCCGTCGAACTCCCCCGTTGTGACCGCCAAAGCGGACACGGTCAAGGACGACACGCTCCTGCACCGCCGGGCGCAAATTGCTTCGATGGACCTTTCGCAAACCGAAGACAGCCGCGTAAAACTCCTGCACGGCTACACGCTGGTACTCAAACAAGGCCAGAAAGTGAAACTCGAAAGCGGCGACGCCGCGAAGATGCCCTACTTCCTCATCGGCGACAAGCCCGCCACGCGCCAGGAGGTCGAAGCCCTCGACGCCGCCGACCTCACGAACGTTTCGCTCTGGAAACGCCAGAAAGCCACCGCCGCCTACGGCGAAAAAGCAAAGTACGGCGTGGTGATTCTGAACACGAAAAAAGAGTAGGCAGTGAGCAGTAGGCAGTTCGCAGTAAAAAGCCCGCAGGCAGCGCCGAAACGCGTACCTTGCGGGCTTCTCTATTTCTGGTCACTGGTCACTGCCTACTCTTTTGTCGAATACGGAATCACGAGTTTTTCGCCCCGCGTGGCGCTGTTCTTGGTTTTGCCGTTGGCGGCCATGAGTTGCTCGACGGTGACGCCGTATTTCTGGGCCACCACGCGCAGGATGTCGCCCGGCCCGACGGTGTGGATGGCCCGCACGGGAATGCGCAGTTTGGTCACGCCTACTTTGATGTTGACGTCCTCCACCTCGGGGTTGAGTTTTTTCAGCGTTTCCCACTTCACGTTGTAGCGGTTGGCGATGCCGTAAAACGTCTGCCCGTCGGCCACGGTGTGGGTCACGGTAGCCCCGCCGCCTGCCACTTTCACGGGTGTGGCGGGGGCCGTTTCGGTTTTAGCCGGTTCGGGCTTCTTCTCTGGCTTTTTCTCGGCCACGGCGGCCCCCGTCGGTTTGGCTTCCGCCTCGGGTTTGGGCTTCGCTTCGGGTTTCTTTTCGGCTACTTCGGGTTTGGCCTTCGCGGGTTTTTCGGGCGTTTCGTCGGTAGCACCCGCTTCCGAGTTGCTGGCTTCGTCGGGTACGCTGGCCGGGGGCACAAACTCGGGGACTTTTTCTTTTTTAGCCGGTTTGGTTTCGGCAGTCGGCGTGGTCGGCGGCTCGTCGCTGACTTCGTGGGCCACCATCGTCGGGTCTTGTTTGACGTTGGTCAGTTCGGACGTCGAGGAGGTGTCGTCGGAGGCGTATTCGTACCC
Source organism: Spirosomataceae bacterium (assembly GCA_965249815.1). Taxonomy (GTDB): domain Bacteria; phylum Bacteroidota; class Bacteroidia; order Cytophagales; family Spirosomataceae; genus JAJAZB01. The sequence goes on along the minus strand of CBDFMV010000003.1, from coordinate 1,551,938 downwards.
GACGTAAAGCAGGGCGGCAATGACAAAAACCAGGATGCCCAGCGCCACAACGGGCAATTTCGAGCCTTCCGGCGGACGTTGATTGCGTTCTTCCATGATTCAATGACCAGTGACCCGTAACCAGTGACCAATTGTTGAATTTTAAATTGGTCACTGGTTACGGGTCATTTTAAAGTTTTTCGCGCAGCGATTGCCGCATGGTTTCTACTTTGGCTTCTAACGCGCTTTTGTACTCCCGCAAGTTACGGGCCACTTCTAAATTTTCCACGCCAATTATTTGCGCGGCCAGGATTCCGGCGTTGCGTGCGCCGTTGAGCGCCACCGTCGCGACGGGCACCCCGGCGGGCATCTGGAGGATGGACAGCACCGAGTCCCACCCATCGATGCTGTTGCTCGATTTCACCGGGACGCCAATCACCGGCAAGGTGGTGAGCGAGGCCACCATGCCCGGCAAATGCGCCGCCCCGCCCGCCCCGGCGATGATGACTTTCAGTCCGCGTTCGCGGGCGGTCTGGGCGTATTCGACCATCCGGACGGGCGTGCGGTGGGCCGACACTACGTCGATTTCGTAGGCTACGCCGAGTTCGGCGAGGGCGTCGGCGGCTTCCTGCATGACCGCCAGGTCTGAACTGCTGCCCATGATGATGCCAACCATAGTTTTGAGTGGAAAGGGTGGAGTGTAAAGTGGAAAGTTGCCGCCTCGTTCAGGAAATCACCTTCACCGCCGCCTGCACGGCTTTTACTTTTTCCCGCAACGAGGCTACGGTTTCGTCCACGACCGTGACGTGGCCCATTTTGCGGAAGGGTTTTGTGAGTTTTTTGCCGTACAAAAACGGGTGAACGCCGGGCATGGCCAGCAGGGTTTCCATGCCTTCGTAGCGAGCTTCGCCGTCGTAGCCGTCTTCGCCGAGCAGGTTGACCATCGCGGCGGCGGCGCGGGCGGTGGTGTCGCCGAGAGGCAAGCCCAGAATCGCCCGCAGGTGCTGCTCAAACTGGCTCACGTCGTTGGCCCGCAGGGTGTGGTGGCCGCTGTTGTGCGGGCGCGGAGCCACTTCGTTGATGAGAATTTCGCCCGGTCCGTCGCTACCGGGTTTTGTCAGAAACAGTTCCACCGCCAGCAACCCGACGATGCCGAACGCCTGCGCCGTGCGGGTGGCGATTTCCTGCGCCTGCGCATCGAGTTCGGGACTGATGTCCGCCGGAGCAAAAAGGTACTCGACCAAATTCGCTTCGGGGTGAAATACCATCTCGACCGTCGGGAAGCAGCGCACTTCGCCGCTCTCGCTCCGGGCCACGATGACGGCCAGTTCTTTTTCAAAATCCACGGCGCGTTCGAGGACGCCGGGCGCGTCGAAGGCCCTGTCAAAATCGGCTTCGGTGGCAATGCGCTGCACGCCGCGCCCGTCGTAGCCGCCGGTACCGAGTTTGTGGAAAGCGGGCAGAAATTGCGGATGCTGCCGGGCGTCGTCGCGGTTCTCCGTCAGCACGAAGTCGGACGTGGGCAGGTGGTTTTCCCGAAAAAACTGCTTCTGGCGGCGTTTGTCCTGAATCAATTCGACCACTTCGGGCTGGGGAAACACCTTCACGCCTTCGTCGCGGAGGCGTTTGAGGGCGTCGAGGTTGACGCTTTCGATTTCAATCGTCAGCAGGTCCAGGTTCCGCCCGAACTGGTACACCGTCTCGAAATCGCGGAACGAGCCAACGACAAACCGGGGCGCAATGGCCGCGCAGGGCGCGTCGGGGTCGGGGTCGAGCACGGCCGGGCGGAGGTCGAAGTCAATCGCGGCCTGCAACAGCATCCGGCCCAGTTGGCCGCCGCCCAGCAGGCCGAGGCGGGTAGAAGGTGAAAACGCGGGCATGGGGCAAAGGTAGGCGGAGCACGGGGTGGGAAAACGCACAGGACGCAATTTTTACGATCAGGCCCGGATGAACGGCACCAACCGCCTGTGTAAAAAATGCCGCACCCGGTTTCGTCTATTGCCTACCTTTTGTGCCTGATTCGCAGCGCCTTCGCGGGCCGGGCGATTCCCAACAACGCCAATCCCCTTTTCAATCATGTTCAGCCTTAAATCCAGAGCCGCCAAGCCGGCGAAACCCAAAAAATCCGTGTTCCGCGATTGGGCCGACTCCCTGCTGTTCGCGGTTATCGCCGCCACCGTTATCCGGTTTCTGACCTTCACGGCGTTTGCCATTCCCACGCCTTCGATGGAAAACAACCTGATGGTGGGCGATTACCTGTTCGTCAGCAAACTCCATTACGGTGCCCAAACCCCCCGTACACCTCTGCAAATCCCGCTCACCCACCAGACCATCTGGGGCACGCACCTGCCTTCGTACAGTTCGGCGATTCAACTGCCTTCGTTCCGGTTGCCGGGGTTTTCAACGGTAAAAAACGGCGATGTGGTGGTCTTTAACTACCCGCCCCGCAAAGCCGGTGAACCCGATTACCCCGCCGACCTCCGCACGAACTACATCAAGCGGTGCATCGGCATTCCGGGCGACGTGGTGCGCATCCGGCAGGGGGAAGTTTTCGTAAATGACAAACCCTTCCCCAAGCCCCCGCAGGCCCAGACGACGTATTTCGTCAAAACCACCGAGGTACTCAACGACCGGTTTTTCCGGAAATACGGCATCGCCAACGATTTCAACTCCGCCGAAGGACCGTTTATCAACTGGCAGCCCGTCGAACAGGTCAACCAAACCACCGGCGCGACGGAACTCATCGGCTACCAGGTCAACGCGACCGAGTCCGTCATCGCCACCTTCCGGGAGTTCGACTGGGTGCACGGCGTTGAGCCAATCATCGCCCCGCCCACGGAGCCGGACGCGGGCATCTACGGCGGCGCGGCCTTCGCCTGGAATCGAGACCACTTCGGCCCGCTGACGGTACCCAAACGGGGCATGACCATCCCCATCAACCGCCAGACCCTTGCCCTCTACGGTTCCGTCATCGAGCGGCACGAGGGCCATGAGGACGTCACCCTGACGCCCGCCGCGGGGACGCCCGCCGCGCTGACTATCGGGGGCCGGGCCGTGACAAGCTACACCTTCCGCAAGGATTATTACTTCATGATGGGCGACAACCGCCACAACTCCGAAGATTCCCGCTTTTGGGGCTTCGTGCCCGAAGACCACCTCGTGGGCAAAGCCGTCTTTATCTGGATGAGTATCGACCCTACCGCCCCGAACCTGGCGGAGACGATTCGGTGGAAGCATTTGTTTCACGTGATTGAGTAGGTGGACGGACGGACAGGGGCATTGCAACTCAAACCACCAGCCAGTCGTCATTTACTCCCTGGCTTTGGAGCCTGTCTTTTTTCGCGCTGCCAGCGTGGCCTCCTCCTCGGATCCATCGAGCCTTGCTTTCTGAATCATCAGGGCGGCAATCTTTCGGCCCAGTTGCAGACCCACCTCGTTGTCGGTGCGGAAGTGAATGCCCCCCTGAAAGCGGGATTCGGCACCGTCTTTGGCTTTTTTCTGAAAATAAGCGCGTTCAGTCGGAAAGAAATACGCGTACAGTTCGCCCATCACGCCGCTGATGGCCGCGTGCCCGGAAGGATACCCCGGGAAGGGCGGGCTTGCCAGCAGCGGGGGGCGGTAGGTGGTATCGTATTGTTCCGGGCGGATGCCCCAGTAGGCGTACTTGGCGTCCCAGCAGGCAATGAAGCCGTCGTATACGCCCACCGCCGCGAGGGCGTACAGCCGGGCGGCCCTCGGCGGGTTCAGGTGGAGGTTGTACTCAAAGATTTTTTTGTGCAGCAGATCTTCCCAAACGGGCTGGCTGGCAAACTGAAACGCGTTGGCCTGCGAGCGGAACGTGGGTTTGAAGGCCTTAAGTTCGGCCATGTCGCTGGCGAAGTTGGGGGGCGGACCGGGACGAAACTGGCTGCTGCTGTCGAGCACCACCGTTTTATTGAGGCCCGCCAGGGGGAACGCGGGAGTTTTCCCAGTCCAGTATCCCTGGCCGGTTGGTCGCTTTCCATCCCAGGTCCGTTGAGTGGTGAAGGTTTTGGTGCGCCCGATTTCCTGTTCGGCGATGCGTTTGCCCAGTTCAAAACCCGCCCGGGTGTCGCTGGGAAAGGCCGTACCGGCGGCTATCCGCGAGACCATGAGTTGCTGGGCCAGGTGCTGCACGGAATCGGCCAGGGCCGGGTAGAAATGAGCAATGACGCCGACCGCCACCCCCGCCGCCACCGAGTGCTCACAGGGGTATGAAGGACTCTCCGGTTTCGTACCGTACGCCCTGATCCGTTTGTCGACCGCAAACGGACGGGGACGGCCATACGCGTACTTGGTATCCCACGCCGCGATAGTGGCATCGTAGGTGGCTACGCCGAGCACCATGTTCGCCAGAGCGCCGTTGCTGGAGGCGTCGTTCATCCACAGGGTAGCCATCAGATTTTGCCACCGGTAGCCCGGCGCCCCGGCGTTCCAGTACTCGATGTGCTGCCGGGTGGCGGCGTTCAGGTTTTGCTGCTGCGCAAGCACCAGCGCAATTTCCTGTTTGTACGAAGGCGGTGGTGGTAAGCGATAGGCGCTGCCTGCGGGGATCAACCAGGTTTTCCAGGTACCGGCGGTGGGTTCGACCTGGGCCTGCCCGGGGGCAGCCATTCCAACGACGGCCACCAACAGAAGTACATTCGTTTTCATAAAAGGACGTGTTTTTTTTGCAAGCATATCCAATGAAACGAGGCCGCAAAAGCCCCCGTCAACCAAGAGCCGTTGCGGGTCAACAAACACCGTGGGCAGGTCGATCACCGGGAAATTCAGGCAAGGGGAGACGGGCCGAAGGGAAAGAGGCCGCCTTTTACGCCCGTTGGTTGACGTTTGCCGGTCGTTCATTGACCCAAAAATCAATTCGGGAGCCGATGCCTGCTCGTTTGGGATTTATCCGTTAAATCGCGCCATGCAACGGCCCATCAACAAAGAGCGCCTCCGGCTTTACGGCCGGATTGGCATTGCCTACACGCTCTTGTGGATGATTAGCGAGTTGATTCAGCACCCCGATGCGCTGCCGACCACCGTACTGAGTGGCTGTTGGCGATCGGTTTACATCGTGGGGGTCAACTACCTGTTTTTCGAGTACACCCTGCCCGGGCTGACCCGGAAACGGATACTCCGCTCTCTGTTTCGGCTGGGCGTTCAGCTTTTTTTGTTCTCGTTTGGGTTTTACGCCTGGAGAGCCTTCGGAATTCAGTTGCACGTGTACACGGTGGCCAAAACCTATCCGTCAACGGGCGAAGCGGTAGCCGCGCAATTTTCAGCGAGTGTCTTCTCGGTTTTCTTTTTCGGCCTCATCCGGCACCTTTACGACCACCTCCAGTTGAAACAGGCCGCCCAGCAACTGCGCATCGAAAAGCAGGCCGCCGAACTCAACTACCTCAAGGCGCAAACCAACCCGCATTTTTTGTTCAACACGCTCAACAACCTCTATTCGTTGGCAAAAGACAAGTCCGACCTGGCCCCGGAGGCTATTTTACGGCTGTCCCAACTGCTGCGATTCATGCTCTACGAAACCAGCAGCGACTACATCGCCATCGACCAGGAACTGAAAATCATGAACGACTACATCGCCCTTGAAAAACTGCGCTACGACGAGTCGCTCCGGGTGAAGTTCAACCACGACCTCGAAGACCCGAAACAAGCCATCCCGCCCCTGCTGCTGATTCCGCTGGTGGAGAATGCGTTCAAACACGGGGTTTCCGAAACCAGAACGCAGCCGTTTGTCGATATTCACCTGTCGGTGAAACAGCGGCAGTTGACGTTCCTGGTGAAAAACTCGACGGAAACATTTTCTGACGAAGCCGGAAAGGAAAACATTGGGCTTTCCAACCTGCGGCGGCAACTCCAACTGCTTTACACCGAGTACTCGCTGGCGGTTCAGCCGGGCGAATCCCAGTTTACGGCGACGCTGAAAATCAACCTTGCCAGCCATGTCTAAACTCACGTGCCTAATCATTGAAGACGAGCCGCTGGCCGTGAAAGTCTTGACGGATTACATTGCCCAGGTGCCGTTTCTCCAGTTGCAGGGCACGTTCAGGGATGCGCTGCTGGCCACGGACTACCTCCGCGACAAACCCATCGATCTGCTATTTCTGGACATCCACCTGCCCAAACTGAAAGGCATGGCGTTTTTAAAAACCCTGACGCACGCCCCGGCGGTGATCATCACCACGGCCTATCACCAATACGCCGTCGAGGGATTTGAGCTGAACGTGACCGATTACCTGCTGAAACCCGTCGCGTTCGAACGGTTTTTGGTGGCCGTCAACAAGGTGAACGCCAGGGGGCGCGCCCCGCAGCGGTTTCCGGAGAACCCGGACGCGAAAGATTACCTCTTTGTGAACGTGCAGAAAAAGAAGGTGAAGCTGCTGTTTTCGGAACTGGTGTACATTGAAAGCCAGCGGGAGTACGTCAAAATCGTGACGACCAAAAACGCGTACGTTTCAAAAATGAGCACCCACGAGATCGAGGCGATTTTACCGGCGCACCGGTTCAAACGGGTTCACCGGTCGTTTATCGTGTCCGTCAGCAAGATCGACTCGTACACGGCCGACCACGTCGAGGTTCACGGCGTTTCGATTCCCATCGGGCGGGGCTACCGGGAGTCCCTCGAAGACGTGTAGCGGTCGGGTAACGAAGACGCGCCTCACCTCTGACGCGAACACCCTGTCACGCGGTACAGCTTGCCGTCCGTTTTGGTGAACAGAAACAGCTCCCGGTTGGCCCCCAGGCCGAAGCGGAGGTCCGTTTTTTTGGCCCCCGTCAGTTGCTGAAAAGTGGTTTCTTTCCCGGCCAGTTCCAGTTCCACTTCCTGAATGGGGGCCTGAACGCCCGGCTTCAACGCTTTGCTTTCCACGAAGTACACCCGCCCGTTCACCACGTCGCCAAACACGTACTTGCCCGTCAGCAGGGGCAGGGCCGTTCCGGTGTACACAAACCCGCCGGAGATGGCGTTGCCTTCGTCGTGGTCGTACTGCGCCACGGGGTAGGTGTAGTGAAAAGCCGCGTCGTTGGGCGGCAGGGCGTAGGCGAGGCTCATTTTGCCGTGCGGATTGATGCGAAACGTGCCCTCGCGCTCCGGCCAGCCGTAGTCGGCCCCGGCGATGCCGATGTTCAGTTCTTCGGCGTTGGCCTGGCCGATGTCGGTGATGAGCATCGTGCCGTCGGGCGTCCAGGTGAGGCGGTTGGGGTTGCGGAACCCCCGGCAAAACACCTCACCGAGCGTGGCCGGGTCGTTGTCGTGCGCGTAGGGATTGACGGGGGGAATGCCGTAGCGTCCGTTGGGGCCGTTGGTGCCCAGCGGATCAATCCGCACGACCGAACCCCAGATGTGCCGGTTGCTCTGGGAGAGAAACGGGTAGCCGTTTTCGGTGGCTCCGCCGTCGCCGATGCCTATGTACAGAAGGCCGTAGTCGGGGCTGCCGGGTTGGGCCACGGGGTTGAAGGTGGTTTCCTGCACGCCGTGGATGGGCGATACCATGTTGACCCGCATCAGTTCGCGGCCCGCGCCCGCAAAGACGGCCCCCGCCGGGCTGGCTATTTTCCATTCGGTGAGCACCCATTGCAGCGCGACGGGAATGGAGTCGGCGTAGACAAAATCAGCGCGGGCCGACCCGGCTTTTTCGGTGTGCGTGGTGTAGAGCAGGCCATTTTTAGCGAATTCAGGGTGAAAGGCAAAGCTGCCAAAGCCCGAACCCAGGCCGGGGGCATGGATGAAGCCGGGGCGCTCGTTGCGGATATCCATCACGACCCGCAAGCTATCGCCTGCCTGTTCGTAGAGGAGGCCGCGCAGTTCCTGGAGAAACACCCGTTCCGGCGGGCCGGGCAACACCGCCATCTTGTTGATTCGGGCGCGAGGTGCCTTGGGCGCGGTCGCCGGGGCCGTCAGCACTTCGGTGAGTTGGAGCCGCAGACCCGATTTCAGGGGTTTGGCCGGGATTGGATCGGTGAGTACGGTACCCAAATCGGCGGGTTCGATGGTGGGCGATTCGCGCCGCTGGTTGGCCCCGATGTAGGCCAGCAACGCCTCCAGCTCGCCCTCGTTCAGGGTCGTGAAGGCAGGCATCACCTGCTTGTATTCCGCAAAAAGCCGGGTGGCGCGGGCATCGCCCCGTTTGATCTGGTCGGGGGCGTTGCGAATAAACTGCTTCAGGGCCGGGGGTGCTACCTGTGCCGTGACCTGCCCCAGGCTGGGGCCAATGCCTCGCTGCAAAAAGTTGTGGCAGGGCGAGCAGTTGTTCTGAAACAACAACTGCCCCTGGGCCACGCGTTTTTTATCCGGGCCGACGGCGGTTTGCTGACGGCTTGGCACCGGGCCGGACGAAGGTCGGGCCTGCGCGAACACCCCACCCCCGCCCACGACGCTCACTAAAAAAACCCAGCAAATGGAGCGCCTTAAAAAGGCATGACCGCCCGAACGTACCGAACTCAGCGGTTGCCTGGATAACGTCTCGTTCATGGGGCGAAGGTAACTGACCAGGAAATACCCGCCCCCGGTTTGGCGGGTATTTCGTTAAAAAGTGCCGAAAAGGGCTGCGAACGCCGAATACTCTTTTTTAAAGTTTGTCTACCCTGAAAAGCTACGGAAGACAACAGTTGCCTGCATGATTTACCTCTACGCGTTCTGGCCCGTCAGGGGACGGGCCAGGGTGAGTTAATTTTACAGACCGAGGAGAAGGAAGAAGACGGGGTTTTGAGCAGTGTCGTTTTAATCGGTTATCTTCGTTACCGCAAATCTCCGGCAAAGACATGGCAACGACGCAGACGGTTCCCTTGAAATTGAACGTGAAAAAGCCGCAGGCGCGGACGTTCAAATCGTTTCTGGAAACGATTCCTTACGTGGAAGTCAGCGCGGATGAGCCGACTACGGAGGCGGTGAGAAGCCGAAACACCCTCGTGAAAGGCAATTACGAACCTGGTGAAAACCCGGCTGACTTTGCGGGGGCCTGGAGTACCGGGCCGGAGCGTAGCCTGGACGACATTCGCAAAAAAGCATGGCCAATCCGAAAATAGTCCTCTGCGATACGAACATCGTCATTCGGTATTTCCGCAAGGACGAGGCGGTCATCAGCGAAATGAACGGGTTAGGCTTCGAGCGATTGGCCATCAGCTTCATCACCGCCGCCGAGATGTACGCCGGAATGTTCAAGAATGAACAGCGGCAGACGAAGGAAACGCTCAACAAGTTCAGCCAATACCCTGGCCGACCGCGTGACCATCGATACGTTTCTGGACTTACTCTTCACCTACCGGGAGCAACTTTCCATTCCCGATGCCCTGATTGCCGCGCCAGTCCTGGTTGAAGGTGCCGAACTCTACACCGACAACCGCCAAGATTTTGAGTACATCAAAGGCATTCGATTTTACCGACTGAAATATGGAAGGCCGTCAAGTGCGAAGCGCGTGAAGTGACGCTTTGCTCCCGGAAACTGGTCGCTCACGCGGCCCGCCGTTTGCAAAACGGCGTTCATTTTGGTTCCGGATAAACATCCTGAACAACGGGATTTTAACTGAAATTAATACTATTTTCGTGGCTGAAAAGGTAGTTTCAAACTGCCAAAACACTGCGTCCAAGTTGAAAACTTGAACGAGTCAAACTTGCGCCAGTTGGTGCAACGGGTAGGTATTGCTGCAGGTGGGATATTTATAACGTCCAGCCCGGAACCGCTGCCCAATTGAAAATATAAAGTTGAAGTTAACAACAAAAAGCCAAATAGATATTCGTCTGCCGGAACAAACAGTACAGCGATGCAAAATGCCGAAGTTTGAACGTCAAGCCCTGCTTGCACAAAACCGCATGTTAGCGGCTGGCATTCCATTTTAGGGATAGAGTTTACCTATATGCTTTATGTGATTTGCAATCATTTTTGTTAGAACATTTTTATCAATCTCAGCAAGGGTTTTGATGTGAACGCAACCTTTGTCGGCTTTGTGCTTACCGAACTGTTTTAGTAATTCTGCTCTATCGTCAAAGTTGGCTGATAAATAAAGTGCAATAGATGAAGCTCTTGGTGAAAAGGAAAAGTTGGCATTATCACCTTCTCGTCCACTTTCATATTTGTAATGATGACTTCCAAAACCTACAATACTAGGTCCCCACATTTTAGGTTCAAGTTTTGTCAGTTTCTTTATCATTGTGATTAGTTCAAAGCAGTCATTGCGTTTTGTGTCATCCGTAATATTATCAATGAACTCGGTAACACTTTTTTCGGTTTCAGTTGTTTTGTTCTGTGCCATTTTTAGTCCTTTTTAAATACAGAAAGAAATAATGTCGGTTTGGATTTGGTTTCAAATTCTGATGGATAGCTATCCCCGCAGTTGCTCGCGTCTCGCGAGTAACTTTTTATTTCAAGCCCCTCTGGGGCGTCGTCGGGTTGCGAACGCTTTTGTTCTTTTGAAAGCGGCGTACTGGTCAGAGGGCTTCCCATATCCGCCTCCAATCCTACCACTTCCCGCCCACATCTCCAAAAATCTTCCGGGAAGTTAGCGAACGGTTAGGAGAACGTCCTGCATTCCAGTACGTTCGCTGCGGTTCTATCCAAAACCTACCTGTCAATCATGGCAAAACAACAATCGGATTCAAGCTTCGAGGGCATGGTTGCCGTGTTCGAGTTGCTGCTGACGTTTCTGACGTACATGGGCGTGGGGTACAGCCCTGTTCCGGCCCACCTCAAATTGCCGGCGTTGCAGGCCCGGCTGGCGAGTTTGAAGACGCTGCTCAACGACGTGAGCGCGGCGAAGGCGGCCAACGACGCGGCCATCAGCAACCGGGCGACCTGGTACGGGCTGCTGCCCGACCTGGTGACGCGGGTGCTCAACATGCTCAAGGTGCTCAGCCCGAAGTCGCCGGTGATGAACGCCGTGAAGTCGCTGGTGAGCAAGCTTCGGGGCAAGCGCCTGACCGACGAGCCGACGAACCCCGACGGGTCGCTAGGGAACATGAACTCGTCGTCGCAAACGTCGGCGGCCAACAAGGTGATGCAGATGACCAACCTGATCAACCTGCTGGGGCAGGATGCGAAGTGGGGTCCGGCGGCACCGCCCCCCGGCAGCGACGAGCCAAACCTGACGCTGGCCGGGTTGGGGGCGTTCCGCGACGAGATGAGCGCCCGCACCTCGGCGGTGAACGGCACGGGGGCACCCCTCAAGCAGGCCCGCGACGCCCGCGACGAGGCGCTTTTCGACGCCGAGGACGGCCTGCTCGTGGTGGTGCAGCAAATCAAGGCGTACGTGAAGGCCGTGTTTGGGGTGAAAAGCGCCGAGTTTAAGCAGATCACCGGGCTGCGGTTTGCCAAACACAAGTAGAATTGGCCCGCTGGCCGTGGCAACGCAGGTGTTCCGTCGGGGAGATGGGCACCTGCGTTGTTCGTTTGGGGGAAACGGTCGGTATCGTTGGCGGCGTGTGCGGTATAGTTGGCGGAAGGCCCGGTACAGTTGTCAAGGTGCCCGGTACACTTGGGAGAATGCCTGGTACACTTGGAAAATAGCCCGGTACTTTTGGAAAATAGCCCGGTACACTTGGTTGTAGACTCGGTACACTTGGCGAAAGACCCGGTACATTCGGAAAATGGCTCGGTACTTTTGTCAAAAGGGGCGGGCATCGGGTTCCACCCGGTTGGCCTCCGGTGAAAAGCCTCTCGCTACGTGGAAGAACGTGACGCTGCCAGCCGCTTCGACCAAGCACAGGACTCACCGCCAGATTCCCCCTTTTTGCCGCAATAATCCACCGCGCGCGTAGGATTTTCCCGCTGGCGTTCTTATTTTTGTTCCCCTCCCGCGAGAAATTCGCTTAGTTTTCCGTTCACCAACCACTCCGTAACAAACCGCCTATGAATTGGCTTCACATCGTTCCCTGCGCCGTGCTGGCTTACCTGCTGGGGTCCATCCCGACCGCCGTGTGGTACGGACAGGCGTTTTTTGGCCTAGACATTCGTCAGTTTGGCTCCGGCAACGCCGGGGCGACCAACACCTTCCGGGTGCTGGGCAAACGGGCCGGAACGGTGGTGATGCTCATCGACGTGCTCAAGGGCTGGCTGGCCGCAAACCTCGGCCTGATGCTGTTTTACCTCGATTCGATTGCCGTCGAGGAGCGCGTGGACCTCAAGCTGGCCTTCGGGCTGATTGCCGTGGTGGGGCATTTGTTCCCGCTTTTCGCCGGATTCCGGGGCGGCAAGGGCGTCGCGACGCTGCTCGGGATGGTGCTAAGCATTCACCCGCAGGCCGCCTCCGTGTGCATCGGCATTTTTCTGCTCGTGATGCTCATTACCCAGTACGTATCGCTGAGTTCGATGCTGGCCGCGATGTCGTTTCCGTTGCTGATGCTCGACGGGTACTTCGGCAAAGAGCCAACTGTGCTGGTGGTGTTTGCCTTCGTGATGTTCGCGCTGGTGGTGTTTACGCACCAGAAAAACATCGGGCGCTTGCTGCGCGGGCAGGAGAGCCGCGTACCGCTGCGCCGCCGACGGCGCGACGAGGAATAATTTCAAGCCGACTTTCGTGAAACCCGCTGGGCCTCCCCGGCGGGTTTTCTATTTTTGCGGCAACTCAACTGAAAAATGGGAACCCGGTCATGCCGCTTCCCGGCCCCACTCATGCACGATTTCCTCGAAAAAAACCGCGACCGCTTCCTGACTGAACTCCTTGATTTGCTCAGGATTCCGTCGGTCAGCGCCGATTCCAAGTTTAAAGGCGACGTGCGGCGGGCTGCCGAGTTCGTCCGCGACAGCCTGACGAACGCCGGGGCCGACGCCGTCGGACTCCACGAAACCGCCGGGCACCCCATCGTGTACGGCGAGAAAATCGTGGACGCCGCCCTGCCCACCGTGCTCGTGTACGGCCACTACGACGTGCAGCCCGCCGACCCGTACGAGCTCTGGCATTCGCCACCCTTCGAGCCGGTGATCAAGGACGGGAACATCTACGCACGTGGTTCTGCCGACGACAAGGGGCAGTTTTACATGCACATCAAAGCCTTCGAGGCGATGATGGCCACGAACAGCCTGCCCTGCAACGTGAAATTCATGATCGAAGGCGAAGAAGAGGTGGGTTCGCCCAACCTCGGCCCATTCGTGGCGCAAAACCGTGACAAGCTGAAGGCCGACGTGATTCTGATTTCGGACACCTCGATGATTGCCAACGACGTGCCCTCCATCGACACCGGCCTGCGCGGGCTGAGCTACCTCGAAGTCGAGGTGGTGGCGGCCAACCGCGATTTGCACTCGGGCGTGTACGGCGGGGCCGTGGCGAACCCCATCAACGTGCTGGCGCGGCTGATTGCCAGTTTGCACGACGAAAAACTCCACGTCACCATCCCCGGTTTTTACGACGACGTGCTCGACCTTTCCGTCGCCGACCGCGCCCGCATCAACGAAGCGCCGTTCGATCTGGAGGCCTATAAAAAAGACCTCGGCATCGCCGAAGTCGAAGGCGAGGCGGGTTACACCACGCTCGAACGCACCGGCACCCGCCCCACGCTCGACTGCAACGGCATCTGGGGCGGCTACACCGGCGAAGGGGCCAAAACGGTGCTGCCCTCGAAGGCATCGGCTAAAATCTCGATGCGGTTGGTGCCCAACCAGTCGTCGGAGAAAATCACCGACCTGTTTACGAAGCATTTTATCAGCATCGCGCCGAAATCGGTGCGGGTGAAGGTGACGCCCCACCACGGCGGCGAGCCGTACCTCACGCCCCTCGATTCGCCCGCGTACAAGGCGGCGGAAATGGCCCTGGAAGAAAGTTTTGGCAAGAAGCCCGTGCCCACGCGCGGCGGCGGGAGCATCCCCATCGTGGCGCTTTTTGAAAAAGAACTGGGCCTGAAAACCGTGCTGATGGGCTTTGGCCTCGATTCCGACGGCCTCCACTCGCCCAACGAACACTACGGGTTGTTCAATTTTTACAAAGGCATCGAAACGATTCCGCTGTTTTTCAAACACTTCGCGGAGGCACAAAAATAAAAACTCCCCCAAGGCGTCATTGCATTCTTCTACTCGTCATTGCGAGGAGGTACGACGAAGCAATCTGTTGACGGTCACCAAAAGGGTTTGCAGAAAACTACTGTTGGCAGGATAGAAACAGATTGCTTTGTCGTACCTCCTCGCAATGACGGGCAAGGGAAAGTAATGACGAGTTCGTATAGGCTTGTTTATGCGAAAAATCATTTTCTCTTTCTTTGTTGTTTTCAGCGCAACGCCGCTTTTCGCCCAGCGCACCGCCGACTGGTTTCCGCAAAACCACCTCTTCGCGCCGCTGTTCCTCGACCCGCTCGAAGCCCAGGCCAGCGGCTCGCTGGTGAAACGCTGGAACGAAGGCCAGGCCGTGAAGGGACTGTTCGCGCCGTTCGCGATTGGGTTCCGTAAACCCCTCGTCCGCTGGAGCCGCGACGCCGACCACGCCAGCGAACTGGCCTTCGACATCGGCGCGTTCACGCAGTTTGAGATGTTCACCGACGACCGGGGGAATTACCGCCGCTTTATGTACAACGCCGACTACAAAGTGAGCCTGTCGTACGCGTTGCAACGCGGCAACAGCGCCTGGCGGTTTCGGTTTTACCACCTTTCCTCGCACCTCGGCGACGACTACATCATTCGCCAGCGGCTCACCTCGGCCTACCCCGACGCCAACAACTACGAGCAGTTCGACGTGCTCTACTCGACGCAACGGCGCAACTGGCGGCTCTACGGCGGCGGCGGGGCGGTTATCAGCGCGGCGGCGAGTCGCAAACGGCCCTATTTTCAAGCCGGAACAGTGTACAAAACCACTGGCGAAATCGCTCGCTTCGTGGCCGGGGCCGACCTGCGCCTGCTCGCCCAAACCGACTACACGCCTAATCTGAAGGCAGGCGTTGGGGTGGAATTGGGCAAATCCGAGGCCCGCCCGCTCGTCCTCTTGCTCGAAGCGTACACCGGTAAACTCCCTTACAGCACCTACGAAGAGCGCCGCACGGCGTGGCTGGGCGCAGGGGTGTATTTGAATCCGTTTTGAAAATTCCTTTCCAAAAATTCCCCCTTTGAAGGGGGTTAGGGGGATGTCTGCGGTGGCAAGAGAAGTTCTTGTATCCAAAGCCAACATCCCCCTAACCCCCTTCAAAGGGGGAATTTTTGCACCTTTGTGTCGTCTAAAAACATCTCTTTCCATGACCTCCGTCACCGAAGCCGCGTCGCACCACGAAAACCTCGAAAACCGCAGCGTCCGCGAGTTGCTGTACGGCATCAACGAGGAAGACAAAAACGTACCCTACGCCGTTGAGGTGGCCATTCCCCAAATCGAGGCGCTCGTGTCGGCCATTGTGCCGCGCATGAAAGCGGGCGGGCGCTTGTTTTACATCGGCGCGGGCACCAGCGGGCGGCTCGGCGTGGTGGACGCCTCCGAGTGCCCGCCCACTTACGGCGTGCCGTTCGGGCTGGTAGTGGGCATCATGGCCGGGGGCGACGGGGCCATCCGCAAGGCCGTGGAATTTGCCGAAGACGACCCCGACCAGGCCTGGAAGGATTTGCAGGACTACGAAATCGGCGAGAACGATTCGCTCATCGGTATTGCCGCCTCGGGCCGGACACCCTATGTGATTGGCGGCGTAACGGAGGCGCGTAAACGCGGCATCCTGACGGGTTGCATCGTGTGCAACCCCGGCAGCGCGGTGGCGGCGGCGGTGGAGTTTCCGGTGGAAGTGGTCGTGGGGCCGGAATTCGTCACCGGCAGCACGCGGATGAAGTCGGGCACGGCCCAGAAACTGGTGCTCAACATGCTTTCGACCACCGTGATGATTCAACTCGGGCGCGTGAAGGGCAACAAAATGGTGGACATGCAGTTAACCAATCACAAACTCGTGGACCGCGCCGCGCGGATGGTGATGGAAGAGGCGGGCGTGAGTCGCGCCGTAGCCGACGACCTGCTCGCCCACCACGGCAGCGTACGCCGTGCGGTAGATGCCTACCGGGAAAAGGAGTAAGGCACACGTTTTTTAAGCTTTTTTAAACCGGATTGGAAACCGGTGGCGTACAAGATTTTTTGTAGTTTTGCCCGTTGACCACACGTAAACAGCTTCTTTTCGGATGAAAAAAACGTTTTTCCTTCTGGCCGTTGCCCTGCTGGCCGTAGCGGGCACCCAGGCGCAGGCCCAAACCGAGCCGCCCGCTGATATTCAGGCGTTGCTCCAGAAACACATCTGCCTGACCTGCCATAAAATCGATGCCCGGCTGGTTGGTCCGGCTTATAAAGACGTGGCCAAGAAAAAGTACACCGACGAGCAAATCGTGGAACTCATCTACAAGCCGAAGCCCGAACACTGGCCCGGCTACCCGGCCATGGCTCCCATGACCCAGGTACCGAAGGAAGACGCCCTGAAAATCGCCAAGTACATCAATTCGCTGGGCGGCGGGGCGGCCAAAGCCAAAGGCGGCAAGAAAAAAGCCTGACGCCGTTCCGACCCGAACTCACAACCCTGACCGCGCAACTGCCGTGGTCAGGGTTTTTTGTTTGGCGATTTCTCCCTTTCTTGACCAAAAAAAGCGCCGATGAAAGCCGCCTACCTCGAAGTTCTCCACCAGCCGCTCCGGATTCTCGACCTCGAAACGCCCCAGCCCGGTCCGGGTGAAGTCGTCGTGCAACTGCGCGCCGCCGCGCTCAACCACCGTGACGTGTGGGTGCAAAAAGGCCTCTACCCCGGCATGCGCGTACCCGTGGTGCCCGGCTCCGACGGCGCGGGCGTGGTGAGCGCCGTGGGTGAAGGCCTGGCCCAAAGCTGGCGGGGCCGCGAGGTCATTCTCAACCCGGCGCTGGGTTGGGGCGAAAACCCGAGAGCCTACGCGAAAACCTTCCGGGTGCTGGGCATGCCCGAAAATGGCACCTTCGCCGAATTTGTGAAAATCGAAGCGAAGTACGTCCACGAAAAACCCGCCCACCTCCGTTTCGACGAAGCCGCCGCCTTGCCGCTCGGTGGCCTGACGGCCTGGCGGGCGCTGTTTTCGCGGGGAAAACTCCGCTCCGGTGAGCGGGTGTTGCTTTCGGGCATCGGCGGGGGCGTGGCCCTGCAAGCCCTGCAACTGGCCGTCGCCGCCGGGGCCGACGTGTGGGTAACGTCGGGTTCGGAAGAAAAAATCGAACGGGCGAAGGCGCTCGGGGCGCTGGGCGGCGTTTCGTACAAAACCCCGAAGTGGGGCCGCGAACTGGCCGGACAAACGGGCGGTTTTGACCTCCTCCTCGACAGCGCGGCGGGCGAAGGCTTCGCCGAACTCGTGGACGCCGCCGCGCCGGGCGGACGCATCGTGCTCTACGGCGGAACGCTTGGGGCGATTCCGAACCTGGCCCCGCCGAAGGTGTTTTTCAAGCACCTCGACATCCTCGGCAGCACGATGGGCACCGAAGCCGACTTTGCCGACATGCTCCAGTTTGTGCAGCGTCAGCAGATTCGCCCCGTGCTCGACCGCACCTTTGCCCTCGACGACGCCGAAGCCGCCCTGCGCTACCTCGAAGCCGGAACTCAGTTTGGCAAAGTCGGGTTGAAAATTAGTTGACGTTTAAGGTTTGAGGTTTAACGTTTAACGCCTTGAGCATTCTTTAAACGTTAAACCTCAAACCTTAAACGAAAAAAAACTGGCACGGCTTTTTGCCCCATTCACCACCACTCCGTAATGTTCTCCTCGCCATGAACAAATACCTCGTCTCCTTCACCTTCCCGACGCCCGACAGTCAGTTTATGGCGAAAGTGCCCGCCCACCGGGCCTACATCAACAAGCTGATTTTCAACGATGTCATCGACTACTACGCCATCAGTGCCGAGCGCACCAACGGCTG
The DNA here is from genome assembly GCA_965249815.1 of Spirosomataceae bacterium. Classification (GTDB taxonomy): domain Bacteria; phylum Bacteroidota; class Bacteroidia; order Cytophagales; family Spirosomataceae; genus JAJAZB01. The sequence continues at coordinate 1,534,148 of CBDFMV010000003.1, read as the reverse complement.
GGCGCTGATGAACGCCGACTCCAAGCGCGGGGTCATCGAGTACCTCGAAAAGTCGCCGCTTTTCCCCTACTTCGAACTCGACATCGATGAATTGATGGTGTACGACAGCGCGTTGTACCGCTTCCCGAAGATGGTGCTGAATTAATTCGCCAGCCGCGCCGACTGCCACGCCACCATCTGCCACGTCCCGTTTCGTTTCAAATACACGTCGGTGTAGCGGAGCGTGAGCGGGTTGGTCTGGCCGTTGGCGACGACGGTGGTCGTCAGTTTGCCCGTTACGATGGCCGTGCCGGGGCCGTAAAACCGCACCGTGTCGCCGGTTACCTGGATGTTCTGGTAAACGGCCTTGCCCGACGTGATGGACTCGATGTACGAGGCTTTGCCGTCCTGGTTGCCGTTGGAGTGGTTGTAAATGAGATCATCGGCCAGGATTTCGTTCAGCGTTTTGCCGTCTTTGGTCATTTGCGCCTCGAAGCGGCGTTTTTCCAACTGCTTGATTTGCCCGGCGGCACCCTGGCCGCTGGCACTGAGGTACACCAGGCACCCCGCCAGCGAAAGCAGGAAGGTGGTGAGGGAAAGGAGGGTGGTTTTCATAATCAATGAGGGAATGAGGGAATGAATGAATGAATAAAGGAAGGAGTGAACAGGGTTTCTATTCATTCATTCCCTCATTCAAAATTAAAATTACCGCAGTTTCAGCGTCACCAGCGTAATTACGGCCAGGATGATGCCCACGATCCAGAAACGGGTCACGATTTTGGGTTCGGCGTAGCCTTTTTTCTGGAAATGGTGGTGCAGCGGCGACATCAGCAGGATGCGCCGCCCCTCGCCGTAGCGCCGCTTGGTGTATTTGAAATAACTTACCTGGAGCACCACCGAGAGGTTTTCGACCAGGAAAATGCCGCACATCACTGGAATCAGCAACTCCTTCCGGATCACGATGGACAGCACGGCAATCACCCCGCCGAGCATGAGGCTGCCCGTGTCGCCCATAAACACCTGCGCCGGGTACGAATTGTACCACAAAAAGCCCACGCAGGCCCCCACGAACGCCGCGCAAAACACGACCAGCTCGCCCGAATACGGGATATAGAAAATGTTCAGGTATTGCGAAAATACTTTGTTACCAGACACGTACGTGAGCACGCCCAGCGCAATGCCGATGATGACCGACGTGCCCGCCGCCAGCCCGTCGATGCCATCGGTGATGTTGGCCCCGTTGCTGACGGCGGTGATGATGAACGTCACGATGAGCACGTAAAGAATCCATTCGTACTGCGGCGGCAGCCAGGCGTCGGGCAGCAGGTGGCCGTAGTCGATCTGGTTGTTTTTGAAAAACGGCACGTTGGTCAGCAGTGTTTTCACGTCGGTAAACTTGCGCACCTGGTCGTAGCCGCCGGGCGTGGCGATGCGGGCGCGCTCGTAGATCCGGATTTTCACGTCGTCGTTGAAGTACATCGTCAGGCCCACGATAAAACCCAGGCCCACCTGCCCGACGATTTTGAACCGCCCGGCCAGGCCTTCCTTGTTTTTCCGAAACACCTTGATGTAATCGTCGAGAAAGCCGATGAGGCACGTCCAGAGCGTTGAAACCAGCAGCAGGATAATGTACACGTTTTGCAGCCGGGCGAAGAGCAGCACCGGAATCACCAGCGCCGCCAGGATGATGAAACCGCCCATCGTGGGCGTGCCTTTTTTCTGCAACTGCCCTTCGAGACCCAAATCGCGCACGTCTTCGCCGATTTGCAGGCGGCGCAGGCGGTTAATGATGCGTTTGCCAAAAACCGCCCCGATGAGCAGCGAAGCCGTCACCGCTGCGCCAGCCCGGAACGTCAGGAATTGAAACACCCCGGCACCGGGGAAATCGAACTGCTTGTCGAGGTAGTCGAAGAGGTAATAAAGCATCCGGTCGGGGGGAGGGAGTAGCCGGGGTAAAATTAGGCAAAAAGCGTAGTTTTGGTAAAAACACCGCGAAACGAAATGGCGCGGCCCCACCGGTAGAGAATCCCCCAACCGGTCAACCCGCTGGCGGAGGAGCCGGGCACCCTACCAGACTTGTCGGCTTTAATCGCCCCACCGGTTCGTTCCTAACGCCCGATTTTCTACTTTTGCCCCGTGTTTACCCCGCAACGCCCTGGTTTTGGCCAGCCGCCCGTTGCTCCCTGTTCCCATTTATTCATGCTCCGAACGCACACCTGCGGCGAACTCCGCCTTTCCCACGCCAGCCAGACCGTCACCCTTTGCGGCTGGGTGCAACGCACCCGCGACAAAGGCGGCATCCTGTGGATCGACCTCCGCGACCGCTACGGCCTGACGCAACTGCTCCTTGAAGAAGGTAAAACGCCCGCCAACGTACTCGAAACCGCCCGTGGCCTGGGCCGGGAATTCGTGATTTTGGCTACGGGGACGGTCATCGAGCGGTTTTCCAAAAACGACAAAATGCCCACGGGCACAGTAGAAATCCGGGTTGAACACCTTCGGGTTCTGAATCCCGCCAAACTCCCGCCCTTCCTCATCGAGGACGAAACCGACGGCGGCGACGACCTGCGGATGAAGTACCGTTACCTGGATTTGCGCCGGGGCGTGGTGCGCAAAAACCTCGAACTCCGCCACCGCATGGCCCGTGCCACGCGGGAATACCTCGACGGGCAGGATTTTATCGAAGTTGAAACGCCCGTGCTCATCAAATCGACGCCCGAAGGCGCGCGGGATTTCGTGGTGCCAAGCCGGATGAATCCGGGCGAATTTTACGCCCTGCCCCAGTCGCCGCAGACCTTCAAGCAACTCTTGATGGTGTCGGGTTTCGACCGGTACTACCAGATTGTGAAGTGTTTCCGCGACGAAGACCTCCGCGCCGACCGTCAGCCCGAGTTCACGCAGATTGACTGCGAAATGGCCTTCGTCACGCAGGAAGACGTGCTGATGATGTTCGAGGGCCTGGTGCGCCACCTGTTCCGCGCCGTGAAAGGCCTCGAACTGCCTGAAACCCTCCAGCGGATGCCCTACGCCGAGGCCATGCGCCGCTTCGGCTCCGACAAGCCGGACATCCGCTTCGGGATGGAGTTTGTCGAGTTAAAATCCCCCTTTGAAGGGGGCAAGGGGGATGTTGATTTTACGTCGGGCAAAAACTTCGTCGTCTTCGACAGCGCCGAACTCGTTGTCGGCATCAACGCCACGGGCTGCGCCGAGTACACCCGCAAGCAACTGGACGAACTGACGGAGTGGGTGAAACGTCCGCAAATCGGCGCAAAGGGCCTGGTGTACGCCCGCGTCAACGCCGACGGCTCGGTGAAATCGTCGGTAGATAAGTTTTATTCGGAAGACGAACTGAAAACCTGGGCCGCGAAATTCAACGCAAAACCCGGCGATTTGCTCCTTGTCCTGGCCGGTCCCGCCGAGAAAACCCGCAAGCAACTGGCCGAACTGCGCCTCGAACTGGGCCAGCGCCTCGGCCTGCGCAACCCGGAGGTGTATTCGGCGCACTGGGTGGTGGATTTCCCGTTGCTGGAGTTTTCCGAAGAAGAGGCCCGCTATTTCGCCATGCACCACCCGTTTACCAGTCCCAAGCCGGAGGACATTTCGCTGCTGGCAACTGACCCCGGCGCTGTGCGGGCCAACGCCTACGACCTGGTCATCAACGGCGTGGAGGTGGGCGGCGGCTCGGTGCGGATTTTCCAGCGCGATTTGCAATCGCAGATGTTCGACCTGCTCGGTTTCACGAAAGACGAAGCCCAGAACCAATTCGGTTTTCTGATGAACGCCTTCGAGTTTGGCGCGCCGCCCCACGCGGGCATCGCCTTCGGCTTCGACCGCCTTTGCTCGCTTTTCGGCGGGGCCGACACGATTCGGGATTTCATCGCCTTCCCCAAAAACAACGCGGGCCGCGACGTGATGATCGACTCGCCCTCGCCAATTGCGGCGAAGCAGATGGACGAGTTGAAAATCAGGACGGTGCTGTCGTAACCAGGTAGCTGCCAGCCGTAGGGGCTTGTGCGGTGGGGACGGCTGGCAGCGGCCCCGGCAGCTTGAGTTTACTTTCCGAGCCAACCTTCGCTGCCAGCCAGGCCCCCGCACCATCCTCTACGGCTGGCAGCTACCCGGTTATTCAATAATCCACGACGCCCTCGCGTCGATTTTGATTTCGGCTTCGTGAAATTCGATGTAGTTGTCCGCGCTACCGAACCAGTCGAGTACGGCTTGTTTGCACAAACGGGTTTGACGGGGCGACAGAATCCGGGCGAAAGAACTGTACGGGTACGTCCGGTAATCACCCCACACCTGGTGTTTTACCGGATTTAAGTGTAAATAACAGATGACCCGCGTCAGGTACGCATCGGAAGTAATGGAACGGCGTTTGAAGTTTTTCTGAAACAAACTGCCCACCCGGCCTTCCTGACGATTGATGGCCTGCGCGTAGCCCTGGAAGAACCGCTGAAACTGCCTGCTGACCAGCCGGGTTAGCCAATCAGCTTGGTGTTTCTTCTCTGGTTTGACAAACGCCGCCACTTCGTTTTCCGGCTTCACCCGCACCAGTAAATGAAAATGATCGGGCAGGAGGCAGAACGCGTGCAGGTCCACGTAATCGCAGAGAAACAACTCAAATTGTTCCAGAAAGTACCGGTAGTTTTCAGTCGTGTGAAACAGTGTTTCGCGGTTGTTGCCCCGATTGTAGACGTGGTACATTCGGCCCGGCAGCATGGGTGGGTAGTCATTGATGCGGGTGGGCATGGCTAAAAGGGCGGGTTGTTTTTTCATAGAAAGGTAGAAAATCCTCTGGTAATCAACACGGTCTGGCGGTAGGGGCGGGATTCCAGCCGTATCCCCGCACCGGCCTTTCACGGCTGGAATCCCTCAGTGTCAGGAATCCGCTATTTTTAGCCTCTCGTTTTTCCAAACCTCCCATTTCCCATGCTCAACCAAACCCTGCTGGCCGCCGCCCTCGTCGTGACCGGCCTTAGTTTTCTTCCTGAGAAACGCAGCACCTCCGCCGCCACCCCCGAAGCCACCTACAAGCAATACTGCGCCGGTTGTCACGGCGAGCAGGTCGAGATGTTCGTGGATCGGCAGTGGAAATTCGGCAACACCAAAACCGAACTCGTTGCCAGCATTTCGAAGGGTCACCCCGACCTGGGCATGCCCGCCTGGGAAGCCGCGCTGAAACCCGCCGAAATCAGTGCCCTGGCCGATTACATCACGGCGGCGTTGGCCAAAGGCGAAAAATTCCGCGTGGACGCCGCGCCCCAATCGCCCACCTTCGCCTCGTCGGCGGGGCTGACGGTGCGGCTCGACACCGTCGTGCGCGGCCTCGGCGTGCCCTGGGGGCTGGCCTTCCTGCCCGGCGGCGACCTGCTCGTCACCGAACGCGCCGGGAGTATCTGGCGCGTGGCGAAAAACGGCACGAAAACGCAGGTTTCCGGCGGTCCCACCGTGTTGGCCGAGGGCCAGGGCGGCCTACTCGACGTGGAAGTGCACCCGCAATTCGCCCAAAACAACTGGGTCTATTTTTCGTACTCCGCCGTGAAAGACGGCCCCGACGGCAAGCTCTCGACCACCGCGATCATGCGGGCTAAACTCGACGGCGACCGCCTCACCGACCAGAAGGTGCTGTTTGAAGCCCAGCCCTGGGCCAAAACCCGCCACCACTACGGCTCCCGGCTGGTGTTCGACCGAGCCGGGCTGCTCTACTTCACCGTCGGCGACCGGGGCAGTGAGAAAACCAACCCCCAGTCGCTCGACAGCGACGCCGGGAAGGTGCACCGCCTCAAAGACGACGGCGGCATTCCCGCCGACAATCCCTTCGCCAACTCGGCCCACCCAACGATTTTTTCCTACGGCCACCGCAACCCGCAGGGCATGACGCTCAACGCCGCCACCGGCGAACTCTGGGAAAACGAGCACGGCCCCCGGGGCGGCGACGAGGCGAACATCATCCGGAAGGGCCAGAACTACGGCTGGCCGGTCATCAGCTACGGCATCAATTACGACGGCAAGCCCATCACCAACCTCACCGCGAAGGAGGGCATGGCCCAGCCCCAGCATTACTGGATTCCGTCCATTGGGCCCAGCGGCATGGCCTTCGTGCCCACGGGCGGCAGGTACCCGGCCTGGGGTGGCAACGCGCTCATCGGCTCGCTGCGGTTCAAGTACCTGAATCGCTGCGAAATGAAAGCCGGGAAGATTGTGAAGGAAGAAATCGTGTACCCCAACATTGGCCGCGTCCGCAACGTGGACATCGGCCCCGACGGCTACGCCTACATTTCAGTCGAAGACCCTGGCTACGTGTTCCGGCTGGTGCCGGTGAAATGAGTTCAGGGTTTAGGGTTCAGTGTTTAGAGTTCGGGGTTGTTTTTTTAACGCTGAACCCTAAACGCTGAACCCTAAATTTTTTCAAAACACCTTCTCCCCGCCCACAAACGTCGCCAGCACGCGGGTTTTCAGAATGTCCTTCGCGGGAATGGTCATCAAATCCTGGTCGAGGAGGATGAAATCGGCGACTTTGCCCGCTTCGAGGCTGCCTTTTTCGCGTTCCTCAAAATTGCTTTTCGCCGCCCAACTCGTCATCCCGCGCAACGTTTCTTGCCGGGAAAGCGCGTTTTCGGGCTGAAACCCGCCCGTTGGGTAGCCCTGCGCGTCCTGCCGGAACACCGAGGCCAGGAAGGTTTTCAGCGGGCTAATGTCTTCGACCGGAAAATCGGTGCCGAGCGGGATCCAGCCATTTTGCTGCATCAACCGTTTGAAGGCGTAGGCCATTTTCACCCGAAACGCCCCAAGCCGGGCCACGGCCCAGTACATGTCGGAGGTGGCGTGGGTGGGCTGCACGGAAGGGATGACGTTGAACTTCCCGAACAGCGCGAAATCAGCCTCGCTGACCACCTGGGCGTGTTCGATGCGCCAGCGACGGTCATTTTTGCCGCGCAAAACGTCTCCATAAATGGTGAGCAGCGTCCGGTTGGCCGAGTCGCCGATGGCGTGGGTGCACAACTGGAAGTCCGTTTTCGCCAGTGTTTCGGCCACCCGGCGGAAGTGTCCCGGTGGACTGAGCAGAAACCCTGACCAACCCGGTTGGTCGGCGTAAGCCGCCAGCAGGCAGGCTCCGCGCGAGCCAAGCGCGCCGTCGCCGTACACCTTGAAGCTGCGCACGGTGAGCCGGTCGGTTTTGTACGGGCCACTGGGCAAAAACCGGGCGTAGTTAAGCGAATCGTCGCTGAGCATGGCGTACACGCGCATTTTGAGTCGCCCGGCCTTTTGCAGTTCATCGATAAGGTCCACGTCGGGCGCGTCGATGCCGCAGTCGTCCACCGTGGTCAGGCCCGCAGCGAAGCAGTTGCGTTGGGCGGCCAGCAGGCCGTCCTGAAGCTGTTTTTTGGTGGGTTCGGGAATAGCCCGGCGCAAGAGGCTCATCGCGTTGTCGACGAGTACGCCCGTCGGCTGGCCGTCGGCGCGGCGTTTGATTTCGCCGCCACTCACCGTTTCGGCACCCGTCACGCCCGCCGCCCGCAGCGCGGCTTCGTTGGCAATGGCGGCGTGGCCGTCCACGCGGGTGAGGTACACCGGGCGGGTGGGAAACAGCCGGTTCAGGTCGTCGTTGGTCGGGAAGGCCTTGTCGGGCCAGTCGTTTTGGTCCCAGCCCCGGCCCACAATCCAGCCTTCGGGGTGCGCGGCGGCGTAAGGTTTGATTTTTTCGAGAATGTCCGCCCAACTCGCCGTGCCGACCAAATCGGCTTGGGTCAGCCCGAGGCCGTAGCGGAGAAAGTGCGCGTGGGCGTCGATGAAGCCGGGATAGACGGGCTTACCCTGCGCGTCGAGCTGGGTTTTTGCCGAAAATCTCTCCAGAATTTCCGCGTTTGTACCCACGGCCACAACCTTACCGTCCTTCACGGCCATCGCCTCGGCCACGGCGAAGTTTTCGTTGACGGTGTAGAGTCTGGCGTGGTGAACGAGTAAATCAACGGGCTGGCGGGGCGGCTGGAAGGCGAAAAACGGGACGAGAAACAGGCTGGTGAGAAAGTGCATGAAGGCTGGGGTTGACGGGCTGAAATTGGCGAGCGGGGGCCAGACTTCAAACTTTGCCGACTTGCCAAACCGGTTTTTCGTTCGTTGCTTCGTAGAAAACTTCCCGACCCGTGCGACGCCTCCTGTATTTTTCACTTTTCGCTTTTCACTTTTCACTTTTTCTGGCCTGCCAGCCGAGGTACTACGCCGTCAGGGACAAGGGCGCAACGCTGATTTCCGTCTCCGACAGCACCGCCGGGCGGACGGGCGGGGACGCCCTGACCCAGCGCGTGGCCAGTTACGTGCGACCCTTTCACGACAGCCTCGACCGCACGATGAACGCCGTGCTTGTGCAGTCGGCGCGGCGGCTGGTGAAAGGCGGGGCCGAATCGGAAATCGGCGATTTAATGGCCGACGTGCTGCTCGAAATCGGCAGCGAAAAGGCAGGCAAACGCCTCGACGTGGCCATGACCAACAACGGCGGCATCCGCACCGAACTGCCCGCCGGGCCGGTTACGCTCAGCACGGCCTACGAATTGATGCCCTTCGACAACGCCGTGGTCGTGCTCACCCTGCCGGGGCCGGTGATGCAGCAGTTCGTCAATTACGTCGCCCGCGAACTCGAACCCCAGGCCGGGCTGCAACTCGTCGTGGACCGCGAATCGAAGAAACCCCGCAACGTGCTGATCGGCGGGCAGCCGCTCGATTCAACCCGCACCTACACGCTCGTAACCACCGATTACGTGGCCAACAGCAGTGGAGCCGCTTCGATTTTGAAGAAAAATACGGGCTATCAGGACCTCAGCCTACTCTATCGCGATGCCCTCATCGACTACCTCCGCCGCCGGGGGCAGCGGGGCGAAACGTTCAACCCGCAGAAGGACGGGCGGACCAAACTGGAATAACATCAATCCGTTTGTCATTCCTCGGAATGACAAAAAAGACACCTCATCGCAGGAAACCTTTGATTTTGAAAAAGATGCTTACGTCTCGCCGGGATTTTCTGAAAAAAACGCTGGGCCTCGGCGGAACATTGGCGCTGGGAAGCTGGTCGCTGGAAGGGCTGGCCGAAACGGCCGCATCAGCGGTGAAAATCACGATTCTCCACACCAACGACGTCCACAGCCACCTCGACCCATTTCCGGCCAACGACCCGCGCAACGCGGGCAAGGGCGGCATCGTCAACCGCGCCAAACTCATTAGTGGCATCCGCGCCGCCGAAAAAAACGTGCTGCTTTTCGACGCGGGCGACGCGTTTCAGGGCACGCCGTACTTTAATTTTTTCCACGGCGAACCCGAAATTCAAGCCATGACCCTGCTTGGTTACGACGCCATGACCCTCGGCAACCACGACTTCGACGGCGGGGCCGAACTCTTCGCCCGGCAAATCAGGGCGCACGCCAATTTCCCGGTGGTGGTGGCCAACTACGACGTGAGCAGTTCGCCGCTCAATGGGGCCGTGCAGCCCTACAAAATCTTTAAAAAAGAGGGCGTCAAAATCGGCGTCTTCGGCCTCGGCATCGCGCCCGACGGGCTGATTCCGCTGAACCTGTTCGCCGGAACGCGGTACCTCGACCCGGTGGCGAAGGCCAACGAACTGGCCCTATTTTTGCGGAATGAAGAAAAGTGCAGCCTCGTGGTGTGCCTCTCGCACCTGGGCTACCGAATGGACGGCAACCAAATTTCCGACCTGAAACTGGCTCCCCAAACGCGCGGCATCGACCTCGTCATCGGCGGGCACACGCACACGTTTCTGAAAGAACCGACCCCCGTTCAGAACCTCGACGGCAAGCCCCTGCTCGTCAACCAGGTAGGCTTCGGCGGCATCAACCTCGGACGGCTCGATTTCACCTTCGACCGCGTGACGAAGCAGGTTTTCGCCCAGAGCCAGACGACGCCGGTGGGGTGAGAATGGAGTGAGGGAGTGATGGACGTAAGGAGTGATGCAAAATGCAGTAAATCACTCCCTCACTCCATCTTTTCATCATTCCATGATACGATTCAGCCCCGCCCTGACGTATTGAAAGACGCCACCCGCTAAAACCTACCGAAATTCATGCTTTCGCTCGCCGAAAAACAACGCTACGAAAAACACCTTTTGCTCCCGCAACTCGGTACCGGTGGGCAGGAGAAACTGAAAAGCGCCCGGGTGCTGGTGGTCGGGGCGGGCGGGCTGGGGTGTCCGGTGCTGTTGTACCTGGCGGCGGCGGGCGTGGGCAAGCTGGGCGTCATCGACCCCGACAGCGTTGAACTGAGCAACCTTCAGCGGCAGGTGCTTTACCGCACCGACGAACTCGGCCAGCCCAAAGCCCTGATGGCCGTGACGCACCTCAAAAAACTCAACACCGACATCGAGTTCGCGTTTTACCACCAGGCTCTGCGCCGCGAAAACGCCACCCAACTCATCCAGGACTACGACGTCGTGGTGGATTGCACCGACAATTTCACCGTGCGCTACCTCATCAACGACGTGTGCGTGAGCCTCGGCAAGCCCTTCGTGTACGGAGCCATTCACCAGTTCGAGGGGCAGGTGTCGGTGTTCAATTTTCAAAACGCCGAAGGCACCTGGGGACCGACGTACCGCTGTCTTTTCCCCGAACAACCCGACGAGTTGACCGTACCCAACTGCGCCGAAGTGGGCGTGGTGGGCGTGTTGCCCGGCCTCGTGGGGATGTACCAGGCCACCGAGGTAGTAAAACTGCTGACGGGCATCGGCAAGGTGCTCTCGGGCGAACTGCTGCTGGTGGACGTGCTGGAAAACCGCCAGCAGAAAATCCGCATCAAGCGACGACCCGACGCCGAAAGCCTGATTTTCCCCCAATCCACTTCGCCGGTGGCGGTCGAAGAAGCGACGGGGATGAAAACCATGTCGGTTGGTGAATTGCGGCAACGCCTCGAAGCGGGCGAGGACCTCTTTGTGCTCGACGTGCGCAACCTCAACGAGTACGACATCTGCCGGTTGCCCCAGGCCACGCTGATTCCGATGAACACCATTCCGAACAACGTCAAGCGCATTCCGCAGGACCGGCCCGTGGTCGTGCATTGCCACCACGGCACCCGTTCGGCCAACGTGATTCAGTACCTGGAGCAAAACCACGGCTTCCGCAACCTCATTAACCTCGAAGGCGGCATCGATGCCTGGGCGCGCGAAGTGGACGAGACGATGGCGGTGTACTGAGGAGTGGTAAGTCAAAAGTCGTAAGTTGGGCTTAGAGCAGGTACCCTAAATCCTGCAAATCCGCTTCCGGATTTTTCAGCAAAATTGTCCGGCCGCCGTTGTTGAGGAAATAAACCTCGTCGCTGATGTCGAGTACGTGGCGGTAGAGGTGGTCGGAAATCAAAATGCCCTTCCGCGTTTTTTCCCGTTCGATGGTTTGCCGGAGTTGTTCGATCTGAAGCGGCATCAGGTGCGAAAATGGCTCGTCGAGCAAGACGAACGTCACGTCGGATTTCAGCACCAGCAGGGTTTCGAGCCAGCGGCGCTCGCCGCCGGAAAGGGCACCGAACCGTTGATTTCTTAGCTTTTCAGCCGCCGGATATTCTTCGCAAACCGCCTTCCAATCTACTTTGTACCAGTCGAACGCTGCCCGCACCCGTAGTGAAGCGGGCAAGAACGCGTGCTGCGGCAGGTACCGGATCAGGCCGGATTCTTGGTACGGTTGGGGTATGTACCGCCGGTTCACCCGTACCGACTGGTTGCCGGTGGGCATGAGGCCTAGAATGCTGCGCAGCAGGCTCGTTTTTCCGGATCCGTTCCGACCCAACAGGCCCGTGATGTGGCCGGTTTCCAGCCGGATGTAGATGTTCTGTAAGATTTTACGGCCTCCGAATTGAAGCCAGATACTGTCCGCTTCCAGCAAAACGGGCGGGTTTTGATTCATGCAAACAGCGAAAAAAAAGCCAGAAGCACCAACCCCAACGCCAAGTCGAGCACGAATGCTCCACCGTACAGCATCCATTCGGCCAGGCCGAGGTTGTGGTAAAACCACAAGCCCTGCCGATTGAAACTGCGGCTCAAGTACCGGACGCCGACGTCCGAAAACAGTTTCCCCCAGACCAGAAACACCCCCAGCGTGGCAAGATGCCCCGGTTTGTCGGGCCAGCCTACGGCCAGAATGCCGAGGGTAATGGCGTTAGTAAACAGGTAAAAAGTGCGGTAAAAATGAAAAACTGCCCGGAGTTTTATGAAGATCATGGGCGGAAGCTTTGGGGCAAGATAGGCAAAAAATTACGCGGCCATTTTTGCTGGCCGCGTTGGTAAAAAGAGGAACCCAGGGGGTTAGCTGCGGTGCCCGCCTTTCGAGCCGCCCGAACTGCCGCCCCCGCTGTGGCCGCCCTTGTTGGAATTGCCGTGCGACGTGCCGCTGCGGGTGCCGTGCTGGCCGTGTTGAGTCCCGTTGTTGCCTTCGGCGTTGGCCGGAACCTCCTCCAGTTCCTTGCGGACTTTGTCCATATCTTTCTGGTTCTGATTCATGGCTGGTTTTAGTTTGGTTGATAAATTCAAAGGCTAAAAACCCATGCCTTTGGTGGCTGTCTGAACCAGGATTCGTCGGATTTTTGGATTGCCAGGATTGCTTTTCAGACCTCCCTGAATCCTGAAATCCGATGAATCCCGGTTCAGGCGATCCTCACAACCGCACCCCAAAACTCAGCCCCTGCACCTTCGGCCCCTGGCCGTCGCGGAAGAGCGGGTTGAGGTCGTAGTTGACGAAAAACATGGGTGCGTGGCGGAAATTCACTTCGGCGGCCAGGCCGTAGCGCCAGTTGTTCAGGGCGTAGGTGCCGTGGGGGCGGTCTTTCGCTCCGTTTTCTTCCTTCACTTTCGCGTAACTGTCCAGCCGCATCCCCACGTAGCCCCCGGCGCTCACCGACTGCACCGCGCCGCGCCGGAAGGCCACCGTGGGCATCAGCGGCAGGTTGAGATAGACCACGGTCAACTTGCTTTTGTCGAGTAGGCGGCCCGCGTCGGGAAACGCCACACCGGTGGGCGTCTGCGTGGCCAGGCGGTGGTCGTCGAGCATCAGGTTGTACCAGCTTACTTCGAGGCCCGTGCGGAAACGGAGCGCGGTGTTCCGGCCTTCGCTCAGGCGGAGGCTGGCCCCGTAGCCCAGGGCCACGTACCGCGAGCCGAGGGGTTTCAGGGCGGGGGCGTCGGTGCCGGTGAGGGCGTTGAACCCCAGGGCGACGGTCAGGTCACTCTGGGCAGTGCTGCTCCAGTGGGATCGGCGGGGTTCAGTGGTGGTGGAGTCGGCGGTTTGGGCCAGCGCGGAGCCGGTGGTCAGCGAGGCGGCGAACAGAACGGTGGCGAAAAAGCGGTTCATGGCTGAAAGGGGATTGAGATGACTCGGGTTGTGTTGTTTGCCGGGAAGATGCCGCCCCGCTAAAACGGGTTGCGCCACGACGGCCCGTTTCGGACGAGCGGCGTGGCGCAACAAACGAGCGGTCAGAAAACCGTCGTTTTCAAGCTCCGGTCATTTTCGCTTCACCTTGAAAAAACCCTCGATGCGGGCCGTGGTCATGCCGGTGGAACTGCCGACGATTGGTTTTCCGTGACCCGCCGTGGTGGGGTCAGGAACAGGGTCAGGGGGATTTTGGGAACGAAAACAATCATCGGGGTTGAGTTGATTGGGAGTCCCGAACTTGGCACAACGCCGGGAACGACAAAGCGGAAAACCGTCGGGTTCAGGCGGTAAAAACGGCTGGTGCGGCGGGTATTCCGGCGTCCTGCGCCGGACGAATCCTGTCCGAAACCGGACAAGCGTTTTTCGGGAAAACGGCCCCTAAGCGCTGGAAACGGCCTTGTTAGAGGCTGGCAAACCTTTTTTCTACAAAACTGAAAGTAATCCCGAAACCATGCGACGAACGTACCTCGGCGAATTTGAAGAAGTGGTGCTTTTGACCGTGGCCGTGCTCGGCGACGGGGCCTACGGCGTGGCCATCGCCGACGAACTGGAGCGGCAAACGGGCCGGGCCGTGAGCCTGAGCGCCGTCCACGCGGCGTTGCACCGGCTCGAAGAGAAAAGCATGCTGAAATCCCGCCTCGGCGAAGCCACCGCCGAGCGGGGCGGGCGGCGCAAGCGGCTGTTCAACGTCACGGTGCTGGGCAGCCGGGCATTGAGCGACATCCGCGCCGTGCGCGAGCGGCTCTGGGATGCCATTTCGCCGCAGACCTTGCCCGCATTTGGATTATGAAACCGCTTGCTACGCCACCCTGCTGGGCCACCCGCCTGCTGGAATTCTTCTGCGCCCCGCACCTGCTGGAAGAGGTGCGGGGCGATCTGGAGGAGCGCTTTCAGCGACGGGCGGCGCTCTTCGGCGAGCGGGTGGCGCGGCGGCAGTACGTAGCAGAAGTGCTGGGTTTCCTGCGGCCCTTTGCGCTGAAACGAAAGCCCGACGATTCCCATCAACCTTTTTCAATCAACTCCCTCATGCTGCGCAACTACTTCAAAATCGCCTGGCGGAATCTGCGGAAGCAGCCGGGCTTTGCGGCCATCAACGTGATTGGCCTGGCCATTGGCCTGACGGCCTGCCTGTTGACGGGCCTGTTTGTCTATGACGAACTTCGCTACGACCGCTTCCATGAAAATGCCGACCGGATTGTGCGGGTAGAGCTGCGCGGAAAACTCAACGGCGAGGCCATCCACGAGGCCAACGTGATGGCTCCCGTGGCCGCTACGTTGCAGCGGCGGATTCCGGAGGTTGAGGCCACCGTGCGCCTGTATACGGCCGGTACGCCCCGCCTGGAATACGGTAATCAGGTGTTCCGCGATAGCCGCGTTGTTTTTGCCGACTCGACCTTGTTTCGGGTGTTTAGTTTTCCCCTGCGGCAGGGCCGGTACGCCGGAGCGGACGACAAAACGGCCTTGCTACGCCCGAATACGCTGGTCGTCAGCGAAAGCTTAGGGCGGAAGTTGTTTGGCAGCGGCAACCCCGTGGGCAAGGTGGTGGCCCTGTTTGGCGATAAAGTGGCCTACACCGTCACGGGTGTTATGGCCGATATTCCCGCCCATTCGCACATTCGCGCCGACGCCTTCGCGGCCATGGCGGGCGTCGAGGCTGCCCGCAGCGACAGTTGGATGCAATCGAACTTCTTTACGTATCTGCTGCTCCCGGCGGGGTATGACCGCCCGGCGCTGGACGCCAGGATGAAGCCGATCAGTGAGACGTACCTGCTGCCGCCGTTTGCCAAATTTCTGAATATGAGCGTACCGGCACTGCTGCGAAAAGGCGATTACCTCAACCTGTCGCTGCAACCCCTGACCGACATCCGCCTCCGCTCCGACGCCACGCCCAATAGCGAAATTGAACCAGGGGGCGATATTCGCTACGTCTATCTGTTCGGGGCGATTGCGGTGTTTATGCTGCTGCTGGCGTGCATCAACTTCACCAACCTCAGCACCGCCGGGGCCGCCAAACGCACCAAAGAAGTGGGCATCCGCAAAGTGCTGGGGTCGGCGCGCGGCCGATTAATCCGGCAGTTCCTGACCGAATCGGTGCTGCTGACGGCGGTGGCGCTCCTGCTGGCGGTGGGGCTGGCGTGGGCCATATTACCCGTTTTTAACGAACTGGCTGGCAAAACGATACGCATCAGTCCGATGGAACTCCCCTGGCTGCTGGCCGCCATGGCTGGCTTTGGGCTACTAGTAAGCGGGCTGGCGGGGAGTTATCCGGCGTTCTTCTTGTCGTCCATGCGGCCCATTGCCGTGCTGAAAAACAGCAAAACACCGGCCGGTCGGGGCCGCACGACGCTGCGCAGTGGGCTGGTTGTGTTTCAGTTTTTCGTGTCCATCAGCCTGATGATTGCCACGGTGGTGGTGTATCAGCAGCTACGCTACATCCAGACCACCAAACTCGGTTATGACAAAACGCAGGTGCTGATTCTGGAAGGCACCGGTGTGCTGGAGCAAAACCAGCACGTACTGGCCCGCCAACTGGCGCAGGACAGTCGGGTGAAGCACGTGAGTGTGTCGGGTTTTTTGCCCAACGACCGCTATTACACCGGCCTCATCAGTATGCAGCCCGAAGGGCAGGAAGCGAAACTGCGCCGGTTGACGTATTTCGGCGTGGATGACCAGTATTTGCCGACGCTGGGCATGAACGTGGTGGCCGGGCGTAATTTTTCGGCCGGATTCCCCTCTGACTCCTCCGGCGTTCTTATCAACGAAGCGGCCGCCCGGCTATTCGGCTGGACGAAAAGTCCGCTGGGGCACACCCTGACCGACCCGGCTGGCCCGCAAAATGGCGGGCGGGCGTCCAATTACCGGGTGATTGGCGTAGTGAAGGATTTTCATTTCCGGTCGCTGCACGAGGAGATTGCCCCGATGGTGATGCTGTTGAACAAAAACGGCGGGTCCGTCCTCCTCAAAACTCGCGCGGCCGACGTAGCGCCATTGCTGGCCGACATTGGCAAGCGGTGGGCGGCCTTCGGCACGGGAGAGCCGTTTCGCTACGCTTTCTTAGACGACGCTTACCAGGCGATGCACAAAGCCGAAACCAGCACGGGGCGCGTCCTGGCGGTGTTTGCGGGCCTGACGGTATTCATCGCCTGTCTGGGCCTGTTCGGTCTCGCTACGTTCATGGCTGAGCAGCGGACTAAAGAAATCGGCGTCCGTAAGGTGCTGGGGGCCAGCGTGGCCAGCATCGTTACGTTGCTCAGCAAAGATTTCCTGAAACTGGTGTTCGTAGCGATGGTACTGGCCGCGCCGATTGCGGCGTACGCCATGCACCGCTGGCTGCAAGGGTTCGCCTACAAAATCAGCCTGGAGTGGTGGGTCTTCGCCCTGGCCGGGCTGCTGGCGGTAGGGATTGCGTTGCTGACGGTGAGCTTCCAGAGCATCAAAGCCGCCCTGATGAACCCGGTCAAGAGCCTCCGTAGCGAATGAAACCCGCCACTCCACCGGCTTGGGCCACCCGCCTGCTCGAAGCCTTCTGCGCTCCGCACCTGCTGGAAGAAGTGCAGGGCGATTTGGAGGAGCGCTTTCAGCGACGGGCGGCACTCTTCGGCGAGCGGGTGGCGCGGCGGCAGTACACGGTGGAAGTGCTGGGGTTTTTGCGGCCTTTTGCCCTGAAACGGCGGCGAAGTGAATTTTCTCAACCTATTTTTCTTAGTCCGGCTATGATTCGCAACTATTTCAAAATCGCCTTCCGTAATCTACTGCGGAATAAGGGGTTTACTTTCATCAACATCACGGGTTTAGCCGTTGGAATGGCGGCAACGTTACTCATCTTCCAGTACGTTGCTTTTGAACGGAGTTACGACCGGTTCCACGAGAAATCCGACCGTATTTTTCGGGTTAAGGCCGAACGGTACGAAAAAAAGGTGCTCTCGACCGAATGGGCGGGCGGGCCGTTCGCCGTTGGCAATCACCTGAAAGGCGCTTTTCAGGAAGTGGAGGCGTACGCGAAAGTGTACGTTCGCAACAAATTACTGCTGGAAGCAAACAACCGAAAATACAAAGTGCAACAGGGGGCGTTCGTTACGCCGTCGTTCTTCAGCGTTTTCTCGTACTCTTTGCTAACTGGCGATGCGAAAACAGCCCTGACGGAGCCTAACGTGGGGGTCATCTCGGCCTCGCTGGCGAAGCGGTTGTTTGGGTCTAAAAATCCGGTGGGGCAGGTCATCACCATCGAACGGGAGTTTCCGATCCGGGTGACGGGCGTCTACCAGGATTTCCCCCGAAACTCCCACCTGGAGGCCGACTACCTGATGTCGTTCAGTACGTTTCAGCGGTTGGCCAATCCCAAAAATGAACCGGATAAAAACTTCGATAATGCCTGGAACTGGGACGGGTGTCTAACGTACCTGCTGCTGAGACCCGGAGTAAATCCCGAAAAATTAGAGGCCAAGTTTCCGGCTTTTCTACAAAAAAACGGGCAGACTGACCCTAAAACGGGCAGCGGCCTGGCCTTGAGATTGCAACCACTTTCCGACATCCATTTGTACTCCCACTTTATGATGGAAGCCAGTGCCAATGGCGATGGAAACTCGGTGTACGTGTTGTTGTGCGTGGCCTTTTTTATCATCGCCATTGCCTGGATCAATTACATCAACCTGGCAACGGCCCGCGCGATTGGCCGGGCGAAGGAAGTGGGCGTGCGAAAAGCCGTTGGTTCGTATCGAAGTCAATTGATTGGCCAGTTCTTAATTGAATCCGCGTTGCTAAACTTCCTGGCCGTGGTGGTGGCGTTCGCCGGTATCGTCGTGGCCCTCCCGGTGTTCAATCGGTTCACCGACCAGCAGTTGACGTATTCGTTCGTGTGGTCAGCCCGTTTCTGGCGTGGCTTCGGAACGATGTATGTCCTTGGCACCCTGCTATCGGGGGCGTATCCGGCCTTTGTGCTGTCGGGTTTCAATCCGGTTGCCGTCCTGAAAAACGGGGTTTCTGCCTTTAAAGAAGGTGTTTTTCTGAGAAAGTCGCTGGTTGTCATTCAGTTTTCGGCGTCGGTTTTCCTGCTGGTGGGCACCATCACGGTGTTCCGCCAATTGCAGTTCATGCGCAGCCAAAACCTTGGGATCGACATTGCACAGACCCTGGTTTTGGATAAGCCGATGAACGACTCGGCTCGAGTCAACCAAACGAAGGCGTTCAAAGCCTACTTGCTCCACCAATCCGTGGTCAAGAGCGTGGCCGTATCGGGGACGATTCCCGGCGAAAAAGTGGAGTTTAATGCGGGCGGCATCCGATTGGCGGGTACACCCGAAGAAACCGGCAAACAGTACCGCGTCATCGGGGTTGACTACGATTTCATCGACTCATTCGGCATGAAGATTCTTGCCGGGCGCAACTTCGATACGAAATTGGGCGAGAAGGATGCCGTAGTTTTCAATCGCACCGGGGTCAAACAGTTAGGCTTCGACAGCCCGGAGAAAGCCCTGGGGCAGAAAATCAATTTCTGGGGCGACATCCTCACCATCGTCGGGGTGGTGGACGATTTCCATCAGCAGTCCCTTCGGGAAGCCTACGAGCCGCTCATTTTACGTTTGGACCCCGGCGTCAACGGGCAGCTATCCATCAAGATAGCCGATGGTAACCCGAGTCGGGCACTATCGGTGGTTAAGCAAGCCTGGGCGCGTTATTTCCCAACCGACCCGTTCGAATACGCTTTTTTAAACGAACGCTACGACAAACAGTACCGGGCCGACGAGCGATTCGGCCAGGTTTTCGGCTTTTTCACGCTGCTGGCCGTGCTGGTAGCCTGCCTGGGTTTACTCGGCCTGGCCACCTTCATGACCGAACAACGCACGAAGGAAATCGGCGTACGCAAAGTGCTGGGGGCCAGTGTTTCCAATATTGTTGCCCTACTGTCCAAAGATTTTTTGACGTTGGTGTTCGTCGCCATCGTCATTGCCAGTCCGATTGCGTGGTACGCCATGCACCGGTGGCTGCAAGGCTTTGCCTACAAAATTACCATCGCTTGGTGGGTCTTCGCCCTGGCCGGGTTGCTGGCGGTAGGGATTGCGCTGCTGACGGTCAGTTTCCAGAGCATCAAAGCCGCGTTGATGAATCCGGTCAAAAGCCTCCGCAGCGAATGAAACCCGCCCCGCCCCGCTGGGCCACCCGCCTGCTCCACTTCTTCTGCGCCCCGCACTTGCTGGAAGAAGTGCAGGGCGATTTGGAGGAGCGCTTTCGGCGCGACGTGCAACGGGTGGGCGAAGCCGCCGCCCGCCGCCGATACGGGTACAGCGTGCTGGGGTTTCTGCGTCGATTCGCCTTCAAACGCCAACCGAGCGAGTTTAAAAGTGTTTTTTTCCTCCATCCCGATATGCTCCGCAACTACTTCGCCATCGCCCGCCGCACCCTGCTGCGCAACCCCGTGTTTTCGCTCCTCAACGTCGTCGGGCTGGCGCTCGGGCTGACCTGCTGCCTGCTCATTTTACTTTACACCAAAGACGAAGTCAGCTTCGACCGGTTTCAGGAAAAAAAAGACCGCCTGTACCGCATCGTGACGACGATGTCCAGCGAGAAAGGAACCACCAAAAACGGCAGCACCAATTCCATCCACGGCCCGGCGTTCCAGCGGGAAATTCCCGAAATCGAAGCCGTGCTACGGCTGCAAACCCAGTACCTGACCCTGCGCAAAGGCAGTGACCTGCTGAGCCAGGAAGTTATCTTCGCCGACTCCACGTTTTTCTCGGTGTTTTCGATGCCGCTGATGGCGGGCAACCCGCGCACGGCGCTTACCGACCCGCACTCGGTGGTGCTGACCGAGGCCGCCGCCGGGAAGTACTTCAACGCCACTGACGTGCTCGGTAAAACCATCGAACTCAAAGTCAATGAAAAGTTCGAGGCATTCGTGGTGACGGGCGTGGCCAAAAACTGCCCGCAGAATTCCTCCCTTCAGTTTGAAATGCTGCTGCCGTTCAAGCTCCAGGAGCAAGGTCCGGCCAATGCCGAGTGGATTGGGTTTTACCTGAACACCTTCGTGTTGCTAAGCCCGAAGGCCGACGTCCGGACCGTCGTACCCAAACTCGACCGGGTTTTCCTGACCCAGGCCGCCGAGGAGTTGAAACAGGCCCGCGCCAAATACGACTTCAAAGAGCGGGTTCATTTCGACTTACAGCCCTTCCCGAGCCTCCACCTCGACACCGAATTTGGCGACATCCGCAACGGCCTGGCCCACGGCAGCAACCCAATTTATTCGTACATCCTGACGGGCATCGCGGCCTTCATCCTGCTGATCGCCTGCATCAATTTCGTGAACCTCACCGTGGCGAGGTCGCTCCAGCGGGGCAAGGAAATCGGCATCCGGAAGGCCATCGGCGGGCGGCGCAGTCAGCTCATGGGGCAGTTTTTGGGCGAATCGTACCTGCTTTGTTTCCTGGCCTTCGGGCTGGCGCTGGCGCTGACCCAACTCGCACTGCCCACCTTCAACGATCTGGCCAACAAGCAACTGGCCCTATCGTACCTCTTCGACGCCAACCTCGTGGGGGCATACGCCGCGCTGTTCGCGGTCACGGGACTGGTGGCCGGGTTTTACCCCGCGCTGGTGCTGTCGGGGTTTAGCCCGGTTCAGACGTTGTACGGGCGGTTCCAGGCGGGCGGCGTTTCGCTGGGTGGCAAAAACTACCTGACCCGGGGCCTGGTGGTACTTCAATTTGCGCTTTCGGTTGGGCTGCTCATCGGCACGCTGGTGATTTACCGGCAGTTCAACTACCTGACCACCAAACCCCTGGGGTACAACGACAAGCACCTGCTCGGACTTAGTCTCGGCTGGGGAAACGAGGGGCTTATCGACCGGTTCCGCACGGAATTTGCTGCCCTGCCCGGTGTCCGGGCCGTGGCGGCCAAAGACCCCGGCGACAACATCACCCTCGCCAAAGCCGACGGCAAGGACATCGACTTCGCGTACTACGGCATCGACGACCAGTACCTGCCCACCTTGCAGATTCCGGTGGTGAAGGGGCGGAATTTCTCGAAAAAGTTTCCCTCCGACCCGACCCAGTCGGTGCTCATCAACGAAGCCTTCGCGCGGGCGGCGGGCTGGAAAAACCCCCTCGGCAAGCAGGTCGATTTTTTTTACAAGAAGAAAAAGTTCACGGTCGTCGGGGTGGTGAAAGACTACCACTACGAATCGCTGAAAGAAAAAATCAAACCCCAGTTGTTCACCCAGGACCCCGGCTACGGCCTGGGGCAAGTGTGGGTGAAACTCGACCCGGCGGCCATCCCCGAAACCATCGGCAGCATCGGGAAAATCTACCGAAGACTGATGCCTTTCCGCCCGTTCAGTTATGAATTCAAGGACGAAACCAACGCCCGCAACTACGAAGCCGAAGCCCGCTGGAAAGCCATGATAACGCTGGCTGCCTGGTTGTTTTTGTTCGTTTCGTGCCTCGGGCTGTTTGGCCTGGCGACGTTCACCGCCGAGCAACGCACGAAGGAAATCGGCATCCGCAAGGTGCTGGGGGCCTCGGTAGGCAGCATCACGGCGATGCTCTCGAAAGACTTCCTCCTGCTGGTGGGACTGGCCATCGGCATCGCCTCGCCGCTGGCCTGGTACGCCGCCCAGGCCTGGCTGGCCGATTTTCCTTACCGCATTGCCCTCGAATGGTGGGTTTTCGCCCTGGCCGGGCTGCTGGCGGTGGGCATTGCGCTGCTGACGGTCAGTTTCCAGAGCATCCGGGCGGCGCTAATGAACCCGGTGAACAGTTTGCGGAACGAGTAGCCCCGTTTTCTTTCCCGAAACGGACACGGCAACCCACCCTGGGTTGCCGTGTCCGTTTCAGAACGGTTCCTGTCCAGAAACGGACAAATTACTTCGTCATTTTTTGGCAAAAAGTGCTTCTGCTGCGCCCATCAGGGCTTGGACCGGGCGTGGCACTGCATTTGTCCGGCATTATCGAATTAAATAGCCAGTGGCATGAAACGAGCCTTTTTGGGAGAATTCGAGGAAGTGGTGCTGCTCACCGTGGCGGTACTCGACGAGGCGGCCTACGGCGTCAGCGTCACGCAGGAACTGGAGCAGAAACTTGGGCGGACGGTGGGCTTCAGCACCGTCCACACCACCCTGCAACGGTTGGCGGAGAAAGGCTACCTGACGTCGAAAATGGGCGGGGCCACCGCCGAACGGGGCGGGCGGCGCAAGCGCTTTTTTACCGTGACCGCCGCCGGGCGCAAAGCCCTGACCGACGTGAAGCAGGTGCGGGAGCAACTTTGGGACGCCCTGCCGCCGCAGACCCTGCAACTGATGGGCAACTGATGCGCCGCACTATGAAACCGACCCTCCAACCGCCCCGCTGGGCCACGTGCCTCCTCGAAGCGTTTGGCCACCCCGACACCCGCGAGGAAGTGCAGGGCGACCTGCTCGAACTCTACGCCCACTGGGTCGGGACGCTGGGCAAACGCAAAGCCGACTGGCTCTACGGCCTGAGTGCGCTGAAGTTGCTGCGGCCGCTGGCGGAATCGAAGCGAGTACGTGAATATCCTCACCCTTTTTTTCTGAGTCCAATGATGCTTCGCAACTACCTGAAAATCGCCTGGCGGGGGCTGCTCAAAAACCGCCTCTACGCCCTGACCAACATCCTGGGCCTGACCATCGGCCTGACGGCCTGCGGCCTGATTGCCCTGTACGTTTACGACGAGTGGCGCGTGGACCGGTTTCACGAAAAGGGCAACCGCCTCTACCGGGTGATTACCACCACGCTGGCCGGGGGCAAAACCGACGTGGCAGCCGGGTCGGTGGGGCGACCCCTGGCCCAGACCATCCGCCGCGAGGTGCCTGGCGTGGAGGCCGTCGTACCCGTGCGCCGGGTGGGGATGTCTATCAAGTACGATAATCGGTATTTTTTCGACACCGAACTCTACGCCGGGGAGGATTTCCTGACCACGTTCAGCTTCCCGCTGCGCGAAGGCGACGCCCGCACGGCCTTGCGCGAACCGTACTCGCTCGTGCTCACCGAAAGCACGGCCCGCAAGTACTTCGGCGATGCCCCTGCCCTGGGCAAAACGCTCACCCTGGCCGACACCCTCGCCTTCAAGGTTACGGGTGTGCTGGCCGAACCACGGCCTTCGCACCTGAATTTCGGAATGCTGCTTTCGCTCCCGACGTTCTACGCCCTGGGCGGCGACGCCAACCAATGGTTCACCTGGGATGAATTCTGCTACGTGCTCCTCCAGGAGCACGCCGACCCCGCCGCCGTGGAGCGCGCCATTGCGGCCCTGCCCATGAGATACAACGGTGCGGAGTACCACACCAGCGGGATGCACGTGCTTCAGGCGCTCGAACCCGTATCCAACATCTACCTGCATTCCAAAGCGGGGGGCGTCAACCGGCCCACGGGCAGCGCCCGGCAGCTTTACTTCCTGGGGGTCATCGGGCTGTTTCTGTTGTTGCTGGCCTGCATCAATTTCGTCAACCTCACCACCGCCTACCAGAGCCAGCGGGCCAAGGAGGTGGGCGTACGCAAAACCGTCGGGGCGGGCGTCGGCTCGCTGTTGACGCAGTTCATCGGCGAATCGCTGCTGCTGGCGTTTCTGTCGGGGCTACTGGCTCTGGTGGGCGTGGCCCTGACCCTGCCGTTTCTGAACGATTTGATCGGGAAAACCATCCCGCTTTCGTTGCTGGCCCAACCGCTTACGCTGCTCATCGGGGTGGGTTTTCTGGGGCTAATTGGGCTGCTGGCGGGTTGGTACCCGGCGCTGGTGCTGGCCCGGTTCCGGCCCGTGGACACGCTCAAAGGCCGTTTTGTGAATGGCCCCGACGACGGGGCCTGGCTGCGGCGAGGGCTAGTGGTGTTTCAGTTTGGCATTTCTCTGGTGCTCCTCATCGGCACCGTAGTGGCCTCGCGCCAACTCCGCTACATGCAGGAGCAGGAGTTGGGGTTTGACAAAGACCGGGTGCTGGTGGTCGAACTGAAAAAACTGCCGCGTAAGCAATTTATCGACCAGTACGAAGCCATCAAAACGCAGTTGAAAGCCCTGCCCAACGTGCAGGCCGTGACGGGCGTGGCGGCCCTGCCGGGGCGGGCGGGATGGAACGGGCAGATGGTCTATCCCGAAGGCCGGCCAAAGGAGCAGGCCCTGTCGCTGGAGGTGATTCCGGTCGATCACGATTACGTGCCCACGCTCGGTCTGAAGATGCGGGCGGGCCGGGCCTACGACCCGCACTTTGCCACCGACGCCCAGCACGGGGTGCTGCTCAACGAAGCGGCATGTAAGGCCTTTGGCTGGAAACCAGAGGAGGCCGTCGGCAAAAATGTCGGAACGGCGGGCATGGACGAAGGCCACGTACTGGGCGTACTGGCCGATTTTCACCAGCACGGCTTGCAGCAGAAAATCACGCCGCTCCTCACGTTCATCGCGCCTTTCGCCTACCGCTTCGTGGCGCTCCGGTTGGGGCCGCAGGAGCTGAGTGCTTCCGTAAATCAGGTGGAGCGGTACTGGAAAGCGCGCTTTCCGGGCTACGAATTCGAGTACTTTTTCCTCGACGACGATTTCAACAAGCAGTACGCCGCCGAGCAGCGGCTGGCCCGACTGTTCGGGGTATTTGCCGGACTGGCCATTTTCATCGCCTGCCTGGGCCTATTCGCGCTGACAACGTTCACGACCGAGCGTCGGGTAAAGGAAATCGGCGTGCGGAAGGTGCTGGGTGCCTCGGTGCTTAGCATCGTAGCGTTGCTTTCCAAAGATTTTCTGAAACTGGTACTGGTGGCTGTGCTCATCGCTTCGCCCCTGGCGTGGTGGGCCATGAATCGCTGGCTCCAGGATTTTGCCTACAAAATCAGCATTGAATGGTGGGTATTCGTATTGGCTGGCGGGCTGGCGGTGGGCATTGCGTTGCTGACGGTCAGTTTCCAAAGCATCAAAGCCGCCCTGATGAACCCCGTCAAAAGCCTGCGGAGCGAGTAGCTCACTCAAAAATCGGGGATAAGGGAAGTTCGACGTTCAGGGCGGGGTCGTGCAGGGTGTCGTCGCCGTGGAAGTAGGCGTAATGCCCCGGTCGGTCGAAGACGAAAATGCCTTTGAGGGCCGGAACCACCACCCAGCAGGAGCGGACACCGAAGTCGAAGTAGAGGGCGGTTTTGTCCACCATTTCTTCGTTGCTCTGCGAGGGCGACTGAATTTCGATGCAGGTTAGGGGCGGGTCGGTTCGTTTGGCCGTGCGGTTGTCGTAATCGAGCGCGAACGCCGGGTAGACGACTAAATCGGGGGTTGTTCCGTCGGGCAGCGTGGCGAGGCTCAACTCGGAGAGTATTCGGTACGACTGGCGGTAGTGGATGTACAGTTGGGCACCCAGGTTCATCTGGATGGCTCCGTGAATGGTGTCAGGCATGGGCTTGCCGCGTTCGAGTTCGTATTCGGTGAGTTGTTCAACGACCGCTTCCATAAGCCAGCGTGGTTTTTTTTCAAAGATAACGAAAGTCGGGTATGAAGTCACCCCCTCCAACCAGTGCGTCGGACCGCCCGCCCCGCTGGGCCACCTGGTTGCTGAACCGCTGGGGCCACCCCGACACCCGCGAGGAAGTGCAGGGCGACCTGCTCGAACTCTACGCCCACTGGATCAAGACGGTGGGCAAACGAGAAGCCAACTGGCGCTACGGCCTGAGTGCGCTGAAGTTGCTGCGACCCCTGGCGAAATCGAGACGAAAGCCGGAGTATTTCCAACCTTTTTTACTGAGTCCAACCATGCTACGGAATTATTTCAAAATCGCCTGGCGGAATCTGCTTCGGGAGAAGGGCTTTGCCGCCATCAACATCATCGGGCTGTCGGCAGGGTTGTCGTGCTGTATGCTTATTTGTCTCTACATCTACGATGAGCTGAGCTACGACACTCAACATCCCGATGTTGGTCAACTCTATCAGGTCGGAACGGTGTTTGTAAATCCGGATGGCGACCAGAAAACAGCCGCGACGCCTTACCGCGTGGCCGATGCCCTGCAACAGGAATACCCCGAAATTGGAAGTACGACCCGACTGGTGGGCCTTTTCGGCGATGATAAGACGCTGCTCCGGGCCAACCCCACCGGGGCCGCAGCCAACAGCAAACCAACCGTCTTCTACGAATCAAAGGGCTATCTGGCCGCGCCGACATTTTTCTCCTTTTTTCACTACGACTTTGTGGAAGGCAACGGCAAACAGGCCCTTGTCAACCCTAACTCCATTGTGCTGTCGGAGGCTATTGCCCGCAATCTGTTCGGCAACCAGTCGGCTCTGAACCGAACCGTCCACGTGGAGAGCAACACCAACGGCACGGGCGATTATACCGTAACGGGTGTGTTTCGCCCCGGCAACGTACCGTCGCACATCGACGCGCGCTTTTTTCTGTCGTATGCCGGGGGCGGGCTGGCGCAGTACATCAACGGCACTACGGGCATGGTGAACAATAATATGTTCTTTACCTACCTGAAATTAAAGCCCGGCACCGACGCCCGCAAGCTGGAAGCCAAACTGCCCACGTTCGTAGAGAAATACATGCGCAAAGACTTGGCGGTAGCGGGGCGCGATAAGAAGCAGT
Organism: Spirosomataceae bacterium; assembly: GCA_965249815.1. Lineage (GTDB taxonomy): Bacteria > Bacteroidota > Bacteroidia > Cytophagales > Spirosomataceae > JAJAZB01. The sequence goes on along the minus strand of CBDFMV010000003.1, from coordinate 1,507,205 downwards.
TTCTGACTGCCGTGCGCGACATTCACCTGCACACCGACCTGACGCACAACGTTACGCCCAACGGAAGCCTGACTTACCTGTATGTACTGGGGTCGATTGCGCTCTTTACGTTGCTCATTGCCTGCATTAATTTCATGAATTTGAGCACGGCCCGCTCGGGCAAACGGGCCGCCGAAGTAGGTGTTCGGAAGGTGCTGGGGGCCGAACAGGGAGCACTGGTCCGGCAGTTTCTGAGCGAGGCTCTGCTGTTCAGCCTGTTTGCGTTTGTGCTGGCGCTGGCGTTGGTCTGGCTCATGACGCCTGTTTTCGAGGCCGTATCGGGCAAAACGCTCCACTTTTCGCTAAGCCAACGGCTGGGGCTGGTCGCCACGTTCTTCGGCATCAGCCTGTTTACCGGGCTGTTGGCGGGCAGTTACCCGGCATTTTACCTGTCGTCGTTCCGACCCATTGCCGTGCTGAAAGGAGGGGCGGGGCAGGTGGGTGGCTCGCTGTCGGCCGTAGCGTTGCGGAAGGGGCTGGTGGTAATGCAGTTTACGCTGTCGGTGATGCTGATGATTGCCTTCGTGGTGATTGCCCAACAGATGCGTTACCTGCGCTCGGCCGATCTGGGGTTTGCCAAAGAGCAGCAACTCATAATTCCGCTACGTAGCGAAACGGCCAAAGCTACCTATCCAGCCCTGAAACAAGCTCTCGTAAGCACCGCACAGGTTCGTTCGGTAGGAGCCTCGGCCTATTATCCGGGTATTTTCAATCCCGAAGACGCCCTGTTTTACGGCGATGGCCAAACCAAACATGAGGCCGAACGGACGCGCGTGAACCGGGTTGATGCGGATTACCTGCAAACGATGGGCATCAAGCTCGTAGCGGGACGGCTGTTTTCGGCGGCTTTCCCTGGCGACACCACCAACCGGATCATCGTGAATGAAAAGGCGGTGAAGGAGCAGGGCTATCGGTCGGCGCAGGCCGCCATTGGTAAGCAGGCCATTGCCAACTGGGGGCAGGAGGGCGTGCGCTTCACCATTGTGGGTGTGGTGAACGATTTTCACTTCGAAGATTTGCACGTACCCATTACCCCGTTCGTCTTCATGCTCAACCTGAAAGGCAACTACAACTACGTAGTGGTGCACCTCAAACCGGGCGATATGCAGCCTACCTGGCAGACAATCAGCAGCGTATGGCAGCGGTTCAACCCGGCCGAACCGTTTGAATACAGTTTTCTGGACGCCGAGTTTCAGAAAAACTACGAAGCCGAAAGCCGCCTGTCAACGCTCGTGAGCTATTTCACCTTCATTGCCATTCTGATCTCTTGCCTGGGTCTGTTCGGGCTGGCCTCGTTCAACGTAGAGCAACGCGTTAAAGAAATTGGTGTGCGCAAGGTGCTGGGGGCAACAGTTGGCAGCGTGGTGGTGTTGCTGTCAAAAGATTTTCTCAAGCTGGTCCTGATTGCCGTTGTGCTGGCCTCACCGCTGGCGTGGTATGCCATGCACCGCTGGCTGGAAGGCTTCGCCTACAAAATTGATATTGCCTGGTGGGTCTTTGCGGGGGCAGGTGCGCTGGCCGTGGGCATTGCCCTGCTGACGGTCAGCTTCCAAAGCATCAAAGCCGCCCTGATGAACCCCGTCAAAAGCCTGCGTAGCGAGTAGAATTCATGGGATAGCTCCCGCGTGAGGAATGTCCTGAAGCGTACGAACGTTGTCCGGTACCGGACAACGTTCGTACGCTTTCTATTTGTCAAGGCTCTGATTTTCAAGGCCGCTAAACCGATCGGTTTCATGGGCAAACTATTTGCTCAGCAAAAATAGAATAAACCAAAACCGATGAAACGAACCTACCTCGGTGAGTTTGAAGAAATCGTGCTGCTCACCGTCGCCGCGCTCGAAGACGGCGAGGCGTACGGGGTGGCCATCACCCACGCCATTGCCGATCAAACCGGGCGCGCCGTGCGGCTCAACCAGGTGCACGCCGCCCTGCACAGGCTGGAGGAAAAAAGCATGGTGAGCACCCACCTCGGCGGGGCCACCGCCGAACGCGGCGGGCGGCGCAAGCGCCTCGTGACGGTGACGGCCTACGGCCACCGCGTGCTGCGCGAAATCAAGGAAGTGCGCGCCCACCTCTGGAGCCTGGTGCCGGATTCCAACTCGTCGGACCCGCTGCCCGCCGTATGAACCGTTCCGCGCCCAACCCCCCGCCCGGAGCCGACCGCCTGCTGGCGCTGTTCTGCGCCCCGCACCTGCTCGAAGCCGTGCAGGGCGATTTGCACGAAGAATTCGCCTTGCAGGCCGAGCGGCTCGGCGAGCGAAAAGCAAGGGGATGGTACTGGCGCGAGGTGCTCGGATTCCTCCGGCCTTTTGCTCTGAAACGGCAACCCGACGAGTTTTCTCAACCTACTTTTTTGAGTCCGGCCATGCTTCGCAACTACCTCACCATCGCCTTTCGCACCCTGGCCAAACACCGGGCGTTCAGTTTCATCAACATCGCAGGCCTGAGCCTGGGGCTGGCTGCTGTGTTGCTCATCCTGCTCTTCGTGCAGGACGAAGTTTCCTACGACCGTTTCCAGACGCGCGGCGACCGGCTCTACCGGCTGGTAACCCACTCGAAGGAGGCCAACGGCGAAGAGCGCAAAAACAGCGTCACGGGCTACCCCCAGGGGCCGACGTTCGTTCGCGAAGTGCCCGAAGTAGCCGACTACTGCCGGATGCACGGCTGGGAAATGCTGTTTCGGAAAAACAACGAGGGCATTTACCAGAAGGTGATGTACGTGGATTCCTCGTTTTTCCGGCTGTTCAGTTTCGAGGTACTCGCCGGGAACGCCCGCACGGCCCTGTCGGATTCGCGCTCGGTCGTTCTCACCGACGAAACCGCCCGCAAGTACTTCGGCACGACCGACGTGTTGGGCAAACTGCTTTCCATCGACGCCGGGGGCACGTTTGAAAGTTACGTCGTGACGGGCGTGGTGAAAACCCCGCCCATGAATTCGAGCATCCGTTTCGACGCGTTGCGGCCCTTCGTGGCCGCCCTGCCGCCCAACCGCAAAGACTGGGGCGAAGACGCCTGGTTCAACAACTTCACCAACACCTTTCTGCTCCTTCGGCCCGACGCCGACCCGCGCGCCACCGAGCGGAAAATGGAGGCCGTTTTCCAGAAGTACGGCGCAAAAGAATACGCCGATTTGCAGAAAACTTACGGGGCATTCACCCGCGACTACCGCCTCCAACCCTACCTGGCTATGCACCTGGAGCCCGACTACGGCATGAACAACGGCCTCACGCCCGGTTCCAGCGCCACCTACTCGTACATTCTGGGCGGCATTGCCGGGCTGATTCTGCTCCTGGCCTGCATCAACTTCGTCAACCTCACGCTGGCCCGTTCGCTGCGGCGGGGCAAGGAAATCGGTGTGCGGAAAGTCACGGGCGGCACGCGGGGGCAGTTGGTCGCGCAGTTTCTGGGCGAATCGCTGCTGCTGAGCGCGCTGGCGTTCGTTCCGGCTATTTTGTTGGTGATTTTTCTGCTGCCGTCGTTTTCCGAACTGGCGAATAAATCCTTGCAAGTCGGTTTCCTCCTGGCTCCGCAAACAATCGGGTTGTTCGGGGGTCTGCTCCTGCTGGTGGGACTGCTGGCGGGGGCTTACCCGGCACTGGTGCTGTCGGGGTTTAGCCCGGTGCAAACGCTCTACGGACGGTTCCGGACGGGCGGCGGCGGGCGCAACTGGCTGGGTAAATCACTGGTGGTGTTGCAGTTTGCCATCGCCGTGTTTCTACTCATCGGCACCGCCGTGCTGCACGGGCAGTTTCAGTACATCCGCAGCGCCAACGTGGGCTACGAAACCGCCAACCGGGTGCGGGTGTACATTCCCTGGGGCCGCGAACAGCGCGGCGAATTACTGCAAGCCGCCCTGCGCGGGCAACCGGGTTTTGAACGGGTCACGCGCAAATCGGGGGGCTGGAGCGCCAACACGTTTCGGGTGGCCAATACGATGATCAATCCGGTTACGGAGTGGATGGACGACCAGTACCTGGCGTTTCTCAACGTCCCCGTGGTGCAGGGCCGGGCGCTGAGTTACAACAACCCGCTCGACAGTGTCTCGAACGTACTCGTCAACGAAACGTTTGTCCGGAAATTTCTGCCCACCGACCGGCCCGCCGTCGGTCAGATCGTGGAGGGCGACGATGCCCAAAAAACGCGTTACACCATTGTGGGCGTCGTGCGCGACTACCAGTACGGCTCGTTGCGGCAAAAGCTCGAACCCGTTTTCTGGCGGTTGGGTAAATCCCACCAAATGAACCAGTTATACGCCAAAATCGACCCGGCCCGCACCCAAGCCGCCCTGCAAATCCTCGCGCAGCAGTTCAAAAAACTAATTCCCTACCAGCCGTTCTCTTACGAATTTACCGAAGACGACCGCCTGGAATCGTACGCCGACGACGCCCGCTGGAAGAGCCTCATCACCGCCGCCGCGCTCCTGGCGATTCTGATTTCGGCGCTTGGGCTGTTTGGCCTCGCGTCGCTCTCGATGGAGCAACGGACAAAGGAAATCGGCATTCGGAAAGTGCTGGGGGCCAGCGTGCTGGAAATCACGCGGCTACTGTCGGTCAACTTCCTCCAACTCGTGCTACTGGCGCTGCTGATTGCTATGCCGCTGGGCTGGTACGCCGCCCGGCAGTGGCTCGACGGCTTTGTGTACCGGATGGACTTCGGCTGGTGGATTTTCGCCGGGGCCGGGGGCTTCGCAATGCTGGTCGCGGGCCTGACCGTGGCGGTGCAATCGGCCAAAGCCGCCCTGACCAACCCCGTCAAAAGCCTGCGCAGCGAATGAACCCACCCCGCGCCGCCGACCGCCTGCTGGCCCTGTTCTGCGCCCCGCACCTGCTGGAAGCCGTCCAGGGGGATTTGCACGAGGAGTTTGCCCTGCAAGTCGAACGGCTGGGCGAACGAAAAGCGCGGGCCTGGTACTGGCGGGAGGTATTGGGGTTTTTCCGCCCTTTTGCCCTGAAACGACGGTCAACTGAACTGCAACAACCTCTTTTCCTGAATCCAACCATGCTCCGCAACTACCTCACCGTTGCCTTCCGCACCCTCCGCCGCAACCGCCTCACCACCGCCCTCAACGTGGCGGGCCTGTCGGTGGGCGTGGCGGCGTGTCTGGTCATTTACCTCATCGTGCAGTTCGAGCTGAACTTCGACCGGGGCGTACCCGAATCCGGGCGGGTGTACCGGCTCGTGTCGGATTTCAAGTTTGGCGGCGAAGACTACCACAATTCCGGCCTGGCGGCCCCGATTCCGGCGGCGGTGCGGGCCGAAGTGCCGGGCGCTGAAACCGTCGCGGCCTACCATGCAAGCGGTTTTCAGGTGGTCGAAGTGCCCCAGCCCGGTGCCGACCCAACCCGGTTTCGCGGCCCGAAGGACGAGGACGAGTGGCTGGTTTTCACCGAAGGCTCGTTTTTCGACCTGCTGCCCCGCCAATGGCTGGCGGGTTCGCCGCAATCGGCACTCTCCAAACCCGGCCAACTCGTGCTCACCGAGCGGCAGGCCCGGCTGTACTTCGGCGAGGCCAGCCCCGCCGTGCTGGGCCGGAAGCTCGTGGGAATGCAGTACCGCGACACGCTCTCGCTCACCGTGTCGGGCCTGGTGCGCGACCTCGACGCCCCCAGCAGTTTCGATTTCCGGGCCTTCGTCTCGCTTTCCACGCTGACGACCAGCAAAAAACGGCGCGACGATGCGGGCTTCGACCAATGGGACAACACGAATTCCTCGTCGATGTGCCTGCTTAAACTTGCCCCCGGCACCGACCCGAAGCGAATCGGCGGGCAAGTCACCGCGATGGTGGAGCGCCACCTGCCCGCTGATGAAGAGCGCGGAAACCGCTGGCTGCGCCTCCAACCCCTGGCCGACGTGCATTTCAACGCCGACTACGCCAGCGGTCGGCCCATCGCTCACCGCCCGACCCTGCTCGTGCTGGGCGTGGTGGGGGGCTTTCTGTTACTGCTGGCCTGCATCAATTTCATCAACCTCGCCACGGCCCAATCCGCCCAGCGGGCGAAGGAAATCGGGGTGCGGAAGTCGCTGGGCAGTGCGCGGCGGCAGTTGATTTTCCAGTTTTTGGGCGAAACCCTGTTGCTCACCTTCGCCGCCGCGGTGCTGGCGCTGGGGCTGGCGCAGGGCGCACTGACCTACCTCGGCGACATCGTGCCGAAGGGCGTGGCGCTCGACTTCTCGCGCCCGCACCTGTACGGATTTTTGCTGGAGGTGTCGCTGGTCACGGCGCTGCTGGCCGGGTTGTACCCCGGTGCGCTGGTGTCGCGGCTATCGCCCGTGAAGGCGCTGCGCAACCAGACGGGCAGCACGGCGGGCAGCGCGGGGCTGCGGCGGGCGCTCATCGTGGGGCAGTTTGTGGTGGCGCAGGTATTCATCGTCGGGGCCTTGCTGGTGGGGCAGCAACTGCGGTTTTTGCTCAACTCCGACCTCGGTTTTCAACGCGAAGCCATCGTCACGTTCCACACGCCGACCAGTTCTCTTTTCAACGGCGACCGCAACGGCATCCGCTTTACCCTCGCCGGGCGCATCCGCAAACTGGCGGGGGTCGAACGCGTGAGCATGGCCAACCAGACGCCCATTTCCGGGGGCTATTCCACCTCGGTAATGGAATTTTCGGGGAAAAAAGACATCGTCAAACTCAACGTGTACCGCAAGGAAGCGGATGCCGAGTACCTCCGCTTGTACGGGCTGAAACTCGTGGCCGGGCGCAACCTGATGGACAGCGATACGGCGCGGGAGTTCGTCATCAACGAAACCCTCGCCCGGCAACTCGGTTTCCAACGCCCCGCCGAGGCCGTCGGGCAGTGGCTGGGGCACGGTCGGCAGGTGCGGAAACTGCCCATCGTCGGGGTCGTGCGCGACTTCCACCACCGCTCGCTGCACACGGCCATCCAGCCCACGGCGATGCTGAGCGAGAAAGACGGGCTGTACACCTTCAACGTGCGCTTCCGCCGGAGCGGGGCCGGGGCCTTCGACCAGACGCTGGCGCAGATGAAGATGCTCTGGGAAAAGACTTACCCCGGCGAGCCGTTCGAGGCGAAATTTTTCGATGAATCCGTCGCTGCACTTTACGGCAAGGAGCGGAATTTGGGCAAACTCGTCTCGCTCGCCACGGGCATTGCCGTGTTTATCAGTTGCCTGGGGTTGTTCGGGCTGGTGACCTTCACCGCCGAGCGGCGGACGAAAGAAATTGGCATCCGCAAGGTGCTGGGGGCCAGCGTGGCAAGCCTCGTCGGGCTGCTTTCCAAAGAGTTTGTATTGCTCGTGGGGGTGGCAGTGGCGCTCGCTTCGCCGCTGGCCTGGTGGGGAGTGAGCCGCTGGTTGCAGGATTTCGCCTACAAAATCGACATCCGCTGGTGGGTGTTTGCCGGGGCGGGTTTGCTGGCGGTGGGAATCGCCCTGCTGACGGTCAGCTTCCAAAGCATCAAAGCCGCCTTGATGAACCCCGTCAAAAGCCTCCGCAGCGAATGAACCCACCCCGCGCCGCCGACCGCCTGCTGGCCCTGTTCTGCGCCCCGCACCTCGTGGAAGCCGTACAGGGCGACTTGCACGAGGAGTTTGCCCGCCTGGTCGCCGAAGTTGGTGCGCGGCGCGCACGGGCCTGGTACTGGGCCGAGGTGCTCGGATTCCTCCGCCCCCGGCTGGATAGCCCCTTCGCCCTGAAACGACACCCTGACGAACCTTCCCAAACCTCGTTTTTCCTCCATCCGGCCATGCTTCGCAACTACCTGACCACCGCCTTCCGCAACCTCTGGCGCAGCAAACTCTACTCGGCCCTCAACGTCGGCGGGCTGGCCCTGGGGCTGGCCGTGAGTTTGCTGATTCTGCTGTTTGTCATCCACGAAGTCACCTTCGACCGCTTCCACGCCAACGCCGAGCGGATTTTCAGGGTGTACGGCAAGTTCAAGTACGGCGAGCAGGAAATCCAGACGCCCGCGATGTCGGCGGCGTTTGGCCCAGCGGTGAAACGCGCCAACCCCGACGTGCTCGATTTCGTGCGCACGGGCAGCCAGTTTGGTGGAAAGGTGGTGATCAGTTCGTCGGCCGACCGGAAGGCGTACGAAACCGATTTTCTTTTCGCCGACCCATCGCTGCTGACCGTGTTTTCGTTTCCGCTCGTCGTCGGCAATTCCCAAACGGCCCTCACCCGGCCCATGACCTTGCTGCTGACCGAACGGATGGCCGAGAAATACTTCGGGCGCGAAAACCCGGTGGGCCGCACGCTGACCGTCAACCACACCCTCCGGTTCGAGGTGACGGGCGTCCTGAAAAACCCGCCTTCCAATTCCACGCTCGACTTCAACTTCGTGGCCTCCATGCTCAGCCACCCCGTGGTGGAACGCACCGTAAGCGGGCGCATCAAAGACGACGAACTCTCGTTCAACAACCCCCGCGTGCAACTCGGCGCATTCCAAACTTACTTTTTGGTAAAAAATCCAGCGGCCATCGATCAGGTTGCTCGGTCTGTGAAGGCGTTGATCAGGGCGTCGGACGACGATTCCAAAACGACTTTCCTGTTCGACCCGCTCACGGCCATCCACCTCGGCGGGGCCAATTTTGGCGACACGGCCAACGCCCGCTACGTGACCGTGTTTGGGGGCGTGGCGCTGGTTGTGCTGCTGCTGGCCCTGCTCAATTACATGAGCCTGACCACCGCCCGCGCCACCCAGCGCGCCAAAGAAGTCGGCGTACGCAAGGCACTGGGCGCGTTGCGGGGCGAACTGGCCGCGCAGTTTTACGGCGAATCCATCCTGACGACGGCCCTGGCCTTTGCCCTGGCGTTGCTGCTCGTGCAGGGGCTGCGACCCGTTTTTTACAACCTCCTCCAACTCCGCATTGACGGGGCGTTTCTCTACAGTCCGGCGTTTTTGCTCACCACGCTGGGCCTGCTGGTGGTGTGCGTGCTGCTGGCGGGCAGCTACCCGGCCCTGCTGCTGTCGGCGTTCAAGCCGGTGAGCGTGCTCAAAGGGCGGCTCAGCGCCACCGGGGGCGGGGCCTGGGTGCGGCGGAGTTTCACCACGCTGCAATTTGCCGTGTCGGTGGGCCTCGTCGTGTGCAGCCTGGTGGTGCAGCGGCAATTGGATTTTTTACGAAATCAGAACCTCGGTCTGCAAAAAGACCGGGTGCTGGTGGTGCCCGTTGAGCGGAAGGCGTACGCGGCGATGAAACAGCAGTTTCGTCAGGAAGCGGGCGTCGAAGGCGTGGCGGCGGCTTCGCAGGCGTTGTACCAGGAGGGGTACAGCATGTTTTTCACCCAATCGCCAAAAACGAAAGAACAGGTAGGGCTGTACTTTCTTTCGGTGGACGAAAATTTCCTGCCCCTGCTGGGCATTCCCTGGAAAATAAAACCCAGCGACCCCACCGAACTGACGGCGAAGAACCGCCTGATTCTCAACGAAACCGCCGCCCGCAAACTGGCCATCGCCGACCGGCCCCTCGGGCAGGAAATCGAGGTGGGGGTGGAAAAAAACAAGGTCGTCGGGGTGGTGCGCGATTTCCATTTCGCCTCGCTCCAGCAGAAAATCGAACCGCTGGGCTTTTGGGTGAGTCGCGACACCGTCAGCGGGGTCAACTGCCTGTACCTGCGCCTCAGTCCCCGCGCCGACCTGCCGCAACTGGTGGCCCGCGTCGGGAAAATCTACCAGTCGTACCGCCCCGAAAACCCCTTCACGTATTCCTTCCTCGACCAGAATTTCGACGCGCTTTACAAGGCCGAAGACCGGCTGGCGAAAATGTTCGGGGCCTTTACCGGTTTCGCCGTATTCATCGCCTGCCTGGGCTTGTTCGGATTGGCGGCCTTCACCGCCGAGCGGCGGACGAAAGAAATCGGCATCCGCAAGGTGATGGGGGCCAGCGTCGCCAGCGTGGTGGCGTTGCTTTCCAAAGATTTCCTGAAACTGGTGGGTGTGGCGGTGTTGATTGCCTCGCCCGTGGCGTGGTGGGCGATGAACCGCTGGCTGGCTGGGTTTGCCTACAAAATCGCGCTGGACTGGTGGCTTTTCGCGGCAGCGGGCGGGCTGGCGCTGGGCGTGGCCTTACTGACGGTCAGTTTCCAGTCGGTGAAAGCGGCGCTGATGAATCCGGTGAAGAGTTTGCGCAGCGAGTAGGCTACTCGAAAATGAGTGCAAGTGGCAACGCTATGTTAACTTTTGAATCGAGCAGGGTCTCGTTGTCGTAGAAAAACCGGTAATGACTAGGGCGATCGTACACGAAGACTCCTCTGACAGCCGGGGCCACAATCCAGCACGACTGCACCCCAAATTGGAAGTAAAGGGATGTTTTTTCAACCATTTCCTCCAGACTTTGTGACGGCGACTGAATTTCAATGCAGAGCATGGGTGCGTCAATGCGCTTGGCAGGTTCATCGCCAAAGCCAAGCGGCATTTGTGGATAGAGCAGTACGTCCGGCGTAGAGCCTTCGGGTTGGGTAGCCAGCGTCACCTCGCTGGCAATGCGGTAGTTGGTTCGATAGGCGGTTTTAAGTTCAAAAACCAGATTAGCCTGGATTGAGCCATGAGTAAGATTGGGCATGGGTTTACCGCGTTCGAGTTCGTACTCAGTGAGTTGTTCGACGGCTGCTTCCATTTCGTTTCGCCTTTTTTCTCAAAATTACCAAAAAGACCCATCGGCGCAAGGCTGGCCAGGCAGCGTGATGACGAAGGATATCGGGAACGCTTTTTTACCCGTTCCCGGCGCACTTCGTCACGCAGCCATGAAATCGGACCAATTCAGCGTAGTTAAACACATCGAACCCTTCGTCGAGGCGTTGCTCGACGAACCCGCCCTTACGCTTTCCCGCAAGGATTTCCTCGCCCGCACGGGCCTCGGCCTGGCAGCGGCCGGGCTGGTGGGCAGTTCGGTCAGCGCCCAGGCCCCGGCCCGGTCCGCTGCGCCGGTGAAACCCGAATCTCCCCCGGCCCAGAACACCTCGCCCGCCCAGCCGACCGATCCGATCAAACTCGAAGAATGGAAGGCCCCGACCGAGCGGAAATCGGCCCCGACGCCCACGCCCCAGCCGCCCGACCAGCGTGTGGGCTACGCCGTGGTGGGGCTGGGTCACCTCACGTTGGAGGAAATTCTGCCCGCCCTGAGCCAGTGCAAAAAGTCGAAACTGGTGGCGCTCGTCAGCGGTGACCGCGACAAGGCGCTGAAAGTGGCCCGGCAGTACGGCGTTTCGGAAAAAGCCCTTTACAACTACCAGAATTACGACACCCTCCGCGATAACCCGGAGGTGCAGGTGATTTACATCGTGTTGCCCAACGCTCTCCACGAGGAATTTACGGTGCGCGGCGCGAAGGCGGGCAAGCACATTCTCTGCGAAAAACCGATGGCCGTTTCTTCGGCCCAGGCCCAGCGCATGATCGACGCCTGCAAAGCCGCCAACCGCAAGCTGATGATTGCCTACCGGATTCAGTACGAACCCCACAACCGGACGGTGCGCGACCTGGTGCGGAGCAACCAGTACGGCAAAATAAAACTCATCGAAGCCAGCAACGGCCAGAATTCGGCCAATCCGCAGCACTGGCGGCACAAACTGGCCCTGGCGGGTGGCGGCGCTTTGCCCGACGTGGGCATTTACTGCCTCAACACCATCCGTTTTCTGCTCGGCGAAGAACCCACCGAGGTGTTTGCCAGCCAGTACAGCACCCCCGGCGACCCGCGTTTTCGGGAGGTGGAGGAGCAGGTGGTCTGGCAAATGAAATTTCCCAGCGGCGTACAGGCCAATTGCGCCACCGGCTACGGCTACCATGAGCACCGGCAGTACCGGGTGTTGGCCGAAAAAGGCTGGCTGATGATGCAGCCCGCTTTTGCCTACAAAGGCTTGGAACTGAAGCGTTCACGCGCCGAAGGGATGATGGAACTCACCGAAACGGTGAACCTGATGGAGAAAAACCAGTTCGCCACCGAAATCGACCACATGAGCGAGTGCGTCCAGCAGAACAAAACGCCCTTCACGCCCGGCGAGGAGGGGCTTCAGGACCATCGCATCATGGAAGCCATTTACCAGTCGGCGCGCGAAGGCAGGCCGGTGAAACTGCCCGCCGTGTCGAAGCTCGACGCCTTTCGGGGGGCGGAACCGGCGAAGGAAGGGTAGGAATAATCAATGCTCAATTTTCAAAATGAAAACCAAAACCTGGATCATCCTTGCCGTCGTGCTGGCGCTGTTCGCCGTGGGCGGGTGGTATTTCTGGCGGTTTACGAAAACACCCACCGAATCAGCGCAGGGCCTGAAGCCCGAACTGAGCGTGGCAACGGTGAACATTACCGACATTAGCTCCGAGCGCATCAAACTGACGGTCAGGGCTTTTCTGAAAAATCCTTCTCCAATTGAGGTGCGTACCAGCCGCCTCGACTACCGCATGCTGGTCGATTCGACGGAAGTCGTTCACAGTTCGTACACCAAACCCATCGTCGTCCGCTCGTCGGACAGCACGGTGGTGGAACTGCCGATGGAAATTCTGGCCAAACCCATGAAACAGGTGCTGGAACGGTTTAAAAAACACCACGTCGACAGCGCCAGCTACACCATGCTGGCTACGCTCCACGCCGACGTGCCCATCGCCGGCGAACGGGAGTTCAACTTCGACAAAACCACGCGCCTGCCCGCGTTTCAGATTCCCGACGTGAAACTGGAGAAAGTCCATGTGGACAAACTGGGTTTAAAAGAAAGCAAGTTGCAGGTCAACCTGTTGATTTTCAACCCAAACACCTTCCCGCTCAAGTTCAAAGACGCTCGGTTCACGCTGAACGTCGGCGAGGAAATGACTACCAACGGCGGCGTACCCGGCCTGACCAACATTCCCGCCAAAAGCAGTGGGCCCATGGCCGTGTACCTCAACGTGGACACCGACGACGCGGGCAAGCTGGTCTGGCAAACGTTGTTCAAGAAAAAAGAAACGGCCCTGCGCCTCGATTTCCGCTGCAAGCTGATTTCGGACCTCGAAAGCCTCAAAAACAGCGAAATGGCGATGAAAGTAAATACCACCCTGGCCGACCTGGCGGGAAAGAAGTAGGGACCCGTTGACAGTGGGCGGATTTTTTGCTAAACTGTGAACCGTAATTCGCCCCCTGCCATGCGCCGCCGGTTCACGCTGCTTTTCTGGATGGTCAGTGCCGCCGCGCTGGCCCAGCCGACGGTCGATCTCCGGCGCGGGCTGGTGGCCTGTTACCCGTTTTCGGGCAACGCCCGCGAAGCCAGCGGGCAAGGCCCCGACGGCCGCGTGAACGGGGCCACGCTCACCGCCGACCGCTTCGGCAACCCCGCCGCCGCGTACCTGTTCAACGGCACCGACGACTACATCGACATCACCTCGCCCGCGCTTACGCCCGAAACCTTCACGTTTTCGCTCTGGGCAAGGGCCGAAGCCATCCCGGTTGCCGGGCAGCGGGCCTACCTGTTTTCGGTGGGCAGCATCAGCGGCGACCAGTCGCTCGAACTCAACAACGGCGTCCTCGGCGCGCGGGGCTGGTCGCTGAGCAGTTACAGCATCAGCGACAACTCCGGCGGCGGGCGTTTGCTGCCTTCAGGTGGCGTCATCGTGTGCCAGACCGGCGCGTTGCCGCCGCTCAACAACCGGTGGGTTCACCTCGTGGCCGTGCGCGACCAGAGCGAACTCCGGCTTTATTTCGACGGAAAACTCGTAAGCCGCGAAGACGTGCGCGGCTCCAAAGCCCAGTACGGCACGGCGCAGTTCCGGGCGGCCATCGGCTGCCGCGACCGCCTGACGCAGTTTTTTCGCGGGGCCATCGACGACGTTCACCTCTACAACCGCCCGCTCAGCGACGCCGAAATCCGGGCGTTGTTTGAAGGCACCGCCGCCCGGACCTTGCAGCTATTCACGCCCCGGAAGGAAATTTGCGGTGGGCGCGAACTGGTTTTTTCGGCCCAGAACGTCGGCTCCGGCGCGAAGGTGGTCTGGTGGGTGGACGGCACCGAGCAGCCCACGCCCAGCCCCGCCGACCGCCTGACGGTGACATTCCCGATTCCAACCCAAAATTACCAGGGCACTGTGGCCGTCGAAGTCCGTTACGACGACGGCTGTTTCCCGGCACCGCCGCAGCGGGCCGAGCAGCCGGTTTTGGTGAAAGCCTGTTACAACACCGCCCTCGGCGTGTTCGTCCCGGAGGCGTTTTCGCCCAACCACGACGGCCTCAACGACACCTGGGCGGCGGTCGGGTTGGAGAAATACCCCGAAGCCGAGGTCGAAATTTACTCCCGCTGGGGCGAACGCGTGTTTGTCGGCCGGGGCAGTGCCGCCGCCTGGGACGGCACCCTCGACGGCACGCCGCTCCCCGCGCCCTCGGGCTACGAGTACCGCCTCCAGCTCAACGCCGACATCACCCTCCGGGGTAGGATTTTGTTGTTAAAATGATGAAAAAGGGCGGCTAAAACCCACCCTCGTCCCTACTTCCTCTCCTCCTTTCTCCTGTTCATGAATTCACCCGCGTTGAAAAAAGCCGCCGCCTTTTGTGCCTACCAGGAACGCACCCAGCAACAGGTGCGCCAACGCCTGCGTGAGTGGGGCGTGTGGGGCGACGAAGCCGAGGAAATCATCGTCCGGCTCATCGAGGATGGGTATTTGAATGAAGAACGCTTCGCCCGGAGTTTCGCCGGGGGCAAGTTTCGCGTGAAGAGCTGGGGCCGGGCCAAAATCGAGCAGGAACTCCGCCAGCGCGGACTTTCGGGTTACAACCTCAAAGCCGGTCTTTCCGAAATCAGCGGCGACGACTACCGGCAAACGTTGCAGGCGCTCCTGGCCAAAAAAGCCGCTGCCCTTGCCGCCGAAGACCCCTACACCCGCCGCCAGAAACTGGCCCGCTACGCCATCGGCAAGGGCTACGAGCCGGACCTGGTGTGGAGCGTGCTGAAGGGCGAGGAGTGAAGTTTTTTAACCGCAAAGGCGCAAAGGATATCGCAATGAACGCAAACAAAAACTTGCGCCCGTTGCGGTATCCTTTGCGCCTTTGCGGTTGAGAAACCAAATTTTCACTGAACGGGCCAACTGGAACGACTATTTTAGGTATGTTCCTCAAACTCCATTCAACCATGAAATCGAAACGATTCAGCGTAGCCAAAACATGGATTTTTGCCGCCCTGCTGCTGACGCTGGCCGCTTGTGCCAAAAAATCGTCGGCCCCCGCCACCACGTATTCGGCCTCTCCGTCGTACCTACCCGCCGATTCGGCGGCGCGGGCGAAACTCCTGACTACCCCCGGCGCAAGCATCAACTACGAGCGCGAGCAATTGCTGGCCCGCATCGACAAACAACTGAGCGACCTGCAAGGCCGCATCGACGATTTTGAAAAGCAGGAACGCGACCTCAGCCGCCAGCGCCGCGACCTCGAACGCAAGCAGAAAGCCCTGCGCCGCCAGGCCAAAGACCTGAAAAAGTACGACGCCTCCGCCGAGTGGCAGAAGAAAAAGGAAAGCGTGGATAAACTGCTGGAGTAGTGAAGAGTAAGAGGTGAGAGGTGAGATGTTTTTTTATCGTCATCTGCATTTTACATCTCACCTCTCACCATCACGCTTTCAGCGAGTCGTACACCACCACTTTTTTCCAGAGGTGGTGGTTTTTTTCGCCGAAGGCTTTATGGGCAGGGTGGTAGAAGTACGCTTTTTCGTCCTCGGCGTTGTCGAAAAAGAGGCAGGCCGAAAACGAGTAGCTGTCTTCCGTGACGGGGGCGTCGAAGGTGGTTTTGTAGGGCGTGCCGAGGTGGACGGCCCGCACGACAGGAATCTTGCCCAAGTCCTTCAGCGCTTGCAGCAACTGCGCTTTTTCGGCGGCGTTGTCGGGGTTTTTCAGCCAGAAAAACACGTGGTGGATGTAGCCGTAGTTGAGCACCTGCGCCTGCGGCGCGGCTTCGGCAGGGAGTGCAGTGGCGGCCATGGCAGCAGCGGATTGTTGGACGAATTGACGACGGGTAGGCATAAAACTGGAGGAGTGAATGAAATAATGAGTGAATGAGCGAGTAAAAATGCCTTTCTGTTCTTTCATTCGCTCACTCCCTCGTTCAAAATTGATTACTGGTGTTCTTCCCGCAGCAAATCGTTCACCGTTTTCACCGGGTTGAACGTAATCAGCGGGACTTCCACGAAAATCGTGTTCCAGTCGGCCATCGCGCCGTTCCAGAGGCCGGGCAGCTCCTGGGCTTTCAGGTCCTTGCCGTCTTTGGATTTGGCCGTGATGAAACCCGTTTTCGGGTCGCGGAAACGGAGCAAATCGTAGGGCCTGCCCTGCCGGTCGGTCAGCGAGCAGATGAGGTCCACGGGGTTGAAGTGGGTCGCTTCGTTGAACAGCGCCTTTTGCTGAGCGTCGTTCATGTCCACCTGCGCCGATTCGACCACTTGCAGGGCCGTGGTGCCGTCGGCGTCCTGCACCCAAAACGGCCCGCCGCCGGGTTCGCCCACGTTTTTCACCATGCCGCACACCCGCAGCGGGCGGTCGAGTTTGGTGCGGTACCAGGCCGTCTGGTCGTCGAGGCTGCGGCCCCCGAACCCGGCGGACGGGCGCACGCAAAGCGTGTTGCGGAAAAATTCTTCCAGTTCCCCCAGCAGGCTTTCGCCCAGCACCGTGCGCTCGGCGAGGATGGTCTGGTACGCGAACAGCTTGTTGCGGGCGTCGAGGAGCACGCCCGCGAGGGCTTTTTTGTAGAGGACGGTGGTGTCCTTGAGGCGGTCGGGCACCACGTTGTCGATGTTTTTGATGAACACCAGGTCGGCGTCGAGGGCGGTCAGGTTGGCCAGCAGCGCCCCGTGGCCCGCCGGGCGGAAGAGCAGCGAGCCGTCTTTTTCCCGAAACGGCGAGTTGTCGGGGTTCACGGCGATGGTGTCGGTCGAGGGTTTTTGTTCGGAAAAGGCCACCTCGTACGTCACGCCGAATTCAGCCCCGTAGCGCGGCGCGACCTCGGCTACCAGCGCCTCGAACCGGCTCCGGTGTTCGGGCGAAACCGTGAAGTGCAGCTTGGCCTTGCCGTCGGCGCTGGCGTAGCGGGCGGCTTCCACGAGGTGCTCCTCCACGGGCGTGCGGGCACCTTCCGCGTACGCATGAAATTTCAGCAAACCCTTTGGCAATTCGCCGTAACCCAGGCCTTTTTCGGTTAGAAAATACGCGGCGATGGTGGGGCGGTCGGCGGTGGCAATGTCGTGGCCGTCGGCGGCGAGGGCGGCTTTCAGGTCATCATAAAAAGCGAAGTCGGGCAAGCGCTCGAAAAACTGTTCGACGGATTTGTCCGATTTCCCGCCTTCCAGAAAACCGAACAGCGCCTTGAACATCCGCGTGGCAGCCCCCGAGGCGGGCACGAATTTGAGCGGGCGGAGCGTTCCGGGCGACGCTTCGCCGGCGGCGTCGTAGGCGTCGGCGTAAGCCTGGGCTTCGTCGTCGGTCAGGCGCACGATGCCCTCGCCAACGGTAGCCGCCTGGGCCAGCGGCAGGTACGGGAAGCCCTGACGGAAGTGTTCGAGTTGCTGGTCAATGGTCGCCACGTCGGCGTCCTGCTGGCGGATTTGAATGAGGTCCTGCTCGGAAAAGGGGAAGGGCATGATAATTTGGGGGAATTGAGGCAACTTGCCCCCGGTTTTACGTTTTCCTGTGGCCCAAAGGTTTGAAAAAATCCATTAACATGTCTTTCTCCCACCTAATTTTTGTCGCCTTTGGAGCGAGTGTACTGGCCTGCACCCCGCCCAGCCCCGACCCCACGCCCACCGAAGCCGAGTTTGAAGCGCCCGCCCTGAGCGCCGCGCCCGAAGTGGCCGCACCCCAGTTGCGCGAGGCCTCGGGCCTGGCGGCCAGCCGCGCTAATTCGGGCCTGCTGTGGTCGCACAACGACAGCGGCGATTCGGGAAGGCTCTTTTTGCTCGGTCCCGACGGCAAGCAGCGGGCCGAATACGCCGTGGAAGGCGCGCAGAATTACGACTGGGAAGACCTGGCCGGCACCACCCTCAACGGCACGCCGACGGTTTTCATTGGCGACATCGGCGACAACACCGAAATCCGGCAGACCTGTGAAATCTACCGCTGCCCCGAGCCGACGTTTTCCGGCGCGGCTACGGGCGTGGCGAAGGGGGCCGGTCGGATCGTATTCCGGTACCCCGACGGGCCTCACAACGCCGAAACCCTGCTCGTTGATCACCCGACCGGCGATTTGTACATCCTGACCAAGGAAGCCAGCAGAAGCCGCGTATATCGGTTACCGTATCCGCAGGCCACCACGGGCGTCCTAACTGCCGAAAAGCTGGGTGAAGTGGCGGTTTCGTACCTGACGGCGGGCGATATTTCTCCCGACAACACGGAGGTGATTCTGAAAAATTACTCGCAGATTTACTATTGGAAACGCGAAGCGGGCGAATCGCTCCTAACCACCCTCAGCCGCACCCCGCGCACGCTGCCCTACCTGGCCGAACCCGCCGGGGAAGGCCTCGCTTTCGCCGCCGACGGCAGCGGCTACTTCACCATCAGCGAGACGATTGAAGGCATCAAAACGCGGTTGTTTTTTTACAAAAGGAAGTAGTGGGCTGTCTGAACCCGGATTGGCCGGGTTCAGACAGCCCACTATTCAACTAAAAAACTGCCCCGTCCGCGTCAGCAAAAACGCGTCGAGGGGCACGTCTTCCTGTTTGAGAAAACCCGTTTGGGGGAGTTGCTCGTTGGCCACCATCTCGATCACGGCCACGAGCGAGGCCGCTGTTGTCCAGGAAATGGCCCGCCAGGGCTGGCCGTCGATAGCGCGCGGGTGGTAGGCGCGGTAGAATTCTTCGCGCTCGAGGCGGTCGCCTTTCCAGCCTTCCACCACCGCGTACACGTACACCACGTCCTGTTGAACGGGCGGCTTGGCAGCGGTCAGGATTTGTTCGGTGAGCTGGCGGTTTTCCTTTAAAATCAATTCGTAGAGCAAAAAGCGCATCAGCCGCCCGTGGCCGGGGTAGCGGATGGTTTTGTAATTGAGCGTATCCACGCGGCCCTCGAAGGTTTCGCAGAGCGTACCTAACCCGCCCGACGTGCTGAAGGCTTCGAATTCCTGCCCTTCGATGTTGATTTGCTCGACGCCCTCGAGCGCCGGAACCCACTTGCGCTGGCCGTTGTGAATGACCTCGCAGTCGTTGAGGTACTCGTTGATCACCCCGGCGGGCGACCACGTGAACGAGTACCCGAGCAGCCCGTTGGGGTGGGCGGGCAACGCCCCGACGCGCAGTTCGATGTCGCGGAGGCGGGTGAATCGTTTGGCCAAATCCGCCCCGACGATGCCGATGAAACCCGGTGCCAGTCCGCACTGCGGGGCCAGCACGGCGCGGCTGCCTTCGGCGGCCATTTCGCGGATGGCGCTGGTGGTGGGCACGTCTTCGGTGAGGTCGAAGTAATGCTTGCCGAGGCGGTGGGCCAGCCGGGCCACGGGCAAATTGAGCGAGTAGGGCAGGCAACTGACCACGCCATCGGCTTCGCTGAGGAGTTTTTCAATCAGACTTTCGTCGGAAACGGCGCCGGTGACGACGGGAAACGGCAGTTCCTGCCCGGGCGGAGCCTGGTCGAAACCCGTGACGCGGAACCGCTGGCTCAGCAACACGCCGACCAGCGAGCCGACTTTGCCGAGGCCAATGAGGAGAAGGTGGTGCATGAAAATTAGGAGTGAGGAGTCAGGAGTGAGTAGCGAGGAGAAATTCAGTTTCGCTCGATGCCGTGGGCGTAGGCGTTCAGAAGTTTCGCTACTTCTTCGAGTTGAGCTTGCAAAAGCAGGGTATCGGCGTACTCCAAATCGTGGGCAAGAATCAGGTAGTACTGGGTTTCATCGAGAGAACCCTGGGAAATGTTCATAAATCTCAGTTTGTCCGGTTTTGTCCGTTTGCGGTAACCTTCAGCAATATTGGCCGCAACAGAAGTAGCACTCCGCCGGATTTGAGAGGTCAGGCAGAAAAGTTCTTCTTTTGGAAACTGCTTTGTTAGCTGGTAAACGGCCAAAACCAACTGGTGGGCTTTCTGCCAAGCCAT
Organism: Spirosomataceae bacterium; assembly: GCA_965249815.1. Taxonomy (GTDB): domain Bacteria; phylum Bacteroidota; class Bacteroidia; order Cytophagales; family Spirosomataceae; genus JAJAZB01. The sequence continues at coordinate 1,487,193 of CBDFMV010000003.1, read as the reverse complement.
CACTTCCTGAAATCCCCGTGATTTTTCCATGGTGAAAAGAAACGAATGGGTAGCAAGTCAGGAACGAACGGACGCCGTGCGGGAATGAGTAAAAAGGCAGGTGCATTTTTCTACTCACTCCTCCCTCCTGACTACTCATTCCTCATTTTTTCGTCATTTCAAATAAATTCGTCGCCTGCTCGCCGAGGAAACCGTCGAACCAGACTTGTTCGCCGTTTTGCTCGATAAAATTGCGCTCGGCCAGTTCGTAGTAGGCGTAGGTCCACTCGATTTCGCCCAAACTGCCGTCGGCTTCGCGCACGGGGACGCGCTCCTGCACGGCCTGGGTGGAACTCTGGCGAAGTTTGCTGCCGCGTTCGCCCTCGATGTCGGGTTTCATCGGCACCCCGGCGGCTTTCAGGCCCGCGATGGTCGCTTCGATGTCGGGCCACTCGGGTACGTGCTGGTGGTTGATGTAGGCCGTAAAGTGGTTGACGGAGTTGCCGTGGAGCAGTGTCCAGGCCCCAAACTGCGACACGTTGTTGACTGCCTCGACGGTGCTGCGGAGCGGCGGCTCCCAGGGGCGTTGGAAAAACCCCACCAGTGCCTCGACGAACGGCGCGACGGCTTCGTCGGGTAGTTCACCTTTCACTTTGAGTTCTTCGAGCCAGTGGCTCGTGTCGCCGCCGAGTCGGTTGGGCGTGTGCGCGACGGCCTCATCGATGAGCCGGGCGGTGGGTTCGGGCAGGTGGTGGACCTCCAGTTGACTCACGAAAAACTTCGGGAAAAGCGCGTTGGTGTGCTCGAAGTGGTAGGAGTGCAGGTGCTTGCTCGGAAAATGGTACGGGTCGATTTTCTGGTAGCCGAGGCATTCGAGCACCCGCCCGATGGCTTCCAGGCCCGGCGTTTGCTGGCCGGTGTGCGTGTGAAACGTGCGAAACGCACAGTGGTCGTTGACGACGGTGCCGCCTTTTTGCCGCACCAGTTCAGCGTAGGTGCGGGCGTAGGGCACCCGCTGGCAGTAGTCTTCCCAAAGGCGGTCGAGCAGGCGCTCGGTGATGGTTTCGGTGGTCATGAGGGTTGGTAGTTTGTGGTTTGAAGTCAAGGCAAAACCGACGTTTCAGGCCAGCAGCAGCAGCCAGGCTTCCGTGCGTTGTCCGTCGGCGAGGTAGCGCCGGGCCAGCCGGTGACGGGCGTCGGTTTCGGGCGGCAAGTTGGGATTTTTTTCGGCAAACGCCCGTACCGCTTCCGAATCGGGCAGGGCTTCGGCGTTCGCCAATTGGGCCAGTTCGCTGCCCGTCAGTACATTGCTGGCGCGAATGGCCTGGGGCAGGCCGTCGAAGCCGATGCCAATTTTTTGGTTGGGCCGGGGTACCTCGAACAGCGCGTCGCCGGAGGCCCGGCAGTACCACTCGCCGCCCAGTCGCGCCACCCAGTCGGTTTTGCGCTGATCGATGAGGCCGTTTTCACCGAGAAGCCGTTCGGAAACGTGGATGAAAACGATTTCACAAATAACGAGGTTGGCCGCCCCGCCGCCCTGCCCGACGGCCACGGTGTCGCGCACCAACGCTTCCATGGCCACGGGGCATTCGGCCACGCGCGGCGGGCGCACCCGCGCCGACGGGGCCTCCGTCAGCCCCGACTTGCCGAACTCATTGACGCCCTTCGGGTATTCGGTGCTGGCCAGCGATGCCTGCTGAATCAGGCTGTAATCGACCAGGTTGATGACCACTTCCGGCACCTCGCGCAGGTTTTCGAGCGTGTGCTTGGGCGTGTTGTCGCGGACGCGGTTGTTGGGCGAAAACACGACCGTTGGCGGGTTGATGCCGAACAGGTTGAAGTAGCTGAACGGGCTGAGGTTCACCCGTCCGGCGGCGTCCACCGTCGAGGCGAAGGCGATGGGCCGTGGAGCGACGGCACTTTTCAGCAGCGCGTCGATGTCGCGGAGGGGCGTTTGGGCGGGGTCGAAGGTTTTCATAAAAGTGTAAAGCAGAACGTGTAGGGGTTTGGTTGGGGTCTTTACACTCTACACTTTACAATCTACACTCGGCAATATCGTCCCCCGCACCTCGCCGAAGCCCACGCGCCGGTCGCTTTCGCCCGCGCAGCCGCGCAGCGTCACGGTATCGCCGTCGAGGAGGTAGCGGCGTTCGGTTGCGCCGAGTTGAAGCGGATTTTTGCCACCTGCGGTCATTTCCAGCAAACACCCGAGGCTGTCGGGCGTGGGGCCGGAAATGGTACCCGAACCGAGCAAATCGCCGACGCGCAACGGGCAGCCGTTTACGGTGTGGTGAGCGATCATCTGGGCGAAATTCCAGTACAGAAACTTCGCGTTGGAACGGCTGATCCGGGTTTCGGGGAAATCGCTTCCCGCTAAAAACACGTCGAGGTTGAGGTCAAAATGGCCGGGCGTGGTGGTTTGCAAATACGGCAAAACGGGCGGTTCCTGCACCGGTCCGGCCACCCGAAACGGCTCCAGGGACTCCATCGGCACGACCCAGGGCGAAACGGACGTGCAAAAGTTTTTCCCCAGAAACGGCCCCAGCGGCTGGTATTCCCAGCGCTGCATGTCGCGGGCCGACCAGTCGTTGAGCAACACAAAGCCGAAAATAAACGCCTCCGCTTCCGCCGTTTTGACGATTTCCCCCAGCGCCGAATCACGGCCCACGACGGCGGCCAGTTCCAACTCAAAATCTAGGGCTTTCGACGGCCCAAATTCCGGCATTTCCGCGCCAGCGGGTAAAAACTGCCCGTTGGGTCGGTGAAAATCCGTGCCCGACACCACCACCGACGACGCCCGGCCGTGGTAGGCCACGGGCAGGTGCTTGTAATTCGGCATCAGCGGCTGGTCGGGGCGAAACAGCCGCCCGACGTTGGTGGCGTGGTACGCGCTCGCGTAAAAATCGGTGTAATCGCCCACATTCACCGGCAGGTGCAGCGTGGCCCCGGCCTGGGGTACGAGCGCAGGAACGAGGCGGTCTTTTTCGGAAAAATCCGCCGCCAGCAGGTCGGTCAGCCGCGCCCGGACGGCCCGCCAGACGGGGCGACCCTGGGCGATGAAGTCGTTGAGCGTGGGCTGGGCAAAGACGAATTTCGGGAACGCGATTTCATCGAAAAAACCGGCTTCAGCGACGGCCTGAAGGTCCAGAATCTGGTCGCCGATGGCGACGCCAACGCGCCGGGGCCGCTCTTCCGTTGAAAAAATGCCGTACGGCAGGTTGGCCAGCGTAAAATCGGAATCGGCAGGAATCCCGACCCAGGAGGAAAAGCGGTGTTGCATGGAGAAGCCCGCAAACCCCCGCAGGGGGCTTTTGTTAATGACTGATGTTGCTGTGGAGCGAATCCAGGATACGCGTAAAATTGTGATAGTCAGCATCTGACATGCCGCCCCAGGCGCGCCGCCGCACATCGATCACGATGGGTAGCGCCCGCCCGAACACCGCCTCGCCTGCCGGACTCAGGTGAATACTGAACTTGCGACGGTCGGTGGGATCGGGGCGACGTTCGGCCAGTTGTTTTTTGATGAGCAAGTCGAGCATCCGGGTCACGGTGGGCGTGTCTTTCACGGTCATTTCGGCCAGTTCGGTCTGGCTGATGCCGGGATTGCGCTGCACGTGGTCGACGAGCACCCACTGGTCGACGGTCAGGTCGAGGCCCGCCTCGTCGAACTTGCGTTGGATCGAGTTGCGGATTTTTTTAATCGTCGTATCAATTTTGAAAAAATACGCGCGCTCGTCGGCTGGGTTGGTTGTCATGGAAAAAGTTGGCAGTTGGCAGTAAGCAGTTGGCAAGTTTAGTTAGCAAAACAAAAATTGCCAACTGTTTACCGCCAACTGCCAACCGATTACAGCGTTCCCCGCAGTTCCTGCTCCCGCTCGATGGCCTCGAACAAAGCCCTGAAGTTGCCTTTGCCGAAGGATTTCGCGCCTTTGCGCTGGATGATTTCAAAAAACAGCGTCGGGCGACTCACGACGGGCTTCGTGAAAATCTGGAGCAGGTAGCCTTCGTCGTCGCGGTCCACGAGGATGCCGAGTTTGGCCAGTTCACCGAGTTCCTCGTCGATTTTGCCGATGCGGGTTTTCAGGTCCACGTAGTAGCTTTCGGGCACTTGCAAAAATTCGACGCCCCGGTTGCGCAGGGCGGTGACGGTTTCGATGATGTCGTTGGTCGCCACGGCGATGTGCTGGATGCCCGGCCCGCCGTAAAAGTCGAGGTACTCCTCGACCTGTGATTTCTTCCGCCCCTCGGCGGGTTCGTTGATGGGAAATTTGATGCGCCCGTTTCCGTTGCTCATCACCTTGCTCATCAGGGCGGTGTAGTCGGTCGAAATGTCCTTGTCGTCGAAACTGACCAACTGGTTGAAGCCCATCACGTGGGCGTAAAAATTCACCCATTCGTTCATTTCGCCCCAGCCCACGTTGCCCACCATGTGGTCCACGTGCAGCAGGCCCACAGGCACGGGCCGGTAGCGGGGTTTCCATTCCTGAAAATGCGGCAGAAACACGCCCCGGTAGTGTTTCCGCTCCACGAATACGTGCACCGTGTCGCCGTAGGTGCGAATGCCCGAGCGCCGGACGGTGCCGTGTTCGTCCTGCTCAGTGGTCGGTTCGAGGTAGGGTTCCGCGCCCCGGCTGACGGTCTGGTGGAAGGCGTCTTCGGCGTCGTCCACCCAGAGGGCCACGACCTTCACGCCGTCGCCGTGCTTGTCGACGTGCGCACCGATGTCGGTGCCGCCCACGAGAGGACTGGTGAGCACGAGGCGGATTTTTTCCTGCACGAGCACGTAGCTTTCGCGGTCGCGGAGGCCGGTTTCGAGGCCCGCGTGCGCCAGGGGCTGGAAGCCGAAGGCCGTCTGGAAATAATGCGCCGACTCACGAGCGTTGCCGACGTAGAGTTCGATGTAGTCGGTGCCGTGGAGGGGCAGGAAGTCAGTCGTTTGAGGTTTAACGTTTGACGTCTGACGTTGAAGTTCGAGGGTTTCCATGATGAAGTTATAATAATTTGAAAATGAGCCGATTGTCTTTCATCCGTAGCGAGGGACTTAAGTTTCTCGCTACGGATGAAGAAGCGGTTCGGCGTGTTTCTTTTCCATCAGTTTCTCCAATTCCCATTTGATTTCGGGCGTGGAATTGAAAAGCTGTTCGTAGGAATCAATGACGAAGTACTGGTCCTGGTAATGTTCCTTGATGTACGGCGTACGGAGCAGCGTGGGCACGTCGTAGGGCAGCCAGCGGGCGGGATCTTCGAGGCAAAAGTGGCTTTCGCCCGCCGACGAGAGGATGCCCGCGCCGTAGATTTTCGTGTGTCCGTCCTCCCGAATCAGCCCGAATTCGATGGTGTACCAGTACAGCCGGGCGATGGCCTCCACGGCGTCGGGGTTGTGTACGAAGCGGAGAGCAATGCGGGCGAGTTCTTCCAGAAAATGACACACGTTCTGGTTCGATAGCAGCGGCACGTGCCCGAAGATGTCGTGGAAGGCGTCGGGTTCCTCGAGGTAGTCGAGCTGTTCGCGCTTGCGCAGCCAGGTCGAGGCGCAGAAAAAGCGGTTCTGCATCAGTTCAAAAAAAGGCCGGTTCGGAATCAGACCGGGCACCACATAAATCTGCCAGCCCGTCAGCGGTTTGAGCAGGCGGTTGGTTTCTTCGTAGTTGGGAATCCGGTCGGTGCGAAACTGTACTTTTTCGATGCCTTCGAGGTAGGCCCGCGAAGCAATCGGCGGTAGTTGGGCCATTTGCCGTTCGAACAGGATGCGCCAGACATCAAAATCCTCCGCCGTGTACGCGGCGTAGTCCTGGCGGAGGGGCTCGGTTGGGAGGTCGTAGAGCATAGGTTGTTGATGAATTTTTGTGAGAGGTAAGAAGTACTAGGTGAGATGTAAAATGCAGTTCAAAGCATCTTACCTCTTACCGCTCACTTCTCACCACTTCCGGTTCCAGCCACGAACGGAAGTACGTCCCGTCGTCGAGTTTCAGGGCGTCTTCGGTCACCATCAGCGGGCGGAAGGTGTCGACCATCACGGCCAGTTCAACGGTTTCTTTTTTGCCCAGACTCCGCTCCATCGCGCCGGGGTGCGGACCGTGCGGAATGCCGCCGGGGTGCAGCGTCAGGTGGCCCGGCGCGATGTCGTTGCGCGACATGAAATCGCCGTCCACGTAGTAAATCACCTCGTCCGAGTCGATGTTGGAGTGGTTGTACGGCGCGGGCACGGCCTGCGGGTGGTAGTCGAACAGGCGCGGCACGAACGAGCAGACCACGAAGGCGTCGGTCTGGAACGTCTGGTGAACCGGCGGCGGCTGGTGAATCCGGCCCGTAATCGGCTCGAAATCGTGGATGGACAGCCCCCAGGGAAAATGGTAGCCGTCCCAACCTACTACGTCGAAGGGGTGCGTGGCGTACACCACTTCGTGCAGCACGTTCTGCTTTTTAATTTTCAGCAGAAAATCACCGGTTTCGTCGTGGGTTTCGAGGTCCTGCGGCAGTTTGTAATCCCGCTCGCAAAACGGCGCGTGTTCCTGCATCTGCCCGAAATGGTTGCGGTAGCGCTTGGGCGTATAAATCGGGTGGAAGGATTCGGTGATGAAGAGCCGATTTTCGGGCGTGTCGAACTCGATTTGGTAAATCATCCCGCGCGGAATCAGCAGGTAGTCGCCGTACCCGAAGGGAATCGTGCCGAGCATCGTCCGGAGCCGCCCACTGCCCCGGTGGACGAACAGCAGTTCGTCGGCATCGGCATTTTTGTAGAAATACCCGGTCAGCGACTGGCGCGGCGCGGCCACGCTGATGACGACGTCGCGGTTGGCGAGGAGCGGCGCCCGGCTTTCCAGGAAATCGTCCTGCGGCGGGGCGTTGAACCCGATGAGTTTGCGGGCCGTGATGCTTTTTTCGATGGCGATTTTCGGCGAAACGTCGCGGCTGCTGAGGATTGCCTTCACCTGCGTGGGCCGGTGAACGTGGTAGAGCAGCGAAGCCATGCCCTCGAAGCCGATCGTGCCGAAGAGTTCTTCGTAGAAAAAGCCCGCCCCGGCGGGTTTTTCAAACGTGGTGTGGCGCTTGTGCGGCACCTGACCGAGGCGGTGGTAGCGCGGCATTTTCGTCGTTGATTAAAAAAGTTAGTAAACTAATAGTTTGTGTAGGCAAGTTTACGTGTTTTTCTGAAAGATGCGGCGATGGGATGTGAAAATTTTTAGAAAAAGCGTTTGCCAGCGCGGGCCTTGCCGGAGATAGAACATGGGCGCTGGCTGTGGAATGCCTGGCAGGGAGGGCCGTTGCCAGCCGTGCCCCGCGCACCAACCTTGTACGGCTGGCAACTCGGTGGGCACCGGTGGAGTTTGTTCCAATCGGAGCTTCCGTTTCAGCGCTGAAACCCGTATTTTTACGGGATGAACGAGTCTCAACTCATGACGCAGCGCCCCCCGGTCGAGGAGCTTTCACCGAAAGAATTCATCCTCATCAAAGGGGCGAAAGTCCACAACCTGAAGAACATCGACGTTGCCATTCCGCGCAACAAACTGGTCGTGATTACGGGGCTGTCGGGCAGCGGCAAGTCGTCGCTGGCCTTCGATACGCTCTTCGCTGAAGGGCAGCGAATGTACGTCGAAAGCCTGAGCAGCTACGCCCGGCAGTTTCTGGGCCGGATGGAAAAACCCGACGTGGAGTACATCCGGGGCGTGTCGCCCGCCATCGCCATCGAGCAGAAGGTCAGCTCGAAAAACCCCCGCTCGACGGTCGGCACCACCACCGAAATCTACGATTACCTCAAACTGCTTTTCGCCCGCATCGGCGTCACGTACTCGCCCGTTTCGGGTGAACCCGTGCGGAAGGACACGGTTAGCGGCGTGGTGGATTTTGTGCTTGGCCACCCCGACGGCACCCGCGTGATGGTGCTGGCTCCGATGCACCGCGTGCCGGGCCGTCCGCTCCGCGACGAACTGAACATTTTGCTGCAAAAAGGTTTCACCCGCATTCTGGCCGACGGGCAGTTGTTTCAAATCGAAGAATTGCTTGACGACGAATCGGCGATGGAGCACATTGCCAACGCGGCGCTCGAAATTCTCATCGACCGCCTCGCCGTGAAGCACGACGCCGACGGCCAGCCCGACGAAGAAACCCAGTTTCGCCTCGGCGACTCGGTGCAGACGGCCTTTTTCGAGGGCGAAGGCGTGTGTTTCGTGGACGTGGTCGGGGTGGAAAAGCGCCGCTTCTCCGATAAATTCGAGTTGGATGGCCTCGTGTTCGAGGAACCCAGCCTCAACCTGTTTTCTTTCAACAACCCCTACGGGGCCTGCAAACGCTGCGAGGGGTTCGGGAAAATCCTCGGCATCGACCCGGATTTGGTGTTTCCTGACAAAAGCCTGTCGGTGTACGAAGGTGCCATTGCCCCGTGGCGGACCGAGAAAATGGGCGAATGGCTCAAGCCGCTCCTCAAAAACGGCATCCGCTTCGACTTCCCGATTCACCGGGCCTACAAAGACCTGACCCAGGCGGAAAAAGACCTGCTCTGGACCGGCAACAAGCACTTCGGCGGCCTGAACGACTTTTTCGCCGACGTCGAAGCCCAGACCTACAAAGTCCAGTACCGGGTGATGCTCTCGCGCTACCGGGGCCGCACCACGTGCCCCGAATGCCGGGGCACGCGTCTGCGCAAAGACGCCGGTTACGTGCGCATCGGCGGGGGAATCGGCGCTGGGAAAAGCATCACCGACCTGGTGCTGATGCCGATAACCAACCTGCACCCGTTCATCCAGAACCTGCACCTGAGCGACTACGACCAGAGTCTGGCTAAACGGATTCTGGTCGAAATCGAAAACCGCCTCGATTACCTCGTGCGGGTGGGCCTAGGCTACCTGACGCTCAACCGGCTCACCAACTCCCTGTCGGGCGGTGAGTTTCAACGGATTAAACTGGCCACCTCGCTCGGCAGCGCGCTGGTCGGGTCGATGTACATCCTCGACGAACCGAGCATCGGCCTGCACCCCCGCGACACGCAGCGGCTGGTGGGCGTACTCGAAAGCCTGCGCGATTTGGGCAACACGGTCATCGTGGTCGAGCACGAGGAGGAAGTCATGCGCGCCGCCGACGAAATCATCGACATCGGCCCCGAAGCCGGCACCGGCGGCGGGCACGTGGTGTTTCAGGGAAACTGGGAGGAAATTGAAAATGGACAATGGACAATGGACAATGGACAATCCAGCGAATCCAATTATCCATTATCCATTATCAATTCTCCATTAAAATCCCACACGATTGCCTTCCTCACGGGCCAGGACGAGGTTTCGGTGCCGAAGTTTCGCCGCCGGCCTTCGGGGTGGATTGAAGTGAAAGGCGCGCGGGAAAACAACCTGAAGGACGTCAGCGCCCGCTTTCCGCTCGGTACGCTCGCCGTGGTGACGGGCGTGAGCGGGTCGGGAAAATCGACGCTGGTGCGGAAGATTCTGTACCCGGCGCTCGGTCGGCACCTGCAAACGAGCCAGGAGGAAGTGGGCAAATACGACGAATTGACTGGCGATCTGAACCGCCTCGACGCCGTCGAAATGGTGGACCAGAATCCCATCGGCAAGTCGTCGCGCTCCAACCCGGTTACCTACGTGAAGGCTTACGACCAGATTCGGTTGCTGATGAGCGAGTTGCCGCTGGCGAAGGCGCGGGGCTACAAGCCGAGTCATTTTTCGTTCAACGTCGACGGGGGCCGCTGCGAAAACTGCCAGGGCGAGGGCGAGGTGAAAATCGAGATGCAGTTTATGGCCGACATCTACCTCACCTGCGAGGTGTGCCAGGGCAAGCGGTTCAAGCAGGAAATCCTCGACATCAAGTACGACGGCCAGGACGTGTCGGACATTCTCGACATGACCGTGGACGAAGCGGTGCTTTTTTTCCGGAAAAACGATTCTAAAATCGCCGAGCGACTCGCGCCGTTGCGGGAAGTGGGCCTCGGGTACGTCCGGTTGGGGCAGTCGTCGAACACGCTGTCGGGGGGCGAAGCGCAACGGGTCAAACTGGCGAGTTTTCTGATGAAGGGCAACCCGAACGCGGGCAAAACGCTCTTCATTTTCGACGAACCTACCACGGGCCTGCATTTCCACGACATCAAAAAACTGCTCAAGGCCATCAACGCGCTCGTCGAGCAGGGCGACTCGGTGCTGATCATCGAGCACAACATGGAGGTCATCAAATCCGCCGATTACATCATCGACCTCGGCCCCGACGGCGGCGAGGTGGGCGGCTACGTGACCTTTGCGGGTACGCCCGAAGAGATGCTGGCGCTGGGCGACGAAAATTTTACGGCGAAGTTTCTGCGGGGGAAATTGTAGCGCGGCGTGGCACGCCGGGCATTTTGAATCATGCTGAACCTCTACCGCACCGCGTACACCGGCCTGCCGCGCTCGGTCTGGCTGCTGGCGCTGGTGATGCTCGTCAACCGGAGCGGCACGATGGTCATTCCGTTTCTGAGCGTGTATCTGACCCACCAACTCCACTTCAGCGTGGCGCAGGCGGGTTTGGTCATGGCCGGGTTCGGGCTGGGGGCCGTTACCGGGGCCGTCGTAGGCGGGCGACTCACCGACCGCTTCGGGTATTTTCCCGTCATGACCGCCAGCCTCGCCCTCGGCGGGGGAATGTTTCTGGTGCTGGGCCAAATGCGCTCGTTCGAGGGGTTGTGCGGCACCATTTTCGTGCTCAGCGTGGTGGGCGAAGCCTTCCGTCCGGCCCTATCGGCATCGGTGGCGACCTACGCCACGCCCGCCACGCTCACCCGCTCGTATTCGCTCATCCGGCTGGCATCTAACCTCGGTTTCTCGGTCGGACCAGCGCTGGGCGGGCTGCTGGCGGCGCTGGGCTACGGCTGGCTGTTTGTGGCCGACGGCGGCACCAACCTGCTGGCCGCCGGTGTGCTGTTGCTTTTTCTGCGCAAAAACGCCCGGCCCGCCGTCCAGACTTCGTCCGAAGCGCCGGAGGTCGGCGGAAGTGGCACGGCGGCCTGGCGCGACCGGTACTACCTGGCGTTCTCGGCCTTCGGGCTGCTGTTCGCCATCAGTTTCTGCCAATTGTTCACGCTGATGCCCGTATTTTTGAAACAGGTCTACGGGTTTCCCGAACCGCGCATCGGCCTGTGGCTGGCTTTCAATGGCTTCATGGTGGCCACGGTCGAAATGGTGCTGATTCATTCCATTGAGAAACGGCGGTCGAACCTCACCTGGATTCGCCTCGGCGTGGCCCTGACGGCGCTTTCGTTCGTAAGCCTCAACCTGCTGGCGGGCTGGGCGCCCGTCGTGTGGCTGGCCGTGTTGCTGCTCACCTTCGGCGAAATGTTCGCGATGCCCTTCATGCAATCCTTCGCCGTAACGCGCGCCACGCCCGCCAGCCGGGGTCAGTACGCGGCGGTGTACTCGGTGCTCTGGTCGTCGGCGCAGGTGCTGGCCCCGACGCTCGGCGGGCAAATCGCCCAACGGGTGGGCTTCACCACGCTTTGGTGGGTGATGGCGGCGCTGGGCGCGGCGAGTTGGCTGGGGTTCGGGTGGTTGCAGACCCGGCGGGGGCAGCCCCAGCGGGAAGCGGCAACCGTTTGAAATTTGGCGAAACGTCTGTCGAGCGCCACGGCTACAGTGCTGAGTTACCTGTTCCCGGTCGAAGCGCCGCGTTTGGTAAAAATGGCCCAGGAGTGCGCCCAATCGCGCTTCGACGGGGGCATTCACTTCAAAATTGACAACGACGCGGGTCTGGAACTGGGCCGGAAGGTGGGCGGGGCGGTGGTCAGGTGGGCCGACCGCGACGGGGCGCAGCGGTGAAAAACAGTTTAGGGTTCAGCATTAAAAGACACGCTGAACCCTAATCGTTAACCACTAAACGATCACCTCGCCACCCACTGCACCGCATCGGCGACGACGGCCCCGTCGGCCCCCTGGTTGGTGATTTCTACGTAAGATTTCTCCCCGGCAGGCAAGGCAAACGTGCCGAGTTTCACCCACGTGCCGGAAGTCTGGCCTGCAACCTGAATCTGGTCGCGTTTCAACCTAATCGCCTGCGTGGTTTTGCCGTCGTTCAGCAAAAATACGGTCTGGGCGCTGGCGTCGGGGCGTCGCGGGAGGTAAGCGTACAGGTCGTACGAACCCGTTTTGGGCAATCTGGGGCTGAACCGGATGGATTTTGACGCAACGCCCCGGCTGTCGTCGAGCAGAAACGACCGCCCGTAGCCGCCCGTTTGCACGGCCTTCCATTCGCCGGTGCGGGTTACGCCGGTGGGGGCATCGTTGTCGAGTACCACGTCAGGCGTGGAGCCGTCGAGGAGCGGGTTTTCACGGAGAATGATCTGAATCGCCTTCGCGTCCACGTTCTGCACCGCCGATTTATTGTCAATCGCCAAACTCGCCGCTACTGCCGCCGACTGGGCCAGGACCATGAACACCGGTTCCATCCGAATCGAGCCGTAGGCGATGTGCGTGGCTGAGAGGCACACCGGCACGAGCAGATTGCGGCATTCGCCCGCCTTCGGGAGGAGCGCGCGGTAGGCAATCGGGTAGGGCGGGAAGCCACCCACCTGCACGTCGCCTTCGTTTTTCACCATGTTCACGCCATTTTTCTCAAGCACGATGCGCTGGCAGTTGTGCGAATCCATGGTGTAGGCGGCCATGCCCACGGCGTCGGGCACCACCTCGCGGCCTTCGCAGTTGGCCTGGGTCATCACGTAGGCCCCCACCATGCGCCTCGCCTCGCGGACGTAGAGTTGCGGCGACCAGTGGCCGGTGTCCTGGTATTCGTCCCTGGGGTAGCCCCAGCGGCGCATCTCGCGGCGGTGGTGTTCGGGCATCCGGGGGTCGTGGCCGATGAAGTAAAGCAAACCCTTCGTGTAGAGTTCGTGGGCTTTCCGGATTTCGGCCCGGCGGGCGTAGCTCGCTTCGGGGTAGTCGTAATTCATCCCGATGAAGTCAGTCGAAAACGCCCCGTAGTTGTTGATGTCCGTTTTCTGGTTGGGCATGTGGTCGAATTTCAGCAATCCGACCATGTTGGGCAGGGGCTTGACGGCCAGCGAACGCAGCAGCAGTTCGTAGTGGGTCGAGTCGTAGCCGTCGGGCCTGGTGATTTCGAGGCGGTTGGCGGGGTCGCTGGTCAGGCAGAGGCGGAAGTTGTAGGTCTGCACGAGCCTGTCGCCCGAACCCGGCGGGGTGAGCTTGGCGTCGCTGATGCCCCAGAGCAGGCCGCTTTCGGATTTGCCGGGAATTTTGTACGGGTCCACGCCGTCGGGAAACTGGTGTTTGTCGAGCAATTGCACGCCGTTGTAGGTTTCGCCGTACTGCGAATTTGCCTCGCGCCCCACGGTGTAGCTCACGCCCGCTTTGGCCATCAAATCGCCCTCGTAGGTGGCGTCGATGAAGATTTTGGCCCGGACGAACCGGACGATTGATTCGCCTGATTTGGGTTCGGACGAGGTTTCAAGACCAATTTCCTGAATCGTTATACCCGTTTTTTTCACCGAAAAAAGCCGGTGGTTGTACAACACCGGCACGTTGCCGCGCTGGATGTATTCCTGAAATAGTTTTTCGGCCACGCCCGGCTCAAACACCCACTGCTCGAAGCTGCCGTAGTGCTTGCCCAGGCGGCGGTAGTAGTCGAGGGCGAGGCCGTTGACAGCGTACTTGTTGCCGATGTCGGTGTACCCCAGCCCCCCCGACGTCAGTCCGCCGAGGCGTCGGCCCGGTTCGATGAGCAGCACCGATTTGCCCAGTTTCTTGGCCGAATACGCGGCCATCACGCCCGCCGAGGTGCCACCGTACACGCACACGTCCACGGTGGTAGGGAGGCGTTCCGGCGTGCCAGTTTGGGAAAACGCGGGCGAGGCAAGGGCGGTTAGCAGGGCGGTCAGGCCAGCGGCCAGCAAGGAGCGGAACTTCATGGCAACGTCGTTCGGGGTTTAGTGTTCCAAAGCATGCTACCGCTCCGCTTTACTCCAATCAAACAGCGGATGCTCGGCCGGGGTCTGGGCCGCCCGCATCAATTGGGTGAGCCGGGCCACCCGCCGGGGCTGCTGCGCCGTCCGATCGTTGGTTTCGCCGAGGTCGGCGGCCAGGTTGTAGAGTTCCATCCGTTCCGGCTGACCGCTTTTTTTGAACCGAATCAGCTTCCAGTCGCCCTGCGTGAGCGCCTGCCGGAGTTCGCCCTCGTTGAATTGCCAGAACAAGGCCCGGCTGGCCCCTGACGGCGGCGTTTGCCCCCGCAGCAGCGCGCCTAACGGCAGGCCGTCGAGGCCCGGCGGCACTGGTGCGCCGGTGAGTTGGCAGAACGTGGGCAGGATGTCCCAGGCCGCCCAGGGCGCGCCGCTGGTTTGGCCCGCCGCCACGCCCGGCCCGCGCACGAGCATCGGCACCCGGATGCCGCCTTCGTACAAATCGCGCTTGATGCCCCGCAGCGGGCCGTTGGAATCGAAAAACTCCGGGTCGGCCCCGCCTTCCTGGTGGGGGCCGTTGTCGGAGGTGAAAAAAACGTAGGTGTTGCCCTCCAACCCCAGGGTTTTCAGCAACTCAAGCAGCTTGCCCACGTCGCCGTCGAGGCGGGTGAGCATGGCGGCAAAGGCGGCGTGGGGCTGGGTTTGGGTGGCGTACAGGCTGGGCGGGCGCTGTTTGAAATACGGTTTCTCCGGCCCAAGTTTGCTGCTGCCGTCGGCGTTGAGGAAGGGCTTCACGTCGGCGGCTGTCGTGCCCAGTTCGGCGTGAACGAGCGTGAGGGGCAGGTAGAGGAAAAACGGCTTCGCCCGATTTTCCCGAACAAAATCCATCGCCCGGCCCACGAGGAGGTCGTGGGTGTAGGTGGCGCTGTCGAGGGGAAGGCGCGAAAGCTGCCCCCGGCGCACCTGCCAGAGGTGGTCGGTGTGGTAGTTGTGGGCGTGGCGGTGGTCGAGGTAGCCCAGGAATTCATCCCAGCCCTTCCACTGCGGCGCGCCGGGCGAGTTCTCGGTGCCCAGGCCCCACTTGCCAAACATCCCCGTGGCGTAACCGTTGGCTTTCAGCCGCTGGGCCAGGGTGGTATCGCTGGCGCGGAGCGACACCTCACCGTTGCCGCGCACGTAGGCGTGGCCGGTGTGGCGGCCCGTCATCAGGGCGCAACGAGAGGGGGCGCACACGGTGCTGCCGGCGTAAAACCGCGTGAAGCGGGTGCCCTGGGTGGCCATGGCGTCGAGGTGGGGCGTGGGCACGCGCCCGGTGGGGTTGTAGCAGGTCAGGTTGCCGTAGCCCAGGTCGTCGGCCAGGATGTAGATGATATTTGGGCGGCTTGTAGTGGGGCGGTTTTGAGCGGCGCAGCGTCCGCCGAAGGCGAGCAGCAGGACAGCACCGAGAAGAAAATTTCTCATAAAAATTGCGGAAAACCCCTCGTTAAAGATTGCCCGTCCGGCCCCCGTCCACGGCCAGGGCCACGCCGTTGATGTACGCCGCCGCCGGAGTGCAGAGAAACGCCGCCGCCGCGCCAAATTCGGCGGCTTCGCCGAAGCGCCGGGCGGGGATATCGGCCATCATCGCGGCTTCAATTTCTTCCTGACTTTTTCCCGACGATTTTGCCCGCATCGCGGCCACGGCGTCGAGGCGGGCGGTGCGCGTGTAGCCGGGCAGCACGTTGTTGACCGTGATGCCAAACGGCCCCAGTTCGCCCGCCAGCGTTTTGGCCCAGCTCGCCACCGCCCCGCGAATCGTGTTCGACACGCCGAGGCCCGGCAAGGGCTGCTTGACGGACGTAGAAATGACGTTGACGATGCGCCCGAAACCGGCCTCTTTCATGCCCGGCACTAGCGCCTGCACGAGCAGTTGGTTGCAAATCAGGTGCGCCCCGAACGCCGCCAGAAACGCTTCGGGCGTGGCGTCGAGAATCGGGCCGCCCGCCGGGCCGCCGGTGTTGTTGACGAGGATGTGCGTGACCGGAACCCGCTGCTGGTGCGCCCGCAGGGCCGTTTTGAGCGTTTCCGGGTCGGAGAAATCGGCGACGGCGTAGCCGTGGGTCTGGCCGCTGGTCGTGTCGAGTTCGGCGACGCGGGTTTTGAGTTTTTCTTCGTCGCGGGCCAGGAGCGTGACGTTCGCGCCGAGTAGGGCGAGTTCGACCGCCGTGGCCCAGCCCAGGCCCTGCGTGCTGCCGCCGACGAGGGCGTTTTTTCCGGTTATATCAAGGTTCATGGGAATGATTTACGATTTACGAGCTACGATTTACGATTTTGGCGGTACGAACGGACGTTTGAAATCGTAAATCGTACCTCGTAAATTGTAAATCCGTGAATTTTTCCCACCGCAGCCCCGACCGCGAACTGATGGACGACCTCACGCTGGCCTCCGACGCCCTGCGCCGGAACCTGCGCGAGTTGGAAGTGACCAACCGCCTGCTGGGGGGAAATGGCGTGACGCTGCGGGGACTGGGCGCGTTGGGTGTGCTTCGTGCTTCGTACTTCGCGGCAAATCCAGGCACGAAGCACGAAGCACGCCCGATGACCCTGGCCGACCTCGGCTGCGGGGGCGGCGATATGCTCCGGCTGATGGCGGATTTTCTGCGAAAAAAAGGCGTTTCCTCCCACCTGACGGGCCTCGACGCCAACGACTTTATGCTCGGTTACGCCCGCGAACGCACCCACGATTTTCCCGAAATCAGCTACCGCCAACTCGATGTTTTCTCGGAAGAATTTTCAAAAACCTCGTTCGAGGTCGTCACGATGACGCTGTTCTGCCACCACTTCACCGACGAGCAACTGGTCGAACTTTTCGCGACCTTGCGGCGGCAAACGCGCCTCGGGCTGGTCATCAACGATTTGCACCGGCACCCGCTGGCGTACTACAGCATCTGGGCGATTGCCACGCTGCTGCGCACCTCGCACCTGTACCGGCACGATGCGCGCCTGTCGGTGGCGCGGGCGTTCCGGCGGAGTGAACTCGAAACGCTGCTCCGGCGAGCGGGCTTCACCCGGTTCCGGATTCGCTGGCGCTGGGCGTTTCGCTGGGAAGTGGTGGCGTGGTCCGAAGCCTGAAAACCAGCCTTGTTGATGTCCAATTTTGAAACAAAGCATTGCCTTTCACCAGAACGTTTTCCTTTCAAACCATTCATGTTCCTCCGCTCCCACTCCCTGCTCCTGCTCACCACCCTGGCCCTCGCGGTGAGCCTTGCCACCGGTTGCCACACCGAACCGGGCTTCAAAGCGCCCACCTCCAAGGCCAAACCCATTTCGCACGAAATCTGGAACGGGTTGCTGAAAAAGTACGTGGATGCCGATGGCCTGGTCAACTACAAAGCCCTGAAAGCGGCCGACGCCAAAACCCTCGACAAGTACCTCGAACTCCTGAGCGAAGCCGCCCCCGCCGCCGACTGGAGCCGGGACGAAAAACTCGCCTACTGGCTCAACGCCTACAACGCCTTCACGGTGAAACAGATCCTGGACCAGTACCCGACCCGGAGCATCATCGACAACCAACTGCAACTGGTCACGCCGGGCGGGCCGTTCAGTAAAAAATACTTTAAAATTGGCGGGAAGGAAATGAGCCTCAACAACATCGAGCACGACATCATCCGGAAGCAGTTCAACGAGCCACGGATTCACTTCGCACTGGTGTGTGCGGCCACGTCGTGCCCCCGGCTGCGCAACGAAGCGTGTTTGCCCGCCCGCCTCGACGCCCAACTCACCGACCAGACCCGCGACTTTCTGAACAACTCCCGGAAAAACGCCATCGGCAAGGACAAGGTGGCGCTTTCCAAAATCTTCGACTGGTACAAAGACGACTTCGGCCAAAGCGACGAGGCGGTCTTGAAATTCATCAACCGGTACTCGACCACCAAAGCCGACGAAAAGGCCGCCGTATCGTACCTGCCCTACGATTGGGCCCTCAACAAGCAGAAGTAACCGTTACCGCATTTGCCGCCATTTTTTGCGCGGACGAACGAAGCCGGGCCGTTGACCGTTCACGAAAAAGTTCAGCCGTCGAGGCCCGAAATGGCCTAACTTGCCCCGGCTTTCGTACCGTCTCCCTTGATATGAAACTTTCCAAAGAAGTAAAAGTGGGCATCCTGGCTGTGGTTGCGGGCGCGGTGCTCTACTTCGGGTTCAACTTTCTGAAAGGCTCCGAACTCTTCTCGTCCGAAAACGAATACTACGCCCTGTATGACAACGTCGGTGGCCTGACCGTTTCCAACGCCGTAATGCTCAATGGTTTGTCGGTGGGTCGGGTCAAAGACATCCGCATTCTTCAGGAGCGCAACAACCAACTGCTCGTGACGCTCTCGGTCGGCAAAGCCCTGAAATTGCCCACCACGACGGTGGCCTCGCTGGCCGACGGCGGGTTGCTGGGCGGCAAAACCGTCATCCTGCTCGTGGAGCCGGGCGGGCCGCTCCTCAAAGACAAAGACACCCTCCGGGCGATGGAAGTGAAGGGCCTCCAGGCGCTGATTCAGGAACGCGCCCTGCCCGTGCTGAAGAGCGCCGATTCGCTCATGATCACCATGCGGCACGTGGTGGGGCGGTTCGATTCGACGGCCTACGTGGTAAACCGGATGCTCCGCACCGCCGACCGCACCCTCACCACCGTGGATGGTACCGTGAAAACCGTGGACGCCACCGTGCGGGAAAACCGCACCAACCTGAGCGCCATCCTGGCCAACGCCAGCCGGCTTTCGGCTTCGCTCATCGAGACGGAGAAAGAACTCAAACCCCTGCTTGGCAAGGCCAATTCGGTGATGGACTCGCTGCGGGTTATCAGCCTGAGCCAGACCCTCGCCCGCGCCAACGCCGCCGTGGTGTCGTTGCAGGGCATGCTCGCCGACGTGCAGGCGGGCAAAGGCACGGCGGGCAAACTGCTCAAGGACGAGGCCTTTTACCGGAACGTCAACGGCACGATGAGTAGCCTCGAACGCCTGCTGGCCGATTTGCGCGAAAACCCCAAGCGCTACGTGCATTTTTCGCTCTTCGGGCGGAAGGAGAAGAAGCCAGCGGCAGATTCGGTGAAAAAGGCGGAGTAAGGTTTTGTTCTTGAAATGAAGAAGCCGGTGCCTTGCGCTCCGGCTTTTTTTGTGCGTGGGGCATGGTTGCCATTCCGGTTGTAACTCAAGTTGGGTGGTCGAGCGAGCGGCTTTTTCTTCAACTTAACCACCCCGCCCCTTCTGGGCACCCCTCCTTTTCAAGGAGGGGATTCTTGCAGGTTTTCTTTTCTTCAGGTAGGGGAGTCAGTCGTAGAGATTCCCCTCCTTTTCAAGGAGGGGTGCCCGAAGGGCGGGGTGGTTAGGCCCACTGGAGAAGGCTTTCTTTTCACCATACGCCTGGAGTTATTGGGATGAAAAGCGGCGCCTTGCGCTCCGGCTGTTTTGTCAGGCCGACACCGCAGGAAGTCGTCGCGTTCGGAGTGCTACCGTGGGGGCAATTTTGGCACAAATGCGTACCTTACCGCCGATGCCCGATGCAGTGACTGGTGCGATCGCGCCAAAACCGGTTCGCTGCCTTTCGGGCCAACCGATTCCTTCTCACCCCAAAACTTTACCCGAATGATCGCGCTCAATGAACCTCTTTCGCGCCGGAAATTCATGAACTGCGGCGTTGTGGCCGCCGCCGGTCTGGCCCTCCCGGGCTTGTTGCCCACGCCCGCCCTGGCGTACGCGCTGCCGCCACCCAACAACCTGATGATGATCGGGCCGATGGAAGGCTACTCGCCCCAGGTGGGTACGCTGGTTTCGATGCTCAACTACAACCGCGACACCATCGTGCGCGTGGTAAAGGGGATGACGATGGAACAACTCGATTTTCTGTTCGATGGCCACGCCAACACCATCGGCGCGTTGCTACTGCACCTGGCTTCCACCGAAAAATACTACCAGGTCAACAGCTTTGAGGGGCGGCAGGACTTCACTGACGCCGAGAAGAAAGAATGGGCCGCTGCCGGTGACCTGGGCGACGCCGGACGCAAGGAAATCAAGGGCCACGACCTCGCCTTTTACCTCGACAAGCTGGCCTCGGTCCGGGCGCACACGCTGGAAGTGCTGAAAACAAAGGACGACGCCTGGCTGATGGAACGCGACGCCGTGTGGTCGAAGCCCGACCAACCCATCAATACCTATTGGAAGTGGTTTCACGTGTGCGAGCACGAGTCGAACCACCGGGGGCAGATTTCCTGGCTGAAAAGCCGGTTGCCGGGGGCCAAACCCGCCAAAGACTAACCGTTGGGAGAAGTCATCAAGCCCATCCCTTGCCCCGGTCGGCAGTTTCACCGACCGGGGCAAATTCACCACTACCTGTTCGATGCCTTCCGGGCTGGCACCTTTCGCTTGGGTCGCTCGACGGATAGTTGGAAGAATACGAAGCGTCGTTGGGTAAGAAGGCATTGCGTGGGCATAAAACCCGGTTGAAGCCTCAGGATTGGGGATTCAATTTTGCAGAAGTTAGGTAGGCTTTAAACTGCTCGAAGGTCATCCCGTACGTTTCCTGAGAAATCCGTTCTTTGATTTCCCGAAAGGTCTTTACGGTATCAAAGCGCTTTTCTTTCTGATTCGTCTTCGTTTTCATAGCCGATAATGTCTTTGGGGGAACGAATCTCCAGGGTTCCGTAGCCGAGGCGCAGGTTAATGGAGTTGAACAATCTACCCGTTATTTTGGTACTTTAGCTCACCAAACACGCTTGCCATGCTGACTGAATTGCAATTGGAATTGGTAAAAACCTTTGCCCGCCCGCTGCCCGAAGACCAGGTGCCCGAAATCCGGCAGTTGCTCGCCGACTACTTTGCCCGCAAAGTAGATGAAGAATCGGAGCGGATTTTTGAAGAGCGCGGTTACGACGAGCGCACCATCAACGAATGGCTGAACACGCACATGCGGACGCCGTACCAACGCTGAGCCATGCGCATCGTGCTCGACACCAACTGCTTCCTGGCGATTCTCCCTAAAATCTCACCGTTCCGGACGGTGTTCGACGCTTACCGTCAGGGGCGTTTTGAGTTGGTAGTCACCACCGAAATCCTGGCGGAGTACGAAGAAATCTTCGCCCGTCGCATGACCCCTACGATTGCCCAGAACGTGCTGAGTCTGGTGGATAAACAGCCCAATACAGTGCGCGTCGACGTGTATTACTTTTGGAACCTCATCACCCAAGACCCCGACGACCGTAACGACGGACCGCAATAAGTTCGTTGACGCGGCCATTGCCAGCAATGCCGACTACCTTGTGACCCACGACGGCCACTTCGGGGTGTTGAGCCAGATTGGCTTTCCCAACGTGGTGTGCCTGCCGTTAGCCGCGTTTGAGCGCGTACTTAACGGGAAGAACCCTTGGAACTGAATGCGTTGAAGCGGGTGTTTGCCGGGAATGTTTCTATTTTACGCCCGCTTGCTTTGATTTTTGTTGGATTGTTGCGATACTTGGCAACCTAACCTCAGAACCGCCCGCATGACGACACGCTGTACTCCTTCCCTGCGCCTTTTCTTTCCCTTTACCAGCCTGAATGTAGCGGCTTGCGTCGGGGTGATGGGTGTGGGGATGCCGTTGCCCCGGTCGGTGCCCTCACTGACCGGAACGCGCTCCTAATAAGAGTGGCCGGTGAGGACACCGACCACAGCAGTAGAACAACTTAAGTAAACTACTAACAAAATTGATTATGGTAAAGGATAAAAAAGAATATTTAATTAATCTTTCAGTAGAAGGATTAATCGATTTATCTGAAAAACTGCTTCCTAATATGGGAATTTTCACCCTCAAAAGAATATCCAGCAATTCTATTGAAGCAATAATCGATACAGGCAAAGCAGGCAAATTTACGAATTGTTATATTGTATTTTCTGAACAATTATCGCGAGGCTACTATCAAATTGATAATATCTCCGAACTGATTGACAAAAGATTTAATAGTGGATATTCTAAAGTTTATATTATAAATAATCATACTATTTCTAATGGATTCGAATTCGAATTAGAAAAGAGAGTCTCCAAGAAAAATTCTATTATATATTGGCAAATCGAAAATTTACTTAAAAATATTGAAGAAAATTATCCCGAATTTTGGCGTCACTCTGATCAAGCATTAATTGCTTATGAAACACATTTCGAAGATAAGGTGAATGAATCTTTTGAAATTAAAAAATTAGTAGAATATAAAGCCGCCTACCAAAAACTACTTTCTATTTTTATAGAACCTAATCTATTTCTCAGAACTGAAGACAAGCAATCATCTAAAAAAGCTTTCACGAAAGTTCATCTAAATAGAGTCATTGATGAAAATGAGCGTTTATTGATGCTCCATGGTGATCCTGGCACAGGGAAAACACGATTACTGAATGAAATTGGAAAACTATTGATTAATAGAAACTCAATGAGTTTAGGAAAACGTTATCTTCCTGTATTTATAGATAGCGTAAATTTAAGAGACGCACTTAATGACAAAGACGACATAGACTTTTGCTCGCTAATATTGACTGGGAAGCTTGATAACTATTTCACAGGGCATAATATTGAATTTATTTTGAGCAATTATCAACTTACAATCTTAGTTGACTCAATTGATGAGTTTGAAGAAAAGTACAAAAGTAAGATAATTAGAGAATTTGAGGTATTAATGGACAAAGGTGTACTGGTATTTATCGGTACTCGTTCAAATACATTAGATGATGTTTTTAAAGGTTCAGCAAGTAAAGCTTTTAAAGAAGTATATATTCAAAAATTTAACGACGAGCAAGTTGAAAAGTTTGCCGAACGGTACTTTGAGGGAAATGGAAACAGAGCACAGAGTTTAATCGAGTCTATGAAAGAGAATAAAATTTTAGAAAAACTTCCCTTAACACCTCTTAATCTCTCCTTAATGTCGATTTTATATGAAGAAACTAATCAAGAAATTCCATCAACTCTAAATGATATCTATGACAAATTCAGCAATTTATTATTGGGCAGGACAATGGTTAATAAGAATATTGACTTCTTAGATATTACTATAAAAGAAAATATATTAGGAATTTATGCATTAGAGTTGCTTAAAAGGAAAAATAGTGAACTAATGTCTAAGGAAGAATTTATTTCATTTTTTAAACAAAATCTTAGTTCAGTATCAGGAACTATAAATTTAGAAATGCTCCCACAAGCGCTCGATTTTATCATAGAGCATACTGGCCTGCTGATCCTTTATAAAAACAAATATGTAAAATTTCGTCATGATTCTTATATGGAGTATTTCGCAGCTAAAGAAATATTTAAAAATCATAGAGAGATGGAGGATAATTTAGTGGATAATTTTTTTGATGTAAATTGGCAATTCGCAGCAGTATTTTACGGCGGCTTGTCAAGAAAAATGCCTGTATTTTTAACAAAAATAATTGAAAAAATATCTAAAAGTAATACGATGAAAGAATATTGGTCGTCAGCAAATGGAATGGGGTATTTATTACAAGCCCTTTATCTAACAGATGATGAGATTAGAGCAAAAGGGATTAAAGAGGTTTTAAAATTAATGGTGGAAACATATGAAGGATTTAAAAAGTTTTCAACAACGCTTCCGGATAACATCTATTTCAGTAGATTCTCCTTACCAGTATTAAGCATCTTTCCAATTTTTCTTTTCCAAGATAGCTTCGATTCAATAACTCTTAAAATGCCACTTTCTATCGCCTTAGATGAGCTTTTAAAAGAATATGATTCTAAAAAATCAATAAATGATTATCCGTATATTGATAATATTATTTATAGAATATTAATTCTTTCTATCACTATGTCTAGTAGTCGCTTAGTCATGGAAGATAAGCTCCTTGAAGTTATAGGGAAAATAAAAACCACTGGAAACGAATTTTACACTAAGTTGTTAGAATCTGCTATTGATAACTTAGGTAGTCGTGAACTAAGAAGACAAAAGAATGAATTATTGAAACCGATTAGAGTAAGGAATGATAATAAAAATAATTTCTATATTAGAAATGAACTTGATATTTATTTACAACCAGCTAGTAGACATCGTTTTAGTAAATATGATAAAGTTACTCCAAACAAACGGGTTAAATTATTTGTGGAAGGGCCAACGGATGCAATGTTGTTGGAGCATGCCTATTTTGTGCTTACAGGTTATGTGCCTTACTGGGAGATAAAAGTTGGTGACCCAACTGGTGGTGGAGCTAATAGTTTAGCTAAAGCTCTCAATGAGGGGTTGGCATATCTTGATGAAGATCAAATAGTAATTGGTATTTTTGACAATGATCAGAAAGGCTTGTCTGAATTCAAAGGTACGCTACACTCTTCTAAATTTGATTTTGTCGCGGATTATACTAGAATAAAGAAAAGGAAAGATGGTAGAATTTTTGGAGTGCTTTTACCAATACCTGAAAATATGCAACATTATATTCAATCTAACGACAATGATAATTATTTTACTATTGAGCACTACTTTAATTACGAATACCTTGAAGACAATAGTATGCTAAAACCTACAGCTATACCTGGTATATTTAAGATTAATGAATCAGGCGGTGCTAAAACTGCATTTGCGAAAAAAACGCTAAAAAACAGTGACCGGAAATTATTTCAAGGATTCATTATTTTATTTAAAGAAATAGATAGAATCGTGAATATAAAAGATGAAATAATTTACAAGGAATAGTGTTTCAGCAAACTTAGTATTCTCCGACTGGCGCAAGTCTACTACCGTGGTCTGTGGCACACAGACCACTTGTTTGTACTACCGTGGTCTGTGGCACACAGACTACTTGTTTGAATCGTTTCGGTCTGTGTGCCACAGACCGAGGTGAGGGCGTTAGACCGTGTTGCTAACGTAAACCAATCAGAGAAGTTTCGGGGTGGTTTTCCGCGTCGGCGTTACTTGCTGACCGTTCGCCCAACTAGCGCGAGTCTGTGACTTTGAATGGCGCGAGTTTGCAACTCGTGCCGGGTCAGGCGGGCATTTAATTCTCCTTCTAAGCACTTCTTGTCCATCACGTTCGTTCCGGCACGAGTTGCAAACTCGCGCCATTTTTTTGCTTTCAAGGAGGAATTGCTTCTGATTCCTTTTACGATTTTTCTTCTTATTCTTTACGCTGTTTCTGGGCTGAACGGTTCATTCCCTCATGTGGTGTGCTGCGCCGCGCATCCGGCCCGTCGGGTGAATTCCCCCGTTGAAGGGGGAATTTCTACTACCTCTTCCTCCGGGCGGGTTTGGCTGTTCGGGGTGGCGGGGTGGGTTTGCCGTTCGATCGGTTTTTTTCAGGCGTTGATCGAACGGTAGCGATTTTTCCGCTGAGGGTCAGTAGGTTTCGGGGATTAGTTACACCAATCCCCCTTCTGTTATGTCCACCAATTCTGATGCAAGCCTGAACAGCATCGCCAACAAGTTCGAGGAACTGTTGATGAGCCTCGTGTACATGGCGCTGGCCTACAACCCCTCGGCGGCGCACCTGAAACTTCTGGCGTTGCAGGCGCAACTCGCCTCGGCCAAGGATGCCCTCAATCAGGTAAGCGCCGGGGAGTCGGCGCTCGACCTGGTGATTGCCCAGCGGGCGGCGCAGTACGCGATTTTGCCGGGGTTGATTACGCGCATTAACAACACGCTGCTGGCGTACAGTCCGAATTCGCCCATGATCGCTTCGGTGCAGGGCCACGTGCGCAAGTTTCGGGGTCAGCGGGCGTCGGACCCGCCGGTGAATCCCGACGGGACGCCAGGCAACTCGCACTCGGTGTCGGAAGGGTCGTACGTTAACCGGCTGAAGATTTTCAACGACATCCTCAACGACCTGAGCAAGGACCCGCTCTACGCCCCCGCCGAGGCGGACCTGACGTTGGTGGCCCTGGGGACCTTCCGCGATGAACTGGGGGCCAAAAATTCCGCCGTGACCAACGCCCGTACGGCGCTGACCGCCGCCCGCGCGCACCGGGACGCGGTGTTTTTTGCCAAGTCCACCGGGATGGTGCCGACGGCGCTTCAGGTAAAAGCGTACCTGAAGGGGGCGTTTGGCACGAAAAGCCCGTATTTCCTTCAGGTGAGTGGGTTGCACTTTGCCCGGCGCTAAATGGTTAGCCGGATGGCTTTACCGATTTTATTAATGCCAAAAGCGCGGTCTTCCGCGCTTTTGGTGTTTTGGGGGGATTGGGTCGCTTGCGGTGGTACCGGCGCGGTGGAAGTTGGAATAGTGCCTGTGGGTTTTATGAAGAAGCTCGCTGACTTTGTGATCACGCTTGCTGACTTTGTGATCACGCTCGCTGGCTGTGTGAAAACGCGTTGTGGTTTTATGAAGAGGCTCGCTGACTGAATGAAGTTGTTCGCTGATTGTGTGAAGAAGCTCGCTGACTTTGTGATCATGCTCGCTGACTTTATGTTGGCGCGGTGTGGTTTTGTGAAGACGCATCCTGACTGCGTGATCACGGGGTGTGGATTTGTGAAGATGGGGTGTTGACTGGTATCGGTGACGCTGATGTTACCATTGCGTTAGTTAGCCTCTGAGAAATTGAAAAGCGTTTTTACTCCTTCCCGAAGCGAGGTGGGCTTGCGTCCGAGCAGGTTTTCCAGGTCGGGGGTTACTTCGTCTTCCTGCCCGTTTTTGATGTCAGTCAGGAAATTACTCACCCGCTGAACGACGATTTCGGGCGTACCCCGCTCTTTCATCTGCCGTTCAAAGGCTGCTTTCTCCGCCGGGGTGTAGGCGACGACCTTACCGGCTAAGTCGGTCAGGGCCGCTGCGACGTCGTCGAAGGAATAGGCCTCGCTTCCGGTGAGGTTGTAGATTTTCGGCCCGGCAGGCGCTCCGATCAAGGCGTTGGCGATGGCTTCCGCCATGTCGATTCGGAGGGCGAAGGCTACCTTCCCTTGTCCGGCGGGCAGGGAAATACCCGTCTCCAGTACCCTGGGGCCGACGAACTGCGGGAGGACGTCCATGTACAGGACGTTGCGAAACAGGGTGTAGTTTACCCCACTCTGCATCAGGTAGTCTTCGGTCTGAAAATGGCCTTCCATGAGTTGGTTTACCAGCGTGCTACGGTCTTTCAGCATCCGGCTGGTATAGGCGATGGAGGACACCCCGGCTTTTTTCGCGGCGTCCACTACGTTTTTGTGTTGCCGAAGCCGGTTCTTCTCGTCGGTTCCGGCGATCAGCAACACCGCTTCGACTCCCTGCATGGCCCGGTCGAGCGAGGCCGTATCGTTGTAATCACCGACGTGGACAGTTACGCCACTTTCTTTTAACGCGGCGGCTTTGTCCTCGTCCCGGACCAGCGCGGCGATTTGCGAAGCGGGTACTTTTTTCAGCAGGAATTGAATGAGGGCCGAACCGAGGTGGCCCGTTGCGCCGGTGATAAGAATCATGGTGGATGTTTTTTGCAAAGGTACGTCGGTGGGTCTTCACTCGTCGAGGATGCCGAGTGAAGGCTGGAAGCACTTCCGGCGGGTCGGAAACAGGAATTGCCTACCGGGGCAAGCCGCTTGTTTTTTTGGGTGGAACGGGGTTTACCGTTGTGCGGCCAGTACGTCGAGGGCAGGGGTCCAGGTTAAGTCCGGGTAACGGGCGTTGTCGAGGGGGTCGTTCTGCGCGCTGAACATACTCAGCATGTACTGCATCTGTTGCCAGGGGTTGTATAACTCGTGCTCGCCAGCCGGGTTGGCCGCGCGGGCGTGTTGGATGTGGGCAGCCAGGTCGGCGCGGGAACCCAGCCGAACCACTGCAAAAGGACCTTTCCCGGCTTTTTCGGCGACGGCGGCCAGTTCGTTGGGGCTGATTTGGAAACTGGCGATGCGCAGGTAACGAGGCGTGGTGGGGTCAAGGGCGGCAGCGGCGGTGAAGGCGGCGACGTTGTCCATCGTGCTGAAATCAATGCGCCAGTCGGCATCTTCCCAGTAACCCACCTGCTGTTTCTTAAAATCGAGCAACGGAATGTTGTACGTCAGGATTTCGGCAAACGCTCCGTTCAGGATCGAGGTGGCCTGAATGGGGGCTTTGTCGAGGTACGCGCCAAACTCCCGGCGGATGTCGAAATTGCGGTTTTCGCCGGGCGTGAGTTTGGTAAAATCCGTGGAATAGTCCGACGGAATGAAGCGGGGCACGCCCGCTGCCACGGCGGCATCCAGTATGACCGACTGCGTGTTGACAAGCACGTCGCGCAAGCCCTGCACCGCCGATACGACGACGGCGACATCGGCCAACGCGGCGGTCAATTCCTGGACATCCGTCATTTCGGACTGGATGATGGTGACGCCTTTCTGGGTCAATTCAGCGAGTTTGGCCGGTTCGCTGGTCGGACGCACGAGGGCGCGTACGTCGGCCCCGCTGCTTAACAGGGCCTTGACGATGCGTCCGCCCAGATTGCCGGTAGCCCCGACGACAACAACTGCGTTTCTCATGGTTTCTGTTGGTTTGGTGATAAAGTGGTGTGGTAGCAAGAACAGCTTTTATCC
The DNA here is from genome assembly GCA_965249815.1 of Spirosomataceae bacterium. Taxonomy (GTDB): domain Bacteria; phylum Bacteroidota; class Bacteroidia; order Cytophagales; family Spirosomataceae; genus JAJAZB01. The sequence goes on along the minus strand of CBDFMV010000003.1, from coordinate 1,458,879 downwards.
CGACTGAACCACCCCGCCCTTCGGGCACCCCTCCTTGAAAAGGAGGGGATTCGTACAGGTTTCCTTTTCTTCAGGTAGGGGAGTCAGTCGTACAGATTCCCCTCCTTTTCAAGGAGGGGTGCCCCGGAGGGGCGGGGTGGTTCAGTCGGGGTAAAAGCCACTTGCGCTACCACACTACTTGAATTAATTACTTACCTGAAAATAAACTGATTTGGAAGTACGCTTGGCCCGCGTAGCCAGTCCCATTTACCAACAGGCTTCTGTCCTCTAACTTTGCTTTTGGTAAACAGTTTAATTTTAGGAAGGTCTTCGCGCAATGGATTGGCCCGGTTCTGCCCGACAACCCGGTTTTTGGCGGGGAATGCAACGACGAGGTGTTCGCGTTGAAATGGCCTGTCGTTGCCTCAGCGCCGGTTTGGGGTCGATTCTCAGCCCCGTTAAACGCTGTGTAGAGTAGCGGCGGAAGGAATTGCGGTTTGGTAAAAGAAAAAGGCAAGCCGGTGAAGGGTGTGCCCTCCCCGCACGGCGGCGATCCGCGCTTCGCCACTACCCGATGAAGCAACTCCTGTATGTTGCGGTGCTGGCTGGTTTCTGGCCCCGCCTGCTTTTCGCCCAATCCATTCCTTCGCAGGTGGCGGGGTGGCAAACCGCCGCCGTTGCCAAAAAAGCAACTTCCGAGCAACGGGTGTTGCTGGAGGGCAGCACGCGGGATTTTAAACACCTGAAGGTTCACGCCACGACGCTTCCGCCCCACCAGACTCCACACTCCCCCCACCACCACGACGACGAGGAGTTGGTGCTGGTGAAAGAAGGGTACCTGACGGTGACCATCGGAAGCAACAGCAAAACCCTCGGTCCCGGCAGCGTGGCCCTGCTGCTGCCCGGCGACGAGCACGGGTTTGAAAATAAGGGCGATTCCGTGGCGACGTACTACTTGATGCGCTACGACGCCGTGGCTCCGGTGGACACGGCGCGGGGACGAAAGGCGGGTGGTTCGTTTTGGGTGGATTACAGGGAGGTGGCGTTTCAACCCCACGACAAGGGCGGCATCCGGCGCTTTTTCGACCGGCCCACGGCGATGACGAAGCGGTTCGAGATGCACATGACCACGCTGAATCCAGGGTTGTGGAGCCATCCGCCGCACACGCACCGGGCGGCGGAGATTCTGCTGCCCCTCGAAGGGCAGGCGCAGGAAAGCATCGGCGGGGTGCTGCACCCGGCTACGAGGGGTGATGTGATTTTTCTGGAGTCGGAGGTGCCCCACGCCATTCAGAACACCGGGACGAAGCCGTGCCGGTATTTTGCGTTTCAGTTTGAGTAGCGCTGGGGGTTCTCGCAGAAGGGCGCCGATGAAGCCCCGCAGATTCACGCAGACCGTTGCTTCTGCGTGAAACAAGCCCTTAATTACACGCTAAGCTCCGTTGAGCGCTGCATAGATCCCCAAATACGCCAGCACTCCGGCGAGGTAGCCGAGCAGCGCGAGCAGGCTGATGCGGCGTAAATACCACAGAAAGTCGATGCGCTCCATGCCCATGACGGCCACGCCCGCCGCCGACCCGATGAGGAGCAAACTGCCACCCGTGCCCGCGCAGTAAGCGAGGAATTCCCAGATTTTGTGATCCGTTGGGAACTGGTCGAGCGGGTACATGCCCATCGTGGCGGCCACGAGCGGCACGTTGTCGATCAGCGCCGAGGCCACGCCGATGATGACCACGATGAGATCCTGGTCGCCGATGATCTGGTCGAGCCACGTGGCCAGGTTGCGCAAAAGTCCGGTGGCTTCGAGTGCGCCGATGGCCAGGAGGATGCCGAGGAAAAACAAAATGCTGGGCGCGTCGATGCGGGTGAGGGCGTAAGCGGCGGTGAAGGGTTCTTTTTCCTCGCTGTCTTTGCCCCGGTGCAGGATTTCCGACGCCAGCCACATCAGGCCGAGCGCCAGCAACATGCCCATGTACGGCGGCAGGTGCGTGAGCATTTTAAAAACGGGCACGAACAGCAGCATCCCCAACCCCAGACCGAGCATGACGTTGCTTTCCAGTGGCCGGACGGGGCTGTCCGTAACAGTCAGGCGGGCGGGTTTGGCAAGTGAACCCCGCAGGCGCCAGGTTAGGAAGGCCAGTGGCACCAGTAGTGAGACGAGGCTGGGGATGAACAGTTCTCGCATGATGTTGAGCGCCGTAATTTGCCCGCCGATCCAGAGCATCGTCGTGGTGACGTCGCCCAGCGGCGACCACGCCCCGCCTGCGTTGGCGGCGATGATGACGATTCCGGCGTAGAGTTTGCGTTGCTCGTCGTCGCGGATGAGTTTGCGCAGCACCGACACCATCACGATGGCCGTGGTGAGGTTGTCGAGCGCCGCCGAAAGGAAGAAGGCCAGCATTGATACAATCCAGAGCAGTTTGCGGGCGCTGGTGGTGGTGATGCGGGCCGTGACGAGGCTGAAGCCGTCGTGGGCGTCGATGAGTTCGACGACCGTCATGGCCGCCAGCAGGAAAAACAGGATTTCGGCAACGCCCGTGAGGTGGCGACCCAGTTCACTCGCGACGTGATCGGGTTCGTGCGTGCCGCCCAACGCGTAAATCGTCCAGCACAAGACGCCCGTCAGCAACGCCGAGGCAGTTTTGTTGAGGCGAATGGGTTCTTCGAGGGCGATAGCGAGGTAACCCACGACGAAGACGAAGAGCAGCGCGGTGATCAAGGCAAGGTGGAATTAAATGGAGGCGGGCAAAATTAGGCAATTGGCATGAAGCGAAAACTCCTTTCTGCGTTCCCCTCCTTCTTCCTGTTGCGCGTGCCATTTTTGCGCGTCAACGGCATGGCGTTGTTTCCGTTTATTCTGGTTCAGCAGAAGAACCCCAGCGCCCAACTCCTCAACCACGAGCGCATCCACCACCGCCAGCAACTCGAATTGCTGATTGTGCCCTTTTACGTCTGGTATTTGCTCGAATACGCCTACCACCGCCTCCGTGGCCATGATCACGACGCTGCGTACAGGGCCATCCGCTTCGAGCGCGAAGCCTACCGCCACGACGGGGAGTTGGATTATTTAAAAAGACGTAAGTTGTGGGCGTTTTTGAAGGAATGAGTGGATGAAAGAACGACTTTTCTATTCATTCATTCGCTCATTCTTTCATTCATTCATTGGCTTCAGAACACATTCCTCGGGCACAGCAGGCGCTGGCGGTTGCGGAGTTGGAGGCCCAGCACCACTTCGTGCGTACCCCGCGAGACGGTGCCGATGTTGGAAAGCGTGAAGTCGTAGGAATAGCTCAGGTTGAGCAGCGGGCTGAGGTAAAAACCCACCAAACCGACGACCGCGTCGTTGCGCCGGTACGAAAGCCCCAGCCAGAAGCGGTCCTGGTACTGAAGCCGCCCGTTGAAATCGTAGGAAATGGGTGTGGGCTGCACCCATTTCACCAGCACCGAGGGCACGAAGGTCCAGTCTTCGCTCAGGTACAGCCGCATGCCACCCGTCAGGAAGTAATGCGCGTACAGTTGCCCCAGCCAGGTGTAGCTGCTGCCCGAGGGCAGGGCGTCGCGGTAATCGAGTCTCCGGAAAAGCAATTGCTGTGCCGACGCACCCACGTACCAGCGGCGGGCGTAGAGTAGCGCGCCCACGTTGAGGTCGGGCGTGGTGGTGTTGATTTTCCCCTGCTGGGCGAGCACGTCCTGGGGGTTGAGCAGGCGGAGTTGGTCGAAGTCGAGGGTGTGCTGGGTAAAGCCCCCCGCCACGCCCACGGCGAGTTTGAGGCGGGCTGTGAGTGGCTGATGCCAGGCATAACTCAGGTCGAAGGAGGTGCGACTGGTCGGCCCGGTGCGGTCACTGACGAGCAGCGCACCGACGCCGTGGTGGCCGGGTCCAACGGGCTGGTTGTCGAATACCCGCGTGATGTTGCGCCGCTGGCCGAAGTCGGGTGTGTAACTGGTGCGGTCGGATTTGCCCAGGGCGAGGTGGCCGCTGAGGTAGGCCGTCACGGGTGCGCCCTCGAAACCTACCCACTGGTTGCGGTAGCCGGTTTTTACGTCGATGAAATCTTCAGTGCCGCCCATGGCCGGGTTGAGCAGGTAGCCATTGAGCATGTACTGACTGTACTGCGCGCGTTGCTGACCCAGCGCCACGCCGAGGCTCAGCCAAACTACCCCCAATCCCCCAAGCCACGTAGAAATGCGCATGAGTGCCAGTTTTGCACAAATAACGCAGGAATCGGTGCTTTCGTTGAGCACTCAGGCCCAAACCGGAATTTATTGAAAACACCAGGCTGGCCCAGCAAATCGCCTGGTGCCTGCTTTTTCCAGAACCGGGAGGGAACTTGTAGGGAAGGGTGTTCACGGAAAACGACAAAAAGTACGCCTTGGCCGCTGAGTTCATCAGCTTGGTCGCAATACCCGGTTGATTCCGCACTTTGCGCCCCGCTGAGGCGTGAACTTTGCCCCTGAATCCGAGTTTTCTACAAAAGGCCGGAAAGAAGTTGAGGGTTGAAACCCACTCCTTTGCGGCAAGGTCTCTTGACGGTTTTGTTGGAAAAATTCAATCCGAACTTTCAATTAACCGGGCGTCTTTTACCAACCCGCACGATTTTTTAATTCCACGGGATAGTCCGTGCACCAGACCTAACGAGTTCTATGAAAAACGGTATTCTTTCCCTTCTTCTTGTCCTGACGATTGGCCCGCTCCTGGCCCAGGTTCCGGCGGATAGTTCCGGTGCGGGTCGGTCACCGAAACCCGCCGTTGCTGCCGACACGACGAAGGTCCCAGCGGTGGTCAGCAACCCAGGGACGCCTCCGGCACCGGGCACCCGGCCCATGCGTCCCGCCGGTGCGCCTTCCTTCGGCGGTGGGCAACCTTCCGCCCCGGTTGCCGTGCCCGGCACCGCCACGGATCCTACCCCCAAAGGCAACGCAAAAATCACGGGGTACGTCGTGGATTCGTCCGTGACGAAAGCCGTGGAGTTTGCCAGCGTAGCGCTTTACAGCAAAGCCACCAACAAACCCGTGGACGGAGCCGTGGCCGACGACAAGGGCAAGTTTACGCTGAACCGCGTCGCCGCCGGGGACTATAAAATTCTCATCACGTTCATTGGTTTCGACACTAAAACCCTCGACAATATCGCCGTGCAGCGGGGCCAGACCCTCGACCTCGGCGTGGTGAAACTGGCCCCGCAAACAAAAACCCTCGATGAAGTGACCGTGACTGGCCAGCGGGCGCTGGTGGAGGAAAAAGTGGACCGGCTCGTGTACAACGCCGAAAAAGACGCCCTGGCGAAGGGCGGCGACGCCACCGAAATCCTGCGGAAAGTGCCACTTCTCTCGGTGGACCTCGACGGCAACGTGCAATTGCGCGGCAACTCCAACATCCGGGTGCTCATCAACAACAAGCCCTCCACCATCATTGCCCAGAGCGTAGCCGACGCCCTGAAGCAGATTCCCGCCGACCAGATTAAAACGGTGGAAGTCATCACCAGCCCCTCGGCCAAGTACGACGCCGAAGGTTCGGGCGGCATCATCAACATCATCACCAAGAAAAACACCCTCCAGGGCCTGACGCTCAACCTCGACACGGGCGTGGGCAACCGGGGAGCCAACCTGGGCCTTAACGGCAATTACCGCAAGGGCAAAATGGGCATTGGCCTGGGTGGCTTCGGCCGGGCCAATTACAACGTGAAAACCCGCACGACGTTCGACCAGACCACCAACGCGGGCAGCAACGTGTTTCGCACCAACCAGTTTGCCGACGGTCTCAACAGCGGATCGTTCGGGCGCTACAACCTCAACTTCGATTACGACCTGTCGAAGCAAGAGTCCATCACGGCCTCGGTTTCGTACGGGGCGCGCAACCAGTTGAACCATCAGGACTTCACCATCAACCGCTTTCAGAACGACCTGCTGCTTACGAAAACGGGCCGCAACGTCGACACCAAGGACCTCTCAGGTACGGTGGACATCAACCTCGATTACACGCGGATTTACAAGCCGCAGCAGGAATGGAGCGTTTCGACGCAGTTTAGCCGGAACCATCGCACCAACAACTTCGACGCCGACCTCTTCAATGGCATCGCCAACCTGACCGGGCGCGAGGGCAACCGCAACAACAGCACCAACCAGGAGATCACGATTCAGACCGACTACCAGACGCCCATTAAGAAAAATCAACTGGTCGAGTTTGGCGCGAAGGGCATTCTCCGGAAAGTCCTCAGCGACTACCGCTACCTCGTGGCCACGCCGACGGGCGATTTCACCGACGACACGAAACGACCCGGCGGCTCACTCGATTACGATCAGAACGTGGCGGCGGGGTACCTCTCGTACACGCTTACCACCCCCAAAAAGTACACCGTCAAGGCCGGGGCGCGCTACGAGCACACCTTCATCAACGCCAGCACCCGCGAGGGCGGCGCGATTTCGATTCCCGACTACAGCAACCTCGTGCCGAGTATCAACGTGTCGAAAACCTTCAAGGCCAAAACCTTCAAACTGGGTTACAACCGGCGGATTCAGCGGCCCGGCATCCGGCAGTTGAACCCCAATTTCAACGCCGCCAACCCCCAGAATATCAGCGTGGGGAATCCCGGCCTGCGGCCCGAACTGACCGATAACTTCGAACTGAGCCTGAGTACTTTTTTCAAGAAAACTTACGTCAACTGGTCGGTTTTCACCCGCCTGACCAACAACTCCATCGAAGATTTCCGCCTGCCCGTCAACAGCCCCCTGCTGCCCACGGTGCTGCCGGGGCTGGTGCTGCCGCCCAACGTGGACCCCGCCGCAACGGTGGCGACGTTCCAGAACATCGGGCGGCAAACGGCCTACGGCACCAACTTTTTCGGCAACATCAACATCACGCCCAAGTGGCAGTTTGGCGGGGGTTTCGACATCTACTACTCGTTTCTGAGCAACAACGTGCCCACGCCCGAACTCCGCGCCAGCAACCAGGGCTGGAACTTCGGCGGGCGGCTCAACACCAGCCTGCAATTCAAAAATGGCTGGGCGGCGCAGGCCTTCTCGTTTTTCCGGGGACGTCAGGTGCAGTTGCAGGGCATTCAGGGCGGCTTCGCTTTCTATTCGGCGGGGGTGAAGAAAGAGTTCAAGAACAAAAAAGGCAGCATCGGTCTGGCGGCGGAAAACTTCCTGGCCAGCAGTTTCAAAATTCGCAGTTCGTCTTCCTCGGCCTTGTTCAGCCAAAGCAGCCTCGTCGAGCAGTTCAACACGGGCGTGCGGGTGACGTTCAGCTACCAGATTGGCAAAATGTCGATGACCCCGCAGCCGCGCCGTCGCCGGGGCGTCAACAACGACGACGTGAAATCGGGCGGTGACGACAACGGCGGCGGTCAACAACAAACCCAACCCCAGCCGCAGCAACAGCCACAAGGCCAGCCCGGCGGCAACCGGCCCGGTGGTGGTTTCCGCCCCGGTGGCGGCGGAGGTGGTGGCCGACCGGGAGGAAGATGAAACAGCAGGCAGTTTACAGTGGGCAGTTGGCCAAACCAACTGCCCCTATTTTTGCCAACCGCTCACTGCCTACTGCCTGCTACCTTTGCCGAATGAATCCCCGCCCCGCTGCCATCGAACGCATGAACGAGTTGGGCAAACGGCGCGAGCCGTTCCTGTTCGTCGTGGACTTTGAGGAAAAAACGCCGCTCGTATTGCCGCTGACGGAGGTTGATCCCGACCTGATTTGGTACGATTTCAGCGGCGTCAGCAACGCGCCCACGCTCGCCGGAAACTTGCCGGAATCGTTTGCCTGGCGCGTTTTCCCGCCTTCTGAAACCACTTTTCAAACCGCCTACGAACAGGTGCAGCGCGAACTACGCGCGGGCAACACGTTTTTGCTTAACCTCACAACCCGCACCCGGCTTGAAACCAGCCTGACGCTACCCGAAATTTTCCGGCGCAGCCAGGCACGTTACAAACTCTGGATAGACACCACCTCCAACCCCATTCAGGGGGATTTTTCTGCCCGAAATTTTTTAGCTAAAGCCCCTTTCAGGGGGTTGGGGGTGCATTTCGTCTGCTTCTCCCCCGAACCGTTCGTTAAAGTCGAAGGCACCCGCATCACCACGTTTCCGATGAAAGGCACGATTCGCGCCGACGAAACCGACGCCCGCGCCCGCCTGCTGGCCGACCCGAAGGAAGAAGCCGAGCATTACACCATCGTGGATTTGCTCCGCAACGACCTCAGTCGGGTGGCCCGGCGCGTGCGCGTGGCGCGGTTTCGGTACGTCGAGGAGGTGCTGACGCACGCCGGGCCGCTGCTCCAGGCCAGTTCGGAAATCAGCGGCGAACTGCCCGAAACCTGGCCCGATGCGCTTGGCGACTGGTTTTTCCGCCTGCTGCCCGCCGGTTCGGTGTCGGGTGCGCCGAAAAAGAAAACGCTGGAAATTATTCGGGGAGCCGAAGGGAGCCCGCGCGGGTTTTACACCGGCGTAGCCGGTATTTTTGACGGGAAAACCCTCGACAGCGGCGTGCTGATTCGGTTTATCGAACAAACACCCGACGGCCTTTTTTTCCGCAGCGGCGGCGGCATCACGTTTCAGAGCGACGCCGGGGCCGAGTACCGCGAATTGCTCGCCAAAATCTATGTCCCGATTTCTCGAAACGATTCGCTGCCGTGACGGGCGGCTCGAAAACCTGACCTTCCACCAGCAACGCCTCGACCGCACCCAGCGGCACTTTTTCGGCGCGGCGGCTCCACTGTGGCTGGACGAATCGGTTCGGGTTCCGCCTGGAATTGAACCTGCCCAGACCTACCGCTGCCGGGTGGTTTACGGCCTGGAAATCGAGTCGGTCGAATTCATTCCCTACCAAATCCGGCCCATCCGCGCCCTGCGGCTCGTCGCTGCTGACGGCCTCGACTACGCCTTCAAGTACGCTGACCGCGCCGCTCTCGACGCGTTGCGGGCGGGTTCGGTCGGCGACGAAGAGCCGTTGCTGACGCAAAACGGCCTCCTCACCGACACCACGTACGCCAACATCGCACTCTCCGACGGGGCTACCTGGTACACGCCCTACCAGCCCCTACTTGAAGGCACCCGCCGGGCGCAGTTGCTGGCTGAAGGCGTTCTGATTCGGGAACGCCTCGCGGCGAGCGATCTGCGGTTTTTCCAGAAAATCCGGCTGTTCAACGCGATGATTTCCTGGGAAGAGGCGGTGGAATTGCCGGTTTCGGCGGTGCGGTAGCCCGGCTATTTTTTAAATCAGATGTGCGTAGTTTAACGGAAACGCCTCCTTTTAGGGCCAGGGTACGCGCTGGCATTTTGTTTTTAGTTAGCTTTGATCTTGAAAGCACCTGTGTCATGAAAACCTTCGCCCTCGCCGTCACGCTGACGCTGACCCTGTTCGGGCTGGCGGCGTTTCTTCCTAAACCCGAAGGAGGCCAGGTAGCCGCGCCGAGGGCGGAGCCGAAAATTCAGTGGATGAGCATCACCGAAGCGTTTGCCAAAAATGCGAAGGAGCCGCGTAAGATTCTCATCGACGTGTACACGGATTGGTGCGGCTGGTGCAAGGTGATGGACAAAAACACGTTCAAGAATCCGCAGGTGGCCGAGTATGTGAGCCGGAAATACTACGCCGTGAAACTCGACGCCGAGCAGCGCGACCCCATCACGCTGGGCCAGCAGAAGTTTGAGTTTGTGCCCCAGGGCCAAAAAGGCTACCACCAACTCGCCGCCGCGCTGATGAACGGCCAGATGAGCTACCCAACCACGGTGTTTCTGGACGAAAAACTCCAGATGATTCAGCCTATCCCCGGCTACATGGATGCCCCGGCGTTTCACCAAATCGTGACGTTCATCGGCGACGACCACTATAAAAAGCAGGATTTCGAAAAGTTCAAAGCCGAAACGTATCCGAAACAGTACGCTGGCCAGAAGCAACCGGCCACAAAGCCGCAGTAACTTTTTTCAACTGCTCTCTGCGCGCCCGACGAAACTCCGCCGGGCGCTTTTTTTGTTACCGCTATTCCGTAAAAAGTAAGCGGAACCTTTTCCGCGCCGAACGCACTTGGAAGGGCAACGCTCCCGTTCGAGTGCATTTTTTCTTGAACCCTTTGATCCGGGGCCGGTCTGCCAGCCGTCGCCCCACGCAAGGCCTCTACGGCTGGCAGACCTCTTTGCGCATGGCAACCCTTCTCGATTTCGTCGGCAACACGCCGCTCATTGAACTCAAAAAGCTGCACCAAAAGCCCGCCGTGCGGATTTTCGCCAAACTCGAAGGCCACAATCCGGGTGGCAGCGTGAAAGACCGCGCGGCGCTCAGCATGATTCGGGGCGCGCTCGAACGCGGCGACATCGGGCCGGGCCAGAAACTCATCGAAGCCACCAGCGGCAACACGGGCATTGCGCTGGCGATGATTGCCCGGCTGTTCGACCTCCAAATCGAACTGGTGATGCCCGAAAACTCGACCCGCGAACGCGTGCTGACGATGCAAGCCTTCGGGGCCACGGTTACGCTCCTCGAAAGCATCGAGGCCTGCCGCGACTACGCCGAGGCGAAAGCCGCGACGCCGGAATTTTTCATGCTCGATCAGTTTGCCAACCCCGACAATTACCTGGCGCACTACCGCACCACCGGCCCCGAAATCTGGCGCGACACGGAGGGCAAAATCACGCATTTTGTCAGTTCGATGGGCACGACGGGCACTATCATGGGCACGTCGCGTTTTTTGAAGGAAAAGAATCCGGCGGTTCAGATTGTGGGTTGCCAACCCACGGAAGGCTCGTCGATTCCCGGCATCCGGCGCTGGCCGGTGGAATATTTGCCCAAAATCTACGACCCCCGCCGCGTGGACCGAATTCTGGATATTTCCCAGCAGGAAGCCACGGAAATGACACGGAAGCTGGCCCGCGTCGAGGGCGTGTTCGGCGGCATGAGCAGCGGTGGGGCCGTGAGCGCGGCGCTCCGGCTGGCCGAAGAACTGGACGAAGGCCTGCTCGTCTGCATCGTCTGTGACCGGGGCGACCGGTATTTGTCGAGCGCGTTGTTTGGGGAGTGAGTTTAGACCACCCGCAACTGATGCAAACAGTACGTTTGCGCCAGCAGCAGGAGTTTCTGAAAATCGGGTACCCGGATTCGGGCTTCACGGATGCGTGACGGCGGCAGAGACTTGATTTTGGCAAAAAGCCTCAGGTAATAACGGTAGGCCAGGTACACGCCCATGCGCGCCGGTCGGGGCAGTTGGCGGATGCCGCGCAGGGCGTCGTCGAAGTCGTGCTGGATGTCGGCTTCGATGAGCCGCTTGTCGGCGGCGGTGAACTGGTTGAAGTTGACGCCGGGGAAGTACGTGCGCCCGCGTTCGTCGTAATCGGCCTTCAGGTCGCGCAGGAAATTCACTTTCTGAAACGCCGCGCCCAACTTGCGGGCGTCGGCGCGGAGGCGGTCGTACAGCGCCGAGTCGCCTTCGCAGAAAATGCGAAGGCACATCAGTCCCACCACTTCCGCCGAGCCGTAAATGTATTCCTGGTAGCCGTCGGCGGCGTATTTCGTTTCGGTCAAATCCATTTCCATGCTGTGCAAAAACGCCTCAATGAGGTCGCGGTCGATGCCGTAGCGGTTCACGACGAGCTGAAAGGAGTGCAGCACGGGATTCAGGCTGATGCCTTCGGCGATGGCCCGGTAGGTGTCGGTGCGGAAATCGGCCAGCAGACGCGCCTTGTCGAAGCCATGAAACGTGTCCACGATTTCGTCGGCGTAGCGCACGAAACCGTACACGGCGTACACGGGCAGGCGGAACTTCAGGGCCAGTGTTTTGATGCCCAGCGTAAACGAGGTGCTGTATTCCTGCGTAATCAGGCGGCTGCACCCAAAGGTGGTTCGATCGTAGAGGTTCATGTTTGGGGAAGGAGTCAGGAGTCAGGAGTAGGAAGTCAGGAGAAATGCCACTCGGCTTCTCTCCTGACTTCCTACTCCTGACTCCTGACTCCCAATTTCATTTCCTTCGCCACTTCCTCCGCCACGACCAGCCCCGAAATCAGCGAGGGCGGCACGCCGGGGCCGGGGACGGTCAGTTGGCCGGTGTAGTACAAATTGCGCACGTGCCGGTTTTTAAGCGACGGCTTCAGCAGGGCGGTTTGCCGAAGCGTGTTGGCCAGCCCGTAGGCGTTGCCTTTGTAGGCGTGGTAATCGGCGATGAACTCCCGGTGGGCGTAGCTGCGCTTCACCGTTACGTGCGGACGAATCGGGTGCCCGACGTAGCGTTCGAGCCGGTCCATGACCAAGTTATAGTATTTCTCGCGAACGCCCGCCGGTTCGTCCAGATCGGGGGCGACGGGAATCAGGATGAACAGGTTCTCCTGCCCTTCCGGTGCCACGGACGGGTCGGTTTTCGACGGGGCCGACACGTAAAACAGCGGGCGTTCGGGCCAGGCCGGTTCGGTGTAAATCTGGTGTGCGTGCTGCTGGAAATCTTCGTCGAAAAACAGGTTGTGGTGCAGCAGTTTTTCAACCCGCCGGTTCACGCCGAGGTAAAACAGCAGCGACGATGGCGCCAGCGTACGGGTGTCCCAGTATTTTTCGGAATAATTGCGGTAGGCTGGTTCGAGCAGCGCGTCGTCCACGTGGTGGTAATCGGCCCCGGCCACTACGGCGTCGGCGTCGTAACTACCCTTCGTCGTGTGAACGCGCCGGGCCGCGCCGTTTTGAACCTCGATGCGCCCGACGGGTTCGCCGAAGTGGAACGTGACGCCTTTTTCCTCCGCCAGTTTCACCATACCTTTCACGATTTCGTGCATCCCGCCCATCGGGTACCAAGTGCCCATCGTGATTTCGGCGTAGTTCATCAGGCTGTACATCGCGGGCGTGTTTTCGGCCACGGCACCCAGAAACAGGATGGGAAACTCCAGCAGTTTCAGGAGCCTTTCCTCTTTGAAAAACTTGCGCACGTGGCCGTGAAACGATTGCAACACGTCGAGGCGGGCCACGTCGGTGAGGAGTTTCAGGCTCAGAAATTCGGTGACGCGCCGGCTGGGTTTCCAGACAAAATCGCCAATACCGACCTGGTACTTGTAGGCAGCCTGCGCCAGAAACTCGCGGAAACGCGGCGCGCTCCCCGGCTCCATCTGCTCGAACAGCTCCCCGACGCACGTTGCGCCAGCGGGCAGGTTCACCACGTCGTCGGGGCCGAAAATGACGGCGTACGACGGGTCGAGGCGAACCAGGTCGTAGTAATCGGCGGGCTTGCGCCCGAAACGGGCGAAGTAGGTTTCAAACACGTCGGGCATCCAGTACCAGCTCGGACCCATGTCGAAGGTGAAGCCGCCTTCCCGGAACACCCGCGCCCGACCGCCGGGCGTCTCATTTTTTTCCAGCACCGTCACGCGGTAACCCTGGTCGGCCAGCGCCGTGGCGGCGGCCAGTCCCGCGAAGCCTGCCCCGATCACAATTACGTTTTTTTCAGTCATTCCTTTTTTCAGGGAGTGGGTCATTGCCTCAACGACGCAAATTGGCCGATTCGGGGCGGCACGGCAACTTTTTTTGAAACCGCCGTAAAACAAAAAAGTTGGAGGAAGCCCCCAACCCTTTGCAACCTTCTTCTGTTAACCAAAAAAATTAGTAGGACTTGTGGGGAGTGGCGGTGGGATCCAAGTGAAACCCGCCCCTTGCTCACCATCCTCAATTCCAATGGGCGTACATGAACAGGCGTGACTTCAATTCCTTCCGGGCAATGTGAATCCGGTTCTTCACCGTTCCGATGGGAATATTGAGTTTGTGCGCGATTTCGTGGTATTTGAACCCCCTGAAGTGCATCATGAAGGGCGTCCGGTAGGCGTCTTCGAGCGCCTCGACGGCCCGGTTGATGTCGTCCAGCGCAAATGCGGTATAGGCCGTGTTGTCGGTGCTGCTCTCCACGGAATTGATGTAGTGCAGGTTTTCCGACGTATCGATGAAGGTATTCTTCCGCACCATCCGCTGGTAGTTGGTGATGAAGGTATTCTTCATGATGGTGTACAACCACGCCTTCAGGTTGGTGCCGTCGGCGTACTTGTCCCGGTTGGTAAACGCTTTCAACAGCGTGTCCTGAAGCAGATCGTTTGCGTCTTCCGCGTCCTTGGTTAATCGCAGGGCAAAGGGTCGCAACGACTTGGTTACCTTGCCGATAGTCGAGGTGAATTCCAACGCCGTCATGATGGTCAGGTTTTAAGTTTGTTTAAGCCAAAGCAACACATCGTTCAACAAAGTTCCAAGCCAATTGCAAAAATTTTGACTATTTTGTTTAAAGATTTCTTGGTTTATCTAAACACTGTGATTTACTTAAAAAGCAATTTAAGCTGCCCCAGCCCAAAAAAATGATGCTTATGCCAATATTCAAAAATTGACAGAAACGGTTTGTTTAAGTAAATTAATTGTTCCTTGAACAAAATGGGAATGGGGAGATTAGTACACAGGTGGGGAAATTCGATGCTTTTTGCAACATTATTGCAGCAGGTGTGTAATTTTGCGAAGGAATTGTGGCTATGCGCAAGTATGTAATCGTCGGCCTGCTTGGGTTCTTGTTGACCGAGGCGCGGGCGCAGGAGTCAGTCTGTACGTGCGTCATCGAGGGTCGTGTCACCGAACGTAGTACCGGGCAAGCTATCCCCAGGGCCGTGGTCTACCTGCAAGGAACCGGACTCAATACCCTCAGCGACAGCCTCGGTGCCTACTCACTTAAAAATCTTTGCCAGGGACGATACACGTTGGTATGTCGGTTGGTTGGCTACGCGCCCATCGCCGTGCGAATTGACCTGATCCATACCCTGGAACAAAACCTGACCTTACACGAAGACGACGTGCATCTGCAAAACGTAGTCGTCACGGCCCGTCACCGGGCGGCAACGACCCAGGCGCGTACCGAACTGCGTGGTGCCGACCTCGACCGCACGCGTGGACAGAGTTTGGGTGAAGCCCTCAAAGCCGTGACAGGTGTTACGACCCTGCAAACGGGCAGCAATATTTCCAAACCCGTCATTCACGGGCTTCATTCCAACCGGGTATTGATTCTTAACAACGGCGTCCGGCAGGAAGGCCAGCAATGGGGAGCCGAGCACGCCCCGGAGGTGGATCCGTTCGTGGCCAAAAAAATTTCGGTAGTAAAAGGCGCAGCGGGCGTCCGCTACGGAGCCGATGCCGTGGGCGGCGTGGTGCTGGTCGAACCCGACCCGTTGCCTGACTCCGGCAGGGTTTCGGGCGAAGTCAACCTGGTGGGTTTCTCCAACGGGCGGCAGGGCGTGGCGTCCGGGCTGGTGCAGGGCGGTTTGGCAAAAACACGAGGTTTCGGCTGGCGGGCGCAGGGCACGATGAAGCGCGGCGGCGATGTCAGCGCGGCGGGGTACCGGCTGGTCAATACGGGCATCCGCGAACTCAACTTTTCGCTGGCGGCAGGCTACCACACCGGGCGGGCGGGTGTCGAGGCGTATTTCAGCCAGTTCAATACGCAGCTTGGCATTTTCACCGGTTCGCACACCGGCAGCACGACCGACCTCACGGCGGCCCTGCAAAGCGCCCGGCCCCGGCCGGAGTACACCCCAGCGGAATTTAGTTACCGCCTCGACCGGCCCTACCAGGACGTGCAGCACAGTTTGCTGAAAATCCACGCTTTCTGGCGACCCGCCTCGGGCGGCACCCTGAGCCTGACGCTGGCCCGGCAACACAACTACCGCGCCGAGTACGACATCACGTTGCGCACAAACACGTTTCAGCAGCGGTTCCGGCTGACCACCTATTCAGGCGAGGTGCTCTGGGAACATCCCCGGTTGGGAAAAAACTGGTCGGGTAGCCTGGGCGCGAACGGGTTTTTCCAGGAAAACCTTTCAACTGGCCCCAGCCTCGACCAACCCCTCACCCGGCAGGTGCTGATTCCGAACTTCCGGCAGTGGAACGGCGGGGTGTTTCTCATCGAACGGCTCGTGCTCCCGCGCTGGGAGTGGGAACTCGGCCTGCGCCTCGACGGGCGGCAATTGCAGGCGATTCAGAAACGATTCGCCGCCGCCAGCAATTCCGAAGTTATTACCAGCACCCGTTTCAAGCACAACCTTTCGGGCACGCTGGGGACAATTTACACGCTCCGCGACGGCTTCACGCTGCGGTTCAACACGGGCACGGCCTGGCGGCCGCCCAGCGTGAGCGAACTTTTCTCGGACGGCGTTCACCACGGTGCGGCGGCCTACGAGGAAGGCAACGCCCGCCTGCAACCCGAAACGGCCTACAACACCTCGCTGACGGCCAATTTCACGAACACCCGCTTGGCGGCGGAACTGAACCTGTTTTACAATTACATCCAGAACTATCTCTACCTCAGCCCACAGGATACCGTCCGGCTCACAATCCGCGGGGCTTTTCCGTACTTTAAATACACCCAGGTGGACGCCGTGTTCCGGGGCTTCGACGCCTCCGCCTCCGTGCGGCTCACCGAGCGCCTCACGCTCACGAGCAAGTACGCCTTCCTACGCGTCCACGACGTGCGCAACGACCGGTTTTTGGTCAACATTCCGGCCAATCGGTGGGAAAACGGCCTCCGCTACGGGTTTGCAACGCACGGTGCATATTTCGGTTTAGGCTCCTTGTTCGTCGCCCGGCAAACCCGCGTCGAACCGGCCAGCGACTACGCCCCGCCACCTGCGGCCTACTGGCTTTGGAGCGCCGAAGCCGGACTTTCGCTGAAAACCCTGGGCCATCCGCTCGACCTCAGTCTGACGGCCAGCAATTTGTTCAACACCCGCTACCGCGAGTACCTCAACCGCTTCCGCTACTTCACCGATGATCTGGGACGGAACGTGGCCTTAAGGGTGAAATGGCGGTGGTAAACCTCTTCCGATCGTTCTTTTTTAAAATTCTGTTGCAAGAACAAAGGCTTTGACCTAAAAACATTGTTTCATTAGAGGAAAACCAATGCGAATCAAAAACCAACTCGGGTGGCTGTTGCTGGTGGCGGTGATCATCACAGTAGGCTGTAAAAAAGACGAAGGCTCCGACCCCGACGATCCGAACGAACTCATCACGACCGTTAACCTGGTGTTTACGGAACCGGGCACGACCAACACCCAATCGGTGAGTTACAAAGACCCGGACGGCGGCGGCGGCGCGGCCCCAATCATCGGCAGGCTTTCGCTCAGCCCGAATAAAACCTACACCCTGACGGTGCAGGTGCTCGACGAGAGCAAAAACCCGGTGGGCAACGTCACGGCAGAAATTGAGGAGAAAAAAGACGAACACCTGTTCGTGTACACGCCCACGCCCGTCAGCCTGATGAGTTTTACCGTCAACGACAAAGACGCGCGCGGCTATCCCGTGGGCCTCAGCGCGACGGTGAAAACCGGTACCGCCGCAACCGGTAAACTCCAGGTTGTGCTGCGCCACCAGCCTCCCGTGGGCGGCAAACCAGTGAAAGACGGCACGCCAGGCCCCGGCAGCAGCGACTTCGACGGCACGTTTGCGGTGGAAATCAAGTAGCAACGACAGGCGAGGCGCTCCTGCTCCCGAAACAGCGGCATCCCTGGCCCTGGAGGTGCCGTTTTTTTGTCCCACGCCTACGCGCCGTAGGCGAAGTCGAGCGGGTCGGGGAAAATAAAGGGGTAATTCAGGCGCTCGATGAGCCGGTTTGGGGAAATTATTTTGAACGGTTCGGGCGCGACAGGAACCTCGAAACGCGGCGCTTCCCAGCCGAACTGCTCAGCGTTTTTGCGGTAAATGGCGCGGCGAATGGGATGCTGCGGGGCCACGGCGTTGAATGTTTCGCCCCAAACGGCTTGCCGGATGATTTGTACCAAAACCCCCACGGCGTCGTTGCGGTGGATAAAATTGACGGGTACATCGCCGGTCGTGACGGTTTTGCCGATGAAGTACTTCCCCGGAATGCGCTCGTAACCCATCAACCCGCCGAAACGAACCACGGTGAGCGGCAGGCCGGTTTTCCCCAAAATGTGCTCTGCCTGAACGAGCGGATGGTTTTCCGAAACAACGCCTGCTTCGGTCGCTTCCCCACCCGTATCGGGGTACACGGAAGTTGAGGAAAGGTAAATAAGGTGGAGGCGGGGGCCGCGAAGCCGTTTAGCCAGCGCCGCAATTTGCTGTGGATGAAACCCCTCGCCCTGCTTGCCGGCGCGGGGCGGGATGCTGACGACGAGAACGTCGACGCTTTCGAGAAATTCCAGAAGGCCGCCGTCGGGCTGCGGGGTGAAATCAAGCTGGTACGGCTCGATGCCCGCTTCGGCCAGTTGGGGCAGGCGTTCGGCGCGGGTGGTGCTGCCTTTCACGCGGTGGCCCCGGCGGACGAGTTCGGCCCCGAGTGGCAAACCCAGCCAGCCGCAGCCGAGGATGGCGATGGTTTCAGACATAAAATTTTTTCAACTCAATCAACTGCTCCACGGTGTCGGGCACCATGTAGCGGATGGAGCGGCCCGCCCGGAGTTGGGCGCGGATGAACGTGGCTGAAATGCCGAGCAGCGGGGCTTCCACCCACCGCACGGCCGGGTGCGTACACAGGTTGCTTGGCTCGGAATTGGGGCGCGGGTACACGTTCAGGCCAAAGTCATTCAAAATGGCCTCATGCTCTTTCCAGGCCGGAAACTGCGCGAGGTTGTCTTCGCCGATGATAAGCCGGAAGGTGTGCTGGGGGAATTTCTCGTGCAGCCGCCGGAGCGTGTCGATGGTGTAGCTGGGGCGGGGCATCGAAAATTCCACGTCGGTGGCTTTCAGCCGGTGGTTGTCGGCAATGGCGCGTTCGACTAAATCGAAGCGGTCGAATTCATGGAGCAGCGACTTGTTTTTCTTGAACGGATTCTGCGGCGACACCACGAACCAGACCTGCTCCAGGTCGGTCGTGGTTGCCATGACATTGGCCACAATCAGGTGCCCGACGTGAATGGGGTTGAACGAGCCGAAGAAAAGGCCAATGCGCATGGTTGTAAGAGGTGAGAAGTGAGAGGTAAGAAGTTTTAAAATGCATTTTTTGCATCTCACTTCTTACCTCTCACTTCTCACAAAACGGTTGCTTTTGCCGGAATGGTGTCGTTTTGCAGGAACTCGTCCACCAGGTTCTGGGCTTTGGCCAAGGCGTGATCGAGGTCATCGTTGACGAGGATGGCGTCGAATTCATCCTGAAAACTCATCTCGAATTTCACCTTGAACAGCCGCCGCGAGAGGCTGTCGGCGGTTTCGGTGCCGCGCCCGCGCAGGCGCTGCTCCAGAATTTCCTCCGACGGCACCTTTACGAAAATCGCCAGCGCCCGGTCGCCGTAATGCTCTTTAATGCTCAGCCCGCCGCGCACGTCCACGTCGAAAATAACGTGCTTTCCTTCCGCCCAAACCCGTTCAACTTCCGATTTCAGCGTTCCGTAGTACGCACCCGGATACACTTCTTCCCACTCCACGAATTCGTGGTTGTCAATTTTCTGCTTAAAATCAGCGGGAGTCAGAAAGTAGTAGTCCTTGCCGTTTTCCTCGCTGCGGCCCCGTTTGTCGCGGGTGCAGGCTGAGATGGAGAAACCGAGGTTCGGGTTGGTATCGAGCAGGTGATGAACGATGGTGGTTTTGCCCGACCCCGACGGCGCGGAGAAAATAACGAGTTTGCCTTGCATGACGCAAGTTAAGAGGTTATTGGTTACTGGTTGATTGAGTTATTCATTTTCAAAAACCAACACCCTACTAACCAACAACTTACTAACTAAAGTGAGGAAACGCGGGAGCGGATGATTTCGAGCAGGTTGGTGGGAACTTCGCGTTTTTCGAGTCGAAATTGCAGAGCCTCTTTGACACTTTTTTCGAGGCTGTAGCCCTGTTCGCAGGGCAGGCACTTGCCGATGTTCTGACGGATGTGTTCGAATTGTTCGGAGGAAGCCTCGCCATCTATGACCAGTTCAATCATTTTCATGCACTCGGCGCGGTGCAGGCAGTTGTGCCTTTTCCCCTCGTTCCCCGCTCTGGCCGATGCATCCACCAGGGCCGTCAGTTCGTCCAATTTATAAGGCTGGCTCATTGTAGGTCAGTTTGTCACGTTGGCAGGTAAACCCCTGAAAGTTAACGGATGGTTCCGACCCGCTGCACTTTTTTATAGAATTATTTTTACCTAAAATTGAACTTAATACGTTGATAATCACTCCGGCAACGCACTCTCGGTATCGTACCCCATGGAGGCGGCGTAGGTCTTGAGCTTGTCTTTCAGCAACATCCGGGCGCGGTGCAGGCGCGAACGAACGGTACCGATGGGGATGTCGAGAATCTTGGCCATCTCTTCGTACGTAAAGCCTTCCACGTCGCAGAGGATGATGACCGTCCGGAAATCGACGGGCAGCGAGTTGAGCGCCTTCGCGATTTCGTCGCCGAGCAGTTCCTGGACCGTTTCGCTGCGCAGGTCGGTGGTTTGTTCGGTTCCGGCGGCTTCCTCCGAGTCGTAGTACTGCTCAATTTCCTGGTAATCAACTTTATTCGGCTCCTTGGTTTTCTTCCGGTAGTCGTTGATGAAGCTGTTTTTCAGGATGCGGAACAGCCATGCTTTGGCGTTGGTTCCGGTTTCGAAAGAGTTGATGAAGCGAAAAGCCTTCAGGTAGGTGTCCTGCACGAGGTCATTGGCCTCGTCTTCGTCCATCGTCAGACGAAACCCGAAGTTGTACATGGAATTGATGTGCGGCATGAATTCCCGGTCGAAGATGCGGTACTTCTCTTCGTCCGAATAATTCTGCCGTTGGGGAAGAACCTCCTCCTGTTCTTGTTCGATGTGTTCTTGCTCGTCGGCCATAGGGATGCGGTCTGAGGGGATAAAGGTAGAGAAACAACCCTCGCACAAAACCTGCCACGCCGTTTTTGGTTGGCCGACGCTGCCAAATTGACGGAAAAATTCCTCAGTTTCTGCGGAAAACCTGGAGCAGGGTAATCACCACCGTGGTAAAAACGGTGCTGGCCAGGGCTTTGCCCAGCGTGGGCAACCACAGCGTCCAGTTGGAGGCTTCGACGAAGAACACCACGAGATGGTGCACAAAAACCAGCAGCGCCGTGTACATAAGAAACCACGCCAGGCCCAGCTCGCTGATGAGGGGTTCGTTGCGCTCTTCGTAGCCGCGTTGGGGCATGAGCAACCGGATGGTAAACGGCCGGACGTAGGCCGTCACGACCGTGGCCGCCGCGTGCAGGCCCGGCGTGTTGTAGAAAATATCCACCAGCAACCCCACGCCGAAACCCGTCAGCAGCACGGCGACCGGGCTGGCATCGAAGGGCAGCAATAAGATTGTAGCCACGTACACGAAGCAGAACCCGTAATGAAACAGGGCCAGGTTGCGGAACAGCAGCACCTGCAAGGCCACGAACAGGGCCGTCCAGAAAAAAAGATTGAAGAGCGTTCGGGTAGTCAAAATAAGTTGGCAGTTGGCAGTTGGCAGTTGGCAGTAAAAACAGCCAGCCTTTACTGCCAACTGCTTACTACCAACTTATTTTTTCGCTTCCGTTTCCAGCGAATCCTGTTCGGTTTTGAGGCGGTTGTTTACCACGTACACGTACGAGAGGTTCGGGAAATCGGTCGCCAGGCGGAGTTTGATGTCCCAGAACGCGCCGTCGGCGCTGGGTTTGAGTTGCCGGACGTAGCCCACCGGCACGCCACCGGGGAAAACGGAGTTGAGGTCGGACGTGACGACGGTATCGCCCAGTTTCACCGATTTATAGCGCGACAGGTACAGCAGGTTGATGAGATCGGGGCTGATGCCGTCCCATTTGGCGGAGGCGATTTCGCCACTGCGCTGGATTTTCGAGGAAACCATGTTTTCGGAATGCAGCACTGAGGTGAGCACCGAAAAATGTTCCGAGCACACTTTCACCTTGCCTACCACGCCCGTGGCCGAAATTACGCCCATACCAGGCTGCACGCCGTCGGCGAGGCCTTTGTCGATGGTCAGGAAGTTGTTGGATAAACTCGTGGAGTTGTTGATGACCTTCGCCACCATCGTCTGGAAGCGGCTGGCCACCAGCGAATCGGCCTTGTAGCTGACGCCCGTCAGTTGCTGGCTTTGCCGCTGGGCCAATTGGGCGTGCAGGCGGGCGTTTTCCTCGGCCAGGCCCGCGTTGACCCGGCCCAGGTTCATGTACTGCGTGGCCGACGACTGGAGTTGCATCAGCCGCCCGGCGTAGTAATTGGCCGAGTTGAAGTACACCGCGCTGGGGTAGTTGTTGTACTTGAAAAACAGCCAGAAACTCAGCACCTCCAGCGCCACGAACAAAATAAACGCCCGCTGCCGGGCGATGAACGCGAAGAGTTGGTCCATGATGGAGTGCGTAGTGCGAAGAGCGTAGTGCGTAGTTTTTCACGCTACGCACTACGCCCTTCGCACTGCTAACTAATCAATACCGCTTTGTATTTCTCCAAATCCTTGAGCACCTCGCCGGTGCCACGCACGACGGCTTTGAGCGGGTCGTCGGCGATGTGGATGGGAAGCTTGGTTTTGGCCGCGATGCGTTTGTCGAGGCCGTGGAGCAGCGCCCCGCCGCCCGTGAGGTGGATGCCGTTGTGGTAAATGTCGGCGGAAAGCTCCGGCGGCGAAATTTCCAGGGCTTTCATCACGGCTTCTTCAATCTTTGAAATGGATTTGTCGAGGGCGTAGGCGATCTCGGAGTACGTGACTTTGATTTCCTTCGGAATGCCCGTCATCAAATCGCGTCCCCGGATTTCGTAATCGGCGGGCGGGTTGTCGAGTTCGGGCAGGGCGGCACCGACCTCGATTTTGATGAGTTCGGCCGAGCGCTCGCCGATGAGCAGGTTGTGCTCGCGGCGCATGTAATCGACGATGTCGCGGGTGAACACGTCGCCCGCAATGCGGATGGATTGTTCGCAGACAATGCCCGACAGCGCAATCACGGCGATTTCGGTCGTGCCGCCGCCGATGTCCACGATCATCGAACCATTGGGTTGCTGAATGTCGATGCCAATGCCAATGGCCGCCGCGATGGGTTCGTGTACCATGTAGACTTCCTTCGCCCCGGCGTGTTCGGCGGAATCCTTCACGGCGCGTTTTTCCACTTCGGTAATGCCCGACGGAATGCAAATCACCATGCGGTGCGAGGGCGTGAAAAAGCGGCTGCCCGTGTCAATGAGCTTAATCATGCCGCGAATCATCAACTCGGCGGCGGTAAAATCAGCAATGACGCCATCGCGCAGCGGGCGGATGGTCTTGATATTTTCGTTGGTCTTTTCGTGCATTTGCATCGCTTTGGTTCCGATGGCCAGCACTTTGCCGGAAATCTTATCCATTGCGATTATGGAAGGCTCGTCGACGACAATTTTGTCTTTGTGGATGATCAGCGTGTTCGCCGTCCCCAGGTCGATGGCGATGTCGCTGGTCAGAAAATCAAACAATCCCATGAAGTAGATAGGAGGAGCTTACGGGTTAGAAACTACTGATAATGTGCAAAATTAGGGAACTTTCACCAGAAACCACCCCGGCGTATTTTATTTATCCGGGGCATCCGGACGAAGCGCCAACCCGGTGTGGGTTGCGCACTGAACGAAGCACCACCGGCCCTTGTTGCCCACCTGGAACGGCGATTGCAACGCTTTTTTACGAACTTACCGCCCATTCTCTCGCCGTTTCCTTTTTGAATTTTTAGCATGAAGAACCCCAAACGCAGCCAACCGGAAGAACCCGCCAAACTGACAAAAGAAGAACGATTCCTCGCCCGATTGAAAGACGAAATCTACGCCTTTTTCGACCTCAACTACGAGCGGACGTTTTCGCTCAACGACGTCCACAAGGCGTTCTCGGTGAAAGACCGTCGCACGAAAGAACTTTTCCAGGCCCTCCTCGAAGACCTCGCCACCAGCAACAAACTCCTCCGCCACACCGACGGCACCTACACCGTGGACACCGGCCTGCGCTACCGCACGGGCCGGGTCGAGCACACCAATTCGCGCTTTGCCTTCGTCGTCAGCGACGAACACGCCGAAGACGCCTGGATCGCCACCGAAGACCTCAACGGGGCGATGGACGGCGATTTGGTAAAAATTGCCGTCTGGCAGGGCAGCAAGCGCAGTGGCCGGAAGGCCGAGGGCGAGGTGAAGGAAATTCTGGAACGCCGCCACGCGACGGTCGTCGGGACACTGGAGCAAACCGGCCCCAAATTCGCCACGCTCGTACCCGACAGCCGCCGGATTTACGAAGAATTTTACGTGCCCGCCGCCGCGCTCAACGGGGCGAAAGCGGGCGAGAAGGTAATTTTGCGCGTGACGCAATTCCCCCAATCCGGCAAGCGCGCCGAGGGCGAAGTGGCCGAGATTTTGGGCAAAGCCGGGGAAAACAACACCGAAATGCACGCCATCCTGGCCGAATTCGGGTTGCCGTACCACTTCGACGCCACGGTTGATGCCGAAGCCAACGCCATTTCCGAGCAGTTGACGGAAAGCGACCTGAACGGCCGCCGCGATTTCCGAACCATCACCACCTTCACCATCGACCCGGTAGACGCCAAGGACTTCGATGATGCGCTGTCGGTGGAGTTTCTCGAAAACGGCAATACCCGCGTGGGCGTCCACATCGCCGACGTGACCCACTACGTGAAACCAGGCACCTTGCTCGAAAACGAAGCCAGTCAGCGCGCCACGTCGGTGTACCTCGTGGACCGCACCGTGCCGATGCTGCCCGAAAAGCTCTCGAACAACCTCTGCTCGCTCCGTCCGCACGAAGACAAGCTGACGTTTTCGGCGGTGTTTGAACTCACGCCCGAGGCGAAAATCGCGAATGAGTGGTTTGGCCGCACCGTCATCCATTCCGACCACCGCTTTGCTTACGAAGAGGCGCAGGAGGTACTCGTAGCGCCGACATTCTTGTCGGCGAGCACGCCCCCGCCCTTCCAGCGCGAACTGCTCACACTCAACGACCTCGCCAAAAAACTTCGCGACGAGCGTTTCGCCAACGGGGCCGTCAATTTTGAAACCGTGGAAGTGCGCTTCCGCCTCAGCGAAGCCGGCAAACCGCTCGGCGTATTTCAGAAAGTCCGCGTGGACGCCCACAAGCTCATCGAGGAGTTCATGCTGCTGGCCAACAAGCGCGTAGCGGAGTTTGTCTTCAACAAAAAGAAAGACGACCCGCGCAACACGATGGTGTACCGCATCCACGAAGCGCCCAACATCGACAAGCTGCAAACCTTTGCCAAGTTTGCCCAGAAACTGGGCTACGATCTCAAGTTTGAAGGCCCGCAGGTGGCCCGTTCGCTCAACGCCCTGATGGAAAGTGTGGAAGGCAAACCCGAGCAAAACGTGATCGAAAGCCTCGCTGTGCGCACGATGGCCAAAGCCCGTTACAGCACCGACCCGGTGGGGCACTTCGGTCTGGCCTTCGACCACTACTCGCACTTCACATCGCCCATCCGCCGCTACCCCGACATGATGGCCCACCGCCTGCTCCAGCACTACCTCGACGGTGGTCAGCCCGCCGACCGCGCCCCCCTCGAAGCGCAGAGCAAGCACTCCTCCGAGCGCGAGCGCGTGGCCGCCGAAGCCGAGCGGGCCTCGATCAAGTACAAGCAGGTGGAATTCATGAGCGAGTTGCTCGGCGAAGAATTCGACGGCCTCATCACCGGCGTGACCGAGTTCGGGATGTTCGTCGAAATCACCGAAACGGCCTGCGAGGGCCTGGTGAAAATGTCTGATTTGAAGGACGATTTCTACGAACTCGACAAGGAAAACTACCGCATCGTCGGCAAGCGCAGCGGCCGGGTCTTCACCTTCGGCGACCCCGTGCGGGTACGGGTGAAAGAAACCAACCTCGCCCGCCGCAGCATGGATCTGGAACTGGTCGGGGCCGGTCGCCGCGACTACCGCTCCGACACCCGGCAGGGCAACCGCCAACGCCCCGACGTATTGCCGCGCGGCAAACGCCGCGAACGGGCGACGCGGCGGCGGTGAATTTCTTCAATAAAAAAGACCGGTCGAGGCTGACCGGTCTTTTTTATTGAAATTCCTGGTGGCGATTCGGGGAAATACCCGGTGGCTGCTATTTCGTCGCCGCTGCTCCCGCCGGAGCGTCCTTGCTAAACTCAGCGTTCGCCTTGAGTTCGATTTCGTCGCTGACGACCGCCAGCGGCAGCGCCGCACCGACGTTGAAATCCGACCGCTTGATTGTCCCGGCTACTTTGAAACCGGCTTTTTCCTGCTTGCCGCGCGGGTTGTCCATCGTCACGGGGCCGTTCATGGTCACGTCGAACATCACGGGTTTGGTCACGCCGTGGATCGTCAGGTCGCCCATCATTTTGTACTTCTTGCCCTCTACTTTTTTGAACGACGTGCTCTTGAACGTCAGCGTCGGGTACTTGGCTACGTCGAAAAACCGCTCGCTGCGCAAATCACCGTCGCGGCGGTCGTTGTTGGTGTCCACGCTGTTGACGTCAGCGGTCATTTCCACGACGGCGTCCGATAGGTCCGGTTTGGCGGCGGTAATCTTGGCGTCGAAGGTTTTGAAATACCCATCCACTTCCGAAATCATCAGGTGCGTGGTCGTGAAACCCACCCGGGTATGGGCTTTGTCAACGGACCAGGTTTGGGCGAACGAAGCCACCGAAGTGAGCAGCAGGCCCGCGAGGAGAACACTTTTCAGCATGTTTTTTGCGGTTAGAAAAAGGTTGGGAAGATGATTTACCGGCTGATGCCCGCGCAAGTGCATCAGTCTGGTGCGGTGAAGATACACACCATTTTGTAAAGTCGTCGCCTGCCAGCAATGCTGCTTTTTCACCCCACCACCACATCCGTCGCTTCGAGCAGCGAGTGGGTCGT
Organism: Spirosomataceae bacterium; assembly: GCA_965249815.1. GTDB lineage: Bacteria > Bacteroidota > Bacteroidia > Cytophagales > Spirosomataceae > JAJAZB01. The sequence goes on along the minus strand of CBDFMV010000003.1, from coordinate 1,432,172 downwards.
GTGATCGCCCAGGAGCGTTTGTTCGGCGGGGTGGTGGGCGATGCGGATGGTGCGCACGCCTGCCTTCCGGCCCGCCAGCACGTCGCGGTCGCGGTCGCCGATCATCCAGGAGCGGTTGCGGTCGATGCGGTGCTTGGCCATCGCTTTTTCGAGCATGAGCGAATCGGGCTTGCGCAGCAGCGAGGCGGTGGTGTGTTCGGGGTGGTGCGGGCAGAAATAAAGGTCGTCGAGCAGGTTTCCGCATTGTTGCTGGAAATGGTCGTGGCATTTCCAGACGTCCTCGCGGCTGTACAGCCCCTTGGCGATGCCCGCCTGGTTGGTCACCACGATGAGCAGATAACCCGCCTGTTTCAGCCGTTGCAGCGCCTCGACGGTGCCGTCGGGGATGACGAGGTCTTCGGGGCGAAACAGGTATCCGTCGGTATCCTGGTTCAATACGCCGTCGCGGTCAAGGAAAACGCATTTGTTCATGAAGGAGAGAAATTGAATTATGGCGGGAGTACGTTGCACAAATAAAATAAAAAAAGAGGGTCCATCCCCCTTCGTGTCCGTTAAATTTTTGTAAAAAGCGCGAAAAAGCGCGCCCCGAGGCCTCGGAGCGCGCTTTTTCAGCACTGATTCGTTGAAAAGCCGACTGACTAATCGCGAAGCAGCGGACGACTCGTCCAGGGCACCCGAATCAGGATGAGTAGCAGGGCGATTCCGTAAAAAATCAGGGCCGCTTTGTGTTTGGCCAGCGCCGATTTGGCTTTTTTCACCCGGCTGTACCCCACGTGAATCAGCACCCAGGCAATGGCCATCGCCGTAATGTGCTCCACGGCGAAGTAGCGCAGTTCGGGCACTTTCATGGCCTGGCTGGTTTCAAACGCTTTAAAGCCCACCGGACTGAGCCAGAAATACAGCAGCAGCCCCAGCAGCAATTGCAAATCGGCCGAAATCATGAAAAACAGGCTGTTGCGTTTGTCGGCGGACGTAAACTCGGTCTTTTGCATCACGCCGATCAGCGCGCGGACAATCACCAGCAAAGCCAGCAGCAGCACGGCCCAGCGGAGGTACGAGTGAGCGGTACGGACAATCGTATAGAAATCCATGCGAAAACGAGGGTTGGTGGAGCGGGCAAAGGTAGCGCGTGAAGCGGTTATTTTTTCCCCTTCAAACTGATCAGCAACACCCCCGCCAGCACCAGCAGTGTACCCAGCCCCTGCCAGACGCCCACCGTTTCGCCCAGCAGCAGGTACGCCAGCCCGATGGTGATGATGGGCCCGGCGCTGCCCACGATGGACGTGTTCCCCGACCCAATCAGCCGGATGCCTTCCGCCGTCAGAAACGTGGGCAAAACGGTCGAAATAATGGCAATCCAGCCGCCCAGCGCGTACACCGAACCCGGCAAATGCGTCAGCAGCGAAACCGGGCGCGTGGCCAGAAAATGCAAAAACGTGCCGCCCGCCGCCGCCAGCATGGCGTAGCAGGTGAAGCGCCCCGACCCCACGCGCGGGATGATTTCGCCCGTGCCCACGAGGTAGAGGGCGTAAGCGAAGGCGCTCCCGAAAATCAGCGCCGCGCCCAGCGGCAGGTTGGTTTGCAGGTGCGGGTCGATGTCGTCGAGAAAGGCCAGCGCGATGCCCACGTAGGTGAGCATTAGGGCCACCACCTGCACCCGGTGGATGCGTTTCCCGAAAAAGAGCGCCGACACCAGCAGTACAATCGTTGGGTACACGAACAGAATCAGTCGCTCCACGCTGGCCGTGATGTACTGCAAACCCATGAAATCGAGCAAACTGGCCGCGTAGTAGCCCGTCAGCCCCAGACCAATGATCGGGAGAAGCTGTCCCAAACGCAGGCGTTCGTAGCCCGGCTGCCGACTCAACCGCGCGGCGATGAAGACGTAAAACGGCACCGAAAACAGCATGCGCAGCGCCAGGAGCGTGAGCGAATCGATGGGGTATGTTTGGTACGCCAACCGAATCAGCACCGCTTTGGCCGAAAACCCCGCCGCGCCCAACAACACCAGCCCCGCGCCCAGCCCGTACCGCCAGCGCGGCGACAGCCCGGCAACGCGTTTTTGAAAAGAAACCATGCGGGCAAAAGTAGGATGAATGGATAATTGAAAATGGACAATGGATAATGAAAGGCAGCAGTCATTATCCATTGTCCATTTTCAATTATCCATTCTCAACTGTATCGGTCGTTCCGCCAGGGGTAGGCGGTGTTGGAGTAGCCGCGTTCTTCCCAGAAACCCAGTTTGTTTTCGGGCAAAAACTGGATGCGTTTGATCCACTTAGAGCCTTTCCAGGCGTAGAGCTGGGGCGTAATCATTCGCACCGGCCCGCCGTGTTCTCTGGCCAGCGGTTTTCCTTCAAACGTGTGGACGAGCAGCACGTCGGGTTTGAGGGCTTCAGCAAGCGAGAGGTTGGTCGTGTAGGTGTCGTAGCCGTAGCAGAGCACGTGGGTGGCGGTTTCTTTGGGCATCACGAGCGCGGCGAGGTCGGCCAAGCGCACGCCCTGCCAGGCCATGTTGAGCTTCGACCAGGTCGTCACGCAGTGGAAATCGCTGACGTCGTCGGTTTGGGGCAGGGCCAGGAAATCGGCCCATTTCAGCACGACGGGGTGTTCCACCTCGCCATCGAGGGTGAGCCGCCAGCGTTCGGGGCTTACGTCGGGCTGATAGCCCAGGTCGAGCACGGGCCATTTCTGGGTGAGGGTCTGGCCGACAGGCGTCGTGGGCATGCCGTGGCGGTTGGGTTCGCCTTTGCCCTGCGGGCGCGCGTCGGCCACCGAGGGCGTGGCGGCCATTTGCGCCTCGAAACGGGCGCGGAGTTTCATCCGGGCTTCGACGATGCGGTCGAGTTTATCGTTGCTGGAATCCATGCGAAGGGCTTTTTTTCAGTCAAACCGAATTTCGTGACCAACGGTTGCACTAAAAACGGGCGTTTACGCTGCTGAGGCAGCGCCCGTACCCCCAGAGCAAACCGTCCACCCCTGTCGGGTTCGGTACCGGTGGTTGAAAGAACCCCACCCGTCGGCTACCTTTGACTAATCCAATTTCCCGCGACCATGATCAAAGCTTGGCTCAAAGACAACCTCAAGGGCGATTACCAGATCTGGCTCATCGTGTTTCTGCTGTCGGTGCAAAGCCTGCTGGTGGTGTACAGCGCCACGGGCACCTACGCCTACAAAACCCTGCGCAGTACCGAGTTTTACCTTTTCAAACACGGCGCGCTGGTAGTGGCAAGCCTGGCGCTGATGTACGTGTGTCACCGACTCGACTACCGCTACTACGCCCGGCTTTCCAAACTGGCGCTCTGGCTGTCGGTGGCATTGCTGCTGTACGCGTTTTTGTTCGGCTCGAAGCTCAACGAAGCCAACCGCTGGATTACGCTCCCCGTCATCAACCAGACTTTTCAGCCCTCCGATTTGGCCAAACTGGCGCTGATCACCAACCTCGCGGCCATGCTGGCCAAGCGCCAGCACCTGCGCTACGACGCCCGGTTGCTGCTGCCGCTGGTGTTCTGGTGCATCGTCATCTGCGGCTGCATCGCCCTAACCAACGCCTCGACGGCCATTTTGCTCCTGGCGACGTGTTTTCTGCTGATGTTTATCGGGCGGGTGCCGGCCAAATACCTCGCGCTGCTCGTGGCGGGTGGCCTGATACTGGGGGGTGCGGCCCTGGCCGTGGGGCAACGCTTCGGCACGGTGCAGAAACGCATCGAGCACTACATGGACAAGAGCCACGTGGAGTTCCAGACCGAGCAGGGCTACATCGCCATCGTCAACGGCGGCGTGGCCGGGCGCGGACCGGGACAGAGCCTGCAACGCAACTTCCTGCCCCACCCCTACTCGGATTTTATTTTCGCCGTCATCGTCGAAGAATACGGGTTGCTGGGCGGGATGTTCACCCTGTTTTTGTACCTCTGGCTGCTCTACCGGGGCATGAAGGCCGTCGCTAACTCCGACCGGGCCTTCGGCGGGTTGCTCTCGGCGGGGCTGAGTTTCAGCCTCGTCATTCAGGCGCTGGTCAACATGGCCGTAGCCACTGGGCTGGTGCCGGTTACGGGCCTGCCGCTGCCGCTGGTGAGCATGGGCGGCACGTCGCTGCTGTTCACGGGCATCGCCATCGGCATTATTCTGAGCGTAAGCCGGGAAGGCGAGCCGGAGCTGAAACCCGTTTCGTGAGAGCTTAAGGTGTAAAATTCAATTCGCTGAAAACACCTCACTTCTTACCTCTCACCCTTGCACCTATGACCAGAATTATCATCTCCGGCGGCGGCACCGGGGGCCACATTTACCCCGCCATTGCCATTGCCAACGCCTTAAAAACCCTGCGGCCCGACGTGGAAATCCTCTTCGTTGGGGCCGAAGGGCGGATGGAAATGGAAAAGGTGCCGCGGGCGGGCTACCGCATCGTGGGCCTGCCCATCGCGGGCATCGACCGCGCCAATTGGCTCGCCAACGCGAGTTTTCCCTTGAAACTTGTGCGCAGCCTGGCCAAAGCCCGCAACCTCGTGCGCGAATTCCAACCCGACGCCGCCGTGGGCGTGGGCGGCTACGCCTCCGGGCCGTTGCTGCTGGCGGCGCGGGCGCTGGGCGTGCCGTACCTGATTCAGGAACAAAACTCCTACGCGGGCGTCACCAATAAATTTCTGGCGAAAGGCGCGCGCAAAATCTGCGTGGCGTACCCCGGCATGGAGGCGTTTTTTCCGAAAGAAAAACTCCGGCTGACCGGCAACCCCGTCCGCGCCGATTTGCTCGACGTTACCGCCAAGCGGCCCGCTGCGCTGCTGCATTTCGGGCTTTCGGCCACGAAAAAAACGCTGCTCGTCATCGGGGGCAGCCAGGGCGCGCGTACGCTCAACGAAAGCCTCGAAGCGGGCCTGCCGCAACTCCTTGCCGAGGGATATCAGGTGATTTGGCAGACGGGCAAACTCTTCACCGAGCGCGGACAGGCGGTGGCCGCAGGCCAGGCGGGCGTATACGTGTCGGAGTTTATTTACGAAATGGACCTGGCCTACGCCGCCGCCGACGCGGTGGCCTCGCGGGCCGGGGCGCTGTCGGTGTCGGAGCTTTGCCTGACGGGCCGACCGGCCATTTTCGTGCCCCTGCCCACCGCCGCCGAAGACCACCAGACCAAAAATGCCCAGGCGCTGGTCAGCGAAGGAGCGGGCCTGCTCGTGCCCGACGCCACCGCCCGGCAGGAACTCATCCCGGCGGCGCTGGGTTTGCTCCAGAACACCGATTTGCAACGAAACCTAAGCGCCAACCTCCGCAAACTCGCCCGGCCCAACGCCGCAAGGGAGATTGCCGAGGAGGTGCTGAAACTGGTTTAAACCGCCCGACGGTTCAGACAACCCCGCATGAAACTCCATTTCCCCGACCTGATTTTGTTTGAAAACGACGACTACCTCGTCGTCAACAAGCCGCCCTTCATTGCCACGCTCGACGAGCGCAACGCCGACAACCCCAACAGCCTGCTCCGCCTGGCCCGCGCCTACACGCCCGACGCTCAGGTGGCCCACCGCCTCGACAAGGAAACCTCCGGCTGCCTCGCCATCGCCAAAAACCCCGAGGCGTACCGCCACCTGGCGATGCAGTTCGAGCACCGCGAAGTGGCCAAACGCTACCACGCCGTGGTGGAAGGCGTGCAGGATTTCGACGGGATTTCGGTGTACCTGCCCATCCATGCGCTGCCTCGCGACGGCATCGTGAAAATTGACCGGCAGCGTGGCAAAGAAGCCGAGACGATTTTCAACACGCTGAAAGCCTACCGCCTCCACACGCTCGTGGAGTGCATGCCCATCACGGGCCGGATGCACCAAATTCGCATCCACCTGACCTGCCTGAAAGCCCCCATCGTCGGCGACGAAACCTACGGCGGCAAGCCGGTCTTCCTCTCCCAACTGAAGCGGAATTACAACCTCAAAAAAGACACGGAAGAACTGCCCCTCATCAAACGCGTGGCCCTGCACGCGCATTCGCTCCAGTTTGAAGGACTGGACGGGCAGGAAATCAACGTCATTGCCCCGTACCCGAAGGACTTCGACGTACTCGTGAAGCAGTTGGAGAAATTTAGCTGAGGGCTATAAAAAACAAACAGCACGGAGCCGCCACTCCATGCTGTTGTAAGATAACAAAAACACCGGAGTCCGGCGCTTTGTGACTGCTAAGTAAGCACCTGAGAAGGGGGCTGCGCAAGGTATCGTCCAACAAAAGGGGGCGAACGTACAAAAGTGGTGGGCGAACAGCCGGAATTAGTGGGTACTTGCTCCGCTCGAAAATACAACCTGTCCACTTTTCAGCACCAAACGCACCCGGCGCACTTGGGCGATGGCGCGCGTCGGGTCGCCTTCCACAACGGTGATGTCGGCCAAAAGTCCGGGTTTAATGCGCCCCAGGCTATCGGCGAGGCCAAACACGTCGGCGTTGGTGGCCGTGGCGGCGCGGAGTGCTTCGGTGGGCGTCATGCCGTAGGCCACCATCAGTTCCAGTTCGCGGGCGTTGTCGCCGTGGGCAAACACACCCACGTCGCCACCCATACAAATGGTCACGCCCGCCTCGCGGGCCAGCCGGAAGCTTTCTTTTTTCTGCAAAACCCGCTCCGGGTCGGGTTCCAGGCCTTTTTTCCATCCCCGGTACTGGCTGGTGGCCTCGGTGGCGGCGAGCGTCGGGCACAGCGCGACGCCTTTTTCTTTCATCAGACGAAATACGTCCGCCGTGCCGCCGTCACCGTGCTCGATGGTGCGGCAACCGGCCAGCGTGGCCCGGCGCATGCCTTCGGCGGTGGTGGCGTGGGCCACGACGGGCCGCCCCGCGCTGGCGGCCAGTTGCACGACGAGTTGGAGTTCACTTTGTAAAAAGGTCGGTTTGGCTTCGCCCATCAGGCCCCAGCGGTAGTCGGCGTAAATTTTCACCACGTCCACGCCCTGGCCGAGTTGGGTACGCACGGCGCGGGTGAGGCGGTCCACGCCGTCGGCTTCTTCGGCACCCTGCGGCACGTCCACGCCCGACCGGAAGCCCTTCGGCCCGTAGCTGCCCGTGGCCACCAGCGCCCGCCCGGCGGCCAGGATGCGCGGTCCGGGAATCACGCCTTTCTCGATGGCTTGCTTCAGCCCAATGTCGTCGTATTCCGCGCCTTCAGTGCCCAAATCGCGCATGGTTGTGAACCCGGCTTCGAGCGTTTTGCGGGCGTGAACCACCGCCCGCGCCACCCGTTCGGCGTGCGACTCGCGCAGCACCTGGTCGTCCCACTTTACTTCGTCGTAGGGGTGAAGCAGTAGGTGCGAGTGGCCTTCGATGAGGCCGGGCAGCAGGGTGCAGTTCGGCAACTCGACGGTGCGCGTGCCGCGCGGCACGGCGAGGTTCGGCCCGGCGGCGGCGATGCGACTCCCGCTGACGAGCACCTGCCAGCCGGGGTGCAGGGTTTCGCCGTCGAACACCCGCGCCGGGCGGAGCAGAAACACGGAGTCGGGCACCTGGGCGTCGGCACCGTTGGTCAGAAAAAGCAGAAACAATAAGGTTCGGTACATTCTCGAAGTCAAAAAGAAGCCCAAGATAGCCCCTTTCGCTATCTTTGGGAATTCGTCTGAACCAGGATTTAGCGGATTTTTAGATTATCGGATGGCTGGGATTTTAATCCTGAAATCCAAAAATCCGCTAAATCCTGGTTCAGACTTCTTCCCGCGCTATGCCTTCTTATGAACTCGTCGTCGGGCTGGAGCTTCACGCCCAGCTTGCCACCGAAAGCAAAATCTTCGCGCCCGACGCGGCGCATTTCGGGGCCAGTCCCAACCGCCACGTCAGCGCCATCACGCTCGGACACCCCGGCACGCTGCCCCGCCTGAACCGCCGGGCGGTGGAATTTGCCGTAAAAATGGGCCTCGCCTGCGGCTCCGAAATCACGCGCCGGACTCGGTTCGACCGGAAAAATTACTTCTACCCCGACCTGCCGAAGGGCTACCAGATTTCGCAGGACAAAGCGCCGATTTGCGTGGGCGGAACGGTGCACGTGACGCTAAAAAACGGCGAAGAACGGGCGCTCCAACTGCACCACATCCACCTCGAAGAAGACGCCGGAAAGTCCATCCACGCGGAAGGCGAAACCGACACGCTCCTCGATTACAACCGCGCCGGGACGCCGCTCATCGAAATCGTAACTGACCCGGTGATGCGCTCGGCGGAAGAAGCCGGGGCCTGCCTGGCCGAAATCCGCCGACTCGTTCGTTACCTCGGCATCTGCGACGGCAACATGGAAGAAGGCTCCCTCCGCTGCGACGTCAACGTGTCGGTGCGGCCGTTCGGGCAGGAAAAATTAGGAACGAAAGTGGAGGTGAAAAACATGAACTCGGTGCGCTTCGTGCAGCGGGCCGTCGAGTACGAATTCGAGCGGCAGGTGGCGGTGCTCGAAAGCGGCGGCAGGCTCATCCAGGAAACCCGCACCTTCGACGACGCCACGGGCCGCACCGCCGGGATGCGCGAGAAGGAAACGATGAACGACTACCGCTATTTTCCCGAACCCGACCTGCCGCCGGTCGTGATTTCGGAAGACTGGCTGGCCGAAATCCGGGCCGGGATGCCCGCCTTGCCGCGCGAACTGTTCCAGAAATTCGTCGGTCATTACCACCTCCCCGCCGCCGACGCCACGCTGCTGACCGAAAACCGGGAAGACGCGGCCTACTTCGAGGAACTTTGCCAGCACACGGCGAATTTCAAGAGCGCTGCCAACTGGCTCATGGGACCGGTGCGGGCCTGGCTCAACGACCACGGGCAGGAAATTGGCGCTTTTGCCCTCAGTCCCGCCCAACTGGCCCGGTTAATGATGCTCGTTGAGGAAGGCCGCGTGAGCCACACCGCCGCCAGCCAGCGGCTTTTCCCCGAACTCGTCCGCCAGCCCGACGCCGACCCGCTGGTGCTGGCCGAGCGCCTCAGCCTGATTCAGCAAAGCAATAGCGACTCGATTCAGGCGTTGATTGACGAGGTACTGGCCGCCTGGCCCGCGAAAGTGAAGGAATACCGCAGCGGCAAAAAGGGGCTGCTCGGCCTGTTCGTGGGCGAAGTCATGAAAAAATCGGGCGGGCAGGCCGACCCGAAACTGACTAACCAGTTGCTGGTCAAGACGTTGGAAACCATTTCCGTTTGAGCATGAAAAAAGAGCTGATTTTAACGCTGGTGGCCGTGACGGCGGGCTTTCTCGTCCGCGCCCAGTCCGCCGATTTTACGATTCGCGGTTCGGTGAAAAACCCGCTGGCGGGAAAAGTCTATTTGCAGGCCATCAACGAGCGCGGTTTTCCGGCTACCATCGATTCCGCCGCCGCAAAGGGTGGCGGTTTCGAGTTTCGCGGAAAAGCTGCGCAGGGTGGCGGTTTTTACCAGCTCAACTTCGCCAACGCGCAACGCATTCCCCTCTTGATCGAAGGTGGCGAAACCCTGACGGTGGACGTGGACGGGAAAACCACCAACGTCAGTGGCTCGAAAACGATGGAGTATTTCCAGAAAATCAACCGCCTCCAGGCGGGTTTTCAAACCAAAGCCGCCGACCTGAATGCGCAGTACGAAGCCGCCACGGCCAAAAAAGACGCCAAACGCCAGCAGCAAATCAAGGCCGAATTCGACCAGGGCCAGCAGGCCATTGCCACCCAAGTGCGCGCGCTGATGCCCGAATTGGGTACCTCGCTCACGGCGTTGTATGCCACTAATTTTCTCGATCCGGAGCAGGATTTTGCCTTGTTTGAGCGCCTGGCCGACCAGTTTGGAAAAGAAAAACCCACCAGCCGCATGACCCAGGCGTTTGTCGCGACGGTGCGGCGGATGCAGGCCCAGAAAAACGGCCTTCCCATTGGCAAACCCGCGCCCGAAATCGTACTGAAATCGCCCGACGACAAGGTGGTACCGCTGTCGTCGCTGAAAGGAAAATACGTGCTGATTGACTTCTGGGCGAGCTGGTGCGGGCCATGCCGGAAAGAAAACCCCAACGTGGTGCGGATGTACCAGAAGTACAAAAGCAAGGGGTTTGAAATCTACGGCGTATCGCTCGACCAAGACAAAGCCGCCTGGACCCGCGCCATCAAAGCCGACAATTTGGCCTGGACGCACGTGTTGGGTAACAACGCTGCCGCCATGACTTACGGCGTAGAGACCATCCCGTTCAGCGTCCTCATCGACCCGCAGGGCAACATCCTGGCCAAAAACCTGCGCGGGGAAAACCTGGAGCAGAAATTAGCCGAGGTTTTAAAGTAAACCTCCCATTTTTGTCCTGGCGAACGCAGCGCGGTGACTTTGGGTCACCGCGCTGCGTTCGCCAGGACGTTTCTTTTCTAACCCACATGAAAATCGCCATCATCGGCTGCGGAAACATGGGCATGGCTTTCGCCAAGGCATTTTTGCAGTACAACCTCGTCCGGAAAGAAGACCTGCTGCTGATTGAAAAAAGCGCCGAACGCGGCGCGGCGCTCACCGCCGAGCAAACCGGCGTCGTGGTGGACACCATCGGGCCGCGCGTGGGCGCGGCCGATCTCGTCATTCTTTCCGTAAAACCCCAAGATTTCCCCTCCGTCCACGCCGAACTCGCTCGCGTCATTCAACCCAATCAACTGGTGCTGAGTATCATGGCGGGCATCAACATCGCCAAAATTCAGGCGGTACTCGCTCACCCGCTCGTGGTGCGGGCCATGCCGAACACACCCGCCCTGCTCGGCATGGGCATGACGGCCTTCGCGGCGGCCCCGGCCGTGGAAATCGGCCAATTGCGGCGGGTCGAAAACCTCATCAACGCCACGGGACGCTCCGTTTTTCTGGAAGACGAACGCCTGCTCGACGCCGTAACGGCCCTCAGCGGCAGCGGTCCGGCGTATTTTTTCTACCTGGTGAAAGCGATGATCGAGGCGGGTAAAAAGATGGGTTTCGACGAAGCCCTCTCGGCGCTGCTCGTCAAACAAACCATGCTCGGCTCGTACCACCTTATTAACACGTCGGACAAAAGCCTCGACGAGTTGATCAAAGCCGTGGCCTCGAAAGGCGGCACCACCGAAGCGGCCTTGAAACGGTTTGAGGAAGGGGTTTTATCCGAAACGCTCATCGCGGGCATCGAAGCCGCGCAGGTGCGCGCGACGGAGCTGTCGAACTAAGTTATTGTGGGGCGGGATGCATCCCGCCCCACAATATGGATGCCCATCTGCCGCATCAGTTCCGCCGCGTTGAAACTGTGGCACACGCCGGGGCGGAGGGTGTAGTCGAACACAAGCCGCCCGTCGGCGTCAAGGTCGGAGCGGAAATGCATGTTTTCCACAAAATCCCAGGCGATGGCTTCGTCGCCCAATTCCACGTCGTGGGTGGAAATAAAGCCGAAGGCCGTCGTTTCCTTCAGTTGAAAAATCAGCGCCTTCGCCCCGCCGTGGCGGTCGCGGGAGTTCGTGCCTTTCAGGATTTCATCAAGCAAAAACAAAACAGGCGGGCCATCCGTGGCAACCGTTTCCAGCAACTGCCGTAACCGCTTCAGTTCGGCGTAAAACGACGACGTACTTTCTTCGAGCGAATCCTGCGTTCGCATGCTCGTGAACACCCGCACCAGCGGCAGGCTCATCGCGTCGGCGCACACCACCGAACCCGCCAGACCCAGCACCGCGTTGGTGCCCACAGTCCGCAGAAACGTACTTTTTCCTGACATGTTCGAGCCGGTCACCAGCATCGTGTGGCCCGCACTGCCAAAACTCAGGTCATTGCGGACGCGCTGCGGCGGGGGAATCAGCGCGTGGCCCAGCTTTGTCGTTTTCAGGCTGGCACCTCCCGTTTCCAAGGTTGGAAAAACAAAGTCCGGTTCGGCAAAAGCCAGCCCGGCGAGGCTGCTGAGGGCTTCCAGTTCACCGACGACGGCCAGCCAGTCGGGAAGCTGGGCGCGGTGCTGGTGCTTCCAGCGTTCGAGCGGGGCGAAAAACTGAAAATCCCAGAGCGTCGGCAGGCCGATAAACAGCGTGAAATACGGATTCTGGCGGTAACTAAGCAGGTCGAGGGTGCGGCTCAGGCTCCGCACCGCTTCGGGCGCGCCGAGGCTGCGGGCTTTCAACGCGCCTACTTTTTCGGCTTGAAATGGTTCCGTCTCCAGGCGTTCGAGCACGGCGGCGGCGGCACGCAGGGCCGGAATGGCGCGGTGCGTTTGCTCCGTTGCCCGTTTCACCGCCGCGAAAATTCGCCCCAGCGCCAGTCCACTCACGAGCAGCGACAAGACAATCGCCGCGAATGGCACCACCTCGTTCAGCCACAGGCCGACCAGCCCCGCCGTCAGCAGTGGCAACAGCCAGCGGGCGGCGCGAAACCAGACCTGATTCACGACTGGATTGGCCGGTTCGGCAATCCAGGCCAACAGCGCCTCGGTCGATTCGCCGACGGCTTCCTGCAAGCCCGCCGTGGCTTCGGTGGCTTGCCGCCAGTCGAGTTTGTCCGCAAGTTCGCGCACAGCGGCTTGTCGGGCCGTGATTTCGGAAAATCCGGCGGGTGCTTTCAGCCAGGACGCCAGCGTGGCGGCCCCAGTGTGCGTGCGGGTGCGGTTGAGCAGACGGAACAACGAGCGGGAGCCGAACACGTCGAGGTCGGCGGTGTACGGATGGAGCGGTTCGTCGAAGTCGAGGCCGGTTTCGGGGCGGGTGAAGCGGCCCGCGAGGCGTTCGGCTTCATCGGCGTTGAGGGTTTTCAGGAAACGAGCCTCGTCGCGCTGCCGACGCACGCGCTGGTGAACGCCGAGCAGCCAGAGGTACGCCGCCACGAAACCGGCCCCAACAGGCAGAATCGGGCTTGCCCAGACGGAACCGGTTCCGTAGCGATCAAAAAGAAGATAAAGAGCAAAAAACCCACTCAGGAACAGGGTCACGCGGGCCACGGCCAGTTGGTTGAAGCGGCGCTGGTGGGTTTGTTCAGCCTGTGAAAACTGCGTCTGGCGTTGCTGGAAAAGGTCGGTACGCGTCACGCTCAATTCGGGTGGCAAAGCGGGCATACGCCCTGCACGAGCAGGTTGGTTTCCTGGCGCTGGTACCCAGCGGGCAGGCTTAGGGCGGGCACGCGCACGTCGTCGAGGCAGTTGGTCAGGCCGCAGACGGTGCATTTGAAATGCACGTGGTCGTGGTGGTGCTGGTGGTCGGCGGTGTGGCAGGTAGCGCGGCACAGGGCGTACTTCATGCCCCCTTCGTCGTCGAGGACTTTGTGGATGATGCCTTTTTCGAGGAAGGTTTTCAGCGTCCGGTACACCGTCACCCGGTCGAATTTTTCGGGCAGCCGCGCCTCGACGTCGGCGTGGGCCAGGGCGTGCGGGTTCTGATCGAAAATAGCCAGCATCTCCGCCCGGCAGTCGGTCTGGCGAAGGTTAAACTCTTTGAGGGTGGCGCGTTCGGGGGTCATGGGCAACGGCTTATTTTTCGGTCAACAGCGCGGAAAGACTACGGGTTTCGGAGGCGCTCGGGGTTCTGGCGGGTGTCGAAAACACTCAGAATTTCCACCGAATCCGGTCGGATTTCGTAATAAATTTTATAATGCCCTTCGACTAAGTACCGAACCGTCTTGAAGCGGTCGGAGTGTCGCCACTCAATGGGACCCATCGCTGGGAATTGCTCTAAACGAAAGGATTTCGTAACAAGGCGACTCGTCACGGTGTCGGCGTGTTCCCAGCCCAATGATTTCTCCAGCGATTCAAAAACCTCCAGCAAATCATCTTTGGCTTGCACCGTCCAGACTACTTTCGTCGGGCTTTCCATGAGGCAATCTCGGCTTCAAGTTCTTGTTTGGAAAGGACTTCCCCCCGCCTTGCTGCTGCCATCGCCTTTTCAAGTTTTACCTGTAATTCCTCCTCAGTCATGGGTTTTGGATGAAAATAGTCAATCACCCGCTGTACGCCTTGCAGCGTTTCAAGGTCTTCCAGGGCGCTGATGCGCTCAATAACCTCTTCCTTCAACGTTTTCACCGTCGTTTCCATGCTTCGTCAGGAGTTTGGTTCGACTTCAAACTGCAACTTAATTAAATTGCTGTAAATGCCCTCGTCGCGCAGGAGTAGCGCCTCGTGGGTGCCCGATTCGGCGATTTGCCCGTCGCGGATGACGTAAATTCGGTCGACGTTGCGGATGGTAGCCAGCCGGTGGGCGATGATGATGGTCGTGCGGTTTTCCATCAACGCGTCGAGCGCGTCCTGCACCAGTTTTTCCGATTCGGCATCGAGCGACGAGGTGGCTTCGTCGAGAATCAGGATTGCCGGGTCTTTCAGAATCGCCCGGGCGATGGCGATGCGCTGGCGTTGCCCACCGGAAAGTTTCACGCCCCGCTCGCCGACCAGCGTCTCGAACCGTTCGGGAAACGAGTCGATGAATTCGAGCGCGTTGGCTTTCCGGGCGGCTTCTTCCACTTCAGCGGCGGCGGCTCCGGGTTTGCCGTAGGCGATGTTTTCGAAAATACTGCCACCGAACAGCAGCACTTCCTGCGGCACGATGGCGATGTTCTGGCGCAGCGTGGTGATGTCGAAGTCCTCGATGGGGCGACCATCCACCCGGATTTCACCGCCGTTGGGCGCGTAATAGCGCATCAAGAGCTGCACGATGGTCGATTTCCCCGCGCCCGAATAACCCACGAGGGCGATTTTTTCGCCCGCCGGCACATCGAGGCTCAGTCCGTCGAGCACGGTCATGTCGGGGCGCGAGGGGTAGCGGAACACCACGTCGCGGTAAGCGATGTGGCCGAGAATGCGCGGTCGGGTGACCTGTTTTTCGCCCGTCAGGTCCACTTCCGAGGTTTCCCCCAGAATTTCCAGAATCCGCTCCGAAGCCCCGATGGTTTTCTGAATCTGCGCGTAAATGTCGCCCAGCCCGCCCACCGAGCCACCGATGAAGGCCGTGTAAAAGAGGAAGGTGAGCAGGTCGGAAAGGATCAGTTCGCCGCCCGCCACGAGTTGCGCGCCGTACCAAACCACCGCCACGATGGCCCCAAACAACCCGAAAATGATGAACGACACGAACGCCCCCCGGTACGAGGCGGCCTTCAGCGCGATGTTGACCACCCGCTGGAGGGCGTCGGTGTAGCGGCCCACTTCGTAGCGCTCGTTGGTGAAGGCCTTCACCACGTTGATGGACTGCATCGTTTCCTCGACCACCACGTTGGTTTTGGCCAGCGCGTCCTGGGCCTGCTTGGAGATTTTGCGGATAAACCGCCCGAAAAGCAGCGCCACGACCACGATGACCGGGAAGGTCGCCAGCATAAACAGCGTCAGCTTGGTGGAAATGAACAGAATCACGCCAATGCCCACGACGAGCGTGAAGATTTGCCGGAAAAACTCCGCCAGCGTGATGCTGAGTACGTCCTGCAACTGCGTCACGTCGGAGGTAACGCGGCTCATCAATTCGCCCACGCGGCGCTGCTCAAAAAACGGAATCGGTAGCGTCACCAGCTTGCTGTACAGGTTTTTACGCACGTCGCGCATGGCCTTTTCGCTGACCTGCGTGAAGGTGTAAATCCGCAGAAACGAGAAAATCGCCTGCAACACCAGAATCACCACGAACAGGCCCGTGACCTGGTTTATGGTGTACGGCGACTTGCCCTCAATGACGCCCGACATCTTGCCGATGAGCAGCGGGAAGGTCATGGTTGTCAGGTTGGAAAGCACCAGAAAACCCATGCCGAGGAGGAACGTACGGCGGTACGGCAGCACGAAGCGGAAGATGCTCAGGGTTTTGCGCAGCCCCTCGCGGTTTACTTTGCGTTTGTCTTTCGGGTCGGCTTCGGCCCCAAAACTTTCTCTTCGTTTTGCCATGAAATTTTAGTGTTCAATCAGGGGCGGCACCACGACGCGGACGGTCGGGTCGAGGCCCCGGAAATCGGGTTCGTTGACGGTGATTAAATTGGCGGCAAGCCGCCGGGCCGTGGCCAGCGTGATGGCGTCAGGCAGTTTTACCTTGCGGAGTTTGCAGTAGGCGACGACGTGGTCGGCTATCAGCAGGTCAGTATGAATGATGTTGAGTGAATCCAGGATCTGTTCCACTCGCTGTTTTTCGTTCTCACTCGGGAACACAAAGCCTAAAACTTCCATGTAAGCCACAACCGATACGTACACCCGCTCATAGGGAGCGATGATGGCGTCGAAATCAATCGCATCTTTCGATTGATAAATCAGGATATTGGAGTCAAGAACGGCGCGGTTATTCCCACTCATCGCGTTGTTGGCGTTGCCAGGCTACAGGATCTTCGATGGCGTCGAATACGCCCAATTCAGCGACTTTTTTGAAAGACGCCTTTAATTTTTCAGGGTCGTAATTACGTTTGGGATCCTCTTCGTAGAGCACAATCAACTTAACTTCCCCATCGGCGAGGGGCGTCGGGAGCGTTGGTACCTGGAGGACTCCATCCTTGACGGCAGCCTGAATTTCAATAGCTTGCATGGCATCATTGGGTTTCGTCCACCTGCCCCCGGTACTTCGATTCTTCCAGAATCCGGCGGGCGTCGGTGGTTTTCATGAGTTGTTGAAAGGTCACTTCGGGGTGTTCGCGGCGGAATTTTCGCACCAGTTTCCAGCCCAGCCACTGCCCGATGCGACCGGGGCATTTGGGGCCGATTTCCAGCGTGGTCGGGCGCTCGCCGAGGTACTTCACTTTGCGCATCGGGCTGGTTTCGTAGAGCAGTTTTTCGTCCACGAAATGCCCCCAGATTAGATCCTGTGCCAGGTCGTTGGCGGCGAGTTGCTGGCCGGTGTAGCCGATGATCAGGCTGTCGGAAACGGCGGGCAGGATATTTTTGACAAACTCAAAACTTTTCCCGAAGTACACCATTTCGCTCAGCAACGTCTGGTCACGCGGGTTGGTTTCGTTGTATTTTCCTGAAAGCAGCAACAGCACCTGCGGCACGAGGTACTCGCGCTGGTACTTGCGCAATCGGTAGTTCTCGAGTTGCGGGCGGTAGCGGGCTTTCGGCCCCATGAAATAGTCCAGCCCGATGACGATGAGGCTGTCGGACACGTACAGGTCAGGGCCGGTGAACCCCGTGAACAGCGTCGTGAGGCGTGGTTCACGAAACGCCGGGTAGTAGGCTTTCAGGTTGCGGAACGCTTCTTCAAACTCGCTTTTCAGCCCATTCAGGTCGGCAAACTGGGCTTGTTCGTCGGCGTAAAACTGCTGCAGGCCGGGGTTGGCGGTCAGTTCGGCCAGCGAGTTGGCCAGGTCGGCGTCGGAGCCAAATTCGGCCTTCGAAAAGTACGCCGCCCGTACCCCTGGGTTTTTCCGGAGAAACATCGCGACGTCTTCGGGTGTTTTCGCGGCGAAAAGTTGCGGCTCCAGGCGCTTGATTTCAACGTTGACTTTGATGGTGTCGGCTCCGGCGGGGGCCTTGGGCGTGTCACGGTCTTCGCCTTTCCGGTCAGACTCGCAGGCGGCTATAAACGCGGCAAAGCCCACCAACAGGCAGGCAATCAGGAATTTTTTCATAAAAACCACGGGGCAAAGATACAGCAAAAACGCCGTGAGTACGGGAAGAATTGCGCTTGGCATGGACGCCCGAGCGGTTTCGGCGAACCGCCCCACAATACGATTTCAGGGCATTTCCAGCCGAAACCCCACGCCGTGGACGTTCACCAGGCGCAGCGTCGGGTCGTCGCGGAGGTACTTGCGCAGACGGCTCACGAAAACGTCGAGGCTACGACCCAGGAAGTAGTCGGATTTTCCCCAGAGTTTCATCAAAATCTGGTCGCGGGGCACCACCTCGTTGGGGTGGCGCAGCAGCAGCAACAGCAAATCGGCCTCGCGCTGGGTGAGGTCGCCGGGGCCAAACGGCCCGGTAAGTTTCAGGTTTTTGGCGTCGAAACGGTACGCGCCCACCACCAGCGAGTCGTTTTTGCTGGCCGCAAGCCCCGCCCGCCGCCGGATGGCCTCGATGCGCAACACCAGCTCTTCGATGCTGAATGGCTTGGTCAGGTAATCGTCGCCGCCGAGGCGGAAGCCCTTCAATCGGTCTTCCTTCAGCGATTTGGCCGTTAGAAAAATGATCGGTACGTCGGCGCTGACCGCCCGGATGCGCTCGGCCAGCGCGAAGCCGTCGAGGCGGGGCAGCATCACGTCGAGCAGGCAAAGGTCGGGTTTCCGAGCCTCGAATGCCGCCCAGGCTGTCTCGCCGTCGGGCTGCCAATCCACGGCGTAGCCTTCGGTTTCGAGGGCGTCTTTCACCACGAAACCCAGCGCGGGGTCGTCTTCGGCGAGGAGCAGAGTCATTTTTTAAGGATTGAATGAGGGAATGAGCGAATGCAACTATTGCCTTTTCTATTCATTCATTCGCTCCTTCTTTCATTCAAAATTGGTAAAGCTACCTCAAACGTGCTTCCCTGGCCCATGGTGCTCTTCACGCTCACCCGCCCGCCGTGGGCCTGCACCAGCGTTTTGACGTAGTACAAGCCCAACCCGAAGCCCTTCACGTTGTGAACGTCGCCGGTCGGGACGCGGTAGAATTTGTCAAAAAGCCGTTTCTGGTGCGGGGGCGCAACGCCAATGCCGTTGTCGGTCACGCGGATGAGCAGCGTGGTCTTCCGGCTTTCGGTCGAAAACATCAGGTGCGGGGGGCGCTCGTCCTCCGAAACGGTGTACTTGAGGGCGTTGTCGGCCAGGTTGTGCAGCACGTTGGTCAGGTGCATCTGGTCGGCCCGGACGGTCGCGTTTTGGGCGTCGAGGTGGAGGCTCAACCGGCCTCCACGCTCCTGCACCGTCGGCTGGAGCGATTCGGCCAGTTGGCGCAGAAGTTCGTGTACATCCACCGGTTCCAGCTTTAGTCCTTCCGGCGAGCGGGGCAACCGGCCGTTGCCGTGCAGGGCGGTTTGCAACACCGTGTCCACCTGGGTTTTCAGACGGAGCGCCTCCGTGCGGAGCAGCGCCGCGTAGGTCCGGCGCTTTTCGACCGACTGGTCGGGTTTGGCCAGCACTTCGCTGGAAATCAGGATGGTGGAAAGTGGCGTTTTGAACTCGTGCGTGAGCGTGTTGACGAAATCAGTCTGGAGTTCGGACAGCCGCTTTTGCCGGAAAATCACCCAGAGCGCGTAGGCGAAAAACAGCACGACGACCGTCAGCACCGCCGTCGAAAGCGCCAGCCAGTCGAGTTGCCCGAGCAGGTAGCCGCGCTTTTCGGGAAAATACACCCCGAAGTAATAATTCGTCCCCGGCACTTGCGGGAAGCGGTACCGAATAGCCGAGGACGAATCGCACCGGGCTGAACTGCACACGAACCCGCCGTACTGAATCCGGCTTTTCACGCAGTCGTACACGCCGTACTCGAAGTTAGTGCGCACGTCGTGTCGATCGAATTCCTGCCGCAAAAACGCCTCCAGCACGCCCGGGTTGATGATATCGTTGATTTGAACCGTGTAGTAATTGGCCGAAATCCGCTCGATCGGGCGCAGCGTGAGCCGGTTGGGATTGGCGTTGAATTGAATCAACCGCTGCCCCGCCGCCCGCAATGCCGACCGCACCCGCTGGTCGAAGTCGAGGTCTTCGAGGCGGTAGGCCTGCCCAAACCACACCGCCTGCACGGCACCCATGCCCAGCAGCACCAGCACCGAGAGAATCGTAAACCAACGTAAGGCCCGGCTCGACATGACGTAAAAGTACGCACTCCGGCCATGCCATGGCGGCCATTAACACCTCGTTAACAAGCCGCCCATTCAACTATTTAGAAAAAATCTAAACAATTGTTTGGACTAAATCTAAACAGCCCACACTTTTGCAGCGCCAATCGGGTTGAAACCCGCCGCTGTTCCATGAAAAATATCTTCTTTCTTCTCCTGTTAACCCCTGTTTTTCAAAATGCTACTGCCCAATTTGGGCGTAGCTCGGCACTTGTTCTCACCGATTCCGATCCGGTCGATGCGGGTTCGGGCACCATCGCAGGGCGCGTCAGCACTCAGGACGGTCAGCCTGCCGCGTTTGTCAGCGTAATCCTGAAGGGCACGACGAAAGGTACGCTTACCGACAAGGGTGGCGCGTTTTTTATCCGAAACGTGAAGGCGGGCAGCTACACGATCGAAACCCGCTTTGTGGGTCTCCAAAACCAGGAGCTGCCCGTGACGGTCGTGGCCGGACAAACCACCGAACTTCGTTTCGTACTGACCGAAAACGCCGAAAAGCTGGCCGAGGTGGTGGTTTCGGGCCACCAGAGTCCTAACGAAAAAGCGGTGGACATCGGCAAAATCGCCATTCGCCCGATGGATTTGCCCCAAAGCGTGGCCGTCATTGACCGGATCACCCTCGAACGCCAGCAGGTTTTGCGCCTGAGCGATGCCCTGATGAACGCCACCGGTGTGTACCTGATGGGCACCACGGGCGGCTACCAGGAGGAAATCGCCGGGCGGGGCTTCGCCTTTGGCAGCAGCAATACGTTTAAAAACGGCGCGCGGTACTTCAACGGCACGTTGCCCGAAATGAGCGGCATCGAGCGCGTCGAACTGCTTAAGGGCAGCAGCGCCATTCTGTTCGGCAACGTGGCCGCGGGCGGAATTCTGAACCTCGTCACGAAAAAACCCCAGTTCCAGCGCGGCGGCGAGGTGTCGCTGCGGGTGGGCAGTTTCGGCCTGGTAAAACCCACCTTCGACGTGTACGGCGCGGTGCTGGGCAGCGAGCGGGTAGCTTTCCGCCTCAACGGCACCTACGAACGGGCAGCCAGTTTTCGCGAAAACGTCTCGTCCGAACGGTTTTACGTGAACCCGTCGCTGCTCGTCAAACTGGGCGGCAAAACCGCACTGCTTCTCGAAGGCGACTACCTCAAGGACAACCGCACCGCCGACTTCGGCATCGGGGCCATCAACTACGCCATTCCGGCCCTGCCCCGCGAACGCTTCATCGGCGTGGCGTGGTCGAACTACGCCATCGAGCAGAAAACGGCCAACGCCACGCTCACGCACCAGTTTTCCGAAGCCTGGCAACTCCGCGCCACGGGAGCCTGGCGGCAGTACGCCAGCGACCTGTTCGCCAACCAGCGCCCCAACGGCGGCGGGCAAGTCATCAAAGCCGACGGCACCTGGGTGCGCGGCCTCCAGCGCAGCGCCGTCCGCGAAACGTACTACCTCGGGCAGGTGGATGTGACGGGCAAGTTCAACACCGGATTCCTCGGCCACACCGTGCTCTTCGGGGCCGACGCCGACCGCTACGACACGCAGACGACGGCTTACAAAGCCCTCGCCGTTTACGACACCACCAATGTGTTCAACCCCAGCCGCTACCGCGCCCGCACCGACCAGCCGACGCTGGTCCTCAACACGCTCACCACCGCGCCCATCCGCCGCTTCGGGGTGTACGCCCAGGATTTGCTGCGTGTTTCAGAAAAATTGAAAGTGCTCGTCGGCCTGCGTTACAGCTACCAGCAAACCGAAAGCACCGTGCTGACCTACGCCGACGGCAAAACCACGAACGTCATCAACTTCGACGGGGCCGTCACGCCCCGCTTCGGCGTGGTGTTCCAGCCGGTGAAAACCACGTCGATTTTCGCCAGCTACAGCAATTCGTTCACGCTCAACACCGGCGTCGACGTGGCCGGAGCCGCCCTGCCGCCGTCGTTCATCAACCAGTACGAGGTGGGCACGAAAAACGAACTGTTCGGTGGCAAACTCACCGCCAACGTGACGGCCTACCGGATTGTGAACTCCAACCTCGCCCAGACCAGCCTCGAAAACGGCAACACGAACGCCAACATCAAGGAACTGGCTGGCGAAGTGACCGGCAAGGGCGTCGAGGTGGACCTCTCGGCCAAACCCGTCCGCGGCCTGTCGCTGGGGGCCGGGTACGCTTACAACGAAACCCGCTACACCCGCTCCAACCTCTACGTCGTGGGCAGTCTGCTCCGCTACAACCCGGCCCACACGGCCAACGCCAGCGTGTTCTACGCCTTTCAGGGCAAAACGTTGCGGGGCTTCAGCCTCGGCCTCGTGGCGCTGTACACCGGCGAGCGGCAGGCCGGGCGCTCCACCCGCCTGACGGTACAAAACGACGTGTACCGGCTCATTCCCGTCGCCGGGTTCACCCAGGTGGACGCCACGGCGGGCTATTCCGGCGCGCGGTTCTCGGTGCGGGTGAAAGCCGCCAACCTGACCAACGCCCTCAGCTATTTCATCCACGACGACAACAGCGTCAACCCCATTGCCCCGCGCAACTACTCGGCGACCGTGGCCTACCGATTCTGAATTCGTTCTTTCTTTTTTCCGATGAAAAACCTTCCTCTGTTCGCCCTAAATCCAGCAATCAATTCATGGCAGGGGCAACCCTTGCGGTTGCCCGATGCGATTTTCTGACCTAAATCCGCCGGGTCGCTTTTTTAAACACTCATTTTTTACTGAGAAATGCGTCGTCTGCTGAGTTTCCTCCTGGTCTTCATCCTGTTTGAAAACCCCCTCCTCGCCAGCGACACCGGCCCGAAAGGCGCCGTGGCCGGGCGCGTCACCGACAGCCGGGGCGAGAACCTGCCCGGCGTGACCATCGCGCTGAAAGGCACCGTGCGCGGCACCGTCACCGACGGCGAAGGCCGCTACCGCCTTGATGCCCTGCCCGCCGGGCGCTACACGCTCGTGGTGTCGGGCATCGCGCTGAAAACCACCGAACGCCCCGTAACCGTCGAAGCCAGTCGCCTCACCACCGCCGACGTGCAGACCGAAGAAAGCGCCGAAACCCTCGCCGAAGTCACCGTTTCGGCCCGGCAGAGCGCCCACGGTCACCTGGCCGAGGTAGAGGGTTTCGCCATTAACGCCACCAAAAAGAACGAAGTCATCCAGCCCGGTCGGCTCGACGCCAACCTGAGTATCGGCAACGCCCGCGAGGTGTTCAGCCGCACGCCGGGGATTCAGGTTTGGGAAAATGACGGCTCGGGCGTGCAAATCAACGTGGCCGCCCGGGGCCTCAGCCCCAACCGCTCGTGGGAATTCAACGTCCGTCAGAACGGCTACGACGTCAGTTCCGACCCGATGGGCTACCCCGAAGCCTACTACAACCCGCCGATGGAGGCCGTCGAGCGCATCGAATTGGTGCGCGGGGCGGCGGCGCTCCAGTACGGCCCGCAGTTCGGCGGGCTGCTGAATTACGTGCTCAAAGGGGCCGACCCGACGAAATCCTTCGCCGTCGAAGCCAACCTCACCGGCGGCAGCTACGGCCTGCGTGGGCTGTTTGCCGGGGTGGGCGGCACGTCGGGCAAATTGTCGTACTACGCCTCGTACCACCACCGGCAGGGCGACGGCTGGCGGCAAAACAGCCGGTTCGAGGTCAACCACGGCTACGCCCAGGTTCAGTACGCGCTTACGCCAAAGCTGAAAGTGGGCGGCGAACTAACGCTGATGAATTACGTCAACCAGCAGCCCGGTGGCCTGACCGACGTCCAGTTCGCCCAGGACGCCCGGCCGAGCAGCCGCGCCCGCAACTGGTTCAGCACGCCCTGGGTGGTGCCCGCGCTCACGGCCGAATGGGTCGTCGGCGACCGGACGAAAGTCACTGCGAAGGCCTTCGGCCTCGTTGGCGAGCGCAACAGCATCGGTTTCACGTCGGCCATCAACGTGCCCGACGCGCCCAACGCCCAGGGTGCGGTGGCCAACCGGCAAATCGACCGGGATTTTTACCGGAACTGGGGCACCGAACTCCGCCTGTTGCACACGCACCGGGCGTTTGGCCTGCAAAACACGCTTTCGGCGGGACTGCGGTACTTCGACGGCCGCACCGACCGGCTCCAGCAGGGCCGGGGCGACGCGGGCAGCGGCTTCAATCTCGACCTTCAGGACGCGCAGTTTCCCCGCGACCTGCGCTTCCGCAACCAGAACGTGGCCGTTTTCGCCGAAAACCTGTTCAAGGTCAGCCAAAAGTGGCTCTTCACCGCCGGGCTGCGGCTGGAGCACATCGACCTCGCCGCCAGCGGACGGCTGGGGTTTAAAAATGGCCAGGAAGATTTGATTGGAGACCTCGCCCGCAGCCGCAGTTTCGTACTCGGTGGCGTGGGGGCCGAGTTCCACATTACGCCGAAAACCGAATTTTACGCCAACGCCTCGCAGGCCTTCCGGCCCGTGACGTTCGCCGACCTGACGCCTCCGGCCACCACCGACGTCATCGACCAGAACCTTCGCGACGCCCGAGGCCTGAGCGCCGATTTCGGCTACCGGGGCACGGTGCGGAACTGGCTCCGCTTCGACGTTGGCCTGTTTTACCTGACCTACGACAACCGCATCGGCACCCTCACCCAAACCCGCGCCGACGGCACGCGTTACCAGTTCCGTACCAACCTGGGCCGGAGCGTGAGCCAGGGAGTCGAGGCCTACGCCGAGCTGGACGTGTTCAAACTTCTCGGAAAAAACACCGCCCGCTTCGGTTCGCTGACGCCCTTCGCCTCGCTGGGATTCACCGACGCCACCTACCCCGATTTCCGCACGACGAGCGTCAGCAACGGGCAGGTTGTGGAAAGCAATCTGGCGGGAAAACGGGTGGAAAACGCCCCCCGCGCCATCCACCGCTTCGGGCTGACCTACACCCGGCGCGGGCTGTCGGTCACCTGGCAGCTAAGCCGGGTCGGGGCCGCTTACGCTGACGCCTCGAACACCGAAACGTCCAACGCCGCCGCCACGACGGGCCTCATTCCGGCCTACGCCGTGCAGGACCTCTCGCTGACGTACCGCTTCGCGAAGCGCTACCACCTCCGCGCCGGGGTCAACAACCTGACCGACGCACGCTACTTCACCCGCCGGGCGGGGGGTTACCCCGGCCCCGGCCTGCTGCCCGCTGACGGGCGCACGGGTTACCTGAGCGTGGGCTTCAAGCTATAAATTTTTGCTCGTTGATAATTCGGAAACGGCTTCCTGCGCTGCGGGAGCCGTTTTTTATCGGAAGGGGTCGAGAATCAAAAGCTGATTCTCAACGAGCAAGCCGTGGTGCATGTCTTCGGAAAAGAACTTCGTGCAGCCAGCCTGAAGGGCCGCCGCGACGATGAGGCTGTCGAAAAGCTGGAAGTCGTAGCGGCGAATGAGGCGAAAAGCATGATCAATTGTGGCTCGCTCAATCACCACGTACCGGCACGAATTCAGAATGGCTGCCGTTGTCTGCGCCGCTCTCTCCTTTGGGTACTTCCAGCGCCGGGTCAGTACGTTCAGTAATTCGCTGAGGTTTTGGGTACAAATTACCGGACGGGTACGCCCAATGAGCGTTTGCGCAATCCCCTGTTTTTCTGGGAAAAATTCGTCAAGGCTGTAAAGAAGTACGTTTGTATCCACCGCCGTGGAATCGTCATTCGTAGTCATTTGCTTCTTCACGGTTGAATTTGTAACCACCTGAATTGAAAGTGTACCCCTTTAGGGCTATTTTCAGGCGTTCAACTTGCGCTTTTTTTTCTGCTTCGGTCGAATCTTCGGCAGGATTAAAATCGGGCTCGCTTAACGGAAACGCAAGCACCTCGACCGATTTGCCAATGTATTCTTCCGGCAAGTCAATGACCAGCCGGGTATTTTCGGGAATCACAATTTGCCGTACCATCGTCGTTCTGTTTTTTCAAAGCTACGGAAATCAGGCAGGACGTTCAAAAAAACCACCCGTGCCCCGGCCCTCCTGGCAAGCCCGACTGACTTACGTTGCTCGTTGATAAATCAGAAACGGCCCACTGCGTTGGCGGGGGCCGTTTTTTTGTAGGTTGCCGAAAAAACCCATGCGTAACCTCCTGCTTCCGTTCGTCTTCCTGCTGACCGGGCTGCTTGCCCGCGCCCAGCAATCCGAAACCACCACGACGCTGTTCTTGGTCCGCCACGCCGAAAAGGCGGACCAGACCGCCGCCTCGCCCCTGACCGAAAAGGGCAAAGCCCGCGCCGAGGCCCTGGCCAACCTGCTCCGCGACGCCAACGTCGGGGCCGTTTTCTCGACGAATTTCATCCGCACCCGAGAAACGGCCCGGCCCCTGGCCGAGAAGCGCAGCCTGACGGTGCAGCTTTACGACCCCAGGACGTAGCTTTCCCCAAAAACCTCGTTGAAAAAAACCGGGGTCAGCGGGTCTTGGTGGTGGGCCACAGCAACACGATTCCGAAGTTGGTCAACGACCTGACCAAAACAAGTGCGTTCCCCACCCTTAGTGACACCGAATACGACGCGCTCTTTGTGGTGACGGTGCCGAAAAAAGGCGCGGCGACGGCGGTCTTGATGCGGTACAACCCCTGAGGTCAGGCTTCCATCGTCGGTGCCCGGTTGCCATCGAGGTAATGCACGGTCGTGGTCAGGCCTTCGGGCAACAGGTTCAGTTCGCGGATGCCGATGCGGAAGTGGTCGAAAATGCACGCCACGGGGTCGTGTTTCATCTGGAAAAACAGGGACGGCGTGAGGAAGACCGTCAGGTTGTCGCGCTGCACCACTTTCTCGACGTGGTAATGCCCGCACACGACCGTAACCCGGCGCAGGGGCTGGATTGTTTGCAGGAATTTCTCCGATTCCTGAAACGGGTAATTCGTGTCCATGTGCCCGACGCCCGCCCGCAGCGGCGGGTGATGCATGAACAGCAGCGCGTCCTGTCCGGCCAGTTCACCCACCCGCCTGCGCAGCCACGCCCACTGGTCTTCCCGGCAAAACCCCTTGCCCGTGTCGAGAAACAGCACCGGTTGTTGCCCAAATTGCCGGCCAAAGTAAAGTTCGTCGCCGTGGAAGTCGTAGGTCAGTTCCAGTTCGTGGGCCATCAATGGGGAATCGTCGTGATTCCCGGCGATGGCAAACCAGGGATAAGGCACCGCCTGCATTTGCGCACGAAACCATTGGTACGTTTCCGACCGCCCGACGTCGTAGCACACGTCGCCGCCGATGACGAGGGCGTCGGGCTTGATTTCCGGCAAAAAACGAAGGGCGTCGAGCAGGTTCTGGCGGGTGTCCACGCCTTGAGGGCGTTGCCCGGCTACGCCCAGGTGCAAATCAGTCAGGAAAGCGATGCGCATGAAAAACGGAATTGGCGGTAAGGTAGGGGAAAAAATCGCACCCGCCTACACAGCCCCTCCGGCAGCGTTTTCCACTTCCCACGTCAGTGCGCCGTCGGCCACGCCGACCCGAATCACCGAACCGGCGGGTAATTTCCCGGCCACGATCATCCTCGAAATGGGGCGGCGGAGTTCGTTGCGGATCACGCCTTTCAACTGCCGCGCGCCGTACTTGGGCGTAAACCCCGACAACGCCAGGTGCCGCCGGGCTTCGGGCGTCAGGGTAAGGGTGATGCCTTGTTTGGTAAGCAAATCGGTGAGGCCGCGCAGGTGAAGGGTGAAAATGAGGACGGCGTTTTCCTCGGAAATGGGCGCAAAGGGCACGATTTCGGTGAGCCGGGCCAGAAATTCGGGCCGGAAATGCCGCGCCATCGCCTCCATCAAGTCCGTCCCGGCGGGCACGCGCCCCTCGCCGAACTCCCGGATGATGAACTCGCTGCCGATGTTGGAGGTGAACAGGATGACGGCGTTGGAAAAGTCGCCTTCCTTGCCCAGCCGGTCGTGGAGGCGACCTTCATCGAGGATTTGCAGGAAAATGTCGAACACCGACGGGTGGGCTTTTTCGATTTCGTCGAACAGCACCACCGAGTAGGGTTTCTCGCGGATTTTGTTGACCAGCAACCCGCCTTCTTCGTAACCCACGTAGCCCGGAGGCGCGCCGTAGAGCAGGGCCGCCGAGTGCTCTTCCTTGAACTCCGACATGTCGAAGCGAATCAGGAAAGCTTCGTCGTTGAACAGAAAATCGGCCAGGGCCTTCGCCAGTTCGGTTTTGCCGGTGCCCGTCGAACCGAGCAAAAAGAACGACCCGACGGGCTGCCCGGCTTTGGTCAGGCCCGAGCGCGATTCGAGGATCGAGTCGGCAAGGGCTTTGACGGCGTGGTCCTGCCCGATGACGCGCTGCTTGAGCACGTCTTCGACCAGCAGCAGTTTGTCGCGCTCCTTGCTTTGAATTTTGCCGAGCGGAATGCCCGTTTTGTGCGAAATCACCGCCGCCACGTCGCCTTTGGTCACGGCCACTTTGGGCAATCCGGCAAGGCTGACCAGTTCAGTCAGCTTCCGGTCGAGGTGGTCGCGGAGTACGTCGGCGGCGTCGATGTCGGCCACGACGAACTCGCCGTCTTCCAACTGGCTCAGCAGCAGCGGGCTGAGGCGGTTGCGGAGTTCGGTGTCGAACCAGCGGAGTTCGGCAAGGAGCAACTCGGCGGGAGTTTCGGTCGTCAACTGGTCGAGGCGCTGGCGCAACAGGGCCAGTTCGGGGGCCGAAGTTTCGCGCATCAGCCGCGTGGCGGCGAGGGTGCGGTCGAGCAAATCGACGGCCACATCGGGCAGGCGGCGGTCTTTCACGTAGCGTTTGGAAAGCCGCACGGCTTCGCTCAATACGTCGTCCTCGATTTTGAGCTGGTGGTGGGTTTCGTAGAGCGGCAGCAGGTGTTTTAGCATCCGGATGGCCGTTGTCACGTCGGGTTCGGGCACGTTGAGCACCTCGAACCGCCGCCCGAAAGCCTCGTCGGTTTCGATGTACTTCCGGTACTCGTCGTTGGTGGTCGCGCCGATGACGGTCAGTTCGCCCCGCGCCAGTTCGGGTTTGAGAATGTTGACGATGCCCCCGCCGAGCGGCCCCCGGCTGTCGAGCAGCACGTGGATTTCGTCGATGAACAGAATCGCCTTGTCGAAGGCCTTTATTTCCCGCAGAATGCCTTTCAGCCGGTCTTCGACCTCGCCTTTGTACGAGGCCCCCGCCGCCAGCGCGCCGGTGTCGAGTTCAAACAGCCGGGCGGCGAGCAGGTTGGAGGGCACTTTTCCGGCCACGATGTTGAGCGCGAAGCCGTCGACGAGGGCGGTTTTGCCCACGCCCGGCTCGCCGACAAGGATGACGTTGGGCTTGGTGCGTCGGCTGAGCACTTCGATCATCATCCGGATTTCGCGGTCGCGCCCGATGATGGGGTCCATGCGGCCTTCGGCGGCGAGGGCGGTTTTGTCGGTGCAAAACTTGAGCAAGGCCCCGGTCGATTTGGGCGCGGAACCGTCGCCCGATGCGCCGCCCGCTTCGGCAGGCGCGCTCTTCACCGCGTGCTCCGTGGCGGCATCGTCGAGAGCCGCGTCGAGGAGTTCTTTTTGGGTGATGGGAAAACTGCGGAGTTGCTCGGCGGTGAACCCGACGCCCGGTTTGAGCACCGCCCCCAGCGCGCTGACGGGATCGGTGGCGTCGCGGCCCAGTTGCAGGGCGATGAGTTCGGCCAGTTCCATAGTGGCCTTTACCTGCGCATTGCCGGGTGGGTTTTCGGGCGTACGCCCGGCGCGCGGACTTTCTTCCATCCGGATTTCGGCCCACTCGCGCAGGTAGGGCACGTCTTTGCCGAGTACGCCCAGCCACGAGGCCAGGCCCACGTCGTTGTGAAGCAGGCCCATCAGCAGGTGGGCCGGGGCGAAGAGTTCGTTGCCGTACTCCTTGCTGTATTTCTGGGCGATGTGAATGGCCCGGCGGAGTTCGTCGGTGTAGGTAGCCATGGGGCAAAGGGCTGAGGGGTTACACGAATTTTTTCGGTGAAAAAAGCCATATCGCGCCCGGCTGGCGAGTTTCCGGGCAGGGAGCCGCTCAGAAATCTTTGGATTTTACGCGGGGCAGCTTGTCGTTGACGTAGTCGATCTTCTGCTTGGCCATGACGCGGTAGTTGTCGAGGTGGGCCGATTCCTGGAGTTTCTTAAGGGCGTCGAGGGCCTGGTTGTACAACTGAAGGCGCTCCTGCTTGCGCTTGCGATCTTCGTCGGCCTGCTTGACGAGGCAGTCGGCGGTAACGAACGCGAGGCGATCTTCGAGTTCGTTGGCCGCGTCGCCGCCTTTGCCCGAAATCACCACGGGGCGATCGACGCTGGCCGCTTTGAGGCGGGCGTTTTCGTCCTGCAAATTTTTCACCTGCCCGCGCAGCACACCTACTTCCGGGTCAGGACCACCACCGCCACCACCGCCGCCGCCGCCGCCACCCGCTGGAGCCGGGGCGGGCTTCTGCTTGAGCATCAGTTCGAGCATTTCTACTTTCTCGCTTTTGGCCACCAAATCGGCGCGCAGTTTGTCGATGGCCTCGGTACTGACGCCGTTTTTTTCGAGCAAATCGCGGAGGTAGCCGATGGTGTTGCGGTAGGTCAGCAGGGCGTCGAACGAGCCGGTAATGCCGCTGGAGGTGCGCTTGTTGAGGGCATCGGCAAAATTGGCCGAATCGCGTTTCAACTCGTACAGGGCGGTTTTAATCGTGTTTTCGTACTCTTCGAGGTTTTTGCGCAACGTGCCTTTCTCGATGACGTTGGCCGAACTGACGTACGATTTATCGGCCGATTCGATGTCGGCGAGGCGGCCTTTCATCACGTCCATTTTCCCGACGAGTTTAGTTTGCCCGTCGAGGGTGGCTTTGAGGTTTTCGTTTTCCTGGCGAATGGCCTCGGTCGGGGTTTGGAAAAAGAAGTACGCCGCCAGCAGCACGGGCAGCAGCGAGAGGGAGTACACGCCCGCGAAGCGCCGGATGGCCGCCGAGCGTTCGGCCTGGTTGAGGGGTTCCATCTTGGGTAATTTGGTAATGGTGGTAAATGGGTGATTGAGTATTTGGGTAAGGGGTGAATGGTTTTCAGGTTGACAAATTACCCAATTACCGAATCGACCCATTCCCTGACTACCCCAGCGGACTCCACCGGGTTTTGGGTTTTTCGGCCTGCGGTTGCGGGGGCGGTGGGGCGGGTTGGGCCGGGGCGGGCTGCTCCTGCACCTGATGCTCGATGATGAACACGTTCTGGCCCTTGCGCTTACCGACGAACTCCAACTGGCTCAGTTTGTACAGCACCGTCGAGAGCATTTTGTAAAACGCGTCCAAATCCTGGATGAGCCGGGCCAGTTCAGTGTGCTGGTAGGTGGCCTTGCCCAGGGCGGCGATGCTGCCCTCAAACGCCCCCGGCGTGAGGTCGGCCCATTCGCTGAGGTACCCGACGAGTTCTTCTTTTTCGCGGTCGCTGAGGCAATTGACCACGCTGCCGAGCGTGTGTACCGGCCCCATCAGGTGGTCGAGCCAGAACAGGGGCGGCTGTTGGGGCAGCACGTGCTGGTAGGCAAAACTCCCCCCGGCGAGCCGGGCCACGAGGCGTTCGCAGAGGAAACTGATGCTGTCGTTGAGCGTGCTTTTCTGGCCTTTGGCGCGCACTTTCTGCAAAATCCGGTAGGCGTTGGCTTCCACGTCGGTGAGCACGGTACCCAGCCGCCCGTGCCAGTCGATCAGGGCGGGCAGGCTCGCCACGGCGGTGCAGGCGGGAATGTACTCGGTGGCGGGGCGGAGTTCGCCGTTGGCAAACGTGATGCGGCCTATGAGCAGGTGGCTCGTCAATTCGGCCACGTTGACAAACTCGGTTGGCACCACGTCGAGGCGGTATTCGGGCAACGTGTACGGGTGGCGGGGCGGGGCCTCGCCCGGCGTGGGTTCACCCACGGGCACGCGGGCGAAAGGATTGATAGTCAGAATCACCTCGAAAGTCTGGCTCGTCGAGGTGCTGAGCTTGTAGGTTTCGGCCAGGTCTTTCAGCGACGTTTGCACGCGGAGGGTTTCGCTGTTCTGCACGTCCACGCGGCAGCCGTTGGGCGTTACGGCCTGGCAATTCCGGAGTTGCACGACGGCCTGCTGGTTGAAATCGCACTGGATGCTCAGGTCGAGCGGACGCTCGGCGGGCAGCACACCGTAGGAATACGGCGTCAGCCGGGCGGCGTGGGCATCCCGCACGGCATCGTGCACGAAATTCTCCAGTTCGGTGAAATGCCGCCGGGAGATTTTCATGCCGTCGATCCAGTTGACGGGCAGGTTTTTCGTGGTGCCGAGCATGGGGTTACAAGGATGGAGTAATGGGGCGATGGAGCAAAGGAGTGATTTGCAAGTTGACAAATTAAACGTAGTTACCGAATCGCTCCATTGGTAAATCACTCCATCACCATTTCACAGATACGTCGTGTAATCGAGCCGTCCGGCGTGGGCGTCTTCGGTCAGGGCGAACACGAAGCCACCGGCGTCGGGCGGCAGGGTCAATTCTACGGTTTTTTCCAGTTCGCTTTCGGCGGGAAACAGGTACTGACTCAGGAAATCGAGCACCTTCAACCCCCGCCCGCCGGGCAGGTATGCTACCAGCCGCTCGGAGGTGGTTGGCCGCACCGTCATGCGGGTGGCGGGCAGCGTGTCGGTGTAGGTGTCGCCAATGATCGTGTTCACGCCCAGCGTGGCGGAGCCGAGGCGCACCTCGCCGGGCAGCGGCAACCGGGCCGGTTCAACGGTTTCGATGTGCACCGGGTCGCCAAGGATGATTTCCAGGCATTCCTGCGTCCGGGCCAAATCACCGACCACCTGGTGCGCGAAGGGCAGCAGGTGCGCCAGGCTCGTGGTTTGGTGCGCGTCCAGAAACGGGGGCAGGCCCCAAAACTGGGTGAACAAATCGTCGCCGTCGGCGTATTCGGCGTCAAAGAGGTAGCGGCGTTCTTCGAGTTCAAGGTACACGCGTTCGCGGTAAAACTCCTGCTCGAAGGGCAGAAAAAACAGCCGGGCCGCCGCCTCGCGTTCGCGCTGAAGTTTCACCTCCTGAGCCACTTCCCGCGCGGTGCGGGCGGGTTTATCGGAAGTGGGCTGGTGAAAAACGCCTTCGGGCAGCGTGTCGTACAACCCGTCGCGGTTGATTTCGAGGCGCAGTACCGGCGTTTTTTTCGTGCCGATTTCGGCCAGTTCCACCTCCCCGATGTCGCGCTGAAACCCCCGCCGGAACGTGCCCACGGGGCAAAAGAGCAGGTTTTCCAGACCCACGCCGTCTTCGAGCAAATCGGCCACGGCTACCTCCACCCGGAGGTCGCCGGGCAGGGTTTGCAGTTCGCGGAGGTAGGCGCTCAGGTCGGCCATGGGGAGAACGGGTTTAGCGTTCAGAGTTTAGCGTTTAGCCTTTTGCTGCGGCAGTTACCCGCACGACGTACGGCAGGCTGCCAACCGACTGACTCTCGAGCAACAACCGCAGGCTTTCGCTGCGTTGCAGCCATTCTTCGGCGGAATAGGGCGCGTTGGGCGCGGGCGTGAGGTCAATCTGCACGCAACGCAGGAATCCTTTTTCGGGCGTCGCGCCCACCACGAAGCCCCGGCGCACGTCGGCGTGCCGGAGGCTCGCGCCGAGTTCGGCGAAGCAGGCGGCCTTCACGTCTTCGAGCGTGACGATGCGGTTGCGGGTCAAGAGCGCCTTGCGGTAGCTATTCTACTTTTTCGGCCACTTTAAGCTTGTCGCGCCCGCCCTGG
The DNA here is from genome assembly GCA_965249815.1 of Spirosomataceae bacterium. Classification (GTDB taxonomy): domain Bacteria; phylum Bacteroidota; class Bacteroidia; order Cytophagales; family Spirosomataceae; genus JAJAZB01. The sequence goes on along the minus strand of CBDFMV010000003.1, from coordinate 1,398,937 downwards.
GTGGTGGTCAGCAGGAAAACGGCGTCTTTCCGGACGTACAAATCCGAGTACGGCACCAGGCGGCTCCCCGCCGGAATCCGGTTGCCCGCTTCGCCGTTGCCCGTCCAGTATTCGATGAACACGGTTTCCCCGGCGGTTTTCGGCTTGATGACCACGTAGGGAATCGTGTTTTTGCGCTCGACCTGCTCTGGCCCGACTTTGGCCTCGAGCCGCGACAGACTCTGGTTGAGTTCGCGGATGACCGACGCCAGGAAGTCTTCGCCCAGCGCGGCGAACGACGAACTTTCGTCGCGCACGATGTCGAGCAAATTGCCCAGTACTTCGCGGGCGCTGCGTTCGTCGAAGCGGCTCACGCCGTACTGGAGCGTGTAGGTTTCCAGTTCGAGGTCGAGCAAATTGCCCAGCGGCACCGACCGGAAGCGCGTCGAACGGGTGTTGCGGACATCTTTCACGGCTAGAAACGAGCCTTCGGCGCTCAACGGAATGATGTTGAGCGTCTGGGTGAGTTTGTAGGTGAGTTTGTTGAGCCGCCGGTTGAGCACGGGCACGCTGTTGAGGCTGCACAGCACGGCGTTGAGGGCTTCGGGCGGAATGGCGTGCGGAAACTGCACCTGCACCCACAGCAGCGGGTCTTTGATCGTCCGCAGGTCGCGGGCGTTGAACAGGCCCGTGAACACCTCCGGGTAGGGCCGCCGAGGCAGGTCCTTCAGCGCCGGGGCCGCTTCCACGCTCACCACGCAGGGGTCGAACAGCGCCAGCGCCCGGCGCTCGGCCTTGCCCATCGTGTCAAATTCTTTTTCGAGGGAACTGACCGGCTCCTCGCCCCCACCGGCGGTGGGCCAGCCGACGCGGGTACGGAGTTCCTGGCCTTCGAGCAGCCAGCGGCCAAAGGGCAGAAACGCGTACCAGGTGGCGCGGTCGGGGTTGTTTTGCCAGTCGAAAAAAACGGTAAGGCCCTGGAGCGAGCGGACGTCTTCGTGGAGGTCGAGGCCCAGCCACAGCGACTGCGTCAGCCCGACGACCTGCCCTTCGGCCTGGGCGAGGGGCGTTTTCTGGATGCCATTTTCGACCTGAAACAACGATTGTGCGGTGGCCAGGTAGCGCACGGCTCCGTCCACGACCGTCGTGGGCACGATGGGAGAAAAAAACACGTCGGGCTGTACGGCGCTTTTGGCCGCGCCCGTTTTCCGGAACAAAAACTGCGCGTCGGGCAGCAACGTGGTTTGGGGTTCGGCGGCCCGCACCTGCACCAGGCCGACGGCGGGCAGGGCCACGTCGACGTCGGGGTTCATGAGCCGGGCGAGGCGGTCGAGCAGGCGGGTCTGGGTTTCGTTGATTTCCACCGAAATCTTTTCGAATTCCACCGCGCAGGCTTCCACGAGCAGGGCCACGAGCGGGTCGAAGGCGTCGAGTTCGGCCTCGGCGTAGCCCCAGAGTTCGGCGGCCCGGCGGAGCATCCGGCTCTTGACCCGCTCGCGGGCAAACTGGCGGGGTTCGAAGCCTTCCATCGCGCTCATTCGTAGGACAGGGGGGAAACAAACAGGTGTTTGAAAAACCGGAACGGCTCGTTGGTGGTCGCCACGGACCCGTCGATGCCCACGGCGAGGCGGCGTTTCACGCGGCGGTTGTTTTTGGCGAGCATCGTTTCAAAATCGTCCAATTCCACCTTGACCCGCACGTTGGCAAGCCGTTTTTCGTGCTGCCGGATGGATTCTTCGATGGATTCCTGAATGGCTTCCTTCCAGCGGGCGTTGGTCTGGTTGCTGAAATCGTCGCTCCAGATGCTGCACCCGAACGAAGCGTCGAACCGCGACTCGTCGTAGTGGGTCGTCAGGATTAGGAACAAATTCTGTGCGATGGATTCCGCCACCGAGCAGGTGCCGTGGGGTTGCTTTTTCAGCACCAAATCGAAGCGCAGCGGCAGGGTGTAGTAGCGGGGGGGCATAGGGTTTAAGGTTTGAGGTTTAACGTTTAAGGTTTAACGTGAAAAATAACTACGTTAAACCTCAAACCTTAAACCCATTAAAACCGGTACGCCACCCCGACGGCCAGGCCGAGGCTGTTGGCCTGGATGCGTTCCTGCTGCTGGTTGAACGTCGTGGCTCCCGGCGTTTGGGTGTAATCGCCGGAGGTCAGGTAGGTGTAATCGTAAGTGCCGCTCGTCGTTGAAGCCGGGTTGGTGCTCGTGTTCGTGTAGGTATACGTGCTTTTGTTGGGCAGGAAGGTGTAGGCGTTGTACACAATTTCGCCGAAGATGCGCACCTTGGCCCCGGCGCTGAACTGCACGCCGAGCGCGGCCTGAAAGCCGAGGTCGATGTTGCTTTTGTAATCGTACAGGGAGACGCTGGTGCCCAGACTCGTTTTTCCACCCTGCGTCGTGGTGGACGTGCTCGTGTAGCTGCGCTGGAATTTCAGGGGGTAAATCAGGGAAAGCCCGACCCGGCTGTAGATGTAATAATCGGCTTTCGTGATGGCCTTGAGCATGATGTTGGGCGTCACGGTGATGAATTCGTAGGTAAACGCTTGGTCCGACGCACCGCTGGACGAATAGCCCGTACCCGTGGACGTGTAGCTGCCAGGCGCTTTGATGGACGACGACAGCGTGTACTCGGCATCGACACCGATGTTAATAAGGTCGCTGACGATGTAGCCCAGGCCCACCCCCACCCGGGGGCCGAGGCCAAGGCCCTTAGACTGGCTGAAGGAACTTTTGTTGGTAGTGCCGCCACCTGAGTTGCTGGTGCTGGCCGTAAGCCGGAACGAGCCGGGCGCGAGCAGGCCGTAGTAGCCGTAAAGTTTGATATACACCCGCGAGTCGTCGCGCGGAGGCTTCGGGGGTTTGGTGGCCGGGCCGTCGGTGGCGTACGCGGCCCGGCTCAACAGCAGGCCCGCAAAGAGGAAGAGAGTGGTATGCCGTTTCATACGAATTGGGAGGGCTGTGTGGTGATGGATTCGATTTACGAAACTACGCGCAAATAGTCAGGTTTTCAGGACGTTTCTTTAACCGTTCCGTCAATAGTCGGGCGTTAATGCCCTCCTTTTTTGCGGATTTACGCCGGAAACCGGAGTGCGGAGTGGCTTTTTTTGGTGGAATTAGCATCTTTGCTCTTCGCACACCCCCCAGCCGCGATCGAAGCCGAGTTTATGAACCTACCCGCGCCGAAACTCAAGTTAAAAGCTACCCCCGCGCTTCTTTACGTCCTTATCGTGGTGCTGGTGTGCGGCGTGGTGGGCGCACTGGGGCTTTTGGCGCAACCCACCACCATTCAATGGGCCTACCTGGCGGCGCAGGCGCTGTTTCTGCTGCTGGGCATTTTCAACGTCCGGCCCATGCGGCGCTTCCTGCCCTTTGCCCAGCCCGGCGATGTGTGGACGGGCGCTTTTCTGACCCTCGGCCTGGCGCTGCTCGGCGGGCTGGCGGTGGGGCTGCTGCCCCGGCTGGCGCTGGGCCGCCCGGCCGACTGGGGGTTTGCCACGGCCATCGTACCGTTCGTGGTCGGGTATTTTTTTTACCTGACCTTCGACTACTACCTCCGGATTCCGTCGGCAACGTACAAAAAATGGTACTACCCGCTGGACGCCCCCGCGCCCGACATGGATTTGATCGACCTCTCGCGGGTGCTGGTGATTCAGTTCGAGTTTCCCAAACGCTGCGACGACACGACCCTGACGAATTTCAAGGCCAAAGCGCCCGTGGCCATGAACCTGGGCGATTTGTTCCTGATTTTCATCAACGACTACAACGAGCGCAACCCCAACGGACCGGTCGAATTCCTGACCACGCAGCAGCAGCCTTGTGGCTGGCTTTTTTACAAAAAACACCCCTGGTACCGCCGCCGTCGCTACCTCGACCCCGACCGGACGTTTCAGCAAAACGCCATTGCCGACAACGACACGATCCGGGCGGAACGCGGCTGAAGGCGCTGGCTGGGGGTTAGTCGCCGGTTTTCCCGAAAAAGGCAACACGGACTCGCCGCCTTTTTTCAGTTCAGCATAATCACGCCGCCTTTCACCTCGACCATCGCGTTGCCTTTCACCGACGTCTGGGTACCTTCCACCGTGACCTGCCCGTTGGCTTTGAGGCTGGCCGTGGCGTCGGCCTCGGCTTTGATTTCGGCTCCTTTCACTTCCACGCCGACCTTTCCTTCGATTTTTACCTTGTTCTGCGCTTCGAGCGTGAGGTCGTTGCTGGCGGTGATGGTGATGTCCTTTCCTTTTATTTCCACCGGTCCGTCGGTTTCGAGCGTGATTTTGCCGTCGCTGGCAAACGACAGCAGGATGCGCGTGCCGGTCTGGTTGGTGTTGGTAAGTTCAATTTGCTGCTCGCCGTCTTTGTCGTGCAACAAAATCTGGTTGCCGCCTTTGGTCTGGATGCGTTTGAGTACGTTGTCGCGCTCGGTGTAGGTGTACCCGCCGGTTTTCGGGTAAAAACTACCCATCACGAAAGGGTACTCGGCCAGGTTGCCTTCGTAAGCCACCAGAACCTGGGCGCCTTCTTCGGGCACGAAGAGCATTCCCTCGCCGTCGGCGGTGTAGGCGTGGGCCACCCGGAGCCAGTCGGATTGCTTGTCATTGCCCGGCCAGAGAAACTCGACTTTCACCCGGCCCAATTTCTCCGGGTCCTGGTTGTCGGTGACGGTGGCGAGTTCGGGCTGGCCCAGCGGCAGGTGGAACGCCGGGTTGGGCGGGGGCGTACTGACCGACTCGGGCACGGCCCGGAACGTGTTGGCGTAGTTGCCGCTGCCACTCACCTCGTGCCGGACGTGCGTGATGCGGTAGCTGCCAAAATTCTCCTCCGACGTGCCCCGCTCGGTGATGCGCGTGCCCTTGACCTTGATCACGCTCCCGACGGAGTACTCCGGGTTTTCCCCCGAACCCCGGAATTCAACCAGCCGACTGGCCTGGGCGGCTTTTTCCGTCTTGGCGATGTCGTCGAGTTCGCTCTGGCCGTACACGGGTTTGGGCAGGGGCACCTGGGTTTCCTGGCTGAAGGTGTTGCCCGATTCGTCGAGGGTGAATTTGCTCCACTGGCCCAGGCCGCTCACCTGCTGGTTGTCGGAGTGGCTCTCGTAGGTTTTGTGGGCGAGGTAGTCGTAGCGGGTATAGAGAAATTTGGAAGGCAGCAGTCGCAGGGCCATGTCGAAGGTCTGGGTGCCGTCGACGACGAAATCCACTTCCTGCCCCGACGGCTCGCCGAACACCAGTTGCTGCCCGTCGTAAAAACACCACTCGCCGTACTCGGCGGCCAGCCGGGCCAAAAACCCGAAGGCCGTTTCGTCGTACTGCACCACGTATTTCTGCTGGGCCTTCTGGCGGGGTTTCACCGAGCGCTTCACCAGATTGCTGGGGTAGGGGTCGAGCACGTGGTCGACAATGCCGCTCAGGCTTTGGCCCAGAAACGTCCGCCGCAACCGGCTGTCTTCCAGCAGGATCGTGGGGCTGTAGCCGGTCAGCACGAAGGTGTTGGAGAGGTTACTGGTGTTTTTCAGGGCCAGTTCGGTAATCAGGCCCTTGAATTTAAAGGAAAACGAGCCTTTTTCGAGCAGCGGGTCGAACGAAAACTGAATCGTTTTGCCGCAGACGTTTTGGTGGGATTTGTGGAAAAACAACTCGTTGGCATCCTCCAGTTGCTCGAAGGGCACGTGCAGCTCGAAGGTGTGGTGCCCAAACAAATCCTGCTCGATGCACAGGTACGAGGCCTCCTTCAATTCGGTGCCGCCTTCCAACTCGATGTGTGCCACGACCTGTTTTGCCATCGGTCAGGTATTTTGGTGGTCGATGCCGTCGAGTTTGATTTTTTCCGCCGAAAGCCGCAGCAAAATGCAGTTGCTCACACCCGTGCGTTCGGCGAAGCGGATCAGTAATTTAACGTTGTTGATGACGATCGCTTCGTTTTTGTCCCCGCTCCGGATGTCGAGGCTGACATTTTCGGCGATGGCTTCAAAAACGCCCTGCTCGTCGATGTTTTTCGACGTCATGAACTCGAAGTAGTGCGTGGCGTACGCGCCCTGAAATTCGAGTTTCTGGAAAGTGGACTGCTGGTCGATGCGGTTGAAGGTGACGTCGCCGTCTTTCTTGACGGTCGGGCCGGAGGCCCAGTCGCCGAGCAGGGCTTCGTCGGTGCCGTCCAGCACCAGGATGATGACCCCACCCCGCACGCCCGACGTGACTTTGCCCCGCTCGTGTTTCTGCGAAATCCGGTGGCTGCACTGCAAGACGGGGAACGTTTTGCCTTCGACGGTTAACGTGGCCTGAAACGACATGGGTTAGGGAACGATTAAAGGACAAACTATACCTTCAGCGTGGCCTTGTTGAAGGCCAGTTCGGCCCCCGTAATGCGGAGCAGCGTGTTCATGTAGCCAATGTCGGCAAAGAAGTCGTCCGTGTAACTGACGCAGAAGGCTTTTTTAAATTCAATCTCCTTGAAGGTTGCCGATTCGTCGATTCGGCTGAGGATGATTTTGCCGTCCTTCTGCATGTTCGGGTCGATCATCCAGTTTTTCACGGTGCTGTCGTCCATGGCGTCGAGGCTGACGAAAATCGACCACCCCGGCCGGGAGGCGGGTTTGCCCCGCTGGTCTTCGTCGCGGGTTACCTGCACCAGCATCCAGTTGATGGCGTAGGCGGTACCGTCCACGTTAAGGGTTCCTTCAAAAGCCATGAGTTCGGGCGAGTTAAAAGATGAAATGACGAAGGGGCCACCCGGGCGGTTTGCTTACGATGTACCCCACTTGTTGTCTTGCTCCACGTCGCGGATGGTGATTTTCTCGCAGGAAAGCGAGACAAACAGGCAGTAAGCGTTGCCCGTGCGCTTTTGAAACTCGCGAACGGCGTTTCGCTGGGAAATCAGGTTGGTGGTGTACTGGTCCTGGTTGTTGAAGCCGGCCATCACCGCGTTCAGCAGGGCACCGCCCAGATCCTCGACGGTTCCAACCTGGTTGTACACGTTGGTCAGATCATCGTTGGCGTAATAACTTTCCAGCAGGGAGGTGACAAACGCTTTTTCAAACGAGTACGTGATGAACTTTGAATCCTGATCGGTGCGGAAAATGGTGATGTCGCCGTCTTCCATGCGGGTCTGGTCGGTCTGCCAGTTGAAAAACAACTCATTCCCGGCTTCCAGAATCAGCGCGAAATCGCCCAGGTACACCCCAGAAGCCGGTTGGCCCTGGTTGTCATGCTTTTGCTGGAGTGTCAACGTGAATTCGAGGACGTTGAATTCTTCGTTAGCGACGGAAAGCGTAGCCTTGTTTGCCATGATGGATGTTAAATTTTAGAAGAGGGCTACTTATCGTCGTAGGTCATGGTGGCGTCACCATTCGAGATTTCCTTGCCCGAAATCTTCAGAATGGTCCGCATGAACCCCAGATCGGAAATAAACTTCTCATTCATCGTGTAGCAGACAGCCTGTTTCAACTCCCATGTTTTCAGGGTGCTGTCGTCGTCGGCGTTGTAAAACGTGATGGTGGCGTCTTTTTTGGCGTTTTTGTCCACCATCCAGGCCGTAATGGCGCTGTCTTCCACGATGTCGATGTCCACCAGCACGACCCACATCGTGTGCGAAGACGGGCGACCTTTGGGGTCGCGTTTGCGGGTGCTGTAAAAGTGCAGCGTATTTAGGGGGTGCGTGGCCCCGTCTACTTCGAGTTCGGCCCGGAAGGATGGCATCGTCTGTTGGGATTTACAGGGTTTGAGACTGAGAAAAACAGGCGATGGGTATCGTCACGATAGCCCCCACTTGTTGTCGTGTTCGACGTCGCGGACTTTCACCTTTTCGCAGGAAAGCGAGACGAACAGGCAGTACGAATTGCCCGTGCGCCGCTGAAATTGTTGCACGAGATTTCGCTGGGAGTTGAGGACGTGCATTTCGCTGTTCGCTTCCCCGCGGATTTGATTCATGTTCGTATCAATGATATCGCTCCGGTTTTCCAGACTCCCCACCTGATTGTATTGATTCTGCAACCAATCCCCGTCCTCGAAATGGCTTTCCAGCACGCTCGTCAGAAACGCTTGTTCAAACGAATATTCCACAAACGTGGAATCCTGGTCGGTTCGAAACGTTTTTATCGTCCCGCTTTCCATGCGGTATTGGTCCGTCAGCCACTCGAAAAACAGGTCATTGCCCGCGCTCAGGATCATAAAAAAATCGCCCAGGAATACCCCTGAGGCTGGTTTACCCTGGTTGTCGTACTTTTGGGTGAAATTGATGTGAAATTCAAACACCTCAAATTCCTGCCCGGCAACGGATAAAGTGGCTTTGTTCGCCATGACGGTAAATCGGTTTGAAATCGTTTAAGCCATATCGTATTTCAGGCTGGCGTTCCCGTTGCCAATTTCCGTTCCCGTAACGAGGAGGGTCGTGAGCATGAAACCAGCATCGGCGATGAACGTTTCGTCCATGGAGTAGCAGGCTGCTTCGGTGAGTTGCCATTCCTTGAGGGTCGAATCGTCGTCGGCGTTATAAAATTTGATGGTGACGTCTTTCTTGCTGTTTTTATCCAGCATCCACGTGCTAATCGTGCTTTCTTCGCGCAAGTCCATCTGCATGACCACCATCCAGCCCGCTTTTGAGGAGGGCCGGCCTTTGGCGTCGCGTTTGCGAAATCCGTAAAAGTGCGTCCGGAGGAGCGAATACGTTTCGCCGTCCACTTCCATTTCAGATTTGAACGAGGGCATGGGCGTAGGGAGTTAGGGGTTGTGAAGGAGCCGTTTCATTTTCCCCACTTGTTGTCGTAGGTGGCGTCGTAAAGGGTGATCTTCTCGCACGACATGGTGATGAACAGGCAGTAGGGCATTTTGGCCCGTTCCTGAAACTTGCGCACCCGTTTCCACATGTTGAGCTGAATCGCGCTGTCCTTTTTACTGAGGCGGTCGTGTTGGTACCCAAACTCAACCAGGTCTTCGCTCAAATCTTCCGCCGAACTGACCTGATTGAATTGATTCTGAATCCCGCCGACGTTTTCGTAAAAACTTTCCGAAACGTCCGTGACGAACGCGTTTTCAAAATCGTAGCTCAGGAATACCGAATCCTGGTCGTCGCGGTACGTTTTGATGCTGCCGTTTTCGAGCCGCTTGGCGTCCACCAGCCACTCGAAAAACAGATCGGTTCCTCCTTCAAAAATCAGGTAGAAATCCCCGAGCATTACCCCGGACGCCGGCTTGCCCTCGCTGTCGTAAGCCTGCTTGAAACCGACCAGGAATTCGAGCGCTTTGAGCTCCTGACCGGCGACGTTGACGATTGCTTTATGAGCCATGGCTTTACTCGATTAGGAGCGGTTTTAAATTACTCGGTTGGTTCCAGGGTCAGGGTCGCATTGCCGTTGGAAACTTCCTTACCCGCGATGACCAGGTTGGTAGTCTGAAACGACGCATCCCCGATGAAAACCTCGACCATGCCATACGCCAGAACTTCCTTGAAACTCCATTCTTTCAGCGTCTCGCTTTCGTCTTGCCCGGTGGCGTTGTAGTACACCAGCCGGATGTCTTTGGCCATTTTCGCATCGAACATCCAGGCCGCGAACGGGCCTTGTGCCACCGCATCGATGCTGACGATTAGTCGCCAGATGGTACCAGAAGCGGGCTTCCCACGGTCATCTCGTTTGCGCGAAGCCGTGAAAAAGAGCCGATTAACGGGGTAGAGGGTGCCGTCGACATCCAACTGAGCGTGAAACGAGGGCATGGCGATGCAGTTTAGGGTTAACAGGCGCGGAAGCTCCCGGCGAGGGTGCCGCTACCGGCCCCAGTTGTTTTTGTGTTCAATGTCCCGAATGGTAATGGTGTCGCAGGAGAGCGTCAGCATGAGTACGTATGGAATGCCCGTTCGTTGCTGAAGTTTCCGGGTTTTCCGGAGCGATTCGTCCAGCACATTGATGCCCAAATCGTTGGGTTTTATGCCCGTAACGGCTTTCGTCCACGTACCAAATTCTTCGTCGGCCTCCTCGTCCACACTTACCTGATTGAACTGGTTCTGCATGAAATCGCTGTAGTGGTAATCTTCCAGCATCGTCGTCAGGAAACCCTGGGTAAACGAATATTCCACGAAAGTTGAATCCTGATCGAACCGGTACGTCTTGACGATGCCGCTTTCCATCCGCGTGGGTTCGCTGATCCACTCGAAGAAGAGATCGGGGCCGCCCGGCAGCACCATGTAAAAATCGCCCATAAAAACCCCCGAACCAGGGCGGCCCTGGTTGTCGATTTTCTGAAGCAGGTTGATGCTGAATTCGAGCACCTTAAAGTCCTGCCCGCAGACGGATAAAATCGCTTTGCTTGCCATGGCCGTATTGGCTTAAAGGGAACGCCGACTCAACTCGTCCAGTCGTATTTGAGGGTGGCGTTGCCATTGGTGACGACTTCGCCCGAAATCACGATGCGGGATTCCATTCTTCCGGAATCATCCACATAAATTTCTTTAAACCCGAAGCAACTGGCCTGGTTAAACTGCCATTCTTTCTCGACTTCATCGCCCCGGTAAAACTTGATGGAAACGTCCTTTTTCATGTTGGGGTCAATCATCCAGTCCGTGAACGCGGTTTCCGGGGTCGTGTCCATGCTCATTGAGGCGGTCCAGGCCAGGCTGGAGGACGGGCGACCTTTGGCGTCCCGGCTGCGGATGGCAAAAAAATTGACCCGGTTGAGCGTGATTTCTTCGCCGTCGATGTTCAGCGTCAGTATGAACGAAGCCATGGAAGTAAAAAGGTGAGGGTGGTTTTCCGGTGGGCTACTGCTGTCCGTACTCCGACTTCCACTCCGCCGAATCGGGGTCGTCGCCTTTCTGCCCGTCGAGTTTGAGCAGGAAGGTCTTGGCCGGGAAATACGGGATCATGTGGATGTCGAGGAAAATCCGGTCTTTCTGCTTCGGGTCCTGCTCGAAGCGCAGCAGTTTGAATTTCTCGATGAGTTTGCCCGGTCCGGTCACGCTGTCGAGGAATTTCACGATCTGCTTCTGAATGTCCATCCGCGTGTTGGTGTTGAAATTCTCGAAGGCGCGGCGATTCAAAAAGTCGATGAGCACCTTCGTGATGTAGTCAAACACCCGCACCACCGAGTAGGTTTGCAGGCCGATGTTGTCGCCGTTGAAGAGCGTTTTGGCCGAGAACGGCATCACCTTGCCGTACTCGTTGACCATCGGAATCAGCCCCAGCTTCTCGATGGCCGCGATTTCGGACTTTTTTAGCGGAAACCGCACGCCGTCCACTTCGTTGAGCGCGCCGTGTTTGCGACCCGCCGTCACCTGCGACATCAGCGTGCTATACACCTTGCCCGCCAGCGCCGTCGAGCCGGGCACGTAGAGGTCTTCTTCTTCGCCGAGTTCCTGGTCTTTGCCCCGGCCCACGAGGTAGTTGCAGGCCATCATCACGTTGGAAAGGTAGAGGTCGCCCCCGGCCAGGTCGGCCGACTCGAACATGTCCACCACGTCTTCGGGAGCGTCGAGGTGCTGGAAATCCGTCACGAGCATCACCTTGTTTTTGTTGGCAATGCGCGCCCACTTGTCGATGACCTTTTTCGACCCCAAATACCCCGGAATAGAAAGAATTGAGTAACTCTCGCGCAAATCGAGGCGGTCGTACTTGCTCTCCAGTTCCTCGCTGACGGCGTCGATAAACGTGGTGTTGTCGAGATCGGTGAGTTGGTCCATCTCGGCGTTCATCAGGTACACGTTCTTGAGTTTGTCCTGGTCGGTGTTTTTGTAAAAATTATTGACCGAGCGGTACGAGGTTTCGAGCTGGCGCGTGGCTTCGAGGGCCTTGAGCAGGTTGGCCTGAAGCAGTTCCCTGGCCGAATCGGCTTTCTGCTGGGCTTTTTCGATGAGGTCGGGCACGGCCTGGGCCTCGTCGAGCAGGCCGTCGAGGAGTTGCAGCCGCCGTTTCAGGGCGTGGCGCTCGATTTTCTTGGCGTCTTCGGTCAGGAAAATTTTCTTGCGGGCCTTTTTTTCGGGGTTCAGGTTCTGGGCACCATCCACGGTGGTTTCCAGGATCGCGAACCCGCCGAATTTTACCAGTTTGCCGGTGCTCGCTTCCAGCGAAACGGCTTCGGTAGCGGCTTCTTTTTCGGCAAAACCCTTGCCTTCCAGTGCTTCTTTATCGGTAGCTGCCATAACGGTCGGGGTTGAATGAGGGGGAATGAGGGTGAGTTTATTCGGCGTCTTCCAGTTCTTTGATCATGGCGCGCAGAGCGGCCTGGTACTGCTGCCGGGCGTCGGGGTTTTCAAGCAGCGTTTTCAAAATCTTGTTGGATTGCAACTGCTTGACGAATTTCTGGAAGTCTTCGTACTGCGTGTTCAATTCCTGCAAGGCCGCGCTCTGGTTGATCAGGCCGCGCTTGCCGAAGTCGCCGAGGCTGCGAAACCGCAGCATTTCGGTGTAGGTGCTGCCGTCTTCGCTTTCAAACTCTACTTCTTTTTCGGGCTGAAAATGCGCGAACACGTCGTCCACGGTTTTCAGATCGCCGACGATTTCGGGGCGGATGGCCGGGTCGTCGGTGAGTTTTTCGAGGAGCAGGGTGCGGTTCTGCGAAATTTCGGTGATGCCTTCGCTGGCGTCCTGCTTGCGTTCCTGGCCGCCGATGCCGTAGTTGTACATGGGTATATCAGGGTTTTGAATGACTCGACTGCGTACCGAAACTGCTTAAAATCAATCCTTTCGCTGGATTCCGTCCACAGCAAGCCGTTTTTCCGCCGCGCAAAAACGCTGCATCTTCCAGGCAGGCTCAACCAGGCAGCACACCAACGTTCAGGTCAACTTGGGATTAGTCGCTAAAGCTAAAAAGACGGGTAACAAAAACGGGTACCGTTTACTCAATGGCGCGAACGGAGCGGTGTGTTCGCGCGGAAATCGGGACTTTGGGCGGGTAAAACTTAGCGAACGGTCAGCCACCAATCAGCACCGTGGGGCAGCCCAGCACGATGCTGCCCCCGTGGGCGGTGGTGTCGCCCATGCGGGCGGCGGGTTTCCCCCCGATGAGTACGGTGGCGGAGCCTTTGGCAATCACGTCGGGCGGCCCCACGCACACGCACATATCACCCACGGTGGCGGCGGGTTGGCCGGCTACGAGCACGGTCGGGTTGCCCGGCCCCACGATTGGCCCCCCCACGTGCGGAATGGGCGGCAGGCCGGGCGTGGCCATCGGACAAACGTGCATATCGCCAAGGCGGGCTGCGGGTTGGGGCATACGCGGAGGGGTTAACGCGAACCTGACCAAATGTAAGGAAATAAGCGACTTAAGGCCCCAAGCCTTTCCCGAAAAAAATTTTACTGCGTTGCAGCCCGTACGCCTCCCGAGGCGTTCCGCCTCCGGTTATTTTTTACGACCCTCTAACAAAAAAATAAGCCTTTTATGATACAAATAATTGCTATTATTCCTATACTTGCATGATATCCCTTCCATTCCCTACCACCATGTACGCCATTCACTCCCTGGTTCCCCTTTTCCGGTTCGAGTCCGAACCACAGCCCTTTGGTGCCCCCCGTAGGCTGGTACCCCACACCACCGACTGTGACGAGCCGGGCGAAGCCCGTCCGCTCGTCGTGCCTTCGCTGTTCGAGGCCTACCACGCTGAACGGGCTGACGACGACGCGTTTTCGCCGGACCTGACCGGGTTTCTGCTGGGTGAGGTGGCGTAGGAGAAATCCGCACTCCGTTTGGGTCCGCCCAACGAGCGGCGGCTGACTACCCCTGCGGACCAATTTTAGTTCGGATGAGGCCGCAAACCCATGTGTAGTGATTTTCAGAAATTAACCCGTACCTTTAGGGGCATTTACGCATTTAACTTTTTCTAATGACAGGTACCGTAAAATTTTTCAATGACTCGAAGGGATTCGGGTTCATTAAGCCGGATGATTCCGGCGAAGACATCTTCGTCCACGTGTCGGGTCTCATCGATGAGATTCGCGAGAACGACAAAGTGTCTTACGACGTGGAGCGCGGCAAAAAAGGCATGAACGCGGTCAACGTGAAAATCGCCCAGTAACGCCACTCCAGATTCTTCGGAATCGGTTGAAGACCCGCTTTGCAGCGGGTCTTTTTTTGTGGGCGTCGGGCGACGGCCCGGTTGCTCAGGGCCAGGGGCCATGAAAAAAGCCGGTTCCCGCGCAAAGGCAGGAACCGGCTTCTCTACTTCAAGACTATGCTTCGCAGTTGGTTTAGCGGAAATTCTGCTGTTGCAGGTACTGCGCATCTTCGTCGTTCCGGGGGTTTACGCCCATTACGATACCGCCTTGCTTAATTCCTGCTTCGTATTCCTCAGCCCGCTCTTTCGGGATACCCGAACCAATCAGCGCCCCGATGATGCCCCCCGTCAGGCCACCGGCACCCGCTCCGGCAAACGCCGCCGCCAACGGGCCGGCGATGACGAGGCCCACGCCCGGCAGCACCAGGCTCGTACCAATGGCTGCAATGGCTGCTGCCACTGCCCCCAGCGTACCCCCGATGGCCGAACCGATACCGGCTTTTTCCGTGGCCTTGTTGCCCAGATCAGTATCGGCACCGTCTTCGTGCCGGGATACAAAATGCTTGTCACGCGTTTCGTCCGACATCAACAGGTTGACGTCTTTATCCGAGTAACCACGGCTCCGCAGGGTGTCGTATGCCCGTTCGGCGCTATCCCGGTCGTTGAACATTGCCGTCAGCATCCGGTCGTTCTGACTCGTCGACGTGGTGTGTGTTGTGGTCTCGTTCGTGTACTCTGCCATGTTTAAAGTTTGTTTAAAGTGTGAGAGTCGTCGCCACAATCAAGCGCGGCAACGGGAACCCACCGTCAAAAAAAGTACGCCGCCCGGCGTGCCAGTCTCTCCCAGGTCCACCCGTTAGCCCTCCGTCTGGAGCAAAACAGGGTGCTTGATTAACCCAGAAAAGGCGTCAGCACCGATTGTAAGGGTAGTTTATCAGATTGTTACTTTCGGAAAGATGCGTATAAGCCCCGGAACGGATTCAGCCGGCGTGGGGGCGCAGAAGTAACAACTTGGGGAAATCCATTCAGGAAATCGGCCTGGCTCAGGAGGTGGCGGTGAAACGCGTTTTCAACGCACGGGACACCCACGAAGATTCCCCTTCCTCCGCTCACTTCGCTTCTGTGCTCTTCAACGCCCAGTAAATCAGCACCGGCTGAAAAAGGAGCCGGACGAACCGTTTCCGGTCCGTGTCTAACCCGAACGCGGGGCGCCGGTTGACGTACTGCGAAATATTTCCCGGAAAAACCGCCGTAAAAAAGGCGGCGGCAACTTTCCCCACTGCCGCCCGATGCCTCTTGCCGGCCAGCGCCAGACTGCTGCCCAACGCGATTTCAGCCAGACCCGAATAAACAACGGTATCGTCTTTGGGCAAAGGCACCCAATCGGGCACCTGCGCCCGGAAAGTTCGGCGGGCAAAGGTCAGGTGGCCGACACCGGCCAGGACCAGCGAGGCTCCCAGTGCAATGCGGGCGGCAGTTTTCACGGTTTTCTCGTTCATGGCAGTCATGTGGCTATTGATGAAGTTCGTACGAATGCGATTGCCGGGAAAAGAAGCGTGCCGGGTACGCCGGGCAGAGAGAAGACGCTCATCGCAAGCCAGAAGGCGCTTCCTGCAAGAAAGAAGACGCGCGTCGCAACATGGAAGACGCCTTCCGCAAGAAAGAAGAGGTTCGATGCAAGGTGGAAGACGCTCATCGCAGACCGCTCGGTGACGGAAGGGTTGCGGAATCTGCCTGAATACCTGAGCAAGCAACGAAGGTTTCTCGCTCGCAATCGCTCGTCTCCGGCGAGTGATGAGTATGGAAAGCGCCTCTGGCGCGTGGTGGCCTGCGAGTGCGTTTCTTGTTACCGAAAGTGGCTGAAAGGCAAGTCAAAATGATTGATAGATAGCGCGGTTTGGCAGAATGAAGTTTCTTGCAACCAACGCCGCCCCAGAGGGGCTTGAAATAAAAGTCACTCGTGAGACACGAGCGACGGCGGGGGACACGAGCGACGGCGGGGGCGTAGTTTATAACTACGTCCGAGTGTTTGCAAATCTCCGATTTGCGCCGGTCAGAGACCGGCAATCGCCGCGACGTAGTCACAGACTACGCCGAGCCGGAAGTAAAAGAAAAGTCACTCGTGAGACACGAGCGACGGCGGGGGCGGGCCGTGTTTTTTTAGGAATTTCTCGGCTTGGGCCAGTTTTTCGGGAAATAGCACCTTGCCGCTATACTCTTCGTCCAGCCGGGAGTTGTGCGTCATCTTCGGCAATTGAATTGACGGCATACGCAATTCTTTCGTTTTCATAGCAGGAAGGTACACGTTATTTTTTGCTCATCAAAAACGCTTCGTAGTTCGTGTTTCGTTCAAACGGCTGCCATTGTCCGCCCACGAAACCTTGCACGTCGTAGCCTTCAGTGAGCGCGCCGTGAATGCGGTTCAAACCCATTTGGTACTTCCGCGTGCGAACTGGCGTGCTGCCCGTAGCAAAAATAGTGGCCTGCGGATGCCAGTCAAGAAAATCAATCGCAGTTGCCCCCACCGTTGCCAACACCTTTTCATCGTCTCCGTTGTCGGACACTGTTAAATCACCCCATTTCCCGGTTTCCAGGTTTTTGTCTCCGAAACCCAGATTGTACCAATTGGAATAGCTCATCTTGGTGTATTGGACAACTTTCAGGATGCTTCCTCGCTTGCCGACGCTCACAAATTCGTAGTCTGTGTGGTACTCAGAAAATTCAACCTCGTACTGGTCTAAGCTCATCGCATGGAAGGCAGGTTTTAGGATAGAGAAAATGGCACCAGAACGCACAAACCCCGATTTCTAGATGAAACCGGGGTTTGTTATCTATTCGGTTTTCTCACGACCCACACGCCTCGCACCCCTCCGGGTCATCAATCGAGCAACTCATGTCCTGCCACTTCTGGTCGGGGTCGTCGGCCCACTGCGCGGAGGGGGCTTCGGCGGCGAGGGCGGCCTGGGCCTGGGGGGTGGCGAGGTAATCCATTTCTTTCTCGGCCACCACTTCGTCCACCACGGGTTGCAGGAGCGTTTCGGCCTGCGGCTCCACCGTAAACTTGATGGCGTCGGCGGCGGCTTTGGTGCGCAGGTAGTACATGCCCGTTTTGAGGCCCTTTTTCCAGGCGTAAAAGTGCATGGAGGTGAGCTTGCCGAAGTTGGGGTCCTGAATGTGGATGTTCAGCGACTGCGACTGGCAGATGAACGCGCCCCGGTCGGCGGCCATGTCGATGATGGTCTTCTGCTTGATTTCCCAGACTGTCTTGTACAGTTCGCGGATGTGCGCCGGGATCTCGGTGATGGCCTGCACCGAGCCGTTGTGGGCGATGAGCTTGTTCTTCATCCCGTCGTTCCACAGGTTCAGTTTGATGAGGTCTTTGAGCAGGTACTTGTTGACCACCACAAACTCGCCCGACAGCACCCGCCGCACGTAAATGTTCGACGTGAACGGCTCGAAGCACTCGTTGTTGCCCAGAATCTGGCTCGTCGAGGCCGTCGGCATGGGAGCCAGCAGCAGCGAGTTGCGCGCGCCGTGCTTCATCACCTCGTGGCGGAGGCTTTCCCAATCCCAGCGCCCCGACTGGGGTTTCACGCCCCAGAGGTCAAACTGGAACTTGCCCTGCGACAGCGGCGAGCCTTTGAAGGTTTCGTAATGCCCGTACTTTTTGGCTTCGTCCACCGAGGCCGTCATGGCGGCGAAGTAAATCGTCTCGAAAATGTCGATGTTCAACTGCCGGGCTTCGTCGCTTTCAAAGGGCATCCGCAGCAGCACGAAGGCGTCGGCCAGGCCCTGCACGCCGAGGCCGATGGGCCGGTGGCGCATATTCGAGCGGCGGGCTTCCTCGACCGGGTAATAGTTGAGGTCGATGATTTTGTTGAGGTTTTTGGTCGCGACGCGCGTCACCTCGGCGAGTTTGTCGTGGTTGAAGTAGAGGAACCCGCGCTCGTTTTTCTCGATAAACTTCGGCAGCGCCAGCGACGCGAGGTTGCACACGGCCACTTCGTCTTCGGCGGTGTACTCGATGATTTCGGTGCAGAGGTTCGACGACTTAATCGTGCCCAGGTTCTGCTGGTTCGATTTCTTGTTGGCCGCGTCCTTAAACAGCATGTAGGGCGTGCCGGTTTCGGTCTGCGATTCGAGCACTTCAAACCACAAATCCTGCGCTTTCACCGTTTTGCGGCCCTTGCCCTCGCGCTCGTATTTCGTGTACAGCGCCTCGAACGCCTCGCCGTAGGTGTCGGCCAGACCGGGGCATTCATGGGGGCACATCAGCGTCCAGACGTCGTTGTCCTCGACGCGCTTCATGAACAAATCCGGAATCCAAAGCGCGTAGAACAGGTCGCGGGCGCGGTTTTCTTCCTTGCCGTGGTTCTTCTTGAGTTGCAGAAAGTCAAAAATATCGGCGTGCCAGGGTTCGATGTACACCGCAAACGAGCCTTTGCGCTTGCCGCCGCCCTGGTCCACGTAGCGGGCCGTGTCGTTGAACACCTTCAACATCGGGATGATGCCGTTGGAAGTGCCGTTGGTGCCCTTGATGTAGCTGCCCGTCGCGCGGATGTTGTGGATGCTCAACCCGATGCCCCCCGCCGACTGCGAGATTTTCGCGGTTTGCTTGAGCGTGTCGTAAATGCCGTCGATGCTGTCGCCTTTCATCGTCAGCAAAAAGCAGCTCGACATCTGTGGCTTGGGCGTGCCGGCGTTGAAGAGCGTCGGCGTGGCGTGCGTAAACCACTTTTCACTTAGCAAATTGTACGTTTCAATCGCTGCCTCGATGTTGGTGTGGTGAATCCCTACGGCCACGCGCATGAGCATGTGCTGGGGGCGCTCGGCGATTTTCCCGTCCAGTTTCAGCAGGTACGACTTCTCCAGGGTTTTGTAGCCGAAGTAATCGTAGCCGTAATCGCGGTCGTAAATGATGGTCGAATCGAGCAGGGCAGCGTGCTTTTTCACGGCGTTGTACACCTCTTTGGAGATGAGCGCCGCGTTTTCGCCGGTCTTCGGGTCTTCGTAGGTGTAAAGCCGCTTGATAGTGCCCGAAAAGGACTTCTGGGTGTTTTTATGGAGGTTGCTGATGGCCACGCGGGCGGCAAGAATCGCGTAGTCGGGGTGGCGGGTGGTCATCGAAGCCGCCGTTTCGGCGGCGAGGTTGTCGAGTTCGGCGGTGGTGACGCCGTCGTAGATCCCGGCGACCACTTTCATGGCCACTTCCACCGGCTGAACGAAATTGGGGTCGAGGCCGTAGCAAAGCTTCTCGATGCGGGCCGTGATCTTATCGAATTTCACGGATTCCCGCCGTCCGTCGCGCTTGAGTACGTACATGGGCATGAAGGGTATGTTTGGGGAGAGGAGTGTAAAAAGTATTCCAATCGTGGGTTTTGGCTTGTTAAGTTAGTGTTAAGCCGGGCACTCCGCCAACTGGCCCGGTGGGGCAATGGTTCGGGGTTTACCGCGCCCCGGGTGGGCATTCCCCAAAAAATCTAAATGACCGGAATGTTAACTCCGTTCGCCACCAAGTGGTTACGTTCGCAAAAATGACGCCGGTTTTGAAAAAGTTATGTGGAAAAAAAGTTGGGGCAAAAACGGCCAAATTTTCATTGGCACAGAAAGCCGGACATTCGCTTTGGCGAACGAAAAAAAGCCTCTATCTTTGCGACCCCTTTGATAAGTAACTCAACATCAATTCGATACACAACCATGAAAAGTGGCATTCATCCCGAGTACCGTGAGGTGGTGTTCTGGGACTTGTCGTCCGACTACAAGTTCGTGACCCGCTCGACGGTGCAAACCCGCGAAACCCTTGACTTTGAAGGCAAAACCTACCCCCTCGTGAAGGTGGAGGTCAGCTCGCAGTCGCACCCGTTCTACACCGGCAAAAACATGCTGCTCGACACGGCCGGCCGCGTGGATAAGTTCAACAAGCGCTACGGGCAGAAGAAGTAATCGCCCCGCGCCGAAGGCTTTCGACCCCGCAACCGTTCAGAACGGTTGCGGGGTTTTTATTTTTAATTCCCCCTTTGAAGGGGCCGCAATGGAATGGGGTTTTAGAATTCCCCCTTTGAAGGGGGGTGCGGCAGAATTGTGGGCAGGAGGGGGATGTTTGGCGCAGGCAGGGCGCACATCCCCCTCCCACCGCACGCGCCAGCCCACCCCCCTTCAAAGGGGGAATCTTCACCGCAACTTCTTCCGAATCACCAACTCCCGGTAGCCCGACTTCGGGTCGGGTTCGCGGGCAAACTGGTAGGCGGGCATCACCCCCAGCACGATTTCCGCCGTGGTGTACACCAGCGCACCCGTGCCCAGGTGCCCGCCCACCGTGCGCCCCGTACTGTCGGCTACGCTCAGGTGCAGGTGCGAGCCGCTCTGGGCCGAGAGCATGCCCGTCAGCGAAACGATTTCAAAGTGGCCGGTCAGGGTACTGTACCCTTCCTGATTGGCGTAGCGCAGCGGCACGGTGGTCAGGCTACCCACGCACGAAAGCACGCACACGGCGGCGAGGTTGTTACGCCGCACAAACGCGTCGAGTTCGGTCCTGACATCCTGGCCCGGCCCCAGGCGCAGGGCGACGGCAGTCAGCGGGGAAGTTTCCATGCGGATTTGGGCGAGGGCGTTGGTAGCAAGGAGGAAAAACAGCAGGATTTTTTTCATTGGGTGAAGGTAAGAAGAACCCCCTGCGCTCACCCCTGCCCTCTCAAGGGGGTTTTTACTGCCAGGAAAAATTTCAGGCTCATAACCCCCTTGAGGGGGCAGGGGGTGAGCGCAGGGGTGAAAAAGAAAAACCGTCGCTCCAACAGAACAACGGTTTCCAACGCCCCAAAAACTAAAAGGAAACGAAGGGAAAGTGAGCAGCCTTTTTCACCACTCCAAAGCCAAACCCTGGGCTGCCTCCGGCGTAAAAGTGCGTACGGACGCGAACCCAGGCGAACAAATGCTACGGTCAGGGTCTTTTCGGCGACAAGAAGCGCGAGAAATGCGATAGCCGGTACCGGCTATTCGGTGCCGAGGGCTTTAAAAAACGCCTCGCTGTAATGTTCGCTGACGGGAATCTGCGCTGCGCCCATCTTGATGCGCAGGTTGCGGACGGACTCGATTTTATCGAGCGAAACGATGTACGATTTGTGCACCCGCAGGAAGCGTGCAGTGGGCAGTTTTTCCTCCAAGGCCTTCATCGTCAGGCGCGTAATCACGGGACGGGTTTGACCTTCCTGGTAAATTTTCACGTAGTCCTTCAGCCCCTCGACGTACGTGATGTCGCTCAAACGGATTTTCACCAGCGAATAATCGGCGTTGACGAACAGAAAATCGCCAGGTGGCGCCACGGCGGGCAACTCCGGCGCGGTGAGGTTCGGTGCCTCGTGCCGGGCTTCCAGCCGGAGGTGGTGCAGTTCGTGGGCTTTGGTCACGGCTTTCAGAAACCGCTCGAACGACACGGGTTTGAGCAAATAATCCACCACGTCGAGGTTGAAGCCTTCGAGGGCATACTGCTCGTAGGCCGTCACGAAAATAACCATCGGCGGGTTTGGCCCGAGGCTTTGCAGAAACTGCACGCCCGTCAGGCCGGGCATCTGGATGTCAAGAAAAATCAGGTGGATGGGTTCGCGCCGCAGGTGTTCCATTGCCTCGAAGGCGTTGCGGCACCGCGCCACGAGGTTCAGAAACGGAACCTTGCGGATGTTGTCCTCAAGCAGGTCGAGGGCCAGCGATTCGTCGTCAACGGCTAAGCAGTTCACAGAAGACAGTTTGCAGTTCCCGGTTTTCAGTTTGTGGGCGCAAGCGCAGCCTGGCGAGGGGCTTTTCCAAGGGAAACTGACGCCGGGGAACCGGGGATTGATTTAAAAGACAAGGTCAGATCCACCCGGAACACCGCGTCGGTCTGGTGAATGTGGAGGGCGTGGCTGTCGGGGTAAAGCAGGCTCAACCGGCGGCGCACGTTGGCCAGCCCGATGCCCGAAGCCCGGTCTTTTGGTCCGTCGAAACCCGGAGCTACCTTGTTTTCCACGCTGAAAACCAGGGCGTCGGGGTGGGTTGCCAGTTGCACGGCGATGTACGGGTCGGTGATGAGGCCCACGCCGTGCTTGAAGGCGTTTTCGACGAACGGAATCAGCAGCATGGGTTCGATGGCCCGGCTGGGCAGGCCTTCGGGCAGGTCGAGCCGCAGGGTTACGTCGTTGCCGAAGCGCAGTTGCTGCAACTCGATGTAGCTCCGCAGGTACTTCACTTCCTTATCGAGGGTCACTTTGGCCACGTCCGATTCGTAGAGCATGTAGCGCAGCAAATCGGCCAGGCTGATGATGACCGGCTCGACCAGATCCGACTTTTTCCGCGCCAGCGACACCAGGCTGTTGAGCACGTTGAACATAAAATGCGGACTGATTTGCGACCGCAGAAACGACAATTCGGCTTGCAGCCGCGAATTGGCCAGTTCCTTGTACGTGCGCTCGTCGTCGAGGTAATCGCTCAGAATCCGGAAACTCGTGCTGACGGCGAAGAGAAAAATAATGGGGAATACCGTCCAGACGCCGACGATGATCTCGTGGCTCTGGTAAAACATCCAGGCTCTGAAATACGCCCCCAACACTAAAAATACGGTGAAGGAAACCGCCACGCCTACGACGTACCAGCCCACGCCCTTGCGCTTCAACACCCTGGGAATGAGCACGTACGCGTTCAGGTAAAAAAGCGGAATGTTGAGCAGATTGGCCAGCACGATGAGGTTGTCGGGCGGCGGCCCCGCCGGACGCGGTCCGCTGGGCGTACCCGACAAGCGCAGCAGAAACGGCAGCGACAAAAAGAACCCCCAAAACAGCAGGTGAAAGACCACCTGCATGGGTTTGGAAGCGATGAGTTTGCGGGGCAGCAGCACGGGCAGCGCGGGATGGCAGAATGCAAGAATAAACAAACGATTTTTCCGGCAAAAACCCAAGCGACCCCCGGCGCATTTGCGGCGACCCAGCCGAAGAAGACGGCGACATGGGTGAAAGGGAGTGTAAAGTAGAAATTGTAAAGTGGAACGGTCCTGCTGCATTTACTTTACACTCTCCACTCACGTTCACCGGTTCACCCCGCGCATGCCCCGCTCGTTGTAGCGGTCGCCGACGGCAGCGGGCAGCAATTCGCGCAGGTGGCGGGCCTCGTCGGGCGTGAGGCGCACGGCGAGGGCACCGAGGTTTTCTTCGAGATTTTTCACGCGCCTGGTGCCCGGAATCGGCACGAGGTCGTTGCCCTGAGCCAGCAGCCAGGCGAGGGCCAACTGGCCCGCCGTGCAGCCTTTTTCGGCGGCCAGTGCTTCAACCTGCCGGACGAGTTCAAGGTTTTTTTGGAAATTTTCGCCCTGAAAACGCGGGTTCGTGCGCCGCCAGTCGTCCGGCTCGAAATCATCGGGGCTTTTGATCTGCCCCGTCAGAAAACCGCGCCCCAGCGGGCTGTACGGCACAATGCCCACGCCCAGTTCGCGGCAAACACTTAGGATTTCGTCTTCCAGTTCCAGGCTCCAGAGCGAATACTCCGATTGCAGCGCGGCGATGGGATGGATTTTTACCGCCCGGCGAACTGTATCGGCGGCCGCCTCCGACAGGCCCAGGTAGCGCACCTTGCCTGCTTTCACCAAATCGGCCATGGCCCCGACGGTTTCTTCGATGGGCGTGGCTGGGTCCACGCGGTGCTGGTAGTACAAATCGACGTATTCGACGTTGAGCCGCTTCAGGCTGGCGTCGATGGCCTGCCGCACGTACTCGGGCCGCCCGTTGACGGAAATTCCACCGGGGGAATTGGACAAGCCGCCTAGGGCGAACTTGGTGCAGAGAAACACCGCCTCGCGCCGCCCGGCGATGGCCCGCCCGACGAGGCTTTCGTTGTGGCCCGCGCCGTACACGTCGGCGGTGTCGAGCAGGGTGCCGCCCAGGTCGAGAAACCGGTGGATCGTGCGGAGGCTTTCGGCTTCGTCGGGCGTGCCGTACACCGGACTCATGCCCATGCAGCCCAGCCCGAGGGCCGAAACCTGCTCGCCGGTGGTGCCTAAGGTTCGTGTTTGCATAAACGAGGGATTTTAGTTTCCGGTTGGTCGTCCCTGCAAACAACGAACCACAGACTACAAACTTTGGCTATTTTCGCCGGTATGGAAATTTCCGAAACGAATACCGTCATCATCGGTGCCGGACCGGCGGGGCTGGCCGTGGCGGGGCGGCTGCGCAAACGGGGTCAGGCGTTCGTTTTGCTGGAAAAAAGCGACCGGCTTACGCCTGCCTGGCACACCCACTACGACCGCCTGCACCTGCACACCGTGCGCGAGCATTCGGGTTTGCCGCACCTGCCCATTCCCGATTCGTACCCGAGGTACCTCTCCCGAAAACAGGCCATTGCGTACTGGGAAACCTACGCTCACCAACTCGGCATCACGCCGACATTCGGGCAGGAAGTGATTTCTGTGAAAAAAGAAGGCGATCACTGGCGAACCGAAACAACCACCGGCGCGGTGTTTCGCTCCCAAAACGTCGTCGTCTGCACGGGCTACAACCGGGTGCCGCACCGACCGCACTGGCCCGGCGAGGAGCGTTTCCACGGCCCCATCGTTCACAGCATCGACTACCGGAATGGCGAACCGTTTCGCGGAAAAAAGGTGCTCGTCATCGGCATGGGCAACACCGGGGCCGAACTGGCCATCGACCTGCACGAGCACGGGGCCGAGCCGTGGATCAGCGTCCGGCAGCCCGTCAACATCGTGGCGAAAGAGTTCCGGGGCCGCGCCACCCAGCCCACGGCCATTTTGCTGAGCCATTTTCCCAACTGGCTTACCGATCGCCTCGCCCGCTGGGCGCAACGCCAGGCCATCGGCGACCTCGCGGTGTACGGCCTGCCCACGCCGCCGCTGGCGGCCAGCGCCCAACTCCGCACCACGGGCCGCGTGCCGGTCATCGACGTGGGCACGGTGGACTTGATCAAGCAGGGCATCGTGAAAATCCTGCCCGGCATCGCGCAGTTCCTCTCAACAACGGTATCCTTCACCGACGGCCGCGAATTGCCTTTCGACGCCGTCGTGGCCGCCACAGGTTTTCGGTCAAAAATCGAAGACTTTGTGGAAAATGCCGCGCCCCTGCTCAACGAACGCGGCCACCCGCGCGGCCTGTGGGTGGACGACCCGCGCTACCGGGGCCTGTTTTTTCTCGGTTTTGAATTGCCTACGGCGGGCATCCTGCGGGGAATCAGGCTGGATTCGGAGAATATTGTAAAGCATTTATTGGAACACGGATGAAACCGACGCAGGCAGCACGGATTTAAAAATCAGCGTAAATCGGTGTTGCTTGCATCCGTTTCTCAACTCGTTCAAGTCTGACCCATCATCGAATGATTGGACGCATAGTTTATTCGGTTTTTTAACTGAAATTTATACGGTTTTGTGGCTGAAAGTGCAGTTTCAAACTGCCTAAATACTACGTCCAATCATTCCATGATGGGTCAGACTTGAACGAATCGCTTACTTTAGACTTGCGCCAGTTGGGGATACGGATTACATAGCTGAACGTGTAGCGGACGCCACACGGTTGCCAACTGCCTAAACACCAAAAAAATGGCGCGAGTTTGCAACTCGTGCCCGGACGAATGGAATGACCTTAAGCGACTTGGAAGTGGAAGTTAATACCCGCCTGACCCGGCACGAGTTGCAAACTCGCGCCAATTAAGCAGTCAGACTTGTGACAGTTGGGGTGATAGTAAATAAATATTTCAAATTATTTCATTAAAGATGAGATTTTAAAACAATAACATTCATTACTAGGAGTTGAGTAATTCTCGAAATTATATAAAGCAGGAATAGCAATAGCTAATTGTATTGTTTCATTTTCAAATGCAACCAATCCACAGGCGAGTGTTGATATTTTATTATTCATTGGAGAAATAATAGTGTTAAATTTATACTCAGAACTCACCTGACAAAGTATATCATTTTTCGAAGTTTCGATATCTATGCAAGAAAATTCAAAAGTATTAATGTATGGATATTCAGAGACTAATAGATCAATTTTTTGTTTATTTAACTTGTGG
Organism: Spirosomataceae bacterium; assembly: GCA_965249815.1. Classification (GTDB taxonomy): domain Bacteria; phylum Bacteroidota; class Bacteroidia; order Cytophagales; family Spirosomataceae; genus JAJAZB01. The sequence continues at coordinate 1,372,953 of CBDFMV010000003.1, read as the reverse complement.
TGACGAGTTGAAATAGAACTGTTCTCTCGGCCGAAACCAACTGTAATTTTAGAAGGTTCATATTCATTAATTAAAGAAATAGCTCTTTCTAACTCGTAACCCATAAGTACAATTAAATGATAAGGGCGGGAAGGACGAATTACACCGAGATACCCCAAAACAGAATTTACTTCAACAATTCCTTTTGATAGCCATTTCTCAGATTCTGGCAAGCCAACCGCATACTCCTTAGCACAAGTATAAACAAAATCTACTACATTATTGATACTAATATAGTTTCGAAGTAATCTGAACAAGATTAATAAAGTTTGTCGAGTAAATGTGGATATATCAATCAAAAAACTAGCAGCGGGTTCTTCGGAAAGTACAGTTTTAATCTCATATAATAAATTACTCATAGTTAAAAATTGATCCATATTATCAACGTAAATTTTATTAAAACCCTTGCTTTCAAAATAATCAACTTTAGACATGAATAAAATTTCATGAGGTTTACTAACTGAAACCAATTTTTTCGCTATCGTGATTGATGACAGTATTGCATTAGGCACAGAGAGACATCTATCTTCATAGCTAGCAGATGCAATGAAGACATCATAGTCTCGTAATAAATATTCAGGTAAGTTACTAAGAGAGACTTTCATTTATATTTCGTCAAATTGATTGCTAAATAAAGTTGGAGATTCAGCTTCTGCTTTTTGGGTAGTCATGTCATGAATAAATGCGTCTGGCCTGTATGTAGCCTTTATCAATTTTTCAGAAGTAAAAAATTTGTACCCTGCAAAACTATTGGGATCCAGCAAAAAACAAGGCGACAAAATTCTACTTAAAATATACAATCTTGTACGCCCTGTACCCTCTTTGTTTCCAATAGTATGTTTATGAAAATACCCGAATCTTATACCTAAATCTATAATTTCAATTAACTCCGGATCGGGATAGCCAGAAATAGCAAAAGAAAACACACGTCTTTCACTTCGATTAGATAGCAAATATGCATGAAAAAGCCCTCCGAGTGCATTAATTAGGTTTCTCAATCTCTCAACTTTGGAAACATAAAGTGAATCCTTCCTTATTTGATGTAAATCATGATTAAGTTTATCATATTCATCAAAAATTTGCTTTATAGAATAATCACGAATTTCACTATTTTGAATATGAGGAGGGATAGATTTTACATCGGTATAGGTTATTTTAGGAGAAGTTAATTTTAAATTTCTATACTGAGCATTGAACATTTTTGCGGCTGGGGTAAGAAAATGCCGTATGATTCCAGAGGATATACTAACCAATTGGTTAAAACCCGAATAACTATAAGTATGGCCTGATTTAGAGATTCCTTTAAGACTTTTAATATAGTTTGACACAGCATATCTTTGAACGTCATCGCTTTCTCTATAACCTTTTCCATCTTTTACAAAGCTATCTCTAATCAGTTTCTTTTGATATTCAATAGCCAAATCTTGTTCCTTATCAGAAGGAAAAAATAATTCAGGAGTAATATCAATCGTATCAAAAAAATACTCAAATCTTTTCTGGATGATTTGACGTATCCGAGTGTTATATACTGTTTTTGATGAGGTATATACATTTAAAATATTAATATCGAAATAATCATGGGGGCTATCAATGTTTGTTCCACTGATAGTATTATATGTTTTATAATTCAACTGAGTTGATATTTTGAGTGATACGTCAGCGTTAGTTCTGTATGACACCCAAGTATTTAATACGATGGTTTGCGATTCAGATAAGTTGTCCGCATCGTCTACAAGCAGAAAAAAAGGTTTATTGGGAAAGAATAAAATTTTTTTTAGGTCTTTTAATACTGGAAAAAGAAATGTTAAGTAATCACACAATGGACCGTTATAATAAGGCGCGTAATTTTGTTCGTTGTTTTTTCTATTAGAAACGTTTCGCTTTAAATATTGAGTAGCTTCAGTAAAAACATCAGAACATATTTGAGTAATCAATTGAAAGGCTTCCATCGGGTTTTTAGGATTGAAATTTTCAAAATCTTGACTATTCCATCCACATAACTTTAATCTTCTGGCAAAACTCTTATGATAAAATTGAACAATCTCATTCGTGAGCAAACTACTATTCTCTACATTACTATAATTTAAAGTGCTAAGCGAATTAAAAATCAATTCAGAGAAATACATTGTTAAAATATGTTCGTTAAAAATAAAATCACCAAAATCTTTGATTAGTTCAAATTCAGGATTATTTATACTAGTTAATTTTATAGGTATATGAATACCAAAAAAGGGCAATTCGTTATAATGAATTTTATTCTTATCAATTAATTGGCAATCTGGCAGTAAAAATCTAAACATCATGCTTTTGCCAGACCCTCTCGGTCCATTTAAAAAAACGTGACCCTGTTCAGGGATCGCTTTAAAATCATCAAATACATCTACAAATAATTTATATATTGTTTCGGCATTAGTATTCTCTACTTCCTTACCTTCAGGAGAAAGAACGACAAAAGGGTTCTGCTTAAGGAAGTCCATGATACTTGAAATTATTTAGTTTAAACTGTACTGGTTAATATAGTCATTGAGTTTTTGACCACTCCAATGACCTCCATTTTTTCTGATTTGGTCACCACATAACTCAATAATACTGAGAGAATCATTCGGATAACCTTTTTCTAATAGTTCATATTCTATTTTGACGGCATGTGTAATGTCATGATGCTCAAGTTCGATTACAATTTGCAATTTATTTATTGATATTGAAGGTCGTAAAAATCTCATACAATATACTGTTTCGTAATGAGATTTAACCGTCCTATTAAATATCTCGTCTAATAGAAACAATTCTTCATACGTTTCTTTTTCAGAAACATACTTTGGAAATTTGATCACTGCATCAGACACTTTAATATGATAATCAAAGCTCACGATACCACTATTTGCTATTATATCTACATCGAGTAGACTCGCCGCATGTTTTTGATGAATGATACTGCTTTTCTTGATCAATCCTTTTTTGAGCAAAAAACCCATTGCTCGTTCAGCGTCATCAGCATACTCATCTGACAATCTTAATAAGGCTGCAATATATTGAGGCCTAATTGCTCTTTTTTCCTTGAAAACTGAAGGGGGTAACAGATTACTTATTTTATCCTTTTCATTTCTGCCATCTTTATTGTAACTTCCCGCATGACAACTGGCAATAAAACCAATGTTCTTTTTTATAAACGAATCAATAATGTTTGAAATTCCTAAATCGTCAAAAATGCTAATAGCATTATTTTCATGACCCTCTCTTCCCTCGATATTTTTTAAATCATGAATTTGAATAGCAACTAATAATACGAATGCTTCAAATGGTGTGATTATCGCATCCTTATACGACAGTAGCTTAGATGTTTGCTTAATTACTTTCTTTATGTGAGATTCATCATGCCAAGTTAACGACATATCGTCTGTTTCGTTGGCACCTATATTCACCTGTCTGTGAACTGGCCGTAGTTTCTCCAAAATAGTCTTATATGTAGAAACATAATCAATATTATCCGGAAAAGAGTTTTTCGGTTGTGAGAGAAACCATTGTTCAATATCGCCTTCGTGATTTGCAAGATCCATTTTAATACTGTTCAGTACGTTAATATCTGTTTAAAGATTACCTCTGCTAATAGTGGAGGAACGGAGTTGCCTACTTGTTCTTGTTGATATCCTATACTACCAAGAAAATGAAAAGTATCAGGAAAAGATTGTAGTCTTGCTGCTTCTCTAACACTTAGTCCTCTATTTTCTACTGGATGAATCAACATATTTTTTCGATAATTACCTAAAACAACTGATGGAAACTCGGCTTTTAGTCTATGGTATATTCCAGTATGGCATCTTGTAAAATCCTTATAGTTATCCATTAAGTTGGTTGGAATATTTTGCCAATTTCCTCCCGGTGGGATATACTTATAACGTTCGATTACTTTCCAATTATTGTGGGTCACATTGTTATTTATTGATTTGATTGAATCTTTTCTTGATTTTATCTGGTAATCATTTTTTGGCTCAGTTTTATACTCTAATTCATGATGACATGCTCCATTATACAACTCAGGTAGATCACTTAATGCCTCTTGAACAGATATATATTCTTTAACTTTTCGTTCAGGAAAAGTATACTCTATTCCATGAAGCGAACCCACAATAAATACTCTTCTTCTTATTTGAGGTACTCCATAATCGGCAGCATTTACAACTGCACTTACAGTTGTGTAACCTATATTCTTTAATTCTTTGCAGATCGCCTTAAAGAAATACCCGCTTTCTGTTTCAACCAATCCTTTAACATTTTCAACTATTACCCAATCAGGTAATAGTTCGTTCGCAACTCTTAAGTATTCTTTAAACAGCCAGTTGTTAGAATTATTTTTGCTTCTGTTTCTTTGATTAGATGTAGAAAACCCCTTACATGGAGGTCCTCCAAATAGTATTTTTACTTCACTTTTATCCTTTGTGGGTAAATAATCCTTAATGTTTACACTTCTAATATCATTATTTATTACAATAGTTTTTGGATGATTGGCTCGATAAGTAGCCGCCGCGTATTTATCAATTTCTACTGCAAACTTAACATCAATTCCTGATTTTATTGCACCAATCGACATTCCACCCGCTCCTGAAAACACATCGATTCCAATATATTTTTTCATTGTATTGGGTTATAATAGGTTTTATAATTTGTTTTTTATATCAAAATCAAATTGCTCCAAGTCTGAAGCCAAGCCCGTGCGAAGGGGCTTACAACGGCCCATGAAAACCAGTCTTTGCACTGGTAGCCCACACCGGGTCAGGCAGGAGCAGCGAGGTCTTGGCCGGAAAAGGAAAAATAAAGGCGGGCGAGGGGAGTACAGCGTGTCGTCATGCGGGCGGTTCTGAGGTTACGTCGTCAAGTATCGCGCTTCAAAGGCATAAATCAAAATGAGGGTGGGGGAAAAAGTAAGAATTCTCTGGTTGAGAAGCTTTAAACCCGCTCAGGTTCAAGGGTTCCCCTCGGTAAGTACCCGCCCCACCTCCGCCAACGTCAGGCACACTACGTTGGTCTCCAATCAACCGCGTTCGCAACATCCAGCTATGAAAACGTGCAGAGAGCCGCCGCCGTGAGGCTATTCTTTCCCCACCTTTACCAGGATTTGCCGGTAAAACGAAGAATTGACCCAAAAGCCCGCTTGATGAATCATCGCGTCGAGCAGGGGTTTTACGGCCTGAATGAACCCTGAGGCTTTGGCCTGCATCAACGTCCCAACGCTGCCGATAATGGGCAAACCCATTGAACGGCGTAGTATCGGCCACGATAATCACGACCTGCCGAAGTGAGCCACCGTTTCAACATCCCGCGCAAACTCCTCCGGCCCGTAACTAACTGGAATCTGCCGCTGAGCCAGCAGGTGCTGAAACTCAAACTTAGGCAGTTCGGCCACTTCGGCAGCTTTGCCCATCGAAAGGCGGCCCGTCTGGTAAAGCCATACGGCCAGTTCGGTACGCAGTTCCGCTTCGCTGAGGTGTATACGGGCCAGCAAGTCGTCGGAAAGAATAATGGCCATCGGGGTTGGTGTTTTTTGTAAAATAAACGTCTGCATTACAAGGACCTTTCAAAGCCCTGAGCGAAGCTACTGAAAATTCCTGCGTTGGCGTAGGTTCTGCTTCGCGGACAATCAACCCAAAAGCGTTTTTTCGGAAAACCTGCCCCAATTTTAGGGCATGAAACGATTGCTCTACCTGCTGCTTTTCGCCCTCGGCGCAACCGCCGCCTTCGCCCAGCTTGCCCCGCTCACCGTCGACAAAATCATGCGTGACCCGAAGTGGATGGGCGTGGCCCCGACGGGGGCGTTCTGGGGGGAAGATTCCCGGACGATTTACTTCAACTACAACCCCGAACGGACGCCCGCCGATTCGGTGTACCGCCTCACCCTTGCCGACCGCACGCCCCGCAAGGTGCCCCGCGCCGAACGCCTCCGGATTCCCTCGCCGGGCACCTACAACCGCGCCCGGACACAGAAACTCTACGAAGCCGACGGTGATATTTTCCTGCTCGACGTAAAAACCGGCCAGCGCCGTCCGCTCACCAACACCGTCGAGGCTGAAACCGCCCCCACCTTCACCGGCGATGAATCGGGCGTGGTGTTCCGGCGAAGCAACAACCTGTTTGTGGTCAACCTGGTGACGGGCAGCGTGACGCAGGTGACGAATTTTTTGCCGGGAAAAAAAGAAGAGAAAAAGCCCGGTGAGCAGGAAAAACTGTTGAAAGCGGGGCAACTGGCCCTGTTCGACGTGCTCCGCGACCGCAAAACCAAACGCGACGCCACCGAGAAAGCCCAGAAACTCGACAAGCCCAAACGCCCGAAGGAATTTTACCTCGACGACCGCACCGTCGAAAATCCCGCCCTCAGCCCCGACGGCAACTTCGTCACCTTTCGGTTGGCCAAAGCGCCAACGGGCACCAAAAGCGCCGTCGTGCCGAATTACGTCACCGAATCGGGTTTCACCGAAGACCTGCCCGCCCGCACCAAAGTCGGCGTGGCCCAGAGCAGCTACCAGTTCTACGTGTACGACATCGCCCGCGACACGATTCAGGAGGTTTCGACCAAAAACCTGCCCGGCCTGGCTGACAAACCCGATTACGCGAAAGACTATCCCGCCCGAACCGACACGTCGAAAAAATCGCGGGCCGTTGTCGTGCACGGGCCGATTTGGTCGGAAAATGGCCGGAACGCGGTCGTCGTGGTGCGCTCCCTCGACAACAAAGACCGCTGGATTATGGCTTTCGACCCCGTCGCCCGCGCCCTGAAACCCCTCGACCGCCAGCGCGACGAAGCCTGGGTGGGTGGGCCGGGCATCGCCGGGTGGCTGAGCGCGGGCTGGGTGAGTTTCGCCGCCGACAATGAAACGGTACTGTTCCACTCCGAAGCCGACGGCTACTCGCACCTCTACGCCGTGAACGTACGCACGGGCGAGAAAAAACAGCTCACGAGCGGGAAGTTCGAGGTGCAGCAGGCCCAGCTTTCGCGCGACCGGAAAATGGTTTATTTTCTCTCGAACGAAGTTCACCCCGGCGAGCAGCGGGCCTACCGGATGGCCGTCGCGGGTGGCCCGCGTACCCAACTCACCACGCTCACTGGCGGCAGCGACGTGACCGTTTCGCCCGACGAAACGCAGCTTTTGATTCGCCGTTCCACGGCCACGCAGCCCTGGGAATTGTACGTGCAGGCCAACAAGCCCGGCGCGCAGGCGGAGCAACTCACGGCCTCGCTTTCCGATGAATTTAAAAGTTACGCCTGGCGCGAGCCGCAGTACGTGACCGTGAAAGCCACCGACGGGGCCGACATTCACGCCCGGTTTTACGCGCCGGAGGCCGCCAAAAAGAACGGGGCGGCGGTGGTGTTCGTCCACGGCGCGGGGTATTTGCAGAACGCCCACCACTGGTGGAGCCAGTACTTCCGCGAGTACCTGTTTCACAATTTGCTCGTTGAGCGGGGCTACACCGTGCTCGACATGGACTACCGGGGTTCGGCGGGGTACGGCCGCGACTGGCGCACGGGCATTTACCGGCACATGGGCGGCAAAGACCTGAGCGACCACGTGGACGGGGCGAAGTGGCTCGCCGCCGCCCAGGGCATCGACCCGAAACGCATCGGGATTTACGGTGGCTCTTACGGCGGCTTCATTACGCTGATGGCGCTGTTCACCCAACCGGGTACCTTCGCGGCGGGGGCGGCGCTCCGGCCCGTGACCGACTGGGCGGCTTACAACCACCCCTACACCTCGGCGATTCTCAACGAACCCCAAACCGATTCGCTGGCCTACCGCCGCAGTTCGCCGATTTACTTCGCCGAAGGGCTGAAAGACCGCCTGCTGATTTGCCACGGCATGGTGGACGTGAACGTGCATTTTCAGGACGTGGTGCGCCTCAGCCAGCGGCTCATCGAGTTGAAGAAAGAGAATTGGGAACTGGCCGCCTACCCGGTGGAAGACCACGCCTTCGTCGAACCCAGCAGTTGGACCGACGAGTACAAACGAATTTTGAAGTTGTTCGAGGAAACCATCGGGCGGCGGGCGGGAAATTAACTGAAGTTGTGAGGAAAAAAGAAAGCCTTCGCAATACGCCCTAACCACCGCTGCGGTGGTTAGGGCGGGGTGAAAGTCTCTTGAGCCACCCCACAACTTGAATAAATTGAGCGTCCGCGTGACACTGAACCCCCTGATTTTACAAAACCGCATGACGCCACGCCTCGAAACCCTTTCACCCAGAAAACTCGTCGGCAAACGCCTGGCGATGAGTTTTGCCCACGACCGGACGGCTGAACTCTGGCGGAGTTTTCGGATGGAACAAAAAGGCATCGTCAACGCGGTGGGTAGCGATTTTCTGAGCGTGAACGTGTACGGCGCGGCATTCGATTTCGGCCCGGACACGCCGTTTGAGAAATGGGCGACCGTTGAAGTAACTGATTTTGAATTGGTTCCCGATGGCATGGAAGCCTTCCCGTTGCCGGGCGGGTTGTACGCCGTGTTCCACCACCGTGGCCCGGCCAGCGAAGGCCCACGAGTCTTTGGCTACCTCTTCGGCACCTGGCTGCCCGCGTCGGCCTACACGCTCGACGACCGCCCGCATTTCGAGGTGCTCGGCCCCGCCTACCGCCCCGATGACCCGGCGGCAGAGGAGGCTATTTACATTCCCATCCGGCCCAAAGGCTGATTTCGTTCTGTTCCCGCAGGAGAAACCGCAACCCGTTCGATGAGAAAAGTCATCGGATGCCGGGAACGCGACGGGCAGTTTTGTGGCCGCTATGGCCATTCTCCTCCTTTTCTTCGCCGCGCACTGGTATTTGTCCCTGTTTGCGCAAACCTTTTTCCTCCACCGTTACGCCGCCCACCGGATGTTTACCATGTCACGAGGCTGGGAGCGGGTGTTTTACGTCTTCACGTACCTCGCACAAGGATCGTCGTTTCTGAGTCCGCGGGCGTACGGCATCATGCACCGGCTGCACCACGCCCACGCCGACACAGCGCTCGACCCGCACTCGCCGGGCTTTTCGCGGAACCTCTTCGACATGATGTGGAAGACCAAGAACATTTACAACGACATCCTCAACGACCGCCTCCAACTCGACCCAAAGTACCTTCGCCATGTTCCGAACTGGCCGTTTCTGGAAAAACTGGGCGATTCCTGGATCTCGCGGCTGGGCTGGGGCGTGGCGTATTCGCTGGTGTACCTCCAGTTTGCGCCCTCGGCGGGGTGGTATTTGCTGCTGCCGGTGCATTTTCTGATGGGGCCAGTGCACGGGGCCATCATCAACTGGTACGCCCACCGCTACGGCTATGTCAATTTCCGGGTAGACGATACGGCCAAAAACCTGCTGCCCTTCGACTTTCTGATGCTGGGCGAAGCGTACCACAACAACCACCACCGCCACGGCCAGCGGCCCAACTTTGGCGGCGTGCGCTGGCACGAATTCGACCCGACGTACCCCGTGATTTTGCTGCTCGACCGGTTGAAGATTATCCGGCTGGTGCGGAGCCGGGTGCCGGTGGAAGCCTGAAGTTACTCAGGGCGGCGGGTGACGAAAGTCATCGGGCGGACCAACCGATCGGGCCAATTTTGCTTCCACAAACCACCGCAAAGCGACTCGTGAACGTCCTGTTTTTCATGATTGGCGTCAGCCTGACGATGGGCCTCCTGTTTCTGGGGGCGTTTCTCTGGGCGATGCGGAGCGGCCAGAACGACGACCTCCACACGCCGGGAATGCGGGTGCTGCTGGAGGATGAAAATTCTGAAGAGCACTGAGCATACCGCACGTTCTCCTGTTTACCAACCCAAAACAATGCTTCCATCCACCTCCACGAGTGAAGCCCCGCCGCCCACCCTCGACACCTTCGCCTACGACAACCGCATCGTGCGGAATTTTGCCGTGGCCACCGTCGTCTGGGGGCTGGTCGGAATGCTGGTGGGCGTGCTCATCGCCAGCCAGTTGTTCGCTCCCGCGATGAACGTCACCCAGTACGGCACCTTCGGGCGCATCCGGCCCCTGCACACCAACGCGGTGATTTTCGCCTTCGTCGGCAACGCCATTTTCTGCGCCGTGTACTACTCGCTCCAGCGGTTGTGCAAAGCGCGGATGTTCTCTGATTTTCTGTCGAAACTCCACTTCTGGGGTTGGCAGGCCATCATCGTGGCGGCGGCCATCACGCTGCCGCTGGGCCTGACCACCTCGAAAGAATACGCCGAACTCGAATGGCCCATCGACCTCGCCATCACGCTGATTTGGGTGGTTTTCGGGATCAATATGTTCGGCACGCTGTTCAAGCGGCGCGAGCGGCACCTGTACGTGGCCATCTGGTTTTACATCGCCACGTTCATCACGGTCGCCGTTTTGCACGTCATCAATTCGTTCGAGCTACCCGTCTCGTTCCTGAAAAGCTACTCGCTCTACGCCGGGGTGCAGGACGCGCTCGTGCAGTGGTGGTACGGCCACAACGCGGTGGCGTTTTTCCTGACGACGCCCTTCCTCGGCATGATGTATTATTTTCTGCCCAAAATGGCCAACCGGCCCATTTACAGCTACCGGCTGTCGATTCTGCACTTCTGGGCGCTCATTTTCATCTACATCTGGGCCGGGCCACACCACCTGCTTTACACGAGCCTGCCCGACTGGGCGCAGTCGCTGGGGACGGTCTTTTCGGTGATGCTCATCGCACCGTCGTGGGGCGGGATGATCAACGGCCTCCTCACCCTGCGCGGGGCCTGGGACAAGGTGCGCGAAGACCCGATTCTGAAGTTTATGGTCGTGGGCATCACGGCCTACGGCATGGCCACGTTTGAAGGCCCGATGCTTTCGCTCAAAAACGTGAACGCCGTGGCCCACTTCACCGACTGGATCGTGGCGCACGTGCACGTGGGGGCGCTGGGCTGGAATGGCTTCCTCACCTTCGCCATGCTGTACTGGCTGGTGCCGAGGCTGTACAAAACGCCGATTTTCTCGAAAAGTCTGATGAACGTCCACTTCTGGCTGGGCACGCTGGGCATCCTGTTTTACGCCATCCCGATGTACATCGCGGGCTTCACGCAGGGGCTGATGTGGAAGGAATTCACGCCGGAAGGCATGCTGAAGTACGGCAACTTTCTGGAAACCACCGTGCAGATCCTGACCATGCACCAACTCCGGGCGCTGGGCGGGGCGATTTACCTCGCCGGGGCCATCGTGATGGCTTACAACCTGTTCAAAACCATGGCCGCCGGGCGGCTGGTGGCCAACGAAACCGCCCAGGCCGCGCCCCTGCAACGGGCCTACGTGCCCGAAGGCAGCGACCGGTTCTGGCACCGCTGGCTGGAGCGCAAGCCAATTCCGCTGTTGATTGGCTCGCTGGTGGTGATTCTCATCGGCACGGTGGTGCAGTTGATTCCGACGTTCATGGTCGAATCGAACGTGCCGACCATTGCCGCCGTGCAGCCCTACTCGCCGCTCGAACTCCAGGGCCGCGACCTCTACATCCGCGAGGGCTGCGTGAACTGCCACACCCAGATGGTGCGGCCGTTCCGGAGCGAAACCGAGCGCTACGGCGAGTACTCCAAGGCGGGCGAATTCGTGTACGACCACCCGTTTTTGTGGGGCAGCAAGCGCACCGGGCCGGATTTGCACCGCGAAGGGGCCAAGTACCCCGACTCCTGGCACTACCACCACCTGCGCGACCCCGGCACCATGTCGCCCGGCTCGATCATGCCGCCCTACCCGTGGCTGCTGACGCAACAACTCGACGGAAGTACTACGCAGGCCAAGCTCCGGGCGATGCAGAAACTGGGCGTGCCCTACGAGGACTACCAGGTTGACGAAGCCAACGCCGACCTGCAAAAACAAGCCCGGCAGATTTCCCGGAACCTCGCCAAAGAAGGCATCAGGGTGGCCCCTGACCGCGAAGTCGTGGCCTTAATCGCCTACCTCCAGCGCCTCGGGACGGATATCAAGAAACAGAATTAAGAATTCAGGAGTCAGGATTCAGGAGAAATCCATTCATTCTGAATCCTGACTACTTAAAAAAATATGTTCAGACAATTCATCCACGAAGTAGCCGGGGCCGATGGCTACCTGATTGGCTCGCTGCTGACGTTTTTGTTGTTCTTCCTGCTCGTCGGGGCGTACCTGCTGGTGGTCAACCGGCGGCACCTCGACGCCATGAGCCGGCTTCCGCTCGACGACGCCGCCACGCCTTCCTCCCTTTCCCAACCATGAACCTTCTGTTAACCGGACTCGAAATTCGCACCGGCGAAGACCTGTTTATGGCCCTGGTGCTGGGCCTGGTGGTGCTGGCCGGCATCGTGTTGCTAGGTGTGACCGCCTACCTGGCCCTGCTGCTCCGCCAACTCACCACGCCCGTGGGCAAAAAAGCCGTCGTGGAAACCCCGCCGCGCACGGTTTGGCAGCGACTCCTGGGCCTGCACCCGCTGGAGCAGGAAGAAAAACTGGTACTCGAACACGCCTACGACGGCATCCGCGAACTCGACAACCCCACGCCGGCCTGGTTCATGGGCTTGTTTTACGGCACCATCGTCATTGCCGTTGGGTACATGGGCTACTACCACGTGCTGGGCGACGGCAAGGTAATGCTGACCGAATACACGCAGGAAGTGGCCGTGGCCGAGAAAACCCGCGAAGCCTACGTAAAGAAATTCGCCAAGTCGGTGAACGAAAACACCGTGGCGGCGCTCACCGACGCGCCCACGCTCAAGGCCGGGGAAGCCCTTTTCGCCCAGAACTGCGCCGCCTGCCACGGCCCGCAGGGCCAGGGTACCGTCGGTCCCAACCTCACCGACGATTACTGGCTGCACGGCGGCACGGCGAAGGCCGTGTTTCACACCATCACCGAGGGCGTGCCCGAAAAAGGCATGATTTCCTGGAAAAAAACGCTCAACCCGCTGCAAATCCAGCAGTTGATCAGTTTCATCTTCAAACTCCACGGCACCCACCCTCCCAATCCCAAAGAACCCCAGGGCGAGAAGGTAGCCGCTCTTCAATGAATGAATGAGAGAAGGAGCGAATGAATGAATAGAAAGGCAGCACCTTATTCATTCATTCGCTCCTTCTCTCATTCAAAATTACCTTATGAAACCCCGCACCGAAAACTCCCGCGACCACCTCACGACCGTCACCGAGGCCGGGAAGCGCATTTGGCTGTACCCGAAGGCCACGGCGGGGCGCTTCACCCGCGCCCGCGCGGTGCTGGCCTGGGGGCTGCTGGCGCTGCTGTTCGGGCTGCCCTGGCTTCAGGTGGACGGCCACCCGGTGTTCCTTTTCGACCTGCTTAACCGGAAGTTCATCTTTTTCGGCGTCGTGTTTTTCCCGCAGGATTTTCACCTCGTCGCGATTGGCTTGCTGGCCTTCATCGTGTTCATCATGCTGTTCACGGCACTGTTCGGGCGGGTGTGGTGCGGCTGGGCCTGCCCGCAGACGGTGTTCCTGGAATTCGTTTTCCGAAAAATCGAAGCCCTCGTCGAAGGCGACCACAACGCCCGCCGCCGTCTCGACGACGCACCCTGGACAGCGGAGAAAGTGGCGAAAAAAACCGCTAAACACACGCTCTTTTTCCTCGTTTCGTTTGCCATCGCCAACACGTTTCTGGCGTATTTCATCGGGAAAGACGCGTTGCTCGCCATCGTGACCGACAACCCGCGCGCCCACCTCGGCGGACTGGCGGCGATTCTGGTGTTTACGGGCGTTTTTTACGCCGTGTTCGCCTACGTCCGCGAAATCGTTTGCACGGTAATTTGCCCCTACGGCCGTTTGCAGGGCGTTTTGTACGACAAAAAAACGGTGCAGGTCGCCTACGATTCCGGCCGTGGCGAGCCGAGGGGAAAGCTCAAGAAGCACCCCCAACCCCCTCAAGGGGGCTTTTCCGGCTTACATGGTTTAGCAATGAGAAGCCCCCTTGAGGGGGTTGGGGGTGCCTCCGGTGATTGCGTGGACTGCACCCTCTGCGTGCAGGTCTGCCCAACGGGCATCGACATCCGCAACGGATCGCAGTTGGAGTGCATCGGCTGCACGGCCTGCATGGACGCCTGCGACGAGGTGATGGTGAAAATCGACCGCCCGAAGGGATTGATTCGTTACGCCTCGGTTGAGGGTATCGAGCAGGGTAAACCCCTTCGGTTCACGGGGCGGATGCGGGCGTATGCGGGCGTGCTGGTGGCCCTGCTGGGTGTGCTGGCGTACCTGCTGCTGACCCGCTCGCCGCTCGAAACCACGCTGCTACGCACGCCCGGCCTGACCTACCAGCAACTCCCCGACGGCACCATCAGCAACCTGTATTCGGTGGAAATCGTCAACAAAACCAGCGCCGCTTTGCCCATGCGCCTGCGCGTGGCCAACCGCCCCGACGCCCGGCTGGAGTGGGTCGGCACGCCGCCGACGCTCGCCCCCGCCGAGGTAACCAGGGGTACGTTTTTCGTAAAAATTCCGGGAAAATCGCTTTCCGAAAACAGCCTTCGCCTGCAACTCGACGTGCTGGGAGCTGACGATCGGGTGCTCGACCACGTCGGGACGACGTTCCTTGGCCCCGTGCGCTGAAGTCATGCCGTTGGGTGATTTTCGTCATCGGAAAGGGCGGGGAAAAGCGGAAATTTTGTGGGGCAGTTCCCCTTTAATTTTTCTAAAAATGGCGCTGAAATCGCTGCATCTGAATTGGGGCCAGGCCATCGTGCTGAGCTTCGTGCTGTTCGCCGGGTTTGTCGGTACGCTCGTGTACCGCATGGTGGGTCAGCGCGTGGATTTGGTGCGGGTTGGGTACTACGAAAGCGGCCTCGATTACCAGCGGCAGGTGAACCGCGTCCGCAACGCCAACCGTTTTAAAGCCATCAACCTCATGAACTACTCGCCCGACGCCCAACGCCTCACCATCGCCCTGCCCACGGCCGTCAGCCGGGGCGAAGTGCTGCTGTATCGCCCCTCCGACCAGCGGCAGGATTTCCGGGTCGTCATGCCCAAAGCCGCCAATTCGGTCGTCCGGATTCCCACTGACCGGCTCACGCCGGGCCGCTGGCGCATTGAAGCCACCTGGAGCGACGGGCGCGAAGAGTATTTTTTACAGGAAGAAATGATAATTGAAGAATAAACGGTCGCGATTCGGCTTTCATGCTTTACCTCCTCGCCTTCACCACCGGCCTTGTCGGAAGCCTGCATTGCCTCGGCATGTGCGGGCCGCTGATGCTGGCCCTGCCCACCGGGCAGATGTCCCCGGCCAAAGCGGCGGGGGCGCGGGCGGGCTACACCCTCGGACGCATCGGCGTGTACGCGGCGCTGGGGACCGTGTCGGGCTGGCTGGGGTGGCGGCTTTCGCTCCGTTTCGTGCCGCAGGCCGTCTCCATCGGGGCCGGAACGCTACTCTTGGCAGCACAGTTGCCGCTCCACCGCCTGCCGTTTCGCCCCTGGCAGGCACTCTACCACCGCGTCCGGCGGGCGCTCTCCCACCTGACCCACCGGCGGACGCTGGCGGGCATCACCACCCTGGGCGTGGTCAACGGGCTGCTGCCCTGCGGCATGGTGTACGCGGCGCTGGCGGGGGCCGCCGCCACGGCGACCCCCCTGAACGGCGGCGCTTACATGGCGTTGTTTGGCCTGGGTACGGCCCCCGCGCTCTGGCTGGTTTCGCTGGCAAAATCCCTGTTTTCCCTGAGCAAACGTCCTTTCATCCGGCGGCTGATGCCCTATTTCGGCGGGGTCGTGGCGCTTCTGCTGATTGGCCGTGGGTACCTAATCCACGACCCGCTCACGGCATCACCCCACGCAATTCCCCGGTGTATCGGGCACCCTGGCCGGTGACGGGTGCCGCCGTTCCTCGTAACCTGGCCTGCGCTCAGTCCGTCTCCTGGTACCGGCGCTGGCTTTTATCCAGAAAATCTGCCGAATCGGCGATGCCCCGCGCCCCCACGCGCAGCAATTGTTCATCGCCGACGACCTCCAGTGGTGTAAAACTCGACTCCTGCACGGGCAGGTAGGCGCGGTTATCGGTGCGGTTGTAGGCCGAAATAATCGACCAGCGCGGGTTTTCCGAGGTATTTTGCCCCGAACTGTGCAGCAGGTTGCAGTGGAAAAACAACGCGTCGCCGGGTTGCAATTCGCAGTACACCACCTCGTGAAGTTTGGCGTAGGCTTCCACTTTGGCGAGGTCGGCCCCGACCTGTTCGCCCGTGTTGAGGTGTTCGACCCGCCCCATTTTGTGCGAACCGGGCAGCACCTGCAGGCAGCCGTTTTCCACCGTCGAGGGCGTCAGGGCAATCATCACGCTGAGCATGTCGGGAAACAGGAACCCGTTTTTATACCAGTAGCCGTAATCCTGGTGCCACTCCCAGGCCCCGCCCGTGCGGGGGGCTTTCTGCATGACTTTGGAGTGGTAGTGCGCCACCCGTCCGCCGAGCAGTTGTTCCACGGCGCTCACCATCCGGCGGGTGCGCGACATCGTGCCGTACACGTCGTCGCCGGGCGTGTACCAGAGCGCCAGGCGGGTTTTGAAGCCGCTCGCGTCGAGCAATTCGTAGGATTTCTCGGAAATCACCGAATCGTTCAGCGACGTCTGGAGAAGCAATCCGGCTTCCTCGGCGGAAAAAAGCGACCGGGCCACCACGTAGCCTTGCGCGTGGTAGTGCTGGAGTTGTTCGGGGGTCAGCATGGCAAAAATGGGGTCGAAATCAGCGTTGTTTTTCCTGGGCGTAGCGTTTCAGGTAGCCCTGCCAGGTTTTCACCGACTGGCGCAGGTGCGTTTGTTTGTCGCCCTTCACGTTGTAGCATTGCAGGCCCACCGGCCCGCGGAAGCCCGCGTCCCAGAAGGTTTTCAGGAAGGCGTAGGTGTCGTAATTGCCCGAACCGAGCGGCTGGATGAAGTCGTCCCAGATTCGGCCCCGCTCGTGCGAGGCGGGCGGAAAAGTGAGGCCGTTCACGCTCAGGGCGAACACGTGCGGCGCGGCTTTGGCGGCCAGCGCGGCGAAGTTCCGCTCCGGATTCTGCCCGGCGTAAAATTGCGTGGCGAAGTAGTGGCAGAGGTTGAACGTCAGCCCCAGGTTGGGCCGGGCTACTTTTTTTACCACCCGCAACGCATCGTCCACGCTTTGCAGCCAAAACCACACGTGCGGGTACACCATCACCCGCAGGTCGTAGCGCTGGGCTAAATCGGCAATTTCGCGGAGAATCGCCACGGCGCGCTCGTCGTTTTCCGCCGACGACGGCGTGTATTTTGCGCTGGTAATGAACAGCCACGGCATGGCATCGGTGCCTTTCAGCGTGCGAAACACCTCTTCCAGGCGTGGGTCGTAAGGCGTTTTTTCGTTGTCGAGGTTCACCTCCACGTACAGGGCGTTGAGCTTCAGCCCGTTTTTCTGCACCGCCCGGTAAAACTCCGGGAAGTCGTCGAGGCGGTTTTTCTCCACCCCATCGAAACCCATCCTGGCCGCCAGCGCGGCCTGCGCCCCGGGTGTTTTGTAAGTGGCCGTGTCGCTGATGCCGTTGTTGAATACGAAGAAGGGCGACATTTTTTCCTGCCCCAGCACCGCCAGGGTTTGAAGCAGAAGAAGGCCGGTGAGCCAGCGAAAATTGGAACGGAAGGGCATGGGCGAAAACATTGAAAATGGGTTGGAACTGCTACACCGCCCACTCGCGGCGCGGCAGCGGCGCGGCCAGCAGGGCGTTGGCGGCGTTGTTGCCTTCAAAAAGTTCTCTGGCCGGATTCCACGTCAGCTTCTCTTCCAACTGACAGGCAATCAGCCCGATTTGTGAAATGGAAATGGTGCGGTGGCCTACTTCGATGGGTTCGAGTGTCGGACGACCGGTTTTGATGGCCTGAATAAAATCGGGCTTGTCCCAGCGGGTTTGCGCCAGGTTCAGTTCGCCTTCGCCGGGAACGGAAGTCAGCAGGGCCAGGTTGCTGCTGCTCACCACGCCGGGGTACCCTTCGACCAAAATCCATCCCGCCGAGCCGGTGTATTTGATGGCTGGTTTGCTGGTGGGCGTTTGCTCGCAGGTCATTTCGACCCCGTTGGCGTAGCGGTAGGTCACGCGGAAGTTGATCATCGAATTCCAGAGGCTTTTGGGAAACTCGCCCCGGCCCTCGACTGCCACCGGCCCCGCGTATTCGGTGTTGTTGGCCCACTGCGCTACGTCGAAATAATGCGCGCCCCAGTTGGCAATCATGCCCTGGGCGTAGGTGTCGATGCGCATCCAGTTGGGGCGTTTCGTTAGGTCGAAGGGCGTGTGCACCCGCATTGTGGTGTAGGGCACGTAGGGCGCGGGGCCAAGCCAGCGGTCGTAGTCGAGTTCCTTCGGCACGGGCATATCGGCCTGCACCGGCACGGGCGGCGGGTCGGACGGAAACGTGATTTCAATCCGTTCCAGCTTGCCAATCCGGCCATTCCGGACCAGCTCGACCGCCTGGTTCTGGGGACGGACGGAGCGAAATTCGCTGTCGGTCCGGTTGACGACGCCGTACTTTTTCAGTGCCTCGACCAGCGCCCGACCCTGCTGCACGCTCAGGCTCAGCGGTTTTTCGCAACTGACGTGTTTTTTGGCTTTCGCGGCCAGGATGCTCATCGGCACGTGCCAGTAATCGGGCGTTGAAATCATCACGGCGTCCACGTCTTTGCGGGCCAGGATTTCCCGAAAATCGCGGTGCGTCGCGCAGCCTTTGTACGTGCCGCCGGGCGTGGTTTTGGCGTAGTGGCTTTCGATGGCCGTCCGGGCCTGGCCCATCCGCCAGCTATCCGTGTCGCAAACAGCAACGATTTGCACGTCGGGCAAATCGAGCAGTCCCGGAATCCGCACGCCGAGGCTTTTCAGGTCGGCACCCTGCAAGTTTTGGCCATAGCCCTGCCGGCCGGTGCCAATCATCCCGACGGTGATGCGGTTGGAGGGCGCGTTTTTGCCGAAAACGCTCGCCGGAACAAGCGTCGGAATGGTCAGCCCACCGGCGGCAAAGGCGGTTTTCTGGAGAAAATGCCTGCGGTTCATGGGAAGGTGCGGATTTTCAGGTTGCGAAACGCCACGCTGTGGCCGTGGTCCTGAAGCAGGATGCGCCCTTCGGGAATGGTCGCAAACCCGGCGTAGTCCTTGAACTTGCTGTCGGCCACGCCCGCCCGGAAGGCATCAGAAGTCCGGTCGGCTTCGAGCACCCGGTTGCCGTCGAGCCAGTGTTCGATGCGGTTGCCCCGGACGACGATCGTCGAGCGGTGCCATCCGCCGGGGCGCAGGTCGGGTTTTTGGGCGGGCAGCACGTCGTAAATGGCGGCGGTTTTCAGGTCAGCAGGCAGGTGCTGGCCGTTGTAAATGTAATCGGCGTCGTCGATGAGTTGGTATTCGTAGCCCGCCTGCGAGCCGCGTTCGGGTTTGGGCTGGCGTTCTTCGATGAAGTACTTCACGCCGCTGTTGCCGCCGGGGCCGAGTTTCCAGTCGAAAACCAGCTCGAAATTGCGGTATTTTTCCACCGTCACGATGTCGCCCGCGTCGCCCGATTCGGCTCCGCTGCCGAGTTGCCCGCGCAGTTCGCCGTCTTCGACCACCCAGCCGTGTTTGGGAAAACCCGTGGCGTACGCCCCCCGCCAGCCGGTGATGGTTTTGCCGTCGAACAGCAAGCGCCAGCCCGCCCGCCGTTCGGCTTTGCTGAGCGTGTTGGGTGGTTGCGCCGGATTTTGCGGCGACAGGAGAACGAGGAGGGCGAAAAGCAGGCAGGTCATGGGCGTTGGGTATCGAATGCAAAACTCCGCCACTAAACCGGATTATTTTACGAATGAATTTGCTGATTCTGTTGCGTCATTTGCATCTTTCCAAAATCAATTCAGAAAAGAGCAAATTATGCCGCGCCCCGACCGCCTCGCCGTTCCCCAAAACGAAACGCGCTCCTTCGATTTGCGCCACGAGCAACTCCCTTTTTTTACCAACCCCTGGCATTTTCACCCCGAACTCGAACTGAATTTCGTGGTGGCCAGCGCGGGCACGCGGTTTATCGGCCAACGCGTCGAGCGCTTCGAAAGTGGCGAAATTGTGCTGCTGGGGCCAAACCTGCCGCACTACTGGAAAAACGACGCGGCCTATTTCCACCCCGAAAGTCCGACGCGGGCCGAGGCTATCGTGGTGCGGTTTGCGCCGGATTTTGCCGGAACTGGCTTTTTCAACCTGCCCGAAACCCGCGCGATTCCGGCGCTCTTCGCCCGCGCCGCACCGGGCCTGAAGCTGGTCGAACCGCTCCGGTCGCAGATCGCCACGGGACTTCAGCACCTGGTGGGCCTGCCCGAATTCGACCAACTCCTGGCGCTGCTGCGCCTGTTGCAGGACATCGCCACCTCGGAGGCCGTCGAGGTGCTTTCGCCCGAGTACGTGCCCAGCCCGCTGTTTCTCAAGCACAACGAACGCCTCAGCCGGGTAATCGGGCACCTCGTCGAGCGCGTCGCCGAACCGCTTTGTTTGCCCGATCTCGCCAACCTCGCCCACATGAATCCAGCCGCGTTGTGCCGGTTTTTCAAGGCCCAGACCGGCCAGACGCTGACCCAGTTCCTGACCGATTTGCGACTCCGCTACGCCTGCGAACTCCTGCTTCACAGCGACGACCCCATCGCCGACGTGGGGTTTCAGGCGGGTTTTGAAAACGCGTCGCACTTTATCCAGACGTTCCGGAAGCGCCACCACCAAACGCCCACGGCGTACCGGAGAGCAAAGGCCCGGCCCCGGTAACGGCGTTTTTTTAACGCCCGCCGTCTGGAGTGTTGAAATGCAGGGACTTTCCTGAAATCTCAGGAATACCTTTCCCCGGCGACTTTCCAAAACAAGGTTAATTTTTAAGTCAACCGTTTGGTTATCAAAAGTTTATCTTAACAGTTTCACTCGGGTTTGGCGCTGGCACCGATTTGGTATGAAAAGGAGCGCACTTGAACTATCCCGTTACCCCTCCCATGAATTCAGCCAAACAACGCCTGCAAAATCAAATCGCCCTCGTGACCGGAGCCAGTTCGGGCATCGGCGCGGGCGTCGCCAAATCACTGGCCGCCGACGGGGCCACCGTCGTGGTCAACTACGCCAGCAGCGCCGCCGGGGCCGAGAAAGTCGTTCAGGAAATCACCGATGCGGGTGGCAAGGCCGTTGCCATTCGGGCCGACGTGAGCCAGGAAGACCAGGTACTGGAAATGTACCGCAAGATTTTCGACCAGTTCGGTACGCTGCACATCCTGGTCAACAACGCTGGGTTGCAAAAAGACGCGCCGTTTGTGGACATGACCCTCGACCAGTGGAATTACGTGCTGGGCGTCAATTTGACGGGGCAGTTCCTCTGCGCCCGCGAGGCAGCCAGAGAATTCATCCGCCGGGGCGTGCAACCCGATATTTCGATGGCGGCGGGCAAAATCATCTGCATGAGTTCGGTGCATGAACTCATTCCCTGGGCGGGCCACGCCAACTACGCCACCTCGAAAGGCGGCGTGATGCTGTTGATGAAAACCATCGCGCAGGAACTCGCCCCGCACAAAATCCGGGTGAACAGCATCGGGCCGGGGGCCATCAAAACGCCCATCAACCACGAAGCCTGGGAAACGCCCGAAGCCGCTCAAAAACTCCTCACGCTGATTCCCTACCACCGCATCGGCGAGCCGAAAGACATCGGCGAAGTGGCCGCCTGGCTGGCCTCCGACGAATCGGATTACGTCCACGGCATCACGCTCTTCGTGGACGGGGGCATGACGTTGTTCCCGGGTTTTACGGCCAACGGATAATCCAGTAGGCAGTTGGTAGTAATTTCAGGTTAGTAGGTTTCACTGCCAACTGCCAACTGCCCACTGCCCACTGCTAACTGCCAACTTAAAAATGACCACCGAACAAACCCGCCTCGCCGAGGCCCGCGAGGGCCGGGCCGACTGGCGCAAATTTGGCCCGTACCTCACCGAGCGGCAGTGGGGCACCGTGCGCGAAGATTACAGCCCCGGCGGCACCGCCTGGGAGGCCGTCTCGCACGATGCCGCCCGCAGCAAAGCCTACCGCTGGGGCGAAGACGGCCTCGCCGGATTCAGCGACGACCAGCAGCGGCTGTGCCTCTCGCTGGCGCTTTGGAACGGCCAGGATCCGATTCTGAAAGAACGACTTTTCGGCCTGACCGGCAACGAAGGCAACCACGGCGAGGACGTGAAGGAACTCTACTATTTTCTCGACGCCACGCCGACGCACTCGTACCAGAAAATGCTCTACAAATACCCGCAGGCCGCTTTTCCCTACGCCTCGCTGGTGGAAGAGAATGCGCGACGCGGGAAAATGGAACCGGAATTCGAACTGCTCGACACGGGATTTTTTTCGGAAAACCGCTACTTCGACGTGTTCGTGGAATACGCCAAAGCCGGGCCGGATGACGTGTTGATGAACGTGACCGTACACAACCGCGGACCCGAGGACGCCCCGATTCACCTGCTGCCGCAGCTTTGGTTTCGCAACACCTGGGCCTGGGGCTACGACGACTACCGGCCCGTTTTAACCGCCGGAAAAAACAACTCGGTGCAGGTGCAGCACCGGGATTTGGGCAACCTCGCGTTGTTTGCCGACCAGAACCCGGCGCTGCTTTTTTGTGAGAACGAAACGAACACGGAGCGGCTCTACGGCCACCCGTCGGGCGGGGAGTTTTTCAAAGACGGCTTTCACGAGTTTCTGATTTCCAACAACGAAACCGCCGTCAACCCGGCCCAGACCGGCACGAAGGCGGCAGCGCACTACGCGCTGACCGTACCAGCCGGGCAAGCGCAAACGGTGCGGCTGCGGCTGGGCGATGATGCCCTGAAAAAGCCCTTTGCCGATTTTGACCGGATTCTGACCGACCGGCGACGCGAAGCCGATGCGTTTTACGCCGAGATTCAGACCGGCATTGCCAGCGCCGACGCCCGCAACGTACAGCGGCAGGCGTTCGCGGGAATGCTCTGGAGCAAGCAGTTTTATTACATCGACATTCCGCAGTGGCTTCATGGTGACCCGGCCCAGCCCGCACCGCCCGAGGGCCGCAAAAGTGGCCGCAACAGTGCCTGGTTTCACCTCAACAACGCCGACATTATCTCGATGCCCGACACCTGGGAATACCCCTGGTACGCGGCCTGGGATTTGGCGTTCCACTGCCTGCCGCTGGCGATGGTGGACCCGGATTTTGCCAAAAACCAACTGCTTTTGCTGACGAAAGAATGGTACATGCACCCCAACGGCCAATTGCCCGCCTACGAATGGGCCTTCGGCGACGTGAACCCGCCCGTGCACGCCTGGGCCACGTGGCGGGTGTACAAAATGGACCAGAAACGCAACGGCGGCGTGGGCGACACGATGTTTCTGGAATCGGTGTACCACAAACTGCTGCTCAATTTCACATGGTGGGTCAACCAGAAAGACAAAAACAACCTCAATATTTTCCAGGGCGGTTTCCTCGGTTTGGACAACATCGGCGTCTTCGACCGGAGCGCGCCGTTGCCCACGGGCGGGCACATCGAGCAGGCCGACGGCACGAGCTGGATGGCCATGTACTCGCTCAATCTGATGCGCATCGCCCTCGAACTCGCCAAAACCAACCCGACGTACCAGGACATTGCCACGAAGTTTTTCGAGCACTTCCTGTACATCGCCGGGGCGATGGCCAACGTAGCCAACCAGGGCATCAACCTCTGGGACGAGGAGGACGAGTTTTTCTACGACGTGCTTCACACGGCTGATAACGAGCGAATTAAGCTAAAAGTCCGGTCGATGGTGGGGCTGATTCCGCTCTTTGCCGTCGAGGTGCTCGACGACGAGCTGCTCCGGGCTTTGCCCGGATTTTCAACGCGAATGAAGTGGTTTCTGGAAAACCGCCCGCACCTGGCCAGCCTGGTGTCGCGCTGGCAGGAACCCGGCATGGGCGAGCGGCACCTGCTCTCGTTGCTGCGCGGCCACCGGATGAAAAAACTGCTGACGCGGATGCTCGACGAGGCCGAATTCCTCTCCGATTACGGCATCCGGGCGCTTTCGCGCTGCCACCACGAGCAGCCCTACCAGTTTTGGGTGGGCGAAAATTGCCTGACCGTCGATTACCAGCCCGCCGAGTCGAACACCAGCCTTTTTGGGGGCAATTCCAACTGGCGCGGGCCGATTTGGTTTCCGGTCAACTACCTGCTCATCGAGTCGCTGCAACGGTTTCACCACTACTACGGCGACGACTTCAGGGTGGAGTACCCGACGGGTTCGGGGCAGTTTTCGACCCTGAACGAAATCGCCGACGCGCTTTCGGCCCGCCTCGCGGGCATCTTCCTGCAAGACGAATCAGGCCGCCGCCCCGTCTTCGGCGACCACGAAACCCTGCAAACCGATCCGCACTTCCGCGACCACCTGCTGTTTTACGAATACTTCCACGGCGACACCGGCCGGGGCGTCGGTGCCAGCCACCAGACCGGCTGGACGGGGTTGATTGCCAAGCTGTTGCAGCCGAGGGGCCAGTAGGCAGTTTGCAGTAGGCAGTTTGCAGAGGGCAGTAGGCGGTAAATGAGTAAAATAACGTTGGTGTATTTCCAGTTTTCTGCCAACTGCATACTGCCTACTGCAAACTGCCCTACTGGCCACTGCCAAACTTCCCTGGATTGCTCATCATGTAGTGAATTAGGCGGCCGATTTCTTCGGTTTGGTTGAACAGTTCCTGGAAGTCGGTCGAAGAAACATACTGACACGCGAGGGCAAACCGTAGCCAGACTTGCGTTTCGGTGTTTTCCGTGTCGGCGTCGGAGAGTTTGGAGGTGTAATGCGGCACGTATCGCCGCTTGCGATAGCCTTCGGCGATGTTGACGGTGACCGACCGACTCGACCGCCTGATTTGGTCGGTCAGGGCGTAGCGCTCTTCGACCGGAAACCGCTTTGAGATTTCAAACACCTTCATCGCGAGTAGAAACGATTTTTGATACGCAAGCAAATCCGTGTAATCCATTGACGTAAGGCAGGTTATGGGCAAAAGATATTAAAAATACTATCTGCTGCCAACTGCCTACTGCTAACTGCCAACTGGAATGAAACTCTCCTTCGACCACACCGTCACCCAAAACTTCACCGAAGCCACGCGCCGCGAGTGGCTCGAAACCAACGGCCTCGGCGGCTGGGCCTCCTCGACCCTCGCCGGGGCGCACACCCGCCGCTACCACGGCCTCTTAGTGGCCGCAACCAAACCGCCCGTGGGGCGGCAGGTGCTGCTGTCCAAGCTCGACGAAACGCTGTTCGTCAACGGCGAGCGCTACGACCTCGGGGCCAACCAGTACCCCGGCGCGGTGCATCCGCAGGGATTCACCCACCTCACGCAGTTCAGCAAGGGCCTTTTTCCCGAATTCGTGTACCAGGCCGGCGGGGTGACGCTCCGCAAAACCATCGCCGCCGTGCAGGGCGAAAACACGACGCTCGTCACCTACGAGGTGCTGAAAGCCGCTCAACCCTTCACGCTGGAATGGCTGCCGCTGGTGGCGGGCCGCGATTTTCATAGCCTCACCCACGCCAACGGCGACGCCCGGCGCGGGTACGTGGACGACGACGGCGTTTTTCAAATCCAGCCCTACGCCGATTCGCCAACCCTGTTCATTTCGATTCCCGGCGCGGCCTTTCACGAAGACTTCAACTGGTACTATTGTTTCGAATACGCCGTAGAGCAATACCGGGGGCTGGATTTTCAGGAAGATTTATTCACGCCGGGGAAATTCCGGCTCGACCTTCGCGAAGGCGACAAGGTGGGTGTGCTGCTTTCGACCGCCTCGCCGTTTGGCCGCGACGCCTTCGCGTTGCTCGACCGCGAACGCCGCCGCCGCGAAGCCCTCATCGGGCCGGTTTCGGCGAAAAAAGAATACCTCAACCAGCTCAAACTGGCCGCCGACCAGTTCGTGGTCAAGCGGGGCGAAGACCTGAAAACCGTCATTGCGGGCTACCCCTGGTTTTCGGACTGGGGCCGCGACACGATGGTGGCCCTGCCGGGCATCTGCCTCGCCACGGGCCGCTTCGACGACGCCCGCAGCATCCTGACCGCCTTCGCCCAGGCCGTCAGCGAAGGGATGCTGCCCAACCGCTTCCCCGATTCGGGCGAAGAACCGGAGTACAACACCGTGGACGCCACGCTCTGGTTTTTCGTGGCCATTCACCACTACCGGCAGTACACCGGCGACGACGCCTTCGTCCGCGAGACACTGCTGCCGGTGCTGCACGACATCCTCGAATGGCATTTCCGGGGCACCCGTTACGGCATCCGCGTGGCCGACGACGGCCTGCTCACGGCGGGCCAAGCGGGCCAGCAACTCACCTGGATGGACGCCCGCGTGGGCAATTGGGTGGTGACGCCCCGGCAGGGCAAGGCGGTGGAAATCAATGCGCTGTGGTACAACGCCCTCCGCATTTTCGCCGACCTGACCCGCGCCTTCGGGCAGGCCGATTTGGCCCTGCAAGTGACGCTCAAGGCCGATGGCGTGAAGCAGGAGTTCAGCAAACAATTCTACAACGACGAAAAAAGCGCGCTGTACGATTACCTCGACGGCGACGTGCGCAACGACGACATCCGCCCCAACCAACTCTTCGCGCTGAGTTTGCCTTACCCGTTGTTGAGCGGCGAAAAAGCCCGTCGGGTGCTCGAAACCATCGAAAACCTGCTCTACACCCCCGTGGGCCTGCGGAGCCTGTCGCCCGACCACCCCGACTACAAACCCACCTACGGCGGCGACCCCTGGCATCGCGACGGAGCCTACCACCAGGGCACCGTGTGGAGCTGGCTGCTCGGCCCATTTATCGACGCCGTCATGGCCGTAAAGGGCCGCTCAACGGGCCTCAAGCAAGCGAAACTCGTCATGAAAAAACTCGAATACCACCTCGCCGAAGCGGGCGTGGGCAGCGTTTCCGAGATTTTCGACGCCCAGGCTCCCCACACGCCACGCGGCTGTTTCGCCCAGGCCTGGAGCGTGGGCGAACTGCTCCGGGTGGCCCTGCAGTACGGGCTGATGGAACCCGCGCTCCCTGAAACGGTGCGCTACAGCCCGGCCATCGATGCGTAAGGCCCTACAAACGCACTGGCCGGAATACCTGATGGAAGCGGGCGAACTCGGCCTGTTCATGGTCTCGGCGGGCGGCTTCGGCACCCTGCTTTTTTACCCCGGCTCGCTGGTGGTCGGGGCGGTTGCTGACCCGTTCGTTCGGCTCGTGCTGATGGGTCTGGCGATGGGGTTGACGGCCCTCGCGCTGTTTCTCTCGCCCTGGGGCCAGCGTTCCGGCGCGCACCTCAACCCGGCGGTGACGCTGACGTTTTTCCGGTTGGGAAAAGTGCGGGGCTGGGACGCGGTGTTCTACCCGATTTTCCAGGTACTCGGCGGCACCCTCGGCGTGCTGCTGGTGCGGGTGGTTTTGGGGGAACTGTTTACCGAAAGTCCCGTCCGTTACGTCGTGACGGTGCCCGGCGAAGCGGGCGAAGGCTGGGCATTTTTTGCCGAAATCCTCATCGCGTTCGGCATGATGACGATGGTACTGCACACGAGCAACCACCCCCGCTGGGCACGATTCACGCCGGTTTTCGCGGCCTGCCTCGTCGCCGTGTTCGTCGTCACGACGGGGCCGGTTTCGGGGTTCAGTCTCAACCCGGCCCGGACGCTGGCCTCGGCCCTGCCGTCGGGCGTGTACACGGCTTTCTGGATTTACCTCGTCGCGCCGCCGCTCGGCATGGGGCTGGCGGCGGAAACGTACCTGCTTTTTCACCGGAAAAAGGACGTGAAATGCGCCAAACTCCACCACCACAACGACGAACCCTGCCCGTTCAACTGCGGGTATTGTGAGCACGAGGCGGCAGTCGACGAGCACCCTGTTTAAAAAGATTCCCCTCCTTCAAAAGAAGCGGAATTTGAAAAAAAGCTGACCCATTTCTCCAACCTCATTTTCCCATGAACCCCCAAACCACTTCCATTCACTACGACGTAATCATCATCGGCACCGGTGCCGGGGGCGGCACGATGGCCTACCAGCTCGCGCCCTCCGGCCAGCGGATTCTGGTGCTCGAACGCGGCGATTTCATCCCGAAAGAAAAAGAAAACTGGGACGCCGTCGAGGTGTTCACCAAAGGCCGCTACCGCACCACCGAGCAGTGGTACGATGGCGACGACCGGCCCTTCAGCCCCTTCACGCACTACTGCGTGGGCGGCAACACCAAACTCTACGGCGCGGCGATGTTCCGCCTGCGTGAATCGGATTTTCGGGAAACCCGGCATTTCGGTGGCGTTTCGCCCGCCTGGCCGATTTCCTACGCCGATTTGGAGCCGTATTACACCGAGGCCGAGCGCCTGTTCAGCGTGCACGGGCAGCGGGGCATCGACCCCACCGAGCCGCCCGCTTCCGCGCCTTACCCGCTCGATCCGCTGCCCCACGAGCCGAGCATGAAGCAGTTGTACGAAGAATTTCAGGCCCTCGGCTACCGGCCATTTCCGCTGCCGATTGGCGTGCGGCTCGGCGACGGGCCGGGGCAGGCACCCGTGCACCTGAGCAATTTCGACGGCTTCCCCGACCTGACCGAAGCCAAAGCCGACGCCCACGTGGTGGCCCTCAGCCCGGCGCTGGCCCACCCGAACGTGACGCTGCTCACCAACGCTTTCGCCGAAAAACTGCTGACCGACAAAACCGGCCAGCGCGTGACGGGCGTGGCGGTCAGCCGCCACGGCCAGACCGAAACCTACTCAGCGGACGTCGTCGTGGTGGCCTGCGGGGCGGTCAATTCGGCGGCGCTGCTGCTCCGGTCGGCGACCGAAAAGCACCCGAATGGGCTGGCCAACGGCTCCGACCAGGTGGGCCGCAACTACATGAAACACCTCAACGGCACCATCGTGGCCATCGGCGAGGTGCCCAACGACGCGGTTTTTCAGAAATCCTTCGGCTTTTCGGAATTCTATCACGGCGCGCCCGATTCGTCCTACCCACTCGGTGCGATTCAGTTGATGGGCAAAACCGACCCCGACACGCTCCTTGACGAAGCCCGGGATGCGTTTCCCGGCGCGGCGTTTACCCAGCTTTCGACCCATTCGGTGGATTTCTGGCTGACGGCGGAGGATTTGCCTTCAGCCGAAAACCGCGTCACGCTCCGGCCCGACGGCTCCATCCGCACGGCTTACACGCCCAACAACCTGGTGGCCTACAACCGGCTGAAAACCAAGTTGCTGGAGATGCTGAAACAGGTCGGCATGAAGCACCGGGCTACGAAAGACGACGTGTACGTGGGCTACGACCTCGGCATTTCGGGCGTGTCGCACCAGGCCGGGACGCTCCGCTTCGGTCTTGACCCGAAAACCTCAGTGCTCGACGTGAACTGCAAAGCCCACGAACTCGACAATTTGTACGTGGTGGACAGCAGCTTTTTCGTCTCGTCGGGCGCGCTAAACCCCTCGCTGACCATCGTCGCCAACGCGTTGCGGGTGGGCGAGCACCTGCTGGAACGGTTGAAGCAGCCGACGGTTCTGAAAACGAAAAAGGCGGTTTTAGCCTGACCTCGGTTGGAAAAAAGACATGGAAGATTTCGTCAAAATTCTCACCTCCACCCTCGCCCTGGGCATCGAGGCCGTCGCGGCGGTCATCGTCGGGGTGGCGCTGGTGCGGGCGGTGGTGGCGTACGGACGCGGGCGGCTTTCAAAAGAAGAAATTCGCCTCGCCTTTGGCTCGTCGCTGGCGTTGGCGCTCGAATTCCTGCTCGGGGCCGACATCCTCGAAACCGCCGTGGCCCCAACCTGGACCGACATCGGTCAGCTCGCCGCGATTGCCGTGCTGCGGACGGGTCTGAATTATTTTCTGGAACGCGAACTTCGGCAGGTTGGAAAACGGGATACGACCGTGGCGGAATTAACCTGATTTTTTCGATGAAAAAGCACCTTTTCAGTCTGCTGGCCTACGCGCTTGGCACCGTGGCGTTGCTGGCCCAACCCGTCCGGCAGGTCGGACCGGTGGGCCTGACGGTAAGCGACATGACCCAGGCGCTCGATTTTTACACGAAAGTTTTACCGTTCGAGAAAACCTCGGACGTGGAGGTTTTCGGCCCGGCTTACGAGCAACTCACGGGCGTGTTTGGCCTGCGGATGCGCATCGTGCGGCTGAAACTGGGCGGCGAAACGCTCGAACTCACCGACTACCTCACGCCCGGTGGCCGCCCCAACCCCGCCGACACGCGCAGCAACGACCTGTGGTTTCAGCACGTGGCGCTCGTTGTGAGCGACCTCGACCGGGCCTACGCGCACCTGCGGAGCCACGGCGTTCAGCACGTTTCGACCGGGCCGCAGACGATTCCGGCCACCAATACGACCGCCGCGGGGGTGCGGGCGTTTTACTTTCGCGACCCCGACGGCCACAACCTCGAATTAATTTTTTTTCCGCCGGGGAAAGGCGATCCGAAGTGGCAGCAACCCGGCGACCGCCTGTTTCTGGGCATCGACCACACGGCCATCGCGGTTTCCAGCACGGAACGGAGCCGGAATTTTTACGGCAACCTGCTTGGCATGGCTGTGAAAGGCGAAAGCCATAACGCCGGCACCGAGCAGGAACACCTCAACAACGTGGCCGGGGCCGAGTTGCGGATTTCAGGGTTGCGGTCGGCCTCCGGCCCCGGAGTCGAGTTTCTCGAATACCTCACGCCGCGAACCGGGCGCGCGTTTCCACCCGACGCCCGCCCCGATGATTTGTTTCACTGGCAGACTACCTTGCGCGTGGACGACGTCCGCGCGGCGTTTGGCCGCTTGCAGCGCGAAAAGTACCCGCTGCTTTCGCGGCAACCCGTTCAATTGCCCGACGAAAAACTGGGCTTCCGAAACGGATTCCTGACCCGCGACCCGGACGGCCACGCGGTGCTGGTGGTGGAATAACCAACCCGTCGGGGCGGAGCTTGCCTCCGCCCGTCATTTCAGGTACCAAACCCATCAGGGCGGAGGCAAGCCCGCCCCTACATTCTCTGGAAACCATGAAAAAAATCGTCATCATCACCGGCGCATCCGGCAACCTGGGTCAGGCCGCCGTCGAGCGGTTTCTCGACCTCGGTTACGACGTCATCGCAACCGTGCAGCCCGGCGGCCACGCCACGCCCTTCGGCGACCGGCTTCGCCTGGAAACCCACGCCGTGGACATCAGCAACGAGGCGGAAGTCGAGGCGTTCGTGGCCAAAGTCGCCGCTTACGCCGACGCCAAAATCGAGGCCAGCATCATGCTGGTCGGCGGGTTTGCCACGGGCGGCATCGCCGAAACGGGGCAGGAACAGTTGCAGAAGATGATTCAGTTGAACTTCTCGACGGCCTACCACATGGCACGGGCGGTGTTTCAGCGGATGCTGACGCAGGAAAGCGGCCAGCTTATTTTCATCGGCGCACGCCCGGCCCTCGAAGCCGCCGAAGGGAAAAATTTCATGGCCTACGCGCTGTCGAAGTCGCTGCTGTTCAAGCTTTCGGAACTGCTCAACGCCGAGGCGAAGGGCAAAAACGTGACTTCGACCGTGCTCGTGCCCAGCACCATCGACACGCCCCGCAACCGCCAGGACAACCCCACGGCGAACTTCGACGAGTGGGTGACCCCCGAAGCGGTGGCCGATACGCTGGCCTTCGTCTGCTCGCCCGCCGGAAAAAAGCTGCGGAACACCGTGCTGCACGTGTACGGAGGCGTTTAACGTCCTGAGTTCCGCGTTTAAAATTCAGGGTTCAGTATTCAGCGCTTAACGTTGACAACCCTGAACCCAAACGCTGAACCCTAAACCCTGAACTCCCATGCTCCTCACCCTCTCCCGGATGGCGGTTGAAACCACCGCCACTGTTTTTCTGCTGCTGGCGGGCGCATACCTGCTGGCGGGGCTGGTGTTTTACGGCGTGTTTTTGGCGAAAGGCATCCGGCGGGTGGACGAAGCCACCGAAGGGTCGCCGAAGCCGTTTTTTCTGTTGATTCTGCCCGGCACGCTGGTGTTCTGGCCGGTGCTGCTGCGGCGCTGGGGGCAAACGTCCAACCCGAAAAAAGATGATTAGCCAACTTCGCCGCCGGCATTTCCGAATCTGGGCTGCGCTCGCCGTAGCCCTGCCGCTGGGATTTTTGGCGGCCTACCGGAGCATTCCGTCGCCGCTGATGGGTGCGTTGCCCGCCGCCAGCGACGATGCGTTGCCCACGCTGCTGACGGTGAGCGAAACGGCCGATTTTCGGGTCTGTCGCCGATTTTCGGGTCTAACCGGCGCGCAGCAATTGGAAATCAGCCTGAAAAAACCACTGACGCACGCCTCCGCGCTGCTGTACTGGCGCGACACCGGGCAACCGATTTCGCCGGACAACGCCCAACTGCTCGGCCAACTCGGTCCCCAGGGCGTGTACCGCTTCGCCCTGCCCGCCGGGACGGAAAAACTGGCCGCCGGACGGGTACTTTTTTACGACCAACTCAAAAGTGAAGCCTTCGCCACGTTTCTGCTGAAGCCATGAGCGCCAACTACCAACCCGTTTTGTGGAACGCCCAAAAACGCCGTTACGACGTCGTGCTGGCCGGTTTCGTGGTGTTGTACTTCGCCAGTTTTACCGCACTGACGGTGTTTTTCAACCCCGATTACACCGGCGAAACGCTCGTCATCCGGGCGGCGGGTAGCCTGGCGCTCGTGCTGCTGCACGTGATTCTGGCCATCGGGCCGCTGAGCCGCCTCGACCGGCGGTTTCTGATTTTGCTCTACAACCGCCGCCACCTCGGCGTGACGATGTTCATCCTGGCGGCAGTTCACGGCGTGTTCGCCATCCTCCAGTTTCATTCGGGTGGCAACCTCAATCCGCTCGTCTCGGTGTTCGCCTCCAACCTGCATTACGATTCGTTCGCCCGGTTCCCGTTTCAGGTGCTCGGCTTTTTCGCCCTGATCATGCTGTTTCTGATGGCGGCCAGCAGCCACGATTTCTGGCTGCACAACCTGAGTCCGAAGGTCTGGAAAACCCTGCACATGGGCGTGTACGGCGTGTACGCGTTGCTTTTGCTGCACGTCATGCTGGGCGTAATTCAACTCGAATCGTCGCCGTGGTTTATCGGCCTGCTCGGCCTGGGGCTGCTCACGCTGTTGAGTTTGCACCTCGTGGCCGGTTACCGGGAAACCCGGCATGACGACCGCCCCCTGCCGACTCACGCCGACGGGTTCGTGCGGGTTTGCCACCTGAACGAAATTCCCGAAAACCGCGCGAAAATCATCACGGTGGGCGACGAAAGCATCGCCGTGTTCAAGTACGACGGCCAGCTTTCGGCCATTTCCAACGTCTGCAAGCACCAGAACGGGCCGCTCGGCGAAGGCAAAATCATCGACGGCTGCGTGACCTGT
The DNA here is from genome assembly GCA_965249815.1 of Spirosomataceae bacterium. GTDB lineage: Bacteria > Bacteroidota > Bacteroidia > Cytophagales > Spirosomataceae > JAJAZB01. Next base: position 1,339,644 of record CBDFMV010000003.1, on the reverse strand, counting down.
CCCTGGCATGGCTACCAGTATTTGCCCCACAACGGCACCTCGCCGCCACCGTTCAAGGAAAAAGTTTCGACCTACGACGTGCGGCTCGACGGCCACACGGTGTGGGTCAACCCGGCCCCGTACCCCGAAGGCACGGCCCGCGTGCCGGTGCGAACCGGGTCGGTTTCCGTTCGCTAATTTTTGCCAATCCTCCCGTGAAAACTTCCCCCAACGACGACTTCTACGTCGGCTACCTGTCCAACGCCCCCGCCCGCTACGCTCGCTTCGCCAAACGCGTGGCCGCCGGGTTGCTGCTCGGCGCGGTGGTCGCGGCGGTGCTGCTGGTGCTGCACCAGCACCGCTTTTCCACGTCCACTTTCGAGTTCGGCACGCTCACCGAGGTGGAGGGCGTGTTGCTGAAAACCCCGGCACCGATGCTGAAAATCCGGCTCGGTACCGATGCCGCCGACCACGGCGTATTCCAGACTGCGCTGCTCATCAATTACCAGAAATTCGGCGCGGATTCGCTCGTGGCGGGGTTTGAACGCACCCTCCGTCGCCCGCTCGACCAAACGGTCGTGAAGCTGCGCGGTAGCCTGATTTACCACGACGGCGTGTTGGCGCTCGAACTGACTGAGGGTGAAAAAGCCTTTCGGGGCGCGGTGAAGGCCATTCCGTCGGAAAAGCCCAGCCTGACCGACCTCGGCGAGGTGGCCTTGCGGGGCGAAATCGTGGACCCGAAGTGCTTTTTCGGCGTGATGAAACCCGGCCAGGCCAAGCCCCACCGCTCCTGCGCCATCCGGTGCATCGCGGGCGGGATGCCGCCCGTGCTGTTGGTGAAAAACGAGCGGGGCGAAACCGGTTACTACCTGCTCACCGACCAAACCGGCCGGGCGCTGCACGAGCAAGTACTCGATTACGTGGCCGAGCCGGTTGAACTGCGCGGCTACCTCACCCGCCGCGACGGCTGGAACGTGCTGAGCCTCGACCCAACCACCGATTTGGCGCGGCTGAGCTTGCCCGGCAGCGGCGGCCTGCCCCAGGTAGCCCTGTGCGGAGCAACTGCCCAACCAACGCAGCCCCATGATTGACGGCTTGTTTGAAACCCACATTCCGGTCGCCTCGCTCGAAATGGCCATGCGGTTTTACGGCGAAACCCTCGGCCTGCATCTCGGCCGGTTCGAACCCGAACGCCAGGTGGCTTTTTACTGGATTGGGCCGCCCGGCGAGGCCATGCTGGGGTTGTGGGAAAAACCTGGCGGGCGGGTAATTCCCCAGCATTTCGCCTTCCGGTGTTCGCTTGAAGCCGTGCTGACTCACTCCGTCGGGTACTTGAAGGAGCGGGGGTTGACGCCGTATAATTTCCTGAAAGACGGCACCGAACGGCCCATGGTGTTCGACTGGATGCCCGCCGTTGCCCTTTATTTCCGCGACCCCGACGGGCACGAACTGGAATTTATCGCGATGCTTCCCGACGAACCCCGGCCCGAATTGGGCGTGGTTTCGTACGAAGCCTGGCTGGCCCGCCACCCGCCCACGTCTTCGCCGGAGGCAATCCCTGTCGGGTGATTCGGGGATTGGCGGGACTTTTTCCACGCAGAGACGCGGAGGCGCAGAGCCTGTTTAACTCTGCGCCTCCGCGTCTCTGCGTGAAAAAATCAATTGCTGACCAGCCCTCCGCCGGTGTTCACCCGCAGCCGGTACAGGCCCGTCCGGGCCGTTAAATACAGCGTTTTGCCGTCGGCGTCGCCCCAGGCGAAGTTGGCGGGCAGTTCGGGGGCCTTAATTAGCCCAAGTTGTTTTCCTTCGGGTGAAAGTACCCACACGCCGCCGGGACCGGAGACGAACAGATTGCCTTTTTCGTCCACCTTCAGCCCGTCGAAGGCCTCCTCGCCGGGAGCCTGGTTTGCACTAAAAAATACCTTCCCATTCTTCAACGCGCCGTCCGGCTGCACCTCGTACCGCATCACGATTTTGGTGTGGTGGATGTCGGTGATGTCCCAGTTGTCCACGTAGAGGTACGTTTCGTCGGGCGAAAACGCCAGGCCGTTCGGGCCTTTCAGGTCGGTACCGACGAGGCTCAATTTTCCGTCGTTCAGGCAAAACACGCCCGAGAACGGCAGTTCTTTCCGGACGTCTTCAAAGAAATTCGGCAAGCCGTAGGGCGGGTCGGTGAAGTACAGCGCGCCGTCGGAGCGGTACACCAGGTCGTTGGGACTGTTGAAGCGTTTGCCCTCGAAACGGTCGGCCAGGACGGTGAGCACGCCGTTTTTCTCCAGCCGCGTGATGCGCCGGTTGCCGTGTTCGCAAATCGTCAGCCGCCCCTGGCGGTCGAAGGCCAGGCCATTGGAACCCGGCTGGCCGTACTCGCCCACGTCGAAGCCCGTGTAGCCGCTTTTGGTGCGGTAAATCGACACGTTGCCTTCGGGCGAAAGCGCGTAAATCACGTTGGCGTTGGGGTCGCTGAAGTTCAGGAAACCTTCGGGGTTCCAGGCCGGGCCTTCCAGAAACTGAAAGCCCCCCGCCAGTTTTTCGAGCTTCGTACCCGGTGTGAGGACGTCGTCGAGCGCCGGGTCGAGCCGCGCGATTTCGCCCAAATTCTGCCATTCGGCGCGCTTGGGGGCGGTTTTGTAAAAATCGAGCGTCGCCGAGCGAATCCAGATGTAGTTGTCGGGCAAATCGGAGAGCGGCCCGTTGGCCCCGAACACGGCCAGTTGAATGCGCTGACCGGGGCGGGCGGCGTGGGTGAGCACCACGCGGTTGCGGGCGTTGTAGCCCTTCACCACCGTCCCGCCCGACTGCCCGTAGGTTTTGGGCAACCGGCCGTCCACCCACACTTCGGCGTAGTCGTCGAGGACGATTTCAAACACCACCGTCGCGCCCGTCGGGTCGAAGCTGCCGATTTTTTCGGGAATCGTCACGTTGAGCCGGTACCAGTTAAAAGCCAGTTTGCCGCCCGACCGGCGGGCATCGAGCGTGGTCGGGTCGAGGGGTTCCCAGGCCGAATCGTCGAAATCGGCGGCCCCGGCTTTGGGTTCGTAGTCGTTGGTTTTGATGGGCTGGCCCGTGGGCTTCCGCTCGGGACCAGGGGCGCGGAAATTGGCCTCGAGAATCCGCACGTCGTGGTACCGCCAGGTGCCGCGCACGAGGTCGGTGCCCTCGCGGGTAGCCAGGTTGACGAGGGCGGTGGGTTTGCCCACGGCCAGTTCGACGGATTCCTGGGCAATTGATTTTGTCCAGAAACCCGTGCTGAGTGCAGCGAGCAGGCCGATTCGGATGAAGGAGAGGGGGTTCATGGCTGGGAAATTAGTTGACCGCCGAGACGCGGAGGGTAGGCAGAGGGCCCGGACAAACTCGTGCGCCCAATGCGAAACCTCCGCGTCGGTACGGTTCAGAAAAATTTTACTGCGCAAACTTCGCCTTTGCCCCGGCGAGGGCGATTTCTTCGTCCTGCTGGGCGCTGGCCGAGCCGCTTACGCCCACGGCACCAATAACGGCCCCCTCGTGGGTGATCGGCACACCACCGATGAGCATGGTGTAGCCAACGGTAATCAGCGGCGTGCGGCCCCCGACGATGGATTCTTCGAGCTTGCGGGTCGGGGCGCGGAACATCGCCGCCGTGTGGGCCTTATCGTAAGCAATCAGGGCTGAGGAGGCGAAGGTGTTGTCGAGGCGTTCGAGGTAAATCAGTTCGCCGCCCGCGTCCACGATGGCAATGGAACCGCCGGGGGCTTTGTTGGTCAGGGCAAATTGCCGGGCATCGGCGGCGATTTTCTTGGCCGCGTCGAGGGTCAGGATTTTGGCCGTCGTGACCTGCGCCCGGACGGTTTCGCCCAGCACGAGGAGGGCGAAAAGGAGGAGATAGAAAAGGGATTTCATGGGAGTTGGCAGTTGAATGGTTTAAGCAGGCAGTAAGCCGTGGGCCGTTGACAGGGCGGCGTTGTATTCGCTGCCAACGGCTTGCTGCCGGTTAATTACTTCGCCGGTTCGTCAAAGCCTTTTTGTTTCCCGGCGCGTTTTTTCACCAGATTTGGCCATTGCTGGTCGGCTTTCCGGGTGCTGCCCGCCGCGTCTTTGTTGAACAGATCGTAGGCTTCCTGGGTGTGCTGAAGCAGCAGGCGGCCGTCCACGAACTGGAAGATGTTCACGTCCACCGGCCGGAGTTTGCCCACGCTGACAGCGTAGGCGCAGTAGCCGCCGTACTGGGGTTTGTACTGATCGGGGTTGGCGTCGAAAAGCGCTTTGTGGTCAGCCGAAGCGAAGTAGTACGTGGCCCCTTCGTAGCGCGACTCGAAGTCGGCGCTGCCCTTCACGGCTTTTTTATCGGTGAAATACCCCACCGGATCGTAGCCGTCGAGGATCACGCCCGTGCCGTTCACGTTGTCGAGAAATTTGGCTTCCCCGGCGGTGCGGATTTGCTGCCCGTGGTTACGCACCACCGCAGGCCAGTACGTGTCGGCCAAAGCGAGGTTGCCGGGCACGTCCATGTTCCAGCCGTTGACGGCTTTCTGGTTGTGCTGAAGCACGAGGCGGCCATTCACGATGCTGAACGTGCTGACGTCGATGGGTGCCGTCCGGCCCAGACTGACGGCGTAGGCGCAGAAAGCCCCAAACTGCGGCTCGTATTTTTTCGGTTCGGCCTCGAACAGGGCCTTGTGGTCAGCCGAAGCGAAGTAGTAAATCGCCCCGTTGTGGGTGGTCTGGAAATCGGCGCTGCCCTTGACCGGCTTGTTGTCGGTGAAAAACGCCACGGGGTCGTAGCCGTCCAGAATCACACCGTCGGCGTTGAGGTTAAGCAATTGCTGGGCGGGCGACAGCGAGACGGCAAACACCGAAAAGAGGCCCGACAGCAGGACCTGCTTCAGGCGGTGGTAGGCGCGAAACGCCGGGCGGGTGCGGAGTTGGGAAACGGAAGCTGATTTCATGGGTTTGAAAAATTGGACTGGTGTGTCCTTCTTTCTTCAAAACCAGTTCCCAGGGCGTTTTCTAAAGTAGTTAATTGATTTTCAGCATCTTATCGTTTCTTTGGGTCGCGTGTTTCTGCTCATTTTTCCTGAAACTCCGGGAGATTCCTGATCAATCGGCGAAGCCGGGGAACAGCGAAAAAACAGCACCCAGCCAAACGTGCTGCTTTTTATCGGCCCGCCGAAACGTCGTGCGTTTTTCAGTTGGTCGCCTGGTTCCGGTGCTGCACCGTCGAGTACGCCACGCCGGAGTGTTCGGCAAGCGGGACGTGCGGAAAATCGGCCTCCAGCGCGATGCGGAGGATGGCCATGTGGTGAACCGCGTGCTCGATGTTGTACAGCAATTCGCGGTAAAACAACGACGGAATGGCCACGTCGGGTGCGCCACCGACGGCGTACGAATCCTCCAGAAACACGTCGTGGTTCTGCCCGCACGCGCTATTCGCACCGACAGCGCCCGAAGTTTGGCCAAGGCTGCCCCTGCGGTGCGGGTCAGTTTCAAGCGAACGGTCTCGCTCGCGGCGGTCGTAGTTGAGGCGACCGCGCTCGTAGCCCAGCAGCGCCAGGTCGTAAAATTCCAGGATGTGCCGCAGGGTGCATGCTGAGGGTGTTGTGCGAAAGCAGCGCCAGCGGTCGGGTGTATCCCTCGGGTGTGAGGCGTTCGACGAGAGCGACCAACTGCACCAAGTGTAAACCTAACAGGTCTTGAAGACCTGTTAGGTTTTGTCACATCCGAATGCACTTAAAAGGCGGCCTTGCGGGTGGGAATTGGCGAAACCAGGGAGTTACAGGCCAGAAGCACGAAGGAAGTTTTCCCGGTATTTCGTAAATCGTACGAAATACCGGGAGTCCTGCTGGCGCGATTCGAAGCAAACGAGGCCCATCGGTGGCCATTCAAGCCATCTATCCCGCCTTTTCGGCCTCTTTCAGCGCCGGAACGACTCTTGACCAGACACGTCGTAGCCAAAGACCGAAAAACTTGTCCGGCGGCGATTTACTTTTTTCGTTTTCCGGCCAATGCCTTTTATGTTCCACCCTGTTCGGTCGCTGCTGTTGCTCATTTTCGGTGGCGTTCTCGCCACGGGAGCCTGTCGCGCCCAGGGTGCCGGGGTGCCATTCATCCAGAATTTTTCGCCCAAAGACTACAAGGCCCACCCCGAAAACCGGGTCATCGCCCAGGATGCGCGCGGCATTATTTACGTGGGCAACCAGAACGGCCTGCTCGAGTACGACGGCAGCACCTGGCGGTTCCGCGCCATCCCCGGCATTACCGTGCGGGCGCTGGGGCGTGATCAGCGGGGCGTGATGTACGTTGGCACGCACAACAATTTCGGCTTTCTGCGCCCCGACGCCACGGGCCAGATGCAATACGTGTCGCTCAGTGATCAGTTGCCCGCCACCGAGCGGCCCATCCAGACAGTCTGGCGGCTGTTTTGCGCGCCGGAGGGCGTTTATTTTTGCACGTTCGGGAAAATTTACCGCTACCGGGCGGGCGAACCGCTGAAAAGCTGGGCGGTGAACGGCACGTTTCACCAGGGAAATTTTGTCAGAAACTCGCTGTTCGTGCGCAAGGAGGGCATCGGGCTGTTGCGGCTCGTGCGGCGCGGCCACCGCGAAACCTTTGAACTGGTGCCGGGCGGCGAGCGGTTTGCCAACGTGCGCGTTCACGCCATGCTGCCCTACCCCAACGACCGGATTCTGGTGGTGACCTACGACCAGGGTCTGTTCGTGTACGACGCGCCGTTTCTGCATCCGGGCTGGGCGGCAACCGGGGCCAGCGTGGTGCCGCTGCGCACCGGGGCCGACGACTGGATTCGCCAGAACCAGATTTTTCAGGCCATTCAGGTGCCCGTAGACTCGGCCCACCCCTACCGCTACGCCGTGGCGAGTTCGCGGAACGGCATCCGCCTGTTCGACGCCGACGGGCGGGTTACGCTGCGCCTCGACGAAAGCACCGGCCTGCGCCGCAACGTCGCGCTGTGCCTTTTTCTCGACAACCAGCAGTCGCTCTGGGCGGGGCTGAACAGCGGACTTTCCAAAATTGAAATCAACCTGCCAATCTCGCGCTTCGACGCCAGCCAGAACGTAAAATCGACGGTCTGGAAAATTGCCCGGCACCGGGGCCGGTTGTACCTCGGCACGGGCCTGGGCCTTTACGCCTGGGATGCCCAACTGCACCGGTTCGAAGCCGTAGCTGGCACCGAATCGCCCTGCTGGGACGTGCTTTCGGTTGGCGACGAACTCTTCGCGGGCACGACCGAAGGAATTTTCCGCCTCCGCGACGACCGCATCGCTCAGCTTTTGCCCACCCACCGCGAAAGCGCCTACGCGCTGCTCCGCCCCCGGCGCGACCCGAATGTGCTCATTGCCGCGCTCTTCAACGGGGTGCAACTTTACCGGCGCGAGGGAACGACCTGGCGCAGTCTGGGGCGAATGAAGAACCTCGAAGTCGAATGCTGGTCGCTGGTGGAAGCCGCCGACGGCACGGTGTGGGTGGGCACGCACCAGGAGGGTTTTTACCGCATCGATTTCTCGAAGGGCTTCCAGCCCGACGCGCCGTTCCGAAAATACGGCCGGGAGAAGGGCATCCGGCAACTGGAGTGGAACTACGTGTTCCCCACGGCCAGCGGACCGGTTTTTTCGTCGAAAAATGCTTTTTACCGCTACCAGCCCGCTGCCGACCGGTTCGTGGAAACGGCAGAACCGGGCCGGAGCATCCTGGCCACCGGCTCCCCGTATTTTGCCGAAGATTCCGCGAAGAACTACTGGTTTTCCAACCCGCCCGGCGTCCTTCGCCGGCAGCCCGACGGCCGCGCCGACTGGGACAGCCTGAGCCTGAGCGCCATCCAGCGGGGCGGGTTCGCGGTGCTGCCCGAACCCACCGGCATCACCTGGATTGGCACCGACGAAGGGCTTTTTCGCTACGACGGCACCCGCATGGCCACGCACCCGCCGTTCCCGGCGCTGGTGCGCGAGGTGCGGCTGATGGTGACCGACTCGCTGCTTTTTGGCGGTACGCCGGGCGAGAAACAAGCCCCCGTCGAGCTGGCCTACGCCGACCGCGCGCTGTCGTTTGGCTACGCCGCCCCGAGCTACCTCGGCGAAGGCGGCAGCGAATTTCAGTACAAACTCGCCGGCCACGACCTGATGAATGACGATGCCGAGTGGTCGCGCTGGACGCGGGAAACCAAAAAAGAGTACAACAACCTGCCGCCGGGCGCGTACACGTTCCACGTCCGGGCGCGCAACGCCTACCGCCAGCTCAGCACCGAGGCTACGTACTCGTTCCGCATTCGCCCGCCCTGGTACGGCACAGCTTGGGCCTACGCCGCCTACGCGCTGCTGGCGGCGGGGGGCATCGTCGCCCTGATTCGCGCCAAAACCCGGCAGTTGAGCGCCGAAAAGGAAAAACTGGAGAATTTGGTGAAAGCCCGCACGACGCAGGTGGTCCGGCAAAAAGAAGAACTCCAGGAACAGGCCGTGAGCCTGCGCCAGGCCAAAGACGTGGCCGAAACGGCCAACCGGGCCAAGAGCGAATTTCTGGCCAACATGAGCCACGAACTGCGCACGCCGCTCAACGGCATCCTGGGTTTTGCCCAAATCCTGCTCCGCGATCCAGCCCTGACCGAAGCCCAGACAAAGGGCGTGAGCGTGATCCGCAAAAGCGGCGAACACCTGCTGACGCTCATCAACGAAGTGCTCGACATTGCCAAAATCGAGGCCCAGCGCTTCGACATTCACGTGGCTCCGCTCAACCTGCCCGACCTGCTGACCAACCTGGCGAACGTGTTCCGGGTGCGGGCAGCGGAAAAGGGGCTGGGTTTCGTTTACCAGCCGCCCTCGCGCCTGCCCGCCGTGGTGCTGGGGGACGAAAAACGCCTCACGCAGGTGCTCAACAACCTGCTCGGCAACGCGGTGAAATTCACCGAAACGGGGGGCGTAACCTTCCGCGTGGCGAGCCAGGAAGAACCTCCGGGCGAGTTTAACCTTTATTTTTACGTCGAAGACACCGGCCTCGGCATCGCGCCAGAGCGGTTGCAGGAAATTTTTCTGCCCTTCCACCAGGTGCGCGACCCGAGGCAGTTTGTCGAAGGCACCGGCCTCGGGCTGGCCATTGCCTCCAACCTCGTGACCCTGATGGGCGGCACCCTGCGCGTGGAAAGTACGCCGGGCATGGGCAGCACGTTTTCGGTGCAACTCCGGCTGACCGAGGTGGCGGGCGCGGTCGAACCCACGTTGCAGCGGGCCGTCACGGGCTACGAGGGCGAACGAAAACGGATTTTGATCGTGGACGACAACGCCGAAAACCGCTCCGTGCTGGCGGGGTTGCTCCAACCGCTCGGCTTCACCCTGCTCGAAGCCGCCGACGGGCAGCAGGCCCTGCTGCTGGCCCGCGCCGCCCACCCCGACCTGATTCTGATGGATTTGGTGATGCCCCACCTCGACGGCTTCGCGGCGATTCGCGAACTGAAAGCCGACCCAACGCCGGTTCCGGTGAAAATCATCGCCTTCAGCGCCGACGTGTTCGAGCAAAACCAGCAACGCAGCCGCGAGGCGGGCTTCGACGATTTTGTGCCGAAACCCATCGACCTGGGCCTGCTGCTGAAGAAAATCGCCAACCACCTCGCCCTGACCTGGCGCTATGCCGGGCCGGAACCGCTCGCCGATTCGGCGGGGAATCGTTCCGCCGCCGAACCCGAAGTTGCGCCCCAACTGCCGCCGCCCGACCAACTCCGGCACCTGCACGAACTGGCGATGGTGGGCGATATCCAGGGCATCCTCGACGCGCTGCGCGAGGTAGAAAGCGCCGGACCGCAATACGGTGGGTTCGTGGCCGAACTGCGGCATTTTTGCGAAGAATTCAACACGAAAAAGATTCGGGAATACCTGAAGGATAGTTTGCAGTAGGCAGTGGGCAGAAAATTCAGGCTGTCTCAACTGCCACCTGCCTACTGCCTACTGCCCACCGCCTACTGCAACCTGCCGACTGCCGACTATGAAAACCGACCACCCCCTTGCCAGCATCCTGATTGTGGACGACACGCCCAACAACATCAGCGTGCTGTTTGAAACCCTCAGCCGCAGCGGCTACAAGGTGCTCGTGGAGCGCGACGGCAAAAGCGCCATCGAGCAGATAAAATTCGCCATGCCCGACCTCGTGCTCCTCGATGTGATGATGCCCGGCATGGACGGCTTCGAAACCTGCCGCCGCCTCAAGCACGACCCCGCCACGCAGGAGATTCCGGTCATTTTCATGACCGCGCTTTCCGAAACCATCGACAAGGTCAACGGCTTCAACATGGGTGCGGTGGATTACATCACCAAGCCGTTTCAGTTGCAGGAGGTGCTTTCGCGCATCAACACGCACCTGACGGTCAGAAAGTTACAGCGGGAGTTGCAGAGCCTGAATCAGCAGTTGGAGCAGCGCGTGGCCGAGCGCACCGAGGCGTTGACGAAGGCGCTGGAGGAAGTACAAATCCTGAAAAACCAACTCCACGCCGAAAACCAGTACCTCCGCGAGGAAATCAAACTGACCAGCAATTTCGACGAAATCGTCACCCAGAGCAGGCTGTTCCAACAGGTGCTCAACAAAGTCGAGCAGGTGGCCCCGACCAGCGCGACGGTGCTGATTACCGGCGAATCGGGCACGGGCAAGGAACTGCTGGCGCGGGCCGTGCACAACCTGAGTCCGCGCAAAAACCGGTCGTTGGTCAAAGTCAACTGCGCCGCCCTACCTGCCTCGCTGATTGAAAGTGAGTTGTTCGGGCACGAAAAAGGGGCCTTCACCGGCGCAACGGCCCAAAAAGTGGGCCGCTTCGAGCTGGCCGACGGCGGGACGATTTTCCTGGATGAAATCGGTGAGATGCCGCCCGACCTGCAACCCAAACTGCTCCGGGTGTTGCAGGAGGGCGAATTTGAGCGCGTGGGCAGCACCCGGACGATGAAGGTGAACGTGCGCGTGATTGCCGCCACCAACCGCGACCTTGAAGCGGAAATCGGAGCGGGAAAATTTCGGGAAGATTTGTACTACCGGCTCAACGTGTTTCCGATCCACAGCCCGCCGCTGCGCGAGCGGAAAGAAGATATCCCGGTGCTCGTCCGGCATTTCTGCGACAAGCACGGCCCCGGCATTGGCAAAAAAATCGACTCGATTCCGCAATCCGTGCTCGACGCGCTGACGGCCTACCACTGGCCGGGCAACATCCGCGAACTCGAAAACATCGTGGAGCGCTCGCTCATCATCACGCCGGGCCGCCGGCTCGAACTCGGCGACTGGCTTTCGCGGAAAGGCCCGCTGGCGAAAAAAGGGGAGCCGGTCACGCTCGAAGACTGCGAGCGGCAGCACATTCAGTCCGTACTTGAGCAAACGCACTGGAAAGTAAGCGGCGAAAACGGCGCGGCCAAACTGCTCGACTTGATTCCGACGACACTCGAATCGAAAATGAAGAAGCTCGGCATCCGTCGCCCGTTCTGACGCCCGACCGGGCGGGAGTTTCCTGAAATTTCGGGAAACTCCCGTTGCCTTTTAAAAACTCGCCGGGTCTTACTATCTATCGATCAACGATTTACTCGAAGTGGTTGACAGGCACGGCTTTGGATTACGTTCCTGCCATGAACACGCCTCTTTCCTACTGGCACCTGCGCGACCACCCGCTCCTGGCAACGCTGGATAACGCCCGGATTAAAGAACTCAGCCTGCTGGTTCGCAGCAAACGGCTGGGTAAAAACGAAATCCTGTACCTGGCGGGCGAGGCCACCAGCCGCGTGTACCTGCTCGCCAAAGGCATCGTGAAAACCGTGGACGGCACCGCCGACGGGCAGGAAGTAATTCGCGACATTTTCCAGAAAGGCGACGTGTTCGGCGATGTGGCCCTGGCCGGAGCGGGCCTGAATGCCGAATACGCCCAGGCGCTCTCCGCCGAGGCCATCGTGCTCAGTTTTGGCCTGCCGGACGTTGAGCGAATTCTGGAAAAAAGCCCCCTCGTTTCCCTGACGCTGTCGAGGCTCGTGGGCCACCGCCTCAACCGGCTGCAAAACCGCTTTGCCAACCTCGTGCTGAAGGACGTGCGCGAACGCCTCGTGGATTTCCTGAAAGACTGGGCCAGGGCCGAGGGCCAGCCGCACGGCGAACACCTCATCGTGCGCAATTACCTCACCCAACTCGAAATCGCCCAACTCGTGGGCACGACCCGTCAAACCGTCGCGCAGGTGTTGGGCGAATTGCAATCGGAAGGAAAACTTTCGTACAGCCGCCGCGAAATTGTCCTGTCCATGGCCCCGATGGGCCTCGGCAGCCGACGGGTAGCTTACCCGGATTTGGCAGCCGTCGCACCAACGCGTGAGGTGGCTTTCTACCGCTGACGGCGGTACGTGTTGAGTGCGACTGGGGGCAAGCGCCCCGTCGAGCGATTTTCAGTTGCGGAGCGCCTTCAAATAGGCCATGCTCCGGGGCACCTGCGCGGCATACGACGGGCTTTCGTCTTCGATGTAATAATGCGCCACGCCTGCTTTCCGGGCCGCTTTCAGCACAGCGGGCAGGTTGATTTGTCCCGTGCCGAGCGCCACGTCGTTTTCCACCGGCGTACCGCCCGACAGATTGCCGACAATGCCCTTGCGGAGATCTTTCAGGTGCAGGAGCTTAAACCGGTTTCCGTATTTTTTCAGCAGCGCCACCGGATCCTGACCGGGGAAAACCGTCCAGAGGATGTCGAGTTCAAAACTGATGTACTGCGCATCGGTGTTTTGCACGAGGTAGTCGAAAAGGGTGCCGTTTTCGTGTTTTTCAAACTCGTAGCCGTGGTTGTGGTAGCAGAACGTCAGGCCAAAGTTGTCTTTCAGGCTTTTCCCAATCTGATTGAAATCGGCGGCGGTTTTCCGGGCCAATTCGGGCGTGAACGGCCCTTCGTGCGGCACCCAGGCCACGCGCACGAATTGCGCCCCGAGGGTTTTGGCGTTCTGGCCCACCTCGGCGGTTTTGTTGAGCGCATCGGGGTAGCTTACGCCAAACGAGGAGCACTTCATGCCGCGCTCGTCGAGGAGTCGGCGCAACTCGGCAGCGGTTTTGCCGAAGAGGTTGGAAAATTCCATATCGGTGATGCCCAGGGCCTTGATGGTGTCGAGGGTACCCGCCACGTCTTTCTGAAAACTGGCCCGGTAGGTGTACGACACCATGCCGGGGGCCTGCGGAAAAAGACGCTCTTTTTTTTGGGCTTTGGCGGGGTACAGGCCCGGCAGGGCAAGCAGCAGGCAGAGCAGGATGCGGGTTGTCATCGGAAAGCGAATACAGGAAGTGAAGAAAAGAATGATTCGTTACCGTTCAAAGACACCCGGTGACGGTTCCTACTCCCGATCCGCTACCGGCACGAGCGAAATCCGCACCGGCTTCACCGCTTTCGTTTCCAACCAGACCACCAAATCCGTTCCCTCCAGGCGCTCGCGGTAGCCGTAGCGGAAGGCCTTGCCACGCGGTACCCGCACGCCATTTACGGTTAGGGCAACAGGCTGGTTGCCCCAGTTTTTCACCACAAACGCCGGGTTTTCGACGGGCGAATCGGCGCTGGCCTCGAGCGTAAGTTGCAGCGGACTGGCTGGGGCCGTCCGAGTGAGTTGGTAAGCCCGTTCGGTGGGGTCGTAGTCGCCGCCCGAAAAACCCGGCGAACTGCGTCTCAGCCGGGCGGGCTGCGACCAGGATTTGGCCAGCGAAACCAGATCGACGGCACTCCCGGCGGTGAGGCCGTGGAGCATCACCTTCGTCATCGAGTTCCCGGTTTGCCGGTAGGCGTCCCAGTGGGCGTGGCTGAGCGAGGAGTGCGAGGCGTAGTCGGCGTCCATCGCGTAGCGGCCATCGGAGGCTTTCTGGGCGGCGGGCCAGTGGTTCCACCAGGGAAACATGCTCACCTCGCGGCGCAGTTCGCCGTGGTAAATGTCCCAGACCGGCCTGGCAGCGGGTGAAATAATCGTGAACGGTTTCAGCGCCGACTTCGTGTTGACGAGGTGGATGCTGGCCCCGGCGGGCAGGGCAATGTACCCGTTTTTACCCGCTTCCTTCGGAATGCCGTCCGCCCAGGAGTAGGTGTGCGTTTCGCCCTTCAGATTCGCGAGCGTGAGCGCCCCCGGCTCCAGCACCTGCTCGGGCCGCTGCCCTGGCCCCATCACCACGATGCCCTCGTGCCACTCGTGAGCCGACTGCGGCTGCATACTGTGCAGCGTGATGGTGCGGGTGCCCACGCCGTCGGGGTAAATCGTGTACACCTCGTCGGCCCATTCGCCGAAGCCCCTCAGCGAATCGACGCGGGCCATGTGCCCGAAGTTGTCGATGAGGGCGTAGCGCCAGTGAATCACGGCGCGGGCGTCGGTCGATTCGAGCACCCGCACGTGCGAAAACTCGCAGCGTTTGTCGGACATCGGCTCGTGCGAGCCTTTGGCGCTCCAGGTTTCCAGAAATTCGTTGTTGTACCAGATGCCGTTTTCGGTCACCCAGTGCGGGATGTAGCTCGTGCCCCGCCAGAACACGAACTTCATCGGGCTGCGGTCGAACTGCACCACCACGTCGGCCTGCTCACCCACAGGCCAGAGGGCATCCCAGGCTTCGTAGTAAGCCAGTTTGGTGTACAGCGCCCCGAATTTCCCCGCTTTGGCCCCGGCGGCCAGCGGCAGCGAGCGGGCGGGCAACGCGGGCGGCGCGGAAGAGGCCGTTTTTTTGAAGGCCGTAGCCACGTCGGCGGCACTCAGGGCGTTGTCGGAAATCGTCAGTTCATCCACGATGCCGTCGAGAAAGGTAAACACGGCCTCGGTGGCGTTGGGCCGGACGGTGCCTTCGGGTTTTTGGCGAACGGTGGCTTTGCCAATCAGGAGTTTCTGACCCGGTGCCGGTTCAAAGTCGCCGGTGGTTTTGGCCGAGGCCACGGGCTGGCCGTCGAGGTACAGCGTCAGGCCATCGGTGGACTGCCCGTCTGGGGGCGAAAACACGCCTTGCAGGTGCGCCCATTTCCGCAGCGGAATCCGTTCGGACGACTGGATTTCGGTCCACGTTCCACCCACGAAAACCCGGAACCCGGCGCGGCCGTGGGCGTCGATGCCCAGAAAAAAGCCTTTGCCGGAGGCTGCATTTTGGTCGGCCACCGGGCACCAGTGGGTCGGGTACGCGCCCAGCGCGAGCCAGGCCCCGACGCTGAAATCGCCGCTGACGGCTGCGCCCGGTAGCTCGGCGAAACTGGTGTTGCCGTCGAGTTGGAGCGCGTTGCCCACCACACCCGGCACTGACTTGTGGAAGGCCCCGAAAACCTGCCCCTTCGCACCGCTGGCCGTTTCACGAACGGAATACTGCCGGTTGATTTCGGGAAATGGGATGTCTTTCCGGGTCAGGGGCTTGATCGTTTCGGTAGTTTCGATTTGGTCGAAACTCCAGCGGACGAGTGGCGCGGGTTCCTGGGCGAAAAGGCTTCCTGAGAGGAGCGCCAGGCTGAAAATGGTTGGGACGTTGGGATTCATCGAATGGAGGTTGGAACGTTTAACCGCAGCGGGTGCGGTTAAAAACAGCGTTGGTTTTCACGCAAAAACCGAATACAACACCATCAGTACGAGCATCAGCCCGCCCGCCAGCACCCGTACGTCGCCCACGCCCGTAATTTTTCCTTTGGTAAGGACGCTGATGGGGTTTTCCCAGGTGTAGGCGGCCAGCACCGCCGGGTCGGGCCGGGGTGTGGCGTAGCTCACGGCGAAGTACACCGCCGAGCAAATGCAAAACAGCCACCACGCCTGCATCATGAACGGAATGCCCAGCCCTTCGGTGAGGTACATCTGCCCGCTGATGGGCGCGAAGTCGAGGCAGAAGGCCAGCACGCCCAGCACGAAACCCGCCCAGAGTGTCACGAGGGCGGCTTCTTTGGTGCCGCGTTTGGAAAAAACGCCCCACAAAAACACCGTCGCCACGGGCGGGGCCAGCGCCGCCGCGATTTTGTTGATGGCCTCGAAAATGCTCGTAAACCGATCGCCCTGGGTGGACCACGCGATGGCCAGCACCATAATCGCGACCGAAGCGAGGCGTCCGTAGCGCACCAGCGCGGCGTCGGAGGTGGCGGGGCGGAGGCGCTTGACGATGTCCACCGCCACCAGCGTGCCGGTGCTGTTGAGGGCCGAGGCCACCGTGCTCATCAGCGCCGCCAGCATGGCCGCGCCCATCACGCCCCGCAGGCCCACGGGCAGCAGTTCGCTGACCAGCACCGGAAAAGCCTGGTTGGCGTCGGTGCCGATCTTATCGCGGAACAGCACGTAGCCTATCACCCCCGGCAACACCAACATAAACACCGGCAAGAGCTTCAGCACCCCGGCGAAGAGCGGCCCCACCTGCGCGTCGTACTGGGTTTTGGCCCCCAGCACGCGCTGCACGATGGTTTGGTCGGAGCACCAGTACCACAGCCCCAGCACCGGATAACCCAGAAACACGGCGTACCAGGTCAGGCCGGAATTACTGCCTTGCGGCGAAATAGCCCGGATGGATTCGTCGGTGTGAAGGATGCGGAGTTGCCCCGGTTTGAGGTTGGCTTTGAACTCGGCCAGCGAATGAATGCCGTGTTCGGGCAGGGCCTGAATCGCGAACACCGTCAGCACGATGGCCCCACCGATGAGCACGACGGTCTGGATGGTTTCGGTAATGACCACGGCCTTCAACCCGCCGATGACCGTGTAAATCGACGTGATGACCGAAATGACCAGAATCGACACGAGCACGTCGATGCCGAAAAAGGCTTTGAACACCACCGCCCCAGCGTACAGACTCATGCCGATGTGGACGAACAGCGCCCCCAGAATTGCCAGGAACGCCAGAAAAGTGCGTGAAGCCGGGCTGTACCGTTTTTCCAGAAATTCGGGCAGGGTCGAAATCCGGCTTTTGAAATAAAACGGCGCGAAAACCAAACTCAGGATGATCAGCGTAAAGGTGGCCATCCACTCGAAATTTCCCCAAACCAGCCCTTCGTTGTAGCCCGATGCCGCCAGCCCGACGAGGTGGATGGTCGAGATGTTGGAGGCAAACAACGCCGCCCCGACCACCAGCCAGTTGAGGTCGCGCCCGGCCAGAAAATACACCTCGCTCGACATTTTTTTGCGGAATACCGAAAACACCCCCACCCCCAGTATGGCGACCAGGTACACGACGATGATGGCGGTGTCGATGAGGGAGATTTGCATGGGGTGGGTAATTGTGGGTTGATTTTCCCATCCATAGCGAGGGATTTAAATCCCTCGCTATGGATGGGAAAATCTGAAAATCAGTTTTATTCCGTAGTTGCCGTAGGCTTTTTTCCAATCAAAACCGCCGTGATTTCGTCAAAAATCTCCTCCGGCAGCGCCCCCTGTTGCCAGTCGGCGATGGTGCTCTGAATCTGGTCAATCTTCCGCGCGCCCATCACCACGCGGGTGGCTTCGGCGATGGAAAACAGGTAGCGCTGGGCCAGCGTCGGCAGGGGTAGACCGTACTTTTTGGCGATTTCATTCACCCGAATCGCGTTACGGATTTCGCGTTCGCCGATGTACTCGTCATCGACGGGCGGGTTTTGGGTAAACGCCCCGAAGCGGTTACCAAGCAGCGAGAAATGCAGGGCCGAGGCCGCGTACACGGCGATGCCTTCGCGCTGGTACAGCGGGATTTCCTCCTCAAACGCCGCCAGCGTGCAGGCGTCCAGTCGGCAAAACGTGGAGACCACGTCGAACACCTCGCCCCGGATGTAGGGACGAAAGGCAGGTGAAGGATTACCACCGATGCCGAGCCGTTGAGCAAAACCGTCCTCCCGAAACGATTGCAGCGTGTCGAGCACCGCGTCGATGCGGTCGAGGGGTACCCACTGCGGCTCGTGGAGGAAAAGCAGATCCACCGAATCGACGCCGAGCAAATCGAGGCTGCGCTGCACGCTGGCCCGCATGCCGGCGTCGGAGTAATCGAGTTTGGCGTCGAAGGCCGTGGCCGCTTGCAGCCGCCCGACTTTGGTGCTGATGAAGGGCGGGGCGGCCTTCCGCCGCGTGCCCGACCACCGGCGCAGCGCCCGGCCCACGTAGGCCTCGGCGTGGCTGTACGAAGGCGAGGTATCCAGTGAGGTGATGCCGTTTTCAAAGGCGTAGAGCAGGCAGTCCACGGATTCATCGGGATCCACGGCGCCCCACACGCCGCCCAGCCCGGAGGTGCCGTACACCAGCCGACTGCCGGGAGCCGGAAAGTTGCTGGCGTAGATGTCGGGCTGGTAGGTGGGGCGGTTGGGGTTGGTCGCCATGCGTTTCGGGGTTGGGGGTCGGTCGGTAGAATCGGTTCGTCGTAACACCTTTTCAAAACTCGATGACCGCCTTGATCACCTCGTTCTGGGGGTCGTAAAGCGAGGTAAAGGTTTCGGTCAGGGTGTCGAAATGCAGCCGGTGGGTTACGTAGCCGTCGATGTCGAGCAGCCCGGTCCGCATCAGGCGGATGATTTTCGTAAAATCCTCCGGGTAAGCATTCCGCGACGTTTTCAGCGTCAGTTCTTTTTTCTGGAAATAGGGATCGTCGAACGATATATCGCCGAGAAACAAGCCCACGTACACCACCGTGCCGCCCGGCGCGACGTACTCGAAGCATTTTTCCATCGACGCTTTGTTGCCCGTCGCGTCGATGACCACCGTCGGTAGGTCGCCACCGAGCAGGCGTTCCAACTCCCCGACCACGGAATCGCTCACCGGGAGCGTATCGACGCCGGGGAATTTCTTCGCCACGTAGTCCAACCGGCGCTGGTTGAGGTCGAGCGCCAGGATGCGGGCAGCTTTGAACTGGCCCATCTGGATGGCGGCGATGCCAATCGGCCCCGCCCCCACCACCAGCACGATGTCGTCGGCCTGCACCTGCCCCCGTTCGATGGCGTGGCTCCCAATCGCCAGCGGCTCGATAACTGCGATTTGATCAAGGCTCAGGCCATTGGCCGCAAACACGTGGTCGGCCCCGTAAAGCAGGTACTCCTGCATGGCCCCGTCTTCGTGAACGCCCAGCACCCGCACGTGGTCGCCGCAGTGCGGCCTTCCCCGCCGGACGGCCTGGTCGTGCGAGGTGTTGCGGTAGGGCATCACGGCGCAGACGTCGCCCACGGTCAGGTGCGTCACGCTGTCGCCCAGCGCCACGACCTCGGCGGCGATTTCGTGGCCCAGAATCCGGGGGTAGGAAAAGAAGGGTTGCCGGCCTTTGTAGGCGTGCAGGTCGGTGCCACACACACCCAGCCGCCGGACTTTCAGCAGTACCTCGCCCGCGCCGGGGTCGCCGGGAGGCTGTTTCGTAATTCGCTTCAACTCGCCGGGTTGTTCAAGGACGATGGCCTTCATGCGGGTCAGGTTTTTTGAAAAAAGTAGTGCTGGGCTACGGGAGTTTTCACCCACCCAGCCCGTAAAACCGGCGGGCATTTTCACCAAAAAAATCACGCTGCTCGGCTTCGCTGAACCGGGAAAAGTACGCGGCGGCAAGTCCGTACACGGCCTCGTACGACCCCGCCAGCGTGCAGACGGGCCAGTCGGAGCCGTACATCACCCGGTCGGTGCCGAAGAGGTCGAGCACCGCGTCGAGGTAGGGCGTGAAATCCGCCGGGTCCCAGCGGGCCGCGTCCGGTTGCTGCCAGCCCGTTTCGGTGATCAACCCGGAGATTTTGCAGGAGACGTTTTCACAGGCCGCCAGCTTCGTCAGGCCGTTTTTCCACGCGTCCACCACCGCCGGATTTAGTCCTGGTTTGGCGAGGTGGTCGATGACAAAGGGCTGGTCAGGAAAGGCCCGCACCAACTCCAGCGAGGAGGCCAGGTGCTCCACGAAAATCAGCAGGTCGTAGGTGTAGCCGAAGGCGGCGAGCTTGGAAATGCCGCGCCGAAACGCCGGGCGCAGCATGTACTCGCGCTCGGGTTCGTCGTGGAGCACGTGGCGAAAACCTTTGACGAGGGGAAATTGCTGGTAGTAGGCCAGGCGCTCCTCCACGTTCTCCGATTGCAAATCGACCCACCCGACGATGCCCCGGATGAAGGCGTACTCGCTGGCCAGACCCAGCAAAAACGCGTTTTCGTCTTCCGACTGGTCGGCCTGGACCGCCACGCAGCCGTTGAGGTGGCAGGCGTTCAAGTGTGGCCGGAGGTCGGCGGGCAGGAAATCGGTTTTCAGCGAACCCATCTGCTCGCTCATCCAGACGTGCCGGGCCGGATTGTACCGCCAGAAATGCTGGTGGGAGTCGATGCGGCCCGCTTTCATTTTCGTTAGCACTTAGTTGAATAGTGCAAAGGAAAAGGCATTTATTCTGATAAATCGCCAGAAATTGACGAATGATTCAGCTTTTTTAACCTGATTTCGGGTAGCTTCGCGGTGTTTTCTGTCAACCTGATTCAGCGCCGTGAAGCCTCACCTGCTCAAGGTACCCGGTGGGCCCGACCACTCGTTTACGTTCCGGCAATTCCGGCAGGCCAACATCAACAGCCGCTGGCATTTTCACCCGGAAATCGAGTTGATCCACATTCACCGGGGCACCGGCACCCAGTTTATGGGCGACCACATCCAGCGGTTTAGCGCGGGTGACCTCGTGCTGGTCGGCCCGAACCTGCCGCATTTCTGGCGGTACGACGAGGATTTCCCCGAACCTGAAGCGGAGCAGGCGCTCTGCTCGACGGTCATTCACTTCACTGGGGACCTCTGGGGCGAGCGTTTTTTGCAACTGCCCGAAAACAAGTTGCTGAACTCCGTGCTGGAAAAGGCGCAACGCGGGCTGTTGCTGAGGGGCCAAACCCGGAACCGGGTGGCCGGTTTGATGGAAAGGATTCGGCTGTCGGAGGGCACCTACCGCCTGATTCACCTGCTGGAGTGCCTGGTGGCGATGGCCACCGGCGACCCGCACGACCTCGTGCCCCTGGCCTCGCTGGGGTTTCGGCACCAGCCGTCGGCCGCCGAGCACGAGCGCATCAACGCCATTTACGAATACGCTTTCCAACACTTCCGCGACTGGATTCCGCTGGAGGTCATCGCGGCGGAGGTGGGGCTGGTGCCGAGTTCGTTTTGCCGGTATTTCAAATCGAAAACCGGGAAGAGTTTTTCCGGCTTTCTCCTCGAACTGCGCGTGGGCCACGCCTGCAAACTGCTGCTGGAAAACCGCCTGAACAACAAGCAGATTTGTTTTGAAAGCGGTTTCAACAACTTCACGGGTTTTCACAAACACTTCAAAGCCGTGACCGGCCTGAGTCCCCTCACCTACCAGAAGGCGTACGCCCGGCGGGGGGCGGCGTGAGCGCCTGCCTACGCAATGTTCAGCGTCCGGAGCGTGGGCACCAGCCGTTGATACAGCCCCAGCGCCAGCAGGTAGCTGGCGGCGGCGGCCCCGAAAACGGGCAGGTAGCTTCCCGTCCGTTCGAGCAGGTAGCCCGTCGCGGTGGCCACCAGCATTCCGCCCACGGCCCCGGCCGTCCCGCCCAGGCCGATGACCGACGAAATGGCCCGTTTCGGAAACTGGTCGGACACGGTCGTAAACAGCACCGCCGACCAGCTTTGGTGCGCGGCGGCGGCCAACCCGATGAGGCCCACCGTGAGCCAGAGGTTTTGCAGAAACGCCACGCCCACAATCGGAACGACGCACAGCGCCGACCCCAGCAGCACGGCCTTGCGGCTCCGGTTGACCGACCAGCCGCGCCGGAGTAACCGCGACGAAATCCCGCCCCCGGCCACGCCCCCCAGCGCGACCATTGCGTAAATCGTGACCAGCGGCCCCGTGGACGTAGTCAGGTCGAGGCCGTACTGCCTGGCCAGAAACTTGGGTAGCCAGTACAGGTAAAACCAGAAAATCGGGTCGGTCAGGAATTTAACCACCACGAAGGCCCAGGTGGCGCGGTAGCGCAACAGCCTGACCCACTTGATTTTAGCCAGATGGGTTTCGTCGCCGTCGCGGCGGATGTAGGCCAGTTCGGCGGCGCTCAGGCGGGGTTGTTTTTCGGGAATTTCGTAAAAAATCAGCCAGCAAACGAGCCAGACCAGTCCCAGCGCCCCAGTGATGAAAAACGCCGCTGCCCAGCCGAATCGGACCGCCAGCAGCGGCACCACGAGCGGGGCCAGCACCGCCCCCAGACTGGAGCCGCCGTTGAAAATGCCCGTGGCCAGCGCCCGCTCCTGCCGGGGAAAATAGTCGGCGAAGGCCTTGATGGCGGCGGGCGTACTGCCGCTTTCGCCA
This sequence comes from Spirosomataceae bacterium, assembly GCA_965249815.1. GTDB lineage: Bacteria > Bacteroidota > Bacteroidia > Cytophagales > Spirosomataceae > JAJAZB01. The sequence goes on along the minus strand of CBDFMV010000003.1, from coordinate 1,317,506 downwards.
AAACCCAGCACCGCCCGCGCCGCGCCAAACCCCACGATGCTCCGCGCCCAGCCATGCCCGACGGCGGCCAGACTCCACACGACGATGGAAACGGCGTAGCCGATTTTGGTCCCGAACCGATCGACAAACCAGCCAAACGCCACGTAGCCCACGGCGAAAGCCGCCTGAAACGCCGTGACGATGTACCCGTACTCGATTTCCGACCAGCCGAATTGCCTCTCCAGGCTGGGAGCCAGCAGACCCAGCACCTGCCGGTCGATGTAGTTGATGGCGTTGGCGCAGAAAATCAGGGCGCAAATCCACCACCGGAACCGGCCCGCCCGCGCGGCAGCGGAATCAGGCGGTGCGTCAGGAAGGCGGGCGTCGTTGGGAATCATGGGCGAAGGAATCACGAAGGCAGAAAACCACGAACGGAGTACTCAACCGGCGGCGGGCAGTCCCTTCAGCCCGAGCCGCTCGTGCCAGCCCGACCAGGTGCGGTGCAGGTCGCGCAAAGCCCCGTGCTGGGCGACCGTCAGCGGGGGCAGTGGCAGGCGGCAGGTCGCGCCGATGGACAGCCCCCGCAGGCGCAGAAAATGCTTGGCGCTGGCCGGGTACCCTTCGTGCAGCAGCGCGTTGGTGCGGGTGAGTTCGCCCTGCAACCAGGCCACCGTTTCCCGCTGCGCGTCGCTGTTAACGTTCCGGCACAGCCAGGTCAGGATTTCCGGAAAATAATTGCCCGCGATGGCCGACAATCCGCTGGCCCCGGCCCGCAGCGACGACGTGGCGTTGGGCACGTGCGCGTCGTAAAAACCGAACGCATCCCGTGGCACCACGGCCAGTTTCTGCGCCACGGCGACCGGGTCGCAGGAGGTATCTTTGTGGTAATTGAAACGCCCGGTAGCGACCACCTGTGCCAGCAACGCCGGGCTGAGCAAGCGCTTGTAAGGCACCGGACATTCGTACAGCCCCAGCGGGATGGTGCCGGTTTGGTCGAGCAAATCGTCCAGGCGATTCAGCAGGGTGCGGTCGGGTTCGTCGGCAGCGGCCAGTTGGCAGGTAATCAGAATCACTGAATTCACCCCTTGCTCGTGCATTTGTTGCACAAACACGGCCTGCTCCGCCACCGGCCCGCCAAACGTACCGCTGGCCACGACCGGCACCTGCCCGCCGACGCGACGAACCACGTGCCGGACGTGCCCCAGCCGCTCGGCAGGGCTGAGGGCGTACATTTCCGACGACAGGCAATTGGCAAACAACCCGACGGCCCCGTTTTGCAGGTAAAAATCAATCAGCGCGTCGAGGGCCGGGTCATCGATCCGGCCCTCGGGCGTGAAGGGGAGCAGCATCACCGGAATCAAGCCGGCAGGGCGGGAGCGGACAACGTCAGGCATACGGGTCATTCGGTAAAATAGCGTCACCCGACTGGTCGGGTGACGCTATTTTACCGATTTTTTGCTTCCCGACCGATCCTGAAGCCCTTTTTCGTGAAACTCCGTGGGTGCTCCGCGTTTTTCAACGCACCTCGAGCAGGTATTTCATCCCCGCCGGGTTGTGGTCGATGGTTTCAAAAACGGCCTGGGCGTCGCCCAGCGGCGAAACCTGGGTGATGAGCCGGTCGAGGGGCAAAACGCCCGACGCCGCCAGGGCGATGGCCTGTTCAAAATCCTGCGGTTCGTACACCCGCGCGCCGATGAGCCGGAGTTCGCGCCAGAAAAACCGGAACAAATCGACGGGTTTCGGCTCGGCGTGAATCGCTACCATCACGATGCGGCCCCGCGCCCGCGCCACCTGGGTCATGGCCGCGACGCCCGCCTGCACGCCCGACACCTCGAACACCACGTCGGCCATGGCACCGCTGGTGAAGGCTTCCACGGCGGCCACCAGGTCGGTTTCTCTCGGGTTGGCCGTGGCCAAACCCAGCGATTCGGCCAGCGCCAGGCGCGTTTGGTTTACTTCCGAAACCAGCACGTTCGCGCCTTTTTCTTTCGCGACCAGCGCGATGAGCATGCCAATCGGCCCGCCACCGATGACGACCGCGTGTTCGCCCGATTTCAACTCGCCCAGGCGCACGTCGTGGCAGGCCACGGCCAGGGGTTCGATGAGCGCGCCAAGTTGGAGCGAGAGGGTTGACGGCAGGCGGTGCAGCGCGTAGGTAGGCACGTTCCAAAACGTCTGCATCCCGCCGGGCGTGTCGATGCCGATGAATTTCAGGTTTTTGCCGATGTGCTGCTGGCCGTTGTCCGACGGGTCTTCCGCGCCGGGCTGGAGGGGGCGCACGGTCACGTGGTCGCCCGGTTGCCAGCCGGTCACGCCCTCGCCCACGGCGTCGATTTCGGCGGACACTTCGTGGCCGATGACTTGTGGCAACCGCAGGCGCTGGGCCATCGCGCCGTGGTAAATGTGAACGTCGGTGCCGCACACGCCGCAGTAGGCCACCTTCAGGCGAACTTCGCCAGGTTTCGGCGGTTGCGGGGCAGTTTCCTGAAGTTCAAACTGTTGATTTCCGGTGAAAAAAAGTGCGTTCATATTTTTAATGAAAGAAGGAGTGAATGAAAGAATGAGCGAATGAAAAGACAGGATTTGGATTCATTCATTCGCTCATTCTTTCATTCACTCCTTGAGTTCACGTTGAAGAATTTGGACCATATTCCCATCGGGGTCGAAGAGGGTACGCACCCGACCGCCGCCGATGGCTTTGACCGGTTCCCCGCCCCAGACGACGCCTTTTTCGTCCAGAAAACGAATGGCCTCGTCGAGGTTTTCGACCCGCAGCGCCACATGCGACCAGCCGGGCGTCCAGGTGGTGCGTTCGGGGCGGGTGGTGGCGTCGCGGGGCATCACTTCGAGCAACGTGCCGTCGGGGGCTTTCAACATCCAGACGGGCTTGGCCGGGTCGGCGTTCCGATGTTTGAACCACTTTTCATAGCCGAACACGGCGCAGTACCAGTCGGCGAGTCGCTCCACGTCTTCGGCGGCCACGCCGGGGTGGTCGATGCCGGTGATTTTCAAGGTTATTTCACTCATTTCGTTTGAAGTTTACGCATCGCGGCGGCGTAGCGCCGCCCCAGTTCGCGGGCCGAGGCGGCGTCGAAATGGGTCTGGTCGCCGTTGTCGGTCAGGCCGGTGGCCTCGGCGCAGGCCGTGCGCGGAATGCGGCTGGGCAGTGTTTTCAGAATCTGATTGACCGTGGCACCCGCCGGATTTTTCTTCACGAAAAAATCGCCCAGCGTGCCCACCACGACGGGCACGTCCCCGCCTGCTTCCCGCCGGAAGCGTTGAATCAATTCGCTGAGTTTTTCGGAATAAACCGCCGCCAATTCCGGTTTGCTATCGCTCTCGCCCTGGTGCCAGAGGATGCCCCGGAGCGTTCCGGCCGGGAGGGCCGTTTTCAACCGGCGAAGGGCATCGTCGTAGGGGTGCGAATTGGTTTGTTCGTGAAAACCGCCCGGTTGCCAGGACGAAATGGCCGAACCGCCCACGGCCACCGGCACCAGCCCGATCACCACCGACGTATCCGCTTCGGCCATGATTTTCCCAAAACTCAACCCCGGCCCCACGCCCACCACGGCGGGTTTGTCGAAGTGCAGCGGCTCGGTGGCGGGTACCCACTCGCCCTGCCGGTTGAGCACCCACACGCGGGGGTGCGGCGTGCGATCCTGCGCTTCGACGGTGCCGCGCCCGGCCATGTTCGACTGACCCGCCAGCAGGTAGAGGTGCAGGGCCTTCGGGGGCAGGGTCTTTGGTTGGGCCAACGCGCTGGCCGTGAAGAAGAAAATTCCCAGCATTGAAAAAAGAACGTTCATGCGCGGACGAGTTGGTAGGCGTTGCCGACTGGCTGGATGGCCCACCGCCGCCCGTGGCCCGACGTGAGCGTGAGCGAATCCGCTTCGGCGTCGGGCAGGGCAAGGGTCCATTTTCGCTGGCCGTTTGTCAGGGTGAAAGCACCGGTCGAGGTTTCCATACTCCAGGCGTCGAGCGCCTCCGCCGTGTCGAGGGCGAGGGCGTGGACGACGGTGCGGGTTTGGAGCGCCGTTTTTTCGGTGAACCGAAACACCAGCCCGCTGCCGGGCCGTCCTTCGCCACGCTGGGCCGGTTCGACGTGGTAGGCGTCGTGGACGTAGCCGTACACGGGGAAACCGCCGGTCACGGCCCCGCCCGCCCAGAGTTTCAGCCCCGCGCCGTGGCGCCGGACGGTCAGCACGCCGTTCCGGCTTTCGGCTTCCGTCTGCCCGTCGCGGTTGTTGACCAGCCAGTTCCAGACCGTCGTGACGGGTTGGCTGGCTTCAATCGTGTCCACCACGAACAGCACGTGGCTACCGGCCAGCAGCCAGATGCGGGAGAAATGCCGGATGGGGCTGCCGTAGGCTTTCCCAAACTCAACCCCGACCACCGAAACGACGTCGTCCCGTTCGCAAATCAGGCGGCGGTTGTCCCGGTCCACGGGCGGGCCGGGTTTGCCGTCCCCAATCAAGCGCCGGGGCAATACGCTTTTCTGCTCCAGGAGCGTGGCTTTGGCCAAATCTTCCTGCAAGCCGAGGCTTTCTTTTTCAACGAGAAACGTGCAGACGTTGTGGGTTTGGCTGCTGCTTTCGAGGCCGTGAATCAGGTTGCGGTAGCAACTGTGGCCGGGGTCGGCGAGCAGGCGCTCCTGGTTGTGGACGAAGATGAAACTGCCCACGTCGCCGTGCAGGTGGCCGGGGCCGTGGAGCGGATCGCCGCCGCCGTTGAGGGCGAGGATGGTTTTTCCCTCCCAACTGTCGCGGAGGAAGGTGTGGCCGTTGCTGAATGAATGCGTCAGCGGCAGGCCCGCCGCTTCGGGCGAGAGCGCGGGCGGCACCTCGTGCGTGAGCAGCGGCAGGGTCAGAAAACCCCAGTCGTTGACCATGCCGAAGGTGGCCAGATCGTGCGGGCCTTGCGTAGGCATGGGTTCGTAGTCTTCCTGAAACAGCCAGCGGGCCAGGCCGCGCTCGGTTTCTGAACTACTGCGGGCGGCCAGGTGCAGCAGCACGTCGCCGGACGGACGGAAAATAGCGGCGCTGTCGTTGAAATTGGCGGCGCGGGCGCGGGGTTCATCGCCCCCGGAATGGAGATTCCATGCCCCGCCGAGCGGTTTGGCGTAAAACTGGCTGCTCGCCACCCAGCCGAGGCCCCGCCCGTAGGCCGAAACGTCGAGGGTGGCGGCTTTTTCGGGAAAGCGCCGCACCAGCGCCTCGTGGGCGAAGGTCAGCGCCAGGGCCAGGTAGTTGCCATACTGGAGCGACTCGCCGTAAGAGCCGTCGGGCTGGAAAGCTTCGTGGCAAAGCCGCAGGTCGGGCAGGGTTTCGTCGAGGATTTTTTCATCGCTCAAAACGGCCGCCGCGACGACGATGCCCGACACGAGAATGCCGCGCCAGTTGGCCAGGTGACTGTTTTTTTTCACCCAGCGCTGGCAGAGTTGGAGGCCCTTTTCGGCCAGGGCCTGCCGGATTTCGGAGGTTTCGGTTTCGGGTGCTGCGCAACCAGAAGCGCTACATCGTGCACCTGGTCAACTCCGACCAGGATTTGCAGGTGCGCAGCCGCACCGAACGCAACGTGTACGAAACGGCCACCGGGCGCGTGCTGCTGGCCTACCTGCCCGACAAGGAACGAGACGCCTTCATCCAGTTCAACGGATTGCCCACGGAAGAAACCTGGCCCGGCGCGGAAACGGAGGCCGGTCTGGAGGACGCCCTGCGCCGAATCCGGGCCGACGAACTGGCCGCCACGCACTCCAAAAGCCACATCATCGGCCTGGCGGTGCCCATCCGGACGGGTGGACGGGTGACGGCAGCGCTGAGCATTTTTTTGCCGGAAATCCGCTGCTCGGCCCAACGGAAAAAAGAGGTCGTGCTGGCCCTGCGCAACGCCGCCGAGCAAATCAACGCCCGCCTGCGGGTGGACCTGTAGCTTCTTTTTAAAAAACTATCCTGGCCAAAAACTTACGGTGCGCCCGTGGTTTCGAGTTCGCCCAGGGTCCAGGCTTTGGTCCGCCCGGCGGTTTCTTCCCGCCCTTTTTTCACCTCGTTGGGCTGCACGACGGGTTTGAAGGGCGGGCGGCGCACAAACGGCGGGGGCGTGGTACCGGGAGCCGGTTTGGGGCGAGGCGGGGGCGGGTTGCCGTTGCCGCCGAATTCGTACCGGACGTAGCTCAGCACCGAAGCAAGCCACTCGTCGTCGTTCGCGCCCATGGCGGGCATGACGTCGGGGTAGCTTTTCCCATCGACGGGGCCGGACAACCCGTGCAACAGGATTCTGACGAGCGGGCCGGTTTCGCCGCCCACCCGCCGCGAACCCACCAGCGGCGGAGCCACCATGCCGCCGCCCGTGGCCAGGCCCTTGCCGTCGGGGCCGTGGCAGGTGGCGCAGAGCGATTTGTAAATCGTCGCCCCGGCGAGAATGCGGTTGCGGTCGGGGGCGTCGAAGCGGCCCAGGCGCAGGCCGTAGGTTTTCACGTCGTCGTTTTTGAGCAAACTTTTCCGAACGCTCGCCAGCATTTCGTTCGTGGGGTTTTCGGCCAGAATTTCGTCGGCCAGGGCGCGGGCCTGGGGCGATTTGCTGGTGTGCAATGACAACAGCAGTTGGGTGCGCACGTCGAAACTGGGGTCGGTTTTCAAAGCCTGGAGGCCTGCAATCACGGTCTCGTCGCCCGCCTTCACGTACCGTTCGCTGATCCACACCGCCGCCCGGCGCACCTGGGCGTCTTCGTCGCGGAGGGCCATTTCAACGGTATTTTTGTCGAGGACGTCGAGGCCTTCGAGCGTCCAGAGCGCGTGCAGCCGACCGAGGGCGGAGGGTTTCGGAGTTGCCGTTCCGCCCACCATTTCTTTCAAACGCGGCACCACCGAGCGGTCGCCGAGCAGCACGAGTTGCTTCTGGGCGTTGTCGCGCCACCAGCCGTTGGGGTGGTCGAGGTGCGGCACGAGTTGGGCGGCGGGCTGGTCGAGCAGGTGGGGTTTCGGGCCGGGTTTCAGGCCGTCGTACACGAGCCGGTAAATGCGCCCGTGCTGCCGGTTTTTGTCCAACCCGAGGCGCTGAATCTGCGGGCGGAGGTAGCTGCCTTCGTTGGTCCACTGCGATTCCTGAATGATGCCCCGGTTCATGTCGACGATGTACAAACAGCCGTCCGGCCCGGTGTAGGTATTGACGGGCCGGAAATTCATGTCGGTCGAGGCGATGAATTCCTTTTCGCGGTAGGCGTTTTCGAGCGTGCGTTTTCCGTGCACGTCGCTGACTTTCGCCCGGCGGATGATGCGCGCCACGGGTTCGCCGATGAGGTAATCGCCCACCAGGTCGGCGGGCAGGCGGTCGCCCCGGAAAATGGACTGGCCGTTGGACGCCGTGAAGTGGTTGAGCGTGCTGTCGGCCCCGCGCATCCGCCGCAGGCCGCCCTGCACGTCGGGGGTCGAAATGATGGGCCACACGGCGCTGAATTCTTCGCTGAACTGGTCGGGAAATTCGAGCGAACCGTACACGGGGTTGATTTGAAACGCCACGACGGGGATTTCGCCGCCCGCGTTGGAGTAGTACAGCCGCCCGTAGTTGTCGTGGGTGAGGCCCCACTGCCCGCGCGAACCGCCCGGAATCGAGTCGACTTGCAGTTTGCCGCCGGTGTAGCGAAACCGCACCGGATCGACGGTGACGTAAATGTAGTTGTCGAGGTTCCAATCCAGGCCGCTGCGCTGATGTTCGAGGTTGCCGGGGGCTTTTTTGCCGGGGTTGTAGAGCGGTTTTTTCTCGTCGGCCACGCCGTCGCCGTCGGTATCGCGGTAGCGGTTGATGTCATAGGTGTCGGTTTCGTTGACCCACACCTCGTGGTCGACGCAGAGCAGCATCCGGGGCAGCACGAGCTTGTCGATGAACACCGAACTTCTGTCCATTTTCCCGTCGCCGTCCGTGTCTTCGAGCCGCATCACCCGGCTAACCGGGTCGTGTTCGTGCGAGCCGTCCACGTCCTGCATGTACGTGTCCATTTCGGCCACGTAGAGCACGCCGTTGCCGTCCCAGGCCAGGGCGACGGGTTCGCGAATCATCGGATCGCTGGCGACGAGTTCCATCCGGTAGCCCGGCGGCAGGCGAAACGAGCGCAGGCTTTGCTCGGGCGTCAACTGAGCCGGGGAGGGATTCAGCACCACGCCAACCGGCTCCTCGGCGGGGGTTGGCGAAGTCGTTTGCGAAGCCGTCGGCGGGGTTTTGCGGGCCACGTTGCAGGTAACGACCAGCGCGGAAACTGCGAGCAGGCTAAGTTTCAAAAAGGACCGTTTCAGATTCATAACATTCAGGTTGTTCCTCAAAAAGAGGATTTAATGGCGTTGCTACCCGCTTTCAGGGCCTGGATTTTCCCATTCCAGACGAACGTTCCCGTCAGACCAGCGGGCAGCGTGACCGCGCCCGAAAGTCCGCTTTTGCCCGCGCGTTTTACCGCCACCCGAATCTCGCCCGCCGGGTGGGGCACGGCGGCGGTCAATTCGGTGAGTGGCCCCAGCGCCGGTTGCACGCGCACCGTTTTGAACCCCGGCGAAGCGGGCACGATGCCTGCCACCAGCGAAAGAAAGTAATAATTCGGGCTGGCGCTCCAGGCGTGGCAGTCGGAGCGCGGCTCGATTTCCCACTCGGCGAAGGTGCTCAGGCCCTGGGCCACCATGCCGCGCCACGAACCCAGGCCGGGCAGGTATTGGTCGGCCAGCCCGGTTTTGCGCAACGCCTGCGCGTTGTAAAACTGAAAGTACGTGGCGGCTTTGAGCAGGCTGGTGTCAGTCAAAACGCGGTTCATCAGGCGCGGCTGGTCGGGGGCAGGAGCCGCGTCGGTGAGGATGGCCATCACGCTGGCGTGCTGGCTGAAGTGGGTTTTGGTGGGCGAATCGGCGAAGAGGCCCCGCGCCGGGTCGTAGCACTGCTGGAAAACCGCTTTTTTGAGTCTGGCCGAAAGCCGTTGGTAGTACATGGCTTCGCCGGGTTTACCAAAACGCCCGAACAACGCCACGGCGTGGTCAAGCGCGTAGGCGTAGTACAACGTGCTGACGGTCAGGCCGCGCCCGTCGGATTTTCGGGCAATTTCGTGCAGCGGGTACTGCGAATCGAAGAAATCGTAGTACGGCAACGCGTTGACCAGCCCGCCCGCATTGATTTGCGTTTCGAACCAGTCGAGCACGTCGCGGATGCCGGGCAGGAAGCCTTTCACAAACGCCTCGTCGGACCGGTGCATGTAGTAATCATGCACCATCAGCACCCAGGCGAGCGAAAACGTCGGCGTAATCTGCACGAGTTCGCTGGGGTAGCGGCTTTGGGTGATGCCTTCGGGAATGCGCGAGTGGTTGAACTGCTGGAGGGCGTTGCGCGCCAGCCGGTCGTCGCCCGAAACGTAGAGCGAGATCAGCGCCTGAATGCGCGTGTCGCCGATGTACTGCAACTGCTCGTAGTACGGACAATCTATGTAGGTTTCGTTGGCGCAGAGCCGGGCCGTGCGCCAGCCGATGGTCCAGATGGATTTCAGGGTGGAATCGGAACTGGAAAAACGAGCCTTTTCCTCGAAGGGGTACGCCGTAAACCGGCTGTCGAGGCGGTGAATGGTGAGCGGTTCGGCCCCGGTTTGCACGTCGAGTTGCGCGTAGCGGAAGGTGCGAAACCAAAGCGGCCGGAACTCGCGCCGACTGCCGCCATCGGGCCGGAAGCGGTCGTCGAAGCCGATGAACTGCATCCCTTCAACCCGGTTGCGGTTCGCCTTTTCTTTCGTCGAATCGAACAACGCTTCGGCGTAGCTGAGTTTGACCAAACTCCCTCTGCCCCCGCTGACGAGCAGGCGCGGGTAGGCGGTGGTGAGCACGCCCTGATCGAGCAGGACGGAAACGGTGGCGTTGGCGGGAATCGTCAGGTCGGTTTTGCCGGTCAAAAATTCCGGCGGCACCGCCAATCCCGTTGTTCGCCGAACGGCGGCGAAGGGCTGCTCCCTCGCTTCGAGCGGTGGGATGGTTCGCGGCACTAAATTCCAGTTGACGTCGCCCGCTACGCCGTCGGTTTTGCCCTGAGCCAGTTTGCGGGGAGTTGCCCAGGCCGAGTCGTCGTAGTCGGTACTTTGCCAGCCCCAGGGGTAGCGCGACGCGTCCACGTCGTCGGTGGCCCCGACGACGAAGTACCAGTAGTTGTCGAGTTTGGCGACCGGCCCCCAGGGAATGGGCGTGTAGGCCCTATTTTGAAGCACTTTCCAACCGGCACTATCCGTGTTGACGACCGCCTCCGCCGTTGAATTTCCCTGCATGATAAACCCGGTCTGGTCGCTCATCTGCGCCAGTGGCGCGTGCGGCCCGAAATTCCAGACGACGGCGGCCAGCACGTTTTCGCCGCGTTGCAGAAACGGCGCGAGGTCCACGGTTTCGAAGCGCCAGTGGGCCACGTCGCCCCGCGCCGGGCCGAGGCTGACGAGTTGGCCGTTGACGAAAAGCTGGTAGCGGTTGTCGGCGCTGACATGGACGACGAACCGAGCGGGTTTTTCGGGCAGTTCCACCGTTTTCCGAAAATGGAACACCCCGTAGTCCTTCAGCGGCACGTTGGGCGGCGCAATCCACGACGCGGGCCAGCGTTTGGCGAGCAACTCCGGGTTGATGGCCGAAGCGGTGGGCTGGGCCAGCCCGGGACAAAGGCTCAGGCTCAGCAGGGTCGCCGAAAGCGCGAATCGGAAGCGCGTTGGGTGGGGCTTAGCGTCGTTCATGTAGGGGCAGCGGGGTGCGGACGATTTTCCGGCAAGGGGGGTGAAAAAGAAGGTTGTGCCGTTCCGGCCAACTGGTTACGTTCAGAACCAGATACTTACCTTTTGGCTACTCTGGTGCGTCAGCCGCAGCACTCCGCCCTGGGCCAGCGGTTGCCAGGTGAAGCCGTTGGCTTCAGGACCGGCCCTTTCCGCCAGGGTACGGCCGCCCGCCGTCACGCGGGTTGGCTTCGCCGTGAGTCGTAGGGTTTCAGTCGAATGGGGCGAAAACGTACGGTAATGAATCGCCCGGGAACCGTAGGAAATGGTGGTCACGACGTCGGTCGTGCGGAGGAGGTGATTTTGATCGGCGGGGGCCAGTTCGGGGGCCGCTGCCATGGCCCGGAGGTAGTGCCGCACGTAGTCGCCGTAGCCGTCCGTCCACCAAAGTTCGTAATACTTCAGATTGGGCCAGCGGTTTTTCCCGTCGTAATCGACCATGTACGTGGCCCAATTGAGTTGGCGGATAGCTTCGGGTTTCAAGGCAAGGTCGCCTGTCACTTCGGCGTACCGCAACTCGATGGAAGCGTGGCGCGAGGTATGGCTGTTGCCTTCCATTTTGTACACCGACTGCTCCCCAATAACCGTGCATCCGTATACTTTGTACTTGTCGATGCCCAGGGTGTTGATTACCCAATCCTGAATTCGTCGGGCGTCCTGCGTTCCGGTCGCACTCCAGGTGGGATGGTCGAGCAGGTACATGGCCATCGTACCCGCGTTGATTTCCGTGTCCGACCACATTGAGATATCCTCAAAAAAAGGCCCCCAGCGTTGGTTCTGAATCGGGTATTTTTTCAGCCAGGCAGCGATGGTATCGAAAGCCCGGCGGTAAACGACCCGGCTCCCCTGCCCAAGCTGGGTTAGCTCGTCGAGCAAACGCAGTGTGCCCGTCCAGTTGGTGGTGTAGGTCGATTGGGCCTGCACGACGCCTTTGTCGCTTTTTAGAACCCCGATTTCCCCGGTTTTAGCGTGGACTTTAAACGGTAGCGGCGAATGGTCATAATCGCCGGGCTGCACCTTTGCCACCAGGGTATTGGCGATGTTGACCGCCGCCCTAAGGTATTTTTGTTTGCCGGTCAATTTGTAAAGCATTACCAATTCAGCCCCGAACGATCCGGCCTTGTCGGGCTGGATAAATCCCTTGCCGAGAATCAAATCTCCATCGTATACGGCCCGGCGCTCGGTGTTGCAGGGGTACGGCAGGTAAGGCCAGGCATCCGTCGGGGCCGAAAGGCCGTAATCGAGATGACGCTCCGCCTGATACACCATGTTGGCGACCAGTGTCCGATCGCCGAGGTAGGCGTAAAGCAGATTCCATGACGAAAGCACCATCGCCGTCTGGTCCCCGCCGATGCCGTTGCCGGGCATTTTGGGCATCCAGGTTCGGTGAACAAGGTATTCTTTCACGCCTCCGCAGCAGGTGTCAAGGCGTTGCCAGAAGCCCCAGAGCAGCCGCAAATTATGGTCATAGGCAGTGCCCGGATCCGCCGAAAACCAGGGGATGATTTTCCCTTCGGCATCGGTGCGAATGCGATGGTACACTAATTTTCCGGGGAAATCGAGGAGGCTCGAATCGGTTGAGGCTTGGGCCGACCGGGGAAAACCTCTAAGCCAACCAACAGGTCCGGCCAGGGTGGGAGACTGGAGGAGGGCAGCGAACACCAGAAGAACCAACAGGCTGAAACTAAAAAACAGGCGTTGCATCAAGATGGAGTGAAAAGGATGGATGAAAAAGCGAACACATTCACCTACTTCAGCACAACGCCCTTCGCGTTTTCCACGAAAAACTTTCCTTCCGCCAGACTTCGCACCCGCCGACCGAGAATCGTCAGGTTTTCGATGCGCACGTTTTCCACCCCGTGCTGGGCGTCGTAGCCCGAAAGAATCGAAAACGGTACTGGCCCGTCCACCACGGCGATGTTGCGGAAGGTGACGTTGCGAATCTTCCCCCGTTTGGCGGCGTATTTCGCTTCTTCGCCGGGGTACACCCACAGCACGCCGTCCCAGGCTCCAGCTTTGTAGCGGCGGCGGCGCTCGGCGGGGTCGGCGGGGTGGTCGGTGCTGTACTGGGAGTAAAACACGGCCAGGTCTATGAGTTTGTGGCGGGCGTCTTCCACGCGGATGTTTTCAAACAAAATGTTTTCGACCGTGGCGTAGTCGCCGTTGTGGATGCTCATCGCCGCGCCGCGCTCCACGTGGATGATGTCGCAGTCGGTGAAGCGAACGTCGCGGACGGCGTTGGCGCGGAGTTCGAAGCCGATTTCGAGGGCATTGCCCCAGGGCATATTCCAGAACACGCAATTGCTCACGGCAACGTCCGAGATGTCGGAACCGACTTCGGGACTGCGGGGGTATTTCTCGGTGCCCTTCCAGGTTTTGAGCACGATGCAGTCGTCGTTGGCCCGCACAAAACTGTTGGTGATGCGCACGTCGTTGCAGCCCACGAGGTCGATGCCGTCGGAGCCGAAGTCCCAATTGACAATTTTGAGGTTGTCGATGCGCAGGTTTCGGCAAAACATCGGTTCCAGGGTCCAGGTGTAGCTGTTGACGAGCGTGACGCCCTCCACTCGTGCTCCTTCGACCCGGTCGAGGAGCACGATGCGCGTGCCGCGCGGCAGGGAATCGCCGTCGAGGATGCCCCGGCCGCTGATGCGGATGTTTTGGGCACTGGTGGCCTGCACGCTTCCTTTCAACACCGCGCCGCCTTCGAGGTAGAGGTGCTCGCCGTCTTTCAGATCGATCAGGCCCACGTCATACACCCTGCCGCCCTGAAAATAGCGCACACCGGGCGCGTCGGGCCGGGGTATGTCGGCCTCCGGCGGGTTGGCAAACAGGTGAATCACTCGTTTACTTTCGTTGTGAAATTCGATGCTGAACTGGCCGGGCTTGTTGAGTTTGAAGGTCACCCGGTTGTCCCGGAGCGTGGGCACGATGCCCCGGCTTTTGGGCCGCACGTCCACCCACTTGATGTCCTGTTTGCCGGTCAGCTCGACGGTCACTTCGCCCGAAAAACTGAAACTGCCGATGGCGGCGGGTTTGGTGTCGTAAAGAAACAGTTCCCGTCCATTGATCCAGACCTGAAAATCGGGTGCGGGCGCGAGGCCCGCCGGGGTCGGGTAAACGACGAGTGAGCCGGTTGACTGGGCCAGGGTGCGCAGGCCCAGCCCCAACAGGAACCCGATAACCCGGTAACGGGACCCGCCACTCCGGGGATGGATTTTGAAAAAAAGCATAGGCTAACGGTTTCGTTTTCAAAGGCAGTACGGCCCTGCGCGGCGGCAACCGGGCGTGGTTGACGTACCCGGCGACGAAATAACGGGTCTGAATGCAGGAAACCATCGGGTGCTGTCGGTAAAGACCACCCCCAGGATTTTGCCGTGTACTGGTTTTAAACGAAAAGTCGGCAAGAACCCAAACCGGCCCGATTCCGGCGGTTTTTTTGGCAAAAGCCTGGGGCAACCGCTTTGGTTTTGGCGGGAAATAGGGCGAACTTGCAGACTGTTCCCGCCGCGAAAAGGGGCGGTTTTCAGTCAAGCGCATGTCCGACATTATCCGCCTGCTGCCCGATTCGATTGCCAACCAGATTGCCGCCGGGGAGGTCGTTCAGCGCCCGGCCTCGGTCGTGAAAGAACTGCTCGAAAATAGCGTAGACGCCGGGGCGACGCAGGTGCAGTTGGTCGTGAAAGAAGCTGGGAAAACGCTCGTGCAGGTCATCGACAACGGCGCGGGCATGAGCGAAACCGACGCCCGGATGAGCTTCGAGCGCCACGCTACGTCGAAAATCCGCACTTCTGAGGATCTCTTCAAAATCCGCACGATGGGTTTCCGGGGCGAAGCGCTGGCCTCCATTGCCGCCGTGGCGCAGGTCGAACTCCGCACCCGCCGCGCCGACGATGAACTCGGCACCCGGCTCTGTATCGACGCTTCGGAAGTAAAAACCCAGGAACCCGTCGCCACGCCGCAGGGCACGAGTTTGTGCGTGAAAAATCTGTTTTTCAACGTCCCGGCCCGGCGCAATTTCCTGAAATCCAACCCGGTCGAGATGCGGCACGTGCTCGACGAATTCCAGCGCGTGGCCCTGGCCAACCCGGAGGTCGGGTTTTCACTTTTCCACAACGATTCGGAAGTGTACACGCTGCCGACGGGCAAACTCAGCCGCCGCATCGTGGATTTGTTCGGCAAAACCTACCGCGAGCAACTCGCGCCGTGCAGCGAGCAGACGCCCTTCGTGAGCGTGACGGGCTACGTGGGCAAGCCGGAGTTTGCCAAGAAAGTCCGGGGCGAACAGTTTTTTTTCGTCAACAACCGGTACGTGCGCCACAACTACCTGCACCACGCCGTGCTGAGCGCCTTCGAGGGGCTGATTGCCGACAACAGCCACCCGTTTTACGTGCTGTTCATCGAAATCGACCCGGCGCACATCGACATCAACGTCCACCCAACCAAAACCGAAATCAAGTTCGACGACGAGCGCTCGGTGTACGCCATCGTGCGGGCGGCGGTGAAAAAGTCCACGGGCGTGTACAACCTGGCCCCGTCGCTCGATTTTGAACTCGACGTCAACTCGATGTTCATCGGCGGCGGTTCATTTGGCTCCGCTCCCGCGACCGCCGTGGCCCCCGCACCAGAGCGAAAAGCCATTCCCGCCACGCCCCACCTGCCCGAAAAGTCGCCCACCCAGCGCCACAACGTCAACAACTGGGCGCGGCTGTTCGACGGCGTAGAAAACCGCTCGTTCGAGCGCGACCGGTTTCTGAACCGGTTGTCGGTGCCCGAAACGCCGCTGGAAACGCCTGCCGCCCCGCTGATGCCCGACCCGGCCCCGGCCCAAACCAGCCTGACGCTGCAAAGCAAGGCCAACCGGATGACCATCGGGCGGCCCGAGGTGTTCGATTTGGAAAACGCGCCGTTTCAGATTCACAACTGCTTTCTGGTGGCGCAGGTCAAATCGGGCGTGCTGCTCATCGACCAGCGGGCGGCTTACGAGCGCATCCTCCACGACCAGTACCGGGCCTTGCTCGACAAGCGGGCGGGCGCGTCGTCGCAGGCGCTGCTTTTCCCGAAGGCGCTCACGCTCCAGCCCGCCGACGCCGGGCTCGTGCGGGAGTTACAGCCCGAAATTCAGGCCCTGGGGTTTGAATTGACCGAAATTGGCCGGAACGACTTCCTGATTCAGGGCGTCCCCGCCGGGCTGAGCGACGAGGCCGAACTGGAGCTTTTCGAGGGCATGCTGGAACAATACAAACTTCACCAGACCGACCTCCGCCTCGACAAACCCGAGCGCCTGGCCCGTTCCATCGCCCGCCGAACGGCGGCCCGGTACGCCCAACGCCTCAGCAGCGAGGAGATGAAGGCGCTCATCGACCAGCTTTTTGCTTCGTCCAACCCGCACTACACGCCCGGCGGCGAACCAACGATGAGCCTTTTGAGTTTGGACAAACTGGCGGGGCTGTTGCGGTAGTTGGGGATTGGGTAAATTGGTAACTGAGATGATTTGGTTAAATTCAAGTCGCCTGAATTACACGATCAGCCAGGTTCCCGGTTCCCAAATTACCCGCTTCCTCAAGTACCCATTCCCTTTTTCTGTTCATGCTCCGACTTACCCCGGTTGTCCGAAACCTTTTGATTATCAACGTGCTGGTGTTCGGCGCGGAAGCGCTGCTGAAGCTGGATTTCTCGCCGCTGTTCGGGATGCATTACGTCGGTTCGAGCCTGTTCCGGCCCTGGCAGTTCGTCACGCACATGTTTCTGCATGGCGGTTTCGGGCACTTGTTCACCAATATGTTCGGCCTGATCATGTTCGGGCCGTTGCTGGAGCAGCTTTGGGGGGCCAAACGATTTACCTTTTTCTATTTGTTCACGGGAGTCGGTGCGGGGCTGTTGTATTCGGCGGTGAATTACTACGAAATGCAGCAGTTGCAGACGTACATCGACCTGTACAAGGAATCTCCTTCGCCGCTGGCCCTGAGCGAACTGCTGATGCAGAAAGGCGGGATGGGTATTCAGCGGTACTACGATTCGTTTTTGCAAAGTTTCCAGGCCAATCCTGACAGCCCAGGTTTGGTCCGAAATAGCTTCTCGGTTGCCCAGAGCGTGTTCGCCGTCCGCGCCGATGTGCCGATGGTGGGGGCTTCGGGGGCAATTTTCGGGATCTTGGCGGCGTTTGGGCTTTTGTTCCCCAACACGGAGTTGTTTTTGTTGTTTTTCCCCTTTCCGGTTAAGGCAAAATATTTTGTAGCTTTATACGGGCTTTACGAACTCTACGCCGGGGTTCACAACGCGCAGGGCGACAACGTGGCCCATTTTGCCCACGTCGGCGGTATGCTTTTTGCTTTTGTGCTGATCCGATTCTGGGGGAGTCAACGGAAAAATTTTTACTGAGGCATGAGCGGGTTTCTCGACGATTTCAAAGGGGCGTTCACCAAGCGCGATAACGGGCTGATCCAGATCATTCTGGTCAACGTCATCGTGTTTTTGGTGCTGCTGCTTGCCCAGATTTCCCTGACCGTCGCGCAGATGAAGGGCTACTACACGTTGCTGCTGACGCAGTTGGAGTTGCCTGCTTCATTGCCTGATCTCGCTCAGCGGCCCTGGACGCTGTTTACGTACTTCTTCACCCACGAAGCCCCATTCCACATTCTGTTCAACCTGCTCTTCCTGTACTGGTTCGGGCGGTTGGTGGACGAATACCTCGGCAACCGGCGGGTGGTCAACCTGTACCTGCTTGGCGGGCTGGTGGGTGGTATTTCGTACGTCGCCATTTACAACCTGGTGCCGTATTTTCAGGAGCGCGTCGCCAATTCCACCATGATTGGCGCGTCGGGCGCGGTGCTGGCGGTGGTATTCGGGGCGGCGACGCTACTGCCCAACTATACCTTCCACCTGTTGTTTTTCGGGCCGGTGCGCATCAAATACATCGCGCTGTTCATCCTGATCCTGTCGTTTGCCCAGACCATCGGGCCGAATGCGGGCGGCAACATCGCCCACCTCGGTGGGGCACTACTCGGGTTTGTGTTCGTGAAACAACTCCAGCGGGGCAACGACTGGGGCAAACCGCTTGACAACATGACCGGGTTTGTCCGGCGGCTGTTTACGCCCAAACCCCGGCCTTCGATGAAAGTGACGTACCGGTCACAGAGCAAAACCACGTACTCCTCGATGACCTCCGATGGCTTCCCCGACGACGACGAAGTGGACGCCATTCTCGATAAAATCTCTAAATCGGGCTTTGAAAGCCTGACGCGGGAAGAAAAACAGAAACTATTCAAAGCCAGCCAGCGCAACTAAACGCGCGTGCCGTATTGCAACCCTTGCCCGATGGCAGGGGTTTTTTGTCGGTTTCGATTTACCTTTGTGGCTTCCTTTCAGCCGGGCAAACCGGCTGGATTTTTTAGCAACCAACCGCCGAAGAAGCGCTGTCTTTCGTAGGTTTGATGAACGCAAACATTTCCTGAACTCCGCCTGTTTAACCTGCACGCGTTCTGCTTTCTCGCCTGACTTTATGCTCATTACCCCCGGAAAACTGCTCGCCCAACTCGACTCGCCCGCCGATTTGCGCAAGCTGGGCAAAGACCAACTTCAACAGGTTTGTCAGGAACTGCGGCAGTTCATCATCGACGACGTGTCGGTGTACGGCGGGCATTTCGGGGCCAGTCTGGGCGTGGTCGAACTCACCGTGGCGCTGCATTACGTCTTCAACACGCCCGACGACCAACTCGTCTGGGACGTGGGCCACCAGGCGTACGGGCATAAAATCCTGACCGGGCGGCGCGACCAGTTTCCCACCAACCGCCTTTACGGCGGGCTTTCGGGTTTTCCGAAACGAAAAGAAAGCGAGTACGACGCCTTCGGCGTGGGGCACTCGTCCACGTCGATTTCGGCGGCGCTGGGCATGTCGGTCGGTTCGCGGCTCAACGGCAACTTCACCCGGCAGCACATCGCCGTCATCGGCGACGGGGCCATGACGGCCGGCGAAGCCTTCGAGGCCATGAACCACGCCGGGTCGCTCAGCGACACCAACCTGCTCATTGTGCTCAACGACAACTGCATGAGCATCGACCCGAACGTGGGGGCGCTGAAGGATTACCTGACCGACATCACCACCTCGCCGACCTACAACCGGATGAAGGACGAGGTCTGGAACCTGCTCGGCAAGCTGAGTTCGTTTGGTAAAACCGCGCAAGAAGTGGTTTCCAAAGTAGAAACCGGGCTGAAGGCCACGCTGCTTCACCAGAGCAACCTCTTCGAAAGCCTGAACCTGCGCTACTTCGGCCCCGTGGACGGCCACGACGTGGATCACCTGGTGGAGATTTTCAATGATTTGAAAGGCATTCCCGGGCCGAAAATCCTGCACGCCGTTACGGTGAAGGGCAAGGGTTACGGCCCCGCCGAGAAGGACCAGACCAAGTGGCACGCGCCGGGGAAATTCGACAAAATCACGGGCGAGATTTTCAAAAAAACCTTCGATTCGCCCCAGCCGCCCAAGTATCAGGACGTGTTTGGCCACACGCTCGTCGAACTGGCCCAGCAAAATCCGAAAGTCGTGGGCGTGACGCCCGCCATGCCGTCGGGGTCGTCGATGAACCTGCTGATGCGCGCTTTGCCCGAGCGGGCTTTCGACGTGGGCATTGCCGAACAGCACGCCGTCACGTTTTCGGCGGGGCTGGCCACGCAGGGCCAAACGGTGTTCTGCAACATTTACAGCACGTTCATGCAGCGGGCCTACGATCAGGTCATCCACGACGTGTGCATCCAGGAATTGCCGGTGATTTTCTGCCTCGACCGGGCCGGTTTTGCCGGGGCCGACGGGCCGACGCACCACGGCGCGTACGATTTGGCCTACATGCGCTGCATCCCGAACATGATCGTGAGTGCGCCGATGAACGAGCAGGAACTGCGCAATTTGATGTACACCGCCTCGCTCGACGAGACGAAGGCGCTGGGCAAGGCCTTCACGATTCGCTATCCGCGTGGCGAAGGCGTGATGCCCAACTGGCGCACGCCGCTCGAAAAAGTGGAAATTGGCAAAGGCCGGAAAATCCGCGACGGCGAAGACGTGGCCATTCTGACCATCGGTCCCGTGGGCAACTACGCAGTGGAGGCCTGCCGGATGCTGGAACTCGACGGGCTGAATCCTGCCCACTACGACCTGCGTTTCGTGAAGCCCCTCGACGCGGCGCTGCTGCACGAGGTTTTCCGGAAATTCGACAAAATCCTGACCGTCGAAGATGGCTGCGTGCAGGGCGGTTGTGGTTCGGCGGTGGCCGAATTCATGCTCGATAACGGCTATTCGGCCCGTCTGAAGCGCCTTGGCATCCCCGATCGGGTGGTAGAACACGGCGAGCAACTCGAACTGCAACGCGAATGCGGCTTCGACCCCGCAGGCGTCGCCCGCGCCGTGCGCGAACTGAGCTGGGCGAGCGTGAAGGTGTAGCCTGCGAAGTCATGGCTTTTTTCCCGAAAAGACTCTTCTTTCTCCTGGTGCTGCTCGTCGCTTGTCAGGCGAAACGGGCGGCGAATGAAACTCCCGCTACGCCCCCGGTTTCGGTTGAGTCCACCCCGCCCGACGGCATGGCATGGATTCCCGGCGGAACTTTCGTGATGGGCACCGACGACCCCGAAGCCGACGCCTCCGAAAAACCCGCCCACGCCGTGCAACTCGATGGGTTCTGGATGGACGCCACCGAGGTGACCAACGCCCAGTTTGCGGCGTTCGTGCAAGCCACTGGTTACATAACCGTGGCCGAGCGCAAACCCGACTGGAGCGAACTCCAGCAACAACTTCCGCCCGGTACGCCCCACCCGCCCGACGCCCAACTCGTGGCCGGTTCGCTCGTGTTTACGCCGCCCGCGCAGGCCGTTCCGCTCCACGACGTTTCGCAGTGGTGGACCTGGACGCCCGGCGCGAACTGGCAACATCCCGAAGGCCCGAAAAGCAGTCTGGACGGCCGCGACCAGCATCCGGTCGTACAGGTGGCGTACGCCGATGCGCAGGCGTACGCGCGGTGGGCCGGTAAACGCCTGCCGACCGAAGCCGAGTGGGAACTCGCCTCGCGGGGTGGCTTGACGGCGAAACGCTTCGCCTGGGGCAACGAAAAAGCGCCGGACGGGCGGCACCTTGCCAACACGTTTCAGGGGCATTTTCCCGAAAAAAACACGAACGAAGACGGGTTTGCGGGCACGGCCCCGGTGCGGAGTTTCCCGCCCAACGGCTACGGGCTGTACGAAACCATCGGCAACGTGTGGGAATGGGTGAGCGACTGGTACGACGCGGAGGCGTTTCAAAAACAGCCTCAGCAGGCTTCACTGAACCCCACCGGCCCGGACCGCTCGTTCGACCCGCGGGAGCCCGGGGTGCCCAAACGCGTCACCAAAGGCGGGTCGTTTTTGTGTTCGGACAACTATTGCGCTAACTATCGCCCCAGCGCACGGCAGGGCACGGCCTATGACACGGGCGCCTCGCACATTGGGTTTCGGTGCGCGAAAAGTGCCCGGTAGGGGTGCCGGGTGCCCACAACTGCCCTGAATTTTCCCAAGAGCCCGTTCTGGCCCTATTCCGGGCGGGTTGCGCTGTTTTTCGGGTGTTCTCCGTTAAATTGCCATCTTTTCGGATTTGCCGTACTCTATCAGAGCGGCAAAGTCGGCGCAACACCAATCTCAATCCTTACGAACCCTGTTTTCGCTCAACTCTGTTTTGCGCCAGACCTTCTTTGCCCCATGAATCCATTCACAGCGCCTGAAGCGGCCGTGCCGCCCGAAAAGTTTCACGAAAGCGGTATTAACGCGTTCTTCCGCGTGATGTCGAACAACCTGAACCAGTTGAACGGCATGGCCGACAACAAAGCCAACATCATGATTTCCACCAACACGGTCATTATTTCGCTGGCCATCGGTTCGGCGGCCCGCAACCTGGAATTTTGGCAAAACCTGCTCGGACCAATGCTCTCGCTGATGCTGACGTGCCTGACAACCAGCGTCATTGCCATCCTGGCCACCCGGCCCAACCTGATTCGCTCGAGCATGACGCCCGAAGACGTGAAAAACCGCAAAGCGCACCTGATTTTTTTCGGTAATTACAACGCGTTGTCCCTCGAGGAGTACGAAACCGTGATGCTCGACACGTTTCAGGACTCCGACTACCTCTACCGGATTCTACTGCGTGATTTTTACATGCAGGGGAAGGTGCTGAACCGAAAGTACCGGATGCTGCGCACCGCGTACACGGTTTTCATGATTGGCATAATCGTCACCTCAGTGGTTTTTGTAGTGCGGCAGTTCACCCTGTAAGCGCGCCGTCAGCGGGCGGGCCTGACCAGCCGCTGCTCGAATAAAAACCGGATTTCCTCGCCCGACGGCGTCGGGTACGCCAGCTTCAGGCGCGACGCTTCGCGGTCGGCGCGGACGAGCAACCGGCCCCGCACAGCCTGCCCCGGCGCGAGGGTGGTGCGGCGGAAGGTTTCCCCTTTCCAGTTGTTGTGCTCCCAACTGTACCGATCCATGCGGCTGGCAAACGCCGCCCGGTCGGCCACGCGCTTGACCGCCCAGGCCTGAAAACCCGCGTTGAGTGAGTTGGCCGTGTTGGCGAATTCGTGGTAGCTTTTGGGTTTCGATGAATTCTCGACCGTCGCCGCTGCCAGGGCCACGAACAGCACCGTGTTCAGGATTTTATTGGCTTTCAGCCGCGCCTCAGCCTGCTTCATTTTCACCTCGGTTTCGGTGAGTTGCTGGTCGGGGTCGAGGGCTACGTAACGGCGGGCAAAAGGGCGGCCTTCGGCGTCGAGGTAGCGCGAGGGCAGTTCTTGCTCACGGGAATCGAGCACGAGGACGTTAAAATCAGTAGGGCGCAGTTCGAGGTCATGGCTGGTCTGGTTGGTGACCTCGGTGTCGAAAATCAGGTAGTCCACCTTCTGGCCGCGCTCGTAAGTTTGGTACACGTTGTCGAATGCGGTGACGATTTTCACCCCGTCGCGCTCCTGCTTGACGGCCTCCAGACCATCGGTGAAGCGGGTTTCATCGGCCACCGGGTGCAGGCGGATGACCGGTGCCGGGGCGCAGCCTGCCAGCAGGCCGATAGCGAGAAGGGCGTAAAACGTCGTTTTCATGGCGAACGGAATTGATAAGGGCCGAAGGTAAACGGGAATTGCTTCGGGGTCAATTCGTTAACAGATTTTAACAGGACGCGGGTACTTTTTTTATATCTTTCGTTTGCAATAACTCACCGGTAACTTGAGTCAGCATTTACGGGAACGCATTCAGCAGGAAGAAGCCGCCAGGCGTATCCTCCAAGAGGACCTTGCCCGGCTACACTTTCTGAAAGCAACGGGCCTTCTGACTTCGTTAGGGCAAGGTGATGTTGAAACCAGCATGGCGAATCTGCGGGCGCGAATCGCTGAACACGAAACCTCAATCCGATTATTAAAATGGTTACTGAACGAATGAAAGACGTAGCTCCAGAAGTTGCCACATTCTTCCGTGAACTGGAAGACCACCTGAGGTATGCCGAAGACGTTCACCGGGAGACGGAACGAGTCGTTCAGGAATACGTTCGCGAGGAAAAACAAAAGCCCCAGTCGCTGGGGCGGGCGTTCAAGCTGATGCTTTTTGAGGAAGCCATCCACGAAAAACTCGGTTTGCCCGCCGACAAAGTGCTTTGGTACCGCGACCACTACCGTGCGGGCGGCTACGTGGCACCTGAAGAGATGCAGGAGATGCTGCAGAAGGCAGGGTGGAGAAGCAACGAAGTGGATTTATGGCAGGGCAGGCAACCGGAGTAATCTACCCTGTTCACAGTACTTTTATGAAATCCGCCACGACCGTCTTTCTATCCCTTGCCGCCTTAACTGCCTCCGCCCAACAAGCCGACTCAGCGCGCACGTTCAAAGCCACGGCCAGCCTCGGCATTGGTTACATGCTACCACTTTCTCAACATGTAAACGGGGCACTAAACGCCAATTGGGAAGTGTACGTGCGGTTGCGCAATTTGTACTCGTTTACGGTCAGGGGCTTGGCGGGCCGTAATTATACAGACAACCGGTATCCAACCATCGAAAGTAGCGGCGCGCTGTTTTCATCCTCGCAAAACGTGGAGCACCGTTATAATTACACGGCACTGCTGGTCGGGAAAGCCTTTCCACTGGCCTACAAAAAAGGCGCTGATTTTGAAATTTCCGTTGGTCCGGCCTGGGTGCGTTATCGGAGCGTGGACAACGTGGCATTGAAAACCAAGCCTGCTTACGTTGACCAAACGGGCTTCATCAGTTTTCGGGCATACGATTACTATGCCTACGACCGAATCGAACGGCACCTGCCCGGCCTCGCAGTATCGGCGGGCGTACAGGCACCCTGGGGCCGGTTTGTGGGCAACCGGCTGGGTGTCGTAGCCTGCTTCTCGCCTGCCATTTCCACGGTCAATTTCTATTGGGGAATTACGCTCGGCAAAGCGCGCTAACTCACCGCCGACTCGTCGCCATCTTCTCCGGCTCGATGGCCTGGTACACGGCGTCCATCACCCGGCGGCGGATGCGGTGCGAGTTGATGAGGGTGTTGCTGGCGTCGGGATAGACGCGGTTGGACAGGAAAATGAACACCAGGTCCTGGTCGGGGTCAGCCCAGACGAGCGTGCCCGTGAAGCCCGAATGCCCGAAGGCGCGCTCGGAAGCCAGCGCCGAAATGTACACGCTTTCGCCGTCGGCGGGGCGGCGATCCCAGCCGAGGCCGCGGTCGCTGCGGGTGGTGTAATTTTTGGTGAAAAAGGGAACCGTGGCCGGTTGCAAATATTGCCGCCCGCCGTAGGAACCGCGTTGCAGGTTCATCTGCATCAGAATCGC
Source organism: Spirosomataceae bacterium (assembly GCA_965249815.1). Classification (GTDB taxonomy): domain Bacteria; phylum Bacteroidota; class Bacteroidia; order Cytophagales; family Spirosomataceae; genus JAJAZB01. The sequence continues at coordinate 1,292,942 of CBDFMV010000003.1, read as the reverse complement.
CAGTTCGCCCACGTCGCTGAACAGCCCGGCGTGGCCCGAAACGCCGCCCTGCAGGGCCGCATTCTGGTCGTGGACGGTGCCGCGCAGTTGGGCTTCGCGAAACACCAGATCGTTTTCCGTCGGGGCCACGTCGTAAGCCGGAATGCCGCGCCGGAGCGGGTTGAACCCCGTGCGGCCCATGCCAAGCGGCTCGTAAAAATGTTGCGCCAGGAAAGTTTCCATCGGTTGCTTCGTGATGGTTTCCACCACGTGCCAGAGCATGATCAACCCCAAATCGGAGTACACGTAGGCGTAATTCCCCGCCTTGTCGCGCTTGCTGCTCAGGGGCGACTTGATGACCCATTTCCAGACCGAATCTTTCGTGGTAGCGCGGGTGTAGAGGTTCGGCGCGACTTGCTGGTTGTACCCCAGCGTGTCGGTACGGCGGTAAAACAAGCTGTCGAATCCGCTGCCGTCGCCGGTTTTACGGCGGGTGCGTTCCCAAAACGGCAAAAACGCCACCAGCCCGGCCTGGTGCATGAGCAGGTCGCGGATGACCATGTTTTCTTTGTTCGTGCCCCGGAGTTCGGGCAGGTAAGCCGACGCTTTCTGGGTTAAATCAAGCTTGCCGCTTTCGGTCAGGGCCATGATAACCTGAAGCGTGGCGGCGACTTTCGTCACCGAGGCGAGGTCGTAGAGCGTCTGGTCGCGGACGGGTTCGTAGTTGGTGTTGTAGGTCAGTTTTCCGAAATTTTTCTGGAAAACCACCTTGCCTTTCCGCGCCACGAGCACCTGAGCGCCGGGAAAGGCCTGCTCGTCAATGCCCGCTTTCACGAGTTTGTCCACCTCGGCCAGCTTCACCGAACTCAGGCCCACGCTTTCGGGAAGGCCGTAACTCAGCCGCCCGATGGGTTGGGTCTGGAGGCCAAAACCCGCCGGGAACAGTCCTTCGACCGACACGGGCAGTTTTCCTTTCGCGGGCAAGGCCCCAAACAGAATCTGCGCCACGGCGGCCTGGGTGAGTGGGTTGTCTTCGTAGCCGCACACCAGCGCGGGCAGGTCGGGGAAAAACTTGAGGCTGTACGGGTTGCCAAACACGCACAAAATCACCTGATTGCCCCGCGCTTTGAGTTGGAGGATAAAGTTTTTGGTCGCCTCCGAAATGCCGTAGCCCCGGTACGCCCGCTGGCTCATTTCGTGCAGACTCACCACCACGGTGCGGCTCTGGGTCGAATCAAGTTCGGCCAGCACTTCGGTAAACCACTGCGCGTCGGACTTGGAATCGTTGGTGAAATGCCGGAAGGGCGCGTACTTGCTCAGTGTTTGCTGAAACAGATTCCCGCCCACTTCGCCGATGGCGATGGAAGCGAACCGCGCCGTGTCGAGGCGAACGAACGGCAGCACGTTGCGCTCGTTGCGCACCACCGTGACGGCCTCTTCGTAGAGCCGCTGCTTGAGGTCGAGGGCTTGGGGTGTTTGCAGTTCCTTTTGCAAATCATTCATTACCAGCGGCTTGCGGTCGTAGAGGCCGAGGCGGTACTTGGCGTACAGGATTTTCCGCACCCGGCCATCCAGTTCTTCCATCGTAATCAAACTGTCGCGGTGGATGGCGTCCTTGATTTTCTGGAGGCTCTGGGCCACGTTTTCGGCGTAGAGCAGGATGTCGTTGCCCGCCAGAAGGGCTTGCAGGTTGGCGTCGGCGGCGTTGTTGGAGCGGGTCACGCCGCGCATGTTCATCGCGTCGGTGATAACCAGCCCCTGAAAGCCCATTTCTTTTTTCAACAGCCCGGTTACGATGTTCTGCGAAAGCGTGGCGGCGATGTTGCGGCTTTCGTAAAACGGCACGTTCAAATGCCCCACGATGATGCTCCCTACGCTGTCGGCGATGAGTTTGCGGAACGGAAACAGTTCGAGGTTTTGGAGGCGGGCCCCGTTGTGGGCCACCACGGGCAGGGTGTGGTGCGAGTCGCTTTCGGTGTCGCCGTGGCCGGGAAAGTGCTTGGCGCAGGCCAGCACGCCCGCCTGCTGCATGCCTTTCATGTAGGCGATGCCCTTGGCGGCCACATTCTCTTTTTGTTCACCAAACGACCGCATCCCGATGGCCGGGTTGCGCGGGTTGCTGTTCACGTCCACCACGGGCGCGAAGTTGAGCGTCACGCCGATGCGCTTGCATTGCCGGGCAATCTCGCGGCCCATGTCGTAAATCAGGTGGTCGTCCTGAATAGCCCCAAGGGTCATTTGCAGGGGAAACGTCATGCCGTAATCGAGGCGCATCCCGAGGCCGTTTTCGGCGTCGAGGCTCACGATGAGCGGCGTTTTGGCGAGGGTCTGGTAGCGGTTGGTGAGGTCGGCTTGCGAGTACGGGTCGCCCTGGAAGAAGATCAGCCCGCCCACGTGGAGGTCGCGCACGAGGTAGTCCATGCGCTGGTAGTAAGCCTCCTCGCGGTTGGAAAACGTGGCGACCATGAAAAACTGGCCCAGCTTTTCGTCTTCCGAAAGGGAATTGAACACGCTGTCTACCCAGGCCGAGGCACGGGCGGACGCACCAGAAGCAGGTTGCAGGTCGGCGGGCAGGGCTTTGATGGTATCGCGCAGAACAACCTTCGGAGCGGGCGCTGCGCCGCTGGGCGGTGCCACTGACACGGCACGGGGACCGCCGATTTTTATCTCGTCGCGGAAGGAGGTTTTTAACGGTATCGAAAACTCGGTAAGCTGGCTGGACGGCGGGTTGAGCGAATCGAAGCGCGCAACCCCCACGGAAGCTGCCGACGGGGGCGGCAGGAACTGCGTATTCCAGGAAAGGGCGAAAGTGGACAGGCACGCCCAAACGAGCCACTTCGTCATTTTTAAAGTCGGGTGGTAAAGGTTGGTCCTACAAAGTTGTTGAAAACGGGGGGTAATGGCAAGGCACCGGGTCGATTGGCGGAAAAAGTTTTATACCCCGGCTCCGCCCCCGGCGCAGTTGCAAACTGATGCGTATGGAGGTAACTTCATGCTCCTTTTACCCCATGAACTACCTGTTTGCCCTGGCGTGGTCGCTCGCCGCCCTGCTGCTGTTCCTTGAGGTGACCCGGACGTGGCGCGCCCGGCGAGCGCGGCATTGGCGGCTAAAGCAGGCGCAACGGCAACAGGCTTACGCCATCGTTCGGCAGTACGCGGGCGGCGCTTCGCCGCCCGGTGTTGCGTTCCCGGCGGACGAAACGCAACCGGTTATCCACGAGGAAGACGTGCGGACGGCTTTTCAGCACATCGCCGCTGCCCACGACGCCGGGCAGCTTTCGGATGCCGAAATGGATCGCCTCGTCAATCAACTGCTTGATGCCGGGTTGCCCGTACCGAAAGACCGGCCGGTGGCGCAGGTGTGATCCCTGGGGAGTTGCAAAAACGCTTTTCGCCAGCGTCCGCTTTTGGCGATGTCCTTATGGCAAAATCACCGCCTGAACTTCAAAACAGGCTTTTCACTCCTTCGCGCCTTTCTTCACCGCCTCATGCAGCGCCAGCCAGCAGTCGCGCAGCAACGCGTCGATTTCCCACCAGTCCTTTTCGGTGATGCGCGGCCCGAGGGCATCGCGGTGCAGCATGGCTTGTACCCGCAACCGGGCGTGAGTGCCGAACCGCGCCGCCGGAACGTGGTACAGCGCGGCAGCTTCGTCGGCCAGGGTTCTCTCCCATTCGGCGGGCGGGTGGCGGTCGCGTTCCCGGCGGATGATCCACCACTTCAGCTCCTGCTTTGCCACGAAGTCAGCGTCGAACGGCTCGGTGCTGAGGCCGCTGAGACCCGCGTAAAAGCGCTGCAAGTCGGGCATGGCGCGGGCGTACTCCATCCGGTTTTTGCCGTCTTTGAACACGAACGCCGCCTTTGCCGCCCGGTACGCCAGCCCGTACGAGCGCCAAAACGGGGCACCGAACTGCGTCCGCATGAGGCTGGCCAATTGGAGAAACAGTTGGACCGGGCGGCGCTCGTAGTACGACCGCCACATCACGGCATCGAGGTGGCCCACCTCGGCGGGGTCGAAATGCCGAAAATCGGTTTTCACGGGCCGGTACAGATCCGCCAGCACCCAGCCGACGAGCAAAACCAGCAACAACACCAGGAATTTTTTCATGGAAAACCGCTTCAGGTACCGCGCTCAGGCCGTGAGTTGGGCCATCACCTGCTGCCAGTCCACGAGGCCCCAGTGTTCAACGAACTGCCCCTCGCGCAGCCGGATCACGTCAATGACGTCCATCGCGACGGGCCGGTTGGTCGCCGGAACACCGAAGAAATCGTCCTGGTGCGTAGCGTGGAAGGTTTTACGGGTCGTCACCTTGTCGGCTTCGGCCACCTGGTCGTGAATTTCGACGGTCAGGTCGGGAAAGGCGGTTTTCAGGAGGTGATTGAAAAAATACGCCACGCCCTCGGGGCCGGTGGGTACGCCCGGTGGCGCGGTCCGGTTGACGAAATCCGGGGCGAGAATTTCCTGAAACGCGTCGAGGCTACCGCCTTCGATGAATTCTTTGTTAAAGCGGGCGATGGTCGCTTTGTTTTGGTCGGAAGTTTCCATGTTGTCGTTGGTTTAGAGAATCCGGTTGTTTGTGAAATTGTGTGGAAACGTGGGGTTCGGCGGCGCGGGCACGCTCCCCTCGCCGTGCCGACGGCGGAGTTCCAAGCGCAGGCTTTCCAGCCCTTTCCGCATCGCCCAGAGGTGGTTTTGCGAAAAAATTGGTTTCAGCAGCCACGAAAACTGCTTTAGCAACGGCTTTTCGACTTCGAGCTTCCAGTCGTAAACGGCCTCCGTGCCGGTGGTGGTAGGCGTGAACGTCCAGACGCCCCGCCCGACAAAATCGCCGAAGGCTTCGAGCGCTAACCCGTGCGGAAACTCAGCCCGCGTGACGCGAAACGTCCACCGCAGCGTGTACGGCAGCCAGCCTTTGGTGAACAGTTCGACCGCCTTGCCCACGCCACCGGGCTGGCCTTTTTCGAGGACTTTTACGTCGAGGTACACCGAGGGCCACCAGCGGGCCAGGTCGCAGACGTCTTCCAGAATCCGGTACACTTCCTCGGGCGGGGCCGCCACCGACCAGCGGGTGACGAAGTGGTAATCGTTGGAACCAGCCGTTTTCTGTTCAATATCGGAGGATTGCGTCGTCACGTTCAAGAGTCTGGTTCGGGAAAGTCCGGTTCCGGGCTGCAGCCGGGTACCTTTCGTGAGAGTAGAAACCAAAAAATAAAAATCGGGAACAAACTTTTGAAAATCAACTACGGAGCCTGGGCTTTCAACCGGCGGACGGTACGCAGCAGCGGCGTGGGCGCGGCTTCGGGGGAACGGACGCGGCGCACGGCCCCGGTGGCGGCGTGTATGGCCTCCCGAACCGAGCGCAAATCCACTTCCTGAAACTGCCGGATTTTCGTCGGGCCAGGGTGCGCTACGCCCACGAGGTGGACGAACATGCATCCTGCGGGCACGAAGTCCTGGTAGGTTTCGGCCTCTAACGCATCGCCGTACACGACGGTGCAACCCGGCGGCAGCTTGCCCGCCGAGGCTTGCTGCACCAGCGCCACCACCCGGTAGCCCCCGCGCCAGGAGCCGGGGAATGAGGCGGCGACCGAGGTAGCCCGTGCCACCGGTGACGAAAACGGTTTTCATGGCTTTGTCTTTTGAGGCCCGGCGGCGGTTGCCGCCGGGCGTTTTCGGGTGGGGTGCGTTCTCCGCTGAATGGGGTTTTCTTATTTCTTCGCCTGCTCGTCCGTCGGAATCACGCCCAGTTGCTGCAACAGGCCAAACTGGTCGGCCAAATCCCAGCGTTCGGCAATCAGCCCGTGGTCGTAGCGGTCGAACACGATGTTGGTGAGGTCGATGGGTTTGCCGGAAGGCGGGATGCCCATCAGGTCGCCGGTTTGGGTGCCGGTGTACGCGCCGACCGTGATGACTCTGTCGCCCTCGGCCACCTGCACGGTCGGCGTGAATTTCAGGTCGGGAGTAGCGGGCTGGCCCATCAGCGGTCCGTCGTGGGTGCCCACGAAGCGCACCCGTGCGGCCACGTAGTCGCCTTCGGCGATGAGGTCTTCAAGCCTGTTTTTCGCGTCGGGAAAAGCAGTTTTGAACAGGGCAAAAAATTCCTTGTCTCCTTCGAGGCCGTTTTTCATGCCGGGCGGAATGGTGTAGTCCACGCAATCCGTCGCCAGAATGTGGTCGAGTGCGGCGAGGTTGCCCGTGTCGAACGCGTCGTAAATGGTCTTCATGTGCTGCTTGTTCTGGGCGGGGTTTTGGGCGCGGGCCACCGAAAAGGCGGCGTACACGGCCAGCGCGGCAGCAGCCAGCACGAGCATTCGGAACAGTGAAGGCTCGGCGGGAACGTTGGTTGGGTTGGTTTTCACGAGTATTTTAAGGTTTAGAGGGAATAGTTGAGTTACTGCTGAAAGGCTTCGGCGGGGGCGGCACGCCGGGGTGAGTCCAGTCGATGTTTTCGCCGACAGTGGCATTGATGCGCTAAATGTTGGCTTGGGTGTTCATGATTTTCTGAGGTTAAAAACGAAAAGGAGTGAGCGAACAAAGGTATCACCCTAACTCGTTGACGGTCAATCAACTGAAACCGGGTTTTTCATCTCCCCTGAAAAGGGTAGGGAGCGGAAACCCCTTCATGACGGGGCCGACCAATGCTTACGGAAACGACAGCGGATTGGATTTTCAGCTTGATCGAACTTTTTAACCGCAGCGGGCGCAGAGTTACGCGCAGGGTACGCAGGGGGTTGAAATCTCTGTGTACTCCGCGTGCAACTCCGCGCCCGCTGTGGTTAAAAAACTACCTCCTCAAAGCATCGTAAACCGAAATGCAACCCGGCCTTTGACGGCGGGGGTCGTTTGGGTGAGCAACACGCGCTGGATGGTCTGGTTAGGCCACTTGGTTTTGAAACCCTCGTCGTCGCCCGTGGTCATGGGCACGGTTTCAACTTCAACCTTCCAGGTTTTAGCGTCGTACTGCAAGGCCACGTCGCGGCGTTGGGGTCCTTTGAAAACCACCCGGCCCGGTACCGAGGCGTCGAGCGTGGCGGTGGTCAGGAAAGCTTGTTGCAACGAAGTGGGTTTTTGCGTCAGCGCGTAGTCGTCGGTGATTTCCACTGCTTCGGCGCGGCGGTTCAGTTTCACGGTGCGGTTCCATGCCTGAATGCCCGCCTCAGGGGGGTAGGCGGCGGCTAAGTTCATCGCCAGCGTGGTTTCGCCGTCCGATTTTTTGTACTGCACGGCTTTCGCCTCAAACTCCCGCCCCGCTTTTTGCTCGATGCCGTTGATAATCGGCAGATTGTGGTAAGCCGACCGCGTGTACCAAAGTTCGTAGCGTTTGGCCGAAAACGTGGCCGACGTGTAAACCCCCCGGCCCGCGTCGATGACGACGGGCTGGCCGTCGGCGTAGAGGATAAAATCGCCGACGTCGTTGTGGTTGTGGCTTTCGGCGTTGTGCCCGCCGTGCGCGGCTACGAACAGGCCGTTGGGCGAGCGGGCCGTCATCACCTGCACGTCGGGAAACCACACGTCGCGCACGCCCACGAAGGGCGCGGCATGTTGACCGATCTCCCGCACCGTCAGCAGGTTTTGCAGGCTGCGTTGCTGGTTGAACCGTTGCGGGGCGGGTGGTGGAAACGAAAACCGCTGAAACGCCCACTGCCCGAACCGCGTCAGGGTGTCGTCGGCGAGCCTTTTGCCGAACCGGTACAGCATCAGTCCGTCGGGACGCAGCGTGGGGTCGGCATCGGCAAAATCGACGAAGTAGCCGTCGGCGATGTGCATTTTGTACACGTACGACGCCATGTTGCGGATGAGCGGCTCGTGGTACAAATCCACCTTGCCGCCCGTGGCGCTGTGGAGCAGTTCGAGCGCGTCGAATACGCACCCCCCGGCCACGAACCAGTAACTTGCCCCTTCGTCGCAGCCGCCTTCGTCGCCCAGGCCATTCAGGTACAGGTCCAGGCCGCTCAGGACGGCGCTCGTCATCTGGCTTCGGCGGGCTTCGTCGGGTTCGAGCAGCAGGGTGGCCGTTAGCCAGTTGGCCATGATCCAGGGGTTCCAGTTGTTCACTTTCGCGCCTTTTTTCAAATACCCGTAGCGTTCGGGTTCGCGCGTGAGGGGTTCAAAAAGCCGGATACTTGTTTCGTATCGCATCCGGGGCCGCAGCAGCGGCGAGGCTTTTTCGAGTTGCGGCCCCGCGAGGTAATCGACCAGCGCCAGCGCGGCGGCGGTTTCGGCAACAAACAAATCGGCGGTGCGGTCTTCGACGTTGGGCAGGCCGCTGCCCGTTTTCTGGCCACCGAGGTGCGCGGGCACCCCCCAGAAACTTTCCTCGCACACCGCCCAGACGAGGTTGACCAGCGCGTCAGTAAACCGACCCTGTCCTTCGAGGCTTTCGGCCAGCGCGAGGCTGAATAGCTGCCCGCGCCGGGTGAACGACGCCGCTTCGTAGCGGGTGCGGTTGCCGTTGCGCACGTACTCAAGCATCAGCGTAGCGGGCAGCGGCGGAATTCCGGCCCGCAGGGCGTCTTCGCCCGCCTGGATGAGTTTTGTCCGCAGGCTGTCGGGCAGGGCGGCGCGCCAGGCGTCGGGAGTGTTGGGGTACGGTTTCCAGGCCGGGCGAGGCGTGAGCGCAGCGCGGACGACTTCAGGCGGAAAGCGGGTTTGGAGCAAATTGCGCGGTGCAACCTGGGCGAAATTCGGCCAGGAAACTACCAGCAGGCCAACAAAAAGGGTTGTTTTCATAAACCAGAAGCCTCTTTTTCCGGACAAAGCCAACCCGCCGTAAAATCTACCAACGCCGTGGATTCCTCCCAGCAAAAAGCCCAACGCCTGACGTCAGGCGTTGGGCTTTACCAAAGACAGCCTGTCGAACTACACCAGTTTTTTGTACTTGATCCGCTTGGGCGTGGCGTCGGTGCCGAGGCGTTTGCGGCGGTTTTCTTCGTAATCTGAGAAGTTGCCTTCGAAGAAATACACCTGCGAATCGCCTTCGAAGGCCAGGATGTGCGTGGCCACGCGGTCGAGAAACCAGCGGTCGTGCGAGATGACTACGGCGCACCCGGCGAAGTTTTCGAGGGCCTCTTCCAGCGCCCGAAGTGTGTTCACGTCGAGGTCGTTGGTCGGTTCGTCGAGCAGCAGCAGGTTCGCGCCTTCCTTGAGCATCATGGCCAGGTGCACCCGGTTGCGCTCGCCGCCGGAGAGGCTGCCCACCTTTTTCTCCTGGTCGGCCCCACCGAAATTGAACCGGCTCACGTACGCGCGGGCGTTGACCGTGCGCCCGCCCATGAGCATCAGGTCGTTGCCGCCGGAGATGGTTTCGTACACGGTTTTGGCCGGATCGAGGCCGTCGTGGCCTTGGTCCACATACGCCCACTGCACGGTGTCGCCCACGCCAAACTCGCCCGCGTCGGGTTTTTCGCGGCCCGTGATGAGCTTGAACAGCGTCGTTTTGCCCGCACCGTTCGGGCCGATGATGCCCACGATGCCCGCCGGGGGGAGGCTGAATTCGAGGTGTTCGAAGAGCAGTTTATCGCCGAAGGCTTTGGCTACGTCGTGGGCTTCGATGACCTTGTTGCCCAGGCGCGGCCCGGCTGGAATGAAGATTTCGAGGCGTTCGTCTTTCGACTTCGTTTCTTCGTCCAGCAGTTTTTCGTAGGCGCCCAACCGCGCTTTCGACTTGGCCTGACGGGCTTTCGGGGCCATGCGCACCCATTCGAGTTCACGCTGAAGGGTTTTCTGCCGCTTCGATTCGGTTTTTTCCTCCTTCGCCAGCCGCTGCTGTTTTTGCTCCAGCCACGACGAGTAGTTGCCCTTCCAGGGAATGCCCTCGCCCCGGTCGAGTTCGAGAATCCAGCCCGCCACGTTGTCGAGAAAGTACCGATCGTGGGTCACGGCAATCACCGTGCCTTTGTACTGGCGCAGGTGTTCTTCGAGCCAGAGCACGCTTTCGGCGTCGAGGTGGTTGGTTGGCTCGTCGAGCAGCAGCACGTCGGGTTCCTGGAGGAGCAGGCGGCAGAGGGCCACGCGGCGTTTTTCCCCGCCCGACAGGTTGGCTGTCAGCGCGTCCGACGGCGGGCAGCGCAACGCGTCCATGGCTTTTTCGAGCTTGTTGTCGAGTTCCCAGGCGTCGAGCTGGTCGAGGCGTTCCTGCACTTCGCCCTGACGGGCGAGGAGTTTGTCGAAATCGGCGTCGGGGTCGGCGAAAGCTTCGTTGATCTGATCGAATTCCTTCAACAACGCCACTGTTTCGGCGGCGCCTTCCTCGACCACCTCGCGCACGGTTTTAGTCGGGTCGAGTTGGGGTTCCTGCTCGAGCATCCCGACGGAGTAGTTGGGCGAAAACACCACCTCGCCGGTGTAGCCCTTGTCGCGCCCGGCGATGACGTTCAGCAGCGTGCTCTTCCCCGACCCGTTGAGGCCCAGCACGCCAATTTTTGCTCCGTAAAAAAACGAGAGGTAAATGTTTTTCAAAATCTGACGTTGAGGAGGTATCGTTTTACTCACTCCTGCCATCGAGAAAATAATGGTTTCGTTACTCATTTTTTAGTTACTTTGGCCGTTGAACCCTTGCACTGGCAAATATCGCAAAACAGGGCCACTTGCCAGTCTGACCACCCTTTTAAAACAATGGAAAACGCCCTCACCCAGCATGAATTCGGGTACGTACAAGACGGTAAGGTCTTTCTGAAAGGATACCTCGATTACCCTGACCGCCAAATTGGGGAAGTCCGCAACACCGAAGCGGAAGCCCTCCAGTATTTTGTCAACCGCTTTCAGATGGCCCTCGCCAAGGTGGACCAGCTTGAACAGCAAATCGAAGAGGCCCAGAACAAAGGCTCTTTTCTGACCAAGCTGCTCCAGTTGCGCAAAAACCTCGTGGAGTTCGATGGCCTCGGCGATTTCGTACCGCTGCTCCACCGGCTCGACGGGCTTGAGGAGCACCTGCGCGAACTCATCAAGACCAACCAGGCCAAAAACCTGGAAATCAAACGGGCATTGCTCGACGAAATCCGGGGGATTGTCGTCAACGACGACTGGGCCCAGGCCACCGAGCAGATGCAGGAATTAAAGACGAAGTGGCTCAAAACCGGCCCCGTCGAAAAGCCCTACGAAGACGAGACCGAGGGCGAGTTTCAGCGCATTGCTGACGACTTTTTCCAACGCCGCCGCGACTTTTTTGCCGAGAAAAACCGCATCATCGACGAAAAACTCGCCACGCTCCAACGCCTCGTGGACCGCGCCTTCGCGCTCCGGCGGCAGGAAGACCTCGACGCGTCGTTTCAGGAAATCAAGCACTTGCAAGCCGAGTGGAAAACCATCGGTCAGGTACCGCCCAAGAAGCAGAGCATGCTCTGGAAGCAGTTTAAAAAAGCCAACGACCTGTTTTTCGAGAAATACAACAACACCAAGGGCATCGTGCCCAAACCCCGGGTGAACCCCATCCTGGTGGCCCTGCAGGGCATGGCCGACGAAGCCGAAGGGTTGTTGAAAAACCAGCGCGATTTCGCCGCCGCCTCCGACCGGGCCAAGCAACTGCTCGTCAACTGGAAGGAAACCAGCGCCAAGCTCAAAGCCGCGATGGACCGGCAGCTTTCCGAACGCTTCCGCGCCGCCTGCGACAAGATTTTCGAGATGAATTACCTCGTGCGCGTCATTGGCTACCGGCACCCGTACTTCATGGACAAGCCCCGCGTGGAGCAGTTGAAAATCATGATCAACCAGATGGACTACCTGGTGCGGAAAGAAAAAGCCGACCTGATGCAGTACGAAGACCCCAGCGCGGGCTACGGCGGCGGCGGCACCTACAGCAGTGGAAGCGGCAGTTACAGCAGCGGTGGGGGTAGCTACAACAGCGGCGGCTACAACCGCAACCCGCCCTCCGACGCCGACCGGATGCAACTCAATAAAATCAACACCCAGAAGCGCAAGGTGGCCATGAAGGAAATGCTGCTGATTGAATTTAAGAAGGAATTGGACGGGCTGCTGGGGTGAGCCGTTCACAGGGGCAGTTTACAGTTCACAAAATGCAATTCTATTTTTTTCTGTGAACTGTAAACTGCCCCCTGTGAACTGAAATCACGGTTTTTTTCGCTTCACCGCCAAATCGTGGGCGGTGTCGTAGTAGCTGCGCAGGTTTTTCCAGTCGAACACTTCCGATATGCTTTCCACGCGGTTGCGCTGCATGATGCGGTCACGACGGGAGAGCTTGACGAACTTCAGCAGGATGTCGGCCAGTTGGTCGGCGGCCTGGTGGAAGTTCTGCTTCGTGCGGTTGAGCACGTACACGCCCCAGTTTTCGTAGTCGCGCATGATTTGCATCATGTAATCGCCAAAACCCGACAAGTCGCTCGTGACCGTCGGGACGCCCCGCGCCACGCATTCGAGCGGCGTATAGCCCCAGGGTTCATAATAGCTGGGGAAAATGCCGAGGTGGCAGCCGCGCACAAACTGGCTGTACTCAATGCCGAACAGGGGGTTGGTCGTGGCGATGAAATCGGGGTGATACACGATTTTCACCCGGTCTTCGGCGTGGTTTTGCAGGTTGGCCAACCGCAGGAATTTCACGATGTCGTCTTCCTGCTTGAGGTGGTGGGTGACGGTTTTGGGCAACTGCTTCGTTTTCCAGGTCTGAATCGTGCGGCGCAGGCGCAACTGCCAGTATTCCTCGACAAATTTGTTCAAATCCGGCATTTTCAAATCGTTGCTCGTGGCCGAAGCCATGAACAGGTTTTCGCCGATTTGTTTCTCGATGGCCCCGCAGGTTTCCTTGATTTCGTTCATCACCGCCCGCGATTGCAGCACCGAGGCGTCGAGGGAGTAGTACGGGTTGCGGGTGATGATGAACATCACGACCGTGACGTCCGAGCCGGATTGTTTCAGCTTCCAGTTCAACCGGCTGAGGGCCTCGAGCGTGAGGTCGTAGCCTTTGTTGGTGTATTCGTACCGTCCCGAGGTGAAAAAATAAAGCGTTTTGTCGAGGTCGAAGGAGTAACTCTGGAAAAAGTGCCCCATCACGAACTCGTGAATTTTCTCCTTGTACCGGATGTGCAGGTTCTGAAACTCGTGCAGGGCCGTAAACCGGGTGATGTTCAGGCCGTTGGGCAGAATCAAGTCGCAGGAGCGACTGAGCAGAAATTCGCACTCGCGGGCGGTCACGTCGCTGACGGTCGTCATCACGTGACAACTTTGCGCGGCCAGGTACTCGATGGTGGCCTGCGATTCGATGCCGTAGTGGCGGGCTTCTTCGCGCCAGCGCGCCTGAAACGTAGGCAGTACGGTGTAAAAATCGGGCACGTTGGGGGCCAGGTACCGCCCCAGCATGGTGGCGTGGGTGGTGAAAACCGTCGAAATTTTCACGTTGTCCTGCTTCAAATCGGGCAACGCGGTGGCGGCCATCCACTCGTGGAAGTGCGCCACGAGGTCGGTTTTGGCGGATTGCTGGGCGGCCAGTTCGGTCAGAAACACCCGCACGCATTCGCCGAAGGCGATGACGTGCCCGACGAGTTCTTCGGCGTTGAGCGTCGAAAGCTGGTGGCGGGTCCAAAGGGCGAATTTTAGCTCATCGATGCGCTTGAACACCGGCCAGAAATCGAACAGCACGATGCGCGGTTTGCCCGTCACGAGCCAATAGCCGTAGTGGACTTCGAAGCCCAGTTCGCGCATTCGCGCCACGGCTTTGCCCACCATCGAGTTGTCGGGGGTTTCGATGGGTTCAAATTCAGCGGCGGCCGTTTGGGGGAAATACGGACCCAGCAGGAAGTAGTCGTCGCCCCATTTCTCGACCATCGATGGCACCTTCGTGCGAATCACGGTGTAGATGCCCCCCACCTGGTTGCAGACTTCCCAGGCAATTTCAACGAGCGCCTTCGGGCGAATTTTTGCTTTGATGGGTTCGATTTCGAGTGCCATGCGGTGGAAGAAGGTACGGGACGGCTGCGATGCCCCCCTGCCGCCAAAGTTAGGGCTTTGGGTTTTCCGGCGAAGTTTTTGGGTAAATTTTTGAAAAATACCTTCGACTTTACCGAGTCCTTCCCCGTCTGGCCGGGGCCGTTTATACGTCTGCTTCCCAGAACTGAACGCGATTGGTCAGCACGTCGGTGTAGGTAATGCTGGTTTCGGCGTCGCCAAACGTGCGAATGCGGGCTTGGGGGGTGTGGCCCACCACCTGGTGGTAGTGGGGCAACGGGTCAGCGTGAGTTTCGGAAAAATCGGCCCACACCACGCCCCCGCAGGGGTACGGCCCCTGACGGGCAAACCCAGCTCCGTACAAATAGCGCCGGTCGGGCGAATCCATCAGGGCGTTGAGGCGGTCGGCGAGGGGCAGATGTTCAGTTTGGTTGAGCGAAAGGACGCGCTCCTGCACCCATTCCCACCAGAACGCCGCCACGCCCGCGTGGGTAAAGAGGTAATCGCCGACGCCGTACGCCACTTGAAATGCCGCCCGTTCGCGGGTAAACAAGTCCTGCAACCGCTCCCGCATCGATTCGCGGAAGCGGCTGGCGCGGTAGTGCGGGTAGTGGAGGTAATGCACGTCGTGGTTGCCGAGCAGCAGCACGACCTTGTCGGGGTGACTTTGCCGGAAGGCGAGGATCGCGAGCAGGTTGTTGAAGAGCTGGTCGTCGGTATGCTCGCCGTGGTCGTCCACGTAATCGCCGAGAAAGATGATTTTGTCGTAGTCCGCCGCATTCACCCGCTGCCAGGCGGTTTTGCCGTGAAGGTCGGGGATGGTGAGGAGGCGCATGGGAGGCAAGGTAGCGCTCCTTCCTTAACTCTCTTGACTCATCTTCTCTTTTGCGAACTCTATTGCTTCTCTCGGCGAAGAAAATTCATACGGCCTACCCGATTCATCTTTTAAGAATTCTCCAGGAATTAAAATAGTTGAGGGTGAAAATTTATAGTAACAATGAAACCGTCCTTGAGATTCTATAAGCCCGCTCTCGGGATTAAGAATTCTAATTTCGTCAGTTGTGAACCAGATATCAATTCCGTTGATGGTGATTTTCTCTTCCATGACTTTGGCTGTTTAATAATTCAGATTTATTTTAAAGACTCAATTTGGTAAAGTTGAGAGATTTCTTGTCTTGATAAAACACGGTTATAAATCCTAATTTCATCAAGACTGCCATTAAAAAAACCAAGATCTGCACCAATCCTTGTTCCTATGTAAAGGCTACCTGATGCTGTATCCCAATTGGTTTTTTGTGATGTGCCGATAAGCTTACCGTTGATGTAAATTGACGCGTTGATACCGTCAAAGGTGGTGACAATATGAAACCACTTTGAAATTGGATAATTGTAGGTTACTGGTGCATCGTCTGCCCATCCCTGATAGCTCACAATACTGCCTCGTCCAAGTCCCAACATATTCGCTTGGCTTTGAATTGATTTCCCCCAAGCAAATGCAGTCAAACCAAAATCTCCCGGATAGACGGATGGATTTACCCAGACACTTGCTGTTCGGGGGCTTTTGCCTAAAGGGATGTTTACCACATTGCTTAAAATATAAGCGCCTATCCCATCAAATTGATACGCTCGTTTAGGTTTCCCAAACCGATCAGCGGTCAAGTTAGCTCCGTAAACAGTACTGTAGTTATTATTTCCACTCGCATCTTTGGCATTGCCATTAAACGGAAAATACGCCACTAAGCCTGAGGTTAAATTTCTGGTCGCACTTTCAGCCTTTATTGGGGGCATGTCCTCATCACTTTCCCTCAAAGCATTTTTCACGATTGGTTCTACTTCGGATGGCTCTTGCTTTTTGCAAGCATCCATCAAGATTGTCAATAATATGATGCTCAAGAACCGGATTAGAAAAAAGGCAACTTTCATGATTGGAATTGTTTTTGTTTCTGACACAAAGAGACTTGGTTCAGCGCAAACTGAAAAGAGATATTGCGTGATCCCCGATCCTCACGCATTTCCAATCTGTGAGGAATGCATTATTTTTGGGCACCCGCTCAACCTACCTGCATGAAAAACAACTACGTAGCCCCTTTCCTGGCCGTTTTCTTCTTTTTCGCGGCGGCGGGCCTTCCAGCAGCGGCGACGACGTTGCTGGTCTGGCCCGATGCGCCGGGCGGGCGGCTGTACCGGCTGCGGGTGCCGGAGGGAACGCTGGAAGAAGAAAACGCCCCCGGCCAGTGGCGGACACTCGGCCCGGTGCAACTCGTCGGGGTGGATGAGCGGGAGTTTCCAACCCTGCCTTACGTGCGGTGCGTCGCGCCGGGGCGCGGGTCGGTGCGGTACCTGCTCGTCAATTGCACCCAGCAGGTGTACCGCTTCGACTTCGCCCGCCGCACGCTCACCCGCCTGGACCGCACGTTTTACCGGGGCTACAATTGCAACAACTACCCGTTTGTACGCCGCGACACGTTATACAGTTTTGGGGGTTACGGCTTCTGGCACACGCACGGCATTCTGAGCCAGTACCGGCCCGAAAAAGGCGAGTGGGAAGCCCTCAGCCTCACCAGCGAAGGCCCGCCCGCCGTCGCCAACGGCACCAACGCCTACCTGCCCGAACGCGACGCATTTTTCTCGGCGCTCAATTACGTGCAAAGCGAATCCCGTCGCGGTGGCAACCCGAGCGTGGACCCTGGCGTGTTCCGGTTTTCGTTTCGCCAACGCGCCTGGGAGAAACTGGGTGAGGTGCGCTCCGACCTGCGCGAACGCTTTCCGCTTGCGCTGAACCGGGAAGTGCAGTCGTTCTGGACGGGGCGGCTGTTCGTGTTTCCACTTTACGAAGGGTCGCACTTCCGGTTTCTGCTCCTCGACCCCGATCGCAACGAAGCGCGGCTCTGGGAAGACACTGACCGACGCCTTGCCGCCATGCTGCCCGGCACCGAACCCGACCCGTACCTTCGGCGCTGCTGGGGCGATGCGCTCGTGTTTCACCATTTTTTGACCGGAACCCGTGGTCAGACTATGCGTCGGGTTACGCTGTCGGCCTCGGCGATGTGGCGGCAGGGCGAGGCGCTGGGCGCGTTTTACGAGCCGGTTGGGTCGGGAATGGCGCTGGCCTGGGCAGGATTGGCGGGAGTCGGGGTGCTGGCGTTGGGCGGGGTCTGGCTGGTGAGACGAAGTCGGCGACCGGCGACGGAACCGGTCTTAGCCGAAGTCAGGCCGGAAACCGATTTTCAAAAACTTGAACCTTTACCCGAAAAAGAACGCCTCGTGCTGCAAGCGCTGGTAGCAGCTTACCCAACTTCGCTGAGTGGCGATGCGTTGAACGTCGTGCTGCGATCCGAAACGAAGGCGGCTGAAAACCAGCGCCGCATTCGCGCTGACGCGATCCGGCAAATCAACACGAAAGCGCAAATTGCTTGGCGCATCCCGGAAGCCGTTGTCAGCACACCCACCGAACTCGATGGGCGGATGTTCAACTACACGCTCAGCGCCGAGGCATTCGAGCGGCTGCGCCCAAAAGCAGGCGGGGTGGAAGCCTGATTTTTTATGAAAAAATTCGTTCGGCTTTTCGCCATCGCCCTAACGGCTTTACTGTTCGGAGTGGCCCTGCTCGTCGGCATTTTCTACCGCGCCGATGTTCCCGTCGAACGATTGCTGGCGAAGTACGGCAATGCGTCGTCAAAATTTCTGCCGGTCGATAGCCTGGCCGTTCACTACCGCGACGAGGGGATGGCGGCGGATTCGGTGCCGCTGGTGCTGCTCCACGGCACGGGTGCGTCGCTGCTGACCTGGGAAGGCTGGGCGAATCGCTTGAAGGCCGAACGCCGCGTCGTCCGTCTCGATCTGCCCGCCTACGGCCTGACCGGTCCCCGCGCCGACGGCGATTATTCGCTGCCCGCGTACGTGGATTTTCTCAAAAAATTTCTTCAAAAACGCGGCATCCGACGTTGCGACCTGGCAGGCAATTCGCTCGGCGGGGCAATTGCCTGGCGCTTCGCCCTGGCGCATCCGGAGTGGGTTCGGAAGTTGGTACTGGTGGATGCAGCCGGGTATCCGCTCCAATCCATGAACGTGCCGCTGGCCTTCCGACTGGCGCGGGTACCGGGGCTGAGCCGTCTATTGACCTACGTGACGCCCCGGCTCATCGTTGAAAAAAGCGTAGAATCGGTCTACGCCGACCCCCGGCGGGTGAGCGATTCGCTCGTGACGCAGTACTTCGACATGGCCCTGCGGGCGGGAAACCGCGCCGCCTTCCTCGACCGGATACAGGGAGTTGCCTCCGACAGCGCGTGGCGGCAGCTTCCCCGCCTCCGCCAGCGCACGCTGGTGCTCTGGGGGCAGCACGACGGGCTGATTCCGGTCGGAAACGCCTACCGGTTTCACCGTGATTTGCTCAACGATACGCTGGTGATTTTGCCCAACGCCGGGCACGTGCCGATGGAAGAACGGCCCACCGAAACGGCGGAGATGGTGCGGCGTTTTTTGAAAAACGATTAGTTGGGCGATTTGCCCTTCAACACCGAGCGGGCGGGCATCACCTCCGTTTTGCCGCCCCGCGTGAGCGTGTAGGCGAAATCGCCGTGGATGGAAAATGCGCCCACCTCGCCACGCCGGTTGGTGGCGAGGTACCCCACCTGAAACTCGCGGTAATTCGGGTACCGCTTCACGATGCGCCCGATGGCTTCTTCGCAGGCCCGTTGGGGGCTGCGGCCCTGGCGCATAAGTTCCACAACGAGAAACGAGCCGAGGGTTTTCATCACGAATTCACCCAGCCCCGTGGCGCAGGCCGCACCGACTTCGTTATCCACGAACATCCCGGCCCCGATGATCGGCGAATCGCCCACGCGGCCGTGCATTTTGTAGGCCAGCCCGCTGGTGGTGCAGGCCCCGGAGAGCCGCCCCTGCCCGTCGAGGGCCAGGATGCCGATGGTGTCGTGGAGTTCGACGTTCACTTTGGGGGCGTACTTGGCTGTTTTTTTCCATTCTTCCCACGCTTTTCGAGAATTTTCGGTCAATAACAACTCTTTTTTGAAGCCTTCGGCCAGCGCGAACCGGAGCGCGCCCTCGCCTGACAGCATCACGTGCGGCGTTTTTTCCATGACCCGCCGCGCCACTGAAATGGGGTGCATGATGCCTTCCAGAAACGTAACCGCCCCGGCGTTGCCGCGCCAATCCATGATGCAGGCGTCGAGCGTGACGTGACCGTCGCGGTCGGGCAGGCCGCCGTACCCGACGCTGGTGTCGTTGGGGTCGGCTTCGGGCACGCGGGCACCGGCTTCGACGGCATCGAGCGCGCTACCGCCCGCTTGCAGTTTTTGAAAGCCTGCCTGCGTGGCACCCCGGTTGGGCCAGGTGGCCACCACGAGCGGCTCGCTGGCAGCCGGTTCGGCCTGGGCTTCGGTGAGCAACGGCGAAGCAAGGGCGGTCAGGGCGGAGTTTTGCAGGAAACGTCGGCGTGAGAGCATGGCTTTTTTCGGGGAATCGGTTTTATGAGTGCGAAAAACCTTTCTTCGGCGCGGGCGGTTCGGCGAACCGCGCCACAATATCGACCACCGCACGGATTTTCGCTTCGTCGGCGTAGGCAATTTCGTATTCGGGAAACGCCGCGTTACCGCCCATCGAAAGGTTCGGTTTACGAAACTGCATGGCGCTGTCGCGGACGCTCCGGCCCGTCAGGTGCAGGGCGTGAACGCCGGTTTCGAGCAACATGGCCGCATTGTCGGCGTTCACGCCACTTCC
This sequence comes from Spirosomataceae bacterium, assembly GCA_965249815.1. GTDB lineage: Bacteria > Bacteroidota > Bacteroidia > Cytophagales > Spirosomataceae > JAJAZB01. The sequence continues at coordinate 1,273,335 of CBDFMV010000003.1, read as the reverse complement.
CGCCACCAGTTCAATCCGACCGTGCGCCAGCCGGTTCAGCCGCGCCAGGGCTTCATGGCCTTCGGGCGCGGTGGGCGCGCCACCCGAAGTCAGGATTCGTTGACAGCCCGTTTCGACGACGGCCTCCAGCGCTTCGTCCAGATCGCGGGTGGCGTCGAACGCCCGGTGGAAGGTAACGGGCAGCGGGTGCGCCTGTTCCACGAGTTGGCGGGTACGCTGGCCGTCCACCGTACCGTCGGGGTGCAGCAGACCCAGCACCAGGCCGTCGGCCCCGAGTTCGGCGGCGAGTTGGAGGTCGGCCTGCATTTGCTCAAACTCGGTTTGGGAGTAGCAGAAATCCCCACCTCGCGGACGAATCATCACGAAAACAGGCAGGTCGGTACGCTTTTTTGCTAAATGAATCAGGCCCGCCGGGGACGTGGTGCCGCCTTCGGGCATCCCGGCGCACAATTCGATGCGGTTCGCCCCGGCGTGCTGAGCGATCAGGCACGATTCGAGCGAATAGGCACAAACTTCAACAGAAAAATAAGTCACTGAAAATGAGAAAGAACCCGTTCGGGCCGTAATTTTTCGGAGCAACCTATACTTTTTTTAGAGCAAACTGGTTAATAAAGGGCAAAATTTTAGGAGCCAAATTTTGGGACTCCGAAATTCGGTTACTTTTGCAGTCATTTTTCAAAAACCATTCATTTTTAGGAGGGAAAACGCATGTATTGGACCCTTGAACTGGCTTCCTACCTGGAAGACGCTCCCTGGCCTGCCACAAAGGATGAGCTTATTGACTACGCCATCCGCACGGGCGCTCCGCTCGAAGTAGTCGAAAATTTGCAGGAATTGGAAGACGACGGTCAACCTTACGAAAGTATCGAGGAAATCTGGCCGGATTATCCCACGAAGGATGACTTCTTTTTCAACGAAGACGAATACTGATTCAGTAACGTTTACTTTTCTTCAAGAACCTGCTCCACAGGTTCTTGAACTATTTTCCAAGCACCGCCTCCGGCGGTGCTTTTTTATTGCTTTCCGGTACCATCGCCACCACGCGCAGTTTTTCCAGCCGCTGCCGGTACGCCCGGAGGGCTTCGGCGGTTTGAACTTCAGTCCAGCCCAGTTCGGCGGTCAGGAGTGCGGCTACGGCAGGCAGGGCCTGTTCAGCGGCCTGCCAGTCGAGCCACTCCAGCCCCAGCCGCCGCGCCAACACGTCGGGGAGCGTCAGGGCCATCTCTTCACGCATAACGTACACCACCTCGGCGGCCAGGAAAGGCTGACCGCTGGCCAGGCGTTCGGCCAATTTAGGCTGCTGCCGGGCCAGGTTCGCGACTTTCCCGGCTTCAGTGCCGTATTTTTTCCAAAGGTGCTGGGCCACGTCGACGGGGAGCGCGTGCGACTGGGCGAGGTGCTGCCCGCCGTCGGCAGTGAATTCTTCGGCTCCGGCCAAGCGGTGGTGCTGAGTCTGGCAGGGGCGGGGCGACTCGGCGAGTTGCCGCAGGCATTCGTCCACGGTGTCCTGGGCCATCAGGCGGTAGGTGGTCCATTTGCCGCCCATGATGCTAACGAGGCCCGACGCGCCGTCTACTTCTACCTCGTGGTCGCGCACCAGCGCCTTCGTGCTGGCGGTTGGGTCGGCTTGTAACAGGGGCCGCAGGCCCGCGAAGCCGCCCAGCACGTCATCGGGCGAAACCGACACGTCGAGATACCGGCGGACGTAGTCGAGCAGGTAGGTGACTTCGGCCTGTTGCAGCGCCGGGTCGTCGTGCAGGGTCGCCTCGGTGTCGGTCGTGCCGACCAGCACGTGATCCTGCCAGGGAATGAGGAACATCACCCGTCCGTCGTCGGTTTTAGGCACAAGCAGGGCGGTGTCGCCGTTCAGCACGGCTTTTGGCAAAATCAGGTGCACTCCTTTGCTGACGCGCATCCGGGGCGGCAGAGTCGGGTTAGCCAGGTGCCGGAGGCCGTCGGCGAATGGCCCCGTGGCGTTGACGAACACCCGTGATTTCACCGTTAGTAACTCCCCAGACAATGTGTCGCAGATGGTCAGCGTTTGCAGTCTTCCGTCGGGCGTTTTGCCAAATTCCACCGCTTCGGCGTGGTTGAGCACGGTTGCGCCGCGTTGGGCGGCAGTTTTCACTAGGGCCAGGGCAAAGCGGGCGTCGTCGAGTTGCCCGTCGTAGTACAGCACGGCCCCGCGCAGGCCTTTTTTGCGGAGCGAAGGAATGCGTTGCAGCGCTTCGGCGGTGGAAAGCTGGCGGCTCGGGGCCAGGTTGTGCCGCCCGGCCAGCGCGTCGTAAAGTTTGAGGCCGGTGCCGTAATAAAACCGCTCGAACCACGAGCCGCAGGGCGTCAGCAAAGCCAGCGGGCGGGTGAGGTGTGGGGCGTTTTGCAACAAATACCGCCGTTCCCAGAGCGCCTTGCGCACGAGTTTGAACTGGTCCCAGTCCAGGCCCTTGAACGCCTGTTCGAGGTAGCGAACGCCACCGTGAATGAGTTTCGTGGATTTTGAGGAGGTTTGTGCGGCAAAATCGTCCCGCTCGATGAGACAAACTTTCAGACCGCGAAGTGCGGCGTCGAGGGCCACCCCGGCTCCCGTTGCTCCACCGCCCACCACGCACACGTCGAAAAGCTCGGTCTGGGCATGGTGCAGGTGGGCGGGACGGTGCATGAGGTTACTTTGAAAAGGTGGCAATTTGAGAATTTGAAAATGAATTCACTTCTACTTAACGTGCTTGCGACTGACATTTTCAAATTGCGACCTTTTCAAATTTTACTCTTTTCGTACTTCTTCGGCGCGTACAGGAAGCCAAAGGCCTCGGCTCCCTGCCTGGAATGCACTTTGTGGTGAACGTAATGCGCCCGCATGATGCGTTTCATGTACCGGCTGCGGGCCACAAACTTGATCTTGACCCGGCGGTGGACGATGACATCGTGGAAAATAAAGTAGAAAATGCCATACGCCAGCACGCCGAGGCCAATCCAGAATAACACGTCAAGGCCCGGCACGAACGTCCCCACGGCAAAAAAGCCGATGGAGGCCAGCGCGAAGACCACGGCGAAATAGTCGTTTTTCTCAAAAAACCCTTTGTGAGGCCGGTGGTGGTCTTCGTGCCAGGACCACAAAAAGCCGTGCATGACGTACTTATGCGTGAACCAGGCCACTCCTTCCATGAAGAAGAACGTGCCCGCTACCAGGAAAATTTTGAGCGCTACTGTCATAACCAAGTTGCTGTTTTACCTGATATTGACCCAAAATTAGGCGGTTTTGTTCCAACTTTTTTCACGGCTTTCGTTGTTTTGAGAGCGACCTGCCGATAAAAAATATTTCCGGGGCCTGTTGCCCAACCTACCGGCACGTCAGTTATCTTTGGTAAACCCTGTAACGAGTAACGCCATGAAAGATGGTTTGTTGGGCCTGGCGGAGAAAACCGCCACCCGCAGCAGGAGAGCCAGCATGGATTTGCGCGCGCTTCGCGAACTGGTTCGGAGAGGGGAAAGCGCCACACTCGAATTCAAACTTAAAGCCAATCATCCTGAGAAGATTATCCGTGAAGTGGTGGCCTTTGCCAACACCCACGGCGGGATGCTGCTGGTTGGCGTGGGCGACGACGGGAGCATTCCCGGCCTGAAATTCGCCGACGAAGAAGAGTACATTCTCGTCCGGGCCATTGAGCGCAACTGCACCCCCGAAATTCACTACACCCTCGAGCGGCTGGCCGTCAACGACGACCGCGAGGTGCTCATCTTCCGGATTCCGCCCAGCGAGGCCAAACCGCACTACGTTTCGCTCGACCCGGCCGGTGCCGATCGCAAAGCCTACGTGCGGATTCAGGACCGTTCGGTGCAGGCCAGCAAGGAAGTCCGGCAGATTCTGAAGTGGCAGGACAAAGCCCGCAACGTGCAGTTTCGCTACGGCCGAAAAGAGGAAGTGTTGATGCACTACCTCGGCAACCACCCCAGCGTGACCGTCGAGAGTTTTGCTCAGATGGCTAAAATTCCCCTCTGGATGGCGTCCAAAACGCTCATCACGCTCGTGCTGGCCAATGTGCTCCGCATTCGCCCCGACGAACTGGCCGACCAGTTTATGGTGGCATGAAAAAGGAGTGAGGAGTCAGGAGCGGGGAGTCAGTGGAAAGGGAAAAGATCCGCCGTTGCGGTTGCATTTTCTACTGACTCCTCACTCCTTTTTTTCACGTCACCACGTTCAGGTTCACTTCCACGTTGCCCTTTACCGCTTTGGAGTAGGGGCAGACGCCGTGCGAGGTTTGGGCGAGTTTCTGCGCTTTTTCAGGCTCCATGCCGGGGAGGCTGACCGTCAGCCCGATCGACAGAAAAACCCCGCTTCCTTCCAGGTTCATCGAAACGGTCGCATCCACCGACCAGCCGGCGGGTAAGGTAAGGCCTTGTTTATCCGCTACGAATTGGATGGAACCGCCGTAACACGCGCCGTAGGCAGCGGCGAAAAGTTGTTCGGGATTGGTGCCGCCTCCGGGGCCGCCCGATTCGACGGGTTTGCGGGTGTCGAGTTCCAGAATGCCGTCGTCCGAACGGACGTGGCCCTCGCGGCCCCCGACGGAATGCACCCCAGCGGTGTAGATTACTGCCATGCTGCGAATAAAAAAGAGTTCGTCTGCAAAACTGGCCTCGCGCCGGATTTGTTGCCACTGAAATTTTCCGGGTCACAGTCTATTGATATTATAGAGTTTGTGTATTTTTGCGCTCTTTCTTCCCATTGATTTTTCCTGAACGATGGCTCACTTTCACGACGTAACCACCCTGACACCCCGCCTGGAAGGCCTTTCGCTGGCTGAGGGCCTGTCGTTGCTGGCCGGGTTGTTTCCCGGCAACGTGGTGTTTTCGTCGTCGTTTGGGCAGGAAGATCAGGTAATTGCCGACGCAATTTTTCGCAACGACCTGCCTCTTCGCGTCTTCACCCTTGATACCGGGCGACTTTTCCAGGAAACCTACGAATTGATGGATGCCACCCGCGCCCGCTACGGCAAGACCTTCGAGTCGTACTTTCCCAATACAGAACGCGTACAGAACCTGACGAAGGAAAAAGGCTTCAACAGCTTTTACGAATCGGTGGAAAACCGAAAAGAGTGCTGCTTCATCCGCAAAATCGAGCCGCTGAAGCGGGCGCTGGCCGGGGCGGAAGTCTGGGTAACGGGCCTGCGCGGCGACCAGTCGGAAAATCGCGCCGATATGGCCATTCTGGAGTGGGACGAGGGCAACCAGGTTTTGAAATACAACCCGCTCATTCACTGGACCTACGACGAAGTGCTGACGTACCTGAAAGAAAATCGGGTGCCCGACAACCCGCTGCACCGCCGGGGTTTCATCAGCATCGGCTGCGGCCCGTGTACCCGCGCCATCGAGCCGGGCGAATACCCTCGTGCCGGGCGCTGGTGGTGGGAAGCCTCCCAAAAAGAGTGCGGCCTGCACGCCTCCTGATTTTAGATTTTCGATTGCGGAGTACGGATTGATTTCCGTCCGGATTTCGCACCAACCGTTGACGCGCATGACCGAAATCGCCTTGAATTCAGAACCTGCCATTCACCATCCGCAACCCGCACTCCGCAACCTGGCCGCTTTTCCCCGCGAGTTGGAAGACGAGGCCATCTACATCATGCGCGAGGTGGCAGCGCAGTTTGAGAGACCCGCGATTTTGTTCTCGGGCGGTAAAGACTCGATCACCCTCGTCCGGTTGGCGCAAAAGGCATTTTTTCCGGGAAAAATCCCCTTCCCGCTGTTGCACATCGACACGGGCCACAATTTTCCCGAAACCATCGAGTACCGCGACTGGCTGGTGAAAGAAACCGGTGCCGAACTTACCGTGCGCTACGTGCAACACAGCATCGACGCGGGTAAAGCGCGCGAAGAAACCGGCAGGTACGCCAGCCGCAACGTACTCCAGACCGTAACGCTGCTCGACGCCATCGAGGAATTTAAATTCGACGCCTGCCTCGGTGGAGCGCGGCGCGACGAGGAAAAAGCCCGCGCCAAAGAGCGCATTTTCAGCGTCCGCGACGACTTCGGACAGTGGGATGCCAAGCGCCAGCGGCCCGAACTGTTCGACATGCTCAACGGCCGGATTTCGGTGGGCGAAAATGTGCGGGTATTTCCCATTTCCAACTGGACTGAACTCGATGTCTGGAATTACATCCGCGAGGAGGGCATTCCGCTGCCCTCCCTGTATTTTAGCCATCAGCGCCCGGTATTCGAGCGCGATGGGTTAATCTGGGCTGATTCACCGTACATCAACAAAGACGCCGACGAGGTTCCCTTCGAGGCAACCGTTCGCTTCCGCACCGTAGGCGACATGACTTGCACCGCCGCCGTGCTGTCGGAAGCCACCGAACTCGACGACATCATCGATGAGATTCGCTCGGCCAAAATCTCCGAGCGCGGTGCCCGCATCGACGACAAACGCTCCGAAGCCGCCATGGAAAAGCGGAAGCAACAAGGGTATTTTTGATTTGGAGTCAAAAGCCAGGAGGCAGGAGCCAGTAGAAATACGACCCTGACTCCTGACTTTTGACTCCTGACTCTTCTTAAAATGGACATTCTCCGCATCGCCACCGCCGGGTCCGTCGACGACGGAAAAAGCACCCTCATCGGGCGGCTTTTGTACGAAACCAACTCCATCACGGGCGACAAGCTCGAAGCCCTTGAAGCGGCCAGCAAGCGCAAGGGCCTCGATTTTGTGGACCTTTCGCTGCTCACCGACGGCCTGATTGCCGAACGCGAACAGGGCATCACCATCGACGTAGCCCACATTTACTTCGCCACGCCGCGCCGCAAGTACATCATCGGCGACACGCCCGGCCACTTCGAGTACACCCGCAACATGGTCACGGGGGCTTCGAACGCCCAGGTTTCCCTGATTCTGGTGGACGCCCGCAACGGCGTGGTCGAGCAGACCTTCCGGCATTTCTTCATCGCCACGCTCATGCGCATTCCGCACGTGGTGGTGTGCGTCAATAAAATGGATTTGGTGGCGTACAGCCAGGAGCGGTTCGAGCAAATCAAGGCCGAATTCGGCGCGTTTGCGCAGAAAATCGGCTTTGCGGGTCAGGAGGTTTCGTTCATCCCGATTTCGTCGCTGTACGGCGTCAACGTCACGGTGAAGTCAGAGGAAATGGAAATAGGCTGGTACCACGGCGACTCCTTGCTCGAAACACTCGAAAGTTTTGATCCACAATCCGCCATCTCCAATCCGCAATCCGCACTGGCCCGTTTCCCCGTTCAGTACGTCATCCGGCCCAAAACGGAGGAATTCCACGATTTCCGGGGCTACGCGGGCAAGGTGGCCAGCGGGCAGTTTTCGGTGGGCGACGAGGTGGTGGTGCTGCCCACGGGCCAGACGTCGCGCATTGCCACGATTGAAAAATTCGACCAGAAAGTAGAAACGGTGGGGGCGAAGGAATCTGTCGTGCTGACGCTGGAAACCGACGTAGACGTTTCGCGCGGCAACATGCTTGTGAAAGCCGCCCAGCAGCCCGAGCAACGCCGCGAACTCACCGCCCGCGTGTGCTGGCTCGACAGCCAGCCGCTCACCAGTGGACGGACGTACCTGCTCCAGCACGGCGTGAACGACACGAAAGCCAAAGTCGTGGCCATCGACGAAGTGACCCACGTGCAGACGCTCGATTCCACGCCCGACGCGCCCCAACTGAAACTAAACGAAATTGGTACGTTGCGCCTGAAAACGGCCAAGCCCGTTTTTGCCGACCGCTACGCCGACAACCCTGCCAATGGCGCTTTCATCCTGATTGACGAGTACACGCATTCCACCGTCGGCGTGGGGTTCGTGCAATAACCCGGTGTTTAGAAAAACACAAAGCCCCACGCCGGTTGGTGTGGGGCTTTTTTGTGGAACGACCGCCGGAAGTTGCCAGGGGGACCTCTCTTTATTTTACCTTAAAATTTGCCTCGGCGTCGGCCCACATCAGGCCTACTGTGCCGGTGTTTCCGACGTTAATCATAAATTTTTCGGTAAACGACGGCGCTTTCTTGGCCGGAACTTTCACCCGCAGGGCGTCGTCGGCTTCCTGATACTTGAAGGCACCCCACTGCTTGGCAGTTTTGTTGAAAATAACCGTCCACTCTTTCTCGCCCGGAATGGTAAACAGGGCGTACTTCCCGGCGGGCAGGGTTTTGCCTTCGATGGTTACGTCTTTGTCAACTTCAAAGGTGGTCGCTTCGTTGGCTCCTGTGCGCCACACCTTGCCGTACGGCGCGAGGTCTTTCCACGTATCACGGCCCTTTACCGACGGTTGGCTGTATTCGATGGTGATTTTTTTGCCACCTACCATGCCCGTGGCCGTGGCGGGTGGGCTGGGGCGCTTGGACTTGTCTTCCTGGGCAAACACGGCGATGGCCGTGGTGGCGAAAACGAGCGCGGTGAAAAGCAGACGCTTCATGGTTCGTACGTTTAGGTTTATTGAAGAAATTGAAACGAATAAGTGGACGTAAAGGTAGGCGTTTGCACGGGTCTGTCACGCATCGTGTGACGGACGGTCATCTTTTTCAAAAGCCTGCTCACCCGACGCGGAGCTGATTGGGGCTGTTCCCCTGAAAGGCGTGGGGCAGGAGGCACCCGTAGGGAAGGCGGCAGGCGACGACGGACCAGTTCGGCACATCGCCCGTGCGGCATTCGACGAGTACTGGCGGGGTATCTTCCCTGAAATTGCCGATTTTCACCTTGACCTACCCCTTTTTGAAGTTGACGGAGGGTCGTTTGAAGATGACATCGGTGATTTTCATCTCAACATCGATGATATTGAGGTTGACATTGCCAATTTTCAGGTTGACGTCGCCGATGTTGAGATTGAAAAGGCCGCATCGGGAAATTACAAGCGGAATCTATTTGTAAATTTCCACCTTTAGCGTTCCATCGGCTTTGATAAAACCCCGGTACATGCCTTCGGAGTTGAAAGGCATGGCGAAGTTGCCCTGGCGGTCGAGGGCAATGACGCCGCCTTCGCCGCCGCGCGCCACGAGCTTTTTCATCACCACTTCGTCGGCAGCTTTCCTCACCGAAAACCCTTTATAGGCCATCAGCGAGGCGATGTCGTGCGCCACCACGGAGCGGATGAAGTACTCGCCGTGGCCCGTGGCCGACACGGCGCAGGTGGCGTTGTCGGCGTAGGTGCCCACGCCGATGAGCGGAGCGTCGCCCACGCGGCCCCAGCGTTTGTTGGTCATGCCGCCGGTGGAGGTGCCCGCCGCGAGGTTGCCGTACTGATCGAGGGCCACGCAGCCGACAGTGCCGAATTTCCGGCCTTCCGTGAAAATAAGTTCATCGGCCCGGCCGCTGCTGTCTTTGGGCGCGGTGTGGTCGAGCTGCACTTTTTCTTCCTTCAGGGCTTGCTGTAAACCCTGCCAGCGGGCTTCGGTGAAAAAATACTTGGGATCCATGATTTCCAGGCCTTTGAGCTTGGCGAATTCCTCCGCCCCCTTGCCCACGAGCATGACGTGCTCGGATTTCTCCATCACCGCCCGCGCCGCCGAAATCGGGTTGCGTACCGTGGTGACGCCCGCCACGGCTCCGGCCTGGCCGGTCTTGCCGTCCATGATGGCTGCATCGAGTTCATTTTTACCTTCGTGGGTAAACACCGCGCCCTTGCCCGCGTTGAACAGGGGCGAGTCTTCCATGACGTGAATCGTCGCTTCAACGGCGTCGAGGCTGGAGCCGCCTTTTTTCAACACCGCGTAGCCGGTTTTCAGCGCCAGTTCGAGCGCTTCGAGGTAAGCTTTTTCCTTTTCCGGCGTCATGTTTTTGCGCGTAATCGTCCCCGCGCCGCCGTGGATGACGAGCGTGATTTTCTGCGGAGTCGTGGTTTGAGCCAGTAGACTGGTGCTGGCGAAAAGCAGGGCGGTGAGAAGTCTTTTCATTTTTGCTGGAATTGTTGGGAACACGGATTAGGCGGGAAATACGGATCGTCCGTGTCAATCCGTGTTTTCTGTCTAATCCATGTTCCCACCTTTTAAGCTTCGTCCAAAAACGGATACCGGTAATCCACCGGCGGATTGAAGGTTTCTTTAATCGTCCGCACCGACACCCAGCGCAGCAGGTTGAAGGCCGAACCAGCCTTGTCGTTGGTGCCCGAGGCCCGCGCCCCGCCGAAGGGCTGCTGACCCACAACGGCCCCGGTCGGTTTGTCGTTGATGTAAAAATTGCCCGCCGAATTGACTAATTTTTGCGTGGCCAACGCCACGGCGTACCGGTCTTTGGCAAAAATAGAGCCAGTCAGGGCGTAGGGCGAAGTGCTGTCCACCAGTTCAAGGGTTTCTTCGAACTGATTTTCGTCGTACACGTGAACGGTGAGCACGGGGCCGAAGATCTCTTCGCACATGGTCACGTAGCGCGGGTCGGAAGCCCGGATAACCGTTGGGTCAATGAAATACCCCACCGATTTGTCGCATTTTCCGCCCGCCAGAATTTCCACAGATGAGTCGGCTTTGGCCGTCTCAATGTACCGGGCAATTTTGTCAAACGCCCGCTCGTCGATGACGGCGTTGATGAAGTTGGAGAAATCTTCGGTGCCCCCCATCTTCAATTCACCAAGCATCCGGCGCATATGGCCCCACGTTTCGTCCCAGAGGTTGGCCGGAATGTAGGCCCGCGAGGCCGCCGAGCATTTCTGCCCCTGAAACTCGAACGCCCCGCGCACCAGCGCCACGGCCAGCGCCTGCGCGTCGGCGGAGCGGTGAGCCACCACGAAATCCTTGCCGCCGGTTTCGCCCACGATGCGCGGGTATGATTTGTAACGATGGATGTTGTCGCCGATTTGTTTCCAGATGCTTTGAAATACACCCGTGCTCCCGGTGAAGTGGATTCCGGCGAAATCGCGGTGCTCAAAAACGACCTTGCCCAGCGCCGGGCCGTCGCCCTGAATCAGGTTGATGACGCCGTCGGGCAGGCCCGCTTCGTGCAGCACCCGCATGATGACGTGGGCGGCGAGCATCTGCGTCGGGGCGGGTTTCCACACCACCACGTTGCCCATCATGGCTACGCAGGCGGGCAGATTCCCGGCAATGGCCGTGAAATTGAACGGCGTGAGTGCATAGACGAATCCTTCGAGTGGCCGGTACTCGAGCCGGTTCCAAACGCCGTCGGACGAGATGGGTTGCTGGTGGTAAATTTCGGTAGCGAAATGGGCGTTGAACCGCAGAAAATCGATCCATTCGCAGGCCGAATCGATTTCGGCCTGGTAAGCGTTTTTCGACTGGCCCAGCATGGTGGCTGCGTTGAGCTGGTAGCGGTATTTCGTGGCCGATAGGTCAGCGGCTTTCAGAAAAATGGCGATGCGTTGCTCCCAGGGAAGACTCACCCAGACGTCGCGAGCAGCGAGAGCGGCCCCGATGGCGGCCTCCACGTGGGACGCGTCGCCGTCGTAAAACCGACCCAGCGGATGCTGGTGGTCGTGGGGCGGCAGTACAGGCACGGTGCGCGTCGTTCGCACTTCTTCGCCGCCGATGACCATCGGGATGTCGGTTTGCTTTCTGCGCAGTTCGGCGAGGGTGTCTTTAAGTTTCTGGCGCTCCGGCGAGCCAGGTGCGTAGGAAAAAATGGGTTCGTTCTTCGGCGAGGGAACCTGGAAAAAGCCGTTCGACATGGGTTTTGTAGTTCGTTGAGTGGGGCGAAGTTACCAAAATTCCGGCGTTTGGCCGGGCTGCTGGGTTGGGCGCTACGGGGCAAACCCGTAGCTTTGCGGCTTGATTCCCACCTCGCGCCCATGCAGTATTTTTCGACCAACCGCCAGAGTCCGGATGTTTCGTTGCAGGAAGCCGTTTTTCGCGGTCTGCCGCCCGACAACGGGCTTTATATGCCGGAGCGAGTTCCGGTGCTGTCAGCCGATTTTTTCGCCCAGATCGATCGCCTGACGTTGCCCGAAATCGCTTTTGAGGTGACTAACGCGCTGCTCGGCGATGACATCCCGGCAGCGGATCTGACTCAAATCGTGCAGAAAGCCGTGCAATTTCCGGCTCCAACCGTTGAAATTGAGCCAGATGTCCACGTTCTGGAATTATTCCACGGCCCGTCAATGGCCTTCAAGGATTTCGGGGCGCGGTTCATGGCGGCGCTCATGTCGTATTTTTTGAAAAAAGAAGCGCGGGAAATTCACATCCTCGTCGCCACGTCGGGCGATACAGGCGGGGCCGTCGCTCAGGGTTTTTACAAAACGCCGGGCGTTCGGGTGACGATTTTGTACCCGACGGGCAAGGTTAGTGAAATTCAGGAAAAACAACTCACCACCCTCGGCGGAAATGTGACGGCCCTCGAAGTGGATGGCTCCTTCGACGACTGCCAGCGGCTGGTGAAGCAGGCGTTTCTCGACCCGGAACTGCGGAGACGGTTTAACCTGGCATCGGCCAATTCCATCAACATTTCGCGGCTCATTCCGCAGGCGTTTTACTACTTCGGCGCGTACGCCCAACTTAAACTCCGGGGCAAACCGCTCGTGTTCAGCGTACCCAGCGGCAATTTTGGCAACCTTAGCGCGGGCTTGCTGGCCTGGCGAATGGGCTTGCCTGTGAAGCAATTCATCGCCGCGACCAACCTCAATCGCGTCGTGCCCGATTACCTCGACTCGGGCGAGTACCGGCCCAAGCCTTCCATCGAGACGATTTCCAACGCGATGGACGTGGGCAATCCGAGTAATTTTATTCGGATGCAATTGCTGGCGGGTGAACAGTGGGACGAAGTTCGCTCCGTGGTTTCGGGTAGTTTCTACGACGATGCCATGACGCGGCAGGCCATCAAACGGGTTCACGAACGGACGGGGTATGTGATGTGCCCGCACACGGCGGTGGCGTACTTGGCGCTGAAAAATTACCTTCGGCACACGGACGAAACCGCCAGCGGCGTGTTTCTGTCTACAGCCCATCCGGCCAAATTTTTACCGACGGTGGAAGAGGCCATTGGGCAACCGCTGCCGTTGCCCGAACGGCTGGCGCATTTGCTCGACAAGAAGAAATCGGCCATTTCCATGACGGGTCAGTTTGAAGACTTCAAAGCGTATTTGCTGGCGCAGGCCTAACCAGTAACTTTATTTTACGAAAAAAGCCCCGAATATTCGGGGCTTTTTGTTGGTTATAGCTCAGGGATACACGTTAGGAGTACATGGCGTCAATTTGGGGTTTGTATTTCGCAAGGATGTTTTTGCGCTTCAGGCTCAGTTTCGGCGTTAGTTCACCGCCGTCGATGGAGAAGGCCTGAGATAGTAGCGTAAATTTCTTCACCTGCTCGTATTTTGCAAAACTCTTGTTCAGTTCGTCCATTTCCTGCTGGAATTTAGCCAGTACGCGTTCGTCGTTCAGCATTTGCTGAACTGAATCGACGGGGACGTTGTGGAGACGGCTCCAGGTTTTCAGCGCCTCAAATTCAGGAACGATGAGTACCGATGGAAATTTTTGCCCTTCGCCCAGTACCATTGCCTGTTCGATGAACAGTGATTCTTTCAACTTATTCTCTACCATTTGCGGCGCAATGTATTTGCCACCTGATGTCTTGAAAATCTCTTTTTTGCGATCGGTGATTTTTAGGTAGCGCCCGTTCACCATTTCGCCAATGTCGCCGGTGTGAAACCAGCCATCTTCGTCAATGACCTCGGCGGTTTGTTCGGGCTTTTTGTAGTAGCCCTTCATGACATTGGGGCCTTTCACCAGAATTTCACCGTCTTCGGCAAACTTCACCTCAACGCCCGGAATTACAACGCCAACCGTCCCTACGCGCATATCGACGGGTTTTACCGAACTCACCGATACCACGGGCGAGGTCTCCGTCAGGCCGTAGCCTTCCGTAACGGGAATGCCCGCCGCCCAGAATACCCGCGCCAATCGGGGCTGAAGCGCGGCCGAACCGGAGCAAATGAGCTTGATATTGCCGCCGAGGGCTTCCTGCCACTTGCTGAAAATGAGTTTGCGGGCAAGCGCCAGTTGTTGGTTGTACCACCATCCCAAATCTTCCATGGGATCGTACCGCAGGCCGAGGTTGAGCGCCCAGAAAAACAGGACTTTCTTGACGCCCGTCAAATCGCGGCCTTTTGCCACGATTTTATCGTACACTTTTTCGAGCAGGCGGGGTACGGTGGTGAACAGGTCGGGTTTTACTTCCCGAATGTTTTCGGCGATGGTGTCCATGCTTTCGGCGTAGTACACCGAGATGCCGTGCCGGAGGTAGATGTACACCACCATGCGCTCATAAATGTGGCACAGTGGCAGAAAACTCAGGGCGCGACCGGTGTGGTCAACGGGGATAAATTCCTTGACGGCCTCGACGTTGCTCAGGATGTTGTGGTGGGTGAGCATGACCCCCTTTGGGACGCCCGTCGTGCCCGATGTGTAGATAAGCGTTAGTAAATCCTCGGACTGGACAGACTCCTTCGCGGCGGCGAGGTCGGCCTGATTCCCGTTTTTACCCGGCCTCAGCACTTCCGTCCATAGCGTTGCGCCGGGCAGTTTATCGAATGTGTAGACCGCCTGAATGCCCGGCGCGTCTTCGCGGGCGGCTTTCACCTTTTCGTAAATCTCGGCGCTGCCTACAAAAACCACCTTCACGCCCGCGTCGTTGAAGATGTACCGGTAGTCTTCCACCGTGATGGTGGGATACATTGGTACGCTCACGGCCCCGAGCTGCTGAATGCCCAGTTCGACGAAATTCCACTCGGGCCGATTGGCCGAAATAATGGCCACTTTGTCGTCTTTGCCAATGCCGAGGTTCATCAGACCTAAACTGACTTCGTCTACCAGTTGGATTACTTCTCCGGCAGTGTACTTTTTCCACACTCCATCCACTTTACTGGCAAATACGTCGGGCTTGTTGTACCGCGCTACGTAGTGAGGCAATAAGTCGAATAACCGGGTGTACGGAGCCGCTTCCGCTGTGGGAGCAGCGGTCGCGAGCAGGGGCGCTTCCATGTGTGGAAAGTTTAAATTCTTTCGGGAATCTTTCAAAAAATACGATAGCCAAAGATAGTAACTTTCCCGAAAACGTGCGCCCGGCCTTATTTGCCTGTTTCAGCGGCGAGGTTCAACTGGCTGTCGTCGTGGTAGTAACTGACTTCCTGCCGCCCGTTGGCGTACACGTAAGTGCCGCGCCCATCGCGCTTGTCGTTGCGGAACAGGCCCACGTAACGGTCACCGTTGGCGTAATAGTAAGTTCCTTTGCCGTTGAGGTGGTCGTTGAAAAAACTGCCGACGTACCGGTCACCGTTCTGAAAATGGTAAATTCCTTTACCCTGGCGTTTGCCCGACACGTACTGGCCTTCGTAGCGTTTTTTGCCGTTTCCGTAAAAATGCACGCCCCAGCCATCGCGTTTTCCCTCGCTCCAACCGCCTTCGTACCGTTCGCCGCTAACGTGAACAAACACCCCTTCGCCGTCGGTGCAATCGCCACTCAGGCAACCAATTTCCTTCAGAGGGCCATTGCGGGCGGGCGCATTCGATGAAGATTTTGTGGATAACTCCCGCGACTTGTCCACATTTCCACCAAAATCGGGGTGGTTATCCACACTTGAGGCAACAATGGGCGGTTGGGAGCGGGACGAGCGTGGGTAGAGACTCTCGGCGTCGCGCCACCCATTTTCAATCACGCGAAGGCGTTCGGAGCGGGGTGGGTGCGTCGCGCTGGGTTGATCGGTGGTCAACATCCGAATGGCCGTCTGGGATTCCAGGAGACTGGCACCAAGGTTGTGGAGGACGAAGCCTGAGAAGTAATCGGCCTGCTTCTCGTTTTCGGGGCGCGGCCCCCGACGGTCAGCGGTGTGGCCGTAGAGGTGGTGGGCAATTTCATGGGCCATGATGCTGATGGCGGCCCAATCGGTGCGGGTCCAGTCTTCGACCTGCTTCAGAAATTTATTGTCGTACACGATGTACTGCACGCCTTTGATGCGGGCGGCGTAGCAATTGTCCACGTTGGGGCATTCCACGGCCATGAATTTTCTCGGTCCGTAACCCATGCCGGCGTGTTTGAGAATGTTGTCGATAACTTCCTCAGCATGGCCGTTGGATCGGAACGTGTGAATGTCGCAGGGACCGTAAACGGACGCCGTGCGGGTGCCAAAATAATTGCACTCGAAATCGCCATCAGAAGACGACTCGGGAGCCTGCGCCCGTAGGGCGACGGGCCAGGCCAGCAGGAGCAGGAGGTAGGCAGGAAGTTTCACAGGGGCAACTGGTTTGGAAGGCCGATTTACCCCATAAATACGCGCGTATAGGCCTAATTTATTGCATCGCCGCGCAACATTCTGAACCGTTTGCGGGCCTCGGCCCCGAAGATGCTGCCGGGGTATTTAGTCAGGATTTCCTGAAACAGGTTCATGGCCTTTTCTTTCTCATTGAGTTTTTCCTGGTAGGTTTTAGCCATCAGAAAAACGGCGTCGTCGCCGAGGATGTCAGTTGGGTGGATTTTGATGATTTTCTCCAAATCCCCAATGGCTTCCTGCGGCCGGTTCTCTTTCAGCAGCGTGTTAGCCCGCAGGTACAGGATTTCGTCAGCGAGGCCGTCTTTGCTGAAGGCATTGTAGAGGCTATCCAGCCGCACCAGGGCTTCGCGCGTCCGGTTTTGGAACAGGAGTAGTTCCGTCGAGGCGTAGGCCCGTAGCGGGGCTTCGTTGGAGTCGAGACCGGTGTTGTCCTGAATGAGCAAGCTTAGCTGGAGCGCGTCGTTGGCAATTTCGCGGGTCGTGGCTTGTTTCAGGATGTCGAGCATTTCTTTGGCCAGGTCGAAATCGCCCTTGAAGTAATTGAGTTTGGCATTGCGCAGCTTGGCGTCGTAACCCAGCGGACTGTCTTTTTCCGACTTCTCCACCTGCGAATACAGCAACGTAGCTTCCCAGGGTTCGCTTTTCAGCAGGAACACGTCGCCGAGGTCGAGCTTGCACCGGTCAATAAATTCCTGATCGTTACCCCCCAGTTTGATGGCCTGCTGAAGCACCGTAGTAGCCGTGTCTTTTTCGTTCAGGTAAAAAGCGTAAAGTTGAGCCGTGTTGCGAAGGGCTTCGAGGGTTTTCTGGTTACGACCCAGTTCGTCGAAGAGTTTTTGGTATTCACCAATTAGCACCCGGATGTCGTGCGGATTGACCGGGTACGTGGTTTTCACGACCTCCTCCTTGGCGTTGATAAGCAGGCGTCGGTACACGGGGTAATTGGCGCTCTTTGGGTACTCTTTCACCAGGTACTCGAACACGCGCCCAGAGGCCGGAAAATCGCGGTTTTGCATCGCCATGAAACCAATTTCCACGATGCGCTGGCCTTCGAGCCGGTAGCGTTTGTCCATGGCTCGCGCCTGAATGAACGCCTTGCCGAATTCTTTTTGCTGAAGCAGGTGCCAAACGAGCATTTCGTTGAAATACGGTTCATTAGGCGACTCCTGCACCTTGCGGTACAGCGTTTTTTCGAGTAGGGCGATGTCTTTTTCGTCTTTCAGCTCGTCCTGCATCCGTCCCTGCGCGGTTTCGCGGTTGCCTTCGTCCTTGCCAAATCGCAGGTACTCCTCAATCATGGCTTCCGGCTTTCCGACCAGCCGGTACAGCCGCGCCAGCGGAAGGGCGTACTGATTTTCGTCGTTCAACGCTTTTCGCGAGGTGGTGTAGGCGTCGATGGCCCACTCGTGCTGACCAGCTTCGTAAAAATCTATGGCCAATCGGTTAGTCAAATCCTCCGATTTTTTGGCCCTTTCCACTGCTTCCCCAAAAAGTTTTTCGGCTTCGGCGGGTTTCCCCTGTGCGAGCGCCACCCGGCCCGCTGCGGCGCGGTACAGCGGATTTTCTTCGTCGGAACGCAGGAGGCGTTTCACAAACCGGTCAGCTTCCGGCCAGTCTTTGGTCTGAGCCAGGCTTTGCAGGTAAGGCCGGTAGATCTCGACGAAGTGCTTGGGGTCGCCCGCCATTTTCTTGAAAACTGCCTTTGCCTTTTCGTAATCGCCGGAGCGCACGTACTCGCGACCCAGCTCCGCCTCGTTGGCTGGCGCAGTGGGGGCACTGGTTTTTTCAGGAAGCCCAGCGGGTTCCTGCGCGGCGGCGCTCAACCTTCCGGCGAGCACGAAGAGAGCAATCAACCCAAACAACCCTTTGTAGTTCATAATCAAAAAAGTCTTTTCTCTTTTTACTTATCCCTACTACTATGGCTGTGGATTTGTGGAAAAATAACGTTTTGTGTTTTCTTGCGAATCTGCTTGTGGATAACCTCTTTTCTTTTCCACAGGCCCACGCGAATTGTAAACAGCCAAGTGGTTGACAATCAATCCGCAGTTTAGATGTTCACATTTCCACATCCATTCCCGTGTTAATAACTTCCTAACGAACGGGTTTCGAAAAACGGTTGGTAAGCACACTTGCTTTTGGTTGAAAACCCACCGGTTATGCACCTGGTTTTGGCCCTTGGATAGTTCTCCACATTCGCTCCCGGTTTATGCCCCCGGTTCTCCTGGCGATTCAACGTTTTTTCCACCCACCTGCACTACTTTTCCACCGAGTTATCCACCAGATTCTTGTATTTTTTTTATTTTAAACGTTCGTATTCTCAGTTGATGCGTACGTCGTAGCCTTCGGCCTCGAAATTCACCCGAATTGGGATCTTCTGGGGAAGAAAAATTATGCGCTCCGGCTGTATGAATTTGGTCGGATCACCGGGGTCCCAGCGACCGTTGCCATTCTGGTCCACAATGACGCGTACAAAATAAGTGCCTGGCTTCAGGAACCGAAATTCGTAGTCTGCCTGATCGAGCACCGATTGCACGACTTTGTATTCGGGGTTGAGCAGTTCCACGATGAAGTGGGTTGTGGTCCCGAGTATCCGTCCGCGAATGATGCCGTAGTTATCCGGATCGCGCAGGGGATGAAAGGTCTGAATAACCCGGTTAGAGTCCTGTTCGATGGAGAGGAAAGCGCCTTTCGGGATGATAACCCGCACGTTTTTTGTTCCCCGGAATGGCGTCTCGATGGTTATCTCGTTGCGGTAGGCATTCCAGGTAACATTCTTCTCGGTCAGCGAGGCGCGATTGATCGTGTCGCCTTCGATGCGGATGTTGTCCAGCGCGTAAGAACGGATGGGTTTGTTGAACCGGATTTTGTACACCAGCGGACTAACGACTTCCTCGCGGTCGGCGGGTTGCGTACGCACTTCGAAAGCTTCGCGTACGCCTTCCTCTTTCTTACCCCGTGGTCGAAACTTGATTTTTTGCTGGTGCTGAAATACCAAGTCAAGCGAGTCAGTGGCTTCGATGGTAGCGCGAATGGTATCCGTGGCGTTTTTGACGTTGAAAAAGCGCAGGTTCTTTTCGTCCGTCATTAGGTAGGGCAAGCTATCGGCGGGCGTGTCGAAGCGGACGCGCACCTGTTTCACGCCTTTATTGTAAATAATCGTGTAGTAGTTTGCCGTCGGGCGCGTTGTCAGGACGCGGTTCGGACTCCGATCCACAAAGGCCATTTTCAGGTTTCGCCCGCCGAGGCTTGACGTGAACAGGAGTGGGGTCTCTTCAAATCCAATGCGTTCTTTCGATGCGTCGTACAGCAGGTTGTTGTTGCCATCGGTAAAGGCAGCTAACCGATAGTTACCCGCCCGGAGGTTTTCCAGCCGGTAATTTCCAGCGCTGTCCGTGCGGGAAAAATAGTACGGTTTCACCTTCGAAAACAGGAGCGTGTCACTCATCGGGTATAACCCAACCGTAGTGTCGAACACCGGTTGGTCGGTCAGAAGATTTGTAACCTTGCCTTGCATCAATAGCGAATCGATGACCGGACCGGTGCTGAAAACCACTTTCACGTTCCGGGCCGGGTTGCGTTCGGTAACGTCTTTGAAAGTCTGCCGGAAGTTGAAGCTGTACGTCGTATTAGGTTGCAATGGCTTCTGAAGCACTAAAACAACACCTTTTGGTTGAATGCGCGTGGTGTAGGTACCTTCGAGCGCGGGCGTGATGAGCAACTGCTGATTGATGTTGTCCACGCTCACGTATTCATCGAATTCCACCGCGATGCGGTTTCCAGCGAAATTCGTGGTCTGGTTCTTCGGCAACGTGCTAACCAGTTCAGGTGGCTTCACGTCCTTTGGTCCGCCCGTCGGACTGCTTTGTTGGGCGCAACCATTCAACAGGTAACTCATCAGCACGGCAACGGAAAACAGCAAGACACGTTTCATGAACAAAAGAAAACCCTCAAGGAACACGCGTTGAGGGTTTGGTTAAATGTACGCAGAATCAGGACGCGCTCACCGGCCGAGGTGTACGGTCAGGATGGAAATGTCGGCAGGGGTTACGCCGCTGATGCGCGACGCCTGACCAATGGTGCGCGGACGCAATCGGCGCAGTTTTTCCCGGCTTTCTTTCGACAGCGACGTAAGCGCATCGTAGTTGAAATCGGGGTTGATGCTTAAATTTTCCAACCGCGTTACCTTCTCGGCCATCTGGTGCTCCTTCTCGATGTAACTCTCGTATTTCACACTGATTTCGGCTTGTTCCCGCACCGCATCGTCGTAACGGTTGAATAAATCATCTACTCGTGTGTGCAAATGACGCAAAGTCTCTAACGAAAAATCCGGGCGTTTGAGTAGCTGATGCAACGAGGTTTTTTCCCGAATTAGCGAGGCGTTTGCCATGCTCAGGAACCCATTGGCTTCCTCAGGGGTAAACCGAATCTGTTGCAATTCGTCCACCAGTTTACGGGTCTGCTCCCGTTTGCCTACCATCCGCTGATAGCGCTCTTCGGAAGCCAGACCGAGATTGTAGCCTTTTTCGGTGAGGCGCAAATCGGCGTTGTCCTGCCGCAACAGCGTACGGTATTCAGCCCTCGACGTGAACATGCGGTACGGTTCTTCGGTGCCTTTGTTGATGAGGTCATCGATCAACACGCCGATGTACGCTTCCGAACGGGAGAGTACGAAGGACTCCTTTTCATGGACTTTGTTGTGGGCATTGATGCCCGCCATGAGTCCCTGGCAGGCGGCTTCTTCGTAGCCCGTAGTGCCATTGATTTGCCCGGCGAAGTACAGGTTTTGTACCTGGTGGGTTTCAAGCGTCGGCTGTAATTGGGTGGGTGGAAAGAAATCGTACTCGATGGCGTAGCCGGGTCGGAATAGTCGGGCCTGCTCAAACCCAGGTATTTTCCGCAACGCGGCTACTTGCACGTCTTCGGGTAATGACGTAGAAAACCCATTGACGTATACTTCCACCGTGCTCCATCCTTCGGGTTCTACGAAGATCTGGTGCCGGTCTTTATCGGCAAAACGATTGATTTTGTCTTCAACCGAAGGGCAATAACGCGGTCCTAAACCCTTGATGCGCCCGGCAAACATTGGCGATTTGTCGAATCCAGTCCGCAGAATATCGTGTACTTCAGAGTTGGTGTACGTTATCCAGCAACTGCGTTGTTGGGTCAGCAAAGGTGTGTCAAGGTACGAAAATTTGCCCGGATGTTCGTCGCCCGGTTGCTCCTCCATCGCCGCGTAGTTGAGGCTTCGCCCATCCACGCGGGGCGGGGTGCCAGTCTTCATTCGGCCCGCCTCGAAGCCTAACGAAACCAATTGTTCCGTGATCCCCGTCGCTGCCCGCTCCGCCGTTCGGCCTCCACCGAACTGTTTTTCGCCGATGTGGATAATGCCATTCAGGAATGTCCCATTCGTCAGCACGACGGCTTTCGCCCGAATTTCAAGGCCCATTTGTGTTCTGACACCAATGACCCGAATACCATCCAGCAGAATTCCCGAAACCATGTCCTGCCAAAAATCGACGTTTGCGTTTTGTTCCAGCGCCAGTCGCCATTCCTCAGCAAACCGCATTCGGTCGCTCTGGCAACGGGGACTCCACATCGCCGGGCCTTTCGAGCGGTTCAGCATCCGAAATTGAATCATGCTTTTGTCGGAAATGATGCCCGACATGCCGCCCAGGGCGTCTATTTCCCGTACGATTTGCCCCTTTGCCACGCCACCCATTGCCGGGTTGCACGACATCTGCGCGATGGTTTGCATATTCATCGTGATGAGCATCACGCGTGAACCCATGCGCCCAGCGGCATGCGCGGCCTCACAGCCAGCGTGGCCTGCCCCGACTACGATAACGTCGTATTCGTTAAACATCGTCACTCCCTTCAAATTTTGTGAAAAGTTCCACGTGAAATCCCCCCACGAAAATTTTAAAAAATAAATTGTAGTAAGAAAACGCGCGGCGGGTGTTCCACGTGGAATGTTTTTGTAAACAGTAGTGATTAATTCAGTTCTGCCTTAATAAATAAAAATCTTCCAGCTTCCGAATGGTTACGATTTCCTCATCAGACTTGTCGCCATGACCGCAAAGGTGCAAAAGTCCATGCACCATCACTCGAGCCAATTCGTTTGAAAACGAAACGTTAAGTTGATTTGCATTGTCTAACACGCGCTCAATGCTGACGTATAGTTCTCCAGTCAAGCCCTCACCTTCCTCTGCCGTATCAAATGTAATAATGTCAGTGAGCGTGTCATGATTCAAAAATTCCTCGTTCATCCGATGCAGGTATTCGTCCGAACAAAAAACGTAGGTTAGTTCGTTCAGCACTTGGCCCTCCTGTTCGGCCACGCGGCGAAGCCAACGGCGCATCCGAATCGGATGTGGGAGAATGAAATCGACGTCTTCAGTAAAAAAATTAATGCCTCCGTTGCGCATAAGAAACAAAAAGGGCGGCTTCTACACCACCCTTCTGTAAAATAAGGAAACAAAATTACTTCAATTTCCTGAAGTACGTGTCCACCTCGCGTTTGTAAAAAGGCGACAGTGCGGGCGGCACGGTACGCAACAACTCAGTCTGACTCTGTTTCTGCCGGACGTATTCCTCGAATTGGGGCGGCACCCGACGAGGCACAGGCCGGGCCGTTTCAGCCCGACGCTTTTCGTCTTCTTCCTGTTCTCGAAGGGCTTTTTCCGACTCAAGGAGACGTACCTGAATGTCTTTCTGGCGGTTTAGCGTGTTTTGAGTGATGCGCTTGTTGACTAAATCTTCTTCGGTTTCCTCCATCTTTTTCAGCAGATCGTTCACCTCGTTTGAGAGTTGACGACCCACGTCGGTGCCTTTCTGGGAATCGAGAAGTTGACGCAGCATCTTCCGAATCTGAGCTTGCTCGGCGGCCAGACGGGCCAACTGCTCAGAAAGTCCCCTGCCCTCCTTGCCCGATTGATTGAGTTGTTGCATCTGCTGGCCGAGTTGCTGCTGGCGTTTGCCGAGGCCCGGTGCCGAACTGTTGCCTTTCTTTTTCTGGCCTTTGCTTTTGCCCGCTGCCGCCATCATACTCGACATGTTCTCCTGCATCTGTTTCAAAACATCGCTGAGCAGCAGCGCCAGGTTGTTCACTGATGACATGGCAAATTGTTGCTTCGACGTGGCCTGCGGAATGCGCCGTTCGCGGATGTAGCGCACCGACTCATCCATGTTGTACTTCATGTTGGTCAATTCGCGGGTGACGAACGACTCAATTTGCAGCACCCGTTTGGCCAGAGCATTGAGGCTGTCTTCGATGACCTTGGCGTCGTCCTGCAACTTGAGTTGTTCCTGCGAGAGCTTTACGAAGCGTGGATCAGCGAGGTTAACGCCCCGAAAATCCTTCATGATTCGCTCCTGGTCGAACGAAAGCGTCACGAGATTTTCCAGGATGTCGCGGAGGTCATCCATGTTTTCCTGGGTCTCCTCCATTTCCATCTCCTGCTGCTGTTCGGAAAGTTTATTGGCCAAGTCCTTCATTTGCTGGGCGGCTTTTTTCTGCGACTTCGCGGCCTTCTTCTTGTCGTTCTTACCCAACTGTTGTTTGCTCTGTTTTTGCTGCTCCGTGATGTTCTCCTGCTCCTTCTTGTCGGTGTCCATCGGCTCGCTGTTTTCGTCCTGCTTACTAAGTTCTTCCAACTCCTGGAGGTCTTTCTTCAAGTCGTCCATTTCATCTTTAAGCTGCTCCTGCTGTTGCTGAAGTTCTTCGTTCGCACCCGTTTTTTCGTCCTTTTGGGCCTGTTTTTCGTCATCGGGTTTAGCTTTATCCTCGTCCGTCTTGGCGTTGTCTTTGCCATCGGGCTGGGGCTTGTCGAGTTGTTTTGCATCCGGCTGGTTGGCGTCTGGTTGTTTGCCAACCTGGTTTTCTTTGGAATCCTCTTTCTGCGTTTTGTCCGATAACTGCTCCTGTTTTTCGGCCAACTGCTTTAGTTCATCAATGCTTTTGTTCAATTTCTGCTCCATCTGGAGTTTCTTAAAAAGCGCCAGCGCCCGTTCCAATTCCTTCTCGGTGTTTTTCTCCTTGTTCTTGAGTTTCTCGATCATGTCGAGCATCCGGTCGTCCTGATTTTTCTCCATCAGGTTCTTTAACTCCTCGTAAAGCTTGTTGGTATCTTGATTAAGCACTTCATTCATCAGTTTCTGAAGTTGCTCCATTTTCTGGGCAAGTTCCGGATTCTGTTGACTGAAACGCTGCTGTTTTTCGTTCAGCGCTTTGTTTTGCTCCTGCATCTGCCGGATTTCGTTCATCAACTGCTCGCGCTTTTTAAGCAGCTCCTCAAGCTGACGTTTGTCCTGAAAATCAAAATCACGCTTGTTGCGCAGGCGGTTTTCGAGTGCAGCCAGTTCCTTCTGGAGTTGTTGCGCTTTACTGAGGGTCTTGTCGAGTTGCCCGGCGGTTTTCTCGGCGGCATTGTCCAGTTCTTTTTCTACGGCCTGACGCGAGGGGATGGCGTAGGTCATCACGCCCGTGCGGCTGGGTTTGGGGCCATTCACGCCGTCGTTATCCCACACCTGCACGAAGTACTCCAGCTTGTCGCCGGGGGCAAGTTTGAGGCTGTCTGTTTGCCATTGCTGAAAAAAGCTCTGAATCGTCTGGCTCCGGTTGACCGGCAACGCATAGCTGGCGTACTGTTCGGGGGGCTTTACGTCCTGCCGGACGATTTTGTAAAACACCCGCAACTGCGACAGGCCATAATCGTCGGCAATGTTGCCGCCCAGTACAAGCAGGTTGTAGAGCGTCGAATCGCGGTACTGTTCGAGCGAGATGGTCGGGTGTTTGTCGGGAATGACGTTGAGGAAATACTGGATGCCGTCGCGGTTGGCGGCGTAGGCGTTGCGCAGGGAAACTTGGTAGCCCGTGGACGCGCGCGCGCGTTTTTCCAACTCAAAATCGCCGCCGGGCAACAACGATTTGTCAGCCAGAAGCGGGGTTTTTTCGTTTTCAAAACGGAACAGAACCGAGTCGGCATCGCGGGCATCGACCTGCCAACGCACCACGGTGCCTTCGGGCACGGTCAGGTTGCCCACGTTTTTGAGCGCTTCGCCGGGCTTGTTCAGGTACGCCGGATACCGAAGCGTCACCTCAAACGCGGCCAGGCTGGGCCGCGCCACGAGGTTGACCTCATACCGGCCCGATTTGTAACCCGCCGCCTCGAACTGAAAGGCGAGGTCTTTCTGGACGTTGCGAAAAGTGTACTCGAAATTCCGCCCGTCGGTGGCGTCCATCCGCAAGCGGCGACCGTTGTGCAAAAGGTACACGGCATCGGGCAGGGCACCACCTTTCAGGCTCAGGCTGACGGTGAAATCTTCACTTTTAAACGCCTGTAACGAAGCATTCTGAAGCAAAAATCGGAACGGCGCTTCCTCGGCGTATTCGTTCTGGAAGTTGACAATCCGCGAAGACGAGTTCGTGAAAAATCGGGGTGAGATGAACAGAATGCCAAGGATGACCAGCGCCGGGGCCAACGCGAATTTGACGTAACGGCGGTTCTGGCCCAGGTTGATGGCGTCGGCAAAACGCAGGTAGCCCAACTGTTGTGATTTCTGGTTGATGGAAGCCAGCAGCAATTCGTTCTGCGAACTGCTCAGACTCGCCAATTGGAGCGTGTTGAGCAGCTTGTCGCCCACTTCCGGGAAAAACCGGCCCACCTGCCGGGCCGCTTCTTCGTTGCTCAACGGCTTATTTTTCCCGAGCAGAAAAAACAGGGGCTTCAGAATCCAGTACACGAGCGTGAAGCCCAGGGTAGCCAAAAAAAGGAAAAGCAGGGTGGCCCGCAACGGGGTGCTGAATCGCCCGAAATATTCCAGCGTGTTGACCAACAGGTAGGCCGACAGCAACACGGCCGCCGAAAAAATGACGCCCTTCAGCAAACGGTTGACGTAATACTTGCGCTTGTACTCGTCGAGTTTGCCAAGCAGCGTGTGGACGGGAGAAGTGGCCATGAAAGGTTGAGGTTTTTGTCTGAATACTGCTTCAGACACTTCGATTCAACTCCACCAGCACCGGACAATGATCCGAGTGCTTTGCTTCGGGTAAAATCACCGAGCGCACGAGGCGGTCTTTGAGCGGTTCGGTGACCAAATGGTAATCGATGCGCCAGCCCAGGTTTCGCTCCCGGCAACCGGGCCGGTTGCTCCACCACGTGTAATGGTGCGGCTCCGGATTGAAATGCCGGAATGAATCCACAAATCCGTTTTCAAGGAAGCCAGCAATCCAGTTGCGTTCTTCGGGTAAAAAACCTGAAGAATTTACATTCGACTTCGGGTTGTGGATGTCAATGGCCTGATGGCAAATGTTGTAATCACCGGAAACAACCAAATTAGGAATCGTTTTCCGCAACTCATTCACGTAATCGTGGAAATCCGCCAGGTACTCCATCTTAAACGCATGCCGCATTTCGCCCATTGTGCCCGAAGGCACATACACGCTCATCAGCGAAAAATCGTCGAAATCGGCCCGAATCACGCGTCCTTCGTCGTCATAAATTTTCACGCCACAGCCGTACTCCACGTGACGGGGCAGATGGCGGCTTAAAATGGCAACGCCACTGTAACCCGGTTTTTGGGCAGGAAACCAGTACAAGGCGTAACCGAGATCTTCAAAAACTGCCCGGTCGAACTGGTGCAGTTCGGCCTTTACTTCCTGCAACGCCACCAAATCGGCATCCGCCGCTCTGAGCCAATCAACGAATCCCTTGCGCATGGCCGCCCGGATGCCGTTGACGTTGTACGTTAAAATTTTCATGGAAGGGGTTAAGGTTGGGTAACGAGGAGCGAGAAGGGACAAAATTTTGCCTCTACTGCTCACTCCTCACTTCTTCAGAAAACACTTCCCGCCGGAAGTATTCGATGACGTAACCCTTCAGTAATTTTTCCTGACTCAGCACATCCACGTGCGGCAGCGGCTGCGTCAGTTTCCAGTGCGGCCAGCCGTCGGCGTCGAGGCCCTCAAGTTCGTAAAAACCCGCGTAGCTAAACACTTTACAAATGGCAATGTGCATCAAATCCTGCTTTTGCTCTTTGGTAAAAACCCGGTGGCCCTGCCCCAATTCCTGCACCCCAATCAGAAACAGCACCCCGTTGAGGTCGGCGGGGCGCTTACCCATCAGGTCTTCGAGGCGGTCGAGCAAAGTTTCCCATTCGACGCTCAGCGGTTCTTCGGCGAATAATTCCTGCATGCTGTTTTTTTAGTTTACGGTTTTCTGGTTTCGGTTCAAAAGCCGACCTATGCCATCTCGTACCAACGGTCAACGCTAATTTACAAAAAAGCGCACGCCTTCTCTTTCTAAAACCATGTTTCGCGCCTTCTTCGACCTGCTGTTTCCGCGCTACTGCCTGGCGTGTCACCTGACGCTGAACGGCAGCGAAGAGACCGTTTGCACCGGCTGTCGCTACGACTTGCCCCGCACGGAATCGCACCAGCGGCTGAACGAAACGCTCCAGTTGAAAATGGCCGGGCGCGCGCCCATCAGTAGCCTCAACGCGTACCTGACGTTTGCCAAAGGCGGAAAAGTTCAGCGATTGTTGCACGCCCTTAAATACAAGGGCCACCAGGAAGTAGGCGAACTGCTGGGCCGCTGGTACGGAGCTGAGTTGCACGAAGCAGGTTTTACCGAAAAACTCGACCTGATTGTGCCCGTGCCGCTGCACCATACAAAGCAGAAGCAGCGCGGCTACAACCAGAGCGATTGCTTTGCCCGGGGCCTGTCGGAAAGTTTAAGCGTAACCTGGACGGCGGACCTCTTGAAAAAAGGCAGGGTAACCGAAAGCCAGACCCACAAAACCCGCCTCGAACGCCTTAAAAACGTGCAGGATGTGTATTTCGTGGAAAACTCAGACCAACTGGTGGGTAAACGGGTGGCCCTGGTGGACGACGTCATCACCACGGGAGCTACGCTGGAGGCCTGTGTGGACGTGTTGCTAACGGCTGGTTGTCGGGAAGTCCACGTAATAACAATCGCCACCGCGACGTAAAGCGCAATGGCGATTGTAACTCACTCAGACAAATGACTAATTTGAGAATGGGCTAACTTGAGGATTCGAGAATTGATGAACCAACCATTTTCAAATTGGCCCATTCTCAAATTTTCAAATTATTTTTTCGTTCCGGCCCGGATCATCGAGCAACGGAAGCCGATGGTGGCCGTGGCCGAATCCTGGTCGAGGTAGCGGCGGGTGCCGGGCGCGAGCCAGTAGGCAACGTCGCTCCAGGAGCCGCCTTTGTACACGCGGGCGTGGTTGTCGATCAGCGAGTTGTTACGCGACTTGTCGTAGTTCTTGGCTTCGTCCTGGTAGCCATCGCGACGGATGGGGTTCAGGTCGTTGAAGTCTTCGTAGGAAAGCGGGCGGTACACGTCGTACACCCACTCGTTGACGTTGCCCGCCATGTTGTACAGACCAAAATCGTTGGCCGGGTAGCTATAAATTTCGTTGGGCGTGATGGAGCCGTCGTTCGATTTTCCGGCGATACCGGCGTAGTCACCGCGACCCCGCTTAAAGTTGGCGAGCATCTCCCCTTTCTTCCGGCCCTGGCGTTTGCGCAGCGACGAACCGTCCCAGGGATAAATCCGCTGGTTGGTTTGGTTTTCGTCGATGTCCTGCGTACCAATCATGGCTTTGGCGGCGTATTCCCACTCGGCCTCGGTGGGCAGGCGGTAGTTGGGCAGCGCGGTGCCTTGTTCAATCGAAGGCTGTACGCCGTTCGACGAAGCCACGGCTTCGGCCTGGCCTTTCTTTTTGCGTCCGAGCAAGCCACCGCCTTTTTTCCCACCCTTGCCGCCTTTGGCCGATTTGCCAGCCAGTTCGTTGTTTACCGCCTGAGAACGCCACGCGGCGTAATCAACGGATTGTTTCCAGGAAACGCCAACGACCGGGAAGTACCGGAAACCGGGATAACGCAAATACTGATCAACGTACGAATCGTTGAAGGCCAGCGGGTCCGTCCACACGAGCGTGTCGGGCAGAGCGGCCTGGTACACTTCCTCAGTCGAGTCGCGCTGAATGGCGTGCAGGTATTCGAGGTAGTGAATGTTGGCAATTTCGGTTTCGTCCATGTAGAACGACTGCACCGTCACGGTCCGCTCGATGTTGTCGCGGGCGTTGAGTACGTCTTCTTCGAGCGCGCCCATCGTGAAGCGACCGCCTTCGATGAAAACCAGGTTCGGACCCGTCGGCTGACCCTTGAATTTCGAGACCTTGTACCCTTCTTTGGTATTGTAAGCCACGCCCGTGGCCGTGCTGCTCCGGCCCGGATTGGCACTGGTGGGCGATTTTGACTTGCACGCACTCGCCAGCATCACGATGGCCAGCAGGGGAAAAAGCGAATGCTGAAAACGCTTCATGGAGTTAATCAAGTTGTTGGTTGTCTGAACGGTAACCAGTGTCAAGAATTTACAAAAGTAGGCGCTTTGGCCGGATAATCCCTACGCGGCGGTTTCGGCCAGACGCAACGCGCCAACCAGTTCGCCCATCACGCCCTTCAGCGCTTCGATGCTCGCTACTT
Source organism: Spirosomataceae bacterium (assembly GCA_965249815.1). Classification (GTDB taxonomy): domain Bacteria; phylum Bacteroidota; class Bacteroidia; order Cytophagales; family Spirosomataceae; genus JAJAZB01. The sequence continues at coordinate 1,243,614 of CBDFMV010000003.1, read as the reverse complement.
CTTCAAACGTGAGAATGAGCTTGCCTTTTACGTCGCGGAGTGAACATTTTTTAGGATTCGCCTTCACGAAGTCAAGAATCCTGCCAAACTTCTCCGACTGGAAATACGCGTCGTTCCCAGAAACGAAGTAGCCTTTAAGCGTATTGCTTTTCAGCGTTAGTTTCTCGAAACCCACCGCTTCGGCCTGCCAGCGCACCCGCACAATGTCGAGCATGTCGCGCACTTCGGGCGGCAGCGGACCGAAGCGGTCGAGGAGCATTCGCTGAAACTCGTCCAGTTCCGCCTCCGTCGAAAGGTTGTCCAACTGATTGTACAGCCCGAGGCGCTCCGAAATGTTGGAAACGTAGTTTTCGGGAATCAACACCGGCAGGTCGGTTTCAATCTGCGTGTCCACCTTCAGCGAATCGACTTTTTCGGACAACTCGTTGACGAACAGATTTTTGAATTCGGTTTCTTTCAACTCTTGCACGGCTTCGTCCAGGATTTTGTGGTACATCTCGAAACCCAGATCGTTGATGAAGCCGCTTTGTTCGGCCCCCAGCAGGTTGCCCGCACCCCGGATGTCGAGGTCGCGCATGGCTACGCGGAATCCGTCGCCGAGGTCGGAGAATTCCTCCAGCGCCTGCAGGCGTTTGCGCGCGTCGGAGGTCAGCAGCGACACGGCGGGCGTGAGCAGGTAGCAAAAGGCCTTGCGGTTGGAGCGCCCCACCCGCCCGCGCATCTGGTGCAAATCGCTCAGGCCGAACATGTGCGCGTAGTTGATGATGATCGTGTTGGCGTTGGGAATGTCGAGGCCCGATTCGATAATGTTGGTCGAAATCAGCACGTCGTACTCGCCTTCGATGAATTTCATCATCGCCCGCTCCAACTTGTCGCCTTCCATTTGCCCGTGCGCCACGCCCACTTTCGCGTCGGGCACGAGGCGGAGGATCAGGTTGGCGATGCCTTCCAAATCGCCGATGCGGTTGTGCACAAAAAACACCTGCCCGCCCCGCTTCAACTCGGTGCTGACGGCGTCGCGGATGAGTTTTTCGTCCCAGACGTGGATTTCGGTCGTAACCGGCTGGCGGTTGGGCGGCGGCGTAGCGATGACCGACAGGTCGCGCGCGCCCATCAGCGAAAAATGCAGCGTACGCGGAATCGGCGTGGCTGTGAGCGTGAGCACGTCGACGTTGACGCGCATTTCCTTCAGGCGGTCTTTCACCTTCACACCGAATTTTTGCTCCTCATCGATCACCAGCAGGCCGAGGTCCTTGAACTTCACGTCTTTGTTCACAATCCGGTGCGTGCCAATGAGCATCTGCGTCTCGCCGTTCTCCACCCGCCGGAGCGTGTCTTTGATTTGCTGGGCCGATTTGAAGCGGTTGACGTACTCCACCCGAACCGGAAACTTCTCGAAGCGCTCGCGAAAGGTGCGGTAATGCTGCATGGCCAGCACGGTGGTGGGCACGAGCACGGCCACCTGCTTGTTGTCGCTGACGGCCTTGAAAGCGGCGCGCATGGCCACTTCGGTTTTGCCAAACCCGACATCGCCGCACACAAGGCGATCCATCGGGTGCGGTTTTTCCATGTCGTCCTTCACGTCGTTGGTGGCTTTGGCCTGGTCGGGCGTGTCTTCGTAGAGAAACGACGACTCCAGTTCGGCCTGCAAAAACGTGTCGCGACTGTAGGCGTAACCGGGTGCGAGCTTGCGCTGGGCGTAGAGGCGGATGAGTTCCTGGGCGATGTCCTTCACCTCACGCTTCACCCGCGACTTCTTATTTTCCCAATCCGGCGAGCCGAGTTTGCTCATCGTCGGCACGGCGCTGTCCTTGCCCGAATACTTGGCGATTTTGTGCAGCGAGTGGATGCTGACGAACAGGATGTCGTTGTCGCGGTAAATCAGCCGGATGGCTTCCTGCTCGCTGTCGCCCACTTTTACTTTGTCCAGCCCGGCGAAACGCCCGATGCCGTAGTCACTGTGGGTGACGTAATCGCCGGGCTGGAGGGTTTTCAATTCCTTCAGCGTCAGCGCTTTCGATTTGCTGTATTTTTCGCGGAGTCGGTAGCGGTGAAAGCGGTCGAAAATCTGGTGGTCAGTGTAGCAGGCCACTTTCGTCTGTTCGTCCACGAAACCTTCGCGCAGCGAAATCGTCAGCGGCTGAAATTTCACGAAGGTGTCGATTTCTCCGGCAATCGTGTTGAGCCGTTCGAGTTGTTTCTGCGAATCGGCGGCGATGACGTTGACAAAACCCAGCGACTGGTTTTCGTGGAGGTTATCCACGAGCCGCTTGAAATCCTTGTTGAACGACGGCTGGACTTTCGACGCATAGGTCAGTTTTTCGGCGTCTTTGAAGTAAAACCGCCGCCCGAATTCCACCGTGCCGAATTTTTTGATGTGGTTGAGAAACGTCCGGCGGGTTTCAAAAAGCTGGGCCGGTTCGGTGATGACCTTGATGTTGCCGCTCCGGGCCAGGATTTGCTGAAACTGCAACTCGACGTTCTCAAAGCTTTTTTCGAGAATTTCCAGCGTCAGTTCGGCGTCTTTGAACCACAGCCGGGTGTCGTCGGGAAAAAAGCTGAGAAACGACTCGCGGGTTTCCTGCACGAGCCGCGTCTGCACATCGGGCACGACGTTGATGCTCGACACGGACTCTTCGGAAAGCTGCGTTTCGGGGTCGAAGGTGCGGATGCTTTCGACCTCGTCGCCAAAAAGGTCGATGCGGAAGGGTTTTTCGTTGGCGTAGCTGAACACGTCCACGATGCCGCCCCGGAGGCTGTACTGGCCCGCTTCGTACACGAAATCGGTTTTCTCGAAATCCTGATTCGCCAGAAATTCAGCCAGGAAATTTGTGTCCAGCTTGTCGCCGACGTGCACGGTGAACGTGTTGGCCACCAGCGAACGCCGGTTGATGACTTTCTCAGAAAGTGCCTCGGGGTAGCTGACCAGCAGCAGGTTGCGCGGGTCGGCGTTGAGCCGGTTGAGCACCTCGGCGCGCATCAGCACGTTGGCGTTGTCCACCTCCTCGTACTGATACGGCTTTTTGTACGACATCGGGAACAGCAGCACGTGCTCCTCGCCCAGCAGGTTTTGCAGGTCGTTCAGAAAATAGGCGGCTTCTTCCTTGTCGCTCAGCACGAGCAGGTGCGTGGCGGGGTGATTCTGGTGCAGCGCCGCCACCAGCACGGCGTCGAGACTGCCCGACAAGCCTTTCAGTTGCAGGTGCGCATCGGTTGCCGAACGACTACGGAGGCGTTCGCCGATGGTTTTTACGAAACCGTCTTCGCGGTACAGCGTTAGAAATTCTCTGACGAGCATTCGATGAAAAGTCGTACCTCCGCTCCGCGTGGCACGACTGAGTTTGGGTTGAACCACGAACCGTCGTGCCACGCGGAGCGGAGGCACGAACCAAAAAACACGATGGGCCACAAAACCCCCGCAGCCGCGTGGTTTTTCCCCATCTTTGCGGCGAGGGTAGTGTGGCAAAAAATCGTACAAAGCTACCGGGAAAACCCCGTTTGCACCCGAAGAGTTTGGCTATGATTCAACAAATCGCCGGGTATTTCCGGCAAAATGGACTCGAAGCGGCGGGCATCGTCACCACGTTGATTTGCGTCTGGCTCAACACCCGGCAGAACGTCTGGGGCTGGTTTTGGGCCATCGTCAGCAGCGCGATTTACGGGGTGATTTACTACCAGGCCCGGCTGTACTCCGACATGGAGTTGCAGGGCGTGTTCATCGCCCTGAGCGGGTACGGCTGGTACCAGTGGCTGTTTGGTGGGGCGCAGCGCACGGAATTGCCCGTCACGCGAATGCCCACGAAATTCTGGTTGCCCTGTGGCGCGGTGTTTCTCCTCTTCACTGCCGCTTCCGGCTACCTGCACGGGCGCTACACCGACGCCAGTTTGCCCTACGCCGATTCGGCCCTGACGGCCACCAGCCTCGTCGCCCAGTGGCAAATGGCGCGCAAATACCTCGAAAACTGGATTCTCTGGATTGCCGCCGACCTCTGCTACGTCGGGATGTATTTCGTGAAAGACCTCCACGGCACTTCGTTGCTCTACGCGCTGCTGCTCGGACTGGCGGCAAAAGGGTATTGGGATTGGCGGCGGAGTTTGTCTGAAACACGTTTCACCGGGATTTAGGAAGCCCACGATGGAAGCCAAAATCAATCCTGAAAATCCCAAAGTCCTGTAAATCATACTTCAGACAAAAGCCTCATGAAGAAAGTCGTCCTCACCGGCCCCGAGTCCACCGGGAAAAGTACGCTGACGAAGCAACTGGCCGCGCAGTTCGACACGGGGTTCGTCGAAGAATACGGGCGGACGTACTGCGAAAAATTCGGCAACGACTGCGACGCCCTCGACCTCGTGCACATCGCCGCCGGGCAGCTTTTTCTGGAAGACGAAGCCGCGAAAAAGGCCCGCCACGGTCTGCTCTTTTGCGATACCGACGCGCTCACCACCCAAACCTACGCCGAGCTCTACCTTGGCTCCTGCCCCGATTTTATCGCCGACCTCGCCCGGAGCCGCACCTACGACCTGACGTTGCTGCTGGCTGCCGACGTGCCTTTCGTCAGTGACGAAATACGGCTTTTCGCCGAGCGGCGGCAATGGCATTTCAACCGCCTGAAAGAATTGCTCGAAAGCCAAAACCGGCCTTACCTCGTGATTTCGGGCACTTTTGAAGAACGTTTCGAAAAAGCCGTGGAGGCGGTGAACCGCCTTTTTTGAAAAAATCACCAATTGCCAACTGCTTACTGCCCACTGCGACCTACTTTTGCCCCGTTGATCGCATAAAGGGGTGCCCTACCTGACGGGCTGAGATCATACCCATTGAACCTGTACACGGGTAATGCCGACGCAGGGAACGCGAAGCAATCTGACGGGCCAACGTGCGCGCCGTTTCACCGCCCAGACTGCCGAACTTTCAATTCATTTCTGTTGAAACCCTGACGGGATTCAGCCCCTTTGCTCGTCGTTTTCCTTTTCAGCCATGAGAAAGGCAACGACTCTGTTTTTCATTTTTCATTTTTCATTCCTTGTTTCTCATTCAGCGGCAGCGCAATTCACGATTTCGGGAAAAATCACCGACGCTGAAAACGGCCAGCCGCTTCCGGGCGCGAGCATTCAACTCGCGGGAACGTCGCGCGGAACCACGTCGGGTAGCGACGGTGCGTATGCGCTGCGGAACGTTCCCGCCGGAATGTGCGAGCTGAAAATCAGCTACATCGGCTTTGAAACGATTTCCCAAACGCTCGACGTTCGGCAGGCCGAAACGTTCGACGCCGCACTAAAGCGCAGCACCTACCAGTCCGATGAAGTAGTCGTCAGCGCCACCCGTGCTACGCAGCAAACCGGCATGGCGTACAGCAACGTGTCGGCGGAAACGATTCGGAAGCAGAATTTAGGGCAGGATTTGCCGGTGCTCCTCAACTTCCAGCCGTCGGTAGTGAGCACCTCCGACGCCGGGGCGGGCGTGGGCTACACAGGCATCCGGATTCGCGGTTCCGACGCCACGCGCATCAACGTGACGCTCAACGGCATTCCGTACAACGACGCCGAAAGCCAGGGGACGTTCTGGGTGAACATGCCCGATTTTGCCTCCTCGGTGAGTAGCATCCAGATTCAGCGCGGGGCGGGCACCTCGACCAACGGGGCCGGAGCCTTCGGCGCGACGGTGAACGTGCAGACCAACGAGTTCCGGCGCGACGCCTACGCCGAAACCAACCACAGTTACGGCTCGTTCAACACGCTGAAAAATAACGTATTGTTCGGCACCGGCCTGCTGGCTGGGAAATTCACCGTAGATGGGCGGCTGTCGCACCTGAAATCCGATGGGTTCGTGGACCGGGCGAGTTCGGACCTGAAATCGTTTTACGTGTCGGGGGCGTATTTTGGCAAAAAATCGTTCGTGCGGCTCAACGTGTTTTCGGGGCAGGAAAAAACCTTTCAGGCTTGGGAAGGGATTCCTGAAGCCCGCCTGCGCAGCGACCGCGAGGGGATGTTGGCCTTCATCGCCCGCAACGAACTAAATCCGGCGGCGGCGACCAACCTGCTCAACTCTGGCAGCCGCACCTATAACCGCTACACCTACGACAACCAGACCGACAACTACCAACAGGATCATTACCAACTGCTAACATCGCACCAGCTTTCGCACGGGCTGACGCTCACCGCCAACCTGCACTACACCAAAGGCAGGGGCTACTACGAGCAGTTTCGCGAAGCCGACAAACTGAGCGACTACGGCCTGCCCAACGTGACGGTAGGCGATACGGTCATCTCCCGCACCGATTTAGTTCGTCGGCTCTGGCTCGACAACGATTTTTACGGAACCGTCTTTTCGCTCGATTACGATTCGTACAAAAAACTAAAAATCAGCCTCGGCGGGAGCTGGAACCGGTATACGGGCAAGCATTTCGGGGAAATTACTTGGGCGCGGTACGCTAGCACCTCGGCCATTCGCCAGCGGTATTACGACAACGACGCGACGAAAGCGGATTTCAACCTGTATGGCAAGACAACGTACCAATTCACCGACGCTTTCAACGGCTATGCTGACCTGCAAGTCCGGACGGTGGACTACTCGTTTCTGGGGTTTGACCAGAAAGGTGACAACGTGCAGCAAACCGCCAACCTCGCCTTTTTCAACCCCAAATTTGGCCTGAATTGCGTGTTGGGGGAAGCCTCGGCGGTGTTCGGTTCGCTGAGCGTGGCCCACCGGGAGCCGAACCGCGACGATTACACGCAGAGCACACCCGCGAGCCGTCCGAAGGCGGAGCAGTTGGTGGACTACGAGGTCGGCTACCGGTTCCAGCGGGGCAAAGTAGCGGCGCAGGTCAATGGGTTTTTCATGAAGTATCGCGATCAGCTTATCCTGACCGGGCAGGTCAACGACGTGGGCAGTTACATTCGCGCCAACGTGCCCCGCAGCCACCGCGCCGGGCTGGAACTGGAGTTGGGCTGGCAACCCGTGCGGACGCTGAAATGGAACGCCAACGCGACGTTTAGCCAAAATAAAATTAAGGACTTCACCGCGTTTTACGACGATTATGACACGGGCAAGCAGCGGCGGGAGGCATTCAGAAATACAGACATCGCCTTTTCGCCGAACGTGATTTTTGGGTCGCAACTGGCGTTTTCTGGCGTGAGGAAGCTGGAAATCGCGCTGCTTTCGAAGTACGTCGGGCGGCAGTTTCTGGATAATACTTCCGACCCAACCCGGCAACTCAACGCCTATTTCACCAACGACATCCGCCTGATTTACGATGTTAAACCCCGGTCTGCGAAAGTGCTCAGGTTGAGTCTGTTGCTTAACAACGTGCTCGGCGCGCAGTACGAATCGAATGGCTACACGTACAGCTACGCGGCGGGCGGGAAGCTGGTGACGGAGAATTTTTACTACCCGCAGGCGGGCTTCAACGTGCTGGCGGGCGTCAGCTTGAAATTTTAACAAACCTTCGTAGGTTGCCCGAATGACGAAACGGGCGTTTTGAACCAAACGCGGGCTGCGTGTCGTTCAGAACGCCCATTCTCTTTTTACCGCATGAAATCATTACGCCTCGAAGTCCCGCTCGAATCGTACGCAACCGAAGCCGAATTACCCGCAACCGAGCGCAGCCTGCTCACTGAAGCCCGGCAGGCCACGCACACGGCTTACGCGCCCTACTCGCACTTCCACGTCGGGGCGGCGGTGCGCCTCGACGACGGCACGGTCGTGACGGCCAGCAACCAGGAAAACGCCGCGTTCCCGTCGGGTTCCTGCGCCGAGCAATCCCTGATTTTTTGGGTGGGGGCCAATCATCCGGGAAAGAAGATGGCGGCGATTGCCGTGGTGGCCCGGCCCGGCGAGGGCGAAATCTACCGCGCCGTGTCGCCCTGCGGGGCCTGTCGGCAGGCGTTGCTGGAGTACGAAAACCGGCAGGGCCAGCCGATTCGCCTGCTGATGCCGGGTGAACCGGGCGGCGAAGTACTCGTGTCGCCTTCGGTGGCGGGGTTGCTTCCAGTAAAATTTGATTCGTTTGATTGAAAACGTGCTTCGTGCTTCGTTGTTCGTGCTTCGATTTTTTACTCAGGATTGGTTTGAAACCGAAGCACGAACAACGAAGTACGCTGTTACCCAATCGCCTGCCGCAAATCGTCGATTAAATCCTCGGCGTCTTCCACGCCCACGCTCAGGCGGATGAGCGTGTCTTTCAGGCCCGATTTGGCGCGTTCCTCTTTTGGAATGCTGGCGTGGGTCATGCTGGCCGGGTGCGTACAGAGCGACTCGACGCCACCCAGCGATTCGCCCAGCGAAAACACGTGGAAACCGGACATCACCCGCACGGCCTCGTCGTAGTCGTCGCCTTTTAACTCGAACGACACCATCCCGCCGAAATCGCGCATTTGCCGCTTTGCCAGGTCGTGGCCGGGGTGCCCTTCCAAACCGGGGTAGTACACCTTCCCTACTTGCGGGTGGTTTTGCAGAAAATCCGCGACGCGGCGGGCGTTTTCGCAGTGCCGCTCCATCCGCAAGTGCAGGGTTTTCAGGCCACGCAGCACGAGGAAACAGTCCTGCGGCCCAGGCACGGCCCCGCAGGCATTCTGGATGAAGGCCAGCCGCTGGGCCAGGGCGTCGTCGTTGAGCATAATCGCGCCCATGACCGTATCGGAGTGCCCGCCGAGGTATTTCGTGACCGAGTGCATGACGATGTCGGCACCCGAATCGAGCGGGTTTTGCAGGTAGGGCGTCGCAAACGTGTTGTCCACCACGGTTAGCACGCCACGGGCTTTTGCCACTTTTGCGTAGGCTTCGATGTCGATGAGGCGGAGAAGCGGGTTGGTGGGCGTTTCGAGCCAGAGCAGTTTTGTTTTCTCCGAAAAAGCCGTCTCGATCTGCGTTGCATCGCTCAAATCCACGAAGCGGAACGTCAGACCGAACCCTTCGAAGATTTTCGTGAAAATCCGGTACGTGCCGCCGTACAAATCGTTGGTCGCCACGATTTCGTCGCCGGGCTGGAACAGTTTCAGCAGCGCGTCGGTGGCCGCCAGTCCTGACGCGTAGCAAATGCCGTGTTTGGCGTTTTCCAGCGCGGCCAGGGCCTGTTGCAGGGCGGTGCGCGTGGGGTTGTGGGTGCGGGAATATTCGTAACCTTTGTGCTTCCCGGGGGCTTCCTGCACGTAGGTGGAGGTCTGGTAAATCGGGGTCATGATGGCCCCGGTGGTCGGGTCGGGGCTAACACCCGCGTGGATGGCTTTGGTGGCGAAACGCATGGTTTGCTGATGTTGTGGGGCGGGATGTATCCCGCCTGTCTATTTTTGGGATCAATACTACGGGCGGGATACATCCCGCCCCACAATAAATTTGAAATTTTCCCAAAGAAACGCCTTTTCCCTCGGTTACGCGCTGCTGCTGGGGGTGCTGCCGCTGCTGGTAAGTTCGTCGCTGGGCTACGGTGTGGCCACGCACGAGGCCCAAATCCAGCAATTTTCCACGGCGGCCTGGGCGGGTGTTTTCGCCCTCAGCGTGGTTACGATGGCGTTTGCCCTCACGCCCACCACACTCGTGGCGCTCATCGCGGGGTTTTTTCTCGGCTTCCGGGCGGTGCCTTCGTTGGTGCTGGCTTACGCGGCGGCTTCGCTGCTGGGCTACGAAGCCGCCCGCTGGCTCGACGGCGGGCGGTTGTTGGCCCGGCTTTCCCAAAAACCCAAAGTCCGGCAACTCGTGGAACGGGTGCGGGAGCGCGAATTCAGCGTAACCGCCCTGGCGAGGCTTTCGCCGGTGCTGCCTTTCGCGCTGACCAACGTGCTGTTCAGTTTCGTGAACGTTTCCCGGAAAAACCTGCTGCTGGGGGGCTTGCTGGGCATGCTGCCCCGCACGGTGCTGAGTGTTTGGGCGGGCACCGAAGCGCGTACGCTGCGCCGCCTGCTTGAAACTCCCAACGAAGCCAACGCGTCGCAGTGGATACTGCTGGTACTAATTCTGGTATCACTCATCGGCCTGGGCTACGTGCTGCAGCGGGCCTGGCGGTAGTGGTCGGCTACTTTTTCGAGCAAAAACGTGTGGCCGTGCTCGAGCGGGAAAAACTGGATGCCCTTCACGGCCTGCACAAACGGCAGGAGGCGCCGGAGCGGAATCACGCGGTCGGTTTTCCCGGCAAAAACCGTTACCCTGATTTTGTGATCCTCCGCTATTCTTGCCAGTTTTCTGACCGAGAACCGAAGATTTCGGAACGCCATCCAGCTTTCGTACACCCGCTGCTGGCGTTCGGGCGAGGATAGTTGCCACTGGGCCAGTTTCACCACGCTGTCGGGCACGAGCCGCCAGCGCCGGGCCGCCGTGGCCAGCCGGGCGAAGTGTTCGGGTTCGTAAATCACTTTCCGGAACAAATGTTTCGTGCCCGGCAGCCGCGTGGCGGCGGTGTAAAGCGGGTTTTCGGCCAGGCCGTCGGGGGCCACCAAAATCACTTCATCAAGCCGGTCGTAGAGCATTTCGAGCGTGGCCAGGGCCAGCCTTCCGCCGAGGCTGAAGCCCGCGACGGAGAAGCGGGCGATGCTTTTTTCCTGCAAAAAACGCCGGATGATTTCGGCCCAGAACGGCTTGCCGAGCGGCTCACTGAGGCCTGAACTTTCCCCGTGAAAAAACAGGTCGAGGGCGTAGGTCGTGAAGGTGTCGCCGAGGGCGCTGCCCAGCGACGAAAACGCCGCTCCATTCTGCCCCATGCCGTGGAAGGCCAGCAGCGTCCGCGGCCCGCGCCCGTAGGTGCGGTAGCGGAGGTGGAGTTGGTCGCCATGTTTGAAAAAGCCGTCCATGATTGGGCAAGGTAGCAAAACAAAGCGTGCCACGGAGACCGGGGCACGCTGTTGGGCGGAACGCCGCGCTGAATTACTGTTCCATCAAATAGGCCTTGATGAACTCGTTCAAATCGCCGTTGAGCACGGCGTCGGTGTTGGAGGTCTGGTAGCCGGTGCGGTGGTCTTTCACGCGGCGGTCGTCGAGGACGTAGCTGCGGATTTGCGAACCCCACTCGATTTTCTTTTTCCCAGCCTCCACTTCGGCGCGGGCGGCGTTGCGCTTGTCCATCTCGATTTGGTACAACCGTGATTTCAGGAGGCGCAGGGCCACCTCCTTGTTCTGAAGCTGGCTGCGTTCCTGCTGGCAGGCGATGACGATGCCCGAAGGCCGGTGGTGCAATCGCACGGCGGTCTCCACTTTGTTGACGTTCTGACCACCCGCCCCGCCGCTGCGGAAGGTGTCCCAGTCGATATCGGCGGGGTTGACCTCGATTTCGATGGTGTCGTCCACGAGCGGGTAAGCGTACACCGAGGCAAACGAGGTGTGCCGTCGGGCGTTGGAGTCGAAAGGCGAGATGCGCACCAGCCGGTGGACGCCACTCTCAGCCTTCAGGTTGCCGAAAGCATACTCGCCGTCGATTTCGAGCGTCGCGGCTTTGATGCCCGCCACGTCGCCATCCTGCCGGTCCACTTCCTTGATTTTATAGCCGTTTTTCTCGGCCCACATCAGGTACATCCGGTAGAGCATCGAGGCCCAGTCCTGCGACTCGGTGCCGCCCGCGCCCGCGTTGATTTCGAGCACGGCGGGCATGTTGTCGCCTTCGTCGGACATCATTTTGCGGAATTCCAACTCATCGAGTTTGGCTTCGAGTTTCGCGCCTTCCTCGTCCACTTCGGTTTCGGTGGCTTCGCCCGCTTCGTAAAATTCCCAGAGCGTGTCGAGGTCACCCACGATGCGGTTGAGGGCGTCGAAGCCGTCGGTCCAGAATTTCAGCCCGCGCATTTCGCGCATGGTGGCTTCGGCTTTGTCAGGATTTCCCCAAAAGTTGGGGTCGAGCGTTTTCTGCTCTAACTGGCTGATTTGGTACTTTTTGCTATCGTAGTCAAAGATACCCCCTCAAGGCCTCTACCCGGGCCTTCAAGTCTTTCAACTTGTCTGTCGTCATTGGTTTTCTGGGAAATGGTTAGGCGTGAATTTGTAGGGGCGGTGTCGGGCAGCGTTCCGCTTGCCTCTGCCCCTACAAATTCCGCCCGCAAAACTACGAACAAAAACCGGCCCCTGCTTTGTTTCCAGGGAGCGCACACGCCGGAACGGGTTTTCCCCTATTTTTGCACGGCGATTCGCCAAAACCTTTCAAAATCAATCGTTCTATGGCTTCTCAATATGATTTGCTCGTGCTGGGCAGCGGTCCTGGCGGCTATCCGACCGCCATCCGGGCCTCGCAACTGGGCATGAAAGTGGGCATCATCGAAAAGGAAAGTCTGGGCGGAATCTGCCTCAACTGGGGCTGTATTCCCACGAAAGCCCTTCTGAAATCGGCCCAGGTTTTTGAATACATCAAGCACGCCAAAGATTACGGCATTAACGTAGGCGAATCCGACGCCGACTTCGGGGCGGTCATCAAGCGCAGCCGGGGCGTGGCCGACGCGATGAGTAAAGGCGTGCAGTTTCTGATGAAGAAAAACAAGATTGACGTCATCATGGGCTACGGCCGCGTGAAGGCGGGCAACACGGTGGAAGTCACCGCTGCCGATGGCTCCAAAACCGAATACGTGGGTACGAAGGGTGTCGTGATTGCCACCGGGGGCCGCGCCCGTGAATTGCCCAACATCAAAATCGACGGGACGAAAATCATTGAATACCGCAAGGCCATGTCGCTGGAAACCCAGCCTAAAAGCATGGTCATTGTCGGCTCCGGGGCCATCGGCGTCGAGTTTGCCTACGTGTATGCCTCGATGGGCACGAAGGTGACCATCGTTGAATTCCTGCCCAACATGGTGCCGGTCGAAGACGAGGAAGTGTCGAAAGCCCTCGAAAAGCAGTACAAGAAAATGGGCATTGAGGTGCACACCAATTCGTCGGTGGAAACCGTGGACACCAGCGGCGAAGGCTGCAAGGTGACGGTGAAAACCCCGAACGGCCCGCTCAACCTCGACTGCGACATCGTGCTTTCCGCCGCGGGCGTGGTGTCTAACCTTGAAGACATCGGCCTCGAAGAAGTGGGCATCAAAACCGACAAGGGCAAAATCCAGGTCAACGAGTGGTACCAAACCAACGTACCCGGCTTTTTCGCCATCGGCGACTGCACCCCCGGCCCGGCGCTGGCCCACGTGGCTACCGCCGAAGGCATTATTTGCGCCGAAAAAATCGCGGGCGTTCACACCGAGCCGCTCGATTACGCTAACATTCCCGGCTGCACCTACTGCCAGCCCGAAATCGCCTCGGTCGGCCTGACTGAGAAAAAAGCCCGCGAAGCCGGGTACGACATCAAAGTCGGTAAGTTTCCCTTCACCGCGTCGGGCAAAGCCACGGCGGCGGGCGTGAAGGAAGGCTTCGTGAAGGTGATTTTCGACGCGAAATACGGCGAATGGCTCGGCGCGCACATGATTGGTGCCAACGTAACCGAGATGATTGCCGAGGTGGTGGCCGCCCGCAAACTCGAAACTACCGCCCACGAAATCCTGAAGACGATTCACCCCCACCCCACCATGTCGGAAGCCGTGAAAGGCGCAACGGAAGTGGCCTACGGTGAGGCGATTGATTTGTAGCTAATTGAGAATAATGGTTTCAAAAAACCCGGCCCCACCGCCGGGTTTTTTGTTTGCCCGGCTCTTCCCGTAACTTCCCGCGGCAAACCTGCCTCAAACCTTTCTATGAAACGCCTGCTGCCACTTCTGGGCCTGCTTACGGTCGCGTTTCGCGCCACCGATCCACCCACCCAACTCGATTTTGTCGAAGCACCGGTGCTCATCATCGGTGGGGGTACCAGCGGCGTGATGGCGGGCATCCAGTCGGCGCGGATGGGCGTAAAAACGGTGCTGGTCGAGGAAGGGCCGTGGCTCGGTGGAATGCTCACCGCTGCGGGCGTGAGTGCCATCGACGGCAACCACGAACTACCGTCGGGCCTGTGGGGCGAGTTTCGCTCGGAACTCGAAAACCACTACGGCGGGGCGAAGGAACTGGCCACGGGCTGGGTAAGCAACACCCAGTTCGAGCCATCGGTGGGCGCGAAAATTCTACGGGCCATGGCCGGGCGCGAAAAATCCCTGACGGTGCTGACCGAAACCCGGTACACCGAGGTTGTGCAAACCAACATGGGTTGGATTGCGACGGTTTTGGATAAAACCGGCCACAAAACGTACCTCAAAAGCCAGGTGCTCATCGACGCCACCGATCTCGGCGACGTGGCTGCCGGAACCGGCGGCATCCGCTACGACGTGGGTATGGACAGCCGTGAAGCGACCGGCGAGGCGGCGGCCCCGGCCCAGGCCAACGACATCGTGCAGGATTTGACGTACGTCGCCATTCTGAAAGATTACGGCCCCGACTCGACCCGGCTGTTGCCACGCCCGGCGGGGTACGACCGCAACCAGTTTCTCTGCGCCTGCCGGAAACTCTGCCCCGACACCACCCGTCCGCGTCTGCACGATTGCGAGCAAATGCTTGGCTACGCCCGGCTTCCCAACGATAAGTACTTGATTAACTGGCCCATCCAGGGCAATGATTTTTACGCCAACCTGATTGAAGCCAGCCCGGAAGGCCGTCAGAAGCTGGTGCAGGAAGCAAAACTGCACACGCTCAGGTTCGTGTATTTCATCCAGACCGAACTTGGTTACCGCAACCTCGGCCTGGCCGACGACGAATTCCCCACCGCCGACCGGCTGCCGCTGATTCCCTACCACCGCGAAAGCCGCCGCATCCGGGGCCTCGCCCGGCTCACGATGCACCACATCGAGAAACCGTTCGCGTTTCCCGAAAAGTACTACCGGACCGGCATTGCCGTGGGCGATTACCCCATCGATCACCACCATGCCAAGTACGTAGCGGGTGTGCCCGATTTACACTTCGTGCCCGTGCCGTCGTACAACGTGCCGCTGGGGAGTCTGCTGCCACAGGGCGTCGAAAACCTGATAGTGGCCGAAAAAAGCATTTCCGTAACCAACCTCGCCAACGGCACCACGCGCCTGCAACCCGTCGTGATGGGCATTGGCCAGGCGGCGGGGGCGCTGGCGGCGCTGGCGGCGAAGCGAAAAGTGAGTCCCCGGCTCGTGCCCATTCGCGACGTGCAGGACGCGCTGCTCGACGCAACGGCGTACGTGATGCCCTACCACGACGTGCAACCCGACCATCCCGACTGGGCGGCCATCCAGCGCGTTGGGGCGACGGGCATTTTGAAGGGCCTGCCAACGCCGCACCAGTGGGCCAACCAAACGTGGTTTTACCCCGATTCGATGATTCGCGTCCGCGAGTTTTTAACTGGTTGGCAGGAGTTTTTCTCGGAACTCCCTGCCCCAATTGCAGCTTCGGACGAGCGCCTGACCGTGCGCGACGCGCAGGCGGCGGTGGAAGCCGTCCGGCACTCGCCGTGGTACAGTTTTAAGTTCATCCGCCGCTTGTTTCAGGCCGAAAACCGGCCCATTACCCGCGCCGAGCTGGCCCGCCTGCTCGACGAGCACCTCGATCCGTTTCACCAGAAAGCGGTGGATTTTGACGGAAACTTTCTTCGAAAAACGCCCGCCAGTTCGGCCAAAAGCCAGGAATAAACCACGGCGTATTCCAGCGCGATCAACCCTGGATTTTCTGAAAAATCCGCCCGCCCGTACGCCGCGTACGACAGCACCGCCAGCCCCGACCACACGACCGCAAATCGGTAGCGCGAAAACACGGCGTAACCCACCAACGAGGTGAGATACCAGGGGTGAACCGTCGTGGCGCAGGCCAAGTACGCGGTGTGCATCAACAGCGCGGCGGTGAAAAATTCATCGCCATTTGCTGGTCGCCTCGCGTGCCAGCGCACCACGAGGGCCATCAGGACAAGCGCTGCAATGGCCAGAGTCGGCCCGGCGATGTGGATAACGTTGTAGCCTTTCCACCAAAATCCCACGGCCCGGACCAGGTAGTACACGCTGGCGTTGAACTCGAATTTCCGGAAATACAAATCGAGGCTGGACGTGACGTTTTCAATCAAGCGCCAACTGAAAAAGGGCGCAAAAAGCAGCGCGTTGACCCCGGCCACCACCGCCCTGGAGAGGAGCCTTCCCTCCCACCCCATTCGCCTCACGAGCAAGAGCAAAACAGCACCGACCGAAACGCCCCCCCAATTCACGTCCAACAACCAGCGGTTTTTTTCAAGCAAAAAGACGGCCAGGGCAGCAGGAAAAGAATCCCACCTTCGAGGTACAAGTTGCCCATCACTTCGACCACGACAAGCGGATTAAGCGCACAAAGCAGAGCGTTTTCGCACGGCAGGCGGTTGCTATCAATCAGGCTTAACAAACCGATAACCTGCCACGACTCGGTGCACAGCATAAGATAGCCGAGCCAGAGATACCCAAAAAGCGAAAGGAGAAACCAACTTAGAAACGTACCCATGCGCCGAACCGGGCAGCGTCAGGCCATCCGGGTCCGGGCGTGAAGTACCGAAAAATAGCAGACAATGCCGAAGCCGAGCGTTAGCAGGAGGTGAAACACGACGAAACTGGCGTTGTGCCAGCGCCAGGCCAGAAACAACCCGACCAGAAAATAAACTGCCAGCAGGGCTTCCACGTAGGTGAGCCAACTGATTTTTGCCGGGCGGTATTTGTTCCGCTGCCAGCCGCCCGTTTTACCCACCACACCAAATTTAGGTGTGCGGATGAAGGGGGTTTTCCGGCCCAGGTAGCCTTCGACGACGGCCACGGCATTGTGCAACGACAGGCCCATCCAGATGGTGATGAACACGGGATAATCAAGCAGAAAATGCTTGAATGAAGACCGTCCGCTGGCATTTCGGTACGCAATCCAGTAAAAAATGGCGAGGATGATGGAACTGACCTGAAACCAGGCCATCCAGCTAAAAAAGGTCTGGTGTTCCGGAAAATGCGTCACCACGTACAGCACCGGCACACTCAACACACCCAATACCACGAGACAAATGAACGTGGCACTGTAAAACAGGTGAGCCAGCGCGTGAATCTTCGTACTCAACCCTACGCCGCGTGCATTTAGAATCCCCCAGGCGTGTTTGCGGGCGCATTCGGCGGCCCCTTTCGTCCAGCGGTACTGCTGCGATTTAAGGGCATTCATCTCCACGGGTAGTTCGGCGGGAGAACCAAGATTTTCCAGGTATTTAAATTTCCAGCCCCGCAACTGCGCCCGGTAGCTCAGGTCGAGGTCTTCGGTGAGCGTGTCGTGGTGCCAGCCGCCTGCGTCTTCAATGCAGGTTTTGCGCCAAACGCCCGCCGTGCCGTTGAAATTAATAAAGTGGTCGCCGGAGTTGCGGCCCTGCTGTTCGACGATGAAGTGGCCGTCGAGCGCGAAGGCCTGAATTTTGGTCAGGACCGAATAGTCTTTGTTAAGGTACGTCCAGCGACTTTGCACCATCCCGACGCGTGGAGCGTTGAATGAGGGCAGCGTTTTTTCAAGAAAATCGGGTTCGGGCAAAAAGTCTGCGTCGAATACGGCGATGAATTCGCCCTTCGCCGTTTTGAGTCCTTCAGCCAGTGCCCCGGCCTTGAAACCCACTCGGTCGGTGCGACGCAGGTGGTGGATTTGCACCCCCCGATTCTGGAGTTCGGCCACTTTTCGAGCAACGAGCGCGACGGTTTCGTCGGTCGAGTCATCGAGTACCTGAATTTCGAGTCGTTCGCGCGGGTAGCGCAACGCCGCGATGCAATCGAGCAAGCGCTCGGCCACGTAGAGTTCGTTGTAAATGGGAAGCTGAACCGTGACCTGGGGCGTAATAATCGGGCCGGAACTGGGGAACGTTTTCCCAGGACGCCGCTGCCGCAGGTAGTTGACCACCAGGTTCAACTGCACCAAACTCAGGCACAGCACCAGCCCCAGCGGCACGGTGTAGGCGATCAAGATTAAAATCTCCATCAACGATAGCGGGAATTAGTCATAATGATTTTCCATCCTGCGAATAGTGTGCCTTTCACGGTTCCCGAAATCTTTGAAACCCCCACCCGGCGGCGGTTGCGTATGAGCGCCTCCCGCACGGTGAGGCCCTGTTTGGCCGCTCTCAACTGCATCACGACCGTCCAGCCATAGGTCTTATCGCGCATATAGCCAGCAGTTCGTCAAATCGGATAGCCCGGAATACCCCCAGGTCCGTACATGAAGTAGTCGGCATCCAGAAACACAACAATCCGGGGCCAGACGGCCTGGGCTTTTTTCACGTACGCGATGCCTTTCAGACAAGCCCGCCCGTAACCCTGGCGCGGCTCGTCGAGTACCGTAGCCGCCGCCGCCACGCGGGCTGTTTGATCAATAGAATTGTTGTTAGCAACGATGACTTCGCGTACCCGCTCGGATGGAATTTCGGCCAGGACGCGGCCCACGGCGTGTTCTTTATTAAACGCGGGAATGCTCACGGCCACGTCTTTCATGCAACGACAAAGGTAGAAAACCTGCGGCCCTTGCGGTTGCCGCCGCCGCGCTGTAGGTTTGACCAACAGCCTTTAACCGAATGGCCTCCAAAATCTCCTTCATTGGCGCGGGCAACGTGGCCTGGCATCTGAGCAAGGCCCTCGAAAACGCGGGTTACGGCGTAGCCGAAGTATACAGCCGCGACCGCCGCCACGCCAGCCTGCTGGCCGATCGCCTGTACGACGCCCGGGCCACCGACGATATGAATCTGGTGGCGAGCAAGGCA
>CBDFMV010000003.1:842500-1217500 GCA_965249815.1 Spirosomataceae bacterium | reverse complement strand
GAGTGACCGGTCTGCGGTGTTCATCGTGCCGATGACGTACAGGTTGGGCGGCACGAAAAAGGGCGTTTCGGAATACGTGAGTGGAATTGCGTTTGCCGTCGATCGCTTGTCGGCTTCGAGCAGCAGTAACAATTCCCCAAAAACCTTGCTCAGGTTGCCCCGGTTGATTTCGTCAATCAAAAACACAAAGGATTGCTGCGGATGGCGGCGGGCCAGGAGGCAAAAGTCGTAAAACACGCCGTTTTTCAGCACAAAACCGCCGCGCCCGTCGGGCCGATAGCCCTGCACGAAGTCTTCGTACGCATACGACGGGTGAAATTGTACCGTACGCAGGCGACGGGCATCACGCCCGCCAAGCAGCATTTCGGCCAGGCGTTGGGCCAGGAAGGTTTTCCCCACTCCCGGTGGTCCCTGCAAAACCAGGTTACGTTTGTAGTGAAGCGCCGCCAGTGCATCGGCAAAAGTTTCTTCGGACTGAAGCAGCGTTTCGGACGGGGGCGGACTGGCCGAATACGCCGGTTTTGGTTCAGCGGCCACGGGCAACAAAAGCACCTGATTGGCCGTCTGGTACGATTCGAGGAGCGTTTTCAGGTAGTCAAAAGCGGGTTCAACCGCCTCGAAGCGCTGTACAATTTCGAGGCGGTTTTCGGCAACGGCCCACCCCGACAAAAGTCCGGCGTGAATGCCCGCCGCACTGACTCGGCAAAACAACTGGTGCGCCAGCCGATGGTTGGGCTTGTCGGGTGGGAAAAGCGCCAGCCAGCAATCCGTTGCGCCGAAGTGGTGACTGCCAGAAAAATCAACGACGTGCAGGCGCTGGTCGGGCAGGCTGAGGTACTCTTGCAGGGTTTCGCCTGCTTCAAGCAACGCGGATAGCACCCGTTGCGCCGTTTCTTTCCGGTAAAAAAACGAGTGGAAAAGCTTGAAATAAGCCAGTTTCCCGCCTTTGCGCCAAGCCCGGAACGGCTCCCGCTTGGGATATCCCGCCAGTCCTTCCACCAACCGGGAGCCGTATTTCTCGAAAAAAGCCACATTACGCTCCTCGATTTCCTGGCGAATCAACTCCACGTCGGCGTGCGTAAGCGGCGGGCGGCCTTCTTCCAACTGGTTGAGCACTTCGTACCGCAGCAGGTTGACGGGCGAAAACTGCCGTTCCACGCGCTGGTACTCAGCCAGCAACGCCTGCACCGCCGGACGTGGCAGGGCGTTGAGCCTGGCAAACAGCGTGGCATCGTCCTCCAGTTCGCGGAGCGAGCGGGCCGTTTCCTGCAACAACTGGAGTTGGGCGTCAAGCATGGACCGTGTCGTAAAACGCCTCGATGCGCCGGTTGAGGTCGAGCAATTTAGTTTCGGTGAGGGTGCCGCTGCCGCGCACGACTTCCACACGAGCCAGCAATGCGTCCACGTCGGCGCGACTTACGCCACTTTTGGCGACCAGTTTTTGCCGGAATTCTTCGTCAAAAACGCTGGTGTTCAGGTTGAATCGCTGCCGGAGGAAGGCGAGCCAGTGCGCGATTTTCTTTTCGGCTAAATCGGCGTGGTTGCCTTGCTGAAAATAAAGCTGCCCGATGGTTTCGACAAACTCGAGCGAAGTGTTGCGCGGCGGTTCCACCACCGGAATTACGCGTTGCCGCCGCCGACTTTCCACCAGAACGTACAAAAAAACGGTGGCGAGTGTCAGGTAATAGGCCCAGCGCAACGCCGGGTCGTTCAGCAGAAAACGAAACAGCGACTGCTCGCCCACGCGGCCCTGTTTCTGGTATTCGTCCCAGAAAACCGGCCCGGCGGGCAAATACGACAGCGCCCGAAAGGCGTACTCCGCTGTGGGTTGGCGCAGTACGTAGAAATTCGTGAATGCCACGGGTACCGTGTGCAGGAAAAAAGCGCCTTTCCCGAACGGAATCCGCACGAAGTTTACCCGCTTCCGGGCATTAACGCCCAACACCGTGGCCCGTTGCAAAACCGGCTTAGGCAAACTATCCGGCACCAGGTGCGCCGTGGCCCAGGTGCGGCGGTAGGCGTAAAGCGCAGGGCTTCTCAACCGCGGATTGGTGAACGCGAGGCGGGTCGAATCGCGACCGGGGTCGGCTTCGTACGTGGCGTGGACACCGAGGGTATCCGCCAGCGTCGCCGGAAATTGGTGTGCCGCCACAAACGCCCGATTGCCCCGCGCCACGTAGGCCAGCAACTCGCGCAGGTCATTTTCGTCGGCCTCGAACGACTCGTTGATGAACACATAACTGCTACGGCCCGGCAGCGTGGCCTCACGCAGGTGGTTGTACACCGGTACGCGCACGGTGCGCACGGGCTGGTTACCAAACAGCCCCGGCAGGAGTTCGTACATGGCTTTGGTGCCATAAGGAATGGCGTCGCGGTTGGCGTAGGTGGGCGTCCAGTCGATGGGTTTGGGGCGAAAATACTCCACCAGCACGAAGACGAGCAGCGTGGCACCGAGCAAAAAAAGGTAGGAGGCGGGCTTCTTCAAGAATCAGCGGGAAAAAGCGGGAATCGTTTTATGAAACGCGTCGAACCGAAGCCGGATGGTTTCAAACTGGTCTTTTTCCAGCGGGAAATCACCGTACCAAACGCGTTCAAACGCGTTGGTCAGGGCTTCAAAACCGGGCCGCAGGGCGGCATTTCGCAGTTCGTTCGCGTAAACGTGGTTTGTTTTGTCGGGTTTCCAGTCGATCAGGTCGGCGTCGGTGAGGTGCTTGAGTAGCCGGAGGTAGTACAGCCGCACCGCCAGCCGGTACTGCTGTTTTTCGAGGGCTGCCGCGATTTCTTCGTCGAAGGCGATGGCATGGATGTTCTCCGATTCCAGCGAGTAAGGTACGTTGAGCGCGGCGTTGCGGCGACCGAGCAAGCCCGCCGAACTCATCCCAAGGAGTTTCCAGACCACAAACACGGCCACGCCCACCACCAGCAGCACCGTCAGTCCATCGCGGGTCGATTGCCGCGCCGGGTCGTAAAGCCACTCGGCCAACCCGCGCAGAAACCGCGCCCAGAGTTGGGCGAGCAGGCCTTCTTCCGCCCGCACGTCGTGGCCGTACTGGTAGGCGCGATCGGTACGGAGGCGTTCCCAGAGTGCCGGGTCAGGTCGGCGGGCCACCACCGGCGAGCGGTCGGGTGGCAACGACGGAGGCATTGGCCCGGCTACACCCGCGAAGGCGAGCAGCGTCAGGAATAGGCTAAAAATCGCGTTCTTCACCGGAAAAGGGGTTAAGCGCGGGCGGCGTGCCGAGCCGTTCGAGGTCCTGCTTCAGGCCAATGCCTTCTTTCAATTCCACCAGGTTGAAGTACTGAAAACCCAGCGCCAGCACCGTGAGCGCCCGCAACAGCGTGGTGCCGACCGTGGCAACCAGCGTCGTGAGAATGAACAAAACGGTTTGGTCGCCGGAAAGTACGTTCAGGCCTTTCAGCACCAGCACCACCCCCGCCGGAAGCTGAAACACGTAACCGGCGATGGCGGTAATCAGCCCCATCACCACCGAAAGCCCGAGGGTTGACCACCATTTATCCTTCACCAGGTAGGCCGAACGCTGCAACGACGCCACAACGCCGATTTCTTCCTGCACCAGTACCGCGAACCCCAACGAGTAAGCAATGCCAAAATACAGGAGCATTCCAAACGCCACGAATCCACCCAACACCGCCATCGGAATACTGCCCGCCGCCAGAAAAATTCCCACCAGCCCGCCCACCACCAGCCCCGCACCTAATCCCACCAGCACCGACATCCCCAGGGCAGGCAGCAAATTCCGGCGCACCCGCAGCCAGACCTCGCCGACCGCCGGCGGGCGATTTCCCGCCCCTTCGTACTCGACCATGTACGCGTAGGTGGTGAGCGAAAGCAACAGCACGCCGAGCAGGGTGAACCCCAGCATCAGCCAGTAATCGGGCGAAAGAAATTGTTCAGTCAGCCCGGTAACGGCGGCGGGCGATCCGTTGGGCGGTTTTTCACCCACGAATGAAAAAACTTTTGATTGGAAAAGTCCGCCCGCGATGCCCGCCACGAGCAGCAAGGGCACCACAATGTACAGCAGGCAGGTGCCCAGCGGCTTGAAATTCTGGACGACGAATTGGAACGTCGCGTTGATTTTCTGGCCAAAATCGCGTTCGCGGCGCAGGTCGAGGGGCGTGTTCATGGGGCCGGTTTGGAAGTCTTACTGAGTTGAATCGGGTACCAGACGAAATACCAGCCGATGAACAGGGCCGACACCGCAATGATGGCCCCGCTGACGTACCAGGGCAGCGGCAACCGCGTGACGAAACTTTCCAGAAAACCCGCCGTGATGAAAATGGGCACCAGCCCGACGGCGATTTTTAGTCCCTGCTTCGCGCCCTTGCGGAAGGCGTACCCGCGCGGAAACGTGCCGGGAAACAAGAGCGCGTTGCCCATCGTCAGCCCGGCGCAGCCCGCGATGACGATGGCCGAAATTTCGAGCGTACCGTGAATCCAGACCGTCAGCAGCGAGGTCAGCAACAGGCCTTTCTGGTAAAAAAACGTCTGGAACGCCCCGAGCATGACGCCGTTGCTGAACAGCAGCCACACCGTGCCGACGGAGCCAAACACGCCCAGCACGAAGGCCAGAAATGCCACCCGGATGTTATTGAAGGTGATGGCCAAGAACATCCCCGTTTGCCCGGTACTTTTGTAAATGGCCAGCGGATCGCCGCGCTCAATGTTTTCGAGGGTTTCGTTCACGTACGCATCACCCAGAATGAGCCGCACGAAGGTGTCGTCGTGCAGAGCCGAGGCCACGCCGAGGGCCACTGCCGCCGCGAATACGAGAAAGGCAATCAAAAGCTGCCGGTGCGACGCCCGAAACAGCGCGGGGAGTTCGCTGCGCCAGAACCGCCAGAATCGACCCCGATCTTCGGGTCGGTTGCGGTAAATCTGCTGGTGGAGCCGCGTGGCCAGGCCGTTGAGGTACCGCGTGACGGGCGCTTCGGGGTAAAACGTGCGGGCGTAGGCCAAATCGTCGGTAAGTTGCACGAAGCGCTCCGCCAGCCGGTTCGGGTCGTCGGGCTGAGTAGCCTGCTCGATGGCCTTCCACTTGTCGGCGTTCTGGCGGATGAAAACGGCTTCGCGCATGGGGATGAGTTTAGCGTTTCGGGTTCAGGGTTTAGTGTTAAGGAAAACAACCCTGAACGCTGACCCTTAAACTCTAAACGGATTCCTAAATTAGCCGCTTCATTCCTGAAAAACCAAGCATGGAAGGCCTGTTCGTCGAAACCACCCAGAACGTCGCCCTCGAATACCAACCCGCCAGCATCGGCGATCGCATCGGGGCCTACCTGCTCGACGTCTTAGTTATTTTTGGGTGGATGATTGTCGTTTCGGCAGTGGCCGGAATTTTCTCGACCCGCCACTTCAGCAACACCGGGAGTACCGTGCTGTTTCTGGCCGTGCTGTTTGCGCCGGTGGTGTTTTACGATTTGCTTTTTGAAACCCTTCTCAATGGCCAGAGCATCGGCAAAAAAGCCCTCGGCATCCGCGTACTGATGCTCGACGGACGGCAACCCACGCTGGGCGCGTACCTGCTGCGGTGGCTGTTCCGGCTGGTGGACATTACCCTGTTTTCGGGCGTGGTGGCCATCGTGACGATTGCCGTGACGGGCAAGGGCCAGCGGCTCGGCGATTGGGCCGCCCGCACGACGGTGGTGAAACTCCGCCCGCCCGTCAGCCTCGAGCGCGTGGTGGCCGTGCCCGCCGCCGACCCCGATTACCGCGTCACGTACCCCCAGGCGGCCCTGCTGACCGACCGCGACGCGACGTTGCTCCGCCGGGCGCTCGACAAGGCGATGCGCACTGAAAATAATGTACTGCTCGAGGTAGCCGCGCAAAAAGCCCGCGAACTGACCAGCATCACCACCAGCCAGGACGACGCGGCGTTTCTGCACACGTTGCTCCGCGACCACGCGCAGTTGAGTCTGGCGCAACGGGCGTAAAAACAAGACTTGGTCAAGTAAAAATTTAAGTGTCAGGTGTTTATCACCGATGTTCACAGGTTTGAAAAGCCCCGTAGCGGTGAACCGTGCCGATTCGCACAGAAGATAGTTCCGTGAAAATCTGTGCAGGAAATCTGTGAACATCGGTGAGAAACACCTGACGCAAAAAACCTCTAAACCCTGAACCCCATGCAACGCAGACGCTTCCTCCAGTCGGCGGCCCTCGGCCCGACCGCCGCGCTGACCGACTGGTCCCGGCCCCTGAACCGGGCCGCCGTGCCCAAACTGAAAATCACCAGAATCCGCTACTACGCCGCGCCCAACTACACGAAGCCGCTCTTCAATCAGGCGCGGGGCATCGTCGAAATTGAAACCGATGGCGGCATCACCGGCATCGGCGAAGGCGGCTCGAGAGACATGATCGAGCAGTGCGCCCGAATGCTGATTGGCGAAAATCCGTTTCGCGCCGAGCACCTCTGGCAGTACCTGTACCGGGGCATGTTTTACCCGCCGGGCCGCGAAAAACTGCACGCCGTCGGGGCAATCGACCTGGCACTCTGGGATTTGAAAGGAAAAGCCCTGGGCGTACCCGTGTACGAATTGCTCGGCGGGGCCACCCGCGACTACGTCGAATGCTACGCCACCGGCTTCCGGGCGTCGAAAGCGAAAACTGAGGAGGAACGCGCCCGCGACTGCATCGAGGCCGGGCTGCGGGCGTACCGCATCGGGCCGACGGGCGGCAACGGCGAGGTGCCGTACGATTTTTTTGAAAACACCCAAAAAACCATCGAGTTCAGCAAGCGCATCGACGCCGCCGTGGGCGGGGGTGGGCGCTGGGCCATCGACCTCCACACCCGGTTCGACACGACCGACGGCCTGAAAGTCTGCAAAGCGTTGGAGAACCTGGAGCCGTATTTCGTGGAGGACATCGTGCGCTCGGAAAACCCCGACGTGTACAAAACCCTGCGCACCATGACGACCGTGCCCATCGCCGTGGGCGAGCAGTTCGGCGACCGCTGGGACACCAACGCGCTCATCGAGCAGCACCTCATCGACTACACCCGCGTGACGCTGCCCAACTGCGGGGGCATTTCGGAACTCAAAAAACTGGCCTCGATGTGCGAAACGCACTACGTCGGCCTGGTGCCGCATTTCACGGGGCCACTGTCCACGGCGGCGCTGGTTCACGTGCTGGGGTCGAGCAGCCCCACCCGCTGCCTGATGGAACTGGCCGGGGGCGAACCCGAACGCCCCCCCTATTTCAACGAAGACTTCATTAATTTCAAAAACGGCAAACTGTACCTCAACCCGGAGCCGGGACTGGGCGTGAAATTCGACCCGAAAAAGGCGACGTTCGTTTCGGAAATCACGGCGAACACGCCTTACCCCCACCCCATCCTCCGAAGCCCCGACGGATCCATCCACAACTGGTGATGCCCACGCGTTCAATTTTTACCAAAAACCACCCGATGACCCTGGTTCGTGGCCTTTTGCTGGCGGGAACGGTGTTGTTGCTCGGCGGCGAGCGTTTTCCCAACCCGACTCTTCCCGCCGACGCAGACTGGCCCGCCTACGGGGGCAACCCGGCGGGAAACCGGTACTCGCCGTTGAGCCAGATTTCCCTCCGGAACGTCAACAACCTGCAACCGGCCTGGACGTTCGACACGGGCGAAAACGGCCCGGGCGAATCGGGCATGGGCATTCAGTGCCAGCCGATTGTCGTCCACGGTGTGCTGTACGGCACCACGCCCCGCCTGAAACTTTTCGCCGTGGACGCCGCCACCGGGCGGCAACGCTGGAAATTCGACCCCTTTTCCGGCAAGCAACCCAGGTTTCACCCGCTGCGCGGGGTGAACTACTGGGAAGACGGCCCCGACCAGCGGGTGCTGTACACGGCAGGCTCCTCGCTGTACGCCATCGACGCGCGCACCGGCAAGCCGGTCCCGGATTTTGGCAAAAACGGGGAAGTGGACCTGCACGAAGGCCTGGGCGACCGCGAAACCCTCGGCTACGACGTGGCGGATTACGCCATCCGGGCTACCACGCCCGGCGTCGTGTACCGCGATTTGCTGATTCTGGGTTCGAGCGTGTCGGAAGGCGGCGACGCGCTGCCGGGTTACATCCGGGCGTTCAGCGTCCGCACGGGCAAGCTGGCCTGGGCGTTTCACACCATCCCGCTGCCGGGCGAGTACGGCTACGAAACGTGGGCGAAGGACTCCTACAAAAAACTGGGCGGGGCCAACTGCTGGGCCGGGCTGGTCGTGGACGAGAAGCGGGGCGTGGTGTACGCCGGGACCGGTTCGCCGTCGGTCGATTTTTACGGCGGTGCCCGGCCGGGCCAAAACCTGTTTGCCAACTGCGTGCTGGCCCTCGACGCCCAAACCGGCAAGCGCCGGTGGCATTTCCAGACCATCCACCACGACCTCTGGGACCGCGATTTGCCCTGTCCGCCGACCCTTCTGACGGTCACGCACGGGGGCCGTCGGGTGGAAGCCGTGGCGCAGGCGACTAAAGACGGCCTCGTGTTCGTCTTCGACCGCGACACCGGCAAACCGCTGTTTCCGGTCCACGAAGTGCCCGTGCCCACCGCGCCCGCGCTGCCCGGCGAACAGCCCTGGTCCACGCAGCCGGTGCCGACGAAGCCCGCGCCGTTTGCCCTTCAGGCCGTCACCGAGGCCACGATCACGGCCCGTACGCCCCAAGCGCGGGCGTACGTACTCGACCGTTTTCGCAACAGCCAGCGCGGCGGCAAGTACGCGCCACCCAGCGAACAAGGTTCGCTGTACCTCGGTTTCGGCGGTGGAGCCGAGTGGGGCGGCACCGCCGCCGACCCGGACGGCGTTTTTTACGTGAACGGCAACAACATGCTCTGGTGGCTGAAAATGCGCGACAGCCGGACGGGCGGCAAGGGCGTCGCGCTGACGCGGGGGGCGGCGCTGTTTAATTCCAACTGTTCGGTGTGCCACGGTCTGGGCGGCAATGGTAAAGCCGAAAGCAGTACCAACGAGGCGTATCCTGACCTGACGAACGTCGGCAAACGACTGAGCAAGGAGCAAATCCACGCCGTGCTGGCGACGGGCCGGGGCCGGATGCCGTCGTTTGGGCACCTTCCCGAGAAAGACCGCGAGGCCCTCGTTAATTTCTTACTCAACCTGGAAGCCAAACCCGCGCCGGACGCCGTCCATAATTCTGGCGTCGCGGTGAAAGCAGCCAACGACGCGGACTTTCCATACCAGCCGCCTTTTCTGAACAACGGCACTACGCAGTTTCGTGATCAGGAAAACTACCCAGCCACGAAACCACCCTGGGGCACGCTCAACGCCATCGACCTCAACACGGGTGAGTACCGGTGGCGGGTACCGCTGGGCGAATACCCTGAACTGGCCCCCGGCCTGACCCAAACCGGGTCCATCCAGACCGGCACCGAGAACCACGGCGGGCCACTCGTGACGGCGGGCGGGCTGGTGTTCATCGCCGCCACGTACGACGAGAAACTTCGGGCGTTTGACAAAAAAACGGGTAAAATCGTGTGGGAATCCAAGTTGCCCGCCGGGGGCTTTGCCACGCCCATCACCTACTCGGTGGCCGGGCGGCAATACGTGGCCCTGGCTTGCGGCGGCACCCGTTACGGGTTGAAATCGGGCGGATCGTACGTGGCGTTTGCGTTGCCCGTGAAGGCCGATTGATTGCAAACATCGTCGGGGTAACCGCAAGGGTTGCCCCGACGACGCATTAAATTTTGAAAACCTCTGACCCCTCAATGCGTAAAAACTACCGCTGGATCATCGTCGTGCTGCTGTTTACGGCCACCACCATCAACTACCTCGACCGGCAAATCATCGGGCTGCTGAAACCCCTTCTGGAAATCGAATTCAGGTGGACTGAAACCGATTTTGCCCGCATCGTGATGGCCTTCACGGCTGCGTACGCTGTCGGGTTGCTGGGGTTCGGGTGGTTTGTCGATAAAGTCGGCACCAAACGCGGCTACGCTGTCGCCGTGGCGGGTTGGAGCGTGGCCGGGATGCTGCACGCCCTGGCCCGGAGCGCCTTCGGCTTCGGGGCGGCGCGGGTGGGGCTGGGGCTGGGCGAAGCGGGCAATTACCCGGCGGCGGTTAAAACCGTGGCCGAGTGGTTTCCTAAAAAAGAGCGGGCGCTGGCCACGGGCCTGTTCAACGCGGGCACCAGCCTGGGCGTGGTCGCGGCCCTGTTCGTGGTGCCGCCTATCCTGAATCGGTACGACTGGCAGGGCGTGTTTCTGGTGACGGGTGCGCTGGGGTTCGTCTGGCTGCTGTTCTGGTGGCGATTCTACGAAATCCCGGCGAAGCAGCGGCGGCTAAGCGCCGAAGAGCGCGCCTACATCGCCGCCGGGCAGGAGGCCGAACTGGCGACCAAGGCCAACGTACGCTGGTTCAAACTCTTCACCGTACCGCAAACCTGGGCGCTCGTCACGGGCAAGGGGCTGATCGACCCGATTTACTGGTTTTTCCTGTTCTGGCTGCCTTCGTATTTCGCCTCCACCTTCAAGCTCGACCTGCGCAAACCCAGTCTCGAATTGATGCTCATCTACGCGGCCACCACGGCGGGCAGCATCGGCGGCGGCTACCTGTCGTCGTGGCTCATCAAACGCGGCTGGCCCACGCTGAAAGCCCGGAAAACGGTGCTGCTGGCGTTCGCGGTGCTGGAATTGTCCATCCTGTCCATCCAGTTTGCCACCAATGTCTGGGTCGCCGTCGGGCTGATTAGTCTGGCCGTGGCCGTCCACCAGGCCTGGGCCACCAACGTGTTCACGCTGGCGTCGGATTTGTTTCCGAAAGCGGCGGTCAGCTCGGCGGCGGGCATTGCGGGCATGGCCGGGGCCGTGGGCGGCATCCTGTTTCCGATGCTGGTGGGCAGTTTGCTCGACCGCTACAAGGCCGTCGGCAACCTGGTTGGGGGCTATAACGTGCTGTTTACGGTTTGCGGCTGCACGTACCTGATTGCCTGGGGCATCATCCACCTGCTGACCAGCAAGCCCCGGCCCGTGGAGTTGAGCGAACTAACGTGAGGGGTCGTGGATCGATGCATTTTAAGTGCGAATTCAATGTTGAAAATCAGCCTTGTCCAGCCATAGCGAGGGAATTAATTCCCTCGCTATGGCTGGACAAGGCTGGGTTGGGGGCATTATACTTTAACTCCCTGCTCGCTGCTCACACCGAAAAATGGGCCAGCCGCACGAATTCCTGCACACGGGCCTTGATTTCGTCCGGCGTGAGGTGGAGCAGACGTTCGGTGCCGAATTTTTCCACGCAGAACGACGCCATCGCCGAACCGTAAATCAACGCACGTTTCATGTTTTCAAAACTAACGTCGCCGGTGCTGGCGAGGTAGCCGATGAAGCCACCCGCGAAAGTATCGCCCGCGCCGGTCGGGTCGAACACTTCCTCCAGCGGCAGCGCGGGCGCGAAAAACACGTCTTCTCCCTGAAACAGCAGCGCGCCGTGTTCGCCTTTTTTGATGCAGAGCGTTTTCGGCCCCATCGCCAGAATCTTCCGGGCGGCCTTGCGCAGCGAGTACTCGCCCGAAAGCTGCCGGGCTTCCTCGTCGTTGATGCTCAGCACGTCCACCATCGTCATCACCTCGCGGAGGCTGTCCATCGCCACGTCCATCCAGAAATTCATCGTGTCCATCGCGATGAGTTTGGGGCGGTGGCGCAGGCGCTCGATGACGGTTTTCTGGACCTGCGGCATCAGGTTGCCGAGCATCAGAAACTCGCAGTCCTGGTAGGCTTCGGGGATAATCGGGTCGAACGTGGCCAGCACGTTGAGGTCGGTCACGAGGGTTTCCCGCGAATTCAAATCCTGGTCGTAGCGCCCGGCCCAGAAAAACGATTTTTCGCCCGCCTTCACCTGCAAACCTTCGGTGTCGACGCCGTGGTCGTTGAGGAGTTGGATGTATTCCGGCGGGAAATCATCGCCCACGACGGCCACGAGGTTGGCGGTTTTGGTAAAATACGAAGCGGCCAGCGTGATGTACGTGGCGGCTCCGCCGATGATTTTGTCGGTTTTGCCGAGGGGCGTTTCAATGGCGTCGAAGGCAACGGTGCCGATGGCGAGGAGAGACATTTGTTAAATTTTGAATTGTAGGGGCGGTGCTTGCCTCCGCCCGCGTAGTTGGCAATAACTTCAGGGCGGAGGCAAGCACCGCCCCTACAAAAAAATCACCGAATCACCGGGCAGCGTTTGAAGGGCTTTTCCCGGTCGAACAGGTAGCGGTAGGTGACGTAGGTTTTGGCCAGTTCGCCGCCGATTTGCTTCACAAACCGGAGCATAATCGGGTTAAAATCACCGACCCAGTTCATTTCGAGGGTTTGGTAGGGGAAATCCGGGTTGTCGCGCCCGGCCTGCCGGAAGCGCAGCGCGATGGCCGCCTCCACGCCTTTGCCCTGGTGTTCGGGCACCACGCCGAAGCTCACGCCGAAGGTTTTGTCCATCACGCCCCGGGCTTTCAGCAGCAGAAACTTCAGCTTCGCCCACAGGTTGAACTCTCCGTCGAGGTGCCGGACAATCTGGTTGATTTCGGGCAACACGATGAAAAACGCCACCGGCTCGTCGCCCGCGTAAGCAAACCACACGAGTTGCTCGTCGAGGATGGGCAGGGCCGATTTCACGAGTTCGCGGGCTTTTTCTTCGGTCATGGGCTTCACGCCGCTATGGCGCACCCAGGCTTTATTGTAAATCGTCCGAAGGTCGTCGGCGTACGTTTGCCAGGTTGCTTTTTCGACGTGCCGGAACTGGTAAGCCGGGTTTTGGTAAATCCGCCGGGCGCGCTCTTCCACGCCGGGCGTCACGACGGCAGCACGGATGGGCGTGACGTAGGTGAATTGCCGGAAATAGTCCTGAAAGCCGTATGCCTCGAACAGCGCCGGGTAGTACGGCAGCGTCCAGGGCATCTTGTACGTGGGTTCATGGGCAAAGCCGTCCACCAGGCAGCCCCACCACGTGTCGCGCTCGCCGAAGTTGACCGGGCCGTCCATCGCTTCCATGCCCCTTGATTTCAACCAGGCGCGGCAGGCGTCGAAAAGCAGAAATGCAGCAGCCGGATCGTTTTCGCATTCGAAGAAGCCCATGCCGCCCGTAGGCTGGTCTTCCTGCGCCGCTTTTTCGTAGTCCACGAACGCCGCCACGCGCCCGACGACTTTCCCCGAAGCCTCCCGCAAAATCCAGCGAATGGCCTCGCCGCTGGCAAACGACGGATTTTTGGCTGGGTCGAATACCTCCTCGATGTCTTTGTCGAGGGGGCGAATCCAGGCCGATTCGTGGCGGTAGAGCCGGAGGGGCAGGTGCAGAAATTCGCGGCGTAGGGCGGGGTCGCTGCCGACTTCGAGAAGCGTCATTCAGGAAATTTGGAAGGAGGAATAAGAAATGAAACAGGAGGACTCTGTCTGCTCTCTCCCCTTCTCATTTCTTATTCGTCATCCCTTGTTTTTCATTTCAAAATGCATTTTCAACCCGCAAAGATAGCCAGCCGCCGCCGAACGCCGAAGTTTGCTTAGTTTTGCAAGGTTATGGTGGACAAAGAAGCGGTCATCCAGGACGTCGTTGCCATTTTGAAAAACCACTACGGCGACCGGCTCGAGCGGATTATTTTGTACGGCAGCTACGCGCGCGGCGATTTTCACGACGAGTCCGACATGGATTTCCTGCTCATTCTGCGCGACGAAACCGTGTCGGTGAAAGCCGAATTGCAGGCCTACGGCCCGGCCATTCACGGATTGCTGCAAAAGCACGGGCTGATGGTGTCGGTGATGCCCACGTCGGCGGCCCACTTCCAGACCTCCAACCGGTCGGTGTTCCGCTTCATCCGCCAGGACGGCGTGACGGTGTACGGTTGAAACTTCAGGCCCTCACGACGATGGACAAAGAAGCAGTCATCCACGACGTAGTCGAGTTGCTGAAGCGCCATTACGGCGACCGGCTCGACCGGGTGATTCTGTATGGCAGCTACGCGCGCGGCGATTTTCACGACGAGTCCGACATGGATTTTTTGGTTGTGTTGGACGAACAGGTAGCCCATGGACAAGAAATCAGCGCTTTATCCTGGCCTGTTTCCGAATTGACTGATAAGCATGGAATATGGATTTCAGTCAAACCGGTAGCACTTGCGCAACTCGAAGGAGGCAAACTGCTTTTCTACCGAATCATCAAAAAAGAAGGCATTCCACTGTATGAACGACGAACTCAGGCGGTACATTGACGAGGCGGAAAACGAACTTGGTTGCGCCCGTAACCTACTTGCCGACGATATGTACCGTGGAGCAGTGGGACACTGTTACTACACGTGTTTGTGGCTGGTTCGGGGCCTGCTGGCAACGAGAGACTTGTTTACGAAGACGCATTCGGGTGCCGACACCCTTTTTAACGAGCATTTCGTGAAGACTGGCCTGGTGCCAGACACGTATAAAATCACGGTGCGCGACTTGTTCAATCAAAGGCAGAGCGCCGACTACGACCTGGATTCTCATTTTACGGAAAAAGATGTAGTTCGTTTAATCGAAAAAGCAGAGGCTTTTTTTCAGTTCGTGAAAACAAATTTTGCATGACTTTGCCTGAATTGCCTCTCCGTCCGCGATGTTGACCCCGATTCCGTCGCTTCCCGAAACCGCCCGAATCCCGTTCCGGTCAACCCCTTCGCCATGCAACCCCTGAAGCTTTTCAACACGCTTTCCCGCGAAAAAGAACTTTTCCAGCCCCTGAATCCCACCCACGTGGGGTTGTACGTTTGCGGCCCGACGGTGTACAGCAACGTCCACCTCGGCAACGTGCGCACCTTCACCACCTTCGATTTGCTCTTTCGCTACCTCCGGCACCTCGGTTACAAGGTCCGCTACGTGCGCAACCTCACCGACGTGGGCCACCTCGTGGGCGATGGCGACGAGGGCGAAGACAAAATCGGCCGCATCGCCAAACTCGAAAAGCTGGAGCCGATGGAAATCGTGCAGCGCTACACCAACGATTTTCACCACGTTCTTGACCAGTTCAACCTGTTGCCACCGAGCATCGAACCCACCGCCACAGGGCACCTCATCGAGCAAATCGAAGCCGTTAAAAAGCTGATTGACAAGGGTCTGGCCTACGAATCGAACGGCTCGGTGTATTTCGACATCGAGCAGTACAACCGCGAAGGCGGCAACTACGGCAAGCTGTCGGGCCGGGTACTCGACGACCTGCTCACCGAAACCCGCGACCTCGACGGCGTGGGCGAGAAGCGCAGTCCGCTTGATTTTGCGCTCTGGAAAAACGCCGCGCCCGAGCACATCATGCGCTGGCCGAGTCCGTGGGGCGCGGGGTTTCCGGGCTGGCACCTCGAATGTACCTGCATGAGTACCAAGTACTTAGGACAGCAATTCGACATTCACGGCGGCGGGATGGACTTGAAATTTCCGCACCACGAATGCGAAATCGCCCAAGGCACGGGCCTTAACGGCGAGCCGCCCGTACGCTACTGGATGCACGCCAACATGCTGACGGTGAACGGCCAGAAAATGTCGAAGTCACTGGGCAATTCGTTTTTGCCCGCCGAGTTGTTTTCGGGCAACCACCCGCTGCTCGACCAGGCGTACAGCCCGATGACGACGCGGTTTTTCATGCTCCAGTCGCAGTACCGCAGCACGCTCGATTTCTCGAACGAAGCCCTGAAAGCTGCCCAGAAGGGCTACAAACGCCTCATCAACGGCCTGCGGCTGGTGAAGGAGATGGACTTTGTTCCCGCCGAAGGCGTCGCTGTGGACGAAAGTCAGGTGGCGGACATTGGGAAAAGCATCCAGGGCTGCTACGACGGCATGAACGACGACCTCAACACCGCCGTATCCATCGCGCACCTGTTCAATCTGCTCAAGAAAATCAACTCGCTCTACGCCGGGCAGTTGAGCACGGCGAGTCTGGGCGAAGAAGGGTTCAAGGCGCTAAAAACCACGTTCGTGACGTTTGTGGAAGACATTCTGGGTTTGCAGGAAGAAAAAAACGGCGACGCCGCCGACCTGGCCGCCGGGCTGCTCGACCTGTACCGCGAGTTCAAACGGCAGAAGCAATACGACAAAGTGGACCAAATCCGCGCCACGTTCAAAAGCCACGGGCTGGTCATCAAAGACCTCAAAACCGGTGTGGACTGGGCGTACGAAGAATAACTACCAAACCTAACAGGTTTTTGAAACCTGTTAGGTTTTGGTCTTGACCTTGACTTTCTCCATTTTATGAAACGCATCCTTCTCCCTTTCTTCATCCTGGCTCTGCTGGTTGGCCTGCTCTCCGGCTGCAAATCCAGGCCCAAAACCAGCGAAGAAACCACCACCGAAAGCCCGCTGGCCAAAGCGCCCACGTTCAGCGGCGATTCGGCCTACGCCTTCGTGGCCAAACAGGTCAGTTTCGGCCCACGTGTTCCCA
Source organism: Spirosomataceae bacterium (assembly GCA_965249815.1). GTDB lineage: Bacteria > Bacteroidota > Bacteroidia > Cytophagales > Spirosomataceae > JAJAZB01. The sequence continues at coordinate 1,201,130 of CBDFMV010000003.1, read as the reverse complement.
ACACGAAAGCCCACGAAGCCTGCGGCGACTGGCTGGTGGCCAAACTGAAAAGCTACGGTTTCGAGGTGACCGAGCAGCCTTTCACGGTGGCGACTTACGACGGCACCCGGCTGAAATCGCGCAACCTCATCGGCAGTTACAACCCGCAGGCCGCCAAGCGCATCGTGCTCGCTGCGCACTGGGACACGCGCCCGTTTGCGGATAAAGACACGGCGCAGTTCAAAGACAAACCCTTCGAAGGGGCCAATGACGGCGGCAGCGGCGTGGGTGCCTTGCTCGAAATCGCCCGAATCATCCACGCTTCGCCTGAGAAACCGAAGGTCGGCGTGGACATCGTGCTGTTCGACGCCGAGGATTGGGGCGAAAAAGCGGGGATGCAGCCCGTTAGCGCCACGCAGAGTTTCTGGGCGATGGGGTCGCAGTACTGGGCCAAAAACCCACATAAACCCGGTTATTCGGCCTACTACGGCATTCTGCTCGACATGGTCGGGGCCAAAGGCGCGAGTTTTCCGAAGGAAGTGTCGTCCACGCGCTACGCCTCCAGCATCGTCAGCACCGTCTGGGACATGGCCGACCGGCTGGGCTACGGGTCGTATTTTCCCGACAACACCGGCGGCGACGTGTCCGACGACCACACCGCGGTGAATGAAGTGCTGAAAGTCCCCATGATCGACATCATCGAAACCAAACCCACCGCCGAACTTTTCCCCAGCTACCACCACACCACCCGCGACAACCTCCAGAACATTGACCCGAAAGTGCTCAAAGCCGTCGGGCAAACGGTGACGCAGGTGATTTATCAGGAAGAGTAGGAACCAATTTTGTCACGCGGAGCCTGTCGAAGCGCGCTTCGACAGGCTCCGCGTGACACGAACCTGCCAAGGACCATGCAACCCCTCCGCATCGCCACCGCCCAGTTTGAACACCGCAGTGGCGACAAAGCCTACAACCTCGGCGTGATCCGCCGCCTGACGGCCAAAGCCGCCGATGAGGGCGCGCAGGTCGTGGCCTTTCACGAATGCTCCGTTACGGGGTACACCTTCGCCCGGCACCTGAGCCGTAAGCAGATGCTCGACCTCGCCGAAGCCATTCCCGGCGGCGAGAGCATCGAAGCGTTGACCGAAATCGCCCGCGAGTACAACGTGGCCGTGCTGGCGGGACTGTTCGAGAAAGACGCCGAAGGGCGGCTGTTGAAAGTCTACGTCTGCGTGGATGGCAACGGCCTGGTGGCGAAATACCACAAACTCCACCCGTTCATCAACCCGCACCTCACGCCCGGCAGCGGCTACGTGACGTTCGACCTCTACGGCTGGACGTGCAGCATCCTGATTTGCTACGACAACAACGTGATTGAAAACGTCCGGGCCGTGACGCTGCTCGGCGCGCAGGTGATTTTTATGCCCCACGTGACCATGTGTACGCCCTCGACCCGCCCCGGCGCGGGTTTCGTGGACCCGAAGCTCTGGGAGGCCCGGGAAGCCGACCCGACCTCGCTCCGCCTCGAATTCGACGGGCTGAAGGGCCGCGCCTGGCTGATGAAATGGCTCCCCGCCCGCGCCTACGACAACGCCGTGTACGCCGTTTTTGCCAACGCCATCGGCATGGACGACGACCAGTTAAAAAACGGCTGCTCGATGATTCTCGACCCCTTCGGCGACATCCTGGCCGAGTGCCGCGCCCTCGGCGACGACGTGGTGACGGCCCTTTGCACCCCCGAAAAACTCACCCAGGCGGGCGGCCACCGCTACCTCAAAGCCCGCCGCCCCGATTTGTACCGCCACATCCTCGGCCAGCCCCACGAGCCGGAGCAGAAGGTGGTGTGGCTGAATGCGGAAGAGAAACCGGTAAGTGGGTAGAGAAAGCAGGGTTAGATCAACGAGAGATTTTGAGGTAAGAACCGGTAAATCAGGAAATTGCGTACCTTGTTCCGCAACCGTCGGCAGCCTGGTTTCCACCCTCTTACCCCACTCCTTCCATGAAACGCAGAGCGTTCCTTCAACACACGGCCCTGTGCGCGGTGGCCATCAGCGCGACCGGGTTCGTCCGGTTCAACGGCGTCGCCTACGAAGGCGACTGCGAAACCACCACCGATATCCTCGGCCCGTTCTACCGACCCGATTCGCCCGTTCGGACCAACCTCGTGATTGCGGGCGCGCCCGGTCAACGGGTGACGCTGACGGGTCGCGTCCGGCACAAAGACTGCACCACGCCCTACCAAAACGCCAAAGTCGAGATCTGGCACTGCGGGGCCGACGAGCAGTACGACAACGCCTCGCCGGAGTACCGCTACCGGGGCACCACGCACTGCGACGCCCAGGGCCGGTACGAATTTCAAACCATCCTGCCCGTGCCGTATGCCGTCGGGAACGGGCAGACCCGGCCCGCTCACTTTCACCTGCTCATCTCGGCACCGGGCTACCAAAGCCTCGTAACCCAACTTTATTTTACCGGCGATCCCCACCTCGCTACCGACGATTCTTCAGCTTCACCCACCGCCAAACGCCGGATTCTGGACGTAAAACAAGGGGCTGATGGCAAAAAACGGGTTTCGTTCGACGTGACGATGACCGATAAACTCGCTGCCGAACCAGCCGCCATCGACAAGCTCGTCGGAACGTATTCGGATGAAAAAGACAAGACCCAGAAAATCGAATTCTTCAAACGGGAGGGTCAGTTGTGGCGCAAGGCCGACGGAATCATTTACGGCATCGACTGCGAATACACCGGCGACAACACCTTCGCCCAGGGTGGCCTGCCCCCCGGCGTGAGCCGGACGTACGCCTTCGACCTCCTCAGCGAGGGGTCCGTCAAACTGACGCAAACCTACGTGGATGCAAAAGGGGCAAAAACCACGCTCGTGGGGTTCCGGGACAAATAGAAAACCGGACGCGGAACTCATTAGCCCAGCCTGGCCTCGGCAGGCACCCCAGCCGCTTTCCGTTTCAGCACCAGCGCGCTGAGGAGCGAAACGAGCAGCCCGACGGGGAAGATTTCCAGCAGGGTGTACCCCACCAGCACGTACCACGTGTCGTAATTGGCGAAGGCCGCGGTGAGTTCGCGCGCAGTGGCGGTGATTTCGGCGCTGCTTTTGCCGGCGGCCCGCAGCTTCTCCAGCGCGTGCCGGGTGTATTCCTGGGGATAGTCGGGAACCACGTTTTTGTAGAGAACAACCCACGTAACCGTATAAAAAATTGAGGCGATGAGCGTGATGCCAAGGCCGAGGGCAAGGGCTTGCCCGAAGGAAATCCGACCCTGCTGGTACCGGTCGCGGTAGCTGCGGATGCCGACAAAGATGAGGCAGAACGCCAGGAGCATTGACGCGTAGCCCACGATCATGCCCCAGTCGAAAGAGGACTTTAAGGAGGCCTGATTGCCTTTGGTGAGCAGGATGGTGAGCGTGAGAATGCCGGAGACGATGGCCCCGGCCAAAATTCCGAAGGTGAGGATGGTGCGGTTCATAGCTTTTTTTGCCCAAAGCTGGCCGTCGGCGCGGACTTTCGCTTCACCCGAATGGGTGATTTTTCGTAAAGTCGCCCGTTTGGGTGAGGCTGTTCAGGAAAGCAGGCCGAGGGTGCGGGCTTTTTCGATGGCCTGGGTGCGGCGGCTCACGTCAAGTTTGCCGTAGAGGTTGGCCAGGTGGGTTTTCACCGTGTTGGTCGAAACGAAGAGCGTCTCCGCAATTTGTTCGTTGGTCAGACCCTGGGCCAGACACGAAAGCACTTCGCCCTCCCGGGGACTGATGCCAAGCTGGGCCAGACGTCCGGAAGCGGGTTGTTGAGGCGGAAAAAGTGGCGGTTCGGGCGCGTCCGCAACGGGCGGTGAGTCGGGGCGGCGGGGAGCCGTCCAGTGCAAACCAGCCCAGATGCCGATGCCCGTGAACAGCCCGGCCACGAGCAGCACGTACAGTTCGGTGGCGTGGTCGATGACGAGCAGGCGGTACTTTGCCCAGGTCATCAGCAGCAAAAAGCCGCCGAGAACCAGGCCGTAGAGCAAAATCCGGAGGAGGGTATTCATCTTAACGGTTTACAAGCCGCACAATTTCGGCAATATAAATATCCGCGAAATGGGTTTTGGTCAACGCTTTCGTCGCCTCGCCGTGCCAGCCCTGGTAAATAATCACGCGCCGGTTACGGCGTTGCGCCGCCACGCTTCGGGCGTCGCGCAGGGGCGTTACGTCGTCCTCGGTTCCGGCGAAAAAGAGCATGGGGCAGTTGATTTTTCGGCTAAGGGTGGGGAAAATTTTGGCATCAACCGGTAAGGTCAGCCGTTTGTCGCTGGTTCGCCTCCAGAATGCAACGGCTTCTTCGGGACTTTTCACGTAACAATCGGCCACGATGAACGCGAAAGCGGATTTCTGTGCCGCCAGCGTGGCGATGATGGTCCCCATCGAGAACGACCAGACTCCCAGCCGATTGGCGGGAAATTCCCGTCGGGCCGCGTTGGTAGCGATAAGCAAATCCACGGCAAATTCGGCGTAATACAAACGGGTCGTGTCCACCGGAAAGTCTGAGCTTTGGCCGAAGCCCCGGTAGTCGAACAACAGCAAATCGAAACCAGCTTCCAGCAAGCCCTTGGCCAAGTAGAGGGTGCTGCTCATGTTGCCCGAATCGCCGTACGCCAGCACTATCGTGGTTTTCAGTGGCTGGGAAGCCGGAGTCGGTAAAACCCACGAAAATAGAGTTGCCCCGTCGGGTGTGGCTAACTGCCTTTCCCGATAAATCAGATTGAGCGAATCTGGGCGCAAGTAGTACTTGCGCATCGGTTTGACGCCGTGCGAAAGGAAGGGCATCAGAGTCAGGAGAACGCCAAGAAATTTTTTCATGGATTTGAAACGAGTCAGGTTTGCGCCCCCAGCACCTCCCCCGCCGCCCGCTCGCCTGACCGCACCGCCCCTTCCATGTACCCGTTCCAGACTTCGGCGGTTTCGGTGCCCGCCCAGTGAATGCGCCCACACGGTTCGCGAAGGGCTTTTCCGAGTGACGTCCACGCGCCGGTGGGCATCACGCCCGCGTAGCAGCCCCGGCTGAATTCTTCGTCCATCCAGGTGTGGTCGAGGTAAGCCAGCGGTTGGCCTGCTTCCGGGCCGAACGCACGACTGAATTCATCCAGAATCGTTTTTTGCCGGGCCTCGGGCGAAAGTTCGGCGAAGCGCCGGGCCTGATTCGCCAGCACGAAACCCATTAAAATGCCCTTCGAACCATCTTTCGGCGAGTTATCAAACGTGACGGAAACGTAGCCTTCGTCGGTGGCCAGCAGGCCATTGAGGCTGCGTTTGCGCCAGAACGGCCGGTCGTACACCGCGTAACACTTGAACACTTGCCCCATCGGCACGCGCTGCGTGAGGGCGTCGCGCTGAGCGGGCAGCAGTGGGCGGTACTCGATGCGCCCGGCCAGCGCGGGCGGCAGCGCCACGATGACGCGCTTTCCCGAAAAAACAATTCCCTCCCCCACGACTTCCACACCCGTTTCGGTTTGCAAAATCGCCTTCACCGGCGAGTTCAGTTGCAGCACGTCGGGCGGCAGGCGGGCGGCGAGGCCGTTGGGCACGCCCTGCGCCCCGCCGCCGATGCGGTCCTGCTGCGCGCCGTTTTTAATGTTCATCAGCGAGTCGAGGTTCTGCCCGGAGCGGGCGTAAAACAGCGCGTGGAGCATCGAAATCTCGGCGGGATTTACGGCCCAAATCGCCTCCGCCGCAATGGCGAACAGTCGCCGCGCCACGCCGAACGACATCTGGCTTTTCATCCATGAATCGAGCGTCATCGCGTCCCATTTCGCGGCGTCGGGCGTTTCCCAGGGTTTTTCAAGGGAGACCGTTTTCGCCAGTTTGTTCATCTTTTTGATGCCGCCATCGAGGCTCAGCAGCGCCGGAATGGGCAGCGGCGGGATGAGGCCTTTATAGGTTTTTAATTTTCCATTGAGAAAAAGCGTGCTTTTGCCTTCGTCGTAGGTGGGGAAAGGCGTGAGGTCGAATTCCCGGCACAAATCGTACATCCGGTCCTGAGTGGGGCCAATCCAGGCCGCGCCGAGGTCGAGGTAGTAGTCGCCGAACGCCTGGGTGTGGACGCGCCCCCCGACGCGGTCGCGGGCTTCGAGGAGTTTAACGGTTTTCCCGGCCTTCGTCAGGTCGCGGGCCGCCGTCAGGCCAGCCAGTCCGGCACCGATGACGAGGCAATCGTAGGTGGAATTCATGGGTTGTTTTCTTGCCGAGGATTGCCGGGTGAGATCACCGAACTTTCGCGTACATCGGCGGTTTAAATCTGCGAAAATCTACGGGAAACCCGGAGTTGTTTTATGAAAATGCGCAAGAAATCCGACCTGCCCACCAAAACCTGCCTCGTCTGCCAACGCCCGTTTACGTGGCGGAAAAAGTGGGAAACCGTGTGGGAAGACGTAAAATACTGCTCGGACCGGTGCCGTTGTCAGATGAAACGTGGCACGAAAACTGTGGCCTCGTAGCCAGAAACCGGCCAGCCGGACCGGATTTGTGCGCCGGAATGGCCGACCGACGGCGTCGGACGGCGTCAAATTCGTACCTTGCGGCTTGTGCCCAGTCTGAAAATGCTACTCGGTTTTTTCTTCGTCATCAATTTCCTGCTTTCGTGTTTCGGCCCCAAGCCCGCCGCCGTGCCCCCGCCTTCGCCCAAGCGTGAACTCCGCGCCGTGTGGATTGCCACCGTAGCCAACATCGACTGGCCCCGACAAGGCGACTACAACCCCGCTTCGCAGCAGCAAAATTTCCGGGAAATCCTCGATGCGCACCGCACCACGGGCCTCAACGCCGTGTTTGTGCAGGTGCGCGACGCCGCCGACGCCTACTATGCCCGCAGTGCCGAACCCTGGTCGCAGTGGCTCACCGGGCGGCAGGGCCGCGCGCCGGAGCCGTTTTACGACCCGCTCGATTTCATGATTGAAGAAAGCCACGCCCGCGGGCTGGAGTTTCACGCGTGGCTGAATCTCAACCGGGCTACCTTCAAAAGTGCCACCAGCATCGCCCCCGACCACATCAGCCGCACCCGCCCCGACTGGATGCTGACCTACGACGGCACGAAACTCTTCAACATGGGTCTGCCCGCCGTGCGCGACTACATCACCGGCGTGGTGATCAACATTGTGCGGAATTACGACGTGGATGGCATCCACTTCGACGATTATTTCTACCCCTACCACGTCACCGGCCAGGTGCTGCGCGACGGGGCCACGTTCAAAAAATACGGCCAGGCCTTCGCCAGCATCGACGACTGGCGGCGCAGCAACCTGGATTTGCTCATCAAGCAGATTTCCGATTCCATCCGGGCCGTGAAGCCCTACGTGAAGTTTGGCATCAGTCCGGGGGGCGTTTGGAAAAACCGCTCCGACCGCGACCCCGACGGCTCCGAAACCCGGGGTGGGCAAAGTTCGTACTACCACCTCTACGCCGACACCCGCCGCTGGGCGCAGGAAGGCTGGATCGACTACATCGCCCCGCAGGTGTACTTCGACCAGGCCCACCGGCTGGTGCCCTACCAGCCGCTCGTGAGCTGGTGGCTGGCCAACTGCGGCAAGCGGCACCTCTACATCGGCCAGGGCGCGTACCGCCTCGGCAGCGGCGACGCGGGCTGGCAAAACCCCTCGGAATTGCCCGAGCAGGTGCGCTTCAACCGGCGGTTCAGCCGCGTGAGCGGGACGATTTTCTTCAGTTCAAAATCCCTGACCAACAATTACAAAGGCTTCCAAGACTCGCTCCGGGCCGATCTCTACCGCCTGCCCGCGCTGGTGCCGCCCATGCCCTGGAAAGACAGCATCCCGCCCCGCGCTCCGCGCCGCCTCAGCGCCATTCCCGGCGGGCAAGCCGTCGAACTGCTCTGGCAGGCCCCCGAACCGGCGACGGATGGTGAAAGCGCCCGCTACTACGCCGTGTACCGGTTCGAAGCCGGGCAACCCGAAGATCTGGAAAACGTCGCGCACCTGCTCACCCTGCGCAGGCCCGACGAAACGGCCTTCACCGACGAGCGCGTCCGACCCGGTCAGCGGTACGTGTACGTGGTCACGGCCTTCGACCGGCTGCACAACGAAAGTGCGCCCACGGCGCGGGTGGAAGTGGGCGTAGAGTAGGAATCCTGGCCGGAATACGGGAAAAAAGGCGCAACCCGCTATCTTTCAGCGGTAAAATTCACCCCGCTTTTTGCGTTGTTCCATGCCCAATTCCTTACACCCGTTGCTCACCGACGTGGCCGACGCCCGCCTGCGGTACCTGTCCGAACTGGAAGAATTCACCGAAACCCAGGCCCAGTGGAAACCCGCGCCCGACGCCTGGAACGCCGTCGAAATCACCGAGCACCTGTTTTGGGCCGAGCAGGGCGGCATTTTCGGGTTGTGGAAACTGCTGAACGCCCAGCGGGCGGGCCAGCCCAGCTACGCGGGCGAACTGATTCACCGGGGGCTGTCCATCGAAGAAATCGTGGCGCGCACCTGGCAACCGAAAGAGATGGTTCCCGCCGTGGCCGCGCCCCGGCTGGGGGGAGCGCTGGGGTTTTGGAAAGCCTCGCTGATGTCGCTCCAACTGCCCTTGCAGGGGTTGGTCAACGAACTGGCCGGCGAGGACCCCGAAAGCCTCATCCACCCGCACCCGATTTCCGGCCCGCTCGACGTGCGGCAGCGGCTGCAATTCCTGCGCTTTCACCTCGACCGCCACCGAGGGCAGGTGGCGGCGCTGCGGGCCGCGCGGCCCGACTGACGTGGCCCCGAGCCGGTTCGCGCGGGGCTTCAAGACAGGGCACTTTTTTCACGAACGGTCGCGGTTTCCCCGCCCCGAAGCGGTAACTTTATTCTTCCGTTTTTTCGTAAAATATGCCCCATGATGTCTTCTGCTGCCACGTTCACCAAAGAACAGGTTCTCAAACACACCTTCGGCTACGACCACTTCCGGCCCCTCCAGGCCGAGATCATCGACACCGTACTGGCCGGGCGCGACTGCCTCGTGCTTATGCCCACGGGCGGGGGTAAGTCGGTGTGTTTTCAGGTGCCCGCGCTGGTGAAAGACGGCCTCGCCGTGGTGATTTCGCCGCTCATCGCCTTGATGAAAGACCAGGTCGAAGCCCTACGGGCCAACGGCGTGCGGGCCTCGTTTCTGAACTCCACACTCAGCCCCCGCGAGCAGGACGCCGTGCTCTGGGCGGCTAAACTCGGCGAACTCAAACTGCTCTACGTCGCGCCGGAGCGTTTGTTTTCGGGCGGCACGGTCGATTTTTTGAAAAAACTCAACGTCAGCCTGTTTGCCATCGACGAAAGCCACTGCATCTCCGCCTGGGGCCACGACTTTCGCCCGGAATACCGCCAATTGAGCGTACTGAAACAGGAATTTCCCTCGGTGCCCGTCATCGCCCTCACCGCTACTGCCGACAAGGTGACCCGCAAGGACATTCTGGGTCAGCTTGGCATTCCCGAGGCACCGACCTTCATCGCCAGTTTCGACCGGCCCAACCTGAGCCTGACTGTGTTGCCGGGCCGCAAGCGCCTCGAGCGCATGGTGGATTTTCTGGAAAAACACCCCCGTCAGCCCGGCATCGTGTACTGCCTGAGCCGGAAAAGCACCGAAGAAGTGGCCGAAAAGCTGCGCAAGGAAGGCTTCCGCGCCCAGCACTACCACGCGGGCTGCGCGCCCGAAGAGCGCTCGCGGGTGCAGGAAGCGTTTCTGAAAGACGATATCCAGATCATCGTCGCCACAATTGCCTTCGGCATGGGCATCGACAAATCGAACGTGCGCTGGATTCTGCACTACAATTTGCCCTCGAACGTCGAGAGTTTTTACCAGGAAATCGGCCGCGCCGGGCGCGACGGCGAACCCGCCGACACGGTGCTGTTTTACAGCTACCAGGACGTGGCCATGCGCCAGGATATGATCGAAAACTCCGAATTGCCCGAAGCCCAGAAGGAACTCCAGCGCGCCAAACTCGCCCGGATGAAGCAGTACGCCGAGGCCGACATTTGCCGCCGCCGGATTCTGCTGAGCTATTTCAACGAAACCGTCGAGCGGGATTGCGGCAACTGCGATGTGTGCAAAAACCCGCGTCAACGCTTCGAAGGGCGGGTTTTGGCGCAAAAAGCGCTGTCGGGCGTGGCCCGCACCGGCGAGCGCGTGGCCATGGGCGCACTCATTGACATCCTGCGCGGCAGCCGCAACCAGAACGTCCTCCGGCACGGCTACGACCAGTTGCCCACCTTCGGCGTGGGCCGCGACCTCAAGAGCGAGGAGTGGGCCGACTACCTCAGTCAGTTGCTCAACAGCGGCGTGGTCGACATCGCCTACGACGAAGGCCACGCGTTTAAACTCAACCCCGTGAGCCGACTCGTGCTGAAGGGCGAGCGCGAGGTACCGCTGGTGAAATTCATCCCGTTCGAAGAGCGCCAGGCCGCCCGCGACGCCGCCGAACCGAAGGAAAGAGGGAAAAAGGAAGTCATCAAAGACGCCATGTTCGAGCGCCTGCGCGCCCTCCGCAAGGCCATTGCCGACACGCAAGGGGTGCCGCCGTACGTGATTTTCTCCGACGCGACGCTGTCGGAAATGGCCCAGAAACGACCCATCAGCGAGTTCCAGATGAAACAGATTTCGGGCGTGGGCGAGGAGAAATTCCGGCGCTTTGGCGAGGCATTCATCAACGAAATCCTCGGGTTTGCCCGCGAAACCGCGCAGGTGCAGCCCAGCGGCCGGGTAGTGAAAGGCTTCACCTACATCCAGACGCTCGATCTGTACAAACAGGGCCTGTCGCTCGAAGAAATGGCCCGGCAGCGCAGCCTGAGCACCTCGACCATCGTGGCGCACCTCGTGAAAGTGCGCGAAGAAGGCCACGAGGTGGATTTGTGGCAATTCATCGAACGGCCCGCGTACACGGTCATCGTCGGTGGGGCGCGGGAAATCGGCCTCAAACGCGGCGACGCCATCGCCCCGCTCTTCGAATTGCTCGAACAGAAATACGACTACGCGCTGATCCGGCTGGCGCTGGCGCTTTGGGAGCTGGAGGAGGGGGTGGGGTGAAACAACCGATTTTCCTTGACCAAAATGCTGACGTTCAACCAGCGCGGATTGCTTATCCCGAATTACAATTTGCCTTCTTCCCTGGATGAATTGGAAGCCGTATTCATTCAACAAATTGGCACGCCGGAACGCCAGCGTTTATTCGAGGGTTACCTGACTTATCTGACGTCACTCCGCGATACCTTGCCGGGGGGGCCGTTCGTGCAATGGGTCGATGGCAGTTTCACCACCCACGAGCCTCGGCCTCGTGACGTGGATGTAGTCAATTTTATTAGCTTTGACGTGGTCGAACGCTGCCATGAGAAACTGCAATTCCTGAAGTACCTGGATTCGGTCCAGCGCTTCGGCGTGGATGGGTACGTGGTGAGCGTTTTTCCTCCCGACCACCGGCTGTACGCCCTTTATGTGAGTGATCGCGCTTATTGGATGGACAAGTTCGACAAAACCGAACGTAATCGTCGGGGAATTATCCACCCGAAAGGTTTCTTGGAGTTAACGTTTCTTCCGAAAGAATCATGAAAAATGCCCGAATGCTGAAGTTGTACGACCTGATTCAGGATGTCAAAAAAACGGACGAGTTAATCAAAATTCATCGCAGCTTGTCGGACGATGAGTTTCTGGTGGAGCAGTACATTGCCCGTAAGGATAAACTTTTCGCCCGGCTCGTGAAAGAACTGGCCAGTCCGCAATTGGCTTCCTACGCAAGTTATCAGCTTCTTTATCAATTGGTTGGACATTTTTATGATTCGGAGTCAATAAATTCCTCAATCACCTCCGAAGCCGAGGCCGATTTGCTGGAATTGCGGCAGTTGGCGATGGCTTCGTGAGCAAAGTGCATCTTTGCCGAAAAATTCCTTTTCCGAATGCCCCTCCAAACCGCCCTCATCGGCTTCGGCCTGTCCGGCCGCTACCTGCAAGCCCCGTTTCTCGTCGCCAACCCGAAGTTTCGCCTCAAAACCGTTGTCACCTCCGGCTCGAACACGCCGAAGGAAATTTACGACTGGGTGCAGGTTTCGCACGACTTCGAGGCCGTGCTGGCCGACCCGGAAATTGACCTGGTCAGCATCACCACGCCCAACGAAACGCATTTCGACTACGCCCGCCGGGCGTTGTTGGCCGGGAAACACGTGCTCGTGGAAAAGCCGATGACGACCACCGTCGCAGAGGCCGAGGAGTTGATTGCACTGGCGAAAGCCCAGAACCGCGTGCTGAGCGCCTACCAGAACCGCCGCTTCGACGGGGATTTTCAAACGGTGAAAAAAGTCTTGGAGAACGGCTGGCTCGGCGAATTGCTCAGTTACGAAGCCCACTTCGACCGCTACAAGCCGATTCTAAACCCCAAACCCTGGAAAGAAACCCCCGGCCCCGGCAGCGGCATTCTCTACGACCTCGGCGCGCACCTCATCGACCAGGCGCTCACGCTGTTCGGCGCACCGCAAACCGTCGGCGGCGAGGTGTTCACCCAGCGCCCCGGCAGCGGCATTGACGACGCCTTCGACGTGCGGCTCGATTACGGAAAACTGAAAGTGCGCCTACGGGCCAGCCTGCTCGTGCGCGAACCGGGGCCGCGCTACGTGCTGCACGGCACCAAAGGCTCGTTTCTGAAACCCGGCCTCGACGCGCAGGAAGACCACCTGAAAGCGGGTCTGCGGCCTGGTCAAGCCGGTTTTGGCGTCGAACCCGAAAGCCAGCACGGCCTGCTGCACACCGAGTTGAACGGCGTGCCGTTTCGCGGGTTGCTTCAGACCGAGCCGGGCAATTGGGGGTTGCTTTTTGAAAACCTCTACGCCGTCCTCGCCGAAGGCGCACCGCTGGCTGTGAAACCGGAGGAGCTCGTCGAACAACTGCGCATCATCGAACGGGTGCGGGCTACAACTTCCGTAGCTTGACGCTCCGGTACCAGACCTCCGTGCCGTGGTCCTGGAAGGCGATGTGGCCCTTTTTGGCCATGCCGTAATCAGCTTCGGCTTTCCATTTCGACTTTGCCTTGCGGGCCTTCCAATCGTCCGACCAAAGCTCGTATTCGAGGACTTTCTTGCCGTTGAGCCAGTGCTCCACGTTCGCGCCGTTTACCAGGATTCGGCTCTCGTTGAATTCGCCGAGCGGGCGGGCGTTGTTGAGCGGGTTTTCGTACATGTCGTAGGCCGCGCCGGTGAGTTGCAGCACCGTCAGCGGGAGTTTTTCGCCGCGCCGGGCGTAGTCGGCGGCGTAGCCTTCGAGCTGGTACTCCGGCCCGCTGTAGTACGGCTGCTTGTGGACTTCGGTGGCGCGGTACATGACGCCGCTGTTGCCCAGCGGGCCGACTTTCCACTCAAAGGCCAGTTCGAAGTTGTCGTACTCGGCGTTGGTGATCAGGTCGGCGCGGGCGGCCTCGCTCTGGTTGGTGTTGGTGCCGTGAATCAGGCCGTTCTCCACCTTCCAGTTTTTGGGTTCCTTGTGCTGGTAGCCGCGCCAGCCGTTGAGGGTTTTGCCGTCGAAAAGGAGCTGCCAGCCCGCTTTTTTCTCGGCGGTGCTGAGCGTGTTCGGCTGGTCGGCGAGCAGGACGGCTCCGCTCATGGCGGCGCAAAACAGCAGAAATGGGTTCATGGAAATTGGTTGGAAAGAGGTTTGGCCGGAAAACTACGCAATCCAGGTCAAATCGGCGCTGACTCCGCCGCGTACTTTTTCACCGCCCGCCCAAACCAGCGGGCTTTTTGTTTAGTTTTGGCAACATTGGTTTTTGCCAGGAAAAAATAGCACCTCAACCCACCTATGAACCTCCGGAAAATCGCCCCGACGCCCTCCGCCTTCGCTTACCCGCTGCTCATCAAGCGGATTCTCGACCATTCGACCCGGCTCGAACCCGACCGCGAAATCGTGTACCGCGACCGGGTGCGCTACAATTATGTTGAACTGCGGAAGCGCGTGGCCCGGCTGGCGAACGTCTTCAAAAACCTCGGCCTGAACGGCGGCGAAACCATCGCCGTGATAGACTACGACAGCCACCGCTACCTCGAAAGTTTCTTCGCCATTCCGATGACGGGCCATGTCATCCACACGATCAACTGGCGGCTTTCCCCGGCCCAGATTCTCTACACCATCAACCACGCCGAAGACGTGGTCATCCTGGCCCACGCCGATTTCGTGCCGCTGCTCAACCAGTTGGCGGGGCAGTTTACGACCGTCCGGCACGTCATCGTGGCCGCCGAGGACGCGCCCCTGCCTGAGGCGACGCTCCCGGTGGCGGGCGAGTACGAGGCGTTGCTCGCGGCGGCCTCCGACCAGTACGCCTTCGAGGATTTCGACGAAGACGCCGTGGCGACCACGTTTTACACCACCGGCACCACCGGCAACCCGAAGGGCGTGTTTTTCACCCACCGCCAGATTGTGCTCCACACGCTGGCCCTGGCCATTCAAGTGAGCAGTCTGGCCCGCTCCGGCACGGTCAACAACGCCGACGTGTACATGCCGCTGACGCCCTTCTTCCACGTCCACGCCTGGGGCTTTCCCTTCGCGGCTACGCTGCTCAACATGAAGCAGGTGTACGTGGGAAAATTTGAGCCGGAAATGACGCTGAAACTGTTTCTGACTCACCAGCCTACCATTTCGCACTGCGTGCCCACGATTTTGCAGATGTTCGTCGGCCACCCGGCCGTGCAGCAGGTGGATTTGTCGAAGTGGAAAGTGCTGATCGGCGGTTCGGCTCTGCCCAAAGCCCTGGCCAAAGCCGCCCTGGCGCGGGGCATCGAGGTCAGTGTCGGCTACGGCATGTCGGAAACCTGCCCGCTGCTGTCGGGGTCGTACCTGAGCCAGGCTGAACAAGCCACCCTCGACCTCGATGCCGAAGTGGAAGCCCGCATCCGCGCGGGCGCACCCGCTGTGCTGGTGGACCTCCGTGTGGTGGACGAAGCGGGCCACGACGTGCCCGCCGACGACGAAACGATGGGCGAAGTGGTCACACGCGCCCCGTGGCTGACGCAGGGCTATTTCAAGGAACCCGAAAAATCGGAAGAACTCTGGCGCGGCGGCTGGCTCCACACCGGCGACGTGGCGACGATCAACGAGCGGGGTTTCATCAAAATCGCCGACCGCATCAAAGACGTGATCAAAACCGGCGGCGAGTGGGTCAGTTCGATTGATCTGGAAAGCCTCATCGGCCTGCACCCGGCGGTGGCCGAAGTAGCCGTGGTGAGCATTCCCGACGTGAAATGGGGCGAGCGGCCCCACGCCAGCATTGTGCTCCGACCCGGCCACACGGCCACCGACGCCGACATCCGGGCGCACCTCCAGCCCTACGTCGAGCGCGGCGAGATCAACAAGTGGACGGTGCCCGAAACCATTGCCTTCGTGGAGGCCATTCCAAAAACCTCGGTTGGGAAAATGGACAAGAAAGTGATTCGGGCGGGGTTGATGAAGGAGTGAGGGAATTTCCCAGGATTTCCTAATTTGTGAGAAATTAGGAAATCTTAGGAAACCAGGGTTTCAAATTTAAGGCCACGCACAAATTGCTGTTCTTTGGCGTTAACGGCAACTTTGGTCAGGTAGCCGCCTGCGGCCAGCTTTTCCAAATCCGTTCGTGCGGTTTGGTTGGAAACGCCCAGCCGGATTTCCATTTCCCGAACAGTGAGGTAACCGTTAGGATCCTCGGTCATCCATGTCAGGATTTGTACCTGGCGGGCATTTAAACCCGATTGCCGAAATACCCGCCCGGCCCGCTGCTTTTCCGCCGCTTTCCGGTCAAGGTACGCTTTCAGGCTTTCGAGCGCCTGCTGCATGACCTTTGTCTGGTACTGGATGAAATACGTCAGGTCATTCTCATCGTGTTCGGTGTACAAAAAGGCTTTGGCGTACTGGTTTCGGGATTTGAGAATGATGTTTGAAATCGAAAGGTATTCCACCAACCAGTACCCGCGCCGGAGTAGAAACCAGTAGAACAAGGCCCGCGCCGTGCGCCCGTTGCCATCGACGAACGGGTGTAACCAGCCCACTAAAAAATGAAGAATGCAGGCCTTGACGACGGGATGAATAAATTGATCGTCGTTGTCACGATTGAAAAACCGGCAGAGTGCGTCCACGTACGTGGGTAATTCAGAATGGGTAGGCGGTTGGTAAACGACGTCGCCCTCCAGGGCATCGACCACGTTAATTTCGTCATCCCGTCGGAACGCCCCCGCCATAGCCGGATCATCCATCGTACCTTCAGTGACCATCCGGTGAATGTCCAGTAAACGTTCTACCGTCAGTTCCTGCGTTTTCAGTTCGCGAATGTAGGTGACGGTGTGGTAATTGTTTAAAATCATCCGTTCCGACTTGTTACGCGGCGAACGTCCTTTCGCCAGGAACGCTTTCGCCTGTTTCCGCGTCGTGACGGCCCCTTCGATTTGACTCGACGTGATGGCTTCTTCCATGAGCGAACTGATCAGGTAACGGTGCCGGTCTTCGTCGCGCAGGGGGCTGGGGCTGCCCAGCGATCCGCCTAATTCCAAATCAAACTGGTGCAACCGGCGCTCGATAGTTGGACTGATTAAATAACTGAATCGGGTTTTGCCAAAAAAGAGCGGGCGGTAATTGGCGCGTCGCCAAAATTTAACTATGTACCAAAGCTGTTCATTTGAGGAAACCATACTCGTCAGCTTTTGGTACTTTACCTTGTCCCAATACAGATAGTTCTCGTTAATTTTCCTGAATAAGGCCAATTCCTCATCACTTGTGTCATGGCCCTCTTCCAGGTTGTACGAACTGAAGTAATACTTGGTTGCAACTTCGTGAAACCCTTCAGGAATGCTTGAGGGCTTTAGGTACGGGGCTGGTTCCAGGTTCATAAGATTCCCTAATTTTTGCTAAATTAGGGAATAGTTACAAATTCGCACATGGATGCCCGTTCGCCCCGATTTCGTTTCCTTCTCGCCTACACCGCCCTCTGCCTCCTCGAATTCTACGCGGAAACGTTGCTGCCCGAACAACCCGGACTGCGGCTTTTCGCCAAGCCCGCGCTGCTGACGGCGTTGTCGCTTTATTTTTTCCGGGAAACGCGCGGGCACCGCACCCGCCGCGACGCCGTTTTCCAAACCGCGCTTGCCTTTGCCTGGCTCGGCGACGTGCTGCTGCTGCGCGACGACGGGTTTCTGGTTGGGCTGGGATCGTTTCTGGTGATGCAGGTTTTGTACGCGGTGGTTTTCTGGAAAACGCCGTTTCTCTTTCCCTGGAAAATTCCCAACGTGGGCGTCAGGATGGGAATGGTGCTGACGCTATTTTACGTCCTGCGCATCTTCCTTGTCATTCAGCCCAACCTCGGCGGGATGGCCTTGCCCGTTGCAGCGTATCTGCTCGTCATCACGACGATGGCCCTGATGGCATGCAGTCGGTACGGGCGGGTGCCTGCCGACAGTTTCTGGCCGGTGGCGGTCGGTGCTTTTCTGTTCATAATCTCCGATAGTTTCATTGCCGTAGAGAAATTCGATGGGCAGGGAACAAGCTGGCTTTCCTGGCTCGTGATGCCCACCTACGCGGCGGCGCAGTACCTGATTGTCGAGGGGGTGTTGCGCGAGCGCGTGCCGGAGCCGATGTTTGCGGCATGAAACACCTGCTGCTTTTTCTGTTGGCGTTCCCCGCGTCAGCCCAGTGGCTTCGCCAAAACTCTGGCACCGATGCCAGCTTTCGCGCCGTATGCGCGGTCAATGAAACGACCTGCTGGGTGGGCGGCTCGAAGGGCACGCTTCTGCGCACGACCGACGGCGGCCAAACCTGGGAACCGAAGCGAATCGCCGGAACGGAAACGCTCGATTTCCGCGACGTACACGCCGTCAGCGCCAGCGTCGCCGTGGCGATGAGCGCGGGCGAAGCCGAAAAAGGGGCAGCGCGCATCTACCGCACCACCGACGGCGGGCAGACCTGGCAACTGGTTTTTCAAACCACGCAAAAAGGCGTTTTCCTCGACGGCCTCGACTTTTGGGACGCCACCCACGGCATTTGCTTCGGCGACCCGGTGGACGGGAAATTCTACGTGCTGACCACCGACGACGGCGGGAAAACCTGGCAGGAAGTGCCTCGCGCGAACTTCCCGCCCGTGCTGCCCGGCGAGGCGGCTTTTGCCGCCAGTGGCACCTCGCTCGTGGTGTTGCCAAACTCAAAACTGGCCTGGATTGGCACGGGCGGCAGTGCGCACGCCCGCGTGTTGTACACCAGCGACCGGGGCCGAAGCTGGCAGGTGGCCGAAACGCCGATGCCCGCCGGGCGCGTCCACGCCGGAGCGAGTTCGGGCATTTTCGGCCTGCGGTTCTGGTCGTCAACGGGCGGCGTGGCCGTGGGCGGCGACTACCAGGCCGAGCGCGATTCGAGTTTCAACGCGCTCCGCACAGCCGACGGCGGCAAAACCTGGCAACTCACGGGCGCGATGCGCCCCGGTGGACTCAAGGAAGGCGCGGCCGTGGTCGGCAGGCGGCTCGTGGTCGTTGGGCCGTCGGGCACCAGCGTTTCGGAAGATTCCGGGAAAACCTGGCAACGCCTCGACGAGTCGGCGTTCCACGCCGTCAGTTTCGCGGGAAATGCGGGCTGGGCCGTGGGCGGAAAAGGCGCGATTGCGCGATTCGGCAAAAAATGAAGAGCCGTCCCGAAGATTCGGGACGGCTTTCGCAAAAAAACGGATCACGGAAACTTACTCCCCCGCCATGACGGCCTTGCGCCGGACCGGAAGAACTTTGGCCGACTTGCGGGTCAGCGACTTGATGAAGGCCGTTTCTTCGGGCAGGTACGCCGCGCCGCTGGGCCGGAAAATGTCGTGGAACCACACCGGCGGCTCGGCGGCGTAAGGTTTCTGCCACGAATCCCAGGGGTAGATCGTCTGCGATTTGCCCGACACGAAGCCCCAATTCATCGCACCGACTTTTTCGCGTTTGGCAATCGGCAGGATGTTCTGGAACGTGCTGCCCGTCACGCGGGCCATGTACTCGGTGCAGATGGCCGGGCGACCCAGTTTTTTCAGGAATCCGACGCGCTTCTCGAACTCGGCGGGAGCGTCGTAGTTGTGAAACGTGATGATGTCGGAATGGGTGAACAAAAACCGGTTCATGTCGCTCATCGCCTCCAGGCTGCTCCAATCGCCGAGCCAGGGGGCGGCGGTCACGGGTTGGGTGGGTTTGGCTTCGCGCACCCAGCCAAAACCGGCCTTGACGAGTTCCACGCCCATCTCGCTTTTGTTGGACAACTCCTGCTTGAGGTTGTTTTTGCCATACGAGTTGCCGTTGTCGTTGTCGGGTTCATTGACCACGTCCCAGGCCAGGATGCGGGCGTCGTTGCGGAACGAACCGACCACGTCGAGCACGTAGGGTTTCAGCACGGTGTCCCACTTCGATTTATCGCCGAGCAGTTCGGCACCGGGGCTTTGCACCCAACCGGAGTTGTGCACGCCCGGCACGGGGTCCTTCTGCTTGCCGGTGTGCGGGTTGGGGTCCCAGCACGAGTCGAACAGCACCAGCATGGGTCGGATTTTGTGCTTGGCGCACAGGCCCAGAAACTGGTCGAGGCGTTGTTTGAACCCTTTCGGGTCGTCGCGGTACGCTAAGTCGTGCAGAAACACGCGCATGGTGTTCATGCCGAGGCTTTCGGCCCAGCCGAGTTCCTTGTCAATCAGGAACGGCGACCAGGTGTCGGGCTGCCACATTTCCAACTCGTTGATCGCGTTGGAAGGCAGAAAATTCGCGCCAACGAGCCAGGGTTGTCTGGCGTACCATGCATTGGCCTTGGCGGCGGGCCATTGCTGGGCGAAGACGGAAGAATAAAGCATCAGGAAGGTGGATATGGTTAGCGAAAATCGCTGCCGAAATTTCATGGTTTTCGATTGGTTTTAAAACGTGTGGTTGAAGAATTTTCAGATTGTTTTTTACTATTTTAACAAAATCTAAAGAAAAGAGGCGTTTGGTTCCGAAAAGGAACCGCTGCCGGGAATTTATCCCTTCGCGACAGCGGTGGATTTCTCCGGTGCGCCGCCGCGAAGTAAGCCCGTTTTCAGCATCAAAACCCAACAAACGCCGTGAAAAACCGCCTCATTTTGTTCGCAGCCTTACTAAGCTGCGGCGCGACCACTACCGCGCAAGCCCAAACCAGGCCCTTCGCCTGGGGCGTGACGGGCGGGGTGAATTTTTCGAGAATCGTTGGCCGGGATATTGCCCCCGCTCTGCCCCTACGTGTGGGGTACCGAATCGGGCTGGCAGGCGAATACAAGACGGACTCGCGCTGGACGCTGGCAGGCGAACTGGCGTACTCGAACCAGGACGGAACGGGGGAAATCCGGTTGTCGTCTGCGGGCAACGTCAGTCGGTTTCGCTACCAGAATCGCTACGTCATTCTGCCGTTGTTGCTGCGGTTCTCGCCGGGAAAGTCGGGCTTTTTTCTGGAAGGTGGGGCACAGGTGACGCGGTTTTTGCCCCGGCTCCGCACCGTCACGGTGCGCCGACTCACGGGCCTGGGCCTGGTGGTAGGCGCGGGGTACCGGCTGGGGCGGCACCTCACCGCCGACGTTCGCCTTACGCAGGATGTCGTTTCCAGAACCAAGCCGGACGTAATCAATTTTACCGACCAAAACGGCACACTGATTCAGTCGGTGACCATCGCCCGCAACTACAACCAGGCTTTTTCGGCGAACCTGACTTATTTTTTCTGAGCGACGCGGTCCCCGTCGCCCACAATCTGCCCGTCGGACATCGTGATCGTGCGGTCGGAGTTCTCGGCGAATTCGGGGTCGTGCGTGACGCAGATGATGGTCTGGTGCTGGTGGTGGGCCAGTTCCTGAAAAATGGCGAAAGCATTCCGGGTGTTGGCCGTGTCGAGGTTGCCCGTCGGTTCGTCGCCCATGATGATGGTCGGGTCATTGATGAGCGCGCGGGCAATGGCCACGCGCTGCTGCTGGCCGCCGGAGAGTTTGCTGGCCGGTTTGCGGGCCTGTTCGGCCACGCCCAGCAAACGGAGTTTTTCCATCGCCCGGCTTTCGATGTCGTCCCGCGAAAACTTGCCCAGCTTCAGGGCGGGCAACATCACGTTTTCGAGCACCGAAAATTCAGGCAGCAAAAAGTGAAACTGAAACACGAACCCGATGTGCTCGTTGCGGAATCGGGCGAGGGCGGTCTGGTCGAGGCCGGTGAGGGGGGTGCCGTTAATTTGCATCGAACCCTCGTAGTCGGTGTCCATCGTCGAGAGGATGTAGAGCAGCGTCGATTTTCCGCAGCCCGACTTACCCACAATCGTCAGAAATTCACCACGTTGGGCCTCGAACGTGATGTCGGTGAGCACCTGAAATTTTTCGGGTTCGTAGAAAAACTTGTTGAGGTGGGTGGCTTTCAGAACGGGTTCCATGCAATCGATTTACGCGTTGTCGTGCCGCATTTTTGTCATTCCGACGAAGGAGCGATCCCGTTTACTCGCTAAGCAGTGGGCTAACCTTCAAAGCGTTTGGTATCCCGAGAGATCCCTCCTTCGTCGGGATACCAAAGTCCGTCTGGAAGGCCTTACCCCCTCAGAATCGCCACCGGGTCCACCCTTGCCGCGCGCCGCGACGGGAAGTACCCCGCCAGCAGCGTCGTGACCACGCCGAACCCGACGCCGACGACGTAAAACACCGGGTTGAAATTGACCGGGAAATGGTCGAGGCTGAAAAAATCGCCGCCGTCGAACGGCACCCTTGACACCATCCAGGAAAGCAGGAACCCCAGCGCCACGCCCACCAGCGCGCCCAGCAACCCGATGATGACGGCCTGCGTGAGGAAAATCTGCACGATGTCGCGGCCCGAAAAACCCGTGGCTTTCAAAATGGCGATGTCGCGGAGTTTGTCGTTGACGGTCATCGACATGATGTTGTAAATCCCAAAGCCGGCCACCACGAGCAGCGTCACGGTGACGATGTACGCCATGCCGTCGCGGATTTTGTTCGACGTCACGAGCGTGGCGTTGGCCGTTTGCCAGTCTTCGGCTTTCACGCCGTAGCGGGCGGCCAACTGGTCGGCAACGATTTTCGAGGCGTAAATGTCCTTGATTTTCAGACTGATGTCGGTGATGAAGGTTTTGTCCACCTGCAAAAGTTTTTGCACCGTGCCAATGTTCGTATAACTCCGCACGTTATCCACGGCCCCGATGCCCGATTTGAAAATCCCGACAACTTTCAGCACGAACACTACGCCGCGCGGCGTCACGAGCGTGACATTGTCGCTCTCGCGCACGCTCATTTTTCTGGCCAGTCCCGCGCCCATGATCAGGCTGTTGGGGTTGGCGAGGAGGTTTTCCAGCCGCCCGGATTTCACCTGACTGCGGAGGTCGAACAAGCGGTCTTCGTCGAAAATAGCCACGCCGAGCAGCGTACCGTTGAACTGCACCGCGCCGTAGTTGTAAAACACGGGCGTGCTCACCTGCGCCGACACGCCGGTGATTTCGGGGTTTTTGCGCAAATCGGCCAGAATTAGCGAGGCGTTGCGGAGGTAGAGCCGTTCGGGCTTGGGACGCTGGTGGTACACTTTTACGAGCGTGTCCGTGCCGCGAAACCGGGTTTCGAGCAGGGATTTCCGGTTGACGTCGGGTTCGCGGTACAGCCGGATGTGGGCGGTGGCCTGAAAAGACAGGTTGTCCACCAGTTTGTTGACGCCCGTGAGCACCGAGGCCATCAGCACGTACATGGCAATGCCGAACGTAACGCCGAGGATGGCAATAACCGTCTGCTTTTTCTTGGCCAGCAGGTGCGTTCGGGCGATTTGGAAGTTGGTGGCGAACATGGCTTTTCCAATGAATGAAGGAAAGAATGAGCGAATGAAAGAATAAGAAGCTGTTTGAGTTAGCAAAAAGCGCAGATTTCGTCATGCCGAACTTGTTTCGGCATCTTCCCGCCGGGTAGCAAAGCGACTTTTTTACCGAAAACAGCTTGGTTCGAGCGGGGAAGATGCCGAAACAAGTTCGGCATGACGACCTGAAGGTTAACTCAAACAGCTTCTAAACCATTGCTGTTTTTCTATTCACTCCTTCTCTCCTTCATTCATTCAAAATTAGTTTATCCTCCTTCGTCAGCCCGCCAAGCACTTCCACGTAATCGGTCGTTTCGATGCCTTTCCGGATGGCTACTTTCTGCGGCTTGCCGTCGGCGTTTTGCACGAGTACCGAATCGCCCAGCACGAGGGCTTTGGGAATCGTCAGCGCGGCGGCTTTGCGCGAAATCACGATGTTGGCCTCGGCAAACGCGTTGGCGACGAGCTTCGGCGGCGTTTCAACAAACTGCGCGTCGGCCCGCACGGATTGGTTTTCGGGGTTGAGGGTCGGGTAGAGTTTGGTGATCGTTGCCCTGAAAACCCGGTCTTTGTACAAATCCAGTTGCACCAGCACCTCCTGCCCGGTGCTGATTTTCGCCACGTCCTGCTCGTCGATCCAAAGCTGGAGGTAAAACCCGCCCCGACCCAGCGAGGCCAGCGGTTCGCCGCGCCGGATGGCTTCGCCCTGTTTCCGGAAAATGTCGAACACCGTCCCGTCCACGTCGCTGCGCACGAGGGTGTTGCCCGCGTCGGTGCGGTTCACACGGGCGGCCGTTTGGGCGTTGGCGAGGTCGAGGCGGAGTTGGTTGCGGGTGCGGCGCAGGCGCTCGCGGGCGGCGGCGAGTTCATTGCGCGAGGTTTGGTAGGAAAGCAAGGCACGGTCGAGGTTGATGCGCGCCGTGGCGTTCTGCCGCCAAAGGTTTTGGTACCGGACGTAGTTGGTCGAATCGTCGGCGACGCGGGCACGGAGGCTGGCGAGTCCCGTTTCGAGTTCGTTCAGCACGGGCGAATCGCCGCGCAAATTGGCCTGGGCCTGTTGCAGCACGGCATCGGCCCCCGACAGCCGCGCCTGCTGGCTGGAGTTTTCAAGGCGAAACAAGGGCTGGTTGCGGGTTACGCTCGCACCTTCGGTTACCAACTGCCCCACAATCACGCCGTCGGCCTGGGCGTACACGCGGTGGTCGTCGGCGGGCAGCACCTTGCCCGATGCGTACACGGCCTCCACGAGGGGCCGGAGTTGCGGCGTGGTGGTTTGTACCTTTTTGCAGGAGAAAAGCGCAGCGGAACCCAGCAGCGCAAAAACAAACCGACGTTTCATGCGGAGCGTTGGGGACGTGGTTGCGTAAACGAGCGAATCAAAACCAACCGGCAGCTTCTTACCGGACAAAGCAGCGTTGATGCTGAAAGCCAACGGCCTGCGTCAGCCAGCCGCTGAGAGCCGTACCGGATGACGGCTGCAAGGCTGCAACTACGGGGATTCTGCCCGGAAAAGTGACCAACTCCGCGAAAAATTTCCGCCCAAACGGATACGGACTTTGCCCGGGCTTTCTTATCTTTGGCTACTATCCACCTTGAGGGAAGTCTCCCTGACTCGTTCAGCCTTCCTTCGCCCCCGAAACCCTATACGTTGCTCATCTGTCGAAGTTAGCGTTTAGCTGCTTTAACCTACCTCATTGAAGCCGTCCCCGTTGGGGCGGCTTTTTGTGTTTTTTGGCTGAACTACGATGGGAAGGATTGGACGGACCACCAGAATGATCAAGCGCGAATCCGAACAATACCCCCAACCCCCTCAAGGGGGCTTTTTTTCACGGAGGAAATTTCAGGCAGGAAAGCCCCCTTCAGGGGATTGGGGGTAATCTCCTAAGTTCAGACCACCTTCATCCCTCTGCCCACCTGCATCACCTCCCGGAAACACGCCGCCGTCAGCGCGGCGTCTTCGAGGGCGTTGTGGTGGGTGTCTTCGCGGGCAAAGCCGAAAAACTCCGAAATGGCTTTCAAACTGAGCGATTTGGGCACGCTACGCCCGTTGGCTTTCAGGATTTCAAACACGAAGTAGCTCAGCGTGTGCAAATCGAGCAGCACGTTCGAGAAGGGCCACTTCAGCTTTTCGTTGCGGTAGGCGAAGCGCAGGAAATTGAGGTCGTTGATCACGCTCTGCCCGCCCACCACCACGTCGCGGAGCACCTGGGTGTTGTCGAACTGGCCGGGTTTGCGGTTGAGTTGCTTCAGCACCCAGGTTTCAAACTGGGGCAGCACGTCGTAAATCATCGGCGCGTCGTCGAGGTCGGCGAGCGTGAGGCCGTGGACTTTCGCGGCGCTTTCCGTAAACGTCTCCTCGTCTTCGGGGTACACGTTGGTCAGGTAGCGGCCCCGTTCGGTCCAGTCGTCGTCGCAGAGCACGGCCCCGAGCTGGATGATTTCGTGGTATCCGGGTTCGGTGCCGGTCATTTCGAGGTCGAGAATCAGGAAAGGCATGGTGCGTTCGGGTGCGGATGATTCCCCAAAGGTCTTCAAGGTTCGGGAAAATCAAATGCCCCGCGCCTTCATCCCCGACGGCGTTCCGATTCCAGCGCCGATCGACCTGAAATCCTTCGGATCGGAACCGCTCACAAAGGAAACGGAATCAACCACAAAGAAATCGCATCGAATTCGTTTGTGATCGCAATGAAACACGAACCAATCGCAAGCAATTTGTTTCCGATCGCCTGCGATTCCAAAGAAAAAGGAACCGGTTGGTTCCTGAGCGCATCCGATTGCTTTGTGATCGCACCCGCTCACAAAGCAATCGGTTCCCGATTCGTTGGGATCGGAATGAATTGGTTTATGCTGGCTATCGATCGCAAACCAACCGGGCGGGAACGGTTTAAAAACAAAAGCGAAGTCGGTCAATTTGCAACGCCGGGCGTCGGTTTCGATTGCCCACCCAAACCCCCGCGACTCAACCAGCGACTTCGACCCGCCCCGGCCTTTGGCAAAGCCCGGCGACGGGATGGAAGAGCAGGCGGAGAGGAAGTTGGGCAATTGGAATTCTTCGCAGGAAGGTTCCCGTGGTTCGTCTGCGTCTGTGACGAGGATGCTCGAGGTTTGCGTCTTTGACGCACGAGCGTTACAAACGCTTTACTCCGGCATCCGTACGGTCCGCCGCGCGGTCACAAACGCGGACGAACGAGGGAATAAATCAAAAACCGACGGTTGTAACTGGCGCGAGCTTGTAACTCGTGCCCGAGCGAATGTGCTGACGTTAAACGATTTGAATGTGAAGCGGATGCCCACCTGACCCGGCACGAGTTGCAAACTCGCGCCAGTGAAAGTCATAGACTCGCGCCAGTGGGAGCTGGGAAAGGTACGGACTACGCCCAACTTGATTTATGTTTTAGGAATATGTTCAGCATGTAAAATCTTAAATAGCACCCACAAGCTTCTAAAAATAGTTGTAGATGTTGCAAAAACCCCTGATACTGCAATTGCTAATAATGCATTACTATCTTTTATAAGAGAAGCGAAAAGCCAACATAAGAATAACGATAAAGATATAAAGATAAATTCAAGAATTGCTTTTCTATAGACCAAAACAATTTGTCTATACATTTTACTTGAAAGAATGAAATCTAAAGCATTTTTTGAATCATCAAAACCTTTGGCTTTCAGATTAGATCTAAATGTTACTATTATTGTTAATGCAGCTAATATAAATCCAGCAAGAGAAATACAAGTGCTAATAACTGCACTATAAATTGAGCCTGCTTGTTCAATACTTAAGCTTACACAGCGGAACCAATTTAAAAAGATTGTCAATATTAAAAATAAGCTAATAAGACCAAAATCAATAATGATTGGTCGAGCTAAATAGAAATCGAAAAGTTTAGCTTGTCTTGTAGCCATTATCAATTTCTTTTAAACTCTTAACTTAATCATTTCACTATTCATCTGCTGTAAAATATCCCCACTATTAACGATGCGACTAGGTTCAATTTTTTCTACTTCAATTACACTTTTAACCTTGTCAGCTAATAAGTCAAACAATTGTAGCTTATTGTCTCTGTCAGAATCTTGCGCGAAAACCTGTAGCCTATCGAAATGTAGTGCGTGATTTTTGTTTGAAATTAGCTTGTCAATGATTGAATCTACTTTCCCTTCTGCTTTTCTAATATCAGAAAGTTTTTTAGAATAATCAAATTTTACTTCAAGTACCGCATATTCTCCTTCAAATAGGTTTTTTACACTTTCGAGAGAAGAAGCAAGTCCCTCATCGATATCATGAATTTGCTGCACTTCTTCGTTATGAACTTTTACCACTATTCTTGACAATTTTCCTATACGCTTCTTAAAATCCTTCAAGTTGTCTCGGTGGATTAATTGTAGTCCGATGCCGTCAACTATTCCAGTTAACTTTCCTATATATTCAAGATAGCGAACAAAGTCATTTATTTTAGCTCCGTACAGATTGTACTCAATGCCAATTGAAGGATTGATTCGCTTAAAATCAATAACAAAATGAGTTACCTCGACAATTCCCTCATTAGCTCCTGCATTTACATCTCGTATAACAGTTGTCTTTTTATTGTAAAGCATTGGAAAATCTTCCTCGCGAACCGTATACATCTTTCCTTGAATCAATTGAGTCTGCTCATTCAATAATATCTCTGGAATAATATATGTTTTACCCAAAAATGTAAAGTGGGCCTTTTCGTTCGATAAAATTTTCCCTCTAATCACATTATATAGACGTAAAAATAAATTTTCTGAAGTCTCTGTTTTACTAATTTGAATATTGTATCCCATTAATAGACGATAATAATGGACAATACGCTGAATCCTTTTTGTCTGATAGGTAGGCATTAGAAGAAAAATCTATACGGTGTACTGTAAAAAAATGAGCCAAGTGTTCCAAGTCTTAAGCCAAGCCGGTGCGAAGGGACTTGGAACGGGCCATGAAGTCCAGTCTTCAGCTTGCCTCAACGGGCACGAACCGGCCACTCGTGCTGAGGTAGGCTTAGGGTCGGTGTACGAAAAGGGAGGTTAACGTTCGGGAAGCGGTAAAGGGTCTGTTCATGGCGGCAGGTTGGGGTTGCGTGCTCAAGTATCGCAAGAGTCCGGCGAAAATCAAAACGGTTGGCTGCTACCGTGGTCTGTGGCACACAGAACATCACTATTCACGTTCCGGCCTGTGCGCCACAGGCCGGGGTGGCCAGCCACGCGTACCGGGGCAGGCTTGTCGTTGGTTTACGAAAAAGGGAGGTTGACTTTCGGGAAGCCGTAAACAGTCTCTTCATGCCGATAGGTTCAGGTTACGCCGTCAAGTATCGCAAGAGTCCCACACATTTCAAAGAAGGGGCGGGAAAAAAGTTGGCGATTGGGGCAGAAGAGACCTACAGTCCTGTTAGTTCAGGGGCATTTCTGGTCAGCGCCCGTTTAAACTCCGCTAACGTCAGGTGAGATGGTCCAGGTTTGCCAGACGGTCTAAGTGCTTAACTTAGACAACCATGTCCAAAAAACAAACTCCGGCGGCTCCCCGTCGCCAGTACGACGACCAATTCAAAACCGATGCCGTTCGGCTTGTGGAAAACGGCCAGCGGAGCGTACCTGATGTGGCCAAATCGTTGGGTATCTCAACCAACTTGCTCTACCGCTGGCGTGGTCTGGCTCAGGCAGGCAAAGGGCAGGTGGCTAATCAGGCTGAATTGACTCAACTCCGTGAGCAGCTACGTCGCCTGGAACAGGAGCGAGATATTTTAAAAAAAGCACTCGCCATTTTCAGCCGGATGACCTGACGATTACCTACGACTTGATGCTGGAATTGACTGATTTATACCCGGTTGAGCGACTTTGCGAATGCCTTGATGTTAGCAAGAGTGCATTCTATGCTTACCGGGCCAAACAAACCTATCAACCTACGCTTGAAAAACGGCAACTTGTCGAAGCCGCTAAAAGCCTTTTCCACCAACACGAGCGACGCTACGGAAGTCGTCGGTTGGTGCTGGATTTACAGGAACAAGGCTTTGAAGTGGGTCGCCACCAGCTACGGAAGATTATGATAGTCAACCAATTACAGGCCATTCAGCCCCGCAGTTTCGTGCCGCGCACGACCAACAGCAACCACGCCGGGCCATATAGCCCGAATCTGTTGTTGGATCGGCCCGCGCCAACACGCCCTGGTGAGGTGTTGGTAGGTGACATTACGTATCTGCCCTTGGTCAACGGCGACTGGGCTTACTTAGGGGGCTGGTTAGATCTTTTCAGCCGCAAAATGAGTGGCTGGTCAGTAGACGAGCATATGGGAGAAGGCTTGGTACACAGCGCATTACAGAGGGCCATCGGCCATAACCAATTGGATAAAGGCAGCATCATCCACTCCGACAGAGGAGGGCAATACGTGGGCAAAGAATTCAGAAAGACGCTTCGTTTGCACCAGTTCGAGCAGAGCATGGCCCGCGCGGTGAGGTGTATGACAATGCCTTTATTGAGTCGTACTGGTCGCGGCTCAAAGCCGAGTTAGTCCATCAACGGGCCTTTCGTTCGGTGGCTGACGCACGAGAGCAGTTATTCGAGTACATCGAACTATATTATAACCGCCGACGGCGACATTCGTCGCTGGGCTATGTCAGCCCGCTGCAATTTGAGGAAATGCATTACCGGAATAATCTCAAAATTGTCTCTTAGCCACCGTCCGGCTAAACAGGACCACCCCATACTTCCCCTCGCGCAGGGCATCGTAACACCAGCGCACCTTCGAGCGTTTGGGCACAATGGCCAATAAGATGTTGGTATCGAGGAGTACCTTCATCGGTACGGCGTCCGCAGGTGAGCCTGGAGGAGTTGATCGATGGTCTCGTCGGTCATGCCCTTCTCTTCCCAAATCCGCTCTGATTCCTCATCCACCCGCCGGGCGTAATACGCCGACAGCACTTTTTTCAACTCATGCAGGTGTTCTTCCGTTTTCAGGCGGGCAAACATCTTCAGCAAGTGCTGCTGCGTGGGGGTTAGCTTCGTGGCTTCCATCGTCGGCTGACTAATTGACTTCTAAAGATAGCGCTTAATTCCGTTGACTGGTGCTACTCCGTTGGCAACGCCTCGTGAGGAGTCAGCCTCGCGCAGGGAAGACACGCCCGGAATTTTTTACGCCAAAACACGCTTTCCCCAATGCCATGGCCAAACAACAACCTTCCCCCAACACCTCAACCGAAACCGAACTTTCCTGGAAAGACCGCTTCTCGGCCCTGGGCAATCTGCCCGCCTTTTTCCGGCTTATCTGGGGCGTGTCGCCCGCGTTGTTTCTGGGCAATGCGGCGCTGCGGCTCGTGCAGGCGGCCATTCCCACGGCCACGCTCTACCTCGGCAAACTCATCATCGACGAAGTCGTTCGGCTGATCGGGGCATTGGGCGGCGACCAGACCTACCTCTGGCAACTCGTCGCCGCTGAGTTTGGGCTGGCCGTGCTCAGCACCGCGCTGGGCCGGGCGGTGTCGCTGCTGGATAGTTTGCTGGGCGATTTGTTCGCCAACCGCACCTCCATCCGCCTGATGGAACACGCCGCCCTGCTCGACCTGGAGCAGTTTGAAGACGCTACTTTTTACGACAAACTCGAACGCGCCCGCCGCCAGACCACCGGCCGGACGATGCTGCTTTCGCAGGTGTTCGGGCAGGCGCAGGGCGTCGTGTCGATGGGTTTTCTGGCGGCGGGTCTCGTGGTGTACAACCCCTGGCTGCTGCTGTTGCTGCTCTTGGCGGTGACGCCCTCGTTCATCGCCGACAACTACTTCAACCAGCGCAGCTACTCGCTTTCGCGCAACTGGACGCCCCAGCGCCGCGAACTCGACTACCTCCGCTACGTCGGCGCGAGCGACGAAACGGCCAAGGAAGTGAAGATTTTTGGCCTGTCGGGCTTCCTGATTGCCCGCTTCCGCGAACTGTCCGACCAGTTTTTCCGGCAAAACCGCGCGCTGGCCATCAGCCGGGCGGGGTGGGGCACCGTGCTCAGCGCGCTCGGCACGGCGGGCTACTACGGGGCCTACGTGTGGATTGTGGGCCGGGCCGTGACGGGCGGCATTTCGCTTGGCGATTTGACGTTCCTGGCCGGGGCCTTCCGCCAGTTGCGCGGTTCGCTCGAAGGCCTGCTGCTCCAGTTCAGCAGCCTGACCCAGGAGGCGCTGTATTTGCAGGACCTCTTCGACTTTTTCGCCATCCAGCCCAACATCGACTCGCCCGCGAAGCCGATGCCGTTTCCGAAACCGATTCGGGAAGGGTTTGTCTTTGAAAACGTCGGCTTCAAGTACGCGAATTCGGAGAAGTGGGCCTTGCGTAACCTGAGTTTCACGCTCCGGGTGGGGGAGAAGCTGGCGTTGGTCGGTGAAAACGGCGCGGGCAAAACCACGTTGGTTAAACTCCTCGCCCGCCTCTACGACCCCGCCGAAGGCCGCATCCTCCTCGACGGGTGCGACCTCCGCGAGTACGACCTAACCGATCTTCGCCGCAACGTGGGCGTGATTTTCCAGGATTTCGTGCGGTTTAAAATGTCGGCGGGCGTCAACATCGCCGTCGGCGACATCGACGAGCGTACCAACCAGCCCCGCATCGAAGAATCCGCCCGCCGTAGCCTCGCCGATTCGGTCATCAGCGGCCTCGCGGGCGGCTACGAGCAGGTGTTGGGCCGAAGTTGGGCGGGCGGCGTGGACCTTTCCGGCGGGCAATGGCAAAAGGTCGCTCTGGGCCGGGCCTACATGCGCGACGCGCAGGTGCTGATTCTCGACGAACCCACCGCCGCCCTCGACGCCCGCGCCGAGTACGAGGTGTTCCAGCGTTTCGCCGAACTGACGAAGGGCAAAAGCGCCGTGCTGATTTCGCACCGGTTCAGCACCGTCCGCATGGCCGACCGGATTCTGGTGCTCGAAAACGGCACCTCGCTCGAAATCGGCAGCCACGAAGAACTGCTCGACCTGGGCGGGCGCTACGCGGAATTGTTCGGCTTGCAGGCGGCGGGGTACCGGTAACCAAGACCAACGAGTTGCCAGCCGTAAAGGATTTGTGCGGCTGGTCGGCTGGCAACGGCTTCCCCGGTAGCCAAACACACAAAATCACCCCGCCTTCCGCCCAATTCCCTCCCGCACGTGCCGCGACAAGTACGGAAACCTCCGCATCGCGTCGAGCATCGCTTCGTCGGTTTCGAGTCCGTAAAACGCATTGACCACGTCCTGAATCGTGACGGGCACGTCCGAACGTCTCATCAGTTCAATCGCATCGCCCGCCTGCACGGTACCTTCCCGCACAACCCGGAAATAAATGCCGTGGCGGAGGGCCTGGGCGAAGCGCTTCGTCATGCCGGGGTCGTTGAAACGCAGGCCCAGTTTGGAACAGGGAAACCGGGGTTGCACGGCCATCAGCACGGCGCTGCCGAGGCGAAACTGGTCGCCGAGGCGCACGGCGTGGTCGGGCAACCCCACGGTGGTGAGGTTTTCGCCGAAATTGCCGTCGGTGAAGGCATAGTCCGGCAATTCGGTTTTCCAGAACGCGTAGTGTTCCTGGTCGTAAGCGTACACCGCCTTGTTCGGCCCGCCGTGCACGCGCGGGTCGGCCTGCTCGTCGCCCTCGAAGCTGGTGCCGACGAGCCGCACCGGCCCTTCGACGGGGTTTTTGAAAATGGCCGTCGTGACGAGTTGCCCCCGCCAGGGCAGGGTTTGTGGACGACCGACGTTGACGGAAACGATGCGCATGGAATGACAAAAGAACAACCGGCGCAAGGTACGACGAGCACGGTACTTTTGAAGGAGCCAGCGCCAATTCTCCGTTTGGCGGCTACCTTTGCCCGCGATTGTGGGTGCCGCGAAGCCACCTCGGTGCGGTTTCGGTTGGCTTAAAAGGGAAGTCTGGTTCCATGCCGGCGCTGTCCCCGCAACTGTACGTTTTACGCACGAGTTGTTCTTTTCTTCAAGCCACTGGGAAACCGGGAAGGCCGGGAACAATGAAACAAGCCAGGAGACCTGCCCGCAAGTCACAGACGCCAACGGCCTACGGAGGATGGGCCGCCGACGTAGCACGTTTCACTTTTTTCCCAACATGCGGAAGGTATTCCGGATTGCGGCGGGCGTTTGGCTCGCGGCAACCGCCGGTTCTGCGGCATTTGCCCAGGACGGCACCTCGCTCGACGAAGTCATCGTCACGGCCAACAAATTTCCCCAAAAACAAGAACAGACCGGCAAAACGCTGACCGTCCTCGGCGACTCGCTGCTGCGGGCCAACAGCGGCAAAACCCTCACCGATTTGCTCAACCAGCAGGTCGGGCTGCAAGTGCTTGGCAGCCAGCAACCGCTGGGCAGCGTGCAGGGCGTGTACCTGCGCGGGGCGGGCACGGGCTACACGCTCATCCTGCTCGACGGCGTACCCGTGTACGACCCGTCGGGCATCGAGGGGGCTTTCGACCTCAATTTCATCGCGCTCGACCAACTCGCCCGCGTGGAAATCCTGAAGGGCGGACAATCCACGCTCTATGGCTCCGACGCGGTGGCGGGCGTCATCAACCTGATTAGTAAACCGGCTTCGGCGCAACGGGCGGCGTTGAGCGGGTTGCTGTCGGGCGGGAGCTACGGCACGTTTCGGGGAAACATTGGCCTGAACGGCGCGCTGGGCAAAACGAGCTATCAGCTTCAGTATTCCAAAAGCCGCTCGCGGGGTTTTTCGTCGGCGTTTGACCGAACCGAAAAAGCAGCCTTCGACAACGACGGCTTTCAGCAGGACGCCCTTCGATTCGGCCTGAGCCGGTCGTTGGGGCAAAAACTGACGCTCCGGGTGTCGGGCCTGTATTCGCAATACCGCGCCGACCTCGACGCCGGGGCTTTCCGCGACGACCGCGATTTCACGGCCACCAGCGCCACTCGCCAACTGGCCGCCGGGTTGGAGTACGCGTTGAAGCGGGGCAAGATTTTCGTGAATTACCACATCAACGACAGCCAGCGCCGCTACCTCGACGACTCCACGAGCGTGCCGGTAGGCGCGTTTTCCAACTTCTCCGACGCGCACTACGCGGCGTTGTCGCATTTTGCCGAGGCGTACACCAACCTGAAACTGACCGAAACCGTGAGCGTCGTGGCCGGGCTGGATTTCCGGGCGCAAAACACCGACCAGTCGTACCGTTCCGTCAGCGCGTACGGGCCGTACGAAACCCCGCCGTTGCGGCGCGATTTGGCCCAAATCCGCATCGGCAGTGCCTTCGCCTCGGCAATCTGGAAGGGCGAAACCGGCTGGGGCCTCGAAGCGGGCGGACGGCTCAACCAGCACTCGGTGTACGGCGGCAATGCGACCTACACGCTCAACCCGTTTTACCGCTTCGGCCAGCGGGCGAAGGTGTTCGTCGCCGTTTCGTCGAGTTTCAAAGCGCCGTCGCTGTATTCCCTCTACTCGCCCTACGGCAACCTCGATTTGCGTCCTGAAACCAGCACCAATTTCGAGGCGGGCGGGCAGGTTTTCGGGAAAACCCCGCGCCAGTTCATCCGGGCCGTGTATTTCAACCGGCAAGTACGCGACGTGGTGTTTTTTCAATCGCTGCCCAAAGCGCCGTACGGGAAGTACGTGAACCTGAACCAGCAGCACGATCAGGGCCTCGAACTCGACGCCGTGTTTTCGGTTAAAAAATGGCAGTTTTCGGCCAACTACACCTTGCTGACCGGGCAGGTCACCACGCAGCAAACCAGTGGCCGCGACACCACCTACCACAACCTGCTCCGCCGCCCGCGCCACGCTTTCAACGCCACGGTGGGGCTGGCCCCTTCGCGAAAACTCACGCTGAGTGCGACCGTCCGGGCCGTTTCGAGCCGCCCCGACGCGTTTTACAACGACGAAACCTTCAAGACGGAGCCAATCACGCTGGCCCCGTTCACCACGGTTGATTTCTACGCCGAATACCGCCTCAGCCGCCGCCTGCGCCTCTTCGCCGACCTGCGCAACCTCACAAACGCGCGGTATTTCGACGTGTACGGCTTCGCCAACCGGCGCTTCAACGGCACGGGCGGCGTGGTGCTGAGTTGGTAGAAAAGCACGGAAGCCGTTACCTTGTCAGGAAAAAAATGCCGTGAAAATTTCCCTGCTTTTTTTCCTGGCCGGGGCGCTTCTGGTTCAGGAAGCCCGCGCCCAGGAACTCTACGAATTACCCGCGAACGTCAGCACCGGCTGGGCCAGTTTTGAGAATCCGAACGCCCGGCCCGGTCAGGGTGGTCAGGCGAATAAATCGGCCAAGGGCCACGCCTTTGATTCGGTCCCGGCGGGCGGCAGCGTGACGCTGCTCGACGTGCAGGGCGCAGGCACCGTACGGCGCATCTGGCTGACCGTCAACGACCGCTCGCCCCGAATGCTGCGTTCGCTGCGCCTCGATGCCTACTGGGACGGAGCCAAAACGCCCGCCGTTTCCACGCCGCTCGGCGATTTTTTCGGCATCGCGCTGGGGCGAAAAACGGCGTTTCAGAACGCGCTTTTTTCCGACCCCGAAGGCCGTTCGTTCAACTGCATCATCCCGATGCCGTTTCGCAAAAGCGCCCGGATTGTGCTGACCAACGAATCGGACCAGCCGCTCGACATGCTGTTTTACGACGTGAATTTCACCCGCGGCCTGCCGCCCGCCAACGCGCTGTACTTCCACGCGCACTGGAACCGCACGCCGAAGACTGGGTTGGGAACCGACTTTGAGATTTTGCCCAAGGTGGTTGGGAAAGGCCGGTTTCTGGGCAGCAACCTCGGCGTGCAGGCCAACCCGGCTTACGGCGAAACCTGGTGGGGCGAGGGCGAAGTGAAGCTGTACGTGGACGGCGACGGCGCGCATCCGACCCTCGTCGGCACGGGCACCGAAGATTACATCGGCACGGCCTGGGGGCAGGGCGCTTTCGCCCAGCAGTTTCAGGGCAGTCCGGTGGCCGACGCGAAAAAACGGCAGTGGTGTTTTTACCGCTACCACGTGCCCGACCCAGTGTATTTCGCGAAAGCCCTGCGGGTGACGATTCAGGCCATCGGCGGTGGCCCGCGCGACATTGTGCGCAAGCTGGCCGACGGCGGGGCAGCGCTCCGGCCCGTCAGTGTGGACCGGGGCAAGGGCCAGTTTGTCAGGCTGTTTGAGTTGCCCAAAACACCGAACCTGACCGACGCCGATTTTCCGGAAGGCTGGGTGAATTTTTTCCGGCAGGACGACTACTGCGCCACGGCCTACTTCTACCTCGACCGCCCCGAAAACGGCCTGCCGCCGCTGATGCCCGTGGCTGGGCGTACGGCGAACCTGAACGAGTGAGTTCCGTTAAAAGCGAAAATCCCTCAGGCGTTTGAAAACGCCTGAGGGATTCTCTTTTGGTCGGGATGGCGGGATTCGAACAGGGCGGCCCTCCGCACGCGACCGCGTCACCCCGAACCGGAGGGAACAAAAAAACGCCCCGGAAGTTGATACTTCCGGGGCGTTTCACTGGGTCGGGATGGCGGGATTCGAACCCACGACCTCGTCGTCCCGAACGACGCGCGCTACCGAACTGCGCTACATCCCGCTGACTTTTTCGGGGAAAATCGGTTCCTCTTTTCGCCGAAAAGTCTGCAAAATTAGCCGGAATGCCGGGGCGGAGCAACGAATCTTCGATTTTTATTATGGCGTCCGCCCTCAATCCGGCGAGTTCTGCGTGATGGTGGCCGAGTTGCCGCTGCCAAACTGACCGAAGTGCAGCGTGTTGCCTACGCCACTCTGGGTCAGCAACAGCGCGTTGCCATCGCCCTGTTGCTGGGCGAAAGACCCCGAATCCAGCCCCGCCAGAACGTTACTGCCTCCGTTCTGGGAAAGGGAAGCCGAGTTGTACGACCCGTCCTGCGAAAGGCGGGCAGTGTTGTTGAGACCTCCCTGCGTCAGGCTGGCGGAGTTTGCCCAGCCCGACGCGGTCAGCCGCCCGTCGTTGCCGTTGCCCAGTTGGGTGAGGCTGAAATTGCCGTTGGAAACTGAGCCGTAATTGCCGTCCCCGCCCTGGTAAATGGTGCCCCGGCTCCCCGACACCGAGGCGTAGTTGTCGTCGCCGTTCTGGCCAATGCTGATTTGGATCGGCCCGCCGTACGCCGAAACGATACCCTGGTTGTTGTCGCCGTTCTGGTGGATGTCGATTTGGCCGTAGCTGCTCAGTATCGAGGTAACCGAGGCGCGGTTGGCGTCGCCGATTTGCTCGATGAGTACGTGGTTGCTGTTGCTGCCGTAGAGGTAGGAAACATCCGACCGGTTGCCGTTGCCCTCCTGCGTGACGTTGGTTTCGTTGGAAGAACTGTGGTAGAAGGCGTAGACCGACGCGTAGTTGTTGTTGCCCGTCTGGTAAAAATCAGCCTTGTTGCCGTCGCTGAAGCCGAACGAGTTTTCGCGGGCGTAGTTGGCGTTGCCCGTCTGGATGATGTACGACTCGTAAGAAGCCGACGCGTAGTTGTTGTCGCCGGTCTGGAAAATTTCGGTGCCTCCACCGGCGTAAGCCGTGTTGGCATTGCCGTTCTGTCCCACCGTCGAACCGGAAAGCACCCCGGCGTAGTTGCCATCGCCCGCCTGGGTGATGACCGTGTTGATGCCATCGCCGTACGATCCCAGCGAGGCAGTGTTGCCGCTACCCGTCGTGACGATGCTGGCGTTCTGGCTGGTGCCCTGCTGGTTGAAAAAAACCTGGTTGTCACTGCCGGTCACGGCGATGGTACCCGTGTTGCCGTAGCCTTGCTGAGTAACCCGATTGGCCTGGTTGTCACTGCCCCGCTGGCTGAACGACAAGGTGTTACCCTGGGCAAATGCGGCATTGATTGCCGCGACGGCCAGGATAGAGAGGAGTACTTTTTTCATGATTTCTACGCGTTTGGAGTGAGACAAAAAGAGCGACGGGCGGCGTGCCCGGTTCGCTTGTCTATCCCCGCCGGGCAGCGGAGGTTAACAGCGCAGAAAAAACTTTTTCGGAAAGCCGGTAACGGGAGCCGGGAAAAGCGGATGGATGAAGGACGAGCGCCGTGGCCGGCAGCCGATTGATTTTCGGCGGGCAAATGCGTACCTATGCCGGGCCGGGAATGACCCAAAACCGGCCCGCATGACCACCCAAGCCGACGCGCCCTGTTCGGGCTTTACCGACGACAACCTGGGGTTTTACCAGGCGCTGCTGGCCGACTACCAACGGGCCTGGGAGTGCCTGTACCTGCGCGCCTACCGGACGTTTATCCCCTACGCCTGCCAGCGCAGTGCCATTTCGACCGACGACGCGCTGGATCTGTTGCAGGAAGGGTTGGCCGAGTTTGCCGTTAAAGTGAAGAATGGAAAATACACGTTTCAGGGCAGCGCCGTGACGGCCTACGTGTTTACGGTTTGCCGGAACCGGTGGGTCACTTTTCTGAAGAAAAATCGCCTTCGCAAAACCGGTTCATGGAGTGAAACTGCCGCCGAGGAGTCGGATTTGGGGGACGCTTCCGACGAAAGGCCGTCGCCGTTCGGCTTTCGCGGCACCGACGAAGACGATGCGGAGGAACTGCAAAACGACGCCGGGGAGTCGGAGCGGGGCACGCTCTGGGAAGACGCCGACGTGGATTGGGAAGCCGTGGGACGGGCCTTTGCCGAACTGACCGACGACTGCCGGACGATGCTGAACTGTTTTTACGTCGAAGAAAAATCGCTGGGCGAGTGCGGGGCGCGCATCGGGTTGCAGGAGACTTCCGCCAAAGTGAAGCGGTTTCGCTGCGCCCAACGCATGAAAACCCTGTACCGCCAGTACAAAACCACCTGACCGCATGGAACTCTCCGACGAACTGCTGGAAGAAATCGGCGCGTACCTGGCCGGGCGGCTGACGGCGGCGGAAAAAGCCCGGTTCGAGGCCCGGATGCAGGCCGACGTCGGCCTGCGCGCCGAAGTGGCCACCCAGCGGGAAATCAAGCAGGGGCTGCTTTTCCTGAACCAGAAAGAACGTTTCAAAGCCATGCACGCTGACCTGCACCAGCGCGACCTGCTCGAAAGCGCCGAACGGAAACCCGAAACCCGACCCGTGCAACAACGGCCCACTATCCGTCAGATTCCCGTCCGGCCGTTGTGGACGTACGCAGCGGTGGCCGCTTCCGTGGTCCTCTTGCTCGGCCTGGGCTGGTTCGTTTACCAAAACCGGGCGACGGAGCAGGCGAAAACGGCCCAGAATGCCCAGACGTTTGACCGGTTTTTTTCGGCAAACCTCAAACCATCGCCCCTTCTTCCCGCCGACCCCGACCGGTTGGCCGCCCCGCAGGCCGAAACCCGGCCCAACGCCGATTCCCTTCGCCTGAGCGCGGCAATCGGGGCCTTGCGAAACGGCGAAACCGAAGCCGCCCGTCGGCAACTCGAAGCCCTTGCACGGGCCACGCCCGGCCACTGGAGCGCCAGCGCCGAGTGGTACCTCGCACTGGCGTACCTGAAAGCCAACGACCCAACCCAAACGCAGCGGCTGGCGAAGCGGATCGCAACGCTCGACGGCCACCCCTACCAGCGCGAAGCGAGGGCGTTGTTGCGGCAGTTGGCGGCGACCGGCCCCGCCGCCCGGCCATGAGCCGGGCGGCACTCACCGGCCTCGGCTGGGCGTTGGCCATATTCTCGGCAATGGCTCAAACCCCTGTCAATCCCGGCCTGCTGCTCGATGATCCTGGCTACGAGGGCGCGCCGTTTCAGGAAATTCTGACCAAAGAATCGCTGCCCCGGCGGGTTTCCTTCGAGGCGTTTTGCCCGTCGGTGCAGGCCCAGGGCGCGTACAGCACCTGCGTTGGGTTTGCCTGCGGCTACTACCTGCGCACGATTGTCGAGGCCAAAGCCCGGCACGTCACGGCCAAAACGGCCATCGACCAGTTCGCCTTTTCGCCCGGCTACGTGTACGAAAAAGCCAAAGCCGGAACCGACTACGCCTGCACCGAGGGCATTTACCTGTCCAGCGCGTTCCGGGTGTTGCAGGGGGCGGGCGTGCCGCCGTTCAGCCGGTTCCCGTACCCGGCGTGCAGTCGGCAGACGGCCCCCGTCGATGCCCTCGCCGCTCCCTACCGGATTGCGGGCTACGAGCGGCTCTTCGGCCTGCGCGACGACGACCCGATGAAAATCTACCGCCTCCGGAAAACCCTCGCCGACGGCAACCCGGTGGTGGTGGGCCTGGTCGCGCCGCCTTCGTTTTATTCCGCCAAAAAAACTTGGGTGCCCGCCCCGACCGACGACCCCGCCGACGCCCGGCTACGGGGCCACGCGCTGTGCGTGGTGGGCTACGACGACCGCCGCGACGGGGGCGCGTTTCGGGTCATCAACAGTTTCGGGAAAACCTGGGGCGACCGGGGCTTTTGCTGGATTCGATACCGCGACCTGGCTCGATTCACGCGTTACGCCTACAAAATCAGCCCATCACCCGGCGAGGTGGAGCGTTAGGTTTTAATCAGGTGTTTCTCACCGATGCCCACACACACAACGTTTCTGTGTACACCTGTGAGAACCACCTAAATCGAACAGGCCATCACCGCTCGGCCGCTTTCATACCGGGCCGGGTGGTGAGTTGAAGGCGGTCTTCGGCCACGGCCAGCCCGTCCGGCGTACACCGAACCGCCCGGAGCGCCTCGCCCAGCGACCCGACCAGCACGGTGTAGCCGCTTTCGGGCCGGACGTACAGCCGGGCATTGGGCTGGGTGGGCAGCGGGCAAAAAGGCGCTTCGGCGGCGTAGGCCAGCAAGGTTTCCGTGCCGAACGGTTCGGAACACACGAGCGAAACGTCGGGTGCCACGCGGACGAACCCGTTTTCCTGCCCCGGCTTGATTTCAAAATCGTTTTCCAGTAACGTCTTCGTGCCGTCGGCCAGCAGGTACACCAGCCGCAGGTGGCAGGGGCGGGTGGCTTTCACGTCGAGCAGCATTCGGTTGCCTTGCCGGTACTCGACCCCGTCGCGGCCCCGGTCGGTGCGGAGTTCCACGCGCAGCGGTGCCGCTTCTGCCCGCCGGGCGGCATCGCCAATGGAAGTCGGAGGGTGGAAATCAAGCGTTTTGCGGGGCAAGACAACGGCCTGTCCGGCGGTGTCGGCCCGGAGGGCAACGGGCGAAAAGATCGCCTGAACCGGCACGACGTGCACCTCGAAAATGGATTGTTTGGTGCGGGTGGCCGCGTGCCGGGTGAGCCGGGTCTGGGCGTCGCGGAGCAGGATTTCCCAGGAAACGGGCGCACGGTACCGACTCGCCATGAGCAGGGCTTCGTCGAACGCCCGCGTGTAAAAACTGCCCGAATCGGGGTGAGCACAGGCCTGCTGCGGCGGCGCGCTGCTGGCGATGAGCGCGTCGCCGGTCACGTTGAGGAACAGGGTGCGGTAGGCCGTTTTCAGCGAATCGGTGAGCGGAAGCACGCCTTTCGGGAAAATCCGTTTGCCCACCATGCCCCGCGTGGAAGTCACCACGTTGTTGCAGCAATCGCCCAGCGTGACGCACAGCCGCGCTTTTTTGCTTTTCAAGAGGGCGTGAATGGCCGCCAGGCGCGGGTTGCGGCGCAGGCGGGCGGCGTCTTTTTCCAGCATCAACACCGGATAGCGGTCGGGTCGGACGGCCTGGTTGTAGCCGTGGCCGGTGTAGTAAAACAGCAGCACGTCGTCGGGTTGGGGCGAAAGCGCCCGCAACACGCTGTCGAGGCGTTTCCGGCTAAAATCGTCGCCGGTCAGAAGGTGCTCGTCGAGGCGGTAGCCGAGGGCCGCCGCCACCTGCGTTACCTGCTGGTGCATCAGGTCGAGATCGTAGGCGCAGGCCCGCCGTAGCAGCGGGTCCCGGGTGTCGGCCACCAGCACGGCGTGGAGCGTTTGCGCCCGGCCGGCGAAACTGACCGACAGCGATAGTGCCAACAGCGCGCGGAAAAGCCACCGGTTCATGGCGTTGGGTTAAAGAAGAATTTGCCCCGCAACCGCCCTTCGATGTACGGCGGCTGTTTGAAGCCGCGCTCCTCAAGCCCCCGATCGATGCGGTCGACCAGGTCGAAAATATCCACGTTCGGTTCGCCGATGTGCTTGATCAACTCGCCGGTAAACAGGCTGTTTTGCGTATCGCCGTCGTAAGCGGGTTTGCCCGGCTCGGTGGCGTACACGATGAGCGTGCCCACCGGCGGTTGCACGAGCGCAAACACCGGCTCGCCCACGCTCCGCCGCCACGACCGGTAGGGGTTGTTGCGGCAGGCGTCCCAAAACACGAGGTTGGCCCCGCGCGGGTTGACCTGCTCCATCCGGGCGATGAGGCGGCGCAGCGGGTAGCATTCGTACTCCACGTCCGGCTCGGCGGTCGGATCGGCGTCCACGGGTTGCAGGTAGTTTTCGCCGTTGACCATCAGGCCGTGCCCGGCGTAATACACCAGGCCGACGTCGTGCGAGCTGAGTTCGGTCAGGAACTCGTCCAGCGTTTTTTTCAACTCGCGGAGCGGTAGATTTTCTTGCAGCGTTACCGAAAAACCGAGGTGTTCGAGGTTGGTTTTCACCGCCCGCCCGTCGTTTCCGGGGTTTTTGAGGGGGTATTTTGGGTACCGGCCGTTGGCCACGATAAGCGCCAGGCGTTTGGCCGTGGTCGGGCGGAGGGCCAGCGGTTCGGGTTGGTAGGTAACCCGGCGCAGGTCGGAGGTGGCGGTGCCCGCCGCGTTGGTCGCCATCACCTGGATTTCGTTTGGCCCGGTTGTCAGGGTCAAATCTTCCGAAATTTCGGTTCCGCAACCGGTTCGTTTAAAGCCGCGCTGCTGGATGACGCGTTCCTGGCCATTGTGCAAAATCCGCAACAACGTCACCGGTCCCGCCGATTGCACGCAGATCGTGACGCGGTAGGCGGCGGTTTTGGCAAAAACGTGGGTGGGCAGCGGCACCTGCCAGCTCATGAC
This sequence comes from Spirosomataceae bacterium, assembly GCA_965249815.1. Taxonomy (GTDB): domain Bacteria; phylum Bacteroidota; class Bacteroidia; order Cytophagales; family Spirosomataceae; genus JAJAZB01. The sequence goes on along the minus strand of CBDFMV010000003.1, from coordinate 1,158,522 downwards.
CGGCGCGGTGATCGGCGCTTTTTTCAGTGAAGCCCAGTTGCTGCTGGCCGACACCACGCCGGGCTGCTGCCCGGCAGTGGGTTGAAAAGCAATCAGACCGAAAAGTACGTTGACTTGCTGTAGAGGTGGCAGGTGGACGTGACCTTCTGGGCTTTCATCCAAAAACTGATGGAAAGGGTTTCGGTGCGAAGCAGCGCGTTGTCGGGAATATCGAAGTAATCGTCGAGGCCATCGAGTACCAGCGCCGAGGCGGGTTTTCCGGTCCGGTCGAGGCCGTAGGCTGCGCCGTTGATGAGTTGCCCGTTGAGGTGGTTGTTGCTGGCATCGAGCGTTGTGCCGTCGAAGGCATACCGGGCCACCAGGCCGTCGTTAAGGGTGGTCGGCTGGCGCGGCAAATCCCACCGTTCGCATCCCGCCAGCAGCAGCAGGCCCATCAGCCAGGCCGAAACGGGTCGCCGGGAGGTTGTTTTCTGGGGGGCGAACATGACACCAGGTTTTGCCAAACACAGGTTGAATGTAGGTGAAAATAACCAGTTTACATCGGTTCATGAGCAGAATTACTTTGGCCCGCGCCCATTGGCTGAAGCAGACGGCAAGGGGTGAAAAGTGCCTGCGAGACTAGAAATGCAACGCATATTTAGCGGGATAAAAAGCAAAAGCCCTTCGGAACGACCGTTCCGAAGGGCTTTCAACGTAGTTTGTCGGGATGGCGGGATTCGAACGGCAGCGGCCGACCGTCCACGACCTCCTACACCCCATGCAGGCACGCTACCAAGCTGCGCCACATCCCGAATTGAGGTAAAAAAAACGCCCTGAAAGCGCTAAGCTTTCAGGGCGTGAGGTCGGTCGGGATGGCGGGATTCGAACCCACGACCTCCTGCACCCCATGCAGGCACGCTACCAAGCTGCGCCACATCCCGAATTGAGGGGCAAAGATAGCCACTTCCCCGCCGATTGAGCAAACGCGACCGCCAAAAATTTCCATTGCGGCCAGAAAATGGGCCAAACCATCCTGCACTAACCCGTTCAGGTACCTTTTTTTAACGATTCCGGCAAAAACTTTCAAAAAAAGAACAAACTTCGCTTGTCGATACCGCATGGTATCGCGGTAACCTCTTCCAAACCGTATGTTTTATCTCTACCTCCACAGTCTATGAAAAGAAGGTTTTCCACCCATCCTCTCCTGATGGTGCTGGCGGGTGTGTTGCTCTCGGGCATCACGCTGGCCCAATCGCGCATCACAGGCAAAGTGACTTCCGCCAAAGACAACCAAGCCATTCCCGGCGTCAACGTGCTCGTCAGGGGCACCACTACGGGTTCCGTCACCGACGCTTCGGGGAATTATTCCATCGCCGCGCCGACCAACGCCACCCTGACGTTTAGTTCGGTGGGGTATACCAGTCAGGACCTTGCCGTGGGCGGGCGCTCGGTGATCAACGTCGTGCTGGCGGATGCAGCTTCCAGCCTCGACGAGGTGGTCGTAACCGCTCTCGGCATCAAGCGCGAAGCCAAAACACTGGGCTACGCCACGACGACCGTCAGCCCCGAACAACTCACCATCAACCGCACGACCAATTTTATAAACGCCCTTCAGGGCAAAATTGCCGGGGTGAACATCACCAGCCTGGGCACCGGCCCGGCGGGTACAAGTAAAATCCGCATCCGGGGACAGTCGTCGTTTTCGGGCTCCAACTCGCCGCTCATCGTCGTCAACGGGGTGCCCATCGACAACACCAACTTCAGCCTCGCCACGGGCAACAACGGGTCGGACGGCTCGGTGCAAAACCGCGACTTCAACAACTCCGATGGCGGCGACGGGCTTTCGAGCATCAACCCCGACGACATCGAGAGCCTGACCGTGCTCAAGGGCGGTACCGCCAGTGCGCTCTACGGCTCGCGGGCCAAAGACGGGGTCATCATGATCACGACCAAAACCAAGGGCACCGGCCGGGGTATCGGGGTGGATTTCAACTCCAACTTCACCGTCGATCAACCCCTCGATTTCACCAACTACCAGTACGAATACGGCCAGGGCGAAGGCGGTACGCGGCCCACGACGCCCAACCCCACGTCGGGCGTGTGGAGCTGGGGCGAGAAATTCCAGCCCGGCATGACCCAGGTGCTTTTCGGTGGTGTAACGGTGCCCTACGAGCCCGTTCGCAACCGCATCCGCACGTTCTACCGCAACGGCCAAACCTGGACGAACACCGTTTCCGTGTCGTCGGGCGGCGACCGGGGCGGGTTTAACCTGTCCATTGCCAACATGGACAACAAAGGCATTACGCCCAACAACACCTTCAGCCGCAAGACTATCAACCTCGGCTGGAACTACAACCTCTCGCCGAAGCTGACCGTGACGGGCAACATCAACTACTCCAACGAGTTGAACCGCAACCCGCCCCAACTGGCCCAGCAGGATTTCAGTACGCCCACGGTGGTGTTTACGGCGGCCAACTCGATGCCCTTCGACGTGCTCCGCGACAATGCCTTCGACGCCGACGGCAACGAGTTCGTGTGGTCGCGGTTCCGCAACCGGACCAACCCGTACTTCACGCTGGCCCGGAAATTCGAGAACATTCGCCGCGACCGGATTTTCGGCAACATCACGGCCCGCTACAACGTGCTCGACTGGCTGTACGTGCAGGGCCGCATTGGGCAGGATTACTGGTCGCGCGATCAGGAATACAATTTCCCGACGGGTCAGGCGTCGCTTGCCGCCGCTCCGGCGGGGTTTGTCAACGGCCGCTACGTGCAGGAAGCCCGGCGGTTCCGCGAAGTCAACGCCGACTTTCTGATCGGGGCCGACCGGAAGTTTGGTAAAATCGGCGTAAACCTCACCGCCGGTGGCAACCAGCGGTACGTGCGCAATGACCTCAACAGCGTGCTGGTGAACGACTTCGTGGTACGCGACCTTTACACGCCGCAAAACGGGCGGGTAAAAGACCCCATCTACGGACTGAGCGAGAAAAAAGTCAACTCGCTCTACGGCACGGCGGAGGTTTCGTTCAACGACTACCTGTTCCTCAACGCCACCGCCCGCAACGACTGGTTCTCGGTGCTCTCGGCGGGCAATCGGAGCATTCTCTACACCTCGCTGACGGGCAGCTTCGTGTTTTCGCAGGCCTTCAACAACCTGCCTTCCTGGCTGAATTTCGGGAAGTTGCGCGCCGCCTATGCCCAGGTGGGCAACGACGGCGACGTCGGCCCGTATTCCAACAGCCTGTTCTATGGCGTTGGGGCTAACCTGTTCCCCAATCCGTCGGGACAGGGCCAGCCGGTGGGCTTTATCACGACGGGTACGGTGCCCAACGCCAACCTGAAACCCGCCCGCGTGGACGAATCGGAGGTGGGATTGGAGTTGAAGCTCTTCAACAACCGCCTCGGGCTGGATTTGGCGTACTACAACAAAGTTACCAGCGACCAGATCGTAGGCGTGCAGATTTCCGACGCCTCGGGCTACACCAATACGCTGATCAACAGCGGAAAAAGCCGCAACCGGGGCATCGAAATGCTCCTCAACTTCTCGCCCGTCCGGACGAACAACTTCTCGTGGGATGTCACATTCAACGGGTCGTACAACGAAACTAAACTGCTCAAACTGCTTTCGGAAGACGGCTTCGTGCCGGGATCGAACCAGGTTCCCGAGCAAATCGTCGTCGGCAGCGGGGTATTCGTGGGCGAACTCCGTCAGGTGGTTGGCCAGTCGCTGGGGCAGTTGTACGGCTTTGGTTTTGCCCGCGACGCCCAGGGGAACATCGTGCACGACGCCTCCGGGATTCCCAACCGTACACCGGCCCCCATCGCGTTTGGCTCGGCCATTCCCAAGTACGTCGGCGGGATTACCAACACATTCAGTTTCAAAGGCCTGAGCCTGTCGTTTTTGATTGATTTCAAACTGGGCCACAAGATGATTTCGGGTTCAAACTTCAACCTCTACCGCCACGGCCTGCACCAGGCCACGCTGGTGGGCCGGGGCGATGCCGATTTCAAAATGGTGGGCGTCGGTGTAAACGACAAGGGCGAACCCAACGCAGTCCGGGCCAACGTGCAGGATTACTACTCGGTGGTGCGCTCGAAAAACATTGCCGAGTGGAGCGTGTACGACGCGGGAATCTGGAAACTTCGCCAGGTTACGCTGGGCTACGATTTCACCAAGTTTTTGCCCAAGAACCTGTTCATCAAGGGTGTACGCCTGAGCGCCGTGGCCAACAACGTGGCTATTCTGAAAAAGTGGGTGCCCAACATCGACCCGGAGCAGTTCGGCTATTCGTCGGACAACCTCAACGGGCTTGAATCCACCGGCCTGCCCACGAGCCGGAGCATGGGCTTCAATTTGAACGTTAAATTCTAACTGACTTTGGGTTCCGCGTTCAGGGTTTTTACCGAAAAACCCTGAACGCGGAACGCTAAACGAACTTTTCCATGAAAAAACTCAGTCTTTTCCTCAGCCTGACCGCGCTGCTCGCCTGGACGAGCGGGTGCGAAAAGGGCTTCGACGAACTCAACGTCAACCCCACAGCGGCCACGGCGTTGAACCCGATTTTCACGTTCAACAACGCGGTGGTCAACTCCTCGTATCCTTCCGAGGTGCTGGTGTACGAAATTGCCATCGTCCAGCAGATTGTTTCGCCCAATGGCGGGGTGCTGGCCGGGGCCAATTTCAACCAGGACAACAAGCAGCGCAACGCGGGCCTCTGGCAGCGGTACTACCGCGACGTGGTTCGCTACGCGGTGGACGTCATGGACAAAACCAAGGCCGACGCCAACCGGAGCAACCTCTATAACATGGCCCGGATCTGGAAGGCCTTCGCGTTTATGGTGCTCACCGACACCTACGGGGACATTCCCTACAGCCAGGCCGGGCAGGGCTACCTGGGTGGGACGACCAGCCCCAAATACGACGCTCAGCAAAGCATTTATGACGACCTCCTCAAGGAACTCACCGAAGCCAGTGCCGCGCTCGATGCCAGTAAAACCAAAGAAAGTGGCGACATCCTGTACGGCGGCGACATCACGAAGTGGAAGCGGCTGGGCTACTCGCTGCTGCTGCGCGCGGGGATGCGCCTCTCGAAGGTGAACCCCACGCTGGCGCAGGCTACGGTACAGAAAGCCGTGGCCGGAGGCGTGATGCAATCGAATGCCGATAACAGCGTGGTTCGCAACACGGCCAACTTCCAGAACCCGGTGAGCGCGATCATCAACGGGTCGGAGGTCAACAATTACTACCTCACTGCGAATTTCGTGGATTACCTTAAAGCCACCGCCGACCCGCGCCTGGCTTCGATTGCCACGCGCTACGTGGGAGCCGCGTCGGGTTCGCAGCAAACCTCCGCCCGGTACAACCGCGACCCGGCCGTGCAGATTGGCTTGCCGCTGGGCTTCGACAACAACACCGCCGTAGGCCAGGCCACCAAAGACAAACTGGCCTCGTTTTACGACTACTCGCAGCTCGACCGCACCCGGATGGGCAAACTCGATGCCCCCTGCTACCTCGTGACCTACGCCCAAACCCAACTGCTGCTGGCCGAAGCCGCCCAGCGCGGCTGGACGACCGGCGACCCGGCCACCTTCTACAACGCGGGCGTAACGGCCCACCTCCAGCAAATGGGCGAGTACGACCCAAACTCGGCGGTCCCCACGTCGGCCATCAAGCCCTACCTGGACGCTAATCCATACGTGGCGGCGAAAGGCCTGGAACTGATCAACACCCAGTACTGGCTGGCCTCCTTCCTCAACGGCCCAGAAGCGTTCGCCAACTTCCGGCGGAGTGGATTCCCGGTTCTAAAGCCCAACCCGTACCCCGGTAAGGAAATCAAGGGCGATTTCATGCGCCGCCTGAGCTACCCCGACTCCGAAATTTCGGTCAACTCCGGCAACCGGCAGGAGGCGGTTGCCCGCCAGGGCGCCGACACGCCCGACACCCGCGTGTGGTGGGATAAGTAGCCGGTCGTTTACCGTTCACAAAAAAGGCCTTTCCTACACGGGAAAGGCCTTTTTTTAAAGTGTCGTCGGGGTTGGCTCGGGCGGCTTGGGTTCTTCCCCCGGTCGTCTGCGGCCACCGCACTTGCTTTCCCAGCGTTGGCGCATCTGTTCGCGCTGTTCGGGCGTCAGGTTTTTCCAGCGTTCTTCCAGCTTTTCGCGCCAGTGTTCGTGGCGGGGACCGCCGCCCCAGCCACCCCGGTGACCCCAGCTTCCGTAGCCACGGGGACCGCGGAAGCCGAACAACAGCCGCCCCAGCACCAGCAGGCCCAGGGCCTGCCCGAAACCAATCACCGGAACGCCGAAGAGTTCGGGCAGCAGGGCGTTCCAGAGGCCCATCACGGCCAGTCCGGCCAGCGCGCCAAACAGCACGGCGAAGAGCAGAAACCGCACGCCCATTTTAAACCAGAATCGTTTCATTTTTCGTGAGATCTAAAAAGTGAGACGTGGGCCGGGGCTTGGCATCCAACTTTGGTTGGGCGCGTTCGCGTTCCCAACGCGGCCCGTCGCCGGGATGCCGCCCGTGGTGCGCCCAGGCACCGCCGCGCCAGCCACCGCCGAAACCACCGAACAGAATACGGCTGAGCAACAGCAGCCCGAGGGCGTATTTGTAGTGCAGGCGCGGGCCGTTAAAGGCTCCGGGTACGAGCCAGTTCCAGAGCCGCATCACTACGTAGGCCACGGCCAGAAAAGCGAGAATTCCAACGGCTACGAAGGCCAGGATTTTTAGGACAACCATGATTTTTGAGGTGAAAAGTGAAAAAATAAAAGTGAAAAGTTACCGGGTCAGTCTCCCAGCCACTCCTCGTACAACTCCCGCAGCCGCTCGCGGAGGTACAGCACGGCGTACCGCTTGCGCGAAAGCAGGGTATTGACCGAAACCCCCAATTCTTCACTCATTTCCCGAAACGGCTGCCCGTCGAGTTCGTGCCGGACAAACACGTCGCGCTGTTCAGGCGGGAGTTCATCGAGGGCTTCGCTGAGCGCTTCCATTACCGTGTCGCGCATCAGGTCGTCGGGGGCGGTGCCGTCGCTGCTGGGCAGCAGGTCGGCCAGCAGCAGCCCCGAATCCTCGGGGTCGTCGTCCGTGGACGAGCTTTCCAGTGAAACCGTCCGCGCGTAAGCCGGACGGCGGTACCAGTCGGTAATTTTGTGGCGCGCCACGGCGTAGAGCCACGACGCCACGCGTTCGATGGGTTTGGCAAGTTGGTAGGCTTCGGTGAGTTCGTAAAACACGTCCTGCAACAAATCCTCCGCTTCGTCGCGGTCGGGAATCCGGCGGCGGATGAACTCCAGCAACCGGCTGCGCTCCCGGCGGACGGTCTCCTGAAGCGGAGGCCGCCGAGGTTCGTCGGTCGGTGCGGGGATTGATGCGAGGAGGGTTTGCGTTGCCATACTACTCGGGTAGTCGGCAAGGGAACAAAAAATATTTTAACAAACGCACCAAAAACCTTCGCTTCGGAGATGAGTGGTGCGAAAACCGTCGTCAGAGGCAGAAAAGCGGACGGTTTTAACAAAAAAAGCGGCAACTCCCCCGGAGTTGCCGCCTGACAAAATGCGCATTGGCGCTTAACGATAGGCTCCATCGGTGGCTACGTCGGCCGCCGGGGCGAGGGCCTGGTCGAGTACGGCTCCGGCAATGGCCACGGCCAGCGCAATCACCAGCGCGGGCCAGAAACCCTGAATGGTGAGGCCGCTGAAAAGCCGGTCCACGAGTTTGAGCAGCAGCGCCGTGACCACCAGGCGAATCACGAACTTCAGCAGCCCGAGCGTGAGCAGGTTGCCGAGGCCGGTGAGGACCCAGCCGACGGTGGCGTTGAGCAGACCCAACACGATGGCGACCATCAAGGCGGTGCCGAAACTTTTGACGTCAACCTGGGGCATGACGTACGCCAGGCCAAAGATGATGGCCGCGTCGATGAGGAGACTAATAATGAGGTGCATTGGATGAAAAGGGAGTTTTGGTTAGTTCCGAATCGCGTACACCAAATCCGTTCCAACGCCTGTGGGCGGAATGAGGCCCATCCCTCGATAAAAGATGAGAAAAAATTTTCACACCTCTTTGTGACAGCACTCAATTTATGACCACCATCTGGTGGCCGCGCAGTTCGGGCACGGTAAACGATACCCGCCCGTTGGCAAAAATAAACTTGAGGGCTTGACCTTCCGGCGCGGTCCGTACCGACGCCGGTTTTTTATCCGCCCGCACCGACACGGCTACGTTGAAAAGTGGAATTACGTCTTCGAGCACGTCGAAATCGGCCCCGCGCCGCTCGGGAATGTAATTGAGGAGGTGCAAAACCCGCCAGTTCGGCTGCTCGTTGAGGGCGGCAATCAGCGTGGTTGGCGCGCCGGGCGTGCGAACGAGCGGCTCGGGCAGCAGGCGATCGAGGGCGTTAAGTACCAGCTTGCGACACCAACTCGGGGCGTTCTGGCCGTACTGCCCGAAAATCGGGTGCATGAAGTAAATGACCCGCCCCGCCTGCGTGACCGCCGGATAGCCGACTTTCCCGGTTGATGGCGTGTGCCGGTGCGAGACGAAGTGCTCGTAGGTGCGGTTGAAAAACGGCACGTTGGTTTGGGCCAACACGCTGGCCGTCGTGGGTTTCACCTGCATCCCTTTCTGGTACATCACCAGTTCGGTCTGGGGCAGGTTCTGGCCGATTTGACTGCCGGAAGTGACGATGAAATCGGGGCTGAACGGCGCTTCGCCCACCAGTTCGAGGCCGAAGGTGGCGCTGGCGAAAGCTTTTTTGTCCAGCGTCAGGCCTGATTCGTGGCTGGCCAGCACGGCTCCGCCCCCCGCCAGGAAATCCTCGACTTTGGCCTTCAGCGTGGCGTCGAAGGTAATGACGTCGGGCAGGATGAGCACTTTGTACCTGGTGAAATCTGCCTCCGAATCCACCACGTCGAACTGGTGCTTGCCTTCCTGAAGCATCCGCACCGCGCCCATGCTCATTTGCGGCGTGCGCGGGGCGGTGCTGGTCTGGCCTTCGCGCTGAAACACCTCCTCGGCGCTGAACACGGCGATGTCCACCACGGGTTTCGCGCCGACGCACCAGGATTCTTTTTTCGCCACGGAGCCGTACACGCCGCCGATGAGGTCGTAGGTGGCCGGGTCGAGGCGACCGTTGGGGTGAAGCTGGTCGCCGATACTGCACTTGGCGTTGAGCGCCAGCATGGTGAAAATCTCGAATTGCAGCGCGGCCTCGTTTTTCAGCGAATGAAAATCGCCCCAACTCGTGTGGAATTTGCCCGTCATGCCCAGCACGTCAAGGCCCGGCAGTGTGCGGGCGTAGCGGCCCGTGAGCGGGAAGTGCAGGTAGCCCCAGCCGCCCGAGGGCAAAGATTCCAGTTCGAGGTGCGTGTAGGTGCTGGCCGACTGGCGAATGTACGGCCCGACGTGCCCGGAGTTGTAGAAAATCGAGCAGTCCTTGTCGAGCTTACGCACGAAAGCCGTCATGTCGCGCTTGAACTCGTTGATGACGAACGTGGCGTGTTTAGCCCGGTCTTCGGCCTTTTCGGGGTTTAGGCCCCGTTTCTGCATGGCCGCAATGGCGTAGGGGGCCGAGTTTTCGACGGGGTGCATGATGTCGAAAAACAGGCCGTCCACCTCGCCGACGACCTCGAAAAGTTCGGTCAAATACGCTTTCAGAAAATCGGCGTAGGGCGAGGCCACGTCGAGGCGACGGTAAAATCCGGCCTGGTAGGGTTCGGTGCCGAGGGGTTTGCCGTGCTCATCGACGCAGAGCCACTCGGGGTGGTGCTGGGCTGAGTAGTAATCCCACTCGACGGTTACGTACACGGGCACGCGAATGTCCTGCTGGTGGCAGGCGATGATTTGTTCTTTCAGCAGATTCCGGCTCAGGCCGGGGTGGTGGCGCTCGGGAAACCGGGTTGTGTCGTGGTAAATCATGCCGTGGTGGCAGCGCCCGAAGGCCGTCACCGAATTGACCGAAGCCCGCTTGAGCGTGGTGGCGAATTCCTGCGGGTCGAACTGTTCGGCGATGGGTTTGATCAGCTCGGAGGTGTGAAAATCGAGGTGAACCTGCCGGTAGCGAAGCTGGAACGGCTCGCCTCCCCGCGGCTGCGCCATCAGGTTGTGGAGGTTGGCAGTCAGGGCGAACCCGGCGGCGGTGGTGGCCGTGGTTTTCAAAAAATCGCGACGGTACATGCAAGGAAGGGTTAGAGGAGCGAATTGGGTTTGTGAAGTAAAGAAAAAAACGGCCCGCGCGGTACTACCCGGCGGGCCGTTTTCTTTCCTAAACTCCTACCGGCGTTGCGCCAGCAGGTACGCGTAGTCGCCGAGGGCGTAGGGCTTGCCGTCCGGCCCGCCGAACGCGGCTTTCAGGTTAAAGCCCGCCGCGTACAGCAACCGCGTCACTTCGGCCAGGGTGAAAACGTGGTGAAAAGCCGTTTTCACCTCCGTTTTCCCGCCCTGCACGAAGGTCAGTTCGCTTTCCAGCACGCTTTGCAACGGGTGGTACTGGTTGCGGACGTGCATCGTCAGGTCGCCGGTTTCGTACGTGGCCTCCATTTTCAGGTGTGGGAGCAGGGTTTCGGCCAGCACGCCCGTGTTGAGCACGAAGGAACCGCCCGGTTTCGTCACTGCCGCCAGCCGCCGCACGAACCGCCGCATGACCGCGTACGGCGCGTAGCCGAAGCTGTTGCCCATGCAAATGACCGCTTCGTACGGGCCGCCGAGGTGTGCGCGGAGCGAGTCGCCGTGAATCAACGTGACGTTCAGGCTGCGCGCCGCCACTTGTGCCGCAAGTGGACGGGTGTACGTTTCGGAAATGTCCACACCCGTCACGGCGTAGCCCCGTTCGGCCAGGGCCAGCGTGTGTCGCCCGAAGCCGCAGGGCACGTCGAGAATGCGTGTGCCGGGGGGCAGGCCGGTTTTTTCGAGAATAAAATCCACCTCGGCTTCGGTCAGCGAGGCCGGAACGGCGCGTTGCCAGGAGAGCGTAGCGAGGCCGTCAAAGAAGGTTTGGTACCACGTTGTGGTGTTCATTGGTTTTGCTTTCGGAATGGAGAAAAGAAGAAACGCTCCCGCTGTAGAAGCGGGATGAAAGCGGGAAAACCGCCCGGACTGCCCTCAGGCAATGCCAGGCCGAACCACGAAGAGAAGGAGTTGCGTTTTCAGCGGCGATGGGGTTAGCCGGGGGTAAAGATGGCGAACGCAGACAGGAAATCAAGCTCGGGGTTCTGTTCGAAATCCGTATTTTTGATTGAATCAACGCATTAAGCATGGAGTCGGTCATTTTTCACCTGGAAAACGAGCAGGCGCTCAACTCAGAGGTTGTAGAAAGCATCAAACGGCTTTTCAAGGGACGCCGCTTTACACTGACGGTTACGCCGGAAGCAAAAGAGATTACCAGCCCGATGCTGCTTCAAACCCTGGCCGAGAATGAAAAAGCCGGGCATTCCTACCAATTTTCAGCGAAAGAATTTGAGCAATTCGCCGACCGGATTTTAAACGATGAACCAGTAGATGTGTTGGATGAAATCGAACGCCGACGAGTAGAAAAGCCATGAGAAGCGTCCGTTTTGAGCCAAAGGCGTTCGAACACGTTGCGTATTGGCTGAACACAAATCCTGAACTATTCAAACGGGCGGCTGAACTTTTGAAAGAATGCCAACGGACTCCCTTTGAAGGCAAATGCAAGCCAGAACCCCTTAAAGGCGACTTGAAAGGGTATTGGTCGCGGCGACTGGACGAAGAACACCGGCTGGTGTACGAAGTCACCGACAAGGAAATCGTGGTTCACTCGCTGAAAGGACATTACGAATGAGTGCAACCAAAAAAGACCTCCCTGATTGCAGGGAGGCCTTTTTTGGTTAAAGAAGAAATGTTAATTCCGTCCCGTTCCCGTGCTCCCGCCCACGGCTCCCGGCGCGGCGGGTTGGGTTTGCCGTTGCTGCTGCATGGGGTTGGGGCCTTGCGGGGCAAACGGGCTTTGCCGCTGCTTGAACAACTGGAACCGCGTCGGCTGCGCCGCCGCACGAGGGAAGGCGTTGTTGTCGGCGTCGATGTCGGCGATCTCGTAGAAGGGGTCAAGCGTCCAGCGGACGACTTTCTTGTCGGTCGGGACCACCTTCCTGATTTCCTTATCGTTCAGCCGCCAGATTTCCGCCGGGTACCGGAACACTTCGCTGGTGCCGTCTTCGTACTCGGCCTTCGCGATAACGGGCATCGGCAGACCGCCTTTGTTTTTCACCGTCAGCGTGTAAAAGTTCTTGCCCGAGGTGAGCAGTTTCTTCTCGTCGTCGTTGAGCGTAGCCAGAAAATCGGCGTACTTCTTCTTGTCGGCCTCGGTCACGGCGTAGCGGTCGTAGGCGTTGTAGAAGTCGTTCATCTCCGGGTTCTTCTCCACCACCGTCTGCTTGATGTCCGTTTTGTTGCGCTGGGTGGCCAGGGTTTGCTTGCGCTTCTCAGCTTCGGCTTTCTGGTTGGCTTTGGTCACGGCGGGGTCCATCGGGTCGATGGCAAACCACTGCACTTCGGCCAAATCCTGGTCCACGGGTTCCACGGTGTAGAACCAGCCTTTCCAGAACCAATCCAGGTCCACGCCCGAAGCGTCTTCCATCGTCCGGAAAAAGTCTGCGGGCGTCGGCGATTTAAACGCCCAGCGGCGGGCGTATTCCTTGAAGGCGTAGTCGAAGAGTTCGCGGCCCATGATGGTTTCCCGAAGAATGTTCAGACCCGTCGCGGGCTTGGAGTAGGCATTCGGGCCAAACTGCATGATGTTGTCCGAACTCGACATGATAGGCACCTGCGTGTTGGCCGCCGATTTCATGTAATCGACGATGTACTGCGGCTCACCCCGGCGGCTGGGGAAGTTACGGTCCCATTCCTGCTCGGCCAGGTATTGGCAAAAGGTGTTCAGGCCCTCGTCCATCCACGACCACTGGCGCTCGTCGGAGTTGACAATCATCGGGAAGAAGTTGTGGCCCACTTCGTGAATAATCACGCCAATCATGCCCGCCTTCGTCATTTCCGAATACGTGCCGTCGGCTTCAGGCCGACCGCCGTTAAACGAAATCATCGGGTATTCCATGCCGCCGCCGGGCGTAGCGTGGCACGAAATCGCCACCGGGTAGGGGTACGCAATCGTGCGCGCGCCGTAGCTGCGAATCGTGTGCGCCACCGCCTGCGTGGAGTACTGCCCCCAGAGCGGGTTACCTTCTTTGGAGTAAAACGACATGGCCATCGTTTTCTTCCCGTCGATGTCCACGTTCATGGCGTCCCAGATGAACTTGCGGCTGGTCGCAAACGCGAAGTCCCGCACGTTGTCGGCCTTGAACACCCACGTTTTCTTGCCGGTCGGCTTGCCTTTTTCAGCTTGTTCGGCCTCGGTCGGGGTCACGATGAGCACGGGTTTCTTAAACTCGCCCTTCGCCTGTTCCCATCGCTTCAACTGCGTGGCGGTCAGCACCTCCTTCGGGTTCTGCAATTCGCCCGTTGCGCCGAGTACGTGGTCGTTGGGCACGGTGATGGCCACTTTGTAGTTGCCGAAGGTGAGCGTAAACTCCCCCTGACCCAGGAACTGCTTGTGCTGCCAGCCGTTCACGTCGTCGTACACGGCCATGCGCGGAAACCAGTGCGCGATGAAGTAATTGGTGTTGCCGTCCTTCGCAAAAAACTCGTAACCACTCCGCCCGTAGTAGTCGGTGATGAAGTAGTCCCAGTCCACCACAAACGCCGTGCTCTGCCCCGGCCGCAACGGCGCGGGCAAGTCGATGCGCATCATCGTGTTGTTGATGGTGTATTTCAGCGGCGTGCCCTTGGCGTCGCGCACCGCCCGGATGTTGTAGCCAAATTCCTGGGTGCTGGCCCCAAACGAGCCGCCCGGCGTGCGGGCGGTGTTGAGGCTGGTCAGCGCCCGGATGCTCATGCCGTCGGCGTTGATGCTGCTCGTGGTCGAACTCGTTCCCGGAGCGTCTTTCTTAAACAGATTCTGGTCGAGTTGCAGCCAGATGTACGGCAGCGCATCGGGCGACTGGTTGAAATACGTCACCGTTTCGGTGCCGGTGATTTTGCGTTGCGCGTCGTCGAGTTCGACCCGGATGTCGTAGTCGGCGCGTTGCTGCCAGTATTCCTTGCCGGGGGCACCGGAGGCCGTGCGGGTGGTGTTGGGGGTCGGCAGGGCGGTGCCCATCTGCTCGAAACGCGTGTTGGCGTTGTAGCTGGGGGGCGTGCCACCCGGTTGGGCAAAAACCCGCCCGGCGAGCAGGGCGAGGCCCAACGAAAGAACCAGTTTGTTCATGGAGGTGAAAAGTCGTTTTACAAAAAGTGGACGAAAATACGAAAAACCGCCCATTTTCGCACGGGGTCGGCGACTTGTTGGCCGAATGTGGGGATGAACGGTCGCCGCCCGAATCCATTTTCCAAACCTGCGCCCCGCGTCCAACAACCTCCGAACGCCATTCCCAACCATCGGCACCCCTTTCTCACGTTCGGAACGCCTTTCTGTAAGATAAGAATGTCTTTTTGAAAGATGAGAATGTCTTTTTGAAAGATGAGAATGTCTTTTTGAAAGATGAAACTGCTCATTCGTATTACAAGACCATCTTTTTGAAAAAGGAGATAGACTTTTTGAAAGATAGGAATGCCTTTTCGTACCGTCGGAAAGGCATTCTGAACCTGCAACTACCGTTTTTGCACCACCAGGTACCCGTTCCGCCCGTTGGGCACCGCGTTTCCGTCTGTCAACCCGGCGGCTTGCTCCCGCCGCTGGCGCTGGCTTGCAGCCCGTGCCGCCCATCGGCAGGCTTCTTAGCCTGCATGAATTAAAGCCGGGTTCAGTAACCTTACCGACCACGGTAGTAGCGCAGCAGAGCACCGTTTGGAGATGTGGCGGGAAAGAAGTAAGATTGGAGAAAGACGACCGCTCCGGGTCTTGTCCGCATGTCCTCTGCTTCGGTGGAACACCGAGGCCCCTACTTCTCCCAGCATGGCTACGAAAAACCAACTTCTCGACATGACTACCCTCGGCATGAAATTCACCGTGCTGAAAGCCGCCGCCGACACCAACGGCCAATCGCTTGACCTGCACTGGGAGCTTTTGCCCGGCTGCAACATGAAAGACCCCCTCGTGCACACCCACCCCAACGCCGTCGAAACCTACGAAGTGCTTGAGGGCGAGATGGAGTTTTTCGTGAAAGACAAATGGCTTCCCGCCCGCAAAGGCGATAAACTGACCGTGCCCGTGGGCGTCACCCACGCCTTCCGCAACCCCACCGATAAGGTCGTCACCGTGTACAATACCCACGAACCGGCGCTGCGGATGGAGGCGTATTTCGAGGAAGTTTGCCAAGTGCTCGACAAACTGACGGTTCACAACACCCGGCCCTTTCGCATGAACCCCCGAACCATGATTCACATGGGCTTGCTGATGAATCGCTTCCGGCCCGAAATCGTCGCCGTTAACCCACCCGACGCGGCAGTGCGGGTGCTGGGTTGGGTAGGCAAACTGTTTGGGGTGAAGTACTGACGGGCCACGGCAAAAGTTGCCCCGCTGGCAGGCCGTCAGTGGCGCTCGTCTACTGCCGTGGTCGGTGTCCTCACCGGCCACCCGCCGTCGCTCGCATCCTGCGAGTGATACCTATGCTGAGCGCCTCTGGCGCGGCGTCGGATGCGACTTACCTGGCTACCTGTGAAACAGTTAAAATAGAAGTACGCTCGTTTTTGGCAAGAATGAAAGGACCTGAAAACAACGTCGCACCTTGCTTCGGCCTGTGTGCCGCAGGCCGAAACCCATCTAAAGCAAGTGCCCTGTGTGCCACCAGACCACGGTAGTAGGCTCGATAAAAAACTTTTGAAAACATGGAAAATAAAGGAGCAGTAAACTTTGTTTTGGAATTATTTCCATCATTTTAGGCACAGCATTGTATAAGCAATTCGATTATGAAAATCTAAAATTTTAGAAACCAGTCTTAGCAATTCTGTACATAATCGTTTTTGTAATATCGATGTACTTTTTAATCAGAAATTTAATAAATGGACCTAAAAACTGAAAAGGATTGACTACGCCCGGCCGGGGTACGCTAAAATGCAAGCCATGAACGATTCCAGCAAAAACAATCAGCGTATCGCAAAAATGACTTTTGCCACGGTCTATCCTCTGTATCTCACAAAATTTGAGAGAAAAGGTAGAACAAAAGAAGAATTGCATCAGGTCATTGAGTGGCTAACAGGTTTCGATGACAAGAAGCTACAGGACCTAATAAAGGAAAAGGTAACCTTCGAAACATTCTTCCAAAATTCTTCGCTAAACCCCAATGCGCACCTCATCACCGGAGTAATCTGTGGCTATCGTGTGGAGGAAATCGACAATCCTTTGACGCAGCAGGTTCGGTATTTGGATAAGTTGGTGGATGAATTGGCGAAGGGCAGGAAGATGGAGAAGATTTTGCGCGACTCGTAAAGGGTTGAGAACGCACGTTCGTCCGCGTTACCAACACGGATGTGGGGAGGTCAGTGCAGCCACTCCCGCACCAGGTCCGAATCTTTAATCAGGATAATTGCCACGCCCGCCACGGCCCCCGACAAAACCAGCGTCCAGTCGCGCTTTTTGGCCTTGCCCACGTCCACCACGAGGAACGTCAGCGCCAGCACCCCCGCCACGATGACGAGCTGGCCCAGTTCCAGCCCGACGTTGAAGGCCAGCAGCGGCTGCACGATACTCGCCTCGCGCCCCAGCAAACTCCGCAGGTAGTTGGAAAACCCCAGGCCGTGAATCAGGCCGAAACCCAGCGCCATGCCGTAGCGCAACCGCCCGAACAGGGGGGCGGTTGGGGGCACCTTCCGCAACCGCCGTTCGGGTTCGCTCACGAAAAAATTGGCAATCGCCGTCGCCAGAATCGTCACGGGAATCAGGGCCTCGATCACGTCCGTGCGGTAGCTAAACAGCCGCAGCGTGGCCAGGGCCAGCGTAACGCTGTGCCCAATCGTAAACGCCGTGACGAGCAGCAGCACCCGCCGCCAGTCACGGGGGAGGTAAATCGCGCAGAGTGCCACCACAAACAGGATGTGGTCGTAGCCGTTGAAGTCGGTGATGTGCTGAAACCCAAGCTGGAGAAACGTCTGGAAATCGGTCATGCAGGGGTGGGGTTTCGGCAAAAATAGGCAGTGCCGGGGAATCCGCGCCGTCGGCAACTTATTTGCCGCCCGCCGCAACGAAGCGGCCCCAACCCGTGTAATGACAGCGAATCATTCGTCGTTAGTATGCCGCGGCGTTCGTCCATCACCTTTCCACCCCGAAACCAAGTTCATGATGTCTTCCAATTACACCCGCCACCAATTCCTGCGCCAATTGGGCCTGGGTGGTGCGGCATTGCTGGCCGTTTACTGCGGCACTACGCTTTCGTCGTGCCAGAATTCCAGCCTCGATCCGCAGACGCCCGCCTCGGGCAGCGTCGATTTCACCCTCGACCTCACCGCCACTGCCTACGCCGCCCTGAAGAAAAACGGCGGTTACGTGGTGACCAACAACATCGTAGTGGCCCGCACCATGACTGGCGAGTACGCCGCCGTGACGGTGGTGTGCAGCCACGAAGGCAACAGGCAGGTGACCTTCACGACCAGCAACGAATTTTACTGCACCGCCCACGGTGCCCGCTTCGATGTAACTGGCAAGGGCCTCAACTCCGATGGCCGCAAAGGGCTGACCGTGTACAAAACTGCCCTCACCGACGCAACCAAACTGCGGGTGTACGCGTAATTCCCGGAGAAAACCCGCAACTTGAAGGCAGGAAACCCCATTCCTGCCTTTCTTTTACATCCATGAAATCATTTCGATTCGGCGGAGCCAAACGCCACGTGCCTACCCTGCTTTTCGTACTGCTGACCGCCTCAGCGGCAGTGCTGTCTCCGTCGGCCTTCGCCCAGGACGACCTGATGAACCTCCTCAACGCCGACAGCGCCAAAACCACGCGCACCACGTCGGCGACGTTCAAGGGCACCCGCCTGATCAACGGCCATTCCGTCGAAACGGTGAAGGGCAAGCACCTCGATTTCATCATTTCGCACCGTTTCGGTACGCTCAATTCGGGCTTCAACGGTTTTTACGGCCTCGATGCCGCCACCATCCGCCTCGGCCTCGAATACGGGCTGACTGACCGCCTCATGGTGGGCATCGGGCGGAGCAGTTTTCAGAAAACCGTGGACGTGTTCGGCAAATTCCGGCTGCTGCGCCAGTCGAGCGGGGCGCGCAACGTGCCGGTCAGCGTGACGCTCTTCGCCTCCGACGCCATCGTGACCGAACCGACCGTGGCCAACGCCGCCGGAACCGAGTATTTCAACAATATGCAACGGCAGAATTTCACCGGGCAGGTGCTCATTGCCCGCAAGTTCAGCGAACGACTTTCGCTGCAACTGATGCCGACCGTGCTCAAACTGGGCAAAGTGGCCAACGAAGACAACGAGCTGGTGGCCGCCCTCGGCATCGGCGGGCGCTTCAAGGTAAGCAAGCGCGTGGCGCTGGTGGCCGAGTACTACTTCGTGCCCGACGACAAGCGCAAAGCCTTCGGCAGCTACAACGCCCTGGCAGTGGGCTTCGACATCGAAACCGGCGGACACGTGTTTCAACTGCACTTCACCAACTCGCAGGGCATGATCGAGAAGCAGTTTCTGACCAATACGACCGGCTCCTGGGGCAAGGGCGACATCCACTACGGCTTCAACATCTCGCGGACGTTCAGCTTCGACAAAAACGCACGAAAAACGATTTACTAAACTTCCCCCGCCCGTCATTGCGAGGAGGTACGACGAAGCAAGCGGTTGGTGGTCACCAAGAGAGTCTCCTGAAGACGATGTTGGCAGGATAGAAACAGATTGCTTCGTCGTACCTCCTCGCAATGACGCGTTGAGAACGTATTTTCTAGCTTTTAGACTATGAAACGCTTCATCCTTCTTTGGTCACTGGTCATTGGTCACTGGTCATTGGCTACCGCTCAGACCTTCATCGCCCAGACCGGCGAGACGAGTTTCTTTTCGGAAACACCCGTCGAAAACATCACGGCGGTGAACAAAAAGGGCCGCTCGGCCATCAACCCGGCCACTGGCGACGTGGTTGTGACCATGCAGATGACCGACTTCAGTTTTCCCAACAAACTGATGCAGGAGCATTTCAACGAAAACTACGTGGAGTCGGAAAAATACCCGGCGGCTACCTTCAAAGGCAAGTTCACCGAGCCGGTGGATTTCACCAAAGCAGGCGCGTATGATGTGAGTGCAAAAGGCACGTTCACCGTCCACGGCGTGGCGCAGGAGCGTACCATCAAAGGCAAGCTGACCATCGAACCCGGCCAGAAACTGACCCTGGCCTGCGAGTTTAACGTGGCCCTGAAAGACCACAACATCGAGGTACCGACGCTGGTTTTCGTGAAGGTGGCGCAAAACATTTTGGTCAAAAACCGCTATGTTTACGCCCCTTACACGAAACAATGAGCCAAGAAATCAACCGCATTAAAGACATGGTGCGCCGCCATTACGACGGCGAAACCTGGCACGGCCCTTCCCTGATCGAAACCCTGAGCGACGTCAGTCCGGAGCAGGCCGTCAAGCGCCTGCTGCCCAACACGCACAACATTGCCGAAATCATCGGCCACCTGACGGCCTGGCGCACGTTCGCCCTGGAGAAACTCACCGGCGGCGACAGCTACGACATCGTGCTCAACTCGGAAGACGACTGGCGGAAAGTCGACAGCCTGACCGCCGAGGGCCTCCACGACCTGCTTGTGGGCCTGGCCGACTCCCAGACCGAACTCCTCGATGTGCTCGAAACCGTGAACGACCGCCGCCTCAACGACATCGTGCCGGGCCGCAAGTACAGCTACTACACGCTGCTTCAGGGCTTCATCCAGCACGACATTTACCATTCCGGGCAGATTTCCCTACTGAAAAAAGCGTGAATTTGAATGGATAATTGAGAATGGATAATCAAAGCTTCGCGCAGTTCATTCTCAATTATCCGTTATCTTCGCTCCATGCGCCGGGTCATTGCCCTTTTTCTAAGTGGATTGCTGCTGGCGGGGAGCGTGTTGCCCTCCGTATCGACGGAGCAATTGCCCGGCCTCGTCGAGCATTTTCATGAGCACCAGCGCGAAGAAGGGTCCGATCTCAGCGTGTTACACTTCCTCTGGGAACACTACGCCGCCGACGCCTTTCACCACCAGCACCCCAACCACTGCCATTCCAACCTGCCCGCCGTGGATTTCCACGCGCTGGCGCACCTGTTCGTCTGGCTGACGCCGGTTTTTGTTTTTGAGAAAACCCTCTTCACCGAAAGCACCGCCCAACCGCTCCCGCGCTGGGAAAACCGCTACGCCTTCGCCTTCACCAGGGCGCTGCTGAACCCGCCCAAAGTCTGAACCACGATTTTCAGGATGTAAGGATTCACCGGATTGGGCTACCCCGATTCCGGTGAATCAGTTGCAATTCATTTAATCATGGTTCAATGATTGACGCCCTCATTCGCTTTAGCGTTCAGAATAAACTCCTCGTTTTCCTGTTGATACTGGCCCTGATGGGCTGGGGCGGGTACGCCGTCACGCAATTGCCCATCGACGCCGTGCCCGACATCACCAACAACCAGGTGCAGGTTATCACCCGCGCCCCGGCGCTGTCGGCGCAGGAAATCGAGCAATTCGTTACGGCTCCGGTCGAGTTGGCCCTGGCCAACCTCCCGCAGCGGGTCGAAATCCGGTCGATCAGCCGACCGGGCATTTCGGTCATCACGATCGTGTTCGAGGAAAGCGCCGACGTGCTGCGGAGCCGCCAACTGGTTTCGGAAGGCATCCGCTCCGCCGAAAACACCATCAACGCCGACTTTGGCCGCCCCGAACTCATGCCCATCACCACCGGCCTCGGCGAAATTTACCAGTACATTCTCCGCCCGAAACGGGGCTACGAAACCCGCTACAGCCTCGCCGACCTGCGCACCATCCAAGATTGGGTGGTGCGGCGGCAGCTTTCCGGCGTGCCGGGGGTCATCGAGGTGAGCAGCTTCGGCGGGGAGTTGAAGGAGTACGAAATCAGCGTGAATCCCGAACGCCTGCGGGCGGCGCATGTCACGCTGGGCGAGTTGCTCCGGGCCGTCGAGCAAAACAACGCCAACACCGGCGGCAGCTACATCGAGCGCGGCAGCGAGGCGCTGTTCATCCGGGGCGAAGGGCTGGTAAAAAGCCTCACCGACGTGGAAAACACGGTGGTCCGGACCGAAAGCGGCGTGCCGTTGCGCATCCGCGACGTGGCCACCGCGCGCTTCGGCCACGCCACGCGCTACGGCGCCCTCACCGACAACGGGCAGCGCGAAACCGCCGGGGGCATCGTGATGATGCTCAAAGGGGCCAATTCCGCCGCGACCATCCAGGGCGTGAAAACGCGGATTCAGGAAATTGAGAAAACCCTGCCACCGGGCCTCGAAATTCACGCCTACCTCGACCGCACCCGGCTCGTCAACCGGGCCATCAGCACCGTCACGACCAACCTGCTCGAAGGCGGCCTCATCGTCGTGTTCGTGCTGGTGCTGCTGCTCGGCAGCCTGCGGGCCGGGCTGGTGGTGGCGTCGGTGATTCCGCTGGCAATGCTCTTCACGCTGGGCATGATGCACGTGTTCGGCCTGTCGGCCAATTTGATGAGCCTCGGGGCCATCGACTTCGGGCTGATTGTCGACGGGGCCGTCATCATCGTCGAGAGCACCGTGCATCACCTGCACCGTAAAATGAATGAATTAGTGAATGAGCGAATGAATGAATGCAATTCTGAGGGTACCCCATTCACTCATTCACTCATTCCTTCATTCACTCAATCTGAAATGGATGAGGAGGTCATCGAGTCGGCCACCCAAATCCGGCGTTCGGCGGCATTCGGCGAAATCATCATCCTGATGGTGTACCTGCCGATTCTGGCGCTGAAGGGCGTGGAGGGCAAAATGTTCGTGCCCATGGCGCAGACGGTCAGCTTCGCCATCCTCGGCGCGCTGGTGCTGTCGCTGACCTACGTGCCGATGGCCTCCGCGCTGTTTTTGAGTAAAAACGTGCCAACGAAGGCGACGTTTTCCGACAAAATCCTCGGCTGGCTCTACCGGCGCTACGAACCCGTCATCGCCTGGGCCTTGCGGTGGAAAATTCCCGTGCTGGTGGGCGCGGTGGCGTTGCTGGCCGGTTCGCTGCTGGTGTTTTCGACGCTGGGCGGCGAATTCATTCCCACGCTCGACGAGGGCGATTTCGCCGTCGATACCCGAATGCCCACCGGTGCTTCGCTCAGTTCGGAAATCGAGTTGACGATGAAAGCCGAGAAGCTTTTGCTCCAGAAATTCCCCGAAGTCAAGGAGATCGTCGGGAAAGTCGGGGCGTCCGAAGTGCCCACCGACCCGATGCCCATCGAAGCCGCCGACATGATGGTGATTCTGAAAGAAAACAAGGACGACTGGACGTCGGCCAAAACCCGCGACGAACTGGCCGAAAAAATGAGCGAGGCGCTGACGGTGATTCCCGGCGCGTACTTCGATTTTCAGCAACCGATTCAGATGCGCTTCAACGAACTGATGACGGGCGTGAAATCGGACATTGCCGTGAAGATTTACGGCGAAAACCTGGACCTGTTGTTTCAAAAAGCCAACGAAGCCGCCCGGCACATTACCCGCATCCGGGGCGTGGGTGCCTGCAAAGTCGAGCAGATTCAGGGCCTGCCCCAACTCGTGGTGACCTACCGCCGCGAGCGCCTCGCCCAGTACGGCGTAAGCGTGGCCGAATTGAACGCGCTCGTGCGCACGGCCTTCGCGGGCCAGAGCGCGGGGGTGGTTTTTGAGGGCGAAAAACGCTTCGACCTCGTCGTGCGCCTCGACAGCGCTTCGCGCCAGAACCCCGACAACCTCCGCACCCTGAGCGTGGCCCTGCCCGGTGGTGGCATGGTGCCCCTCGCCGAACTGGCCGACATTGGCCTGCAAGCCGCGCCGATGCTGATTTCCCGCGACGACACCCGCCGCCGTATCACCATTGGCATCAACGCCCGGGGCCGCGACGTGGAAAGCCTGGTCGAAGAAATCCGGCAAACCATTGAAGCGAAGGTGAAACTGCCGCCCGGCTACGCCTACCGCTACGGCGGAGCCTTCGAGAATTTGCAGGCGGCCAAGGCCCGGCTCAGCATTGCCGTGCCCATCGCGTTGCTGCTCATTTTCGTACTGCTCTACCTCACGTTCCACAGCCTGCCACAAACGCTGATGATTTTCACGGCCATCCCGATGTCGGCCATTGGGGGCATTCTGGCGCTCTGGCTGCGCGACATGCCCTTCAGTATCTCGGCGGGCGTGGGCTTCATCGCGCTGTTTGGCGTGTCGGTGCTCAACGGCATCGTGCTCATCGGGCAGTTCAACCAAAGCCGCGATGCGGGCTACACGTCGCTCCCGTCGCGGATTCTGCACGGGGTGCAAATCCGCTTCCGACCCGTGCTGATGACGGCGGCGGTGGCCTCGCTCGGGTTCCTGCCGATGGCCCTCGCCAACACCTCCGGGGCCGAAGTGCAGCGCCCGCTGGCGACGGTCGTCATCGGCGGGCTGCTCTCGTCCACGCTGCTCACGCTGGTGGTGCTGCCGGTGATTTACGGGTTGTTTACGAAGGAGAAAAAAGCCTGATGATGAAAAAAAAGGCATTTGCCATCATTCCTCCTTTTGAAAAAGGAGCGTTGGCCTTTAGGCCGGGGTGGTTGGGTGATGGGAAACACTTCGCCAATTATCAAACCACCCCCCAGTCACCGAACCACCCCGCCCCTTCGGGGCACCCCTCCTTGGAAAGGAGGGGATTCGTTGTCGCTCCGGTTCCCCTCCTTTCCAAGGAGGGGTGCCCCGAAGGGGCGGGGTGGTTAAGCCGGATGAGCAAGCGACTCCCCGCCGCCCTACTGCTTTTTAGTGCAATGCTCCCGGCCCACGCCCAGCGCCCGCTCACCCTCCAGGCCGCGCTCCAAACCGCCGTCCAGCAAAACGGCCAGCTCCAGACCGCCGCACTGGACGTGCGCCAGCAACAGGCGTTGCGGGGCACGGCTTTCGACGTGCCCCGTACCTCCGTGGAGGTGTTGTATGGGCGTACCCAAACCTATTTCACGCAGGATTACACGGTGGGTGTGGTGCAAAGTTTTTCCTGGCCGGGCCTGTACCGCGCCCAGGCCGAACTGCTCAACCGTAACGCGGGCCTGAGCCAGAACCGCCTGCGGCTGTCGCGGGTTGAATTGGCCGCGCAGCTAAAATCCGTTTACTACCGGCTGCTGGTCAACCAGCGGCGTCTCGACCTGCTCGCCGCTCAGGATTCGCTCTACCAAACCGCCGCCCGCGCTGCCGCCGTGCGGTACCGAACGGGCGAAACCAACCGCCTTGAACAGGTCAGCGCCGAGGCCCGCCTGCGCGAAGTGCGCAACCGCGCCCTCGGCCTCCGGGCCGACGCGGCGAGCGAGTTGCAGACGTTGCAGGTGCTGCTGAACACCCGCGATTCGGTGCAACTCGACGGCCAAACGCCGCTGAAGCGGCCGTTGCCGCCGGATTCTCTTTTTTTGGAAAACAACCCGTTGCTGGCCGTTTTGGGGCAGCAAACCAGCGTCAGCGCCCAGCAAACTGCCGTGGAGCGCCAGCGCCTGAAGCCCGATTTGCGGGTGGGAATTTTGAACCAGAGCATCGAAAACCGCCACAACCAGAACGTCGTGCAGGCGGGCGTGGGCCTGCCCCTTTTCGCCGGGGCGCAGAAAGCCCGCATCCAGGCCGCCGCGCTGGGCGAGCAGGTGGCGCAGAGCCAACTGGCCTACGCGACCCGCCAACTCGCCGGGCAGTACGCCGCGCTGCGGCAGCAGATTGAAAAATTTCGCCGTTCGCTCGACTATTACGAAGCGACGGCCTTGCCCCAGGCCGAGTTGATTTTGCAAACCGCCCTGAAAAGCTACCGGGCGGGCGACATCGACTACGTGGAGTTTTTTACGGCCAGCCAGCAGGCGTGGGCGCTCCGCGAGGCGTACCTGAACGAAATCGAACAGTACAACCAGGTCGTGATCGACCTTGAAACCGTGTTGGGGTATGAACAGTAACCGCAGATTCAACGGATTTAACGGATGGGGTCGGCTTCGCTCACCGGTCCTTGCCTCGTCGTACTTCCTCGCCATGACGTGGGGCCTGATCGTTTTTTTTCCCGCCTGCACCAACCCCGAATCGCGCACGGACGACGAAAAAACCACCAACGCGCCCGCGCCGCCCACCGACCTTCTCACGCTCACCGCCGAACAGGCCAAAACCATCGGCCTCGAAACGGGCGGGTTCGACACTACGCTCCTCAGCGACGAAGTAACCGCCAACGGCGTCGTGGACGTGCCGCCGATGTACCTCGCCTCGGTGAGCCTGCCCATCGGCGGTTACGTGCGCAGCATCCACAAACTGCCTGGCAGCACCGTGGCGAAAGGCGAAACGCTGATCACGCTCGAAAGCATGGAGTTCATCCAGATGCAGCAGGACTACCTCCAGGCCCGCAGCCGGGCTGTTTTTCAGGCCGAAGAACTCGCCCGGCAAACTACCCTCAGCGCCGAGGAAGTCGGCGCGCGCCGTCGGTTGCAGCAGGCCCAGGCCGACGTGGACAACACGAAGGCACTCATTGCCGGGCTGGAGGCAAAATTTCGATTGCTTGGCGCGTCGCTGGAAAGCATTCGGAGCGGCAAACTCACTTCGACGCTGGCCGTGCGGGCGACCATCGCGGGCAACATTCAGCACATCAACGTAACCCTCGGCAAGAACGTCAGCCCCGCCGACGTGCTCATCGACCTCATCGGGACGGCGCACAAACACCTGGAACTGAAGGTTTTTGAAAAAGACGCCTTTAAAATTCAGAACGGCCAGAAGTTGCTGCTCGTTAGTCCGCAATTTGGCGCGCAACCCGCCATCGGGTCGGTGTTTCTGGTCGGGAAAACGCTCGAAGGCGAGGCCAAAACGCTCAACATCCACGGCCACCTCGACGACCCCGCCACCGAGCGCCGTCTGCTGCCGGGGATGTACGTTTCGGTGAAAATCCTGACGGGCAGTCGGCAAGCTCAAACGCTGCCCGACGAGGCCCTCGTCAGCGAAGGCGACGCGCGGTTCATTTTCATCCAGGAAAAACCGCTCACGTTCCGCCGGATTCCGGTTAAAGTCGGGCGCTCCGAAGGCGGGCGCGCGGAAGTTTTCCCGCAAAAGCCCACCGGCAATAAACCCGTCGTGCGCCGGGGCGCGTACCTGTTGCAGGCCACGACGGTCGAGAAAGAAAGTGACGAGCCGTCGTTGTAGAAGATTGACGGCCTAAAAAAGCGCCCTGTTTTCCCGTTCTTTGTCCATTCATTTTTACTGATTTTCACAGCATGACGTTCAAACTCACTTCGGCTCTGCTGGCGGCCTGCGTTCTGGCCGGGTCGGCCTCTTTTTCCCAGAACATTAAAAAACCAGCGGCGAAAGTAACCGCCAAAACGGCAACGGCCCGTCCGCCCGAATTCACCATTCCCCAGCGCGAGGTCGAAGAGCACCTGCGCTTTCTGGCTTCCGACGAAATGATGGGCCGCCGCACCGGATCGCCCGGCAACCTCATCGCTGCCCGTTACATCGCCGAGCAATTCCGGCTGCTGGGGCTGAAACCCGCCACGGCGGGCGCGGCCAACGGCACGGACGCCTACCTGCAACCGGTACCGTTTGAGGAAGTGAAGCCCGGCCAGAACGGCTACCTGCTGGCGGGCACCGACACGCTCCGGCAGGCGAAGGATTTCATCATGCTGGAGGGCGAAACCGCCCGCCTGCCCAACGCCCCGGTGGTGTTTGCGGGCTACGGCTGGGTAGACGCCGAGAAGGGTTACGACGACTATAAAAATGTCGACGTGAAAGGCAAAGTGGTCATCGTGACCATTGGCACCCCCGACGCCAAGAAACCAGGCGAGGTGTTTGACGCCACCGAAAAGAAAACCAAAATGGCCGCCGACCGGGGCGCGGCGGCGCTCATCGAAATTTTCGCGCTGCCCATTCCCTGGAAAGCTGTCGTACAGTATTTCGGCGGTGAAAGCCTGCGCCTGGCCGACGCCGACAAATCCAAGTCGGGCATGCCGCACCTGTGGGTGAGCGGACCGGGCAAAAAATCACTTCCCAACACGCTGACCAGCCTGACGGTGCAGGTGCCCGGCACGGAACGCAAGCCGGTGCGGTCTTTCAACGTGGCGGGGATTCTGGAAGGCAGCGACCCGACCCTGAAAGCCGAGTACGTGGTGCTCACGGCTCACCACGACCACATCGGCGTGGGCAAGCAGGGCGGCGGGCAGGGTGGGGGCGGCGTCAACGCCAGCGACAGCATCTACAACGGTGCCCGCGACAACGCCTTCGGCACCACCGCCGTGTTGCTGGCCGCAAAAACCTTCGCCCAGCAGCGGCCCAAACGTTCGCTGTTGTTTATTGCCTATACGGGCGAAGAACTCGGCCTGCTCGGCAGCAAGTACTACGCCGGGCACCCGCTGGTGCCGCTCAAGCAGTGCGTGTTCAACCTCGACTGCGACGGCGCGGGCTACAACGACACCACCAAAGTGACCGTGATCGGCCTGAGCCGCACCGACGCCAAGCCGCAGATTGAAGCCGGAGCGCAGGCCTTCGGCCTGACGGCCATCGACGACCCGGCCCCCGAGCAGAACCTCTTCGACCGCTCCGACAACGTCAGTTTGGCTGAAAAGGGCATTCCCGCGCCCGATTACGCGCCGGGCTTTACCAAATTCGACGCTGAGATTTTCAAATATTACCACCAGGTTACCGACAACCCCGACAACGTGAGTTTTCCGTATCTGCTGAAATACTGCCAGTCGTACATCCATGCTGCCCGCCTCATCGCCGACCGCTCCGCCGCCCCGAAATGGGCACCCGGCGACAAGTACGAAAAGGCCGCGCAGGCGTTGTACGGCAAGTAAGTTCACCGTAGGCAGTTCACCGAATTTGGCCAGTTTTTAAGTAGAAAAACCCCGTCAGGTGCCTGACGGGGTTCATTTTTTCTGCAAACTGTAAATTGCCTGCTGTGAACCGGTTACCGCTGATGATGGTAGAGTAAAAACAGGAACAGCAGGATCCAGAGGACGTCCACGAAGTGCCAGTAGAGGGTCGTGAGGCGGAGTTGAAGCTGCCGGGGCGGGTTGACACTGTACACAAACGAATCGATGTAACTGCGCCGCCGCAACGCCTCGACGAGCAGCACCGACAGCGCCACCAGGCCACCGCCCACGTGGAGCAGGTGCAAACCCGAAATAAGGTAAATGAAGGCTCCGGCGGCATTGGTGCTCAGGCGGATGTCTTCGGCCAGCATGCTTTGCCAACCCAGCAACTGCATCGACACGAAAAGGAAACCCAGCGCCAGCGAGGTGGAAAGCAGCAGCCGGTAGTGTAGAAACCGCTCGTGGCGCAGGGCACGGGTGGCCGCGTGGAGCGTGAAACTGCTCACCACGATGATGGCCGTGCTGGCCCAGAACACCCTCGGCAGGGTGACGTCGGTCCAGCCTTCGCCGCCCTCCCGCGCCAGATAAGCCAGGAGAATAAACGCGAACACCAGCGCGCTGCCCAACACGCCCAGTTTGAGCATGAACGTGAGCGGCTCCCGGCGGCGGGTCAGCCACGGTTCGGAATGGGCCGGTTTCTGGGTTCTGGACTCCGCCATGAGGTTTTCCGAAAAAAATACGACAACTAAGTTAGGAAGTTATGGCCTTGAAATGTACAACCTAATTTTGATTCTGCATCAGGCAAGTAACCCCTGCCACACCGAATGGTTTGGAAATGACGACGAAAGGTCAGTTTCCTGCGAAAAAAGTCCAAACACCGTCGAGCCGGAACCCGTCATGCTGGCGTAAAATGCCCCCGTTTCGTAGAGGTGCTGCCTGATTTTGCCAACGACCGGGTAGCGCGGCAACAGGCTGGTTTCAAAATCATTACGCACGGTAGTACGCCAGGTTTCGCGAGGCTGGTGCAGGGCTTCGCGCAGGTCCATTTCGGGTGCGCGGGGCGTAACACTCGCGTAGGCCTCAGCGGTTGAAATGTGAATGCCGGGATTCACCAAAACCGCCCAGACGCCCGCCAGAGACACCGCCGTTTCTGCAAATTCGTCGCCTTTTCCAAAGCAAAAGCGTGGCTCGTTTTTCACGAAAAACGCGCAATCGCTGCCCAGCTTTCGGGCGTAGGTTTCGAGGATTTCGGGCGAACAGTTCAGGCCAAACCGTTCGTTGAGCAACCGCAGCGTAAACGCCCCGTCGGCCGAGCCGCCGCCCAGCCCGGCCCCGATGGGCACGACCTTGTGGAGGTGAATGCGCACGGGCGGCAGGTCAAACTCCTGTTTCAACAGTCCGTACGCCGTCCGGCACAAATTCGTTGCGGCGTCGCCGGGAATGGGCAGGCCGGTGCTCTTGAAACTCAGCGTGTCGGCGGGCAGGATTTCGAGCACGTCGCACCAGCCGACGGGGTAAAAAACCGATTGCAGGTTGTGGTACCCATCGGGCCGCTTTTCGGTAATCCGCAGACCGAGGTTGATTTTGGCGTTGGGGAAGGCAATCATGGTTTGCAAAGAAACGCCAGGGTTTTCGTTTTTTTGTAGCTTGAAAAATGGGAACACGGATGACACGGATTAGGCGGGTTCACGCGGAGAATCTGTGAAAATCCGTCTAATCCGTGTCATCCGTGTTCCAATGACTACATGACCCTCCCCGAAATCTTCGATTCATTTAACCGCCTCAACGTCCTCATTCTCGGTGACATCATGCTCGACGCCTACGTGTGGGGCAAAGTCGAGCGCATCTCACCCGAAGCGCCCGTGCCCGTGGTGGTGGCTCAGCGCCGCGAATTCCGCCTCGGCGGCGCGGGCAACGTGGTGCTCAACGTAGCCGCCCTCGGCGCGAAAGCCGTCATTTGCTCGGTGGTGGGGCGCGACGGCTACGGCGACCAGTTGCTGCGGATTTTGCGGGAAAACAACCTCGCCGACGACGGCATTTTGCAGAGCGACGCGCGCATCACGACGGTGAAAGAGCGCATTATCGCCGGGTCGCAGCAAATCGTACGCGTGGACACCGAGACCGACGCGCCCATTGCCGAAACCGACCGCCGGGCGCTCGTCGAACGGGCCAAACGCCTGGCCGAACAAGCCGACGTCATCATTTTTGAAGACTACGACAAAGGCGTACTCAACGCCGAAACCATCGCCGAACTGACCGCCTTTGCCAACGCCCGCAACATCCCGACGGTGGTGGATCCGAAAAAACGAAATTTTTTGCACTACCACGAAGTCACCCTGTTCAAGCCCAACCTGAAAGAACTGCGCGAGGGCCTCAACCTGCATTTCGACGTGCGTAACCCCGCCGAAGTCGAAGCCGCCGTTCACCAACTTAAGGACACGCTCCGGGTGCGGGGCACGCTCATCACCCTGTCCGAACGCGGCGTTTTTATCGACTTCGGGGGCGAAAAACACCACCTGCCCGCGCACATCCGCCAAATTGCCGACGTGTCGGGGGCGGGCGATACGGTCATCAGTATCGCGGCCTGCGCCCTCGCGCTGGGCCTGCCGCCGCGCCAACTCGCCGCGCTGGCCAACCTCGGCGGCGGGCTGGTGTGCGAGTCCGTCGGCGTGGTGCCGATTGATAAAGAACTTTTAAAGCAGGAGGCAATTCGCGAAGGCATTTAAAGCGGGCGGTGTGGTGTGCCACCGGTCTCCGTGGCACACCACACCGCCCGCTTTAAATGCCTTCGCCAGACTACGCGTCAAATCATGTACGTTCCCAAACACTTCGAAGAAACCGACTGGCCCGCCATCGCCGCCTTCATCCGCGAATTCAATTTCGGCCTGCTCGTCACTACCGGGGTGGATGGGCTGCCCACGGCCACGCACCTGCCGCTGGAACTGGTTGAAAACGGGGCTGGGAAACCAGTTTTGCGCGGCCACCTGGCCCGCGCCAACCCACAGTGGCGCACCTTCGGCGAGCGCCCGGCGCTGGCAATTTTTTCGGAACCCCACGCCTACGTGTCGTCGTCGTGGTACAACCACGTCAACGTGCCAACCTGGAATTACCTCGCCGTCCACGCCTACGGGCCGGTGCGGGTGGTGGAGGGCGACGAACTCGTCGAGCAAATCCGGCAACAGGTGACGCAGTACGAAACGGGGCGGGCCAATGCGTTTTCGCTGGAAAAATTCTCCGAAAAAGAGTTGGCTCAGCACCTGCGCGGGCTGGTGGGTTTTGAGATGACGCTCGAAACCATTCAGGCCAAAGCCAAACTGAGCCAGAACCGCGACGACGAAAGCTACCGGAACGTGATGGCTCACCTGAATGAAAGCGACGATTCAGGGATTCGCCGCGTGGCCGAAGAAATGGAAAAACGCCGACCCGATGCCTGAAATTTTAACCGTTGTTCGCGGTGATTACGAACTCTCCACCGACCCAACCCGCCTCCAGCCCGCCGTCGTCCACGACTACCTGGCGAACTATTCGTATTGGGCAAAGGGCATCCCGCTTGAGATTGTACTTCATTCCATCGAAAACTCGCTCTGTTTCGGTCTCTACCACGGCGGGAATCAGGTGGGTTTTGCCCGCGTCATCACCGACCAGGCTACCTTCGCGTACCTCGCCGACGTGTTCGTGCTGCCCGAACACCGGGGCCGAGGATTGAGCAAGTGGCTGATGGAAAGCATTTTAGGGCGTCCCGACTTGCAGGGCCTCCGCCGCTGGCTGCTCGGCACTGCCGATGCCCACGGTCTGTACGAACAGTTCGGCTTTACTTCCCTGGCCGCGCCCGGCCGGTGGATGGAAATCGCCCGGCCGGGCATCTATCAGTCAGCCAGCGAATAATTCGCGCAATTTTTGGAACGTTCGCCCCCCCTGCGTTGGTTTTTTCGCTACGTTTGCAAACTCTATTAAGTACATAGAGTTTGCAGCGAAATTTCTGCTAACCGCTTACTGCCAACTGCCTACTGGGATGCAAAGCTTCCGCACCGAACTCGAAAATCCGCTCGTCGACAAGGAAATCGTGGACCTCGCCCGCAAGATTTCGCTCTTCCGCGAGGGCAAGATTCACGAAGAAAAATTCCGCAGCCTCCGCCTGGCGCGTGGCGTGTACGGCCAGCGCCAGCAGGGCGTGCAAATGGTGCGCATCAAGCTGCCCTACGGCAAACTCACCTTCAACCAGTGGCGGCGCATCGCCGACATTTCCGACGAATACTCGACGGGCAACCTCCACCTGACCACCCGGCAGGACATCCAGATTCACTTCGTCAGTCTCGACCGCACGCCCGAACTCTGGGCTAAACTCGCCGAGGACGACATCACGCTCCGCGAAGCCTGCGGCAACACCGTGCGCAACGTCACGGCCTCGCCCACGGCGGGCATCGACCCCGCCGAACCCTTCGACGTGACGCCCTACGCCGACGCTACCTTCCGGTACTTCCTGCGCAACCCGATTTGCCAGGAAATGGGCCGCAAGTTCAAGATTTCGTTTTCGAGCAGCGAAGAGGACACCGCCCTGAGCTACATTCACGATCTGGGGTTCATTCCGAAAATCGTGGATGGCCAGCGGGGTTTCAAGGTGTTGGTCGGCGGCGGCCTCGGTGCCCAGCCCCAACTGGCGTACGTTTTCCACGAATTTTTGCCCGAAAACCTGCTCATTCCGACCACTGAAGCCGTGCTGCGCGTGTTCGACCGCCACGGCGAGCGCAACTCCCGCCACAAGGCCCGGATGAAATTCCTCCTTGCCAAAATCGGGTTCGAGGAATTTAAAAAACTGGTTGAGGCGGAGTGGAAGGCGCTAAAAACAAAAACGTTTGAGGTTCAAGGTTTGACGTTTAACGAAGGAGCCGTAACGGTAACCCAAACGTCTTCCCCTGAACCTCAAACTTCAAACTTCGAACGGTACGAAACCTGGCTCGCCACCAACACCTTCGCCCAGAAACAGCCCGGCTACCACGGCGTGTACGTGCGGGTGTTGCTGGGGAACATCAGCTCGGTCACCTCACGGAGTTTGATTGAAAGCCTGCGCGGTTACGTGGCCGACGACGTGCGCGTGACCGTCAACCAGGGCCTGCTGCTGCGCTACGTTCCCACCGAAAACCTGCCCTACGTGTTTTCGGTGCTCGAAAGCCACGATCTCGCTGAGCCGGGAGCCAACAGCATCACCCACATTACGGCCTGCCCCGGCACCGACACGTGTAATTTGGCCATTTCGGATTCGACGGCCATTTCGGTGCAGTTGGAAAAGGTGATGCGGGAAGAATTCCCCGACCTGATTTTCAACACCGCCATGCAGATTAAAATCTCGGGTTGCATGAACGCCTGCGGCCAGCACAGCATGGCGCACATCGGGTTCCACGGCTCCTCGCTGAAAGCGCCCGACAAACGGGTGTTGCCCGCCCTCCAAGTGCTGCTCGGTGGCGGTACACTCGGCGATGGCGTGGGCCGGATTTCGGACAAAGTCATCAAAATTCCGTCGAAACGCGGCCCCGAAGCCCTGCGCTGGCTGCTTCGCGATTACGACGCCGACGCCACGGAAGGCGAATATTTCAACGACTACTACGACCGCCAGGGTGAAAAATACTTTTACGCCCTGCTGAAACCGCTCACCGACCTGAGTAACCTCGACGCCACGGATTTCCAGGATTGGGGCCAGGAGGTGCAGTTTCAGACCGAAATCGGCGTGGGCGAATGCGCCAGCGTCATCATCGACCTCGTGGCGACGCTGCTTTACGAAGCCGGGGAAAAATGGGACTGGGCGCACGAGACCCTGCTCGAAAAGCGCTTCGCCGACAGCATTTATCACAGCTACAGCGTGTTCGTGTCGGCGGCGAAGGCGCTATTGCTCGACAAATCCGTGAGCGCCAGCACCCAGCACGGCGTGATTCGGGAATTCGACAAGCATTTCGTGGAGACGGGAGAATTCCATTTCGGAGGTCGTTCGTTCAGTGAGCAAACGTTGCAAATCAACCAAAACGAGCCGTTGGAAGCCTTCGCCGAGCGCTTCCTGGCCGAAGCCGCCGACTTTGCCAAAGCGGCGAAAGCGTGGCGGGAAGAGGCGCTTTCTGAAACGCAGGTGGCGCGGTGATTTTTACGATTTCGCCGATTCAATCCGGGCCATTTTAAAATCCTGAAAATCGTGGTTCAGACAAAAATATCCCTCGTCGGTGCCGGGCCGGGCGACCCGGAACTCATCACCCTGAAGGCGGTCAAAGCCCTGCGTCGCGCCGACGTGGTGCTCTACGACGCGCTCATCGACGCCACCCTGCTCGACTACTGCCGCCCAGATGCCGAGAAGATTTACGTCGGCAAAAAGCCCGGACAGAGCCACTCGCAGGACGCCATCAATTTTCTGATGGTCGAAAAAGCCCTGTCGGGCCAGCACGTCGTGCGGCTCAAGGGCGGCGATCCGTTCGTGTTCGGGCGGGGGCAGGAAGAAATTGAGTTTGCCCGGAACTACGGCCTTGACGTGGAGTACATCCCCGGCATTTCCTCCAGCATCGCCGCGCCCGGTTCGGTGGGCATCCCGCTGACGGTACGGGGCGTAAGCGAGAGTTTCTGGGTCGTGACGGGTACCAAATCCGACGGCTCGCTCTCGAAAGACCTGTGCCTGGCGCTCTGCTCGACGGCCACCATCGTGGTGCTGATGGGCATGAGCAAATTGCAGGAAATCGCCGATCTCTGCCGCACCCTCGGCAAAGCCGACCTCCCGGCGGCAATTATTCAGAATGGCACTACCGCTGACGAGCGCGTGGCCATCGGCACGGCCTGGGAACTGCCCCGGCTGGCGCTGGAACACAAACTCTCGAACCCCGCCGTTATCGTGCTGGGTGAAGTGGTGGCGTGCGCTGGGGAGTTGGCGGTGGGAAAACAGTTTAGGAATGAGATAGAGGTATTTTCGTAAAAAACGAATTTGCGACAACACAAAGGTTGTAGCCAAACGCTACAACCTTTATTTTTGATTCATGTTCGACAGTTTCGGGGGCGTTAAAATCTACATTTATGATTTTGACCACCCACCTCCTCCTTTTCATGCGCATTATGCCGAGCATAAAGTGGTAATCGTCATTGAAACGCTCACGGTTTACGCAGGAAAGATGCCTCCTAAAAAGCTTGATCAGGTCTTGAAATGGGCGGCAGATGACAGAGAGAAGTTGCTCAAGGAATTTGAAACTAAGAATCCTCATCAACATCAAAAATGAAGCAGGCACCCAAAATCGTCAAAATTCTTGAAGTTGAACCCTTCAAAATCAGAACGCTCTGGTCAAACGGGGAGGAACGTATGCACGATTTTACTACCAAACTCCCTTTGTTTGACCAGTACGAGCGATGGAAGCCGCTAACTGATCCCGAGCGGTTTAAAGAGGTAGCCATCGGGCAAGGAGATACCCTCTGCTGGCCCAGGATACAACCCATGAACAGCCAGGGAGAAAAGCAATCGCTGGCGTTTGATCCGGATGTCTTGTACGCTGAAAGTGAGTTGGTAGAGCCTTCACCCATCATTCAAATTGATTCCAACCGTGAGTTTACCCAGGCAGCTTACGCCCGACGTCACCATTTAGAGCCGTCAAAAGTTCGCACGTGGGTCCGCAGGGGTAAGCTTAAAACCCGGTATGTACCGCACTTGGATATCGTGCTTGTGATTGAAGAAGGCGGATTAAAAACTTTTCAACTGACAGGCAAAGAAGACGAAACAAAGAAAGCAGGAAGAGGGGCCATTAAAGCAAAGTAGCATGAAACCCCGCCTCACCCTCGAATACTGCCCCCGCTGCGGCTGGCTGCTGCGCGCGGCCTGGCTGGCCCAGGAACTGCTCACGACCTTCACCGACGAACTCGCCGAAGTGGCGCTCCGCCCCGCCGAAGTGAGCGGCACCTTCAAAATTTTCCTGAACGACGAAGAAATTTTCGACCGGAAAAAACGGGACGGTTTCCCCGAAATTAAAGCCCTCAAGCAGCAGGTGCGCGATTTGATCGCGCCGGATAAATCGTTAGGGCATTCGGACCAATCCGCTTCCTGAGGGACGTCAGGCGGAGGCCTCGGTCTGCTCCGCTTTGGCCAGCCGCCGCTTCACCTCCTCCAGGTTCTGCTGTTTGCCCACCCCGTAATGCCGCCGGGCGTAGTTGGTGAAGTAGTGGTGCTGGCTGTAAAAATCCACGTTGATTTGCCACCACTTCGCCGGGCCGATTTCGCCCGAAAAGTTCGAAAACTCCCGCCGCAAATCTTCCGACCGGTCGAGACCATCCACCGAAGCAAGGTGATACATGTCGGCGTCGCAGATCACTTCCTCGAGCCGGTTCTGGGGTTCCTGGGGCACCCGCGTGGCCAAAATGCAACCCTCCACCAGCCGGATGCGCTCCTCCGGAATGCCTTTTTTCTCCAAAAACTCCCTTGCCTCCACCGCCGACTGCACTTCGTGGCCTTTCTGCCCAATGGAGGCGTAGCCCAGGTCGTGCATCCAGGCGGCCAGCAGCACGGTTTCGAGTTCGGTGTCGGTCAGGCCGCTGCCCTGCCCGATGGTTGTCGCCGCCCGTATCACGGCCTGCGTATGCTGGTGGTTGTGGTAGGCGTACTCGGGCGGGAGCGGAGCCAGAATGGATTCGACGAACTGCCGGGTCTGGGCAAGGAGGGGCGTTTCGGACTTCATCTTGATGGGGTTGAGGCTGGTCGGCAGTGCGCGCAATGTTAAAATTTTTCGACAATTTTCCGAACCCATGAAAATTTCTATCTGCCTCGCCGTCGCCGGTGGGTTGCTGGCCTGCCGGCCGGGCAACTCCCGCCGCGACGAAGCGACCCGCGACGCTCCCGCGTTGCAACCGCTGGCTTACAACCTCGATCAGCCTGCGGCCCGTTACGATCTGCCCAAAGCCCTGCGCGAAATTTCGGGCCTGACGTTTTACAAAAACGACCAACTGGCCTGCGTGCAGGACGAGCGGGGCGAAATTTTTTTGTTTGACGCGAAAAACGGTAAAGTCGGCGAACCCCTGCTTTTTGGGCCTTCGGGCGATTACGAGGGCATCGAGTACGTGGACGGCGTGTTTTACGTCCTTCGCAGCGATGGGCTGCTTTTCGCCGTCCGCGAGGGCCTCGACACATTTCAACCTGGCGGCCTGCTCACCGACGGCAGCCGGTCGCTGCGCTCGCTCGACGTTAGCCTGCCGGGTGGGAGCGAGGTGGAGGGCTTAGGCTACGATGCCAAAACCGATCGCCTGCTCCTGGCCATCAAAGAAATCAGAGGCGAGAAAAAACGCTACGTTTATTTTTACGATCTGCAAAAAAAGGTGACCTGGAAGGGCCTCGTGCTTTCCTCAAAAAAACTCGGGCAGGAAGCGGGCCTGACGGGCAAAGACGCGGAATTTAAGCCATCGGGCGTGGCGACTCACCCGAAAACGGGCGCGTTGTACCTGCTGGCTTCCGACGGCAAAAAACTGCTCGTACTCGACCGGCTGGGGATTATCCGCTCCGTGGCCCGGCTCGATCCGCAAACCTTCCGCCAACCCGAAGGCATTTGCTTCGCCCCCGATGGTACCCTCTTCATCGCCAGCGAAGGCAAGGGCGGAGCGGGGTACATTCTGAAATTCGCGGAAAAGCCCTGAAGCCGGAACGGGAATGGGGCGTTTCCCAAAACAAAGAGACGTAACCCGTTTGGCCGGGCCACGTCTCGCCTCCCTTTTCAGGGGTGAAGGTGGGTTATTTGCAACAAGTACCCAGCGGGTACCGGGCGGGAAAATACGTCAGACGGAACCTGAAATGTAATTGCGCAAATCGCGGATGGTGTGGTCCTGGTCTTCGATGATGAAGCGCACCAAATCGCCCATCGAAACCAGCCCGACCACGTGGCCTTCGGCCAGCACGGGCAGGTAGCGGATGTGCTTGTCGGACATGAGTTCCATGCACTGCTCGATGGTGTCGTTGAGCGTGACCGTGGCGGGCTTGGGGTTCATGATTTCGGCCACCGAGGTTTCCTTCGACGATTTCCCTTTCAGCACTACTTTGCGGGCGTAATCGCGCTCAGTCATCAGGCCGACGAAGTCGCCTTCGTGGAGTACAACGATGGCGCCGATGTTGCGTTCCACCATTTTTTCGAGCACGTCGTACACCGACTCGGTAGCATCGACGCTGGCCACGGCGTTGCCTTTTTTGTAGAGAAGTTGCGATACCTTTTTCATAGCGGAGGGGCTGGTTTAGGTGATAAGCCGGTGAACTTAAGCAACTTCCCTGTTATTCGCAAGCTGGTTTAGGGTTTAGCGTTCAGGGTTTGGAGTTTTCGTACTTTAACCCTAAACCCAGAACGCTAAACCCTAAACTCATTTCCCGCCCACCACCACTTCCTGCAACGAATCCAGGGTTAAATGCTGCCGGGCCATTTCGCGAACTTCCTCTGGTTTAACCGCCCGGAGGTGTTCGACGTAGGTTTCGTAAAACCCATCGGGCAGGTCGTCGAAATAAATCGTCTTCAGCCGATCGGCGATTTCAAACGGCGTGTTG
Source organism: Spirosomataceae bacterium (assembly GCA_965249815.1). GTDB lineage: Bacteria > Bacteroidota > Bacteroidia > Cytophagales > Spirosomataceae > JAJAZB01. The sequence continues at coordinate 1,120,060 of CBDFMV010000003.1, read as the reverse complement.
AGCGCCCCCACAAACGCCCCGAGCATGTAGTTGCGCACGGTTTCGAGTTCGCCGTCGGGCACCAGTTCGGTTTGCAGGATGCCGATTTCCCTGCGGATTTCGTCGAGCGTCTGGGCCGTATTTTCCTTCTTTACATCGGTACCGATGGTGAAATAGCCTTCGTGGGCGAGGCTGGTCAGGCTGGAGTGAATGCCGTAGGTGAAGCCCTTGTCTTCGCGGATGTTGCGCATCAGCCGCGAGCCAAAATACCCACCCAGCACTTCGTTGAGGACCAGAAACGGAAAATAATCGGGGTGACGGCGGTTGAACAGGCGCTTGCCCACCCGAATGGACGATTGCAGGCTGTCGGCGCGCTCGACCAGTTCGGGAGCGTGGTTCGTCACCCGAACCGCATGGCCTGGCGATTTCGGGCGTTCGGCGAAGTTCTTTTCCTGCCCAAACGTTGCGTTGAGCAGGTTCACTTCGGCTTCCGAAACCCGCCCCGACAAAAACAGCGTGAACGGCTGGCCGCGCAGGTGCTGTTCGTAAAAACCGCGCACGATGCCCTGATCGATGGTGGCGATGGCCTCGTCGTGCTGGGTGCGCCCGTACGGATGGCCGGGACCGAACACCCGCTCCCGAAACCGGTGCGTGGCCACGTAGGCCGTTTTTTCGAGGTTCACCCGGAGGGTCTGGCGGGCGATGGATTTCAGCGTGTCGAGTTCGTTTTCGGGGAAAATGGATTCCTGCAAAATCTCCTGAATCACCGGCAGCAGCACGGGCAGGTGCCGGGCCAGGCAGTACACCGTCAGGCTGGAGCGGTCGTGACCGGGCGAAAACTCCGTGAAGGCACCGAACTGATCAAAGGCCTCACTGAGTTGGGCCGCCGTGCGGTACCGGGTACCTTCGTTGAGCATCCGGACGGCAAAATGCGCCGCGCCGGGCACCGCTTCGTACCAGGACCCGGCCCGAAAAATGAGTTCGAGGCGCAGCACGGGCTGTTCGCCCGCGTTGACCACCCGCAGCGGCAGGCCGTTGTCGAGCGTAAACGCCTGCGCGGCGGGAATCGCGACGTGTTGGATGGTCTGGAAAGCGGGCGGCTGAGTGCGGTCGAGTAGTAAATCAGAAGAAATCATGGGCAAAAATAAAACGGAGTTCCGGGTGGGAACTCCGTTTGGCGTGAAAAGACTCAGCCTGCTTCTTAATTGTTCGCGTCTTCGTCCGGCTCTTCCACGCGGCTGCCTTTGTCGAAGCCAATGGCGAGCGTCAGGCGGAGCGTGTTGGCCAGCGGACTTTGCTGGCCCATCGGAAACAGGTAGGCGAAATCGAGCGCGTACCGGTTGTAGTGAACGCCGAAGCCCGCCGTGACGAACCGGTAGCCGCCTTTGGGTTGGTTGTTGAAACCCAGCCGCACGGCCAGCAGGTCGTTGTACCAGTATTCGGCCCCGACCGACTGGTTGAACTCCTTCAATTCTTCGCTGATGCCGCCCGGTGCGTCGGTGAACGAACCAAAAATGCCGCCCAGCGTGGTGAGTTTGGCCGGGTCTTTTCCTTTCAGAATCACGCCGGGATTGGCCGGGTCGTACTGCGGAGGCGTGGGCACCATCAGTTTGTTGAGGTCGAACGTAAACGTGAGTTTGTGGTACTCGGCCAGCCGGGTCGTCACGGCCGTGCCGAGCTTCAGGTTGGTCGGGATAAAGCCCCGCGTGGTGCCGCCGTACGACATCTGCCCGCCGAGGTTGGACACCAGCGCGCCCCAGTTCCAGTACGTGTTGCGCTCGGTGTTGCCGTGGTAGTACACGCCGATGTCGCCCGCCACGGTCGTGCCCGGCTTCACGGCGATGCCGTTGAGTACCTGCTCACCCGCCGGGTTGGAGTTGATGTACCGCAGGCTCACGCCGAGTGAGAGGCGCTGCGAAAGCCGCCGGGCGTAGGTGGCCGCCACGCCAAAATCGCGGGAGTTGAACGTCCCGATGTTCGTCCCGACGTTGTTGGTGAACTGAATCAGGCCCTGGTTGAAGTAGTTGAGCGAAATGCCGATGACCTGGTTGTTGCCCAGTTTTTTGTAGCCCGACAGGTAACTCAGCCACATGTCGTCGAGGCCGGTATTGCGCAGCCAGGGCGTGTACGAGAGCGAAACACCCGCATTGTCGGGGGCAAAAAGCAGCTTGGCCGGGTTCCAGAACAGCGCGTTGGCGTCGGTGGGGGCCAGGGCCACGCCTGCATCGCCCAGGGCCGCCGAGCGGGCATCGGGGGTAAGCGTCAGGAAGGGAGCCATTACGGTGGGAAGTCGGTCGGGGTTGGTTTGGGAGCTGAGGGTCGTGCCGCCCTGCGCCCAGGCGGTGGTCGAAAGCCCCAGACTGGCGAGGAGGGTGGCCGCCGAAAAAATGCGGGTACGAAGACGCATCATAAGGAGAGAATTCAAAATTTTGCTCGGGTGTCGGGTGGAAGACAGGTTGTTGTAAAAGTCAGGTCCGTTGGGCAACGCGTTGATTTTGAACAAAAACACGCAAAAAAAGACAACTCTGGTGATTTACCGTGCGAGAATTAGTTTGCCAGCGCCGTGCTGCTGTTGGCCCGTCTGAAAGGAGCGGGCAAAAATACGATAAAAATACAATCCGTTGGCAAGCAAGGCCCCGGAATCGCCCCGGCCATCCCAGGTGAGCGCCGAAAGGGGCGATTCGGCCCGGTCGGCTACGGTGTGCAGGCGACGCAGTACGCGCCCGGCGGCGTCCATGATTTCCACCTCCACGTCCAGATCATCGCCTTCGGCTCCGTGTCCGAACCGGAACGTTGTCTGGTCACGAAACGGATTCGGGTAACTGACAACGTCGGTCAGGGTTGGGTTCGTATACTCGTTCACCGAAAAATGAAGGAGTGCTTCGGCGGCGTTGTCGAAGACGTCGTAGGCCTTCAGCCGAAACACGTGCGCACCGGGCGCAAGGGTTGGCAGGAGGTAGGTCAGGCTGCCCGCCCGGAAGTTGTCGGCGTCGGCCAGGTACGCTTCGTTGAGGCGAAACTGGAGCGTGTCGTCGAGCGTCAGCGTGAGGTCGCGGCGCAGGTTCAGGCCGCTTTCGTCGGTTAGGCGGGCCAGCAGCCGGGCATTCGGACCCGTTTCGCCGCCGTCGCGGAAAAGCGTGTCGTTCAAAAATAAGCGGATTTGCGGCGGTTTCGTGTCACCCGGTCCGGCAAACGGCGCTCCGCCCACCCAGACTTCGGTGCCGCCGCCCGCATCGTTGCTCCCGTCCGTTCGCTGAGCGTAGAGGCTGATTTTTCCCCGGCCCAACGCACTTTCCACGGTTTTAGGCACCACGAATTGCACCAAAAACCGCCCCGCCCGCACGGTGGCCATCCCATTGAAAAGCACGTTTTTCTGTACCTCGAAACGCATCGGCGGCGAATCGGCGCTGCCCGGCGTGCGCACGGCGGTGGGCTTATCGAGCACGGTCACGGTGGCCAGTCCCTCGAAACCGGCATCGCGTTGGCCGTCGGGGCCGCGCACTTCGCCAGTCAGCGTCACCGAGCGCGCGGCCCGGAGCGTGTCGGGCGTTTGCGTCAGCGTTACCGACGGCGTCGGCAGGGCCAGGCGCATCGACGGGTCACCGAGGAGGGCAAAATTCCGGTTCACCGGCCCGCTCAGGCTGCGGTTTTTGGTTAGCCGCTGCACGTCGCCGAGGCGGATTGCGCCGGTTTTCGCTTCCAGCAAGGCCTGGTAAAAGGCTTCGTTGACCAGAAAATTGGTGTTGGCAAACACGGGCCGCGTGGTGGTGAGCAGGCCAATCATCCCGGCGCGGGGCAGCAGCAGGGCCAGTTCGGCCCCCGACACTTCGGCGGGGTTGTCGTAGCGTCCAAATTCGCAGGTAGCCGTCACCATAAGCGGCATCCGGTCGGCGTTGCGCCAGCTAAAAATGTCGGCGCGCGTCAGAATCTGCTCCTCGGCCCAGCCCGACGTGCCGCCGTGGCCGGTGTAGTTGAGAATCAGCGCGCCGTCCTGCACCCGCTGGTTGATGGCGGCGTTGACGGCGGGCGCTTTCGTTCCCGTTGGCGAAGAAACGGGCGGGAAAGCGTCCACGAACAGCTTTTCGGTCCACAAACCCGGCCGGGTTTTGCCCACGCTTTGCGCCAGCCGGTCGGCGTCCTGCTGGTGAAGGTTGTAGTCGCCGTTGTCGGCCACGAAACTGACGCGCTGCCGCCACGGACCGAGCGAAGCCGGATTTTCGTAACGCAGCAGTTTGTCCACCACGGCGGCGGCTTCCTCGGTTGTTTTCACCGGCAGCCGCCCGATGCCGAGGTCGAGGAGGTGGTCGCCGGTGTAGGTTTCGGGCCATTCGCCTTCGTTGGCGTCGAGAAACCCGAAGTAATCGTCGGACGAGTAGCTATAAATCGGGTGCAGCGACTCGCGGCTTTCGTACACCGGCACGTAGCCCTGGGCGAGGTTGCCGCCCGTGCGGCCCCGGTAATCGTAGGTGGCGTCGCCGAAAAGCAGCAGGTATTTCAGCGCGGAGGCGGGTTGGTTGTACAAAAACCGGGCGAAGTCGCGTAACGCCGTCGGGTCGGCTTTTCCCGAAGCGAACTCGTTGAAAACCTCCTCCGTCGTCACCACCGCCACGGTCAGCCCGTCGTGCTGGCGGCGAAAGGCGGCGAGCCGCTCGGCCTGCGGGCGAAAGGCTGGGGCCGTAACGATGAGCAGGGCCGGGGCCGTCAGGCCGTGCAGGTTTTGGGTCGGAATGGCCCGTACCGAAGCCGGTTCGAGCGCGTCTTTTTCCAGGAAAGCCACGAATTCGCGCAACGTGTCGGCCTTTGCCCCGAAGCGGGCCGTCGTGGTTTCCGCCGTAAAAAGTTGGTTTTCGGGCTGGAACGGCCGGGTTACGTCCCAGAGTTGAAGCCCCGCCGCCGCGTTACCGAGTTGGTAATTGACCGCTGCCTGCCGCCGACTCTCCAGGCTCCGAAACCGGAGCGGTTCGCCGCCGTAACGCAGTTCGCGCCGGGCCTGCACGCCCAGCCAGTTGAAGTACGCTTGCGCCGACGATTGCCCTTTGCGGTCGTAACTGAGCACAAATCGCAGCGTGCCGTCGGCGGGAGGTGTGGTGGCGGTGGTCGAAAACGTGCTGACTCCGTCGAGGCCCTTCACGTCGTAGCGTTCGGCGGTAACGGTGCCGAAGGGATGCGTGCCAACAACCTGCCCATTGAATTTCACCTGCACGGCGGTTTCGACCGGGGCCGCCGCCATCGCGGCCAGGGTGACCAGCAGCGGCGAATCCGGCACGAGATTGGGCAGCGAAAAACTGACGGTGAGGTCGCCGAAGGTGAGTGATTCGCCGTACCATTCCCGGCCCGAAGCCAGAATGTTGCGCAGGTCTTTTTCAAGAAAAACGTAGTCATCAAACGCGGTCAGCGTCGTCGTGGCGGCTACGGAAGCGCGGTCAGCGACGCGCAAGCCGGGTTTTTCACCCACATTCAGGAAGTAAAATGCCGTGTCGGCGTAGAGGTTGGTTTGGTGAACGAAGCGCCGGGCCGTCGAGTCGTAGCGCACGGTGTGCGGGCCGGGGGCGTAAAACAGCAGGGCGTCGCCGTCGTCGAAGCGCCCGTCGGTTTCGCCCGTCACGGCAATGGCGTTTTCAACCAAATCCGTGGGGCACCGCGCGGCGTTGGGCTGGGGCAGCATCCCGCCGCCATTGCCGAAGAGGCGCAGGGTGCGCGGGTCAAGCCGACCCAGGTCGAGGCCTGCCTGCCGCAAGCCCGCCGCGCTGAGGCGGTACACGCCCGGTTGGGTGACACCGATTTTATACCAGGTCCCACGCACCAGCACGGAGGCCGTTTGCCCCCAACCTACTGCGGCGCTCAACCAGGCCAGCCCAAAAAGAAAAAGTCGAAGCATTCGCACCGATATACGAACCATTTGCGGCCGGAAAGGTAACGAATTTCGGGGGCAACTTCGCGTCTGCGCGGTTACGTCCGGCGCACCGGCGCGTGGCCCGGGACGGTGTAGCGGCGACCCGTGGTAACCTCCGTGCAAAGCGCCCGGGTGCGCCGCAACGGTCCGCGCACGAAAGTGCGGTCATGGAAGACGAACGTTTCGCCTTCCGCCAATTGCTGCACCGTCAGGGGGGTTCCTTCGGGCGGTGCGTCGAGCGCCTGCAACGCCCGCGTCAGCGGTCCGTGGCTGCTTGTGGCGGCAGCGGGGTCGCGGGCGTAGTCGCGCAGGGGTTCGAGCACGAAGGGCGGGAAAAAAGCTTCGGTCAGTACCGGTTCCAGAAGTTGGCGAAAATGCCGCTTCCAGGCCACTCCGTGCGGAAGCGGGCGACGGCGGGCCTCCTGCACCGTGACGACGTGCGCCACTTCGTGCAGGTAGGTAATCAGGAAAGCCGCCAGGTTCAGGTTGCCGTTGACCGTGACGAGGTGCCCCGTAGCGGGGTCGAACTGGTGCGTACCCAGCCGGGTGCGGCGGGGGCGCGTCACCCGGAAGGCAAACCCGTGCTGCTGCCAGAGTTGGTGGCAGTAAGCCACGGCCGCCGGGGGCACGTGGCGCTCGAACAGGGTTTTAGCAACCGGCTTCAGGGGCATACAATAAAAAAAGCCTTACGAAATAAGGCTTCTTTTTGGGCTTGCAAGCTGATATTCGAGGGCAGAATTACTTCTTGGTGCTGTCGGCCATCATGCCGGTGCTGTCGGTCATCATGGTGTCGGTAGCAGCAGACATGGCAGCGGTGTCGGTGCTCATCATGGCCGTCGAATCCGTCGAAGTGGTTTCAGCTTTCTTGCTTTCGCAGGCGGCCAGGCTAACCATGGTGCCCAGGAGGACTACGGTGAACAGTTTTTTCATCTTCTTACTGTGGTGTTTAAGGTTTGAGTTGCAAATTTAATACAATTGAAAATAATGCAAGGTATGCCCCTCTTTTTTTTTGGAAATTAGTGAATCCTCCTTAAAAAATTCCAAAATATGCGGTTTTCCGCCTGTTTAGGAGTGGAAACTATGGTGAGTTGCCTTTTCTTCCAAAAAATCTACGCCAATCCCGGCGAACGTTTCAACTAAATTTTTTCGGAAAAGTACAAGTTTTGCAAATTTCAACCGGTGGGTCAGCGGATATACGCCTTGATGCGGTCGTAGAAACCGGTGCTCTTGAAGGTGAAGGTTTTATGCAGCACGTAGTTGGTTGCAAAGCTCAATCCCATTGCGATGAGCAGTGATCCGAACTCGTTGAGGTTGATGTCGGTGACGGGGCTGCTGGCGGGCAGGAAGGGCCAGCGAAACCGCAGGTGCTGCGACTTCCCCAACGTGGAATCGATGGCGTGCAGGGCCAGGTCGGCGGCCCCGACGGTGATGCCGAACGAGAGCGCGGCCACCATGCCGAACTTCACCATTTCCCGGCGGGTCTGATTAGTTTTACGGGCGTCGAACGCGAACAGCTTGGTGAGGGTAAACCCCACCACGAACGAAACCAGGTAGCCGACCGCCACGGATTCGGCGTAACCCATGTAATCACGGCAGAAACTCCCGACCAGAATTTGAACCACCGCGCCCGCGCCCGCTACCAGAAAATAAGCGATGAGGTCCTTGCGGTTAAGCAGATTGGATTTAGCCACAATGAGAAGAAAAAGGCCTTAAAATACGTGACGCACCAGGTCGGGAAATACGCCCAGCGCAATCGTCAGGGCGGTGGTGAACACGAGTATCAAGCGGTAAAGAGGCCGAATTTCGATGGGCTCGCCGTCGCCCGGTTGCAGGTACGACGCGATAATGACGCGAAAATAGTAATAAATTCCGACGACCGACATCAGCACGGCGATAACCAGCAGGCTGGTCATGCCCCGGTCGACCGCCGTGGCAAATACAAAAAGCTTGCCCCAAAACCCTGCCGTAAGCGGAATCCCCGCCAGCGACAGCATCGAAACCGCCAACGCGAACGCGAGGAACGGACTGCGTTTGGCCAGGCCATTGAACGCTTCGTAGCGTTCGTCGGGGCGGCCTTCGAGGGGTTTTTGTTCGGCCACGAGCATCAGCACGCCGAAGGCCGTCACGGTGGCAATCGAGTAAGCGAGCGAATAAAATAAAATGGCGCTCGCCGATTGTTTCGTCTGCGCGGCCAGCGCGATGAGCAAATACCCCGCATGCGAAATGCTCGAATAGGCCAGCATCCGCTTCATGCTGACCTGGTACACGGCCGTTACATTGCCCACCAGCAGCGTCAGCACGGTGATCACCGTCAGAATCTGCCACCAGTAGCCGTACACGCCCCCGAACGAAACCGACAGCAGTCGGTACAACGCCGCAAAACCGGCCGTTTTCACGACTGTGGACATGAACGCCGTAAACAGCGTCGGGGCACCGTCGTACACGTCGGGCGTCCAGAAGTGGAACGGCGCAGCGGAAACCTTGAACAGCATCCCGACCAGCATCAGCAGCAAACCCACGTACAGCAGCGGCGACACGCCGATAAACCGAGCGTTGTTGACGTACCCGCCGATGCCGTTCAGGCTGAACGACCCCGTCGCGCCATACACCAGCGCCACGCCGAACAAAAAAATGCCTGTGGCAAACGCTCCCATCAGGAAATACTTCAGCGCGGCTTCGTTGGAGCGAAGGCTGCGTTTATCAGTGCCCGTGAGCACGTACATCGAAACCGACAGGATTTCCAGTCCGACAAACAGCATGATCAGGTTTTCAAACCCCACCATCATCATCGCGCCCACCACCGAAAACAGCATGATGGCGTAATACTCGGCGGGGTGCGTGTGCTCTTCGTCCTTGCCGAAGGTGCGCGAAAGGGCCACCACCAGGAAGGTGGTCAGCAAGATAATTCCCGAGAAATTGATGAACTGGTTGTTGGTACGCAGCATGTCGCGAAACCAGAGGTACTGGTGGTTCCAGTCGAGCAGGTTGGCGGCGAACGCCAGCGCCACGAACAGCAGTGTGGCGGGTAGCAACACCCGCCGCGCGGATTTCAGGAACCCCAAAAACAGGCTCAGAATGCCAAACAGAGAAAGCGAGACGATGGAAAGCATTTTTTAATTTAAGAATTTGAAAATCTAAGACGTTGAAAATGAAGCTGGGGCACACTTTCAACGTCTCAGACTTTTCAGCTTAACGGGTCATCGTGTGCAATTCCTCGTGGGTACGGAGCAGCCCATCGACGGACAAATCCTCATCGAGGACTGACCAGTGAAGGCCGTAACCCGATGGAGAGACTTCCACCAGTTGGCGTTGCCAGGGTTCAGCGTACAACAATCGCTCGGAAATTGCTTCCAGGGGTAACGCCAGGTTCTGTCCATCCACCCGAAGAAGGAGGTTGTTTCCCTGAAAATCGACCGACTCGACCTGATGTACTTTCATTTTTTCAGCGATTTGAACTTGTTCCACTCTTCCACGAAATAATCGAAATGCTGGTAAATCAGTCGTTTCACCTCTCGCCGGTCTTTCGCTCCCATCTGGTAAGCGTACGCTTCCTGAATCTCAAAACCGTCTATGTCCAGCCAGAACTTGCATTCCATTCCACCCTTACGGGCGTGAATGTAAACGGGTTCATCGTTTTCATTGGCATAAAAAAAGAACCGCCAGCCGAGGATGAACAGGATCGTAGGCATCGGCTATTTCACCATGCTTTGCAGCAGCGCCGCCACCGCCGGTTCAGTCAGTTTCAGGAATGAATTGGGCGAAAGACCGATGGCAAACACCAGCACGACCAGCGGAATCAGCACCAGTTTTTCGCTCAGGTTCAAGTCCGTGACGTGTTCGGTCAGGCTCGTTTTCACGCCGAACATGGATTTCTGCACCATGCGCAGCATGTACACCGCACCGAGGATGATCGTCAGCCCGGCCACGGCCCCCAGCCAGGCGTTGTATTCGAATACGCCGCGCAGCAACAAAAATTCGCCCACGAAGCCATTCGTAAGCGGCAAGGCCACGCTCCCGAGCATGAGGACGATGAAATAAACCGTCAGGTTGGGGGTGTTCTGCGTGATGCCGCCGAGCCGGTCGAGTTCGCGGGAATTGGTACGGCTGAAAATAATATCCACGATGAAAAACAACCCGACCACGTTGAGCCCGTGCGTAAGCATTTGAATCAGCGACCCCTGCACGCCGTCGAGGGTTTGCGAAAGAATCCCCGCCGACATCAGCCCAACGTGCGCAAACGACGAGTAAGCCACCAGCCGCTTCATGTCGCGCTGCTGAATGGCGATGATCGAGCCGTACACGATGCCAATCACCGAGAGCACGAGGGCCGTGGTGCCCCAGCGCTCCAGGCCGAGCGGTACGATGGGCAGTACGATGCGGATCAGGCCGTAGGTGCCCATTTTTAGCATAATCCCGGCCAGCAGCATCGTGGCGGGCGTCGGCGATTCGACGTAGGTATCGGGTTGCCAGGTGTGAAAGGGAAACACTGGCATTTTAATGGCAAACCCGATGAACAACGCCCAGAACAGGTAGCCCTGCTGCGCGGCGCTGAGGTTGAGGGTGTAAAACGCGGTCAGGTCGGCGGAGTGCGCGCCGGTTTGCGGGTTCAGCGGCGTTTGCAGGTACAAATACACCAGCCCGAGCAGCATGAACAACGAGCCGAACAGGGTGTAAATGAAAAATTTGAACGTAACCCGCACCCGGTTTTCGCCGCCCCAGAGCGCGGCGATGAAATAAACCGGAATCAGCGCCGCCTCGAAAAAGAGGTAAAACAAAAAAGCATCTTTCGCCGTAAAAACCCCTACCAGCGCCGATTGCATGAACAAAATCAGGGCGTAAAACGCCGCTGGATTCCGGTAGCTGTGGTTGAACGTCGAGAGCACGATCAGCGGCACGAGCGCGGTGCTGAGCACGACCAGCAACACACTAATACCATCGATGCCGATGCTGAAGTGAATGCCCAGCGAGCCAATCCAGGGGTAACTGAGCGCAAACTGCGACGAGGCGTCGGGCCGGAATGCCGAAACTGCGTACAGCGCCAGGGCCAGTTCAACGAGCGCAGCCACCAGCGCCACCTGTTTGATGGCGGCACCTTTGAGTCCCAGGAGAACCAGCCCTGCCACGAGGGGCAGGAGAATGAGCGTAAGCGTGAGCATAAGTTGAAAGGTGATTCAGGGGAGCATAGCAAAAAATCCCCTGAATCCCGTTTAATCCCGGTTCAGAAACTAAATATCAATCCCCGCAGGCTCCACGCCAGCAGGGCGGCAATTCCCAGCACCATCGCGAAGACGTAAAAGCCTGTCGCGCCGGTCTGGGCGAGGCGGAACTCTTTCGCAAGGCCTTTCAGGAATTTCCCGACGCCTTCGACCAGCAGGTCAATCAGCAGAAAGTCGACGACCTGGTAGAAAAACCGGGACAGGGCCTCGGTGGGCCGCACAAACACCGCGTCGTACAATTCATCGACGTAATACTTGTGGTAAATGACTTTTTGCAACCCGCTTTCCTGCCCCTCGGCCACCGGCACCGTTTTCCGGGCGATAAACAGCACGTACGCCAGCACGAGGCCAACGAGGGCCACCGCTACCGAGCCACCCATCAGCGCCAATTCGGTCGAGTGCGAAAGTTCGGCCAGTTGAAACGCTTCGGGCCGGGCGGCGAGCGCCTGCTTGAACAGCGGGGCCATAAATTCGGCCAGTTTCGCCTGACCGCCCAGTACTTCGGGCACGTTGATAAACCCGCCCACCGCGCTCAAAACCGCCAAAACCAGCAGCGGCAGTGTCATCGTCAGCGGCGATTCATGGAGGTGGTGCTGCTGCTCGTGGGTACCGCGAAATTCTCCGAAAAACACGAGGAACAAAAGCCGAAACATGTAAAACGACGTCAGCAGCGAGGTGAATACCCCGACGACCCACATCGCTTTGTTGTGTTCAAAAACGTGGAGCAGGATTTCGTCTTTCGAGAAAAAGCCTGCGAACGGGGGTATCCCCGCAATGGCGATGGTGCCGACGAGGAACGCGACGAACGTAATCGGCAGCGCTTTGCGCAGGCCGCCCATCCGGCGAATATCCTGCGGATCGCCGCCCGGCTCGTCGCTCATGGCGTGAATCACCGACCCGGCCCCGAGGAAGAGCAGCGCCTTGAAAAACGCGTGGGTCATCACGTGGAAAAAGGCGGGCGTGTAGGCCGCCATGCCGAGGCCCAGAAACATGTAGCCCAATTGCGAAACCGTGGAGTAGGCCAGCACTTTTTTGATGTCGTTCTGGAACAACCCGATGCTCGCCGCCAGCAACGCCGTCGCCAAACCAATCCAGCCGACCACTTCGAGGGTCTCGGGGGCCAGCGTGTAGAGCAAATTCGAGCGCACGACCATGTAAATGCCCCCCGTCACCATCGTAGCGGCGTGGATGAGCGCCGACACGGGCGTTGGCCCGGCCATGGCGTCGGGCAGCCAGGTGTAGAGCGGAATCTGCGCCGACTTGCCCATCGCCCCGACGAACAGCAGCAGGGTTATCCAGAAAACCGTTGAGTTTCCGACCTTCAACCCGCTGGCTTTTTGAAATACGTCGAGAAACTCGACGCTTTGAAACGTACTGATAATCAGGAAAATGCCCAGCAGAAAGCCCAAATCGCCGATGCGGTTCATGATGAAGGCTTTCCGGGCGGCGTCGCCGTAGCTGCTGTTTTTGTTCCAAAATCCAATCAGCAGGTATGAGCACAACCCGACGCCTTCCCAGCCGATGAACATCACGAGGTAACCCGACCCCAGCACCAGCAGCAGCATGAAAAACACGAACAGGTTGAGAAAGGCGAAGAATTTCCCGAACCCTTCGTCGTGCTTCATGTAACCGATGCTGTAGAGGTGAATCAGCGACCCCACGCCCGTGATAATCAGCATGAACAGCAACGAAAGCTGGTCGAGTTGAAAGGCGAAGGCGAGGTTGAGGGTGCCGACGGTAATCCAGTCGTACACTTTTTCGACGCGGGTTTGCCCGTCAAAATTCAGGAAGAGCGTCAGCACGAGGACGAACGACGTCAGCACCGTGCCCGTACCGATCAGCCCGGCGAGGCCCTTCGGCAGGTGCCGGAAACCAATGCCGTTGATCAGAAAACCAAGCAGCGGAAGAAGGGGAATGAGTACGAGTAGCGACATGCTTAAATGTGCAAATGTGAAAATGTGCGAATGTGGTAATGGCTGGTACGAACGTCTTTTTCAACGGTCACATTCGCTCATTTTCACATTTGCACATAGAATTTACCCTTTCAGGCGGTTCAGAAGACCGATGTCGATGGAGGAAATGTTGCGGTAAATCATCACGATGATGGCCAGGCCCACCGACACTTCCGCCGCCGCCACAGCCATGATAAAAAACACGAAAACCTGCCCCGCCGGGTCGGCGCGGTAGGCTGAAAATGCCACCAGCAGCAGGTTGACAGCGTTGAGCATCAGCTCGACCGACATGAAAACAATCAGGGCATTGCGCCGGGTAAGCACCCCGACGATGCCGATGACGAACAGCGCCGACGCAAACCAGATGTAATACGGCAGGGGAATTCGCTGAACGACTTCGGGGATGGTTGGTTGCATGGAGTAGGTTAGGTGGCAAGCCCCGGAACCGGTCGGGTTCGCAAAACTTGGCGGCAAAAATAGACAATAATTCGCTTGTTCAACTGCCTCGCCGCCCAAACTCAGGCGTACGGCGACGGGCTGACGCTCGTCCAGCCGCCATCGACCACCAGCGATTGCCCCGTCACGTGCCCGGCCTGGGGCGAGACGAAATAAAGCGCGGCGGCGGCGATATCCTGCACGGTGGCCGGTTTGCCCATCGGCGTAATGCGCGACCAGGTTTTCACATAATCCGGGTCGTCCAGCGTCCGTTCGGTGAGGGTAGCGCCGGGGGCTACGCAGTTGATGGTGATGCCGTGGGGGGAAAGATCGACGACGAGGGCTTTGGCGAGCATTTCGAGGGCGGCTTTGGTCATGCCGTAGGCGGCCAGGAAGGGATGGGCCTGGTGGCCCGTCACCGAAGAGGTGAGCAGAATTCGCCCGCCTTCGCCCTGCCGCCGCATTTGTTTCGCGGCCGCCTGGGTCAGGAAAAACGAACCGCGCAGGTTTAAATCGACTAATTTCTGAAAAGACTGGGGCTGGTATTCGAAGAAATCGCCGAAGGTGGTCATGCCCGCGTTGGCGACGACGAGGGTGAGCTTTCCGAAAAGAGCGACCGCCGTTTGAACCAGCGTTTCGATGAAAACGGGGTCGGCGGCGTCGCCGGGGCAGGCCTGGCAACGGCCCCCGGCTTCGCGGAGGCGGGCAGCGGCGATTTCGGCCAGGGCAGCGTCCGAATCGTTGAGCAGTACCGCCGCGCCTTGCCCAACCAATTGGCGGCAGATTTCGTAGCCAATGCCCTGGCCGGCTCCGGTGACGAGGGCGACCTGGTTTTCAAAAAGTGGGTTCATCGGGGCGAAAGTACAATCTACGGCGAAGGGCGGGATGCATCCCGCCCCACAATAGTTAGTTCGCCGCCTTCAACTCCTCTTCAGCGTACTCGTAAATCTTCCGCTTTTTGTAGTTGTACCAGCTTTCTGGGGCGGTTTTTTTCAAAAACGTGTCGATGCCGCGCATCCCGAACAAATTCCAGATGCCGTGGGCCTTGCCGGTCAACGCCGATTGCAGTGCCCGCAGGCTCATGGCAAAGCCGCTTTCGATGTACTCCATGTGGTGCCAGTACCCGGCGGGCATGAAAAGCGTGTCGCCGTGTTCAAGAATAACTTCGTAGCCCTGAGCCAATTCCAGCGCGGGGAACGCCTTCGTGTCGAGTTTGCCGGGCTGGTGATAGCCTTCAAAGTTGGCCAGCGAGAGTACTTCCCAGGGTTTGCGGTAGAGTTTGTGTTGCTCCTCGAAGGGAAACAGCAGCACTCGTTTCCGGCCCATAAACTGGGTGTGAAGAATGTGCGAGAGGTCGATGTCGAAGTGCATGTGCGTAACCGACCCCTGCCCGCCGACGAACAGCATCGGGTATTTTTTCACGAAACCCTTCATCAGTTGGTCGGGCCAGGTGAAGTCGTTGAAGAGTTGAGGGGCGTGTTCGAAGACGTTGAACAGAAACACTCGCAGCTCGACCGGGCCTTTCTTCACCAGTTGCAGGTACTCGCCAAACTTCATGTACGCGTCGGCGGTGTTGATGGGCGTGTAGGCGTCGCTTTTGACGTTGTTGTACAGGCCCACCTCTACGTCGCCGACGGCCTGGGTGAGGTAATCCCAGTTCCATTTCTGGTAAGCGGGCCATTGCCGGGCAAACTCCGTCATCACGACGGGTTTGAAGGGCTGGTAGAAATTTTGCTTGAAGTCTTCAGGGGAAAGCGTTTTGACTTTCTCGACGGGTTTCAGGTTCATATTCACGACGGTGTTGCGCAGAGCAAACGAAACGGTGCTAAAAAGGTGCGCAAAAATAAGCGGTCGCCGAAGAAAAAGGGTTCCTTATTCCCGCAGCCGCACCGTCTGTCCCGTCTTCGCCGAACGCACCGCCGCGTCAAGGATTTCATTCGCCACCAAATTGACTTTCAACGACGAAAGGTCGCCTTCCGATTTTACGGTGCCCCGCACCACGGCGGCAAGGTAGCTGAAGGCGTCGTTCATCGGCGTTTGGAGCGGTGCGACCGCTACCATTTTATCCGACGAATTCCGTTCACCGGTCCGCACCCGCATTTGCAGGGTTTTGTCGGCAAAAACGTAGCCCGATTGGCCGTAGATCTCGATGTCTTTCCGGTCGAAGGGCCAGTTCCATGACGCCTGAATCACGGCCTCGGCGTGCGGGTAGGTCACGAGGATGGTCGCGTCGTCGTCCACCTTCGGGTACACGTCGGGCTTGAGTTGCCGGGTCACGGCGGTGACGGAGAGCGGACGTTCGCCGCGCATGAGCCAGGTCATCAAATCGGCCCCGTAGCAGCCAAAATCCATCACGGCCCCGCCGCCGTTCTGCACCGGGTCGGTGAGCCAGGCCAGAAACTGCGGTGAGCAGCCGATTTCTTTCGGTCCCCGGTGCCCGTCGTGGATGACCACCTTCCGGATTTCGCCCAATTCGCCCTTTTGCAGCAACTCCTGCGCGGCGTAGTGGCTGGGGTACCAGGTGGTTTCGTAGTTGGTGAGCAGGTGGATGTGGTGTTTTTCGGCCAGCGCCGCCATTTTCCGGGCGTGGTCGAGGCTCACGCCCAGCGGCTTCTCCACCATCACGTGAATGCCCTTCGGCGCGCAGGTTTCCACGACGCTCAGGTGATCGTAAATGCTTCCGAACGCGCAGACCGCTTCGGGTTTGGCCTTCGTGATGAGTTCCTCCAGCGATGCAAACCAGAGCGACTCGGGCAAATTAGCCCGTTTCAGCAGCCGCAACGCCAGTTCCCTGTTCGGTTCGGCAAACCCGACCAGTTCGCAGCCCGCCCGCTTGGGCTGGTTCAGAATCTGGTTGACGTGGTCGTGGGTCATGCCCGCGATGGCGAGGCGGAGGGGGGCTTGAGCGTGAAGATGTAGAGCAAAAAAGTGTATGATTGCTATGCAAATCAGTACACTATTCAATCGACAGGGCTTCGCCCAGCCAAGGGATTTCGTTTGGCAACGGATCATGAAAGTACTTGGAAAGTGATACTAATTTCTCAGCCTTCTTTCTAACCGAAGCAGGTGCTGGTACTCCTCTTTCTGAAATGTAATCGTGCCAAAAAATGTCAGCATGCATCTCCAATAGTGGCAAAGGAGTTGCTATCACATCAACATTTACCGGTTTCTCAAGTTGTTCATTATTGCGGACAGAAGCAGCTTTAATCAAAGCCAATCCGCTATATGAGTGGCCATTAATATTTACTGAACGATGGTGAGATTTACAAAAATCAGCATTCGTATAATTTAGCCTTAAAACGGAAGTATCCTGCCTGCCAGGAGGTGGCAAAAACGCTTCTCTTTTCAATTTTTGCTTTGACTCAGAAGCCATTAGAGGATGAAAGACTATCCGCACAATCGGTTCTTCATCTTCTACAATATGGGTATTAATTTCCAAGCTCGTACATGAAGTGTAACGTAGAAACCAATTCTTGAGGTAGTTGAGCAATCGGAACATTGTCTGCTTCAATTTCTGGAGCATTTTGAAAAGCTGAGAAATATCCAAATGAATGAATTCCCATTTCTACAGAAAGTAGGTCTCCTGTAGAATTTCTCCAATCTAATGATATTGTACCGTAAGAGGTTGGTGTGATATCTTCCTGTTTTAGAGCTTGTTGAACCTTTTTAGGGAGCTTATCTACCAACCATAAAACATTAATTACTACCTGCCTTGAGGGAGAAATTGAGCCATCTCCAGACCAGTCTTCAGGTAGTAAAAGCAGTGTATTCAGCCATTTTTTAAGATCGTTGAGAGGATCAAATGAAACTGGTTTAGAAAATTTAGACCATGTGCTAACATTGGCCTTTTTCGCTACCATCTCAGTTGTAGTAGAGGGAGGGGCTTCAAGGGTAAGAGGCATGGCTATGAGGGGTTTGGTAGATTGATAAGTTTTTGAACCTCTTGGGTAAAAAGCATACCAAGTGTTTTCTTGTTGTACTCGTGAATTTGATCTACTAACTCAAGAAATTTATCTTCATTTAAAAACCGACTCATTTCAATTCCCTCTTTCAACTCTTGAATTACATTGTGACTGACAGTTATGGTTGGAAAAGATTTTGAGGAATCAACCGTGATATCAATTCGATCAAAATAGAAATTATGCTCTCTCATTTTTTGAGTATTAAGAACATAATTAGAATTCGGACTTTCAAGAAATCCTATTGGTAGCATCGCACTCTCTTCATTGAAAATCTTTCTTAACGGTAATTCACTCGCATCACTCCACACAAATTCATCGATGTAATGAAGACTAACTGCAAGAACATGACACTCGTTTTGAATGGCAAAAACTTTACTCATCACCCTATGAAATTCATCTTTAAATGGTACCCACCGCTCGTATTTCAAAGTATGAAAAGAGAAAAAGGAGCGCTCAATGTCGTTTACGCCTTGCAAAACGAACGCAGTTGCACCCTCCAAAAAAGACCTACAACTAAAGCCAACTGTCTGAGGGTCAGAATTTTGAAATAAATCTAAGCCGTTTTTGTCGGGCTGAAATGTTACCTCAGCGCGCTTGGTTATTCTGAACTCATGATAACCAATATTGTTAGTGCTTTCTTGATTGACAAGCTCCTGAAATTTTTCCGGCTTGAAGATGGGTTGGGCAAGGAAAAGACTAAGAACTGCCTCTCTTACAGAGTGGGGGCCACTAACTGGCTTTAAATGAGTCAGTTCAGTCATAATAATTATTCAAGGCCAAATATATTGGAGACTTTCGCAAACGCAAAGTTTGCCATGAAAAATGTGAAAACTAATTACACAACGACGTAAACAGCTAATAGTGTTCAAAAAAGAGGGATATTCCTCAATGCGACTCCCGCAACTTCGGTGCCCCCGACCCACCTTTCAGGAAATCCAAATCCGCGCCTTTGTCAGGGCCTTCCACGTGGCTGATGTAAAGCTGTACGTAACCCCGGTCGTAAGCTGGGGCAGGGGGGATGTACGCGGCGCGGCGAACGGCCAGTTCGTCGTCCGACACGTGCAGGTGCAGGCTCCGGGCCGGCACGTCGAGGGTGATGAGGTCCCCGTTTTGCACCAGGGCCAAATTGCCGCCGTTGGCCGCTTCGGGCGAAACGTGGAGAACCACCGTGCCGAAACCCGTGCCGCTCATGCGCCCGTCGGAAATGCGCACCATGTCGTGGATGCCCCGTTCCAACAGTTTCTTCGGCAACACCATGTTGCCCACTTCGGGCATACCGGGGTAGCCGCGCGGGCCGACGTTTTTCAACACCAGCACGCAGTTTTCGTCCACGTCGAGGTCGGGCGCGTCGATGCGGGCTTTCATGTCGTCGATGTCCTCGAACACCACCGCCCGGCCCGTGTGCTGCATGAGTTGTTCGGAAGCCGCTGAGGGCTTGAGCACGGCCCCGTCGGGGGCGAGGTTGCCCTTGAGCACGGCCAGGCCGGTATTGGGTTTAAAGGGCGCGTCCACCGTGGCGATCACGTCGCGGTCATAGCACTTCACGTTTTTGATGACCTGCCCGACCCGCAGGCCGCTGGCCGTGACGGTGTCGAGGTGGAGGAAGTTCTCGAGTTCTTTCATCACCGCCGGAAGGCCACCCGCGTAGTACAAATCCTCGAAAAAGTGTTCGCCCGAAGGCTGCACGTTGGCGATAAACGGAATGTGCGCCGACAGCCGGTCGAAGTCTTCCAAATCGAGCGGCACGCCGATGCGCCCGGCAATGGCCAGCAGGTGAATCACGAAATTGGTCGAGCCGCCGATGGCCGCGTTGGTCATGATGCAGTTCTCGAACGCCTCGCGGGTCAGGATTTTGCGCATCGTCTGGTTTTCCTTAACCATGTCCACGATGCGAATGCCCGTCATGTGGGCCATCACCTTGCGGCGCGAGTCGGCGGCGGGGATGCTGGCGTTGTCGGGGAGCGTTAGCCCCAGCGATTCCACCATCGAGGCCATCGTCGAGGCCGTGCCCATCACGGCGCAGTGCCCGGTGCTGCGGGCCATGCAGGCTTCGGCAAAAACGAATTCTTCCTGCGACATCTCGCCGAGTTTGTACTGTTCGGCAAACCGCCACACGTCCGTCGTGCCGATTTTCTGGCCCCGGAACCGCCCGGCGAGCATCGGTCCGCCCGAGAGTACAATGCTCGGCAAATCCACGCTGGCGGCCCCCATCACCAGCGCGGGGGTGGTTTTGTCGCAGCCGCCCATGAGCACCACGCCGTCGAAGGGGTTGGCGCGGATGCTCTCTTCCACGTCCATGCTCATCAGGTTGCGGAAGAGCATCGCCGTGGGTTTCACCAGCGTTTCGCCGAGCGACATCACCGGAAATTCCAGCGGAAAACCGCCCGCTTCCCACACGCCGCGTTTCACGGCTTCGGCCAGGTCGCGGAAGTGCGCGTTGCAGGGCGTCACCTCCGACCAGGTGTTGCAGATGCCGATGACGGGCTTGCCGGTGAATTCGTGGTGGGGAAAGCCCTGGTTTTTCATCCAGGCGCGGTAAATGAAGCCGTCTTTGCCGGTCTTGCCGAACCATTGCTGGCTGCGGAGGGTGGGTTCTGCCATCGTAGGGGTTTAGAAGAAAGTGGGGCGCAAAATAGCGCGGGCAACCGGGCTTTTCCGTTATTTTTACCAAAAATCGACTGAAGTAGTAGCAATCCCTGCCGTCCCACTCCGATGCCTTAAATCAGCCGGTTTTTTGGAATCATCATCTACATGTACGCCAAAGACCACTTGCCGCCGCATTTTCACGCCGAATACAACGGTGAAGAAGCGATGTTTTCCATCGAAACGGGCAACATCATCGCAGGAGACCTACCCCGGAAGCCCACCCGCCTCGTGAAGGCCTGGGTTGAGTTACACCGCGAGGAATTGATGGAAAATTACCGGCGATTGCAGGAAGAGGTGGGCAGTTTTCTGAAAATCAAACCCTTGCAGTGATGCTACCCCGCGTTAAAAAAATCGTAGCCGTCGAGCCGTACAAAGTCACTTGCCTCTGGAGCACGGGCGAGGTGCGGGAAGTGGACCTGCAACCGTACATCACCGATTCCCGGCCCCAGGGACCCATCGCCCGGCTGGCCGACGCGCACTTGTTCGGACAGGTGAAAACCGATGGCCGGACGCTGTACTGGGATAACCTGCTCACCGTAATTGATTACGACGGTAGCCAGCAACCCGCGCCCCTTGATTTCGACCCCGACGCGATGTATGCCGCCAGCCGGCTCATCAGTTCCTGAAACCGGACCGCAGGATTGCCTTTCCAGGAAGCAGGAAAATCAAATCGGGAAGCAAGAAAACAAAACCGGGACGCAAGAAAATAGATTCGGGAAGCAAGAAAATAAAGTCGGGAGGCAAGAATATCAAACCAGGAAGCAAGAAAACAAACTCAGGAGGCAAGAAAGCAAAACCGGGAAGGGAAAAATCAACCTCAGGAAGCAAGAAAGCAAAAGCAGGAACGGCGTTTGCCTTTCCGGCACTTCAACCGGACAAATCCGGGAGGTCGATTGCCAAACCCACCTCCCGGATCGCACTCACTTGCTGGGTTTGGTAAAGGCCAGCCCACTCACCTGCCCAAACTGCGGGCTGGTGGCCCCATACACACTCTTCACGTACTTTTTCACCAGCGCCGCCACGGCTACCAGCCCCGTAATGGGGTGGTACAACACCCCGTTGCGGTTGGCACGGGCCAGGCTCACCGGTTGGTAGGCCGTATCCACCGCCGAATTGCGGGTTTGCAGCGTGGCCACGAGTGTCTGGAGGGCGGGTAGTTTCAATTCGGCCTCGTTGGGCAGGTAGGCCGCGTCGCCCTGAAGGGTTTTCACCAGCGCATCGAAGTTGTTGAGGCGGCTGTCAAAGTCCATCTGCGACGCCGAATTGCTCTTGGGCGTCGGCTCCGTATCGCCGGGCGTCGGCTTGGACTTGGCCCGCTGCCCCTTGATTTTGTTGGCCAGCGCCTTCACCGTGTCGAGCAGGGCCGCGTCGCCGCCCATCACTTCGTAGGCATTCACCAGGCGCGTCACCAGTGCACCCAGGGGGGCAAAGGCCGCTTCGCGCAGGTCCACGGCCTGCTGGAATCCGGGCAAAGCGTTCTTCAAATCGTTGAGGGCCGCATCGGCGGCCCCCGCCAGGGTGTTGAGCGCCGTTAGCTTCAGGGCCGCGTTCACCGGGTTGTACGTTAGCCCGAAATACGTGCAGGTGGTGGTAAGGGTTTTGAAATTAGCCACGTTCACGGCGTGGCCGGTTGCGCTGGAAGCTCCCATGATAAAGGGGGTTTTAAGGATGAAAACTTCCAGCAACGTCATGAAAATCAACCAACTGGTTTAGCGTGGAAATACGGCACTTTAAAAATGCGTAGAACTACTTGGTGAACTGCGGGAAAGTCCGTAGTCTTGGGGACTTCATCAAGGATCCTTCCGGTTGGCCTAGCTTGTGGCAGTGTAGGGATGGGATTTTAAACAGAATTTTGGGTAGTGACGGGTACAACACACCGGAGAACTTGGGTGGTAACCACGGGCCGGAGGCCCTCACGATACTCGTCACTCGCCGGAGTCGAGCGACTGCGGGGGGGTTACGTCATTTCCCTCCTTCAAACCTATCGGTTTCAGTCGGGAAACGCCGTAAACCTCCATTCAGTTGTGTCCAATTATTAAAACAAACTGCTTTGAAAGATGAACTATATTAATATTCACCTCTTAACGCTAATATTAATTATGCTCTGCAGTGGAGCATTCGGCGGATATCTAAACTACCTTCATAATTTTGATACGCTTGTTAACGAGAATAAGGAAAATCGGATAAAACTAAAATATGTACTTTTAGGAATTGGATCTGCGTTTTTAGTCCCGGCTTTCCTTAAAATGATTGCAAGTGACTTAATAAAGAACTCCGAACAATATGATAACATTAATTATTTAATATTTGCGGGATTTTGTCTTATTGCTGCTATATTTTCACGGAGATTTATAAGTACAATTGGCGAAAAAATACTTGAAGCAGCAAAACAAGCGGAGAAAACTTCTAAAGAAACGAAACAGCAAATCGAAAATACTCAACAAGAGCTCACTAATACTCAAGAGCGAATCGAAGATGTAAAATTAGCTGTCAGTTTAAAAACGTTCACAAAAGAAGTATTGCCTCAAGATAGCGAGAGTTCTCTTAATATTTTATTGGAACTAGTTGACTCGTTTATCGAAAGAACAAGTATTCCTGATTACGCTGAAAGGTTAAAATTAAAAGCAGATATAGGGAGAAAGATGGGACAAATCATTGTAAGTCATAATATACCTCAAGACGAACTTTTAGCTAAATATCCCAAAGAGGGAATGTATTTAGGATTGGCATATTCAGTTGATCTAAGACCAGATCCCGCATGTGTATCATTATTAAATAAACTTTCTAAAGTTACATCACAACTTTACACAAAATATGTCATCTTGCTCGCGTATAGAACCCTGGCAAGTAGCGGATTAATCACCAAGGAAGCGGCAAAAGAAGTTGCTCAAAATGTGGAACATTTTCGAGTCAAAGCAGATAAGTCATTATTACGAAATATAGATGATACTATTAACGTATTGAAATTTATAAATCCCGAGATCAGATAGGAATTTCCCCGCCGTCGCTCGCAAGATGCGAGCGATGACTATATTGAGCGCCTCTGGCGCGGCGTAGGATGCGAGTTACCTGGCAGCCTGCAAATAGTCAAAACAGGCATACTCCAGTTGTTCGGAGTTTGCAACTCCGAACCCAAATACCACGGGTTTGCAACCCGTTTTTCCCTCATTATTCACATCTTGCCCGCAAGGAAATTGAGCAACTTTTGGCTCAAGCCCCTCCGGAGTGTCCTTCGGAATGAAAGCCGGTTTCGTTTAGCCGAAACCAAACGCTACTTTTGAGCCGTTCGGCGCTTTCACTCACCCGCTTGCCACCCCGAAATACCATGAAACCACCCCTCCGTTGCAGCCTGCTGGCCTGCTGCCTGCTGCTTGCCTCTGTTGTCCAGGCCCAACCCACCGCCTCCGTCGAAAGCACGGTCGGCCAGTTTCTGAGCACGCTCAGCGCCGACGAGTTGAAACAAACCACCTACGCCTTCAACGATACCCTGCGCCACAAATGGACCAACCTGCCCGTCGGCATGGTACCGCGCGCGGGCATTCAGTACGGCGCACTTTCCGACAAAAGCCGGATGGCCTTTCACCGCGTGCTGACCGCGCTGCTCAGCTCGCAGGGGTATCTGAAAACCACCAGCATCATGCAGTTGGACGACATCCTGAACACGCTCTACCAACAGGCGTTCGACAAGGGCGAAATCAACCAGAAAACGCTCACCCAAATGCAGAATCTGAAGTGGGCGCACGGCAATTACTACATTTCCGTGTGGGGAAAACCGCAGGGCAAAGAACCCTGGGGAATGAATTTTGGCGGCCACCACCTGGCGTTGAACGTGACCGTGAAAGACAATAGCCTCGTCGCGTCGCCCTTCTTTTACGGCACCGACCCGTCGGAAGTGAAATCGGCCAAATACGCGGGCCTGCGCGTGTTGAGTAAGGAAGAAGATTACGGGTTTAAACTCATCAACATGCTCTCGGAAAGCCAGCGGACGAAGGCCATCCTGATGCAGGCCGTGCCGAAAGACATCCTCACCAACCCCAACAGCAGCCAGCGCATCACGTCGTATTCGGGCATCGCGGCGGGAGAGTTTTCGGAAGAACAGAAAACGATGCTTCAACTCTTAATTCAGGAGTACATCCACAATTTTGAACACGAAACGGCGCACCGGCTCTTCGATAAACTGCTGAAAACGGGCCTCGAAAAAGTGTATTTCGCCTGGGTGGGCAGCCTCGAAAACAACAAGCCGCATTACTACGTCATCAACGCGCCCGATTTTCTGATTGAGTACGACAACGTGGGTTTTCAAAACGACGGCAACCACATCCACGCCATCCTCCGGGAAAAAGGTAATGACTTTGGCGAAGACCTGCTCCGGCAGCATTACCTGGAAACGAAGCATTGACGGGTTCAAACCCGAACCAGAAGACCCCTCCCAGCCATCCACCAACTGGCGCAAGTCTGCGCGAATGACTGGTTCAGGTTTGCAACCGCGCGGCGGCCGCCTGGACTTTTCTTTTCCGGCAGTTTGCAACTGCCATTTCAGCAACGTAAATCGCAATAGTTTCCAGTTAAAAACTGAATAAAAACGGCGTCCAATCCTTCCATGACGGGTTCAAACTTGAACGAGAAAAACCTTCTACTCCTTCCCACGCGTCTGTGATGCGGACGAACGAAGGCTTGGGTAGTGGATGAACCGAAACCAGTTCCTGTTTAAAATCAAGTTCAACAACACAACGCAAATCAACCTATCGAATGCAAACCTCTTTTCTTCGGCTCGTTCTTGTCCTGGTACTTATTGGTTTAACCTTTCAACGTTGTGCTAAATCCAATACCGACACTACACCGGCCCAACAAACGATCGAGGTAGGGGCCTTGCTATCGCTGACGGGCAATTGGTCTTCCCTCGGCATCAATTCAAAAGCGGCTCTTGAATTAGCGGCCGCCGACATTAACCGGTACATGGAAGTAACCAATTCAAGGTACCGCTTTTCCACGACGGTGTACGACACCAAACTGGATACGACTTTGGCAAAGCGGTTTATTGCGGAAGCAAAATCCAGCGGCATCAATTTCGTAATCGGTCCCCAATCAAGCGCCGAAGCCGCCGCCGTGAAACCGTATGCCGACACCAACAAAATGCTGGTCGTCAGCCAGGGAAGTACGGCCGGCAGCCTCAGTCTGGCGAATGACAATCTGTTCCGTTTTTGCCCCAGCGACGCGATCGAAGGCAAGGCAATGGCCAACACGATGTACAAGGCTGGTGTACGAGGGCTTGTTACCGTAAGCCGGGATGATGCCGGCAACAAAGGGCTTCAGCTATCCACCGGCACGGCGTTTACTGGCCTGGGGGGGACTATCGCCGCCCTAACTCCCTACGCCACCACAACCGCAAATTTCAGTTCGGTGGTGGGTGAGCTAAAAAGCAAAATACAAAGCTTCACCACCAGCTATGGGGCAGCCAAAACCGCCGTATACCTCGCTTCGTTTGATGAGGCGGTGCAACTATTCAAGCAGGCGGCCTCCGACCCCGTTCTTTCCTCGGTGAATTGGTACGGCGGTGATGGCGTCGCGTTGAGTGCGGTGTTGGTCAACGATGCCGGAGCCGCCAGTTTTGCCGCCAAAACCAATTTTTTTTCGCCGACGTTTGGCCTGCCAGCGCAGGCCGAATCGAAGTGGCAGCCCCTCGCTGAAGCCATCAAAGACCGCACTAACATTGCTCCCGATGCGTTCGCCCTCGCTGCGTACGATGCGTTGTGGGTGATCGCCTTAACCCACAACGCTGCCAGGGATAGTAACTCTGACTTTGAGAAGTTGAAAACGCTGTTTCCCCAGCAGGCCAGTATGTACTATGGCGTTACCGGCCCCACCATTTTGAATACATTCGGCGATCGGGCGGTGGGTTCGTTCGATTACTGGGGGATTGCCGCTGAGAACGGCACGCACGTATGGAAATTGACGGGAAAATCGGAGTAAGGACTTCGATTGACGTCCCGCCGTCGCTCGCCTTTGGCCCACAATAGAATTGGAGTAGCGACTGGTACAAGAACCTCCGGCCCGTAGTCAGATGCAAGTTAATTTGTTCGGTTCAAGAACTGAATTGCCCTGTACCCGTTCACCAAAATTCACTCCATGACTGCCTTCTGGATTGCCATCGGAGCCGTCTTTCTGGCCTTGATTCCCGTATTCGTTTCCCAGGCAAAAAATCAAAAAAAGAATAGCCCTTCTGTTCCAGAACCGAGCGTATGTCGGTTCCAAAATAACGTGCTTACTTTACGTTTTGCCGCCTTTAAACCATCCCCTTTTCATGCACCCCATTCGCGTTTTCCATTCGCACGACGAGTACTACGACCAGGTATTTACCCTCTTCATCAAAAGCACCGATCAGAAGCAACAGGCCACCGCCTGGCTGACTGATTTCCTGAGCCGGTATCCGCAAAACCAGCGGGCCGTCGATGCCGGCGCGGGCAATGGCATCCTGACCCGCCCGCTGGCCGCCCACTTCGCCGAAGTCGTTGCCGTCGAACCCAACCCCTCGCTGCTCGCTGAACTGGCCGCTTCCGGCGACAACATCCGCATCCTGCCCGATACCATCGAGGAAGCCCCCGTTGAAGCAGCCCGCGCGGAGTTCGCGCTTTGTTCACACGTGCTGTATTACGTGCCCCGCGCTGATTGGGAGGCGCTGCTTCACCGGCTACTGTCGTGGGTACAACCGGGGGGCACGCTCATCGTCGTGCTCCAGGCGGAAGATACCGACTGCATGAAGTTTTACTCTGCCCTGCGCGGACACGGTTTCCCCATCACGGCGTTTATGCAGAAGGTGGCACACCAACCGGGCGTGAAATTGGTAGAAATTGCCCGGCAGCCGTCGCGCATCACCACGAAGTCCGAAGCGGAGTTGGTGATGATTCTGGAGTTTATGGCCAACCTCACGCCGTTTCACGACTCGGAGCGAATTCCGACGCAGGAAGAACTTCAGGAACACGCCCAATCGGTAGGTCATCACGGGAGCGATGGGCACGTCCTTTCGTGTGATCAGCTTTTTTGCGTAATCACCAAAGCAGAGTGACCGGTACCGGGCGAGATTTGTGGTTTATCTCCTGAAGCAGTTGCTCAAATCTAAACCGGTATTCGCCCGTAACCTCACCCCTCACCCCCAACCCCCTGAAGAGGGCTTTTTGTCTGCTGTTTTTAGCCCCCTTCAGGGGGGTTGGGGGTGAGGGGTGAGGTTACGGGCGAACCTCTGGCCATGTCTTGAACACGGCGTACCGTTTATTCTACACCATGACCCCTGCTGAACAAATTCTGGAAAGCGAAAAACAACTTTTCGCCGCCGTCTGAGCGGCCGACGTGGACGGACTTGATGCCCTGATTCACGACGAACTGCTTTTTCACCTCCCCAACGGCCACCTCGCCACCAAAGCCGATGACCTCGACGCCTACCGGTCGGGAAGCATGATGGTCCGTTCGATTGAACCGGGCGAACCCGTGGTGCGCGTGCTCGGCGACACGGCGGTGGTTTCCGTCGTGGTCGAACTGAGGGGCTACTATTTCGGGCAGGAACTGAACGAACGGCTGCGGTACCTGCGGGTCTGGAAGCACGTCGAAGACCATTGGCAAATCATCGCGGGGAGTTGCGTTCGGGTGTGAAAAACCAAACCGTCCGAATAGTAAAAATTGCGCATCTTGTTGGTTCATTTCTTTCACCTTAAATGGCAACTTCTTCTACCCCAATCCGCGTCCTCGTCGTCGGCTGCGGTAACATGGGCGCCTCGCACGCCCAGGCGTACCAAACCCTCGATGGGTTTGAAATTTGCGGCATCGTCTCCACCGGTACCAGCAAGCACGTGCTGAATGAAAAACTCGGCGGCGGTTACCCGCTCTTCAGCGACTACGCCGAAGCGCTGGCCGAAACAAAGCCCGACGCCGTCTGCATTTCCACCTACCCCGATACGCACGAGGCGTTCGCCATCCAGGCGCTCGAAGCCGGGTGCCATGTTTTTCTGGAAAAGCCGCTGGCCGATACCGTCGAAGGCGCGGAGCGGGTGGTGGCTACCGCCGAAAAAGCAGGTCGGAAAGTGGTCGTAGGCTATATTTTGCGGCACCATCCGTCGTGGGCAAAGTTCGTTGAAGTCGCCCGGCAACTGGGGAAACCGCTCGTGATGCGGATGAACCTCAACCAGCAAAGCCACGGCGTGATGTGGACCGTCCACCGGAATTTGATGAAATCGCTCAGCCCGATTGTGGATTGCGGCGTGCATTACATCGACGTGATGTGCCAAATGACCCGCGCCCGACCCATCCAGGTCAACGCCATCGGTGCCCGCCTCACCGACGACATCCCCGCCGACAACTACAACTACGGCCAGTTGCAAATTCGCTTCGACGACGGCTCCGTGGGCTGGTACGAAGCGGGCTGGGGGCCAATGATGAGCGAAACGGCCTTTTTCGTGAAAGACGTGATCGGACCGAAGGGCTGCGTGTCGATCGTGGCCAAAAGCGCGGGCAGCAGCGGGAAATCCGACAACGTGGATTCGCACACCAAAACCGAATCGCTGCGGGTGCATTACGCCGACCTCGATGCCGCTGACCAGTTCACTCGTGAAGACGAGTGGATCGACATGCACGACGAACCCGACCACCAGGAACTCTGTACCCGCGAGCAGCGGTATTTTCTGCAAGCCATTCGCGAAAACCTCGATTTGACCGACCACCTCCAGGACGCCATTAACAGCCTGCGCATCGCCTTCGCGTGCGACGAATCGGTGCGGAGCGGATTGCCGGTGCGGTTGTGAAAGACATGAAGTGAGGGGTGGTGGCGTGATTCACGATAAACGGCATTTCCATCATTCCATCGTCGCGCACCCCAGGCCTTCATCTTTCCGTAAAAAAACTTGACACCGTAGCCGGAATTTTCTAAGATTGAGCGGTTTCCGTGAAACGCCCCGCTCGTCGTGCGCCGCGTTTACCCGTTGACCGGGCGGTGGGGAGACAACCCCAACCGCCCGGTACGCTTCCTCCGCACCCGGCTCCCGCCGGATTCTGGCCCCCAACCATCCCTTCCCATCTGTCTCGTCCCGGCCTGAATGGCCTGCGTTTACGCCGTTTCCGTTCTATGGTCTGCCCCGAAAAACTGTGTTGTTCACCTCCAAACCTTACACAACATGAAGACTACGGCATTCCTTTTCCTGATTCTGGTTTCAGTCGTTTTTTCCTGCGCGAAAAGCGACGACAAAAAGGCTTCCTCGATGAACGAAGAAGCCGAATTGAAGCAAATCATGCAGACGATCAACGACGAATCGGACTGCTTTTTCAAGCGCGATTACAATTGCTGGAAGGACACTTACATGCACGCCGACTACGCCTTTCAGGCCTGGAGCAACCCCGACGGCACCTTCGACGCCAAGCAGGGCTGGCAGGAAGTGGACGACAAAACCGGCAAGTACATCAAGGAAAACAAAGTGCTTGGCTCCGAACACCCGCGCCTGGAGCGTAAAAACATGGTGCACAAGTTCTACGGTGACAATGCGGTGTTTCTTGTCTGGGACCAGTACAACAGCAACCCCAACGGCAAGAAGTACTACCACAGCAAGGAAGCGCGGGTGATGGAAAAAGAGGATGGGAAGTGGAAAATCGTGAACGTGTCGGCCTTCTGGGATTATAAAAACCTGGTGCCGAGCGATAGTTTGGCGAAGTTGTAGGGGTTCGTTTTGTCCCTTTTGCGTGCGGCCTGCTGGAGAGCGGGCCGCACGCGTTTTGCCCCTACACCCAGGTTGAAACGAATTCCCGGCCGGAGAAATTTTTAGCGCCCGGATTCTGAAAACAACCGCAAGTGCTTATCATTGGACCGGATACGGCTTCGTGTCCGCACTCACCTTTCAAACCTCTTTTACCATGAAAAACCAGTTTACGTCCAGCCTCCTGCTGGCCGTCGGCTTCGGGGCCTTCGCCTTCGTTGCCTGCCAGTCGTCCGAACCCGCAAAAACCGCCGTCGTGGCCGAAGTCAGCCCCGACAGCCTCGTCAAACGGGGCGCGTACCTCGTCACCACGATGGGGTGCGGCGATTGCCATTCACCCAAAATCATGGGACCACAGGGGCCGCAGGAAGACCCCGCCCGGTTGCTGTCGGGCCACCCGACGGATATGCCCCTGGCGGCGGTGGACAAAGCCACGGCAAAAAACTGGGTGCTGTTCAACATGATGAACACGGCCATTGTTGGCCCGTGGGGCACCTCGTTCAGCGCCAACCTCACCTCCGACTCGACGGGCATCGGCACCTGGACCGAAGAGCAATTCGCCCGGGCGCTGCGCGAGGGCAAGTCGAAAGGCATCGCCACCAACCGGATGTTGCTGCCGCCCATGCCCTGGCCCAACTACCGTAATCTGCACGACGAGGACATCAAAGCGATTTTCGCGTATTTGAAATCCACGAAACCGGTCAGCAACCGCGTCCCGGCCCCAATTCCGCCGACGACGGTGGCAAAGCGGTAAATTCAGGAGTACTTCAACGGGAAAAATGCCCTTTATTTTTTTGAAAAAAGGGTGTTTTTCCCGTTGTGGCTAGATAGGTAAACGTTGGATATTTGTCTTCACCTAGATTTAAACCCTCTCCATGCCAACCACCTTTTACTACGAGCCCACCGATCCGGGCGACGGAACCCTCATTTTGAAAGACATTCGCCTGGCACGCTCTCCTCACGAAGAAGAACTTCGGGCAGAATGGGAACGAATTTACAAGGAGACTTTAGGTGACAATGCCGCTTTTTGGGCCGTGTACCTCAAAGGTGAAACCAACATCCAGGACGAAACACAACCCGAACTGCAATCAGTAAAAGGATTTGCTGTCCACTTACTTCGGCGCGACGATGATCTGCATAACTTCCGGTTTAAAAACAACCAGTTGACGTTAAATCCTGCTACAGAGGCATTTTATTTCAAGAAGCGGAACTTCGACACGAAGGAGAAGGTGTTTGCAGACCCTTTGCCCATCAAAGATCATGCTACCATTTTAGCTAATTTAACGGGTGCCGATAGCCCCTACTCTGACCCTACCGGAACTAATACGGACCCGAACAAGGCTGGCCATCGCAATAATTCCCGGTTTATCCGCCTCTCCTCATTATAAAGGGCTTTTCCTGCTGCATACCAATGCTTTTACTGACAACCAACCAACTAGTTCGGTACCTCGTTCGGCAGCAAGCCCGGCGAGGTACAGTTGCACTGCTCAGGTTACGAGCGCAAAATATTTCCTCTGACCACTCGCGCAACCAGTGTTTCATGGCTTGGTGGAGCGAGCAGGAAGCCTGGTTTGTGAAACAGCCGTACACGACTGGTCAGTATTTGGCGGATGGTATTTTCAACGAAGCCCGTTTTTATGACTTTATTAAAAATCGATTACCCGACTGGTTAATTGACAAAAAAATTCTGTCGCGAAGTATTCCGCATTTAATTGATTTCGATCCTAACCATCGAATGCTGGTTTTGGAGCGCCTGAACGACTTTCGTCCCGTTCCATGTAATCTGTACAAACCAGGCGGCCTGGATTTACGGGAAAGCGATTTTCCTGAAAAAGCGGCGACAATTCTGAGGTTATTTCACAAATATCTGACTCGTGATAAAGTGCTTTGCTACCAAAAGGCCAGTCCATTTAAGGACATCCGACCCTTGCTGCTGGTTTCGCAGGAAGCCCTGTTGCAGCAATTGCTCACAGACAACCCGCTGGCAAACGGCACTTTTCTGAATACGCTTCGAACGGGCCTTATTCAAAATACCGAAAGGCTCTCGCTCGTAATAAACCTTAGCAAAAACTGGGATTCGGGTTGCCTGATTCATGGAGATACTGCCTGGCGAAACTGGATGTATAAACCTATGGTCGACCAGGCCCAACGTGTGGAGTTGCGATTAGTTGATTGGGAACAAGCTTGCTTGGGCGATCTGCGCTGGGATCAGGCGGTGTTTTTGGCTGACTACATCAGGGCCAAACGGGCGAACAATTCTGTTTCACCAGTTCGGATTCTTGATCACCTGAACCGATTTCATCGGGCGTACTACGCCAATGATGCCAATCGCCCTTCATTCGGCAACTGGGCCGAATCCGTGCTTCAATTGGCCGCTATTTCGCTCCTCCAGCGGTTGTTGGAGCGTTTTATCGAGTTGCT
Source organism: Spirosomataceae bacterium (assembly GCA_965249815.1). Lineage (GTDB taxonomy): Bacteria > Bacteroidota > Bacteroidia > Cytophagales > Spirosomataceae > JAJAZB01. The sequence continues at coordinate 1,087,825 of CBDFMV010000003.1, read as the reverse complement.
TAATTCGCACGCCGATAATCGCCGGGATCAGGAAATTAAGATCGCCCGTGATTGCCGGGAGTGGCTTCGACTCCTTACCGATCCATTCAAATGTCTTGAGTTTACTCCTGTTTATACTGATGAATCCTACACAGATTTTGGAACAACTCTTGCGGAGCTTGATTAGTAGTGTCAAGTTTCAGCCCCCCCAGGTAATACGAATTTCGGCTGATCAAAAACTCTCAAAGGAGGATGAATACTACACCGAATCGTTGGAACTAAACCGGGGCCTCGACGTGAATCAGGCAATTTCGCTCCTCCGATGTTATTACTACAATGAGTTTTATCAACTCGGCGACCTGAATGCTACTAATGGCCCTTTTCCTTCAGATGGATTTAATACGGTCTCACAGCAGATAGTACCAACGAGAGAAGAAATGGATTCGCAATGGCACCGGGTTACAATACCGGAGTACGCGAGTGCGTCTATTCTGCTCCAAAAAGGCGTATGCCGCCTGTTGCCTGAGCCGGGGGAGTGTATCTCGAAGGGCGCGGATTACCCGGAACACTTTTTTGTCCGTAGTAACGAAAGGCGAAACGATGATCACTGGAAGTACTTTCGTAGCCGTACACCCCTATCGGAACCTCTACGGGAAGTGAAGTTTTATTTTAACCTGAGCCTTGATAAGGCTCCGGACTGGGCCGCGTGTTTGAAAAGTCAACTCGATCGCTACCAGCTTCCCTTTGAGCTTAAATACTTGAAAAGTGACGAGTCGCGTTGCGATAGCGGGGTATTGTACGTCTCGGCGGATCAAGTGGGGCCCGTGCTGGTGGCCCTGCGTGGTGTGTACGCAGCGATTCGCCCTTTTTTGCAACAACGTTTGCCCTTGTTTGTGCGTCCGTTGCTTTTGCCCGACGGTCAACCGACAGGGATTGGCTTCGCCGAAAGTCCTGACCCTGAGCCTGGATGGGGATTTATGAGTTTTGGGCAGGACCGTTGCCACCGGATCGCCAACGAAATGTTGGAGGTGTTTAAAAAAGAAGGGGTGCTACCTGACGGAGAACTGAATGCTGATCACGTGATAGAGCGGTTGAAGAAAATCGGTCTGGAAAATTTTTATCAAAACCCCGGCTCAACCTACGTGTATCCGTTGCAGCTTTTTGAAGGTCTGCCAGCGCTGACTTTCCCTGCCGTGGCGACCGATATCTTCTTGCAAGAAGCAGCCTGCATCGGATACATATTGTGCCGGGAAGCCATCTGGCTTTCGGAAAAGTGCTGTACCTGGATCGGCACGGATACACGCAAGCCAACCTACCTGAATGGATTACTGGCCGACAGCGATTTGAAGGGGCGGCCGGGCGTCGCCCACTTTCTACGGACTTTACACGAGGTAGTTAGCGAACCCCTTTTTCAGTTAACCGCTCAAGCTGCCGAAACGGGTCGGTATGAGGCCCCCGTCGCCTTTACCAGCCCACTGGAATCGAAAGAATTCAATGTCAAATACGACACCAATCTATTCGCTGAGTTGTGCGATTTTCTAACAGACCCCCATCTTCCTGATGAACGGGAGGGGCGCCTCAATAAACTTAGAGGGCTATTTGATCAGCGACCCAATCCCCAAAGTGGCCTCTGTCAAGGCTTGCACCTTGAAGACTGGGCGGCTGTAAACAAGTATAGCGCCGACAACGGCTGGTACGACCTCCTCCCTGGCCTCGACGGCCTCGCCCTGCTGGGGTTCAGCTACCTGTACGCGTATGATCCGAAACTGGTACCGCCTGAAGTGAGGAAAGCGGTAGCAGAATAAGCACGGTGGTGCCTTTGCCCGGCACGGAAGACAGGCTCCACTGCGCACCGATGACATCGAGACGGGTCTGGATGTTTTGCAGCCCAACGCCGGATTTCATCGTGTCGGCGGGCATCCCGATCCCATTGTCGCTGACTTTGACCAAAATTCCGTGCGCATCCCGCCCCAGCCACACGTTTGCCTCAGTAGCCTGGGCGTGTTTGAGGATGTTGGTGACGAGTTCGAGTACGACGCTGTACAACTCCAACTGCTGCCGCGAATCCAGGTACCGCCTGACTTCCTCGGTTTCCACCGACAGACGCAGGCGTTTCGATTTGTTAATCGGCACGGCCAGTTCGTGCAGGGCGGTTTCCAGACCCTCTTTTTCCAGAATGGCGGGCATAAGGTGGTGCGACAGTAGTCGGACTTCGCCGTAGGCGCGGTTGATCATGCTGTATAAATCATTGTAAATCTGGCGTTCCACTTCGTTCAGCCCCTCGACCTGCAACGACTCTACCCGCCACCGGATCGCCATGAGGGTACCACCGAGGTTGTCGTGCAACTCGGAGGCTACCCGCTTGCGCTCGATGGTCTGACCTTTAAAAAGGGCCTCCTCGATTTCCCGGTTTTTACGAAGCAGGTCCTCATTTGCCTGCCAAAGTTCGGCGGTTCGTTCCTCTACCCGGCGTTCGAGCGAGGTATTGAGGTTGGTAATTTCATTTTTCTGCCCTTGAATTTTCCGCCGTCCGCGCCGGAGCAGGCGATTGGTGACGAGAAGCGTACTGCCGAGGATAGTTAACAGGCCCACGCCCGCCCAGAGCAAGCGGGCTACTTGCTGCTGGGCTTTTTCGTTTTCATGCAATAATGCCATTTCGGTTCGGCGTTGCTCATTTTCATAGCCTACCTTGACTACGTCTAGCCTCTGCTGCTGGTCTTGGGAGAGAATGCTGTCACGATAAGCCCGATACCGGCGTTCGTGAGTAAGGGCCTCTTGCCAGTTTCCGTTTGCCGCATTCGCTTCCGACAAGGCCTGGCTGACAAGCGAAAGCGTGTAAAAACCCTGAACACGCGGGGCGATTCGTTCAGCCAGGTGGCTATAACGCAGGGCGGCGGCGGCGTTGCCCAGTTTGATGTGCAACATAGCCAGTCGAGCGTATGTCATGGCACTGTCCATACCAGGTAGGTATTTGCCATAGTGAAACACCTCTTCATAGGTTTTCCGGGAGGCTTCCAACTGATTGAGTAATTGGTAAACGTCGGCTACATTGATCAGGAACCAGCATTGGAAGGTCGAATCGATGGGTTGATTTTCACGAATACACTGCTGGTAAAAATGCAGTGCTTGGGGGTAGTTTTTTGCCCGGTGATGGGCATTGCCGATGTCGTTCAGGCTTAAAAAATACTGTTTCCGATTGCCGTTCTTATGGGCCAGCCGGACGGCCTGACGCAGTGCAACGACGCTCCTCGGTAAATCGCCCGCCTGACTATAAGCTACACCCAGAAAGCGGTAACAGTCAGCCTGATAAGTTATATCGCCGGTTTGTTCAGCTAAGTGAAGGCCCTTGTGAAAATAGTAGGTCGCCTCAAGGTGGGAACCCTTACTCCGGTAATGCCGCCCTAACCCTTCATAAGCCCCCAACCGCCCCGTCGCCCAATCCAGTTTCTCCGCCGCCTCCATCGCCCGTTGCCAGTAGTTACGCGCTTCCTGCCAGTCTTTGGTTTGCTTACCCAGTCGGCAAAGTACCCGCACCCGGCTCGTGTCGCGGGCAAAACCGGGGCGCTGGCCTTCCAGCCGGGCCAGGGCCTGCCGCAGGCTGTCCGTTGGCGACTGGGCGCGCAAAGCCGGAACGACAAGCAAATAAGCAACCAGTAGAAGCAGGCGCATGGCGAACCGGAACAGAAAGTGATTCACGAAAATACACGGTACTTTCGACGCTACGCTGGCAATCAGGCTGGCAATCTTCTTTGAAAATCCCGTTTACTCAAAAAACGGCACTCCCTTCGGCGCGTACTTCCGCATGCCTTCCTCGTTGATTTCCACGCCGATGCCGGGTTTCTCGGAAAGTGGTATAAACCCGTTGGTCACCATCGGCCCGTCGAAGGTGACGATTTCCTTGAACATCGGCTCTTCGTGGAAGTAAATCTGCCATTCCAGAATCAGGAAGTTGGGCACCGACGCGCATACGTGGCTGGAGGCCATCGCGCCGAGGTACGAGGCCACCATGTGCGGGGCGAAGGGCACGTAGTACAAATTGGCGAGGTTGGCAATGCGCTGGGCCTCGCCGAGGCCACCGCACTTCTGGAGGTCGGGCATGATGATGTCCACTGCTCCCATTTCCAGCAGTTTACGAAACCCGTGGGCGAGGTAGTGGTTTTCGCCCGCGCAAATCGGCGTGTTGGTCGATTCGCGGACGATTTTGTACGCCTCCGGGTTTTCCGCAGGAAACGGTTCTTCCAGAAAAAGCAGGTTGAGCGGTTCCATCATCTTGGCCACGCGCTTGCCCGTGGTGGTGTCGTAGCGCCCGTGCATGTCCACGCAAATGTCAATTTTCGGCCCGACGGCTTTCCGCACGGCGGCAATCTGGTTGTACATCCGCTCCAGTTCGGCGGGCGAGGCTGTCCAGTTGTAGGCGTCGTATTTGTTGGGGTCTTTGGCTTCGTCGATGTCGTACTTCACGGCGTTGAACCCCATGCCCACGGCCCGTTTGGCGCTGGCCCCGAAGGCCTCCGGGCCGGTGTCTTTTTCGCGGTACGCGCCCGTGTCGCAGTACACGCGGATTTTGTCCCGGAATTTCCCGCCCAGCAGTTGGTACACCGGCAGGCCAAGGGCTTTTCCGACCAAATCCCACAGCGCCGCTTCCACCGCCGACAGCACGGCCACGTACATGCCCGCCTGCGCGCCCTCGAAAAAGCCGGAGCGACGCAGGTCCTCGAACAGCCGGTGGACGTTGAGCGGGCTTTTGCCCTTGATGCGCTCGCCCATCAGCTTGACGAGGTGGTAGGTGCCGGGCGTGGCATCCACGCCCTCGCCGCAGCCGTGGATGTTCTGGTTGGTGTAAATTTTGACGAACAAACTGTGCCCGCCCCGGATGAAACCGCACTTGATGTCGGTGATTTTCAGGTCCGATGGAGCCGACGAGCGGGGCGTGCGGTCCAGGGCGGTTTCGAGGCCCGCGCCCCAACTGTTGAGGGCCGACAGGCCCAGCGCACTGGTAAGGGCACTTTTGGTGAGAAACTGACGGCGGGAAGTGGGAGTGGACATGGAATTTTCTTGAGGTTTAGAGAAAAATGAATGGACTCCGTCATGCTGAATCAAGCGGTCCGCCGCTGCGGTTCAGCATGACGGGCGGAAAGTCAATACGTCCGCTTTTTCAAATACTCCTGAATCTGCGCCTTCGGCACGGGCAGTTCGTTGAGGTGCTGGTTGAGCCAGGCCGAGAAGTCCTTTTCGATGTCGTCCGTCCAGCGGTTGTCGATCTGGCCGGGGGTGTATTTCTGCTCGCGCAGGCGCTGGTGGCCGAACATGTCGCGGAGCCGCACGATTTCCGACGTCGTCACCACCTTCTCGGCCAAATGCGGTGGAATAAACACCACGGCCCCGTCGCGGCCCAACACCACGTCGCCGGGCATCACCATCGCGTCGCCGATGTGGGTCGGGTGGTTGATGGCCACCAGCGTGGTGTTGAGGTCGCCGTCGGCGTTGTTGAGGTGGTGCGAGGGGTGGTAGGAACGGAAAAACGACGTGAACCCGCCGATTTCCTTCAGCCCGGCGATGTCGCGGATGGCCCCGTTGTACACGATGCCGTTGCCCGATTTGGCGTAAATCGAGTTGCCGAGGTTGTCGCCGATGGTCGGGCCGTCGAGGTGCGCGCCAAACTGGTCCACCACGTACACGTCGCCCTTCACGAGCAGATCGATGGGCCAGGCGTTCTGTGATTTGATGCGGCCGTCTTTTTCGTGGCCTTTTTTGTCGATGACCCGCTGCACGTCGGGCCGACCGGGCATAAACGTCGCCGTGAGCGCCCGGCCCACCAGCACGCTGTCGGGGTTGATCGTCTGCCAGCCTTCGGCGTACTGGTGTTTGTAATTTTCGTTTTTCAAAACGGCCCAGGCTTCCTCGTGCGTGACGAGTTTCATGCGTTTCAGAATCGCGTCGGGCACTTTGGGCCGACCGTCGGGGAAGCGTTCGCCCTTCCATTCGGGCGTCAGGAAAATAAGCTCGTCTTTGGAAATCTGTTGCCCGACGGCCCGCACAAAGAGGCCGGAAAAAAGCAGGGCAACGACCGGGAGAAGTCGTTTCATGCGAAATTAAAGAGGAGTAGAGGTTCAGGAAAGCCCGTGCTGAATCGTTTGGGCTTCGCGCAAAGTAAGCAGGATTTCTGGCTCACCTACTCAATCGCCCAGGCCAAATTGGTGCGAATGTTGCATCGCCTCGGCGCTGTGCGCGAAGTAACAGACTTCCACGCCTGCCTGCTCCATTTCCGCCACGCTTTGCCGGGCAACGTCCGCCTTTTTTGGATTGATTCGCCGGATGTACACCACCCGAATCCGGCCCGGAAAATGCCGCACAACCGAGGCGTAAATGACCGGGTCTTGCTGTGAATCGTCGCCCAGTAGCCCGAATTGCTGCCCCGGACAGGCTTCGATGATGCGCACGATGCGGTCGAATTTGGTGCTGTGCTTGTTTTTGCCTGTTTGCAAAAGCTGGCCGAACCGCTTGAGTTGCCCGAGCAGGAAAACACCTTTGGGCAGGTCGTTTTTCTCCGAAAAATCCCGGATGTAGTCGTACAAATTCCACTCGCTGCTCGACACGTAAAAAAACGCGTTGGGTCGTTCGGGCGTAGTGTTGGTGCGCGCCAGCAGGTTGTAATGCTGCACCGCGCCCTCGAACGGGGTGCGGCTGTGGGCGTTTTGCGTGAGCAGCACCCGGAGCCGCCTGCCGATGGTGGCCGAGTGCGAAATCAGAAACGTGTCGTCGATGTCGGAAATAAACGTGTAGGGCGTTTCGTAGGGCACGTGAACTTCGTTCTGGCCCGTGGCCAGCACGGTACCGCTGCCGGGAATCAGCGTGAGCAACTCCGCCTCAACGGGGTGCCAGCCGGAGATGAGCGGAGCGGCGAGGGAGAGTTCGAGGCGGAAAAACCCGTCGGCGTCGGTGGTGGTTTCGGCGGTTTGGTCGTAAAAACGCACCCGCACCAGGGCGTTGGCGAGGGGTTTTACGAAAAACAACCGCAACAGCGCCAGCGTGTTGACCAACGCGTTTTGTCGGTAGCGGTTGCGCGGCAGCGGACTCCGCCCAAAGGCGTGGCCCTGCACCACCACCTGCGTAGGGCTGCCGAAACCCCGGTAAAGTTTCAGGACCGGCGCGCTGGTGATGCGCATCCAGGTTAAGAGTTTGTTACGCATTTCCTTTTCTTTATCGAACGGCACGTGGTTTTAAGCGAGTTCGGCAAATGCCGTTCCGCAACCCGTACGCTCCATGCCCCAGAATTCCGCGCTACGCTTTCTCTTCGCCATCAACCCCGTTTCGGGCGGTACCGACAAATCGGACTGGGAGGACGGCATTCAGGCTTTTTTCGCTGATTCGCCCCACCACGCCGACCTGCTCACCCTCACCGGTCAGGACGATGAAAAGGCGCTGGCTGACGCCATTCAGGCCAAAAAGCCTGACCGCCTCGTGGCCGTGGGCGGCGACGGCACCGTGAAACTCGTGGCCGAATGCGCCATCGCGGCCAAGTTACCGCTGGGCGTTCTGCCCGCCGGATCGGCCAACGGCATGGCCCGCGAACTGGCCATTCCGCCCACCGTACCCGAAGCCCTCGACGTGCTGGTCAACGGCACCGTCACGGCGGTGGACACGATCCTGGTCAACGGCCGGGATCTGTGCCTGCACCTGAGCGACATCGGCCTGAACGCCCAACTCGTGAAACACGCCCAGGACAACAATTGGCGCGGAAAATTTGGTTACGCACGGGCGGCCCTGCGGGTGCTGCTCCGGCGGCGGCTCATCGACGTGCGCATCAAAGTGGACGAAGAACGGGTGCAGCGCAAGGCTTTCATGGTGGTGCTGGCCAACGCCCGCGTGTACGGCACGGGGGCGGTCATCAACCCCGACGGCGATTTGAGCGACGGCCGCTTCGAGGTGGTGGTGCTGCGGCAGCTTTCGTTCTGGACATTCCTGAAAATGTTCTGGCGCTACCAGCCCTTCGACCCCGCCAAACTCGAAATTTTTCACACCACTGAAATGACCCTCGAAACCCGCCGTCACGTGCATTTTCAGGTGGACGGCGAGTACCGGGGGAAAGTCAACCGCATCGAAGCCTGCGTGCAGGAGGGACAACTGCGTGTGCTGATGCCCGCCGGGCTACCGCCCGCGTGATAAAATGGCGACAAGAGACCGAACAGGTTTCAAAAACCTGTTCGGTCTTTTTTTGTCTGTACCTTCGGGGCTTTCCCGAAATCCACCCATGCGACGACCCGGAGTTGGCCTTTTTCTCATCCTGAGTACTTTTCTTTCCTGCCGGAAACCCGAGAACAAACCCTGGCAAACCACCCTGCCCGGCATCACCAGCCAGTCGTCGCCGCGCGCGGTCGATTTGACCGGCGACGGCATTCTCGACGTGGTGCTCGGCGCGGGTGGGCCGGAGTGGTCGCCGACGGAAACGGGCATCGTGGCCCTCGACGGGGCCGATGGGCACCGGCTCTGGCAGCGCCCGGCCCGGAATCAGGTGGTCGGGTCGCCCGTTTTTCAGGACATCACCGGCGACGGCACGCCCGACGTGTTCATCGGCGGGCGCTCGGCGGAGTTGCAGGCCATCGACGGGAAAACGGGGGAGTTGCTTTGGGAATTTTTTAAAACTACTGAACCCGCCAGGGCGCGCCGGGCGGGGTGGTTCAACTTCTTCAACGCCCAGTGGGCACCCGACCAGGACGGCGACGGCATCCGCGAGCTGCTCGTCACCAACGGCGGCGACGCGGCGGCACCGCCCGGTTTCCCGCACCGCCCGACGGGCCGGGTGATGCTTTTGAGCGCCAAAACCGGCAAAATTCTCCAGTCGGCCTACATGCCTGACCGCCGGGAAACCTACTGCTCACCGCTGCTGACCGATTTTGGCCGGAAGGCCGGGCCACTCTTCGTCGTGTTCGGCACGGGCGGCGAAACCCTGCCGGGGCACCTGTACGTCGCGCCGTTTTCCGACGTGCAAAAAGGAAATCTGGCCCACGCCGTGGCGATTGATTCGGGAAAAACGAAGGGTTTCGTGGCCCCGCCGCTGCTGGCCGATTTGACCGGCGACGGCATCCTGGACCTGCTCGTGAACGCCGTGGAGGGCCGCACGGCGCTCTTCGACGGCGCGACGCTCCGCAAACGCTGGGAAGTTGCATTCCCCGGCGCCGAAGTGTACACGATGCCGACGGTCGGTTTTTTCACCGGCAACGACGCCGTGCCCGACGTGTTCGTGGCCTACCACCTGGGCACGTTTCCGGATTTCACCGAGGCCGTGCAGGTCTTGATTGACGGAAAAACCGGCAAGGTGGCCCGTACTTTCCGCCAGGGCAGTTTCACGTACGCTTCGCCCCTCACCGCCGACCTCAACCACGACGGCCGCGACGATGCGCTGCTGGTGCAGCTTTTCGATAAAAAGGTGAACGGCGACCCGAAACCGTACTACGGCTTGCGGGCGTACGACTTTTTCCACCACAACATGTTCGCCGTCGGCCCCGAAGCGCCGGGGGCCAACTTCGCCTCGACGCCCTGGCTCGGCGACCTTGACGGTGACGGACAACTGGACCTGCTCACCGTGGGCAGCCCGGCGCTGGTCAAGACCTTTCCCGGCAGCACCACCTACCAGAAACCCGACCTTGCGCTGACTATTCGGCGGCTGGTTTTGCCGGTTCCGGCCCGGAACGTGCGGCTGGGCGGGTACATGGGCAACGCGGGCAATGGGGTTTGCCGATGAAAGATGCTTTTAAAGGTGTTTCTCGCAGATTTCAAAGGCACACCGATGTTCGCAGAATTAATGTCTGTGTGAATCCGTGAGAAACACCTGAACTTAAGAAATTTACTGCCCCGTCGAATCGCGGGGGGCGGCGGGTTTGGGGCGGGTGAGCCGGTCAAGCAGTTTGTTTTTCTGCTCGTTCAAAAAGTCTTTGGCCCGGTTTTCGGCCTGCTGGCGGCGGGCGGCGAGGCTGTCCTGCAACACTTTTGCTTTGGCCTCGACCTGCTTTTGCACCTGGGCCGCGAGGGTTTCCTTTACATTTTTGGCCGTGCTGCTGCCGTCGAACCTGAGTTGCGGGGCCTTGAACGTACCCCCCAGCAGGAGGTCGAATTTCACCCGGTCCACGTTGAGCGGGAGGTTGCCCGTCCACTGCGCAAACGTTTGGTTGAAGGCTTGCCCCGCTTTTCCGGCGGGCACGTCGAACTTCAGGTGGTAATCCACCGAGCCATCGAAACCGTTGGCCCCGCTGATGGTCAGTTTGTAGGGGTCGAAGTTGACGTCGAAAGGCTGGAATTTCACCCGTCCGTTCGTGATTTCGGTGGTCATCAGCACATTTTTGAGCCGGAGGGCATTCAGGTCGCTCAGTTTGGTGGTCTGGATGAGCCGGTCGAGCAGCGGATTGTCCTTCACCGCCGCCTGAATCACGCGGATGAAGCCCTGCCCGTCGAGTGAGGCCAGTTGTGGCAGCATATCCTGCCCCAGCAGACCGCTCAGTTTGAACTCGCTGTTGATGTTGCCCAGCACGTACTGCGCCAGCGGCAGCAACACTTTCACGACGGTCAGGTGCTGGTAGGCTTCGGCAATCTGCACGTTGGCGAGGTTGAGGGCGAAGTCGAATTTGGGCTTCGCCAAATCGCGGGTGTCGTAGGTGCCGCTGGTCTGGAAATCGCCCCCCAGCGCCCGGAAGGCCATTTTTTGCAGCTTCACCGCGCCGTCGGCGATGGTCACGTTGCCGGTCACGTTGCGCAGGGGCATCCGATCGTAGCGGGCCTCACCGATGGTCGTATTGAGCGTGAGCGCCAGGTTTTCGGGTACTTTCACCACGCTGAGATGGCGGCGGGTGGTGTCGGCCTTGCCGTCGTCGCTGAGCCATTCGTTGACGTTGAACTTTTGCGAAACCACCGACAGCGTACCGCCCAGCTTTTCGTTTTTCCCCAGAAAATACCCGAGGTAGTTGGTCAGAAACCCGGCTACCTGCACGTCGCTGGTGCCGGTCGTGCCGGTGGCCTGGGGAATGTCGAGCCGCTCCGGCGTGAAGCGCAGCGAGGCGCTGGCGATCCGCACGGGCGGGTAGGCGGGCGTTTCGTACCGCACGTTGCGCAGCGTGGCAGTGCCCTGGGTGGGCAGGTCGGCGTAGCGTTTGGCCTTCAGGTCCGAGTACCGGCCCCGGCTTTGCAGGTCGGCGTCCACGCGGCCCGCCAGTTTCGTGTTCGAAACGGGAAACATCGCCGTCAGGCGCGTGAGGTCAAGAGCACCTTTGGCGCGGATGTCCCAGGCGTAATCGTCGAAATTCTGCACCGTGCCGCTGGCCACGAACGGCTCGTTTTGCAACCGCAGCCGCAACTCGCCGATGGTCAGTTTCGTGTCGGCCATCCGGCCGGTCGTGTTCAGCAGGTTTCCTTTAAACGTCACCTGCTCCAGCGGCTCGGCAAATTTGGCCGACTTCACGTAGCCATTGACCAGGTTCATCGCCGCATCGACGACCGGGAACTGGCCGTCGCCGTAGTGGCCTTTGGCCTTCAGGTTCAGGTCGAAAAGCCCACGCAGGTGCAGACTGTCGATGGGGAAAAGCTGCGTGAGTTGTTCCAGGTTGGCCCTGGCCTGCACGTCGGCGTCCACGTCAAAGGGCGTCAGGCCCTGCAACCGCAGCCGCCCGCGAATCGGGTTGCCGCCGAAGTTGGCCGTCAGCCGCCGCACGTCCAGCACCAGATTTTGGAGTTGGTCGGTCTGGTTGCTGGCTTTCAGATCAAGCTGGATGTTCTCGACCGGTTTGGGCAGGCCCGCGTACTGAAAACGCCCGTTGGCCACGGTCAGGTTGAGGGCGAAGGTGGGAAACTGGCTCCGGTTGTAACGGCCTTTAGCGAAGCCGTCGAAGGCCACGCGCCCGGCCGCGTCGAGGTCTTTGAAGCGCGTCGTGTACACGCCCGGCACGATGGAGAGCAGGGTTTTGAACTCCGCTGAGCTGGTTTTGAACGTCAAATCCACCGCCACGCCCGAATCGGGCAAGGCCAGCCAGCCGTTGAAGGTCAGCGGCAGGTCGTTGATTTTGAAAACGTTGTTTTTGAACGTGTACCGATTTTTGGGTAAATCGATTTGCAGGCGGGCGTCGGCGTCGAGGGTTTTTTTGGTCAGGTACTCCGTGCCGCCATAAGCCACCGTCGCCCGCGCCACCTGCGTATTGGTAACGAGGTCGAACACGTTTTGGGTAAAATCGCCGCTGCCGGTGTGCGTGAGGCCGTCGAGGCGCACGAGCACCGAATCGCGGCGGTTGTCGTAAACGAACCGACCGTCGGCAATGCTCCACTCGCTGATTCTCAGCTTAAAAGCCGTCTTCGTCGTGTCGGTAACCGGCTCGTTGCGCGTGGTGTCGGGCTGGTAAACGGCGTAGTTGGCCTGGCCGTCGGGCAACACTTTCAGGCCGACGACGGGGTGATCGAGGTCGATAGAGCCGACCTTGATTTTCTCGCCCCGAATCAGGCTGAGCGCGTCGAGCGAAAAACTGACCTGGCGGGCGGCCACCAGCGTATCGCCCCGAAACGGGGCGCGGCCCGTGACGGCCAGGTTTTGGAGTGAAAGCGTAACGTTGGGAAAATGGCGCAGCAGACTCAGGCTGACGTCGCCGTAGCGCACGTCGGCGCGGAGGTTTTTGGCCAGTTCGTGGTCGAGGCGGGCTTTGAGTTGGTCTTTGAACAGCAGCGGAACGGCGGCCAGCAGCCCGACCAACCCCAGCAGCACCCCGCCCCCGATGAGCAGGATTCGTTTCATGAGTACTGGATGGTGGTTTACCAAAGGTTCTTGACAATCAGCGGTTTCGAAGGACGAAAAATTCCGGCTGGTTCCTAAAAAACCTTAAAACACCGTTCCAGACCAGCTTAAGTGAAAATTCCCCCTTTGAAGGGGGGTGGGGAGGCGGTGCGGTGGGAGGGGGATGTTCTCTCAACCACGCCAACATCCCCCTAACCCCCTTCAAAGGGGGAATTTTTATACCACCAGCTTCTCGATCAGCAAAAGCAACGAATGAATGACTTTAATGTGGATTTCCTGAATCCGGTCGGCGTAGCCGAAGTGCGGCACCCGAATTTCCACGTCGGCGAGGCCCGCCAGTTGGCCGCCGTCTTTCCCGCTCAGTACGACCACTTTCATGCCGCGTTGGCGGGCGGCGTGGACGGCGCGCAGCACATTGGCCGAGTTGCCCGACGTGCTCAGGCCCAGCAGTAAGTCGTCGGGTTGACCGAGGGCTTCCACGAAGCGCGAAAACACGAATTCATAGCCGTAATCGTTGCCCACGCAACTCAGGTGGCTCACGTCCGACACGGCGATGGCGGGCAGCGCACGGCGGTTTTCGCGGTAGCGACCCGACAACTCCTCGGCGAAGTGCATGGCGTCGCAGTGCGAACCGCCGTTGCCGCACGAGATGATTTTATGGCCGTTTTGGATGGCGTCGGCCATCAGGCGGGCGGCGGCTTCGATGCGGGCGAAGTGTTCAGGATCGGAAACAAACGCCTGCAACACCACCTGCGCTTCGGAAAACTCCTGCTGAACGAGGACTTGAAGATTCATGGGGCAAAGGTAGGAAGTAGGGTCGTAGGTAATGGGTTGAGTGGGTAAATTGGGAATTGGTCCATTCGTTGCGAACCCGTTCCCAAATCAATCACGCAACCAATTCCCTCAAAACGCCAAGTCCCGCCGGGCAAGGTTGACCCGCACGCCGAACGAGGAGAAGGCTGTGGTGCGGTCGTTGGTGTCGCCGCGCGCGTTCTGGAGGCGGTACACGTGGCGTAACTCCAGAAATACGTTGTGGGTAAGCTGGTACGAGGCCACCGCGTCGAGCAGCGAGAGGCTGGTGAGCCGCCCCTGCCCGAGGGTGTTGCCAAAGTCGCGGAAGTGCGAGTTGTAGCTCACCAGCGGGTTGCCCCCCCAGTTGAGGCCATTGCGGTCGGCCCCGTACTGAGCCTGTACGTAGGTGGCCGACAGGGCCAGCCGGGGCAGGGGCTGGTAGCGGGCCACGCCCACGAATTCAATGAAATTGGCCCCCAGCGGGTGCGCCAGCGGCTGGTTATAATGCACGTAGTTGGTAAAATCCGACAGGTGCTGGTAGGTGTACGGCCGGGCCACGTTGAGTTCGCCCTGAAGGTCGAAGTTGGCAATGCCGAAGGCGTCAATGTACTTCAGGCCCAGTTGGGCGGCTACTTTGTTGCCCCACCAGCCCTTGCCCGCCAGCAGTTCATCGGCCTTGAATTCGTCGAGCATCGCCTGGCCGTAGAGCGAAAAATGCCGCAGGAAATTGGCGCGGAAGTCCAGCCCCAGCAGCACGTTGTCGGGGCTGTTTTTTTCGCCCTCGATGGCCCGGTAAAAAATGACCGGGTTCAGGTAGCGGAGGTCAAAATAGCCTTGGTCTTTGCCCCGGCTGTGGATGACCGTCTCGAACAGGCCCAGATTCAGGTGCCGACCCAAGTTGATGCTGAGGTGGTGAAAGGCAATGAACTTTTTGGGCGGAGGGACGCCGTAAGGCGGGTTGGGGTTTTGGTTGTTGATGAGTTCCCCGAAAATATTCTGGTACTGCACCGGGCCGAGTTGGGTCGTGATTTTCAGAAACGTAAACGGCGCGCTGAAGTCCGAAAGAATCACTGAGCGCACACCCGTACCCATGAAAACTTTATCTTGCCCGAACTGAAGATTGATTTGCTTGATCGGGTCGAAGGTGATGTAAGCGCGGGCCGTAAAAAAGTCGAAGGTGTTGGCCTGACCCTTGAATTCTTTGTAAAGTCCTTCGCCGGGCAGGGCGCGGTTGGCCAGCACCCGCTCGGTAAAGTAGTCGGGCATCCGCAACTGGTTGTCGGTCAGGAAGGTGTAAAAACCCACCTTCTTTCCCACCGACCCCCGGATTTCTACGCCGCGGGTATTGAGGTACGCCCCTTTGCCGGGTACGTCCTGCCCGACGCCGGTCAGGCCGCCAAAAACCGGGTTGGCGTGGATTTCGAAGTCTTCGTTTTTGCTGCTGTAAAAATCAGGCTGTTTTTTGTAGAAAACACTAAACAGCGGGCGACGCCCCTGGGCGATGATGGAATCGGAGGCCCATTCCCAACTGTCGTTGCGCAGGTAGCGCAGGTTGAAGCGGTCGGCTTTGGAAAGCCCCTGACCCGGCACCGCGCGGCTCATGGGTTGCTCCAGGCGGCCCAGCAGCGTGTTTTCGGCCAGTTGCACCACATCGCGGCGGCGGTAGGGCCGCACCTGCCCGTGGAAGCCCGCCGCAAACCGTCCCGAGCGGATTTCGTAGCGTTCGATGAGGTGGTAGTAATCGGCGTTGAGGGGAATAAAAACGCCCCGCGACTGGGCACGCACCGCGAACACGGCAAGGCCTCCGACGAGGGTGAAAAGGAAACGTTTCAACATAGCGGGTCGTCGGCGAAGCGCAGCGGCATGGGTCAGGTTGGCGGGGGAGCCGGACTTTTTCGTATTTTGGCCGGGTTAATTCCCGCAAAGAATCCGGATTTGTGGGTTCGGCTGACCGTGCAAGTTACGGATTCGGCCCCAAAACTCGGTTACCCACGCCGACGGCGGCCCACTTTTACCTTATGTTCATCCTGACCGAAAAGCCCTCCGTGGCGCACCACTTCCTGGCCGAATTGCGGGATGTCAGCACGCAGCGTGACCCGCTGCGTTTCCGCCGAAACCTGGAACGGCTGGGCGAAGTGCTGGCCTACGAACTTTCAAAAACCCTGATTTACAGTCGGGTAGCTGTGGAAACATCGCTGGGTAGCGCCACGAGTCTGGTGCTGCAGCAGCCGCCCGTGCTGGCGACGGTGCTGCGGGCGGGATTGCCGTTTCACCAGGGTTTTTTGAACGTCTTCGACCGGTCGGAATGCGCCTTCGTGGGGGCGTACCGAGGCCCTCACCTGGACGGGCACGATTTTGAAGTACAACTTGATTACCTCTCCAGCCCCGATCTGACGGGCAAGACCCTCATCCTGATCGACCCGATGCTGGCCACGGGAAAATCGCTGGAGAAATCGTACCGGGCGCTGTTGCGGTTTGGCATTCCGGCCCGCACCCACGCCGTGGCGGCCCTCGCGGCCCCCGAAGGCGTGGCCTACCTCCGCCAGCGCATGCCCGAGTGCCGTCTGTGGGTGGGAGCCGTGGACGAACGCCTCAACCATAATTTTTACATTGTCCCCGGCCTCGGCGACGCCGGCGATTTGGCCTTCGGAGCAAAAATCTGACGATGTTCGATCGGAACAAAACACCTGCTTCTTCCCGCCCGATAGAACGCCCGCCCCACCGAACCGGGGAAGGCTCACGCCTGATGTCGATTTTGGCAAACCGGCGCGTGGTGCTGGTGGCTTGCCTGCTTCCCCTGCTGGGCAGCGTGTACTACCTGGCCCGCTACGCCGTGACGGGCCTGCCGCTGATGGACGATTTCACCTACACCACGGCGTTCATTTTTCCGTTCGAGGCCGCGCAGGGGTTGTGGGCGAAATGGAAGGTGCTCTTCGTGCAGCATTTCATCACCGAACACCGCATCCCGATGGGCAAACTGTTCATTTACGGGCTGTACCGGCTGGGCAGCGGCTACCTCGATTTGAAGGTACTGGCCTGGTCGGGCAACGTGTGCATTCCGGGCGTGGTGGGGCTGCTCTGGTGGGTGTACCGCAAAACGGCCCACCCGGCGTGGTACTTCGTGCCGGTGGCCTGGCTGGTGTTTCAAGTGCAGCATTACGAAATTTTCTTCTGGGCGAATTGTTCGCTGCTCTACGTGCCGGTGGTGTTTTTTGCCCTTGCCGCCACGTATTTCCTGGTGTACCACGGTGACTACAACCCCTGGCGGTTTGGTCTGGCGCTGGGCTTCACGCTGCTATGCATGTACAGTTTTGGTAATGGCATGTTCGTGTTTGCCACCAATGGGCTGTTGTTGTTCTACCAAAACCGCTGGCGGGCACTGGCCTTGATGCTGGTCGTCGGGGCGGGTTGCGTGGTAACGTATTTCATGGGCTATCACTCGGACTACCCTACCTGGGCAAACCTGCTGGCGCTGACCAATTTTCTGGTGTTGATGGGTGCGTGGCTCGAACCGCTGACGCTGTTTCAAAGCGCAGGATGGCTGCTGTCGATGGGGCTTGGGTTGCTGGTCGTCGCGGCGTTCGGGTGGTTTGTCATCCGGGTCGTCCGGCGGAAACTCATCGAGTGGCGCTGGGTGAATGTGGCCTGGATGCGCGACGTTTCGCAGGAAGAGTTGTTTTTCACCGTCAGCCTCGTGTTCGTGATGATGACGGGCGCGGCGGTGGCCCTGAAGCGGGCAAGCCCGGATTTCATCGAGATGTTCACCAGCCGCTACCGGTACATTGGCGTGCTGGCCGTGGCCATCACCTACCTGCTGGCCGTGGATGCGCTGCGGAAAGCCCGTCAGCAGCGCGTGCTGGTCGGTGTGGCGCTGGGCCTGAGCGTGGTCATTCACGCATTGTCGTACTATTTTTACCTCCCACCCCTCGTCAACGCCCGCGAACGGCTCCTGGTCGGGGTGTTCAACTACCGCCAGCATCAAACCTGGTCGTTGTTTCAACGGGGTAGTTTTTGGGCGAATTACATCGACAATGGCACCACGACGGCCCTAAAAACGGGCCTGTTCCGCTTTCCGGATCAGTTTTACTCCGACGTAGAGGCGCAAGTCCTTCAAGCCGACACCACCCAACGCATCGCGTTGCCGCTGACGGTTCGGCCTTCTGCCACCGGCCTGCTGCTCACCAACGAGACCTTGACGCCCGCCCCCGACAGCCGCCCCAACCGCGAGGGCACCAGCCTGCTGCTCCGCTCCGCCCGGCACGGGGTTTTCATGGTCCCTATTCAACGGTTGGCCGACGCGGGCAAGAAGAATTTGTTGCTGAAAGGCCAGGTGTTCGGCAAGGGATTCACGGCGTTTTTGCCCGTCAACACCTACCCGCCGGGTTCGTACCGGGTGGGACTGTTTTACCGTGAAGGCGACCGCATCCAAATCGGGTATTCGCCAACGGTGGTTCGTTTGTAGAAGAAGGGCTAATCCAGTCAACCAAGTACTCACCCCATGCTCCTTGCCAAATACCTGTCGGTGGCGCTGGCGGCAGCACTCAAGTTTATCGGCGGCCCGGTAGCGGGACTGGCGCTGGGACTGACGTGGGTCGAAACGGCGGCGTGTTCGGTGGTTGGGATGATGGGAAGCGTGTTGCTGTTTACCTTTCTCGGCGAAGGCATCCGGCACCTGACTGGCCGGTTGCGTCGCCAAAAACCTAAACTCTTCACGAAGCGCAACCGCCGGGCCGTCCGCATCTGGCGGCGGTTTGGCGTGGCGGGTATCGCGTTTCTGACGCCCCTGCTGTTCACGCCCATCGGCGGTACGTTGCTGGCCGTCTCGTTTCGGGCAAGCCGGTTGCCGATGTTTGGCTGGATGCTGGTGTTTGGAACGCTGTGGGGCGTGGTGTTTTCGTACCTGCTTTATCAGGTGCCGGGGTTGCAGCACTGGCTGGGGCACTGAAAGGGAGTGAATGGGGCCATCATCAGTCTAACCCTCTACCGATTCTGTTTCTTCAAATAATCGCCCCGGGAAAGCCATTTTTCGATGAGGCAGTAGAGCAGAATAAAGAAATACCGGCTCCCCATCTCCTTGATTTTTAGTTTACTCTCGCCGTATTTCCGGTTCGTCCACGAGTTGGGCACTATGGCGAACGTGTAGCCCCGCACGTAGGCCTTCAGGGGCAACTCGACAGTCAGGTTGAAGTGGGGCGACAGGAAGGGTTTGACGCCCTCGATGGTTTCGCGCTTATAGAGTTTGAAGGCGTTGGTGGTGTCGTTGTACTTGATGCCGGTCATCATCCGGATGATGAAGTTGGCCGTCCGGTTGATGTACAGTTTTAGTTTCGGGTAATCGCGCACCACGCCGCCCTTGCCAAACCGGGTGCCAAACACGGCGTCCACGCCGGTTTCCTGCATTTTCCGGTAAAACCGCACCAAATCCTCCGGGTCGTCCGACATATCGGCCATCATCACGGCGGCGCAATCGCCGCTGAAGCGTTCCAGACCGTAGCGCACGGCGTAGCCGAAGCCGTTGGGGCCGGGGTTGGTGTAGTACACCAGCGTCGGGATTTCGGCCTGCAACTGGCTGAGTACCTGTTCGGTGCGGTCTTTGGAATTGTCGTTGGTGACCACGATCTCGTGGTCGATGCCGTGGCGGAGGAGCGTCGCGTACAGCGTCCGGAGGGTTTCGGGCAGGGATTCTTCTTCGTTGTAAGCCGGAATGACGACGCTGAGTTTCATGCAGGACGTTGTTCGAGGTTCGTTGTTCGAGGTCCGTTGTTTTTAACGACAGATCGAAAAATCGAACCGTGAACAACGAACCTCGAGCGTCGAAACTACCAGGTATTTTCCAAATCCTTGGCCTCGTAGGCGTGGTTGCGTTCTTCGTAAATGCTGGGAGCCTTGCGGGCATCGCGCAGGTAGAGGGTGTCTTTGCCACCCAGCAGTTTCCGCAGCAAAGCGATGGGCGTGACGAACAGGAAAAACACCGCCGAGAGCAGCACGGCGGCGTTGATGCGGCCCAGGACTTCGGCGAATTTCGTCCAGCCGAGCGTGATTTTTTCGCTCAGGTAGTTGGAAAATACGCCCGTCAGGCCAATCACCACAGCGGCCGTGAGCAGCCAGGGTTTTTTGAAAAGCAGGAACAACACCAGCAGGCCCACCGTGATGACCAGCATGGTTTCAAGGGTTTTTTCGCGCTTCATGAATGGCTGTAAGCTGTAAGCTGATAAGCAGGCGGTCTTTGAGAAAGCCCTGCTTAAAGCGTACAGCCTAAATTAAAACAACGTGTAAATAAACGGAGCGATGGCCGAGCCGCCGCCGATGACGATGAGAATGCCCAGCAGCAGCAACACCACGATGACGGGCATGAGCCACCATTTTTTGCGCTCTTTCAAAAACTTCCACAAATCAGTCAGAAAATCCATGAGTTCAGCAGGGTTTGGTCAACACGTTTGGGCACAAAGCTACGGGGTTCCGGCGGAAAAGCGGCGTAAATCCTTCGTCAACTGCGCAATAAGCAGCCGGTTGGCGAGGGGCGTCGGGTGTTCATCGTCGGGAATGGCGTAGCCTTTGGCGGTTGGATTAAAGAGTTTCGAGTAGTCGAGCACCCGCACGCCACGGGCTTTGAGTTTGGCCACGAAATCGCCCATCGGCAGGGTGGTTGGGTACATAATCACAAAAAACCGGTCGTTGCCAAACTGCCACTGGTACTCCCGCGCCGAAGCCGCCAGCACGTCGGCAGTGAGGTTGTAATCGTCGTCGCTGAGGCGAAACGGGTAGCCAATGTTGAACAATTTCAGCGTGTTGCTTTTGCTCAGCACGTCGTAAATCCAGCTCCTTATTTTACGACCCTCGCGAAACAGCCCGCCGTAGCGCAGGCTGTCGCCGTCGCGGTAGTAATACGGCGCGTTGCCCCGGTTGTAGCCGTAGTTGGTGAGGGTCTGGATGACGCGGTTGACGTGGTCGGGAATAAAAATGTAAAAACCCATGCCCGTCGGCTCGGTCACGAAGCGTTTGGGCGATTCGTGTTGCAACCGCGAGAGCATCTGGTGCGGTCCATACCCGCTGAAGGCCAGGTTGTAGGCGTGGTAGGTGGAGTCGGTCCTGGCAAAATAATACGGCAGGGTTTCGGTGCTCTGCACGCCTTCGCCGAAGGTCATCGAGCAGCCGAAAAACAGTGCGTAGCGGTTGGCGCGGGGGTTCTGGCCGGGCGTAATCCGCAAATTGTTCGAGTCGGTCTGGAACGTGACGCGGTAAATCGGCACCCCGTTTTTGGTACGGACGCCCGTCAGCGTAGTGTCGGGACGGGGTTTGTAGCCGAGGTACAGGTCGGTTTGCATGGAATGCACCGGCCCTTCGATTTTGGGCGCGGTTGCCAGTTTCTTTCTCAGCAACCAGCCGCAGGTTACTTCGAGCAGCGCCACCGTCACGAGAGTCATCACCACGTACACGGCGCTGTTTTGCACCCCTTTCCGGCGTGAAGTCAGCGCCGCCAGCAAGCCAGTCGCCAGTGTCGCCCATACCAGCGGGGCCTGCCACCGGAACAGGTGAAACCCGGCTACGATGCCGTTACCGTCGCCGCGCACGGTGTCGAACCAGAGCAGCGCCGAAACAGCCAGCAACAGGGCCAGCAGGCCGAGGAAAAGAAGTTGGAAAATGCGGGGCATGGGAAGCAGTTGACAGTAATCAGTAGGCAGCACTTCGTTTCGTAAACTACTGACTGCCTACTGCTTACTGCCGACTTTAAAAGTCAATCCAGAACAAACTCCTCCCGCCAGTTCTGGGTTTCCTGCCAGGCGGGCTGGTGTTTTTTGTCGAACAGGAAGTTGCCCACCACGAGGTAGTCCATCTCGGTGCGCATCAGGCACTTGTAGGCGTCTTCGGGTGTGCAGACGATGGGTTCGCCGCGCACGTTGAAGCTCGTGTTGACGATGACGCCGTAACCCGTCAGCCGTTTGAAGGCGGCGATGAGGTCGTGGTAGCGGGGGTTGGTTTCGGCGTGAACCGTCTGAATCCGGGCCGAAAAATCGATGTGCGTGATCGAGGGCAGGTCGGAGCGGAGGTAGTACAGCTTTTCCATCAGCGGCAGTTCCTCGTAGTTGTCGGGGAGCTTGTTGCGCCGCTCGCGCCGCACGGGCTGCACCAGCAGCATGTACGGCGACACGCCGTCGAGTTCAAAATACTGGTCGGCTTCTTCGGCCAGCACCGAGGGCGCGAAGGGCCGGAAGCCTTCGCGGTACTTGATTTTCAGGTTCAGCTTTTTCTGCATCTCCGAATTGCGGGCGTCGCCGAGGATGCTGCGCGCGCCCAGCGCACGCGGCCCGAATTCCATCCGGCCCTGAAACCAGCCAATCACGTTGCCGTCGGCGAGGAGTTCGGCGGTTTTCTCGGCCAAATCGCCGAAGTCGCTGAATTCTTCAAACACCGCCCCGTACTTCCGCGCCGCCTGTTTCACGTCGAGGTCGGAGTATTCGGGGCCGAGGTACGAGCCTTTCATGGCGTCGAGCAGCGAATGATCGACGGTGCGCGGCTGTTTGAAATAAAGGTAATGCGCCGCCAGCGCCGCGCCGAGCGCCCCGCCCGCGTCGCCGGCAGCGGGCTGGATGAAGATTTCCCGGAAAAGCCCCGCGTTCTGCAACTTGCCATTGGCCACGCAGTTGAGCGCCACGCCGCCCGCCAGGCAGAGGTATTGGCTGCCCGTCAGGCGCTTGGCCTCGGCGGCCATTTTGATGACCACTTCTTCGGTTACGTTCTGAATCGCCAGCGCAAAATCGCAGTGGTACTGTTCCAGCAGGCTTTCGCCGTCGCGGCGTTTGAAGCCAAAAAGCGCCTCCCACTTGTCGTCGTGGACCATCCGCAGGCCGGTGGCGTAGTTGAAGTACTCCTGGTTGAGCCAGATGGAGCCGTCGTCTTTGATTGAAACGAGGTGCTGCTTGATGAGGTCTTCGTAGCGCTTCACCTCCGGCGAGCCGTGGATGCCGTAGGGCGCGAGGCCCATCAGCTTGTACTCGCCCGAGTTGACCTTGAAGCCGCAGTAGTACGTCACCGCCGAGTACAGCAGGCCGAGCGAGTGCGGAAATTTCAGTTCCCGAAGGATTTTGAAGTCTTTGCCCTGGCCGTGGCAAATGGACGCCGTGGCCCACTCGCCCACGCCGTCGATGGTCAGCACGGCGGCTTCGTCGAAGGGCGACGGGTAAAACGCGCTGGCGGCGTGGCTGAGGTGGTGTTCGGGAAAAAGCAGCTTGACCTTTTTCTTGTCGAATTTTTCAATGGCGAAAAGCTCCTCGTACAGCATGCGCTTAAGGAACATTTTCTCCTTGAGCCAAACCGGAATGGCCGTCAGAAACGAGCGCAGGCCGCTGGGCGAAAAGGCGTAATAAGTTTCGAGCAGGCGCTCGAATTTGAGCAGCGGCTTGTCGTAAAACACGATGGCGTCGAGCTGGTCCAGACGAAGTCCGGCGTGTTCGAGGCAGTAGCGCACGGCGTGGGTCGGGAAGCCGGGATCGTGTTTTTTGCGGGTAAAACGCTCTTCCTGGGCCGCCGCAACGATTTCACCGTTTTGCAGCAAAGCCGCCGCTGAATCGTGGTAAAAAGCCGAAATTCCTAAAATATTCATCCTGAACGGGAGAGTTTATGCGAACTCGTTTCGTGACAAAATCAATCTTTTTTCGTCAGGTGGGTCAGGCAAAAGTAGCGGATAATGCCCGAACTTCCCACGGCGGGCGCGGGCACGGTGCTTTCCGGGCAGAGGTGAGAATGCTCAATGCTCAGTTTTCGATGGTCAATTTTGAACGGAGTTTTTCATTCGGCATTGAGCATTGAGCGTTAAAATTGAGCATTCTCACCGGTCATTCCGCACGTAAATCCGGCAGTCGTCCACCAGCCCGGCATAGCGGTAGGCAGCCCGGATGTGGGCCGCTAATTCCGGAAAACATTCGTGCCCCTGCGTAGTACGATCCTGCACCCACCAGGAATTTTTTCCGACCGCATCCACAAAAACAACGGGTTGGGTGCGCTTGAAATCCGCCAGAAATCGCTGCCGGTACACGGGGCGGAGTTCAATCGGGAAAATACAGCGCTCGGTGTGGTTTTCGGCGGTACCCTGGGGCAGGCCGCTTTCCACGTAAAACCGGCACTGCCAGCCCCACACCACCAGCGCCTCGCCGGGCTTCGCTATCCGGTCGATGACCCGCGACACCGCCGACTGCGGGTGGGCGCGGTTTTGGGTGGGCGTTGACAGGTACGCGTTGTACGCGTTGCCCGGCCGCAGGTTCAATAAAAATGGCGTCAGGGTCAGCAACGACGCAACGACCAGAAAAACGGGTGCCAGTCGTGAAACCGACGCGGGCATTCGGGCCATTGCCACCGACAGCAGCAGGCCGCTGAGCAGCGTGAGCGGCATCACCAGCCAGTGCAGGTAGTGCCCGAACGGAAACCCCGATTTGGCCGCCGCGTAGCCCGAAGCCAGCAGCAACGTGCCCACGAAACCCACGAGCAGCCCGTTCGGGTTGGTCCGCCGCGCGCCTTCTCCGCCCCAAATGACCGCCAGCGCGGCCAACGCCGGGACGAACGAGAAAAAGAGGAACTCGGTCGCGCTTCCCCAGACGCCGAACAGGTTTCGCGCGCTTTCCCAGAGCGACTTGTTGGTGCTGTACTGCGCGTTGCCGAGCAGGTAAAACGTTAAAAAATCGCCGAGCACTCCGAAAGCCGCCGCCAGCGCCACGACCACCAGCGGGAACGTCAGGCCACCCGCCACCAGCGCGACGAGGCCGCGCCCGTTGCCGCGTTGCCAGAAAAGCACCGCTGCAAACACGGCCACCACGCCCGCCGCCGGAACGCCCTGCAACTTGCCGAAGGGCACCATGCCCAGCAGCAGTCCCAGCAAAAAAGCCCGGCCGACCGGCGTTTTTTTCTCCAAAAAACTTTTGGCAAACAACCACGTCGCGCCCGCCAGCAGCACCAGCGGCACGTGCTCGCTGCTGTAATGCACGAAGTCGGGGTTTTGGACGAAACTCAGAAACAACAGCGGCGGTACCCACGCCAGCCGGGCCACCGCCGCGCCGAAAAACTGCCGGAGCGACCCGAACAAAAAAGCCAGCGAGCCGCCGATGCACGCCAGGCCCAGTACCCGCGCGGCGGTGTAGTCGAAGCCGAAACCCAGCAGCCGGGGCAGCAGCAGCGCGTAACAGTCGAGCGGGCCGATGGTGGTGCCGTCAACCGACCGCCAGAACACGGGCCACTGCGCCAGCGTGATGGCGTGGCTAATGATCTGGCTTTCGTCGGGGTTGAGTTCGCGGTTGAACAGCAGCACCGGGAGGCGCGCCCAGCCCAGCAGGCCCAGCCCGGCGAGTACCAAAAGCCAATCAGGCGGGTGAAACGGCGCTTTTTTGTAGAAACTCCATGCCGTCATACCCAGCACCAGCGCCAGCCCCGCCAGGCTAACCAGCAGCCAGCCGAAGGGACGGTCGTCGAAGGCGAGGAAGGGCATTTGGGAGTACGGATTGGCGATTGCGGAGTGCGGAGTAGCGACTTTCTGAATTTTTCAATCCGAAATTGCCAATCCGTACTCCGCAATCAACTGACGTGGTCAATGAAATCGCGGTAGTCGAGGGCGGGGATGAAGTGCTTTTGGGTGCGGTAGTTGAGCACGGTAAACAGCATCAGCAGCGAAATCAGGAACGCCTGCATGATGATGATGAAAAAGGCCGTGACCAGCGTGGTCGCCCAGTTGGGAAAAGCCCATTCGGACACGAACAGCCGGATGAACGACACCACAACGATGCCTGCCAGCGAAAAACAAATCAGCCCGAACGAAGCCAGCAGCAGCCGCACCGCCGTGGTGTCGAGGTGGACCGAGATGGCGCTCATGCCGTGCAGAATCAACGACACGAAGTTCATCTTCGACTTGCCCGCCAGCCTCGTGCCGCGCTCGATGCCCACCGAACCGTACGGCAGCCGCGAACGGATGATGCCACCGGGAAAGTGGTTCCAGATTTCCGACACGTAAGCAAGTTTACGGGCCAGTTTGTAGGGAATAATCGAAAAATTCCCGAAGGTAATCGCCTTCCCCGTCAGCAATCCAAAAATGGCTTTGTACAGCGCGTAGCCCGCCCGGAACGTGGTGCTTTCGTGACGCTTGGTGCGCTGGGCGAAGATGATTTTCCCCGGCTGGTGCTGGCTGGCGGCGTAGAGCGTGGCCGTGTCTTCGGGGCGGTCTTCACCATCGGAATCCATCACGACGATGGCCTCGAACTCCCGCTCCTGCACGAGGTACGCCAGCCCGAGGGCGATGGCTTTCTGGTGCCCCACATTGCGGTTGAGGTGAATCACTTCCACCGGCCAGGCCGCAAACTGCCCCGGCGTGGGTTCGGTGGTCGAGCAGTCGTCGACCACCACAAACCGCATCCGCTGCCGCAACGACGGCTCCACGGTTTCGTCGAAACGCCGCAACAGCAGCCCGAGGGCTTCCCAGTCGTTGTAAAGGGGAGTGAGGATGTAAATCACTAACAGCCAAGTGAAAAGTGTAAAGTGAAAAATGCAAAGTGAATCAGCGAAAACATCTTTACACTTTCCACTTTACCCTCAAATCTACGCCTGCACGCCCAGCCGGGCCACCATGCCGTCGTGAATCTGCACGAGGGTTTCCTGCAAATCGTAGGTCCAGTTCCAGCCGGGGTAGTGGCTTTTGAATTTCGACAAATCGCTCACGTACCAGATGTGGTCGCCGACGCGGTTGGTATCCGAATAGCTTACGTTCAGCTTGTTGCCCGAAATCTGTTCGCACACGGCGATGGCCTCGATCATCGAGCAGTTGGCGTAGCGCCCGCCGCCCGCGTTGTACACTTCCCCGGCGCGCGGGTTCTGGTAAAAGTGCCAGAACATATTCACCAAATCGTAGCTGTGGATGTTGTCGCGCACCTGCTTGCCTTTGTAACCGAAAATGGTGTAGGGCGTCCCCATGATGGCGCATTTCATCAAATAACTCAGGAATCCGTGCAATTGCGCGCCGGAGTGGTTGGGGCCGGTGAGGCAGCCGCCCCGGAACACGCCGGTTTTCATCCCAAAATAGCGGCCATACTCCTGCACCAGCACGTCGGCGGCTACTTTGCTGGCCCCGAAGAGCGAGTGTTTGGTGTGGTCGATGCTCAGGTGTTCGTCGATGCCATTTTCAAAATACGGGTGGTCAGCGGCTATTTCCCAGCGCGTTTCGGTCTCAACCAGCGGCAGAAAGTTGGGATTGTCGCCGTACACTTTGTTGGTCGAGGTGAAAATAAACACGGCCTCGGGGCAGTGTTGGCGGGTCATTTCCAGCACGTTGAGCGTACCGGTGGCATTGACCGAAAAGTCGGTGAACGGTTCGCGGGCGGCCCAGTCGTGGCTGGGCTGGGCGGCGGTGTGGAGCACCAGTTTAATGTCGGTGCCGAATTCCTGGAAAATCTGGCTCAGTTGCTCAACCGAGCGAATGTCGGCGGCGCGGTGAGCGTAGTTGGCGAAGCGGTCTTGCAGGCGGTCACGGTTCCACTCGGTGGACGCCTCCGGGCCGAAGAAGTACTGGCGCAGGTTGTTGTCAATGCCAACGACAAGGTCGAATTTATCGGAGAAAAAAGCGACGGCTTCGCTGCCGATGAGGCCCGCCGAGCCGGTTACCAAAGCAATGTTCATGGATCAGTTGGAAAGAAGTACGTAGGAAGCGGGGTTCCTGAGTAGGTCACTGCCGGAGTATGCAAAAATCTTGCTACGGCGGCAGCGAATTGGACTAAAACCTGATTTTCGGCCAAAAAAGGCCGCGAAAATTAGACAATCCCGCCCAAAAATCAAAAAAGCGAGGCCCGCACGGGCCTCGCTCCAAACGACAAATCAGTGAATTCAATTGCCAGCGGCGTTGGTCTGGCCGAATAATTTCTCCCGGATTTTAGCCGCGCGGGCTTCGTTCTCCGGTTTCGGGGTGTACTTGTTTTTGGTCTGGCGGGCCGCGCTGTCGGGGTGAACGCCGTAGATGTACTCGTCGCCCGCGCGGTAATCTTTTTGCTTGATGGTGTTGTTTTTCTGGTAGTCGCAGGCGGTCAACACCAGCGCCGAAGCGCACACGAGGGCGAGGGTAAAGCTATTTTTGCGCGTCATTGCTCAAGGGTTCATCGGAATTGGGGCAAAAGTACGGGCGGGTCGGCATTTAACAAAACGTTTTCGGGACTACCGCCGGTTGAACTCCCGCAGCTTGATTTCCGTCAGTTTTCGCTTCGTGTCGAGCGGGAAATCGCCCTTCATCATCCAGTCGTAGTACGAGGGTTCAGCCTTGAGCACCTCCACGACGGGCTTGCCGGTGTGTTTGCCGAAGTTGAACAGCTCGCGCCCGTCAGGGTCGAATTTCATGCGCTGCGCAAAATCCACCAGTCGGGCGGCGGTGATTTCGTGCAACGCGTCCATGTCGTTGCGCACAGGTTCAGTTTCCTGGCCTTTGGCATCCACCACTTTCACGCCTTCATAATGCCGCACCTGGGCGTCCAGGATTTCGAGCGTGGCCAGGGTATCGGCCTCGGCGGAGTGCGCGTTTTCGAGCGTTTTTCCGCAGTAAAATTTATACGCCGCCGCCAGGTTGCGCGGTTCCATGAGGTGGTAAATGCGCTGGGCGTCGATAAGGCGGCGGTTTTTCAGGTCAAAATCCACCTCGGCCCGCAGGAATTCCTCCACCAGCATCGGCACGTCGAAGCGGTTGGAATTGAACCCCGCCAGGTCGCAACCGTCGAGAAACTGGGCCAGTGAGCGGGCTACGGCTTTAAACGTGGGCGCGTCGGCCACGTCGGCATCGTAAATGCCGTGGACGAGGCTGGCCTCCAGCGGAATCGGGATGGTGGGGTTGATGCGCTTGGTTTTCACGACCACCTCGCCGCCTGGCATTGCTCTGGCGATGCTGATTTCCACGATGCGGTCGCGGGCGACGTTGACGCCGGTGGTTTCGAGGTCGAAAAAAGCGAGGGGTTTGCGAAGGTTGAGCGAATGGCGCATGAGCGGGTTGATGAACAAAGTGGGCAAAATTAGCCAAATTTGCGGCAACTCTCCTTCCCGGAATGACCCCATCGCTTTTCCTGCAAGCCCTCGACGTTGAAATTGCCCGCCAGCGCTACGGCGAGCAACCGCCCGAATTGTACGAACCCATCCGCTACCTGATGGCCCTCGGCGGCAAGCGCCTGCGGCCCGTGCTGACGCTGATGGGCACGGCGCTCTTCACCGACGACTGGCAGAAATCCCTCCACCCGGCCATTGCCGTGGAGGTGTTCCACAACTTCACGCTCATGCACGACGACATCATGGACAACGCCCCGCTCCGGCGCGGCCAGCCCACCGTGCACGAAAAGTGGAACGAAAACGTGGGCATTCTTTCGGGCGACGTGATGCTCGTGCAGGCTTACGAACTGCTCCTCGACGTGGACCCCAACCTGCTCCAACCCGTGCTGCGGCGCTTCAACCGCACCGCCGCCGAGGTGTGCGAAGGCCAGCAGTGGGACATGAATTTTGAAACCCGTGCCACCGTCAGCGAGGCGGAATACCTCGAAATGATTCGGCTGAAAACCGCCGTCCTGCTCGGTTTTGCGCTTGAACTGGGTGCCATACTCGGTCGGGCCGACGAAGCGCAAGCCTCCGCGCTGCGGCAAATCGGGCAGAACATCGGCCTGGGGTTTCAGTTGAAAGACGACTACCTCGACGTGTACGGCCAGCCCGATAAGTTTGGCAAGCTGGTCGGCGGCGACATTCTGGCGAACAAAAAGACCTTCCTGCTCATCGACGCCCTCGAAAAAGCCCAGGGCGCCACCCGCGCCGAACTGCTCCGGTGGCTGGCCGCGCGGGAGTACAACCCGGTACAAAAAGTAGAGGCCGTTACGGCCATTTACGACGAACTCGGCGTGGCCGAAACCGCCGAGACGCTGATGAACCGCTATTTTTCGACTGCCTTCCAACTCCTCGATGAGCTATCCGCCGAACCGCAGCGCAAAGCCACGCTGCGGGCGTTTGCCGAAGGGCTGATTGGGCGGGAACGGTGAACCGCATTCGTTCAGGCAGCCACTTCGTGCTCGACGATGGCCGGTTGGTTGGTGCGCCGTGAGGCTTGGAGAATTTCAATTCCGACTAAACTTCCGTCGGCGGCGTAGTCAAGAATAACGCCGGGTTTATCTTCATCGCTTTCCTGAATTGGGGCCTCATTGAGGCGGATGTACAGGATGTCGGTTTCCTGGTCGTATTTAACTTTCATTGGTATTTGGCGATTTTGGAGGTCCGGTAAACAGTTTTTACAAACGGCGGGTCTTTCTCTGCATTCACAAACACCCGAATAAGGTACGGTTCATTTTCCGGAAAAATCACTTTTTGGTAAACAACCTGGCCTTGCTCTTCCCGAATCAGGCGGTCAGGTGCGCGAAGTACGGTTTCCACTTGCTCGTGCGTGATGCCGCGCAATTCCATTTGTTCTTCGGCGTGGCGGGAAAAAGCAAAAGCCATTCTCGTAGTGAAAACAACGTTAATTTGTGTTTAACGAAAACATCACGCCCGGCCCACCGCCAGCTTCCGTACCTCGACCGCAATGCCCGACATGGAGCGGAAATTGAGCGGCAATTCCATGAAGACGTGCATCAGGCTCATCAGGTAGAGCGCAATCAGGCCCCAGTAGTAATTGTAGGCGTACAACCCCACCGACGCCACCCAGATGGCCAAAACGAGCAGCAACTGCTGGCGCGGCACGTGGTGCCATTTGATGACCTGAATCTTGGAAAACCAGTTCAGGTAGTGGTACGTGTACGCAAAGGCGATAAACCGCATAATGCTCAACCCGACGCTCGACTCGAACACGGTGTAGTGGTTGGAAGGACCGAGGTTGAAAAGGTTGAACAACGACCCGTTGAGGTTAACGAATGTGCTGTCGATCAGCGCTTTTTCGGCGTAACCCGACACTTTGTACGGCCACGCCGGTTGCCACACGAAGAAGCTCATCGCGCAGGCCACGAACACCCCCAGCGACAGCATACCCAGCAAACTTTTGCTCCGCAGGGCACCGTGTAAAATGAAAAGGCCGGTGAACAAAAACACGTGGATGAGCGTCGGGACGAGCAGCCCGAAGACGAACACGAGCACTGGCGTTTTCTGAAAAAGCCAGCCGATAAAAAACGCGGCGAGCAACAGCAGAAAACGGTGCGAAAACCGGGTAAGCAGTACAATGCTCAGGCCGTAAAAAAACGCCACGAAAAACAGCACGTTTACCAAATCGCCGTAGCCTTTCACGAAAAATGTGAACAAAAACAACAGCACGCCGAGCAGAAACATGATCCAGTAATCCACCCGGCTCGTGGCGAAGAAGTTCCGGTTGTGCAGCCAGTTGATTTCCGTCAAATAATGCAGTGGCCCGATGACGGCGTAGGAAAACAGAAACAACTCGAACGGTGCCCAGAACGCCAGTCCGCCCGAAAGCAGCATGAGGGCGATGTTGAGGCCATCGACGGATTTGGACTTCATCGGTTCGGAGGGTGGGTTGGGGATTCAATACTACCGACTCCGTTTGGCAAAATCAACTGGCTTACGCCCGCCGGGCCAGTTTTCCCACCGCGTCAACGAGGCGGTCGAGGTCGGGCAGGGTGGTGTAAATGTGGGGCGTTACGCGCACGCCCCTGATGTCTTCCCAGACGGTCGGCGAGGTGTGAATCTTGAAGCGGCCGAGCAGTTGCCCTTCCACCTGGGCCGGTTCCAGGCCCTCGATGCCGAACAGGCAAATAGCCCCGGAAAAGTCTTTTTTTAGCGACGTGAACAGCTTCACGCCGGGCAGTTGTGCGGCTTTTTCCGCCCAGTAATTTTTCAGGAAAAACAGCCGCTCGCGCTTGCGGGGCGTGCCGATGGCCTGGTGAAACCGCACCGCCTGCGCCACGCCCTGCTCGATGGGAAACGACCGCGTGCCGAGGTTCTCGAACTTACGGATGTTGTCCGACTGCGGCTTGTCATTGGCGATGAGCGGGAAAACCGACGCGATCTTCTCCTTCTTCATCCACAGCATCCCCGACCCAATCGGCGCGCAGAGCCACTTGTGGAGGCTGGTGCCGAAGTAATCGCACTCCAGTTCGGGAATTTTGTAGTCGAGGTGGGCGAAACTGTGCGCGCCATCGACGAGTACTTCGATGCCGCGCTTGCGGGCCTCGCGGGCAATCCGCGCCACAGGCAGAATCTGGCCGGTCCAGTTGACGAGGTGCGTCAGGTGAACCACCTTCGTTTTGGCCGAAAACTGCTCGACGTAGGCGTCGGTCAGTTCGGTTTCGCTTTCCGACGGAAATTTCACATTGACGTAGCGCAGTTTCAGCCCGTCGCGGAGTTCGCGCTGCCGCCAGGCGTGGAGCATGTTCGGGTAGTCGTATTTCGACAGCACCACCTCATCGCCCGCCCGGAGCGGCAGGCCAAAAATGATGGTATCGAGGGCTTCGGTGGCGTTGCGGTTCACGGCGATTTCCTCGGCGCTTACGCCCGCCAACGCCGCCAGTTGCTCGCGCAGCGGTTCGCGGCCCTGGTCCATGATGCGCCACATGAAGTAGCTCGGCGCTTCGTTGGCGTAGTGGTTGTAGCGCTCCACGGCATCCTGCACGGTTTTCGGGGCGGGGCTGACGCCGCCGTTGTTGAGGTTCAGGATCGTGGGCGAAACCGTGAACGCCTGCTGGATGGGAACCCAGTAGTCTTCGTTGCGGGCCACCTGCTCGGGCGTTTGGTCGGCGAAAGCCTGGCTCAACCCGGCGAGCGAGGCGTCAGAAAACGGTTTTAACTGGGGCGTGAGCGCCAGCGCGGCGGCCTGATGAAGAAAGTGACGACGGGAAGGCATGGAAACGGGATGAATTGGACCGACTGAAAGTACCGAGAATCGGCGCTTCTTTCTCCATCAAGCAGGAATAAATTCCCTGCTGCCTGGGAACAAGTAGGGAAAATGCCCCGGACTGCCCAATTTTGAACCAACAAGTTCTTCCCAACCATGTCCCTGACCCTGATTCTGATTCTTGTCAACGTGGCCGCCTCGTTATACGCCTGGCAAAATGAAAGCGTTCTCCGCCGCTGGATGCTCAACCCGTACGCGATGGCGCGCAACAACGAATACGGACGGTTTCTGACCTCCGGTTTCATTCACGCCGACTGGGGCCACCTGATTTTCAACATGATAAGCCTGTATTTTTTCGGCGGGCTGGTCGAGCAAACGTTTGCCGCTGCGCTGGGACCGGGCATGAGTCAGGGGGCGTTTCTGGCGCTGTACCTCGGGGCCATCGTCGTGTCCGACCTGCCGAGTTTTTTCCGCCACCGCGCCGACCCCGGCTACAATTCGCTGGGCGCGTCGGGGGGGGTGTCGGCGATTGTGTTTGCGGGCATCGTGTTTTATCCGCTCAATCCGATTTACATTTTCTTCATTCCCATCGGCATTCCGGGGTTTCTGTTCGGGGCGCTCTACGTGTTTTATTCGTACTACGAAGCGCGGCGCGGCGCGGGGTACGTCAACCACTCGGCGCACTTGTGGGGGGCGCTGTTCGGCATTGCCTTCGTGGTGCTGTTAATTCCGGAAGCGGTACCCAACTTTTTCGAGCAGGTGATGTCGTACCGACCGTTCCGATGAACCGACTGCTGCGCTGGCTCCGCCAGCCTTTTCCGGCCTCCGAGGCCTCGCGCCGAACGCTGCTGACGAGCCTGGCGGCGGGCGTTTTCATCGGCGGCTTTCTCGTCGTTTTTCAGCCTTTTGGGGCGTACGCGTGGCAAAGTCCGCGCAAAGTGCCCATTCTGGCGGGTTACGGCGTGGTTACGTTTGTGCTGCTGGTGGTCAATCAGTACCTGCTGCCGAAGGCGCTGCCGCGTTTTTTTGGGGAAGAAGACTGGACGGTGGGCCGCGAAATCACCGGGACGGCCTGGAACATTGTCACCATCGGCGTGGCCAATTACGTGTACAACGGGCTGGTGTTCGGGGGTTTTGGACAGGAGGGTTTGCGGCTCACGCACCTGGCGTTTATGATCGCCATCACGGCCTTAATCGGGGTGTTTCCGGCGGTGGGCTTTACGCTGTACAAGTATTTTCGCTACCTCAACCGCTACGCCCAGCCGCCCCAGCCCGCGCCGCTGACGCCCGCCGAGCAACGCTCCGACCGGGCGCAGACCGTTGAACTGGTGGCCGAAAACGGCAAAGACCGCCTGCTGTTGCCCCTGGCCGATTTGTTTTACCTCGAATCCGCGGACAATTATTCCGAGGTTGTTTTCGAGAAAAGCAGGGCGGTGAAAAAAGAACTACTGCGCGGCAGCCTGAGCCGGTTTGAGGAGCAGGTGCCGCCCGGCGTGGTGGTGCGCTGCCACCGGTCGTTTCTGGTGAACCTGCACCGGGTGCAGCGCGTGAGCGGCAACGCCCAGGGCTACAAATTGTACCTGCGCGGCCTGGAGACGCCCGTGCCCGTAGCGCGGGCGTATTCGGAGGTGGTGAAAACCAGTACGAAACTTCACCCGTCAGGGGGTGCGTGAGCCGGTGCGGGAGAAGGCCCGTACGGCAGCAGTACCCGTGTGCTGATCCGTTTTCCGGGCGGCGTGGGGCTTGCTCCGGTTTGTGAGAATGAGCTTCCGGTCCGTGAGAATACACTTCCGGTTGCTGCAAGTATGCTTCCGGTTTGTGAGAATAGCCTTCCGGTTTGTGAGAATACGAGTCCGGTTTGTGAGAATAGCCTTCCGGTCGCTGCAAGTATGCTTCCGGTTTGTGAGAATAGGCTTCCGGACTATGCAAGAAGGCTTCCGGTTTGTGACATGACGCCTCCGGTGCGGGTGATAGGGCATCCGGGTTGAGCCATTTCGTCGCTGCCAATCGTCCCACCCGCTTTGCCAAACGTCCCGCTCTTTGTCAAAAAGCCCCAAAGCGAGCCAACAGGCCCATTTTTGAGCATGGTGTTGAAGAAGCGTTGCACTTTTGGCTCAACAAAAACGCACAACGCTTTATGGAAACGGCCTACAAATCAATCCTTGTCGTTCACGTCCTCTGCGGCGTGGTGTCGCTCGTTACGGGGCTTATCGCCATTTTCGCCAAAAAAGGCGGTCGGTTGCACAACCGGGTCGGTGTGATTTATTACTGGGGGATGTTTGGCGTGTTTGTCACCACGATTGGCCTGTTCGGGCTGAAACCCACCGAGACGCGCCTGCAATTTTTCCTTTGCGTGGCCGTCGCCAGTTTCTACCAGACTTTCACCGGCCGCCGGACGCTGGGCCGCAAAAAGCCGGGCAGCGGCCCCGCCCGCCTCGATTGGGTGGCGCTGGGGTTGGTCGTGGTGTTTGGGGTGGCCACGCTGGGCTACGGTGTTTGGATGGCCGCGCACCGCAACGTGTTCATGGCCGTGCTTTTTGGTTTTTTTACCTTCACCTGCCTCGGCAGTGGGTGGGCCGATTACAAACTTTTTTCCGGGAAAAAACCGGCGGAGAAAGGCGGCTGGCTGTTGCTGCACATTGGCCGGATGATGGGGTCGTACGCGGCCACGGTCACGGCCTTTCTCGTCAATATGAGTGGCCGCCTGCCCGCTTCCACGCCGCAGTGGGTGTACCTGACCGTCTGGATTTTGCCCGGCGTGCTGATCGCCGGGTTTGGCGCGAACCGTTTTGCCAAACGCTACCGGCAGAAGTTGGGCGGCAGGAAGACGCTGGCCGTTGTGCAAGCCTGAGTTTTTGGCTAAACTTGAGCAATCAACCCCGGCGTTTCCCATGCAAGCCACCGAACCTGTCAGTCATTCGGCTAAAGAAGAAGTTGTTCGGTTTCAGGTCGAGCGGCTCATTTTATTCACCGACGCCGTTTTTGCCATCGCCATCACGCTGCTGATTATCGAAATCAAGGTGCCGCATCTGGAGCGACCGTTCAGCGACGAAGCCCTCACGGGGGCACTTTTCCACCAGATTCCGGAGTGGATTGGCTTTCTGGTTAGTTTCGGCGTCGTCGGGATTTACTGGTACGCTCACCACCGGATGTTTGGGTTTGTGGCTCGGTACGACGGCAGGCTGGTTTTCCGGAATTTTCTTTTCCTGATGAGCATCGTTGTGATGCCCTTCACGACGGCCCTTTACAGCCAGTATTTCGACAAAAACCCGGCTTTCCAAGTCTATTGCTTCAACGTGGCCGCCACGGGTTTGCTCCAGCTTTGGCTTTGGGCGCACATCAGCAATTCGCGCACGCGCATCGGCGAAGGCATCACCCCGGCGCAACGAACCTATAATTATTGGCGTGGGGGGATCGTACCGGTTGTTTTTCTGCTGGCAGCAGTGCTGGCCTTCGTCAGTCCCATTGCTTCAAGGATGGCTTTTTTTCTGATTTTCCTCGGGCAGTGGGGGCTGGGTGCTTACTACCGACGGCGTGGTGCCGAGCTTCACTAAGAAGAAGAAAAAGAGCAAGGCGTGCCACGGAGACCGGAGGCACGCCTTGCTCTTTTTTAAAAGAGGCCGCTAATTCTGCTGCTTAAACACCCCCAGGGGGTCTTCTTTCCGGGCCATCAACTGGCTCAGAAACTGGAAATCGAGGTTGCCCCCACCCAGCGCCCGGCTGCGGTGCAGGTGGCTCCAGGCGTCGTCGTAGTGTCGGCGGTAGTAGTCCACCTGGGCG
The DNA here is from genome assembly GCA_965249815.1 of Spirosomataceae bacterium. Taxonomy (GTDB): domain Bacteria; phylum Bacteroidota; class Bacteroidia; order Cytophagales; family Spirosomataceae; genus JAJAZB01. The sequence continues at coordinate 1,051,691 of CBDFMV010000003.1, read as the reverse complement.
AGTTTCTGGAAAGCGTTGGCGTTGGCCGTGTCGATGGCCACGGCCACGGTCAGCAGGTTTTCGGCCCGATCGAGGTCGTGTATCTGGGTGCTGTCTTTGGCAAAACGCCCCAGGTGGATCGTCGCCAGGTCGGTCATCAGCGTGGTGTTGGTCGAATCAACGCGCAAACCCTGGTTGAGCAGCACGACGGCCCCCTTCGAGTTGCCTTTGTTGAACTGCACCACGCCCAGGCCCCAGTACGGATCCACGTTTTTCGGGTCGAGCAGGTGGGCGAGGTTGAAGCGGTACGTGGCCGTGTCGAGTTTGCCCTCCTGCACGTATTCCCAGGCGCGTTGCGCAAAAAACTGGCTCGCCTCGGTCCGGCTGGCGAAGTTGACGTCGCACGATTCGAGGAAAGCGGCCTGTTCAGGCGTTTGGGGCCGTTCGCCGAAAAACGGCACGGCGTTCCAGTTGAAAACCGGTTCGGCCACGGGCTTCGGCTGCGCGGCGGGCCGGGCCACGGGTTTCGCCGCCGGTTTCCTGGGCGCGGCGGCTTTTTTCACCTGACTGAACCCCGCCAGACTCACCAGGAGCAACAGGGGCAAAAACAACTTTTTCACGTTCACGGTGGTGGAAATAGAAAACAAAACTTTTTAACGAATCAGCGGCGGCTTGTCCTGTTCAACGCCCTCGCTTTTTAGGCCCCGACCGACCGGCGTTCCGGCCCGGTGGCCCGGTTCGTGCCTTGCCCGCCCGCGTTGCCGACCCTGATTTCATCCGGCCCGACGGCGCCGATTTAATGCGGCCCGCGCCGGTTGTCGCCGCTTTGGCCGCCCCGGCCCGGCCCTGTCGGCCCCGTTCGGCCCGGACCTGTCCAGGCCGGAGTTTTTTCTCGTGAAAAGCTCCTTTGAATTCCGGATCTTCGCGTTTGCGCTGGGTGTCGAGTTCGCGGAGCATGTCCTGGCGCTCGGCGAAGGGGGTTTCTTCGCGCTGTACGTCCGCCGGAATCGCTTCGCGCGGAATGGGCTGGTGGATGATCGCCTCGATTTTCGCGACGTGGTAGGCTTCGTCCATCGTCATGAAGGTGATGGCCTCGCCCGTGTGGTTGGCGCGGCCCGTGCGCCCGATGCGGTGGACGTAGTCTTCGTAAATCAGCGGCACGTCAAAGTTAATCACGTGGCTGACTTCCTGAATGTCGATGCCGCGCGCGGCCACGTCGGTGGCCACCAGCACCCGCACATTGCCCTCGCGAAACGCCTCCATCGCGTTGATGCGCGTGTTCTGGCCTTTGTTGGCGTGGATGACGCGCACCTGTTCTTCGGGGACGATTTTCCGGGCGACGAAGTTGAAAATGGCGTCGGCGGTCTCTTTCGACCGCACGAACACCATCACCCGGTTCAGGTTTTCGTCGCGCAGGAAATGCGCCAGCAGGTGCAGTTTGGTCTGGTGGTTGGGCACTTCGTAAAGTCGCTGGGTCACCATCGTGGCGGTCGTGGCTTGGGGCGTGACTTCGACGCGCATCGGGTATTCCAGAAACTCGTGCGAAAGTCCTTCGACGCGACCCGAAAACGTGGCCGAAAACAGCAGGTTCTGGCGCTTGCGCGGAATCACTTCCAGCACCCGGCGAATCTGGGGCATGAAGCCCATGTCCATCATTTTGTCGGCCTCGTCGAGCACCAGCGTTTTGAGGTGTTTCACCACGATTTCGTCGCACAGGTACAAATCCAGAAACCGGCCCGGCGTGGCCACGAGGATGTCGAGGCCTTTCTGAATCGCCTCAATCTGGGTTTTCGGCCCCAGTCCGCCGTAAATCGCCACATGGCGCAGGTCGGTATATTTGGCCAGGTCGCCGAGGGCAGCGTCAATCTGCATGACCAGTTCGCGGGTCGGGGCCAGAATGAGCGCCCGGAGGTCTTGGCCCTGGGCGAATTTCACTTTCATCAACAGCGGCAGCAGGTACGCCGCCGTTTTGCCCGTGCCCGTTTGGGCAATACCCAGCACGTCGTGCCCCGCCAGCACGAGCGGAATGGCCTGCTGCTGAATGGCTGTCGGCTCGGTGTACCCGGCGTCTTCGACGGCGTTGAGCAGTTGACGATTCAGGGCAAAGTCTTCAAACTTCATGGGGCAAAGGTAGCCAAATAAGACCTAACAGGTTTCTAAAACCTGTTAGGTCTGGCCGGGCTGCCATTCCAGCAGGTCGCCCGGCTGGCAATCAAGGGCGCGGCAGAGGGCGTCGAGGGTCGAAAAGCGCACGGCTTTGGCCTTGCCGGTTTTCAGGATCGACAAATTGGCCATCGTCAAATCCACTTTTTCGGCCAGTTCGGTGAGCGACATTTTCCGCCGGGCCATCATGACGTCGAGGTTTACAACGATGGGCATGGTCAGACGGTTAATTCGTGTTCGGTTTGTAAGTCGATTCCCCGGCGGTACACCTGCGCCAGGGCGAGCAGGATCAGGCCCAGAAACCAGGCCCCTTCGATGTCCAGTTGAATCTCGAAGGTATTGAAGTTCAACTCCTTCCTGCTACTTACTGCGGAAAGTTGGGTAATGAACGGCTTGACCAACGGCCGGAGTGTAAGTTCAGTGCCAAATCCAAGCAAATCCTGCGCGATCAGGATGAAACCCATCGCGCTGATTCGCCGGACGTTGACCGGGTTGAAGGGAGAAGCCGCATTCAGGTTCCGAAAAATCTTTCGCAGCAGCGAAAGCAGCGCCAGGAGTGATAGCAGGCCCAGCGCCTGAGCGACCAGGTAAACCCCGCCCGCCGCCGACCAGATGGGGATGTGCAGAATGCCCTTTTGTTTTTGCTGAACCAGACTGACCCGCGTGAGAACAGGGGCCTTGGTTTCGGCTTTCCTCTCGCTGGTCTGCCACTCCACCGGCACACCAACGGAGGTGAGAGAGTGGTCAGGGGATTCGTTGACGAACCGGCACACGGCCACTTTGAAACCGCCGAAGCCAATCGCCACGATGCAGACGACCAGCATAAAATAGTACGCGATGTTGACGAGGATTTTTACCGTTGGGAAAACCCACGGAGTTGTCTGGTTTTTCATGCGAGTCAAGGAAGTAGTTGACCGCACAAAGGAAAACAGAAATTATTGATAAACAATAAATAATTTCTGTTTATGAATATTTATTTATTGAGAAGATTTGAAAGGCAACTGTCGAGTCCTGCCTGATACGCGACAAACTCGCTTAGGTTTTTGTGCCCGCCGCCGGGAATCGTCGTCAGAATTTGGGCTGGACTCCGGCCCAGCTTTTGGCACAACCGCAGGCTGTGGCGATACGGCACCAGTCCGTCGGCGGTGCCGTGGAAAAGGTGAACCGGGCACGGCACCCGCGCAATGCACTCGTCACTGCGGAATTGAAACCGGCTCAGCCAATCGTACGGCAGCAGCGGAAACTGGCTCCAAAACACGGCGGGCATGGACGAGTACGGTGTTTCGAGCAGCAGCAACCGTGGGTGGGTTTCGGCGGCGAGGTGCGTGGCCAGTCCGGTGCCCAGCGAGCGGCCGTACACCACGAGACTGTCTTCCGAAACCTCCCGTTTCAGCGCCTCGTACACGAACCGCACGTCGGCGTGGAGCGCGGCCTCGTCGGTGATTTCCCCCGAATTTTTGCCGTATTCGCGGTAGTCCGGCATCAGCACGTCGTAGCCGCGCCGGGTGAAATCGGGCGCGTAGCGGCCCCAGCGGGCGAGGTTGTCGCGGTTGCCGTGCAGGTACAGCACCACGCCCCGGCGCGGCAGGGAACCGGTGCGAAAAAAGAGCGCGTTGAGCCGCACACCGGGCGCGGGCTGGTACCAGCGTTCTTTAACTTTTCCGGGAAACTGAAAGTGAAAATCGGGCGGGAGGGCTGTTCCCTGAAAAACGATCCACTTTTGGAACAACATGAAACCGAGCAGCAGCAGCAGGTAAGCGGAAAGCGCGGTTTTCAGAAGGCGAAAGACGGCTTTACGCATCGTGCGGGTTGTCGTACTTGTCGAAAATGAGGTCGAACGTACCACGCAGCACCTCGCTGAGTTTTTTGTGGTACTCCGCGAAATCAGGCAGGTTGTTGTGGCCACCGCCGTAAATCGGCACCAGCCGGGCCGTGAGCGGCACCAGCTTGGCCAGCCGCACGCTCGACCGGAAGGGAATCAGCCAGTCTTTGGTGCCGTGGATGATGTAAATCGGGCAGCGCACGTAGCGAATCCAGAGGTCGGTGCGGAGTTTGAACCGCAGAATCAGCCCGATGGGCAGAAACGGCAGGAAGCGGTTGGTCACGTACGAAAAACTGTAATACGGGGCGTCGAGAATGAGCATTTTGGGCTTATTGGCCGAAGCCAGCTTGCAGGCAAAGCCCGAACCGAGCGAGCGCCCGTAAATCACGATGTCGGGTTCTTTGTAGCCGTACCTGGCGCGCATCTGGTTGTACACAAACTGGGCGTCCTGCTTGAGGCTGGCTTCGCTGCGTTTGCCGACGCTTTTGCCAAAACCCCGGTAATCAATCATCAGCACGTCGTAGCCGTGCTGGGTGAAGTCGCGGGCGTATTTTGACCAGCCCTTGATGCTGCGCGTGTTGCCGTGAAAGTAGATGACGAGGCCCCGGGCGTCTTCGTCGAAAAACCGCAGGCCATTGATGGTCACGCCCGGTTCGGGTTCAAAAAACAGCTCTTCGAACGGGTCTTCGTAGCGGTACTCGAAATCCTGGGAAAGCCGCTCGGGCTTGAAAATGAAGTATTCCTGCACCTTGTACGCCACCACGCACACCACGGCGTACACGCCGACGGCAATCCCGATGACGACCCAGGTGCTCATGTGGTTTGGAAGAGGTTTCAGGCGAAATATAGTGAGAAGTGAGAGGTAAGATGTGAGATGTCAATGCAAAAACTGTCTTTCAACTTCTCACATCTTACTTCTCACTTCTCACCAAAATCAAAACCGCCTGAGAATCCGCTCTACGGCCGTCAGGTAGCCACCGCCGAAGAGGTTGACGTGGACGAGCAGCGGGTACAAATTGTACAGCGGAATGCGCTCGGTGAAGCCGTTTTCGACGGGAAAATGTTCGTAATAACTTTCGTAAAAGCTGGCGTCGAACCCGCCAAACATGGTCGTAAAGGCCAGTTCGGCCTCGCGCAGGCCGTAGTACGCCGCTGGGTCCACGAGCACCACGCGCCCGTCGGCACCGGTCATCACGTTGCCGCTCCAGAGGTCGCCGTGGAGCAGCGCGGGTACCTCGTTGGGCAGCAGACCGGGTAGTTTTTCGTAGAGTTTCTGGAAACGCTCGTACAAGTCCGGCTTGATTTTGCCTTCGTACAACGCCCGCCCAACCTGCACCTGGAGGCGGTTTTTAACGAAAAACTCCACGCCGTTTTCCAGCGATTCGTTTTTCTGCGGCAAAGCGCCGATGTAATTGTCAAAATCCAGCCCGTGCGTGGGGCGACTGTGTCGGTGCAACGTGGCCAGTCGCTGACCGAAATCTGCCCAGTAATCGGGTTGTTGCGGGGCCGGGGCCACAAAATCCATGACGAGGTACGCGCCTTCGGGCTTGTGGCCGTAGTTCCAGACTTTCGGAATGGTCAGCGCATGGGCGTCGCGCAGCAGGTTGAGGCTGCGGGCTTCGCTCTCGAACATGCCCTCGTGGTCGCCCTGATTCCACTTGATGAAAAATGCCCCCTCGGGCGTCCGCACCCGCACGGCGAGGTTGAAATTGCCGCCGTAGAGAAACTGAAAATCCTGGAGGTCGGCCTCGTGCCCGAGCGTGTCGAACAGCACGCTTTCGATAAACTGAAGCTGGGCGGTGTTCTGGAAAGCGGGAAGCTCCATGCGGGGACTGCGGTTTTGGCGGCAAGTTAGGGGGTTGAGGTTTAGAGTTCAGGGTTTAGTGTTACAAACTAACACTAAACCCTGAACCGTAAACGCTAAACTCGCATCAAATCAGCCCCCTCGCTTTCAACTCCAAATACTTGTTGAGCGCGTTGACGGTCAGTTTCTGTGGCGGCGTCAGCAGGGCCTGGATGCCGAATTGGCCTAATTCGCGCACCATCTGTTGTTTTTCGTAGAAATACGTTTCGGCGATGGTTTTCAGGTACACGTCGCGGGTTGAGACGGCGGGAGCGTCGAGGCGGGCGCGGAGTTCGGTGTTTTCAAAGAAAATCACGACGAGTAAATGGTCTTTGGCTAGCCGCCGGAAGTGGGGCAGTTGCCGTCGCAAACCCGTAAGCGTCTCGAAATTGGTGAACAACAGCAGCAGGCTGCGCTGGCGAAGGTGCGTTTTCAGGTGCAGCGTGAGGGCCTCGTAATCCGTTTCGAGAAAGCGTGTTTTCTGGCGGTAGAGCAAATCGAGGATGCGTTGCAACTGCCCCGTGCGCCGGTCGGCGGGCAGGAACTGACCCAGGCTTTCGGCGAAGGTGACGACGCCCGCCTTGTCGTGTTTGAGCAGGGCCACGTTGGCGAGCACGAGCGCGGCGTTGATGGCGTAGTCGAGCAGGCTGAGGCCCGCGAAGGGCATTTTCATCAACCGGCCTTTGTCGAGCAGGCAGTAAATGGGCTGCGAACGCTCGTCCTGGAAGGCGTTGACCATCAGGCCCGCCCCGGTGGCGTCGCTGCGGCGGGCGGTGGCGCGCCAGTTGATCGTGCGCACGTCGTCGCCCTGAGCGTAGGGCCGGATTTGCTCGAATTCCCGGCTGGTGCCCACGCGGCGGATGCGCTTCACGCCCAGTTCGTTGAGGCGGTTGGCCTGGGCCATGAGTTCGTACTGCCGCATTTGCAGGAACGACGGGTACACGGCCACGGTTTTTTCCTGCGGAAACGTGTAGCGTCGCTGCACCAGCCTCAGCGGACTTTCGGCGAAAACGTTCACCGCGCCAAACGCGTACTCCCCGCGCCGGGTGGGCCGGAGTGCATACCTCAGCACCTGCCGTTCGCCGGGCTGAAGCCGGGCGTGAAATTCGGTGTCGCGTTTTTGAAACTGCACCGGCAATTCGTCGAGAAGGGTCAGGCGGGCGGGAAAGGCGTAGCGGTTTTCGAGAAAAATCGCAACCGGGTTTTCGTCGCCGTTGGAGAGCCGGTCGGCTACCTCGCGCCGGGCGAAGAGGGCGTTTTTCGTGGCGTAGAGCAGCACCAGGTCGAGCAACAGCAAGGCCGTCAGGGCGAAAAACAACACCCGCGCCAGCGGAAATACCCACGGCAGCGAGTAGCCCAGCAGGAACAAAAAGATGGTTCCGGCCAGGGCGTAGAAAAGGCGGCGGGTGGGGTAGGGGGGGCGGAGGAGGGGCAAGTTTGATTGGTAAAATTTGAGGAAGTAATACAAACGTATGACGATTTGTAATACGTTTGTATTACTTTTGCATCGGGTCGGTTGGGGAGAAATCCTCGACCCTCTTTCGTGACCCACGGTTGGGGAGAAATCCTCGACCCAGGCTTGAGGTACTGCGGTTCGCCGTGGTACCTCATTCTATTTTATCCCCAAATCCTTTTCCCAGAATGTCTTTCCGGCTGAATTTGTAAAGCTTGCTCTGCCAGACGAGCCACACGGTTCGTATCTTCTTACCCCGGCTCAAACGGCCCGTCAACGCGTTGATGAGGTCACTTTTCCGGAGTTTGCTGAGGATGTGGAGGACGACATGGTCGGCCTGAGTGCGGGCATCGCGAAGTTCATTATCGATGGCCGAACGCGTTGATTTCTGGTTGTGCTTGAATTCAACGTAAATCTGCTCATCAAGTAAAAAAGCGTCTGGATTCTTCCGATGAGGAATGTCGCTGACAGAAAGTAAGGGAACCTTGTAGCCTTGCTTGGCAAGCAAAATAGCCGTTCGTAGATTCAAGGCAAGTTCATGCTCGTTGTGAAAGCGATGAACTTCTACGTAACCTCCACTCTTTTCGGATTCGCCTTTACGAAGGTCTGGATAGGCAAGGGTATATAAACTCATAGTCAGCGGGTTGCCTTGAAAATGTAAATCAACCTAAAAACTCGCCAGCTTTCCAAACCGGAACCTAACTCACCTCGGCACCTCTACCTGCTGCACCAACTGCGCAACGACTTCGTCCGTCGTGGTGCCTTCCATCTCGCGTTCGGGCGTCAGAATAAGCCGGTGCCGGAGCACGGGCGCGGCCAGTTCCTGCACGTCGTCGGGCAGCACGAAATCGCGGCCCCGGAGCGCGGCGAGGGCTTTCGAGGCATTAAGCAGCGCCACCGATGCCCGGGGCGATGCGCCAAGAAACAGCGCCTTGCTCTGCCGGGTTTGCTGCACGAGCCGGGCCATGTATTCGAGCACCTTGTCTTCGCAGATCACCAGCCGCGCCTGCGCCCGTAGCGCCCCAACCTGGTCGGCGTTCAGTACCGCGTTGATCGCGGCTACAGGGTCGGCGGCGTTGCGGCGTTCGTGGTGGCCGTGCAGCATCTGCACTTCCTCGGTCAGCGATGGGTAGCCCACGTTCAGTTTGAACAGAAATCGGTCGAGTTGGGCTTCGGGCAGGCGGTAGGTGCCTTCCTGCTCGATGGGATTTTGCGTGGCCAGTACCAGAAACGGCGCGGTCATCGGATAAGTGGTGCCGTTGTTGGTGACCTGCCGCTCTTCCATCACCTCGAACAGCGCCGACTGGGTTTTGGCCGGGGCGCGGTTGATTTCGTCGATAAGCACGAGGTTGGCGAAAACAGGTCCGGGCTTAAACTCGAAATCGGTGAGCCGGGGATTGAACACCGACGTGCCCAGCACGTCGGCGGGCATGAGGTCGGGCGTAAACTGAATCCGGCTGAAGTCAATCGAAATCGTTTTTGCCAACAGTTTGGCCGTCAGGGTTTTGGCTACGCCGGGGACGCCTTCCAACAGCACGTGGCCGTCGGCGAGCAGGGCCGTGAGCAGCAAATCGACGAGGTGGTGCTGGCCCACGAGTACCTTGCCGACTTCGGTGCGGATGCGGGCCGCGGCTTCGTGCAGGTCGGCCAAATCGAGGCGGGAGGCGAAGGCAGGCTGGGAATCAGGGAGCATTGCGGGGGTGCGGGATTCGGATTGCGGAGTGGATGGGGCTTGAAAAATAGGGCAAAAGCCCCGAATCCCCGCTAAACTTCCGCCCGGTGTTTTTTTCCAACCGCCGTGTATCTTTGTCCGCCCCGCCCGGCGTTTTCTACCCGATTGGCTTTTCTCCCGTTCCCATGCCGTTTGTTTCTCCTTCCAACCTGCTCAAAACAGCCGCCCTGGCGGGGTGTCTGGCGCTGGGCTTCGTGGCGTGTCAACCGAAAAAGACCAGCGACCCGCAGCCAACCGAAACGGCTACTTACGACCTGATTCAGCAACGAATTTTCAACGTCAGTTGTGCCGTGTCGGGTTGCCACGCTGCACCTTCCGACGCGACCTACGCCCAGCACAAACTGATTCTCGAAAAAACGGTTTCGTACGGCTACCTCGTCGGCGTAGCTCCCACGCAGCCCACCGCCAAAGCTGACGGATTGCTGCGGGTGAAGGCGTACAATTCCGACCAGAGCCTGCTTTTTCATAAACTCAACTTCAACGCCAGCCACCATTCCGGCAAAAGCTACGGCAGCCCGATGCCACTGGGCGGCAACGCGCTTTCGGTCGGGCAAATCGAGTTCATCCGGCGCTGGATTGAAGCCGGTGCGCCCCAGACCGGCAGCGTGGCCGATGAAAAACTCCTCGACGACACCACACCGAGCAACGGGACCGCGTTTGAACCGCTGGCCGCCCCCGCGCCGGGCGAAGGCTTTCAGTTGAAAGTTGAAAAATTCGAGGTCGCGCCGAATTTCGAGCGGGAATTGTTCGTGCGCCGGGCCATCAACAACCCGCAGGATTTGTACGTCAACCGCTTTGTGCTGCGCAGCCGCGCCAACAGCCACCACCTGGTCATTTACGGGTTTGAAAATCAGCAAAACCTGCCTTCCTTCGACCAGTTTCGCGACCTGCACAACCCCGACGGCAGCCTGAATCTCGCCACCTACCTGACCATGCAGAACCACGTCTTCATGGGCGGCGGCACCGACACCAACCTCGAATACACTTTTCCCGAAGGCACGGCGCTCATGCTGCCCGCCAACGCCTCGGTGGACCTGAACCCGCATTACTTCAACCGGGGCAACACCGTGCTGTACGGCGAAAACTACGTCAATTTCTACACGACGCCGAAGGCCAGCGTGCAGCACGTGGTGCAGATGCTCGATTTGCAAAACACCAATCTGACGCTGCCGGCCGGCCAGAAAACCACCGTCACGAAGGATTTCACCTTTAGCAAAGCCGTCAAAATCATCATGCTCAACTCGCACAACCACCAGTTGGGCGAGAAATTCGTCATCAAACTCAAGGGCGGCAGCCGCGACGGCGAGGTCGTGTACGAAAGCACCGACTGGGCGCACCCGCTGATTAAAAACTTCGTGACGCCGATCAGCCTGAAAAAAGGCGAAGGGCTGACCTCCGTGGTGACGTACAACAACACGACGACCAAAACGGTGAAATTCGGCCTGACCAGCACCGACGAGATGAACATCATCTTCGGGTATTATTACGAGGAGTGAAAGCCGGGGATGCGATTCCAACGCTGCCGCCCGACGGGTTTGTGCGGCAGTTTCTCGACCCGCCAGCCCACGACGAAGCACTGCGGCAGCGGCTGCTCACCAGCGACAGCGAGACGCATCGCCTGCGCTCTTTCGGCCTGTACCGACTCGAAGACATGGCCCGGTACATTCGCTTCCCGATTCCGCCCCTGCGCAACCTGCACTACGATTTCGTGTTTCTGCGAAACGGAACGTCCGCCCGCACCGATGGCCTGAATCGCTACGAACTTGGCTCGGCCACGGTGTACCTTTCCGCGCCGGGGCAGATTGTTTCCGCCGAATATTGCAGCCCCGATGCCACGGGTTTCTACTGTTATTTCTACGGCGAAGCGGTACTCACGGCGCTGCAAAATGGACGTTTTCTGGACGAACTGCCGTTCTTCCAGCCGGGAAACAGCCCGGTGGTGAACCTGACGACGGCCGTTTTGCCAACCCTGGAAATGCTCCTCGACCAGTTGGAAGCCGAATTTTTGAATCCCGGCCCCGACCACCCGGCCCTCATTTCCGCGCTGTTTCAGGCTATTCTGGTGTACCTGCGCCGGTGCCACGCCCGCGAAGGCAGCCCTGCCCCGTTCAGCGCCGCTGCGTTGCTCACGGCCCGGTTCAAAGACGCCGTGGCCCGGCAGGTGCTGCACGTCCGCTCCGTGCGCGGCTACGCCGACCAACTGGCCGTGACGCCCAACCACCTCAACCGCTGCGTCCGCGATACCACGGGCCGCACGGCCTCCAACCTGATTACCGAAATGCTGCTGCTCGAAGCCAAAGTGCGGCTGCGGCAAACAGCCCTGAGCGTTGCGGAAATTGCCGCCCAACTCGGCTTCGATGACGCATCCTATTTCAGCCGGGTGTTTCGCAAACACGTCGGCGTTCCGCCGCTCGACTACCGGCAATCGGGCTGATTTGTCCTTTCTTCCGCCTTATTCGTCCTAACCCGCACTCGCTGGTGACCGATACTTTTGCTTTTGAAAATCAACATATTCGTACCATGTCGCTTTCGTTTCGGGCGGTTTCGCGCCTGTTCCGTTTCGCCCTGTTCGGGCTGGCCCTCTGGTTTTTTGGAAATTTGTACGAGGAAGTCGTGTTGATGCCCAACTGGGTGGCGGCGTCGCTCGACACGCTGCGGGCGTACACCCGGTATTTCGCGGTGGTGATTCAGTACCACTACTACGTGCCCATCACGCAACTGGCGGTGCTGGTGTTGCTGGTACTGGCCTATCGTTTCGAACTGCACCCGCTACGCCCTGCGCTCCGGCGGGCGGGCTGGTGGGGCCTGGCGGGCGTGGCCCTGACAGTGCCCATCGTGGTTTTTCTGAACACTCAGCTTTTCCTGGGCGACCTGTCGCTCACCGAAGCCGACGCTCACCGGTTGGGGTGGTATTGGCTGGGCGGCAACCTGCTCCGGCTGGGTTGCGTGGGGGCTTCGCTGGGCTATGCGTTGCGGGCCTACACGCAACACCAGGCGAACGGTGACGAATTTTTGAGAAATTCCACGCAGTAAAAAGCCCCCGGATTCCTTTCTACTTTTGCCTTCGAACCCGCCGATTTCCATGCATTTCTATACCCTGCTTCTGCACTCTTACACCCGCTGGGCAGTGCTGGCTAGCCTGCTTTTTGCCCTGTACCGGGGTGTTTCTGGCTGGCGTTCCGGGCGGGTTTTCGGCAAAACCGACGACCGGGCACGGGTGCTGGCTGTGACGTTCAGCCATTTGCAATTCGTCATCGGTTTCGTGCTGTACTTCGTCAGCCCGGTAGTCGATGCGTTCTGGTCGGGTGCGGCGGCCCGGAACGCTTCATTCGAGATTTCGTTTTTCGGAATCATCCACCTCGGCCTGATGACCACGGCCATCGGGGTACTGTCGGTGGGGTCGTCGCTGGTCAAACGCACGCCGACGGACCACAAGAAGTTTTCGACCCTGGTTCTTTATTTTTCCATCGCACTGGTTATCATTTTGTTGGCGGTGCCGTGGCCCTTTTCGCCGTTGGCGGCGCGGCCCTGGCTTCGGGTGGTTTAAACGTGCTTTTTCATGAACAATCTTTCGCTGCGCACCACGCTGGGCCGGTTGCGCGTGGTGGCCTTCACCGAAGGCGTCTCGTTTCTGGTTTTGCTGCTCATCGCCATGCCACTGAAGTACGCCGCCGGGTTGCCGCAGGCGGTGCGGGTGGTAGGCATGGCGCACGGGTTGCTGTTTGTTCTGTACGTGTTGTACGCGGTGCTGGCGAAGGTGGAGTACGGCTGGAGCTTCCGCAAACTGGCCCTGGCGCTGGGGGCGGCGCTCGTGCCGTTCGGCCCATTTTACGCTGACAAGCATCTGTTCAGAACCGTTTTGTAACTCTTCAGGCAAGGGATTTTCCTTTCCTCTGCTGACATACGGTTGTCAGTAGGCAGCAGTTGCTTTGACTTAAAAACTCCCTTTTCCAACCTGGGGCCGCGACGGCGTATTTTCGGCCTTCTGGTCTGAGTGCAATTTTCCACAAAATTGCACTCTGCTGCCTTTTCGTGTAAAAATTCCACAAATCGTTGATTTAACAATAAAGGAGGCCTCTCCGCTCGTCCCAAGCATGGCACCACTCCTCCAAAAAATGATAAAAACTTTGAACCTATAAAAAGTTTCCGTAGTTTTGCATCTGTACTTTACGAGCAAAGGAGCCTTAGAACGTGGACGTTAAAGAGCGAATTTTACAGAAGGCTGAGGAGATGTTTTTTCGCTACGGCGTGAAGTCGATCACCATGGACGACATCGCCCGCGAATTGGGCATTTCCAAGAAAACCATTTACCTGCATTTTCCCGACAAAGACGAACTGGTGGTGCAGGTAGTGGGCCGGGAAATGGAAAAAGACAAGTGCGAGTACGAACTCCTCGACAACAGCGAAGCCAATGCGGTGGAGAAGCTGATTCAGGCCAGCGAAATGATGCGCCAAACCCTGACGACGGTGAATCCCCGGCTGCTGTACGAAATCCAGAAATACCACCCCCGTGCCTGGCAGCAGTTCGAGGCCCACATGCAGGATTTCGCCCTGACGGGCATTGAAAAAGACCTCCGGCAGGGCATCGCCGAGGGGCTGTTTCGCGAAGGCATGGATGTGCCGGTGATTGCCCGGCTCCGGTTGAAACAAATTGAAGTGGGGTTTAACAACCAGCTTTTTCCGCCCGATCATTTCGGCCTCCTGCGGGTGCAGATGGAATTTCTCGACCACTTCGTGCGCGGCATCGTGACCGACCGGGGTTGTGAAATTTACGAACTGCTTTCCCAACAACTGAATTACCAATCCCAATTGAATACCAAATGAGTCGCTCCTTTTTTCGCAACGCCTTCCTGAGTTGGGGCGCGTTGCTGGTCCTCCTGCTCCCGGCTTCGGCCCAAAACGCGGCCCCCGCCCAGGCGTTCACGCTCCGGGACGCGGTGCAGTACGCCATCAAAAACAACCTGAACATCGCCAACGCGCAGGTGGACGTGCAGTCGGCCCGCGACCGGGTCAACGAAATCAAGGCGATTGGCTTGCCGCAATTGAGCGCCAACGGCGCGTACACCAACAACCTGATCATTCCGCGCTTTTTCGTGCCTGCCAATGCCTTCAACCCGGCTGCCCCGGCGGGTGAGATCACGGCCGTGAAGTTTGGCGTCAACCACAGTGCCAACGCCAACGCCAACCTGAGCCAGTTGATTTTCGACGGTTCGTACCTCATCGGGTTGAAAGCCGCCAAGTCGTACACCGAACTGGCGACGAAAAACCTCACCGCCAGCAAAATCACCGTGGCCGAAAACGTGACGAAGGCCTACTACAACGTGCTGGTAAACGAAGAGCAGATCGGGTTGCTCGGAGCCAACGTAGCGCGGCTCGATTCGCTGCTGCGCGAAACCACCGAACTGAACCGCCAGGGGCTGGTCGAAAAACTCGACGTGCAGCGGCTCGAAGTGCAGCGCAACAACCTCCGCACCCAGGTGCAAAACGTGGAGCGCTTGCAGGAACTGGCCGTGATGCTGCTGAAATTTCAGATGGGTTACCCGCTCAACGACCCCATCGGCGTGAGCGAAAAACTGGCGAAGGCCGATTTCTCCGATCCGTCCGTCCTCGACGTATCGCTGCCCTTCAACTACGCCAGCCGCATCGAATACTCGACGCTTCAGACCCAGCGGGCCTTGCAGGAACTCGACGCGCGCAACATTCAGGCGGGGTATTACCCCAACCTGCGGTTGACGGGCAACTACGGGTACTCCTCGGGTGCTGACAAATTCAGCGGCTTTTTTAAGCAACCCTGGTTCAACCAGGCGGCGGTGGGCCTGGCGCTCAACATCCCGATTTTCGACGGCTTCAGCAAAAAATACCGCCTGGCGCAATCGCGCAACACGTTGCTGAAAATCGACAACAGCCGCCGCTTGCTCGAACAAAGCATCGACCTGCAACTCCGGCAATCGCAAACGCAGTTGCGCAACTACTGGTACACGCTTCAGGAGCAGAAACGCAACCTTGAATTGTCGGAGGAAATCCTCCGCGTGACGCGCATCAAGTACAAGGAAGGCGTGGGCGCGAACATCGAAGTCATCAGCGCCGAAACCAGTTTCCGCGAAGCCCAAACCAATTATTACAACGCCCTCTACAACGCGCTGGTCGCCAAAGTAGACCTCGACAAGGCCGCCGGGCGGTTGTACACCGAATAAGAACGTAGGGGCGGTGCTTGCCTCCGCCCGCGTGTTCCCGTTTCAAACCGCTGCGGGCGGAGGCAAGCACCGCCCCTACCAATTTTACTGATTAATTTCATGAAAACCGCATACATCCCTCTCCTCGCCGCCGCTTTGCTGGTGGCGTGTTCCCAACCCAAAAAAGAAGGCCTCGAAGGCAAAAAAGCCGAACTGGCCGAGTTGAAAAAACAACAGGCCGACATCGACTCCAAAGTAAAGGCGCTGCAGGACGAAGTGGCTAAGCAGGATCCGCAGGCCCAGGAAGCGGCCAAAACCAAAACGGTGACCGTCGCGCCGGTGGCCGCGCAGGCTTTCCGCCACTTCGTGGAAGTGCAGGGCACCGTGGACGCCAAGAACAACGTGCTCGTCAGCCCCAAGACCAGTGGCGCGCTCACGGCCGTTTACGTGAAAGAAGGCGACGCCGTCCGGGCGGGGCAGGTGCTCGCCAAAGTAGACGATCAGGTGATGCGCGAATCCATTGAAGAAGTGCGTAACCAATGGAACCTGGCCAACACGGTGTTTGAAAAACAGGCCAACCTCTGGAAGCAGCAGATTGGCACGGAATTGCAGTACATCCAGGCTAAAAACAACAGAGAAGGCCTCGAACGCCGCCTCGCCACGCTCAACAGCCAGTTGGCGATGACCAGCATTACCTCGCCGATTAGCGGTGTGGTAGACAAGGTGAACCAGAAGGCCGGTGAAATGGCCATGCCCGGCATGGGCGTGGCGCGCGTGGTGAACCTTTCGCAACTGAAAGTGGTCGCCAAAGTGGCCGACAGCTACGTGGCCAGTGTGAAAAAAGGCGACATGGTGGTGGTAAAATTCCCCGACCTGAACAAAGAAATCAAAGCCCGCGTCACGTTCGTGAGCACGACCGTCGACCCGCTCAGCCGGACGTTCACCATCGAGGCGACCCTGCCGCCGAGCAATGACCTCAAGCCGAACCAGTTGGCGGTGGTGAACATCAACGACGTGAACAAGCCCAACAGCATCGTCATCAACCAGAACCTGGTGCAAAGCACGGAAAACGGCCAGACCGTGTACGTGGCTGTGGCCGAGGGCAACAAGCGCGTAGCTAAAGCCCGGTCGGTGAAGACCGGCCTGACCTACAACGGCCAGGTGGAAATTACCAACGGCCTCCAGCCCGGCGACCAGCTCATCACCCAGGGCTACCAGGAAATCGCCGACGGAACGCCGGTCAGTTTTTAAAAACGTGTTTAGGGTTTAGAGTTTAGGGGTAAGCGTTGAAATACACACTAAAGCCTAAACTCTAAACACTGAACCCTAAACCCTTTGAAAATGAAACCCGAACACATCAAAACCCTCGGCTTTACCAACTGGTGCGTGGAGAACCGCACGACGATTTACATCTTCACGGTACTCATCACGATGGCAGGCCTGTTCGTGTACAACAACCTGCCCAAGGAGCAATTTCCCGACATCAAGATTCCCCAGATTTACGTCAACACGGTGTATTTCGGCACGGCACCCGCCGACATCGAAAACACCATCAACAAGCCGATTGAAAAGCAAATCAAGTCCGTTTCGGGCGTGAAGCGCATCAAATCGAACGCCTTGCAGGACGTGTCGGTGATTCTGGTCGAATTCAACCCCGACGTGAAGGTCGAGGTGGCCCTCCAGCGCGTCCGCGACGCCGTGGACAAGGCCAAACGCGATCTGCCGCAGAAACTCGACGCCGGTCCCACGGCCCAGGACGTGAACTTCTCGGAGTTTCCGATCATGAACATCAACCTGGCCGGGAATTTCTCGCTCAAGCAACTCAAGGAGTACGCCGAAGACATGCAGGACGCCATCGAGGCCATGCCCGAAATCAGCCGGGTGGACATCGTCGGCGCGCTCAACCGCGAAATTCAGATCAACGTCAACCTGCCCCGGATGCAGGGCGCGGGCCTGACGTTTTTCGACATCCAGAGCGCCGTGCAGGGCGAAAACATCAACATTTCGGGTGGCGAACTCAACGCCGCCGACGTGCGCCGGACGCTCCGCGTGAAGGGGGAATTCACCGACGTTTCCCAGATCGCCAACCTGCAAATCCGCACCGGCACGGGCGCGACCGTCCGCCTCGGCGACGTGGCCGAAGTGACCGATAGTTTTGAAGAACGCCAGGATTTTGCCCGCCTCGACAACAAGGCCGTTGTGACGCTCAACGTCATCAAACGCGCCGGGGCCAACGTGATTGCCGCCGCCGACCGCATCGAGAAAACCATCGATCAGTACAAAGAAACGCGCTTCCCGGCGGGCCTCGACGTAAAGGTCACCGCCGACCAATCGGACCGGACCCGGGGCGAAATCCACGATTTGGTCAACACCGTGGTGCTGGGCTTCATTTTCGTGGTGCTCGTGCTGATGTTTTTCATGGGCGTGGGCGACGCCATTTTCGTGGGGCTTTCCGTGCCGCTTTCGGCGCTGGTGGCCTTCGTGGCCATGCCCGTCGTCGGGCCGCTGGTCGGTACGGCGTTTACGCTCAACACCATCGTGCTGTTCGCCTTTTTGCTCGGCCTCGGCCTGGTGGTCGACGACGCCATCGTGGTAATCGAAAACACGCACCGGCTTTTCAACCAGCACAAAGACTGGGACATCAAGCAGGCCGTGAAAGCTGCCGCCGGCGAGGTGTTCCTGCCCGTTTTGTCGGGGACGCTGACGACGATTGCGCCGTTTTTCCCCCTGCTGTTCTGGCCGGGCATCGTGGGTGAATTCATGAAATTCCTGCCTCTGATGCTGATTCTGACCTTGTTCGCGTCGCTGTTCGTGGCTTACGTGATGAACCCGGTGTTTGCCGTGTCGTTCATGAGCCGCGAACCGGAGGGCCACGAGCGGAAGAAAATTGGTGGGTTCAAAACCATCCAGCGCCCGCTTATCGTGCTGGCGGTGCTGGCCGGGATTGGCTACCTCATCGACCGCGGCGTGGGCAACCTGCTCGTGATCGCGGCGTTGCTGTTTGTCTTCAATCACTACATTTTGTCGCCGCGCATTCTGGAGCCGTTCCGCGAACGCTTTTTGCCGAAACTGAAAAATGGCTATCGCAGCATGATTTCCTGGATCATCACGGGCTGGCGGCCGGTAGGGGCCATTGCGGCGGCGTTCGCGCTGCTGGTGGGTACGTTCGTGCTGACGGGCATTGTGAAGCCCAAAGTGATTTTCTTCCCCAGCGGCGAGCCGGATTACGTGTACGTGTACAACGTGATGTCCGTCGGCACCGACGCCACCGTGACCGACTCGGTATCGAAGGTGATAGAAAAACGCGTGTTCGACGTGCTGAAGCGCGAAAACGCAATGAACCTCGTCAATTCGGTGATTTCCAACGTGGGCAAAAACGCCGGGGACCCCTTCAACCCCGACCGTTCGGCCACGCCGCACAAGTCGAAGGTGACGGTGGCCTTCGTGAAAAACGAAGAGCGGGGAGGCCGGAAAACCAGCGAAGTGCTCGAGAAAATCCGCGCGGCGATGACGGGTATTCCGGGGTCCGAAATTTCCGTGGAGCGCGAAGCCAACGGCCCGCCGACGGGCAAGCCCATTTCGATTGAAATCGCGGGCGAAGATTTCGCCGTTTTGCAAAAACTGGAAAAGGAAGTTCGTCAGAAAATCCAGGCATCGGGCATTCAGGGCATCGACCAGTTGAAGTCGGATTTGGTGACCAACAAGCCCGAAATCGTCATCAACATCGACCGCGAAAAAGCCCAGCGCGAGGGGATTTCGTCCCAGCAAATTGCCGGAACCATCCGCACGGCCCTGTTCGGGCTGGAAGTGTCGAAATTCCGCGACGCCAAAGACGAGTACCCCATCATGGTGCGCCTCGACCAAGCCGACCGCAACCAGCTCAGCCGGTTGCTGAGCCTTAACATCGTGTACCGCGACATGAACACGGGCGGGCAACTGCGCCAGGTGCCGATTACCTCGGTGGTCGATATGAGTTACTCGACCACCTTCAGCCAGATTAACCGCAAAAACCAGGAGCGGCTCGTCACGCTCAGTTCGGACGTGGTGCCGGGGGCCAACGCCAACGAAATCGTCGGGCAGATTCAAAGCCAGGTGTTGCCCCAGGTGACCGTGCCCAACGGCTACTCCATCAAAATGGGCGGCGAGCAGGAAGATCAGGCCGAGTCGATGAACTTCCTCCTCGCGGCCTTCGGCGCGGCCATCCTGCTGATTTACCTGATTCTGGCCACGCAGTTCAACTCGGTGGTGAAACCCTTCATCATTTTCAGCACGATTCTGCTCTCGCTGATTGGGGTCTTGCTGGGCTTCATGGTCTTCGACATGACCTTCTCGGTGATCATGTCGGGAGTGGGCATCATCTCGCTGGCCGGGATTGTGGTGAAAAACGGGATCCTGCTCATCGAGTTCATCGAAGAACTCCGCGAACGGGGCTACCCAGTTCGCGAAGCCATCATTGAGGCGGGCGGCATTCGCCTCACGCCGGTATTGCTGACGGCCTCCGCCGCCGTGCTGGGGCTGATTCCGCTGGCGCTGGGCCTGACTATCGACTTCGTGAGTTTGTTCCGCGATTTCGATCCGCACGTGATTGTAGGCGGCGACAGTGCCGCGTTCTGGAATATTCTGGCCTGGACCATTATCTTTGGGTTGACGTTCTCGACGGTACTCACGTTGGTAATTGTGCCCTGTATGTACTACGTCAACGAGCGCGTCCGCGACAAGTGGTTCCGCAAGGCCAAAACCGACGACGCGACGGCGCAAATGCAGCCGCGCCCGGTGGCCGAGCCTGTTTAGGGTTTAAGCAGTACCCGAATCCTCCGGTGGTTTTCGCCGGGGGATTTTTTTGTCAAACCAGTCGTGCCTCCGCTCCGCGTGGCACGATTTACTCAGCCAGTCGTGCCACGCGGAGCGGAGGCACGATTTACCCGACCAATCTTGTCTAAGTCGTGCCACGCGGAGCGAAGGCACGATACGATAAAGCATGAACAGACTCCTCCTCATTCCCCTTGCCGCGCTGCTGTTCATCCTGGTGGATTGGTACGTGGTGCAGGCCCTGAAAACGGCCACGCAGCACCTTTCCGGCCCGGTGCAGCGCACGCTCGTGTACGCCCACTGGAGCGTCACGGTGGTGTCGCTCGCGGCGTTTTTTCTCTACCATTTCGCGCCACCCGATTGGATCGGTCCGCGGCTCCGCACGGCCATCATGGTGGGGCTGTTTATCAACTACATCTCCAAAGTGCTCGTCGTCGTGTTCCTGCTGATCGACGACCTCATCCGGCTTGTGCGTTGGATTGCCGGGAAGTTCAGCCGCATTGAAGCCAATCCGCAAGCGAGCGTCGCACCGTCCCAAATCGCCAATCCCCAATCCAATGCCATTCCCCGGTCGGAATTTCTGGCCAAAACGGCGATGGTCGTCGGGGCGATTCCCGTCGTGAGCCTTACCTGGGGGATTCTTTCCGGTGCGCACGATTACCGCATTCGTCGGGTGCGGCTGGTGCTCAGAAACCTGCCCCGCTCGTTCGACGGACTGAAAATCGCCCAGCTTTCCGACATCCATTCGGGCAGTTTCTTCAACAAAACCGCCGTGAAAGGCGGCGTCGAAATGCTGTTGGCCGAGAAACCGGACGTGGTATTTTTTACCGGCGATTTGGTCAACAACCGCGCCGACGAAGTGCAGGACTACATTCCGATTTTTGAAAAAGTGAAAGCGCCGCTCGGCGTATTCTCGACCCTCGGCAACCACGACTATGGCGATTACGCGGCCTGGGAAAGCGAAGCCGCTAAGCGCCAGAACCTGCGCAACCTGATCGAAGCCCACCGCCTGCTCGGCTGGAACCTGATGATGGACACCCACACGACGCTGAAGCAAAGCGGCGACGAAATCGCCCTCATCGGCATCCAGAACTGGGGTGCGGGTGCCCGCTGGCCCAAGTACGGCAACCTGGCCAAAGCCTACGCCGGGGCCGAAGATTTCCCCATCAGGCTCCTCCTCTCGCACGACCCCAGCCACTGGGATGCGCAGGTGCGGCCGCAGTTTCCGGGTATCGACGTGCAGTTTGCGGGCCACACGCACGGGTTTCAGTTCGGGGTCGAGCTTCCCGGTTTCCGGTGGAGTCCGGCGCAGTACGCCTACAAACAGTGGGCGGGGCTGTACCACGAGGGCGATCAGCAGTTGTACGTCAACCGGGGCTTTGGCTACCTCGGCTACCCCGGCCGGGTTGGAATTTTACCGGAGATTACGATTTTTGAGTTGAAAACGGCGTGAGAAGCGTAAACACGATACCCGTTTAGGAGGTTATTCAACCAAAAACCAGATTCAATTCATGGAAAAACTACTTCTCCTCCTCATTACGCTCGCCGTTTCGATCAACCCTCCGGCGCCCGCGCCGATGCCGATGGCGGTTTGCCACACCACCACCGGCCCCGACGACATGCAAATCCTCGCCAGCACGAAGGCCTTCCAGGCGCTGCACGCCGAGCCGTTGCCGTTTCATTTCGTGAGCAAGGCGGGCGGCGAAATGACGAAATTTAGCACACCCGACGGCAAGGAAGCCGGTGGCTTTCTGATCAAAGCCAGCAAGCCCTCCAACAAGTACCTGTTCGTGTACCAGGAATGGTGGGGACTCAACGATTTCGTGAAACAGGAAGCCGAAAAATACTACAACTCGCTCGGCGGCAAAGTTAACGTGCTGGCCGTTGACATGTACGATGGCAAAGTCACCGCCGACCGACAGGAAGCCGGCAAGTTGATGAGCAGCGCCACCCCCGAACGCCTCGAAAACATCGTGAAGGGCGCCATCGGCATGGCGGGCGCGAAAGCGAAAATTGCCTCGGTGGGCTGGTGCTTCGGCGGCGGGTGGTCGCTGCGCTCGGCCCTGCTCGAAGGCAAACAGGCCGTGGGCTGCGTGATGTACTACGGCATGCCCGTGAAGGACGTGGAAAAACTAAAAACCCTCAACACCGACGTGCTGGGCATTTTTGGTAGCCAGGATCAGGGCATTCCGCCCGCCACGGTCGAGGAGTTCGAGAAAGCCGCAAAAACGGCGGGCAAAAACGTGACCGTGAAAATGTTTGACGCCGTGCATGCCTTCGCCAACCCCAGCAACCCGAAATACGACAAAGAAGCCGCCGCCAAGGCCTACACGTTGTCGTCGGAGTATTTGAAGAAACGGCTTTTGTAAGCGTAAAAGAAAACCGGCGGGCAACAAAGGCCCGCCGGTTTTTCGTTTAAAGCTTAACCAAGAATTCACCATGAAAAAGCTGTTCATCCTGGGCTTCGCCCTGAGCCTGCTGCTTCCGGCTGTCGAAGCAACGGCGGCTTCTGCGACGACCGGCGTTTCCGTTTCGGTAAAAAGCGAGAACATCTTCAAGAAACGCCGTCGCTACAAAGCCAAGCGCAAAGGCGGCTTTCTGGGCCTGTTCCGCAGGAAAAACAGCGGCTGCGGCTGCCCGAATAATTGAGCGATGGAATGAGGTGGTGATGGAGTGATTAGCTACACATTTTTTAATCACTCCATCACCACCTTATTCCATCACTTTCTTTTTAGACCACCGGATTCAACGCCGACGCCACCAGTTCGCCCGGTGCGGTTCCGAGCAACCAGGCTTGCCGGTCTGCTTCCTGATTGCTGTTTTTGGGTTCGGTCACGCGGGCACCGTCGGCGAGGTAAATGACCGTCATCACTTCGCGGGTTTGGCCTGAACTGTTGCCCGGGGCGTTATGGAGGGTCCAGCCGGCGTGAAACGTCGCATCGCCCGCCTGCATCACTTCCGCCCGTGTCACGGGGTAGCCCCTTTCCTTCACGAGGGATCCCAGCACGTCTTCCGATTCATCCGAAATTTTGAGGTTGCCCTGAAAACCCAACTCGTGCGAACCCGAAGCGAAGGTCAGCATGCCCATTTCAACTGAAATGTCCACCAGCGGCATCCACATCGTAATCGTGTTGGTCGTGTCGATGGGCCAGTAGTACTGGTCCTGGTGCCAGGGTGTGTGGCCGCCCCCCGCTTCCTTGAACAGCGCCTGGTCGTGGTAAATCCGCACCCGCTCGACACCCATCAGGTCGGCGGCGATTTGGGCGAAGCGTTGCGCCAGCGTGAATTGCCGCACGCCGTCGTCTTTCCGCCACAGATTCATGATTTGCAGAAACGCCTTGCCGTAGGTGTCGCGGTCTTCCATCCGGCGCGTTTCGGTATTGTAGCGGTCGGCGGCTCCGACGATGACGTCGCGATACACGGCCACCTGCTCTGGCGTCAGGATGTCGCGCAGCAGAATATGCCCGTTTTTCTGGTAGTCACGGGTTTGGTCGGGGGTGACGGCGTACGTGGGGGCGAGTTCAGGAAGGGAAACGGTCGTGGGGGCCATTGGCGTAGGAGATTGGCGATAGAATGAGGCAAAACAAGCGGTTTCGCGGCGAAGCTGCTACGGGTTTTTTGTCAAGTTTTGCGCTTTTCTTAACCCGATAATTTGCTTGCTGTGATTTTAGGGTGAATTTTGCTTTAAAATCAGGTTTATGAAACCAGCTTTCGAGCAAATCGACTCGCCACTCAACGAGTCATTTACCGTGCGGGAGTTCACGCTGCCCGCCTTCGACGCTCCCTACCATTTCCACCCCGAAATCGAACTGACGCTCATCCTGAGCAGCCGGGGGCGCCGGTTCGTGGGCACCAACATCGCCGAATTTGGCCCCGGAGACCTCGTGCTGCTGGGCAGCAACCTGCCCCACTGCTGGCGCAACGACGAAGGCAACACCGACCCGGCCCGTTCGATTGTCATCCAGTTCCGGCCTGATTTTTTGGGCGAGGCGTTCTGGCAGGCACCCGAGTTGGCCACCATCGGACGGCTGCTCGAGCGGGCACGGGCGGGGTTGCGTTTTACGAACCGGTTTGCCGAACCCGTGGCGGCGGCACTCCAGGCGCTGGTGCAGGCCGGGCCAGTGGAACGCCTCACGGGTTTGCTCACGGTGCTCGGCCAACTGGCCAGTACCTCCGAAGTACGCGTGCTCGATGCGGGCTACACGGCGGCGGCGTTGTCAACGACCGATTGCGAGCGCATCAACAAAGTGTACGTGTTCGTGGCCGAGCGGTTTCAAAGCAACATCCGGCTGGAAGACGTGGCCCGGCAGGTGCACATGACCCCACCGGCGTTTTGCCGTTATTTTAAAAAGATCACCCGCAAAACGTTCGTCGAACTGGTCAACGAATACCGGATTCGCTACGCCAGCCAGTTGCTGCTTGGCAACCGCGACCGAAGCGTGGCCGAAGTGTGCTTCGAAAGCGGTTTCGGCAACGTGTCGCACTTCAACAAGCAGTTCCGTCTCCTCACGGGCCACAGCCCGCTGCAATACCGCCGGGAGTTTCAGCGGGCGTAGCCAGCCGTTAGGCTGACCAGAAAAAAACTTGTCGCTTGGTGAAAACACTCTCCTTTCGTCGTGGTGCGGCCTGGGCACTCCTGTGCGGGGTGCCCCTGACGATGCTGCCTGTTTGGATGGTTCTGAAAGTCAGGCAGTTCGACAACCGCGTGTTTGTCGTGGATGTGTACGGCCACGTGCAGATGTGCGTTGGCTGGCTGAAAGGCTACCCGCTGTTGTTTGAGAGCGGATACGGCCTGCACGACCGCCTGCACAATTATTACCTCAACCCGTTGCTGGCTCCGCTCGTGTGGGAAAACGGCGCGTACGGCCTGTTTGCCGTAAATGTGGCGTTGCTCGGTGCGGCGTTGGTGGTCGTGCAGCGGTTGGTACGTCAGGCCGGGGCCGGTCGTGCGCCGGTGCTTTTGCTGGTGAGCTTCGGGCTGGTGGGGCCGGTTTCGCTCTGGCTGTTCTTCGACCTGACGTTCGGCTGGCACGTCGAGCCGATGTACGTACCCCTGGCGGTGTTGTGGGTGGCCGCGCTGTTGCGGCAGGCCCGGTGGCCGCTGGTGGTGGTATCGATCGCGTGGTTGCTGGCCAAAGAAAACGCCATCGTGGTGCTGGCCTGCCTGCTGCTGCTGGCCCAGGCCTTGCACGGATTGGCCGAAGCACCCCAACGTTCGTTCGTCCGGGTGCTGCTCACGGGGCGGGCGGCACGCACGGTCGCCTGGGCGCTGGCCGTGTTTGGCCTGGGGCTATTTTTTCTTTCCTACAAAAACCACTTTCAGGGTGGCCGGTTGGGCGAAGCCGTGCGCCACGTAGTGCAAACCTACGATCCGTGGGTATTGGGGAAATTTCTGGCTAAAGCCGGTGGGTTCGCCCTGCTGCTGCCGCTCACGCTGGTACTACCGATGATGGGGCTTTTGCAATATCCGCTCCGGCTTCGGTGGCGCATCGGGGGGCTGCTCGGACTTTTTTACCTGCCCGTGTTCGGGTGCTGCCTGGCCGAGGGCCTGCTATACTACCCCACCGCCCACCAGGCGGCTGCGGTGGTGCCCCGGGCCAGCCTGCTCTGGAGTTACGCAGTGGCCGCAGTGCTGCTGGCGGGCGCGTATTTTCCACGCTGGCGGCTCAGCAGGCCAGGCTGGCGGAGCGTTTTGGTGCTGTTCGTCGGCCTGGCGAGTCAGGAAGTCGTGCTGGAATCGCTGGCTAAAAATGGCCAGCGCTTTGTGCAGCGGTTCGTCTGGCCCTACCTGCATCCGCTCCCGCCTGACGACGCCAGCACCACCTACCTCCGCCAACTTGGGAAACGTCTGCCGGTCTGGAGCAGCGCGGTGTGCCCCGACGACGATTTTGCTCTTTTTCACCGGCAGTTTGCCTGGTCGTTTACTAACCGCCAGCCCGTGCGGCCCGACGCGTTGATTTTTGATCGGAAAACCCGCGCCTACTTCACCCAACAGCGCGTTCAGGGATACGTTTGCCTGCGCTGCGACAGCGTGTGGGTGTTCGTGCGTCCGGCGCTGGCCAGCGTGATGAAACCGGCTGAAACCAACCACTGAAGCACCAGGGCCAGCACCGGGATAATTGGCTGAGGGCGGCAAAGCAAAAAAAAAGCCGCATTTTTGCGATTTCGTACCCGCGTATTTTTGTTTTCTGACCTCCGCACGCATGACCGGACCCGAACGGGACAAGTGGATTCGCCGCAACCGCTACTACTACCAAAACCTCGTCAATTTCCTGCGGTTCAGCATTCCCGAAGGCAGCCGGATTCTTGAAATCGGCTGCGGCACCGGGTTCCTGCTCGACCAACTGAAGCCCGCCCACGGGGTTGGCATCGACGCGTCGCCGGAACTGATTGAACACGCCCGGACGAGGTTTCCTCGCCATGAATTCCACGCGACGAACGCCGAAAACCTGACCCTCGGCGAGTCCTTCGATTTCGTCCTTATTTCCGACACCATCGGGTACTTCCACGACGTGCAGCGCGTGCTCGAACAGGTGCAAAACGTGTGTTCGCCCAACACGCGCATTATCGTCACGTACATCAATTTTTTCTGGCTGCCGCTGCTCAATCTGGCCGAAACGCTGGGTTTGAAAATGCCGCAACAGCGCCAGAACTGGCTCGACCTCAGCGATATCGCCAACCTGATGGACGTCGCTGGGTTCGACGTGGTGAAAACGGGCAAGAAACTCCTGCTGCCCCGGTACGTGCCGCTGCTCTCCTGGTTTCTGAACCGCATCGTGGCCAACCTGCCCCTGTTCAATTTCTTTGGGTTCGTCACGTTCATGGTCGCCCGCAGCACGCAGGGGCGCAAACCCGCCGCCGACCACACGGTGAGCGTGGTCGTGCCCGCCCGCAACGAGATGGGCAACATCGAGGCCATCGTGCAGCGCACCCCCGAAATGGGTGCGGGCACCGAACTGCTTTTTGTCGAAGGAAATTCCACCGATGCTACGTGGGGCGAAATTCAACGCGTGGTCAAAAAATACGAGGGCATTCGCAACCTCCGGTGCGTGCAGCAGGACGGCAAGGGCAAGGGCGACGCCGTGCGGAAGGGGTTCGGCCTGGCCACCGGCGACATCCTGATGATTCTCGACGCCGACATGACCGTACCGCCGGAAGATTTGCCCAAGTTTTTCAACGCCATCGCTTCCGGCAAGGGCGAGTACATCAACGGCACCCGGCTGGTGTACCCGATGGAAGACCAGGCCATGCGCACGCTCAATTTGCTCGGCAACAAGTTTTTCAGCGTCGCATTTTCATGGCTCCTGAGCCAGCGGCTGAAGGATACGCTCTGCGGCACGAAAGTGCTGACACAGGAAAATTACCTGAAACTCGCCGCCAACCGCGCTTACTTCGGCGATTTCGATCCTTTCGGCGATTTCGACCTCATTTTCGGGGCAGCCAAACTGAACCTGAAATTCGTCGAAATCCCCATCCGCTACCGCGCCCGCACCTACGGCGAAACCAACATTTCCCGCTTCAAACACGGCTGGCTGTTGTTGAAAATGACGGCGTTTGCGATGGGGAAGATTAAGTTTATCTGAAAAAGTGCTTCGTGCTTCGCAAACAAACATTCACTAAGCACGAACACCGAAGCACGAACACCGAAATGTCCGATATCCTTCAGCGCCACCGTCGAACCTGGAACGAGAAGAAAATCATCCGGGTCATCTACACCGAATGGTACCGGATGATGCTGGCCGATTTGAGCCAGCAACCTGGCCCGACGGTGGAACTGGGCGGCGGCGGGGGCAATTTCAAGGCATTCAAACCTGACGTCCTCACCAGCGACATCGACCCGCAGCCCTGGCTCGACCTCGTGTTCGACGCCCACCAAATGCCTTTTGCCGACGACAACGTGGCCAACCTCGTCATGGTCGACGTGCTGCACCACCTCGCCAACCCGGTGCTTTTTCTGAACGAAGCCTACCGCGTGCTGCAACCGGGTGGACGCCTGCTGATGCTGGAGCCGTACCCGTCGCCGTTTTCGCTGCCGGTGTACCGGCGCTTCCACCCGGAGCCATTCATGTTCGACGTGGATTATTTCTCCGAGGACAACGAGGTGATTCAAAAAGACCCCTGGGAGTCCAACCAGGCCATTCCGTACCTGCTGTTTTTTAAGCACTACAAAACGTTTCAGCAGCGGTTTGGTGCAAAATTCGCCGTTGTTAAACGCGAACGCCTCAGCACGGTTTTGTACCCGGCCTCCGGGGGGTTTGAAAACAAAGCCCTGATTCCCGACGCGCTGATTCCGGCGTTTCGGGCGCTGGAAAAATTACTTACGCCGCTCCGGCCCTTGCTGGCGTTTCGTTGTTACGTAGTTTTGGAGAAAAAATAACTTTCTTCGTTTAAGGTTTCGGGTTCAACGTTTAAGGCTCTTAAAAGTGAACGTCAAACTTTAAACGTTGAACCTCAAACGCTCACCCATGGCCGAGAACCCCGAACCCGAAAACCAGCTCAACATCGAACTCAGCGAGGAAATGGCCGAAGGCGTGTACGCCAACCTGGCCATGATTGCCCACTCGCAGAGTGAGTTCGTCCTTGATTTCATCCGCATCATGCCGGGCGTACCGAAGGCGAAAGTGAAAGCCCGCGTGATTCTCACGCCCGACCACGCCCAGCGCCTGCTGGCCGCCCTGCGCGACAACCTCGGCAAGTACGAAGCCAGCTTCGGCACTCTTCGGGAGCTGTCGGACGACGACTTCGGCTTTCCGACCAATTACAACGGGCCGATTGGTGAGGCGTAACCTCCCGTGGCACGGCTAACCGGCCCGGCGCGTAGGGCCGTGCTACGGGTAAACACCCTGATTTTTAAGGAAATCTTCCCGGCAGCTTTGGCAAATCGCAGAGCAATGCCTATTTTTGCACCCCCAAAGGAATTGTCCCTTTTTTGAAGAATTGCGCAACAACCATTCATTTCCAATCGTTTATCATGCCTACGATATCCCAATTGGTACGGAAGGGCCGCGAGAAACTGACGTTTAAGTCGAAATCGCCGGCGCTCGATTCGTGCCCCCAACGCCGTGGCGTGTGTACCCGCGTGTACACCACCACGCCGAAAAAGCCCAACTCGGCCCTCCGCAAGGTGGCCCGTGTGCGGTTGACCAACCAGAAAGAAGTAAACGCCTACATTCCGGGCGAAGGCCACAACCTCCAGGAGCACTCCATCGTGCTGATTCGCGGCGGTCGGGTGAAAGACCTGCCGGGTGTGCGTTACCACATCATTCGCGGTGCGCTCGATACCGCCGGCGTGAGTGGGCGTCTGCAAAGCCGCTCGAAGTACGGTGCCAAGCGTCCGAAGCCGGGTCAGGTTGCTGCCGCAGGCAAAGGCGCTCCCCAGAAGGGCGGTAAAAAGAAATAAGGTAAAGGGGTAATTGGGCTAATTCGTGAAAGGCATTTTTCAAATTACCCAATCAACTACTTACCAAATTAACCAGTACCAGGTCATTGAGTAAGTCGCCCGGTGGCGGCTGAAGCGATTTGGAAAACACTCCAACACAATGCGTAAAGCAAAACCCAAGAAGCGCTACGTGCTTCCCGATCCGAAGTTCAAAGATACTTTGGTGACCAAATTCGTCAATAACCTAATGTACGACGGCAAGAAAAGCACCGCGTACAGCATTTTCTACGACGCCCTCGAACTCGTCGAGCAAAAGACGAAAGACAACGGCCTCGAAGTCTGGAAGAAAGCCCTCAACAACGTGATGCCCAGCGTGGAGGTGAAAAGCCGCCGCGTGGGGGGTGCCACATTTCAGGTTCCGACCGAAGTGCGTGCCGAACGTAAAGTTTCCGTAGGCATGAAATGGATGATTCTGTACGCACGCCGTCGGGGCGAGAAAACCATGATGGAGCGCTTGGCCAACGAAATCGTGGCCGCTTCGCGCGGGGAAGGCGCTTCCGTCAAGAAAAAAGACGACACCCACCGGATGGCCGAAGCCAACAAGGCTTTCTCGCACTTCCGGTTCTGAGGCAGTCAGTTTTCAGGACAAAAAACCTCCGGGGTCTTCAGTACTCCGGAGGTTTTTGTTTTCAACTGACCTTCACCCGGTTGCACCACAGAAAATCTACGCGCGGCGTTGGCAATTCCGGGGATGAATGCCTAATTTTGCACCCCGATTGGGTGCGCTAAATTCGGTGCGTACCGCCCCCATGCCACCTTCATTCGTTTTCAACGCTTTAGAAAAAATTCGTCACAATCATAACGCAAATGGCACGAGACCTAAAATTCACCCGGAACATCGGGATTGCCGCCCACATCGACGCCGGAAAAACCACCACCACCGAGCGGATTTTGTACTACTCGGGCGTGAGCCACAAAATCGGGGAGGTACACGACGGCGCGGCCACGATGGACTGGATGGAGCAGGAGCAGGAGCGGGGCATCACGATCACCTCGGCCGCCACGACGGTGAACTGGAAATACCGCGACCAGAACTACCACGTCAACATCATCGACACGCCGGGCCACGTGGATTTTACCGTGGAAGTGAACCGCTCGTTGCGCGTGCTCGACGGCCTGGTGTTTCTCTTCAGCGCCGTCGATGGCGTGGAGCCGCAGTCGGAAACCAACTGGCGCCTGGCCAACAACTACAACGTGGCCCGGATTGGCTTCGTCAACAAAATGGACCGCTCGGGTGCAGACTTTCTGAACGTCTGCAACCAGGTGAAAGAAATGCTCGGCAGCTACGCCGTGCCGCTGCAGTTGCCCATCGGCTCTGAAGACAACTTTAAAGGGGTGGTTGACCTCGTCAACTTCCGGGGCATTGAGTGGAACGAGAGCGACAAAGGCATGACCTTTACCGAAGTGCCCATTCCCGACGACATGCTCGAAGAAGCCACCGAATGGCGCGAGAAACTTCTCGAAGCCGTGGCTGATTTCGACGAAAACCTCCTGGTGAAATACTTCGACGATCCGGCTTCGATCACCGAAGACGAAATCCTCGCCGCCCTGCGGGCCGCCACCGTTAGCATGAAAATTGTGCCGATGCTCTGCGGTTCGTCGTTCAAAAACAAAGGTGTGCAAACCATGCTCGACTACGTGATGGCCCTGCTGCCCTCACCGCTCGACAAGGAAAGCATCACCGGCATCAACCCCAACACCGACGCCGAAGTGGTGCGTCACCCCGGCGACAAAGACCCTTTTACGGCGCTGGCGTTCAAAATCGCCACCGACCCGTACGTGGGCCGTCTGTGTTTCGTGCGGTCGTATTCGGGTACGCTCGAAGCCGGTTCGTACGTGCTCAACACCCGCTCGGGCAACAAGGAGCGCATCTCGCGGATTTTCCAGATGCACGCCAACAAGCAAAACTCCATCGAGCGCCTCGAAGCGGGCGACATCGGTGCCGTGGTGGGTTTCAAGGACATCAAAACGGGCGACACGCTCTGCGACGAGAAAAACCCCATCGTGCTCGAATCGATGGACTTCCCCGACCCGGTGATTGGCTACGCCATCGAACCGAAGAAATCGGCCGATCAGGACAACTTCAGCAAGGCCATCACCAAGCTGATCGAAGAAGACCCGACCCTCCAGGTGAACACCGACGAGGAAACCGGCCAGACGATTCTGCGCGGCATGGGCGAGTTGCACCTCGAAATCATCATCGACCGGATGCGCCGCGAATTCAAGGTGGAAATCAACCAGGGCGCGCCGCAGGTGGCTTACAAAGAAGCCATCACCAAGAAAGTGGAGCACCGCGAAGTGTACAAAAAACAAACCGGGGGTCGCGGTAAATTCGCCGACATCGTGTTTGAACTCGGGCCGGTGGAGGAAGAAGGCAAAACGGGCCTCGACTTCGTCAACGGCATCGTGGGTGGGGTGATTCCGAAAGAATTCATCCCGGCCATTCAGAAAGGCTTCGCCGAAGCGATGAAAAACGGTCCGCTGGCCGGGTACCCGATGGATTCGATGCGCGTGCGCATTTACCACGGCTCCTTCCACGACGTCGACTCCGATTCACTCTCCTTCGAAATGGCCGCGCGCCTGGGTTACAAAGAAGCCGCCCGCCAGGCTGGTGCCAAAATCATGGAACCCATCATGGCCGTCGAAGTACTCACGCCCGACGAGTACACCGGTCCCATCACGGGCGACTTGAACCGCCGCCGGGGCATCATGAAAGGCATGGACAGCCGCGCCGGGTCGCAGGTCATTAAGGCCGACGTGCCCCTGAGCGAACTGTTCGGTTACGTGACCGACCTCCGCACCATGTCGTCGGGTCGCGCCACGGCCAACCTGACCTTCTCGCACTACGAATTCGTTCCCCAAAACCTCGCCGACGAGGTGATCAAAAAGGCGAAAGGATTATAACTTGATAATGTGCTGATGTGCGAATGCAAAGGCATCTTCATTCGCACATTTTCACATTAGCACATTATCAAATTCTCAAATTACCCACCCCTGGCGGAGTAAATGGTTCTTTCGCCGGGGCTTTTTCCCAACCCGAACCAGTCACAACCATGAATCAAAAGATTCGCATTAAACTGAAGTCGTTCGACCACATGCTGGTCGACAAGTCGTCGGAGAAAATCGTGAAGGCCGTCAAGGCCACCGGCGCGCTCGTGAGCGGTCCCATCCCGCTGCCGACCGACAAGGAAAAATTCACGGTGCTCCGCTCGCCCCACGTCAACAAAAAAGCCCGCGAGCAGTTTCAACTCTGTACCTACAAGCGCCTCATCGACATCTACTCGACCTCGGCCAAAACCGTGGACGCGCTGATGAAGCTGGAATTGCCCAGCGGCGTGGACGTTGAAATCAAAGTCTGACGACTCCATTGCCTGAAAGTAAAAAGCCCGGCTCCACATTAGTGGAGCCGGGCTTTTTTGTTAAAAAGGGTGTCACGCTTTTTGTTGAAAAAAGGTGTCACGCTGAGCTTGTCGAAGCGCTACGCCGCCGCGCTTCGACAAGCTCAGCGTGACACCCTTTTCTGTTGTACCCCATCCTTCACCCCACTTCCTGCAACACGCACCCAAAGCCAGTCGGATCGCAAAAAAGACAAATGGTGGAGCAGGAAAGTGAAATGGTGGAGCAGGAAAGTCGAATGGTGGAACAAAAAAACAAAATGGTGGGACAAAAAAGCGGAATGGTGGAGCAAAAGAGCAAAGTGGTGGGCCGGGAAAGCGAAGTGGTGGGGCAGGAAATACAAACGGTGGAGCAAAAAAGCAGAATGACGGAGCCGGAAAAACAAACCGGGGCCACTCAGGTACAAATCCGGGGGACTGATTGCTAAACCCGCCCCCCGAACCCACCTCAGGGTTTAAACTTCGTAAACTTGATGCCACTCACTTGCTCAAACTGCGGGCTTTGCGCCCCGTACACACTCTTCACATACTTTTTCACCAGCGCCGCCACGGCCACCAGCCCCGTGGTGGGGTGGTACAGCACCGTGTTTCGCTGGGTGCGGGCCAGGCTCACGGGCTGGTAGGCGTTGTCCACCGCCGAATTGCGCGATTGCAGCGTCGTCACCAGAGCTTGTAGGGCGGGCAGCTTCAGGTCGGCTTCGTTGGGCAGGTAGGCCGCGTCGCCCTGGAGGGTTTTTACCAGCGCGTCGAAGTTGTTCCACCGGCTGTCGTAGTCCATCTGCGACGCCGAAACGGTTTTGGCCGAGGGTTCGGCATCGGTGGCCGACGGCTTGGGTTTGGCCGTGGCCCGTTGCCCCGTTATTTTTTTGGCCAGCGCTTTCACCGCCGCGAGCAGGGCTGCGTCGCCGCCCATCGTTTCGTAAGCATTCACCAGGCGCGTCACGAGCGCGCTCAGCGGAGCAAAAGCCGCCTCGCGCAAATCCACCGCCATCTGAAAGGCAGGCAGGGCGTTCTTTAGGTCATTGAGGACCGCATCGGCCTGGGCCGCCAGCGTATTGAGCGCCGTCAGCTTCAGGGCCGCGTTCACCGGGTTGTAAGGCAGCCCGAAGTACGTACAGGTGGTCGTGAGGGTTTTGAAATTCGCCACGTTCACGGCGTGGCCGGTTGCACTAATGGATCCCATACCGGAGGGGGTTTTAAGGGTGAAAACTCCCGCTAACGTACTGGGTGCTAAGGCGTGACGCACTACCGTTAAATAAATGGTCCGAAAATCTTGACAGGCTGTTCGGGAAGTGGTAGCATTGGGGGGCAGAAAGCCAGTAAGAGAGAAAGGAAAGCGGGCAAACCCCTCCGGCTGCGCCACCTCACGCCAACGGGAAAAGAGCAAACAATTGGCGAAACCGGTCGAAAGGGGGGCAGTTGCGCAAACCTACCCAAATTCCGACGGATTGGCGCAACTGGACTGCGTACACAGGACGGATTGGCGCAGTAGCGAGTTGCGCAAACACAATTGTTGTGTGCAATTATTCAGAACCCTAAAAATTTAACTGCTTATTCTATTAACAGTGTTTCAATAGACAAAATGAATTTCACTCTATTTTATTCTTGGCAATCTGACATTATCAACAAATTAAACAGGTCTTTTATACTTGATTGTCTTGAAAATGCTGCTAAAGAATTTTCAAAAGATGAAAGATTCTCGATTGATGCTGTAATTGATAGAGATACTTTTGGTATGCCTGGAAGTCCTTCAATTGTTGAATCAATTACTGCAAAAATTGCAAAATCAGATGTATTTGTTTGCGATATTACAATAATTAACTCTTCATCAAACAATCGACTTGTTCCTAATCCTAACGTGCTTTTTGAACTTGGATATGCATCAGCAATACTTGGTTGGGAAAGAATTATACTTATTCAGAACTCTGCATTTGGTGGAGTCGATAAATTGCCATTCGACCTCAGAGGCAGACGTGTTTTACAATATTTTCTTGACGAAAAACTTGAAAGTAAAAGTCAAGAAAAGCAAAAGTTAATAACTCAATTAGTAACTACTTTCCAAAAAGCACTTCAATACTATAGTTCAGATTATAACATTAAAGAACAAGTAATTTGGTTTGGTAATTGGGAGATGGATTTTAAAATCAAAGCAAGGGGAGGTAACTTAATCATTAATAGAGTTTCATCAGACGCATTTTATTTCACAATTCAAATGTTTGATGGTGCAAGAACTGGGGATATTTCAGGTAAGGCAAAAATTTTGACACCACATTCTGCGTATTATAGACACAAGCCAGACGAAGACAAAGTATGTGAAATTGTATTTAGGCGGAAAAATGAAGGCGGAAATTGGTACATTGAAATTGAAGAAGGTCTCGGATGTGATTATTTTCACGGTCACAATTCAACATTTAGTGGAATTTATAAGCATTCAAAAGAGACTTTGGTTGATTATGGATATTTGGACGAAATTGACTTAAACGAATTGATGAGGCTTACAGGAATTTACTTTCAAATTTTTATAAATAATTTTCAAAGAATTAGCTCTGAAAAAGATGAATATAATAATGATATTTCTGTAATTGTTGGTGGTGTAAAAGGACTTTATACTATAATGGAATCAATAATCGCTTTAGATAATTTTGGTAAAATTTGGTGTGCTTGTCTTGACCCAGAATCTGATGTGGTTAGGTATTTTACAAATACTAATGACACCAATGAGTTTAGACCAAATTCAATAAATGAATGGCTAAATAGATTTACAAGCAAAAAAACTTTAATTAATAACTTAGAAATTGGGTAACAATATAACTGCACACAACATTAGGTTTGGCATTATTGGGGCTTGACGAATATTGCCTCAGCATTTGTTCTTTATTGTGCTTCAGTTCGGGCTAGACGTTATAAATTTGGCAATGAATAAAACATCAGCAATATTGCAATTATTGGGCTTCGGTTATGGGCTGACGGAATACTAATTCCCCAACAAACGCCAAGCCTTTTTCGTTAGCGGTCATTGTAAAGCCCCAGCAGGCGCGAGTCTGTAACTTTGAATGGCGCGAGTTTGCAACTCGTGCCCGTGCAAAGTACCATCAAAATGAATTTACTGACCGGGCACGAGTTCCAAACTCGCGCTAAAAATAAGTAAGTATAATTCTGGCTCAAGTTGGTGACTTGGGCCTTTCTTTTTGGCGGTTTGGAACCGCCATTTCAACGGCGTAAATCAGATTAAATTTCAGGTATAAAACGATGAGAATCCATTTCATTCGCGTTCCATTACCTTGCACACCATGCGAACCTATTTTCTGAGCATCG
Organism: Spirosomataceae bacterium; assembly: GCA_965249815.1. Classification (GTDB taxonomy): domain Bacteria; phylum Bacteroidota; class Bacteroidia; order Cytophagales; family Spirosomataceae; genus JAJAZB01. Next base: position 1,015,568 of record CBDFMV010000003.1, on the reverse strand, counting down.
CGCTCCTGACCGGTCTTGGCCCAATTGTCCACGGGCAGGCCTACCGCCCGCAGTACCACTTCACGCCACCCAAAAACTGGATCAACGACCCCAACGGGCTGCTGTATTACGATGGCGAGTACCACCTGTTTTACCAGCACAACCCGTTTGATAACAAGTGGGGCCACATGAGTTGGGGCCATGCCGTGAGCAAAGACCTGCTACGCTGGCAGCACCTGCCGGTGGCCATCCCCGAATTTACCAAAGGAGAAAAAACCACGGCCATCTTCTCGGGCAGCGCGGTGGTGGATGCAGGCAACAAAAACGGCCTGTGCCCGCCGGGTACGAAAGACTGCCTCGTCGCCATTTACACGGGCAACGTCACGGCAAGCAACAAGCAACTGGCCCAGTACCAGAACCTCGCCTCCAGCGCCGACCGGGGCCGCACCTGGCAGCAGTACGCCAAAAACCCCATCGTGGACATCGGCAGCAAGGAGTTCCGCGACCCGAACGTGTTTTGGTACGCGCCCCAGAAGAAGTGGGTAATGGCCACCGTCAAAGCCACCGAACACCGCGCGGCGTTCTACGAATCGAAAGACCTGAAAACCTGGCACCTGATGAGCCACTTCGGCAAGGTGGGCGACACGACGAAAGTCTGGGAATGCCCGGCGCTGATGCCGGTGCCGATTCAAAACGAACCGGGAAGAAGCCGGTGGGTGCTGTTCATCTCAGCGGGCCACCCGCAGAAAGACTACGTTGGGATGCAGTATTTCGTCGGCGATTTCGACGGCACCACCTTCAAACTCGACCCAGCCAACCCGAAACCCATTGCCCCGGCAGTGGGAAACGTGGTGGATTGGGGCAAAGATTACTACGCGGCCATTCAGTACAACCACCTGCCCGCCGCCCAGGCCGGACCCGTGATGGTAGGCTGGCTTAACAACTGGGCTTACGCCAACGACCTGCCCACGACGCCGTTTAAGGGAGCCATGTCGGTGCCCCGGCAAATCACCCTCAAGCGCACCGCCGCCGGGCTGCAACTGATTCAGCAACCCCTCGCCGGGCTGCGGAAAGCGGAGCAAACGGCGTTCAGCGTCAAAAACAAGGCAATTAGTGGTCGGTACGAAGTGCCGTTCCGGGGCGACGTGTTCGACCTGGAACTGACCCTGAAACCCGGAACAGCCAAAAGCGTGTCGCTGAACCTGTTTGAAAGCAAAGGCGAACGCACCGTGCTGCGCTACGACGTGACCCGACAGGAATTGTCCCTCGACCGCACGGGTTCGGGCAACGTAGCCTTTCACCCGAAATTTTCCAGCGTCGAGACGGCTCCGGTGCCGCTGCGAAACGGCGTGCTGAAACTCCGCCTGCTGGCCGACAAGTCCGTCGTGGAAGTCTTCGCTCAGGACGGCGAAGCGACCCTCACTGACCTCGTTTTCCCGACCAAAACCGAAGGAAAGCTCACCCTGTCGGCGGAGGGCGGCGCGGCCCAGGTGCAGAGCCTGCAAATCAACCGGGTCACGTTGCCGAATCCGTGACAACGCAGCCGGTTCTTCCGAACCCGCTTTTTTGCGCCCCGCCGGGACGCGGGTAAAAAGGGGTTCAAAAAAAGTTTCCGGCGACCGCTGGCATTCAGGGAAGTTTCTTCTATTTTTGCACCTCGATTTTAGGAAGCCCCGCTCGTAGCACGTCCGTAACCGGTTGGCAGAACTGCACGGAAACCAAGCTGGAGTTTGAAGTGGGGCAAAACTTCTGATGACGGGTTAAACCCCGACTCCCAGAATGTCAGAACTGTTACTGGCTCGCCAGTGGTCTGAATGCCCGGACCGGAGAGTTGAGTAGTAAGCTGGCAGGATTAGGTTTGCCGACCGCTGGTCGGTTTGTGTCATTCGCGCGGCTCCTTTCCTGCGCTCCACACGCCTGCTCCCGTCCACTTCACTACCGTTCTTCTTCCCGGCTAACCGACTGAGTTTCGGAAGGATTTTGTCACGTGGCTTGTGAGCCTGCGGCAAAAACCCTACTTTTGCGGCCCGATTTAGTTTAATCGTTTTCGAAGGCTGCCCTTGGTTGGGCAGCCGAAGTGTCTAACACCACCAAGAAAATGTCTGGTATCATTGGTAAAAAAATCGGCATGACCAGCCTCTACAACGCCGACGGCACCGCCGTTCCGTGTACGCTGATCGAAGCCGGCCCTTGCGTGGTTACGCAAGTCAAAACCGTCGAGACGGATGGCTACAACGCCGTTCAGCTTGGTTTCGGCGAGAAAAAAGAGAAAAGCACCACCAAGCCTTTGCAGGGCCACTTCAAAAAGGCTGGCACCACGCCCAAGCGCAAGCTGGTGGAGTTCAAGGAATTTGAAAAAACGCTCAGTCTGGGTGACACCATCGCCGCCGATCTCTTCGTCGAAGGCGATTTCGTCGATGCCATCGGTACTTCGAAAGGCCGTGGTTTCCAGGGCGTTGTGAAGCGCCACGGGTTTGCCGGCGTGGGTGGCCAGACGCACGGCCAGCACAACCGCGCCCGTCACCCCGGTTCGATTGGGGCCTGCTCATTTCCTTCGCGGGTGTTCAAAGGCCTCCGCATGGCGGGCCGTATGGGCAACGACCGCGTGAAGGTGCAGAACCTGCGCATCGTAAAAGTGATGCCCGAAAAAAACCTCATCGTCGTGAGCGGGTCGGTACCGGGTGCCAAAAATTCGTTCGTCATTCTCGAGAAATAAGATCATGGAACTGAGTGTATTCAACATTTCCGGGAGCGAAACGGGTAAGAAAGTGACCCTCTCGGACGAGGTTTTCGGCATTGAGCCGAACGAGCACGTCATGTACCTCGACGTGAAGCAGTACCTCGCCAACCAGCGTCAGGGAACGCACAAAGCGAAAGAGCGTGCCGAAGTAAGCCGCTCGACGCGCAAAATCAAGCGCCAGAAGGGCACAGGCGGTGCCCGCGCCGGCTCGATCAAATCGCCCCTTTTTAAGGGTGGTGGCCGTATCTTCGGTCCGCGCCCCCGCGATTATTCCTTCAAGCTGAACAAGAAAGTAAAGTCCCTGGCCCGGCAGTCGGCGCTTGCTTCCAAAGCCCAGGAGGGCGTGGTGCTGGTGGTGGAAGGCTTCGACTTCGACACCCCCAAAACCAAACAATACGTCAGCCTCCTCAACGCCTTTTCGCTGACCGACACCAAAACGCTGCTGGTACTTCCCGAAGCCAACCAGAACGTGCTGTTGTCGAGCCGCAACCTGCAAAAAGCGCAGGTGGCCACGCCTGAGCAACTGACCACGTACAACGTGCTGAACGCCGACCGCGTGCTCATCATCGAGGGCGCTATTTCCAAAATCGAATCGCTTTTTAACAACTAAGCGTCATGGGTATTCTCATCCGGCCGCTCCTGACCGAAAAGTACACGGCCATGAACAATCAAGGCAAGTACGGTTTCGAGGTGGAGTTGAAAGCCAACAAAGTCGAGATTAAAAAAGCGGTTGAAAAACTGTACGGCGTAAAAGTGGAAGGCGTGCAAACGATGCGGCAGATTGGCAAAAGCAAGTCGCGCAGCACTCGCAACCGCCTCACCAGCGGCAACACGCAGACCTATAAAAAAGCCGTCATCACCGTCGCCGAAGGCGAAGTGATTGATTTCTACGAAGGAATCTGACGATTTCGGACTGCGGAGTAAGGATTGCGGATTGCAGGTTTTAAATCCCAAATCCGCAATCATAAATCCGAACTCAGAAAAATCCCCGCTCCCGGCGGGTTGATGTAAACGGGTTGACTCCGGCTTTCCGGGACAAGGAGCAACCACAGCCAAAACCAGAAAATGGCAGTCAAAAAATTCAGACCAACGACCCCCAGCCAACGTTTTCACGTCGGCCCGTCGTTCGCTGACATCACGGCCAGCAAGCCCGAAAAGAGCTTGACGGAAGTGCTGAAAAAAACCGGTGGTCGCAACGACTCCGGGCACCGTACGATGCGCTACATCGGCGGTGGGCACAAGCGCAAGTACCGCATCATCGACTTCAAGCGCGAGAAACTCGACGTAGTCGCCGAAGTGCTGACCATCGAGTACGACCCCAACCGCTCGGCCCGCATTGCCCTGGTGCAGTACGCCGACGGCGAAAAGCGCTACATCCTGGCCCCGCAGGGCCTGAAAGTCGGTCAGAAAATCTCCTCTGGCAGCGACATCGCCCCCGAAGTGGGCAACTGCCTGCCCCTGCAGGTGATTCCCATCGGTACGATCATTCACGCCATCGAACTGACGCCCGGTAAAGGAGCCGCCATGGCCCGCAGCGCCGGAACGTACGCCCAGATTCTGGGTCGCGAAGGCAAGTACGTAATTCTGAAAATGCCCTCCAGCGAAAGCCGCATGGTGTTGGGAACCTGCCGGGCCACGGTTGGCTCGGTATCGAACCCCGACCACATGAACGAAAGCAAGGGAAAAGCCGGTCGCAGCCGCTGGCTGGGCATCCGCCCCCGCGTTCGTGGCGTGGTGATGAACCCGGTCGATCACCCGATGGGTGGTGGCGAGGGCCGGGCGTCGGGGGGTCACCCCCGTTCGCGCAACGGTCTGCTGGCCAAAGGCAAGAAGACCCGCACTCCGCAGAAGGCGTCCAATAAACTGATCATTAGCAGAAGGAAGAAATAATGGCACGTTCGCTCAAAAAAGGCCCCTACATTGACTTCCGCGTCGACAACAAAGTTCAGGCAATGAACAACGCGGGCAAGAAGTCGGTCATCAAGACCTGGTCGCGTCGCTCGATGATTTCGCCCGATTTCGTCGGCCATACCTTCGCCGTTCACAACGGGAACAAGTTCATCCCCGTGTACGTCACCGAAAACATGGTCGGTCACAAGCTGGGTGAATTTGCTCCGACGCGCAATTTCCGCGGTCACGTGGCCAAAAAAGACAAAGGCAAACGATAGAATGCTGAATGCTGAATGTTGAGTGCTGAATTATTGGCTTTCTCATTCAGAATTCAGAATTCAAAATTCAGCATTAACAAAAAATGGAAGCAATCGCCATTCTCCGAAACGTACCGACCTCGCCGCGCAAGATGCGTCTGGTGGCCGATCTGGTGCGCGGGCAGAGCGTCAACAAAGCCCTGGCCATTCTGAAATTCCAGCCCCAATCGGGCGCACCGCGCATCGAAAAACTGTTGCTTTCGGCCGTGGCCAACTGGCAGCAGAAATTTGAAGAATCGGTGAAACTGGAAGACGCCGACCTCTACGTGAAAACCATCTTCGTCGATGGGGGTCCGATGCTGAAGCGCCTGCGCCCGGCCCCCCAGGGTCGCGGTCACCGCATCCGCAAGCGCTCCAACCACATCACGCTCGTGGTGGCCAGCAACGCTAAACCGGGTGCCGAGACCCAAGAAACTAACACCGAAGCATAACACCATGGGACAAAAAATTAACCCCGTTGGTCTGCGACTGGGCATCATCCGCGGGTGGGATTCGAGCTGGTACGGCGGCAAGAGTTTCGCGGAGAAACTGGTCGAAGACGAGCAGATTCGTAAATACATCAAGGCGCGTATCTCGAAGGGGGCCATCTCGAAGGTCATCATCGAGCGCACGCTGAAACGCATTACCCTGACCATCAACACGGCCCGTCCGGGTGTGGTGATTGGCAAGGGCGGCCAGGAAGTCGACAAGATCAAAGAAGAGCTGAAGAAAATCACTGGCAAGGACGTTCAGATCAACATTTTCGAGATCAAACGCCCCGAGATTGATGCCAAACTGGTGGGCGAAACCATCGCTCAGCAACTGGAAGCCCGCATTTCGTTCCGCCGCGCCATGAAGCAATCCATCGCTTCGGCCATGCGGGTGGGTGCTCAGGGCATCAAGGTGAAATTGTCGGGTCGCTTGGGCGGTGCCGAAATGGCCCGTACCGAACAATACAAGGAAGGCCGCATTCCGCTACACACGTTGCGCGCCGACATTGATTACGCGATTTCCGAAGCCCAGACGGTGTACGGAAAAATTGGCATCAAAGTCTGGATTTTCAAAGGCGAAGTGTACGGCAAGCGTGACCTGACGCCTAACGCCTACGCCGCGACCGGTGCTGCCGGTGGCGACGCCCGCGGCGGCGACCGGGGCGACCGTCGTGATCGGAACGATCGCGGTGGTGACCGGGGTGGCCGGGGTGGTGATCGCGGCGGCGACCGCGGTGGACGCGGACCCGGTCAGGGTGCTGCGGGTGGACGTGGCGGCCAGGGTGGCGGTGGCGGTCGGGGTGGTAATCGCGGCGGTGGTGGCGGCGGTAGCCGTCCGGGTGGCGCTGGGGGCGGTGGACGCCCCGGCGGTGGCGGTGGTGCCCGGCCCGGTGGCGGCGGCGGTGGTGGCCGTCGGTAAATCTTAAAGTTTACAGCGGTCCGCCGTTGCGGTTTGCAGTTCATAGTTTACAGTTGATGAGTTTAACTGAAAACTGAAGACTGAAAACCGAAAACTGAAAACTGAATTAACGTCATGTTACAGCCCAGAAGAACCAAGTTTCGCAAGACGCAGAAAGGCCGCGTAAAGGGCCTGGCTACGCGGGGTCACGAGATTTCATTCGGTTCGTTCGCCATCAAGTCGCTCGAACCGGGTCGGATTACTGCCCGCCAGATTGAAGCCGCCCGTATTTCGGTCACCCGCGCCATGAAGCGTGAAGGCCAGGTATGGATTCGCATTTTTCCCGATAACCCCATCACCAAGAAACCCGCCGAAGTGCGGATGGGAAAAGGAAAAGGGGCACCCGAATACTGGGTTGCCAACGTGAAACCCGGAACGATTCTGTTTGAATCGACGGGTGTCCCTCTCGAACTGGCGCAGGAAGCGCTTCGGTTGGCCGCTCAGAAATTGCCCGTTCGCACGAAGTTCGTCGTTCGGCGCGACTACGAGGAAGTAGCCGAATAACGCACCAGTCCATCACGGCAAGACTCCTTTGGAAGCCATGAAAAATAAAGAAATCAAATCGCTGAGCGCCGACGACCTGAAGCAACAGATTGCCCAGGAGAAACAGGCGCTCGACCGGCTGAAGTTTGCGCACGCGATTTCGCCCATTGAAAACCCGATGCGCCTGCGCACCTCGCGCAAACTGATTGCCCGTCTGATGACCGAGCTTTCGGCCCGGCCCCAATAACCCGCTGGCGCAGCAGAAAACAAATTCCAATCATGGAAGAAACCAGAAACCTTCGGAAAGTCCGCGTGGGTCGCGTGTTGAGCGACAAAATGGACAAGTCGGTCACGATTGCCGTCGAGCGCAAGGTGAAACACCCGATTTACGGGAAGTTTCAGAAGAAAACGACCAAGTTGATGGTACACGACGAGAAAAACGAATGTGGCATCGGCGATACCGTTCGCGTGATGGAAACCCGCCCGCTGTCGAAAAACAAGCGCTGGCGGTTGGTCGATATCGTGGAAAAAGCAAAATGAGTTTTTAGTTTCCAGTTTTCGGTTGTTCTCAACGCACGAACCGCGCGACGGACCGCTGAAAACTAAAAACCGAAAACTGAAAATCTAACTAAGGTAATGATTCAGCAAGAATCCAGACTTGGCGTAGCGGACAACAGCGGGGCCAAAGAGGTGCTCGTCATCCGCGTCCTGGGCGGTACCGGCAAACGGTACGCTTCGGTGGGCGATAAAATCGTCGTGACGGTGAAATCGGCTCTTTCGTCGAGCAGCATGAAAAAAGGCACCGTCTCGAAGGCCGTGGTCGTTCGCACCAAAAAGGAAGTACGCCGAAAAGACGGGTCGTACATCCGTTTTGAGGACAACGCCGCCGTGTTGCTCAACAACAACGACGAGCCGCGTGGGACCCGCATTTTCGGCCCCGTCGCCCGCGAATTGCGCGAAAAGCAGTTCATGAAAATTGTTTCACTGGCCCCGGAAGTACTCTAACGGCCCGCCTTCCCGAAACCAACGATGGAAAACAAAGCAACCAAGAAGCCCAAGCTGCACATTAAGTCCGGCGACACCGTGATGGTGATTTCGGGCAACGCCAAGGGCAAATCCGGCAAAGTGAGCAAAGTCCTCACGGACAAGTTCCGCGCCACGGTGGAAGGTGTCAACATGATCACCAAACACGTGAAGCCTACGGCCGCCAACCCGCAGGGGGGCATCGAGCAGCGCGAAGGGACCATTCACCTCAGCAACCTGATGGTGGTCGATCCCCAAACCGGCGAACCCACCCGCACGGGCCGCAAACTCAACGACAAAGGCAAGCTCCAGCGCTTCAGCAAAAAGTCGGGCAATTTTATCTAAAATGGGCAGTTGGCCGTAAGCAGCAGCAGTAAAAAAACTGCAAACTGTGAACTGCGGACTGTTAAACTGAACCGTGGGTCGGAAATCCACAAACCATTCCAGACAATGGCAACTCCCAGGCTGAAAGAAAAATACTACAACGAAATTATCGGCTCGCTGAAAGAACGCTTTCAATACAAGTCGGTGATGCAGGTTCCGAAACTTGAGAAGATTGTCGTCAACAAGGGCATCGGTGCCGCTGTGGCAGACAAGAAACTGGTTGACGTAGGCGTCGAAGAACTGACGACCATTACCGGTCAGAAAGCCGTCCCGACACTTTCGAAGAAAGACGTCTCGAACTTCAAACTCCGCCGGGGCGTCCCCATCGGCGCGAAGGTAACTCTGCGCGGCGAACGCATGTACGAATTCCTCGATCGCCTCACCACCATCGCCCTGCCGCGCGTCCGCGATTTCAAAGGCATCAGCGACAAAGGCTTCGATGGCCGGGGCAACTACACGCTGGGCGTGAAAGAGCAGATCATCTTCCCGGAAATCTCGATCGACAAAGTGCAGAAGATTTCGGGAATGGACATCACGTTCGTCACGACGGCGAAAAACGACGAAGAGAGCCTTGAACTGCTCAAAGCACTGGGAATGCCCTTCGCCAACCAGAAAAAATAATTCAAGTAGTTGTTGGTCGACCGTTGACGGTTGTCGAATTCACAACCCTAAAACCAGCAATGCTTCAACCAGCAACGAACAACTGATACAAAACCCATGGCAAAAGAATCAGTAAAAGCCAGAGAGCGCAAGCGCGAGGCCCTCGTCGCCCGATTTGCCGCTAAGCGGAAGGCCTTGAAAGAAGCCGGTAACTACCTGGCCCTCGACAAACTGCCCCGCAACGCCTCGCCGGTTCGCCTCCACAACCGCTGCAAACTCACCGGCCGTCCGCGCGGCTACATGCGCAAGTTTGGTATCTCGCGGGTTACCTTCCGGGAGATGGCCTCCGATGGCAAAATTCCCGGTGTAACCAAGTCGTCCTGGTAGGAAACGATTTGATTATTCGTTTTGAATCTCTAATTTTGCAGGCTCGTTTTGAAACGAGGACTGCGAACAACGCATTGAAGCCATGACAGACCCCATCGCAGACTACCTCACCCGCCTGCGGAACGCCATCAAGGCACGGCACCGGGTGGTAGAAATCCCTGCCTCCAACCTCAAAAAGGAACTGACCAAAGTGCTTTTTGAGAAGGGTTACATTCAGAATTACAAATTCGACGAGGCCACCGTTCAGGGCACGATTAAAATCGCGTTGAAGTACAACCCAGTGACCAAGCAATCGGCCATTGTGAACCTGACGCGCATCAGCAAACCAGGTTTGCGTAAATACACTGGTGCCGACGAAATGCCCCGGGTGCTCAACGGACTGGGCATCGCCATCCTTTCGACCTCGAAAGGCGTGATGACCGATAAAGAAGCCAAAACGCTCAACGTGGGCGGCGAAGTGCTGTGCTACGTTTACTAATCGCCACAAAGTCATGTCACGAATAGGAAACAAAATCATCACATTGCCTGCTGGCGTTTCGGTAGCCGTCGACAATAGCCTGGTTACGGTGCAAGGCCCCAAAGGTACGCTGACCCAGGCTATTGACCCGGACATCACGGTTGCCGTGGAAGGTACCGATGTCACCGTAAAACGCCCCACCGAGCAGAAACGCCACAAGGCGTTGCACGGATTGTACCGTGCGCTGGTCAACAACATGGTGGAAGGCGTCAGCAACGGCTATAAAATTCAGCTCGAAATTGTTGGGGTGGGTTACAAAGCCACCAACCAGGGTAACGTGCTCGAACTCAGCCTCGGCTATTCGCACAGCGTGTTTCTGGCCGTTCCCGCCGAAATTAAAGTGTCGACCCTGACCGAAAAAGGCCAGAACCCGAAGGTGATTCTGGAAGGCATCGACAAGCAACTCATTGGCCAGGTTGCCGCTAAAATCCGCTCGTTGCGGAAAGTAGAACCCTACAAAGGCAAGGGTATTCGCTTCGTGGGCGAACAGATTCGCCGCAAAGCGGGCAAGGCCTCCGGTAAGAAATAAAAGATGGCGGTTAGCGGTTGGCAGTTGGCAATTTTAGAATTTGCTTTTTTACCAACTGAAAATTGCTGACTCTGGACTAAAAGGTGGGTTGGAAATCCACGCAACAAAGGTACCATGACAAAGAAACTCGAACGGCGGGAGCGCATCAAGCGCAGCATCCGCGGCCGGATTGCCGGGACGCCCGAACGGCCCCGGTTATCGGTTTTCCGCTCCAACAAGTCTATTTACGCACAAATTATCGACGACAGCAACGGCGTCACCCTCGCCAGTGCATCCATCAAAGATTTGGGAGATACGGCGACGAACTCAGTTGATTCGGCCAAATCGGTCGGCCAGAAATTGGCCGAAAAAGCCCTTGCCGGTGGCGTGTCGGCGGTAGTTTTTGACCGCAACGGCTACCTGTACCACGGGAAAGTAAAGGCGCTGGCCGAAGGTGCCCGCGAAGGCGGTCTAAAATTCTAATTCAACACGATGTCACAACTCCATACAACCCGTGCGACGAAAGTCAACGAGTCTGACCTGAAAGAACGCGTCGTGGCCATCAACCGCGTCGCAAAAGTAGTAAAAGGTGGTCGCCGCTTCAGTTTCTCGGCCATCGTCGTGGTGGGTGACGGCAACGGCGTAGTTGGTTTCGGTCTCGGCAAAGCCAACGAAGTAACCGACGCCATCGCCAAGGGCATCGAAGACGCCAAGAAAAGCCTCGTGCAGGTGCCGCTGCTCAAGCACACCGTTCCTCACGAAATGACGGGTAAGTTCAGCGGTGGTTTCGTGCTCCTGAAACCCGCCGCTCCGGGTACCGGCGTGATCGCCGGTGGTGCCATGCGCGCCGTGCTCGAAAGCGCCGGTATCCGTGACGTACTGGCGAAATCGAAAGGCTCGTCGAACCCGCACAACGTGGTAAAGGCAACCGTGGATGCGCTCTCGAAAATGCGGGCACCCCACCAGGTAGCTTCGCAACGTGGCGTGAAAATGGCGACGGTTTTTAACGGCTAACGGAACTTCCGGCAGCGATTAACCTTGTACGAACATGGCGAAAGTAAAAATCACCCAGGTCAGAAGTACGATTGACCGGCCCGAGGTCCAGAAGCGCACCATCACCGCGCTGGGTTTGGGTAAAATCAACCGGAGCGTGGAAGTTGAAAAAACTGACTCCATCGCCGGGATGATTCGTAAAGTAAGTCACTTGGTTCAGGTCGAAGAACTGTAGGAGGAGAATCCGCCACGAGCGGATTTCTTCGTCTGAATAAATCACACATTCTCATGGATTTGAGTTCGTTGAAACCGGCTCAGGGGTCGGTAAAAGTTAGAAAGCGCGTGGGTCGTGGGGCTGGCTCAGGCTTGGGCGGTACCTCCGCCCGTGGTCATAAAGGTGCTCAGTCGCGTTCGGGCTACAGCGCCAAACGTGGCTTTGAAGGCGGTCAAATGCCTCTCCAGCGCCGGGTGCCCAAGTTTGGCTTCAACAACATTCACCGCGTGGCCTACAAAGCCCTTAACCTCGATGCCATTCAGGCGCTGGTTGAGAAAACCAACGCCACGGTGGTGAACTTCGACTTGCTCCGCAGCAATGGCCTCGTCAGCAAAAACGACCTGGTCAAAATTCTGAACCGGGGCGAGTTGAAATCGGCCGTTGAAGTGCAGGCGCACGGCTTTTCGGCTTCGGCCATCGAAGCCATCGAAAAAGCGGGCGGCAAGGCCACCAAGTTGTGATTCGGGCTGACGGGTTGATTTGAATGACCGGGATTTTGACAAGCCTGCAACATGGACAAACTCATCACCACCTTTAAGAACATTTTCTCGATTGAGGAATTGCGGACACGCATCCTCAATACCCTGCTGTTCGTCACCGTGTACCGATTGGGTGCGTACATCGTCCTTCCGGGCGTGGATGCAACCAAACTGGGCAAAGCGCAGGGTGGTCTGCTGGGGCTGCTCGATACGTTTCTGGGAGGGGCCTTTTCCAACGCGTCCATTTTCGCGTTGGGCATCATGCCCTACATCTCGGCGTCTATTGCCATTCAGTTGCTGACCATCGCCGTTCCGTATTTCCAGAAAATGCAGAAGGATGGCGAATCAGGGCGGAAGAAGTTGAACCAGATTACCCGCATCCTGACCATTTTTGTTACGGCGGCGCAGGCCATTACCTACACGCAGTCGCAGATTGCCTCGGAAGCCCTCATGGTGGACCGTGGCTTTTTCACTGTCTACTCGACCTTTATCCTCGTTGCCGGAACCATCTTCTGCATGTGGATGGGGGAACGCATCACCGACAAAGGCATTGGAAACGGAATTTCGCTGCTGATTATGATTGGCATCGTGTCGCGCTTTCCGGGTGCCATTTTTGGCGAAGCGATTTCGAGGGGAACGTCGGGCGCGTTGATTTTCATCATTGAGCTTGTTGTCCTCTACTTTGTGGTGATGGGTGCTGTAATGCTGACCCAGGCCGTCCGACGAATACCTGTCCAGTACGCGAAGCAAGTCGTCGGGAATAAAGTAGCCGGTGGACAGCGGCAGTACATTCCGCTGAAGCTCAATGCGGCGGGCGTGATGCCGATTATTTTCGCTCAGGCGTTGATGTTCATCCCGAACTTGGTCGGCAATTTGTTCGCTGAGAAGAGCGATTTCGCGCAGTCAATCGCCCAGGCTTTTGCCGATTACACGACGTGGCAGTACAACCTGTTGTTCGCGTTCCTGATAATCGTGTTTACGTTCTTTTACACGGCCATTTCGGTGAATCCGCAACAAATTGCCGACGACATGAAGCGTGGCGGCGGGTTTATTCCGGGTGTAAAGCCAGGTCTGGCCACGTCAGAATTTATCGGCACCATTCTCGACCGCATCACGTTACCCGGTGGCATGATGCTCGCCGTGGTGGCTATTTTGCCCGCCATTGCCAACCTGTTCGGCATGACGCGCAGTTTCGCCCAGTTTTTCGGCGGCACCTCGTTGCTGATTCTGGTGGGCGTGGTGCTCGATACGCTCCAGCAAATTGAAAGCTACCTATTGATGCGCCGGTACGAAGGATTGATGAAGTCGGGCCGGGTGAAAGGAAGAACGGAAAGTGTCACAACCATCTAAAAAAATGCTCTACCTGAAGTCTGACGCGGATATCGAACAAATCCGGGTTAGTGGTCAGGTGTTGGGTCGGGCGCACGCCGAAGTGGCCAGGCTCATCGAGCCGGGCATTACGACGAAAGATCTCGACCATGTGGCGGACGAATTCATCCGGGATCACGGTGGGGCACCTTCGTTCAAGAATTACCTCGTTGGCGATAAGCGGTTTCCGGCTGCCCTGTGTATTTCGGTTAACGAAACGGTGGTCCACGGGTTTCCAAGCCACTACCACCTGAAGGAAGGCGACATCGTCTCGATTGATTGTGGCGTGCTCCTCAACGGTTTCCACGCCGACAGCGCCTACACATACCCGGTGGGTGAAGTACGGCCTGAAGTGAAGGCGCTGTTGCGGCGCACGTACGAATCCCTTTTCGTCGGCATTGGCAAGGCAGTGGCCAACGGGCGGGTTGGTGATATCGGTTACGCGATTCAGTCGTATGTGGAGGCGCACCAGTACGGGGTTGTGCGGGAACTGGTGGGCCACGGCGTCGGTAAATACCTGCACGAAAGCCCAGAGGTGCCTAATTACGGCAAACGTGGGCAGGGGCCGAAATTGCAGGAAGGCATGGTCATCGCCATCGAACCGATGATTACACTTGGCAAAAAAAGCGTCGTGCAGGAAGCCGACGGGTGGACGATCCGCACCAGCGACCACAAACCCGCCGCCCACTACGAACACACCGTTGCCGTTCGGAAGGGGCAGCCCGAGATTTTGACCACGTTCGAGTACATCGAAAAAGTATTAGCCAGCCGAAGCTTGGCTATTGCCTAAAACCCCCGAATGGCTAAACAGAACTCCATACAAACGGACGGAACGATTCTGGAAGCGCTCTCGAATGCCATGTTTCGGGTTCAGCTCGAAAACAAGCACGAGGTTGTTGCCCATATTTCCGGTAAGATGCGGATGAATTACATCAAAATTCTTCCCGGCGATCGGGTCAAGCTCGAAATGTCGCCCTACGACTTGTCGAAAGCGCGGATTGTGTACCGCTACAAGTAAGCAACTGAGTGAAGGCGTGAAGAAGTGAAGGAGTGGTTTTTGAAACTCCGGACTTTGAACTCTGAACTTTAAACTCAACCAGACCATGAAAGTAAAGGCATCGATTAAAAAACGTAGCGTGGATTGCAAGATCATCCGCCGTCACGGGAAACTCTACGTGATCAACAAGAAGAACCCGAAATTCAAACAACGACAAGGTTAATCTACAGCTATGGCGAGAATTGCAGGGGTTGATATTCCCGACAAAAAGCGCGGCGAAATCGCCCTCACCTACATCTACGGCATTGGCCGTAGCACCGCCCAGACGATCCTGGACAAAGCCGGTATCAACCGCGACAAAAAAGCGGTTGAATGGAACGACGACGAAGCCAGCGCCATTCGTACCATCATCGGTAACGAGTTCAAAACCGAAGGTGCCCTCCGCTCGGAAGTTCAACTGAACATCAAGCGACTGATGGACATCGGTTGCTACCGGGGTTTGCGCCACCGTAAGGGCTTGCCCGTGCGTGGTCAGAAGACCAAGAACAACTCGCGTACCCGCAAAGGCAAGCGCAAGACGGTGGCCAACAAGAAGAAAGCAACGAAGTAAAAGCAGTTTTCAGTTTTCAGTTCAAGGTTTTCAGTTGTTGTGCTGAAACCTTGAACTGAAAACTGAAAACCGTAAACTGAAAACTGAAAAAATGGCTCAGGCAAAACGCAAAGACAAAGCAAAAAAGCGGGTGGTGACCGTTGAACCCGTCGGCCAGGTGCACATCCGGGCTTCGTTCAACAACATCATCATCTCCATCACGAATAATGCCGGTCAGGTGATCTCGTGGGCATCGGCTGGCAAAATGGGCTTCAAAGGCTCGAAGAAAAACACGCCCTACGCTGCCCAGACTGCCGCTGCCAACGCTGCCCAAGTGGCTCACGAAGCGGGGATGCGCAAGGCGGAAGTGTTTGTGAAAGGCCCTGGTTCGGGTCGGGAGTCGGCCATCCGCACGATTCAGAACTCTGGCATCGAAGTGACGCTCATCAAAGACATCACCCCGCTGCCCCACAACGGTTGCCGCCCCCCCAAGCGCCGCCGGGTGTAGTCATCAGTTACCGGGCTGTTGGTTTGGTGTTTATTCACAAACCATACCTCGTAATCGTTGACCAGTAACGCAAAAACCAGTCGGGAATGTGGTTGGTAATTACCCTTCCCCGGCTTTTTTCAACCAACTAATTACCTTGCTACTGGCTACGGGCCGGAGCAACTCAAACGATACAGCACATGGCACGTTACACCGGACCCAAGTCCAAGATTGCGCGGAAGTTTGGCGAGCCGATTCTCGGCAACAGCAAAGCCCTTAGCCGCAAGAGTTACGCCCCCGGCATGCACGGCAAAAACAAGCGGGGCAAAAAGTCGGAATACGCCCTGCAATTGCAGGAAAAGCAAAAGGTGAAATACACCTACGGGATTCTGGAGCGGCAGTTTGAAAACCTGTTCCACAAAGCGGCCGTTAAGACGGGCATCACGGGTGAAAACCTGCTCCGCCTTTGCGAAGCCCGCCTCGATAACACGGTGTACCGCCTCGGTATCGCGCCCACGCGCCGGGCGGCCCGCCAACTCGTTTCGCACAAACACATCGTCGTGGACGGCGAAGTGGTTAATATTCCTTCGTACTCGCTCAAGCCGGGCCAACTGGTGTCGGTGCGCGAGAAATCGAAGTCGCTCGAAGCCATCACCACCAGCCTCGCCGGAAAAAGCCCTAAGCGTTTCAACTGGCTCGAGTGGGATGGTGGCCAACTGGCGGGCAAATTCATCAGCTACCCCGAGCGCGACCAGATTCCCGAGAACTTCAACGAGCAGGCTATCGTCGAATTGTATTCGAAGTAAGCCCCGGCCTGGAAGTTCCTTCGGGTGCGTTCAGGTTGTAAGCCGAAGAGACTCAGAACTTTCCCGGCGCGTACAAACGTTACGTCTGAACCTTGGTTTTCCATCGAAATCAGGGTTCAGACTTTTCTACAACTAAGCTAAAACGTTCCCCTATGTCCATATTAGCGTTTCAAATGCCCGACAAAGTTGTCATGGAAAAAGCCGACGACTTTCGCGGGACATTTGAGTTTAAGCCCCTCGAAAAAGGGTACGGTGTCACGATCGGCAACGCGCTGCGCCGCATTTTACTCTCGTCGTTGGAAGGCTACGCCATTACGTCGGTCAAGTTGTCGGGGGTTCTGCACGAATTCTCGTCAATTGAAGGCGTCATGGAAGACGTGACGGAAATCATCCTCAACCTCAAGCAGGTGCGTTTCAAGCAAGCTTCCGAGGTGCTGGACAACAAAATCAACGTTAAAATCAAGAATCAAACGGTGTTCCGGGCGGGCGATATCGCCAAGTTTACCCCGTATTTCACGATTCTGAATCCTGAATTGGAAATCTTCCACCTCGACGACTCGAAAGAACTCGACGTGGAACTCATCGTTGAAAAAGGCCGGGGTTACGTGCCCGCCGACGAACCGCGCAACAACGACCTGCCCTTTGGCCACATCGCCATCGATGCCATTTTCACGCCGATTAAAAACGTGAAATACAGCATCGAAAACACGCGGGTGGAGCAGAAGACCGACTACGAAAAGCTGGTGCTCGACATCGAGACCGACGGCTCGATTCACCCCGAAGAAGCCCTTAAAGGCGCGGCGTACATTCTGATTCAGCACTTCATGCTGTTCAGCGACCAGACCATGACCTTCGAAACGGCCAAGGCCGAAGAAGACAGCGTGGTGGACGAAGAAATGCTGCACATGCGCAAAATGCTGAAAACCTCACTGGCTGACCTCGACCTCTCGGTGCGCGCCTACAACTGCCTCAAATCGGCGGATGTGCGCACGCTGGGTGACCTGGTGAAGCTGGAAATTTCGGACATGATGAAGTTCCGCAACTTCGGCAAGAAATCGCTTACCGAGTTGGAGCAACTCGTCGCCGAAAAAGGCCTCAGCTTCGGCATGGACGTGGTCAAGTACCGGCTGGAGGAAGATTAATTCCACAAAAAGCATCGAAAACGCAGCCTTTTTCGATTTTTCAATTCAACCAACCTCGTAATAGGTGAGCAGGCAGGAACGGCTGCCCCGGCCCGCTTAACCGCAACTTACGAACCATGCGTCACGGAAAAAAAGACAACCACCTGGGCCGGACGGCCTCGCACCGCAGCGCCATGCTCTCGAACATGGCCGCGTCGCTGATCATCAGCAAACGGATTCAAACTACGCTGGCCAAAGCCAAGGAACTACGCAAGTACGCCGAGCCGCTCATCAACCGCTCGAAAGACGACACCACGCACTCGCGCCGGGTGGTGTTCAGCTACCTGCAAAACAAGGAGGCCGTAAAGGAACTCTTCGGCATTGTGGCCGAAAAAGTCGCCAGCCGTCCGGGCGGTTACACGCGCATCATCAAACTGGGCAATCGCCTGGGCGATAACGCCGACATCTGCCTCATCGAACTGGTGGATTTCAACGAAACCCTGCTCAACGCCACGGGTGAGAAGAAAACCCGCCGGAGCCGCCGCGCTGGTACCCGCAAAACGGGCACGGAAACCGCCGCTCCCGCCGTTGCTGCCGCACCGCTTGTAGCTGAAGCGGTGCCTTCCGCCGAAGTCGTGGAAGAAACGCCCGCTACCGAAGAAAGTGCCCCCGAAGCGCCTGAGGCCCCGGCTACGGGCGATGGTACCAAAGAAGCCTAACATTCGATGAACCATTGACGTAAAAAAAGGGCTTTGACTTTTCGGTCGAAGCCCTTTTTTTGCGCATCAAACCTAACCCGGTCTTTCGATTCAATGACGAAACCATCCCAACCCGCCCTGCTGCTGCTCGAAGACGGCACGGCGTTTCGCGGCACGGCCCTGGGCAAACGGGGCACCCACGGCGGCGAAATCTGCTTCAACACCGGCATGACCGGGTACCAGGAAATTTACACGGACCCGTCGTACTACGGCCAGGTCATCGTCAACACCAACGCGCACATCGGCAACTACGGAGTGATGCTCCACGACGAGGAGGAGTCGTCCAGCGTGAAAATCAGCGGGATGATTTGCAACCAGTTTTCGCCCATCCACTCGCGCAACACGGCGGACTTTTCGCTTCAGGAATACTTCGAACGGGCCAACATCGTGGGCATCTGCGACGTGGACACGCGCCAACTCGTGCGCCACATCCGCGAAAAGGGGGCGATGAACTGCATTATTTCGTCGGAAATTCTGGAGGAAGCTGCCCTGATGGACGAACTTCGCAAGGTGCCGCCAATGGACGGACTGGAGCTTTCCTCGCAGGTCAGCACGACAAAATCCTACGAAGTCGGCAACGCCGAAACCGCACAGTTTCGCATTGCCGTGCTGGACTATGGCATTAAAAAGAGCATTCTGAAAAACTTCACCGCGCGCGGCGGTCACTGCAAGGTCTTCCCGGCCAAAACCCCGACCCAGGAAGTAACCGAGTGGGGTGCCGACGGCTATTTCATTTCCAACGGCCCCGGTGATCCCGGCGCGATGGACTACGCTGTCGACATGGTTCAGGAGCTTCTCGAAACGGGAAAACCCTTGTTTGGCATTTGCCTCGGTCACCAATTGCTGGCCCGGGCCAGTGGCATTTCGACGTATAAAATGCACCACGGCCACCGGGGCCTCAACCATCCGGTGAAAAACCTGCTGACGGGCCGTTGCGAAGTGACGTCCCAGAATCACGGGTTTGCTGTGAGTGGCGAGGAAATTAACGCGCATCCAAACGTGGAGGTTACGCACCTCAACCTCAACGACAAAACCATCGAGGGCCTGCGCCGCACCGACCGCCCGGCGTTTTCGGTGCAGTACCACCCCGAAGCCTCACCCGGCCCCCACGACGCCCAGTACCTCTTCGACCAGTTTGTGGAGATGCTGACCGTGGAAGTGGAAAACTGAAGACGTAGAAATAAAAAGAAGGAGTGAAAAAGGCAACACCAAAGCATTGCCTTTTTCGCTCCTTCTTTTTTACTCCAGAATCCGCCCTTCCACCCTGTACGGCTCGGGGTCGCCATAGAAAAGTTGCTGGAATCCTTCGATTTCGTAACCCGTCAATTTGCCGTTAGTGGCGGTCAAGCTCAGGTTGCGTTCTGATTCGTAGAGGTAATTCTTTGTGCGCAGCGTCGCTTTTACTTTCAGAGGCTGACCGGTTTTTTCGTCCCTGATCACTTCCAGAAACTGCACGGGCAGGTCTTCACCCGACTTCAAACGGTAAGTAGCCGTTGTTTTTGAAACATTTTCCTCCACATAACTACCGATGTAGGCCGGCTTGTTGATATCGGCCTGGGTAAACAAGTCCAGTTCTTTTGACCAGGCCACGTCGCGGGTCTGGGCCGTTTCGGGTTGGGCATCCACCAGCACCGTTTTGCTGACGAGGGGCTTGCGGGTATCCAATGCGGCAATCTGCTCGGCGAGGAAACCCTTCAGGTCGAAATAGGCCGTTGTGCGGGCATTCGGTTGCGGCGGCGAACAGGCGGTGAACAATAAAAAGAGGGGAAGAAGGCGCTTCATGGTGACGTTCTAACGGCGGTTGGTGCGCATTGGTTTCGGAGGGAAGGCCTCGACTTCAGAGACGGGGAGACTTCGCAGAGGTCGCGGAGAAACTTCCCTTGCGTCCTCTGCGAAGCCTCCCCGTCTCTGCGGTTAAAAAACTTACAACAAACTCATCCCATCCATCTCCGCCGGTTGAGGCAGGCCCATCAGTTCGAGAATGGTCGGGGCGATGTCAGCCAGTTTGCCGGATTTGATGGTTTTTCGGTACGCGTTGTCCACCAAAATACAAGGCACGAGGTTGGTCGTGTGGGCGGTGTTGGGGCTGCCGTCGTCGTTCATCATGTACTCGGCGTTGCCGTGGTCGGCGATGATGATCGTGGTGTAGCCGTGCTGAAGGGCCGTCGTGACGACAGCCTGGGCGTCGGCGTCGGCGGTTTCGCAGGCTTTCACCACCGCCTCGAACACACCCGTGTGGCCCACCATGTCGGGGTTGGCAAAATTGAGGCACACGAAATCCACCTCGCCTTTTTCCAATTCGGGAATGATGGCGTCGCGGATGCTGTCGGCGCTCATTTCGGGCTGCAAGTCGTAGGTCGCTACCTTCGGCGACGGGCACAGCAAGCGGCTTTCGCCAGAAAATGGCTCTTCGCGCCCGCCCGAAAAAAAGAAGGTGACGTGCGGGTACTTCTCCGTTTCGGCGATGCGGATTTGCCGCTTCCTATGTGCGGCCAGTACTTCACCGAGCGTGTTGCGGAGGTTGCTGTCGTCGAAAATCACGCGAACGCCCACGAAATCCTTGTCGTAGGCCGTCATCGTGAGGTAGTACAGGTTCAGCTTGTGCATGCCTTGTTCTGGAAAATCCCGCTGGGTGAGCGCCTCGGTAATTTCCCGGCCCCGGTCGGTGCGGAAGTTGAAGCACAGCACCACGTCGCCGTCCTGGATGCGGGCCACGGGCGAGCCGTCGGCGTTAGCCACCACGATGGGCTTGATGAATTCGTCGGTCACGCCCTCATCGTACGAGGCCTGAATAGCCGCCGGAACGTCGTGCGTGGGCGTACCAATGCCATCGACCAGCGCACCGTAAGCCAGTTTCACCCGTTCCCAGCGGTTGTCGCGGTCCATGGCGAAGTACCTACCCGTCACGCTGGCGATTTTGCCGGTCGTGGCGCTGAGGTGCTGCTGAAGTTCCTGCAGGAACCCGAGGCCCGATTTCGGGTCGGTGTCGCGCCCGTCGGTGAAGGCGTGGACGAACACGTCGGAAAGCCCGGCCTGGTGGGCGGCGGTGCAGAGTGCTTTCAGGTGGTTGATGTGCGAGTGAACGCCGCCGTCGGAAACCAGGCCGATAAAATGCACAGGTTTGCGATTGGCTTTCGCGTAGCTGAACGCTTCGGCCAGCGGCGGCTCCTGCCCGATGGTGCCTTCGTCGGCCAGTTTGTTGATGCGTACGAGGTTTTGGTACACCACGCGGCCCGCGCCGAGGTTGGTGTGGCCCACTTCCGAATTGCCCATCTGACCCACCGGCAGGCCCACGGCCAGGCCGCTGGCTTCGAGCGTGTTGTGCGGGTAAACGGGGTAGAGCGAGTCCATGAAGGGCGTGTTGGCCGCATCGACCGCCGAGCGGTCCTCCTCGCCGGGCTTGGGAATGCCCCAGCCGTCGAGGATGAGAAGGATGACTTTTTTGTTCATGAAAATTCAGGACAGGGTGGCAGGAGGCAAGGGGCAGTGGGCAAATGCACTTAACCCCTTGCATCCTGCTCCACGCTACTTTTCCAGCGGCTCGTTTTTCTCGTCGACAATGACGAACACGTCCTCGTTGGGTTTTTTCATCAGGTATTTTTCGCGGGCAAACTTCTCGACCAGGTCCGGCGAACCCATGACCTCGCGGCGTTCGCGTTCCACAGCCCGGATTTGTTCGCGGTAATACGCCTGTTCGCGCCGCAATTCCCAGAGTTTGTAGTGCATCCGCCCCTGGGTGATGAGGTCGTTGGCGTCGAAGGCCAGCACCCACACCAGCAGCCCCAGGCCCGTCAGCCAGTAGAAATTGAGGGAGCGGAGGCGTCGGAGCATGGGAGAATGAGTGAATGAGTGAATGAAAGAATGAGTGAAAAAGGCCGTCTTTCTATTCACTCATTCTTTCATTCACTCATTCAAAATTTAAAATTTAAGTCCCGGAAAGTACGCCGTTTCGCCCAACTCTTCCTCGATGCGGAGGAGCTGGTTGTACTTGGCCATGCGGTCGGAGCGCGAGGCCGAGCCGGTCTTGATTTGGCCCGTGTTGAGGGCCACGGCCAGGTCGGCGATGGTCGAATCCTCGGTTTCGCCCGAGCGGTGCGACATGATGTTTTTGTAGGAGTTGCGCTTGGCCAAATTCACCGTATCGATGGTTTCGGTGAGCGAACCAATCTGGTTCACCTTCACCAGCACGGCGTTGGCCACGCCCGCTTCGATGCCCTGCTGGAGGCGCGTTACGTTGGTGACGAACAAATCGTCGCCGACCAACTGGATTTGCTTGCCCAGCAGGCGAGTCTGTTCGGCCCAGCCGTCCCAGTCGTCCTCGGCCATGCCGTCTTCAATGGAAATGATGGGGTATTTGTCGGCCCAGGTTTTCCAGTACGCCGCCATTTCGTGCGAAGTGAGCTGCTTGCCGTCCGATTTCTTGAAGGTGTACAGCCCTTTTTCGGCGTCGTAAAACTCCGAAGCGGCGGCATCCATCGCGATGAAAATGTCTTCACCGGGTTTGTAACCAGCCTTTTCGATGGCCTGCAACACGATTTCGATGGCCTCCTCGTTCGACTTGATGTTGGGCGCAAAACCGCCTTCGTCGCCGACGTTGGTCGAGTAGCCTTTCGATTTCAGTACGCCTTTCAGAGTGTGAAACACTTCGGTGCCCATCCGCAGTGCCTGCGAAAAGCTGTCGGCTTTGGCGGGCATAACCATAAATTCCTGAAAATCAATCGAGTTGTCGGCGTGCGAACCCCCGTTAAGGATGTTCATCATCGGCACGGGCAGCGTGTTGGCGTTCACCCCGCCGATGTAGCGGAACAGCGGCAATCCGGCTTCCTGCGCGGCGGCTTTGGCCACCGCCAGCGACACACCCAGAATGGCGTTGGCCCCGAGTTTGCCCTTGTTGGCCGTGCCGTCGAGGTCGATCATAAGCCGGTCGATCAGGTTTTGCTCGAAAACCGAAATGCCCAAAAGTTCGGGGTAAATCACCTCGTTGACGTTCTCGACGGCTTTCAGCACGCCCTTGCCGACGTACACTTTCTTGTCGTCGTCGCGAAGTTCGACGGCTTCGTGAACGCCCGTCGAAGCGCCCGAAGGCACGGCGGCGCGGCCCAGAAAGCCGTTTTCGGTGCGAACGTCGACTTCAACGGTGGGGTTGCCCCGCGAGTCGAGAATTTGCCGGGCGTGAACGTACTGGATGGTACTCATGGGAAAGAGTCGTTGGGTTGGAAAAATGGGAAACCGACGTGGTTTGTCGGCGCAAAATAACGCAAAATCGGCGGGAGATGGGGCCTCCTCCGTTGGCTTGCCGTGGAATTTGTTCACAGTCAGCGACTAAATCGCGGGCAGAAGCACCCCGAAAACCAAATCCCCGTCATTTGCGTACTTTTTCTGAAACCCTGTTTTTTCACCCGACGGCACGGGGCACGGTTTTGGTTAACGCCTGAATCGGCCCGTCGGCTCGTTTAACACTTCATCCCATGCAAAAAATGCGTCAATTTCTCTTGCTGACCACGCTGTTGTCGGCCAGCCACCTCCTGCACGCCCAGGTGCGCTTCGGCGTGAAAGGCGGTCTCAATTCATCCACCGTCGTGATTTCCGGCCAAAAAGGCGAAGGTTCCTTCAGTTCGCGGGCTGCGTGGCAGGCCGGGGTGCTGGCCGACGTGGGCATCACGCGCCATTTCTCGATTCAACCCGCCCTGCTGCTAAGCAGCAAAGGATACAAGGTCAACTACCCCTTCGGGTTTATCACCAACGGCCTCGACGTCAAGGGTACCTACAGCCCGCTCTACGTGGAAGTGCCTGTGCTGGCGCTGGGAAAAATAGCCCTGGGCAACTCCGTTCGGTTGTTTGGTGGCCTCGGTCCGTATTTCGCCTACGCGGTTGGGGGTAAGAAAAACGTGAAATCGAGCGGGGTGGAACAAACCTCGGACATCAGCTTCGGCACCAGCAGCGGGGCCGAACTCAAGCGCGGCGATTTTGGCGGCAGCCTGGCGGTGGGTGCCGAACTCGGCCCGCTGGTGCTGGGGCTGAACTACAACCTGGGCTTGGTGAACGTGACGCCGGGGTCGGGAAGCAGCAAAGTCCGCAACGCCACGCTGGGCGTGACGGCGGGCTTTTTGTTCGGGCAGCCGAAACGTTGAGAAACTTGCTGCGCGGCTTGGCCTTTAGGGAAATCGGTTAACTTTGTGCCTCTTTAAAAAGGCGTTTTCAACGAGCCGACGCCGGTTTTTCAGTGGTATGGACGAGCATAAAAAGAATTTTGATAAAGTCACGGCGGCGGGGTTGCTGGTGGCGCTGGGCATCATCTACGGCGACATTGGCACCTCGCCGCTTTACGTGATGTCGGCAGTTATCGGTACGGCGCGAATCGAGCAGGACGTGGTGCTGGGAGCACTCTCGTGCATTTTCTGGACGCTGACCCTGCAAACCACCGTCAAGTACGTCACGCTGATTTTGCGGGCCGACAACCGGGGAGAAGGCGGAATCTTCGCCCTCTACACGCTTGTGCGTCGCCACGCCAAGTGGCTTACCATCCCGGCCATCATCGGGGGTGCGGCGCTCCTGGCCGACGGCATCATCACGCCGCCCATTTCGGTGGCGTCCGCCGTGGAAGGGTTACGGACGCCTTACCCGAACCTGGACGAGTACATTTTGTACATCATCCTCGTCATTCTGACCCTGCTTTTTCTGATTCAGGCACTCGGCACGAAGGTGGTGGGGCGCTCGTTTGGGCCGATCATGTTCGTGTGGTTTGCCATGCTGGGCATTTTTGGCCTTATCCATGTCGCCCAGAACTGGACCGTCCTCAAGGCTGTCAATCCGTATTACGCCTACGAACTGCTCGTCGATAAACCGGGTGGCTTTTGGTTGCTGGGGGCCGTGTTTTTGTGTACGACGGGGGCCGAGGCGCTTTACTCCGACCTGGGGCACTGTGGACGCGGCAACATTCGTGTGAGCTGGGTATTGGTGAAAACCTGCCTCTTGCTGCAATACTTCGGGCAGGGTGCCTGGCTCATTACCCAGCAGGGCCAGCTACTCGGCGACCGCAAACCGATTTATGAACTCATGCCTGAATGGTTTCAGTTGCCGGGCATTATCATCGCTACCGTAGCAGCGGTCATTGCGAGCCAGGCTTTGATTTCGGGGTCGTTTACACTCATCAGCGAAGCCATTCGGCTAAACCTCTGGCCGAAAGTGCGGCTGGTTTTTCCCTCCGACCAAAAGGGCCAGCTTTACGTGCCGAGCGTGAATTTCCTCCTCTGGATGGGTTGCGTGGGCGTGGTGCTGTACTTCCGAGAATCGTCGAACATGGAAGCCGCCTACGGCCTGGCCATTACGATTACCATGTTGATGACCACCGCCCTGATGTCGTACTACCTCTACACGCACCGCTATAACATGTGGGGCGTGTTGTTGTTTCTGGTGGTGTATGTGGCCATCGAAGGATCGTTTCTGGTGGCCAATCTGGTTAAATTCGTCCACGGGGGCTGGGTGTCGTTGCTGATTGGCATAACCATCGCCGGGGTGATGATCATCTGGTTGCGGGCCTTCAACATCAAAGCCCGCCTGACGGAATACGTCAAACTCGACCAGTACATTGAGCCACTGCGTGAGTTGAGTACCGACGACAGCATCCCGAAGTACGCTACCCACCTGGTTTTCATGAGCAACGCCTCGCGGGCCAATGAAATCGAGTCGAAAATTATTTATTCCATTTTTCAGAAACGTCCCAAACGCGCCGACATCTACTGGTTTGTTCACGTGGATACAGTGGACGATCCCTACACGATGGAGTACAAAGTGAACGTCATCGCGCCCGACGATGCCATCAAAGTGACGTTTAAACTCGGTTTCCGGGTCGAGCAGCGCATTAACCTCTACTTCCGGAAAGTGATCGAAGATTTGGTGAAAAACAAGGAAGTGGACATCACCAGCCGCTACGAGTCGCTCAGCCGCCAGAACGTCATCGGCGATTTTCGCTTCGTGGTACTCGAAAAATTCCTTTCCTACGAAAATGAATTGCCCTTTTTTGAGCGCATTACGATGGAGGCGTACTTCTTCGTCAAGTCGTTCACCAATTCCGAGGACAAGTGGTTTGGCCTGGATAGTTCTTCTGTAAAAGTCGAAAAAGTCCCCCTGATTATCCGTCCCGCCGAAAACGTCCGGCTTAAGCGGATCTCTGCGTAAATTGCTGAGTGTTTAGGGTTTAGAGTTCAGGGTTGTCGCCGTTAGAAACTCTAAACCCTAATCTCTAAACCCTGAACCCCAAATGCACCTTTACAAAACCTCCTCCGGCCCGCTGCTCCAGTACGACAGCTTCGCTTACCAACTCGAAGACGACTGGGATTCGTTGCTCGTCCGTGACGATCTGGCCGACTACCTGACTTTGGAGAAGGCTCGCCTGCAACCCGTCGGCGGGGCCGAATGGCTGGCCGCGCAGACTTTCGAATCGCCCATCGGCAGCCAGGAAATCTGGGCGTCGGGCGTGACCTACCAGCGCAGCAAAGTGGCCCGGATGGAAGAATCGGCGGAGTCGGGCGGGGCCACGTTCTACGACAAAGTGTACGACGCCGAACGCCCCGAACTGTTTTTTAAAGGCACCGCCCGCCGCGCCGTGGGCACCGGCGGCGGCGTCAACATCCGCAAAGACTCGACCTGGGACGTGCCCGAACCCGAACTTACGCTGGTCATCACGCCGTCGGGCAAGCTCATCGGCTATACCGTCGGCAACGACATGAGTTCGCGGAGCATCGAGGGTGAAAACCCGCTCTACCTGCCACAGGCGAAGGTGTACGACCGCTGCGCCGGGCTGGGGCCGGGCATTTTCGTAACGGAGAACCCCCTGCCGCCCACTACGAAAATCGAGTTACAAATTAATCGAAGCGGCGAGACGGTGTTTTACGGCGACGTGACCATTGACCGCATCAAGCGCTCGTTTACCGAACTCATCGAGTTTTTGTTCCGGGAATGCTCCTTCCCGACCGGCGTTTTCATGATGACCGGCACCGGCATCGTGCCCGACCACCCGTTCACGCTTCAGGCAGGCGACGAAGTCCGCATTACCATCGATCCGATTGGGACGCTGGTGAATTTTGTCAATGCTTAATTTGTCCGAACCTTTTTGTCTGAACCGTAGCGGTGGCCACTCCTGACGGTCCGCCGCCGCGCGGTTCAGACCATTTTTTATGACCGGATACCACTTCCTCGGCTCCGAGCGCTCGGCAGCCGGTTCCCAGACGTTTCACGGCATCAATCCCGCCACGGGCGAAGCCTTGCCGACGGTTTTTCACGAAGCCACAACTGACGAAGTGAGCGTGGCCGTTGAGAAAGCGGCCGTGGCGTTTGGGGTTTATCGCAAAAAATCAGGCGTTGAAAAAGCCAGATTTCTCGAAAAAATCGCCGACGAAATTCTCGACCTCGGCGACGAACTTCTCCAGACGGCCAGCCTCGAAACGGCCCTGCCCCTCGCCCGCCTGACGGGCGAACGGGGCCGCACCGTGGGTCAATTGCGGCTTTTCGCCGAAGTCCTCCGCGAAGGTTCCTGGGTGGATGCCCGCCTCGATACCGCCCAGCCTGAGCGCCAGCCCGCGCCGAAGCCCGATTTGCGGCAAATGCAGCGGGCGCTCGGCCCGGTGGGGGTGTTCGGGGCAAGCAACTTCCCGCTGGCGTTCTCAGTCGCGGGCGGCGATACCGCTTCGGCGCTGGCTGCCGGTTGTCCGGTTATTTTTAAGGGCCACCCGGCGCACCCGGCCACGGGCGAACTCGTCGCCGGGGCCATCGTGCGGGCCGTCGAGGCCTGCGGGTTGCCCGACGGTACGTTTTCGCTGGTGCAGGGCGCGGGCACCGAAGTCGGCATGGCCCTGGTGCAGCATCCGCTGGTAAAAGCCGTGGGTTTTACCGGGTCGTTTCGGGGCGGAAAAGCGTTGTTCGACGCAGCTGTCCGCCGCCCGGAGCCAATTCCGGTGTACGCCGAAATGGGCAGCACCAACCCGGTGTTTATCCTGCCCGGCGCATTGCGCGAAGGCGGCGAACGCTTCGCCTCGGCGCTGGCGGGCAGCATCACGCTCGGCGTGGGGCAGTTTTGCACCAACCCCGGCGTGTTTGTGGTGCCTGCTCTTTCACAGACGGACGAATTTGTGAAGGCGGTGGCAACCGCCCTCGACGCCGTCGCGCCGGGGGTGATGCTCACGGGCGGCATCCGGCAGGCCTACGCCAGTGGCCTCGGCAAACTGGCCCTGGTGGACGGCACCGAGCGCCTGACGACGGCGGAGTTGGCCGGTGAAACAGGCCTGGTGAGCGCGCAATTATTGCGCACGACCGCCGCCGCCGCACTGGCGAATCCCGAACTGACGGAGGAAGTCTTCGGACCGTCGTCGGTGGCTATCGTGGCCGACGACAAGGCGCAGACACTCGCTTTCGCCCGCAACCTGCACGGGCACCTGACGGCCACGATCCACGGTACGCCGGAGGATTTAACCGAGTATGCCGAGTTGGTGGATGTTCTCGAAACGAAAGTCGGGCGGCTGCTTTTCAATGGCTTCCCGACGGGCGTGGAAGTGAGTCACGCGATGGTCCACGGCGGGCCGTACCCGGCCACGACCGATTCGCGCAGCACGTCCGTCGGCACGGCGGCGATCCGGCGTTTCACCCGGCCTGTGTGTTACCAGGATTTCCCCGAAAACCTCCTGCCCGATGAATTGAAGTCGGGCAACCCGTTGGTTATCTGGCGGTTGGTGGACGGGTCTTTTACAAAATAAATGGAGGAAAGGGATTGGCACTAATTTCCCCTGGTCCCTTACTTTCCCCTCGCTTTTTCTTCAACTATGAACATCCTTATCACCGGCGGGGCCGGGTTTGTTGGCTCGTCGCTGGCGGTTTCGTTGAAACAGAATTACCCCGATTATCAGGTTTTCGCGCTGGATAATCTGAAACGCCGGGGTTCTGAATTGAACCTCGCCCGGCTGACGAAAGCGGGCGTGCAGTTCGTTCACGGCGACATTCGCTCGAAGGAAGATTTCGACGCGCTGCCGCCCGTCGACGTGGTCATCGAGGCCTCCGCCGAGCCGTCGGTGCTGGCGGGGCTGAACGGGACGCCCGATTACCTCATCAACACCAACCTCGTCGGCACGATCAACTGCCTTAACTATGCGTTGCGGCACCGGGCGGCGTTTTTGTTCCTGTCCACCAGTCGGGTGTATCCGATTAAGACGATTGAAAAACTGAATTTCACCGAGCAGGAAACCCGCTTCGCCCTTGCCGACGAGCAACCCGTGCGGGGCGTCTCGGCGCGCGGCATCGCCGAGGACTTCCCGCTCGACGGGGCGCGCTCGCTCTATGGCGCCACCAAGCTGGCGTCGGAGTTGCTGATTCAGGAATACAACGAGTTTTACGGCTTGAAAACGGTCATCGACCGGTGCGGGGTCATTACCGGGCCGTGGCAGATGGGCAAGGTGGACCAGGGCGTGATGGTGCTCTGGGTGGCCAAGCACTTTTACGAGCAGCAACTGGCTTACATCGGCTACGGCGGCACCGGCAAGCAAACCCGCGACATGCTTCACGTGGCCGATCTCTACCGGCTGGTGGACTGGCAGTTGCACAACCTGGAGGCGGTAAACGGCGAAATTCTGAACGCGGGCGGTGGGGTGGAAGTGAGCGCGTCGTTGCAGGAACTGACGAAACTCTGCCAGGAAGTGACAGGCAAGGCGATTCCCATCAGTCAGGTGACCGAAAACCGCGCCGCCGACATCCGGCTGTACGTGACGGACAATTCAAAAGTAACGGCGCTAACGGGTTGGAAACCCCAGATCGGCATGAAGCAAATCGTTAGTGAAATTCACGATTGGATTCGCGAAAACGCCGAGGCATTGAGCTACGTGCTGAAGTAACGCGTAGCACCGACATTCTTGTCGGTGTGGGCTGGCCGGGAACACCGACAAGAATGTCGGTGCTACGCGTTACCGCCCAATCGAAACCCGCCGCAGGATCGTATCAATAACCTGCGGCGTGGAAATGCCGTCGGCTTCGGCTTCGTAGTTGAGCAGAATCCGATGATTGAGCACGTCGGGGGCTATTTCCTTGATGTCTTCGGGCAGCACGTAATCGCGCCCGTCGAAGTAAGCCAGCACTTTTGCCCCCAGATTGAGGGCGATGCTGGCGCGGGGCGAGGCCCCATACTGGATATAGCGGGCTTCGTCTTTCAGCCCGTACTGCAAGGGTCGGCGGGTGGCAAAAACCAGTTCGATGATGTAGCGTTCGAGGGTTTCGCTGATGCCAATCTGGTTGATTTCGTGCTGGATGGCGGCGATGTCGGCCTTGTCGAGAATGGGCCTCACGTCGTAGCTGTACTCCATGTTGGCCATGCGCCGCATCACTTCCAGTTCTTCCGTTTTTTCGAGGTAATTCACGAAGACTTTCAGCATGAAACGGTCCACCTGCGCCTCCGGCAGGGGAAACGTGCCCTCCTGTTCGACGGGGTTCTGCGTGGCCATCACCAGAAAGGGCCGGTCGAGCGGAAACGTCTCGTCGCCGATGGTCACCTGGCGTTCCTGCATGCCTTCGAGCAGCGCCGACTGCACTTTGGCCGGGGCGCGGTTTACCTCGTCAGCCAGAATCAGGTTGGCGAAAAGCGGCCCTTTTTTCACCCGGAAATCGTCGAGGCGCCGGTCGTAAATCATCGTGCCGACGAGGTCAGCAGGCAGCAGATCGGGCGTGAACTGGATGCGCTGGAAATCGAGGTTCAACACCTTTGCCAGCGTGTTGATGGTCAACGTTTTGGCCAGGCCGGGTACGCCTTCGAGCAAAATGTGCCCGCCCGTAAACAAGCCCACCAGCAGGCGGTTAAGCAGGCGTTCCTGCCCCACCACCACCTTGCCCATTTCGGTCAGGACCTGCTTGATTTTGCGCTGCAACTGCGGAGAAGTCTGTACCTCGGCCATACCCGGTCTGCGTTTGAAGAGGCCGAAAATAGGCGTTTACGGCTTAAAACGCAATTCGGGACGGAAGCGAGGGGTCAGGAGCGGGAAGGACAGGAGTTGGTTCGCCAAAGCCACCCGGTTAGCGTACCGCACGCACGAAGCGGTTTTTCCCCGCTAAATCCCGCAAAACCTGCGCCGAAGGGTAACCCCGTTCAGTGAAAACAGCCGCCGTTTCCGCTCCGAACCGCTCGTTGATTTCCAGAAAAACAAATCCATTCGGCATCAGCGTTTTCAGCCCCAGGTCGGCGATGGCTTTGTAAAAGACCAGCGGGTCGTCGTCGGGTACGAACAGCGCCAGGTGCGGCTCGTGGTCGAGCACGTTGGCGTGCATCCGGCTGGCTTCGGCGCGGGCCACGTAGGGGGGGTTGGAAACCAGAAGGGAAAAGGGAAAAGGCGGAAGGGAGAAGTCGGAAGTCAGAATGTCCCGCTGCTCGAACGTGACTCGCGCGCCGAGGCGTTCGGCATTTCGGCGGGCCACAACGAGGGCTTCGGGCGAAACGTCCCAGGCGGAAACCTGCGCGTTTGGTAGTTCAAGGGCCAGCGTCACGGCGAGACAGCCGCTGCCAGTGCCGATGTCGAGCAGGGCGTCGGGCGTCGGGCGTCGGGCGTCGTTTTGACGGAATTCCTGAATCACCAGCCTCACCAACTCCTCGGTTTCGGGCCGGGGAATGAGCGTGGCGGGCGTGACGGCGAACGGACGACCGTAAAATTCTTCTTCGCCCAGCACGTACTGCATGGGTTCGTGGGCCTTCAACCGGCCCAGCAATGCCTGCCAGTCGGGTTGCTCGCCCGAACTAACTTTATCGAGCAGAATGTCGGTGCGGGAAAGACGCAGGAAATGGGCGAGCAACCGGTACGCGATGGCTCGCGCCTCGGGGCGGTCGTAGGCAGTGGCCAGTTCGTCGGTCAGGAAGCGGAAAAGGGCCTGGGCGGTAGTCAATCCTTCACTTCTTCGTAATCCACGTATTCGCCCCCTTTGAAGGAATCCTTACGCGGCGGCACCTGATCGACGTTGACGCGCCCGGCGCGGCGCTGGGCTTCGCGCTGCTGCTCAAAAACCTGTTGCTGGGCCTTGCCGACCTGGGTGCCGATGAAAACGCGCAGCGCCAGCCGCAGCAACGGCGGCACCAGCACGAAAATCAGAATCAAAATAAGAATAAATTTCATGGTCTTGAAGTGAATCGGAATGCCTCTGAAAACCCCGTGCCCCAAAAGTCAGTCGCACAACGCGGGTGCGTCGGGATTTGTTGCAAATGTAAACATCGTTTCGATTTGCGTTGCCGTCGTGCGGTCCACCGAAAGCGGGAGCGTCTGAATTTCAGCACGATTTACCCAACGCACCGCGCCGATGTCGTGAATTTCCTCCGCCAGTTTACCGCCCACGACTTCACACCGGATAAAAAACTTGTACACGTACCACGGTTGGGGCGGATGGGGATGCTGTTTTTTGTCGAAAACGGCCAGCAACCGCACCGGGCGCACGGTCAGGCCGGTTTCTTCGTGGACTTCCTTCGCCGCCACCTCGAAGGGCGTGTAACCCACGTCGGCCCAGCCGCCGGGGAGGGTCCAGCGGAGGCCGTCAATTTTTTCCTGCACCATCAGGATTTCGTCGGTTCCGCGAAAAACCACCGCCCGGATGTCCACCTTCGGCGTCGGGTACTCGCCAATCCCGGCGGCGAACAGCGGGGCGATTTTCCCGACGGGTTCGTCGGTGAGGTTGGTCAGGATTTGGGTGCTGAGGTGACGGATTTCCTCGTACCGTTCGCGGTCGTAGTCGCTCTGGACGTAGGTCAGGCCCGCCTGGGCGAGGGCGTTGAGTCGCTGGGCAATAGCCAGCCAATCAGTGGATTGCATGAAAGAAGGATTCAGAAGTCCATCGGATTCCAGGCCACCCGCGTATCGTCATGCCAGGTGTGCATTTCGGCCATTTCCTCGTTCGTCAGTTCAAAGTCGAACACGTCGAAGTTTTCGAGAATCGCCTCCCGGCGCACGGACTTTGGAATCGTCACCACGCCCTGTTGCACCGACCAGCGCACGAGCACCTGAAACGGGGTTTTGCCGTGCCGTTCGGCAATGGCCACCAGCCGGGGATCGTCTTTTTTCAAGCCCCGCACGAGTGGCGCGTAGCCCTCGGGCTGGATGCCTTTTTCGCGACAGTACTGCACCACGTCGGCCGGGTTGCAGTACGGGCTAAACTCGAACTGGTTGACGGCGGGGGTGATTTGGGCAATCGTGAACAGTTCTTCGAGGTGCGGAACGTAGTAGTTCGACACGCCGATGGCCCGCACGCGCCCTTCGGCGTAGAGCCGCTCCAGCGCCCGCCAGGTATCGAGCCGGGTTTCGCGGACGGGCCAGTGAACGAGGTACAAATCGACCACGTCGAGCTGGAGTTTCTGCAAACTGCGGTCGAAGGCCCGGAGCGTGGCTTCGAAACCCTGATCGTCGTTCCAGACTTTCGTGGTGATGAATACCTCGCTGGGCGGCAGGCCGCTGGCCTTGAGCGCAGCGGCCACCTGGCGCTCGTTGCCGTACACGGCGGCGGTGTCGAGGAGGCGGCAGCCCGCTTGCAGCGCCCATTCGACGGCCTGCTGCACGTCGTTGTTTTGGCCTGGCGCGTACACGCCCAGGCCCAGAATCGGCATTTCTACGCCGTTATTGAGGGTGACGGTTGGTGCATTCATGGCGCAAAGAAGGGGTTTGAGGCCGAAAACTCCGCGCGGAAGCCGTAGTTTTACGCAGTGTCCAAATGCATTTTCTTTTCTCCGAAAAACCATGCTCCACCGTTTCCGAAAAATGCTTTTCCTGCTGGCCCTGCTGCCTGCGCTGGCGTTCGCCCAAAAAACTCCCGAACTCCGCTACCGCGTCAAATCGGCGATGATTCCCATGCGCGACGGCGTGAAACTCTACACGGCCATGCTGATTCCCGTTCGGCAAAGCGGCCCGGTGCCGTTTTTGATTCAGCGCACGCCCTACGGGGCCGGGTTCGGTGTGCCCGACGACAGCACGATCAACGTCGCCGGCGTGCCCAACTACGGCCCGCTGGCCGAGAGCGGCTACATCTTCGTGTTTCAGGACGTGCGGGGTAAAAACCGGAGCGAGGGCACGATGGAAATTCACCAGCCCCTTATCCACCTGACCCAGCCCGGCAAGGTGGACGAAAGCACCGACACCTACGACACCATCAAGTGGCTCTTGAAAAACACCCCGAATAACAGCGGCAAGGCAGGAATTTTCGGCATTTCGTACCCCGGCTGGCTGGCGCTGATCGGGGCCGTGGACCCGCACCCGGCGCTGAAAGCCTCGTCGGAGCAAGCCTGCATGGGCGATTTATTCCTCGGCGACGATTTCCACCACAACGGCGCGTTCCGGCTCAGTTACGGCTTTGAGTACACGTACTCGGTGGAGGGCAGCAAGGGCGGTGAAGAATTCAAATTCCCGCAGTATGACCTTTACGACTGGTACCGCAACCTGGGTTCGCTCAAAAACGTGAACGCCAACTACTTCAAAGGCAAAATCCCGACCTGGAACCACTTCGTCAAGCACCCCAATTACGACGCGTTCTGGCAAAAAGATTCGCCCCTGAGTTACGTGCGTGGCCCCGAAGTGCCCCAGCTTCACGTCGGCGGCTACTACGACCAGGAAGACGTGAACGGCCCGCAACTGATGTACACGCACATGGAAAAAGCGGACACGAAAAAGCAAAATCACCTCGTGCTTGGCCCCTGGTACCACGGGCAGTGGGCCTCGGCAAAAGGCGACAGCCTGGGCAAAATCGCCTTCGGTAGCCGCACCGCTCCGTATTTTCAGGAGATTCAGCGACGCTGGTTCGATTACCATTTGAAAGGAATTGGCGACGGGAATTTCGCCGAAGCCACCTGTTTTCAGATCGGCAGCAACGAGTGGAAAACGTACGGCACCTGGCCCCCGAAGGAAGCCACGATGCGCCGACTTTACGCCGCGCCCGACGGCACCTGCACGTTCAGCAAACCCACCGGCACGGCCTTCGTCAGCTACCCCAGCGACCCGCACAACCCGGTGCCCTACCGTGCGCTGCCCATCGAACAAACCTACGGACCGGGCAGCCGCTGGCGGGCCTGGCACGTGGACGACCAGCGCTTCGTGTACGGCCGGCCCGACGTGGCGAGTTTCAAAGGCGCGGTGCTCGACCAGCCCCTGACGGTGACCGGCACGGTAAAAGCGCACCTCTTCGCCAGCACCAGCCAGACCGACGCCGACTGGGTGGTGAAGCTCATCGACGTGTACCCCGACCTCGACACCACCAACCGGGCGATGAGCGGCTACCAGTTGCCCGTGGCGATGGAAGTGTTCCGGGGACGGTTCCGGAAAAGTTTCGAGAAACCCGAACCGCTCCGGCCCAACCAGCCCGAGGAGTTCGTCATCGATTTGCACCAGATTAACCACACCTTCCGGCCCGGCCACCGGCTGATGATTCAGGTGCAAAGCACGTGGTTTCCGGTCATTGACCGCAACCCGCAGAAGTACGTGCCCAACATTTTTGAGGCCGACGAACGCGATTTTACGAAGGCCGAGCACCGGATTTACACCGATGCCCAGCGGGCCACCTACGTGGAATTGCCGGTGATGGCGCGGTGAAAGGTGGTATCTTTGAAGCAACCAGAACG
Source organism: Spirosomataceae bacterium (assembly GCA_965249815.1). Lineage (GTDB taxonomy): Bacteria > Bacteroidota > Bacteroidia > Cytophagales > Spirosomataceae > JAJAZB01. The sequence goes on along the minus strand of CBDFMV010000003.1, from coordinate 979,832 downwards.
CCGAACCAGCCATGCTGTCAGCCACCGAAGCCCTACCCGTCTTTCAAACCGTCGAAGAGTTCGAGCGGTGGGAGCGGGCGCATTCGATGGATGGAAACTGCGAGTTCGTTCGAGGCCGTTTGATTCAAAAAGAATCCGTCCACCAGACCGAGGCGCACCTGTACGCGTTTTTGCTCCGGCGTTTTTCCGAAACGGCGGCTTATCAGCGCGGCGGTGTGCTGATGGCGAAATCGGACGTTTACGTGGACGCATTCACAAGGCGGATTCCCAACCTGACCTATTTTTCGACGGAACAGTTGCAGGCCATTCGCGAAGGAAAACGCGTCGGTACGGCGTTCGCCATTGAACTGATGACTTCCACCGAAACGCATTACGACTTTTTAGAACGGCTTCAGGATTACTTCGACGGCGGGGCGCAGTTGGTTTGGTACATCGCGCCCCCAATGGATACTGCGAAACGCCAGAAAATCTACGTGTACACCTCGCCCGACGAATCGAAGGCGTTCAAGGGCAGCGAGGTGATTACTGCTGCGCCCGTCGTGCCGGATTTTCAGTTTAGGGTGGAGGAGTTGTTTGCGTAAACCTGCAGTTTCCAAAAAGAAAGACATAAAAGGGTTATCATTCCGAGGAACGGGGAATCTCGTCGGCTCGTTGGGCACCTTGCCGGTAGCCAACTATTCGGTTCACGAACGAGATTCCTCGTTCCTCGGAATGACAAAAACCCTGGGGTATTTTCCAACGAAAAAGCACGAGGCCATAGCGGCCTCGTGCTTTTTCATAAATTGATAAGCCTCACCGGCTCAAATACAAATTCCGCTCCGAGTACACCTGCCGGAAGTAGTCGTCGGTGAGGTCGTCAATGAAGTAAATCGCCTCGCCGGTGGACTTCATTTCCGGCCCCAGTTCTTTGTTCACGTTCGGGAATTTGTTGAACGAAAACACCGGCACCTTGATGGCGTAGCCGTTTTTGTACGGCTTGAAGTCGAAATCTTTCACCTTTTTGTCGCCCAGCATCACCTTCGTGGCGTAGTTGACGTACGGCTCGCGGTAGGCTTTACAAATGAACGGCACCGTGCGCGAGGCCCGTGGGTTGGCTTCGATGACGTACACCACCTCGTTTTTTACCGCAAACTGGATGTTGATGAGGCCCACCGTGCGCAGCGCCAGGGCGATTTTGCGGGTGTGCTCCTCGATTTGCCGAATCACGTTTTCACTTAAATCGAACGTGGGCAGCACGGCGTAGGAGTCGCCGGAGTGGATGCCCGCCGGTTCGATGTGCTCCATGATGCCGATGATGTACACGTCCTCGCCGTCGCAGATGGCGTCGGCTTCGGCTTCGATGGCGTTTTCGAGGAAGTGGTCGAGGAGGATTTTGTTGCCGGGAATGTCGCGGAGGATGTCCACCACGTGTTGTTCGAGTTCTTCCTCGTTGATGACGATTTTCATCGACTGCCCGCCCAGCACGTAGCTGGGCCGCACCAGCAGCGGGTAGCCCAGCGCCCGGCCCACCTCGCTGGCGTGGTCGGCGCTTTCAACGGTGTCGAACTGGGGGTAGGGGATATTGTTTTCCTTTAAAAGCGTCGAAAAATGCCCCCTGTCTTCGGCCAAATCGAGGGCTTCATAGCTCGTGCCCAGGATTTTGATGCCGTATTTGTGCAGCTTTTCGGCCAGTTTAAGGGCCGTTTGCCCGCCCAACTGCACAATGACGCCCTCCGGTTTTTCGTGCTGGATGATGTCGTACACGTGCTCCCAAAACACCGGCTCGAAGTACAGTTTATCGGAAATGTCGGGGTCGGTGGAGACGGTTTCGGGGTTCGAGTTGATCATGATCGTCTCGTAACCCGCTTCTTTCGCCGCCAGCACACCGTGAACGCACGAATAATCGAACTCGATGCCCTGCCCGATGCGGTTCGGCCCGGAACCCAGCACAACGACCTTTTTGCGGGTACTCGGAATGGATTCGTTCTCCAGGTTTTCCGAACCCTTCGTAAACGTCGAGTAATAGTACGGCGTTTTGGCCTCAAACTCGGCGGCGCAAGTGTCCACTAGCTTGTACACGCGCTTGATGCCCAGTTCGGTGCGCTTGTCGTACACTTCGCTTTCCCGGCAGTCGAGCATGTAAGCCAGTTGCCGGTCGGCGAAACCTTTTACTTTGGCCTCTTCGAGCAGGGCCTTTGGAATCGTGTCGAGTTCGTAGTGACCGATTTCGTTTTCCAACCGCACCAAATCCTCGACCTGGTAGAGAAACCACTTGTCGATGCGGGTCAGCTTCTGAATCGTGCGGAACGAAATGCCCGCCTTGAAGGCGTCGTAAATATGGAAAAGCCGGTTCCAGCTCGGGTTGGCGAGGCTTTTCAGGATGGCGTCCTGGTCGGTGAGGCCCTTGCCGTCGGCCCCCATGCCGTTGCGCTTGATTTCGAGCGACTGGCAGGCTTTCTGGAGGGCTTCCTGGAAATTCCGCCCGATGCCCATCGCTTCGCCCACCGACTTCATTTGCAGGCCCAGGAACTTGTTGGCCCCTTTGAACTTGTCGAAGTTCCAGCGTGGCACCTTCACGATCACGTAGTCGATGGCCGGTTCAAAAAACGCCGAGGTCGTGCCCGTGATGGGGTTGGTGAGTTCGTCGAGGTTGTAGCCGATGGCCATTTTCGCCGCGATTTTGGCAATCGGGTAGCCCGTAGCCTTCGAGGCCAGCGCCGACGACCGCGAAACGCGGGGGTTGATTTCGATGCAGATGATGTCGTCGGTATCGGGGTTGACGGCGAACTGGATGTTGCAGCCGCCCGCGAATTTCCCGATGCCGTTCATAGTCAGGATGGCCAGATCCCGCATTTTCTGGTAGAGCGTGTCGGGCAGGGTCATGGCCGGGGCGACGGTGATGGAGTCGCCAGTGTGGATGCCCATCGGGTCGAAGTTTTCGATGGAGCACACGATGATGAGGTTGCCCGCGCCGTCGCGGAGCAGCTCCAGTTCGTATTCTTTCCAGCCCGAGATGCTCTGCTCAACCAGCACCTCGTGGACGGGCGAGGCGTGGAGACCGCGGTTGAGGGCTTCGTCAAAATCCTTCGCTTCGTTGACGAACCCGCCGCCCGTGCCGCCGAGCGTGAACGACGGGCGGATGACGAGCGGGAAGCCGATGTCCTGGGCGATTTCCTTGCCTTCGAGAAACGACCGCGCCGTGCGGCCCTTGCAGACGCCCACGCCGAGTTCGAGCATTTTGAGGCGGAATTTCTCGCGATCTTCGGTGGTTTCGATGGCCTTGATGTCCACCCCGATGATTTGCACGCCGTACTTTTTCCAGACCCCGGCCTGGTCGCAGTCGATGGCCAGGTTCAGCGCCGTCTGGCCACCCATCGTCGGCAAAACGGCGTCGATTTTATGTTTCTCTAAAATTTCGATGATGTATTTTTTCTCCAACGGCTTGAGGTACACGTGGTTGGCGGTGACCGGGTCGGTCATGATGGTGGCTGGGTTGGAGTTGATCAACACGACCTCGATGCCCTCTTCCCGGAGCGAGCGGGCGGCCTGGGAGCCGGAGTAGTCGAATTCGCAGGCCTGGCCGATGACGATGGGGCCGGAGCCGATGATCAAAACAGACTTAATCGCAGGATTTTTGGGCATGGCTGGGAAAGACCGGACGGCAAGCCGCCGACGCGTGGAAAAAATCACGCAAAGGTAGGGGAAGTGGGGAAAATGGGAAGGGGTGGGTTGAAAATTTAGCCGCAGGGTGGTTTGGGGTTCAACCTGGTTCGCCAAAAAATCGCCGGTTTTTAATAGCTTTACTCCAAAATGGAAAGCCAATGAATGCGCCTCGCAAAACCCGCTCGGATAAGAAAGTGGGTACCATTGAAAAAGAATTGGGTATTCAACTTTACGGACCGGATGGTCGGAAAATCCGCAAGGACAAGACCCTGGGGGAAGTCCGCAAGATCCAGCAGGGTGCGTTGAGTAATGACCAGAAAATCGCGGCCAAAATTGAAATTAGGCTGCATCCCAAGTCGAAGGCTTCCGATTTGAAGAAAATTCAAAAGGCGGTCCGAAAACTCGGTTAAGATGGCGGAACCTACCCTCTACCACAAGCAAGTTTTCATCAATTGCCCTTTCGATGAATCCTACAAGCCGCTTTTTCGGGCTACCGTCTTTGTAGTTCATGCGTGTGGGTTTATCGCCCGATGTGCGTTGGAAGAAGATAACTCCGCCGACGTTCGCATCCAGAAAATCATCCAAATCATTGATACTTGCCACTACGGAATTCACGACATTTCCAAAGCTGATTTAGACGCCGAGACGAAACTGGCCCGGTTCAACATGCCGCTGGAACTGGGTATTTTCATTGGTGCTCATCACTTCGCACCGCCCAAACATTACAACCGAAATAAGAAATTCGTTGTCATGGACGCGGAACGTTTTCGTTATCAACGATTTATTTCCGATATCAACGGGCAAGACATTAAGGCGCATGGCATGCAAGAAGAAAACGTCATCTGGCACGTGCGTGATTTTCTGGCGACAAGTTCCCGAACACAACTTCCTGGTGCCACGTACCTGACCGAGCAGTACGATTTGTTCAAGGCCGCGTTACCCGCCATTTGTCAGCAGTCGAAATGGACGGTTGAGAAACTCACCTTCATCAATTACGTTGACTGCGCCACGGTCTGGCTTAAGGAAAATCCAGTTTAACCATCCTACGTTACGGCGTGTGCCAACTCCCCGCTACCTTTCGCCTCTCGACATGCGCCGCTGCCTTTCACTCCTCCTGCCTGTTGCCGCCTTGTTGCTGTTGACCACCTGCGAACCGGTAAAACTTCCACCGGAAACCCAGGAGGGTGCCAATACCTTCGGCTGCCGAATCGACGGGAAGAAGTGGGTGCCAACGGGGAAAAACATAGGCTTTTCTGGTCGTCCGATTCCTGGAGTGAATGGAGGATTTTCCAAAATCGGTCTTGACACCACGTTCTATTTGTACGTCAGAGCCTACAAAGACGAAGAGTCGGTTCAACTTTGGGCGAGAAATGTCACCAAAGCCGGGAGCTACGAGTTAAAGTATCTAACCGAAACGAAACCGAACGCCCTTCGGCCACCCAACTATGCCTCGGTTCTCTTCGGTAACACCGAGTATGTCACCGTATGTCACCACAAACGTGTACACCGGCCGGGTGAACGTCACCAAAGCCGATACGTTGACGGGACTCGTCGCCGGAACGTTTGAATTCACCGCCGTCAACCGCCGCGACCCGTCGAAAACCCTCCGCGTTACCGAAGGCCGGTTCGATGTGGAACCCTGACAAAACGGATACGAATTGACTGCGAACGACTTACCGATTTGGCCCGAATTTTTAGTAAACATTTTCCCTCCACACCTACTTTGAAGGCAAGGGCAAACCCCTAAATTTGCTTTCCTCAACCCAGTACCTCAGCGGCCCGGCTTTGTGACCGTTTTTTATAATCCGTTCATTATTAAATCGCTAACTCAAAAAAACCAGCGTAATTTATGGCGTCGAAATCTCTGGTCTCCGAACCCCTGCTCGTGGAAGACCCCCTTCGGTTCGTGCTTTTTCCCATCAAGCACGCCGACATCTGGCAGATGTACAAAAAACACGAGGCGTCGTTCTGGACGGCGGAGGAAATCGACCTCGGGCAGGACATGAAGGACTGGATCGGCCTCAGCGACGGCGAGCGGCATTTTATCTCGCACGTGCTGGCCTTTTTCGCGGCCTCCGACGGAATTGTGAACGAAAACCTGGCCGTCAATTTCCTCAGCGAAGTGCAGTACGCCGAGGCCAAGTGCTTCTACGGGTTTCAGATCATGATGGAAAACATCCACTCCGAAACCTACTCGCTGCTTATCGACACGTACATCAAAAACCCGCAGGAAAAAGACCGCCTGCTGCGGGCCATCGAAACGGTGCCCTGCGTGCAGAAAAAAGCCGAATGGGCCTTGCGCTGGATCAACAACGGCGACTTTGCCGAGCGGCTCATCGCCTTCGCAGCGGTGGAGGGCATTTTCTTTTCCGGCTCGTTCTGCTCCATTTTCTGGCTGAAAAAACGAGGACTGATGCCGGGGCTGTCGTTCTCGAACGAACTGATTTCGCGCGACGAGGGTCTGCACTGCGACTTCGCCTGTTTGCTCTACACCGACCACATCGTCAACAAGTTGCCGAAGGAGCGCGTGACCGAAATCATCGTGGACGCCGTGCGCATCGAGCAGGAATTCGTGACCGACTCGCTGCCCGTGTCGCTCATCGGGATGAACGCCGAGTTGATGAACCAGTACATCGAGTTTGTGGCCGACCGCTTGCTGGTGGCGCTGGGCGGCGAAAAGGTGTACAACGCCACGAATCCCTTCGATTTCATGGAAATGATTTCGCTCCAGGGCAAGACCAATTTCTTCGAAAAACGTGTGGGTGAATACCAGAAAGCGGGCGTGATGGCCGGGGCTGGTTCGGAGAAAGAAGCGCCCAAGTTTGCGCTGGACGAGGATTTTTAGGAACCGTTCAGAAACAAAAAACCTCGCTGAACGAATTCAGCGAGGTTTTTTTGTCGGGGCAATACTTGCGATCACAACGCCGCAATCTTTTTCTCCAAATCGGCAGCGGGCATTTTTACCTTCGAAGGGTTTTTCTTAATCCAGTCGCGGAAAGCCGTGATGATGGTGGCGTTCCACTTCATGTCGATTTCGCCGGGCGTGAATTTGCCCTCGCGGAGCATCTGGTGGCCGAAACCGTCCTGCAACGACACCCACTCCGAACTCGTGATGACCTCCTCGGCGAGGTGTGCCGGGATGAAAATCACGCCTTCTTTTTTGCCCAGCACCAAATCGCCCGGCAGCACCGTCACGCGGCCAATGCGGATGGGGTAGTTGATGCCCGTCATGAGCATGTCTTTGATGGCCGACGGGTCGAAGCCCCGCACGAAGCCCGCGAAACCGTCGATTTCGTCGAGGCCTTCGAGGTCGCGCACGCCCGCGTCGAACACCACACCGGTTTTGGATTTGGCAAAAATCGAGTTGCCCAGGTTGTCGCCGATGAGCGTGCCATCGATGATTTTGCCGTAACCGTCCGCCACGTACACGTCGTTTTCCTTGAGCACGTCGATGGGCCAGGAGTTGGGCGAACCCGAGCGGCTTTCGGCCTTGCCCTTCGCCACGATGGGCGTGCGCATGTCGGGCCGCGAGGGCATGTACTGGGCCGTGACTACGCGCCCGGCCAGCACTGCGTCGGGGTGAATGCGTTGGAAGCCCGTCTCAAACTGGCTGGTGTAGCCATGCTTGCCCAGCACGCCCCAGGCTTCTTCGATGGATACGTCCTTGAGGCGGCGCACCAAATCGTCGGACACTTTCGGGCGGCCGTCGGGGTAGCGTTCGCCCTTCCACTCCTGCGAATAGGCCAGGATGGCTTCTTTTGTGGCGGCGATTTGCTGAGCGTTCGCAGCAAGGGTTAGGGCGCAAAGGGAGGCAATCAGTACGGGTTTGACGTTCATGGATTTAGAGAAAAAATTGGTTGAAGGATTAGCCTTAAAAGGATCAGCGTTGAAAGGCCCAGCGTTGACAACTTTCAAAAAGTTGTCAACGCTTCGGCAGGGTTAAAAATCAGATCGAGGCTTCCATTCGCCGGCAAGGCCTCCCAGGCTTGCATCAGCCGGTCGAGTTCGGCACGGATGGCGGTTTTTTGTGCGGCGGAAATCGTCAGTATAGGTCGGTGGTGCTGCTGGCAACTCCGGGCGACGTGTTCGTCAACTTCCTCGTCGTTCGTGCCTGCCCGAAGTTGAACCGCCAGCGCGTTGACCAACGCTTCGGCCCACACGGCCTGGTTGGGCATCCGGTCTATTATCGGTTTAGGATGTTCAAAATCGCGCAACGTCCAACCCCGCGCCATCAGCCCGAAAAAGGCCTCGGTGTAGCCCAGCGTGTGTTCCACGGCGTAGTGCATCAGGTCGTGCAGCACATAGAACCCGGAACTCATCCACTCCACCGAACCGTCGGCGCGCGTGTACGAGACCGGGTCAGAACGGCCCTCACGGCCTTTTTTAAAGGTAATTGTCATGTGCCCGATGCTTCTTTCACGGGTTTTACCGCCGGTTCAAGCTCCCCTTTCGGTGGGCGGCTCCGCCAGAAGTTCGCCAGTATCGAGCCGGTCGTGTTCATCAGTGGGCCGAAAATGGCCGGGGCCAGTCCCACCGTACCGACCTTGCCCATTTGCAGCGCCAGGGCCGAGGCCAGACCGCCGTTTTGCATCCCCACTTCGATGGCAATCGTGCGCGACGAACTTTCGTCGAGGCCCGTCAACCGGCCCGTCCAGTAGCCCAGCAGGTAGCCCGCCAGGTTGTGAATGAGGCTACTCACGAGCAGCAACAGCCCGATAGTCAGCAATTTATCCCGGCCCGTGGCCGTAATAATGCCCACAATCAGCACAATGGCCGCCATCGAAATGAGAGGCAGCAGGTTCTTGATTTTTTTGACAAACGCCGGGAAAAACGTGTTCAGCAACAGCCCGACCACGATGGGCGCGATGACGACTTCCAGAATGTCGAGCATCATCTTCATGAAACTCACCGGCACGAACTGCCCGGCGAGGAGTTTCATCAGTGCGGGCGTCAGCACCGGGGCCATCAGCGTGGAAACCGTCGTGACCGACACGGAGAGCGGCACGTTGGCCCGCGAAATGTAGCAGATCACATTGGAGGCCAGCCCGCTTGGTACGCAGCCGATGAGCACCACGCCCGCCGCGATTTCCGGCGGAAACCCGAACACGTTGGCCAGCGTAAAGCCCACCGTCGGCATGATGACGTAGTGCGCAATCAGCCCGACGATGATGCCCTTCGGCATTTTCACGACGCCCACGAAATCCTCCGCCGTCATGATGGTGCCCATGCCGAACATGATGATTTGCATGAGCGGTACGATGAGTTTCTTTAACTCAAAGCCGCCCCACGTGAGCAGGGCTTCGGGGTGGTAGAGGGCGATGGTTACGGAAGTGACAATCAGCACCGTAAAGGTGAGGCTGGCGTAGTTGGGAAACGTGCGGATGCCCACGGCTAGCAGCAGCAGCCCGCCGATGACGAGCCAGTCGGTCTGGTTGCCGCGCCCCAGCAAGGCCAGCCCCAGCGCCGCCACCAGCAGCAGGCCCGCCGCCGCGAGGGCGAGGGGAAAAAGTTTTTTCATGGTTCAGAGGTTAGCAAAAATCAGGTCGGCAATTTATACAACCGGCGGCAGTCGCCGGGCAGTCGGCATCCTGTCCTGTCCTGCATTTGGTGGTGGAAAGATAGTTTTTTGGCACTTTTACCCCAACGCTTGTATCTTTTGTACTGAAAAACAACTGTTCTAAACCGTTCCGTTAAACATGAAAAAGCAGCTACTCGACCGCTTTCGCTACACACCGCCGCAAATCCTGACACCACCGCTGGCCCCCGAAGTGGAAAGCGCTGGCCACGACCGCCGCCATTTCCTGAAAAAAACTGCCCTCGGTGGCTTGTCGCTGGGGATGCTGTTTCACCAGGACGTGACCGCACAGACGGAGTTTGTTTCGCAGAAAGTGAACCGGGCCTCCAAACCCTCCGACCTGCGAATCACCGATCTGCGCATTGCCGTGCTGGCGGGCGTGCCGTTCACCAGCCCCATCATCCGCATCGACACCAACCAGGGCATTTCGGGCTGGGGCGAGGTGCGCGATGGGGCCAGCGCCAAGTACGCGCTGTTTCTGAAAAGCCGGTTGCTGGGCAAAAATCCCTGCAACGTCGAGCAGCTTTTTAAACTCATCAAACCCTTCGGGCAACACGGACGCGCCGCTGGGGGCGTGTGCGGCGTGGAAATGGCCCTCTGGGATTTGGCCGGCAAAGCCTACAACGTGCCCGTGTACCAGATGCTCGGCGGCAAGTACCGCGACGAAATCCGGATGTACGCCGACACGCCCGAGGTGGAAGACGCCAACGCGTTTGCCCAGAAAATGAAGGCCGAGCGCATCGACAAGGGCTTCACCTTCCTGAAAATGGACTTCGGCATCGAACTGCTGGCCGGCAAACCGGGCATGCTTATCGGGGCCAATACCTGGCAACTTCGCCGCCCCGCCGCCGGAGCCACGCCGAACAAAACGGTGGGCAACTACGGCCTGACGCGCCACCCCTTCACCCGAATTCAGGTGACCGACAAGGGCCTCGACTACATCGCTGAGTACGTTGGGAAAGTGCGTGAAGCCGTGGGCGACATCCCGCTGGCCGCCGACCACTTCGGGCACTTCGACGTCAACACAGCCATCCGGCTGGGGCGGCGGCTCGAAAAATACCAGTTGGCCTGGATGGAAGACCTCGTGCCCTGGTTTTACACCGAGCAGTGGAAGCAAATCACGGAATCCATCGAAACGCCGACGCTCACGGGCGAAGACATTTTCCTGAAGGAGGAATTCATCAAACTCATCGACGCGAAAGCCGTGGACATGATTCACCCCGACCTGGCCTCGTCGGGGGGGATTCTGGAAACGAAGAAAATCGGCGATTACGCCGAGGACCACGGCGTGCCGATGGCGATGCACTTCGCGGGCAGCCCCATTTCGATGATGGCCAACGTCCACTGCGCCGCCGCCACCGAGAATTTCGTGGCTCTCGAACACCACGGCGTGGACGTGGCGGGCTGGGAGGACATCGTGACAGGCATCGAGAAACCGATTGTCAATCAAGGGTTTGTGCGCGTACCTGACAAGCCGGGTCTTGGCGTCGAACTCAACGAAGAAGCCGCCAAACGCTTCCTCAAAAAAGGCGAACAATACTTCCCGCCTTCGACCGACTGGGACAAAGTCGAGTCGTGGGACCGGACCTGGAGTTGAGGAATCGCCCGAAAATTAACGAGTTGGTGTGCCACGGTTTCCGTGGCACACCTGTTTTCGCCCGGTGAACAATGAGCGCCTTTAACCAAAAAATCGTCTGGATTACCGGCGCGTCGTCGGGCATTGGCGAGGCGCTGGCTTACGAATTCGCCAAAGAAGGCGCAAAACTGGTGCTTTCCGCCCGCCGGGCCGATGAATTGCAGCGCGTGAAGGCCGCCACTGGCTTGCCCGACGCCGACGTGCTCGTGCTTCCCCTCAACCTGACCGACGTCGATTCCCTGCCCGCCGCTGTGGAGGCCGTTTTACAGAAGTTTGGCACCGTGGACGTGCTTGTGCAAAACGCGGGCATCAGCCAGCGTTCGCTCGTTCACGAAACAAGTCTGGACGTACACCGGCGGATTTTCGAAGTCAATTATTTCGGAGTGGTGGCGTTGACGAAAGCGGTTTTGCCCGCGATGCGGGCGAGGAAAAAGGGCCATTTTCTGGTCATTAGCAGCGTGGCGGGCTACGTGGCCACGCCGTTGCGCTCGGCGTACGCGGCCTCCAAACACGCCATCCGGGCTTTTTTCGATGCACTTCGGGCCGAAAACCCGGATTTGCGCGTCACCGTGGCCTGCCCCGGTTACATCCGGACGGACGTTTCCCGCAATGCCCTTCACGGCGACGGCTCCCGCCACGGCCGCATGGACCAAAATCAGGAACGAGGCATGTCGCCCGAGGAATGCGCCCGGCAGTTGGTACGGGCGGTGAAAGCAGAGAAGCTGGAAGTGTATCCCGGCGGAAGGGAAATTTTCGGCATCTATTTCAAGCGCTGGCTACCGAGGCTGGTGGCGCGGATGGTGCGGAATTGGAACGAGGCGTGAAACGAACGAGGCGGCTGTCTTGGCAGTCGCCTCGTTCGTTATTCCAAGGTTTGCGCCACGTTCATCTCAAACCCCGGCAGCACGTCCTCACCACTGAGGGGCCTTTCAAATGGCACTACTTCAAGTTCTCGCTCCGGGCGGTACACGTGGGTTTGCCGCTGTTTCGGGTCGATGAGCCAGCCGAGACGGACGCCATTTTTGAGGTACTTCTCCATTTTTTCCTGCAATTCACTCAGGGTATCGTTTTCTGAGAGCAGTTCGATTACGAAATCCGGGCAGATGTGGGCAAAACGTTTGAGGTCGTCGGGCGAAACCAGGGCCAACCGCTCGTGACTGACCCAGGCCACATCGGGCGCTTTCATCGACGTATCCGGCAGCGTGTATCCGCCGTTGGAATCAGAAACCCGACCGAGGCAGGTTTGAAAATTCCAGTTGTAAACGCGGGCGAACAAATCGCCGTTGCGAAAACTCGATTCAAGTCCGGTGGGTGGCATAATGAGGAGAAAGCCGTTTTCGTCCCGCTCGATGCGCAGGTCGGGGTTGACCTGGCAAAAGGCGAAAAGCTCCTCGTCCGAGAAGGTCAGGTCTTGCGGAAAATTGAGCGTCAGTCGCATGGCTCACCGAATCGTTTTTTCAAAAATAGAAAAATCTTATTTCCCCACCGCCACTTTCCCGCCACCCGCCGTATACTGGTCGGCGTAGTCGACCACGAGGTGGCAGAAGGCCCGCACGCCCAGGCCGAAGCCGCTTTCGTCGAGGTAGAAATCGGGCGTGTGGTGCGGCGCGGTTTCTTCGATGGGCTTGCCTTTGGGCGCACCGCCGAGGAAGAAAAACAGACCCGGCACTTTTTGCTGGAAAAACGAAAAGTCTTCGGCTCCGGTCACGGCGGGCGTCAGGTGCACGTTTTCCTTGCCCGCCACGGCTTCCAGCGTCGGGGCCATCTGGTCGGTGAGTTTGGGGTCGTTGTAGGTAACCGGGTACTGAATTTTCACCGTAACGTCGGCCTTCGCGCCCTGGCTTTCGGCAATGTGCGTGGCGGTGCGCCTGATGCGCTCGTGGATGTCGTACTGCATTTTGGTGTCGAGCGCCCGAATGGTGCCGCTCATTTCCACTTCTTCGGGAATGATGTTGTTGCGCACCCCGCCGTGAATCGTCGCCACCGTCACGACCGCCGCCGAGTTGGTCAGGTCCATCTGGCGGCTCACGATGGTTTGTAGGCCCGTCACGATGTACGCCGCCGCCACGACCGGGTCGGCCCCGTTCCAGGGGTAGCCGCCGTGGGTTTGCTTGCCGCGCACTTTAATCAGCAGTTTGTCGGAGGAGGCCATGGTGCCGCCGGGGCGGTACTTGATTTGCCCGGTGGGGGTCTGGGCGTTGATGTGCAGGCCAAAAATGACGTTCACCTTCGGATTGTCGAGGACGCCCTCGGCCACCATGAGTTTTGCGCCGCCTTCTTCGCCGTCGGGCGCGCCTTCTTCGGCGGGTTGGAATATGAATTTAATCGTGCCTTTCAAATCGGCTTTCTGGCCCGCCAGTACTTCGGCCACGCCCATCAGAATGGCCACGTGACTGTCGTGGCCGCAGGCGTGCATCACGCCCACGTGCTGGTTGTTGTAGTCGGTTTCCACTTTTGAGGCGAAGGGCACGTCCACGCGCTCTTTCACGGGCAGGCCGTCCATGTCGGCGCGCAGGGCGATGCACGGGCCGGGCTTGCCGCCCTTCAGCAGCGCCACCACGCCGGTTTTGGCCACGCCGGTTTTGACGTCGAGGCCGAGCAGTTTCAGGTGGGCGGCAATTTTTTCGGCGGTGCGGAATTCGCGGTTGCCCAGCTCCGGGTGTTCGTGAAAATCGCGCCGCCACGCAACCACCTTTGCTTCAACGCCGTACGCAGCTTTGTCGAGGCGAGCGGTCAGGTTTGGTACCGATTGAGCGCAAAGAACGGAGCGGCCTGCGCAAAATATTGTCAAGACAACAAAACTGTTTACTTTTGTGCGAAGCATGGTTGTAGGAATTTATCGGAATTTTTTAGGACAATACACTAAACCCACGCTAATCGGAGGGTTGTTGGGAAGAGTCAGCAACGAATTGAACGCTAATTCTTTAAACACCACTTCCCGCTCCGTTGTTGATATAAGCTTTCGCCGCCGGGCCACGAGGCCAAATTTAGTACCAACCACCCAACTATTTAACCAATCAATCCATCTGTCCAATGAAAAACAAGCTACTGCTGAGCCTGGCTCTTTCGTGGAGCCTGGCGCTGCCGGGGTACACCCAGGAGCGCGCCATCACGGGAAGAGTGACGGCGGCCGAGGATGGCTCTCCGCTGCCGGGAGTCAATGTGTCGGTAAAAAATACCAACCGTGGCACCAACACTGACAACACCGGGCAATACCGCCTGGCGGCTTCGCCCAACGAAACTCTCGTCTTTTCGTTCGTCGGGGCCGTTACCCAGCAAATCGCCGTTGGGTCACGCACCACCCTCGACGTGGTCTTGAAAAACGACGCCAGCCAACTGGAAGAAGTGGTGGTGACGGCCCTGGGCATCACCAAACAAAAGAAGGGGCTGGGTTTTTCGGAAAAAACCCTCAACAACACCGAACTCACCGTTGCCCGGACGACCAACCTCTCCAACGCCCTGGCGGGGAAAATTTCGGGGGTGCGCGTGGCGGGTTCCAACGGAGCGACGGGGTCGTCGTCGGCCATTTTTATCCGGGGGTTCACCACGTTCACGGGTAGCAACCAGCCTTTGTTCGTCGTGGACGGCATTCCGATCGACAACGGCGGCGGTGGGGCGGGTACGGGTAGCCTCGGAACCAGCGCTACCCAAACGGGCGTGTCGAACTCCAACCGGGGCATCGACATCAACCAGGACGACATTGAAACCATTACCGTATTGAAAGGCCCGGCGGCGGCGGCGCTTTACGGGTCGCGCGCGGCGGCGGGGGCCGTGCTGGTCACCACCAAGAAAGGCAAAGCCTACGGCAACAAGAAAAACACGCTTCAGTACAGCGGCTCGTACAACGTCGTGGAGGTGAACCGATTCCCCGATTACCAGAACGAGTACGGGCGGGGAACCTCGCTCAACGCGCAGGGACAGCCCGCCGCGCCGGTGTACCAACCCAATGCCGACCAACTGAGTTGGGGGCCACCCATCGACGGTCGCCTGGTGCCCAGTTCCTACTCGGCTTCCGACCGCGCCCTGTTCGGCCTGCCCGACCAGATACCCCTAACGGCCTATCCCAACAACGTGCGCGACATGTTCCGGCAGGGCTTCAACATGCAGCACAACCTGGCCTTTTCGGGGGCCACCGACCGCAGCAATTACTACTTCTCGTACAACGACATGAGCGAGAAAGGGTACATGGAAAATAACCGCCTGAACCGGCGTACCCTCACGGCCAACGCCAGCAGCAAACTCACCGAGCGCCTGACGGTGGGCACCAACATCCAGTACATCAACAACACCTCGCAGCGCAGCCAGATTGGCAACCAGTTGTCGAATCCGCTCTTCCGGGGGTGGTTTCTGCCCCGCGATTACGACCTCAAAAACGAACCCTGGGTGCGCCCCGACGGGTCGCAGGTGTACTACAACGGCGTTACCGACAACCCCTACTGGACCCTGCGCAACAACCTGTACAACGACGAGCGCAACCGCATCATCGGCAACGTGAACATCGCCTACAACCTGACCGACTGGCTGACGTTTACCTCGCGGGCCGGCACCGACATGTACATCGAGCGGCGCAAAACCGTGGATGCCATCGGGGCCAGGGGGCAGGCCAACCACGCCGTGGGCGGCGTGGGGGCGATTGGCGACCGGAGCATTTTTCGCCAGGAAACCAGCTTTTACAACAACCTGACCGCCCGGCGTAACCTCACCAGCGACATCGAACTGACCGCCCTCGTAGGCAGCGAAGTGAACATCCGCAAGACCGACGACCACGGCGTGGTGGGCAATACCCTCGTGACGCGCGGCTTCGACAACATCGACAACGCCACGACCTTCGTGCCCTTCAACAGCATCGGGCGCAGCCGACTTTTCGGGGTGTACACCAACCTCGACTTCAAGTACCGAACCTGGGCTACCCTGACCCTGACGGGCCGCAACGACTGGTCGTCGACCTTCAAACGCGGCAAGCGCAGCTACTTCTACCCTTCGGTGTCAGGTAGTCTCGTGCTGTCGGAGGCCATTCCGTCGCTGGCCAGCGCGGGCAATGGCCTCAATTTCCTGAAAGTGAAAAGCAGTTGGGCGAAAGTGGGCCGTGAAGCGCCGATTTACTCGACGGACACGTACTTTGAAAACGCCAACCCCGGCGATGGTTTCGGGCCAAACCTCGTGTTTCCCTTCCTGGGTTCGCAGGGCCGGACCCTCAGCGACGTGGCAGGCAACCCCAACCTCGGGCCGGAATTTACCCGCAGCGCCGAGGTGGGCATCGAAGCCCGCTTTTGGCAAAATCGCCTGAGTTTCGAGGTCGTATATTTCAACACCCGGTCGACCGACATCATCCTGGCCGTACCCATTGCGGCGGCTTCGGGGTTCACCTCGCAGGCCCGCAACGCCGGCGAACTCAAAACGAGAGGGATTGAAATCGATCTGAACCTCACGCCCATCAAATCGGCTAATTTTCGGTGGGACATCGGGTTCAATGCCACCAGCATTGCCAACGACGTGGTGTCGCTCGCCGCCGGGGTGCAGAACATCAGCCTCGGGCCTTTTACCACCGCCCAGGGCCGCATCCAGGAGAATTACCCCTACGGGGCGCTTTTCGCCAACACCCTGCTGCGGGCCGAACCCAATAACCCGAACGCCCCGCTGGTCATCAACGGCGCAACGGGCCTGCCCATCGCCGACACCCGCGGGTTGCAATACGTGGGCAATCCCAACCCCCGCTGGACGGGCGGCATTACCAATAACCTCAGTTTCAAAGGGCTGACGCTGAATTTTCTGTTCGATATCCGCCGGGGGGGTGATTTCCTTTCGCGCGTGATCGGCGACATCCGCCGGACAGGCGTCGGGGCCGAAACCGCCGCCCTGCCCCGCTTCGGGGCCGACGGCCTGCCCCTGCGCAACTACACTATCGACGGACTGATTGGCCGCCTGAACCCCGACGGCACCGCCACCACCGACCGGCCCAACGACGTCGCCATTTCAGCCCAGCAGTACTGGGGCGGGTTGTACGCCTTCAATTTCCCCGGCATGTACGTGATGGAAGTCAATTGGGTGCGCCTGCGCGAAGCCAGCCTTTCGTACAAGTTGCCGCAATCGATGCTGAGCAAAACGCCCTTCGGCTCGATGGAAATCGGGCTGAACGGACGCAACCTGCTCCTCTGGACCAACGTGCCCTACATCGATCCCGAGGCCAGCGTGGGCGGCGCGGGCAACCTCCAGGGCGTGGAGTTCAACACCCTGCCGCAGTCGCGCACGTACGGCGTGTTCGCCCGGTTCTCGTTCTGACGTTTCCCACCCTTTTCATTCCGAAAAAACAATGAACGTTTTCAAAAAATACGCGGCTTCGTCCGCCCTGATCGCGGGCCTGTTGGGCCTGGCGGGATGCAAGGATTTTCTGGAGGTCAACATCGACCCGAACCGGACGGCTTCCAACCCACCCAACCTGATTTTGCCCAGCGTCGAGGCCAGCCTTGGTTTCAATACGGGGGGCGAAGTAGGGCGCTTCACGCTGCTGTTTTCCCAGCAACTGGCCGCCCAGGCGGGCCGCCAGACCGAAGCCTGGGACGCCTACGTGCTCCAGCCCACCGAAGTCAACAACCTCTGGCGGGGAGCCTACTACGCCGGGGTGCTGGCCGATATCGAAGAGATTCTGAAGGCGCAAAACGTCAGCCCGGTGTACGCGGGCATCGCCAAAGCCCTCAAAGCCTACACCTACAGCGTCGCCACCGATTTGTGGGGCGACGTGCCCTTCACCGAAGCCATTCAGGGCACCGACAACCCCCAGCCCAAACCCGACCCCTCGCAGCAGGTGTACCCCCGGCTCATTACCCTGCTCGACGAAGCCATCACCGACCTGCGCAAAACCTCGCCCCTGAGCGCCCCGACGTCCACCGACGACTACATTTACGGTGGCAACGCCATCCGCTGGGTGAAATTTGCCAACACCCTCAAACTGCGCCTGTACCTGCACATGCTCAACGTGCCGGGGTTCGATGCCGCCCCGGTGCGGGCGTTTCTGACGGCCACCCCGGCGGCCGATTTCATGACCAGCGTGACCGATGACTTCCAGTTGCGGTTCGACCTCATCGCCCGGCGGCAGAACCCCATCCACCAGTTCATCCTCGACCGGCAGGACGACATCACCACCGGGGCCACCCTCGTGGATTTGATGAACCGTAAACGCGACCCGCGCCGGGCGGCGTACTTCACACCCGCGCCCTTCAGCCCGGCCCTGCTGGCGGCCCCACCCCTCAGCGATTCGCTGGGGTATCGGGGGTTGCGCAACGGCACGGCGGGAGGGGGCGTCAACAATTCGTTCTCGCGGCTGCACGCCTACGTGCGTGGAGCGGTAACGAGCACCGCCATTCCGCCGGGGCCAACCCTGCTCGTATCGGGCCTCGCCTACGCGGGTAACGCGCCTGTGCCGATGCTGCTTTTTTCCGAATACAACTTCATCCGCGCCGAGATGGCCCTGCGGTACGGGTTGCCGGGCAACGCCGAGGAATTTTACCGGGCGGGCATCGCCGCCTCGCACACCGACGCGGGCGTTCCGGCGGCGCTGGCTACGGCCTACCTGGCCAGTCCGGCGGGTACGCTGGGCACGGGCGACGCGGCCCTGCGCAAACTCATCGAGGAAAAATACGTGGCCAACTTCATGGTGCCCCTCGAACCCTGGAACGACTGGCGACGCACGGGCTTTCCGGGCCTGTTTGCCATTCCGGCGGGCGTCAGCCCCGGCAATGGGGGGCGGGTGCCCCGTGCCCTGCCGTATCCGCAGCAGGAGGTAGACGCCAACCCCAACCTCAAGCAACGCACCACGTTGAGCGAGCGGGCTGTTTTCTGGGACGTGCGCACGACCGGACCGCAATAATACATGGTGCGTCTCCTCCAAAAAAGGAACACCCCGCCCGGCGAGGTGTTCCTTTTTTTCTGTCCGGGCAGGCAATCAGTATGTCGAAACAGTTTTTGCCAAAACAAATTTGGTCTCTGGCCGATTTAGCCTTTAGTTTTGTATTCTTTTCACCAACCAAATTCATCCCATGCTAAGAAAACTACTCCTCAGCTTCATGCTGCTGGCGGGGGCATTAGGTACCGTGCAGGCGTAGGATCGCACCGTTTCGGGGCAGGTCCGGGCCAGCGACGACGGCAGCCCCCTGCCCGGTGCGAACGTCTCCGTGAAGGGCACCACCCGCGGCACCACCACCGACGCCAACGGCCAGTACCGCCTCAGCGAGGTTCCGACCGGAGCCACCCTGGTGATTACGTCCATCGGCTACCAACGGCAGGAAGTCGAAGCGGGCACCCGCACCACGCTCGACGTGACGTTGCAATCCGATTTTTCGCAACTCAATGAAGTCGTCGTGGTGGGTTACGGCACCCAGCGCCGTTCCAGCCTGACCGGTTCGCAGGCCGGGGTGCGCGGGGCCGACATCGCCAACATACCCGTCCAGACCATCGACCGCGCCCTCCAGGGCCAGGTGGCCGGGGTGCAGATTGTGGGGGCCAACGGCGCACCGGGCGGTCAGGTGCAGGTGCGCATCCGGGGCGTGGGTTCGATCAAAGGCGGCACTGACCCGCTTTACGTCGTGGACGGCGTCCAACTCAACACGGGCAGCAACTCGGCTTTTGCCAGCACCAACCCGCTGGCGTTTCTGAACCCCAACGACATCGAGAGCATCGAAATCCTGAAAGACGCCGCCGCCGCGGCCATTTACGGGGCCGCCGCCGCCAACGGCGTGGTGCTCATTACAACCAAACGCGGCAAGGCGGGCAAAACCAACGTCACCCTCGATACGTACACGGGTTACGTGGAGCCGATCCGGTACCTCGACGTGCTCAACACGCAGGAGTTTATCCAGGTCCGCACCGAAGCCGTGCGCAACCAGAACCCCGCCCTGACGCAGGCCGCCGCGCTGAGTTCGGTGCTGGGGGCCATTCGCCAGCCGACCGACCTCACCGACGCGGCCATCGCCGCCCTGCCCACCTACGACTGGCAGCGCGAATCGTACAAACGCGGACGGAACACGTTCGTGTCGCTGGCGCTCGACGGGGGTAACGACAAGACGACGTTCCGCATTTCGGGGTCGTTTTCCAAAGCCGATGCCAACGTGCGCAACATCAACCTCGTCAGTGGCAACCTCGGGGCGCGCATCACGACGAAAGTCAACAACCGCCTGACCATCGAAGAAGGCATCAACCTGAGTTCGTTCAACCAGAAAGGCCCGTTTGGCGGGCCAACGGGCGGGAGTTTCCTGGGTTCGCCCACGTTTTCGTCGCCGCTGATTCTGCCCTTCAACCCAATTTACAAAGACAACGGCGACTACTTCGGCTACCCCAACGACAACCCGGCGGGTTTGGCCGGGATTCTGAACCAGAATGTGATTCTGGTGAGCGATTTGAACAAAATCAACAGCCGCACCAACCAGATGGTGGGCAACCTGAGCGCCACTTACAAAATCACCGAGGGCCTCTCGTTCCGGCCCTACGCCAGCCTCGACTACCGCACCGTGAAGGGCGTCAACTTTCAGGATCCGCGCACGGCCGACGCCTTCAACGTGCGGGGCCGGGTGCAGAACCAGGAGTTTGAACGCATCAACTTCCTGACCAACGCCACGCTCAACTACGACCGCTCCATCAACGAAACGCACAATTTCAACGCGTTGCTGGGGGCCGAGTACCGCAGCGACGTGCAGACCAACGTGCAGTTGAGCGCCGAAAACGTGCCCACGCCTGATTTCTCGACGGCGGCTTCGGCGGCCAACCCGATTACCACCTTCGGGTCGGTGACGGGCTTCCGCAAGGCCGGAATTTTCGGGCGGGTGAATTACAATTTCAAGGAAAAATTCCTCGTTGGCCTCACCGCCCGCTACGACGGGTCAAGCCGGTTTGGGGCCAACAACCAGTTCGGCTTTTTCCCCGGCCTGTCGCTTGGCTACGACGTGGCGAAGGAATCCTTCCTGAAAAACGCCCAGGCCTTCAGCCAGTTGAAACTCCGCGCCAGCTACGGCGCGCTGGGCAACGACCAGATCGGCAACTTCGATTCGCGCGGCCTGTTCGACGCCGGGTTCAACTACAACGCCATCAGCGGCATCGCGCCCACGCAGCTCAGCAACCCCGACCTGCGCTGGGAACGCAACGTCACGACCAACTTCGGCCTCGATTACGGCTTTTTCAACGGCCGCATTCAGGGCTCGGTCGATTACTACATCCGCACCAGCAAAGACCTGCTCCTCGACCAGCCCGTGTCGTGGACCAACGGCTACGGCCTCATTACCCGCAACGTCGGCGAGGTGCAAAACAAGGGCATCGAGTTCGACATCACCACGACCAACCTCAACGTGGGCGGTTTCCGCTGGACGACCAACTTCAACGTTGCCTACATCCAGAACAAGGTCACCAAGCTGTACGACACGCTCAGCGTGCTGCCGGGCCGGAACCTCGACGAACAAATCCGCATCGGCTACCCCATCAACTCGGTTTACGTGGCCCAGTACGCGGGCGTGAACCCCGCCACGGGCCGGGCCATGTGGTACGACAACGCCGACAACATCCTCTACCGCCTGACGGGCAACCCCGACTCCTACTCGCGGGTGATCGGCGCGCAGATTCCAAAATGGACGGGCGGCTTCCGCAACACCCTGAGCTACAAGGGCCTCGAACTCGTCGTGCTGTTCACGTACGAATTCGGGCGGACGGCCTTCAACAACCAGACGGCCTTTCTTTCGGAAAACGGCGGGCGGTTGTTCAACGGCCTGCGCGACACCTACACCTACCGCTGGACTACCCCCGGGCAGTTGACCAACGTGCCCCGGCCCATCAGCGGCAACGCCGAAACCCTCGGCTCAGGCGTGACGACCTCCGCCGGGTCGCGGTTTTACGAAGACGCGTCGTACATCCGCCTGAAAACGGCCACGCTCGCCTACAACCTGCCCGAAGGCTGGGTGCGCCGCGTGAAACTGAGCCGCGTGCGCGTGTACGCCCAGGCCTACAACCTGTTTACCTGGACGAAATGGACGGGTTTCGACCCCGAATTTTTCAGCCAGAACGGCAACGGCAACAACGGCCTCGTGCCCCAGACGCGCAACATCACGTTTGGCCTGACGCTGGGCTTGTAAGCAGGCTCCGCGTTCAGGGGTCAGGTTATTTTTAACGTTAACCCCCGAATCCTGAACTCACAAACTCCTAAAGTGAACTCATGAACCAATTCCTGAAATATACTTTCCTGAGCGCCGGACTGCTGTTGGCGGGTTGCGGCGACAAAGGCGTGCTCGACGTAACGCCCCGCCAGTCCATCGATTCCCAAACGGCCCTGAATACGCCCGAAGGGTTGCAGGCCGCCCTGACGGGCGTGTACGACCGCCTGCAAAGCACCACGTTGTACGGCCGCGACCTGATTGCCATTCCCGAAGCCCTGTCGGACAACGGGCGTGCCACCAACAAGTCGGGTCGCCTCAACGCCGAGTACCAGAACCAGGCGGGGGCGCACTTCATTAACTGGCAGTTGGGTTACTTTTCCATCAACCAGACCAACCTGATTCTGGAAGGTTCCACGGCCCTGACCACCCTCACGACCGACCAGCGCAATTCCATCGAAGGGCAGGCGTACTTTCTGCGCGCGCTGATGTACTTTGAATTGATGCGCTGCTACGCCTACGATCCGACGGAACTGGCCATCCGGCCCGATTTGCAGCAGGTCAACCAGGGCGGCGTACCGCTGATACTGAAAGGCGTGACCAGTTTCGAGCAACTCCAACTGCCTGCCCGCGCGCCCATCGCCGACGTGTACAAGCAGATGTACGCCGACCTCACGGCGGCCGTCGAGCGCCTCGACAAAGTAAACCTCGGCATTGCCTACGCCAACAAAGGCGCGGCGCGGGTCTTGTTTTCGCGCGTGGCGCTCTACAACGGCGACTACGCCAACGTGGTGAAATACGCCACCGAGGGCCTGGCGTCGGGCATCGGGCGGTTCCAGAACCGCGACAGCTACGTGGGGGCCTGGCGCACGGCCACCCACCCCGAGTCGATGTTCGAGGTTCAGTACCAGACCAACGAAAACATCGGCGTGAACACCTCGCTCCAAACCACCTACACCACGCTCGTCGAACTGGGCAACCGCGCCCGTACCGGCGGCTTTGGCGACCTGGTACCGACCAAATCGCTGCTCGACGATTACGAATCGGAGAAAGATTCGACCGGCAAAGTACTCGACGTGCGCCGCCAGTTGTACGAACTCGGTACGATAGGCCGCGGTAGTCCGGCTGAAACCGAATGCACGAAGTTTTTCGGGCGGAGTGGGCAGGTCAACCTCGATAACATTCCCGTTTTCCGGATTTCGGAACTGTACCTCAACCGCGCCGAGGCCAACGCGTTGCTGGGCAATACCGCCGCCGCCCTAACCGACCTCAACGCCATCCGCACCCGCGCCGGGCTGCGGGCCTCCCCGGCTTCGCTGACGGGCACGCCGCTGCTGAACGAAATCCTGCGGCAGCGGCGGCTGGAGTTTGCCTTTGAAGGCCACCGCTGGTTCGACCTTAAGCGCCGGGGCCTCGACATCCCGAAGGCCGCGCCGCTGACGACGCTGGCTTATACCGATTTCCGCCTGCTGGCCAACATCCCGACGCGCGAAATCCAGGCCAACTCCAACCTGAAGCAGAATTTTGGGTACTAACTACTGAGTTTTCAGTTTCCGGTTTTCAGTTAAAAACGGCGGCCACTTGGTGGCGTATGTCCTAACTGAAAACCGGAAACTGAAAACTGAAAACTCTTTTTCCATGAAAAAAGCCTTTAATTTCGCCCTCCTGTGCGCGTCGGTGCTGACGCTCGGGGCGTGTTTCAACGACAATAAAGTCATTTACGAAAAGGCCGTCGTCGAGTTCCAGGACGCCGTCGTGCGTGCTCCGGCGCTGGGCAAAACCTACCCGCTCATTGCCGTGGCCAACGGCATCGGTCAGCAAACGCTCCAGATCAACCTCGTGGGTGCGCAGCGCGAGAGTGAGCAACCCATCAAGTTTTCGGTGAATGCCGCCGAAAGCACGGCCAAAGAGGGCATTCACTACCAACTCACCGGCAATACCGTGACGATTCCGGCCAAAAGCAGCTTCGGCACGCTGACCCTCAACGTACTCAAGGCCCCCGCCGCTGCGGGCACGAGCGTGACGCTCGTGCTGGTGCTCGACGGCAACGGCAGCGACATCGGTCCCAACGAAAACTACCGCCGCGTGGGCTACCGGATTACGCTGTAAATCACGCCAGCCCTGAAAACGGTCAAGCTGGTTGGTGCCGAACGGCTTGACCGTTTTCAGGGCTGGCGTTCGTGCGTTTGGGGAAGGCCTTCTTATCTTTTCCCCCTAAAATTTTGTCATCCCCCCGTACGGCTGTAACTTTCCCCTCCGTTTTTTACAACGCGCTTTCGTTTCATTTTCTAACCACGTTCGACCTCCATGAACCGCAGAGATGCCCTTCAGATGGTGGCGGTGATGATGGGCGGCCTGATTTCGGCCCCCACGCTGGCGGCCCTGACCGACGCCCCCGTCCGCCCCGCCAACGCGCCGGGATTCTCGCTGACGGCTGAGCAGGAAAGCCTGCTGGCCGAAATTTGCGAGACCATCATTCCGGCCACCGACACGCCCGGTGCCAAAGACGCCCAGGTGGAAAAATTCATCGTGCGGCTCCTGAGCGATTGCTACCCCAAAGAAGCCCAGGATCGCTTCATGGCGGGCATGGAGCGCGTGGACCGCGAAAGCAAGGCGCTTTTCGGCAAACCTTTCGCCCAGGCCCAGCCCGAGCAGCGCATCAGCGTGTTGAAAATGGAAGAAGCCAACGCCGCCGCCGACCGCAAGGCCAGTACGAAGGAGACGCCCTTCTTCACCGTGGCCAAAGAACTAACGCTCTTCGGCTTCTTCACCTCCGAACCCGGCGCCACCAAAGTGCTCGAATACCAGTGGGTACCCGGCAAGTACGAAGGCTGCATCCCGATGAAACCCGGCCAGCGGGCGTGGGCCACGTAGCGTAGAGCATAGAGAAGAGAGCAGCGCGGATAGGGAAAAGGCACCAGCCAGCTCCTTTTCTCTGCTTTCTTGAACGATCTATCCTCTTTCCACTATCCTCTTTCCACTAAAAAGATGAACCTGAATCTGAAAGCAAAAGCCCAAAACACCTACGATGCCATCGTGATTGGCTCGGGCGTGGCGGGCGGGTGGGCCGCCAAAGAACTCACCGAAAAAGGGCTGAAAGTGCTCATGCTGGAGCGCGGTCACGCCCTGGAGCACGTGTCGGGCTACGAGTCGGCCATGAAACACCCCTGGGAATTCAAGTACGGGGGCCGGATTACCGAGGAACAACGCAAAACGCACCCCTTCCTGAGCCGCGATTACCCCTACGGCGAGGCCAACGCCAGCTACTGGTTCGACGACGAAAAAGCGCCGTACACCGAAGTGAAACGCTTCGACTGGTACCGGCCCGACATCGTCGGGGGCAAGTCCATCATGTGGGGGCGGCAAAGCTACCGCCTCAGCGACATCGACTTCGAGGCCAACGCCAAAGAAGGCATCGCCGTGGACTGGCCTATTCGCTACAAAGACATCGCCCCCTGGTACAGCTACGTCGAACGCTTCGCGGGCATTTCGGGCGAAAAGCTGGGTCTGGAGCAACTCCCCGACGGCGAATTTTTGCCGCCGATGGAGTACAACTGCGCCGAGCGGGTTGTTAAGAAATCCATCGCCGAGAAATTCCCTGGCCGGGTTATGACGATGGGCCGCGTGGCCAACCTCTCGCAGGCCGCCAAACCGCAGACCGACGTGGGCCGGGCTTCGTGCCAGTACCGCAATTTGTGCAGCCGGGGCTGTCCGTACGGGGCATACTTCAGTACGCAATCGGCCACGCTGCCCGCAGCCATGAAAACCGGGCGGCTCACGCTCAAGCCCGATTCGATCGTCAACTCGATTATTTACGACGAAAAAGCCCAGAAGGCCAGCGGCGTGAAAGTCATTGACGCCAACACGAGCCAGATGACCGAGTACTACTCGAAAATCGTGTTCGTGTGCGCCTCGGCGATGTCGAGCACCTGGATTTTGCTCAACTCGATGTCGAACCGCTTTCCCAACGGCCTCGGCAACGAAAACGATATCCTGGGCCGCTACCTGATGGACCACCACTTCCGCCTCGGTGCGAGTGGCATCCTCGAAGGCCACGACGACCAGTACTACTTCGGGCGGCGGGCCAACGGCATTTACGTGCCGCGCTACCGCAACATCGGCACCGACAAGCGCGACTACCTCCGGGGCTTCGGCTACCAGGGCGGCGGGAGCCGGGCGGGGTGGCAGCGGCTCGTGGCTGAAATGGGCTTCGGGGCCGAACTAAAGGAAAAAGCCACCAAGCCCGGCCCGTGGAGCGTGGGCCTTGGCGGTTTCGGCGAAACCCTGCCTTACCACGACAACCGGCTTTACCTCAACAAGGAAAAACTCGACAAGTGGGGCCAGCCGACGCTCACTTTCGATGCCGGGCTGAAGGAAAACGAGATGAAAATGAGGAAGGACATGATGAGCGACGCCGCCGAAATGCTCACGGCAGCGGGTCTGAAAAAAGTCAACACGTACGACAACGGCTCGTACCTCGGCATGGCCATCCACGAAATGGGCACCGCCCGCATGGGCCGCGACCCGAAAACCAGCATCTTAAACGCCAATAACCAGGTGTGGGGTGCCAAAAACGTGTTCGTCACCGACGGCGCGGCCATGACCTCGGCCTCCTGCGTGAACCCCTCGCTCACCTACATGGCCCTCACGGCGCGGGCGGCGGATTTCGCGGTGAAGGAAATGAAGAAGAAAAACTTGTAGCACCGACATTCTTGTCGGTGCGCGTTTCCCGCGAAAGAGCGTTGGCTGGCAACAGTCAGCGCTCTTTTTCAATAAAAATCAGCAACATCAGACCATGCAAACAATATTTCTGATCGACTGGCCCGAAGGCGGCTGGGGCTTTTTCCTGGGCGTTCTGATGGGGATGTCGTTGGCCAGCGGGTTGTTTTTGATTCGGCACCTCGCCCAACGCAACCGGCGACGGTTTTAAGCCTTCTGCCCAACCTCCTTTGCTCATGAACCGACTCCTCACCGCGCTTGCTCTCGCCGCCATGCCCATCGTTTCGTTTTCCCAAACCAAATCCATCGGCCAGGTCATCCGCCTCGACCCGGCGCTGGATGCTTTGCTGGAGAAAGACGCCCGGATTGAAGTGCTGGCCTCCGGCTTCGAGTGGAGCGAAGGGCCGGTTTGGGTAAAAGACGGAACGTACCTGCTGTTTTCCGACGTTCCGAAAAACACGGTGTACCGCTGGAAAGAAGGCGAAGGCGTCAGCGAATTTCTGAAACCCTCGGGTTACACGGGCCGGGGCGCGTACAGCGACGAGCCGGGCAGCAACGGCTTGATTCTGAATCAGAAAGGCGAACTCGTTTCCTGTGAACACGGCGACCGGCGCGTGTCGGTCATGCCGCTCAGCGGCGGCGGAAAAAGCACCCTTGCCGACCGCTGGGAAGGCAAACGCTTCAACTCGCCCAACGACGTCGTGCAGCATTCTTCCGGCGCGTACTACTTCACCGACCCGCCTTACGGCCTGGCCAAAAAAGCCGACGACCCGACCCGCGAAATCCAGCAGTTCGGCGTGTACCGCGTCGCCCCCGACGGCAAGGTCACGCAGGTGATTGCCGACCTGAAACGCCCGAACGGCCTGGCGTTTTCGCCCGACGAAAAAACGCTCTACGTGGCCCAGTCGTTCGACGCCGAAGCGTACCTCATGGCCTACCCGGTGAAAGCCAACGGCACGCTCGGCAAAGGCCGGATTCTGTTCGACGCCACGCCGATGGTGAAGCAGGGCCTCAAGGGCCTCCCCGACGGCATGAAAGTGGACGCGAAGGGCAACCTGTTCGCCACCGGACCGGGCGGCGTGCTCGTGATTTCGCCCCAGGGTAAGTTGCTGGGCCGCATCGACCCCGGCGAAGCCACCGCCAACTGCGCCTTCGGCCCCGACGGCTGGCTCTACCTCACCGCCGACATGCACCTTTGCCGGATACGGACGAAGACGAAAGGGGCGGGGTGGTAATTCGTGCGTTATCTTTGGTTACTAAACTGACGAAACCATGACCGAACAAGCACAGGCGCAAAAACTCCGGTTCCTGGAAGATTTCATGCGCGTCACCGACGAGGCCATTATCGCTAAACTGAGCGAGGTGTTGCAGCGGGAGCGAACCAAGCGTACGAAAGGGTTGCGGAAAATGACCCACGAAGAGCTGGCAGAAAAGCTGAGTAGGGCCGAGGAAGATGTGAAGGCCGGTCGGGTGTACAGCCAGGAAGAAGTGGAAGCGTATTTCGAAAACCGCGCGACCCGTGGCTAAAGTTAGCTGGGCGAACGAAGCATTTGATGACCTGCTTCACATATCGAAGAATTTATGGGTGGGGTTGAACAGGCCGACCCAATCATCAGCGGCTTGGTTGCTCGTACTCGACAATTGGAACAATTCCCGCTCTCCGGAGCAGTTCAACTCACCGCGTCAGGCGTTGAATACCGGTATCTCGTTTATAAGTCGTACAAAATCATTTACCGGTATGAACAAGACATCGTCACCATCCGGGCCGTTTTCGACACCCGCCAAGACCCTGGCAAATTAAGACTTTAGCTTCCACCCATGAACCTCAACCCCAAAGCCGCCGCCCAGAACACCCGTGCGACGGACCGCTACGACGCCATCGTCATCGGCACGGGCATTTCGGGCGGCTGGGCCATGAAAGAACTCACCCAAAAGGGCCTGAAAGTCCTCGCTCTGGAGCGGGGCCGGATGGTCGAACACGTGACCGACTACCCGACCACGATGCTCAAACCCTGGGAAGCCCCGCACCGGGGTCGCCTCAATCCGGAAGTACTCGCGGCCAACCCCGTCGTGGCCCGCTGCTACGCGTTCAACGAAAACACGGAGCACTTTTTCGTCAAAGACCAGGATCACCCCTACATCCAGGACAAGCCCTTCGACTGGATTCGCGGCTACCAGGTCGGCGGCAAATCGCTCCTCTGGGCGCGGTGGACCCAGCGCTGGGGCGAACACGACTTCGAAGCCAACGCCCGCGAAGGCATCGGCATCGACTGGCCCATTCGCTACAAGGATTTGGCCCCGTGGTACAGCTACGTCGAGAGATTCGCCGGGATTTCAGGCAACCGCGACGGCCTGCCCCAGGTGCCCGACGGCGAGTTTTTGCCCCCGATGGACATGAACTGCGTCGAAAAGCACGTCCGCGATCAGTTGAAAAGCAAGTACACCGACCGCCACCTCATCATCAGCCGCACGGCCAACCTCTCGAAGGCCGGGCCGGAGCAGCAGGCCGTCGGGCGAGGTTCGTGCCAGTACCGGGCACTCTGTGAGCGGGGTTGTCCGTTCGGCGGGGCCTTCAGCACCAACGCCGCCACGCTGCCCGCCGCCCGCGCCACGGGGCGGCTTACGCTCCGGCCTGATTCCGTCGTTCACAGCATCATTTTCGACGAAACCAAAAACAAGGCAACCGGCGTGCGCGTCGTGGACGCCAAGACGAAACAGATGACGGAATATTTCGCCAAAATCATCTTCGTCAACGCCTCGACGGTCAACACGAATCTGATTCTGCAAAACTCCACGAGCCACCGCTTCCCCAACGGCCTCGGCAACGACTCCGGCGTGCTCGGTCGCTACGTGATGGCCCACAACTACCGCGTCAGCGGCGGCGGCACCGTCGAAGGCTTTGAAGATCAGTATTACTTCGGCCGCCGACCCACGGGCATTTATATTCCGCGCTACCGCAATTTCGGCACCGACAAGCAGACGGCCTTCCTGCGCGGCTACTCGCACTCGGGCAGCGGTAGCCGGGCGAGTTGGGGCCGGGGAGCCTGGATGCCCGGCTTCGGGGCCGAACTCAAGGAGGCCGCTTCCAAACCCGGCCCGTGGTACTTCAGCATCAACGCGATGGGCGAAATGCTGCCTTACGAAGATAATACCATCACCCTCGACAAACAGCAGAAAGACGCCTGGGGTATGCCGCTCGTGCGCATCAACGTGGAGTGGAAACAGAACGAGGACGAAATGAGCAGGGACGCCGTCGTCCAGATTCAGGAAATGCTCGAACGGGCGGGCCTGAAAAACGTCAGCGCCCGCGACAACCACCAGAACCCCGGCCTCGACATCCACGAGATGGGCGGCTGCCGCATGGGCCGCGACCCGAAAACCTCGATGCTCAACGGCTTCAACCAGATGCACGCCGTAAAAAACGTGTTCGTCACCGACGGCTCCTCGATGGTCTCGACCGCCTGCCAGAACCCGTCCATCACCTACATGGCCCTGACGGCCCGAGCAGCCGACTTTGCGGTGAATGAATTGAAGCGAAAAAACCTCTGACAAAACCCGACCTCCACACCCGGTACACCCAGACGCCCTGCCAACCGCAGGGCGTCTGGGTGTACCGGGCACGTTAACAACTTAACCTGGCTCTCTGCCGACTGTACCGGGCCTTTTATCAACTTAACCGAGGGCTTCGCCAACTGTACCGACCCTTTTTCCAACTGTACCGAGGTCTCTGACAAGTGTACCGAGGTTATAACGAACTGTACCGGGCATTTTTCCAACTGTACCGAGGCTTTTGACAAGTTGCCCGAGGCCTCGGCCCAACGCATCATTCGTTCATTGAATGTTGCCCCCCACGGGCAAGCCGCTCGGTACGCGCTCCGGTATTTTTTTGTCGAAATCATCGTCATTCAGTGCGTCGAGAAAAGCGATGATGGCCTGAATGTCGCGGAACTCGAGGCGGAGTTTTTTCGTCGCCAGCGGGTCAAGCATTGCGGGCGTCACGTGGGGGTTGGCAATTTGGTTGCCGCTCAAATCTTCATAAAACTCCAAAACCTGCTGCAAGCCGGGCAGCGTACCGCTGTGCGTGTAGGGCGCGGTGTGGCGCAGGTTGCGGAGCGTAGGCGTGCGGAAGGCGTAGCGGTTGTCTTTGCCACCGTCGGGCTGGGCCAGCTTTTCGTTGTCGGCCACGCCGAGGGCGTGGAGTTTGAAATCCGAAAACATCGGCCCCCGGTGGCATTCGGCGCAGCCCGATTTCACGAAAGCCCGCATTCCTTCTTTTTCCAGGTCCGAAAGTGCCGATGGATCGCCCCGCGCGTATTGGTCGAAGCGGGAGTTCGTGGCGAGAAGCGTCCGCTGAAACGCCGCCAGCGCCTTGCCAACGCGCAGGGCCGTGATGGGTTCGGGACCGAACGCGACGGCAAACCGGCTTCGGTACTCCGGAATGGCCCGCAGCCGGGCCACGATGCTGTCGAGCGTCACCTCGCTGGCGAGGCCGTGGCCGCGCATTTCTTCAAACGCTTTAATCGGTTCGAGGGCCTGTTTCTCCAGGCTTTCGCTGCGCAAATCCCAGAACATCGGCGCGCGAGCCGGGTCGTAAGTGCCGTCGGCGGTGATGCCGTTGAACCCCGTGTTGAGCAGCGTGTGGGCGTTGCGCTTGGTAAACGGCACGTCGTTGGGGTCAGCGAAAACGCGGTTGCTGCCAAAGCCGTGGCCGTTGACGCCGATGGAAAGTTCCTGGCTTTCGGCGTAGCCAAACTCCGGGTGGTGGCAGGTGGCGCAGGCTACGTCTTTTTGCCCCGAAAGAATCGGGTCGTAGAAAAGCAGGCGGCCCAGTTGTACTTTTTGGGACGTGGTCGGGTTGTCGGCGGGGGCTTTCGGCGTTTTGGGCAGCGCGCCGAAGAGGGCGACGAGTTTCTCGTCGGAAAAATCGTTCGCTGCCGCCGTGGCCGTCATTTCTCCCGAACCTCCACAGCGCCAGGCCACGGCAGTGAGGAAGGCGAGCAGGGCGAAAAGCATCGGGCGGTTCGGGGCGTTCACAACCGGAGAAAGCAAGGAGAGTCGCAAGGTTAACCCTGTTTGGGTTTTCGGGCTATGATTTTCGTCAGTCTTGAAAAAGTTAACCGCAGCGGGCGTGGAGGTTCTCGCAAAGACCGCAGAGAAAAATCGCTGTGTCCTCCGTGAAAACCTTCGCGCCCGCTGCGGTTAAAAATTCCGGCAGTATTTACACGTCACAAATCAGCACGCACTTTTGCAGGGCGGCGAGCATTCCGGCTTTGTCTTTGGCTTTGGGGATGAATTCCTGCGCCACGTAGCCTTTGAAACCCGACTCGACGATGGCCTGCATGATGGCCGGGTAGTAGATTTCCTGGGTTTCGTCGATCTCGTGGCGGCCCGGCATCCCGCCCGTGTGGTAGTGACTGATGTATTTTCCGTACCGGCGGATGTTGCGGATGTGGTCGCCGGTCATGCTTTGCATGTGGAAAATATCGTAGAGCAGCTTGAAGTTGGGCGAACCCACCATTTCGCAGAGTACCGACCCCCATTCAACAGTATCGCACTGGTAATCAGGGTGGCTGTCGTGCGAACTGAGCAATTCCATCGTCAGGGTAACGCCCGCTTTCTCGGCGGTCGGCATGAGGCGCTTCAGGCCTTTCTGGCAATTGAGCAGTCCGTCGTAATCGCCGAGGCCATTGCGATTTCCCGAAAAACAGATCAGGTTGGTGATGCCCGCTGCTTTGGCCTGCGGAATGAGTTGCTCGTACCCGGCCACCAGCTTGTCGTGGTTTTTGGGGTTGTTGAAGCCACTCGTCAGGCCAGTGCCCTCAAACCAGGCGTCGGGCTGGCCCAGGGCGGAGGTCAGGCCGTAGTTTTTCATGATCGCCCATTCTTTCGGACCGGTCAGGTCGATGGACTTGATGCCCAGGTCTTTGCAGGCCTGGCAGAACTCCTCGAAGGGAATCGAGC
This sequence comes from Spirosomataceae bacterium, assembly GCA_965249815.1. Lineage (GTDB taxonomy): Bacteria > Bacteroidota > Bacteroidia > Cytophagales > Spirosomataceae > JAJAZB01. Next base: position 947,173 of record CBDFMV010000003.1, on the reverse strand, counting down.
CGTAACACCAGCGGCAAACGGAGTGGTTAATGTTGCCTTTGAGGGCGGCGGTCGGTTCGGCGGCGAGGGAAGCAAGCGGGCCGGTCATGGTCAGGGCGGCAGCCGTTGCTGCGGCGGCGGAGGCCGTCGTTTTGAGCAGGTTTCTGCGGTTCATGGTTTAGAGAAAAAGGTCGGGTGGCAAGTTAGGGATTTCCGAATCTGAAAAGCCGTTTTCACACGTCGGCTACCCGAAATGGCCGGATTTCAATCGTCTCCGGGTTCCAGACCCGCCCCGTCACGTAAGGGTCATTTTGTAGCCAGTTTTGCAAAGACGTTTCGTCGGGAAAATCAACCACCATCATCGAGCCGACCATCTGACCGGCTTCGTTCAGTATGGCCCCGCCGATGACGAAATGGCCGTCGGCTTTGAGTTTTCGAGCCGTTTCAAAATGAAAAGGACGAGCTGCCATCCGGCGTTCGAGGGCCTGTCCGTCGGTAAAGTCGTGGGCGCGGAGGAGAAACTGCATGGGTTCAGACAATCAGACAAACTCCCGAATCCGCGCCGCCACCGCCGCCAGTTCGTCCGACGACATTTTCAGCTTCGGTGAGGTGAAACTCACTTCACTCAACCGGTTCATCGGAATCAGGTGGACGTGCGCGTGGGGCACTTCATCGCCAATAACCACCACGCACACCCGGCGGCAGGGCACGGCCTGTTTCAGCGGTCCGGCCAGGCGTTTGGCAAATTGCCAGAGGCCGTCGTAAGTGTCGTCGTCGAGGTCGAAGAGGTAATCCACTTCTTTTTTCGGAATCACCAGCGTGTGGCCTTCAGCCAGTGGGGCGATGTCGAGAAAGGCGAGGTAACGGTCGTCTTCGGCCACGGTGTGCGCCGGAATTTCGCCGTTGACGATGCGGGTGAAGAGGGAGGGCATTTTCGGAGAAGTCAGAATTCAGGAGTCGAAATTCAGAATGCCTTTCTACTGACTTCTGACTTCCGACTCCTGACTACTACCGGGATATTTCCAGCACTTCAAATTCAATCTTCCCGGCGGGAATGGTGATTTCGGCGGTTTCGCCCGCCTTTTTGCCCAGAAGTCCCTTGCCAATCGGCGACTGCACCGAGATCTTGTTCTGCTTCAAATCGGCTTCTTCTTCCGACACCAGCGTGTATTCGAGCGTGGCCCCGTTGCGCTTGTTTTTGATGCGCACCCGCGACAGCACCGACACCTTCGAGACGTCGATCGTCGATTCGTCCACGAGCCGGGCGTTGGCGATGACTTCTTCGAGTTTCGAGATTTTCAACTCCAGCAAACCTTGGGCGTCTTTGGCAGCGTCGTATTCGGCGTTTTCGCTCAAATCGCCCTTGTCGCGGGCTTCGGCAATCTGGCGGGCGATGTCGGCCCGGCCTTTTACTTTCAATTCATTCAGTTCCGCTTTCAGCTTAATCAGGCCTTCTTCGGTGTAGTAGGCTACTTTTCCCATGGTAAAAACTCCTCAAAAATTGACGTTGGCGTCGGGATTAGAGACAAAAAAAAGAACGGTGACTCAAACCGTTCTCTGCGTGAATGATAAGATTCGGCAGAAACTACGTAGAGTTCACAAAAAGTCCAACCGGACGGGCGATGCGTTTAAGATTATGCTTCATCAGTAGATTCGAGCCATCAAAATTAGCAATTTTGCTGCATCGTGCAAACTTCAAGTGGGCAGGAAACACGGGGCAGTTGGCAATAACAAAAGGCCCAGCAGTTTGCTGCCCGTTGCCCACTGCTCCCTGCCAACTGAATTGACCATGCGCATTATTTTCATGGGTACGCCCGAGTTTGCCGTCGAAAGCCTGCGGACGCTTGTCGAGGCGGGCTGCCAGGTCGTGGCCGTCGTCACGGCCCCCGACAAGCCCGCCGGGCGGGGGAACCACCTCCAGCAGTCGGCGGTGAAGCAGTACGCCGTCTCACAGAGCCTGCCCGTGCTGCAACCGGAGAAATTAAAGAACGCCGAATTTTTACAGGAATTGCGCAGCTATCGGGCCGATTTACAGGTCGTTGTGGCGTTTCGGATGCTGCCCGAGGTGGTCTGGGCCATGCCGTCGAAAGGCTCCTTCAACCTGCACGCGTCGCTGCTGCCCCAGTACCGGGGGGCCGCGCCGATCAACTGGGCCGTCATCAACGGCGAGACCGAGACGGGCGTTACCACGTTTTTCATTCAGCAGGAAATCGACACGGGTCCGTTGCTTTTTCAGGAAACCGAACCCATCCAGCCCGACGACACCGCCGGAACCCTCCACGACCGGCTCATGGTGCGCGGCGCGGCGCTGGTGCTGAAAACCGTCCGGGCCATCGAAGCGGGCGATTACCCCAACCTGCCCCAGTCCGAACCCGGCGAATTGAAAAAAGCCCCGAAGCTTTTCCGGGAAACCGGCGAAATCAACTGGAATCAGCCCGCCGAAACCGTCCGCAATTTCGTGCGTGGCCTGTCGCCTTACCCAGCCGCCTGGACGACGTTCGGCGTGAATACGCTGGGCGGGAAAACGCTGAAGATTTTCAACGTGCGGCTTGTCGCGCCTCCGCTTCCAGACGAAGGGGAACCACCAGGCCGCTACCAAACCGACAACCGAACGTACCTCCATTTTCGCTGCGCCGACGGCTGGCTGGCCGTGGACGAGTTGCAGTTGGAAGGGAAAAAGCGGATGGATATCGCTGAATTTTTGCGGGGAAATAAATTATAAGTTCGTAGTTGGCAGTGAGCAGTTGGCAAGAAGAAGCCCTGTTTTATCCGCCAACTGCCAACTGCTGACTGCCAACTCATGAAAATCGCCCTCATCGCCGCCGTAGCCGAAAACGGCGTCATCGGCAAGGACAACCAGTTGCTCTGGCACCTGCCCGCCGACTTGCAGCATTTCAAGCGCCTCACCACCGGCCACGTCGTGATGATGGGCCGCAAAACCTACGAATCCATCCGGGCGGCGAACCGTGGTAAACCGCTACCCAACCGCACGAACGTGATCGTGACGCGCCAGCCCGACTACCGGGCCGATGGATGCGAAGTCGTGCATTCGCTGGACGAAGCGTTTAACCACCCCGCACTGCGCACTGCGCACGCCGCACTTTTCGTCATCGGTGGGGCCGAACTTTACGCCCAGGTCCTGCCGCTGGCCGACAAACTGTATTTAACCGAAGTGAAAACAGCCCCCGACGGCGACGCCCTTTTCCCGACGATCAACCTGACCGATTGGGATGAAATCACCCGCACGCCACACCCCGCCGACGAGCGCCACGCGCACGCGTTTGAGTTCGTGGAATTGGAGCGCAGTGGATTGTAAACGGGTACTCTACTTGCCCGATAGAAATTTTCCTGAAAAATTTTGCACCGATAGGCATCTATACCTACCTTTCCCGTCCTATCCGCATAACCTCGGCAAAACCTATTCGGAGTACCTGTTCTTCTGTTAACGTAGTGGCCCGGCCTGCTACGTTTTTTTTTGCCCATGGAAGCCAAACACCACACCCAAGCCCCTGATTTACAGGCTGAAATTTACCTCGATGGCTTGGTCGGCCAGCGCCCGCTGGTGCCAGCCGGCGCGCTGGCGCTGGAAGACAAAGCCCGCCGGGTGATGTCAGAACGAGCCTTCGCTTACGTGGCCGGGGGCGCGGGAGCCGAGCGCACGATGGCCGCCAACCGCGCCGCCTTCGACCGCTGGCAAATCGTGCCCCGGATGCTCCGCGACGTGGCCGTGCGCGACACGTCGGTCGAATTTATGGGAATGAAACTGCCCTCGCCCTTTCTGCTGGCCCCCGTCGGGGTGCTCGAACTCGCCCACCGGCAGGCCGACGAAGCGGTAGCGCGGGCGGCGGGAGCACTCGGCGTGCCGTACATTTTCTCGAACCAAGCCTCCGTGCCGATGGAACGGGCCGCCGCCGCGATGGGCGAAACGCCTCACCTGTTCCAGTTGTACTGGAGCAAATCGCGCGACCTCGTGGCCTCGTTCGTGCAGCGCGCCGAAGCCTGCGGCAGCCGGGCCATCGTCGTTACGCTCGATACCAACCTGCTCGGCTGGCGCACCCGCGACCTCGACCAGGCCTTTTTACCCTTCCTGCACGGCATGGGCATCGCTCAGTACACCTCTGACCCGGTTTTTCAGAAACTCCTTGACGAAACGCCGCCGCCCGCTGCCGTAAAGCGCAAGGTCACCCTCGACGCCGTGCTGGGCCTGCTCAGCATGGCCCAACGCTACCCCGGCTCCACCTGGGCGGCGTTGCGGTCGGGCCGGGCGCTGCGGGCGGTGCGGCAGTTTACGGGCATTTTTTCCAATCCTTCCCTCACCTGGGATGACCTCCAATTTCTGCGTCAGCACACCCGGTTGCCCATTTTGCTGAAAGGCATTCTGCACCCCGACGACGCCCGCCGCGCCGTGGATGCGGGCCTGGATGGCCTCATCGTGTCCAACCACGGCGGGCGGCAGATGGACGGCTCCACGGCCACCCTCGACGCCCTGCCCGGCATCGTGGCCGTCGTGGACGGGCAGATTCCAGTGCTGCTCGACAGCGGCATCCGCACCGGGGCCGACGTGTTTAAAGCCCTGGCGCTCGGGGCAAAGGCAGTTTGCCTTGGGCGGCCCTACGTGTACGGCCTGGCGCTGAGCGGCGAGCGCGGCGTGCGGGCCGTGCTGCGCCACCTGATGGCCGACTTCGAACTGACGATGGGCTTATCAGGGTACCGCTCGGTGCCGGAAATTAATATGGAGGCGTTAAATAAGATTTAACAAATTTTTTTTCGGGAAAGCGGCCAAACGCTTGTTATTTATCCGGGAGTTCTGCGTTTCTTCGGTAGATTCTTAACCTACCGAGACTACAATGAATTATCAGCCGTTTACGGCCCCCGTCAAGTTGCTTGGCGTGGGCGGGGCGGGTTCCACCCTGGCCAGTCAGTTGGTGGAGAGTAACCTGCCGGGAATTGACGTACTGGCCTGCAACACCGACGCCCAGGCGCTCGACTGGAGCAAAACTCCCCACAAATTATTGCTGGGTCACCACGGAATCGGCGCGGGCCTCCGCACCGAAGTGGGCCACGAAGCCGCCGTGGCCTCAGCCCGCCAGCTTCGCCAAACCCTCGAAGGCACCACCGAACTGCTGGTGCTCGTAGCGGGGTTGGGCGGCGGCACCGGCACGGGCGCGTCGCCGGTGGTGGCGCGGCTGGCCCGTGAACTCGGCATCCCGACGGTGGCCGTCGTGACAATGCCTTTTTCGTGGGAGGGGCGGCTCAAACACGCCCAGGCCCAGCGCGGACTGGCGCTGCTGCAAAAATCCTGCGACGCGCTGCTCATCCACGATCTGGAAGACATCGAGCGGGTTTCGCCCTCCGACCGGGGCCTCGACGAAGCCTTCGCCCTGGCCGACGAGCGCGTGAGCGAGTCAGTGCAGACCCTGCTCAACCCACTCAAAAACAACGATACCCACGATGTGCTGCGCTTTGTGCGCGGGGCGGGGCGCTTGTTTTTTGGCTTTGGGCGGGCAAAGGGCGAAAACCGTGCGCAGCGGGCCGTGCGCCGGGCCATCGATTCGCTCGTCTGGACGGAAGACCAACTGCTCTCGACGGCCCGCCCCGAGGTGTTCGTGCGGATGAGTTTTAGCCGGAATTTCCTGCCCTCGCTCAAAGAGCAGAGAACGCTCGTGAAAGGCCTCGGTAGCCTCAACCAGGGCCATGATTCCCAACTGCTTTTTACGATGGACGAAACCTGGCGCGAAGAACTGGAGTGTTCGGTGCTGGTGCGGTTTGTTCAGTGAGAAGTGAGAGGTGAGATGTTTTTAACAGCATTCTACATCTTACCTCTCACAGCTTACCTCTCACAAAAATTACCGCCGCATCCACCGGATCAGCGCCACTTCGACCAGCAAAAAGCCGAGCGCGGCCAGGAGGAAGTACTTCCAGAGGCTAAGGCCGAGGTTTTGCGCCCGGAAGGTTTTCACGAAATCGCCGTCGGTGAGGTTGTCGAACACCTGCACGTTTTTCCGGTTGGCAAAAATCCGGCGCAGTTCGTCGGGCGAATACACGTCGAGTTGCGACTCGGCATCGTCGTGGTTGAAGGCCAGCAGGCGCTGGCTCCGGTCGTTGAGCAGCAGTTCGTAGTAGCCCGATTCGAGCGTCTGGCCCGTGTTCAGTTGGTCGGTTTTGGGCAATTCGAGCGTGAGGCGGTTGCCCACCAGCCGCTGCACCGGAATCAGGTCGAGCTTGCCCCGCCGCAGCCGGAACACGGCGTTGGGCGTCGCGCCGGGCACGTCGAGACTCAGCGCATTTTCGCGAAACGAATACGCCAGCGGCTCCTGCCGGACGCTGAGGGCGGCCATTTTATACAAAACCGGCACGAACAGGGCATTTCGCGAAAAATCCCCAAATGGCGCGTCAAGCGGACTGGCCAGCAGGTACACCGTGCCCCGCCCCGCCCGCGACTGGGTCAAAAAAGGCCGCCCGTCGCGGAAGGAAAGTAGTTTTTCGCCCGGCACCTGCCAGGTCAGCACGGGCGCGGCGCTGGGCATGGCGAGCGGGTCGCTCTGGGTGCTGTTTTCGAACAAGTCAGCGTAAAACGGGCTTTGCCGTGCCACCTCCGCCAGCGGTTGCACCGGGTTGGGCGCGGGAACCGGCGTCGTGGCCAGTCGAATGCCGTAGCCACCCAGCAGCGAATTGTACGCCGCCGCGTCGGGTTGGGCGGGCGGAATCACCAGCACACTGCCGCCGCCCCGCACGAAGGCATCGAGGCTGCTGCGCAACGCCCCCTCCACCCGGCTGACGCCTTCGAGCACCACGAGGTTGACGGCCCGGAGCAGGCCGGGATCGGCATTGGTGGCAGGCAGGCTGCGCAGGGTGAACAGACTGTCGTTGGCAAAAACGGCCTCTACGTAATTGCCGGGTGCTTTTTGCCCAAACAAATGCAGCACCGGAATGGTGGGCGCGGCGTTGAGCACAAAAAAGTAATCGTTGTCGAACGTGATGGGCGAATCGTCGAAACTGACGCGGCCCCGCTGGTAGCCGCGCCCGCGCACGGTAAACGGAAACCGCGCCGTGACGGCCCCGCGCGCGGGCACCGTGACGGGCTGCGCGGCCACCTGTTTTTCGTCCACCAGCAACTTCACCGACAGGTTTTCCACGGCTTCGTCGCCGGTGTTGCGGAGCGTCACGCTGAGGTAATTGGGCTGCATGTCGCGCACGAAGGGCGTAGCCAGCCAGACCGAATCGACCAGCACGTTTTGCCGGTTGGGGGCCTGCACGGGCACCAGAAACAGCCGCGTCGTGGAATCCACCGGCAGGCGGCTCAAGTCGCCCGCCGTGCTTTTCTGAAAGTCGGAAATCCAAAAATCCTGGTTGCCTGCGGCCGAATGCGATGCTGCGAGGGCCTGCTGGCGGCGGTACACGCTTTCGAGGCGGCGCGGCGTATTGGCAAACTCAATGGCGGCGAGGCGGTCGCGTACCTGGCCGGTGGTGGCGAGGGCGTGTTCGTCACTACCGAAGTCGTTGGTGAGCAGTTGGAGGTTGGTGGCGTTGGGGAGCACCGTGAGCAGGTCTTCGGCCTTGCCCACGGCCACGTCGAGGGCGCGTTTGTTGTCGAGTTCGCTTTGCAGGCTCAGCGAATTGTCGAGGTAGAGGCTCGTCACGCCGCGCCCGGTGAAGCCCGCGCCATTTTTAGCCGGAATCACCGGTTGGGCAAACGCCAGCACGAGGCAGGCGATGGCGAGGATGCGCGCCGCCAGCACGAGCCAGTGCTTGAGTTTCCGGAAGCTGCTCGTGGTGGTGTTAACCTGTTTCAAAAACGCCACGTTGGTGAACAGCACCCGGCGCGTGCGGCGGAAGTTGAAGAGGTGAATCATCACCGGCACCGCCGTGGCCGCCAGGGCGAAGAGGAAGGATGGGAAGAGAAATTGCATGAAAATTTTCCAAGAAATCTTCCTCAGCGCGTCATTAGGAAGGTTTTCGTTTACACCGTTTCCAAAGCTAACGAAAAACCCTCCACGGTTCTTCGCGGAGGGTTTTACAAAATTCAATCGAACGAAAGGCGGGGTTTACAACGTCCGCTTCACTTCCTTCATTTCGTAGCCTTCAATGATGTCGCCGAGTTCGATGTCGTTGAAGTTTTTCACGCTCAGGCCGCATTCGTAGCCCGAACGAACTTCGCCGACGTCGTCCTTGAAGCGCTTCAGGGCCGAAATTTCACCGTCGTGGATCACTACGAAGTCGCGGAGCACCCGCACCTTGTTGTTGCGCTTGATGGTGCCGTCGGTGACGTAGCAACCGGCCACGGTGCCAATCTTGGAAATCTTGAAGACTTCGCGGACTTCGATGGTGGCCGTCACGTTTTCTTCCATCGTCGGGGCCAGCAGCCCTTCCATGGCGTCTTTCACCTCGTTGATGGCGTCGTAAATAATCGAGTAGGTGCGGATTTCGATCTGCTCCTGCTCGGCAATGCGGCGGGCGTTGACCGATGGGCGCACCTGGAAAGCCACCACGATGGCGTCGGAGGCCGAAGCCAGCAACACGTCGGATTCGGAAACCTGCCCCACCCCTTTGTGGACGATGCGCACCTGCACTTCTTCGGTCGAGAGCTTGAGCAGCGAGTCGCTGAGGGCTTCCACCGAACCGTCCACGTCGCCTTTGACGATGACGTTGAGTTCGCGGAACGTACCGATGGCCTTGCGGCGGCCGATTTCTTCGAGCGTGATGTGCTTGCGGGTGCGCAGGCTTTGCTCGCGGAGAATCTGCTCGCGCTTGTTGGCGATTTCGCGCGCTTCGCGTTCGCCTTCCACGCCGTTGAGTTTGTCGCCGGCCTGTGGGGCACCGTTGAGGCCCAGCACCTGGGCGGGCGTCGATGGCCCAGCTTCCTTCATTTTCTGGCCCCGGTGGTCGAACATAGCTTTTACCCGGCCAAAGTGCGCGCCGGCCAGCATCACGTCGCCCACGCGCAGGGTACCGGTTTGCACCAGAATCGTGGTGACGTAACCCCGGCCCTTGTCGAGCGAGGCTTCGATGACGGCCCCCGTGGCGCGTTTGCTGGGGTTGGCTTTCAGTTCGAGCAATTCGGCTTCGAGCAGTACTTTCTCGAGCAAATCAGCCACGCCCAGGCCGGATTTCGACGAAATCTCCTGGGTTTGGTACTTGCCGCCCCACTCTTCGACGAGGAGGTTCATCTGGGCGAGTTCCTGGCGAATCTTCTCGGTATCGGCCCCGGCTTTATCCACCTTGCTGAAGGCGAACACGATGGGCACGTTGGCATTCTGGGCGTGGTTGATGGCCTCGCGGGTTTGGGGCATCACGCTGTCGTCGGCGGCGATGACGATAATGACCACGTCGGTCACCTGTGCACCCCGGGCACGCATGGCCGTGAAGGCTTCGTGACCCGGCGTATCGAGGAACGTGATGCGCTTGCCCGAATCGGTTTCCACGTCGTAGGCACCGATGTGCTGGGTGATGCCGCCCGCTTCGCCCGCCGCCACTTTGGTGCGGCGGATGTAATCGAGCAGCGAGGTTTTGCCGTGGTCGACGTGGCCCATGATGGTCACAATGGGCGCACGGGGCAGCAGGTCTTCGGGCGCATCGTCGACTTCCACCAGAGCGGCCTCAGTTTCTTCTTCTGCCGAAACGAACTGCACCGCGTAGCCGAATTCATCGGCAATAATGGTGATGGCTTCGGCGTCGAGGCGCTGGTTGATGGACACGAACATGCCCAGGTTCATGCAGATCGAGATGACCTCGTTGACCGACACGTTCATGAGCGAAGCCAGGTCGTTGGCCGAAATAAATTCGGTCACCTTCAGGTTTTTGGATTCCTCCTGCGCCTGAAGTTCCTGCGCTTCGCGTTCACCGGCGCGGGTGCGGCGGCGGTCACGGCGGCGATCGGCCCCGAAGTTGGGCCGGTTGCCACCGCCCGCCAGGCGGGCCATCGTGGCCTTGATCTGGTCCTGAATTTCTTTTTCCGATGGCTCCTCGCGCCGACCGGGGCGCGGTGCCCCGGCGTTGGTGCCCGTACCCGTCCCCTGATTGGGCCGGTTGCCGGGGCCACCGCCGGGGCGGTTGCCCTGCCCCTGCTGGGGCGGACGGTTACCGCCCTGGCCCTGGCCCGGCGCGGAACCACCCTGCGGTCCGCCGCCACCGCCGCCGGGGCGCTGCTGGCCGGGACGATCGCTGGCTCCTTCAGGTTTGTTGATGCGCTTGCGTTTTTTCTTGTCGCGGTTGTCCGACGAAGCCACGGGGTTGCGACCGTTGTTGCCGCCACCGCCGCCACGGCCGTTGTTGACGGGCAGTTCGATTTTGCCCAACACCTTCAGGCCCTGCAACCGGTCGGCTTTCGCTTCAATCAGTTCGGGTTCGGGTGCTTTTTCGGGCATCGGCGGGGCCGCAGGCGGCTGGGCTGGTGGGGTTGAAACCGGATTGGCCGGACTTTGGGCGGGTCGCTGCGCTTCCGGCTGGCGGGGTTGCTGCGGCCTGGGCGGCTCCTGGCGGGGCGGCTGGGACGGGGCGGGAACCGTAGTCGGGGGCGCTACCGGGGCTTTCGCCTCAACGGGTTGCGGTGTTGCTTCGGGTGCCGGAGTGGATTGCGGAGCGGGCGGTTGGGTTGCAACGGGCTGGACCACCGTCGGCTGGGGTTCCGGTTTGGGAGCCGGGGCAACTGACGGACGGGTGGGTTCTGCCGGGCGGCTTTCCTGACGCGGGGCGTCCAGATCGATTTTTCCCAACACCTTCAGGCCCGGCAGGCGGGCATCGTCGGCGGTGGGTTGGGGTTCGGCTTTGGGTTCCGGCTTTGCTTCCGGGGCGGGCGTTGCCGCAACGGGAGCCGCCGGGACTGCCGGAGCGGGAGCCACCACCGGCTGCGGTTCGGCAACCGGAATCGGGCGAACGGCGGTGGGTTGCAGCGCGGCGGGTTGGGCCGCGTCAGGCCGGGTTTCGCGGAAATAAAGGACCGGATTGTCGGCGGGCCTGGGGGCAGCCACCGGTTCGGGCGCGGGGCGACGGACTTCCTGCGCGAGCAGGTCAGGCGCATTGAATTCCTTGGCCAACACCTGCAACTGGTCATGAGTCAGTTTGGTGTTGGGGTTGTTTTCGACTTTAATCCCTTTGGCAGACAGACGTTCAACAATGGCCGACGTGGCTCTGTTGATTTTCTTAGCCGCCAGGCTGAGTCGCATTGTCAGATCTTCTGCCATGTGTTGGGGTTGAGAATTGCGATCGGTCAAATGTGTTGTGGTTGATCCGTTGAAAATTGCTACTGAGTTAAACAGGGGGTGGGGGGATTGATGTGGCAATAACTCAGTAACCGAATTACCCCAACAACCTACGCCCTCACCTTATTCAAACTCCTGCCGCAAAATGTCGAGGACTTCCCCGACGGTTTCTTCTTCGAGTTCGGTGCGGCGCACGAGGTCTTCTTTCGCCAGGGCCAGCACCTGCTTGGCCGTATCGAGGCCCACGCGGCGGAATTCGTTGATGATCCATTCGTCGATCTCGTCGCTGAATTCCGACAAATCCACGTCCTCGTCGTCAACGACGCCCTCCACATCGCGGAACACGTCGATTTCCATGCCAATGAGCCGTCCGGCCAGTTTGATGTTCTGCCCACCCTTGCCGATGGCCAGCGACACCTGGTCGGGTTTCAGAAACACCGAAACCCGCTTGGAATCGCGGTCGATGTTAATGGTCGTCAGCTTGGCCGGACTCAGCGCGCGGCTGATGTAGAGGTCGAGGTTTTCGGTGTAATTGATGACGTCGATGTTCTCGTTTTCCAGTTCGCGCACGATGCTGTGAATCCGGCTGCCCTTCATGCCCACGCAGGCCCCGACGGGGTCGATGCGGTCGTCGTACGATTCCACGGCCACTTTGGCGCGTTCGCCCGGCTCGCGGACGATTTTGCGAATCATGATCAGCCCGTCGTACACTTCGGGAATTTCCTGCTCAAACAAACGCTCCAGGAACATCGGTGACGTGCGCGAGAGGATGATTTTCGGCGTGCCGTTGATCATCTCTACTTTGGAAATGACCGCCTTCAGGCTTTCGCCCTTGCGGAAACGGTCTTTCGGAATCTGCTCACCGCGGGGGAGGCTGAGTTCGTTGCCCGCCGTGTCGAGGCAGATAATTTCGCGGCCCAGAATCTGGTACACTTCCGCCGTGACGAGGTCGCCGACCTGGTCCTTGTATTTTTCGTACAGCAGTTCTTTCTCCAGGTCTTTTACTTTCTGGATGAGCGTCTGCCGGGCCGTTTGCACGATACGACGGCCAAAATCGTCGAGTTTCACCGATTCGGCCACTTCTTCGCCCACCTCGAAATCTGGCTCGATTTTGCGGGCCTCGGCGAGGGGGATTTTGTCAAAATCCCAGATGTCTTCGGAGTCGTCGTCCACGATTTCGCGGGTACGCCACATTTCCAGGTCACCGTTTTCGGGGTTAATGATGACGTCGAAGTTTTCATCGGCCCCGAATTTCTTGCGAATCATGGTCCGGAACACGTCCTCCAGAATCTTGATCATCGTCGGACGATCAATGTTTTTTTCCTTCGCAAAGTCGGCGAAGGACGAAATCAGTTCGGAACTATTCATGTCCGTAAACAGCTACTTTGTTTTACAAATGAAAGGGCCACCAACCGCCCGAAAAGCGTCCGGCAACCCACGCAAGGTCTTTTATCGAAACGAAATCAGCACCTGGCTATGATCGATATCGCCAAACGGCACGGCGGTGGGTTCGGCGGCGAGGGTCTTCTTTTTTCCCCGGAGGGTTTCTTCGAGCACCAGCAGGTGGTCGTCCTGCACGGCTTCCAGTTGCCCGGTGCGGGTCGAGCCGTCGCGCAGGCTGACGACGAGCGTCCGGCCAACGTGCCGAGGGTACTGTCGCGGGAAGGTCAACGGGAAATCAACGCCAGGGGAAGAAACTTCCAGTGTGTAAGCGTTTTCAATCACGTTAAGTTCCTCCAAACGATGCCCCAACTGGCGGCTCACCGAGGCGCATTCGTCGATGCTGATGCCCGCGTCGCTGTCGAGCAGCACCGTGATTTTGGTCTTCGAGCGGGAGTCGCTCACCCGCAACTCCACGATGAAATACTTCCCACCGGCCAGCAGGGGCTGGAGCAGTTCGGCTATCTTTGCCCGTAAAACCTCCGTTTGGGATTCCATGCGCGGCGCCTATCGGAAAAATAAACAAACAAAAAAGAGGAGTGCTTCGCCCCTCTTTCTTAGTGAAAAACCGCCGCAAAAGTAAGTCTTTTTTCCGAATCAGGCAAGGTTTGGCCGTTCACGGCAGGCAGTTTACGGTTTACAGAAACGCGACGGCGTTTTATGTGTTCTACGGCGGCTGTCGGCGGTTGAATTGGCCGTCCTAAACTACCTACTGTCCAATTGCCCATGAAACCACGGCCCCGGCAACGCGGTTGGCTGCTTTTCCCGCTTTATTTCCTGACCGTCCTGCTGAGCGTGTACACCCTCGGCGTGTATGCCCTGAGCTACACCCTGCGGGTTGAACACTGGCTGGCGGGATTTCTCATGCTCTCGTTGCCCGTGGCAATGGGCCTTCTGGGGCTGGCCTTTGTTTTCTGGTTGCTGGCGGAGCCGCGCCGGGCGTGGTTTCCGCTGGCGGTACTCCTGCTGGGGTGGCCGTTCTGGAAGCGCACGGTGGCCTGGAAGTCATCCCACGACGCGCTCAGCACCACCCGGCCGCTCAACGTGCTCAGCTACAACGTGCGGTATTTCGACGTGGAAGCGTACACGACTCGCCAGGAAACCCAGGTTGCCGCGCCGATGGTGGATTGGGTCACCAACTTCGACGCCGACGTGAAGTGCTTTCAGGAATTTTACAACTGGGACGAGCCGAACAAGTTGCAGGTGTTTCGCACCCGCAATCGCCTGAAAAAGGCGGGCTACGTGCATTCGGTGTTGTTGAATGATAAAACCGAGGGCTTCATCGGCGTGGCCATTTTTTCACGGTACCCGCTGTTGCCGCGCGGAGCGAAGGCCTTTTCCTCGACCAACGGCTACCTCGTGGTCGACCTCGTGCGGGGCCGCGATACGCTGCGCATCATCAACGTGCAGTTGTATTCGATGGGCATCCGGGTGGGGAAAGTGCTCCGCCAGCGCAGTCTCGAAGGGGCCGAAACCGAAACACGCGGCATTGCAGGGCAGTTGAAGCGGGGCTTCCAGGCGCGGGTAAAGCAGATTGATGAAGTCGAGCGATTGATTCGGCAGAGTCCGCACCCCGTCATCCTCTGCGGCGATTTGAACGAAACGCCCTACGGCCTGGCCTACGGGCGGCTGCGAAACGTCCTGCGCAACGGCTTTGAAGACGCCGGGCGCGGCTTCGGCTTTACCTATAACCGCTCGCCGAAATTCATTCGGATCGACAACCAGTTTTACGGGGGGAGGAAAAGTAAAAACTTAAAAATTGAAAAGTTCACCACCCATTCCGACGTCCATTTTTCTGACCACAACCCGATTTCGGCGGTGTATGGGGTGGGGAGGTGAGCTTAGCGTTCAGGGTTGGCAATTCAAACAAGCTAAAAACCTGAACGCTAAACCTTAAACTCCCTTTACGGGTGCGCCGCTACCCAGACGTCGCCGTCGTCGAAAACTTCTTTTTTCCAGATCGGTACCACGTCTTTGAGCGTGTCGATGAGCCAGCGGCAGGCCTCGAAGGCCTCGGCCCGGTGCGGTGTGGCCACGGCGATAACCACGGCGGCTTCGCCAATTGCCAGCAATCCAACGCGGTGAACCAGTGCCAGCGCTTCGACGGGCCAGCGGCGACGGGCTTCGGCGGCCAGTTCCTCCATTTTTTTCACGGCCATCGGCGCGTAGGCTTCGTATTCCAGCCGCACGACGTGCTTTTGCTGCGTGTTGTCGCGCACGGTGCCGATGAACACGTCGATGGCCCCCGCGCCGGGAGCCTGCACGTGGGCCAGCACGGCGGGCACGTCGATGGGGTTTTCGGTGAGGAGAATCAAAATCGGACTTCGTAAATCAAACATCGAAAATCAGTCTACCCGCCCGCCACGGGCGGAATGAGCGCGATTTCGTCGCCTTTTTTCAACGGCTGGCCGGGTTCAGCGTACTCCTGGTTGACGGCCACCAGCAGCGAGCGCAGCTCGGTCAGGCGCGGGTACTCCGTGCGGAGGCGGTCGAGCAGGCCGCCCACGTCGGTGGGTTTGGCGACCTTCAGTTCGAGCATCGACGCCCCGACGATGTCGCGCGTGATGCCAAACAGGGCGATGGTAAGCGTGTGAGCCATAGCCCAAAAGTAACGCGTGAACGCGTTTTTGGCGTACCTTTCGCTTAAATTATGTCTGCCCCTTCCCAGCTTTTCGACAACCACGGTCGGCCCCTGAGTTACCTGCGCCTGGCCGTGACCGACCGTTGCAACCTGCGGTGCTTTTACTGCATGCCCGCCGAGGGCGTGCGGTATTTGCCCAAAAAACAGGTGCTGAGTTTCGAGGAAATGGAGCGGCTCGTGCGGGTGCTGGCCGGGCTGGGCATCCGCAAGGTGCGCATCACGGGGGGTGAGCCGTTTGTGCGGCACGAATTGATGGCTTTCCTGCGAAAACTGCGCGGCATTGACGGTTTGCACGAAATCGCCATCACGACCAACGGCGTGCTGACCGAACCGTACCTGCCCGAATTGAAAGAATTGGGCGTGCGGAGCGTCAACCTCAGCCTCGACACGCTCGACCGCGACCGGTTTTTCAGAATCACCCGGCGTGACGAGTTCGACGCCGTTCGGCGCACCCTCGACGCATTGCTGAAACAGGACTTCGACGTGAAAATCAACGCCGTCGTGATGGACGGCCAGAACACCGACGATCTGCTGCCACTGGCTGCGCTGACGCGGGAACACCCCGTGGCGGTGCGGTTTATCGAAGAAATGCCTTTCAACGGCGAAGGCAGCCACTACCCGACGCTCACCTGGAATCACCGCCGGATTCTGGCCGAGCTGCGGCAGTTTTTCCCGAATCTTGAAAAATTGCCCGACCCGGCCTTCTCCACCGCCGCCACCTACCAGGTGCCGGGCTACGCGGGCAACCTGGGCATTATCGCCGCCTTCAGCCGGACCTTCTGCGGCACCTGCAACCGCATCCGCCTGACGGCACAGGGCGAATTAAAAACCTGCCTTTACCAGCACGGCGGCCTGCAACTCCGCGACCTGCTCCGTGCCGGGCTTTCGGACAACGGCCTGCGCGAATTGTTTCTGGAAGCCTTCCAGAACCGCCCCCGCGACGGCTTCGAGGCCGAACGCCTGCGCCCCGACGCCGTTCACGAATCCATGACGACCATCGGCGGCTAACGGTCACCGGCGGGCCAGCGCCACGCTTACCACGCCAGGTCTATTCTTTTCAAAAAAAATGAAAAACCTCGTTTTCGCCCTGCTTTTCCTGCCGGGCTTCGTGTTTGCCCAATCCGAAACCGTCGAGATCAAAGGCTTGGTGGAGAAACCATTGACCCTGACCGTCGAAGCACTGAAGCAGTTACCCGTTCAGGAAGGCCGCGATTTCAAGATTGTCAGCAGTTCGGGCGAGGTGCGGTCCACCCTGGGCAGCTACCGGGGCGTCCGCCTGACTGATGTGCTGAAGCAGGCCGCGATTCAGCTTTCCAACCCGAAAGAAAAAGGCCGGTATTTCGTCGTTGCCACGGCCACCGACGGCTACACGGCGATTTTCAGCCACAACGACCTTTTCAACAACCCCACCGGCGACGGCGTGCTGGTTCTTTTTGAAGAAAACGGCCAGCCCATCGGCAAAAACGGCGCGTTCGTACTCATCAGCCTGACCGACACAATCAGCGGTGCCCGGCACGTGAAGTGGTTGAAAACGATTGAGGTGCGGAAGGTGGAATAATTGGTTCAGGGTTTAGCGTTTAGGGTTGTCTCCACTCTAAACGCTAAACCCTGAACGCTAAACTCACGTAAAAATCAGTTTCAGCGTCGCAATCAGCAGGCCCGTGGCCAGGGCGTAGCGCAGCGTCGGCACGTTGAAACGCCTTGCCCCCACGTAGCCGCCGAGCAGACCACCCGCCAGCGCCACGGCCAGCCAGGTGAGGGTTTGGGCGTCGGGCGTGTAGCCTTTCAGCAGCAATTTGCTCAGGCCCGACAGGGAATTGACGAAGATAAAAAGGGCCGAAATCGCCGCTGTTTGTTTGAGTTTCGCCCAGTGCATCAGTAGCAGGACGGGACTGAGCAGAATTCCCCCGCCGATGCCCAGCATGCCCGAAAGCAGGCCAATAGCCGCGCCCGTGAACAGCGCGGCGGGCAGCGGGATGGGGTTGGGTTCGGCTTCCACCTCGCGGGGTCGCCAGAGCATCCGCGCGATGGCCAGCAGCAAACACACACCGAGCAATTGCCTGTACAGTCCGGCGCTCAGCGGAATGCCCGCCCCGACGAAGGCCATCGGGATGCTGGCCACCGCGAAAGGCCAGAACTTTTGCCAGACAAAATGCCCGCCCCGGTAAAAATTCAGAAATGACACCATCGAAACCACGAGGTTGAGCATCAGCGCCGACGATTTCATGGTTTCGGGCGCGGCCCCGAACAGCGCCAGTACGGCCAGGTACCCGCTGGCCCCGCCGTGGCCGACCGAGGCGTAAAGAAAAGCCACTGCACCGAGGGCAAAAAGCAGTAAATACGTCGATTCAGGAGTCATGACCGTGAAAAATAGCGCGGGAAAGCTACGAAACGACGGCATAGCCTTTTTACGAACTGTTTAAAAAAACTGACTCAGCCCATGGATTTTGGCAAAGTACCCGACCCGGCAAAAGTCGATTTCACGCTGCCGCCCGACCACCCCCGAACCGCCCAAACCCTGGCCGAAAGCCGCAACGGAATGCCCCGCGTGTACGTGGGGCTGCCCATTTGGGCCAACGACGTCTGGCCCGGCAAAATCTACCCGCCTACGGCCCGCAACCGCGATTTCCTGCACCACTACACCCGGCAGTTCAACACGATCGAGCTTAACACCACGCACTACCGCATTCCCGACCCGGCTACCGTGCGGCACTGGAAGGCCGAGGCCACGCCGGGGTTTCGGTACTGCCCGAAGTTCCCTCAGAGCATCAGCCACGACAAGGCCCTGCGCGACGCCGACCCCGAAACCCACGAATTCTGCGACCGGATTCTGGCCCTGG
Source organism: Spirosomataceae bacterium (assembly GCA_965249815.1). Taxonomy (GTDB): domain Bacteria; phylum Bacteroidota; class Bacteroidia; order Cytophagales; family Spirosomataceae; genus JAJAZB01. Next base: position 929,075 of record CBDFMV010000003.1, on the reverse strand, counting down.
GCGAACACCTCGGAATGAGTTTCCTGCAACTGGGGCCGTATTTCAGCCCGAAGCAGGCAGGTGATTTGAAGACGTTTCTGGAAAATCTGCCGGAAAACGTGCCGCTCGCCGTGGAGTTTCGCCACCGCGACTGGTTCAGGGCTGAAACCTGGAGCCGCACCGTCAATTTCCTCCACGAACGCGGCGTGGCCACGGTCATCACCGACGTGTCGGGGCGGCGCGACGTGCTGCACCAGAGTTTGAGCATTCCGACGGCGTTCATTCGCTTCGTCGGCAACGAAGGCCACCCGACCGACCACCCCCGCGCCGATGCCTGGGTGCAACGGCTAAAAACCTGGCTGGATGCCGGGCTGGAAACGCTGTACCTGTTCATCCACGCCGGGGGTCAGAACGACCTGGCGCCTGAACTGGCCCAATACTGGATTCGGCAACTCAACGAGGTGTGCGGCCTGAACCTGCCCGAACCGAAGTTTTTGCCGAAAGTGACCCAAACCTCGCTTTTCTGAAAACCTTGCCTACTTTTGTTCCGTGAAACCCGCGCAAAAAATCCATTTTCCTCATTCCGTTTCTGCCAACCGGAAGGGCTGATGGGTTGTTGCCGACGTTCAGAGCCATTGATTTTGAACAAAATCCCAAAGCCTGATTCCGAGCGAATCGGGCTTTTTTGATTGCGGATTTTTGATTGCGGACTGCGGAATTATTCCTGCATTTTGAATCCCCAATCCCAGATCCGCAATCCGCAATCATGAAAACTGTCCTCATCAAATACAACGCGGGCAACGTACAGAGTGTGATATACGCCCTCGAACGCATCGGGGTCAGCTACCTCTGGACCGACGACGAGGCCGAAATCCGCTCCGCCGACCGGGTGATCTTCCCCGGCGTTGGCGAGGCCAGCACGGCGATGGCGCACCTGCGAAAAACCGGCCTCGACCGGGTGATTCCCAGCCTGAAACAGCCGGTACTCGGCACCTGCATCGGCATGCAGTTGATGTGCCGACATTCAGAAGAAAACAACACGACCGGCCTCGGCATTTTCGACCTGGACGTGAAACGGTTCCCGGCCACAGCCGGCCTGAAAGTGCCTCACGTGGGCTGGAACAGCATTTCGGGCTACAAAAGTCCGCTCACCGAAGGGCTGCCGGAGAACGCTTACGTGTACTTCGTCCATAGCTACTGCGCGCCGGTCAGCGAGCACACGGTGGCGACCTGCGAGTACATCGTGCCGTTTTCGGCAATGCTGCACCGGGACAATTTTTACGCCGCCCAGTTTCACGCCGAAATCAGCGGCGACGCCGGGCAGCGGATTCTGGAAAATTTTTTGAACCTGTAACACCGACATTCGTGTCGGTGCCCGGCCGCAGACGCGTAGTCCGCCGCCGAGTTGAAATAGTTTCCAATTAACCCCTTTTCGACCTACGGACTACGCGTCTGCGGTCGAACGCCGACACGAATGTCGGCGCTACGTGTTATGCACATCATCCCCGCAATCGACCTCATCGAAGGCAAGGCCGTCCGCCTCACGCAGGGCGATTATTCGCAGAAAACGATTTACAACGCCCGCCCGCTCGACGTGGCGAAGCAGTTTGAGGACGCGGGCCTGACGCGCCTCCACCTCGTGGATCTCGACGGCGCGAAGGCGAAGCGGGTCGTCAACTACAAAGTCCTCGAAGCCATCGCCGGGCAAACCCGCCTGCACGTGGATTTTGGCGGTGGCGTCCAGTCGGACGACGACCTGCGGATTGCCTTCGAGTGCGGTGCCCGGCAGGTGACGGGCGGCAGCATCGCCGTGAAAAACCCGGACTTATTCGAAAGCTGGCTGCGGCAGCACGGCGGCGAAAAACTCATTTTGGGCGCGGACGCGAAAGGCGAAAAGATCGCCGTCAGCGGCTGGGAAGAAGGCACCGACTTGTGGGTATATGATTTTGTGAATCAATGGGTTGAGAAGGGCGCACGGTACGTCATCAGCACCGACGTGGCCAAAGACGGCCTGCTGCAAGGGCCGTCGTTCGACCTGTACAAAAACCTGCAAGACCACGCGCCCACGCTGCACATCATCGCATCCGGCGGCGTCAGTTCGATGGGCGACCTCGAAAAACTGGCCGAAATGAACCTCTTCGGCGTCATCGTCGGCAAAGCGATTTACGAAGGTCGGGTGACCTTGAGCGAACTAACGGCGTTTCAAAATCAACGCTAAACCCTAAACTCTGAACGCGAAACCGTGCTCACCAAACGCATCATTCCCTGCCTCGACATCAAAGACGGGCGCACGGTGAAAGGCACCCATTTCGTTAACCTCCGCGACGCGGGCGATCCGGTCGAACTTGGCGCGCTCTACGCCGCCCAGGGGGCCGACGAACTCGTTTTTCTCGACATCACGGCTACCGTCGAGGCCCGCAAAACCTTGCTGGAACTCGTGCGCAACGTGGCGCGGGTGGTCAATATTCCGTTCACGGTCGGCGGCGGCATCGGCTCGGTAGCCGACGTGTCGGCGCTGTTGAACGCCGGAGCCGACAAAGTTTCCATCAATTCCGCCGCCGTGCGCAACCCGGATTTGGTGGACGAACTGGCGCTCCAATTCGGCTCGCAGTGCATCGTGGTGGCCATCGACACGCGCCGCCTCGACGGCGAAGACTTCGTGCACACCCACGGCGGGCGCACACCCACCGAACTTCGCACCCAGGCCTGGGCGAAAGAAGTCGAACGGCGCGGCGCGGGCGAAATCCTGCTCACGTCGATGGACACCGACGGCACCAAAGCCGGTTTCGCCCTCAGCCTGACGATGGAAGTCTCCATCAACGCCTCGATCCCGGTCATCGCGTCGGGCGGGGCGGGTACGATGGAGCACTTTTACGAAGTGTTTACCGCCGGAAAAGCCGACGCCGGGCTGGCGGCGAGCATTTTTCACTTCCGCGAAATCGCCATTGCCGACCTCAAGCGCTACCTGCGCGAGCAGGGGCTGGCGGTGCGGCTGTGAATGCGTAGTTTTACTTTCAAATTGAGCAGCGTCATGGAAACGATTCACATTCAGTCAGAAAAGGACCGCGTGGTGATTACGATCGACAAGAGTTCGGAAAATGAAGAGTTGCTTCGCTGGCTTTTGCGCACGCTCCGGGTGGAAGAATTAGCCAGACGGGTCAATTTCAATGACTCCCTCGAAGCGTTAGGCGAAGAAATCAAGGCCGGGTGGTGGGAGAAAAACAAACACCGCTTTGAAGGCCTAGAATGAAACCGACCGTTGTCGTTGACACCAATATCGTTTTTGCCGCCCTGCGCCAGCCCAACTCGGTAACGCGGCGCATTCTGCTTCGGGGCGATGCCGAGTGGCACACGACCAATTACCTGTTGAGTGAACTTTTTCTACACAAGGAACGCGTTCTGAACGCATCGAACGCCACACCGCATGAGGTCTTTGAACTCGTAAACGAAGTCATCCAGGAAATCAACTTCATCAGCGAAAACCGAATCGCCACCGAGCACTTTTTTGAGGCGTACTACTTGTGCCGGGGCGTTGACAAGAAAGACATCCCCTTTGTCGCCCTGACGCTCGAACTCAACGCCCGCCTATGGTCGCGCGATGAACGCCTGAAAGCGCACCTGCGAACCCAGGGCTTCGATAAATTTTACGAAGAACCGAATGGCTGAATTAACCACCCTGAATTTTCAAAAATCCCCCGACGGCCTGTTGCCTGCCGTGGTTCAGGACGCCACCACGGGCGTGGTGCTGATGCTGGGATTTATGAACGCCGAAAGCCTCGCCAAAACGCAGGCAGAGGGCGTTGTTACGTTTTTCAGCCGCAGCAAGCACCGCCTATGGACAAAGGGCGAAACGTCGGGGAATTTTCTCCACGTGGAAGAAATTCGCCAGGATTGCGACGCCGACACGCTGCTGATCAAGGTCCGCCCCGCCGGGCCGGTGTGCCACACGGGCGCGGATACGTGTTTCGACGAAAAGAATCAGGGCCAGGCTGGTTGGCTGAACCACCTGAAGGCCATTATCCACGACCGGAAGCAGCAGGCACCCGAAAGCTCGTACACGGCCAAACTTTTTGCGAAGGGCACGCACAAAGTGGCTCAGAAAGTGGGGGAAGAGGCCGTGGAACTGGTCATCGAGGCGATGCGCACCGACGACGGCCTGTTTAAAGAGGAAGCCGCCGACCTGCTTTTTCATTACCTGGTGCTGCTCGAAGACCGGGGCATTGATTTGGACGAAATTATTGCCGTCCTTCGGGCGCGGCATGGCGCGGTGAAACCCTGACGGGTCTTTTTTAGATCGGTTAGGGTTGGGGCAAACCTTTTTTCTCCGGCCCGCCGGTTCAATTCCTCAACCCTTTTTTCAAACATCATGGGATTTCTCGTTCGCTTGCTCCTCACGGCGGTCGCCGTTGTCATCGGTGCGTACATTTTGCCCGGCGTCCGGGTCGATGGGTTTACCACGGCGCTCATCGTGGCGCTGGTGCTGGGCCTGCTCAACCTCATCGTCAAACCGATTCTGGTGGTTCTGACGCTGCCCATCACCATTCTGACGCTGGGGTTGTTCTACCTCGTCATCAACGTCATCATCATCTACATCGCCGATTACTTTGTGAGCGGCTTTGCCGTGAGTGGCTTCCTTAACGCGCTGATTTTCAGTTTCCTGATTTCCATTATCAACGCCGTGCTGGGCGGGTTAGTGGACCGGGATTAATCTCCCTTTCCATGTTGTCATCCTGAGCTTGTCGAAGGGCCTTCGACAAGCTCAGGATGACAAGGACGAGAGAAGAAGCTCCGCGTTCCCCACCGGGTCAACACCCGGCACCTCGACTCGCTGAACGGTTGAAGGGTCGCGCTGCGAAAGCCCGTGCTGGTAGGTTTTGTCGTAGTACGCCAGCGTGAGGCAGACGACTTCGGCGTAATCGCCCCGGTCGAGGGCCTCGACGGCCAGCGCGTGTCGGTCGTTGCCGAGGCGCTTGCGGATGCGGTCGGTGGCGACATGGAGGTCCTCCCGCGAGAAGTGACCGTAATTTTCGACGAGATACGCTACCCGCGCCTCCAGCGGCACCTCCAGCACCACGACGGGCGCAGCCAGAAACTGCCCCCAAAAACCGTCGGGCAGCAGGCAGGTGCCCACCCGGCGACTTTCGTCTTCTACCCAGGTGCGGCGGGTCAGGTCAAGCTGGCGGATTTTCTCAAAAAGTAAATTCTCGAAGTATTCAATGGACGGTTGTGGAGCCTGCCCCAGCATCCCGTACGACGAACCCCGGTGGTTGGCCAGCGCCTCCAAATCCAGGATTTGTTCGCCGCGCCGGGCCAGTTCGTGCAGGAGTTCCGTTTTGGCACTGCCGGTTTTCCCGCCCAACACGACCAGATTCAGGGGCTTTTCAAATCCCTGCAACACCGCCTGCCGGTAGGCTTTGTATCCTCCCACGAGCGTGGCCGTGGCGATGCCTGCCGTTTCGAGCAGCCAGGCCACCGAGCCGGAGCGCATCCCGCCGCGCCAGCAATGCACGAGCACGTCGACGCCGCCGGGGGCCAGTTCGCGGGCCGTGCGGACGAATCCCGCCAGCTTCGGCCCGACGAGTTCGAGGCCGCGCAGCACGGCGGTGTCCTTCCCGATTTGCTTGTAAATCGTCCCGATTTCGGCCCGCTCGGCGTTGTCGAACAGTGGCATGTTGACCGCGCCCGGCAGGTGGGCGTGGGCAAATTCTCCCGGCGAACGCACGTCGAGCACGGGCCGGATTTTGGCCTTTTCGAGAAACTCGGGAACCGGGAGTTGGTTAGGCATCGACGAAACAGTCAACCGCAAGGGCGCAAAGATTTACGCAAAGGTCGCGGAGAAAAAAGCCTTTGCGACCTCCGCGTAGAATCTTTGCGTCCTTGCGGTTAAAAAAAGTCAGAGGGCCTTTGCCTCCCGCAAATACAACTGAATCGTGTTTTCCAGCCCCAGATACAGCGCGTCGCAAATCAGCGCGTGGCCGATGGAAACTTCGAGCAGGCCGGGGACGGATTGCTGGAAAAACCGCAGGTTGTCGAGGCTCAAATCGTGGCCTGCGTTGAGGCCGAGGCCGAGTTCGCCTGCCCGTCTGGCCGCTTCGGCGAAGGGCGCAACGGCGCGTTCGCGGTTCTCGAAATAGTGCGTGGCGTAAGGCTCAGTGTACAATTCGATGCGGTCGGTGCCGGTTTCGGCGGCCCCTTCGACCATCCGTACGTCCGGGTCAACGAAGATGGACGTGCGAATGCCCGCGCTTTTAAACGTGCCGATGAGGTCGATGAGGCGGTCGCGGTGCGTGATGGTGTCCCAGCCTGCGCTGGAAGTGATGGCGCCGAGGGCGTCGGGTACAAGCGTGACCTGGGCGGGTTTCACGCGCAGCACGAGGTCCACGAATTTTTGCTCGGTGGGGTTGCCTTCGATATTGAATTCGGTCGTGACGACGTCGGCCAAATCGAGCACGTCCTGGTAGCGGATGTGGCGCTCGTCGGGGCGGGGGTGAACGGTAATGCCTTCGGCCCCGAAGCGCTCGCAGTCGAGGGCGGTTTTCACCAAATCGGGGTTGTTGCCGCCGCGCGCGTTGCGCAGCGTGGCGATTTTGTTGATGTTGACGGAGAGACGGGTCATGGAGATTAGCGAGAAATCAAACAAAAAAGCCGCGCTCCCTTCGCGGGTTGAGCACGGCTTCGGCAGGTTCATAACGATTCAGTCCGGCAAGGCGTGCTTTTCAAAAAAAGCCTTTGCTGCTTCGTGTTTGGCGCGCAAGGCTTCCTCCACCGATGCGTAGGTTTTGGGCGCGGGCTTCGGCCTGGGGGCGACGCGGGGCTTGTCGGCGGTCGTTTTCATGGTTCGAGTTTAGGCAATTGGGCTGGATTTAGCAAGCGGGCTGAGAAAGCTACGTAAGGCTGATTAGCCCGAAAGGGTTCCCATCCATCCTCTTCCAAAAGCCCTTCGACGTAGAATTGACCCTCCACGTCGGCCAGCGATTGGGTGATGGCGATGCGGTACAGCCGGGTGCGAACCGGCGTGCTGCCTTGAAACACAACAACGCTGACCGGGTGCAGGCCGAAAACCCGTCGCATGGTTTGGAAAACGGTCGCCAAAATCTTCGCCATATCGGCGTTGTTGCTCACGGTCAAATCGCTGGCCGTGCCGTCGTCGTGAATATCGAGCAGAGCGAGGTTGAAATACCGTTTCTGGTCATCGAGCGGTTGGTATTCGACCAGTTTGCGTACCCGTTTCGCCGCACTTACGCTTTCAAAAATAAACTGAAGTTAATTCCCTGTCGCTTGCCGAAACGGGTAAGAGGGTTCGTTCATGCGACAAGGTTACGAAAAATCACGTGTGCACATCCCGCACCCTTGAGTGAAACGATTTGGATCGATTGGAACAACCTACTATTTTTCAGCACGAAATTTAAAAACAGGCTGCTAACTTACCCAGCGGGGAGAACCTCAAGCAGTGCAACGCACCGGCGGTTCCGGTGCGATAAGGGACGCGCCAGGGTGGTTGGGTTTATAAACCGAGGGGTGAGCGAAGGGATAGCCTTTGCGACGCGCGTTACAAACGCGCTTCCAAAGCATCCTCGTCGCAGACGCGGACGAACGTGGGAGCCGGAGCCCTACCGATTGAGCAGCGCCCACCCGCAGGGGCCGTTGACGGTGTTGCCGTTGTAGTGAAGTGCTTGCCACCCGACGCCGCCCCGGAGGGGCTTGAGATAAAAGTCACTCGCAAGATGCGAGCGACTGCGGGTGAAGTATTTAGTATCGGTAGATGCACCAAGCGGAATTGCAAAAACCATTAAACTAAATTGATATGTTCGACTACACAAACATCAGACGCGAGTCTTTAGAGCTTGAGAAAAACGTTTTATTCAAACTTGCATCACCAGATGCTAAACATTTTTTTGGTTATCTGTATTATCAATATATTAATATTGGTCTATGTGATTTATTACTTTGTACGAATATTAAAAATGTAAAGCAATGGTTTTATAGGGCTGCGTGGGTTGAATTGTTGGAATTTAAAATCGCATCCGGCCAGGTCAATATAAAGTATGAATTAGATAGACCTATATTTTCTAGTACTTGTGCTCGTGGTTTTATTCATATACTGCTATCAGATAGCGATGGATTAATTCACAATTATTCCAAAAATGTGAATATTTCGGGTGATCGTGATTTTGATTTTGGAACGTATGGGTACTACGTTTCTTATGCATTAAAACACATATTGCTGAGCAATAGTACGTTGGCTGAATTTTTTGTGAATGAAGCATTAAGTAAAAAAGCTCAGAAGAGTAGTGGATATTACAAAGGTATTGCTATTACATTAAAAGGCATTATAGAAAGAAACAAAAAACTTGTACAAACTGGCATAGAGATGCAAGTAGTTTTTCATAAAAAAATGGAAAAGGGAAGCCCTTTTTACGCTGTTGCTTTATTGCCAACTGCTTTGGCTAAATTAGCCAATAGATTTGATCTTTTGGAAGATATATCGAATCCTCTCATTAATAAAGATTTGCTGCTGAAGCAAGAAGATATCCCATATTTTGAATTAACTGACGTTTTAAAACAATTAGGTGCTAATACTAATTCGTAGCAAAGATTATCCCCGCCGTCGTTCGCATCCTGCGAGTGACGGGTATTTTAAGCGCCTCCCGCCGTCGCTCGTGTCTCACGAGCGATTTTTATTTCAAGCCCCTCTGGGGCGGCGTTGAGGGCGAGTTACTTTTACTGCTGCCAAATCCTGTTGAACAGCAATCTTTTCGACTCGCGGGTTTAGCCCCCCGTTGTTCGGAGGTTGCAAACTCCGAACCTCCATGCCGCAGGTGTGTGACCCGCCACCGCGTTTAGCACAGGCCGAACGCTGAAAACCGAACGCTTCGTTCTGCCAACGCCTTTCCTTACCTTCTCTTATTCGGGTTCCCAATCCTTACGCCGAACAACGCCCTGCGCTTTCGTAAAACTCCCCCGCATTTTGTAAGTGACCTTGCTGGTTTTGCAACCGGCGTTCCGGCTGCTTACGCCTTGACTGCTTTCTACGAGATTCCTCCGTTCGTGTGGATACCAAGCCGGTTTGGCGGGGGTAATTCCAGGCCGCGCCGTGGTGGAGGTAGGGGCGAAAGTGAGAATGCGTTGGTTGTTTGTGAGAATAAGCAGGTTGACCGTGCAAGTACGCAGGTTGACCGTGCAAGTACGTGGGTTGACTGTGCAAGTATGCGGGTTGATTGTGACAATACGCGGGTTGACTCTGCAAGTACGCGAGTTGACCGTGCAAGTACGCGGGTTGACGGTGACAATACGCAGGTTGACGGTGACAATACGCAAGTTGACGCTGCGAAAACGTAGGTTGACGCTGACAATAGACGAGTTGATGATGACAATACGCGTGTTGACGGTGAGAATAGACCGATTGACCGTGCGAAGAGGCAGGTTGGTTGGTGGAATACCCGTGACGTTCGGGTGTAGCCACGGGACGGCCCGGTGACGGACCGCTTACCGCGCAAATTTCCGCCGCCGCACCGCCCACACCACCGTCCCCAGTACTCCAATCAGCGCCAGGGGCAGGGCGAGGTTAAGTGTTTGCCAAAACGTGCGGTTTTCGCGGAGCTGGAGCGCGTCGAGCGGGCGCAGGCGCACTTCCTTGTTGCGGGCGGTGATGACGCCGTTTTCGTCGACGAGGTAGTCTACGGCGTTGAGGATGAATTCTTTGTTGGAGAAAATGTGCCGGTCGCTGCTGGCGCGGTCGAAACCGAGCGGCAGGGGCGCGTTGCGCTTGAAATCGAAGTCGTTGAGCGGCAAATCGCCGTCCGAACACACCAAAATTTTCGAGGGTTCGCCCTGCGGCACGAAGCCCTGGGCGCGGGGGTCGCCGGGCAGAATCCGGTTTTTGTAGAGCGACTTGAACCGGCCTTCGAGCAAGCAGGCGATGGTTTGCGGCCCGGCGTTGTAGCTGCGCGGGTCAGGCTGAAGGCGGGCTTCGTTGTAAGTCACCAGCGCCGGAGCCTGCATCAGTTGGGTGTAGCGCGAGGTGCGCAGCAGGGGCGTTTTGGTGATGCCGTCGGCGCGTACCGTGTCGAGCGTGCCGAGGAATCGCCCGTACACGGCGTCGAGGTTGCGCACGATGGGCGAGGCCCCGAAGGCGTTGAGCAGGGGGAAAAACCGCCAGGGTCGCAGTTGAATCTGCGGCTTGTCGCCGAGGTTGCCCACGTTGAGCGGGATGCTGGCGCAGAGCAGGTCTTTCACCAGGTTGGCGTTTACCCGGATGCCGTAGTTGAAGAGCAGATCGTCGAGGTTGAGCCGGACGGGGTAGGCGTAGGTGCCTTCGCGGCCCACGCTGTCGAGCCGGAGCGCGTCGATGAAAAACAGCGCCCGCCCGCCTTTCACAATGTACTGGTCGAGCTTGAATTTATCGGCTTCGCTGAAGGCCGAATCGGGCTTGACCACCAGCACGGCGTCGAGGCCGTCGAGGTTGGGCGAAGCGGGCAGGTTGACGGTGAAAAAGTCATAGTTCTTTTGCAGCGAGGTAATCAAATCGGCCAGCCGCCCGGCGGGAATGCGGCTGTGGGTGGTGAGCAGGCCGAGTTTTTTCTTTTCCGTCTGGGTGAGTTCACGGAGCGCGGTGGCGAGTTGAAACTCGACGTTTTCGTAGGAAAGGTTCAGGTTTTCCTCCGCCGAGCGGGCAATGTTGCCCTTGAGCAGCAGCACGGGCACCTCGCGGCCTTTGTAACTGAGCAACGCGCCGGGGAAAATGAGCCGTTCGTTGCGGGCTTCCTCGCCGCCCGCCACGAGGTTGGTGGGCAGCAGGCCCTTCGCGGCCAGTTCCCGGTAAAATTCGCTCCGTTTTTTGGCGTCGGTCGAAACCGTGGCCGGGTCGATGAACCGGTAGCTGAGGCGACGGCCCGCGATGGCCTGCATCTCGTCGAGGGTTTCGCGGACGGCGTTTTGCAACCGCTCGAACCCGGCGGGTAGCTCGCCCGTCAGGTACACTTTCACCACCACCTCGTCGTCGAGGTTGGTGAGCAGGCGCTCGGTGGCTTCGCTGAGGCTGTAGCGCTTGTCCTGCGTCAAATCGGCGCGGAAGCCCACAGACGAGGCCAGGACGTTAAGGCCCACCAGCGCGGCGAGGAGGAGCAGTACTTGCGTGAAGCGGGATTTCATGGGGCGAAGGTAGTTCGCAATTGTCTGAACCACGATTCGCAGGATTTTAGGATAACCAGGATGGTGAAATCTTACTTCTTGTACTCATCCTGGTTATCCTAAAATCCTGCGAATCGTGGTTCAGACAACCTCACTCAAACATCAGATACAGCGTCACCGTGTGGCTGCTCAGGCGACCGATGCCCCGGCCGTAGGCGCTGGCGTTGGCGTCGAAGAGGTTGACGAGGCCGTGCGAAAAGCGCAGTTCGGGCGAAAATTTAAAGAACTCGAAGAACCGCTCCAGCCCCACGCCGTACTCCACGGAAAGGTCGGCGGTTTTGGTGGCGAGGCGTTCGCGGTTGAGGCCGAGGTTTTCTTTGCGCCGCACGTTGGCTTCGACAGCCACCGACAGCCCGCCCACCATGTACATCCGCGTGTTGCCGCGCCGCTCGGACTTGTATTTCAGCAGGAGCGGCAGTTCCACCCAGGTCGATTCGCGGAGTTGGGTTTTTTCGCTGCCCCCGGCAAACTGGTACTGCACCGAGCGCCCGTAAATCGACACGGTGGGCGTGACCCGGAAATCGAAGCGGCGGTTGAGGCGGGTGTTGAGCACGAAGCCCATCCGAAATCCGACCTGCGTGGGCGAGACGATGGACGTGGCCGAGTCGCTGTTGACGAAGGCGGCGCTGTGCCGGACGTTGAAGCGCGTGAACGGTGCGGCGAAGAAAAAGCCGTAGTGGACGGTTTTGTCGTCGTAAAATTCCATAAACCGGCGTTCGTAACTTTTACTCTGGGCCGTGGCCGGGTTGAGGCTGCCCGCGAAAAGTACGCCCAGCAGGCCCAGGAACGCTATTTTTTGCCGAGGTAAATCGAACTGACGCCGAAAGTGAGTGCAATGCATTGGGTCTGCGTGAAACCGGCTTTTTCGTAAATCCGGAGGAAGTCGGCCCCGTCGGGGAACGCCTGCACCGACTCCGGCAGGTAGCTGTAGGCCGCGCGGTCGCGGGAGAAAAAGCCCCCGATGTTGGGTGTGATGTACTTGAAATAAAGGTTGTAAACCGCCCTGAACAGCGCGTTGCGCGGTTTGGAAAACTCCAACACCACGCACGTGCCGCCGGGTTTGAGCACGCGCTGCATGTCGCGCAGGCCCTTTTCGAGGTTCTCGAAATTGCGTACCCCGAAGGAAACGATGATGGCGTCGAAACTATTGTCGGAAAACGGCAGCCGCTCGCTGTCGCCCTTGCGCAGTTCGATGACGGCCTCGACGCCCAGTTTTTTCACTTTTTCGCGGCCAATGGCGAGCATTCCCTCCGAAATGTCCACGCCCACGATTTTGTTGGGCTTCAGCTTCAATGCCTCGATGGCGAAATCGCCCGTGCCGGTGGCGACGTCGAGGATTTTCTTCGGCTGGGCCGGGGCCAGCAATCGGATGGCTTTTTTCCGCCAGAGCCGGTCGATGCCCGCGCTGAGCAGGTGGTTGAGGAAATCGTACTTCGGCGAGATGGTGTCGAACATCTCAGCGACCTGCTCCTTTTTGGAAGCCGATTTTTCTTTGTAGGGAACGACGGGCATGGTGAAGCAAAGTTAGTCTGAACCGCTGATTTGCACGGATTACTTTGATTTCGCAGAAAGAAATGGCGGTTGGCCTTCTGCGCAATCCCGAAATCGGCGTAAATCGGCGGTCCAGACAAATTTAACAACTTCACAATTCCGCCTTAAGTTTGCCCGCATGGAAAAGACCTTCAACTGGGGCGTGCTCGGCGCGGGCCGGATTGCCCACAAGTTCGTCCAGGATTTACTGACCCTACCCAACGCCCGCCTTCACGCCGTGGCCTCGACCTCCGCCGAACGCGCCGCCGATTTTGCCCAACAGTACGGCGCGCCGCATCATTTCGGGAGCTACGACGGCCTGCTCACCTGCCCTGGCCTCGACGTGGTGTACGTGGCCACGCCGCACCAGGGCCACGCCGAAAACAGCGTGATGCTGCTCGAAAACGGCATTCCCGTGCTTTGTGAAAAACCCCTGGCGATGAACGGGCGGCAGGTGGCAACCATGCTCGACGCCGCCCAACGGCACGACACGTTTTTGATGGAGGCCCTCTGGACGCGCTTTTTGCCCACCACGCTGAAAGTGCTGGAACTGGTCGAAAGCGGCGCGATTGGGCAGCTTCAAACCCTGCGGGCCGATTTTGGTTTTCGGAAAGAATTCGACCCGACCAACCGGGTTTTCGACCCGAAGCAAGGCGGCGGTTCGCTCCTCGATGTGGGCATTTACCCCATTTTCCTCTCGCTGCTTTTGCTGGGGAAACCCCGCAGCATCCAGGCCACGGCCCGGCTGCTGCCCTCGGGCGTGGACGAACGTTGCGCGATGCTGCTGGGCTACGAAAACGGCGCGCTGGCGATTCTCGATTCGGGCATCACGATGCAAACGCCCTGCGAAGCACACCTGCACGGCTCGGAAGGCACGCTCAAAATCTACTCCCGCTGGCACGAACCCAACCCCGGCCTGACGCTGACGCGCTACGACGCGCCCGAACCGCAGGCCTTCCCCTTCGAGCGCGAATGCATCGGCTACCGCTACGAAGCGGAGGCGGTCATGGCCGACCTCGCCGCCGGGCGCACCGAAAACGCGCTGGTGTCGCGGCAGTTCAGCCGGGAGTTGATGGAAATTCTGGACGCCGTGCGGCAAGAGGCGGGGATTTTTTACGAAGGAATCGACTGACCCGCCCGAAATGCGCAACCGAACGACGCTGACCCTGCTCTTTTTTCTTGGATTGCCGGCGGTGTTGCGGGCGCAACTGCCAACGCCCGCGCCGTTGCGGATCAAGGTGGTCACGCGGGCGGGCGAACGGTACAACGGGTTGCTGGAAGCCGTAACGGATTCGCTGACGGTGTTCACATTTGCCGAACGAAAGACGCTGGCGTTTGATGAAATCCGGCGGGTGGTCGTGTACCGCGATTGGGAAAAAAAGCGCCTCGGCGCGCTCGAAGGCGCAGTAGTGGGCAGCGTCGGCCTCGGGTTGCTGACCTACCGTTCGCTTCAGAAAAACCCACCGCGCACCCCCGTTTTGTACGGCCTGACGCTCACGGTGGGAGTCGGAGCCGGGGGCCTGGTGGGGGCGTTGGCCGGAAGCGGTGTTCACCGGCTCTTGCACCGGGTGGTGCGAATTTCCAACCGAACCCGCAACGGTGCCCGGCTCCGTGGCCGGTTGCTGGCGCTTTCGTACGAGTGAAAAAACGGATTGCCCCGACCGGATTGCCCGGAAAAAATGCACTAAAATCGGAACTGCATTCCCGCGCCCGTTTCCGCCACCTCCAGCCGCTGCCAAAACTTCCTGTTTTGCTTGAAATGCGCCCGGTGCAGGGCGTACATCGCGCCGTCGAAAACAAGCAGGAAACCGCCTTGCAGGAGTAGTGCGCGCCCGTAGCCGTCGTTGCGGTCGCTGTTTTCGGCGCGGGCTTGGGCGCGTTCGAGCAGGTACGCCCCGCCAACCACGTAGGCCACGTCGAGGCCCGTGTTGATCAGAAAAATTTTCTCGACGCGGTGCTGTTGTTCGAGCGATTCGTACACCGACAATTGCGTTTTCGCCCGCCGACTGCCCAGCAACCCGATGCCAGCCAGCGCCAAATCCACGCCCGCCCAGGCGAGGTTCATCTGGTAAAACGCCCGGTCACTACCCGTGGCGTTGCGCACGGCCAAACCGTTGACGATTAGATTACCAACCGCCCAGCCGCCGAGCACGGTCAGGCCGGTGCGGTTTACTTGGAGGCGTTGCTGGTTGAAAGCGGGCAGTGGGGTTTCAACCCGCTGGGCCTGGGCCGGGCGGGTGGCGGCCAGTTGGCCGACGAGCGAAAGAAAGAGATAGTAGAACAGGCGCATGCACTTGCGTTTTGGCAGCGCGTTAAAAACCCGTTCCGGGGGAATAAAAAACCGCCGGAAGCAGGCAGCTCCCGGCGGATACCCAGGCGGTTCAGGCGAACCGCCCCACAACGTTACGATCCGAGCGTCCAGCCGTCGCGGTAGCGGCGGGCGATAAATTGATTGGCTTCGTCGAAATTCGTGATTTTCATGGCGGCACCGTCCCAGAGCAGTTTCTTCCGGCCGGGGAACTGGCTACCGCGCCCGTCGGCAGTGGGCTGGCGCTGGTAGAAACTGCGGATGGCGAGGTTGCCCATGATGACGGCCTCGGTCATCGGCCCGGCGTAGTCGAAGCTCGAACTGAGTGCCTTGTGCTCGGCGCTGTCGAAGCCGGCTTTGCAGGCGGCCAGCCACTGCTGGTAGTGGCCTTCCTTGTCGGCACCGGGCACGCGGGGGATAGTCTGCTTTACTTTCGCCGCTTTTTCGGCGCGTTTTTCGGGCCAGGCCGTGGGGTTGTTGCCGTAGAGGCCGCACATCAGCACGCCTTTTTTGCCCTCCATGAGCACGCCGCCGTTGCTATCGCCCAGGGTAACGTCGGGCGGAATGGCGTCGGGACGCTCGGGCAAAATGCCGCCGTCGTACCAGGTCAGTTTCACATCGCTCTTGCCGGGACGCGGAAACACGAGGTGAATCACCGACGCCGAGGGGAAGCTATCGGTGTAAAAGGCTTCCTTGAAAAAGTCGGAATACACCGACGCCGCGCTGCATTCCACCTCGCTGGGGTAGCCGAGTTTGAGGGCGCGGTAGGGCGGGTCCATCATGTGGCAGCCCATGTCGCCGAGCGCGCCGGTGCCGTAAGCCACCCAGCCGCGCCAGTTGAAGGGGTGGTAGGCCGGGTTGTACGGTTCGTAGGCGGCGGGGCCAAGCCAGAGGTCCCAGTCGAGTTCTTTGGGTACGTCGAACTGACCCGTGGGTTTGGGAATGCCCTGCGGCCAGACGGGCCGGTTGGTCCAGACGTGCACCCGGTCACAGTCGCCGATGACGCCCGCCTCGTACCATTCCACGAAACTCCGCACGCCGTCGCCGGAAGCGCCCTGGTTGCCCATCTGGCTGACGACTTTGTAGCGGCGGGCACCCTCGGTCATGGCGCGCACTTCCTGGATGTTCTGGGCGAGGGGTTTCTGCACGTACACGTGCTTGCCGCGCTGCATGGCCGCCATCGTAATCACGCCGTGGGTGTGGTCGGCGGTGGTGACGGTCACGGCGTCGAGGTTTTTCTCGGCGTCGAGCATCTGGCGGTAATCTTTGTAAAACTTGGCCTGGGGCCATTTTTCGCGCGCCCAGGCCACCTGGCGGTCGTCCACGTCGCAGAGGGCGGCGATGTTTTCGGAACCGTTATTCCAAACGCCGTTGAGGTCCACGCGGCCCTTGCCGCCGCAGCCAATGCCTCCGACGTTGAGCTTGTCGGAGGGGGCGAGGTAGCCCTTGCCCAGCACGTGGCGGGGCACGATGTAAAAAGCCGTGGCCGCCACGGCGGCTTTTTTTAGGAAATCGCGGCGCGAATTCGGAGGATTCTGGTCGAACATCGGTTTAGAAAATTAAGCAAAATGAGTACGGACGTGGATGAGGAATTCCTGGGTTTGGGCGATGAATTCGTCGACATCTTTTTCGGAAAATTCTCCAACCAAATCGTAGCTGGCACGGAGACGCGCTTTGAAAAGCCTTTTCAACGAATTTTTAAAATGCACGGGAAGTAATCCTGGTTTGATGTACAAGTTCGAGAACCGTAATTCAACGCCCGAGTGCGTTTTAGCCACCACATTTTTATCAAGCAGCAGTCCGCGAACCGTCCAAAAGAAGGCGTAATAACAACGGTTGACCACGCCCCGGTGGAGGCCATCCGGGTGAAGACGGAGTGCCGCCTGAATCTCTTCTTCAGCCAGCGACAGGCAATTCGACAGGTCTTCGCTCATACAAACTGACACCGTCCCGCCGGATGAACCGGAAAATGGCACGATTAGAGGTTAAAAAAAGATTTTCAGGGACAACTACCGATTGAACCGCAATGGAAAATTGGTCGGATAAGGTCTCTTCCGTATCGAAAAGGGCCTTCGATTCCTCCCACCCGTTCACGGCCTCGTCGTTCAGCACCACCAGCAAATCCACGTCCGATTCTTCGTGAAAATCGCCGCGCGCGTAGCTGCCGTACAGCACCACGCGGGCCAACCGGTCGCCGTAGTGGTGTTGCATGCGTTGCACAAATTCGCCGGTGAGCGCGTTGAGGTCGAGCATGGCGGTAAAGTTTGAAAACTTTGGCCAAAAAAAGAAGACCTGCCCCAAGCGCCTGGGGCAGGTCTTGGCTTGGGCATGGGCGGGATACAGCGATACGTCGCACCGCCCGCCCCACAAGACCGCTCACGCCCCCAGGCTCCAGCCGTTGCGGTACTCGCGGCGGACGAACTGGTTGGCTTCGTCGAAGTTGGTCATTTTCATCGTCGTGCCGTCCCAGAGCAGTTTCTTCCGACCGGGGTACACGAAGCCGCGCCCGTTGGGACCGGGCTGCCGCAGGTTGTAGCTGCGGATGGCGAGGTTGCCCATCAGAATCGCTTCCGAAAGCGGTCCGGCCACGTTGAAGCCCGACGTCAGCGCCTGGTGCTCCTTGCTGTCGTACCCGGCTTTGCAGGCGCGGGTCCAGGCGACCTGGTGGCCGTTTTCGGCCATGTTCTGGAAAGCGCTTTTCTGGATTTCCTGCGTGATTTTCTTGCCGCCCTTCAGGTACACCTGGGGCGTGTTGCCGTAGGTGCCGCACATCAGGATGCCTTTTTTGCCCATCATGATCACGCCGTTGCTGCTGTCTTCGTCGCCGATGAAATCGTTGGCCGGAATCAGGTCGGGGTGGAAAGCCCGGATGCCGCCGTCGGTCCAGATCATTTTCACCTCCGACTTGTTCTTCTTCGATTCGGGAAACTTCAGCTCAACGTGCGACGAGGGCGGGCAGCCTTCGGGGATGTATTCGGGTTGCCAGTCTTTCATGAACACCTGACCCACGCTGCATTCCACTTCGGTCGGATAGCCCAGGCCAAGGGTCTGGAAGGCGGGCGCGATGAGGTGGCAACCCATGTCGCCGAGGGCACCGGTGCCAAAATTCCACCAGCCGCGCCACTTGAAGGGGTGGTAGAGCGGGTGGTACTCCACCATCGGGGCGGTACCGACCCAGAGGTCCCAATCTTCTTTACTCATGCCTTCGGGCAGGGCGGGCTTGTCGGTGGGGGCCGGAATGCCCTGGGGCCACACGGGGCGGTTGGTCCAGACGTACACCGTATCTACCGTACCAATGACGCCCTTGTCGAACCACTCCATCAACTGCTGGGTGCCCACGCTCGACGCACCCTGGTTGCCCATCTGGCTGACGACTTTGTGCTTGCGCGCGCCGTCGGTGAGGGTGCGGGCCTCGAAAATGTCGTGCGTCAGCGGCTTCTGCACGTACACGTGCTTGCCGAGTTGCATGGCCGCCATGGCGGCCACGGCGTGCTGGTGGTCGGGCGTGGAAATGGTCACGGCGTCGATGTCGCCCTTCATTTCCTCCAGCATTTTGCGGTAATCCTTGTACTTTTTGGCGTCGGGAAACTTCTTGATGGAGTTTTTGGCCTGGTTCCAGTCCACGTCGGCGAGGGCCACGACTTTGCTTTCCCCGTTGTTGTAGGCGTTGGCGATGTCGCTGGCTCCTTTGCCACCCGCGCCGATGGCGGCGACGTTGAGTTTGTCGGAGGGAGCAACGAAGCCCTTGCCCAGCACATGGCGGGGCACGATGTAAAAAGCCGTGGCCGCCACGGCGGCTTTTTTCATGAAGTCACGGCGGGACGCTTGCGATGGATTTTCCATGGAAATTGACTGAGTTTTTGCTGGATAAAGAAAAGAGAAGTGCGTTTTTACTTTTAAACCGGTTACCCGACGGGCACTATACCACCGTCGCCGCGCGTTCGAGCAGGGCTTTGGTTTTGCGAATGCCTTCTTCTTCCGAAAGTTTGTCGCCTTCGTACTCGATGCCGATGGTGCCTTTGAAGCCCGACGCCTTGATGATTTTCATCATCCGGGCGTAGTCGGTTTCCACGCAGTTGCCCGCCTCGTCGAAGTCGTAGGTTTTGGCCGACACGCCTTTGGCGTAGGGCAGGAGTTCGGTGGCACCCTGGTAGCGGTCGTAGCTTTCCTCGCAGGTTTTCCAATCGGCGGAGCGACGGATGCAGAAATTGCCCAAATCGGGCAGGGTGCCGCAGTTTTTCAGCCCCACGCTTTTGATCACGCCCGCCAGCCACTGCCCGTTCGACGAGTTGCCGCCGTGGTTTTCCACAATCACGTTGATGGTCGATTTGGCGGCAAATTCCGCGAGGCGGTGCAGCCCGTCGGCGGCCTGCCTGGCGTGGTCTTCGGGGGTACCCGACCCGGCGGCGTTCACCCGGATGGTTTTGCAGCCCAGAAATTTGGCGGCTTCGACCCACTTGTAATGGTTTTCGACGGCCTTCAGGCGTTTGGCCTCGTCGGGTGCGCCGAGGTCGCCCTCGCCGTCGATCATGATGAGGTGATTTTTCACGCCCAAATCCTTGCAGCGCGTGAGGAGGTCGTTGAGGTAGGCCGTGTCCTGGGCTTTGTCACGGAAAAACTGGTTAACGTACTCGACCGTCGAGATGCCGAACTCGTTTTTGGCCCGGCCGGGAAATTCGAGGTTGGTCATTTTCTTGCCGAAAAGCGCCTTGTGCAGCGACCATTCAGCCAGCGAAATGTCAAAAAAAGGCTTTTTGACGCCTTCGGCGAAAAGGTCGGAAGCGGGCAGGGCCGAAGCCGCCGCCAGCGCGCCCACCTGCCGGAAAAATCCACGACGGGAAGCGTTCATTTCGGGAAAGAGGTTTAGTGGTCCAGTTGCGGCACGAAAGGTACAATTCCGTTGGCAGTTGGCACTAAACCAGTGCCAGTTTTTCGACAAAACCGGGCCGAACGGCGACGGTGAATAACGCCAACGCAGGCGTGCAACGTTTTTTTTCATCGGGAATTTTAACCGGCAACCGGTCCGGCGCGCGGACGCAGAGCGTTCAGGCTCAGAATTATTTCTGCCCGACGCTCGTTCAGCCAACGCCACCCACCCCGTATTTTTGCAAACCCTGAAGGGAAGAACGTTGTTAACCACAATGAATACAATACTCGAACCGCCGCCGAAAGCGCCGCGGATGAAAAAAATGAAGTCGTTTCAAATCCCTGACCTTTACAAAAGCCGCATCATCGGGGGCATCAAGGAGCACCGCCGCCAGCAGGACAAGCTGAAGCGGGACTTCACGCCGACCCTGCTCGACTTCGGCCCGGTGCGCTTTCGGGTGGCCCGGCACTTCGGCTTTTGCTACGGGGTGGAAAACGCCATTGAGATTGCCTACCGCATCATCGCCGAGAATCCGGGCCGGAACATCTACCTGCTCAGCGAGATGATTCACAACCCTGACGTAAACCGCGACCTCCACGACCGGGGCGTGCGGTTTATCATGGAAACCTCCGGCCAGCAGATCATTCCCTGGGACAAACTCACCGCCAACGACGTGGTGATTGTGCCCGCCTTCGGCACAACGCTCGAAATCCAGCAGAAACTGGCCGAAATCGGCATCGACGCCTACCAGTACGACACCACCTGCCCGTTTGTGGAGAAAGTCTGGAACCGCGCCACGGCCATCGGCAAGAAAGATTACACGGTGGTCGTGCACGGCAAACCCACCCACGAGGAAACCCGCGCCACCTTTTCGCACAGCAAGGAAAACGCCCCCACCGTGGTGGTGCGCGACATGGCCGAGGCTCAAAAGCTGGCCCATTACATCACGGGCGAGGCCCCGGCGGAGCAGTTTTACGACGAATTTCGGGGTCAGTTTTCGGAAGGCTTCGACGTGAAAACTGACCTGCAACGCATCGGCGTGGTGAACCAGACCACCATGCTGGCCTCTGACACCCAAGCCATTGCCGATTACCTGAAGCAAGTGATGGTGGAAACCTTCGGCATCGAAGGCCGCGACGTGACGGCGCACTTCGCCGACACCCGCGACACGCTCTGCTACGCCACCAACGACAACCAGAGCGCCACCTACGGCCTGCTCGACGCCGAGGCCGATTTGGCCATCGTGGCGGGCGGGTACAATTCGTCGAACACGTCGCATTTGGTCGAACTTTGTTCGCACAAACTGCCGACGTATTTCATCGAGTCGGAGCACAAAATCCTGGCGCCGAACCTGATTCAGCACTTCGATTTGCACCGGAAGGAAGAAGTAACGACGGTGAATTTTCTGCCCGCCCCGCGCCCGCTGACGATTCTGCTTACCAGCGGCGCTTCCTGCCCCGACGCCGTGGTGGAGGCGATCCTGCTCCGGCTGCTCCAGTTTTTCCCCGCCGCCCGGCCCGTGGAAGACGTGCTGGAAGAGGTGGGGGTGTTGGCGTAAAAATCTCCGCGCCTCAGCGTGACCCTTCGACTCCGCTCAGGGTGACAACGCAAAGGCGCGGAGACGCGGAGATTTTTTTAAGCGCCAGCCAACAAGGCCAAGCAGTACGATTCCCAGTCCGCCGCCCGCCCAGACCCAGAGCGGCAGGCCGTTTTCGAGCGGAGCCGCCTCGCCCACCAGCACCATCCCGGCCCAGAACGGGGGCAGTTTCTGCGTGCCCGTGGCACTTTTCAGGTAGGCGAGTTTGGCTTGTTGGAGCGCCTCGTCTTTGGGCAAACCTTCTTTTAGTTTCTCGAAAAACAGTTCGGTCAGCCGGTAGGTGGCCCGGTTGTCTACCCGCCAGAGCGTGGTGACCGTGGCCGGTACGCCCGCCGCCGCCAGGCTCCGGGCCAAACTAAACACGCCTTCACCCCGCGTGGCTTGCCCGACGCCCGTCTGGCAGGCCGAAAGCACCACGAGTTGGGTGGGCAGCAAGCCCGCCGTGCTCAGTTCGGAAGCGCGCAGGGTCGAGTCGGCGAAGTAAATCAGGGGTTCGGCTCCGGTGCTGTCGGCTTGGGCGTGGGCGTAAAGCTGCACGACGCGGTGGCGGGGAATTTCGCGCAAAAATACCCGTTTGGTGGCCGCCGGGCCGACCAGCAACGTGGGCGAGAAAAAGCCGTCGGCCAGGGTTTTCAGCGAAGCGTCCGAGCCGCGTAGGGTGGGCTGGCCGCTGGCAAAATCCACCGGAGCCAGGCCGAGAAACGACTTTGAAGCGACCGAAGTGCGTTGCGCCTGCTTGACCAGAAACCGCGCCGAGTAGGTGTAGGAGAAGGCGTAGTCGGTAAGCAGGTAGGCGGGTCGGGTGGCCGAGCGGCTGAGCAAATCGAGCGGCACG
This sequence comes from Spirosomataceae bacterium, assembly GCA_965249815.1. Taxonomy (GTDB): domain Bacteria; phylum Bacteroidota; class Bacteroidia; order Cytophagales; family Spirosomataceae; genus JAJAZB01. The sequence goes on along the minus strand of CBDFMV010000003.1, from coordinate 906,769 downwards.
ATGGCCCCGTCGGGGGAGACGATGACCCGGCCTTTGGGTACGTCGAGTGGGGCGAAAATCCGGCGGAAGAGGTCGTTGGCGCGTTGCAAAAAAAGCGGAAACTGCCGGTTCATCGTGCCCGCGTCGGCGCTCAGGGTGAGGAGTTGGTGGGCATCGCGGGCAAAATCGGGGGCATCAAGCTGAACCAGCTTCGCTTCAGTCGGCGTGATTTTGAGCGCGTAGCTGGCGCTGTCGCCGGTGAAGTATTCGAGGAGCGTCTGGCCGTGGGTCAGGAGTTTTTGCCGGACTTCCGGGAGGGTGAGGCTGGTGGTGTCGTAGCGGTAACGGAAGTACGCCGGGTTTTGGGTTTCGAGGCGGCGGACGAAACTGGTTTGCTCGTTTTCTTTTTCCAGGAGTTTTTGCTGAATCGCCTGCTGGTTTTTGTCGTTGGGCTTGGCCTGGCTGAGGCTCTGACGCAAGGTGACGACGGCGGTTTGCAAATCGGCTTCCTGTTTCTGGTCAGCGGCGTTGAGCAACTGACTGGCCCCGAGTTCATTGAGGCGGTCGGCCAGCAGGGCGGCGCGGCTTTTCTCGAAGAAATAAAACGCTTGCTCGGGCTGATTGAGGTGGTGGCAGGTTTCAATAGCGGCTTCGTAGAGGCGGTGGGTTTTCTCGCGCCAGAACTTTTTGGACCCTTCGCCGGTGTGTTCCCAGCGCATGTAATCGACCATGTGGTCAGCCACGGCGTAGGTTTGGAGGGCGGTTTTGAAATAAGCCGGGGTGCCGTTGGCCTCGCCCCAGCGCAGGTAACAGGATGCCTTGTTTTGCAAAATTTCCAGCAGGTATTCTTTCGACAAGGCAGAGCGGAGTTGAGAACTCGCTGGATTGTGCGCCAGGATGGCGTCCCGAAAACCGATGGGCAAGGTCAGCAGGGCCTTTTGGTAATAAACGAGGGCGGGCTGGTAGCGTTTCTGCGCCTGGTAGACCGCGCCGATGTTGTCGAGGGTGCGGGCCTGCTCGGCGGAGGTGGTAACGTATTTCAGGGCAATCCGGTAATAATCAAGCGCCTGGGCGTATTGGTGCAAATGCCGGGCGTGGAGAAACCCCAAATCGTTGGCGGCCTGGGCGCATCCATAGCCGTAGTTAGCCCGGAGGTTGAGGTCGAGCGAGTGCCGCAACGGAGAAACCGCCTCCGCGAAGCGTTTTTTTTCGACCAGGAGTTCGGCGAGCTTGGCGTAGGCGAGCGCGTCGTCAGTGAGGGGTGGGCTTTGAACGGCAAACTCCAGTGCCGATCGCAGCAATTTTTCCGCCTGTGGAAGGTCAGCCAGCGCGAGGGTGGCCTGGGCGTCCAGAATCAGGTTGGCGGCAATCAGGTAGGGGTCCTTCAGGCGGCGGGCCAGCAGCACACCCTGCTCGGCGCTTTCGTGGCTCCGCTGGTAATCGCCGACCCGGTAGCAAACCTGGGCCAGAATTTGGTACGCCTGGGCACCAAAGTTCCATTTGCCGGGGTAAGCCTGTGCCAGCCGACCCGCGTTGGCGAGATGAAATACGGCCAGCGGCGCGTTGTTCAATTCGTCGTAAAGCCTCCCGAGGTTATAGTGGCTGTTGACCAGGTTGGCCGGTTGGGAGGCCGGTCGGCCTGGTTGGTTGAAGGGCAGGGCGGCCCGGGTGAACCAAACCGCCCGGGGCAGTTGGTTCAAATCCCAGTAGTTCCGTCCCAGCAGGTGGAGTAGCCGGGCGTACACCGAATCGCGGGGCAGACGGCACGCTTCGTATTGCCGTCGTAATGCGATTAGCTCCCGAACGTTGGCCCCGGCGTCTTCCCGGTTAAAGATTCCTTCCAGGCGGCTCCAGACTTCCGTTTTGTCCGGGCACTGGCCCTCCGCCGAAGTCAGGCTCCAGAGTAGAAACAGGCCGGTCAACGCACGCCACATCATAGGGTATTCACAGTAAAAGGCGGCTGGTCAGCCGACCAGCCGCCCGAGTTTGGAGCGGTGGAGGTGGCCTTTTTCACGGGTCCACCCGTTTGTCATACATGATGTAGGGGTGGGTCGGGGCATCGGCGCGGCTAACGTGATCGATAAGTTGCTGCCGGGTTAAGGCGGGCGATGCCCCCCGCGTATCGAACAGCACCCGGGCGACGCGGCCGGTGGCCACAGGCGTCGCAAACGACGTTCCCTGTTGACCGCCGTAGTTGGGCACGGCAAACGAGCAGCCGCCCATGTCGCCCGTCACGCCAAGCCGCACGTGCTGCGGACCGTAGTTCTGACAAGGGCTGAGGGAACTGGCGGGTCCGGGCGACAACGTCGTGACGGGAATAATTCCGTTGTCGGTCAGGTTGTCCGTGCCGTCCACGGTGCGCGCACTCCACACAGCCGGGTAAAAAGTGTTGACCTTACGAATATTCAGATCTCGTACCGTGGCCGAAGTGCCCCCCGGTACGGTTGCCCGCGAGTCAGCAGAAGGCGACGGATTGCCCGCCGCCACCACAAACGTGACTCCCTCGGTGCTCATCTGGCGCATCAGGTTTTTGAGCGGACTCAAAGGCGCGTCGTCGAGGGGGGCGTACGAACCCAGGCTCAGGTTGAGAAGTTTTACACCGTAGTGCCGGGCGAACTGCAGGGCGCACATGGTGTGAAAAACCGTTCCCCAGCCAGTATTATCGAGTACCTTCAGCGGCATAATCTGCACGTTTCGATTGGCGTACTCATTGGTTTGCAACTGATTCAGCAACAGGGCGGTGACGGCCGAACCGTGCCACTGGCGGTCGTCGTCCCAGGGTTCGGTGTTGTTGGCGATGAAGTTGCGACCATCGCCCTTGAACTCGTCGCAGTCCGCGCCGGGGTTCTTCCACCGGTAGCGCTCGGGAAGTTGGTCTTTGGCAATGCCCGTATCCAGCACGCCGATGACCAGCGGCGCCTCATTGCTGTTGTGAGGTCCCGCCGGAAGCACGAATGAAAACTTCTCCCGATTCCCGTACGTCGTGTCTTTTTCCAGCCGATAATTGAGTCCGAGGTCGGTCAGGCCGTTCAACGGCACCGAGCCGCCGCCTTTGCCGGCGGGCAATTGACCGACGTAGTTGCCGTCGGGGCCGGATTTATCGAATTGAAACTGGTCGAGCAATGGGTCGGTTAGCAACACATACTGTTGGTCGCCGCAGCCGCATTGGGCCGCCACCGTTACCTGCAACGCCGACGCGATTTTCTGGGGGTCCGTCGCGCCGTTCAGCACCAGGATGCGTTGCTGGGGCAAATGAAGGTCTTTTGGGTCGGGCACGCGGGGAATTTCCGGCTTGGGGGATTGCGACGGATTGCTGCTATTCAGCCAGTTGCGAATCCATTTACACCCCTGGAGCGTCCAGGTGCTGGCCAGCAGCAGGGTCAGAACCGTGAGGGTTCGGGAAAATCGAATCGCGGTGCGCATGGGGAGTAGAAGGGTTGAGGAAAAATAATCAGTTTGACTATGTTAGAGTGGTTTACTTCCAGTGTTCCAGCCACTTCGCCGCCTCCTCTTTCCCCTCCAAGTTCTCCCGCACGACGGTCTGAAGCAACTCTTTCGCCTGATTTCGATCCAACGGTTGCCCGCGCTTGAGGCGGGCGAGGGCTTCGAGGAAAGCGCCGGCGTTGCTGAACAGCTCTGGTTGCTGGCTCAGGGCGTGAAAGTAGCCAATGGCTTCGTCGTATTTTCCGGCCCGGAGGGCAACAATGCCTGCGTAACGCTTCGCCTCGGCGTTAGCCGAATCGCGCCGGACGAGGTCGGTGAGTTGAGCGAGGGCCTGCTTGTTTTTGCCCTGATTGGCCAGGTTGAGCGCCGTTTGCAGGCTGTCCGCATCGCCGCTCATCTGCACGCTCAGGGTCTTGAAATTTTGCTGGATGTACGCGTCGGCCAGTTGCTCGGGCGAGGCGTCGGGTTGGCGGAAAAAGCCCCACCAGCCCGCCACCAGCAGCAACATGGCCGCCAGACTCGCCACACTGGCGTATCCGATTCGGATGACGCGGGTCTGGCGGGCGGCGGGTTGGCTCAGGGTTTGCCATTCGGCATGGCGCTCGACGAGGGCGGCCCGACGGGCGGTGGCCTGCGCTTGTAAGTAAAACGCCACCTGGTCGGCGAGGTCGGGTTCGACGGCTAAGCGGGTCTCGAAGGCGGCGCGTCCCTCGGCCGGGAGTCGGCCTTGCAGGTACGCTTCGATGATTTCCCAGTTGTCCATGACTTTTTTAGAGTGAAAAGAGAAGGGTGAAAAGTGACGAGTGAACAGAGAAAAGGGGAAAGACGGAATCTTTTCACTTTTCACTCGTCACTTTTCACTTTCTCCCGGTACAGCGTCCGCAGGCGGTCGAGGCAACGCAGCCGCGATACTTTGGCGACGTTGGCCGAGTTGTAGGCCAGTTCCACGGCGAGTTCCTCGTCGGAGTAGCCCCGGCCCCAGCCCAGCAGCAACGCGCGGCATTTTTCGCCCAGCGTGTCGAGCAGGCGGTGCAGGCGGTCGGCTTCGTACTGGCTGACAAGCTGTTGCAAAATCGACCGGGCACCGTCGGGAATCGCGACCGTCAGGTCATCGAGCGAAACGCCGTGGTGGACGCTTGCCCGGTTAGTCGCATTTCTTCGCACAAAGTCAATGCACTTGTTCGAAAAGATTTGGTAGAGGTACGTTTTGAGTTCGGCGCGGCCCTCGAACCGGTCGGCGGCGAGGTGACCGATGACGGTCAGCACGGCGTCGGAGTAGGCCATCGACGCTTCCTCGTCGTCGAGGCGGTGCTTGCGCGTGCCCTCGCGGATGAGGTACGCGTACTTCTCGTAGAGCCGGTTTTCGGCTTGTCGCCGCTGGTTGCCACCCGCCCGGATTCCGGCGATGAGGTCGGCGTCGGTCCACGTCCTGCGAAACGGATTCATGTCGTTCGGGGTGCGGGTAGCTGAACTGGATAGGCGGCCGGTTCAAGGTTAGGGCTTTTGGCCTGGAAAACCAAGCCAGACCCCGTATTTACCCGCATTCGTTAGGTGTTTTTACCTGATTTCGCACTATTTCAACCCGCTTCGTTACCGGTAACGGGGTGTTCGGCGACTGACAGGGCAGAACCAATTCAAAACCTTTTTTCAACTCGTAAACACGTACAAAAACCATGAAAACCTCCCTCCAAGTACTCGCCCTGCTGACCCTGTTGTCCGCTTCCGCGCTGACGGCCCGCGCCGACGAAGAGCCACCCTCGGTGAAGAAACCGTTCTACGTTTTCTACCGCACGTCCAGCCCCACCGATTTCCGGGTGTACATCAACAAAAGCGCCCACGAAAGCCTGACGGTGACGCTGAAAAACCGCAACGGTGACCAACTCTACTCGTCGTGGGTGGGCAAAAACGACCCCGGCAAGGCGCTGTCGTTCAACATGGCGCAGCAACCCGACGGCACCTACACCGTCGAAGTGAAGGGCAAACACGAAACGGTGACCAAAACCTTCGTGCTTTCGACGCCCGCCTCGGACCGGTTCCTGGCCATCAAGTAACGCACCCCCACCCGTCAGACGCCCCGCGCGTTCGGCGGGTGGGTTATCCGGACCAAACCTTCCGGTACACACCGCCAACGTGTAACCGCGACCGTTCAGGCTTGAACCCCTCTTTTCACCATGAAAACCCTCTGCTGTTTGCTGCTTGGCGTCGGATTGACGCTCGGCGGCTGGTCCCTGGCCGTTGGCCAGACGCTCGGCACGTACCAGGGCGCGTGGCTCCCCAGCGAAACCTATTCCCGCGACCTCACCCGGCTGGAAATCAGCCTTCGCAACGACAACACAGCGTCGTTGGTGGTGTGGTGGGGCGGTCCGTCGGACGCCTGCCGCCGGTCGGTTGGGGTGTTGCAATTCTGGGGCAAGCCCAGCGGATTGATTACCAACCTGACGGCCCGCCAGCGCACCGGCGACGTAACCGAAACGTACCAGTTTCTGGCCCTCGACCGCAACCGCCTCCGCGTTGTGTACCACGTGGCGCGGGCTGGGGCGCTGGTGCAGTGCGACACGCTCCGGTTTGGGCGGGTGCAACACGGTCGGCATACCCGGCAACTGGTGCAAAGCGCGCCAGAAGCGTCGCCTGAGTACCAACTGAGTTTCCGACCGGTCGATTTACCCGCGCCCGTGCTGCTGTCTTTCAAAGAAACCCCCCGGCCCTGAATGGGGCCACCGGGCCTGTACTGCCCCAATACCAACTTTTTCGTTCACGCTTTTAACTTTTAAAGCCATGATCGTTCGCATCATTTTCATCATCGTCATCATCCTCGGAATCTTGATTGTGATTCCGTTACCCGAGCCGATTTGCATTGCCTGTGGCAAAGTGGGCATTATGTCACTGGGGTCGACTCTGGTCGTACTCGGAGCCATCGGCGCGTGGCGTACGCGCAACCTCCCCAAAGTCGGCAAGACCGGCCCGCAGTAAACCGCAACCCCAAAAGGCCGACAACCCGTCGGCCTTTTATTTCCCCAGAAATCGTTTGGGATGGGCAAAAATCAGATCGGCGCGGCAGGTAGCCCGCCGCGTTACCGCTGGCTGACCGTGCCGGGTTTCGTGGAAAACCGTCCGTCGCCAACGCCCCGATTCCAACAACACCTCAGACACCCTTTTTCCTTCAACTTTCCCATGAAAACCAACCCCCGCTTCCGTGCCCTGCTGGGCATCGCGCTTAGCCTCGCCTTGCTGGCGGGCTGCAAGAAAACCGAGGAAACCCCGACCTTCTGCGGCGGTACCCTCGAAGGTCGCTGGGAACGCCTCGACGCGGGGCTGTTTCCCAAAACCGTCGGCATGATTGTCGAATTCAAAAACGGCCTCGGTACCGTCAACTACGCCCCCACCGGGGCCTGCTTTCAGGACAACGACACGAAGTGGAAAAACTACGACACCGCCAAGTGCCAGTTGGAAGACCTCAACCGCGTCATCAGCACCTGCGCCCAGTCGGGTTACGGCACGTACCCGGTTTCGTTTGCCGACGGCGGAAACATCCTCAACCTGGGCGGCATTCGCTACAAACGGCTGTAAGTCAGTGACACTCTCTCTTGACAATCACATTCCGGCCTCTTTTTCACAACCCCAAACCAACAACTTTCATGAACTCCCTCGCCCAATTTTTGCGCAAAACGGCCACGTTCGTGGTCATCGCCGCCCTCGCTCTTGCTTCGGCCTGCAAAGGCCCGCAGGGCGACGTCGGCCCCGCCGGAACGCCGGGCGAACAAGGCCCGCAGGGGTCGGCGGGGCCACAGGGTCAACCCGGTAACGCCGACGTACGGCAACTTTCATTTGGCAGTAAAACCATACCAGCGGGTAATAGTGTAGCCTTAGATTTACCCTTGCCCGGTGTTGATAGAACGCTATTGGAGAAGAGCGCAGTACTGGTTTACGGCCGATATAGCACTTTGAGTGGCGGAACCATTTGGTATCAGATTCCAGGGTATGTAGGTGGTTTGTATACCAAGATTACCCTGAACGTCCGCTTCATTCAGGGTACACCAATGGTTCTGGAAATTTTCCCTGATAATTTTCAGAATGCGACTGCATTCACGCTCGATGCCATAAGGGTACTCATCATCCCGGCCACTACGCTCAACAACGGCCGCCAGGCCGCGATTGATTTCGACGACTACGCCGCCGTGAAAAAAGCCTACAACCTGCCCGATTGATCCCACGAAAAAAGCACTTCATAGGTTAGGTGAAAATCGGAAAAGCCGCCCTCGGTTGAAGGCGGCTTTTTTTCCAAACGCGGGGTTGCTCAGAACTGGTGGAAACTCTCACCGATGAACTGGAGCGCCGGAATGATGCCGCTGCGCCAGTACGGCCAATTGTGCACGCCGTGGCGCACCATGAATTTGTGCGGAATCTGCTTCTCCTTCATCAGCAAATGCAGGGCGCAGTTGCCGCCGATGAGGAAATCGTCGTCGCCGCAATCGATCCAGTAGCGGACGGATTTCAGTTTTTCCACGTCGCCGGTCTGCACCAGGTTCAGGATGGAATTGGCCTTCCAGTGGTCGCTGACGCGGTCGCCGTTGGCCCCGGTGCCGAAGAGGGTTTTGAAAAAGCCGTTGTACTGGTTTTCGGGGAATTTCCGGATTTCGTCGTCCGTCCAGACGGCCGCGCTCAGCGGTGCGCAGGCGGCGAACAGCTCCGGGTGCTTGGTGGCCATCACGAGCGTGCCGTAGCCGCCCATCGACAGCCCGGCCACGCCCCGGTAGCGTTTTTCGGCCCGAATCGGGTAGCCTTTTTCAATGGCCGGGATGAATTCCTGGACGAAAAAATCTTCGTATTTCGTCTTGCCGTCGGCGGAGTTGATGTACCAGTCCCGCTGCCCGTCGGGCATCACGATGATCATCGGCGGAATCGTGCCGTCGGCAATGGCGCGGTCGGCCAGGCGGTTTACTTCGCCGAACTGCGTCCAGCCGGTTTCGTCGTCGCCGTAGCCGTGGAGCAGGTACACGACAGGGTATTTACGCTCGGATGTGCCGAAGTCGGGCGGCAGGTAGAGGTTGTAGCGCACGTCGCGCCCCAGGATTTTGCTCGTCACCTTGCGGCCTTCGTACACCTTGCCCATCGGTTGGGCCAGCAACGAAACCGACAGAATCAGGCCCGCCAGCAGGGGCAGGCCAACGCAGATTGCTTTTTTCATGAAAAAATGGTCAGGTTAAATTTTCGTGAAGTTGCCGCATTTTGAGCAAGCGGTCAAAACGAGTCGCCCAAATTATCCTACATTTCACCGCTTTCCGCTTAGCCACGCGTTCGATACGGTTCAACCCCTTCTTTTCAAGCAAGATTATGGCAAAGGCAATCGAACAACTCCCCGTGCTCACCATCGGGCACTTCGGCTTGGGTGAGCGCGGCACGGGCATTGGCAGCCCAACGCAGCAGGTGCACGACGGCGACACCATCAGCGTGCGCGCCCTGGGCGGTTTTGGCGTCCGTTTTCTGGGCATCGACGCGCCCGAGGTCAGTTTCGACTTCCCCGGCGGCGGTCACAACGACTTCGTGGCCATCACCAACCCCCGCTGGGAGGAATTCCTCTCCGACCCGTTCAACGCCGAAAAATGGGGCGAAATCACGCTGCCCACGGCGCTGAAAACGTACCTGAAAAAAGTGACGGGGCCGGGCACGGCCCAGAACCACGCGTTCCACGCCAAACCCGCCACCGATTTTCTGACGGCGGAAGTGGAGAAAGACCTGGCCGCGCTCGGCAAAACGAAGGAAGACTTCGCCTTTTTCCTGGCCTTCGGCTACGAAATCATGGACGGCTACGGGCGGCTGCTGGCCTACATCAACGCCGACTACGCCGCCCCGCCGCGCCCCAGCTACTACAACGAGCGCCTGCTCGAAGCGGGCCTGGTGGTGCCGTACTTCATTTTCCCGAACGTCGATCCGTTTGTGAAGGCCAAATCGCCCGTGCAGGCGGTCGGGAAAAGCGCGGAGGAATTCCGGCAGAAAATCGCCCAGAGTCCGAAACTCACCGCCGCCCGAGCCTGGGTAAAAACGGCCCGGGAGGCAAAAAAAGGCCTGTACGCCGCCGGGAATCCGCTCCGGCTGCTGCCGTTCGAGTTGCGCTACCTCGCCCAGCGCCGCCCGCCCAGCCGGTGGGTCATCGATTTGGGCAAAACCGACAACGTGCTGCTCCGGCCCGAGAAGTATTTCACCATCGCCAACCTTGAGGACCGCCTCTTCGTCCCGGACGAATTCATCCCGCTGCTCGTGGAAAACGGCTGGCGGCGGGGAAGGTGAAAACAAAAATTTCCCCAGCCCGTCATTGCCTTCCACTGGGCGTCATTGCGAGCGCAGCGAAGCAATCCGTTGATACCTGCCCATGCTTCCACAAAACTGGGTTTGGCAGGCGGCAACAGATTGCTTCGTTCCTCGCAATGACGCCCTGGGAAGGCAATGACGGGCTGGGGAGGTTTTTTTGATTAAAGTTTCGGGTGTTTTTTGTGAAACGCCGTGGCGTCCTGGTAGGCTTTCGCCACCTGCAACAGCTTCGCTTCGCCGAACAACTGGCCGGTAAACGTGAGGCTCACGGGGCGTTCAGGCGTGCCGGTTTCGGCGCGGAACCCGTTAGGCAGCACCACGGCCGGGTGACCGGTGAGGTTGGTGAGCGTCAGGTTCCGGCTGAACGACGGAGCCACGTACACGTCGATTCCGCGCAGCTTTTCGGCCATCGCCTGAATGAGCCGCGTGCGGTGGCGGGCCGCCTGCACGTACTCCACGGCGGGCACGAAGCGGGCCGCCCGGAACGCGTTCGGCCAGGCGTTTTTGATTTGCCGCACCAGTTGGTCGTCCTTGCCGCTGCGCGTAAGATCGTCGAAGGCGGCAGCGGCTTCCACGCCGAGCACGAACGAAATATCGCTGGCGGGCAAGTCGGGCAATTGCACCGGCACGAGGTCGGCCCCCAGTTTCCGCAGCACGGCGAGGCTGAGCGAATCGGTTGCGCGGTTGGGGTAATTTCGCTCGAAATCCGTTTTCAGGAAACCGATTTTCAAGCCTTTCAGTGAGATTTTTGAACCGTCGTAGTTGAATGGCGCGTCGTGCACGCTGGCGTCCTGCCCGTCGGGTCCGTGAATCGCGTTGAACACCAGTGCGCAATCCTCGACCGTCCGGCAAATCGGGCCGAGTTTGTCCATGCTCCAACTCAGCGCCATCGCGCCCGTGCGCGGCACCCGACCGAACGTAGGCCGCAGGCCGGTGGTGCCGCATTCGGTCGAGGGCGACACGATGCTGCCCAGCGTTTCCGACCCAATCGCAAACGGCAACAACCCCGCCGCCACCGCCGAGGCCGACCCCGCCGACGAGCCGCTCGACCCCCGGCTCACGTCCCAGGGGTTTCTGGTCGTGCCGCCAAACCACACGTCGCCCCAGGCCAGTTCGCCGAGGCTGAGCTTGGCGCAAAGCACGGCCCCGGCTTTTTCGAGGCGCTGAATCACCGTCGCGTCGGCGTCGATGGTCTGATTTTTAAACGGCACCGAACCCCAGGTGGTCGGGTAGCCTTTTTTGGTCAGCAAATCCTTCGCGCCGAACGGAATGCCGTGCAGCGGGCCTCGGTACGTGCCCTGGCGGAGTTCCAAATCGGCTTTGTTGGCCTGAATCAGCGCCAGTTTCTCGGTCAGCGTCACGACGCACTTCAACTGCGGGTCGAATTTTTTAAGCCGGTCGAGGAAAAAACCGGTGAGTTCGGTCGAGGAAATCTGCCGGGTGCGAATCAGTTCGCCCAGTTCGCGGACGGACAAAAACGCCAGCGAGTCGCGGTTGGCGGGCCGTTTCACCGCGCCGACGGGTGCCGGTTTGAAGGGCAGCCGTTGTTTTTCAAACACAAACCCCACCGGCAACGGGTTGAACACCAGCGCCGGGGCCACGTCGTTGCTCAGTTCGACTTTGCGCATCGCCTCGAAGTTTTTGCGGGTGTCGCGCAGTTCGTCGAGCATTGAATCGGCCTCGGCGGGGGTGAATTCCAGGCCGATGATTTTCTGGGCTTCCGCCACGACGGAAGTCGTCAGCGGCGCGTCAGCGAGTTTGACGGCCCCCGCGCCGAGGGCGAACCCGGCGGCGAGGAAGAGGAGCGTGGGTAGGGGTTTTTTCATCCGGGAAGAAAGGTTAGCCGGGCTGAAAATAGGCATTGTGGGCTACATTTGTTCAACGCTTCTTTTTATGCAAACCACCCACCTCGTGCATTTCGGCCCCGCCCAGCGGATGGAGCAGCTCGCCGACGCGTCCGTTGCCCTGACGGTCACTTCGCCGCCCTACCCGATGATTGAAATGTGGGACGAGAGTTTTGGTCAGCAAAATCCCGCGATTTGCGCCGCGCTGGAGGCGGGCGATGGGCAACGGGCGTTCGATCTGATGCACCTCGAACTGGAGAAAGTCTGGGACGAAGTGGCCCGCGTGACCCTGCCGGGCGGGTTCGTGTGCATCAACATCGGCGACGCCACCCGAACGCTCGACGGCACCTTTCAGCTTTTCCCCAACCACGCCCGCATCGTCAATTTTTTCCTGAAAAAAGGCTTCGTCAACTTACCCAACATCCTCTGGCGGAAGCCCACCAACGCACCGAACAAATTCATGGGATCGGGAATGCTGCCCGCCGGGGCGTACGTCACACTGGAGCACGAGTACATTCTGATTTTCCGGAAAGGCGGCAAGCGGGTTTTTAAAACCGACGCCGAAAAGCGCAACCGGCAGGAAAGCGCCTTTTTCTGGGAAGAACGCAACCAGTGGTTTTCGGACGTGTGGGAATTCCGGGGAACGGGGCAGAAACTGGCATTGGGCGCGGGCCGCGACCGCAGCGGAGCGTTTCCGTTCGAACTGCCCTACCGCCTCATTTCGATGTATTCGGTGAAAGGCGACGTCGTACTCGATCCGTTTGTGGGCACGGGCACCACCGCCCTCGCGGCCATCGCCGCCGGGCGCAACAGCGTGGGCTACGAACTGGATGAAACGTTACGCGCAACCATTTTAGAATCGGTGTCGTCAGAGCGAATCCGCGCGCTGAACCTGCTCATCCGTGAGCGGCTTCAGGCGCACGTCCGGTTTGTGGAAGAGCGGGCCGAACGTGCCGAAGTGAAGCATCACAATGCCTTCTACGATTTTCCGGTTATGACCAGCCAGGAAACCGAGTTGAGATTGAATTTCGTCCAGTGTATTGATAATCAGGCGGATTCGTGGGAAGTTGAGTACCAGCAGGAGGCGTTGCCCGATTTTTCAACCGTTCCTGCGGCCCGAAAAGGTGCTGTTGTGCAACAGGTGCTCGCCTTTTAGAAGTCGTATTCAACGATGATTGCGTCTTTCTTTTTGAAATAAAAAACCATTGCGGCCCCGATCACTTCGTTCAAGTTTTTGGCTTTGTAGGTATCGGGTTTGATGCTGACGGCTGTGTCGCCTACGTAGCCATCGATGCCCCTACTCTCTTCGGCGTTGGTCGAAAGGCGATAAGTCGTCTCTTTCACTTCGGCCAGTTTTTTCAAGATCGCCTTCTGGAATTTCAGTCCCGCAAATGTTTTGATGAGGACCAACTCTTCAACCCACTGACGGACCAGTTCCCGATCGATGTGTTGAATGCTTGATTTAAGTGCTTCAATCATCGCATAAATTCGTTCGGTTGCTTTTTCAATCGAGTCAGGGTGCAAGTTGAGGTACCATTCTTCCCATTCTTCCAGCGTTTTGCCTTCAAACTGCTGAATCAATTCACTCATCTGCCCGACAATTTTCGCCCGTGTGCCCTGAGCATTGGCATTTGCTAAGTTGATGAGTTGCGTCGAGTATTTCGGATAGCTGAATGCTTTGTCAGTCAGGAGACTTTGTACTTCGGCGTTGGGAATCCTGAGTTGGTGCATGTGTTTTTAAGTTGTTTTCCCGTAATCGTTAGCAGGTCAGCTTCACTGAAACCGACCCATGTAAAACGACACCGCCACACCAACCTGCGTCTGCGACCGGCTGAAATCGGCGTAGCCGGTAAGGCCCACGCCGCCGGTTTTGCCCGTCAGCAGCCAGCGCACCTCGACGGGCAGGCTCACTTCGGAGAAAACCACCGGCTCGTAAACCCGCTTGCCACCGTGGTAAAACGCGTCGGGTTCGGTGCGCAAAAAAGCGCCCTGACGGACGCCCCAGGTGTAGCCCAGCCCCGTTGAAAGGTAGAAACGGGGGAGTACTTCGTAGCCACCCAATCCGGCAACTTCCCCGGCTCTTGCCTGCGGCTCGGTGGCACCAGAAAACAAATCGACCGAAGTCAGGTAATGCCCCGAAACCAGCCAGCGACTCCGGGCGGGCTGAAACCCAGCGGCAACCGAGCCGCTGTACATCCGTGGGTTAAACGAACGGCCCGCGCTCAGGCTACCCCACCAGCGGGGCGGCTGAGAATGAGTTGAAAGGGCCAGAAAAAACAGACCAACGGCAAGAAAACAACGCACGATGACGGGAGACTTTAGGCGGAAAGTGAACGCGTGAACAGCGCGAAAATGAACCTTTTGGCCGTATTTTCCTAACTTGCCTGCTACGAAATCAGTCAGAATGCCCCAACTCCTCTTCCTCCTCACCGGCCTCGCTCTCGGCGGTTTTGCCGCCTGGCAAATCGCCCGCGCCCGGCTGGGGGGCGATGTCCGGCTGCTGGAAAAAGCCGCCGCCGACCTGACCCGCGAGCGCGAAACCACCCTCGACCAGGCCCGGCAAATCGCCTCGCTGGAAGCCGATTACCGGAATTTGGAGGATAAGCTTTTTACCCAAAAAAGCGAACTCGAAACCCTCCAGGCCCGCTTTACGCACGAGTTCAAGATTCTCGCCGCCGACATCCTCGAAGACAAATCGCGGCGGTTTACCGAACAAAACCGCAGCCAGTTGGACGAACTGCTGCGGCCGCTGGGCGAGAAAATTCTGGCCTTCGAGAAACGCGTCGAGCAGACCTATGACGTGGAACTGCGCGATAAAATCAGCCTGCGCGAGGAAATCCGGCAACTCCACACGGCCAGCCTGAAACTGGGCCAGGATGCCGACAACCTCACCCGCGCCCTGCGCGGCGACACCAAGCGCCAGGGCAACTGGGGCGAGTTGATTCTCGAAAAAGTGCTCGAACGCTCCGGCCTCACGCCCGGCGTGGAGTACCGGACGCAGGTGACCACCCGCAACGCCAGCGCGGACCTGATCCGCCCCGACGTGGTCGTGTTTTTGCCCGACGAAAAACACCTTATCGTTGACGCGAAGGTGTCGCTGGTGGCTTACGAAAGCTGGGTTCGCTGCGAGGACGACGGCGAGCGCGACCGCTGCCTGACCGCGCACGTGCTGTCGGTGCGCAACCACGTGCGGCAGTTGGGCGACAAAAGCTATTTTTCGGGCGAAGACTTCGCTTCGCCGGAGTTCACGTTGCTGTTCATGCCCATCGAGTCGGCCTTCAGCCTGGCGCTCCAACGCGACGCCGACTTGTTCCAGTTTGCCTGGGAGCGGCGCATCGTGCTCGTCAGTCCGACCACGCTGCTGGCCACGCTGCGCACGGTGGCGAGCGTCTGGAAAATGGAGAAACAAAGCCGCCACGCGCTCGAAATCGCCCGGCTGAGCGGCGAACTGTACGACAAACTCGCGGGCGTGCTGGACGATTTTACGAAAATTGGCCGCCAACTCGAAACCGCCCGCACGGACTACGGCGACGCCATGAAGCGTTTGTACGAAGGCAAGGGCAACGTGGTGCGTACGGCGGAGAAAATCCGCGAACTCGGTGCCCGCCACACCAAAAACCTGCCCGCCGCGTGGGTAGGCCGCGCCGAAGAATAATTTCGTAGGGGCGGTGCTTGCCTCCGCCCTGCGTTTCGGATAGCAACCGATTGGGGCGGAGGCAAGCACCGCCCCTACGATTCTGAAGATTTATATGGCAAAATCCGCGAAACCCGCCACGAAAGCCACCCCACTTAAACCGGTTCCGCCACCCGCTGCGCCGCCGGTCGATTTGTCGAAACCCCGTCGCTCGTTCGACGGGCTGGCGTACGGGTATATCGCCCTGCTGCTGTTTATCGGCTTTAGCCTTTGTCGCTACGTATTCGACCCGAAAGAGGCCCTCATCGGCGACAACACCGATTATTTCCTGCTCGGAAAAGCCCTGGCCAGCGGCGAGGGGTACGTCAACATCGCCGACATCAACAAAGCCCCGCACCACCACTTTCCGCCGGGCTACCCGCTGCTCATCGCGGCGTTGATGAAACTCGGCGGCACCAGCACCAACGCCGTGAAGGCGCTCAACGGGGCGTTTTTGCTCGTGTCCGTCCTGTTGCTGTTCGGGCAGTTCCGTCGGCTGGGCGGCAACGTCCACCTGGCGTTTGTGGGCGGGCTGTTCGTCCTCGTCAACCTGCACGTACTCGACTACACGACGGTGGAAATGAGCGAGATGAGCTTCCTGGCTTTCTCCCTGCTGGCGCTCTGGTTTTTTCAGAAAATCGATTTCCAAAAACCCACCTACCGCGACCCGTGGCTGTACGCCTTCATCGCCACGCTGGCGTTTTCGTACCACATCCGCAACGTGGCGCTGGCCCTGCTGGCGGGCGCGGGCCTGGTGCTGCTCTACCGCCGCCAGTGGCTGCATTTGGTCATAACGGGGGTGGGCTTCGGGTTGCTGTGCCTGCCCTGGTACCTGCGCAACCGGGGCTTAGGTGGCGACGCGCGCGTTTCCCAACTGGGCATGATCAACCCGCTCCGGCCCGAACTGGGGCAGTTGAATGGCTTCGGCGACTGGGTTTCGCGCATTTGGGAAAACATCGAACGGTACCTGACCCGTGAAATCCCGAGCAGCGTGTACTCAGTTTCAACCCGGTGGATTACCAGCAGCCCATCGACACCGGCGAATGGCTCGTTGGACTGGCGTTGCTGGCGCTACTAAGTTTTGGGTTTTACAAACTGAAAACCGCCCGGCTCCTGCTGGCGGGCTATGCGCTGGCTACCCTGGGGATTCTGATCATCTACCCGACCGTCTGGACGGGCGTGCGGCTGCTGTTTCACCTCATCCCGTTCCTGCTTTTTGCCACCCTCCTGGGCCTCTGGGAAGGCGCGAAGCTGCTCCTCGCCCGCACCAACGTCCGCAACGCGGCCTTCACCGAAGTAGTCCTGCCGCTGGCGCTGGGCCTGGGAGTGTTTCTCTACACCGGCGACGCGAAGCAGCGGCACCTCTACGCCAAACGGGGCGACTACGAACCGGCCTACAAAAGTTACTTTGAAGCCGCCCGCTGGGCGAGTGAAAACACGCCGACCAACGCCGTGATTAGCTGCCGGAAACAAAGTTTGTTCAACCTGTTTGCCAACCGGTACGTCAGCGGCTACGCCTTCACTGACGATCAGCGCAAACTCCTCGACGATCTGCGCGGGCACAAAGTCACCCACCTCGTACTCGACGCGCTCGGGTTTTCGTCGACGCCGCGCTACCTCTACCCGCTCGTGACGAGCCACCCGGACAAATTCGAGATTGTGCTGCGCCTCCCGGCTCCCGCCGCGCCCGACGGTTCGCCCCAGCCCGAAACCTACGTGTGCCGCTTTCGCGACGACCTCGGCTGGCAGGGCGAATACCAGCGCGGCAAACCTGCCGGACGCGGTGAGTACCGCTACCCCGACGGGCGCAAACTCACGGGGACCTTCCCGAAGGCCCGCCCCGACAGCCTCACCGGCACCGGCGTTCTCACTGACCCGACGGGCCGAGTGCTGCTCACCGGACGCTGGCAGGACGGGCAATTTGTGGGGAAGTAACCCGCAGGGGCGGGGCTGGCCTCCGTCCTTGCGATGGTTTTGCAGAATTTCCACAAAAAATTGCCTTCCTCCCGCCGTTGGCCCGTTATTTTGCCAAAACCAAAACCGCCGTTTGGGACTTACATCAAAAAACGCCCCTGACTGAAAAACCATGTTTGGCTACCTGCAACAAATCCTATTCGTCGCGGCGCTGGCCGGGGCGGGCTATTTTCTCAACCAACGCTTCCGGCTGATTCAAAAACTCATCCGCCTGGGCCGCGCCGAAGACCGCACCGACCGTCCCGCCGAACGGCTGGAAATTATGCTCCGCGTGGCGTTTGGGCAAAAAAAAATGTTTGCCCGCCCGCTCGTGGCGTTGATGCACTTCGTGATTTACCTGGGGTTCATCATTATCAACGTCGAGGTGCTCGAGATTATCCTCGACGGCATCCTGGGCACGCACCGGCTGTTTGCGCCCTACATCGGTGGGGTTTATCCGGTGCTGATTAACATTTTCGAAGTACTCGCGCTCGGCGTGCTGATTGTCTGCGTGGCGTTTCTGGCGCGGCGGTTTGTGCTGAAAGTCAGCCGGTTCCAGCCCGAGCGTCACCGCGAAATGACGCGCTGGCCCCGCACCGACGCGGCGCTGATTCTGATCACCGAAATCGCGTTGATGGTCGCCTTCCTGACCTGGAATGCCTCCGACACCGTGCTCCGCCTGCGCGGGGCCGAACACTACGACGTAGCGGGCGTGCCGCCGTTTCTGGTCAGTCGGTTCATCGCACCGCTGTTTGAAGGCTGGAGCACCCCGGCGCTCATTGCCTACGAGCGCACGGCGTGGTGGCTGCACATTTTGGGCATTCTGGCGTTTGCCGTGTACCTGAGCTGGTCGAAGCACCTGCACATCATTCTGGCTTTCCCCAACGTCTATTTTTCGCAACTCCGGCCCAAGGGCGAGATGCAGAATATGCCCGAAGTGACCAACGAGGTGAAAATCATGCTGGGCCTTTCTCAACCTGAACCGCCCGCCAGCGGCACCGAAGTTGTTGCGCCAGGAAAATTCGGGGCAAAAGACGTGCAGGACCTTTCCTGGAAAAACCTGATGGACGCCTACTCCTGCACCGAATGCGGGCGTTGCACGGCGGCCTGCCCGGCCAACCTGACGGGCAAGAAACTCTCGCCCCGCAAAATCATGATGGACACCCGCGACCGCCTCGAAGACGTGGGCCGGGTGATGCAGGCCAATGGCGGTGCCTTCAAAGATGACGGCAAAACCCTCCTCGGCGACTACATCCTCGACGAGGAACTCCTCGCCTGCACCTCGTGCCAGGCCTGCGTGCAGGAGTGCCCGGTGAACATCAACCCGCTTGACATCATTTACCAACTGCGCCGCTACCGCGTGATGGAAGAATCGAAAGCGCCGGGGCTATGGAATGGCATGTTCTCGAACCTCGAAAACAACCAGGCTCCCTGGAAATTTTCGCCCGCCGACCGCTTCAACTGGGCGGAGGGAGTGAAGTGAGGGGGATTTCGGTTATCTTTCTCAAAAACTGAATGGCCATGGCGGTTCTCGAAAAACTCAGGCTTAATGCCGAGCAGGAAGCCCTGCTGAACGACGGCGGCATCGTGCGGATTCCGGCCACCTGGGACGAGTTTCTGGATTTCAAGGAGGAAACGCGCTACCCGGCGGAATTTCACCACGGCGAAATCATTGTTACCAGCATGGCTCGATTCATTCACGAATGGTTGGTGGTTCGGATGGCCATCCTCCTGGCCGACTTGTTCCAAGCACCGGAATTTTTCATTCTGAGTAGCAACATCGATCTAATTAAAACGAACAAAACCGGTTACTACAACGCCGATGTCACCGTCGTGCAGGGCGAGCCGGAATTTTTCGAGGAACGAGAAGACTGGCTGACCAACCCGTTTCTGGTCGTGGAAATCCTTTCGGATTCCACCCGGCAGAAGGATTTCAAGGAGAAAATCCCTGAGTACCAGAACATGCCTAGCGTGCAGGTCATCGTGGTTGTGGATCCGAAAACCGATTCCGTGACCGTTCACGTCCGCACCGACCAACCTAAAACCTGGCTGACGACGCTGTACGACCAGCCCGACGAAGTCATTGAACTCGGCGGGCACTCCTTACCGCTGGCCGAGGTGTTTCGGGGTAAACCCACGTTCAAATCCCGCTGATTTTTCACATGAATCCCGAAACCCCCGCATACCAAGTTCCCACGATGGCCGAGCTGGCCGCCCGGGGCGAAACGCCCGAAATTCTGTTCTGGGTCGGCTGCGCCGGTTCGTTCGACGACCGCTACAAGCGCGTGACCATCGCTTTCGTGAAAATCCTTAACGCCGTCGGCATCAAATTCGCCGTGCTGGGCACCGAAGAAAGTTGCACCGGCGATCCGGCCCGGCGGGCGGGCAACGAGTTTCTGTTCCAGATGCAGGCCACGATGAACATCCAGACGCTCGACGGCTACGGCATCAAAAAAATCGTGACCGCCTGCCCGCACTGCTTCAATACGCTCAAAAACGAGTACCCCGAACTGGGCGGTACCTACGAAGTCATTCACCACAGCCAGTTTTTGCAGGGCCTCATCAACGACGGCCGCATCAAACTCAGCGACGCGCCCGCCTTCAAGGGCAAGCGCATCACCTACCACGATTCGTGCTACCTGGGCCGGTCGAACAAAATTTACGAAGCACCCCGCGCCGTGCTCGAAGCCCTCGATGCCGATTTGGTCGAGATGAAACGTTCGCGTTCGCAGGGCCTCTGCTGCGGCGCGGGCGGCGGGCAGTATTTCAAGGAACCCGAGCCGGGCAACAAGGATATCAACATCGAGCGCATCGAAGAGGCCCTTTCGACCAACCCCCAGGCCATCGCCGTGGCCTGCCCGTTTTGCATGACGATGATGACCGACGGCGTGAAAAACAAGGAGCGCGAGGCCGACGTGAAGGTGTACGACCTGGCCGAATTCGTGGCGCAGGCAAAGGGACTTTGACGTCAGAGAATCCGGTAAATCTCCCGGTGGCCTTCCTCGACCAGGTCCATGTAGCCGCTTAGCGCCTCGCGCACGTCGTCGCGGGTGCCGAAGGTGCTGGCATGGTGGTCGAACTGCTCGATGCGTTCGCATTCGGCTTGCAGCACCACCGTCCAGTAGCTGGCGATGTAATCGACCATGACCCGGCAGTTTTTGAAACCGTCCTGCTGTTCCATCGACGGAATCGTCTTTTTGAACTTCTCGGCCAGCAGCCGGGCCTGGCCCGGTTTGCAGCGAAACACGTCGCGAATGAGGAGCATGGCGTTGGTTTTTAAGAGGTTAAATGCCACTCCGAAAGTAACGGATTTTTCGCACCCTGCTTTTTTCGGGTACGCAAACGCCCGCCGGGAACGTTCAGGGCCTTCCGGGCCGTTCAGGCTTTGTCTTTTCCAAAAAATGCCATGTTGATTTCGTTCGACCAACAACCCGACCACGCCCGTGTGTGGATTTACCAGGCCAACCGCCTCCTGACCGACGCAGAGGCGGCTTTCGTGCAAAACACGCTGGAAAACCAGACGATTGGCTGGGTTGCTCACGGTGCCCCGCTGACCGGTTCAGTGCAAACGCTGCACCACCGCTTCGTGGTGGTGGCCGTGGATGAAACCCAGAACCGGCCCAGCGGCTGCTCCATCGACGCCTCGACCCGCTGGCTGAAAGACCTTGGCACGGAAATGAAACTCGATTTTTTCGACCGCTCGACGGCCTACCTTGAAGACGGTGACGTAAAAATGCTGGCCCTGAATGAACTGAAAGTCGCCGTGACCGATGGCCGTCTGACGCCCGAAACGACCGTCTTCAACAACCTCGTAACCACCCTGGGCGAGTTTCGCAAAAACTGGCGAGTACCCGCGCGGGAAAGTTGGCTGAAGCGGTATTTTCGTCTGAACCTTGATTCGTCGGATTCAAGGATTAGCCTGATGGCTTAATTTTCAACAATCAAGAAAATCCCTGAATCCGACGAATCAAGGTTCAGACCAATGGCCGAAACCCTCGCGCTTCCCCAAACCACCTCCCGGCAGGAACTTTACGCCAGCCTGTTGCCCCAACTCGACGCCCTCACCGACGGCGAACCGGATTTGGTGGCCAACCTGGCCAACATCGCCGCCGCACTGCGGGAAGCCTTCGGGTTTTTCTGGGTGGGTTTTTACCTCGTGAAAGACGGCCAACTGGTACTGGGGCCATTCCAGGGGCCGATTGCCTGCACCCGCATTTCGTTCGACCGGGGCGTGTGCGGGTACTGCTACCGCACCCGTGAGGCCGTCATCGTGCCCGACGTGGAGGCGTTTCCCGGCCACATCGCGTGCAGTTCGGCCTCCAAATCGGAGATCGTGCTGCCCGCCTTCGACCGGGTCGGCAACGTGGCCCTCGTGCTTGACGTGGACAGCGATGAGTTGAACCACTTCGACGAAACCGACCGCGAGGGGCTGGAGGCCGTGATGCGGCTCATCGAGCGGCGGCTGCCCTGAGCGATTTCCCCCGATTTTTTAGCACGACAAACTCCGGCAGGCCGTTGGGCGGCATGGTGGGCAGCGACTCGCGCGTGGCGTTGGGCCGGAGGTACGACCCCAGCACGAGGTCGTCGGCCCCGTCGCCGTCGAGGTCGCCCGCGGCCATCGTGAGCCAGCGGCTCTGCCCGGCTCCGGCGAAGGTGCGGGCCGTGAAGCGGCGGTTGCCCTCATTTTGCAGGTACACGAAACCCGCCCGAGGCTCGTTCAGATTCGGGAAAAAGGCGATGACGGCGACGTCGAGGTCGCCGTCACCGTCGAAGTCGCGGGCCTCGGCCTGCTGGGCCCCATCGAGGGGGTAGAACCAGGCTTGGTGGAAATGATTTTTCCCGTCGTTGACAAACAGCCGTATACCGTGGTAGGGCTTGAGCACGATGGAGTAGTCGGCGTTGTCGCCGTTGGTGTAGAGCAAATCTAAATCGCCATCGCGGTCAAAATCGACCAGACTCAGGTAACTGGAGCCGTACACAGGCGGGAAACCGAGCAGGACTTCCTCCCGAAACGCCCCGTTGCCTTCGTTGTAAAACACCGACACGCCTTCGAGGGCCTGGGCCATGAGCGCCACCACGTCGGGGCGGCCGTCGTGGTTGAGGTCGGTCACGGTGGCGCAGCGGGCACCGGGACGGTCAGCGAGCACGTGCGGTTTAGGCGATTTCCCGGCCCCGAGTTCGTACCAGGCCAATTGGCCGAGGTTGTTGCCGTAAGCGCACACGAGGGCGTCGGGCTGGCCGTCGGCGTTGAGGTCGGTGCGCGTGACCTGCACGGGGCGGCGGAGTCGTTGCAGCAGCGGTTTTGGAGCTTTTTTCGGCGAAAGCTGGACCAACCCGCCCCGGTCGAGGTCGTTGGGCGGCATGATGCCCATCGTGAGCGCCCACGTGGAGCCGTCGGCCTGGGGCAGCAGGTCCGACACGGCAGTTTCGGCCCGCAGGCTGTCGATCAGGCGAAGTTTCGCGTTAAAAATCCGCACCCGCCCCGATTGGTCGCCGATGAGCAGGCGGTGATTTTCGGCCTCAATCAGCACCTTCGTTACAATCGGTCGCCGGTTGACGGGCATCCGAAAAAAGGTGGCTTCAAATTGCGGCAAACCCACGACCAGCGCCCCGGTCGGGTGGTCGGGCAGCAGGGTGTCGGGGGCGTTTTTAAGGTAAAACGCCTGAATCTTCCCGAAATCGGCTTCGGTGAGGCGGGGGCGAATGGGGTACACGCCCGTTTTTAGCAGTTCGGCCAGTTCTTCGTAGGGGATCCGCTCGTACAACTGCTCCATGTCAAGGCCGAGGCGGGGGCGCATGGCGGGCAGTACGCCCCGTTTCCAGGTTTTCTTTGGCAAAAGCGCCGGTTCGGGAAACTGGTGGCAGGAGCCGCAGTGCTGTTGGGCGAGCTGTTCGCCGGAGAGCGTCGTGGGCAGGGGAAACCCGTTGGCGTCGGTTTTGGGATCAGACGAGCAGGCAGCCATCACCAAACCGACAAGAAGAAACAACAGGAGGATTTTAACCACGGAAGACACGGAGTTCGGCACGGAGAAACACAAAGTTCGCGTTCTGCGTGAACGCTGCGCGAAACTCCGTGTCTTCGGTGGTTAAAAAAAATCAGCGGGCCGCGCCTTCGAGTTTGTACACCCACGCGTGCTGGCCGGGCATCGTGGCGGGCGTTACGGCGGGGGCAGTGAGGGTGAGTTTGCCGCCCTTCGCCGAAGTTTTCACCGGGCCGCTGAAACCCAGCATCGAAACCTTCGTCGGGGCGGTCGTGCCTTCCACGGTCAGCGTGGGCAGCCACTCGCGGGCGATGACGTAGAGGTCGCTGCCTTTTTTGGTGAAATAAACTTTCGTTTTGTTGTCCACCTTCGGCGCTTTGTCCCAGGCGCGGGTGTTGTAAATCGCCTCGCCGTTGACCGTGAGCCAGTCGCCCACGTCCTTCAGCCGCTGCTGCATGATAACCGGAATGCGCCCGTCGGCGGTGGGGCCGATGTTGAGGAGCAGGTTGCCGCCGCGCGCGACTTTATCAATCAGAATGTCGATGACTTCCTTTGAAGTCGAGTAATCGGCCAGGTTTTCGTTGCGGTTGTAGCCAAACGACCCGCCGATGCCCCGGCATTCTTCCCAGGGCCGGGCGAACTTGGTACCCTCGGCGTTGCCTTCGTGGACCAAATCGTACTCCGTCGTGTAGATGCCACCGTGTTTGGAGCGGGTTTCCTTGCCCCAGCGGTCGTTGACGACTACCGTGTTTTTCACCGGCGAATCGTTGTAGAGCCAGGCCAGAAACTCCGTGCTTTTCCAGGTTTCGCTGGGGTGGTCCCACTCGCCGTCGGTCCAGACCACGTCGGGCTGGTAGCGGGTCACGAGGTCTTTCATCTGGGGAATCATGTGCTCGTCCACGTAGCGGCCCACATTTTCGCGGTAGAGCGGGTTAAACCATTCGTAAAGTGAGTAGTAAAAACCCATGTGCAGGCCCTTGTCTTTGACGGCCTTCGTCAAATCGCCCGCCAAATCGCGGTGCGGGCCGACGTCCACGGCGTTCCAGTTCCAGGCTTGTTCCGAAGGCCAGAGCGTGAAGCCTTCGTGGTGCTTGCTCGTCAGCACGATGTACTTCGCGCCCGATTGCTTGAACACCTCGGCCCATTCGTCGGGCTTGAAAAGTTCGGCCTTGAACTCGTTGGCGAAGTCCTGGTACTTGAAATCCTTGCCGAAATTCTTCTCGTGAAAGGCCTGAAAAAACGGGTAGGTTTTGCCCTTCGGATCGGTGAGTTTGCGCCAGTACCACTCGGCGTAGCGGTCGTACACGCCGACGCCATCGCGGGCGGTGGGGCTGTAGGCAGGCACCGAAAACAGCCCCCAGTGGATGAAAATGCCAAATTTGGAATCCTCGAACCACGCGGGCACCGGGCGGGAATCGATCGAAGCCCAGGTGGGCTGGTAGGTAGTTTGGGCGAAAGTTTGGAGGGCGAAGAGGCAGGCCAGCGCCAGCAACGTAGGTTTTTTCATGAGAAACAGAGGTTCGTCGGGACAAAGTAAACCGCTAAAAAAGAAACCCACTGCGAATTTGCGTTGATGAGCGTTTTAATTTTTACCTTGCCGATGTACGCGTTGAAGGGCAAGGAGGCCGATACCGACATCCGGGTCGTTCAGGATTTGCTGGGCCACGCCAGCATTAGAACCACCGAAATTTATACGCACGTAGCCCGACACACCCGCCCGGCCTCGCCGATAGACGACATGGGCCTGTGACGTCGCTATTGCGTCTATCCATCCAAATTGGGTGTGTAAACGCAATAGACTTGCGGACTATTGGCGGATAGACGCACCTTTACCCACCCGCCAGTTGCGTCTACCGGGATGTTGGCTGCAATACGGCATGACAGTTAACTCTAAAAATTGTTGAAGAATAATTCAAAACATGAATAAACTATTATCAATTGGAATTACCGCTTTTATATTGACTTCATGCAGTTCGACAAAGAACTCACATTTAAAAGAGTTTGAACAAGCTCAAAATGAGTTGACTGATAAGTTAACTGAAATTAGTAAAACTGCAACCTTCAACGGCTTTGGGGTTGCTTTAGTAAATGACAAAGAAGTTTTATATCAAAATGGTTTCGGAATCGCTAACATTAAGACCAATACAAAGTACACAGAAAATACAGTTCAGAATATTGCTTCTGTTTCGAAGACTTTTATTGGACTTGCAATTCTAAAAGCACAGGAATTAGGAAACCTTAAATTAGATGATTTTATTAATAAATATTTGCCTTTTAAAGTGATTAATCCAAAATATCCTAATGTTCCAATTACTATCCGCCATTTGGTAACGCACACTTCTTCAATTGTTGACTCCAAAGAATATTTAACCAGAAATGTAATTCTAAAAGACACCATAAATCTTGCTGCTAATCTTAAAATAGATATTTCACCAACAAAATTCAATCCTCCATCAACAAAAATTTCTATTGAAGAGTATTTAAAAAACATGCTTGATGCAAATGGAAAGTGGTACTCGAAAGATGCATTTTCAAAAAATCAACCGGGAAAGATTTATGAGTATTCAAACGTTGGTGCTTCACTTGCTGCGCTGGTTTTAGAGAAAGCAACAGGAATTACTTATGATGAATTTACTACAAAATATATTTTAAAACCCTTGAAAATGAATTCATCAGGTTGGAATTTCAACACCATTAATTTTTCAAATTATTCTCCTACTTATATAAATAAAGACACGCCTTATCCATACTATTCACTTATTGGTTACCCGGACGGCGGAATGCTGACAACAACATCAGATATGAGTAAATATATTAGTGAACTACTAAAGGCATATTATGGTAACGGAATGATACTCTCGAAAGGGAGTTATAAAGAATATTTTACACCACAATTGAACGCAGGAAATTTTATAGACAGAGATAAGAGTGAATATAGTGATGAATACAATATGGGAATAACAATGGGTTTTGGTTCTACAGGAAACTTTGGTCATACTGGCGGTGACCCTGGAATGTTCTCTGTAATTTGGTTTTTTAAAGATAGAAAGATGGGTAGATATTTTGTAACAAACACAGATTGGAATCCAAAAGCATCAGGTAAAGACCAGAAAGCCATTTATGATTTACTTGATGAATATTACTTAAAGTTGAATGAATTAAGTAAGATAAAAAAATAGTACTGCAGCCAACAAAAGTATTGCCAAAAGGTGGGCTGACGGAAGCCGTGTTTCAACTTTTGTTTTTTCAATTTAGCTGCAGTTCGGGCACGACGTTATAAATTTGGCTTATGAATAAATCATCAACAAAAAATCATTAATCGGCTTCGGTTGCCGGGCTTGACGGAATTCTATTACCCACCCTTCGGCAATACCGAGCCGTTGCAACGCAATAGCGGGGGGGATGCGGCTAACCAGTTTCCCTACCTATTCGACTCTTTCCCAACCACCGGGCGTTCAACGCTGCCCTCGCCTAACCCATCGCCGAAGGCTGGTCGATGGGTTGGCTTGCTCCGGGCAGCAAATGCTTCGGCAGGGCGATTCACGCCTTGAGGCCCGGCCTTGTCAGCGACGGGGAAGGTTGCTTACGGGAAGCGATGGCTTTGCCGCATAATGCTGAGAATTTCCGGCTTACGGCATCTGGTATAAGATCGAAGCATTCGCTTGCGATCACAAACGGATCACACTCATCTTGTTTACGAACGCATCCGATCATTAATAAATCGTATCAAAACTCTTTGTGATCGCACCCAATCCCGAACCATTTTGGTCCGATCGCAAATCGAGCGCTTTCGATCCCAAACAAAAAAGATTCGATCACAAAGTGATCGCAAGCGATCACGAACAAAACGAATGCGATTCGTTGGCGATCAAACTAAAAAGCGTTGTAATCGGGAGCGATGACAACGCTTTTTAGTTCGATCGGGAATAAAATGGTTGCCATCAGGAGGTAAATCCACGAGAAACCAACCCTAAAACGAACCAACGTCACGCGAGGGGCGGTTTTTCAACTCGGTTGAATCAATCCCCGATTGAACCAGCCGTTTGGGCGAGGGATCCGCCCTCGTTCGGGGTTGAACGCGTGGCCAGGACTTCGAAAACCATCGAAGCTGTTTAGAATTTCCAAAAAGAAGGATTTCATTTTTACACGAAAAATAAAATCCTAAACAGTTTCCATTACGCCACCGCCCGCTCCAATTCCTGCACCTCAATCTTCGACATCTTCAGCATCGCGTCCATCGCCCGTTTGGCCCGCGCGGGGTCGGGGTCCTGCAGCAGCTTGCCCAACGCCGCCGGGACGATTTGCCAGGAAACGCCGAAGGGGTCGGTGAGCCAGCCGCAGGGGCCGGGTTTGCCGCCGTTTTGGGTGAGCTTTTCCCACGCCTCATCCACTTCCTGCTGGGTTTCGCAGGGAACGAAGAGCGAAATGCCCTCACTGAATTTGAAATGCGGCCCGCCGTTGAGGGCCATGAACGGCTGGCCGTCGAGGTGGAAGGTGATGGAGAGAACGCTGCCCGACGGGGTGCCGTCGTACCGGACGACCTTGTCAATGCCCGAATTTTTGAAAACGGACGTGTACAGGTTCACGGCTTCTTCGGCCTGGTTGTCGAACGTCAGGAACGTGGTGATTTTTTGCATGACTTTTATCTTTTGGATACTCAACAAAGGTAGGGTTGGCAGGTGGCGGGAAAGGTTGGCAAAAACGACTTTATCCGGGGGTATTTGCGACAAAAGCCTGGGCCAAATTCCGGGTACCGCATCCCTGAAAACAACGCGGCGGACCCTGATAAAAAGTCAGGGTCCGCCGCGTTGCTGGCGTTAGTCAGTCCGTCAGCGCTGCCCGGCAGTGGTTTTGCGGGTGGGTTTGCTGGCCGCTTTGCTGTGACCGGAAGGCGCGGGGGGCGTTGGGTCGGCGGCAAAGTGGGGCGTAACGCCGAGGTTTTGGAAAATAAATGCATACACGTCCGCTGTTTGCTCGATGGCTTTTTTCAGGTTGCTGCCCCCGTGCCCGGCGGCGGTTTCGATGCGGATTAGCGTGGGGTTCGGCCCGGCCTGCGCGGCCTGCAACGCGGCGGCGTACTTGAAACTGTGGGCGGGAACCACGCGGTCGTCGTGGTCGGCAGTGGTGACGAGCGTGGCAGGGTAGCGGGTGCCGGGCTTGAGGTTGTGCAGCGGCGAGTAGGCGTGAAGCGCGCGGAATTCGTCGGGGTTGTCGGCCGAGCCATAGTCGGCGATCCAGTTCCAGCCGATGGTGAATTTCTGGAAGCGCAGCATATCCATCACGCCCACGGCGGGAATGGCGACCTTGAAGAGGTCGGGTCGTTGGTTCATCACCGCGCCCACGAGCAGGCCGCCGTTGGAACCGCCTTCGAGGGCGAGTTTTGGCGACGACGTGTATTTCTCCCGAATCAAAAACTCGGCGGCGGCGATGAAATCGTCGAATACGTTCTGTTTTTTGAGTTTCATGCCCTGCTGGTGCCAGCTTTCGCCGTACTCGCCGCCGCCGCGCAGGTTGGCCACCGCGTACACGCCGCCCTGCTCCAGCCAGCCCACGTTGAGCGCACTGAAGCTGGGGTTGAGGCTCACGTTGAAACCGCCGTAACCGTAGAGAATCGTGGGGTTGGTGCCATCGAGGGCGGTGCCTTTTTTAAACGTGATGAACATGGGAACCTTCGTCCCGTCTTTGCTGGGGTAAAACACCTGCTTCGTTTCGTAACCCGCCGGGTCGAATTTCACTTCGGGCTGGCGGAAGACCGCCGACTTGCGGCTGGCGATGTCGTAGCGGAAAATCGTGGGCGGATACGTGTACGAGGTGAAGGTGTAAAACACAAATTTATCGTCGCGCTCGCCGCCGAAACCGCCCACCGAGCCGGGGCCGGGCAGGGGCACTTCGTTTTCGAGCTTGCCGCTCAAGTCGTACACGTACGTACGGTTGACGACGTCTTTCTGGTAAATGGCAAACAACTTGCCGCCCGCCGCACCCGCGCCGTCAAGGTTTTCGGGTTTTTCGGGAATCACCGTCGTCCATGCGTTACTCTTCACATCGTAAGCCACCACCTTGCTGTTGGGGGCGTCGGCGTTGGTCTGGATGAAGAGCCGGTCGCCGTCGTTGTCGATCACGCCGTACTGAAAATCGGTGATTTCGCTCACAACGGGCACGAACGCCGTCTGGCCTTTATCCAGAATCGAAAGCGCGTTGCCGTCCTTGCCCTTGCCCCGGTCGCTGATGCTCAACACGACAAACCGCTCGTCGTCGGTGGTTTGGGCGGAGTGAAAGCGCTGGCCGTTGGCGGGGTCTTCGTACACGAGCCGGTCGGCGCTCTGCGGCGTGCCGACGACGTGGAAAAACACCTGATGGTTTTCGTTTTTGGCGGCCAGAGCGCTGCCTTCGGGCTTGGGGTAGCGGCTGTAGTAAAAGCCGTTGCCCTGCCAGGCCGCGCCCGAAAACTTCACCCAATCGAGCTGATCGTCAAGCACTTTTTTCGTCGAAAGCTCCATCACGTGGTACTCCACCCAGTCGCTGCCCGCTTTGGAAAGGCCGTAGGCAGCGTACTGCCCGTTTTTGGAAACCGAAAAGCCCGCCAGTCGCGTGGTGCCGTCGGCAGCGAGGCCGTTGGGGTCGATGACCAGTTCAGGCGCACCGTCGAGGCCCTTTTGCCGGTACAACACCGACTGGTTTTGCAGGCCGTCGTTTTTCGAGAAATAAAACCAGTCGTTGCGCCGGAACGGGGCCGAATAGCGCGGGTAGTTGACGAGTTGCTCCAGCCGCTTTTTCAGCGCCGGGCGAAACGGGATCTTGTCGAGGTAGCCGAAGGTCACTTCGTTCTGGGCCTTCACCCAGGCGGAGGTTTCGGCGGAGCGGTCGTCTTCGAGCCAGCGGTAGGGGTCGGCGACCTTCGTGCCGTGGTAGTCGTCGGTCTGGTCGGTTTTACGGGTGTCGGGGTACTTGAGTTGGGCGTCGGCGGCGAAGGGGAGGGCGGCCATGAGGAGGAATGGAGTGAGTTTATTCATGAAGTGGGTGGTTTAGAAAACCGAAAGTAGGGCGTTTTCCACAAAAAATGCCTCGCCGGGGCGGGGCATTAACTAAACGATGGTTTCACAGGTAAGGTTACGCCAATTCCGCCAGCACCGTTTCTCCGCCCACGGTTTTTTGGTTCAATTCCACCAGAATCTTCGCGTCGAGGGGCAGGAATACGTCCACCCGCGAGCCGAATTTGATGAAACCCATTTCACTGCCCTGCGCCACCTGCTGGCCTTCCTGCACGTACCAGCGGATGCGGCGGGCCATCGCCCCGGCGATTTGCCGGAACAACACTTCCACGCCCGACGGCGTCTGGACAACCACCGTCGTGCGTTCGTTGGCCGTGCTCGATTTGGGGTGCCAGGCCACGAGGTACTTGCCGGGGTGGTACTTGAAAAACTTGACCGTGCCCGCCACCGGGTGCCGATTGACGTGGACGTTGACCGGCGACATAAAAATCGAAACCTGCCGCCGGGGGCCGTTGAAGTACTCCGTCTCGACGATTTCTTCGATAACCACCACCTTGCCGTCGGCGGGGGCGATCACGGTGCGTTCGCCTTCGGGCGTGCGGCGGCGGGGGTTGCGGAAAAACTGCAGCACGAGTAAATACACCGCAATGCTGATCACCACCAACACCTGCCGGAGCCTGATTTGTTCGGGGAAAACGTAATACACGGCGCTGTTGAGCAGCACCAGCACGAGCAGCGTGGCGAGCAGAATGGAAATGCCTTCGCGGTGAATGTTCATGAACGAAAGAGAATTGGGGCGGAAATAAAATTGCCAACGTCGGTAAAACGCTGGCAAAATTGGTGAAAAATCCGTTGCCTGCCGTGCCTCCGCTCCGCGTGGCACCGACTTTACGCGGATAAATCGTGCCACGCGGAGCGGAGGCACGACACGCGCTCAGTAGCCGCCCCGGAACTTGTACGTGTCCGACACTTTCTTGATGGCTACGATGTACGCGGCGATGCGCATCGACACCTTGTACTGCTGCGAGGCGGCGTACACTTTGTCGAAGGCGTCTTTCATGGCGCGGTCGGCGCGGCGGTTGATGCGGTCGAGGGTCCACTTGTAGCCGATGCGGTTTTGCACCCACTCGAAGTAGCTCACCGTGACGCCCCCGGCATTGGCCAGGATGTCAGGCACGACTACGATGCCCTTGTCGTTGATGATTTCGTCGGCGGAGGCCGACGTCGGGCCGTTGGCTCCTTCCACGATGAGTTTGGCCTGAATGCTGCCCGCGTTTTCGTCGGTGATCACGTCTTCTTTGGCAGCGGGCACGAGCACGTCGACGGCGAGCGAAAGTAATTCCTCGTTCGAGATTTTCTCGGCATTCGGAAAGCCTTCGAGCGTGCCGCCGTGGGCATCGCGGTATTTCATGGCGGCGGTGATGTCGAGGCCGCGGTCGTTGTGGTAGCCGCCGCTGATGTCGCTCACTGCCGTTACGCTTACGCCGCGTTCGTGCAGCAGCGCGGCCGCGTACGAACCCACGTTGCCAAAACCCTGCACCGCCGCCGTGGCGCGGTACGGATTGATGCGCAGCTTGTCCATCGCCGACAGCGCAGCGACGGTCACGCCCCGGCCCGTGGCCTCGGTGCGGCCCAGCGAGCCGCCCAGCACGAGCGGTTTGCCTGTCACGACGCCGCTCACGGTCATGCCTTTGGCCTTGGAATATTCGTCCATGAGCCAGGCCATTTCGCGCGGGCCGGTGCCCATGTCGGGGGCCGGAATGTCGCGGTCGGGGCCGAAGACGTCGAGCATCGACACGGTGTAGGCGCGCACAAGGCGCTCGATTTCCCCCGCCGACATTTCGCGTGGGTTGCAGGCCACGCCGCCTTTCGCGCCGCCGTAGGGGATATCCACCACGGCGCATTTCCAAGTCATCCAGGCGGCCAGGGCGCGGACTTCGTCGAGGTTCACGGCCGGGTCGAAGCGGATGCCGCCTTTCGACGGCCCGAGAATGTTGGAGTGAATGACGCGGTAGCCTTCAAAAACCCGCAGGGAGCCGTCGTCCATCGTCACGGGCAGACCCACGATCACCTGCTGGCGCGGCACTTTCAGAATATAGTACATTTCCTCGCTGATGCCCAGCAAACTGACCGCCTGGTCGAAGCGCTGCATCATCGATTCAAGGGGATTTTCCTTGTCTTTTATCGGAGCCGGTTCCAAATAGCTCATGGTAGAAATATTTTTGTAACAAATAGCGTTTTCCCAAGAAAATGGGTACGCCGGGCGCAAACTTACCCCAATTAGAACGAGAAAACCAAGCCAAAGGGGAAGACCGAACTGGTTCATTTTCAGTTCGGAAAAAATGGGGTAACGGTGTTTCAGACAATCGCCTTCGGGGGATTTGGTAAAATTGAACTTTCACCGAATTTTTTTCGCTGAAAGCACGCCCGGAGCACCGGATAATTTTTTGGGTCGTAATTGGTTTCCAGACCCCTACACGTAACTTTGTTGCTACCATAACCTAACCTTCTGCCGATTTTTTGACCGTTAAAACCAACAACCACATGAACCAGTCAGAAGAGCGGACGCGCTATTCGGAAGAAGAATTAAAGGAGTTTGAAAGACTGATTACTCAAAAACTCGAAGGTACCCGCAACGAACTCAAGTACATCCGCGAAACCCTGAGCAAGAAAAACGATTCGGGCACCGACAACACCTCGGGCAACACCAAGCTCCTTGAAGACGGGGCCGACACCAGCGAGCGCGAAAACCTGAGTCAGTTGGCCGCTCGCCAACAGAAGTACGCCACCCAACTCGAAAACGCCCTCGTGCGCATCAAAAACGGCACTTACGGCGTGTGCGTGGACACGGGCAAACTGATTCCGAAAGAACGGCTGCGACTCGTGCCCCACACCCAGCAGACTATCGAAGCGAAGTTGCGGCGGCAGGCGTAAACGGACCGGGGATTATCGTAAAATCCGGACTGAAAAGCCCGCCAGCCTGCGTAGGCTCTTATCAACCCCAACTGCCACCCTTAACCCCCTCATTATGCGGTCTTTATACTGTTTTTTAAAAAAAGCCACCTGGTTGGCTTTTTTTATTGGTGGGTCGTCGAGCGCCCAGGTGCCGCTGAGTTATTACCTGCCGACGGACGTCAGCTACAACCCGCAGATTCCCACGCCGCAGCAGTTTCTGGGGTACCAGGTGGGCGAATGGCACGTGACCAACGATCAGGAAGTGGCGTACATGCGCAAACTGGCCGAGGTGAGCGACCGAATTGAGATCGAAGAATACGGCCGCACCCACGAGAACCGCCCGCTGGTGCTGCTGACGATTTCATCGCCGCAAAACATCCAGAACCGCGAAAGCCTCAAGGCCCAGCACCGCCAACTCACCGACCCGGTGCGCTCGGCTCCCCTCGACACGAAAGCCATGCCCGCCGTGCTCTGGATGGGCTACACCGTGCACGGCAACGAACCGAGCGGCAACAACGCCGCCCTGCTCACGGCCTACCACCTCGCCGCCGCGCAGGGGCCGGGCATCGACTCGCTGCTGGCCGAAACCATCATTTTGCTTGACCCGACGATCAACCCCGACGGCTCGAACCGCTTTGCGAGTTGGGTGAATACCCACCGCAGCCAGCACCTCGTGAGCGACCCGCTAAGCCGGGAGTTCAACGAACCCTGGCCGGGCGGACGCACCAACCATTACTGGTTTGACCTGAACCGCGATTACCTCTACCAGCAGCACCCCGAGAGCGTAGCCCGGATGCGGAAGTTTCACGAATGGAAACCCAACGTGCTCACCGACCACCACGAAATGGGCACGGGCGCGACGTTCTTTTTCCAGCCCGGCATCCTGAGCCGCGTTCACCCGATTACGCCGAAGCGCAACGTCGAACTGACGGCGAAAATCGGGGATTTCCACGCCGCCGCCCTCGACAAAATCGGCTCACTGTACTACACCCAGGAGAGCTTCGACGATTTTTACTACGGCAAAGGCTCGACCTACCCCGACGTCAACGGCTGCATCGGCATCCTCTTCGAGCAGGCCAGTTCGCGCGGTCACGCCCAGGACAGCCCCAACGGCGTCGTCACGTTTCCCTTCACGATTCGCAACCAGTTTACCGTGTCACTTTCGACGATGAAAGCCGTCAGGGCCATGCGCGCCGAATTGCTCGAATTCCAACGGAGTTTTTACCGGGAAACGTCAACGGACCCAGTCAAAGCCTACGTATTCGGCGGCAGCCCCGACAAGGCGCGCACCTGGGAAGCGCTCAACATCCTGCGCCGCAACGACGTGGACGTGTACCGCCTCGCCAGTGACGCGACGGTGGACGGCAAGGGTTTCAAAAAAGCCGACGCGTACGTGGTGCCGCTCAGCCAGCCTCAGCACCGGCTCATCCGGGGGATGTTCGAGAAGCGGACGAGTTTCGAGGACAGCCTGTTTTACGACATTTCGGCCTGGTCCATGCCGCTGTGCTTCAACCTTCCCTACGCCGAAAGCCGGGCTGCGGTGGGGTTGGGCGAGAAACTGACCGATAACGCCTTCCCAAAAGGCCGGGTAGTGGGCAAAAGCAGCGTGGCGTACGTCTTCGAGTGGGACAGCTATTTCGCCCCACGCACGGCCTACGAACTCCAGCGACGCGGCTACCGCCTGAAAGTCGCCACCGAGCCGTTCACCGCCGTGCTGGCCGACGGCAGCCAGCGGCAGTTCGGTTACGGCACGGTCGAAATTTCGGCGGGCATCAACACCGCGAGCAACCTGGAAACGGTGCTTCAGCAACTCGCCGACGCCGACGGCACCGACTTTTACGCGCTGAAAACCGGCCTTACGCCCGCCGGCATCGACCTCGGTTCCAGCCAGTTTGCCAACCTGCGCCAGCCCCGCCCGCTGCTGCTGGCCGGGCCGGGCATCGAAAGCACCGACGCAGGCGAAATCTGGCATTTGCTCGACACCCGCGTAGCGGTGCCCCTGCCCATGACCGACATCGCGACCGTCAACAACGCAGCCATCGACAAGTACAACGTGCTGATTCTGCCCGCCGGCAATTACGGGCAATTGAACGACGACAAACTCCGCCGCTGGGTGCAGGCGGGCGGCACGCTTGTGGCCCTGGGCAGCGCGCTCAACTGGGTGAGCGAGAAAGGATTGACGGCGGCAAAAATCAAGCGCATCCCCGCCGACACCACCGGCAGCAAACCCTACGCCCTGTCCGAGCGCTACCGGGGTGCCCAGCAGATTGGCGGTGCCATCTTTCAGGCCACCCTCGACGTAACCCACCCCCTCGGCTACGGCTACCGCGAGGCCAGCCTGCCCGTCTTCCGCGACAACACGGTGTTCCTGGAAAAACTGAAAGACCCTTACGCCGCGCCACTCCAGTACACCGAGCGGCCCTTGCTGAGCGGCTATATCTCGACCCGCAACGAGCGCCTCCTGCGCAGCACCCCCGCCGCCGTGGTCACGCGCGTCGGGGCCGGAAACGTGATTGGTTTTACCGACAACCCGAACTTTCGGGCGTTCTGGTACGGCACCAATAAGCTCTTTCTGAACGCGTTATTTTTTGGGAATCTCATCAACCCGAACCGCGCCGGGGGCGGCGATTGAAGCCTCCTGCCGTAGTTCAAAAGCCGCCGGACTGAATCCGGCGGCTTTTTTTAGGGCCATTTACAGTTGAAACGCCTTCTCGTTTAGAAAAAGCCACACCCGATTCAACCAACAACCCGTCAACCCGGTAAGACGAGGCACCCACCCAACCCCAGTCTTCAACGCCCCAACATCCTTACCGGCCTCATTAAAAACGTAACCAAGCCTTTCAACAACTTAACCGGGCACGTTAACAACTTAACCGAACCCTCCAACCACTTAACCCAACCCGCCAACAACTTAACCGGACACCTTAACAACTTAACCGAGGTCTTCAATAACTTAACCGAGCATCTTAACAACTCAACCGAGCGCGTAAACAAGTTAACCGGGCATTAAAACAACTTAACCGGGCATTCTGAAAAAACAGGGCAGGGAGTACCACCAGCCACGTCAGGACCCCCAAAAAAAACAACGCGGGCTACCGTCTTCCCGACGAAGTGCCCGCGTTGCCAAAAACCCCCAAACGGCGGTTACTTGTGTTTGATAAACGTTAGCCCGCTAATCTGCTTAAACTCGGCGCTTTTCACCCCAAATACCGCCTTCACGTACGCCTTAATCTGCTGCACCACCACCAGCAGGCCGTTCTCAGCGTCGAAAAACGCCTCGTCGCGGGCGTCGCGGGCCTGCTTGAGCGGCACCTGCTTGCCGGTTACCGCCGAATTGCGGGCGTTCATCTCATCGCGAAACGATCCCAATCCCACCAGCGTCAGGTCCGGCTCGTCGCTGCCCACGGGCGGCGCGGCGGGCGCGTACTTCGCATCCTGCCCCAGCAAGCTAATGAGCATAGTCATCTGCGCCACCTTGTTGGCAAACGTCGTTTGCGACGACGAGTTCGACTCCCCCGGCGACCCGTCGGGGTTCAGCGGTTCGTCCGTCAGCCGCTGCCCGCGCAACTTCGCCAGCAACGACTTCACCGCCTTCATCACCGTCGATTTCGGGCTGAGCACCTTGAGCATGTTCACCACCCGCGTCGCCAGGTCGGGCAGCAGCGCGTACCAGACCGCCCGGTGGCTCACCGCCGCGTCATACGCCGCCTTCGACGCCGTCACCTCGTTGAGCAGCGACTTCAGATTGGCCAGCCGGGCCTGCAGCGCCGGGAGTTTCAGGTGCGCCGGGCCGGGATTGTAGCCCGCACCCAGGTACGTCAGGAACGTCAGCAGCAGCTCAAAGACGCCGACCATCCCCTCGAAGCTCGAATCCGATTGTTGTTTTGCCATGATAGAGAGGTAGATTTAGATTGAAACGGGGCGAAACCTACTGGAAAGTAGTGCGTTGGCCTAACCGGTTACTAAATTTTCGGAAAATTTTTGGAGATGTGGGCGGGAGGTGGTAGGATTGGGGGGAGGAAAGGGCAAGGAGGAATCCTCTCCCAGGTCTGTGGCACACCATGCTACTGGACATTTTTGGAAAAGTGCTTAAGCATCCTGTTTCTCATCGATGAGAAACGTCCTAAACAAGTCGAAAAACGGTCCAAATGGTCAGCCTGTTGCATCGTGACTTCTACCCATTTTAAAAATGTCCAGTAGTCTGGTGTGCCACAGGCCACGGTAGTAGCGGACAAACGACCGGTTGCCGCACCTTCTGGCAGGTTCCGAGTGAGGTAACCGGGTTATTATATGCTACTTTAAAGCGACAATGAAATGGATAATCAAATGACAAAAACTAACAAATTAATTGAACTCAAAGCAAACTCAAAAAAAGGGAAGTGGTTATTTT
The DNA here is from genome assembly GCA_965249815.1 of Spirosomataceae bacterium. GTDB lineage: Bacteria > Bacteroidota > Bacteroidia > Cytophagales > Spirosomataceae > JAJAZB01. Next base: position 869,255 of record CBDFMV010000003.1, on the reverse strand, counting down.
TAGCTGCTTCAATAATGTTTTTTGCTACGCACAACTATTGTCAAGCCCAAAGGATGAGTAAACCAGAAAAGAATTTTGAGTTTTTTTGGAGTACATTCAACAAACATTATCCAAGTTTTAAAATAAGAAAAGTAGATTGGCAAAAACAATACGAAAAGTATCGACCTTTGGTCACGAAAAGTACAACTGACGATGAACTTTTCAGCATTTTGAATGAAATGGTGACTCCGTTAAGAGATGGACATATTGCTATTTCAAAAACTGGAGATTTACCTGCAAGTGCCAAGTACTCAGCTTTTCACCAGCAATTTTCAACTAAGGATTCCGTCAATCAACTAAGGACTGTGATTGCCAAGAATCTATCTGAATTTGGCTTTTCAAATTTCGTTAAATTTAACAGCACTTTTCCAATTGGGGGTTTTTCCACATCGGAAAAATATGGATACTTACAATTAAATGGCTTTGGCGGAATGCCTTTAAAAGAATTTGAGAAACAATTGGATGAGATGGCAGCAAGGTTTAAAGACAAAAAGGCTGTTATTATAGATGTTCGCATCAATGGTGGTGGCGAGCCTGCATTTGTTAAGGCAGTTGTAAGAAGGTTTTCTTTTGAAACTAATAGTTCAACCAAATCATTAGTTTTACTGACCAGCGGGGCATCTATTAGTGCTGCTGACCATTTTGCTATGAATTTGATGGACTTTCCAAATGTTACAATTATTGGTGAACGTACCGCAGGAATGTTTTCAAGTATGATGGGCAAAAGAATGCCAAATGGCTGGGAGTTTTCACTTTCACACGAAACACATCTGGCAAAGGACGGAAATAATTACGAGGGAGTTGGAATACCAGTAGATATTGAAATAGCTAACACCAAAGATAATCTTACGACTGGCAAAGACCCTGTTTTGAGTAAAGCTATCGACTTTTTGAACACTCAATAAAATTGTATAAGAAATTGATAATTTTGTCAAAATCAAAGTATTAATTATTTAAAAATAAGTTTGTATTTGGTGTTCCTTCACCTCGGTCTGTGGCACACAGACCGAAACCGTCCCTCTAAGCACACTTACCTTCCATTCCATGTCTGCCTTCGCCCGAAAAGACCTACTCGGTGTGCGCAATTCGAGAATGTTCCTCGGCGAGGTGTACTTCTGGACCGACACCGTACACAACTGGCGGCGGCTATTTAAGCCCGATGCGTACAAGCTTTTGCTGATTGAATACCTGCAAAAATTGGTGTTCAACCGTAAGGTAATCATTTATGGCTATGTCATCATGCCTAACCATCTACACTTGATTTGGGAGCTGTTGGCCAAAAATGGAAAGGAAATGCCCCACGCCAGTTTCAATAAGCACACAGCCCACGAACTTGTCAAGGACTTAGGGATGCATCATCCACAGATTCTGCCTTATTTCGTTGTTGAGGAAGCCGAACGACAGCACCGCATCTGGCAAAGGGACCCGCTTGCGATTCATATGGATTCGCGGGCAAAGGTGGAACAGAAACTGACCTACCTACACAACAACCCATTGCACGAACGCTGGAACTTAGCCGACCGGCCCGAAAACTACCGTTGGTCATCAGCAAGGTTTTACGAAACGGGCGAGGACGAGTTTGGGTTAATCGCTCACTACATAGAGCGGTTTTGAGTGATGGATCAAGTATAGGAAACAAGTGGTCTGTGTGCCACAGACCACGGTGGTAGAACGCTAACTAAAAGCAGTCTAAGCCTACGGCCTATACTCCGTCCCAAGTCACCCACGCACACGCCCTTACTTCAGAGCTTGGAACAAAGGAGGAAGCCGAGGACTTAAGCACCTTCCCAAAAATATCCAGTAGCATGGTGGCACACAGACCACGGTAATAGACATCACCAATAATGACTAAAGACGCCTTTCTCTTCGTAGATCGTATTAAGCAGATTCAATCGCTATTTTGTAAGGATGGCTGGATAACAGTATATGAAAGCATCCATAAGCGGTATGACGATGAGGTACTTATTTACTGTGGTTTGGTCAATAAGGCAAAAATCAGATCATATCGTAAGGAGACGGATTGGCGCATAGAGCCTGGCGGAGAAGGAAAACCTACGATTAGCTCATTGTTTCATAACGGGGAGTGGGTGTCTCAGTATTCAACTTATGATAAAGACAAGATTGAGCCTTTCATTTTCAGTAAGTCGTTTCATTTTGACGAAGGACATGATAGATATGTTGACATTAGTGAAGAGTTCATTCTTTACTATAAGCTCTACGAAAAAGGTTTGAATAAACAACAAAGAACCTTTTATTTTATCGATGATCTCGGAGATTTGGAAGAAGTTATCTTGATTGAGCCTCAGCACGTCAAGGTAAAACTTCGCTATCTTAAAGAGTACATTGCTGTAAGGCAAATTTACTTTGCTGTCTGCTTCGATATTGTACGCTACTTAGATGCTAAATTGGTGGATGAGGATACTAAACCGATTGACAAAAACTACAAAATCGCACATGGCCAATACAACCATTACATCCGGCTATCACCGGCGGATGCAAGTAAACTTCAGGGTTGGTTGCGAGGAAAGGTTATTCTTGACTACGACAAGACCAAAACGAACTCATTCTATTTCGACACTGCAAACGCCCAATATGAACAGTTCATAATTAGCTATAACAATGAAGGAGAATTCGTCTATGAAAGCTGTGAACGGAATAATGAAAATTACTTTAAACTAACGTACTTCAAGAAGGAAGTATTAAACAAGTACTATAATGATCCAAGCCGCTATGCCGTTGACGGTTTTCGGATTAGTTCAGATTTTTTCTCGCTGAAACTCGATAACAACCTTGACAATTATGTAGCAGTATTTCTTCATGATCTAAGCTCACTTCCACATAAAGAACAACTTCATTGGAAACAATACAACATAGCTCCCCAAAAAGAAATCAGTAATAGATATTATACAACCATGATTGAAGGTAATTGGGCGCAGGATGCCCAGACATCTGATTTGTTTTTTAAGGATAAATACGAAGACTTCAATCAAAAATGGGAAAAGTTTTTTGGCTGGAAATTTTATAAACCATTATCCTCGCAAAATATTCACAACTTTCAAGCTCTTCATGTACCAACGAAAAATAATAAAAAAACTTTTTGTGAGCAGATATTGGCGTTAGTTATTATCACTATTGATAGCCTGAACGAAAAAGAGATTGGTAAAAATTTGGAATTAGATGAGAACGATAAAGGCATTAAGAAGTTAGAGAAGTTTTTAGCGCATCATAATCATCCTATCCCGGATATGATTGAGTTCCTGAAGCACTTACAAAACCTACGTTCTGGGTTGGTAGCTCATCGCTTCAGCGATTCAAATAAAGGAGTGCAGAAAGCGATAGCTTATTTTGGCCTTAGTGACAATAACTACGTTGAAGTCGCAAACGATATTTTTATCAAGTCTATTTTTACACTGAACACGTTAGAACGTTTGTTCCTGACCCCCCGCAATTGCTCGCATCTTGCGAGTGATTTTTAGACAAGCTCCTCTGGGGCGGCTTCAAAGCCGAGTTACTTTGCTGCCTGAAAAGCAGTCAGTTTTTGACTTAGTCAATGCGTTTTAACGATTATTGGAAGGACTAAATCGACTCGCTATCCACCACGCGCCAGAGGCGCTTGCAATACTCATCACTCGCAGGATGCGAGCGATTGCGGGGAAGACAATCAACCCTAAATTCCAATCATGGAAAAAAGCAAAGCCGGGCCTAACCCGAACCCCCAATGCCCAACCCCTTTTGCTCAAACCTACTTTCACGGCACAAAGGCCGACTTAGCACTTGGCGACCTCATCGAAGTGGGCTTTAACTCAAACTATGGCCAACGAAAAAACGCGAAGTACATCTTCCTGAGCGCAACCCTCGACGCTGCGATTTGGGGTGCCGAACTGGCCCTCGGCGAAGGCCGCGAACGAATTTATCTGGTCGAGCCAACCGGCCCCATCGAAGACGACCCTGATTTAACGGACAAGAAATTTCCGGGCAATCCGACCAAATCGTACCGTTCGGCCCACCCGTTCAAGGTGGTGGGCGAGGTAACACGCTGGCAGGGACACCCCACCGAACAGGTCAACGCCATGAAAGACGGATTGGCCCGACTTAAAGAACAAGGCATCGAGTCGTTGAATACTGACTAATCCCCGGTCAGGTATATTCCCTGACCCGTCAGAGGCCTTTTGCCAATCTCTTCCTCTTCGCCCGTCGCCGTTTGCGCCAATCTTCGTACTTTTGGCGGCAAGTCCGAGTTCCGCTAAGAATCGAACTTGAAAATCAGTCCATTACCGAATGAGTACCTTCAACGGGCGTCCAGCAGACGGAGAAACCGCAACCGAATCGGGGCGAGCCAATACCGCCCGGTTGGGCAAAACGGCCCTCGTGGTGGGCGGAACGGTCCTGGCCGGTTACGTTTTGTTCCGGCTCCTGACGCCTGCGCCGCCCGAAGAAGAACCCGAAACCCGCATTCCGGCTCCCGAGGAGCCAACGGTCCCGCCCACCGAGGCGGAGGAACTGGCACCATCACCGCTTTTAACCGCCATTAAAGGAGCGATGGTATCGTTTTTGCTGGCTTCGGCCCGCGAAAAACTGCACGATTTCATCGCCCAGTTCAACCAGCGTACCGATGCCTCACCCCGTACTTGACCACCTGCTTGCCATTCGCAGCAGCGGGCAGAAGGCCTTCGCCGTTCTGCTTGACCCCGACAAAATCAGTTTCGACACCTTCCCCGCGTTGCTCGACCGGGCCGTGGCCCACGGCGTGGATTTCTTCTTCGTCGGCGGCAGCCTCATCACCGACTACGCGCTGGGCGAGGTCATCGCCGAAATCAAACGCCGCACGGCCATACCCGTGATTCTTTTTCCGGGCAGCAACCTGCACATTGAGCCAACGGCGGACGCGATTCTGTTTCTTTCGCTGATTTCCGGTCGAAATCCCGAGTTTCTGATTGGTCAGCACGTCGTGGCCGCGCCCATCGTGCGCCGCAGCGGGCTGGAAGTGCTGCCAACGGCCTACCTGCTCGTGGACGCGGGCGTGCAAACCACCGTGTCGTACATCTCGAACACCACGCCCCTGCCGCACGACAAACCCGGCGTGGCGGCCTGCACGGCCATGGCGGGCGAAATGCTCGGCCTGCGCCTGACCTACCTTGACGCGGGCAGCGGTGCGCTACGCCCCGTGCCGCCCAGCCTGATTGCCGCCGTCCGGCAGTCGGTCGAAACACCAATTATCGTGGGCGGCGGTATCAACTCGGCCCGCAAAGCTGCCGACGCCCTCGAAGCGGGTGCCGACGTGATCGTGGTTGGCAACGGCATCGAGCAGAATCCTGACTTGCTGCCGGAAATTGCGGGCGTGGTGAAGCAGTTTGCGCGGGTGGCACAGTAATTCAACCCGGTGTTTCTGAACCAATCCGACGGCTTTTTTGCTGGCCGGAATACATCCGTTTTCCGAAAAAGAATACTTTTGGAAAACAAACGCCCGTTCTCATGGCCCTTCCCCACGCCAGCGAAAAAACAAACGGTGTAACCCGCAGCCAGGTCTTCAACCCGGCCACCGGGCACTACCTCCTGCGCGACGCCGAAACCGGGCTTTTCCTGGAGGCAAAGGAAACGCCCTTTGAAGGCATCGCCCTGGAAGAAAACACCATCGGCGCCAACCCAGCGGTGAAGAAACTCACGGCGCTGCTCGCCGAGCAGGCCGTTCTGGCCCTGGCGCAGGTGGCCCTGACCCGCGCCGCCCGCCCGAAACCCGTCCGGTAAGGCCCGCGTGGAGACCCCCTACGCATCGAGCGTCTTCATCAATTGCCCCTTCGACGAACCCTATAAAGAACTCCTCAACGCGCTCGTTTTCGGCATTTCGGCCTGTGGATTCTTCCCCCGCTGCGCGCTGGAATTCGACGATTCCGACGAAGTCCGCATCACTAAAATCACGACGCTGATTGGGGCCTGCCAGTACGGCATCCACGATTTGTCGCGGGTGGAAGTCAGCACCCGCCTGCCGCGCTTCAATATGCCGCTCGAACTGGGCATTTTCATCGGTTGCCTGAAATTCGGCGACGACCTTCAGCGGCAGAAAAAGTACCTTATCCTCGAAACCGAGCAGTTTCGCTTCCGCGAATTCATCTCCGACCTCAGCGGGCAGGACATCAAAAATCACGAGAACAACCCGGCCAGAGTGCTGGCCTGCGTACGCAACTGGCTGGCGTCGAAAAGCCACCGGACCGTTCCCAGCGCCAGCAAAATCGCCGACAAGTACCGGCGGTTTCGGCAGGATTTGCCGCTGCTTTGCCAGCCCAACGAGTGGACGGTCGCCGAACTGCAATTCAGCGAGTTTTCGGCCCTGGCCACGGCCTGGCTGACGCAGGCGCAGGTGGAGTAGCCGGGACGGAGAGCAGGGAGTGATTTACGTTAAATTCAACGCCAGTTTGAGGCGTTGGTCGATCTCGGCCATCAGGCGCGGGGAAGCCGTTCCCAGAGTTCCGGTAAAAATGCTGGGGTGAAGCGTAGCCAGTTTATCAAGTTTCACCACGGAAGGCTTCTTAAAACCGGCTTGGGCAAAATCCGGGTCGGAAGGCAGCACAACGAGGTCAGTTGGAGCAGGGAAAAGGGGCAAAACCGATGAAACGAACGCCGCGATGACATCGCCATTGCCCGACGTCTGCGCTGAAACGACCACCGCCGGACGGCGTTTCGATGACTGTAGATCCGTGAACGAAACAGCGTCAGGACAATCGTACCGCGCTACATCTCAGAATTTTTCTTTCAAATCCGCATCCGTGTACACGTCCTCGGCTTCGTCGTGCAGGAAGGCCAAGCCACCGCCGTGCTGAGCGAGTTGGTGTCGTTCAGCGGGCGAAAATTCGGCCTCGGGAGTTTCCAGAAACGTAACGATGACTTGCTGGGGACCCTTGCAAGGCTACCTCCTCCAGCAATTTCAGAGTTTGGCCGTCGTAAATGGCGCGGACGCTAAGCATGATGAACCTGTTTCCTGCAAAAGTAAACGATTCTGGCTGCTTTGAAACTTCGCCCGAACCAAACCCCCCACCAGACAGTTTTTGCCCTAAATTTGTACTTTCTTTTCCGAGACACTTCGCGCCAGACTTCATGCAAGCAGCCCTTCGCTACCAGGAGAAATTCGAAGAACGCCACAGCAATTCCGACGAAACCGACCGCCAGGCCATGTTGAAGGCCATCGGCGTTGATTCCGTCGCGGAGTTAATCAACCAAACCGTTCCGGCAAGCATCCGGCGGCAGGGGCCGCTAAACCTGCCCGACGCCAAAACGGAAGTGCAGTTTTTGGAAAATTTCAAGAAACTGGCTTCGCAAAACAAGGTCTTCAAAAGCTACATTGGCGCGGGCTATTACGACACCCACACGCCGACGGTCATCCTCCGCAACATTCTGGAAAACCCCGGCTGGTACACGGCCTACACACCCTACCAGGCCGAAATCGCGCAGGGGCGATTGGAAATGCTGCTCAACTTCCAGACGATGGTCATGGACCTGACCGGCATGGAAATCGCCAACGCCTCGCTCCTCGACGAAGCCACCGCTGCCGCCGAGGCCCTGCACCTGTTTCACGCGTTGAAAAAAGGTCCGAAAGCTGCCGCCCACACCTTTTTCGTCTCTGAACGCTGCCACCCGCAAACCATCGACGTGCTCCGCACCCGCGCCACGCCCCTGGGCGTCGAAATCCTCGTGGGCGACCATCGCACGGTGGATTTAGCCAAAGAAGCTCTTTTCGGTGCCCTGCTCCAGTACCCCGCCACCGACGGCAGCGTGTTCGACTACACCGACTGGATTGCCACCGCCCACGAACTGGGCCTCAAAGTCGTGGTCGCCGCCGATTTGCTGGCGCTCACGCTGCTCACGCCCCCCGGCGAAATGGGGGCCGACGTGGTGGTGGGTTCGGCCCAGCGTTTCGGCGTGCCGATGGGCTACGGCGGGCCGCACGCGGCGTTTTTTGCCACCAAAGACGAGTTCAAGCGCCAATTGCCCGGTCGCCTGATCGGCGTGTCGGTGGACCAGCAGGGCAACCGCGCCCTGCGCATGGCCCTCCAGACACGGGAACAGCACATTCGCCGCGAAAAAGCAACCTCCAACATCTGTACGGCTCAGGTGCTGCTGGCCGTGATGGCTGCCGCCTATGCCGTGTACCACGGGCCGGAGGGGGTGAAAAAAATTGCCGAGCGCACCCACGCCCTGACGAGCCTGACGGCGAAAGCCTTGCGGGAACTCGGCTACGAGGTGCTGACCGAGGCGTTTTTCGACACGATTCGGGTAAAGGTTTCGGACGAAAATGCGGTGAAAACCGCTACCGAAGCCGCCGGTCTGAACCTGCGCTACTTCGGCGACGGCACCGTCGGGATTGCGTTCGATGAAGTAAAATCGTACGACGACGCGGTGCAGCTTATCGAAATTTTTGCCGGTTTAGCGGCAAAAACCGTGGACGTGGCTTCGCTCGAAGATGGCTTGACGGCTAATTTTTCGGAACAGCTTTCCCGCCAGTCGGCCTACCTCGCGCACCCGGTGTTCAACACGCACCACAGCGAACACGAAATGCTGCGGTACCTGAAATCGCTGGAAAACAGGGACTTGTCGCTGGCGCATTCGATGATTCCGCTGGGGAGTTGCACGATGAAACTCAACGCCACGACGGAAATGATTCCCGTGACGTGGCCGGAGTTTGGCGAAATTCACCCCTTCGCGCCGCAGGACCAGGTGGCAGGCTACCGGCAGCTTTTCCGCGAACTGAACGACTGGCTCTGCGAAATCACGGGCTTTGCCGCGATGAGTTTGCAGCCCAACTCGGGCGCGCAGGGCGAATACGCCGGGCTGATGGTGATTCGGGCTTACCACCAGAGCCGGGGCGACAGCCACCGCAACGTGGCACTGATTCCGGCTTCGGCCCACGGCACCAACCCGGCCTCGGCGGTGATGGCAGGCATGAAGGTGGTCGTGACGAAAACTGACGAAGCGGGCAACATCGACGTGGCCGACCTCCGCGCCAAAGCCGAAGCCCACGCCGGCGACCTCGCCTGCCTGATGGTGACCTACCCCTCGACGCACGGCGTTTTTGAAGAATCCATCGTCGAAATCTGCGGCATCATTCACCAGTACGGCGGGCAGGTGTACATGGACGGGGCCAACATGAACGCCCAGGTCGGCCTGACCAGCCCCGCCACCATCGGGGCCGACGTGTGCCACCTCAACCTGCACAAAACCTTCTGCATTCCCCACGGCGGCGGCGGGCCGGGCATGGGGCCGATTGGCGTGGCGGCGCACCTCAAGCCGTTTTTGCCGGGGCACGCGGTCGTTGAAAACGTGGGCGGCCCCGAAGCCATCACGGCCATTTCCGCCGCGCCCTACGGCTCGGCCAGCATCCTGACGATCTCCTACGCCTACATCGCGCTGATGGGTGGAGACGGCCTGACGCGGGCGACCGAAACGGCCATTCTGAACGCCAACTACCTGAAAGCCAGACTCGAATTCCACTACCCGGTGCTGTATTCCGGCACCGAGGGCCGCTGCGCCCACGAGATGATTCTCGATTGCCGTCCGTTCAAGCAAAGTGCGGGCGTCGAGGCCGAGGACGTCGCCAAACGGCTGATGGACTACGGCTTTCACGCCCCCACGCTCTCGTTCCCCGTAGCCGGAACGTTGATGGTCGAGCCGACGGAAAGCGAATCGAAAGCCGAACTCGACCGCTTCTGCGAAGCGATGATTGGGATTCGGAACGAAATCCGCGAACTCGAAGAAGGCCGCGCCGACCGCGCCGACAACGTGTTGAAAAACGCCCCGCACACCCAGCCCGTGGCGCTGGCCGAAGAGTGGAAGCACGCGTATTCACGCGAAAAAGCCGTCTTCCCGCTGCCTTACGTAAAAGCCGCGAAGTTCTGGCCCACTGTCAGCCGCATCGATTCGGCCTACGGCGACCGAAACCTGATTTGCGCCTGTTTGCCGATTGAGGAGTACGCGCAGATGGAAACCTTCGAGGGAGTAGAACAGGCGTAAAGGCGTTAATCGAACTCTACCGTGTAAACCACCCGGCGCGCCCGTCGGGTGGTTTTGTTTTGGTGCCAGCGCGGGCCACTTTCCAGCAGGCGAATGGCCTCGGCGTTGAGGACCGGGTTACTGCTTTCCTCGACGCGAATCCGGTGGGGCCGACCGTTGGCGCGGAGGTCGAACGAAAGCCGGATGCGCGCTTTGCCGACCACATTCCGGGCCGTTTGAAAATACGTTTTCAACGAATCGAAACCCCCTTCCGGCGCAAAACCCGCCGGGCCGTAGCCTGTCACGACGACTTCCGCGAGCGCGGCGTTGTCGGGCACGAGCGCGATAACGCCCAGCGCCGTGTCACGAATGGTGATTTCGGTGGGCTGGTAGCCTACCGTCGCGACGCGCAGGCGGTCGCCGGGTTTTAGGTTGGGAATGGAAAACCGGCCTTCCGCGTCGGTTGTGGCCCCGCGGTTGGCTCCGACCACCTGCACGGTTGCGCCCAGCACGGGTTGCTGATTTTCACCGACTACTTGCCCCGAAAAAGAGTGCACGAATGCGCCACCCCGAACCGGAGCCGCCGCCCGGGCCGCGACCATCGGGGCACGTTTGGCCTGCATCGCCTGGTTGGGTGAAGCTGATCCGGCTTCGTCGGCCAGTTTGGCGGTGGTGTCGGCGGGTGGCGGAGTTTGGACCATCGAAGCGGCGCTGGCCAAGTCACCCACCCGGTCGGGTGCGGCGGGCTGCGGACGGGCTTTTTTTGATTCCGCTTTCGCGAGCGCAGGGAGCGGCGGAATGGGCTGTGGAGCGACTTGCGGAACCGTAGCGGCGGGCGGCATCTTGGCGGTTTTTTGAACGATTTCGGGCTGCGAACCCGCTGGTTTTTCGCTCCACAACGTCCACCAGGTCAGACTCACGACGCCCACCAGCACGGCGGCTGCGGCGGCGTAGCGGGTCCAGGCCAGTACAATCACGCGGCCTTGCCGTTTTTCCACCCGTTGCCGGAGGCGGGCGCGTAAATCGTTGGTGGCCGAAACCGAATCGACCCCGTCTTCCCGCAGCCGCGCCAGGCCCTCGACTGCGGCAGCGGCCAGCGGGTCGTCGAGCAGTCGGCGTTCCACGGCGTGCTGCTCGGCGGGCGTGAGCAGGCCCGCCGCGTAGCGCCGCAGGAGGTCGGGGGTGAGTTGGGTGATTTTCAAGGGCAATCTTTGATTTCTTCGAACCGCATTTTACATCTTACCTCTCACTTCCAGGCACTTCTTCAAATTCCGTTTTCCGTTCTGCAAAAAACTCTTCACGTCGTTGAGGCCGAAGCCCGTCAGGTCGCTGATTTCGCGGTAGCTTTTTTCCTCGTAGAAAAACAGCGTCACGGCTCGGTGCTGTTCGGCGGAGAGGGTTTCCAGGCAACCGTCGAGGCGGTCGAGGTGGTTTTCCAGCGAAAAATTCTTGTCCGTTGGATGCGCTTCGGCGGTCGATTCCACACGGTCTTCGTCAAAATTATCGACTGTTTCCGGTGCAGTTCGCCGCCGACGGAGCAGCATCAGGCACTCGTTGCGGGCCACGCTGTACAGCCAGCTTCGGAAGTTGGTGACCTCGTGCCGCCGCAATTCCACGACCAGTTTTTCAAACACCTGCATTGTGGCGTCTTTGGCCTCGTCTTCGTCGCGCAGGTGCTGGTAGCACACGGCGAAAACCAGGTCGAGGTACGGCTCGTACAACGGACCTAACGCCGCCAAATCGCCCGTTTGCCGGTACTGTTGGAGCAGCGCGGCTTCGTCGGGCGGGGTGCCGGTGCGGCGAAAGAGTTTGAGAAACAAGTTTGCGGTTGATAGCAGGCAGCGGGCGGCGTTCCGCCTGGCAAAACTGGTGAGCGGGTGACAAACTACGAAAAAAGTTTTCCGACCGCGTGTGGAATCTTTCACCACCCCGCATCCAGCGGTTGAATCCTTCAAACGTACAACCGCATGAAACCCCTCCGCATTTTCCTCCCGCTGGTGCTGCTGACCGCCCTGGTCGCCGCCTCCGTTCCCCAACCCGCCCGCGTCGTTACGGGCACCGTCACCGACGAAACCGGACAGCCCCTGCCGGGCGCTGCCGTCCAGGTGAAAAACACCCAATTTGGCACCCTGACCGACCAAACCGGCTTTTACCGGCTTCGCGTACCCGCCGGACGTCACACCCTCGTGTTTAGCGCGGTTGGGTTTGCCAAAAAAGAAATCCACCTTCGGCGCGATTCGGTCGTCAGCGTCCGGCTGAAAACCGAAACCACGGCGCTGGATGAAGTCGTGGTAACCGGCTATGAATCAAAATCGAAGCGTGCCCTGCCCGCCGGGGTGGTAGGCGCGATGGGAGTTGCCCCGATGCCTTCGCGATACGCCCCGCTCACCGACGCTGAAGACTACGACCGCCGCCCCGAGAACGGGTTTCAGGAAACCCGTCAGCAGGCCCTGACCACGTTTTCTATCGACGTGGATCGGGCTTCGTACAGCAACGTCCGGCGGTTTCTGAACAGCGGCCAACTGCCGCCGTCCGAGGCCGTGCGCGTCGAAGAACTCATCAATTATTTCGATTACGAATACCCGCAACCCACCGGCGACGCGCCCCTCGCCGCCACCACCGAACTGGCCGATTCGCCGTGGAATCCGGGTTTGAAACTGCTCCACGTGGGCCTCCAGGCCCGGCGCGTGGCCTACGACCAGTTGCCCGCTTCGAACCTCGTGTTTCTGGTGGACGTGTCGGGTTCAATGATGGACGCCAACAAACTGCCGCTGGTGAAATCGGCGCTCACGCTGCTCGCCGACCAGTTGCGCCCGCAGGACCGGCTGGCGCTGGTGACCTACGCCGGGGCCGCCGGGTTGGTGCTGGCTTCGACGCCGGGCAGCGAGAAAACCCGCATCAAAGACGCCATCGCCGCGCTCGAAGCGGGCGGTTCCACGGCGGGAGCGGCGGGCATCCAACTGGCCTACGACGTGGCGACGGAACATTTCCGGAAAGACGGCAACAACCGCGTGATTCTGGCCACCGACGGCGATTTCAACGTGGGCACGTCGAGCGACGCCGAACTGGAAAAACTGATTGAAGAAAAGCGCAAAACCGGCGTCTTTCTGAGCGTGCTGGGCTTCGGCATGGGCAATTTGAAGGATAAAAAGATGGAGATGCTGGCCGACCAGGGCAACGGCAACTACGGCTACATCGACTCCTTCCAGGAAGCCCGCAAAACCTTCGTCCACGAGTTCGGCGGGACGCTGTTCACCGTGGCGAAGGACGTAAAGGTGCAAATCGAGTTCAACCCGGCCCACGTGCGGGCCTACCGGCTCATCGGCTACGAAAACCGGATGCTGCGCAACGAGGATTTCCACGACGACGCAAAAGACGCGGGCGAGATGGGGTCGGGTCACAGCGTCACGGCGTTGTACGAACTCGTCCCGACGGGCGTGGAGAGCCGGTACCTGAAAACCGTGGATTCGCTCAAGTACCAGACCGTCCGGCCCGCGCCCGCCGGAGCCAGCGGCGAGTGGCTGACGCTTAAAATCCGCTACAAACGCCCCGACGCCGAACAGAGCCAGTTGCTTTCCTGGCCAGTAACGCTCGCCCCGAAATCGTTCGGGTCGGCGTCGGAAAACCTGCGGTTTGCGGCATCGGTGGCGGAGTTTGGCTTACTGCTGCGCGGGTCGGAGTTTCGGGGAAACGCTCGGTTCGACCGCGCCGCGCAAACGGCCAAAGCCGCCCTCGGCAGCGACGAAGAAGGCCAGCGGAGCGAGTTTATCCGGCTGGTGAAAACGGCGGCTTCGCTAAAAGGCGGCGCGGCGACGGCGCGGGTGGAAGAGTGAAAAAGCGGGAAATCGTGCCACGCGGAGCGGAGGCACGATTTCCCGCTTTTTTTCAAAAAAATCGAACGGCGTTTCAACCCTTTCGCCCCCGCCCGTGTCTCTGGCGTTGAAAACGCCAAACCTGAACCATGAATCGCCCGCTCCTCGCGCCGCTGCTGGTTTTTCTCTTCTTTTCCTGCCGGAAAAACGAACCCGTCGGCTACCCAAACGGCGAAATCCGTCTGCAACGCATCAAAGACAAAGCCGGGCGGGTAAGTACCGAATTCACTTACGACGGGCAGGGGCGGATTCTCAACCAGAAAAGCTTTTCAACAGGCCGGAAAATGCCCGACGAAATCAACTACTCTTACGATGGGCAAGGGCGGCTGGGACGCGTTGAAACGTCTACGTTGGATTACCTGAGTTGTTTCACCTGCGAAGGCCCGGCCATGAAGTTCACCCAAACGTTTGAGTACGACGGCAATGGGCGACTCGCCCGGACGAAAAACGTGAACGAAGCCGGTTTCGTAGCCAGCGAGTGGAGTTACGAGTACGACGGCACTGGTCGACGCATCCGGCAAAATTCGCTTACCCAGATGGGGGTGAAAGGTAATGCCATCACGTTCACCTACGACGCCCGAGGCAACATTACTAAAGTTGAAACCTTCTCGGCCGACGGCAGCCTGACCAACCGCGATACCTTCGAGTTCGACGAGCGACCCAACCCGTTCCGCCCGGTTTACCTCGGTTCGTACGCTGCTTTTTTTCGCAGCCCCAACAACGTCGTCCGGGTAAAGAATGAATTCCTGGCTCCGGGCGGTAGCCCGCCTTCCGAAAGCACCATTCGCTACGACTACGACCCCGCCACCGGCTACCCCGTCCGGGCGGAAGAAGCCAGCGGCAGCGTGTCGGTGTTTGAATACCAGTAACGCCGGAACTTCTCGCCTCTCAAAACAGCAAAACGCCGCCGGTGTCACCGGCGGCGTTTTTTATTCCCAAAAAACTTGTATAGACAAGTTGAAATCGTTTGTTTTGTCGCGTGGAACCGAAACAACCCCGGCACCGGCGCATCCGCGAGGCCCTGAAGCAGCAGATTCAGGGCGGCGAGTTTCCGCAGGGAAGTTTGCTGCCTTCGGAAAACGAGTTGTGCGCCCGGTTCGGCACCACGCGGATGACCGTCCGGCAGGCGCTGGGCGATTTGGCCCGCGAGGGCTTCATCGAGCGGCGGCACGGCAGGGGCAGTTTCGTGAAATCGGAGCGGCAAACGCTGGGGCTGCTGTCGTTTCGGGGGTTTTCGGACGTGGTGGGCGAAACCAGCCATTCGGTGCGAACGAAGTTTTTGCAGGAGCCGCACCGCACCGACTGGCCACAACCGTTTTTTTACCCGCTCACGGCGGAAGAAAAGGCGGGCGGCTGCCTCGTGCTCGAACGCCTCCGTCTGGCCGGCACCGACCCGGTCATGCTCGAAACGAGCTTTCTGCCTGCCCCCGGCTTCGACGACCTGCTCACCGACGGACTGGTGGATGGCTCGCTGTTCAAAACCCTCAGCGTGCGCCACGGCCTGGGCATCCGCGACCTCGACCAGACGCTCCGCGCCGTGGTGGCTACGGTGGAGCAGGCGCGGATTTTTGGGTGTAAAAAGGAGGCCCCGCTCGTGTACGTCGAACGCCGTTACGCCACCACCCGCGCGGGTTTTTTCGCGTACAGCCAGCTTTTTTGTTTCACCGAAAAATACGCCCTCGGTAATCCGTTTTAACCGCAGAGACGCGGAGATGTACGCGGAGTTCGCAGCGAATTTCTCCGGTCCCTCTGCGCAACCTCAGCGCCTCTGCGGTTAACCTGTTCAGTAAATTCCCGCAAAACATCGCATCTCTCACAACCATGAACGAAACCCTCCTCTACGAGCTGGCCAAGATGATTGACCACTCCCTGCTGCACCCCACGATGAACGACGCCGAACTACGCGAAGGCTGCGAACTGGCCCGGAAGTACGACGTGGCCTCGGTCTGCATCAAACCCTACGCCGTGCCGGGCGCGGTGGAACTGCTCAAAGGCAGTAACGTGCTCGTGGGCACGGTCATCGGTTTTCCGCACGGCAACAGCACGGTGGCCATCAAAGTCGCCGAAACCCTCCAGGCCTGCCGCGACGGGGCCATCGAAATCGACATGGTCGTCAACATCGGCAAGGTGCTGAGCCAGGATTGGGAGTACGTAAAAACCGAAATCGAGGCCGTCAACGAGGCGTGTCTGGCCAACGGCGCGATTCTGAAAGTGATTTTCGAGAACGATTTTCTGCCCGACGATTCCTTCAAAATCCGCCTCTGCGAACTCTGCACCGAAGTGGGCGCGGCCTTCGTGAAAACCTCAACGGGTTACGGTTTCGTGAAGGGCGCGGACGGAAAATATAGCTACGAGGGGGCTACTGAGCACGATTTGCAACTCATGCTCGACCACGTTGGGCCGGGCGTGAAGGTGAAGGCCGCCGGGGGCGTGCGCACGCTCGACGGGCTTTTGAAGGTAAAAGAAATGGGCGTGGCCCGCCTCGGGGCCAGCGCCACGGCGGCGATTCTGGAAGACGCCTACCGGCGCTTCGGAGCCGTGGCGGCGGATGCGCCCGTCGAAGTGAAGGAGGCGAAGGGGTACTAAATTCCGAACTGGAACACGAATGAAACGGATGCAGGCAGCACGGATTTAAAAATCAGGATTCATCCGTGTTGCTTGCATCCGTTTCATTCGTGTTCCAATTTTGACCACGCTAAATCCGGAAACTATGCTCCAACTCGGCCTTGTCAGCGCCATCCTAAGCGATTTTCGCATTGACCACGTCTTCCGGTTTGCCGCCGAACACCGCTTCCGCTGCCTCGAACTGATGTGCTGGCCTTCGGGTGGCGGCGACAACCGTCGTTACGCGGGCGTCACGCACGTGGACGTGGATCAGCTCGACGCGCCGTACCTGCGTGGCCTGGTGCGGGAGCATAACGTGCAGATTTCCGCCCTCGGCTACTACCCCAATCCCCTCGACCCCGACCCGGAGAAGGCCGAATTTTACCGAGAACACCTCAAAAAAATCATCCGTGCGGCCCCGAAGCTGGGGGTGCGGGTGGTGAACACGTTCATCGGGCGGAACCCGGCGCTTTCAATTCAGGAAAACCTGAAGTTGTACGCGGAGCACTGGCCTGGTCTGGTGAAACTGGCCGAGGAATGCAACGTGCAGATTGGCATCGAAAACTGCCCCATGTGGTTTACCGACGATGAATGGCCCGGCGGGAAAAACCTCGCCACCACGCCCGCCGTCTGGGACCGGATGTTTGAAATCATTCCCTCGCGGGCGCTGGGGCTGAACTACGACCCCAGCCACCTCGTCTGGCAACTGATGGACGAAGTGCGGCCCATTTACGATTACGCCGAGCGCCTGCACCACATTCACCTCAAAGACGCGAAACTGTACCGCGACAAACTCAACCGCGTGGGCATCATGGCCAACCCGCTCGACTACCACTCGCCCAAACTCCCCGGCCTCGGCGACGTGCGCTGGCGGGAGTTTTTCGCCGCCCTCACCGACGTGCGCTACCGGGGGGCGGTGTGCATCGAAGTCGAGGACAAAGCCTACGAAAAGGACATTACCGACGTGCAGACGGCTATTCTCACGGCCCGAAATTACCTGAGCCAGTTTTTGGCGCTGTAAAAAATTCCAGCAACGAAATTCCTCCTCTGAAGGGGGAATTTTGCGTTTCCGTTTATTCGAGCGCTTTCTGGAAGCGCTGAAAGTCGGATGAATCGGTTCGCAGGTTCACAAACTTGTTGACCACCCGCCGCCTGTCGTACACCAGTACCGTGCTGGCCGCCCGCGGGTTGATGCCGTAAAGAAAACCCGTCGGCTTGTCGGTGGGCGAGGGCACGTGCAGCACGGCCACGTCGTGGAGGCCATTTTTCCGGGAAAAATCCTCCAGCAACCGCGTGACTTCTGCCGAGGGACGTCCTTTCGGGTTCGTGTAAATCAGAAAGGCTTTGAACCGCTGCGGACCTTTTTTTTGCAGCCAGCCTTCCAGAAAAACGGCCAACTGCCCGGCGTTTTCCCAATCGTCGCCCAGCCAGGCCATCACGCCTGTGGTGCGCGCTCCGTACTTGCACATCGGGCAGGCCCGCGTACCCCGGTCGGCTCCCCAGACGTGCGTCGGGTCGAAGGCCTGGCAATTTTCGCCCACCAACAGGCCAGAGTGCCGGGCATTCGGGTCGAAAGCCGGGTGCAGCACGATGTCACGGGTTCCTTCCAGCAAGCCATTTAGGCCGGGTTTCAGCGCCACGCCGTCGTAGCGGAGCAGCCCTTCGCTCACTTCCGAGCGGTACCAGTACGTGTCGGTCAGCAACGGGTCGCCCTGAAACACGAAATCCCGAATCCACTGCGCATCCTGACCGGGGGCTTTCACGAGGGCGTGGATGTGCGCCGGAATGTCGCGACCGGGGTATGGCGCAGGGCGAATCGTGTTGATTTCGTAGCGCCCATGGGCGTCGGTTTTGAGCCAGCCGCGCAGGTAACCGTGCCACCAGGCGTGGGTGCGGCGGTCTTCGGTGCCGAACTTGGCGTAGCGGCCCGTGGCGTTGGTGTGGTAGGCGTACAGCAGCGCGCCCGCCGCCGGGGTTTTGCCGTCGGCCTGAAAAATCGTACCCGAAAGGCGGATGCGTTGACCGCGTACCGTGTCGCTCGGGATGGTGACGCGCCAGGTGACGGCTTTCGGCGTTTCGTCGAACACGCAGGCGTCGCAAGCGGGCGGCTGGTTTTGGGTGAAACCGTCGGACGTGCAGGCCAGCAGGCCGACGGCGAGGGGAAACAGGAGGAATTTCATGGCGTGCGTCGGTTGGTTTCTGGTCAAACAACGACCTTCTTTTCCCGGCCCGCAATTTGATTCGACCAACGGCGCGGAAACTCGACCAACCGCTGCGGACCGTTGGTCGGCGTTCGGTGTCGTTGGTCGAAAAAGGGCCAAAGCTGGGTGAAAACGGCGTTATTTTCCCGCTACCTTTCGGTTATGATTTTCCAAAAACCAACCCGGCGATTCTGGTGGCAACTGGCGTTCTGGCTGCTGGTGACGGTCGTGTTTTTGTATGACCGCCGGTACCTGGCGCAGAAACTGAACCTGCCGCATTTTGCCGAATGCGTCGCCGTGCGGATGGCGCTGCTGATGGGCCTGGCGTACGGGCACCTGTACGGACTCGTGCCGCGTTTTTGGAAAACTAAAAAATACGGGTGGTACGGAGCGAGTCTGGCGGGGGCCTTGCTGCTGTTTCTGACGCTGCAAGGGGCTTACGACACCTACCTGTTCGGTTTCGTCGTGGGCGACGAACGCCACCGGAACCTGCTCGCCAATTTGCCGTACAACGCCATCGCAACCGTCTGGTACCTCGCCGTGACGGTGCTGCTCAAACTGGCCCTCGACCGGCTTGGCGAACCGCCCGCGCCGGAACGGGCCGTGGTCGAACCGACTGCTGCGGGGGCCGAAACCATCTGGCTCAAATCGGGCACGCGGCGGCTCAACGTGGCCGTGGACGCGATCCTGTACGTGCAGGGGCTGAAAGATTACTCGCTGGTGTTTACCCGCGAGGGGCGGCTGGTGGCGCAGGGGTCGCTGAAGGCGATGGAGGAACTGTTGCCCGCCGGGCAGTTTGTGCGGGTTCACAAGTCGTTTCTGGTGCCGGTGGGCAGTTTGAAGCGATTCAACCGGGGGCAGATTGAACTCGAAAACGTGAAGATTCCGGTCGGGCGGAGCTACCGGAAGCAGGTGGAAGGGAGGCTCGGGTAGGTTTGTGTTTAGTGTTGGAGGTGTTCGGCAGCCGGGCCGTTTCCAGCCGTGCCTCCGCGCAGGTCCCTTACGACTGGAAACTCGTAGGGCGGCTTTCAAGCCATTTTCAAGACCAAATCGCACTTCGTAAATCGTACATCACCAATTGATTCCCCCGTCGCCGAGGCCCAATTTTCCAATCATTTTCGATGAAAACTTCGAGCGGCTGGTGATGTAGCGCAGGCTCACGCCGAGGTACGGCCCCAGCGCGGGCGATTCGGCGGAGAGGTTTTCCTGGGCCGTGTTGAAGTACCGGATTTTGCGAAAACCCGCCACGCCTGCCTCCGCCGACACATTCAACACGCTGAACAGGTGCGCGTTGGCGGCCAGCGAAACCTTCACCTGCTGGTAATTCTGGCGGCGGAGCAACTTTTCGTTCGTGGTCGAGGCCAGTTCCTGCAAGCCGCCGCTGTAGCCGCCGTACGCCCCGATGAGGTCGAGGTTGAACCAGGGCGTGACGCGGTAATTGAGGTCGGCCTGAACGGGCAGCAATGCCGTGATGCGCCAGTTTTTGGCGAAACGCTTGTTGACGCCGAACACGGGAATCACCCGGAATTTCTGGTTGTACACCAGCATCGCGCCGTAGAGAATCTGCGTTTGCAGGCCCAGCACGTGCATCCGGGCACCACCACCGAAGAGGTGCGGCTGGGGCGTGAAAAACGTATCGTTCGATTCGGTCAAACCGCCGCCCACGGCGTACACCCACAGTTTGTCGCGCAGGCTGGCCTGCATCCGAATTACCCCGATGGTGGCCGATTTAAAGCCGCTGGTGGGCTGGAGTTTTTCGCTGAACGTCGGGTTAATCTGCGCGTACTGGCCCAAAAGCACCGTGTGGCGCACCCGCAGGTCGAGTTTTTTCCGCAGGCTGAAACTCGCCTGCACCTCGCTCTGAATCGGAATCAGCCCCAGCGCCGAGGTGCGCGAAAGGCCAAACGAGCGGTTGTCGGGCAGGGAAGCGCCGGGCCAGGTTTCGGCCCGCAGCGTGACGTTGGGGTAAAACAACCGGCTCAGCGACAACTGCTGGGCGGCAACGGGCAACGCGACCGAAGCGGCCAGCAATAGAAAAACGGTACGGATGACGTGCATGAAGAAAGCGTTCGGTCAATAAACGGGGAAACGACCGGACTCGTATTCCAGTCCCAAAAATGAGGCCAGCGTCGCTGGTTTTTCGTTGTTTTGCCGGAAAATCGCCCTCATGAAACTAAGCTTCTGGCACGTGTTGCTCGTCATCCTGACCATCACCGACGCCTACCTGATTTCGCACCCCAACCTGATTGGCCGCCTCGGCATCTGGTTTTACAAGTACGCGTACTTCAAAAATTTCCCGAACGCCCTGCTGACCGTCAGCCTGGTCGTGGGCGTGGCTTTCGGCCTGACCGAACTCGCCAAACGCCGGTTTCCGGCGCGGGGGGCGGTGCTGCTGCTGGCCCTGCTGCTGGTGGTGGCCGTGGCGACGTTTCTGGGCGTTTACTTCAAATTTTCGGGCGGATCGTACCGGCTCACGGGCAAGGCCTTCATATACGGAATGCACCTGCTGCCGGGCCTGCTCGTCGTGATTTTTGCGCAGGGGCTGTACGAAGTTTTCCGGACGGGCAAACTGAACTGATTTTGGAGTGCGGAGTGGGGATTTCGGATTACGGAATTGAATCCGCAACCTGAAATCCCCCGCTGTTCCGTTACTTTTGGTAGAAAACCTCACGACTCACCACTCCGATGCGGGAAGACTATCTGAAAGGCGGCACCGACGGCCTTTCGACGGCGGAAAAAGAAGTGGAGCGTGCCTTGCGGCCGCTTTCGTTCGATGATTTTACGGGCCAGGAAAAGATTCTCGACAACCTGAAAATCTTCGTGACCGCCGCCCGGCAGCGCGAGGAAGCCCTCGACCACGTGCTTTTGCACGGTCCGCCCGGTCTGGGCAAAACCACGCTCAGCAACATCATCGCCAACGAACTCGGCGCGGGCATGAAAACCACCTCCGGCCCGGTGCTCGACAAACCCAGCGACCTGGCCGGGCTGCTGACGAATTTGCAGCCCTACGACGTACTCTTCATCGACGAAATCCACCGGCTCAACCCGGTCATCGAAGAGTACCTGTACTCGGCCATGGAGGATTACAAAATCGACATCCTGCTTGACAGCGGTCCCAACGCCCGCTCCGTGCAGATTGGCCTGAATCCCTTCACGCTCATCGGCGCTACCACCCGCGCCGGGCTGCTGACCTCGCCGCTGCGGGCGCGGTTTGGCATCAACGCTCGTCTCGAATACTACGACGCCGAACTCCTGACGGGCATCGTGAAACGTTCGGCGGCCATTCTGGGCACGCCCATCGATGACACCGGCGCGTTTGAAATCGCCCGCCGGAGCCGGGGTACGCCGCGCATTGCCAACAACCTGCTCCGCCGCACCCGCGATTTCGCTCAGGTAAAAGGCAGCGGACGCATCACCATCGCCATCGCCGAAATGGCGCTCCTGGCCCTCGACGTGGACGCTGACGGCCTCGACGAAATGGACAACCGGATTTTACACACGATTATCGAGAAATTCAAGGGCGGGCCAGTGGGCCTCTCGACCATCGCCACGGCCTGCGGCGAAGAAGCCGAGACCATCGAAGAAGTGTACGAGCCATTCCTGATTCAGGAAGGCTACCTCAAGCGCACGGCGCGGGGTCGGGAAGCTACCGAAAAGGCGTACCGCCACCTCGGCATCGTACCGACTTACCGCACAGGCGAGCTTTTCGGGTGAGTTCTGATGGCCCGTTTCCCGAAGCCCCGCTACGACGCGGGGCTTTTTTGCGTAAAAAGGTTGGCTAAGAGGGAATTGCTTTTTTACTTAGTGTTTTGTAACAGCACAAAAAATTATTGAAAAAATTGTCGAATAAACCGTCAGTTTTTCTGTCGTGATCTATATAACTTTGTTACGTTTTCAAGCGTTTAGAACTTAAAGCAGAATTAGTAGGACTCAGGCAGAAGAGAAGTTGGTAAAAATGGCACGGAAGTTGTCGGGTCCCTTTAGCAACCGCCTTACGTTCACCTTTCTTAAACCACCTATCATACTATGACCATGTCCAGTAACCCTAAAGTGTACCGGCTGATGCAATGGCTGTTATTTGCTCCACTGCTGCTGCCACTTTGCGTCGTTGTGGGTGCCGTCGAAGGCATTCAGAAAATGGCCGGAACCGTGCTTGAACAAATCAAGGCGGACGCGAAGTTTTCCTGAAAACCGGTTGACAAATTACCCCACCACCTCACTCAAGACACAAGACCCTGAAAGCCCCGGCCCGTTGGCCGGGGCTTTTTGTTGTCGGGCGTTTCCCCGTGCTGTGCCGTCGTTCCGGGTGCGTTTGCTACTGCCCGCTGCCGTTTTCCTCCAGGTGTAGCGTTCCTCAACTGACGTTGCCGAACGCCTGACAGGAAGTAGGGGCAAAAAACCCCAACCGGTGCAGACGGAATGAGGGGTTGTCCGTACTTTTGTTTCTGTGAGAAGTCAGAAGAGAGTAGTCAGGTGGTTTGCAAACCGCATTGAGTATCCGGCTTCTCCCTTCTGACCGCTCACAAAAATGCCATGAGTCGAGCTTTTCACGTCGTTTACGAAGACAACCACCTGCTGATCGTCAACAAAGCGCCCGGAATCCTGGTGCAGGGCGACGAAACCGGCGACGTGCCCCTGCTCGACCTGCTCAAAGACTACATCGCCAAAAAGTACGACAAGCCGGGGGCGGTTTTCCTGGGCACTGTTCACCGCCTCGACCGCCCCGTGAGCGGGCTGGTCGTTTTTGCCCGCACTTCGAAGGCCCTGGAGCGGATGAACGAGATTTTCCGCCGCCGCCAGGTGCAGAAAACGTACTGGGCCGTGGTCTCGCGCCGCCCTGCCGAACTCAAAGGCAAGCTCACGCACTGGCTCGTAAAAGACGAAGCCCGCAACGTGACCACCGCTTACGACGACGAAGTACCCGGTTCGCAAAAGGCCGAGCTGACCTACCAGTTTATTGGCGAAATCAACAAAAACTACCTGCTGGAAGTAGAGCCGGTGACGGGCCGTCCGCACCAGATTCGGGTGCAACTGGCTTCGATGGGCTGCCCCATTCGCGGTGACGTGAAGTACGGCTACCCCCGCGCCAATCCCGACGGGAGCATCAACCTGCACGCCCGGCGGCTTTACTTCGTGCATCCGGTGAAAAAAGAACCGATGATTTGCAAGGCCGCCGTACCGCCCGTGGCGTTCTGGGAAGAATTTTTACCCCTCGACCGCGAGGAAGTGAAGGACAAAAACCTCGGGCTTCTGTACGAATAACGCATCAATGAGCAGCACCATTCTCGATAAAATCATCGCCAATAAACGCCGGGAAGTGGCTCAGAGCAAGGCCAACATTTCGGTGAGCGACCTGGAACTTTTCCCTGCCTTCAACCGCCCGACCCTCTCGCTGCGCCAGCGGCTGCTCGACCCCGACTCAACGGGCATCATCGCCGAGTTCAAGCGCAAATCGCCCTCAAAAGGCATCATCAACGACAAAGTGCGTGTGGCCGACGTGACCCACGGCTACGCCGAGGCGGGGGCGGCGGGGCTGTCGGTGCTCACCGACGAGGAGTTTTTCTTCGGCACCGCCGACGACCTCCGCCAGGCGCGGGCCGTTAACCCGGCGACGCCGATTCTGCGCAAGGAATTCGTGATTGACGAATACCAGCTTTGGGAAGCCAAGGCTTGGGGAGCCGATGTGATTTTGCTTATCGCCGCCTGCCTCTCGCCCGACGAAATCGCCCGCCTGGCCCGGCGGGCGCACGAATTTGGCCTGGAAGTGCTGCTCGAAGTCCACGATTCCGACGAACTGGTCCGCAGCCTGACGGCGCACGTGGATTTGGTGGGCGTCAACAACCGCAACCTCAAAAACTTCAGCGTCGGCGTGGACGTATCCCTCGAACTGGCCGACCAGATTCCGGCGGAATTCGTGAAAGTGTCGGAAAGCGGCCTGGGCGAGGCCACCACGATCATGCGCCTGCACGACGTGGGCTACCGGGGGTTTCTCATCGGTGAATCGTTCATGAAAACGGCCCGCCCCGCCGAGGCACTGGCCGGATTAGTGGAGGAGTTGAAGGCCGAGAAAGTTCGGCTTATTCACTGAATCAGTTTCTGTTTTTTCACCGAAATAACCTGTCGCCACCATGAGAATTAAAGTATGCGGAATGCGGGACGCCGAAAACCTGCGCCAATTGCTCGAGTTGCAGCCCGACTACGTGGGGTTCATTTTTCACGAAGCCTCGCCGCGCTTCGTGGGTGAAACGCTCGATCCGGAGGTGGTCAGAAGCATGCCGCGCTGGGTGAAAAAGGTGGGGGTTTTTGTGAACGCCAGCATCGATCAGATCGTAAAAACGGTGAAGCGCTACGGCCTCGATTACGCCCAGCTTCACGGCGACGAATCGCCTGATTTCTGCCGGAATCTCCAGTTCAAAGGCGTCAACATCATCAAGGCGTTTTCGGTGGACGAGGACTTTAATTTCACCAAACTCAACAATTTCAAACCCCACTGCGATTTCTTTCTGTTCGACGCCAAGGGCTTAAACCGGGGCGGCAACGGCAGGGTGTTTGACTGGGCGCTGTTGCGCCGGTACGACAACGAAAAGCCGTTTTTCCTGGCCGGAGGAATCAGCCTGGAAAACGTGGACCAACTCACCGAACTCGCCGACCTGAAACTCCACGCCATCGACGTGAATAGCCGGTTTGAAACCGCGCCGGGGCTGAAAGACATCGAAAAAGTGCGGCAATTGATGGAGAAAGTGAATCCGGTGGAGGAGGAAGTTTGAAAGCGTTGCCGGTTTGCAGTTGACTTTCCAGAAACCGGAAACAAAAAACCTTGAAACATGACCGAGGAAGCTGTGTACTACCAGGTGAGCGAGAAAGGCTACTACGGCCAGTTTGGCGGCGCGTTTATTCCCGAAATGCTCTACCCTAATGTGGAAGAGCTTCGGGAAAACTACCTGGCGATCATCGCCGAACCGTCGTTTCAGCAGGAATTTCAATCCCTGTTGCGCGATTACGTCGGGCGGCCTACACCGTTGTTTTTTGCCAACCGACTTTCTGAAAAATACGGCACCCAAATCTACCTGAAGCGCGAGGACCTTTGCCACACCGGTGCCCACAAGGTCAACAACACGATCGGGCAGGTGCTGGTGGCCAAGCGGCTTGGCAAACAGCGCATCGTGGCCGAAACCGGAGCCGGCCAGCACGGCGTAGCTACGGCCACCGTCTGCGCGCTGATGGGCCTTGAGTGCATCGTGTACATGGGTGAACTCGACATCGAACGGCAGGCTCCCAACGTGGCCCGCATGAAACTGCTCGGGGCCGAAGTCCGCGCCGCTACCTGCGGCTCGCGCACCCTCAAAGACGCCACCAACGAAGCCATGCGGCACTGGATCAGCAACCCCGTCGACACGCATTACATCATCGGCAGCGTAGTCGGGCCGCACCCGTACCCCGACATGGTGGCGCGGTTTCAGTCGGTGATTTCGGAAGAAATCCGGTGGCAGTTGCTCGAAAAAACGGGCCGGGAAAATCCCGACTATGTGCTGGCCTGCGTGGGCGGTGGCTCCAACGCGGCGGGAGCGTTTTACCATTTTCTGGACGAACCTGCCGTTCGGCTCATTGCCCTCGAAGCCGCCGGGAAGGGCATCGATTCCGGTCACTCGGCGGCGACCACGGCACTCGGCAGACCGGGCGTGCTGCACGGCAGCCGCACCCTGCTCATGCAAACCGACGATGGTCAGGTGACCGAACCCTACTCGCTTTCGGCGGGCCTCGATTATCCCGGCATCGGGCCGTTGCACGCGCACCTGTTCGCCAGCGGACGGGGCGAATTCTACGCCGCCACCGACGACGAGGCGCTGGAAGCCGTTTTTGAATTGAGTCGTCTGGAGGGCATCATTCCGGCCCTCGAAACCGCTCACGCGCTGGCCCACCTCGGGCGATTGGGGGCGCGGCCCGATGAGGTCGTTGTGGTGTGCCTGTCGGGTCGGGGCGACAAAGACCTGGCTACCTACATGAAGCATTTGTAACGAACTTTCTCTTATCCACCAAAGCCCTCCTGCCCGCGCCGGAGGG
>CBDFMV010000003.1:0-837500 GCA_965249815.1 Spirosomataceae bacterium | reverse complement strand
AGGTTAAGAGGGGGGCTTAGCCGCAAGGCGAAGGTCTGAATTGAAGCCCCGGTAAACGGCGGCCGTAACTATAACGGTCCTAAGGTAGCGAAATTCCTTGTCGGGTAAGTTCCGACCTGCACGAATGGTGTAACGATCTGGGCACTGTCTCAACCGTGAGCTCGGTGAAATTGTAGTAGCGGTGAAGATGCCGCTTACCCGTCACGGGACGGAAAGACCCCGTGCACCTTTACTATAGCTTAGCACTGACTTCGGCCCTTGGATGTGTAGGATAGGTGGGAGACGATGAGCCGGTATCGCCAGGTATCGGGGAGTCAACCTTGAAATACCACCCTTCTGATGGTTGGAGTCTAACCGGGAAACCGGAACACTGCTTGGTGGGTAGTTTGACTGGGGTGGTCGCCTCCAAAAAGGTATCGGAGGCTTTCAAAGGTGGGCTCAGCACGCTTGGTAACCGTGCGTAGAGTGCAATGGTACAAGCCCGCTTGACTGCAAGACTAACCAGTCGCGCAGGGACGAAAGTCGGACATAGTGATCCGGTGGTTTTGCATGGAAAAGCCATCGCTCAAAGGATAAAAGGTACGCCGGGGATAACAGGCTGATCTCCCCCAAGAGCTCACATCGACGGGGAGGTTTGGCACCTCGATGTCGGCTCGTCACATCCTGGGGCTGGAGAAGGTCCCAAGGGTTCGGCTGTTCGCCGATTAAAGTGGCACGCGAGCTGGGTTCAGAACGTCGTGAGACAGTTCGGTCCCTATCTGTGATGGGCGCTGGAAGATTGAGGAGGTCTGTCCTTAGTACGAGAGGACCGGGATGGACCGACCGCTGGTAAATCGGTTATGCCGCCAGGCGTACGGCCGAGTAGCTACGTCGGGTTGAGATAAGCGCTGAAAGCATCTAAGTGCGAAACTCGCTCCAAGATGAGTCTTCCTTACAAGGGTCGTGGGAGATGACCACGTCGATAGGCGGCAGGTGGAAGGGTTGAGAGGCCCGTAGCCGAGCCGTACTAATTGCCCAAAACGTTGCTCTTTTTTTCTATGAAGTTCGTGCAAGCCAGTGCTGCTTTTTTCACAATCCCTTAAAAGAAATCCTTTTCCTCCTTATCCGCTGGGGGAAAACGAAGGGCGAAAGCCCGGCCTCAAGGCCTTGAAGGTGGTCACAGCGGGGGTGTTCACCTCTTCCCATTCCGAACAGAGCCGTTAAGCCCCCCCACGCCCATGATACTGGGTTCACCCCCGGGAAAGTAGGTAGCCGCCTCATTGTATTAGCCGTTAGGGAAAGGCTCAATTCGCCAGAATTGAGCCTTTCCCTTTTTATACGCAAACTTATTTTTCAGCCCACCCGTTTGCCGAGAAAAATTGTTCAGTAACTTGCTGAACCATAAAAACTCGTGAGAATTATGGGCAGGAAAGTATTAGTACTCAATCAGGATCATAGTGCTTTCACCATTTGTTCGGTGCCCAAAGCCTTTTTGCTGGTTTATTTGAAAAAGGCCGATTTAGTCGCGGAATTAGAAACCGAAAAGCTACGCAGTGTTTCGGAAACCTTTCCAATGCCCTCGGTAATACGGCTGCATAAGTACGTGTACCTGCCTTACCGGGGCGTTATGCTTACTCGCCAGAACATCTTCAAGCGCGATAACCACGAGTGCCAATACTGTAGCACTTCTGAGGATTTAACCCTTGACCATGTTATGCCCAAATCGCGCGGTGGGCGTACTTCCTGGGATAACCTGATTACTGCTTGTAAGCGCTGTAATTCGCGCAAGGGTGATTTTACACCTGAAGAGGCGGGAATGTTGCTTGCTCAGAAACCGTACAAACCTTCGTTTGTCATGTTTCTGCGTGACTTCTCCGGCGTTGTGGATGCTTCCTGGCTGCCTTTTCTCGCGAAAAAGGAAAAGGTGACGTAATGCTTTCCCTGAATCTTGCTACCTTTGCACTCCGTTTTTGCGAACGGAGTTTTTTGTTTCACCAAGTTCAATCCGAAACGCCCGGCGGATTGATGTAATCAGGGCGACAACCTTTTTATGGCGAAAGCACAACTTGTGGAATTTGACTGGGATAAAGCCGATAACAAAGGCTTTGGTAGTGGCTACTCCCAGCAGGAACGTGCTCAACTTGAGGCCCTTTACGATGGTACCCTGACCCAGGTGACCGAGAAGGAAGTGGTAAAAGGAACCGTGGTGGGTATTACCGACCGCGAAGTGATCCTGAACATTGGCTTCAAATCTGATGGGATGGTTCCCCTATCGGAATTTCGGGATATGCCCGATTTGCAGGTAGGCGAAGAAGTAGAGGTATACGTTGAAAACCAGGAAGACCTGAATGGTCAACTCATCCTTTCGCGTAAGAAAGCGAAAGTGATGACCGCCTGGGATAACATTCAACGGGCACTCGACGAAGACATCGTCATCGATGGCTTCGTGAAGCGTCGCACCAAAGGTGGTCTGATTGTGGATATTTACGGCATAGAGGCGTTCCTACCCGGTTCGCAAATTGACGTGAAGCCTATCCGCGATTTTGACGTGTTCGTAGGGAAGAAAATGGAGGTAAAAGTGGTGAAAATCAACTACGCCAATGATAACGTAGTGGTTTCGCACAAAGTCCTTATCGAGAAAGACCTTGAGCAGCAACGCGCTCAGATACTGAACAACCTTGAAAAGGGTCAGGTACTCGAAGGCGTCATCAAGAACATGACCAATTTTGGCGTGTTCATTGACCTCGGTGGTGTAGACGGTCTGTTGCACATCACGGATATTTCGTGGGGTCGCATCAATCACCCCTCCGAAGTGCTCAAGCTCGACCAGCGCGTGCAGGTTGTGGTTCTGGACTTCGACGAAGACAAGAAACGCATCTCGCTGGGCATGAAGCAACTCACTCCGCACCCGTGGGAAGCACTGTCGCAGGAGATTCAACCCGGTTCGCGCGTGAAGGGTCGTATCGTCAACGTGGCTGATTACGGCGCGTTCCTCGAAGTGATGCCGGGCGTCGAAGGCCTGATTCACGTCTCGGAAATGTCGTGGTCGCAGCACCTGCGTAATCCACAGGACTTCCTCAAAGTAGGTGACGAAATCGAAGCCGTCGTGCTGACGCTCGACCGCAACGACCGCAAGATGTCGTTGGGTATCAAACAAATCACCGAAGATCCCTGGACGCGTCCTGAAGTACTGACCAAATACGCTGTGGGCACCAAGCATACGGGTACAGTACGCAACCTGACCAACTTTGGCCTGTTCCTCGAACTGGAAGAGGGTATCGACGGGCTGGTGCACGTGTCGGATTTGTCGTGGACGAAAAAGATCAAGCACCCGTCTGAGTTCACGAAAGTGGGCGAGAAAATGGACGTGCAGGTTCTCGAACTCGACGCCGACAACCGCCGCCTGGCGCTGGGCCACAAGCAACTCGAAGAAAACCCCTGGGATACCTTCGAGACGGTTTTTACGCCCGGTTCGGTCCACAAGGCCACGGTTTTGACGAAAAACGACAAAATGGCGACGCTCGAATTGCCCTACGGCATTGAGGGCCTGGCTCCGGTGAAGCAACTCCAGAAGGAAGACGGTACGCAGGCCGAAGTGGGTGAAAACCTTGACTTCAAAGTGCTTGAATTCCTCAAGGACGAGCGGCGCATCATCCTTTCGCACAGCAGAGTTTGGAACGATGCCAAAGATGAAGCCGTGCAGGAAGAGCGGAAGAAGACGGCCAAAACCGTTGAGAAAATCGCTTCTTCTACGGAGAAGACGACCCTCGGTGACCTGGAAGCCCTCTCTGCCCTCAAGGAGCAGATGGAAAGCGGTGCCCGGAAGTCGAATAAGAAGAAAGAAGAGTAAAAATCGGTGGGAAGGCGGCGTGAAAATTCCTATTTTTGCGCCGCCTTCCCATACCGGGTCTCATGGCCGAGTGGCTAGGCAGAGGTCTGCAAAACCTCGTACAGCGGTTCGAATCCGCTTGAGACCTCCTCCCCAAATGCCCCCTTTTCACAAGGGGGCATTTTTATTTTGGTCCTAAACATTGACGACCCACAGCGGGTTGGTCAGCTACCCGTCGGGAAACTGAATCATAATTTGGAATAAATTTAAATACAGGCGGCTGGGGAATTTTTTAGACGGATAAAAACGGCTTTGTTTGACGGAAAATTTTCCAACGTTACTTTTGTGACCTCAAAAAATGCCCGGAACGCAATTCACCTGAGTCTCTAAAATTTTGACAGATATGCTTAAAAAAGCACTTTACTGTTTGATGGGTACGGTGGCGCTGTCGGCGGTGACCTGGCTGGGTGGTAATCAAAGTTTCGCCCAGGATGCCGCCCCTGCTGCTGCTGCACCCGCTGCGGCGGCACCAGCGGCGGGCGGCGGGGATGCCGCAAAAGGCAAGAACTTGTTTCAGACCAACTGCGCTTCCTGCCATAACACAAGCGGTGAGAAACTGATTGGCCCCGGCCTGGCGGGCATCGAAACCCGTCGGGATGAAGCGTGGCTGCTGAAGTGGATTAAAAATCCCGCTGCCACGGTCGCCAGCGGTGATGCTTACGCCGTGCAGCTCTACAACCAGTACAAGCCCGTGATGATGACCGCATTCGGCAGTTTGTCGGACGACGACATTCGCGGGATTCTGGCGTACGTCAAGGCCGAAAATGCCGCTCCGGCTGCAAGTGCCACCGCAGGTGCTCCGGCTGGAGGGACTGCTTCTGTCGGTGGCGGCGAACAATCGTCGGGGTTGTTCAACGTGATTCTGGTGGCGTTGCTCATCGTGATGGTGCTCGTGCTGGTGGCCTTGCTGACGATCGTCACGCTGTTGAGCCGCCTGATGAGCTTGCCTGCTGATTCCCCCGAAGCCCAACGGATTCCTTTGCTGCAACGCCTGCGGGCAGGAACCGAACGGCTGGGCGCTAACCCGTCGTTCCGCACGGGGGCGCTGTTGCTGTTCCTGCTGCTGGCCGGCAAGGCTACCCTCGACGGCATGTATTCCATCGGGATTGCGCAGGGCTACGCGCCGAAGCAACCCATTGCGTACTCACACAAACTCCACGCGGGTCAGTACAAAATCGACTGCAACTACTGCCATACGGGCGTTAACAAGGGCAAATCGGCCAACATTCCGTCGGCCAACATTTGCATGAACTGCCACAACGCCATCAAGCGGGAGTCGCCCGAAATTCAGAAAATCTACCGGGCCATCGAAAACGACCAGCCCATCGAATGGGTCCGGGTGCACAACCTGCCCGACTTTGCCTACTTCAACCACGCGCAGCACGTCAACGTGGGCGGGCTTCAGTGCCAGCAGTGCCACGGCGAGATTCAGACGATGGAGGTTGTCGAGCAACGCTCGTCGCTGACGATGGGCTGGTGCATCGACTGCCACCGCCAGACCAACGTGAATTCGGAAGGCAACGCCTACTACGACAAACTCGTCGAGATTCACAAAAAAGAAGGCGGCAAAGATCTGAAGGTAGCCAATATCGGTGGGCTGGAGTGCTCCAAGTGCCACTATTGACCAGTTTGCAGTTGGCAGGTCGCAGTGGGCAGTTTTATGAACTGAAGACCGAAAACTGAAAACTTCATTTCGCGTAAACCCAATCCATGGAAAATACGACCAAACGGTACTGGCGGGGAATCGAAGAATTGACCAACGACCCAGAGTTTGTCAGGAATGCCGACAAAGAATTCTCGGACGCAACCCTGACCGACGGGTCGGAATTTCAACGCCGTGACTTTTTGAAAGTGCTGGGCTTCAGCGTGGCAGCCGTTTCGCTGGCAGCCTGTGAAGCCCCGGTGCGGAAGGCCATCCCGTACCTGAATAAACCAATGGATGTGGAGCCGAGCATCGCCAACTGGTATGCTTCGACCTACACCGACGGCGGCGACTACGCCAGCGTGCTGGTGAAAACCCGCGAAGGACGACCCATTAAACTCGAAGGCAACCGGCTCTCGAGCGTTAGCCTGGGCGTACTGAATTCACGGGCGCAGGCTTCGGTACTGAGCCTGTACGACAACGAAAAACTGCGTGGTCCGCAGGAAGGTGGTAAAAACACCGACTGGAAAACCGTTGACGCGAAGATTGCCGCGCAACTGGGCCGCAGTCAGAACATCCGGCTGGTTTCATCGACGATTCTAAGTCCAACGACGAAAGCCGTCATCGCCGATTTCAAGGCAAAGTTTCCCTCCACCCAACACATTCAGTACGACGCCAACTCAGCGTCGGGACTGCTCCAGGCCAACGGCGGCTTGCTGCCAAGCTACGATTTCAGTAAGGCTAAAACCATCGTCGGGCTTTCCTGCGATTTTCTGGGCACGTGGATTTCGCCCGCTATTTTCCAAAACCAATACGCTAAAACGCGTAAACTGAGTTCGGCGCAGCAGGGCGGCAAAAAAGACATGTCGCGGCACTACCAGTTCGAGACGATTCTCTCGAACACGGGGGCAAATGCCGACTACCGGACGCCCATCAAACCTTCGCAGGAAGGGCTGGTGGCGGTGGCGCTTTACAACAAACTGGCTGCTAAACTGGGCGGTTCGCCCGTTTCGGCCCCCGCCCTAACCGTAAAATGGCTCGATGAAGCCGCCCGCGATTTGGCGGCCAACCGGGGCGCGGCGCTGGTGGTTTCCGGCTCGAACGACGTAGCCGTGCAGACCATCGTCAACGCCATCAACAACCTGCTGGGGAGTTACGGCACCACCATCGACCTCGGTACGCCGAGCTACTACCGCCAGGGCAACGACGCGGCGATGAACGCCTTCATCGACGAGTTGAAAGGCGGGCGCGTGGATGCGGTGATTTTTTACGGGGCCAACCCGGTGTACGATCACCCGCGCGCCAAGGAAGTCGAAGCGGCACTGGGTCGGGTGCCCTTGTCAGTTTCGATGGCCGACCGCGCCGATGAAACCGCCTCGCTCTGCAAATTCATCGTGCCCGACTCGCACTTTCTCGAATCCTGGAACGATGCCGAGCCGAAACGTGGCTTCTTCAGCCTTTGCCAGCCCACCATTTCCCCGATTTTCAAAACCCGTCAGGCGCAGGCGTCCCTGCTGGCCTGGGCTGGGTTGAGCAGCGACTACGAGACCTACCTTAAAAACCGCTGGCGGACAACGTTTTACAGGCTTTCCGATAAGTCGAAAGACTTCAAAAATTTCTGGATCCAAAGCCTTCACGACGGCGTTTTTGAACCGGGCAGCACCCCAGCCGCTTCCGCCGCCACCATGAACGCCGACGCTTCGGCTGCTGCCGCTTCGATTGCGGGCCGCTACAAAGCCGCATCGGAAGGCATGGAACTGGTCCTTTACGAAAAAGTGAGCATCGGCGCGGGTTCGCAGGCCAACAACCCCTGGTTGCAGGAGGTACCCGACCCGGTGACGAAGGCCTGTTGGGACAACTACGCCTCCATTTCGCAGAAAACGGCCACGAAGCTGGGCGTCAAGCAGAATGACCTCGTGAAACTCGAAGTCGTCGGGCGCGAAGCCATTCGACTCCCCGTACTGGTGCAACCCGGCCAGGCCGACGACACGGTGGCCGTGGCCATCGGCTACGGCCGGACGAAAGCCGGGAAAGCTGCCAATGGCGTGGGAGTCAACGTGTTTCCCTTCGTCGGGATGCTGGCTCCGGCCGTGACGGTGCAGGGCGTGGGCGACACCTATTCGCCCGGCATCGCCCAGACCCAGACGCACCACACGGTGATGGGTCGCCAGGCGGTGATTCAGGAATCGGTGCTGGCCAATTACCAGAAAAACGTGAAAGCGGGCCGCTTCGAGCCGAAGGTCGTTACCTCGGTGGGTAAGGTGGAACCAAACAGTCTTTCACTCTGGAACGGACATGAGAAGAAGACCCACTCGTGGGGCATGGTCATCGACCTCAACTCCTGCACGGGCTGCAACGCCTGCGTGGTGGGGTGCCAGGCCGAGAACAACGTGGCCGTAGTCGGTCGCCGCGAGGTGATCATGCGGCGCGAAATGCACTGGATTCGCATCGACCGCTACTACTCATCGGACGCCGAGGCGGAGGATTTGAAAGGCTTGGAAGTAGCTTCGGATAACCCCGAGGTGACGTTCCAGCCGATGCTTTGCCAGCACTGCTCGAACGCGCCCTGCGAAACGGTCTGCCCGGTGATTGCTACGTCGCACAGCAGCGAGGGCCTCAACCAGATGACCTACAACCGGTGCATCGGCACGCGCTACTGCGCCAACAACTGCCCCTACAAAGTGCGCCGGTTCAACTGGTTCAAGTATTTCAACGAGGACAAATTCGATTTCCATTTCAACAACGACCTGGGCAAAATGGTCATCAACCCCGACGTCACGGTGCGTTCGCGGGGGGTGATGGAAAAATGCTCGTTCTGCGTGCAGCGTATTCAGGAAACCAAGCTGAAGGCCAAGAAAGAACGCCGCCGCATGGAAGCCGACGAAGTGGAAACGGCCTGTTCGCAGTCGTGCCCGACGGGTGCCATCGTGTTTGGCGACATGAATAACCCCGACAGCGAGATTGCTAAAATTCTGGCGGTGGAAAAAGACGCGCGGGCCTTCCACGTCCTGGAAGAGATCAACGTGTTGCCGCAGATTTCGTACCTGACCAAAATTCGCAACAAAGTGGGCAAGACCGCCGAAACGCAGGAAGACGCGCGTCAGGAAACGGGCCACACCCATAGCTAATCGGAGTCGTTGGGAGGCTCGGCAGTTGATGGGTAATTTCTTCGCTTCGAGACTGACGAATGCTAACGAACGACTGTAAACTGTTAAACTGATAAACTGACCATGTCGCACGCGAGCGCAGCAATTGTGAGACCCCCCTTGATAACTGGTGGTAAATCGTACCACGACGTTACCGAAGACGTGAGTCGTCAGGTGGAGGGGAAACCCACCAGACAGTGGTGGGTTGTGTTCCTGATTTCCGTGGTAGTGCTGATGTACGGCACCTCCTGCGTGTTTTACACGTGGTGGGAAGGGCTGGGCGTTTGGGGGTTGAACAAAACCGTTGGCTGGGCCTGGGACATCACCAACTTTGTGTGGTGGGTCGGTATCGGGCACGCCGGGACGCTTATTTCGGCCATTCTGCTTCTGTTTCGCCAGAAGTGGCGGACGTCGGTAAACCGCTCGGCGGAAGCCATGACGATTTTCGCCGTGATTTGTGCCGCCAGCTTTATCCTGATGCACGCCGGGCGCACCTGGCTGGCGTACTGGGCCATCCCGATTCCGAACACGTACGGTTCGCTGTGGGTAAACTTCAACTCGCCGCTGGTGTGGGACGTGTTCGCCATTTCGACGTACTTCTCGGTTTCGCTGGTGTTCTGGTACGTGGGGCTGTTGCCCGATTTGGCCACCATCCGCGACCGGGCGACCAACAAGTTGTCCAAGTTCGCTTATGGCTTTTTCTCGATGGGCTGGAATGGCGGGGCCAAAACCTGGGCGCGGTACGAATACGTTTCGCTGATCCTGGCGGGCATTTCGACACCGCTGGTGCTTTCGGTGCACACCATCGTGAGTATGGACTTTGCCACGTCGGTGGTGCCGGGCTGGCACACGACCATCTTCCCACCGTATTTCGTGGCCGGGGCCATTTTCTCGGGCTTTGCGATGGTGCAGAACCTGCTGCTGATTACCCGCTACGTGTTCAAGCTGGAGGACTACATCACCATCGAGCACATTGAGACGATGAATAAAATCATCACGGTGACCGGCTCGATTGTGGGGATTGCCTACCTGACGGAGTTCTTCATTGCCTGGTATTCGGGTGTCGAGTACGAAGGGTACGCCTTCATCAACCGGGCAACCGGTCCCTACTGGTGGGCGTACTGGACGATGATGACCTGCAACGTGATTTCGCCCCAGTTGTTCTGGATTCGCAGCCTGCGCCGGAGCCTGACGGCCACCTTTATCCTGTCGGTGATTGTGAACATCGGGATGTGGTTCGAGCGCTTCGTGATCATCGTCACCTCGCTGCACCGTGATTACCTGCCGTCGAGCTGGGCCATGTTCTCACCGACCATTTTCGACATCAGCGACTATCTTTTCTCATTCGGGCTGTTTTTCACGGCGTTCCTGCTGTTCGCCAAATTCCTGCCGGTGGTCAACATGGCCGAGGTGAAAGCGGTGCTGAAAGGCGTGTCGTCGGATTATCCGTATAAAAAGAAAGTAAGCGCGGCCCCGAGCGAAACCATCGTCCGGCCCTCGTTCAACAAAGATGCTGAATAACGAGCAGTCAGTGCTCGGGAGTCAGGAGTGAAATTCAACTGACAACCGAAAACTGGAAACTGAAAACTAACCCATGGATACCAACAAACGATTCCTGGTCGGTATTTACGACGACGAAGACGAGGTACTGGCGGCGGTGACGCAGGTGAAAAATACCGGCGTCCGGATTCACGAAGTGTACACGCCCTTCCCGATCCACGGCCTCGACCGCGCCATCGGTCACCCGCGCACCCGCATTCCCATCGCGGCCTTTATGTTTGGTACGCTCGGCTTTCTGTGTATGCTGGCGCTGACCATCTGGACGATGGGCATCGACTGGCCCATCATCATCGGGGGTAAGGATTTCATTGCGTTCCCGGACTTTATTCCACCGTTGTTCGAGTTCACGGTGCTGTTTACCGCCTTCGGGATGGTATTTACCTTCTGGATTACCAACAACCTGTGGTGGGGCGTCGACCCGAAAATGTTCGACCTCCGCAGCACCGACGACAAATTCGTCATGGCCATCGACCTCGGTAGCAACAAATTGACCGAGACCGACATCACCAAAACCCTGCGTGATTCGGGGGCCATCGAGGTGAATGTCAAAGAAATCGTTAACCACTAAGTACCGACCCCTACATGGAATTTTTGAGAAAAAACATCGGGTATGTGTGGCTACTAGGTGCCCTGGTGGTCATTGTGCTGATGTCGCTGAAACGCGGGCACAACCAGACCGAACTGGAGTATTCGCCCAACATGTACCGGCCGGTTGGCTACGAACCACTCAGCCAGGTGGATACGAATTCCATCAACCCGATGGGCCTCAACATGCGGACGCCCGTGAAAGGCACCGTGGCCCGGCGCAATTACAACACCCGCTTCGGCAACGGCGACAGTGCCACTGTGGACTTGATGGTGTATGACATTCCAGCCGATAGCATGGGCATCGCGGAAGCGACGCTGACCAACCCGGTCCCGTTGACGGATAAAACGTTGAAAGAAGGCGAATTGCTGTACGGACGCTACTGCATTCACTGCCACGGCGAAAAAGGCAAGGGCGACGGCACAGTGGCCAAACTTTACAAAGGGGTGCCCGTGTACCAGAGCGATGCCTTGAAAAACCTGAACGACGGCCATATTTTCCACACCATCACCTACGGCAAGGGCCGGATGTGGCCGCACGGTTCGCAGATCACGCCCGAAGAACGCTGGAAAATCGTTCACTGGGTGCATAAACTCCAGTTTAATCCCTGATAAGTAGTCAATCGTTAACCGTAGGTTTCTGCTTTTAAAAGTGGCCTGGGACGACGAGGACCAATACCAAGTGACCCTTAATCCTTAACGATTCACGAAGTACATGGCAGATCATTCGCATCCTTTTTCGCCGAACGACCTGGAGGAATGGTACCAGTTTCCCTCCGAATCGCGCCGCAAATACATCACCGCCATGGTGGTTGGTCTGGCAATGCTGGTGGTGGGCGCTTTTCTGGTATCGAAAGGCTGGGGCATCGGCCTTGAACACGCGCACGAAGCGGGGGGACACGCCCACGGTGCGCACGAAGGAGCCGAACACCATGAAACGGCGGGCTGGCTCAAACGGGTAATTGCAAATTTGTGGCTCAACAGCGTGCTGTTCACGGGTATCGCCGTGGTGGGGATGTTCTTCGTCGCCATCCAGTACCTGTCGTGGGCGGGGTGGTCGTCCATCATCAAACGCGTTCCTGAAGCGTTTC
Source organism: Spirosomataceae bacterium (assembly GCA_965249815.1). Lineage (GTDB taxonomy): Bacteria > Bacteroidota > Bacteroidia > Cytophagales > Spirosomataceae > JAJAZB01. The sequence continues at coordinate 825,608 of CBDFMV010000003.1, read as the reverse complement.
CGGCCTTTCTGCCGATTTCGGCGGTGTTGCTGGTGGGCTTGTTTCTGCTTTTCAAACACGACCTGTTTCACTGGACCCACTCGGAGTTGTTTGATAAAAGCAGTTCGGACTACGACCCTATCATCGCCGGGAAGCGGGGTTTTCTGAATGAACCGTTTTACCTGATTCGCATGATTTTCAGCCTCGGCGCGTGGTACGCACTGTGGAGAATGCTGCGTAGCACGTCAATTCGGGAAGACGAACTGGGTGGCACCGAGCACTGGTACCGCATGAAAAACATCAGCCGCGCCTTTATTCTGGTGTTTGCCGTCACGTCATCGATCTGCGCCTGGGATTGGGTGATGTCCATCGACTCCCACTGGTTCAGCACCATGTTCGGCTGGTACCTGTTTGCCAGTTGGCACGTCACCACGCTGGCAGTAATTACGCTGGTGGTCCTTTACCTCAAAGACCAGGGCTACTTGAGTGGGGTTAACGAAAGCCACATTCACGACCTGGGCAAGTACATTTTTGCGTTCTCCATTTTCTGGACCTACGTCTGGTTTTCCCAATTCCTGTTGATTTACTACGCCAACCTGCCCGAAGAGATCATTTATTTCAAAGAGCGTTTCGGGGGATATGGTGGCATTTTCAAAGGGCCGTTTTTCGTCAATTTCTTCCTCTGCTTCGTATTTCCGTTCTTATCGCTGATGACGCGCGACGCCAAACGGACGCCCGTGTTCATGAAAGTGGCCTGCTGGGGCGTGATTGTTGGGCACTGGTTCGATTTTTACCAGATGATTATGCCGGGTGCCGTGGGTGCCAACGCCGGGTTCGGCCTGATTGAATTTGGTACGGTGTTGCTGTTTGCCAGTGGGTTCGGTTACGTGGTCAATCTGCAACTGACGAAGGCCTCGCTGGTGGCCAAAAACCACCCCATGCTGGAGGAAGCCCTGCACCACGATATTTAGAAAACAACCGCGCCGAACAAGCCGTTATGGCTTTGGTTTGAGGCGGTGAGGTTGAAAAAAGTGCCTTGTATACGTCTTGAAGGGCATTTTTTCGAGCCGTACCTTTGAAGTAAGTTTACCGAATGTACCTGAACTCTTAAGTCATGGTTTATCTCGTTGGAATACTGGCGGTCGTTTTTCTGGTGCTGACGTTTGTCGTACTGTCGCGGATTACGACGTTGGCAAAAAACATCAATACCGGCGATAACGACGGCACCGACAACCCGCACGCCCACCGGGGCGGCATGAGCAACCGCATTAACGGCGCTCTCATGCTGGCGTTCCCAATCATCGGGTCCATCGCTGCGACCTGGTCGTTTCTGGAATCGAAGCCGAAATTTCTGCCGGAGGCTGCCTCCGAGCACGGTGTCCTGACCGACAACATGTTCTGGATTTCAATGGCCATCATCACGGCGGCGTTTTTCGTGACCAACATGTTGCTGTTCGTGTTCGCTTGGCGCTACCAGTACCGGGCCGACCGCAAGGCGGTTTTCTACCCCGTCAACCACCGACTCGAACTCATCTGGACGGTAATCCCGGCCGTCGTCATGGCCGTGCTGGTCTTCACGGGCTGGCGCGTGTGGCGCGACATCACGAAACAGGCGCCCGAAAATGCGTACGTCATCGAAGTAGTCGGCAAGCAGTTCAACTGGGTGGCCCGTTACCCCGGTACCGACAACGCTAAACTGGGGAATTACAATTTCAAATTGATCGATGCGACGAATGAACTGGGCATTGATTTTTCCGACGAAGCCTCGTTCGACGACTTTACTGACAATGCTCTCCACATTCCGAAAGGCGTACCGGTGTTGTTGAAAATCCGGGCCAAAGACGTGTTGCACAGCGTGTTCCTGCCCCACCTGCGCGTGAAAATGGACGCTGTGCCGGGGATGCCAACTAAGTTTTGGTTTGTAGCGACAAAAACGACGGAGGAAATGCGGAACGAGACGAACAACCCCGGCTTCAATTACCAGTTGAACTGCACGGAAATCTGTGGGCAGGGGCACTTTTCGATGAAAATGCCGGTAGTGATCGAGGAAGTCGAGGAATACAAGGCGTACCTGGCCGGGCACAAGCCGTTCCTGAACGCCAACCCGTCCTACCTGAGTCAGGTGCCCCAGAATTTGAAGGCGAAAGCTATGAAGTACATTGACGCGGCCCCGGCCGACAGCACCTCGGCCGCAACAGGCGGCGCGGCGGCGAGCACCGGGGTCTCGCTGAAGTAATCGATTGAACCTGTAACAACCTTAAGAATATGGCAACGGCTGTTGACTTGACTCCTGCGGTTCATGCCCACGACGAGCACGAACACGAGCACCATGAGTTGGGCTTTATTCGCAAATACATCTTTTCGGAAGACCACAAAACCATCGCCAAGCAATACCTGATTTCAGGCTTGCTGTGGGCGTTTGTGGGTGGGATGCTCTCGCTGCTGTTCCGCCTGCAACTGGGTTTTCCCAATATGAACATGGGCTGGCTGCGTCCGCTGCTGGGTCACTGGATTGATGAGGGCGGAAAACTCAACCCGGAATTTTACCTCGCGCTGGTGACCATGCACGGCACCATCATGGTGTTTTTCGTGCTGACGGCGGGTCTTTCGGGAACGTTCTCCAACTTCCTGATTCCGCTGCAAGTGGGTGCTCGTGACATGGCGTCGGGTTTCCTGAACATGCTCTCGTACTGGTTCTTTTTCGTGTCGAGCGTGATTATGTTTGCCTCCCTGTTCGTGGAAACCGGCCCGGCGGGTGGTGGCTGGGTGGTGTATCCGCCGCTGTCGGCGTTACCGCAGGCCTCTCCCGGTTCGGCGTTTGGGCTGACGCTCTGGCTCATTTCAATGGCGTTGTTCATTGTTTCTCAGCTTTTGGGTGGCATCAACTACGTCACGACGATCATCAACCTACGGACGCGTGGCATGAGTTTTACGAAACTCCCGCTGACGATTTGGGCGTTTTTCTTCACGGCCATTCTGGGTATTCTGTCGTTCCCGGTGTTGTTCTCGGCGGTGCTGCTGCTGGTTTTCGACCGCTCGTTTGGCACCAGTTTCTACCTGTCGGAAATCTACGTGAACGGCGAGGCGCTGCCCAACGTGGGCGGTTCGGCCATTCTCTACCAGCACTTATTCTGGTTCCTGGGTCACCCGGAGGTGTACATCGTGATTCTGCCCGCTTTGGGAATTACCTCCGAAATCATCGCCACCAACTCGCGCAAGCCCATTTTTGGCTACCGTGCCATGATTGGATCGCTGATGGGCATCACGTTGCTGGCCTTTATCGTGTGGGCGCACCACATGTTTGTGACCGGAATGAACCCCTTCCTCGGTTCGGTTTTCATGTTCCTGACGCTGATCATCGCCGTGCCTTCGGCGGTGAAAGCGTTCAACTACATCACGACGCTTTGGAAAGGCAACATTGTGTTTACGCCCGCCATGCTGTTTTCCATCGGGCTGGTGTCGTTCTTTATTTCGGGTGGTATCACGGGGATTATTCTCGGCAACTCCGCCCTCGATATTCAGCTACACGATACCTATTTCGTGGTGGCGCACTTCCACCTCGTGATGGGTTCGGCGTCATTCTTCGGCTTGGTGGCGGGGGTCTACCACTGGTTCCCGAAAATGCTCGGGCGAATGATGAACGAGAAAATGGGCTACATCCACTTCTGGATGACCTTCGTGGGCATTTACTGCGTGTTTTTCCCGATGCACTACATCGGCATCGCCGGATTCCCGCGCCGCTACTACTCATTCACGACCTACGACGCCACCAACTCGTTCAGCGACCTGAACCAGTTCATCAGCATCGCGGCCATCATTACCTTCAGTGCGCAGTTGCTGTTTGCCTGGAATTTCTTCTACTCGATGTTCCGGGGCAAACGCGCGCCGCAAAACCCCTGGCGCTCGAATACGCTGGAATGGACGGCCCCGATTCACCCCGAACACGGTAACTGGCCGGGCGCAATCCCGCCCGTGTACCGCTGGCCCTACGATTACAGCAAGCCGGGGGCACACGAGGATTTCATCCCGCAAAACATTCCGTATTCGGCCACGCCGGAGTCGAATTTGCCCCACGAAAACGAGCAGATTCCGATGGAGCGGGAAATCGACGAATTGCTCGATAACCAAAACCAAGTGTACACGCACTGAGGCGACATTTGTTTAAAATGAATGGGCTGACGGAAGGGAACCGACCCGGCCGTTGGCCCATTTGTCTGATGGAAGCGGTAGAAATTTCATGGCAATTCCAAAAGTTCACGGAGCACGATTCAGACAACTCGGTCTCGTCACCGTCGCCGTCGTGTATTTGCTGATTCTGGCGGGCGGCATCGTGCGCGCAACGGGGTCGGGGATGGGCTGCCCCGATTGGCCGCGTTGCTTTGGGCGCTGGGTGCCGCCGATGGAAGCCAGTCAATTGCCACCGAACTATGCGGAACTCTACGGTGCAAAACTGAAGGGCGAAGTGGTGTTCAACGCCGCTAAAACCTGGATTGAGTACGTCAATCGCCTGCTGGGCGTCGCGACGGGGCTGTTGATTTTTGCTACGTTGCTGGCTTCTGTTTCGTTTCTCAAAAAGGATCGTGCGGTTTTCTGGCTGAGTGTGCTGGCCTTCGTGCTGGTGGCGTTTGAAGGGTGGCTGGGGTCGAAAGTGGTTTCGACCGAGCTACACCCCGGCATGGTGACGCTGCACTTAGTCGCGGCGATTGCGGTGGTGTTCGTGTTGCTGTATGCCGTGGCGCGGTCGTACTCGGGAAAATTAGCCGTTGAGGCAGTGGTCACCAAACCCGCGCTGAATCGGCTACTCACCCTGGTTATTGGGCTTTCGCTGGCGCAGGTCGTCCTCGGAACCCAGGTGCGCGAGGCAATGGACGAGGTCGTCCGGCGGTTGGGTTATGAAAGCCGCAGTGGGTGGGTTGGGCAGTTGGGCGTTGAATTTTACGTACACCGCTCGTTTTCGCTGCTGGTACTGGCCGTACACGGCTACCTGATTTACCGGTTGAGCCGCCAGGTGAACCGACGCGGTTTGCTGTTTCTGTTCACCACGGCGCTGTTGGGGTTGGTGGTGATTGAAATTTTAACGGGCGTTGTTATGGCCTATTTCGGCGTTCCGGCAGTTTTACAGCCCATTCACCTCACCCTCGCCATCGTGGCGCTGGGGGTTCAGTTCATTATTTTTCTGTTGCTCAACCGCGAGCGGGTTTTTGGCAAAGCCAACGCACCGGTCGGCAACGAAACATACCTTGTTTGAATGAAAGAACTTCAAAATAGCACGACCGAAGTGGTCGTCGGCAGTTGGATTGAAAAAGTAAAAGCTTACGCGGAACTGTTGAAATTCCGGCTTACAAGTTTCGTCGTTTTGTCGGCGCTCTTTGGCTACGCGCTGGCCGTACGCGAGATGGATTGGGGTAAACTGGCCCTGCTGACGTTGGCCGGTTTCGCCATCACGGGCGCTTCCAACATCATCAACCAGCTCATTGAAACGAACCTCGACAAGCAGATGCGCCGCACGGCGGGGCGTCCGCTCCCAACGGGGCGGCTGACGGCCCGGGAGGCCGAGATTTTCTGCGTCGTGCTCACGCTGGTGAGCGTGTTTATTTTTGCGAACTATTTCAACCTGCGAACCACGCTGGTGGCGCTGCTATCACTGGTGCTGTACGGTTTCGTGTACACACCGCTCAAGCGCGTCGGGCCGATTTCGGTGCTTGTGGGGGCCTTTCCGGGCGCGTTTCCGCCGATGATTGGCTGGGTAGCCGCCACTAACCATTTCGGCTGGGAGCCGGGCGTACTGTTCGCTATTCAGTTTTTCTGGCAATTTCCGCACTTCTGGGCGGTGGCCTGGCTGGCTGATGCGGACTACAAACGGGCAGGTTTTAAAATGCTGCCCAACGGTGGTCAGAAGGACGTCCGCACCGCGCTGACCATCAGCACGTACACGCTGTTTTTGTTGCCGGTGGGCTGGCTGCCTTACCTGCTGGGCATGACGGGCATCACGTCGGCGCTCGTGGCGATGGGCTGTGGCATCCTGTTTTTGGCCCAGACCTTTTACCTCATGCGCGAAACCACCGACCGGGCCGCATTGTTGATGATGCTGGGTGGATTCGTGTACCTGCCTGTTGTGCAGATTGCGTTTTTGCTGGACAAGGTAGTTTAGCGTTTTGGGCTTAGCGTTTAGAATTGTGTCAGCACTGAACCCTAAACCCAAAACGCTGAACTTAAAACGATACAAAAATGACAACCGACCTGAAAAATATACAACTAACTGTACCGGAGGAGCCGCAGGAGACGCTCTCGATGCACCCGCGCAAGTTTTTGCTGTGGTTGTTTATCGTCAGCATTACGATGATGTTCGCCGCTTTCACGAGCGCGTACCTCGTTCGCAAGGCCGAGGGCAACTGGCTGGAATTCGCCTTGCCGCGCATTTTTTACTACAGTACCGGCGTACTTCTGGTGAGTAGTATGAGCATGGCCGTGGCGGCGTGGGCGGCGAAAAAAGACAAGTTCGCCCTGCTGCGAACCCTGATTTCAATTACTTTTGTGCTCGGCCTCGTCTTTCTGGTGATGCAGGTGCTGGGCTGGGGCCGGTTGGTCGCCATGAACGTGTACTTTGTGGGCAACCCCTCCGGCTCGTTCGTTTATGTGCTGAGTGCGGTGCACGGAGTGCACATCGTGGCGGGGCTGGTGGTGCTGATTTTTGCGCTGGTGGCCGCCTTTCGGCAAACCATCCACGCCAAAAACACCCGAACGATCGAAATGGCAGCCACATTCTGGCATTTTCTGGACGTGCTCTGGCTGTATCTGTTTTTGTTTCTTTTGTACAACAATTAAAGTAAACCGCAACGAGTAATGGCAACACACACCGTCGCCGCCGAACCGAAACACCTCTGGCTGGGTGGAGCTGAGCCGATGAAGGCCAGCTACGGAAAGCTGATGATGTGGATTTTCCTTTTGTCGGACACGTTCACGTTTTCGGCGCTGCTGATCAGCTACGGACTGATTCGGTACAGCCACGAAGCCTACCAGGGTAAGGCCGCCGACTTCGTCTTTTCGCACGCGTACTGGCCTATTCCCGAGAAAGTGTTCGAGGCGGTGCCGTTTCTGCACGGCATCAATGCCCCGTTGGTGTTTGTGGGGATTATGACCTTCATCCTGATTTTCAGTTCGGTTACGATGGTGCTGGCCGTTGAGGCGGGCCACCGGATGGACCAGGCCGACGTGGAAAAATGGATGCTCTGGACGATTCTGGGCGGTTTCACTTTCCTCGGCTCGCAGGCCTGGGAGTGGACGCACTTCATCCACGGCACCGAAGCGGGTACGGCGGTGAAAGAGATCGTCAATGGCCAATGGGTCACGCGCACCTTGCACGGAGCCAGTCTGCTCGAAAATCAGTACGGGCCACAGCCTTTTGCCGACCTGTTTTTCTTTATCACGGGCTTCCACGGTACGCACGTGTTCTCTGGAGTTATCATCAATATCATCATTTTCTTCAACACGTCCATTGGCGTGTATCAGCGGCGCGGGCACTACGAAATGGTCGAGAAAGTGGGCCTCTACTGGCACTTTGTGGACCTCGTCTGGGTGTTCGTGTTTACCTTCTTCTACTTGGTTTAAGTAAAAAACGCCTTTTTAAGTCATGGCACAAGTCATCAATCAACCGACCGACCAGCAAGCGTACACGCCCCCGCCCGCGCAGACGAAGGTCATCTGGCGCACCTTCTGGATTCTGGCGGCAATTACCTCGCTGGAGTTTCTCGTGGCGTTCACCGTGCCGCATGGCGCGTTCAAGATTTTCACATTCGTCATCATGACGTTGGTGAAAGCCTTTTTCATCGTCGGCGAATTCATGCACCTGAAGCACGAGGTCAAGGGCCTCATCTGGACGATCCTGATTCCGACCCTGTTCGTCGCCTGGCTGTTGCTGGCGTTGCTGCTTGAAGGCGGCTACATTTTCGGAGCCTTGTTTGGGGAATAAGCATGAGCAACTTGCGTAAAGCCGGAATCCTAATCGCCGTGTTAGTGATTCCGGCTTTTATTTTTATTTACCTGCGCACCTTCGGCCAAAACCACTACACCCTGCGGCGGTATTACCCGCTCGAAGACTCCACTACGGGGGCGATGTTGACGCGAACTAACCCAGCGGCGCGTTTTTTCGAGCCAAAACAGGATACGGTTTTTCACCAGATTCCTTCGTTTCGGCTGCTCAACCAGGATAGCGCCGAGGTCACTGGGGCCGCTCTTCGGGGGAAAATTCACGTCGCCGACTTCTTTTTCACGCGTTGCGAAAGCATTTGCCCGAAACTCTCGTCACAGTTGAGTCGGGTGCAGGAAGTGTTCAGCCAGAACCCGGACGTGCAATTGGTTTCTTATTCCATCGACCCCGAACACGATACGCCCGCCGTGCTGCGCCGCTACGCCCGCGACTACGACGCCCGGCCCAACCGCTGGACATTCGTGACTGGTCCGCAATCGGCCATTTATCACCTGGCCCTGAAAGGATACTTCCTGCCCGTCCAGCAGGATGCCGACGAAAAGGGCACTCGCGCCGAAACCTTTACCCATAGCGAAAAGTTGGTATTGGTAGACAAAGAGGGCGTTATCCGGGGGTATTACGACGGCACGGATAAAAAAGACGTGGATCGGCTGATTCTCGAAATCCGCGTGTTGCTCGACATTTACAGCAAGCAAAGCTGAGGCGTAATCGTTGTTTCGTCGGAAAGCAGGGGTAAGCACGAAGAACGATCATAGAAACCAGTAATCAAGCATGGCCGATTTGACCATTTCCACTCAAAAAGAAAAAAGGTATTATACCCTGATTCGGGTGCTGTCGGTGGTGATTCCGCTGGCCGTGGCGGTGTTACTGGGCATTCGGCAAAAAGTGGATTTAGGCGAATGGACCAAGGTACTGCCGCATTTCAACGCCATTCTCAACAGCCTGACAGCAGTGTTGCTCGTGGCGGGTCTATTTGCCATTCTGGCCCGAAAAATCGCCCTGCACCGGCTGTGCATGATTAGCAGTTTCTCGCTTGGCTCGGTGTTTTTGGTTTCGTACGTACTCTACCACCTTTCCAATGAATCGACCCCGTTTGGCGGCGAGGGCCTGATTCGAACCGTGTATTTTTTCGTGCTCGTCAGTCACATTGTGTTGTCGGTGGTGGTGGTGCCATTCGTCTTGCTGGCACTCTATTTTGCACTGACCAGCCAATTCGGCCGTCACGTGAAAATCGTCCGCTACACGTTTCCCATCTGGCTGTACGTTTCGGTGTCGGGCGTGATTGCCTACGTGATGATCAGCCCGTACTACAAGTGAAAAAGAGGAGTTAAAAGGTTGATGATGATGAAAAAACTGTTGTTTAGTTGCGCGTTGCTGCTCGCCAATTGGCAATTGGCGCTGGCCCAATGCGCCATGTGTCGTTCGACGGTCGAGAGTACGTTCAGCAATGGGCGCTACGTCAGTGGTTCGGGCCTCAACACGGGCATTTTGTACATGCTTGCCACGCCGTACCTGATTGTAGCGGTGGTTGGCTACCTGTGGTGGCGTAGCAGCAAGCGCGAACGCGCCCACCGCGCCGCCGTTACCAGGCGGGTGCGAAACGCACTGAACTGATTTCGGTTTCAAAATCCCAAACCCGCCCCACCCGGCGGGTTTTTTCTTGAAAAAATTTCCGTCGCCGCGCAACCAACCACCGAAAGGCTGCATCTTCCTCCCGAAACTGACCCGCGTGTGAAACTGATACCGCTTTTTCAATCCGAAGATAGCCTCGTTCGGGCCTGCCAGCAAGGCGACCCGAAAGCGCAGCGCCGGGTGTACGAGCGGTATGCACCCCGAATGCTCAGCCTGTGCGGGCGCTACCTGACGGACGACTTCGAGGCCGAGGAAGCCATGATTGAAGGCTTTGTGAAGGTGTTCGACAAAATCGCGCAGTTCCGGCTGGAAGGAAGTTTTGAAGGCTGGGTTCGCCGGATTATGGTCAACGAGGCGCTGATGGCCCTTCGCAGCAAGAAAACAATGGGCTGGCAAACCAGCTACGACGACGTGGAGTACGAAACCGAGCCGGTTGCCGCCGCCACCAACCTCGAAGCCGACGAACTGCACCGACTGGTACAACAGTTGCCTACGGGCTACCGGGCCGTATTCAACCTCTACGCCATCGAAGGGTACAGCCACGCCGAAATTGCAGAATCGCTCGGCATCAGCGAAAACACCTCGAAGTCGCAATTGCACCGGGGCCGGGCGCTGTTGCAGGAATGGATTGAAAAACGGGAGCGCACCGCTCCAGCGAACGATAAAACGGGCCGACGCCTCAGCGCTTTTGTGTAGAGCGTCCGGTTGAAACTGACCTTTGCCATGGAAAAACACCCCATCGACCGCCGTTTTGGGCAAGCCCTGCGGCAGCACGAAACTGCCCCCCGGCCCGAAGCCTGGCATCGGCTCGAACGCAAACTGGGTCGGGAGGAACCCCGCCGCCTGGTGCCGTTTTGGGCCTACGGCGTGGCGGCTTCGGTGGCGCTCCTCCTGCTCGCTGGCCTTTGGTGGCTTCGGCAGCCTGACGCTACGGCTGAGGTTCGGAATCAGGTGGCAGTTCAAACAAAACCGATTCAACCGTCCGGCTCGAAACCGCTGACACCGAAGGCACCCGCTTCCGAAAAAATTACTGACTCGACGTTACCCACCGCCGCCCCCCGATTGGCCCAACGCACCTCCAGCAAACCCGTCAAACCGCTGAGTGCGGAAACGCAGTCCGCACCCAGGCAACCGGAAGCCGTGCCCGTGGTAAAACCTGAACTGAAGCTGGAAGCCCCGGTGCAGGTCGCCGCCACGGAACGCCCCGAACCCGCTAACGTCGTTGAGGAACCGAAGGCAACCCAACCGACCGCTGCTCAGGTGACGACGCCCGCCCCAGAACCAGCCAAACTCGCCCCAACGACGCTGGTCGTAACGCTGAAGAACACCGATTTTGACGAAAAACCAACCGACGAACAGCCTCGTAAACGCAATCGGTTGGGACGTATTCTGCGGCAGTTGGGCAACGCCAAAAACGGCGACCGCGTGGACTGGAACGAAGTGGGTTTCAATCCCAATACCCTGCTGGCCCGCGCCGAGGAAAAACTGGAGCGCGGCACGGGTAAAGTAAATCAGACGTACCAAACCGTAAAAGACAAGACTAATTTCTGAAATTCCCCATGAAACGCTTTTTCATCCTGCTTCCTGCCCTGCTGGCGCTAACGCTGACGACCAGGGCCGCCGCCCCTCGTGATTCCGTCGTGGTGCAATTTGGCAACAACTCGAAAATCGTTATCTACACCCGCAATAAGGCCGATTTTCAGAAGCTCCAGCGCTACGACGTCAACGCGCTGCTCCGTGATTTGGGCGTGAAAATCGACTCCATTTCGCCCTCCGAAACACGCGTCATCGTGGCCGAAACGGATGGGAAGCTGTACCTGAAAGATTCAGTGGACCGTCGCCGGTACTACGATGATAAAAGTTACGTTCGGGTTGGCATCAAGGGGATTCATTACAAAGAAGGATCCGAAGAGGTACACATCAACTGGAACGGCATTTACGTGCGCGACGGCAGCGAGGAGGTAAGAATTGGAAACCCTGACACCGCCCGGTACAGCGAGCGCCGTCATAACCGGTGGTGGGCGGGAGCCAACCGGGGGTTTTACCTCGGACTGGGGCTAAACGCGGTTACCGGTCCAGATGCCAGTGGTCCCCTGCCCGGCCAGAGTTTTGAGCTCCGGCCGCTCGGCTCGCGATATTTTGCCTTCGGTTGGTTGCAAAACGCCCGGCTCGCCCGGGGCCGCAACGCGGCGCTCAACCTGAACCTGGGGCTGGAGTTTTCGTGGTACAACTTCATGTTCGAGGGCAATCGCGTGGCGGTGAAAGACGTACCCACTGCCGGGCAATTCGGCTTCGTGGAATCGCCCGATGCGTTGCGCAAGAGCAAACTCACCGTGGCCTACCTCAACCTGCCCGTTATGGCGACGGTCTCCTTCCGGCGGGGCTTCTTCTCCTACCTGAGCGCGGGCGGCTACGCAGGCTACCGGCTCGACAGTTACACGAAAATCAAGCGCAGCAGCGGCAGCAAAGACCACGTTCACGGTAATTATTACCTCAACAACTTCCGTTACGGCCTGCGGGCCGAACTGGGCATCCGCAATTTCCCCGACCTGTTCGTCAACTACGATCTCAATCCCCTCTTCGCCGAAAACAAAGGTCCCGACCTGCGGGCAGTCAGCTTTGGCATTAAATTCTGATTTTTAACGGGAAAACTCCCTAAAAACGCCCTCCTTGCCTGAGAAGGGCGTTTTTGTTTTTACCCGAAAATAATTTTCAAGCGCCAGTTTTGAGATTCTGCCCCAACCGCTTACTTTTGCAACTCCATTGGCGAAACGACCAGGGGAAACGTTCTTTTACGACGCAATTCGGGGATATACCAGAGTGGCCAAATGGGGCAGACTGTAAATCTGCTGGCGTACGCCTTCGGTGGTTCGAATCCATCTGTCCCCACGTTTCAGTTCACAGTAAACAGTTTAACAGTTCACAGTTTTTGCTGCCGACTGTCGAACTGTAAACTGCCAACTGAGTCAAGCGGGAGTAGCTCATTTGGTAGAGCGATAGCCTTCCAAGCTATAGGTGGCGGGTTCGAGCCCCGTCTCCCGCTCGCTGAATTGCGAGGTGTGATTTACGAAGTACAATTTATGTTGATGAATTTTAAGTCGTAATGCGTACGTCGGAAGTCGTAACTCAACATAGGCCTTTGTAGCTCAGGGGTAGAGCACTTCCTTGGTAAGGAAGAGGTCAGGGGTTCAAATCCCCTCAAAGGCTCCACTTGATTTTTCCCTCTCCCCGCCGGAGCGGGAATTTTTTGCGTCAGTAAAAATCAAGTTTTCTACCCGATTCGTCAGGAACCAGTCACAACACAAACCAATTTTTTAGAAACTTTTAGTCATGGCAAAAGAAACCTTTGACCGTTCCAAGCCCCACGTGAACATTGGGACGATCGGCCACGTCGACCACGGGAAAACGACCCTGACCGCCGCCATCACCAAGGTGTTGTCGGAAAAAGGTCTGGCGGAAAAGAAAGACTTTTCGCAGATTGATAACGCACCCGAAGAGCGTGAGCGCGGGATTACGATCAACACCGCGCACGTAGAATACTCTACCGACAAGCGCCACTACGCGCACGTTGACTGCCCCGGCCACGCCGACTACGTGAAGAACATGGTGACGGGTGCTGCTCAGATGGACGGTGCCATCATTGTAGTGGCCGCCACCGACGGCCCTATGCCCCAGACCCGTGAGCACATCCTGCTCGCCCGTCAGGTGGGTGTGCCCCAACTGGTGGTGTTTATGAACAAGGTTGACCTCGTGGACGACCCCGAACTGCTCGAACTCGTGGAAATGGAAATCCGCGAATTGCTGAGCTTCTACGACTACGATGGCGACAACATTCCCGTCATCCAGGGTTCGGCTTTGGGTGGCCTGAACGGCGACGCCAAGTGGGTGAAAACCATCGAAGCCCTGATGGATGCCGTTGACAGCTACATTCCGATCCCGACGCGTTTGACCGACCAGCCCTTCCTGATGCCGGTTGAAGACGTGTTCTCGATCACCGGCCGCGGTACCGTGGCTACGGGTCGCATTGAGCGCGGCATCATCAACTCGGGTGAGCAGGTTGAAATCCTTGGTATGGGTGCCGAAAACCTCAAGTCGGTCGTGACGGGCGTGGAAATGTTCCGCAAAATCCTCGACCGTGGCGAAGCCGGCGACAACGTAGGGCTGTTGCTCCGTGGGATTGAAAAAACCGACATCCGTCGCGGCATGGTTATCTGCAAGCCCGGCTCGGTGAAACCCCACCAGAAGTTCAAGGCTGAAGTGTACGTGCTGTCGAAAGAAGAGGGGGGCCGTCACACGCCGTTCTTCAACAAGTACCGTCCGCAGTTCTACTTCCGCACCACCGACGTCACGGGTGAAATCAAACTCCCCGAAAACGTGGAGATGGTGATGCCCGGCGACAACCTGACGATTGAAGTTGATTTGATCAACAAAATCGCCATGGAGAAAGGCCTCCGTTTCGCCATCCGTGAGGGTGGTCGCACGGTGGGTGCCGGTCAGGTAACCGAAATCCTCGACTAAGTCGAAGCCTGATTTTCAAAAGACGAAGTGCATATCTTACGGGGTATGCACTTGTTTTTTGTCATAAAGTCGTATTTTTGCAGTCCGTTTCGCAAAGCGGATGCTTTACGGGTGTAGTTCAAGGGTAGAATAGCGGTCTCCAAAACCGTTGATGGGAGTTCGAATCTCTCCACCCGTGCTCTTCAGGGCCAACGAACAGGGGTCGTAAGCCCCTAATTTTCACCACCATGAATAAGGTCGTCGAACTGTTTAAGGCCTCTTATGACGAGGTCACGAAAAATATCACCTGGCCGAAATTCACCGAATTGCAAAACAGTTCGTGGCTCGTGCTGGTGGCTTCGCTGATTTTCGCCCTGCTGGTGGGTGCCATCGACTTCGTCTTCAAGACGGGCATGGACCTTTACTACAGTTCGTTCTAAGCCTTTAAACTCCCGAACGAACATGGCTGAGCCAAAATGGTACGTATTGCGGGCGGTTTCGGGGCAGGAGAAAAAAGTAAAATCCTACATCGAAAACGAAGTTACCCGGCAGAATCTGGCCGAACAGGTGCCACAGATTCTGATCCCGTCGGAGAAAATCTACGAAATGCGCAACGGCAAAAAGCGGGTGCGTGAGAAGTCGTTTTTCCCCGGCTACATCATCATCTCGGCTGATTTGTCGAACGGCGAAGTCAACCACCTGATTACCAGCATGCCAGGCGTAATTGGATTCCTGAGCGCCTCGGAAGGAAAAACGTCCAAAGTCCCGATTCCGCTCCGCCAATCGGAGATCAACCGGATTCTGGGCAAGGTCGACGAAGGTACACAGGAAGCCACCGCCCCGACGGTGTCGTTCATCCGGGGCGAAAGCGTCAAGGTAATGGATGGACCGTTTAGTGGCTTCACGGGCACGGTCGAGGAGATTTTCGACGAAAAGAAAAAACTGAACGTCGTAGTGAAAATCTTCGGGCGCAATACCCCGATGGAACTCAGCTACGCGCAGGTGGAAAAAGAAAGTTAGGAATTTGAAAATTTGAGAGTGTCGCAATTTGAAAATGGTACGGCATTCACTTTCAAATTCCCACATTCTCAAATTTTCAAATCAAAAAATCTTCTCCGAGTTAGTCGTAGCCAGCGGTGTTCTCGCTTCCAGAGCGCACGGCAAAAGGCAACGGCTCTTTTTTAGCAACGACAAACGCTTTTTAAAGCAATGGCAAAGGAAATAGGCGGCTACGTAAAGCTGCAAGTGAAAGGTGGCCAGGCCAACCCCTCGCCCCCAATCGGTCCGGCGCTGGGTTCCAAAGGCTTGAACATCATGGAGTTCTGCAAGCAGTTTAATGCACGCACGCAGGACAAAATGGGGCAGGTATTGCCGGTACTCATCACGTACTATAAAGACAAGTCGTTCGACTTCGTCGTAAAAACCCCGCCCGCGCCGATTCTTCTGCTGGAAGCCGCGAAGGTGAAAACCGGTTCGGCCCAGCCTAACCTGAAAAAAGTAGGTTCGGTCACCTGGGATCAGGTCCGGCAAATTGCCGAAACTAAGATGCCCGACCTGAACTGCTTCACGGTGGAATCGGCCATGAAAATGGTGGCGGGAACGGCCCGCAGCATGGGATTGACGGTAACCGGCCAAAAGCCGTTCTGAGAATAGGTTAAACGTTTTGAAAGACAATGGCAAAACTGACTAAAAAACAGAAAGAGGCGCTTTCGAAGTTTGACCAGACCCAGGCATACTCGCTTGAGGCTGCGGCAGACGTACTGAAGCAAATCTCCTACACCAAATTCGACGCTTCGGTGGACATCGACGTTCGCCTTGGTGTGGATCCGCGCAAAGCCGACCAGATGGTCCGCGGCGTGGTGGCCCTGCCCCACGGCACGGGCAAGGAAGTGCGGGTTCTTGTGCTTTGCACCCCCGATAAAGAGGCTGAAGCTACCGCCGCTGGTGCGGATTACGTCGGCCTCGACGAATACATCCAGAAAATCGAAGGCGGCTGGACGGACGTGGACGTGATCATCACGATGCCGACCGTCATGGCCAAAATCGGTCGTCTGGGTAAAATTCTGGGTCCGCGTGGCCTGATGCCGAACCCGAAATCGGGTACGGTGACCCTCGACGTCGCCAAAGCCGTGAAGGAAGTGAAAGCGGGTAAAATTGACTTTAAAGTCGATAAAACCGGCATCATCCACACCTCGATTGGGAAGGTGTCGTTTTCGCCGGAAAAACTGGCCGAAAACGCCCAGGAAGTGCTCAACACGCTGGTGAAGCTGAAGCCGTCGTCGTCGAAAGGCACGTACGTGAAAAGCATCTACCTGTCGAGCACGATGAGCCCGAGCGTTTCGATCGACAAAACCACCGTAAACGGCCTGTAAGCCATGACGAGAGAAGAAAAAGGTGTCATCATTGCGGAGTTGAGCGAAAAGTTTGCCCAGACTCCCTACTTCTACATCACCGACGCGTCGGGGATGTCGGTTGCCGAAACCAACAACCTGCGCCGGAAGTGCTTCGAGGCCGGTATCGAGTACCGCGTCGTCAAGAATACGCTGATTGCCAAGGCCCTCGAAACGATGCCGACCGACTACACGCCCTTCAATGAGAGCGTGCTGGCGGGTTTCAGCGGCGTGATGTTTCACCCCGAGTCGGGTAAAGTCGCTGCCAAGCTCATCAAAGACGCCATCAAAGGCGGCAACAAAAAGCTGAAGCTGAAAGGCGCGTCGATTGATTCGGGGCTGTTTATCGGCCACGACCAGCTCGATACGCTGCTGAACCTGAAATCGAAGCAGGAACTCATCGGCGAAATCATCGGATTGCTGCAATCGCCCGCCAAGAACGTCATCGGCGCGCTGCAGGGCGGTGGCAACAAGCTGGCCAGTATCCTCAAAACGCTCTCGGAGCGCGAAGAGGCGTAATCGGTTGGCGGTTAGCAAGTGGCAGTCGGCAATTTTTAAGATTGTCTTTTGCCAACTACGAACTGTCAACTGCCAACTGAATTTGGCTTCCAAGACCAAACATACACGCTCTAAGTTTTTTCATTCGTAACCAATCTTAAAGACCAATACAATGGCAGATTTGAAAGCCTTTGCTGAACAGTTAGTCAACCTGACTGTGAAAGAAGTAAACGAACTGGCCTCCATCCTGAAGGATGAATATGGCATCGAACCCGCTGCGGCAGCCCCCGTTATGATGGCTGGTGGTGGCGGTGGTGGCGGCGACGAGGCTCCGGCCGTTGCCGAGAAAACCTCGTTCGACGTCATTCTGAAAGCTCCCGGCGGTGCTAAACTGGCCGTGGTGAAACTGGTGAAAGACCTGACCGGTCTGGGCCTGAAAGAAGCCAAAGAACTCGTGGACAGCGCACCGAAGCCCGTGAAAGAAGGCGTCGCCAAAGACGAAGCCGAATCGCTCCGCAAGGCCCTCGAAGAAGCGGGTGCCGAAGTGGAAGTGAAGTAAGCCCGTTTTGAGTTTAGGGTTTAGAGTTGAATCGTTAACGCTAAACCCTAAACTCAAAACGCTGAACCCCCAGATAGACCTGGCATTCGTGTCAGGTCTATTCCCATTTAAATAGCGCGGGCTGAGTTGGAACCTTTTGGCCCCCCGAAAACTTACCAATTACCAGCGTTTTTCTGAAACACTTCGTCCATTCGTAGGGACGATGCAGAGGGAAACGGCGCTGTTCTGCTACGAGGCAATTTCCCAACGAAACCCGGATGTGCGGTTTCGGACGTTGCGCGGCCCTGTCTTCCGGACCCGCAAACCGTTGAGTACCAAACCTAAACGCTACTTGCCTTGGCGAAGCAAACTCAAGTCTCCCGACACAATTTTGCGTCGATTAGCTCGGTGATTGATTATCCCGACTTTCTCGAAATCCAGCTTCAGTCGTTCCAGGAATTCTTTCAATTGGAAACAGCCGCCGAACACCGCAACCAGGAAGGGTTGTTCAAGGTGTTTTCGGAGAACTTTCCGATTTCGGATTCCCGCGAAAACTTTGTGCTGGAATTCATCGATTATTCCGTAGATCCGCCCAAGTACTCGGTCGACGAGTGCATCGACCGCGGGCTGACCTACTCGGTGCCCCTCAAAGCCAAGCTCCGGCTGTCGTGCAACGACGCCGACAATGAAGACTTCGAGACCATCGAGCAGGAAGTTTTTCTGGGCAACATTCCCTACATGACCGAGCGCGGCTCGTTCGTCATCAACGGGGCGGAGCGCGTCATCGTTTCGCAGTTGCACCGCTCGCCGGGCGTGTTTTTCGCCCAGAGCAAACACACCAACGGCACCAAGCTCTATTCGGCGCGGATTATTCCGTTCAAAGGCTCGTGGATTGAATTCGCCACGGACGTGAACAACGTCATGTACGCCTACATCGACCGGAAGAAGAAATTCCCCGTCACGACGCTGCTGCGGGCCATTGGCTTTGGTTCGGACAAGGAAATCCTCGACCTGTTCGGCCTGTCGGAAGAAGTTCCGGCCACGGCGGCGGGGCTGAAGAAAATCGTGGGTCGTCGGCTTGCCGCCCGTGTGCTGCGCACCTGGCAGGAAGATTTCGTGGACGAAGACACCGGCGAGGTGGTTTCGATCGACCGGAATGAAATCCTGCTCGAGCGCGACTCGGAAGTGAAAGCCGAACACCTCGAAACGATTCTGGAATCGGGCGTGAAGTCCATCATCCTGCACAAGGAGGATATGAACGTGGCCGATTACAACATCATTTACAACACCTTACAGAAAGATTCGTCGAACTCGGAGAAGGAAGCCGTGGAGCAAATCTACCGGCAGCTCCGCAACACCGAAGCCCCCGACGAACAAACCGCCCGCGACATCATCCAGAGTTTGTTCTTCTCGGACAAACGCTACGACCTCGGCGACGTGGGCCGGTATCGCATCAATAAAAAACTCGGCCTTGAAATCCCCGCCGATACGAAGGTGCTGACCACGCAGGACATCGTGTCCATCGTGAAATACCTCATCGGGCTGATCAACTCGAAGGCCGTCGTCGACGACATCGACCACTTGAGCAACCGCCGCGTGCGTACCGTGGGTGAGCAGCTTTACGCCCAGTTTGGCGTGGGCCTGGCCCGGATGGCGCGGACGATCAAGGAGCGCATGAACGTGCGCGACAACGAAGATTTCAAGCCCGTCGATCTGATCAATGCCCGGACGCTGTCCAGCGTGATCAACTCGTTCTTCGGCACCAACCAGTTGTCGCAGTTCATGGACCAGACCAACCCGCTGGCCGAAATCACGCACAAGCGACGGATGTCGGCCCTCGGACCGGGCGGTCTGAGCCGCGAGCGCGCCGGATTTGAAGTGCGCGACGTGCACTACACCCACTACGGGCGGCTCTGCACGATTGAAACGCCGGAAGGACCCAATATCGGGCTGATTTCGTCGCTGTGCGTGCACGCGAAAGTCAACACGATGGGCTTTATCGAAACGCCCTACCGGCCGATCGAAAACGGCAAGGTAGCCATCAACAAGCCGGTCATTTACCTGACCGCCGAGGAAGAAGACGGGCACCACATCGCCCAGGCCAACGCTTCGATCGACGCCAAAGGACAATTCAAGGTCGATCGCCTCAAGGCGCGTTACGAAGGCGACTTCCCGCTCATCGCCCCTGACGAGGCGACGTATATGGACGTAGCCCCCAACCAGATTGTGTCGGTGGCCGCGTCGCTGATTCCGTTCCTGGAACACGACGACGCCAACCGTGCGCTGATGGGGTCGAACATGCAACGCCAGGCCGTGCCGCTGCTGCGGCCCCAGGCTCCCATCGTGGGCACGGGCCTCGAAGCCCGCGTAGCCATCGACTCGCGGGCACTCGTAGTGGCCGAGGGCAACGGCGTGATTGATTACGTGGACGCGTCGAAAATCGTGGTCAAGTATGAGCGTACCGCCGACGAGCGCCTCATTAGCTTCGAAGGCGACGCCAAAACCTACAACCTTATCAAGTTCCGCCGCACCAACCAGGACACGACCATCAACCTGCGGCCCATCGTTTTCAAAGGCGAGAAGGTAACCAAAGGACAGGCGCTCTGCGAAGGCTACGCCACCGAAGGCGGCGAACTGGCCCTGGGACGCAACATGAAGGTGGCCTTCATGCCCTGGCAGGGGTACAACTTCGAGGATGCCATCGTGATTTCGGAGAAAGTGGTGCGCGACGATATTTTCACGTCGATTCACATCGAAGAATTTGAACTCGAAGTGCGCGACACCAAACGCGGCGAGGAAGAACTGACGGCAGAAATTCCGAACGTGAGCGAGGAAACCGTCAAGAACCTTGACGAAAACGGCATCGTGCGCGTGGGGGCCGACGTGAAGGAAGGCGACATCCTCATCGGGAAAATCACCCCGAAGGGCGAAACCGACCCGACGCCGGAAGAAAAACTCCTCCGCGCCATCTTCGGCGACAAAGCCGGTGACGTGAAGGACGCTTCCAAAAAAGCACCGCCGTCGCTCAAGGGCGTCGTGGTGGACACGAAGTTGTTCAGCCGTCCTAAAAAGGACAAAGACGTTCGCGAGAAGTCAAAGGGCGATTTGAAAATCCTCGCCAAGCGCTACAGCCGCGAACTGCTGGACGTGCGCTCGGTGATGATTGACAAACTGACGAGCCTGCTCGAAGGCAAAACCTCGCAGGGGGTCAAGCACAAGTTCGGCAACGAACTCATCAGCAAAGGCACCAAGTTTACCCGCCGCAACATCGAGGACGTACTGTTCCCCGACAAGAATATTTACCGCGACGAGAGCAGCTACAACGTGCCGGAAGAGGTGAACCTCCTCTCCGACCTGACGCTGGAAGGCTGGACCGACGACCCGCACACGAACATGTTGCTGGTGAAAATGGTCAAGAATTACCTCGTCAACCGCAACGAAGTGGCCGGTCGCTACAAACGCGAACGCTTCACACTCGAAGTCGGCGACGAACTGCCCGCGGGCATCGTGAAACTGGCCAAAGTGTACATCGCCAAAAAGCGCAAGCTGAAAGTCGGTGACAAGATGGCCGGTCGCCACGGAAACAAGGGCGTGGTGGCGCGGATTGTCCGGGCCGAAGACATGCCCTTCCTCGAAGACGGCACACCGGTCGACATCGTGCTCAACCCGCTGGGCGTGCCCTCGCGGATGAACCTGGGCCAGATTTACGAAACCGTATTGGCCTGGGCCGGTGAAAAACTTGGGAAAAAGTACGCCACGCCGATTTTCGACGGGGCCACCGAAGCCGAAGTTTCTGCCGAACTCACCGCCGCCGGGTTGCCTGAATTTGGCCGCACGTACCTCTACGACGGCCTGACGGGCGAGCGCTTCGACCAAGCCGTGACGGTGGGCATCATTTACATGCTCAAACTGGGTCACCTGGTGGACGACAAGATGCACGCTCGTTCGATTGGGCCGTACTCGCTCATCACCCAGCAGCCGCTGGGCGGCAAGGCGCAGTTTGGGGGCCAGCGTTTCGGCGAAATGGAAGTGTGGGCACTCGAAGCCTTCGGGGCCGCTAACATTTTGCAGGAAATCCTGACCGTCAAGTCGGACGACGTCATTGGCCGGGCCAAAGCCTACGAAGCCATCGTCAAAGGCGAAAACATGCCCAAGCCCAACATTCCTGAATCGTTCAACGTATTGATTCACGAACTCCGCGGGCTGGCGCTGGAAATTACGCTGGAATAACCAACCCGGCGAAACCGAACCGGTCATTAAAACCGGTTCGGTTTTAAATCAGACGGAAACATTTTCACGAAAAAACACTCGAAAATGTCATTCAAAAAGAACCGCAAATTCACCAGTGACTTCCAGAAAGTCACCATCAGCCTTGCCTCGCCGGAGTCGATTCTCGAAAGCTCCTACGGCGAAGTGACTCAACCCGAAACCATCAACTACCGGACCTACAAGCCGGAGATGGGCGGGTTGTTCTGCGAACGCATCTTCGGGCCGGTGAAAGACTGGGAATGCCACTGCGGGAAATACAAGCGCATTCGCTACAAAGGCATCATCTGCGACCGTTGCGGCGTGGAGGTGACCGAAAAGAAAGTACGCCGTGAGCGCATGGGCCACATCGAGCTGGTCGTGCCGGTGGCGCACATCTGGTACTTCCGCAGTTTGCCCAACAAAATCGGCTACCTGCTCGGGCTTTCGACCAAGAAACTCGACCAGATTATTTATTACGAGCGCTACGTGGTGGTGCAGCCGGGGATTCAGGAAAACCTGAACCAACTCGACTTCCTGACCGAAGACGAGTACCTCGACATCATCGACAAACTGCCGCGCGAAAACCAGATGCTGCCCGACAGCGACCCGCAGAAGTTCATCGCCAAAATGGGCGCGGACTCGCTGGAAATGCTGCTGAGCCGCACCAAACTTAACGAACTGAGCTACGAACTCCGCCACGCCGCCGCGACCGACAACTCGCAGCAGCGCAAGGCCGAGGCGTTGAAGCGCCTGAAAGTGGTCGAAGCCTTCCGCGAAGCGCAGGGCCGGATTGAAAACCGCCCGGAGTGGATGATCATCCGCATGGTGCCGGTGATTCCGCCCGAACTGCGCCCGCTGGTGCCGCTGGATGGTGGTCGTTTCGCCACGTCCGACCTCAACGATTTGTACCGCCGGGTCATCATCCGGAACAACCGGTTGAAGCGCCTCATCGAAATTAAGGCCCCCGAAGTGATTCTCCGCAACGAAAAGCGGATGCTCCAGGAAGCCGTCGATTCGCTCTTCGACAACAGCCGCAAGGTCAACGCCGTCCGCTCGGAAGGCAACCGCGCGCTGAAGTCGCTGTCGGATATGCTCAAGGGCAAGCAGGGCCGTTTCCGGCAAAACCTGCTCGGCAAGCGCGTGGACTACTCGGGCCGTTCGGTCATCGTTGTGGGTCCCGAACTGAAGCTGCACGAGTGCGGTCTGCCGAAAGACATGGCCGCCGAGTTGTTCAAGCCCTTCGTGATTCGCAAACTCATTGAGCGTGGCATTGTGAAAACGGTGAAATCGGCCAAGAAAATCGTGGACCGGAAGGACCCCGTCGTGTGGGATATTCTGGAAAACGTGCTTAAAGGCCACCCCGTGCTGCTCAACCGCGCCCCGACGCTGCACCGTCTTGGCATCCAGGCTTTCCAGCCCAAGCTGATTGAAGGCAAGGCCATTCAGTTGCACCCGCTCGTGTGTACGGCCTTCAACGCCGACTTTGACGGTGACCAGATGGCCGTGCACGTGCCGCTGGGCCAGGAAGCCGTGCTGGAAGCCTCGATGCTCATGCTGGCTTCGCACAACATCCTGAACCCCGCCAACGGCGCGCCCATCACGGTGCCGTCGCAGGACATGGTGCTCGGGTTGTACTACGTGACCAAAGGCCGCAAAAACCTGCCGGAATACCCCATCGCGGGCGAAGGGATGGTGTTCTATGGAGCCGAGGAAGTGATCATCGCCATCAACGAAGGCCGCATTTCCAAACACGCGCTCATCAAGTGTCGGGTTCGGATGCGCAACGACGACGGCACGTTCGAGACCAAACTGATTGACACGGTGGCCGGTCGGTTGCTGTTCAACCAGCACGTTCCCGAAGAAGTGGGCTTTATCAATGAATTGCTGACGAAGAAAAAACTCCAGCAAATCATTTCCCAGATTTTCAAAATCGCTGGGGGTGCCCGCACGGCGCAGTTCCTCGACGACATCAAGGAACTGGGCTTCCGCATGGCCTTCAAAGGCGGCTTGTCCATCGGTTTGGCCGACGTGAAGATTCCCGACACAAAAGCCCCGCTGGTGAAGAAAGCCGGCGAGGAAGTAAAGGCCGTGACTGAGAACTACCTGATGGGTCTGATCACCGACAACGAACGCTACAACCAGGTCATCGACGTCTGGACGCGGGTCAACTCGCAGATTACCGAGACGCTCATGAAGCAGTTGGAAGCCGACCAGGGCGGGTTCAACTCGATTTACATGATGATGCACTCCGGTGCCCGGGGTTCGCGCGAGCAGATTCGCCAGTTGGGCGGGATGCGCGGGCTGATGGCCAAGCCGCAGAAAAACCTGCAAGGCTCGGTCGGCGAAATCATCGAAAACCCGATTCTGTCGAACTTCAAAGAAGGCCTCGACGTGTTGGAATACTTCATCTCGACCCACGGTGCCCGGAAAGGTCTGGCCGACACGGCGTTGAAAACCGCCGATGCCGGTTACCTGACCCGCCGTCTGCACGACGTGGCCCAGGACGTGATCATCAACGAGGAAGACTGCGGCACGTTGCGCGGTCTCCAGGTTTCGGCCCTCAAAGACAACGAAGACATCGTTGAACCCTTGTCGGAGCGAATCCTGGGCCGGGTGTCGGTTCACGACGTCCTCGACCCGCTTTCGGGCGAACTCATCTTGGCTTCGGGTCAGGAAATCACCGAAGAAATCACGGCGCGCATCGACGAAACCAGCATCGAGACGGTCGAAATCCGTTCGGTACTCACTTGCGAAACCCGCAACGGCGTGTGCGCCAAGTGCTACGGCCGCAACCTGGCTTCGGGCCGGATGGTGAGCATCGGCGAAGCCGTCGGCGTGATTGCCTCGCAATCCATCGGCGAGCCGGGTACACAGTTGACGCTCCGCACGTTCCACGTGGGCGGTACGGCGCAGAACATTTCGCTCGACGCCAACATCAAGGCTAAGTTCGACGGGACGGTTCGTTTCGACGAAATGCGGACGGTGGAAACCACCAACGTCGAGGGCGACCAGGCCACGGTGGTTATGGGCCGCTCGGGTGAAATCCAGATCATTCAGGAAGGCAGCGGCCAGATTCTCATCTCGAGCAACGTGCCCTACGGCGCATTCCTGCGGGTGAAAGATGGCCAGCCGGTGAAAAAAGGCGACGAACTCTGCGCCTGGGATCCCTTCAACGCCGTGATTCTGTCGGAAAACGACGGGACCGTGGCCTTCGACGCCATCGAGGAGGGCATCACCTTCAAGGAGGAATTCGACGAACAGACCGGTTTCAAGGAAAAGGTCATCACCGAGAGCCGCGACAAAACGAAAAACCCGGCGATTGTCGTCAAAGGCACGGAGTCGAAAGACTACAACATGCCCGTGGCGGCGCGCCTGGCGGTCGAACCCGGCGCGAAAATCAAAGCCGGTCAGATTCTGGCCAAGATTCCGCGGTCGGCGGGTAAAACCCGTGACATCACGGGCGGTCTGCCCCGCGTGACGGAATTGTTCGAGGCCCGCAACCCGTCGAACCCGGCGGTGGTGTCGGAAATCGACGGCGTCGTTACCTACGGCGGCATCAAACGGGGGAACCGCGAGATTTACATCAAAGGCAAGGACGAAACCGAGAAGAAGTACCTCGTGCCGCTGTCGAAGCACATTCTGGTGCAGAATAACGACTTCGTGCGCGCCGGGGTGCCGCTCTCGGATGGGGCCGTGACGCCTTCAGACATTCTGGCTATTAAAGGCCCGACGGCCGTGCAGGAGTACCTCGTGAACGAAATTCAGGAGGTGTACCGCCTGCAAGGGGTGAAAATCAACGACAAGCACATCGAAAGCATCGTGCGCCAGATGATGCAGAAAGTGGAAATCATCGAAGCCGGTGACACCAACTTCCTGCAGGGCCAGATGGTGGACAAGTGGACCCTCCGCGCCGAAAACGACACCATCCTCGACAAGAAAGTCGTGATGGACGCTGGTGGCAGCGAGAAGTTCAAAGTTGGCCAGATCATCACCGCCCGCAGCCTGCGCGACGAAAACTCAAGTCTGAAACGCCGCGACGAAGCCATCGTGACCGTCCGCGACGCCGAAGCCGCCGTTTCGCAGCCCACGTTGCAGGGCATCACCCAAGCCTCGCTGGGTACGGAATCGTTCATCTCGGCGGCGTCGTTCCAGGAAACCACCAAGGTGCTGAGCGAAGCCTCCATCCGGGCTAAAGCCGACACGCTCGAAGGGTTGAAAGAGAACGTCATCGTCGGTCACCTTATCCCGGCTGGGACGGGCGTGCGCCGCTACCTCGACATCCTCGTTAACTCGAAAGAAGAAGCGGAACAATTCGTGGAAATCCGCGAAAAGACGCCGAAGAAACGGCGGGAACTGGCGTAAGCCAGCCCACTCGCAGACGTTAAAAACGCCGCCGACCTGTGGTCGGCGGCGTTTTTCGTAAGAATAGAGGTCACCGTTAAAGCTGAACGTGCGGCTCGACATTTTGCTGCTGAAACTATCGTGGGCGTAAAGTCGGGAGCAGATGCTTTTCCAAAGAAAAAGCCCAAATCAAAGCGATTTGGGCTTTTGGGACAGAGACGGGTCTCGAACCCGCGACCTCCAGAACCACAATCTGGCGCTCTAACCAACTGAGCTACACCGTCCGTGTTGGCAACTGGCGTGGCGTCAGTTGCCGGATTGGGCTGCAAAGATAAAAGCAGCCCGTTCGTTTTGCAAGCAAAATTTTACTTCGCTGCCTGGTAATTCTGCTCGGCGGCGCTCCAGTTGATGACGTTCCACCAGGCGGTGATGTAGTCAGGGCGCTTGTTCTGGTACTTCAAATAGTAGGCGTGTTCCCACACGTCGAGGCCCAGCACGGGTTTGCCTTTTTTGTCGGCCACGTCCATCAGCGGGTTATCTTGGTTGGGCGTTGAGGTGACGGCCAGTTCGCCAGTTTCGTCCACAATCAGCCAGGCCCAGCCCGATCCGAAGCGGGTCGTGGCGGCCTTCGCGAATTCTTCCTTCAGCGCGTCGAACGAACCGAATTTCTGGTTGATGGCCTCGGCGAGCGTGCCAGTGGGCTGTCCGCCGCCGTTGGGGGCGAGGATGTTCCAGAAAAACGTGTGGTTCCAGTGGCCACCGCCGTTGTTCCGCACCGCCGGGGGCAGGCTGCTCACGCTTTTCAACAGTTCCTCAAGGGGTTTGCCTTCGTTGGGCGTACCCGTCACGGCGGCGTTGAGGTTGGTCACGTAGGCGTTGTGGTGCCGGTCGTGGTGAATTTCCATCGTTTTGGCGTCGATGTGCGGTTCGAGGGCGTCGTTGGCGTAGGGCAGAGGATCGAGTGTGAAAGCCATCGGGTTTACGAGTTACGGAGTACGAATTACGAAATGAAAGTCGGCGGTACAACTACACCGGCCGCGCTTAGGTTCGCAGGTTCTGGAAAAAACTCCGTACCACCTCCGCGCAGTCTTCACCCAAAACGCCCGTCGTGATGCGCGTTTTGGGGTGTAGCAATGGGCTGGCCAAGCGCGTAAACCCTCGTTTTTCGTCGGTCGCCCCGTACACGAGCCGCCCCAACTGCGCCCAGTACAGCGCCCCGGCGCACATCGGGCAGGGTTCGAGGGTGACGTACAGCGTGCAGTCTTTCAGGAACTTCGCCCCGAGGTACTCGCTGGCGGCCGTCAGCGCGAGCATCTCCGCGTGGGCGGTTACGTCGCGGAGGCGTTCGGTCTGGTTCTGCCCTTTGGCGATGACGCGGTTTTGGCACACCACGACCGCCCCGACGGGAATTTCGCCCTGCTCCCCGGCCTCGCGGGCCAGTTTGAGGGCTTGGTTCATAAAGAAGTCGTCGGTGAACATGGGGCAAAGATAGGCGGCAGGCAACGGCGCGGCCAGCGGTTTAACTTTGCCCGAGCCAGGCCCATTCCTCGGCGTTATACACGCCGCTCTTTTGTTCAATTTCGATGATTTTCTGCGCCAGCTCCCGCATGGCCTCGGCGTTGTTGGCGTTGGTTTCGATGCATTCGCGCACGTACGCCTTGATGCCCAACGTGGCTGCGTCGATGTCGGCCATCGCCTTGTTGGCCGCATCTTTCGCCATTTCGAGGTTAAGTTCAGCCAGTTTTTCTTCGAGGTACGCCTCCTGGTACGAATCGGCCCATTTGTTGAGGTCGTTGGTGGCCTCGCGGAGTTCTTTGTTGCCAACACTGGCGTTAGCCTGACTCATCAGGCCGGCGAGTTCTTTCATGATTGCCGCCTGGTCGAGTGGGGATTGCCGCTCCAGCCAGGCCATAAATTTTGCCTGGTTTTTGTTTTTGAAAAAATCGAGTACTTCGGCGTGGTATTTCATAATCGGAAGGGTTGCAAGGTGCGCGTTAGGAGATGAGGTGCCGGAGGGTCAATGGTTTTCCAACCAGGCCCAGGTGTCGGGGTCGTAGGTGCCGCTGCTCTTCTCGTAGGCGATGATGTGTACGAGCGCTGCGCGCATGGCGTCGGCGTTGGGGGCGTTGGTTTCGATGCACTCGCGGGCGTAGGCTTTGATGCCCTCCACGGTTTTGTCGGCGTCGGCAAAGGCTTTGTCGCGCTCGTGCAGGGCTACTTCGAGGTTGAGGTCGGCCAGTTTTTCGTCCAGGTACAACTCCTGGTACTCCTCGGTTTTTGCGTCGAGGGTTTTGATGATCTCGCGGGCGCCTTCGTCGGCGTCTTCGGCGTTTAGCTCTTTGGCGATCTCGTTGAGTTCTTTGAGGATGTCCACCTGATCGAGGGGTGCCTGGGCGATCAACCACTTTTCGAAGGCTTCCTCGTCTTCTTCATCGAAGATGAGTTCGAGAATTTTTTCCCGGTACTGCATGGACGTTTGGGTTTAGAGGTGGATGAGTAGATACTGCGCCGTGGTGTTATAAACGCCTTGCTTCCGCGTCACTATCGTTTGACTTTTTAGATTGATGTACTTGTCACGCTGAGCTTGTCGAAGCGCGTTGATCAGACTAACCTCGCGCTTCGGCAAGCTCAGCGTGACAAGTATTTATCAACCCTTCTGATAAAGCGGTACAGACGCGGACGAGCAGGAAAAATAGGTTGAGTTTAAGAGTTTTAGAAGTAAAAACTACTGCCCGCCTGACGCGCCACGAATTGTAAACTCGCGCCAGTTTAGGCGAAGGACTCGCTCACCGCGACGCGCCAGAGGCGCTTTTGATAAACATCACTCGCGAGACGCGAGCGATTGCAGGAAAAGATATGGGACAGGATAAGGTTGCAAACTCGCATCAGTTTGAGATGCAAACAGCCGAAGTTTGAACGTCAAGCCTTGCTTGAATAAAAACCCATGTTGGCAGCCGTTTATTATTTGCAGTCCTGTTGAGTATCTTTAGAGACATAACGAAATTGATATTTGTTCGGCAAGGTTGAATTTATGATTTTTACAATCTCTGCTACTTCCTTTACATAATAATGATGAAGACTCACACTTTTTTTAATTGAACCACACACAAAATCAAAATAATATTCATCGCCTCTTGTTATCACCGCACAGTCATTGAAATAATAATTCTCAAGTGAATCCAACTTTACTTTTTTAAATTCAGATAATAGTTGGGTCAGGTTGGAAATTATGTTTGTATAAACGACTTTACTTTTTTTGTCTCCTAAGTATTGCTTTTTTACCTTAATCAAAGAGTCTGTCAAAACATATGTTGTTACCCTATTAAAAATCCTTTCTGCATGATTGTATATTGTGAACGCTACTTTAAGTTGATGGTTTGGTTGAAGCTGGTCTTTTTTGCCATTGCTTATTTTAGTCTGTCCAATGCCTATTACTGGGAGAAGTAGAATTATATATACTGTACAAAGTTTCATAATGGTAAAATGATGGCCACTAACATTTGTGTTGGCGCACCTAACTATTACGTCAATCGCTCCTTTGTCTGCAAGTAACTTGCGTCAATCGGTCTGAATTGGGCGGGTTGACGCAACGGTACCCTTGTTTCGGTCAATGGGATGAGTTGCAGCAACCGGCCTGGTCCGGCCCCGACTTTCGGTCCGCCTTCACGCCCCAATCCTACCACTTCCCCGCCACATCTCCAAACCTCCTGCCATAAACATGAGCAAAAGGCGACAGCACCGGCCATTAGCTATCCCCATCGGAACGGTTTTTTGCCAGTCTGGCTCCGAATTGGCCCCAATCCTCGAAACGGCATTCATCAAAAACAAACCACTCATGAGTTACATCGAAGTCGCCCCCAACGTGAAACTGCACGTGCTGGATTGGGGCACCGGGCACCCCATCGTGCTGTCACACGGCTGGCCGCTGAGTCACGAAATGTTTGAATACCAACTCACCGAACTGCCCAAGCGCGGTTTTCGGTGCGTGGCCTACGACCGCCGGGGTTTCGGGAAGTCGTCGAAACCCTGGGACGGCTACGACTATGACACCCTCGCCGACGACCTGCACCAGTTGCTCGAAACCCTCGACCTGCGCGACGTGACGCTACTGGGGTTCTCGATGGGCGGTGGGGAAGCCATTCGCTACTTGAGCAAATACGGCAACGGTCGCGTTTCGCAACTGATTCTGGTCGGCGCGGCGGCTCCGTACCTGGTGAAAACCGACGAGAACCCCGATGGCGTGGATTCGGATGTGTTTGAGGAACAGATGATTGCCAAAATCAAGGAAGACCGGGCGGCGTTCATGGTCACGTTCAGCAAACAGTTTTTCGGCGTCAGCCTGCTCAACAAACCCCTCAGCGACGAACTGCTGACGTGGTTCGGCACGCTGGCAATGGCCGGTTCGCCGCGTGCGTTCACCGAATGCGTGAAGACGTTTGGCTACACCGACCTGCGCCCCGACCTCGACGCCATCACCGTGCCGACGCTCATCATCCACGGCATCGACGACAAAACGGTGCCCTACGACGTGGCGGCGGAGAAACTCCACGCGGGCATTCGCGGATCGCAACTCATCAGTTACGATGGTGCCCCGCACGGGCTGTTCTACGAATTCCGCGACCGGTTTAACGACGACATCGCGGCGTTTGCCGGGCAGACCGTCCGCCAGACGGAGTCCTCACAACCGGCGTATTGAGTTTTCGACACGCACTTTTCACGAAAAAAGCCTTCTCTGATTCGGAGAGGGCTTTTTTCGTGAAAACGGAATCGCGTTTAAGGCTTCTTTGCCGCCCGGACCGTCGCTACTTCCTCCGGCGTGACGGCCGGAGCCTTATTGCCGAAGTGGCTGCGCACGTACGTCAGCACGTCGGCCACCTGCCGGTCGGTCAGGAAGGCGTGGGCGGGCATGGCGTTGTCGTAGGTGTCGCCGTCAATTTCGATGGCGTCGTTCAGGCCGTTGAGCACCACGCCGATGAGCCGGGTTTTGTCGCCCAGCACCCAGTCGGTTTTCACCAGTGGCGGGTTCATGCCCGGCACGCCACGCCCGCTGGCCTGATGGCAAGCCAGGCAGTAGGTTTCGTAAACGACCTTGCCCGAATCAATCGGATTGGCGATTGCGGACGAGGGATTGCGAATTGAATCCAGCGGCGGGTTCAACCAGGCGAATCCGGCCAATCCGATAAGGAACAAGACAACTTTCATGAAAAAAGGCGACTGACGACTCTTGACTAACGACTATTTTCCATACTGCACTTTCCAGATTTTGCCCTTCACCGAATCGGTGATGTAGAGCGAACCGTCGGGGCTTTGGGCCAGACCCACCGGCCGCGCCACGGCGTCGCCGGGACTCATGATTTCGGGGCCACCGGCAAAGCCTTCAGCGAAGGCTTCGTAGGGGCCGGAGGGTTTGCCGTCTTTGCCCATCGGCACGAAGGCCACGAAATAGCCGCCCTGCTTGAGCGGGGCGCGGTTCCAGGAGCCGTGGAAGCAGATGAACGCGCCGTTTTTGTACCTGGCCGGAAACTGGTTGCCGGTGTAAAACAGCAAATCGTTGGGTGCCCAGTGGCCGGGAAAGGCCATGATGGGCTGGTCTTTCTGGGCGCAGCGGTCCTGTTTTTTGCCGTTGCCGCCAAACTCGGGGGCCAGAATTTTCTTGTTCTGAAACTCGTCGTAGTAGCAGTACGGCCAGCCAAAATCAGCGCCTTTACGCACCAGCAGAAACTCCTCGGCGGGCAGTTCGGCACTTTGCTCGTTGTTGAACAGTTCGGGAAAGAGCGTCGCCAGTTGGTCGCGACCGTGCTGGAGGGCGTACAACTGCTTTGTGACGGGGTTGTAGTCGAGGGCCACGGCGTTACGGATGCCCGTGGCGTAACGCTGCCCGTCGGCCTGCCGCTGGCCTTTCTTGTTAGCGTCGAACTGCCAGATGCCGCCGTACTCCTGGAGCAGCGGACAAGGGTCCTGGCCGGGCGAGCCTTTGGTGCGGTCCTGAGTCTGACAAGCGTTGGACGGTGCGCCAAAGTTCACGAAAAGGTGCCCGGCGTCGTCGAGAGCGATGGATTTGGAAGCGTGCGTTCGCTGGAGCGTGAGGCCCGTCACGATAGTTTCGGGTTGGGCGGTTTCGTCCACCACGCCGCCTTTCATCGGAAACCGGTACACCGACGTGTCCGACGTGGCGTAGAGGTAGCCGTTGGCAATGCCGATGCCGGTGCCCTTGAACCCGCCGAAGGCCGTCGTGGCGTCGGCTTTGCCATCGCCGTTGGTGTCGCGCAGGCGGATGATGCCTTTGCCATCGGCGAGCTTGTCGAGTTTCACGTACAAATCGCCGTTGGGGGCCACCACCGCGTGGCGGGCCTTGCCCACGCCCTCGCTGACGACCACGGCTCCGAAACCCTTGGGGAGCGTAATGCCGCCGTTGTCGGCGGGCGGAACGGGTTTGCGGGCGGGCGGGTCACCGGCCTGGGCCGCCAGGGCGACGCTTAGGAATGCGAAAAGCAGCGCGTTTTTTTTCATGGTTCAGGAAACGATTGAAGGGCAAAGTTGCTGAAAAATCACAACGACTTCTACAACCTACCGGGGAGGGTTACGGTTTTCGCGGATTGGCACACGTTTTTGCCAGACCTCTTAAAGTTCATCAACGCTGTAACCAACAAAGCCATGCCCTGGACGAAAAAAGAGTACCCGGAATCCATGAAAAACCTCATGGCCCCGGTTCGCAACAAGGCCGTTGAAATTGCCAACGCCTTGCTCCGCGACGGGCGGGAAGAAGGCTCGGCCATCGCCATTGCCACCTCGCAGGCCGAAGAATGGGCTACGAAGCGGGGAATGAAAGTGAAGAAAACGCGGGGACAAGCCTGAACTACGATGAAAAGGATGCGGTGAACCGACCGAATTATGCGCGCATCCTGCCCATCTTTGAATCCTTTTTTATCGTAGTTCAGCCCTTCCATGCCCTACGCCCTCACCAACGCCCGCGTTTTCACCGGCGACGAATGGCTCGACGACACCGCCGTGCTGGTCGAAGCCGACACGATTTTCGCCCTGACCAACCACTTCACCGACGACATTCGGCAAATCGACTGCCGGGGGTTGAGGCTCACTCCGGCGTTCATCGACCTCCAGATTTACGGCGGGGGCGGGCAATTGCTCAACTCGCACCCCACGCCCGAGACGATTCGCCGCACCTACGCCGAAATCCGGCGGTCGGGCACGCTGCATTTCCAGATTACGCTGTCGACGATGCCGCTCGAAACGGTCTGGACGGCCCTCGACGCCACCCGCGCTTACCAGGCAAGCGGGCAGTTGGGCCTGCTCGGCATGCACCTCGAAGGGCCGTACTTCAACCCCGCCAAACGCGGCGCGCACCTGGCGGCCTACCTGCGCCGCCCCGAAACCGCTGAACTCCGCGAACTCCTCGAACGCGGGCGCGGTGCCCTGATCTACCTGACCTTCGCGCCCGAACTCTTCACTGACGAACACCTCGACTTGCTGGCCAAAAGCGGCGTTCTGCTGTCCGCCGGGCACAGCAACGCCACCTACGCTGAGGCGCAGCGCGGTTTTGCGCACGGCATCGGGCGGGTCACGCACCTGTTCAACGCCATGTCGCCGTTGCAGCACCGGGAGCCGGGGCTGGTGGGTGCCGCCTTTGAAAGCGACGCCCTCGTGAGCATCGTCGCCGACGGCGTCCACGTGGACTGGCCCGCCGTGCGGATTGCCAAAAAACTGCTCGGTGACCGCCTGTTTTTCATCACCGACGCCGTGACCGAAGACCGCTCCGGCGAGTACAAATTCAGTTTCGCGGGCGACCGCTACGTGGACGACGCCGGTACCCTCTCCGGCTCGGCGCTGACGATGATGCAGGCGGTCCGGAACGGCGTCGAACGCGTCGGTTTGCCGTTGGGCGAGGCGCTGCGGATGGCCTCGACCTACCCGGCGCGGGCGGTGGGACTGGACCAGCGGCTGGGGCGCATCGCGCCGGGGTTTGCGGCCAGTCTGGTGCTGTTCGACGACGAATACGCCGTGCGGGGGATCGTCGAGGCGGGGGAGGTGGTGTGGTTTTGACGATATTGTGGGGCGGTTCGCCGAAACCGCCCGTGCGTCAGAACCAAACCGGGCGGTTTCGGCGAACCGCCCCACAGAATCATGCAGTTGATTTCCAAACAGCCTCACATCGGCACGACGATTTTCACGGTCATGTCCAAACTGGCCGCCGATTGCGGGGCGCTCAACCTCTCGCAGGGGTTTCCCAACTTCGACGCTTCGCCCCGCCTGACCGAGTTGGTCAGCCATTACCTCCGGCGCGGCTTCAACCAGTACGCGCCGATGGCGGGCGTTCCGGCGCTGCGCGAAGCGATTTCGCAGAAAACCAGCCAGTTGTACGGCGTTGAGTACAATCCGGAAACCGAAGTGACCGTCGTGTCGGGCGCGACCGAGGCACTCTACGCGGCCATCGCCGCCGTGGTGCATCCGGGCGATGAAGTGCTGCTGTTTGAACCCTGCTACGACAGCTACGCCCCGGCGGTTGAACTCAATGGGGGCGTGCCGGTGTACGTAACGCTTTCGCCCGAAACCGGCTACAAAATTGATTGGCAGGCGGCAAAGGCAAAAATTTCGCCGAAAACCCGCCTGCTGATGCTCAACACGCCCCACAACCCGACCGGGGCCTGCCTCACCCGCGCCGACCTCGACGCCCTGGCCAATCTCACGCGCGGCACGGACCTCCTGCTGCTCAGTGATGAAGTGTACGAGCACATTATTTTCGACGGGCGCGCGCACCACTCGCTGCTAACGCACCCCGAACTGCGCGAGCGGAGTTTCGTGTGTGGGTCGTTCGGGAAGACCTTCCACGTCACGGGTTGGAAAATCGGCTACTGTTTAGCGCCCCAAGACCTGACGACCGAGTTCCGGAAGGCCCACCAGTGGATTACCTTCAGCACCATCACGCCGGTGCAGTACGCGCTGGCCGATTTTCTGAACGAACCCGAACATTACCTCGAAGTCCCCGCTTTTTACCAGCGCAAGCGCGACCTGTTTCTCGATTGCCTGCGCGGGTCGCGGTTCACCTTCACGCCCGCCGAGGGCAGTTTTTTCCAGACCGTTTCCTACGCCGCTATCACCGACGAGCCGGATTACGACCTGGCCGTGCGACTGACCAAAGAAATCGGCGTGGCCAGCATCCCCGTTTCGGTTTTTTACCACCAGAAGGCCGACCACCGCATCCTGCGCTTCTGCTTCGCCAAAGACGACGACACGCTGAAAATCGCGGCGGAGCGGCTGGGAAGGCTTTGAGTTTAGGGTTTAAGGTTCAGCGTTTAGGGTTTGGTGTTGTTGTTTACGCTAAACTCTAAACGCTGAACGGTTAATCCCTTTCCCCACTTGCTAACTTTCCCCGCCCGGTGGTTAAAACCGGCGGTTGCGGCGGTTTCGGTTGCGTACTTTTACGTAGCCGACCGGCTCCAACAACCTGACTGATACCCTATTTTTCTGAAAAATGACGTTCGACGAGTTTAACCTGCTCTTCCTGGGCATGGTGGGCGTGATGCTGCTCTACAACCTGGCACAGCAGTACCTCCGCCGCGACCGGGCCTACGGCTACTACTCGCTGTACATGCTCTGCTGGCTGGTGTATTTTGGGGTGCGCTACCACTTGGTGCTCGAGCCACTGCCCGACCGCTGGTTTGCGCTGGTACGGGTGGCCGTGCCGATGCTGGCGTACTACTTTTATTTCGACTTCGCCGAGGCCCTGCTCAACCTCAGCCAGCGCCTGCCCTGGACGAAACGCGTGCTACGGTTGGCGAAAATCGGGCTGCTGGTTTACGTGGCGGTATTGGTGGGCGCGTGTTTGTTCAGCGATTTCTGGCAAACAACGGCCTACGAAGGGGTGCATACCGCCGTGCGGGTGGCGCTGGCCGTTACGTCGGTGTTTATCATTGCGCGGGCCTACCGCCTCCGCGATGCGCTGGTGACGTATTTCGTGACCGGTTCGCTGGCGCTGGTGGGGCTGGGGGTGGTGTCGATGGGCCTGACGTTCGTCACGGATAATTTGGACAGCGCTCCGTTTTACAAAGCGCCCATTTCGTACCTGCAACTGGGCATCGTGGTCGAGTTGCTGTGTTTTTCGCTGGCGCTGAGTTACAAATCGCGGGAAGCCGAAATCGACAAAGCCCTGGCCGAGCAGCAACTCCACCGCGAACGCGAGCAGCGGCAGTCCGACCGGTTGCGCGCCCGCCTCGAAGCCCAGCAGGCCACCAAAGTCATGGCCGATTTGCGCCTGCGAGCGCTCCGGTCGCAGATGAACCCGCATTTTCTGTTCAATTCGCTCAACGCCATCCAGGAATGCATCATCACCAACCAAAACGACGTGGCCGTGACGTACCTGGCGAAGTTTTCAAAACTCGTCCGGCTCATTCTGGAACACTCCGACAAGCCGCTGATTTCACTCACGAAAGAAGTGGAAACCCTGCGGCTGTACCTCGACATCGAGGCGCTGCGGTTTACCGACTCGTTCCGCTACGAGTTGCGGGCCGATACGGTCCTCGACGCCTCGCTGGTGAGCATCCCGCCGATGCTGGTGCAGCCCTACGTTGAAAACGCCATCTGGCACGGGCTGTTGAACAAAAAAGGCGACCGCTGGCTGAGCATCCGGTTTACGTCCGACGACGACTCGCTCTTCGTGACCATCGAAGACAACGGCATTGGGCGGCAGGCCGCCGCCACCCGGACCAATCCGCTCAAGCAGGACTACGCCTCGCGGGGCACGAACCTCATCGACGAGCGCCTGACGCTCATCAACGAAGTGCAGTCGGACCACGTGGCCCAGGCCGGGGTGGAAGATTTGCTCGACGAAACCGGCCAACCCGCCGGAACGCGCGTGCGGCTGACGCTGCCGCTGGTTTAACCAAGGAGTGATTGAATGAGGGAGTGATTGAGTGAGAGGCCATCACTTATCACTCAATCACTCCCTCATTCAATCACTGAAACTATGCTCACCACCCTCATCATCGACGACGAACTCCGGGGCCGCAGCCTGCTGCGCGAACTGCTGGCGCGCTACTGTCCCGACGTGCAGGTGCTCGCCCTGGCCGAAAACGCCCGGCAGGGCATGGAGGCCATCCGGCTCCACCAGCCCGATTTCGTGTTTCTCGACATCAACATGCCCACCACCAACGGTTTCGAGATGCTCGAGCAATTGGGCGAAGTGCATTTCGACATCGTGTTCGTGACGGCCTACAACGAGTTTGCCGTGAAAGCCTACAAGTACGCGGCCTTCGACTACCTGCTCAAACCCGTGGACCCCGACGAACTCGTCGCGACCGTGGAGCGGCTGAAGGCCAAAAAGCGGCAGTCGAGCCTGCACGACCGCCTGGCCTTGCTGATGAAAACCCTGGAAGAACCCAAAAAACTGCCCGGTAAACTGACCATCCACGGGGCCGATGGCATCACGATCCTGACCATCGCCGACATTATTTACCTCGAAGCCGACGGGCCGTACACCGTGTTTTTCCTGCAAAACCGCGACAAATTAGTTTCGTCGAAAAACCTGAAGGAATACGAGGAAATCCTGGGGGACCACGGCTTTTTTCGCACCCACCACTCGTACCTCGTCAACCTCGAACACATCCGGAAGTACGTCCGCGCCGACGGCTACGTGCTCGTGTCCAACGGTCATCAGGTCGACGTGAGCAAGCGCCGGAAGGACGAGTTTCTGCACCGGCTCGAAGCGGGATAAATACTTGAACCGCCGTCGATTAAGCCGCCGCGCCCGGTTGTTAATTCGCCTGGGAAACAAGTACTTTTAGGCCTACTTTTCGTTCCAATCCCTTTTCCACCATGAAATCATTGTATTGCGCCGCCCTCCTGTTGCTGGCGAGCCGCGTCGCGCTGGCCCAATTTGGCAACCTCGGCGCCCGCGTCCGCGACGCGGGCGTCAACCGCGCCAATCAGAAAATTGATCAGGGCATCAACAAAGCCTACGATAAAGCCGAAGACGACGTTAAAAACGGCAAGAAAAAGCGCAAAACCGGCGACGACGCCTCGATGCAATCCACCGAGCGCACCGCCGACAGCGATGCCAAAGTCGAAGCCAACGACAAAGCTGACGGGACTTCGTCGGCGGTGACTACCGCCGGTGGTTCGGCGGTCAGCCCACCCATCAGCCTGCGTTCGTACGCCAACTACGACTTCGTGCCGGGCAGCAAAGTCCTTTTCGAGGACGATTTCCACACCGACCAGGACGGCGAATTTGCCGAGCATTGGGATTTGGTCAGTGGACAGGCCGTTCTGAATAAAATGGGCGACGGGCTGGTGATGAAAATTACCGACGGCAACTACGGCACCGTGGCACCCCTGATGAAGGAAAAAGCCTATTTGCCCAAGGAATTCACCCTCGAATACGACTACTACCAAACGCCCGGCGCGTACGGGATGCTGTTCTGGTTTAAAGACACCGAGGGCCTGGAGGTCGTCAAGGTGCGCGCCAGCCGCGACGGGGGAGGCATTGGCTACCAGGTCAACGGCGAAGATCGGAACCTCGACGCGACCCTGCCCGCCGAACTGGCCAACGATGCCTTCAACAACCGCTGGCACCACGTGGCGTTTATCGCCAAAGGCCGCAGCCTGAAGCTTTACATCGACCAGTTTCGGGTGGTCAACGTACCCCAGAACACCGCCGTGCCCGCTGCGGTCTTTTTCGGCGGCATTGCCACTCAGGAAGAGCCGCTGATTTTCAAAAACGTCCGCATCGCCGAGGGCGGCGGAGCGAATTTGATCGGGCAGAAATTCGGCGAAGGCAAGTACATCTCGCACGGCATTCGATTCGACGTCAACAAGGCCGTTATCAAACCCGAAAGCATGGGCGAACTTGGCGCCATCGCCAAACTGATGGGCGAGGTGACCAATTCGGCCTACGAAATCGGCGGCTACACCGACAGCGACGGCGACGACGCCAGCAACCTGAAACTATCGCAGGCCCGCGCCGAAGCCGTGAAAAAACAACTCATCGCGATGGGCATCAACGCCGACCGCCTCACGGCCAAAGGCTACGGCGAAACCAAACCCATCGCCGACAACACCACGCCCGAAGGTAAGGCCAACAACCGGCGGGTGGAGTTTGTGAAGCAGTGAGCAAACCGGTTCCGACCAAAAAATCGCCGGTTGGTCGGTGCCAAACGGCGCTTCGACCGCAACAGCGGCGGATGACAACGGCCCCGTGGGTTGCTTTACGTCCTCATTCGGGCAACCGTAAAACTCCACAACCCATGCGCAAGCTTTTCTTTCTCAGCATACTTAGCCTGCTGGCCGGACGGCTGGCCGACGTATTTGGCGAACTCAACGTCACCCAGCAGCAAGCCCAGGAATACATCGCCAACGATGTGTTCGGCGGGTACTTTGGTTTTCCCGGCACCTGCCGCAAACTTGCCGTCGGGCAGCGCGAAGCGGTCGTCAAAGCCGTCGGCGGCTTTGCCCGGGCCTACGTGAAAACCGACGATTTCAAGCGGCGCTACGCCGAGTGGCGGCTCCAGCACAAGCCCACGCCCCAGACCAAAACCTGGGAGCAGGTGCAGGAAGAACAGAAAAAGCAGATTGCCGACCTGAAAAAAAGCCTGGCCGAAATGAAGGGCAACCTGAAAACCATGACCGCCGACCTGCGCAAAACCCTGGAGCCGGTCATCGCCCAGCAGGAGCAAATGGTGAAGGAAATGGAATCGGGCAAAAGCGAGTTGCTGATGAGTAAGGTCCAGTTCGACCAGCTCAACGCGATGATGAAGCAAAGCGACGAGCAGGCCCTGGCCGAGTGGGAGCGAAAGTACCCCGTCGGCCCCGGGAGCCTGTTGCGCGAACGGCTGACGCAGTTTCTGGCCGAGACGGAAGGCGTGGATTTCTCGGCCAAAACCGCCCCCGACAAGTACGGCAAACAGCGGTTTGTCAACCCGGCTTACGAGCAAAAATCGGGTTACTGGAAACAAGCCTACCGCGCCGGAAAACCCGCCGTTGACGCCGCCCGCGCCCTGGCGCAGGACTGGCTGGCCAGTTTGTAAGTTTTAGATTACCCACCATAACCTACCTCCTCATGCCCCTTTTCTTCCTGCTCCTCAGCTTGTGGCTCACGCCACCCGTTAAACCCTGCAACTGCGCCGAAACCGGGCTGGTCGACGCCACCAGCATCACTGTCACGTTCACGGGCGGGGCCAACGCGGGCACTTACACGGCCACGTCGCCCAAAGCCACATGCAGCCGGGGCCTGACGGGCGAAAAGTCGTTTGGCAACCAGTATTCCGAAAAAGGCAAATCCGACAAAGAACTCAGCAGCCTCCAACTCCTCGTGGACGACTACGACGCGGCCAAACGGGGCACCGATCAGTTTTACCTGAAAGTGGCTTTTGGCAAAGTGCTGATGGGCAACAAGTACGAAATCAGCGGCAGCACCAACGCGATGGCGGGCGCTAAACAGGGCAAAGGTCGCCTGACGCTGACCGAAAGCGGCGGCAAAAAAACGGTGGTCATCGAAGGCGAGACCAAGGCCGGCGTCAAGGTGAAAGCCACGCTGACCTGTTTCAAAACATTGGTGATGAAAAACGGCCAGGTGATCGAGCAGTAGGGCATGCGCCGGAAACGCAAATCGTAATTGTTTGCTCAATTGTTCCGCTGGTTCTGGGCGGAAATTGATTACTTTGGTGCACCAATCCTTTTCAAAAACCCAACTTCTTTTCCCGATGAAACTGACCCATTACGCTGCCGTATTGTTGCCCGTCTGCCTGCTCCTCAGCGCCTGCGGAGGCATCCAGAAAGCCAAAGAAGCCGCCAGTGCCGTTTCGGCGGCCAAGAACTACGCCGAAAACGTCGAATCCGGCCAGAAAAAAGCCGAAGAGCGCCGCGCCAAAGGCGACACGCTGGCGCTGGCCTACACCGAATTGCAGAAATACCTGCCCGCTGCCGTGGCCGGGTACGAAAAAGAAGGCGAACCCGAAGGCCAAACCATGAACATGGCCGGGGCGTCGTATTCCACCGCCGCCCAGGCGTACAAAAAAGGCGACCAGACGCTGAAAATTACCATCACCGACTACAACGGGGCGTACGCGCTCTACGGCATGGCTACCGCTGTGATGGCCTCGGGCTATTCGATGGAAAACGCCGACGAAAAAGTGGGCGGCATCGACCTCGGCGTGGGCAAGGGCTGGGAAGACATCAAGAAAAAAGACAAAACGGCCTCGGTGCTCATCGGACTTTCCGACCGTTTTTTCGTGCAGGCCGAGGCCAGCAACCAGGACAACGCCGACTTCGTGAAGGAAGTCGTCAAAAGCATGGACTTGCAAAAATTGGCAACGCTCTGAATCTGAACTGGGTAATTGGTTGAGTAGGTAATTGGGCAATTCGGTTGGGGCCTTTCACTGACAAATTACCCAATAACCTATTCAACTAATTACCTACTTACCCCAACTTGGGTTTGTGACTCCACCTGACTTTTCGGAAAAAATTTCCCGGCGCGGCGCTTTGCGGCAACTGACCGCCCTCGGTGTGGCTTCGGTGG
This sequence comes from Spirosomataceae bacterium, assembly GCA_965249815.1. Lineage (GTDB taxonomy): Bacteria > Bacteroidota > Bacteroidia > Cytophagales > Spirosomataceae > JAJAZB01. The sequence continues at coordinate 783,975 of CBDFMV010000003.1, read as the reverse complement.
CCGTTCGTCCCGTCGCCGAACGGCTGCTCTACGCGATTCGCAACGGCAACGTGTTTGTGGGTGGGGCGTTTCGCAAAGGCACCGTTGGTATTGCCGCCGACGGCACGTTGCGCCTCAGCGACGGCCTGCTTTTGGCCCAACATGAACTGGACGCCACGGGGAAAATCGTCAGTCCGGGCTTCATCGACATCCTCGCCGACGATTCCTTCGACCCGGAGCACAGCAACCGCACGTTTGAGAAATACAAACTCACCGACGGCCTGACGAGTGTGTTGCAAATGCACGGCGGTTCGGAAAACCCGACGGCCTACCACGCGTATTTCGACCCGCGCCCGCACCTGACCAACTACGGCGTGGGCGTTTTCGTGATGCGCATCCGCAACGCCATGCCCACCGAGGCGGCGCGGTTCAAACACGTCGAAAAAATGCTGGCCGAGGGCGCGCTGGCCGTGTCGCACAGCCTGGAGTACCAGCCCACGCCCTACCCCGAACTGCGCCGGTACGCCCAACTGGCCCGCCGCTACGACCGCCCGCTGTTTCTGCACCTGCGGCATTCATCCCGCGAACACGAACTCGACGGCGTGCGCGAAGCGCTGCAACTGGCCCATGAAACGGGCGTGCGCCTTCACCTGAATCACCTCCACTCCACCGGCGGCACCTACCACATGGCCGAGGCCCTCGACCTCATTGCCCACGCCCGCGCATCGGGCAGTGAGGTGACCTGCTGCGTGTACCCCTACAGCTACTGGGCCACTTATGTGCATTCGCGGCGCTTCGATCCCGGCTGGCAAACCCGTTACGGCCTCGACTACGAAGACCTCACGCTGGTAGGCACCACCCAGCACCTGACCGAGCGCAGTTTTGACTTGTACCGAAAGAAAACTGGCTACCTCGTGGCCGTACCCGAAGGCACCATGCCGCTGAAAACCACGGTGGATTTGGCCTGGCAGGCCGATTTTTGCCTGATAGGCTCCGACGGCGGCATCATTTCCGAAACCGACGCCAACTCGCACCCGCGCGGCGCGGGCTGCTTCGCGCAATCCATCCGTCATGCGCTCGACATCGGTTTTCCGCTCGAAAAATTGCTGCCCAAAATCACCAGCCTGCCCGCCCGGCTGCTCCGCCCGGCCCTGGCCAATCGGGGTGAGTTGAAAACCGGCCTCCGTGCGGACGTGACCGTGTTCGACCCGCGCACCATCCGCGGCCGGGGGACGGTCGAGAACCCGAACCAGTTTTCGGAAGGCATCGAGGCCGTGTTTGTCAACGGCAAACTGGCCTACCAGCGCGGCCAGGTGCTGACCGAAGCGGGGCAGGCCATCCGGTGCCGGCGGGGTTGAAATTTAAAGTCCGTCGTAGAAAGCCAGCGTTTTTTTCACGTCGTCCCAGTCGCGAAACCGCAGTTTTTCGCGGGAAATAAACGCCTCCACGTCGGCGGTGCGGTCACTGAGGGCTTCCAGCACACTTTTCTTGTCGCGCTTCACCCGAACGAGCGCCGCGCCCGGCCGGGTCAGGTAATAACTTTCGTTGAAATCGAACCGCTTCTGTTTCGTGGCCGAATTGTAGCCAGTCACGTCGAGGAGCGTGGCTTTGGTGCGTTTCAGCAACTTCGTTTTGCCGTCGTACAGAATTTCGTAAAAACTGGTCGGCGTTTGCTGTTCCGTCGCCGGGAACCCGTTGCGAAACCACCGGGCGTCGGCGCGGGCGCTGTCGCCGAGCACGAACTGCCGGACGGCGAATTTCGGGCGAAATACCTGCTCGCCCAGTTGGTACTCGGGCTGGTCGAGGTCGGCGTTGTAGTGCAGCAGCGTGACGGCGTACCGCTGGCCGGTGGGCGTGATCAATACGCCCGGCAGCCAGTCGGTGGCCGGAACGAACGGCGTGTTTTCGTAAGCCGTGTACGCGCCGGTGGCAATCAGGTTGCCCTCCTGAATTTTGTTCATCCCCAACTGGTTCGTGTTGACCTGGGCGCGGGCCGCGAAGGGCAGCCACAACAAGGCGGTGAAGAAAAAGCAGCGGTTCATGCGGGTCGCGTTAAGTCGTAAAGCTATCGTGCGAACGCCAGACCCACAATGCAGGCGTACACCCGTTGACAGAAAGGCGGGGGTGGAACCGGATAAAATTTATTTTCCAACCCAGGACTTGACTTTCGGGCGTCGCGCCTTATCTTTGCACTCACAATAGCGCGGGGTGGAGCAGTTGGTAGCTCGTTGGGCTCATAACCCAAAGGTCATCGGTTCGAGTCCGGTCCCCGCTACGAAGAAAAAAGCTGCCCAGGTGGGCGGCTTTTTTCGCCTTCGGTCCCGTAGTACAACGGATAGTATGTAAGTTTCCGGAACTTAAGATCGTGGTTCGATTCCACGCGGGACTACGAAACCCTTCAAAACGCGCCGTTTTGAAGGGTTTTTTGTTTCGCAAACGCCACTGACTTTTCTCAGTTCAAAATGCCGGAATTGTCGGCAACTTTGTAGTCCGATTTTTATCAACCCAACCCCGTGCCTGCCGTGACGGTCCCGGATGTTTTTCAAGCCCTGATTTCGGCCCACGCCACCGCGCCGGAACAGGCCTGGCTGCAAAGCAAACTCGCCGCCGGTCCGGCGGCGCTGCCCACGGCCTTCGTGGCCGCGCCGCGGTTTCTGGGGCGGCGTGCCGTTGAACCCGCCGAACTCCAAACCCAACTGCACCACCTGCTGCCCGGCTACAACCTCGACGGCTGGACCCTCGACCGGGTAGGCCGGGTGTTTTTGCTGCTTCATCTTCCAACGGAGCACGAAGAAACGTACGTCCGGACCATCGAAACCCTGTTCGACACCGCCGAGCTGCACGAAGCCGCCGCGCTCTACGCTGCCCTGCCCGTGCTGACCTACCCCGAACGCTGGCTGCTGCGGGCCACCGACGCCGTGCGTTCCAACATGGGGCCGGTGTTCGACGCCATCGCGCTGGGCAATCCATACCCGGCGGCGCATTTTTCGGAAGCGGCCTGGAATCAGTTGGTGCTGAAAAGCATTTTCAACGACAAACTCATTCACCGGATTTCGGGTCTGGAGGCGCGGGCGAACCGGGTTTTGGCCGAAAACCTGTCGGATTTGGCCCACGAACGCTGGGCAGCGGGTCGGCAGGTGCCGCCGCTGGCGTGGCGGCTGGTGAGCCGGTTTGTGGACGAACGGATTTTGGCCGATTTGCAAATGCTCTTCGCTTCGTCCGACGCCCGGAACCGGCAGGCTGCCGCGTTGGTTTGCGCGGAAACCGCCTACGAACCGGCCCGCGCGCTGCTGGTGCTGGCTGAATACCCGGAATGGCACGCGGCGATTGCCGACGGGAGTTTGACCTGGAAAAACCTCGAACCTTAGAACCTGCAACAAAACAAAACCATGTGTGTCCTCGACAACGATCCGGAGCGAAACCCGTCGCATTTTGAAGAAGAACACCCGCGTCAAGCGGTGGAACAAACCCCGCCCGATTTCATGGGCCTGATTGCGGGCATGACCTTCTTCGACCCGCACGTCCACATGACCTCGCGCACCACCGACGACTACCAGGCCATGGCCGACGCGGGCGTGGTGGCGCTCATCGAACCGGCTTTCTGGCTCGGCCAGCCGCGCACGGGTCTGGCCACCTTCAAGGATTACTACAGCAGCCTGGTGGGTTGGGAGCGGTTCCGGTCGTCGCAGTTCGGCATCAAACACTACTGCACGATTGGGCTGAATTCCCGCGAGGCCAACCACGAAGAACTGGCCGAGCAGGTGATGGAAATTCTGCCGCTGTTTCTGTACAAGGAAGGCGTGGTGGGCGTGGGCGAAATCGGCTTCGACGACCAGACCGCCGCCGAGGAAAAATACTACCGCGCCCAACTCGAACTGGCGAAGGAAACCCGCCTGCCCGTGCAGATTCACACGCCGCACCGCAACAAAAAACAAGGTACCGAGCGCAGCATGGCCATCGCGCTGGAGCACGGCCTCGACCCCGCCCTGGTCATCGTCGACCACAACAACGAGGAAACTGTGCGGAGCGTACTCGACCAGGGGTTCTGGGCAGCGTTCACGATTTACCCGTTCACCAAAATGGGCAACGAGCGCATGGTCGAAGTGGTGCGGCAGTACGGCCCGGAGCGCATCATGGTCAATTCCGCCGCCGACTGGGGCATCAGCGACCCGCTGGCCGTGCCCAAAACGGCGGCGCTGATGAAGCTGAAGGGCATTCCCGCCGAGCACATCCGGCTGGTGACGTACCAGAACGCCATCACGGCCTTCGCCCAAAGCGGACAAATTAACGTGGCCGACTTCGAGCAGCCCGCCGTGATTGACCAGAGCCTGAAGTTCAACGGCAACACCGTGCTCCGAGGCGGCCAGCAACCGCGCATCGCCAAAAACGAACTGGTGATTCGGTGAAGCATCCCCTGCCGGTTTCCGTCAGCTAAAGCAGACGGCAAAAGGGGAAAGTCCCTCCGGGGACTAACCGGCACTTTTGAATTTTAGCCCCGCAGGGGCTTCTCTCGCTTGCCGTCTGCTTTAGCTGACGGGAACCGGCTGACGGAAACCGAATGACCATGAAACCCTACCTGCAACTCACCCGCCCCGCCAACCTCGTCACGGCGGTCGCCGACGTACTGGCCGGGGTGGCCATTGCCGGGCTTTCGGCAAAAGTCACCCTTGCCGATGGGTCGTCGGTGGTGTGGCTGATGCTCTCCACGCTCGGCCTCTACGGCGGCGGCGTCGTGTTCAACGACGTGTTCGACGCCGATCTCGATGCCGTCGAGCGCCCCGAACGGCCCATTCCGAGCGGGCGGGTTTCCCGAACCAACGCCACCCTGCTGGGTGTGGCCCTGCTGCTCGTTGGCATCGGCGCGGCGGCGCGGCACAGCGCACTGAGCGGTGGGCTGGCGGTAGCGATTGCCGCCCTCGCGCTGATTTACGACCGTTTCGGCAAACACCACGCGCTCCTCGGCCCCGTCAACATGGGCCTGTGCCGGGGCCTCAACCTGCTGCTCGGCGTGAGCATTTTGCCGGAAATCGTCGGGGAGTGGGCGTGGCTGGGCGTGGTGCCGGTGGTGTACATTGCCGCCGTGACGATGGTGAGCCGGGGTGAAGTCCACGGCGGGAGCCGGTCGGTGCTGTATTTCGCCGGGGCGCTGTACGCCCTCGTGAGCGGGAGCCAGGTGGTGCTGGCAGCGCGGCTGGGCACCCTGCCGGTGACGAGTCTCTTTGTCGCTTTTCACGTATTTTTGGTGTTTAAACCGCTGCTGACGGCCCTCCGCGATCCCATCGGCCCCAACATTGGCCGGGCCGTGAAAGCGGGCGTCCTTTCGCTCATCGTGATGGACGCCGCCTGGGCGAGCGTAGCGGGCAACGGACCGCTGGCCCTGGGAGTGCTGGCGCTGCTGCCACTTTCGATGGGCGTGGCGCGGCTTTTTGCGGTCACGTAAAAAAGTATAGTTTTCGCTGACGGATGGCGCAGATTCACGCAGAAATCTGACTTTTTCCGCGAAAACCGGCGTTAGTCCTCTGCGTATTTCTGCGAAAAAAAAATGAGTCACTTGCTTCAATCGTTTCAGGTTCCGTTTTCGTACCCGGTTCATTTCACCGAAAACCTGTTTGCGGTTGAAAATCCCACGCTGCGCGATTTCCTGGCAACCCGCACCGAGCCGTCTTTTCAGAAAAGACTTCTTTTCCTGCTCGACGCCGGCATGGCCGAACACCACCCGTACCTGACCGAAGCCATCCCGGCGTACTTCGCCACCGTGCCCGGCGTGGCGCTGGTGCCCGAAATCCTGGTGCTGCCCGGCGGCGAGGCCGTTAAAAACGACCCGACTTACGTGGAGGAAGTCCTCGACGCCATCGACGCGCACGGCATCGACCGGCATTCGTTCGTGGCGGCGGTGGGCGGTGGCGCGTTTCTCGACGCGGTCGGCTACGCCGCCGCCATTGCCCACCGGGGCGTGAAGCTCCTGCGCATTCCGACGACGGTTTTGGCCCAGAACGACTCGGGCGTGGGCGTGAAAAACGGCGTGAATTTTCGCGGCAAAAAGAACTTCCTCGGCACGTTTTCCCCGCCCGTGGCCGTCTTCAACGACGCCCGTTTTCTGCCTACCCTTGACGACCGCGACTGGCGTTCGGGCATCGCCGAAGCGTTGAAAGTGGCCTTGATCAAGGATTTGGCCTTTTTTGAATGGCTGGAAGCCGCTGCCGAGCCGCTCGCCCGCCGCGACGAAGCCGCCATGCGCGACCTGATTTTTCGCTGCGCCGACCTGCATTTGCAGCACATCGCCAGCGGCGACCCGTTTGAAAGCGGCTCAGCCCGGCCCCTCGACTTCGGCCACTGGGCCGCCCACAAACTCGAATACCTCACCCATTTTGAACTCCGTCACGGCGAGGCCGTCGCCATCGGCATTGCCCTCGACACCGTGTACTCGCACCTGACGGGCCGGATTTCGGCCCCCGATTTGGAGCGGGTGCTGGCCGTATTTCAGCGCGTGGGCTTCGAGTTGTACCACCCGGCGCTGGCCGAGGCCGACAAGGCGAACCTCTGGAAGGGCCTCAACGAATTTCGCGAACACCTCGGCGGCCAACTCACCATCACCCTGCTCGACGCCCTGGGCCGGGGCGTGGAAGTCCATGAACTGGATTTTGAAGCGGTGAAAGACGCGGTTGATTTTCTGGAAAAGCTGCACGAACCGGCGTGAAGCCGGGCCGCTCAGGCAAAAAGCTGGTCCAGGTCAATGTGCAGTTCCGGGAAGGTCTGGGACGCGACCGTGCCGCCCCCTTCATAAAGTTCGGCCAGTTCGTAGCCACTTTCCCGCAGGGCGTACACGTGCAGGAGCTTGCTTTCCGGCACGACAATCCAGTACTCGCCCACACCGCTGGCCTGGTAGAGGTTGAATTTTTCGTTAAAATCTTTCTTGATGGTGCCGGGTGAGGTGATTTCAATCACCCAGTCGGGTGCCCCTACGGCCCCGTTGTCGTCGAGTTTGCTGAGGTCGCAGAACACGCACAGGTCGGGCTGGACGACCGTGTACACCTTGTCGTTTTCGCCGGGGCGGTAGTTGGGATTCGGGAGGCGCACGTCGAAGGGCGCGTCGTACAACTCGCATTGGCGTTGGGCGAAAAACGGATAGAGTGAAGCGAACAGCCGTCCCGAAATCCATTGATGCCGTCGCTTCGGTGCCGGCGTATCCACGCCGGGCGACATCCAATAGATTTTCCCCCGAATCAATTCCACCGTCTCGTCAAACTGCCATTTCAGGTAATCGGCGTAGGTGTAGGTGCCCTGCGGGTCGAGTTGGGAAATGTCGGTGATGGCCATGGGCAAGCGCGTTTTCACAAAACTAACAAAAAAGCTACCCTCTTTTGTGGCTGCCCGCCCTTGCCAATTCCCGCCGTTTTGCGTTGCTTGCCGCCAAAACCCCCAACCCCCTAAAGGGGGCTAAAACCAATTCCCGGCAGGAAAAGCCCCTTTAGGGGGTTGGGGGTAAGGTTTTTACATTGCTTCATTTTCCCGTGACCTATCCCGATTTTGAAACCCGCTGGAAACCCGCTGGCGGTGCCGAACGCGCCAACTACGGCCTCTTCCTGCAAGACCTCTGCGATTTGATTGGCGTCGCCCGCCCCGACCCCACCACCGAAAACCCCGCCCAGGACGCCTACGTGCTCGAACGGGCCGTGGAATTCAACGACGGAACGAAGAAATCGACCGGGAGAATCGACCTCTACAAACGCGGCTGTTTCATCCTCGAAACTAAGCAGGGCACCGATTCGCCCGACGCGCAAAAAGCCGCCGAGCGGGCGGAGTTGGGGTTGGAATCCGAAAAACGCCGCAAGGGCCACGCCCTGCGCGGCAAACCCCGGTGGGAGCAGATGATGCAGGCCGCCCGCCAGCAGGCCCTCGGCTACGTGCGCGCCCTGCCCGAAGGCGAACCCCGCCCTCTGTTCGTGCTGGTGGCCGACGTGGGCTATTGCCTCGACCTCTACGCCAACTTCAGCGGCGTGGGCGAAGCCTTCGTGCCGTTTCCCGACCAGAATTCGTACCGCCTGCCCCTGGCGAAACTGGCCGACGAAGGCACGCGGGCGATGCTCAAACTCCTTTTCGAGAATCCCCGCGAACTCGACCCCAGCCGCCGCGCCGCCCGCGTCACCCGTGAACTGGCCGGGTACCTCGCGGGCGTGTCGGCGCAACTGGAACGCGGCGGTCATTCGCCCGACGCGGTGGCGCAGTTTCTCATGCGCTGCTTGTTCACGATGTTTTCGGAAGACGTGGGCCTGATTCCGAAGGAGTCCTTCACCGGGATGCTCCGGCAGTACGCCCAACCCGACCTGCGCGAATTTTTGCCCGACGCCCTCCAGAGCCTCTGGCACACGATGGACACGGGCGGCTTTTCGCCCGATTTGAAAGCCCGCCTGCGCCGCTTCAACGGCAAACTCTTCCACGACGCCACCGCCCTGCCCCTCAGCGCCGACCAGATGGCGCTGCTGCTGAAAGCCGCCGAAGCCGACTGGACGGCGGTGGAACCGGCCATTTTCGGCACCCTGCTCGAACGCGCCCTTGACCCCCGCGAGCGCCACCGCCTCGGGGCGCACTACACCCCGCGCCGCTACGTGGAGCGCCTCGTGCTGCCCACCGTGCTCGAGCCCCTGCGCCGCGAATGGGCGGCGGCCCAGGCCGCCAGCGCCCGCCGCCTCGACGAAGACAACCCCCGCGAAGCCCGCGCCGAACTGCTCCGCTTCCTGACCCGCCTCACCAGTTTGCGCATTCTCGACCCGGCCTGTGGCTCGGGTAACTTCCTGTACGTCACCCTCGAACACCTCAAGCGCCTGGAAGGCGAGGTGCTGGCGGCCATCAACGCCTTCGGGCAAACGGCCCTGCTCGACCTCGGCGGCGGCACCACCGTCAGCCCGCGCCAACTGCTCGGGCTGGAACTCAACCCCCGCGCGGCGGCCATTGCCGACGTGGTGCTCAAAATCGGCTACCTCCAGTGGCACCTGCGCACGCATGGTCCCAGCCAACTCCGCGAACCCCTGCTCGACGAGTACGAAAACATCCACCAGCAGGATGCGGTGCTGAGCTGCGACGCCGGGTTTGCCAACGCCCGCCCCACCGAGTGGCCCGAAGCCGATTTCATCATCGGCAACCCGCCCTTCGTGGGCGACAAGGCCATGCGCGGTGCCCTCGGCGACGCCTACGTGGAGGCGCTGCGGAAAACCTACAAAGGCCAGGTGCCCGAATCGGCCGATTTGGTGATGTACTGGTGGGACAAAGCCGCCGAAACCCTGCGCCAGGGCCGGGCCGAAGCCTTCGGGTTTATCACGACCAACTCCATCACCCAGACCTTCAGCCGCCGCGTCATCCAGCGCCACCTCGACGCCGACCCGCCGCTTTCGCTCACCTTCGCCATTGCCGACCACCCCTGGGTGGACAGCGCCCAGGGGGCCGCCGTGCGCATTGCCCTGAGCGTGGCGCGGGTCGGAAGAGTACCGGGCCGGTTGCTCACCGTAACCCGCGAAGCCGCCACCGACGCCGACGACGCCCACGAGGTGGAATTTTCGGAAACCGAAGGAACGATCAACGCCGATTTTACGGTGGGGGCCGACGTGGCCGGGGCCGTGGGCCTGAAAGCCAACGCGGGCGTGACCAGCAACGGCATGATGCTGGCCGGTTCGGGGTTTATCGTGACCGAAGACGAAGCGCGTGCGTTGGGGGTGGGAAAAACGCCCGGCCTCGAAACCCGCATCCGCCCCTACCGCAACGGCAAGGATTTGACCGCCCGTCCGCGCGGGGTTTTCCTGATTGATTTGTTCGGGCTGACCGAAACCGAAATCATCGCGCAGTTTCCCGAACTGTACCAGCACGTTTTTACCCACGTAAAACCGGAACGAGACGTAAACAACCGGAAAAAACTGAAGGAGGTTTGGTGGGAATTTGGGGAAACGCGCAAAGGCTTACGAAATGCACTGAAAGGGCTGACGCGGTACATCGCAACACCGGAAACCGCCAAGCACCGCATTTTTCAATTTCTGGAAACTGAAATTGCGCCTGACCATATGTTGGTAGCCCTGACACTTGACGACGCTTTTCACTTGGGAGTTCTTTCGAGCAAAATTCACACGTGTTTTGGGCCTTAGCTGCTGGTGGACGGATGGGAATGGGAAACGACCCACGCTACAATTCCTCCCGCTGTTTCCAACCCTTCCCCTTCCCTGATGCCACCGAACCTCAAAAAGCCCGCATCCGCGAATTAGCCGAGCAGTTGGACGCCCACCGCAAGCGCCAGCAGGCCCAGCACCCCAGCCTCACCCTGACGGACTTGTACAACGTCGTGGAGAAGTTGAGAGCCGGTGAACCGCTCAGCGCCAAAGAGCAGCAAACCCATCAGCAGGGCCTCGCCTCGGTCGTGCAGAGCCTCCACCAGCAGCTCGACGCCGCCGTGGCCGATGCCTACGGCTGGCCGGTAGACCTGCCCGCAAGCGAGATGTTGACCCGCCTCGTGCGCCTCAACCAGGAGCGCGCCCGCGAGGAAGAAGCCGGGCACGTCCGCTACCTGCGCCCCGCCTACCAGGCCCCCGACCAGCAGCAACTTGGCCTCGGGCTGGCCGGTGCGGCTCCGGCGGGAATCGAACCGGGTTCAGCGGTTTCCGGCCCCCAGCCCTGGCCGAAGAGCCTGGCCCAGCAAATGCAGGCCGTCCGCGAGGTGGTGCAGAGCGCCGGGGAACCGCTCACGGCGGCGCAGGTAGCGGCGCGGTTCGTGAAGATTCGCCCGGCTACCGTCGAGCCGTTGCTGGCCACGCTGGCCGCGCTGGCGCTGCTGCGGCCCACGCCGGAGGGGGCGTTTGCGGGGTGAAGAACGGCTCGCACCGATTTGCAATCGGTGCGGACGTGGTTTTGCGTCTGTGACGCCTCACGTCAACCAAACGAATCAGCCAAAAATGGAAACCACCTTCAATAACCCCGGCTGTCCGGCATAGTCACGGGCCGAACTGTAGAGGTAATGCTCCGGGGCCTCCACGATTTGCGCCCGCACCGGATTTTCGTGCAGGTAGGCGAGTTTTTGCTGGAGAAATTCGGCACTGAAGCCTTCTTTGGCTTGATTGCCATCCTGCCAGAATTTAAAGTTTTCGACGTTGCTTCGGTATTTCCCCGCGTAAGCAAACCGGTGCAGCATCCACTCCCGGCGGCTTTCTGGCGATTCCTGTATGGCGGCAACCATTTTTTTCGACGTGAACTTTTTGAAATTCCGGATGATGTCGGCCAGGTTATAGCCGGGTTCAGCGGTCGCGAGCAGATGCAGGTGATTGCTCATCAGACACCATCCAAACAGCGTCAGCCCTTTGCGTTCCTGGCAATAACGCAGGGAATTGACGAGGATGTCTTTGTACGCAGCGCGCGTGAAAACATCCACCCAATCCACGACCGTGGCGGTCAGGAAATAGATTTCGTTCGGATTGCGAATGAAGTACTGGGTTGAAGCCATGGGCGAAGGGCGTCACAGACGCAAAACCACGTGCGCACCGATTGCAAATCGGTGCGAGCCGTTGAACATCAGCAATGTTACAAAACATAAAACTTCGCGTTTGAAGACGGGAAGCTTTTTTAGCGAACGGTTGGTGCTGACAGCAAAAACAGATTCCTTTTCCCCCTCAACTTCCCGAACTTTAGGCCCGAAAACCGCCTAACCCCTGAACCCCCGCATGACTCCTCCCGCCGTTCACCTCGGCTATTGCAGCAACATCCACCCCGGCGAAGGCTGGGCCGCGCACTTCGCCGTGCTGCGCGAAAGCGTTCCCATCATCAAACAGCAGGTGAGTCCCGACGCGCCGCTGGGCCTCGGCCTGCGGCTGGCCAACCAGGCGAGCCTCGATTTACTCGAAGGCGACAGGCTGGCCGAGTTGCAGCGGTGGCTGGTTGAAACGGGCGTGTACGTTTTCACGATGAACGGCTTTCCGTACGGCGGTTTTCACAACGTGGTGGTGAAAGACCAGGTCCACGCCCCCGACTGGACCACCCGCGACCGGGTCGATTACACCCTCCGGCTGTTTGGGTTGTTGGCGAAAATCCTGCCCGAATCGCTCACAGAAGGCGGTATTTCCACCTCGCCGCTCTCGTACCGATTTTGGTGGAAAAACCCCGAGGCGCTGCGCCAGGCCACGAAAATCGCCACCCAACACCTGCTCGAAATCGTGGACGAACTGCTGACGCTGCGCGAACAAACTGGCAAAACGCTCCACCTCGACATCGAACCCGAACCCGACGGCGTTCTCGAAAACGGCCCCGAATTCCTCGACTGGTACCAGACCGAACTGCTGCCCGCCGGGATTGCTTTCCTGAACGAAAAGCGCGGCCTGAGCGCCGCCGAAGCCACCGAAGCCCTGCACAACCACGTACAATTGTGCTACGACGTGTGCCACTTCGCCGTCGGCTACGAGGACCCGCGCACGGTGCTCGACCAAATGCAAAACGCCGGAATCCGGGTGGGAAAAATCCAGATTAGTTCGGCCCTGAAGGCCGATTTGGGCGAAAACGCGCCGGAGAAAGTCGCGGCGCTGGCCCGTTTCGACGAGCCGACCTACCTGCACCAGGTCGTGGCCCGGCGGGCGGACGGCACCCTCGACCGCTACCGCGATTTGCCCGAAGCGCTGGCGGATTTTTCGCCCCAAAAACACCGGGAATGGCGGGTGCATTTTCACGTGCCGCTGTTTTTAGAAACCTACGGCCTGCTCGACTCCACCCAGGCCGACATTGTGAACGTGCTCGACTTGTTCCGGCAGCGGCCGTTTACCAACCACCTCGAAGTCGAAACCTACACCTGGGGCGTGCTGCCCGAAGCCGCGCAAGCGCCGCTGAACGAGTCGATTAGCCGGGAAATGGCGTGGGTGCAGCGGTGTTTAATGAATGAATGAAAGAATGAGTGAATGAAAGAATGAGAAAAGAAGGGAATGGATTGCGTGCCTTTTTCATTCATTCATTCATTGCCTTCAACGAACCATGCAAAAAACTGTCGTCATCGACATCGTCGGCCTGAGCACCAGCGTCATTGGTGAGCACACGCCGTTTCTGGAGAACTACCTTCGGCAAAAGCACCTGACGCGCATCCAGCCCGTGCTGCCCGCCGTCACCACCACGGCCCAAAGTTGCTACCTCACCGGCCAATGGCCCGCCGACCACGGCATCGTGGGCAACGGCTGGTACGACCGCGAAGACGCCGAGGTGAAGTTCTGGAAGCAGTCGAACCAGCTTGTCCGGGCCGAAAAAATCTGGGAAGCCGCCCGCCGCGTGGACCCGACGTTTACGTGCGCGAAGATGTTCTGGTGGTACAACATGTACTCCAGCGCCGACTATTCCGTTACGCCCCGCCCGCAGTACCACGCCGACGGCGTGAAAATGCCCGACTGCTACGCCTTTCCGATGGAACTGCGCGACCGGTTGCAGGCCGAACTGGGCACGTTTCCGCTGTTTAGTTTCTGGGGGCCGAACGCCAACCTCAAGTCCACCAGGTGGATCGCCGACGCTTCGATGCGCGTGGACGACTGGCACAACCCCACGCTGACGCTCATTTACCTGCCGCACCTGGACTATTGCCTGCAAAAGTTCGGGCCGGATTTGCCGAAAATCAGCCAGGAACTGGGCGAAATTGACGGGCTGGTGGCCGAACTGGTGCGGTTTTACGAAGGCAAGGGCGCGAAGGTCATCCTGCTGTCGGAGTACGGCATCAACGGCGTGAACCGGCCCGTGCACATCAACCGGCTGCTGCGCGAAGCGGGGCTGATTTCGGTGCGCGAGGAGCAAGGCCTCGAACTCCTCGACGCGGGCACCTGCCAGGCTTTTGCCACCGCCGACCACCAGATTGCCCACGTGTACGTGGCCGACGAAGCCACGAAGGCGCGGGTGAAAGCCTTGCTCGAAAAAACGCCCGGCATCGCTGAGGTGCTCGACGGGGAGGGCAAAAAGTACCATCACCTCGACCACGAACGGGCGGGCGACCTCGTGGCCGTGGCCGAACCCGACGCGTGGTTCACGTACTACTACTGGCTCGACGACGCCAAAGCCCCCGATTTCGCCCGGCTGGTGGACATCCACCGCAAGCCGGGCTACGACCCCGTCGAGCTGTTCATGGACCCGAGAAACCCCTTCATCAAACTCCGCGCGGGGTACAAACTAGCCCGCAAGCTGCTGGGATTCCGGTATTTGATGGACGTAATTCCGCTTGACGCCACGCTGGTGAAAGGCTCGCACGGGGCCGTGAACGTGGGCAAGGAATTTTACCCGGTACTCCTCACCGACGCGGCCACCGGTGCCGATGAACTGCCCGCCCCCGACGTGTACAACGTAATTTGGCGGGCGCTGACGGGGGCGTAATTTTAACCGCAAAGACGCAAAGAATTTACGCAAGGAACGCAAGGATGAACTTTGCGACCTTCGCGGAATTTCTTTGCGTCTTTGCGGTTAAAAACCTCACGCCAAAATCTCCCTTACCACCTTCCCGTGGACGTCCGTCAGGCGAAAGTTGCGGCCCTGGAAGGGGAATGTGAGCCGCTCGTGATCGAAGCCGAGCAGGTGCAGAATCGTGGCCTGGAGGTCATGAACGTGGGTTTTGCCCGACACGCCGTAATAGCCCGACACGCCGTAATACCCGATTTCGTCGGTTTCACCCCAACTGAAGCCTTGTTTGATGCCGCCCCCGGCCAGCCACATCGTGAAGGCGTCGGTGTGATGGTCGCGGCCCTTGAAGGGCGAATGCGTGTCGCCGTTGCGGTTTTCCTGCATGGGCGTGCGGCCAAACTCACCGCCCCACACCACGAGGGTTTCGTCCAGAAGTCCGCGCTGGTCGAGGTCCTGAAGCAGGGCAGTCACGGCCCGGTCGGTGCGGTGCACGTTGCCGCGCAGGCCCTTGTCCACACCGCCGCCCGCGTCGGTGCCGTGGTGGTCCCAACTCCGGTCGAAGAGCTGCACGAAGCGCACCCCTTTTTCGAGCAGTTTTCGGGCCAGCAGGCAATTGTTGGCAAAACTGGGATCGTCGGGCTTCGGGTGGGCCTGGCGGGTGCCGTACCAATCGTGTACCCACTGCGGTTCGTCGGCGATGTTCATGGTTTCGGGCACTTCGGCCTGCATCCGGTAGGCGAGTTCGTACTGCGAAATGCGGCTCAGAATTTCCGGATCACCCACCTGTTCGTGCTCCAGCGCATTGATTTTGTTGAGCGTGGCAATGGACTCGCGCCGCAGCGTGTCGCTCACGCCCGCCGGGTTGTTGAGGTACAGCACCGGGTCGCCCTTCGAGCGGCACTGCACGCCCTGGTACACCGTGGGCAGAAAGCCCGCACCCCAGACCGACTTGCCCGCTGAGGGGTCCGGCCCCGACACGAGCACCACGAAACCGGGCAAATTCTGGTTTTCCGAACCCAGGCCATAGGTCACCCAACTGCCCATCGAAGGCCGCCCCAGCCGGGGGCTGCCGGAGTGCATGAAAAGCTGGGCGGGGGCG
This sequence comes from Spirosomataceae bacterium, assembly GCA_965249815.1. Lineage (GTDB taxonomy): Bacteria > Bacteroidota > Bacteroidia > Cytophagales > Spirosomataceae > JAJAZB01. Next base: position 768,515 of record CBDFMV010000003.1, on the reverse strand, counting down.
TGGTTGAACTCGTCGGTGTGCAAGGCTTTCAGAAACGAAACCTTGTCCACGACCTTTGGGAAATGGTCGAAGTACTCCGACAGCCACGCCCCCGACTGTCCGTGTCGGACAAATTTCGCCTGCGGCCCGAGCATGTTGGGCACGCCCTTGATGAAGGCGAAGCGCTTGCCTTCGAGCAGCGAGGGCGGGCAGAGTTTCCCGTCGAGTTTGGCCAGTTCGGGTTTGTAGTCAAAGAGTTCGAGTTGCGATGGCGCGCCCTCCATGTGCAGAAACAGCACCCGTTTGGCCTTCGGCGCGAAGTGCGGCGAACGCACGGCCAGCGGGTTGAGCGACCCGGTTTCGGGCGCGACGGCCGGTGGCGGCGGGGGTGTTTTCGGGCCGCACCCCTCCATCAGCGAACCGAGCGCTAATGCACCCAGGCCCAGCGTGCTCTGCTGGAGAAAATGCCGCCGGGTATTGAACTGCGCTTCGGCAAAAACGGCTTCGGTGATGGGGTCGAGGCGTTTCATGGGTGATTTGTTAAAACAACGAATCCCCTCCTTTTCAAGGAGGGGTGCCCGAAGGGCGGGGTGGTTCGCCGCTGCGGTGGTTTAGTGGCAGGAAGAATAATTCCCCCAACCGCACCAACCCACCGCGCTCCCTCCTTCAAAAGGAGGGGGGTAAGTGCAGACAAGCCTATTTCGTCAAAACTTCATCCAGATTCAGCACCGCGTTGGCCGTCAGCACCAGCGCGGCGCGGTGGGGCGAATCGGGCGTGGGTTTCTTTTCGCCGAGCAGCAACGCGGCCTGCCTGGGCTGGGCGCGGTAGCGGCGGAGGGCGTCGGCGTACAGAGTTTCCAGCAACATCAATTTCGCCGGGGCCGGTTTTCGCAGCATCACGCGCTGGTAGCTCGCCGAAAGTTGCTCGCGCGGGGTGGAGCCGGTGCGGCGCGCGGTCAGGTGCCGGGCGGCTTGTACGTACACCGTGTCGTTGAGCGTGGTCAGGGCCTGGAGGGGCGTGTTGGTGCGGATGCGCCGGGAGGTACACACGTTGCGCTGGGGCGAATCGAACGTCACCATCGACGGGTACGGGTTGGTGCGTTGCCAGAACGTGTACACGGCGCGGCGGTGCGCGGCCCCGGCGGGCGCGTTTCGCCACGAGTTGACGGTCGGCGAAGGCGGCATCACGCCCGGCCCGCCCCGCACCCCGTTGAGGAGGCCCGACACGGCCAGCGCCTGGTCGCGCACCTGCTCGGCGGTCAGGCGTACGCGCGGGCCACGGGCCAGCAGCAGGTTGCGCGGGTCTTTGGCCTGTTTTTCCGTCGTAGCCACGGCGGATTGCCGGTAGGTAGCCGACGTGACCAGGAGCCGGAGCAGCTTTTTCACCGACCAGCGGTACTCGTCCTGAAACCGCACCGCCAGCCAGTCGAGCAGTTGGGGGTGGGTGGGGCGGAAGCCCTGCGTGCCGAAATCTTCGAGGGTTTCGACCAGCCCGTAGCCAAAGAGTTGTTCCCAGAACCGGTTGACCATTACCCGCGCCGTGAGCGGATTTTCGCGACTCACCAGCCAGCGGGCCATCGCCAGCCGGTCCTGCGGCGGGCGGGCGGTTTGTTGGGCAAAAACGGCGGGAAGTCCGCCCCGTACCTCGGCTCCCGGCACCAGCCAGTTGCCCCGCGTGAAGACGTGCGTCCGGCGGTGCTGGGCGGCGGGCCGTTCGAGCAGAATCGGCGTCGAAACCGCCGGAATGTCGCGCAGCCGACGCAGCGAATCGCGGAAGGCCGGGCTGTAGCGGGCGTAAATCGGGTTGGCGACGGTGAAATCGAGCCGGTCGAGGTGGAGCAGGTCGGTGCGGAATTCCCGATCTTTTTTAAACAGGACGAACAGCCGGTGCCGCCCGCCGACCGGCGTCACCGGCGCGAAGGTTTCGGTGAAGTTGACTTTCCATTTGTACCACTCGTCGGTGGGTTTAGCCTCGGTCGAATGGGTTTTGGCCCGGCTCACGAGTGGTCCGTTGAGCGAATCGAGGCGCAGTTCGATGAAGCTCGACGGCGTGCCGGAGTAGTAGCGGTAGGTCACGCCCGTCAGGCCGGTCAGGTCCACGGCTTCGTAGGCGAGGTACGAGTTGTCGGTGGTTTGCATGACCGTTGTCTGGTTGTCCCAGAGTTCAATGTGGCGGCTGGTCGAGTCGAACTCTTCGGCTTCGAGCCGCCGCAGGCCAAGCTGCCAGACGAGGTTCCGGCGCTGTTCGTCGGCAAAACGGCCCGTCGGCGCGGGGCGGTCGGCGGGGGTGAGTTTGGCGTTCAGCCAGGTCGTCAACGCGTTTGCCCGCTGTCCGTCCGCCGGTTCGAAGGTGTAGAGTTTGGGTTTTTCGTTGTAAATGTCCCGGTCCTGGGTGTTGTTGAAAAAAGCGGCGAAACGGTAAAAATCGGCGTGACGAATGGGGTCGTAGGGGTGGCTGTGGCACTGCACGCAGGCCATCGTGGTGCCCTGCCACACCTCCCAGGTGGTGCCGACGCGATCCACGAGGGCGGCGTTGCGGAACTCCTCGTCGTTGGTGCCGCCTTCGTCGTTGGCCATCGTGTTGCGGTGAAAGGCCGTGGCGATGAGTTGACTTTCGGTCGGAGCCTTCAATAAATCACCCGCCAGTTGCTCCACCGTAAAGTGGTCGAAAGGCATGTCGTGGTTGAAGGCGTCGATGACCCAGTCGCGGTAGCGCCAGATGCTCCGCGAAAGGTCTTTTTCGTAGCCTTTCGAGTCGGCGTAGCGGGCTAAATCGAGCCACATGGCCGCCCAGCGTTCGCCAAAACCGGGCGAAGCCAGCAGCCGATCAACGGCTTTTTCGTACGCGTTGGGTGTTTTGTCGGCAAAAAACCGGGCGGCTTCGGCGGGCGTGGGCGGCAGACCGGTGAGGTCGAGGCTCACGCGCCGGAGCAGCGTGGCCCGGTCGGCTTCGGGGTTTGGGCGGAGCGTGTCGGCCACCCAACCGGCGGCCACAAAGCGATCCACGCCGGTTTTGGCCCAGCCTTCGCCTGCGTCGGGGGGCGTCAGGGCGCGGTCGGGTACGCGGTACGACCAGGGTTCTTCCCACGCGGCCCCCTGATCAATCCAGGTTTTGATGAGCGAAATTTCGGCCTCGCTTAACGGCGGGGCGTCGAGCGGCATCCGGAACTCCGGGTTGTGGTGCGTGAGGCGTTTGACCAGTTCCGAAGCGTCGGCGTCGCCGGGCACGATAGCCGGTTTGCCCGATTTGGTTTTGCCCAGCGCCTCTTCCCGGAACAGCACGCTGAAGCCGCCCAATTTCTTGACGCCCCCGTGGCAGACGATGCATTTTTTGTTGAAAATCGGCCGGATGTCGTCGTTGTAGGCTATTTTCTTTCCACCCCAAAGCCCACCCACCGTGCAGGCGAAGCCACCGACGGCAAGGATCAGAGCGAGAAGAACGGGGCGGGGCATGAGGCGCAGGTTTTCTTCCCGCCAACTTACGAAGTTTTGGGAAGTAGTGCCGTCCTGCTTTGTCGGGTTTTTAACCGCAAAACCGTTGCGTCATTGCGGTTACGCAGGCCTACCGAAACAACATCGGCATCAGCTCATTCAAATACTGCCGCCAGTTGATCCAGGTGTGGCCGCCTTCGGTTTCCTTGTACTGGTACCTAATGTTGCTTTTGTCGAGCAGGGCCAGGGTTTTTTTGTTGGCGTCCATCACGAAATCGTCCTTGCCGATGGCAACCCAGAACAGCTTTTTGTTCTTGTTGAAATTGGGATCGCTCAGCGCCGGGGCATAGCGGGTGGGGGCTTCGTCGATGCTCTGGCCAAAAAAGCCCGAACTCATCACCCCGACGTAGTTGAAGAGCTCGGGGTGCGAGAGGGTCACGTCAAGGGTCTGAAAGCCGCCCATCGACAGCCCGGCGATGGCGCGGTTTTCCCGGTTGGTCAGCACCCGGTAGTTTTTTTCGGCGTAAGGCATCACCTCCTTCAGGAGTTCATCGGCGAAGAGCGCCCGCATCCGCGTCAGGCCCTGGGCCGGATTGGGCGCGCCGGGAGCGGGGGGCATGCTGCCATTGGGCATCACCACCACCATCGGTTTGGCCTTGCCCGCCGCCAGCAGGTTGTCGAGGATAAACCCGGTCCGGCCCACCGTCGGCCAGCCCGAATCGTCGTCGCCGCCGCCGTGGAGGAGGTAAAAGACGGGGTACTTTGCGCTGCCCTTGTCGTAGCCCGGCGGCGTGTACACGTGCATCCGGCGCATCTGCCCGAGGGTTTTCGAGTCGTACCACACCTGGCGTAGTTCGCCGTGGGGCACGGCCCGGTTGTCCTCGAAGGCCGTTTCCGAACCCGGCACGAGCAGCACGTTTTCAAGGCTGGCGATGCCCTGCTTGATGACCGGGTTTTTCGGGTCGGCGGTGCGGACACCGTCCACGAGCAGCGTGTAGGTGTAATAATCGGGCCGGAGCGGGCCGACGGCGACCAACCAGACGCCGTTGTCGGCCTTCGTCAGTTTCTGCGCCGGGCGACCCGCCAGGAAGTCCCCGGAGACGGTTACCTCGCTGGCTTTGGGCGCGTAAAGCTGAATCATCACGCGGTTGTCGGGCAGCACCTGGGGCGACTTGAGCGTGTCGTTGGGTGTGCGGGGTTGGGGCGTCTGGGCGAAGGCCCCGCCGACGGTGAACAGGAGTGCGGCGGCAGTGCGCAGCAGGGAGGATTTTTTCATGGAACGGTTTATCGGTTTTTTGGGAAAGTCAGCGGATTTGTCCCGACAACGGGCGAATCAATTCGCCTTTTTCAAAAATCCCTGCGTGTCGAGCCAGTCGCCGAACAGGGCAATCCAGTGGTCGGAGGGCAGGTTTTGGGTGCGCATCCCGAAGCCGTGGCCGCCTTTGGCGTACAAGTGCAACTCAGCGGATTTTTTCGCGGCGACCCAGTCGGTGTACAGCTTCACGCTGTGCGGGGCGAGGCCGAGCTGGTCGTCGGTAGCGGCCAGGATAAACGCCGGGGGCGCGTCGGCGGGCACGTTGCCCTTGTTGGGCGTCCATTCGTATTGCAAATAAATCGGTGCGACGAAATCGGGTCGGGTGTCGGGCGTGTAGTTGAAGGCCACCGCGCCGGTCACGGTGCCGCCCGCCGAAAAGCCCATGATGCCAATGCGCTTCGGGTCGAGGCCGAACTCAGCGGCGTGCCGACGCACGTAGGCCATGGCCTTCAGCCCGTCGGCCTGAGCCAGGGTGATGACCGCTTTGACGCTGGTTTCGCGTTGCTGGGGATTTTCCCGGCTGGCCATCATTTCCTTCGTCGGGTCGGTGGTTTTGCTTGCCACGAGGCGGTATTTCAGCACGAAGCAGGTGACGCCCTTCGCCGTCAGCCAGCGGGCCACGTCGAAGCCCTCGCTGTCGATCGAAAGCGCCTGAAAGCCGCCGCCGGGGCAAATTACCACCGCCGTGCCGTTGGCCGTGCCCGTAGCGGGCTGGAACACCGTCAGGGTCGGGTCGGTCACGTTGTACACGATGCGGGTTTTCCACAGGTTGTCGTTGTTTTCGGCCTCTTTCTGTTTCCAGCTTTCCGAACCCGGCGCGGGGCCGTCGTAGAGGCGGATGATTTTGTTCTGGGAAATTGCCGACAGGCCGCTCATCAGGCAGAGGGTGAAAAAGAGGAGAAACTTACTTTTCATGATTGGGTGAATTTTGAAGAAGGGTACGCCCGTTTCAATTCTGACTGGGTTCAGCCCCAGGCAAGCGCAGGAAAACCGAACAAGAACTTTTTCGTGGCGTAGTTTTGACACAATGATAGGGAATCTTTCTTAGTTTGTAAAAAGTACACATTGATTTTTCGGCATGATGACCCAAGCCTTGCAGGAAGCCCATTACCGTGAAGCCGCCGCCACCTGCCTGCCCGGCCTGTCGCTGGATTGCGTGGTGTTCGGCTTTCACGAAAACCAGTTGAAAGTGCTCCTGTTGCGCTGGAAAGGCACCAACGAATGGAGCCTGCCGGGCGGATTTATCCTGAAAATGGAAGCCATCGACGACGCGGCCCACCGGGTGCTGCGCGAACGCACGGGCCTGGACGAGATTTTTCTCCAGCAATTCCACGTCTTCGGCGAGGCCGTTCGGTATGACGCCGGGCGCAACTGGCAACGGATGGGGCTGTCGCTGGCCCCCGACGGCAACTGGCCCGACCGCACCATTACCGTGGGCTACTACGCGCTGGTGGAATTTTCGCAGGTAATGCCCACGCCCGATGCGCTCACCGACGAGTGCCGCTGGTGGGACGTACGCGAAGTGCCCGACCTGCTTTTCGACCACAGCCGCATCGTGGAGGTGGCCCTGAAAACCCTGCGGATGCAACTGAACCGACAGCCGGTCGGCCATACGTTGCTGCCCGAAAAATTTACAATGCCGGAGTTGCAGCGGCTGTACGAAACCCTGCTGGGTCGGCCGCTCGACGTCCGGAATTTTTCCAAGAAAATCGCTTCGCTGGGCATCGTCGAACGCCTGGAGGAACGCCGAACGGGCGGGGCGTTCAAGTCGCCGTACCTCTACCGCTTCAACCCCGAAACCTACGCCCAGGCCCTCCGCGAAGGCGCGCTGACGTTTGCGTGAAACCAATGAGAGAATGACGGAATGAGGGAATGAATAAGACTTTTTGCCTTTCTATTCATTCATTCTCTCATTCACTCATTCCCTCATTGATTCAAGGGTGCAGCTTGTACTTCAGCGCCAGGTTCACGATGATGCCTTCCTGCGGCCCCCAGAGGGGCTGAATCGTCGGCGCGTTGGTGGGACCGGTTACGACCGGGCCGTAGTTCAACTGCTGGACGTTAAAGAGGTTTTCGGCGTTCAGAATCAGGCTCACGTGCCCGAACATCCGCTCCACCGCCGCCGCCCAGAACCAGTAATTGGGCACTTTCTGGTTGTCGTAGAGGTACTGGTTGCCCACCCAGCTTGACTCAATGCCGAAGCGCCATTTTTCGGGTACGCTGTAAGCCAGCGTCAGCGAAAACTTGTCCTGCGGGCTAAAGGGCACGTACGTTTTCTCGCCTGAGCCTTGCCGACGCGCCAGCGTGTGGTTGTAGCCGAGGTAAAACTCGATGGCGTCGTATTCCAGTCGCAAATACGTGTCGGTGCCGAGGCTGCGGAGGTCGTAGGGGGCATTTTGCAACTGGGTGCGGCGGTTGGCGGTGTTGTCGGTCGAAACGGCCACCACCGGATTCTGGATGGTGGTGTAGTAAAACGCCTGGTCGAGTTGCACGGTCAGGTGCTCGCCGAGGCTGCCCTTGTAGGCGATGTCCATGTTGAGGCCCACCGAGCGTTCAGGCTTCAGATTCGGGTCGAGGGGCAGCAGGTAGCGGTAGGTGAGCCGTGAGTTGGTCTGCAAATCCGCCGCCGTCAGGTTGGCGAACACGTTGGGCGTTTTGTAGCCCGTGCCCAGGCTCGTGCGCACCGTCCAGTGTTCGGTGGGTTTTACCAGCAACGAAAACCGGGGCAGGAAGAAATTGCCGAACACGTTGTGGTGGTCGAGGCGCAGGCCAGTTTGGAGCGTTACTTTTTTGCCCAACAGCCAGTCGTCCTGGGCGAAAATGCCGAGGGTGTTGTAGTTGAAATCACCGATCCGGCTGCTGTCGGAGAGGCCCTTGCGGAAGTGTTCGAGGATGAGGTTGCCGCCCGCCACGAGCGTGTGCCTGCCACGCTGGAGGTAGTCGGCGGCTTCGAAGTAGCCCGAAAGTTGCTTGCCTGCGAAGCGAAAGCCGTTGTTGTTTTCGGTCCGGTCGAAAAAACTGAGCGTGCCCCGGCCCGTAAACGAGTGGCCTTTGCTGAATTCATGGTCGAACGTGGCATCGGCGGAATGGCGGCTCAGGTCGTTGCGCACCACGTAGGTCCGCAGGCCTTCGGGCCGGTCGATGGCCGCCACGTCGCCCCCGGCGCGTTTTTCGGTCACGAAATTGTAGCCGAGGTTGAGTTTCGTTTTTTCGGAAAACGTCAGGAAAAGGCGGGGGTGAAAGGTGAACTGGTGAATGAGCGGCACGTCCGAAAAGCCATCGCCGTTGACGTCCACGGCGGGCTGGGTGGTGTAGCCCGCGAAAAGCGTCAGGCCGGTTTTGGGCGTGAATTGCCGGGCGTAGTAGGCGTTGAGGTTGGTTTCGCGCAGGTTCGAGCGGTTGAGCACGGCGGTTAGTTCCGGCTCCGCGCCGGGCCGCCGCGACACGAGGTTGATCAACCCGCCGATGGCCCCGCCGCCGTAAAGCGTGGAGGCCGAGCCTTTGATGACCTCGACCTGCTTCAAGTCGAGCGGCGGAATCTGCAAGACGCCGAGGTTTCCCGAAAAACCTTCGTACAGCGGCAGCCCATCGCGCAGAATCTGGGTGTATTTGGGGTCGAGGCCCTGCATCCGGATGCCCTGGTTGCCCGTTGTGAGCGAGGTGCGCTGGATGTGGATGATGGAAATGTCGCCGAGGATGCTGGCCACGTTGCCCGGCACCACGGCGCTTTCTTCGTCCATGTCTTCCTGGCCTAAAACTTCGACTTTGATAGGTAAATCTTCGATGCGTGAATTGGTGCGCGTGGCCGTCACGGTCACTTCGTCGAGCGAGGCTTCGGCGGAGGCCAGCCGCACCACGAGCAGTGAATCCGCCATTTCGGGCAACGTTACGGTCCGGTTCTGGTATCCGACTAAGCTCACGAGGACCGTTCGGACATTCGCCGGGAGGGCGCCAAGGCTGGCGCGACCCTGCCCATCGGTAACCGTACCGGTGGCCGGTTTGGTTTTGAATTGAATCGTCGCGCCCACGAGGGGTTCGTGGCTGAGGCTGTCCTCCACCCGGAGCGTGAGCGGGGTGCGCTGCTGGGCCTGGGTGGTAAAGGTCAGGAGGACAAAGAGGAGGGAGAAAAGACCAATTTTCATACTGGGAAACGTTGGAAAAAGCAAACCTGTTAGGTCTTTTTAGACCTAACAGGTTTCGGCTGGTTTTGACGGGTAAGTTCTCCTCAGGTCAGTTCACTTTTTTCACCGGCTGGCCCGCGGCGTCGAACAGGTAATCTTTGCCGCCCGCTTCGGCTTCGTAAAACCGCGTGCCGGTGGCGTTGGTGATTTCAGCGGCTTCCTTGATTTTTTTGCCTTCTTTTTTTAGGTACGCCTGCACGGCGGCGGGCAGTTGACTCGCCGAAATCTCTTTTTCGGCCTCCAGTTGCGCACCGTTCGCGGCGAAAACGGCGGACATTTCGTCTTTGCCGAGGTGAAATTCGGCTTCAAAGTTGGCGTCTTCCTTTCCCCACTTTACTTTCTGGACGGTGGGGTACTTTTTGGCAAATTCGGCCTTCACGGCGGCGGGAACGGCGGTTTTCTGGGCAAAAGCGGGCACGGTCAGTAAGACTGCGGCGGCGAAAATAAGGCTTATTTTCATGGCTCGACTGTATTAAAAATTGATTTCGCTCCAAGAATACAACCCAATGTTGAAGAGAATCTGGAATTCATCCTTTGGCCTCGTCGGCAAAGTTGGCATTTCGTGCCGTTGCAGGCCTCACTCCCGCCCGTATTCCAGCACCCTGAACGTACCCGGCAGTACGGACGGACGCGTGTTCGTTCCAGCGGCGGGTGGCGGGCCGTACTGGGCCGTGGTAAGAAACACATGGTGGCTCTGCGGGTCGAGGGTCATGGTGCGGGCACCGCGCTCGGTGGACACGGTTTGCACGACGGCAAACCGGCCCGGAGCCTCTTCCCGGACCACGGTCATGGTGCCTTCGCCGTTGGACGAAAGGGCCGACTGCGAGGCTTCGTCGAACACGGCCCCGTCCACGCCGCCGCCGATGGGCAGGGTCGCCAGGATTTTTCCGTTTTGCGAGTCGAGCACCAACATGAGTTTGTTGTGGCAAACGCTGAACAGCCGGTGGTGCGTGGCATCGAAGGCCAGCCCGGTGGGTTCCTCGCCGCCGGTGAGCGGCCAGCGGTGCAGCACCTTCAGGGCGCGGGCGTCGAACGCCACCACTTCGTTTTTGTCCTCCAGGTTCACAAACAGGGTGCCGTGGTCGTCGGTCACGGCGGCTTCGGGCGCGCCCCCGAGCGGCAGCGTGCCCACCGCGTCGCCCGTGGCTGCGTCGAGCACCGTTGCGCTGGCCCCTTCGTTGTTGAAAACAAACACCCGGCCTGAGAAGGCGTCGTACAGAATGGCGTCGGGTTTCTCGCCGGTGGGGACGTTTTTCAACGCCTTGAGCGTCTGCAAATCAAACTGCGTTGCGGTGTTGGTGCGCCCGTTGGTGGTGTAGCCCCGGTTGAGCTTCGGCGCGACGGCAATGCCGTGAACGCCCGGCGTGTTGGGCAAAACGCCGATTTTTGCGTGGGTTTTCAGGTCCAGCACCTCGACCTGACTGCCGTGCGAGAGGTACAGCCGACCCATTTCCGGGTCGGCTTTGAGGTAATCCCAGCCCCCTTCACCGCCAACGACGGTCTGGTGGAGCAGGTGGTAGCCCGAAGGCGACTGAGCGGCGGCCACGCTGAGCAACGAGCCGCAAATGGCCGCGGTAAGAACGGTTTTCATTGAAAATTTCGGTTGAGCGTGGTTTCCCGCCCGTTTCCGGCACGGGTACGCCGCGATTGTGGAGTTGTTCTGGAGACCAGTGGCGGGAAAGACACCTCAGTGCACCTCGACCAGCGCGCGGTCGAGCAGGGTGCCATCGGGCGCTTTCAGCCGGAATACGTCGCCGTGGGCGGGGTCGAGGGCGGCTTCGTAGCGTTCGGTTTTAGCCGCGCTTTTCACTTCCAGCAGCACGAAGTAGCGGCCTTTGGCGCTGGTTTTGGTTTTCAGCACGAACGGGTCGCCGGGCGTGGCCCGCTCGAAGTTGGGTTGCTGAACCGTGGCTTTGGCCTGCCAGCCGGGCAGGGTGGCGGGGGCAAACGGGGCGGGCTGCGGCGGGCCTTCGCCGCCTTCTTTCGGCGTTAGCACCTGACCGGGCACGAAAAGGTTTTCCACGAAACGATGCGCCGAATCTTCTACCCAAACGGCCATCACCGGAAATTGGGCCTCTTTGCTTTTCTGCAAAATCAAGGTCAGCGGCTGGCCGGGCGTTTGCTGGTTGGTCTGTACTTCCTCGAACGTCAGCCGTTCGACGCGGGGCGGACGCGGCCCGGCGAAGAGGCGCTTGCCCGCGTTGGCCAAATCATCGAACACGGGCAGACCGAAGCCGATGCCGAGGGCGAATACCCCTGCCACGGCGGTTGGCAGGAAAAATTCCTTCTGAAATTTCCCGGTGCGGCGTTCCTGGGCGTAGCCTTTCAGCGACGGCCAGTTGTTGAGGATGTGGAAAACAGCCGCCGCCACGAACATCACCCCAAACCAGGCGTGCGTGTGTTCGACCACGTGCGAACCCTGCCCGAAATAAATGAGGAGGCCCGTCACCGACAGACCCAAAAACACCAGCGCAACGGACAGACTGACGAGGTTTTTCTTTTTCATGAACGTGGTAAGTGGGTAAGTGGGTAATTGGGTAATTGGGTAATTGGGTAATTGAGGGTGGAGGAGGGGGCAAATTACCGAATTACCTCAATTACCCAATCACGCTTTCAACGGTAACTCAGCTTAGAATTTTTTGCAGGTTCTGGTAGCTGGTCTGGATGTTTTCGATGCCGGGGGCCATGTCCTGCTCCACGAAAATGTACTTCAGGCCCGCGATGTGGGCGGCGGCGAAGGCTTTTTTGAAATCCACGACGCCATTGCCGACTTCGGTGATGGTTTTCAAATCGGCCTTGATGTCTTTGATGTGCCAGAGCGGAAAACGGCCCGGCTGGCCCTTGAACAACTCGACCGGGTCTTTGCCTGCTTTGGTGGCCCAGGCCAGATCGAGTTCCATTTTCACGAGGTCCTTGTCGGTCTGCGAAAGGATGAGTTCGTAGGGGGTTTTGCCGTGGGCGGCCCCACCGGAGGCGGCCCCGCTACCCTCCACGGCGTCGAACTCGGTGGCGTGGTTGTGGTAGGCGAAGCCGATGCCCGCTTTTTTGGCCGCTTCGCCGGTTTTCTGAAACACTTCGATGGAGCGGTTGATTTCGTCCACCGTGGCCACGGGCGTGCTGGAGCAGACGAGGTACTTCAGTCCGCCTTCGGCGGCTTCGTCCACGAGTTGCTGGGAATTGTCGCGGAGGTTGAGCATGGGTGGCATTTTCGAGAAATCCATCGCCGGGCGCGGGTTGCCGCCCGGCGGAGGAGCGCCCGCCGGAGGAGCGGCCTGGGGCCGGGGCCGGAACGGCGCGCCGCCCGCGTGGTGGGCGCGCCAGGTCAGGCCGAGGTCTTCGACCCGTTTTTTAAACTCCTTCGCCTTGTAACCGTAGTACCCGCCCCGGGTGTTGAAGGCCGACTCGACTTCGTTGTAGCCCGCTTTGGCGATTTGTTCGAGCGTCGCCTTGGGGTCGTCGTTCATTTGCCGGAACAACGTGAACAACTGGATGCCGATGGGCATGGCAGCGGGGGCGAAAAGCCCTTCGGCGCGCAGCAACTGGGGGAGCGCGAGGCCACCGAGGGCCAATGTCCCGGCGTTTTTGAGGAAATGTCTGCGGTGTTGCATCGGAAAAAAGGGGAGAAGGAATTACGCTCCCGGCTTGCTGGCCACCAGTTTGAGGGCCACGGTGAAGGTATCGTCGATGATTTTGTCGGCGGCGGTGCCGATGAGGGCGGCGCGGTACTTGATGTCGTAGTCGATGCGGTTGATTTCGAGCTTGGCGGTGGCCTCGAGCGCATTTCCGGCCACTTTCACCACGGCGGGGAAGGTCTGCGGTTTGGTGATGCCCTTGATGGTCAAATCGCCCGTCACGGTGACGTTCGCTTCGCCGTCTTTGGCCCCGGCGATGGGTTTCACACTGGTGATTTTAAAGGTCGAGGTCGGGTTTTTTTCCACCCCGAAAAAATCGTCTGACCGCAGGTGGCCCACCAGTCGCTCGTTGTAGGGGTTTTCCTGGCCCTTGTCCACGTCGCGCAGGCTCGTCATGTCGGCCACGAACTGGCCCCCGGCGAGTTTGGTGCCGTCGACGGTCAGTTCGCCCTTAGCCAGTTTCACGATGCCGTTGTGCTGACCGCCCACTTTTTTGGCGTTCCAGGTGAGGGTGCTCTGGTCGGCGTCGACCACGTACGTGACGGGTTTGGCCGCTTTGCGCGGGGCGGTGGTTTTGACCGGGTGGTGCGGGGTTGCCAGGGCGGGCGTGGCCAGGAACAGGCCGGTTGCGGCCAGCGTCAGGAGGAGGGTGTTGGTTTTCATGGTTTTACGAAAAATTGGTTTGATTTTGAAGAAAGGAAAAAAGCGGTCAAACTGGGAAACGAAAAAAGAACGGATTTCCGGCGAGTTGAGTAAGTAAGACCCCCGGCAGCGCCAGGGGCCTTGAACCATCCTATAATCCTAATCTTAAAAATCGTTGGGTTACTGCCGGGGCCGACCACCGCCACCCGCCGGAGCCGCTGCCGGGGTGGCCGGTTGCTGGCCACCGCCGTTGTCGCCACCGCCGTCTTTCACGTCGTCGTTGCTGACCGAGCGGCGGCGGCGCGGGGCCTCGAAGCTCATTTTGCCGATTTTGTAGCTAAACGTCAGGCGAACGCCCTGGTTGTAGATGTACATCGTGTTGAGTTGCGTAAACTGGGCCGAGTTGAGTTCGGTGCGCATGCGCATCCCGCCGAAGATGTTCTCAGCCGACAGCCCGACGCTGCCTTTTTTGTTGCTGAAATCCTTCCGGACGGCGAAGTTGTACATGTAAAAACTGCCCTGCGTGCCCTGCAATTGCACCTGCCGACCGCGCGCCCCGCCGAAAGCCTGAAGGCCCCAGCCGTTTTTAAGGCTCAGTTGGCTCATCAGCCGCCCGCCCACCACGACGCCCGAGTTGCTCAACGGCACCGAGAGGCCGCCCACGCCCGCCACCTGGCCCTGCAACTGCACGTAGTTGAGGTCGATGCCACCACTCAGACTCCACTTGGGCGTGAGGGCGATGTTGGCAAACACGTTGGTGCCGAAGGTGTGCTCGCTGCCGATGTTCTGGAAGGTCGTCAGGATGGCCCCGTTGTCGGTGGGCTGGCGGATTTGCGTAATCGAGTTGTCGGTCAGGCGGCTGAAAAGCGACGCGTTGAGGTAGGTTTTGTTGAGGTTGGTGCTCAGGGCCAGCTCGAAGTTGTCGGTCAGTTCGGGCCGCAGGCTGGGATTCCCCACGCTGATGTTCTGCGGGTTGGCCAGGTTGACGTTGGGGTTCAACTGCTGGATGCCGGGCCGCTGAATCCGCCGGTTGTAGGCGGCTTTCAGCGTCGAAGTGCCCAGTTTTTTCGAGACGTTCAGGCTCGGCACCAGGTTGCTGTAGTCGGGGATTTTGATGGCCCCGCCCTCGCGGGTGCTGGCGTCGATGAACGTGTGCTCGTAGCGGGTACCCAGCTTGAAGGTGTACTTGCTGGGCGTCGAATAGGTGTACGACACGTACCCGGCGGCGATGTTCTGGCTGTAGTCGAGCGAGCCGGTGGGACGGTTTGCGTCAGTGGCAAAATCGCCCGTCGGGCTGGCGTTGAGGTAGCTGTAATCGCTCAGTACCGTGCGCATGATGCCTTTTCCGCCGAATTCGAGCATCTGATTTTTCTTGATGGGGGTCTGGTAATCGGTCTGAATCGTGATTTCCTGGTTGGTGCTGTTGTTGAGGTTGCGCTGGCGGCTGGCCAGGTTGCCGATGCCGTTGAAGAGGTCGGCGTCCACGTTGTTGGTGCGGTCGTTGCGGCTAAACTGCGACGAAATGCTCCATTCCTGGCCGGGTTTGAAAGTGCGCAGGTAGTCGAGGTTCACGTCCACGTTGCCCGAAAGGTCGGAGGTTTTCACGTCGCGCTCCGAATTCTGGATGGACAGGCCATTCTGAAACAGATTCGTGAGCTGGTCCTGCGTCCGCACCATGTTGCGGACGCCGTAACGGACGCTCGCCGTCAGGCTTTGGTTTTTGGCCAAATCGTAGTCGAAGCCCAGGTTGTAGTTGCCAAACAACCCCCGGTCGTTGCCGGTGGAATTCTGCACCGTGCGCAGGCCCGACAGGAGGTTGGTCTGATCGAGGAGCGAGGCGGAGGGGTTGTAAATGGCCCGCCCATGCCCGCCGAGGCTGATGCCCAGCTTGCCCCGGCGGTAGTTGCCGTTGAGGCCGAGGGTCGAGGAGCGGTTGCCCACCCCGGCGTCCATGCCGAGCGTGATGCCCTGGAGGGTGTTTTTCTTGGTGACGATGTTGATGATGCCGCCCGAGCCTTCGGCGTCGTACTTGGCCGAGGGGCTGGTGATGACCTCCACCGTCTTGATCTGGTCGGCGGGGAGTTGCTTCAGGGCGTCGGCCACGCTGGTGGCCACGATGGTGGAGGGCTTGTTGTTGATGAGCACCCGGATGTTGCTGCTGCCGCGCAATTGCACGTTGCCGTCGAGGTCCACAGTGAGCATGGGCACTTTCCGCAACACGTCGGAGGCGTCGCCACCGCGGGCGGCAATGTCTTTGTCGGCGTTGTACACGAGGCGGTCTACTTTTTCTTCGATGAGTGCGGCCTGGCCGGTGATGGTCACACCGTCGAGGGTTTTCACGGCGGGGGTGAGTTTGATGACGCCGAGGTCGAGGGCCTGGCCTTTGTCGAGGTGGAGGTTGTCGATGGTTTTGTTCTCAAAGCCAATGAACGAAATCATCAGCTTGTAGTCGCCCACGGCCAGTTTGCTCAGGGCGAACTTGCCTTTTTCGTCGGCAGTAGCCCCGTCCACGGGTTTGTTGGTGGCTTTGCTGTAAAGCGCCACGCTGGCGAATTCGACGGCTTTCGTGATGGACGAATCCACGACGTAGCCCGTGATTTTAGCATTGCCTTTGGCGATGGGTTCAGCGGTGGCCTGGTTCGGGTCGGTTTGGCGGTTGCGCTGGCGGATGTCGTCGTTGCCACCGCGGTTGAAGCCGCCGCCGGGAGGCCCGCCACCACCGGGAAACTGGGCGAATACGGAGGCGGTCGAAAAGAGGAGGGCGAGGGAAAGAAGAAGCTTATTCATGACGTTGCGAACGGATTCGTGCGATGGAGTGGTACAAAGCAACGGCGACCCACGCGGGATAAAAAACAGAATAGACCGACTCGCCACGAACACCGTCCGACGGGGTGTTTTAACCGATGAAGCCGGTTTCCGGGGCGATGAAAGTTCCTTGAGTTTTGTCATACTGAGCTTGTCGAAGGACCTTATTCACACCCGGAACCGTAATTCATGGCTAAACAAGGTCCTTCGACAAGCTCAGGATGACAACTTTGAGGAGACAGTGTAACATAGGCAACAAAAAAATCGCCCGGCTCAGGCATTCCTGAGCCGAGCGATGCGCGGTTTTCTTCGGGATAAATTACCCGACGGTGATCTTGCGGGACGAAACGACGGGGGCCGAGGTGGTCAGGTTGATTTCTTCGGTTTGCTTATTCGACCCGTCGCTCACTTCGACGTGGTACACGCCGTCGCGGAGATCCGAAATGTCGAAACGGGTGCGGGTGGCGGCTTTGGTTTGGGTGAGCGGCTGCGAGGCCATCGTGACACCGCGCTCGTCGAGGAGCCGGACGGTGAGGCGCTTGGCGTCGGGGTTGGCCACGACCACGTCCACGATGCCGACGCCTTCGAGGGCGTACAGTTTGGTCTGGAACGAGGCGGGCGAAGGGTCCGGTTGGTCCTGAGCGAACGAGGCCGATGAGGTGCCCAGCGTGAGGGCGAAGAGCAGGGAAGCGAATGCAGTTTTCATGGTTGTATTTTGTTTGTGTGTGAACGATTGGTTGGCGCCCTGTCAATCGGCAGCGGCGTTTGAACGACACAAACCTGGCGGATTTTTTGCCGCCCAAAAAACGAAATGGACTGAAAACCAGCTCTTCCCGACGAGCCGCCCGCCCCAACCGACGAATGGCGTTTGTTCCGCTAAGCAGCCTTGAAAAAAAGGTTCGTCGGTGAAAATCCCGCCAACGGTCGGTAGATTCACCCCACCCGTAGAGTAGTCGGGCCGATTTGGACGGGTTGACGTAACCTTGTTGGTATTTCGCTTTTGCCCCATCCCTGAAAACGACATGGCCGCTCCTCCCCTTCGCCGTTACGTACCCGTTCTGATCCACGTGCTGGGCTGGGGCGTGCTGATTTTCTCTTTCCTGCTTTACCAACCCCTCACCCGGCAGGTGGCACTGCCCTGGCAGTGGTGGGTGAAGCAGGTCGTACTCATCGTGCTGCTGGTGAGCGTGTTTTACCTCAACGCCGGGGTGTGGGTGCCGAGGCTGCTGTTTCGCAACCGCTTCGGCTGGTTTGTGCTGGTCAGCGCCGGGGCGGTGGCCCTCATCTGGGTGCTCCACCGCCAAACGGACACGTGGCTAAGCCTGCCCGAGGCGATGGACCGGTTTTTCCACCCCGGCGAACCCCGGCGACCGCCGCGCGGTGGGGGCGGTTTCAACCGGATGTGGGACACCTTCGTGATCTTGCTCAGCATGTTCACCCTGGGCATCAGCACGAGCCTGACGGCGGTGCAGAAGTGGCAGAAAGACGCCGAACTGCGGCAGGATCTGGAACAGGCCAAAACCACGTCGGAGCTTTCGTTTCTGAAAGCGCAGATCAACCCGCACTTTTTTTTCAACACGCTCAACAACATCTACGCCCTGACGATGATCGACGTGGACACCGCCCGCGAGGCCCTGCACCGGCTCTCGCGGATGATGCGCTACGTGCTCTACGACACCGGTTCCGACACGGTGCTGCTGAGCCAGGAACTGGCCTTCGTCCAGGATTACATCCAACTGATGCAACTCCGCCTGACCGACAAGGTGACGGTGAATTTCGAGCAGCCCAGTCCGCTCCAGGACGTGCCCATCGCGCCGATGCTGCTGCTGCCTTTCGTTGAAAACGCCTTCAAGCACGGCGTGAGCGCTACCCAGCCGAGCCAGATTGGCATCCGGGTGCGCCAGCAGGAGGGCCGGTTGGAAATCGCGGTGCGAAACACGAACTTCCCCGAAAAAGGCCCCGCCCTCGAAGCCGGCAGCGGCATTGGCCTCGTGAACACCCGCCGCCGCCTCGATTTGCTCTACCCCGGCCGCTACACGCTCAACGTCAGCGAACGCACGGCGCAGGGCGAGTTTTTGATTAACCTAACCTTAAAACAAGAGTAGAGAGAAAAGAGTAGAGAAGATAGTGAAAAGGCATGTTGCGTGTTTCTCTTCTCTGTACTCTTTTCTCTATTTTCTCTCTTCTCTAAAAATGACTCTCTCCTGCCTTGCCGTCGACGACGAGCCGCTGGCCCTCGGGCTGGTGAGCGCGTTTATCGAAAAAACGCCGTTTCTGAACCTCACGGGCCGGTATTCGAGCGCCGTGGAAGCCTTGCAGGGTTTGCAACAGCACACGGTCGACGTGATTTTCCTCGACATCCAGATGCCCGACCTGACGGGCATCGAACTGGCCCGGGTGCTCGACCGACTGCCCACCAAACCCCGCATCATTTTCACGACGGCCTTCAACCACTTCGCCCTCGAAGGCTACAAGGTCGATGCGCTCGATTATTTGCTGAAACCCTTCAACTACGAAGAATTCCTGCGGGCGGCCAACAAGGCCAAAACCTACGTCGAACTGCTCCAGCGCGCCTCACCGGGCGCGACGTCGGCCCCCACCGAACCCGAAGAAGATTACCTGTTTCTGAAGGTCGAATACCAGCTTGTGCGCGTGCCGCTGGGCGACGTTCTCTACATCGAAGGCTTGAAGGATTACGTGAAAGTGTACCGCCACAGCGAATCGAAGCCGCTGCTTTCCTTAACGAGCCTGAAGGCGCTGGAAGAAAAACTGCCCTCGCGGCGGTTCATGCGGGTGCACCGCTCGTTCATCGTAGCGCTCGATAAAATCGGGGCCGTCACGCGCAACACGATTCAAATTGGCACCATCACCATCCCCGTCAGCGACCAGTACAAAGAGCACTTTACCCAGTTTCTGAGCCGGTGGGCGTGAGTGTATTTCTCGCAGATGTTCGCAGAAAAACGGCCCACAGATTGCCGCAGATTTTCTGCGAACATCTGCGAGAACCACCTGATTTTAGAGCCTTAAAACCCACCCGCCCACTCGATGCCCGCCGCGAGGTGCTGGAGCACGCGCGGGTCGGCGAAGGTCTCGGCGGCGTGGCCCAAGCCGGTGTAGAAAATCCGGCCGTCGCCCACGGTGTTGGTCCACGAAATCGGGTGGTCGCCGCCCATGGCCTTCGGCCAGCGGGCCGGGTACGACGCCTCGTTGAGCGACAGCAGCACCCGGATGCTGTCTTTTCCCCGCACGCTTTCGGTGTAGTTGTACCACTCGTCGGCGGCGCGCCAGCGGGCGGGCAGGTGGCGGGTGGCCGGGTGGGTGCGGTCGTCGGTCACGACTTCAGCCTCGGGCGTGTGGGCCGGAAGGAGCGTGTGATCGCGGAAGTAGGTGCCCAGCGCGGCCTGGTGGTACCAGTTCCAGCCCGCCTCGGTGTCGCAGGCGGCGTGGATGCCCGCGTAGCCGCCGCCGTTTTCAATAAAATCCACGAAGGCCCGCTTTTGCTCCGGCGTCAGCACCTCGCCCGTGGTCGAGAGAAACACGACGACTTTGAAGCGCTGGAGGTAGTCTTCGTTGAAAAACGCGCCGTTCTCGGTCGTGCGCACGTCCCAGCCGCGGGCCTTGCCCGCTTTTTTCAGCGCCTCCACGCCCGGTTCGATGGACTCGTGGCGGAACCCGTTCGTTTTCGAGAAAATAAGTATGCCCTTCGCGCCCACCGAATCGGGGTCGGCGGGGCGCACCGTGTCGAAAACCGGGTGCTGCCAGGGCAGCGTTCGGGTCACGTATTTGGCCAGAACGACCAGCCCGACGAACAGCAGCACGGCCACCACGATGAGGCCAAGCAGGATGCTGAAGAGTTTGCGAATCATCGTTTTAAGAGGTTAAGTGCGTTTAATAGTTGGTCAGCAAACGACGCCGGGCGGTACGTTGGTGCAAATTGGCGAAAAGTCGGCAACGGCCAAACCACCGCCCGTCGTCGCTTTTCCGGCGAAAATGCCTACCTTTGTCGAGTCCGAAAACCCTGATTTTCACCGCGTCGGCCCGAACCAACGCGCGAATCATACCCCCGAAAAGCCCCCAAACCGCCTGTTTCGGGGCTTTCTTTTTGTCCGATGGAAGAATTTCCCAACCACAAAGCCGGTTTCGTGAGCATCGTCGGCAAGCCCAACGTAGGCAAATCCACGCTGATGAACGTGCTGGTGGGCGAGCGCCTGAGCATCATCACCTCCAAAGCCCAGACCACCCGCCACCGCATCATGGGCATCCTGAACGGGACGCACACCGGCCTGGATGGACGTCCCACGGACTTTCAACTCGTGTACTCCGACACGCCGGGCATCATCAAGCCGCAATACGAACTGCACAAGGCCATGATGCACTTCGTCCACAACTCGCTCGACGACGCCGACGTGATCCTGTTCGTGACCGACATTTTCGAGCAGTACGACGAGGACGACGTGATTCAGAAACTCCAGCGCATCGACCACGTGCCGGTGCTGCTGCTCATCAACAAGATCGACCTCGCCACGCCCGACCAAATCGCTGCGAAAATCGCCCACTGGCGCGAGCGCTTCCCGACCCAGGCAATTCTGCCCATTTCGGCACTTCAGCAAACCAACATCGGCAGTATTTTCGACACGGTCGTGGAAAAGCTGCCCGTTCACCCGCCGTATTTTCCGAAAGACGAACTGACCGACAAGCCCGAGCGGTTTTTCGCCGCCGAAATCATCCGCGAGAAGATTTTCCTCAATTACAAAAAGGAAGTTCCCTACAGCAGCGAAGTCGTGATCATGTCGTTCAAGGAAGACGACGCCATCATCCGCGTTTCGGCGGAAATTTACGTCGAGCGCGTCACCCAGCGGGCCATTCTGCTCGGCCACCAGGGCGAGAGCATCAAGCGCCTCGGCATCCAGTCGCGGGAGGAAATGGAACGATTCTTCGGCAAAAAAATCTTTTTAGAAACCTTCGTCAAAGTAGCCCCCGACTGGCGCACGCAAGCCCAGAAGCTGCGGCAGTTTGGGTACTCGGAGTAACGATTGTGAGTTGTGAGAAGTAGGAGGTGAGAGGCTGAAAGGCAAAAATTTACTCACATCGACATCTCACATCTTACTTCTCACATCTCACTAACATGGCCAACATCGTCGCAATCGTAGGTCGCCCCAACGTGGGCAAATCCACCCTGTTCAACCGGTTGATTGAACAGAAAAAAGCCATCATGGACAACGTGTCGGGCGTCACCCGCGACCGGCACTACGGCTACGCCGACTGGACGGAACGGTTCTTCACCGTCATCGACACGGGCGGGTACGTGGTCGGCTCGGAAGATATCTTCGAAGGGGCCATCCGCGAACAGGTCGAGATTGCCATCGAAGAAGCCTCCGTCGTGCTGTTTGTCGTGGACTGCATCACCGGCCTGACCGACCTCGACAAAGACTTCGCCCAGGTGCTGCGCCGCTCCAAAAAACCGGTGATTCTCGTGGCCAACAAGGCCGACACGACCGCCAAATCCCACGCCGCCGTTGAATTTTACAGCCTCGGCCTCGGCGATCCGTTCCCGATTTCTGCCGAAAATGGCTCCGGCACCGGCGATTTACTCGACGAGGTCGTGAAGCACTTCGCCGAGCCTGGCCTGGAAGACCCCAACGCGGGCATTCCGAAAGTGGCGATTCTCGGACGGCCCAACGTGGGTAAGTCGTCGATGCTCAACGCGCTGCTCGGCAAAGACCGCAGCATCGTGACCGACATTGCCGGCACCACCCGCGATGCCATCGACACGCGCTACAAGGCCTTCGGCAAGGAATTTATCCTCACCGACACGGCGGGCATCCGGCGCAAGTCGCGCATCACCGACAACATCGAATTTTACAGCACCCTGCGCTCGCTTCAGGCCCTCGAAGCGTGCGACGTGGCCGTGATTATGGTCGACGCCACGACGGGCCTCGAAGCCCAGGACATGAACATCATCGGCATGGCCGACAAGGCCAAAAAAGGCATCGTGCTGATGATGAACAAGTGGGATTTGGTGGAAAAAGACGGCAAAACCGCCCAGGCTATGGACAAAGCCATCCGGCAGCGGCTGGCTCCGCTCGATTACTTCCCGATTGTGTTTACGTCGGTGACCGAGAAGCAGCGGATTTTTCAGGTCGTCGAGAAAATTCTGGAGGTGTACGAAAACAAGTTCAAGAAGATACCGACCTCCAAACTGAACGAAGCGATTCTGCCCGAAATCGAAGCCTACCCGCCGCCTTCCATCAACGGCCAGTACGTGAAAATTAAGTATTTGACTCAGCTCCCGACCAAAAGCCCCACGTTCGTGCTGTTCTGCAATTACCCGCAGTACATCAAGGAATCGTACGAGCGCTACCTCGAAAATAAATTCCGGCAGCATTTCGGCTTCGACGGCGTGCCGATCCAGTTGTTTTTCCGAAAAAAGTAAAATTGGCCCGTCATGCTGAATCAAGTTCAGCATGACGGGACGGTGCGGCTTTGGATTGAGTTTTGCAATACGCTTTTGGTCGTCTTTTCTCGCCATGAAACGCCTGCTGCGCCTTCTTTCCTGGACGCTTTTCGTGCTCGCGCTCGTCGTGCTGGGCATGTTTGCGGGCGCGTACTGGCTTGAATTCCGCCAGACCGACGGCGAGGTGCTGGCCAATTTCCGCAACCGGCCCATTCAGGCCCGCATCGTCCGCTACACGGTTGGTGACCGCACCATCCGTTTTCTGGAATCGACCCCCGATTCATCCAGCAATTTGCCGGTGGTGCTGTTCGTCCACGGCGCGCCGAGTTCGCTGACGTTTTTCAACGCCTTTTTCAACGATTCGACCCTGGCCAACCACGCCCGGCTCGTGGCCGTGGACCGGCCCGGCTACGGCAGTTCGGATTTTGGGCGCGTCGAAACGTCCATCGTCCGGCAGGCGCTGCTGCTCCAGCCGCTCATCAATCGCTACCGGAACGCCCCTTTTCTGGTGCTGGTCGGGTCGTCGTACGGCGGCTCGCTGTCGGCGCGGCTGGCCATGAACAACCCCGAAACCGTCTCGCACGTCGTGTTCGTGTCGTCGGCGCTGGGGCCGGGGCTGGAATACACGTTTCCCGTCAGCTACTGGATTGATCGCCCGCCGCTGCGCTGGCTGATTCCGAGGCTGCTCCTCAACGCCAACGACGAAAAACTCGCCCACCGGCGGGCGCTCGAAGAAATCCTGCCCGACTGGGGCCGCGTCCGGGCGGGCGTAACCTTCCTCCACGGCCTCCGCGACGAACTGGTGTATCCCTCGAACGTGGCGTTTGCCCGAAAAAAACTCATTCACGCCCGCGTCAAACAATTTTTCCTGCCAGAAAGCCGCCACGACATCGTCGTCAACAAGCAACAGTACATGGCCGAAATCATCCGGGGCGTGCTGGCGACCTACCCGCCGAAGGGCCTGCGGGTAGGCGCGGAGTTGGCGGGGAAGTAAGGAAAGCATGGTACTTTCGCGCAGTGTCCGGGATTTACCAACGTACGGATTCAGGTATGCGACTACCTTTTTAAGCATAAAGCCCGCGTGTCTAAAGCAGCGCTGAACATCGATTACAGAAACTACGAGATTTTGAGGAATGCGTTGGTAACCTCGGTAATGGCGAACGAAGCTGTTTTGGTGGGAACTAACGTTGAAGGCGATGTTTATACGGTTGATTTTGAACTGGCTAATAATCCCTATCGGGCAACGGTGCGTACCGCGTGGATTCTTAAATTTGATGAAGCATTTCCTCGGTTGGTGAGTTGTTACGTGAAACCTGATTGACACATGGAATCTCTGAAACTACTGGACGTGGTCGTATTAACGGAAGACCTTCCGGCTGAAAAGTTGCGTCGAGGTGCGCTTGGAGCCGTTGTAGAAGAGTTTGGTGGGAATTCCTTTTTAGTGGAATTTGCCGATACGCACGGCGTCACGTACGCGATACCAGTTTTGGCTTCAAATCAATTGTTGAAAGTGCATTACGAACCGCAGGAAGCGTGACTGAATTTGTTTACGGATAAGACCGCCGCCTCTGAAACCCCACCGCCAAGCCCAGCAGCCCCAGCCAGAGCAAGCTCACCGCCACGCCCTGCGCCGCTTCGATGGGCAGCCACTCGCCGAACAGCACGAATTGCATCTCCCGAAAACCCGTCCCCGCCAGCGTAAGCGGAGCCACCACCTGCGCCCCGGCCAGCAGCATCGCGTATTCGAGCGGACGGGCCGTTTCACCCACGGCAAACATCAGGCATAGCCCGGCGCTGAGTTGCACGGCCTGCACCGTCAGCGCCACGAGCAGCAGGCGCGGCGTGGCTTTTCCGGGAAAAAGGAACCGGTTGCCCAGCACCAGCAAGGCCACGACAAACGCCCAGCCCACGGCGTAGTACCACGCCGGAATGCCGGCAAACTCGTTGAGCGGCTGGTTGAGAAATCCCGCCGCCAGCGCCAGCAGCCAGGCCACCTGCGCCTCGTGCCACTGCACCACGCCCGCCTCCGGCTTCAAACGCAGCGGCATCAGCCCGCGCCGCCGGAGTTCAATCGCGGCCCAGAACAGGGCCAGTGCCACGCCAATCCAGCCCAATTTTGCCGAAACCAGCGCTGTTTTCACAGCAGGCCAGGGAATGAAACGCCAAATCCAGACGTAAAAACCGCCGGAGACGAGGAGGAGTAGGCGATAATGGGGAGTCATGTAAATTCTTCACAAAAAAACCCACCGCAACAGCGTCGCGGCAGGTTCGGGCTGGATGGATTAGGGTTACAGGTACTGGTTGGCGTTCACCGCGTTGAGATCTTCAAAAGCCAGTTTCAGGCGATCGACGAAGGTTTTTTCGCCCTCGCGCAGCCACACGCGGGGGTCGTAAAATTTCTTGTTGGGCGAATCGTCACCGGTCGGGTTGCCGATTTGCCCTTGCAGGTAGCCTTCTTTTGCTTTGTAAAAATTGAGTACGCCTTCCCAGAACGCCCACTGCAAATCGGTATCGATGTTCATTTTCACCGCGCCGTAGCTGAGGGCTTCGCGGATTTCCGCACGGCTCGACCCCGACCCGCCGTGGAACACGAAGTTGATGGGTTTCTCGGCTTCCAGGCTGAAATGTTCGCGGACGTACTGCTGCGAATTGTTCAGAATCACGGGCTGGAGTTTCACGTTGCCGGGCTTGTACACGCCGTGGACGTTGCCGAAGGCCGCCGCGATGGTGAAGCGGTGCGAAACCTTGCTGAGTTCTTCGTAGGCAAACGCCACTTCGCTCGGCTGGGTGTAGAGGCGGGCGCTGTCCACGTCGGAGTTGTCCACGCCGTCTTCCTCGCCGCCGGTCACGCCAAGCTCGATTTCGAGCGTCATGCCCAGCTTGGCCATGCGCTCAAGGTAGCCCTTGCAGATTTCGATGTTTTCATGAATCGGCTCTTCCGACAAATCAATCATGTGCGACGAAAACAACGGCTTGCCGTGCTGGGCAAAGTATTTCTCGCCCGCGTCGAGCAGGCCGTCGATCCACGGCAATAGTTTTTTGGCGCAGTGGTCGGTATGCAGAATCACGTCGACGCCGTAAAGTTCGGCCAGTTGGTGCACGTGCTGGGCACCCGAAACGGCCCCGGCGATGGCCGCCTGCTGCCGGTCGTTGGGCAGGCTTTTGCCCGCGTAGAAAATTGAGCCGCCGTTGGAAAACTGAATGATGACGGGCGAATTGACGGCTTTGGCGGCTTCCATCACGGCGTTCACCGTGTCGGTGTTGACCACGTTGCAGGCGGGCAGCGCGAACTGGTGTTGTTTGGCGACCTCGAAAAGCGCCTGGACGGCATCGCCGTGGAGTACGCCCCGGCGGGCAGTTTGGATTTCGGACATTGGTTTAAGGCAGTGGTTAACGGCTTGTAGTGAACGGGTTACGAAAGACTTTGGTGAAGGATCGGACTGCGAAGGTAGGAAATTTTCGGGGGTTGGATGGAAGTGAAGCGGAAGAAAACCTAACTTTGGTTAGCAACACCCCTGAAATGCCCTTTGAATTTGATCCGGCTGGTAATCTGAAGCCGTATGGTTTGATCTCAACCAACCTGACTGAACTGGAAGCGGTGTTTGCGACGGATTTTACTGAATCCAAAACTCGAAGCGACATTTTTAAAGAATACCAATCTTACGTTGCTGTTCTGCGAGAGGTGGTTGGTGGAGGGTTTACCCAGTGGGTAGATGGAAGTTTCGTAACGCGAAAAACCAATCCACGGGATATCGATTTTGTCACGTTTCTACCCAGTGAGATTTACGACCAGAAACTGGAACCTTACATGGAAAGGTTTCGGCAATTGCGCCGGGTGGGACGGGCCGACGGGTATTTCGTTCGGGTGCTCTCTGAAAGCCACAAAGACCGTTTTCATTACGAAAGTGACCGGGTGGAATGGTTACATCGGTTCGGTCAGAACCGAAAATTCGAGCAAAAAGGAGTTTTGCAACTTCACGTTTGAACCAGCATGAGCGTCCTCGAAGAGCACAAGCAATTTTTCCAGACTGCCGAAGATCGGGCCGTTCGTGTCGCCCGCTTACTGGAGTTGATAGCCCTTGAAAAGGAAACAGTGGCGCGTCACGAACGCATCGCCAGCCCGCTTTCCATTGTAGCGCAGTACCGCGACTTGTACAATGAGCGCGTAGCCGAACTGGTCGGGTTGATGCAGGACTATTACGGCCTGACCCTGCAATTTCCAGCTGAGAACCCTAAAGCGGCTTAAATCTTCTCCGAAAAGCGCGTTGATTTATGCTCACACCCGCCCCGGCACCGCGTGGGTTTCCTCGATTCGCCGGGCTTCGGCCTGCACGAGTTCCGTTTTCCGGTGGGTGAAATGCCGTTCGCGGGCGGCACGGCTGGCTTTTTCCAGTTGTACAAGCGGATGCGGGTAGTCGGTGCCGATGTGAAAATGAAACAAATCCTGCTCGATGGGCGTCATTTTCCACGGTTCGTGCAGGTAGGCCGGGTGGATGGTGCGCAGTTCCGGTACCCATTCCCGGATGAAAATCCCCGCCGGGTCGTGGTCGTACGATTGCTTGACGGGGTTGTAAATCCGGAGCGTGTTGGTGCCCGTCATGCCCGCCTGCATCTGCGTCTGGGCGTAGTGCAGACCCGGCTCGAAATCAGTGAATAGCCGCGCCAGGTGCACCGCGCCCGGTTTCCAGTGCTGGCCCAGCAGGTGGGTCAGAAACGACACGAGCATGGCCCGCATCCGGAAATTGACGTAACCCGTCGCCGCCAGGCACCGCATGCAGGCGTCCACGAGCGGGTAGCCGGTGCGGCCCTCCGCCCAGGCGCGGAAGTGGGCGCTGTTTTCGCAAAATTCCATCGAGTCGAAACCCCGGTTTACGTGCTCGAATTCCATGCGGTCTTCGCTCTCGAATTTCTGGATGAAATGCCCCTGCCAGCGCAGCCGCGAAAGAAATTGAATAAGTTGGCCACGAAAAAGCCCGGCGTTTTGCGCCGCCCGCGTGGCCTGGTACACCTGCCGCACCGACAGATTGCCCCAGGCCAGGTACGGCGACAACCGGCTGCATCCGGTGCGGCTTTCGAGCGGCTTGGAAATGGATTCCAGGTAAAACTCGGCCCGCTCGGTCAGAAACGAACGCACTACCCGGCGGGCTTCGGTTTCGCCGCCCGCCTGAAAACCGGCGGGCGTTGCGGCCCATTCTCTCGGTAAGGGTTTGCCACGCAGTTTCCAGAAGATTTTCGGGTCAAGTTCGGCGAGGCGGTAGCGGCCCCAGTCGGGGTTTTGCTGCGGGGCGGTTACGTGCCGCTGCCAGTCCTGCGCCCAGTGCTCACGGGTTTGCAGGCCGCGAATGACGCCGCTGTTCGGTGATTCAGCCCAGCGGATTCCGGCCTTTTGGCAAAACCGGGCAACGGCCCGGTCGCGGTCGAACGTGATTTTAAGGCCAGTTTCTTCGTAGGAAAAAAGCAGATCGATTTTGTGGCGGCGGTGGATGGCTTCGAGAGCGGGCAGCACCTCGCTTTGCAAAATCAGCACCTGCGCGCCGAATGGCTCCAGTTGCCGGTTCAGGTCGAGCAGGGATTGGTACACAAACCGCCAGTGCCGCTCGTCGTAGTGCGGGTCGGCTTGCAACGACGGCTCCAGAAAATACACGAGCAGCACCGGCTGGCCCGTGTCGAGGGCGCGGGTGAGCGGTTCGTGGTCGAGCAGACGGAGGTCGCGTTTGAACCAGACGACGTTCATGTTTTGGTTGGTGAAGCCTCGGAGCGAGGGCCTCTGCCCGCCGTGCCTCCGCGCAGGGCGTGTACGGCGGGCAGACGACGTTGCCTTTCTCCAAACCAAAACGCCCCGAAAGTGTTCCCCAACCAACCCCCTCTTTTGCCATGAGTTACGACGCGCTGTTTACCCTCGCCAACGCCCTCGTGCTGCCGCAATGGCTGCTGCTCTGGGTTGCGCCAAACTGGACTTTTACGAAAAAGCTGGTTGAAAGCCTGGCGATCCCGGCCTTGCTCGGGGCGCTGTACGTGTACCTCCTGGCGGCGGCTGACTCGCCCCTCAACTTCGGCGATTTCGGTTCGTTCGACGGCATCAGGCGTCTATTTTCGGGCGGGACCGATGCCACGCTGCTGGCGGGCTGGATTCACTACCTCGCCTTCGATTTGGTAGCCGGAAGCTGGGTCTGGAAGGATTCCCGCGAGCGCGGAATAGGCCACGGCTGGGTGCTGGTGCCGTTGTTTTTCTGCTTCCTGCTCGGGCCGGTGGGCGTGCTGCTGTACGCGGTGGTGCGGCTATTGCGGCGCTAATCATAGTTTTAACCGCAGAGAAAACAGAGCTTTGCGGTAAAATCTCAGCCATAAAAACGCCCGACCAATCAATGGCCGGGCGTTCTTGGTAAAGCCCTGAAGCGGCGGCAATCCGAAGTCGAAACGCCGCAATGCGTCAGTCTACCTTCAGCACTTTCTGCACGGTGTGCTGGCCGCCCGCTTCGACGCGGAGCAGGTACAGGCCGCCGGGGTTGCCGGTGAGGTCAAACTCAGCCACGTGGCGGGTGGCGGGCTGGGCGCTGGTGCGGGTGCTCAGGGTGCGACCGCTCAGGTCAGTGAGGTGCACGGTGGCCGGAGTGGCTCTTTCGAGCGTGACTTCCACCTGCAACCGGCCTGAGGTGGGGCTGGGGAAGGCGTTCACCGAAAATTCACCGACTTTAATTGGGCCAACCGCCGTCGGGATGATGACTTCCACCGCCAGCGGCTGCGAGGTGGCCGTGCATCCTTCGCCGTTGGTTACTTTGATGGCGTAGTTGGCTTTGCCCGCGTCTTTGGCCGACGTCACGACGTAAGTCGGGGTGGTGGCCCCGGCAATGTCCTTATCATTTTTCGTCCACTGGTACACGTAATCGGCGCCGGTCTGGGCGTTGAGCGTGACGGTGTTGGGGGCGTACACGGTGGTCGGGCCAGTGTTGGTCACGAGCGCGACGAGGTTGGTGCCTTTTTCAACCACTGAAATCGGCGCGGCCAGTTTGCCCGAACAACCGCGTGAGTCGGTGACGGACACACTGTACGTGCCGCCACCCTGCAGGAAATAGCGCGACGAATCGCCGGGCAGCGGCGTGGTGCCGTTGCGCCAGTCGAAGGTGTACTTCGGTGCGCCATTAGCGACGGTGGCTTTCAGCGAGGCGTTCGAGCCTCGGCAGTAGGCGGCGGGGCCGTCCACGGTCACCAGTAGTTGGGGCAGGTCCTGAAGCCGCAGGGAGTCGGTTTTCTGGCAACCGAGCGAATCGACCGCCGTCAGGGTGTACAACCCGCCACGAGCCACGGAGATTTTGAGGCTGTCGGTCGAGCCGGCCACCGCCGAGCCGTTGTTGCGCCACTGGTATTTGTAGTTTTTCGCGGCCCCGTTGCCGTTGGTGGTGTTGGCCGTCAGCAGGGTGGTGTTGCCGCTGCACACGTAGGGATTGCCCACGATTTTGTTGGTCAGCGTGCAGGGGCGGTACGTGACGGTGGCCGTGGCGGGGTCCGACTTACAGCCGTTGGCGTCGGTCACGATGAGCGTGACGACGTTCGTGCGGGTGAAAGGAGCCAGGACGGGTTTGTCGGCTGTCGATTTTACCGTCGTGTCGGAACCCGCTCTCCAGAAGTAGCTATAACCAGGCGTACCGCCGGTGGCAGGGGTGAAATTGGGGACTTTCGTCAAATCGTACGGTTGGGTGCCCGTGATGCTGCTGGGCGACACGATGCCCGGCCCGGCATTGGCCGTAGGGCGGGGCAGGGCTTTTACTTCCACGTCGCCGAAGAACGCCGTACAGCCCTGGGCGTCGGTCACCGTGATGTTGTAATAACCGGCAAATACGTCCACGTTCGGAGTCCCTTGTCCACCCACGTTACCACCCGCCCATTTGTACTGGTAATTGCCAACACCCCCGGCGGCATTGGCCGTCAGTTTGGCAAAATTGGCTTTACCCGCGTCGCAGTAGCGGAAGTTGCTCGGGCTGGCAATGGACACGCGCAGGTCGCTGTTGTTGAGGTTGATCGTGTTGGATTCGGCCCGGCAACCGCGGTTGTCGGTCACCACGAGGCGGTAGTTGCCCGCGCCGCCGGTGGTGAAGGTGTTTCCGTTGGCCCCGCCGATGTCGTTGTTGTTATTTTGCCACTGGTAATTCGGTCCGCCGCTGTTGCCGTTGACGCCCGACGTGAAGGTAATCGTCGAGCCGGGGCAAATCGTGTTGAAAGGCGCGTTGATGCTGGCATTCAGCGGGCTGTTGCCCTTCGTAACCTGCGCCGTGGAACTGGCCTGGCACCCCTTGCTGTCGGTGACGGTCAGCGAGATGGTGTAATTGCGGGTTTCGGGAAACGGCCCGATCACGGGGTTCGACATTCCCCCGTTGCTGATGTTCACGCCGCCGGGGTTGGTGCTCCAGGAGTAGCCCAGGCCACCGGTGCCGCCGCTGCCCGTGCCCACGCCGGCAAGGTCGTACACTTCGTTGCAAACCAGGCTTTTACCCGGCCCGGCGTTGGCCGCAGGCAGGGGGTTCACGCTGACGGACTTGGCGGGCGAGGTGGCCGAGCAGCCCTTCGAATCAGTCACGACGACGGTGTAACTCCCGGCTCCGGTCGCCGTGAAGGTCGAACCGTTGGCTCCGCCGATGTTGGTGCCGCCGCTTTGCCATTGGTATGAAACCGAACCGTTGGCTCCCGCTACGTTGGCCGAGAGGGTGGTGTTGCCACCCGCGCAGAACTCCGAACTGCCGCCGATGACGCCCGCCGCCAGGGTACTTTGGGAAATATCGATGGCGGCGGGGGTAAACGAACAGCCTTTGGTATCGGAAATGGTGACGGTGTAGCTACCGGCTATGTTGATGCCCGCCA
Organism: Spirosomataceae bacterium; assembly: GCA_965249815.1. Classification (GTDB taxonomy): domain Bacteria; phylum Bacteroidota; class Bacteroidia; order Cytophagales; family Spirosomataceae; genus JAJAZB01. The sequence goes on along the minus strand of CBDFMV010000003.1, from coordinate 737,222 downwards.
GCGTGGCCGAGTTGGTACCCACGTTGGTGTTGCCGCGCTTCCACTGGTAGGTGTAGCCGGGGTTGCCGCCGGTGGTGGTGGCCGTCAGGGTGACGGTTTGTCCCGCCGAGCAAATAACGTTGGACGGACTCACGGCGACCGTGGCCGAAAGTGTGCTGGGCACGAACGTCACGGCTGAACTGCTGCTGGCCGAACAGCCCTTGCTGTCGGTCACGGTCAGTTGGACGGTGGTGTTGGCCGAAAACGGCCCGATGGTGGGCGTGGCGTTGGTGACGTTGGGCGTAAACGTGACGCCGCCGGGGTTGGTGCTCCACTGGTAGGTGAGCGCGCCCGTGCCGCCGCTGCCGGTGGTAACGCCGGTAAGGTTATAGGTTTCGGCGCAGGTAAACGTGCCGCCCGGCCCGGCGTTGGCCGAGGGGACGGGATTTACACTGACGACTTTTGCCGCCGAGGTGACCGAGCAGCCCTTGCTGTCGGCGATGACGACCGTGTAGCTGCCCGCCGCGCTGGCGTCGTAGGTGCTGCTGGTGGCCCCGGCGATGTTGCTGCCGCCCACTTTCCACTGGTAGCTGTAGGGCTGAACGCCGCCGGTGAAATTGGCCGACAGGTTGGTTTTGCTGCCTGCGCAAAATTCGCCGCTGCCGCCAATGGGTTGCACGGCCAAGTTGCTTGCCGTCAGCACCGTGGGGGCCGAGGTTACAGTGCAGCCTTTGGCGTCGGTGACCACCACGGTGTAGCTGCCGGCGGCCGCAGCCGTGTAGGTTGCGCCGGTGCTGGCACCGGGGGCATTGCCGCCGCCCACGCGCCATTGGTACGAATAGGCTCCCGTTCCGCTGGAGGCGGTGGCCGTCAGCAGGCTCGAAGCGCCGCTGCAAAGCACGTCGGTGGCGGCGCTGACGGTTACGGCGGGCGTTGGGTTTTGCGTCAAAACCTGCGCCGGGGAGGTGGCCGTGCAGCCTTTATTGTCGGTCACGACGTAGGTGTAGCTGCCCGGCTGGCTGGCGTTGAACGAACTGCCCGACCCCGGCTGGCCGGTGCTGCCCAGAATCCACTGGTAGGCATTGCCGCCCCCGCCGCCGCTGGCATTGGCGTTGAGGGTTTTGGTCGTGCCCGCGCAAAAGTCGGGCGTACCACTAAAGGTGATGGCCCCCGCCGCCAGGGTGGACTGCGTCACCGTCACCGTGGCCGAAACCGCCGAGCACGACGAGCCGGTAATGGTGACGTTGTACGTACCCGCCGCGTTGACGCTCAGCGTGTCGGCGGTGCCGATCACGGCCCCGCCGGGCGTACCGGCAACGGGGCCTTTTCGCCAGGCGTACGTCACCGCAGCCGTGGGGGCGCTCTTCGTCACGTTGGCCGTCAGGGTGGTTTTCCCGCCCGCGCAGAACGTCAGTTCACCACTGATGCTGACGGAGCAGGCAAAGGGTTGGGCGGCGGTGGCGGGAGGTTCGGAGTTGACCGGAGTGGCCAGTACGTACAGGGGGCTTAACAGAAGGAAGGCAAGTAGAAACCGCTTCATAGAGTTAGGAAAGGGTGGAAGTGCGCAATGGTTCTATTGCCGTGCAAAATAGGAAAAAATAGGGGTACTTCGGTGCAGCGCGCGGGAATTTAGTTGAAGCCGCCCGACGTAGAAACGCCAACAGCCGCGTCTGATTGGGCGCGGCTGTTGCGCATAAAATGCTCTCTTTCAGTCTATTTTCGCCACTTTCTGCACCCATCGCCGCTCGCCCGCCCGTACCGAAAGCAGGTAGAGGCCGGGGACTAACCCGGCGACGTTCCATTCGACGGTGTGCCGTGTTTCGGGACGCCCGGTTTGGTGCTCCTGCACGATGCGACCGGTCAGGTTAGTCAGCTTTTTAGTTTATTTTCAATACCCTGGCGCTCCGGTTATACGCCGCGAAAATGCCGGTGCCGCCTTGCACGTTCGAGAACACCGGCTTCGGTTCGCGGAACGTCGGGATAAAGCCGTCGGTGTTGGCATTCCAGTTGGCCAGGTCACGGTAGTCGGTCAGGTAGCGGTGCAGCGGTTGTTCCAGATTCAGCACGTCCATTTTCAGCGAAATCGGTTGTATTCGCGCAACGTCCACCACCCGGCCCCCGATGGTGTTTTTCCCGCTTCGTTGCTGGTCGGTGAGCCATGAGTTAGCCATACTCTGCGCCCCTGGCAAATCAAGCCGGATGTTGCCCAGTAGCGTTGGTCCTGAAACTGCTGCGTTGGGCGTTGAAAATACCACCTGCGCGAAGGCATTGCCGGGCGGGGCCGTCCAGGTTGCTTCAAACTCGAAATCCTGGTTTTGCCGCACCCCGTCGAGGCGCAGGTCCGACACGGCGGACGGCACCCGACACTGGCTTTTCAGCGAAATGCCGTCGGCGGTTTTCACCGTCAGGAAATAACTTTTGCCGGGCAAAATCAGGAGGGCGGCGGCGGGCCGCTCGTAGCGGAAGCGGCCGGGCTGATAAACCAGCCGCACGGCGCGGGTGCCGTCGGAAATTTCTACGGTCGCGGTTTTTTCGATCGTGGACTCCTCCGGCGCGACCGTTCCCAGTGGTTGTGCCCGGTACAGGTACACGGTCAGCAGCGAATCCTGCGGGGAAATGAACGAACTCACCGTCACCAGCCGCTGCGGTTCGATGAAATTGGTTTCCACGCCGGGGTTGCAGGCCATCAATAGCGCCACCGAGACCGCTACCAGCGTCAAACTCCGGTTTTTCCGCATCGTCGTCAGAATTTGAAGTTGTACGTCACCGAAGGAATGATGGGCAGCAGCGATTTCTTTTCGAGCGAGGTACTACGCCCCGCCGCTCCACCGTAATTGGTCTTCAGGTAGTAATAAAACGGGTTTTGGCGGTTGTAAGCATTGTACAGGCCAATTTCCCAGAACCGTTCGCCCCAGCGTTTTTGCTTAAAAAACCGCACAGCCACGTCCAGCCGGTGGTAGGCTTCGGCCCGAAAACTGTTGCGGGGTCCGAAGTAATCGATGGGCTGGCGCAACGGGTAGCTCGGCTGGGAGCCGTTGCTTTCCCCACTTTCCTGGCCGCCGATGCTGCTCAACCCGTAGTAGTAGCCCTGGGGCACGGTCAGGGCGTTGCCGGTGCCGTACACCCAGTTGGCTGACAGTTCAACCTTTGGCGAAAGCCGGTAAGTACCCACCAGCGAAAGGTCGTGCCGCCGGTCGTACCGGGGGAAAAAGCGGTTGCCGCCGTTGAGGTCGTCGAACTGATGCACTGTCCACGAAAGCGTGTAGCCCAGCCAGCCCGTAAACCGGCCTTTGGTTTTTTGCAGCAGCACTTCGGTGCCATAGCTCAGGCCCCGGCCCGTGGTCACGTTGTCTTCCCAGGCAAGTTCACGGGCACCGTCACCGAGGGAGAGGAACGTAGCCCCTTCGCGGTAGGCCACGATGTTGCGCATCCATTTCCGGTAGCTCTCTACGGTCAGGGTCAGGCCCGATTTGGCGAAGGTTTTCACCAGCCCCGCGCTGATCTGGTCGGATTGTGGGGGCGGTACGCGATCGGTAGCGGGCACCCAAAGGTCGGTGGCGAGTCCCGTGCCCGTGTTGCTGAGCAAATGCACGAATTGGTTGTTGCGGGCGTAGGCGGCTTTTAAGCTCAGGGCGGGCCGCAGGCGGTAGCCCACCGTGAGGCGCGGTTCGGCAAAGAGGTAAGTTTTGGTGGCCGTACGCAAGCCACTCAGGCGCAGGCCCGCGTTGGCCGAAAACCGCCCGGCGGGCTGGAAGGTATCTTCGGCGTAAAGCGCGAATTCGAGGTTGTCGAAGCGTTGGGAAGCCGTTTCGCGCTGGTTATTAGTGGCATCTTCGAGCACGTAGGCGCGGGGCTGGAAACGGTGATGAGTCAGCAACCCGCCGAATTTCACGGCATGGGCGTTGCTGGGAAAATAATCGAAGTCGGCTTTGAGCGAATAATCCCGGATGGCCGAGGCAAACTCGGCGTACTCGGTTATAGAGGGCCTCCCATCGGCGTAATCGCGGCGGAGATCGTCGGCAAACCGGAAATTGAAATCCGTTAGCAGCAGCGTAGTGTTGGCAAACAGTTTCGGATTGAACACGTGGTTCCATCGGAGCGTACCCGTGGCGTTGCCCCAGCCGAGGGCGGTCGTGGCCTCGATGCTCGACGTGCTCCGCCCTATTTTGTCCACCAGCCTCAGGCGGTCGTTGCCAAAGTAACCGCTCACGAACAGCTTGTCCTTCGGCCCCAGGTCGACATTGAGTTTGGCGTTGAGGTCGTAAAACCGGTAGGCGAAGTACGAGTCCTCGCGTTTGGTGAAGGGCACCGTAAGCAGGTCAATGTAACTGCGGCGGGCCGAGATGAGAAACGACGATTTGCTTTTCTGAATCGGCCCTTCAAGCGTCAACCGGCTCGACAGCAACCCGATGCCGCCTTCGCCGTGAAACTTCTCGCGGTTGCCGTCCTTCATTTGCATGTCCACCACCGACGACAACCGCCCGCCGTACCGGGCCGGAAAACTGCCCTTGTAAAAGTTGACTGACTTGATGGCGTCGCCGTTGAAGGTCGAGAAAAAGCCGAACAAGTGGTTGGCGTTGTACACCGTGGCCTCGTCGAGCAGCAGCAGGTTTTGGTCCGGCCCGCCGCCACGCACGTACAGCGCCGTACTGCCTTCCGTGCCTTTCTGCACGCCGGGCAGCAATTGTAGGGCTTTGATGACGTCCTTTTCGCCGAGCGGGGTAGGAATCTGCCGGATTTGCGAGATGGGCAGTTGCACCAGCCCCGCTACGGGCGCGTGAAGGTTCTGCTCCGCCGCCGTGATGGTCACGCCCGCCAGTTGCCGGGCCACCGGAGCCAGCATCACGTTCCAAACCGTATTCTGATCCGTACGAAATGTTTGCACCACGCTTTCGTACCCCACCACCGAAACGACTACCCGCACGGACTGGTTGACGGGCACCTGAAGCGAATAAAATCCGTAGGCATTGGCCGTGGTACCGCGCCGGAGGTCGGGGGCGGAAACGGTGGCACCGGGGATGCTTTCGAGGCTACCGGCTTCGCGGATGGTACCGCTGAGGGTTAACCAGGACAAAGGCTGAGCCAGCGCAGAAACACAACCGAGCAGGCTTATTAACAGAACCACGTAGCGATAGGACATAGGGCGGAATGAGCTGCAAAAGAAAAACCCCGACGGGAGACGGGGCTTTTCATTAAGAATTTTTAACGAATGGCGATGGCGGGAAGCCCGCGTGGTTTAGACTCGTGAACCGGGAAGGTCAATCTATTTTCGCTACTTTCTGCACCCATCGCTGCTCGCCCGCCCGTACCAAAAGCAGGTAGAGTCCACTGACCAGGCCATTGACGTTCCATTCGACGGTGTGCCGTGCTTCGGGACGCCCGGTTTGGTTTTCCTGCACGACGCGACCGGTCAAATCGGTCAGGCGGAGCGTGAGGGGATGTGGCGTTTCCTGCGTGATTTCGACGCGCAAAAATCCGGTGGTTGGGTTAGGGAACGCTTCGACGGTAAACGCAACGCTATTGACCGGTTCCAGACCCGTGGGCAGGATGATGTTTACGCTCACGGATGCCGAAACCACTGTGCAGCCTTCGCGGCTCACGGCTACGGCGTACGTCGCGGTTCCGGGTTGATTCACCACGTAACTGGCGGTGGTCGCTCCGGCGAGGTCCTGGCCGTTTTTGCGCCACTGGTAACTGTAACCCAGCCCGGCACTGGCGTTGAGCGTGATGGTGTTGGGCGTGAACACTTCCGTCGGTCCAACGGAGCTGACCTGGGCGGGGATGTCGCCGCCTTTTTCACTGACGGTTAGGGTCGGCGACATGCCCCGGCACCCCCGCGCGTCGATAGCCGTAGCGGTGTAGGTTCCGGCGGCGCTGGCGCTCAACGGGTTGGTCGCGCCAACGGCTGCCCCGCCGTTGGTCCATTGAAAACTGTACGGGCCGGTACCGCCCGAGGCGTTAGCGGTGAGCGTCGTGTTGCTGCCTTTGCAGAAGGTATTTTCGCCACTGATGCCGACTGTCGGGATAGGGCTTTCGGAGAGACTAACCTGATTTGAGGCAGCGCGGCAACCCTTGCCGTCCTCCACCTCGACGGCGTACGTACCCGGCTGAGTGGCCACGAGGCGGTCGGTAGTCGCGACGACCTGACCATTCAGTTTCCAGGAATACCCAAAGTTGCCGTTGCCGCCGGTGAGTTGTACGCGCAACGTGTCAGACCCGCCCCGGCACAGGTACCCTTTCGATGAAACGATGGCGTTGAACGTACAGGCCGCGTACACCACGAGCGCCGACTTGCTGGCGGTGCAGCCCTTGCCGTCGGTGACGGTCAGCGTTAGCTTGGTGCTGGTCGTAAACGGCCCGAACGTGGGGTTGGCGGCGGTGGGGTTGTCGATGGGTACCGCCGGGTCGGCGCTCCAGGCGTAGGTATAACCAGGGGCACCGCCGCTGGCCGTGGTGCCGCCAATGGTCAGTTTCTCGGTGCCCGTGCGCGACACGTCGGGGCCGGGGTTGGCGGTTGGCGGCGGATTGACTTTCACGCTGACCGTCGTGGGCGTGGCGGGGCAGGTGTTGGCGTCGGTGGCCGTCACGGTGTAGTCGCCCGCCGTGCCGGTGTTGAACGTTGGCCCGGTGCCCACCACGGTTTGCCCCAGTTTCCATTGAAAACTGTACGCCCCGGTGCCGCCCGTTGCCGAAGCACTCAACGCGGTGCTGCCGCCCGCGCAGAATTCGGTCGAACCGGCGACGGGGTTCACCTTCGGGTCGGAAACCACGACGGTCACGGCGGCGGACGTCACGACGCAACTCGTTCCGGTCTGACTCACCGTGACCGTGTAGCTGCCCGCCTGCGTGGCCGTATAACTGGCGGCGGTGGCCCCGTCAAGGGTTTGACCGTCGCGTTTCCACTGGTAAGTCAGGCCCGCGCCCGTGTTGGCGTTGAGTGTGAGGGAGCCGCCTTTGCAAATCGTGGTGGTCGTTGTGGTAATGGTAGCGGTGACAGTGCAAGGATCGGCGGCGTATTTGCGGAGGAAATTCTCGGCATAGCCGCTCGAAGTTCCACCTGTATCATATTGATAGAAACCGCCATCGTCAGCCTTGACAAGGCCATAACTATAAATAAAACCGTATTGTTGAACAATTGGGCCTGGTGTTTCCCAGAGTTGTTCCCCCGTAATAAAATCTCTTTTTCGAATAAAATAATTTGTCGCGATAACAAGGCTTCCGTCTGTCGTTTGAATAATTTTGATCCCGCTTGAGGTCTTCTCCCATTTTTTAGTGCCATCTGCATTTACTCCAATTGAGCCAAAATCGCTAACGATAAAGACATCACCATTTTGCCCAATAGTCAAATCGTTGATTCCTTTGAAATCATAGGTCCATTGATTTAACCCACCTTTACTCAGCCTCACTATGCCATTACTACCCCAGGCAGTGAAAGAGCCATCGAAATTTTCACGAATATTGTTCGCATACAAGGGATTATCCCAGGAAGAAGAACCTTCAATTTTGTGAGTCCCGCCAGGGCCTGTATACACTAACCCCCCATCTGACGTGGCCGATATGTCGATAACAGAATCGTTGGCAAGCTGAAACGACCCCAATACGGTTTTCCCATCAGCCGAAAGTTTAGAAATAAAGTTCTTTGTTTGAAGAATATAAAAAATTCCACTAATTCCTTCAGCAATCTTTAATGCAGAGGATATTAAATTGGATTCCCATAAACGCTCACCAGTCTTATCTACTTTCAACATACCTTTTCCGTTGGGCGAATAAAGTAGGGCACCTCCATCGTTTGTAGCAATAATTCTTTCGTAAGGATAGCCGCAGTAATCAGGTTTTGGGTTGGCACAAGTATAGATTTTGTTCTTCCAAACGGGCGAAAGCCCGTCCGTAAATTTGCTAATTTTTGTACTTGAATTTGTTCGATTAGGCGTATCATTCCCTGAACCGTAACCGAAAAAAATTATTCCAACGGGAGCCTTCACTGCAATAGCGTAACTACTGGAAGGATTACCTAAAGCCAAGTCCTCACGATAAGTCCACTGCACCCCCGGTGCCGGAATAGTCTGACCAAAAAGAAAAGAAGCGGGCAAAAAAGCCCAAAGCAAGAGCAGTACACCTTTTTTCATGAGGAGTTCGGATAGGAAAGCTGGTAAAAAAGAAACGTATTGCGGCGGTGGTGGAAAAGTGCTGACAAGATAAACAAGACCCGTCGAAGGCTATACTCTATCGGATGAAAAATTTTGCGAACGGTGGAGCTTCTCACTCCACCACCGTCACCGCGCCCCGGTAGGTGTACCGCTCGCCGGAGGGAAATTCCACCGCCAGCGTGTAGGCATACACACCGGAACGGTTGGCCAGACCAAGGGCGTCCCAGAGTGACTCGCCGCTTTGAATCGTGAACGCCGCCCGGTGAAACACCACGCCGCCCCAGCGGTTGAACACGGTGAAGTCCTCCACGGTGAGGCTCGGAAAAGGAAAGTACGCCGTCAGGGTTTCGTTCAGCCCGTCGCCGTTGGGCGAAAACGCCGTGGGCAGGTACACGCCCTGGCGGCAATCGGCGTTGAGCAGCGCTTCGGCGGTAGTCAGGCAACCGGCCCCGTCGCGCACGGTGACCGTGTACGCACCGGCAGCTTTCCCCGAAAAATGGGGCGAGGGTTGAAACGCCCCGCCGTCGAGCGCGTACGCGAGGGGCGCGGTGCCGCTGGCGTACAAGGTCAGGGCACCGTCGTCAGTGGCGCAGGTGGTGGGCCGCACCGCCACGCGTTCGACGAGGGGGCCGTTGCTGGCCGCAATCGAAACCGATTTAGTGGCCGTGCAGCCGTCGGCGTCGCGCACGGTGGTGGCGTACGTCGCCGCTTTTAGTCCGGTGAAAAGGGGCGAAGCCTGGTAGGTTTTGCCATCCACCGAAAACACAAGCGGTTGCCGCCCGTTGACGACCTCCAAACTCAGCCCGCCGTTAGCCTGCCCGCAGGTGGTGGGCGTGGTTTGCACGTTGGTCAGCACGGGCAGGGCCACGGGACCGGTCAGGGTCACGGCCTGGGTTTGGGTGCAAAAGCCTTCGTCTTTCAGCGTAACCGTGTAGCTGCCGGGGTTGGCAGCCACCGTGCCCAGGCCCTGAAACCGGCTGCCGTCGAGCGAAAACGCCAACTGGCCCAGCCCGCCCGACGCGACGACCGTAATCTGGCCGGTGGAGGCTCCGCATTTGGGTGGCTCGACCGTGACCTTGTCGAACCGGAGCGGCCCCACCGGAGGGAGGTCGATGCCGTTGCGGGTAGTCTGGCAGCCGCCGGGGTCTTTGACCGTGACCGTGTACGAACCACTGCCGAGGCCGCCGAACGTCGGGTTGGGTTGCAGCGGCCCGCCGTTGAGGCTGTACTGGAGGGCCTGCCCGCCGGTGGCTGTGACGGCGATGGCCCGCTTGCCGCACGACTCGGCGCTGACGCGCACGTCCGTGATTTGCGGGTCGCCCACGTTGATGGCCAGCGGCACGGCCGGGCTTTCGGTGTTGTACACGGTTTGGGTGACGTACAGCGTGGTGGGCTGCGAAAAACTCGCGGAATACGTGTTGCTCGTGGCCAGCAGGCGGGTTTTCCGGGGGGAATCGTACCAGTGGATGTCAAGGCCGGTGACTTCGAGCGTTACCGGCGTGTTTTTACAGTAACTGGTGCCCGATTTGAGGCGGAGGCGGTACAGTTCCATTTTACCCCCGCCCGCCTGGCTGCAGTAGGGCGGGTTGACGATGTTGGTAAACGTGCCCTTGAGGCTTTCCGTGGCGGGGTCATAGGTGAGCGTCGTTGACCAGTAGCATACATTGCGGTCGTTGCGGGTGCCGCCCATGTTGGCTTCCTGAAAGGTCAGTTGCCCGTTGACAACCTGCCCGCTGACGGTGGCCAGCCCGCCGAAGGGCAGGGTCGGGTTGGCCGTCTGGGCGGTACCGCCAATGGTCGTGTTGGTTTGGGTGAAGGTCGTCGTATAGCTGAAAATCTGGCTGAGCGAGTCATCCAGCGCGGCAACGCCCAACCAAAAGCCCGAAATTTCCTGCCCGAAAACACACGAACCCGGCAAAATCAGCAGCCATCCGGTCAGGAGGCCGACAAGCAACCGAAAGGGCGGTGCCAGAAAGAGGCGCATGGCTGAGGTTGTTGAAGAAGCGGGTTGAAGGTAAGCAAATTTCGCTCCGCAGAAGCCAGGGCTTTAAAAACACAAAAGCCACCCCAAATTCCGGGGTGGCCTTCGTGCCAAACAATAAACACACCTAAACTCAATAAAAACGTGCCCGGTTGTCTTCAATCCTGGCGTTGTCCTTGATGGCCTCGCCGATGTAGTAAGGCGTCCGCTGGGCGGCTTGTTGCTGGATGATGGTTTTGTACACCGTGTAATCGGCAATCTGCGGGGAGGGAATTTTTTTCACCGTTTCGAGGATGAAAACGCCGCCCTCACCCACGAAGGGTTTGGTTTTCTGGCCGGGTTTCAAGCCAAAAGATTTGCCCAGCGCCACGGGGTCGGCCCCGGCGGTGTTGAGTACGCCGCTGGCGAGGGTCACGCCGTCGGCTTTTTCCACCAGCGCGCCCGCACCGTATTTCTGGGCGATTTGCTCCAGCGTTCCGTTGGTCCCTTCGAGTTTTTTCAGAATCTGCTGGCCTTTCAAGTCGTTGCGCACTTTGGCGGTGAGTTCGTCCCTGAAATCGGCGGCGCGCACGTCGTCCTTGCTGGTTTTGCCAGTCACCACGGCCACCACGTAGCGTTCGTCCACTTCGTACACCTGCGACACGTCGCCCACGTCGGTTTTGTCGTCGAAGGCCCAGCGGATGAGTTCGCGGGCGTTTTGCAGGGTGTTGAGGTTGGTGGCCGTTTCGGGCACGCGCTCGGCGCGGAGGGCCGCGAGCGATTTGTCTTTTTTCAGCGTGGCTTCAAACGCTTCATTGGTTTTGTTTTCCCCGGCAAAGGCGTCGGCGCGGCGGTAGGCTTCGTCGCGGGTGGCTTCGCTGGGCACGATTTCCTTGTTGACCGCCGCGATTTTGTACACCAGGTTGCTCCTGGCATCGGTTACTTTGATGAGGTGGAAGCCAAACTGGGTTTCGACCACGCTGGGCAGCAACCCGGTGCCGTTGAAGCTGAACACGGCATCCTGGAATTTCTTATCCATCTGCCCGTTGTTTTTGAAATACCCCAAATCGCCGCCCTGCTGAGCGCTGCCGTCCATGCCGTTGGTGGCGGCCATCGCCTCGAAGTTCGACCCGGCCTTCAATTGGCTCAGGATGTTCTGGGCGCGCTGGCGAGCGGCGGCTTTGGCCGTGTCGCTTTCGTTGGTTGGGCGAATCAGGATATGGCTGGCCCGCACGGAGTAGAGCGAGTCGGTTTTGGTGCCGTCGTATTTGTAAATCGAATAGAGGTTGCCTTCGCGGTAGGGGCCGTACACGCCGCCGACGTTGAAGGTTTTCACGGCGTCTTTCAGTTGCTCGGGCAATTGCTGCGGCGACACCAGGTAGGGCGAGGGCGCGTCGGAGTTGAGCGCGGCAAAGGCCGAATCGTTCGGGGCTTTGGCCAGGTTTTTGGCCAACTCGGTGAGTTGGTTTTTAAACGTGGCGCTGTCTTCCTTCGTCGGAATCACGGGGAAAATCACGTACTGGAGGCTGCGCGTACTGGCGCCTTTGTACTGATCCTTGTGCTTGCCGAGGTAGTCTTCGAGTTGGGCGTCGGTCACCTTGAGGGTCGAGTCGGCCACGGTATAAAACGGCACGTAGAGGTAGCGCACGTCCACTTTGGCGGTCTGGGCTTCGTACTCGCGTTTGGCTTCGGCGGTGGTGACGAAGGTGGTCAGGCGGAGCAGGTTTTCGTACTTGGTGCGCAGGCGGTCGGAGGCGAGGTTTTTCTCAATCTGCTCCCACTGCTGCATCTGCGGCGTACCGGGCTTGAGGCTTTTGAGGTACTGCACCACCTGGCTTTTGTCGAACTGCTTGGTGGCCGGGTTGGTAAACTGCTGCTTGATGAACGAGTGGACGTAATTGCCCTGCACCATGTCGGCGAGTTCTTCGGGCGAAACCTCCAGGCCGAGGGCGTCGTACTGCTTCTTGAAGGCGTAGTCGATGATGAGCTGGTTCCAGGCCTGTTCGCGGAGCTGGGTGGTTTCCTGCTCGCTCGGGGCGCGGCCGGTCTGGGCCTGGTAGTTGGCGCGGGCTTCTTCCAACTGGCGGTTAAAATCGGGGTACATGATCGACGTGCCCGCGATTTCGCCCACTTTCTGGCTGTTGCCCCCAAAGAGCGATTTCGTGCCGAGCAAATCGCCCCCCACGATAAAGAGAATCAAACTGACAGCGATGATGCCAATGGCAAGGCCTGACTTTTCCCTGATTGTGGAGATAATGGACATGGTCTTTCGGTCGTGAATGCGTAGGTCGTCGCGTGGAAACGCGTTTTCTAAAAGACTGACACTGAAACGCTTGCCGGGCCTGATTTCCAAAAAAGCCCTTTACGCGGATTTTACGAACCGCAAAGATAAAAAAGTTTTCGGGGCAGAATAAGCGGGGAAGGGAAAAAGGCAGAAAAGGAGGAGAGGGAGGAAGGGGAAAAGGGACGTTGTCATTTCCCTTTTCTCCTTCCTCCCTCTCCTCCTTTTTTCTTTAAAACGCCACCGCTGCCCGGGCGAACACGAAGCGGCCGTTGAAGCCGAACTGCTGCACCGCCCGGCTGTACAGGAACCGCCCGTTGGAGGTGTTGTCGAGGGCCGAAGTGTAGTTTTTGGTCGGGTCGCCGGCGAAATTCGTCGGGCTGTTGCGCGGGTTGAGGTAGCCCTGGTCGGGGTACACGTCGAAGAGGTTGTTGGCCCCCACCGTGAGCGTGAGCATTTTCGTAAGGGCGTAACTCACCGTCAGGTCGGTCACCCACTTGGCCGCGAAGGTTTGGTCGTTTTCGGGCGGAAAGGGCGCGCCGGCCACGATCGTGGGCGTCACGCCGTCGGACTGGAAGGGGTTGGTGGGGTTGCGAAACGTGACCTCGCCGAAGCGCACCGTGCGGGCGAAGAAACTCCACTTGCCCGTGGCGTAGTTGGCGCTCAGGTTGATCTTGCTGCGCGGCACCGACGACTCGAACCGCGACCGCTCCTGCCGGTCGAAGAGGCTGTTGACCAGGCTGGTGTTACCGTCGATCGCCGACGGCGGCTTCACGTTCGTCACGTCGGTTTTGTTGAAATTGGCCGCCGCTGTCAGCGTGAGGGTGCTTTTGCCACCAAACCGCGTGCGGTTGCTCAGCACCACGTCGAGGCCGCGCGTGCGGGTGTCGATGGCGTTGGTGAAAAACTGCACGCTGTTGATTTGCCGCTGCGGGTCCACCGGGTCGAGAATGCCGTTGATGACCTGCGAAGCCGAGGCGGCACCTTCGCGCACAAACTGACTCGAAAACACGATGCGGTCGGTGATGTTGATCTGGTAGGCGTCCACCGTGAACGTGAACGTAGCCGCTTTGCCCGTCAGCCCGAGGCTGTAACTCTGCGAAATTTCGGGCTTGAGCGACCCGACGCCGAATTTCCGGACGATGTCGTTGTCGTTGTTGACCGTGAGCACCTGGCGCGGTACGCTGTTGACAAACTGCGTGGATTCGTTGTTGAAAAACCGCTGGTGCAGCGACGGTGCCCGGAAGCCCGACGCCACAGCCCCGCGCAGCGAAATGTCGTTGAACAGCGTCAGGCGACCCGTGGCTTTGTACGAAAAATTCGACCCGAAATCGCTGTAATTCTCGTAACGCCCGGCCAGGCCGAGGAGCAGCCGACGCCCGAATTCACCCTCGAAATCGGCGTAAACGGCCTTATTGTTCCGCGAACGGGTCAGTTCGTTGGCCGGTTTGAAACCCGGAAACACCTGCGACCCCGCCGCCGTAAACGACGAGCCGACTTTGCGCCCCTCGATGCTTTTTGAGGGGTGCCCAAAGGAATACGACAGTTCCTCGCCCGCCTGAATCTGGTAGTGGTCGATGCGGTACTCGGCCCCGAAGGCGGTGTTGAGCGCCGTCAGCACGCCGGTCAGTTCGTGCCGCTTGCTGACGTCGAAGTTGAACGTGTTCTGCGAAAATTTCAGCGTACCGGCGTAAAACTGCGTCGGGCTGGTGCCCTGGGGCAGCGAGGCATTGAGCGTGTTGCTGATGTCGAACCGGATGCTGTTCATGCCGTTGGTGCTGCTGAGGTCGTAGCGCCAGCCCCCCGCCGTGGTGCCGCGCCCGCCCGCCGAGAGCGAGAAGTCGTACACGGTGGTGTTGATGTTGGGCAGAAAGCCGTTGGGGTAAAGCTGGTCGTCGGTCTGGGTAGTCTGCGAAGGCAGGCGGTAAAACCCGGCGGCGTTGCCCACCTTGTTGGTCAGGCCGGTTTGTAAATACAGTTCGCCCTTGCCGACGGCGTAGGTCCCGTTGGCCATAAAACCGAGGTTGCGCACGGCGGCGTTGCCCACGCGCATGTTGTTGCGGTCGAGGCCCGCCCCGGCGGCTTTGGCGTCGTCGGCGGCTTTCAGTCCGGCGTACCGGGTCTGGAAATCGGCCTCACTTTCGGTGGCTCCTTTCGAGGGCAGGCCGGTGTACAGCAGCGGGCGGGTGTCGAGGCCACCGCGGTTGGTCGCGCCCCGGTCGAGGTACTGCGCCCCGACGTTGAAATAGCCTTTTTCGCCCAGCTTGAAGCCCTTGCTCACGTCCACCTGCACGGTCCGGCCGTCGGTAAAACTGCGCCCCAGCGTAGTCGACAGCGACTGCCCGTACTGGGCCGACACCGCCAGCGGCGTTTCTTTTTTCAAAACGAGGTTGATCACCCCCGCGATGGCGTCGGAGCCGTACTGGGCCGCCGCGCCGTCGCGGAGCACCTCGATGCGCTCGATGGCCGCCACCGGGATGGCGTTCATGTCGGTGCCCACCGTGCCGCGCCCGAAGGTGCCGTTGATGTTGACCAGCGCCGTGGTGTGGCGGCGCTTGCCGTTTACGAGCACCAGCACCTGGTCGGGGCCGAGGCCGCGCAACGAGGCCGGGTCGATGTGGTCGGTGCCGTCGGCGACGGTCTGGCGGCTGGACGAAAACGACGGGGCCACGAAATTCAGAATCTGCGTGATGTCGGTCTGGGCAAAACCCCGGAGTTCTTTGGCCGAAATTACGTCCACCGGCACGGGAGTCTGGATGTTGGTACGGGCCGTGGCCGAGCGCGAACCAATCACGGCCACTTCCTGAAGCGCCGTCGCCGATTCGGCCAGGCGCACGTCGGCGGTGGTGGTTTCGCCCGCCCGCACGGTCACGGGCACGGTGGCCGATTCAAACCCCACCGCGCTGACGCGCAGTTGGTAGGTGCCCGGTTCGAGGGTCAGGGCGTAGTCGCCCGTGGCGTTGCTGGAGGTGCCCCGTGTGGTACCTTCAACCAGGATCGAGGCCCCCGGCAGGGGCTGGCTGGCGGCGTCGGTAACGTGTCCGCGAACGCTCTGCGCCCGCAGGTTCGTGCTCAGGGCCAGGGCCGACAGGAGCAGGAAAAAGGAATGGATTTTTTTCATAAGTCAAGGTAAGCAATAGCGAGAGTAGAGTTGATTGAGGAAAAGAATCGCCACGCCTTTCTTCAATACGGGGAGGTTCCTGCGTAGGTTGCTCTGTTCAGAAAACAACGGGCGGCCTCAGGGTACTTCCAGCGTGACCTCGGCCGTTTCGGCGTAGCCCGTGCAGGTGAGCACCCAGCCTTCGGCGAGGTCGCGGGCGGTAAGCACGTCGTTGATGCGCATGGCGATTTTACCGTTTAAACACCGTGCCACGCAGGTGGCGCAGCGCCCGCCCCGGCAACTGTACGGCAGCGGCAGGCCCGCCGCCAGCGCCGCCGTGAGCAGGTACTGTCCGGCGGGCACCTGGAGAAGATGAGGTTTTCCCCGAAATAAAAGCGTAACCCGGCTGGGCACCGACAGCCGGGGCGGAGCGGGCGGGGTTTCGATCACGAAATGTTCCTGCCGGATTTGTTCGTCGTGAAAACCCATGAAAAGTAACGTAATCCGCGCCATCCGCATGAAATCCGACGGGCCGCAGAGGTACACGCGGGAGTTGGCCCGATGCCCGTGTACCTGCCTGTCCACCAACCGTTCGAGCCGCTGGTTGTTCAGGCGTTGCCCCTCGGCGCTGCGTTGGTACACCACCGTGAGGCGGTCGGGATGTTGGCGGGCGAGCGCGTCGAGGGCTTCCCGGAAAATCGTCGAGCGGGCGTCGCGGCTGGCATAAATGAGCAGGATGCGGCGGTCGGGCTGGGCGAAGAGCGCCGTTTTCAGGATGGAAAAAACGGGCGTGATGCCGCTCCCGGCGGCAATCAGGACCAGGTCGCCAGACGGGTCTTCGTTTAAAAAAAACCGCCCCGACGGCGGCAAGGCCCGCAGTCCGTTGCCGACGTGCAGGCGGTCAAACAGGTACCGGGAAATCTCGCCGTTCTCTACCCGTTTCACCGTCACGGCCAGATCGGCGTCCACGCCCGGTGCCGAGCTCAGCGAGTACGACCGGCGGAGTTCGGCCCCCTTCGACTTGAAAAGAAACGTCAGGAATTGCCCGGCGCGGTACGGCACCATTTGCCCGTCGGTGGGCCGCAGCACGAAGGTTTTGGCGTCGGGGGTTTCGTCGCGAATAGCGGCGATGTGGAACAGGAGGGTGTCTTCTTGCATGAGTTGCAAGTTTAAGGTTTAGCGTTCAGGGTTTAGGGCGGCCGCCGCACGGTTTTTTCAAACTCAAAACCGCCTGCTGAAAGCCTACTGCTACGACCACGCCGGGCGGGTGAAGCGCATTCGATACAAGCTCAACGAAGGTCCCGAAACCACCCTTTCGACCTACGAATACGACGAACTCGGCGCGCTGAAAACCAAGCGTCTGCACTTCAACCCCAAAGGCGGCACCTACGGCCAGAACGTGGCCTACACCTACGACATCGAAGGGCAGCTAAAAAGCATGACCAGCCCCCAACTGGCCATGAATTATTACTACCAGACCCGTAAGTTTGGCACGGCGGGCTACCTCGACGGCAGCATCTCGGACATTGACTGGACAACCAAGCGTCAGGCCGCCCAGCCCTACCTCCAATTTGACTACGACCGGCTGGGGCGGCTGACCAGTGCGACTGGACCGGCTCATTTTTGGTACAACGAGCGTTTATCCTACGACATTCAGGGCAACCTGAAAACCTTGCAGCGCGATTGGAGCGGCCCCACCATCGACAACCTCACGTACACTTACGCCGGCAGTGGTGGCCTCAGCAACCGCCTGGCCAGCATCACCGAAACCGGCAGTGCCTCGAAGGGCCTCAAAGCGGGCAGTTTCACCTACGACGCCAACGGCAACGTAAAAACCAACGGCACGCGCGGCACCACGGGCACGACCCTGACCTACAACTACCTCAACCTGATTGAAAAAGCCCAGGTCAGTGGCCAGCACGACGTAACCTACACCTACGACGCCTCGGGCGAGATTCACTCGACCAAGACCACCACGCCCAACGCCCGCTCGGTGTTTTACGCCGGGGCCGCCGAGTACAACGCCAGCGGCTTCATCACGCGCATTGCCACCGAAGAAGGCATGATAAATGGCCTGGGCACGGCCTCGGATTCGAGTAAATTCCGGTATTGGTATTACCTTGCCGACCACCTGGGCAACGTGCGGGCGTTGTTGAAGGACAACGGCGATACGCTGCAAACCATCGATTATACCGCCCTGGGCGTGCCCATTACGGGAACCCTGAAGCAGCAGTACGGTTTCAATGGCAAGGAGTACCAGCCCGAGCAGGCGACCTTTGATTACGGCTGGCGGCAGTACGACCCCTGGCTGGGGCGGTGGAACGGCCCCGACCCGGCCAACGAGTTTGATTCGTTTTCGCCGTATGGGTATGTGCTGGGTGACCCGGTGGGGTTGACTGACCCGGATGGAGCCTATTTAGATACCAGGCCGGGACCTCAACCTCAAGGAGGGTTTAAATTAGGTGGCTTAGGGGGATGGTCTGTCGGGTCTTTATTAAATAATGGGATTCAGGGACAATTTTTTTCTAATACTGCACCATTTATTAACAATGCTTGGCAATTCACGAAAGGTTTTGGCTCAGGGGCTTGGTCTGGCGCAAAAGGCACATGGAATTTTTTCTCTCATGATGCTTATCAAGCATCTACTTGGAAAGCGACCGGAAACTTTGTTGGAGGACTGGGTGTAATAGCATATTCTGGAAACACTGGAGCCGGTGTAATGAATATGTTAAATTTAGATAGTAAGTTTGGAACAAATTTTGCAAACACCACTGCTGGGTCCGTCCAGAAGCGTAGTTAGACAATCCTCTAAACTTATCACAAGATGAGCAAGTTCGAAGACCCTACGCAGTTTGATGTTAAGAAGAAAACCGGAACTATAGAAATAATATATTCCGATTTAATGGAAATATCACAGGGAGGTCCGGAAGTCGGAAATATATCTATCAATGGCAAAATGGTAGAAGGTCGTTTCGGTGGACCTTTTCTTCTCAAAGGGAATTACATATACATTCCTGTTCAAGTGAAAAAGTTTTTTGGAACAGGATTCAAGCTTGCACGAATAAATGTGGGTACTCTTGAAGTAGAGTATTTGAGTAAAGTTAAAGACCTGATCTTTCTTGAAGAAATAAAAGATAACTGTGTTTACTTTTTCGAAGATATAAATAAAATACATCAAAATTATATTGAGCTTTGATGTATCACCGCCGTCGCTCGCATCCTGCGAGTGACACGTATTGAAAAGCGCCTCTGGCGCGGAGTGGTTTGCCAAGCATGTTGTTCCACCGGGCCACGCTAAATAAAGTGCTTGCCTGAATAAAAATGGAACTATTTTTATAGGCAATGAAGCAGCGGTTAGCCAGCGAAAGGAGTGTCCGGACTGCGAAAGACCCACGAAGGTTCGCCATTGGAAATTAGTAAACTTACGCGGGTTTGAATTGTAAAAATCACCCTGTCCCGCTGCTTATCACCCTATGAAAGGTGCGCGCCTTTTCCGTATTTTTTTCCTGCTAACGGGGTATATTTCCGCTTCGGCACAGGCGCAAGTTGGCCAGCAAACCAACCCCGATTCCGCCCTGCTCCACCACCGCACGCTGGCCATTCTGCCCCTGCAAATCGCCGTGTCCGCTTCGGATTTTCGCCGGTTCCGGGAAGTCAATCCCGCCCAGGTCCGGCGGGAAGCCCTCCGCCAGGGGCGCGAAGCGCAGGCCCTGCTGGGGCGGCACTTCGCCGAGCAGCACTTCACTGTTGCCCTGCAAGACACCCTCCAAACCCTCCGGCTCCTCACAGAAGCAGGCGTCGATTTGGAGCGCCTGCCCGATTACGACCCTCAGGAACTCTGCCAGGTGCTCGGCGTGGACGCCGTGCTCATCGGGCGCATGCACAAAATCGAACCACTGAACCGCGAAACGCGGCCCGGCAACCGGGGTGCCCAGGTGCCCGTCGGCGGGTTCTTCGTGGGAGTGCCGCAGTCGGGTGCCCGCCACACGGCCACCTTCTCGCTCTACGACGGCCAGACCGGCGAGGAAGTCTGGCAAACCACCGACGAGACCGTCAATCACAACCTCTACCTGGCCTGGACCTACGCCCAGCACGTCTCGAAATACCTGCGGTCGGTAACCCACTCGATGCCCTACCCCCGGTGGGGTAGGTGAGGATGGAGGGTTTTTTCTTGCCACTATTCCGCCCCAAATTCCGGGTTTTCAATCAGCCCCAGCACGTTGCCGAACGGGTCTTTCACCGTGGCGACCCAAATCGGTCCGCCCACGTTTTGCGGTTCTTCGTGCGGCGTGGCCCCAAGCTGCACCAAGTTTTGCCAGGTGGATTGCAAATCGGTCACGCCCCAATACGTCACGGGCGTGCCCTCGGCGGGGTGGCGGCTGGGGTCGAGGCCGAGTTCGAAGCCACCCACGTTGAAGCCTACGTAAAACGGCTCGTCGAAGTACGGGGCCACGCCCAGCGCTTCGGTGTACCAGGTTTTGGCCACGTCCAGGTCGGGGGCGGCGTAAATGGCGGTGCGGAGACCGAGGAAATGCGGGCATGGCGCGGAACTGATTTTTTTTACGAAAAACAACAAACCCCGCCAGAGTTCAAAACGCGGGCGGGGTTTGTTGTTTTGGAGTTGGGGCAGCAGGGCGACAAACCGCTACGGCGTCAGTTTCAACCCCGAAAACTGGCTGATGTTGAGGCGCGGAATCTGGGCCTTGTAGGCCTGGTTGATGACGTCGATAAACTCGTTGGCCAGAAACGCATAGCCACGGGCGTTGGGGTGGATGGCGTCCACGGAGAAGAGGCTGTTGGCGGAAAGCTGCCCGTTTTCGAGCAAATCGCCGCGCACGGAGTTGCCGAAAAAGTCGAGGTAGCCCGCCTGCGTTTTTTTGAACAGCCCGTTCATGTCCACCACGGGCCAGGCGTGGGCGCTGGCCTGGGCGCTGAGCGTGGCGTTGAAGGCGTTGGTCGCCTGCCGAACCTGAGCGATTTCGGCCTCGTCGAGCACGTCGCCGTTGTTAAGTGGGGCCACTTTGAAAAAGCCCTTCGGAAAACCGGCGCGGTTCAGAAAACCGATCGAGTCGGTGTTCATCAGAATGAGGTCGTCGTCGGTGGCGGGGCGCACGTCGCCTTCTGCGGTCGTGATCCAGTACGGCGTGAAGCGGTCCTGGCGGAAGGCCGCCAGCGCGGTGGGTCGCATCAGCAACGGGAAAGCCGGTCGGGTCGGGCAGGTTGGCCACGGCTCCTTTGGCCCCGGTGGCCGCCAGCGCGTCAAGGAGTTGTTTGGTGTTGGCCGCAAAGGTGCCCGTTTCGGGGAGGGGCCGCGTACCGCCGCTGCTGACGAAGGCCAGCAGGTCGTCGTTGCCCAGCCAGTACGTAAAAAACGTCGGTTTGCTGTCGGAAACGTACTGCGCGTACGTTTTCTGCTCCTGCCCGCCGGGCAACAGGCGCTCGAAGTACGGATTGCCCGACGGGGTGCCGTAGCCGGGCGCGTTCACATTGGTCAGGCGCAGGTTCGGCACGCCGAGGTTCTGGTTGTCGCCTTCAAACTTGGTGTAAAGCGTGGGGTTGGTGCCACGCACGGCCAGTTTTTCGGTCACGGGCGCGAACGTCAGCGGCGACACGGCCGTGAGCCGCAGGTAACCCGAGCCGTTTTCCTGTACTTCCGAAAAAAGTGGCTGGACGAAATCCCCCCGACCGCCCGAGAGGGCAAATTGCTGCGCGAGCAGGTTGGGGTACGAGGCCAACTGCCCGGCACGGTACAGACCGCCGTTGCTGACGCCCGCCGTGTAGGCGTCGCCCACGGCCACGTAGCGGCGCATGTCGGCCTCGCCCACCAGGGCCGGTTCAAGGTCCGACGATTTTTTGCAGGCCAGCACCGCCAGCAGGGGCAAAAGCCAACCCGCCCGGCGGAGAAAAAACAATGGATTCATGGCCGTTTTGATGAAGTGTAACTGCGGCGAGCTCAATGGAGAAAACGCGCCAATGCCTGTGCATGGTGCGCCGGTTCCCCAGAAATCCCACACGGAACGGTTCGAAAAAACTGTTCCCTGCTTCAGTCGACTACCACTACGCTACGGGGCAGCACCGACGAGGGCAGGTTCCTCACATGTCATCAAACCGGTAGTACAGAAAAAGCCCCAGGGCGCGGTTGTACAGGGTTTGGCGGGGCGCATTGGTGAGGTTGGCCAGTCCGAGACCGTAGGTGATTCCCACCTGAAAATTGTTGCGCTCGAACCCCACGGCGAAGTTCATGCCGTAATCGAGGCGGCGAAAATTCGTGCTGCTGGTGCTGCTGAACGGGTTTTCGCGCAACACCGATGCCTTGCTCACGCTGTCCTTTTCACCCACTTGACGGACGACCAGAAAATCGAAGCCGTTTGCCCGGCGCGTCAGGCGACCGTACACGGCGTACCCCACGTAGCCCCCCGCCGAGGCGTACAATTTCGTGTTTTCGCCGCCCGTCGCCAGCACCAGATCCACGGGCAGGTCGAGGTAGTGCAGGCTGAGGTTTCGGGTGTACGAAAGACCGTTGCCGAGGTCGGTTTTATCGAAAAATCCGCGGGGCTGGTACTGGCCACCAATGCGCAGGCAAAGCGGCGAACGACCCAGGCGGAAATCGGCGGCGAAACCCAGGTTGAGCGCGGGCTTGAGGTCGTGTTCGGGCGAAGCGAAGTTGGTCGAACTTGAAACAACGTCCACAAAATTGACGCCCATTTTAAACACCCGCTTCTCGGCGCGGAATTGGGCGTGGGCGGTGCTGCCGAGCAGCAGAATAAAAAGGAGCAGGCGGTACTTCATGGAAGGCTGAACGAACGTGAGGGCGCAAAAATGCAAAACCCCGGCGGACTAACCACTCGGGCCGGGGTTTTGCGGTGGAAAAAAGACTATTCCACGGCGACGTACCGGCCGCCGCACGGTTCGATGCAGCCGTAACTGACTGTCAGGTTGGTGGGCGTGAGCAGCATAACGGACCAAACCGGAGCAAACGTGGAATTTCCCGCAAATCTCATTTCCAGCCGGTTGTTCACCGAAGTCCGGTACGTTCCCGACTCGCTCCCGTTTTTGGAAACAATTAAAAAACTGCTGTCGGCTTTAAATTCAAGGATTTGCACTTGTTCCGGCGAAATTTTCTGCCAGGTTCCGCTGCCATCGCCAGGGTCGGACAGCGATTCCACGAGCCGCCATTTGCCCAGCAAGCCGTTGTTTTGGGTCGTTTTGAATTCCGGGTCTTCGCTTTCGCAGGCAACGCCGCCCGCCAGCAGCGCAATCAGGCATAAACTCCACAGCATCCGTTTCATATCCGAACGAGGTTTGGTTCCGAAGACGGAGACACCGACTGGTGTGAATGCGTTGGAAGCAAACGAAAAAATCCCGGCCTTCCGGGTCGGGATTTTTTTGGAAAGGCAGCGGAAAGAAATCAGTGCAGCGTCGCCACGGCGGCTTTAATCCGGCCCACGGCTTCGACCAGCGCCTCGTCGGCGGCGGCGGTCGAAATGCGGATGCAGGCCGGCGCGCCAAAGCCCGACCCGGCCACCGTCGAGACGTAGGCCGTGCTGAGCAGCCAGTTGCTGAAATCGTCGGAATCGTTGATTCGCGTGGTGCCGTCGGTGGTGCCGAAATAGGCGCTCACGTCGGGGAAAGCGTAAAACGCGCCGTCGGGCATGGCGACTTTAAAACCCGGAATTTCGCGCAGCAACCCCACCACCAAATCGCGGCGGCGGTGGTAGGCTTCGGTCATGGCGCGGGTTTCGTCGAGCGGACCGTTGAAGGCCGCCACGGCGGCTTTCTGGGCAATCGAGCAGGTACCCGACGTGACCTGTCCCTGGAGTTTTTCCACGCCGTCGGCAATCCACTTCGCCGCCGCCGTGAAGCCAATCCGCCAGCCCGTCATGGCAAAACCCTTCGCCACGCCGTTGACCGTGATGACGCGGTCGTGGATTTCGGGCATCGAGCCGATGCTGAAGTGGCCCTGGGGCGTGAAATTGATGTATTCGTAAATTTCATCGGCCAGCATGAACAGGTTCTCGTGGCGGGCCACTACCTCGCCGATGGCGCGCAGTTCGGCTTCGCTGTACACCGAGCCGGTCGGGTTGTTGGGCGAAGCGAACATGACCACCTTCGTGCGCGGCGTGATGGCGGCCTCGAACTGCTCGGCGGTCACTTTGAAGTCGTTCTCGAAAGCCCCGTCCACCACGACCGACTTGCCTTCGGCCAGTTTCACCATTTCCGAATAACTCACCCAGTACGGCGCGAAAATGATGACCTCGTCGCCGGGGTTTACGAGGGTTTGAATCACGTTGGCCAGCGCGTGCTTGGCCCCGGTCGAAACCACCACGTTTTCCGGTCCCCAGTTGAGGTGGTTGTCGCGGCGAAGCTTGTCAGCGATGGCCTTGCGCAGATCCGGGTAGCCCGCCACGGGCGAGTAGCCGTGGAAGCCGTCGTCAATAGCTTTTTTGGCGGCTTCGCAGATGTGTTTCGGGGTTTTAAAATCGGGTTCGCCCACGCTGAGGCTGATCACTTTGTGGCCCTGGGCGGCCAGTTCGCGGGCTTTCTTGGTCATAGCCAGCGTCGAGGATTCCTCCAGCGCGGTGATGCGCTCGGCCAGCAGGGGTTGAACGGCGAGTTCGGCAGGTGCCATGGGCTGATGTACGTTTTACGAAGTACGATTGGGTAGAAAAACCGCCGCAAAAGTAAGCGATTTGGGGTGATGGGCGGGTGAGGATCGGACTGAATTTTAAGAAATAGGAAGGAATTTTAAGGGATTGGCAAAAAATCAGAACAATTTTTGAAAATGTCGTCAGCCCGCTTTTTGCAGGACGCGGTGGAACTGGGTGAGGGTTACAACACGAAGGGGAGGGAAATCCAGCTTTTTGAAGACATTAAAATGCCGATCGTTACTGACTAAATACTGCGCGTTGGTAGAAAGTGCCAGATCGGAAAATTTGTTGTCGTCGGGGTCCTGAGTAATCAGGTTCCAGCGAAAATACGGTTCAGCTAACTCGACGTTGGGGGCAGCCAGCAGGATTCGCAGGACCAGTTCGGCGGTTTCCGGCGAGTAAAACGAAGCGAGTTGCTCCGCGTATTCATTCAAAATTTCGGTGCTTACGACCCAGGTGAACGTTTGTACCGTGAACGCCTTATAAAGCCAGTATTCCTCGTTGGCAGGAGGTATTGACGCAATCAGGCAGTTTGTATCGACAACGACGCGCATCACCCGACCTGCTTTTTGGCCGAGTTGTTTACAGGCGTCCGCCGACTTTTCCGCAGAAGCCGATCAAAATCGCTCCGCGTAATGCCCTTTCGTTCGATATCCTGAGCGACCTGCTCGTCGAGTTTCCGGCGGTAAAAATCCATCAGGACCTGACCCAGTTCCGCAGTTTCTTCGTCCGACATCGGGCGGCTGAACAGCCGGAGGAGCAGCAACTGCGCCTCGGTAAGTGGTTGGGTATCCCGGTTTTTCGCGGAGGACATGGCACGAGGGTTTTAACCCAAAAATACAACTTTAGTCTGAACGGATGGACAAAACGAAGCAGACGTGGATGGGAAACGTCGGTTTTCCGAAATTTCGCCCCAACTTTCCCGGACGCCGTCAAGACCTCCGACCGTTCGTAGGAATCCACGGCGCGGAAATCGGGGGGCGCAGTAACGTTGCCCCGTCAATCCGCAACAAATGCCGTTGACTTAACGAAAGTCCGATTTTCACCAAAACCAACCGGCCAACCATGCCAGACCAGGAAAAGAGTTTCGGGCGAAAACTGCTGAGTTTTTTCGTCCAGGAAGAAGCCCAGGCGGCCGTCCCGACGGCGTCCACCCCACCAAAACCGGCGGCCCCCGCGCCCGCCCGCCCCGAACCGGCTCCGAATGCCGGAGGCCCCGTTTCGACGGGCAGCGTGGACGCCAAGTTCATGGACCACTTCGCCGGGCTTTTGACCAAAGCCAACCTGCAAGGCCCCGATTACTTTGAGTTTCGGGAAATCCTGCGGAACCTGACCAACCTCGGCCTTCCCGAAGAAAAGCAGTTTCAGGCCGCCTGGGCGAGTTTTAAAGCGATGGGCGGCGTGGCCGACGCAGCGGTGCTGACTACCACGGCCAATCAGTACCTTTCGGCCCTCAACGCTGACCGCGAGGGCTTCGCCCAAAGCGCCGAAAACGCCCTGACCGACAAGGTCAGTGGCCTGCAAGCCGAACAGAAGCGGTTGCAAACCGAAAACGAGGCCATCGCCCGGCAGGTGGCCGACCTTCAGCAAAAACTGGCCGCGAATACCGACCGGTTGGCTAAATTGGGCGGCGAATTAAGCGAACAAACCGCCCGGATTGCCCAGAACAAAGCCAATTACGAGGCTACCTTTGCTACCGTCGCCGGGCAAATCAACGGCGATATCGCCAAAATCGGCACCTATTTGAAATAAGCCTTGCTGTTTTCAACTGTAAACCCTGAACTGTAAACCCAGATGGCAACAACGCCTGATTTTTCCCAACTCGGCGGCACCCCCGATGCCGACAAACGCTCATTCTGGAGCCGCCCCGAGGGCGTCGCCGGGCTGCTTTTTCTGGCGGCCGTCGGCGCCCTCGGCGTGGTGTACTTCAACCGCATCGTCGAATTTCTGATTCGGGCTGTCGAAAACACGCTGTACCTCAGTCTGTTGCTAGCGGCGCTGGGGCTGCTCGTTTTCCTGTTCACGAGCAAGGACATCCGCACGGCGGTGTTTTTTCTCTACAAATCGGCCATGCGCAGCCTGACGGGCCTGGTGATTCAACTGAATCCCATCGCCATCATGAAAACGTACGTCGAGGATTTGAAAGACAAGCGCCGGAAAATGCAGGGCCAGATCGACCAACTGGCCGGGCAACTGGTGAAACTCAACAAAAAAATCGGCGAGAACAACGAGGCCATCAAGCAGAAATTCGCCGAAGCCAACAAGGCCAACTCCATCACCGACCGCCCCGGCATGAAAGAAGCCGCCCAACTGGCCACCATCGAGGGCGCGGGCTTGCAGGAGATGAACGAAAAACTCCTGCCCCTCCAGCGTAACATGAAACTGGTGCTCGACTTCATGGAAAAAGTGAACAAAAGCGCCGACTACATCATCAAGGAAACCGAAATTAAGGTCAAACTCAAGGAATCGGAGTACCAGATCGTGAAGGAAAGCTCCAACGCCCTGCGCACGGCGGTGAGCATTTTCAAGGGTAACCCCGACAAGAAGTTTTACTTCGACCAGAGCATGGAGTACATCCAGGACGACATGAGCATGAAACTCGGCGAAATGAAGCGGGCGATGGACCTGTCGATGGATTTCATCAATTCGGTGGACATCCAGAACGGCATCCTCTCCGACAAAGGCCAGGCCCTGCTCGAAGCCTACAACCAGGGCGATTTTAAGATTATCCAACTCGACGCCCCTGCCACGCCCGCCCCGTCGCAGCAAATCAACCCGCCCAAAGACGAAGGCTACCGCAGCCTGTTGGAATAAGTTCTGAAGGATTGAGGGACTGAATGACTGACTAAAAAGCAGCAGCTTTCAGGACTCGACATTCTTCAATAACTGCCTTCTTTTTCCTCCTTTTTATTCAATCATTCAGTCATTCAATCATTCAACAGTAAACTCATGCAACGCTTAACCGTCGCCGGAAGGCTCCTGATTACCGCCCTGGTTCTGGTTGGACTTTATTTCGGCCTGAAAACCTTCGGGGGCATCGACTTGCTCAAACGATTCAGCGCCGGCAAGACCGAACAAACCAGCACCACCGATTCGCCGGATTCGCCCACGCTGCCGCCTGCGTCGGTTCCGGCGGAAGAAAACGCGGCTCCCACCGAGACCACTGCGCCGACCACCGCGTCGGACGGCAACGACATCGTTGCCCGCCCGGTGCTGAGCAACGGCAAGCTGAAGGGCGTCGTCGAACTGGGCGCCAGTGGGTTCAACTCGTTTATCGTGACGATCGACGCCCGGAAAAACTGGAAGCTTGAAAAAGCTGACTTCGGCAACAGCCTGGTGCTCGAAAACATGGCCACCGACCTCGACATCCGCGAGGGCCTGAAAAAGTACATCGCCGGGATGCTCGATTACGGCGTCGGACCGCGCGACATCCACTTCGTGGTGAGTTCGGGCGCGGCCAAGGCCGACGTTACCACGAAAATCGTGAAGGCGTTGAAAGGGCTGAACTACGTGGTCAACACCGTGACGCCCGAACAGGAAGGCCGTTACGGCCTGCGCGCCGTGCTGCCCGACACCTACGCCGACCGGGCGTTTGTGGTGGACATGGGCTCGGGCAACACGAAAATTTCCTGGAAAACGGGCGGCCAGGCTCACTCGCTGGAAGGGTCGGGGGCGAAGTATTTTGAAAAAGAAGTGGCCGACGCCACCGTGTACGACGAAATCAAGGCCGAGGCGAAGCAGATTCCCGACGGCAACCGCCAGACCTGCTTCATCATCGGCGGGGTGCCTTTCGAGCTGGCCAAGCAGGTGCGCAACGGCAAGGAACGCTTCACGGTTTTGAAAGCACCGAGCGGCTACGAAGCCAAAAACGCCAAACAAAAAGCCGGGCTGAACATTTACAAAGCCGTGGCCGACGCCACCGGTTGCAAGCAGTTCGTCTTCGACTGGGACGCCAACTTCACGATTGGCTTTTTGCTGGACTTGCCCAAATGAGTGAAAAGTGTAGCGTGTAAAGTGGAAAGTCGTAGCCAGAACTTTCCACTTTACATGCTACACTTTTCACTAAAAACCGGTGTTATCTTCGGGGACGCATTTTTTTGCGCGCTCCATGAAACTCCTCCACACCGCCGATTGGCACCTCGGCAAGCGGCTCGACGCCTTTTCCCGGTTTGACGAACAGCGCGAGGTGCTCGACGAAATCTGCCGGATTGCCGACGCCGAAG
Source organism: Spirosomataceae bacterium (assembly GCA_965249815.1). GTDB lineage: Bacteria > Bacteroidota > Bacteroidia > Cytophagales > Spirosomataceae > JAJAZB01. The sequence continues at coordinate 708,884 of CBDFMV010000003.1, read as the reverse complement.
CCGTGGACGCCGTGCTGGTGGCGGGCGATTTGTTCGACACCCTGCACCCCACCGCCGAAGCCACCGAACTGCTTTACACCACGCTTTGCCGCCTGTCGGCCAGCGGCTCCCGCGCCGTGGTGGCCATCGCGGGCAACCACGATTCGCCCGAACGCATCGACGTGCCCGATTCGCTGGCGCGCGTCTGCGGCATTCTGTTCGTCGGGTTTCCCAACGCCGAAATCAAGCCCTACCGTACCCCGGCGGGCCTGGAGGTGCTGCGCACCGACCGGGGGTTTGTCGAACTGAACATTCCCGGCTGCGAACCTCCGCTCCGCCTCCTGCTCACGCCCTACGCCAACGAACTCCGGCTGAAAACCTTCCTCGGCACCGAAACGCCCGACGCCGCCCTGCGCGAGGTGCTCGCCGCGCACTGGGCGCACCTGGCCGAAACGTATTGCGACGAGCGCGGCGTAAACGTGCTGATGACCCACCTGTTTTTCGTGCCGTCGAGTGGCGAAATGCCCGAAGAACCCGAAGGCGAACGCTCCATCCTGCATGTCGGCGGGGCGTCGGCGGTGTATTCCTCGGATATCCCCGCCCAAATGCAATACGTGGCGCTGGGGCATTTGCACCGCTTCCAGACCCTCGACGAGGAGCCATGCCCCGTCGTGTACAGCAGCAGTCCGCTGGCGTATAGTTTCGCCGAAGCGGGCCAGACCAAGTACGTGGTGCTGGTGGAAGCCGAACCCGGTCAGCCCGTAACCTACCGCCCGCTGGCGCTCACCAGCGGCAAAGCATTGAAAAAAGCCCGTTTCGACGACGTGGCCGTGGCCGAAACCTGGCTGGCCGACAACACCGACGCGCTCGTGCAAATCACCGTCGCCACCGACACCTACCTCGAAGCCACCGACAAAAAGCGCCTGCTCGGCACCCACGCGGGCATCGTGGCGCTCATTCCCGAAGTGACCCAGTCGGCGGAAACCGGCATCACCACGCGGCAGGTGGCCGATTTGGCCAACGAATCGCTCGAAGAACTCTTCGTGGGCTATTTTCAATCGAGCAAGGAAGGCAAGGGCCAGCTTCCCAGCGATTCGCTGCTGCGGCTGTTTCGCGAAGTGCTGGCCGTCGAACCCGAAAAGTAACCCATGATTCCCGTCAAACTCACGCTGCAAGGCATCAACTCCTACCAGGACGCGCAGGAAATCGACTTCACCCGGCTGGCCGAAGCGGGCCTGTTCGGCATTTTCGGAAAAGTCGGGGCCGGGAAATCCACCATCCTCGACGCCATTTCGTACGCGTTGTTCGAGAAAACCGAACGCCTCGACCACACCGGCAAAAACTACAATTTCACCAACCTCCGCTCCAAGCGCCTGCTGGTCGATTACGAGTGCCGCATCGGCGAAAAAAGCTACCGCTTCGTGGTGAAAGGCCGCCGCAACCGCAACGAATTCAGCGAGGTGACCTTCGAGCGCAGCATCCTCGCCAAAAACGAAACCGGCGAGTGGCAGCCCATCGATACCACCACCGAAGCCCTCACTGGCATCAGCTACGACAATTTCAAGCGGATGGTCATCATTCCGCAGGGACGTTTTCAGGAATTCCTGGAACTCGGCGACAAAGACCGCACCCGGATGCTGATGGACCTCTTCCGCCTCGAACGCTTCGACCTCTCCGACCGCGTGGGCGTGCTCGTGGCCCGCAACCGCGAGGCGCTTTCGGTGCTCAACACCCGGCTCGAAACCCTCGGCGAAGCCACGCCCGACGCCCTCCAGACCCGCCGCGACGAACTGGCCACCAACCAGACGACCCTGAAAATTCGGGAAGCGGAATGCCAGCTTCTCGTCGGGCAGGAACAGGCCGCCGAGGCGCTCCGGCTCAAACTCGACGAACTGAAGGCGGCGGAAGCGGCCTGCGAAATCCTGGCCGCCCAGCGCGAAACCCACGAGCGCCGCGAGCGGCAATTGGCCGAATTCGAGCACGCCACGCGGGCGTTCAAATCGCTGCTCGACCAGCAGCAAACCGCCCAAACCGACCTCGCCCGCGACACTGCCGCCCTAACCGCCGAAACCCAGCGGTTCGACGCCGAAGCGGGCCAGCTTAGCGCCGACAGTGCGCGCCTGCAAAGCCTCCGTCCCGGCTACGAAGCCCGCGAAACGCTGCTCAAACGCGCCACCGAACTGCGCATCCTCCGCGACGTGCGGCAACTGACCGCCGCCCTGGAACGCCAGACCGGGCGGATTGAAAAAGGCGAGGCGTTGCTGGCCGAAAAAAAGGGGGAACTCGACGGCTTGCGCACCGACCGCGACGCACGCGCCAAAAACCTCAAATTTCAGCGCCAGCAACTGCCCGACATCCAGCGATTGAGCGTCGTGAAGGCGTGGTTTGGCAAAAAAGACGATTTCCAGAACGAGAAAAAACGCCTCCGTCAGGAAGCCGACCAGAAAGCCGCGGACGCTAAATCCGCCTACGAAAACAACCTGCTGCTGCCCGAAGTCGAGGCCATTCGCGCGCCGTTCCCGCCGTTTCAGGAGCGCAAAGCCTACGCCGAGTGGGAACTTGTTTTTCTGGAAGGCCGGAACCAGTTCAACGCGGTCATTCAGAAAAACCAGACCGAAAAACTCCGGCTTTTGACCCAGCACGAACTCCAGCGCTACGCCGCCAAACTCGTCCCCGGCGAACCGTGCCCACTGTGCCAGTCGGTGCATCACCACGGTCCGATTTACCACCTGACCGATTTTCCGGTAACAATCAACGCGCTCGGCGAGCAAATCCGGGTGCTGGAAGAGCAACGCGAAAGCCTCACCCAGGTGCAAACCCACCTCCAGCAGTTCGACGCCGAAAAAGCCCGCATCCGCCGCGAGTGGGAGGGCGTCGAAACGGCGTTGAAAACCCACCTCGCGGCGTTTGCGGGAGCGCCGGAATTCGGCCCCGACGACCCCGCCGCCGTGGACGCCGCCATCGCCACCGCCAGCGCGTTGCAGACTGACCTCCTCGCCGCCGAAGCCGCCCTTGAAACGCTCGACAAACGCATCCGGGCTACCGAGGAGGAAATTCGGGAGAAATTCGAGGCTCCGCTGAAGCTGCTCAAAGACAAGCAGTTGGGCGACGAAGCCACTCGCGCCGAAAAACGCCGCCAGCTCACGTTGCTCGCCGAAGCCGATTTTGCCGGAACCCCGCCCGAAACGCTCGACGCCGAAGCCACCCGGCTCGAAACCGAGTACCAGCAGTTGACGACGGCGTTTGAAACGCTCCAGAAAAGCATTCAGCAAAAAGAAATCGAACACGGCAGCCGACGGGGCGTGCTGAAAACGCTGAACGAGCAGGTGAGCAACCTGGGCGAAAAGCTGAAAACCCTCGCCACCGACCTTGAAGCGGTGCTCCGGAAATCGCCGTTCACATCGCTCGACGCGGTCCGGGTCGTGTTGCAGCAGACGCTCGATCCGGAGGCCGAACGCCGCGCCCTCGACGCCTTCCGGACGGAACTCACCAAAGCCGAAAGCAACCGCGCCCGTCTGCGCGCCGAAATTAGTGGCCAGCCCTACGACGCCGACCGGCACGCCGCCCTGAAAACGACTATCGGCGAAGCGCAGCGCGGCATCGACCGGCTGAAGGACGAAGCCGGAAAACTGGGCCTGCAAATCGAGCAGATTCAGAAGCAGTTGGAAAACCGGGCCGATTTGCTCCGCGAAAAAGAAGCCCTCGACGCCCGCCAGGCCGATTTGGCCACGCTGACGCGGTTGTTCAAAGCCAGCGGGTTTGTCAATTACGTCTCGGCGGTGTACCTGCAAAACCTCTGCAACGCCGCCAACGAGCGCTTCACCCGCATGACCCGCCAGCAATTCCGGCTGGAAGTGTACGAATCGAAACCCTCGACCTACGATTTCCGCATCCGCGATTTACTGAACGAAGGCCGTACCCGCTCGGTGGGTAGTTTGTCGGGTGGGCAAAAATTCCAGGCCTCGCTGGCGCTGGCGTTGGCGCTGTCGGACACGCAGCCGTTTTTCTTCCTCGACGAAGGTTTCGGCTCGCTCGACAAAGAATCGCTGGCCGTAGTGTTCGACACGCTCAAATCGCTGCGGAAGGAGGCCCGCGTGGTGGGCGTCATCTCGCACGTCGAAGAATTGCAGCAGGAAATCGACTGCTACCTGCACGTGACCCACCATGAAGAACACGGCAGCCGGGTACGGGGGAGTTGGGAGGCGAATTGAACTCCGGTTCACCTAAGCCGCACTACCGCCGATTCATCCGGGCATTCCGCCAGCAGTTCCTTCACCGTTTTCCCCAAACCCGGATGCCTGAACTCTGGCGCGATTTCCGCCAGCGGGGCCAGCGCAAACCGGCGTTCGGGCAGAAACGGATGCGGAATTTTCAGGTCGGGTAAGTCGATGATTTCGTTCCCGTAAAAAAGCAAATCCACGTCGATGAGCCGCGCACCCCACTTCTCGCGCCGTTCCCGGCCCAACTGTGCTTCGATGGCCTGGGTGGTTTTCAGTAAATCGAGCGGGCTGAGGCGGGTCTGAATTGAAACGGCCTGGTTCAGAAACGCGGGCTGGTCGGTGAGGCCCCAGGGGGCCGTTTCGTAAAAAGCGGACATTTTCATGACAACTCCCACCTGGCTTTGCAGCAATTCCACGGCGCGGCGGAGCGTGGCGGGGCGGTCGCCGAGGTTGGCCCCGAGAAGAAGGAAGACAGAATTCATGAACCGCAAAGGCGCAAAGGCAGCGCAAAGTTCGCAGAGTTTTCCTTGCGACCCTTGCGCTGCCGCGCTTAAAACCACTCAGAACGTAAAGTGAATGGAGCCTTTCACGGCGAAGCGGTCCACGCCGCCGTCGAGGTACGTCAGGCGGTGGATGGCCTGGATGCGGAAGAGTTTGAAGATGTTGTCGATGCCGTAGCCCACTTCGAGGTAGGGCCGTTCGATGTTCAGCGAAGAAAACTCGTACTTCTGCCGGAACCGGGGGTGAAAGGTCCGGGCCGTGATGGTTTCGTTGGCGTGGCTCTGGTCGCCGAACAGTACGTTGGCGTTAGCCACCAGCCGCCATTTCAGTTTTTTGATGCCCGGAATCCGGTTGAACAGCAGCCCCTCAAAGTTGTGCTGCCACTGCACCGAGGCGTAGCGGTCGCTGACGTACTCGAAGTAGTTCATCAGGTTGAAGGCGTTGCGGTTGAAAAACCACGTTTCGTTGCCCAGGTGCGGAAACAGCAGCGGCGCGGGCACCACCGACGGCGTGTAGCCCGCCGAAAACAGGTAACTCGACCGCCCCAGCGACCCGACGCGGAAGGTTTGGAAAGCCGTAATCTGGAACCGGTGGAAGTCGAAATTGCCGCCCAGCACGCCCTTCATGCCCCGCTGGTAGCGCAGTGTGATGACGGGTATCCGCTTGGTGCCCAGCGTGATGCGCTCGTTGCCGTCCTGAATGAAAGTTTCGTTTTTCGCAAAGCGCGCTTCAAATGTGAACTGGGTGTAGTCGAAATGCGAACTCATCGGGGAAAGCTCCCCCAGGTTCGGCTCCACCCGGTAGCGGAACGGAAAGAGCGGGTCGAACGAGCGGCTTGCCAGCGAGGCCGAAAGCCGCAGGCCCTTGGTGACGTCGCTTTGCACGAAAAAGGTGTTTTCGCGCCGGAGGTACGCTCCGTGGTACTGGCCAAAGCGTGTGAAGGCGTAAAAAAGTTTGTTGTTGGAAATCTGGTCGGGGTCGAGGCCGAGGCGCTCCAGATCGTAACTATGGCGGAACCCGGCCACCGTCCAGTGCTTGCGCGAAAACAGGTAATTCACCTCGCCGCCGTACTTAAATTTGCCGTCGAGCGTGCCGTAACCCAGAAAACCGCGCAGAATCCAGTGGCGGCTGAAGGCCTCGTTGGTGCGCACGCCGACGCGCATCCGGAGGCCTTCAATCGAGTTGTAGGCCAGCCCGTAGATGTACGGGCCAACTTCAACGCCCCGGTACTTTTTCCAGCCCGTCGTCACGATTTCGGCTACGTCCACGTAGGTACGCACGATGGGCAGGTTGCGCACGGAGTCGATGAGTTGCCGGGCCAGGCGGTCCTCGCGGGTGAGCGAATCGGGCCGAGCTTTGGCCCAGTAGGCCGGACTCGCCTCGCGGGCGTCGTCGGCCACTACGACCGACTGGTCGTAAAACGAGAGCGGCTGGGGGTCGTTGAGGCGGAAATTGTGGTTGGCGATGTAAAATTTGGCCAGCATCCCCGCCGAGTTTTTGGTCAGTTCGGCCACGTCCACCAGAAAGCGCGTCCGGGCGGGCAACCAGGCGGCTACCTTCCCGGCGGAATCCAGCACCGGCTCCAGTTCCTGCTGAATCTTGATTTTCTCGATGTAATTCAAATTGGCGTCCTTGCCGAGGGTGGCGTCCATCTGCCGCAGGGCGTAGGTGGCGGTGTCGACCCACATCGTGCCGGTGAAGGCTAAATCCTGCTTGCGCCTGGGTTCAAATTCAAGCTCAAAACACACGTTGTCGCCCACCACGACGGTGTCGCTCAGGAAGTACTCGTAGGTGCCGCGCCAGTTTTCACCCAGCGGCGAGGTGAAATCTTTGGAAAGAAACGGGACGGAGTTGTCGTAAAAGTTGTAATTCTGGAACAAATTACCGCCCAGCAACTGGCTGATGAAGCCGCCGTCTTTCACGCCCACGCCCGTCAGGTTGGTTTTCAGAATCACCTCCTTGCGCCGTTGTGGGTTGGCCCGGTAGTAAAACTTCGAGACCGTTTCCGACACGAACGTCGGGATGACGGGCCTGCCGTCTTCGCCGGCCAGTTTCTCGGCTTTCGCCAGCGCGCCCGTGATTTTTTTCACCACGCGGCGTTTGCGGAATTTCTCGGAAAGGTTGTCCACGTCCAGCTCCGTTTTCGCGTAGCTGTCGTATTCGTAGGCCGTGAGTCGCTTGCGGTCGTTGAAGGCGCGGCGTTCGCGCAGTTCGCGCAGGATGCGAAACGCCGGGTTTTCGCCCGCCCGCACCACCACTTCGGCCAGCGAGGTGCTGGTGGGTTCAAGTTGAAAATCGAGGGTTTGGGTGGAGACACCGGGCTGAATCAGCTTGGCGCGGGTGCGGTAGCCGATGAACGTCACCACGAGCGAGTCGGCCCGCTGGGTGGTCGTAAATTGATAGTAACCCTCGAAGTTGGTCGTGGTGCCTACGGCCTTGCCCTTGAGCGCCACGCTGGCGAAAGGCACCGGGTCGCCGGTCTGGGCGTCGGTTACCCGGCCCCGGTAGGCGGTCTGCGCCCGGCCCGCACCCGCGAGGGTGCAGAAAAGAAAACCCAGCACCAGCCAGCGGGCACCGGGTACGCGTAATTCGGCCAGCATCAAACGAGGTAGGTGTTTATCAGACGGGTTTGGGGGGTGTTTCGGACGTGGCGGAATTAACGCCTTGAATTTCAGATTTTTCATCGGGCTGTCAAAGAGTTGGTTGTAAATTTTGTCGAATTCGCCGTCAGTTTTGCACTCAGACGGTCCCAAACCGCATTTCGTGTTCCTGAAACCGCGCCTTCCCCGGGTGAATCGACGGGACTCTTCCACAAAAAAAGCCACCGACAGGGTCAGGGGCTTTTCCGGAATACGAGTCAAACAAAGTCCGGCGCGGTGCCCGCCCGGTTAAGACCACTCAGGCGGCGATGACCCCTACGGGGCAAGGATTTAAAAAACCTCCGCAACGGCAGACAGTAGCCCCAACCCGTCATTGCGAGGAGCGGAGCTTGCGGAGCGACGAAGCAAATCGAAGATTCAGCGTAGCTAATCCGTTGCCACCTGCCAAAAGCGTTTCTGGGAAAGAGCGGGAGTTGGCTCAACCTCGTTTGGCAGGTGGCAATGGATTGCTTCGCTCCGGTTTCAAAACTTCATTTCATTCGTTTTTGAAACCTCCGCTCGCAATGACGGGGGCTGGGGCGGGATTTTTGTGATTTAGCTCACCACCGCCACCGCACCCCGGCGTGGAGACCCACCCAGTTGGTGGTTTCGCCGAAACCGTAATCCGTTTTCCAGGCCGTCCGCGTCGGGATTTGGGCGGCGAAAGCGGGGGAGTAGCGCCCGTCTTCGGCGGAGCGGATGTAGAGGTTGAGCGACGGCCCGGCGGCGACGGCCCAGTGCCGCCCCAATTCGCGCTCCACGAGCAGGTTCAGTTTGAACAAATCGGTGTCGAATTCGTCAAAATGTAGTTCGGCCACGTCGTAGGCCACGGCTTCGGAGTTGAGCCACCAGCGCCGCGACCGGCTCATCCGCCACGACCGTCCCAGGCCGAAACCGGTGCGCCAGAGCAGGTTTTGGTCGGGGAACGGGTTCAGCCCCGCCGTGAAAAGCGTGTAGAACGACCGTGTGCCGGTACGAAACGTCAGGTTGATTGGCAACGCCTCGTCGGCGGAAACTTCGACGTGGTGGTACCCGCCCCGGTGGACGTAACTCAGCAGGCCGATGGGCGTGGTGGTGGACGAATCGGCGTAGTTGAACAGGCCCAACTGATGCCCGCCCACCACCCGCCGGGCGATGTTGATGTTGCTAATTTGCCAGCCGCGCTGGGTGCCCCAGGTGAGGTTGGCCCAGCCGGCCAGTTGCAGGCCCTCGTTGTCGGCCAGGGTGGCGTTGGCGAAACCACCGATTTGGACACCCCGGTTGGCGTGGCCGTTGAGGTTGGCAAAACCGGCCAGTTGAAAGCCCTCGTTGCTGCCCCGGTTGGCGTTGACGTAGCCCGAAATCTGGACGCCTTTCATGCTGCCGTTCACCGCGTTGACGAAGCCCGCCACCTGCACGGCGCGGAGGTTTTTTCGGGCAAAATTCACGAAACCCGCCACCTGCACGCCCTCAGCGTCCTGCCAGTTGGAGTTGGCGAACCCGGCGATTTGCGTCCCGTGGGTTTCGCCGAAATTCTGGTTGAAAAACCCGCCGATTTGCACGCCGTTCACCGGCCCGCGCACCAGGTTGCCGAAACCCGCCACCTGCACCCCGCTGACTGGCCCGCGGACGAGGTTCAGCAAACCACCCACTTCCAACCCTTCGACGCCGCCCGAATACCCGGCCAGCACGTTGAGCGAAAACCGGTTGATGACCGAGCCACTCAGCCGGTGGTTGGTGCCGAGGTAGGGCAGCAACGACACCTGCGCCCGCCGCCGGATCGTGTCGCTGACGGTTTCGGCCAGCGCCTGCTGCTCGGGCGAAACGAAGGTCCGCACCAGCCCGGCGGTCTCGAAACTTCGCAACGAATCGGACTCCGGACGGAGGGACAGGGGTTGGAGCGGCTCGGGGCTGGGGGCGGGTTTGGGCGCGAGGGCCACGGCGCGCGGCCCCGAGTCCTCAGGGGCAGGAAACCGCACCACCAGCGTCTGCGGCTCGTACCATCGGCTTTCGATGCGCAATTCGGCGCGCTCAGGGCGGGTGGGCAATCGCAACCGGAACGCGCCGCTGGCATCGGTGAGGGTGGCCGCGAGTGTGCGGCGGTCGTACACGCTGGCGCGGGAGAGCCGTTCGCCCGTGCGGCGGTCGGTCACGGTGCCGGTCACGACGAAAAAGCGCGGCCCCGAATCCTCGGGGTCGGCCCGCCGCAGGATCACGTAGTCGCCCCGGTTTTTGTACTGCAAACTGCCCCGAAACAACTGGTCGAGTACCTGCCGGACGGGCACGTTGCTGGCCACCAAATCAACCCGCCGCTCGGCGTCGAACAGGGTGGAGGCGTAGGAAAAGTTGAAATTGCCCTGCCGGGCCACGGTGCTGAGGGCGTCGGCGAGCCGGGCGTTGTCGAGCCGCACCGAAACCTTGCGCTCCAGCGGGGCTTGGGCGAAGGTTGTCACGGTAAAAAGCCCGAGCATCAGCGCAGAAAGCCCCTTTTTCATTTTCAAAAAATTTAGCGTGTCTCGGTCATCCCGACGAAGGAGGGATCTCGTTGGCTTGTCAGACTGTTTCCCGATAGCCAGGTGTCGGTGCCGCAACGAGATCCCTCCTTCGTCGGGATGACAAAAAGAGTAGCGTCAGTGAACTCACTGGCACCCTTTGCCTTCAATCATGATTTGCCCATCCGCGCCGCGCTCAACGGTCAGGTGCAGTGTTTCGGCCAGCACGCCCAGGATCGTGTCGAGCGATTCGTTCTCGAACGTCACCGTCAGCGGGCAGTGGCGCAGGGCGCGGGCCAGCGTAATGTCGGCCCCGTAGGTGTGGTTGAGCGCCTCGACCACTTCGCTCAGCGGCGTGGCCTCGAAGAGCAACACGCGGGTTTTGTAGGCCAGGGCGTTGGGGTTGGCGCGGGCTTTTTTCAGGATCGTGTCGGCTTCGGCGCGGAAGGTGGCGGCTTCGTCCTTCGTCAAAATCATGTGGGAACGCCGGTTTTGGACCTTTTTTCCCGAAAAACGAACCGTGCCCGTCGCCACGGTCACGGCCACGTCGGTCGTGGTGGCGTTCACGTTGAACGACGTGCCCAGCACCCGCACTTCGGTGCCCGCCGCTTCGATGACAAACGGCCGCTGCGGGTTGCGTTTCACGTCGAAAAACGCCTCGCCCGTCAGGGCGACGAGGCGGGTTTCTCCGGCCAAATTGGCGGCGTATCGCAGGCGCGAAGCCCGGTTGAGCAGCACCCGCGAACCGTCGGGCAAGGTGACTTCGCGCGGTGCGCGGCCCGACGCCACCTCGATGGGTGCCAGCGGCAACGGCACAGCGGGCGGGAATGCCAGCCGGTAACCCAGCCAGCCCAAACCCAGCAGCACGACCACCGACGCTGCCACCCGCCAGACGGCCCAGCGGCGGGGCTGATGGAGCGGAACGACGGGCGTTTTAGGGCGGGTTTCGGCGGGCGCTTCGGTCGGCATTTGCCCGCGCAGCCGTTGCCAGGCGGCGTCCACGTCCACGGGGCGGGGCGGCGGGGCGGCAGCGGCTTCCCAGAGGCGGCGCAGGCGGTCGAGTTCTCGCCGGTTGTCCGCCGATTCGGCCAGCCAGGCCCGCACGGCGGCGGCTTCGGCCCCGGTGGCTTCGCCCGCTAAAAAGCTCGATAAGCGTGTTTCATCCACGGTAAATCAATTTTGAATGATTGAATGAAAGAATGACTGAATGGGGGTGATTGGCTTATTTACGTTGTGTTATTCGTTCATTCTTTCATTCAATCATTCAAAATTAGAATCAGCAGCGGCAGGTAGTCGGCCAGTTCGACGCGCAAAATTTTTAACGCTTTGCCAATCTGGTTTTCCACGGTTTTCACCGAGAGGTTCAATTCGTCGGCGATTTCCTGGTAGCGCAATTCCTCGAACCGGCTCATCCGGAAAATGGCCTGGCACTGCGCGGGCAGTTGGGCGATGGCGGTTTGGATGCGGACTTCGAGTTCGGTGCCGATGAGTTGGGCCGTGGCGCTGTCGTAGCCCGGCTCGGCGGTGGCCAGCACGTACTCCGCGTGCCCGGCGCGGATGCGGAGGTGCTTGATCCGGTTGAGGCAGTGGTTGTGTACGGCCCGGTACAGGTATGCCTTCAACGACACGGTGATGTCGAGGGTTTCGCGCTTTTCCCAGAGGGTCAGAAATACGGTTTGCGCGACCTCTTCGCCGTCGGCGTCGTCTTTTAAAAACGTGTACGCGTAGCCGCACAGGCTGGCGTAGTGGGTGCGAAACAGGCGCTCAAAGGCGCGCTCGTCGCTCTGGCGCAGGGCGGCTACAATTTCATTGTCAAGGGATTGCACGGGGTTCATCGCGGCAGCGGAAGGAGAGCCGCAAAGCTACCCGCCCGACGTCGTTGTTTCGTGGTTGACTCGTTTCTGCGGCTGAGACAACCACACGAGCGGCGACCCCTACGGATGAAGCAGGAATTTTTTTCAGCGCCGCGAAGGGTAGCGGCAAGGACGAGCGCGGGCAGTCATTAGCAAGTGAGAGCGCTCACGCTTTTTTCCCCTTCGCCGCTTTAACGGCCTGTTTGGCGAGGTTCTGTTGGGCCACGTACCGGACAATCTCAGCAACGAGGGCTTCGGGCAGGGGTTGGCCGTAGGTGAATTGAAGCGTGGCTTTGCCGGAAAAGTAAGGGGCAATCTGGTCTTTGAACGCCGATAGTGCCCCCGGACTGATGTACAGCCCGTAGTGGTTTTTGAAAGCCGAGAAATACGCCAGCATTCCGTGAAATTTGTACGCGGGCATGGCGTAACTAATTACTTCCTGGGCTTCAGGAACCGCGTTTTTAATAACCTGCCGAAGCTGCTTCAACGCGGCCTGCACCGGTTCGGGCTGGTTGGCGATGTAGGCATCGACGGAGGTGGGTCTGGTGGGTGTTTCCATAAACTTACTTGTCAAACCGCCACGTCGTGTGGTGACCGAACCGGTTGAGTTCCTGACTGGCGCTGAAACCGGCCTGTTGCGCCATGCGGACCAGCGTCGAGGGCGTTTCGGGGTAATCCTGCCCGCGCACGTGTTCGATGATGGATTCGGCTTGTTGGGGCGAGAAAGCCGTCCACGTGGTCTTCATGTTTCCCACGTACCGGTCCAGGTACACGTCACGTGTTTCCTCCTCGTAACGCACCACGTCGGGCATCAGGAAGAAACCGCCCGGCTTCAACACGCGGTGGGCGTGTTGAAAAAACACTTGCTTGTCGGACTCCAGCAGGTGGTGAAGCGCGAAACCAGCGAACACCACGTCGAAACTTGCCGGTGGCACCCGCTCGATGAAGGCAAATAGGTCGCCGGGGTGCAACTCAACGGCAAAACCATGTGGCCGCAGGAAATGCTCCGCCTCGGCCAGGGCCGTCGCCGACAGATCGACGCCCACGTACCGGAGCGGCGGGTGCTGGCCCAGCACGGCGGCGAGGTACTTCGCGCTGCCGCAGCCGAGGTCGAGCATCGTGTACTGCCCGGTCCCGAAGGCCCGGAGTTGGTCGAGCACCCCGGCGTAGATTTCCCGGTGGAACATGTAATTCTGCTCCAGGGCGATGTCGTACACGCTCCAGGCGGTGTTGAAGAAAGTGCCGACGGTTTGGAGGTCCATGCGGGCGAGGTTAGGGAAGCAATGTTAGCGGTTTTTGGGATTGGTTGCAATCGCTGGCGCTGGCTGGCAGCCAGGGCCGCCCATCGGCAGGCTTCTTAGCCTGCGGTATCCGACAAGCGTCTAAAAGTGAATACCTTGCCCACACGCTACGCTCGCCCATCCCATGAGTCGCCACTACAAATTCTTCGATCAAACCGAACGCTATTTCGCCACGTCGTCGGTGGTGAATTGGATGGATGTTTTTACCCGAACGGAGTACAAAACGATTCTCGTGGAGAGCCTGCGCTACTGTCAGCGGGAAAAAGACCTGAGCCTCCACGCCTGGTGCTTGATGACCAATCATCTGCACCTGATCATCAGCAGCCGGGGCCGCCGGATGGAGGAGACCCTGCGCGACATGAAGCAATTCACCGCAAACGCATCCTGGCGGCCATCGAACAGAATCCCGTGGAAAGCCGAAAAGAGTGGTTGCTGTGGATGTTTGAACGAGCCGGACGCAAAAAAGCGGGCAACGATCACTACCAATTCTGGCAGCACGACAACCACCCTATTGTGCTGTTCAGTCCGGAAGTGACGCGGCAGAAGCTGGATTACCTGCACAACAACCCGGTCAGAGCCGGGTTTGTCAACCAGCCCGATGAGTGGCTCTACAGTTCAGCAAAGGCTTATTTTACGAAAGAACCGCCTTTGCTGGACGTGCTGCCACTGTTTTGAAAACGCAGGCTGAGAAGCCTGCTGATGGTCGGCACTGGCTGCAAGCCAGCGCCAGCGGGGGCGGCCGGGCTGAAGTAGCTGGTTGCATGACGAAAGCGAACGGAGGTTGTTGACAAAGATAACGAATCACCGGACGGATTGCCGTGCGGGGTTTCACGAAATCCGCGCCCAATTCCGCTCATCCGCCCGCACCGATTCCACGTGGTCGCGGATGGGCGCGTGCTGGGGCAGGATTAAATCCGGGTCATCCTCCAAAATGCTTTGGGCGCATTCGCGGGCCACTTTCAGGATTTCGCCGTCTTTGGCCAGGTCGGCGATGATGAGGTCCACCACGCCGCTTTGCTGGGTGCCGCTGAGGTCGCCGGGGCCGCGGAGTTTGAGGTCCACGTCGGCGATTTCAAAGCCGTTGTTGGTGCGCACCATCGTTTCGAGCCGCAGGCGCGTTTCCTTGCTCAGCTTCACGTCGGTCATCAGCACGCAGTAGCTCTGCTCGGCCCCGCGTCCCACCCGTCCGCGTAACTGGTGCAACTGCGCCAGTCCGAAGCGCTCGGCGCTTTCGACCACCATCACCGAGGCGTTGGGCACGTTGACGCCCACCTCGATCACCGTCGTGGCGACGAGAATCTGCGTTTCTTTCCGGATGAACCGTTGCATTTCGTAGTCCTTGTCGCGGAAGGGCATCCGGCCGTGGACGATGCTCAACTGGTACTCCGGGAAGGCCCGCGCCACGCTTTCGTAGCCGTCCATGAGGTCCTTAAAATCCAGTTTTTCCGACTCTTCGATGAGCGGGTACACGATGTAAATCTGCCGCCCCTTGCGGATTTCCTCGCGCAGAAACCCGAACACCGCCAGCCGGTGCGAGTCGTAGCGGTGGACGGTCTTGATGGGTTTGCGGCCTGCCGGGAGTTCGTCGATGATGCTCACGTCGAGGTCGCCGTAGAGCGTCATGGCCAGCGTGCGGGGGATGGGCGTGGCCGTCATCACGAGCACGTGCGGGTACACGGTGGGGTTTTTGGCCCAGAGCCGGGCGCGCTGCGCCACGCCGAAGCGGTGCTGCTCGTCGATGATGCACAGGCCGAGGTTGCGAAACTGCACGGGGTCTTCGAGCAGCGCGTGCGTGCCGACGATGAGGTGGATGGAGCCGTCCAACAGCCCCTCGTGGATGAAGCGGCGGCCTTTTTTGTTCGTGGAACCCGTCAGCTCGACGATTTTCAGGCCCATCGCTTCGGCGTAGGGCTTAAGGCCCTGGTAGTGCTGGTCGCTGAGGATTTCGGTCGGGGCCATGAGGCAGGCCTGCGCGCCGTTGGCCACCGCCAGCAGCATGGCGATGAACGCCACGATGGTTTTGCCGCTGCCTACGTCGCCCTGAAGGAGGCGGTTCATCTGCTTGCCCGTGCGCATGTCCTCGAAAATCTCGCGGATGACGCGCTTCTGGGCGTTGGTCAGATCGAACGGCAGGTGGTCGCCGTAAAACTGGTTGACGAGGTCGGTGCGG
Organism: Spirosomataceae bacterium; assembly: GCA_965249815.1. Classification (GTDB taxonomy): domain Bacteria; phylum Bacteroidota; class Bacteroidia; order Cytophagales; family Spirosomataceae; genus JAJAZB01. Next base: position 693,750 of record CBDFMV010000003.1, on the reverse strand, counting down.
GTGAAAATCTGCCCGGCGTAGTCGGTTTTGCGGATGAGTTTCTGCTTGATGAGCCGGAACTGGTTGTAGAACAGTTCCTCAAACTTCAGCCGCCGTTTGGCCTGGTGCAGCGCTGCCTCGCTGGCGGGCAGGTGGATGTGCCAGAGGGCGTCGCGCTTGGAAATCAGGCGGAATTTCTGAATCAACCCGTCGGGCAGTGTTTCGCGGACGTACGTCAACGCCGCTTCGAGCAGTGTGCGCTGCATCCTGGCTATTACTTTGCTGTCGACGTGCCGCTTGCGGAGGCGCTCGGTGAGGTTGTACACCGGTTGCCAGTGGCCACCCGCTTCGTTCTCTGGAGTTAAAACTTCGAGTTCCGGGTGGGTAATGGAAAACTTGCCACCAAACGCAACGGGCTTGCCGTACACGACGTATTCCCCATCGCGGCGCAGGTTTTTCTCCAACCACGTAATGCCCTGAAACCAGACCAGTTCCATCGTGCCGGTGCCGTCGGTGAACTGGCCGATGAGGCGGGTTTTCGGCCCTTCGCCCACGATTTCCCAAAACCGCAACCGGCCTTTGAGTTGCGCGGCGGGCATTTCTTCGGTCAACCCGGCGATCTCGTGGAAGCGGGTGCGGTCTTCGTAGCGGAAGGGGTAGTGCTGGAGCAGGTCGGCGTAGGTGAAAATGCCGAGTTCGGTGTTGAGCAGCGCCGCCCGGTGCGGACCGACGCCCTTGAGGTACTCGATGCGGGTTTCAAAAAAGGCGGGGCGTTCGGGGGTCATGCACGAATTGCGGATTGCGGCGTTGGGCCACCGTGGATACGGATTGCGGAGGATTCGTCGTGCGATTGAAAAAGCAGCGGCAGCAAAAGCCGCAATCCAAACCAAAAATAGGGATTTTCCACAAACCGAACGCCTTTCAGGGAACGCTTGCGGCGGTTCGGGAAAATACTGTAACTTTCGTTTTCTGCCGAACCCACCCTCTCCCGGAAATACCGCCAAGTGCCAGTATCGCGTGCTTTTGTGTTGCCAACGTTCTCTGAACCAACAACGGTATGGGTTTTCTGCGTCGCGTTTTCCTTTGCCTGCTGCTCGGCCTGCCCGGCTGGGTGCGGGCGTCGCACATCGTCGGGGGCAATTTCGAGATGATCGCCAACGGGGGTCGGCCCGGTTCGTTTTCGCTGGCGTTGAGCCTTTTTTTCGATGAAGCCAACGGGCGGCAGGGGGCCGTTACCCAGACCATCACCGCGTCGATTTTCCGCAAAAGCGACAACATCCGGATGACCGACGTGACGATGTACCTGCAAAACCGCACGGCGGTGGTGTACGCCAACGAAGCCTGCGCGCAGGCCCGTAGCCTGAAAACCAGCGACATCCGTTACCTCGCCCAGCTCAACGTCAACCCGGCCCTGTTTGCCGACCCCGCCGGCTACTACCTCGTTTGGGACAACTGCTGCCGTAACGCCGCCATCACCAACATCCGCAACCCGTCGCGGGTGGGCATGACGTTTTACCTCGAATTTCCAGCCATGCAAAGCGGCGGACAGGATTTTCTCAATTCCTCGCCCCGGTTCTCGACGCCCAACGGCGATTACATCTGCCTCGGCGACCCGTTCAAACTCGGCTTCGGGGCCACCGACGCCGACGGCGACGAACTCCGCTACGCACTTGTGACGCCCTACGCGGGCTTCAACGTGGGCAATAACAACGACAACCCCATCCCGCGCGGCAGTTCGTCGTACCCGACCGTTTCGTGGGAAGATGGCTACAGCACCAGCGCGCAGATTCAGGGCAACCCCGTCTTGCAGGTGGACGCCCGCACCGGCCTGCTCCGCCTGACGGCCACCTCGCTTGGGTTGCACGTCTTCTCGGTGCAGGTCGAAGAATACCGCAACGGGCGGTTCATCGGGCTGGTGCGGCGCGATTTTCAGTTGCTCGTCGTGGATTGCCCTAACCGCCGCCTGCCGCCCCCCGCCATTTTCACCGCCAGTACCCCGCCCGATTTGCGCGACAAGGGCGTGAAAACGGTGGATTTCTGCGACGGCGGTTTTCTGGAACTGCTAACCAACGACGTGCCCAATCAAAGCTACCAGTGGCAGCGCGACGGCGAAAACCTGCCCGGTGCCAACACGACCAGACTGCTGGTGGACGGCCCCGGCAAGTACACCGTCGTGGTGAGTTCAAAAACCGAGTGCAGCAAGTCGGGGTATTCCGAAGAAACCAACGTGGTGGGCAAACCCGGCCCGAAAGTAACCATCACGCCCGACGGCCCGGCCAATTCCTGCGCCGACCGCACGCTGACGCTCACCGCCACAGCGGGTAATTTCACCTACCTCTGGGCCTTCAACGGCGATACGCTCCGCAACGAAACCACCCCGAAACTGGTGGCGAAAGCCAGTGGGCAGTACGGCGCGCTGGTCAAAAGCACCGTATCCGATTGCTTTTTCCGACCCGCCGTGGCTGTGACCATCAACCCGCTGCCCACTGCGAAATTGGGAAAACCCGCCAAAACGGCCCTTTGCCTCGGCGACACGCTGACGCTCGCCGCCACCAACGGCCCCGGCTACCAGTTTGCCTGGAAACGCGACGGCAACCCGGTGGCGGGCGCGGGCAGCGGGCCGAAACTGCCGATTCGGGAAACCGGCACGTACTTCGCGCAGGTGACCGACGCCAACAACTGCACGGCGCGGACGGATTCGGCGAAATTCGTGGTCAATCCGTTGCCCCAGGTGGTGTTCGATTCCATCCCGGCCATGTGCGGCAGCGACCAGAACGTCGTCACGCTCCGGGCCACCCCGGCGGGCGGGTTGTTTTCGGGAAAAGGCGTCAGCGGCAGCACGTTCAGCCCGAAAGCGACGGGCTTCGGCAATTTCGTGCTCACGTATAGCGCCATCAACGAATTCCGCTGCACGGCCCAGAAAAACCGGCTGGCGGTGGTGTCGCAAACGCCCCGCCTGCAACTCGGTCTCGACCAGAACATTCTGCGCGGCGACAGCGTCCGGATTCCCGGCCAGAGCGGCGCGGACCTGACCTACCGCTGGACACCCCCCGACGCCCTGACCGACCCCGGCGTGCTCAACCCGACGGCTTTTCCGTCCCAAACCACCACCTACAAACTCCGCGCAACGCTGCCCAACGGCTGCTTCACCGACGACGAAATCACCGTGACCGTCTGGGAACGCGTGACGGTGCCCAACGGCTTCACGCCCAACGGCGACGGCACCAACGACGTGTGGGAACTGGCGGGCCTCGACGCCTACCCCGACGCCGACGTACACATTTACAACCGCTGGGGCAGCGAAATCTTCGCCTCCAAAGGCTACCGGATTCCCTTCGACGGCAGCTACCAAAACCGCCGCCTGCCGCCCGCCACGTACTACTACGTGATTCGCCCCAACGACAAAGTGCCGGTGCTAAAGGGCGCGGTAACGATTTTGCAGTAGATTTTAACCGCAGAGACGCAGAGATTTGCGCGGAGTTCGCAAAGTCGCCCTCTGCGTTCTCCCCGAAACCTCTGCGTCTCTGCGGTTAATTTTTTCTGCATCATGCCCGAAACCCTCATCATTTCCCTCATCCAAACCGCCCTGCACTGGGAAAGCCCCGACGCCAACCGGGCGATGCTCGAAGAGAAAATCGCGGAAATCGGCCAGCCCACCGACCTGATTGTGCTGCCCGAAATGTTCACCACCGGCTTCACGATGGCCCCCGAACGCGTGGCCGAGCCGATGGGCCTGACTACTTTCCGCTGGCTGAAACAACAGGCCGCCCGCACGGGCGCGGTGGTCACGGGCAGTTACGTGGTGCGGGAAAACGGCCATTACTTCAACCGCCTCGTCTGGATGCAGCCCGACGGGCAGTTCAGCACCTACGACAAGCGCCACCTTTTCCGCATGGCGGGCGAGCACGAGCACTACGCGGCAGGACAAAACCGGCTGGTGGTCGAATGGAAAGGCTGGCGCGTCTGCCCCCTGATTTGCTACGATTTGCGCTTCCCGGTCTGGAGCCGGAACGGCGGGCCGAACGGCCCCGAATTCGACCTGCTGCTTTACGTGGCCAACTGGCCCGCCGCCCGCTCGGCGCACTGGAACGTGCTGCTGCAAGCCCGCGCCATCGAAAACCTCTGCTACGTGGCGGGCGTCAACCGCGTCGGCGAAGACGGCACCGGCAAAGCCCACGCGGGTGAAAGCGCGCTGTTCGATTTCCGGGGCGAGCGGCTGGCCTACCAGCGGGATTCGGAGAAAATGCTCACGAAAACCCTGGACCTGGGTGAGTTGTTCGCCTACCGGGAGCAGTTTCCGGCGTGGCTGGATGGGGATGGGTTTCGGGTGGAGGCGTGAACTTCGCGGGCGGGCCACTACCAAGTCACCACAACTCCGTACACCTGAAACTGACCGTCTTTGCTTAAAATGGGTATCTGATCGTGCAACGCTTGCGCAATGATAAGCCGGTCGAATGGGTCGTTGTGGTGAAAAGGAAGGTTTTCGAGAATCAGCAAATCAGCCGGACGAATGGGTAGAACCTCAATGGCCTGCCGATCGAGTTCATTCAACAAGGTAGCCAGTGAGTTGGTCAGGCGAAGTTTGCCGATGCTGAGTTTAATGGCAATTTCCCATAAACTGGCCGCGCTCAGCACCAACTCGTTCGCTGAATCGGCCAGCAGGCCCGCCACGGGTCGCGACAGATTGGGGTCGCCTTCCACCATCCAGAGGTAGGCATGCGTATCGAGCAGGTACCTCATGGGGCGTACTCGTTGAAGGCATCGAGGGGTGCATCAAAGTCATCGGCCATGTACCCGATGATGCCTTTCAAGCTACCAATTTCCCGTTGTTTGGTCGGGTGCAACAGGCGCAACAACTCAGGGTAGAGTTTCTGAAATGCTTCGTCGGGCAGGTCGGCGATTTCCCGCACTACCTGAATTTTGAGTTCGGCTGTTTGCATGGGGAAAGTGAAAACGGCGTGATTCAAAAGTAGGTTTTTTGTCGCAACTACGGAAATTCTGAATGGCGGTTGCCCATTGGCACTCAAGTTGTAAACTTGGGCGAGTATGAATGTTTAAATAAGTTTAAAGTTCTTAGAATTAATCGTTTGCATCATAAAGTCAACTAAAAATCCGTAAAATTTGAGATAGCACAAGTACTTATTTTCGTTTATATATTCTAAAATTTCAACTTGCTTTGGAGTCTTATTTAAGTGGCCTCTATGGACTAAATGTCTTCCTTGCTCCACTTCTGAAAAAATCTTCAATATTTCATTAAAATCATGATAAGAGTATGGAGAATTTTCAAAATAAGGTATATATAAAACTGTTCTAAATTTTACTTTAAAATTCAATTTGCTTATGTATTCATCGTCAATTTTTCTCTGGGAAAATTCTTTATTATAATCCCTATCAGAATAAAAGCAATTATTCTCTTTATTATAAGACGCGATAATCAAACTTTGTAAAGTTTGATTATTCCTTTCAGATTTAAATGCCAAATTCGTTCTTTCAGAAAGAATCTTGCGAAATAATTTTCCTGATTTGAATAGATAGTTTACAAAACATTCTATTTGTTGATATATAGATAAACAAAAATTCTCGAAACTATCTCTTCTTCTATAATTTTCCATTTGAATAAAATCCGTAATAAGCTCTTGGACTATCAAATCTGGGAAAATGCGATAAAACTCTTTTGCCTGTTGAGATATATTAATTTCAAAAATATATTCATGAATATCTCTCAATATAGTCTTACTGAACTCCTTTTCAGCTAATCTATAAAATTGTTCTTTAGCCCCGTCTATAATTTGAACATCTGAAGCTGATGATAGTTTCTCCAACTCGTCAAGTTTCTCTTGAACATCCATCAAAAATTTTAGACGCTGTATATCCATGACCATGGTTTCTACTTTTTCTTTATAGCCTGTTCAATTCCTTCTCGCTCCCAAAGATTCAAAATTTCAGTCAATTGGTCAAGAGTCAATTCTGTTTTTTCGATTTGAGGGGCCTCAATCGCTGGAGATAATACGCTGCCTCGCTGTATTTTAGGAATTTTAATAGCCGAGAAGATGCCTATACCGTCCGAAGCTCTCTGCTGGGGAAAGACCTCATTAGCGTCTGCTGATAGAGCCTCGAATTTGGCCTTAAACCGAAGATACAGAGCATCCTCCCGGCCCCGAACCATCGCTAAAAAGTAGATTTTCCCCATCAGCACATTTGCCATCGGAGGAATTTTACCCTGGTTACGCACGAAGCCCTTATCCTTCAAATAACGGTCAGCGAATACTTCCTCAGCCCGTTCTTTCCCAGCCTTCTTCCAAAGTTTCAGCATAAAGTCAAGGTTACGGATGTACTGCCGGTTTACGTTGACCCGCTGGTTCACGGTTAATCCGGTCACCTCTTGCCGCTCTGTAGGCACCTGAGTGCGTTCTTTGGCTTCGTTCATGCGATACCCGTCCTTGTCGAGAATTTCCCGAACAGCCGACTTGAATTCGTCAGAAAACGGGCGGTTGGCCGAAAAGGTGATGTCATCAGCGTACCGGGTGTACACCGTCTTGTGCCGCCGTGCAAGGCTGGCCATCCGGCTATCCAAGCGGCGGCAGACCAAATTGGTTAGGATGGGCGACGTGGGTGCGCCTTGCGGTAAGCAATCCTGGTCGCAGCAGAGCTTGGCAAGGAGTATGGCCAGCTTTGAAGGTTTCCCGCCTTGTGTTTTGAGATTAAAAGGGGGAAGCATCAGGCAGGCAATTACTTTACGGATGGACGTACTCGGGAAAAACCCTTCAATGTCGATGTTGTAAACAAATCGTTTTCCAATATGCCTCTCGGCATTGGTGACGATACTCCTGTTGGGCAAAAAGCCATGCGCCGCTTTGTGCGGTTCAATCAGGCATTGAAAGAGTGTATTGAGGCAACTTTGAATGGATTTTAGCGAATTAACTGGCGCTGAAATTTCGCGCCGACCGCCACTTTTTTTAGGAATGAAGAAAGTGACGTATCGCTTTTTTTGAATGGTACGCATAAAAATTTAAGATACGCTCCTCAAAGTGATGCGCTTTATACTTACGCTCATCAGCAGGATAGGTTAAATCATAAATCAGATTTAGAAGTTTTGCCAATGCCTTCGCATCGGTTATTAAAAATTTTTCAAACTCAAAAGCTTGTACTATTGCCTCAAAACCTTCGACGACTTTCGAAGTATCAATTTTTTCAAGTTTCATAAAAACAAAAGAAAAGCACCCACAGGATTTTCATTCGCGATGCCAGCCATCCAAAACAGAATGACAGGATACAGAATCAGAAAAGCAAAACCACCAAAAAGAAAGAAATCGTCGTCTTCCGACGTCCCTCGGTTCCTGGCAGCCGTGCTTCCCAATCCGCAAGATTAACCGGGTAACTAAACATTGCGCGTGCAATGCGGAGGTCAAAACCGCTTACGTGGGTGCTTAGGTTTGCAAGATAGATAAAACCTTTAAAAGCTGGCTACAACGTGAGGCCGGTACGAGGGCTCCCATTTCATCACCCGCTCCCGTGCCCGTGTCACGGCGGTGTAAAGGTAATTGTGGTCGCTGGGGCGCACGTACGGGTGGATAATCACCTCTTTCCACTCTCCACCCTGGGCTTTATGGCAAGTGAGCGCGTAGCCCCAGCGCAGCCATAGCGCTCCCATGTAGGGGTCGTCGGAGGCCCGTTGCGAATCGCGATACACCGAATTTTTTGCCATGCGGTCAGCCTTAAGTGCTCTCAATGCTTCTCCGTTGATGGTGCCTTTCTCTGTTGGCAACGTGTCGAGCATCACTTTTGTCGATAGTAGGAACCGCTCCCCGGAAAAGTCGGTAAACTCCAACTCGGCGTCCACGAAGTGCAATCCAGCCCGCTCGACAATAATCGAACTCACCTTTTTAACAAGGGCGGTTTCCCCATTGACGAGTACCCGCTCCCGCGAGTAGTGGCTTTTGTGAAGCACTACCAAATCACCCTCGCTGAGCAGTGCTCCATCCAGCCCAAGTTGCTGCCGAACCCGTGTGTTCCAAAACTGCACGTCCTTGTTGCTGGAAGCAATCATGGTGATTTGATCGGGATGGTGGGCATCGAACCGGTTTAAATAGTAGCTCAATGCTTTCGTAAAATTGGAATAGCCTGGAACGTTGACGCCATCCAACGAGCGCTTCTCGTCCTTCCTTACCCGGATATCGCGGGCCACGGCCAATACCGGTGAATCAGCCCCTTGACGCATTACTTCCCGCAGTTCTTCGGTTTGTACGCTCAGTTTGTGCTGACGGTGCAGGTAATCGGCATCGAGCGCGGGCGAAAAGCCCTCAGCGCTGATGGGAGCCAACTGGTACGCGTCGCCCACGAAAATGACTTTGCTGCGGGCGTTACCCTGTTTTATGAAATCGAGCAGGTCGAACAGCAACGAATTGGGCGTCGTGAAATCGCCTTCAGCCTGGCGCTGGTCGCTGAGCATCGAAGCTTCATCCACGACGAACACCGTCAAAGCCGTGCTATCATTGGCTCGCTTTTTCATCACCACTGCGCCCGTAGCAGCGTCTTCAGTCGGGATGTAAATGACGTGGTGGATGGTCGAGGCGAGTGCATTCGTTTTCTCGGTGAGCACCTTCGCCGCCCGCCCCGTCGGGGCCATCAGGAAATGCGGCGTTTCGCGCTCGGCCAGAAAATCGACCACCGCTTTGAGCAGCGACGTTTTGCCCGAACCGGCGCAACCCCGCAGGATGAAGCAGTCGTCGGTGCAGTCCCCATCGAGGAAGGCTTCCAACTGATACAGCGCACGGGCCTGATCGCGGGTGGCGGTGAAGGGCAGGCGGTCGAAAATCGAAGCGGTAGCGGGGAGCGTCATGGGGATTGGGGTTGGTTTCCGCTACAAACCTCCCGGCGTCAACCACGCGCTTTTTGCAGTTGAGAAAATCTTTTCGGAAAATTCAGGGAAATTTTTGTGTGTCTTGTCACGCTGAGCTTGTCGAAGCGCGCGCTTCGACAAGCTCAGCGTGACAAAAAAGGAAGACAAACTTCAGCCCCGAACATCATGGCCAAAACCACCGGTGCCCTCAGCCAGAAGCGGCTGAGCCGGGTCTTGCAAATGCACCGCCTGCTCCGCACGGGAGGGGCTTTTTCGGGCGAGCACCTCGCCGAAGCCTGCCGGGAAATTGACCCGACCGTGACGCCGCGCACCGTGGCCGACGACCTGAAATTTCTGCGCGACAGCCTCCAGGCACCGCTGCCCGAACGCGCCAACAAGTGGCAGGGCTACCGCTACGAGCGCACGTTTTCTATTTTCGAGGGCCTCGACAACACCTTCGCCGGAACCCTCGGCGAGGTGCTGGCGCTGGTGCGGCAACTGGCCCGCCAACCGCAGTTTGCCGGGATGGAAGACCTGCTGCTGCGCCTCGAACAACGCGCCGACGCCGTGGCGCACCGTGAAACAACCTCAGTGCTGCAATTCGAGCAGACGGAACTGCGCGGACAACACCACCTGATTCCGTTGTACCAGCACCTGCTCAACGGCCAGACCCTCGCGCTCACCTACCAGCCCTACGACCGGCCCGTGGAAACGCACACCGTCCGGCCCGCGCTGCTGAAAGAATTTAACAGCCGCTGGTTTTTGTTTGCCTGGGAAAAAGAGGGCTTTCGCAGCAAACCGTTTCCGCTGGATCGCATCGTTGGGTTTGAACCTTTGACGGAAGTCATCGCGGAGGGACGACTGAACGCCGCCACCCAGTTTGCGCCGCTCATCGGCGTCACCGACGACGGTTCCGAACCCGTGGCCGTGCAACTGCGGTTTTCGGCCCCACGCGGGCACTACGTCGCCACGAAGAAACTCCACCCGTCGCAACGCGCCACCTGCCAACCTGATGGCACCTGGGACGTGACCCTTACCGTGAAGATGAACCGGGAACTGGAAGCGAAATTGCTGGAATTTGGGCCGGACGTGGATGTTCTGGAACCGGCTGCGCTGCGCGAACGCATTAAAAACGGCCTGCACGCGGCGCTTACGCACTACGAATCAGACTAATCTCACTCCAACACCTTCGGCACCCGAAAGTAGTCGGCGTCCCGCTTGGGCGCATTCACCAGCGCCTGCTCGTGCGTGAGGGTTTCAACGGCCACGTCGTCGCGCAGGCCACCGATTACGTCGGTCAGGTGAATCAACGGCTCGACGTGGGTGGTGTCGAGTTCGTTCAACTGCTCCATCCAGGTCAGCACGTCGGTCAGGCTGGCCAGCAGGGCGTCTTCTTCGGTTTCTTTCACTTCCAGCCGGGCCAGGTGGGCCATCCGGCGGAGGGTTTCTTTGTCGATGTGCATGGGAAGTAGAGGAGTCAGAAGCGAGGAGAAAGATCACGTTCACGTTCGGGTTTTCTCCTGAGTCACGCGCGGCGTACCGCTCGCTTCTGACTCCTCGCTCCTGAATTTATCGTTTCATCAATAATGCGGTAAATCCGCTCTTTCAGTTCGGGCACGTCGTCCTGGGTGAGACCGAGGGTCGGTACGGGCGGGTGAACGACGACGTGCAACCGGCCCGGATGTAGGAGCGGTTTCTTTTTGTCGGGCAAAAGCCGGTAGGTGTTCAGCAACGAAATCGGCACGATGGGTACCTGCTGCTGAATGGCCATCACGAAAGCGCCGTTCTGAAACGGGTGGTGCATTTTGGGCGGGCGCTCGGCCCGGATCCCGCCTTCGGGAAAAATCACGATGCTACGGCCGGTATCGAGGGCTTTGATGGAACGCTGCAACGACTTGGCCCGGCTGCCGGGGTCGCTGCGGTCCACCTGAATGTGCAGTTTGGCGAACATGTAGCCGAACAGCGGCGCTTTCTTCACGGCGCTTTTGCCCATGAAGGCGTAGTAATTCCGCAGGATTACGCCCATCGCGGCGATGTCGAGGTACGAGAAATGGTTGGCGCAGAACACATACGTCAGGGCTGGGTCGGGGTGGTAGTCGTAGCGCACGTCGATGGGCATTCCGATGAGCGGGAAAAAGAGTTTTCCCCAGAGTCGGTTGCAGTAATGCGCGTGGGGTTTCCAGCGTTCCCGCTGCAAAAACAGGTACATGGCCGGGAACAGCAGCAGAAACAGGCCTACGAACCAGAACGCCGCCCACAGCGTGTAAAGCAGGAGAAAAACCCGTCGCATGGAACAAAGGTAGTCGGCAGTGGGCAGCGGGCAGTGGGCAGTTAGTGGATTTTGCGGGATTTTGTGGTTCAACTGCCTACTGCTCACTGCCCACTGCCCACTGCCGACTGGCGGAGGCGCTCCAGCGTTTTCACGTCCACGTGCAGGATGAGCTCCTTGCGGGAAAACGTGATGGCCCAGAGGCGCTGCGCCGAATCCGCCGGGGCGCGGGACGCGGTGTAAAGCCACGTGGCTCCGTCCTGTAATTTTTGCAGATTCGGTTCGAGCGCGAGGCGGTTGCGGGCGGCGTAGAGGTAGGCGGCGGCCACTTCGCGCACCTTCGGGTCGGGACGGGCGGCCAGTTGGCGGAGGGTCAATGCCTCGATTTGCGCGCTGTAGCGCCGCGAAAGCGGCCCGGTGATGGCCGTGTCCGCCTGGCCACCGGGCAGTTTCCGGTTGAGGCTGTCGGTGAGTTGGCGGCCCCATTCGTCGGCGAGGGTGGCGAGTTGCGAGGGCGTCACGTGTTTGGGCTGGCGGTCGCGCATTTCCTGGGCCATGCCGCCCGTGTCGAGTTTCCGGGGATTGCAGGCGACAAGCAGCAGGCTGAGAATCAGTAGGTTTTTCATGCCAGGGCTCCGTCAGCTAAAGCGACGGCAAAAAGGTGAAGTCCTTTCAGGACTAAGAACAACGGGTTGAGTCCCCGAAGGGACTTGCCCACAAATTGCCGTCTGCTTTAGCTGACGGACTCGGCGGCAAAAATACAACCCGTATCTTTGCCAATCGGTTGAAACAAAATTCCCATGATTGATAAGTTAGAAGCCATTCGGGAGCGGTTCGACGAGGTAGCGCAGCAGATTTCGCAGCCCGAAGTCGTCGGCAACCTCAAGAAATTCACCGCCCTGGGCAAGGAATTCAAGGAACTCGAACGGGTCGTGACGCAATACCGGGCCTACCTGAGCCTCCTGAGCCAGATTGACGCGGCCAAGGAAATCATCGCGACGGAAAAAGACGAAGAATTCCGCGAACTGGCCAAGGCCGAACTCGACGAATTGTTGCCCCAGAAAGACGACCTGGAGGCGGCCCTGAAAGAACTCCTCATTCCCCGCGACCCCAACGATTCGCGCAACAGCATCCTCGAAATCCGCGGCGGCACGGGCGGCGACGAAGCGGCCATTTTTGCGGGCGATCTGTTCCGGATGTACCAGCGTTTCGCCGAAAAACAAGGCTGGCGGTTCGAGGTCGTTGACCACACCGAAGGCTCGGCGGGCGGCTACAAGGAAATCATCGTCAACGTCGCGGGCGACGACGTGTACGGCAAACTGAAGTACGAATCGGGCGTTCACCGGGTGCAGCGCGTGCCCGCTACCGAGTCGCAGGGGCGCATCCACACCTCCGCCGCCTCGGTGGCCGTGCTGCCCGAAGCCGACGAGGTGGACGTGCAAATCAATATGAACGACATCCGCAAGGACACCTTCTGCTCGTCGGGCGCGGGCGGGCAGTCGGTCAACACCACCTACTCCGCCGTGCGCGTGACCCACCTGCCCAGCGGCCTCGTGGTGCAGTGCCAAGACGAGCGTTCGCAACTCAAAAACTTCGACAAAGCCATGACTGTGCTGCGGTCGCGGCTGTATGAAATTGAGTTGGAAAAACAGCAGTCGGCCATTGCCGGGCAGCGCAAAAGCATGGTCGGCAGCGGCGACCGGTCGGACAAAATCCGCACCTACAACTACCCGCAAAGCCGCGTGACCGACCACCGGATCAACCTGACCGTGTACAACCTCCCCGCCGTAATGGACGGCGACGTGGGCGAGTTCATCGAACAGCTCCGCATCGCCGAAACCGCCGAACGGATGAAGGAAGGCGCGGCGGCGTGAGGAGAAACGAATGACGAAAAATCTCCATGCTCCCGTCATTGCGAGCGGAGGCGTTCAAATAAGTGAAACGAAATTTGAACGCCGGAGCGAAGCAATCCCTACTCGGAGACCAAAATAGCTAAAGCCACGCACCGCTCTTTCCCGAAAACTCCTTTGGTCGGTGGCAACGGATTGCTTCGCTCCGGTTGTTGAAACGTCGCTACGCTCGTTCCGACAACCTCCGCTCGCAATGACGGGCCGGGGCAAGCGTTTAATTACTGGAATTCAACTTTCCCATTCCATGCCCTTCCTCCGCTGCCTGCCGGTTCTTCTCTTTTTTTCGGCAACACTCCTCGCCCAGCAGGCTCCCGAAAACCTCGGCGAGGCCGTCAATTCGGAGTTTACCGAACTGCACCCGGTCGTATCGCCCGACGGCAAAATGCTCTACTTCACCCGCACGAGCCACCCGCAGAACACCGTGGCCCAAAAAGGCAGCCAGGACGTGTGGTTTTCCGAAAACCAGGGTGGCTACTGGACCCTCGCCCGCCGGATGCCCGCGCCCGTCAACCGCGAGGAATACAACACGCTCTTCAGCATCACGCCCGACGGCAACACCATCCTGACCAACTGGGTGGACCACGACGGCGGCGATTTGACCATCCGGGGCTTTGCCGTGATTAAAAAACAGGCCGGCGGCTGGGGGCAGCCGCAGAAACTGGCGATTCCGGGCCTCGAAAACCTCAGCCGGGGCAAGTACGAATCGGGCTTTCTGGCCAACGACGGCAAAACGCTGCTGATGGCCTTTAGCACCAGAAAAGGCAGCGACGAGGACGATTTGTACGTTAGCTTTCAGGACAAAAAAGGCGTCTGGTCGAAACCCGAACCGCTCGGCGGCGACGTCAACACGGGCAAATTCACCGAAACGACGCCCTTTTTGGCCGCCGACGGCGTGACGCTCTACTTTTCGAGCAACCGCGACGGCGGCCTCGGCAGCAACGACATCTACGTGACGCGCCGCCTCGACAAAGACTGGAAAAAGTGGACGACGCCCATTAACGTCGGGCCGCCCGTCAACACGCCCGAATACGACGCCTACTACTCGGTGGCCGCCGCGGGCGATTTTGCCTACCTCGTCACGTACAAGGAAGGCCGGGGAAAAGCCGACATCGTCCGGCTGAAATTGAAAAAAGAAGAACCCGTCGCGCCCACCGAAGCCCCGCCGACCGTGGCGCAGACGGTCGAAAAACCGCGCCCCCCGGTGGCCGCGCCGAAAGTTGGCGAAAAGCAGAGCAACCCCGTCGTGCTGATGAAGGGCAAACTGATCGACCCGAAAACCAAGAAAGTGCCTGCCGGTGCCCGCATCGTCTACGAAAGCCTGCCCGACGGCACCGAACTGGGTCAGGCTACGCCCGATCCCGTCACGGGCGAGTACCAGCTCGTGCTGCCCTACGGCAAAAAATACGGCATTACGGCCAAAGGTCCCGGTTTCGTGGCCCCCTCGCAAAACCTCGATCTGAGCCAGCCCGGCGGCTACCTCGAACTGATCGACCGCAACTTCGCCCCCGTGCCCATTGAAGCGGGCCAGACGGTGCGGCTCAACAACATTTTCTTTGAAACCGGCAAGTACACCCTCCAGGACGAATCCTTTCCTGAACTCAACCGCGTGGTCGAACTAATGGCCCAAAACCCCCGGCTCATCATCGAGATCGACGGCCACACCGACAACGTGGGCGGCGACGAAAGCAACCAGTTGCTGTCGCAAAACCGCGCCAGTTCCGTCCGCACGTACCTGCTCGGCAAGGGCGTAAAACCCGAACGCATCGCCGCCAAAGGCTTCGGCGAAAGCAAGCCCGTGGCCACCAACGACACCGAAGAAGGCCGTCAACTCAACCGGCGGGTGGAGTTCGTGATTGTGAAAAATTAAGGATAAACTGGTCTTTTCCAGTATTTTACGCCGGTCGCTCAATTCTGTTAGGCTTCTTCCCGATTTCCTGGTAACGTTAGGCGTCAAGCGTAAACCGACCTTGCCATGAAAAGCCTCAACGAAATCGACTGGCGGACGCTGACCGCCCGCCCGTACCAGCCTTCACCGCTGGCCTGGGAAGACCAGGTGCTCTATTTTCTGCTCCTCGACCGCTTCTCCGACGGGCAGGAGCGGGGTTTCACCGACAACGCCGGTAACCCCGTCACGACGGGCACAACTCCGCTCTTCGTGCCCGCCGAGGCCAACAACGCCATCCAGACCGTCCCCGACGCCGAACACTGGCGCGACGCCGGGGGGCGCTTTGTGGGCGGCACGCTGGCGGGACTGGCGAGCAAAATGGGCTACCTCAAGCGCCTCGGCGTGACGGCCATCTGGCTGAGTCCCGTGTTGAAGCAGGTGGCTTCGCAACAAAGTTACCACGGCTACGGCATTCAGGATTTCCTGGCCGTGGAACCGCGCTTTGGCACCCGCGAGGACTTGATCCAGGTGGTGAAAACCGCCCACGACCACGGCATTTACGTGGTGCTCGACATCATCCTCAACCACGCGGGCGACGTGTTCGCCTACCGCGACGGCCAGCCCGTGTACGACCGGGGCCGCACGTTTCCCGTGGCGGGCTACCGCGACGCCACGGGCCAGCCCACGCTGCCGTTTGGCCCGCTCGACGCCGCTCAGTTTCCCGACGGCGGCATCTGGCCGACGGCACTCCAACCGCCGGAAACCTTCACCCAAAAAGGCAAAATCACGCACTGGGACGACAGCCCGGAGTTTTGCGAAGGTGATTTTGAATCGCTGAAAGACATTCACCACGGCAGCGGTTCGCTCGACGACTACCAGCCCTCGCTGGCGCTGAAAGCCTTGTCCGACGCCTACAAATACTGGATTGCCCTGACCGATCTCGACGGCTTCCGCATCGACACCGTCAAACACATGGACCTCGGGGCCACGCGGTATTTCGCGTCGGTCATCGAGGAATTTACCGTGAGTTTGGGCAAGGAAAATTTCTACCTCATCGGCGAAATCACTGGCGGGCGGCAGCGGGCCTTCGATACCCTCGAAGTCACCGGCCTGGACGCCGCCCTGGGCATCGACGACATTCCCGACAAGCTCGAATACCTCGTGAAGGGCTACCGGAATCCAGCGGACTATTTCAACCTGTTCCGCAATTCGGTGCTCGTCGGGAAAGAATCGCACACGTGGTTTCGTAACCGCGTCGTCACCCTTTTCGACGATCACGATCAGGTGCGCAAAGGCAACAACAAGGCCCGGTTCTGTGCCGACGCGGGGGCCGACCGGCAACTGGCGTCGGTGGTGGGCCTCGTGGCCACTACGCTCGGTATTCCCTGCCTGTACTACGGCACCGAGCAGGGGTTCGACGGCGGCGGCGGCAACGACCGCTACATCCGCGAGGCGATGTTCGGCGGTGCGTTCGGGGCGTTTCGCAGCCACAGGCGGCATTTTTTTAACGAAAAAGCACCGCTGTACCAGCAAATCAGCGCGATACTGGCCCTGCGCAAGCGGCACCTCGCCCTACGGCGGGGGCGGCAATATCTGCGACCCATTTCGGGCGACGGCGAACATTTCGGCCTGCCCGCGCTGGTGGGCGACCAAATCCGGTCGGTGGTGCCGTGGTCGCGCCTGCTGAGCGACGTGGAAATCCTCTGCGCCATCAACACCGACGCCCACGAGGCCCGCACCGCCTGGGTGACCCTCGACAACGGCCTGCACCGGGTGGGCGAACGGTTCAATTGCGTGTTTTCAACCGATCCGTCGGGCAGCCGCCCGCAGGTGGTGGTCGAAGCCCGCAACGGCAAGGCCGTCGAACTGACGGTTCCGGCGGCGGGGTTCGTCGTGTACGCCAAACCGTGATGCCAAAGAAAATATGGCGGAAGCCCGGAGGGAGTCAGTGAAGCGCGGCCCGGCGACTGGCCCCGGAGCGGAAGGGGCGTTCCGGATACGAACAAATGCGAAAAAGGCGTATTTTGTACCCAAAAAATTCTATTTTTGGGTTCACGAACGCATCGTATTTTTCAACTCAGTTCTTTTTCGTTGGTTTGCCCGCGCTGCTATGGCCACTCCTGCCGCTTCCGATCCCCAACGGGAACTCCTGCTCTGGAGTCAGTTCTGCCAGGGCGACGCGCAGGCCTGGTCGGAACTGCTCAACCGCTACTACCGGACCCTGTTCAACTACGGTCGGCGTTTTGGGGCCGATCGCTCGCTGCTGCACGATTGCATTCATGAGCTTTTTCTGGAACTCTGGGATCGCCATCAACACCTCAATCCCGCCCCGGCGAACGTGACGTTTTACCTCCTGCGGTCGTTTCGCAACAAGGTGGTGAAGGAGCAGGAAAAGCAGCGCAACCACTTCAGCACCGACGCGGTGGCCCTGACTGAACTGGCGGAGTCGTCGGTGGAAGAGTGGCTCACCGACCAGGAAACGGCCCACATCAACGGCCTGCGCCTGAAGCACCTCGTCACCCAGCTATCGCCCCGCGAGCAGGAGGTGCTCTTCCTGAAGTACTACGAAAACCTCAGCACCGACCAGATCGCTGAGCTGATGAACATCCGCAAGCAGTCGGTAGCCAACTTGCTTTACTCGGCACTGCAACGCCTGCGTCAGCGCTGGGAAGTGAGCTTCGGCCTGCCCGTGCTTGGGTTGGTGCTGCGGGGTTTGTTCGCCTGACCAGGGCGCGATCCAAAAATTTTCCGAAAAAATTCAGTAAACACCCCGGGGCCGGTTCCCTTAGGGGGGAATCCGGTACCACCGGGTACCTCCCTCCATGATTGACTACTACCACTTCACCGCCGACGATTTCATGCAGGATCCGTCTTTTCGGGCCTGGGTGCAGCAATCTTCCCCGGAAGCAACGGCCTTCTGGACCGACTGGCTGCGCGAGCATCCCGACAAAAGCGCCGCCATGCAGCAGGCAAAAGAGTGGCTGGAAGCCCTGTGGTCGGGTTTCGACGAATTATCCGAAGCCGAATTGCAGGCGCACCTCGACGCCCTGAAAACAGAACGGGCTACCCGAAGGCTGGTGAAAACAAAAGCCGTCGTGCAACGGCGGATTGGGTGGCTGGGCTGGTCGGCGGCGGCATCGGTGGGGCTTGCCGTGCTCAGTTGGTGGATTTGGCGCGAAAACGCCGTCACCAAACCGGCCGGGCAGGTCGTCCTCTCGTACCGGGAAGCCATCGGGCAGGTCGCCGCTTCCCAACTCCGGGAGGTGGTCAACGCCACGTCCCGGCCCCGTCGCGTTGCCCTGCCCGACGGGAGTTTTATTACGCTGCATCCGCGCAGCAAAATCAGCTACGAAGCCCGCCTCGGGCAGCAACCCCAGCGTACGGTGTACCTGACGGGCGAAGCCTTCTTCGAAGTGGCCCGCCAGCCTTCACGTCCGTTCATGGTTTATGCCAACGGATTGATTACCAAGGTGCTGGGAACGAGTTTTTTAATCAGGGCTTACGAAAACAAGGCCAACGTGACCGTAACCGTGCGGACCGGGCGCGTGTCGGTGTTTGCGCCACGGCGGGCATCACCCGCCCGGCCCGTGTTCAGCGAACTCGAAGACGGCATCGTGCTGACGCCCAACCAGCAGGCGGTGTATTCGCTTGGCGCGGAGCGCGACGCAGAGCGGTTGGTACGGTCGCTCGTGCCGAGGCCGGTGCTCCTGCACCCCGAAAAAATCAGGCCGGGGACGGTTTTCACCGACGCGCCGCTGAGCCAGATTCTGCGCCAGTTTGAAGAAGCCTACGGCGTCGATATCCTCTACGACGAGGCCCTCTTTCGCGACTGCCTGCTCACGGCCCGCCTCTACGACGAACCCCTGCTCGATAAACTCACGCTGATTTGTAAAACCATCGGCGCCAGTTACGAAGTCGTGGATGGGCGCATCATCGTGTCGGGGCCGGGTTGCGGGTAGTGCACTTTCGCGTCAGCGTACCTTTTTTTCCCGTGCTGCCTATGCAGCAACGTCCCGTGGATTAAAAAGAAAGCCGAGCGTACTGGCATACGCCCGGCCTGTAAGCCGAAAGGCTTTCACCCTGAGGCTTTTCCGCCCCGGCCCTGGCAGGCCAGGCGGAGCGTGTGTTTTTCAAGTCGTCTAAACCAAAAAAACAGTCGAAGTTATGAAAAAATGGGTTTACACCTCCTCTATCCTGCTGCAAGTCATGCGCATCACGCTGGTTCAAGCCACGGCAATCCTGCTTCTGAGCGGTGTGGCGCTGGCCCGTCCGCTCCGCGCTCAGGAACTCCTCGACGAAAAAATTACGCTCCGGGCTGAAAATGAACGCCTGCGCACCGTGCTGGGCCGCATCGAAAAAGCCGCCCAGGTGAGTTTCATGTACCAGTCGAAGGTGCTGGCCGACAACCCCCGCCTCACGCTGTCCGTAACGGGCCGACCCCTCGGCGAGGTACTCAACGAGCTTTTTCCACCCCGGCAGCTTCGCTACGAAATTGTCGGGCGGCAAATCGTACTCAGCCGCCGTCCGGACCCCGTGGCCGCCGCCACAGCGGGGCTGGAGCTGACCCTGCCCGACCCACCCGCGCCGCAAGCCCGGTTGTCGGGACTTGTCAGCGACGAAAGCGGAACGCCCCTGCCGGGCGTCAACGTGCGGGTGAAAGACGCCACCTACGGTACCACCACCACCGCCGGTGGCGAATACAGCCTGACGGTGCCCGACAACGTGGCCCGCACCGGTACGCTCGTGTTCAGTTCGGTGGGGTACAACACCCAGGAAGTGGCCATCGGCAACCGCACGACCATCAACGTGACGCTGGTGGTCAACATCCAGAGCCTCGGCGAGGTGGTCGTGGTGGGCTACGGCACCCAGAAGCAGAAAGAAGTAACGGGTGCTGTCGCCTCGGTGGGTTCCAAAGAAATCAACGCGGTGGCCGTGACCGGCCTCGACCAGGCCCTGCAAGGCCGCATGGCGGGGGTGCAGGTGACCCAGAACTCCGGCGAACCGGGCGGCAGCGTGTCGGTGAAAATTCGGGGTGTCGGTTCGATTTCGTCGGGAACCGAACCCCTCTACGTCGTAGACGGGATTCCGCTGGCTGGCAGCCTCAACGCCATCAACCCCAACGACATCGAACGCATCGACGTATTGAAAGACGCCGCCTCGGCGGCCATTTACGGCTCGCGGGGTTCCAACGGCGTGGTGCTGGTCACGACCAAGCGCGGCAAAGCGGGCAAAATCACCGTCAGTCTCGATGCTTACGCTGGGGTGCAGAACGCGGCCAAAAAACTGAAATTGCTCAACGGCCCCCAGTTTGCCCGGCTGGCCAACGAAAACGCCACCAACGCGGGCCTGCCCACCAACCCGGCTTGGGCCAACCCTGACGCCCAACCCACCTACGACTGGCAAGATGCCGTGCTGCAAAAGTCGGCGATTCAGAACTACAATGTATCCATCAGTGGTGGGGGCGAGCGCTCGCGGACGTTCTTCTCGGCGGGTTTTTTTCAGCAGGGGGGCATCATCGTTGGCTCGGATTACAAACGCTACACCACCCGCCTTAACACCGACTACGACCTCGGAAAACGCATCAAAGTCGGCGCGACGCTCAACGTGGCTTACGACGTGAAAAACGCGGTTTCAACGGAAAGCAACTTTTCGGGCGTGCTGGTCAACGCCGCCCAGTTGCAGCCGACCAGCCCGATTTTCGCCAGCCAGGAAGGCACTATCAACGACCATTTCTACGGCTGGCAAGGCTACAATTTCATTTCCAAAACGGCCCCCATCGGCTTTTACCCCAGCGGGTTGAACAACGAGGTCCACACCAACAAAGAGTACTTCAAACGCCCCCAAACCAATTTGCAACTGCTGGGGGCGGTGTTTGGAGAAGTCGAGATTCTGGCCGGGCTGAAACTGCGCTCGACGCTCAACCTGACGCTCGGCAACGCCTTCAGCACCAACAGCCAACTGCGTTCGCCCGACGAAATCACCAGCGTGGGGCAGTACCGGAACCTGGCGGGCTACGGCGAAAACTGGAGCCGCTCCGACCAGTGGAACTGGATCAACACGCTCTCGTACGGACGCACCATCGGGCAGCATACCTTCGCGGTCATTGCTGGAACCGACGCCCTCAAAAACAGCTACCGGGGCGCAAACATCAGCACCGTGGGCAACCCCGACGACCAGCTCAGCATCAATGCCTCAAACCCCGTGGGGCGGGTAGCGACCGGGGCACCGTCGGACTTCTCGCTGGTGTCGTACATCGGGCGGGTCACGTATGATTTTGCCGGAAAATACTTGCTCACGGCCAACTTCCGCCGCGACGGCTCCTCCAAATTCGGCCCCAATTACAAGTACGGCAACTTTCCCTCGGCCTCGGTGGGCTGGCGCATCTCGGAGGAATCCTTCATGAAATCGGTGCCGTTCGTCAACGAACTCAAGCTACGTGCCAGCTATGGCGTGGTGGGCAACCAGAACATCGCCAATTTCCTCTATCTCAACACCTACTCCTCCGACGCGGGCCAGTACCAGTACGTACTCAACGGCAACACGCCCGTGCCCGCGCTGTACGCCAACAACATCGGTGACCCCAACATCCGCTGGGAAAAATCCATCCAGAGCAATGTGGGCGTCGATGCCTCGTTCATGCAGGGCAAATTCACCCTCACCGCCGATTACTACGTCAAAGACCTTAAGGATTTGCTCGGCTACGTGCCCATCCCAACTTACACCGGCGTGTACGGTGGCTACGTGTTTCGCAACGGGTTTTCGATGCAAAACAAAGGCTTCGAACTGGCCCTGGGCTACAACCAGCAGATTGGGCAGGTACGCTTTTCGGCCAACGCCAACTTTTCGAGTCTGGCCAATAAAGTCACCCAGCTCGACGGCAGCGACAAAAGCTACGTGTCCCGGAGCATCTCGGTGGGCGATGGCCGCGACGACAACGCCCAGACCCGCTCACAGGTGGGCGAGCGCATCGCCAATTTCTGGGGCTACGTCAGCGATGGTATTTTCCAGAACCAGGGCGAGGTGGACAACGGCGGCATGGGCGGGGTGAAACCCGGCGACCGGCGCTTCAAAGACCTCAACGGCGATGGCAAAATCAACGCCAGCGATAAAACCATCCTGGGCAACGGTCTGCCGAAGTACATTTTCGGCCTCAATCTCAGCGCCCAGTATAAGGGTTTCGACCTCACGGTGTTTCTAAACGGCCAGGCCGACGTGCAAATCGCCAACATGACGCGCTTTTTCCTGTACACCATGCGCTACTACAACAGCACGGGCATCACCAACGGCTCGGTGGATTTGCTCGATAGCTGGCGCGGGCCGGGCACCAGCAACACCATGCCGAGGAATTCGTACGATGTGCCCCAGTCGAACCGCTATTTCTCCTCGTACTACATCGAAAACGGCGCGTTTCTGCGCGTACGCAACCTCCAGCTTGGCTACTCGTTGCCCGAAACCTTCGCCCGACGGCTGGGGATGGGTCGGGCACGGGTGTACGTGGCGGCACAAAACCTGCTGACGTTCACGAAGTATTCCGGCTACGACCCCGAAGTGGGCAGTGCCAACGTCAACGGCGGCAGCGACAAAAGCCCCCTCACCACCGGCACCGATTACGGTCGCTACCCCGTGGCCCGGATGTTCATGGGCGGCATCAATTTTCAATTCTAAGCCCCAATCTTTGTCATGAAAAATCGACTCCTTTCCCGGTGTGTTCTCCTGGTTCTGGTGCTGTCCGTCGGGGTATCCTGCAAGGAAAAATTCCTTGAATCACTGCCTCAGAACGGCACGTTCACCGACGCCAGCGTTTTCCAGAAAAAAGCGGATTTCGATTCGTACCTCTTCGGTGCCTACACCGAATTACAGGATTATTCGGCCCTCAACGCCATCATCGTGCCCGGTTTCGTGTCGCAGGATTTGGTGGCCGTTGATGAAAAACCGAAGGTACTGCCCTCGTACCTGACCCCCGGCAACGGCGACATCAGCAGCATCTGGGGACGATTTTACAAAGTGGTCGGGCGCGCCAACCTGGTGCTCGACAAACTGGCAACGGCCCCGACTTCAATCGCCGACGCCGACAAAACCAGGCTCGAAGGCGAAGCCAAATTCCTGCGCGGGTACGCCTATTTTCTGCTCACGCGGGCCTTTGGCAGCATTCCGATGCCCCTCAAACCCTACGACGCGTCGCAAAACAGCCTCGAATGCACACCCGAAGCCCAAGCCTGGGACCAGGTCATCAAGGATTTGACCGAGGCGTCGCAGAAACTGCCGCGCCGGGCCGACTGGGGGGCCGACAACCTCGGCCGGGCCACCAAAGGCTCCGCGCTGGCCTACCTGGCCAACGCCCAGATGTACAAAAAAGCCTGGGCCGAGGCTACCAAAGCCTCGCAGGATCTCATCGCACTGGGCGACTACAACCTGCTGCCCGACGTGCGGACGGTGTTTTCGGCCAAAACCGACAACAACGACGAATCCATTTTCGAGATGCAGTACCGGCGGGTCGAAAACGGCAACTTCGTCTGGAGCGGTCAGCCCAACAACGGCAACCTGCTCAACGAGTGGACCTCGCCCCGCAACCTCGGCGACGTCTACGCGCCTTTCGGTGGGTGGGGCGAAACCATCATGAGCCGCAAACTGGCCGACTCGTTCGAGAAAGGCGACCTGCGCCGGAGTAAGCTGGTGGTGGCTCCGGGTGAAACCTACCAAGGCGAAGCCATGACCAAGCCTGTGACGATTCCGCTGACGATCACCCAGAACAAATCGGCCTTCTCAACCAAGTACTGGCTCGGCATCGACGACGCCTACCTCGGCGGCCAGAACCTGCCCCAGATGCGCTACGCTGAGTTTCTGCTCAACTACGCCGAAATCCTCTTCGAGTCGGGCAAAACTGCCGAGGCGTACCAGCAACTCAACGCCGTGCGCAAACGTGCTGGCCTGCCCGACCGCCCTGTGCAAGCGGACAAGGAAGTTTTCCTGACCGCGCTAATGAAGGAACGACGTTGGGAATTGAATTTCGAGCCAAACCTCTGGTTTCACTACACCCGTACGGGCCGGGCGGCGAAGTTCATCACCGACGAATACGGCCTGACCTTCAACCCGGCCTGGAACAAATTCCCGATTCCCCAGGCCGACCGCGACCAGAACCCCAAACTCTGCCAGAACGAGGGCTACTGAGGCTTTTTTTCATAGGTTTATTTTAAAAGGCCCAGGTAGTTACCTGGGCTTTTTTTCACTGAATTTCTCCGTTTTTATGCGCGTACCGAAAAGCATCGTGGTCAGCGGGTTCGTCTTGGGTTTACTAACCGTTTACGCGTTCAGGGGTACTGTTCCGCCATTCCCCACCACCACCGCCGACGAAGACTGGCCCGCCTACGGCCACGACGCCAGCCAGACGAAATTTTCGCCCCTGGCGCAGATCAACACCGGCAATGTTCAGCAACTGAAGGAAATCTGGCAGTACCGCGAGGAAAAACCCGACGGGTCTAGCCTGTTTTTCAACCCGCTTGTGGTGAAAGGCCGGCTGTTTGCCTTCCTGCCTTCCAACCAGCTCGTGGCCCTCGATCCGGCCAGCGGTGCGCGGCGGTGGGCCTTCCAGCCCGACAGTTCGGGCATCCTCAACTGGTCCCGCTCGGTCACCTACCACGTGGGCACGGACGGGCGACCCGACGCGGTGCTGTTCGTGTTTGGCAGCACGCTTTACGCCCTCGACGCCGCCACGGGCCAGCCGATGACGGGTTTTGGAAAAAACGGACGGGTGGATTTCTACGAAGGGCTGTCGGTACCCGACTCGATGCGCAGCCGGGTGCAGGTGACGAGCAACGCCCCCGGTATCGTGTTCAACGACCTGTTCATCATCGGCTGCAAGGTGCCCGACGAACTCCCCGCCACGGCGGGCGACCTCCGGGCCTTCGACGTGAACACCGGCAAACTCGCCTGGGTGTTTCACACGATTCCGGAAAAAGGCGAATTCGGGGCCGACACCTGGCCCGCCAACGCCCGCGCCCGCAACGGCGGGGCCAACTGCTGGGGCGGGCTGGCCCTCGACGAGGCGCGGGGCATCGTGTACGCGCCCACGGCTTCGCCCTCGTTTGATTTTTACGGGGCCGACCGCCCCGGCCAGAACCTGTTCGCCAACTGCCTCCTGGCCCTCGACGCCCGCACCGGCAAGCGCCTCTGGCACTTCCAGACCACCCACCACGACCTCTGGGACCGCGACAACGGCTCGCCGCCCAACCTGCTGACGGTCACCCACGGGGGCAAACGCGTGGACGCCGTGGCGTTGGTCACGAAAATGGGCTACCTGTTCCTGTTCGACCGCGTGACGGGCAAGCCGCTGTTTCCGATCGAGGAGCGGCCCGTGCCCACCCGCAATGCTATGCCCGGCGAAAAACCCTGGCCCACGCAGCCCTTCCCAACCAAACCGGCCCCCTTCGCCCGGCAGGGCTTCCGCCCGGAATTTTTCAACGATCTCCGGCCCGAAACGAGCCGCGAGGTGGCGGTCGAAGTGGCCCGCCAGGGCTACAGCACTGGGATTTATGAGCCACCCACCCTCCGGGGCGCGGTCATCGTACCCGCTGCCCACGGCGGGGCCAACTGGGGCGGGGCTTCGGTCAATCCCACCACGGGCGTGCTGTTCGTCAACGCCACCGACTTGCCCTGGTTTCTGAAAATCACCGAATTGAAGGCGCTCCGCCAGAACAACCACCTCAGCGGCGCAACTCTTTTCAAAATGTATTGCAGCGGTTGCCACGGCACCGACAAGCGCGGCACCGCCTACGGTCCCGACATCTCGGCGAAGGCCCTGGCGTACCCGGTGAGTCGGCTGGAGGCCGTGATTCGGAAAGGGGCCGAGCCGATGCCTTCGTTCAAACACCTGCCCGCCGAGCAAATCGGGGCCATCATCGGTTTCTTGAAGGACACGGAGAAAACGGCCCCCACGACGACCCCGACCGACGAAAGCACCGAACCTTACGGTTTTTCGGGCTACGATTTTTACAAAACCCCCGATGGTAAACCGGCCCTGAAACCTCCCTACGGCACGCTCACGGCCATTGACCTCAACACCGGCGAACAGCGCTGGCAGGTACCGCTCGGGGAAGATCCCGAGCTTGCCAAACAGGGCATCCGGCAGTCGGGGATGTACAACCGGGGCGGGGGCATTGCCACGGCGGGCGGGCTGGTGTTCATCGCCGCCACCGGCGACCGGATGTTCCGGGCGTTCGACCAAAAAACGGGGAAAATTCTCTGGCAAACGCAGCTTCCCGGCAGCAGCTACGGCATCCCAACCACCTACGCCGTGAGCGGGCGGCAGTTCGTGACGGTGGCGGTGAGTCCCAGCGCCAGCACGGGCTATCGGGGTGGATACATCACATTTTGCCTCCATTGATTTACAGGCATGACCCGTTTTCTGCTCCTTTTTTTACTCGCCGGTCCAGCGGTTTTTGCCCAGAAAACGCCTGCTGCTCCGGCCTACCCCGACCGGTTCAACGTCGTCTGGTCGTCGCCTTCGGACGATTCGCACGGGTCGATGCCACTCGGCAACGGCGACATCGGCGTGAACGTCTGGGTGGAACCCACTGGCGACCTGTGCCTGTACCTGGCTAAAACCGACGCTTTCGACGAAAACAACCGGTTGCTGAAAGTCGGTAAACTGCGTTTCCGCCTGCCCGCCGCTGACCTGACCGATTTCCGGCAGGAACTCCGCCTCGCCACGGGCGACGTGCTGATTTCAACGGGGCCGAAGAAATCCCGCCAAGCCTGGCGCGTGTGGGTGGACGCCAACCAGCCGCTCGTTCACGTCGAACTGACCAGCCCCAAGCCCACCGCCCTGACGGTGCAAACCGAACCCTGGCGCACCCGCACCCGGCCCTTCATGGAGGGTAGCAATGGCCTTGAAATGACCCACGCCGCCTACGGCTTGCAGGGGTACCAAAGCCCCGCGTTCAGCCACGCCGATAGCGTGCTCCACCAACCCGACCACCTGGTGTGGTGCCACCGCAACCGCAACGACGCCTTCGGGGGCAAAACCCTTTTCGGCTTGACGCTCGACCAGCAGGGCCTGAACGGGTTTTACCAACCCGCCAACGACCCCCTCCGTGACCGCACCGCGGGCGCAGTCGTGTGGGGAAACGGGTTGGTTTCTGAAAGTGAAACCCGGCTTCGCGCCACCCAACCCGCCGGTGCGTTTCACGTCGTGGTGGGGCTGCTCACCAACCAGGCCACCACCGTGGCCGATTGGCAGCGGGAGGCGGTTACCCTGAGCCATCAGCAGGGAACAGGGGCGGTTCCCTCGGCGAAAGCCGCCCACGATGCCCGCTGGCGGGAATTCTGGCAAACCAGCGTACTCGACCTGAGCGGTTCTCCCCAGGCCGACTCGGTGGCTCGGGGCTACGTTTTGCAGCGGTTCGTCACGGCCTGCGCGACGGGCGGGGTCTTGCCGCCCAAATTCAACGGCTCGCTCTTCAACGTGGACGCCACCGAACGCCACATGGGCATGGCCACGGCCCTGGACGCGGACTATCGCCGCTGGGGAGGCTGCTACTGGTTTCAGAATACCCGCCTGATTTACTGGCCCATGCTGGCGGCAGGCGATTTCGGGCGAATGCGGGGGCTTTTCAGCCTCTACCTCGACGCCCTGCCCCTCGCCAAAGCACGGGTGCAAAGCTATTTCGGTCATGCCGGTGCCATGTACCCCGAAACGATGACCTTCTGGGGAGCCTACGCTCCCGAAAATTACGGCTGGCATTCCGTTGATTCCGGCACGCCCGGCAGCTACCCTGGTTTCGAGGGATTTGTGAACAACCCCTACATCCGCTACTACTATCAGGGCGCGCTCGAACTGGCCCTGATGATGCTCGAATACCACGAATTCACCCAGAATTCGGCGTACTTTCGGAAAAACTTGCTGCCTTTCGTGGACGAAATCCTGACGTTTTACGCCGAACACTACGCCGACCGCGACGGCAAAATGTGGATGTACCCGGCGCAGTCCATCGAAAACCACTGGAACGTCGTCAACCCCACGCCCGACCTGGCGGGGCTGCACGCCGTGACGACCCGTCTCCTGAAACTGCCCGGCAGCCTCACAACGGCAGTGCAGCGCGAAAGCTGGCAACGCCTGCGCGGACGCCTGCCCGACCTGCCGCTGACGGTGTGGCAGGGCAGAACCGTAGTGGCCGACGCCGCCCGGATTCTTTCGCACCAGGTTCGGAACACCGAAAACCCGGCCCTCTACGCCGTGTTTCCGTATCGACTGCTGACGGTGGGTCAGCCGGGTCTTGACACGGCCCGCGCCACCTACGCGGCGCGGCGCTTTCCGGGCTACGTGGGCTGGCGGCAGGACGAAATCCAGGCCGCCCTGCTTGGCCTGCCCGACGAAGTGGCGCGCGGTCTGGCGCGGCGGTTCGGGCAAATCAACCCCGACATGCGCTTCCCGGCGTTTTGGGGGCCAAATTTCGACTGGACTCCCGATCAGGATCACGGCAGCGCGGGTGGTATGGCCCTGCAAACGGCGCTGGTGCAGGCCGTCGGCGAGAAAATCTACCTGCTGCCCGCCTGGCCCCGCGCCTGGAACGTGCGCTTCAAACTCCACGCGCCCCGCCAGACCGTGCTCGAAGGCGAGTACCGCGACGGCAAACTCCTGCGCCTCGACGTGACGCCCGCCACGCGCCGGGCCGACGTGGTTTTACCGCAACCGCTCTGACCATGCCTTCCACCCGCTGGCTCCTGCTGGGTCTGCTGGCCGCCTGCGGCTGCAAACCCGCTGCCAAACCCGCCGCCGAGGCGCGGTTCGTACTGCTCGACTCCGCCCGGACCGGCGTGACTTTTCAAAACACCCTCACGCCCAACTTCAACGACAACATCCTCGAATACAACTACTTCTACAACGGCGGCGGCGTCGCGGCGGCGGATTTTAACCGCGACGGACGGGCGGATTTGTATTTTTCGGGAAACCAAGTTTCCTCGCGGCTCTACCTGAACCAGGGCGATTTTCGCTTTGAGGATGTGACCCGACCGGCGGGCGTGGGCACGACGGGCTGGTGTACCGGCGTAGCCGTGGCCGACGTGAACGCCGACGGCTGGCCAGACCTGTACGTGTGCCACGCCGGGCTGAAACAAACTCCGAATCAGTTGTTCATCAACCTAGGCAAACAACCGGACGGTTCGGTGAAATTCGCCGAAAAAGCAAAGGACTACGGCCTCGACTACCGGGGTTTCTCGACCCAGGCGGCCTTTCTCGACTACGACCGCGACGGCGACCTCGATCTGTTTCTGCTCACGCATTTTCACGACAAAACCAACCCGAATTTTCCCAGACCGAAAGTCCCCGGCGCCAACGGTTCTACCGCCGACCGGCTCTACCAGAATCAGGGCGCAGGGCGTAGTGCGGAGGGCGGAGTTAATGGCCTTTCAACTTCGCCCTCTGCCCTCCGCACTACGCCCTTCAAAGATGTTTCCGAGGCGGCGGGCATCACCGCCGAGGGGCTGGGCCTGGGTGTGGCCGTGGCCGATTTCAACGAAGACGGCTGGCCCGACCTCTACGTGACCAACGACTTTGCCTACGACGACGTGCTGTACCTCAACCAGCGCAACGGCACCTTTGCCGACCACACCGCCGCCGCCCTGGGCCACACCTCGCGCTTCGCGATGGGCTGCGACGCCGACGACGTCAACAACGACGGCCACCCGGACCTGCTGACGCTCGACATGATGCCCCCGGACAACGCCCGGCAGAAACTCATGGCCACCGCCCTGAGCAACGACGTTTTCAGCCTGTCTTTGCAAAATGGCTACCTGCCGCAGTATTCGCGCAACTGCCTGCAACTGCACAACGGCGATTCGCCCCAGGGCGGACCGACTTTTTCCGAAATCGGGCAACTGGCCGGGATTTCCCAGACCGACTGGAGCTGGTCGGCGCTGCTGGCCGACCTCGACAACGACGGGCACCGCGACCTGTACGTCACCAACGGCATTCCGCGCGACATCACCAACGCCGATTTCGTGGCCTACCGCAGCGAAGAAGTGGCCAAAGGCATTTTTAATTACGCGGCGCTCAAGCAGGATTTGCTCCGGAAAGTAGAGGCGCTGCCTTCCATGGCGCTCCCGAATTTTGCCTTTAAAAACCGGGGCGATTTGACGTTTGCCGACGAAAGCCAGGCCTGGGGCCTGGCCCAGCCGGGTTGCTCGAACGGGGCCGTGTACGCCGATTTGGACGGCGACGGCGACCTGGATCTGGTCACCAACAACCTCAACGCCCCGGCGTTCGTGTTGCAAAACCGCTCAGAGCGATTCGGGAAGACGCATTTTCTGCGGCTGCAACTCGACGGGGCGGGCATCGGGGCGAAACTCCGCGTGACGGCGGGCGGCGTCCGGCACGTGGCCGAACATTTTTTGCAGCGCGGCTTTCAGTCTTCGCAGGAAGACGTCGTGCATTTTGGCTTGGGAAAAAACGCCGTGGTGGACACGCTGGAGGTGTTCTGGCCGTCGGGAAAGCGGCAGCGCCTGGTACACCTCCGCGCCGACCAAACCCTGACGCTGCACGAAACGGCGGCCACTCCGGCGACCCGCCCGGAAAACCCAGTCCGGCCCAAACCGTTTTTTGAAGACATCACCGCCCGCGTCGGGCTGGCGTTCCGCCACCAGGAAAACGACTTTGAGGATTACAACTTCGAGCCGCTGCTTCCGCACCGGTTCTCGCGGCAGGGGCCGTGCCTCGCCGTGGGCGACGTCAACGGCGACGGGCTTGACGACGTGTTCGTGGGCGGTCCGGCCCGCATCGCCGGGTCGCTTTTCGTGCAAACGAAGGCCGGTGGATTTGTTCGCCGCGAAATGCCCGATCCCGGGTTTGAGGACACGGGGGCCGTGTTTTTCGACGCTGACGGCGATCGCGATCTGGATTTGTACGTCGTCAGCGGTGGCAACGAGTACAACCCGCTGACGTCACCCTACCAGGACCGGCTCTACCGCAACGACGGGCGGGGAAATTTCACCCGCGACCGGGCGGCGTTGCCGGTTGAATTTGCCAGTGGTTCGTGCGTGGTGCCCGCCGATTTTGACCGCGATGGCGACCTCGACCTGTTCGTCGGTGGGCGCGTGGTGCCCACGCAGTACCCCCGGCCCGCCGAGAGTTTTCTGCTGCGCAACAACGGGAAAGGAATCTTTGAAAACGTCGGCGAGGCGGTTTGTCCGGCCCTGAAAAACGCGGGGTTGGTCACCTGCGCGCAGTGGGCCGATGCCGACGGCGACGGCTGGCCGGACCTGCTGCTGGCGGGCGAATGGATGCCGCTGACGCTGTTCAGGAACCAGAAAGGCGCGCTGGGAGCGGCATCCGCCGTGCCAAATTCCTCCGGCTGGTGGAACGCGCTGGCCGCTGCGGACTTCGACGGCGACGGCGACGTGGATTTTCTGGCCGGAAACCTGGGCCTCAACAGCCGGCTGAAGGCCACCCCCGCCCAACCCCTCGGCATCTACGCCGGCGATTTCGACGGGAGCGGTAGCCTGAAAGCCATCCTGACGCACTGGGTGCAGGGGCGGGAAGTGCCCTACCTGAACCGCGACGCACTGGCGGCGCAGTACCCGGCCCTCAAGAAACGCATGCCCACCCACGCCGACTACGCCCAGGCAGACCTAACCGGGTTGTTTTCGGGGGATGAATTAAAGAACGCGTTAACCCTGAAAGCAACGGAGTTGCGCTCGGTGTACCTCGAAAACCGGGGCGGCAACCAGTTCAGGATGTACCCCCTGCCGCTCATGGCCCAGTTTGCGCCCATTCAGGCTATGCAGGTGGCCGATGTAAACCACGACGGATTTCCGGATGTGCTGGCGGTGGGCAATGGATTCGACCCCGACTTCACCACGGGCCGCGCCGACGCCGGAGGACTTTGTCTGTTGCTGAACGACGGCGGCAAGGGCCGGTTCCAGGCCGTTTCCAAGGCCCAGACTGGCCCGGTGCTGCACTCCGACGTGCGTTCGGTGGTGGCGTTGCGCATCCGGGGGCAGCGGGCGGTGCTGGTGGGGTGCAATTCGGGCGCGTTGGTTTGCCTGAAAGGACCGTAAGCGTTGCGGACGTCGGCGAATTGCCCAAACCCAAAGGTGCTGGACTTTGGGAAAGTAAAATCTCCCAAAAAGAAAGAAGGACACCACGCTGCGGGTGCAGGCCGGTGTCCTCTTTGCTTCCTAACCCTAACCTCATTCGAGGCTACTTTCAGTTAAGCCCATTCAGAAGGTCATGCCTACTTTCAGGGCCAGGCGGTTGTATCGGTAGTCCTGACGGACCGAGTAATCGACGGCGGGGCCTTCGACCAGCGAACTCACCCGCTGGTGTTTGTAACCGAGGCTCCAGGTGAGGGCCGCGCCGCCGTTGAGGGCAAAACGCAGGCCCAGGGCGGGGTTCAGGTGCAGGCCACCTTCCATTTTTGCCCCCTCGCTTCGGGCCAGCCAGGTAAGGCCGTAGCCTGCGTCGAAGGCGTAAAACGGGCTGACCCGGCGTCTCCCCAGTTCGCCCCGCAGCCCCAGCGACACCGGCAGCATGGCGTTGCGGGCAAACCAATCGACACCAACAGTGACTCCCACGGCCAGACCACGCGCGAATCGGTACCCATTGAACGAACTGGCCGTAAAACTACTCCGGTTGAACACCACGCCGGGCTGGTTGGGAGCAGCCACCCCGCCCAGGAGTGTTCCGATCTCGGTGTGGTTCAGGAAACCTTTGCGAAATGGCACCGGGGCCGGCTTAGCGAGAGACTGGGCGCAAATATCGAACGGCCATCCGGTCAGAAGCAAGAGAATTGGTAAGTATTTCATGGAAAAGTGCGGAAAATTTTTCACGAAAAACCGGACTATTATGAAGCCGTCCGCTTGACCGGGATTACGCTGAGCAGGCGCGGGGCCTTCGGGTCGGTGTAGTCGTACTGGTAGAGGCCATCTTTGCCGATGAGCATCAGGGTACCGCGCAGCGGAATCACGTCGTAGGCGTTGAGGGCCTTGAAGTGGTTGAGCAGGTCGAGTTTGAGCGGGTCGCGGGCATCGAAGGTTTTCAGGCCGTTGTCGCACACGAACAACGTCTGGCGGTCGATGCCCAGGCCGTAGGGTTTTTCCATTGGGTACGATTTGGCCAGCACCGGCGCACGCAGGTCTTTGATGTTGACCACGTCCAACTGGCTCTGCGCGCCGCCGCAAAGGTTGCCCGCCTGGAGGGTTACGTAGGCGTAGTCGCCATCGACCACCACCGGGTCGCAGCGCATGGCGTGCTGGAAGGTGGACAGCCGGATGGGCTGGGCCGGGTTGGCGTTGTCGTAAATGTGCATGCCCGTGGTGGAGCCGATGAACAGCTTGTCGCCGTAGGGGAAAATCGTTTCGATGCCCCAGCCGAGGTTTACCTTCGCGGCGGTTTTTGGATCGGCGGGTCGGGTTACGTCGAACAACTGCATATCGCTGTTGCTCACGGTGTACAAGTACTTGTCGTACAGCGCAAAGCGAGCCATCGAGCCACCCGTGCCGCTGCCCGCGTTGGGGTTGGCCGCCGAACCGCCCGTCGAAGTTTTCACCGCGCTTTGGACGTTGTAACTGGCCATGTCGTTATAAATCCCGCCGCCCCACCAGCCGCCGTTGCTGCTTTCGCAGTCGGTGTCCACCACCTGGCTGACGAGTTCCCAGCGCGTGTCCACCACCTGCTGCCGGAACTGGTCGTACTGCCAGGCCAGCCCGTCCACCGAGCCGTTGGGGAAAGCCGTTTCAATCCGCTTCAGCAGTTTGGCCTCCGCCGGGTTGCTGATGTCGAAGGCCAGCAAGTCGGTGTAGCTGTCGGCGTAGAGCACGTCGCCACGCACGGCGATGTCGGTGTTGCCGGGAATATTCAGGAACGCTACCGTGCGCGGGGCGGCCGGGTTGGCGTTGTCGATGAAGTGAATGCCCTTTTTGAGTTCGTTGATGAACAGAAAATTGCCCCGTACGTAGATTTTACCGGGGTTTTCCAGTTCCTGCGCGGGCAGGGTTTTTACGCTCGCCCGCAGTTCGGCGGAGGTGATGAAATACTGCCGTTGGGTGCGGTACGTCACCGTTTGCTGGCAGTGGTCGCGGCAACCCGCCAGCCCGAAGGCCAGCAGCGCGGCGAAAAAACGAAAGCGGTAGCGATTGGGCATGGTCTTGAACGGATTGGTTGTTGGGTGAAAATCGTTTACGGCTCCGCCACCCGCCCGGCAAACAGGACGGTGTTGGAATTTTTTTCGGAAATGAAAAACAGGAAGGGCCGGTCGAACACGATGCTCGGTACCGACGGCCCGACCGAAGTCAATTCGAAGCCGATGCCCGTCACGGCGGCGGCTTCGGAGCCTTTCTCGTCGGTTTTGATGTAGGCTTTCTGCTTCACTTCGCTGATGAACAAGTCGCGCTGACGGCGGATTTTGCTGAAATCGGCCCGGTCCGTAAAGGCAGCGCGGATGCCAAGTTGCCGGAGCGTTTCGTTCAGGTTCGGCTTAAGTTCGTACGAAAACTCGAACCGGGGCAGGCCCACCCGGATTTTGCCTTCGGTGAGCCGCTCCTGAAGGGCGTTCCAGGCCGCCACGTCGAAGGTTTTGGCTAAATCATTGGTTTGCAGGTCCGAGCGGGGAAGCAACAACGTCATGCGGTAGTCGCCGTTGCCGTAGGGCAGCTCAAGCGCCGAATAATCGGTGGTGAAGGCGTTGCGGAACGCGGCTTCCTGGTTCATCATCTGGACGCGGTGGAGTTTCTTCCGACCGTCTTCGTACATCCAGGTTTGCTCGGTGGTCTGGCCTTCGTCGAACTGCTTCGTCCAGTCGCCTTTGAAGTACACCGCGTTGAGCAGCAGCAGCACCGTGGCGGGGTCAATCTGGTCGTACATTTTCTCGATTTTGCCCCGCGTTTTAGCCTTCACCCAGGCGTTGACAGGACCGGCGTCGTTGGTCAGCGGGTTGACTTCGGCGTCGAAATTGGTTTTGAGTGCTTCGACGTACGGCGCTTCCACCGAAAGATTATCACGGTACCAGAGCGAGTTGGCAATGACGAGCGAAACCTTGGAATCCACGTTGGGCAACCCCTGCTTGAGTTCACGGTAAATCTGGTTGTACTGCTCAGGCGAGTAGCCTTTGAGCCGCAGCGCCGCCAGGAGTTCGTCGGCGGTCTGGCCGTCGGCCCCGTTGAGGGCCATACCCAGCGCGATGTGCAGGCTCAGCGGTGAAGCGACGACGTTCCCGGTGCCGCCTTCCTGGGCCAGCACGTTCCGAAACCACTCGAACGCGAACTGCGACGACTCGGCCCCGAAGCGGGCGCTTGACAGTTGGAGCGGTTGCCCGACTGGCTCGACTCCGTTGCGGCGACAGGCGGCGAAAAACAGGGCGAGCAGGCCCAACAGCAGTAGACTTTTCATGGGTGAAAAACAAAAAGGTCGATAGTGCCGGAAAGACACCGACGCGGGCGGAAGGGTTGGAACGGGAAGAAAAAAAAAGAGAAGAGTGAAAAGAGAAAAGTAAAAAGATAACTACACCGCAAGGCCAGCTTTTCACTCTTCTCTTTTCACCGTTTTCAAAACCGATAATCGAGCCGCAGCCCCACGCCCACTTCGCGGGGGAAGGTCTGCACGCCCGACGAGCCACGCACGCCCGACGCCAGCGCCCGGCGGAGGCTGCCGTGGAGCGAAACCCCCCAGCGGCGGTCGAGGCGGTAGCGTAGGCCCGCGCCCGCCAGACCGCTCCAGAGAAGGGTGCGGTACACGCCGTCGGCGGCGGTGTAGCGGACGGGTTGCAGCAGAGCGTCGTTGGTGGGCTGGAGCGTGTTGTCGAGAAACACGTCGCCCGACAGCCCGGCGGACAGAGTGCCTTCGAGCCGTTTTTCGGGCCAGAACCGGTAGCCCAATTGCAGCGGCACCGACAGGTACCGGAACGTGCTGCGAAGTTGGTTGTCGCGGGGCACGAACACGTTCTGGGCGCTGATGGCGTCGAGGCTGTACCCCGCCGTGGCTCCGTTGGCGGCTGTTTTCGCCCCGAGGGCGTTTTCCAGCAAACTCGTTGCCGCGCTGTTGGTGCGGTTGAGCAGCACCAGCCCGCTTTGGAGCGTCGATTGCCCGTGCAGGTATTCCAGGCCACTTTCCAGCGACCAGTGGCTCGTCATTTGCCAACCCATCCGCCCGCCCACCCGGTACGAAAGCGCCGCCTGGCTCTCGGCGACCGAGGTCGTAGCCGGGGCATTGGCCTGGTTGTAAAAACTGTTGGCGTTGCTGGCTACCGCCGTGAGGCCGTTGCTCAACCGCACCCGTGGGTCGTAGCCGAGGGGCGTGGCTCCGAGGCTTGCCCAAAACTTCGGTCGGTGCGGGGTTTTTGCAGGCGGCGGCAGCGTCGCGATCACCGGGAGCTTCGCCACCGGCAGCACGGGCGGTCGAATCCGCCAGGCCACGCGGAAGGGCGAAGCGTTTTTGTTTTGCAGAAAATCAACCAGCAGGCGTTGCTCCTCCATGCTCAACGCCGTGACTGAGGGCGACTGCGCGGGTTCCGGCGCGGCACTGCCCGGCGCGGCGGCGGCTGTTACCTCGACGCTACGCGCAACGGAACGGGGTGAACCGGCGACTGAAACCGGTTCGCGAAGGGCGGCCCGGTGTGGCGACCGGGTGGCAGAACGTGGCAGGGTCGCCACGCGCGGGTCGGTAAACCCGCCGGGGCGCGCGGCCTCGTTCGCCGGTGCTTTGGGTGCTTTTTCGGAAGAAGAAACCGTTGCCAGCGCGTCGGTGGGTGCGCCCGGTTTCGGCCCGGCGTTTTCGGGCTGAACGTCCCCGGGCGCACTGGTTCGCGGCGTGGGCACCCTGCCGTTTTGCCGGGCACCCGTACCCGATTTTGCCAAACCCGTTTTCGCGTCAGCGGGGGCGACCGGCACGGACTCCGGACGGGAAATCGCCACGTGCTTTTCCCCGTCGGGCGTTTCCTGCCGCCCGGCCCACCAGCCGAGGCCGCCCGCCAGCAGCGTCAGCAGCAGCGACGCGGCGGCGAGCCACACCCACGCCACGGGGCGGCGCTTGCCGCGTTCGGGCGGAAGCTGGCGCTCGATGCGTCCCCACAAGCCCTCGCCGGGAGCCTGTTCGGCCCCCTCGAAGGCCCGTTGCCAGGCGTCCTCGAAGCGTTCGTTTTGGAGCGGTTCCATCCTAAAATATCTTTTGACCTAACCTCGTAAATCGAAAATCGTACTTCGTAAATCAGCCTACCCCGCCCCGTGGCGCATTCGGCCCGCTTCGGCCAGCATGCCCTGCAACAGGTGGCGGGCGCGGGCGTACTGGGCTTTCGAGGTGCCCTCGGTCACACCCAGCAGGTCGGCAATTTCGCGGTGGTTATAGCCTTCGATGGCGTAGAGGTTGAACACTGCCCGGCAACCCGGCGGCAGTTGCTGCACCAGGGCGATGAGTTCCTGAAAATGCAGTCCCGACGGAGCCGAGGCGGCTTCGCCGACGCTGTTTTCGGCGGTTTCGATGGGGGCGATCCACGTCCACTGCCGCTGGCTGCGCAGGTAATTAAGCGCCGTGTTTACCACGACTTTCTTCACCCACCCTTCCAGCGGACTTTCAAAACGAAACGTGTCGATTTTCTCGAACACCTTCACGAAGGCTTCCTGCAACACGTCTTCGGCTTCCATGCGGCTCTTCACGTAGCGCAGGCACACGACGAGCATCCGGCCCGCGTAGGCGTCGTACAGACGCTTCTGCGCGCCGCGCTCGTTCCGGCTGCAACCGGCCACTACCGCGCGTTCGTCAAGGGGCATTTAGTGCATTCAGCGCTGAATTTCGAATATTTTTATTTGCGTAGGACCTGGTCCGGGCGCAGTAAAATAGACACAATTATCATCCAACTTTTCATTTTCAGTAGCCAGACGAAACCGGATTCGCAGGAACAACCCTTGCCGAATAAGGCTATCGGGCAAATTGATGGCCATCACGACGTTGCGCATCGAATCGGCTTTTCCAAAAGGACTACCTAACTGAGGACCACCGTGTATGTTCAGAAAAACGCCCGGTGGCCTGCACGGGTCCGTTGATACCACGCGGACCAGGGCAGAAACTTCGTCAGGCTCCGTTTTCCGGCAACCCAGTGTTGAGAAAACGACTATCGCCAGGATGACCACTCGTTTCATAAACTATTTTTCTTGAAACGAATTGACACCCAGACGGTGGAAAAGGTTGGAACGGGGCTGCAAGTTTTTGAAAAAAACGCCGGAGCAGGGGGCTAACTTTGTTTTCTTTTTTGGAAAAATAGTCCCCCCGGCTGTCATCCTTCGACAAGCTCAGGATGACAGCCGGGGCGTTAGACGATAGCCGGAACGATTTACCCATGAAACAAAAAATCCAAACTCTCGCCGCCGAATGCGCCGCTGACCTTGTCGCCATCCGGCGGCATTTGCACCGCCACCCCGAGCTATCGTTTCACGAAACCGAAACCCAGCAATTCGTGGCCGAGCAACTCCGGGCGCTCGGCCTGAACCCCCAGCCAATGGCCGATACGGGGTTGGTGGCGCTGATTGAAGGCAAAAATCCCGAAAAGAAAGTCGTCGGCCTGCGGGCCGACATGGACGCCCTGCCCATCACCGAGGCCAACGACGTGCCCTACCGCTCGCAGAATCCCGGTGTGATGCACGCCTGCGGCCACGACGCCCACACGGCCTCGCTGCTCGGCGTGGCGCGGATTCTGACGAGTTTGAAAGATGAATTTGAGGGAACCGTGAAGCTGGTTTTCCAGCCCGCCGAAGAAAAAGCGCCCGGCGGGGCGTCGGTCATGATTAAAGAAGGGGTTCTGCAAAACCCTTCGCCCGCCGGGATGATTGGCCAGCACGTGGCCCCGCAGATTCCGGTCGGGAAAATCGGCTTCCGCGAAGGCATGTACATGGCCTCGACCGACGAACTCTACCTGACCGTGCGCGGCAAGGGCGGTCACGCCGCCATGCCCGATTCGCTCGTGGACCCGGTGCTGATTGCCTCGCACCTCATCGTGGCGCTTCAACAGATTATTTCCAGAAACCGCCCGCCCAAGTCGCCGTCGGTGCTGTCGTTCGGGAAAGTGATCGCCAACGGGGCCACCAACGTGATTCCCAACGAAGTGCAGATCGAAGGCACCTTCCGTTGCATGGACGAAACCTGGCGGGCCGAAGGGTTGGCCCGCATCCGGCGCATGGCCGAAACCCTCTGCGACTCGATGGGCGGTAGCTGCGAAGTGTTTATCCAGAAAGGCTACCCGTACCTCGAAAATCACCCCGAACTCACCCGCCGCCTCCGGGCCGAAGCCACCGAGTACGTGGGCGCGGACAACATCGTGGACCTGGATTTGTGGATGGCGGGCGAGGATTTCGCTTTCTATTCGCAAGTCGTGGACTCCTGCTTTTACCGCCTCGGCACCCGCAACGAAGCGCGGGGCATCACGAGCGGCGTGCACACGCCCACGTTCGACATCGACGAGGCCGCGCTCGAAATCGGGGCCGGTTTGATGAGCTGGCTGGCCGTGCGGGAATTGGGGAACTGACGCCAGCACACCCGGAGGTGCCCTTTTAAGGATCGAAACGGGGTTTCTTTTCTCCAAATCGCCGATCCGGAGGTCCGGAACGTCGATTTGATTTCCGGGAACCCCCTTCCTGACCTGGGAACCGCCGATCCAGTTCTTCCAAACACCGATTTTGATCTCCGAAATACCCTTTTTCATTTCAAGATCGGCGATTTCAATCTTCGGATCGCCGATCCGAAGAACGAAAACGCCGATCCGAAGAACGAAAACGCCAATTTCAATCTCCGCAAGGGGGGCTGGAGATTCGGAAGCCCCCCTTGCGAAAAAAAACTACCAACCCGGATGTCCGGGTTGGTGGTTTTTTTCGTGAGACACGTGAAGAAGCGACTCGACGGGCCGGTTTAGCCGAGAATCTTCCGGAGCAGCAGGAACAGCGTACCCGCCAGCAGAATGCTCACGGGGAGCGTGAGTACCCAGGCAAGGGCGATGTTGCGGACGGTTTTGGCCTGGAGATTTTTCACGCCCTTGCTGGCCACCATGCTGCCCGCAATGCCCGACGACAGGATGTGCGTGGTGCTGACGGGCAGGCTTTTGATCGACGAAATCATGATGACGATAAACGTGATCAACTCCGCCGAGGCGCCCTGCGCGTAGGTGAGGTGCTGCTTGCCGATTTTCTCGCCCACCGTCACCACGATGCGCTTCCAGCCAATCATGGTGCCGAGGCCGAGCGAAATCGAAATCATCAGAATGACCCAGAACGGCGCGAAATCGGTGGCTTCGCGCAGCCCGCCCTTGATGTCGAGGGCCTTGCTCAACTCCGTTTTGTTGGCCGGGCTGAGGTCCACGTTGGGGCTGTCGGTGAGTCTTTTCAGGTCGCTGTTGATAAGCAGAATATCGCGGCGGATGGGCAGGCGCTGGTCGGGAGGGATGGGGCTTTTCTGGATGCTCTGCCGCAGCCCGGCGATGTTGGCGGCTACTTTCTGAAGCCGCCCGCGCTCGCCGGTGGCCAGTTGGGTCTGGTCGATGGTGGTCATCACCCGCTCGATGCGGGTGAGATTGCCTTCGAGTTGTTGCGGCGTCACGGTGTTTTGCAGGGCGAAAAACGATGGCGTGATGCCAATCAGGATGAGCATCACCAGCCCGACGCCCTTCTGGCCGTCGTTGTTGCCGTGGGCGTAACTCACGCCGGTACACGTCAGGATGAGCAGGCTGCGAATCCAGGTGGGCGGCGGGGCGTTTTTCTTGGGTTCTTTAAAGAGCGTATCGTTGTCCCGGATCGTCCGGCGCAGGATAAACATTACGAAGATGGCCAGGCTGAACCCCACAACGGGCGAAACAAGGAGCGAAAGCAGGATTTCGTAGGCCTTTTCGGTGTTGACCTGAATGCCGCCTCCCGCGTTTTCGGGCATCAGCGTGTAGGCCAGCCCGACGCCGATGATGGAGCCAATCAGCGTGTGCGAGGAGGAGGAGGGCAACCCGAAATACCACGTGCCGACATTCCAGATAATGGCACTCAGCAGCAACGCCAGCACCATCGCGATGCTGTGGAAAATATTCTGGTCGACGAGCATCTCGACCGGCAACAGGTTGACAATGCCCATCGCCACGCCGATGCCGCCGGTGAGTACGCCCAGAAAATTGCAAAGTCCCGACCACACCACGGCGATGTTGGGGGGCAGCGAATTGGTGTAAATGACCGTGGCGACGGCGTTGGCCGTGTCGTGAAATCCGTTGACAAATTCAAACGCGCAGGCGCAGAACAGACAGATACACAGCAGGATAAAAATGGAAGGCTCTAAGCCGAGCATACGGGTGGGAAGGATTTGCCCGCAAAGCTACAAACTTCCCTTCGGCGGTTTGTTAAGAAATTGTTAAGCGCAGGCCAGTTCACAGTAGGCAGTGAGCAGTAGGCAGAAGATACTAACTGGGTTTAACTGCCTACTGCTCACTGCCTACTGTGAACTTCCCCGCCAACTGCCCGCAGGCGGCGTCGATGTCTTTGCCCCGGCTGCGGCGAACGGTGACGGGCAGGCGTTTTTCTTCGAGAAACCGGGCAAACCGGCTCAGCGTTTCGGGGTCGGTGTTGCGGAATTCGGCGTTGGCGATGGGGTTGTACTCGATGATGTTGACGTGAACGCCGGGGATTTGCTTGGCAAAATTCCACAACTCGCGGGCGTCGTCGGGCGTGTCGTTGAAGTGATAGAACAGGATGTACTCCAGCGTGATTTTGTTGCCGGTTTTCTGGTAAAAATACTTCAGCGCGTCCTTCAGCGCCGCCAGCGAGTTCGACTCGTTGATGGGCATGATTTGGTTGCGCTTGCCGTCGTTGGCGGCGTGGAGCGAGAGGGCGAGGTTGAACTTCACGCCGTCGTCGCCGAGTTTTTTAATCATCTTGGCAATGCCCGCCGTGCTGACGGTGATGCGCTTGGGCGACATATTCAGCCCGTCGGGCGAGGTGATGCGCTCGACCGATTCGAGCACGCTGGCGTAGTTGAGCAGCGGTTCGCCCATGCCCATGTACACGATGTTGGTCAGGGGCGTCTGGTAGTGCTGTTCGGCCTGGTTCTTAATCGCCACGACCTGATCGTAAATCTCGGCGGCGTCGAGGTTGCGCTCGCGGTCCATGTAACCCGTCGCGCAGAACTTGCAGGTAAGTGAGCAGCCGACCTGCGAAGAGACGCAGGCCGTCATGCGGTCGTCGCCCGCGGCGGGGATGAGCACGCCTTCGATGAGCTTGCCGTCGTAAAGCCGGAAGGCCGATTTGATGGTTTTGTCGGAAGAAACCTGCTGGCTGGCAACGGTGAGCGGGCGGATTTCAAAGTGATCGGCCAGCAACTGGCGGGTTTTGAGCGAGAGGTTGGTCATCTGCCCGAAGTCGGT
This sequence comes from Spirosomataceae bacterium, assembly GCA_965249815.1. Lineage (GTDB taxonomy): Bacteria > Bacteroidota > Bacteroidia > Cytophagales > Spirosomataceae > JAJAZB01. Next base: position 651,509 of record CBDFMV010000003.1, on the reverse strand, counting down.
CGCCGATTTTTTCCAGAGCCATTCGTAAACCTGGCCCGCGCGAAATCCCTGCTCGCCGTGGCGCGTGAGGAACTCCTTCAGTTGCGCGAAGGTGAGTTTGCGGAGGTCTTGTTTTTGTTTTTCGGCGAATGCGGTTTCCATGCTGTCAAGTCAATCAGGCGGTTAACTCTAATTTTTCCACTCCCGTTCCACCTTTTCCACCAATTTCCCGCCCTTCGGGATGGCCTCGGCGAGGCGGTTCATCACCTGAGGAGCCAGCGGGCGGATGACGGGGTACACGTAGCTGCCTTCGGTTTGGGCGCGTTTCGGGAAATCCACGCGCAAGGTGTTCATCAGCCAGAAAAAGACGCTCAGGCCGAAGGCGTAGGTGAACAACCCGACCACCGCCCCGGCCATGCTGTCGAACCGCCCGAAAATCGTGTAGCGCAAACTCTTCCGCAGCAGCCAGCCGAAGCGGTTGATGAGAAAAATGACGGTGATGAAAATGCCCCCGAAGCCGAGGTAGGGCAGCAACCGCTTCGCCGCCATTTCGCCCACGTGCGGGGCCAGGAAGGCGATGGCTTCGTTGAGTAGCCTGAACCCCAGAATCAGCGCCAGCACAAACCCCACGACGGCGATGATTTCGACCAAAACCCCCCGCCGGAAGCCCGTGTAGGCACCCCACGCCAGCGGAAGGAGGAGGATGAGATCGAGGGGTTTCATAGTTCGCCTGTCCGGTGAAGCACACGTTCCTCCAGCGTTTTGGAAACCCGAAAATTTACACGTTTCAGGGCATCAAGGAGCGGTCTGACTTCCGGTACAATTCCCTTCGATTTGGCATCTTCCAGAATGCCCAATGTACCTATCATGCGCAGCCCCAATCTTTCCGCAAACTTGCGAGCAGCGAGGTCATCTAAAACAAGTAATGGTTCGTTGACTTCTCTTGCCAACGCTATTGCGCTTGCTTCGCCAGGATCGAGCAGTTGACGGATTGTCCGGTGAAATTCTTCGTCCAGAATTTCAGCAATCGAAATCCATTCGGGCAATTTCTGCCCTACTTCCGATGCCACCGTGTGAGTTGTCACGATTTGACCGTAAATCTGTTGAAGCAATTCGATGCGCCCGATATTGAGCAAAGCAATCAAGCAACTTGCATCAGCGATGACGATCATGGGTGAAAATCTTTTTCCAGGTCGTCAACTGAAAATGCTCCTAGCCAGGAAACTCCATACCTACCGACCTGTTCAAGGAATTCCCTTTTGGAGACTCCCGCCATCTCCGCCGCTTTCCCTGCGGATAAATGACCCATTTCAAACAATTTCGCAGCCAGAATCAAGGCAAGCTCTTTCTCATCGACCGGTACGGCGTCAGGTACTTCGAGTGTCAGCGTTCTCATCGTCTTGTAGTTTAAAAATCAACTTAACATCCCCCTCACCATCGCCGAAATGGCCTTGCCGTCGGCCTGCCCGGCGAGTTCTTTGGTGGCGGTGCCCATCACTTTGCCCAGATCCTGCGGGCCGGTGGCCCCGACGCGGGCGATGATTTGCTGCAGGGCCGCCTTCAACTGCTCCTCGCTGAGTTGTTTGGGCAGAAATTCTTCGATGACGGCGATTTCCGATTCTTCCTTTTCGAGTAAATCAGGGCGGTTTTGCTGGCGGTAGATGTCGGCGGAGTCGCGGCGCTGCTTGGTGGCTTTCACGAGCAGTTTCATTTCCTGGTCGGGCGAAAGCTCGCCGCTCTGGCCCGCGGAGGTTTCTTCGAGCAAAATGGCCGATTTGATGGCGCGCAGCGCCCGCAGGCGGTCGGCGTCTTTGGCCAGCATGGCCTGCTTGATGCCGGTTTCGATTTGGGATTTCAGGGACATTTTAGCGAACGAATGTGGAGCGGTTCGCCTGAACCGCCCGAATGGGTGTCTGCAAAAGTACAAAATCGGCCCCGCTTCGGGGCAGTCAGCAGCAGGGTACCGAAATTAGCCAGCGCATTACCCACGCCGTTGGCAGATTTTTGTCTAAAATAGCAGCCTCAAATCACCAAACCTCTGAACCGAGCTTTCCATGAAAACTTCCACGCGCGTTCAGCTCATGGCCATGATGTTCCTCCAGTTTTTTGTCTGGGGGGCGTGGTACGGGCAGATGAGCAAGTACCTGTTTACCCAACTCCACGCGACCGGCGAACAGGTGGGTAACGCCTACTCGGCTTTTTCGCTGGCGATGATCATCGCGCCGTTTTTCGTCGGGATGGTGGCCGACCGGTATTTTGCCGCCCAGAAAGTGCTGGGCGTGCTCAACCTTCTCGGGGCGGGGATTCTCTACTTTCTGATTCAGGAAACCGACCCCGGCCGGTTTTTCTGGCTTATTTTGGCCTATTGCCTCACCTTCGCGCCCTGCATTGCGCTGACGAGCTCCATCGCTCTGCGGCACATGACCAACTCCGCCGCGCAGTTTCCAATGATTCGGGTAATGGGCACCGTGGCCTGGTTTGTGGTGACGAACCTCGTCGGATTCTACGCCCTGGGCGACAAGGTTGATATTTTCAAAATCTCGATGGGTGCCGCCGTGGCGCTGGGCATTGGGGCGTTTTTCCTGCCCGATACCCCACCCCGCGCTACTGGCAAGGCCAGTTTCGCGCAAGTGCTGGGGGCCGATGCCTTCAAGCTGTTTCGCGACCGCTCTTTCGCCATTTTCTTCGTCTCGTCGGTACTGATTTGCATTCCGCTCTCGTTTTACTACGCTATGGCCAACCCCGCCCTGACTGACGCGGGCGTGAGCAACGTGGAGAATAAAATGTCGCTGGGGCTGATTTCGGAGTTTGGATTTTTGCTGCTGATTCCGATTTTCTTCAAACGCCTCGGCGTGAAGTGGATGTTGGTGGTGGGGCTGCTGGGCTGGATTACCCGCTTTATTTTCTTCGCCAACGGTGACGCCGGGTCAGGCGAATGGCTTTTTTACGCCGCCATCATCCTGCACGGCCTCTGCTTCGATTTCTTCTTCGTCACCGGCCAGATTTACACCGACACTAAGGCGGGCGAACGCATCAAATCGCAGGCGCAGGGCCTCATCACGCTGGCAACCTACGGAATCGGTATGGGCATTGGCTCCAAACTTTCGGGCATCGTGACGGATAGGTACACCGTGAACGGCATGAAAAACTGGACGAGCATCTGGCTCGTGCCCGCCGGAATTGCTGCCGTGGTGTTGGTGTTGTTCCTGCTGTTTTTCAATGATCGCACGTCCACGCCCGGCCCGGCTGCCAACTCCCCGCTCCGGGCGGAAGACCAGCCTAATTTTGGAACGGAGGCGAGTTACTGAGCCAGTTTTCCATTCCAACCGCCGTTGCCAGCCGTGCCCGCACGCAGGCTTTCACGGCTGGCAACTCGTTAGTCGTCACTTTTCACTTTACACTTTTCGTTTTTTATTATGGCCAACATCGCCATGCTCGGCTCCGGCTTCATCGGCCGGTTTTACGCCGAATCCATCCACGGGCAGCGCGGCCGCGACCGCGTCGTCGCCATTTACGCCCGCAGTGAAAAAAATGCAAAAAAATTCGCCGACGACTACGGCTGCGAGTTCTACAGCACCGACATGGACGCCGTGGTGAATCACCCCAGCGTGGACGTCGTGTGCATCGCCCTGCCCAACAACATCCACGAGGCGGCGGTGATGAGTTGCGTCCGGCACAAAAAAGCCGTGGTCACCACGAAGCCCCTGGGTCGCAACGGCGAGGAAGCGTTGCGGATGATGCACGCTGTGGAAGAAGCCGGGATTTTCGCGGGCTACCTCGAAGATTTGTGCTACACGCCCAAGTTTCTGAAATCGCTCGCGTCGGTGAAAGAAGGCGCACTGGGCCGGATTCTCTGGGCCAAATCGCGCGAAACCCACCCCGGTCCGCACTCGTCGTGGTTTTGGGACAAAGAGCAGGCGGGCGGCGGCTGCATTCTCGATTTGGGCTGCCACTGCATCGAAATCGCCCGGAATTTCATTGGCAAAGACGTCCGGCCCGTCGAAGTAATGTGCTGGGCCGAAACCCAGGTGAAACCCATCGACGCCGAAGACCACGCCATCGGGCTGGTGAAGTACGAAAACGGCGCGATTGGCCAGTTTGAAACCTCCTGGACCTTCCGGGGCGGCATGGACCTCCGCGACGAGGTGATGGGCACCGAAGGCACGATTTGGATCAACAACTTCCTGCGGACGGGCTTCGAGATGTTCACCACCGGCAAGGGCGGCGACTACATCGCCGAAAAAGCCGAAAGCGATTCGGGCTGGCTCTTCCCCGTCGGCGACGAGGTCAATGATCTGGGCTACAACCACATGTTTACCGACATGTTCAACTCGTTCGAGCAGGGCAAGCAGCCCGCCGAAACGTTTTACGATGGCTACGTGGTCAACGCCATCATCGACGCGTGCTATCGCTCGGCGCAAACCAAGCAATGGGAAAAGGTCGAATTGCCCGTCTGGCGTGGCAGGGAGGGCCTGACCCAGGAAAGCCACCTCCAGGAATACGACGCCGACCACTACCTCATCAAGGAAGAAATGACCCACGACGGGCGGCAGGTGGTGTTGCTGAAGGAAAAGGCGAGCGGAAAGTTTGTGGAGAAGCAGTTGAATTGACAAAAAAAAGCCCCCGCAAACGCGAGGGCTTTTTTTGCTTCCCACCATTTAACCTACCTATCTAAGTTTGGTCGAGGGCTATTTCAGGGATTTCAACGCTTCCGGTTTGGTTTTTAAAGTCCACAAAACCGGGCTACTCAATTCCCTGAAAGCCACTCAATGCTCCTGCTTCGCCCGGGCGTTGACGAACGACTCGGCGATTTGCGTCAGTTTCTTGTCGGTTGCGCCTTCCTCATCGAGCGTTGCCTGAAGAAGTTCGGCAGCCTCATTGTAACCCAGAATCTGGGCAAACGTGCGCAGGGTGCCGTACGTGGCAATTTCGTAGTGCTCCACTTTCTGGGCACCGGCGATGAGGGCCGCGTCGCGCACCATCGTGCCGTCGGCGGTGTCCGAAATGAGTTCCTCGGCCTCTTTCACCAAGCCATTCATGGCTTCGCACTTCTTCGATTCTGGCTCTTCGCCAATCGAGCGAAACACGCGCTCCAGGCGCTGCACCTGGTTTTTAGTTTCCTGGAGGTGCGTCTCGAAACCTTGCCGAAGCTGGCTTGACGTAGCGGCCCCAGCCATTTTGGGCAGGGCGTCCACGAGGTGGTTTTCGGCCCAATAAATATCCTGCAATTCTTCAATGAAAAGTCCGCGCAGCGAAGTTTGCTCCTCGTCGGAGAAAAAGCCGCGAACCTGGTCGGTCAGCGATGCCATAAGAAAGTCAGGGTTTGTTGATGAGTGTTTGTGACGATTCATTTCTATCGAAAAAGCAGTGCCAGTGCGCCAACCAGCGGGTTGGGGCATCCGGCGGAATCAAACCGCCCACCGAACACCCCACTGGTGAGGAATGGGCTACCCATCACCCCAATTTGGCTTTTTGCTGGCTGTTGTTGCTGTCGGGCGTGGTGCCCGGCTCGTCGGGAAGTTCCCCCGTGCCGGAGCCGTGCTGCTGCTCGGCTTTTGGCTTATTCGACTGGTTCTCGTACGCGTCGGCGGGCGTGGCCGGGTCGCCGGCGTCACCGAGGCCGGGGTTGTCTTCGGGGTGTTCCACGGCGTTGCTGTCGCCGTCTTCGGCGCGCTGCTGCACGTCGTTGGTTTCGCCGCGCTGATCGGTACCTTCCTCGAACAGCACCGGCCCAGCCGCCGTCATGTTCTCGTTGGCCACGATGGCGTCCTTAAAATCCTGAATGTCGTTGCGCTGGTACGCGTCGGCGGTACCGTGGTAGGTTTCGGCCCCGATTTCCTCCAGTTCGGTGGCGCTGATGCCCACGTAGGCCATTTCTTTTGGCTTGCGACCGGCGGGTTCGGCGGGTTGGTTGGAAAGCTGGCCCGTTTCCTGGTCGTTGCTGTCGGGCGTGTTGGGGGTATCGGAAATCATGGCGTTTGGGTAAAAATGAAACAGAGGGTTTCTTCAAAAATCAGTGCCAGTTGCTACGAAGCTGGGGAAATTTTTCCCGAATAAAACCAATTTCCGTTGGCAGGTCGGGTGATTTTGGTCAAGGCCGGGAGGCAGGTTGCTTCCGCCGGAGCGGGCGCATTTTTTTAACGGTCTTAAAAAAACTCCCCGCAGCCATGCAAACGAACGCAGCCAAACCGAAGCCCACGCTGGCCGACCTCGATGAGATGACCGACGGCTCCAGCCAAAGCCCCAACCAGGCCACGCACACCGCCGACACCAACAAGCCCGTCACGCCGAAGGAGGAATTGGAGCGAAAAGAACACGCGAAAGCGAAAGAAAACGAGAAGTACGTAGGCAGTTGAAAGCAGGCAGTTGGCAAGTATCAATTTTTGCTAACTGCCCAACTGCTAACTGCCTGCTTTTTCAATCGTTACCCGAATGGACTTCGAGATGGGCGTCAGGCTGCGCTCGGCAACCTGATCGATGGGAATGAGCGGGTTGGTTTCGGGAAAATACGCCGCCAGGCAGCCCGTCGGGATGTTGTACGGCACCACCACGAAATGCCGTGCCGTGCGCGTGTTGCCGCCGTAGTGGCTGTGTAGATTCACCACCTGTCGGGGTTGCAGGCCCGCCGTGCGGATGTCGGCCTCGTTCATCATCAGCACGCGGCGTTCGTTGAAAATGCCCCGGTACCGGTCGTTGAGGCCGTAAATCGTGGTGTTAAACTGGTCGTGGCTGCGGATGCTCATCAGCAAATACTCGCCTTCGGCGAGTTGCCAGACCGTCGGCGCGTTGATGCTGAAATGCGCTTTCTGGTCGGGCGTGTCGAACTGGCCCTGCCGGGGTGAATTGGGCAGGTAAAACCCGCCCGGCTCCCGCACCCGCTGGTTGTAGTTTTCAAACCCTTCTATCGTTTTTTCGATCAAGTCGCGGATGCGGTCGTAGTCGGCCACGAGCGCGTTCCACTCGACCGGCGTTTTTTCGCCCAGCGTTGCTTTGGCCACGCCCGCCACGATGGCCGGTTCGCTGCGCAGATGCTCCGACGGCGGTTTGAGCGGCCCCCGCGATTGGTGCACCACGCCGGTGGTGTTCTCCACCGTCACAAACTGCTCGCCGCTGGCCTGGTGGTCTTCGTCGCTGCGGCCCAGGCAGGGCAGGATGAGGGCCGTTTTGCCGTGAACCAGGTGGCTGCGGTTGAGTTTCGTGGAAACCTGCACGGTTAGGGCGCACTTGCGCAGCGCCTCGCCGGTGAAATCGGTGTCGGAAACCGCCGAAACGAAATTGCCGCCGAGGGCGAAAAACACCGTTGCCCGGCCGTTGTGCATGGCCTGCACCGCTTCGACCGTAGAGTAGCCCGCGTTGCGTGGCGGCTCGAAGCCGAACAGTTCCTTGAGTTTGTCGAGAAACGCCGGTTTGGGTTTTTCGTAAATGCCCATTGTGCGGTCGCCCTGCACGTTGCTGTGGCCGCGCACCGGGCAGGCCCCCGCGCCGGGCAGGCCGATGCTGCCTTTCAGCAGCAGCACGTTCACAATTTCGCGGATGGTCTGGACGGCGTTCTGGTGCTGGGTGAGGCCCATGGCCCAGCAAATGATGATGCGCTTGCGGCGGGCCAGCAGGTCGGCGGCTTCGCGGATCTGGGCCAGCGGCACGCCGCACTGGTCGGCGAGGTCGTCGAGGGTGTAGCGGTCGAGGTCGGCTTTCAACGCGTCCAGTCCCATCGTTTTTCGGGCGATAAATTCCTGGTCGATCACCTCGCCGGGTCGTTCGGCTTCGGCCTCCAGAAGCAACTTCAGCAGCGCTTTCAGCAACTGCATGTCGCCGTTGATGCGCGGCTGAAGGTACAAATCGGCCAGTTTGGTGCCGCCGGGCGTTACCACGTCGCGGACGTTCTGCGGGTTGCGGAAGGCCAGCAGGCCGGTTTCCACGAGCGGGTTGATGGCGATGAGTTTGGCGCCATTGCGCTTGCCTTCTTCGAGCGCCGACATCATGCGCGGGGCGTTGGTGCCGGGGTTTTGCCCCAGAATCACGATGAGTTCGGCCTTGCCAAAATCGTCGAGTTTCACCGAGGCTTTGCCCAGTCCCAGCGTTTCGGTCAGCGCCTCGGTCGTGCTTTCGTGGCACATGTTCGAGCAGTCGGGCAGGTTGTTGGTGCCAAACGCCCGCACGAAAAGCTGGTAGAGAAACGCCGCTTCGTTGCTCGCCCGGCCCGAGGTGTAAAAAACCGCTTCGTCGGGCGAAGTCAGGGCATTCAGGTGGCCCCCAACCAGCGCAAACACCTCGTCCCAGCTTATTTTTTCGTAGTGCGTACCGCCTTCGCGCAGCACCATCGGGTGCGTGAGCCGCCCCTGCTGCCCCAGCCAGAGCTCGGATTTTTCGGAAAGTTCGGCCACCGAATACCGCTGAAACAGCACCGGCGAGGCCGTGTGGCCGGTCATTACTTCGTCGGCCACGGCTTTTGCGCCGCTTTCGCAGTATTCAGCCACGGGCGAGCGGGTGCCGTCGGGGTCGGGCCAGGCGCAACTGGGGCAGTCGAAGCCCGCTTTCTGGTTCAATTTCAATAGCGCCACGCTGCCGCGCCAGAGGTTGGTGCCGCCGAACACGTGCCGGAACGACGAGGCCACGGCCGTGAAACCCGCCGCCACGTCGTCGCCAGTAGCGAGGCGGAGGTTGGTGAGGATTTCGGGGGGGCGGTTGGGAAGAAGTTGGGAAGGCATTTTAAGGAAGAGAATTTTCAATGCGGTCCGCCGCTGCGGTTCAATTTTCAACGTCCATTGTCTTTTTCATGCGCATTGAAAATTATTACACAACGGCCGGCAAAGCAACCCGCTCCGCTCCAGCGTACACGTTAAACCGCCCCTCGCGCAGAAATCCAACCAGCGTTTGGCCGAACTGCTGCGCCAGATTCACGGCCAGGCTCGACGGCGCCCCCACGGCGGCCAGCAGCGGGATGCCGGCCATCAGGGCTTTTTGCACGAGTTCAAAACTCACCCGCCCGCTCACCAGCAGGGCGTGCCGGTGCAGCGGCAACAGGCCCCGGAGCGCCGCCGCGCCGATGAGCTTGTCGAGGGCGTTGTGGCGGCCCACGTCTTCGCGGAGCAAAATCAGTTGGCCGGTTTCGTCGAAAAGCGCCGCCGCGTGGAGGCCGCCGGTGTGGTCGAATACGCGCTGGTGCTGACGCAGGCGGTCGGGGAGTTGGCGCAACGTGTCGGCATCAAGCAGGGGCACCGGGGGCGGCAACACCGCGCAGCCCGTGGCCTCGACCGCTTCGATGGACGCTTTGCCGCACACGCCGCAACTCGACGAAGTGTAAAAATGCCGTTGCAAACGCTCCCAGGGCACTTCGACGGCTGGTTGTAACTCGGCGCGGATGACGTTTTCTACTTCTTGGCGGCCAGCTTCGGTGCAATGTTTCAGGCTGTACACCTGCGCCGGGGTTTGGATGATGCCCTCGGTAAGCAGAAAACCCAGCGTCAGGTCCTGGTCGTGGCCGGGGGTGCGCATGGTAACGGAGAGGCTGCGCTGCCGACGGTCGGTTGGTGGTCCGAAGCCGAGCCGGATTTCGAGCGGCTCCTCCACGGCCAGCAAATCGGGCGCTTCGACGCTGGCTTCGCCGGAAACTTTCAGCACGGTAGCGGGGGCGATGGGGAGCATGGTGGATTGACGAGAAATTTTCAATGTTCAATTTTCAACGCTCAATGATTTTCATTCTTCATTGAAAATTGAACATTACTGTATTTTCAGACTATCCCGCAACGCCTTTCCGTCCAGCCCGTGGTGTTGCCAGTAGTCGGTCACGAGGGTTTGGCGGCGTGTGGCGCGGGTGGTGAGGGGCTGGTTTTTCTCAACCGTCGTTTCTTCCCAACCCGCAATCCGGTACGGGGCGTTTTTCTCAAAAAATAAGGCCACGCGGCGCTGCAAGCCGGGGTAAGTCAGCGTATAAACCCGGACGTTCTGCGCCTGAAACGCCGTGTCAGCGAGGGCGGCGGTGGCGGGTTCGGGCTGCGGGGCGCGGTGGCCCAACCGGCTGGACAGCAAACTTGGCACTACCTCAACCTCGCCCGTGGGCAGGGTTTCGGGGCTGAGGCGCAGGCGGGTGAAGAGTTCGTCTTCGAGCCAGGCGCGGTCGAAACGCGCTTCTTTGTCCCCTTCTTTTTCAAAATACGAGTGGCTCGTCAGGTGGTACTGACGGCCTTTCAGATTCAATTGCTGGTAGGTATGCCCGCACCATTCCTGCACCGACGCCGTGGCTTTGAGCGCGTGCGGAAACAGTTTCGTGTCGAGGGGCATGAACACGGAAGTCAGCGTCGAGTAGTCGTAAAGGCCCGTGACGAATTTGCGCACCTGGTTGAGTTTCAGCACGGGCGTGGCCTGGCTGCGGTCGCCGGACTCCAGTTTCACCTGCGTGTCGGTGCGGAAGTCTTCAGTGACGAAAATCAGCACGGCCTGGCCGGGGTTGTGCTGACCGTACCGCACCTGGTCGAGGGTGTAGCTGGTCAGTTCGGCCTTGCCCGCAAACCAGTATTTCCGAAAGGCGGCGTCGGGGAAAACGGGCGTCGGTTCGGCAGCCTGCGCGGGCCGCTGCCAGACGGTCGCGCCCATCACCATGGCCACCGCCGTCGCCAGCAGGGCCACGAGGAACAGAAAATTGCGCCGGACGAACATGGATGTTGAGAAAAAAAGACGAGGGGCAAGTTACGGAGTTCGGGCCTAAAATCACGCCCGCCCGCTTCGAGGCGCGGCGAGTTTTCACCAAAAATGCCTCGCGGAGCGACTCCGGGCGATTTCACCGAAAACTTGCTGCAATTCAGCCCCCCGCCGTAACTTGCGCGCCGTAAACCCTGACTCTACCCCATGTCTTCTTACCAGAAAAAGACGAAAATCGTGGCCACCGTCGGGCCAGCCAGCCAGACCAAAGAAATGCTGCTGAGGCTTGCCCAGGCCGGTGCCAACGTGTTTCGCCTCAACTTTTCGCACGGCACCCACGACGACCACCTCCAGCGCATCCAGTCCATCCGCGAACTGAACGCCGAACACGGCCTCAACCTCACCATTCTCCAGGATTTGCAGGGTCCGAAAATCCGGACGCAGATGGTCGAAAACAACGGCGTCGAACTGGTAGCGGGCAAAACCCTGACCTTCGTGATGGACGAAACCCTGCTCGGCACCGCCGAACGCGTGGGTACCACCTACACCTCGATGTACCAGGACGTGAAGGTGGGCGAGCGCATTCTGATGGACGACGGCAACCTCGAAGTCGTGGTGACGGGCATCGATTTGTATACCAAAGAAGTGACCACCACGGTGGTGTACGGCGGGATTTTGCGGTCGAAAAAAGGCATCAACCTGCCCGGCACGAAGGTGGGCCTGCCCGCGCTGACCGGAAAAGACGAAGCCGACCTGGTGTTTGGCCTCGAACACGACGTGGACTGGATCGCCCTCTCGTTTGTGCGCACGGCGCAGGACATTCTGGACGTGAAGGAAAAAATCAAGGCGGCGGGCAAAACGGCCAAGGTCATCGCCAAAATCGAAAAGCCCGAAGCCATCGACCGCATCGACGAAATTATCGCTGCCACCGACGGCCTGATGGTGGCCCGGGGCGATTTGGGCGTGGAGATGGACGGGGCCATCGTGCCGCAATTGCAGAAAATGATGGTGCAAAAGTGCATCCTGGCCGCCAAGCCCGTGATTGTGGCCACGCAGATGCTCGAATCGATGAAAGATTCGCCCCGCCCCACGCGCGCCGAAACCTCCGACGTGGCCAACGCCGTGCTCGACGGGGCCTCGGCCACGATGCTTTCGGCGGAATCGGCCTCGGGGCAGTACCCCGTGGAGGCCGTCACGATGATGGCCCACATCATCGAAACCGTGGAAGAACAGCAGAACGGCATTAAAATCGTGAAGGGCGACGAAGCGGCGATTTATTTCAAAAACCACGCGCTCAACGATTACCAGCCCGGCCGGTACTACCTCAACGACCGCATCATTGCCGGGGCCTGCCGCCTGGCCCGCGACACCGAGGCCAGGGCCATTCTGTGCATCACCAACTCGGGCTACACGGCCCTGCGCATTTCGGCCCACCGGCCCAAAGCCCGGCTGTACGTCTTCACCGACAACACCCACACGCTCACCAACGTGGGGCTGCTCTGGGGCGCGCAGGCGTTTTTCTACGACCAGAAAACCTTCGACACCGAAGTCACCGTGAAAACCATGCTCGACCGCCTCGTGGCCGAGGGACACCTGAGCAAAGGCGACGTGTACGTGAGCGTGCTGGCCATGCCCTACGGCCAGGGCAACAAAACCAACACGGTGCGGATTGGGAAGGTGGAGTAGCGCTATTACAAAGAAATGATTTCCCAATAAAAAGCCCGGCCGGTGATTCCGGCCGGGCTTTTTGCTTAAGAAACTATCACTCCGCCTTTGCTTCTTCCGCCACGGCTTTCTTGCGGGCGCGGGGCTTCTTTTTCGGGGCTTCGGCGGCAGGCTCCGGCGCTTCGGCGACCGGCGTAGGGGCTTCGGCTTCCTGCACCGGAACGGCCTCGTTGACGGGCAGCTCAGTGGCCGGTACGGCGGCAAGGACCGGGTCGGGCGCAACGGGCTGGGGCTGGGCCGCAACGGGTTGGACAAACAACTCCGGCAGGTGGGTCGTCAGGATGTTGTACCAGGAAATGATTTTCTGAATGTCGCTGGTGTGGACGCGCTCGCGGTCGTACTCGGGGGCGACTTGCACGAAAAAGTCGGCCAGTTCGGCGTCGGCGGCGGTTTTGGGGTCGATGCCGAGGTCTTTACCGTAGCGCCCGCGCAGGGCGGTGAAAATGCCCTGGAGCGGCATCATGTGGTCGTTGGAAATGCGGGTGTACACCGAAATGTCGCTCAGGACCGATACCCGCGTGGTTTTGTTGATGACCAGCCGTTGTTTTTTGTCGTCAATCGACTCTACGATGACCCCCGTGCGGGTTGGTTTCAGAATGCGGTACAAACCAGGCTTGCCCGAAATCGTAGCTACTTCCTTGAGCAATTGCATGAATGGGTTGGATGAGTTTCGGTTTAAGGGTTCAAAACTAAGCAGAACGCGCCGGGAATAAAGAGCCGGTTGGTCATTTTTTTGCGCTGGCGAACAGGACGTTCATCCCGGCGATGGCCGCCAGCACCTCGTCGCGGCCCTGCTGGTTGAGGGCCGAAGTGACGTAACACGGCGGCAACTCTTCCCAGGTTTCGAGCAGCACCGTGCGGTAGGCGTCCACGCGGGTTTTGGCCTGGTTGGGCGTGAGTTTGTCGGCTTTCGTAAAAACCAGGTGAAACGGAATGCCCGCTTCGCCCAGAAATTCGAGAAAATCGAGGTCGATGCGCTGGGGTTCGTGGCGGATGTCGAGCAGCACGAAGGTGCAGAGCAGGTTCTCGCGCTTTTCGAGGTAGGTGCGAATCATGCCGCCAAACTTGGCCTTTTCGGCTTTGCTCACCTGCGCGAAGCCGTAGCCGGGCAAATCGACCAGGTACCAGGCGTTGTTGATCAGAAAATGGTTAATGAGTTGCGTTTTGCCGGGCGTCTGAGAGGTTTTGGCCAGATTTTTCTGCCGCACCAGCGCGTTGATGAGCGACGATTTCCCCACGTTCGAGCGGCCAATGAAGGCGTACTCCGGCTTGTCGGGCGGGGGCGTTTTCTTCGGGTCGGGCGTGCTCTGAACGAACCGGGCTTCGTGAATTTGCATCGGGACAAAGATACGGATGAAATGGAACACGGATTGAACGGATGCTACGCAGCACGAAGGGGCATTGATTTTAAAATCCGGGTACGCCGGTGGCATCCGTTAAATCCGTGTTCCATTCGCACCGGCAACGTATTTTTGCCGAATGAATTTAAAAAACGACTTGCTCCTGCGGGCCGCCCGTGGCGAGCAAACCGAGCGCGTACCGGTGTGGCTGATGCGCCAGGCGGGCCGGATGCTGGCCGAATACCGCGCCGTGCGGGCGCGCACGAGCGGGTTTATCGAACTGGCCACCACGCCCTCCCTCGCCGCCGAAGTGACCCTACAACCCGTTGATTTGCTGGGGGTTGATGCGGCGATTATTTTTTCCGACATCCTCGTCGTGCCCGAAGCGATGGGCCTGCCCTACGAGATGATCGAAAGCCGGGGGCCGGTTTTTCCGAAAACCATCCGCACGCTGGCCGACGTACACGCGCTGAAAGTCGCCGACGCCGAAACCGACCTGGGCTACGTGCTGGAGGCGATTCGGCTGGTGAAAAGAGAGCTGGCCGGGCGCGTGCCGCTCATCGGGTTTGCGGGCGCGCCGTTTACGTTGCTGTGCTACATGCTCGAAGGCAAAGGCTCGAAAACGTTTTCGGTCGCGAAAAAAGCGCTGTACTCCGACCCGGCCCTCGCCCACGCGCTGCTCCAGAAAATCACCGACAGCACGATTGGCTACCTGAAAGCGCAGGTCGCCAACGGGGCCGATCTGGTGCAAATTTTCGACTCGTGGGCGGGCATTCTTTCGCCCGAGCAGTACCGCGAGTTTTCGCTGCCCTACATCGCCCGGATTTGCGACGCCCTCACCGAGGTGCCCGTCACGGTGTTCGCGAAAGGTGCGTTTTTCGCCCGCGCCGAGATGAACGCGCTGCACTGCGCCGTCGTGGGGCTGGACTGGAACATGGACATCGCCGAGTCGCGGGCGATGCTGCCCGACAAAACCCTGCAAGGCAACCTTGACCCCTGCGTGCTGTACGCCTCGTTCGAAGAAATCCGCCGCCAGACCCGCCGGATGCTCGACCAGTTTGGCACCCAGCGGTACATCGCCAACCTCGGCCACGGCGTGTACCCCGACACCGACCCCGACAAGGCGCGGTGTTTCATCGAGGCGGTGAAGGAGTTTAGTTGCTGAACCGTGGTCAAACTTCTTTTTTTCTGCGCCTGCACCCTGGCCGCCGCCGCGCAGCCGCCCCGCAAATTCATTTTTCAGCAACCCAAAATGGGTTCGCTGTTCACGATTCAACTCTTCGCCACCGACTCGCTGGCCGCCGCCAACGCCGCCAACCAAGCGTTTATCCTCGCGGATTCGCTCAACGCCCATTTCAGCGATTACCTGGTCGATTCTGAACTCAACCGCCTCGCCCGCACGGCGGGCAGCGGGCGCTGGGTGCCGGTTTCGCCCGACCTGTTCCGAATTTTGCAACAATCGAAAACGGCCTGGCAACGCAGCGGCGGCACGTTTGACGTCACCGTGGGTCGCCTTACGCGCCTGTGGCGGCAAAGCCGGAAAGTGGGCCGTTTGCCGTCCCCCGACACGCTCCGGCGGGCGCTCGCCACGGTGGGGATGCGGGCAATGCGGCTCGATGCGGTCGGGCACCGCGTGAAACTCGACCGGCCCGGCACTGCCCTCGATTTAGGCGGCATCGGCAAGGGCTTCGCGGCGCAGGAAATGTTGAATTTTTTGCGGGAGAAAGGTTTCACCGACGCGCTGGTCGATGCGGCGGGAAACATGGCCGTCGGCCAATCGCCCGTCGGCGGGTGGCGGGTGGCGGTGCAATTGCCGGTTTCTGGCGAACGCCTCGACGAGCGGCTGCTTTTGCTGCGAAACAAGGCCGTTTCGACTTCCGGCGATGTGTTTCAATTCGTCGAAATCGGCGGCAAGCGGTACTCGCACATCGTCGACCCGAAAACCGGCCTCGGCCGGACCTCCCGCCGCCAGGTGACGGTGCTGGCCGAAAACGCCGCCACCGCCGACTGGCTCTCGACGGCCTGCTGCCTGTTGCCGCTGGAAAAAGCCCTCGCGCTGCTGCGCCGCGAAGGGGCCGAAGGGCTTTTCCTCGAACCCGACCACGGAAAAATCCGGGTCCGGACGACGCCGGGGTTCAACCGCTTTTTTGCCGCCGAGTAGGCTCGTCGGCGGCTGGCGGGTGGGGTATCCGGCGCTTTTTTAGTTAAAACATGGTAAGAAATCTAAGTTTGTGCCTTTATCGAAAAACAGCCGCTTTTTGTGAAAAACCGTTTTGCTCCGTTTGTCTTCAGCCTGTTGGCCCTGCCGTCGCTGGCCCAGGAAACTGGAAAACCGTTTGAACTCGCCCCGCCCGGCGTGACGGTGCCTGTTCAGATGCTGCCCGTTCCGGCGGGGACCTTCCTGATGGGCAGCCCTGCCACCGAAAAAGGCCGCCAGGCCGACGAAGGTCCGCAGGTGGGGGTGACCGTCGAGCCGTTCTGGATGAGCGCCACCGAAATCACCCACGACCAGTTCTCGGCCTTTCGTTTTGAGGAAAAAGACGTCGCGCCCGTGCCCGACGCCATCACCCGGCCCACGGCGCAGTACATCGACCTGACCTGGGGCATGGGCAAGGAAGGCGGTTTTCCGGCCAATTCGATGCAGCCCTTCACGGCCCTGGCCTACTGCAAGTGGCTTTACCAGAAAACTGGCCAGTTTTACCGCCTCCCCACCGAGGCCGAGTGGGAATACGCCTGCCGCGCGGGCAGCCAGACGACCTACCCGACGGGCGTGACCGCCGCCAATTTGAAGGAATACGCCTGGTTTGCGGGCAACGCCACCGACCGCTACCACAAAGTCGGGGGCAAAAAACCCAACGCCTGGGGCTTTTACGACCTGCTCGGCAACGTAGCCGAATGGACGATGGACAAGTACGACGCGGCGTATTTTCAGAAACTCACCACCGACCCGAAAAGCAGTTTTTACGTGAAACCCGACAAACCCCGCGCCTACCACACGGCCCGGGGGGGCGGGTTCAAAAGCCAGCCCGAGGGCTTGCGCTGCGCCGACCGCCTGCCTCAGGTGGAAGCCTGGAACCAGCGCGACCCGCAGATTCCGCGCTCGAAGTGGTGGATGACCGACGGCGATTACGTGGGCTTCCGCCTCGTGCGGCCCGTGCGCCAACCCACGCCCGAAGAAGCCGAGGCGTTTTTTAAGGAAATGCTTGGGCAGTAACTTAACTTTGGGGAAATCAACGGGAAATCGCCATGACTGCGACGTTTGAACTGAGCACGGAGGAATGGAACGAAGAGTTTTTTCAACAGGTAAAAACGCTCTTCAAATCCGGGCGAATCCGGGTTTCTGTAAATGGACCCGACGGAGTATTTGACGCGTTCCGAGGCAAACCGCCGGGCATTGGACGAATCGATTGAGCAAGCGCGACGGGGAGAATTTGTCCACGTTTCCTGGGAAGAACTCGAACAAATGCGTTTGAAGCAAGATGGAGTTTCACCTTGATTTTCCAGAGAATGGCTTACAATCTGCTCGACTATCTTTCTTGGCTGAGAGCCTTGGAATTGCAGCAGATTGAACTGCGAGAGGCCATTTTAACTTACGAAGGGCACGTTCAAGCGCTGCGGCGATTGGTGTGGTTGACCAGACAGATTCCCTGAAGACGACCAAATTGGCGTGTGGCTGATGGAGGAAATTCAGACGAGCACCCTGCTCACACAGTACCGCGATGAACTCACGGAGGTTGAGTTGGACATTTCATATTGCCGGTTTATGATTGACCGGCTCAACTACCAATAGCCATGACCCCGGAAGAAAAAACCCAGCGTGAAGAACGACACCGCCAGGCACAGGAACTGTTGGCGAAAGCCAAAGAGGGCCTCAACGACCTCGCCGTGAAGGTTCCGGCCTTGAAACGCGACGTGCAAAAACTCAAAAACGCGCTGGAAGCCGAACTGGCGGCGAAAGCAGTATAAATTTTTTCAAACGATTCCCAAAACCTCTTTCCGCATGAACCAATCCGACCAATCACGCCGCGATTTCGTCAAAGCCACGTCGCTCCTGACGGGTGGCCTGCTCGCCGCGCCCCTGTTCGGGCGCTCCCAGGGTTTCCAATCCGGTGTTGCCGACACGATTAAAGTCGCCCTCGTCGGCTGCGGGGGGCGTGGCCGGGGGGCCGCCGTGCAGGCCCTCAGCACGAAACAAAACGTGCAGCTCGTGGCGATGGCCGACGCCTTCCAGGACAACCTCGACGAGAGCGTCAAGATCATTCAGGAAGCCCTTGGCGAAAAAGGCCAGGGCGACCGCTTCAAGGTGCCCGCCGAGGCGCGCTTCGTGGGTTTCGACGCCTACCAGAAAGCCATTCCGCTGGCCGACGTGGTGATTCTGGCCACGCCGCCGGGTTTCCGGCCCATTCACTTCGAGGAGGCCATCAAGCAGAACAAGCACGTGTTCATGGAAAAACCCGTGGCCGTGGACCCCGCCGGGGTGCTGAAAGTAATGGCCGTGGCCGAAATCGCGAAGGCCAAAAAGCTCAACGTGGTCAGCGGCCTGCAACGCCACTACCAGACGTCGTACCGGGCGCTGTACAAAAACAAAGCCCTGCTCGGCGACATCGTGAGCGGCAACGTGTACTGGAACAACGACGGCGTGTGGGTGAAACCCCGCAAGGAAGGCCAAACCGAGATGGAATACCAGATGCGCAACTGGTACTACTTCAACTGGCTCTGCGGCGACCACATCAACGAGCAGCACATCCACAACATCGACGTGTTCAACTGGTTTAAAGGCGGTTACCCGGTTCGGGCGAAGGGCACCGGTGGGCGCGAGGTGCGCAAGGGCAAGGAATACGGCGAGATTTTCGACCACCACCACGTGGAGTTCGAGTACGCCGACGGCACGATTCTCAACTCCGAATGCCGCCACATCAAAGGCACCTGGGCCAAAGTGGACGAACTGATTCTGGGCACAAAAGGCAAAATGCTCGCGGGCGACGCCAAAATCGTGGACTACAAGGGTAAGCCGCTGTACGCGTTCGACAAAAAACTCGAAAACCAGCCGTACCAGACCGAACACGACGAGCTTTTCGCGGCCATTGCCAAAGGCGAGTACAAATTCTGGGACGCCGAGCGCACGGCCAAGTCCACGATGACGTCGATTCTGGGTCGCTTAGCGACGTATTCGGGCCAAATCATCGAGTGGAACACGGCCCTCAACTCGGGCATGGACATCATGCCGAAGGAGTACAGTTTTCAGGCCACGCCACCCATCACGCCCAACAAAGACGGCCTCTATCCCGTGGCCGTGCCGGGCGTGACGAAGTATTTTGCGTGAAGTTTCCGGCGGTTTTGAACGAAAAACGGGAGCCGGATTTGGCTCCCGTTTTTTATGCCTGTAATTCGGCGAAATTGAGTTGCTCAAGCGATTCCAAAGGCTCGTCGGAAACGATTTCAAGAATAATTCCCTCCCCGACGATTTTCCCCTCCCGAATCACGAACAGTGAATCCACCGTTGGCGCGGGACAGCGTTCAAGTTTCACCACAAACCGGATGTGCACGTCGCCCTGCGCTCCGGGCGGCATTTGCTCGTGGTCCAACAATAAAATTTGTCCATCCTGGTTATGCTGGGCACCAAACGAAAAATTGGGGCGGTAGGCAGAAATAAAGGGGGTGTGGCGGCCTCCTTCCTCGGTGGCCAGCATCCGAATCCTCGCCCGGACGGTCATCATCGTTTCCTTACTCATACCAAATTAGGTGTTGAATGGCTTGGTTGAATCGTGTGA
Source organism: Spirosomataceae bacterium (assembly GCA_965249815.1). Taxonomy (GTDB): domain Bacteria; phylum Bacteroidota; class Bacteroidia; order Cytophagales; family Spirosomataceae; genus JAJAZB01. The sequence goes on along the minus strand of CBDFMV010000003.1, from coordinate 632,056 downwards.
GTTTCTCGTAATGAACACTACAAGCGGGCCGGGTGTCCAGTTCAAGCAAAAGGCAATAGCCTAAAACGTCTTTCGGTAAAACGACCTCCACAATCCAAAACATTTCCTTGTCGAACCGCGCTACTACTTGCTGGCCGAAAGCGACGGCGTCTTCGAGCGTGCAGGCAAACTGTTTTGCCTCCAGTTGTCCCGGTATCGTCCGAAAGCCATCTATCAACAAAATATCCTTCCGCTCCACGGTCCGAACGGCCCTGAACAAAGATACGGTTTCGGGTAAATTCCCAGCCATCGGTTATTTCAAAATCCGCCGGATGTCGCCCGCTTCCTGGAGGTACTCGCCGAAGCGCTCGTAGCTGCCCGCCAGCATCAGGCCCTTGAACTTGAGCAGGGTGTTGATGTACTCGTCGAGCACGTCGAGGAGGTTGTCCTGGTTTTGCCGGAAAATCGGAATCCAGGTTTCGGGCGAGCTTTTCGCCAACCGCACCGTGCTGGCAAAGCCGGTGCTGGCGAGTTCAAAAATCCGGTCGGCCTCTTTTTCTTTTTCGAGTGTAGTGAGCGCCAGGGCGAACGAACAGATGTGCGAAATGTGCGAGATGTAGGCCGTGTGCACGTCGTGTGAAACGGCGTCGAACTCAGTAAACTGCATTTTCATCGCCTCGTACATCCGCCTCACCAGCGCCACGGCGTCGGCGTCCGAATCGCCTACGTCGCAGAGGACGGTAAATTTTCCTTCAAAAAGCCCGCGCACCGCCGCTTCCGGGCCGGAATATTCGGTGCCCGCCATCGGGTGCGTGGCCACGAACCGCCCGCGCATCGGGTGGTTGCGCACGGATTCCACGATGGGTCGCTTGGTCGAACCCACGTCGATGACCACCTGCTTTTCCACGCGGTCGAGCGCGACCCGGTCCAGCACGTAGGGCAACAGCGTGGTGAGCGTGTCCACGGGCGTGGCCAGCACGATAAGGTCGGACTGGGCGATGGCGTCGTCGAGCAGCAGAACCTTGTCCACCAACTGCAATTCGAGCGCTTTCACGACGTGTTCCATGCGTTTGTCGACGCCCAAGATGAGGTCGGCGAAGCCACTTTCTTTCAAACTCAGGGACATCGAGCCACCAATGAGGCCGATGCCGACGATGCTTACAGTCATTACAAAGTATAAAGTGCGAATTAGAGTTGGGAAATGCCCCTTAGGTCCCGGAATCGCGTGTTAGCAAATACCTTTCAGTTTCCTGATGCGCCGAATCGCCTCGTCGAACACCGCCACGTCGCTACACAGCGAAATACGCAGGTAACCGTCGCCGTTGGAGCCGAAAATGCCGCCGGGCGTCAGGAAAACGTGGGCGCGTTCGAGAATTTCATCGGAAAGCGCGTAGGCGCTGGGGTACACGGCGGGCGTTTTTGCCCAGACGAACATCCCCGTCTGCGCCCGGTCGTAGCGGCAATCGAGCAGGTCGAGAAGTTCAAACACTTTCTGCTGACGGGGCCGGTAAACGGCGTTGAGGCCGGCGTACCACGAGGGCGGATTTTGCAGCGCGCGTACGGCCGCTTCCTGCACGGGCAGGAACATCCCCGAATCCATGTTCGACTTGAACCGCAGCACGTTCGCCACAATCGTCGCGTTCCCGGCCAGCATCCCCACGCGCCAGCCCGCCATGTTGTGCGACTTGCTGAGCGAATTCAATTCCAGCGCGCCGTCTTTCGCGCCGTTCACGGCGAGCAGGCTCAGGTGCCGGTCGTTGAGTAGGAAACTGTACGGGTTGTCGTTGACGAGCAGGATGTTGTGGGTTTTGCCGAAAGCGACCAGTTTTTCGAAGAACGCCCGCGTCGCGTGGGCACCCGTGGGCATGTGCGGGTAGTTGACCCACATCACCCGCACCCGGCTCAGGTCCTGCGCGGTCAGCGCGTCGAGGTCGGGTAGCCAGCCGGTTGCCTCGGTCAGGTTGTATTCGCGCACGGTGGCCCCGGCCAGCAGCGAGGCGGCGCGGTAGGTGGGGTAGCCGGGGTTGGGCACGAGTGCCTCGGTGCCGGGTTCGAGGTAGCTCATGGCCACGTGCAGGATGCCTTCCTTCGAGCCGAGCAAGGGCAGAATTTCGTCTGCCGGGTTGAGCGTCACGCCGAAGTACATCCGATACCAGTCGGCGAAGGCCTGCCGGAGCGCCGGAATACCCACGTAACTTTGGTAGGCGTGGTGGTTCGGATTGCGCGCCGAGGCCGCCAGCGCGTCGACGGTGTCGGGCGAAGGCGGCAAATCGGGGCTGCCGATGCCGAGGTTGAGCACGTCGAGACCACGCGCCCGCATCCCGGCGATTTGCTTCAGTTTTACCGAAAAGTAGTACTCCTGGACCTGGTCGAGGCGCGAGGCGGTGGGAAGGGAGTTCACAGGGAGCAGTAGGCAGTAAACGGTTGGCAATAAAAAAACCGGCTTGCGGGCCGGTTGGAAGGTCAAACGTCAGGGAAACGACAGGATGCACACCACCGGTTTACGCTGTTTCGGCGTAATAGAAAGTGATCCGGTAAGCGTTCAAAACAGACATGATGCGTGATTACTGGCTCCAAAAGTAGAAACTCGCGGCAATTCTGGCAACGGGCGGCTCTAAACTTTTACAAAAAAAGAGGACTACCAGCCGCCACTGGTAGTCCAGAATTGCAAAACACTCCGGTGGAGTGCGTTGACAATGCAAATGTATATGCTAAAAGATTAGTTTGTCAATCGTTTGAATAGAAACTTTCAAACTTTTTTTATTCCTTACCGCCACGGTGGTTTGGTGTACATGGAAACCGTTGCTGGTCGGGTCATTGCAAATTTTCAATCCCCCGCGCTTGCCTGCTTGCGCGCTGGGTTGTAGAATTGCACCGCTAAAGTCAATGACGCCCCCGGCCGGTCGCGTTGACTTATACAGAAGGGGGGAGAGAATAGGCTCCGCGAACCCCTGGCAACCTGTCCCAACGGCGGAAAAGGTGCTAATTCCTACCCGAGGCGAAGGTCGCCCGGGAAAGATAAGCCAACACGTTATGACCTTCGACTCCCCCCCTCCCTGTCGGGAAGATTCCCCTTTTTCTCCTGCCTTCCCGTGAACGGTCCGCATTGCCTGCGTCCGTACGCGCCGGTTTTCAGTTCGTCGCTGACCCAAAAATCACGGAATTCAGGGACAGGAAATCACGGTATTCGGTGATTTTCTTTTTCCTGGGCCAGCAGGAGCTTTGCGGCGGGTAACGTGCAGCGTTACGTTCCAGGCTAAACCGCTGCCTTTCAAGCGGTGAACTGTTCCATTCCTTCACTTTTCAATCCTTTTCTCATGGCAGATTTGCGTTTTGAAACCCTTCAACTCCACGCCGGGCAACAAATTGACCCCACCACCAAGTCGCGGGCAGTGCCCATTTACCAAACGACCTCGTACCAGTTCGACGACTCGGCCCACGGGGCGCGGCTGTTTGCCCTCCAGGAATTCGGCAACATCTACACGCGCATCATGAACCCGACCAACGACGTGTTCGAGAAACGCGTGGCCGCCCTCGAAGGCGGCGTGGCAGCCCTGGCCGTGGCCTCGGGCCACGCGGCGCAGTTCGTGGCGATCAACAACATCACCACCGTGGGCGACAACTTCGTCACGACGAGTTTCCTCTACGGCGGTTCGTACAACCAGTTTAAGAATTCCTTCAAAAACATCGGCGTCGAGGCCCGTTTTGCCGACGGCGACAACGTGGATAGTTTTGAAAAGCTGATTGACGAAAAAACAAAGGCGCTCTACGTCGAAACCATCGGCAACCCCGAGTACAACGTGCCCGACTACGAGGCGTTTGCCGCACTGGCCAAAAAGTACGACCTGCCGCTCATCGTGGATAATACGTTTGGGGCCGCCGGGGCCATTTGCCAGCCGATTAAGTGGGGGGCGCACGTCATCGTGGAGTCGGCCACGAAATGGATTGGCGGGCACGGCACCTCCATCGGCGGGGTCATCGTCGACGCGGGCACCTTCGACTGGGGCAACGGCAAGTACCCGCAGTTTACGGACCCGTCGCCGAGTTACCACGGCCTGGTGCTGAACGACGTTTTCGGGAAAAACGGACCGTTTGGCAACATCCAGTTTATCATCCGCGCCCGCGTCGAGGGCCTGCGCGACTGGGGACCGAGTTTGAGTCCGTTCAACGGGTTCCTGTTTTTGCAGGGCCTCGAAACGCTCTCGCTGCGCGTGGAGCGCACCTGCGAAAACGCCCTGGCGCTGGCAACCTGGCTCGAAAATCACCCCGAAGTGGAGTACGTCAACTACCCCGGTTTGGAAAGCAACAAGTACCACGCGCTGGGCAAAAAATACCTGACGCGGGGCTTCGGCGGCGTGTTTTCGTTTAAACTCAAAGCGGGCAAGGAAGCCGCCGACCGGGTCGTGGACGCGCTGAAACTCGTCAGTCACCTGGCCAACGTGGGCGACGCCAAAACGCTCATCATCCACCCGGCCAGCACGACGCACTCGCAACTTTCCGAACTCGAACAGGGCACGGCGGGCGTCGCGCCCGGTCTGCTGCGCATCTCGGCGGGCATCGAGCACATCGACGACATCAAGGCCGATCTGGAGCAGGCGTTTGCCGTGGCGCTGGAGGCGGTGGAGGCGTAATTGACAATGGATAATGGACAATGGATAATGGATAATGACTTGCTGTTCAGGCAGTTTTATTTTTCATTATCCATTATCCATTATCAATTATCCATTTGATTTTGCAGGTTTTTCATTCCCCCGCCCCCTTTCCCCTCGACGGCGGCGCCGTTCTGCCCGAACTGACCCTGGCTTACCACACCTACGGTCGGCTCAACCCGGCGGGCGACAACGTCGTCTGGATTTGCCATGCCCTGACCGGCAGCAGCGACGCCGCTGACTGGTGGAGCGGGCTGGTGGGCGAAGGCAAACTGTTCGACCCGAGGCAGCATTTTATCGTCTGCGCCAACGTGCCCGGCTCGGCCTACGGCTCCACGTCGGCGCTGTCGGTCAATCCGGCCACGGGGGAGCCGTTTTTCCACGATTTCCCGCTCGTCACCGTCGGCGACGTGGCGCGGGCGCTCGATTTGCTGCGGAAATTTTTGGGCATTGAGAAAATCCACACCTGCATCGGTGGGTCGCTGGGCGGGCAGCAGGCCGTGGAGTGGGCCGTTCAGCAGCCGGAGTTAATCGAAAACCTGATTCTGGTGGCCACCAACGCGCAGATGTCGCCCTGGGGCGTGGCCTTCAACGAAGCTCAGCGTATGGCCATCGCCGCCGATGCCACCTGGGCCCTGGCGCACCCCGACGCGGGCCGCAACGGCATGAAAGCCGCCCGCGCCGTGGCCCTGCTCAGTTACCGGAATTACGACACCTACCAAACCACGCAATCACGGCAGGGCGAGGACCAGCTCGAAGGCTACCGCGCCACTACTTACCAGCAGTATCAGGGCGAAAAACTGGCCCGGCGCTTCAACGCCTTCGCCTACTGGGCACTGACCCGGCTGATGGATTCGCACGACGTGGGCCGGAGCCGGGGCGGGCTGGAAGTGGCCCTTTCGCGCATCAAAGCCCGCACGCTCGTGCTCGGTATCCGCTCGGACCTGCTGTTTCCGATGGAAGAGCAGGTGTTTCTGAAAAACCACATTCCCGGCGCAGAATTCACCGAAATCGACTCGCTCTACGGCCACGACGGGTTTCTGATCGAAAACGAACTGATGACGAAAGCCATCCGCGTGTGGCAGTTTGCCCAGCAGGCCGACGAACCAGCGGGGCAGGCGGGTTTTCTGGACGGGTTGAGAAAACTCTTTCAGCGGGAGCGGGCCGCGTGAATTCAGGCTGCGTCCAAAGTCTGGTTGAATTCCTCCTTTTGCCGCAGGTACTCGGGGTGGTCTTTGGCCCGCTGCCAGTAGTCGTAGAAAATCGCGGCGGACTGCGCTTTTTCGTTTGTAAATGCGTCTGTTTCAACGGGCAAAATTCGGTTGCCTTTGTGGCGGCTGCCCGAGGAGAGTGGGTAAGCCAACCCGGCGTTTCGCGGCGTTTCGCTGGTTTCGTACTTGCGCCCGCTGCGGTGGTTGGCGTAGCGACGCGAGCGGGTGTAGCCCATTTGCAGGAACTTCCGGGCCATGTCGGCCCCAACAAAGTCGTTGACCTTCAGGTAGTTTTCAAAAAGTTCAAAAATCTCCTCGGCGGAAGCGCGGGCCACCTCGGGCGTGCGGAAGCGCCAGTGGGGCAGGATTTCCGACTTGTACGGCTCGACCAGCAGCACACCCTGCTCACCCACACCCACCCGGTAGAGTTCGGGGTGCTGGCGAAAATCGGTGGTTTTGAAATCCAGGTCGTACGGGAATGCGCGGGTGCTCGTTGCCATGCCGGGCAGCGATTAAAAAGTGGTGCCAGACCCGCTAAACCGGTTTCTGGCCGTAGCGGGTTTGTGCGGGGACACGACTGGAAGTTTGCCGACCGGCGGGCGGGGAGTTGCCCGATTTTTGTAGTTTCGTCGCAAAAACCACATTCCCGTTTGGCAACCCACCCCGCGCCCAACCCCCCGCAACTATCCGTCATCGGCGGCGGTAGCTGGGCCACGGCCCTCGTCAAAATTCTCGCCGAGCACGACGTGCGCCTCCGCTGGTGGCTGCGCAACCGCCGCGATCTGGAGCACATCCGGAAGTTTCACCACAACCCCAGCTACCTTAGCGACGTGCTCCTGAACCCGCGCCGGGTGAAACCCTGCGCGAAGCTGAGCGAGGCGGTGAAGGGAGCCGATTACCTGATTCTGGCCGTGCCCGCCGCCTTCCTGCCCGACGCACTGAAGGAACTGAAACCGGCGGATTTCGAGGGGAAAGTCGTTGTGTCGGCCATTAAAGGCATGATTCCGGGCGAAAACATGCTCGTGACCGACTGGATGGAAAAAGAATACGGCGTGAGTCAACAGCAGCTTTGCGCCATCGCCGGGCCGTGTCACGCCGAGGAAGTAGCGCTGGAAAAACAAAGTTACCTGACCATCGCCTCACCAAGCCTGGAGGTGGCCCAGCGCTTTGCCCGGCACCTGACCTGCCGCTACGTAACCGCCCACGGCATCACCGATTTGTACGGAGCCGAGTACTGCGCCGTGCTCAAAAACATCGTCGCGCTGGCCTGCGGCATCTGCCACGGGCTGGGCTACGGCGACAATTTCCAGGCCGTGCTCGTAGCCAATGCGTTGCAGGAAATCAAGCGGTTTCTCGACGCCGTGTATCCGTTTTACCGCGACCTCGACGGCTCGGCCTACCTCGGCGATTTGCTCGTGACGGCCTACTCGCAGTTTAGCCGCAACCGCACCTTCGGCAGCATGATTGGCCGGGGTTACAGCGTGCAGTCGGCGCAGATGGAAATGAACATGATCGCCGAAGGCTACTACGCCGTCAAGTCCATCCACGAAATCAACCGGCAGTTTGACGTCGATATGCCCATCGCCGACGCCACGTACAACGTCCTCTACCAGCGCTCCTCGCCGGGGGTGGAAATGGGGATTTTGAAAAATTTGCTAAAATGACTTTCCCCGACCTCCGCGACCTGCTCACCGCCCACTTCGGCCCTGAAATCATCCTCGCCGAAGACGCCGCCACGCTCCAGCCGCACCTGCTCGTGCCCACGGCCCGCATCGCCGAGGTGTGCCGGTTTTTGCACGAAAACGACCAGACTTACTTCGACCTGCTCGAATGCCTAACTTCGCTCGACAACGGCCCGGGCGTCGCTACGTCCGAAAGCGGAACGATGGAAATCGCCTACACCCTCTACTCGATTCCCTACGAGCACCATTTGACGCTCAAAATCCGTTTTCCGCGTCACAGCAAAGAAAGCGAATCCACGCCGGGCGATTTGCCCGAGGTGCCCACCGTCAGCACCGTCTGGCGCACCGCCGACTGGCACGAGCGCGAAGCCTACGATTTGATGGGAATCCGCTTCACCGGCCACCCCGACCTGCGCCGCCTTTTCCTGCCCGAAGACTGGCAGGGGCACCCGCTCCGCAAGGACTACACCGAGCAGGAGGCGTACCACGGGATAAAAGTGCGGTACGGAGTTTAGCGCAGAGCGTAGAGTGATGAGCGCAGAGATTGTAGAAATTCTCTTCTCTCATCACTCTACGCTCTGCGCGCTCTTCCACCACTCCCGGCTCCACACCCGCCGAAACGGCCAGCCTTTAGCGCGCAACGTCAGCGGCAGGTAAGCGTGGGGTTCTTTCGGTGAAAGACTGGCAAAATAGGCCTCGTCGTCGGTCAGGACAAGGTTTTGGTAGGTTTCACCCGATTTTTCGGTCAAATCGGCGAAGGGCAGTTCTTCGCGCAAACCGGGGTGCCCGGCCCGCAGTTTCTCCTTTAGCAACGGCCTGCCGCTCAGGGCGTTTTCTTCGGCGGGCTGGGGCTGGAAACGCCCCTCCGACACGTCGCGGGCGAAACGCAGGTAGGCTTTCAACAATTTCGGCCCCTCGTTGAGTGTGTTTTGCACGTCGAGTTGCTCGGGCCAGAGGCTGCATACCACGTACACCCGCCGCCGCGCCCGCGTCACAGCCACGTTGAGGCGGTTTTCGCCGCCCTTCGCGTTGAGGCTGCCAAATTGTGCGCTCACCCGGCCCCGGTTGTCGGGCGCATATCCGACGGAAAAAATAATCACGTCGCGCTCGTCGCCCTGCACGTTTTCGATGTTTTTGATGAAAAGCGGCTCGTGCTTCGTGCTTTGTGCTTCGTTGTTGGTGCTTTGTGCTTCCAGAAGGTCCTGAATCAGGTTTTGCTGGCGAAAGTTGAACGTGACCACGCCCACCGACAACTCCGGCTCGCTCTGGGCCAGGTCGCGGAGCAGGCCGAGCACGGCTTCGGCTTCCACGCCGTTTTGCTGGTCCTGCCAGTGCCCCTGGACGTGGAGGTAGCGGATCGCCGGTTCGTGCCGGTTGATTTCGGCAAAATCGGGCAGGAGTTGGAGGGAATTTTTGTAAAAATGCCGGTTGGAAAACTGAATCAAATCGAGCGAACGGCTGCGGTAATGGCCGCGCAAGGCGGTTTGGGGCAGGTACCGGGCGGCCAAATCGAGCAGGGAATCCACTTCGAGGTCGGGGTTGTCGTCGGTATCGTCCTCAAACCGCACCCGGTACACGTCGCTGGGCTGGAGTTGCTGCCGGTCGCCCGCCACGACCACCTGCCGCCCCCGCGCCAGGGCCGGAATGCCCTGCTCGGCGTAGCACTGGCTGGCTTCGTCGAAAATGACGAGGTCGAATCCCTCACCCCCTGCCCCCTGAAGGGGGTTCCGATGCTCGGATTTTAAACCTCCTTCAGGAGGCAGGGGGTGAGGGGCGTTCAGCGGAAACAGCGCCGACACCGATTCGGGCGAAGCCAGCCAGCAGGGCGTGAGTTGAAACACCTCGCCGGAGAGTTCCGACAGGAGCTTCCGCACCGGCCAGATGCTCCGTTTTTTCGTCACCTGATGCTTCAAATCGCGGTAGGTGACCACGTTGTTGAGCCGGTTTCGCTCCACGTTTTCGTAGGTCCGCTCGCGCAACCGCAACAGGAGAATCTCGCGGCTCAACGCCTGCTTGCGTTCGATGGCGACCTGCAATTCGGTTTCCCACTGCTCCATTTGCAGACCCGACACACTCCGTAAAACGGGAAACCGCGTTTCGAGGTCGTCGAGCCAGGCCAGGCGCAGGGAATTGGTGACTGAGTGACTGAGTGACTGAGTGATTGAGTGATTTTGCAGGTGCTGCAACACGTCCCACTCCGTCCGGCTGAACTCGCTTTTCAACGTGTCCATTTCGCGCAGCAACTCAAAATCACGTCGTAACGCCGTTTTCAGGGCTTCGGGCTGCGCCGTTCCGTGCAGCAGTGCCATCAGCGGCCCTTCGGCCAGGGCGATTCGCCAGCGGCGCAGGCGTTCGGGAATGGGTTGGACGGACGCCAGCAGCGCTTCGACCACGCGCCGAAACGCCGCCCGGTCGGGGGACTGCCGGGCCAGTTGGTACAGCCGGTCGCTTTTTTTGCCCAGCAACTGCCGGGTCTCGGCGGCCTGCGTCACGTTTTGATGGAATGCCTCAAACGCCGCCTGCGTCGTGGTGGGGGCGTCGGTGAGCAGGCGGACGCCCGCCCGGGTTTCCACCTCCACGAGGGTTCTTTCCCAGGCCAGCCGGGCCTCGACCAACTCGTTCAGGCGTTGCAAATCGGCCAGCGACAGCGTGAGGCCGTAGCGGGTGGCTTCGGCGCGAAGGGGTTCTTTTTCCTTGAAAAACCACCAGCCCCACACGCTGCGCCGGGCATCGAGGGCGGCCCGGACGGTTTGGTGAAAACGCGGCAGCGCGGCAGTTGGCAGCGACGCCCCGACCAGCCCCTGCCGCCAGAGGGCGTCGAGGGCGGCCCGTTGCGCGTCGAGCCAGTGGGGAAAATCGGCGGTGTATCGTCCGGTCAGCGCGTGTTGCAGCAGCGGCCACACGGCCTCGTCGTCGGCCAGGCGAAGGGCTTGTTGCCAGCGGTCGCGGGCGTCGTCGAGGGCTACGGCTTCGGCCCAGGCCAGCGGCTGGCCGAGCAGCGCCGTGGTTTGCTCGCTCAGGTGCCGGGCAAAGGCGGGTACGTCGTCGAGCACGGCTTCGAGTTCGGGCACGTCGCGGTTGGTGAACCGGCTGAAATCCACGCGTTCCGGGTGCCACGGCGAACCGGCGAGGCGGGTTTCGTAGGTTTCCCAGCGGTCGAGGCGACGCAGAAACTCGTCCAGTTGCCCAAATTGAAACGATTTATACCACGAACCAAGATCCACGCGCCCGCCGTCGGGGTTGCTGGTCAGGTACAGTTCCTTCGCCGACGCGCCGCAAACCCGTTCGTCGAACAGCGCGTCGTGAAATTCCTGCAACTGGCCCGTAAGCTGCTCGATGCGCCGGGCGGTCTGGGAGAATTCACGCTCCAGAAAAATGGTGTCGAGGCTTTGGTTCTGCCGCCGGTAGTCGTCCAGCCGCTCGATTTGCCCGGCCAGTTGGGCGTAGAGCGGGGCGCGGTCGTGCTGAAAATCGTGGATGAGCGCGGCAAAATCGGCCATGCCGATTTGCCGCAGCCGGGCGTACACCGTGTCGAGGGCGGCGCGTTTCTGGCAAACGAGCAGTACCCGTTTGCCGCGCGCGGCGAAATCGGCCATTAAATTGGCAATCACCTGCGACTTGCCCGTGCCCGGCGGCCCCTGAATCACCAGCGATTCGCCCGCCTTCACCCGCTGAATGGCCGCCTCCTGACTGGCATCGACGGCAAAAGGCAGGAGGGAGTCGGCTTCTTTGAATGGATAATGGACAATGGATAATGGGTAATGAAAGAGGGCACCGATTCCTTCTTTTTCATTATCCATTATCCATTGTCCATTATCCATTTGCCCAATCAACTGCTCGTAATCCGGCACCAGATACGACCCGGCTTGCGGGAAAATACCGAGCACGGCCTGCGGGTAAAGCTTGAGTTCGCCCGTTTTTTCCGATTGCTCCAACTCGCTTTTGGTCACGCGCTCGAAGGGCAGCAGGTGGGGCGAAAACAGGTCAGGGTTGAAGTTGAGCACGACCGGACTTTGCTTCAGAAACTCGTACAACTGCGTGCGAAACGTGAGCGCGTCGCGGTCGGTGGGTTCGGCAAAGGTTTTTTCGAGGAGTTCGTCGGGCAGTTTTACGCTGTTGAAGTGGCTGTAGGCCAGCAGAAACGACGGGTTCAGGAACGGCGGCTCGCCCCGGCGGCGGAGCACCCATTTTTGCCGGACCACCTCCAGGGTAACCGGAAAAAACACCAGCGGCCCGCGCACCACCGTGCCGTCGGCAAACTTGCCCCGCACGAACGGATACCCCACGTACAAATCCTCGGCCCCGCGCTCCTGGCGGATAAACGCCTCGGTGCGGGCAATGCGCCTGAGCCGCCCGCTCACGGCGTTGAGGCGCTCGTAGCGCGGGTCGAGCACGTCGCAGAGGGGCACGACGGGCCGCTGGGCGAGGAGTTGGGCCAACACGTCGAAGGAAGGCCGTCCGTCGAGGAAATCCAGGTCGTGAACGTCCAGAAACTGCTCCGCCGGGAGCGTCGTCAGCACCAGCGACCGGTTGCGGGCGGTCAGGTTGGTGAGGCGGCGAAGGTAGGTTTTGAGCGTCTGGACCATGCTGTCAGAACCGCAGATTAACGCGGATTCTTATGATTTTGCAGAAAAGTTTTCACGAAGTTTCTGCAAAATTGCCTCAATCCGCGTGAACCTGCGGAGCGGAAACCTTTTTCTCCGGGAAGAGGAGCGACGCCCCGATGCTCACGCCCAGAATCGCCAGAATCGCGTAGAGCGAGTACTCGTTGCGGAAGCCGAGGTCTTCGAGGTAGTGGTGCGGCACGAGCATTTTCACGCCGATGAACGTCAGCAGCACCGCCAGGCCCACCTTCAGGAAGCGGAACATGCCCATCACGCTCGACAGGAAGAAAAACATCGAACGCAGGCCCATGATGGCGAAGACGTTCGAGAAAAAGACGATGTACGGGTCTTTGGTGATCGAAAAAATGGCCGGAATCGAGTCCACCGCGAAAACCACGTCGGTGAAGGCCACCACCACCACCACCACGAACAGTGGCGTGATGAACACCTTGCCGTCGGCCTTGCGCCGGACGAAAAAGTGGTCGATCACGTTGCGGCGGTAAATGTTGAAAAAGCGGGCCAGAAACTTCACTACGGGGTGTTCGGCGGGTTTTATCTGCTCGTTTTCTTCTTTCTGGAAAAACAACTGCACGCCTGTGTACACCAGAAACGCCCCGAAAATATACACCACCCACTCAAACCGCTGCAACAGCGCCGAGCCGATGAAAATGAAAATGAACCGCAGGATGACCGCTCCCGAGATGCCGTACACGAGGATTTTCTTGTAAAATTTTTCGTGAACCCCAAACGAAGCAAATAGCAGGATAAACACGAAAATATTATCCGCCGAGAGCGAGTACTCCACCAGGTAGCCCGTCAGGTACTCCGTGGCCATGTTGTTCTGAAAAAGGCGGAGGCTTTCGGCAAAATCGCCCGGCACCAATTTCAGGTTGGGCACGTACGTATCCCGGATTTCTTCGAGGTGCGCCAAATCGGTGACGCCGTGAATCAGGTAGCCGTACTGCCGCAGAAAGGCGTAAAAGGCCAGCGCCAGCGCCACCCAGACGGCGCTCCAGATGGCCGCTTCGCGGAAACCGACCACGTGGCTTTGTTTCTTGGAAAACAGGCCCAAATCGAGCGCCATCACGAAGACGACAAACGCGATGAAGCCCAGGAAGAACAGGGTTTCGCTGGAAAGCATACGGCTGGTTTAACGGGGCCTTCGTAACTTCGGCCCGGATTTTTAAGGCGTTGGGTAATTGGTTGAGTGGGCAATTAGTTGACTTGTTGCTGAATAAAAACCAATTCCTAATCACCCAATCAACCAATTACCTTCCCACTTCCCCGCAAAGTAAGGGCCTCCGGCCCGCTTGGTCTGCATGTACAACAACAAAAAAGTCGTCGTGGTGATGCCCGCCTACCGGGCCGCCCTGACGCTCGAGCGCACCTACCGCGAAATTCCCTTTGACCTGGTGGACGAAGTCGTCCTCGTGGACGACCACAGCCCCGACGACACGGTCGATGTGGCCAAAGGGCTGGGAATCAGGTATGTGATTCGCCACGACAAGAACAAAGGCTACGGCGGTAACCAGAAAACCTGCTACAAAAAAGCCCTGGAACTCGGCGGCGGCATCATCATCATGCTCCACCCCGACTACCAGTACACGCCCCTGTTGCTAACGGCCATGATCAGCATCATCGGCAACGGCCTGTACCCGGTCGTGTTTGGTTCGCGAATTCTGGGCAAAGGCGCGCTGAAGGGCGGCATGCCGATGTACAAATACATTGCCAACCGCTTCCTGACGCTCTCGCAAAACCTGCTCATGAACCAGAAACTCTCGGAATACCACACCGGTTACCGGGCGTTTTCGCGGGAAGTACTCGAAGCCGTGCCGTTTGAAAAATGCGACGACGATTTCATTTTCGACAACGAAATGATCGCCCAGATTTTCTGGAAAGGGTTTGAAATCGGCGAAGTGACCTGTCCGACGAAGTACTTCGACGAAGCCTCGTCCATCAACTTCGTGCGCAGCAGCAAGTACGGCCTCGGCGTGTTAAGGACCTCTTTCCTCTACTTTTTCTCGAAACTCGGGCTGATGAAGTGGCGGCTGCTGGAGTGACCGTACCGGTGTGGTTTTTAACCGCAGAGACGCAAAGGCAGCGCAGGGGCCGCAAGAGACGTTTCTCTCTGCGAACTTTGCGCTGCCTTTGCGTCTCTGCGGTTAAATTTTACCTTTAAAACTATGAACCGAAAAACCGCTGTCGTGACGGGTGCCAACGCGGGTCTGGGCCGGGTAACGGCTCTGGAGTTGGCCAAACAAGGCTTTGAAGTCGTGCTGGTGTGCCGCAACCGGCAAAAAGGCGAAGCCGCCCTGCACGACATCCGCCGGAAGGCGAAGCACGACGCGGTGCACCTCGTGCAGTGCGACCTTTCTTCCCAGGCCGACATCCGCCGCGCGGCGGACGAACTCCGGTCCCGTTTTCCCCAAATCGACGTACTGGTCAACAACGCCGGGGGCCTCAACGGCGCGCGCACCGAAACGGTGGACGGCCTGGAAACGACCTGGGCCGTCAACCATCTCGCGTATTTTTTACTCACGAATTTGTTGCTCGCCGCGCTGAAGGCCGCGCCCGCCGCCCGCATCGTCAACCTGAGTTCGCAGGTGCAGGCAGCCGGGGCGATTCACTGGGACGACGTGAACCTGCGGCGCGGGTACAACGGCCTCAAAGCCTACGCGCAGTCGAAACTGGCCAACCTGCTGTTTACCAACGCCCTGGCCGAACGCTTGGCTACGACTCGCGTCACCGTCAACGCCGTGCATCCCGGCGCGGTGCGGAGCGAATTTGGCAGCGGTGGCGGGTGGATGGGCACGGCGTTCCGGGCGTTCGGCGTATTCATGCGCAGCCCCGAAAAAGGGGCCGAAACCAGCATTTGGCTGGCTTCGTCGCCGGAGGTCGAAGGCGTGACGGGTCGGTATTTTTCGGATAAAAAGCCCATCGCCGCCCAGGCCATCGCCCATTACCCGAAGGCGCTGGAACGCCTCTGGGCGCTGAGCAACGCGCAAACCGGGTCGGCGTTCTGAGCGTTTCCGTCCGCAGCGCGTTACCGTTCGCTCAAAAAATGCTTGGGTTTTCGGGGAAAAGACCGACCGTTGTACTGGTTTTGAGAAGATTTCGTGGAAATGACGTACAACATCGCGCTTCTGGATGATCACCGGGTGGTGCTGGAGAGTTTCGCCAACCTGCTGGCTACCTCTGCGTCTTTTCGGGTGGTGGGCATGGCCTCCGACCCGCAAGCGCTGGAGGCGATTCTGGCCCAAAATCCCGTCGACGTGCTGGTGACTGACCTGCTGATGCCGACCGGCAACGGCATCGAACTGATTCCGGCGCTGAAAGCCCGGTACCCGGCCCTGGCCGTGCTGGTGCTGTCGGGTTCCGACGACCCGGCGCTGGTCCGGCAGGTGATGGGGGCCGGGGCCGACGGCTACGTGACCAAAACTGCCGACAAAGCCGAGCTTTTCGACGCCATTCTGGCCGTGGCGGCCGGTCGCCGGTACGTGGACAGCCGCCTTTTCGCGCTAAACGAACCGCCGCCCCCGCCCGCCGATACCCCGCTGACGGCGCGGGAAATCGAAATTGTCCGACTGATTATGGATGAATTGTCGAGTACGGAAATTGCCGGACGGCTGTTTATTTCATTCAACACCGTCGAGACGCACCGCAAGCGGATTTACCAGAAACTGGGCGTGACCTCTTCGCTGGGCCTGATGAAAACCGCCCTCAGCCGGGGATGGGTGAAGCGCTGATCGGCAGCAGCAGGCTCGCGCGGGTTCCCTTTTCTTCTCCTGACTCCAGCCGAAACCGGGCACCGATGGCGGCGGCCCGCCCCCGAATGTTGGACAGGCCCATCCCGTTTTCCAGCGAAGGAGTCAGGCCCACGCCGTCGTCGTTCAACTGCACGGTCAGCCAGTTGCCCTGCCGCACCAGCCGGATTTGGGCGTGTTGCGCCCGGGCGTGCCGCAGCACGTTGGTGCAAAGCTCCAGGCAGATGACGTAGAGGTTAAACTTGGCTTCCTGCGTCAGCGGGAGTTTGCCGGGGAGTTCGCACGCCAGCGAGAAGACCGTCTTTCCTGTCGAATTCAGCTTTTTGATCAACCCCCGGAGCGACACCACCAAATCCTGCTGGAGCAACGACTCGGGCAGCAGGTTGTGCGACACCTGCCGGACCTGCGTCACGGCGTCGTTGAGCAAATCGAGGCTGCTTTCGTAGAGCTTCCTGTCGCGGGGGGGCAGCGTTTCGGCGTCGATGGTCTGAAAGGTCATCTTGGTAGCCCCGAGCAGGCTGCTCACCCGGTCGTGAAGTTCGGTGGCCACGCGTTTGCGCTCGAGGGTCTGGCCCCGGAGCAGGGCCATTTCAATCTCCCGATTTTTGGCCCGCAGGGCAAAGTTGCTCCGCCGGAGCCGCAGGCTGTAGTGCAGCAACAACAGTCCCAGCAAACTGATCACGGCCAGGCCGACGAACAATTGGTTGCGAAGACGCTCCTGCGCCGCCAGCCCCAGGCGCAACCGGTCGATTTTCAACTGCCTGATGGTGGCCTGTTCCTGGGTTGCCACGGCCCGCAGGCGCTGGGTTTCGAGTTGGTGCCGGAGGGTGTTCGTCTGGGCCTGTCGGCGCAGCTCGGCGGTTTGGTATGCGCCCTGGAGCCGGTCGATTTCGGCTTGTTTTGCCAGGGTCTGGTAGCGCTGCTGCTGGAGCAGGCGTTCCTGCTGGTAGGCCGCTTCGAGCCGTTCGCGGTCGAAACGGGCCTTGCTCCGCAAACTTTCGGTTTGGTTGACGGCCCGTTGCTGCTCTCCCTGTTTCTCGTTGTAAAGCCGCTGGTACCGGAAGGCGTTTTTCCAATCCTGCTGATTTTCGTAGGCCCGAACCAGCACCGAGCAGGCCGTCAGGATGGTTACATAAACTTTCTGGTTTTTGATCAGGGCTTCTTTAGCCGTGGCAATGGCCTCGTCGTACCGGCCCAGGGCGAGGTACGATTCCGACAAATCGGCCAGGGCGTCGGACTGGGGCATGTTCGCGTGAAACTGGTCCCAGTACGCGATGGCTTGTTTGAAATAACCTACGGCCCGGGCGGGTTGCTGCTGGCTGTGGTACAACCGCCCGATGTCGTTGAGCAGGTAGGCTTTGTTGGAAACCGACGCCTTGCCCTCGTCGAGCAACGCCCACGCGTGCAGGTAATGCGCTTCGGCGTTGTCCAACTGCTTCTGGTGTTTGTAGGCTTCGGCCAGCAGGTGGTGCAGGTCGGCCAGGTTGGCGGAGTCTCTTTTCGGGTCTTTACCAAACCAGGCGAGGCCTTTCTGCAACTGCGTCACGGCCTCGGCGTACTCGCCGAGCGAATTGCTGATGGTACCGAGGTTTCGGTACACCCGCCAAACGTACCGGTCGTACGCCGGCGTCGCCGTTTCGATGAGTGCCAGCAGTCGGTAATTCAGCCGGAGGGCTTTCGGGTAATCGGTCCGGCAGGCCCGGTGGTAGCGCTCGGTCAGCAACAGCCCTTTGATCTGGTACTTCACGTTGTGATGGCGCTCGGCGAGGCGAATAAGCTGGTTGGCCGCCAGGAGCGCGCTGTCGCGCACCATGCCGCTGTACTGCACGTAGGCAATGAAGTGCAGAAGTTCCAGGCGGGCCGTATCGACGGTGGGCGTCGGGCGCAGCCGGTCGAGGGCGAGCAGCCGGGTGCGGGTCGTGCGCAGCAGGCTGTCCACGTAGGCCCGGTCCGCGTTGCGGTCGAAGTCAAACGGCGGCGTGTCGTAATTCTGCGCCCGGAGCGAGGCGTTTCCGGCCAGGCAACTCAGGAGCAACAAAAGTTTAGAGAGCAATTTCATGGTGAGCGAGAAAGAGGGCTTTGCTGGCGTTGGTACGGGCCATTCGACCGCAAGGCTGCCTCTTCATGTGAAAATCACCGAATTCAGGGACAGAAAATCACGGAGGGCGGGGATTTTCAGGCCGTGGGCGAAGCGGGACCTTTGCGGAAATAATCGACTGACAAACAACTTCAACTCAAAAATAAACTTCTGCACGCCATGAAACGACCTGCTTTCGCCACCATTTATTTAACGGTCATGGGTACCCTGGTTTTTGCCCAGCCACCGCTCTCTTCCGGCGTATCCGGCGGCAACGCTCCAGGGGTTTTTCCAACCGATTTGCCCACGACGCACCCCCGCCTGGATGAATACGTGCTCCTGAACAACGAGCCGTTCTTTCCGGGGGGCCACCAGGCCCTGCAAACGTTCCTGGAAAACCTGAATCTCTACCCCGAGGCGGCCCGGATGAGCGGCATCGAGGGAACCGTGCGCGTGCAGTTTCGGGTGCTGCCCAATGGTCGCCTGACCGACGTGCAGGTCGTGCAGTCACGCAGTCGTCTGCTCGACCCCGCCGCGCTTGAGGCGGTTTGGCGGATGCCCCGCTGGTACCCGGCCCACCGGGACGGGGTGGCGGTGGCCTGCCTGGTGGACCTGCCCGTCAGGTTTTGCATCGACTGACATCATCGACGCGTTTTTTACAATCAACTCTACTTTCTTTTCATGAAAACCCTTTTGATTTCGCTGCTGCACGTAGTGTGCGCCGCCGCACTGTTCTACTTTTTCCAGTTTGACATCATCAACCTCGACCGGCTGGAATTCGGCCTCACCTGGGACGACCTCACCGACGAATTGGAGTGGTAAACGTGGGACTGTTGGGCTTCCTGAGTGAAAAAGGAGAAATGAAAAGGGGTGATGCCTTTTCATTTCTCCTTTTTCATGCTCAAAACCTACCTGCTGGTCTTCACCACGGCCACCAGCCGCCCGCGCTCTTCGCCCTGTTTGCGGCCCCAGGCGGCGATTTCTTCGAGGGCGGGCCGCAGGCTTTCGCCGAGGGCCGTCAGGCCGTACTCCACGCGGGGCGGCACTTCGGCGAAGACCGTCCGGCGCACGAGGCCGTCTTTTTCCAACTGCTTCAGTTGCAGGGAAAGCATCTTTTCGGTGATGTCGGGAATGAGCCGCTTCAATTCGCTGAAGCGCTTGGCGTCGTTCCGCAGATACCACAAAATCACGGCCTTCCACTTGCCGCCGAGGTAGCGCATGGTCACGTCGAGGGCGCAGTGAAACAGCGCGCCGTCGAGTTCAATCGCCGTGGGTTTGCCGTCGATGATCATTTTCTGAAAAATTTTGGGTTCGGTCACCGCCGCAACTGCCTGATTTTCTGCGAAACCGTCAACCCGAACAGGTACCTGTCAGGTTTAACAGTCCTTGCAAAAAGTATAGTTACCGGCAAACTTTACCGGCAAGGTACGCAACATCCGTCCTTATTTTTAAGCGCTTCAATCCACATGGAACCCAAAATTGCACTCGTCACCGGAGCCACCGAAGGCGTGGGTAAGGCCACGGCCATTGGGCTGGCCCGGCTTGGCTACCGGGTCATTCTTCACGGCCGCAACGCCGAAAAAGCCCGCGCCGCCCAAGTGGAGGTAATTGAAAAATCGGGAAACACCGCCGTGGACGTCATGCTGGCCGATTTCGCCTCGCTCGATGCCGTGCGCCAACTCGCCCGGACGGTTTCACAAACGTACCCGCGCCTCGACGTGCTCGTCAACAACGCCGCCGGGATGTTTGCCGAACGCCAAACCTCGCAGGATGGCTTCGAGATGAACCTGGCCGTCAACCACCTCGCGCCGTTTCTGCTCACGCACCTCCTGCTCGATTCACTGAAAGCCGCCCCGGCGGCGCGCGTCGTCAACGTTTCGTCGTCGGGGTACAAGCAGGCCAAACCCGACTTTGCCGACCTCCAGGCCGAGCGCGGCTACGCCATGCAGGCGGTGTATTTCAACTCCAAACTGTTCACGCTCTACTTCACCCTCGGGTTGGCCGAACGGCTTCGAGGTACGGGCGTGACCGTCAACGCCGTGCATCCCGGCGGCGTGCGCACCCAACTCGCCCGCGATTTCCGGGGACCGATGAAGTGGCTGTTTGCCGTGATGATGCCGCTTTTTTTCATCTCGCCCGAAAAAGGAGCCGAAACCTCGGTATTCGCGGCAACAGCCCCTGAGCTTGACGGCGTGACGGGCCGGTACTTCACGAAGAAAAAAGAAGAACCGCTCCAGCCCATCGGCCTCGACGCCGAAAACCGTCGCCGACTCTGGGAAATCAGCGAAAAACTCGTTGGATTAAATCAGTCGTTCACCTCGTAGAACAAGATGCATTCATCTCACTTCTCACAACTTACTTTTCACAACCATGAACATTGGCATCCTCGGCACCGGCATGGTCGGCGAAACCATCGGCTCCAAACTCGTTGAACTGGGTCATTCTGTAAAAATGGGCAGCCGCACGCCCGACAACCCCAAAGCCGCCGCCTGGGCCGCAAAAACCGGCGGCACGCACGGCACCTTTGCCGACGCGGCGGCCTTCGGCGAAGTGCTTTTCGTCTGCACGAAAGGCGACGGCACGCTTCCGGCGCTCGGCATGGCCGGGGCCGATACCCTGCGCGGCAAAATTCTGGTGGACATCTCGAACCCGCTCGATTTTTCGCGGGGCATGCCGCCGTCGCTGTTTATCGCCAACACCGATTCGCTCGGCGAGGAAATCCAGCGGACTTACCCGGAGGCGCGGGTGGTGAAAACGCTTAACATCGTCAACTGCGAAGTGATGGTGGACGCCGACAAGTCGGCACTGGGTGAGCGGGGCACGATGTTCGTCAGTGGCAACGACGCCGAGGCGAAGAAAACCGTCACGGAGCAGTTTCTGGCTTCCTTCGGCTGGGACGACGTCATCGACCTCGGCGACATCACCAACGCCCGCGCCACCGAAATGCTGCTGCCCCTCTGGGTGCGCACGTACCTGGCCACGGGCAACGGGTATTTTTCGTTCAGGGTGGTGCGGTGAAAAGCCCTGCTCCAGCCCATGATTGCCTCCCTCAGCGCGTCATTGCGAGGAACGAAGCAATCTGTTACCACCAGCCAGAGCCAGGTCTAAGGAGGTTTTGGCTGGATAGAAACAGATTGCTTCGTTCCTCGCAATGACGCGCTGAGGGAGGTTTTTTCACTAAGTTGGCGGCATGAAAAAGTACCTTCCCCTTTTGCTGCTGGTCCTTGCCGCTTGTAGCACGCCCGAACCAACCCAAACCGTCGCCGGGCCGGACGAGCAACTGGGCGAACTTTTCGCCGCCGTGCAGACGAGCGGTATTTTCCCCGATTCGAAAACCTTCGCCGACTGCGAGCCGCTCCAGCCGTACGCGGAGGTATTGAAAAACTGGGAAGCCGGGCGCGGCAAAGCGGGTTTCGACCTGAAAAAGTTCGTCAGCGACCATTTCAAACTGCCCGAAACCCCCGCCACGGGCTACCGCTCCGACTCGACGCAAAGCGCCGACCAACACCTCAACGCGCTCTGGCCAGTGCTGACACGTGAACCCGACCCGACCGAACAGGCCGGTTCGCGGTTGCCGCTGCCCCGGCCCTACGTGGTGCCGGGCGGGCGCTTCCGCGAAATGTATTACTGGGACAGCTACTTCACAATGCTCGGCCTGCAGGCCGCCGGGCGCGACACGCTCGTGCGCGACATGGTGGCCAATTTCGCCCACCTCATCGACACCTACGGGCACATCCCCAACGGCACCCGCAGCTACTACCTGAGCCGGTCGCAGCCGCCGTTTTTCGCCTTGATGGTGCGGCTGCTGGCCGAAAAAGATTCGTCGGCGCTGACGACGTACCTGCCCCAACTGCAAAAAGAGTACGTGTTCTGGATGGGAGCCGTCACCACCGATCAGGCCCAACAAACCACCGATTCGCTGGCTAAATTCGGGGCCTACCGCCGCACAGTGCGCCTCGACAGCGTGACGCTCAACCGCTACTTCGACGACCGCCCCACGCCCCGGCCCGAAGCGTACAAAGAAGACGTGGCACTGGCGAAAACCTCCGGTCGGCCCGCGCCCGAGGTGTACCGGCACCTGCGCGCCGCCGCCGAATCGGGCTGGGATTTCAGCAGCCGCTGGCTGGCCGACGGGAAAACCCTGGCGACGATCCACACGACCGATTTCGTGCCGGTCGATTTGAACTGCCTGCTTTTTTTGCTCGAAAAAACCATCGCCGACGGCTACCGACAGGCGGGCGATGCACGCTTCTCGGCCAGCTACGGTCGCCTCGCCGAAAAGCGGAAGCGGGCGATTTTGCAGTACGCCTGGAACCCGAAAACCGGCTTTTTTCACGACTACGATTTTAAAATCAAGCGCCAGAGTGACGCCCTGACGCTGGCGGGGGCGTTTCCGCTGTTCGCGGGCATTGCCACGCCGGAGCAGGCCAAAGCGGTGGCGAATGTGCTCGAAAAGCAGTTTTTGAAACCCGGCGGCCTGCCCACTACGCTCGCCCACACTGGCCAGCAGTGGGACGCCCCCAACGGCTGGGCACCGCTTCAATGGACGACCCTCGCGGGCCTGCGCCTCTACGGCCAGACCGCCCTGGCCGACCGCATCCGGGCGAACTGGGTTGCGGCCAACCTGCGGGTGTACAAAAGCACGGGAAAAATGACGGAGAAGTACAACGTCGAGGATTTGACGCTGAAAGCGGGCGGCGGCGAGTACCCCAACCAGGACGGCTTCGGTTGGACGAACGGGGTGCTGCTGAAGTTGCTGATGGAAGGAAAATTAGTTGACAGGACGCAGTAGGCAGGATTATTTTTTCACCTCCAGCACCTCGATTTCCTCCTGTACCGACTTGTGTCCCCAGCCGCACTGCAACTCGGTTTTCTGGCCCGTGAGCCGGTAGCGCACGGTCACCGAGTCCTGTACGACGCCGTAGCGGAAGTCGCCGACCGCTTTGACTTTAGGCAAGGTGGCCGCGCTGGGCACGTAAATCTGGTTGGCGATTTGGAGGCTCCAGTCGCAGCCGTCCACCGGCAGGGCGTAGTTGAGCAGGGCACGGGCGGTGCGTTCGTCGCTGAATTCGGGGCTGGGTCCGTGTTCCAGTTTTTTCATGCAGCCCAGCGCGAGCAGCAACACGACCTGTAAAATTGTCTTTTTCATCGCGGCACAGAGAAGGATTCTGCCGTTAAGACAGCAAAAACCGCGCAGGGGTTGGGAGCGCCGCAAAAAAAATCAGGGAACGCGTGCCTCCGGTCGCCGTGGCACGCGTTCCCTGATTTTTTTTGCGCGGTCAGGCCGTTTCCAGCGCGGCTTCCATCGCCAGCAACGCCGTCGGGGCGACGAGGCTTTCGCCCCGGATTTTTTCCTGCAATTTCAGAATTCCGCCAATCAGCGCCTCGGGGCGGGGCGGGCAACCAGGCACGTACACGTCCACGGGAATGATGCGGTCCACGCCCTTGACCACGTGGTAGCCGTGTTCCCAGTACGGCCCGCCGCAGTTGGAGCAACTGCCCATCGAAATCACGTAGCGCGGTTCGGGCATCTGCTCGTAGAGGCGGCGGATGCGATCGGCCATTTTGAAGGTGACGGTTCCGGCCACAATCATCACGTCACTTTGGCGGGGCGAAGGCCGGGGAAACACGCCGAAGCGGTCGAGGTCGTAGCCCGAGGCGAAGGTCTGCATCATTTCGATGGCGCAGCAGGCAATGCCGAAGCCCATCGGCCAGAGCGAGGAGAGCCGCGCCCAGTTGAGCAGGTCTTCGGCGGTGGTGAGCACGAGGCCGCCCTGGCCGGTTTTAAATTTCGTGTCGAGGAGGCTGGTCATGGGTGATCTCGTTGGTAAACGTATGAAAAGGGAACGAACTCCGGGTAGGCTTTCCTGAAAAGAGCAGGGTCACGGTGAATGCGCACCGTTTTTCGGGGAAATTCACTCACCACGGCTCCAACAACCGCCCCCGTCGCCATTCCCAAAGCTCCCAGGAAGGACTGCCAATTACCCAAAAAAGATTGCTGACCGTATTTAGCACCTAAAATAAGTCCGGTTGCTAAACCAGTTCCAGCCCCAAAGCCAATTCCCCGGCCTACGTAGCCACGGCGTCGAATCTCGACTTCTTCAATTTTATCCGCCGCGAGCATATACTGCTTTGGCACCTCACCCGCCCGCAATTGCCTGATCACTTGGCGCGTGTTGGGCACGTAGAAGAGGGTTGAATCGGTTACCTCGTACAGAATCCCCTGATAACGTACATTGTAGGAAAGGCGAATGGAACAACGAAACAACCTGACTTGAGCAGAAGCCGATACGCCAATGAGCAGGCAAAGCACGACGGCGGTAATTTTCACGGTTTGGCGGCGTATTTTTCGTTGACTTTTTCGTAGAAATTCTCCGGCACCTTGCCGTCAAATTTTGGCACCTGCGCCTGGGGTTTTACCCAATCGAGGTGGCCTTTCACCCAGGCGTACGCCAGACCCAACGCCAGAATCAGAATAAAAATCCCCATTTCGACCAGCGAAAACCAGCCCCACAAGCCGTTCGTTTCGCGGATGAGCCGGGCGTTGCCGAACACCGTCGCCCAGGGAAACAGGAAGACCAGTTCCACGTCGAAGAGCAAAAACACCAGCGCCACGACGTAGTAGCGGATGTTGAACTGCACGTTGGCGTTGCCTTCGGGGTCTTCGCCGCTTTCGTAGGTCGTCAGTTTCTCCTCGTTGGGGCGGTTGGGCCGGAGCAACCGCGCCAGGCCGAGCGTGAGGGCCAGGAACGTCAGCGCGGTGAGAACGAAAAGCAGGATGTAGCCGAAGTCAGAAACCATGAGTAGTGCGACCGCCGACGCGTAGTCCTCTGGTCGGCGTGGCGTGTTTGGGCAAATTACCTACTTTTAGCCAAGCAATTCAAACCGCAACCGTATGCCCCGCTTTACGGGTTCCTGCTCGTTCTGTTGCCGGTCATTCGGTTCGCCCCGCCGTATTCCCACTCTTTCCCGCCCCACCAGCGTTAGAATCCCCGTGCCCGTTACTTTATCCTGAAAACCTCTTCCCGTGAACCCCATCACTGCCTCCCCGACGCTCCAGAAAATCGGCACGTACCGCTGGCGAATCGTCGCGCTGCTGTTTTTTGCCACCACCATCAACTACCTTGACCGGCAGGTGATCGGGCTGCTTAAACCCACCCTCGAAAAAGCACTGAACTGGACCGAGGTGGACTACAGCCGCATCGTGATGGCGTTCCAGGCGGCATACGCCCTTGGCTTGCTGGGGTTCGGGGGTATTATCGACCGCATCGGCACGAAGCTGGGCTATACCATTTCGGTCGTGGTCTGGAGCATCGCGGCCATGCTCCACGCCCTGGCCACCACCACGCTGGGCTTCGGCGCGGCGCGGGCCTTGCTGGGGTTGGGCGAAGCGGGCAACTTCCCGGCGGCGATCAAGTCGGTGGCCGAGTGGTTTCCTAAAAAAGAACGGGCGCTGGCCACGGGCATTTTCAACTCCGGCACCAACATCGGGGCCGTCGTATCACCGATCCTGGTGCCCTGGATCCTGGGCGTGTACGGCTGGCAGATGGCGTTCATCATCACCGGGGCCGTGGGTTTCATCTGGCTGATTTTCTGGATGAAATACTACCAGACACCCGCCCAGCGCACCAACCTCGACCCCGCCGAGTACGCCCACATCCACAGCGACGCCGAACCCGCCGCCCTCGCCGACGACGACACGCGCAAGTACAGTTGGCTGCGCCTTTTCGGCATCCGTCAGACGTGGGCCTTCGTGTTCGGCAAAATGCTCACCGACCCGATTTGGTGGTTTTTCCTGTTCTGGCTGCCCTCGTACTTCGCCGAGCGCTTCGCGCTGGATTTGAAAAAACCCAGCCTGCCGCTCGTCGTCGTGTACACGGCCACGACCCTGGGCAGCATCGGCGGTGGGTACATCACCGGCTACCTCATCAAGCGCGGCTGGCCCATTTTCCGCGCCCGCAAAACGGCGATGCTCTTCTTTGCCTTTGCCGTGGTGCCCATCGTGACGGCCCGGTTTTGCACCAACATCTGGCAGGCCGTGGCGCTCATCAGCCTCGCTGCCGCCGCGCACCAGGCCTGGAGCGCCAACATCTTCACGACGGCCTCCGACATGTTCCCCAAGAAAGCCGTCAGTTCGGTCGTCGGCATCGGCGGCATGGCCGGGTCGGTGGGGGGCATTTTGTTTCCGCTCATGGTGGGGCAGGTGCTCGATTTCTACAAAGCCCAGGGCGACATCGTGGTGGGCTACAACATCATTTTCACCATTTGCGGCAGCGCCTACCTGCTGGCCTGGGGGGTGATGCACCTGTTCGCGCCGAAAATGGCGGAGGTGCGGATTTGAGGCATTGGCTAACCCATGCCTTCCCTCTTGTCATCCTGACTGTGTTTGTCATCCTGAGCGATAGCGAAGGATCTTTTTGGGTTGGAAACGCCGAGCCTGCCGCGGATAAGGTCCTTCGCTATTGCTCAGGATGACAGGTTAGGGTGAAGTTTTGGAGTTTTTTGCTTTTTTTGTGAACGCGTAGCCGCAGACTATTGGCATTTCACGTCCGAAAGCCGTGGACTTGGGACGGCAGGGGGGAGTGAGGTTCGCAGCTTTGGCGCACGTACGGGCGTTATAAACGCCTTGCTCCAGCATCCGCGTCACAGACCCGGACGAACATGAGTTATACGTTAGCCTAAAAGACGACCGTACAATATTAAACAACAGACAAAATGGACTTTATAACATTAGACTTTGAAACAGCGACTTCACAACGGGACAGCCCTTGCGAAATTGGTTTAACGTTCGTAAGTGGCGGACAAATTGTAGAAACTAAATCTTGGTTAATCAAACCGCTATATGACAAGTTTGACTATTTCAATATTTTAATTCACGGCATCAGGCCCGAACACGTTGCAGACAAACCAGAATTTAACGAACTGTGGACGGAAATTAAACCATTAGTAGAAAATAGATTCTTAATTGCTCACAACGCTGGTTTTGACATTAGTGTTTTACGCATGACACTTGGAGCATATAAACTTCCATTCCCAACATTGAACTATTCTTGCAGTTATATTTTTTCAAAAAAAATTTGGCAAGGACTCGCAGCTTACGACCTTAAAACACTATGTAAAGTAAACAACATTGAACTTAAACACCACAGAGCTGGACCAGACAGCAAAGCGACGGCAGAACTAACTTTAAAAGCCTTTGAACTTGCAGGTGTCTCTTCCCTTGACGATTTTCCTGAAAAACTAAAAACATCAGTTGGACAATTATATGACGGTGGTTACAGACCATCTGAAACAAAAAGTATTCGTAAGGTAACAGACATAACAAAAATTATTGGCGACCCAACTAAACACAATTCTAACAGCATGTTTTACGGTAGGACAGTTGTGTTTACTGGAGCATTATCTTCAATGATTAGAGCGGAAGCTCAACAGACTATTGCTGACATTGGCGGTATTATTGGCAACGGCGTAACAAAGGACACCGACTTTTTAGTAGTTGGACAACAAGATTACAGAATTGTAGGAGATGACGGAATGAGCAGTAAACAAGAGAAAGCAGTTAAACTAATTGAGAAAGGTTCGACACTTGAAATTTTATCAGAGGACGACTTTTTAAAGAATCTATAATGACAATAGAACCTATGTTGTTCCGCTGGCGCTGGCTTGCTGCCTGTGTCGCTCATCGGCAGGCTTCTTAGCCTGCGCATCCCCAACTTCCCATGAAACGCCCCTACCTCGCTTTAGCTGTCCTCGGGTTCGTGTTTTTGACTCTGGCCCTGACGGGGCGGAGCAACCTGTATTACCTTGTTGCGGGCTTGTTTTTCGTGGCGGCGGTGCTGGCCTACCTCCGGAAACGGTGAGCGCCGGGCGGAAACGGTCCTTCCAGCGTGCAAGCCGGGAT
Source organism: Spirosomataceae bacterium (assembly GCA_965249815.1). Classification (GTDB taxonomy): domain Bacteria; phylum Bacteroidota; class Bacteroidia; order Cytophagales; family Spirosomataceae; genus JAJAZB01. Next base: position 604,189 of record CBDFMV010000003.1, on the reverse strand, counting down.
GCCGAATTTTCAAAAGAGAAGAACAACTTTTCAAAAAAGCTTCCTTCCGGTTGCAAAAGGCACTTCTGCCTTTCAAAAAGCCTTTCTACTCTTTCAAAAAGTCTATCAAAGTCTTCAAAAAAGCATTCTTACCTTTCAAGAAGAGAATCCCAAGCTGTCCTGCCGCCGGTGAAGAGGGACTTCGGCGGGGGGTGGGACGGCTACCGGTGCGGAGTTGGTTCTTCCCGATGCAAATGACCCACTGCCCGGTTGCAGAAAGCAACTTCTCGATAACTTAAAGCGTCGTATCGGTTGCAGAAAGCCACTTCCCGGTCACATAAGGTACCGTATCGATGCAAGTAAGCCACTTCTCGATGCAAGAAGCCTACTTCTCGGTTCAACAAAGCTACTTCTCGGTTCAACAAAGCGACCGCATGGTGCAAGTAAGCATCCGCACGGGCACCTGAAGCCTCCGCACGATGCAAGTAAGCGCCTGCTCGGTGCCTCTGCTCGTCCGCGTCTACATCTTTTTACACTTCGAATTGATAATCTTGTCACGCTGAGCTTGTCGAAGCGCCTTGCAACCTGGCCCGCAGCGCTTCGACAAGCTCAGCGTGACAACCACTAATCAATCTTTTTGGTAGAACGGTATAAATAGATGCAAGCAACGGGCTTCTTTCAGCCCACCATCAAATTGCACCCCCGGATGTCTGAATTGTCGAACCGGCCCAGCACGCGAAACTGGTTGGTACCGGCGTAACTGCCGAGGTCTTTGGTTTCCAGAAACGCGCAGGAATCCACGTTGGCCAAATCCACGATGTTGATGCCGCCGCTGCGGCCACCGGGGCGGAGGAGCGTGAACGGATCGTTGACGTCGCGGAGCAAAATGCGCATCGTGGGCGGCACCGCGAACACGCCCTCGCCCGGCGAGTAGGCCTGCGAGAGCAGTTCGGTCATGCCGTACTCGGAGTGAATGGCCGCTACGCCGTAGGCCCGCGTCAGGTGCTCGTGGACTTCCTCGCGGAGCATTTCGCGCCGTCGGCCTTTCATGCCGCCCGTTTCCATCACGACCAAACCGGGCAGTTCCCCCAAAAACGACCAGTCGTCGCCGGATTCAGCCAAATCGAGCAGCGCGAAGGTGACGCCGATGAGTAAAGTGGGCAGTGGGCAGTGGGCAGTTCGCAGTTGTTGGAGGGTCTGGCGCAGTTCGTCGGTGTTGTGCAGGAAAAAGCCCGACGCCGGGTGGCCGGTTTGTTCGATGAAGTGCTGCACCATGTACACCAGCGACGACTGCCCGCGCTCGAGGTAGGAAGGCAGCAGGGCCAGCACCACCCACTCGCTGAGCGGGCCGTAGGCTTCTTCAAAAATCCGCTGGCTGATTTGCCGGTAAAAGGCGGAGTCGGCTACGGCGTGGCGGCTGGGGGTTTGCCCCGTGGTGCCGCTGCTTTCAAACGTGAGTTCGGGCACCAACTCGCCCGTCACAATCCGGTGCGATTTAAAGAATTCGAGGGGCAGAAACGGGATTTGCTCCAGCCGGTGTACCGCCGACGGCTGGACGCCGAGGTAGCCGAGGTACTGGCGGTACACGGGGTTTTCGGCGGCCTGGAAGCGGAACACGTCGAGCGCCAGGGCGTCGAACGTCGCCGCCGTGACCGTCCTTACCCGCGCTTTGAGGGCTTCGCCTGGGGTGGTTTGTGCCATTGCAGCCGCAAAGGTAGACGGGAATAATTTTTTGCCTGCGTAACTTTACCCGGTTGCTGACGTTATTTAGGCTGAAAACGCCGCCGTCCGCCCTTCGCCCTCAATGGGTTGACGTCTCCGACGAAAGTCATTTTTACGAACTGCCATGAAGATTTTTACGAAATACGCCCTGCCCGCCGCGCTGCTGCTGACGCTGGCGGCCTGCATCAAAGAACCCGGCTTCAGCGACGTGCCGAGCATTTTGGCGCTGCCGTTCGAGCACCGGATTCTGTCGTCGCCCGACCGCCTCGGCAACCGGGTGCTGCGCGATTCGGTGGTGTTCCAGGTGGCGTTCCAAGACGGTGATGGCGACCTCGGCATCACCTCCGACGAGTACAGTGGCAAGGGCGACCCGAAGTTGAAGGGCCTCAACAATTACATCGTGCGGGTGTTGCGTAAGACCGGTGCCGCATACAAAGAGGTGTTCCCCACGGTGTCGTACAGCAGTTTTTTCCCGCCCCTGAAACCCGACGGCAAGCGCGGCCCCATCGAGGGCACGCTCCGGTTCTCACAGACGTTCTACCAGGATTTCACCAAGCCGCAGCAGAACAAAGACACGCTCAAGTTTCAGATAAAAATCATTGACCGCGCCCTCCACGAGAGCAACGTCATCGAGACGGACACGGTCATGGTCTACCCGCCGGTGTACAAACCGTAGGGAGATAAAAGAGCAGAGAGAAAAGTGAAAAGAGAAAGGCAGCGTTGCGCCCCATCTTTTCACTCTTCTCTCTACTATTTTCTCTTTTTACCCTCCCGTCGGCATTACGATCCGGAAGGTGGTGCCTTTGCCGACTTCCGACTGCTTCACGAAGAGTTTGCCGTTGTGGTAGTTTTCCACGATGCGCTTGGCCAGCGTCAGGCCCAGGCCCCAGCCGCGTTTTTTGGTGCTGAAACCGGGGCTAAACACCCGGCTCAGGTTGGCTTTGCTGATGCCCTTGCCCGTGTCGCTGATGTCGATGGCCACCTGCTGACCCTTCAGTTCCTGCATCTGGATGCGGATTTCGCCCGTGCCGTTCATGGCATCCACGGCGTTTTTGCAGATGTTTTCAATCACCCACTCGAACAGGTAGCGGTTCATTGGCACGGTTTGCTGGGGGCGAAGGCCGTCTTCGACAAACACCTTCACTTTGGTGGAAATGCGTTTTTGCAAATAGCCGATAAACTGCGTGACGGCTTCCGAAACCGGCTCGGGTTTGAGCGTCGGCACGGAACCGATGTTGGAGAAACGCGTCGTGATGGTGTCGAGGCGGCGTATGTCTTTTTCGAGTTCGACCACGATTTCGGGGTCGTATTTCGGGTCGGTTTTGAAATATTCCACCCAGGCCGTCAGCGACGACAGCGGCGTACCCAACTGGTGGGCGGTTTCCTTGGCCAGGCCCACCCACACACGGTTTTGCTCGGCCCGCCGTGCCGTGCTGAAGGCCAGAAAACCCAGGTAGCCAAAAATGAAAAGCCCGGCCAGTTGCACCAGCGGGTAGTACTGCAACTGCTGGGAAAGAAACGAGTTGGCGTAGTACACGTACTGCTTGTCGCCGAAACCGTTGTCGAGTTCAATGGGCGGGTGTTCGGCTTTCATTTTCAGCAGGTAACGGTGATCGGCAGCCTGTCTTAGCTGGAAGGTGCTGTCGCTGTCCGAGTAGGGGATGTTCCGGCTGGCGAGGACGTTCTCTTTCGCATCGACGAAAACCACGGGGATTTCCTTGTTCACCTGCACGATTTCGGTAAAAAAGAACGTCACGTCCTCGTCGGCGTCGGAGGTCAGGGCGTACTGCATGCCCTTGGCGTAGAGCCGGATTTCTTCTTCTTCGTGGGCTTTCAGGCGGCGGATGAGGTTGTTGGTGTAGTAAAACGACCCCATCGCAATCAGCGCCAGTAAAATGAGTACGCCCAGTCGGGTCTGATTTTTCTGGTTGTGGATGTCAACGGAAACCATTGAATGGAAATAAGCGACGCACGTGAACCGCCAGTCGGGAGGACTGCAGCGGGTTTCGGTAAAATAACGCCACGACGGGGGTTTTGCCTGCTTTGGGCAAAAAATATTCCTACTCCAACCGGCGGATGGCTCGTTTCAACCGGTGCTTTTTCCGGTTGACTGACGAAAGTCATTCGGGCCGTATCTTTACGGTTGTTTCTTTGTTCGGTCATCGCCCGCAGGCACGTCAAGTTTATACGGGTTCTAAATTCTGATCTTGTATAATTTGAGGTTCTGCTTTCGGCGATTGGGCCGTATCTTTGTCTGCTTTTTCGGAAGAATCAAATGGCTAACCAGTTCAGGGCGATAAGTTTATCCCACCAGACGGCTTCGCTCGCCGTGCGTGAACAAGTTGCACTTAATGAAGAAGAGTGCAAAACGCTGGCACTCAGGCTCAACGAACTGCTCGGCGTCACTGAAGCCCTGCTGGTTTCGACCTGCAACCGCACGGAAGTGTACTACGTAGCCCCCGCCGACCGCAGCGACGACCTTATCAAACTCCTCTGCCTTCAGAAAAGCCTCAGCCCCGACGAGTACCGGCCCTTTTTCCGGGTGATGGACCAGGCCGCCGAGGCCGTCCGGCACCTGTTCGAGGTGGCCGTGGGCCTGCACTCGAAGGTAGTCGGCGACATGCAGATTCCGGCGCAAATCAAGCAGGCCTACCAGTGGGCCGCCGACGTGAACATGGCCGGGCCGTACCTGCACCGGCTGATGCACACGATTTTCTTCACCAACAAACGCGTGGCCCAGGAAACGAGCTTTCGCGACGGGGCCGCCTCGGTGAGCTACGCGACGGTCGAACTCATCGAAGCGCTGACGCAGAACATTTCCCAACCCAAAGTGCTCATCGTGGGTTTGGGCGAAATCGGCACGGACGTCTGCAAAAACCTGGCCGACAAGGCCTTCGCCGAAATCACCGTCGTCAACCGGACCTACACTCGTGCGCTGGAGGTGGCTAAGCACGGCAATTTCCGCGTGGTGCCCTTCGAGTATCTCGAGGCCGAACTCCGCCGCGCCGACGTGGTGGTGTCGTCGGTGGTGAAAGCCGAGCCGCTGGTGAGCAAGACGCTGGTCGAAACCCTCGACGTACTGACCTACAAGTACTTCATCGACCTGTCGGTGCCCCGCAGCATCGAACCGACCGTTGAGGCCGTACCCGGCGTGCTCCTCTACAACATCGACACCATCAAAGCCAAAGCCGATGAGGCGCTGCAGGCCCGACTGGCGGCCATTCCGCACGTACACACCATCGTGACCGAAGCCATCGCCCAGTTCGACGACTGGTCGAAGGAGATGCTGGTTTCGCCGACGATTCAGAAATTTAAGAACGCCCTCGAACAAATCCGCAAGGACGAGTTGGCCCGCCACCTGAAGGGCCTCAGCCCCGACGAAGCCGAGCGACTGGAGCGCATCACGGCGGGCATCGTCCAGAAAATCCTCCGTCAGCCCGTCGTGCAACTCAAAGCCGCCTGCAAACGCGGCGAGGCCGATGCCCTGGTGGAGGTGCTCAACGAGTTGTTCGATTTGGAAAAACAGGCCGTCGAAACGGGCCATTGAAGCGACCGGTCAAAACGAGACCTAACAGGTTTTAAAAACCTGTTAGGTCTTTTTATTTTCCGTACGCCCGTCGGTAGGCAACGGGCGTCTGTCCGGTCACTTCCCGAAACTGGCGGTTGAAATTGGAGAGCGTGTTGAACCCGCTGTCGAACGCCGTTTGATTGACGCTCAACTCCTTGTTCATCAGTAATTTGCAGGCGTGCCCGATGCGGATTTCGCTGACAAAGCCCGAAAAGGTTTTGTTCGTCCGCGCCTTGAAGTACCGGCAAAATGCCGCCGGACTCATGCCCGCCAGCGAGGCCGCCTCCTCGAGCCGCACTTCCTCCCGAAACCGCTGCATCACGTACTCGTGAACCCGCTGCATCCGCTCCGTCTCCGACGATTTGTGCGTGTTGGCGTAGCCCACGCTGGCAACGGGCCTCAACGCCGTGTGACTGGCCAGTTCGTTGAGCAGGTGCAGGAGCCGTAGAATGGCGTCAAATCCACTGGCCGTCAGCAAGTTGCGCAGGCGATGTTGCACCTCAAACTGGACTTCCGGCGCAAGTTCGAGGCCACGCCGGGCGTCGTCGAACAGCCGCCGCAGGGGGGCCATTTCGGGCTTTTCAAAAAAACCGGTACCCAGAAAATCGTCCGTGAAATACACCACGATCCCGTGCGTGACCAAGCCCGAATCCGGCTCGAAATACGCCCGATCGCTGCGCCAGAGGTGCGGCAGGTTGGGGGCCATAAACACCGTGTCGCCCGGCCCGAACGGGCGGATGGTGTCGCCGATGAAGCGCGTGCCGGTGCCTTCGAGCACGGTGAACAATTGGTACTGCGGGTGAAAGTGCCAGTTGGGGTCGAAGTGCGGTTCGCGCAGTTCGCGCACCACAAACGAGCGCACCGGGCTTTCAAGCGATTTGAGCAGAGCCGGTTTCATCGCGTTTTTTAACGTGTAACAGCCCGAATGTACGAAAAGATGGTCAACTAAGAGTCAGCATTGGTGAAAGCAGGCGTACGGTTTATCATTATTTCGGCCTAAACTTGTACTGCTGAAAAAAGCACGAGTCCTGTCCACTGCAACCTCTGCCTGATTTTATGACCCGTCCACTCAACGTCGCCCTCGTGGGGCTTGGCTTTGGGGCCGAATTTATTCCCATTTACCAGCGCCATCCGCAGGCCATCCTGTATGCCATTTGCCAGCGGAACGTGGAGAAACTCAACCAGATTGGCGATGCCTTCGGCGTGGCCGTGCGCTACACTAACTACGACGAACTGCTCGAAGACCCGGCCATCGACGCCGTTCACATCAATTCGCCCATCCCCAACCACGCCGAACAGAGCCTGAAAGCCCTCCGGGCGGGCAAGCACGTGGCCTGCACCGTGCCGATGGCCACGACCGTGGAGGAATGCGCCGAACTCGTAAAGGCCTGCCGCGAAACCGGTAAAAAGTACATGATGATGGAAACCGTCGTGTACAGCCGGGAATTTTTGTTTGTCAAAGAACTCTACGAAAAGGGCGACCTGGGCAAAATCCAGTTCCTGAAAGCCAGCCACCAGCAGGACATGGACGGCTGGCCCGACTACTGGCCCGGCCTGCCGCCCATGCACTACGCCACGCACTGCGTCGGGCCGGTGGCGGGGCTGCTCCGGCTCACGCCCGAGGTGGTATCGTGTTTCGGCTCGGGCACGATTCGGGAAGAATTGGCGGAAATTCACCACTCGCCCTTCGCCGTCGAGTCGGCGCACATCAAGTTTAAAAACAGCGACCTGAGCGCCTACGTGTACCGCTCCCTCTTCGACGTGGCCCGGCAGTACCGCGAGAGTTTCGAGGTGTACGGCACGAAGCAGTCGTTCGAGTGGCCGCTGGTCGAGGGCGACCCCGCTATTCTGCACACGGCCAAAAAGCCGGAACACGAGATTCCCGCGCCGGTCGAGGTGCCCGATTTTGCGCACGTATTGCCCGAAGAAATCCGCGATTTCACGACGAAAGGCGTGTACGATTTACAAGAAAATGGGCACCTGAGCTTCACCCAGGGCAGCGGCCACGGCGGTTCGCACCCGCACCTGGTGCACGAATTCCTGACCGCGCTGGTCGAAGACCGCGAGCCGTTTCCCAACGCCGCCCAGTCGGCCTACTGGACGAGCGTAGGCATCCTGGCGCACGAATCGGCCCTGCGCGGCGGCGAACTGATGCGGCTGCCGGATTTTGAGGCGATGGCAAAGGCTTAATTGCTTGAAAGTGAGAAAATTAACTGGTCTGATTTTGATAAACCTCTTTCCTTTTTATGAAATCGTTCGCGCTTTTCATCACCCTGCTGCTGGTTTGCGTCGCCAGCGCGCTGCGTCAACCCGACCACGCCGCGCCGCCCGGTAAAGGCCTGCGCCTCGTGCAGGACGCCAAAGCGGGCACGATTTCCGTGTTCCGGGTCGGCGGAAAAACGGCCATTATCACGCAGAACGCCTTGCCTGACTTTCGCCCCTACCTGCACCCCATCGTCGCGCCCGACGGCAAGGGCCTGCTCACCGAGTACAGCCCCGGCCACCACAAGCACCAGACGGGCCTGTACTGGGGCTTCACGCGGGTGAACGGCCGCGATTATTTTCACCACCCCCAGGGCGATTACTGGCGGCGGGTGTCGGCCAAAATCTTGACCACCACCGGCCCCGAAGTAAAGTGGCGCACCGTGTACGACCTGCTCGACTCGACGGGCACCGCCGTGTTGACCGAAACCCAGACCTGGGCCATGCACGAGGTGGGCGGGCAATACCGGCTCGACCTGGAGTGGAGCGGCGAAGCCAAAACCGACGTGACCATCGGCAAGTACGACTACGGCGGCCTGTTTCTGCGAATGCCGTGGCACGAAGGCATCAAAGGCGAGGTCATCAACGCGGCCCGGCAGCGCAACGAAAAAGCCGAGGGCCAGCGCGCCATGTGGGTGGACGTGGGCATGCAGGTCGAGGGCCGCGACGACTTGGCCCACATCGCCATTTTCGACCACCCCGAAAACAAGGGCTACCCCCAAACCTGGCGCGTGGACGGCCAACTTGGCATCGGCCCGGCCCGCGCCCGCACCGGCGACTGGAAAATTCCGAAGGGCGAAACGGAGGTCATCAAGCACCAGATTGTCGTTTACACGGGCACGCTCAACGATGTGGAACTGACGAAAACCTGGGGCGAATTCAGCGGAAAAACGTCGTATTCGACCGCCGAACTCTGGGGCATTGCCCAGCGCGAGGCGCTGGAAGCCAAATTTCTGACGCCCGACGAGGCCGTGAAGGCCATGACCATTCCGGAAGGCTACGCCGTGAACGCCTGGGCCTCGGAGCCGATGATGACCCAGCCGATGGCGTTTTGCTGGGACGACCGTGGACGGCTTTGGGTGGCCGAAAACCTCGATTACGAATCGCGGGGCCACGGTTTCTCGAAAGCGGGCAACAGCCGGATTCTGATTCTGGAAGACACCGACCACGACGGCAAAGCAGACTCCCGCAAGGTGTTTCTCGAAGGCGTCGCCTTCCCCTCGGCGATGGCCGTGGGCTTCAACGGCCTGTTCCTCGGCGCGCCGCCCAACCTGCTTTTCGTGCCCGACCGCAACGGCGACGACAAGGCCGATGAAGCTGACATTGAAGTGCGCCTCACCGGCTGGGGCATTCGCGACCGCCACGAAACGCTCAACAGTTTTCACTGGGGACCGGACGGCTGGCTCTACGGCCTGCAGGGTTACGCGACGCCCTCGAAAGTCCGGAAACCCGTCGGCAAAGGGAAAATCTACCGCCACAACGACCCGTTCCCGGCGGACATTCTGGAAGGTGAGGGCGTGGACATCAACGGCGGCGTCTGGCGCTACCACCCGACCAAAGACCGCTTCGAGGTGGTGTCGCATGGCTTCAGCAACCCCTGGGGCGTGGATTACGACGCCAAGGGCCAGCTTTTCATCAGCGCCTGCGTGATTCCGCACCTCTGGCACGTCATCCCCGGCGGAATTTACCACCGCCAGGGCGGGCAGCATTTCAACCCCTACGTGTACGACGACATCAAGACCATCGCCGACCACAGCCACCGCTCGGCCCACGGCGGAGCCAGGATTTACCAGTCCGACGCGTTCCCCAAAAGCCAGCAGGGAAGGATTTTCATGGCCAACATCCACGAACACGCCGTGCTCTCGGACGTGCTGGAGCCGAAAGGTTCGGGTTTCGTGGGTCGCCACGGCGAGGATTTCGTCATGGCCAACAACGCCCAGTGGGTGGGGTTCAGCCTGGAAATCGGTCCCGACGGCAACCTGTACGTGCTCGACTGGCACGACGCCGACATCTGCGGCAACAAGGTGCTCAACGGCGAAACGGGGCGGATTTTCCGGATTTCTCCGAAGGCCAGCGCCGCTCCGAACTGGGCCGGACGCTACGACGATTTGGCGAAGTTTTCGGACGAGCAACTCGTGGCCTTGCAAACCAGCCCCAGCGACTGGCACGCCCGCCGCGCCCGGCTGCTGCTGCAAGGCCGCGCCGCCAGCGGCAAGCTTTCGGCCCAAACCCATGGGCAACTGCGGGCGATTTTCACGAAAACCGGCAATGCTGACCACCGCCTGCGGGCCATGTGGGCCTTGCACGTAACGGGTGGTTTCGACGAAAAAAACCTTGCCGCTTCCCTCGCCGACCCCGACGCTCACGTGCGGGCCTGGGCGATTCAACTGCTCTGCGAGGACAAAGCCCCCGCTGCCGACGTGCTGGCCCAGTTCGTCCGGATGGCCCGCACCGACGCCTCGCCCGTCGTGCGGCTGTACCTTGCCTCGGCCCTGCAACGGGTGCCCACCGAAACACGCTGGTCCATCGCCGAGGGCCTGCTCACCCACGCCGAAGACGCCGCCGACCACAACTTGCCCAAGCTAATTTGGTTTGGCCTCGAACCGCTGGTGAAAGTCCAGCCCGACCGGGCGCTGGCCTTGGGGGCGGGGAGCAAAATGCCCTACGTCGCCACCTGCATCGCCCGCCGCGTGGTGGACGCCAACGAGGTGCCGCGCCTGGTGGCCTTCATCGGGAAACAACCCGCCGCGCCGATGGCCCTGCTCGAAGGGCTGCGCCTGGGGCTGGAAGGCCGCGACGACGTGCTGGCCCCGGCCAGTTGGAAAGCCGTGCAGGCCAAACTGAAGACCAATCCGAAGGCCGCGAAACTGGCTGTGGAAATCGGCCAGCATTTCGGCGATACGGAATCGGCGAAGGCTTACGTCGCTACGCTCACCAACCGCACCGCCCCGGTGGAGGCCCGTCGGCAGGCGCTCCAGGCTCTGGCCGGGCGGCAACGGCCCGAACTCCCGGCGCTGCTGCCGAATCTGCTGGCCGATGCGTCCCTGCGCCCCGACGCCATCCGGGCCGTGGCCGCCTACGATCAGGAATCGCTGAGTGAATTGCTGCTGGGGAAATATTCGTCGTTTACCGCTTCAGAAAAATCCCTGGCCGTGCAGACTTTGTCGTCCCGCCCGCGGTACGGCTGGGCCTTGACGAAAGCCCTGAAAGCCGGAACGATTTCCAAGCGCGACGTGCCGCCCTATGCCGCCCGCCAACTGCTCCGGGTGGTGGGCAGCGGCTTCGTGGAGGTGTACGGCCCCATCGAGCAAAGCGGCACGGACGAAAAAGCCTATAAAAAGTACACGCGCCTGCTCACCGACAAGGCCCTCGCCAGCGCCAACGTGCTCAAGGGCCACGGGCTGTTTCAGCGCACCTGCGGCCCCTGCCACAAGCTCTACGGCGAGGGCGGCAACATTGGCCCCGACCTGACCGGCTCCAACCGCGCCAACCTCGATTACGTGCTGTTCAACGTGCTCAACCCGAGCGGCGACATTCAGGACGATTACAAAATGGTGGTCGTCACGACCCGCGACGGGCGCACCTACACGGGCAACGTGGCGGGCGAAAACGACCGGCAACTCCGGCTCCGCGTGGTCGGGCAGGAAGCCGTCGTGACGGTTAATAAATCCGACGTGCAGTCGCGGGAAGTGACGCCCGTTTCGATGATGCCCACGGGGTTGTTCGACAGCCTCAGCGACGAGGAAGTCGTCGATTTGGTGGCCTACCTGCGGTCGATGACGCCGGTGAAGCAGGCAAAGCGGTAGAATCATCGTAAGGGCGGTGCTTGCCTCCGCCCTGGTCAACTTGCGGGTAACAAGGGCGGAGGCAAGCACCGCTCCTACGGGATTTTTGGAATCAGAGAACCTATGAAAAACCTCCTCGCCGGTCTCGGCGCGGCGCTCCTGCTGACCGCCTGCGCCACGCAGCAAACGGGCACGACCGCCCAGCAAACCGCCCAGACGCCGGTTCAACCCCAATTGAAAGGCCGTCGGTTGGAAATCCTGTTTCTCGGCGATAACGGCCACCACCAGCCCATCAAAATGGCCCCCTACGCGATGGCCGCGCTGGGCAACCGGGGCATCAATTTTACCTACACCGACCGGCTCGAAGACCTGAACCCGGCCAACCTCGCCAAATTCGATGGCCTGCTGCTGTTCGCCAACTGGGACAGTATTCCGCGTCCGCAGGAGCAGGCCTTGCTTGACTACGTGGCCGGGGGCAGGGGCCTGATTGCCGTCCACTGCGCGTCGTGGTGTTTCCGCAATTCCGAACCCCTCGTGCGGATGATGGGCGGGCAGTTCTGGCGACACACCTGGGACACGATCCGGCCCGTCTGGGTGAAACCCGAACACCCCGCACTGGCGGGTACGAAGCCCGTTTCGACGCTGGACGAAACCTACCTCCACCAAAAACTCCAGCCCGACAACCTCGTGTTGACCGAGCGGCTCATCCAGCCCGACCAGGCGAAAGACCGTCCGGGGCAAACCACCGAACCCTACACCTGGGTGCGCACCCACGGCAAGGGCCGCGTGTTTTACACCGCCTACGGCCACGACCAGAATACCTGGGCGAATGCCGATTTTGAAAACCTGCTCGAAAAAGGCATCAAGTGGGCCGTCGGCGAGGAGGCCAACCGGGCGCTTGCCGCGCTGAATCCACAGCCGTTCAAGTACCACGAGGCGAATTTGCCCAATTACGAGCGCCGCCCCGGTCCGCAACTGGAGCAGGAGCCGCTGTCACCCGAAGAATCCATGAAGCACCTCCAGGTGCACCCGGATTTCAACCTCAGCCTCGTGGCGAGCGAGCCGGGCATTCAGCACCCGATTGCGATGGCCTGGGACGAGCAGGCCCGCCCGTTCGTCATCGTCACGCTCGATTACCCCAACGCCCGCAAACCCGAAGGCCAGGGCAGCGATTTCATCCTCCGCCTCGACGACACCGACGGCGACGGCAAAACCGACCGCTACGTGAAATTCGCCGAAAACCTGAGCATGCCCACCAGCCTCGTGGCCTACGACGGCGGCTTCATCGTTTCGCAGGCCCCCGACATGCTGTATTTGAAAGACACCGACGGCGACGGCAAAGCCGACCTCCGCAAGGTGCTTTTCACCGGCTTCGGCACCTTCGACACCCACGCCGGGCCGAGCAACCTCCACTACGGCTTTGACAACTACGTGTACGGCAGCGTCGGTTACGCGGGATTCAAGGGCACCGTCGGCGGCAAAACCCACAACTTCACCCAGGGCTTTTTCCGGTTCCGGCCCGGTCTGGATGGACCCGACGGCAGCGAACTGGAATTCCTCACCGCCACTTCCAACAACACCTGGGGCCTGGCCTTCGACGAAGCGGGCAACCTCTTCGGCTCCACGGCCAACAACGACCACGGCTGGTACATGGCCATTCCCAACCGCTACCTCGCCGGGGTCGAAAAACTGCGCCAGCGCGGCGGGCGGGGCATCGACACGCACAAGGATATGAAACCCCTGGCCCGCATCCGCCAGGTGGACGTGTTCGGGGGCTTCACCGCCGCCGCCGGGCACAACTTCTACACGGCGCGGGCCTTTCCGAAACCGTACTGGAACCGCGTCGCCTTCGTAGCCGAACCCACGGGCCACCTCGTCCACCAGAATCCGGTCGAGAAGGCCGGGACGGATTTTTCGGACAAAAACGACTTCAACCTCATCGCCGGGGCTGACGAGTGGTTTTCGCCGGTATTTGCCGAAACCGGCCCCGACGGGGCCGTGTACGTGCTCGACTGGTACAGTTTCATCATCCAGCACAACCCCACGCCGAAGGGCTTTGAAAACGGCGAAGGCAACGCCTACAAAACCGACCTCCGCGACAACTCCCACGGGCGGCTCTACCGGATTTCGTACAAAGCCGCCCCGGCGTACACGCCGCTTTCGCTCTCGAAAGACCGCCCCGACGCGCTGGTCGCGGCGCTCCGCAACAACAACCTGTTCTGGCGGCTCACCGCCCAGCGGCTGCTCGTGGAGCGGGGGAAAACCGACGTGCTGCCCCAACTTTTGGCTTTGACGAAAGATCAAACCCGTGACGAACTCGGCCTCAGTCCCGCCGCGATTCACGCGCTCTGGACGCTCCACGGCCTCGCCGCGCTGAACGGCTCCAACGCCGACGCCCTCCGCGCCGCCACGGATGCCCTACGCCATCCCGACCCGGCCGTGCGGAAAACGGCGGTTCAGGTGCTGCCCGCCACCGACGCCACGGCTCAGGCGCTGCTCGCCGCCCATTCCTTGCAGGATGCCGAACCGCTCGTGGTGCTGAACACGGTGCTGAAACTTTCGGAAACGACTCCGACGCCCGCCGTGGACGCCGCCCTGGCCGGTTTGTTCGAAAACAAAGCCTTCCTCAACGACCGTTGGCTGCCCGACGCGCTGACGGCGACGGCCACCGCCCACCAGTTCCGGGGGCTGCGCTCTTTGTTGGCGAAAGCCCCGCGCAAAGCGGCTTCGTCCGGTGCCGCGAGGGTCGGTGGAGCGATGAACCACGAGGGGATGCACCACCCCCTGCCCCCTGAAGGGGGTTCATCTGCGGGCGTGAAGAACCCCCTTCAGGGGGCAGGGGGTGGGGGCGACAAACCCGATTTGATCATTACCGCCATCCGCGCCACGCCTGCCAACCCGACCGTGCAGGAAACCGTGCGGCTGAGCGTTGAAGTGGAAAACCGGGGCGGAGGAACCGTACCGAAGGGCACGCCGATTCCGCTCGCCATCCGCATCGAAGGGCCGGGCAAAACGGTGGATTTGGTCAGCGAAACCTTCACCGACGGCCTCGCGCCGGGGGCCAAAGCCAGCATCGCCGAAGTAACCAACGGGCCGTGGAAAGGCGGCCTGACGATGTACTCCGACGCGCCGGGTGAGTTCACCGTCTCGGTGCAGGCCGATCCGGCCGGGCGGATTCCCGAAACGAGCGATACCAACAACGCTTTCCGTCAGAAAATCACCTACGCTCCCCTGGCCAGCCTGACGGGCTACGTGCTCGAAAACGCCGCCCGGAGTTACGCCGCCGTCTCGCCCGTCGATTCGGTCGTCGCGCTGGTGGCCTCGTTGCAAACCGTGAACGACGGGGATGCGAAGGCCGTACTTACCGGCCTGAACCGGGCCGTGGACCCAAAGGCAACCGTGACCATTCAGCCCGCCGACCGGCAGGTACTGGCCCGGATTGAGCCGAAGTTTTCGCCGGAAAACCAAAGCCTGCTCGACAAACTGCTCGTGGCCTGGGGGTTGAAAACCGACGCTGCCGCCGACCCGAACACGCAGGTCGTCCGGATGAAGGTCGTGCCCGAAAAATTGCAATTCGACAAAAAGGAATTCACCGTCGAAGCGGGTCGGCCCGTCGAAATTATCGTCGAAAACCCCGACCAGATGCAGCACAACCTGGTCATTGGCAAACCAAGATCGCTGGAGGTCATCGGAGCCGCTGCCGACAAACTCATCACGATGCCGAACGGACAGTTGAGGAATTACGTCCCTGAAATTCCTCAGGTTGTGGCTGCCACGCGCCTCATCAACCCCGACGAGTCGGTACGCCTCCAGTTTGCGGCTCCCACCGAACTGGGCCTGTACCCCTTCGTTTGCACGTTTCCGGGCCATTGGCGGGTGATGAACGGCGTCATGCGGGTAGTCAGAGCCGCCGTGAGGGCGGAGGTGGGTAAAAAGTAGAAAAATTTTCAAAAAACTGATAAAAATCGGTTTTTGGGAATGACTTTTTTTGAAAAGCAGGTGCCCTTCCTAATAAAGCACTCAACAGACTTTTTGCAAGGGCTTTTAAGAAAAGCACCCGTGGCGGCGGGTGCTTTCTTTTTTACCTTTGGGCGAACCCACCGCGCTCCTCATGTTTCGCTTCCTGTTCCGCCTTACCCTGCTGGTTTTGTTTGCCGCCGCCGTGGTGTGGGGTTGGGAAGGCTTTCGCACGTCGGCCTGGTTGCGCGGGGGCGAAACGGAAACCAACCACAACGTGGTGCTCGAAAAAATGGTCGTGCTGGGCAAGCTTGAACTCGTCCGTTACCAGTTCCGCGACATCGTCGAGCATGAAATCGTCAAACCGTTGCTGCCCGACGCCCGGGCGCTGCTCATCGTGCGCGGCGAGGCCGTCGGATGCCTGGATTTAACCAAAATCGGCCCAGCCGACATCGCCTCCCTCGGCGCGGATACGCTCATCGTCCGCCTGCCCGAACCCGAACTCTGCGACGTGAAAATCGACCATTCGCGCTCGAAAGTGTACAATACCGAGTACGCGTTTCTCGAAGAATCGGAACTGGTGGACGAGGCCTACCGCAAAGCCGAAGCGCAAATCCGCCAGACAGCCCTCGAAAGCGGCATTCTTGAACAGACCCGCGCCAACGCCGAAAAAATGCTCAAACCCGTGCTGGAGACCGTTTCGGGCCGAAAAGTACTGCTGCGGTTTCCGATGAAGGGGGAGTTGCAGCGGGCGCGGTGATTTACGATGGTTCTGATTGCAGAAATCGTAAATCGTACCGCGTCAATCACTTCACTCCGCCAGGAGCTTGTCCATCAGCCGGTTGAAATCGTCCACGAACTTGTCGTAGTACGCGCCCGTGCCGGGGCCACTGAAGCCGGTGTGAATTTCACGCACCTGGCCTTTTTTGTCCACGAAAATCGTGGTCGGGTAGCCCAGAATCCGGTTGAGCTGGGGCAACGTGGCCGAAGCCGTGGCGTCGTTAACGCCCGCCAGCAAGACGGGGTAGGGGATCTTGAACCGCTCTTTCATCCGCACGACTTTGGGCGCTGAAACTGCAAACGCCGGGCTGCGTTCGTAGGAAAGCCCCACGATTTCGACGCCCCGCTGCTTGTTTTTCTGAAACCACGGCACCAGAAAATTCGTCTCGTCCATGCAATTGGGGCACCACGAACCCATGATTTGCACCACCGTCACCTTGCCCTTGAAACGCGCATCGTCGAGGCTGACGGGCTGGCTGGTCTGGGCGTCGGGAAAACGGAAGGTGAACCGCCCGGCGTCGGGTTTCAGAAACGTGAGGGTTTTTTCGTCGGGGAGTGCGGCCTTGTCGTCGCGGCGGGCCGTGAAGGTAGTGTGGCTGCCGACGCCCGCAAAATAATCGCCCGCGAAGCCCATCGCGGTCTTTTTCGCCTTGAATAAATAGAGGTGAATGCCGTCGTATACCGACAACAGCAGGCTGTCGCCGATGACGTTGCCATCGAGGAAGCGGTAGTCGCCGGTGGTGGTCAGGAAGGTGCCCGTGACGCGGTTTTTGGTTTGCTCAAACACCCCGACGGCGGTCGATTCCTTGCCGTCTTTTTCGTGAAACGTAGTGGCGTACTTGCCGGTCACGTTCCAGGGTTCGTCTTTCACGGTCGGCGTGAAGCGCCAGGGTTCGCCCTTTTCGGCCCGGAACGGGGCCTGGAGCAGCACGTTGACGCGTTTGCGGTGGTAGCGCCCGACGAGCGCGTTGCCCACCACTTTCCCGACCAGTTCGCCCTCCGACAGCGGCGACACCATGCGCAGCGAGTCGCCGTCGAGCGTGGCGGGCATGGGCAGGCGCTCCCTGCCGCTCAGGGCGAACACCTCGAACGTTTTCGAGTCTTTACCCGGCCGGATGTCGAGGCCGAAGGGCAATTGCTGACCCTGCATCGTGATCACGGCGCGGTAGGTGCCGGGTTGGGGCGTTTGGGCAACGCCGAGAAACGGCAGAAAAAGAAGCACTAATTTTTTCATGGAAAGAAAGTTTCACTGCAAAGTGGCTAAGAAAACAGGCACGCGGTTGCGGTGAAAAATTTTAAAAGTCCGCCATTGGTTCCGCAACCCAAAAAATCGCCGAATTTTGCGGAAAGTCCTCGCCGAATGCCCACCCTTGCGTACCACCAGCCCGTCCTGCTCGCCGAATGCCTCGACGCCCTCAACCTCCGGCCCGACGGCGTTTACGTGGACGTGACCTTCGGCGGCGGCGGCCACAGCCAGGCCTTGCTCGACCGCCTCGGGCCAACGGGCCGGTTGCTGGCTTTCGACCAGGACGCCGACGCCCGAGCCAACGCTAAGGCATTCAGCGACAAGCGGTTCACCTTCATCGAAGCCAATTTTCGGCACCTGAAAAAATACCTGCGGCTCTACGGCATCAACCAGGTGGATGGCATTCTGGCCGATTTGGGCGTGTCGTCGCACCAGTTAGACGAAGGCGCGCGGGGTTTTTCGACCCGCTTCGACGGCGAACTCGACATGCGCATGAACCAGGACGCGCCGTTTTCGGCCAAAAACGTGGTCAATGACTACGACGAAGGAAAACTGCACCGCATTTTCGGGTTGTACGGCGAGGTGAAAAACGCCCGTACGCTGGCCGGGGCCGTCGCATCGGCCCGCGCGAACCGGGCCATCGAAACAGCGGCGCACCTGAAGGAAATCGCCTGGAAACTGGCCCCGCGCGGCAAGGAATTCAAGTACCTGGCGCAGGTGTTTCAGGCCATCCGCATCGAGGTCAACGACGAACTGAAGGCGCTGGAAGAATTTCTGCTTCAGGTGCCCGACGTGCTGGCTCCCGGCGGTCGGCTGGTGGTGATGAGTTACCACTCGCTCGAAGATCGCCTCGTCAAGAATTTCATCAACAAAGGAAAATTTGAGGGCGACGTACAAAAAGACCTCTACGGCAACGACCTCAAGCCCCTGCGACCCGCCACGCGCGGCCAGCCCATCGAAGCGAGTGCTGACGAAATCGCCCGCAACAACCGCGCCCGCAGCGCCAAATTGCGAATTGCCGAACCAAATTTGTGAGCAGTAAGAGGCGAGAAGTGAGATGTAAAATTCAGTTGGCTGAAACGTCTTGCTTTTGCATTTTACCTCTCACCTCTTACCTTTCACCAGGATGGCCAAAAACGTCTCCCGCAACCCGAACCGGGGCAGCAGTGGCCCCCGCAAACGCCCCGGCGTGTTTTCGTGGCTCGACAGTCGGTTCGACATGAACCGGCTGCTCGGCGGACGCCTGCCCGTGCAGCACCTCGATTATGCCCTTTGGATTGCCCTGTTGCTGCTGCTCTACATCGGACTGACCCACCACGCCGAAGGCCTCATCCGCGACACCGACAAAGCCAAGCGCCAGCTCGACGAACTCCGCGCCGACTACACCACCCGGAAAGCCCGGTTTATGAAAGCCGGGAAGCAGTCGGAAGTGGCCCGGAAAGTAGCGCCGCTGGGTTTGTCTGAAGCCCAGATTCCACCGGAAAAGGTAGTGGTAAAAAAAGAGGAGTCGGGAGTCAGGAGTCAGAATTCAGAATGAATTTTCCTGCCTCCTGCCTCCCGACTCCTGACTCCTCAAGACCATGAACATCAAGCGCTCCATCATGCTTCGCGTCCGGCTGGCGTTTTTTGCCGTGGCGTTGTTTTCGGCGGCCATCGTCAGCCGCATCGTGTGGTTGCAACTGGTGGAGGGCGAAAAATGGCGGCACAAAGCCAGCAAATCGTACATCCGCAACCTGACCATCCCCGCCACGCGCGGCAACATCTACGCCGACGACGGCAGCCTGCTGGCCACGTCGCTGCCGTATTACCGCCTGGGCCTCGACCTCGCCGTGGGGCGCGGCAAGACCAACGAACTTCTTTTCAACGCCAACCTCGACGCCGTGGCCGACCGGCTGGCGCGGTTTTTCGGCGATCGCTCCGCCCGCGAGTACAAAGCGCGCCTCCTGGCGGCCCACCGCGATACGTCCCGCACGTTCATGACCCTGAACACCCGGACGATCGACTACCTGCAACGGAAGTACATCGAAACCTGGCCCTTGTTCCGGTTGGGGAAAAACAAAGGCGGGGCGTCGTTCGAGCCGGTGCCGCAGCGGGTCAACCCGTTCGGCAACATGGGCAAGCGCACCATTGGCTCCACCAACGACAACCACGGCCAGGTGGGCGTTTCGGGCCTGGAAGCCTCGTTTGAGGAAAACCTCGCCGGCAAGCCGGGCCGGGGCGTGTACGAAAAACTGGCGGGCGGGAGCTGGCGTGCCCGCGACGACGGCTCCGAAACCAAGCCCGTGCCCGGCCTGGATTTGTACACCACCCTCAACGTGAACGTGCAGGACGTGGCCGAATCGGCCCTGCTCCGCGCCCTACGCCGTTACCACGCCGACAACGGTTGCGCCGTGGTAATGGAGGTGGCCACGGGCGAAATCAAAGCCATGACCAACCTCCGGCACAAGGCTGACAGCACCTACGTGGACGAGTACAACTACGCCGTGCGCTGGGCCACCAACCCTGGCAGCACGTTTAAGTTGCCCACGATGGTGGCGTTGTTGGAGGAAGCGGCCCTGTCGCCCAACGACATCGTCGATACGGGCAACGGTGTATTCACCTACCACGGGCGGCGGCTCGAAGACTCCAACGCCAACCGGGGCGGACACGGCAAAACCACCATCCAGCACGCCTTTGAGGCCTCGTCGAACATCGGCATCGTCAAGCTGACGCTGCGGTATTTTGCCGGAAAACCCGAAAAATACCTCGGCTACCTTGACAAGTTTCACCTCACCAAACCGCTCAATTTCCAGTTTCAGGGCGAAGCAAAACCTTTCATCCGCCGTACCGACAGCCGCTACTGGAGCAAAACCTCCCTGCCCTGGACGAGCATCGGCTACGAATCGATGATCACGCCGCTCCAACTGCTTACCTTTTACAACGCCATCGCCAACAATGGGTACTGGGTGCAGCCGATTATCGTGAAACGTACCCAGCGCGCCGACGAAGTAGAGACCGATTTCATCCCGACGCAGGTGCGCCCCGCCGCGCCCCTTTGCTCCGAACGAACCTTGAAAATCGTGCACGGCATGCTCCGGGGCGTGGTCGAACACGGCACGGCGACCAACATCCGGGGTACGCACTACCCGATTGCGGGCAAAACGGGCACCTGCCAGAAACTCATCAACGGCCAGTACCGGCGCGGGATGTACTACACCTCGTTTGCGGGCTATTTTCCGGCCAATAAACCCAAATACAGTTGCATCGTCGTGATCGACAACCCCCAGGGCGTGAACCGCGAAACGCTCTACGCCCGCGACGTGGCCGCGCCGGTGTTCAAGGAAATCGCCGATAAAATCTATTCGACTGACCTCCGCCTGCACCGCGAACTGCGCAGCGCCAAAAGCCAGCCCGGCTACCTCGCCCAGCGCCTGCAAACCGCCCTGCCCGCCGACGCCCGCACGATTGCCGAAGCACTCGGGGCACCCGCCGCCCTGGGCTGGGACGAAAAAACGACCGCCCCCGACCAGGTGCCCGACCTGCACGGCATGACCCTCCGCGACGCACTGTTCGTGCTCGAAAACAAGGGTTACCGCGTCAGCTACTCCGGCACGGGCAAGGTAGCGAGTCAGGAAACGGCGGGGAAGACGGTGACGCTGAAGCTGGAGTGAGTTTAGTGTTCAGGGTTTAGCGTTAAAAGACACGCTAAACCCTGAACACTAAACCCTAAAATTATAAACATGCCCGACCTCTACATCCTTGCCGGTTGCAACGGGGCGGAGAAAACCACCGCTTCGCTCACGGTTTTGCCGGAACTGTTGAACTGCCGGGAATTCGTGAACGCCGACGCCATCGCGGCGGGCTTATCGCCGTTTCAACCCGAAACGATCGCGTTTGAGGCGGGACGAATCATGCTTCAGCGCATCCAAATTTTGCTTAATGCCAACGTAACGTTTGCAATTGAAACCACGTTGGCAACAAAAAGCTACGCAAATTTGGTGGCCGATGCCCGGCTGCGGGGTTACCGGGTCACGCTGCTTTTTTACTGGCTCAATTCGCCCGAACTGGCTAAAGCACGAGTTCGGCAACGGGTGCGTGAAGGCGAACATTCCATTCCCGACGACGTGATCGAACGGCGCTACCGGCGGGGAATCGAAAATCTTTTGCGAATTTTCGCCCCGATTTGCGACCGTTGGTACGTGTACGATAATTCCACAACGTTGCCCATTATGCTGGCAAAAGGTGAATCAAATTCATTGGAAGAATTAAAAACTTTACCGTTTTACGAATCATGAAAACCGAAACGACTGAACTGGGCCAGCGAATTTTAGAAACCACGCGGCGGGCGGTCAGGCGAGCCGTGGAGCGAAAACGCTTGTTGAATGAATCCGTGGCCATTTCCGATGAACAAGGTCGGGTGAAAATCGTGAAAGCGACCGACGTGAACCTTTGAACGAACGCCGAAGGTGGCGGTTCTTGAACTGGCGATTAACGAGTGACGACTGCTGAATGCTCCTCCCAACCCTCCTCTACAAAGTCCCCGGCCTGACGGCCACCGCCGGGCCGACCGACGTTGACGTCACGGCCCTCGTCATCGACTCCCGCCGCGTGACGCCCGGCTCGCTGTTCGCGGCCCTGTCCGGCACGCAGGTGGACGGGCACCAATTCATCCCGAAGGCCATCGAAAGCGGGGCGACGGTGATTCTCTGCGAAAAACTGCCGGAAACGTTGACCGAAAACGTCAGCTACGTCCAGACCACTGACGCGGCGCGGGCGCTGGGGTTCATGGCTTCCAATTTTTATGAAAACCCTTCCGCGAAACTCAAACTCGTCGGCGTGACGGGCACCAACGGCAAGACCACCACCGCCACGCTGCTGTTCCGGCTGTTCCGGCGGCTGGGCTACCACTGCGGGCTGATTTCGACGGTGCAAAACCAGATTGACGAAACCGTCATCCCGTCCACCCACACCACGCCCGACACGGTGGCGCTCAACGCACTCCTGGCCGACATGGTGAAAAAAGGCTGCTCGCACGCGTTCATGGAAGTCAGTTCGCACGCCGTCGTGCAGGAGCGCATCGCGGGCCTGACCTTCGCCGGGGGCGTTTTCACCAACATCACCCACGACCACCTCGATTTTCACAAAACGTTCGAGAATTACATCAAAGCCAAAAAAGGCTTTTTCGACCAGTTGCCGAAAACCGCCTTCGCGCTCGTCAACGCCGACGACCGGCGCGGGGCCGTGATGGTGCAAAACACGGCGGCCCGCCGCGAGACGTTCTCGCTCGAAACCGGCGCGAGTTTCAAGGGCAAGCTCATCGCCGATTCGATGTTTGGCTTGCAGATGGAGGTGGACGGGCGCGAGGTGCATTTCGGCCTGATCGGGGCCTTCAACGCCTACAACCTGCTCGGCGTGTACGGCGCGGCGGTGCTGCTTGGCGAAGACCCGGAGGAAGTGCTCACCCAGCTTTCGGACCTGCAAACCGCGCCGGGCCGCTTCGAGCAGGTGGTGTCGCCGGACCAAATCCTCGGCATCGTCGATTACGCCCACACGCCCGACGCGTTGGAAAACGTGCTGCAAACCATCGTCGGGCTGCGGCAGGGCAGCGAGCAAATCATCACCGTGGTGGGCTGCGGCGGCAACCGCGACGCAACGAAGCGGCCCATCATGGCCGAAATCGCCTGCAAGCTGAGCAACCGCGTCATCCTGACGTCCGACAACCCCCGCTTCGAAGACCCGCTTGCTATTTTGGCCGACATGGAACGGGGCGTGTCCATCACCGCCGCCCGCAAAACCGAAACAATTTCTGACCGCCGCGAAGCCATTTTCCGCGCCGTTTCCCTCGCCCAGCCGCACGACATCGTGCTGGTAGCGGGCAAAGGACACGAAACCTACCAGGAAATTCAGGGCATGAAAACCCACTTCGACGACCGGGAGGTGCTGCGAGAGGCGTTCGCCAAAAAATAACTTTCCTCACACTGCCCGAGCCGTCATTGCGAGCGTAGCGAAGCAATCTGTTTCTATCCTGCAAATCCTTTGCGCAGAAATGGGTCTGGTCGGTGGCAACAGATTGCTTCGCTGCACTCGCAATGACGGGGTTGGAGAGGCATTTATTTCTACTGCCGCCGCGCTTCCCGCTGCCGCATGGGCATCGAATCAATCAGCTCGAAGAGTTCTTTTGGCGTCACGGACGCGGTTTTGCGAAGCTTCCCGCCGCCGTCTTTTCCGATCAAAATCACGGTAAAATCGTCCGGCCTGACGTTGAACTGCCTCCGCAGGGCGTCGGCCTTCGTGCCGTCGGTGAGTTCGAGCACGACGAGATCACGTTCCCGAAATCCGGCTTTTTCGCCTTCGATGAAGCGTCGTTGTTCGGCCAGCGCGGGCGCGTCGGTGCGGGGCGCGAAGACGAGCAGCACCCGGTTCTTCCAGCGGTACGCCGCCAGCGGGTCGTCGGGGCGTGGCCCGGTTGGGGAGGCCGTGCGGGGGAACCGGGCCACGCCGAACGCCAGCAAACTCAGCAAGAGTAGTTTCATCGAAAAGCCGGTTAACCGAAACGCTTCTCAAAACTCCGTTCCGTCGAACAGCGTCCGGCTGATGCCCAGTTCGAGGCCGCGGAGTTCGGCCAAACTCCGCAAACGGCCGATGGCCGTGTAGCCGGGGTTGCCGCCGGTTTTCCGCAAGTCGTCGAGCATCCGGTGGCCGTGGTCGGGGCGCATCGGAATGAGCACGTCGTCGCGGCCCTCTTCCCGTCGTCGGCGCATTTCAAACAAGGCCGCCCGCACGATGCCGGGCATGTCGGCGCTGCCTTCGAGGTGGTTGGCTTCGTAAAACGTCACCGGAATCGTGCTGCCCTCGCGCTGCACGCTGCGGAGGTGGAAAAAATGGATGTGCGGCCCCAGGCGCTCCACGATGCCCACGAGGTCGTTGCCGCCCCGCGCCCCCAGCGACCCGGCGCAGAAACACAGCCCGTTCGACGGCGACGGCGCGGCTTCGAGCAGTTCGCGCAAATCGTGCTCGGTACTCACCACGCGGGGCAGGCCCAGCAGGGGCCACGGCGGGTCGTCGGGATGGATGGCCAGCGCCACGCCTACTTCCTCGGCCACCGGGACGATTTCCCGCAAAAATTCGTACAGATTCTGCCGCAGTTCGGCGTCGCCCACGTCGCGGTAGCCGTCGAGCACGGTCTGGAATTCCTGGAGCGTGAAGCCTTCCTCCGAGCCGGGCAGGCCCGCGATGACGTTGCGGGTGAGTTGGGCGCGCTGCTCGTCGCTGATCGAATCGAAATACGCCTGGGCGCGCTCGATTTGCTCGGTGGTGTACTCGGCGTCGGGGCGTTTGAGGATGCACAACTCGAAGGCCGCGAAGGCCAGCGCGTCGAAACGCAGGGCCTCCGAGCCGTCGGGCTGGACGTAGGCCAGGTCGGTGCGGGTCCAGTCAAGCACGGGCATGAAGTTGTAGCACACCGTCCGGACGCCGCAGGCCGCGAGGTTGCGCAGGCAGGTTTTGTAATTCCCGATAAACGTGCCCCGGTCGGGCAGGCCCCGCTTGATGTGCTCGTGCACGGGCACACTCTCGACCACCACCCACTGCATCCCGGCGGTTTCGATTTCGGCTTTGCGTTGCTGAATTTCATCCACCGGCCAGACTTCGCCGTTGGGAATGTGGTGCAGAGCCGTCACGACGCCCGTACACCCGGCCTGCCGGATGTCGGCGAGGCTGACGGGGTCGTTGGGGCCGAACCAGCGGAAGGACTGCAAAAGCATAATGAACAATGAAAAATGAACAGTGAAAAATGGATGCTTCACGGTTCTTTTGAGGAAACAAGAATAGCGTTTAGCAGACGAAGCAATTCTTCAACGTCCTGTATTAACAATTCGGCAAGACGCGGTTCCAGAAATTTATCGTCTCTGAGTAGCCTCAACCAATACCTGGTTTCCCGAGCTTCTTTAAAGGCAATCTGCATTTTCGCGATAAAATCAGCTTTGGATTGGCCACCCTGCGCTTCTTCAACATCGGCTCCGATGCTGGTTCCGCACCGCAAACCTGTTTCGATACGATGTACTCCTGATGCTCGCGCAAGTGCCTGCCTAACTGCAAAATCCGCAGTGCAAAGTCATAACTTTTGTCAACAATCACATTACTACCGGCTGTTAATCGTTCATTTTTCATTCTTAGAGAGAGACCCCCCGCTTCCACGGAATGAAATCATCCTGACCGTGGCGCACGGCGGCGGGTTGGGTCTGGCCGGAGGCAACGCGGACGACGTAGTCGAGGATGCGCTCGCCGGCCTGAGCGATGGTCTCCTCCCCGGCAATGATGGGGCCGCAGTCGATGTCGATGATGTCGGCCATTTTTCGGGCGAGTTTCGTGTTCGTGGCCAGCTTCACGACGGGCGCAATCGGGTTGCCGG
The DNA here is from genome assembly GCA_965249815.1 of Spirosomataceae bacterium. Lineage (GTDB taxonomy): Bacteria > Bacteroidota > Bacteroidia > Cytophagales > Spirosomataceae > JAJAZB01. The sequence continues at coordinate 578,501 of CBDFMV010000003.1, read as the reverse complement.
TGGGCGTGCCGAGGCCGGTGGTGAAGAGCACGACCGTCGCGCCGCTGCCCACTTCGGCAGTGGTGCTTTCCACGTCGTTGCCGGGGGTGCAAACGAGGTTGAGGCCGGGTTTGGTGACGCGTTCGGGGTAATCGAGCACGTCAACCACGGGCGAGGTGCCGCCCTTTTTGGCCGCGCCTGCCGATTTGATGGCGTCGGTAATGAGGCCGTCTTTGATGTTGCCCGGCGACGGGTTGGCGTAAAACCCGGAGCCGGTCGCTTCGGCGCGGGCGTTGTAAGTACGCATCAACTCGTTGAATTTCAGCGCCGTTGTCTCGTCCAAGCAGCGGTCGGAAAGCTCCTGCTCGACGCCGCACAGTTCGGGAAATTCGGAGAGAATCACCGTGCCGCCGAGCGCCACGAGCAGGTCGGAGGTGTGGCCGATGGCCGGGTTGGCCGACAGCCCCGAAAAGCCGTCGGAGCCGCCGCATTCCAGCCCAACAACGAGCTTCGAGAGCGGCGCGGGCTGGCGGGTCAGTTGGTTGGCTTCGACCAATCCGGCGAAGGTTTGCTTGAGGGCCTCGGCGATGAGGCCTTCCTCCGAACCGATTTCCTGTTGTTCAAAAACCAGCAGGGGTTTGGAAAAATGGGGGTCGCGTTTGGCGATTTCTTCCCGCAAAATCGACACCTGCGCGTTTTGGCAACCGAGGCTCAGCACGGTGGCCCCGGCCACGTTGGGGTGCGTGATGTAGCCCGCCAGCAGCCCGCAAAGCGCCTGGGCGTCGGAGCGGGTGCCGCCGCAGCCCATGTCGTGCTGGAGGAATTTGACGCCGTCCACGTTCGGGAAAAGCCGATTTCCGGGATCTTCCTCCGTTTCAACGGTCAAATCAGCGGCCAGAATTTCGGCCACCGAGCCGCCCGAACGGTACAAACTCACCAGCCGCTCGGCCCCTGATTTCCAGCCGCCGGAGCGGGCGTAGCCGAGGCTTTCGGTCAGCGCCTCGCGCAGCACGTTGAGGTTGTGGGTTTCGCAGAACACCATCGGCAGCACGATCCAGTAATTGGCCGTGCCCACCGAACCGTCGGCGCGGGGAAAACCGAGGAAGCTGCGGCCTTCAAAGTGCGAGGTGTCGGGCTTTTGCCAGTCGAGTTTGCGGTGGCCAAGTCCGAACGAATCCGACGCGTGCGTCGTGTTGAAGGTGTGCATCAGCCCGCCCCGGGCAATGGGCTGTTTGGCCTTGCCGACCAGCACGCCGTACATCGTGATTTCCTCGCCGGGCTGGCGGGGTTCGGTCAGGAATTTATGCTTGGCGGGAATGTCATCGGTGAGGGTGAATTCCTGCGGTTCGCCGCCCGGGCCGTCGAGCACGACAGTTTCGCCTTTTTTAAGGTCGGCGAGGGCGACGATGACGTTGTCGGCGGGGTGGATTTTCAGGATGCGCTGGTTCATGGTGCCGTAAAATTAGAACACGGATGCGGCGGATGGTACCGCAGCGGCGGACTGCGAATGCCCACGAATTTTTTATCCGTGAAAATCCGCGTCATCCGTGTTCCTGAAAAACAGATTCAATTCTTCACCAAAATCGCCTCCGACCCGGCCAGCACCGCCGCCGCGCCGCGTTCCTGCAAGGCCGCGAGGCACTCGCTGACGCGGTCGCAAAAACCCGGCAGCGCGTTGAGATCCTGCCCCCAGAATGGCGTATGCGCCAGCACTTCGGCCACGTCGCCGCCGCGTTGCCACCACGCGCTGAACCACGCAGCGGCTTCGTCCTGAATCGGGTAAGGTTGTCCGTTGCGCCGCCCGAAATACTGCCCGGCGTCTTCGCCAACGGCTTTCATGAACAGCAAATACGCCGCAAAACCCAGCACGAATCGCTCCGGTGCGTAGCCCAGCCGCTCGTAGTGCGTACGCAGCAGCGGCACGTTGCGCATCCGCATTTTGGCCGTGTACTGCACGGTGATGCTGAGCAATTTGTGTTCGATAAACGGATTGCGGAAGCGGTCGAGTACTTGCCGTCCGAAGGTTTCGGCGGCTTCCGGCGCAACGTCGAAGGGAATGGCCGGGGCGAGTTCGTCGAGCATGAGGCGGGCCATGAAATTGCTCAGGGCCGGGTCGGCCATGCTTTCGCGCACGGTGTTTTTACCGCTCAGGAAAGCCAGCCCGCAGGTGAGCGTGTGGGTGCCATTGAGCAGGCGGAGTTTGAGTTCGCGGTAGATTTCAATGTCGGGGGCGATAACGAGGCCGGGGGGGCAGGCATCGAGGCAATCGAAGGCGGCTTTCACGCGCTCGTCGCCTTCCACGGCCCAGAGCCGGTAGGCTTCCGACACGATAAGCAGGTCGTCGCGGTACCCCAGGGTGCGCTCGGCGTCGGCCAAATCGTCGGCGTTGGGTTTGCCGGGCACGATGCGGTCCACGAGCGAATTGCAGAACGGATTGGCCGTTTCGAGCCACTCGATAAAGGCCACGTCGAGGCCGCCCCGGTGGGCGAGTTCGAGGCAGATTTCCTGCAACTTCGTGCCGTTGTCGGGAATCAGTTCGGTGGGCACCACGACCAGCCCGGCGTCGGCGCTACCGCCGAAGGCCTGCCAGCGTTCGTACAAAAAGCGCGTGAGTTTGCCAGGAAACGACGCGGGCGGCGTGGCAGTCAGGTCCTCGGTTTCGTCGAGTTGAATCCCCACTTCGGTGGTGTTGGAAATGACCAGTCGCAGGGCCGGATTGTGGGCGCAGGTCAGTACGTCGGCCCACTGGCTGCGGGCCGAGAGGGTCCGGCTGAGGACGGCGTTGACGCGGTATTCTTCCACCGATTGCCCATTTTCCAGCCCCCGAATGACGTGCGTAAACAGGCCGTCCTGTCGGCCAAATACGCCCCCATCGCCTTGTTCGGTCGATTTCACCACCACCACGCGGCCGTTGAAGCGTCCCTGCTGGTTGGCTTCGTCGAAAAACGCGTCGCACAGCCCGCGCAGCAGCACGCCCGTGCCAAACTGCAACACCCGTTCGGGTAGGTCGAAAATCGCCGGGTCGGGCAGGTGGAGCGGCGCGGTTGCCGTATTTTTGCTCAGGGTTTCGCGGGTCAAAGTCGGCAGCGACATGGCAGCGGGGCGTTTGGAGGGTTCGTTGGGGTAAAGGCCCCCGCCGAAAAAAACTAACCGGTCGGGTATGGAAAATTTGAACCGCCTCGTTAACACCGCCGACGGCAGTCACACGCTCGTCAGCGACCATTTCGGGCAGTCGTACCACTCCCTCCACGGGGCGCTGGCCGAGTCACGGCGGGTCTATTTGGAGTTGGGATTTGACTTTGTGGCGGAAACGAAAACCGAAGTTTCCACCCTGGAAATGGGCTTCGGCACTGGCCTCAACGCGTTGCTGACCTGGCTGCAAGCCGAGCGACGCGGCATCCGGGTGCGTTACACGGCGCTGGAGGCGTACCCGGTTTGGTGGGAGGAAATTTCCGTTTTGAACTACGACGCGATTTTGCAAACCGACCGCCTGCGACGACTCCACGAAGCATCCTGGGGCGAGGACTTGGCGTTGAGCGAATTGTTCACGCTTCGAAAAGAGCGGATGATGCTGGAATCCTTTATCCATAGCGAGGGAATTAATTCCCTCGCTATGGATGAGAGAAGGTATGATTTAATTTACTTCGACGCCTTTTCGCCCCGAACCCAACCCGAACTCTGGACGGCAGAGGTGTTTGCAGCCTTAGCCCAGCGAATGCGACCGGGTGGTGTGCTGACGACGTATTCGTCCAAAGGCAGCGTACGGCGGGCCTTGCAGGCGGCGGGGTTTCGGGTACAAAAACACCCCGGCCCGCTGGGAAAGCATGAGGTGGTGCGGGCAGTGCTAATTTGAACAGTCTTAATGAACGCCAGGAACATGATTGCCAATGATTTCACCGTAAAGGTCTTGCAAATGCTCGTGCAGGTTGTCCAGGGTTTCGCCTTGCGTCCAGTAGTCGGGGTAGTCGTGCAGGTAGCCGAGCCACACGCCGTTGTTTTGCCAGTACACGATTTTGATGGTTTTCATGCCGCGAGAAGATTTTGATACTTCAAAAGAAATTGCTTGTGTCATAGGGCGGGTCAATGTACACTACTTTCGATTTCTGCGTAATTTCGACCCAGTTTTCAACCCGAAGCCATGAGCAACGTTCAATTCATCACCGACGCCGAAGGCCAGAAAACAGGTGTTGTTCTGAGCATCAAGCAGTATCAAAAAATGCTTGAAGACCTGGAGGAATTAGAGGATATTAAGGCTTACGACAAAGCGAAACGGAAAGCGGGCAAGAGCCAGAATTTTGAAGAGTTCTTGAAAGAGCTGGAGCCAGTTCATTCGTAAATATCCCGCCGGTGGCCCATTTCCACGACCAAAATCAGCAACTGCTGGTCGTGGATTTCATAAATGACCCGGTAGTCACCTACCCGAACCCGGTACGCTTCCCGACCTTTCATCTTAACGTAGCCGTGTGGCCGGGGGTCGTTCGCCAATTTGCGAATGGCAGTCGTAAGCTTCGTTTGCTCTTCCGAACCGATTTGCTTGAACTGCTTCTTGGCGTAGGTCGTGATTTCGACGGTGTGCATGGCCTTCTTGTGATTTTTGAACCGAATCTAAAGTGGTGGGTGGCCAGAGTCAAAATAATGGCCCGGATTTCTTCGCTTTACTTAGCGCTGTAGTTCAACTGGTTAAGTAGCTCTACTGTCATTCCTACTCCCACCTTACCACCACCCCCACCGCTGCCTTCCGCCCCTGGTCGTCCACGCAGGCGACGGTCACCCGACCGGGCTGGGGCCGGAAAAAGACGGTTTCGGTCGGGCTGGCTTTCCGCAGCAATTTGTCGTTGACGTACCAAAACACGGTTTGCACGCCGTTGGGAACCTGCGCGCGCAGGGCGAGTTGCTGGTTGCCGATTTTGGAGAGAAAAAACTCCCCGCCATCCGCCGGGCTGACAATGACCGGACCATTTTCGGCAAAAACCCGCGTGCAGGCCGGGTTGTGCGGCGGGATTTTGGCGTACGGAATCCGCTGGGCGTCGTACCAGTCGAGGAGTTCGGGGGCAAGGTTGGGATAGAGGCGGCGGACGGCCCCGCTGTCGGGTTGGCAACGGGTGCAGTAACTAAACGTGCCCGTGGCGTTGGTAAAAACGGCCTTTTGGTGCTGGCAAACCGCCGTGCTGGTGACGCCGGGCAGGTAGTAATCGAGCAGCGGGCGGTCGCAGGCTTCGCCCGGCGGCAGCCCGCTCACCGCGCACACTTTCCGCATTCGTAGGCTTTTCGGTTGCCCGAATCCCCGCGCCGGGGCGCTGTAATCGATGGCGTTGAACACGTCGAAGAGCAGCGGCGTGGCGATGGTGGCCCCGCTGAGTTCGGGCACGCCTTCGCCCGAAAAATTGCCCACCCACACGCCCACCGTGAAACGGGCGTTGTAGCCGATGCTCCAGGCGTCGCGTTTGCCGAACGAGGTGCCCGTTTTCCAGGCGATTTTCGGGAGGTGGTACGTGTAGTCGTACCCGTTAGGCAGGTCGGGCCGGGTAATTTGCGCGAGGATTTTCGTCGTTAAAAAAGAGGCTTCGGGCGAAACAATCGGCACCCGTGGACTGCGTTCGGCGGTGGTCGTCAGGCGCGCTTTTTCGAACTGCCCGCCGTGCGCAAACGTGGCGAACAAATTCGTCAGTTCTTCGAGCGTCACGCCGCAGCCGCCCAGCACGAGCGACAGGCCCAGTTTCGGCCCGGCGCGTTTCACGGTTTCAAACCCCGCTTTTTTCAACTGCCCCACCAGTACCGGCGTCGAAACGTCGCGCAGCACGCGCACGGCGGGCACGTTGAGCGAGTTGGCCAGCGCGAACTCCGCCGTGACGGGGCCGTGGAATTGCTGATCGAAATTCTCCGGTTCGTAGCCGCCGAAACTCGTGGGCACGTCGAGCAACTGCATTTTGGGCGTCAGAATTCCCCGGTCGAAGGCCGTGGCGTAGAGCAGGGGTTTGAGCGCACTGCCGGGCGAGCGCACGGCCCGGATGCCGTCCACCTGCCCGCCGTCGGTGGGGTCGTTGAAATCCGCCGAGCCGACGTAGGCCACCACGGTGCGGGTCGGGTTGTCGAGCACGAGCACGGCGGCGTTGCGGATGTTGAGCGCCCGGAGGCGGGCCACGTAGTTTTTGACCAACGCCTCGGCTTTGGCCTGCACCGCCGGACGGATGGTACTGCGAATCGTCGGCCCGGCATTGGACTCCCGCGCCAGCCGCCAACTCAGGTGCGGTGCGGCCTTGGGTGCTTCGTGACGGCGGACGGTGAGCGGCTCGGCCAACGCATCGGTAATCGTTTGGCTTTCAAAAAGATGCGCTTCGGAAAACCGCCGCAGCCAGCGGTCGCGGGTGGCGCGGACGGCCGCGTTGTTCGCGCCCAGCCGCAGGCTCGACGGGCGGTTGGGCACCACCACGAGGGCCGTGATTTCGGCCAGGCTCAGCACTTCGGGCGATTTTTGAAAATAGAGGAGCGCCGCCGATTTCAGCCCCTCGACGTTGGAGCCGTAGGGTGCCAGGTTGAGGTACAGGTGCAGGATTTCGTCTTTCGAAAAATGCCACTCCAGTTGCAGCGCCCGCGCCAATTCGCGGAGTTTGCTGCCGTAGGTACGCCCGGCAGGCTGGAGCATTCGGGCTACCTGCATGGTGAGCGTGGAAGCGCCCGACGTGCGCCGCCCGGTGGTGAGGTTGCGCCACACCGCCCGCGCCACCGCCAGTGGGTTGACGCCGGGGTGCCAGTAAAACCAGCGATCTTCCTTGAAAATCAATGCCTTGCGCAGCGTGGGGGTGAGTTCGGCGCGTTCGGTGGCAAGCCGCCACTTGTCGTCGGGCGTGAGGAAGGCGTGGAGCACGGTGCCGTCGGCGGCAGTGACGACCGTGGAATACCTCGGCAGCGGCGGCAGCGGAAACAGCGCATCCAGCCCCCCCAGCACGAACGCTCCGCCCGCCAGCACCGCGAGGGTGCGGCGAAGCCAGCGGGGTTTCAACCAGTTTTGAAGCGGGCGAAGCATGCAGGCGAAAGTACACCTGCCCCGGCAGTTGCGGTAGAATCAGCGGATAAACTTCTGCTTTGGCCCCAGGAGAAGTGGGGCATTTTTGATTACAGTTCCGGCAACGCCGCCTCAATCTCGGCCCGCCGCCGCTCGTACTGCGCGGGCAGTTTCAGGTCCTGGCCGAGGCCGAAAAGGGGTTCGTCGGCGGTAAAGCCGGGGTTGTCGGTGGCGATTTCGAACAGCACCCCGCCCGGCTCGCGGAAGTACAGGCTGTGGAAGTAGTTCCGGTCGATTTGCTCGGTGATTTGCAGGCCACGGGCGGCGATTTTTTCGCGGAGCGCCATTTGTACGTCGTCGTTGGCTACCCGAAACGCGACGTGGTGCACCGAGCCGCCTGCCACGTGCCCGCGGCCTTCGCCGGGCGCTTCGACCAGGTCGATGAGGGCAGCCGTGGTGGTGTTGCGGCTCAGGAATCGGTACCGATTGACCTGGTGTTCGAGCATCTGGTACCCGAGGAGTTCGGTCAGAATTTCGGCGGTGGGCTGCACGTTGGCCAGCGAAATGGTCACGGCGTGGAAACCGCGCAGGGCTACGTTTTCGCCGACCTCGTCGGTCACGTTGGGCTGGCGGCTGTCGCCCCGGGCCGAGATGGTCAGTTCGAGTTTCAGGCCGTCGGGGTCGAGGAGCGTCAGGTAGTCTTCGCCGAATTTGCGCGAGGGTTTGTTGTAAATCACGTTGTGGGCCTCCAGGCGTTTTTGCCAGAAATCGAGGCTGCCCTCGGGCACCGAAAAGGCCGTTTCGGTGGCCTGACCCGTGCCCCGTCGGCCCGTCGGCGTGCCGTCGCCCCAGGGGAAAAACGTCAAGATGGTGCCCGGCTCGGCGGCGTAGTTGCCGAAGTAAAAATGGTACGTGTGCGGGTCGTCGAAGTTGACGGTGCGCTTGACGAACCGCAGGCCCAGCACGTTCGTGTAAAAATCAAAATTGCGGCGGGCGTTCCCGGCGATGGCGGTGACGTGGTGGAGGCCCTGAACCGGCGTTGAGTTGGTTTCCATGCGCGTGCGGTGATTCGTTGAGACCCAGGCTTTTTCAACAGCCCAGGCGCTGGGAGGAGGGTTTGGGAAAGAAACTAAAAAAAGCCGGGATGACCCGGCTTTCCTGAAAAAAAGAAGCACGCTCAGGCTTGCTTGAGCAACTGGATGTTGGCCACCAGGCGCACCTCGTCGCTTACGACGGCACCGCCCGCTTCGGTAACGACACTCCATATCAGGCCGTATTCCTTGCGGTTGATTTTCCCGGCTACTTCAAAAGCGGCCTTCGTCTGGCCGTAGGCGTCGGTGATGGTGCCGTTGTAGGTCACGTCGAGGGCGATGGGTTTGGTCACGCCCCGGATGGTGAGGTCGCCGTTGAGAGTGAATTCCTCGCTGCTTTTTCGGCTTACGCCCGTTGAATTGAAAGTCAGCGTCGGGTACTGATCAGCGGCGAAAAACTCCTCACTTTTGAGGTGGTTGTCGCGCATTTCGTTGTTGGTGCTGATGGAGGCAACCTGCGCCTCGAAGTGCGCGTCGATTTCCGAAAAATCGTCGCTGGCGGTCACTTCACCGCTGAACTGGTTGAATTGGCCGGTCACGGTGGCGATGACGAGGTGCCTGACCTTGAACTGAATCTCGGAGTGGGCGGTGTCAATGGCCCAGCGGGTTGCTACTGCGGTTTCCATAAGAAAATGTTGGTTGAGTTTAAACGGCTGACTAAAAATACGTTGCAAATATATGTAATTACATAATATGTTAATACATTAAATTAGAAATAATTTTTAACTGACTGTTATTCGGGATTTTTCGATAAAAGGCAGGATGATTTGTACTGAATAAAAGGCTTTGCAAAAACCCCGCCACCGGGGGTCAGTCCAGCACGCGCAGGGCCACCTTGAGCAGGTTTTCAAGGGCGGCGCGGTCGGGGTTGACTTTGCCCACGACCCGAAATCCCGCCAGGAGGGCCGTCCAGTATTGCGCCAGGGCCTGGGCGGGTAGGGTCGGGTTGATTTCACCCGCCTTTTGGCCTTCCTGCACAATTTCCCGGAAGATGTCCTCCGTAAATTGCAGGTTGCGGCACACCAGGCGGCGCGTTTCAAGGTCGTCGGAAGCCCGCTCCAGGGCGGCGTTGGTCACGAAGCAGCCCTTGCGGTCGGGGTCGGCGACGGCCTCGTCGATGAGCGCCCGAAACAGCGTTTGCAGGCGTTCGCGGGCGGGAAGCTGCCGGAAGGTTTCGGCGGTAATGGTGTGGTGGCTAACGTCGCGGTACTGATCGAGGCAACTCAGGTAGAGGCGCTGCTTGTCGCCGAAGGTGTCGTACAGACTGGCCCGGTTGATGCCCATCGCCTCGACCAAATCCTGCATTGAAGCCCCATTGAAGCCTTTTTTCCAGAAGACTTCGGTGGCTTTCTGCAAAACCTCCTGTTCGTCAAACTCTTTGGGACGGGCCATACCTGCGGCGTTTGAAGACTGATGCTGATAATTGTCTGGTCAAACTACTCGAAAACTATCGTACCAGACCCGTTTAACCTGCGGCAGAGCCGACCGGCGAAGTTCGGTTTAAAACCGCCGAATCAGCACCACCCCGGCGATAAGCAACACCGCGCCCAGCACCCGCCCCGGCGAAATCGGCTGGACGGGTGCCCCGAGCAGGCCGAAATGGTCGAGGAGAAGGCTCACGAGCAACTGGCCGGTGATGATGAGGCCAAAACTGAGCGCCACGCCGAGCCGGGGCATGAGCATCACGATGGCCGTCACGTACACCGCCCCAATGAGGCCACCCAGCCAGAAGTACCAGGGCAGGTGGCGCAGGTTGCCCAGTTGGCCCGTGGGCAGGCGCGTCAGCAGAGCGTAAAGCAGCAAACCGACCGTGCCGATGACAAACGAAATCAGCGCCGACCAAATCGGGTGGCCCGCCGCGCGGGCCAGTTGGGCATTCAACCCGGCCTGCACGGGCAGAATCATGCCGACGAGCACGGCAAGGAGAAGCAAAAGCCAGGAATTCAAGCGAGGAGCGTTAAAATGTGACGGAAAGAACTACACTTTCGAAGCATCTACCCACGTGGCCTCGGCGCTCGCGGTCGGTTGGTGCAACAGCTCGAATAGTCCGTCCACGCTGGGGGTTACCTGAAGCAGTTGCCGGTTTGGTCCGTTCACGAACCCCTCGGTCACCATCGCGTCGGCCATGCGCAAAAGCGGGTCGAAGAAGCCCTCGGCGTTGAGCAGCACGATGGGTTTGGCGTGGAGGCGGAGTTGTTTCCAGGTCAGGATTTCAAACAGTTCGTCGAGCGTACCGAAGCCGCCGGGCAGGGCCACGAACGCGTCGGCGAGTTCGGCCATGTGGGCCTTGCGCTCGTGCATGGTTTGGGTGACAACCAACTCGGTGACGCCGCCGTGGGCCACTTCCCAGTCTTTCAAAAACTGCGGAATTACCCCAACGACCTCACCACCCCCGGCCAGCACCGTATCAGCCACGACGCCCATCAGGCCCACGTGCCCGCCGCCGTACACGAGGCGAATGCCGCGTTCCACCAGTGCCTGGCCCAATTCGACGGCGGTTTCCCGGAAAACGGCACGGTAGCCGAGGCTGGACCCGCAAAAAACGCAGAGATGTTTCATGGCCGAAAAATAGCCAGAACCCGCCGGTTTCGGGCGGGCTTTGCGAAAAGTTAATGTGGGCGGCGGTGGGTGGTTTTTGGCATACTTTTGTCTGAACCGCAGCGGTTCAGCCCTCTTCCATGGAAAACCTCCTCACTCCCGACGACCTCACCGCCCTCGGCGTCAGCACACCCGAAGCCCTGGCCCAATTCACCCGTGTGGGCAACGGGTTGATTTCCAACGGCGTGTACCCACGCGAAAAAGTACGGTTGCTCATCGCACAGTTGTTGGACAATCCGAAAAAATTCACGCACTCCAAAAATAAACTCACCAACCTGGCCCGCTACGTGGCCGGTCTGGCTACCGCCGGAACACCGCTCCAGCCCACTGACGAAGCCCGCCGCCTGCTCGCCGAGGACGCCGCCCGCCAGCCCATGTTTAGCCTGCCGACGCGCCCCGGCCAGCATGAGGTTGATTTTGAGTTGCGAAACGTGCCGCTGCCCTACCGGATTTACGGCCCGGAGCACATCGAAGCCGGGGCGCTGGGCCAGATGGAAACCGCCATGCGGTTGCCCATCGCCGTGGCCGGGGCGCTCATGCCCGACGCCCACCAGGGCTACGGCCTACCCATCGGCGGGGTGCTTGCCACCGACGCCAACACGGTGATTCCCTACGCCGTGGGCGTCGACATCGCCTGCCGGATGTGCCTGTCGGTGTTCGATTTGCCTGCTTCGATGGTTGAGAGCGAAGGGAAATTGCTGAAGAAACTGGTGGTCGAAAACACGTTTTTCGGCATCGGTTCCGAGTCGAACCGGCGTTTCGACGACTCGCTCTTCGACCGCCCCGAGTGGCGGGCCACCAAACCCATTCGCGATTTGCGCGACAAAGCCTACCGTCAGCTTGGGACTTCGGGCACGGGCAACCACTTCGTGGAGTGGGGCGAACTGGAAGTGCTGGCCGACGACGAACTTTTGGCCGTGCCCAAAGGTAAGTACCTCGCCCTGCTTTCGCACTCCGGTTCGCGGGGCTTCGGCGGGGGCATCGCGGCGCACTACTCGAAGGTGGCGATGCAGAAAACGCGGTTGCCCAAAGAAGCCCAGCACCTGGCCTGGCTGAATCTCGATTCGGACGAGGGGCAGGAATACTGGATTGCGATGAACCTCGCGGGCGAGTACGCCTCGGCCAACCACCACGAAATTCACGACAAAATCGCGAAAGCGTTGGGCGGCACTCCGCTGAATCCGAACCGGCTGGCGCTGGTCGAGAACCACCACAATTTTGCCTGGAAGGAGAAACTGGCCGACGGCACCGAGGTCATCGTTCACCGCAAGGGCGCGACGCCCGCCGGGTCAACCGATTTGGGCATCATCCCCGGCTCGATGACCCTGCCCGGTTACGTGGTGCGCGGCAAGGGCGAACCGGTGGCCATCAACTCCGCCTCACACGGGGCCGGGCGGGTGATGTCGCGGAGCCAGGCCTTCCGGACGCTCGACAAAAAGGCGGTACGCGCGGCCATCGACGCGGCGGGTGTGCAACTCATCGGCGGTGATTTGGACGAGGCCCCGATGGTGTACAAAAACATCGAAACCGTGATGGCCGCACAGACGGAATTGGTCACCGTACTGGCACGATTTTTACCGAAAATAGTAAGGATGGCCGACGGCAAGGAGAAGGCGGAGGACTGAATGTGGATAAGTGCCTGTTTTCGACCCGAAATTGGTGGATAACCTCAAGCAATTGTTGATAACTTTTTTTTGAAGCAAAACGGGCTGACCAGCATGGTCAGCCCGTTTTGTTTTTGCTTTTGAGAAAAAACTTTCAAAATTTTCTCAACAATTCAGATGATTTCAAACCCGCAGTACGGCACCAGCGCCTTCGGAATCTGGATGCCCTCGGGCGTCTGGTTGTTTTCGAGCAGGGCCGCCAGGATGCGCGGCAGGGCGAGGGCCGAGCCGTTGAGCGTATGGAGCAACTGCGTTTTGCCACGGTCCGTCGCACGGTCCACTTTATAGCGCAGTTTGAGCCGGTTGGCCTGGAAGGTTTCAAAATTCGACACCGAACTGCACTCCAGCCAGCGCTGCTGCGCCCCCGACCAGACCTCAAAATCGTAGGTGAGCGCCGAGGTGAAACTCATGTCGCCGCCGCAGAGCCGCAGGATGCGGAAGGGCAGCTCGAGTTTTTGCAAAAGGCCTTTCACGTGTTCGAGCATTTCGTCCAACGCCGCGTACGATTCTTCCGGCTTACGGATTTGCACGATTTCCACCTTGTCGAACTGGTGCAGGCGGTTCAGCCCGCGCACGTGCGCGCCCCAACTGCCCGCCTCGCGGCGGAAGCAGGGCGTGTAACCCACGTTTTTCACCGGCAACTCGCTTTCGCTCAAAATCACGTCGCGGTAGAGGTTCGTGATGGGCACTTCGGCGGTGGGAATCAGGAAGAGCTTGTCGGCGGTGGCGTGGTACATCTGTCCTTCCTTGTCGGGCAAATTGCCGGTGCCAAAACCCGATGCTTCGTTGATCAGAATCGGCGGCTGTATTTCAAAATACCCGGCGGCAAGGGCTTCGTCTAGGAAAAAATTAATCAGCGCCCGCTGAATCCGCGCGCCCTTGCCCCGGTACACCGGAAAACCCGCGCCCGTGATTTTGTTGCCCAGTTCGAAGTCGATGATGCCTGCCTTTTTGATGAGTTCCCAGTGCGGCAGGGCGTTTTCGGGCAGCGGCGGTTTTTCGCCCCAGGCAAACACCTCCACGTTTTCTTCGGGCGTGCGGCCTTCGGGCACGCTGGCGTGGGGCAGGTTGGGCAGCGTGATTAAAAGATTTTCCAGTTCTTTTTTAATACCCTCACCTTGCTCTTCGAGTTGCTTCTCCTGTTTTCTGATGTCCTCTTCGTATTGGGCATCGTAATCGGCCGTGACTTCTCTTCCATAGGCAAGCCTTTTCGCCTCATCATGCGAATACCCTTGCCTAATGAATTCACCCATCCGTCTGGAAAATTCTTTAGCACCGGCCCTACCGGCATCTAACATAACTTGGATGGTTTTTCGATGGTCATCCAATTGGAGAAGCCTGTCAATGGTTTCCTCAGGATTATGAAATCCTTTCTTGCGCAACCCGGCGAGGGTCAGGTCGCGGTTTTCGCGGATGAAGGGGAGTTGGAGCATGGTTACTCGGCAGTGTCGAACAGCCGTTTAAATTCTTCGCTGTTGAGTACGGTAATTTTGGGAAAGGGAAGCAACTTCAGCACGTTGAAATGCCCGTCGTTGGTCACCAGGTAATCGGCGTTGCTGGCGATGGCACAGTCCGAGAACTTATCGTCGTCCGGGTCGGCCTCAATTAAATTCCACTGAAAATAGCGCGTGATGAACTCGACGTTACTCAGGTTGTCGATTACCTCCATGACCGACGTAGCCGTTGCTTCGCCCAATTTTCGACCGATGATTTCTTCGTACTCCTCCAAAATATCAGTCGTGACGCAAAGCGTAAAGTCGCCCGCAAGCAAGTGCTGAAAAACCCAATGTGTTTTGGAGTTTCGGGAAATGGAGACCCAGAGTACGTTGGTATCCAGCACAATCTTCATGGTTGTCTGGATTGACGGTGGTGTTCCTGAAGCAACCGGTCCGTATCCTCCGCCGTCCAGCCCTGCGCATCCCAGGCTTCATCGGCCAGATTCATGGCTTTCTCGGCGAAAAACTTCGCCAGCATCTGCCGGATTTGGAGCAAATCCTGCTCGGAAACGGGCCGGGAGAACACCTTCAACAGTTCAAGCTGAAGGTTGCTGAGTGGGGTTTGAAGCGTTTCCATTGTCACGAAAAGTTGCGTTTTACGGTGCCGTAAAAATCCCCTGCATCGCGTCTTCGTAGTAAAAAAGGCGCTCGTTGAGGGCGTTGAGGGCTTCGGCTTTGTGCTTGGTGTGAATCAGCAGCGAAATGTTGTGCTCCGACGGCCCGTACGATATCATCCGGATCGGGATGGCTTTCATGGCTTCCAACACCTTCAGCGCGATGCCTTCTTTGTCGGCGGAGAAATTACCCACGATGCAGACGATGGTCTGGTCGCGGTCGTGTTCCTCCAGATCCGCGAATTTTGACAGCTCCGCCGTGATTTCGTCGAGGTGTTCGGGGTTGTCGATGGTCACCGAAACGGACACCTCCGAGGTCGTGATCATGTCCACCGGGGTTTTGTAATTCTCGAAAATCTCGAACACCCGCCGCAGGAAGCCGTAGGCGTTGAGCATCCGGGTCGAGTGGATGTAAATCGCCGTGATGCCGTCTTTGGCGGCGATGGCCTTAATGTCGCGGTCGGTGGTGTTGTCGGCGATGAGCGTGCCGAAGGCGGCGGGTTCCATCGTATTTTTCAACCGCACGGGTACGCCGCGCTGCTTGGCGGGCGTGATGGTGCTCGGGTGCAGGATTTTCGCGCCGAAGTAGGCCAGTTCCGCCGCCTCCTCGAAGGTCAGTTCGCGAATAGGAAACGTCTTTTTCACGATGCGCGGGTCGTTGTTGTGCATCCCGTCGATGTCGGTCCAAATCTGGATTTCCTCCGCCCGGATGGCCCCGCCGATGAGCGACGCCGTGTAGTCGGAGCCACCGCGCTTGAGGTTGTCCACCTCGCCCCTGGGGTTGCGGCAGATGAAGCCCTGGGTGATGATAAGTTGCTTGTCGGCGTGCGGACGGAGCATTTCACCCACTTTCTCTTCGGTGAAACTCAGCACGGGTTCCCCGTCGGCGTCGATGCGCATGAAGTCGAGCGCGGGCAGCAGCACGGCGCTTTCGCCCTGTTCCTTCAGGTAGGCGGCAAACATCTGGGTCGAAAGCAGTTCGCCTTCGGCCACCAGTTCTTTTTCCTGCTTGAGCGTGAACGGCCGGATGCCCGTCACCGACTGGATGAACGAGAACTCACTTTCCACGACTTGGCGACCGTTGGTCAGGCCTTCGGGCGTCGTGTAGAGTGCAGGCAGAAAGGCGTCGTAGTGGGCGCGCAGGGCGGCGATTTTCCCGGCCAGTTCGGCGTCGTCGCCCGCTTTGGCGCTTTCACCCATCGAAAGCAACGCGTTAGTCGTGCCCGACAGGGCCGACAGCACGACGATTTTCCGGCCCTGGTCCGCTGTGATGAGTTGACGAATCGAGTGCATCCGCTCGGGCTTGCCCACCGAGGTTCCGCCGAATTTCCAGACTTGCATGGTTGGGAGAAAGAAGGTTACGTGAGTTTCTGTAAAATCGTTTCGATGTCGGCTTTGAGTTTCGGCAAACTGGTCTGCACGATTTGCCACACCTCCTCGGCGTCCACGCCGAAATAATTATGGGCGGTGATGTTCCGAAAGCCTTTCACTTTGTTCCAGGGTACCGTCGGATACTTCATCCGGAAGGGTTCATCGAGCCGCGTGGCCAGTTCACCGATGACGACAAAGTTCATCAGCACCGCATCGAACGTGCGCACGTCGGCGTAAAATGCATCGGCGGACGACAGCGAGGCCGTGAATTCCTGAATTTTCCCAATGGATTCAAGAATACCGCGCAGGTTCAGTTCGCTCCGGTCAGACGAAGATTGCTTCATTCAAAATGTGCGCTTTGGCCGCTGGCCGCAGGTACCGCTCACGGGCGATGTCAGAATCCAGACCCAGTCTTTCCTTCACCCATGCGCGCAAATCGGCTTTCAATTCGGAAAGGTTTTCCGTGTTTTCCTCGAATTCCACCAGCAAATCGAGGTCGCTGGCCGCTGTCTGTTGCTGGCGGGCAAACGAACCGAACAGGCCGATTTTCACTACGTGAAAGCGCTGTCGCAGTTCGTCTTTTGAACTCCGCAGTACGTCGAGCACCTGGGTTTGCGTCAGCATGGTATTCAGAATTTCACCCCCAGCATTTTAATCGCCGTCATCGCCGCTTCGTCGCCTTTATTGCCGTGCTGGCCGCCCGCCCGGTCGAGGGCCTGCTGTAGCGTGTTGGGCGTCAGCACCCCGAAAATCACGGGTTTGTTGAATTTCAAACTCACCGCGGTCAGTCCTTGGGCCACAGCGTGGTTGATGTAATCGTTGTGTTTGGTTTCGCCCTGAATCACGCAGCCGAGGCAAATGATGGCATCGACTTCGCGCTGTTTCGCGGCCAACTGCGCGCCGAAACTGAGTTCGTAGCTACCAGGCACCCACTGCACGGTCACGTTTTCCGCCTGCGCGCCGTACTTCAGGAGCGTGTCGTACGCGCCCTGGAGCAGCGCGCCCGTCACCTGTTCGTTCCATTCGGCCACGACGATGGCGAAGCGTTTATTGCTCACGTCCGGCAAGCCGGTGGTGCGGAAATCGCTGAGGTTTTTGAGGGTGGAGGCCATGGATTCGCTGGGGTTGGCACCGACAAGAATGTCGGTGCTACGTGTTTTACAAGAAAAAAGGGACAATACCCGCAGGCGTTGTCCCTCATTTTCAGTGTGTTGTCGTTGAAAACTTATTCTGGGAGCGCCGCCTGCAATTTTGCCTGGTATTTTCGGGCCGACACATACTCGGCGGATTCGGGGTATTTCTCCACGATTTCGCTGTAGGTAGCCTCGGCGTCCTTGGACTGGTTGGCGGCTTCGTAGGCAGCGGCCAGTTTCATCAGGTAGCCGGGCGTAAAATACTTGTTGGGCTTGTAATCGGTGGCCTTTTTGTAGGCGTCGATGGCCTCGCTGAACTGCTTTTTCTCGCTGTACGCGTCGCCGAGCAGGGCGTAGGCGCGGGCCTGCACGAGCAAATCACTGCTGCTGAATTTCTTCAAATTCTCGATGGCCTCGTCGTACTTGCCCTGCTTGAGCGAGGCGGCACCGGCGTAAAACGCCGCCAGACTACCCGCTTTCGTGGCGCTGTAATCGTCGGCGATGGCAGTCAGGCCGGGGTTGGCCCCGTTGCCTTTGAGGGCCTTTTTCAGCGAATCGCTTTCCCATTCGTACACCGACGGAAACAGGGCTTCCTGCGCTTCAGTGTTTTGCTGGCCAACGTACCAGCGCCAGGCGACCACACCCACGACGATGGCCACGAGGACACCCAAAACACCCAGAATGAGTTTGCGATTTTGTTCGAAAATGCTCTGCGCTCTGCCCAATTCGCCCGCCAATCCTTCCGACGATTCCAGAAACTCCAGACCTGAGTTCTTCTTAGCCATTGCTGAATTTCAAAATTTAAGGTGCAAAGTTAACCGTTGTTCGCTCATCGTCAACCGAAAACGGCCAAAGTTTTCCGGTTCTTCCGCAACGAAAACCCGGTGACGGTCAGCAAAAAACCTCACCAGTCTTTTTTTGACCGGTGAGGTTTCGGGGGCGCTGCGATTTTGGCCACCGGCTTACTCCATGATAAACGGGTAGTCGGCCTGCACGTACACGTCGTGGTAGGCTTCCTCGGCGGGCGGGTAGGGCGATTCTTCGGCAAATTTCACGCTGTCGTCCACCTGCTGCTTGATTTTCGCGTCGAGGACGGCGAGGTCGTCTTCGGTGGCGAGGTCATTCTCGAGAATCGACGCCCGCACGTTTTCCAGCGGGTCGCGCTGCTTGTACTGTTCGAGTTCTTCTTTGGTGCGGTACTTCATCGGATCCGACATGGAGTGGCCCCGGTAGCGGTAGGTGCGGAACTCGAGGAACGTCGGTCCGTCGCCCGCCCTGGCCCGCTCGGCGGCGCGGCTGACGGCTTCGTGAACGGCCTCCACGCTCATCGCGTCCACCGGCTCGGAAGGCATGTCGTAGCTTTCACCGATCGTGTACAATTCCGTGACGTTGGACGTGCGCGCCACCGAGGTTCCCATGGCGTAGCCGTTGTTTTCGACCACGAAAATCACGGGCAATTTCCAGGTCATGGCCATGTTGAAGGCCTCATGGAGGGCACCCTGCCGCACGGCTCCGTCGCCGAACATGCACATACACACGTTGCCCGTCTTGTTGTACTTTTCGGCGAAGGCGATGCCCGCTCCGAGCGGAATCTGCGCGCCCACGATGCCGTGACCACCCATGAACCCGACGGCTTTATCGAAAATGTGCATCGAGCCGCCCTTGCCTTTCGAGGCACCCGTTTGCTTGGCAAACAACTCGGCCATCACGGCGTTGGGGCTGGTGCCCAGGGCCAGTGGCCAGCCGTGGTCGCGGTAGGCGGTAATGTACTTGTCGCCTTCGCGCAGGGCCGTTTTGGCCCCCGACGAGCAGGCCTCCTGCCCGATGTAGAGGTGCAGAAACCCCCGAATTTTCTGCTGGCCGTACAACTGCGCGCATTTTTCCTCAAACTTCCGCTGCAATTGCATCGACTCGTACCAGTAGAGGTACGTTTCTTTGGGGTATTTCGTCTTGATTTCGGCTGGGTGTTCCTGGACGGCTGCCATTTTTTGAATGGAAAATGGAGGATGGAAAATGGAAAAGAGGGCAAGGCCCCGTTCCATTCGAACCAAACTCACCGGGCTAAGTTCTGGTTTAACTTTGCGAAATTAGTATCAAATCGCCGAAGCGCAACGATGTACTTAGAAAGAATCAGCCTGACGCAATTCAAGTCGTACGAGTCGGCGGCGTTTCGGTTTTCCCCCCGCGTCAACTGCCTGACCGGTCCCAACGGCAGCGGAAAAACCAACCTGCTCGACGCGATCTACTTTCTTTCGCTCACCAAAAGCGCCTTCACCAGCCAGGACGCCAACTCCATCCGCCACGACGCCGAATTCATGTTGCTCGACGGGCTATTCCGGGTTTCGGATTTCGGCTTGCCGATTGAAGAACTGGAGGAACAGATTGCTGAATTGCACCACCTTTCCGCCCACGAAGACCCACTGGCCTACGCCAATCCGCCATCCCAAATCCGCCATCCCAAATCGGTTCAAATCACGGTGAGCCTTCAGCGCGGGCAGCGCAAGGCGGTTTTGCACGACAAAAAACCGTACGAACGCCTCAGCGAACACATCGGGCGGTTTCCGGTGGTGCTGGCCGCGCCCAACGACACCGACCTCGTACGCGAAGGCTCCGACGAGCGGCGGAAGTTTTTCGACGGCGTGCTTTCGCAGCTCAACCCGGAGTACCTGACGGCGCTGTTGCACTACAACCAGTTGGTGCAGCAGCGCAACAGCCTGCTGCGGCAATTTGCCGAGCGCCAGTACCTCGACGACGACCTGCTCGACGTGTACAGTGAACCGCTCGTGGAGCGGGCGCTGCAACTGCACGCGCTTCGTCAACGCTTCCTGGACCGCTTCGTACCCGTTTTTCAGCGGCATTACGCCAACCTGAGCGAAAGCCGCGAGGCGGTGGACATCAGCTACGAATCGGAAGTGGGCAGCGGGGAGTTTGCGCGGGAATTCCGCCTCAGCCGCCAGCGCGACGTGGCCGCCCAGCGCACCACGCGCGGCGCCCACCGCGACGACTTCGAGTTTGAAATCGACGGTTTTCCGCTGCGCAAATTTGGCTCGCAGGGGCAACAGAAAACCTTTGTGGTGGCGCTGAAACTGGCCCAGTTCGAGTTGCTGACCGAAGAAAAAGGCTTCCAGCCTCTGCTGCTGCTCGACGACATTTTTGACAAACTCGACGAGCGCCGCATCCAGAAACTCATCGGCATGATGGCCGACGGCACCTTCGGCCAGGTTTTCCTGACCGACGCCCGCCCCGAACGGACGGAGGAACTGCTGGCGGATTTGCCGGTGGAGGTGGCGTATTTGCGGATTGGCGATGGCTGACGAACCAATCACCAACAACTAAAATTTTATGATTTCACTTGACACAAATGCCAAATGTCGCTTACCTTTGTGACAAGTTTCATTTCCCTTCTACCTGCACTACAGATTTAGTGAGCTTTTCATTTTCTTAGCTCACTTACAATGAACATTTTAGATCAAAGAGGGAATCATGGTAACCGCTCCAGACCGTTCAATGGCGCTCGTAGAGGCCGCTCGGAAGGGCATTACGAAGGAGGCGACCGACTGGTTGGCAAAACAATTAGGGCTGACCATGCGGGAAACGGCTTTCGTGCTGAACCTTTCAGAGCGAACGTTACACCGTTATTCTATCGAAGCGCGGCTGAATACGGCGGCGTCGCACCGCATTTTGCAATTGGCGCGGCTGTATGAATACGGTCAACGGGTGTTTGAGGACATGGACAAGTTTAAACGGTGGATGCGTCGGCCGCATCACTTGTTCAATGGTCAAACTCCCCTTGAGCTTCTGGACACGGATACCGGATTCCGCCTTGTGGAAGACGAACTCGGTCGGATGGAACACGGCATTTTCGCCTGACCGGGTCAAGCAGGTTTGAAAGGGCTTAACCTTTCAGCTAAAATGTTCATTTACCGCTTTTCAAAAGCCGCTTACGCTAAGAACAGAGAGCAGATTTTATCAGGAATCGGCGCGAAGAAGGTTGGAGGCCGCTGGAACGAGCCGGGAACGCCCCTGCTTTACACTTCTGGAACACCCGAATTGGCTTTGCTGGAGTACTTAGTGCATTTGAGCGATGCATCGTTGGAAGAATTACCTCCCATCGTGCTAATCAAGTTGGCATTACCATCGGGCACACCCATTGAAGACTTGACTCTTGACCAACTCCCGTCAGGATGGCAACTTGCGGATTCGGGTATTGCCAGAACGGCGGTAAAAGATTGGCTGAGGGAGCGGAAGACATTCGTGCTGAAGGTACCGTCGGTGGTAATGCCCGTGTCAAACAATTTTCTTTTAAATCCGCTTCACTCATTATTGGAGCAGGTTGAAGTCGCCCAAGTGCAACCTTTCCAACTGGACCACCGATTCCTGCAAAAACCAACAGTAACAAAACCAGTCACTGACTTGACGGGAACCCTACTCAGGATGAGCGGCTTCGGAATGGAGTAGGAGCACTTCTACTCCTCAAACTTCACCGTCCCGTACGTCGAGGTGATTTTCACCGTGCCGCCGCCCTTGCCCACCTTGCCGACGTAAGTTCTGCGAATCTGGGGTTTGCCGCGCGGGTCGTCGCCTTCGTCTTTGCGGGTGTAAACGAACCGCTCGCCGGGTGCCCGGAAGTCGGCGTAGTTGACCGTCACGTCGAAGTCCATGTTGGCGTTGGCGGGCACGGGCAGGCGCACGTCCGAGCCTTCGGAATTGATTTCCATCGTTTTCATCCCCGGCGGCAGGGGAGGCAGGCGGAAATTGTGCAGGAAGCGCAGTTGCATCCGCACGGATTGGTTGAATGCGTCGATGCGCCCACTGGTGTACGAAAGTTCGGCCACCAGTTTGTCCACCTCGCCAATGCGCATATTGCCGAATTTATTGTCGAGTTCGAGGTCGTCGGCTTTGTCGAGCATCAGCTTGGAATACTCGATGGCCAGCTTGCCTTTTTCGAGGGCCTTAATGATGGCCTCGCCGTACGACACCCGGATGTCGTTGTGCAGGCCGCTCAGCCGACCCGCCGTGACGTTGCCGTAGTTGCATCGCACGACGAGCGGGGCCGAAAATTCGGGAATGAAGGAATTGCTGAACCGGGCTTTTAATTCAAGAGCGGTGTAGCGCGGCAGGTACAGCGCGTACTGAATCCGCACGCCGCGTTGTTCAGCGGGGGCACCCGAAGCCGACTCAGGCTTTTTGCTCCGCCGGTCGCTCCAGGCCCAGGCCCAGTTGGTTTTGCTGGCCGACGACCCACACTGGGTCACGAGGCGAATCTGGTCGCCCTGGCGTTCGTCGTCGATTTCTACGGTCTCCAGCAACGCCTGCGCTTCGTCGTCGGTGGCCCCGTAGGCGGTGATGAGGATGTCGGCGCGCACTTCGGCTTTGTCCCACAAGCTCACGCGCACTTCGCCAAACTGGTTTGACACGAAGAGGCGGTCTTTTGGCGAAACACTGAACGTTTTGGTGATGACGCGTTTCTTTTCTAAAAAAGCCGGGTGAAACGGCTCTGCGGCGCGGACGAGGCGGGCGCTGACCAGAAACAGGACGGCCAGCAGCCGGAATGTTCCGTTAAATGGTCGGTTCATGGTGCTCCTTTGCTTGCTTGACGCGTTGAATGATGCTGAGTTGGCGGTTCAGGATGTCCACCTGCGTTTGCAGGTTCTGAATCATGGCCTGGAGGAGTTCCTCCTGATTGGGGGTTTGCGGCAATTCGGCTTTCAGGCGCTGGTAATCGCGGTTGAGTTCTTCGATTTCACCCGAAAATTCGCGGTACAACTGCGGCTCGGTGCGCTCCAGTTGCCTGATTTCCTGGCGCTTGGTTTCGATGAGTGAGGCGTAGCGAAACGTGGCCTGGGCGGCCTTCGGGTCGAGTTGGGCCAGCAGGGTGTCGGGGTTGGCCGGACGGCTTTGCATCAGCCACGCGCCGAGCAGACCGAGCACGAGCAGCAGGCTCGCGGCGACTTTCCAAACCCAGGCGTTGCGGTAGAAGAAACTTCGGAGCGGGCGGACCTGCGGTTCGAAGGCCACCACGTGGCCGTTGTGCGGGGGTTCGCCCAGTTGCTGTTCGAGTCGGTCCCACAGTGCGTCGGACGGCTCGTGGGCGTCGAATGCCTCGCGGTTGTCGCGGATGAATCGTTCAATGCGGTCCTTTTTCATCACATTCATTCGATGGATGAACCAGGAACAGGGAAGGAAGAATGCCAGGGTAAACGTGTCAATTCATCGTTCCTTGTTCAGGGTTCGGGGTTCAGTACTCGATGATTCCTCTCAAATTTTCCAGCAACCGTTTTTTAGCCCGTAAATACTGCGAGCGCGAGGTCGATTCACTAATGCCCAGGATTCCGGCGATTTCCTCGTGGTCGTAGCCTTCGAGCAGGTACAAACTCAGTACCGTCCGGAAGCCGTCGGGCAGGCGCTCGATGCCCCGGCGCACGGTGGCCACGTCGTAGGCCAGGTCCGTTTCGCTAACCCCCGAGTCTTCGGGGTCGCCCACGTGTTCGGCTTCGTCCACGTCCACCCACTGCACCCGGCGCTGGCGCAGGTGGTTGATGGCGCGGTTCACCACAATCTGCTTCAGCCAGGCCCCGAAGGTACTCGTTTGCCGGAAATCGTGCAGGTGCTGAAACGCGTCCAGAAACGCTTCCTGGAGCACGTCCTCGGCCTCGGCGGGGTGGTTCAAAATCCGCACGCACACGTTGTACATGGCTTTGGAGTAAAGCCGGTACAACTCGTACTGCGCTTTGCGCTCACCGCGTCGGCAGGCCTCGACCAACAACCCGTGCCGATCCGTGTACAACGTCGTTTCCAAGCAAAGGGACTGGTATCGGGCGACTGCCACCAATCGCCTTTTGCAATGCCGAACGACTGTGGCGAATCGCTCGTGTGCCGCAAAGACGCCACGCCGGGGCGGGCGTTGCACGACGGGCCGAAAATTTCGGGAAAATTCGGGTACAAAGCGAATCGTGGGTTTTTGCTACTTTCGCAACCCATGCCCAACGCCGAACTTTTGTCCCGACCCGCCGCCTACTGGGTGCAACGCTACGCCATGCGGCCCCACCCCGAAGGCGGTTTTTTTGCCGAGACCTACCGCTCGCCGGAACGCCTCGCCCCCGACGCCCTGCCCACGCGGTTCGCCGGAACGCGGGTGTTCGGCACGGCCATTTACTTTTTGCTGGAAGGGCACCACGTCTCGGCGCTCCACCGCATCCAGTCCGACGAAATCTGGCATTTTTACGCCGGAAACCCGCTCGACGTGTTCGTGTTGTCGGAAAACGGCGCGCTGGAAACGATTCGCCTCGGTCAGAATCCCGACGCGGGCGAGCGGTTTCAGGCCGTCGTGCCCGCCGGGCGGTGGTTCGGCGCGAAACCCGTTTGGCCCGATGGCTACGCGCTCGTGGGCTGCACCGTCGCGCCAGGGTTCGATTTTGAGGATTTTGAACTGGCCGACCGGGCGGCATTGCTGGCGCAGTTTCCCCAGCACCAGGCGCTGATTGAGCGGCTGACGCGTTAAGGGGAGGGACGGTGTGCCACGCGGAGCGGAGGCACACCGTCCCTCCCCTTAACGCGTCAGGGCGTAGGCTAAACCGGGATTTTCATGAACCAACTTTTCCTCATCTTCCTCGGCGGCGGACTCGGCAGCCTGACGCGGTTTTTCCTCGGAAAAATCATTCAGGAGCGCGCAGTAGCCGATTTTCCGCTCGGCACGCTGACGATCAACGTCGCGGCCAGCCTTGTGCTGGGGTTTTTCATCGGGTGGGTCGAGGCCAAAAACCTGACCACTCCGAACCTCCGCGCCCTCGTGGCCGTCGGTTTCTGCGGCGGGTTCAGCACGTTTTCCACCTTCGCCAACGACAACGTCCTGCTGCTCCTCGACCAGCGCCCGCTGGCGGCCTTGCTCAACATCCTGCTCAACGTGGCGATGTGTATCGTAGCGACGTTCGGCGGGCTTTGGTTGGGAAAAGCCGTTTGAAGTGTCAGGTTTGAAGCGGAACTTCGACCCTCAAAACGTTAGCTATCCCTTGCGCAACCCGCTGCTCTTCGTCCTCATGCTCTTTTCGACCACCGTCCCGGCCCAAACGCTGACGCGCCGGGCGTTCGACGCGCACCCCGGTTTCCGCGAAACCGCCCTGACCGAACGCCGCTTCCGCCACGCCGACCTGCTGGAACTTTTCGAGAAATGGAAACAAAACCCACTGTTCAAGGTCGAGGAAATCGGGCGTTCCACCGAAGGCCGGGCCATTTTCAGCGTCAGCCTCGGGCGTGGGCCGGTGCCGGTGCTGCTCTGGTCGCAAATGCACGGCGACGAACCCACGGCCACGATGGCGCTCTTCGACCTGTTTCAGTTTTTCGGCCAAACCAACGACGGGTTCGACGAACTCCGCAACGCGATTCTGAGCCGCTGCACGCTCCACTTCGTGCCCATGCTCAACCCCGACGGAGCCGAAGCCTGGAAACGCCCGACCGCCCTCGGCATCGACATGAACCGCGACGCCCTGCGCCTACAAACGCCCGAAGGCCGGTTGCTCCGACGCCTGCAACAAACGCTCAAACCGCAGTTCGCCTTCAACCTCCACGACCCGGTCAACCGGTATTCGGCGGGCTGGTCGCGGGAGCCGTCCACGCTTTCGTTTCTGGCCCCGGCTTTCGACGAAACCCTCGGCATGAACCCCGTCCGGCAGCGGGCCGTGCGGTTGATTTCGTTGCTGTGCAGCGAGTTGGACAGCCTGATTCCCGGCAAAATGGGCCGCTGGGGCATCGAGTACGAGCCGAGGGCCTTCGGCGACAACATTCAGAAATGGGGGTCGTCGCTGGTGCTCATCGAGTCGGGTATTTTCCCGAACGACCCCGAAAAACAACACACCCGCCGCCTCACCTTCGCCACGCTGCTCACGGCCCTCGACGCCATCGCCACCGAACGCTACGCGGGCGTTCCAATGGCGCGCTACGAGGAGTTGCCCGAAAACGCCCGCGCCCTGTTTGACCTACTCCTCCGCAACGCCACCGTGCTGCGCAACGGGGAGAAAATCACCTACGACGTGGCCGTAAACCGGCAGGAAGCCGCGCTGCTCAACCGCCCGGAGAAGTGGTACATACGCGGCACGGTGGAAGACCTCGGCGACCTTTCCACCTTCTTCGGCCTCGACGAACTCGACGCCACCGGCCTGACGCTCGAACCCGTGGAGGGCGCGCTAAAACTGGGTGGCAAAGCCGATTTTCTGCTGAAAAACGCCGCTGGGCAGGTAGTTTGGCGGGTTGAAAACGGCACGCTGCGCCGGGAATGAAACCAGTTCCGTACCTTTGCGGTTGTCGTTTTTGACCGCAAAGACGCAAAGAGTTTACGCAAAGGCCGCAGAGCGTTTTTTGCTTTGCGCTCCTGGCGCAACTTCCGGGCGTCTTTGCGGTTCACTTTTTCAACACGTATGGAAAACCCGGTTCTTATTTTTGGCGCGGGCAATCTGGGCCGCGTCGCCCTCGATATTTTCACCCGCAACAACGTCGTCGTGTACGGATTTCTCGATGAAGACAAAGCCCTCCACGGCACCGAAATCGCCACCGTGCCCGTGCTGGGCAGCCCCGACGACGAAGGTTACACCAAACTGATTGGCAAAAAATGCGAGGCCTTCGTGGCCACCGACGAGTCGGCCACCCGCGAAGATTTGGTGGACATGCTGCTGGAAAACCGCAAGGTGATGCCCGTCAACGCCATCCACGACACGGCCACGCTGAGCGCCACGGCGAGCATCGGCCACGGCAACTTAGTCGGGGCGGGCGTGGTCGTGAATCCCGACGCCAAAATCGCCAACCACAGCCTGCTCCACGCCCGGTGCGTCATCGACACCGGCGCGCAACTCGCCGATTACGTACAGGTCGGCGCGGGGGCCATCGTCGGGCCGGGCGCAAAACTGGCCGAACACGCCTTTGTCGGGGCCGGGGCTGTCATCGTCGCAGGCGTGACGGTGGGCAAGGGTGCCCGCGTCGGGGCCGGGTCGGTAGTGGTCGAAAACGTGCCTGCCCACGGGACCGTGTTCGGCAACCCGGCGAAGAAAGTATAGTTTTAGAGTTTGTCTGCTGAAAAGTTCTCACCGATTTTCACAGTACAACATCCCGCTGATTGACACGAAATTTTGCGGTCCGCCGCGCGGTGAACATCCGCGCTTTTTTCATCTGCGAAAACCGGTGAGAAACTTTCATTCAAAGCATGACATTCAACCAGTTAAACCTCATCGAGCCAATTCTGAAGGCGTTGACGACCGAAGGGTACGAAACCCCGACGCCGATTCAGGAACAGGCCATTCCCGTGGTGCTTCAGCGCCGCGACCTGCTGGGCTGCGCCCAGACGGGCACCGGCAAAACCGCCGCGTTTGCCATTCCCATCCTGCAACTGCTGCACGAAGCCCACGCTGAGCGCGGGCCGCACCGCATCAAAGCCCTGATTCTGACGCCCACCCGCGAGCTGGCGATTCAGATTGACGAAAGCATCGCTGCCTACGGGCGTTACACGGGCCTGCGCCACGCGGTCATTTTTGGCGGCGTTTCGCAAAAAGCCCAGACCGACGCGCTCCGGGCGGGCATCGACATCCTCGTCGCCACGCCGGGGCGGTTGCTCGATCTGATGGGCCAGGGCTACGTCCGCCTCGACGGCATCCAGTATTTTGTGCTCGACGAAGCCGACCGGATGCTCGACATGGGCTTCATCCACGACGTGAAAAAGGTCATCTCCAAGCTGCCCCTGAAGCGGCAGACGCTGTTTTTCTCGGCCACGATGCCGCCCGAAATCCAGAAACTGGCCGACACGATCCTCGACCAGCCCGTGAAAGTGGAAGTGACGCCCGTTTCCTCGACCGTCGATGCCATCCAGCAGTCGGTGTATTTCGTGGAAAAAGGCGACAAGAAATCGCTGCTGATTCACCTGCTGAAAGACAAGGCCATCGTGTCGGCGCTGGTGTTCACCCGCACCAAGCACGGGGCCGACAAAATCGTGAAAGACATCGTGAAGGCGGGCGTGAAGGCCGAGGCCATCCACGGCAACAAGTCGCAGAACCACCGGCAGCGGGCGTTGAGCAACTTCAAGAACCGCGAAACCCGCGTGCTCGTCGCCACCGACATCGCCGCGCGCGGCATCGACATCGACGAACTCTCGCACGTCATCAATTTTGAACTGCCCAACGTGCCCGAAACCTACGTCCACCGCATCGGGCGGACGGGTAGGGCGGGGTTCAGCGGCGTGGCGATTTCGTTCTGCGACAGCGAAGAGCGGCCGTTTTTGAAAGACATCAACAAGCTCATTGCCAAGACCATCCCGGTCGTGGAAGACCACCCGTATCCGTCCACGGCGGCTAGTTTCGTGCAGCAGGCACGGCCCGAACCGCCCCGACGGCAGTTTTCGGAAAAACCCGCCTCGTCGGACCGGGCGGCGACCAACAAGAAGCGGTGGTTTGGGAGTCGGCAGCGGAGCCGGTAAGGAATTGATTGCTGAAAAAGCCAGAAGCAAGCGAATCGCTTGCTTCTGGCTTTTTGGTAGTCGGCGGAGTTTAGCCGGTCCGGCGTCTGTGTCGTTGGAGAACATGAGTTCCTGGCAAGGTTGGGCTGACGTTGGAAAAACGGTATCTTCGTTCCGGCTTCTGAACGCTAAAAAACGCTTCATGGAAACGACGAAATCCGCCTCCAAACTCAACCAGGTGCAACTCGACCTGCTCAAACTCTTCAACCGGAATCTCTCCGAGGCGCAGATGCTACAAATCCGGCGGGCGCTGGTCCGGGAGTTGGCTACGTTGACTGTTCAGCAGGCCGAAGAAGACATGACCCGGCGCAACCTCAGCGTGGCGGACGTGGACGCCATGGCCGATGAATCGAACCGCACGGCGAAAGTGAAAAAGCAACTTGAGGAAGCAAAAAAGTGAAGTCAGGAGCAAGAAGGCAAAACCGGGGCTTGGCAGGCCATCACGCGCCAGAGGCGTTTACGATAGTCGTCGCTCACAGGATGCGAGCGACAGCAGGGATATACTTCTAAATAGTTAGATGCTTTATAGATATTAACCTGTTTATTATCAATCATTTACGTTAAAAAGCTTATATATGTATTATGATGTATGATAAATATATCATAATTTTGGCAAGATATTTGTCCTCAGGAATACTGATCGCGTATAGACCTACTCCATTGATATGTTCGCCACCGCCATAGTAGCATCAGAGTTAGATAAGCTTGGAACAACCGGTAGTCCTGTGCCAGTTGCTCTTTCACATGAACTAATCCAGCTACTATCTGACCAACTGTATCAATCTCCTTTGAAAGCTATAGAGGAGCTAGTCGTTAATTCTTACGACGCTGATGCTTTAGAATGTAGAATCTTTGTGGAATATCCAATCACAAGTAATTCGAAAATAGTCATTTATGATAATGGTTCAGGTATGAACTACGCTGGATTGTTAAATCTTTGGCAAGTAGGAAGAAGTACTAAGCGTATAGATGAGGATAAAAAAATATCAAAATATAATCGTAAACAAATAGGAAAATTTGGTATTGGAAAGCTAGCAACTTACACAATTGCAAACAATCTTACGTATATTACTAAAAATAACAATAAAATTTTATCTGTGAGTGTCAATTATAGTGATTTTTCAACTTCAGGAACAGGAGCTGGGAAAAATGTTATTTTGCCCGTCCATGAGATAGTTAATTGGTCAAATTTTGCTGATTCTGTAGGTTTGAGCGATATTATCACTTCTTTAGGTGTTAAAGATATTCAAAACGATACTTCTTGGACATTGGTTGTTTTAGAAAACTTGAAAGATAAGGCTACAAAAATTAAAAATGGTGAATTAGAATGGGTACTCAAGACTGCAATGCCATTGAAATCTCAATTCAGTCTTTATCTTAATTCTAATGAGATTAAAAGTTCAAAATTAGATTTAAAGAAAATTGTCGAATTTGATATAGTAGATTTGCCTCAGAGTAGATTAGAAAATGTTAAGAAGAGATCTTCCGTAGTTTGGACGGTTCAAAAGAATGGTATTTTTTCGGATAATTTTAAGTCTGGCGTGTTTGGGAAAGTAATCGTAACCGAAAAAACTCTTTTAGGTAAAAGTGAGGATTTGCAAAGGAGTCATGGTTTTTTTGTTAGGGTTAGGGATAGATTAGTTAATGATGCTGATCCGCTTTTTGGTCTAAAGCCATTTGAACATGGTGTATTCAATAGATTTAGACTTGATATAGAAGCGAACGATTTAGATAGTGCTATTAAGGCAACTCGCGAAACTTTAGAGGATTCGGAAATTAAAACACAATTCCGTTCATTACTACATGAGATTTTTCTCGAAGCAACTGCTCGTTATGAAAAAGCTCATAATGAAGTCAATAACCCGAAGAGAGAGGGAGAAAGAATAATTATTCCTCAAAGAATATTTGAATACCCGATTGCTGATGTAATAAGCTATCCTAAATTTTTTGATGGAGGATCAGAAGCTGACAATACTTGGTTTTATTTAAAACTAAGCAAAGAGGCTGCTGTTAGTAATATTGTCATGAAGTTATATACTGAGCGAAACAAATATAATTATGCATACTCCTCTTTGGGAACTACAAGTAGAATGGTAGAATTTAATCCTGAAACATTTACCTTCACTATAAACCAAGATCATGATTTTGTAAAAGAATATGCGGAAAATGCTAGGTCAAGAAGGTTGTTAGAGGACATGGTAACTGCTGAAGTTTTATTAGAAGTATATTTAAATGAAGGCGGTTTGAGTAAATATGAAATTGGCGATATATTAGAAAAAAGAGATCAGCTTTTCAGAGGCCTTGCAAAGGATAAAGCAACCTCTTTGTCTGCTATTGCTAAGCTACTTAGAGATTCTGTTGATGATGAACACGAATTAGAAATCGCATTAGTTGTTGCAGCCAGGGCCTTAGGTTTCATTGCTCAACATATAGCTGGAGGTCAACAGCCAGACGGAATCGCAAAATTTAGAGATTATCCTGGTTCTGAAATAATTCTCACTCTTGAAGCTAAATCTTCTGAAAAGACCCCGAGTCTTTCTGCAATTGACGTTTCTGGATTAGAAGAACACAAAAGAGATTATAAAGCAAAAGGTTGTTTATTAATTGCTCCTTCATATCCAGGCAGTTCCAAAGCAAATGGCAGTTCTCTTTCTAAGCGAGCCGAGCAAAACAGGATTTCGTGTTGGACAGTTGAGCAATTAGCTAATTTTATCGAAAATGCCGAAAAAAAACAATTAAATGCGCGTCATTTAATTGATATTGTGACTAAATATTATTCACCGGACAACGTGACAATTCAATTGAATAGATTGCTAAATGAAAAAATTGACTCTCAGGATATTTATATGGCAATAATATCATCACTAAGATCACTCGAAGGTAGAGTAATTGATAGTCCAAGAACCGTTACGATGTTGACCCCTGTAATTAGTTTACAGTTCCCTCAATTTGCTCAAATAAAAGCAGAAGATGTAAGGGTTGCACTAACTGAGTTATCTAATGCAAGCAAAGGAGCTATGAAGTTTGCCCAAGATAACATTAAAATTTTTGTTTCATTAGATGAGTTAGAACTCCGTTTAGAAAACTTAATTGGCAAACCTGGTAACCCAAGAAGAAAAAGTAATTTGAGAAACAATGATTGATCCTAATTTATTGATTGATAACTTCTTTACGGGAGACACGCTTCAAGTTTTACGAACTTTTCCGGATGAATGTGTCGATCTGTGCATTACTTCGCCACCGTACAATAAGAGAAGTAAATCTCAGGGTTGGTTAGTTTCTAATGTAAAATACACACATTTTGATGATCATCTTCCCGAAGAAGAATACCAGCAACTTCAAACACAAATTTTGAATGAGCTATTCCGAGTCATTAAGCCTGGGGGTTCTCTTTTTTATAACCATAAACTGCGTTGGCAAGATGGCTTAATGCTACATCCAATTACTTGGATTTCTCATTCAAATTGGTTAATCAAGCAAGAGATTATCTGGGATAGAACTCTTGCGGCTAATATGCGTGGCTGGCGGTTCTGGCAAGTAGATGAGAGGATATACTGGCTATATAAGCCGATTGATCGTAAGTTTATTGGTGAAGAGTTGCTTTCTAAGCATGCTAAAATGAGCTCAATTTGGAGAATTCAACCTTCCCCAAGAAATGCACATCATCCTGCTCCTTTTCCTATAGAATTGCCTTCGCGAATAATTTACTCGTTATTTGATGTTTCTACTAATAAATTAGTTTTAGATCCTTATTGTGGCACAGGAACTTCACTTGTTGCAGCTAAATCACTAGGGCATAATTTTATCGGTATTGATATCTCACCAGAATATATACAATTTGCTCAAAATCGTATAAATAATTTTGATTTGGAGAGGCCACAAATCTTAAAGGAAACAGAAAAGCATAAAGTGAATAATCCTTTTGCTGAAAGAAAACGTCGAGGTAAGACCAACTGGCCATTCGGTCCTAAACCTACTAATGATCAGGGTTCACCTCTTTTCGACTCATCTATTTCTAATTATTCTGACTCAATTTCTGAGTCAGAATAATAGTCCCCCGCTGTCCGCTCGGATACGGCGAGTGACGCGTATTGAAACCCCGCTGGGGCGGCGTGGTTAACCAGGTTAAAGTTTCAACGACAAACCCGGTTTTCATCCCGCATTCCGCAATTCCTCCCACCGCTCAAACGGCACGGCGCGTTGTTCCGTCGGGGTGCGGCCGTGTTCGTAGATATCCAGAAACCGGGCTTCGAGGTGTTTGAGTGTTGTAATGTCGAAGTACTTTTCCCCGCAGTTCGTGCAGGCCAGGGCGGGCACGTCGTCCACCACCATCAGTTGCCCGTGGCGCTGGTAGATGTACTGCGTCGTCACGAGCTCGAATTCCGTATTGCCGCAAAAGGAGCAAGGTGTAAGGTTAGCGCTGTCCATGGGTTTAGGTTCGGTTCCGCTGAAACGGGGAGAAATTTGGGCGGTGTGGGAATGTACACCGTAATGATGACCAATGCCTTCTGCCGGGTTCCGGCAACGACGTGAACGGGCTTGCCTTCGTGCGTGAAGCCCGCCACGAGACAACTTTCACCCCGCCCCGTGTCCTCGTAGGTTTCCAACAGGATACCGTTGAGCAGGGCTTCTTCCACTTCGTCCAACGTTAACGCATCGGCCTGCCGTTCGCGGTCGGCGTGGATGGAATACGCGTACCGCTGTTCCGTCACGCAGGTTCGTATCCAATCGAGTTCCACGGGGTACCGGATTAAGGCCGCTGTGGAAACAAAGTTATCAAAAAACAAGGCGAGCTCGCCGCGCCGCTACCCCGCCCAATTCTCCCGGTCCAGGCTCCGGTACTGAATCGCCTCGGCGAGGTGTTCGATGCGCAGGTCTTCGGTGCCGGCCAGGTCGGCGATGGTGCGGCTCACGCGCAGGATGCGGTCGTAGGCGCGGGCCGAGAGTTGCAGGCGCTCCATGGCGGTTTTGAGCAGCGCCTTGCCCGCGTCGGTGAGCTGGCACACGTCCTTGACCATCTGCGAGGGCATCATCGCGTTGGAATACACGCCGTTTTGCCCCTGAAACCGCGCCGTCTGGCGGTCGCGGGCGGCAATGACCCGCTGGCGAATAACCTCGCTCGGCTCGGTGCGGCGGTTGGCCGTCATCTGGTCGAAACTCACGGGCGTCACCTCCACGTGCAGGTCGATGCGGTCGAGCAGGGGGCCGGAAATTTTGCTCAGATACCGCCCCACGGCCCCCGGCGGGCAGGTGCATTCTTTTTCGGGGTGGTTGTAGTAGCCGCACGGGCAGGGGTTCATCGAGGCAACGAGCATGAAATTGGCCGGAAACTCGACCACCCACTTCGCCCGCGAAATGCTCACGCGGCGGTCTTCGAGCGGCTGGCGCATCACTTCCAGCGCCGTCCGGCGGAATTCGGGCAGTTCGTCGAGAAACAGCACGCCGTTGTGGGCCAGCGAGATTTCGCCCGGCTGCGGGTTGGAGCCGCCGCCCACCAGGGCCGCGTCCGAAATGGTGTGGTGCGGCGAGCGGTAGGGTCGCCGCGACACCAGCGCGCCCTGCCCGCCCAGCTTGCCCGCCACCGAGTGAATCTTGGTAGTTTCGAGCGCCTCGTGGAGCGTGAGCGGGGGCAGGATAGACGGCAGGCGCTTGGCCAGCATGGTTTTGCCCGCGCCGGGCGGACCGATCATGATCACGTTGTGGCCGCCCGCCGCCGCGATTTCCAGCGCCCGCTTGATATTTTCCTGGCCCTGCACGTTGGCAAAATCGGCGTCGTAGTCGTTTTGCTGGCTGAAAAACAACTCGCGGGTGTCGGTGACGAGGGGTTCGATGGCGCGGTTTCCCGTCAGGAATTCCACGGCCTCGGCCAGGGTTTGTACACCAATCACGTCGAGGTTGTTGACGATGGACGCTTCGGCGGCGTTTTCTTTGGGCAAAATAAAGCCTTTCATGCCCTGCCGCCGGGCTTCGATGGCGATGGGCAGCACGCCCTTGATGGGCCGCAGCAGGCCGTCGAGGGCCAGTTCGCCCATGATCACGTAGCGGTCAAAGTCGGGGAAACTGGCTTGTCCGGAGGCTTCGATGATGCCCAAGGCGATGGGCAAATCGTAGGCCGAACCTTCCTTGCGGATGTCGGCGGGAGCGAGGTTAACGACGATTTTGTTCCTGGGGAAAAAGCAGCCCATGTGCTTCATGGCCGCTTCGACGCGCTGCGCACTTTCCTTGACGGCCCCGTCGGGCAGGCCGACCAGAAAGAAAAGGGTGCCCTGCCCGACGGTGACTTCGACGGTAATCAGCACGGCGTCCACGCCGAAGACGGCGGCCCCGAAGGTTTTGGCGAGCATGGCAGGCAGGTTAAAGCGGTGGGAATGGGTTGGGCGGTAAAAATGGGGGTTTTCCGCAGCCGTTGCAAACCGCTTGCTAAACGCCTCCACCAAGCGGCCTTATTTTGATTTCCAGCTTTTTAGGGGGATTTTTGACCATTCACCAGCCCAATCGCCACGCCGTGCGTCTTCGACTACTGCCTGCTTTTTCCAAAATCAGTTGGTTTTTCTTCCCGGCACTCCTTCCGGGGTTGGTACTCAGCCTGTTGAGTTGTCAGGCCGGGAACGAAGCAACGGACGCGCCGCCCGTGCCGCAAGGCCCGCCGCCGACGGTGCGGTTTCAGGTCCTCGGCGACTGGGGCCAGGGTGGCCCCGTGCAGCAGGCCGTGGCGACCCGCCTCAACGCCCAGGCCCAGGCCGACAGCGCCCAGTTCACCGTGTCGGTGGGCGACAATTTCTACGGTCCGGCCGTGGCCAGTGCCGACGATCCGCGCTGGAAAGAACTCTACGAAGACGTGTACCGGGGCTATTCGCTCGATCGCGACTGGTACGTGGTGCTGGGCAACCACGATTATGCCGGGAACATCTACGCCCAAATCGCGTACTCATCCCGCAACCCGCACTGGAAAATGCCCGCCCGCTATTTCACGTTTGTGAAACAACTCGACGCCCGCAATTCGGTGCAGTTCGTGTGCCTCGACACGATGCCCTTCGCGCCTGAATTCCGGGACGGGTTCGGCGGGGTAAGCATTACCGACACCACCCGCCAACTGCGCTGGGCCGACAGCGTGCTGACGGCCTCGAAGGCCACCTGGAAAATCGTCGTTGGGCACCACCCGGTGTTTTCGGTGGGTTTTCACGGCGACACGCCCGATTTGAAACCCCGGCTGTTTCCGCTGCTCAAAAAACACAGGGTGCACCTGTACCTCTGCGGCCACGACCACGATTTGCAGCACATCCGCGAAGGCGGCGTGGACTTCGTCGTGTCGGGTTCGGGCGGGAGCATCCGCGGCGAGGCCAAGCCTCAACTGGCAAAGTTTCACGACACCACCCACCCCGGTTTTGCGGGCCTGACCGTGTACAACGACAGCCTCCGCTGCCGCTACTTCGACGTGGACGGAAAGGTGCTCTACCAGTTTGTGCGGGGGAGGCAGTAGCGTTTAAGGTTTAACGTTTAAAGGACAAGCCTTAAACGTCACTGCGCGTGCTTCGTCAGCGAACGCACGGCGAACAGAACGCTGAACAACGCCAACACGGCCCCCATCAGAAACGGCGCGCCGGGAAAGTACACCGGGGCGGCTTTGGACGTGAAGTAGGCGAACAGGCTTGTCATCAGCACCGGCCCGATGATGGACGTCACGCTGACGAGGCTGGTGAGTGCGCCCTGCAATTCGCCCTGCTCGTTGGGCGGTACCTGGCTCGAAATAATGCCCTGCAACGACGGCCCGGCGATGCCGCCCAACGCGTAAGGCACCATGAAGGCGAACATCATCCAGCCCCGACTGGCGAAAGCGAAGAGGAGAAAACCCAGCGTGTAGAGCGTCAGCCCCACGTACACGGCGCGCGTCTGGCCGAGTTTGGGAATGATGACGCGCGTCAGCCCACCCTGCACGAGGCCGACGGTGAGGCCGACAAAAGCCAGCGACAGCCCCACCCATTTTTCAGTCCAGTTGAAACGTTCGATCGTGAAAAACGTCCACACGCTTTGCACCGACTGCGCGGCGATGTACAGCAGCACCAGCGAAGCGGTCAGGCTCAGAATCACCGGGTAGCGCCGCAAATTGAGCAGCGACCCGACGGGGTTGGCGCGCTTCCAGTCGAAGGCCCGGCGGTTTTCGGGTTTGAGCGATTCGGGCAAAATGAAGTAGCCGTAAAGTCCGTTGGCGAGGGCCAGCCCCGCCGCCACGAAAAACGGCACCCGGGGGCCGAGCGTGCCCAGAAAGCCGCCGATGGCCGGGCCGAGAATGAAGCCCGCCCCAAAGGCCGCGCCCACCAGCCCGAAATTCTGCGCCCGTTTTTCCGGCGGACTCACGTCGGCGATGTACGCGCTGGCCGTCGTGAAACTGGCTCCGGTGATGCCTGCCACGGTGCGGGCCACGAAGAGCCAGCCGATGGTGGGCGCGAAACCGGCCAGCAGGTAATCCAGCCCAAAGCCAAAGAGCGACGCCAGCAGCACGGGCCGCCGCCCGAAGCGGTCGCTGAGCGCCCCGATGAAGGGCGCGCACAGAAACTGCATAACCGCGTAGGTAAACGTGAGCCAGCCCGCGTACCGCGACGCCATGCTCAGGTCGCCGTGGATAAGGCCTTCGATGAGTTTGGGAACCACCGGGATGATGATGCCCAGCCCGGTGACGTCGATGAGAAGCGTAATGAAGATAAAAATCAGAGCGGGATTGCGCTTTTGTTCGGCCATGAGTCGGGGGGAAGAGGCGGCGCAAAAGTGCAAAAAGGGCCCGCGGTTTGCAAACCGCAGGCCCTTTTCGCAACGAAACCAATCAGGTCGTTAAGGCAACGCAAACGCCACGTAGCTGTCGCCCGACTTGGTGCCGATTTTCCCGCCGCCGCAGGCAATCACGACAAACTGTTTGCCGCCGGCCTGGTACACGGCGGGTGTGGCGTAGCCGCCCGCCGGAAGCGGTGCTTCCCAGAGCAAATCCCCCGTTTTTTTGTCGAACGCGTGCATTTTCTCGTCGCGGCTCGCCCCGATGAACACCAGCCCGCCCGCCGTCACGGCGGGTCCGCCATAATTTTCGGTGCCCGTTTTGGGGACGCCTTTTTTGGTCAGTTCCGGGAAATCGCCCAGCGGCACCTGCCAGGCGCGTTTGCCCGTGGCAAGGTTGATGGCCGTGAGGGTGCCCCAGGGCGGTTTGATGGCCGGGTAGCCGTCTTTCGTCAGGAAGCGCATGTAACCCGTCATCACGTAGGGCGCTTTGAGCGGGGCGTCGCCTTCGACCTCTTTCTTCTCAACCCCCTTCGTTGGCACGCTGGGCATGGCTTCGGCGCGGTTGGCGTCGCCGGGAATCCGGGTCGGCTCCGTGGATTTCAAATCGAGCAGGTAGGCCACCAGCGCCATGCGGTCGGTATCGGTGAGGTGAGCAAAAGCGGGCATGGCTCCCTTGCCCTGTTTCAGCACCGTACCCACCTCGTCGGGCGAGCGTTTGCCTTTCAGCAGCGTCAGGTTCGGAAACGCCCCGCTGTTGCCCTTGCGGTCGAGGCCGTGGCAGTTGGCGCAGTTGCTGGCGTAGAGCGTCTGGGCTTTGGCGTGCGGGCCGGTGGCCGTCAGGGAGGGATTGGGCACCATTTTTATCGCCCAGGGCATTTCGTTGGCGTTCACGTAAAGCAGGTTGGTTTCGGGGTCGTAGGCCGCCCCGCCCCACTCGCCGCCGCCGTCCATGCCCGGAAACAGCACGATGCCGCGCTGGCTGGGCGGCGCGAAGAGGTGGTGCGGGTCCATGCCCCGGAATTTTTCCAGAATCTCCGCCTGATGCTCGGGCGTGAGGTCGATGATGTCTTTTTCGGTGAACGACATCCGCATGAACGGCTCCGGCAGCGTCGGCACGGGCTGGGTTTTGGCGAGTTCCTCGCCCGGCACGGTACTCACGCTCGGCACGGGCATTTCGTTGATTGGAAAAACGGGCTTGCCCGTCACGCGGTCGAAGAGGTACACCATGCCCTGCTTGCTGATTTGCGCCACGGCGTCGATAGTTTTGCCGTCCTTCCGAATCGTCGCGAGCGTCGGGTTGGCCGGAAAATCGCGGTCCCAGACGTCGTGGTGAATGGCCTGAAAGTGCCAGAGGCGCTTGCCTGTGGCGGCGTCGAGGGCCAGCAGGCAGTTGGCGTAGAGGTTATTGCCTTTCCGATAACCGCCCCAGAAATCGTAGGTGGCCGAGCCGGTGGGCACGTACACGATGCCGCGTTTTTCGTCGAGGCTCATGCCCGCCCAGTTGTTGGCCCCACCGATTTTTTTGTACGCGTTTTTGTCTTTCCAGGTTTCAAAACCCGGTTCACCCGGCTGCGGAATCGTGTGAAAAATCCAGCGGCGTTTGCCCGTGCGCACGTCGAAAGCGCGGATGTGCCCCGGCGCGGCGTCGAGGCCCTCCGAAAGTCGCATCCCGGTGATGTACAGATCTTTGTACACAATGCCCGGCGTGTTGGCGACGATGAAAAACTGCTCTTTCGGGTAATCCAGGGCTTTCTGCAAATCAATCCGACCGCCTTCGCCAAAACTCGTGACGGGCTGGCCGTCGGTGGCGTTGAGGCAAAAAAGGTAGTTGCCCGCCGCGACGAAAATGCGCCGATCGCTGCCGTCGGCCCAGTACGTGACGCCTCGGTTGGTGCCCGCCCAGGCGTTGGGGCCGCTCCAGTGCTTCGACAGGTTCGTCCGCCAGACCTCCCGGCCCGTGGCCCCGTCGAGGGCCAGCACGTTGAGCCGTGAGGAGGTGGCGTACACCACGCCGTCGATGACAATGGGCTGGCACTGAATCTGGCTTTTGCCCGCCGTGTCCAGTTCCCCCGTCCGGTACGTCCAGGCCACTTTCAACCCGCGCACGTTGCTGGTGTTGATTTGCGAAAGCGACGAATACCGCGTGGCGTCGGCGTGCCCGCCGAAACTTTCCCAGCCTGCGTACGCAGCCGGATCGAACCGGGCGGGTGGGTCGGTGGTGAGGGAAAAAGCCACGGCTCCGGCGGCAAGGAGGGCGGCGAGGGAAGCGAATCGGGCTTCGTTGAATCGGAAAGGGTTCATGGTCAGGTTCAGAAAATCCCCGAAAAATAGTGAATTGTCGGGTCGTCGGTAGCCTCGTGTCGACGACGAAAGCAAGGTTTATTTTGAGTATAGCCGGTTCTTTACGCCACTCACCGCACCAGCCGCACCGCCCCCTGTTTTTGCTCGACGCGCACGCCTTCCGGCCCATTCACCCGGTACGTGACCCGCCACGCGTAGCCGTCGGTTGGGCAGCGTTCGCCCTGGTAGGTGCCGTCCCAGGCGAAGGGGTCTTCGGTGGTTTGGAAAAGCAATTCGCCCCAGCGGTTGAACACCACCAGCGACAGCAGCGTGATGTCGGGGCACTGCACCACGGGCGCGAAGGTTTCGTTGTGCCCGTCGGCATTGGGCGTGAACACGTCGGGCACGAACAGCGTGCAGCCGCACACCCCGCGCCGCACCACCACCGAATCGCGGACGGTGGCGCACGCGTTGGTCACGCTGGCCCGAAATACACCCGGCTGGCTCACCCGCCGCGTTCCCGGGGCCACTTCGTCCTGCCAGGCGAAAGCGCCGTTGGCGAAAACGGGACGCAGCGTGACGCTTTCCCCGAAACAAAATTCCTGATCGGTTCCCAACTCCAGCCCCGGCGGCACCACGTACCGCACCCGGAGGCTGTCGGTGGTGGTGCAATTGGCCTGACTGGCGGTCAGCCCGTAGCTGCCCGGCTCGCGAACGGTGAAGGTTTTCCCGCCCGAACCATCCTGCCAGCGGTAACTCGTCGCGCCGTCGGGTCCGGCAAGCCGGAGCGTTTGGCCGTCGCAGAGCGTGGTGTCGGTGCCGAGGCTGAAATCGAGGTCATAGCGCACCGCAATCGTGTCGGTCACGGTGGCGCAGGGGGTTTTGGCCCGCACCCAGTACCGGCCCGGCCGGGTCACGCGCAGCGTCGGGGCGGTGCTGCCGTCGCTCCAGCGGTAGTCGGTGGCACCGGGCGTCTGGCCATTGAGGAGCAGCGTGCTGGTGCGGCCGCAAAGCGTGGTGTCGCGGCCCAGGTTCACTTGAATGGGCCGCAGCGAAACGTCGTCGATAAAGAGGTAGTAGTCGCCGAGTTGTTGCGGCAACTGGCCAAAGGTGCCAATCGTCAGGTACCGCTCGCCGCCTTTGGGGCGCACGTAGCCGCTGACGACTTCCCACTGAAACGCCTTTGTGCTGGCATTGAGCTGGTTGTCGAGCACCTGCGGCACGGCGTCGAGCAGGCCTTTGTCCGTTGCCGTGAGGGGTTTTTCGGAAAAATGCGCGCCCAGCGTGCCGGGCAGAAATTTATTGGGGGACCGCAGCGCCACGTACATTTCGAAGAAGTAGCACTGGCCCGCCTCCAGCGGCTTCAGGAGCGGAGCGGCGAGGTATTCGCCAAAATTAAGGTCGATGAACAGCCGCGCTATGCCCCGGCCTCTGTGCGGGGGGAGTTCAAAGATGGTTTCCGGGAAACACTGGTGTAGGAAATCGGGCGTGGCGAGGTTGGGGTTGTACCAGGGCACGGCCTCTTCGAGGAGGTTGTTCTGGGTCGGGCAGGTACGGTACTGCTCGAAACCGCCGTTGGGCACGAGGTTCTGCCCCGCCGCCAGCAGCGGCAGCAGGGCAAAAAGCCAACTGAGCGGTCCTCCCTTCGGCATGGTCGGCGTGCGGAAAATCCAACGTGAAACGTAACCAAAACGGGGTGTTTGGGCAAAGGGTTGCGAATTGGAGAAACACCTTTTTCGCGCGCCCTACCGCTTTTCGTACGTGATGATCACCGTCAGGTCTTCCGTGCCGGTTTGCACCAGGCCGTGCGAACTGCCGGGGCGGGTCAGGATGGCGTCGCCGGGTTTCACGGGCATTTCGTTTCCGTTGATGGTCATCACGCCCGTGCCGCCGACGATGTAGTACACCTCGTCGATTTCCTGCTTGTGGTAGCCAATCGACGCGCCGGGGTGCAGCACACGTTTCCGGAACGAAAACTTGTAACCGGGCGCTTTCTCGAAAAACGCATACCCGACGGTGTTGCCCAACCCCTGGTGCGGACCGGGACCGGGTTTGGCTACCTCGGCGTCGCGTTCAAACACGTAGCCTTCGGCACCGGGCCGGGCGGGTGGTTGGGAAGCGGTCAGGACGAAGGCGGCGAGTAGGTAAAGCGTTGACAGGAAACTGGTTTTCATGGGTTTATAAAAAATCTTGATTTAGAATCCCGCCGCCTGTCCGTCTTTCCGGGCGTCGCTCGCGCCGTGGTACACGCGGTTTTTGGCGTCGAACAGAATCGCCTGGTAGCCGCCGTATAACCCGAGTGCGTAGCCGATCTGGTGGCCTTTCACCATCAACTCGCGGATGGTTTCGTAGGGAAAACCCGATTCGAGCGTGATCACGCCCGGCCCCGTCGTTCGTTCGCCCGTTGGCTCCGACGAACCCTGGTGGTCGATGCGCGGGGCATCGCCGGCTTCCTGGGGATTCATGCCAAAATCGACGATGTTCATGATGATTTGCACGTGGCCGAGCGGCTGAAAACTCCCGCCCATCACGCCGAAACTCAGGAAGGGTTGCCCGTCTTTGGTCACGAAGGCCGGAATAATCGTGTGAAAGGGCCGTTTGTGCGGCGCGTAGGTGTTGTTCTGGCCTTCCACGAGGCTGTACATTTCGCCCCGGTTCTGGAGCGTGAACCCGAGGCCGTCGGGCACCATGCCCGAGCCGAACCCCCGGTAGTTGCTCTGAATCAGCGCGACCATGTTGCCCTCTTCGTCGGCGGTGGTCAGGAAAATCGTGTCGCCGTCTTTCAGGGCGGGGTTGCCCGCGTCGAAGCGGGTGGCGGCGCGGTCGGTAGCGATGAGCTTGCGGCGCTCGGCGGCGTAGGGTTTCGAGATGAGTTCCTGCACCGGAATTTTGGCAAAAGCCGGGTCAGCGTAGTACCGGGCGCGGTCTTCAAACACCACTTTTTTGGCCTCCACAAATCGGTGGACGTGCTCGGCGCTGCCCCAGGGGATTTTCGAGAAATCGTAGCCTTCGAGCAGGTTGAGCATTTGCAGCACGGCGATGCCCTGGCCGTTGGGCGGCAGTTCCCACACGTCGTAGCCCCGGTAGTTGGTCGAAACCGGCTGCACCCACTCCGAACTATGCTCGGCCAAATCGCGGTAGCTCAGAAAACCGCCCTGCTGTTTCATGAACGCGTCGATGGTGCGGGCGATGTCGCCTTTGTAAAACGCGTCGCGGCCCCCGTTGGCGATTTTTTCCAGCGTGTTGGCCAGGGCCGGATTTTTGAAAATCTCGCCCCGTTTCGGCGCGGCACCGCTGGGCGCGTAGGTGGCCAGCACGTTGGGAAATTTCCCGAATTGCGCCACCATGTTTTTCCAGTAAAACGCGGCTTCGTCGTGCACGGCGTAGCCCTCGCGGGCGTAGCGGATGGCGGGCGCGAGCAGGCGCTCCATCGGCAGTTTTCCGAACTTTTTGTGCAACGCAAACCAGCCGTCCACGCAGCCCGGCACCGACACGGGCAGCGGTCCGCTGGCGGGGATGTGCGTGAGGCCCCGGCGCTGGAGTTCGGCCAGCGTGAGCGAATACGGCGAGCGCCCGGATGCGTTGAGGCCGTGGAGTGTTTTCGTTTTCGCCTCCCAGACGAGGGCGAACAGATCCCCGCCGATGCCGTTCATGTGCGGTTCGACGACGCCCTCCATCGCGTTGGCGGCCAGGGCCGCGTCGATGGCGTTGCCGCCCGCCCGCAGCACCTCGATGGCGGCCTGGGTCGAGAGCGGGTGCGAGGTGCAGGCCATCCCGTGCCGGGCCATGACCACGGCGCGGGTGGCGAAGGCTTTGCCCGTGAGGCGGTCCTGGGCCTGGGCAGTCAGGCCCGCCAGCAAAAGCAGGCATCCGATGCGGACTCGTTTTTTCATAAAACAGGCTGAGGTTTTCCCGAAAGATAACAGCGGCAAGTCATCGGCACGTTTTTTTCGTGTGCGTCGGGCTGTTGCCGCACCGAGAAAG
Source organism: Spirosomataceae bacterium (assembly GCA_965249815.1). GTDB lineage: Bacteria > Bacteroidota > Bacteroidia > Cytophagales > Spirosomataceae > JAJAZB01. Next base: position 535,031 of record CBDFMV010000003.1, on the reverse strand, counting down.
CGGTGGATGATCCCTCTTTACCCGATGAAACCACAAACCCAGAAGCCCCAGCACCCGAATTTCAGTTTTGCCAAAACCCTCGAAGAAACCCACGCCGCCACGCGGGGCGACGAGGAAAACCCCCTGCCCCGCACCGTGCTGCGCCCGACCAGCCACCTGCTGCTCGACGGCGACTGGCGCTTTGCCCACGACGTCAGCGACCAGGGGCTTGAACAAAGCTGGTACCTCGGGCACAACTACGACCGCACCGCCCACTGGCCCGGTTCGGTGGAATCGCACCTGGCCGAGGCCAAAGAGCAGTCGGCGTCGGCGACCTGGCAGGACAAGGTGGTGGTGTGGTACGAGCGCGATTTTCCGTTGCCTAAGCGGGTCGAATCGGCGGTGAAAGCCATGTTTCAGCTCACGTTCGGGGCCTGCGGTTACGAAACCCGCGTATGGCTCAACGGGCATCCGCTCAGCACCATCGAGGGCGAAGAAACCCACTACGGCGAATACACGTCGTTTTCCTACGAACTTTCCGACGAATTCCTGAAGCCCGTCAACCGGCTTACCGTGCGCATCGTCGACACGATGGACGCCGACCTGCCGCGCGGCAAGCAGGAGTCGCATGTGTACAAACGCGGCGGCATCTGGTACCATACCTACACCGGGGCCGTGCGGAGCGTGTGGCTCGAAACCGTCGAGCGCAACCGCCTCCGTTCGCGCCTCGGCGTGATGGCCACCGTCGAAGACAGCCTCGTGCGCATCAACGTGACCACGCGCATCCACGACCCCGGCGATTACACACTCCGGCTCCAGGTGTTCGGGCGGGGCAAACGGGCGGCGAAAAAACCCATCGCCTTGTCGGATTTCCCGCTCCGCCTCGAAGCCGGGCAGAAAATGCAGCGGGTGGTCGTCGAGGTGCCCGGCGCAAAGCTATGGTCGCCCGAAAAGCCAACCCTGTACCGGCTCGTGGCCCAGTTGATCGACCAAAACGGCTACCCGGCGCAGATCGAGGCCAATTTTGGCCTGCGAAAAGTCGAAGCCCGTGGGCGCTACGTGTACCTCAACAACCAGCCGATTTACCTCGACGGCATTCTCTACCAGCCCGGCACGGCCACCTACGAAGAAATCCGGCGGCACTTTTTCGCCATGAAAGCCCTCGGCTGCAACCTCGTGCGCGTTCACATCGCCGGGGTGGACCCGCGCATCTATAACCTCGCCGACGAAATGGGCCTGCTGCTCTGGGTGGAAGTGCCCAGCCCGCACAGTTCGAACCAGAAAAGCCGCGAAAACCACCGCGCCGAACTCCTCCGGATGCTGAGTTTGATTGAAGCCAACCCGTCGGTGGTGATCTGGAGTTTGTACAACGAAGACTGGGGCGCGCAGGACATCGCCACCAACGCCGAAACCCGCCGGTACATCACCGACACCTACCACTACATGCAGCTTCACCACCCGCAGTTTCTGGTGGTGGACAACGACGGCTGGCACCACATTTCGTGCGAAGGGCGGCTCAAATCCGACTTGCTCACGGCCCACCTCTACACGCCCGACGTGGACCGCTGGCGTGACGTGCTCGACCGCCTCGTGGCGGGCCAGACGGAAGGCGTGGCGGCCTTCCCGCTCGTGGTGGGCGACCCGTTTTTTTACCGAAAACAAGTGCCACTGATCGTGAGCGAGTGGGGCGGCTTCGGCTTTCCCGACTACGGCGGCCCCCAGGACGCCACCGAGCGGGCCGAACGCATCCGGCTTTTCAAACAGGAACTCCGCCTGCGGTCCATCGCCGGGGACGTGTACACGCAGGCCACCAACATCGAAGACGAGCGCAACGGCCTCATCGACCCGCAAACGGGCGAACTCTCTGTGCCGGCGGGGCTGCTGGCCTCGAAGGGGCGGAACGGGAGGTGAGTTGCGGCTCTGCGGCTCGGACCGTTCTGCGGCTCGGACCGTTTTGTACCGCTCTACCCAAAAGCTTAACAAAGTCGTGTCATCCAGAGCGCAGCGAAGGACCTTTTTGGTTAACAGGCACCGTACCTCCCTGCCAAAAAGGTCCTTCGCTGCGCTCTGGATGACAAACTTTGTTAAGCTTTCTGGCAAAAGCCACGGACTACGGCCGACAGGCGAAACGCCACTTCAAGAATTTCCCGTTTCTTTGATGCGTTATCGACGTCCCGGTTTTTCATCGAAAAACCGGCTTCTTCACTCCTCAACCTCTTTGCCATGAAAAAGCAAACCCGTCGTCATTTCCTGGGCACCTCAGCCGCGCTCGTTTCCGGGGCCGTACTCGGCACCAACCGCCTGTTCGCCGCTCCGGCCCTCATTCGCCGCCTCGGCGAACCCGCTTCGCTCATCAACGGCGTTCAGGTTGGGTGCATCACGTACTCTTTCCGCGACATGCCCGACCAGAGCGCCGAAGCCACGCTGAAGTACGTGCTCGACAGCGGCATCAGTGCCATCGAACTCATGGGTGGCCCCGCCGAGTCGTTTGCCGGGGCACCCAAAAACACGGTGGACATGCGCTCGCTGTTTCCCCTCATGCGCAAGCGCCGCGAAAACCAGTCCCTCACCGACGACGAGCAGAAAACCCTCGCCGAAGCCGACGCGAAAATGAAAGCGTACCGGGAGGAAGTAACGAAGTGGCGGCTTTCGGCCCCGATAGCCAAATTCGAGCAGGTGCGGAAAATGTACAACCAGGCGGGCGTCACGATCTATGGCTTCAAACCCGACGCCTTCGGGATGCAGGCCACCGACGCCGACATCGACTACGGCCTGCGGGCGGCCAAAGCGCTGGGGGCCAATCAGGTGACCCTCGAACACCCCGCCAACGACGCCCACACGCTGAAATTGGGGAAAGCCGCCGAGAAGTACGGCCTGCGCGTGGGCTACCACGGCCACGAGCAGCAAACGCCGACGTTCTGGGACACTGCCCTGGCCCAATCGCCCGCCAACGCGATGAATTTCGACCTCGGCCACTACGTCGCCGCCGGGCAGCCCGACCCGCTGGGCCTCGTCCGCGCCAAGCACGACCGCATCGCCAGCATGCACATCAAAGACCGGCAAAACCCCGCCCACGGCAAGGGCAACCTGCCCTGGGGCCAGGGCGACACGCCCCTGACGGAGGTGCTCAACCTGATGCGCGAACAGAAATACACTTTCCCCGCCGCCGTGGAACTCGAATACCAAATCCCGACAGGCTCGACCTCCGTGGCCGAAGTAAAAAGATGCGTGGAGTACTGCCGGAAAGCCCTGAGCTGACGCGGCGTTAAGGCTTGATTTTTCGACAAAAAGCCGCCCCGGAAGAACCGGAGCGGCTTTTTGCCGAAATAGTTGTGCGGCTCTCTGCGGATCGCACCGATTTGCAATTGGGGCGGTCGTGGGCTGGCGTCTGAGATGCGGTTCTGTTTGCGCACCGATTTCAAATCGGGGCGAGCGTGGTGTGAGCGACTGCGGGGGATCCCGTTGGCCTACCAAGTCGCTTCACTGCCCCTAAGTACGATTTACAAATTCGTTGCAGGTAAGGTTCAGAGTTGCAAACTCCGAACAACCGGGGAATAAATTTTGCGCGAAAAGCGTTATACTCTACATTTGAGCAATGAGGCCAGGGTCGCCTGGCTCTGATAGACTTTTTGAAACTATGGGCGTCTTTCACGAACTCACACAATATACCCCCCTGCATAAGCAAAACTGGCTCAACGTTTATTTTGGTAAGCCGGGTCGGGTGGAAGCCGGGTTCAATACTTTTTACTTTGAAGATCATGGTCACATCATCGTTTATGTGCCCAGTATGAATTTATCCGCTTATGGCAACACCGTGGAAGAGGCGATGGATATGCTTATAAACGTAGTGATTGACGATTTTTTCGAGAGCATTGTCCGTTCATCAGAGGGCGAAGCGTTTCAACAACTGAGTAAACTGGGCTGGTCACTCCAGGGACACAGCCATGAGCGAGAGTTCACCAACAGCGCTTACGTCGATAAAGACGGCATTCTAAGGAACTTCAACCTTCCCGCTGACACGCCAATCCATCAACAAGCCATAACTGTCTGATGGGGCAATTCAGGCCGATTCCCACGAGATGTTGGGAGAGATTCCTTAAAGCGCACGGCTGTAAATTCAAATCCCAGAAGGGGACTTCCCATCACAAGTGGAAGTGCCCTGGCTGCTTTCAGTCGATTATCTTCCGGGGTTCGGAAAAGGAAATACCCTTTGCTCACATCGCGACCAACCTCGAAACGATGGGCCACAGCAAGGAATATTTCTTTGAGTGGATTGAGAAAAACTGCTAACGAATGGCCCGTTATCTACGCGAAGACGGGCCTTTTCTTGATTTTAATACTTTTAGCAATACAGAAGTATTATTTTTGGCCTACCCCGCGTAGCCTTGGCCGCTCACCGCCCACACTCGCGCGAGTTTGCAACTCGTGCGCTCTTACCCCAACCCCTCCGGCAAACCCGCGAACAGGTCACCCAACGGCACTTCCAGCGCGTCGTCAATCCGCACGGTGGCCTCCGGGCGGCGGTAAAACGTTTGCGTCCACACGTCGGGGTTGTCCGTGCGGCGCACCACAATGACTTCCCGCCGGAAACGGTCCACCAGCACGACCTCCCGCAGGCTTTCGAGGCGCTGGTACACCAGAAGTTTTTCCATCAGGTCGTACTGGTACGTCGATTCAGAAAACACTTCAACCAACAGGTAGGGGTTGGTAATGACCGCCGTGGACGCCTCCCAAAACTCGGGCAGGTCCCGTACCACCGTCACGTCGGGGTTGTAGTAGCCTTGCTTTGCCCCGCCGGTTTTAACGCCCACGTTGCTACCCGCCACCAGAAAGCCCTTGCCTTTGTAAAAATTGGTCAGGATCGTAATAAGCTGTCCGACCAGCAGTTCATGAATAAAAGCCGCTAAACCCATGATGAGGATTGAGTTGTGGTGGTATTCGGCCCGGTAGGGAGTTTCCGGCAAGAATTCCCAAAACTCCTCCCACGTCGCCGGAATCGCCACGATGCCGCCCTGCGCCAGGAGGGTTTCCTGCGCTTCGGTCAGGCGAATTTTCTCTGCAACATCCATGTCCGTTCGGTTTTGGGTAAAAGTACGGATTTTTGGTACTCACTTCCCCTCGGCCCACCGCCAGTCTTTCCCCAGAATCAACTGGTCTTTCAGCCCCTGACGAGTCAGAAAATCGCGGGTCTGGTCGCTGGGAAAGCGCTTGGTGGGCAAGTCGGGCGCGTCGGCGAGGGCGTAGAGCAGCATGGCTGTGAAACGCACGGTGTTCTGGAGTTCGGGGCGGTTGACCAGGTCGAAGCGGTCGCAGTTGGCGTGGTAACACCCGGCGGCCTGGGGCGAAATGCCGCCGGTGGGCGAGAGCGTGGGCACGCCTTCGAGCATGAAACTCTGGTGGTCGGAGTGCAGCCCGGCCTGGTTGCCAATCACGTTGGCAAACCCGCCGTCGAGGGCCTTGATGCGCTCGCCGATGCCCGTCAGCAGCGGCACGAGTTCGCTGCGGCCTGAGGCGTTGAAGCCCTTGGGGTTGTTGGTCATGTCGAGGTTGACCATGCAGCGAATCTGGTCGAGGGTGCCGGCCTTCACCGCTTCGCGCACGTAGGCTTTCGAGCCGAGCAAACCCTGCTCTTCGCCCATGAACAGCACGAATTCGACGGTGCGGCGGGGCTTGAGGTTTAGCGCTTTGAACGCCCGCGCCACGTCCAGCACGGCGAAGGAGCCGATGCCGTTGTCGACGGCCCCGGTCGCCAAATCCCACGAATCGAGGTGCCCGCCGATGACAATTTTCTCTTTCGTGCGGCCTTTCAGCGTTGCCAGCACGTTGCGGGCCTTCACGGGGCGGTTCACGTTGCGCATGTCCACGAAGGCCATCAGTTTTTCGGTGAGCATCCAGTCGCGAATCTGCCGACCACTTTCGAGCGACACGCACACCGCCGGAATCGGAATCAGCGACCCCGTCACCGAGGCCGTGCCCGTGAGCAGCACTTCGCCCGGCACGGTGTTGACCATCACGATGCCCGCCGCGCCGTACTGAATGGCGAGGGCCGTTTTTTCGCTCCGGTGGAGGTTTTTGCGCAGTCTGGGTTCTTTCAGCAACCCGATGTTGGCGAGCACCATGCGGCCCCGGATGAGGTCTTTTTTGACCTCGAAGTCTTCTTCCAGGCCGTCGCCCACGTCCACGAGGTAGCCGTTGACTTTGGCGTCCACGGGCGTCTGGGCCAGGGCCACGGTGGCCACGTCGCGGAAGTTGTCGCTCTTGCCCGGCGCGATGGCCAGCGTGACGGTGTCGCGGCTCCAGGCTTCGACCTCAAAGGGCTGGAAGTGGGCGTCGGCGTAGCCGTACTTGTCGAGCAGCCAGCGGGCGTATTCTTCGGCGCGGCGGCCGTTGGTGCTGCCCGTCAGGCGGTGGCCGATGCTGCGCGTGGCTTCGCCGAGGGTTTCGTAGGCGCGGCCATTGCGGAGCACGTCGTCGTTGAGGCGGGCAAACACCGCGTCGAGGTCGTTGCGTGGCGGTGCGTAAGCCACCAGCAGGCCGCCAGTGACGGTGAAAAAAACAAGACTGGAGGTACGCGCGCGGCGGAGAAGGGTAGAACGTTGTTTCATGCAGGAAGCAAAAGTACGGACGTTCTAAAAATACGGAAAAATGTCTGAACCCTGATTCGTTGGATTGAAAGGATTGCCCGGATGCATTGAAATTACTTTTCAGCAATCAGGCGTATCCTCCCAATCCGACGAATCAGGGTTCAGACTTTCCGCAGCCACCGCCCGCTCCACCGCAGCAGCCGGGGGAGTCGGGCGGGTTTTTTGCCACAAATTTCGGTGAGGTGGCGCAGGAAGCGCGGGGCGGTCTGGTTTTCCCAGGTTTGGAAGGTTGCCTGCACGGCGCGGTGGTGCGGCAGGTAGTCGAGGAAGCGGTCGAGTTCGAGAAACGACGTGGCCCGCAGCCCCGCCCCGGCGCGTTCGGCGTCGAAAGCGTTGCAGGCCTGCTCGAAATGCCCCGGCACGGGCAACATCATCACGGGTTTCCCCAACAACATCGCCTCGCAGACGCTCTCGAACCCCGCCGTGCTGACGAGGCCCCGACACCGCCGCATGGCGTCGAGAAACCGCTCGGCGTTGATTTGGTGAAAGGTGAGGCTCGGCGAAGCGGCCCAGGTTTCGGGCGCGTCGGGTTTGTCCCAGAACGCTTCAATTTTTACGTCGGGATGCGTCTGGCTCCAGGCGATGAGGTCGTCGGCAAGGCGGTGGTGGGTCGTGTAGGCAAGCAAGAAATCGCCGGTTTCGGGCACGAGCGCCTCCACTTCGGCCCGCAGCAGCGGCGGCGCGACGAAAATCCGCTGGGCCGGGTCGTCGGGAAAGTCGTAGAACGACAGCGCCAGCCGCCGCGTGGTGCCGATGCCCGTCAGGCGCGTCACCTGATTGACCAGCGCCCGGTGCGCCCAGCGGGTGTTGGGCAGTCGGAACTGGTGGTGCAACATCAAATACTGGTGGGCGATGCTGACGGTCGGGATGCCCGGCTGGTAAAGCCAGTGGTACGCCCCGCAGGCCACTTCGTAGAAATTGACCAGCACGTCGGGCTGGTGGCGTTGCACGATTTCGTGAATCGTGCGCCCCGCCCGCCAGTAGCGCGGTATCCGGGCGACGTTCTGGGTCACGGTCCGCCGCACGTCGAGCGATTTGGTGCGTTTGCCGTAAATCAGGGCCGGGCTGGGCACTTCGGTCATGGGCACGGGCAGGCGTTCGCGCAGCAGCGTCGGGATGCCCCGGCTGTCGGTAGTACCCACGATGGCCGCCACGACCTCGTGCCCGGCGCTGGTCAGGATGCCGTGCAGCGCAAGCGCCTGGGTTTGGTGGCCCCGGCCTTCGCCCTGGATGAAGAAGAGAAAACGCAAGAGAAGTGAAAAGTGTAGAGTGGAAAGTGTAAAGTTTAGAGGATACCGTCGTCTTTTCTCAAGTTTACAATTTCTACTCTACACTTTTCACTTTACACTGATTTCGTCACACCGCTCAGGTGCAGCAGGCTTTGCAAATAATCGTCTTCCTGCTCGTCAGTGAGGGCTTCTTCGGGTGAAAGGTCGTCGGCTGCGTCGTCGGTTTCGGCGGATTTTTCGGTGGGCGACTGGTAATGGATCAGGCTCCAGGAGCCTTCGTGGTCCTCGACGAGGGCCGTCAGCGATTCAACCCAATCGCCGGAGTTGAGGTACAGAATCTCGCCGATTTGCCGGATGGCGGGCTGGTGAATGTGCCCGCAGATGATGCCGTCGCACTGGTTGGCGCGGGCGAGTTCGGCGAGTTTTTCCTCAAAATCCGACACGTACGACACGGCGGCTTTCACGCGCTGCTTGATGGTTTGCGAAAGCGAGTAGTAGGGCAGCCCGCGCCAGGCGCGCCACTGGTTGTAGCCTTTGTTGATCCAGAGCAGAAAGGTATAGCCCACGTCGCCGAGGTACGCCAGCCACTTCATGTTGGTCGTCACGCTGTCGAATACGTCGCCGTGGGTGACGTAAAACTGCTTGCCTGTCTGGCCTTTCAGGATGTATTCGCGGCGGATGGAAAACTGTTTGCCGATTTTCAGGGGGAGCACCTGGTCGAGAAAATCGTCGTGGTTGCCGCGCAGATACACCACTTTCGTGTCGTACTGGTCCATCATTTTCAGCACCTGGCGGAAAAAGGCGGTGTGTTTTTTCTTCCAGGAACCGTACTTTTTCAACTGCCAGCCGTCGATGATGTCGCCGTTGAGAATAAGCCGGTCGGCTTTGTACTGCTTCAGGAATTGCGTCACCTCGCGGGCCTTCGAGCCACTGGTACCCAAATGCACGTCGGAAATCACAATCGTGCGGAAATGCGTGATGCGTTGCATTCCCAAAAAAACGGCCTGCGTGTGACCTGAGCGTGAAAGGGGAGTTATGAAATCGTGAAGAATCGTAGTTCAGAAGCCCGTCCACTTCGGCTTCCGTTTTTCGGCGAACGCCGCCAGGCCTTCGCGGGCATCGGCGGTTTGCTGGATTTTCTGAAACTGATCGAACAAAAACGCCTGCCGGGCTTCCGGCGCGAGGGCGGGCAGGCGTCGGTAGGCGTCGAGTCCAAATTGCAGGGCCGTCGGCGAAAGTGTCAGCAGTTCGTCCACGAGCCGCTGCACGGCGGCGTTCAGGTTTTCTTTGCCGGAAAGTTCGGACACCAGCCCGATTTCCAGCGCTTCCGCTGCCGTCAGGGTTTCCCCCCGCAAACACCAGTTGAGCACCCGACGCGGCGCGATGCCCAGTTGCAGCAAACTATCCATGACCTGAAACGGAAACAGCCCACGCCTGACTTCGGGCAGGCCGAACGTGGCGTGTTCGGCGGCCACGAGCCACGTACACCCCGCCACGAGCAGAAACCCACCCGCCCAAACCGGCCCCGGCACGGCGGCGATGCTGGGTTTGGTCAGGCTATTCATTAGTTCGCCGAGGCGGACGGGTTCAGCCGGTTCGGGAATCGTGGAAACCGTTTCGCCGGTTTCGCCGCCCGCCATCGCCTTCAAATCCATGCCCGCGCAAAACGTGTCGCCCGCCGCCGTGAGCACCACCAGCCACACGTCCGGGTTGTGCTGCGCGTGGGCGAGGGCGAAGGCCAGTTCGCGCAGCAGCACGGGGTTGAGGGCGTTCTTCTTTTCGGGCCGGTTGAGCGTGACGGTCAGCACTGGCCCGTTCCGCTCCAGGAGCAGGTGGGCAAAGGTGTGGGCGTCGAGGGTGGCTGTTTGGGTGGGGGTGAAAAGCATCAGAACGGTTCGAACGCGGTTTTGGCGAGGCAAGAAACAAAAAAACCTGCTCGTTGGAGCAAGTTTTTTGCCAGTGCCGAAGGCGAGACTCGAACTCGCATGCCCGTAAAGGCACACGCCCCTGAAACGTGCGTGTCTACCAATTTCACCACTTCGGCGCAGTTTGGGAGGGCAAAGGTAGGTTTTGCCGCCCTCTTTTTGCAAGCAACCCGTTAAACTTTTTTTATAAATCAAAACCCTGGCCCTGTTCGGGAATCTCCACCTGCGGCCAGCCGTCGGCCAGCAGGCGCTCGCGGAAGTGCTGCTGCACGGCGTACTCGCCGTGAACGAGGAAAAGCCGTTGCACCTTCGTTTTGTCCTGACAACTCAAAAATTCCATGATTTCGGCGTAGTCGGCGTGGGCCGAAAACGAGTCCATCACGGCCACGCGGGCGCGGACGGGGTAGCGGTCGCCGAAAATCGTCACCTCCCGGTCACCGCGCTTGAGCGCCCCGGCCAGCGAGTTGGGCGTGGCGTAACCCACGAGCAGGATGGTGTTGCGCGAATCTTCGATGTTGTTTTTGATGTGGTGCTTCACGCGCCCCGCTTCGGCCATGCCCGACGCCGAAATGATGATGCAGGGCATGGGATGGCCGTTGAGGGCCTTTGATTCCTCGACGTCGGAGATGTAATGCAGGTTCGGAAAATCGAAGGCGTTGCCGTCGCGGGCGATGTAGGCGCGGATTTCGGGGTTGAAAACCTCCGGGTGACGGTTCATCACGCGGGTGGCGTTGACCGACAGCGGGCTGTCCACGTACACAGGAATCCGGGGCAGCAGCCCCGCGCCCGAAAGCTGGTCGAGGGCGTAAATCAGCTCCTGGGTGCGGTCGATGCTGAAGGCCGGAATGATGATTTTGCCGCCGCGCTCGACGCAGGTTTCGCGCACGATTTTTAGTAATCCCGCCTTCACGTCGTCTTCGGGCGGGTGGCGCTTGTCGCCGTAGGTCGATTCGCAGATGATGAAATCGGCCTGGGGAAAGGCCTCCGGCATCCGCAGGATTTTGTCGTGGGGCCGCCCAATGTCGCCGCTGAAAAAGAGATGCTTTTCCGTCCCGTTTTCTGAAATTTTCAGTGAAACCGCCGCGCTGCCCAGAATGTGCCCCGTGTCGGTGAACAACACCCGCACATCGGGGGCAATGGCAGTTTCCTGGTGGTACGGAATTGGTTTGAACAACTGCAGCGCCTGCTCCACGTCGTCGGTCGAGTAGAGGGCTTCCAACGGCGCTTGGCCGCGTTTCCGGCGGCGGCGGTTCACGCGTTCGAGGTCCGATTCCTGAATCCGGGCGCTGTCGCCGAGGAGGAGTTCGCACAAATCCTGCGTGGCGGGTGTGCAGAAAATAGGCCCACGAAAGCCCTGCGCCACCAGCCTCGGAATCAACCCGGAGTGGTCGATGTGGGCGTGGCTGAGCACGAGCACGCCCACGTCGGCGGGGTTGAAGCCGAAGTTCTGGTTCAGGTCGTCGGTGTTGATGCCCTGAAAAAGCCCGCAATCGAGCAGGACGCGAGTGCCGCCCTCGGTAGTGACGAGGTGCTTGCTGCCGGTAACCTGGCGCGCCGCGCCGTGGAGATGGAGGTGCATAGTAGGCAGTTACCAGTAAGCAGTTGGCAGTAAAGACAACGAGCATTTACTGCCAACTGCTTACTGGTAACTGCCTACTGAAATTAAGGTTCTCCCCGCTGAAACGTCACCTCCGTTGCCAGCCCGATGGCGCTGAAGCGGATGGCCACCGAGCGGGCGTTGGAGGCTTGTCTCATGTCCTGGCAATGCGGGCCGGTTTCGAGGAAGTAAATGTAGTATTTCTGGTTGCGGTCGGCGAGTTGGTTGATGTCGGGTTTGCCAAACAAATTCGCAACGTCGTTGGCCGAGACGCCCTTCAGTTCGTCGCGCAAGGCCCGAATTTGGCCGACCTGCGCCACGCGCTGCCCCCGGCACCCACCCCGGTCGCTGCGCCAGCGTTCGAGGTCAAGGCCCTTCAGGTCAGGCTGTTTAGTGCATGAAAAAAGAAAAACACCTGATAAAAATGCAATTAAAAAATGCCCCCTTTGAAGGGGCCACAACGGATGTTGGGAGCGTAAGGTGGTGCGTCTGGAGGGGGATGTCATGTGCGGTCGAAAGCGAATCATTCTCGCCGTAAACGCCGTAAACCTAAAAATTTCACCGCCGGTTTAGCGGCTTTCGCGAAACGTTTTTATGTTTGCAGCCGAAATAACTCCGAAAATGCAGGCAATGCAATGCGCAAAAGTGTGGTGGTGGCAACTGAACGACCTCAGTTGAACAGCCCCGTTTTGCCCTTTGCCTAACCGAAGCGTTTTCGCAAAAGCCCGCTGTTCAGCCCGAACAGCGGGCTTTTTTGTCACTTGTCTGAACCGCGATTGGCCAGGATTTTAGGATGCCCAGGATGATTGATTCCTGATTTTTTGGATTTTATCATCCTGGGCATCCTAAAATCCTGGCCAATCGCGGTTCAGACAAAACGGTTCAGACCAACACCATGACCTACCACATCACCACCACCCACCGCCGCCTGCTGGCCGATTTGCTCACGCCGGTGGGCGTGTACCTTCAACTCCGCGACAAACTGCCCAACACGGTTTTGCTCGAAAGCGCCGATTACCACGCCGCCCAGAACAGCCTCAGTTTCATCGCCTGCGACCCGGTCGGCAGTTTCGTCCTCGACGACGAAATGGTGACCCAGACCTTCCCGGACGGGACGAAGGAGCAGTTTCGGCTACAAAACCGCCGCGACGCCGTGGATGCGCTGCGGGCCTTCGCCGGGCGGTTTGAGGAACCCAAATCGGCCTTCCCGTTTGCCACCAACGGCCTGTTCGGGCACCTGGCCTACGATGCGGTCGAATATTTTGAGGACATCGAAATTCAGCCGAAAAACGACGAAACGCGCATTCCCTCGATCGTGTATTTTGCCTACCGGTTCGTGATGGTGTTTAATCACTTCAAAAATGAAGTGCACCTTTTCGAGCACCGCTACGCGGGCGAGAACGGCGCGGCGGAAACCCGCAGCCGCCTCGGCATGAACCTTGAATCGCTCGAAATGCTGGTCCGCACCCCCAAAACGGCGACGCGGAACTTCACCATGACCGGCGGGGAAGAATCGAACGTGACCGACGGCCAGATGCGCGAAACCATTCAAAAGTGCATTGCCCACTGCCTGCGCGGCGACGTGTTTCAGATCGTGCCGTCCCGGCGGTTTTCACGCCGTTTCGAGGGCGACGATTTTCAGGTGTACCGCACGCTGCGCTCCATCAACCCTTCGCCGTACCTGTTTTATTTCGACTTTGGCAGCTACCACATTTTCGGCTCCTCACCTGAAAAACAGATTCTCATCAAGGGCGAACGGGCCGAAATCCACCCCATCGCGGGTACGTTCCGGCGCAACGGCGACGACGAGCGCGACGCCGAACTGGCCCGCCAACTCCTCGCCGACCCGAAGGAAAGCGCCGAACACGTGATGCTGGTGGATTTGGCGAGAAACGATTTGAGCCGCAGCAGCGACGTGGTGCGGGTCGAAACATTCAAGGAAGTGCAGTTTTACAGCCACGTCATTCACCTCGTCTCGAAGGTGACGGGCCAGATGACGCCGGGTACCAACCCGCTCCAACTCGTGGCCGACACCTTCCCGGCAGGCACGCTGTCGGGCGCGCCCAAACACATGGCCATGACGCTCATCGACCGCTACGAAACCACCAACCGGCACATTTACGGCGGGGCCATCGGGCACCTGAGTTTCAACGGCGATTTCAACCACGCCATCGCCATCCGCACGTTTCTGAGCAAGGGCAACACGTTGTTTTTCCAGGCGGGCATGGGCGTGGTGGCCAAAAGCAACGTGGACAGCGAAATGGCCGAAGTAGGCAACAAACTGGCCGCGCTCCGCAAGGCGATGGCGATGGCGGAAGACCTGTAGCACCGACATTCGTGTCGGTGCCTCTCAAATTGAAAACGCAGCATGGCAACGAAAATCCTCGTCCTCGACAACTACGATTCCTTCACCTACAACCTCGTGTACCTGCTTCGCGAACTGGGGCAGACGGTGGACGTGTTTCGCAACGACAAAATCGCGTTGGAAGCCGTCGGTGACTACGACAAAATTCTGCTCTCGCCCGGCCCCGGCATTCCCGACGAAGCGGGGATTTTGCTCGACGTAATTCGGGAATACGCCCCGACGAAATCCATTCTCGGCGTATGCCTCGGCCACCAGGCCATCGGCGAAGCCTTTGGTGCGAAACTGCTCAACATGGGCGACGTGCTCCACGGCGTGACGAGCAAATGCTTCGTCACCGACCCCGACGAGCGCCTGTTCCGAGGCCTGCCGACGACGCTCGAAGTGTGCCGCTACCACTCCTGGACGGTCGTGTCCGAAACGATGCCCGCCGAATTGAAAATTACCGCCATGGACGAAGACGGCTTCGTGATGGCCGAAGCCCACACCCGCTACGACGTGCGCGGGGTGCAGTTTCACCCCGAAGCCTACCTGACCGAACACGGCAAGGCGATGCTGGCGAACTGGTTGCGGAATTGATTGCGTAATTTTGGGGGAATCAATTTCTACGAAAATGACCGTCGCCGTCGAAGTGCCATCGGAGGCCCACGTGGAGCCGTTTGAAGTGAAAATGATTGTCGCCGCCCGGCTTTTCGACACGGGTCGGCTCACGTCAGGTCAGGCCGCCGAGGTGGTGGGCCTGAGTAAGGCCGCATTTCTCGAATTGGTCGGGCAGTACGGCGTATCCATCTTCGGCTACTCGGCGGAGGAACTGGAGGAGGAATTGAAGCGATGAACGATACGCTCGTCATCGCCGATGCCAGTTGCCTGATTTGCTCCAAAAAATTGAGGCGTTGCCGCTGATGCACCAGCTTTTTCAACGCGTATTCATCACGCCGGAAGTGGAAAAAAAAGTCCGTTTTTTCGTCCCAAACTGGATTGATGTCATGTCGGTCGTCAATCAGCAGCAACAAAAAACGTTGGAATTGACGCTCGACGTGGGTGAAGCCAGTTCAATTGCGCTCTACTTTGAGCAGCCCGGCGCGTTGCTGGTCATCGACGAACGAAAAGGCCGCTCGGTGGCCCGGCGATTGAACCTGAATTTTTGCGGAACCTTGAGACTGCTGGCCGAAGCCAAACGACGGAGCCTGATCCCCTCCGTCCGTGAATTAATGGAACGGATTGACGCGACCGATTTTCGGTTGACGGAGACGTTAAAAGCAACCATTTTGCGCGATGCGGGGAGTAACCTGACCGAATACGGCAAAGAAATGCTCGTGAACTGGTTGCGGGATTGATTGCGTAATTTTGGAAAAACGAAAACGCCATGAGCCAGTACCTGATTGTCGTACCCGACGAAAAAGTGGAAGAAGTCGCCTTGGTACTCGAAACACTGAATGTGAAAATGGCACCGATACTTGCACGAGAGCCAGACTCGGTTGCCACGTTGCCACGAAGCGTTGACCGCAAAAAATCAGAACTGGAAAACGCGATGAACACGCTGGTGGAACTGGGCGGTATTTCGGAAATTAAGGACGCTTCGGCTTGGCAGCGCGAAATCCGTCAGGACCGCCCATTACCTGGTCGCGAATAGCATGATTCTGGATAGCAACATTCTCATTTACAGCGTAGAATCTCAGCATTTTGCGCTTGGGGCCTATTTAGTGCAGCAACAGCCGGATTTGAGTTATTCAGCGATCAGTTACGTGGAAGTGCTCGGGTATCACTTGCTACCTCTGACCAAACGAGTTGCATTGGAGCAGTACTTCGGTACGTTACAACCGCTGCCGATTTCCAACGCGGTCATTCAAGAAGCCACCCACCTCCGCCAGCACCGAAAAATGTCCCTCGGCGACGCGCTCATCGCTGCCACCTGCCTGTTGCACAACGAACCACTGCTGACCAACAACGAAGCCGATTTTCAGCACCTGCCGAACCTGACGGTCATCCCGATGCGCAGCGTCATTTAACCCATGAACGACTTCCTCACCCACCTCCTCCAGCACCAACCCCTCACCTCCGACCAAGCCCGCGAGGCGCTGCTCCGCATTGGCCGGGGCGAAGTGAATCCGGCCCAGACGGCGGCCTTCCTGACGGCCTACGCGATGAAAGGCGTGACGGTGGATGAACTCGACGGATTTCGTGAGGCCATGCTCGAGCTGGCCGTGGCCGTCGATTTTTCCGACCTCGACCCGATGGACGTGTGCGGCACGGGTGGCGACGGCAAGCACACCTTCAACATCTCGACCACGGCGGCCTTCGTGGTGGCCGGGGCCGGGCAACCAGTAGCTAAACACGGCAACCACGGCGTTTCGTCGCCCATCGGTTCTTCGACGGTGATGGAACACCTCGGCTACCGCTTCACCAACGACTACGCCACGCTCCGCCGCCAGCTCGAAACGGCGGGCATCACGTACCTGCACGCGCCGCTGTTTCACCCGGCCCTGCGGCACGTCGGGCCGGTGCGGAAAGAATTGGGCTTTAAAACGTTTTTCAACCTCCTCGGCCCGCTGCTCAACCCGGCGCGGGTTCGCAAACAGCTTTCGGGGGTGTACAGCCCCGAAGTGGCCCAACTCTACGCGGGGGTTTTGGGGAAAGCCGGGGGAAGTTTCGCCGTCGTCCACTCGCTCGATGGCTACGACGAGGTGTCGCTGACGGGCGATTTTCTGCTGCTCAACGGCACTGGTTCGGGTACCCACGCGCCCGGCGTTTTTGGCTTTGAAATCCTGCTTCCCGAAAGCCTGGCGGGCGGTGCTTCGCTCGACGAGTCGGCGCGGATGCTGGTTTCGATTTTGAAAAACGAAGGAACGCTTTCCCAAACCAACGCCGTGCTGGCCAACGCCGCGCTCGCGCTTCACGCGGCTAACCCGACGCTTTCGCTGACCGACGCACTGGCCACCGCCCGCGAATCGCTCGAAAGCGGACGGGCGTTTCGCAGCTTGGAACTTTTGCTGGAAAACTAACCGCAGCGAGGACGTGGAAAAACGCCGGGGGCGCGGAGAAGAGCTTTCTCCGCGCCCCCGGCGTTGTCGGCTCGTTCAGCCCCGGACTGCCAGCCGTGCCCATGCGCAAGCCTTGTACGGCTGGCAGTCCTTTCCCTTTACCGCGCCACCAGCACCGCACCGCGCTTGTAGGCGATGCCCCGTTCGGGGAAATAGGCGCTTTTGTAGGCCACCAGCCACGCGTAACTCTGCGTGGGGTAGAAGACGCCCTTGTAACTGCCGTCCCACTTTTCGTTGATGTCGTTGGTGCGGAACACCAGTTCGCCCCAGCGGTTGTAAATCCGCAGTTCGTAGTCGCTGATGTGGGCCGTAAACACGTCGAGGCGGTCGTTGATGCCGTCGCCGTTGGGCGTAAACACGTCGGGCACGATGATGCGCGGGTCGCACTCGTCAAAGACCGTCACGGGGCGTTCTTCGGTGCAGCCTTCGGCGGTGGTGGCGCGCACGGTGTAAATGCCGAGCTGGTCGATTTTAATCCGCCGGGTGGTCTGGCCGCCGGGGTTCCAGCGGTAGGTGTAGGTGGGCAAACCGCCCGCGTCGAGGGTGACCGTGTCGCGGTCCACGGCGCAGAGCGGCACTTCGGCTTTCACGCTCAGCACCGGACCGGGCAGCACGGCGACTTTCACCGTATCCCCGGCACGGCAGGTGCCCAGCGCCACCGACACGCTGTACGTGCCCGTTTGCTTGGGAATGATGGACGACGTGGTCTCGCCCGTGGACCAGCGGTAACTGGCTCCCGAAAACTCCGCGATGCTCAACGTCTGGGGTGCGTTGGCGCAAAACGAGCGGTCGGGGCCGAGGTTGGCTTCGGGAATGGGCAGCACCGTAACGGCCTTCCGCGCCGAATCGGCGCAGCCCTGCTGGGCAACCGAGTACGTCAGCGTCAGGCTGCCCGTAAGCGATTGGCCGGGGCGGAACAGCCCCTGCGGCGTGACGCCCTGCCCGCTCCAGGTGCCGCCTGCGGGCGTGGCGACCAGTTGCAGCGGCGCGGCGTTGGCGCACACCGACTGCGCCGGGCCGACGACGAGGGTCGGCTTGGGGTTGAACCGCAGGTTTACCGTGTCACTGGAAAAGCAGCCCGTCCGCGAATCAGTCACCGTGACGATGTACCGGCCCGTCTGGCTGACGGGAATCGTGCGCGTGGTGGCGCCGGTGCTCCAGCGGTAGGTGTCGCCGAGGGTGCCCGCGTCGAGCGTGACGGGCAGGCCCGCGCAGCGCGTGCTGTCGGGGCCGAGGTTTACGAGTTTGGCGGGATCCTGCCGCAACGTCAGGTTGCCGAGCGAAAACTTACACCCGTTGGCGTCGCTCACGTCCACGCTGTACGTGCCCGCCGGGACGCCCGTCAGGGTCGGGCCGGTTTGACCGATCAAAATCGCCCCGGCGGCGTTGCGCCAGACGTAAGTTGTCGGCGTGCCTTTCACCGTTTTGAGCGCGATGCTGCCGCCGTTGGGTGCGGTGCAGGTGGCGTTGGTGAGCCGGTCGCGGGTTACTTCGATGTCGGGGTTGCGGGCATTCACCACAAAACTCGTGTCGAGCGTGCAGGTGGTGGCCTGGCCGTTGGCGTCGAACGTGGCGAGTGTCACGCGGTAGGTGCCGATGCCGAGGTTGGCCAGAAAAGGCGTGTTCTGCGAAACCGGAATTGGCGCGCCGTTTTTGTACCAGGTGTAGCTGGCACCCGTGTTGGTACCGGTCAGGATCACGTTCACGGTAATCCGCCCGTCGTTGGTCTGGCAACCGGCGGTGTTCTGCACCACGGCATTGATTTCCGGGCGGGCGGCGCGGTTCACCAGGAGCGTGTCGCTGTTGAGGCATTCCACGTTGCCCTGCGAGCGGTCCGTAACGGTCAAAATATACGTTCCGGGCTGACTGACGGCCAGCGTCGGGCCGGTGCCGACGGGCGTTGCGCCGTTGGTCCACTGAAACGTCGCTCCGCTCGCCTGTGGGCTTCTGGTTGCCAACGCGATCTGCTGCCCCGGACAAAGCGTGGTATCGCCGCCGAGAACCAGCGGTTTGGGCAACGTGAGTATCACCCGGATCGTGTCGGCGTCGAGGCACAGGCCTTTCGAGTTGGCGGCAATGGCCACGTACTCGCCGGTGCTGTCCACGGTCAGTTTCGGGCCGCGTGCGCCGGGAATCACCCGCCCGTTTTTAAGCCACAGGTGCAGAAAATCCGGGCCGGTGGCACCCGGCCCCACGTCGAGCGTGACCGATTTTCGACACTGAACCAGGTCTTTACCCAGGTCGATTTTCGGCGTTGGCAAAATAGTAATCGTCACAGGTCCAAGTAGCGTATCCGGTTTACATCTATTCCCCTGATGAAGAGTCACGGTGTATGACCCTGGGGCTTTATAAAGATGGGCCGGTTGCGCTTCTGTTGAGGTTGTTCCATCCCCAAAATCCCATTTATAAGTATCTTTTAATGGGTCGCAAATCGGTCCGCTTGAAAACCGCGTCGGCGTGCCGAAACAGGTGTCGGAGTACGAAATACCCGGCCCGGAGGGCGGCTGGATGAGGCTCTGCACGAAGTTGGGCAGGCCCAACTGGCTTTTTTTGCCGCCCAAATCCAGGCCATTTTTCACAAAATCGAACCCTTCGCGGCTGGTGCTGTCGGGGTTGTTGATCACGCCGAGCGAACCGCTGCCGTCGATGGCCAAGTAAATTTTGCCGTCAGGGGCGTACTGCAAGGCCCCGTATTTTTCGCGGGCGGTGCTGTCCACCGTGATTTTGGTCAGCACGATCGCCGCCGAATCCATTTTCTCGACGTTGTACCGCACCAGCCGCGAGGGCACGGTGCCGTCGCCGGTGAGCGAAACGAACATGTTTTTTCCGTCGGGCGAAAACTCCACGCCGTAGGCCGTGGGCGGTGCCGGGCCGATGTCGATGATGACGGGCTTGGTCACGGCACCGGTGGAGTCGTTGAAATTGTACACCTCGACGTAGTTGCGCGGCGGACCGGGCACGACTTTGGCCAGTTTTTTCCCGTCGTTCGAAAACTTGATGTAGCCTTTTTGCTGGCCCGCCGTGGTGTCGGGTTTGCCAAAATTTTTCACGCCGGTTTCAATCACGCCGTTTTTGGTGACTTTGTAAAACCGGTAGCCGTTGGTGCCTGAGTCACGCGTGACGACCCAGTAGGTCGAGTCTTTGGGGTTTTGCACTGAGGTGATCCGCTGGGTCGAGGGCCGGTGCAGGGACACGTTGGCCTCGACGATGGCCCCCTTGCCCCGGTTGCCGCGCATGTCCACGATGGAGTAGCTCAGTTGCCGCGTGGTGTCGTTGGTGGTGAACACGTAGTACACCGTTTCGCAGCCCCGGCAACTCGGCTGGGGCACGATGAGCGCCGACTGGGTGGAGTTGCCGCTGCCGCCGAGTTTACCGCCCGCCGCGATGGAGTCGGCGGGGGTTTTCCAGCGCATCGGCTTGCCGTCTTTGTCGAAAATCGTGATGCCGTCGGTGTAAAACAACAGCGCGCCCTGTTTGTCGGAAATGGCCGAAACGCCCTCGGGCGTGTTGACCTTGCCGTCGGTGTTGGCCGAGGCCTGGCCGTTGTCGAATTTCACGCCCGCGTTGGCGCCGAAATACCACTTGGCGGCCTGCTGCTGGTCGTTTTGCCCGCAGATTTTCACCGTAATCCGGTCGTTGCGGGTGCAACCCGAGTCGTTCATCACCTCGACGGAGTAGCACTTGGCTTTGTCGGCCAGGAGGGTCTGGGTGGTGTCGCCGGTGGGGTACCAGGAGTATTTGTACTTGGTCGGATCGACGCCCGGCGGCAGGCGGATGCCTTCGTAGGGGTCGAGTTTGATGCTCGTTTTGGGGCAAATGGTCGTGTCTTCCTTGCCTTTGAAAAACTCGAATTGCGCGGGTAGGTCGTTGATCCGCACCTGCCGGGTGATGGTCGTGTCGGGCCGCCCGCCATTGCGCCCGACGAGCAATGTCACGGTGTACCAATTGGGCTGGTTGTAGAGGTGCCGGGCCGTCTGGCCGGTGGCGGTGTTTTTGGAACCCGCCGTGGGGTCGCCAAAATTCCACTGCCAACTCCGGGCACCCACCAGCGTGGGTGCTTTGAA
Source organism: Spirosomataceae bacterium (assembly GCA_965249815.1). Taxonomy (GTDB): domain Bacteria; phylum Bacteroidota; class Bacteroidia; order Cytophagales; family Spirosomataceae; genus JAJAZB01. The sequence goes on along the minus strand of CBDFMV010000003.1, from coordinate 514,190 downwards.
GGTGGTCGAGTCGCCGCCGCAGTCGCCTTCGGGAATGCACTTCCGCCCGCTGACGGTAAAACTTGCCTGCGCCCAGGCCACCTGCCCACCGAGCACCGCCAACCCCAGAAAAAACAAGTAGCGCCGTATCTTCATTGATGCATTGTCAGCGTTAGCTGAAAAAACCAGGGCCTAATTCGGCGGTTTACTCGTGACCTCGCCCGATCTTCCCCGAAGTTTTGCTAAAATTACGCGTTTTGCCGCCGGAGTGTTGCCGACGGGTTCCGAAAAAGAAAGCGTGGCATTGTGGTTGCTCTGAGTTAACGAAGCGAAGCGCCGCAAATTTTATGCACCCGCCGCCGAACCGATTCCTGCCGCCTGCCCAAGCCCCAAACGCGCCCACTCTGCCTCCAGCCGATCGTATGTCAAGACGTCTCCTTTTGTTCTATTTCTGCTTGCTGACGGGCCTGGCCCACGCTCAGGACCCGCAGATGTCGCAGTTTTACGCCGCGCCGCTGTACCTGAATCCGGCCTTTGCCGGGTCGGCGCTGGCCCCGAGGGCCATCCTCAACTACCGCAACCAGTGGCCCGCCCTCAACGCCAATTACGTGACCTCGATGCTCTCGGTGGACCACTACATCGAGCGCTACAACAGCGGCATCGGGCTGCTGGTCATCAACGACCAGCAATTCAGCAACCTCAAGTCGGTGAGTGCGGCGTTGCAGTATTCATACCAATTAAAAATTACGGAAGAACTGGCCCTGAGGGCGGGTTTCGAGGCGGCGTTCGTCACGCGGAGCGCCGATTTTTATAAACTCACTTTTGGCGACCAACTCAGCAACCGGGGCTACACCGGCTCGCCCACGCTCGACCCCGTGGCCGATCTCGGGCCGCGCATCCGCTACCCCGACTTTTCGACGGGCCTGCTGCTCTACGACCAACGCTTCTGGGCGGGGGTGTCGGTGCACCACCTCAACCGGCCCAACCAGGCGTTTGCCGTGAACACCTCCGACCCGCTGCCGATGAAACTGAGCCTCCAGGCCGGGTACAAAATTCCGCTGTTCGACTACGAAATCGGCAACAACCTCGGCGATGAAATCGGGCGGGAAAAAAGCGTTTCGTTTGCCGCGCTGTACAAGAAACAAGGCAAATTCGACCAACTCGACATCGGGGCCTACCTCACCTACGCCCCGCTGACGTTCGGGGCCTGGTACCGGGGCATTCCCGTCAAGCAGTACGAGCGGGGGCTGAACAACCACGATGCGGCTGTTTTTCTGGTCGGTTACCGGCAGGATAACTTCTCGTTCGGCTACAGCTACGACGCCACCATTTCTACGCTGGGTTTCGCCAGCGGCGGCTCGCACGAGCTCTCGCTGTCCTACACCTTCCCCTACGAACCCGAACGCCGCCCGCCCTACCGCAAGCGGCGAAAAGAGCTTTCCTGCCCGAAGTTTTAAGAGCAGTGAAAAGTTAAAAGTGAAGAGTGAAAAGTTAACAAACAGCGTTGCTGCCCAACTTTTCACTCTTCACTTTTCACTCAAATCACCTTCGCCTCTTCGCGGTGGTAGATCTTCGTGTACGGCGGAATCGAGGCTGTCAGCCAGACGTTGCCCCCGACGATACTGTGGTGACCGATGACCGTGTCGCCGCCGAGGATGGTGGCGTTGGCGTAAATAATCACGTCGTCTTCCACGGTCGGGTGGCGCTTCAACGACGCCATTTCCTTGCTCACGCTGAGCGCGCCGAGCGTAACGCCCTGGTAGAGCTTCACGCGGTCGCCGATGACCGTCGTGGCCCCGATCACGATGCCCGTGCCGTGGTCGATGTAGAAATGTTCGCCAATCTGGGCTTCGGGGTGGATGTCGATGCCCGTTTTGGAGTGCGCGTACTCGGTCAGCATCCGGGGCAGCAGCGGGATTTCCAGTTCAAACAACGCGTGGGCCAAGCGGTAGAACGTGATGGCGTAAAAACCAGGATACGCCCGGATGACTTCGTACTCGGTGCGGGCCGCCGGGTCGCCGAGCAAAATGGCCTGTACGTCGGTTTGCAACACCCGGTAAATTCCGGGCAGGCCGTCCATGAAGTGCCGTGCCAGCAGGGCCGCGTCGGCGGGCAGGTGCGGCTGCATGGTTTGGAGCAGGCGCGTGAGTTCGCCTTCGATTTTGTCGAACGCCCCGCGCAGCGCGTCCACCGACTGGTAGTGCCGTTTGGTTTGTTCGGGGAAAAGCGTCAGCAGAACGCGCGTCATCAGCCGCGCCACCGACGACGTGGGCGGGAAGGGCTGCGTCGCCTGGTGTTTTTGCAGGAGGTCGCGTAGAAATTGATCAGAAAGCATGAGGGCGATGAGGAGACGGGGAATTGGCCGGTGAACGCCGCGCGACGGGCGAGTGGTTCCCGGCAAAACTCGGAAGAATGGGACCAATGTTGGTAAACCGACGTGCGGGGTACGGCTTTTTTAAGGTTTTTTAGGAAAATCGTTTCGTAACCTTCATCAACATGGCAACCAACCAACACGACAGCAGCGACAAAACGCTCATCGGCTCGGCCAAATACGGCATCAACGACGACGACGTGCACGTAAAAAAGCAAATGAACAATGGCAAAACCGAGGAGCACGCCCCCGACCAGCAGGACAGCAACCCGGACGAGGATACTCCCCGCACCGACGTGCCACCCGTGAACCTCGTGGCCGATGGTGCGGGCAACCACAACCCCGACGCCGCTCACGAAGTGAAGGCTTCGACCCTCGAAAAACAACGCGTGGACGCTATTCTGGACGAGGAAGAAGCCCGCCAGCAGGCTAAGCACCAGAAATAAACCCGGTTTTATTTTCAAAACAGCGCCCGTTGCAGGGCGCTGTTTTTGTTTTGGGTCGGTTCCCAACCGGTGCACCTTCTCGTTCGGGTGAGGCAGCCAAAAAGAGGAACGCTTTTTTACGAAATTGCCCCGGGAATTCGTTTAAAGTAAAGCATCCGTTTGCCTTGACAACCAAAACCATGAACGTGAATAAATTCCTGTTTCGCCGTGCGGCCGTTTTGCTCCTGACGGGCCTGGCACTCGGCGTAGTGGGTTGCAACCGCGACCCGCTCGGCGACCTCAGCCCCGACGACTCGCAGGTGTTCATCACCAATCACGACCGCAGCGCCAATTTCGGCACCTACAAAACCTTTAGCATCGTTGATTCGGTGGCCGTGCTGAGCAACCAGGGTAATGACCGGCCCTCGGCCACGAGCCGCGAACTGGCGTTTATCGCCCGCGTGGCCCAAAACCTTACCCAGCGTGGCTACAAGCAAGTGGCCCGCACCGAAAAGCCCGATTTGGGCATCAACGTGGCCCGCATCAGCAACAGCTACGTGGGCGTGGTATCCAACCCCAACCCCTACTACGGCGGCTACGGCGGCGGGTACTGGGGCTACGGCGGGTATGGCGGCTATTACCCCAACACGTACAGTTACTACCAGGTCAATGAAAATTACTGGTATGCCGAAGCCCTCGATTTGAAAAATCCGCGTACGGGCCAGAACGGGCAGAACCAGCTTTCGGTCATCTGGACGGCGGAAATCCGGGGCGACAACATTTTCAACGAAGCCAGCATCAGCCAGGTCGTGGACGCCGTGTTTGCCCAATCAACCTACTTCCAGGCGGGAAAATGAATCCTGAGTTTTCAGTTTAGGGTTTCCAGTTGTTCAACAACCCTAACCCTAAACTGAAAACCCTAAACTGCTAAACTTATTTTTGTGAAAAACCGATTGATTTTGAGCGGCTTACTGGCAACGATGCTGGCTCCGCCGGTGCTGCGGGCGCAAAGCCCCTACTACCAGCCCGCCAACCCAGTGGGCACCATTGCCTCGCCCTACGACCGCTACACCACCTACCAGGTTTCGGTGCGTTACACGGCGGCGCTGCCCGTGGGGGATTTCAAAAATTACATCGACCAAGCCTCCGTGCGCGGCGTGACCGTGTTGGGGGAATGGCTGCTGCCCAACAACTTTTCGGTGGGCGTACAGGCGGGCTACCAGGCCTGGAGCCAGCGGTTGCCCCGGCAGATTTACCAGTTGACCGACGGCTCGGAACTGTCGGCGGTGCAGACACGCTCGTTTACGACCCGGCCCACCCTACAACTGATTGGTAAATACCACCTTGCGCCGTCGAGTGCCGTCCTACGGCCCTACGTGCAGGTGGGAGCGGGCGGTAGCCTGACCGAAAACACTACGTACTACGGCAGCCTGTCGGACGGTGGCAACGGCTTTCGTTTTGCCGCCAACGCCGCTGTGGGCACGCGGATTCTGTTTGGCCGGAACAGCAAATTCGGGGCCGATCTGAGCGTGGGCTACCAGCACATCGGAGCCAATTTCGACTACGTAAAAACCTATTCGGCACTCACCGGCTCGGTGGGGCTGGTGTACCGGTGGTGGTAATTTTGAGTTTTCAGTCTCCAGTCGGCAGTTTTCAGTTAAAATGCAGCGCCCCATCCCGCGTACGCGGGATGGGGCGCTTTTCCGACCAATAAGAAACGTAGAATAGAGACTAAAAACTGGGAATCGATGAACTACCAATAAATCGGTCCCGGCCCCAGATACTTTTCGGCGATGGGCAGGTAATAATCCTTCAGTTCGTCGAGGTCGTAGATTTTGGGCGATTTCGTGTACAAATCGTACTGGTTGAAGTCTTTGATCCACGTTTTGTACTGCTCGTCGCGGTCGTTGGTGAGTTTCGCGTAGCTGCCGCCGGTATGCCAGGGGTAGAACGAATGGTAGCGAATCATCACCATGCCTTCTTCGGGTATCGTGTTGGTCGGGTGGTTTTTCAGCACCTGGTACAAATACTCGTCGTGGCCCCAGGCCAGCGTGAGCGCGTCGAGTCCGCAGCCGGGTTGGTAGCGGCCCGTTTCGGTGTTGTAGCGCGAGTCGGTCATGTCGGGGTTGAGGGCGTTGAACTCGGGGTACACGGCCGTTTCGGGCAATCGCGCCCCAACCACGAACACGTCGCCGACGAGGCCCCACTGTTCGGCCTGCGAGGTGCCGTCTTCGTCGCTGCCCCAGAGGTACATTGCTTTGCCGAGGTCGTGAATCAGGCCCACGAGCTGCATCCAGTCGGGCCGCCCGTCGGCGCGCATGGCCTCCGCCGATTGGGCCAGGTGCTGCACGTTGGGCAGGTTCAAATCCGGGTCGCTGACGTCGATGAGGGCATTGAGCTTGAGCATGGCGTCCCAGAGGGGCAGGGGCTTGTCGAAGCGCAGGTATTTCTGCTGCATCCGTTCGACGTAATCCACCGTCTGGTTAAGGCGCATTTTGCGGTAATGTTCGCGCACGGCGGCGGTGATGTCGCCCTGATCGTAGTTGCGAAATTGCTGTTTGGGTTTGTCGAGCACTGCGGCTTCCATAAGCGTAGAGGTTTTGAACGGCTAAAGTATTGAAAATAAGTGTGCGCAAGCGTAAAAAACTCACCCGTTTTCAAAACCTGTGAGGTCTCATTTCATTCCACCTCCACCGCATCGCCCACCCGAATCGGGCCTTCCCGCAGCACCCGCGCCGTGATGCCGCCGTGGGTGCGCATGGCGTTGTAGCCGCCGGTGCCCAGGTTTTCCTCCATCCGGCTGCACGGGTGGCAGTCGCCGGTGAGTTCGAGCACGGCCCCGCCCACGCGAAACGGGCGGCCCTTGAGCGCCTGCAAATTGATGCCCCGCACAACAATATTCCGGCGCAGCAACGCCGGGTCCACGGAATCTTTGCCCAAAAATGAAGCGACAGCAGCCAGGTGTTCGGCCTGGATGAGCGTCACCTGCCGCTTGCCGTCGGGCGTGCCCCGGTAGCGATCACCATCGAGGCCGGTGCCGGGGCGGGCGTAAGTTTCCTGCACGGGCTGAACCGGCTCCCGCCGAGCGGGCCGCAGGCCAATCCACTCGACCATGCCTGCCTGGGCGTGGTGGCGCATGAGTTCGTGGAGCGGGGAATCGGGGGAAGGAGTAGTCATTTTTGAGGTTTGTGGTCGTCTGAATCAGGATAGCCAGGATTTGAGGATAAGCAGGATAAAATGCAGACCCAGGGTCAATATCCTGTTTATCCTCAAATCCTGGCTATCCTGATTCAGACAGCTTCAGACATCATACCACGGTGCCTTCGCCGCAATCAGCCCGTCGAAGGAGTGGCTTTCGGCGAGCGGCACCGCGCGGAGGATTTCAAAATTCCGTTCCGTCAGAAACTTCAGGCAGCCGTCGTGCAACTCATCACCGTGGGTGGAAATGAAGACGTAACCCACGCGCTTCTCGTCAAAAAGCCGTTGCGCGCCTTCAAGCATGTCGAGTTCGTAGCCCTGGATGTCGCAGTGAAGCATATCCAGGAATCGGATGCTTTTTTCCCGCACAAACTCATCCACGCTCACGGTGGGCGGCTGGCCCGGCTGCGAGGTTTTGCCGACGAAGGCGTTCGTGAAATCGCCCGTAAAGCCGTTGGCGCGGAAGTTCAGTTTGCCGTTGGCGAGTCCGGCGCGTTCGGGTTCAATCATGAAATTGCGGGCTTGGGGCACCACCTGATGAAACCAGAGTGAATAAAACGCCCAGAAACTGCCCAGTTCGAGCATGGTGCCGCCTGTGGGGATGGTGGGCAACACGCGGCCAAACTCCAATTCTTCCTCCGGCTCGTGGATGCCGCCGGTTTTGAGCAGCATGTGTAGCACCGGGTAGCCGTAGTAGCTCAGCGGCTCGATTTTCAGCCCGTTGTGCATGACGAGATACCGGCCCTGCAACCGCCCGCTACCCGGCACTTTCGGGATTCTCGAAAAATCGGGGCTGGTCAGCACCTGCTCCGTGCGCCGGAGCCAGGTTTGGCGGCCGACGTCGGAAAGGCCGTCGAGCAACGTGCCGGTTTCGATTTTGTGCTTCAGCCGGGCCGTGCGCAGAGGGGCGGTGAGGTCGTTGAAGAGGGGGATTTGCTTGGCGCGGCGGAGGAGGGGGTTCATGCGATTTGTCTTATAATGCACTTCTTACAAAAAGAATACAAAGCCCTGGAATACAGTTGTTTATGCAACAAATACCCACCTGTTACTCATAAGACTCTTATAACCTCTTATTAAGTCTTATAACCTCTTATAATCTCTCATATACTAACTAAAAAATCAGACAAGTATCCATTTAGGTTGATAGTCGGTTCCTACATTTTTTATAATTCCTTTTGCTCTTAATTCGGCGATCAAATTAGTTATTTTTGTCTTACGCTGTTTATAGTTGTATAAATCTGATAATTTATCGATTAGGAGTTGGTCAATGTCACTCCGATCAAGCGAACCATGTTCTTTGATTCCTTTGACTATGAAGTCTAAATAATATTGTTTATCGAAAGGTTTGTTGCGTGTATAAACTGCTTTTTGACCAATCGTTTGAGCTAATTTTGCTGATATATAGATACGAGGCTTCTTGCCTTCGATTAAACCTTTACTTCTTAAGTGATTAATTTCTGCGTCAATTAAGGTTTTTTTCTTCTGAACCTTATCAAGCATGATAATCTCCATTAAAGTAAGCCCTGTATTCCGAGCCAATACTTTAGCATATTCCATATCTAATATTTTACCCGTTATAGTTGCTTGAACTCGATTGTTCGAAAAGTCATAGTCTGGCATTGGAAAAAATCTCTCTCGTTGAAATCTGAACATACGCTTGATACCGCTTCCAACAGAATCAATCATATTTAGGTTAAACATTACTTGAACCAGGTGGTTATTGCGATAAAACTCAGGTGGAGTGTCACTGTTGATAACATTCTCTACATTTCCAGGTAAAAATGATCCCAAATTTGAAAAAACAAGAATTCCGTCTTCGCGTTCAACAATATTAATTTTACCGCCCATCGGATAGTCTTGATGAGCTATGCAATTACTTAATGCTTCCTTAATTGTAAACGGTTCGAACTGCTCTACTTCATCAGGGAACAGAGAATCCTCCTTCAAATACCTGTACTTTAAGTTACGTATTTTACCAAATACTTCATCAACGGCTAAAATCATAGGGCAGAAAAAATGCTGATAATCTCGTTCAATATTGTCTTTGTCTTTTAATATCCATGTTATTCTTGCAATTCCTGGATTCAAGAAATGCTCTGCTTCGGGTTTACCTAAAAGAATGATAGCTGTACGAGTAACTTTCCCGTTTATACATAAACGCGCCCTGTTTAAGAAATTTATGTCGTTCCACCTATCGACTTCGTTAGCGACACGAGGGTTTTTAATTTTAAAATTCTCTCTAGCAACTAGAATTGCATCGGTATCCAGATCTATTATATCAGCGCCCTCGGCAATTTGTAGAGACCAATCAAAATGAGACTTTATAATTTCTGACAGAATGTGTTCTTCTCGTTCAGAGCGAAGCTTTACCAAACTGTCACCAACTCGCTGCCATGCTTGATTATGAGCAACGACTGGTTTTCTAGGTAAGTGTTTCGGAACATGAATTACCCAAACAATTTTATCAGTATCAGGGTAGTGGTCTAAGACAGAGTGAGATTATAGTGGTTGAGAAAGACCACGACGCGTTGAATAAGGCCCTGTTTGGTTTTGGCGAACGATAAGGTTTTCCTCACCAGGGGTGCCACTCGCTGACGCATCGTATTGTTAAACCGCTCGACGTGATTGGTGGGCTTACCCTGACACCGATGCCGACCCGGTGGCACCACCCTCAGGTAGGCCGCCCAGCGATCGGTGTGAATCAGGGCGCTTTCTCGCACGGGTAAGGGCAAGCGTTTCCAGAGCCGCCGGGCCGACGTCGTGCTGCGGTCGCCGACGTAATACGCCAGGACCCGGCGGCTGTGCCGGCACAGGGCAAGCCAGACCCACAGGCCGTAGCCCTTGTGACGCACGTACGTGGTCATTTCGTCGATTTCCACGTCAGTTACCGGACTCGTCGTTACGGGAGGCAGAAAGCACGCTTTTTTTTAAAATCTTAGCGACTGTCATCCGGCTTACCCCGGTTTGGCGCACAATGGCCCGTTGACTCAGCCGTTCGGTCAGCAGGCTCTCGACCTGAGCGTAGCGCGCCTGGCGCTGCTCGAGGGCCGAGGTGAAATAGCCGTGATAGCCGCAGGTGGTGCAGTGGTACTTGGCTTTGCCCTTGACGCTGCCATTTCGCCGCAAGGCCTGGCTACCACAGCGCCGACACGAATAGGTATGAGTTTCTTGAATCATGCCCAAAGATACTCATTCGCACTTACTTAGACCACTACCAGTATCAGAAGTGATAAATTCTTCTACCCATAAACCTTCTGTGCTTAAATTATGGCAGTTACCTGCAAGCCTAAGAGGAAAGTTTTGCGGCGTGTAGTTATGGGGATCGCTGACACCTACAATTTCATGGTTCTGGTCACTCATACCTATTACGAGCCTCCCTCCCTCCATATTAGCAAGGGCCGATACATAAGAGATGATATCCTCACCTTTATGCCCAGAGACAGCATTTTTAAGAGCTTTGAACTCCTTCCACTCACACCGTTCATCTTCTACAGGGTAATTGGCCCTTAAATAGGCGCTTAATTGTGTTTCTGTCATGATGCACAAAAATAAGAATAACAGTAGAAAGTCATTGTAATTCCACCCGCTTTCTCAACGCCAGCATCTCATCCCGCAGGCGTGCGGCCACCAGAAAATCGAGGTCTTTCGCGGCGCGTTCCATCTCCGATTCGAGGCGTTTCACCTGCTGGGCAAGCTGGTCTTTGGTCATGTACTGGGTCACGGGGTCGGCGGCGAGCTGGAGGTGTTCGGTTTCGGAGTAATAGCTCGGGCGGCTCGGCTTGCCCATCATGTCGGCGATGCTGGTTTGTTCCAGAATGGCCTCGCGCGAGCGCAGAATCGTCTTCGGCGTGATGCCGTGGGCTTCGTTGTACTCCATCTGAATCGTGCGGCGGCGGTTGGTTTCGTCGATGGCTTTCTGCATCGAACCCGTCATCCGGTCGGCGTACATGAGCACCTTGCCCCGGTCGTTGCGGGCGGCGCGGCCAATCGTCTGGATGAGCGAGCGAATGTCGCGCAGGAAACCTTCCTTGTCGGCATCCATGATGGCCACGAGCGACACTTCGGGCAAATCCAGCCCTTCGCGGAGCAGGTTGACGCCCACCAGCACGTCGAACACGCCGAGGCGGAGTTCGCGCAGGATTTCCACCCGTTCGAGCGTTTTCACTTCCGAGTGGATGTACCGGCACTTCACACCCACGCGGTCGAGGTATTTGCTCAGTTCTTCGGCCATGCGTTTGGTGAGCGTGGTCACGAGCACCCGCTCGTGGTGTTCCACCCGGCCGTGGATTTCCTCCAGGAGGTCGTCGATCTGGTTGAGGCTGGGCCGCACTTCGATTTCGGGGTCGAGCAGGCCCGTCGGGCGGATAATTTGCTCGACCACCACGCCCTCGCTCCGGCGCAGTTCGTAGTCCGACGGCGTGGCGCTCACAAACACCGTCTGCCCGGCCAGGCCCTCGAATTCCTGAAACGTGAGCGGGCGGTTGTCGAGGGCGCTGGGCAGGCGGAAACCGTAGTCCACCAGCGCGGTTTTGCGCGAACGGTCGCCGCCCCACATCGCCCGGATTTGCGGCATGGTGGCGTGGCTTTCGTCCACGATGAGCAGGTAATCGTCAGGGAAAAAATCGAGCAGGCAGAACGGCCGCTGACCCGGCAACCGGTGGTCGAAGTAGCGCGAGTAGTTTTCGATGCCCGAGCAGTAGCCGAGTTCGCGCATCATTTCCATGTCAAATTCGGTGCGCTGCTTGATGCGGTCGGCTTCCTGGAGGCGCAAATCGCCCTCAAAGTACTTGATTTGCGAAACGAGGTCGTCCTGAATTTCATTGATGGCCCCCATCAGCACGTCGCGGCCCGTCACGAAGAGGTTGGCCGGGAAAATGCTGACCATGCTTTCGTCCGAAAGCTTCTTGCCCGTTTGCGGGTCGATGCGCTGGATGGCCTCCACTTCGTCGCCGAAGAAAATCACGCGGTAGCCGAAGTCGGCGTAGGGCAGGTGGATGTCCACCGTGTCGCCCTTCACCCGGAACGTGCCCCGGTTGAATTCCACCTCGGTGCGGGCGTAGAGGATTTCGACCAGCCGGTACAAAAACTGGTTGCGCGAAATCACCTCGCCGACGCCCACACGCAGGATGCTTTTGCGGAATTCCTCCGGATTGCCCATGCCGTAAATGCACGAGACTGAGGCGATGACAATCACGTCGCGCCGCCCCGACATGAGCGCGGAGGTGGTGGCGAGGCGCAGTTTTTCGATTTCCTGGTTGATGGCCAGGTCTTTTTCGATGTACGTGTTGGTCGTGGCGATGTACGCCTCGGGTTGGTAGTAGTCGTAGTAACTGATGAAGTACTCGACGGAATTGTTGGGGAAAAACTGCCTGAACTCGCCGTACAACTGCGCCGCGAGGGTTTTGTTGTGGCTCAGCACCAGCGTGGGGCGGTTCAATTGAGCGACGACGTTGGCAACGGTGAAGGTTTTCCCGGAACCCGTCACGCCCAGCAGCACCTGGGCTGGTTCGCCGTTCTGGATGCCTTCGACGAGTTGGGCAATGGCCTGGGGCTGGTCGCCGGTGGGTTGGTATTCGGAGGTTAGCTCGAAGTTCATGAAGTGTTGGAATGAGCGGTTCAAACCGCCCGGGGCGAATCCGGTAAATTTACAAAAAACCGGCCTGAACGCCTCGGGCGGATTCAAAGATTTCCGGGAAAACCGGTTGTTTCTTCCCGGAAAAAAACGAAGTTTTCGGTTCAAACAACCTGCTGCCATGAAACTCGCCGCCGCCCTGCTCGTCCTCTGCGTTTTGTCGGGTTGCGCCCACCGCCTCGGCGCGGGGCTGTTTGGCAACGACATCACCTACCTGTCCCGGCCCGCCTACCGCGACGGCGCGGCGGGCGCATCGGCCACGTATCTGTCGGGCGGCCTGAACCTCGGGCGCGGGTTTTCCTCGCAGGGCAACGACGTCAACGCCTCGGCCCTCGTCGCGCTGCACCGGGCGCACACGGGGCGGCACAGCAGCGCGGCCTACGGAGCCTTCGGCTACGGCGGCACCTACCGCCTCGGCGACCGGGCCTTTGCCCGCTACGATAGCCTGCAAAAGCAAAACGTCAATTCCTTCGCGGGGCAGTACGGCTACTACGGGTGGGGGTTGCGGGCGGCGGCCAATTTTTCCCTGCCCCTGCACCCGTCCTTCGACTGGCGCATCGCGGGCCTGGACGTGGCCCTGAGCCGCGAATACGGCGCGCTCACCACCGTTCGCCAGAAACTGGCCGATTTCGTGGCCACCGAACCCCGACCAAGCCCGTTGCTGCGCGAAGTCGTCGTGCGCGACGCGTGGCTGGTCACGTACGGCCTGAGTTCGGAACTATGCTGGAAAGACGGCCACTCGCAGGTGAGCCTGCGGTATTTCTGGGGGCGGCCCGGCGGGAATTACGCCCGGTTTGCCGAAGGGTTCACCGAACTTGGGGCCAACGTAAGCAACGTGACGCTCGCCTACCAGGACGAAACCGACGGCTGGGCCGGGTACGTGCAACTCGGCCAGCCCTTTACCAAAACCACGATGCAGGTGGGTGTAACGCGCCAGTTGGGGCGGGTGCGGCGGCGGTTGGTATTATGATGCTATGAAACGAATGCAAATCAATTCGACATGATCATGCATTAAGGCCGGTTGGCGAATCCCGTAAATTTACAAAAAACCGTGCGCAACGCCGAGGGCGATTTCAACCATTTCCGGGAGACTCCCCACATGAAAATGAAGTTAAAATGGCCTCGTTACCTGCACACCCACAGTGCCGTTGTACTGGTCGATGCTGAGGTGAAGGATTTCGTAGGCGCGGCGATGGGGTATTTTGGCAGAAATTCCCAGAGCCGCCCCCCCGACGACAGTCCAGACTCCGGCGCGGAGGAAACGATTGCTTTCCTGGCGCTGGGGTGAGCCGGGACCAGTGAACAAGCCACTGAAAGCCCCCGCCATCAGGAGGACCGACCCGGTGGCGCATACTGCGCCACCGGTTACATCCAGCAACGTACCAACCCGGCGTTTCCGACGATACTGCTCAAACGTTGCAAGGGCCTGTGCATCGCCGGATGCTTCGATGAAGGGTTTCAGTCGGATGGGACTGATGAACCGCTGTTCACCCACCCGGTACACGTCGCCCCGTAGGTTGTGCTTGACTAACCACGCTCCGAACGAATAACTGCGTTCGATGGGCGGTAGCGGCGCGGTCTGAGCGTGGGTCTGAAGGACGAATACAAGGAGCAGCGCGGAAATCTGGAATTTCATGGCGGAAAGGAACTGTTTCGGAGCGGAAGTTACGCCTCCTTTTTCTTCTCCACCCACCACCGTTTCCCCTCCGGTTTTTCCTGCTCGATGAAATCCTCGATTTGGGCCACGATTTCTTCGACCGACAAGCCTGGGTCGAAGCGGATGGGTTCCTTGAAACGTACCGACAGGCGCGTGCCGCGTTTTTTCAGGAAAAGCCCTTTTTTGTCGAACGACCGCCGGAAGCCGTTGATCACTACCGGCACCACGATGGGGTTCGACAACTTGATGAGGTGCGCCGTGCCCTTGCGGATGGGCGCGTAGGGGCTGGTGGTGCCCTGCGGGAAACTCACGACCCAGCCAAATTTGATGGCCTTGTCGATTTTTTCGCTCGCCGAGAGGTCCACTTCGCGCTTCACGTCCTGGCCCCTGGCCCGCCACGAACGCTCCACCAGAATGGCCCCGCCCTGCGAAAGAATGCGGGGAATCAGCCCGCCTTTCATCGTTTCGCTGGCCGCCACGTAGTACACCCGCGCCCGGGGCGCGAGCAGGTAAATCGGGAAGTCGATGGTGTTGCGAAAGCCCCACTTCAGGCTGAAAAACACGTGAAACATGGCGATGACGTCCATGAAATACGTCTGGTGGTTGCTCAGGAACAGCACGCCCTGCGGCGGGAGACCGTCGAGGTGTTCGGTGCCTTCGATGTGCAGCTTGTTGGTCAGGTTGAGCCTTCCGTACGTCAGGGTGCCCAGCACGGCCATGAGGATGCGTTTGATAAACAGGATGTTGCCGAACGGGTCGCGTTCAAAAAAGCCGTACACGTCGGCCATTTCAAAAAATTTTCGCAACAGTCTTTTCATGCCCACGGTCGGAAAACGCCTCATCGGCGGCCAAAGATAGAAATTTTGGGGTGCGGCCCTCAAACCGAAGGCTGCCGTCGGGGGTTAAGCAACGGGTGGGGTGGGTTTTCGTGCTCATCCATCGGGTTCGGCCTACTCCGCAGTCACCATTCCGCAATGCCAAAAATCGTTCTCCTCACCGGCGGCACGGGCCTCGTCGGCACCCGGCTCACCGGACTTTTGCAACAGAAAGGCTACGCCGTGGCCTACCTCGTGCGCGGCGAAACCGGGCAGGACAGGATTCCGCCCGGCGTGAAAACCTACCGCTGGGACGTGAAGCGCGGCCAAATCGACGAGCAGGCGTTGCGCACTGCCGACCACCTCATTCACCTGGCCGGGGCGGGCATCGCCGACGCCCGCTGGACCGACGAACGCAAAAAAGAAGTGCTGGAAAGCCGCACCGAAAGCGCCCGCCTGCTGGCCGACACGCTCGGAGAACTGGACCACCGGCCCGCCTCGTTCGTGTCGGCGTCGGCCATTGGCTACTACGGGGCCGACACGGGCGCGGAGTGGATGTCGGAGCAGTACACGCCGGGGCTGGATTTCCTGGCTGAGGTGTGCGTAGCCTGGGAAGCCGCCGCCGACCGCGTGGCCGCGCTGGGCATCCGCACCGTGAAACTTCGCCTGGGCGTGGTGTTGAGCGAAAAAGGCGGGGCGCTGGCCAAAATCGTGGCCCCGGTTCGCTACGGCATCGGCGCACCGCTGGGGTCGGGCAAGCAATTTCAAAGCTGGATCCACCTCGACGACGTGTGCCGGCTCTTCATCGAAGCGATGGAAAACGAAACCTGGTCGGGGGCCTACAACGCCGTGGGACCGCACCCGGTCACGAACGAGGAACTGACCAAAACGGCCGCCGCCGTGCTGCACCGGCCACTCTGGTTGCCGCACGTGCCGGAATGGGGACTGCGGGCGTGGTTCGGCGAAATGGCCGTGGTCGTCACCGGTGGCAGTTACGTGCTCAACCAGCGCATCCGGCTGGAAACGGATTTTCAGTATCAATTTCCCGAACTAAAGTCAGCGCTGGACGACTTGTTGAAAAAATAAAACCCGTTCCGTGCCACCGGTCTCCGTGGCACGGAGACGAACAATCGCTAAAACGTGCCACGGAGACCGGCGGCACGTTGTCAATCATGCAAACTTCCCCCGATAAAAAAGTCTGGCTTGTCACGGGTTGCTCCACGGGTTTCGGCCTCGAAATCGCCCGTGCCGTACTCCAGCGCGGCGATTCGCTCGTGGCCACTGCCCGCCGCCTCGACAACCTCGCCGACCTGAAGCCCCAGTTTGAAGGCCAACTACTCTCGCTCCAACTCGACATCACCCACGCCGAGAACGTCAGCCGCGTGGTACGGGCCACCATCCGCGAGTTTGGCCGCATCGACGTGCTCGTCAACAACGCGGGCTACGGCCTGACTGGGGCTGTGGAAGAAGCCAGCGACGAGGAAGTGCGGGAGCAGTTTGACACCAACGTGTTCGGCACCCTCCGCCTGACGCGCGAAGTACTGCCGTTTCTGCGCCAGCAGGGCGGCGGCTTTATCCTCACGATTTCGAGCGTGGCCGGGCTGGTCAGCACGCCGGGCATGGGGTTGTACAACGGTTCCAAGTACGCCCTGGAAGGAATCTTCGAGGCGCTGGCTCTCGAAGTCGCGCCGATGGGCATCCGGGTGACGATTGTCGAACCAGGGGCGTTTCGTACCCAGTTTGCCGGAACGTCGATGAAACTGACGAAGAACCTTGCCGCCTACGACGCCACGGCGGGCCAGACGAAACGAATGTTTTCATCCCTGACCGGCACCCAGCCCGGCGACCCGGTGAAAGGCGCGAAGGCCATTGTGGCGTTGGTCGATTCCGAAAATCCGCCGTTGCGGCTGGTATTGGGAAACGCAGGTCTGCAACGCGTCCGCACCAAGCTGGAGGCCTTCCAGAAACTCCTCACCGAGTGGGAGCCGGTGACCCGGTCAGTGGATTTTTGAAGAAAAGAGCCTCCCTGTTGCGTCATTGCGAGCGCAGCAAAGCAATCTGTTGATGGTCACCAAAGAAGTTTGCAGAAAACTACTTTGGCTGGTGGAAACAGATTGCTTCGTTCCTCGCAATGACGCGCTGGGGATGATTTAATTCCCTCCCAGCAGCAACTTGTTCGTCACGTCCTGGTCGATGGTGATGTAGCCGGGGTAATTGATGGCTTTGTTGCCCAGGGCCAGCGTGGGCTTGATTTTGATCGTCACCCGCGAGGCTTTGGTGGTTTGCGCCCCGGCCAGGTTGCGCACCAGTTCCACGAAGGCCTCGCGGGTTTTGTCGTCGGTGAGCAGGCTGTAGGCGTTGGCGCTCAGGCGGATGGGCACCGTGACGCGTCCGCCGCCGGGAGCCACTTCGATGCGCTGGTTGAGAAAACCGTTGAACAACTCGTTTCCTTTCAGCAGCACCTTGTATTCCAGTTGGTTAATGCCCGCTTGCCGGTTGGTCGGATTCTCGATTTGAAGGTTCAGCCGGGCGTTGAGGGGCACGTTGCGGCGCAGCAGGGCCAGGCCGATTTGGGGGTACTTGGCCAAATCCAACTCGTTGAGGTTGCGAAATTGCCGCACGTCGAGGCCCGCCAGGGAAATGCTGTCGGCGGAAGTGAGGTTGAATTTGCAGTCGCCGAGGGCTTTGGCTTCGGCAAGCTGCCGGTTGACGCCGCAGGCGGAACACAGCACGGCCACGGTGGCCGTCAGGGCAAAAATCAGGTTTTTCATGAAAAAGAATCGGTTGAAAAAATCGGGTTGAAACGTCCGTTCACGAACCGCGCCGACGCGGTTTGGTTCGCATAACGCCGGGCCAACCGGCAAAAGATATGCCGTTGGTGTTAAAAGAGGTTAAGCCCCGGCCACCTGCCGACCCGCTTTCGGACGAATTCCAGGCCAGGTCAATCCGGCCGGGTTCAAACAATCCGCAACGAAACCGCCCGCAAGGTGCGCGATTGGCATAAATTTTTTGCAATTTGCCCCCCGACGATGGGACACGCCTGAAACTGAATCATCCATCAACCAAAATCACGTTTACGTATGAAACTCTACACGGGTACTGAGCCGCAACCGGGCCAGGCTGACGACTGGCTAACCCGCCAGGCAGCGCCCCGCACCCTGAACCGGCGTACTTTTCTGCGCACGGCGGGGGCTTCGGCAGCGGCGACTTCCGTGCTGCTGGCCGCCTGCAAAAAAGACGATGACAACCAGCCCCCCGCTGGCCTGGGCGTCAACCTCGGCGCGGGCGACGTGGGCATTCTCAACTACGCCTACGCGCTCGAACAGCTCGAGGCGGCGTTTTACACCCAGGTGATTCAGACCCAGTACTCGGGCATCACGGCGGCTGAAACGGCCCTGCTGACCGACATCCGCGACCACGAGGTGATTCACCGCGAATTTTTCCGGAAAGCCCTGGGCGAAAACGCCATCGAAAACCTGGAGTTTAACCTCAGCGGCATCAACTTCTCTGACCGCGCCAGCGTGCTTAACGCCGCCAAGACCTTCGAAGACCTCGGGGTGGCGGCCTACAACGGGGCGGGCAAGCTCATCACCACGCCGGCCTACCTGACACTGGCCGGGAAAATCGTGTCGGTTGAAGCGCGGCACGCCGCCTACATCCGCAATTTGCTCAGCAACGGCACCTTCGCCGACAGCACGGCGGTGGACGCCAACGGCCTCGACATGGCCAAAGACCCCGCGACGGTGTTGCAGGCGGCCTCGGCGTTTGTCAAAACCAAAATCGACTTCAGCAGCCTGCCCAAATAATAGTTGGCAGTGGACAGTTGGCAGTTCACAGTTGAATTAACTGGAAACTGAAAACCGGAAACTGATAACGCAAAACCTCGTATATCCATGAACGTACTGAATATCCTCGAACTGATTCGGCAGGAAGACCCGGAGGTGTACGAGCGCCTCGATACGCGCCGGGTGGTGATGCGCCGGTTTGCCCGGCTGAGCGGCAAGCTGGCCGCCGCCGCCGTGCCGGTGGCGTTTGGCTCAATGCTCAACAAAGCCTACGGCCAAACACCCAGCACTGCCCTGCAAGACATCCTCAACTTTGCCCTCACGCTCGAGTACCTCGAAGCCGAATTTTACGCCACCGCCCTCGCTTCACCGGGTCTGATTCCGGCGGGTGCCCCGGCGGCGGCCATCCAGACGATTGCCCAGCACGAGGCTGCCCACGTGAAATTCATCGCCGGGGCCATCACGGCGGCGGGCGGCAAGCCCATCGCCAAGCCCACGTTCGACTTTTCCTACGCGAGCGGCAGCAACGTGCCGGGGGCGTTGGCCAACGTGTTTACTGATTACGGCCTGTTTCTGGCCGTTGCCCAGGTACTCGAAGACACGGGCGTGCGGGCCTACAAAGGCCAGGCCGCCAACCTCATCGGCACGGGCGCGGTGTTGCAGGCGGCGCTGCAAATCCACTCGGTCGAAGCCCGCCACGCCGCGCAGATCCGGCAGATGCGCCGCGCACAGGGGGCCAACGTGAAACCCTGGATTACCAACGACGAGTCGGGCATTCCCAACCCGCCGTCCGTTGCCCTCAACGCCTACGCGGGCGAAGCGGCCACGGTGCAGGCGGGCATCGAACTTTCGAACCTCCGGTTGCCCGGCGCGCTGAGTCCGAACGAGCAACCCCAGGTGACCCGGTCGGCCCAGGTGTCGGAAGCATTCGACGAACCACTCACCAAAGAACAGGTCGGGTTTATGGTCGCGCCGTTTATCGTCAAGTAAACCAGTCGCTTCGTGCTTTTCACGAAAAACCCCGTCCCGAGCATTCGGGACGGGGTTTTATTTGATGCGTACCCCCAACCCCCTGAAGGGGGCTTTTCTTATTCTGAACATTCCAGGCAGTCAAGCCCCCTTCAGGGGGTTGGGAGCGGCTCGGTTTGGCGGCCGGAAGTCAGCAGCCGGGGTGGGCGAGCGAAGCGCGGGTCTTTTCGAAAATAATTGAGCATCACCCCAGCGGCGATGCGGTGGCCCGCCTCGTTCCAGTGGCCTCCGTCGGCGGCCCGCACCACCACACCGTGGCGGGCGGCGGCCTGCACGGTCGAGTCGATGCCCATCACCACGGGCAGGGCGTTGCGGCGGGCCAGGCCGAGCAGGGCGTCGTAATACGGCTGGGTGCCGGTGATGGGCAGCAGGTAAAGCGGCGTACCGGTGGGAATCCGGGCCTTGAATTTTTTCAGCAACTGGTCCGTCACCCGCACCGATTCGCGCAGCAGGGGCTGGTCGGGACCACCCGCCTCGATTTGCGCCTCCACGTTGGTGGAAGCGTACCGGGCGGCGGCGCGGTCGTAGTGGTTGAAAATAAAGTAGAGCAACCGCGAATGCGCGTTGGCAAACTGCCGCAGGCCCGTGAGGCCTTTTTTCGGAAAGCGCAGTTCCATCCGCCCGTCGGGCATCAGGTAGGGGCGCTTCATGGCGTTGTTGTTGCCCAGGCTGCGGAGTTCGAGGGCGTAGTCGTTGTTGATGAAATCGTTGGAACAATGCTGAAGCAGCACGGCGTCGGGACGGAGGCGGTCGAGGTAGCGGTCGAGAATGAGGTATTCCTGGGCGTTACCAAAACCCCCGCAGCCGTAAGCGAACACCTCGGCGTTGAGCGAATCGCGCAGGTACCGGAAATACGTTTTGTCGTCGGAAACGTCCGTGGCCTGGGTGAACGAGTCGCCGATGACCAGCAGGCGGAGTTTGTCGGTACGCGTGGTATCGCCGAACTGACGGAACCCCCAGGCGTTCGTGCTCACGTGGAGCGGGTAGGTCGTGCCGCCCGCGTCGCGGGTGGTGGTGGCGGCGTCGAGGTTGGGCACCGAACGCCAGCCCAGCGTGTCGTCGAGGTCGAAGGATTTCACAAACCCCACCATGCTGCGCTGCTTCACGACGTAATACCCCCGCATGACGACTTCCCCGATGAGTAGTAGCAGCAACAGGGCGACGAGCGACGTGAGTAAGTTTAAAAGGCTATTTTTCAACGGATTAACGACGGTTTTTCAAAATGGGCAGTTGGCGCAAGCCGCAAAAATAAGCAATGCGGCGCGGGTTTACTGCACCACCACCGTCCCCGCGCCGTGGTAACTCCGGTACTCGCCCCGGTACATCGCGTCCGCCGAAGCCGGGCCGAGGCGGAATTTCCCGCGTGAAACCGCCCGCGTCAGGTAGTAAAACGTGCGCGGGGTTTTGTCCACCGAAGTGAAAAAGTGAATCCGGTCGTCGCGCAGGTCGAAGTGTTCGGGCGTGCTCTGGTCTTTCACCCAACTCAGTTCGCGCTCGGCGGTCAGGCGGGGATTTTCCACTTCCAGCCCGGCGGGCAGCAGGTCGGTCACGACGACGTTGTCGATGGCCAGGCCGCTCAGGCTTTCCACGGTCAGTTTCACCACGACAAGTTGATTTTGGGAAAAGCTATTTTCCGAAATTGGCTGCCCGTCACGGGTCAGGAACGTCCGCCGTACCCGCAGGAAATTATCCACTTCAGGCACGGTGCCCGTGGCACTCAGGCCCTCGGTTTGGGCGAAATAGTACAGCGCTCCGCTGCCCGCCGTACGGATTGTCAGCGGGAACGCCACGCTTTTCGTCAACACCAAATCCGGCCCGCTGAAACTGCCGAGCGCCTGATTTCCCCGCAAAACGGTCGCCGTGGCCGTACTGTTCGCGGCGCGGCGGGCGAGTTTGCCCAGCGCCAGCGTGGCGAAGGCCGTTTCCTGGGTGTTCAAATACGGCGATGCGTTCAGTTGCTGCGAAAGCAGCCGCGCCAGCGCGGCGATCTGGAGGTTTTCGGAATCGGTTTCGAGCAAACTGTTCAGCGTCAGGGCCGTGTTGCGCACGGGCGAACTCAGGCTGCCGCCGGTTTCGCGCACGACTGCCGGGTTCGGGTAGGTTTTTGGCAAAAGTTGCTGGAACGCCGCCCGGTCGCCCGCCTGGGCGTAGGTGGCGGCGAGCAGGTAGCGCTCGTCGGGCGTGAGCAACGCGGCGTTGGCTTTGTAATAATTCATCACGGCGCGGCCCGGTTTGCCCGAAAGGGCCAGCACGTACAGCCCGTACACCACTTCGCGGCTGGCGATTTTCCGGGTGCTGATGCTGCCGTCGCCGTTGTAAACCGCCTCGGTTTCGGTGGCCGGACCACCGGTTTTAGTACTGATGAAATCGAGCAGCCGACTCAACACGCGGGCGTTGACTTCAAAACCCGCCTTCTGGGCTTCGAGCAGGAAATGCGCGGCGTAGGTCGAACTCCAGCCGTCGGGGGCATCGCCCGCCTGCCAGCGACTCAGGCCGCCGTTGGCCAGTTGCAGGCCCTCGATTTTCCGAATCGCCGCCTGCACCGTGGCGTTGGGGTTCAAATCGCCTGGGCCGAGGGGCGAGGGTTTCGTTGATTTCAACGTTTTGACAAAATCGGCCACGTACAACTGCGGGAACGCTTTGGAAACGGTCTGCTCGAGGCAGCCGTAAGGGTAGCCAAGCAGGTTCTGGAGTTGGTCGGCGAAGGAAACCAGCGGCGAGCGGCTCACCAAAACCCGGCTGCTGACCGTGGCCGGGAGGTAGTCGTTCGGCAGTTGCACCGTCGCCGTTTGCCCGCCCGCCACCTGCCCGCTCGTGGCGGTTTTCAGCAGGCTCGACGCGGGTCGCACGGTGAGGTCAATTTTTTCGGTGAAACTTTCGCCCAGGCCCCGTACGGTCACGGTCACGGTGCCCGTGCCCATCGCGGGTTTGGCTTTCAGCGTAAACTGCGCCCGGCCTTCCTTTCCGGGCAAAATCGAAATCGTTTGCGCCGCCCCGCCGACGGGTTGCAGCGCCCCGCTGACGACCAGCGTAGCCGTGGCGTTGGCGGTGCCTTTCGTCGTGTTGGTGATGCTGACCGGCACCGAAACCTCATCGCCGGGGCTGAGGAAACGGGGCAACGCCGTACTGAGCACGAGCGGGTCGGCGACTTTCAGGTTGGCGTTGGCCGAGCCGAAGGCGTCGTCTTTGTAAGCCACGGCCATCACGCGCAAATCGCCGCTGAACTGCGGGATGTTGACTTCAAAACTCGCCTCGCCGTTGCCGTCGGCCTGGAGCCGCCCCGACCAGAACGCCACGAGGTTGACGCGCCCGTTGGCGAGCGGGTTGATGCGTTTTTCCAAATTATACCCGTCGCCGCCCACGCTCGAACTGCCCCGAATCGAGAGTTCGGGAAACAGCGCGTTGTACAAATCGAACCCGCCGACTTCAAGCGCGCGCTTGGCGTAAAAATGCCCGTGGATGTCGGGCGTGCGGAAGTTTTTGAGTTGCAGAATGCCTTCGTCCACCACGGCGAGGGTTACTTCGGCGCGGGGTTTGGTTTTCACCGTGAACCGCTGTTTCATTTTTGAGCGCGACGCCGTGGCCGCCTGAATCTGCACGGGCAGGCTGGTGGAGGGCTTTTTCACCGAAACCGAGGCGTAGCCGTGGGCTACCGTAAGCGGCAGCGTGCCACCGTCGTCGAGTGGACGGATGAGCGTGGCCGACACGAACACGTTGGGCAAATGCGCGTCGGTGAGTTTGAACTCCCAACTCGCCGACTGCTGGTCGGTGTCGAGCACCTCGTGTTCGATGACCCGGTTGCGCTCCACACTGACGAGTAGTTTACCCGCGAAGGGCGTTTTGAAAAGTACTTTCACCCGGTCGCCGACTTCGTAGGTTTCCTTGTCAAAACTCATCTCGACGCGCCCCTCGTTGTCCACCTCGAACGACGTTGCCTGGGTGCTGCCGTAGCCATAGGCGTACAGCGTCGTGGCGGCGTAGTTGGCCGCGCCGGGCCGCCGGACGCGGATTTCGTACTCGCCCGACAGCGTGGGCGTGAAGCTGGCCTGGCCTTTCCCACCCGAAAAGCTCACCGCCCGGCTCATCACCAACTTCGGCTGGCGCTGTGACACGTAGCGCATCTGACTGCCCTGTTTTTGAATGACCGTCTGGTAATCAATGCGGACCACGTCCACCTGGGCCGTGGCGTTGGTCGGTTTACCCGTCGGGTCAAGGGCCACGAGCGGGATGGACACCGGCGCGCCCGTGCCGACGTACCGGCTCGGCAGCCCGATGCCGAACAGCACGGGCTGCGTGGCTACCCCGAAGCGGCGCAGGCGGTTGACGGGCCGCCCGGTTTCGTCAAAAACGGTGACGTACAGACTGCCTTCGAGCAGGCCCATGTCGCGGTAGGTGGTGGGCAGGGTGAAGCGTTCGGCCACGCGGCCCGCCGCGTCGGTGCGGCCCTGGCGCAATTCCTTTTCAAACTGCGTTTGGTCGGAAAGGTCGAAAACGAAACTTTCGTAGCCCTTCGGCGCGAAGGCGCGGCGTTTGAGTTGCAGTTCGGCCTCGTAGTTCCGGTCAGCGGCGGGCGGGCCGAACAGGTTGGTGGCCGTGGCCGAAAGCAACACGGTTTCGCC
Organism: Spirosomataceae bacterium; assembly: GCA_965249815.1. Lineage (GTDB taxonomy): Bacteria > Bacteroidota > Bacteroidia > Cytophagales > Spirosomataceae > JAJAZB01. The sequence continues at coordinate 490,680 of CBDFMV010000003.1, read as the reverse complement.
GGAGCGGTAGGTTTCTTTTTCGGTGGAAACCTCGACTTTGATGCGGTCGGGCATGAATTCTTCCACGCCGAACGCGTACGAAGTCAGCAGCACGCCGTTGCCGTTGGCCACTTCCGCCGTGTAACTGCCCGTGACGGCGGCGCGGTCGATGGGCAGGGAAAGTTCCGCCGAACCCTGGTCGTTGGTGGTCAGGCGGAAGCTTTGCAATTCGCGGCCATTGGGTTGTAAAATCCGAACGGTCAGCGGGATTTCGCCCACCGATTCCCAGGTTTGGGTGCGCAACACCGCGTTGAGGTGCAGCGTTTCGCCGGGTCGGTAGAGGTCGCGGTCGCCGTACACGAAGGCCTCGACGCCGCTGGGCGAGTCGCGACGGCCCTCGACGTTGTAGCGGCTGGTTTCGACTTTGGCGTCATCGAGCAGCAGGTAATTGAAATCGCCGTCGGTGCGGGCGGTGAGCAATGCGAGGTTGAAACCACCGCTCTGGTTTTTCAGATCTTTGAACCGCGCTACGCCGTCGGAGCCGGTTTTGCCGGTCAGAAACGCCTGGTTGTTGGTGCTGACGAGGCTGATTTCCACGCCGCTCAGCGGCTCGGCAGTCTGGAGCGAGTTGGCGAACACAAGCACTTCGTCCGCCGATTGCCGGGCCATCAGGCCGAGGTCCGACACGCTCACGAGGCGGGTGTCTTTCTGGTAATATTCTTCTTCGGAAGCCACCGTAACGAGGTAGACGCCCGGCGTGGATACGCCGCGTTTTTTATCGTCCGGCAAGTTCAGGTTGAGCACCGACACGCCGCCTTTCTTGGGCAAATTGGCCGTTTCGACTTTTTTGTTGACCAGTACGTCCGTCAGCGTACCGTCGTAGTCGTCGTTGTAGTTGTAAGTTTTGAGCGACTCGCCGGAACTATCGTCGTAGTCGGGGTAGCGATTGCGGCGGAGGTAGCCGAGGAGGTTGTTTTCGTAGAGCCGGGCGATTTTCACCGCTACTTTCGGCACGTTGACCACGTCCACGCCCACATTCCGGCTTCCTTTCGACGGCAGGTAAATCGCCTTGCGGCTGGTGAAAGCGATGCGGGCGGGCATTTTTCCAAAAAACACGTCTTTCGTGAACGGCTCGGTTAGTTTCGCGCCCAAAACCCCGCTCAGTTTTTCCGTCAACGTCAGCGAATACGTGTCGGTTTCGTTGAACGGCCCGCGCAGGATGAAGCCGTTTTCGGTCAACTCGGCGCGGGTCTGGATTCGGGAAACTTCCGCTTCCTGGCGAATCGCATTACCCAGGCTGTCGTACTGCGTTTCGCGTTCGGGCGCGGTGCCGCTAAGCGTGTAGCCACCGGGGAGCGATTCGGGGCGTAGTTCCTGGGTCGTTACGACGCGGAGAAAGCCTTCGTCGCCTTCAAATCCCGATTGCACGTCGGCGATTTCGAGCGTGAATGGGCTGGGAAGTGTGGTTTGTAATTCGGTCGGTTTGTCGGTTTTGAACCCCGTGTTGGGTATCGCCAGCCCTTCGCCCAGCGTCAGTTTCATCGGCTGGGTTTCGTGGGCGGAAGGCGCTTCGGGCAGGGTTACGGGCACCACGGGCGCGGCCATCGAAGGAGACACCAGCGCGGGCGTGGATTTTCCGGAAACTTCGGCTTTCAGCCGCTGCGCCACTTCGGTTGGGTTGACAGGGTAGTTGAACTGAAGTTTCACCCGCGCTACGGGCTGGCCGGTGCCTTTCGCTTTCGTCCCTCCGGACCGGGTCCAGAACACTTCCGGCGCGCTGGCTTTCAGGTACGGCGTGTGAAATTCCAATTCTTCGTCCGAGACGCGCCACTGGCGTTCTTTCACGCCGTCGAGCAGGCGGTCGGAGAGTTCGGCGGTGTAGGTCGTGGCGGGGGCGAAGGCGCTGGCGGGCGAGAAAACCAGTTCGTTGGGAGCGGTCCACTTGAAGCGCCCCTCGATTTTCGGCGAAAACTCGACGAAGGGCGTAGCCGTCCAGGCGTCGAGGTCGCGCTCGCCGACGAGGGCCTTGTCGAAGGTGAACACGAGGTTTTGGGTCAGGCCGATTTCGTCGGCGAAGTTGGTGCTGCTCAGGCCGACTTCGCTCAACTTGGCACAGGACGACACGACCAGCAGCAGGGCGGGCAAAAAACGCGGGAGCTTCATGAACCGGGTGGGGGGATTTCCGGGCGTAAGGTGGGGGAAATTTTGGGAAAGGGCAAGCGCCTGTTTCCGTCGTGTTTACCCGGTAAACTCACCCAGAAGCAGGCTCTTCAGGTACAGCAACGCTTCGGAAGGATGGTCGTGCAGGTGGCGGATGAGGCGGATCCACTTGTCGGAGTGTTTCCTGAAACCGCTGTGAAATTCGCTAGGCAAAGTGGTGCCAACAAGCATCTGAAGATCAAGTTTTTTACGGCGAGCTTTGTCAAATACCCACACTTCCACTGACGGGCAAAGCATTATAATTCGGTTGTTCCCTTGAGGATCCTGAAAATGCTTAATGTCGTGAAGGAGACGATTCTCAGGTAAGTTTCTCAGGTAGTTGGGAACACCCTTCGCGTTTGGGTCTTCATCAATCATACCAACCACGGAATTTTGCCTCGCAATAATCCGGCACGTATCGCCTCGCGAACCTCCGAGGTCGATCGATTTTCTTGAAACTCCCAGCAACGTCATCACCAAAAGCCGATGCGCTTCGTCCTCAACGATGAAGTTCATCATCCGGAAGGAATCGGTCTAAATTGAAAAAGACGCTTTCTTCGTAATCCCAGACTTTGGATAATTCATCGTCGCTAAGACGATAAAGTTTAGTCTGATAATCTTCCATGTACGTGTTAAAGACGTTTAATTCAATGGTAGGAGTTTTTTGAATCAAAGTCCCAAGTAGGTAAGGACTATGGGTCACAATGAAATATTGATTTGATTCGTCTAAGGCGATACTCTTGGCTAATCTCTTCGTGTACGGTGGAAAGGAGTTGGCCTCTGGCTCCTCGAAAATGAGAACAGCCTCGCTATTTGTGTTGATAGCGGTTAAATAAAAAATGATTCTTTGAAGTGTATCTGATAGGGATATGTAAGGATAGGTGAACAAAATATCATTTTCTTCCTTAACAATCTCAATTTTATGCTCTTCAAGTCGAAGGTTTAACTTATACCCTTTCGACTTGAGTATTTCAGTAATCGTTTCTCTAACAGATTTATTGTTTCTGATTAATGAAAAAAGATTTCTACCAATTGGTGGTATAAGAAATTTAATCCCGCTCGTCTCAAATTTATCAACAGACTGAAATTGATAAAATCTGAAAGGGTTTTTAGAGAAATCATCAGTAACATCATTTCTATTCATATCGCCATCAGCATACTTAGAAACCAGATTAACCCTTTTGTTATTTCTCTGCTCAGAGGCGATCAGTTCAAATTTCCCAGCTTCTATAATTAGATTTTGAGAATTGTCATTATCGTAGAAGAGATTCTCCCATATATCAAGTCTAACTACTTCTTCATCCTTGACGCCAGGAGTGAACCATCCCAAAGCCTCCAAAATATTCGATTTCCCCGTATTCGGCTCGCCAATGAACACGTTCACCCGCCGGGCGTCGAATTCCAGGCTTTTGATGGATTTGAAATTCTGAATCGAAACGTGCTTGACCATGGTTGTGTCGGCTTGAATGGCCTAAAGGTACGCGTTTTTGGCACTCGTTGGCAAAGGCCATGATGGCAAACGGGATGAGCCACCATCCAGGATTTGACCGAAGGTAGAGAAGCGCAGGCGGCAGCAGGAGCGAACATCCCTCAAAATCTTTAACTGCTAATAAATTGATTATCAGCATATTTTATTTAAAAGCACTAAATTTTGTAAAAAAACTTCACCAACGCAGGTTACATCCGCCGCCTCAGCTTTGATATACCCCCGAAAGATATTCATGGTTCGACTGACCGCCATCGGGAGCCGTGTGAGTGCAAAAGACCTGCCCGCCAGCGGGTCTTTTTTTGTCTCTGCGGGAACGTCGGCGAACCGGTCAATAAAAAAGCCTGCGTTTAGCGAACGCAGGCTTTTTTATTGACCGGTTTTTGAGCTTACAGCAACCCATTCGCCACCAGATACTCCGCAATCTGCACGGCGTTGGTGGCGGCCCCTTTGCGGAGGTTGTCGGCTACAATCCACATATTCAGCGTGTTGGGCTGGGTTTCGTCGCGGCGGATGCGGCCTACGAACACCTCGTCGCGGCCGTGGGCGTTGACGGGCATCGGGTAAATGGCGTTTTTCACGTCGTCTTCGATGATGACGCCCTCAGCATTTTCGAGGATGCCGTACACTTCGGCGAGTTCAAACGCCTCCCTGAATTCCACGTTGACGGCCTCCGAGTGGCCACCAATCGTCGGGATACGCACGGTGGTGGCAGTCACGGCGATGGTGTCGTCGCCCATGATTTTCTTCGTCTCGTTCACCATTTTCATTTCCTCTTTCGTGTAGCCGTTGTCGAGAAACACGTCGATGTGCGGCAGCACGTTGAGGTCGATGCGGTGCGGGTAAACGCTCTTCACGTCATCGCGGCCTTCGCGTTCGGCAAAGAGTTGGTCCACGGCGGCCTTGCCCGTGCCTGTCACCGACTGGTAAGTCGAAACCACCACGCGCTTGATGCCGAACCTGCGGTGGAGCGGGGCGAGCACCACCACCATCTGGATGGTCGAGCAGTTGGGGTTGGCGATGATTTTGTCGTCCCGCGTCAGCGTGTGGGCGTTGATTTCGGGTACGATGAGTTTCTTAGTCGGGTCCATGCGCCAGGCCGAGGAGTTGTCGATGACGGTGATGCCCGCTTCGGCAAACAGCGGGGCCAGGGCCAGCGAGGTACTGCCGCCCGCCGAGAAAATGGCCACGTCGGGTTTGGCGGCAATGGCGTCCTGGTAGCTGACGACGGTGTACGGCTTGCCCCTGAACTCGATGGTTTTGCCCACCGACCGCTCCGAAGCGACGGGGATGAGTTCAGTAACCGGGAAATTGCGCTCGGCGAGCACCTTCATGATTTCGCCACCGACCAGGCCCGTGGCTCCAACGACTGCGACTTTCATGGGAAAAAGACAGAATTTAGGTTTGGTAGAAAAGAACCTCACCCCCGGCCCCTCTCCTGCTGAGAGGGGAGCAACCTTGAAACGTTGCAACGTTTCCCTCCCCTCTCAGCAGGAGAGGGGCCGGGAGTGAGATTGGCACAAAAAAATCGTCACCGCGTTTGGCGAAAAAAACCGACACGAAACCTCTGGCAAAGCGGGGTCTTTGGCCCGCCTCACTCCGAGCGCTTCATTTCGTTTTCTTCGTAAACACCGTGACGATTCGTGCGTTTTTGCGCCGCAAAGTAAAGGCGGAAATTCGGCAAATGCGCCCTTCGGCCTAAAATTTCACTTGTACGCCCAAGCCCGGAGCCACGCCGCCCAGCGGCAAAGGCTGCACCGACGCGCCAAACGACGCCCTCGGCAGGCGCTGGTTGTAGGTAACCACCGCCCGCCGCACGACGCCGTTGCGGACGATATTCAGCCCCAAGCCGACCACGAACGTACCACCCAGAATCCAGTAATAGGTGTTGTAGTTACGGGTAATCGAATTGCGGGGGCCGCGGAAGAGAAAGTAGGCCAGCGGCACAAAGGCGATGACGCGCTCGGCGGTGCGGATGCGTTTGGCGTTGCGGAACAGCCGGAAGACTTCTTCATCGTGGAGTTCCAAAAAAGGCACTTCGAGGGCGGTGAAGTCGCCGCTGAGGCGCTGGCCGCCGTAAAAATACCGGGGGCCGGGGGCGATTTCGATGGGTTTCAGCGAAAACGAGCGGGTTTCCTGGGCAACAACAGTCCCGGCCATCAGCACGAACAACGCCAGAAAAAGAAACTTCATGGAAAGAAATTTAGCGCGGCAAGCTACGAAATCGCCCGCAGAAACGGCAGCGGGCGCTGGGCGAAGCGGTGCAGCGCGGCGGGCGTCAGGCCGGCATCGAGGGGCACGTCGAGCGGACTGGCGTCGCTGATTTCGTCCACCGGCCCGAACCACGACAGGCCCAATTTCAGCGCGTCGGGGCGGCATTGCTGGAGAAACCGGTCGTAAAAACCGCCGCCGTAGCCCACGCGGTGCCCGCGCCGGTCGAACGCCAGCAGCGGCACGAGAATCAAATCCAGTTTTTCGGGAAAAACCGCCTCACCGCCCGTTGGTTCGGGCAGGCCGTAGGCGTTGATTTCCAGCGCCTCGCCGGGTTTCCAGGTCAGATGGGCAAGTTCGCCCGTGGCAAAATCCGTTTTCGGGACGATGAGTTGGATGTGGGGAAAATCGGTGTGAAGGCGACGGAGCAGCGGAAACGTAGCCACTTCGCGCAGGCGTTCGGCGGAAAGAAACGCGTGCAGAATGTGAACTTGGGCCAGATCGACTTCTTTAAAAAAACGCCCGGTCAGGGCGGAATTCAGGGCCAACGCCTCCGCGTCGGAAACCCCACGGCGGCGGGCGCGAAACTGGCGGCGAAGGTCGGCTTTGGTCATTCGGGGAGCAGCGTCAGGCCCGCCACGCGGCTAAAATGCCGTAGGTTGCCGGTAGCCAGCCGCAGGCCGTTGGTCAGGGAGACGGCGGCGATGAGCACGTCTTCGACGCCAATGGACTGGCCACTGGCCCGCAGGCTTTTGTAAATCCGGGCGGCTTCGTTGCAACAGGCGTAATCGAAGTCGAGGATGCGCATTTGCCCGAACAACTGCCGCCAGTACGGTTCTTCATCCACGTTTTCTCCCCGGAGCAATTCAAAAACGGTGATGGACGAAATGGCTAATTCATAACGCTGTGATAGTTTGAACAGGTAACTATCGAAGCTGTTGCGCTTTGCCGAACGACGGTGGTCAATCAGTACGCTGGTATCGAGGCAGATTACTTCCATTCGTTCAAGGCGCGGCGTTTTTCCATGATGAGTTCATATTCTTCGTCACTCATTGGAGGCGCTTCGAGGAGAAGTTGCTGAAGTTTTGTGAGTGGAGGTTCATCATCCTGGCCCCGCCCGTTGCGAGGGTTCAACTTCCCAGGACGGGATTTTCGCTTTTCATCTTCTTGAGTTACCTGCGTTGTCTCCGCGGGCAAAATGATAACCTCCACCGCCTCGGCGGCGAAATCGGCGGGTAATTCCACCGTGACGCGGTGGTTTTCGACTTTCAAAACCTGACGAATGGCGTTCATGGCGTGACGTGTTTCGGTAAAAATAGCAAAATCAGCCCAGTTCCACCACGTAATACCGGAACTCCAGTGGGTCGAACACGGTGGCCATTTTCTGGAGAAAATCAGGGTGCGGCAGCAGAAACGTCATCAGGTTTTCGACGCGTTCCTGGGCCGTGCCATTCGGAAACAGGTGCGCTTTCACTTCCGCCAGATGCCGCAGGCCCACTTCCTGCCGCTGTGCTTCGGCCCGGACGAGGCGCTTTTCGAGCCAGTCGAGCCGGTTGAGCAGCCGCTGGTAATCGGCCCGCACGGCCCCGCCGAGGGAGGGGTCCACGGCTACTGCCTTGGCTTCGAGTTGGGCGAATTGCTGCCCGAATCCGGCGATTTCGGCAGTTAGGTTCAAGTCGTGTTCGGCGTGTTTTTTGACAAAAGCCCGCCGCACTGCGGCTTCTTCGCCGAACAGCTCCGGCCAGGAAAGGCCCAGGTTTTTCACCCGCCGCGCGGTGGGGGCGTTGAGCACCAGCGCGAAATTTCGCGGCATCAGGAGCGGAAATGGCACGCCGTAGTGGTCGAACACGCCCTTCAACTGCAACCAGTACGGCACCTCCGACGGCCCGCCGATGTAGGCCAGGTTAGGCAAAATCATCTCCTGGTACAGGGGCCGCAGAATCACGTTGGGGCTGAGGAATTCCGGCTCGTTGTCGATGAGTTCGCGCAGTTCATTTTCCATTAACAGGATACCCGTGTCGAGTACTTCGTAGCCGCCGTGAACCTGCACCAGTCGCTCACGCAGGCGTGGCCCGAGGTAAAAAAAGTTGATTTCGCGGGCATGAAGCTGGGCTTTGTAGCCGAGGCGTTCGAGCCGTTCGGTGGTTTCGTTGACGAGCCGGAACGCGGTGTGGTTCGTCACGTCGTCGCGCATCACGTCGGCAAACCGGGCTTTCAGAGCGCGGTCGTCGGCGTCGAGGCAAACCAGTCCTTCAGCCCCGAACAACTCGTGGATGTACGCCCGCACGGCCCCGGCCAGCGTCGGCTGGCTGGCGTAGGCCCGCCCGAACACATCCAGTTTTTCGGGAATTTTCGCAAAGACCTCTTTCAGTTCGCCCGGCTTCATGCGCCCCACGGCACCGGTTTGTTCGGTGTGCCAGGCGTAGGCGTTGCCGTCGAGTTGAAAGTGGTTGATTTCGGCAAAATCGTGGTCTTCCGACGCCATCCAATACACCGGCACGAAGCGGTATTCGGGAAAAGCCGCTGTCAGCTTTTTAGCTAAATTGATGACGGTCAATAGTTTGTACACGACGTACAGCGGGCCGGTACACAGATTCAGTTGATGACCCGTGGTGACGGTGAAGGTCTTTTCGTTGAGGAGCACCGAAAAATTCGGCGGGCTGGGCAACCCGGTGTACTGCTTTTCCAGCACCGAAACCAGCGTTTGGCGCTTGTCCGCGTCGAGGGTTTTCCGGGAAAGCTGCCGCTCAAAACCCGCCAAATCCGGAAAGTCGTCGTAAAACGGCTTCAGGTCAGGTTTCTGGGAAAGGTAATCGAGAAAGAGCGGGGAAAACTGCCGGGTGGCGTCGAGCGGGAGGGACTGAACGGGCATCGGGTTTGGAGGGAATCGGAGGGGTTGCGGCGGGGTAACGCCCGAAGTTACGCACTTCGTTCCTCTGCGTCTCCGCGCCTCGGTGTGAAACTGAATTTTTCACGCCGAGGCGCGGAGACGCAGAGCGTCAGACCACCTCCCCGTACAAATCGAACGCCTCCGCCGAGGTGATTTTCACCAGCGCAAAATCGCCCTGACGGACGTACTGCGTGGCGGGCACGAGCACCTCGTTGTCCACTTCGGGCGAGTCGAACTGGGTGCGGCCCACAAAGTAGCCGCCTTCCTTGCGGTCGAAAAGCACGCGGTAAATTTTCCCGATTTTTTGCTGGTTGAGCTCTTCGCTGATGCCCTGCTGGAGTTCCATGATGTCGTCGGCGCGGGCTTGTTTCACCTCCTCGGGCACGTCGTCGGGCATGGCGTACGAGTGGGTCTGGTCTTCGTGCGAGTAGGGGAACACGCCGAGGCGGTCGAAGCGCATTTTCTCCACAAACGCGTAGGTTTCTTCAAAAAGCGCCTCCGTTTCGCCGGGATGGCCCACGATAAGCGTGGTGCGCAGGGCGATGTCGGGCACTTTTTCGCGAATCGTGTGAATCAGCGCCTCGGTTTTTTCCCGCGTGATGCCCCGCCGCATGAGCCGGAGCAGTTCGGTCGAGCCACTTTGCAGGGGCATGTCGAGGTACTTGCACACGTTTTCGCGTTCGCGCATCACATCGAGCACGTCCATCGGAAAACCCGCCGGGTAGGCGTACTGGAGGCGAATCCAGTCGATGCCCGCTACGTCGGCGAGGCGGTCGATGAGGCTGGCCAGGTTGCGTTTTTTGTATAAATCCAGCCCGTAGTAGGTGAGGTCCTGGGCAATGAGAATGAGTTCTTTTGTGCCGCGCCGGGCCAGCGATTGGGCTTCGGTGATCAGTTCTTCAAACGGCCGCGACACGTGCCCGCCGCGCATGAGCGGGATGGCGCAAAAGCTGCACGGGCGGTCGCAGCCTTCGGCGATTTTGAGGTAGGCGTAGTGGGCGGGCGTAGTGAGCAGCCGCTCGCCGACGAGTTCGTGCTTGTAATCGGCCTTGAGGGTTTTGAGCAGGCGGGGCAGTTCGTTGGTGCCGAAAAACGCGTCCACCGTCGGGATTTCAGCTTCGAGTTCATCGCGGTAGCGGTGCGAGAGGCAGCCGGTCACGTAGAGTTTTTCGATGAGGCCGTCCTGCTTGGCTTCGGCGTAGCGGAGGATGGTATCGATGGATTCCTGCTTGGCCGTGTCCACGAAGCCGCAGGTATTGACAACCACGATGTTCGCATCATCCCGCTTCGATTCGTGTTCGACGGCGTAGCCGTTGCCGCGCAGTTGGGTGTAGAGGTTCTCCGAATCGACGACGTTCTTCGAACAGCCCAGCGTAACGATGTTGACTTTATTGCGGCGTAAGGTTTTGGTTTTCATGCGGGCAAAAAAACGGAACACGCCCGGCGGACGTGTTCGGAGGCAACCGGAGTTTGGGTTGCAAAGTTCGGGAAAAGTTTGGGTTAAGCGATTTCGGGGGGTTTCCCAATGGCGGTTTCAGTACACCGCCGCGTAGTTAATTTCCAGCGAAACCGTCTTAAACCGCCCGGCTTTCACTTCGACGGGAAAGGCGTTCATCTCACCGTCGAACACGTTGGCGTACAGCCCTTTGTCAGGTTCTTTCACGAGCACCGAATACTGGCCCGGTGGCAAACTGATGCGGAAACGGCCCTTCGAATCGCTCCGGCCTTTTTTGACCAATTTCGTCCCGATTTCTTCGTAGAACCCGTCAGTGCGGGCTTTCATCTGGGCCATTTTGGTGAGTTCGTACACGAAAATTTCGCGCTTCACGGGCTGGCCTTTGGCCTGCGGACGGTTGGGGCCGGGCATCAGGTTGCCGCGTTTGAAGATCACCGTGCCGCGAATGCCCTGCGGCAATTGGGCCACCGCCGTCGCGGCGATGCCCAGCAGGATGAAAAGCAGGCCGAAGGTTTTCATAAGCGGTCGGTTTTTTGGGAAAAACGCAGCATTTAGCCTAAAATTTCCTTCGCCAACTCCGGCAAATTCAGCCCGTTGAACGTGCCCGACGACATCATCAACAAATTGGTGTTCTGCCAGTTTTGGTCGAGCAAAAAGGCCTTCAATTCCTGGTTGTCGGTAAAGACATGCAGGTTCGGGTTGCCGAAAGCCTGCTTCACGTCGTCGGGTTCGATGGGCGTCAGCTTTTTGTGGGCAATCGTCTGGGGGCTGTAGTACACCACGGGCACGTCGGCGGCATCGAAGTGGTGGCGGTACTGGTCGAGAAAATACTTGTTGAGGCTGCTGAAGGTGTGCAGTTCGACGCAGGCCACGAGGCGGCGGTCGGGAAACTGGGCTTTCACGGCCTCGGTCGTGGCTTCGAGCTTCGAGGGCGCGTGGGCAAAATCACGGAAGACGACGGTGTGGGCGTTTTCCCCAACGCGCTCCTGCCGGTTGGCGGCACCCTTGAAACTGCGCACGGCTTCGTAAAACATTTCGTTTTCGATGCCCAGTTTTTCGAGCACCAGCCGCGCGCCGTTGAGGTTTTTCATGTTGTGCTCGCCAAACACGTACACGGGCACCTCGGCCCCGGCGGGCGTCAGCAGGAACGTCTGTCCGTTGCGAATCACGCTCGGGTGCGGGCCGTAGCCGAGCGGCAGCACGTCAGGCCGCTCTTTTTTGCAAATTACCGAGACCACGTCGTCGGTTTCGTCGAACACCAGAATGCCGCCCTTCGGCGTGGCTTCGGCCAGCAGTTCGAACTGGTCGACGTAGGCTTCAAACTCGGGGTACACGTTGATGTGGTCCCAGGCGATGCCGCTGATGAGCGCGATGTGGTGGTGGTAGTGTAGGAATTTCGGGCGGCGGTCGATAGGCGAGGAGAAGTACTCGTCGCCCTCGATGACGATCAGCGGGGCGTCGTCCGAGAGTTTGACCATGTTGTCGAAGCCCTCGATGCGCGCGCCGACGAGGTGGTCGAACTTCCGGTTGAAATGCCGCAGCACGTGCAGAATCAGGCTCGTGGTGGTGGTTTTGCCGTGGCTGCCCGCGATGACGACGCGCTGCTTGTCGCGGCTTTGCTCGTAAATGTAGTCGGGGTACGAAAAAATGCGCAGGCCCAGTTGCTGGGCGCGTTGCAGTTCCGGGTTGTCGGCGCGGGCGTGCATGCCCAGAATCACGGCGTCGAGGTCCGGTGTTATTTTTTCGGGAAACCAGCCCATTTCGACGGGTAGCAGGCCGTTTTGGGCCAGGCGACTTTTGGAAGGCTCGTAGATTTCGTCGTCGGAGCCGGTGACCCGATCGCCTTTCTGGTGGAGCACGATGGCCAGGTTGTGCATGGCCGCGCCGCCGATGGCAATAAAATGGACGCGGGAAGGAACTGCGGGAAGAGAAGTACTCATTAAATCGAATGGGTTCAAAAAAAGCGAAAGGCGGCAGACGACGCAGGGCCTTCTCCGGGCGGACAGGCTGGTAGGCCGTCCCGTAAAATTCCAGCCAACCCCAAAACCTTTCGCACGATTTTTTACGTTGCAAAGGACGCATTTTTGCCCCAATTTCGCACGCCCTTACCGGCGGCCAGCAACACCAACCCAACCAGACAACCACAACCCCTGTTTTATGCTCCGCGCAAAAGCAAACGAATGAAGAACTACATTGATTTGATTGAACAGACCTTTGAGTTTCCGACCCGGGAATTCAACGTGGACGAAAACCACACGCTTTTGTTCAACAACGTCCCCCTGATGGACATCATCCGGCAGTACGGTACGCCGCTCAAGCTCACGTACCTGCCCAAAATCGGCGAGCACATCGAAAACTCGCGGTTGCTGTTCCGCAACGCCATCAAGAAGTTCAACTACAAAGGCAGCTACACGTACTGCTACTGCACCAAGTCGTCGCACTTCCGCTTCATCACCGAAGAAGTCCTCAGCCACGGCGGGCACCTCGAAACCTCCTCGGCCTTCGACATCGCCATCATCCGCGAACTCCACCGGCAGGAGAAACTCAGCAAAAATACCTACCTCGTCTGCAACGGCTACAAGCAGCCGTTGTACCTCAAATACATCACCAACCTGATCAACGACGGGTTCAACGTCATTCCCATCCTCGACAACCTCAAGGAAGTGGATTACTACGCCGAGCACGCCAGCGGTGAGGCCGTCAACCTCGGCATCCGCATCGCCACCGACGAAGAACCGAATTTCGCGTTTTACACCTCGCGCCTCGGCATTCGCTACAACGACGTGGTGAGTTTGTACAAAGAAAAAATCGAACCGAACCCGAAGCTGAAGCTGAAAATGCTTCACTTTTTCATCAACACGGGCATTCAGGACAGCGCCTACTACTGGAGCGAACTGAGCCGGTTCATTTACAAATACTGCGAACTGAAAAAGCTCTGCCCCGAACTCGATTCCATCGACCTCGGCGGCGGCCTGCCCATCCAGACCTCGCTGCAATTCAACTACGACTACCAGGCGATGGTGGACGAAATCGTGGAAAGCATCGCCTGGATTTGCTCGAAAAACAACGTCCCGCCCCCCAACCTGTTCACCGAGTTCGGCAGCTACACGGTGGGCGAAAGCGGCGCGATCATCTACTCGATTATTGACCAGAAACTCCAGAACGACAAGGAGTTGTGGTACATGATCGACGGCAGTTTCATCACCCAGATTCCCGATTCGTGGGGGTTGAACCAGAAGTATATCATGCTGCCGGTCAACAACTGGGACGCGCCCTACCAGAAAGTAAACCTCGGCGGCCTGACGTGCGATTCGCAGGATTACTACAATTCCGAAGCGCACAGTTCGGATTTGTACCTGCCCATCTACAACGAGGAAAGCGAGCAGCAGTACATCGGCTTTTTCCACACCGGGGCGTACCAGGAATCGCTCGGTGGGTATGGCGGCATTCAGCACTGCCTCGTGCCCGCGCCGAAGCACGTGCTGGTGGATTTGGACGAGCAGGGCAACGTGGTGACGCGGTTGTTTTCGCCCGAACAAACCCACGAGGCCATGCTGCCGATTCTGGGGTATGAATTGAAACCGAAGGACGAAACGCACGTGCTGGGCGTCAACGCTGCCTCCCCCGAAGGCGACCACACCGAAATTCCAGCCAGCCGGCGAGGAGAGGAGGGGAAAAGCCCGAAAGCGGGGAAAGAAAAACCGGCACTGGTTGAACACTAAGCCACCGGACGGTTGTATTTTTCAGAACCGAAGCTTCAATTTTTAACCCGGCACGGTCGTTGTGAGTTGACAATGAACCAACTATCCCCGCAAGGGCTGTAACCCCTTGCGGGGCTTCACATTCCCGCAAACTCCATGAAAAAGATTCTCCTGCTGAGCCTGCTGGCCGTCGCTTCCCTGGCTTCCTGCGCCCGCAAAAACAACTGCCCGGCTTACAGTAACACGAAGGTGGAAGTGCCGAACAACCCGCGCTAAACTTCTCATCGGCGGACCGCTTCGTTCCTCGCAATGACGTAAAAGCAGCCTATTCCTCCCACCCAAACGACCGCTCCACGGCTTTTTTCCAGTGCCGGTAGAGGTCGGCGCGGCGGTCTTCGGGCATGGCGGGGGTGTAGGTTTTGGCCACGCCCCAGTTTTGCTTCAACTCGTCGAGTCCTGAGAAAAAGCCCACGGCCAGCCCCGCCGCGTAGGCCGCGCCGAGGGCTGTCGTTTCGGTCACTTTGGGCCGCACCACCGGCACCCGGAGCACGTCGGCCTGAAACTGCATCAGCAGTTCGTTGGCCACCATGCCGCCGTCCACCCGCAGGCTCGACAGGGCTTTCCCCGCATCTTTTTCCATCGCTTCCAGCACTTCGAGGGTTTGAAAGGCCGTGGCTTCGAGCACGGCGCGGGCCAGGTGGCCCCGGTTCACAAACCGCGTCAGGCCCGCCACCACGCCGCGCGCGTCGCTGCGCCAGTAGGGCGCGTACAACCCCGAAAACGCGGGTACGAAGTAGCAGCCGCCGTTGTCGGGCACGGTGCGGGCGAGCTTTTCCACGTCGCCGCTGGTTTTTATCAGGCCCAGATTGTCGCGCAGCCACTGCACGAGCGCGCCCGTGATGGCCACTGAGCCTTCGAGGGCGTAATGCGCGGGCTGGTCGCCAAACTGGTAGGCCACGGTCGTGAGCAAACCGAACGCCGACGGCACGAGGTCGGTACCCGTGTTGAGCAGCAGAAAACAGCCCGTGCCATAGGTGTTCTTGGCTTCGCCGGGCGCGAAACACGTCTGCCCGACGAGGGCCGCCTGCTGGTCGCCGAGGATGCCCGCGATGGGCACGCCCGGCAACGCCTCCGACGCCACCACGCCGTACACCGCACTGCTGGGGCGGATTTGCGGCAGCATGGCCCTCGGCACGCCGAAGGCCGCGAGCAGGTCGTCGTCCCAGTCGAGGGTTTTCAGGTTCATCAACTGTGTGCGGCTGGCGTTGGTTACGTCGGTGAGGTGCAGGCCGCCGTGGGTGCCGCCCGTCAGGTGCCAGACCAGGAAGCTGTCCATCGTGCCAAAAAGCGCCTCACCGCGCTCGGCGTCTTCGCGCAGGCCGGGCACGTGGTCGAGCAGCCACCTGATTTTCAGGCTGCTGAAGTACGTCGCCAGCGGCAGGCCGGTTTTTTCGCGAAACCCATCCGCGCCGAATTTCTGCGAAAATTCGTTGACCAGCCCGCCCGTGCGCGTGTCCATCCAGACGAGCGCGGGATGGTACGGCTTGCCGGTGCTACGGTTCCAGACGACGGTGGTTTCGCGCTGGTTGGTGATGCCCACGGCGGCAACGTCGGCCACCTGCAAATGCGCGTTGATGCGCGCCAGGGCGATGACTTCCAGCGTGTTGCGCCAGATTTCCTCCGGGTCGTGCTCCACCCAGCCGGGCTGCGGATAAAGCTGGGCGTGCTCCTTTTGCCCAACGGAAACAATCGTGCCCTGTTTGTCGAAAATAATGCACCGGGTGCTGGTGGTGCCCTGGTCGATGGCCGCGAGGTATTTCATTTCAATGAAAGAATGATTGAATGAGAGAATGAAAGAAGGAGGGAAAGAGAGAGCGAACAGGACAGATGCCTTTCTATTCATTCATTCGCTCATTCCCTCCTTCGATCATTGGTTTTATTCCAATTCAAAAACCACCTTCACCTGCGTGGCGAGGCGGATGGTTTGGGGAATGTTGGTCAGGTCGTTGCTGGTGGCATCGCCCGCGCCTCGTTTAAAATTGGCTTCAGCCGCCGCGAACATGGGCCGGACGGCCTGACCGAACACCGGGTCGGTTTCTTCGGTATCCATCACCTTGCTCACGCGTTTAATGCGGCGGTTGGAGGCCGAGGCCAGCACCTCCGCCTTGCGCCGGGCGGCGGCGACGGCGTTTTCCAGCAGTTTTCCCTGAAAGTCGTCCGCTTTCGAGGCGGTGAAACCGGCGTTGACGTCGGTGAAGCCCGCGCCGATGAGTTTCACCAGAAACTCGGCGTACTGCTTCACGTTGGTCAGCGTGAGGGTCACCTGCTGGTTGGTGATGTAAGCCCCCACTTGGCGGCGGCCCGGTCCGGTGTACTCCATTTCCTGCCGGACGTTGAACAACTGGTACCGTACGGCGCTGTCGGGCAACGCAGCTTGCTTCAGAAATTGCACGAGTTTGGTTTCCAGCCGTTTGTGCTTGTCGTAGGCCCGCTGCACGGTGAGCGAATCGCGGGCGGTCAGGTTCACGGTCAGCACGACGCGGTCGGCGGGGAGGTTGAGCGTGGCCTCGCCGAGCAAGACGATGCGGTTGTCGGGCGAGGGCAACACGGCGGGCGTTTGGGCAAACGAGCCGATGTGGAGAAGGAGCGCGAACAGGGCGGAGGAGAAAAAGCGAAATTTCATGCGTTGAAAAATTTTGGTTACGCTCAGGGGATGCAAAACGGCCCCGGATTGCACACGGCGTTAACGTCTTTTAACAACGTCACTTCACCAATCCCACCACCACCGCGCCCAGAATTGCCCCCGCCAGCGGCCCCGCCACCGGCACCCAGGCGTAGCCCCAGTCCGACGAACCTTTGCCGGGAATCGGCAGCAGCGCGTGGGCAAGGCGCGGCCCCAGGTCGCGGGCCGGGTTGATGGCGTAGCCCGTCGTGCCGCCCAGCGACAGGCCGATGCTCCAGACCAGCACGCCCACGAGGTACGGCCCGAAACCCACCGCCAGCGTGCCCGCTTTGGAAATGGCATTCACGCCCAGGATGAGGATGGCCGAGCCGAGGGCTTCGCTGATGAAGTTGTCGGCGGGTTTGCGGATGGCCGGGCCGGTGGCAAACACGCCGAGCTTGGTCCACGGGTCGTCGGTGACGGCCCAATGCGGGCGGTAGTGCAGCCAGACGAGCGTTGCGCCGAGCATCGCGCCGAGGAATTGCGCCGCCCAGTAGGGCAAAATCATGGCGTAATCGCCGGTGGTGAAGGCGAAGGCCAGCGTGACGGCGGGGTTGAGGTGGGCGTCTTTGCTACCGAAAGCGTTGGCCACGAAAATGCCGAGCGTCACGGCGAAGGCCCAGCCCGTCGTGATGACGATCCAGCCCGCGTTTTCGCCTTTGGTTTGTTTCAGAATCACGTTGGCGACCACGCCATCGCCGAGGAGCACGAGTACGAGCGTACCCATGAGTTCACCGAGGAAAGGGGACATCGTTTTTTGGGTTAAAGTCAGCCGATTTTGCACAAAGAAAAGACTTCCCACGAACCCGCCAATGCTGACTTCGCTTTTTCGGCCCGGTCGCGGTACTTTTGCCCTTTGCTTCCCGACATGACCCTCACCGAACTGACCGCTATTTCGCCGGTCGATGGCCGTTACCGCCGCCAAACTGCCCCGCTGGCCCCATTTTTCGCTGAATTTGGTTTGATTCGTTACCGCGTCCGCGTTGAAATCGAATACTTCATCGCGCTCTGCGAACTGCCGCTGCCGCAGTTGAGCAGCGTGGACGCGTCGGTTTTTCCCGCCCTTCGCGCCGTTTTTGAAACCTTCACCGAAGCCGACGCGCTCCGCATCAAGGAAATCGAGAAAACGACCAACCACGACGTGAAAGCCGTCGAGTATTTTCTGAAAGAAAAACTCGCCGCCCACCTGCCCGCCGATACGCTCGAATTCATCCACTTCGGCCTCACCTCGCAGGACATCAACAACACGGCCATTCCGCTCTCGCTGCGCGAAGCGATGGAAACGGTCGTTCGCGCACTTTTCAGCGAAACCATCGCGCAACTCGACACGCTGACCGAAACCTGGCGCGACGTGCCGATGCTGGCCCACACCCACGGCCAACCCGCCTCGCCGACGCGGCTGGGCAAGGAACTGAAGGTGTTCGTCGAGCGGCTCAACCAGCAACTTACTACGCTTGACGCCGTGCCGTTTGCCGCCAAATTCGGCGGAGCCACGGGCAATTTCAACGCCCACCACGTGGCTTATCCGGGTGTGGATTGGGTGAAATTCGGGAATGAGTTTGTCGGAAAACTCGGCCTCACGCGCAGCCGCTACACCACGCAAATCGAGCACTACGACCACCTCGCGGCCCTTTGCGACGCCCTTAAACGCCTCGACACGATCCTGATTGATTTCAGCCGGGACGTCTGGGCGTACGTGTCGATGGGGTATTTCAAACAGAAAATCAAGGCGGGCGAAATCGGCTCGTCGGCCATGCCGCACAAGGTCAACCCGATTGATTTCGAAAACGCCGAAGGCAACCTCGGCCTGGCCAACGCCCTGCTCGAACATTTCGCCGCCAAACTGCCCATCAGCCGCCTCCAGCGCGACCTGACCGACTCGACCGTACTCCGCAACCTCGGCGTGCCGCTGGCGCACGTGGTCGTCGCGCTGAAGTCCTTGCAAAAAGGCATGGGCAAACTCGAACTGAACCCGTCCGCGATCGCCGCCGACCTCGACGCCAACTGGGCCGTGGTGGCCGAGGCGCTCCAGACGATTCTGCGCCGCGAAGGCTACCCGCAGCCTTACGAGGCGTTGAAGGCGCTGACCCGCACAAACGAAACGATTACCGCCGACACGATTGCCGCGTTTATTTCTTCGCTCGGCATTTCGGAGGCTGTGAAAGTGGAAATGCGGGCGGTGACGCCGTTTAGTTACGTGGGAATTTCGGAATGATAAACCTGTTAGGTCTTCAAGACCTAACAGGTTTGGGTGGGTTTGGGCGAAGACCTAACAGGTTTAAGTGGTTTAAGGTTAGTCTTCGATCAAGTGCCGAATCGTCGACCAATCGGTTGCGTTGTCGTGAAAAGCACAAAACTCATCTGTACTCCCGAACCAGGTTCGCACGGCTTCCCGGCGAAGACGCGTCGGTTTGTCGGAAAGCAGCGATTGGTACGAGGAGTAAGGGTACTCACGGAAGTCATTTACGAAACCATGGCGTTGCGGATTGGCATGGATGTACGCAATCAATGTCGTGAAGTATGCATCACTGGTCACTTCTTTTCGTCGGAAACGTTCCTGAAACAAACTACCCGTACGGTTGTAGGCTTTGTTGATTGCCTTCGCGTAGGCATTGAGGGCGTTGGATAATTGCTTTGAAGGGTTCAATTCCTTTTTCGGATCCTGGTCGGAACGGGGAGCGACACTGAACGAATCGCGGATGCGTATCAGGAAATGAAAATGGTTTTTCATCAGGCAATAGGCATAGGTTTCCGCAACGGGTTCCACGTATTTCATCCACAAAGCCAGGAAATAGGCATAGTTCCGGGCCTCCCTGAATAAATCTTCCCGGTTGTTGCCACGGGTGTACACGTGGTAAAAGCGACCTTTTTCCAGCGGTTGATCGGGAGGCATCATGGCTACGTGGGTAAAGAAACCGCACTAAACATGCTTTGTTACCCGGCATCTACCAAACCATTCCCTCAAAAAAAGCGAAATCTGTTCGCCTAAAACCTTAAAACCTGTTAGGTCTTTAAGACCTAACAGGTTTTAAGGTTTTAAGTTGGTGGAAATTTTGGTCGATAATCCGATTTTGTAAAGGTTATTTGGTAAATCGAAGTCCCTCTTAACCACCTCCTCCTTCCACCCATGAAAAAAGCCCTGAAATGGATCGGTATCGTCGTCGGCGTGCTCGTCGTTGGCCTGTTCGTTGCCTTCAAAGTCATCCAGCACAACACCAAGAAAGCCAGCCCCGAGGCCACCGCCGAGTACAAGTCCAACGGCACCGAGGTGTCGGTGTTCTACAACCGGCCTTCCAAACGGGGCCGCGCTATCTTCGGCGGATTGGTGCCCTACGGCCAGGTCTGGCGGACGGGGGCCAACGAAGCCACAACCTTCACCACCAACAAAGACCTCACCGTTGGGGGCAAAACCCTGCCTGCCGGGAAGTACACGCTCTGGACGATTCCCCAGAAAGACGCCTGGACGGTAATTTTCAACGGCAAGCAGTACATGTGGGGCGTGGGTTCCGATTCCAAAGCCAGCCGTGAAGCGGAGCACGACGTGTTGCAGGTGCAGGTGCCCGCCGAGGCGCAGCATCCGCCGCTGGAGCAGTTTCTGATTTCGTTCGACGCCACCACGCCCGCGCTGGTGCTGGCCTGGGACCAGACGAAGGTTTCGGTGCCGCTAAAGTAAGCCGACGTCGCCATGCCCGACCCGAAACCCACCCGCAACCTCCTCAACATCGAGTTGCTGCTCGGCATCTCGGCGACGCTGTTGAGCCTTTGTGCGCTGGTGGTGTCGGTTTTCCAGACCGGCATCGCCCGCGAGCAGACCGAGATTGCCCGCCAGCAGCAACACGCCTCCGTGTGGCCGCACGTGCAGGTGCATTACAGCCAGAATAGCGAGGAATTTACGTGGTCGGTCCTGAATAACGGCGTCGGCCCGGCCCTGATCAAGGCCGTTGAACTCCGGTACCGAGCGAAGCGCTACGCCTCGCACGCGGAACTGGTGAGTGAGCAACTGACGCGTTTGCCCACGAAAGGAACCCTGAAAGCGGCCCTGGACATTGCCGAGATTGGCAAAGGCTCCGTCGTTAGGCCGGAGGGCGAAATCATGCTCGAACGCGTCCGGAGCCAGACCGCCGTGGTGCAGGCCCTGCGCGAGATGATCATGGATTCCTCGTTTCGCTACCGCGTGGTGTACAGCGACGTGTACGGCAACTGCTGGCAAAACGACCGCGACGTGGTGACGCCCCTGCCCGATTGCCCGCCTAACTAAGCACTTGCGCGCCCGGATTGGGATTGCCGCACGGTATGCGTACTTTTGATGGAACGCAGCGAACCCCCTCGGAGTTACTAACCAGGGCACGGGTTGCACCCCTGCGCCACACGGAGTAACTCCACTAAAACCAAACGAAAAAATATGGGTAGGTCAACCGAGACGTTTAGCAAGAAAGAAAAAGAAAAAGCCAGGCAGAAAAAGAAAAAAGAAAAGGAAGAAAAGCGGGAAGAGCGCAAAGCCAACCCCACCAAAGGCCAGACGCTGGACGAAATGATGGTGTACGTCGATGAAAACGGCAACCTCTCGTCCACCCCGCCCGACCCGAAAAAGAAGCGCCAAATCCGGGCGGAAGAAGTGCAGATCGGCGTGGCCAAGCAGGAAGACCTGCCCGCCGAGGACCGGGTTCGCAACGGCGTCGTCACGTTCTTCAACGAATCGAAGGGCTACGGCTTCATCCGCGACTTGCAGAGCCAGGAAAGCCTGTTCGTCCACGTGAGCGGCGTCATCGACCCCATCACCGAGCAGGACAAAGTCACCTTTGAAATCGCCATGACGCCGAAAGGGCCGAACGCCGTTTCGGTGAAGAAAGCCGTAACCCCGGCGTAAACGCCTTCGTCGGTTGATTCCTTCGCAGGCACGAAGTCATCCCCTTGTTTCCGCACCGCAGCCAGGCACCTTTTTGGGGTTGCCTGGCTTCTTTGTGTCTGGCCTTCCCGGCACCCGACAAACGGGTCTTGAGCAGGTAGGCAATGGCGCGCGAATTCCGATCCCCCAACCCGTCATTGCGAGGCACGAAGCAATCTGTTCGTGGTCACCGAGGTAGTTTCCTGAAAGCTCTTTTGGCAGTGGTCAGCGGATTGCTTCGTGCCTCGCAATGACGGGCGGGGAAAGGTAAAAATCCGTTGAAGT
Source organism: Spirosomataceae bacterium (assembly GCA_965249815.1). Taxonomy (GTDB): domain Bacteria; phylum Bacteroidota; class Bacteroidia; order Cytophagales; family Spirosomataceae; genus JAJAZB01. The sequence continues at coordinate 468,866 of CBDFMV010000003.1, read as the reverse complement.
TTGTTTTCGGGTTGCCACGCACGAGGTGCCAACTCGCTCAGGCAGAGGTGGCAGCTACCTTCCGTAAGGCTTGACCTTAAATTTAGGTTCTTCACCTTTTTTTACAACAACCATGAAACTGGCTGTTACAACATCTTCGGAATTTAATGTGTATCCCACAAGAACTTCATCTTTTTCGTTTTCGCTGTACACAAATGGAGTAGCCCCATAGTACATTGTTTTATATTCCTTTTTAGTAATCGGAACAGTTTTTGGTTTGCCATACAATACTAATCCAGTGAGCGCATCCTTCTTTTCCAAGGAGTTATAGCAGTTGAACTCAGCTAAATAGTCAGAAACAACTCGTTTCCCATCTGAATAGATGAATCGAACATAATCTCTGTCGGACCTATTCCTTACAAAAACAGTTACATCGTAAGCATCATATTCTTTTGAAGAAAGAAACTTCTTTATTTGAGACTTCCTGTCAATGCTAAAGCCATATTCAAACTTTTCATAAGTTATTGATTTGCCATCGGTAATTTCAATTGCTGATTGGGCGAAACAAACAAAAGTTGAAAGAAAGAGGATAGATACAAGTAAATACTTTGCCATTGTTTTTGATCTGGTTGAGTGTAGCCGCACGTCCCGGCCGGTGAGGATACCGACCGGGGCGAGCGGGCAAATTATTTAAACTCAAAATTATACGACAACGTCGGAATCGGCGAGGCGAAAATCTGCAACTGGTAGCCTTTCGTCACGCGGTTGTCGGTGCGGAAAAAGACGGAGTAGGCGTTTTTGCGGCCGTAGAGGTTGTACACCGTAAACGTCCAGTGGCCCTGCCAGCGGCGGTTTTTGAGGCTGGGGTTGTAGATGTTCCACGAGAAATCGAGGCGGTGGTAGTCGGGGATGCGGTACTGGTTGCGCTCGTTGTAGTACGGGTAAATGCGCCCCTGGTAGCCGATGTAGCCTTCCGGCGCGGTGTAGGGCCGCCCGGTGCTGTAGGCAAACGTGAACGAAAAGCTGTGGTGCTTGCCCTGGTTGATGTTGAGGCTGGCGTTGAAGGTGTGCGGGCGGTCGTAGTTGGCCGGGTACCAGGCCCCGCCGTTGATGCGGTCGCGGAAACCGGCCCCCTCGCTCACCTGGTTGAACGTGCGGGCGTAGGTGTAGTTGACCCAGCCGGTGAGTTCGCCTTTCTTTTTCGTCAGCATCGCTTCCACGCCATAGGCTTTGCTCCGGCCCTGGAGCAACTGCGTTTCGGGGTAGGGCTGGAGCAGAAAATCGGCCCCCGGTTTGTAATCGAGCACGTTTTGCGTGGTGCGCCAGTAGCCTTCGACCGAGACTTCGTAGATGTTGTCCTTCAGATTCTGGAACCAGCCCGCCGACAGGAGCTGGCTCACCTGGGGCTTCACGTTGGGGTCGGCGGTTTTCCAGCGGGAGGTGGGCAGCGGCGTGGTGGTGTTGGTCACCACCTGCAAATACTGCCGCATGAGGTTGTAGCCAAACTTCACCGAGGCGTTCGGCCCGACGGCGTAGCGCACGCCGAGGCGCGGCTCGAAACCGCCGTAGGTGTTGAACACCTTGCCCGACCCGTAACGCACCGAGTCCACGACCGAGGTTTCGTCGGCGGTTTCCCCGGCGGCGTAGCGGCGCACGAGCGACGGGCCGAGGTTCAGGAAGTGCGAGTAGCGCAGCCCCGCCGAGATGGCCAAGTCGGGCGTGATGCTCCACTCGTCGTCGGCGTGAATGGCCAGTTCGAGGCCATTTTCGGCGGGCGTTTTCTGGTAGTTCACGCTCGGGCTACTGCCGGGCAGCAGTTCGCCGGGTTCGAGGCGGTAGTGCGTGGCGTTGACGCCAAACTCGATTTTCTGGTTGGCCAACTGGTAGTTGAGGTTCGACTTGAATTGCCGCTGCAAAATGCTCTGCCGCAGCACCACCTTGTTCGACGAGTTCAGTTCCGGCGAAAGAATCTTCGGCACGTAGTGGGCGTAAATGGCCGTGGTTTGCAGGTTTAGCTTCGGGCTGATGACGTGAAACCACCGCGCCATCGCGTTGGTGGCGGCGTAGTCGTACTGCGTGGAGGTGGCGTTGATGTTGGCCAGGCTGCCGAGGAGTTCGGTTTGGAAAAAATCCTTGCTCGCGTAACCCATCAGCGTGAGCGTGTTGCGGTCGTTGACCCGCCAGAAGGCTTTGGCCGCCAAATCGCCGAAGTTGGCCTTGATGCCGTTGAGGCGGCTCGACGCCAGCGGCAGCAGAAAGTCGTTGAACGCCCCGCGCCCCGACACGAGCAGGCCGAGTTTTTCCTTCACAATCGGAATGTCCGCCGTCAGGCGGTTGGACACGAGGCTGACGCCGCCGTTGAGTTTGAACTGGGTCAAATCCGGGTTGCGCAGACTCACGTCGAGCACCGAGGCGGCCCGGCCGCCGTAGCGGGCGGGCACGTTGCCTTTGTAGAGATCTAACCCACTGACGGCGTCGGGCGGAAACACCGAAAACAACCCGAACATGTGCGTGGGGTTAAAAATGGGCGTGTCGTCGAGCAGAATCAGGTTCTGGTCCGTCGTGCCGCCCCGGATGTTCACGCCGTTGCTGGCTTCACCCACGCTGCTCACGCCGGGGAGCATTTGCAGGCTGCGCAAAATATCCGTTTCGCCCAGCGCCGACGGCATTCGCTGGAGGGTTTTGATGCTGATTTGGGTGACGCCGAGCAGCGGTTGCCGCACGGTGCGGTCGAAGCCCTTGCTGGTCACAACGACTTCCTCCAACTGGCTCGCCACCGTGCTCAGGTTGACGGTCACGCGTACGTCGCGGGTCATGCTGACGGGAATCCGGAAGGGCACGTAGCCCACGTAGCGCACCACGAGCACGTGCGGACCGGGGTTGAGGGCCAGGTCGAAGCGCCCCTCGGCGTCGGTGCTGGTGCCGGAGCGGTACTTGTCGTAGTCGATCACGATGGTGGCTTTGGGCAGCGGTTGCCCGCTGACCGAATCGCGCACGACGCCGCTGAGGGTAAAATAATTTTGGGAAAAACCACGGGTGGCGGTCAGGCCAAGCAGCAGAAACAGGAGAAGAAAGCGAGGCATGCGGTAGAGGTTGGGAATGCGGTGCGGTTGTTGGGTTTTCAAAGTAACGGAATTTAGTCGGAGTGGTTGTCAGGTGGGGGTGGGTTAAAAGCCTTGCCAGCCTTCCGGCTGGGTGGGCGTGCGGGTGTCGGAGGGAACGCAATAAAACGTGGGCGGACGGCAGCCGAAGCCGTTGCACGAAAATGGTTCGGGGTTGGGCAATCGGCCGTTGAGCGCCAGAAACAGCCCGATGGGTAGCCCGGAGCCGGTGCGGCGGTCAATCCAGTGGCGGCGTTTGGCAACCGCGGTACGCCCCCGACGAGGCCGTAAAATACCCCGTCACGATGTCGATTTCGTTGCCGAGGTTGCGGATGTTGCCAATCAGGGGCGTCGGCGGGGTGTCGGCCAGGCCACCCGTGTTCTGGGTTTGGTCGGTGAGCAGTTTGAAATAGCGGTATGCCCCCGGCGACAAGGAATACTGCCGGATTTCGACCAAGGCGCCCGCCGAAATGGGACTCACCGGCTGGTAGTACGGGATTTTGGCCACCACCTGCCCAGTCACGGTGCGGCCGTCGGAATAAGTATCGGCAAACAGGGTCAGGTTTTCGCTGAAAAGCAGTTCCCAGCACTTCGTCCGGCAGTTGTAATCGTAGTAACCAGTGGACTGGTCGTACGCTTTTACGGAGCCGCACCAGTCCTGTTTTTCCCAAAGCGTCCAACTCCAGCCGTAAAAATTGCGCTCGCCCGGCGGGTCGTTGAACCGGGCGTACACGGTGTGCCACGGCGGGCCAGAACTGGCTGCGGTCGGTGCTGCGCGAAATCGCCTGCGGGTCGAAGCGGTCGTAGGTGCTGTCCACGGTCGGCACGGCCCGCAGGGTTTCCTCCTCCGACTCGTACCGTTTTCCGTCGGGCGTGGTAAACCGCAACCGGTAGCGCTCGCCGACTTTTCCCCGAAAACCCTCCGGCAGTTGGTACGTACCAGGTTTGGCTTCCCGCCTGAACGTTAGCGGCGTTCCGTTCACGCTGACCTGCACCGACGCCCCGCCGACGGGCACAATCTCGAACTCGCTGAACGGCTTGGCCACGGCGTAGCTGAGTTTGACGAACTGGGTTTCGGGCAAATCGGTGATCGTGCCCTCGACGGTCAGCTTCTGGCCTTCGAGGTTCAGTTCCGGGCTGTACGGCTCCACGCAGGCCGCCAGCAGTCCCACTCCGATCAGAATCGGGGCGAACCAGCAGCGAAGCAGCGAAGCAGAAGCAGGCATGGGTAAAATGAATTTGTAAAAAAAAACGGTTTCAGTCGGCTATGGCCCCTGCCACCCCTCCGGCGTGTCGGGCGTGCGGGTGTTGCTGGGTAAACACAGCGCCGTGGGCGGCCGGAAGCCGGTCGGCGTGCGGACGAACGGCTCCGCCAGCGGCGTGCGCCCGGCGTTTTGAAACTTAAACAAATCAACCGGCACGCCCGTGGCGTTTTTGCGGTCGAGCCAGTAGCGAAAGCGGCTGACGGCGGAGGCGGTGAAATAGCCCGAAACGATTTCTTTTTCGTTGGCGAGGTTGCGCACGTTGCCCACCAGCGGGGCGGGGGGTGTATCGGCCAGCCCGCCGTTGGCCTGGGTCTGGCTGGCAAAAAGCTGGTAGTAGCGGTAGGCGTCCACGGTGAGGGCCTGCTGGCGGATTTCGACCAGCGCGCCCCGGGCCTGGAGGTAGGGAATCTTGCCCGCCAACCGCCCAACGATGCGCTGGCCGTTGGTAAACTGGTCGCTGAACACGTTGATGTCGTAGCTGGAAAGCAAATCGAAGCACTTGGTTTTGCACTCGTAATCGTACCAGCGCGGCGGAACGGGGTTGTTGTACTGCGGTTGATCCGAGCAGCGGTTGACAGTACCCCCGTCGGTATCGAGCAGCACGCTGCCCTGGCAGGAGTAGCACCAGTTTTGCCGCTCCCACAGCGACCAACTCCAGCGGTAAAAGTTGCGCTCGACGGGCGGGTCGGGCGTGTCGATGTACACGAGGTGGGCGGGGGTGTAGGCCGTTTTTTCCACGTTGGCGATGGCCTGCGGGTCGAAGGCGTCGTAGGCCTTCTCGATGGGCGAAACGGCGGGCATCGTCTCGACGCTTGATTCGTAGCGACGCCCGAAGGGCGTGGTGAAGCGCAGTTGAAAGCGGTCACCGACTTTTCCAATAAACCCGGCGGGCAGGTCGTAGCGTCCGGGCGTGACTTCGCGCAGGGGCTGGGCCGTGCCGTTGACGAGCACCGTCACGCTGGCCCCGGTGAGGGGTTCTTCGACAAACTCATTGAAGGGTTTGGCCACCGAGTACGTGAGCCGGACGAACTGCGGTTCGGGCTGGTCGGTCAGGTTGGCGTCCACGACCAGAATGGCCCCTTCCAGATTCAGGCCCTGGGGCGCGAATGGCTCCACGCAGGCCGCCAGCATCGCCCCCAGCAGCAGGGCCAGCGACAGGAGGCGGAAGGGAAAACAGTGACCGAGACAAGTTCATGGTCAGAAATATTTAAAGCTACGAACAGACTTTCATTCTCGCCAGCCTTCCGGCTTCACTGGGTGTGCGCGTCTCGCTGGGCATGCACACCGCCGTGGGCGGGCGGGTTTCGACCCGCGTCCGAGGAGTACGGTTCCGAGCATTGGGTAACGGCCGGCCGTTCTGAAGGCGACGAACAAATCCAAGGCCGTACGCCGGAGGCATTTTTTCGCTCGAAGCCAGTACCGAAGCATTTTGCTCACGCCCGCCGCCGAGAAATAGCCCGAAACGATTTCCTTCTCGTTGGAAAGGTTGCGCACGTTACCCGCCGGTGGTGGCCGGGCGGCGTGTCGGCCAGCCCGCCGTTGGCCTGGGTCTGGCTGGCAAAAAGCTGGTAGTAGCGGTAGGCGTCCACGGTGAGGGCCTGCTGGCGGATTTCGACCAGCGCGCCCCGGGCCTGGTAGGTAGGGAATCTTGCCCGACCAACCGCCCAACGATGCGCTGGCCGTTGGTAAACTGGTCGCTGAAGACGTTGAGTCTCGTAGCTGAAAAGCAAATCGAAGCACTTGGTTTTGCACTCGTAATCGTACCATGCCGCGGCGGAACGGGGTTGTTGGCCACGAAGCGGTTGATCCGTAGCAGCGTGTTGACCCGTACCCCCGTCGGTATCGCCCAGCAGCACGCTGCCCTGGCAGGAGTAGCACCAGTTTTGCCGCTCCCACAGCGACCAACTCCAGCGGTAAAAGTTGCGCTGTCCGGGCGGATCGGGCGTGTCGAGGTAGATCAAATGGGCGGGCGTGAACCTGGTTTTCTCGACGTTGGCAATCGCCTGGGGGTCGAACGTGTCGTAGGCCTTTTCGATGGGGGAAACCGCCTGCATGGTCTCGACGCCCGATTCGTAGCGCCGCCCTTCGGGCGTGGTGAAACGCAACTGGTACCGCTCGCCGACTTTTCCCTGAAATCCCACGGGCATTTCGTAGAGGCCCGGTGTGGTTTCGCGCAGCGCCCTGGGGGCGTCGTTGACCAGCACGGTGACCGTGGCCCCACTCAGGGGCGCTTCCTCGAATTCGTTGAAGGGTTTGGCCACCGAATACACCAGGCGGACGGTCTGGGCTTCGGGCTGGTCGGTCAGGTTGGCATCCACGACCAGAATGGCCCCCTCCAGGTTCAGGCCCTGCGGCACGAACGGCTCCACGCAGGCGACCACCAGCCCGGCGAGGGCCAGCAGGCGCAGGATTTTTCCCGAAAAAAAGCTCCGCGTCATCGTGCGTAGGGTGAAAGTTGAGAACGCCAACGGGTCATTTTACTTCGGCCAGCCTTCCGGCTTCACGGGCGTGCGGGTAGCGCTGGGTACGCACAGCGACTGGGGCGGGCGCGGCGGAAACGGGGTGAACGGCTCGAGGTTGGGCTTCCGGTTGTTGAGGGCTTCAAACAACCCCACCCACTGGCCGGTGTTGGCCTGGCGGGTGAGCCAGTAGCGGGTTCGGCTCAGGGCCGAAGCCGTGAAATAGCCCACCACGTTTTCCTGGGCGTCGTCGAGGTTGCGGACGTTGCCCACGATGGCCGCCGGGGGCGGGTCGGTGAGGCTGCCCGCGTTCTGGGTTTGGTTGGCCAGCAACTGGTAGTAGCGGTAGGCCGCCGCCGTGAGGGCGTACTGCCGGACTTCAATCAACGCGGGCAGGGGCTGGTAATACGGGATTTTGGCCACCAGTTTTCCGGCGATGGTGCGGCCGTTGGCGTACTGGTCGGCGAACAGGGTCACGTCGAAACTGCGCAGAATTTCCCAGCATTCGCCCCGGCAGGCGTAATCCCAGAGGTTTTCCTGGGGCAAAAACCTGTCGGGCAGGCAGTCTTCGATGAACTTCCGGGTGATTTCGTCGATGACGTAGTACCGGCCCTGCTTGCAGGTGACGCACCAGTTCTGCGATTCCCAGAGGGTCCATTCCCAGCGGTAAAAGTTGCGCTCGGTGGCCGGGTCGGGGGTATCGAGGTAAATCAGATTGGCCGGGGTGTACCTGGTTTTCTCGGCGTTGACGATGCCCTGCGCATCGAACTGGTCGTACACTTTCGTGATGGCCGAAACGGCGGGCATGGTTTCGGTGGTCGATTCGTAACGCTGACCGCCGGGCAGCGTAAACCGCAGTTGGTAGCGGCTGCCGACCTGCCCGCGAAAGTCCGCCGGGAGCTGGTAATCGCCCGCTGGCGTTTCCTGCAACGGCACCACCTGCGCGCCGTTCACCACCAGTTCGGCCCGCACGTTTTTCAGCGGAGCCGTAAACGAAACCCCATTGTACACCCGCGACCGCCCAATCCGGATGGGTTGCCCGCCGGGCTGGTCGGTGAGGGTGCCCTCGACCACCAGCACGTCCGCCGACAGGCGAATGTCCGGCTCGTACGGGGCCACGCAGGCCAGCACCAGCCCGGTGAGGGCCAGCAGCCGCAGCCACGTTTTTCCCGAAAAAGCGGACGAATTTGACACGGGTTGTTGGTTGCGGCGTGTGCGAACGGTTACGGGTAAACAGGAGTTCAGACTACGAACGGCCTACTTTTGCCAGCCTTCCGGCTTCACCGGGGTGCGGTTTGGACCAGGCACACACACCGCCGACGGCGGGCGTGGCGGCGGGCCTGAGGGCGGCTCCGGGTTTGGTGTTCGCCCGTTGAGGGCCTCAAACAGGCCGATCCAGTTGCCAGTCGTGTTTTCGCGGTTGAGCCAGTACCGCACCGCCGAGGTACCCGAGGCCGTAAAATACCCAACCACGTTTTCCCGGTCGTCGGCCAGGTTGCGCACGTTGCCCACCAGCGGGGCGGGGGGCGTGTCGGCCAGTCCACCGGTGTTCTGGGTTTGGTCGGCGAGCAGTTTGAAATACCGATACGCCTCGGGCGTCAGCGACCGTTGCTGAATTTCGACCAGCGCGGGCAGTTTTTGGTAGAACGGGATCTTCGCGGCCAGCCGTCCGGTGATGGGCCGCACGTTGGTGTACTGGTCTGAAAAGATATTTACCTCGTTGCTGAACAGGATTTCCCAACACGCATACAGGCAATTGTAGTCGAAAAGGTTGGAGGCCAGCAACTGCCGCGACGGTTGGCAAACCCCCGAAAGGGCATCGTTGCTGAGGTAATACAGCCCGCCCTGGCAAAAGGCGCACCATTGCTGCTGTTCCCAGAGGGTCCAGGTCCATTGGTAAAAATTGCGCTGTCCGGGCGGGTCCTGGGTATCCACATAAATCAGGTTGGCAGGCGTGAACCTGGTTTTCTCGACGTTGGCAATCGCCTGCGGGTCGAAGCGATCGTACACCTTTTCGATTTTGGAAACAGCCTGCATGGTCTCCACGCCCGATTCGTAACGTGCGCCTTCGGGCAGGGTCAGCCGCAGTTGGTAGCGGCTACCGGTCTGCCCGCGAAAACCGTCGGGGCCTTCGTAAACCCCTTTTTCCGTCTTACTTTCCCGGAAAACAACGGTCGTGGGCGCATCGTTTACCCGTACTTCCACGCGGGCACCTTCCACTGGCAAGGTGCCCGAACGGCCATTGATGACCCGTGTTCGACTCAACCGAACGGTCTGGATTTCGGGCAAATCCGTCAGCGTGCCTTCCACCACAAGCAGGTTGGCCGTCTGCGGCGCGCTGGCGTCGTAGGTCTCCACGCAGGCGGTCATCAGTCCCAGCAGGGCGACCAGCCGCAGCATTTTCCCCGAAAAAGTGGACCAAATCAACACGAGTTTTGGGATTTAATCGCTGATTATCAAAATGGTAACTACCTGATGCCCACTGCCCGCTCAATTCCGCCACCCCGCTGGCGGCAGCGGGGTCCGCGTGGGGCCGGGTACGCACCGCACCGTGGGCGGCCGGATGCCGGGGTAGGGACCGTTGGGCGGTTCGGGCAGCGGCAAACGCCCGAACTGCGCCTGAAACAACCCGACGGGTGCGGTGTTGGCATTGCGCCGTTCGAGCCAGTAGCGCACCACCGTCACGCCCGAAGCCCCGAAGTAGCCCAGTACGGCCTCGTCGGGGTTTTGCACGTTGCGGATGTTGCCCGTGATCGGCGCGGGCGGGGTATCGGCCAGCCCGCCGGTGTTCTGGGTTTGGTCTTCGAGCAGTTTGAAATAGCGGTAGGCCGCGGCCGTGAGCGCGTACTGGCGCAGTTCGACCAGCGTACTGTTGGCGGCAAAGTAGGGAATCCGGGCCACCACCCGCCCCAGGAGGGGCCGCCCGTCGGAGTACTGGTCGGCAAACAGGTTGAGTTCGCTGCCCTGAAAAATATCCCAGCAGTCGGTGCGGCATTCGTAGTCGAACAGCGGCGGGGTCGGGCTGCGCACCGACACGCAGGCCCCGCCGCCGGTGAGCGAGTCGGTCACGGCGAAGTACCCGCCGAGGCAGGTTTCGCACCACTGCTGGCGCTCCCAGAAGGTGAAGTTCCAGCGGTAAAAATTGCGCTCGCCCGCCGGGTCGGCCAGGTCGAGGTAAATCAGGTGCGCCGGGGTGTATTTGGTTTTCTCGGCGTTGACGATGCCCTTCGGGTCGAAGCGGTCGTACGCCTTCGCCACCGGCGGCACGGCGGGCAGCACTTCCGCCGTCGATTCGTACCGCCGCCCGTCGGGCAGGGTGAAGCGGAGTTGGTACCGCTCGCCGACGTTGCCCCGAAACCCCTCCGGCAGGGCGTAGTAGCTGGGGTCGGTTTCGGTGAGGGGCACTACCTGGCCGCCCCCGCCCACGAGCACCTCCATTTTTGCCCCTTTCACCGGGTAGCCGTACACCTTGCCGTTTTGCACCAGCGAGCGGCTCAGGTGAAAGGGCAGTTGCCCGGGCTGGTCGGTCAGGGTGGCTTCCACCACGAGGACCTCGCTGTCGGCGTTGAGCACCACGTCGTAGGGTTGTACGCAGGCCGTCAGCCCACCGGCCAGCACCAGGAATTTTAGCGGTTTTGAGAAAAAAAAGGCCATAAATCGGGTACGTTTCCGGGATGGATCCATCCCTCAAAATACCGGTTGGTTGATGAATGAATCCGGTGAAAAACCGGAGAGTTGGCGTTCAGGGGGTCTGAAGAACCGGTTTTTCCGTTGAACGGGATACCTACCTGAGCCAGCCATTCGGCTTGAGCGGCGTGCGGGTATCGCTCGGAATGCACCGCGCCGAGGGCGGACGAATGCCTTCCGGCCCAAACGACGACGGTTCGGGGTTGGGGCTGTGCCCAAACAGGGTTTCGAGCAGGCCGACGGGCGAACCGCTGGCGTTCTGCCGGTTGAGCCAGTACCGTACCGACGATACGCCCGAGGCCGCGAAGTACCCCACCACGGGTTCTTTGTCGTCGGCCAGGTTGCGGATGTTGCCGATGATCGGCGCGGGGGGCGTGTCGGCCAGCCCGCCCGTGCTCTGGGTCTGGCTTTCGAAGAGGCGAAAATACTGGTAAGCGCCCACCGACAGGCCATACTGCCGGATTTCAACCAGCGCCGATTGCGCCTGGTAATAGGGGATCTTCGCCGCCAGCCGCGCCGTGATGGGCCGCCCGTTGCTGTACACGTCGGCGAACAGGTTGAGGTCGTAGCTTTGGAAAATGTCCCAGCACGACGCAATGCACGTGTAGTCGTACCAGTTTTCGGCGGGCAAAGTGCGGTCGCGCTGGCAGGCACCGTCGCCGGTGGTGGAGTTGGTGGTGAAAAACTTGCCCTGCTGGCAGTACGCGCAGTAGGTCTGCTGCTCCCAGAGGGTCCAGCTCCAGCGGTAAAAGTTGCGCTCGGCGGCGGGGTCCTGGGTGTCGATGTAAATGAGGTTGGCGGGCGTGTAGCGCGTCTTTTCGGCGTTGACGATGCCCTTGGCGTCGAACTGGTCGTACACCTTCGTCATCGGCGGGACGGTGGCCAGGGACTCCACCGTCGATTCGTACTTTTTCCCCTCGGCGGTGGTAAAACGCAACTGGTACCGGCTGCCTGCCCGGCCGCGAAAACCTTCGGGGGCCTGGTAACTGCCCGGCTGGGTTTCGCGAAACGTGACGACGGGGCCGCCGTTTTCGACCACCTCGACCCGCACGCCCTGCACCGGCGAGGTGGCCGACGTGCGGCCACTGTACACCCGCGACCGGCCAATCCGGACGGTCTGGGTTTCGAGTTGATCACTCAGGGTGGCGTCCACCACGAGTACGTCGGCGGTCAGGTTCAGGGCCGGGTCGTACGGTTCGATGCAACTCAGGCAGCAGAAAACGAGGCTGAGAACCGGCAGGAAAGGTCGGAGAAAAGGATGATTGGAAGTCAAATGGTTTTGGTTTGTTTTGGGAAAAAGACAGGCGAAGGCGTAAAATTTACCCGGCCCCTTTCAAGGTTGCCACCCCTCGGGTTTCACCGGTGTGCGGGTTTCGCTCGGCAGGCACCGCGCGGCGGGTGGGCGGAACGGCACGGGGGGTTCGGGGCTGGGTGCCCGGCCCTGCAAGGTTTGAAACAGGCCGACGGGAATGCCACTGGCATTCTGCCGGTTCAGCCAGTACCGCTGAACCGCCACGGCCGAGGCGGTGAAATACCCCACCACGTTTTCGCGGTCGTTGTCCAGATTGCGCACGTTGCCCACGATGGGCGCGGGCGGGGTGTCGGCCAGCCCGCCGGTGCTCTGGGTTTGGCTCTCGAACAGTTGGTAATACCGATACGCCTCTGGCGAGAGCGATTGCTGGCGAATTTCAACCAGTGCGCCCTGGGGTTGGTAGTAGGGGATCCGGGCCACCAGTTTGCCCGTAACGGGCCGGCCGTTGCTGTACGTGTCGGCGAACAGGTTAAGGTCAACACCCCGGACAATCTCCCAGCAGGACCCGGCGCATGTGTAATCGTACAGGTTGCCGAGCGGCAGCACCGGGTCGGTTAGACAATAGCCATCGCCGACGCCATTGGTGGTGATGTAAATGCCGCGTTGGCAGGTGGCGCACCAGTCCTGGCGCTCCCAGAGGGTCCAGTTCCAGCGGTAAAAGTTGCGCTCGCCCGCCGGGTCGGGGGTATCGATGTAAATGAGGTTGGCGGGCGTGTAGCGCGTCTTTTCGGCGTTGACGATGCCTCGGGCGTCGAACTGGTCGTACACTTTCGTCATCGGCGGGACGGGCATCAACCGCTCGGCACTGGATTCGTAGCGCTGGCCGTCGGCAGTGGTGAAACGCAACTGGTAGCTTTTGCCTGCCTCGCCCCGGAACCCGTCGGGCGCTTCGTAGAGGCCGTTTGTCGTCGCACTTTCGCGCAGGCTCACCGCCGTGGCACCCCCAACCAGAATTTCAACCTTCGCCCCCTGCACCGGCGACGTGCTCGATCGGCCCGTGTACACCCGCGACCGGCTAAGTTTCACCGTTTGCCGTTCCGCTAAATCCGTCACCCCGCCGTCCACAATCAGCACGTCGGCCGTCAGGTTCAGGTTCGGCTCAAACCCTTCGACGCAGGCCGACAGGCCCGTCACCAATCCCCCAAAAAGCAGCAGGCAGCGTAAACGGCAAGAAAAAAGAGGCATTCGGTTTGGTGTAGAGGTATTCAGCCGCGCAAAATACGCAGTCGCGGGCGAGAACCCAACGGTGCTGCTCGCTTAAAACGGTGCGTTGGTCGCTATTCGGGGTAAATCGGTGCCGAAGGTGCCCGTAAACGGCTGCCGGTGGCTCGGTCGACGACCGGTTTTCGCCGGGTTGAGTTCCAACCTGCTCTTTGCGTACGCCTGCATTCGTTGGGAGTTCACACGGACAAGCAACTGACCAGCGATGAATTTCAGGAAGCGGACGTCGACCCGCACCCAGCGTCGGGAGCAGGGCATCGATTTTGAAAACAGATTTAGAAAAAGAGGGCAACGGACCAATCTGAGTTGGAGACAGGGCCGTCTGCTTCAAGTAGAGCAGATTTTGGAAAGGGGCTTTCTCCCGTTACTAAATAGCCTCACAACTTGGGGTGGGTCAATTTCTCTCTTGGTTGCTGTCGATGCGATAACTTGAGGGCGAGCACCCGAATTGCTTCCTGAAAACGGTTGCAAAATATTCAAGACTGGAAAAACCACAATCATAGCCTATGTCTGTGACGCTTAGCCGGGGTTCTTCAACCAGGAGCCGGGTGGCCATCTCCAGGCGGTTCAGCGTCAGAAACTGCATGGGCGTCATATTCGTGATCTGTTTAAAGTAATGCACGAATCGGGTAGTTCCCATTTTACAGTGGGCCGCCATCGATTCAAGCGTCCAGGGTTCGCTCAGCATGGTGGACAGATACCGGATGAAGAGTTCAACTGTCCGACTTCCTTCAATCAAAGCCTCGTTCAGCGAAATATCTCCCCGACGGAAGAGGTCCAGCAGGTGAATAAGAATTTCATTGATATAAAGATTGATCCAACTCTCTGTGGAACTGGATGGGACATTACGAAGTACCGTGCCGATTCGCTGGAAACAGCGTTTGATATCAGCGTTAGCATTCCAGATGGGTTGTTCATTTTGGCGTAGCATCTTCGTCAGTTCAGCCAAGTCGTCGCGGCTGAGCATTACCCAGCGCGGCCAGACCCATTCCTGGTGTGGTTGGCGTACGCCGACATCAAGGATAATCCAATGCAATTTTCCTACGCCAATCGCGGGATTGCCCACTCGGTGAGGTTGCCAGGGTCGGGTAATGGTTAACTGATCAGGTAAGAGGGTAAAATTGCCTTCTTCGAGCGAGAAGGGCATCATGCCGGTTTCCAGGAAGGTCAGTTCGAGGCCCTCGTTCCGGTGCCAACCCAGGCCCCACTCTTGGTGTAAATGTGCATCCCAGTAACCAATGCTGTTGACTTTGGGCAACAGGTGCTTGCGGATGCGTACTCCCGGATAATTAAAACGACCCCAGGCCACCATCTGGAGCTGGCCCGCCGCGGCGGCTTCTACTAAGGGGCGGCAGGTGTCAGCGTGGAAAATTTTGCCTTCCTCCTGATACACCAATGGATTTTGTCGCATGGCATCTTCAAAATTCGTCAGTGAAAGTATTTGCAGCAGGGCTGCTTTAAAAGTCAATAAACTTACACGAAAAATTATATGAACGCTTTACAACCGCTGCCATGAGTGTAAAAGTTGGGTGTTTTGCCCTGATCAACCCATTTCAAACCTTAGAGAAGCAACTCGACCAAATCCAAAGCTGGGGATTTGCCTTTGCCGACGTAACTGACAACACCGATGGGGCCTGCCTGGGTGCCGAGTTCGGATTCACGGCCGTGGCGAGCCTTGATGCCAATCCGTTCGATATCCAACGGCTGTTTGCCAGTCGTGGAATTACTATAACCAGTGTTTGTGCCCACGCGAACCTGCTGGATCCGGCGGCCCCGTGGCGATACGGTACGGCCCAAATCATCAAGGCCGTCCGATTGGCGGCCACCATCGGAGTAAAGCATGTGATTACAACGGAAGGGGATCCCACCACGCCGTTCGGTCACAACCTGACAACGGAGGAGGCCATTTTCACCATTCATGAGAAGTTGTACGAGCCGCTCCGCTTGGCCGGTGATCTGGGCGTGAAAATCCTCCTGGAGCCGCATGGTCCAATAACTGATTCGGCCGATGCCATGGAAAAACTACTGGATCGGTGCGACTCGCAGGCATTGGGCATCAACCTCGACACGGGCAATCTCTGGTTGGGTGGGGGAGACCCGGTTGCCTTCGTCAAACGATTCGGTTCGAGGATTGAACATGTTCACTGGAAAGACATGCCGGGCGAATTGATTCCGAACCGGGGAAAGGTTTTCGGTTGCGGAATGGCAACCATTCCGCTGGGCAGCGGGGAAGTTGACATCCGGGGAACCTACCACGCCTTGGTCGAGTCGGGGTTCGACGGGTATACCACCCTCGAAGTTGCCGGTGAAAAGGCCGTTCAGGATAGTTATCAGTACTTAAAATCACTCGGAGCGCAGTAAAATCGGCTGCTGAGCCCAAGTCTCGCTCCTTCAGTAAATGCACTGGTGGCGAGCAGCTTTAGTCCTTGTCGCCTTCTTCTAAACTTTACAATGATGACAACATACCTACCCCGGCAAGTTACTGACTTGCGGCTGGCCCTGCGAAGGATGGCAATCTTTTGCACGTTGTCGGCTCTTTTGTTAACGGTACCGTCTGTGACGGGCGGCGGCCTACTATTCGGTAAATCACCCCGTGGTCGCGTGGCGATTGCCATCAAAGGGAAAGTCACGGATGAAAACGGGCAAGGGTTGCCGGGCGTCAATGTCTCCCTCAAAGGCACTTCAACAGGCACCGTTACCGAGAAAAGCGGTCAGTATTCGCTATTTATTCCTGATGAGCAGAACCAAGGCACCCTGACGTTTTCCTACGTTGGCTACCTGACTCAGTCCGTTTCGATCGACCATCGAACGGAAATCAACATTCAGATGGTTCCGGATGATAAAACGCTGGGCGAAGTAGTCGTGGTGGGGTATGGCACCCAGAAAAAAGCCGATGTAACCGGTGCCACGGCCACCATCACAGCCAAAGACTTAAACGCCGGGATTGTCAACAACCCGCTGCAGGCTGTCCAGGGAAAAGTGGCTGGCCTCGTGATCGGGTCCGCCAACAGTGACCCAACCAACAACCGCCCCACCATCCGTCTTCGGGGCACTTCCTCGCTGAGCGCCAACAGCGAACCTTTGATTGTCATTGACGGAGTACTGGGCGCTTCACTGAATTCGGTTGCGCCCGAAGACATCGAACGGGTTGACGTACTCAAAGATGCCTCCGCTTCAGCTATTTATGGGTCGCGTGGGGCGAACGGCGTCATCGTCATTACCACCAAGCGGGGCAAAACCGGCAAAGCACAGGTTGAATACAACGGCTACGTGGGGGTAGCCCGAGTGACAAAGAATCCCGATGTACTCAGCGCCGATACCTGGCGTGAAAAACTCAGGGAAGGGAATGTTTCCGGGCAGGATTACGGCTCCAGCACCAACTGGTTCGAGGAGTTGGAACAAACCGCCGTCAGCCACAACCACGCGCTGGCCATCTCGGGTGGTACGGAGAAATTTACCTACCGGGCTTCGCTGGTTTACCTCAACCAGCCTGGTGTGGTCCGGTATTCGGGTTACGATCGGCTCAATGCCCGGCTTAACGTCTCCCAGAAGGCATTCAACGACCGGCTCGAAATGCAACTGTTCATCTCACAGCAGTTTTCCAATAAACGATTCGCTAATTATCAGGCTTTCAATTCTGCCCAGCGCCTCAATCCCACCTACCCGGTTTACAACCCGGACGGCACGTTTTTCCAGGTTCAGGGCCTGTTTGAAACGGACAATCCGCTGGCCCGGCTGGCCCAACTCACCAACAACGGCAAGGAAAAACAAACCCTGGTCAACCCAAAAATTTCCCTGGAAATCGTAAAGAACCTGCGCCTGAGCGTGAGTGCTTCCATCAACGTGTTCGACGGGTTGTACGGCAGCTTCACGCCCAGCACCTGGAACGGATTCGGCAACAAAACTTCCCAGGCACGGCGCGAAACCCGGCAGGTGTACGATAAATTAATCGAGACGAACCTGAGCTACTCGAAAACCTTCGGGAAAAGCAGCCTGACTTTACTGGCTGGTCATAGTTACCAGACCCTCGCCAACGAAGGCTTCTGGGCGTCCAACCGGGATTTTCCCGATATTTTTACCTACAACAATTTAAGCGCAGGGAATGCCGGACCCGGCGGGGCCACCAATATGGCCATGAACTCCTATAAATCGGAGGCCAAGCTGGCTGGGTTGCTGGGCCGGGTGAATTATTCCTACGACGATAAGTACCTGCTGACGGCAAACATCCGGCGGGATGCTTCCTCCCGCTTCGGCGCCAATCACCGGTACGGAGTATTCCCCTCCCTGTCGGCTGGATGGAGAATCAGCGGCGAGAAATTTATGAACGACGCCCAGTTCGTTGACGATCTTAAACTTCGGATCGGCTACGGCATTACTGGGAATCAGGACGGTATCGCCGATTACGCCTCCCGACAACTCTACGGACCGAGCGGGTCGTATTACAGCAACGGATTATTCTCGACAGCCTACACGTTTTCCCAAAATGCCAATCCTGACCTAAAGTGGGAGACTTCGGCGATGACCAACGTGGGCGTTGATTTCACCCTGTTCAAGTCCCGGCTGACTGGCTCGATTGATTGGTACAACAAAGACACCCGGGATTTGCTCTTCAACTACCCAATTGCTATCGGCAGTAAATACGGCTCGGACAACCTGACGGCAACCACAAACACGATTCTGGCCAACGTAGGTCGGGTTAACAACCGTGGGATTGAGCTTTCGGCTACGTACGCTGTGTTCGAAAATAAAGCCTTCAACTGGCAGACTACCTTCAACGTAGCCCGCAACAAAAACAAGGTGGTCTCCCTCAGCAATGATTTGTTCTCCTACGACACAAACAATCCGATTCTGTACGGGTCATTTCTGAGCGGCGAAGGGGGAATCTCGGCACCGGCGGTACTGCAGGAAGGGTACCCGATTGGGGAGTTTTTCGGGCCTCAGGTCGTCGGGTTCAACGAGAAAGGAAATTACATCTGGAAAGACAACGGGGGCGGAGGAAACGACCCCTTCGGCAAGGATCGAACGTATTTAGGCTCGCCGCAGCCGACGGTGACTTTTGGTTGGAACAATTACCTGTCCTATAAGCAACTGAGTCTCAGCTTTCTGTTACGGGGTTCGCTGGGGCAAAAAGTCGCTAACGGCCCCCGCTTGTTTTTTGAAAATCCCAACCGGTTTCCCGGCTACAACCTGCTCCGTAGTTCGTTCAGCTCTGGCATTGGCCCCGGCGCCTCGCCAACCTGGTCGAGTTTGTGGGTTGAAAGTGGCTCGTTTGCCCGGCTCGACAACTTCCGGTTAGGGTATAAATTGGGCGTCCCCAAGACCCTCTTCCGTAGCTGCGAGGTATATCTTGCCGGGCAGAACCTCTTTATCATCACCCGCTTTAAAGGCATCGAGCCCGAAGCTCGCACGGGTGCCTCGGTTGACGTGTACGGAACCTCCGACACCTCGGTGAATCTTTCGCCGGGCGTCTTGCCAATTAATTTTTACCCGGTTCAGCGTTCGCTGACGCTGGGTGTTTCCATCGGCCTTTGATTTCAACGAACCTTTTTAAACTGCTTTAACGATGAAAAGCTTCCCTGCCCGTGGTGTTTCCACCCTGGCTCTGGCCGTCATCTTGCTGATATTCGGAACGACCCAGTCCTGCACTAAAGTGGAGTCGGACGTATTCAGCAACGCATCGGCCGATAATTACCCAACCACCGAAAAAGACCTGCTCAGCCTGGTCGGTGCCTCCTACGGCACCTTGCGAGGGTACGTCGGCGGCGGCCTGTTCAACGTCAATGAGACCAGTACAGACGAGGTTTTCGTTCCCACGCGTGGCTCAGGCTGGTACGACCAGGGCGTGTGGCGGCAGGAGGCCGAGCATAGCTGGAATCCGGTCTCGCCGGGACACATCAACGATGCCTGGGAGTTTTGCTACCGCGGCATCGCGAACATCAACCTGAACCTATCCAACCTGAAAAACAGTCCGATTCAGGTAGTGGGAAAAGACCGAATCGTCGGAGAACTAAGGGTACTTCGTGCCTTTTATTATTACCTGCTCTGCGATCTTTTTGGCAATGTGCCCCTGATTACCGAAGACTCCCCGGCCGGGAATCTTTCGCAAAGTGCCCGGACTGAGGTATTCAATTTTGTGGAAAAAGAGGTAAAAGCGGCCTTGCCTGTGCTTCCCGTCGAAAACAATCCCCAGACTTACGGTAAAGTAACCCAGGGTTTTGCCCAGGGCGTATTGGCCAAACTTTACCTCAACTCGGAAGTGTTCACTGGTACTCCGCGCTGGAACGATTGCAAGCAGGCCTGCGAAGCCATCATTACTTCCACTCAGTATAACCTGGTGGGAGATTACATGCAATTGTTCCGGGTCAACAACGATCAGAACGGGGCCTCCAGAGAAAACATTTTTACCATTCCTTACGATAAACTTTACGCACCCGGCATGATCATGCACATGCAGACACTGCCCCCTGGTGTACAACCTAAATACAACATCAGTACCGATCCCTGGGGCGGGTTTGTCACCTTCGCCGATTTTTACTATTCCTACGATGGGAACGACAACCGTAAACGACAATGGATGGTCGGGCCGCAGTATGGAAATGACGGGAGCATTCTTAAGCTGGCCGATTACGTTGATGGGAAAATCAAGGACCTGGTCGTTGTGCCCCAGATTGACTCCTTCAGCCGGGCTCCGCTTACGCAGGGAGTGAGGTCGGTTAAGTACGAAGTACAACAGAACAACCCCTCCACGGTGAATCAGGATAACGACTTTGTCGTGCTGCGCTATGCCGATGTACTGCTGATGAAAGCCGAAGCATCCCTACGCCTCGGGGATGTGGCAACGGCGATTTCGTTGGTAAATCAGATCCGCCAACGGGCCAGCTTACCGCCCATCAGCTCCCTGACGACTGACGAACTACTTGCCGAACGGGGCCGCGAATTGGTATGGGAAAACTGGAGGAGAAATGATTTAATCCGCTTTGGAAAATGGGAAGGGAGTTGGAACGTATCCCTTAAGTACGTTAAGCAGAATCAACCTTTCCGGCGATTATTCCCGATTCCAACCAGCCAACTATCCAAAAATCCCTACTTGAAACAGAATCCCGGGTACTGAGCCTTCGGGTAGTATGCGATGCACTCCAAGCCTACCGCGCTTTCAATGATGCTCCGACAACTTGCTAAACGAAGCGGCTGGATAATCGGTCTGCCCCTTTTGAGTGGGTTTTGCATGGAATTGCCATCAACGCACAAAATTAGGGTTTCGCAGCAAGGGCCATCCATGGCCAGCCCGAAGCCTCCCGGCAGGGCAATACGGAATGCCTATCGCTGGGCGCGAACCGATTCGTCGCTGGCGTTGCTCCACCAGGGGGACACGCTGTGGCAGTTGAATTACGGTACGCAGGCTGGCAAACCGTATTTTCACCCTATCCGGCCATTGGGCGGGCCGGTACTGACCTGGCTCCGGCCTCCCGACCATCCCTGGCACCGGGGTTTGTGGTTTTCTTGGAAATTCATTAACGGGGTAAATTACTGGGAAGAAGACCGGGCCACGGGCCGTTCGGAAGGAACAAGCCGCATCGTAAACGCGCGGGTGGAGCTCCACTCGGATTTTTCGGCTACCATTCAACTCAATCTGGCGTACGCGCCCGGCAAGGATGCTGCCGTGCTTACTGAACGCCGACTGCTCAGGGTCTCCGCCCCAGCGGGTGATGGGTCCTATTCAATTGACTGGAAACTGGATTTTACCGTTGGTAATCAGCCCGTCAGGCTTGATTGCACCCCCCCGCTGAAAAAGGGTGGACCCGTTTACGGAGGGTACGCGGGATTATCGTACCGGGCCGCTCCGTCACTACACCGCTACCATTACATTGATTCAGGGGGCTGGGAAAATGCCACCAACCTGATTGGCCAGGGAAACCGGGCCGACTGGATGGATTTAAGTGCCGTACCAGACTCTACGCGCCCGGTTGGGGCGGGGTTGGCAATTTTCAATCATCCCAGGAACGCCGTTTCACCAACGCCGTGGTACATCTACCAGGACCACGATTTTGCCTTTTTCAACGCAGCTCTTTTGTTCGATTCCCCGCTCGTCTGGTCGGCGCACCAGCGGCATACGCTCCGATACCGTGTGGTGATTCATAACCAATTGGGCACTAAACCAGCACTG
The DNA here is from genome assembly GCA_965249815.1 of Spirosomataceae bacterium. Classification (GTDB taxonomy): domain Bacteria; phylum Bacteroidota; class Bacteroidia; order Cytophagales; family Spirosomataceae; genus JAJAZB01. The sequence continues at coordinate 447,678 of CBDFMV010000003.1, read as the reverse complement.
GATAACCGGTACGCGGCTTTCCTGAGGACGAACTTTCAGCCGTGACCGGCAGTGATTTTTTCCGAGAATTCAATGACAACGAGCAATATGACCCGGTGCGGGACATATCTACTTTTGCTTTTCGGTGGAAGTGCTGCAAGGGCAATAGCCCAGCAGCCAATTCCGTTGAGCGATCTTTCGGCTTTTCGCCCCACTAACTCAAACTGGAAACTCGTTGCCTCCGTCAGGGCCGACATTACCAAATCCAGGAATTTAACCATAAGCCCAGGTACGGGCATTCTGGTCAGTGAGCAGAATGAAAGCAGCCCGGCTCCGGTACTAATCACCCGACAGACTTTTGGTGATGTAAAACTCGAATTCGACTACCTGTTGGCCAAAGATTCCCAGGCCGACCTTCGCCTGCAAGATCGGTACGTTATCCGACTGGCCGATAGCTGGGGTAAGCCATCGCCAACCGCTGAAGACAATGGAGGCATTCCAAACGGAACACCAGGCCGCCCGTCTTCCGCAGGTCTTTCCGGGTTACCCACCGGAGGGACGGGGTACGCACCCCGGCAAAACGTCAGCCGGGCACCCGGTTTGTGGCAGCACCTGCTGGTTGATTTCCAGGCCCCCCGCTTCAATCCCCAGGGTCGGAAAATCGCCAACGGCAGGTTGCTGCGCGTTGAACTAAACGGGGTACTTCTTCACGAAAACATCGAGCTGATTCCCTCCGAGTCCGGTCCACGTAACGAAAGCGCTCCGGGACCATTGGGTTTCAGAAATCGCCAGGGGGCCATCGCCATTCGTAACCTCAGCCTGACTCCGTTCGACCAGGTTGGCCCTACCCTGACCGCCCTCGCCTACACGGTGTATAAAGGACCGCTGCCTGAGCATCCGGATAGCCAGCGGTTGACCGCCGTCAGCGCAGGTGAGCTACCCGCGCTTACTTCCCGGCTCGGCGGATTGCCACCCCAGCACCTGGTGAATTATGTGGGGCACCTCTCTGTAAAAGAAGGGGGTGAATACACCTTCGGCTTGACGACGCCCGGCGGAAGCGGCCAACTTCGCATCAACAACCAAACAGCACTTGACTGGAATAGTACAACGCCGACTGCCCGGGTGCAGTTACCCGCAGGCGAGGTTTCCTTCCAGCTACAGTATGCCAAACGAGTAAGCTGGGAAAAAGCGCCCTTACTTTTAACCGTAAGTGGCTCCCGACTCCGTGAAACGGACTTGACCGAAGCCAATGATCGGCTCACCCAATCCACCAATCCGATTTTGGTAGAAAGTTCCAGTAACACATTGCTGCGCTGTTTTATGGATTTGCCCAATCAACGGCGGCTCGTGCACGCCATATCAGTGGGTAGTCAGCAAAAGTTGCATTTCACCTACGATCCCGATTTTGGCGCAATCGTGCAGGTTTGGCGGGGAAATTTCCTGGATGCTACGCCAATGTGGTCGGGGCGGGGCGATGGCTCGGCCCGACCTACGGGTGCCATTCTATTACTGGGCAACCCCGCCCAGAGCATCACCCAACTCACCAACCCAGGTGCCTCCTGGCCTACCGATACCGTTGGAACTGCCTACCGATTCAAAGGATACCGGTTGAGCGCGGATGGGCTACCGACGTTTTTTTTCTGGTTGGGCAATGCCCTTTTTAGCGACAGCATCCGCGTCATCAACGACGGCCAGGGAATCCGGCGGGAACTCGCTGCCGATGCCCCGCGCGAGGGTGTTTATTGCCGGGTAGCCGCTGGGAAAACGATTGAATTCTTAACAAATGGACTCTACCTAATTGGCGATGGAAACTACTACCTGCGCCTCGATGAGACGGATGGCGCGGCCCCCATGCTGCGAACCACTCCGGCGGGGCAGGAATTACTCGTTCCTTTTCAAAAAAAGGTGAGCTATAGCCTTTTTTATTAGTCCTGAGTGGTTCGGGGATGAAGTAGATGGCTAAACACCGATTGCCGCACAAAATACCGTAGTCGTCCGACCTTGACCCCCCTTCAAGCAGTACCACGTGGCAGCGCGTTCGCAACGGTCGGGTTTTGTTTTGTCCCTTCGTTGAAAAATTGGTGTGTTTACCCCTCCGCGCGACGAGAACAACCTAAACTAATCCCCCGTACCAATGCGAAAATATACACTGCTGTTCGTCGTGGTGGGATTTCTTCTCCACTCGGCGTTCGTGGGTCAGGCCCAGTCAGCCGCCAGCCGCCTCACCAGTGAGGAGCCGGCCACAGAGGCCGATTTCTCAGCCATTCTCAACGTACCGTCCCCTGAGGGCGTACTGCTGGAGGTGGGTGGTCTGGCGACGCTCCCCAATGGGGACTTAGCCGTTACTACCCGGCGGGGTGACGTGTTTATCGTTGAGAATCCGACCGGCGATCACCCTTTTTTCCGAACCTTTGCTTCGGGTCTCCATGAGGTTCTCGGCGTTGCGTACAAAAACGGGGCGCTCTACTGCGCCCAGCGAGCGGAACTGACCCGCCTGACTGACACCGATCAGGATGGAAAAGCCGATTTGTTTGAGACAATTTATGCCTTTCCGCTTTCGGGTAATTACTGCGAATACAATTACGGACCCAAAATCGCGCCGGATGGCTCCTTCTTCGTCACCTGTAATTTAGCCTTTCCCGAAGACATCTGGTGGCGACCCTACAGCCCCGTACTCTGGCGGGGCTGGACCTTGCGCATCAGCGAAACAGGACAAGTAACACCCTGGGCCACGGGGATGCGTTCGCCAGCGGGCCTGGGGATGATTGACGGAGAATTGTTTTACGCCGACAATCAGGGAGACTGGATTGGTTCAGGGGGCCTTGTTCATTTGAAAAAAGGTGCTTTTACGGGAAATCCGGCTGGGTTGCGCTGGACTTCAACCCCTGGGTCACCGTTGAAATTAACGCAGCAAGAGTTATTTGCCCGGGTGAATCCTCGGGTGAGTCTCGACGATCGGGGGCGCGATCGCAAGCCGGAAAACGTGGTAAATGAACGCGCCGTGACCCTGGCGCAACTCAAAGCGGAATTTCCCGAAATTCAGCTCCCGGCCGTTTGGCTGCCGCACGGTGTCTTGGGCATTTCAAACTCGGAAATCGTTAAAATTCCGCAGGAGGCCTTCGGCCCCTTTGCCGGGCAAGTCCTCATCGGCGACCAGGGGCAAAGCAAAATTATGCGGGTCTTTCTGGAAAAAGTAAACGATCAGTACCAGGGGGCGGCCTGGGATTTCCGGAACGGTTTTCAATCCGGAGTACTCCGGCTGGCGTGGGCCGGTGATGGTTCATTGTTCGTCGGTGAAACGAGCCGGGGGTGGGGTTCTGCCGGGGGGGCGCGTGAAGGCTTGCAGCGGCTGGTCTGGAACAACAACCGGACGCCCTTCGAGATGCGTACCATCCGCGCCATGCCCGACGGCTTTGAAATCGAATTTACCAAACCCGTGGACCGGCGGTCGGCTGAAGACCTCTCCTCTTACGCCATTGAACGGTTCACGTACAAATACCAACCCGTTTACGGCAGCCCCCCCGTGAATAAAAAAAAGTGCCGAGTGATAGGCATCAACGTGTCCGAGGACGGAATGCGGGTTCGGATTGTTGTTGATTCTCTGCAACGGTTCTACGTTCACGCAATTTCACTAGAAGGAATTCGGGAACGGGAACACACCTTCTCCCTGGTGCATCCAACTGCCTATTACACCCTGAACGCTATTCCGGAAGGCCCTGCGCTGCCCCTGCGTAGTTTGTTGGTTAAATCACCCCCCGTCGGCAAAAGCCCCACTCCACCAACCGGGGTGAACACCTCCAACGGCACCAGGCGGAATCCGTCCGCAAGTGGTCAGGCGGCAAGCAGCCGTCCGGAGGTGGTTGCGTACGCGGTCGTCAAACCGCTCCTTCAAAAACACACCTGCCTGGCCTGCCACAACCCGGACAAACGCCAGGTTGGCCCGGCATTCAAAGACGTGGCACGGCGGAGGTATTCCGACCAGGAAATCGTGGAGCTGATTCACAGCCCGAAACCTGAGAACTGGCCCGACTATGAAACACCCATGCCGGCTCTTCCCCAAGTGCCAGCGGCGGATGCCCGGAAAATAGCAGCGTGGATAAACTCGCTTAACCGAAAATAAGTCGTCCAGTTGAGACGCTGGCTACTCACTGGCTGGCGTTGAGTGGCTGGCTCTTTCTCTCCAGTTCATCCGCTGAATTCAACGTCAAGAAAAAACTAACCAGGCGCATTGCCTTCACTTTTGACAACATTAAAACTTGAATTAATTGCAATAAAGGAACCGGGCCCAGTTGATTCCTGTGATTACTTGCCGGGGTTTTCTGATTTTATGGATATTTGAGGAATTAATTTCATTCACCTCGCCTGCCCTTCCCTCTTAAATGCCACCCGTTAGTTTAGTACCCGAAGCCGAAGTTGAGATCAGACACTCCATCCTCGATTACAAAAAGAGCCAGCAACGCCGCAAGGTGCTGCTGGGCCTGTACCGGTTAGGCACCGGAACCCTGGCGCAACTGGCCAAAAATCTGCACAACAGCGTACCGTCGGTGACGAGCATCGTGGAAGAGCTAATCGAGGAAGGATGGGTAACCGCCAGCGGCCCAGCCACGGCCACGGGCAATTTTGGCCGTCCGCCCGTGCTGTTTGGTCTGAACGTCCGGCGAAACTTCGTCGTGGTGCTCGACATCAGTACCCACGATACGAAAGTACTCCTGCTGAATCCCCGGCAGGAGGTCATCGTCCGGCGGGATTTCGACCTGCGCCTCGAAGACAACCCCGCGTTCGTGGACGGGCTGATGGAATTTACCGGGCGGGTGCTGGATGAGTCGGGCCTTGAGCGCGACGACCTGCTGGCCATCGGTGTGGCCATTCCGGGGTTGGTTCATGCCCGCAACGGCCTGAACTACACCTATAAAAGCATCAACCACGCCGACGAATCGCTGGGGCACTGGCTCTCGGAACAGGTTGGACTGCCCGTTTTTCTTATCAACGACACCAAAGCCACGGCCCTCGGCGAGCAGCGTTGCGGCCTGGCTCAGGGGAAAAAGCACGTGCTTTCCATCAACATCGACTGGGGCGTGGGGCTGGGCATCATCCTCAACGGCGAGGTGTTTCAGGGGGCGTCGGGTTTTGCCGGGGAACTGGGGCACATTCAGGTGGTGCCCAACGGCGAACGCTGTCATTGCGGCAAAACCGGCTGCCTCGATACCATCACCTCCGCCTCGTCGCTCATCCGGCGGGTGCGACGCGGACTGGAAGAAGGCCGCGTGTCGAAACTGGCCGTGTACCCGGTCGACGAAGTGGACCTCGAAATGGTCATCGAAGCCACCCACCAGGGGGATGCCTTCGCCCTCGAAGTCTTGCACGAAGTGGGCACCGAACTCGGCAAGGGCCTGGCCATTGCCATTCAGTTGCTCAATCCCGAAATGATCATCATCGACGGCATCATGGCCAAAGCCGGGGCGTTCATCACCGACCCGCTCGAACGCGCCATCGGCGAGTACTGCCTGAGCGATTTCCGCAACGACCTCACCGTTGAAATCTCGCAGTTGGGCGAGCGGGCCAAGTGGCTCGGCACTCACGCTTTTGTGATGGAAAACGTATTCGCTACTCTTTCTTAAACCGACCCCTTCCACATGAAACCAACTTTCGGCCCTGCCTGGCCCCGCCGCCAGTTTCTGAAAACCGGCGCGGTGGCCGCCACGGCGTTTTCGCTGCTCCCCTCCGGCCTGCTTGCCCGCCGCGACGACCGCCCCGTGCGCCTGGGCTTCATCGGCGTGGGCCTGCGCGGGCGCAACCACCTGCAAAATGCGCTGGCGTTTCCCGGCGTGCAGATTACCGCCCTCTGCGATACCGACCCCGACGCGCTGGGAAAAGCGCAGCAGATTTTGACCAAAGCCGGGCGGAAAGAAGCCGCCGCTTTTGGCAAAACCGACCGTGATTTTGAAACCATGCTCCGCCGCGACGACCTCGACGGGGTCATCATCGCCACGCCCTGGGAGTGGCACGTGCCGATGGCCGTGGCCACGATGAAAGCGGGCAAGTATGCGGGCGTGGAGGTGTCGGCCACGGTCACGTTGCAGGAATCGTGGGATTTGGTCAACACGTTTGAGAAAACCGGCTCACCCTGCATGATTCTCGAAAACGTGTGCTACCGCCGCGACGTGATGGCCGTGCTCAACATGGTCCGGCAGCACGTATTCGGCGAAATCAACCACCTGCAATGCGGCTACCAGCACGATTTGCGCGGGATTAAATTCAACAACGGCACGGCCAACGGCGTTGGCGTCGAATTCGGCGCGAAGGGCTTTTCGGAAGCCCGCTGGCGCACCCAGCACTCGGTGGACCGCAACGGCGATTTGTACCCCACCCACGGCCTCGGGCCGGTGGCTGAACTAATCAACATCAACCGGGGCAATCAGTTTTTGTACCTTACCTCGATGGCTTCGCCCGCCCGTGGGCTGCACCAGTACGTGGTGGACCACGGCGGCCCCAACCACCCCAACGCGAAGGTGAAATTCAAACTCGGCGACGTGGTCCAGACGATGATCAAGTGCGCCAACGGCGAAACGATCCTGATCACCCACGACACCAACAGCCCGAGGCCGTACTCGCTGGGTTTCCGGGTGCAGGGCACGAAAGGGTTGTGGATGGACGACGGCAACCAGATTTACCTCGAAGGCGTCAGCCCGAAAGCGCACCAGTGGGAATCGGACGAGGCGTACCTGAAAAAGTACGATCACGCGTATTGGAAGAAGGGCGAAAAAGAGGCCGAAGGCGCGGGCCACGGCGGCATGGATTACTTCGTGATGATGGATTTCCTGACGGCCATCCGCGAGAAAAGCGCCCCACCCATCGATGTGTACGACGCGGCGGCGTGGTCGGCCATCAGTCCACTGTCGGAAGAATCCATTCGGAAAAATTCAACGTCGGTGCCCATTCCCGATTTCACGCGGGGCAAGTGGAAAACCCGCAAGCCAGTTTTCGCCCCCAACGAAGCGTGACTTTATTTGGTAGGGGCGGTGCTTGCCTCCGCCCTGAAGTGTTCGCCAATCTACGCGGGCGGAGGCAAGCACCGCCCCTACGTGCTAAATTTAATCCTCCGCCAGCGTTCGCGAAATGTTGATGCGGTAAATGCCCAGCGAGGGCAGGGCGGCGGCCAGCAGGCCAATCAGCAGCGTACCCGCCAGCAGGTAGCCTTCTTCGGGCAACAGCGTGAAGGCGTTGAGGTCGTAGTGGAAATTCTGCTCGACGTTTTGCCCGAGAATAAAAAGCCCGAGGCGGCTGAGAAAAATCCCCGCCGCGAAGCCAATCAGCGCAATCATCAGGCCCTCGAGCAGCAGCAACCCGAACAATTTGGTGCGCGTGGCCCCCATCGAAAGCATTAGGGCCATTTCGTAGCGGCGCTCTTTGAGTGAATTGTACAGCGACACGAACACGCTGATGCCCGAAATGATGATGATGGCCAGGGCGATGTACTGGAGCGTGTCAAGCCCAAAACCGAGCAGCATGAAAAGCCGGTTGATTTCGATGGCGGGCGAGGCGGCCATGAGCTTGGAGTTGTCGTTGATGGCGCGGGGCAGCGTGAGTTTGGCCAGGGGGCTGCGCACTTTCACCAAAAGCGCCGTGATTTCCTGCGACGGGTCGTCGGGGGCGGGCGCGGCGCCGACCTTCAGGTCAGCGCTACGGGTTTCCTCGTGGGGTTCGCCTTCGTGCTCTTCGTGTTCGTGAATTTTCCAGACGCTTGCCACGGGCGTCAGAATCAACTGGTCGGCCACCGAATTGCTCGGAGCGAGCAGGCCCACCACGCGGTACTTCAGCTCGTCGTGTTCGTGGCCTTCGCCGTTCGTCAGGCCGTGCGAACCGGCGAATTTATCCCCCAGTTTCAAGCCAGTCAGGCGGGCCACTTTCGCCCCGACCACCGCGTCGAGCGGCTCGCTGAACGGTTTGCCTTCGGCCAGCGTCGCGCCGTAGTGGGCGAGGTACTTCTGGTTGGTACCCACGATGCGGTAGCCTTTGAAATTATCGCCCAGCGCCAGCGGAATGGATTCTTTAATCAGCGGACTCTGCGTCAGCCGCGTGGCTTCGGCCAGCGGAATGTTGCCCGTGGGCGCGTCGATTTGGTAAATACTCGCCAGAATCAGTTGCAACGGACTGCCCTTCGCCCCAATGACCAAGTCCACGCCGCGCACGTTTTTGGTAAACTGCTCGGTGAGTTGCTTGTTGAGAATCAGCAGCAGCGAAATAATCGTGACGCCCAGCGCCATCAGCAGGGTGCTCAGAAAACTGCTCAGGGCCTTGTCGCGCAGGTTGGCCCAGGAAATGCGGAGGAGATTCATGTACAGTTTACAGTTTATAGTTCACAGTTTACAGTTTCGGGTTCACAGCCCACCTGGGATTTTCTGTGAACTGTAAACTGTAAACTATAAACTGACTTGGTTGCCCACCCGCTCCTTGAGCCGCTGGTCGTGGGTGACGATCACGAGGCTGGCCCCCACGTCGTGGGCCTGTTCGGTGAGCAGGGTCACGACGCGCTCGCAGTTTTCGTCGTCGAGGTTGGAGGTCGGCTCATCGGCCAGCAGCACGCGGGCGCGGTTCATCAGGGCGCGGGCAATGCCCACGCGTTGCTGCTCGCCGAGGCTGAGCTGGGTGGTTTTTTTTGGAAGATGATCGGCGAACCCCAGCCGTTCGGCCAGTTGACGGGCGCGGGTTGGGTCGGGTTTCAGCCCGGCCAGGTAGTTGGCCAGAATCAGGTTGTCGAGCACGTTCAGCGCGTGAACGAAGTGCGGACGTTGGTACACCAGCCCGATATTTTTGGCCCGAAACGCCACCGCTTCGGCCACGGCCAGACGACTCAATTCGGTGCCATTCACGACGACCTGCCCGCTTTGGGGCGTCAGCAACAGAGCCAGCAAGTGAAGCAGGGTGGTTTTTCCCCGCCCGGATTGCCCCAAAATCAACAGGGTTTCGTCGTCGGCACAGGCTACGTCGGGGAAAGAGAACTGTTTTTGGGCGTTGTAAGCGAAGGTCAGGTTGCGGGTTTCCAGCATCGTAAACGCGATTTGGGCAAATGTAGCCAGCCAATGCAACAGTTTTGCAAAAAAAGTCGCTGCCCGTGGCACGCCGTTGGAAAGAAGCGTTACTTTTGCAACGCTATTGCGCAAGTTCAGCATGAAGATCCCAACCCTCACCTCGAAGGCCGACTACATCGGCATTACCGGTTCGACCCTTTGCATCATTCACTGCGTGCTAACGCCGTTTTTGCTGCTGACGGTCAACTTCGGCAGCGAGGGGCTGAAGCTGGGTTACCTCAGCCTGGATTACGTGTTCATTCTCGTCAACATCTTCGCCGTGTACCACGCCACGCGGCACACGCATTCGCTCCTCATCAAGCGGGCGTTGTGGATTTTCCTGAGCCTGTTCACGGCTTGCCTGCTGCTCGAAGACGTCTCCGAACGGTTTGAATACCTCGGCTACGCCGCCTCGCTGGGGCTGGTCGCCACGCACCTCGTCAACATTCGCCAGCACCGCCAGCACGTTCACGCGTGAGGCGGCTTTCGGGCGGGCGCGAAAAAGCCGGGCTTCTGGAAAGAGGCCCGGCTTTTTTTGTTTGAATCCTCAACTCTCGTAACTCAACCCGTACTGCTTCAGCACGTCGGCGGGGACGCCTTCCCAGTTATTGGGCGTGTTGCCGACGTAGCCCAGGTCGGCGATGCCGATTTTGGAGGTGAAAAACCCCGTGGCCGTCAGGTTGCGCAGCAGATTGAAAAACGCCACGCCCTGGCTCATTTCGGGTTTGGCCTTGCCGGGGTAGGCGATTTCGTCCACCATCTCGATTTGCTGGGCTTTGGTGCTTTCCACGAACGACTTCCCGAAGCGCTTCACGCACTGGTTGTCGAGCCAGCGGATGCCGCCGCGCATGGGGGTCTGGTTGCGGGCTTGGTCTTTCATGATAAACTCGATGAAGGCCGGAACGCCCGCCTGCGACGCGCTGCCCGATTTGGCGTCGGCGGGGATGATGAGGTCGCTGAGCACGGTGACGGTCTGCAACTCGTGGGGCGTGAAAAACTTCTCGGCCATTAATTTGGCGTCGCGCTCGGCCTCGAACTTCTGGCGCCCGCCCGGCACCTTGATGGGGGCCACGGGGGGTGCGGGCACGGCGGCCTCGACGGGGCCAACGGCCATGCCCAGCGAACTGAGCGTGAGGGCTTTGAGGGAGTCTCTTCGTTTCATAAGTCTCGGTAGATTTTTGTAGTGCCGTTTAACCGCAAAGACGCAAGGGCTGACGCAAAGGGCGCAAAGAATTCACAGGTTGTTGACCACTCGGCGCACACCATCTTTCAACAGGGTTACGTTGAAATTGATGAGTAGCCCTAATTTGCATTCGGACAACTTCAAATAAGTTAACACCTGGGCTAAATGAATGTCGTTCAACGCTTCTACCGCCTTGACCTCCACGACAACCTTTCGCTCAACGAGCAAATCAAGTCGGTAGCCGATGTCCAGTTTTACTTCTTCGTAAATCAGGGGCAAGCCTTTTTGCTTTTCAACAAAATACCCCGATTTAATCAGTTCGTAATACAAACATTCTTCGTAGGCCGACTCCAACAAACCTGGGCCAAGTTTCCGGGGCAAGCGTAAACTGCACTCAAAAATGGCGCGCGCAACGTCGTTTTCGGTTAAAACCTTTGCGTCCATTGCGTCAACCCTTTGCGTCTTTGCGGTTAGAAACGCGTTAAATATTCTTCTGCTTCACCTGCTCGATGATGTACTCCGACGTCCGCATGGACATGGCCAGGATGGTCCAGGTGACGTTTTTGTCGCCCTGGCTGACGAACGGCGCGGCGTCCACCACGAAGAGGTTCTTCACGTCGTGGCCCTGCATGTACTTGTTGAGCGCCGAGGTTTTCGGGTCGTTGCCCATCCGCACCGTGCCTACTTCGTGGATGATCTTGCCGGGTTCGGCCAGGCCGTAGTTGGTGTCGGGACCGGGTTTGTTGCCCATCGGCACGCCGCCCATCTCGGTGATGAGTTGCTCGAAGGTGTCCTGCATGTGCTTGGCCTGCTTGATTTCGGCGTCGGTCCACTTGTAGTGGAAGCGCAGCGTCGGGATGCCGTATTTATCCACCGTGTTCGGGTCGATTTCGCAGTAATTGCTTTCCAGCGGTACGGGTTCGCCGCGCCCGGCCATGCCCACGTAGGCCCCGTAAAAGCGCCGGTAGTCGTCTTTCAACCCCGCCCCGTAGCCCCCGGCGTCTTTCATCTTGCCGTCGCGCGCAGGGTACTTGCCGTTCATGCCTTCCATGCCGAAACCGAAGCCGTAGCCGGGCATGCCCATGCCGCCGCCGTACTCAATGTGGTAGCCGCGCGGGAAGTCGAGTTTGGCGTTGTCGAGCCACCAGGGTGTAAACACGTGCATCCCGCCGACGCCGTCTTCGTTGTAGCGTTTGCGGTCCATCAGGGCCGGAATAAAGCCCGACCGGCTGGCCCCGGTGGAGTCGTTGAGGTACTTGCCCACCACGCCGCTGGAGTTGGCGAGGCCCGTCGGGAAGCGGCTCGATTTGGAATTGAGCAGTAACCGCGACGACTCGCAGGTGCTGGCCGCCAGCACGACGACTTTGCCGCGAATGGTTTTTTCCTGCAAACTCGCCGTGTCCACGTAACTCACGCCCGTAGCCAGGCCGGTGTTGGGGTCGGAAAGCACCTCGCGGGCCATTGCGCCGTTGATGAGCGTGACGTTGCCGGTTTTCACCGCCGGAATGCACAGCACCGACGACGACGAAAAGTCGGCGTACACCTGGCAGGCGCGCCCGCACTGGTTGCAGTAAAAACACGCCCCGCGCTCGTTGTTGATGGCTTTGGTCAGGATCGAAAGCCGCGACGGGATAACCGGGATCTTCAGGTTTTTCCCCGCCTTTTTGATCATCAGTTCGTGCAGGCGCGGCTTGGGCGGCGGCAGAAAAATGCCGTCGGGTTCGTTGCGCAGGCCTTCTTTCGAGCCAAACACGCCGATGAGCCGGTCCACCTTGTCGTAGTACGGGGCCACGTCGTCGTAGGTGATGGGCCAGTCGTCGCCGACGCCCGTGAGGCTGCGGCGGCGGAAATCGTCCGGCCCGAAGCGCATCGAAATGCGCCCCCAGTGGTTGGTGCGCCCGCCGAGCATCCGGGAGCGGAACCAGTAAAACTCGGTGCCGGGCTTGGCTGAGTATGGCTCGCCCTCGATTTCCCAGCCGCCCCAGGCGGCGTCGAAATCGCCGAAGGCCCGCGTGGTGCCCGCCCCGCGCCGGGGCGATTCGTAGGGCCACTTGAGTTGGTTGATGTACTTGGGGTCGGCGGGGTCGAAGTAGCCCCCGGCTTCGAGCAGGGCCACTTTGGCCCCGGCTTTGGCCAGTTGGTAGGCCGCCATGCCGCCCCCCGCGCCCGAGCCAACGATGACCACGTCGTACACGGTGGGGGCTTTCTGAATCTGCACGTTGTTCATGCGGTTAAACGAATAGGTTTACGAGAAAATGCGGCTTTAAAGGTAAGGAGTTCAGTGTGGAGTTGAGTTTTAGCCAAAAAATTTGGAAGAATTCCCTCCGAAGATTCTTCATTAAAAGGGCCGAAAGCGCCGGTTTTTACCCAACCGGAAAATGTAGGTCAACATCATTCCGGCTGCATCACTGCCTCAACCTCCAGAATGCCAGGGCGAATCGCAACGCGAAGCATCAGGAATTTTTCCGGCTGAAAGCTAATCAGCCTTTTTAAATTTTTTTAGAAAAGGGCCGAAGTATTGGGTTTTTTACAAAAAATCCCGGTTATTTCCGAGGCCTTTCGGAAAAGATGCCTGGTCTTGGCATCGTGAATTATTGGACGCCCGCTATCCCAATTTTTTAATCCTTTCCAAAAAGTCCTCCATTTCTCCTTTCTCAATCCTAAACCGCCGTTTAGACGGCAAAACCCATGAAAAAAAGGATACCTCCGCAACGTAGGCTGGGTAGAATACTGCGGCTCGCCGGCGCGCTCATCGTCCCTGTTTTTCTGGGCGTCGGTCCGGTTTACGCCACCGAGACGCCCGGGCGAAGCGCCCCGGGACCGCGCAGCAGCAATTTGCCGGGAGATAATGCCGTGGACCGCATGATCTCCGGGCGGGTTACCGACGAGAGCAATGCTCCCGTTCCGGGTGTGAACGTGTTGCTGAAGGGCACCCAACGCGGTACCGTCACCGACGCCGAGGGCCAGTACCGCCTCCAGATTCCCGAAGGGTCAGCCACGCTGGTTTTTTCGTACGTTGGCTTCCTGCCGCAGGAGGTCGTGGTGGGTTCGCAGACCTCCGTCAACGTCACGTTGAAATCCGATAACAAGAGCCTGGATGAAGTGGTGATTATTGGGTACGGCACCACGCGCAAGTCGGATTTAACGGGGGCCGTGGGAACGGTAAAAGTCGATCAACTTATGGAACGCCCGGCGACTTCCCTCAACCAGGCCCTGTCGGGCCGGTTGGCGGGGGTGCAGGTCAATACCAACTCGGGCCGTCCGGGGGGGCGTACCACCATCCGGGTGCGGGGGTTCAGTTCGATCAACTCCTCCAACAACCCCCTGTACGTGGTGGATGGCGTGATGCTGCCCCAGGGCAACCAAAACCAGTTTAGCTCGGCTATCGATTACATCAACCCCAACGACATCGTTTCGGTCGAGGTCCTGAAAGACGCCTCCTCCACGGCCATTTACGGGGCCAGGGGAGCCAACGGCGTGATTCTGGTGACGACTAAAAAAGGCAAAGCTGGGGAAGGACAAATCAGTTACAACGCCGATTTCAGCGTCAACACCATCGGTCCCAACCGGCCACAGGTGTTGAATGCGAAACAATACGTGGCCGTGGAAGACCTGGCCTGGGCCAACATGGCCAAGTACGACCCGGTCGGCTGGGCGGCGGGCAAATGGGCCTACCTGAATCCGAAACTTCGCCGAATCGACCCTCGGGTCTGGAATGCCGACGGCTCACCCAAATACGACACCGACTGGTTCAAAGAGTCGACCCAGAACAGGATTTCCCAAAACCACCAGTTGGGCTTCAGCGGGGGCAACGAGCGCACCCAGTACTCGCTTTCGCTCGGGTATCGCGACGATCAGGGGTTGATCAAAACCTCGTACCTGCGGCGCTACTCGGGCCGGTTCACGATTGACGATCAAGTAAAGAAATGGTTGAAAATCGGCGGTACGCTGAGTTACAACAACCAGAGCGAAAACCTCGTGGACATCAACGACGCCGTGGCCCGGCAAATCGTAGAAGACTTTCCCTTTCTGCCTGTGAAATACGACGACGGCACGTTTGCCAACAACCGTGATTTTCCGTTTGCCGAAGGCAGCTTCAGTTCGGTCCACCGGTTGATGGGTCGTAAGTACATCCTCAACACCCAGACGACCCTGGGCAGTTTGTACACCAACATCAACCTCGCCAAAGGATTGGAAATGCGTACAGTGCTGGGCGTAAACGTGCTGACTCAGGAAAACAACCAGTCCACCACCCGAACGCTGAACATTGGCGGCAACGGGAACGCCTCGGCCAGCAACCGGAAAGAGAGTTTCTGGTCGCTGGAGAATTACCTGACCTACAACAAGCAGTTCGGCGGCATTCATAACATCACGGCGCTGCTGGGGATCTCCTGGCAGGAAACCAACGCGTTCAGCATCGGAGCCAGCGTCAACAACTTCGCCACCGACTACTTCGGTTTCAACAACCTCGGGGCCGGTGCCACCAACCCCGGCGTTAGTTCGGGGGCTTCGCGGTTTGCCTTCAACTCGTATTTCGGGCGCATCAACTACAGCCTGCTCGACAAGTACCTGCTCACGGTGACGGGGCGGGCGGACGGTTCGTCGAAGTTTGGGGAAAACCACAAATTCGCGTTCTTCCCCTCGGCAGCGTTGGCCTGGCGGGTTTCGGAAGAGGCCTTCCTGAAAAACAGCAACGTGGTTTCCAACCTGAAACTGCGCACCAGCTTTGGCCTGACGGGGAACTCCGAAATTCCGGCCTACTCGTCCCTGTCGTTGCTCAGCTCGAACTATTCGGCGGTTTACAACGACGCCCGGGTGGGCGGAACGGGGATCACCCGCTTGGCCAACCCGGATTTGCGCTGGGAAAAAACTGCCCAGAGCGACGTAGGAGTCGAGTTGGGTTTGTGGAAGGGCCGCGTCACGATTGAAGCGGATTTGTACTACCGCAAAACCACCGACATGCTACTTGATGCGCCGGTACCGCAAACCAGCGGCTACGCCACCATCCGCCGCAACGTCGGGTCGATGGAAAACAAAGGGCTGGAGTTTGCCATCAACACGGTCAACATCGACCGGGGCGGTTTTCAGTGGAACACCACCTTCAACATTTCGATGAACCGCAACAAGGTGCTTTCGCTGGCCACGCCGTCGGATATTTTCGGGGTGGGTGGCCCGAACTTTATCAACCAGACGAACATCATCCGCATCGGCGAACCCGTCGGGTCGTTCTGGGGCCTGACCCGGATCGGTACCTGGAGTGAAGCCGAACGCGAAGAAGCCGCCAAGTTTACCAGCTACCGCAACGGGCTGACTATCCTGCCAGGCGATTTGAAGTA
The DNA here is from genome assembly GCA_965249815.1 of Spirosomataceae bacterium. Lineage (GTDB taxonomy): Bacteria > Bacteroidota > Bacteroidia > Cytophagales > Spirosomataceae > JAJAZB01. Next base: position 432,112 of record CBDFMV010000003.1, on the reverse strand, counting down.
CCTCGACGTCAACGGCGACAAGGCCATCACCGACGCCGACCGCAGCATCATTGGCAACGGCAGCCCCAAAGGCTGGGGTTCGCTGACGAACACCTTGCGGTACCGGAACGTAGACCTGACCCTGGAACTCCAGTACATGTACGGCAACCAGGTGATGCTCATGAACCTGCACCCCAGCGAAGACCGCCAGGCCCTGGCCAACAGCTATACCTCGGTGCTGAACGCCTGGACTCCGCAGAACCAGAATACGATGATTGCCGAAATCCGGGATACCCGGGCGGGCTACGTAACCAACGTAGACAGCCACTGGATCAAAAACGGCTCGTTTCTGCGCGGTAAAAACCTGCTGCTGGGTTACACGTTCCCGACATCCATCACCAGCAAATTAAAAATGAGCAGACTCCGGGTGTACACCACGGCGCAAAACTTCTTCCTGCTGGTCGAGGATAAAATTATCGGCGATCCCGAGGTGACTCCCACCAATCAGGGCGACGGGAGCAGCGCCTTCTCGCAGGGCGAGATTTGGCACAACTACCCTAAACCAACGACCTACATGGTCGGCCTTCAGGTTGGTTTTTAGTCCATCACCCCACTTCAAACGAGACATCGACCATGACGTTCAACGTGATAAAAAAGATAGGCAAGGTGCTCCTGGGCGGAGTCGTCTTGCTCGGACCGGCGGGCTGCACCAAGTTTCTGGAAGAGCAGGCACCCTCCAACCTCACTCCCGAGAGCTTTTACACCATTCCCGACCATGCCGAGGCCGCCATTGCTTCGGTGTACGCCGATCTGAGGTTTATGGGCAATGGGGCCGGGATCTTCTCGTCCAACTGGCAGTTGCTGGAAGCCATGACGGGGACCTCAACGACCGAGACCGCCCAAAACTCCGACCTCAATAACCTCTACGGGTTGGTCCACGACGGCAACACGGCCCACGTGGTTCAGTACTGGAACGGCCTCTACAAAGTGATTGCGCAGGCCAATCAGGTGCTCGAAAAAGTGCCCCCCATCACCCCAATGGACGACGCGCAGAAAAAGAAGATACTCGGTGAAGCGCGCTTCCTGCGGGCCTCGGCTTATTTCACGGCCGTTCGGCTGTGGGGGGACATTCCGTTGATTACCAAGCCCCAAACCGCCGCTTCCGAGGATTTCCTGCCGACGCGTGCGCCCCAGGAAGACATCTACAAGTTGATTGTCGAGGACCTCATCGCCGCCGAAGCGGCCGGTCTGGCCTGGATGGACGTCAGCGGTCGGGCCAATCTGGCCGCCGTCAAATCACAGTTGGCCAGGGTGTATCTGACGATGGCCGGCTTCCCGCTCAGCAAAGGGGCCGCCTACTACAAGCTCGCGGCCGACAAGGCCTTCGAGGTCATCACCTACGCCAACGCCAATCCGACGACGATCAACCTGTTTACGACCTACGAAGACATTCACAGGGAAAGCAACAAAAACCGGACGGAGCATCTGTTCATGATCCAGTACAATACGCTGGTAGCCGGTAACCCCATGGACAACATGTACCCGAACTTTAAGCCCGTAACTTACAACGGGCCGGGGGGGACGGGGAGTACAGTGCCGACGCCCCAGTTTTACGCGTCCTACGAACCGGGCGACCTGCGGACCAAAGACCAGGAAGGGTATTTCTACACCAGCTATTTTACCAACGGCACCGGTGCGAAGTTTGACTTGGGCGCTCCATACATTTTCAAGCACTTCAACCGGACGGCCAACGGTACGCAGGGTTCTACCCCGACCAAGCTGAACAACCTGAACGTGCCACAGATCCGCTTCGCCGAAGTTCTGCTGATTTACGCCGAAGCGCAAAACGAAGTGGGCGGCCCCACCCCGGCGGCCTACGACGCCTTCAAGCGCATCCGCGATCGGGCCAAACTCACCACTCCCGCCCTCGGCACCTACTCGGCGGCTACCTTCCGCGAGGCGGTGTGGCGGGAGCGCTGGCACGAACTGTGCTACGAACAAATCACCTGGTTCGACATGGTGCGCCTGCGCAAGGTGTACAATGAACTTACCAACGGCTTCGACAACTTCGTGGGACACGTCAACCAGAGTTCCAAGCAGCCTTTGCAGGAAAAACACCTGCTGCTGCCGATTCCGAAGCAGGAACTGCTCAATAACCCCAATTTGAAGACGCAGAATCCTGGTTATCCGAATTAGCGGGATGGTTACCAAAAAAGCCCCAGCCGGTCTTGCACGGGTTGGGGCTTTTTTGGTAACGTCCACCGAGTACCGGTTCCTGCTTGGCGTTGAACCGGGCAAAGCCGCTTCGCCAACTTTCCCCCAAAACCCTTTCCTTTGCCCCCAAACCCCACCTGCGCTTGGACCCTATCCTGCTGCCCGACTTCCGGCAAGACCCGGCGGCGTTCCGGGCGTTTTACGAGCGGTACAAAACGCGGGTGTTCAACACGGTGCTGAGTTACGTGCAGAGCCGCCCCGAGGCCGAAGAACTCACCCAGGATGTGTTCGTGGAGATTCACCAGTCGGCGCACCGGTTTGTGGGGAATTCGTCGGTCGCCACCTGGGTGTACCGGATTGCCGTCAACAAAGCCCTGGATTTTCTGCGGTACCAGAAGCGGCAAAAGCGGTTTGCGGTGCTGCAACGGCTGTTTTCCGGTGAAACCGGCGAACCCGCGTACGACCCGCCCGACTTCGAACACCCCGGCGTGCTGCTCGAACGCCGCGACGAAGCCCGACGCTTGTTCGGGGCCATCCGGTGCCTGCCCGAAAGCCAGCAAACGGCGTTTATCCTGAGTTACGTCGAGGAACTGCCCCAGGCCGAAGTCGCCGAGGTGATGGGTCTGTCGCGGAAAGCCGTCGAGTCGCTGCTGCAACGCGCCAAGGCCAATCTGCGGAAAGGACTGGAAAAAGAAGTTCCTGACCGCAGGAAGTGAAAACAGAAGACGTCTAATCCCCGAAACCCGACGCCCATGAACGACGACGACCTCCTCGACCCGCTGAAGGGCCTCAACCGGGCCGAACCCAGCCCGTTTCTGTTCACCCGAATCGAAGCACGGCTGGCGCGCTCGTCCGAACGAAGCCTCCGCGTTTCGCCCGCTACGGTGCGGCTCACGCTCGCCGGGCTGGCCGGGCTGGTGCTGCTCAACGTGCTGGCCTGGCGCAGCCAGTCCGACCCAGCAGACCGCCCCACCGACGACGCGACGTACCAGCTTTCCACGGCCAATTACCGGCTGTACTGACATGAGAAAAGAAACCTTGCTTTGGCTGGCCATCGGGTTGCTGGCGGTGCTCAACTTCGCCACGCTGGGCTTTCTGGTGCTCCACCGCCCGCCCCACCCCTCCGGCGGCGGGCCGCGCCAGGCCGACCGGCTCATCGTCGAAACCCTGGGCCTCGGCGAGGCCCAGCGGGCGCGGTTCGGGGTGCTCAAGCGCCAGCACCACGACCAGATCAGCCAACTTGATGCGGCCTACGCCGAAACCTCGGCGGCGTATTTTCAACACCTGAACGATTCCCTGCCACCCGCCCGGAAGGATTCGCTCGAGCGCGAACTGGGGCGCATTCAGGCCCGGAAAGCCGCCGTTACGTTCGCGCATTTCGAGCAGTTGAAAGCCCTCTGCACCGCCGAACAGCGGCCCCGGTTTGCGGCACTCGTGCCCGAATTGCTCCGGCTGATTTTGCCCGACGAAAAAAAAGCGCCGCCGCCCGAAGGAAAGCCGTGAGGGAGAACGTCTAACCGGGGAAGTCTTACCAAAACTGTTTCTCCATGAATCCTTCGCCGTTTCTGCGCATCGGCGCGCTCCTGGGCCTCGTGACGCTGTACCTGGCCTGCTCCAAAACCAACGACGACACCACCCCCGCGACCACGGGCAGCGTCGGGACCGACGTGCCCGCCGTTTACAAAAAACTTTACGGAGCCAGCAACGTGTACGTCGAGAGTGAGTACATCGTCGTGAAATCGAACGGCGTGCCCGACCACAAAAGCCCGTATTTCAAGGGCACGAAGTGGGAAAGCGTGCAGTACGAAGCCTACAACGGCACGGGACAGTTTGCGGGCAATCCGAATACCATCGCCGAGCAAAACCTCGTGTTTCGCCTGCCGCGCAACCCAAAAGAAGCCGCGACCAAGCAGGAAACGCCCCTCGGCCCCATCGGCGTGGCGCTCAACGGCGTGGCGTTTTTCAACCAGTACGCGGCGGGGCGGGCGGCCTTGACGATGGAAATCGTCGGGTTCGATCAGTACGGCGGGCACCCCCAGCAACAGGGGCAGTACCACTACCACGTCGAGCCAGCGTACCTGACCAAAAAGGCGGGCAAGGATGCGTTGCTGGGCTTTTTGCTCGACGGTTTTCCCGTGTACGGCCCGCAGGAAAATGGCAAAACCGTCACCAACGCCGACCTCGACAAGTACCACGGGCATTTCGGCAAAACCGCCGATTACCCCGATGGCATCTACCACTACCACTTCACGGACGCCGATCCCTACCTCAACGGCACTGGCTTTTATGGCACACCCGGCACGGTTGGGCAGTAGAATTTCACCCCCAACCCCCTCAAGGGGGCTTTTTGCCCGGAATGGTTTAGCAACGAAAAGCCCCCTTGAGGGGGTTGGGGGTGAAAGTAGCCACCGGTTTCTGCTTAAGATCTTCCTGCTTGGTATGTGGCTGGCCGCGTGCCAGACCACCGACGCTCCCCAGCGCGTCGTGCGGCGCACCGACCCGGCGCTGCACCAGGCCGGGCCTTTGCTTTTTTACCGGAAAACGCCGTTTACGGGCACGGTGATGGCGTTTTACCTCAACGGCGACACGCTGTCAATCGAGCCGTTTCGGGACGGGAAACTCAACGGCACGGCGGTTTCCTGGCACCCGAACCACCGAAAAGCTGAAGAGCGAACCTACGAAGCCGGGCGGCGGGAAGGCACGCACCGGGGTTGGTGGGAGGGGGGGCAACGCCGCTTTCGCCATACCTACGCCGCTGACTTGATGGAAGGCCCGTCGGAAAGCTGGTTTGCCAACGGGCAGCCCGCCGAGCGCCGGCACTACACCGAAGGCCACGAAACCGGTCGGCAACTGCTCTGGGATACCGACGGGCGGTTGCTGGCCAATTACGAAGTCCGCAAGGGCCGGAATTACGGCCTGACAGGCCAAAACCCCTGCGTCAATGCCGCGTCGCGCGTTTCGTTTTAGCCCCGGAATCCTGGCGGCGCTGCTGGCCTGCCAGTCTTCGCCCGGTTCCGACGTGCCGTATTACGGCACGCCCGATTTCACGCCCCACTGGTTTGCCACGCCGACCGAGGCCGCGCCGCGCATCGCCCATACGGTTGGGAAATTCCGACTCACCGACCAGACCGGGGCAGTTGTGACGGAGCAAACGGTGCGGGGAAAGATTCACGTCGCCAATTTCTTTTTCACCCGCTGCCCCGCCACCTGCCCCAAACTGACCGCCGCTTTCAGCCAGGTGCAGACGGCCTTTGCCGACCAGCCGGACCTGGTGCTGCTGTCGTTCAGCGTGATGCCCTGGGCTGATTCGGTGGCGCGGCTGCGGGAATACGCGCAGCAGCACCGGGTGCAGGCAGGAAAATGGCACCTGCTCACCGGCCCGAAAGCGGCGATTTACACGCTGGCCCGGCGCTCGTATTTTGCCGAGGAAACGCCCGGCCTGACCAGCGACTCCACCCAATTCCTGCACACCGAGCACCTCGTGCTCGTGGACCGCACCGGCCGGATTCGCGGGTTGTACAAAGGCACCCAGGCGTTGGACACCGAGCGGCTGGTGGACGACATTCGGGCGTTGTTGAAGGAATAGGAGCGCCGGGCTAAAGCCGGTGCCGAAATACTGCGGGTTTGCTGAACCTGGACTTGGACTTATTTGGGTAGCGAACGGGGTTCGGCAGGCTACTGCGCCCGGAGGGATTTTCGATAAAGGTCGCTCGCATCCTGCGAGCGACATCGGGAATCGTTCTCATTCATTTCTTCAAGACCATTTGTGAAGAAGACGCATTCCAATTCTTCCTTCTTCATTTAATGAATTGAAAAAAGATAATACCTCATTTAAACTCTCGCTTCTAAACTCCTCTATCCTTGCATAATTATCGCTTTCATCGCAACGATCAATCCAAAACATTGGGCTCGAATTATCGTAATTGAAATCATATTGGAATAGCAGGATTACTTTGGTTTCATTTCCTGAGAGAAAATCAAAAGTAAATTGCCCAAAATTTCCAGTTAAATCGCTGTCTTCCATGATATTAAGAGATGAGAATTTATTATTATTAATGGCTATCATAAATCAGAATAAATAAAATATTTAACGTTTTTATCGTAAATGAATTTGATTTTAAATTAAATGATTTGAATTTGGCTTTAGATTGAAGATATATCTGCCGTTTGAACGGTAAAAATAGGGCTCAAAGTTAATGCGCCATAGATGCAAAGCAAGGAAACGGCTGATCTTTTTTTTCGGTCTCACTCGCGGGAGTTTTTAACCCCGCCGTTGCTCGTAGGATGCGAACGACCTTTACCGAAAACCCCTCCGGGCGCAGTGGCCTGCCAAGTTCTTCTTTACAACACCAAAAATCCTCTTCCTACTTTTTAAATTCCACCAAATACTCCGACAAATACTCGCTTTTTGGCCCGTCCATGTCCTTGAAAAACAGCCGGGCTTTCTGGCCGAGTTTCAGGCAGGTGCGGCGGTTGGCCACATCGTCGGGCGTGTTGAGGGGTTGCAGCGACGGGTACCAGAGAATGTGGCCGGGGCGCTCGACGAGCAACTGCGGTTTCGACCAGGCCTGCGCGTTTTTTCCGGCTCCGAGGTCGGCGTTCTGGTTGAACGAAACGTACAGCCCACTGCCTTTCCAGGAGGTTCCTTCGACTTTCCCCATCAGCATCACCCAGCAATTGAGGTACGAATTCCAACTCACCGACGGCCCCCAGTGAAAGCCGCCCGTGGGCGAGGAGGCTGCGCCGCCGCCGCTGGCGCGGGGAATCTGCAACGCCGCAATGGGCGCGCCCACGCCGTCGGGTCGGGCGTTGAAGCCGCTGCCGTCCCAGCGGCGGGCCTTCCCGACGGGATTTTCGAGGTCGGCCAGCCGGATGCGGGCCACGCTGATGCACTGGCCGCTTGCCTCCTTCGTGCGGTCGTAGGTGGCGGGGTTGTAGGTGCCGGGGTAGCCGTACTCGCCGTAAAACAGGTAGAGGTATCCGCCACTGGCTACCGCCGACGGGTCGCCCACGCCCCCGGCGAAGGTTTTGGAGGTGTTGTGCGGTTTGAGGATGAGCCGGGGCTGGTGGTCTTCGAGAAACAGGCCCTTGTTGGCCCAACTGCGCCCGCCGTCCACCGATTTCATGATGCCAATCCGGCACACGGCGGCGGGCGAATCGGCTTCTTTCAGGCCCTCCGGCCAGTTCCCGGCCTTATACCCTTCGCCGGTTTTGGCGTCGTAGGGCAGGGTAGCGGGGTAGTTTTCGTTGTGGTACACGGCGAAAAGGGTTTTGCCGCTTTTGTCGCGCGCATCCTGGTACACGGTTTCAAACCACACCGCGCCGTGCAGGCCGGGCTGGTGAACCGGCGCATTTTTGGGCATCTTTGGTTCGGTGAATTCGCTGGATTTCCGCAGGAAGGCCTCGTCGGCGTTGCGGCCGTCGGCGTATTTCAACTCGCGCGAATCGCCCCAGAGCGGGTCTTCGCCGTATTTTCCCGGAAAAATCCGGAACGTGTCGCCCACCCAGGCTTCGGCCATGTTGCAGTCGACGAAGGAATTGAACAGGAATTTTTTGGTGGGAATCAGCACGGCTTTCGGCGTACCGGCGGCGGGCTTCCGCGCGGGTGGCGACAGAAACGCGGTGAGGCACACGACGAGGACGAGCGGAGCGGCTGTTTTTTTCATGGAAAACCGGTGAAGAGGCTGTTTGGCGTTTCTCGCAGACATCCGCAGATGAAACCCCGCAGATTTACGCAAAATCAATTTTCTGTGAACATCTGCGGGGTTTCATCTGCGGATGTCTGCGAGAAACACCTGGTCCCAAAAATAATGGCCCTAAGTTATAAACCGGGGGCGACGTTCTTCTAACTTGTGCCGGTCGGCCAATCGGTTTGCCAACTTTATTCGCTTCATTTCCCTTGCAGCAGTCGGAGGAAGTCATTGGTGAAAAGCAGCAGTCTGCCGACCCGCGCCCGACCGCGCCCGGTTTGCCGGGTAAAGGCACGACGCAGCGCCTCGACGACACGTGGATGCGGTGGGTCGGTGTGCCGCTGCTGGCGCTCGCCGGGCAATGGGTGATGTACGGCTACACAAACCTGCCGTATCCCGACGATTGGCGAATTCCACTTTTCTTTATTTTCGGCACCATCGTGGTGTGGGAATGCAACCGCTGGGGCATCATTTTCTCGCGGCGGCGCTTCCCCGACCTGGCCCAGACGCGCCAGCGGGTGCTGTTTCAACTGGCCTGGTTCCTGGTGTTTTCGAGCCTCATCCGCATCACCCAGACAGTCGTTTACCAGGCCATCGGGCTGTTTCCCGGCGAAGATTACCGGCTGTTCAAACCCTATTTTTTCAACACGCTCGTGTCGGTGGCGGGCACGATTCAGGTCGCGGCGTTTTTCGAAGGCATCTACCTCTACCGGCGCTGGCGGGTGGCGTACACCGAAGGTCAGGAACTCAAAAAGGCGAACCTGCAAAGCCAGTTGGAGTCGCTGAAAACGCAGATCAATCCGCACTTTCTCTTCAACAACCTCAACTCGCTTTCGGCACTCATTGCCACCGACGCGCCCCAGGCCGAGCGGTTTCTTGACGAACTGGCCTCCGTGTACCGCTACCTGCTCCAGCAAAACAACCGCGACCTGTGCCCGCTGGCCGACGAACTGCAATTCATTCAGGCGTATTTCCACCTGCTCAAAACCCGCTATGGTGACGGCATTCACCTCCAGACGGCCGTCGAAGAGCGGTACCTGACGCACCGGTTGCCGCCGCTGACGCTTCAGCTTCTGGTCGAAAACGCCATCAAGCACAACGTGATTTCGTCCGCCCTGCCGCTGACCATCCGGCTCTACACCCAGGGCGGGCGGCTGTTTGTCGAAAACAACCTTCAGCGGAAGAAGGTCGCCGTGGCCTCCAACGGCATCGGTTTGCAAAACATCATGATGAAGTACGCGTTGCTCGACCATTCGGAAATCGTCGTTCACGACGACGAGGCTTCCTTCCGGGTCGGACTGCCGTTGCTGGCGCCCGCAGTGGGGGCGAGGTAAAAATCACCCCGCGCCCTCAGTGCCCGAACCCGGTGATTTTGTAAAACAGCAGCATCCGGTAGCCCACCATAAGCCCCACGAACGCCACGCTGCTGAGCAGGGCCGCCGTGGCCGACCAGAACCGGTTGGTTTGGTAAAACCGCCGGAACGCCAGGAACAGGTACACGGCGAAAACCGCCACGCCACTCAGGCTGAACACCGCGTCGAGCAGGGACGAGTCGCCGGTCTGGTTGGCCAGCCACCGAACGGGGAAATACAGCACGGCCGTCTGGATCAGGTAAAACAGGAGCATGAACGCGTAAAAGTGCGTGGACAGGAGCACATGTTCGATGAAGGTGCGCCGCCGCCCGGCAAACAACAGCGCCAGCACCAGCGCAAACGCGGGAATCAGCACGACTAAGTACGATTTGGAGGCCGTCGCCATCGCCGTGTTGAAGCGGCTTTGAAAAACCGCCTCACTTTCGCCCGAAGCCAGCAGCGCGCGCCGGACGGCGGCCTGCGTCCCGAAGGATGTGTATGGCTGATACCCCACGAAACTGCTCAGCGGCTGGTTGAAGACGTTGTTGGTCTGGAAAAAGAAGAACAGCAGGTTGCAAACCAGAAAAAGCGGCAGCGGCAGCATGTACAACATTCGCCGCCCCCGCACGAACTCGGCCGTCAGGAAGCCCGGTTTGAAAAGCAGCGCCCGCACCGACCGGAAAAAGCGGTGGTCGAAGTGGGTGAAGCCTTCGAGGGTTTCCTCGGCAAAATGCCGGACCGTCAGGCCGTGTGGGTCGTGCTTCTTCTCGCCGCAGTTCGGGCAGAACTTGGCTTGGTGGGGATTACCACAGGTTTGGCAGGTCATGCAGGGCGGTAGGAGCGGGGAGAAGCCAGCCGCCAACCGGGTACCAAAATACGGCAAAAGAGCGAAGGTAGGTCGTGAAAAGAATTCGGAAGTCAAGCGTCTATCAACGCCAACGACGCTCATCAGTCGGTAGGCAACGTTTGCCGCTGGTTCCCCAAAAATTTCCGTCCCGCCGCCTTCCATTCCCCCCGGGCTGGTTACCTTTGGCAAAAATTTTCCCTAATCACCCAGTCATGAGCGTTTTAGTCAACAAGGCTTCCAAGGTTATCGTCCAGGGATTTACGGGTTCGGAAGGGTCGTTCCACGCCCAGCAGATGCTCGAATACGGCACCAACGTGGTGGGCGGCGTCACGCCCGGCAAGGGCGGTAGCCTGCACCTCGGCAAGCCCGTGTTCAACACCGTGCAGGACGCCGTGGACCAGACCGGGGCCGACGTCAGCATTATTTTCGTGCCGCCCGCCTTTGCCGCCGACGCCATCATGGAAGCCGCTGACGCGGGCATCGGGGTGATCATCGCCATCACCGAGGGCATCCCGACGAAAGACATGATTTACGCCAAGGAATACGTGAAAGACCGGGGCGTGACGCTCATCGGCCCCAACTGCCCCGGCGTCATGACCGCCGAAGAGTGCAAGGTGGGCATCATGCCGGGGTTCATTTTCAAGAAAGGTAAAATCGGCATCGTCTCGAAGTCGGGCACGCTCACCTACGAGGCCGTCGACCAACTCACTAAAGCGGGCCTGGGCCAAACCACGGCCATTGGCATCGGCGGCGACCCGATCATCGGTACGACCACGAAAGAGGCTGTTGAACTGCTCATGAACGACCCCGAAACCGAGGGCATCGTGATGATTGGCGAAATTGGCGGCGGCATGGAAGCCGAAGCCGCCAACTGGATCCGGGCCGACGGCAACCGCAAGCCCGTGGTGGGGTTCATCGCCGGCCAGACCGCCCCGAAAGGCCGCCGGATGGGCCACGCCGGGGCCATCATCGGCGGAGCCGACGACACCGCCGCCGCCAAAATGCGCATTATGCGCGAGTGCGGCATCCACGTGGTGGAATCGCCCGCGCTCATCGGCGAAACGATGGTGAAAGCGCTGGAGGAAGCGTCGGTAGTGAAAAGCGAAGAGTGAAAAGTGAAAAGTTGGGCTTGAAGGCGCTCGTTCCGTTTTCCATGTTGCTGCAAAAAACCAAACCTGTGGGCCTGCCTTTGGCTCACAGGTTTTTGGTTTTGGGCCTTGTTCTTACTTTTCACTTTTCACTTTTCACTTTTCACTCCCACGCGCAGGGCGTCGGCCCCGACCGCAGCTACTACCTCGTCCATGATTTTGCCGACGACTGGCAGGTGTACGACGAGGGCGTGAAAACCTACGTGCCCTACCTGCCGGAGCGCCACCAGAAGTACAGTTCGTTCAGTTTGTTTCTGAACGTCGAAACCAACCGGCACTACCAACTGCTCTGTTTCGCCGAGGACGAAAGCTACCTGTTTATCAACGCCTCGCTGCAACGGCAGATTCCGGTCGGCACCTGGGCCGTGCTGAGCGTGGACAGCCTGTACCGCCGCTACCGCACACCCGACGTGCTGCTGACGTTTTACGGGCGCAAAACGGGTCCGCAACAGGCGCGGGTGCTGCTGGGCTACCGCCGCACGGCCAACCAGAAACCCGTGGCCGTCAGCGGCAACCTGCTCCTGGCCAAACCCCGGCCCGATGGCGACACCTTTACCAACTTTTTCGGCCTGGCCGGGTTGCTGCTGCTGTTCTGTTACGCGGGGCTGTACCTGGTGTACCACAAGGCGTTCACGCGATTTTACAGTCCGCGCGACTTGCTCACCATCAACCCCCGCGACCCGGCGCTGTCGCTCAACCGCAGCCTCGACATCAGCACGCTGTTTTTCGTGCTGCACCTGAGCCTGATGCTGGCGTACCTGTACATGCTCGTGGCCAACGAAAACGTGGATTTGTTTTCCACCCAGGCCCTGCTGCGTGAAGGCCAGACACTGGCCGACCTGCTGCTGAATTTCGGGGAAATCGCCCTGCTCGTGTTCGTGTTGCTCATCGGCAAGTACGTCGTCCTCAACCTGCTCGGCAGCCTGTACCGCTTCGAGCGCGTGGTGGATTACCATTTTTTCAAAATCATCCAGGCATCGAGCCTGTTTTTCAGTGGGTTGCTGCTGGTGATGATGGTGCTGGTGGCGTCGTTTCCGGCGGCGGGCGCGCAGGTCGAAAAGTACATGTTCGTGCCGGTGGTTTTGTTCTTCCTGGCCCGGCTGCTGCTGTTGTACTTTTCGCTAAATAAATTGGCTTCGGTCAAAAACCTCTACCTTTTTTCCTACCTTTGCATCGTCGAATTGATCCCCATTATCGTGGGTATTCGTTTCGCCCTTTAATGGAAAGACGATTCGGTTGGTTGAATCTCTTTTTAATCAGTACGCTGCATGAGCGAAACGCTGACCAAGACTTCCCCCGAACGGTTGACGAGAGTAGAAAGCATCCTGGTAACCCAGGCGCGACCCACCGACGAAAAGTCGCCCTATTTTGAACTGGCCCGTCGCTACGACATTAAAATCGACTTCCGGCCGTTCATCGAAATCCGTGGCATTTCCTACAAAGATTTTCGCGCCAAACAGCGCGTCAACATCCTCGATCACACGGCGGTGATTTTCACCAGCCGCAACGCGGTAGACCATTTTTTCCGGGTCTGCAAAGAGGCCAAAATCGAGATGCCGCCCGAGATGAAGTACTTCTGCATCACCGAGCAAACGGCGAATTATTTGCAGAAATACATCGTCATCCGGAAGCGGAAAATCTTTACGGGCACCAAAACCGCCGCGGAACTCCTCGACCTGATCAAGAAACACAAGAGCGAGAAGTTCCTGTTTCCCTGCTCCGACAAGCGCCGCAACGACATCCCGGAGTTTATGGGTACCAACGACCTCCACCTGACTGAGGCCGTGTTGTACGAAACCGCCTCCGCCGATTTGTCGGATTTGGAAGAGGTGTTTTACGACATTCTCGCGTTTTTCAGCCCATCGGGCATCAAGTCGCTGTACGAGAATTTCCCGGATTTCAAGCAGAACAAAACGCGCATCGCCGCCTTTGGCCCGACGACGGCCAAGGCCGTTACCGACGCGGGGCTGATTCTCGACATCGAAGCCCCCCTACCCAACGCCCCCTCGATGACGGGCGCGCTGGAACTGTACATCAAAAAGGCGAACGGGCTGGTTTGAATTTGATAATCTGGCAATTTGGAAATGAAAAAGCCTCGCAGTAATGCGGGGCTTTTCTGGTTTCAAAGGCCAATTTTCAAATCAGCACATTTTCAAATTCAAACGCCCCCCATCAACACCACCGGCCCTTTTGGCCCGGCTTCGGTGGTGCTGCCGCCGGTAGCTTCGAGCGAGATGGCGAAGGCCTGGGCACCGGCCATGTCTTTGAGGCGGGCAAGTCCGGTTTGCACGTCGAACACGCCAGCATCCACGGGTTTGCCCCCCACGATAGCCCAGAGCTGGTATTGCTTCCCGGCAGGCGGGGCGTGCAGGTGGTTGCTGGCGAGGTACACCGTCTGGTCGGTGGCGTTCCAGAACACCGTCGCACGGGCGTTTGGTGCCTCAGGCGTGCCCTTCAGGTCAATTTTCCGCGTGGCTGGATTTTGCAGAAACGCCAGTTCTTCATTGAAGCGGGCCTGCTGCACGTCCGCACGCCGGGCCAGGGTGCTGTTCTGGTTTTCGGCCAGCACGAGGCGGTCTTCGGTGGAGCGCCAGCGACTGTAAAGCAGCAGGTTGCCGAGCAGGCTGAGCACCAGCAACCCCCACGACGCGGCCACCCACCACGTGAAGCGGGGGCTGCGGTGAATGCCCAACGGTGCGCCCGACGTCAGCGGAATTTCCTTGCCGCCCGCTTCTTCTTGCAGTAAATCGCCGGTAGCTGATTCGTTCCCGCTCAACTCTTCCAACGCCCCCAGCACCTGCTGACGCAGGGAAGCGGGCGGTTCCTGCTCGAACGCCAGGGCATACTCTTCCAGAGCGGCGCTGAGGGAGGTCAGCTCGGCCTGGATCTCGGGGTATTGCCGGGCCAGTTGCTCCACCTCCACTGCTTCCGCAACGGTGGTAAGCCCCAGCACGTGGCTTTCGAGAATCCCTGACGCTATGTAAGCCTGAACGTCCAACGTTTTTTCTTTTAGTAGTTCCAAAATAGCCCGTTACGTTCCCAACCAGCCCAGGAGCAGGCCCACCAGCCCAGTAATCAACCCCCGAAGCTGCGTGAGCGCGGCTTTGATGCGGGTTTTCACGGTGCCGAGCGGGATGTCCAGTTCGTCGGACACCTCCGCCTGGGTGTAGCCCTGAAAATAAACCAGTTCGATGAGCGTGCGGTGTTCGGGGCGCAAACCCGCCACGACCCGCCGCAGCCCGATGGCATCCACCTGCATGTCCACGGGGTTTTCCTGCTCAACGATATTTACGGAATACTCAAGCGGTTGGTTTTGGCTACTCTGTTGAAAGTCCTGGGAGCGTATTTTGTCGATGGCCGTATTGCGGGCCACGTTTAGAATCCAGGTGAAAAGGGAGCCTTTTCCGGCGTGGTAACTTTCGATGTTGCGCCAGATTTTCACGAAGGCATCCTGCATCACGTCGGCGGCGAGTTCTTCCGAGCGGACAATTTTCAGGATGATGCCGTAGAGCGCCCCCGAATAGTTGTCGTAGAGCAGGGCAAACCCCCGCTGATCGCGCCGCTGCAAAAGTGCGACCAGATCAGTTTCTGCAATGAGGGTTCGGCGTTTGCTCAAGGGAAGCGGCGTTTTGAGGTGGGCAAAGCTACGGACGACGGAGAAAAATCCAAGAGGGTAGAGGGTAGTTCGCATGGAAGAGCGGCCAGGGCAGCGGTCATTTCACGGGTTCTGACTGGTTAGGCGCAGGATATCAAAGAACCCTGCCAATTGGCTGGCAGGAGGGGCCAGCCTGCGGTAGAACGAGGTGAAATTGGGCTGGGCAGGGGTATAAAAGACAAAGAGCCTCCCAAAGGGAAGCTCTTTGTACCGCGAAGAATTAACCCACACCTTAAACTACCGGGGCAGGGCAAGCCCGCCCGGTAATCAAGTTGTACTGGTAAGACGTACGAAAAAGGCGGAAGGTTGGATTGCGGGAAAACGTTTTTTTTCGAAAATTTTTAAAAGCGCCGGATTGACCACTTTCTTAAAAAATAGCCACCCAGCAAACGCCCGCGCTGTAGCCATTGTAGGTGGGCAAAAGTGCGTACGTCCGGCTCCGGAACACCCGGCGCTGGAGCCAGGGATACACCGCGTACACGCCCTGCGTGGCCCCGATGCCCACACCCGCGCCGAAAAGCACGTCGGCGAGCCAGTGGCGGTTTTTCAGCACCCGAAACGCCCCCACGGTGGTGGCCACGCCGTACCCGCCGATGCCGTACCAGGCGCTGCGCCCGCCGTATTCGTTGGCCAGCAGGGCCGCGCCGGTGAAGGCCATCGTGGTGTGGCCCGACGGAAACGACTCGTGGCCGTTGCCGTCGGGACGGGGGTACTGTACGGTGTACTTCAACCCCTGCGTGACGGCCTGCGCCAGCCCGTGCGAAAGCACCGTCAGGACGAACTGGTCTTTCAGCCCGTGGCGGCCTTGTACGCCCACTGCGCCCAGACCGAGCATCACCACCGTTGGGGCAAATTGCAGAATATCGTCGGCGTGGGTTTCTACCTTCGGGAAGCGCCGGAGCACCTCGCCCTGCACGTTGCGGCTGAATTGTCCCTGCGTGGCGAGGCCACCCGCGAGCAATACCGTCGGAACGATGAACGGCCTGAAACCGGCGTGGTGCTGGGTCGAGTCGGAACGTTGGGCCAGCAGGGCGGGCTGAAAAAGGCACCACGCGCCGAAGACAAGAAGGGTGTTATGCACGGAAAAAGGAGTGTTGCAAAAAGGATTGAACGACCTCCAGGCCGTTTTCAAAACAAACCTACGGGGCAATTCTGAAGAAAATCGGAATAAAAACGAAAGGCCACCTCCGTTTGGAAAGTGGCCTTCAGTTGCCCGCGTGAAGCGATGGTTAGCAATTCACGCAGCTTTTCTTCTTCGATTTCTTGGTCTTTTTCTCCACAACCGGCACCGGCGTGGCGGTCGGTGCCGGGGCAGCAGTGGTGGTGGCCGCCACGGCGGGCTGACCGGCCGGGGTCACTTCGCCCGTGAGGGTCAAAACCAACGTGGGGGTTTCGGCGTTACTGTACACCGTGACCGACTTGTTGAACGGCCCCACGGCGGCGGCGTTGTAGGTGGCTTTCACGAAACCGGTTTTGCCGGGCAGGATGGGGTCTTTGGTCCACTCGGGCGTGGTGCAGCCGCACGAGGCCTGGGCGTTGGAAATCACCACGGGCTGGTTGCCGGTGTTGACGAACTCGAAGCTGTAGGTAGCGGGCTTGCCCTGGTCCACCTTGCCGAAATCGTGCTTTTCGCCCTTGAATTTGAGCACGCCCTGGGCGAACGAAACCGTTGCAAAAGCAACAAATGCGAAAACAAACAAAATAGCCTTTTTCATAGATTGCACAGGAGATTTGATTGGTTTTTTTTGATTGGTCGAACAAATGTAACGGCTGGTATCCGAGGGGGCAAACGGGACGCTGTTAATGATGTGTTAACGCCTCCGGGGGCCACCGGGGGCTTTTTTGGAAGCTACCTTTGAATGTCGTTAATTTTACCCAGCCAACCCGGATTTTAGTGTTCACCCCATTAACCCGCGCCAAACGTGGAGAGTAACGAAATTCTCAGTGAACCGATTGCCCTCACCCGGCAGGAAATCCTGCGGGATTACCGCCTGGCCTGCGAAAGCCGCCAGTGCAGCCTGATTGTCCGGCGGGAGGTGTTTGCCGGGCGGGCCAAGTTTGGCATTTACGGCGATGGCAAGGAACTGGCCCAGATTGCCCTCGCCCGCGCCGCCCGCCGGGGCGACTGGCGCTCGGGCTACTACCGCGACCAGACCTTCGTGGTGGCCGTGGGCGACCTCACCTGGGAGCAGTATTTCGCCCAGCTTTACGGCCACACCGACGTCGCCGCCGACCCGCACGCCGGGGGCCGGATGATGAACGGCCACTACGCCACCCGCGTACTCGACGAACACGGGCACTGGAAAAACCAGTTGGAAACCGTTAACTCGGCGGGCGACATTTCGCCCACCGCCGGGCAGATTCCCCGCGCCGTGGGGCTGGGTTACGCGTCGAAACTCTACCGCGAAAACCCCGCTCTGGCGCAATTCACGCAGTTTTCCGACCAGGGTAACGAAGTCTGTTTCGCCACCATCGGCGACGCGTCCACTGCGCAGGGTATGTTTTTCGAGGCCATCAACGCGGCGGGCGTGTTGCAAATCCCCGTCGTGTTTTCGGTTTGGGACGACGGCTACGGCATTTCGGTGCCCGTGGAATTGCAGACCACCAAAAGCAGCATTTCCAAGGCCCTGGCCGGTTTTCAGCGCACCGACGATGAGCCAGGTTTCGAGATTTTCACCGTCAAAGCCTGGGATTACCTGGGGTTGATGGAAACCTACCAGCGGGCGGCGCACCTGGCCCGCACCGAACACGTGCCCAGTCTGGTGCACGTCGAGGAAGTGACCCAGCCGCAGGGGCACTCCAGTTCGGGTTCGCACGAGCGGTACAAATCCAAAGAGCGGCTGGATTGGGAAAAAGACCTCGATTGCAACGTCCATTTCCGTCAGTGGATTCTGCAAAACGGCTACGCCACCGACGACGAACTGACGGCCATCGAAGAAGAAGCCGTGAAAGTAGCCCGGCAGGCCCGGCAAGCCGCCTGGAACGCCTACCTCGCGTCGATGAAAACCGACCACGACGAGGCAACGGCGCTTTTGCAGCAGGCCGTGGCGGAAAACCCCGCCGTGGCCGAAATCGGTGCCGCCGCCGAGGCGTTGCGCACCGCGCAGAACCCCGTCCGCCACGATGGGGTCGCGGCGGTGAAAAAGGCCATCCGGGCGCTCCGGCTGGCGACCACGCCCTTGAAAACCGCGCTCGTGGCCTGGCTGAAACGCGCCGAAGACGAAAACTGGAACCGCTTCCACTCGTACCTCTACAGTCAGTCGGACGAGTCGCCCTTGCGCGTGCCGCCCGTGCCGCCCACCTACGCCAACGACGCGCCGCTGGTGGATGGCCGCGAAATCATCAACCAGGCCTTCGATGCCCTCCTGGCCCGCGACCCGCGCGTGTTCGTGATTGGCGAAGACGTGGGCCGCATCGGCGACGTGAACCAGACCCTCCACGATTTGCAGCGGAAATACGGCGACCTGCGCCTGACCGACACGGGCATCCGCGAAACGACCATCATCGGCCAGGGCATCGGCGCGGCGTTGCGCGGCCTGCGGCCCGTGGTGGAGGTCCAGTACCTCGACTACATTCTCTACCCGTTTGCTACGCTCTCCGACGATCTGGCCTGCCTGCACTACCGCACCGTGGGCGGGCAAAAAGCGCCGGTCATCGTGCGCACGCGCGGCCACCGGCTCGAAGGCGTGTGGCACTCCGGTTCGCCGATTGGGTTGATTTTGAATGGTTTGCGAGGGCTGGTGGTGTGCGTGCCGCGCAACATGACCCAAGCCGCCGGGATGTACAACACGCTGCTCCGGGGCGACGACCCGGCGCTGGTGATCGAGGCGCTCAACGCGTACCGGCTCAAGGAACGCGTGCCCGAAAACCTGAGCGACTTCTGCCTGCCACTCGGCGAGCCGGAAGTGCTGCGCGAAGGCACCGACCTGACCATCGTGACCTACGGCTCGATGTGCCGCATCGTGCTCGAAGCCGCCGATGCGCTCGCCGCCGTGGGCATCAGCGCCGAAGTCATCGACGCCCAGACGCTGCTGCCGTTTGACCTGAACGCCCGCATCGTCGAATCGGTGAAGAAAACCAGCCGCTTGCTCATCGCCGACGAAGACATGCCCGGCGGCGGGTCGGCGTTTATTCTCCACAAAATCCTGGACGAGCAAAAAGCCTGGCGCTGGCTCGATTCGGCCCCGCAAACGCTCACGGCCAAGCCCCACCGCCCGGCCTACACCACCGACGGCGACTATTTCTCGAAACCCAACGCCGAGGAAGTCTTCGACGTGGCCTACGCCATGCTCCAGGAAAGCGACCCGACGCGGTTTCCAGGGTTGTATGAGTGAGAAAACGTTCAAAGGTGAAAGGCAATGACAACTCCGCAACGGGTTGTCATTGCTGTTTTGGGGCGTACTTTTGTTGGAAACCGGTTAAATCCAGGGGTATGAACGACAACGTCATTTACATGGGTATCAACGCGCCGCGCATCCACCAGGCCATCATCACCCGGCTCATTTACGGTTTGACGGAACTGTACGTTCACCGGAAAACGGAACTTTTTCCCTACCCGGAAACGATGATTGACGAAAGCCAGACCAGCCCCGTGCCCGACGTGATGCTCGTGAATCCGGAGACGGATTTGACCGAGGTCATTATCGAAATTACCCACACGCAGGGCGTGGCGAAGGACGTGCAGAAGCTGCAAAACCTGATGGAAACCTACCGCGTGCCCGAAGGTTTCGTGTACGATTACAAACGGCAGGCGTGGCGGAAATTCCGGCTGGGCGAGGGCGAGATCACCGAAAATGCCTCGTTCTGCGACGCAATTTCGCATGATTTGAATGAGTTTTTGATTGAAAAAATAGCGTGAACGAACCCACCCAAACCACCTACTGGCAAACCCTCCGCTCCGGCATCCGCACCAGTTTGAAGGGCCTGAGCCTGTCGTGGCGGCACCTGAAGGCCGCCCGGCGGCGGCACACGCCCACCAACGTGCAGGACGCGGGCTACTTCGGGCAAAACTCGGGCATGGTCACGCTCCGTTACCCGACGGAGATCATTCCCGTGCCCGACCACGGGCGCTACCGGCTCTACAACGAGATGGACGACTGCATCGTCTGCGACAAGTGCGCCAAAGTCTGCCCGGTGGATTGCATTGAAATTGAGCCGATTAAGGCCACGGGCGAGGTGGGCAAAGCCTCCGACGGTTCGCCCATCCGCCTCTACGCCGCCCGGTTCGACATCGACATGGCCAAGTGCTGCTACTGCGGCCTTTGCACGACCGTCTGCCCGACGGAGTGCCTGACCATGACCAAAACCTACGACTACCCCGAGTTCGACATTCGCAACATGAACTACCATTTCGCCAACCTCAGCCCCGATCAGGCCGAGGAAAAGAAACGGTTGTACGAGCAGTTTGTGGCCGAAAAAGAAGCGGCGAAGGCGCAATCGGCGGTTGGCAATCGGCAGTTGGCAGAGCAGCGGACTGAACCGGTCGATGTTTCTAAGCCCGCCGCCCGGCCAGTATTCCGGCCCGGCGCGCCGAAAAAGCCCGTGGAAGCCGCGCCGCAGGAAGAACAGCCCATCAAACCCTCGCCGGGGAAAGCGGCTGAAACACCCGCCGTTTCACCGGCCGGGACGGCCTCCCCGAAGCCGCGACCGGTTTTTAAACCAACCCTGAAACGGGCACCTGAACCGGACGTTTCAGCAACCCCCGAAACACCCGCGCCGGGGAGGGCGGATGCGCCGGAGCCGGAAAAACCCAAACCCCGGCCGGTCTTCAAACCATCGTTCAAAAAGCCCGGTGTTGAGCCTGAAAAACCCACTGAATCATGACGGAAGCCGCGTTTTTAGCTTTCCTGCTGCTCACGCTCGGTTCGGCGGTGGTAGTGCTGGTGACCCGCAACGTACTCTACTCGGCCTACAGTTTGCTGCTCACCTTCGTCGGGCTGGCGGCGCTTTACGTGCTGGCAGGGGCTGATTTTCTGGCCGTTACCCAGATTCTGGTGTACGTCGGCGGCGTGCTGGTGCTGCTGGTGTTCGGCGTTATGCTCACCCGAAAACCCGACGCCGAGCGCACCACCGGGCCGAACGTGATCCGGACGGAGCACCGCCGGGCAGGGGCGGGGTTGCTCGTGGCCGGGGGCGTGTTTGGCGTGGTGTTCACGGCCATGCAAAAAGGCAATTTCGTGCGGCTGGAAAGCGAACATTTCGACCCAATCACCCGCGTAACGACCGTGCCCGTACTCGGTATGCAACTCATGACCGCTTACGCATTGCCTTTCGAGGTGGCCGGGGTGCTGCTCCTGGCCGCGCTCATCGGGGCGGCCTACCTGAGTAAAGTGAAAAACGGTACGCCGCCCGGTGCAAAGTGAAAAGTGTAGCGGGTCTTTTTATTTTGCTGCTAACTGCCTACTGATAAACTGCCCACTGTAAACTGCCAACTCCCCGTGAACGCCCAACTGCCCCTTTCGTACTACCTGCTTACTTCGGCGCTGCTGTTCAGCATCGGGCTGGGCGTGGTGGTGGTCAAGCGCAACGCCATCGTGGTGCTGATGGGCATCGAACTGATGCTGAGCGCCGCCAACCTCAACCTCATTGCCTTCAGCCGACACGACCCGGCCTTGCAGGGCCAGTTGTTTGGCCTTTTCGTCATCATCGTAGCCGCTGCCGAAGCCGTGGTGGCCTTATCGATTGTGTTGCTGGTGTACCGCCACTTCCGCACCGTGGAGCTGGACGAGGTCAATGACTTGAAATACTGAATTTCCCGCCTCGCTGGTGACCAGCGTTACGCGCCAGTTCACTTTTTGAATAATTTCGCGGCTTCAATCGCCCCTGGGCCGTCTGGCCGGAGGGTTGGCTGGCTCATCGGCGTGTCCGGCGGGGCAAACTTTTTGCTGTGAAAATTTTTTACCGAAACCATCACCACCCGGATGAATCAAGTGTACGACTTTTTTCGACGGCTCACCGACACCAGCGACTGGCCCCCGCGCTGGTTTTGCGGGCGCTGGAGCGACTTTCACGGCTGGCTTTACATCGCCTCTGATCTCACCATCTGGCTGGCTTACATGGCCATTCCACTGGTGCTGATCCGATTTATCCTGGTGAAAGAAGGCATTCCGCTTGGGCGGGTGTTCTGGTTGTTCGGGGCTTTCATCCTGCTTTGTGGCCTGACGCACCTCCTCGATGCCACGATGTTCTGGTGGCCCGCGTACCGGATCAATGCGCTGGTGCGGTTCGTAACGGGCGTCGTTTCCGTCGGTACGGTGCTGGCGCTTTTCCGGTATTTCGATGAGGCGGTCGGCCTGCGCACGTCCAAAGAGTACGAGCGCGAACTCACGCTCCGCCAGCAGGCCGTGCAGGAACTCACCCGCTCGAACGAAGAACTCCAGCAGTTTGCCTACGTGGCCTCGCACGATTTGCAATCGCCGCTGAAAACCATCGAAAACTACCTCGGCCTGCTCGAACGCAAGCACGGCGACGTGCTCGACGACGACGCCCGGCGGCTCATTGGCACGTCGTCCGCAGCGGCCGGACGAATGCGCACGCTCATCAACGACCTCCTCGATTTCTCAAAAGTGGGCAGCAGCACCGATTTCACCGACGTAAACCTCAACGATCTGGTCGGGGAGATTCTTGGTGAATTGGACGACGAAATCGCCGCCGCTAGGGCCAGTGTGCAGGTGGGGCCACTGCCCACCTTGCGTGCCCACCGCACCGACCTGAAGCAGGTGTTTCAGAATCTGATTACCAATGGCCTCAAATACCACCAGCCGGGCGTGGCCCCGCGCCTGACCGTTCGCGCCGAAGAGCGCGGCGAAAGGTACTTTTTTGCCATCACCGACAACGGCATCGGCATCGAAGCGCAGTACCACGACCGCATTTTCCAGGTGTTCCAGCGCCTGCATGGCCGGGGCGAATACCCAGGCACGGGCATTGGGCTGGCGACCTGCAAAAAGGTCGTCGAGATTTACGGCGGGCGGATCGGCGTGGAGAGCAAGCCCGATCAGGGGAGTACGTTTTATTTTACCTTGCCAAAAGTCATCAAACCCGTCAACCAGTATGCCCAGGCCGATTCGCTGCATTTTGCTGATTGACGACGACCCGGACGATGTGTTTATCCACCGGCTGGTCATCGAGGAGTCGGGACTGTGCGACGACGTGCGCGAGGCAACCACCGGTGCCGAGGCTCTGCGGTACCTGACGCAGCCCGACCGGGTGGCCTACCCCTTCCCGGACCTGATGCTACTCGACGTGAACCTGCCCGGCATGAATGGCTTCGAATTTTTGCAGGAATACCGCCGTTGGGTGCCTAACCCGCCGGTCAGTCCGGTGGTGGTGGTGTTTACGACCTCACTCAATCCGGTCGAGCGCGAACGCGCCGAAACGTTCGACGGGGTGAGTGGCTACCACGTCAAGCCGCTGACAACCAGCCTACTTTATCGATTGGTGGAAAAACACTTTACTTCCTGAATTTTTTCATTCCTCAAAGGGTGGAGGGAAAAGCCGAAGGTTTACTGCACTTCCACCAGCCGCTCCAGTGGTTCGCTTTCCAGCACCTCGCTGCTGGTGCGCGCCACGTACTGCAACACAAGCTGGTACTGGCCGGGTGTGACCGAGGCCGGAATCGTCAGCGAAGGAGTCCCGGCGTCGGGGCCGGTGGTCCAGAAGGCGTTCGGTACCACCACGTCGATGGCCTCTTCCCAGGCAAAATTGCCCACTGGCACCAGCCGGACGCGGACTGAGTAGCCCCGCATCAGGGGCGCAAAAAGCAGCGGATACGGCTTGTCGCGTTGCAGAAAAACCGGGTCGTCGGATGGAAACCGCAGCCCATCGCCCACGGCGATCACGTACGGCTGCTCGCGGTTTTTTACGACCACCAGACGGCCGTACGACGGCAGCGGCTGACCCTGGCGGGAAAGTTGCACCCGGTAATACCCCGGCCCAACCACGGGCGGATACGCCACCACCGCGCGGGTACCGTCGAGCGAAAAAGCCGTGGGTTTTACATCAAATTCGTCGCCGTCCCCGTTGCGCAGCCGCAATTCGATGTTGTCGTCGGCAAACAGGTTGGCGCCCCGGAGCGTCTCGGCGGTTCCGTCCCCCAGCGTCGGGCGGTAGGCGTCGAAATACACGGCGGGCAGTCCCTTTTTCACGACGAAAGGCTGCGGGGCCACCGCCCGGCGGCCGTTGGTTTTCACCAGTTCTACCGTGTATTCGCCCGGCGTCAGCGTCCGTGTGGGAATGGCCCTCACCTGGTTCGGGGCTTCGCAAAGCACCGTTCCTCCTACTTTTTCGCCGTTGCTTTTTTTGGTGAAAACCGCCGTCGCGCCCAGGCCGTCGTAAAAGTTTTGCACGGGCAAAGCCACCACCCCGCCTTGCTCCGCGAACCCCTCCAGCGGTGCGGCAAGCGGCCCGATGGCCAACGCGCCGATGGGTCGGAAGCGCACCCGGTAGGCCGTCGGGACGGCGGCTTGGGGCGAAACCACGCTGAAGGCAAACGCTGTGTCGCAGGGATTAACGACCGATGGCACCACGTCGCAGTCGTCGCAGGCCAACTCGAAGGTCGGGCGGAGTTGGGCGGCGGTCAGGTCGGTGGGCACCGACAGCGTGATTTCGAGGCGTTCCTGGTTGATGGAAACGGCCTCCGGCGGCACGCCCGGCAGGATTAGCTGCAGAATCCGGGATTGCGCTGGCAGCGCGTCGTCGGGGTTGTCGCATTGGGTCAGCAGCGCCAGCACGAGGAGCCAGCCGGCACCCCGAAACGCGTGACCACGGAAGAAGGATTGGCGGATCCTGTTCATGGCAAGAGAGGGAAACAGACCGAAGGTCGGCTCCTTCCCCCATTTATCCAAAGAAAAACTTACTTTTTCCGAATCGGCACCGTCACTTCGCGGGTGTCCCAGCGCAGCAGCAAGTCGGCCCCGCCGTCGGCGGGCCGGAAACTGACGGTGAACAGTTGGGTGGTGTCGGCGTGGGTGGTGGTGGGCACCGTGGCCCGGAAGCGGTCGCGGGTGGCGTCGTACTCGGTGCCCCACTGGCCGGTTTCGTTGTTGATGACGACCTGCCAGGTGGTCGGTCCCGGAATCGTCCAGAGCGTGTAGCGACCCGCCGGGAGCGGTTGCCCGGCCAGCGTCACGTCGGGCTCGACAGTCAGCAGGGTGGCCTCGTTGGCCCCCGTCCGCCAGACTTTGCCGTAGGGCACCAGGGCGTGCTCCTGCACGGTGCCGAAAATCAGGCGGCCTTTTTTGGAAGGCTGGCTGTAGTCCACTTTCAGGCGCAGGCCGTTCTGGTCGAATTCGGCGGTGGCTTCAGGACTGAATTGCTTGGTGTACTGCAATTGGAAATACCGGTAGGCAAAATACCCGCCCACGGCGAGCACGACGGCGAGGAGCGCCAGACGAAGGGGTTTATTCATGGGCCGAAAAGTACGAAGTGATTGACGAGTTCTGATTGACGAAGTACGATTTTTTTGAACCTTCCCCTGCCTGTAAAATCGTACTTCGTCAATCAGAATTCGTCAATCACAACGCCACGCGGCAGCGTTCGCCCGCCAGCAGTGGCAAATTTTCCTCGATGCCCAGGCTGGTTTTGGCGTGGGCGAGTTGCTCGCGGAACGTGCTCTTCAATTCGCGGCGTTTGAGGGCTTCCAGAAAACGCCGCACGTCGTCGCGGGTTTCCAGAATCAACTCCGGCACGAGTGCGGGGCGGCCGTCGTCGTCTTTGGCGACCATCGTGAAGTAGCTTGTGTTGGTGTGTTTGACTTCGCCCGTGGTTACGTTTTCCGACGACACCCGGATGCCCACCACCAGCGACGTCCGCCCGACGTAGTTGACCGACGCCCGCAGCGACACCAGTTCGCCTACTTCGACGGGTTGCAGAAATTCCACGCCATCCACCGAAACCGTCACGCAGTACCGGCCCGCGTGCTTGGCCGCGCAGGCGTAGGCCACTTTGTCCATGAGCGACAGCAGGATGCCCCCGTGGATTTTGCCACCAAAGTTGGCGTAGCTCGGAATCATCAGTTCGGTGAGCGTGGTGCGCGAGTGGCGCACGGAGCGGGCGTCGGACATGCAGTTCAGGGTTTAGCGTTCGGGGCTGAAAGTTGCATTTTAACGCGGAACGCTAAACCCTGAGCGCTAAACTTTTTCATTTCAGCGCCTTCACCGGCACGGCGTCCATGTCGGTGAAGGTATGGTTTTCGCCCGCCATCGCCCAGACGAACGCGTAGCTGGCCGTGCCGCAGCCGGCGTGAATCGACCACGGCGGCGAAAACACGCCCTGCTCGTTGGCCACCACGAGGTGGCGGGTCTGGTCGGGCTGGCCCATGAGGTGAAACACGCGCCCGGTTTCGGGTAAGTCGAAGTAAAAGTAGGCTTCCATCCGGCGGTCGTGGGTGTGGGCGGGCATGGTGTTCCACACGCTGCCCGCGTGGAGCACCGTGAGGCCCATCACCAACTGGCACGAGGCCAGGCCGTCGGCGTGGATGTACTTGTAAATCGTGCGCTGGTTAGCCGTTTCGGGGCTGCCCGTGTGAACCGGCGTGGCGGCGTCGCGGGTGAGGCGGGCGTTAGGGTGCGGGGCGTGGGCCGGGGCGGAGGCCAGGAAAAACCGCGCCGGGTTTTCGGCGTCGTGGCTCACGAAGGCCACCGCGCGCGTACCCTTGCCGAGGTACAGCCCGTCGAGTTTCTGAAGGTCGAACCGCTCGCCACCGGCCAGTACCGCGCCGGGACCGCCCACGTTGATGACGCCCAATTCCCGCCGTTCGAGGAAAAAGTCGGCTTTCAGAACGTCCTCGTAGGCGGGCAACTCCAGGGGCGCGTCCACCGGCACCACGCCGCCGATGACGAACCGGTCGTAATGGGCGTAGGCAAAATGAAACCGGTACGGCTCGAGGAGTTTTTCCACCAGAAAATTTTCGCGGAGGCGGTCGGTGTCGTAGCGACGAACGTCGTCGGGGTGGCAGGCGTGGAGGATGGTCATTGAGAAATGGATAATGGAAAATGGATAATGGGATAAAGGCGGGCACCGGCTTTTTTTACCACTTGGAAAGCGGGATGGCGGGGTGGATATTTGTTGCTCGAATCCTCTTTTCCCCCATGAATCCGGCTTTTTTGTTCTGGCTGTTGCTCTTGTTGCCCTTTGCCGGGTTTCTCGGACTTGGTTTTTCGGGGAAAAAAGCGAATCCGGTAGCCGGGCCGCTGGCCTGCGGGCTGACGGCAACGGGCCTGCTGCTTTCGGCCTGGCTGGTGGCGGGCTGGGCGCGAACGCAACTCAATCCGGGCCACACCCTGCTGATTTCCTTCGACTGGTTCGGCCTCAACGGTCAACCATTCTGCTTCGGTTTTTTCCTCGACAGCCTCACGGCCACGATGCTGCTGCTCGTGCATGGCGTGGCGCTGCTGGTGCAGGTGTATTCGCTCGGCTACCTCCGCGAAGAACCGGCCAAAGCCCGCTATTTTGCCTTCCTGCAACTCTTCGTCGGGGCCATGCTGCTGCTGGTCGTAACCGATAATTTGCTCGTGCTGTACGGCGGCTGGGAACTCGTCGGGCTGGCGTCGTACCTGCTCATCGGGTTCTGGTACCAGCGGCCCGAGGCCGTGCAGGCGGCCAAAAAAGCTTTTCTGATCAATCGCCTCGGCGACGTGTGCCTGCTGCTGGCCGTGTTCGGCGTGTTTCGCGAAACCGGCAGTTTCGGCTTCCCGGTCCCGATTTTCCACTTGTCCACCGCCACCAGCCTGCTGCTATTCGGCAGCGTGGTGGGCAAATCGGCGCAGTTTCCGCTCCATACCTGGCTACCCGATGCGATGGAAGGCCCCACGCCCGTGTCGGCCCTGCTCCACGCGGCCACGATGGTGGCCGCGGGCGTGTTTTTGCTGGGACGAATGCAGCCCGCGATGGCCCCCGACGCGCTGATGGTCGTGGCGGCGGTGGGCGCGGTGAGCACGGTGCTCGGCGCGGGGTACGCCCTGACGCAGACCGACATCAAGCGGGTGCTGGCCTATTCGACAATTTCGCAACTGGGCCTGATGGTGCTCGGCATGGGCGTCGGCGCGCGCGACGTGGCCTTGTTTCACCTGCTGACCCACGCCTTTTTCAAAGCCGGGCTGTTTTTGGCCGCCGGGAGCGTGATTCACGCCCTGCACCACGAACAGAACATGCGCCAAATGGGCGGTTTACGGAAAAAATTACCATTGACATTCGCCGGGTACGCCGTCTGCGCGGCGGCGCTGGCGGGGGTGCCGCTCACGTCGGGATTTTTGTCGAAAGACGCGCTCATCGCCGGGAGTTTCCGCTGGGCTCAAGGGCAAACCAACCCGCTGGCCTGGCTGGTGCCCGGCGCGGCACTGGCTTCGGCGGCGCTCACGGCGGCGTACCTCACCCGGCAGGGCTGGCTGGTATTTTTCGGCGAATTTCGCGGTCACCTTAAAGGGCTGGCCCCGGTTCAAGAGCCGCCATTTTCGATGAAGCTCCCCGTGCTGGTGCTAGCGGTGTTGTCGCTGGGATGGGTCGGGTGGCTGAATCCTTTCGCAGCGGGTGAAGCGTCCGGCTGGGTGGAAATTGGCGCGGGTCTGGCCCTGCTCGGCGGCGCGGCGGGCGCGTGGTGGGGTCGGCACCGGGCAACTCCCGAAGTGCCAACGCTCGACGCGGTGTACGACCGGATTTTTGTGAAAAATACTTTGAAAATCAGCACCCTTTCATACCGCTTCGACCGCCGCGTGGTGGACCGCGCCGTGGAATTGCTCGGCGTGGCGGGCGTGTTTCTGGCGCACGTCGTGGCTGGGTTTGACCGGTTTTTCGTGGACGGGTTCGTCAACGGCGCGGCGCGGGGAGCGGGGCTTTTTGGCCAGCTCACCCGGCGAATCCAGGGCGGGCGGGTGCAGGGCTACGTGGTGGCGGCGCTGGTGGGGCTGCTGCTGCTGGTGGGGTGGGTGCTTTTTTGAGTTTGGGGTTTAGCGCTCAGGGTTTAGAGTTAAAAGACAACCTAAACCCTAAACTCAAAACGCTAAACCCCAAACCTTGAACCTGAAACGCTGAACCCTGAACCCAACTTCCTATTTTTGCGCCACGCTTTTGCCGATGCCCTACCTTTCCCTCCTCATTTTCATTCCCTTGCTGGCCGCAGTCGGGGTGCTGGCGCTGCCCAACCGCAACCCCGCCGCCTTCCGCTGGGTTACGCTGGGGGCCAGCCTGATCAATTTCGCCCTGACGCTTTTTCTCTGGCTGGCTTTCGACAAAACCACCCCCGGCTACCAGTTTACCGAACAGGCCGACTGGATTACGCTCTCGCTGGGGCCGCTGGGCGTGGTGTCGATCGACTACCGGCTGGGCATCGACGGGCTGAGCTTGCCGCTGGTGCTGCTTTCGGGGCTGGTGCTGGCCGTCGGCGCGGTTTCGTCGTTTGAAATCAAGCGGAAACAAAAGGCGTATTTCGCGCTCTACCTGCTGCTGAGTTCCAGCATTCTGGGCTGTTTCGTGGCGCTCGATTTGTTTCTGTTCTTCCTTTTTTTCGAGTTCATGCTGCTGCCGATGTACTTCCTCATCGGTCTGTGGGGCGGCAAACGGCGCGAGTACGCGAGTATCAAGTTCTTCATTTACACGCTGTTGGGTTCGCTGGCGATTCTGCTGGTGTTCATCGGGCTGTACCTGTCGGTGGCCGACCCAGTCGAAACTGCTGTGCGCATGGGCCTGGCTGAAAGCAAGGCAACGGTAACCGCCCGGATGCTGACCGACGTGCAGGCGGCGTTGCAAAACGCGGCCATTCCCGGTGATCAGGTCGTGCATACGTTCAGCCTGCCCTACCTGACCGAACCGGCCAACTACCTGCCCGAATCGCTGCTCAACCTCCTGGCGGGCAACACGTTGTTCGGGCAGTCGGCGCGGACGCTGGCGTTCTGGCTGCTGTTCGTGGGTTTCGCCATCAAACTGCCCGTCGTGCCGCTGCACACCTGGCTGCCCGACGCGCACGTCGAGGCCCCAACGCCGGTTTCCGTCGTGCTGGCGGGGCTGCTGCTGAAAATCGGCGGGTACGGGATGTTCCGGTTTGCGTGGGCGCTTTTTCCCGAACAAGCCACCCTGCTGGCCCCGTGGCTCGGCGGGCTGGGCGTGCTGAGCATCGTGTACGGGGCGCTCAACGCGCTGGCGCAGACCGATTTGAAACGCCTGATTGCCTACTCGTCGGTGTCGCACATGGGCTTCGTGCTGCTGGGTCTGGCCTCGCTCACCGCCGAAGGACTCAACGGCGCGATTTACCAGATGGTCAGCCACGGGATTTTGTCGGCGATGCTGTTCCTGCTGGCGGGCGTGCTCTACGAGCGCACCCACGACCGGCAACTTGCCAACTACCGCGGCCTGGCGGGCCGGATGCCGGGCTACGTCGCGCTCACGGCGGTGGCGTTTTTCGGCTCGCTCGGGTTGCCGGGGCTGTCGGGGTTTATCGGCGAATTTTTCGCGCTGATGGGCACGTTCAACAGCCCGCACCTGCCCACCTGGATGGCCCCGATCGGTACGCTGGGCATCGTACTGGCGGCGGCGTATTTTCTCTGGACGCTCCAGCGGATGTTTTTCGGAACCTTCTGGTCCCCCTACGAGCCGGGCCTGTTTACCGACGTTTCGCTCCGCGAAAAGCTCATGCTCGTGCCGCTGGCTGCGCTGGCGGTGCTGCTCGGCGTGCTGCCGGGCGTGCTTCTGAGCCTGAGCGAAAGCACGGTGGGGGCGTTTTTGTTGAATTTTTAAATCTCTCCAACTCGTCATTGCGAGCGTAGCGAAGCAATCCGTTGCCAGTTGACTGACCCAGTTTTAAGGAACCATTGGCTGGATAGAAACCGATTGCTTCGCTCGTACCTCGCTCGCAATGACGCGGAGGAAAATAACCGTCGCTTTGACCCTTTCCCAAACCCTCACCCAACTCCTCCGACACACCGCCGCGCTTGCGCCCGAGGTGTTCGTGGCGGCGGCGTTTCTGCTCGTCGTGACGGTCGATTTGGTGCGGAGGAAAACGGCAGCGCGGCAGGGATTTTACCCGCTCACGCTGGCGCTGGTCGGGGTGGCGGGTTGGCTGGTCTGGCGGCAGGCCGACGCCGGGTTTTTATTCGGAAAAATGCTCGTGCTCGACGGGCAGGCGCGGTTTTTCAAACTCCTCGTCACGCTGGCGGCGGCGGTAATGCTGGGCCACGGCTGGGCGATGCGCTACCGGTTCCCGGGGGAACTGTTCGGGCTGCTGCTGGCACTGCTGCTGGGGCTGTACCTGCTCACGATGGCCGTCAATTTGCTGACGATTTACCTCGCCGTCGAACTGATTTCTCTCGCTTCGTACGTGCTGACGGCCCTCAACCGCGACCGGCGCGGGGCCGAAGGCGCGGTGAAATACGCCTTGTTCGGGGCGGTGAGCGCGGCGGTGATGCTCTACGGCATGTCGCTGCTCTACGGCCTGACGGCCACGCTCGACGTCACCGACCCGGCTTTCAGCCGCGCCCTGGCCCAGACCGACCCGTTTGCCGTGGGCGTGGCAGTGGCGCTGACGCTGGGCGGGTTGTTGTTCAAAATCGCCGCCGTGCCCTTCCACCTCTGGAACCCCGACGTGTACGAAGCCGCGCCGCTGCCGGTGGTGTCGTTTTTTTCGGTGGCCCCCAAAGCGGCGGCTTTTCTGGCCCTGATGCGAATGGAAACCGCGCTGCCCGTCGACTGGTCGGGCTGGCTGGCTGGGGTGGCGCTGGCTACGATCGCAGTCGGGAATTTCTCGGCCCTCGGCCAGACCGACGCCCGGCGGATGCTGGCGTATTCGTCCATCGCGCAGTCGGGGTTTGTGCTGCTGGGGCTGGCGGCGGCCACGGATTTTGGATTGCAAACGGCCACGTTTTACCTCGGCGCGTACCTGTTTGCCACGATGGGTGCGTTTTTGCTGCTCGATTTGCTCGTAGCTCCGACCGCCGACGCGCAGTTCTGGAGGTTGGAGCAGGCGTCATGGCCAACGCCCTCCCGACTGGAGCCAACCTATTCCTTCACCCAGTTCTCCGGCCTCGGTCTGCGCCAGCCCGCGCTGGGCGTGGCCGTGGTGCTGGTGATGATTTCGCTCGTGGGGCTACCGCTCACGGCGGGCTTCTCGGCCAAACTCCTCGTGTTTTCGGCCCTCTGGGAAACCTACCAGACCACCGAGCGGACGCTGATCGGCGGGCTGTTGCTGTTCGGTGTGTTCAACGCGGCGGTGTCGCTGGTTTTTTACCTGAAGCTCCCTTTCCTGCTGTTTTTCCGGCCCCCGGCCGATGCACCACCGCCCCACCCGACGGCGGCGCAGTGGGTGCTGCTGGCGGTGCTGGTGGTACCCCTCGTGGCCCTGTTTTTGCGGGCCGACTGGCTGATGGATTTTCTGCAAAGCCGGTGAAAACTTGCGGCGTTTCGGAACCTTGAGGGGATGGGGTTGTTAGGTTGGGGTGAGCGGCGGGAGAAATGCGCGTCTGGGAGCAGGTTGGAAACTTCCTGAAATTTTTGAAATTTCAACCCGTGACAAACCCGTAACTTCATGCCGACGATTGGGCAAATTGATGGGGTTAAAATCAAAATGTACTCAGCCAACGAGCACAACCCGCCCCATTTCCACGCGTCGTACAATGGCCAGGAAGTTCAGATAGACATCAAACAGATGGCGGTTTTGAAGGGAGAACTTCCCCCGAGACAGTTGCATCAGGTGATTGAGTGGGCCAAACCAATCTGGCTCTTTTCAAACAGTACAATCCGTTGTTGCGCGATGGCTGATAAAATTCATCACGTTCTTGAAATTTTGGGCGTTGAACCGTTCAAAATCACTTGCAAATGGGACACGGGCGAAGTGCGGGTCAACGACCTGGAAACCCGTTTCAGGGAGTGGGAACGGCATCCACACCTGCACCCGCTGCTCGACTACAAAATTTTTCGCGACGTCACAGTGGGGGAGGACGGCACCT
This sequence comes from Spirosomataceae bacterium, assembly GCA_965249815.1. Lineage (GTDB taxonomy): Bacteria > Bacteroidota > Bacteroidia > Cytophagales > Spirosomataceae > JAJAZB01. Next base: position 399,300 of record CBDFMV010000003.1, on the reverse strand, counting down.
TACAATGGCCATCCGTGCCGGTAACGGTAACGTTTCTCGGAAAAACGATAACCGCACCCCTCGACCTCGACCCCATCGTTCTCTACGAAACCAGTAAACCGCTTTCGGCCTACCGGCTCGTGCCGGTGGAGCAGGCGGCGTGATTCTTTCTTCTCAACGAGCAAAACTCCCAACGACCACTCCCTCAGCCATGTCCGACCAAATCAAACACGAGTGCGGCATTGCCCTTATCCGGTTGCGCAAGCCCTACCAGTACTACATCGACAAGTACGGCACGGCGCTCTACGGGGCCAACAAACTCTCGGTGCTGATGCAGAAACAGGTCAACCGGGGCCAGGACGGCGCGGGCGTGGCCAACATCAAACTCAGCGTGCCACCCGGCCACCGCTACATCAGCCGGTACCGCTCGGTGGAGCCGTCGCCGATTGCCGATATTTTCGACAAAGTCCACAAGAAATTCCGCAAGGCGCTCAAGGATAACAAAGACAAAGCCCGCAACGCCGCGTGGTTGCAGGAAAACGTGGCCTTCACGGGCGAAGTCTGGATGGGCCACCTGCGCTACGGCACCCACGGGGTCAACGAAATTGAAAACTGCCACCCGATGCTCCGCCAGAGCAACTGGCGTAGCCGCAACCTGGTGATGGCGGGCAATTTCAACATGACCAACGTGGACGAGTTGTTCGATAAACTCATCTCGCTCGGCCAGCACCCGAAAGAAAAAGTGGACACCGTGACGGTGATGGAGAAAATCGGCCACTTTCTTGACGAAGAAACCCAGCGGCAGTTCGAGCACTTCAAGGACACCTTCGAAAACCCCGAACTCTCGGAAATCATCGAAAGCAACATCGACCTTGCCCGCGTGCTGCACCGCTCCTGCCGCGATTTCGATGGCGGCTACGCGATGGTGGGCATGACCGGCTACGGGGCGGCCTTCGTGGCCCGCGACCCGGCGGGCATCCGGCCCGCGTATTACTACGCCGACGACGAGGTGGTGGTGGTGGCGTCGGAGAAACCCGCCATCAAAATGACCTTCAACTGCGAATACGACCAGATTCGCGAGGTGCAGCCGGGTAACGCGCTCCTCATCGACAAGTACGGTGAGTACAACGAATTCCAGTTTATCCAGCCCATCGAAAAGAAATCCTGCTCCTTCGAGCGGATTTATTTCTCCCGCGCCTCCGACCCTGACATTTACCACGAGCGCAAGCGGCTGGGCAAGCTGGTGTTGCCCCAGATTCTCGAAGAAATTCAGTACGATTTGGCCAATACGGTCTTTTCGTACATCCCGAACACCGCTGAAACGGCTTTCCTCGGCCTGGTCGAAGCCCTCGACAAATACCTCGTCAGCGAACGCAAACGACTCATTCAGGGAGGAAATCTGACCCCCGATCAACTCGACAAGTTGCTCAGTTTCCGCCCCCGCGTCGAGAAACTGGTGGCCAAAGACGTGAAACTCCGCACGTTCATCACCGACGACGCCCACCGCGACGAGATGGTGTCGAGTGTGTACGAGACCACGTTTGAGGTCATCAAAAAGAAGGTGGACAACGTCGTGCTCATCGATGATTCCATCGTGCGCGGCACCACGCTGGAGCGTTCCATCCTGACGATGCTTGACCGCCTGGAACCGAAGAAAATCGTCATCGTCAGTTCGGCCCCGCAGATTCGCTACCCCGACTGCTACGGCATCGACATGTCGAAAATGAAGGATTTCGTGGCCTTCCGCGCCACGTTGCGGTTGCTGAAAGAGCGCGGCCTGGAAAACCTCATCGACGAAGTGTACGAACGGTGCGCCGCCTCGCTGGGCACCGAAGAAGGCTCCCGGCACAACTTCGTGCGGGCGCTGTACGAACCCTTTACGCACCAGGAAATCTCGCGGAAAGTGGCCGAAATCGTCAAACCGCGCGGCATGCAGGCTGACCTCGCCGTGATTTACCAAACCGTCGAGGGCCTGCACCAGGCCTGCCCCAACCACTCGGGCGACTGGTACTTTTCGGGCCACTACCCCACGCCCGGCGGCAACCGGATTGTCAATAAGGCCTTCGTGAATTTCATGGAGGGGAAGGGCGTGCGGGCGTATTAAGTTTTAGGGTTGGGAAAAAGGGAAAGGGAGAACGCAAAAAGGTGCAGCAACCTTTTTGGGTTCTCCCTTTCCCTTTTTCCCTCGTTTCGGTCGGTCTCTCGCGTGTTTCGGGAGCACATTAACAACGTTACCGAGCCTTCCCGCAACTTTACCGAGCCTTTAAACAAGTTTACCGAGCACATTAACAACTTTACCGAGCCTTCTCGCAACTGCACCGAGCCTTTAAACAAGTGCACGGAGCACTCTCACAACTGCACCGGGCATTTCACCAATTTTACTGGGTCTTCTCGCAACTTTACCGAGCATTTTGACAACTTCACCGAGCCTTCTCGCAACATCACCGGGCACTCCCACTCATCGGTCTGTGGCACACAGACCGAAACGGTTCAGTAACCACCGTGGTCTGTGGCCACCTTTTTACGAATGGGCCTACTAACGTCTTGTCATCCAGAGCGCAGCGAAGCGGCCCGCTCTGGATGACAAGAAGGGGGGGATGAATGACAAGACTTTTTGTCAAGTTGAAAAGTTAATTGGTACACACAGACCACGGTGGTAGCGCTTCCCAAGGTACGAAGGGCTTGCCGACGGTAGCGGGTCACCGACTCGCTGCATTGGTGTTTGGAGTTACAAACTCCGAAGAACGGGAGGCGTTTTGGAGCCACTTTTCAGCCCGCTTCGCCGTGCGTTTGAAGCTTCTCAGGCCGCTGGTGTAGGTGTGGGGATTTGTTGCGGACACTTCGACGCGGCGATTGGTCATGTCGAAGCGGAGCCGCCTGGGGACGAACGCGTTTCGGGGTGCCTGGAGCAACGTTTCGAGGTTGACACCGGGCGCGTGGAGGTGAATGACGAACGAGCGGAGTTTCGTGGTCGCCAGCTTCGAAAGGTCTTCCCGGCGGATGGGCGCGGTGAAAAGGAAATAACTGTACTCAAATTCCGGGACATCGTGGCCAAACATCTTGAAACGGGATCGCTTTGGTTGCGAATTGACGCAGTTTCTCAACCGAAGCACGTACCCATCCCTGAACGTCAGCCACGCACTGTCGCCCACCACGGTTGAAAGTCTGACGGGACTCGGTATCCCAAACCGGAAGGTAATTTCTTCCGAAGAACCGGGGTCGAAGAAGAAATCGATGTCGTTTTCCCGCCCAACCGCCCAGCACAGCGAATCGTTCGTGGGGTGGTGTACTTCCCGGATTCGGAACCTCCACTGCGCGTGCAGCGCATCCGGGTAAGCAGCCAGAAAAAGCAGCAGGAACAGGCGTTTCATGGGTTTTCGGAAGAAAACGTTGCCGATTTCGTTTTGAAACCGTCGCGTTCTTGCGCATACTCTGCCTCCATCCCCGCCGCTTTGAGGACGAAGTTTTTCCACCGTCGGCGCACCTTGTGGTGCGTCAGTTCGACGTACCCGTCGCCCTGAATCACCGGGGAAGATTTCGGCAGTCCTTTCCGAAGTTTCCGGGCGAAGTTTTTTTGCTGGGCAGGGTTCGGTGTGTAAAACCGCATGGTCACCTTCGTGACTTTCGATTGTGCCAACCGCCGCAAGTCCTCTGCGCCAATGGGCAGGTACAACTCGATGAAGTCGAGTTCGACGTCGACAAAACCAGCCCAGTATTTTTCATGGCGCGAGGGGGCCGCTCTGGCGTTAGCCCCCTTGATCATGTGTCCGTCTTCGAGCAGGAGCCACACGCTGTCTTTTGCCGTCGTCTGGTGTTGCGCAAAGAGGGCCATTTCGGCGATTTTCAGCAGCACGGATTGGGGTTGGGACTTACCGACGTAAAATTCTGCCCAGTCTTTGTGTCCCACCACCCAATCGAGCGAGTCGGTGGCGGGGTTAAATTCTTCGCGCACGCTGCAGCGCTGGGCGAACAAGGGGGTGGTCCCGAGGGCAAGGGCGAGCAGAAGGAAATGCGGGCGGCGCATGGTAAAAAAAGGTTGTTGGTTACGGAATCACCCACCCGGCAAGGTAATAACACGGCGGAAAAAATCTCCCCCCGTCCCTCACCTCTCTTTCAATCCATCAGTGCTCTAAATCCCACCCGTACAAATTGATCTCAAACACCACCCCCGCCGGTTTGGGCGTGCGCGGGTTGGGCACCAGTGCCCCGGCGCAGAATTGCAGGCGCCTGGTGGGCCAGAACATCGCCCCAATCACGCCCACGCCCGTGTCGTTGCGGCCCGAAAGCCAGTCGCCCATCAGGTACCATTTTTCGGTGAGTTTCCATTCGTAGCCGACCAGCAGGCCCGCCCGGTTGCCTTCACCGACGAACATGGGGTTGCTCTGGTAGCCGCCCACGATGATCCGGCGGCCCGGCGCGAAGTGGTGGTGAATTAGGCCGTAGTTGAAATAATTCAACTGCTTGCGTTCCAGGTGGCGGCTCAGGTTGACGCCCGCCTGCGTACCCACGTTCAGGAACGTCCGTTCGCCCAGCGCCCACTGCTTTTGCAGCGTACCCATCAGCACCGGGAAAAGCGCCCCCTGGTGGGCCAGGTCGTTGTGAAGCAGCCGCCATTCGGGCGAAAAATAGGCACCTTTGCCCACCAGGTTGAGGCCCGCATCCCAGCCCCGGCCCAGGCCGTACACGAAGTGGCCTTTCGACTCAAACTGTTGCCGGTACACGTTGAACTGGTGCTGATAAAACACCTTGTTTTTGGGCGTAATGTCGCCGGAGGGAATGTTGAACAGGTTTTGCTGGGCGAAAACGGCGGGACCGGAGGCGCAGAAAAGAAAGCAAAGTCCGTAGCGCAGGGAGCGTAAAGTCATGACTTCGGGTAAATTCCGGGATGAATCAGGGCGGATGGCTGGCGTAATCAGAATCGGCGCAGATCGCGCCGGAACCGGCGAATCAGGGCACTTTCCTTGCGCGAGATGTCGTCGTGCGCCTGGGCCACGGCCTCCAGAATGGCGACGAATTCCTTTTTGAGCGGTTCGTCGAGTTCTTCCTGATTGGCCGTAAACCGCCGGATGGCAAACGCGTAGGCGTCTTCCACGGGCACGTTGTAGGCTTCTTTCAGCGAATAGGCGCTCAGGGCGATGTCGCCGTAGGGGTGTTGCGCCAGCACGCGCTTCACGGTTTCGGTTTCTTCGGGCTGGAGGCACCCGTCGGTCTTGGCCAGGGCGTACACCGCACTGCCCAGGCCCATGTACACGTCTTGGAGAGGCATGGTTGGTAAGTTTAGGATTCAGGGTTTAGCGTTGTCTTGCAACTCCAAACCCTGAACAGGTTCAATCCACCGCGTTGGGCGAAAGCGGGCGCGTCGCCGTTGGTGATGGTTTTAGTGTTAGGCGAAATCGAACGTGTGTTTGTGAACACGCTGCAAACCTCCGCTTCCCGAATTAGAGCCGCATTAAGGCCGAATTAATTGTTGATTAGAAATGCCGGTACGGCCACGAACGGCAGTCGGTTTCTGCTCCGCCCGGAAAGCCCGGGCGTTGAACAACAGGCGGTCGGCGTGAAGTTTGGTGGCCAGCAGCGAATCGTAACGCAGCGCGTGGGCGTCGCGCTGGCGACGAAGGTGGCGGTTTTCGCGGCCCAGCAGCAGGGAGAGGGCCGCCAGCACGATGCCGTTGACGATCAGGCAGAAAACCAGCAAACTTAGGGGCGAAATGGTCCGGCGGCGGGCAGGGGACGGCGGTCGGGAGTAATCGAGCGTGAAGCGCGGCATGACTGAGGCATTTTTTTGAAGGCCCAAAGGTGCCTCTACGTCATTAAAACGCCATTAAACGGGTGTTAGAATGCCATTAGAACCCCTCGGCAGCGTCAGGATGAAACGGGTGCCGGTTTCTTCGGCAGATTCCACCGTCAGCCGACCCCGGTGCAGGCGCACGATGCGCTCAGTGAGCGACAACCCGATGCCGTGCCCGGCCACGCTGTGTGCGTTGGTGCCTCGCCGGAACGGTTTGAAGATGTCGGGCAACTCGCCGGACGGAATGGCCGGGCCGTCGTTATGAAATTGAAGGTGCAACTCGGCGGGTTGAGCCTGCATCACCACGCGCACGGTGCCGTTGGGCGAAAATTTTGCGCCGTTTTCCAGCAAATTGAGCAGCGCGATGCGGAGTAACGGCTCGTTGCCCGTCAGGGTCAGGTCGGCCTCCGACTCGGCGCGCTCGTCGAGTTCGACGCGCACGGCGTAGGTGGGGTGCATTTTCAGCAGCTCGCTACGCACCTGCCAGAGGAGTTCGTCGAATTGCAGGGGGGCAAACGGCACCGCCGTTTCGTCCAGACTGACGTCGGCCAGGCTCAGCAACCCGTTGGTGAGCCGGGTGAGCTGGCGCACGTCGTCGAGGATGGAGCGCAGCATAGCGCGGAGTTCGTCGGGGTCGTCGCCGGAGAGCAGCGCCACCTCGATTTGCCCGGTGATGGCCGTCAGGGGGGTGCGCAGTTCGTGCGAGGCGTTGGAAACAAACGCCCGCTGGGTGCGGAAGGCCTCTTCGAGGCGGTCGAGCATGCGGTTGAAGCGCCCGGAAAGCTGGGCGATTTCGTCGCGACCGTTGCCTTCGTCGAGGCGCAGGTCGAGCCGCGAGGCCGTGATGGCGTCCACCCGGCCAATGACACCCGCGATGGGTTGCAGGGATTTTCCCGCAAAAAACCGCCCGGCTGCAAACACCACGACCGTACCCAGCAGCCAACCGGCCACCAGCACGAGCGCCAGGTTACGCTGCTTGCGGAAGCCGTATTTGTCCACCGCCGAGGCAAACACGACGAAGTGGTTGTAGCGGTCGGTAAACAGCACCCCGACGATTTCGCGGTCGCCCTCGCGCAAACGCACCTCTTTTTCGAGCCGGACGCGGTCGAGCGTGGCCTTCGTCACGGTCAGGTAGTCGGTGCCGCTTTCGTACACCTGCTGGCTGAGGTGGTTGTAAATGATGATTTCTTCCTCGTTGAGCACCGTCATGTGGTTTTTGTCGAGGAGTTTGTAGAGTTCGGGCGAGATGGTTTCTTTCCCGAAAAGCAACTCTGCCGAGGTCAGCGCTTCTTCGCGCAGCCGCTCGAAAAACTCCTCGCGCCGGTACACGCTGGCGGCTTCGTAAATCACCACGCAAAACACGCCCAGCAGCGCACTGACCAGCGCGGTGAAGAGGAGGGTGAGGCGGGTGCGGATGGTCATGGGGGAATGGAGGAGTCAGGATTCAGGATTCAGTAGTCAGGATTCAGGATTCAGTAGTCAGGATTCAGGATTCTGACTCCTGACTCCTGACTACTGACTACTTCTCTTTTAGCATATACCCCATGCCCACCACGGTGTGGATGAGTTTGACGGGGGCGTCGCGGTCAATTTTCTTGCGGAGGTAGTTGATGTACACGTCGATGACGTTGGTACCGGTGTCGAAATTGATATCCCAGACGGCCTCGGCGATGTCCATCCGCGAGACCACCCGGCCCCGGTTGCGCAGCAGGTACTCGAGCAGGCGAAACTCGCGGGCGGTGAGCTCGATGACCTGCCCGGCGCGGCGGGCCACTTTTTCGGCCAAATCGAGTTCAAGATCGGCGACGCGCAGGTTGGGCGTGGCTTCGGCGGGCGCGGCGCGTTTGAGCAGCGCCTTCACACGGGCCAGCAATTCCACGAACTCGAAGGGTTTGACCAAATAATCGTCGGCCCCGGCCTCGAAACCCGCCAGTTTGTCGGCGGTGGTGCCCAGGGCAGTGAGCATGAGCACGGGCAGGTCGGGGTCGCGCTGGCGGAGCCGGGCGGCGAGTTCGAGGCCACTGACGTGCGGCAGGTTAAGGTCGAGAATGACCAGATCATAGCGCTGGGTAGCCAGCCGCCGTTCGCCTTCGCGGCCATCGGCGGCGGTCTCCACCGCGTAGGCCTGCGTTTCAAGGCCTTTTTTCAGAAAAGCCAGCACTTTGGCGTCGTCTTCCACGACCAGGATTCGGGCGGGGTGGGGCATAGCGTGATAGGTGGTGGAGGTTTTGACGACGGCAAATTACCCCTGCTTCCCCTAAGTTGTTCGGGATTTCAGGAAAAGCAGCGCCTCCCCGCCGCGTCGTCGAGGGGCATCGGGTTGCGTTCACCTTCCGCAAGTGTGCGTTCGCTCGTTGCAAGTGTGCGTTCACGTTTCGCAACTGTGCGGATGCTCGTCGCAACAATGCGGACGCACTCCGCAACAATGCGGAAGGCTTTCGCAACTGTGCGGACGCCCGTCGCAACAATGAAGATGCTCCCTGTAAGGTTGCAGATGCTCGTCGCAACCGTGAAGACGCTTCCTGCAGGATGGAAGACGTGTTCCGCAAGCGAGAAGACGCTCGCCGCAGGGTTAGCGGGGTGGAATGGTCGGCTACGCGGCGGTTTCAACATCGGTGGGGGTGGGGCGGCCTTCCACGAGGGCGATTTCCTCGTTGGTTAGGCCGTAGAGCCGGTACACGAGGGCGTCGATCTCCGCTTCCTGCGCGTGGGTATCGGCGGTGGGGTCGGCTTTCTTGGCGGCGAGGATGGTTTCAACCAAGTTTTCTACTTCCCGTTTTTCAAAATCACTTATTTTAGGAATCGGAAACTGGGCTAAATAGACAGGTTTGTATTCAAAAAAGCCACCCTGCTTGGTTGCAGAAATCTGCTGCATGAAAAAGTCAGCGATGGTTGAGTTCAATACCGCCAACACATACTTTTCATTCGTAGAAATAATGGTCGTTTTGTCATTGCTATAAAAGCCAACTTCATCCCACTCGTTTTCAGGAGATTTAACGATTGCAGGAATAATGATCTTCGGCTTTTCAAACTCCTCATAGTAATCACAAGCCCGCAATTCCCACCAATATTCCCCTTTATCGGCCCTTGCACGGGCTTTTTCTTCGTGGAGTTTTAAAAAATCATAAATCGCCGGGTAGGTTTTGCAAAACCAGCTTTCGGCTTCGTCGTGACTGACGGTCTTACTGCCTTTTGCCTTCCGAACTTCGCCGCTACTCCTGCCCCGTTCAACCAAAATCAAAAACTTATCGCTCTTCGGCGTCTGGTAGCGCTTGATGTCGCGACCCGCCAGGAAGGGTTTGATGACTTCGGCGCTGCGGGGGTCTTCGTTAATCAGCCGTTGGCGCGTCGCGGCGTCAATCACAAAGGCTTCGTTGAGGCCCGTTTTGATGCCGTAAAAAATTTTGTTGTCCACGTACTCTTTCAACGGTTTCCCGGCCCCACGCAGCTTGTCGAGCAGGGCGTGCGTGCCGCCGCCGGAGAGCACCCAGCCGCCATCGGCAAGGGCCTCCGTGGGTACGTCGTGCTGCCGGACGCTGAGGTAGGCGTCGAGTCCCTGCGGAAAGACAAGCGTATCGACCACCGAGGCCCGGAGTGTAGTGCGGGCGGCGGCGTTTTGCAGGCTCAACAGGCAGGGGTACGTGGTGGCTTCGTCGAACACGGGCAAACTGCCAAAATCGTCAATGCTTACAATGGCCCGCTGCTTCATCCAGGCGCGGAGCGGGGCACCGTAGCCGCCGCGCATCCACTTGTTGGGCAAAATGTAGATGAACTGCCCATTGGTGCGGAGCAGGTTCATGCCCTGTTCGACAAAATACACGTACAAGTCGGCGGTACCGGCGTAGGTTTTAAACCGGCTCTGGAAAAACGCCTTGAACGCGGCCAGTTCTTCCTGCCGGATGTACGGCGGATTCCCAATCACCACGTCGAACCCCACGAAACCGCCGTCTTCATCGAGCACTTCGGGAAACTCGAAGCGCCACTCGAAGGCGTTGCGGTATAGCCCTTCGTTGCGGGCCTGCTGAGTGGCTTCGAGGGCGGTAATCTCGGTGCCGAGGCTCTCCATGCGGGCTTCGTGGCCCCCGGCGAGGTCCATCGAGAGGTTCCAGAGGTCGTTTTTGAGTTTGCGCAGGCGTACCTGTTCGGGGTCGTCGGCAAAACTGAGCGTCGAGAGGCGCGTTTTCAACTCCCCAATTTCCTTTTCCACGGCCCGCTTTACGGCTTTGTCGCGGGTGGTTTTGTAGAGCTGCACCACGAGGCGGTAGCGGGCCACGCTGTCGGTCATCAGGCGGCGGGCCTTGAGGTCTTTGGTGCTAAACGACTGGTCGAGCCGCACCCGGCTCACGAGGCTGTTGCCAGTTTTGATGTTGATGTCGAGGTTGGGCAGGGTTTCGAGTTCAAGTGGAGCGGTGGTTATGGCTCAGAGCAGAGCCATAACCACCGCTCCACTTGCGGCTACTTTGTAAAAAGAGTTTTTGAGCAATTCGATCCAAAGCCGGAGGCGGCAAATTTTGACGGAGTTGGCGTTGATATCCACCCCGAAGAGACAGTTCTCGATGAGGTTTTTCTTTTCGTGAAAAAGGGTTTCCTGAAAGCGCTGGTTTTCCGTACGCGGACCGCCAGGGTGGGGAGCGTGGTACTCAAAGAGCGCGCCCGAGTCGTCGGTCACGACGAGTTCGTCGTTGTCCACCACCAGGTTAAATTCTTTGGCGCGGTGGCCGTTGTCGTGGTATTGCAGGATTTTGAGGTCGTGTTTGATAACCAGCAGTTCATTGAGTGCGCTCACCAGAAAGTGCCCGCTACCCACCGCCGGGTCCACGATGCGCAGCCCGTCGATGAGCGCGTTGGCGGCGGCGCGTACGTCGGGTTTGTGGGCATCGAGTCGGTCGGTGAGGGTGTCGAAGTCGGCGCAATCCCACCCGTAGGCTTCGTTGAATCGTTGCACCACGGCCCGCCGGAGGGTCTGGCGGCACATGTACATGGTGATGAAGCCCGGCGTGAAAAACGAACCGTCGCGGTAGCCGTTGATTTTCTCGAAAATCAGCCCCAGCACCGAGGCGTTGATGAGGGTCTTGTTCTGTTCCTGAATGGCGGCGCTGCCGTCGGAGGCAAAGTCGTAGGCGTTGAGGAAACGGAGCAGGTAGTCGAGGGGTTCGAGCGTACCGGCGCGTCGTTTGCCGCTCTCGTCGCGCAGTACGGTCTGCGCGTACACGGGCAGCGAGAGCGAATCTTTGAGGGCGGAGATAAAAAGGGTTTTTCGCTCCAGGGGCGTTGGTTCAAACAGCGAACTGTTGAGGTACGGCACGCGGGCGTAGCGGGTGCGCACCGGCTCGGGGCGTTCGTTGGGTTCTTTGGCCAGCACCTCGAAAAACAGCTCCTGCACCTGGTCGAACTCGGGCAAGGTTTCGCCGTTGACGAAGGCGTAGGCGGCGTTGCCCTGGTGGTAGGCCAGAAGCTGGCCTTCGAGGAGTTTGAGGAAAAGAATCCGGTTGAGCCAGGTGATGCACAAATCGAGGGCGATGCCTTCGTGTTGCTGGTCGGGGGTAGCACCGTATTCGGCGGGGTTGGGCACTTCGGCGAGCTTGTCCTGCTGGCGGAGGATGTTGAGGGTGTTTTCGAGAAAATTCCCCCCGTAGCGGCGTCCCGAGTCCTCGGTGGGGCGGTGGATGAGCTTTTTGCCGCCGTCTTTCACTTCTTCCAAGCCGAGCAGGTGCAGCAGTTCGTTGTAAAATTCTCGGTTGAGGCTGTTGCTGTCGTTCTGGAAGGGCTGCGAAAGCAAATGCTCCGGCGAGAGGATTTTAAAGAAGGGAATCAGCCGGAGGTCGTCGGCGGGGTCGGCGTTTTCCATGACGCCCCGCACCGTACGCAGGTCGAAGTGCGTGACGGGCACGGGGTCGGTCAGTTGGTTGAAGAAATTCGTGGCGATCACGTCGTAGAAATAGCGTGTGTCGTGGCCCCCGGCCTTGTAAGCGGCGTACGTTTTGCGGAGGTTGGTGTCGCGGCCCACGTGCTGCTCAAACCACACCCCGTCGAAGATATACCACGCGTAGGAATCGGTCACGACGAGGTGCTTGATGGCGGCGTTGCCCACGTCGTGGCGTTCGCGGAGGTAGTAGAGGAGCAGTTCGTGGAGGGCGCGGGCGTTGGGCCTGTCGAGGGTGATCATTTCGCTTTTGTTGGCGGGTCGTTTGGCCTCGATGACCACCCCCACGGGGTCTTTGGCGCTCCGCCCGTTGTGAATGACGAGGTCCTGCCGCCCCTTCGTATTGAGTTCGTAGCGCTCGCCGTACCACGCGCCCTTGAGGAAGTCGGCGAAGAGGTTCTTGAAGTTTTCTTCGGTTTCGTGGTGCTGCTCGGCGGCTTTGGCCCGCTCAAACAGGCGGCGGGCCTGGCCCTTGAAGACCTCGATTTGCTCGCGGGTGGGTTTCTGCTTGAGGTAGGCTTTGTTGAGGGCGTTGGCGGGGGCGTGCGGATCGAGGCGGAGCATAGGCAACAGAAGAGTCAGAACACGGACAAAGGTAATGACGGCGGGTAATCAGGCTGCATCGGAGCCAACCAGCGGAAATTCCCCCGCTGCGTGCCGGTGGGCCATCTCCACGTAATGCCCGGCGGAAGCCCGCAGCATGGCCTCGGTCGGCGCCGGGTCGAGCTGCCGGACGATTTTGGCCGGGGTGCCCAGCACCATCGAATAATCGGGGATTTCCATGCCCTCGGTCACGAGCGCGTGCGCGCCGATGAGGCAAAAACGGCCCACCTTCGCCCGGTTGAGCACCGTGGCGCGCATCCCGACGAGCGTGCCTTCGCCAATCGTCGCGCCGTGGACGATGGCCCCGTGGCCCACCGTCACGTCGGCCCCGATGATCGTGGGCGCGCCGGGGTCGGCGTGGAGCACGGCGGTGTCCTGAATGTTGCTGCGCGGACCAATTTCGATGCGCTCCACGTCGGCGCGCACCACGGCCCCGTACCACACGGAGGCGTCGGGGCCAAGCGTAACCCGGCCCATCACCGAGGCCGTCGGGGCGATAAAGGCAGCCGAATGGGGCATGGGCGTTCAGGAAAGGGTTTCGACGTAGGCCACCGCCCGGTGGGCCAGCGCTTGCCAGCGGTCGGCGTAAGCGGGCGGCACCTGAATCCACCCGTTCATCGGCGGGCGGCTTTCCACCGGACGGAATACCTGCGTACCGTCGAGCCCGAGCAGTTCACGCTGACCTTCCGGGTCGAGTTTAAACAACAGGGCGTCGCGCCATTGAATTACGGCGACTTTGCCGCTGGGTACCTTCAGGCAGCGGCAGCCAAACATTTGGCCAGGCCGGACGGTGGGCAATTCGTCGGCCAGTTGGTGGAGCACTTCGTGGGCGTTGGGCATAACAGGGCTACGTTTCCCCAAAGAAACGGGAAAACCAACGTACTTCCCACCGTAGCTTACGGCGTCACGCTCCGCCGACCGACGAGGCCGCGCCACGCCAACTGGGCGTCCGGCACGTACACCGAATTAGCAGTCACGTGATCGCCTGAGCGATGTTGAATCGCCTGGGCCAGTGCCCGATCGGTGAGCGTTTCACGCAACGCCCCCGCTTGAGGCGCTAAATAAGTGGAAACGGTGTGCTGGGTGCGGGAAAAATCGGCGGGAGGGGTGCAGGCGAACAGGGAGAAACCGCAAATAAGCGGCCACCAGCGGCGGCTGGAGAAGACTTTCATCCGATAGGTGTATTTTAAGGTGGGTAGTAAGGACAAAACTACGACAACGCCCCGGATTTTCGATGGAAGCGGCGTGAAAAAATCCAGTATTGCCGACTGCGCCAATGGCGTTGCGTTCCTGGCAGAGCGAGGGGGAGTATTGGCCTAAATTCCTACCTTTCGTGGGCAACCCACACTTCCAATGCTCAGGAAATTGCTGGACGTTCTGGGCCGTATCGCCAGCCTGCTAATTTCGCTGATCATCACGGCGGGGCTGGCAGCCTTTGTCTGGTGGCTTTGGGCCGGGTACGAAGACGCCCGAATCGAGCGGCGGTTTGCGGAAGAAGGGCAATCCGTCGTGGTGACGGTGACCGACGCCGACCGCGAGCGCCGGTCGTGGCGCGATGCCTTCGGCGGCGTAGCGTATGTTTCATTTTCGCACCGGGCGAAAACGTACGCCATCCGGTTCAGGTCCGACACGCTGTGGGTCTCGGCGGGCGACCGCGTCCGGCTGCTTTACCACCCGCAACTCGACGCCTTCCGGCAACCCACCGCCGTGCCTCGACGCCCCAATTCAGTGACCTCCCGCTTGATCGACTGGAGCTCCACGAAGGGCTTTTCCAAAGAAAATCAACTCCTGGGGGCGTTTGCGCTGATGGCGGCGCTGCTGGTGTTTTTCGGCGGCGGCGTGGTGGTTTCCCTCACCGGCTGGACGTTTCTGCAACGCCTCACCCGCCTGTTGCTGGTGATGGTATTGGGTGGGCTTGCCGTGTTTTTCACCTACGATACCCTCGAATACGTCCGTTACTACCAGCGACTGCGCACCCACGGCCAGCCCCTGCAACTGGCCGTCCTGCACACAGACCGCACCGCGCACGGTCAGTACACCACAAGTCGGTACTTCACCTACGAGGCCACCGTGAACCTGGGCGACCAGGAGCTACTCATTCCGATGGAAGAAGCCGAATACGAAACCCTGCACCCGCCCACCGACCGACTTACCGTGATCTACGACCGCGACCTCAACGACGCCATGTCGGCTACCTACACGATGGCAGTTAGTCCGTTTTTCACACCGGTGTTTCTTTGGGTAATGTTCGGATGGGCGTGCTGGTCGTACTTTTTGAAGAAGCGATAGCCGGAAGCGTCGCTCAAAGCGTTTTGCGGAATAACACGACCCGCTCGACTTCCACGTAGCCCAGGGCCTGGTGCGCCTGATGGCTACCCAAATTGTCCAGCAGGGCGTCGGATCCCATTTCGCGGCAGCCCTGACTCCGCGCCCAGGCTTCCGCCGCCTGCACCAGGGCCGCGCCCACGCCCCGCCGTCGGTCGGGTTCGGCTACAAACCAGCCTTCAACGTAGCCCACCGGCGCGGTTTCGCAGCCCTCGGCGTAGTCGCGCAGGTGGGCTTCCAGAAAACCCACCGCCTGCCCGTGTACTTCGGCGAGCAGGATGCACCAGGTGGGGTCGTTCAGGAAAACGCGCATGTCCATTTCTTCCTCCGGCGCATCGGCGTCGGGCCAGAGTTGAATGCGCAGGGCGTACCAGACGGGCAAATCGGCTTCAGTGGCCGGGCGAATAAGCATGGTGCAAAAATGCCGGACGTTGAGCAAATGCCCAACGCATCAACTTGTTTTCCGGAGCCAGAACGCACCCAGCGGAGCCAGCAAATCGGTGAGCAGCACCAGCACCCAGATGCGCCCGCGCGCCAAATTGTAATCGGCGAGGAGTTTGGGCCACGGGTTGCCAAACAGGTAGTGACCAGCCATAAACTCGAATGCGACCGTCAGCCCCAGCCACAACAGCCCAACAAGCCAGGCCTCGCGGGTTGTTTCAACTCGTAGGTAATCAACTGAAAACCAGGAAACCGTGAAAATAAGGATGCACAGCAACACGGTGCTGAGCGCGTGCGCGGGGCCATCGCCGAACCGGGGCAGGAGCACCGCCTGCCGGAAAGTGCCGTTGAGCACGGCCAGCACCAGCAGCACGAACCAGACGAAAAAGGAACGGAGAAACATGACAAAAAAGGAAAGGTTTCGCCGCGAAGGTGGGAAGCAGGCACCGGGCTGGCAATGACTTTCGCAATGTGCCGGGAGAGCATTCATCACCGGGCCATCAGCGGTTTTAAAAAATGTAGAGGATAGCCGCCAGGTAGAGACCAAAACTTATCAAAGCCGGGAAGACACGGAAGGCATGAAATCGCACCCATCTGTCACGAATCGCCTCCCAGTCCGGGGGCATAGTTTCTACTGTCCACAGTTTTATTTTGTTCACAATGGGCAATTCAACCGTCAGCGTAACCACGAGCGTAGCCAGAATGGAGCAAAATGAGGCCACGATTGCATAAAACTCAAAGGAATTTTTGTGGGGATAAACAAAAACAGACAGGAGCGTAAACAAAATGCATACGGGCATGAGTAGCTGCATAGGCCGTCCCAAATTTACTGCCAGTGTTTTTGTGATTTTTATAAATTCCTCTTTGGTAAAGACCTGAAGTGAACGGTGTAAGGCTAACCAGGGACCCCAAAATACGCCCGTTACGAGGAGTAACAGAGAAAGGGTGATGAATTGAATGAGTTGTAATTGCATTGTCTGGCTTGTTTAAAGTTGTGCAATGCAAAATTACTACCTGGACAAGGAAGAGAATTGTACAAATCGGTCGTTTTCATTTTTGGCTAATTCTTTGGGTGTAACCCCGGCAAGTTTTTTTACTTCCCGAATGAAATGCGCCTGATCGCTAAAGTTTAATTCGGGATAAAGTTTGCCTTCTTTAAGCTGCTGAAATGAAGCCTTGAATCGCAGAATATTGCAAAAGGCTTTTAAGGAAAGACCAAACATTTTGTTAAAATAGCGATTGATTTGCCGACTACTCCAAATTACTTTTTCAGCATACTCTTTTACGGTCAACGTGCCATGCGTGGCATACACTAAGTCAAAAAGTTTTCGTTTTTTGTCATCAATCTTTGGTTTTATTAACCCATTTACTTTTATCGAAACCTTGTGACAAAGTGCTTCGAAATCAGCTAAATCCTCTGCTGTTAAATCCAAAAGGTCGTTTGGGAATGGTTTTGAGTCATTCAATAGGGAAGCTATGCTTGTGTCGAGAATGTACTCGACCGCCAGCAATTTGAAACTGATGCCAAAGAAACAGGATTTAGACGAAAAAATTGCCGTCGAAGGTTTCGTTTCGATGCCCAAAAGAACGCCCTTGAACGGTTCATTGTCAGCATGCAAAAAGAAAACGTCAATTCTGCCGTCGGGAATAACAGCCATCTCTTTATCAAAGTCAGAAATATTTTCCACCAAATAAAACCTTTCCACGAAGTCCGAAAGTGAAATGTCGGGCTTGACAGTCTTATAGTCTATATCAGCATTCGGTGTTGCCAAGTGTTGTTTAGTGCGGTTTCAATAGCTGAGGTGTTGGGTGTTTTTTAGGGCGTTTCTTAGGATAATCCCTAACGGTGCAATTGCCGCACCTGAAGTGTGATGCATTAGGCGGGGAGGTTAATGCTGAGCAGACTTAGAAGCCTGCTAATTAGTGATTAGCACCACTGGCTGCAATTCACCGCCGACGGCAAAACCCCTCTGTTAGCAGGGGGTCATATTTATTTCCTCTTCGTTTTCAAACCTACAAGTATACTTAATGCAAAGGCAGCTCCAGCAGCAGCAAATACCGAATAGTCAAGGGGTGTTTTTATACCCTTAGCAACTGCCATGGATAAGGCAAATAGCAAAAGTAAAACGCTGCTTGCTTTAGCTACCCAATCAGTTCTAAAATTTGTAAGCAATAAAATGCCTAAAACAATTTCTAAACCCGTTGCCGTGTACGCCAAAAGTGGCACTAAACTATCGGGTACAAATGGATTTAAACTTTTTGTATAGTCCACAAAGCTTTGCCAATTTCCCCACGCCGAAACTTTTTTTGGCCACAATCCAAAACGGTCAGCAGTTGCAGATAAAAACCCCGCACTTAATGAAATGCGTAAAAACCATTCTGTAATTTTAATCTTTGTCATAATTTAGTTTCGGTTAACTCTATAAATTTAGTGTTATCTATTTTACGCTGTCCATTTTGTGTTTGGGTTGCATCCAACGAACAGGGCTTTGTGCAGGCAGGGCATTGTTGATTGTCCAGCCCGGAACTGAAGCCCAATAAAGAATTAAAAGTACAAAATAACAACTAAAACCCAACAGAATTCCGTCCAGCCCGAACCAAAGTACAGCGATGCAAATAGCCGAAGTTTGAACGTCAAGCCCTGCTTGCACAAAACCCCATGTTGCCTGCAGCCATAGTCTTACTTTATAGCGTCTGCCGTTTTTTTAGTCAATGTGCTTCCAATAATTTTTTCATTCAGTCCAAGAATTGTCCCAATTAAAAATGCAGTTACTGGGTCTTTGATAATGTCGTGAGATGAAAGACCGCCAATCATTATTTCAATTGAATTTTTGATAAACAAAAAACCAAAAATAATAGAAAGAACCCCAGTGAAAATAAGTCGTAGTGTCGGCTCAAGTCTATCCTTTTCAATAATTGCCAAATCATCAAAGCCAATGTAAGTTCTTGTTATCGCAAATGAAAGCCAAACTCCAACCATTGTTCCACTAACCAATATTAGCATATCAGCAATATAATTTAATTGAATACAGTCGCAATGAACTTTGTTGCAAGCAAGATAGTTTATGAAAGACCCAATAAGCAAAAGCGGAACACACCCAATTAAAGCCCTAATTCCAAGTTGCTTTAAGTATTCATTTTTCTTTTTTCCACTTTCCTTGTCAACAATTTCCTTTTTAAATTGTGTCAGAGCTTTAGTTGCTAAAGAAGGTTGAGCAGTGTCACCTTCAAGACCAGTTTTCGCTATGTAAAAAAGTTGGTCAAAGGCTTTAATAAACTCAATTGTCTTTGGTTTATATAGAAGCGTAATTGTTGACAAAGTATTGCCAATGTCTATAACCAAATTTTGTTGTTCATCAGGAATTTCAATTCCAAGGTCAGCTTTAATTTCAAAAATCAAATCTGTTTTGTCTTCATTATGAAGAATGTTGTAACAACCTTTTGCCATAAATATGAGTTTTATTTAAGTGTACGTCCACAAGCTTCACACTCTTTACTTGCTGGTCTAACTATCATTTCTAATATTAATCTACTTTCCGTAGGGCTGGTTTCAGAAGTAGCAATGAGATTTTCAAGTCCATCCAGTCGTTCTAAAATTTCCAGAAGCTCTGTGTCTGAAAAAGATTGTACTCTTTTTACAAGAATATCGTTTTTGATTTTTTGAAGGCGATTTGTCAGCATATTATTTGGGTTTTAATTGTTTGAACTGTTTGGGTGTCGCAAAATGGTTGCAGGCAACATCCCGGTAGACGAACCTTTCGGGCGGGTAAAGGTGCGTCTATCCGTCAATAGTCCGCCCGTCAGGTGCGTCTATCGAGCCGATTTGGGTGGATAGACGCACCTTCGGGCTCAGAGGCCCATGTCGTCTATTGGCGAAGCCGGGCGGGTGTGCCGGGCTACGTGGGTGTAGATTTCCGTGGTTTTGATGCTGGCGTGCCCCAGCAAATCCTGAATGACCCGGATGTCGGTACCGGCTTCCATCAGGTGCGTGGCGTAGGAGTGGCGGAGCATGTGCAGGGTCACGGTGCGGCGAATGCCTACCCGGTCGGCGGCTTGCTTAATCACTTTCTGCAAACTGCGTTCGCCGTACTGCTCGCCGGGCACTTGCCCCTCGAACAAGTAGGTGGTGGGTCTAAACTGCCGGTACTGCTCCCGCAAAATGTGGAGCAGGCTTTCCGGCAGGGGCAGGTCGCGGTCTTTTTTGCCCTTGCCGCCGCGCACGTAGAGGGCCATGCGTTTGGAGTCGATGTCTTGAGGGGTGAGGGTAAGTACCTCGCCGAGGCGCAGCCCCAACCCGTACGCCAGCATGAGCATGGCGCGGTGCTTGAGGTTTTCGGTGTGTTGAAGCAGGGCTTTCACTTCGCCTTTGCTGAGTACGTGGGGATTCAGGTCGGGGCGTTTGGGGCGGGGCAGCGCGTAGTATTGCCGGGGCTTGCCTTCCACTTCTTCATAGTAAAATTTGATGGCATTGATGATTAAATTCTGGTACGCCTCGGAAATGCCTTCGCCAATGCGCAGGGCCATGTAATCGAGCACCTCCTGGTGAGTCAGATCGAGCGGCAGGCGCGGCGTATGGTGCTTGACAAACGCCTGAAACGCGAAGTGGTAATTTCTGAGCGTCTTAGGGCTGTAACGCTTGAGTACGATGCGCTGGCTGTAACGCGACAGCACATCGTCGTGGGGAGTCGGAGCCGGGCGCTCGGGTGCCAGTGCCGGCGTGGAAGGCATTTTCAGGGACCAGCCCTGTTTTTGGCAGGCGGACTGCACCCGCCCCACGATTTCGGGGTCGGCGGGTACCACGTAGCCGCGCGCGGCGGCGTTGTAACACACCCCGGTAGCCAGCAAAGCGCTGCGCAGGGTCGGGTTGGAGTAGGCAAAATACACCTGAAATTCGGTGCGCGAGGGACGCAGGCGCAGCGTGACATCAATCGGCATACGGCAGGGAGGGATTCTAACGCCTAAAGTACAGAAAACTTACGTGGTTTCATCCACCCGCCGATCCAGCATGAGCAGGGATTCCGCGATGATTTCCGTCACGTAATGCCGCCCGCCCTGCGCATCGTCGTAGTGCCGGTAGCTGATTTTGCCTTCCAGGTACACCAGGCTGCCTTTGCGCAGGTAGGCCTGGGCCAGTTCGGCCAAACCCCGCCAGAGCACCACCGTATGCCATTCGGTTTGGCTCTGGGCTTGGCCGCTTTTGTCGCGGAAGGTTTCGGTGGTGGCCAGCGAAAATTTAGCCACGGGGATGTTTCCTTCCAGCACCCGCACGTCCGGGTCTTTGCCCAGGTTGCCGATCAGGGTGACTTTGTTGAGGCCGCGCATGGAGGTGTTGGTGGGAAGGGAGAAATCGAATTGCCCGGCGCGGGGGCTTACGCCGCCCGTTTCACGCCAAACATTTCCTCGGCCTGGCCGGCCATGCGGCGGAAGCGCTCGGCTTCGGCTCTCATAAACTGGTCGTAGGCATCTCCGAACTGCTGCCGCTCGGCTTCGGAGAGCGTAGCGATGTGAGTTAGCTTGGTCTGACGAACGGCTCGCTCGGCTTCAGGGGTTTCTGCAGCATCCAGTTGCCGGAAGTAGTCTTGAAAATCAAACGGTTTCATGGCGTCTCAGGGTTTTCGATTGAATCGTCAGCGCGTGGTAACTCGTCAAGTAATTCTTCGAATCGTGTGCGGGCATCTTCCAGTTCCTCGATGTAATCGCTGTGTCTGCCTTCCAGCATCGCATCTTCAATTCGTTTGGTGAGGTACCGGATGCGTTCCTGTTACCAACGACGCAGACTCTGGTTGAAACTCATGAGTAGGCATAGAAAAGAGGGACAATCGCCTCATAAACTTAAAAACTTTCCTCCAACCCCGCAAGCCGCCCTTTCTCCGCTTCGCCCTCCGCCCAAAAAGCCCTATCTTTGGTGCAATCAAGCGGTTAGCTGGCCCGGAAACACAAGGTCAGCCTTTCTTCTCACGATAAACTTAGCTGTAACCTTGACGTTCCACGATTTTAACCTCCACGACGACCTGCTGGCCGGCGTGGACGCCATGAACTACCTCTCGGCCACGCCCATTCAGGAACAGGCCATTCCGAAAATCCTCGACGGCAAAGACCTCATCGCCTGCGCCCAGACCGGCACCGGCAAAACGGCCGCCTACCTCATTCCGCTCCTCGACCGCATCTCGCACGCCAACCACGACCACACCAGCACGCTCGTGCTCGTGCCCACCCGCGAGTTGGCCAAGCAAATCGACGAGCAAGTGGAGGGCTTCAGTTACTTCGTTCAGGCCAGCAGCATCGCCATTTACGGCGGCGGCAAGGGCGAAGACTGGGACCAGCAACGCAAGGCGCTCACCACCGGGGCCGACATCATCATCGCTACGCCGGGCCGGCTAATGGCCCACATGCAGTTGGGCTACGTGAAGTTCGACAAAATCGACTACCTCGTACTCGACGAAGCCGACAAGATGCTCGACATGGGTTTTTCGGACGACATTCTGAACATCGTCGGCCAACTGCCCGCCAACCGGCAGACGCTGCTTTTTTCGGCCACGATGCCGAACAAAATTCGGCAGTTCGCCCAGCGGATTCTGCGCAATCCCGAGGAAATCAGCCTGGCCGTTTCCAAGCCCGCCGAGCGAATCGACCAGCAGTTTTACCTCGCCTACGAGCGCCAGAAACTGCCGCTTTTGGAACACCTCATCAAGCAAACCAACGTGCAGAGCATGGTGCTGTTTACTTCGCGGAAGTCGGAGGTGGGGCACATCGCGCGGGCGCTCAACAAGCTGGGCTACGGGGCGCGGGGCATCAGTTCTGACCTGCCCCAGGACGAGCGCGAGGTGGTGCTGCGCGGGTTTAAGAATAAGCAGTTCCCGATTCTGGTCGCCACCGACGTGCTGTCGCGCGGCATCGACATCGACAACCTGACGCACGTGGTCAACTACGACATTCCCCGCGACGCCGAGGATTACGTGCACCGCATTGGCCGCACGGCCCGCGCCGACACCGACGGCACGGCCATCACCTTTATTTCCGACGAAAACCAGGATCGCGTTCCCCGCATCGAGCGGCTGCTCGAACGCGAACTCGAAAAACGCGCCATCACCGAAAGCCTCGGTCTCGGCCCCGCCCCCGAATACGACCCGAAGCGGTTCAAAGGCCACCGGGGCAAGCCCCAAAGCGCGGGCGGACGGCCCGGCATGAGTCAGCCGCGCCCCGAAGGCCCGCCGCGCCGCCGGGAAGGCGACAAACGCCGACCGGGCAAATCGGGTCGTTCCGGCGGCGAACGGCGGCGCGAAGGCCACGCACCGGGCCAGGCCAGCAACCCGACTCCGACGGCCACGGGGGGGGATGCGTCGGCGAACTGAGCCGGTATCCTTTTAAAACAACGCCAAAAACTTCCGGGGTATGGCCGTTTCGAACCGCAGCGCCTCGCCCGTGAGGGGATGCGCGAAGGCAAGCACCCAGGCGTGCAACCCCAACCGCCCGATGGGGTCGGTGGTTGCGCCGTATTTTTCATCGCCGACGATGGGAAAGCCGAGGTCCTGCAAATGCACGCGCACCTGGTTTTTCCGGCCCGTTTCGAGGCTCACTTTCAGCAGCGAAAACGCGTCGTTTCGGCGCAGCACGTCGTAGTGCGTTACGGCGTGTTGGCCGCCGTTCGGCTTTGGGCTGGAATACACGATCAGCGCCGTGCTTTCGCGCAGGTACGAGGCAATCGTGCCCGAATCCTGCGGCACCCTTCCTTGCGTCACGGCCAGGTACGTGCGCTCTTTCGTGGCGGTTTGCCACGCTTCCTGCAACAACTTCTGCACCCGTTCGCTTTTGGCAAACACCATCAACCCCGATGTTTCGCGGTCGAGGCGGTGGACGACAAACAAGCGGTTTTTGGGGTCCTGCAGCTTGATGTGCCCGCTGAGGACGCTGTACGCCGTCTGGAATTTCTCTTTGTCGGTGGCGATGGAAAGCAGCCCGGCGGCTTTGTCGATGACGATCAGGTGCGCGTCCTCGAACACGATTCGCAGGCCCCGGTACGTCTTTTCTTCGGGCGGCTTGGTGCGTAAAAGCTGCACGCGTTGACCCGGTTGGAGCGCCTGGTTGAACTGCGTGACGGGCTTCCCTTCCACCCAGACCTGCTGGTCGCGCAGCATGAACTTAAGGGCCGTCCGGCTTTTCGACGGGAAGTTCCGGACGAGAAACGCCATCAGTTCGTCCGGTTCGGTCACGACGACGCCCGCGCCCGGATTTTTCCCGGCACTCGCCGGTTTGGGGGAGGAGGTTTTTTGCTTCATGCGTTGAAGTTGTTAAGCGGCACTTACGCCGTGTACGAGTGCCTCGAGTACCCGTAGCAACGCCTGCAACGTGGCCGGGTCGGTAACGCCGTGCTGGGCCGAAACCTTCGTTCGCACGCCCGAAATCAGCAGCGTACCGCCCGGCACCACGCGGGCACCGAGGGCTTCGAGCACCCAGCCCAGCGCCTGGTGCGCCCGTTCGCCGAGACCGGAAGCCGTGACGAATGCCACGGGTTTTTCCGAAAATTCGCCCGAACCCACCGTCCAGTCCAGCGCGTTTTTCAGCGCGCCGGGAATGCCGAAGGCGTACTCCGGCGTGCAAATCAGGACGCCATCGGCAGCGGCGAGTTGGCGACGCAGGTCAGTCACGGCGGCGGGCGGCGCGTCGCCGTCGCGTTCGGGCGAAAACAGGGGCAGGTCGCCGAGGCCTTCGTATAAAACCGCTTTTACGCCATCGGGCGCGAGGCGGGCGAGGTGCCGCAAAATAGTGGCGTTGGACGAATCGGCCCGGAGGCTGCCGGAAAGGGCCAGGAGGGTAGGCATTGCGTAGTTTCAGACCGTAAGCGGCGCGGACATCGGGAAGTTCCCCGGCGAGTCAACGGACCGCAGTTTGGGCTGGGCATCAGCACGATGCAAGGCCCGCAATCGAACCACCGGGACCAAAATGCGTTTAGACAGCATGGCTTCTTCCAAAACGGCGTTGTACACCGCCCTGGCGGCGAATCTGGGCATTGCCACCACCAAGTTCGTGGCGGCGGGCGTAACGGGTAGCTCGGCGATGATTTCCGAAGGAATCCACTCGTTGGTGGATACGGTCAATGAACTTCTGCTGTTGCTGGGCGTCAGCCGGAGTCAGAAGCCCCCGGACGAAAAGCGACCGTTTGGCTACGGACGTGAGCAGTACTTCTGGTCGTACGTGGTGGCGCTCCTGATTTTCGGCGTGGGCGGTGGCGTTTCGTTCTATGAAGGCATCACGCACCTGCAACACCCGGAACCCATCCGCGACCCCCTCTGGAACTACCTGGTGCTGAGCATTGCGCTGGTGCTGGACGGATTCTCGCTCCTGACGGCCTGGCGGGCTTTCAACGCCCAGCGGGACAGGCAGTCGTTCTGGGCAGCCGTCAGGGATAGCAAAGACTCGGCCACCTTCACGGTGTTGTTTGAAGATGGTTCCGACGTGCTGGGGCTGTTGATTGCGTTTTTGGGAATTTTTCTGGGCCACCAGTTCAATAACCCGTATTTCGACGGAGGCGCTTCGCTCCTGATCGGACTGCTGCTGGTGGGAACGGCGGCGGTACTGGCCAAAGAAAGTAAAAGTCTGCTGATGGGCGAGGGCGTTGATCCGGAAACCACCCGGCAACTCATTGCCCTGACCGAAGCCGATCCGGCCGTGCTCCGGGTCGTTAAAACGGCGACGCTGTATTTAGGCCCCGACGAAGTCACGCTGCTTCAGGGCGTTGCCTTCCAGCCCGACCTCACTACCGCGACCCTCAACCAGGCCGTAGTGCGCATCCGGACCTCGGTTCAGCAGGCGTTTCCGGTCGTTAAACACACATACATTCAGCCGGTGGCGGGATGAGCGGAATCGTACCCGCGCGCGCCCGGAAGCCAGGAATTACCCAAAACTCCACTCGCCCGGTTTCTGCCTTTCTGCGTACCTTCGCCTCATGCGCATTCCCGAAGAAACCGTCCGGCAAATCCAGCAAACCGCCGACATCGTCGACGTGGTGGGCGATTACGTCTCGCTGAAAAAACGCGGCGTCAACCTGATTGCCTGCTGCCCGTTTCACAACGAAAAAACGCCCTCGTTCAACGTCAACCCCGTCCGGGGCATTTACAAGTGCTTTGGCTGCGGCAAGGCGGGCGATTCAGTGAAGTTCGTCATGGACATCGAGGGCATCTCCTTCCCCGAAGCCCTCCGGCACCTGGCCAAAAAGTACGGCATCGAGGTGCCCGAAACCCAGCAGACGCCCGAAGACGTGGCCGCGCAAAACGAGCGTGAGAGCCTCTACATCGCCCTCAATTTTGCCAAAAACTTCTACCAGCAACAACTCACCGACACCGACGAAGGCCGGAGCATTGGCCTGAGCTACTTCAAGGAGCGCGGTTTCAACGACAAAACCATCCGGGAATTTGAACTCGGCTACAGCCCCGACGCCTGGGATGGCTTCACGAAAGCGGCGCTGAAAGCCGGGTTTTCGGTGGACGTGCTCGAAAAAGCGGGCCTGACGATTCGAAAGGAGGACGGGAAACAATTTGACCGTTTCCGCGCCCGCGTCATTTTCCCGATTCACAACCTGTCGGGCAAGGTCATCGCCTTCGGGGCCAGGATTCTGAAGGCGGATAAAAATCAGCCGAAGTACCTCAACTCGCCGGAGACGGAAGTTTACCACAAGTCGAATGTGTTGTACGGCATTTTTCAGGCGAAAAACGCCATCCGTGCCGAGGAAGTCGCCTTTCTGGTCGAAGGCTACACCGACGTGATTTCGCTCCACCAGGCGGGCATTCACAACGTGGTGGCCTCGTCGGGCACCTCGCTGACGGTCGAGCAAATCCGGCTCATCGGGCGGTTTTCGCCCAACGTGACCGTGCTTTTCGACGGCGACGCGGCGGGCGTCAAAGCCTCGCTGCGCGGGATGGATTTGATTCTGGAAGAAGGCCTGAACGTGAAGCTGTGTACGTTTCCCGACGGCGACGACCCCGACAGCTACGTGCGCAAAATCGGCGGCGAGGCGTTCAAAAGCTACGTCCGCCAGCACGCCGTGGATTTCGTTGACTTTAAAATAGAAATTTTATCAAAAGAAATCCATGGCGACCACAGCAAAGCAGCGGCTGTAAATGATATAGCTGAAACGATTTCCAAGATTGATAGTGAATATAAGCGGACTCTTACTTTTTCAAGAGTTTCAGAAAAATTTAAAATCACTGAAAGACAGTTCGTCCAAGTTGTTGACGGAAAAATTAAAGGTAGGCGGAAGGATGAAGAGAAAAAGCTAATAAATCGTCAAGGGCAAAATCTTGATGGGCACAGCACGCTTGAAGTCAATTCTTCCGGGGAATTGGTAAATACAGGAAGTACGGTCAAGGATTCAGAATTTTCTGAAGCAAGTTCAGCAGGCGTTGATTCTGATTCACTCTCACGAATTGCCGACACAATTCGCTCGCCGCTTTCCCGCCACGAGGAAGAATTCTGCCGGTTGCTCGTTTGTTACGGCAACCACGAACTCGAACCGGGCGTGACGCTGGTGCAGTACCTGCTGTACGAAATCGGCAGCCTCGATTTTCAGACGCCCGTTTACCAGAAAATCCTCGCCGAAGCGCGGGCGGCGTTTGGCCGGGGCCAGGTGCCCGACGCCCAGGAATACCTCATGCACCCCGACGAGGCTATCCGGCAGGAGTGCATTGGCCTGGTGACGCAGCGTTACAGCCTGAGCACCAACTGGAAAGACCAGCACGACATCCACATTCCCGACGAAGCCGAACTGCTCGACAAACTGGCGCACAGCAACCTGCTGCGGCTCAAAAAAGCCTTCAACGAGCAGCGCATGGAAGCAGTGAAACAAGCCCTCGGCCAGACCGCCGACGCCTCGGAGCAGGACCGATTGATGGGGCAATTCATGGAAATGAAGCGCATCGACAAAGCCCTGGCAAGCGAATTGGGGATTGTGGTGCGGCGGTAGGAAAAATAGCCCTCAGCCCGTCATTGCGAGCGCAGCGAAGCAATCTGTTGCCGCCTGCCGAACCCAGTTCTGGGGAAGCATGGGCAGGGGTCAACAGATTGCTTCGTTCCTCGCAATGACGACCAGTGGAGGCAATGACGATGAGTGGAGGACAATGATGCGCCGAGGAGGACATTTCCTTTTTCCCCGAAATTTTGTAACCTTACTCAGAAAACAGCCTCAAACCACCCGAAACCATGCGAACCATCCAGACCTGGCTCGACGAATACGGCGAGAGCCACCGCAACCCCACCAACAAGCTCGTCCACTGGATTTGCGTCCCGACGATTTTCTTTTCCATCACCGGCCTGCTGTACGCCATCAAACTGCCCGTCGAACTCTGGGCGGGCTATTCGCTTAACGTCGCGCACGTGGTGCTGGCGGCGGTGCTGATTTATTACCTGCGGCTGTCGGCCACGCTGGCGGTCGGAATGCTGCTGTTCGCGCTGTTCTGCTTCTGGCAGGCCAACGCCATCGAAACGGCTGGCCTCGGCCTGCCCCTGACCTGCGTCGTGCTGTTTGTGGTGGCCTGGATTGGGCAGTTCTGGGGGCACAAAGTCGAGGGCAAAAAGCCTTCGTTTCTGAAGGACATCCAGTTTTTGATGATTGGCCCCGCCTGGCTGATGAGCTTTATTTACCGGAAGCTGGGAATCAGGTATTAGCGAAGAGAGCAGAGCGGATAGAGTAGAGAGAAGGAAAGGCAACGTGCTTTTTCTCTATCCGCTCTGCTCTCTACTCTTTGCGCTGAATTTCGCCGCTCATCCGAAACCCGGATAATCCCACCGACCGCTGCCGTATTTGGTGGCGGTTTTTTTGTTCCTTACCCAAAACCAACCAAATCGATGTTCCTTATTTTCTTAGGCGTTATCCTGCTCATCGTGGGATTTGCCATCAATACCCCCGCGCTCGCGTTTGCCCGGTACGCCCGCCCGCTCAAAGTAGCCGGGGTGATTTTCATGGCTCTGGGCCTGCTGCTGGGCAGCATCCGGCAAATCGACGCCGGGCGCGTGGGCGTGCAGCAGCTTTTTGGGAAAGTGCAGGGGCGCGTGTTGCAGGCAGGCCTTAACCTGGTGAACCCGCTCGTGACGGTGACCGAACTCGACGTGAAAACGCAGAACTACACCATGTCGGCCAACTATGACGAGGGCGAAAAAAAGGGCGACGACGCCATCCGGGTACTCACCGCCGACGGCCTCTCGGTGGTCATCGACCTGACGGTGCTCTACCGGGTGGTTCCGGCCGACGCGCCCAACATCGTGCGGGAAATCGGGCCGGATTACCAGGATAAAATCGTGCGGCCCGTCACCCGTACCCGCATCCGCGACAACGCCGTGTATTACGACGCCGTGGCCTTGTATTCGAGCAAACGCGACGAATTTCAGAACCGCATCCAGCGCACCATTGAGACGGACTTCAAAAAGCGCGGGCTGCTGCTCGAACAACTGCTGATTCGCAACATCGACCTGCCCACGTCGGTGAAGCAAACCATCGAATCGAAAATCAACGCTGAGCAGGAATCCCAGAAAATGCAGTTCGTTTTGGCCAAAGAGCGTCAGGAGGCCGACCGCAAGCGGGTCGAGGCGCAGGGCATCGCCGATTACCAGAAAATCCTCTCGACAGGTCTCAGCGACAAGCAGTTGCAGTACGAGCAAATCAAAGCCCAGAAAGAACTGGCCGCTTCGTCCAACGCCAAAATCATCGTGCTGGGCAGCAGCCGGGGCAGCGTGCCGCTGCTGTTGGGAAATCAGTAAAAGAGGTGATGGAGTGAGGGGCAATGGAGTGATGATTTTTTATTCATCACTCCATTGCCCCTCACTCCATTTATTGCCCCAGCGAATTGTAAAACCGGACCAGTTCGGCGATGGGTTTTTCTTCCTGGTGAAACCAATTCACCCGTTGCATGAAAAACGTCACTTCGGGCTGGTGGTCGGCCAGCAACGCGTAAAGTTGCCCGACACGGCCCCGGTACGCCACGAGGTGGCCGTCGGGGTATTGTAGAAAATACCGGTTGCTGCCGCGCCCCACCAGGTGCCGGACCACCGAGGAATGTTGCTCTTCCTCGTGGGCCAGCAGTTGCACCCGGCCATCGACCAGGACTTCAAAAAACCGCGCGAAGGACCGTCCGTGCTGGGCGGGAGCTTCGCGGGTCACGAAGGTGCGGTGGTGCCCGGCTTCGGGGTCGTACATCGTAAACGAGGCTACCTTCTGCGGGGAAAAGGCCTGGACGGTGCCGTCGAGGCTGAATTCGAGCAGGTGCAAATCGGGGTGGTAGCGCAGGGCACCCGTCAGCCAGTCGCCCGAGGTCAGTTCAACCCGGCCAGACAGCCAGGGCACGCCACCCACGGCGTTGAGAGAACTACTCAGGCCCAGTGTAACCGTGAGCAGCAGCAAACAGAAGTAGGATTTCACGGAAAAAAGGGGAGAAAATTCGCCAGATTACATAAACAACCAACGGATGAATGCCTGGGAATCAGGGATTGCCAAAGAATCTATTTCGCGGCAGGATTCAAAAAAATCAAATTTAAGTACAATAACTGAACAAAGAAAAAGGGCCTGGAAATGAATTCCAAGCCCTTTTCGAGAAATTACGTGAATGGGTTACAACCCGGCGATTTCGCCTTTCTGCGCTGCCTTTTTCAATTCTTCGTTGGCCATAATGGCGACCTCGACCCGGCGGTTCTTCTCGCGGCCGGCTTCCGTGGTGTTGTCGGCCACCGGGTTGGCTTCGCCAAAACCCTTGGTATCCACCCGCGAACGGTCCACGTTGCCCTTGCGCAGGTATTTGGCCACGGCAGCGGCCCGGCGCTCCGAGAGTTTCTGGTTGTAGGTGTCGGTGCCCGTAGCATCGGTGTAGCCGTCGATCATGATTTTCGTGTCGGCGTACTTGTTGAGCGTCCGGGCCATTTCGTCGAGGTTCCGGGCCGTGGCCGCCTTGATGTTGTCGGAGTCGTAGTCGAACAGAATCCCCGACTTGAAGGAAACTTTGATGCCTTCGCCCACCCGCTCGACGGTGGCGTTGGGCAGGTCTTTTTGCAATTCTTTGGCCTGTTTGTCCATGTACCGACCAATCACCGCGCCCGCCGCGCCGCCCACGGCTGCACCCACCAGCACCCCAACGGCGGTGTGGTTTTTGGATTTACCCACGTAACCCCCGGCGGCCCCACCGATGCCCGCCCCGATGAGCGCACCGTTTTTCTCGCGCGACCAGCTTTTGCAGGAGACGGCACCAGCCAGCGTACTCAGGGTCAGTCCGACCGCGATTATTTTTTGAGCAAACGACTTTGTTTCAAACTGAACGGATTTCATGTGGATTGATGAAATGGTTTGGTACTTGCTTTTACAAAAGAATGCCAGCCGGGACGATTTCCCGGCCCGTGCGCCGGAGGGTGTTTTGCTTAAACTCTTTCTGATTCAGGGACTTGACGCATGGCTTCCTAAAGGACAATCGCTGTTCAACCGGGCAGGCCAGGCAGGTCGGCGGTGCAAAAACCGTTGCTTTTTTTCTACACTTTGCGCAAACCGGGCGTCGTCTGGACGGATAATTGGCGTGGCGGACAAAGAAAAAAGCCGCTTCCGGTTGTTTTAACCCAAGGGGTGGGGTCGGGTGAAGAGACTTTCATGGTGACCCAACCACCCCGCCCTTCGGGCACCCCTCCTTGAATAGGAGGGGAACCGTAACCGTACTGAAACAGCAACGGATCCCCTGCTTGAAAAAAGGAGGGGTGCCCGTAGGGCGGGGTGGTTGGGTTGGCTGGGAAAGGCTGTTTGGATACCCACCCCTTGAATTATTTTAACCCGTTAATTATCAGAAGTTTGTCCCGGAAGGAGAATTTTAAATAGTTTTGCCCGGCGCAAACGGGCTAACATTCGCATTTTGCTCCAATCGTCTTCATTCAAAAACCAACTCCCTCATGAAACTTCAACGCATTCTGTTTACCATCGTCTGTCTGGCCGGGGCTGCCACGCTGGCACAGGCCCAGCAACCCGCCTCCAGCCAGGCCCGCAAAGATTCCATGGCCGAGGCCACCATCACCCGCCTCGACAAAAACTCCGCCCAGATGCCCCGCCGCGACACCATGCGCGCGGGCGAATCGAGCTACCGCGAGAAGACCCAGATTATTCGGAAAAACGGCAAGGATTCGGTGGTAGTCACCCAACGGGATTACGCCTTCAAACCCGATCCGAATGCCGCTTCCAACCAGCCCGCTGCGAAACCCGTCGACACGCCGTCGGGATACGACGCCCGCAGCCAGGCCCGGCAGGAACTCGTGGATCGCATCAACATCGTGCTGGCGCAACTGGACGACGAACTGGGCATGATCGGCAACATCCATTCGTCGGGCACGAAGGCCCCGGTGGAAAGCTGGAAATCGCGCCGGGCCACCCTGAGCCGGTACCGTTCGCGCCTCAGCGGCATCGTCCAGCAGGTGCCCAACAGCAACGCCAACGATTTTAAACGCTATAATTCGCAGGCCACCTCGCTGATGCGCCAGGCTCGGGCCGCCATTACGGGCGGCAACTCGCGCAATCGGTAGAACCCGTGAATTTTTTACAAAAATCCCCCAACATCTGTCTGTTGGGGGATTTTTGTTTTTAAAAGCTCCAATCAGCGGCCTTTTGTGCGGCGTTGCAAGGGGGTCGAAGGCTCGTAGTAGTCGGGCGTTTTCAGCGGTTTTTCAATTCCCGTCCAGCACCGCGTTTTGAAGAATTTCGTGTCCCATTTTGTCGCGCTTGGTGGTGAGGTAGCGCTCGTTGTAGGGGTTGGGCACCATTTCAATCGGCACAGCCTCCACGATTTCGAGGCCGTAGCCGAGCAGCCCGGCGCGTTTCTTGGGGTTGTTGGAAAGCAGTTTCAGCTTGCTCACGCCCAAATCGCGCAGGATTTGCGCGCCCACGCCGTAGTCGCGCTCGTCCATTTTAAAGCCCAGTTCGAGGTTGGCCTCCACGGTGTCGCGGCCCATTTCCTGGAGCTTGTAGGCTTTCAGCTTGTTGATCAGCCCGATGCCGCGCCCTTCCTGAAACATGTACAGCACCACGCCCTTGCCCGCTTTTTCGACCATCTGCATGGCGCGGTGCAATTGCCCGCCGCAGTCGCAGCGGCAGGAGCCGAAAATATCGCCCGTCACGCACGAGGAATGGACGCGCACCAGAATCGGCTCGTCTTTTTCCCAGGAACCTTTCACCAGCGCCAGGTGCGTGTCGCCGGTTTGGGTGTTGGAGTAGGCAATAAGGTCGAAATGGCCCCAGTTGGTGGGCATGTCCACGCCAATTTCTCGTTTGATGAGCGTCTCGGTGCGCAGGCGGTATTCCACCAAATCCTTGATGCTGACCAGCTTCATGTCGAAGCGGTCGGCCAGGCGGCGGAGTTCGGGCAGGCGGGCCATCGTGCCGTCTTCGTTCATCACTTCGATGAGCACCCCGGCGGGTTTGAAGCCCGCGAGGCGGGCAAAATCCACCGCCGCTTCGGTGTGGCCGGTGCGGCGCAACACGCCGTCGTGCTTGGCCCGGAGCGGGAAAATATGGCCGGGACGGCCCAGATCGTCGGGTTTGGTGGCGGGATCGACCAGGGCCTGGATGGTTTTGGCGCGGTCGGAGGCCGAGATGCCCGTGGTGCAGCCGTGGCCGAGCAAATCGACCGACACGGTGAAGGGTGTGGTGTGGAGCGAGGTGTTTTCGTTCTGGCCCACCATCATGTGCAGGCCGAGTTCTTCGCAGCGTTCTTCGGTCAGCGGTGTGCAGAGCAGGCCGCGGCCTTCTTTGGTCATGAAATTGACCATTTCGGGGGTGATCACCTCGGCGGCGCAAATCATGTCGCCTTCGTTTTCGCGGTCTTCGTCGTCGACAACGAGGATGATTTTGCCCCGGCGGACGTCTTCGATGGCGTCTTCGATGCGGTCGAGGGAGAGGGGGGAAGTGTCTTCCATGAATAAATGAACAGCAGTCGGTTAAGAAAACCGGGCGTTCCACAAAAGGTTCCGGCGGCAAAAGATTGGCAAAGTTCAGCGCATCCGGCGTAATTTGCTAAAGTTTACCGGTTGACGACTATTTTTCGTTTTTAGCACAAAGTTTGCGGAAAAATCAGTCGCTGATCCCTCTGATGCCCCATGCACCGTATCCCACCGTTTGTTAAAACTTTCTCTTCCGTACTTCGCAACGTACTGGTAGTAAACTTCTTAATTGCAAATATATCGCCCCAAATGTTGGCGCAGACCACGGGATGTCCGCCCCGAGTTCCTACGGACGCCGAAGGTAAATTTAATATAGACGTTACAAGAGGTTGTGCGCCATTGACAGTACGCCTGACTCCTGATCCGAGCGTGCGTAGTGATAAATATTGGTTTAATTATCCGGGTGGGGATTACAGGAAAAGAACAGGTCTCTTCGATTACGTTTATGATCCCGACAAAGTAGCTCGGAAAGCGTATGATACTACCTATACAAAGCCAGGAGTATATGCCATTGTTCAGTATGGCAGTGGTGGAGGTCAAGGGCAAGTTACTTTCTATTGCCAGACAGTCGAAGTGCTGGCCGTACCCAAACCCACGAACGTGAAAATCGGCTCGTGTAATCCAAGAGAACTGACCGTGAGCATCATCGCCGATCCAGCATTTAAATACGATTATTACGATGTAATCTGGGATGCCAGCAACCCGAACGGCACTCAACCCGACCGGCTGCGGGCGGGCGAAAGTGCCACGCACCAGTACCCCAATACCATCCAGCGCCAGATTCGCGTGATTGGTTACTACAACGGCGTGAATTGCAGCAACTCTTACGATCTTCCGGGGAATCCGGCGGGACCAAACCCGACCGCACCGGAAATTACGCGGCTCGAAGTAACCGGCCCGAACACCGTCCGGCTCGACTACCGCACGCCGCAGCCGGGAGCCTTCCTCGATGTTTTCCAGAAAACCGTCGGGGGCGCGTACACCAAAGCCGTCGGGCCGGTGGGCGGGCCTTCGCAGACCATCACCAACCTCAATAACCAGACCACCCAGTACTGTTTTCAGGTCCGAAATTCGGCTGACGGCTGCGCTACGCCGCCGCTGCAATCGGCCGAACTCTGCACGATTCCGATTCAGGTGACGGCGCAGAACAAGCAGAATCAGGTGCAGTGGACGATTCATCCGGCTCCGTCCGCCGGAGTCAATTTTTTGCAATACAATCTGACCAAAAACGGGGTTTTGCCGCCATTTAAAACGTTCCGCACCCGCACTGATTCCCAGCAAACCGACGACCAGGTCGATTGCGGGGTGCAGTACAGTTACCAAATCACGGCCCGAATTCAGACGGGCGGCGGCGTGATGGAATCCATCTCCCTGCCCATCGCCGTGGTGGCCATCAACAACACGCCTCCACCGCCCATCACCGACGTGTTCGCCTCGGTGGGCACCGACGGCAAAATCGAACTCAACTGGCTGCTGCCCAGTAATTCACCCCTGAGCCGGTTGTTCACCGTCAACCGGGCGGCGGGCAACAGCGGCAATTTTCAAACGGTGGGCAACGCCCAGACTACCCGCTACACCGACACCGTCGCGCCCGAGAGCGGCCCGTACTGCTACACGATCAGCTACCAGGATTTGTGCAGCAACAACGCCACGCCCTCGCAGCCCGTCTGCACGATTGCCCTCGCCCAGCAGGCAGGGTTGCTCAACTGGAGTTCGCAGTCGCCTTTTCTGGAAAACCTGGCCGGGTACTTCGTCCGGGAGGTCGATGACCAGGGCAACCAGATCGGCCCGCTCATCAACGTGGGCGCGCAGACGGCCTACCAGGTCGATCTCAACAGCATCCTGACCCAGCAGGCCCGCTATCAGGTGGCGGCGCGGTCGGCGCGGGGCATCCTGAGTTTTTCCAACGTCGTGCGGCTCGATCTGGCCATGCGCCTGTGGGTGCCCGACGCCTTCAGCCCCAACGGCGACGGCATCAACGACACGTTTACGGCCAGGGGCCTGTTTCTACAAACCTTCAAAATGACCGTTTTCAGCCGCTGGGGTGAACCGCTGTACCGCAGCGAAAGCGCCGATCAGGGCTGGGACGGCACTTTCAATGGCCAGGCCATGGGCCAGGGCACCTACGTGTACGCCATCGAAGCGTATGACTCGCGTGGCATCGGGTTCGTAAAGCGCGGGGCGTTTCAGTTGCTGCGCTAAAAACCCGTCTGTTCACACCCGGTTCGGGGGATTTTACGGGCAATCCACCGGTTTCCGGTGCGGAGACTGTACCTTCGTGGCTTATTTCCGGTGAATTCTTCGTTACCTACCCGATTGCGCACCCGCCTTTGCGCCCACTTGGAATCAACCCGCCTGATTCACCGTTAACCAGGCTCACGTAACCAAAATTTATTATGTTCGGAATGAGCGGAATGCCGGGCCTGCTGGGCAAAATGAAAGAGTTGCAGGACCGCATGAAAGAAGCCCAGGAGAGTCTCGTTCACCTGACGGCCAGCGGCGAGGCCGGGGCGGGGTTGGTGAAGGCCACCGTCAACGGTCGCAAGCAGTTGATTCGCCTCGAAATCGACCCCGATCTGGTAAAGCCCGAGGATCGCGAGATGCTTCAGGACCTCGTCGTAGCCGCTACCAACATGGCCCTGGCGGCCATCGAAGAACCCATCAAAACCCGCCTCAGCCAGGCCACCGAGGGCCTGCTTCCCAATATTCCCGGTTTGGATTTAGGGAGCCTGATGAAGTGAACGAGTGGGCAGTCGGCAGTAAGCAGTTGGCAAAAACGCTAACCGGCTTTTATTGCCTGAGGCCCGCTGCCAACTACCCACTGAATGCGCGTCGCCATCGTCATCCTGAATTTCAACGGTCGCCGGCACCTGGAAACCTTCCTGCCTTCGGTGCTGACGCACTCCGCAGGAGCGACGGTGTACGTGGCCGACAACGGCTCGACCGACGACTCGGTGGCGTACGTGCGCGATCGGTTTCCTGACGTTCGCCCGCTCGAACTGGGCAGCAACTACGGCTTTGCGGCGGGCTACAACCACGCACTCGACCAGATTCAGGCCGAGTACTACGTGTTGCTCAACTCCGACGTGGAAGTAACGCCCGGCTGGCTGGTGGCTCCGCTTGCGTTGCTCGAAACGCATCCTCAGGTCGCGGCCTGCCAGCCCAAATTGCTTGACTACCACCACCGCGAGTGCTTCGAATACGCCGGAGCCGCCGGGGGGTATCTCGATTTCCTGGGGTACCCGTTCTGCCGGGGGCGGCTTTTCCAAACCCTCGAAACCGACCACGGGCAGTACAACGACAACCGGCCCGTACTCTGGGCCACGGGGGCGTGCCTGTTCGTGCGGGCGGAGGTTTTCCACGCCGTGGGCGGCTTCGACGGCGATTTTTTCGCCCACATGGAAGAAGTGGACCTGTGCTGGCGACTCTGGAACCGGGGCTACGAAGTCTGGGCCTGCGGCGAAGCGGCGGTGTACCACGTGGGCGGGGGCACGCTGCATAAATCTGACCCCCAGAAAGCCTTTCTTAATTTTCGCAACGGCCTGGCGCTGCTTTACAAGAACCACCCCCGTGAGCGGTTTCTGCGGCATTTGCTGCTCCGGCTGGTGCTCGACGGCGTGGCGGGGCTGAAGTTCCTGCTCGTGGACGACCCCGCGGAATGCTGGGCGGTGGTGCGGGCGCACGCCAATTTTTACCTCCATTTCGGGCGCTGGCACCGCAAGCGGCGGCTCATTCAGGCCCACGCCAGCCAGGCCGCGCAACACTACCTTTACCCCGAAAGCCTTGTGGGCGCGTACTTTCTACGAAGAAAACATACCTTCGCCGAGCTGGACTGGCGGCACCAGAAAGTCAGGTCATCGCAACTGGCCTGAAGCCGAAAAGCCGCTGAGGAGTAGCCTCCCCAGCGGCTTTCAATCGGGTACAAATCGCTACAACTCCCACACCGTCGGGTGGTTATGGCGGCGCAGGTGTTTGCTCAGGTTCATCCAGAAGGCCATAAACAGGTAGATGATGATGGGCGAACCCATGGTCAGAAAGGAGGCATAGATGAAGTAGAGCCGTATGCTGCTGGCCGAGAATTTCAATCGTTCGCCCAACCAAGTACAGACTCCGAAAGCCTGACTTTCAACAAGATACCTGAGTTTATCCATGTCTGTCTTCTTTTAGTGTCCGTTTCCTGCACCGGACTTCGGAACGTATAGCCCAGTGAAAAATTTCTGTGCCAGCTAAAAAATGGCGAACAATCTATCGAAGGAACGGTTTTATTGCTACATTTACCAGGGGTTTTTCAGTAACATTTCCATTTTTATGCAAACAGGTACAGTTAAATTCTTCAACGAAAGCAAGGGGTTTGGCTTTATCGTTGACGACGAAACCGGTCAGGACATTTTCGTACACGTAACGGGCCTCGGGGGCACCCAGATCCGACAAAACGACAAGGTAACCTTCGAAGTAATCAACGGCAAGAAGGGCCTCAACGCCGTAAACGTGAAAAAAGCGGAGTAAGGCGCTCGGACGCCCACTGCCTTTTTAAGAATCCCGACCCGGAGAGGGCTGGGATTTTTTGTGTTCCGGTCTGAACCGCGAGTACTCGCGGTTCAGACCAAACTTACTCCAGCCACCCCTTCACTTCTTCCAGGCTGGGCATTTTCAACTCCAGTTTCAGCTTCTTGCGCGCCCCGCCGAGGTCGTTGAACAGCTTGTTCGGATTGGCGGCCCTTAATTGCCCGGCGGTCAGAAAACCGAGGTGCTGGACCACGGGCACCCACTCGGCCGGAACCGCCGTTGCGCTGAAATCGGTGGTGTTCAGCGGGTCGGCTTCCATCCCGGTTTCAGGCCGCATCTGCGGGAAAAACAGCACGTCCTGAATGCTCGGCTGGTTGGTCATGATCATCGTGAGGCGGTCGATGCCGATGCCAATCCCCGAGGTGGGCGGCATGCCGTATTCGAGGGCACGGAGGAAGTCCTCGTCCATCGCCATCGCCTCCTCATCGCCCCGCTCGGCCAGCCGGAGCTGGTCTTCGAAGCGCTCACGCTGGTCGATGGGGTCGTTCAGCTCCGAGTACGCATTGCAGATTTCCTTGCCGTTGCAGATGGCCTCGAAGCGCTCCACCAGGCCCGGTTTGTCGCGGTGTTTTTTCGTCAGCGGCGACATTTCGATCGGGTAATCGGTGATGAACGTCGGCTGGATGAGTTGCCCTTCGACTTTCGCCCCAAAGATCTCGTCGATGAGTTTCGATTTGCCCATCGTTGCGTCGGTTTCCACGCCGAGGTTTGTCGCCGTTTCGCGCAGCCGCTCTTCGTCCATTTCCGAGATGTCCACGCCCGTGTGCGCCTGAATCGCCTCGAACATCGTGTAGCGTTTCCAGGGCCGTTTGAAGTCGATGACGTGTTCACCGACAGGTACCTGCGTGGTGCCGTGGAGGTCGAGGGCCACTTTTTCGAGCATTTCCTCGGTGGTGTCCATCATCCAGCGGTAGTCTTTGTAGGCTACGTAAAATTCCACCTGGGTGAATTCCGGGTTGTGGGTGCGGTCCATGCCCTCGTTGCGGAAGTCTTTGGCAAACTCGAACACGCCGTCGAACCCACCCACGATGAGGCGCTTGAGGTACAATTCATTGGCGATGCGCAGGTAGAGCGTGGTATCGAGGCTGTTGTGGTGGGTTTTGAAAGGCCGCGCCGCCGCCCCGCCGTGAATGGGCTGGAGAATGGGGGTTTCCACCTCAAGGTAACCCTTGCCGCTCAGGTACTGGCGCATTGAATTGACGAGTTGCGACCGCTTCACGAACACGTCGCGCACCTGCGGGTTCACGATGAGATCCACGTAGCGCTGGCGGTAGCGCTGCTCGGGGTCGGTGAAAGCGTCGTACACCTTGCCGTCGGCTTCTTTCACCACAGGCAGCGGGCGCAGGGCTTTCGTCAGCAGTGTGAATTCCTGCACGTGCAGACTCAGTTCGCCCAGTTGGGTCACAAACGCGAAGCCCTTCACGCCGAGGAGGTCACCGAGGTCGAGGAGTTTTTTGAAAACGGTGTTGTAAAGTGTTTTGTCTTCGCCGGGGCAGAGGTCGTCGCGGCGGAAATACAACTGGATGCGCCCGGTGCTGTCCTGCAACTCGGCGAAGGAGGCATTGCCCATGATGCGGAAGCCCATGAGCCGCCCGGCCAGCGAAACGTGCTTGAGGCGCTCGTCGTCGGGATTTCCGGCGTGGAGTTGCCGAAGTTCGGCGGTGTGAAGGCTTACGTCGTAGGCAGCGGCGGGGTAGGGGTCGATGCCCAGCCGCATCAGTTCTTCGCGCTTGTGGCGCCGGTTGAGTTCCTGGTCGCTCAGGTGAGTTTGCATGGGAAAAAGGTGGTTGGTCAACCATCGGTAACCGTCAAGCACGAACGCCTCCTGACTGAATGCTACCGACGCTTAACTGCTAAGGAAACCGCAAAAGTACGCCAAAACGAAAAAAGGGCCGAACCGTTTTCCGGCTGACCCTTTTTTTACCTAAACACCGACTACAGTAAAAACTATTGAACTAAGTGGCTGATGGCACCGAAGCTGACCGGCTTTTCCAGAAAGGCCTCAGCACCAGCCGCAAGGGCTTTGTCGCGGAGGTTGTTCATGGCGCTCATCATCACAATGCGGACGCCTCTATCCTGCGCCAGAATGTGGGCAATCTGATCGAGACCCACGCCGTCGGGCAGGTTGTTGTCGAGTAGAATCAAATCCGGGTGCGCCGAGGCTGCCTTGGCCAGCCCATCGCGTAACGTGAGCGCGTAGTCAACCCGCGTGTTCCGTTTGCGAAGATAGGCCCCGAGCAGCAGGCATAATTCTTCCTCGTCGTCGATAATCAGTACCCGTTTGGTCGCATTCATTTCCAAAGTGGTGGATCCCCTTTTTTAAGCCTATTGCCCGCAAAAGAAACGTGCCAGCCTGGGTATACCTGATTTCGGAACCTACGCCAGCACTAAACGCAAGAGCTTCCCCAGGTTGGGGTTGGGTTTCTACACTAAATTCGCTGGTCTTCGGGCTTTATGCTTCCTTTGTGTAACCAGTCTGGTTGGAACGCGTTTTTCCTTCCATTCTCCGCACGTCGATTTAGTCAACACTTTTTAAAATTACACAATCATGACCAACAACGGCAAAGTATTTCTGGGCATTGTAACCGCCGCCGCCGTGGGCGCCGTTATCGGACTGCTTTTCGCTCCGGAAGAAGGCAACAAAACTCGTGAGAACCTTCGCAAAGGTGCCAACAGCCTCGCCGACGAGTTGCTCGCTGCCCTTAATAAAGGCAAAGACCAGTTCGAAGACCTTAAAGGCCAGGTGAAAGATAAAGCCAGCGAACTGCGCGGTCGGGCTGAGTCGAAATACGACGACCTGAAAGACAAGGCCGGTGACCTGCGTGATAAAGCCGAGGGTGAGTACTACGCGGCTAAAGGCAAAGCGAAAGAGCAACTCTGATTTCAAATCCTGAGCTGCATTTTCGTTCTAAAAACCTATAAGGTAACCCCTTATAGGTTTTTTTAAATCGTTTACTTTTTCGTCAATAGCCCATGGAAATCCAGGAAGTGAAGGAAAGGGCCGACAACATTTTCGAGCACGTCAAGGAGTACATCGAGGCTCGATATAACCTGGCTGTTCTCGAAACATCCAACAAGGCTACCGACATCCTTTCGTCGCTGGTGGCGGCCTTGATTGTGGGGGTTATCGGGATACTGGTTCTGTTTTTTCTGAGCTTTGCCGCCGCCTGGTGGATTGGTCAGCTTACCGACAGCCCGGCGCTGGGATTCCTGGTGGTGGCCGTTGTGTATGCGGCCCTTGGTGGAATCCTGTATGCCATTCGAAACAAGGTCATCAAACTCCCGGTTATGAATGCCCTGATCAAGAAATTCTACTATGGAGACAAGAATTGAATCGATCGACGACCTCCGCGCCGAACGGGCCCGGTTGAAAAACCAGGTTCAACTGGCCCAGACGCACCTCCGTGGCGACCTCGGCATGAACAACCCTTCCCGGCCGGGTGGTGTGTTGCGCACGGCACGGCTGGTGCAGAGTTTCATGCCCAACCGGAAGCGGCAGAAAACCTGGCTCGACGCGGGCCTGGCACTCGGCGTAGACACCCTGCTGACGCAAAGTGGGTTGCTTAAGAAATCGGCCTGGCCGGTAAGGGTGGCTCTGCCGTTTTTGATTAAGAACCTGACGAACAATCTCCTGCATTCGCCCAAAGCGCACGACCTGGCCGTAAAAGCCCTGACGTGGGTGAAAGAAAAAACCGCCGATCCGGTCGGGAAGCCCCGGGTCGAACTCATCGAAAACCGGGATTACCGGACGCTTGAAAGGATCGAACGATAGAAATTTGCGGATAGTAAAAGAAAAAGCCCGCACGGTACGCGTTTTGGCGCGGCCTTGTGGGCTTTTTCTTTTGCCAATTTCCTGCTGCCCGGTCACTTCGCCGGAATACTGGCAGTTTCGAGCCAGAATTTGCCGATGGAGCTAACGACGCCCATGAGTTCGTCAAAACTAACGGGTTTGGTAATAAAGCAGTTGGCCCCGGAAACGTAGGTATTCAGGATCTCTTCGTCCGATTTGGAGGTGGTCAGAATGATGACCGGGATGCTCTTAAGTTCCGGGTGAGTTTTAATCGCGCGCAGGGCCTCTCGGCCATCCATGCGGGGCATGTTCAGGTCGAGCAGGATCAAGCCTGGTGCCGGGTAGCCAGTTTCCGAGTATGCACCCTTTCGGAGCAGGTAATCCATTAATTGAACCCCGTCTTCCACAAAATGGAGCGGATTGGTCAACCGGCAGTCTTCAAAAGCCGATTTGAGCAGGTAACGGTCGTCGGCGTCGTCGTCGGCCATCAGAATCGGGACGGCGGTGTTCATGCGGACAGGTTGGTTGGCGAGTGGGGTACGGCGGGCAAATATACGATAAACGTGGAACCTTCGCCCGGGGTGCTTTGGGCCTGGATGAACCCCTGGTGGTTGGCTACCACGCGCTTGCAGACGGCCAGGCCGATGCCCGTGCCCGTGTATTCGTCCCGCCCGTGCAGGCGTTGGAAAATCACGAAAATCTTATCGGCGTATTGCGGCTCGAAGCCAATGCCGTTGTCGCTGACCGCCACCCGGTGGTAGTTGAGGTCGCGACGGCGGCCCGTTGCGTGGGGCACTTCGGTGCCTTTCACCAACTGATAATCCACGTCAATACTGGGCCGAACGTCCTGCCGGGCAAACTTCAGGGCGTTGCTGAACAGGTTCTGAAACAGTTGCTTCAATTGCGTCGGCTGGGCGTCGAGCATGGGCAGGGGGTCAATCTGCACCACGGCCTGCCTGGCCTTAATGACGTCGGCCAAATCGGCCATGACTTCGCGCAGCACCTGGTTGAGGTCCGTGCGAACCTGGGCGACGGGGGGCTTCACCAGCCGCGAAAAACTCAGCAAATCGTCGATGAGCGTCTGCATCCGGCTCGCCGAATATTCCATTTTTTCGAGCAATTCACGGCCTTCGGGGCTGAGGCCCTCGGCGTGGCGCAACACGAGTTTGCTGCCGAATGCCCGGATTTTGCGCAGCGGTTCCTGCAAGTCGTGCGAGGCCACGTAGGCAAATTG
Source organism: Spirosomataceae bacterium (assembly GCA_965249815.1). Taxonomy (GTDB): domain Bacteria; phylum Bacteroidota; class Bacteroidia; order Cytophagales; family Spirosomataceae; genus JAJAZB01. The sequence goes on along the minus strand of CBDFMV010000003.1, from coordinate 356,708 downwards.
CTCCAGTTCGGCGTTGGAGCGGTTGAGGGCTTCCACCTTGTGTTCGAGTTCTTTCTGAACCGCCAGCCGCTGGCGCAGTTCCCCGTTGAGGAGCAGAAACGACCCGCTCAGCAACACCAGTGCAATGGCCGCCAGCGCCAGCAGGTAGGTGGGCGTGAGGCGGGCGCTGTCATTTTTGGAAAGGTCACGCTGAACCAGCAGGGCCGATTCTTCCTGCTGCATCCGGGCCACCAGCGTACGAATGCTGTCCATCGTCACTCTACCCCGCACCAGCAGCATATCGCGTTCTCGGACGTTGCCACGCCGGGAGGTGTCGTAAACGGTTGAGCGGCTGAGAAGTTCGTAGCGGCGGTCGGTTATCCGCATCAGGGTATCGAGGCGGGCCGTCTGGCTGGCATTGTCGTTAAGAAGGGCAGCGAGCGTATCCTGGGCTTTGTTGATGCGTGCAAGCGACTGATTGTACGGTTCGAGAAAAGCGCGCTGGTGAGTGAGTAGGAAACCCCGCTGGCCGGTCTCGGCGTCTTTCATGATGGAAAGCAACGCTTCGACCCTGTTGATAACCCGGTACGTGTGCTCCACCCGTTCACTTTCCTGAATGAGCCGCTGAATCCGCTGGTACGCCAGCAGCGATAAAACAACCAGCAGGAAAGTCGAAACCAGAAAAACGAAACGCAGGTAGAAAAGAGGACTCTTCATGCAGGGGTGGGGTAGTGGGCTTCGGACGATGCGTACACAAACCTACCATTTTTGGGATATTAGGCCTGCTGTTGAGAAACTTGATGGTAAGTTTACTCACTATGTAGATTATTTTCTACAATCCAATCGTTTTACCCACACAGTGAATGAAAAGGGTAAGCGCGGACTTGGCCTGACCACGTAAAATTCTTCTTTTTGTGTGATGAGGCGAAGTGGCTATTGTCCAATCAATTACCCGATTGGCCCCCGGCCAGGAACGTTCGAAACGCCTGTGGAAAAATTGACCCAACTTCGTGTGGCTTTAGAATTGGTATGTAGAAATCTGACCCTAAAAGTGTTCCCGGCATGTTGCACCAGACCCAAACCCAGAAACAAACCCTTAAATTCTCCCCCCTTCAGATTCAGATGTTAAACCTGCTCCAGCTTTCCACGCTGGAACTGGAGCAACGCATCAAAGACGAACTGGAAGAAAACCCGGTGTTGGAAGAAGGCAAGGAAGCCGAAGAAACCACCGCCGACGCCGACGACGCCGAAGACACGGACTTTGAGAAAGAAGCTGAGGCCGTAACCCCGTCCGAAGATTACCGGGACTGGGACGAATTTGCCGACGACGACATCCCCGATTACAAGACGCGCACCAACAATTACTCCGACGACGACGAGTTTTACAGCGCCCCCGTGGTGCAAACCCAGACCTGGCAGGAAGAACTCAAGGAACAGGTGCGGATGCTCGACCTGACCGACCGCCAGGAACTCATCGCCGATTTTATCATCGACTCGCTCGACGACGACGGCTTCCTGAAGTACGACGCCGAGGGCCTGGCTGACGACGTGTCGTTTACCAACAACCTCTTCGTGGACACCGCCGAAGTGGAGGAAATCCTGCCGCTCATTCGCCGCCTCGACCCGCCCGGCATCGGTGCCCGCGATTTGAAGGAATGCCTGCTGATTCAACTCGAACGCAAGCGCGACACCGGCCACGACGTGGCCCTGACCCTGGCCGTGGTGAAACGCTGCATGCCCGAACTGGCCGCGCGCAACTACGAGAAAATTATGCGGGTGATGGAGATCGACCAGGAACAACTCAAGGAGGTGATTCACCAGATTACGGCCCTCAATCCCAAGCCCATTACGGGCCAGAGCCGCAACGCCGCCAACGAAAACATTTTCCCGGAATACCTGCTCCACTACACCGACGACGGCAAGATCGAGGTGGCCCTCAACAACAAGAATTTCCCCGAACTGCGCCTCAACAAAAGTTTCGCCGTGATGGCCGAAAACAGTGGCCGCGACCGCGCCACGGCCCAGTTCGTGCGCAGCAAAATCAACTCGGCCCGCTGGTTTATCGATGCCCTCAAGCAGCGCGAAAACACGATGCTCAACACGATGAAGGCCATCATCAAACTTCAGTGGGACTATTTCATGACCGGCGACGTGCGCAAACTGCGGCCCATGATTCTGAAAGACGTGGCCGACCTCATCGGCATGGACATCTCGACGGTGAGCCGCGTGACGAGCAATAAATACGCCCAGACGCCCTTCGGCATTTTGCACCTCAAGGATTTGTTCACCGAAGGGGTGATGGCCGAATCGGGCGAGGAAGTTTCGAACCGCGAAATCCAGCAGGCCATCGTGGAAATCGTGGACGTGGAAGACAAATCGAACCCGCTCACCGACCAGCAGATTCAGGAATTGCTGGGTGGAAAAGGCTACCACGTCGCCCGCCGCACCGTGGCCAAATACCGCGAACAACTCGATATTCCCGTGGCTAAAATGCGGCGGGTTCTTCTTTAAACAATTTTGAATGCGTGAATGAAAGAAGGAGTGAATGGCCTGCACAGACGTTTTTCATCTATTCTTTCATTCACTCATTCATTCACTCATTCACTCATTCAACACTGAAACATGCGCCTCCAAGCCGGTTGCACCCTCACGTTTGAAGCCTCGGCTCCTACGCCGCTGGTGCTCATGCTGCGTCCGCGCAGCGGGGCCGGGCAGTGGATCGAAACCGAGACCTACCTCATAACGCCCCCCGTGCCCGTAACCGAGTACACCGACACCTACGGCAACCTGTGCCAGCGGCTGGTGGTACCCGCCGGGCCGTTCGAGATCCGCAACGAAGTCGTGGTCACTACCGCCGACGCCATCGACGTGGACGAAACCGCCCCGTACGTGCTCGTCCAGGACCTGCCCGACGGCGTGCTGCACTTTCTGCTGCCCAGCCGCTACTGCGAGTCGGACCGGCTGGGGGCGCTGGCGTACGACATCGTGGCGGGGGCCACGCCGGGTTACGGCCAGGCCGAGGCCATCCGGCGGTGGATTCACGAGAAAGTCACCTACCAGTACGGCACCAGCGATGCCTCCACGTCGGCGGCCATCACCGCCGAGAAACGCGTGGGCGTGTGCCGCGATTTCACGCACCTCGGCATTGCGCTCTGCCGCTGCCTCAACATCCCGGCGCGCATGGTAGTGGGCTACCTCTACCAACTCGACCCGATGGATTTACACGCCTGGTTCGAGGCTTACGTGGGCGGGCGCTGGTACACCTTCGACGCCACGCAGGACGTACCCCGCGGCAACCGCATCCCGATTGCCTACGGCCGCGACGCCGCCGACGTGGCCCTGGCCACCCAGTTTGGCCCCATGCAACTGACCGAAATGCACGTGTGGGTGGACGAAGCCGTCGAGGAACCGGTTGAGCGATGAGGTTCAGGATTCAGAGTTTAACATTGAATTCTAAACCCTGAACGCTGAACCTTAAACCAACGAACGACTAACCAACAACGAAGTCATGCAACAAAAAATCCTGGTCATCGACGACGATACCGACATTTGCCTACTCCTGAAACGATTTCTGACCAAAAACGGATTTGCCGTCGAAATCGCCCACAACGGCCGCACGGGCCTGGAGCGCCTCGACAATTTCAAACCGGACCTCGTCATGACCGATTTCCGCCTCGGCGACATCGACGGCGGGGAATTGCTCGTAAAAATTAAGGAGCGCTACCCGCAGGTGCCCGTGCTGATCATCACCGGCTATTCCGACATCAAAGTGGCCATCACGGTGATGAAACAGGGCGCTTACGACTACATCACCAAGCCGCTGTTTCCCGACGAGATCCTCGTCACCATCCGCAAGGCCCTCGATAGCGCGGGTCGGCCCTCGGCCCCCGCCTACGACCACACGCCCAGCCCGACCGGTGCCATCGAAACCCAGGCCCAGGCCGACGTGCGGCGGGCGCGTCCGGCCGTGCAGGGCGGCTACGTGTACGGCAACAGCGCCGAATCGAAGGCCCTGTTCCGGCAAATTGATCTCGTGGCTCCGACCAATTACAGCGTGATTATTTACGGCGAAAGCGGTTCGGGCAAAGAAGCCATCGCCCACGAAATCCACAAACGCAGCAAGCGCGCCGACCAGCCCTTCGTGCCGATGGACTGCGGGGCGATTTCAAAGGAACTGGCGGGTAGCGAACTGTTTGGCCACGAAAAAGGCTCCTTCACCGGGGCCGTCAACCAGAAAATCGGGCACTTCGAGCTGGCCAACGGCGGGACGCTCTTTCTCGACGAAGTGGGCAACCTGCCCTACGAAGTGCAGGTGTCGCTGCTGCGCGTGGTGCAGGAACGCAAGGTGAAACGCATCGGCGGCAACAAGGAAATCACCGTGGACGTGCGCATCCTGGTGGCATCCAACGAGCGGATGTCGGAACTGGTGAAACGGGGGAAATTTCGCGAAGACCTCTACCACCGCTTCAACGAATTCAGCATCGACGTGCCCCCGCTCCGCGAACGGAAGGCCGATTTGATGACCTTCGCCCAGAATTTTCTGGAAACTACCAACGCCGAACTGGAGAAAAACGTGAAGGGCTTCTCCGACGACGTGGTCGAACACTTCCTGAGCTACCCCTGGCACGGCAACCTGCGCGAACTGAAAAACGTGATCAAGCGCGCCACCCTGCTCTCCGACGGTGAGTTGATCGAATCGAAATCGCTGCCGTTCGAGATTTCCAACTACGCCAAATTGCTTTTTCTTGAACCCAGCACGGCGGCACCTGGGCCTGTCGAAGAGCCGCTTCTGGTCAGCAGCCAGGCCGGAACCGCCGCCGGAGCGCATTCGTCGCAGCCCAGCCTGAAAACCGCCGCCCTCGACGCCGAGTACGAGATGATCCTGAAGGTATTGCGGCAGGTCAATTTCAACAAAAGCAAAGCCGCCCGCCTGCTCGACATCGACCGCAAAACGCTTTACAACAAGATGAAGAATTACAACTTGTAGCAGGCAGGGAGCAGTAGGCAGTGAACAGTTGGCAGTGAGCAGTAGGCAAAAACAAAATTCCTTTGTAGTCCCTGCCTACTGCTACTGCTCACTGCCCACTACCCACTGCTCTCTGCCCCCTGCCTACCACGCCCATGACCCCACCTTTACCCGAACCGGAGCGACCCGATGAAACCCCGTCGGCGGCTTTTTTGGAAGCCCCGCCGCTGTCGGCCCGGGAAAGTGTGCATTTCATCCGGCGGTTGATGCACCTGGCACCGGACATCGTGTACGTGTACGACTTCCGCACCCAGAAACTTCTTTACGTCAACCAGCGCCTGACCGACCTGCTGGGGTACACCGAGGCTGATTTGCCCGGCCTCGGCCATTCGCTGGTCAACCTGGTTATCGAACCCGAACCCGCGCAACTGGGGGCCTACATCACCCGGCGCTTTGCCGAAGCCACCGACGGCGAAACCATCGAGTACGAATTTACGGTGCGGCACAAAGACGGCTCGGTGCGCGTACTCCGCAACCGGAGCAGCGTGCTCCGGCGCGATGCGGCGGGGCAGCCCGTCGAAGTGGTGGGCATTTCGGAAGACATCACCACCGAGCGCCAGGTGCGCGACGAGTTGCGCCGCCGCGAGGCCCAGCTCGCCGAATCGCAACGGCTGTTTCACTACGGGAGTTGGGAATGGGAAGTGGGCACCGACCTCGTGCGGTGGTCGGACGAACTGGTGCGGATTTTCGGCTACGACCCAGCCCGGATTTCCGGCCCGATGCCCTTCGGGTTTTACTTCGACCACATCCCGTCCGACGAACGCGAACAGGTCGAGGCCCTGACGAGGCAGATCATCCTGACCCGGCAACCAATCCTTGAGTTTGAACACACCATCATCACCCCCACCGGGGAGCGCAAGCGCCTGCGCGTGCGCGGGTCAGTGTTGCGCGACGAAACCGACCGGGTTGTTGCCTTTAGCGGCACCTCAGCCGACATCACCGCCGAGCATGAAGATGCGGAGCGCGTGCGCCGGAGCGAAGCGCTGTTCAATGAAACCGAAGCGCTGGCCCGTGCGGGCAGTTGGGAGTGGGAATTTGACGCCGCCACGGTTCGGTGGTCTGAGGGGCTTTTTCGGCTGCTGGGTTACAACCCGGCGGATTTTCCTGGCAACCGGGTGGCCACGGATTTTTACGAACAACACCTCGCCGACGAAGACCGCGAGCGGGTGCTCAGGGAGGCATTCGACCGACTAAACCAGGGGCTTTCCTACGAAATCGAACACTGGGTAACCGCTCGCACCGGGCAGCGCCTGCGGGTGTGCCTGCGTGGAAGCGTACTGCCACCCGCCGTGGAAGGCGGGCCACAACGGGTGGTGGGGCACGCGCTCGATATGACGGACCGGTACCAGGCCGAAGCGCACCTCCGCGAGACTGAAGCGATTCGTCACGACGTCGAGCGGTTTTTCGGTCAGGGTAGCTGGGTGTGGGATCTGACCGGCGCGCAGGATTCGCTCTACTGGTCGGAGGGCAACAGCCGATTGTTTGGCTACGGGCCGGAGGAAATTCCCCACGGCCAGGTCAGCCTCGATTTTTTGCTCCGGCACATCCACCCCGACGACCGCGAGGCCTATCAGACTGCCACCCGCGAGGCGCTCCGAAAACACGAGCCGACTTTTACAATCGAATGCCGCATCGTCACCAAATCGGGTGAAATCAAACACACCCTGCGCCGGGCGCGGCTCATTCTCGATGAAAAAGGCCACCCGCTGCGCTACGTGGGCACCAACGTGGATGTGACCGACGAGCGCCGCCTGACCGAAAGCCTGCGTCGGAGTGAAGGCTTCAACCGCCGCCTCATCGAACTTTCGCCCGACTATATTTCGATTTACGACCTAAAAACGGGCCGCGCCCACTTCGTGGGTCGCCACCTGCGTACGCTGCTGGGGTATTCGGAAGCCGAGGTGGAAAAGCACGGCGGTACGCTGTATTTCGCCCTGGCTGGTCCCGACGATTGGGAAGCCGTGCGCGACTATGCGGCAAAAATGCCCACCCTGGCCGATTACGATTTTCTGACGTACAAGGTAACGATGCGCGCCAAAGACGGTCGGCGGGTGGTGGTGCAAAGCCGCAGCACGGTATTCCGCCGCGACGACGACGGTCGGGTGGCCGAACTGATGAGCGTCAATCAGGACGTGACCGAGGCTGAAGTCCGGGCCGAAGCCCTGCGCCAGAGCGAACATTTTAACCGCCAGGTGCTGCGCCTTTCGCCCGACTACATCAACACGTTCGACCTCCAGACCCAGCACATCCGCCACCTGGGTCGCCAGCTTTGGGCCGACTTGGGCTACGCGGAGGAAGAACTGGTAGAGGGAAGCCTGATGTTTGCGTTGGCCGAAGAAGACCGGCCCGTCGCGGCGGCGGTGCTCGAAAAAGTGCGGACGTTGGCCGACGGCGACTACGTGACGTACCAGAACCGCCTGCGGGCCAAATCGGGTGAGTTGCGTACCTACCACTGCCGGACGACGGTGTTTCGCCGGGAAGCCGACGGAACGCCCGCCGAAATCATGGTGGTGGCCCAGGACGTCACCGAAGCCAAAGCGCAGGCGGAGGCGTTGCGCCGGGGCGAAGCGTTCAACCGCCGACTCGTGGAACTTTCGCCCGACATCATCAGCGTATTTGACCTGCCCACCCAGCGGATGCGCTACGTGGGTACGCGCACCCTACGCCAGTTGCTGGGCTTTAGCGACGAGGAAGTCGAGCGCGACCAGGGCACCCCGCTGGGCGGCACCCCGCTCGGGCGATTTTGGGACGAAGCCGAAGCGCAGTACGCCCAGGATTTAATCCGCGAGATTTGCACGTTGCCCGACGGCGAAACGCGGGCGTACACCGTTCGGGTGCGGCACAAGCAGGGCCACGCCGTCACGCTGTTCGTGCGGAGCAGCGTGTTTAGCCGCGACGAAACGGGGCAGCCGCGCGAGCTGATGAGCGTTACCCAGGACGTGACCCTGCGCGAGCAGCTTTTTCAGCAACTCCAGCTCCGCGACGACCTCCTGGCCGAAGCCCAGAACCTCCTGCAATTTGGGGGGTGGGAATTGCACGCTCCGGGGGAAGATGCTTACTGGACCCCCGGACTGTACCGCGTGATGGGTCACGACCCCGACAGCCTGCCCGCCGAGCAGTCCACGACCGCCCTGTTCATGGCGGTCGTTCACCCCGACGACGCCCCGGTGCTGGCCGAGCGGTTTGGCCACGCCTTTGCAACGGGCGAGGGCTTCAGTTACGAATACCGCTTCCAGTGGCCCAACGGCGAATGGCGGCTGCACGCGGGCCGGGGCCGGGGTTTCATCAGCCCGGACGGACGCATCCGGCTGGTGGGTGCCACCGCCGACGTGACCGACGAGCGGCGGCTTTTCCAGCAACTCCAGCGCAGCGAAGCCCTGCTTTCGCAAACCGAAGCATCGCTGCAATTCGGCAGTTGGGAGTGGGATGTGCCCACCCGCCAGATTACCTGGTCGGCGGGGCTGTGGCGCATCTTCGGCTACGACGACCGCGAAATTCCGCACTCCGTCACGACGGGCCTGTTTTTCAGCCACCTTCACCCCGACGACCGGGCGATGATGGAGGCCGTTACCCGCAACGCCTTTACCCAGCGCGAACCCTTCGGCTTTGAATACCGCATCACCGACGCCCACGGCCGGGCGCGCCTGCTGGCCGGGCGGGGCGTACCGCTCTTCGACGAAAACGGCCGGTTGAGCCGCCTGGTGGGCAACACCCGCGACGTAACCGAAGAAAAACAAGCCGCCGAGGCGTTGAAAAAAACCGAGGTCCTGCTCTCGGAAGCCGAGGCCTCACTCGCCATGGGCACCTGGGACTGGAACGTGGCCACGGGCGTGGTGGCGTGGTCGCCGGGGCAGTGGCGCATTTTCGGGTACGAAGAAAAAGACGCCCCGCCCACCTCGCTCGATTTGTACTACCGGCACGTCCACCCCGATGACCGCGCCCGGATGGAACACGTACTCAGCCGGGCCGTGGCCGAGGCCCGGCCGTTTCAGTTCGAATACCGCGCCGTGACCGTGCCGGGCGACGTGCGTCTCATTCAGGGTCGCGGCGTGCCGGTGTTCGATCAAGCCGGTCGGCTGGTGCGTTTTCTGGGCAACAACATCGACGTCACCGCCGAAAGAAAGACCGCCGAGCAAGTGCGGAAACAGGAACTGCTGCTGCGCGAATCGGAAATCCTGCTGCGGTTTGGCAGTTGGGAATGGGACCTGCCCGAGGGCACGCTCCGCTGGTCCGAAGGGCTGTACACGGTGTTTGGCTACGGGGCCGACAACCGGCCCAACCCCCTGACCATCGACGTATTCAACCGGCACGTTCATCCCGATGAAGCCGGGGAAAACGCCCGGCTTCAGAACCTGATTTTGACCGAAAAACCCGCCACGTTCGACAGCGAATTCCGCATCCTGACTGCCGAAGGCGAGGAGCGCTGGCTCCACCAGCGCGGCCTGACCCACTTCGACGAAACCGGCCAGTTGCTCCGCATGATTGGCAGCACCGCCGACGTGACCGAGCTGAGAACCAATCAACTCGCACTCGAACAACGCCTCAACGACCTCAACCGCTCCAACGCCGAACTGGAGCAGTTTGCTTACGTGGCCTCGCACGACCTGCAGGAACCACTGCGTAAAATTACGGCCTTTGGCGGTCGGCTCGCCACCAAACACGCCGCCGATCTGAGTGCCGAAGGCCAACTCTACCTCGAACGAATGATTGCCGCCGGTACCCGGATGCAGGCCCTGATCGACAACCTGCTCGGGTTCTCACGGGTGGCGCGCCAGGTGGGCGACGCCGTGCCCACCGACCTCAACGCCACCCTGCGCAGCGTACTGAGTGATTTGGAACTAAAAATCGCCGAAAAGCAGGCGCGCGTGGACGTCGGCCCGCTGCCCACCCTGACGGCCATCCCCAGCCAGATGCACCAGCTTTTCCAGAACCTCCTGACCAACGCCATCAAATTCGGCAGGCCGGGGGAGCCGCCCCTCATCCGGGTGCGGTCAGAGTACGTCAGTACCCACGAAAAAGTGAGGCACCACCTTGATTTGGGGAAAAAATACGCCAGAGTTACCGTTCAGGACAATGGCATAGGATTTGACCCTGTGTACGCCGAGAAGATTTTCGATTTGTTTCAGCGCCTGCATGGGCGCAGCGAGTACGAGGGGACGGGCCTGGGCCTGGCCATCGTCAAGAAGATTGTGGAAAATCATCACGGGACTATTTTTGCCGAAAGTACGCCCGGTCAGGGTGCCGTGTTTACGGTATTCCTCCCCTTGGAACCATGAGGTTTCTGACCAGGACCGGTCAGGCGAAAAAGGCAAAAAGAGGTCAGAATTCCCGTTCGTTTCTGCCAGTGCGAAAGGGTAAGCCTGGGGAATTCAACCTTGAACAGCAATGCCATGTCGACCAATCAATCACGCGAAAAAAGACGGATTAATATCCTCATCGCCGACGACGACCCCGACGATCGGATGATGACCAAAGACGCCCTCGAAGAGGCGTACCTGCTCAACAACCTGCAATTTGTGGAAGACGGGGTCGAACTGATGGACTACCTCCACCACCGGGGAAAGTACACCGATACCGCCCTCAACCCCACGCCCGGTCTGATTCTGCTCGACCTGAATATGCCCAAAAAGGATGGCCGTGAGGCCCTGCGCGAGATTAAGTCGGATCCCAACCTGCGCCGCATTCCGGTCATTATCCTGACGACCTCGAAGGCTGAGGAAGACATTCTGCGCTCGTACGACCTGGGCGTCAATTGCTTCATTACCAAACCCGTATCATTCTCCGGGCTGATTGATGTCGCCCGGAGCATCGGGCAGTATTGGTTTGAAATCGTAGAACTGCCCCAGTCGCCGGGGTAACCCATCGGCAACCCGTAGCGAAGCGCCTGCCGCTCCAGGCAGGAATCTTTCCACCCTGACTCCCGGCCCGGCGTGCTCCAAACGGCTCCGTTCGGGTGTAAATTTCCCGCCTGGGCACGGCTTTTTTGCCATTTTTGCCCCAACCTTTCTCCCTCTCTGTATGAGTCAGACTTCGACCCACGCGATTCGTGTGCTGCTGGTGGACGACGACCCCGACGATTTTCTGCTGACGAGCGATTACCTCGGCGAAATTCAGACCTGGCATTTTGAAATCGAGTGGGCGAAAAACTTCGCCGAAGCACTCGAAAAAATCGAGTGCCGCTGCCACGACATCTACTTTTTCGACTTCCTGCTCGGTGCCCGAACGGGCCTCGAATTGCTCCAGGAGGCAATTCTCCGGCGTACGGAGGCACCCGTCGTGCTCCTGACGGGCAAAGGCGACCAACGCATCGATCAGGAGGCCATGCGCCTCGGGGCCGCCGATTACCTGGTGAAGGACGAAATCGACGCCGAAAAACTCGAACGCTGCATCCGGTACGCCCTCGACCGGGCCAGCAACCTGAAGGCCCTGCGCGAAAGCGAAAGCAAGTACCGCAACCTCTTCGAGCAATCGCGCGACATGATTTACATCTCCCGGCCCGATGGCACGTTCACCTACCTCAACGGTTCGGCCAGCGACCTGACGGGTTACCCGCTGGGAGAGTTGCTGCGGATGAAAGGCCAGGAGTTGTACGAGAACGATGAATGCCGGGTCATCTTTGAAAAAACTATGGAAACGCGGGGCGAAATCCGCGATTTTGAGTTTACCCTGCTGACCAGACAAGGCGAAAAACGCACCTGTCTGGTGTCGGCCAGTGTTCAGGAAGACAGCAGCGGGCGCTACTACCAGGGCGTCGTGCACGACATCACCAACCGCAAACGGGTCGAGCGCGACCTGCTCATGGCCGAAAAACTGGCCGCCACGGGGCGGCTGGTGCGCACCCTCGCTCACGAAGTGCGTAACCCGCTGACCAACATCAACCTTTCGGCGGAGCAACTCGAAAGCGAAGTAGCCGACAATGAAGAGTTGCAGATGTACCTCGGCATTATCCGCCGCAACAGCCAGCGCATCAACGACCTCATCAGCGAATTGCTCAATTCGTCGAAACCCACCGAAATGCGCTTCGAGCCGATGCTGGTGCGTGACGCCGTCGAGGCAGCCCTCCGGCTGGGGCAGGACCGGATGGCCCTGAAAAGCATCCGGTTGGTGAAGGAATTCCACTGCGACTGCGTGCTTCAACTGGACGCCGCCCAGATTCAGATCGCCCTCGTGAACATCTTTATGAACGCCGTCGAAGCAATGGAAGAAAACAATGGGGTGCTCACCGTCCGCACCACCGAGGCCGAAGGCCGTTGCCTGATCTCCATTGCCGACACTGGTACGGGTATCCCGCGCGAACACCTCGGGCGGTTGTTTGAGCCGTATTTCACTTCAAAAAACAACGGCATCGGCCTGGGGCTGGCCGCCACGCTCAACATCATCCAGGCGCACAAAGCCACCGTCGAGGTGGAATCGGAAGTGGGCGTCGGTACGAACTTCCTGCTTTCATTTCCAGTGTGAATCCGTTTTTGAGCGAAGAACGGATTCCCGTTTTTTAAGCCACTCGTCGGCGCAGCAAGGCAGCCAGGGCAATCGCGATCAGCAGGATGCCCAGCGCCGCTGCGGCGATGATGCCGGGGCGCGATTCACCCAGAGCCGCCTGCCGCTTGAGGATGATACCCGCGAAGGCCCAAATCACCACCGCCCCGTAGGCCCACTGGTGCGTGCGGCGCAGCACAACGAGGGTGATGAGCGTACCCACCGCGATGAGGGCGATGGTCCAGGCTACCTCGGGTAGCCCGAACCCGTCCCAGCCCTCGTACACCAGCCAGGCCGTCACGTTGGCAATGGTGGCGATGCTGATCCAGCCCCAGTACAGGGCGAAGGGGGCTTGCACGAACCAGCGGGTCCGGCCGGTAGGCGGTAAACCGACCAGCAGGCGTTGGTTGAGCACGGTGAGCGTCAGTAGGAACAACCCCATCACAACCACCGAAAGGGTCACGGCTTCGTAGTGCCAGGCGAAAATCCAGGCGCTGTTGAGCAGGCAGGTGGCTGCAAACAGCCAGTCAATGCGCCGCACCACGGGTTCCACTTCCGCCGCGTACCGACGGGCAAAAAGCAGCAGAGTTTGATACACCACGAAAGCCAGTAGGCCGACGTAAATAAGTCCCCAGATTGAAAACGTTAGGCCTGCCGGTGTGAACAGGTTGGGGTATTGGTCGGAAAGCTGCCCGGTAGTCTTGCCATTGAGGGGTAGAGCATTGGCTAAATAATTGACCGTCAGCGTGACGAGCAGAGAAACAACGTTGAGCGCCTGAAGTACAGGAGTGGAACGGGATTGACCAGAAGGCATGACGAGATGGGGGTTTTCTGAAATAACCCGCCGAGCGACAAAAAGTCACTACCGGCCGCGTTGGTTAGTGCGCACAGGCCTGTTCAATAAAAAGCCCGCAAACAGTACGATGCTGTTAGCGGGCTTTTTATTGGAAATTCCCTCATTCACTTTTCCAGTCGGGCCTGAAGGGCCGTAATCAGGTCAAGGTGGTGGCGCAATTTCGGCAGAGAGGTGTCCACGTAGGCCCGTACGTCGGTATCGCCGATAGACTGGCCGATGGTTTCAAATTTCCCCACGGTTTGCTGGTGGGCTTTCACCTGCAACGCCACGTAGGCGCGGTCGAAGGCGCTGCCCGTCAGGCCCGCGAGTTTAGCCATCTCCTGCTTTTGGTCAACGGTCAGGTCAGTTGGCAGCACCACGACGTTGGTCTTGGCCAGGGGCTTGAGTTCAGCCATGTTTTTTTGGTGATCGGCCAGCATCATCCCGGCAAAACGCTTCACTTCGGCATTAGAAGTACTTTTCTGGGCCAGTTCGCTTGACCTGATCTCCAGCAGGTTGCCCGAAGCGGCTTCCCGCAGAAACCCCTCTGCTTCGCCCGTGGTCTGCACCCGGTTCAGATCACCGCCTTTCGTGGCCGTGTCGGCGGTGTAGTTGCCCGTTGCGGGGTTGGTGGCAGTAGCCCCCATCTCGTTGGTGGTATCGGTGTTGGTGGGGCGATCGAGGTTGTTGGTAAAGCCGCTCGAATCGGTGGCCCCGTTGCCTTTCCGTTCGCGACCATCCTGTTCACTCTGCACCTGGCGCGAGCGGTTGTCTGAGCATGCACCCAGCGTCAGCAGGACCGTCAGGGTAGCGGCGGAGAAAAAAATACTGCGCATAAAAATCGTTTTTGGGTCGATGACGTTGAAATGCGTCGCCCCGTAACCTGAAAGACGCATGCCAGCCGCGTCAGGCTGGCGCTTTGCCTTTCGGATTCGGCTGTTCAACCTCCCGCTTCTCCACCAGCACGGCGTGTTCGTTGGGCACAATCCGCTTCCCGTAGCGTTGAGCGTACACTTTCGTGAACTCTGCCCCGAAATACAAAATGGCCGACGTGTAGTATACCCACAACAAAATGAGGACAATCGACCCCGCCGCCCCGAATGTAGTCGCCACGCTCGAACTACTCAGGTAAGCCCCAATGGCAAATTTGCCAGCCATAAACAACAGCGCGGTAAAAGCCGCCCCGATAAAGGCGTCTTTCCAGCGCAGGTGCCCGTCGGGCAGCACTTTAAAAATAATGGCGAACAGGGTTGAAATAATGGCCAGCACCAGCGCCTGGTTGATAATGTAGAAAAGTACCACCGTGGCTTCGGAGAAGAACCGTTGGAGGTAATCGCTCATTATCCCGAGTACGGCGTTGATGGCCAGCGAGGTGAGCAGCATAAAGCCAATGCTGACGATCATTGAAAACGAAAGCAGCCGGTTGGTCAGGTACTTCATCCAGCTTTTCCTGGGCTTGGCTTTCAGCGAAAAGATGGTATTGATGGAGTCCTGCATTTCGGCAAACACCCCGGTGGCACCCACCAGGAGTGTACCGATGCCAATGACGGCGGCAAAGCCCGACTGGTCGGAGAGTTCGGCATTTTTAATCAGTTCCTGAATCTGGGCAGCGGCGTTTTCACCCACCAGGCCACGAATCTGACCGTAAATCTGCCCCTGTACCGCCTCCCGCCCGAAAAAGATTCCACACAGCGAGATGATGATGATGAGCATGGGCGAAAGCGAAAACACCGTGTAGTACGACAGGGACGCACTCAACTTGAGGGCGTTGTCGTCGTTAAAGGCCGTAAAGGTGGCCTTCAGGGTTTCCCAACTGTTCCGGAAGAATTTTTTCATGGTTGAAACAGCCCGTTTTGACTGAAGCAGGCCTTGCTGCAATAGCGATTTTAGTGCCACTACCAACGCATTCAACCCGGACTGAGGGGAAATTTCCCAGGTTGGGGAATCGAGTACCCTCTTTTTCCCAGCCTGTTTCGCACTTTACTTATTTCCGGCTATTTGCTGGAAATGAAGGACTATTCAGCAGAGTGGCAAAGTTTTTTGAATAAAAAAGGACTGTCGCTTAAACGGCGGCAGGCTGTTAACCCTCACACTATCCCCTCTTTACCATGAGAAGTTTACTCTACATTGTCGCCGTCATTCTGCTTATTGGTTGGGCAGTGGGCTTTTTTGGTTACAGTGCCGGGGGATTGATTCACATTTTACTGGTTTTAGCCGTTGTTTCAATTTTACTCACGTTAATCCGCCGGGGAGGCGTCTGAGGCATGATTCTTTTAATAGAATTCCTGGTTGCCCTGATGGCGGGGGTAGGGCTGGCAGCGGTTTTAGAGACTATGGTTTCGCGACGACGCCCCAATTACGCCAAGTTGGCTGGCAGACGAGATTTCGATCTTTTTCTTAAGTCGATTAAGAAAAAAGCGATATAGATTAGGTTAAAGGTCATGACTCTGAAAGAGCGCCTTCCGGCGCTCCCAGAGCAGAAGGTGGGTTAAGGATAGCTAAACGCCGGGACCTTCCCGGCGTTTACTTTTTTTAAGCCAATTCGCTAAAAAATTTCAGAACAGCATTCTTTGTGCGTAAGCACGGACGCAAAAAAGCGGGGTATTTTTGCCCCGCTTTTTTGCGTCCGTGTGAAAAATAACCTATGCGTTCGTCGATGACAACTTCGCGCCAATGTACTCGCGGTTCATCCGGGCGATGTTGGTCATGCTGATGCCCTTGGGGCACTCCGCCGAGCAGGCTCCCGTGTTGCTGCACGCGCCGAATCCCTCTTCGTCCATTTGCGCAATCATTTTTTCGGCCCTGATGCGGCGTTCGGCCTGGCCCTGGGGCAGCAGCGAAAGCTGGGCAATCTTGGCCGACGTGAAGAGCATGGCCGACGAGTTTTTGCAGGCTGCTACGCAGGCTCCGCAGCCGATGCAGGCTGCGGCCATGAAGGCTTCGTCGGCGTGGTCTTTGGGTACGGGCAGGCTGTTGGCATCCTGGGCGTTGCCGGTGTTGACCGAAATGTACCCGCCCGCCGAAATGATGCGGTCGAAGGCCGAGCGGTCCACGCAGAGGTCTTTGATGACCGGAAAAGCCGCCGCCCGCCAGGGTTCAATCACAATCGTATCGCCGTCGTTGAAACTGCGCATGTGCAACTGGCAGGTGGTTACCTGCTTGGGGCCGTGGGGCCGCCCGTTGATGTACATGGCGCAGGAGCCGCAAATGCCCTCGCGGCAGTCGTGGTCGAAGGCGATGGGATTTTCGCCCCGCTCGATGAGCTGGGTATTGAGCACGTCCACCATTTCAAGAAACGACATGTCGGGGGATACGTCGCCGAGTTGGTAGGTCTCGAAACGGCCTTCCGTGTTGCGGTTTTTCTGACGCCAGACCTGGAGGGTCAGTTTCATGGTTCCTTCTGCCATTTTAAAAAATCAGTTTGAAGCCGTCGTTGCACTCCCTCCTGACGACGGGGTGAACGAAGCGCGACTCAGTTACTTGTAGCTCCGTTGCGCGATTTTGATGTTCTCAAACACGAGTTCTTCCTTGTTCAGCGTCCAATTGCTTTCACCCTGGTATTCCCAGGCGGCCACGTAGGCGTAGTTTTCGTCGTCGCGGAGGGCTTCGCCTTCTTCGGTCTGGTACTCCTCGCGGAAGTGCCCGCCGCACGATTCGTTGCGGTTGAGCGCGTCAAGGCACATCAGTTCACCAAGCTCGAAGAAATCGGCCACGCGCCCGGCTTTTTCGAGTTCGATATTGAGTTCGTCGGCCTCGCCCGTCACGCGCACGTCGCGCCAGAATTCTTCGCGCAACGCCCGGATTTCCTGAATGGCTTCCTTCAGCCCTTGCTCGTTGCGGGCCATGCCGCACTTGTCCCACATAATTTTACCGAGGCGTTTGTGAAACGACCCGACCGTTTGCTTGCCCTGAATGGCCATTAGCTTCTGAATGCGGTCGCTGACGGCTTTTTCGGCTTCCACAAACGCCGGGTGGTCGGTGGGCAGCGCCTTGTTGCGGATTTCCCCGGCCAGGTACGCGCCAATCGTGTAGGGAATTACGAAGTAGCCGTCGGCCAGCCCCTGCATCAACGCGCTGGCACCCAGCCGGTTGGCTCCGTGGTCGGAAAAATTGGCCTCGCCCAGCGCATAAAGGCCGGGCACGTTGGTCATCAGGTTGTAATCCACCCAGAGGCCGCCCATCGTGTAGTGAACGGCGGGGTAAATCCGCATCGGCAGTTCGTAGGGATTTTCGCCCGTGATCTGCTGGTACATGTCGAACAGGTTGCCGTATTTTTCCTTCACCACGGCCATGCCCAGTTCATGAATCTGCGCGTCGCTGGCGTTGTGGATGGCGTTTTTGTTGGCTTCAATCTTGCCGTACCGGATGATGGCGGCGGCAAAATCGAGGTACACGGCCATTTTGGAAGCGCCCACGCCGTAGCCTTCGTCGCAGCGTTCTTTGGCGGCGCGGCTGGCGATGTCGCGGGGCACGAGGTTCCCGAAGGCCGGGTAGCGGCGTTCGAGGTAGTAGTCGCGCTCGGCTTCGGGGATGTCGAGGGGGTTGCGGTCGTCGCCTTTTTTGGCGGGCACCCAAATGCGTCCGTCGTTGCGGAGCGATTCGCTCATCAGCGTCAGCTTCGACTGGTGGTCGCCCGATACGGGAATGCACGTCGGGTGAATCTGCGTGAAGCAGGGATTTCCGAAAAACGCGCCTTTCTTGTGCGCCTTCCAGGTGGCCGTCACGTTCGAGCCGAGGGCGTTGGTCGAAAGGTAAAATACGTTGCCGTAGCCGCCGGAGCAGAGCAGCACCGCGTGGCCGAAATGCCGCTCCAGTTCGCCCGTCACGAGGTTGCGCACGATGAGACCCCGGCATTTGCCGTCGATGACCACCACGTCCTGCATTTCGTGGCGCGTGTACATGGTCACGTTTCCCAGACTCACCTGCCGTTGCAGCGACGAATAAGCGCCCAACAGCAGTTGCTGGCCGGTCTGGCCCGCCGCATAAAACGTGCGCTGCACCTGCGTACCGCCGAAGGAGCGGTTACTCAACAACCCGCCGTATTCGCGGGCGAAGGGCACGCCCTGGGCCACGCACTGGTCGATGATGCTGCCCGATACCTCGGCGAGGCGGTACACGTTGCCTTCGCGGGCGCGGTAGTCGCCGCCCTTGATGGTGTCGTAAAAAAGCCGGTAGATGGAATCGCCGTCGTTCTGGTAATTTTTGGCGGCGTTGATACCGCCCTGCGCGGCGATGGAGTGCGCCCGGCGCGGCGAGTCCTGGTAGCAGAAGGCCTTGACCTGATAGCCCAGTTCGGCCAGCGTGGCCGCCGCCGAGGCCCCGGCCAGGCCGGTACCGACGACCAGGATTTCAAGATTACGCTTGTTGGCCGGGTTGACGAGCGGCACCGTCGAGCGGTACTTGGTCCACTTTGTTTCGAGGGGTCCGTCGGGTATTTTGGCGTCCAGTTTGGCGTCCGATTTCGGGGATTCGATTGCCATGGTAACGTTCGGTTTTAGCTTCGTGGAAGCTGGTATTTTGTTTACGGAATGGTTACCGTTTGTGGGGGGTCGTTGTTTTGAAAAAATACGAACCGGGTTCAATTTTCCGTGATCAGGCGGAAGGCCTCGTCGAGAATGGCTTGCCGGTCGATTTTCGCCGCTAAATCCTTCGTCGTGTACATCCCCTCGAAGGCTTCCAGCGAAGCGTAATCCAACGCCGATTCGAAGCGCTCTTCCAGCAGTTCCTTCAGGTCTTCCGGGCTGGCGTACGAGCCACGCGCCTTCCGACGCCCATTCACCGATTCGATTTCCCGTACAGCGTTGCGAATGGAAACGTCCCAGGATCGGGTCGTGCGCTTCTCGGCTTGTTGCTTGATGAGGTGAATCAGAAGGATAGCGGCGTAACTTCCGATTTTGTGGAGTTTGTCCTCTTTCGACATCTCATCGAGTTCATCAATCAGCAGCAGAGCTTCCGTGTAGCGTCCGTGCGTGATGTGGTTTCGTAGTTCGAGCAGTTCGTCCATCTTCGTTCCCGTTACGGAGGGGATTCTACGCCCCGCCCAATCCTTTCACGTAAAAATAAATCGGCATGGCGGCGAACAACGCCGGAATCAAGACGGCGAACAGTCCCACGCTCAGGCTGCGGATGAGCGGGTTGTACTTGGGGTGGTTCAGGCCGAGCGTCTGAAATGAACTCTGGAAGCCGTGCGCGAGGTGGTAGCCCAGGGCTACCTGCGAAATCACGTAAATCAGGACGAACAGCAACGCCAGGGAGTTTTTCGCGCCCGAAAACGTGGCTTCCACCTCCCGGTACAAATCGCGGGTGATGGTGGTTTTCTCCTGCGTGGCTTCGTTGTAGTACTCGGCTACCCGGCGGCGGGCGGCTTCGCTGTTGTCCACCACTTTGGGTGCGCGGGTTTGCAGGCCCGTCGTGACGTTTTCGGTGTACTCGGTGTAGGCCACGGTACCGAAACGGTACTTGTACCAGAAATTGCTCATGTGAATGACCAGGAACAGCAAAATGATGGTGCCAAGAATGGCCATGTTGCGCGATTCCCACCGGCTGCTGTTGTCAAACTGCTTGTAGCCAACGCTGCCGCGGGCCTTGCGGTTGCGGTACGCCAGCAGCAGGCCCTGCGCCGTGTGCAGCAAAATGAAGGTGTACAACCCGATGGAAATGATCTCAATCAGCGGGTTGCTGGTCATGAAGCTGGCGTAGCGGTTGAAAGCCAGCCCGTGGTCGCCATAAAACAGTTGCGCGTTGCCGATGGCGTGAACAATTAGGAAACTACACAAAAACAGCCCGGTTAGGGCCATGATGAGTTTCTTGCCGATGGAACTGGTGAAAAAGCGAAGAAGCCAGGACATACTGTTTGAGTGGAAAGGTTAGTGGTTATCGGCTAATCGTTAACCGTCTGAAAGACTGACTATTAACGAGTAACGATTAACCAATAACAAAATCAGTGGCCGGAGCAAACCCGCTCCCGTTCACCGGGCGTCAAAACTACAATTGAAACGCGGGCCAGCCAAAACGGTTTCTTTTTTTCGGTGAAATAGAACCAATTTAGTTTCGTTCTAAGACCGGACGTTCGTCCGCGTTGCCTGCCTAACCCGGCGTTGATTTTTTTCGGTTTGCCAATCAAAAAACCGGGCGATTCATTGTTCTTTGTGCGTATTCCATCCGTTCCGGGCCGGTTAGCCAACGGTCCCTTTCGTACCCTTGCATGAAAACCCTTTACCTGTTTCGCATTGGATTGGTCCTCCTGCTGAGCCTGGCCGTACAGTCGGCTTGGGCTACGCACATCCGGGCCGGTGAAATTACCGCCCGGCGCATTTCCGGCCTGACCTACGAATTTACCATCACCACCTACACCGACACCGACGGGGGCCGCAACGCCAACGACCAGCAAGTGGACGTGCCCATCTGCTTCGGCGACGGCAGCGGCATTTTCCGGGCACCCCGCGTGCCCACCGTGCGCACCATTGTGGACATCGGTAATTCCACGGCCCGCAACACGTACAAGATCATCCACACCTTCAACGCGGCGGGGGCCTACCCCGTGTCGGTGGTGATTGAAAACCGCAACGCGGGCACGGTGAACGTGGGCCGCTCCGACAGCGACCAAATCTCCTGGTTCGTGGAAACGGTGCTGCTCATCAACCCAACCATCGGCCAGAACACCACGCCGGTGCTGCTCAACCCCGGCGTGGATTTTACGGCGGTGGTGGGTCAGCGGTTTATCCACAACCCCGGCGCATTCGACGCCGAGGGCGACAGCCTGTCGTTCCGGCTGAACATCAGCAAGCAGGGCGTCAACCGCGAAGACGCCTGCCGGGGCTTCAACATTCCCGGCTACAAATTTCCACAGGACGTGTGCCCCGGCCAGAACGAAGCCCAGACCGGCGCGGCCACGCTGACCATCGACCCCCGCACCGGCGACCTCATCTGGGACGCGCCCGCCTGCCCCGGTCAGTACAACGTAGCCTTCACGGTGGAGGAATGGCGCAACGGGATTAAAATTGGCGAAGTCACCCGCGATATGCAGATCATCGTGAAAGACTCCGACAACAAACCGCCGCGCATCACCGTACCGCCCGAAATCTGCGTGGAAGCCGGGACGCTCATCCGCCAAACCATCACGGCCACCGACCAGCCCTCGCGCACCAACCGCCGCGACCGGCTCACGCTGACGGCCTTCAGCGGCGTGTTTGGCAGCCAGAGCGGCAGCGATTCGCTCATTGCGCTGGCCTACGCCACCTTCAGCACACCCGCCCAGCCCCAGGCCGCCGATCCGGCCACGGGCCTGTTCACCTGGCAAACCAACTGCGCCCACGTGCGCCAGCAGCCCTACGACGTGCTCTTCAAGGTGGGCGACAACCCACCGGCTGCGGCGGGGGGCTCGCTGGTCGATTCCAAAATTTTCCGGATTCGGGTGGTGGCCCCCAAGCCCAAAAACCTGCGGGCCATGGCGGCGGCGGGCGGGCGGGCCTTCGTGCTCACCTGGGATGCGTACGCCTGCGGGGCGGGCAAAATACCCGACGGCGTGAAAATGGTCATTTATCGAAAAGAAGGCTGCGACAACAAAGTCATCGACCCCTGCCTGACCCTGCCTCCGGCGGGTTACGTGGAAGTAGGCCGCGTGGACATTGGCACGAACACCTTCACCGACACCAACGGGGGGAAAGGCTTCACCGTGGGTACGCGCTACAGCTACCGCGTCCAGACGACCTACCCGGCTCCCGGCCGCGGCGGCAGCGCGCCTTCCGACGAATTCTGCGCCAACCTGCCCCGTCAGGTGCCCTACATTACCAACGTGACGGTGGACAAAACCGACCCGAACGCGGGTGAAATCACCGTCCGCTGGACGCGCCCCCTCGGCACCAGCGCCGCCGTGGGTGGGCCGTTCGAGTACCGGATTTTCCGCCTCACGGGCCTGACCGGCAACCCCGGTACCCCAATCGCCCGCATCCCGACCAGCCTCGGCACCAGCATTCCCGACACGGTTTACACCGACCGTGGCCTGAACACCACCGCCAATCCGTACCGCTACAAAATCGTGGTGTACTACACGGCGGGCGGCGTGCTGACGCCCCTCGACAGCACCGAATCGGCCAGCAGCGTACGCCTGGCCGCCCAGGGTGCCGTGCGGAGCATCAACCTGAGCTGGCAGTTCAACGTCCCCTGGAAAAATTCGAGCTACCGCGTCTTCCGCGAAGTGCCGGGCCAGCCGGGTACCTTCAACCAGATTGCCGACAACGTGACGGCGACCAGCTTCACCGATACCGGCGCGGGCAATCCCGCCGTGCCCATGACCGGCGACAACACGTATTGCTACCGCGTGCAGTCGGTGGGCAGTTACGGCATTCCCGAAGTGCAGGCGCAGTTGCTCAACTTTTCCCAGGTCATCTGCGCCTCACCCATCGACACCACCCGGCCCTGCCCGCCCGTGCTGGCGCTCGATTTGCTCAACTGCGAGCAGTACGTGAGTGGCCCCTGCGAACAGCCGCCGTTCAGCAACAAACTGACCTGGACGACTCCCGCCAAAAACAGCCGGGGCGAAGACTGCGACAAGAACATCGTCAAGTACAACATTTATTACAAGCGCTACCAGGAAGACGAGGCCTTCGCCAAAATCGATTCCGTCACCACGCCCCGGCCCCCGGCGATGGCCTTCACCCACGCCAACCTCCCCTCGTACGCGGGTTGTTACTACGTGACGGCGGTCAATCGTTTCGGCAACGAGTCGCCGCCCAGCAACACCGTCTGCAAGGACAATTGCCCGGCCTACCTGCTGCCCAACGTGTTTACGCCCAACAACGACGGCCAGAACGACACCTTTCAGCCCATGAATTGCCCGCGCTTTGTGCAATCGGTGCGGTTTGTGGTGTACAACCGCTGGGGCGTGAAAGTTTTCGAGCACGAAGGCGACCCGCTCATCACCTGGGCGGGCGTGAGCAGCGCCGGGCAACCCCTGCCGTCGGGCACGTACTACTACGAAGCCGAGGTGCGCTTCGCCCGCCTCAGCCGCAACGACGAAGCCCAGGCCTACAAAGGGTGGATTCAGTTGCTGCGGTAGGATGGAGTGAAAAGTGAAGAGTTAAAAGTGAAAAGTTTTTCTTTGTGCCCTCAAAGTGACTTTTCACTTTTAACTCTTCACTTTTCACTTAAAATGACCGCTTTCCTTTTTCCCGGCCAGGGTGCCCAGTTTTCGGGCATGGGCAAAGATCTTTACGACGCTTCTGAAACCGCCCGCGCCCGGTTTGAACAGGCCAACGATCTGCTCGGCTTTCGGCTCACCGACATCATGTTCGGCGGCACCGACGAAGAGTTGAAGCAAACCCGCGTTACGCAACCCGCCATTTTTCTCCACTCCGTCGTGCTGGCGCTCGAAACCCCTACCTTTCGTCTGGGCGGCACGCCGCCCGACATGGTAGCCGGGCACTCACTGGGCGAATTTTCGGCCCTGGTGGCGGCGGGTGCCCTGTCGTTTGAAGACGGGTTGAAACTGGTTTTCCAGCGGGCGATGGCCATGCAACGGGCCTGCGAACGCACGCCCTCGACCATGGCCGCCGTGCTGGGTCTCGCCGATGGGCAAATCGAAGAGCTCTGCGCCGCCGTGCAGGCCGAAAACCATGAAATCGTCGTCGCGGCCAACTACAATTGCCCCGGTCAGGTCGTGATTTCGGGTTCGCTGGAGGGGGTCCGGCTGGCCGGTGAGCGGCTCAAAGTCGCCGGGGCCAAACGCGTGCTGCCGCTGGCGGTGGGCGGGGCGTTTCACTCGCCGCTGATGGAACCCGCCCGCGCCGAACTGGCTGCGGCCATCGAGGCCACGCAGTTCCAGCCGCCGGTTTGTCCGATTTACCAGAACGTCAATGCGGCCCCCTCCCGCGAGGTAGCCACCATCAAAGCCAACCTCATTGCCCAACTCACCGCGCCCGTCCGCTGGACGCAGTCGGTGCAGGCCATGAGCGCCGACGGCGCGCTGAAATTCATCGAATGCGGCCCCGGCAAGGTGTTGCAGGGGTTGGTGAAGAAGATCGTGCCGACGGCGGAAACGGCCAGTGTGTAGGAAAAAGCGAAGAGAAAAGGGAGAAAATTTCCGAGCTTGATTATCAGTCGGTTAAAACGGCACCTTCCACTTTTCGCTTTCCACTTTTCACTTTTTTAAAACCCTGCCTTGACACACGCGGGCCAAACGCCTATCTTTGCGCCACCAAAATCGGGATCCCGATGGGAGATTGACCGATGGTGTAATGGTAACACAGAAGATTTTGGTTCTTTTATTCAGGGTTCGAATCCTTGTCGGTCAACAAAAAAGCCTCAGCCACCCGCTGAGGCTTTTTCGTTTCAGACTCGTTCCAGCGGAAACACCATCGTCGGCACCGGGCTTTGCAACAGCACCTGCCGGGCCTTGCTGGGGTTGATGAGCTGGTCGAGGAAACTGCGGTGGTGGGAAGTGAGCACGAGCACGTCGGCCCCCAGTTCTGCGGCGGCTTCCGACAAGCCGCCGCTGACGGTTTCCGCTTCGCGCCCGCTGAATTCAAACGATTCGCCGGCGAACGTTTTTTTAATGTCGTGCAGGTAATCCTCGTCGCGGTGGATGTTCGGCTCGAAGGGCACGTTGAGTTTCACCAATTGCACCGAGGCCCCGAGCAGTTTTGCCCAGGCGAACACCCGTCGCAACACCGCCCGCTCGTCGAATTCCAGTTGGGTGGCGTACAGAATTTTGTGAAAATCCCCGACCACCGCGCCCGGCGGCACCATCAGCACGGGCACGTCGAGGGCTTCGACCAAATCGCTGGCCTGACTACCGAAAAGCTGCGCCAGCCAGCCCGTGCTGGTTTCGGTGCGTCCCACCACAACCAGTTCCACACTTTTTTCTTTGACCAACTGCCGGGTCATTTCGCCCAGACTGCCGCTTTCGAGTA
This sequence comes from Spirosomataceae bacterium, assembly GCA_965249815.1. Classification (GTDB taxonomy): domain Bacteria; phylum Bacteroidota; class Bacteroidia; order Cytophagales; family Spirosomataceae; genus JAJAZB01. The sequence goes on along the minus strand of CBDFMV010000003.1, from coordinate 331,483 downwards.
CGGTTTCAATTGAAAGCCCCGGCTGTCGCAGCGATTCGGCCTGTTTTTCCAACTGACTTTTCGAGGATTCGTATTGTTCACTCAGGCCGATGTCCACCGTCGTCAGCGGTTCCGAAGCGGGGTAAAGCGGCACGCTGTGGACTAAAATCAGGTGTCCCTGCGTGCGTTGGGCCATGGCCGCCGCCAGGCGGACGGTGGTGTGCGAATGTTCCGAAAAATCGGTGGTAACCAGAATCGTTTTCATCGGGTGAGCAAGTTTACAGCCCCAATGACCCCATTTTCGCAGAAACCTGCAAGTCAGAGCCGTTAAGAAATTGTGACGCCTTGCCGCTAAAAAGGGGCCGTCCACCCACGCGGCGTGCGGCGTTTGCCCGTTCCTGCGTAAATTCGCCTTTTCATTCTGTGCCAAAATCAGCCATGACCGAGGAAACCAACGCGACAAAACCGCTGCATTTTATTGAGGAAATCGTCGAAGAAGACCTCCGCGCCGGGAAAAACGGCGGGCTGGTTTACACGCGTTTTCCGCCCGAACCCAACGGGTACCTGCACATGGGCCACGCCAAGAGCATCTGCCTCAATTTCGGCCTCGCCGACGCGTACGGCGGCAAAACCAACCTGCGTTTCGACGACACCAACCCCACGACCGAAGAAACGGAGTACGTCGAATCGATCATGGCCGACGTGCGCTGGCTCGGTTTCGAGTGGGAGCGGTTGTGCTACGCCTCCGATTATTTCCCCCAACTCTATGAGTTTGCCGTGCAACTCATCCGCCACGGCCTGGCCTACGTGGACGACTCGACGCCGGAAGAAATCGCCGCCCAGAAAGGCACGCCCACCGAGCCGGGCGTGGCGAATGTGTACCGGAGCCGGTCGGTGGAAGAAAACCTGGAGTTGTTTGCCTGGATGAAAGCCGGTGAATTTCCCGACGGCAGCCGGGTGCTGCGGGCCAAAATCGACCTGGCCTCGCCCAACATGCACTTCCGCGACCCGGTGCTGTACCGCATCAAGCACGCCCACCACCACCGCACCGGCGACGCTTGGTGCATTTACCCGATGTACGATTTTGCTCACGGGCAAAGCGACAGCATCGAGGGCATCACCCATTCGATCTGCACGCTGGAATTCATTCCGCACCGGCCACTCTACGATTGGTTCATCGAAAAACTGCGCATTTTTCCCAGCCAGCAAATCGAGTTTGCCCGCCTCAACCTCACCTACACGGTGATGAGCAAACGCAAGCTGCTGCAACTCGTCAATGAGGGGCACGTCAGCGGTTGGGACGACCCCCGGATGCCGACCCTCTCGGGCGTGCGGCGGCGCGGCTACCCGCCCGAGGCGCTGCGCGAATTCTGCGAGCGCATCGGCGTGGCCAAACGCGACAACCTGATCGACATCGGGCTGCTGGAGTTTTTTGTCCGCGAACGCCTCAACAAAACCGCCACCCGCGTGATGGCCGTGGTGGATAACGACCCGCTGCGCGTGACGCTGACCAACTACCCCGCCGGTCAGACCGAACTGTTGCCCACCGAAAACAACCCCGAAGACCCCGAAGCGGGGCAGCGCGAACTGCCCTTCAGCGGGCAGTTGCTCATCGAGCGGGACGATTTTATGGAGGCCCCGCCGAAAAAATTCTTCCGGCTCGCCCCCGGCGCGATGGTGCGGTTGAAAAGCGCCTACATCATCCGCTGCGACGAGGTACTGAAAGACGAAAGCGGCAAGGTCGTGGAACTGAAATGCACCTACATTCCCGAAAGTCGCTCCGGCAACGACACGTCGGGCCTGAAGGTGCAGGGCACGCTGCACTGGGTTTCGGCGGCCCACGCCGTCGAGGTGGAAGTGCGGAATTACGACCGGCTCTTCAACATCGAAGACCTCAGCGCCGCCGGGGGCGATTTTAAAGACCACCTCAATCCCGACTCGCTGACGGTGGTTCGGGCCTTTGCCGAACCCAGCCTGGCCGACGCCCAACCGGGCCAGCCGTACCAGTTCATGCGGAAAGGCTACTACGGCCTCGACGCCGACTCGTTGCCCGAAAACCTGATTTTCAACCGGACGGTGACGCTGAAAGACGGCTGGAAAGCGCCGGGGAAATAAGCCGTTGAGCAAACAAAAATCCCCAGCGGAGCCTCCGCTGGGGATTTTTGTTTGCTCAAACGTTAAACGTGTTACGTCGAACGATTTTACAGCACCACTACCGAGTTTTCGTCGTACGAAAGGGGCGATGCCACGTACTTGTCGGCTTGTCCGTCGTTTTCCCAGCGGCTACCGTCGAGGAGGTAGCGGAACTGGTATTCTTTCCCGGCTTCGAGTTCGACGGTGGTTTTGAAAACGCCGTCTTTGCCTTTTTTCAGGGGGGCGGCTTCAGGGTTCCAGCCGTTGAATTCACCCAGCACGGCCACCGATTCCGCGCCATTGATGGCGTCGGCGGGCAGCGCGAACGTTACTTTGCAAACCGGTTTGCTCTTCAGAAATTGTTTGGTCAAGCTCATCTTCGACTCAAGGTTTGGTTGGTTCTGAGCGCAAAGATGCAACACAAGAGTTTTTCAAACAAGTGATTGTCAGGCTTTTGACAAAGTGTAGGTGCGGAATAATACTATTTCCTGCTTCAGTCCAAAAAGTCCTCACTCGAGTACAAAGCCGATGGGCAGCGTGAACCGGGCCGAAACGGCCCGCCCGGACTGCCGACCTGCTTTCCAGCGCGGCATCAGCCGCACCACGCGCAGCGCCTCTTCGTCGCAGCCAAAACCAATGCCTTTGAGTACCTGCACGTCGGCGATGGAGCCATCGGCGCGCACGACAAAACCCAGGACTACCTTTCCCTGTACACCGCTCCGACTCGCTTCGCCAGGATAGCGCAGTTGGTTGCCGAGGAATTCGGCCAGCGCCCGGTCACCGCCGGGGAATTCGGGTTTTTGCTCGACAACGAGGAAAGGCTCCTCCACGTTCGGCTTTACTTCAACCACCTCCAGCGTGGCTTTGGCGACAGGTTCGGCGGGAATTTCCACAATTTCGGGATTTCCGGTCACGGTTTCCAGCCCGGCCTGGGCGACATGCAACTGCTCCTGCGTGGCCACGGGCGTTTCCTCGACGACCAACTCGTCCATCTTGATTTCCGGCACTTTAAACTGAGTGGCGGGTGCTTTCGGGGTTTCAATGGGCGGCGGGGGCGGGGTAACGGGTTTTGTGTTCTCGGTGGGCGGAGGCGGCAGCACTACATTTTCAGGACGGAACAAAATGGATTTTTCGCGCGGCGAGAATCGGCTAAGCACCAGCGGGGCGATCAGTCCGGTGCTGCACAAGGCAACACCAACCACGGCCGCCCGCCGCAGCGTGAGGGCGTAGGTTTGGCGGAGTTCAAACGCGCCGTAGGCCCGGTTACGGGCGGCAAAAACGAAGTCGGTTAGCGTTTCCATTGAACTAATTTTTTAGTTAAAAAAGAGTTTAAAAAAGCCCCAGCGTGGGGCTGTTGGTTACCTGGAGGTTATTACTTCTTCGTCTTTCTGGTGGTGATGACAATAACACCGTCTTTGCCCTTGTCGCCGTACGGAGCCGTCGCGGCGGCACCTTTGAGCACCTCCATTTTTTCGATGGTTTCCACGTCAACTTTATTGAAGTCTTCCGAGGCGATTTCTTTGCCATCGACCAGGTACAGAGGTTTTTTACCAACTAAGTCCAGGTCACCCGCGCCCCGGATGATGATACTTGGTCCGAAAGCCGTCGAAGGCCGGAAGGTCGCGGGTTTCGGCACCTGCGTCGAATCGGTCGTCAGCAGCAACGCGCCGTTTTTGGCCAGTTCGCCGTACCGGGCTTTGGCCACGTCGATGGGCAGCCACTGAAATTCGTTGACTTCCAACTGCTGGTTTTGGTTCGGGTCGAAATACACGACGCGGCCGTTGTTGAGAATGAGCGGAGAGTTGTCGCCCAGCGGCACCGTCGTGCCCCGGTACTGATTTTTCACCTGAATCACGACGGATTTCCAACCCGAAGCGTCGGGCAATGGCCCGCCGTTAAGTTTAAAGCTGATGGGCAGGTTGAACCGGCTTTTCACGGCATGTCCGCTTTGCTGGCCCGGCACCCAGTTGGGCATCCGGCTGAGCACCCGCACGGCCTCTTCGTCGCAGCCGTAGCCAATGCCTTTCAACACGTTGATGTCCGATAGCGAACCGTCCCGATTGACGACGAATGAAAGAAAAACTTTCCCCTGAACCTTCGCTCGTTGCGCCTCAGCCGGGTACTTCAGGTTCGTGGCCAGAAATTCGGCGAGCTTTGCAAAACCACCGGGAAACTGCGCGGCGTGTTCCACCACCGTAAAGAGTGGCTCAATCGTGTCCTTTCGCGCCAACTCGCGCTTCAATGCCGGGCTGAGAAAAACCACTTTTGGTAAATCCACCGCCGGGTCGGTCAGCGGCAGGGGCAAGGCGGGTGGGGCGGCGGGCAGCACTTCGGCCTCGGACGTGAGCACGGTTTCAACCCGCCGCAGCGCCTCGTGCCGACTGACGCCCGCCGACGACAGCACCAGCATCAGCCCGAACAGCGGGGCCGACAGTCCGTATTTGAGCAGCGCCGCCCGGCGGGAGCGGGGCTTGTGCAGCATCACGATGCGCCGCCGGAGGCCGGATTGAGTAAAAAACGGATTCGTCAACGGGTGCAGCGGCCCGCTGACGCCCAGTTGCTGATTGAACAGTAGCAGCGCGTAGTCGGCTTTGTTGGCGGCGTAGCGGCTGGCGACCTCGTCGGCGATGAATTCGTGGAGGTTGCGCAGGCTGCGGCGGTAGGCGTACACCACCGGATTGAACCAACACACCACCGCCAGCAACTCCATCAGCAGCACGTCGGCGGAGTGGAGTTGGCGAACGTGGACGCGCTCGTGCGCCAGAATCGCCGTTTGCCGTTTCAGTTCGGGGCTGATAAAGAGGAAGTTGAAGAACGAAAACGCCCCCCGGTCGTCTTTTTTGAGCGAACGCCGCCGCAGCAACCGCCCCAGTTGGGCCGCCTGCGCACTAAATCGCCCCAGAGCCGCCAGTGCCCCAAGGCCATAGCCCAGTGCCACGACCTGCCCCCAGGTCAGGCCGGGCCGCGCTGCCACGGGCCGCACGATGAGCAGACCCGGGTCGTAAAACGCGTACACGACGGCGTGGACCCGCTCGGTCACGAACCAACCCTGCACCCACTCCGAGTGCCAGACCGGAATGAACAACGCCAGCGCTGCCCCCGCCACCAGGTACGCGCGGTTGGCTTGGTGGAAGGTCTCGCCGCCGAGCAGCACCTGGTAAAACCCGTAAAACAGCACGAGGTACAGGTTGACCTGGAGGAGGTAGTGGAGGAAGTTCATGACAATCAATCGCTTAACGCGTTTCGTTTGGTAGAAACTACGGGGAACTGCCTACTGCAAACTGCCTACTGCTCTTCCTGCATGCCCTGAATCAGCTTCAGAATCTGGTCGGCTTCTTTCAAATCCACCTTGTTTTTCTTGGCGAAAAACGAGAACAGGCCGGTCACCGAATTCTCGAAGTAGCCTTCCATCAGTTTTTCGGTAGCAAAGGCCCGGTACTGCTCCTTGCTGACGATGGGGAAATACTCGTGCGACTTGCCGTAGGCCCGGTGGTCGACGAAGCCTTTTTGTTCGAGAATGCGGATGATGGTCGAAACCGTGTTGTAGGCCGGTTTGGGCGCGGGCAACTGGTCGAGTACGTCTTTCACGAAGCCTTTTTCCAACTGCCAGAGCACCTGCATCAGTTGCTCCTCGGCCCGGGTGAGTTCTTTCTCAATCATGGTGTGCGTGGTTACGGGACGAATATTAAACTATATTTTTAGTTAAACAAGCACGGCGACAAGAATTTTCAAAAAAGTCAGAAAAACGCACCGGAGGAGGAATTTACATCCCTGCGTGCGCAGCGGGGCTTGGCAAAATAGGGCATTCGGTTAACTTTGACAATCAAGCAGTTGATACCCCATGCGAAACGCTCTCGTCCTGGTCGTAATCAGCCTGTGGCTGCTCGGCGGCGGGCGGGCGGCGGCCCAAACCACGGTGCCGCCTGCCGCCAGTACGCCTGTCGCCTGGAGTCGACTGCAACGCCAGCCGCTGACCGAGGGCACCTTCCGCGCCGCCTGCGACCAGTTGCAGGAAATTGGCCACAGCAACCCCGCCTTAGCCTACCAGTTACTGACCGACTACACCCGCCGGGTGCAACCGACCGGCAACCGCCACTGGCGGCACGTGCTGCTGATGGGCCACGCCCGCGCCAAATCGTCGATGATTTTTTCGGCGGAACCCGAAGCCCTGTACCGGCAGGCCCGCGAAAATGCAGGTCTGGGGACCCGCGAATTCCGGGAAGCCGTGGTGGGTACCGCGCTGATGTACGGCGAGTGGGGAAAAATGGACTCCCTTCAGAAATACCTCGCCCTCGGCGAAGCCGATGCCCGCCGGGCGCGTGACCGCGAAAGCCTCTCGCTGCTGTACGCCCTCCACACGGTGGCGCTCGCCAACGACACCGCCTCGCTGCGCCGGTACCTGGACCGGGCCATTCGGCTGGCGCTGCCGCTGAAGGATAAAAACGCGCTGTTTGCCGCCCGCTACAACTTCGCTAACGTGTACCTTCAGAACGACCCCGTGAAACAGGTAGCCGCCTTTGAAGCCCTGCTCGACCTGGCCCAGGATTCGAGCCTAAACCGCTACCCCCGGCGGCTCTACGACCGCACCGCGTTTACGTTCCGCAACGCCAAAGCGTCGGTGTATTTTCAGTTGATGGAACTGAACCTGCTGCTGACCGACTACGAAAACGCGGGGAAGTTTGCTGAACTCTTTTACGATGCCACCGTGAAGCCCAACCCCGCCGGGGTACAGGCGGCCTACTTCAACGCGGAAATGGCCACGGTGAAAACCTACCAGGGCGAGTACGCGGCGGCGCACGACTACCTGGCCAAAAGCCAGGCTATTTTCAACGTACCCGAAGCCCAGATTCCTTACCAGGGCTACTTTCAGGCCGCCGGGTTGCTGGCCGAGCACGACGGGCGGCCCGACCTGGCCCTGCGTTATTTTGGGAAAACCCAGACCGAAGGCAAGGCCAGCGGGGCTGGTTTGTACCTGATTCCGCCCGCCGTGCATTACGTCCGCGCCCTGACCCGCGCCGGGCGGCTGACGGAGGCCGCCCCCGTGCTCGAAACGCTCCGGGCCAGTGCCGAAGCCCGCAAATACACCGCCATCGGGCATTATTACTACCAAACTCTGGCCGCACTCCAGAAGGCCCGGGGCGACTACCCGGCCTACGCCCGCGCCCTCGAAACGTTTTACAACATCAAAGATTCGCTCACCAACCTGAATCAGTACCGGGCCATTCAGCAGGTGCTGACCCGGGTACAGTTGCGCGAGCGGGAAGCGCAGATCGCCCGAATGCGGACGGAGGAAGCGGCCCGCGCCGAAAAAATCCGGCGCGAACGGCAGCTTTATTTCGTGCTCATCGGCTTTACGAGCCTCGTGGTTTTATTGCTGGCGTTGCTGCTGCGCAACCGGCTGATTCGCAGCCGACAGCGGGAGGCCCTGCACCAAAGCGAAGTCGAACAGTTAGAAAAACAAACCCGCATCGAGCGGATGCAGGGGGCGATGGAAGCCGAAGCCTCCGAGCGCCGCAAAATCGCCGACCAACTCCACGACGAGGTGGCCGGGATGCTCGCTCTGGCCACGCTCAACGTGTCGTCGGCGCTGGAAAAGGGCCTCGCCGACACGCAGTCCGAGCAAAAACTCCGCAAAACCGAAGACGTGCTGGCGTCGGTGTCGGGCACCGTGCGCGACATTAGTCACCGGCTCACGCCGCTGCTGATTGAGCAGCACGGGTTCCGGTACGCCATCGAAGAATTGGCCGGAGCCATCAATTCGGCGGGAAAACTGCACGTACAAACCGTGATGGTGGGTTTTGAAAAGCCCGGCGTTTACCCCGTTTCGTTCCTCAACGACCTGTACCGCATCACGCAGGAACTGCTCCACAACGTGCTCAAACACGCCCACGCCACCGAGGTCGTCCTGCAACTCGTCGAGCACCCCGGCAGCGTTTCGCTCCTCGTCGAAGACAACGGCGTCGGCATCGACTCCACGGCCGGAGTCACCGGCCAGGGCCTGAGCACGATTCGCGTGCGCGTGGCGTACCTCAACGGCGAGATGGAAATCAGCCCCCGACCCGAAGGCGGCACGATGGTGGTGATTGAATTATCGGAGCCGGTGACGGCGTGAGCCAAAGAATACCCGATGTTCAACACCCAATTTTCAATTCTCAATGGAATGTTTCAACTTGAGAATTGAAAATTGGGTATTGAGTATTGAACATTGATCATTTGTAGCGGTTTTCCATGCCCCTGCGCCTCCTCATCGCCGACGATCACCCGCTGCTGGTCAGCGGATTGGCCAGTGTGCTGGCCGAACTGCCCGACGTGAACGTGCTGGAGCCGGTTGAAAACGGCCGTCAGTTGCTCGACCGCTTACGCCGGACGCCCGTCGATCTGGTGCTGCTCGACCTGAACATGCCCAAACTCGACGGCATCGAGGCCCTGAAAAGAATAAAGGTTGACTTTCCCCAAACGAAAGTTATCGTCTTCACCAGCTACGACCAGCCCAAACTCATTCGCGAAATCCGGGCGATGGGGGCCGAGGGGTATCTACTCAAAAACAGCCCCGCGCCCGTGCTGAAAGAAGCCATCACCACCGTAGCCGCCGGGGGAACCTGGTTTGCTGAAGAAAAACCCGACGTGCCTTCCCCGCCGGGTTTGGTGGACGACTTCATGCGGAAGTACCAACTCACCACCCGTGAGGTGGAAATCATCCGGCTCGTGGGCCGGGGCCTGACCACCAAAACCATCGCCGAGCGCCTCTTCGTCAGCGAGTTTACCGTCAACGCCCACCGCCGTAACATCTGCCGGAAAGTGGGCGTGGACACGCCCGTGGGCCTGCTCAACTTCGCCCGCGAGCAGGGGCTGGCGTGACGGGTAAACTTCCGGGAAGTTGCCGCCCTCCAAACTGTTAGCACTAACTATTCCGTACTGACTTACCCCAATGGACCTTTGTGAAGGTGGGGCACCAACCGGATGCGCCTCCCTCAAGGTATCAACCTGTCTTTTAAAGCACCATTGCCATGAAACGTAAACCCGCATTGTCCCTGATTTTAGTTGGCTGGGTAGCGCTGATTAGCGTGAACTGTACCAAAAAGGAGGAAGATAAATTCATTGAAACCTTCCTGGGTACTTATGCTGGAGTTATGACCAACTCGGCGAACAGTGCCGATAAAAAAACAATGAGTATGACCATCACCAGCAGTGATAACCCCGTGGCCGGTACGTATTCACTCAGTGGCGGTGGCTTAAGCGCTCAGGGGAAAGTAACGGGCACCGTTTTAGGGCTCATTCTAAACCTGACCTTTAAACCGGATGCGACCGGAACGGACTACACCTTTTCGGGCAATATTAATGACACCAGCTCGGACGTGACGGGAACCATGAGTGGGGTGGAAGTCGGCAAAACGGTTAAGTATGACGTTGCGTTAAAGAAATAATCGTTGAGGTAGCTTCTCCACTGCCGTAGCCGACGTCCTCACGGGTCGCTCGATTCTTTGAGGGCTCAGGGACTCTTCTCCAGCGGCAAAAATCGTTAGAACTACCTATTTCCCGGCTGAGGAAACGGGCGGAGATTTGGGAAGTGTTCAATCCCGACGTTTTAACTCATTATCCCATGAAAACGACCCTCTCACTCCTGCGCCTGACCAGCCTGGTGCTGCTCGTCGCCCTGACGGCCTGCTCGAAAAAAACCGACGACGTGCTGCCCGGCGGCACCCACGATCCGCTCCTGGAAGGCTCCTGGCGGCTGGTTTCGCTGAAGTTCACGGTGAAAAATAAGGGCGAAAATCCCCAATCGGCCACCCAGAACACCAACGCCACCGGCCCGACGGTGGAGTACCGCGCCGATGGCACCTGGGCCAACACCAACGGGCAGGCTTCGGGCCGGTACACCAGCGAAGCGGGCAAATTTTATTTGACCAACGATGCGCAGAAAGGCGTGTTGACGTTCGACATCCAATCGCTCAGCGCCACCGATTTTTCCTACGGGGCCAACGACATCCAAACCTACATCGCCCTGGCGCGTTCGCTCGGCGCAACCGAACCCGCCGCCGCCGACGTGGCGAAGGTTGAACAGTTCGCCTTCTCGCTGAACCTGACGAAGTCCGCAGCCACCGGACCAACCAAGAAATGAAACACCCGCCCGTCCCGAAGTCGGGACGCGGCGGGCAAAATCGTTAGCACTACCTATTTCCCGCCCCCGGCCCAATCCGGAACTTTCAACCGGGAAACTTACCCGTTCACGGCCTCCATGAAACACTTCCTTTGCCTGGCCTCGGTGCTGCTCGGGTCGCCGGGTTTGGCCCTGGCCCAATTCAACCCCGACCACCTCAATTACGGCGTCACGGCGGGCGTAGGCCTGACCACCCTTGTCTCGAAAGAAGACGGCCAGAAAACCCCCGGCGAAACCTACTCGCCCGGCCTGGGCCTGCGGTTGGGTGGGTTTGCCCGCTACCAATTCAACGACACGTGGGCCGTGCAGCCTGGCCTTGAACTGACCACCGTGAGTTCGACGGCCAAAGCGCAGGGCACCAATGCCCGCACGTCCGTCTTCTCGCTGACGGTGCCCGTGCCGGTGACGTACACGCTGCCCCTGGGCGACAACGCGCTGATTTTCAACGCCGGGCCTCTGTTTCGACTTAACCTGGCCGGTAAGGTGAAAGGCGACGGATTTTCGCAAAACCTGCAATTCGGCAGCGGCACCAACGCCGATTACCGCCGAATCACCCCCGGCCTGCAACTCGGCGTGGCCTACCGGATTCCGGTGCCCCGGCTGTTCCGCTCGCGGGCGTCGGCGTACGACCGCGAGGTGGACTACATCATCACGGGCATCGACGGCACGGTGGTCGAAACCGTGTACAAGTACAAAAGCCGGTACAATTACTCGGAAAACCTCTGGACCATCATGCTGCGGCTTTTCTGGAATTTCTCCACCAACCAGCGCGACAACCGGGGCACCAAACGCTGACCTCCCTCCGATACGCCCATGAAACCGATCTTGCGTCGTTTCGACTCTAAATTCTTTTTGATTGCGATGCTTGCCTGGCCCGGTACGGGCCTCCACGCCCAGGGGATTGACAGCGACTTCAACGACTGGGGCGACAAAACCCGCAAGTACGTCAAAGCCTCGGTGGAACTGGCCAGGCAACTCAACAAAGTGAAGTCCACCTACCAGTACGACCAGCTCGTCAAAAACATCCCGACCGGCAACCTGGGTTTTTTCATGATGTACGAGTTTCGCAACGCGCCGGTGAGCAAAACCGACCGCCACAGTTGGCTCGATGCGCCGGGCCGGGCCGGGTTGGGCAACCAAACGGCCCTCGGGTTGCCAACCGCTGTCGAAGTGGGAAACGCCGCCTTCGCTCCCGAACCCGTACCGTTTCGCGACCACCTGGCCGTGCAGGCGGGGCTAGAACTCATCGGGAAAGGCGGAAAAATTGACGACGGGGGTTTTACCCAAAAGCTGTCGCTGTGGTACCTCGAAATCCCCATTCACGCGCTGTACCTCCACCCGTTGCCCGACAAAAAACTGCTTTTTGGTGGACTGGGGCCGTATTTCGCTTACGGCGTGGGTGGCACGGCAAAAAGCGGCGGCACCTCGGTTAGCGCCTTCGACAAGGCGGCGGGCGGCTTCAAACGCTTCGACGCGGGCCTGAGCCTGACGGCGGGCTGCTGGTTCACCAACCGCATCGTGGTCAGCCTGCGCTACGACCTCGGCCTGGCCAACCTCAGCCACGACCCGCAGTACGAGAAAGTCCGCAACCGCAGCCTGGGCATCGAGGTGGGCTACTCGCTGGGTAGCCTGAACCTGGCCCGGTAATTTTTTAGGGATTGAACGAAAGCGCCCGGCTGCTGGCCGGGCGCTTTGTTTTACTGCCGCACCGTAAACGTCTTTTTCTCCGGCCCCACGCCGGTAATCGTCAGCGAGCGCCACTTGGCGGGGAGTTTCACCTTCAACTGTTCGATGCCGTCTTCGGTGATGTCAAGGCCACCGAAGCCGCTGAGGATGGTTTGCAGAAACCCGCCCGCGCCGGTGGCGAAGTAGGGGTTAGTGCCGCCCGCCGTTTCGGCCAGCACGCCGAAGGGCGGCACTTCGTTGGGTTTGTAGCTTTTCGTGAAAAGCTGGGTGGCCTTCTCGGTGTTGCCGACGCGGGCGTGCAGAATGCAGAAAATCGCGTGCGACATGGCCGGGCTTTGACCTTCGCGACCCGGCACGTTGTCGGCGAGCACTTTTTCGTAATACGCCAAATCGCGGGCAATGCTGGCCTTGTCGGTCACCTGCCGGAGCGGGTAAGAAAGCAGGTTGACGTCGGTTTGCTTGATCACCTCGCCCTTGTAGCTGGCGTGTTCGCGGGTGGTGCCGTCAGGAAATTTCAGCAGCACCAGCCCGTCGGCGACCTCAGCCCAGCGTGGGTCGGGCTTGATTTTCAGTTCGTCGGCGGCTTCGAGGGCGTAGTTCAACACCTCCTTCGCCACGCCGTTGGTGTAGGCGTTGTCATCCACGTTTTCGGCCCACTCGTCGGCACACACCACGTTGATGATGTGGTATTTGCCGTCGCTGCCCTTCTCCGCCCGGCTCGCCCAAAAATCGGCGACTTCCTTCAGCATCGGCCAGGCGCGGTCGCGCAGAAAGACCTTGTCGTCGGTGGCCTGGTAGTATTTGTAAAAGGCCCAGCCCACGTCGCCGGTGATGTGGTGCTGAAACGGCCCGGTGAGCGCCCATACCGGCGTGGCTTCCTGCCCGCGGTCGTCGGATTCCCAGGGAAACATGGCCCCCCGGTAGCCGTGCGACTTGGCGTTTTGCCGGGCGGCGTCGAGGCGGTTGAAGCGGTATTCGAGCAGGGATTTGGCCATTTCGGGGTGCAACAGCAGCAGTGGCGGGTACATCCAGATTTCGGTGTCCCAGAACACGTGCCCGTTGTAGCCCAGCCCGCTCAGGCCCATCGGCGAAAGGCTGTAGGCCTGTCCTTCGCGGCAAAACGAGTAGAGGTGGTACAGCGCAAAGTGCGCCGCCCGCTGGGCTTCGGGGTCGCCTTCAATCTGAATGTCCGAACTCCAAAGGCCGTCCCAGGCTTCCTGGTGGCGTTTCAGCAGGCGTTCGCGGCCTTCCAGCACGGCGAAAATCGTCAGGCGTTCGGCCTCGTTGTGCGGGTCGGCCACGTGTTCGGTCGAGGTCACCGAACCCACCACGCAGAAGCGGTAGGTTTCGCCCGCCTTCATCCGGCGGGTAAACTTGAGCCGGTGCAGGTTGTAATCCCACTCTTCGTGGACGAGGCTCGGCTCTTTGCCACGCGGTTCCTCGAAAATAAAGGAGTTCGACGCCGCCACCGTGTGCTTGCCCGTGGGCGATTTGGCCACCGAGGTCATCAGCGGAATGAGCGAGTGTGGACGGTCGATGAGGTGGTAGCGGTTCTGCACGTCGCGAAGCATGTCGGGAGCCGAAAGCACGCTGTGCGGCGTGACTTCGCAGTCGCGTTTAGCGGTGAGCGTTACCTCGATGAGGGCCGTGTGGGGCAGGTGCCGGAGTGCGACGAGGACCGTTTTTACCGACAGTTTTCCTTCGTGGTCGAAAGTGGTCGTCAGGCTCGCGCCACGCATGTCGAGGGTCTGGGCGTAGTTCTGGATGCTCTTCCGGTCGAGGCGACGGCCGTCCACGTCCAAATCCATGTTGGCAAAATCGAACACTTTCAGGATGTTCGACACCCGCCCGCGCCCGTAGGTGTCGAAGGCCCCGTTGAGCACTACGTCCTTGACCTTCAGCGGCTCCGGCGACGACACGATGCCCACCATGCCATTGGCGACGGTGACGCCGAAGTAATTGTTGGGGTCGAAATTCTGGGCGGTAACTTTCCAGGGGTCCTGGGCGGAAGCGGCGAATGAAAAATGAAGAATGAACAATGAAAAGTAGAGAAGGCGTTTCATCGGGGAGGAGGCGCTTGGGTGGTTTTGTGGTGGGTAAAGTAACGAAAAAGGACGTTACGACGCTTCGTAGAGACACGCTTCTAAATCCCTTAATTTCCAGTCAGTACCACAATTTCTCTGCCATTCCAGCAAAACCTTGCGATAGTAAAGATACGTTTCAACCAGTTTGTCAATCGAAGAATCAAGCGAAAGCTTGTCCAAGCCGTATTTCATCAAACGCAAATTCCAACCTTTCACGGTTCTACTATCAAGAATGGGATATAAAGTTGGGTTGAGAAAGAATAACACTTTCGATGTTCCCACGATTGAATTATTCACCAGCGCGATCAATTCGGGTAGTGACTTTTCGAGATCTGTCGCATCACTTTTTAACCGCTGAAGAATTGCCACCACTTTAGATGAATCAACTTTCTCAGGAATTTTGGGTATAGTCGGCATCCAAGAGTAGGCAAATGCAATCAGGCGGATTACGTCATTCCAGTTTTGAATCGGTGTTTCTTCGCAAAACAGAGGTTCAGAGGCACGGTACCAAGAGTCTCGCGTTAGTCTTTCGCCATTAGCGGCGCTTGGTTCGGGTAGGCTTCCAGTGATTTCGAGAAAAGCCTGTTCGTTCAAACTTGGGAATTTTGAAATCATCGAATTGAATGAGTGGGATTTGATCAAATTACTTGAATGATTCTGACATTCCGTAGTTCCGAACAAATTTCCACCACGCTGAGACTCCTGCCCCCACCGCCAATCCCTCCACCGGCACCCGAAACATCACCCAAAAAAACCCTACAACCACGCCCCAGAACAGCCGGGGCAGCAATTCTTCCAGCGTCCGGTTTTTCCCAAACAACGAACAGAAAAACAGTGTATTCAGCGCCAAGCCGAACATTGCTGCGGTGAGTTGAAAGCCCCAGCTCACGCCGACCGGTCGGTTGCGCAGGAGCACGAGCGTTTCGGGCAACCACAGTACCGCCGCCGTGAGCAGGTACAAACCCGCCCGCCGGGGGAGCGAAAACGGTAGGTTGCGGACGAAGCCCAAATGCTGGTCTTCAAACCCTTTCCAGGCCGCCAGCAACGGCCCCTGTACGGCGGCGGCCACGAGCACACCGAGGGAAATCAGCCGCTCGTCGTAGTCGTCGGTGGGGTAGAGGCGGCACACGCCCCAGAGCAGCGTCAGCGATCCAGCTTTGGTCAGGCCGAGCAGCACGGGTTCGCGGCGGAGCAGGTGTTCGGGAAAATAAAGCGCGTACCTCCGCCGCCCATTGAAAGGCAACCAGGTACCCAGCCGCCACCGGTTTTGTTCGGCGTGGGGATTCCGCAGGCGGTGGTCGAGCCAGGCTGCACCGCCCAGCACGAGCAGCGTCATCCAACCCACTACTGCCGCCACGCCCCAGCCCGCACCCGGCGCGTAACCCAGCCAAACGACGAAAACGGCGTAAAGCAACGCGGGTTGAAGCAGTTGCACCTGCACCACCAGCAGCACCAGCCACCGGGCGCGGCGCGGCAGCAACCGCAGGTGAAACAGGATTTCGTGGTCGGGCTGGTCGAGGGTCTGGCCGACGAACCGGAGGATTTTCAGCGCGTACAACGCCCAAAGTCCGCCGTAAACGCCGAGTACCAGCGGCAATTGCAGGGCGTATTTCGCCAGCGTGATGTGCTCCAGCGGACGCAAAAACGCGAACGCCCCCAACAGCACGAGGAGGAAAAAGCCCGCGTTGCGTCGGTAAAATTCGGCCACCCAGCAGCGGTTGACGACGTGGAGAATTGCTTTCATGCCGGGCGGATGGTCTGGTCTTCCACCACAAATGCCTCGTCGAGGGGCAGTTGGTCGGAGCGAAAATCCTGGTGGGAGGAAAGCAAAAACGTGGTGCCCTGGGCTTGGTAAGCGCGGATGAGTTCGTAGAGGCGGAGCGTGGCGGGCAGGTCGAGGGCGTTGAGCGGTTCGTCGAGCATGACCAGCTTCGGCTGGCCCAGCAACGCCAGCACCAGCGCCGTTTTCTTGCGCATCCCGCTCGAATACGTGCCAAACGGACTTTCCCAGAACACGGTCACGCCCAGCGTTTCGGACAGTTCGGCGGTCTGGCCCGGCGGGGCTTGTTTGGCTTTCGCCACGAATCGGATCAAATCGCGGGCGCTCAGGAAACCGGGGTAAGCGGGTTCGGCCTCGCCGTAGTTGACGCGCAGGCGGTAGTCCACAGGGTTTTGGGAAACTTCCCACCGGTCATCGAGCCAGATTTCGCCTGCGCAGGGCTGCATTCCGGCCACGCTGCGGAATAGCGTCGTTTTACCCGACCCGTTGGCCCCGCGCACCCAGTGCAGGCCCGGCGGCACGCGCAAGTCGTTGATTTCTAAAACCAAATGGCCGTGGTACGCTTTGCGAAAGTGCCGGAGGTGAAGCATGCTGCAAAAGAAAAGGCGGTTCGCCATCGGGGCAAACCGCCTGTCCTATTTTGGGAATTGGGGGATTGGGTAAATAACTAATCGACTTTTAATCAACCAATTACTCACTTGGCCACTTACCGCTTTGCCACTGTCCGGGGTACTTCGCCCTTCCGCGTCAGCACGTTGGCCAGCACCCAGGCCCCAACGCGGCGGCCCTGCTCGGAACCGTTGTCGATGGCCGACATGTAGTGAATCCCGCCGTAGAACCGGCTCACGGCGGCCTCGTTGGCGGCGGCTTTGAACGACGGGAAGTTCCGCACGGGCAACCCGTAGCTGACTTCCGACGAGTCGGCGAAGGCGAAATTTTCGCCGAACAGCTTCGTCAGCGTCAGGCTGGCGGCCTGCGAAATGACACTGTGGCCGCTGGGGTATTCTGGAAACGGCGGTGTTTGCAGCAGCGGCTGCCAGTCCTTATCGACGCTGGCGTTGATGACCGACTCCGGGCGGATGCGGCACGAGCGGTACTTCTCGTCCCAACAGGCGATGAACCCATCGAACAAAGCCAGCGCCGTGAGCGTGTAGGCTTCGGTCGTGTGGTAAAAATCGGCTTTTTTAGCCCGCGTCACCAGTTCCACAATGCGCATCCAGTGCCCGCCGGGGCTGATTTTTTTGGTGGCAAACATGGCGTGACCCTGCACGTTCATCTTGAAGGGGTTGCAATCCCAGAAGTTGGCGATTTCGCGCTGTTCGTCGGTGAGGTTTTTGCCGGTTTCGTACACCTGAAGCATTTCCTTGAAAAACGGGCTGCTTTTCTCGCTGGTGAAAGCGGGCGGCGCGGCGGGCCGGAACTGCGCCGCCGAGTCAAGCGTGAAGGGCCGGATGTTGCGCCAGAGCGGCTCGACGGCGTCCATGTACGCCGGGGGCGTGGGCACCCACTGGCCGGTCTGGTTGGTCACCGTGTACTTAAAACCGCGCGTCTGCTTGTAATTGTCCTTGCCCGCGTAAGCCAGCACGTGCTTGCCCACGGCCTCGCCGTAGGCCATCGAACGCTCGAACACGTCGCTGGGTACGCCGGCTTCCTGGTATTGTTTGTAAAATTTGGCTTCGAATTCGTCGAAACGATCGGCGGAGAAGGTCAGCGCCCGGCCCACCGTCAGGAAGGCCCGTACGCTGGCCAGCGGAAAACAAAACTCCTGCCCCGGTTCGGGCTGGGGCGCGGCGCTGAAGTCGTTGAGTTGCGCCGCCAGGGTGCGAAACTGCGGCGCGGCGGGCAGCATGGCTTCGTAAGCCGCCAGCGACGAATACGCGTAAATGCGGCTGGCCACGGGTGGCGAGAAAATATCGTGAACGATGACCTCGGTCAGCTTGCGTTCGGCCTGCCGGATGGCTTCGGGGTTGCCGGCAGTCGGTGTGTATTCTTCGGGTTTCTTGCGGCAACTTGCCAGCGTAAGCAGGGCGAGCAGCAGGAAGAGGGCTTGGCGTTTCATAGGGTGCGGTGGCTACGGCTGAATCAACAAAAGTACGTAAAATTCGCCAGCCAGTAAACGGTCGGCTGCGTCCGTCCGGCATGCAACCGGCCAACTTTTTTTGAGAAACTAGGTCTTTACGCTCCTGATTTTGAACAAAAAAAACGGTACGTTTCTTTCGCCTGTCGCGCTAACCCTCTTTTACGAAAATCGATGCAGAACCGTTGCTTCCCCTCGTGCTGGCGGGGCTGAATACGGCGGTGCAGTAAGTCAGTTCACAGGCACTTTAGGTTGCTTTTACTGTGAACCGTAAACCACCTACTGTGCACTGGTCACCAACTCCGCCGCCACGTCTTCGTCTAAAAAGACCCAGCCCCGGTCGAGGGTCTGGAACAGACTGGCGGGTACGTCCTCGGTGGGCGGTTCTTCGAGCGCCCGCCGGAGGATGCCCGCTTTTTTGCGCCCACTGGCGATGAGCAGCGCCTGCCCGGCTTCCTGGACGTGCCGCAGCCCGACCGTGATGCCCCGCGTGAGCGTCGTGGCTTCGCCGAAATACTTCTGCCCGACGGTTTTCGTCGTTTCGTCCAGGTCCCGGACGTGACAGCCGAGGTTCCAGGGCGTGCCCGGTTCGTTGAGCGCGAGGTGGCCGTTGAGGCCCACGCCGAGGAGGATCAGATCGAGGCCGCCGAGGAGCGCGAGGGTGTCGTCCATCCGGCGGCATTCGGTGGTGAGGTCGTCGGCGAGGGCGTTGAAGAAATGGATTTTTTTCGGCGAAATGCCCAGCGGTTTGAACAGGTGCTCGTTGACGGCGTAGAAACAACTGCCTGGGTTTTCGGGCGGAATGCCCACCCATTCATCCAACCCAATGAAGGTGCAGCGGCTGAAATCGGGGTCGCCGTCGGCGGCTATGCGCGCGAGGTGGCGAAAGGTGCCTTCGGGTGTGTTGCCCGAGGCCAGGCAAAGCACAGCGTCGGGCTTGCTCCGCACCACGGCCGTGATGGCGATGGCGGCGGCCTGCGAGAGGGCTTCGTAGTTGGGGAAAATCTGGAGTTGCATGGTTTTGTGGGGCGGGATGCATCCCGCCTGGGTAGCGACGATGGGTTCTCATTCAGGCGGGATGCATCCCGCCCCACCTTAGTTTTTCCTGAACACCTGCACTGCCGCGTTGTTTCGCCCCACCAGCACCAGCGGGCCTTTCGCCGTGCGGACAGTTTTCAAATCGCGCACTTCGCCGTCGAGCAGAAAACCCGATTGGGCGAACGTCAGTGGCGCGAAACCACCCTTGCCGTCGCCGCGCAGCACGAGGCCGTAGCTGGCGTCGTAGCGGCCCTGGTAGGGATTGACGCCGTAAAAATTCCCGCCCACGAGCAGGTCAAGTTTACTGTCGCCGTCGGCATCGGTGGGCAAAAACGCCATCACCCGCGACCACTGCACTTCCTTCGGCAACTCCCGCACGACAAATTGGTTCCCCCCTTTGTTTTCCAGGTACACGGAGGCAAACTGGTTGATTTCCAGCTTCAGGCCCTTGTCCAACTGGCCCTTGTCGAAAATTTCGTCCACCGTTTTGCCCGCGTACGCCTTGTACTCGTTGAACTTCTTGTTGATAATACCCGGCAACTGCTTGCCGAGTTCGTCTTTCGCCGCCATCGGGTACCAGCGGTTGCCGGACTTGTAACTTACGATTTGCTCGGTGCTGCCGCTGTGGTCGAAGTCGCCCACGGCCATCCGCAGGCCCGACTGGTCGCCGCTTTTGCGGAGTTTGGTGTTGGTGCCGAGGTTGCCCAGCACGAAATCCAGGTCGCCGTCGTGGTCGAAATCGGCGGCGGCCACGGCATGCCAGAGGCCGGAAAGAGTTTGGATTTCGGAGTTCGGACTTTGGATTGACCCCGTCGCAAATTTCCCTTTCCCGTTCACGAACAGCTTCGGTTCCATCCATTCGCCAACCACCAGCAGGTCGAGGTCGCCGTCCTGGTCCGTGTCGGCCCAGGTGGCGTCGGTGAGCATCCCGGCGCGGCGGAGTTCGGGGGCGAGGGCGTCGGTTTTATCCGAGAAACGACCCTTGCCGTCGTTGACGAGCAGGTACGACTTCGGCGATTGCCCGTAAGCGTAGCCCACTACGCGCCCGCCGACGAACAAATCGAGGTCACCGTCGCGGTCGAAATCGGCCACGCGGACGCAGCTTTTGTTGTCGAACATAGGCGGCAAACTGCCCGGCGGGGCGGGCTGAAGTCCGCCTTTGCCGTCGTTGAGGTACAGGTGGTCGGCCAGTTCGGGCATGGTGCCGTAAAACTCATTGCCGCCCGTGACGACGTACAAGTCGAGGTCTTTGTCGCCGTCGGCGTCGAAGAGCACCGCGTCCACGCTTTCGTTGAGCGAATCACGCTCCACGGCGGGCTGGCGGCTTGGCGCAAAGCTCCCGTCGGGCCGCTGCATAAACACCCGGCTGCCCTGGTTTTTGGCCCCGGTCGCCACCACGTCGTCGAGGCCGTCGCCGTTGAGGTCACCCACGGCGAGGCGCGGGCCTTCGGTCGAAGTGAAAAACGGCATCAGACTTTCCCGGTTAAAGTCGAAGTGGCTGTTTTCGCGGTGCCGGAAGGGAAGTACGGCGCTCCGGAGGCTGTCGAACAACGGTTTTGTTTTCGGAATCCAGACAAAATCCGTCGCTTTCCGTTTGGCGTCGGCCTGTTTCAGCGTCAGCGTCGCGTTGGGTTTTACGTTGGCCAAAACCTGCATTTCGCCCGTGTTCCACAGGATAAACAGGCTGTCCACGCGGGCAGTTTTGCCCAGCCCGAACGTCAGCACCGGCTCCACCGACGACAGGAAACCCCGCGTGGGCATCAGCGTTTGCGTTTGCAAGGAATCGCCTGTTTTCGCCACCACCTTCGCGCCCACGCCGAAGCGATTGCCGCCGTTGCCCTGGAGTTTGATTTTCAGGAAATGATTGCCCGAAACGGTGCTGGCTTCGTTGCGGAAAAGCCCCGCCGCGTCGTTGAGGTCGTTGGTGACGAGGTCGAGGTCGCCGTCGTTGTCGAGGTCAGCGTACACGGAGCCGTTCGAGAAAGTTTTTTTCGTGAAACCCCAGGCTTCCGACTTGTCCTCGAATTGCAGGCTTTTGGTGCCCTGGAAGACGTAGTTGTGGGCTTTCCCCTCGGGCATCATGGCGATGGAAGGCTGGTCGAACGCCTTGCTTTTCATCATCGTGATGCTGTAATACACCGTGTCGGTGTTGATGTACTTGATGTAGTCGAGGTCGTTAGGGCGCTTGACGATGCCGTTGGTGACGAAGAGGTCTTTTACGCCGTCGTTGTCGAAATCGGCCAGCAGCGGCGACCAGCTCCAGTCGGTGGCGGCTACGCCCGCGAAGGCTCCGATTTCGCTGAATTTTTTGCCTTGCTGATTGATTTGCAGGCAGTTACGGCTGAACTGGTAATGATACCCGAACTGCAATTTGTACAAATACAGGTCGTAGGAATCTTCGCCGCCCGACGATTTTTCCACGGTTTCGTCGGCGGGATACATGTCGAGGGTCATCAGGTCGGGGAAGCCGTCGTTGTTGACGTCGGCAGCGTCGCAGCCCATCGAAAACCGGCTCAAATGGCCCATCTGCTCGCGCATGGCTTCGCGAAAGGTGCCGTTTTTCTGATTCAAATACAGGTAGTCGTCTTCGTGAAAATCGTTGGACACGTACAGGTCTTCCCAGCCGTCGTTGTTGAAGTCCGACACCACGACGCCCAGCCCGTAGCCCATCGCCGCGCCGTAAATCCCCGCCTGTTCGCTGATGTTGGTGAAGCGGTGGGAGCGCGAGGCAGAGGGCACGGGATTGTCTGACTTTGCCCCTTGCCCCTTGCCCCCGGCCCCCTGCAACTCGTTCCGGTACAGCACGTCGCCCGCCGACTGGTCGCGGAGGTAGCGGGTGCTGACCTGGTCGTAGGCGCGGGAGGTGTGGACGGCGTGGTTGAGCAGGTAGCAGTCCAAATCGCCGTCGTGGTCGTAGTCGAAAAAAGCGGCCTGCGTTGAAAAACCCTGAAAATCAAGACCGTACTCGCTCGCTTTTTCGCTGAACGTGCCGTCGTGGTTGTTGATGTAAAGTTCGTTGGAGCCTTCGAGGCCTTTGTAATTGCTCACCGCGCACACGTAAATGTCCAGCCAGCCGTCGCCGTTTACGTCGGTCATCGTGACCCCGGTTTGCCAATCGGCGAAACCGCCGACGCCCGCTTTTTCGGTCACGTCTTCAAATTTGAAACCGCCTTTGTTGAGGTAGAGCTTGTTCTTTCCGCGGTTGGCCACGAAATACAGGTCGGTGAGGCCGTCGTTGTTGACGTCGCCCGCCGCCACGCCGCCGCCGTTGTAGTAGTAGAGGTACTCGACGATGTTGAGTTTGTCGTTGGCGGGCAGGTCGTTACGGAACCCGATGGCCGTCTGGGTCGAATCGAGCGGGGTAAACAGGGCCGGTTCGCTGGGCTTGCTTTTGCAGGCAGCAAGGGCCAGCAGCGAAAGTACCCAAGGTAGAATGTCTTTTTTAAGAAAAAGCATTTCAAAAATTGCTAAGCCTCCCGTTTTGTCATCCTGAGCTTGTCGAAGGACCTGCTTAATGGTTTGAACCGAATCGCCTACCAACAAGGTCCTTCGACAAGCTCAGGATGACAGCGCGGGAAAGGAAATCACTGACTGATGTTTTTCCGGGTTGGCACGGTGAATACCTCAACGGCGTCGTTGTTTTTGGCCAGAATCAGGTACCGTTTACCACTGGCGGCCTTAGCCAACTGCATCCGCCGCACCTGACCGCGGACGAAGAAGCCGGTTTGGTCGAAGGGCACGTTCGTGAAACCACCCTTGCCGTCGCCGCGCAGCACGAGGCCGTAGTTGGCGTCGTAGCGGCCCAGTTCGGGCAGCACGTCGAAGAAATTGCCCGTCAGGACGACATCCAGCTTGCCGTCGCCGTCGAAATCCAGCTTTTCGATGCCGTAAATCGGCGAAAGTTGGGCTTCGACAGGCAGCGATTTCAACGACAAACTCCCTTTGCCGTCGTTGAGCAGCACGCACGAGGCCGACTGCACGGCCCGGCGTTTCACCGTGCCTTCGCGGGTTTTTTCGTCGAACAGCTCATCCAGCGTTTTCTCGGCGTAGTCGGTGTGTTTCAGAAACTTCGTTTTGATGCTGGGAATGGCCTTTTGCAAATCGGGCTTGAGCAGCATGGGGTACACCTTGCCATTTTCGCTGACGCACGAGATGATGGCGTCGGTACTGCCGTTGCGGTCAAAGTCGTTGACGGCCAGTTCGGCGGGGTGCTCCGGGCTGGCGTGGAGGCGGTTGTTGAGGCCGAGGTTACCGGCCAGCAGGTCGGTATCGCCATCGCCGTCCACGTCGGCGGCGTGCAGGCGGGTCCAGAAGCCGTCGCTGCCGGGCAGGGCTACGGGCGTGAGTTTGCGGCCCCGCTCGTTTTTGCAAACCGTAATTGGCCCCCAGTCCTGCGCCAGCACGAGTTCGGGAAAGCCGTCGCCGTCCAGGTCCGTCCACAGCGCGTCGGTAATCATGCCGAGTTCGGCACTGGGCAAAAAGCGCTTCGTCTGGGCTTTGAACGTGCCCGTGCCGTCGTTGACGAGCAGCGCGCTGCTCGGGCTGAGGCCGTACTGCCCCGGAATCATCCGGCCACCGACGAACAAATCGAGGTCGCCGTCGCGGTCGAAATCGCCCGCCGCCACGCAGGAGCCGTTTTCGAGCAAATTGGGCAACGTAGCGTCTTTCGTGAAACCGCCCTTGCCGTCGTTGCGGTAAAACCGGTCGGCGAGTTCGACGGTGTTGGACGAAAACTCGTTGCCGCCCGTGACGACGTACAGATCGAGGTCTTTGTCGCCGTCGGCGTCGAAAAGCAGAGCGGCTACGTCTTCCTGAGCCAACTCGAGGCCGCTGGCCGAAAGAGTTTTGGGCGCGAAACTGCCGCTTTTTTGCTGAATAAAAAGCTGTTTGGGCTGGTTGGCCGCCCCGCCGAGGTACACGTCGTCGAGGCCGTCGCCGTTCACGTCGCCCACGGCGAGGGCCGGGCCTTCGCGGGAGTACATTTGCTTCAGCAGCGGGTCGCGGTTGTAGTCTACGAAGTCGCTGTTTTCGACGTGGCGGTAGGGAAGAACGTCGGAATGAGTGAAGGAGTGAGTGAGTGAATGAGTGAGTGGGGGGGCAGTAAATTTCCGGTCGGCTTTTGTGACGTCGAGGGCCAGTTCGGTGTCGGCTTTCACAGCCTTCAACGTCTGCATCCGGTCGTCGGGCCAGAGCACGCTGACGGAATCAATCGCGGCGTTTTGCCCCAGGCCAAACACCAGCACGTGGTCGCTCGACGACTGGAAGCCCCGGTTGGGCATTTGCTGGAGCAGCAGCGGCTCCGCCCCGTGGCGGTACACGCGCACCTTCGCGCCGATGCCCTGGCGGTTGAGCGGCGTACCGGCCAGTTTCACGCGGAGGAAGTGATTTTTAAGTTTTTCAGAACTGCGGTTTTTGAAAAAACTCACCGGTTCGTTCACGTTGCTCACCACCAGATCGAGGTCGCCGTCGCCGTCCAGGTCGCCGTAGGCCGCCCCGTTCGAGAGGCTCGGTTCGCCCAGGCCCCAGTCTTTGGCCCGATTTTCAAAACGCAGATTGCCTTCGTTGTGAAAAGCGTAGTTGGGGATGGGCTGCGTCGGGATTTCCTTCAGAAATTCCTCGTAGTTGAAGTTGTTGCTCACCACTTTCTGGACGGTGCGCTGGTCGCCGAAAAAGGCGATGAAATCCTGGTCGGTGAGGTTTTTCTGGATGCCATTGGCCACGAAAATGTCCTTGCGCCCGTCGTTGTCCATGTCGAAAAGCAGCGCGCCCCAGCTCCAGTCGGTCGAGGAAACCCCCGAGAGCTGGCCCACTTCTGCAAAGTGGGGAGTGGGGAGCGAGGCGTGAGCACCCTGATTTTCATTCCCGCTCCTGGCTCCTGACTCCTGACTTCTGACGCCTAAGTTCAGATGCAGCATGTTGCGCATGAACTGGTGGTGGTAGTCCTGCTTCACCTTGAATTCGGTCAGGTCGTAACCTTCGTAGGTCGAGGTGGTTTTCAGGCGGCGGTCGTCGCCGGGGAGCATATCGGTCACGAAAATGTCGAGTCGGCCGTCGTTGTTCACGTCGGCGATGTCGGCTCCCATCGACGAGAGGCTGATGTGGTTCATGGCCGACTCCAGGCTCTCTTTGAACCCAGTGTGCCGGCCCGTACCGTCATGGTTGTTGAGGTAGAGGTAGTCGCGTTCGTAAAAATCGTTGGAAATGTAAATGTCGGGCCAGTTGTCGTCGTTGACGTCGCCGATGGTGATGCCCAGCCCGAAGCCAATGATGGAGCCGTAAATGCCCTCTTTTTCGGAAACGTCGGTGAAATGGCCGTCGTCGTTGCGAAACAACTTATCGCCGCCTTCGTAATCGCGTTCGTTGCGCAGGTTGCGGTACCCCAGCCGCCCGATGGGCGTGAAGCTGTTGTTCAGGAGGTACATGTCGAGGTCACCATCGCGGTCGTAGTCGAAAAAGGCGGCGTGGGTGCTGAAACCGCGATCGTCGAGGCCCATCTCCTTTGCTTTGTCCGAAAACGTCGGTATGCCGCCGACACCCCCCTTCCCCCCCTCAAGGGGGGACTTTACGCCGTTGCTGATAAAAAACTCGTTGGAACGGTTGTCCTGGGGCCGGTTGCCGGAGTTACACACGTAGATGTCGAGCCAGCCGTCGCCGTTGACGTCGGCGAAGGTAACGCCCGTGCTCCAGGCGTGTTTGCCTTCGATGCCCGCTTGTTTGCTCACGTCCTCGAATTTGAAGTTGCCCCGGTTTAGATACAACTTGTTTTCGCCCATGTTGGAGGTCAGGAACACGTCGGGTCGCCCGTCGTTGTTCACGTCGCCGATGGCCACGCCGCCACCGTTGTAAAAATTACGGTAGTTGAAAATGTTGAGTTCTTTGTCGTCGTGGACCTCGTTGACGAAGTCCACGCCCGTTTGCGTGGCGGGCAGGCTCTCAAAAAGCGGGTCGGCGGGGGCGCCGGATTTGCGGCAGGCTGCCAGTCCGAGCAAAACCAGCAGGCCGGGAAGATAGCGCATGAAAAGAAGGTGCGTCAGGCTGAGTTATTTGGCAAAAATAACGAATTGGTGGGGGTTGTCTGATTTTGTCTGAACCGTTCAGACAAGCGCAACAAAAAAAGAAGCGGGTGCCAGTTGGGGGCACCCGCTTGCTTTCGTCAAAACAGACGTTCAACTCAGTACCCCGGATTCTGCTTCAGGTTCGGGTTGTTGTCGATTTGCCGCTGCGGAATCGGGAAGAGGTTACGCGATTCGGGCGTTTTGTCTTTGAACAGCTTGGGAGCCGTGAACGTACCGAAACGCACCTGATCGTTGCGGCGCCATCCTTCCCAGGCCAGTTCGCGGCCACGCTCTTCGAGGATGGCTTTGTCGGTCAGGGCCGTAAAGTCGGGCATTCCGGCGCGTTTGCGGATGACGTTGAAATCCTTGAGGGCGTCGGCCGTTTTGCCCAAACGGTAATTGGCCTCGCCGCGCATGAGCATAATGTCGGCCAGGCGGAAGAGCGCGTAGTCGTTGCTCATGTCGCCTTTCGGGTTGCCCACTTCAATCTGCCATTTTACGCACCGCACGCCAGCACCCCGGCCAACTGACCCGGCGGGCATTTCAAACGCCGGAATTTCGGGCACGAAGCTGAGCGGACGGTCTTCGTCGATGATGGGTTTCCCGTCGAACGTGAACTGCGGACCGGCCAGCCACATTTTTTTACGGGCGTCCTTGTCGTCGAAGGTGTTGTAGAAATCGGCCAGCGTGCAGAAGCCATTCCAGGGCGAGTTGCCGAGTTTGAAGGTCGTCTGGCTAAGGTAGTGCAGCGTCTTCATCTGGAGGTTGAAGCCAGTTCCCGCCGATTTATCGAACGGAATGGCGAAAATGGTCTCCTTTGAACCGGCGTTGTTCACCGTGAAGTTGTCCAGAAAGTTGCTTTCCAGGGCAAAGGCGTTGCTGCTGATGATGGCATCGCAGGCGGCGGCGGCTTTAGCCCACTGGGGCGTACCCGTGTACACCCCGGCGTTCAGGTACAACTTCGCCAGAATGGCGTTGGCAGCAGCCTGGTTGAAGCGACCGTAGTAGGCACTACCCACGGTTTTGCTCAGGGCGGGCAGCACTTCGGTCAGTTCCTTTTCTACGAAAGCATACACCTCGGCCCGGGTGCTCTGCTTGGGCAGGTCGGTCGAATACGTTGAAACGATGGGGACGTTGCCGAAGTAATCCATGGCCAGAAAATGGTAAAACGCCCGGAAAGCCCGGAGTTCGGCCCCAAGGGCCGCGTCTTTGTTGTCCACCAACTGGCGGTTGATCCCCACGATACCGCCGTAGGCAAAGTTCCACATGCCGTTGAAGAAGTCGTTGTCCACCGTTGGCGACCAAGTGTGGAAGTACCGCCGGCGCCAGTTGTCGCCGTCTTTCCAGTCACCCCCCCGGGTGGGTACGATTTGCTCGTCGGTCGCGGTGTTGAAATCTTCCGTGGTGCCTTTGTACCCGCGGAGGTTCCCGTAAAGCGGGCCAAGAATGGCCGCCCGCTGGGCGTCGGTCGAGCCGAATTGGTCGGCCGGAATGGTGTCGTACACCTCTTCTTTGAGGTCCGTACAGGCTTGCAGGGCAACAGACCCCATGAGGATCCCCGCCGAAATCCAGTATTTAAATCCTTTGTTCATCGTGAACGGGTTGGTTATAAAGGTTTCCGATTCCGGATATACGGTAATCGTGGTTAAACGGTTGGTTCTCTGACGATTTGTTTTGCCAAAATGTTTGGGCCAACCGGGGAAAAATTAACTCTGCCGCCCGATAATTCACACCGGGCGGCAGGATATGCCTTAGAACGTAAACTGGAAGCCCACCTGGAACGTCCGGGCTTTGGGGTAAATGCCCCGGTTGTCCACACCAATGCTGGCAGGACGCTGGCTGCGGCCGTTGTCTTCGAGCACCCCGCGCGTATCGAGTTCGGGGTCGGTGCCGGTGTACTTGGTAATCAGGAACACGTTCTGACCAGCTACGTACACCCGGGCGCGGCTGATCACTTTGCCGACGGGGATGTTGTATCCCAACTGGAAGTTGTCCATCCGGATGAACGTACCGCTTTCAAGCCAGTAGGTCGAGAGTTGGTTTACCGAGTAGTTGGAGGGCTGGTCGGCCACCGAACGGAAGGCGTTCGACTCCAAGATACTGCCCGGAATGGCGAAGTTCGAGCGGGTGTTGTTCAGGATTTTGTTCCCAAACACGCCCCGGATCAGGAAGCTCAGGTCGAAGTTCTTGTAGGTGAACGCGTTGGTGAGCGAGGCCGTGAACGTCGGCTGGGGGTTGCCCGCGTCGGTGAGTTCAGCTTCTTCGTACTTCGACGTGGTGCCGCCGCCTTTTTTCGCGAGCAACATGCTGCCGTCCTTCGAGTCGAATCCGGCGAACTGCGGAATCTGGAATTCACCCAGCGGCAGGCCTTCCTGGAGCAACGAAGCGAACACGTCCGACAAACCCCGGCCTCCGAAGGGCGAGAAGCGGATGGCACCCGTCTGGAACTGGTCGTTGGAGAGGCTCTTCACTTTTGTGTTGAACTTGGAAGCGATGATGCCCACGTTCCAGGAAAAGTCGTTCTGCTGAATGGCGGCATAGTTCAGCGCCAATTCCACGCCCCGGTTTTGCATCTGGCCTACGTTGGCCTGCAACTGGTTGGTCTTGTAGGGCGGCACGGGCACGGAATAGTTGAACAACATGTCCTTGGTTTGCTTGTCGTACACGTCCAGCGAACCGCGCAGGCGGTTGTTGAGGAAGGCGAAGTCAAGCCCGATGTTGGTCTGCTGGAGCACCTCCCATTTGAGGTCAGGGTTTTCGTTCTGGTTGATCACGTACCCCGGTTGCCACTGGCCCGACGAGCCATCGAAGTAGCTCGCGCCCGGCGCGTAGCGCTCGATGGAGCCGTAGGGATTCAACCCTTCCGAGTTACCCGTCTGGCCCCAGCCGAGGCGCAGTTTCAGGTTGTTGATAGCCGTGACGTTTTTCAGGAACTCCTCGTTGCTGATGGTCCAGCCCGCAGCCACCGAGGGGAAAATACCCCATTTGTTGTTAACCCCGAACTTCGAGCTGCCGTCGCGGCGCAGGGTGGCCGTAACGTTGTACTTGTCGTAGAGGTTGAACGTGGCCCGGCCGAAGAAGGAAATCAGGCGGGTTTTGTTTTTATAAGACCCTACGTAGTTGCTGGCGGGCAATTGCACGACGGCCGTCCCCTGGCCGATGTTGTTGTAGCCCAACGCATCCGTCACGAAACCCTGGTTGAAGAGGTTAAACCCTTCGTCGATGTTTTCCTGAAAGGAGTACCCACCCAGCAGGCTCATGTTGATGTCGCCAAACGCCTTCACGTAGTTGGCCGTGAATTCAGTCAGGTAGTTGTTGGTTTCGTCGGTGCGGCGTTCGGCCTGCCCGTTGCTGTTCAGGTACGCCCGCACACCCGTGGCGAACTTGCGTCCTTCGTTGGCGTTGTTGAGGCGGTAGGCAGCGTTGGCGCGCAGCGTCAGGCCATCGAACACTTCATAGCCAATGTTGATTCCCCCGATGACGGTCCGCTCGCGGCGGTCCCAATTCTGGCCATTCTGCATGGCCACCGGGTTATAAAGGTCGAAGCTGCCCTCTTTTTCAAAGTAGGTGCCGTTGGCATTCCGAACCGGAAAGATGGGCAGAAAGAGCGCCGCCCGGTAGAGGATACCGCCATCGTTGAGTTTTTTCTGATCGTTGGTAAACGTCAGGTTGTACTGCACGTTGAGGCGATTGTTGAGCGCTTTCTGGTCCACGTTGATGCGGCCCGTCACGCGGTCGAGGCCGGTATTCTTAATCAACCCCTGCTGGCCCGTGTACGAGAGCGAACCCCGGTAGCTGAAGCCGTTGCCACCGCCGGTGAGGCTGATGTCGTGGTTCTGCGAAAACGCCTGCCGGGTTACTTCCTTGGTCCAGTCGGTATTGCCGCCGGCGTCGATGCCCGCCAGGGCGGCGTCGCCTTTGATGCGGCGCACCTGCTCACGGTATTGGTCGGCGTTGAGCAAGGGCAGCGGACGGGCGTTGGTACCCAGGGCGAAATAGTTGCTGTACGACACCGACGAACGGCCTTCCTTGCCGCGTTTGGTTGTGATCACGATGACGCCGTTAGCGGCGCGGGAACCGTAAATGGCCGAGGCCGAGGCGTCTTTCAGCACGTCGATGGTTTCGATGTCATTGGGCGAAACCGTGTTGAGCGGTACGCCAATGACGCCGTCCACCACCGTAAGGGGGTCGGTGTTGCCGGTCAGCGAGGTAATCCCGCGCAGACGCACCTGCGGGCTGGCGTTGGGGTCGCCCGAGGTTTGAGTGATGTTCAGACCCGCCACCCGGCCCTGAATGGCCTGGAGCGGGTTGGTGTTCACGCCCGGGTTGAAGTCTTTGGCCGAAACCTGCGACACCGAACCGGTCAGGTCTTTTTTCTTGGCGGTGCCGTAGCCCACCACGACGACTTCCTCCAGCGACTTCACGTCCGAAGAAAGTTTCACGTCGAGGCTCGTCTGGCTACCCACGGGGATTTCCTGCGTGGAGTAGCCCACGTAGCTGAACACCAGCGTGGAGCCGTCGCCCGCGCTGATGCGGTAGGTGCCGTCCGCGCTGGTGGTCACGCCGCGGGTAGTGCCTTTCACCGACACGTTGACGCCCGGAATGGCGGTGCCGTCGGCTCCATCGGTCACTTTTCCGCTCACCTGGCGGTCCTGGGCGTACGCGCCCAGACTCACCAGCAAGGCCGTGGCCAGCAAACAAACCGTTGCCGCCACGCTGCGAAGCAATCTGTACGACTGTTGCATCATAGGTTAAGTTAGTATTTGAAAAAAAAGATTGGGTGTTGGTTAAGCAGGTGCCGTCAGTTTAGGAAGGATACCGGATGCCACAAACCACTGCAATAGTTTGCAAACGACTTTTTTTCAACCGTTTGACCAGAACACAGTAGCATTTCGTGAAGGTAAAGTTGCAACCTGACAACGAGCCATTGGGCAAATTACAAGAATAAATTTTTTTAATGCAATTCGATGCAAGTTAAGTCAAAAAAGTGGGGACTACGTTTAGTAGCTGAATGATTGTTTGAAATCATACTAAACGCCTGAATTACATGCATTTAGTTTTTTTTACATTCGTTTGACATCCCTTAAAAATTCTTGCTTAAATGCAATAGTTCGGCTTGAAAATGCAGTAATCTTGCAAAACATTGCAAACATTATGAGTAGCGCAATCGAATTTTTGCATTTATTTGCATTACAACCGCACCCCATCATGTTGAAAGAAGAGCGCCAGCAGTGGATTCTTGACAAACTTGGCGCCGACCGGAAGGTCACGCTGGTTACGCTGAGCAAAGAACTGGACGTGTCGTACGACAGCATCCGGCGCGATTTAATTGAACTCGAAGAGCGGGGCCTGCTGCGGAAAGTCCACGGCGGGGCCATCACCACGTCGTACCTGCCCATGAACGTGCGCCAGCGCATGGGCATTCCTAACCCCGAATTCGTCACCCTGGCCCGCAAGGCAACTGCATTGCTCCAGCCCGGCCAGACCATCCTCATGGACGGCGGCACCACACCGGTGTACATCGCCGAGCAGTTTCCGAAAGACCTCGAACTGACCATCGTTACCAACAACCTGCCCCTGGCCCTGACCCTGACCGACCACCCGCGCATCGAGGTGATGGTGCTCGGGGGGAGTTTTTACAAACGCTACCAGATTACGATGGGCCAGGCCGTGACCGACCAACTCGATCACCTCAAGGTGGATTGGTACCTGATGGGCGTGGTCGGATCGGACCCACACGAGGGCTTTTCGCTGCGCAACCACGAGGAATCGCTGCTTAAACGCCGCATGATGCAAACCGCCCGTCAGGTGGCGGTGTGCCTGACCACGGAGAAACTCAACGCCCCCGCGTCGCACCGCATCTGTGGTCTCGGCGACATCGACTTGCTTATCACCAGCCTTGACCCGGCGAACGCCCAACTCGCCGGGTACCGGCGGAATGGGTTGGAGATTTGGTAGCTCGTTCCTGACAAGCTGAATCAGGCAGGGGTCTCATCTGCGAACATCTGCGAGAAACCCGTACGTTAACCGGCTCCCTGGCGTATTTTTGCGGCTTGATGTACCGCAACGCCACCCAACCGATGCCAATTACCGCCGCGCCAACCCGCCGCGAACCCACTGCTGCCGATTTTCAGGCCCTTGCCGCCACGCTCGAAGGCGAGTTTTTCACCGATTCCACCCAGCGCACGCTCTACGCCACCGACGCATCGGCCTACCGTGAAATGCCCCAGGCCGTGGCCGTGCCGCGCTCGGTGGAGGATTTGAAAAAGCTTATCGCGTTCGCTAACGAGTACCAGACGTCGCTGATTCCGCGCACGGCGGGCACTTCGCTGGCCGGGCAGGTGGTGGGTGCGGGCATCGTGGTGGACGTGTCGAAGTATTTCACGAAAATCCTGGAGCTGAACGTTGAAGAACGATGGGTGCGGGTGCAGCCGGGCGTGGTGCGCGACGAACTCAACCTTTTTCTGAAACCACACGGCCTGCTTTTTGGCCCCGAAACCAGTACCGCCAATCGAGCCATGATTGGCGGTATGGTGGGCAACAACTCCTGCGGCTCCAACTCGGTGGTGTACGGCTCGGTGCGTGAGCATTTGCTGGAAGTGAAGGCCTTGCTGGCCGACGGGAGCGAGGCGCATTTCACCCCCCATCCCCTTAAGGGGGCTTCCAGCCTGGAGTTTATGGCTGAGAAAAGCCCCCTTAAGGGGGTGGGGGGTGAAATGCGTGGCAACCTCGAACAGCAGATTTACGAAAAAACCTTCAACCTCCTTGCCGACTCCGAAACCCAGACCGAAATCCAGCGTCAGTTTCCCAAAAAAAGCATCGAACGGCGCAACACCGGCTACGCCCTCGACGCCCTCATCGCCTGCGCGCCGTTTGCGCCCGGGGGCGAACCCTTCAATTTCTGCAAACTCATCGCCGGGTCGGAGGGAACGCTTTGTTTTCTGACAGAAATCAAGCTGCACCTCGACCCGTTGCCGCCCCGCGAAGCCGGACTGCTCTGCGTGCATTTTCATTCCATCGACGAGGCGCTGCGGGCCAACATCCTGGCCATGCAGCACCGGCCCAGCGCCAGCGAACTCATCGACCACTACATTCTGGAATGCACGAAGGAAAACATCGAGCAGCGCAAAAATCGCTTTTTCGTGCAGGGCGACCCCGGCGCGATTCTGGTCATCGAGTTTCGCCGCGACACGCCGGAGGCCGTTCGGGCCGCCGCCGCCTCGCTCGAAGCCGACCTTCGCGCCGCCAACCTCGGCTACCACTTTCCGCTGCTGACGGGCGACGACACGGGTAAAATCTGGACGCTCCGCAAGGCGGGCCTCGGCCTGCTGTCCAACCTGCCCGGCGACGAAAAAGCCGTGGCCGTCATCGAAGACACGGCGGTGGACATCCACGACCTGCCCGCCTACATCCGCGAATTCAACCAGATTCTGGAAAAACACGGCCTCAACGCCGTGCACTACGCCCACGCGGGCAGTGGCGAACTGCACCTGCGGCCCATCATCAACCTGAAGACCGAGGAAGGCAATCATCAGTTTCGGGTGATTGCCGAGGAAATCGCCCGGCTGGTGAAAAAGTACGACGGCTCGCTCAGCGGCGAGCACGGCGACGGACGCCTGCGGGGCGAGTTTATCCCGCAGATGGTCGGGCCGAAGGTGTACGCGTTGATGCGGGAAACCAAGCGACTTTGGGATGCCAACGGCATTTTCAACCCCGGCAAAATCGTGGACACGCCGCCCATGGATGCCTTCCTGCGCTACGAACCGGGCCAGCAAACGCCGGATTTTCCAATCTACTTCCGCTACCCCGACCAGACCGTGCTCCAGCACGCCGAGCAGTGCAACGGCTCCGGCGACTGTCGCAAAACCGAACTCAGCGGCGGCACCATGTGCCCCAGTTACATGGCCACGCGCAACGAAAAGGAAACTACGCGGGCGCGCGCGAACATCCTGCGCGAGGTGCTGACGCGCTCGGAAAAACCCAATCGCTTCGATAGCGACGAGGCGAAGGCCGTGCTCGACCTCTGCCTGCTCTGCAAGGGTTGCAAAAATGAGTGCCCCAGCAGCGTGGACATGGCCAAGCTGAAGATGGAATTTCTTCAGCAATACCACGACGTACACGGCGTACCGTTCCGCAGTTGGGTGACCGGCCACTTTACCCGGTTAGCCCGGTTGGCGCGCCTGGT
Organism: Spirosomataceae bacterium; assembly: GCA_965249815.1. Lineage (GTDB taxonomy): Bacteria > Bacteroidota > Bacteroidia > Cytophagales > Spirosomataceae > JAJAZB01. The sequence goes on along the minus strand of CBDFMV010000003.1, from coordinate 297,308 downwards.
GCCGGGTTCCTACAATTTTATTTTTGGGAACAAACCCCTCCGTCGGCTGGCCAACCGCCTCATCGGTTACCACCCCGACCGGACGGTGCCGCTCATGGCCCCGAAAACCTTCACCCGTTGGTGGAAAAACTCAGCCCTGGGCCTGGAGCGCCAGGTGGTGCGCGACGTGATGGTGCGCCGCCCCGCCCTGTACCTGTTTGCCGATGAGTTCACCAACTTTCTCGATGTGGAAATTGGTAAAAAGGCCGTGGCTCTCTTCGAGCGCCTGGGCTACGACGTGATGATTCCCGACGACAACCTCGACTCGGGCCGGGCGGCGCTTTCGAAGGGACTTTTGAAAAAAGCCCGGCAAACCGCCGACGCCAACGTGGTCAGACTCCGCGAACTCATCAGCGAAAAAATCCCGCTGGTGGGCATCGAGCCGTCGGCCATCCTGGCGTTCCGCGACGAATACCCCGACTTGGTCAGCGAAGAATTGGCCGCCGACGCGAAGGTGCTGGCTAAGAATGCGTTGACGTTCGAAGAATTTTTCGCCCGCGAAATCGACGCCGGGCGCATCACAAAAGCCGCCTTCACGCAGGAAAAGCGGCTCGTCAAGTTCCACGGCCACTGCCAGCAGAAGGCCGTTTCGAGCCTGGTGCCGAGCAAAAAAGCGCTGAGTTTGCCCGAAAATTACAGCGTGCACCTCATCCCGAGCGGCTGCTGCGGCATGGCGGGGAGCTTCGGCTACGAGACCGAACACTACGACGTGTCGATGAAAATAGGGGAGTTGGTGCTCTTCCCGGCGGTGCGCCAGCAGCCCGACGACGTGATCATCGCCGCGCCGGGCACCAGTTGTCGCCACCAGATTCACGACGGCACGGGCCGGACGGCCAAACACCCGGTTGAGATTTTGTACGAGGCGCTGGTAGCTCCGACCTCGGGTCGGAGTTCAACCAAAGGTTGAAACACCACAAATAGCGGGTTTAAGCTGGCTCCCATCACCCTTCGGTTGAACTCCGACCCGAGGTCGAAGCTACTCCTCACACTTCCACCAGCATTGCGCCGTACGAATACCCTCCGCCGAAAGTCGTCACCACGATGCGGTCGCCCTGCTGGTAGCGGAATTTGTTTTCGTCGAGGGCGATGGCGCAGCCCGCGCAGCCGGTGTTGCCGAGGTACTGGATGTTGGAGAGCAGTTTCTCCATCGGCATACCCAGTTCTTCCATCACTTTTTTGGAAATCCGGAAGTTGGCCTGGTGGGGCAACACCCAGTCCACGTCGTCGGGGTGCAGTTCGTTGCGCTGGAGCAACTGGCGGGTGGCTTTGGGCATGTAAATCACCGCGTTCTGGAACACATCGCGGCCGTAGGGCATGCTCATTCCGCCGTTGAGCGGGCGCATCATCACGCCTTCGGTGGCCTTGCCGACGGTGGCCGCGCCGCCCGTCAGGATGTCGCGGATGCGGAGGTCGGTGTCGGAAATTCGTTCCTTCGAGATGAACAGCGCCGCCGCGCCGTCGCCCCAGAGGTGCCCGGCCATTTTGTCGCTCTCGTCGGCGTAGGCCGTGTTGTGGTCCGACACCACCACGAGCGCCCGGCGGGCTTTGCCCATGCAAAAGTAGCCTTCCACCAGTTCGATGGCGTTGAGCAGCGACGAGCAGGCCGTCGAGACCGACACCACCGGAATTTCGGGGATGTTCAGGTCGCGCTGTACCACGTGGGCCAGCGAAACAATCGTGTCGTAGGGCGTGTAGGTGGCCCCGACGATGAGGTCGGTTTCGCGTACGTCGAAGGGCAGCGTGGCCAGAGCCTGGCGGACGGCTTCCACGGCCATGGTATTCGTATTTTCCTCAAACGAGGCTTTGCGGCGCTGCTGAATGCCCGTCCGTTCCACAATCCAATCGTTCGACAGGCCGTTGAGCGACTCGAAGTGCGCGTTCGGAATGACCGTCTCGGGCAAGTAATGACTTAACGCGTTGATATACATGGTTCTATAAAAAACGCTTCAAATTGTACTTTGGCGGCATTTGTTGCATTATGCGAAGAACCGGAAACTTCCGCGCCCCTGCAACTTATTCCCTGAATATTTTAACAAGGTGTTGGGATAATGCCAGAAAGCTCAAAAATTCCGTGCCGGTTCGGCGGATGAAGGCTTCCTCCCTCTCGGCAAAAGCCGCCGGTAAAATCCGTTCAGAATCACCGCCTGACTCGCCCAATTGTACTGACGTTCGGCGGCGCGCCTCCCGTTTTCGCCCATTTGACGTCCCGTTGCCGGATTTTCGATGAAAAACCTCAGCGCGTCGGCGAGTGCTTGCGGGCTGGTCGGGTCAATGCAAATTCCGCACCCGTGCGTTTCGACCACCGCCCGGTACAACAGAAAATCAGACGTAACGACAGGCAAGCCGACGGCCATGTATTCGAACAGCTTGGTGGGGTACGAACCCGGAAAATCACCGACGGGCTTCACCAGCGCCAGCCCGGCCAGGCAGTGGTTGGCGGCTGGAAACGCCCGGCGGGCGTCGGTGGGGCCATGAAAAACGAGGTGTTTCCGAACGACGTCGAACTGCGGGTGTTGGGCCAGTTCCCGTTCGCTGAACACGTCGAAACCAAACGCGCCGAACAGGTGGACCCGAAGCCGGGGGTAGGCATCGCGGAGCAGCGCGAGGGCTTCGAGGAGGACGTCGAGGCTCCGGGCCATACTCAACTGGCCGATGTAGAAAAATTCCGGGGCGTCGGGTGCCCATTCCGACCCCCGGCGAAACGGCTCCAGCAAGGGCAGGGGCGCGTAGTTGAGCACCACCGCGTGCGGGTGACGCAGGTTCGGGTAGTCGGCGAGGTACGAAGTTTCGGCAAAAATCAGGTTCAACTGCCGCCTCGCCAGGCGGTCGAAGCACCGGAATGCCGCTTGGTAAAGCGCCGAACGGTTCGTCTTTTTCGCCCCCAACTGCCGGTGCAGGTTTTCGTGAACGTCCCAAATCACGGTGCGGCCCAGCGCCCGGAGCAACAGGCCCAGCGGAATCAGTTCGGCGTCGTGCAGGTGCACCAGCCGGGCCGGGGAGCGCAGCGCGTGCCAAAAAACCCGCGGGTGAACGAGCAGCAGCCGTTGCCAGAGTTTCGCGTAAAACGGCACGCCCACAAACCGGATGCCCGGATGCACCGCCGCGTCGGGTTGGGTGAGCACCATCGTCAGGGCGTAGTGCGGCACCAGGCTGAAGCCTTCGCGGTACACTACCCGCGAGTCGGTACCGCCGTGCAGGGCGCTCAGGTGCAACACCGGAGGGGCTTCCATCAGCCCTGAAAGCCGATTTTCACGTGCGAACCGTCGCAATACGGCTTGTGCTGCGACGAGCCGCAACGGCAGAAGGCCGTCGTTTTGGTTTTTTGGGTTTCGCGCCCGTCGCGGTCGCGCACAGTCAGGTTGCCGTACACCAGCAGCGGGCCGTTGGGCAGCGCCTCCACCACGGTGTTGATTACGGTCTGGCCTTCGTGATTTTCCTCGCCGTTCATGAAGTAGCTCAGCGCCCCCGACGGGCAGGCTTTCACCTGCTCGACGATGCGCTCGGTTTCGGCCCCGTCGATTTTCACCCACGGCCGTTCGCGGGGGTTGAACACGGTGGGCAGCCCGCGAAAGCAAACCGTGGAGTGAATGCACCTGCCGGGTTCCCACACCACCGTTACCTCGCCGTTGGTGTAATGTTTGATGACGTTCATGGCTTAAAATCAGTTTGTTGAGCAAATACTTCGGTGGATTCAACGACCAACTCCGTGTGAATGGCAATCGGGTTGGTGAGCATTTTATGCACCGGACAGGCTTTGGCGATGTGCAGCAACCGGCCCCGCTGCTCGTCCGTCAGGTTGCCCGTCGCCGAAACCTGGCACTGAAACGTGGTCAGGTTGGCTTCCGCGTCCCGCTCGACAGTGGCCCAAACCGTGATTTCTTCCACCGGCCAGCCTTTGCGGTCCACGTACATCCGCAGCGTGATGGCCGCGCAGGAAGCCAGGCTGGCGGCAAGCAGTTCGCCCGGCCTCGGACCGGCGTTGTTGCCGCCCACGTCGGCGGGTTCGTCCACCGTCCAGGTGTGCGCGTCGGTGGACAGCGTGGTCAGGTAGTTCTGCTGGCCAATCGTGGCCTTGACGGTGGCTGGCATTCTTGGTTTTGAGTTTGAGGTTCCAACAGCTACAAGCGCTATTTCACCATCCGTCCTTCGCCTTCGTTCAAAATCCAAAATCGCTCCTCCGGAATCTGATTCGTGCGCAGGGCGGTTTTCAGGTCGGTGATGGGGTCGTCGTGGCTGTCGTCGGCCAGCGGGAACGTGCCGAAGTGGCAGGCCACGCTTTGGTTCGACCGCACGTCGCGGTGAATCTGCACGGCTTCGCCCGGCGAGCAGTGGATGGGCGACATGAACCAGGCCGGTTTATAAGCCCCGATCGGAATGATGGCCAGCCGAAACGGCCCGTGTTGCTGGCCGATTTCCCGGAAAAACGGCCCGTAGCCGCTGTCGCCCGCGAAATACACGGCCCCGTGCGGCGATTTCAGCACGTAACCGCACCAGAGCGTGGCGTCGCGGTCGGCCATGCCCCGGCCCGAAAAATGCTGCGCCCGCACGCAGGCCACGGTGAGCGAATCGGTGATTTTGCTTTCCTGGCCCCAATCCAGATCCAGCGCGCCGGGGGCACCGTTTTTTTCGAGAAACTGACGTACGCCCAGCGGCGTCACCACGCGCGGGTGGTCGCGCTGCACCAGCCGCCGCACCGTCCCGATTTCGAGGTGGTCCCAGTGGTTATGGCTCAGCAGCAGCAGGTCGATTTTGGGCAAATCCTCGAAGCGGATGCCCGGCGGGCGCGTTCGTTTCGGCCCCGCCCACTGAAACGGACTGACGCGCTGCTCGTAGATCGGGTCGGTGAGGATGTTCAGCCCGTCGAGCTGAATCAGAAACGTGGAGTGGTTGACGAACGTCACGCGCAACTCGCCCGCGCCCACGCGCTCCGGCGGTTTGGGGCCGTAGCGGGTTTCGGTGGTGGTTTCCCACGGCCCCTGGTTGCGGTGGGTCACCCACTTGAGGAGTTCGGGAAAACCGCTGGCCTTTTTGCCGTCGGGGTTGAAAAACTGCTTCCCATCGAAGTGGTCGCTCACCGGCCCGTGGTACGTCGGGGCGGATAGAAAAAAATACCCAATTACCACCGCCACCACGACGAACACCACCACGAGCGCCAGCAAGAGGCCGAGAAGTTTCAGAACCATGGGAAGCCGTTTCGCAAAAAAGCTAAAAACACGGCAGTTTGTTCAACAGCACAAAAAAAGCGGGCTGCTTTGGCAGCCTGCTTTTTCATAAAAAACGGCCCTCACCGCCGGGCGAAATCGACAGTGGGTCGCTGGACATTCAAAAATACCGGCGGCGCGGGGTTCAACGTGGGGTTGTACGTAATGAAACTGAGGATGTTGGCCACGAAAAAGTGCTTCGGCGTGCAGGGGGCCGGGGCTTCCCAGTGCAGGCCGACTTCTTTGGCCAGGGGCAGGATGGAGGGCGAATTGTACGACTTCGCGCCGTAGTAGGTCGTGGTGATGTCGTACTCCCACATGTCGCCGAACCGCGACGGGACCACCGTCGAGCCGTTGGAGTTGATCACCCACAGGTGTCGGTTGATGTCCCAGGTGAGGCCGTTGAGCTGCCCGGTGGTGGGGGCCGCCACGAAAAACTGACACACGCCGGTGCTGACGTTCACCTTCACGACCTTGTTGGTGCCCTCGACGATGGCAAAGTACACGAAATCGGAGTAGAACATGTCGATGTCTTTCAGGTTGATGGGTACGCTGGCGGGCGTCGTCGTGTTGGCGATGAACGTGGCCACGCCGCTGGCGATGTTGACCTTAAACAAACTGCCCGGCGCGTTCGACTGCGCGCCCGTGGTCAGGTACAGATCCGTGGTGTTCTGGTAAATTTTGGAAATCCCCGTGGCCCATTTCAAGGGCTGAACGGCCCCGCCAAACGCGCCCGTAATCTGGGAAATGTACGTGTACACGCCCGTGCAGAGGTCTACCCAGAAAAGGTACGAAAGCCCGGCGCTGCCGCCCGAAGGCGGCACCACCAGCGCGTAAGCAAACGTAACGGCCGCGGGTGCGGGGGCACCGGGGGCCTGAATGGTCGCGTCGTCGCCGTCATCGCCTTCGCGAAGGGCGCGGGCGGCGGTGGGGGTCGGGTCGGAATCGGGGCGGCTGCACTGCACCAGCCACACGCTGCCCGTGAGCAACAGAAGTACGAATAGCTTTTTCATAAAAAGAGGGATTTGGAGGTTAACAAAACACGAAAAGCCCGTCGGGTACGACGGGGTAAAGCACCAAAACCTGGCCTTTACAGCCGGGAAACGAGGGTATCAGTCAGTCGGAAAGACCGGCGTTGAAACGGAGCGCGGCGAGGTGGTTGTACGGGCGGGAAAGAAAGAAAACCGGTTGCCCGGTTTAGCAGAACGAAGTAAGGGTTAATTTTCTAAAAACCAAGCGGTTATTCGATTAATTTATCGAACGGTTTTTCTGCTTCCAGCATGGCATCGTTGGGCGGTGAAGGGAGCGCAGCCAAAGGCAATTCCGGCGAACGAACCCGCCTGAACGAACGCGGCATTCGGGCATAAAAAAAGCGGTGAGTCGTTGGGACTCACCGCTTTTTCGGAAGGAATTTTCTTAAATCCGCTGCAAGGTCAGTTGCGGGAAACGCCGCTGAATCAGGCTGAACCCGCCAAACAGCACCCCGCAATAAAACAGGTCGCCAAAGAGCGTATTCCAGAAAAACGGTTCGCCGGCCATGTAGCACAGCAACAGGCCGGTGGCGTTTTGCGGATAAGCGGTGCTGCCCAGCCAGACCGAAAAATTGGAAACCAGAAAGAAAATCACCGAAGCCAGCAGGCTCGTCACGACCACCGAACTGGGGTACGCTTTTTTCAACAAACCGAAGCCCAGGCCGACGAGAACGGCAAACGTGCCGTAGGTCCACGGGTTTATTTCGAGCGTGAACGTCGGGTAGTACTGGCGGTACACGACGTTGTTGAGCACGATGTCGCTCAGCCACATGGCCAGCAGTGGCACCAGAAACGCCCACTTTTTATCGGTAAAGTACGCGCCGCCGAACAGCGCCATTGCGCCGACGGCCGTGAAATTAGGCGCGTGGGGAATCAATCGGCTGAAAGCCGCCAGCAGCACCATTAGGGTGAGAACGCCGAAGCGCAGGGAAGTCCGGGAGTTCATAGGAGTCGACAACATGCGGAGCAAAGGTAAGCAACGGCGGTTTAAAAATGGTCACACCGGTGGAGAGGCTGCCGGTTGGCGAACCGAAACGGGCAAGGTTACGACAAACTCCGTAAACTCACCTTGTAGCGTATCGACCTTGAGTGTGCCGCCGTGGCCCTGGGTGACGATGTCATAACTCAGGCTCAGGCCCAGCCCGGTGCCTTGTCCGGCGGGTTTTGTGGTAAAGAACGGCTGGAAGATTTTTTCCAGCGCCGCCGCCGGAATGCCGTTGCCGTTGTCCCGGACGCGGATTTCGACGGCACTGCCCGTTTGCCGGGTACTGACGCTGACCTCCGGCTTAAATTCCGCGTCGGCCCTTTTTTTCTTTTCCTGCACGGCATAAAAAGCGTTGTTGAACAGATTCAGAAACACCCGGCTGAGGTCCTGCGGGATGACGTCAACGGCGGTGAGGCGTTCGTCGAAATCGGTGGTCAGGCGGGCGTTGAAAGCACCGTCTTTCGCCGAAACGTCGGACCGCCGCAGGCCGTGGTAACTCAGGCGCAGGGCCTCGTCGGCAAGGGCGTTGAGGTCGGTGGGCTGGCGTTCGCCGGTGCTGGTGCGGGCGTGTTCGAGCATTCCGCGCACGATCGACGACGCCCGCTTGCCGTGCTGGGTGATTTTAGCCAGGTTCTGATTCAGGTCATCCGCGATTTCAAGGGCATTTCCCGGCTGACCGGCCCGCAGTTCTTCTTTCAACTCGTCGATCAGTTCGACGCTGACTTCCGAAAAATTATTGACGAAATTCAACGGGTTCTGAATCTCGTGGGCGATGCCCGCCGTCAACTCGCCCAGACTCGCCATTTTCTCCGATTGAATGAGTTGCGTTTGGGTAGTTTTGAGTTCGGTCAGGGCGTTTTCAGCGGTGGTGCGTTGCTGATCGATTTCCTGCTTCTGGTGGTGAAGCAACGCGTTGGCCCGCCGTTGCCGTTGGTTGGTGCGCCAGAGAAGAACCGCCCCGACGAGCAACACGACCAGCCCAGCCAGCAGGGCGTAAATTTCCACCTGACTCTCGAAGCGTTCACGGGCGGCTTCGGCCCGGCGCGCCCGGCGTTGCTCGTCGAAGTTGATGCCCTGGAGTTCCTGAATGCGCTTCTGGTTGAAAAGGCTGTCGCGGGCGGCGACAGCGATTTCCAGGTATTTGAGCGCGCTGTCGGGCTGGTGTGGAGTTTTGAAGAAATCGCTCAGCAAGGTGCTGGACTGCAAAATGCCCAGCATGGAAGACAGAGTTTGGGCGGTGGCGAGGGCCTTGCGGGCGTAAAAAGTGCTGGAATCAGGCTGGTTTCGAGTTCGGTATACCTCGGCCATAAACAAGAACGTTTGGGACAAACTCCGCTGGTCGTTTTCAGCCTGAGATACCTGGATTGCCTTTCGGTACCAGTTCAAGGCTTGTTCCTCGTGCCGGAGGCGAACCTGTACGTTCCCCAGTTCACGCAGGATGAATGTAAGTGGATTTCCCCGTGTGCTCTGTTGGATGGCTGCTGAGTGGCTGGCAAGTTGATAAGCCTTTTGAAGAAAGTAAGAAGCAGAATCCAATTGATTTTGCTTCAGATGCATAACCCCGGTGTTGTAGAACAACGCGGATAGTTCCGCATCCGTTTGGAGTTTCTTTTGTTGATAAACGGCCACCCCTTGTAAGAAATAACTTCGTGCCTGGGCGTAATCCCCCAAGGTATTGTAAACGAGACCCAGGACATTAAGGGTTTGCGCTAAACCCAACCAGTCCCTATTCTCTTCGTTCAGGTGCTGAGCTTTCAGGCAGTGCCGCAAAGCCAGAGGCAGGTTACCCCGTTCCATGATGTTGTGTCCGAGCCGGGTCAGGCAGCGGCCTTCGCCCCTGGCAAACCGGATGTGCTCGGCCAGGGCTAAACCCCGCTGGGCGTAGGCCAGCGACGAATCGGGCTTGGAGAAGCGGTACGAACCGCTGATGTCGGCCATCAGCAGCACCCGGCTGGTGTCCGTTTTCGCTGCGGCCAATTCCCGCTTCAGGCGGGCGGTTTGGGGATTTTGGGCAAAGGCACCCGGAAGCGCGAGGGCGGAAACGAACCAGCAGAGGGGAACGAACCGGTTCATAGTCAAGAGGTCAGAGGGTGGGCGTCAGGAATTTGTGGGTGGAAAAGTACTTAAAATCGCGCAATCGCCTTGCGGCGCTGTTCAGGTGCAAACGAAAAACGCCCCGGCTGAAAAGCCGGGGCGTTTCGTGTCGTGCCTCCGCTCGGCGGGGCACGACTCTGCGTAGAATACGTCGTGCCACGCGGAGCGGGGGCACGACGAGCGGTCAGGCGATCACCACGCAAAGGCCGTTTTGCACGTCCTGCTCTACTTTTTTGTACTTCACGTCGCGCTCGATGCGGCCGTCGCGGTACTGCACGCTCACGCGCTGGTTGCGGTCGGCGATTTTAATGGCGTGGCGGGGTTGCGCCCGGATGGGTTCCGGTTCGGCCACGGCGGCGTCCTGCTGGATGGCCTGGCTGAGGCCGCCCACGAGGTCGGCGAGGTCGTCGCGACCGGCGCGGAGTTTAGGTTGCGGCTCGGGGCGGCGCTGCTGCGGCTGGGATTGCGGGGCCACCGGTGTGGCTTCTTCCTGCGGAATGTCGGCCCGCATGAGGAACGAAATCGTGTCGAAATTGACCTTGCTGACGAATTGCTTGAACAACTCGATGGACTCGAATTTGTAAATCAGCAGCGGGTCTTTTTGCTCGAAAACGGCGTTCTGCACGCTCTGCTTGAGGTCGTCCATCTCGCGGAGGTGTTCTTTCCACTCCTGGTCGATGATGCTCAACGTGATGAACTGCTCCATCTCGCGGATGAGTTCGCGGCCCCCGTTTTCCACCGTTTTGCGCACGTCGACGGCCACGTACGCGTGCCGCAGCCCGTCGCTGATGGGCACGATGATTTCCTCGACCGTAGCCCCGCGCTCGGAGAGCACGTCCTTGAACACCGGAATCGCCTTGGCTGCAATCGCCTTGTTTTTTTCCTGGTAGTGTTTTTCGGCGGCTTCGTACAGGCGCTGAGCGCGCTGCGGTAGTTTCAGGCTGGTGAATTCCTCGCGGCTGAAGGGCGGCTCGATGCCCAGCGAGGCCAGCGTGCGGATTTCGAGTTCGTCGTAGTTGGCCTCGGCGTTGTTGACGAGTTCCTCACTCACGTCGTAGAGCGTGTTGTCGATGTCGAGGGCGAGGCGGTCACCGTAGAGGGCGTTGCGGCGGCGTTTGTAAATGGCGTCGCGCTGGTAGTTCATCACGTCGTCGTATTCGAGCAGGCGCTTGCGGATGCCGAAGTTGTTTTCCTCGACCTTTTTCTGCGCCCGTTCGATGCTCGACGTAATCATCGAGTGCTGAATCACCTCGCCTTCTTCCATGCCCATGCGGTCCATCACCTTGGCAATGCGTTCGGAGCCGAAAAGCCGCATGAGGTTGTCTTCGAGCGACACGAAAAACTGCGACGTGCCGGGATCACCCTGGCGGCCCGCCCGCCCGCGCAACTGCCGGTCCACCCGGCGCGACTCGTGGCGCTCGGTGCCGACGATGGCCAGCCCGCCCGCCGCCCGGCTGTCGGGCGAAAGTTTGATGTCCGTTCCGCGACCGGCCATGTTGGTGGCAATCGTCACGGTGCCCGATTTCCCGGCTTCCGACACGATTTCGGCTTCGCGCTGGTGGTATTTGGCGTTGAGCACCTGGTGCTGAACCTTGCGCAGGGTCAGCATCCGGCTCAGGATTTCGGAGTTTTCGACCGAGGTCGTACCGACCAGCACCGGACGGCCTTTCTCGACCAGCGCCTGGATTTCGTCCACCACGGCGTTGTACTTCTCGCGCACGGTTTTGTAGACTTTATCCTGCTCGTCGGCGCGGACGATGGCCCGGTTGGTCGGAATTACCACCACGTCGAGTTTGTAAATCTGCCAGAATTCGCCCGCTTCGGTCTCGGCGGTGCCGGTCATGCCGCAGAGTTTGTGGTACATCCGGAAGTAATTCTGGAGCGTCACCGTGGCGTAGGTCTGGGTGGCGTCTTCCACCTTCACGGCTTCCTTCGCCTCGATGGCCTGATGCAGCCCGTCGGAGTAGCGGCGGCCTTCCATGATGCGGCCGGTCTGCTCGTCCACGATTTTCACCTTGCCGTCCATGATGACGTACTCGACGTCTTTCTCGAACAGGGCGTAGGCTTTCAAAAGCTGGTTGACTGTGTGAATCCGCTGGGTTTTGACCGAATAATCGCGGATGAGGTCTTCTTTCTGAACGACCTTGTCGTGGTCGGAAAGTTCCGCGCTCGTCTCGATGGCGTTGAGTTGAATCGCCATGTCGGGCAGCACGAAAAAGGTCGGGTCTTCGTCTTCACCGGTCAGGAAGTCGATGCCTTTTTCGGTGAGTTCGACCTGGTTGTTTTTTTCCTCTATCGTGAACAGCAGCGGCGCGTCGGCTTCGGGCATCCGCTTGCTGTTTTCCTGCATGAATTCGTTTTCGGTGGCCCGCATGATGGCCTGGATGCCCGTTTCGCTCAGATACTTGATGAGGGGCTTGCTTTTGGGCAACCCCCGGTGCGCCCGGAACAGCGACAGGCCGCCTTCTTTGGTATCGCCCGCGGCAATCTTCTTTTTGGCGTCGATGAGCAGCGCCTGCACGATTTGCTTCTGGGCGTCCACGAGTCGGGTAATCCGGGGTTTCAGGGCCACGAATTCCTGCTCGTCGCCGCGCGGCACGGGGCCGCTGATGATGAGTGGCGTCCGGGCGTCGTCCACAAGCACGGAGTCCACTTCGTCCACCATTGCGTAGTGGTGTTTGCGCTGCACCATTTCCTCGGGCGTGCGGGCCATGTTGTCGCGCAGGTAGTCGAAGCCAAACTCGTTGTTGGTGCCGTAGGTGATGTCGGCGAGGTAGGCCTGGCGGCGCTCGTCGGTGTTGGGTTCGTGCTTGTCGATGCAATCGACGGTGAGGCCGTGAAACTCGAACAGCGGCGCGTTCCACTCGGAGTCGCGCTTGGCGAGGTAATCGTTGACCGTCACGATGTGGACGCCCTTGCCGCCGAGGGCGTTGAGGTAGGCGGGCAGGGTCGAAACGAGCGTTTTGCCTTCGCCTGTGGCCATTTCGGCGATTTTCCCCTGGTGGAGCACCGCGCCGCCGATGAGCTGCACGTCGTAGTGGACCATGTCCCAGGTGATGAGGTTGCCCGCCGCCGACCACTGGTTGGCCCAGGTGGCGCGGTCGCCGTCAATGATGACGTTGCTTTTCTGGGCGGCGATGAACTGGTCGTGTACCGTGACGGTGACTTCCAGTTTGCCGTTTTCCTTGAACCGCCGGGCGGTTTCTTTCACGACGGCAAAGGCGCGGGGCAGCAGTTCGAGGAGTACGGCTTCAAGCACCTTGTTGTGCTCGACGTCGAGTTTATCGAGGTTGTTGAAGAGCGTTTCTTTTTCGTGGACGTCCATCTCCGGCTCGTCCTGAATGCGCTGGCGGAGGGCGGCGATTTGCTCGTCGATGCTGCGCAGGCGTTCGGCGATGATGGCTTTCAATTCCGCCGTCTGGGCGCGAAGCTGGTCGTCGGTGAGCGACGCCAGTTTGCTGAATTCGGCGTTGGTTTGCTGAACGTAGGGCAAAATTTCCTTGATGTCGCGCTCCGATTTGGTGCCGAACATTTTGGAAATGCCTTTGGTGAGGAAATTGAGCATTTTCGTATCGTTGTCGTCTGAACCGCTGATTTACGCGGTTTTTTGGGGGAAAGCAGACCCGTTTTAAACGAAAAAAAGGCTGCAAAATCGTGATTAATCCTTAAATCGGCGGCTACAAATTTAGTTCATTCCCCGCACTCGTCCGTTACGGCCCCGGCGATATTGTTGCCGACGGAACGAACCGGGCGGTGGGCGGTGTTTTCCAGGCAGTTCAATGTAGGTTTAACGTTTGAAGTTTAAGGTCTAACGTTTAAGGCATTGCTGTTTCTTTTCGTTAAACGTTAAACCTCAAACATTAAACTGCTAAAACCTCAGCCACTTCATGGAAACCAACGAACCCAACAAGTATTACCGGGGCGTTCACCGGCCCCACAAGCAAATAAAATTTCCGCTCTTCGGCGGGGGCGGCTCGTCCGAACGGCGGCCCCGCCGGGACGAGGGCGACGATGACCGCAAGGCCTTCGGCGACTGGGGCAACGACCTGATTCCCAAGCTGATTCCGCTGGTGGTGATTGCCTTCATCGCCTACGCCATCTGGGACACCTTCAGCAACATCGGCGGTGGCGGGCGGCACATCATCGACCAACCCGGTGCCATTCAGGAACAAGCCTGGAGCCGGGCGAAGGTGACCAAAAAATGGGCTGAAATCACCACCAGCCGCACCCGGTTGCTGCTCGAACTGCGCGGGGCCGATGGCACGAAGCAACTCCTTGATTTGGGCAAAGAAAAAACGAGTTTCTGGGACCGCGTCGATGCCCGCAATTTCCTGACGAAGCCCGCCGGGAGTCTGGCGGTGAAAGTAAACGCCTACCAGCGCGACACCACGCTGACGATGCGCTTTACCGAGTAAGTGCCCCTTGCGGCAAGGAAAAAAAGGGCGTAGGTTTGGAGGACTGACCTCCGAACCTACGCCTTTTTTTGATGATGAACCGCCTCTTTGCGGCCCTGATGCTGGGTTTTTTCCTGAGCGGCTGCGGCCTGTTTTCCCGCCGGAAACCGCTTTTCGAGCGGCTACCCGCTTCCCAAACCGGCATCGACTTTTCCAACGACATCAGCCGGTTTGAGAACGACACGCTCAATCCGCTCGACTACGACTACCTCTACAACGGCGGCGGCGTGGTGGCCGCCGATTTCAACGGCGACGGCCTGACCGACGTGTATTTTACGGGAAACGTCGTATCGGGCAAACTCTACCTGAACCGCACGAAGTCCCCCTTTGAAGGGGGCTAGGGGGATGTCTTTCACCGACGTGACCGCCGCCTCCGGCACCGGCACGCACCAGTGGGCCACCGGTGCCACCGCCGTGGACATCAACGCCGACGGCCGCCTCGACCTCTACGTGTGCATGGCGGGCAACAGCCGCGACCCCCGCACGAAAGCCAACCGTTTTTTCATCAACCAGGGCAATGACGCCGCCGGGGTGCCCCACTTCCGGGAGATGGCCCACGAGATGGGCCTCGACGACACGGGCTACTCCACCCAGGCGGTTTTTCTGGACTACGACCGCGACGGCGACCTCGACTGCTACGTGCTGACCAATTTCATCGAAAACAAAAACCGCAACGCCATCCGCCGCAAATTCACCCAGGGCGAACACCCCAGCACGGATCGGCTGTACGAGAATGTAGGAGTCAGGAGCCGGGAGTCAGAAGTCAGGAAAAATTCAAAAAAACAACTCCTGACTCCCAACTCCTCACCGGGCGGCGTTCCGCTCCTGACTCCTACATTCAAAAATGTTTCCCGTCAGGCGGGCATCACCATCGAAGGCTACGGGCTGGGCGTGGCGGTGAGCGATTTCAACGGCGACGGCTGGCCAGATATTTATTGCGCCAACGATTTCATTACCAACGATTTGGTTTGGGTAAACAACCGCGACGGCACGTTTACCAACCGCGCCGCCGAGTATTTCAAACACACGACCTTCAACGCGATGGGCATCGACGTGGCCGACGTCAACAACGACGCCCTGCCCGACGTGGTGGTGGTGGACATGCTGCCCGAAAGCAACCTGCGCCAGAAACAGATGCTCGCCCGCTGGAACTACGACCTCTTCGCCCTGACGACCGAGTACGGCTACCTGCCCCAGTACGTGCGCAACACGCTTCAACTCCACAACGGCAACGGGCCAGACGGGAAACCATCCTTTTCGGAAGTGGGTCAACTGGCGGGCGTTTACAAAACCGACTGGAGCTGGGCACCGCTGCTGGCCGATTTCGACAACGACGGCCACCGCGACCTGCTGATTACCAACGGTTACCGCCGCGAAGTGAATAACCTCGACTACCTCGCTGAAGTCAACAACGCCTCGCCCTTCGGCAACGTGGGCAACCGGGACTACGACCTAAAAATGAAAAGGGAAACCCTGGATGGAATGTACAAGTTGCAGGAAATCCGGGAGCATAACTACCTCTACCGCAACCGGGGCGAAGGCAGCGTACCTACCTTCGAGGATGTGTCGGAGTCGTGGGGTTTTTCCGAAAAAACCTTCTCGAATGGAGCCGCCTACGCCGATTTCGACAACGACGGCGACCTTGACCTGGCCATCAACAACCTCGACGAGGTGGCGGGGCTGTACGAAAATACGTTGTACCGCGCCCAGGCGACTGATTCGGTAAAAACCCACTGGCTGGGCCTGAAACTTACCGGGCCAGGGGCCAACCGGCAGGCGCTGGGGGCGAAGGTCACCGTGCGAAGCGGCGGGCGGATGCAGTGGGCCGAAAACACCTTCGTGCGGGGTTTCGAGTCGAGCGTGGAACCCCGCCTGCACTTCGGGCTGGGGGCCGCCTGCCGCGCCGAAACCGTGGAAATCGCTGTGGCCCGACGGGCGGGTGCAGACCCTGCGCAACCTGCCCGCCGACCGGCAGCACCTGGTTTCGTACCAACCCGACGCCGTTCAGCCGGGTCCCCAAAAACAGCCCGCGCCGCTGCTGGCGATGGTCGATTCGGGCGCGACGGGGCTGGATTTCCGGCACCAGGAAGCGTACTTCGTCGATTTCAAGCGCACGCCGCTGCTGCCCCAGCAACACGCCAACGCCGGGCCGGGCGTGGCCGTGGGCGACGTGGACCAGAACGGCCTCGACGACGTGTACATCGGCAACGACCGCGCCATGCCGCGCAAGATTTTCTTTCAGTGCAGTCCGGGGAAATTCGAGGGCGTCACGCTCGGGGCCGAAACCCGCGACGACATGGGCGCGCTCTTTTTCGACGCCAACGCCGACGGCTGGCCCGACCTCTACGTGGTGAGCGGCGGCACGTACCAGGACGGCGAAAGCCCGTTTTACCAGGACCAGCTTTACCTCAACCACCACGGCAAACTCGAACCCGCCCCGGCGGGCACGCTGCCCAAAATCGAATCGAGCGGGGGGTGCGTGGTGGCGGCGGATTTCGACCACGACGGCGACCTCGACCTCTTCCGCAGCGGGCGGGTGATTCCCGGCAAATACCCTCAGGCACCGAGGAGTTATTTGCTGCGGAATGATTCGGGCAGGAGTCAGGAGCCGGGAGTCAGGAGCCAGGAAAACAAACCTGTTTCGCCTACCCGCGCGGCGGCCCGCCCGCTCCTGACTCCTGCCTTAGAATTCACCGACATCACGCCCGAAGCCCTTCAGCGACCCGGTCTGGTTTGCGCCGCGCTCTGGACCGATTACGACAACGACGGCTGGCCGGACCTGATGCTGGCCGGCGAGTGGATGCCGCTGACATTTTTCAAAAACGAAAAGGGCCATTTTAATCACTCCCTCACTCCCTCACTCCCTCACTCCTCCGGCTGGTGGAACTCCCTCCTCGCCGCCGATTTCGACCGCGACGGCGACGTGGACTACGTGGCCGGAAACCAGGGCTGAACACCAAATACCGGGCGTCGCCGGAGGAACCCGTGCGGGTGTACGCCGCCGATTTCGACCATAACGACCGCTTCGACCCGGTGGTGTCGTTCTACCTTCAGCACCGCGAATTTCCCGTGGTGCCCCGCGACGTGCTCTTCGACCAGATTCCGGGCATGCGCAACCGCTTCCCGACCTACAAAGCCTACGCCGAGGCGGAGTTCGAGGCTATTTTTTCCAAAAAAGAACTCGACCCGGCTCTGAAACTGACCGTCACGCAGATGGCTTCGTGTTACATCGAAAATCGGGGTGGGGGAAAATTCGACGTTCGTCCGCTGCCGACGGGCGCGCAGGTATCGAGCGCCTTCGGCCTGCTGGCCGACGACGTGAACGGCGACGGCAACCCCGACCTGATTCTGGTGGGAAATTCGTACGCCCTCGACACGCAGACGGGTTTCAACGACGCCTCGCACGGCAGCGTGCTGCTCGGCGACGGGCGCGGGCACTTTCGGTGCCTGACGCCCGCCCAATCGGGCCTTCACGCCGACCGCGACGCCAAGGCCCTGGTGCGGCTGGCGGTTGGTTCCGAGCAAGTCTACCTGATCTCCAACAACAACGCCGCTGCGCAGCTCATCCAGCCTGCCCGACGGGTGCCGCTGCTGCGCCTGGCCCCGATGGATGCCGCCGCGCTGCTGCACTTCGGCGACGGGCGCACTCAGCGCATGGAAGTGCCCTACGGCGCGGGTTACCTCGGGCAGTCGTCACGCGTGGTGCCGCTGCCGCCGGGCGTGGTCAGCGTGGAGGTCGTGGATTTTTCCGGAAAGAAAAGAAGCCAGAAGTGAGAAGTCAGACAAACCACGTTCTGCTTTTCATTCTGGCTTCTGACTTCTCACCGCTGGCTTCTCACTCATTCACCACCAGCCGGGGCCGGAGCAGAATGTGTTCGGCGGATGCCAGGGCATCGGGCGTTTCGATGAGGCGCAGCAGCAGGTTGGTGGCCTGCACGCCGGTTTCGTAGGCCTGTTGATCGACCGAAACCAGGGGCGGGTGATGGAGGTACGACTGGTACGGGGCGTTGCCGAAACTGGCCAGCATCAAATCGCGGTTGGGCACCAGGCCGAGGGCGGTAGCCACGCGGTGGATGTCGAGGGCGACCTGGTCGCTGAACGCCACGATGGCCTCGGGGCGGGGGGCGTTTTTCAGCATCGCGTACGTGGCTTTTTCGACGGCTTCGGTCGAGAGGTCGGTGGCCACGAGCCAGTTTTGCCGGATGGGCAGGCTCCGGCGGCGCAGCGCGGCCAGAAATCCTTCGCGTCGCTCGGTGCTGGTTTCCAACCCGTCTGGCCCGCCGAGGTACCCGAAGTGGCGGACGCCCCGGTGAATCAAAAACTCCGTGACTTCTTCGGCCCCGGCGCGCACGTCGCACCCAACGCTCGACGCCGCCATTTGCCCCACGGCCCGATCCACCAGCACCAGCGGCAGGTCCTGTTCCTGCAAGGCCGAGAGGTGTTCATAGTTCGTGTCGGTTTTTGCCACCACCACCAGCATCCCGTCCACCCGGTTGTTGGCCAGCAGGGTCACGGCGCGGCGTTCGCGGTCGGTTTCTTCGTGCGACTGGCAGACGGTCATCAGGTAACCCCGCTGCGTGGCGGTGGCCTCGATGCCGCTGACGGTCTGGCTGAAAAACGGGTTGAGCAACTCCGGCACGATGACCCCGATGGCAAACCGGCGGTTTTTCTTCAGGCTCAGGGCCGTCAGGTTGGGAATGTAATGCAGTTGCTGGGCCAGGCTTTGCACCCGTTCGCGGGTGCGCAGGCCAATGCCGGGGTGATTCTGCAAAGCCCGCGACACGGTGGAGGCCGAAAGGCGGAGTTGACGGGCGAGATCTTTGAGGGTGACGGACGGTTTCAGCATGACGGGGCGGGGCGACTGAAAAATTAACGCAATCGATTGCGAAGCGTTCGTGCAATCGATTGCGGAAGGTAAAAGTCCATCTCCGAAATAGCTAACTCCATCGCTGAAATTTGCTATTCGGTCGCTGAAAACATAGCTTTGGCTACGTCGGGGGATTGCTTTCTTCGTTCAGCCCACACCCAACCGCTAAACCGCCTGCCCCTTACCGTTCACCCAATCTCTAATTCCTAACGAACCTATGAAAAAACAGCTACTCACTGGGCTGCTCCTGCTGCTGAGCGTACTCAGCGCACTGGCCCAGGACCGCTCCGTAACCGGCATCGTGAAAGACCCCGACGGTGCCCCGCTGCCGGGCGTTTCGGTGTTGGTGAAAGGCTCCACGCGCGGGTCCATCACCGACGGCACCGGCGCGTACCGCATCAACGTTGGCGACAACAGCACCCTGATTTTTTCGGCGGTGGGTCAGAAAACGCAGGAAATTGCCGTGGGCACGAAGGCCGTGATCGACGTGGTGCTATCGGCCACCGAAACCTCCCTCGACGAAGTCGTCGTGGTGGGTTACGGTACCCAGTCGAAACGCACCGTGACCGGCTCGGTGGCGGCGGTGGAAGGCCGCGATTTGGTGAAAAGTCCCCAGCCCAACGTTTCCAACTCGCTGGTAGGCCGCACGCCGGGCCTGATTGCCAACAACCGCTCCGGCGAACCGGGTTCCGACGGCTCGTTTCTGCTCATCCGGGGGCGCAGTACCACGGGCAACGCCGACCCGCTGATCGTGGTCGATGGCGTGGCCAACCGCGCCGGGGGCTTCGACCGCCTCAACCCGAACGACATCGAAAGCATCTCGATTCTGAAAGACGCCTCGGCGTCGATTTACGGTGCCCAGGCCGCCAACGGTGTAATTCTGGTGACGACCAAGCGCGGCAAGTCGGGCAAACCCACCATCAGCTACTCCTTCAACCAGGGATTTCAGATGCCCACACGGGTGCCGCAAATGGCCGACGCCGCCACCTACGCCACGCTGCTCAACGAAATGCGGTATTACCAGAACCCCACCAACCCGCAGTACGCCTACACGGACGCCGAGATTCAGAAATTCCGCGATGGCTCCGACCCGCTCAACTACCCCAACACCGACTGGACCCACTCGCTGCTCAAGAAAGTGGCCCTGCAAAACCAGCACAACCTGTCGATCAGCGGGGGCAGCGACAACGTGAAGTACTTCGTGTCGGCCCAGAAGGTTTTTCAGGACGGGTTGTACAAAGACGGCGCCACCAACTTCAAGCAGTACCAGGTGCGCTCGAACATCGACGCCCAGGTGACCAAAAACCTGAGTGTGTCGTTCGACCTCGCCGCCCGCCTCGAAGACCGCCAGCGCTCCATCGAAGACGCCGGTACCATCTTCCGCTTCGCCCTGCGCGCCGCGCCGTACCTGCCCGATTTTTATCCCAACGGCCTGCCTGGCCCGGCCATCGAGCAGGGTCGTAACCCGCGCGTGATCGCCACCGACATTCCGGGGTTGCGGAGGGACAAAAAGAACGTGTTCAACGGCACCCTGCGCGCGCGGTACGATCTGAGCCCGCTCCTCAACGGCCTTTCGGTGGACGGCTTCATGGCCTACGACCGGATTTTTCAACCCATTCGCAGCACGGCCAAACGCTGGACGATTTACAGCTACAACAAAACCACCAACACCTACGACCCCAACTACGGCGGTCCGGCGGCTTCGACGCTCGACCAGGAGCTCTGTACGAGGAAAGTTCGCTGACGTACAACTTCCGGGTCAATTACGACCGCACGTTCGGCGACCACACGTTCAACGCCTTCCTGGCCTACGAGCAAAACGAGTTCAACAGTTCGCGTTTCGGGGCCTTCCGCCGGAACTTCATTTCCGCCGAGCCGACCATCATCGACCAGGGCGGGCGGGCCGCCACCGACCAGGAAGTGCGCGGTACGGCCTTCGCGTCGGCCCGTCAGAACTACTTTGGGCGGTTGAAGTACAATTACTCCAATCGTTACCTGGCTGAATTTCAGTTCCGCTACGACGGTTCACAGAACTTCGCCCCCGGCAAACGCTTCGGCTTTTTCCCGAGCGTTTCGGTGGGCTGGGTGTTGTCGGAGGAGAACTTCATCAAAAACAACCTGACGTTTTTCGACAACCTCAAACTGCGCGCCTCGTACGGCGTGCTGGGCAACGACAAGATGTTCGTGCCCGGTACGGACATTCCGGTGCAGTACCAGTTCCTGACCACCTACCAGTTCGACCAGGGCTACACCCTCGGCACGCCGGTCGGGCTGGTGTCGGGCATTGCCGCCAGCGGCGTGCCCAACCCGAACGCCACCTGGGAAAAACTGAAATCCTCGAACATTGCCCTCGATGGTTCGTTGTTCAAGAACGCCCTGACCTTCACCGTCGATCTGTTCAGCCAGCGGCGCAGCAACATCCTGGCCAAGCGCAACGCCTCCGTGCCGTCGTACACGGGCGTCAACCTGCCCTACGAAAACATCGGCGAAGTGAGCAACAAAGGCATTGAAATCACCCTGGCCCACACCAACCGCGTCGGCGACGTGCGCTACACGGTGGGCGGCAATTTCACCTACGTGCGCAACAAGGTGCTTTTCGTGGACGAAGTGCCTGGCCTGGAAGCTTACCAGCGCGCAGAAGGGTACCCGATTGGGTCGTACGCGCTCTGGAAATCGCTCGGCGTGTTTCAGAACCAGCAGGAAATCGACGGCTACCCGCACGTGTCGGGTACCGTGCCAGGCGACATCAAACTCGCCGACGTGAACGCCGATGGC
Organism: Spirosomataceae bacterium; assembly: GCA_965249815.1. GTDB lineage: Bacteria > Bacteroidota > Bacteroidia > Cytophagales > Spirosomataceae > JAJAZB01. The sequence goes on along the minus strand of CBDFMV010000003.1, from coordinate 275,862 downwards.
AAAATCGACGAAAAAGACCGCATCCGCATCGACCAGACCCCCGTGCCGCAAATCGTGTACGGCATCAACGCCTCGGCGCAGTGGAAGGCCTTCGACCTGACGGTGCTCTTTCAGGGCCAGGGCCGGGCCAAAACCTACGTGCTGCTCGAAAGCGGCTCAACGGGCAACTTTTTCGCCAACGAAGTGGAAAAACGCTGGCGCCCTGACCGGCCCAGCAACGACTTTCCCCGCGTGGCCGACAAAATGTACACCAGCCTCAGTGGCAACGCCTACCCCAACACGTTCTGGCTGCGCAACGTGAGTTTTCTGCGCCTGAAAAACGTCGAACTCGGCTACAACGTCCCCTCGGCGGTGATCCAGAAACTCCGCCTGGGCAGCCTGCGGGTGTACGCCAACGGCTTCAACCTGTTGACCTTCGATAAATACAAGAACATTGACCCCGAAGGCGACAGCCAGACGGGTGTTTTTTATCCCCAACAAAAAACGTTCAACCTCGGCGTCAACGTCGGTTTCTGATCATGAAAAAACTACTCAATTACGCGGTGATGGTGGCCATGACGGCCCTGGTGACGGCCTCCTGCAAGGAGGCCATCCTCGACAAGCAACCCATCGACAAACTCTCGGAAGACGCCGTCTGGGGGGATGCCAAACTCATCGAGGCCTTCGTCAACTCCAAGTACCAGGACATGACCTGGGGCTTTCAGGAAGTAATGTGGAGTTCGCTCTCCGACGAGTCGATGTTCAAACACGACTACGGCACCCACGCCATCAACCGGGGCGAGGTGACAGCGGCTAACAACCCCAGCTATTTCTCCGACGTCTGGGGGCGCAACTACGGCTACATCCGCGACGCCAACGTGTTTTTTGAGAAAATCAAAGACGCCAAAATGGACGCCGCCCTCAAAACCCGCCTCACGGGTGAGATGAAATTCATCCGGGCCGTGCGGTACTTCGATTTGCTGCGCAACTACGGTGGCGTACCGCTGGTGACGAAAGTGTATGGCTTGTCCGACCAGTTTGACGATGTCGAGCGCGCCACCATCGACCAGACCGTCGATTTCATCCTCAAAGACCTCGACGAAGCCGCCGGGTTGCTGCCCCTGGCCCACACCGGGGTCGACGTGGGCCGGGCCACCAAAGGAGCCAGTCTGGCGTTGAAAGCCCGCGTGCTGCTCTACGCCGCCAGTCCGCTCTACACCAACACCGCGACGGGCGACGTGGCCAAGTGGAAAAAAGCCGCCGATGCCGCCCAGGCCGTGGTGGATTTGAAGCAGTATTCGCTTTACCCGACCTACAAAGAACTGTTCACGACCATCCGCAACCCGGAGGTTATCCTCGATGAAGCCCACATCCGCACCTCGGGCTGGCTCTGGCTGGAGCGTTACAACGGGCCGAACGGCTTCGGTGGCTGGGCGGGCAACATGCCCAACCAGGCCCTCATCGACGACTACGAAACCGCCGATGGCAAGGCCATCACCGAAGCTGGTTCGGGTTACAACGCCAACGACCCCTATTCCAAGCGTGACCCCCGCCTGGCGGCGACGTTCCTCTACAACGGGGCCATGTACCACGGGCGCGCCATCGAAACCTTCCTGCCCGGTGGCAAAGACACCAAAGACGGCATCGAACCCTGGAACACGAGCCTGACGGGCTACTACATCCGTAAGTTCATGTACGAAGACGCCAGCATCAGCGACGGCGACAACTACGGCAACAACCACTGGATTTTCAGCCGCTACGGCGAAATTCTGCTCAACTACGCCGAGGCCATCAACGAGGCCGAAGGCCCGGCCAAAGCTTACCCGGCGGTGAACGCCGTCCGCAAGCGCGCCGACATGCCCGACCTGCCCGCCGGACTCACCCAGGCCCAGATGCGCGAACGCCTCCGCCACGAACGCCGCATCGAACTGGCCTACGAAGAGCACCGATTCTACGACGTGCGCCGGTGGAAAATCGCCGTGGAAACCGACAGCAAACCCATCACGGGCATCGACATCCGGAAAGACGCCAGCGGCAAACTCACCTACACTTCGCAGACGATTCAGGAGCGGAAGTTTCTCGAAAAACACTACTGGCTGCCCATTCCGCTCAAGGAAGTGCAGGCCAACGCCAAAATCAAACAGAATCCGGGCTATTGATTCAGTCTTGACATTCACCTAACCCAAAATCCCGCGCTCCGAAAGGACGCGGGTTTTTTTTTGGCCGAAACTCCGCGTTATTTTGAAGGTTCATCACCGCTTTCATGACCGCACTCGTTCGTAAACTACCGCTGTTTGGGGCGCTCCTCCTGCTGAACGCCTGCCGCCCCGCAACGCCCACGCTGTTTACCCGCCTCGATGCCAGCGACACGGGCATCACGTTTGAAAACACCGTCGGGGAAAGCGCCGCCCAGAACGTGATGACCTACGAGTACCACTACAATGGCGGCGGCGTGGCCCTGGCCGATTTCAACGCCGACGGCCTGCCCGACGTGTACCTGACCGGCAACGACGTGCCCAACCGGCTCTACCTCAACCGGAAAGCGTTCCATTTTGAAGACGTCACGGAGAAAGCGGGCGTGGCCGGAAGGCTTGGCGACTGGAAAACGGGCGTCAGCGTGGCCGACGTGAATGCCGACGGACGGCCCGATTTGTACGTCAGCTACTCGGCCCGGCCCGAACCGGCGCGCCGCACCAACCAGCTTTTTATCAACAACGGTCCCGGCCCGGACGGCGTGCCGACCTTCACCGAACGCGCCGCCGAGTACGGCCTCGACGCGCCGGGCAGCTTTACCACCCAGACCGTTTTCTTCGATTACGACCGCGACGGCGACCTCGACTGCTTCATGGTCAACCACGCCAACATGTTCTACACGCCGTTTTTCAACACCACCAAACTCCGCACCAAGCGCCACCCGTACTTTGGAAATCGGTTGTACCGGAATTGCGGAATGGGGAATGGGGCCGCCGTGGATACGAATTGCGGATTGGAAAATTCAGGTTCGAAAAATCCCCGATTCGTTGACGTCAGCGAGGAAGCCCACATTCGCGGCGGGGGCATCAACTTTGGCCTCAGCCTGGCCGTGGGCGATCTGAACGCCGACGGCTGGCCCGATTTGTACGTCTCGAACGACTACGAAGAGTCGGACTACTGCTACCTCAACCAGCGCGACGGTACCTTCCAGGAAGTGACCCAGGCCGCCTTCGCCCACCTTTCGCGCAACACGATGGGCACCGATCTGGCCGATCTGAACAACGACGGTCGGCCCGATTTGGTCACGCTCGACATGCTGCCCGAAGGCAACCGCCGCCAGAAACTCCTCAAAGGCCCCGACGAGTACGACCGCTACCAGTTGATGATCGACAGCGGCTTTCACCACCAGCAAATGCGGAATATGTTGCAGTTGAACATGGGCACGGGGCTTGGGGTGGGGGGCAGGGGGCAGAAAAACACGCCTTCTGCTCCGAACCCCGTGCCCGTTTTCTCCGAAGTCGGCCAACTCGCGGGGATTTCGGCCACCGACTGGAGTTGGTCGGTGCTGGCGGCGGATTTCGACCTCGACGGGCGCAAGGACCTGTTCATCACCAACGGCGTCGTGCGCGATTTCACCAGCCTCGATTTCCTGAAGTACGACGTGGAGGAAGCCCGCCAGCGGGCAGCGGCCGAGGGACGTGACCTTTCCACCCAGCAGGCTTACAAACAGAACCTCCCCGCCCTCGAACTCATCGGCAAAATGCCCTCGGCGAACGTGCCCAACTACGCCTTCCGCAGCCTGTTCGACCCCCTCGAGGGGGCAGGGGGTGGGTTGCATTTTGAAAACCGCACCGATGCCTGGGGCCTGGGCGGGGGCGGCGTTTCGACCGGAGCCGCCTACGCCGACCTCGACAACGACGGCGACCTGGATTTGGTCGTCAACAACACCAACGAACCGGCAGGTATTTTCCGAAACAACGCGGAAACGCAAATCGGGAATAAATTCCTGAAAATCAGGCTCGAAGGTGAGGGAGACAACCGCCTCGCCGTGGGTGCGGCGGTGTTCGTGGACGAGCAGATGCAGGAACAGCAACCCGCCCGGGGATTCCAGAGCAGCGTCGATCCGGTGCTGAGTTTCGGGTTGGGAAAAAAGGCGCAGGCGCAACTCGTGCGCGTGGTCTGGCCCGACGGGCGTGTGAGTCGGCGGGCCAGCGTCGCGGCGAATCAAACGCTGGTTTTCAACCAAAAGGAGGCCGTCGCCGGGGCGGAAAGGCCGAAGTCCGCCGAGGCCGCGCCGCTCTTCGCCGACGCCACGGCGGGCAGCGGGCTGGATTTCGTTCACCGTGAAAACGCCTGGGTCGATTTCAAGTACGAGCCGCTGATTCCCTACCAGCTTTCGCGGCAGGGGCCGAAACTGGCCTCGGGCGACGTGAACGGCGATGGCCTCGACGACGTGTTCGTGGGCGGGGCCGTAGAACAGGCCGGGCGGTTGTTTTTGCAAAAAACCGACGGCAGTTTCCGTCCCGCGCCCGCCCAGCCCTGGCAGGCCGACGCCCGCAGCGAAGACGTGGGCGCGCTGTTTTTCGACGCCGACGGCGATGGCGATGCCGATTTGTACGTCGTCAGCGGTGGACACGAGTGGCAGCCCGGTTCGCCTGAATTGCAGGATCGGCTGTACCTCAACGACGGGCACGGCGCTTTTGCCAAAGCCCCCGCCGGAACGCTCCCCGCCGAAACTGAAAACGGCAGTTGCGTCGTTGCCGCCGATTTCGACGGTGACGGCGACCTTGATTTATTCGTGGGTGGCCGCAGCGTTACGGGTCGGTTTCCTCAGCCGGGGCGGAGTTTTTTGCTGCGAAATGAGTCGGGGAGGAGTCAGGAGTCAGGAGCTGGGAGTCAGGATAAAAAATCTTCTTCTTCCGTCGGTACGGCGGATCGATCGCTCCTGACTTCTGCCTTAAAATTCACCGACGTTACGCCCGAAGCCCTCCAACACCCCGGCATGGTCACGGCGGCTACCTGGGCCGATTTCGACGGCGACCGCCGCCCCGACCTGTTGCTGGCGGGCGACTGGATGCCGGTGATGCTGTTCAAAAATGACCGGGGAACGCTGAATCCTCAGGCACTAATCCGACTTCCGCAATCGGGTGGTCTGTGGACCTGCCTGACCGCCCGCGATTTCGACCACGACGGCGACGTGGATTTCGTGGCCGGAAACCTCGGCCTCAACACCCAGTGGCACGCCACGCCCGCCGACCCGCTCACGCTGACCGTGGCCGATTTCAACGACGATGAACGCCCGGACCCCGTCATCAGTCAGGTGGAGGGCGGTAAACGCTACCCTGTGGCCTCACGCGACGAACTGCTCGACCAAATCGGTACGCTCCGTAAAACCTTTGTGAAATACGCCGATTACGCCGACGCGACCCTGCAAACCATTTTCGGCGACGCGTTGCAAAAAGCCACGACCCTGCCCGTTCACACGCTGGCGAGCACGTACTTTGAAAACGACGGCAAAGGCAATTTCCGGGCAGTGCCGCTGCCCCGCGAGGCGCAGGTGTCGGTGGCGCAGGCGCTCGTACCGGGCGATTTCAACGGCGACGGACGCGACGATTTGCTCGTGGCGGGCAATTTTTACCCGTTGCGGGTGCAGTACGGCCCGTGCGACGCCAGCCGGGGCCTGTTGCTGGCGGGCGATGGGAAAGGGCATTTTCAACCCGTTCCCCGCGAGCGAAGCGGCCTCGACGTACCCGGCGACGTGCGCGACGCCCGCCTGCTGCGGGGTCCGGGAGTAAAACGAACCGTGGTGGTGGCCAAAAACAACGCAGCGTTGCAGGCGGTGCAGCCGCTACTGACCAGGTTCGGGCGCTCGGGCGTTTCCCCGTAAAAAAAACGGCAGCGATTTAGCGAACGGGTTGCGCAACCGCCCGAAAACTCGCTACTTTGAGACCGCATCAACCCCGCATAACATGGCTGTATCTACTGTTGACCGTCCGTTGAAATCCCTTGACGAACTGAAGAAAAACATGCCCTGGATTGAGTCGCCGTTTTTTGAAAGCGAACTCAAAAAAGCGGCCCTCAGCCCCGACATGGAGGCCCTCGTGCGCCACTACGCCGAAGAAGGCTACGTGGTATTCGACCCCGAGGTGAGCCTCGGCACCATCGACGACGCCGTGAAGGCCCTCGCGCCCACCTACGCCGAACAGAACGTGACGCGCATCCAGGACGCGTGGTCGCACAACCCCGACGTGAAGGCCATTGCCATCGCGCCGAAGGTGCTGGACGTGCTGCGGGTGCTGTACCGCCGCGAGCCGATCCCGTTCCAGACGCTCAATTTCAACGTGGGCACCCAGCAAAAAACCCACTCCGACATGATTCACTTCAGCTCCATTCCCCAGCGTTTCATGTGCGGGGTCTGGATTGCGATGGAGGACGTTCACGCCGGCAACGGACCGCTGCACTACTACCCGAAAAGCCACAAACTGCCGTTTTTCGACATGGTGGACATGAACCTGCGCGGGTCGGACAGCCGCTCGATGGACGAAACTTACGGCTATTTTGCCCGGCAGTACGAGAATTTCATCGAGGCCAGCATTCAGGAAATGGGGCTGAAAAAGGCCATCCTGAACATGAAAAAAGGCCAGGCGCTCATCTGGGCGGCCAACCTGCTCCACGGCGGCGAGAAAATCACTCAGGAAGGCTCCACCCGCTGGAGCCAGGTGACGCACTACTACTTTGAGGACTGCGTGTACTACACACCGCTGCTCTCCGACATGCCGCTCAACCGCACGTTTATCCGGCGAATTACCGACATCCGAACGGGCGAGAAAGTGACCAACAAGTACATGGGCGAGGCCCTGGCCCAGCAGCACGAAGGCTACGACGTGCGCATCGTGCTGCCCGAATCGGTACGGAAAACGCTGAAAGCCGCTTCGAAACTACTGCCGAGCGGATTGGTAAATACGGTGAAGAGAAAACTCGGCGGGCGGTGAATCGAAGACCTAACAGGTTTCAAAAACCTGTTAGGTCTTTCTATTTCAGCGTTTTTTTATGAAAATCTTTCGCAACCTCACCGTGCAGGTGCTCCTGGCCATCGCGCTGGGCGTACTGGTCGGGCATTTCTTTCCGAAAACGGCCACCGGCCTCAAGCCCTTTGGGGATGCCTTCATCAACCTGATCAAAATGGTGATTGCACCCATTATTTTCCTGACTATCGTGTTGGGAATCAGCAATATGGGTGATTTGAAGCGCGTCGGGCGCGTCGGCGGAAAAGCCCTCCTCTATTTTGAAATCGTCACGACGGCGGCGCTGTTCATCGGCATTCTCGTCTCGCATGTCATCCAGCCGGGGGCGGGCCTCGACACCTCGTCGCTCGAACGCGGCGACATCCGCCAGTACCAGCAGGCGGCGGGCGAGTTCGACTGGGTGCAGTTTTTCCTGCACGTCGTGCCGTCTAATTTCGTGAAAGCCTTTGCCGAAGGCGACATTTTGCAGGTGCTGGTGTTCAGCGTGTTGTTCGGCATGGCGCTCACGCGGGCGGGCAGCGTTGGAACGGCCCTCGTCGGTACCTTCGAGAAATTGGCTAAGGTCTTTTTCGGCATCCTCAAACTCGTGATGGTACTCGCCCCGCTGGGTGCGTTTGCGGGCATGGCCTTCACGGTGGGCAAGTTCGGGCTGGCCACGCTGCTGCCGCTGGGCAAACTCATGCTGACGGTGTACTGCACAATGGCGCTGTTCATTTTCGGCGTTTTGAACGCACTTCTGGCCTACTACCGGGTCAGTTTGTGGAAATTTTTGGTCTTCATCAAAGAAGAATTGCTGATTGTGCTCGGCACCAGTTCGTCGGAATCGGGTTTGCCGGGGCTGATGGAAAAACTCGAACGGATGGGCTGCGGGCGCTCGGTGGTGGGGCTGGTGGTGCCCGCCGGGTACAGTTTCAACCTCGACGGCACCACGATTTACCTCTCGATGGCCACAATCTTTCTCGCGCAGGTGTTCAGCGTGGATCTCACCCTCGGCCAGATGCTCACCATCGCCGGGATTCTGATGCTGACCTCCAAAGGCGCGGCGGGCGTCACGGGCAGCGGGTTTATTGTGCTGGCGAGTACGCTGTCGGCGGTGCGCGTCATTCCGGTCGAGGGCCTGGCGCTGCTGCTGGGCGTCGACCGCTTCATGAGCGAGGCCCGCAGCCTCACCAACCTGATTGGCAACGGCGTGGCGACGATTTTCCTGGCCAACCACGAAAAGGATTTCGACCGGCAAAAAATGGAACGGGCGTTTGGCAAATTGCAAAAAGACGAACTGGCTAATTTTGAGTATTGAGGCACCCGTCAACCTAATCCCATGCCTTCCCCCGATCTGGCCCCCATCACCCGCCACCTGCGGGCCGTGTACGGTTCGCGGCTGCTGGTGGCCGCCGTCAGCCAGTTGAACGTGTTTGAAACGCTGGGCGAAACGCCGCTTTCGCTGCCCGAAGCCGCCGCCCGGCTGGGCCTCGCCGAGCGCCCGGCGAGGGTGCTTTTTCCGGCGTTGTGCGCGATGGAGTTGCTTTTTTTCGACGAAAACAACCGCCTGACGCTGACCGACCTGGGCCGCCACCTCGCCCAGACCCACACGCCCACGCTGGCGGGCTACGTCGGACTGGAAGGCGACGACGCGGGCGTCCTCGAAATGGCCGAACGCCTCCGCCACGACGGGCCGCGCGACCCGACGGCGGGCGTCGATTTCGTGAAAGACGACGCAAGCCCCTCGCCGATGGACGACCCCGAAACCGCCCGCCGCCTCACGCTCGGGCTGGCCGGGCGTGCCCAGGCGCTCGCGCCGCTGGTGGCCCAACACCTGCCCGCTGGCAACGGTCACCTGCTCGACGTGGCGGGCGGAACCGGCTTTTTTTCCTACGAATACCTGCTCAAAAACCCCCGCGCCACGGCTACGGTGTTCGACCGGGCGGCGGTGCTGGCCGTGGCCACCGAACTGCTCGACGCGTTTTGCCAACGCCCCGGCGCGGCGGGCGTGCGCGACCGAGTGACGTTCCAGCCCGGCGACATGCTAACTGACCCGCTGCCGACCACCGACGTGCTGCTGGCTGCCAGCCTGTTTCACGACTGGCCCACCGACACCTGCCGGGCGCTGACCCACCGGTTTGCGGCGGCGCTCCAACCCGGCGGCACGCTCTGGGTGCACGACGCTTTCCTGAACGACGCGCTCGACGGACCGCTGGCCGTGACCGACTATTCCGCGCAACTTTTCTGGGTGACGAAAGGCCGGGCCTACAGCCGCGCCGAATACCGGGGCTGGTTTAAGGAAGCGGGCCTGGCTCCTTCCGATGAAACCCTTCCGACCAGCATGGACTACGGGCTGATTTGGGCAACAAAGCCCTGACGGGCCGTTTTTGGCCTTACCGAACCGGGCCTGAGCTTGGAAAAATCAGGTAAACTTCATCCCGAATAACTCCTTCGATTTCGCCCAGACGTACGCCACGATGCCCATCGTGAGCGCGCCGCCGACGAGCACCGAAGGCACCGTGCCGAGCAGTTTGGCCGCCAGGCCCGACTCGAACGCCCCGATTTCATTGGACGAACTGACGAAAATGCCGTTGACCGCCGACACCCGCCCGCGCAGGTGGTCGGGTGGAATCACCTGCATGATGGTTTGGCGAATGACGACGCTGATACCGTCGAACGCGCCCGTCAGGAACAGCATTGCTACCGACAGCCAGAAGTTGGTCGAGACGGCGAACACCAGCGTGGCAATGCCGAAACCGGCCACGGCGATGAGCATATTTCGCCAGGCGTGGTGCATCACCGGCAGGTAAGCCAGCGCCACGAAGGTGAGCAGCGCCCCGACCGAAGGCGAGGCCCGCAGCAGGCCGAAGCCCCGTGCGCCCACGTGCAGAATGTCCTGGGCGAACACGGGCAGAATGGCCACCACACCGCCAAACAACACCGCCGCGAGGTCGAGCGAGATGGAGTAGAGAATGACTTTGGAGTTGAACACGTAGCGCAGCCCTTCGCGCATGCTCTCGAACAGGTCCGTTTTTTCGGCCACCGCGACGGGTTTCCGTTTGATAAAACTTTGAAAAAGCATCACCAGTCCAATCAGGACGATGACCACGAGGAGCGTGTTGGTCAACCCCAGGCCATCGAGCAGGTACCCTGCCGCGCCCGGCCCGACGATGGCCCCACCTTGCCAGGCCGTGCTGTACCACACCGAGGCGTTGGCGTACACCTCGCGGGGCGTCAGAAACGCCTTCAGCGACGAGGCCGTCGGGCTGTAAAATCCCCGCGCCAGCCCGATGAGGAAAATCACCCCGTACACCCAGAGCAGCAGGTGTGCCTGGCTCAGGCCCGCCCGCACCGTCGGGTAGGTCACCACCGTTAGGATCACCGACCCGGCCATGATCACGAGTAAACTCAGCAGCAGGATGGTTTTTTTGTCGCGGTTGTCGGCGTAGTGGCCACCGAAGAGCGACACGCCGATGAAGGGCAGGGCCTCGGCCAGGCCAATCAGGCCGAGCGTGAGCGGATCGTGGGTGAGTTGGTAGAGTTCGTAACCCAGCACCACTTCCTGAATGAGCAGGGCACTGGTGAGCAGAAAACTACCCGCGACGTAAAGGCGAAATTCGGGGTAACGAAGGGCGAGGTAGGGGTCGGGACGGGCTTGACTCACGGAAAAAGCAGGCTGAACAAGGCCCTAAAGATACCATCCGGTTTGAAAGAATCGGGGCAATCGGTTACTTTTAGGGGTTGACCCAGCGACCCATCCTCCCATCCATGCCTGCCACGGCTCACTGGCACTCGTTGTGGCGCACCGTGACGCTGGGCATAATCCTGGCCATTTACCTGCCACGGTTCCTGACCGAAGGCCTCGACAACGACGGCCTGACGTACGCCTCCGTTGCCCGCAACATGGCCGTAGGGGCGGGGTCGTGCTGGCGGCCGTACCTGGTGCGGGCTGAGTCGTACTGGATTCCCACTGAGCAAACCCCCGACAACGTGTTTTACGGCCATCCGCCGGTGCTGTTTTTCCTGGAATCGTTGCTGTACCGGCTCCTGGGTGACCAGTGGTACGTCGAAAAACTCTTCAGCGCCCTAAGTTTTGCTTTGTTGCTGGCGGGTTGCGGGCGGGCGTGGCAGGTGCTTTTCCCGGCTGAACCGTTGCGGGCTTTCAGTTGGTTGCCCGTGTTGTGGGTAGCTACGGCCTGGCAGGTGCGTTTTGCGGCGTCCAACAACCTGCTCAACGTGCCCCAGGCGGCTTGCTGCGTGTGGGCGCTAGCCGCGATGGTGCGCGGCCTCCGCACTCCCGCGTGGACGGCCTGGACCTGGGCATTGGTCTGGAGCTTCGCGGCTTTTCTGTGCAAAGGCCCGTTCGCGTTTTTTCTGTGGGCCGTGCCCGGCCTGTACTGGCTGGTGTTCGAACGAACGGCAGCGCGCCTGCTTCCGCGAGCGGCCCAAACCGCCGGCCTGGTACTGGGGTTTGCGGCGCTGTTGGGCTTGCTGCTGGTGTACACCCCGGCGCGGGAATTTCTGGGGGAATATTTCAGGCGACAGGTGCTCGCCGTATGGAGCGGAAACCGGGTGGAACGATTCAGTGGCACCGAAGGACCGTGGGGCCGCTTCTACATCGCGGGGGTGATGGTGCTCAACGTCGCCCCGATGCTGCTGAGTACGCTGGTGATGGTGCGCCGGACGAGGCCATTGGAACCGGAGGCGCAAACGGGCCTGTGGCTGTGCACCGTAGGACTGGCCGCTACCTTACCGATGCTCCTGATCGACAAGCAGTTCGCGCATTACGTCGTGACCGGTACGCCGTGCTTTGCGCTTGGTTTCGCCGCCTGGCAGGTTCGTTTCTGGCAGGAATCGTTCGAGCGGACTTCCCTGACGGCGCATGACCTGCAAGCCGCGCTGGGCGCGGCGGTGCTGGGGTTTGCGGGACTGACGTACCTGACGTTCCAACTCAATTTCAGCGGTACGCCCCGCCTGATGCAGACCCGCATCGCTGAAATCAAGGCGCATTCGAAATTGCCTTACAATCAGCGCGTTGGGATTCTCTCGGTGCCGGACATCCAAAACGACTACTACCTGAATCTGTACCTCCAGCGCTACCGACGCATCGAACTCACTCCGCAAACGGCCCGGACGCCCTACCTGCTGACATACGCCAATCCGCGCGAATTTGCCCGCGCCCAAGCGCTGGGCTATCACCGCATCGACTGCCTGCCCGCGAATCGGGTGTGTTTCTGGAAGAAGTAGCTAAGGGCCAACGAATTGACTTTCAGAAAAATAACTACTAAAAAGCGACTTATCCCCGCTGCACCACCAGCTTCCGGGTCTGGCGCTGGCCGTCGCCTTGCAGGCTGTAGAGGTACTGGCCGGGGGCCAGCGCGGTGGCGTCGAGGGTGGCAAAGTAGCTGCCCGACGGCGCGCGTTCGCTTTTCAAAACACCCAATTCGCGGCCCTGTAAATCGAGGAGCGTCAGGCGGATGTCCTGTTCGCGGCTGAGCGTGTACGGAATGCTCGTGCGGCTACTGACCGGGTTGGGGAAGTTTTGAGCCAATTCAATCGCACCGTCGATGGGCTGAAATTCTGCCGATTTGCGGAAAATGGCCAGTTTGTCGAAGTCTTTGTCATTGAGCACCTGCCGGGCGCTGGCCGGATTCGCGCCGAGAAAATCGCGCAGCACGCTGGCGTACACCTGCCGGAAGTCGAGCTTGAACTTGATGTCGCCGCTGCCGTCGAGATCGCTCAAATTGGGGTTGCCGCCGAGCAGCCCGCCGCGTACCGGGTCACCGACGACGAACACCGGCGCGGCGGTGCCGTGGTCGGTGCCGTTGGTGCCGTTCTGGTTGAGGCGGCGGCCAAACTCCGAGAAGGTCATCACGGTAACTTTCCCCGCCAGGTTTTGCTTGGTCAAATCGCTCTGAAACGCCGCCACGGCGTCGGAGACCTGCTTCAGCAGGTTGGCGTGTTGGGTAAGCTGGTTGGCGTGGGTGTCGAAACCGCCGATGGTGGTCAGGTACACCGGCGTGGTGGCCCCGCCCGAAATCAGCTTCCCGACAATGCCCAACTGCCGCCCCAGGTTGGTGGTGGGGTAGGTCACGGCATTTTTGCCCTTGTCGGCGCTCTGCTTGATGACGCCCGAATACTGGATGGACTGCGCCGCGATTTGCTTCAGAAACTTCAGTTCGTCGCCCGCGAGCGTGGCGGGCGGCGGGTCGTTGTCAGCAGTGCTGCCACTCACGAGTTGGTAAAACTGGCTGGGATCTTCAAAAACCGTCGCCGTGGTGCCCACCGGACTTTGCAGCAGCATCGATTCCACCGAACCCAACTGCACCGCCATGGGCTGGTCGGGGAGTTTGGCGGGGTAGTCGCTGAACGTGTCGGCCAGGTAACGCCCCAGCCAGCCGTCGCTGACGATCTGGCTGGCGTCGGACCCCGACAGCCAGATGTCCGTCGAACGGAAATGGCTGCGGTTGGGGCTGGCGTAGCCCACGTTGTTGACCACGCACAGTTTGCCGTCGTCGTAGAGTCGCTTGAGGCCGTCGAGCGAGGGGTGCAGGCCGAGGGTGGTCGTGAGTGGCAGCGCGGCGGATTTCGCGATGTTGACGTTGGGACGTTTCTGGTAATAAATCGGGTCCTCGAACGGCACGACGGTGTTCAGGCCATCGTTGCCGCCCTGAAACTGCACCAGCACGAGGATGTTGCCGCTGCCGAGGTTGGGCACGTCGAACCCGAACGGATTGCGGGCGTAGGCGCGGCCCGCCATGCCGTCAAGTCCGAAGGCCACTCCGCCCGATACCAGGCCCAGTTGTCGGAGAAATTCGCTGCGTTTCATGGGTCGATGAATGAATGAGAGAATGATCGAATGGATGAATGCATCACTGCCTTTTATTCACTCATTCGATCATTCTCTCATTCAAAATTGGTTTTAACAAAGCTGAAACTCCGGCAGCCGCATCAGGGCTTTCAGAAACCGGTTGATGCGGGCGTCGGCCATCGGCGTGTAGGTACTCCAGTTGCTGACCACGGTGCCGTCGAGCAGCGTGTCGAGCAGGGCTTTTTTCTTCGCCGCGCTGAGCGGAAACGCCAGCAGGGCGTCCATGACGTCGTTGACCAACTGCGTGGCGTCTTCGGGCTTCGGGTAACCCCGGACGTACTCCACCGGTTTGAACTTCAGACCCAGCGCCTGCCCGTTGAGTTTCCGCCCGTTGATGAGCGCGTCGGAATAGCCGCCGCGCTGCGGGTAGGTGTTCGACGAAATCCAGTCGCGCTGGCCGGGCCAGCCCGCCACGTTGGGCGGCTCGAACAGCCACTGCTGGAGGCTGCGCCCCGTGTCGTACACAAACCCCCAGTCGGCGGTACTCAGGCTGGGCACGTCGAGGGCCTTCAGTGACCCAATCAGCAGTTCGGTCGGCGATTTGATTTTGGCCCCCACCACGCCCGCTGCGTAAAATTCGTCGGCGGTGAAAAGCGCCTTCAGCACGGGTTTCAGGTTGAAATCGCTGGCCCGCAGCACAGTGGCGAGTTTTTTGACGAAGGCGTTATCGGGCTTGTAAAACTGAAATTCCTGGCAAAGTTTCCGGCACCAGAACTCGGCGCAGGCGGGCTGCTGGTAAATGATGTCGACAATGTCTTTGTAACCGAACGCGCCCGTTTTGCCCAGAAACGTCTTGGAACCGCTGTCGAAGCGGGTCTGGTCGAACTCGGCGTTCAATCCATTCACCCGCCAGCCCGTCAGCGCTTTGGCGGCCTGCTTGATGTCGGTTTCGGTGTAGTTGCCGATGCCCAGCGTGAAGAGTTCCATCAGCTCGCGGGCGTAGTTTTCGTTCGGCCCGCCTTTGGCGCTGTTGCGACCATCGAGGTAAATGAGCATGGCCGGGTCCACGGTCACGTCTTTGGTCAGTTGCCGCAAATCGCCGAAGGCGTACTGCCGGAAAAGCTGGTTCTGGGTGTAGAGGTGCTGCGGGTAGTTGACTTTGGTGCGCTGGCTGGTGAAATGGTTGTGAAAAAACAGCACCAATTTTTCGCGAACGGACGCGCCCTCGGTCAGCATCCGGTCGTTCCACCAGGCGTTGAGCTGGCGGAAGCGGTCGTTGATGTTGGGATCGTTGGCGACGGGCGTTTCGGTGACCCAGTCGCCCGGCGGCGCGGGTAGGGGCTTGTTGGCCAGGAGTTCCTGGCTAACGAAGGCATCGAGCGAGGGAAAGGCGAGGGCACGGTCGAGGTCCGCCCGGCGGTAGCCAAAGAGCGCACGCGACAGCAGGTGCCGGGCCGTATCACGGTTCCAGACAGGCATTGGTTTTGGGGCTTAGGCGACTGGGGTTGTCACTCAGAGACCGTCACAACGCGGCGGAACGTTACGAGGACCGGCGCAAACGGGGCGTGAAGGGCGGAAGAAACTTCTCCGGCGCACGCGCTTGCGAAGTCAAAGTAAGCGAAATTTTGGGGTTTCAAAAAGAAAAAGGGGCCAACGTGGGCGGTGGGTGGGTAAAAAGGAGCGGGCGGTGCCATCGCGTTTGCCCACGACGGGTGCCACCTGATTCCGCCGGAAGATTCGGAACGCGATTCAGGTTTCCACCACACCAAAAGCCCGCTCGGGCGATTTTGCGTCGGCCAGCAAAAACTCGTTGGGCGTCAGGCGGGTAAACTCCTTGAAATCGCGCACCAGGTGCTGGTAGTCGTAATACCCCAGTTCGATGGCCACGCTCAGCCAGTCGTTGGCGGGCTGGGCGTTTTTGAGTTTCATGGCGTTTTCAAACCGGGCGATGCGGGCGTAAAGCTTGGGGCTGACGCCCGCGCGTTCCACAAACTGCCGGTAAAATTGCCGCTGGCTCAGGCACGCCTGGTCGGCCAGCCAGTCGAGCGAAGCCACCGACGGACTTTGCAGCAAAAAATGGCTCACGCGGTCGATGGGCCTCACCGGCTTTTTCGTGTGCCGAACCAGGTGCAAGAGGAACGCTTCGACCACCTTTACCATGTCGCCGGGGTGCCGGGTGTAACTCAGCCGCTCGTTGACCCGGCGGAGTTCAAGACCGAAAACTGCCTCGGCGTCCACGAACGCATTGGTTAGTTCCTGGGCGGGAATGCCCGTGAGCCGAAACAAAGCCCCTGGCTGAAACTGCACCTGAACCACCATGAAATCGCGCCCTACGTGCCGGTTGGTCACGATGGAATGCTGCCCGTATACCCGCGAGCGCGGGCTTTCCAGGGGCGTGCCGTCGAACCCATAGGTTACTTTTTCGGGGTCTTTCGGAAAAAACGAGAGGCAGTTTTCGGCGCGGGGCCAGTACGCCTTGACGGGCAACACCGGCCAATCGGCGGGAAATTCGCACCCGACCAACTGCAACAGCCGGACGTACTCGCGCAAAGCGGGGCAGGGAAGCCGGTAGTCGTAAATGGCAACCATGTCGTGGAGCGTCGGAAATTACCGGGGCAGCAGGGGCGGGCCGAGCACGGTCATGCCGTGGTCGTGGTGAATCCGCAACACCTCTGCCTCCGTGGGGGGACCTTGCAACGTATTCATTTTCAGGAAAAACTGCTCCAGTTGACCGGCAGGCTGCACGAAGTACGTCATTTTTCCGGTTTCCGAGCGTTGCAGCCAGGTGTGCAGCACCCCACGGGGGCCGAATACCGTGTCGCCCGCCCGGACCGTGAAGGTTTCGTTGCCCACCCGAAACAGGTACTCGCCCTCGAGGATCGAAAAAATCTCGTCCTGATCGGGGTGTACGTGCAGGGGTGGGCCAACTTTTTCCTTGCCTACATACTCGAAAATGGCCAGGTGCCCGTTGGTGTCTTTGCCCGAAATTTTCAGGTCGTTGCCATTGACGCCCCGGTAAGGTGTGTGAACGCCGAAGCGGGCCTCGCCCGCCTTGACCGTGAAGGGTTTGGGCGCGTCAGCCCGGCTGAGGGGTTCGGCCACCGCAGCCAGCGACGTAGCCGCCAGGGTGGAGGTTAAGAATTTTCTGCGTTGCATCAGTTACCTGAGTTTTGAATGGGTCAGGCAAAGGTTCAACCCACGGACCGGGGATTGGTGGTAAGAATCAGCCGTTTTTCAGCGGGTAGCATCCTCCGCCTGTACACGCTTCCCGGTTGTCGTGCATTCACTTGCCCCGTCCCCGGGCGCGAGGGTTTAATAAAATTGTCAAAAAAACTATTGTTTTAGCAATAAAATAAAGAACACTGTTTAGTTTTGGGGCAAGCCCACCCCTAACGCCCCCTTCCTCATGCACGCCGCGCCTGTCAAAGACGCCGGGTACTACGAACAATTGTACCAGCAACACCCCGATCCCTGGAATTACGAACTGGCCGCCGAACAGGCCAAGTACCAAATCAGCCTCGACGCCGCCCGGCGCTGGCAGCCTACTCCGCGCCGGGTACTCGAAACAGCCTGTAGCCTCGGCTACCAAACCCAACGGCTGGCCGATTATGCCCCTGCCGTGTACGCCTACGATCTTTCGGAAACCGCCGTCGAAGCCACCCGTTCCCGATGCAACCCCCTGCAAACCGCCACCGAATTCGACATTCGGGTGGGCGATGCCACCGAACCCGGCTACCCCCCGGCTTACTTCGACGTGGTATTCCTCCAGGACGTGTTGCTCGAACTGCCCGGCCTGACCCTGCGCAAGCGGGTGCTTCGCAAAGCCCTCGATCTGCTGGATGAAGACGGTATTCTGGTGATGACCGACTACCAGCGCGTCGAACACCAGGAAACCTATTGCCGCCTGGTGGAAAACGCCGGGGGACAAATTCTGGAGAAAATTTACTTTCACGACCGGGGCTGGTTCCGGCTGAAAAGCACTCTGAAAGCAATCCGAAACACGACTCTGGCCCGTGCGCTGCTGCAAAACCAGCGCGTGTACCGGTTGATGAACTGGCTGAGCACCCGGCGTGGCCCGGCGGGGTCGAAGCACTTCGGGCTGGTCGTGCAGCGGGCGGGTTGAGCCGGAAGGAAGCGCGTTAGATTGTTCCGTGCGGCAGCAGCACTACCCGGCAGTTCATTCCACCGTAATGCCATATTTATCCAAAAGCCCGGCGAGGTTGTGAGCTGAAAATTTCGCTTTTTTCAGTCGATTGATTTCCGGATCGATTGAAAAATTAAAAGCACTTCTTAAATCAGCGTTTTCTAAAACCGTATTTTCAAAAGGGGCCTTTTCTAAATCGCAGTTCCTGAAAAGTGAATGGGTTAAGTCCGCTTCCGTAAACTCGACGGACGCCAGTTGGCATTCTTTAAACTGACTCTTTCTTAATTTTAACTTATAAAAGGAAGAAAAATTAAGCAGGCAATTTTCAAAATCGAAGGAGAGTAAAGAGCCGTCGCAATCGTCAAAACGCAATCCCAGCAGTTTACAGCCTTTGAATTTCACGTCCCGGAACGCCGTATTTTTTAGTCTTGCCAGGCTTAAATCACAGTTTATGAATTCGCAATCGACAAACGTTATCGCTGACAAATCGGAGTTTGAAAACAAACAATTATAGAAGATACAGCCTTCGTATTCGCCTTTTTCAAGCTCTTTTTCGGTGAAATCCCCTCCGTTAAACTGTTCACCTTCCGTGTATGCCTGGCTCATGCAGTGCTGCCTTTTTCAGGATAAATAAAGACAAAAAAAGCCCCATCATTCAACGCGTGTCGGCGATGGGGCTTTTCAAAGTTAGGCAAAAGTCCACTTCTGTTGGGCGTAGTTACAGACTACGCTTGTTTTGAGGTTGTCCTTTGCCTTCAGTAATTAATTTCAATAAGCTGCCTTTCACGTATTGGTCCCATCCCTTTACACACACATCGTAGCATTCCACTTCAGGAACTAAACCAATGTGAGTGAAATGGATTTGAGTTTTGTTGTCGTTGGTTGAAATTTCAAAACTCATTTTTGTGTTGTTCCATTCCGTCTTGTCTTTAAGCCAAGAGAGGTAGCAGTCGTTAACAAGCCACACCACTTTTTTGTTGGGAATAACTTCAATTAACTTGTGTGTGACAAAATTATCTCCTCCGAAGTGAACGGTAAAGACATCACGCAGTTTTTTTGAATTGCCTTCCAAATTTTCATTCCACCAGTCTGAAACGTTGTTAATGCCTTCAAATGCTTTTTCAGCAGGAGCCTCCACTTCGATGGCAGCTGTGTAATTTTGCTTTTCCATTTTTTTGCTTTTTTATTGTTTATGCAAAGATAGAAACAGCTTTTCTGTATGTATTGTAAAAATCGGAAGTGCTATTCTTTGTAAAACAATTTTCCAAAATCGTTTGTCTTGTTTTCAAAACCCGAATATGACAATCCTGTAAATCGCTTAAACTCTTTCATAAAATGTGATTGGTCGTAGTAGAATTCGTAAAAATCATTTTTCATAAATGATAGTTCATCGTTGTTTGCTACTGCGTTATAATATTGTTTGAAACGGATAACAGTGGATAAATTTTTTGGGCTAATCCCTAACTTATCTATAAATTTTATGTTTAGCCATCGACTACTATAGCCTGTTTTCTTCTCCAATTCTTTGATAGTCATTTTTCCTTTTGATGCTATTATTTTTGCCACACAATATTCAAAAATAGAATCCTCCTCATGTAGTAAAAATTGTTTGAGCAAAAACTGTTGCAATAAATTCACTTTGCCTTCAATACTTTCAATGTTTGAAATTCTTTCTTCTAATTGTTTCGCAACAGTTCCTAAAATATCTTTAAATGGATAAATTTGGTTTTTGATATCATTAAGTGAGAGGCGAAAAAAGCGATACGCACCTTGAGGACTAAACTCTGCACAAAGTGTTCCTGTAACTATATCTGCATCAACATTCAATATAACAGGAACATCTACAAATCCTGTTAAACTAATACTCTGTTCCTCTGAAGAAAATGACTTTCCATTCATTGCAGCAACAATACCATTGCGAAATGCTACTGTCAGTTTTATGTTTCCATTGGGTACAACCAATTTCAAATCATCAACAGGTATTCGGCCGCTGCTTTCGAATATCCACATTTTTTCAATGTAGCCTTTAAGCAAAGGATGGAGTTCAATATTTTGGAATCGCATTTGCATTGATCTTCTGTCAGTTTAAGTTTTCACTCTCGTTCGCTCCGAGTTGCAACGTATACGACGCTATTTTTTCTCTCACCGCAACGACTTCACTGTGACTTCTTTGAAGTAAACCACATCGTCGGCCCCATGATTCTGCAGGCCGATGTAACCGGCGTCGGGTCGGCGACCGCGCTGGGGTTCAAAATCGAACTTACGGGGGCCGACCGGGTCGCCCTCGCGGTAGTCGGTCACCTTCTGGCCGTTCACCACAACGACGGTGCGCGGGCCGTCGAGGGTGATTTCCATCGTGTTCCACTCCGGGCCGGGTTTGCCGGGCTTGGCCAGCGGTTTGGTGAGCGAATACAGCGTTCCGGTGATGTGGGTGTCGTCTTCGTGGGAGGTTTCGGGGTGGTTGTCAATCTGGACTTCGTAGCCGTAGTACACGGGCATCCATTCCTCCAGCGGCTCGATGGGGATGCGGATGAACACCCCCGCGTTGCTGTTTTGTTTCTCCATTTTGTACACCACCCGCAGTGTGCAATTGCTCAATTTCCCGCCCGTCCAGTACAACAGCCCCATGCCGCCGTGGCCGCGAATCATGCCGTCTTCGACCGACATGCTGCCCTTGCCGACATGCTTCCAGCCGGTCAGGTCTTTGCCGTTGAAAAGCGGCCGCCAGCCGGTTTCGGGCGGACGGTTCGGCGTAAAGGCGGCGAGGATTAGGAAAAGGCTAAGCACTGGCAGGAAGCGCTTTATGACGAATCGGCTCATGGTTGTTCAGAAAAATAGGTTGAATCACTTGCTAAAAAACCCCTTGGCAATCAAATACGGAATAATCAGCCAGAGCAGGCCTTTGATGAGGAAAAACAGAAAGCCCAGCCAGCCGACGCGCTTGAGCCAGGTTTTAAGCTTGCTGGGGGACGGGGAATTCATGGCCGAAAGGTAAGAAACCGAACCGGTCCTGGAGACCGGTTCGGTTTAGGAAATTCAATCCTGAAGTAGCTGTTGCACCGCCATCCCGACCTTCCTGAACGGGAACCGCCCCAGCACCTCATCCATCAGCCCGGCGATTTCGGCGTTGTTGAGGTTGCCCAGGCTGCCTTCGTGGGTGTGTTTCAACTCGTTGCGAAACGGTGCGGCGTCGAAACGCCCGTCCTGCACCTCGTCTTTTACCTGTTTGTAGGCTTCACGAAAAGGCACGCCCTGCGCGACAAGCTGGTTGGCGCGTTCGACCGAAAACAGCAGGTCGTACGTCGGGTCGTCGAGCAGGTTTTGTTTCACCTGGATATTTGACACCAGGAAGTGCGTGATTTCCAAGCAGTTCAGGATTTCGTCAAACGCCGGGAACAGTACTTCTTTCAGCAACTGCATCTCGCGGTGGTAGCCGCTGGGCAGGTTGGTGAGCACGAGGTGGATTTCGTTGGGCAATGCCTTCAGCCGGTTGCACTTGCCGCGCAACAGTTCGGCCACGTCGGGGTTTTTCTTGTGCGGCATGATGCTGCTGCCCGTGGTCAGGGCGTCGGGCAGGGTCAGGAAACCGAAATTCTGCGAATTGTACAGGCATACGTCCATCGCCAGCCGACCGAGCGTACCGGCGAGTTGGGCCAGGGCCGTGCAGGCCACGAGTTCGGTTTTGCCCCGGCTCATCTGGGCGTACACGACGTTGTAGTGCAGGGTGTCGAAACCGAGCAGTTGGGTGGTGAGGGTGCGATCGAGCGGGAACGAAGAGCCGTAGCCCGCGCCGCTGCCGAGGGGGTTTTTGTTGGCGAGTTTGTAGGCCGTCAACAGCATTTCGGTGTCGTCCACGAGCGCCTCGGCCCACGCCCCGAACCACAGCCCGAACGACGACGGCATGGCGATTTGCAGGTGCGTGTAACCAGGCAGCAGGTCGGCTTTGTGCTGGTTGCTGCGCTCGATAAGTAGGTCGAAGAGGCGTTTGGCGGCTTCCACAACCTGCTGCAACCGGGCGCGGGTGAAAAGTTTCAAATCGACCAGCACCTGATCGTTGCGCGAGCGGCCCGAGTGGATTTTCTTGCCCGCTTCGCCGAGCCGCCGCGTCAGCAGCCCTTCGACCTGCGAATGCACGTCTTCGGCGTCGGCTTCGATGACGAACGTGCCCGCTTCGATTTCCCGGAAAATGGTTTTCAACTCGTGCTGCACGGCGGCGAGTTCGTCGGCCTTGAGCAGCCCGACGGCGGCGAGCATCTGGGTGTGGGCCAGCGAACCGAGCACGTCGAACGGGGCGAGTTGCAGATCAAACTCGCGGTCGCGGCCCACGGTGAAGGCCTCGATTTCCTGCGCGACGGCGGAGCGGTCGTTTTGCCAGAGGTTCATGGGCGGGGTTCAGACGATTTTCTCCAACATTCTGATGTACAATTCAATGCCTTCGCCGATTTCCTTCAAAAAGATGAATTCATCCGCCGTGTGCGAGCGGGCCGAATCGCCGGGACCGAGTTTGAGCGACGGGCAATCGATAAGGGCCTGGTCGGAGGTGGTGGGCGAGCCGTAGGTGCGGCGGCCCAGCGAAATTCCCGCCTGCACGAGGGGGTGATCAGCGGGAATGCTCGACGGCCGCAGCCGCACGGAGCGGGGCTGAAGCTCGGATTTCAAGTGTTGCCGCATCGTTTCCAGCACGTCTTCGAGGGTGTACTGCTCGGTCACGCGCACGTCCACCGTAAACTGGCAGCGGTCGGGCACGACGTTGTGCTGGCCGCCTGCCTGGATGATCGTCGCCGTCATCTTGACTGGCCCGAGAATCGGGGAGACCTTCGGAAATTGATAACTCCGAATCCAGGAAATATCGTCAAGAGCCTTGTACAGCGCGTTTTCGCCTTCGTCGCGCGCGGCGTGACCCGATTTGCCGTGGGCCACGCAATCCACGACCATCAGTCCCTTTTCGGCAATGGCGAGGTGCATCTGCGTTGGTTCGCCCACGATGGCAAAGTCGATGGGTGGCAAATCGGCTTCACGAACCAGCAGTTCCAGCCCTTCGGTGCCCGAAATCTCTTCTTCCGCCGTGGCGGCAATCAGGAAGTTGTACTTCAGGTCGGTGCGGTAAAAAAAGTGATGAAACACCGCCAGCAGCGCCACGAGGCACCCGCCCGCGTCGTTGGAACCGAGGCCGTAGAGTTTGCCGTCGCGTTCAATCGGTGCGAAGGGGTCGAGCGTCCAGCCCTTGTTTGGTTTGACCGTGTCGTGGTGGGAGTTGAGCAGGATCGTGGGCAGCGCCGGGTTGAAGTGCTGGTTTCTGGCCCAGAGGTTATTTTTTTTGCGGCGGTAGGGCAGGTTGCGCTCGTGAAAAAACTCCGCGACGAGGCCGGCGGTTTGGTCTTCTTCCCGGCTGAACGAGGGCGTGGCGATGAAGGCCCTCAGCAACGCAATGGCGTCGGTGGTGAGCGTATCGAGGTGGAGATTGGTCATGAAATTTGACGTTTGAGGTGTAACGTTTGAGGTTTGACGTTTTGGTTAAACCTTAAACGCTGAACCCTAAACCGTTGCTAACCAAGTCGCAAACCGACCGGCCAGTTCGCGGATGTCGTCGAGGCGGGCCAGTTCGGTTAGCCACCCGGCGGGAATGCTTTCGCTGCCGTAGGCGATGCCCGCCAGCCCGCCGGTCAGGGCGGCCACGGTGTCGGTGTCGTCGCCGAGGTTGACGGCCCGGAGGGTGGCTTGGCGGTAGTCGTTCGTGGTCAGAAACGCCCAGAGCGCGGCTTCCAGCGTGTGAACGACGTAGCCCGACGAGTAAATTTCAGTTTCCGGAAGCTCCGTGATGTCGTTGAACAGCACCCGCCGGAACAACTCGAGTTCGTGGTCGGGCGTTGACCGGTTCGCCAGAAAAAAGTTCGTGGTTTCCTGCCGGGAAATCCGGTACGCTTCGTGTTTCTCCCGCCCGAGCAACAACTGGCGGGCCATTTCCACGAAAGCAAAACTGCCGATGGCCGAGCGCACGTGGCCGTGGGTGATGCGCGCCACTTCGCAGACGGTCTGATACCGTGTTTCCTGCGAGCCCTCGTTCACCAGCGTAAACGCCAGCGGCAAAATGCGCATCAGCGCGCCGTTGCCATTGCTGTACTCCCCGCTTTCGCCCGCTTCAAGCGCCGGGGTGCCCTGCTCGATGCGGTGCAACGCGCTGCGGGTGGCAATGCCGATGTCGAAGCAATGGCCCCGCGCCGACCATTCGCCCACCGTAAACCAGCGCACGAACCGTTCGCCGAGGCGTTGCGGGGCGTAGCCTTCGAGCAGGTTTTCAACCAATTGAAACGTCAGCGCGCTGTCGTCCGACCAGGTGCCGGGCGGTTGGCAATGCACCTGAAAACCACGCATGCCCGTGACCGGGTCGCGGTGCAGTTCGGAGCGGTGGCGAAACTCCACCGGCACCCCAAGTGCGTCGCCAACGGCAAAGCCAACGAGGGCGGCTTCAATGATTTTTGTAGAAAGGGGCATCGACATCGAATGGAAAATGCTGAATGGAGAATGCTGAATGAAAATGCCGAAGAGTTAAAAATTCAGCATTCAATTATAACCTTAACCGGGTCCCCGCCGTGCCTGCTTCAATGGCCTGCCGCACCTCGGCGGCGTGGCAGATGGTCACGTTCGACACGCCCGCCCGCAGGGCCGCGAAGGCATTGTCGAGCTTCGGAATCATCCCTTTGTTGACGGTCCCGGCGGTTTTCATGGCCTCAAAATCAGTCGGCGTGAGCGAGCGAATTGCCGAATTGTCGTCGGTCGGGTCGGCCAGTACGCCGCGTTTTTCAAAGCAATATACCAGGTTGACGCTGAATTTCGGGGAAAGCGCCACCGCCACAGCCTGGGCCTGCGTGTCGGCGTTGGTGTTGAGTACCGTGGCCAGCGCGGGGTCGAAGGTAAGCGGAGCCAGCACGGGCGTGATGCCCTGATTCAGCAGATTTTCCAGAAAACCCGCGTTGACTGCTTCCACATCGCCCACGAACCCGTAATCGTGCGCCCAGCCTTTGCGCTTTTTGGCCCGAATCACGCCGCCGTCGGCCCCGGTCAGGCCGAGGGCGTTGCAACCGAGCGTTTGCAGCGCAGCCACCAACTGCTTGTTGACCAGCCCGCCGTACACCATCGTGACCACGTCGAGCATGGCCTGGTCGGTCACGCGGCGGCCGTCGATCATCACGGTTTCAACGCCCAGCTTGTCGGCCACCTGCGTGGCCAGTTTCCCGCCGCCGTGCACGAGGATTTTCGCACCGGGGAGTTGAGCAAAATCTTGTAAAAATTGCCGCCGGGTGCCGGGGTCGTCGAGGACGTTGCCGCCGATTTTAAGGAGAAGAAGGATCATAAAATTTTCAAAAACCTGGCGAGCGGAGCGAAGCAAGGACGTGGTTGGGACAGCTTTTCGTTTTTCTACAACTTCTCCAGCATCCGCTTCAGCACTGCCTGCGCGGCCCAGACGCGGTTGCCGGCCTGGGGAATGACGATGGAATTGGGCGAATCGAGCACGGCATCGGCCACGACCACGTTGCGGCGCACGGGCAGGCAGTGCATGAATTTGGCGTGGTCGGTGAGCGCCATTTTTTCGGGCGTTATCATCCAGGCGGGGTCCTGGCTGAGGATTTTGCCGTACTCACGGTACGACGACCAGTTTTTGGCGTAAATAAAATCCGCGCCCGCAAACGCCTCCCTCGGGTGGTGAGTGACGGGGGCATTGCCGGAAAATTCGGGCGCGAGTTCGTAGCCCTCGGGGTGGGCGATGACGAAATCGACGAGGCCGAGGACCGCCGCCGCGTTCATCCACTCGGCGAATGAGTTGGGTACGGCCTGCGGCAACGCCTTCACGTGGGGTGCCCAGGTGAGCACCACCTTTGGGCGGGGGGTGGTCTTGAATTCATCGAGGGTCACCAAATCGGCCAGTGATTGCAGCGGGTGCCGCGTGGCCGATTCGAGGCTCACGAGCGGGCGGCCCGCGTAGCGCACGAACTGATTGATGACTTTTTCGGAATAATCGCCTTCGCGGTCGGTCAAGGTTGGGAAACTGCGCACGCCGATCAGTTCGCAGTACTGCCCAATCACGGCGGCGGCTTCCTTCACGTGCTCGGCCTTGTCGCCGTTCATGACGACCCCATCCTCGAATTCCAGCCCCCACGAGTCCTGCGTCACGTTCATCACCATCGTCTGGAGGCCGAGGTTCTGGGCGGCCCGCTGGGTGCTCAGGCGGGTGCGGAGGCTGGCGTTGAAAAACAGCAGCCCCAGCGTGCGGTGCCGCCCCAGGTGCTCGTGGGCGAAAGGATTTTGCTTGAGCGTGCGGGCTTCCTGCACCAGCGCGGGCAGGTCAGGAACGTCGTGAACGGACAGAAATTGGTGCATGAAACAAAACGAAATGCCGCAAAAAAACGGCGTACCCATTGACAAACGTCAGAAAATCGGAACGACCGGTTGACAACCCGCCAGACCTGACTATTTTTGGATTCTTGTCAGTCACAATCTGCTGATTGGCAAGCTGTTCTGATAGGTTGTTGGGCACACGGAGGGGGTTCCTCTCCGTGTTTGCTTTTTTTACGGAACAGAAACCGCCATCACTGCACTGAACGCTTCCAGAAACTGATCGGCCTCGGCCTGACCGAGCGCGAGGCTGGGCAACAGCCGCAGCGTGTGCTTGCCCGCGTAGCCGCAGAAAATGCGGTGCTCGAACAGCAGCGCGTCGCGCACCTTGTCCACGGGTTGGTCGAGTTCGATGCCAATCATCAGCCCGCGCCCGCGTATTTCGCGGATGCCGCCGAGGCCGCGCAGGTTTTCCATCAGGTATGCGCCCAGCCGGGCGGCGTTTTCCATCAAGTTTTCTTCTTCGATGATGTCGAGCACGGCCACCGCCGCCGCGCAGGCGAGGTGGTTGCCGCCGAAAGTGGTGCCCAGCATCCCGTGTTTGGCGTGAAATTTCGGCGCGATGAGCACGCCGCCAATCGGGAAGCCGTTGCCCATGCCCTTGGCCGTCGTAATCAGGTCGGGCTGGATGCCCGAAAACTGGTGCGAAAAGAACTTACCTGAACGCCCATAGCCGCACTGCACGCCGTCGAGGATGAGGCAGGCCCCGGTTTGGTCGCACAGGCGACGGGCGGTTTGCAGGAAATCGTCCGACGCTACGTTGATGCCGCCTACGCCCTGAATGCCTTCGACAATGACGGCGCAAACCTCGTCGTTCATCGCGTTTTCGAGCGCAGCGACGTCGTTGAACGGCAAAAACGTAACGTGTTCGTTGAAATTAACCGGGGCGACGATGGCCGGGTTGTCGGTGGCGGCGACGGCCCCGGCGGTGCGGCCGTGAAACGACTTTTTGAACGCAATCACTTTTTTTCGCCCGTTGAAAAATGACGCCACTTTCAACGCGTTTTCATTGGCCTCCGCCCCTGAGTTGCACAAAAACAGCCCGTAGTCGTCGCACCCGCTGAGTTTGCCCAGCTTGTCGGCCAGTTCGTCCTGCAACGGGATGCGTACCGAGTTGGAATAAAATCCGATGCGGTTCAACTGGTCGGTGAGTTTGGCGACGTAGTGGGGGTGCGCGTGGCCGATGGAAATGACCGCGTGGCCGCCGTAGAGATCGAGGTATTGCGTGCCGTTGCGGTCCCAGAGCCAACTGCCCCGGGCTTTCACCGGCTCGATGTCGTAGAGGGGGTAGACGTTGAAGAGGGTCATTTTCAATGCTTTATTTAAGAATGCTTAACATTCAATGCTCAATTTTCAACAGCGAATGGATTCATTGAACGCTGAGCATTGACTATTTTAAACCTAAAAACCAATGCTTCTTAGCTTAAGCCCCGTCGTTTCATCCAGCCCGAAGAGCAGGTTCAGGTTCTGAACCGCCTGGCCGGAGGCGCCTTTGGTGAGGTTGTCGATGACGCTGCTCACGAGCAACTGGCCCTGGTGCAACTCCAGGTGAATCAGGCACTTGTTCGTACCGACAACCTGCTTCACGTCCACGGGCGCGTCGCTGAGGTGCGTGAACGGGTGCGGGGCGTAATACTGGTCGTACAGACGTTTCGCTTCATCGAGGGTTCCGGCAAAGTCGGTGTACACGTTGGCCAGAATGCCCCGCGTGAACGCGCCCCGGTAAGGAATAAAATGGACCCGACCGCCAAAATCCGGCTGGTGCGTGCGGAGCGTCATGCCGATTTCGGTCAGGTGCTGGTGCGTGAAGGCCTTGTAAATGCTCGCGTTGTTGCTCCGCCAGCTAAAATGGCTCGTGGGCGCGAGGGCCTGCCCGGCTCCGGTGCTGCCCGTGATGGCCGAAACATGAACGTCGGTTTTCAGTAAACCCGCCGCCGCCAGCGGCAGCAGCGCCAGTTCAATGCTCGTGGCGAAACAACCCGGGTTGGCGATTCGCCGGGCCTGCCTTATTTTTCCCCGCTGCAATTCCGGCAGGCCGTACACGAAGCCGTCGGACTGGTCGCGGAAGTCGGTGCTGAGGTCGATGACTTTTTGCCCGTCGGAAGGCGGGTTTTCGGCCAGAAATTTCTTCGACTCCCCGTGGCCGGAGCAGAGAAAAAGCACTTCCGCCGCGCCCAAATCGGGTTCGCCGGAGAACGTCAACTCCGTGTCGCCCACCAAATCCGTGTGCGTACCCCAGACGGGCTTGCCCGCCTGCGAGTTGCTGTGGACGAAGGCGATTTGGGCCTGTGGGTGGTTCAACAAAATGCGGAGCAGTTCGCCACCTGTGTAGCCAGCTCCGCCGATGAGGCCGATGGTCATTTAATCCAGTTTTCAAGGTTCAGGCCGTCCACGCGGGCGAACTCGCGTTCATTGTTGGTCACCAGCGTCAGGTTCCGGCTGCGGGCGTGGGCGGTGATGAGCAGGTCGAACGGGCCAATGGGCGTGCCTTTACGTTCGAGGCTGGCGCGGATGTCACCGTAATGGGCGGCGGCTTCGGCATCGAAGTCGAGGATGGTCAGAGGTTCGAGGAAGGACCGGTACGCAACCTCATTTCGTTCAGGATGCGTACTTTTCGTTACCCCAAAAAACAACTCGGACAGGGTAATAGTGGAGACGGCAATTTCTTTGAATGATTCCTGTTGAAACCGTTCATAAGCAGCCGGAGGCCTCCGGCTGACAATGTACGAGCAGATGTTGGTGTCGAGCAGGTATTTCATTCGTCAAAAAAGAAATCGCGTTTTTGTTGTTCCGTCGGTTGTTGACGGCCATCGGCCATAAAATCGTCCGTGAACAATTCCAGGTTTTTCCACCACTCCTCCCACGACGTACGGGGCTTGGAGTACAGCATCACCGACGTGCCGATCTGAACGGTGTACACCTCTTCGTCGGCCAGGTGTACGGTTTCGGGCAATAACAGCACCTGCCGGTTGCCTTGCCGGGTTACATCAACTTTAGTGAGTTCCATTGGTTGGGTCGTTTGTGGTTAAACAATCCTCACTCGTTCGCCTCCGTCACCTTCCGGTGAATCATCGTCTGGTTCGACAAAATTTTCGAGAAACCCCGTACGTCGTCGCCGGTCCAGGCGGTGTTCATTTCGCCGTAGCTGCCAAAGGCGTTGCTCATCAAATCGTAGGGCGACCCGATGCCCAGCACGTGGAAGCGGTACGGGGCCAGTTGCACCTGCACCGTGCCCGTGACGTGCTCCTGGGTGCTTTCCAAAAACGTCTCGATGTCGCGCATGGCCGGTTCCAGAAACTGGCCTTTGTGGAGCATCGTGCCGTAGGGCGCGGCCAGGAGGTCTTTCAATTGCTGCTGTTGCTCCGTCAAAACGTGTTTTTCGAGCGCGTGGTGGGCTTTGAGGATAATCAGCGGAGCCGGAGCTTCGAACCCGACCCGGCCTTTGATGCCGATGATCGTGTCGCCGACGTGGATGTCGCGGCCCACGGCAAAGGGCGCGGCCAGCTCGGTGAGTTTCCGGACGGCGTCCACGGGGTTTTCAAACGGCTCGCCGTCGATACCCTTCAACTCGCCGCGCTCGAAGCGCAGTTCGACGAGTTCGGCGGCGGTTTTGCTGAGTTGCGTCGGCCAGGCTTCTTCGGGCAGGTAGCCGCCGGAGGTGAGCGTTTCGCGCCCGCCCACCGACGTGCCCCAAAGGCCCTTGTTGATGCTGTACGCGGCTTTGGTCCAGTCGCGGGCGACGCCTTTTTCGGTCAAATACTCGATTTCGGCTTCGCGGCTCAGGCGCAGGTCGCGGATGGGCGTGATAACCTCCACGTCGGGAATCACGATGCGGAACACCACGTCGAAGCGCACCTGGTCGTTGCCCGCGCCCGTGCTGCCGTGGGCGACGGCCTGCGCGCTCACCTGCTTGGTGTACTCGGCCACGGCCAGGGCCTGAAACACCCGCTCGGCGCTCACCGACAGCGGGTACGTATTGTTTTTCAGCACGTTGCCAAACACGAGGTACTTCAGGCAGTGTTCGTAGTAATCGTTGACGACATCGAGCGTAACGTGCTGTTTCACGCCCAGTTCGTAGGCATTTTTTTCAATCTGAGTGATTTCCGAACGACTGAAACCGCCTGTATCCACGAGTACGGAATGCACGTCGTAGCCACGGTCGTCGGTGAGGTATTTAACGCAGAAGGAGGTGTCGAGGCCCCCGGAAAAGGCCAGGACGACAAGGGGTCTGTTCATGGGCAATGGGGCTGTCCGCCCGAGTCAGAAAAAGGCGGGGCAAAGTTCCGCGCAGTTTCCCGAAAAACAGTTAATTGGCTTAAAAAATGAAAAGCGGACGGGGTTTCGCTGCCCCGTCCGCCATTAGAATCCGAGTCGGAAAGTGAGCCGTTAATCCGTAACGGATCACCAATAACCAAAACTCACGGCAGGGCAGGCTCCTCCTCTTCTTCGCGTTCGCCGAAGAGAATGCGTTGCTTGATCTTCTGCCACCTCTCGTAGATTTTCGAATTTTTCACGAAATTCCACTTCGGCTTTTTGCCGTCGCCGCCTTTTTTGACGTCTTTTTCCTCCTCCACCGGGTCGTACATCATGCCCGTGCAGAGGCAGTGCTTGCGGTTGGTGCGGTTGAGGATGTCGTAATTGACGCAACTGGAGCAGCCTTTCCAGAAATCATCGCCCACGGGTAGTTCCGAGAAGGTCGTTGGTTTGTAGCCCAGGTCGGAATTGATTTTCATCACGGCCAGGCTGGTCGTGATGCCGATGATTTTGGCATCGGGGTATTTCGTCCGCGACAGTTCGAAGGCCTTCACCTTGATGCTCTTGGCGATGCCGCTCTTGCGGTGGTCGGGGTGGACGATGAGGCCCGAGTTGGCCACGAACTTGCCGTGGTCCCAGGTTTCGACGTAGCAAAACCCGATGAAGTTCCCGGCGCGGTCGGTGGCGACGATGGCTTTGCCCTCCTCCATCTTTTGGCGCAGGTACTCCGGTGAGCGCTTCGAAATACCTGTTCCCCGGACTTTCGCGCTCTCCTCCATATGAAAACAGATCTCCCCGGCGAGCGGAAAATGGGCTGCTGTGGCAATCTGGACGTTATACTCGTTCATTTTTGCGTGCTGACGAAAAACGAAAGGAATGAAAAAAGGAGTTTCGGCCGGGCCAACCGGTTAGACCGGATGGGGTAAACAACGAACGGGCCGAAAAAAGTTGTGCCGGTTGGCGGAAAAATCAGCAGGGCCTGGACGGCCTGGACGGCCTGCACCGCACCGCCCTGACCCGTCGCGGATAGCGCGTGGGAGCAGCCGGGAAGAAGCGTAACGAAAGGGCTGGAAAGGCCATTGGCTCGCGGTGCGTGGTAGAGAACGGTGCAAAGGTTGCAAAAATCTGCGAAACGGGCCAAACCGTTAAGAGAATTTAACGATCGATGAACCCTGGAAACGGGTATTTTTCCCAAGCAACCGCCTTCTTTTTTCGCGGAACGCCTGGTAGAGCCACTTGCAAAACTGAATGTTCTTGGTAATCTTTGTTTCCGGTACTTGCTTCCCAGCTTGATGAACAAGACCAACCTCACCGCTGACGACTTGATCTACGGGTACATGAACGGTATCTTCCCGATGGCCGACTCGGACGGGACGGTTTACTGGTACTCACCCGACCCGCGCGCCATTATTCCCATCGAAGGGTACAAGCCCGCCCGCTCGCTCCGCCCTTTGCTGAACAAAAAGGCGTTCGAGGTTCGCATCAATACTGATTTTGAATCGGTTATTCGCTACTGCGCCGTTCCCCGCGCCGACGGCGAGGGCACCTGGATATCGCCCGAAATCATCGAAGCCTACACCGAACTTCACCAGGCTGGGCTGGCGTATTCCGTGGAGGCGTATATGGATAATCGTTTAGCGGGTGGCCTGTACGGCGTGGCAATCGGCGGGGTATTTTTCGGGGAATCGATGTTTCATTTGGTCTCCAACGCTTCCAAAGTCGCCTTTCATTTTTTAATGGAACTTTTGAAAAAACAAGGGTACGAATTGCTTGATACTCAATTTATTAATGAAAACGTGCGTCGCTTCGGAGCCATTGAAATTCCGCGCTCGGAGTACATTCGACGCCTTAAAATTGCCCTGGAACGAAAGTGTATTTTTGCCGAAGGGGCGCTCGAGCATTTGTTTAAAGAACAGGTTGCATAGGCAAAACAAAGGCGGCCCGGCAAAACCGGGCCGCCTTTGTTTTGGGAGTTTCGGAAATCACTTTCTGAACACCACCACGCCGTTCACTACATATGTTGTCTTGTCGGTCACCAGATTAAGCACCGTCCCGACCGTGCGGTACGCCGTTTGCGCCGTGAACACGCGGTAGGCTTTCGGGGTTGCCGAACCGGCATCGGCTAAGAATAGCGTTTCACCCACCCGCACGTCGCCGAGGGCTTTGCGTCCAGTGGCCGTTAAAACGGGGTGGTTCGCGGTGGCTTCGAGCGTGGTTTCCACCAGCCAGCGGGGGGCCGATGCCTGCGCCGTTTCGAGCGACGCTGGCTCCACGAGCGCGAGGCGGGTCAGGGCGAAAGCGCGGTTGGTGTGCACCTGAACAGCCTGCACTATGGCCGTTTCGGCCTGCCGGGTTTCGGGATTGAAACTCAGGACCGTTTGGCCGGGCTGCACGTCGGCGATGGCTCTGTTCGTGCCGTCGGCCAGCGTCACGCGGGCGTCGGCGGGGAAACAGTACTCGATTTTCTCGCCCTCCTTTGCCACCACCGGCGTACCGCCCACACCCGACTTGGTCAGGGCAAAGGCCACGCACGACGCCAAGCCCTTCATGGCGTCTTCGCCGTACTTCAGATCGTCGATGTACTTGCCCCAGACTTCGCCCGGCGCGTCGGGACTGGGCACGGGAAACAGTCGCATTTTACCGTCTTTGGGCGTGTTATACACGGCAAACATGCCCAGATCGGCCATTTTCTCGGTCTCGAACAGCTTGTAAAGGTACACCCGCCGCTCGGTGCCGTCGGAAAATTTGAATACGAACGGGTCACCGATGCGGTCGAGGATGAACTTGTCGGCCTTGACGTAGCTGTCTTTTTCCAGGTTTTTGATGGCAATTTTCTTCACCGCGTCGTACTCGGCGGCGGTGATGCCGCGCTTTTCGGAGGCTTCCTGGGCGAACAGGCCGAGGGCGAAAAAGAGGGCGCTAAGGGTCAGGAGGAGTTTTTTCATACGCGTAGCCCCGACATTCTTGTCGGGATGAGTTGGGAAGTTGAAAGATTCGACTCAAAAAGATCGCCTCGTGTGCATTCGGATTAATTGGCGCTCACCCGCTTGTGCAGCAACTCGGCCACCCGCCGCGCCGATTCGAGCGCCCCGGCCATCCAGGCAGTGAGGTAGCTCACGTGCTCGCCGGCGAAGTAAATCGGGCCGTCGGGTTCGAGCAGGGCAGGGTACATCTTCTCGCGGGCGGCTTTGGTGTACTCGGCCCAGCCACCCAGCGAGTACGGGATTTTGTGCCAGGCCAGCGAAAACGAGTTCTCGAACTCCGCCGGGTACTGCGGGTGAATTTTGCCGCCCTGGGTGAGCGCCAGTTTTTCGCGCTCGGCCAGGCTCAGGTTGCCGATTTTGGTGGCCCGGTCGTGGAAACAGTACGCGCCCTTGAGTACGCCTTTTTGGCCCAGAAACCCGTACGATGGGTAGAAAATCTGCGTAATGTCCTGATTCGTTTTGGAGATGCCGCCGAAAATGGCGTCGTCTTCCTCCCAGAACCGCCGCTTGAATTGCAGCCCGATTTTGGTCGTGTGCATGTACGGCACGAAATCGGCGGCGCGCTGCACGTTGCCCGAAAGGTCGGATTGCACCTGCTTCAGCATTGGTAATGGCAGCGCGCAGACGCAGAAATCGGCGGCGACTTCGCCCGTCTTGCCCGTTTTTTTGTCGAGAAAAACGACCCGCGCGCCAGTGTCGGTTTTGCGCAGTTCCTTCACTTCGCAGTTGTACTGGATTTTATCGCCGAGGACTTTCGCAAAGGCTCTCGGCAGGTTGTCGTTGCCGCCCACCATTTGCAACAAAACCGGCTGCTGGTGGTACGTGTACTCGCCCACGTTGGCAAAGGCCGGGTGCGTGAGGCCCGATTCGACGATGTCCTTCAAGGCGTAGGGCGTCGCGATTTCGCCCGACTGGGTGCCCGCCGCCGGGCGCA
Organism: Spirosomataceae bacterium; assembly: GCA_965249815.1. Taxonomy (GTDB): domain Bacteria; phylum Bacteroidota; class Bacteroidia; order Cytophagales; family Spirosomataceae; genus JAJAZB01. Next base: position 241,388 of record CBDFMV010000003.1, on the reverse strand, counting down.
CTTTGTAGCCGCGCATTTCCGAACCGGCGTATTTCCGCTCGGTCGTCAGCCCGGCTTCTTCCTTGAGCCAGAATCGCAGTTTTTCCACGTCTTCGGTGGTCATCTGGGCGTCGAGGAAGGGCTGGTCGCCTACTTTCGCGAGCAATTCGTACAACTGCCCCCGCATGTCGGCGTGGATTTCGCGGGCGCGAACGGGCCGGTTGGCCAGCGCGCCGGTCGGGTTTTCGGAATAATACAGCCCGGCTTCGTTGAAATTCCCGAAAATCTCGACGGGCACTCTCAACTCGCGGCAGTAATGCAGTGTGAGCTGGTGGTGGTGCGGAATCCGCGCGGCCCCGGCGTTGAGGTAGTGGCCTTCGTCGAAGCGGCAGACCTGTTTTTCGCCGCCTACTTCGGTTTCCTCGGTGCTGCCGCGCACCGTCCAGACCCGCCCGCCGGGGCGGTTGCGGGCCTCCAGAATCGTGCAGTCGTAGCCGAGTTTGCCGAGTTCGTAGGCGGTGGTCATCCCGGCCAGGCCCGCGCCGAGGATAAGGACTTTTTTGTTCGCTTTCTCCGTGCGCGGCAGGGCAAATCCCTTCGCCGGGGCACCGGGTAGCAAGCCCAGCCCAAGCAGCGCGAGGTAGCCGTTGCCGGAACGTTCAATGAAATCTCTGCGGGTCATGGTTGTGCTTCGTTGTTCGTGCTTCGTGCCTGGTTGTTCGCCTCTTCTTCCGCACGGAGCACGAACAACGAAGCACGGAAGTTAGGAAACCACCTTCGTGAAAACTTCCGCGAAGGCCTTCATCTCGTCCATCGTGCCGATGCTGACGCGGCACCAGGGTTGTTTGTCGAAAAGCCAGTGCCGCACGAACACGCCTTCCCTCGCCAGTTGATTCTGCAACTGCTGCCCCTTCATCGTAATCGGAAACAGCACGAAGTTGGCCGACGAGGGCAGGGGCGCGTAGCCCAGTTTCTTCAGGCTGTCGAGCAGAAACTGCTTCGATTCGGTCGTTTTCTGAAGCGTCATCTGCTGAAATTCCGTGTCCTTCAAAGCGGCCAGCCCCGCTGCCGCCGACGTGACCGACACGCCAAAGCCCTGCTGGGTAAATGGCTCCAATACCTTGATCAGGGCTGGTTTAGCCAGCGCGTAGCCCACCCGCAACCCGGCAAAAGCGTGCAGCTTCGAGAACGTCCGCAGGATGATCACGTTTTTACCTTCCCGCACTTTATCCACCATGCTTTCGGCTTTTGGGTCGGCGGCGTAGTCGATGTAAGCTTCGTCGATGAGGATTGGCACTTTGGGCGAAACCTCATCGATAAATTTGCGCAGCTTGTCGGCGGGCAAAATCTGACCCGTGGGGTTGTTGGGGTTGCAGATGTAAATCAGGCTGTGCACGGCCGGGTCGGCTTTGGCCGCCATCGCGTCGAGGTCGTACTGGTAGCCAGCGGTCAGGGGCACTTTGTCCATCGGAAACTCGCCCATCATGCCGTCAGAAATGTAGCAGGGAGCGGCCAGCATGATTTTCCCCTTCGCGTGGGCGTTGATGCCCGCCGCCAGCAGCTCCGACGACCCGGCTCCGAGCAGGATGTTGTCGCCTTTGACGCCGTCTCTGGCTGCCACCGTGCCCCGCAACGCGAAGATTTCCCGGAACGCGTACCGGTTCGAGTCACCCAGCGACGCGATGAGGGCCTGCTTGGTTTTTTCGGACGGACCCCAGGGGTTTTCGTTCGCGTCGAGTTTGGCTTTGACGTTGAGCGGCGGTACGATCCGCGAGGCGCATTCGCGTTGAAAAACGGCGCTGGAAATCAGCGGACGGGCAATCAGGTCGGGGGCGGCACCGAAGCCAACGGCGGCCAGCGCGCTTCGGCGCAGCCACTCGCGGCGGTTCAAAGAACTTGCCATGCAGAGAGGGGTTTACGGATAAAAATCTTTTCCGCAAGGTAAAAATTTCCACCCGGAAACCGGCAGGATATTGAGGGAACGGTAACGGAGCGGGTTGGTGCGTTTAGGATTCAGAGTTCAGGGTTCAGCGTTTTTAACTGTAAACCCTAAACCCTGAACTCTTAACTCTAAACTCATCCACTCAAACCGCCACCTTGGAAAACGCGTCGGTGAAGGCCTTCATCTCGTCCATCGTGCCGATGCTGACGCGGCACCAGGGCTGGCCGTCGAAAAACCAGTGGCGTACGGCGACGCCTTGTTCCATCAGCTTGGCGACCAGTTCCTGGCCTTTCATTTTGATCGGAAACAGCATAAAGTTGGCGTACGACGGGATGGGCGTGTAACCCGCTTTTTTCAGGAAATCAATCGTGTACGCCTTCGATTCCGCCGTTTTTTCGATGACCATTTTCTGGTTGTCGGCGTCTTTCAGCGCGGTGATGGCCCCCATAATGGTCGGCACCGAGAGGCCGAAGCCGTTCATGGTGTACTTGCCGATGGCGCTCAGGTGCTCGGGTTTAGCCAGCGCGTAGCCGAGGCGCATCCCGGCGAAAGCGTAGAGTTTCGACATCGTGCGGAGGATGATCACGTTTTTGCCTTCCTTCAACTTGTCCACCATGCAATCCGTCGCCGGGTTTTTGGCGTAATCGATGTAGGCTTCGTCGATCAGCACGGGCACTTTAGGAGACACCTCGTCGATGAACTTCCGCAGCTTGTCGGCGGGGAGCAGGTTGCCCGTCGGGTTGTTGGGGTTGCAGATGTACACGAGGCTGTGCACGGCCGGGTCGGCTTTGGCCGCCATCGCCTCCAGGTCGTACTGGTAGTCGGCGGTGAGTTTCACCTTGTCCATGCCGATGCCGTAGCGATCGTCGTTGCCCGAAATGTAGCACGGGTCGGCCATCAGGATTTTGCCCTTTTGCCCAAAATGCATTAGCGAGGCGCTGAGCAGTTCGCTCGACCCGCAGCCAAGCTTGATCATGCTCGTGGACGGCCCCCGGAAGTTGCCGTCCCCACCGCTGGGCATCGGAATGCCTTCTTTTTCGGCAATCACTTTGTAGAGTTCACTCTGGGCGCGGCCACCGTAGCGGTTGGCCTGATCGAGCGAAACCTGGACGGCCTCGCGGGTTTTGGGCGAAAGGCCCCACGGATTTTCGTTGGCACTCAGCCGGGCCTTGATCGCCATCGGCGGCAGGGCGTCGACGGCCTGCGCGGCGCGGAACTCGTGCGACAGCGTCAGGTACAATTCTTCGCGGGCGACCGGGTCGGCGTAGGCGCGCTGAAGGAGGGAGGGAGCCGCAGCGGCACCCAGGGTGAGGGCACCGGCCTGCTTGAACCAGTTACGACGTTTCATCGGAGTAAAAAGGGGTTTGTGGTGAAACTTGGAACGGATTGCGGCCCGGATTGGATTGAAAAAGGATGGAATAGAAAATTTCCCAAATCAGGAATTCGACACAGAAAAATTTGCTGATTCCGGTCGAAAAATAGGGGATCGTTTGGCGAAAAACAAGAATTACTATAAAACCTGTTTTTAGATGATTTGCATTTTTAGGTTTAAAATGATGGATTTTTAAAACCTAAAGAAGGTGTTAATGGAAAATGTTTGGACGAAATGGCGGAAAATAAAGACTTTATTTTTTGCTTTTTGCAAAAAATCCCGCCTTAATCCGACAGCATCGATGAACCCCGCTCAGGCCCTACCTTTGCCGATGCCATGAAACCCATCGTAGTGTTGAAATTCGGCACGGCGTCCATCACCAAAGCCACGGGCGAACCCGACGAAGCCGTCATCCTCGAAATCGCCCGGCAGGTGGCGCGCCTCCGCGACCGCTACCGGGTTGTGATCGTGTCGTCGGGGGCGGTGGGGGCGGGGCGAAGCCTGCTGAAAGGCTATCGCGGGACCCTGCGTGAGCGCAAGGCCGCCGCCGCCATCGGCAATCCGCTGCTGCTGGGGCTGTACGCCAAGTTTTTTTCGGCATACGGCATTCCCATCGCCCAGAGCTTGTGCGAGCGGCAGCACTTCGCCAACCGGAGCCAGTTTTTGCAGTTGAAAGAAACCTACGAGGAGCTTTGGGCCAGCGGCGTGATTCCCATCGCCAACGAAAACGACGTAGTGAGCAACCTCGAATTGAAGTTTTCGGACAACGACGAACTCGCCACGCTCCTGGCGGCGGGGTTCGGAGCCGAAACGCTGCTGTTTAGCACTTCGGTGGGCGGGCTGCTCGACGCCGACGGCCGCGTGGTGCCCCGCGTAGAGCGCATCGACGAAACCGTACTCGGCCTCGCCGACACATCGAAATCGGCGCTGGGGCTGGGCGGCATGACCTCCAAACTGACCTTCGCCAAACGCGCCACGCGGCTCGGCATCCGGGTCGTGATTTTCGGCATCCACACGCCCGACGGCATTCTGAAAGCCCTCGACGAAGAAACCGGCACCGTGTTCGTACCCGACGAGGCCGGTTTTTCGGCCCGGCAAAAATGGCTCGGCAGCGGCAGCCTGCCCACGGGTCAGGTCGTCGCCGACGCCGGGGCGGTGCGGGCGCTGCAAGGCCGCCGCAGCCTGCTGGCCGTGGGCCTGCTGGCCGTACGCGGCGACTTCGACCGGGGCGAAATCCTTGAAATCGTGGACGAAAGTGGCCAGCCCGTGGCCGTGGCAAAGGCCCGGATTTCATCGGAACGCCTGGCTGCTCAACTTCGTGCGCCCAACGTCGAGGTGGCGCACGCGGATGATATTGTACTTTTGTAGAGATTCCTGACCCATGACCCAAACCGAAAGCCCCGTTCTCGACCTGCTCCGGCAGACCCACGCCGCCGCCGCCCAGGTGCGCCGTCTCACCGCCGGCCAGAAAACGGCGTTGCTCAACGACCTGGCTGAGGCGGTTTTGCAAAATCAACCCCAAATTCTCGACGCCAACGCCGACGATTTGGCCCGAATGCCCCGTACCGACCCGAAGTGGGACCGGCTGTTGCTGACCGGGAGTCGGTTGGAAAGCCTCGCCGACGCCATCCGCGCCGTGGCCCAACTGCCCGACCCGACCGGTCAGACGTTGCTCGAAAAAACGCTGCCCAACGGCCTCAGCCTGCGGAAAGTCACCGTTCCGATGGGCGTCATTGGCATTATTTACGAAGCCCGCCCCAACGTGACCCTCGACGTGACGGCCCTCTGCCTGCGTTCGGGCAACGCGGTGGCCCTGCGCGGCGGCTCCGACGCCTACGCGACTAACTTGGTGCTGGTTGGGCTGATTGGGGACGTTCTCGAAAAAAACGGCATTGCCCGCGCCGCCGTCAGCCTCCTGCCGCCCGACCGGGAGTTGGTGAAAGACATGCTCACGGCCACGCGCTACCTCGACCTGATTATTCCGCGCGGGTCCGACAGCCTGATTCAGTTCGTGCGGCAACATTCGCTCGTGCCGACGATTGAAACGGGCGCGGGCGTCGTTCACACCTACGTCGAAAAAACGGCGGATTTACAAAAAGCCCGCGCCATCGTCGTGAACGCCCGGGTTTCGCGCCCGTCGGTGTGCAACTCGCTCGACTGCCTGCTGGTGGACGAAGCCATCGCGCCGCAGTTTTTGCCGATGCTGAACGACGAATTGCTGAAATACAACGTGGAGGTGTACGCCGACGAAGTGGCGTTTGCAATTTTTGAAGAAAGCAATTACCCGCTGTTGCACCGCGCGCAGCCCGAAGATTTTGGTCGGGAGTGGCTCGATTTTAAACTTTCGGTGAAAACCGTCGCGGGTTTTGACGAAGCCCTGGCCCACCTCGACGCCTACTCGTCGCGCCACTCCGAGGCGATTTTAACCGAAGATGGGGCGCTGGCCCAACGCTTCCTCGACGAAGTGGACGCCGCCGCCGTGTACGTCAATGCCTCGACGCGCTTCACCGACGGCGGCGAGTTTGGCCTCGGAGCCGAAATCGGCATCAGCACCCAGAAACTCCACGCCCGTGGCCCGTTTGCGCTCGAAAAGCTGGTGACGGAAAAGTGGCTGGTGGTGGGCGACGGGCAGGTGCGGTGGTAGCTGGCCGTCCGGCGGGGCCACTCAACGGGTACGCACCAGCGTCAGTTTTTTCATCAATTCAGCCCGGCTGTTTTCTGGCAGCGGCAGGGCCGTTGCGTAGTTTTTCATAAAGACCTGACTCCGTTCGAGTCGCTCCAGGTGGTCGAGGTTGATCAGCACCGACCGCGACAGGCGGTGAAAATTGGGCGTTGTAAAAAATTGACTCAGGTACCCCAAGTTCATCGACAGCAGGTGAGTCGTTGGGGGAGCGGCCAGAAATACTTTGACGTACGCGCCTTCGGCCTGTAGAAAGGCGATGTTGCTTTTTGCCACGCGTTCATAACCCTTGTTGATGGGCAGGTAAAAATCGGTTGGTTGGGTAAGTGGGTCGGTCGGCACCTGATTGACCTGGTGATGGTGGTAGGCCAATTCGACCTGAATCGCCAGTTCGGCGTGGCGAAACGGCTTGAGCAGGTACGCCGCTGGCAGGGTTTCCTTTGCCCGCCGGAAGGTTTCGTACTCCGAACTGGCCGTCAGGTAAATCACGGGCATGGGGTGGAGTTTCCGTAATTCGATGGCCGTGCTGATGCCGTCGAACGAAGAGCCTGCCAGCGGATGTCCAGCAGGGCTACGTCCGGAGTTTGCTGCCGGGCACTCTTCAGGGCTTCCGAAAAACTGCGGGCAATGGCCGTGACGGTGTGGCCCGCCTTCTCCAGGGTTTCGCGGAGGTCGGTGGCGGTAATCAATTCATCTTCGACAATCAGAATGCGTAGAGATTCTTTCATGCGTGCCTGGGAAAAGTCATGGTGAAACGGGTACCGTTGTCGGATGCCAATCGGGAATCGCCCCGCAACTGCTCGACCTGCATCTGAATGATGCGCAGCCCGAACGTCGCCGGTTGCCGCGAGGCATTCCCGTTGGCGGAAAGCGTCAGTGGCGGCAAGCCCGGACCGTTGTCGGCAACCGTCAACTCAATGGAATTTCTGTTTTGAATGGCTGAAACGGCGAATGCGGGCGTCGGCGTGTTCGGGAAAGCGTACTTGCAGGCATTGGTGGCCAGTTCGTTGATAATGAGTCCTACCGGCAACGCCTGGTCAGCCGAAAGTTCACAACCGGCCAGGGAAAAATCGGCTTGCACCGCGCCGTAACCGTAGGTTTGCAACACCCCTTCGACCAGTTCCGGCAGAAATTCCGCCAAATCGACAACGGCCAGCCGGTCGCCGTCGTAAAGCCGCCGCTGGAGCAGGGCCATCATTTCGACCCGCAACTGGCTTTCTTCCACGGCCATCCGCGAATGCGGGTCGGCCAGCCGGTTGGCGTAGAGGTTGAGCAGGCTCGACACCACCTGGAGGTTATTTTTCACGCGGTGGTTCTGCTCTTTCACCAACTCGGCATTGCGGCGGCTGATGCGCTGGTTTTTGTGGTTGAGGCGGAAGAAAATAATACTCACCGCGACGGCTAAAACCGATAAGATAACGGCACTCAGTGTCAGGAGTCGCTGAGTGCGTAGGTTTTCCGTGCGTAACATAAGTTCCTGCCGCCGGGCTTTCAACTCCGTTTCTTTCCGTTGGGTTTCGTACTCCAGTTTCAACCGGGCGATGGTGCCATCCTGACTGGCCAAAAACTGGTTGTCACCCCGGTATTTCAGCCGCCACAAGCAATCGAAGGCCTGTTTCCACTGATTCGTTTTCTTAAAATACACCAAAGAAACCAGTTCCAGGTGCGTCAGCATATGGTATTCGTCGAAACCGTGCGCTGCGTAGAGTTGCCTGGCCTGGTCGAGGGTACGACGCGCCTGGCCGTACAACCCAAAGGTCGTGTACGTCGAGGCCAGTTCGGTCATGATGTGTACCCTGGCGGTGTCGCTTTTTTTGAGGGTGAACAAGTCTAAAGCCCTTTGGAGGAAACGAATAGCTTGTGGGTCTCTGGTTGTCGTCAACAAAGTACCCAGCCGATTATTCCCCTCGGCAATGAGGCTGGTATCGTTGAGTTGACGGCCCAACCGTTCGACTTGCTGATAGCAGTACAGAATGCGATTGTATTTTGACGTATCCTTTTTCAGCACTGCGTAATCCGCCCAGCGCCAGTGGTAGTTTCCGCCCAGATTGGCATAGGCCTGAGCCATTCCATGCCGGGAATGAATCCGCCGGAATACCCCCAGGGAAAGCTGGGCGTACCGGATGTCTTCGGTTGAATTGACTTTGATGCTCAGGTTTTCGCTGAGCCGCAGATACACCCTTCCCAGTGCATAAGAATCACCCCGTGGTTCGAGGATTCGGAGCGCTTTGAGGAAATAGCGCTTCGAGTTCAAATTATCACCCGACTGATTGTACACCTGTCCGTACTGGTAGTAGGCTTCAGCCAGTAGAACGGAATCCTTCCTCACCACCGCTTTCGCTTCCGTCTTTCGGGCCTGTTCCCACTGGACGGCATCCCTTTGAACTAGCAGTCCCTGAGCTTGGGTGGTGCCCAACGCCACGACCCACCAGATTAGGAAGCCGGACGCTGAACAGAGGGAAGTGATGGAACTACGAGACGGCATTTGGGACAGGCAGTTGAACGGGGTTCCCACGCCAAAGCTATCGATTCCGGTGGTTCTGCATCGCAAAAGCTCGTTTACTAAGAAAATGCCGGGTTTCACAAGGAAAATACCGGGGTTGGGGGAATGAAGGTTGTAGCCTCGGTGGAAGGAAGGAGATATTAGACCAGGAATTGAGTTCAACCTAATATCAGAAGCCTTGGTCGCAGGTGTTCACAAACGCATGAAAAAGCACCTCTTGCCAGCGTTCTTCTCGTGCTTGAGTACGGGCTGTTGGTCTTCACTCTTGCTCTGACAGGCTGCGGGAGCGAAACCAGAGCGGACAACTCGGCCTACGCCCGACGAAAAATAAAGTCATGAAAACTGTTTTTCACCTGCTGCTACTTCTTGGGCTTCCTTTCGCAAGTAGAGGGCAAATCGAAGCAGTCTACGAAGCTAAATTCGTTGCGGGTGCGACTCAGCACCGAGCAGCCATCATCCTTTATAAAAACGGAATGGCGAAAGTGCGGGTAAGGTACTTCAGCGAGGGCCAAACGAAGATGGTGGAACAGACTGGCCGGTGTGAAAACACTCGGGCCGGTCTTCGGATTGCCTGCTACGACCCGGTATATCCCGGTACACGCGTTCGATACCCTACGTATTCTACCGATAATTTCTACATCTCTCAGGACGAGTACGGTGAGGTCGTTATCATGAATGTAGATGATGGCGGCAGCGTAGCAAGAGTATCGGCGCGGGTCTTCGCGGGCTATTATGAGCGAAAGCAATTCTTATCCGTTTTTGGGTGGGAGTATAAATAACTTAATACAACGACCCCCTTCGACGTACTGAGGAAGTTCGTGTTCGCAGCAATCATAAATCTATTTCCTTCTACACCCCTTAATCAACCTAAATCATGAGCGAACATAAACACAATCTCGGTCACACGGTACATACTGGTCATACCGCAGCGAAAATCGTTGAAGAAATGCCTCGTCTTCCCAACAAGAAGAACCCGGTTGTTGCTGGTGTAGTTGGTCTTTTTTTTGGAGCGTTAGGGATCGGATTGTATTTCCAGAGCTGGAAAGATTTTTTCGTTTGTATGTTTCTTTTTATTGGATTATTGATTCTGATTCCGGGTTTTGGTGCTCTCCCCGGCTGGTTATTTGCCCCAGTTTACGGTATTTACCGGGCGTACACTTCAAATGAGAAACATCATTGATTTTTGGATAGGAGAGGTTATTAGTTAGAAATTTTTACGACTCGCACGCACACGAGCGCAAAGAAAATTTATTGACAACTTCTTCTAATCATCTCTCTCTTTCACCTTCCACCCCATCCCTTGTTTATGAGGACTACTCGTACTCTCTCCGCAGTATCAAGCATAATTACCGCAGCTTTTTTTCTCGTTTCTGCCTGCAAAGGCCCACAAGGTGACCCCGGCCCGGCGGGCGCTGCCGGGGCGCAAGGCCCCGCCGGAACGACAGGTGCCGCAGGCGTGCAAGGCCCCATGGGCAATGGCAACGTGGTGTACACGGCTTGGAAAACGCCGGCTTGGGATGGGGATTTCTTCTCAAACAGTTCGTCTGGGCAGTTAAATGTATCGAATTTTGCTGCTTCAGTATTGACTAAGGACGCGATCGACAAGGGGTTAATCATGGTTTACTACAAAACCAATCAACTTGTTGCTCAAGGCAGTACGTACGTTCTCGCGGAAAGCATTTCTCCCATGGATTCAAGGGACGGCGTAGCCTTTGCGTTCAAGATACCCGGACGTACTACCAACCTGTACGCCGATTACGCATTCGCTAACATTAATCAATTCCCATTGCGGGAAAACTTCTTTCGGCCCTACTTGAACTATTACACTTTCACTGGACAGAATTTTACCCCCATCCCAGAAATCAGCGACAAGCCCAAATCCTTTTATCAGGATTTAGCCAAGACATTACCCCAATACCGCATCGTCGTCGCATACGGCAGCGTCTTGGGCCGCCAGGCCGTCGATTTCACCGACTACGCCGCCGTGAAGAAAGCCTTCAACCTGCCGGACTAAAGCGTAGTTTTAGTGATCGTTAAGTGGAAAAATCGCGTCATCCAGCCTTGTTTCCGGGGCTGGATGCATCGTTTCGTACCGGTGGGGCTGGTCAGTGAATCGCGTCATCTGTTGATGAACTCCAGGTAGTTCTCCCGGCTCACCACCTGCACCGCCGCCTCCGGGTACGCCTGAGCGAACGCCGTGGGCGTTTTCACACTCCGGGCCGGATTCCACTTAAACTCAAACGCCGCCAATTGCCCGTCTTTTTCCTCAAGCCAGTCCAACTCCTGCTGGTCGTAGGTGCGCCAAAAGTACACGTTTACGCCGCGTTGCTGGTAGGCGTTGCGCTTGAGTCGTTCGGCCACGAGGTAGTTTTCCCAAAGCTGGCCTACGTCGGTGCGCTGGCTGAGGGGGGCGAAGTTGTTGATGAGGGCGTTGCGCAGGCCGTTGTCGAGAAAATACCACTTCGAGGATTTAACGATTTCCTTCCGCAGGTTGCCGCTGTACCCACCGAGCCGGAACAGCACGAACACCTTCGCAAACAAATCGAGGTACCGCATCACCGTGCCCCGGTCGAGGTTCAGTTGTTTTCCCAACTCATCGTACGAAACCTCCTGACCGACCTGGTAGGCCACCAGCCGCAGCAGTTGCAGCATTTTGTGCGAATTGCGTACCTGCTCGTAGGCCAGAATATCTTTCAGCAGGTACGAACCGGCCATGTCGGTAAGGTACCGGGCACGCTCGGCAGCGCCCGACGCACGCACTACGTCGGGGTAGGAACCGTACACGAGGCGGTCTTCCAGGTTCTGGCGGGTTTGCAGGCCGTTTTCCACGGCGGCCAGTTCGAGTTGAGCCAATGGAAACAGGGAGTAAATCCGCTGCCGCCCCACCAGCGGCTCGCCCGTGCGGTTGGATAGCTCGAACGCCGACGAGCCGGTTGCCAGAATAGTCAGTTCAGGAAAAGAGTCGATGAGCAATTTGAGTGCCCGCCCTACTTCGGGAACGGCCTGCGCTTCATCGAGCAGCAGCAGGCGGGTGCTGCCCAGCCAGGATCGGTAGGCGCTGACGCGGCGCTCGGCGAGCAAGTCAACCGTGGTGAGATCCTCGCCGTTCAGAAATAAGGTTGGGCCGTCGAATTCCTGACTCACCCGTTGGAGCAAGACCGTTTTGCCCACCCGTCTTGCGCCGAGCAGAATTAAAACCTGGTGGGTGTTTACTTGCTCACGCAAGGGGATTTCCAACGCCCTCGCTATGTAATCGGACATAAATTCGGGGAGGCTGTTCGACAAATTTAGCTGAATTTGTCGAACAGCCTCCCCGAATTTGGGAGCAACTTCTTGCCGGACCCCAAGCACCGATGCACAGCCGTTGGTTTGAAACAGAACCCTTACCGCACCGCTGCCACTTCCTGCCGCGATTTCTCGATCCGGGCGTAGGCTTTTTCAAAACTTTCGCCGTGGCGCATGGCCCGTACCAGTTCGTGCATACCGTTGCGGCCCACCACCGACAGCCAGCGCGACACCTCCAGCCCCGCCGTCAGGTACGCCCGGTTGACGTGCTGGCGGTCGCCGCCGAAAAAGCCTTTCACCGTGCGGATGTCGGTCAGTTCGAGGGCGTCGCTGCCGTGGTGGGTCATCAGCATCCACTCGTCGAGGTATTCGAGGTGGCGGCGGGTGGTGTCGGGGTTGGTGAAGCGGTAGTCCACCATGAGCGCCAGGCCCTCATCGAACCACTGCGGCACCGAGTTTTTGGCCTTGAACCAACCCAGCCGCGTAAACAACTCGTCGTGGCACATTTCGTGGCTGATCACGTCGTCGTTGAGGCCTTCCGGCCCGAGCACAATCCACGAACCCGTCGGGGTGCCGAGGCTGGTGCCCGCGCCTTCGTCGAGCAGGGCGTAGTCGGAATAACAGGATTTGTCGTGGCAAAAAATAATGCTGCTGTCGCCGAGTTGTTTCCCCCAGAACGCCCGGATGCGCAGGCGGGCGTGGGCAATGGACTTCAGCAGGATTTCGCGTTCGTGGGCGGTGGCGTCGTTGCTCACGTGCAGGCCGCCGGGGTAGGCGGTGAAGTTGGCAAAACCCACCGTCTGGCAGCGCCAGATGGCCGGAAACCAGAAGTAATACGCCGTCAGGAGAAACGCGCCGACGAGGACCAGGTTGACCAGAAATAACTTTTTCGAGCGCATAAATTTCAGAGGGTCGGGGCAAACAACAGAGCCACGGGCGGGTTTTCCTTCAAAAGTAAGTCAATTTTCTGAACCGATTGCCGCCCGTGGAACCCGAACAAAAATCGTGCGTAATTCTTGGCGCGGGCCTGACCGGCCTGACGGCCGCTCATTTTTTAACCCGAAACGGCTGGGCCGTCACTGTCCTCGACAAAGGCCGGGGCGTGGGCGGTCGCATGAGCAGCCGCAGTTTCGACGGCGGGCGTTTCGACCACGGCGCGCAGTATTTTTCGGTGAAAACGCCCGAATTTCAGGACTTTCTGGAACCGTTTGAAAAAGGCGGACTGCTGCGCGAGTGGAACGTGCGCGGCGACGGCCACCCACGTTTTGCCGTGCGCGGCGGCATGAACGGCCTGCCCAAAGTTCTGGCCGAACGCCTCGGCGTGCGCACCGGCGAGCAGGTGATCCGCCTGCACGCCGACCCGCGCGGCTGCACCGTCGTGACGGATGGCGGCACGGTGTTGGCGGCCCGGCACGTGCTGCTCACGCTGCCCGTACCACAGGCCGTTGCGCTTTTTGAAAGCAGTAAAATTCTTCTTGCCGAAACCGACCGGGCCGCCTTGCAGGCCGTTGAGTACGAACCCTGCTGGGCTGTGATGGCTACCCTGACCGAACCGAGCCGGATTCCGCCGCTGGGTGGCCTGGCGCTCGAAACCGGACCGGTCGCCTGGCTGGCCGATAACCAGCAGAAAGGCCTTTCGCCAAAACCCGCCGTGACGCTCCACGCCAGCGCGGCCTTCAGCCGGGAATTCCTCGAAAGCGACCCCGAAACCGTCCAGCGTAGCCTGCTCGACGCCGTGCGGACGTACGTGCCCGCCGAAACGGTCGAAACCGTGCAGGCGCACCGCTGGCGCTACAGTCGGGCGGCGAAGCGCCACCCGGAACCGTTTCTAAAACTGGAGTTGCCGTTTTCGGCCCACCTCGGCGGCGATGGTTTCGGCATCGGCAACGTGGAAGGGGCGTTTTTGTCGGGGAAGGCAATGGCGGAAGCGCTGGTTGGTTGAAAGCCAGAAGAACGGCAACGTGTGCCACGGGGACCGGAGGCACACGTTGCCGTTCTTCTGGCTTTCAACGCAGCCACGTCAGCGTACTGCGCTCTAAGTTTCTGAACCCCAGCGATTCGTACAACTTCCTGGCCCGCTGGTTGTAGTGCTCGGTTTGCAAGTGAATCGCCACCAGGCCCAGGTCGCCCGCCCGGCGTTGCAGCTCCCGCAGCGCCCAACCGCCCAGCCCCCGGTCTCGGTGCGCGTCGGCGACGAACAATTCATCCACCCACCCGTCGCGTCCGCCGAATTCAAACGTGTAGCCGTAGGGCAGCGCCACGTAGCCCACCGGCGCGGCGTCCCATTCAATCAGCCAGAGCGAACCGAGGTGGGGGTCGCCGAGAAACCGCCGGACCACCCGCTCGTGCCGGGTCAGGTCGAAGGCGTACTGAAAATGGGCGTAAAATTCCGCCATCAGCGGGAGCAGCACCGGCAAATCGGCCGTTGTGGCGGGGCGGAGTTGGGGCGTCATGCGGTTCAGCGGGCAATGAGTTCGGCCACTTCGCGGCCCGTTTGCATCGCCGCGTTGAGCGACGGGTACGCCACCTGATCGCCGCACTGGTAGAGTCGCTCGCCGAGTTTGAGCGAGCCGATGCCCGCGTGGGGACCGAAATACGGCAGCGCCTCCGGCAGGTGGTACGTGCGCAAAGCGCGCCAGTCCGCCACCTGGGGGCCAAACCAGCCGGTCAGTTCTTTTTTGATGCGCGCCGTCAGGGCGGGCACGTCCACGGTTTCCAGGCCCTGAGTCGAGACGGAGACCAGCGCCTGGCCGTTGGCGGCGTAGCTCGGTGCAATGTCGCTGGGTACGCAGAGGTTGTGCACCGCCGAGAGCCGGTCGGGGTTGATGACGATCATCTTCCGGTCGAGCGGCGAGCGTTCGGCGGCGAAATACGTGCAGGTGGTGTGGTTGAAAACCCGCTTGTCGGGCAGCCCCAGCAGCGCGTCGGCGGCGCGGGCGTCGGTAGCCAGTACCACCGAATCGGCCCGGAGCGACTGGCCGTTTTTCAACACCACCGTCGTGCCGTCCACGCGGGCCACGGCGGTGCCGGTTTGCACGGTGCCCGGCGGCAACAGCGCGTGGAGTTGCTCGGCAATGGCCCCGATGCCGTCGGTGGGCAGGGTAGCCTCGCCCGCGAAGAAATTTTTGAAGGCAAACCGGAAAAAATTCGACGAGGTGGCGAGGCCGTTTTCCAGAAAAACGCCGCCGAAAAAAGGCCGGAAAAACAAGTCGATCATTTTTTCGGAAAACCCGTAGTCGCGCAGAAAATAGAGCGTGTCCGTGGCCGAATGGCGGAAGATTTCGGCATCGTTGGCGTCGTCGGTTTCCAGCGAAAGCCGCAGCGTGCGCAGTTTGTCGCCCAGCGTGCCCACCGGGGCGGTGAGCGCGGGCAGGAGCGCGGCGGGATTCTTGAACGGGTCGGGCAGGACGGTGAACCCCTCGGGTCGGCGAATGACCGCGCCCGATTCGAAGGCCTTCAGCCGGAGCCGGTCGTAATCGAGCAGGCGCTGGGCTTCGGGGTAGGCCGTGAGCAGAATCTGGAAGCCCCGGTCGAGCCGGAACCCGTCCACCACGTCGCTGCGAACGCGCCCGCCCACGCCGTCGGTGGCTTCGAGAATCAGCGGATTGACGCCCCGGTCGCGGAGGTATTTGGCGCAGGAAAGGCCCGCCACGCCCGCGCCGATGATGATGACTGGAGAAGAACGCATGCGTGTTGGGGGAGTTTTGCGAGAAACAAAAGTACGCCACCCACCGCCGAAACCCCACGGAGGCGCTGAGGATTTCGCGCAAAACAGGCGGGTGGTTTTCACGAGTCCGTGAATTCAACTACTTATGTAAAAGTTTTCCCTTTTCCGGGAATTCGGCATGAACCCTCCGGACTACGATCTTTGGCAGCGCTTCAAACGCGGGGACGGCTCGTCGCTGGCGGAATTGTTGCGCCGCTACCACGACGACCTCTACCGCTACGGCCTGAAACTGGCCAACGGGGACGTGGAGGCCACCAAAGACGCCATTCAGGAAGTATTCGCGGAACTCTGGGCGCGCCGCCAGGCCCTGGCCGACGTGCAGGTGGTAAAATCGTACCTGCTCACGGCCCTGCGCCGCCGCCTGTATCGCCACCACCTGTTCGTGTTGCGCGAGCAGGCCGAAGCCGACACCTTCGCTCACGAGGGAGGCGTCGTGTTTTCGGCGGAGGATCTGCTGGTGGCCCAACTGGGCGAGGAAGAACAGCGCCAGAAATTGCTCTACGCCCTTAGCCAACTTACCAAACGCCAGCGCGAGGCCGTGTACCTGAAGTTTTACGAAGACCTTTCCTACGAACAAATCGCCGACGTGATGGGCATTGGGTTTCAGCCCGTGTACAATCTCGTGCACCAGGCGCTGAAGGGGCTGCGCAAGTACCTGATGCTGGGAGTGGGGATTCTGCTGGCGATGTTGTGAAAAGCACCGAGGGATGTGTTTCACCCCCAACCCCCTGAAGGGGGCTTTTCGTAGACAAAATCTTTGGGCGGGAAAGCCCCCTTCAGGGGGTTGGGGGTGAAACGCCCATCCGGTTCCAAGCCTTCCCCTGAAAATTTTTCAAAAAATAATCCTGTATTTTCCATTAGAAACCGGGCGGTGCCGATTCTTATTGGCAATCAACTGCTCCGGTAATGGATTTTTCTTCGTTCGATGCCGCCGACTTTGCGGCCGATGCCTCGTTTCAGGAATGGGTGGCCGGGAGTGACCCCCGCGCCGCGCAGTTCTGGGAACAGTGGGCCAACGACCACCCCACCCAACACACCGACCTGGCCGAAGCCCGTCACCTCCTCGAAACCCTGCGGGCGAGCCGGTACCGCGCCGACTTTCCCGTTGAGCGCGCTGAAGCCCTGAGACGGTTTGAGAAAACCCTCGACGGCGCGGTCCATCAGCCGCCGACCGGCGTTCGTCGCCTCGACTCCCGCTGGCTCCGCTGGGCAGCAGCGGCGGCCGTGGTGCTCACCCTCGGCGGCGTGGTGTGGTGGAACCTCCGGCCCGCGCCAACTTCCACCGACCTGGCCCGCCGCACCGGCTTCGGCAAAACCGACGTGCTCCGCCTGCCGGACGGCTCGCGGGTAACGCTCAACGCCAACTCCAGACTCACCCGTTCGACCAACTGGGCCTCGGGCCGCGACCGCGAGGTGTGGCTCGACGGCGAAGCGTTTTTTGAAGTAACCCACCGCGAGGTCACGGGCCAGCCCGTCAAGTTCACCGTTCACACGGCGGGGGTGGACATCGAGGTGCTCGGCACGCAGTTCAACGTGCGCCACCGCCGCCACCGGGTGCAGGTGGTGCTCAATTCGGGGCGCATCCGGCTGCGGCTGGCCGACGACAGCCTCCGGCGTGAGGTGGTGATGAAACCCGGCCAGTTGGTCGAAGTAACCGACTTCAGGCGCGCCGTGCGGCTGACGCCCGTGGCCGTGCGGCCCGAGGTGTTTTCGTCCTGGAAATCGCAACAGTTCCTCTTCGACCACACGCCGCTGAGCCAGGTGGCCGAGCAAATCGAGGACGTGTACGGCTGGCGGGTGCAGTTTGCCGAACCCGCCCTCCGCACCGAAACCCTCACCGGGGCCATTTCCACCCAGGACGAAACCGTGTTTCTCGAAGCCCTGGCCACGGCGCTCAACCTCGATATCGCCCGCACCGACAAGAGCGTTCTCATCAGCCGACGTCACTGAAAACCGTTCACCTACGCACTCGTACACCCTTTTCCGATAAACCTCCTGATTATTTTATGAAAAAGACCCTTACCGCCTTTTGGTACACAGGAAAAATGCTGCTGCTGAGCGGGTTGCTTGTGTTGCCGACCCGGCCCGGCGTGGCGCAACTCCTGGCTCGCAGCCACGGCACCCCGCCCATCGGCAAGCAGCCCACCGCCACCCTCAGCGCGTTTCGTTCGCTGAAAGATGTGCTCCAGTCGCTGGAACAACGGCACAAAGCCAATTTCATTTACGCCGGCAACCTGCTCGACGGCAAGTACGTGGTGTTTTCCGACCGCAACGCCCGCAACCTCGACGAAGCCCTGACGCAAATCCTCGACCAGGTCGAACTGACCCACCGCGTGATTCAGGACAAAGTCTTCGTGATTCTGGCCCGCAAATCAACCGCTGACCCGGCGCAACCGGGCCAGGCCGTGGGTGATTTGCGCCTGCTGACCAACGAAGAAATCGTGCTGACCGAGGTCGTGGACCGCCGCATCACGGGCCGGGTGTCGTCGGCCAGCGAAAACACGGGCATTCCGGGCGCCAACGTGCAGGTGAAAGGCACTACGCGCGGCACCACCACCGACGCCGAGGGGAATTTCGCCCTCAGCGTGCCCGACGGCGAGGTGACGCTCCTCGTGTCGAGCGTGGGCTACGTGCGGCAGGAGGTGGTCGTGGGCAACCGCACCGCCGTGGACGTGAGCCTCGCCGTGGACGTGCAGACGCTCGGCGAAACGGTGGTGATCGGCTACGGCACGGTCCAGAAAAAAGATCTCATCGGGGCCGTGGGCGTGGCGGGCCGCAAGGAATTCGGCGACGTGAACGTGAGCCAGGCCAGCCAGCTCATCCAGGGCAAACTGGCCGGGGTGCAGGTGATCAACAACAGCGGCCTGCCCGGTTCGGGCACGAGCATCGTGGTGCGCGGCACGGGCACGTTTACCAACGCCGAGCCGCTTTACGTCATCGACGGCATCCAGTCGGGTTCGGGCGAATTCAACGCCATCAACCCCAACGACATCGACGAAATCACGGTGCTGAAAGACGCCTCGTCGGTGGCCATTTACGGGGCACGCGGTGCCAACGGCGTGGTCATCGTGACGACCAAAAAAGGCAAAACCGGCGCACCGCGCCTGACCTACAGCGGCTCCATCGGCGTGGCCCAACCCTGGAAAAAACTCGACCTGCTCAACGCCGGGCAGTACATCGACTTCGTGAACGACTACGCCGTCACGACCGGCACCAAACTGCCGCCCAAACTCACCTCGCCCGACGCCCGCGTGGACCGCACCAACTGGCAGAACGAGGTATTCCAAACCGCGAAAATTCAGGAGCACAACCTCGGCATTTCGGGGGGCAGCGAAAAAACCACGTACAGCGTGTCGTTCGGCTACGCCGACCAGGAAGCCATCATGCGGCCGTACCGGTTCAAGCGCTTCAACCTGCGCGGCAGCCTCGAAGAGCACGTGGGCAAACGCCTCCGGCTGGGGCAGGTGTTCAACTTCCAGTACCGGCTGACGACCGGCAACACGGCCAGTTTCCTCGACGCCATCCGCATGCCGCCCTACGCGCCCATCGAAGACCCCAACAACCTCGGCGGTTACGCCCGCGTGACGACCATCGAAGACCTCAACGACGCCTTCAACCCCTTCACGACGATGTACCTGACGGAGCGGAAAAACCGCGACATCAACAACTACGGGCAGTTTTGGGGCGAATTCGACATCTGGAACGGCCTGAAGTGGCGCACCCAGGCCTCGCTCAGTTTCTGGAATTACAGCGGCTACAACTACGCCCAGGCCAACCGCAACGGCAACCTGCTCAACCCCAACAGCATCACGGAAAACTACGGCTGGAGCATCACGCCGCTGATTGAAAACATCCTTTCCTACGACAAAAAATGGGGCATTCACAGCTTCAACGCCATCGTGGGCAACACCTACCAGCGCGGGGGCGTGTACCGCAGCCTCAACGTAACGGGCAGCGAATTTCCGAACGACCAGATCAAGCAAATCGGTGCGGCGGGCAAAAACTCCATCAGCGGGGCCAGCGCCGGGGGCTATTCGCAGTTGTCGTACTTCGCCCGGGTCAATTACGGCTTGCTGGGCCGCTACCTGCTCACGGCCTCCTTCCGCCGCGACGGCGTGCCGGTTTTTGGCAAAAGCAACCGCTTCGGCAACTTCCCCGCCGTGGGCGTGGCCTGGCGGGTTTCCGAAGAGGCCTTCATGAAAGACCTCACCGTCATCAACGACCTTAAACTGCGCGCCAGTTGGGGCCGGACGGGCAACGCCTCCATTCCCGGTTTTCTCGACCAGGTCAATGTGTTCAAAGGGCTGAGCAACAACAACTCGGTGTACTCGCTGGGAACCAACAAAGACTACGCCCAGGGCGCGACCGTCAACCAGGCCGCCAGCCCCAACCTGCGCTGGGAAGAAACCACCCAGACGGACGTGGGCCTCGACGTTGCCCTGCTGCGCAACCGCGTGTTGCTGACGCTCGACTACTACAACCGCCAGAACAACGGCCTGCTGGTTTACGTCCCCATCCCGCTCTCGACCGGCGTGGGCGGTCCCTACGACGTCACCGGGCGGATTCCGCTCAACGCGGCCAGTGCTTTCAACAAAGGGTTTGAAACCTCGCTGACCTTCCAGGGCCAGAGCGGCGACTTCCGCTACAGCGTGAGCGGCAACCTGTCGTACAACGAAAACGAGGTGAAATCGCTGGGCACCGAAGGCGCCACGCCCATCGTGAGCGGGGCCGTCAACCAGATTTCCTCGACCACCCGCACCGACGTGGGCCAGCCGGTCGGGTCGTTTTACGGCTACGTCGTGGACCGTGTGCTTTCGACCACCGCCGAAGCCAGCGGCCTGCAAACCATGCAGAAAGACATCAAGGCCGGGGATTTTCTCTACAAAGACCTCAACGGCGACGGCGTCGTGGACGAAAAAGACCAGACCTACCTCGGCAGCCCGATTCCGAAGTGGCAGTACGGGGCCAACCTCAACGTGAGCTTCCGGGGCTTCGACCTGATGGTGGCCATGCAGGGCCTCGGCGGCGTGCAGTTGCTTAATGGCATGAAGTACTGGACCCGCGGCATGACCCGGCCCTTCAACTCCGAAACGGCCATCCTCGACCGCTGGCGCAAAGACGGCGACGTGGCGAGCCTGCCCCGCGCGGGCCAGAATTCGGCGGCTAATTTCACCCGTCCGTCGAGTTTCTACGTTGAAAACGGAGCCTACCTGCGCGTCCGCAACGTCACGCTGGGCTACAGTTTGCCCAAAACCCTGCTCGGCAACTGGACCGGCAACGCCGTCACCAACGTGCGGCTGTATGTGACGGCCCAAAACCTGCTGACCGTGACCAAGTACACCGGTTACGACCCGGAGGTCAGCTCCCAGGGCGATTTTCTCTTCCAGCGCGGCATCGACAACGGGCAGTACCCCCAGCCGCGTACTTTCCTGCTGGGCCTGCAACTGGGCTTCTGACGTTGACCGGAACACACCGTTTTTGAATAACTTTGAACTGACATGAAAAAGATAACTTTCAGCCTCCTGCTTTTCTCGACGCTCCTGGCCACGAGTTGCAAAGAGGAAATCCTCGATTTGAAGAACGAAAACCAGTACTCCGACGCCACGTACTTTCAGTCGGCGCCGCAGTTCAACGAGGCTGTCGTGGGCACGTACTCGGTGCTGCTGCAAACCGGCCTCTGGTCGCGCGACTGGTACTTCATCGCCGATTTGCTCGGCAACGACGCCGAGCGCGACGCGCCCCTGCTGGGCGATTTACTCCAGTTCCACGATTTCAGCTACGAAAGCAGCCAGAAGCAACTCACCGACCTCTGGCGGACGCTCTACCGGATGATTCTGCGGGCCAACCTCGTGGTGGACAAAGCCGGCAAATGGGCACCCACCACCGACGAAGAAAAGGCCCTGCGGACGCAGTACATCGGCGAAGCGCGGTTTCTGAAAGGCTACGCCGAGTTCATGCTCGTCAACCTCTGGGGCCGGGTGCCGCTCAAGGCGGATTTTGCCTCCTCGTCGGACTTGTTCACGCCCCGTTCGAGCGTGGCCGACGTCTGGAAAGCCGTCGAGGCTGACCTGACCGCCGCCGCCGACGCGTTGCCCCTGAAATACACCGACGCCGACCGGGGCCGGGCCACCAAAGGTGCCGCTATTGCGCTGCTGGGCAAGTCGCTGCTGTACCAGAAAAAGTACCCGGAAGCCGCGACCCAACTCGAAAAACTCCGCACGGCGCCGTTTGCTTACAAACTCGAAAGCAACTACGACCTGCTTTTTTCGGATGAAAACAGCGGCAATGCCGAAACCATCTTCGACGTGCCCCACCTCTGGGGCGGTTGGGACAAAGGCAACGCCTACTACATGTTTGGCGGGCAGGAAGCCTGGGGCGGCAAGGCCACCCACTCGGGCCGGGCGATGGAGTACGGCTGGAACGACTGGCGCAACGTGTTCATTTCCGACGCCGCCGTGCGGAGTTTCAAATACAAAGACGAAACCGGCAAGGACTACGTGGACCCCCGTGGCAAGCTGACCTTCTACGGCGACGCGGCCAGTGGCGGCGACGCCGACTACTGCAACGCCTGCGCGGGCGGGGCCAAGCCCTATCCGTACAACGCCGCCAACGGCTACCGCTTCCGCAAGTACCACCACTACGAAGCGAAGGAAAAAGAAGAGCAGCCCCAATCGAACATCAACTCGCAGGTGGTGCGCTACGCCGACGTGCTGCTGATGCTGGCCGAGGCCTACGTGGAGCAGGGGCAGGCCGACAAAGCCCTGCCGCTCGTCAACCAGGTGCGCAGCCGGGTGAAGGCCTTCGAGTACAAAACCCTTGGCGACCAGGCCGCCGCCCGCGCCCTCGTGCGCCGCGAGCGCCAGTTGGAACTCACCGGCGAACAGCAGCGGTGGTTCGACCTCAACCGCTGGGGCGTGGCCCAGCAGGTCATCAATGCCGAAAAGCAACTGCAAATCGGCAAGCAGCCCTTCCAGGCCAAGCACGTGCTGTTTCCGATTCCGCAGTTGGAAAAAGACACCAACCCCGCCGTGGCGGGCGACGTGAACAGCGGCTGGAACTGAGCCATCAATGTCTTTGGCAAGCGCACCGGGGGTTTTAAAACCCCCGGTGCGCTTTTTGTTGGGCAACCGGACCGCGCCAGCGTCGCCGGGGGAGGGTATTGACCATTCGCTAAACTTTTTTTGCAAATGGCCGGACAATGTGTTAGGTTTTGACGTTGAAGGCAAAAAACGAGGAACGGTCTTTTTGGAGGAAATGGGGAAAAATGCGCTTTATTTGCGCTCTTTCTTGCATAAAACCGGGGTTATGACCTACCGCATCCACGAGGAAAACGGCTTTAGCTACATTGACGAAGGGCAGGGCGAAACCCTGTTGCTGCTTCACGGGCTATTCGGTGCGCTCAGCAACTGGGAGGGCGTCATCGAAGGCTTCCGGCAGCGGTTTCGCGTCGTCATTCCGTTGATGCCCATTTACGACATGCCCGCCCGGCAGGCCGGACTGGAGGGGCTGCTGGCCTTCATCGAGGAATTTGTGGCGTTGAAAAACCTGCGCGAACTCACCCTGCTTGGCAACTCGCTCGGCGGGCACATTGCGCTGTTGTACACGATAAAAAACCAGGAAAACGTGAAGCGGCTCGTGCTGACGGGCAGTTCGGGGTTGTTTGAAGATTCGATGGGGGGGAGCTATCCCAAACGGGGCAATTACGCGTACATCTCCGAACGGGTAGCCTACACGTTTTACGACCCCAAGGTGGCCACGAAGGAATTGATCGACGAAGTGTTCGAGATCACCAACAGCATCCCCAAGTGCATGAACATCGTGCAGATTGCCAAGTCGGCCCAGCGCAACAACGTGGCCAGCCACCTGCCCACCATCCAGGTGCCGACGCTGCTGGTGTGGGGACTGAACGACACGATCACGCCGCCCTCGGTGGGGCACGAGTTCAACCGCCTCATCCCGAATTCGGAACTGTGGTTTATCGACTACTGCGGCCACGCGCCGATGATGGAACACCCGGCGCGGTTCAACCGGTTGCTGGAACGTTTTTTGGAAAAAGAAATCATTGAATCCGGTGCCGTGGTCTGAACCGAAGGGCGGCTGATGGCCGCTTTGTTCAAAACCGGACGCGGGCCATTTTTCGCCAAACCGATGATTGCCGACGAACTACTCAACCCCCTGCTGCCCACCCTGAAGCCCACCGATTCGGCGGGCAAGGCGCTCGACTGGATGGAAGAATTCCGCACGAGCCAACTAGCCGTGGTAGAGGGCGGGCAGTACCGGGGCCTGGTCAACGAAGAAAACCTGCTCGCTACCGACGACTCCACGCCCATCGACGACGTGCAGCCCCAGTACGCTACGGTGTTTGCCCACGACACCCAACACCTGTTTGAGGTGCTCCAACTGGCCCAGGTGTACCACCTCGACGTGGTGCCCGTGCTCGACGAAGACCGCCACTTTGCCGGCAGCATCACCCGCAACGACCTGCTCAGCCGCTTTGCCGAACAACTCGGCACCCAGGAAGTGGGGGCCGTGCTGGTGCTCACCCTCGACGAGCGCGACTACTCGATGGCCGAAATCAGCCGGTTGGTCGAATCGAACGACACCAAAATCGTGAGCAGTTACTTTGGTGCCCACGCCACCGACGACGCCCTCGGCCTGGCCGAAGTCGGCGGGCGGCTTACCCTGAAACTCAACCGCCGCGACGTGGCTCCGGTGGTGGCGACCCTCGAACGGTTCGGCTACACCGTGGAAGCCGCTTTTGCCAACGATCCCCTCGAAAACCCCGACCGCGAACGCCTCGACGCGTTGTTTCGGTACCTTGACATTTAAGTGTAAGTGAAGAGTGTAAAGTGGAAAGTTGCCTGCTGTCGGCCTTTCACTTTACACTCTTCACTTTACACTTTACACTCCCTCGCATGAACCTTGCCATTCACGGTCGCCCGTTTACTGATTCGGCCCGGCACGCCATTCAGAGTTTTTTCGATGAACTGGTGTACCGTCAGTACCAGGTGCAGGTATCCGAGCCTTTTCAGGAGGTGCTCCGGCAGGCGGGGGTAACGCACCCGTTCGGGGAGCAGCGTTTTTCGGACCGGGCAACGCTGTTCGAGGCTGATTTTCTCGTCAGCCTCGGCGGCGACGGCACGTTGCTCGAGTCGGTCACGTACGTGGGCGAACGGCAGGTGCCCATCGCGGGCGTCAACTTCGGGCGGCTGGGGTTTTTGGCCACCATCGCGCCGGGCAAGTTGCAGGACACGCTCAACGCCCTCGAAGCCGGGCAGGTAACCCTCGACGACCGCACGCTCCTGCACGTGGATTCGGAAAAAGCCGGGAGCCGTCCCGACGTGTTCGAAGGGATCGATTTTGCGCTCAACGACTTCACGATTTCCAAAACGCAGAGTTCGTCGATGATCGTCGTTCACGCCTACCTCGACGGCAAATTTCTCAACTCGTACTGGGCCGACGGGCTGGTGATTTCCACCCCCACCGGCTCGACGGGCTACTGCCTGAGCGTGGGTGGGCCCGTGGTGATGCCGCATTCGGGCAACTTCATCGTGGCGCCCATGTGCCCGCACAACCTCAACGTGCGCCCGCTGGTGATCAACGATTCGGGCGTGCTGGCCGTGACGGTGGAAAGCCGCAGCAAGAATTTCATGGTGGCGCTCGACACCCGCTCGCGCGTGGTGGAGGAATCGGTGCGGTTTACGGTGCGGAAAGAAGCCTTCGTGGCGCGGCTGGTGAAAATGCCCGGCGATAATTTTCTCGACACCCTGCGCAGCAAGCTGAACTGGGGCCTGGACGCGCGGAATTAGAACAAGAAAATCTTCAATGTTCAATGCTCAATTTTCAATGTTGAATAACTGAACATCCCCTTGAAAATTCAAAATTGAGCGTTAGGCATTGAATATTGGTCCTGTTCTTGCCTTAAAATCTTCCGTCCAGCCCTTAAAACAAAAGCCACGGGGCATCGTTAAAACGGAGACAGTTACCTGAAACCAAGTTTTGAAAATTACCGGAATGATAACACGCAACCTGCTGACCGTGACGGCGTTGCTGGTGCTCGGCACCGCGACCCACTCGCTGGCCCAGTTTAAGTTTCCCTCGCTTTTCAAGAAGAACGAACGCCGCACGGGGCCGCAGTTTCAGCCTTATTCGAGCGTCGGCTTCGGCCTGGGCACCTCGCACTACTACGGCGATTTGGCCCCCTACACCGACCCCATCGGCTCGACGTTCGGCTCCATGCGCTGGAACGTAACGGCCAATTACATGCGGCACTTCACGCCCCGCGTGAGCGCCCGCATCGGCCTGACATTCGCCCGCCTGGGCGGCGACGACATCCGGTTCATGAACAATTCCCGGTTTCAAAACCTGTTCATCCGCAACCTGCACTTCCGCAACGACGTCAAGGAACTCTCGGTGGTGGGCATGTACAACCTGGTGCCCGCCGGGCGCAGCTACAACCGGCGGCCCCAACTGCTGCCGTACGTGTTTGGCGGCATCGCCGTATTTGCCCACAACCCCCGCGCCAAAACGCCCGCCGACGGGGGGTTCAGTCCTGACGGCAAGCAGGAGTGGGTGCGTCTGCAACCGCTCGGCACCGAGGGCCAGGGCCAGCCGGGCTACGCGCAGCCTTACTCGCTGGTGCAGGTGGGGATACCGCTCGGCATCGGGTTCCGGTATAAAATCAACCAGCGCTGGGACGTTTCCGCCGAGGCGGGTTTCCGGCTGACCTTCACCAACTACCTCGACGACGTGGGCGGCCCTTACGCCGACCCCAACGACCTGAGTCCGGAGGCGCAGGTCCTGGCCAACCGCACCCTGGAGCCAACCGGTGCCCGTACGGGCCGCGACCGCACCGACGCCGTGCGGCAGTACCTGATTGCCAGCCAGGGCTTTCCGAATGACCCCAACCTCGACCCGTTTGCCCAGCCGATCAACGGGTACTTCCAGAAGGGCGACATTCGCAGCACCAACACCCGCAAGGATTCGTACCTACTCACCAACCTCACGGTGCATTACATCCTGCCCGGTGGCATCAAATGCCCGCCCCTGAAGTAGGGAGTGGTCAGTAACCAGTGGGCAGTTGGCCAATCGGACCAGTGCCCGTTTTTTTTGATTCGTGAAAAAACCGGGTTTCTTTTTTCTTCTGCTCCTGGCTGCGCCTGCCCTGTTTGCCCAAAAAGTGGAGCTGGGCGGCGGGCTGGGCATTTTGCATTACAAAGGCGACATTTCGCCCAATTTTCACCCGGCGTTTGCCCGGCCCGGCGGCAACCTGTTTTTTCGCTACAACGGCAGTCAGGCGCTTTCGCTGCGGGTGCAGGGAATGCTGGGCCAGTTTGGGGCCGACGATAGCAAAGTCGCCGACCCCTTCAACCAGGCCCGCGCCCGCTCGTTTCGCACCCGCGTCAGCGAACTCAGCGCCGACCTGGAGTACAACTTCTTGAATTACCGGCATTCCAACCTCAAAACGGCAGGCAACTGGACGCCCTACGTCTTTGGCGGGCTGGCGCTGATGAAGTTCAAACCCAACGTGTTCCCTTCGGCCAGCTACCGCACCAGCGGCCTGGCGATTCCCTTCGGGGTGGGCGTGAAGTGGCAACTGCGCAGCCCGTGGAGCCTGAGCCTGGAATTTGGGATGCGCAAAACCTTCACCGATTACCTCGACAACCTCGGCCCCGGCTCCGATTTGACCAACCCCAAAGCCCAGGGCGACAACGAGCACCGCGATTTTTACTACTACACCGGCCTCTCGCTCAGCTACACGTTTTACCGGATTTGGTGCCCAGAATAGGCTCGGGATAGGAATTGGAAATGTGAAAAGTTGTTAAAAGCAGGCTTTTTCCGCGCCGCTTTCCCGAAACTTTTCAACCTTGCGTCCCGGCCCGCCCGCCTGAATTGCCTATCTTTGCCGGTTGAATTTTAGGGCTGACCACTACCGTGACTGAACTCATCGACAAGGGCAATCTGCCCCGCCACATCGCCGTTATCATGGACGGCAACGGGCGCTGGGCCAAGCAGCAGGGCATGCTCAACCGCGTATTCGGGCACCGCAACGCCATCAAGGCCGTGCGCGAATGCACCGAGGGCTGCGCCGAACTGGGCATCGAATACCTGACGTTGTACACCTTTTCGACCGAAAACTGGGAACGCCCCAAAGAAGAAATCGAAGCGTTGATGAACCTGCTGGTGGGCACCATTGCCGACGAAACGCCCACGCTGATGAAAAACAACGTGCGCCTGCTCACCATCGGCGACACCGAAAGCCTGCCCAACCGCTGCCGCCGCGATTTGAAAAAAGCCATCGACGCCACCCGCCACAACACGGGCCTTTCGCTGGTGCTGGCGCTGAGCTACAGCGGGCGCTGGGATTTGATGCAGGCCACCCGCCACCTGGCCGCGCAGGTGCAACGCGGCGAACTCACCCCCGACGACCTCACCGAAGACCACCTGACGGCCGCCCTGACCACCGCCGGGATGCCCGACCCCGATTTGATGATCCGTACCGGCGGCGACCACCGCATCAGCAACTTCATGCTCTGGCAACTGGCCTACGCCGAGTTGTACATCATGGACGAGTTGTACTGGCCCGATTTCCGCCGTGAACACCTGCACCAGGCCATTCTCGACTACCAAAACCGCGAACGGCGTTTCGGCAAAACCAGCGAACAAATCGTGGGCAGTTCCCAGTAAGCAGTTGGCAGCAAGAACCTGATTTTTTCTGCCAACTGCTTACTGGGAACTGCCCACTGAAACTCCCATTCTCATGAAAAACTTTTTCTCTTTTTTCCTCCTGTTCGTCCTGACGATTACCGGGGCTTCGGCGCAGTTGCGCACCGGGCTGGGGAGCCGCGTGAGCGGCAGCACCGAGGCCAGCGGCGCTCCGGCGCAAGCCACTCCGCCCGCCACGCCCGAACTGACCTACGCCAACCGCAAGACGTACGAAATCATGGCCATCACCACGAGCGGTACCAAGTTTTACGACGCCAATTCGCTGGTGTCGATCTCCGGGTTGCGGGTGGGCGACAAAATTGAAATCCCCGGCGAAACCGTCGCCAGCGCCGTGCGGCGGCTCATGGATCAGGGCATTCTCGACGACGTGCAGGTGTCGGCCACGAAAATTGAAGAGGGGAAAATCTGGCTTAACATTTTCCTGAAAGAGCGCCCCCGGCTCTATTCGATCACGTTTGCGGGCATTCGCAAGGGCGAAAAAGAAACCCTCAACGACAAGGTGAAGCTCATCAAGGGCAAAATCATTACCCAGTCGCTGATTAAAAACACCCAGACGCTCATCAAGCGGCACTTCGTCGACAAGGGTTTTCTCAACACCCAGGTGCGCATCACGCAGGTGGCCGACACGGCCCGGGGCAACAACGCCGCCCTGAAAGTGACCGTGGACAAGGGCGAGAAGGTGAAAATCAACAAAATCGAACTGGTGGGCCGTACCGAGATTTCCGAGCGGAAAATTCGCAAGAAACTCAAGGGCACCAAAGAGCGCAAATTCGGACGGATTTTCACGCCCTCGAAGTTCGTGCCCAAAAAATTTGAGGAAGACAAGCAGAAACTCCTTGATTACTACAGCAAGCAGGGCTACCGCGACGCCCGCATCCTTTCCGACACGGTGTACGCCCAGGACGGCAAATCGGTCAACGTGGTGCTGCGCCTCGACGAAGGCAAACGGTTTTACTACCGCAACATCACCTTCGAGGGCAACTACCTCTACCCCGATTCGGTGCTGCACGAAGTGCTGGGCGTCAACAAGGGCGACGTGTACAACCCCGAGGAGATGCAGAAAAAGCTGTACGGCAACCCCGGTTTCGACCTGAGTTCGCTCTACATGGACGACGGCTACCTGTATTTCAGCGCCGAACCCCAGGAGGCCGCCGTCGAGAACGACTCGATCGACGTGTCCATTCGCATTTTTGAAGGCAAACAAGCCACCATCAGCAAAATCATCCTCAACGGAAACACCAAAACCTCCGACCACGTGGTGATGCGCGAAATCCGCACGCTGCCGGGGCAGAAGTTTTCCAAGTCGGCCATCATCCGCACCCAGCGTGAACTGTCGGCCCTCGGGTATTTCAACCCCGAAAAAATCGGCATTAACCCCGTGCCGCGCCAGGACGGCACCGTGGACGTCGAATATACCGTTGAGGAGAAACCCTCCGACCAGATCGAGCTTTCCGGCGGCTGGGGCGGTTACGTGGGCTTCGTGGGTACGCTGGGGGTGGTGTTCAACAACTTCTCGGCCCGCAACATCCCCAACCTGCGCGCCTGGCGCCCCCTGCCGGCGGGCGATGGGCAGAAACTGGCCGTGCGGTTCCAGGCCAACGGGCGGTATTTTCAGAACTACTCGCTGTCGTTCACCGAACCCTGGCTGGGCGGCAAAAAACCCAACTCGTTCGGCATCAGCATCAACCGGCAGATTTACCGCATTCCGGCCACGGGTGGCCTGGGTGGTTTGGGTGGTGGCCTGGGTGGTTACGGTGGGGGCTACGGCGGCGGTTACGGCGGCTATGGCGGGTACTACGGCGGCGCGCCTCAGGGTGAATCGGCCCACTTCAACACGACGGGCATGGTGCTGAGTCTGGGCAAACGCCTGCGCCGCCCCGACGACTCGTTCTCCCTCAACACGGCCTTGTCGTACCAGCGCTACGACTTCCTCAACTACCCCCTGATTCAGGGATTCAACACCGGGTTTGCCAACAACCTGTCGCTGATTACGACCTTCTCGCGCTACAGCATCGACAACCCGCAGTTTCCGCGGACCGGCTCGACGTTCTCGCTGACGGGCACGATCACGCCGCCGTACTCGCTCTTCAAGGGCAAAGACTGGCGGCCCGGCAGCGCCGAACAACAGTACAAATTCCTCGAGTTCCACAAGTGGATGTTCGACGCCACCTGGTACACGCCGCTGGCAGGCAAACTGGTGCTGGCCACACGGGCGCACATGGGCTTTCTGGGCAACTACAACAGTAACCTGGGTATCGTGCCCTTCGAGCGCTTCGTGCTGGGTGGTTCGGGGCTTTCAGGGCAGGGCACGTTTTCCATCGCCCAGGACCTGATCGGCCTTCGTGGTTACGCCGACCGGTCGATTGGCTCGGCCCAGCCCGGCGGCGTGGTGTACAACAAGTTCGTGATGGAACTGCGGTACCCGGTTTCATTGAATCCCTCGGCCACCATCTTCGTGCTGGGCTTCATGGAAGGGGGCAACAACTGGAGCAACTACCGCGACTACAACCCCTTCAACATCAAGCGCTCGGCGGGCGTCGGTGCGCGGATTTTCATGCCCGCCTTCGGCCTCATCGGCATCGACTACGGGTTTGGCTTCGACGCCAACATCAGCCCCAACGGGTACGGCAGTCAGCAACCCGGCAAAGGC
The DNA here is from genome assembly GCA_965249815.1 of Spirosomataceae bacterium. Lineage (GTDB taxonomy): Bacteria > Bacteroidota > Bacteroidia > Cytophagales > Spirosomataceae > JAJAZB01. The sequence continues at coordinate 210,524 of CBDFMV010000003.1, read as the reverse complement.
CAGTTCCACTTCACGATTGGGCAGCAGATCCGGTAATTGAAGGAGTAAATGGGTACGTGGGTAAATGAGTAATGGCCAACCAGCCGTTGTTTAATTACTCATTTATCCACGTACCCATTTACTGCTTTCTCTGACAGGCTTAACAAATTTTAACGCATGAAAACCAGCGGATTTTTGCTACTTTTGCCGTTCCTTTGGCTGACTGGCAGCGCGTTTGGGCAGAAATTGGGCTACATCGACGGGGAATACATCCTCAGCAAAATGCCCGAAGCCAAACAGGCCGACGCTGAAATGGAACGGTTTGCCAGCCGGTGGTCGAAGGAAGTGGCCGATCGCCAGACCGAGCTTGACCGCCTCGAACGGGCCTACAAAGCCGAGGAGCCGCTGCTCACCGACGAAATGAAGCAGCAGCGCCGCCGGGCCATCGAAGACAAAGAGCGCGAAAGCCGGGAATTTACCAACAAAGTGTTCGGCTTTGGCGGCTTGTACTTTCAGAAGCGCAAGGAATTGATGAAAGGGCTGATGGACGAAGTGTACAAAGCCCTCGAAAAAGTAACCCGCCAGAAGCGCATCGACATTGTTTTTGACAAATCGAGCGACGGTGTGGGGATGATTTACACCAACCCCGTCCACGATTATTCCGACTACGTCCTCGAAGAATTAGGCATTGATGTAAAAAATCCGGCTCCTGCCGCCCCTGCGCCTTCCAGTTCCACCCCAAATCCCACCGGGAAACGACCTAAATAACTCACAATCACAGACCAACCATGAAGAAAGCATTTTGGATTGCCGCGATGGCGTTGCTGGTCGGCATCGGCTCGCAGGCAACCGCTCAGACTACCCAGAAAATCGGTTACACCAACGTTGATTACCTTCTCAGCCAGATGCCGGAATTGAAGGGCATCGAAGCGGAAATCAAAACAAAAGAGGCTCAGTACCAAAACCTGCTCCAGCAAAAGCAGAAAGAGTTGCAGGACAAATTTGCGGCTTACCAGAAAAACGCCGCCACGATGTCGGAGGTAATTCGGACCGACACCGAAAAGCAATTGCAAAACCTGCAAACTTCCGCCCAGGAATTTCAGCAAAACGCCGCCACTGAATTGCAGCAGAAGCAGCAACAACTCCTTGCTCCGGTGCTCGAAAAAATCGATAAAGCCATCAAGGACGTCGCCAAGGAAAATGGCTACTCGCTCATCATCAGCAGCGACATCAGCGCCCAGCTTTCGCCCGTGCTGCTGTACACCACCGAAGAATTCAACATTTCGGACCTGGTCTTCAAGAAACTCGGCGTAACGCCCAAACCTGCCGCTGCCGCCGGGACGGCCACCAAACCCGCCGGTGGTACCACCACGACTCCGGCCCCCAGGCCCACCGGTATGCCTGCCGCACCGAAGAAAAATTAAGCAGCAGGGGTGGATGGGAAATCAGGCTGATTCCTGAATGGCCTGGGTATTCACCAAACGCGAAAGAGGCAGGTCCGCTCCGGGTGGACCTGCCTCTTTCGCGTTTTTTAGTAGGTTTGTAAAATACGGCGGGTGCGCCGGTTGAACGACGGCCCCACGGTTGCGCTCCGCTTGCGCCCGATCCGAGCCATTCCTAACCCGTACGCACACCAATTTACCGGGTTGCACTCCCTCAATGCCCAACGAATACACTTCATTAAAAACCGACTGGCAACGCAACGCCGCCGCCCGCCTCGACGACTACGCCAGGGGTCGGGCCGGATTCGTAGCCGGGGTATTGCCCGAAGACCTCCTCCAGTTTCCCGCCCGGGGCGTCACCTACCTGCTGGAGCGGCGGTTTGGCCCCGACGCCACCCACCGCGCGCTGGTGCCCACCGAAAGCGTTGCCAGCCCCGTGGCGCACCAGTCCGACGGCACCTGGCTACGCCGCACCAACATGGTGGGCGTGAATGTGCGTACCGTTGGCAATTTTTTCAACGTCGTCAAATACGCGCTAACGTTGCCCGCCGCCCACGATTCCATCCACCTGCTGCCCATCTGGGAGCCGGGCGTCGTGGCGAGCCTGTACGGCATGGCGAGTTGGAACATCAACCGCGAGTTTTTCAGCGCCGAACTCGCCGAAGCCCTGCCGCACCTCGACACGGTGGAGAAGCAGTTGAAAGTGACCCTCAACCTGCTCCACCTGATGGGCCGCTCGGTGGGGATGGACGTGATTCCGCACACCGACCGCTACGCCGAAATTGTGCTGACCAACCCCGGCCACTTCGAGTGGCTCCGCCGCCGCGAACTGACCATCATTGACCACTCAGCCCAGTTGTACAAGGCCGTTCAGCGGTGCATCCTCGACTGGTTGCGGGCCGAAGGTCCAGCGGTGGGCTGGCTGGGGCTGCCTCCCGACCCCGCCGAGTTTTTCAGCGAACGCACCCCGGAGGCCGTGCGGGTGCGCATCCTGTTTGGCGAGCAGGATAACCTCTGGGGCCGCAACGCCCGCCGCAACCGGCTCATTCAGAAGCTGTACGACGGGGGATTCGAACCCGTGCCCGCTACAATGGCACCGCCGTACCGGGGGCTGGCCGTCGATCCCGACGAAAGCGCCAAAACGGTGGACGACGACGGCCGCGTGTGGCGTGACTACGTGTTGACGCGCCCCGAACCTATGTCGCGGGTATTCGGGCCGCTGACGCGCTACCAGCTTTACGAAACGAAGGACGACAACCAGCGGTGGGAATTGGATTTTGCCAAACCCCGCGTACCGGTATGGCAGTACGCCGCCGAACACTACGCCGCCGTGGCCCGCACCTACGGGTTCGACTTTATGCGCGGCGACATGTCGCACGTGCAGATGCGGGCCACGGGCGTGCCCGCCGAAACGAACGATTTCTACGACATTCATCGGTTCATCAAAGCGCAGGTGCGGCATGAACGGCCCTGGTTCGGGTATTTTGCGGAAAGCTTCCTGGCCCCGCCCAACACGATGGCCTACGGCAGCGAAGAAGATCACCTCGATGCTTCGCACGCCGACTCGACACTGGGCGATTTGCAGAGCGACCTCGTCGGGACGCCGCCGTTTCTGACCAACCTGCGCCGCTACCGCGAGTTGCTCGAAAACCGCGCGTTCGCGCCTAATTTCACCGTGATGACCGCCGACAAGGACGATCCCCGGTTTGATCATTTTTACCTGGAAGGCAACGAAATCCGGCTGTTCCTGGCGCTGTTCCTGACCGACATGCCCAGCTACGTGGCACTCGGTTTTGAAACCCGCGACCCGCACCCGGTGCCCGCCGCGAATGAATACTACACGAAGTTGTACGTGTTTCACCTGCACCAGGGTAAAAATGCCACGTTTGGCCCGTACCAGTGGGGACGCAACGGCGGACTTTTCCGCCGCCTGACTCGCCTGCGGTGGTTTGCTGACGAGGTTTTGCCCAAAATTGGAGGGGAAAGTATCCGTTGGCTGGTGCCGCCGGACCCGAACGGTCCGCGGCCGGTTATCGCCTGGACGCAACGGGGAAACCCAACGCACGTTTTCCTCGCGAACCTGGATACCGAAGCAGCGCAATTCCTGCCGGAGTTGGGCGAAATTGGTCGCCTGGAAGCGATTTTTTCGACGCACTCCGAAGCGGTTGAATCAGTGGAAATCGGGGCGGGGGAAGGGCGGGTTTATCGGATTGGCTGATTCAGAAAATCAAGTACCCTACGCCGCCTGCCCATCGGCGCGGTGCTCATCCGCCGACGTTTCCGGGGCGCTGGTTTCCGGTTCTGATTCCGGTGAGGGGAAAAATTCCGGTTCGGGGGCAACTGGTTCGGCACCTGCATCTGGAGCGGGCTTCTCGTGTTTTTCGTGAAAAAACCGTCCCTGAAAAATCAGAATCACGCACACGCCGAGGAAAATGGAGGCATCGGCCACGTTGAAAATCGGCGTGGAGTAGTACGACCCACCCCACCCCGGCACCCACTCCGGGATGATGCCCTCCCAAAAATCGAAGAAAAACATGTCGATCACCTTGCCGTGAAACCACGGCGTGGGGGCATTTTCGGTGGTCAGGCCAAAGAATTTTCCGTAAAAAATGGAATCGATCACGTTGCCGATGGCCCCCCCCAGAATGGCCCCGATGCACCAAAGCAGCCCTTCGTGCGCGCCGCGCCGGGCCAACCGGACAAGGTAGTACCCGATGCCCACCATCGCCGCCAGCCTAAAGCCCGTCAGGAGCAGCTTGCCGTATTCCGACCCCAACTGCATCCCGAAGGCCATGCCGGGGTTGGTCACGTAGTGAATCTTGAACCAGTCGCCGAGTACCCGGATTTGACCGGCGAAGCCTTCGTCCATGTAAAAATGCACCAGCATTTTTACACCCTGATCCAGGATAATCACCAGCAGCGTGAGCAGAAAATAGCGGTAGGGGGATTTTTGCATCGGGTTTAAAAAACTCCCCCTTCGAAAGGGGTGGGTTGGTGGGTGCGGTGGGAGGGGGATGTCCGCCCGAACGGAGTAAACATCCCCCTGCCGCCCGCATCGCCTGCGCACCCCCCTTCAAAGGGGGAATACTCGCTGCAAAGTTACTTCTTCGCCACCTTTTTTTTCATCGCCCGCGCCACTGTCCGGCGGCGGCGTTCCAATTCACGTTTCAGCAGCGAAAACTCGCGGCTGGCCTGCCCGGCCACCGAAGTATTTTCTTCCGCCCGCCGGAACAGGTAAGGCATGACCGCCTCCACCGGCCCGTAGGGCACGTACTTTGCCACGTTGTAACCCGCTTTGGCGAGGTTGTAGCTGACGTTGTCGCTCATGCCGAGCAACTGGGCGAACCAGAAGTGTGGGTCGTTGGCCGCGATGCCCCGGCGGCGCATTTCTTCGGCCAGGTACAGGCTGCTGTATTCGTTGTGGGTGCCCAGGCAAAGGCTCACCGTGTCGCGGTTTTCAAGGCAGAGATCAATGGCGCGGTTGAAATCGCGGTCGGTTTCTTCCTTCGTTCCGTGGACGGGTTCGCAATATTCCATCTCATGGGCGCGCTGGCGCTCTTTCTCCATGTACGCCCCGCGCACGAGTTTCACACCGAGGCAGTAACCCTGCTGGCGGGCCGCTTTGGTGGCCCGTGTGAGGTTGTCGTAGCTGTCGCGGCGGTATAGCTGGTACGTGTTGTACACCACGGCCTGCTTCTGGTTGTAGCGCACCATCATCTCGTAGGCGAGGACGTCGATGGTGTCCTGAATCCAGCTTTCTTCGGCGTCGATGAAAATCTTCACATGCCAGTCGTGGGCGGCCTGACAGAGCACATTGACTCGATCGCGGACGCGATCGAAGGCCGCCTGTTCGTCTTCGTTGAGGGCGAGGCCACTCTGTACTTTTTCAAGGAGTTCGGTATCGGCCAGCCCGGTGATTTTAAAGACGGAGAAGGGGATGGCGGGCGTCTTGCTGGCTTTCTCGACGGTGTGCAGAATTTCGTGGACAGTGGCGTCGAAACTTTTCTCGGAAACCTCGCCCTCCACCGAATAATCGAGGATCGTGCCGATGTGCGCGTGGTCGAGTTTGTCGATGGTCGGACGGCAGCCCTCAATGCTCTCACCCCCGCAGAAGTGCTCAAAAACGGTGTTTTTGATGAGGTTTTTGATGGGGAAATTCAGGTACAGGAAAAGCTTCATGAAAAAAGTACCTATCTTTACCAGCCAATTTTGATTCATGGCCGCGAAGATCAGATAGGTCTTCTTGAGTTGCCAGTCCGTCTGATCGGCGAAAGCCGTGGACGTATCCTCAAACGAAATTTTCGGGTTGAGTTTCCGCCCGGACGGGTGAACGGCGGTTGGCATTTTGGTCATAATGAAAAAGCCCTGGTGCCGGGTTCTTTAGGGTTGGTGATGGAAAGTTTGAAAAAACGCACTTAAAAAGTCAACTGTTTTTTTCAAAAAGAGGGAGCCGCACAGGTTCAGAGCCAGTTTTGCCCCCGAACGGTCGGCGGGCAAAAAGAGGGGCAAATATACGGCAAATTGTACTTAATACACATAAACTCAAGCTGATTTACCACTTTCCATTGACCCCATAAAAGTACCGTACCATGAGCGCGACGTTAGACATCACCCCCCTGCACGACTGGATTGATACCGGCGGTAAACCGCTGATCATCGCCGGACCGTGCAGTGCCGAGACCGAAGAGCAGGTGCACGAAACCGTCACCCAGATTGCCGCCGAAGGCTACGCCCACGTCATCCGGGCGGGCGTGTGGAAACCCCGCACGCGTCCCGGTTCCTTTGAAGGCATGGGCGAAACCGCCCTGCCCTGGCTCCAGGCGGTGAAAAAGGAAACCGGCCTGCCCATTGCCGTGGAGGTAGCCACGCCCGAACACATCGAACTGGCGCTCAAATACGGCATCGACATTCTCTGGATTGGTGCCCGCACAACGGTGAACCCCTTCAACGTGCAGGAAATCGCCGACGCGCTTAAGGGCGTGGACGTGCCCGTTTTGGTGAAAAACCCCGTCAATCCCGACCTCGCTTTGTGGATTGGGGCCTTCGAGCGCCTGCAAAATTCGGGCATCAAAAAACTGGCGGCCATCCACCGGGGCTTCTCCAACATGCAGGAGACGAAGTACCGCAACTCGCCCTTCTGGCAGATTGCGATTGAGTTGAAAACGCAGTTCCCCCAACTGCCGCTCATCGGCGACCCCAGCCACATGGCCGGCAAGCGGGCGTACCTCTTCGAACTGGCCCAGCGCGCCCTCGATTTGAACTACGACGGCCTGATCATCGAGAGCCACCGCGACCCCGACAAAGCCTGGAGCGATGCCTCCCAGCAACTCACCCCCGTTGCCCTCGGCGAAATGCTCCACGAACTGCACATCCGCCGGGCGTCGTACGGGGCCGATTACCAGGGCGAACTCGAACACCTGCGTACCAAAATCGACAACCTCGACCGCGAACTCCTCGAAGTGCTTGCCGCCCGGATGGCCGTGGTCGAAAAACTCGGTGAATACAAGCGCGACAACAACGTGGCCGTGCTCCAGCTCGACCGCTGGAAGCAGGTTCACCAAACCCGCGCCGATTTGGGCAAAAAACTAAACCTCTACCCCGAAACCGTGGAAGAACTCTTCAAACTCATCCACATGGAATCGATTCGGAAGCAAACCGAAGTAATGAATCAGGTGGGGGCGTAAGGTTCTTGGGTCAGTGAAAAAGCCCGCTGCGTCTTTTGGGATGCGGCGGGCTTTTTATGTAAGATGTTGACTGTGAGAAGAGAAGCCCCTTTTGCACTAACTCAAAGAAGTTTGTATTTTTGGCAATGAACAAACGCCTCGAAAACGAGCGCAAATTTAGAAATTGGGAAAGTCTGCCAAAGGGTGGGCGAATCTATCGTCTGGTGGTCGGCGGGGTTGGGTTGCCCACTACGTGAAGGAAGTAACGGCAGAGGAAGAAACCGTCCGTTTCGCGCAGGAAATTTACAACGAGCAGAATGAACTGGTGGAAGTTCACGAAAAATACCCGGTGGACAAAGGTCACGTTAAGCTAAAGGGATGATTACCAAACAACTGGTGGTTAGGCAGCTTTTGGCCTACCTGCACCACGAACTCACCTTGCTGCAACTCGTCAACTGGGCCGAGAATGCCCTGATGGACGGCAGTTTTCCCGCGCACGACGCCGACCTGCTTACGGATACGCTCAGCCGCCTCGGCTTAGCCGACGTGGAGAATTTCGGATTGCTTTGGGAAGACTGCGAGGCGTTGATGCGTATGCTCGGCTACGAACTTCGCGTGGAGGCGCGGCAGGCGGCTTGATCCGGCAGGATTTAAAAAATGTTGGGATACGTCTCGAACTATATCTCGATACGTTATTGCCAATTGGGGCTTAAGTTTATCTCTGAAATCCCCAGAATTCTTTACTTTTGCTTAGCACCTTATCACCGTTCTTTCTAATGGATGAAAAAGACATTAAGCCGCTCGAAGCCATCGTTGAATCCGCCAAACCCATAATCGCCTATGAATCAGTAGACAGATTACAAAGACTATTAGCCGACGAAGTTTTTGCTCATACGAGAGACCCTAAAAAGGCATCCGGGCGGGCCTTGGGAACGCTCGTCGAGGTCATTACCTACTATTTGTTGAAGACTTGGGGGTTAAATAATCAAATCTCCATTGAGCAGCGGCTGGAAGAATATGGCAATTCCTTCATATCGCACAATGTTGAATACTCTCTGCATCCCATTATCCGGAATTACATCCTAGATTTCCCTAAAACCGACCGGAATATCACGGCCAATGTGGTGCTTAGTGCCCTGAGTAAGGCCGACTATGATTTGGTCGGCATGACACGGACATCAGCCAGTCTTTTAAGTAATGGCGTGTTGCGTAATGCCTGCATCATTGCTAAATCTGAAGAAACCAACCTGCTATGTAGCATTCAATCAGAAACCAAAGAGATGCTAAGGCTCCACGTTTACGAACAGCATAAAAAACCATATGCAATGTTCGAGTGTAAGCGGGTGGGTGTTGAGGAAGGGATGACAAAAGGACCGCAAACGATTGAAAAAGCCAAACAAGGTGCTTATGTAGCCCGTGTCGCGTCATCATTGCAGAAATTACGTGATGAAAATGGCAATATGCAGGGCATTATTTATCGAAGTGATGGCACTTATATATTAAGACCCTACGTCGAATTAATGGAGACTATTATTTATTCTGACGACAGAGAATTATTGCGTAAGTTTATCTTGACCGTTGGTATTGTCAGCAATCACGGCAATTGGATTAAGCGTAATGTTGATGGAGAATTAAGTTTTAGTGAGGAGTTGTTTCAAAAGGAATTAATGGTTTTAGCGCAATCATATGATTGGCTACTATTTCTAACGGATCAAGGACTATCTCAGTTTATTGACAAACTACTTTTTAATCCTCTTCCTGAATACATCTTGTTAAAAGAAACCTTTTTGGCCAGCTATACAGAAGGGAAGAAGAAAAATGAGTTTACTAAAGTGCAGATGAATATTCAAGCCGATACCCTGTTACTCAATTACTTTCAAGAAAATATTGACATGATTGAAGGCTGGTTTAACGTTATCTCACCCAGAACGAAAAATCTGGCCAATCTACAGGAGGAATTAGCGCACTTGAAGAACAAACACTGGATCGACATACTACAATGAGCGCAGGAAGAACCATCAACACGCTAAGCCAATCCTGGGGGACGCCACACAAATATGTGAAGGCTGTAAAGGAAGTTTTTGGCGGTTTCATTGACCTTGATCCTTGTTCCAATAACTATTCAGTTGTTGGGGCGAAAACTGAGTATCGGCTTCCAGAACAGGATGGATTAAGAGAGACGTGGAACTTTGAGACGATTTTCGTTAACCCGCCCTATGGCATTGATAAAGACAGGGGAACAACCATTAAAAACTGGTTATCTAACTGTGCATCGGCACACGAGAAATATGGGTCGGAAGTTTTGGCTTTAGTTCCTATCGCAGCTAACACAGCTCATTGGAAGCGGTTCATTTTCACGAAAGCAAAAGCGATCTGCTTTCTGTATGATACGCGGCTTAAGTTTTTAGAGAATGGTCAAGATATTGGAAAAGGCGCACCAATGGCATGTTCAATGATCTATTGGGGAATCAATTATCAACGGTTCTACGATGTTTTTATCGAACACGGCGCGGTGGTTGATATATCAAATTTGATTGGAGAATCCATTGGCAACGACCGGAAAAAACTGACGATTTTTGCTTGAGAAGTCGTTCGAGGTTTTCATTTTTTACCTACCTCTGGGGCTGGGTACTCTTCATCGCCGGCTCCCGGAGGCGCATCGATTGCAACCGGTCCGCCCCCACTTTACGTTTTTAACACCCTCCCCCCTCACCGATTAAACGGAAACTCATTGACCCAATGAAACCCCCGCCTGGTGAGCAGGAAGTGCTCGTCGGGCAAACGGCGCAGGTGGAGGGTGAGCGAATCGCCCCGGAAACCGCCGCGCAACAACAACGAACGGGCATCGGGGCGGAGGTAATTGAAGGCGTAGCGCCGTAGCGTGTCGTCGCGTCCGGTGAGGGTGAGCGTGCGGCGGACGGTGTCGAGTTTCAGGGCAAACCAACGGCTGCTGTCGTTCATCATCACCACGTTGGCGAAGCGACTGTTGCCCACCACAAATTTGCGCCAGCGGGTGGTGTCGGTCGTCAGGGGCGCGAGCGTGTCGGCGTTGCGGACGAAGGTCTGCACGTCGTACAGGCCGTAGAGCGGCGGTTTGGGGGCTGCGTCGCCGTAGGTGCGGGCGTTCTCGAGACCCGACGTGATGTTGAGCACCAGCACCGTGCCGATAGTCAGCACTTTGACGACCGTCCCCGCCACGCGTCGGCGGCGGTCGGTGAAAAACGGGCGGTATTCCCGCGCCGGGGCCGGGCGGTTGCGCACAAACAAATCGAGCAACCGACGAGCGTCGGGGGCCGCGATGAGCAGCGCCATCAGCAGCAGGTTGCTCGAAAACAGTTTGACGGGGATGTCGAAGCAGAAATTCATCGCCACCACGTTGCCAATCGCCCCCACCAGCACCAGCGCGCCGAGCAATTGGGTGCGCCGGAAGAGCAGCAACACCCCGCCCCCGAGTTCGGCCAGGGCCATGAAGTAGTTGTAGCCCAGCGAATACCCGAGGAACGTCCAGGCCAGGCCCATCGGCGACGACTGGCCGTAAGGTTGCATCAGCCGGGTGAGGCTGGGGTAGGGAAACTGCGTTTTGAACACCTTCGCGAAGCCGTAGCTGAACATGGTGAAGGCCAGATAATAGCGCAGCAGCACAAAAAACACGTACAGCAACCGGTTGTAATTGCGCCGATGCCGGTCGAGCGCTGTCCACACGAGGCAGGCGAGCAGGGCAAGCGATACGACGCAGAACAGGAGTACGTAGTCGTAGGTGGTGTCGCCGCTGCCGTTGGTGAACGTAGTGATGGGAGAGTAGATGCCCAGCACATGCCGCCCCACCCACGGCACCACGTTGTGCCAGAGTTCGGGGTAGTACTTCGTCACCGGCTCGATGCCCGGTACCACGTCGAGCGGAAACGGGAATACGTACAACACGAAGTAGGCGAAGAAAAACCGGAAGGCGAGTTTTTGCCAGAACGGCCACTCGGCGGTCGGGGCGAGGGTTGCTGCGGTGGGCATGGGAGGGTGGAAACGTGCGGAAAGTTTAGCAAATTCGACCCGTTAAACCAATTCGGATGCCTGAAAAACGCGAGTTCGACGCGGTGGTGGTGGGCAGTGGCCCCAACGGTCTGGCCGCTGCCATTACCCTGCAAGGGGCCGGGCTGTCGGTGTTGCTGCTGGAAGGCAAAGCCACCCTTGGCGGCGGGATGCGCTCGGCCCAACTCACGCGGCCCGGTTTCACCCACGACATTTGCTCGGCCATCCACCCGCTCGGGGCCGGTTCGCCGTTTTTCAAAACCCTGCCCCTCGCCGAATACGGCCTGCGCTACCTCACGCCGCCCGTGGCCGCCGCGCACCCCTTCGACGATGGCACCGCCGCCGCCCTGCGCGGCACCGTGGCCGAAACCGCTGCCTCGCTCAGCGCGGACGCCGGGGCGTACCAAACGCTTTTTGAACCCCTCGCAAACGACTGGCCGCACCTGGCTCCGGCCCTGCTCGGGCCGCTGCGCATCCCGGCCAACCCGCTGAAGCTGGTGCGGTTCGGCTGGCCCGCTCTCGCGTCCGCCGTCCACCTGGCTGACCGGCGATTTCACGAAAAAACGGCCCGTGGCCTCTGGGCGGGGCTGGCGGCGCATTCCATGCAACCGCTCACGGCCCCCACCACGTCGGCCATCGCGCTGGTGCTGGGGTTGCTCGGGCACCGGCAAGGCTGGCCACTGCCCGAAGGCGGCACCCAGCGCATCGCCGACGCGCTGGCGACGCATTTCCGGGCGTTGGGCGGGAAAATCGAGACCGGTTTTGAAGTCACCTCGCTCCGCCAATTACCTACTTCCCACGCCGTGCTGCTCGACGTAACGCCGCGCCAGTTGCTGGCTATCGCCGGAAATTCCCTCTCCGCGTTTTACCGCTGGCAACTGCGCCGGTTTCGCTACGGCGTGGGCGTTTTCAAAATTGATTGGGCGCTGGCCGAACCGATTCCCTTCACCGCGCCCGCCTGTCGGGAAGCCGGGACCGTCCACCTCGGCGGCACGCTCGAAGAAATCGCCGCCGCTGAGCGGGCGGTCTGGCGCAACGAACACCCAACGCAACCCTTCGTGCTGCTGGCCCAGCCGAGCGTGTTCGACCCCACGCGGGCACCCGCCGGAAAACACACGGCCTGGGCCTACTGCCACGTGCCGCTGGGGTCGCGGGTGGACCAGACGGCGGCCATCGAAGGCCAGATTGAACGGTTCGCGCCCGGTTTCCGCGACCGGATTCTGGCTCGCCACACGATGGACACGGCGGCGATGGAAGCCCACAACCCGAACTACGTCGGCGGCGACATCAACGGCGGCGTGCAGAGCCTCGACCAGTTGTTTACGCGTCCGGCGCTGCGGTTTTCGCCCTACCGGACTTCGGCGAAAGGCCTGTATCTGTGCTCGTCGTCCACGCCGCCGGGCGGGGGCGTCCACGGAATGTGCGGCTACCACGCCGCCCGCCGGGCGCTGGCAGACGTGTTCGGGTTGCCCGCACCGGCGCTAAGTCCCGGCTGAATTGGCCCCGGTTGTCAGCCCGCCGACAACCTGCGAACGGCATCAGGCGTTCTTTTGCCAAAACTTGTCTGGCAATTTCATGAAAACGACGCTTCTTTTCCCAATAATCGCCGGTCTGGCGCTCCTGACCGCGCTGATTTCTGACCCGGTTCAACTCCCGAAACCGACCTCAACGGGTTACGAACCGGTGGCGGTGCTCGAACTCTTCACGTCGCAGGGTTGCTCCAGTTGTCCGCCCGCCGACCGCTTGCTGGCCCAGACGGTGAGCGACGCCCAGGCCAAAAACCAGCGCGTGTTTGGCCTGTCGTTCCACGTCGATTACTGGGATCATCTGGGCTGGCAAGACCCGTTCAGCAGCGCCCAGGCCACCGAACGGCAGCGGCAGTACGTTCGCCGGCTGCACCTGAGCAGTCTGTACACGCCGCAGGTGGTGGTAAACGGGCAGCAGGAATTTGTCGGCTCCAGCGCGGGCCGGATGCAAAGCAGCCTGATGGCGGCGCTGGCCCAACCCGCCACCGTGCGCATCACGGGTGATGCCCCGGCCTGGAACGGCCCGAAACTCACACTCGGCTACCGGCTCGACGGGGAAACCGCCGGGGTCGTGCTCCACGCGGCGCTGATCGGCAAAGCGGGGGCCAACGAGGTGCCGCGCGGCGAAAACGCGGGTCGTCGGCTCCAGTCGATCAACGCGGTGCGGGCGTTTCAGTCGGTTGCTTCGCTAAGTTCTTCGGGAAAAATTACCCTGACCGCCCCCGCCGACTTCGACCGGGCCAACGGATCGGTGGTGCTGTTTGTACAGGCGGCGGATGGGCGCGTGCGGGGAGCGAGTGAGGTAGCGTTTTGAAATGGGGTGAACGCTGGTGGTGTTGCCGAAAGCGCCGGAGGAGGGCAGGCAGAAATGGTGGTTGAAAAAAAAGAAGGTTGGGTAAGGGGAATTGGATTCGGGAAAGGAGTATAAAGCCGATGGTAGAGAAAAATTGTCAAACCAATTCCCGCCGTCCCACCTTAGGCTCTCTCCGTTGACGGCTTTCTATCCACCATTCTATAAAAACCAGATTCGGTACCCAGCACGCCCACGCCACAATCGGGTACGCCGTTGAAAACGGCAGGCGAAACACGGCCATTTCAACCGGCAGGATAATCCGCAGCGTTACCGCCGCCAGGGTCACGGCGTAGCTGCGGTACATCCACTGCTCGTGGGCGTTCAACTGGCCCCGCCGGATGGCCCGGTACGCCCGGAATGTGGTGTAAAACCAGGCTATGGCTAACCCCATGAACCCCGTGGCGGCTACCCAGCCCGTGCTGGCAAACCACGCCGCGCCGAACGCCGCTACGCTGGCCACCAAAATGGCGAAGACGTACACTTTGCCGAGTAGCCGGTGCAGGCGGCGGCGACGGTTGCGAAACTTCCGCCAGAACTGAAACGGTCCCAGCGCCAACGCCACGGCTCCCAGGCCCACGTGCGTGAAAAAAACCACCCGCCAGAATACGTTACCAGTCGGTTTGGTCTTCAGAAAATTGGAAGGAAACGCGAGCACGAAATGCGCCAGGGCGTACAGCACCACGCCGAAAATGAGGAGACAGGCAACGGTTTTGCCGGTAATTCGCAGGATGGACGCCATGGCCGGAGGGGGATTTGGACAAAGATAGACTTCCTTTCACAAGAGTTCCCGACGGGGAATGGGGATACTGTCCAATATTCTTTCTAGTTCGACAGCAAAAGCTTCCTCGTCAACTTTTCCCTCTGGATTTCTTGGCACAGACAGAATGCGCTCTGTAACGAAATCAAAAGGGACGCCGGGAGAATCTACTTCACGGATGGCAATCCACCCTTGCATCGTATCGTTTGCGCTTTTACTCAAGGCGTGCATCATACCCGCTTCAAAGACAACGTTATAATTATCCTGATACGCGTGTCCAGAAGTCCTTGAAATTTCAGAAAAATAACAAATGCCAATGTCTGATGTTGAAACTTCCCGCCAAATTTGTTCGGGAATATTTCCCGGATCAGTGTCTGATTTCCAGTAATAAACTTCAATATCGTACAAAGACAAAGTTCTCGTGATTTTAGCAGTTACAGCTTTGTCAGATTTAGCTGGAGAAGCAATAAAAATTTTAGGTGAAATTGTAAGAGGAAGGTTTTTGAATTCACGCAATGTATCGAGGGCCAACTTAGTGCTTGTGCTTTGAATTGTATATGTTTTCCTGAGTCCGTACAAGAGTGCAATTGCCTCAACAATAGAAGCAATTTCATCTTTAAGGATTTTGGTGGCTTTTAAGTATTGCGTCGACTCAAAATTAATAACTCCAATGAGTTGTCCGTCATGGTAAACCAATTGAATGACGGATGTTTTAATTGAATGTGGTGTGAGATGCACATACTTAGGGATATCGATCAATACTGTACTGGCTAAAAGGTCGTAGTATGTTTCGGAATTTAATAACTCACGGCTTGATTTGGGTACGATCCAAAGTGATTTTCGCTTGTCGTAAGCGTATGAAATCTGCCCATTATAATTACCATAACCGTCCTTGATTTTCTGAACCCACTCTTCGCCACCAGAATGCCAAACTGATTTAAGTGCAAGCTCCTGATCAAGTCTAATCGGAACAAGTAATTCGCAAAATTGAATGTCGAGTCGGTCTTTTAAATAAGTTTTAATTATGCCTAAGGTTTCTAAAAGAACCGTCTCGGGAACAATGTCTACTGCATTGGCAAAGCGCATTAGATGTTTGCCAAATGTGTTGGTCGTTTGCTTTGTCATTGCTTTAGTTGGAAATCGTGCGAAAGTGAAGGTGAGATTTTTTTTGAGTAAAATAAGGTGTCGTTTTCACCAGCAGATATATTTACTAAAAGGATTCTTCTTTTGGAATGCCTGGCTTCTTGAATTACTGCCGCCAATTGGTAGGCCGTTTCGAGTGCCACGCGAATACCTTCGGTGGCCTCGAAAAGGTGCGCGGCTTCGCGGGCCAATGTCGCTGTCACGACGCGGGCTTCGATCAGTCCCTCTTTGTGAAAATGGGCTGCCCCGCTGGCAACAACCGTGGAGCCTAATCCCCCAATATATTCTGTATCGAGAAGCCCCGGCAATCCATAAGTTTGAAGAGCGGGATAAAATCCGCCGTCGTCAATTGCCCACCACCCCCAAGTCCCCTGCGAAAGAATTGGGCAATTTTCGGATTCTGCGGACAGGATTTTGCCGTTCCACTCGGCCCGGACGGCACGAGCAATAAACGGAGCGGCGATGCCCAACAGGTTGGCTCCGCCTCCGCAACTTCCAACGACGACGTCCGGGGTTTTACCTAATTCGGCCAGTTGTTGTTGGGCTTCCAGCCCCATAATCGATTGAGCAACAATGAAATATCCATAAACACTACCGAAGAGGTAGGCAGCGTTGGGCAGGCTGGCCGTAGCTCTTATCGCTGCCTCGGCGGAAAGCGTCAGCAAATCGCGGTGTTTCTCATCGTTGGGTACAATGATTACACTTCCTCCATGCTGTTCTATGTCGGCGCGCGTAGTAGGGCGCCGAACGTCGCTGATTGAATCAAGGAAGGCAATGGATTCCAGCCCAAACTCCTGACAGGCTATGGCGAGAGCGGTGCCCCAGTTGCCTGTTGTTTCGGTTGTCAGCGTCCGTAAGCCATCTTGCTGGCAGAGGTGAACAATTAAGTAGGCACTGTTGGATTTGTGGTTGCCTGTCGGCGTATGGCGTTCGTCCTTTATATAAATCTCGGACGTTGTTTTTAATGCTAATTCAAACCTAGAGGCCCGGAAAAGTGGAGTTGGCCGGTAACGCGAATAGATATTAAGGACCTCGGGCGGTATCGGAATACGCTCGGTTTTGCTAATTCCAGTTGGGCAAGGGAGGGTGGGAGGGCGCTGGTAGGCCGGTTGCGTCTGGAACCGCCCAGCGGAGTCAACGAGGTACGGTAATCGAAAAGAGCGTTTATGTTCAGGTAATGAGTAATCATGACAACATCAGAACGTGACAGGGCGATTACCAACCCAATGAGGGGTGCATCGAAGGAAACTCAACTACATTCTTTTCAAAAAGCTTAATAATACGGCATTCCCTTCACTATTCAAAACAGCTTTCGAGTCAGGCTGATCTGGAAAGATCAGGTAGCCTGTAAACGAGGTCTTGGCGCGACTTTTTTTAGAGGAATGGTGGAGAATTCTCTTTGACGCCCCCAGCACCATGCTCGATTTCACCAATCTTTCGCTCAATATTCCCGATACCACCAAGCCGCGCGTCGTCGTCATCGGCGGCGGGTTCGGGGGCATCAACCTGGCCCGCAACCTCGACAACCGGGAGTTTCAGGTCGTGCTGTTCGACAAACAGAATTACCACGGTTTCTGGCCGCTGCTCTACCAGGTGGCCACCGCCGGGCTGGAACCCGATGCCATCGCCGAGCCGCTCCGGAAAATGTTCGACGAAGACTACACCGACTTTCACTTCCGCCTGGTGCGCGTCACGGGCGTAGACCCGGCCCGGAAGGTCGTTCAGACCCTCATCGGCGAGTTGCGCTACGATTACCTCGTGGTAGCCGCCGGGTCGAAGTCCAATTTCTTTGGCAACGAGCAGATCAAGGCGAATTCGTTTCCGCTCAAAACCATCCCGGAGGCGCTCAATTTGCGCAGCCAGTTGCTGCAAAGCTTCGAACAGGCCAACCTCACCACCGACCCTGACCTGCGGCAGGCGCTGCTCAACTTCGTCATCGTGGGCGGCGGCCCGACGGGCGTCGAACTGGCCGGGTCGCTGGCCGAAATGCGCAAGCACGTGCTGCCCGGCGATTACCCCGGCCTCGATTTCAGCCAGATGCACATTTACCTCGTCGAGGGGGCCGACCGGGTGCTACCGCCCATGTCGCCCGAGTCGAGCCATACTGCCCACCGCTACCTGGCCGACATGGGCGTGGAAATCAAGCTAAAAACGCTGGTGGAAGCCTACGACGGCGAAACGGCGACATTCAAAGGCGGCGAACAAATCCGGACCCAAACGCTTGTGTGGGCCGCCGGCGTAGCGGGGGCGCTCATCGACGGCATCCCGAAGGAAGTAGTCGAAAAAGGAAAAATCCTGGTCAACCGCTTCAGTCAGGTGCAGGGTTTCACCGATATTTTCGCCATCGGCGATTTAGCCCTGATGAAAACCGACAAGTACCCCAACGGCCACCCCGGCGTGGCGCAACCGGCCATTCAGCAGGGGCAGCACCTGGCCAAAAACCTGCAACGACTCCTCCGCAAGCACGACCCGGAGCCGTTCGAGTACTTCGACAAGGGCTCGCTGGCCATCATTGGCCGCAGCCGGGCCGTGGCCGATTTGCCCAGAAACCTGCACCTGAATGGGCTGCTGGCCTGGTTTGCCTGGCTGTTCGTCCACATTTATTACCTGATTGGCTTCCGCAGCAAACTGATCGTGCTCAGCAACTGGATCTACCGCTTCTTCACCTACGAGCGCGGTACGCGCCTCATCATCCGCCCCTTCGTGCGCAAGGGCGACGAAAAAGCCGAGGAATTTGTGGTGAAAAATGAGATGGGGTAGGGAAAATTGGTAATTAAAAATTGGTCGCGGTTCGTCTGTAACTCCGGGGAGCACAAAGGACGAGGAGCGCAAAAAAACCTCCCCAACCCGTCAATGCGAGCGGAGGGTGAAAAACGCAATAAAATGAAGTTTTTCACCTGGAGCGAAGCAATCCGTTGATACCGGCCAAAGGAGGTTGGGCCAAATCTGCGCTTTCCCAACGACGCTTTTGGCCGGTGCCAATGGATTGCTTCGTTCTTCGCAATGACGCGAGTGGAGAAGTTTTTGTCGGCTGAATTTCGGTTTTTGGGCTGAAAACGCCTTTCGTCGCCGGAACGGAAGGCGTTTTTTTTACCTTCGTGGGCATCTTTGTGCGGTTGTCCGACCGACCGAAATCCCTTCCAGCCATGCGATACGTTTACCCGCTCTTCTTCTTTTTTCCCGCGTTCGTTTTTGCCCAAACCGGCACGGAGAAAATCACCGTCAGCGACCTGGCCAAAATCAAAACCGTGCAAAGCGTGGCCGTGGCCCCCGACGGCGAGCACGCCGTGTACGCGGTGCAGGGCCTCGAACCCCACGAAACCGACAAACTCGACTACGAATACCGCACGCACCTCTGGCTGACCGATTTTGAGCACCCGCCCCGCCAACTTACGCGCGGCAAAGATGGCGTCAGCCGGGGCGTGTGGCTGACCAACAAAACGCTCGTGTTTACCCGCACCGTCAAGGAAAAACCGCAGCTTTTCCTGCTCACCCTCGACGGCGGCGAACCCACCCAACTCACCGATTGGAAGTACGGCACCAGCAACCCGCAGGCTACGGTGGATGGCAACCGGGTGGTTTTTTCGGTGAGTCTGCCGATGGGCGAGTTGCTGAAGGATTCGCTGTTCAACCCTAAAAAGGCGCTGCCCGCGTGGTCGCTGGAAAAACCGGGCTTTGCCGACAATTCGTTTCTCCAACCCGGCAAGGACGTGAAGCCCAACCCCGATGGGTCGCTGGCCGAAATCCGGGCTTTTCTGGCGAAAGACGAGGAAGACAAAAAGGCGAAGGTCATCGACCGCCTCAATTTTCAGGGCGAAGCCACCACCCAGCCCGAGTTGAATTTCAGCCTGCTGTGCGTCATCGACGCCTACGAAGGGGCTAAACCCCGCGTGCTCACCACGGGTTTCCAGTCGTACGGCGGGGCAGTTTGGGCACCGGACGGAAAGCATTTGTACGTGACGACGGCGCTGGACGAGGAAAAACACCCCGACCGCGAGCAGGACGCGGGCATCGCCATTCTACGGCTCAACGACCAGGGCGGGCTGGAATCGAGCTACGCCCTGGCGGGTTTGCAGCGCAAAGGCAACCGGATGGGCAGCCCCGCGCCTTCGCCCGACGGTAAATGGATAGCCTGGCTCTCGGTGCCTGCCGAGGGCGTGAACATCCCCAAACTGGCTTACGCCGAGGTGCGCCTGAATTCGTCCATCCCGACGGTGCGCGGTGTGCGCGAACTGGAGATCGACCGCTCGGCCACCAACCTGACCTGGTCGCGCGATTCGCGGTATTTGTACTACACGGCCCCGTCGAACGGCGGTTTTCCGCTCTACCGCCTCGACGTGCGGTCGGGGAAAACCGAGCGCCTGACTGAATTCGACGCCGGCGTGGGTGATTTCGATTTGACGAAGAACGGGGTGATTTTTGCCAAAACCGAAGTAGCCAACCCGTCGGAACTCTACGTAGCCAGCCTGACGGCCAAAAACCAGAACCGCCTGAGTAGCCATAACGTCGATTGGCTGAAAAACAAGCAGTTAAGCTTTCCCGAAAAATACGTGCTCGCCAACGAAAAAGGCCAGACCGTGGAATACTGGATCATGAAACCCACCGAACTCGGCGCGGGCACGGCCACACCGAGCAAAAAATACCCGCTGCTGCTCAACATGCACGGCGGCCCGACGGCCATGTGGGGACCGGGCGAGGCGTCGATGTGGCACGAATTTCAGTTTTTCTGCGGCAAAGGCTACGGCATCGTGTACGCTAACCCGCGCGGGTCGGGCGGGTACGGGCAGGAATTTCAGCGGGCCAACATCAAGGACTGGGGCAAAGGCCCGGCCTCCGACGTGCTCGCCGCCGCCACTGCTGCCGCCCGCGAAGCGTGGGTTGACACCAGCCGGCAGGTCATCACCGGCGGCTCCTACGCGGGCTACCTCACGGCCTGGATCGTGGGGCACGACCACCGGTTCAAGGCGGCTTTCGCCCAGCGCGGCGTATACGACCTGACCACTTTTCTGGGCGAAGGCAACGCCTGGCGGCTCATTCCGGCGTATTTCCAGTACCCCTGGCTCGATAAGCAGGAGCGGGTGCTGGAGCGGGAATCACCGTACAGTTTCGTGCAGAACATCCGCACGCCACTGCTCATCAAACACGGCGAAAACGACCTGCGCACCGGTCCGATTCAGAGTGAAATGCTCTACAAAAGTTTGAAGATTCTGGGAAAACCTGTCGAGTACGTGCGGATGCCCGGAGCCACCCACGAGCTTTCGCGGAGCGGCAATCCCCGCCAGCGCATCGATCGGATGCTGCGGATTTACGAATTTTTTGAGCGGTACGTAGGGCCGAAAGGCGACGTGCGGTAAAAAATTCCCCCTTTGAAGGGGGGTGGGTGAGCCTCGTGGGGAGGAGGGGGATGTGGCCGGACGACCGAGAACATCCCCCTCCCACCGCACCGCCTCTCCACCCCCCTTCAAAGGGGGAATTTCAACTACAACCAATCTATTTCCGGCCAAATAGCCGCGCCCAGAAGCCTTTGGCTTTGGTTTTCACGACATCGGCCTGTTCGGTGACTTCTTCTTTTAAATCCTGGAATTGTTCGGCGACGTCTTCCTTCACTTCCTCAAATTTCACCTGCGCGGCGGCGAGTTGTTCCACGGCTTCCGCCTTGATTTCCTCGAATTTTTCGGTCGCGTTGGCTTTTAATTCGTCCACTTTGGCCCCCAGGTCACCGTCGGTGAGGTCGGCGATTTTGGCGGTGGCAGCGGCTTTCACCTCGTCGTAGGTGTCGGCGGCGGCTTCCTGCAAGTCGTCCAGTTTTTCGCTGACGGCGTCGGCGACCTCGTCGAGTTTGGCGCTGGCCTGGGCCGTGATGTCGCTCACTTTTTCCGAAACGTCCACGCCGGTGAGTTCTTCCACCTTGTCGTTAGCGGCGGTGGCCAGGGCTTCGATTTTGCCAACGGCGGCGGTTTTCGACTCCTCCAGTTTGGTTTCCGCCGTGGCCTGCACTTCTTCGGCTTTGGCTTCGGCTTTCGCTTTTACGGCGTCAACTTTCGGGGCCTCCGCTTTGGGGGCTGCCGTTTTTGGAGTCGCCTTCGGCGTGGGAGCGGGTTTCTTCGTGATTTTGGCCATTGGGGTAGGGAATGATTAGGTGTTTTCACCACAAAGTAGAAACATTCCCTGAAACTAACCAACGCAAAGGCCTATTTTTCAGGTTTTTGCCCGATTGGAAAAACGAGAATACCGGTCCTATTGGTCAGGTTAGCCGCCGGGTGATGAGTTGCCGCACGAGTTCGTAAAACAGGCCGGGTTTGAGCGTCCGCCAGTTGGCGATGTCGTTGAGTGTGCCGCCGGAATTGATGTACGAATCGATGTGGTAGCGGTGCCACTCGCGTTCCACGAAATCGCGGAAATTGACGCCCGCAATCCAGCCGTCTTCCACCTCCTCAAACCACTCGGCGTAGTATTCGTCGTCGGAGCCGTGGAAATTGAGGATGTTTTCCCCCACCAGGATGTACTGGTTGATGCCCTCGGCGGTCAGGTGGTCGATGACGGTCCGCTTGAGGTGCATCACGTCGTTGTGGAGCGTGTCGTTCCACTCGCCAAAGAGTTCGATGATGACGTAGCGGCGGTCGTAATCGGCGTAGAGAATCTTGCAGTAGAGCGTTTCGGAGCCGATTTCGTCCCACGAGGGGTGGATGTAGTAGCCGTAGATGTCGTTTTCGTACTGCTGAAAATTATACTCCCGCCCAAAAAACGGCGACTGCTCGTCTTCAGCGGCGTTGTAACGGTCTTCCCAGCCGAAAAAAGGTTCAATATCTTGCATAGTTCAGGAGCGAGGGGTGAGGAGCGAGGAGTAAGAATTTCAATCCATTCTCACTCCTCGCTCCTCACTCCTCCATTCTAATACGTTTTAGTCATGTCCGCCGGGATGCACACGGTAAACGTTGCCGCGCCGGGTTTGGCTTCGGTGGGTTTGGCGATATCCGTTTCTTCCACCGAGTGGATGGTCACCACGCGCAGGTCGGGGCGGGCCTGCTTCAAGTACCAGACGATGCCCTCGAAATTCTGCGAGTGGTAACTGCCGTTAAAATGTAAAAAGGTGTTCCCCGGTTTGAGGTTCTGGAGAATAAAATGCGCCATTGTGGCGTCTTTGGTGGCCTGGGCGCGGGCCATGTTTTCGGCGCTCATGCCCGGCATGCCGTTGCCGCCGTGCATCCCGCCCATGTCGAGCATTTGCTTGTAGCCAGGCAGCGTGAGGTCTACATCCAGGGGCAGCGGGGTCAGAAACGCCTTTTCAGCGGCGGGTAGCGAGTCGAGCGCCACGAGGCCGCGCCGAGCTACGAGGCTGGCGTAGCGGCGCGGCGCGTTGGTGGCCACCACCGGCACGGCGTGGTCGCGGGCGAAGTCAAGCAGAGGTTTGTAATCGGTGGCGAAGTTGGGCCAGAGACGGGCGGCGGTGCCCAACTGCTTGTCGGTCAGTTTTTTGGCGAGGTAATCGCTGTAGGCCTGCTGGTTGTCGGCCTCGAACATCTCAGCCCCGAGCGCTAAATTCTGGCCTTTTTCCGCAAACAGGTCTTTCGTCAACTGCAACTCCAGCCAGTGGTCGATGGCGTTGTTGTGTAACTCGCCGAACAGCACCACGTCGGCGCTGGCGGCGGTTTTGAGTAACTTCTCGTAACCGGTGCGTTTGAGTTTCTGGTCGTAGAGGAGGTAGGCGGGTTTGTCACTTTTCATTGAAACGAGCAGCAACAGCGGGCAGGCAAGCAGCAGCAGGCGCATGAACGGGAGATTTGGCAGTACCCAAAGGTACGAACCCGCGCCTACAAAAGGGCTTTCAGCCGCTTGATGGCCTCTTTCGAGGGGTCTTTCACCGCGTTGCCAATCTTCAGTTTGTCCAGCAGTTTCCGGTGACTGCCATTGAAATACCAGTCGGCGGCGGCGTCGAATTCAATGGCTTTGAGCACTTTCCTGGCTTTGTCGCGCTGAAACGCGTAGCCGTCGCGGTAGTCGTTCACGCCTTCGTCTTCGAGAATTTGTTTCGAGAAAATCGACGTGAACCCTTCGTTCAACTCAAAGGCCAGGTTGGGGTCGTCGCTCAGAAACGCCACCACGTTGCCCGACGACATTTTGTGGACGGCTTCGTGAAACGCGATGCCAAACGTAGCGTCTGGACTCAGGTGGATTTCGTCGCGCGTCGTCGTGACTTTGTTCTTCGTTTCCGTTTCCCAGTAAAAGCCCGTCGGCACGGCACCCTTGCCGCCGCTCCGCCCAGCGGTGTAGGCTTTGAAGGCGTCTTCGTAGAGGGCCTGCCGCGCGTACACGATGAATTTGCCCTTTTCGGCGATGGGCCGCTGCTCGCCGAGGCGGAAGGTGAGGTACTTGGCGAAGGTTTTGTTGCGCGCAAAAACGGCGTCGATGAGCGGCGGCGTTTTGCTGACCGTCACCGGGTCGCTGGCGCTCACGCCCTGCTCGCCGAGGGTTTTGGGCGGAGGGGTTTTGGCGGGTTCTTTTGGTTGCCGCTGCACGGTGTCCTTCGGCGGGGCCGGACGAAACAGGCTCTGACCCGGAGCCGGAAAGAACGGCTTTTTTCGGAACGGAACCGCGTTGAGTTCTGCCGCAAACGTGCCCATCGGATGGTCGATCTGGTTGAACACCGTGAAGATAGCACACCCGCCCGCCGGATGTTCAGCGAAACGGTCATTCGTTGGGGTGAAGGAGCGGAAAGTTAGCGAACGGCTTTAGGGTGCAGGCGTCGGAGATGCAGAAGTGGGTGCGCACCTTCAGAAAAAAGCGGCTATTTTTGCTTGTTATGGAAAACGAACTCCTCAATCGAATCACCATGAATCCGCAGCAATGCGGCGGCAAGCCCTGCATCCGGGGTATGCGGATCCGGGTTTCCGACGTGCTGGAATTGCTGGCGAATGGTCTGAGTGCGGAAGAGATTCTGGAAGAAATGCCGGATTTGGAGGCAGAGGATGTGCAGGCTTCTTTGCTGTTTGCTGCTCGCAGGTTAACTTATCCTACCTTGAAAGCGGCGTAACCTTCAGAGATGCACTCAAACTTTGTTGGTTACTTTCTGATTCTGCATTGTCCAACGATGGTACCGGGCAAGTAGTTTTGGTTCATGAACCCGCTTAACCTGAACGCTGAAAACAGCACCGTGCTTTGGGTAGATGCTCAACTCTCCCCGCACCTCGCTCTTTGGATCCAGAGAAACTTTGACTATCCGTGCTTTTCAGTTCGTTACCTGGGACTGCGGGATGCCGATGATGAAGTGATCTTTCAAGCAGCAAGGCAGGCTAACGCTACGGTTATAACCAAAGACGAAGATTTCGTACGACTGCTAAATCGCTTCCACGCCCCACCCAGAATTATCTGGCTTACCTGCGGGAATACTTCGAATCAACGACTGCGGGAAATCTTTGACCAGTACATTGAAAAAGCGATTGATTTGCTCCAACAGGGTGCCGATCTCGTCGAAATAACGGGATAAGTGTAGGGCTTATTCCTTCCGATCCACCACAAAACAAGCCCCGTGCGGCTTCATCCCAATCTTCGGGTAGTAATCCACCGCCTTCGGGGCAGCCAATAAAATCAGCGTGGTTTGGGGGCCGCTCACTTCGTGGGTGAGTTCGACGAGCCGCCGCCCGATGCCCCGGTGCTGGTAGGCTTCGTCCACGGCGAGGTCGGAGAGGTAGCAGCAGAAACTAAAATCGCTCAACGCACGGCTCACGCCCACGAGTTTGGGGCCGTCCCAGGCCGTAACCAGCACGTTGGCCTCGTCGAGCATCCGCTGGATGCGCTCGTCGTCGTCCACGGGGCGGCGTTCGGCGAGGGTCGAGCGGGTCAGCACATCGATGAACTGGCGGGCCGAAATGGGGCGGTCGGTAGAAAAAAGCAGCACCGTCGGGCGTTTTAAGATGGGTTACGCACACACTTCACTTTCGGATTGAAAGGTAGCAAACGGCCGTTCGATGCGCAATCGGTTCTCTAAAAAAGCTAACTTCGCCTTCCTAAACTTCAACCGACGAACGAAAAACTCAGAAAGGCCGTGGAATCGCCCCCCAACCTCATTTACTACGCCATCCCCGGCTTTATCCTGCTCGTCACCGCCGAGGTGCTCTGGGCGAAGCACAAGCAGGAGGACTGGTACGACGCCCGCGACGCCGCCACGAGCATGACGATGGGCATCGGCAACGTGATTACGGGCCTGGTGAGCAAACTGCTCGTGGTCGGGGCGCTTTTTCTGGTTTGGGAAATCCGGCTGTTCGACCTCGGCTTTGCCTGGTGGGTGTGGGTGCTGGCCTTTTTTGCCGACGACTTCAGCTACTACTGGTTCCACCGGCTGAGCCACGGCGTGCGGTACTTCTGGGCGTCGCACGTCATTCACCATTCTTCCCAAAAATACAACCTCGCCACGGCGCTTCGCCAGACCTGGACGGGTACCTTAAGCGGCGCGTTCGTTTTCTGGCTCTGGATGCCGCTCGTGGGGTTCCACCCGTTTATCGTGATCACGATGCAGTCCGTGAGCCTGATTTACCAGTTCTGGATTCACACCGAGGCCGTGGACAAACTGGGCCCGCTGGAGTACGTGCTCAACACGCCTTCGCACCACCGCGTCCACCATTCGAGCGAGTTGAAGTACCTCGACAAAAACCACGCGGGCGTGCTCATCATCTGGGACCGGCTTTTCGGGACGTTTCAGCAGGAAGAAAACCGCCCCACCTACGGCCTGACCAAGAACCTTTCGACCTACAACCCCTTCCGCGTGGCCTTTCACGAATGGGCCGACATCGCCCGCGACGTGCGCCAGGCCGGTTCGCTACGCAACGCGCTGGGCTACCTGTTTGGCCCGCCGGGCTGGTCGCCCGATGGCTCGCGCAAGACGACGAAGCAGTTGCGGGAAAGTGAAAAGTTAGAAGAGAAGAGAGAAAAAATGGTGGGCTAACTTTTAACTCTTCTCTTTTCACTCAATCAAGTGTCCACAAAACTGCGCCGTGTTGTCGATGACCACCCCGCCGCGCCGGTAGCCCAGGCCGCAGCCTTCGCCCGCGAAAAACACGCCCGCCTGGTAGCGGTTTCCGGCAGCATCCTGCGGAAATTCCACGAATTCCTGGTAGATTTTTGGCTGGTTGCCGTATTCACCGTCGGCTTCGGCGGTGGCCTTTCCACCCGCATCAAGCACGCGCACGTTGGCCCCTTCGCGCCCGAACAGCACTTTTTCCACAAAACTCCGCGCTGGTAGCGGCGCGTCGCCCGTGGCCAACAACAGCGGGTGAGCCGGGAACAATTCCCAAAGCACCTTCAGCAGTCCCTTCGACTGAAACAGCAGCGCGTAGGCCGGGTTGAGCACCACGGCCTTGCGGTCGCGGACCAGTTGCGTGAGAATCGGGGCCAGTTCGCCTTCCTCGGCGATATATTCCCAGGGCACGAGTTTGAACCAGAAATCGAATTTTTCGAACTGCCCGGTTTCCGCGTTTTGCTTGAAAATGCCTTCGATGGGCGAAAACTCCACGGCGTCGATGTACTCGTAGTCCACGTCGAACCCGGCTTCGCGGGCGGCTTCGCCGAGCACGCTCAGGTTCGCGTCGTCTTCCGGAAAATCGCGCATCGTCGAAAGCAGCAGCGTGGGCGCGAGGTCGGCGTTTTGCTGGCGCAGTACCTGAAACTGCTCCACCAGCGACTCGAACACGGTGTTGAACTGCCGCTGGTCGTCGAGCCCATTCGCTTTCAGGTGCGCCCACTGCACGAGGGCCGTTTCGGGCAAACACGTGGCCGTGTCGGCGTTGAATTCGATGAGTTTGATGGGCCGCCCGTCCACGCCCCCGGCCAGGTCGAAGCGCCCGTAGAGGTGTTGGTGGCGGTCGTCGTCCCAACTCAGCCGGACCAATTCGTGCAGGCTGGCCGGAATGCCCAGTTCGCCCAGCCGGTTGGCGTCGAGCACGTGCTGGCCCGCTTCCACGAACCGGTCGTAGAGTTCGTTGGCCGCGTCGTAGTACGCCTGGGCCTCTTTTTCACTCACCACGACCAGGTCGCTGGTCAGGTAGGGCAGGGTATCGGTGCCCAGGAGCCAGTCCCAGCCAATTTGGCGGAGCTGGGCTTCGGGCGGGTTGGGGAGGGGTTTTAGCTTGATCATGGTATTTTCGTAGGGGCGGTGCTTGCCTCCGCCCACGTCACGTGCAATCCGACCAGGGCGGAGGCAAGCACCGCCCCTACGACCTCACCCACCAAAGCCCCGCCCGCTGCTCCGGCTGCCGAAAAACCCGCTCCGGCCCCCGGCGGGGCGGCTGGTCGTGACGGTGCGTGTACTCCGCGAGGCGCTGATTTGCCGCCCGATGCTTTGCGAACGCTGGTAGGTGGCCGGGTTGCTGTAAAACCGGCTGCCGTCGTACTGCTGGCGGTACGAGGCGTACTGCCGGTTTCGCATCGTCGTGGCCAGCCAGTAGCCCATGCCGCCGTAGAGCAGCGCGTTGCCGAGCGACGAATGGTGCCCGACGCGGGCCGGGTTGGCGGCGATCTCGTTGTCGATTAAGGCTTTGGCCGAAGCCGTGCTGAGCGTGTCGCGGTGGCCGTCGTAATAACGCACAATCGCTACCGAACTGTCGGCGGAGGCGGGCACTTCGTCGGTGACTTTAAACGTGCCCGGCTCCACCTCGGTGATGTAGGTTTTCACGCCCCGCGAAAACGTGGTTTCCTGGCGGGTTTCGGTACGGGTTTCGTCGCCGCCGCAGCTTTGCAGCAGAGGCGCGCCGGTCAGGACGGCGAGGCTGAGGGTGCTGCTTACGGCAATGTCGCGCACCCGGCGAATCGCGGCCCCTTTGCGTTGGAGTGTCATGGTTGGTTTTGGTTTTTTGGGTGTTTAAACCCCGCCAAAGGTAGCGAACCACCCAGGCCCAATGGCCGCGTTTTTACGCCAGCGGTTCCGGCGTCCGGTTGGCAGTCTGGAAAATTAGGACGAGAAAATTTGCGCTACTTTTGCCGCCTGCAAATTACAAGCCGCGCCGGGGGCGAAGGCCGTTTTTCAAGGAATGAACGAAGTCGAAGAACTCATTCGGCGCATTGCGGCGCTGCAATCGGAAGGGGCGAAACCGTTTCCGGCGGGACTTTTTCCCGCCTGGCGTTTCCACGGCATGTTGCCCTACCGCCGTCCCGATACCAACGTGTTCACCACGGCCATCACGGTGTTCACGCTGAACGGGCTTCGCGAAAAACTCCCGCCCGCCTCGCAGGCACTGGTGGATGAAATTTCCCGGAAAGCCGCCCGCGCGTACCCGGCCTACCGCAACCCCGGCGGTCGGCCCACCTACAACAACTACGAAGCCCGCCCCGACGGGCATTTCCAACCCGGCTACGTCTTTCACCGCTTCCGGCAGTTCCACCTGCCCGACGACATCGACGACACGGCTATGGTTTTCCTGACGTCCCCGCATACCCGTGAGGAAATCGTGGCGTTGAAAAACCTCCTGCCCCGTCACGCCAACGGCACCACCCGCTGGGTGCAGAACACGCCGCTCCACTACCGCTCGCTGCGGGCCTACTCGACCTGGTTCGGCGAAAAAATGAGCATCGACCTCGACGTGTGTGCGCTCGGCAATTTGTTCCTGCTGATTTTTCGGGAAAACCTGCCGCTCGACGAGTTTGACGAGGCCAGCCTCACCTTCGTTCGGCAGGCCGTGCTGTCGGGCGATTACCGCCGCCGCGCCTTCGACGTGTCGCACCATTACCCGCGCCCGGCGCTAATCTTTTACCACGTCGCCCGCCTGCTGGCCGCTTACGACCCGCCCCAACTGGCTGGTTGCCGGGAGAAACTGCTCGCTGACGGGCCGGAATTAATGCAGGAAACGAGTGAATTTTTCGACCGTGTACTCGTCGCCACGTCGCTGAAGAAGCTGGGCGGAAACGCGCCCTTGCTGGCGAAACCCGCTGATTTTGAGGAAGAATTACGTCGCTACGCCTTTTTCATCGGCTGCATCCTGACGCCCATTGAGCGGCCCCGCTTTTTCTACCGCTGGGCGCACCACCCGTTCACGCACTTCCGCTGGAACTGCCCGGCGCACGCGCTGGCGCTGTGGACGGAGTTTCTGTCTGAATCATGATTCAGACAAAACGCTTTCCCGCTCCAGAATCCGCCGCACAATCTGGTCGGCGTGGACGCGCGAATTTTCGATGAACCACACGTGCGTGTCCATGCCGCCGCAAACGACGCCCGCCAGAAACAGGCCGGGGCGGTTGCTTTCCTGGGTAGCGGGGTTGTAGGTGGGGTGGCGTTTTTCGTCGTTCGACAATTCGATGCCGAGCGTTTGTAAAAATTCAAAATCGGGCCGAAAACCGGTGGCGCTGATGACAAAATCGTTGGGCACCGTCACTGGCCCGTCGGGCGTTTGCACGTCCACTTCCGTCTCACGGATTTCGCGCACCGTCGAGTTAAAAAACGCCCGGATGCTGCCTTCGGCGATGCGGTTTTCGATGTCGGGTTTCACCCAATACTTCACCCGCCGCCCGATTTCGGGGCCGCGCACCACCATCGTCACGTCGGTGCCTTTGCGGTAGGTTTCCAGGGCGGCGTCCACGGCCGAGTTGTTCGCTCCGACCACGATCACCTTCATCCCGGCGTAAAAATGCGGGTCGCGGTAGTAGTGTGCCACCTTCGGGAGGTTTTCGCCGGGCACGCCGAGGTAGCAGGGAATGTCGTAAAAACCCGTCGCCACCACCACGTAGCGGGCGGCGTAGCGGCCTTTCGTCGTGAGTACTTCGAAGCCGTCGGGGGCATCGTTCACCCGGTCCACGCGCTCGAAAAGCCGGATGTTCAGCCCGCCCGACTGGGCCACGCGGCGGTAGTATTCGAGCGATTCGGAACGGGTCGGCTTCACGTTGAGCGACGTGAACGGCACGCCACCGATTTCGAGCCGGTCGGAGGTGCTGAAAAACGTCATCGTCAGCGGGTAATGGTAGAGCGAGTTGACCAGGCAGCCTTTCTCGATGATGACGTACGAAAGTCCCGCGTTTTTGGCCGCCAGCCCGCAGGCGAGGCCGATAGGCCCGCCGCCGATAATGAGAACGTCGAATTTTTCCATGAAACAGCGGCTGTAGCCAGCCGGGCTTAACGGCAAATCGGGCGAATTTGGCCGGGCGAAAAGGACAATGGATTGCGTTTTCAACCCCATTAACCCAAAAAAACGTTCCCACTCTTGCGCATTCCTTTTTTCAGGTAAACATTTGTGTAAGCATTTACTTAAAATTTTACGTAAATGGATTTCATCAAAGAACAGGGCGAATTGGCCTGGGGAAGCCGGTTGCGTCGCCTGAGCGACACGATCAGCGGGCAGGCCACCGCCGTGTACCGGCGCTACGGCCTCGATTTCGACCCGAAGTGCTTCCCGCTGTTCCGGCTGCTGAGCGAACAAGGCCCGCTGCCGGTCACGGAAGTGGCCGAAAAACTGGGTGTCAGCCATCCGGCGGTGATTCAGGTAGCCCGCGAACTCGAACGGCGCGGGCTGGTGGTTTCCGAAAAATCGAGTCAGGATGCCCGCAAGCGGTTGCTGGCCGTGAGTCCGGAAGGTCGCGAGCGATTGCCCGAATTTCACCGCATCTGGCAACTCATCCGCGAGGTAAACGAGCACCTGATTCGTTCACAAAAGCACAACCTGCTCTGGGCCGTGGAGGAAATCGAGGCGACGCTGGCCGAAAAAGATTACTTGACCTACTTTACCGAGCACCTCAAAACCCGCCAGCAGGAGGCAATCGAAATCGTTGAATACGCGCCGCCGTACGCGCCCGACTTCAAGCGCCTGAATGTGGAGTGGATCAGCACCTACTTCAAGGTAGAACCCCACGACCTCGAACAACTCGACCACCCGGAAGCCCTCGTCGCGGGCGGCGGGCAGGTGTTGGCCGCGTTGCTCGACGGGAACGTCGTGGGCGTGGTGGGGTTGGTGAAAGACCCCGGCGGGGCGTCGTTCGAGTTGGTCAAAATGGCGGTGAGTCCCGCCGCGCAGGGGCGGCAGGTGGGCAAAAAACTCGGTCAGGCCGCCATCGACTGGGCGCGCCGGGCGGGGGCCAGCCGCCTCTGGCTCGAATCGAACACCCGGCTGGTGCCCGCGCTGGAACTGTACCGCCGCCTGGGTTTTCACAAAGTCGAAATGGCCGCCACGCCCTACGAGCGGGCCAACATCAAAATGGAAATGGAGTTATGAACATCCGGGAAGTTTTTGAAAATGAACACGTCGCGCACAAGGCGTTTTTCCGGCGCGGCCTGACGGTGCGGCCCGACTGCTTCCGCATCAGCCCCGCCGATCTTGACCCCTTGCCGTTTCCCACGCGGGGCACGTCCGACAGTTTCACGCTCGGGGCTTTCGGCGAAACGGGTGCCTGGCTGGGCACGGTCAGTTTTCAGCGCGAGGGCCACGACCGCGAACGGCTGCGGCACCGGGGACTGCTGTTCTGGATGTACGTGGCCGACGAAGCCGCCGGGCGGGGCGTGGGCCGCACGCTGGTGGCGGCAGTGCTGGAGCGCGTCCGCGCCCAAACGGACGTCGAGCAGGTGGTGCTGACCGTGGTCGGGACCAACTTCCGGGCGAAGCGGCTGTACCAGTCCTGCGGCTTTGAAAGCTACGGGTACGGCAGGCGGGCCATCAAGTGGGGCGAAACCTACCTCGACGAAGAATTGATGGTGCTTTTTCTCCAAAAATGACGCTGCGTCTGGCAACCGAAACCGACTTGCCCGCCGTGGTGAGCCTCATCCGTGCGGTGGTGCCGCTGATGCACGCCGCCGGAAATTTTCAGTGGGAAAGCGCGTACCCGAACGAAGAAGTACTCCGGCGCGACGTGCTCAACCAGTGGCTCTGGGTGGCCGAACTCGGTGGGCGCGTGGCCGGGGTCGCGGCGCTGACCACGGCCAACGAACCCGAGTACGCCCAGGTGGGCTGGGACCTTAGCGAACCCGTCGTGGTGGTGCACCGGCTGGCCGTCCACCCCGAAGCGCAGGGCCGGGGCGTCGCTGCCGCGCTCCTGCACCAGGCCGAAACGGTTGGACGCGAACACCAAAAAAGAGCCGTTCGGGTGGATACCAACTCCGAAAACGCGGCCACGCAGCGCCTTTTTCCGAAACTTGGCTACCAGTTCGCGGGCGAAATCACCCTCGGGTTCCGGCCCGGCCTGCGGTTTTTTTGCTACGAGAAACGGCTGGATTAAAAAACCTAACAGGTCTTGAAGACCTGTTAGGTTTGGGGGTTGGGTTTAGAAGTTCACCGTTTCACCGCCGCGTTGATTTCCGTCAAAAACCGCTTTTCGTCGAAATTTTGCTCGTCGGGCGTGCAGCCGAGGCGGACGATGACGAGGTTTTTGGATGGAACAATCACCACGAATTGTCCCTCGAACCCGTTGGCCATAAACGTGTCGGCGGGCAGGCCCCACTGGCGCGGGTAAATCCAGAACTGCGCGGCGTAGCGGCTGTCGGAGCCGGGCGTTTCGCGGGAGGAATAGGCCGCCCAGCCTTCAGGCAGCAGGCGTTCGCCGTTGTAGACGCCGTCCTGCGCGAAGAGTTGCCCGAATTTGGCCCAGTCGCGGGCCGTGGCGAACAGAAACGACGAACCGACGTAGGTGCCCGATGGGTCGGGTTCGAGGACGGCGCTGGTCATGCCGATTTTCCGGAAAAGCCGTTGGTGCGGAAAATTCAAATACGCGGCGTGGGTGGGAAACTGGCGGCGGATGAGTTCCTGCAACATGTTGGTCGTGCCGCTGGAATAGTACCAGGGCTGGCCCGGCTCGCCGCCCAGCGGGCTTTTCAAGGCGTAACCCCCGGCGCTTTTTTCCAGAAACAGCATCTTCGTCGCATCGCTGACGTTGCCGTAATTCTCCTCAAATTTCAGGCCGCTGCTCATCCGGAGCAGGTGGTCGAGGGTGATGCGGCGGCGGTCATCGGCTTGCCATTCGGCGAAGCCCGTGGGTTTTTCGACCGAAAGTTTCCCGTCTTTCACCAGCATCCCAACGAGCGCATTGGTCACGCTTTTGGTCATCGACCAGCCCGTGAGCCGCGTGTCGGCGGTGATGCCGGGGGCGTACTGTTCGGCCACGAGTTGGCCCCGGTGCAGCACCACCACGGCGCGGGTGCGGACGATGCGCTTCGGGTCTGTTTCGGCAAACGCCCAGCGGAGGGTGTTGTGCAGGGCTTCGTCGTCGACGGCCAGCGTGTCGGGTGGGGCGATGGCCAGCGGGGTGGTAGCCAACGTGCTTTGGGAAATGGTGGGTTGTTGGCGGAGTTCGTCGGCCGTGACGCCGTTGAGCAACGTGCAGCCGAGGCCCTCTCGATACACGGCGGTTTTGGAAGCAATGCCCAGCACGCGGGTGGTGGCGGTGTGATTCACCCGGTCCACCTCCGACGTGGCGATGCCTTTCACCGCGTATAAATCTTCCGCTACGACCGATTCGAGCGACCGGCCCGACACGAACACGCACGAACACACGGCTTTGGCCGCGTACCCCGCGCCGATGGACGCGTAGGTGTAGCCGTAGTAGCCGCCGTAGCCGAGGGCCGCCACGGCGAGGACGAGGGAGGTTTTTTTCAGAATGGACATGGGGTTAATGACTGAATGATTGCGTGTTGAATGACTGAATAAGAAATCAGATTCACAAGTTGGTTTTATTTGCTCACTCAACACGCAATCATTCAGTCATTAAATCGCCAGCCTTCCCGCTCCAGCAGCCCCGTGAGGTGCGCCAGGTGGTGCTTGCCGTGCCAGACGTACTCGCCCAGTTGCCGGTCGAGCGGGACGGTGGTTTGGTTGGCGGGGTGGTAGTAGGTTTTCCCGAGAAAATCCGCCTCGGTCAGCGACCGAAATACGGCCACCCAGCGGGCGTGGAGGGCGTCGAGGAGGTTGAGCGAAGTCAGCACAGGCACAACGGCGGTGTCGCGCAGGTCGGCCCAGCGGGCTTCCTCGTAGGGTTTGATGGTGGGGTTGTCCTCGGTCAGGGCCAGTTTGGTGCGGATGTAGCCGTTGGCGTGGCTGTCGGCCACGTGGTGAACCACCTGCCGGAGGGTCCAGCCGTGTTCGCGGTAGGGCGTGTCGAGTTGGGCGTCGGTGAGGGGCGTTACCACGCGGCGGAGGTGAC
This sequence comes from Spirosomataceae bacterium, assembly GCA_965249815.1. Lineage (GTDB taxonomy): Bacteria > Bacteroidota > Bacteroidia > Cytophagales > Spirosomataceae > JAJAZB01. Next base: position 176,040 of record CBDFMV010000003.1, on the reverse strand, counting down.
CGGGGTAGGCTTCGAGGCTGTCCAGCAGCGCCTGGCGTTGCTCGGGGGTGTACGGGTTTTCGTAGGAAAAACGACCGATGGGGTAACGGAGGGAGTCGGGGTTGGGCATGGGGAGAAAGTTTCCGGCAAGTTAACGGAAAAAGAAAAACCGCCCCACTCGGTTAAGCGGGACGGTTTTCGGCAGGCAGGACGCGGGTGGGCGGGATGCATCCCGCCCCACAATAAAATTACTGAATCAGTCCCGCCCGGCGCAGCATGGCGTCGGGCTTGGGGTCGCGGCCCCGGAAGCGGCGGTAGAGCAGCTCGGCTTTTTCGCTGCCGCCCTTCGAGAGTACGTTTTGCCGGAATGAATCGGCCACCTGCTTGTTAAACAGCCCTTTTTCCTTGAAGGCCTCGAAGGCGTCGGCGTCGAGCACCTCGCTCCATTTGTAGGAATAATACCCCGCCGAGTAGCCGCCCGCGAAAATGTGCTGAAACGCCGGGCTGACGGCCGTGCCGGGCTGAATCGGGTACAGTTCCACGCGGCGGGTGATGCGGCGTTCGAGGCTGTCGACCGGTTCGCCCGTAGGCGGGGTGCCGTGCCAGGCCATGTCGAGCAGGCCGAAGTTGAGTTGCCGCAGCGACGCCAGCCCGGCCAGGAAGTTGGCGCTGGCCTTGATTTTAGCCACGTACTCGGTGGGGAGCGGTTCGCCGGTCTGGTAGTGTTTGGCAAACAGCGCGAGCACGTCGGGTTCCTGCACGAAGTTTTCCATGATCTGGCTGGGCAGTTCCACAAAATCGCGGTACACCGCCGTGCCCGTCAGGCTTTCGTACCTGCCGTTGGCGAGCATCCCGTGGAGGCCGTGGCCGAACTCATGGAAGAGCGTACGCACCTCGTTCATCGTCAGCAGCGAGGGCTTCGTGTCGGTGGGCCGGGTGAAGTTGCAGACGTTCACCACGTGGGGCCGGACGTTCTCGCCGCCCTGCATTTTCTGGTCCTGAATGGCGTTCATCCAGGCCCCGGCGCGCTTGCCGGGACGGGGAAAGTAGTCGCCGTAAAACACGGCCAGGAACGTGCCGTCGGCGTCGAACACTTCGTAGGTTTTCACCTCCGGGTTCCAGACCGGCACGTTTTTTACCTCCCTGAACGTCAGCCCGTAGAGCCGGTTGGCTACGTCGAAGGCCCCCTGAATCACGTTTTCCAGCTTGAAGTACGGCTTGAGTTGTTCGTCGGAGATGGCGAATTTTTCTTTTTTCAGCTTTTCGGAATAGTAGCTGACGTCCCAGCGCTGGAGGCGATCTTCGGGAAAACCGAGTTTTTTGGCAAAAGCCGTCAGTTCGGCCAGTTCGCGCTCGGCGGCGGGCCGGGAGTGGCCCACGAGGTCTTCCAGGAAACTGTTCACTTTTTGCGCCGACCCGGCCATGCTTTCTTCGAGCACGAAGTCGGCGTGGGTTTTGTAACCCAGCAGGTTGGCGCGTTCCTGGCGGAGCTTCACAATTTGGGCGATGATGGTCCGGTTGTCGTTGGCGTCGTGCTGAAAACCGCGCCCGTTGTAGGCCAGAAAGAGCTTTTTGCGCAATTCGCGGTTGTCGGCGTAGGTCAGGAACGGCCCGTAGCTCGGCTGTTGCAACGTGAACACGTACCCGTTCTTGCCCGCTTTTTTAGCGGCGGCTTTGGCCGCTTCGCGCACGAAATCGGGCAGGCCAGCGAGGTCTTTTTCGTCGGTCACCACCAGCGTGTAGGCGTTGGTTTCGGCGAGGTTGTGTTCGGAAAAATCAATTGAAAGCCGCGACAATTCCGCGCTGATTTCGCGGAGGCGAGCCTTGCCGGTGTCGTCGAGGTTGGCCCCGTTGCGGGCGAAGCGCTTGTAGGTTTTTTCGAGCAGTGTCGCGCTTTCGGGGTCGAGTTTCAGCTTCGCGCGGTCGTTGTACACGGCCTTGATGCGGACGAAGAGTCTGGGGTTCAGTGTGATGTCGTTGCCGTATTCGGTGAGCAGGGGCGAGGATTCTTTCACCACTTTCTGGAGGTCGGGCGTGGTTTCGGCCCCGTTGAGGTGAAATAGAATCGCGCTCGTGCGCCCCACCAGTTCGCCCGCGTTGTCGAGGGCCACGAGGGTATTTTCAAAGCTGGGCCTGGCCGGGTTGTTGGCGATGGCCTCGATTTCTTTCCGCCCCTGCGCGATGCTTTCTTTCAGGGCGGGCAGAAACTGGTTGGGCTTGAGTTGGTCGTAGGGGGCCGTGTGGTGCGGCGTGGCAAAGGGATGGAGCAGGGGGTTGTCGGTCATGGTTGTCGGCGCGGGAGTCTGGGCGCTGGCCCCAACGGCCAGCAGCAGCCCCCCGAAAAAGAGGAAAGTTGTTCGCATGGTGAAAAACGTTTTTGAACGAAAAGTTTCGCGAAAATACGGGCCAGTCCCGACGGTCCGCCGCGCGGTTCAGCCGATCACACGAAGAAATCCCGAACCAGTTGGTCGTCCGGCATGCCGGGCGTGACTTTGTACTTTTCCAAATCGGTGATGCCTTCGCTGGCCAGCACCTCGTCGTCGATGAGGAAGTTTCCGGTGAATGTTCTGGCGTCTTTCCCGAAAATAATCGCCGCCGCGTCGCCCATAATTTCGGGCGTGCGGCTGTGGCGCATCATCTGATCGCCGCCGAGGGCAAATTCCACTGCCGCCGTGGCGATGGTGGTGCGCGGCCAGAGGGCGTTGAAGGCCACCCGGCCCCGGAATTCTCCCGCCATGCCCAACACGCACAGGCTCATGCCAAACTTGGCCATCGTGTAGGCCACGTGGGGCGCGAACCAGCGCGTTTCCATGTTGAGTGGCGGCGAGAGGTTGAGCACGTGCGGGTTTTCGGCCTTGAGCAAGTGCGGCAAACACGCCTGCGAAGTCAGAAACGTGCCCCGGGTGTTGATTTGGTGCATCAGGTCGTAGCGCTTCATGTCGGTGTGGAGCGTGTCGGTGAGCTGGATGGCCGACGCGTTGTTGATGAGGATGTCGATGCCGCCGAAGGCGTCGACGGCCTGCTGCACGGCGGCGCGGACGGCGGTTTCGTCGCGCACGTCGAGCACGATGGGCAGGGCCTTGCCGCCCGCCCGCTCCATGTCAGCGGCGGCGGTGTAAATCGTGCCGGGGAGTTTAGGGTGGGGTTCGGCGGTTTTGGCGGCCACAACGATGTTGGCCCCTTCGCGGGCCAGGCGCAGGCCGATGGCGTGGCCGATGCCCCGGCTCGCGCCGGTGATGAAAACGGTTTTTCCCTGGAAAGACATGGTGGTGAGAAAAGTAAGAGGTGAGGGGTTACGAAGGATGCTGCTGACTGCGTACGACAAATTCCACCGCCCGGCGGTCCATCCAGTACAAATCGTTGGGCGATTTTTCGTAGAAACCACAGTGGCCGCCGTGTTCGGGCGTTTCGACAAAAAGCAGGTCCGATTGCCGGGCCAGCGCCCGCGGCGAGCAGCTTTCTGAAAGCACGGGGTCGTTCTGGGCGTTGAGGATCAGCGTCGGCACACGGATATTGTCCAAAACCGGCAAACTGCTGCTTTGTTCGTAGTACTCGCGGTGATTGCTGAAGCCCATGATCGGGGCGACGTAGTGCGTGGTGAGGTCGTCGAGCGAACGCAGGCGGGCCACGTCGCGGAAATCGGTCGGGGCGAAAAGTGGCTGGCGGAAGACAATGAATTTCTGCATTTTCCGCAAAAAATGCCGTTCGTAAAACGACCCCCGAAAGGCCCCGACGCTGCCCACCATGTCGGCGGGCACCGAAATGGCCACCACCACCCGCACTTCGGGCGGCAGGTTGGGGCCGAGTTCGCCCGCGTACTTGAGCGTCATGTTGCCGCCCTTGCTGAAACCCACCAGCGCGATGCGGGTGTAGCCCCGGGCGCGGGCGTGGGCCACGAGGGCGGCCAGTTCTTCGGTACTGCCGTGGGTGGTGATTTTGGGCAGGCGGTTGAGTTCGCCGCTCAGGCCCCGGTGGCTCCAGGCAAGCGCGTCGTAACCCGCTGCGTTGAAGGCCTTCGCCGCCCCAAGCATGTACGGCCGGGTGCTGTTGCCGAGGTAGCCGTGGGTGAGAATGACTAAGGGCGTAGTGCGTAGTGCGGAGGGTGTAGTTTTTGAGTTTTGACTACGCCCTACGCCCTCCGCACTACGCCCTGACCAGTCGAGGTCGATGAAATCGCCGTCGGGCAGTTCGAGGCGTTCGCGGACGTAGGCCACGCCGCGCACCCGGCGGGCCACGCTGGGCAGCAGGGTAGACAGGTGTCCGTCGCGCAGCAGGCGGGGGGCGCGGTAAGTGGAGGTTTCAACGACCGGCATGGTGGGGGAACGTTTCGGAAAGCAAGTTCGCCAAACGAGCGTTTGGAAACAACGATTCGCGGTATTGCAAAAAGCAATTGCACCGACTGCCGTACTTTGCAGGCCGTAGTTCAGTTGGAGGTCCTTCACTTTTTACTTCTCATCACCATGAATCTTAAGGAAGCAAAAGTCCTCGTCACGGGTGGCAGTTCGGGCATCGGCCTCGAAACGGCCCGGTTGCTGATTGAAAAAGGGGCCCGCGTGGCCATCTGCGGGCGGCATTACGACAAACTCCAGCAGGCCGCCGCCGAACTGGGCGCGTTGCCCATTCACGCCGACGTGAGCCGCGAGGCCGACGTGGTGGGCATGGTGCAAACCGTGGTCGAAACCTTCGGCGATTACAACGTGCTGATCAACAACGCCGCCTTCGGTTATTTTGCCCCGCTGGTCGAACTGGACGCCGAAAAGATGAGCGACCTGCTTGCCACCAACGTGCTCGGGGCCATGCTCGCCGCCCGCGAGTCGGCCCGGCATTTCGTGAGCAAAAGTTACGGTAACATTGTCAACGTGGCGTCCACGGCGGCGCACAACGGCGGGCCGGGTGCCACGGCCTACGTGGCCAGCAAGTTTGCCCTGCGCGGCATGACCGACTGCTGGCGGCACGAACTCCGCAAGCACAACGTGCGGGTGATGCTCGTCAACCCCAGCGAGGTGCAGACGAATTTCAGCACCAACGCGGGCCGGGAAGCCCGTCCGTTCAACGAAAGCAAACTCCAGTCGGCCGACATCGCGCACGTGATTGCCAGCCTGCTTGAATTGAACGACGTGGGCTTTGTGACCGAAGCGACCGTCTGGGCAACGAATCCCCAGGGTTGAGCAGGGCCGTTTGCAGTAAGCCGTCGGCAAAAAAGCAGAAGAATTTAGGGAGGTTTTGCAACCCACAGGCTTTTGTGCATTTTACTGCCAACCGCTTACCAACTGCCCACTTCATTTGACCCTCGACGAAGAAAAAGCCCTGCTCGACCGCGCCCGGAGCGATCCGCAGGCGTTCGGCGTCCTTTTCGACCATTACTACCCACCGCTTTTCGGGTACGTACACCGCCGGGTGCTCGACTGGGACGTGGCCAGAGATGTGGTTTCGGAAACATTTCTGAAAGCCTACACCCACCTCGGGCGGTACCGCTGGCTGGGCATTTCACTGGCGGCCTGGCTGTACCGCATTGCCACCAACGAGGTCAACCTGTACTTCCGGCGCGGCAAGTACGCGCCCGCTTCGCTGAACCGGCTGCACGAAGAACTGGGATTTGATCTGCGCGACTCGTCGCCCACCGAGCGCGCCGAAGCCGAGCGTCAACTGGCCGAATACCAGGATTTTCTGGCGATTCAGGCGGTTTTGAAAACCCTTGACGTGAAGTACCAGGAGGTAATTGCGCTGCGATTTTTCGAAGAAAAAAGCATCCTCGAAATCGCCGAAATTCTGGACAAACCCGAAGGAACCATCAAATCCCTGCTTTCGCGTGGCCTGGAAAAAATCCGGCAACGCGTGGAACGCACTGCAACCGAACCGGATGAATCGTATTAATTGAGTGAGGGAATGAGGGAGTGATGGCGTGATGTCTTTCCTTCTCCCTCCCTCACTCAATCCCTCCCTCACTCAATCACCCATGTCCGACGACCTCCTCAAACGCCTCGAAACCCTCGCCAGGCCACATTTCACCAGCGAAGACCACCGCTGGCACCTGCGGCTGGCGCTGGTGAGTGCCCGACGCTCGTCGCGGTTGGGCTACGTGCTGGTGGTGTTGCCCTGCCTGTTTTTGCTCGGCGTTCTGCTTAAATACTGGCTTGGCCTTAACCTGGGCCTGTTCGACTGGCTGGAGGCCCAACTCGCCACCCTCGACCGCAACCCGTGGACGAAATGGATCCCCCCCCTCGCACTCCTGGCCGGACCCGTGGTCGGCATCGCGCTGAACCTGCTGGCTATTCTGCACGTGACCTACGACCGGCGCGAGGGGGAGGTGATCGTGCGGCTCAAGCTGCGCTGGACCAACCTGCTCGTGGTGGGCGTTTGCCTGCTGGTGGTGGTGGTGTTCCTGGGGTATCTGCTGGCGGAAAACTACGCGCACTTGGAGTCGTTGTTCTTTCGGTTTCGCACGGTGTAGGCGGGCCTGGCCACGCAGGCGGCTTGCGAAACGGTACTTCCAGCCAGGGTGCCACCCTTCCCCGGAATAAATTTTCGGTTTCGTGCAACGAGGCACCCGGCTCCTGCATCTATTGAGCAGAATTCAGCCAGCCCACCACCGTTTTTTCCACCATTCGTGTACGTATTTGACCGTTGAGCGATTTTGCAGAGAAAAACAGGTACTATGTATTGCAAAATACCAAGCGTCGCCCATATCTTTGTTTCGTCAATCAGGGAAACGGTTCACGGGGAAGGTTCATCGGTTGGGCGGTAAAAATCGCCGGTTCATCCAAAAAAGGTTGGCCGACCCCCTCCGAACTGCTTGATTGGCACTGAATTTCATCCTTGGGATTTTTAACTGGTTTGAACTTATGAAAACGCTCACCCTGCTGGCCGCCCTGTTGCTGATGATTGGCTGGAGCACCGATGCCCACGCGATGGGCTACCCGCACCGCCTGTTTGCTTCCAAGCGCGTGGCTAAGGCCACCCCGGTGGTCGCCCGGCGGGGCGGGCAGACGCCGAAGGCACCGGGTCGTTCGTGGAATTTTCCCGGCCTCGGAAATTTTGTCCGCGTCGTGATGAACTAAGCGCACTTCGCTGCTTTGTGTACTTGAATTTTCGTTTTGGTTAAGGGTATAGTCGGGCCAGGAACGTGCAAACGCACGTTCCTGCTTTGTTTTTTAGGGGTCGGGAGTCGTCGGTCACGCATCGTTCGTTAGTTTTACCACGAACCGATGCCCGACGACTCCCGACTTCTTTTCGTGTACGGCACCCTCCGGCGGGCCACCGACCACCCGATGCACGCCCTGCTGGCGCAGCACACCCGCTGGGTGGGCGAGGCGGCGTTTCCCGGAAAACTCGTGGATTTGGGCGAATACCCCGGCGCGGTGGCTTCCAACAACCCCGCCGACGTGGTGCAGGGCGAAGTGTACGAGGTGCTGAACGCCGACGTACTTTTTCCCCAACTCGACGCGTACGAAGAGTGCTGGCCCCGAAACCCGGCGGCTTCGCTTTACCTCCGTCTGGAAGAAACCGTGTATTTCGCCAGCGGTGAACCGGTCACGGCCTGGGTCTATCTTTACAACCGCCCCGTGACGGGCTTGCCGTGCGTACCGTCGGGCGATTGGTTGAAAAAGGCAGGAGGGGATGAAGGGGAGGAAAGGAATTTGTTTTCCCTCTCGCCCCCTTCATCCCCCTCCTCCCTTTCTTCCGTTCAAAAAATATCATTCTTCACCGCGTACACCACCATGCCGGCGGTGTTTTTGGCCCCGATTTTTTCCATGATGCGGTTGCGGTGGCCTTCGACGGTGCGGTCGCTGAGGAAGACTTTGTTGGCAATCTGGGCGGTGGTGTGGCCTTCGCAAATCAGGCGCAGGATTTCGATTTCGCGGGCCGACAGGTTGGCTTTCATGTCGAAGTGCAGCGGCTCGCGCTTGCGCGATTTGTCGAGCATCTTGCGGTGCATCACCTTCGTCAGGAAGGGGCCGTAGTAGTAATCTTCCGTCGCGACGGTGTGGATGGCCCGCTCCACTTCTTCGGGGTCGGCGTCTTTGAGCAGGTAGCCGTTGGCCCCCAGTTCCATCAGGTGCGTGACGAAGTTGTCTTCGTCGTGCATCGACAGAATCACCACTTTCACCTCCGGAAAATGCTGCCGGATGTGCTGCGTGGCCTTGATGCCGTCCATGCGGGGCATTTGCAGGTCCATCAGCACCACGTCGGGCTGCTCATCGGCCATTTTTTCGATGAGTTCCTGGCCGTCGGCAGCTTCGTAGAGCAGTTCGATGCCCTGGGCTGAAGAGAAAATCGAAACCAATCCCCGCCGGAACAGGGCGTGATCGTCGGCAATGGCCAGTCGGATGGGTTGGGTCAGTTCCATAAATCGGGGAGAAGGGACTTTGGGCGCACTCAGGAAGGGAATCATGGGTTTGGCAAGTTGGTTGGCGGCCTTTAGTCGGCGTTCTCCAACGAGTCGGTAACGAAAAAAACGCGCGAATTTTTACAAATCAGTCAGCGGAACGTCCACAATCACGTAAGTGCCCTTGCCGGGGGCGGCATCAAAAATAACGCGGCCACCGATGACATTCAACCGGCTCTCGATGTTTTTCAGCCCCAGACCCGGCTGCCCTTCCCGCCGGGCAAGGTCGGGGTCGAAACCCACGCCGTCGTCGCTGACGGTCAGCAGCAGGCGATTACCCTGGCGCATGAGCAGCACCTCGATGTGGGCGGCGCGGGCGTGGCGAAGGCTGTTGTGAACGAGTTCCTGGGTGATGCGGTACACGGTCAGTTCGACGCGCCCTCCGGGTCTTGAGCCAGCGTCGAGGCCTTCGTGGGCCAGGTCGATGCCGACGTCGAGGCTGGTTTGGTGCAGTTTGGCGATAAATTCTTCCAGAGCGGCCACCAAACCAAGTTGTTCGAGGGTCGAAGGCAAAAGTTCTTTGGTAATGCGCCGGACGTTGTTGATGGTTTCTTCGAGCAACTCCCGCGTCTGGCGCAGCCCGGCTTCGGCGGTGGGGTTGTCGCCCACGTGGCGATTGGCCTGGGCCAGGCTCATGCGCGTGGCCGAAAGCATGGTGCCGATGTCGTCGTGCAAATCGGCGGCGATGCGGCGGCGCTCGGCTTCCTGCGATTGCAGGCTGGCTTCGAGCAATTCGCGCTGGTGCTTTTCTTCCAACTGCCGCAGCACGTCGCGCTGGCGCAACTGCCGTTGCTTGGAATAGGCCAGAAACAGCACGACGAATGCCGCCATCAGGAGCAAGGCAATGGCCCCAACCGAAATAAGCAAGCGTACCTGTGCGCTGTCGTCCATGCCCCTGGGTGATTGTCAACGGGTGTACCCGATTCCCGCCGCCAGCGCCAGGTGGAACCCGATGTTAAGGTAGTGGGTGATGTTCCACGCCCGGCGGAAGATTGGTAAAAGTCTGGTAAAAAATGGTTTATCGGGGTACCGTTCCCTAAAAGCGGGGGGAACGACGCGTCAAACCGGAGGGAACTACGCATCCGTGTTTTTACGCGGTCCGTTCCGGCAAAGTTGGTACCATTTTTGCAAATTTTTTACTGACATTCTTCCACGCTTTTTCCCCTTCTTGATGAGAACGCTGTCTTTGCTGGCTTTTGCCCTGGTGGCTTCCGGCGTACTTTTTTCCTTGCGTCGCCGCCCGCGCCGCGACTTCCCGCTGGGCATCTGATTTTTGATTTACGAAACACGATGTACGATTTTCGCCCTGGCGTGGCATCACTTTCGGGGCAACCAATCAACCGTACTTCGTAAATCAGAAAATCCGAATGCAGCCACTTGCCGAACGCATGCGCCCCGCCACGCTCGATGCCTACATCGGGCAGGCTCACCTCGTTGGCCCCGGTGCCGTGTTGCGGCAGGCCGTCGAAGCGGGCCGGATTCCGTCGTTCATCCTCTGGGGACCGCCCGGCACGGGTAAAACCACGCTCGCCAACCTCGTGGCCCGTACCCTGAACGTGCCGTTTTATACGCTGTCGGCCATCAGCGCGGGCGTGAAAGACATTCGCGAAACCATCGACATCGCCAAAAAACAGCGATTTTTTAATCGGGAGGCGCACCTCGCCCCCAGCCCGATTTTATTCATCGACGAAATTCACCGCTTCTCCAAATCGCAGCAGGATTCGCTGCTTGGGGCGGTGGAGCAGGGCGTGGTCACGCTCATTGGCGCGACGACCGAGAACCCCTCGTTCGAGGTGATTCCGGCGCTGCTATCGCGCTGCCAGGTGTACATTTTGAAGCCTTTGGAAAAAGACGAGCTGGTTGAAATGGTCAATCGGGCGCTGGCGGAGGACGAATTTCTGAAAACCCAGCCCGTGACCGTGAAGGAGTACGAAGCCCTGCTGCAACTCTCAGGCGGCGACGGGCGCAAACTCTACAACGCCCTCGAACTCGTCGCCAACAGCCGCCGACCGGGCGAAAACCTTGAAATTACCAATCAACTGGTCTTGCAAAAAGTCCAGCAGAACCTGGCGATTTACGACAAGGGCGGCGAGGCGCACTACGACATCATTTCGGCTTTCATCAAATCCATTCGCGGTTCTGACCCCAACGGCGCGGTGTACTGGCTCGCCCGGATGCTCGAAGGCGGCGAAGACATCGAGTTTATCGCCCGGCGCATCCTCATTTCGGCCTCCGAAGACATCGGCCTGGCCAACCCCAACGCGTTGCTGATGGCCAACACCTGTTTTCAGGCCATCCGGGCGGTGGGTTTGCCCGAAGCGCGGATTATTCTTTCGCAAACGGTGATTTACCTCGCCACCTCGCCCAAAAGCAACTCGGCCTACGCGGCCATCAACGAAGCCCAGGCATTGGTGCAAAAAACCGGCAGCCCGCCCGTGCCGCTCCACCTGCGCAACGCCCCGACGAAGCTGATGAAAAGCCTCGACTACGGCAAAAGCTACCGCTACGCCCACGGCTACGAAGGTAATTTTGTGAAGCAGGAATTTTTACCGGAAAGCCTTTCGGGAACGAAACTTTTTGAACCTCAGTCAAATAGCGCCGAAGAAAAACTTCGCGAACGCCTTCGGGCGCAGTGGGGCGAGCGGTACGGGTATTGACAATGACCAGTTATCATTGACCAGTGACCAATTTTGAATTTTGCATTGGTCACTGGTCAATGATAACTGGTCATTGTTTCCCAATCTTCCTTCCTGCCTCGAAGTCGTACAGCGTGAGGCGGCGGAGGGCGTAGTGGGCCGTCCAGTACTGCTGAAGGGTGCGGATGTAGGCCAGCAGCGCGGCGTCTTTGTCCTGCTGGGCGATGAGCAGGTTGGTGATGTCCACCTTGCCGACGCCGTAGCGGTTTTTGGCGACTTCAAACCGCTTCTGGGCGATGGTGTCCGACTTGGCCGAAATTTCCAGGCTCGTGCGCAGTTGCTTCAATTGCAAAACGGCGTTGTACACATTGATTTCCAAACTGTTGCGATCTACTTCGTTCTGGCGTTGCTGGGCTTCGAGGCCGAAGCGGGCGGCTTCGTAGTTGGCCTTGTTGCGCCCGAACGTGGCGATGGGCAGCGTAAAACTCACGTTGGCAAACTGCGCACTCAGCGGATTTTGGTACACTTCGGGCAGGTTGGGCGCGGCCTGGTTCAGCCCGTAGCTGAGCGTAAGCTGGCCGTTGACGCGCCGGGCCGCCTCGGCTTCCTTCACCGACCGCAATGCCTGGGCTTCCTGCAAGGCAAAACTCAGGTAGTCGCTCCGGTTGACTTTGGCCTCGGCGAGAGCTAACTGCACGTCGGGGTCGGCGGCGGGGACGTTGGCGGGCGGGATAACCCCGAAGCCGGTGCCGCTGCCAATCGGACCCGTCAGGTTTTGCAATTCCCGCTCGGCCACCTGAATCGCCAGCGATTGCTGCTCCACGCTGTTGCGAGCGTTGGTAAAGCTCAGTTCCACCTGGAGCAGGTCGTTTTCGGCGATTTTCCCCAACCCATACCGGCCTTTCGCCACACGGTAAATGGTGTCGTTGCTGGCGCGGTTGAGTTCGGCGTTGCGGAGTTGGAGTTTGGCGAGGTAGAGGTTAAAAAACCGCTGGGTCACGTCCACCGAAAGCGCTTCCAACTGCTCCAACTGCTGCTGGGTGGCCTGGGCGTAGGCCAGTTGCTGCTGCCTAAAGCGCCATTTGGTGAGGTTGAACTGTAACAGCGGCTGGCTCAGTTGCAGAAAAAACGGGTTACTCTGCCAGGGCAGAAACGGCGAGGGGGAATTGAACAAATCCTGCCGACTCAGGGCCGTGTTGATGGATAGCGTGCCGCCCGTGGCCACGATGGGCTGCTCGAGCGAGAGCGTCAGGCTCGAAAACGCCTGGCTCACCGACCGGAACAGAAAGCTCCCGTCGGGCTGCTGCACGCGTACGATTTGCCGCGAATAGCCCGGCGTGTTGCCGTTGAGCACCACCTGCGGCTTGCGCAGCGCCTGCGTGGCGTAAAACTGCCAGCGGTTGCTTTCAAAACTGGCCGCAATCTGTTTGGCAATCGGGCTATTTTCCTTGCCCAGCCGGATGGCCTCGTCGAGCGTGAGGACGGTTTGGGCCTGGGTTGAAAACGCGAGAAAAAGGAGGGCGGGGAGGAGAAGGTTTTTCATACGTAGCGCCGACAATCTTGTCGGCGGTTGCGGGGCTTCAAACAGGTTGGGATTTCAGCAAAAATTTGGCAGTGGCTCTGGCGCCGACCACAGGTCAGCGCTATTTCATTCATGCCGTAGCGACTCAATCGGGTCTTGTTCCGATGCCCGCCGGGCGGGGTAAATGCCGAAAATCAGCCCGACCGTGACCGACACAACGAACGACACCGCCACCGACATCGGCGAGACGATCGTCTGAATGTCGGCCAGTTTTTCGATGCCGTAGCTGATCAGCACGCCGAGGGCAATGCCAATCAGCCCGCCCGAAATCGAAATCGTAACGGCCTCCGACATGAATTGCAGCACGATGTCGCGCTTGCGCGCTCCCAGCGACAGCCGCAGGCCGATTTCCTTGATGCGCTCCAGCACCGAGGCCAGCATGATGTTCATGATGCCGATGCCGCCCACCAGCAGCGAAATGGAGGCAATCACGGCCAGCACCACGTTGAAGAGGTTGCGCGTGCGTTGTTCTTGCTTGAGCAGGAGTTCGGGCACCACGATTTCGTAGTCGGGCACCTCGTTGTGGCGGCGCACGAGGGTTTTGCCGATGAGTTCGGTGGCCGGTTCCATGTCGCGGCTGTCGGCCACGTTCACCACGAGGCGGTCGAGTTGGTGGTAGTTGAGCGGGGCTTTCTTGGCGTTGGCGGTTTCGTTGCCGAAAAACGAGCGCTGCGAAGCATTTTTGATGTCTTCAATCGTTACCCGCGCCCGGTTTTTGTAACGCAAAAGCGCCGTTTTCACCGGCACGTACACGTCGACGTTGAGGTTGCGGATGGAGAGTTTCTGCACGGCGGCGTCGGAAATGGCCCGGCTTTCGAGCACGCCCACGACCGTCAGCCAGTTGACGCCGCACTTGAGCGACTGGCCAATGGGGTTGATGTCGGGAAAAAACCGCGCCTTCACGTTGCGCCCGATGATGCACACCGACTCGGCTCCGTCCAACTGGGTGTTGGTGAACAGCTTCCCTTCGGCCACGCCGATGCCCGCCACCTCAAAGTAGTGGTTGTTGACGCCGATGAGTTTGCCGTTATTCTTGATGCCATTCCGCAAAAACATCGCCTCGATTTCAATCTCGGGGCTGACGTAATGCACCGCCGGAAGGGCGGCGATGTTCTCGGCGTCGAGGAGCGTCAGGCCGGGCGAAAAGCGCTTTTGCTTGCCCTTGCCGCCGGTTTTGTCGTCTTCCTGGAGGTTTTTGTCGGGGTCTTCCACCTTCGCTTTCACGATGATGTTGTTGGAACCTACCTGCCGGATTTGCTCCAGAATTTCGCGCTCGGCCCCGGAGCCGATGGCCAGCATGGCAATCACGGCGGCCACGCCGAAAATAATGCCCAGCGAGGTAAGCAAGGCCCGAAACCGGTTGTTGCCCAGCGCTTCGATGCCGATTTTGAAGTTGAAAAGCAGGCGGGAGAGGTTCATGGGGGAGGAGTCTGGAGTCGGTAGTCAGGAGGCAGTAGCAAAAGTCAGTTTTTCCCATTCTGACTCCTGACTTCTTTTAAAAATTACCCCACAATCATCACTCCACCGCCGCCGCTGCCTTGTTGCTGCATCGGGCGCGGGGCGCGTTTGAGGCTGTCGGCTTTGGCGCGCATCGCCTTTTCTTCATCCGAAACGAAGGGTTTGGGCGGGCGAACCATCGAGCGTTCAGGCACGAACTTCACGCCAACGGTGTCGCTGGGGGCAGTCAGGTAGATTTCGTCGCCTTCCCGGACGCCCGCGTACACCAGCGCGTCGGTTTCGTTGACGGCCCCGATTTTAATCTGTCGCCGGAGCAGTTTGCCGTCTTCGCGCTTGAAAATGTAGCTGGTCGACTTCTCGTTGTTGATGGCTTCGAGCGGGATGCTCAGCGCGTCGAGGTAGGTGTCGGCGTGGACGCGGCAGCTCGTCGTCATCGAAGGCCGCAGGTCGGGGTCGCGGTTGAGCACGTCCATCACGACTTCAAAAACTTTTGATTCCTGGTTGGGCCGCTGCTCGCCCACGTTGGCCACCTGGATAATGACGCCCTTCAACTTTTTGGCCGGGTCGGCGTCGAGGCCGATTTCCACCGTTTGCCCGACCTTGATTTTCTGAATGTCCACCTCGTTGACGTAGGAAACGACTTCCATCGCGCTCAGGTCGGGCAGCGTGGCGACCGTCGGGTTCCAGGGCTGCACCTCCGAGCCGACGCCTTTTTTGCGCCCGCTCCAGTCTTTGTCGTAAATGAGCATCCCGTCTTCGGGCGCGTTGATGGTGAATTTGGCCACCAGTTCGTTCAACTGGTTGAGCTTATTCTGGGCTTTCTGCAAATCGGAATTGATGATTTGCACCTTCGTTTCGGCCTGGGCCACTTTGGTTCTGTAATTCTGGCCTTTCTGCTCGTAGTTTTTCTGGGCCTTTTCCAATTCGATGGCCACGCGGCGCTGCTCGGCGGCGGCTTCATAGGCCGACTGGTCGCGGGTGAGTTTGGCCTGCTCGACGGCAAATTTCAGGTTGTACAACTCGTCGCGGGCGTCGCGCAGGGTCAGCGTGGTGTCGAGTTTGGCCTGGGTCATTTCGGCGGTTTTTTTCTGAACCTCCAGGCTGGCTTCGCTGATTTTGTTCATCACCGGGGCCTGGTCGAGGCGGGCCACGAACGCCCCTTTCTTCACCTCGGTGCCTTCGGGCAACAGTTCCGAGATTTTCACCCCGTTGTACACGTCCACGGCCATCATTTCCGGGCCGGGTGCGCTGATTTTCACCTGCTTTTTGGCCCGCAGTTCACCGGTGGTGGTGACGATAATTTCAAATTTGCCTTTTTTGACGTGGGTCGTCAGGCTGTTGGACGCACTGGTTTTTTTGCTGGCGAAATACCAGGCACCGAGCAGCAGCAGCAGGGCAACCGGGACGAGGTAGAAGAGCCAGCGACGGGCGTTGACTCGCGGAGTAGGGGACGGCATGACGGGTCAGAGGTTAAGCGGCGAAAGTTGCGAAGAAGGACGCTTAAAATTACGCACCCGCTGCACACGGCCTGTTAATAATTCTTAAATTTTTAGTTCATAAAAAATACGTAGCTTGCAGTAAGTGCCCGGCGCTGCCTTGCACCCAGCCTGTTAACCCGCACCATGAAAGAGTTGCTACGAAGCTGCCTGCTTGGTTGGTTGGTGCTGTTGGCGGCGCAGGTCCACGCCCAGCCGACCCCATTCTGCGGTACGCCCGCACCATCGAAAGAACGCCTCGACGCCTACCAGCGCTGGGTAAAAGCCCACCGCACCGCCCGCACCGCGCTGGGGCCGACGGCCTTCGTGCCGGTGGTTTACACGTTCGTCCGGCCCGGTAGCCAGGCGGGGAAGCCGCTCACCGAGGTCCAGTACGCGGCGGCGTTTCAGAGCCTGTATTTCCTCGAAAAATTCTACCGCCCCGGCAACCTGAGTTATTACCTGGCCGGGTTCAACACCATCGACAACGACGCCGATTACAACCGGGACTGGTACAACAACAACGACGGGTCGCTCTCGCAGCGCCTGCCGCACAACGCGGCCAACATTGTGGTGGTGCCGAACGTGGGCAACGGATTCGCCGGGTTCGCCTATTTTCCTTCGGCCAGCCAGGTGACCAACCTGTTGTTCATCCGGGATGCGTACCTGAATACCCAGGAACTGGTTCCGCACGAAATGGGGCATTATTTCAACCTGCTCCACACGTTTTCCGGCGGCGACGAACTGGTAAACGGCTCAAACTGTACCACGGCGGGCGATTGGGTGTGCGATACCCCCGCCGACCCGTTTGAAAAACCCAACGCCGGAAACCTGAACTGCACCTACACCGGCACCGCCACCGACGCCAACGGGCAAGCCTACGCCCCCGATATGAAGAACCTGATGAGCTACTGGCACAGCCGGGGTTGCAGCACCGACCACTTCACGCCGGGGCAACTGGAGCGGGCCTACCAGGGCTATCTGTTTCGAAGAAGCAGTTCGGGAAGCGGCCCGGATTCCTACGACTTCAGCGCGGCCCCGAATCCCGCCACGGTGAGCGGGCTAAGGGCGCGGGCCTACGTGGCCAACGCCGTCGTGGAGGTTGTTTTTTCCGGGAATAATTCCGCCCCGACCAACCGGGTGCTGATTGAGCGGGCGTTTTCGGCCGATGGCCCCTGGGAGGTGCGCGCCATGACCACCGGCACGCTTTGGTACGACAACGCGGAGGACGTCGACATCAACCAGCGGTATTTTTACCGGGTGCGGTTTGCCAACAGCGACCACTACAGCAACGTGGCCGAATACGTGCCGCGCAAGGTTCAAACCATCGCCTTTGAACCCCTTCCCGCCCAGACCTTCGGCAGCGGCCCCGTACTCCTGACGGCCAGCAGTTCGGCGGGTCTGCCCGTGGGCTTTCAGGTCATTTCGGGACCGGGGTACGTGTTCAACAACAACCAACTCCGGATCACCGGCGCGGGAATCATTCAGGTAGAGGCCCTGCAGGACGGCAACGCCGAGTACGCACCCGTTGCGGTGCGGCAGGCCGTTGCCGTCAGCAAAGCGGCTCAGGTGATTGCTGTGCAGGCAGTTTCCGACAAAACCTTCGGCGACGGTCCGTTCACCGTTTCAGCCACCAGCGACCGCGGCCTGCCCGTGCAGTGGCAGGTGCAGTCGGGGCCGGGGCAGGTCAGCGGCACCACCGTGACGATTACCGGCGGCGGCCCGATTCGCCTACGGGCTTTCAACGACGGCGACCCGAATTACCTCGCCGCCGAAGCCGGGCTGACCGTCAACGTCGCCCGCGCCAATCAGTCGCTGCGTTTCGAGCCGATTGCGGACAAAACCTTCGGCGACGCGCCGGTTGTGCTTCCGGCCAGCGCCTCGTCGGGTTTGCCGGTGGTCTTTTGGGTGAATGGCCCGGCGCGGGTTGAAGAGAACCGGCTTTTCATCACCGGCGCGGGTCAGGTAACGGTAATGGCCCGGCAACCGGGCAACGAAAATTACAACCCCACCGACGCGCTCGAGCAGCGCTTCAACGTGGCGAAAGCCGCCCAGACGGTCACGTTCAGCCCGATTTCGAATAAAACGTTTGGCGACGCGCCGTTCGACCTGCCCGCGTCGGCCTCGTCGGGGCTGCCGCTGGTGTTCACCGTCAGCGGGTCGGCGCAAGTGCAGGGCCAGCAGTTGAAGCCGACGGGCGCGGGGCAAATCACCGTGACGGCCACGCAGCCGGGCAACGAGAATTATTTGCCGTCGAATGCCGTCAGCCAGTCGTTCGGCGTAGCCAGGGCGGCCCAGTCGATTGCGCTGGAAAATCCCGCCGACCACACCTACCTCGACCCGCCCGTTGACCTGCCCGCCAGGGCTTCATCGGGCTTGCCGGTGACGTTCAGCGTGCAGGGTCCGGTCAGCCTGAGCGAAGGCCACCTGAGGCCCACCGGCGTGGGCCTGGTGACGGTCACGGCCCACCAACCCGGCAACGAAAACTACCAGCCCGCACCCGACGTGACGTGCAGTTTCGCCATTACGAAGGGCGCGCAGGTCATCACGTTCGAGCCGATTCCGACCAAAACCTTTGGCGACGCGCCGTTTCTGCTGCCCGTCCGGCTCAATTCAACCCTGTCGCTCACGTTCATCATCACCGGGTCGGCCGTTTTCGACGGCACGCGGATGCGGATTACCGGCACCGGCCCAGTGCGCATCACGGCCGAACAGCCCGGCGACGACAACCACCTGCCGGCGGTGCCTGTCACGCAGGAGTTTTTAGTCGAAAAAGCAACGCAACTCCTCACCTTGCCCGGCACCGTGCTGCCCTTCGGCGACGGCACGGCCACACTGCGGGCTACCTCGTCGGGCGGTTTGCCGGTACAGTACAGCGTAATAACCGGCCCGGCCACGCTCATAGGCAACACGCTGACGTTCAACGACTATGGTCAGGTAACGCTGCGCGCCAGCCAGCCGGGCAACGAAAACTACCGGGCCACGGACCTGACCCGCACGTTTTGCGTAAACCCCGCGACGCCCGTCGTTACGTTCGACCCGGCCTCCGACGTGACGCTGCTGTCGAGCAGCCCGTTTCGCAACCAGTGGTTCCGCAACGGCGACACGCTTCGCGGAGCTACCGCCCCCCGCCTGACCGTCACCCAAAGCGGCGACTACACCGTGCGGGTGAGCAACCCCGTGGCCGAGTGCAACGCCACCCAGGTTTCGGACGCAAAAACCGTCGCGATTACGGCCCTGAATGCCCCGCCCGCCGAGTGGAAACTCGACATTTCCCCCAACCCATCCTCCGACTACCTCACCGTGCGCCTGACCGCGCCGGGGCTGACGGCCGCGCCGGTTTGCGAACTGGTGGATGGTCTGGGGCGGGTGTTGGCGACGCGGAAAATGGGGCTTCTGACCGGGCGTTACGAAGTGGGGTTGCCGGTGCGGGGCTTGGCGGCGGGGGTATATTTGGTGCGGGTGGTTGCAAGCGGGAAGGTGGCGGTGGGAAGGGTTTTGGTGGAGTGAAGGGGTTCAATGCCGCTGAAACACCCCGCCCTGCAATTTTCACCAACTTGCCCCAAAAATCGAAGCGCCATGAATCGCAGCACCTGTCTTGCCACCAACTAACTCGCAAGCTTGCCTCGAAGAAACGTACTCACCGCCTGTTCAACCTTCCCTTTCACCTGTTCCCAGGACAGGTCGGTCAGCGAAAGAAGGTTTTCCTGACTCTCCGCGTCCGAGAAATACGTCAACGAACGGATGACGAAGAACGGGTCGGTGCTCTGATATTTCGTCCCGTAAAAAGCGAGCATTTCCGCAACGCTGAAGTGGCGGGTCAATTCGGCTAAATCCCAGAAATCTTTCTTCGCGCCCCGGCGGGCAATTGCGCCAAGTTTCATGGCAATCACGTCCTGAAGGGCGAAAAAGCGAATACCATCGAATACTTCAAACGGAAGGGTTGGATATTGATGAGCAATGAAATCAACTTTCACGCCCGAAACGACCAAAGAGATCGTGTTTGCGGCTTCTTCCAGCAGCAGACTTGAAGCGAATTCGGACTGAATAAGCTGAATGATCGCCTGCGTATCAAAGGGGAATGGTGTGAAAAAATCAAGGTCCGCGGACATTCGGTGGCCGTACCGCAGGGCCAGGTTGGTACCACCCGTCAGGGCAAACTGCCGGAGTTGTGGCAGCCGATTCACCGCCCTCAGTAATTCCAGTGTGGATGGTTCAACTGCCGTTCGGTGTAGCATTTAAAATCTTGCGGTTTGAGGTCGAACAGCAGGCAGCAAAACGACAACGTCTTTTTTTTCAGGTACGCCGCCTGCACGATTTCCCGGCGGGCACGCTCGAAGCCGTAGTACCGCATCACTTCCTGAAAATCGGCCCAAAGGCCGTAGTTAAACACCTTTTCAAGAATGAACCGGCTTTGCTGCTCGTAATCGAGGCGCTCGACGTCAACGTCCCAGAAGGCGGTTTTTGATAGGTTCATGTCGGTAAATTCGCGCTTTGTCGCCGGTGAAACAACAGCCGCCGCAATTTTCACCAACTTGCCGCAAAATTTCTGAACCCCCATGAATCGCCGCACTTTCCTCGCCACCTCGCTCGCCGGGGCCACCGCCCTGAGCGCCGGGTGCGCCCGCCCGGTCAGCCAATTGCCCGACCCGAAAGCCGACCGTCTGCCGCGATGGCGGGGCTTTAATCTGTTGGCCAAATTCAACGGCAGCAAACCGGCACCGTTTCGCGAAAAAGACTTTGCGCTGATGCAGGAGTGGGGCTTCAACTTCGCCCGGTTGCCCCTGTCGTACCACTGCTGGAGCAAGCCCGACCCGACCGCCTGGATGCAGATGGACGAGGCCCAACTCCGCGACATCGACCAGGCCGTGGCCTGGGGCCGGAGCCACCACGTCCACGTCAACCTCAATTTACACCGTATTCCGGGCTACTGCGTCAACCCACCCGCTGAGCCGCTCGACCTCTGGCACGACGAAACCGCCCTCGCCGCGGCCAGCCACCACTGGCGGGCACTGGCCACGTGGTACGTGGGCGTGCCGAATCGCAACCTCAGTTTCGACCTCATCAACGAGCCGCCCGCCATCGCCGAGGCCGATTACGCCCGCGTCGTCCGGCGGCTGGTGGCCGAAATTCGCGCCGTGGACCCCGGTCGCCTCATCGTGGCCGACGGCCTGCGCTGGGGCACCACGCCGGTGCCGAGCCTCGCCGACCTGGGCGTGGCGCAGAGCACACGCGGCTACAACCCCATGCCGGTGAGCCACTTTCGGGCGAGTTGGGTGAAAGGCTCCGACACGTGGGCCGTGCCCGCGTGGCCGCTGGTGAGCGAAAAACAAACCGTAGACAAGGATTTTTTACGAAAAACCTACATCCAGCCCTGGCAGGATTTGCAGGCCAAAGGCGTGGGCGTTCACGTGGGCGAGTGGGGCGCGTACAACAAAACGCCGCACGACGTCGCGCTGCGCTGGATGGAAGACAACCTCCAACTCTGGCAGCAGGCAGGCTGGGGCTGGTCGCTCTGGAACCTCGACGGCGCTTTCGGCATCCTCGACAGTGGCCGCACGGACGTGGCCTACGAGGAGTTCCGAGGCCAGAAACTCGACCGTAAAATGCTGGAGTTGCTGCGGAAGTACTGATTGCGGATTGCGGATTAAAAATTTTCCTTCTTCAATCCGCAATCCCCACGCACTCAGTCCCAGCACTCCATCAACAGCAAATCGCCGCTCTCGTGGCGGATGCGCACCAGCCCGTCGGCGGCGGCCTCGTTGCTGCTGCCGGTGCGGTAGCCGAGCGTCAGGGTTTCGCCGTTCAGGTTGTATCTGAGGTTTGCGGTCGCGATGCCCGTGGCGGCACCGACGGGAATCAGGCTGAGCGGTGTGCCCGCCGGGTACCATTTCTCGAAATTTCGGGGAAGGAGAAAAACGCGCGAATGGTCGTCGAAAAGCGTGACGGCGAGGCGGTCGCGGTAGCGGACGATGTTGGTCAGGTTGGTGAGGGTATGGTCGGCGCGGCGGCCCGTGGCCCACACCACGTTGGCGGCGCGGTGGCCGCGTTCGATCAGGAAATCGAAGGCTTTTTCGAGGTCGGTTTTGTCCTGGTCGGGCGTGCGGACAATCGCCACATCCGACTGGAACTGCCAGACGATTTCGGGGTTAAATTCCCGATCGAAATCGCCCAGCAGGGCGTCAATTTTGAGGTTCAGGTCGAGCACGCGGGGCAGCGCACCGTCGAGGACCACCACGTAGGGCGACCATTCGAGCAATTGACCCAGCAACTCGCCGCTGCACGCCGCGCCGTTGGCAATGACGAGGGCCGGCTCCTGGTTTTCGCGGACGATGTGGTGGGAGGACAAAGCAGTTTACAGTTTGCAGTTCACAGTTGGCAGTCAGTCGGACACAAAGCTACGGCGTCTTTTAACTGGAAACTGATAACTGAAAACTGTAAACTGCCTACCGGAGGCGGCTGCGCAGACCGGCGAAAACCATCGTGGGGCCGCCTACTTCAACGAGGCGCGGACGGGAGGTGCGAATGGTGCGGTACGATTTCATGGCGTTTGTGTTTTGAGAGTTGATTGTTTAGTTGAGTGCTTTCCTTGTGGATTGCTCTGCAAAGGTGGCGGGTAAAAACGGGTTCTTCAACGCGAAAAAGGTGAACCGGCTTTTTTGAACCATGAACCGGCGAAAATGCCACTGGAATGGTTGTGGCGGTTTACGATTTGTACTTTCCTGAGAACATGAATCTTTGCATCGACCTCGGAAACACCCACGCCAAGGCGGGATTGTTCCACGAAAATGAACTGCTGGAAACGCAGGAACGCCTCACGTTTGAGGAGCTGCGGGCCTACGTCGGGCGGGTGCGGCCCCGGCGGCTGATGGTGGCGTCAGTGGCCCGGACGGAAGCGGAACTGCGGGAAACTTTTGCCGAAACCGTGCCCGAACTTTTTCTGCTCACGCCCCAACTGCCCGTACCACTGACCAAAGCGTACGACACGCCCGAAACCCTCGGGGCCGACCGCGTGGCCGCCGCCGTGGGCGCGCGGATGGTGCGCCCGGCGGACGATTGCCTCGTCATCGACCTGGGCACGTGCATTACCTACGATTTCGTGGACCGGCGCGACGTTTTTCACGGCGGCCTGATTTCGCCCGGCCTGCGCATGCGATTCCGGGCGATGCATTCGTTTACCCAACGGCTGCCTGACATCGTTGCCGACGGCGTTATCCCTCCGCTCATCGGCAAGAATACCCGCCACGCCATGCAAAGCGGCGTGATGAACGGACTGGTGGCCGAACTCAACGGCATCGTGGCCCAATACCAAACGCTTATACCTGATTTTCAGACGGTTATGTGCGGTGGCGATGCACGTTTCTTTGAATCCAGTTTCCAAACGCCGATATTCGTCGTCCCGGAACTGGTTCTGGTCGGTTTAAACCGAATTCTTCAACATAATGTCCAGCTTTAACCGTAGTCGTCAGTCGTTAGTCGTCAGTCAGCCGTTGATTCGCCTCTGTCTTCCCTTGTTCCTTGTTCCTTGTTCCTTGTTCCTTGTTCATTCGGCCAGCGGCCAGGGCCTCGGCAACGCGCCCTACTCGGCACTGGGCATTGGCGAAACGTTCAGCGGCGGGTTTGCCGTCAATCAGATGATGGGCGGTGCGGGCGTGGCGGCTTCCAACGGCATTTACATCAACAACCTCAACCCGGCCCTGCTGGCGCGCAACCGCAACGTCACTTTCGAAGTGGGCGTGCTGGGCCAGCTCAAGCGCCTCGATGACGGCAGGCAAAAGCAGCAAACCGCCGGGGGCAACCTCAACTACCTCACGCTGGCCCTGCCCGTCAGCAAGCGCTGGACGGCCTCCATCGGCCTGCGGCCGTACAGCTACCTCGACTACGAGGTGCGCGAAACGAAGGCCGTGCCCGGCTCGATTTACTTCGCCAATTACACCTACACCGGTCGCGGCGGGCTGAATCAGGTGGCCCTCACCAACGGATTCCAGCTTGGCAAAAGCCTGTACGCCGGGGTGGCGGCCAGTTTTCTGTTTGGCGGCCTCGACCGCGACGCCGTGTCGCGGTTGCGGTTGTACCAGGGCCAGGATTACGCCCTCACGCTCCGCAACCGCGTCAATTACCACGATTTTCTGGTGAAAGGCGGGCTGGCCTGGCGGCAAAAACTCCACGAAAAATTGTTCCTGACCCTGGGCGGCACCGTCGATTTTGGCACCAAGCTGAAAGGCAGTCAACTGCGCTCCTACGAAACGCTCGCCGAAACCGGCCTCGGCATTCCCGGCGCGCTGCCCGACACGGTCAACTTCAACAGCAACGGTTTTACGAAACTGGCCCCGGCCTACCGCCTTGGGTTTTCGCTCGAAAACCCCTACAAACTCACGTTAACCGCCGACGTAGCCTACCAGCAGTGGTCGAAATTCCGCAGTTTCGGCAACCTCACCAACGGCGCCGAAAACCTGGCCGACAGCTACACGGTTTCGGTCGGGGCCGAGTACACACCCAACATCCTGGCCGCGTCGGGGTTTTTCAACCGCGTGCCGTACCGGCTCGGATTCAGCTACGGGCGCACGCCGTATCGCGTCAACGGGCAACAGCCCACCGAGTGGAGCGTCAGCACGGGGTTTTCGATTCCGATGGGCCGCGGGGGGCTTTCCGACCTGAACCTCGGTTTTAGCTACGGCAACCGGGGCGCGGTGGGCAACGGCCTCATCCGCGAGCAGTACGGGCGCGTCATCCTCGGCGTCACGCTCAACGACCGGTGGTTCCAGCGGTTGGTCATCGATTGATTTTCGGGAAAAAGAAATAGGGGGAGTGGGAAAAAGGAACGCTTTTTTTCCATTCCCCCTACGTAATTTTTACGGAAAAGCCGGGGCTTTTTCAACGCGATGAAACGAACGAAGAAAACTGAATTTCCGGGGAAACCGGCGCGCGGGCGGGGGCTAATTTTTCTCCTGCTGCCCGGCTTCCTGCTGCTTTTTTCCTGCAAAGAAGAAGTTGTGGCCAACGTGGAGTACACCGGCCCGATGCAGGAAACCGACAACGTGGTGATGTTGTACAGCGATTCGGCCAAACTCGCGGTGAAAATGACGTCGCCCAAACAGGTGATTCTTGCCAACGGCGACCAGGTGTACCCGAAAGAAGTCAAGTTGTTTTTTTACGACAAAAAAGGCGTGGAAACGTCCACGCTGCGGGCCGACTCGGGGCGCTTTTACCCAACCCAGACGCTGTACAAAGTGAAGGGCAACGTGATGGTCAACAACAAAGTGAAAAAGGAAACCCTGCTCACCGACGAACTCACCTGGAACCCGCAAACGAAGCAGATTTACACCGACCGGCCCGTGAAAATCAACCGCGTCACCGAGCAGCTTCAGGGCGTGGGCCTCACCTCCACCCAGGATTTCAGCCAGTACACCCTCCGGAAAGTCACCGGCACCGTGCAGATGTCGAATTTGCCGTAGGGGAGTTTCAGGTTTAACGTTTAAGAAAACTCCAAACGCAAGCCGACACTTCACGTTAAACCTCGAACGTTAAACCTTACACTACTTCCCACATCCTTCCAGCCATATTTTCACGTCCGCCGTTTCGGTGGTGGTTTTTTCGTTGCCCCACTGGTTGTAGATGAACGTCGTGATTTCGGCGATGTCGAGGGGTTGAAGTTGGGCGTTGCCGGGCATGGGCTGGGTGTAGCGGTGGCCCTTGATGACCAGCGAATCGGCCTGCCCGTAGCGAATGGCGCAGGCGATTTTCGCTTTGCGTTCCTGCGTCAGATAGCCCGAATTGGCCAGGGGCGGGTAGAGGTTTTTCAGTCCGGTGCCGTCGGTTTGGTGGCAATTGGCGCAGTGTAGTTTGTAGAGTTCCAGCCCCTCCACGAAGTACTGGTCGCGCTTGATTTCCTGTTTGCTTTGGCAGGAAAAGGCGATGACGGCCAGGAAGAAGATTTTTTTCATATGGGTAAGAAGGGGAACACGGATTCGACGGATTTTCACGGATAAAATCAGTGTAAATCCGTGTTCCTGTTCGTAAAAACTACGACCGGCCCAGTTCCTCCGCGCTGGTTGGTGTGGAAGGCGTCCCCGTCGCGGGTGAACTGCTCGTAGAGCAATAGGTCAGGAGGGTAAAATCGCGGCGGGCCATAGGCTTCCCTATTTTTTGCCTCAATTTACAACTTCCCGCTAAATTGCTTTCTCCATGTCGAGGTTGTCTTTTCCCCCGTGCCAGAACCGGCCCACCCCCGCGAAGCCGTGCCGGGTGTAGTAGCGGATGGCCCGCGCGTTGCTGGCCTGAACGCCGCCCCAGAGTAGCATTTTTTTGAAGGCGAAAGGTCGTAACTCCTTGAGAATAAAACCAAACAACGCGTTGCCCAGTCCGCTGCCCTGCCAGGCATCGGCCACCGAGGGGGCGAAGGTGCAGGTTTCGGCTTCGTTCAGCGCCAAACCG
The DNA here is from genome assembly GCA_965249815.1 of Spirosomataceae bacterium. GTDB lineage: Bacteria > Bacteroidota > Bacteroidia > Cytophagales > Spirosomataceae > JAJAZB01. The sequence goes on along the minus strand of CBDFMV010000003.1, from coordinate 150,090 downwards.
GCGTTTTCGTAGCGTTGCCGGTCGGCGGGAAGCGTGCCTTTTTTGACCAGAAAATAGGCGACGATTTCATTTTTGGGCGAAATGGCCACGTAGCGCAGCACCTCGTCAGTGGGGAGGTTTTGGCAAATATGGCGCACCGTTTCCGGGTCGAAGGGGTGCGGCCCGAAGCGCGAGCGGCTTTCGTCGGAAAGGCTGGTGAGGTAAGCCAGCAACGCGGGTTCATCGGCGGCTGCCAACGAGCGGGCGAGGCAGGTCGCGCCGGTTTTGAGGGTTAAACGAGCCATTTCAGACGATAACGTAAACCAGATGGGGTTGAAACGATTCGGCCAACGCGCGGAATTTTGGCAAAAGCAGCCGTAAAAAAACGTGGTTTACCCCGCACCGAACACGACGACGCCATCCAAAGCGTCAGCCAACGGACCCAATCACTTCATGTCCCGCAGCAATTTGTTCGAGAACAGAAACTCCTGCAATTCGGGCACGGTGGTGTCGGTGATGGTGGCGCTGTCGCCTTCCCACAATTTGCGGCCCTGGTAAAGAAACATGATGTACTCACCGATGCCCATCACCGAGTTCATGTCGTGGGTGATGACCACCGTCGTGATGTTGTACTCGTCGGTGATTTCCTTGATGAGATCGTCGATTTTCACGCTCGTGAGCGGGTCGAGGCCGGAGTTGGGTTCGTCGCAGAACAGGTACCTGGGGTTCATGACGATGGCCCGGGCGATGCCCACGCGCTTTTTCATCCCGCCCGAAATCTCCGACGGCATCCGGTCGCCCGCCCCTTCGAGGCCCACGCGCTGGAGGCAAAACTGCGCCCGTTCAATTTTTTCCTCGTCGCTCTGGGCCGTAAGCATGTCGAGGGGGAATTTCACGTTTTCCAGCACAGTTTTCGAGTCGAACAACGCGCTGCCTTGAAAGAGCACGCCCATTTCGCGGCGGACGTCTTTCTGCACGTCCGGGTCGGCTCCCCAGAAATCGCGCCCGTCGTAAAGCACCCGGCCGGTTTCGGGTTTCACCAGGCCAATGATGCACTTCAGCAGCACGCTTTTGCCCGTGCCGCTGCCTCCGATGATGAGGCTGGTGTTGGAATCAAGGAATTTCCCCCCGATGTTTTCCAACACCTGCCGCCCGTTGAAGGCTTTGGAAATGTTTTGGATTTCGATCATTTCTAGTGAGAGGTGAAAGGTGAGAAGCGGCCGCCGCGCGGTGAGATGAAAATGCAGTTGAAACCATCTTACATCTCACCGCTTACCTTTCACAAAAGAAGTTGCGCCAGCAAATAATCCGCCACCAGCACCGAGATGCAACTGTTGGTGACGGCCGTGGTGCTGGCCCGGCCCACCTCGAGCGCCCCGCCGCTGGTGTAGTAGCCCTGAAAGGCCGAAATGGAGGCAATCAGAAAGGCAAACACCACCGACTTGATGAGCGCAAACGGAATGTTGAACTGGTTGAAATCGGAGCGGATGCCATAAATGTACTCTTCGGGCGTGATCACGCCCGCGAGCGTACCGGCGAGGTAGCCGCCGTAGATCGACAGGAAACCCGCCAGCACCACCAGCATCGGGAACACCAGCATGGCCGCTACGATTTTCGGCAGCACCAGGTACGACGTCGAATTGATGCCCATCACTTCGAGCGCGTCGATTTGCTCGGTCACGCGCATGGTGCCCAGCGTACCGGCGATGTTGGAGCCGACCTTGCCCGACAGCACGATGCACGTGATCGTCGGGGCCAGTTCGAGCAGCGTCATGTCGCGGACAATCAGGCTGATGACGTAATTGGGAATGAGCGGACTGACCAGGTTGTAGGCCGTTTGTACGCACGTCACCGCCCCGATGAACGTGCTGACGATGGCGACGATGAAGATCGAATCGATGCCGATCAGCACGGCTTCGTCAAAAATCTGGCGGAGGTACACGCCCACCTTCTCGCGGTTGCGGAACAGGTTGCCCAGAAACAAAAAGTAGCGTCCTAAATTCGACATACGAAGGGCCACGGGTGGGTATCCGTGGGGTTTGGGGAGCAGTCGGGCCGTGGGCTTTAGCCCACGGCTACCAGTACAAACGAACGACCAAAAAGGTTTACCGAACGTAAAAAGCCAGCCCAACGTGGGCGTTGAGGCTGTTGACGCGCTGCGAATACGACGGGCGCGGCAGGTCGACGGCCTGCGGGCCGACGGTGGCCTTCAGGCTCCCTTCGGGAAACTTTGGTACGGCGGCAATCACATCGCCGCCCACGAGCAGGTGCAGGGGGCCGGTGAGGTGCAGCCGCAAATCGGCCCCAGCCCCGAAAGCCGCCGCCGTGGCGCTTACGCGTTGCACATCGGCGTCGAAGGTAAAGCCGCCGACGGAGCCGGTGGCCTTCAGCCAGGGGTAATCGGCCCGCAGTACGCCGCCGTGCAGGCGCAGGTCCAGCGCCAGACCGGGGTTGAGGGCAAACAGGTACGAGGGCGTGAGCAGCGCCATCCCCACGCGCCAGCTTCCCGCCGAGGCCTGGCTGAAATTAAACGAGGGGTACACGTCGCGCATTTTGGTGAGGGCGCGGGTGTTGCTCACCGGGTTGATCCAGCCGCCGAGGGTGAGGCCGAGGCTGAAGTTGCCCGCCACCCGGAAGCCCGCCGCGAGGGTTCCATTCGGCCCCAGGTTGGCCAGTTCGGCTTTCTGCTGGTCTTCCGCCGACGCGAACGCAACGATGGGAAAACTCAGCCCACCCTTCAGGGCTACGTAAAACCGGGGGGCGGTCTGGCTGCGGGCGGCGGTGGCGAGCAGCAGGCTGGCAAACACCAGTAGGCAGGTTCGTTTCATGGGAAATGGAGAAGACAGCGGTGTAATTCGCCCAAAAGTCTGTTTTTTGCGGTCGAATCGCAAACCGTTTCCTCGAAGGCCACTACTCCTCGTCGTCAGCGGCGGTGTTAGGGCAGGTGTTACTTGATTACGAAATGCTGTAATTTTTCGTAGCCCAATCGTTCCCGAACAAAACCCACCAACTCTGACTCATGTTGTGCCAACCATTCAGGGTGGTTGCCTGGATAAAGTTCAATCTCCCATGTTTTGGCATATCTGCTGCGTCCGTCGTTGGAAAGTTCAATTGCAAGCACGGCCTTGCAGTGGTAAAAAAAGTTGACAATCCGACGTAGCGTTAACTCGAATGGCTCTGCCTCGTCCAGATCAAATAGTTCAAGGTGCTTAGGTTGAGTAAGTTTTGTTCGTTGCAAACGAAAATTGATTTCATTAATGCCCTTGTTTTGGTTGCAAATGGCACAAAGTATTTGCAGGTTATCTTCAACGGAAAGACCCCCGAATTTGTAAGGTAAAATGTGGTCAATGTGTAAATCCCGGAGTTGCCGTTTCTTGCTTTTGTCAATCTGCTTTCCGCAACACTGGCAAGTGTAGCCATCCCGCCTGAAAACGTTCAACTTCACCTGTTCATCAGGTTCCCTGGCCTGTAAGGCAATCTCCGGCGTCTCAAATACCAACTTGGGTGCCACTCCATGTTTGAGTAATGCCAGTTCCCGCTGGCATTCGGCGTTGAAGGCCGAAGAAAATCGGTAAAAATCTTTGTAAAAGACCCGCCAAAGTTTCTCAGAAGTATCGAATTCCTGACTTAACCATTCGTCAATTTCCCAAGGACCCATCCGATTTTCAATCGCCTGCCGCGCCAGCGCGCTCAAATCATGGTTATCGCGAAGTTTAAAGGGTACAAAGGGCGGAATCGTTTTCGATTGTCCGACGTGCCGAGCCAGTTTTATCAACTCGTAATCAAGGGTTTTTGTACCATCCTCCACGTCCGCAAAATAGTCAGCTACCCACCGAATGCCCTGCTGGCGCATGGTTTCTTCCGGTAGCTTTTCGTCTTCCCATTCCGGGCGTAGCGAACGGTGAATGTCGTTCAGAAAACGCTCGAACCTCGGCTGATTTTCCTCCGCAACCAGCACAAACTCCTGGAACGTAACCAGGTCGTCGTCTACGGCGGTGGTTACTTCAGTTTCGTACCAGCCCACCGGCAAATACGATAAAAAAGGCTGGCTGGCTACGACCTGTCCCCGGTCGAGTTGCCGGGAAAGCTCCTCCACCAGCCGAATCGAAATCCATTCCATCGGGTACCGGCCCCTTACTTTGGGTTCGGCTTCTTCCACGCCACCGTTCAAGGTGGCGAAGGGCAGCACCCGCCGCCAGGAATCAGTGAAAAAGACGAGGTGGGCAATGTCCTTCTTCTTGCCGTCTTTCTGGGCCTTCGTCCCGCGTAAGGCCCGGCCAGTCATTTGCGTGAGCAAAATCTGGCTGGTCGTCTGGCGGGTTACGAACACGGTGTCCACGTCGGGCACGTCGGTGCCTTCGGTGAGCATTTTGACGTTCACGAGCACATCTAGTTCGTTGGCCTTGAATTTTTTGAGAATCTCGCCATTATCCGTCGTTCGGTTACGGTTGCGTTCGTCGGCGGTGCCTGCCGTGCCGTCCACTTTTGAGAACACGGCGTCGGCTCGTACACCGGCCTTGAGCAGGTTTTGTACGAGATCAACGCACTGGTACCACCGGTCGGCAAAGACGATGGTTTTGCCGTACAAGGCGCGATTGGTCACGTATTCCTGCGCGATGGACGCATTCCGGACGCTGCTTTCGGCCATTTTACCCACCAACCAGTCTGGCAGGTCTTTGTGCTCGCGGACGATTTGCTGGTAGTCGGCTTCCGGGAGTTCAAACGTTTCGCCCGTCTCCTTCTGGTGGTACTGCGCAATGGCCAGAATACCTTCTTTCTGAAGCCGGGTTTTACCGACTTCGTACACGATACCATCCTTGAAAATTTTCCAAAGCCATCCGCGACGGGAAGCATCGCTGTACGTGGGCGTCGCCGTCAGGCCCAAGAAATTGGCGTTGGGAACCCGCTGCCGAATCCCCCGCGCAATATTGGTTCCGCCAATCAACAGGTTCCGGCAACCGTAAGCCGGCGCGTGGTGGGCTTCGTCGAGAACCAGGAAAAGGCCTGTCTGGGCGGCGTTTTCGAGGAATTGCTCGAATTGCGTAACAACCCGCGCTCCCCGGCCATCGAGGGCCGTGGTTTCGTAGTTGCTGATGGCGGTTTGAACGGTGAGGATCAGCACGTCGTCAGAAACCTCGATTTGCGAGGCGTTGGAGTGGCCGGGACTGCTTGATACAACCCGGATGTTGAGCGTGTCGCGCTGAGGCGGGATTTCGAGCAGGTTTTTGGTGAACTCCTCGTAGGCCTGTTCGAGCAAATGCGCCGTTTGGGCCAGCCAAAGCACCTTCACGTTGCGGGGCAGCACATTCCGACAAATCCAATTTACGGAGGTGAACGTTTTACCCGCTCCCGTCGGCAAAACCAAAATGCTTGCCCTCGGTTGGCGGAAATCGTATAGTTTCAACAGGTGTTCGAAGGCGTCTTTCTGGTGCTCGAATGCAGTTCTGGACAGATAGTGAGGGTTACTGGCTCGTTCTTTTGATAGGTCGAAGTGCTGGTACATGCTACGTGCGGCTTGATTGGATTTATCACAACTCGCTTCGGGCGGACAAACGGTGCATTCACAATTTTACCAATTCATTTGCCGCAATTCAATTTATAAAGGCGTTTTTCTGGTTTCCAACCGCCACATCGCGATTTTTACGGCGCACTCACTACTTTGCATGGGTACTACTTCCCCCCTCCTCGTCGTCAGCGGCGGCACCAAAGGCATTGGCCGCGCCATCCTCGAACGCTTCGCCCGTGGCGGCTTCGACGCCGTCGTCTGCGCCCGCGACGCCGACGCGCTGGACCAGTTAGCGGCTGAGTTGAACGAAAAATTTCCTGAAACCACCCTTAAAACATTCCGCGCCGACCTAGGCCAGCGGGCTGAACTCGACGCCTTCGTGGCCTTCATCAATACCCAAAACCGCCCGGTGGACGTACTCGTCAACAACGCCGGGCTGTTTCGCCCCGGCCAGATTCACACCGAAGAAGAAGGCGTTCTGGAAGAACTTTTCGCTGTCAACCTCGCCAGCGCCTACCACCTCACGCGCGGCCTGGTGGGCGGCATGATGCAGCGGCGACACGGCTACATCGTCAACCTGTGTTCGACGGCCAGCCTGCTGGGCTACACCAACGGCGGCTCGTACTGCATCACCAAACACGCCCTGCTGGGCCTGAGCCGGGTGCTGCGCGAAGAACTCAAACCCCACGGCGTGAAAGTCACCGCCGTGCTGCCCGGTGCCACGCTCACCGACAGTTGGGCGGGCAGCGGCCTGCCCGCCAGCCGGTTCATGGAAGCCGCCGACGTGGCCGACCTCGTCTGGGCCTGTTACCAGCTTTCGCCGGGCGCGGTGGTCGAGGAGATCCTCATGCGCCCGCAGTTGGGGGATATTTGAACAGTTGGCAGTGGGCAGTCAGTAGTTGGCAAATAATCACAACTGCCAACCGCCAACTGCCAACTGCTGACTACTTTTGCCCCGCAACCCAAACCTGACCTGTTTTTTCTTCGCATGGATAACCAACTGTACCTGGGCATCGACGTTGGCGGCACCAACGTAAAAATGGGCGTCGTGGACGCCCAATCGGGGAAAATCTCCAACTTCTACAGCCACGATACGGCCTCCTGGCGCGAATCGGGGCATTTTGTCGAGAGCCTCGCCGACGCCATTGCCCTCGAATTGCAGGCTTACAAGCAAATCACCCGGGTGGGCATCGGGTTGCCGGGCACCATCAGCCGCGACCGCACCACGCTGGAAGAAATCACGGCCATTCCCGAAATCAACGGCACACCGCTGGTGCCGTACCTGAAAAAACGCTTTCCGACCCACGAATTTTACCTCGAAAACGACGCCGCCGCCGCCGCTCTCGGCGAGTTTTACTTTGGCGAAGGCGAACTCGACGGCGACTACATTTTCATTACCCTCGGCACCGGCGTGGGGGGGGCGGCCATCATCGACAAGCGCGTGTTCATCGGCGGGGGCAACGCCATGGAACCCGGCCACATGCCCTCGCGCCACGGCAAGGTGCTCGAACGCAACATCGGTAAAAAAGAACTCCTCGACCTGGCCAACGCCATGCGCGCCGAGTACAAAGGCCCCACCCAACTGCCCGACGGCGGGGCCATCAGCACGACCGGCCTCGTGGCCGCCGCCGCTGCGGGCGACGATTTGGCGCTGAGAATTCTTGACGAAGTCGGTGCCATGCTCGGCGAGGCGCTCGTAGCGCTTATTCGCATTCTCGACATCAAAACCGTCCTTATCGGCGGCGGGCTTTCGGCGTCGTTCGACTACATCATGCCCGCCGTGCAGCAGCAACTCAACTACTGGCTGACGCCGTACTACCTCAACGCCCTGAAAATCCACAAGGCCACCCTCGGCAACGACGCGGGCCTGCTCGGGGCCGCGTCGCTCTGCTTCGACGTGAAGGATGGGGTGGGAGCGGGGGAATGAGCCGCGCTGAGCGGGTGAATACGTGAGGAAAAGCCTTCAGCCAATCCCGCCGTTGACTCTGTTCTCTCATCTCACTGGATTCCCGGACCTGAGGTGTCCTTCGGTCCTTCCCCGAGGGGTTCGTTGCCGCTGGAAAGCGACCAGTTTTTAATCGACACAGTTTGCCCTACGGCGGGTTCGGTGTCGTAATCAATCCACACCAGCACAGGTTGCTCGTTGCGCAGCAAATCGGCGTAGTCGGCGTATTCCCCCACCGGCACGCGCACATCGGCCTCGTAGGCACCACCCCCATTCTTGGTCAGCGTGCCGGTCGAGGCGCTGCCGTCGGCCACGAAGCGAATCGTAAACCCGCCCCAGGGCTGACCGGACGAAGGCACTCCGAAGCGAAACTGGATGAAGCGCATGCGGGTGTGCAGTGGCGGTTGACCCAGCGAGCGGTTGTGCACGAAATGCACGTGGTAGTAGGCGAGGGGTTGCTGGAGGGAGGGCATAGTGCAACAGGGTTTTCTAAATGATATGCTTGCTAATCAGTAAATTAAGCTTTGTCAGTCTCTGGGTCAAGGTGGTGCCACTGGGTGGGCGGGGCAGTCTGAGCCAAAGCGGAACTGCCGAGAAACAGAAAAAATAAAGTTGTTCTCACGCGTCCAGGAAAAGGTATTTTTAGAATTCACTTCGCTGTCGTCAAATACCGCACGGCCCGCTCCAGCACTTCGTCTTCGCCCGCCCGGATGCCCTGAATCGTGGGGCGAACGAGAATTTTGGGCTGCAAGCCCACCTGCTGCAATTGCCGCCCGTCGGCGTGGCGCACGTCGTGGCCGCTGAACGTGAGCGTGATACCTCCCGGAACGCCGAAGTTGGTCACGTCGCCGTTGGCCCCGGCGGTGGGGCTGCCGATGAACTCGGTGCCGTTGGCCGCTTCGAAAAACAGCCCGGTGTGCTCGGCCTGGCTCTGGGTGCGTTCGTCGATGAGCATCACGGTTTTGCCCCCGTACACCGACTTGCCGGGGTTGGGCGGGAGTTGCTGGTCGAAAAAGAACTTCTGCGTCGAACCGTTGGATTCGCCGTTGGGAAAGTCCGGTTCGGTCGGGGCGTAGCGGAAAAACCGGGCGGCCACGACGTTCCGCCGGTCGGTCAGGCGGGGGGCAATTTCCCAGGCCGTTTCGTGGGGGTAGCCGCGCATGTCGAAAAGAAGGGCTTTGGTGGTCAGGAGGGCGGCGAACATCCGGTCCACGTCGTCGATGCGCAGGCGGCTGAGGTCCACGTACCCGATGTTTCCGGGCAAGCGCCGAAACGGGGCCGACGTGTCGGCGGGCGGGGGGCTGTACGGCCCGCTCGAAAGCGTGACGGTTTTTTCGCGCCCGTCGCTCCCCCGCAGGGTCAGGCGCAGCGCAGCGCCGGCACCGGGCGTGCTCAGCAGACGTTGGGCGATGTACTGCCGCCGGGTCCACTCGTTGGAGGCGGGCGTAATCGCCGACAGGCGGGCGATGCGCGCCGCCACGGGTTCGTCGTTGAGTTTCGTGACGACGTCGCCCACGCGAACGCCCTTGGCCGCAACGTGCTCGGCGTACACGCGGGTCACGACGGGTTGGTTTTCGATAAACCGAACCTGCACCGGCACGAACCCATAGCCAACGTACTTCCAATACGCCGTTGAGTTGATGAAGCCGTGCCCGTCCTGGAGGTTGCGGTAAAACCGCGCCACGGCGAGGACGTACTGGAGGGAGTCCGGCGCGGCGGCCAGCGCACCGAGGGCCGTACGCAGGGCCGCGTTCCAGTCGGTGGGCATCAGATCTTTGTAGGCGTGGAAGTAGTGAATCACCGACCAGATTTTAGCCCCGGCCAGCAGCCGGTTGCCAGGCGTGGGGTACGGCGCGGCGAGCGGGGGCGGCAACGCGGGCGAAAGGGGCAGCGGTGCCGGATTGGCCGACGCGGGGGTTCCCCGGGGCGCGGAACTCGGTTGGCGCAGCAGGTCCAGCAGGTGCGCTTCGTCGGGGGCTTCGGAGGGGATCGGCAGGAGCCGGACGTCCGCCACGCCCAAGCCGCCTTCCGGGGTGATGACCTCGCCGGTGCGGAACGTCACGCGGATGGTTTCGCTGAACGGAAACGGAACCGTTACGCCGGGCAGTTGCGCCTCCGACAGCGGTTCGGTGCGGTACACCCGCACGTGCGGGTGGCTTTGCAAGGCCAGCAGGGAGGTCGTCAGCACGGAGTTTCGGTTGACCAAGATGACCAGCGGGCGGTTTTTACCCCCTGGGTGGGGCCGCCCCTGGCGGACGTTGGCCGTGTAAAACGCCGACTCGTACCCACCACTCGACGTGCCGAATTCGGGTTGGAACCCGTTGTGGCTGCGCCGCCGGATGCCGGGCCGGGTAATAGGTCCCGCCGAAAGCAACAGTTCCGGTCGGACGGCGTCGAAGGTGTAGCGAACGGCCTCGGTTTCAAAATCGGAAAGCACCCGCCCGCAGCGCAAATCCAGCAGCACCGCCCGCGCGTTGGGCAGTTGGCCGGTGAACGCCCTCAGCTTTTCTTCCAGCAGGTCGTAATTGGAAGCGCCTGTGTAGTTGGCCGTTCGAAACACCAGCGTGCTGTCGGGCGTGAGGTACATCCGCATCGAATCGACGGCAACGGGCGGCGGGGCGGCGGCGGGTTTGGCCGTGAGTTCAACCGTCGTGGCATCGTCGTTCAGTGACGCCAGCAGTTGGCGGAGGGCCGCCACGACTTCTTCGTCGGTATTGGCCTGCGCGACCAACGGAGCCGTCGCCGCGAAAGCCGAATCCCAGTTGATGGGTTTGTAACCGAGGTACGGGTGGAAAAACTTAACGTGCCCGTACAACTCCGACAGCTTCGCCACCCGCTCAATTTGGGCGGGGGTGTAAGTGGTCGGTTGGGCCAGCAGCAAGACGGGAATAAAGAAAAACAACGGAAGGAAAACGTTTCGCATGGGACAACGGAATGATAGGGCTTAGGGTTACTCCAAGTTTCGCGAATACACGTACACCAGTTTCCAGTCGGCCCCCTGCTTTTCCAGCACCCGCACTTCCCGGCTTTTGAGGTTGCGGTCAGCGCTTTGCCGGGTTTGCAGGTACGTGGCCGTCGCCACTTTATCGAGCACCGTGACCTGGAAGTTTTCCCGCACGAACGTCGTGGCCGGGCCGGGGTTCGGGTTGTTGAAATAGCCGTCCATCATGCCGATGTAGGCCTCCCAACCCGTTACCGTCACGACCCGGTCGCCTCCACCCTGCGCCGACCAAAAGAAGTAGGGTACGTGGGCCGAATAGCTGGCCCATTTCTCCTGGTCTTTGGCGAAAAACGCGTCCGTTTGGCTGATAATAACTTTTTTGACAGCCGCCACGTCAGCTTCGTTTGCCGACTGGGCTAAACAGACCGGGGCCGTCAGCGGCAGGCTCACGAGCAGGGCAAACAGGAGTTTTTTCATGACTGGGAGGGCTTGGTTGGAAAAAATCAATGCTCAGAAGGTAAAGCGTGGCGACGAAGACCATCCCCGGTCAGCGAATCGGGGTAGGCTTGGAAGAGGTACACGAAAGCGGGGAAGCGCATTTGGCACGGAAAACCGGCTGGACTGGCCGGGGGCTGTTCTGAATTAAAAATCACCAGGGTTGAGCCAGCGAAGATGCCACTCCGGCGGGAGCGCGGCAATCGGATAAACGGATGAGGAAGGCCGCTGTTCTGATTGCGTTTCGGCCCAGCCTTCGCGGCGTTCACCGACGGGCGTTAATTTTTACCGTAGGTCGGAAAACCACGCCAAGTCGGTAACATCCGGTTTCCGTCGGACGGCAAAAAAGCGTCGACCTTTCCAACGCCAGGCCCCGGGAGCGGGTAAATTTTGCTCAAAATATCACCCGGTACGTTGCCGTGCAACTGGTTTGAAGATTTCAAGGCTTCGCCCGGTGATCAGCCGATAAAAACCGCCGGTCGGTCAGCGAACGGAGGAAGGCTTCGAGGTCGGCTTTTTCTGCGGCCGTCAGACCCAGCGGTTTGGCCAGCAGCGGGTCGCGGTTGCGGGCGTTGGGCACGATGCGGTCAGGGTTGTCGTAAAACTCAATGACTTCCGCCAGGGTTTTGAACATCCCGTTGTGCATGTACGGGGCCGTCAGGGCGACGTTGCGCAGGGGGCCGATTTTGAATTTGCCCAAATCGACGGGGTTTTTGGTGACGACCGCCCGGCCGCTGTCGGCCAGGGTTTTCCCGTCGAACAGGCCGATGTTCCGAAAATCGGAGTTGTTGAAATTGGCCCCGAAGTGGCACTGGATGCAGTTGCCCTTGCCGTTGAAGAGCGCAAACCCGCGCTTGGCCGATTCGCTGACGGCCGCTTCGTTGTCGTTCATCCGCCAATCGTCGAAGGGCGTGTCGGGCGTTTCCAGCGTTCGCTCAAAAGCGGCCAGCGCCTTCGCCAGGGTTGCCTGGCTGGGCAGTTCCCCGAATGTTTGCTGAAACCGGGCGCGGTAGGTTTTGCTGCCGTTTAGCCGCCTGACGGCCAGGGCGATGGGCAAATCCATTTCGTCGGGATTCTCGATGGGGGCCAAGGCTTGTTCTTCCAACGTGGCAGCCCGCCCGTCCCAGAAGAAGTTAGCCTGAAGCAGCACGTTCATAGCCGAGGGCGTGTTGCGCTTGCCCCGCCGCCCGAACACGCCCACGCTCACCGCCGAGGTGTCGGCGAAGGCGAACTCTTCCCGGTGACAGGAAGCGCAACTCACCGTGCGGTTCCGCGAGAGGATGGGGTCGAAAAACAACGCCCGCCCCAGCGTCGCCGGCGTCACCGGCTCACCGCCCGTGAACGCCACGCTGAGCACTCCCACGGCAAGCATTCCGCCCCCAACGAACGGCCCCGCTTTCATGGCTTCGTGGATTTTACCCGCCCCATCGTTAACCCATCGGTGCCTCGCCGCCGTCCGCGACAGGTGTCCTGAATGACGGTAACCCGAACCGAATCCGCCGCGAAGAATTTGAGCTTGTAGGTGCCGTAGTACGCCAGCCCGCACCCCCCGTCGGCCAGGGCCAGGGTATCCTGCCGGACGTAGTAGTTTCCGGTAACGAACATTTTTCCGTTGACCGAGCCATCGTACGAACTGTCGGGCCGGAAAACAGCGCCCGCAATCATCCCGTTGGGAAATCGTTTTTGCCAGCGACCGACCAGGTTGCCGGGCGGGTCAACGAACGTAGCCGCCACGAACAGCAGGCAGCCGGGCAGAAGAAGCAAGATTTTTTTCATGACCGTTTGGGCTTTGGTTTGACGACTGCAAACCAAGCCCACGCGGCCTGAACGGACGTTTGCGCCCGTTGCAAAGGCGTTTGAAAACGTTGCAGGCAGCCGCTACGAGGAATTCACCGCCCGCCGCCGCACCTCGCTCGGCGCGTAGCCGAAGTGCCGGGAAAAACTGGTCGAGAAGTTGGCCGGGTTGCCGAAACCAACCCGGTACGCCACCTCCGCCACGGTGCCGACGTTGGCCGCCAGCAACTCGTGCGCCCGCCGAAGGCGCAGCAGCCGAATCAAATCGCCCGGCGACTGGTCGAGGAGGGCGCTGAGTTTGCGGTGGAGTTGGGTGCGGCTCAGGCCCACCTCGTCGCTCAGGCGCTCGACGCTGAAGCCCTCGTCGGCCAGGTGGGTTTCGATGGCCGCCCGCACCCGGTCGAGAAACGCCCGCTCCATCGAAGGCAGGGCCGGGTCAGGATTCTGCCAAACCGAATTCCGCCCGTAGCGTTCGCGCAACTGCCGCCGCAGGTGAATCAGATTGCCCACCTGCGCCAGAAGCTCGCGCTGGTTGAAAGGCTTGGCCAGGTAGGCGTCGGCCCCGGTTTCCAGCCCGTGGAGCTTGCTGTCCAAATCCGCCCGGGCGGTGAGCATCACCACCGGAACGTGGCTGGTGCGCTCGTCGCCCTTCAGCGCCGCGCACACCTGGTAGCCGTCCATCCGGGGCATCATCAGGTCGGTGATGACCAAATCGGGCACCTGCTGCTGGGCCAGCCGCAGGCCCTCCTCGCCGTTGGGGGCCTCCAGGATGCGGTACGCCTCGCCCAGCGACGAGCGGAGAAAGGCGCGCACGTCGGCGTTGTCTTCCACCAGCAGCACCAGCGGGGCGTCGTCGAAGGAATCGAAAACGCCGGGCGGGACCGGCGGCGCGGGGGTCGGAAGCGGAGCGGGCGAGGGGTCCGCTTCGGGTGTATTTTCGTCCAAAGCCACCGGTTGCACCGGCCAGCGCACCGCCACGACAGTGCCGACGCCCACCTCGCTGCGAATGGCAATCGTGCCGCCGTGCAGTTCCACCAGTTCTTTCGTGAGGGCTAACCCGATGCCGGTGCCTTCGCCTTCGCGGGTGTCGGAGGCGTCCACCTGGTAGAAGCGGTCGTAGAGGTAGGGCAGTTTTTCGGCTGGAATGCCCACGCCCGTGTCTTCAACGGTGAGCTGCGCCCAGCCGTCCTCCCCGTGCGTGAGCCTTACCGCCACCGTTCCACCGCCGGGCGTGAATTTCAGGGCGTTGGAGAAAAGATTGAACAGGATTTTCTCCAGCTTGTCGCGGTCCAGGGCCACGGGCAGCCGCTCCGGCTGGGCCACAAACCGGAGCGTGATGCCTTTCTCCGCCGCCAGCGACTCGAACTGGTGCAGCGTACCCCGCACCAGCCCGACCAGTTCGCCGGGGGCTGAATTCAGTTCGAGTTTGCCCGCTTCGAGCTTGCTCAGGTCGAGCAACTGGTTGATGAGCCGGAGCAGGCGCTGGGCGTTGCGCCGCACCAGCCCGACCTGCTGCCGGGTTTTGGCCTCGCCGGTCTGGGCCAGTACCTGCTCGGCGGGACCGAGCATCAGCGTCAGCGGCGTGCGGAATTCGTGGGTGAGGTTGGTGAAAAAGCGGGACTTCACCGCGTCGAGTTCGCGGAGTTGCTCGGCCTGCCGTTGGAGTTGCTCGGTGCGCTCCCGGACGGTGCGTTCCAACCGCTCGTTCTGGCTGGCAATCAGCGTCAGTTTTTCGGCTTCCTGCGCGCGGGTTTGGGCCGAGAGGTCCTCCACCTGCCGGAGTTGGACGGCCAGGTCGCGGCTCGTCCGGCCGAAATCCTGCGCCAGGTACAGCGACGTGCACAGCGGGAGGGTCAGGAAGCTGAAGGTCAAAAACAGGTTTTGGCCCCAGGGATTACCCTGCCAGATTTTTAATACGTCACTGGCTCCGATGAACAGGCCCATGACCAGCGCCAGCAGCCCGACGCCAATCAGCCAGACGCCCGGTTGCCGACGCAGCACGGCCCCCGTCACCACGCGCGTGATTTCGACAAAGCACAGACCCACGTAGCCGAACACGTACGGCACGGCGTTGACGACGTGGGAAAACCCCACCAGCCCCACCACCAGCGCGGCAAGGGCGCCAACCCCCCACACCAGCCGGGGCGGTTTGGCGTAGCAAACCGAGTAAATGAACACCACGAACGCGAGGGCGAAAGCGACGTTGCCCAGCCAGAACGTGTACGCGAGACCTTGCAGAACGGCGGGGTTGGTGAGCGTACCGTCGAGGTACACGCAGGCCGACGTACCCGCAAACAGCAACAGGCAAATGCCGTAGTACAGGTTGGAGCGGCGCGCCGGGTAAAACAAAAACAAGGCCAGGTGCAGCACCGCAAACCAGCCCGGCACGAACACCGACAGCAGGTTCAGGCTCCAGATGCGGGTATGGTCAACGGCGGCGGCCACGGCGCGGTCGTTGGTCATCAGCACGGCCCCAAAGCCTTGCGGATGGTGCGCCCAGCGGAGGAGGTACGGGCGGGTCGCCGACAGCCGCAGCGCCAGCCGGTGTTCGCCGGGTTGGTCCAGCCGGAAGGGGATGAAATCGTAGCGCGAGGCGTAATCAACCCCCGTACCGGGCGACCGACCCACGACGCCGAACCCCCCGATTTTCCGCCCGTCGAGGTACACCTCCGACGCGCCGTAGTGTTCGAGACGCAGGGCCAGCAGGCGATTGGCCGGGAGTGAGTCGAGCCGGAAACAGAGCCGAAACCAGCCGATGCCCCGCCAGCCGGGTGGGGCATCGGTCGGGTTAAACCTGGTTTTTTGTTGGGGCCAGCTCCGGTCGTCGAAGTCCGGGGCTGCCCAACGGAAGTCATCGCCCGCGTGGAATCGCCAGCCCCGGTCGAGCCGCACGCCCTCCGGCAGCAAACTATCCACCCGCACGACGGACTGCGCCGGGGCGTCGGCCAGCGGGAGCAGGAGGAAAAGCAGCGGGAGGAGTTTCATGCCTGCGAAGGACGATTAGTTTTTTCGGGAAAACAGCACTTCCCCCGAACTGTCTTTCACCTTCAACCCCGTGGCGGCGTCGGCCACGGCAAATTCCACCGTCACGTCCGAGGCCTGCTTCAGCCGGTAAGCCGTGCCCTTGTACGGCTCCAGATCGTAGGGCGGCTGGCCGGGCTGAAGCAGTTGGAGGTGCCCGTCTTTTTCCGTCACCCGAATCACCGTGCCGTTCAGCTCGTAGCTGCCCGTGAGTTTGGCCAGAAAAGCCGGTTCCGACAGCCGGGTATCGGGTTTGCGCGTGAAGGTCGCCTCCTGCTCGTCGAGGGGAATCCGGACTTTGTCCAAATCGCCCTGGGCGTTGGTTTCGTAGAGCAGCACCGTGCGGCCGTACACCTCGTCGTCGGGCGTCTGGAAGCGGTCGTAGTGGTAATGTTCCAGCGGCAGGGTCACGTCGTGGAAAGCCAGCATCAGTTTCCCGCCGCTTTCGCTTTCGGTCACCACGGCCTGGCCGTAGGCCGGGTGCTCGAACGTCCCGGCGTACTCGCCCAGCGGGTGCGAGGGTTTAGCGTTGGCCACGCGGTCGGCGTCGGCTTTTTTGCGGGCTTCGCGGGCGGTTTGCTTGCCTTTTTTGTAATCGCCCAGCGCCCGCTCGCTCCAGGGCACCGGCGGCAGGCCGAGCAGCCGGTCGTAGGCGGCAAACACCAGCATATCGGGCAAGCGCCCGGCGTGGGCGGCGTTCACGAACGTGATGACCCCGATGCTGTCGTAGGGCATCATCGACACCTGCGAATAAATGCCGTCGAGCGCGCCGCCGTGGTAAGTCACGTAATGCCCCCGGTACGAGGCCGTGTAGCGGCCCATGCCGTACACCGGCGTGAGCAGTTCGGTGTAGCCTTTGGTGAGCATGCCGTTGTTTTTCACGGGCATGGCCGGGTGCATCGTTTCCTGAATCACCCGCGCCGGGATCACCTGTTTGCCTTCCCATTTCCCGCCGTTGATCTGCGCGATGAGCCAGTGCGACAAGTCGTCGAGGTTGGAGACGACGGCCCCCGCCGAGTACACGCTTTTCCGGATGAAGGGAATGGGCAACAGCAGCGTCGTGTCGCGTTTTTCGTGGTACGAAACGGCAAAATCAGGCTGTTTGAGCATCGCCGCGTCGTCGAAGAGCGTGGCCTTCATGCCCAGCGGCTCGAAAATTCGCTGGCGGGTAAACTCTTCCCACGGCTGCCCCGCCACCTGCTCCACCACCGACCCGGCGGCGTAGTACATCATGTTGTTGTAAAGAAATTCCTGGCGAAGCGGCAGGCTCGGTTCGAGGTTCCGGACCTGGTCGGCGAGTTGGCGGAGCGTGAAATCGGCCCCGTACCAGATGCCGTCGTGGCGGCTGATGCCCGTGCGGTGGGCCAGCAAATCGCGCAGGGTGACGGTGCGGTCGAGGTCGTCGTTGAAAAATTTGAGGCTCGGCGCAAAGTTCCGCGCGGGTTTGTCCCAGTCGAGTTTGCCTTCTTCCACCAGCAATCCCGCGCCCGTGGCGGTGATGAGTTTGGTGTTGGAGGCAATCCGAAACAGCGTCTGGGGCGTGACGGGCAGCTTTTTTTCCAAATCGCGGAAACCGTAACCTTTGGCAAACACGACCTTGTCTTTCACCACCACGGCCACGCCGCAGCCGGGCACGTTCCAGTCGGCGAGGAGTTTTTGGGCGAAGGCGTCGAAATCGGCGAGGCGCTGGGCGGCGGTGGGCGGGGCGGTTTTTTTCTTTTGGGAAAAGCCCGGTGGGGCAACGGCGAGGCCTGCCAGCAGCAAGCCGGCAAGGGGGAGGCGCAGGTTCA
Organism: Spirosomataceae bacterium; assembly: GCA_965249815.1. Lineage (GTDB taxonomy): Bacteria > Bacteroidota > Bacteroidia > Cytophagales > Spirosomataceae > JAJAZB01. The sequence continues at coordinate 132,619 of CBDFMV010000003.1, read as the reverse complement.
TGGAAGGAGGGGAAAGGGTAGTTTCCCCAAAACTACGCGTTTTTCCTCACCACAGAACCCCCACCCGCACCCCACCGTACCCGTTCCGCCCCGGTGCGGCGTTGAAGTAGCGCCCGCCCACGGCGTTGAGGTCGGGGGCGGGGGTGTAGGTTGCGTCGAGGGCGTTGTCGATGCCGCCGAACAAGTCGAGTTCCAGGCGTTTCCAAAGCGTTTTCCGAAACCCGAACCGCCCGCCCAGCAGCCGGTAGTCGGGGGCAAAATCCGAGTTGGCGTCGTTGAGGGGCACGCGACCGGTGTAATTAAACGTGAGGTTGGCGTAAGGCCCGGCGTTCGTCGCCACGTCCGCGCCAACGGTCAGCGTGTGGCGCGGCGTGCCGGTCAGGCCATTGCCCGCGAAATCGCCCGCCGAACTGACGTAGTCAGCAAAGCGGTAATCCTGAAAGGCGTAGGTGGCCCAAACCTTTGAGAATTGAGCATTGAGAACGGGCGGCGTTCCGCTTGAAAATTGAGCATTTGTCAATTTCCAACTCGCCGCCGCCTCCAGCCCGTTTTGCCGCGTGCGGCCCGCGTTGACGAAGTAGTCGGCCCCGTCGGCGGTGCGGCGCACGACGAGGGCCTGTTTCAGGCGAAACCCGTAGCCTGTCAGGTCGAACGTCAGGCGGTTGTGGGCGAGGTTTCCCCGCAGGCCCACTTCGGTGTTGGTGCCGCGTTCGGGGTTGAGCGCCGCGTTGAACACCCCCACCGAGGGCAGCACCTCGGCCACCGTGGGCGGCGAAAAACCGCTGCTCAAGCTGGCGTAGGCGCTCAGGGTGGGCGTCAGTTTTTTCAACAGTGCGATTCGCGGCGACAGTACCGGGTCGAAGCGGCGGCGCTGGGCGGGCGTGGCCGGACGGTAGAGGTGCTCGTTGCTGAGCGCGAGGCCGTTGAGGCTCAGGCCGCCCGTCAGGCTCCAGCCCCGCCCGAGGTGGGTTTCGAGTTGGGCAAACAGGCTCCAGGGGGTGTAGGTGAGTTCATCGTCGGTTTGGAGCGTGTCGAGCACGCCGCGGCGGTTGCCGTAGTCTTTCACGTTGAAAAAGCCCCGCTGCGCCTCGCCGCCCACCGTGATTTTGCCGCCAACGGCTTCATTCCCAAACGAATAATTGCCCGTAATTCGCCCGCCCACGCTCTGTTCGGCGCGGCGTTCCCAGTTGCGGATGGCCGGGTTTTGCACCTGCGTAAACGAACCGTACAGCGCCGAGCGCAGGCTGAACCGCGGCGAAACGTCCCACTGGTGGCTGCCGCCGAGGTAGGCGGTTTTCACCCGAAACCGGGCCTGCTGCTCGACCGCGCCGGGGTTGGGGCCGCCGCGCGGACGGGCCTGGCGCGGGTCGGCCTCGAACTGGGCGCGGGTCAGGCCGCCGGGGGTTTGGTAGGCCAAATCGGAGTAGAGCAAACTGACCGACAGCGTTTGATTTCCGGTGAAAAACCGGCTGTTCACGCTCAGCACCTCGCGCCGCAGCGCCGACTGCTCGCGGTAGCCGTCGGACGAGGTTTTGGAATAACTCAGCGCGGTTTGCTGGGTTTCGGAGGCCGTTTCCAGGCCCAGCGTGTAGCTGTTCAACCCAAAACTGCCCACCGTCAGGCCCGTCCGCAGGCGGGTCGGCTCGTTGCCCGTGGGCTTTGGACTTTCGAGCAGCACCACGCCGCCCGTGCCCGCGCCGTAGAGGCTCCCGGCGGGACCTTTGAGCACTTCGATGCTGCCAATGCTTTGTAAATCAAAGTTTTGCAAATACGTGTTGCCGCCCGGATCGGTGAACGGCAGGCCGTTGTAGTACACTTTCACGTTGCGCACCCCGAACGGCGACCGCAGCGTACTGCCCCGGATGCTGAGCCGGTAACTGCCCGGCGAGCGCTCTTCCATCCGCACGCCGGGCAACGTGTTCATGGCGGGCACGAGCGACACGGGCGCGAAGCGGTCGAGGTCGCGGCGGCTGAGCGTGGCCACGGCGGCGGGCACATCGAGGGCGCGGCGGTTGGTTTCGTAGGCGCGAATGACGACTTCCTGCAATTGGTAGTCGGTGGGCTGGAGAAAAAACCGGCCCTGGGTGCCCGGCAGCAGTCGCACCGTCAGCGGCGCGTAGCCGACGGCCGTCAGCGTGACGGTTGCCTGGGCGCTGTCGGTGGTGAACGCAAACGCACCCGTGGCGTCGGTCGTGGTGCGGGGTTGGCCGCCCACCGAAACACCCGCGCCCGCGAGCGGGGTACGCGCCGGGGCATCGAACACGCGCCCGGAGAAGGGGGTCTGGGCCATTGTGGTGGCGGTTTTTAGCAGAAAAAGAAGATAAAATAAGCGATGCATGGCTCAATCTCAGTTCAAAAACTTAGTTACTTTCCGCCGTTTTGCGAAGCACCAAAAATGCTTCCTTCAGAGGCTGACCAACGGAACTGTTCGGTTCGTTCAAAACCAACTGCTGGTACGAGTCGAGAAATGTTGATCGATGTCGGTGAAAAAAGTGCAGGTAGTGACGAATAAAATTCAAGCAGGCCAGTACGACCACTTCGATTCCGGCTTGGTCGTAAAGCGTCTGAGCATACGCTATCACTTCTCGTTCAATTACGTCGGTCGTAATAAAAATGTAGTTGTCGATTCGAGTTGCTGAGGCAGCGATTTTTGTAAGGGCGTGATTAAGATCGTTGATTGCAACCCGTTTGTCCTTCATTTCGTAACAAGTGACAACAGATTCGTCGTTGGTAAGAATCACTTCGATGTCACCAATGGAGCCGGTTTGTTTGTCCGCCGCGTTGTGAGCGTGCAAAGGTTTCGTGGTTTCTTCAAGCTGTTGGTCAATAGCTTGATACGCCGCCGTAACCATCAAAACCGGCAGTCGGCTGGAGTTTTTGCAAGCCAGATGTTGCTGCAACAAAGTCAGAATTTGCTCAGAAGACAACTCCGCTTTGTCACTTGAAGGCTTCAAGTCGGCAAGCAACTGTTGCATTCTTCCTTCGCTTTCTGCCTTGATTAAAATCAAAATTCGAAGAAATTCCTTGAGCAAATCGGATGAAGCCAGTTGCTTTCGATGAACTAAATCTAAAATGGCTAAGGCGTTTTCGTACACCTCTTTGGGCCTACCAACAAAAACAAAGTCAAGCGATAGAAGACGGTCAATGTTGCGGAAAGCCGGAGTCAGAAATGCCGTCGTTGAGTTGCAGGGCAACTTGTGTTTTGCCACAAAACTTTCCAAAAATGCCTCATCGTAGTGTCGGCCTGAATACGTATCGTCGCCGCTTATTTCGGTGTACGGTTTACGAATATCGACCGAAGGTCGGTCAAGTTTAGCTAACAGACAGGCCATCACGAACCGAATTGGAGCCTTGTTGAATGAGCATCGACTGATAGCTTCAACTTTCTGTCGTGCCTCTTGGTTGGCGACGGATGAAACCGTTAAATCGTGTGTGACTTCGTCAAAGAAGGATTCTAAGCGTTCGGTTGGACTCATTAAAAAAGTAGGTTGGCGGAGTTCTGTTTACGGCGGAGTTCTTTCAAATCATAATTCACCCACAGCACCTCCTGCCGCTTGTCCTTCGTGGAGTGAATCGTTTTCTCCGGGCTGACGTGCTTCCGCCAGGTCGGGGCGGCGTAAAGGTCGTTCATCCGATCGCAATCGTAGTTGGAAATGGCGACCAGGCCCTGGGCCGCATTCAGCACCCGCGCCAGTTCGCCGTGCTGGGCATCCGTCATTTCAAACCCGTAGGCGTTGGAATCCCCGCGTGTTTCGTGGAGGTAGGGCGGGTCGCAGTAAAACAGGGTTTCTTCACCGTCGTACAACTCGATGGTTTCCAGGGCCGGGCGGTTTTCAATCTGCACCCGGAGCAGGCGCTCGGCAATCCATTCGAGGTTCTCGATTCCGCCGAGCCAGCGACTCACTACCCCGCTCATACCCGCCCGGCTCGTGTTTTTGCAATTGGCCCAGCGACCGAGCGAGGCCGTTTGTGCCAGGCCGGTCCGCACTTGCCGCGCCCGCACAAAAAACCGGCGCGCGCGTTCGAATTCGCCCAGGTCCGGGTCGAGTTCGCAGGCCAGCGAAAATTCTTCCCGCGAAAAAGGCGTCAGGCTGATGGCTTCCACCAATCGCTCTTTTTCCTGCCGGAGAACCCGAAAAAAATTGACGACTTCTCCGTCCAAATCGTTGTACGTCTCGACGGACGATGGCTCCCGGTTGAGCAGCACGGCCCCCGAACCAGCGAAGGGTTCGCAGTAATGGGTGCAGTTGGGCAGCAACGGCAGCAGCCAGTCGAGGTGAGAGAATTTGCCTCCGTACCATCCGAAAGCAATGAGTTTTTTGGGTCGGGAAAGTTTGGAAAGCGGCGCAGGGGCCTTTTTTCGCGGGTTTGTCGGTACGAACACCTCCATGCTTTTCTGGGTTAGGAAGCAAGTTAGTACGATTTCGTCCAACTTTGCTTGCCTACCCAAACCATTCCTGCGCAATCCGGCCTAGGTAAGGCATGGCGGGCGGTTGTTGCAGAAAAGCGCCCACGTTCGGGTACAACTTCAGCGCGTCGAGTTGCGCGATGGGCAGCCACACTACCTCCAGCGCCGTAGTTTCAACGGGGTTGAGCGTTGGTTCGCCCGCCAGAATTTCGCCCTCGAACACGCAGTGGAGCACGGCGGTTTTACCGGAAAAAATCACCTCGCCTGCCAGCGCCAGCCGCTCTACGCGCACGGTGAGGTCCAGTTCTTCGCGCAATTCGCGCACGAGGGTCTCGGTCAGGGTTTCGCCGGGGTCAGGGTTGCCGCCGGGCAGGCCATACACATCAGTTTGGCCGTAGCGGTAGCGGAGGGTCAGGAGGGTGGCGTCAGCGCGGCGGAGCAGCAGGGCAGGGCGGACTTTCAAGACAGAATGAATGAATGAGAGAATGAGTGAATATGGGAGAATCTACTCACTCATTCTCTCATTCATTCATTCTTTCATTCCAAAAAAGGCACGGTGTTTGTTTGGGGATGGCAAACCGATCTACTTTTCCACCTGATTGCCCTATGTTAAACCGTTTACGCTGGCCCCTGTTTTGCCTGGGGCTTTGCGGTGCGCTGGCACCCGCCGATGCCCAGCTTGCCGGTCGCGGCAAGCTGCTCCGTACGCCCGAAACGCCCTTCGTACCGATGGACGCTTCCCGGAAAAATTACGTGGGCTGGGAAAAATTCGCGCCCTTTTCGCTGGCCCCGTCCGAGCGTCTTTGGTGGGATTCTTTCTCGACCGACAACGACCTGCCCAACATGCTCCAGCGCGGTGTGACGCACCAAAGCGTGCAAAAAGCACCGCTGGACTACATGAAGGCGTTGCCCGCCGAAAAACGGGCGGTTACGGTGTACGTCAACGTGATGGAAGGGACGCGCTTCGTGGACAGTTGGTACCACCACTACGACGGCCTGGTGGACCCCTTCACGGAAGAAGACGACCTGATGCTGGGCAAACTCAGCGGCTACCTGAACGGCCAGCGGAACTACCTGGGCGTGACCGACGGCAAGACGCCCATCGACCTGGTGTACCTCGATTTTGAAAACCGGGCCCAGTACGAAGGCAACCGGTACGTGCGCAACATCATTTACAACGGGTATTACGCCGTTCGGGGCGCGAAAGGCTGGTACTCCGATGGGCAATACCTGAGTGAATTTCGCGCCAACCACCCCAGCGATACCCGCGACAACTTCACGCTGCTTTCGATGCAGGTGCGCAACACCGTGGACGACGGCGTGTACTGCCCCGGTGGCCCGCAGGGCAATTTGCCCGAATCGGAATACTGGCGGCAGTTTGGCAACGCCTGGGGCGAAAAAGTATGCCGACTGGTGCGCCAGATCAAAAAGTACAACCTCAAGGACGGGGCCAAAGTGGGGTACATCGACGTGATGCCCGGCGAGCCGGATTACTACCTGCAACACCCCTACCTGCCCGACATCGACCACGCTTACCGCTGGCCCTGGGGCTATAATTGCGGCGACGCCAAAGAAGTGGGCGACTGGCTCGATTACGCCGATGCCAACTTTTACCCCCGCGTCAATTCGTTCAGCAACGGCCAGTATGTCAGTTACGGCTCACCGGATTTTGAAGCCGTGGTGCAGAAAAACATCGCCGAGGAACGCACCTACCTGACCACATACATGAATGTGTTCGAGAACAGCCTCAAAATCAAAGGCAACGCGGGGTTCATCACCTTGTGGTACCCCTTTTTCGACGCTGCCCCCGGTCCGCCTTCCACGCACTTCGACTACCCCATCCGCAACGACATGGCCGAAGCCATGGCCATTTTCGGCACCTACTACAGCACCACGTTCATCGTCTGGTCGCCGCATGGCTACGTCCTGCCCGGCCAGGCTCCGTCCTTCGGCAGCGCCTCGTTCCGGTCCTGTGAGTACTTCATCGCGGGCCTGAAGCGCATGGCCTGGCACAACGACATGCGCACGGGGAATTTCCAGCGCGTCGCGCTCGAGATTTCCCTGGACGGTGGCCAAAACTGGTACCGCGACAACCTCTACCAGTCGAAGGCGGGCAACCGGCCCATTCTGCGGGCCATCGTGAAAAACAACGAAATTCTGGTGATGGGCTACAACAACACGACCAACGACGCCGACGACATGCAGGTGAAAGTGCGCTACAACGGCTGGCAGGACACCATCACGCTCAAAGGCCGCGACTCCTCGCCCGATCGCCGCGTGTACGTGGGCCGGGCGGTGATGCAGTGACCAGTGACCAGTGACCAGTGACCAGTGACCAGTGACCAGTGACCAGTGACCAGTGACCAGTGACCAGTGACCAGTGACCAGTGAAAGTTGGGGCGCTAAAGCTACGCCTTTACGCACAGCCCGCTGGCTTTTTCATTGGTCACTGGTCATTGAAACATCCCCTCCAGGCATTCCCGCGCAAACGCCGGGGCGGTGGTCATGCCTTTGCCGCCGATGCCGGTGGCGATGTGGATGCGGTCGTCGATGACGTGGGTAAACGCGCCCCCGTCGGCGGTCTGGCTGTAATAGCCCGCCCAGTACGTTTGGATTTGCCAGGTCGGGAAGTCCATCATTCGCCGGGCTTCGCGCAGGATGAGGTCGTTGAGGTCGTTGCGCAGGGCAAAATCCAGGCTTGCCGCCTGGCGCACCGGGGCGTACTCGTGCGAGTCGCCCAGCACGACCGAGCCGTCGGGGGCTTGTTTGAACAAAATGTGAATGCCGCCAGCGAGGTACGGTTGCTGCCAATCGGGTATGGCAAGGCGGTGCCGCGACGGGCACGACTCGAAACTTTCGTACCGGCGGATGCTCAACCCCGACAGCACGTTGCCCGGCAACCGCACCCCCGGCAGTGGGACGGTCTGCATCATGTTGAGTTTGACCACCTTCAGGCCACTTTCGGCAAACAGTTCGGGAAACAGCAGCGCAAAATCGCGCCCGTTGCACACTGCCACGCGGTCGGCGCGGAACGTGCCGCCCGCCGCCGTGCGCACCTCGACCCCGCCGTTTTTCACGTCACAACCCACGACGGCGGTGTTGGGGCGGTAATCAAGGCCGAATTCCCGTCCGAGCAGTTCGCGCACCCGGTTCACGAGCAGGCGGGGTTCTACCGAAAGGTCTTCGCCCGCCCACAGCCCGCCCACGACGTAGTCGGCGCGGAGGGTCGGCATCTTCTCCATGCACGCCGAAGGAGTCAGCAGTTGGCACGGGTAATCGCGCTCGGTGAGCAGCGCGGCCAGTTCTTCGAGCAACGTCAGTTCGTCCTCATCGGAAGCCACGTAGTACGACCCATTGGCGCGTACACTAACGTCCGTTCGTTCCTGAAGGCTCCGGTACAGCCGGGCCGACTCGCGCCCGCGCTCGAACCAGCCGTCGAAGGCCATGCCGGAGGGAATCACCTGCCCGAAGTTGCGCACGGTGGCTTCGCTGGGCTGGGCGTCTTTTTCGAGCAAAAGCACGTTCAGCCCGCGTCGCAGGGCGTGGTAGGCGTGAAACGTACCGAGGTTGCCCGCCCCGACGACGATGAGGTTGTACTGCATTTTTGGGAAGAATATTCAATTCTCAATGCTCAATTCTCAACTCCTTGAACATTGAGCATTGAACATTGAGCATTCAACATTAAAACGTGACCTGTCCTACCGTTCTTCGCTCCTCCATCCGCACGAGCACCTCGCGCAATTCGCCGACGTTGGCGAGCAGGCCGTCGTTGCGGAAAATGGCGAGTTGCTGCCGCGAATGCGTGCCGTTGGTAACGCCCAGCGACAGCCTCACGCCCGCCCGCAGGCCCGATTTCAGGTCGGAGGGCGTGTCGCCGATGTTGACGACCCGCTGCGGGTCGGTCACGCCGAGTAGGCGCATGGCTTTCTGAATCATGAACGGCTCCGGACGGCCCGCCGGGACCTCGTCGCTGGCGATGGACACGTCGATGAGGCTGCGGCCGGAGCTATTGAGGCGCTGGTCGTCGAGGCCGTCGAGCCAGTCGAGGCGGCGGAGGATGATGTCGGTGACTTTCCGGTAAAAGCCCGTCGTGAGCGCGATTTTAACGCCCTGCACCCGCAGAAAGGCGAAGACGTCAAGCGCGCCCTCGGTGGGCTGCACGGGCTGGGTTTCGTAGTACGTTTCGAGAATGTGCGTGAAGGCGTCGTACGACACAGCCACGTTTTCGGCCAGTTCGGGGTGGTCGTCGCCGAGGCGCTCGCCCCAGAGCAGGCGGAACACCTCGATTTTAGAATAGCCCTGAAGCGACAGAATGCGCTCGGCGGTCACGGCGAGGCCGGTTTCGGCGCAGGCCTGGGCGAAGCAGCGTTCCACTTCGTGCTCGTCGCGGACGGTCGTGCCCGCCATGTCGAAGGTAACCAGTTGGATGGAAGCCATGAGTGAGTAGGTGAGAAGCAGGCCAAAGCTACCGGGAATTCGGGCGCGGGGGTGTTATGGTTTTGTGAAGTTTTAGGGGGCGAAATTATTTTGATCAACCGGTTTGCGGGTATGGATTCTTTCGTGATACTTTTGGACGAAGGCCGACCAGATGCACCTTCGGCCCGGTAACCCAACCTATCCGTCCTGTTCTACCGCCTTCGCCTTTTTTCAACCTTAACCCTCTCAATTCCATGAGAAAACCGCTACGTTTTGGGCTGCTTTGGGGCAGCATGGCCTTGTTTTGCGCGCTGAGTGGCCGGGCGCAGTTTGTGTAGGAGCAGGTGTTGATGACCGATCCGCCCGCTACAAGCAATTCATTTGGCTACAGCGTATCGGTGGATGGGAACCTTCTGGCCGCAGGGGCATGGTCAGAAAACCAAAACCAGGGGGCGCTGTATATTTTTGAAAAAACAGGTTCCGGCTGGTCCCAGACGGCCCGCCTCGCACCTGCCGGGGTCACCAGTATTGGCTTCTCCGTGGCGGTTTCGGGTGGAACGATCGCCGTCAGTGTGTACGAAGTCAATTATTCGCGGAGCGCCATTTACCTTTTTGAAAAAGTGAATGGCTCGTGGATTCAGGTGCAGACCCTCACCGGTGACAGCTCGAACGGTACGGTTGTCGTCAACAATTTCGGGACCTCACTGGCTATGCAAAACGGCGTAGTTGTGGTGGGGGCCTCTGAAGAGCTAACCGTGACCGACGGCGTCGGCAGGCGGGGAGCGGCTTATGTTTTTGAAAAAACAGGTACTACCTGGAGTCGGACACAAAAATTGACGGCCAGCGACGGGAAATCTGAGGGCAGTTTCGGGGGCTCGGTGGATGTATCAGGTCAGGTGGTGGTAGTAGGAAATGCGTTGGACAACTACCGGAGCGGTGCTGCCTACGTATTTGAGAAACAAGGCAGTATGTGGCAGCAAACCAAAAAATTAATCGCGGGCGATGCCGATCGCGACGACGTTTTTGGTACGTCGGTGAGTATAACTGCGAATACCGTCGCCGTGGGTGCTCCCAGTAAAAACAGGGGGCAGGGAGCCGTCTATGTCTTTGAAAAAAACGGTACCTCCTGGCCCGACTCGTACCGTCGATTGACCGCCAGTGATGCCGATAACTTTTCGTATTTTGGCAGGAACATCGCGTTAGAAAAGGAGTGTCTGGTCGTCGGTGCTTACTCCCGGGGAGCGGCGTACGTTTATCAGAAGAGCGGAAACGGTTGGGAACAACGCCAGAAGCTCACCGCCGATGGAATGCCCGCCAACGTGACCTATCCTCTCGATGGATTGGGAATCGATGTGGCCCTCTCTGGGGATGCGATTGCCGTGGGTGCTTTTAATGCAAATGCCGCCAACAAGGGCGGCGGCGTATTCGTGTACAAACCCTCCTCATCACCGCCACCCCCCCCACCGCCTGTCTCCGGCTGCGGCCTGACGAAGGTCCGGCTTTTACCCCGCCAGAGCTGTTGCTACGGCCGCACCATCGGCGGCCAGATCCAGGTTTCAACCGTGGGCAAAAACGGTCCGTGGCAAACCGTGGTGGTCTTTAGCGATGAAACGGCCAAAGTCTGGAGCGAGGCAACACCCACCAACTTGAATGGCCCCTACAAAGCCATTCGCTACCTGGCCCCCAACGATGGCTACGGCAACGTGGCCGAACTGGAGTTTTACAACGGTGACCAGAAACTGACGGGCACCGCCTTTGCCGACGCGGGCGGCCCCTGGAATGGCCTGCAGGACCGGACCTTCGAGAAAGCCTTCGATGGCAACCCCAGCACGTTTTACGATGCCAACAACGCCAATGGCGCTTTCGTGGGGCTGGAACTGAGTGGTTGCAACACGCCCCCGCCGCCACCCCTGCCAACTGCATCCTGCGTCTTAACCGAAGTGCGGCTGGTTCGTCGCCAGGATTGTTGCAACGGCCGCACCGTGGGTGGGCAAATTCAGATTTCCGCCGAGGGTAAAAATGGCCCCTGGCAAACCGTGTACACCATCACTGACGAGTCGGGACCAACGAGTGTACTGACGATTGCCAATGCGGCCAACACCACCAAAGCTGTTCGCTACCTGGCCCCCAACGATGGCTACGGCAACGTGGCTGAACTGGAGTTTTACAATGACAATCAGAAACTGACGGGCACCGCCTTTGCCGACGCAGGTGGGCCGTGGAATGGCCTGCAGGACCGGACCTTTGAGAAAGCTTTCGATGGCAACCCCAACACGTTTTACGATGCCAACAACGCCAGCGGAGCGTTTGTCGGCCTCGAACTCAACAATTGCAATCCGGGTATCAACCGCCTCGCCGCCCCCGAAACCGAGTCTTTCGAGCCGTCGTGGGCGTTGCAGGTTGCTCCTAACCCTTCCGCCGGGCAGGTGAAAGCACAGGTGCAAATGCCCCAGGCCGGGCGGATTACGCTCACCCTCACCAACGTGCTCGGTCAGGTCATCAGTCGGCAGGACGTGGACGGTTGGACCGGACCGAACGCCGTGGAGGTGGATTTCAGTCGCCAGCCCGTCGGCCTCTACCTGCTACGCGCGCAGACCGCCGGGCAGAAGCCACTCGTGCAGAAGCTGCTGAAGCAGAACGACTGATTTTTCCAACACAAAAAGCCGCCTCCTTGCCGGAGGCGGCTTTTTGTGTTTAAAGAAGGGACAGCATCGGGAAATATCCCACCAACCGGGTGAGTCAGTACCCAGCAAAAGGGGGTATTCTGCCGCCTGAAACGCCTACCCTCAACCACTCGCCCGCGAATTGCCATGAAAAAATCACTGACCCTCGTTCTGCTCGTGTTTTCCCTCGGCCCCGCCCGGGCGCAAACTGCCGCCACCGACACGCTGGCGTGGTTCGATTTCTGGGTCGGCGACTGGGATTTGGCGTGGACCGACGCGCAGGGCGCGAAGCAAACCGGTCGCAACCGCATCGAAAAAATCATGGGCGGCACGGTGCTCAGCGAGAACTTCCTGGCGACTTCCGGCCCCACGAAGGGCTACGAAGGGAAAAGCTACTCCGTGTTCCAGCCTAATGCCCGGCAGTGGCGGCAAACCTGGGTGGACAACCAGGGTGGCTACATCCCCCTGGAAGGCGGGCGCGAGGGCGACACGTTCTTTTTTGAAAACCGCCGAACCCTGCCCAGCGGCAAAACCGTGCAATCGAAAATGGTTTTCCACGACATCACGCCTGACCGCTTCGTCTGGGATTGGAAATCGTCGTTGGACGGCGGCCAGACCTGGCGACTGGCCTGGCAGATTACCTACCGCCGACGGCCGGGTTGAACCAAGCGGGCCTGTTACATTTCCGTGAAATTTTCCAACTTCCAACGGGTTGCGCATTTTTCGCACTAACATTGGGCTGACCCACCGCGCCCATGCCCGCTGCTGCCCTCCGCCGAACGCTCCCTCCCTGGCTGCTCACCGCCTGGCTCACGCTGGCGGCGTTTTCGTGTTATTTCAGCGCCTACGCCTTCCGCAAAGCCGTGACGGCGGGCACGTTCGAGGGGTTGAGTCTCTGGGGCATCGACTACAAAATCGTCCTCGTCATCGCGCAGGTGTTTGGCTACGCGGCCTCGAAGGGCATCGGCATCAAATTTATTTCCGAAACGGCCCCGCATCAGCGCGCCGGGCGGATTCTGCTCCTGATTGGCGCGTCGGAACTGGCGCTGGTGGGTTTCGCGCTCGTGCCGGTGCCGTACAACTGGCCGTTCCTGTTTTTTAACGGCCTGCCGCTGGGGCTGGTGTACGGGCTGGTGTTTGGGTTTCTGGAAGGCCGCCGGGTCACCGACCTGCTCGGGGCGGGGCTGTGCATGAGTTTTATCGTGGCTTCGGGCGTGGTCAAGTCGGTGGGGCGTTGGCTGGTGGTGAGCGTGGGCCTGAGCGAATTCGTCATGCCCGCCGTGGCCGGGCTGCTGTTCGTGCCGCTGTTGCTGCTTTCGGTGTGGGCGTTAAACGCCGCCCCGCCGCCCGACGCCGCCGACCAGGCCGCCCGCGCTCCGCGCCCGCCCATGACCGCCGCCGACCGCCGGAAGTTTTTCCGGGCGCTGGCTCCCGGCCTGCTGCTGCTCGTGGGCGTGTACGTGCTGGTGACCATCCTCCGCGACGTGCGTGACAATTTCTCGGTGGAAATCTGGCGCGAACTGGGCGTCACCACGCCGGGCGTGTTTGCCGTCAGCGAAGCCTGGGTGGGCGTCAGCGTGACGGTGGCCGTGGGCCTGCTTTTTCTGATAAAAAACAACCGCCGGGCGTTCAACGCCAACCTTGCGTTTATTGGTGTGGGTTCGCTGCTGGTGCCGCTGGCGACGTGGGCCTTCGGGCAGGGCTATATTTCGCCCCTGAGCTGGATGGTGGCCGTCGGGATGGGCGTGTACCTGGCTTACGTGCCCTATAACGGGATGCTTTTCGACCGGCTCATCGCCCTCTTGCCGGAGCGGGCCAACGTGGGTTTTGTGCTGTACCTGGCCGATTTTGCGGGCTACCTCGGCAGCGTGGTGGTGATGCTGGTCAAAAACTTCGGGAACGTGCAGCTTTCCTGGCTGCGTTTTTACACGGGCTTCGCCTACGGCGCGGCGGTGCTGTCGCTGGCGATGCTGGTGGGGGCGTGGGGGTACTTCGGGCGGAGGCTGCGGCGGGCGGAATAGGCGTTCGCGAATTTTGAGCCAACGGCTTGGAAAAGAGGGGATTTTACCATAGCATTAAGCGATAAACCGAACAAGTTGTCGCTTCCGCCCGCGGGGTACGGAAGCTTCCTGTCAGAACGCTGGTTGAAACCGACCCATTCTATGAAGCAGCTTTCCTTTTTTGTGAAATCCACGCTGGTGGCGATGCTTGGGCTGGGCAGCGTAAACAGTGCCCTGGCCCAGTGGTCGGTCGATACGCTTTTGCTGGCCCGCCAGGGGTTGGCCGCCGCCGCCGCGGGCGGCAAAGTTTTTTTCGCCGGAGGCAGCGACAGCCAGAATAGCCCCACCGACCGGGTGGACGTGTACGACACCTTGAGTAGAAGCTGGACGACAGCCCGCCTCTCGCAGGCCCGCCAGGGGTTGGCCGCCGTCAGCGTCGGAGGGAAAATCCTGTTCGCGGGGGGGAGCACCGCCCAGGGAGCCTCGTCGGTGGCGGACATTTACGACCTGACCACCAACACCTGGACGACCTCCGCCCTGCCCCAGGTCAACGGCGCACGGTCGGCCGCCGCCACGAATGGAAAAGCGTTCTTCGCGGGAGCGAGCCTGGCAAGTGGCATCGTGGACGTTTACGACGTAGCTGCTAACACCTGGACGACCTTGACCCTGCCGGCAAAACACAGCAGCGTTTCGGTTGCCGCTTCGGGCAGTAAGGTGTTTTTTGCGGGCGGGTACGTCACCATCCCGGACGTAGATGGAAATCCGTTTTTGGCGGAGGCCGACGTGGTGGACATTTACGACGTGGCCACCAATACCTGGACAACAGCCCGGCTTTCGCAGGCGCGTGTCAGCGGGATGGCGACCGTCAGTGCCGGGAGTAAGGTCTTTTTTGCCGGGGGCATTTACTCCAGCGGCAGGGCAACCTCGGCGGTAGTGGATATTTATGACGCAGCCACCAATGCCTGGTCAACCACCCAACTTTCTCAAGCCCACCGGAATTTTACCGGTGCCAGCGTGGCGGGCAAGGTCCTGTTTGTAGGCGGAATTGACCCCCTCCACGTAACTTTCCCGCCCCCGCGCACCAACGTAGCGGAGGTTTACGACCTGGCTACCGCTCGTTGGACAACCGATACCCTCCTCACCCCGAACCGGTTCGCCCTGGCCGCCGCCAGCACCGGGACTACTGCCTTTTTCGGCGGGGGTACCCCGCCCGGCGGCAACGTTTCCAACTGGGTGGACATCTACGACACGACGGTGCGCCCCCTTGTCGTTGTCCGGCAGCCCGCACCCGCGTCGGCCACCGTTTGCCAGGGCGTGAGTGTCGGCAGCACGGTGCAGGCTGCGGGCACTACGCTCACGTACCAGTGGTACAAAGGTGCCGCCAGCACCACGGCGGGCACGCTGGTGGCAGGGCAAACCACCCCCACTCTGACTCTGCCCAACCCGCAGCCTGCCGATGCCGGGGCCTACTACGCCCGCGTGAGCGGCCCCGGCGGGGCGGTCTGGTCGAGTGCGTTTGTTTTGATTGTCAACCCGTTGCCCATTCCGACGGTAACGCCCGGCGGATCGGTTAATCTGTGCATGGGCAGTTCGGTGACCCTGAAGACGGGTACGTTCAGCACCTACCGATGGAATCAGAATGGCCAGCCGCTGGCCGGTGCCACCACCAGCCAGTACGCAATCGGTGCGCCGGTTGGCTTCGGCAACACCACCGACACCTACTCGGTGACGGTCAGGGACGCCAACGGCTGTTCAGCCACGTCGGCGGTAACGCCGGTGACGGTCAACGCCACTACCCTCCTCCAATTTTTAACGCCCAGCCAGACCGTTTGCGCGGCCAGTCCGGTTTTGCTGTCTTCATCGGCCACCGGGAGCAACCTCACCTACCAGTGGTACCAAGGCACACCGGGCGGTGCCGCCCAGCCCGTGGCCGGGGGCACCGAGCGCAACCTGGCGGTTACCCCGACTCAATCGGCGAGCTATTTCGTCGCCATTCGGGGTGCCTGCGGTACGGTCGTCTCCCAGCCCGTGGCGCTGACCGTCCGGAACGAATTACGCCTGATTGGCCCGAGCAGCGCCTGCGAAGGCACCAAACTGACCTTCACGGTGCGGAGCAGCGGTTCCGGCCCGCTGGTTTACCAATGGAAAAACCCTGCCGGAACGGTCGTCAGTACGGATTCGAGCCTGACGCTGGCCAGCTTGCAGGCCACCGACGCGGGCACGTACACGGCGACGGCGCAGGGCAGCGATTGCGGCCCGGCGTCGCTGAGCGTACCGGTGATGGTGCGCTTCGCGCGCATTACCGACCAACCGAAAAGCGCGGATGTGTGCCGCGACAGCATCACGCTGAACGTCGGGGTGCAGACCGTTGGAGTGACCCCTACCTACCAGTGGCGAAAAAATGGCCAGGTGATCACCGGGGCCACCTCGGCCAGCTACGCGGTAGCGGCCAGTGCGCCGGGTACCTACTCGGTGGTCGTCAGTACCCCGTGCGGCAACCTCACCAGCGCCGACGCGGTGGTGGGTTGTATTGCAGGGCTGGAGGTACCATCACCCGCCGTGGTGAGCCTCACGGTAGGCCCCAATCCGGTCGTAAGCAGGGAAATCCGTGGCCAGATCAGGGGAATGCAAAACCCCGGTTTCCGGCTGGTGGATGCCGGGGGGCAGCGCCTGCCGGTGTGGTCGGCCCAGCCCGATGGGCCGGGAACGTTTGTTTTGCGGCCCACGCAAGTGCTGCCTGCGGGCCTGTACCTGTTGGAGGCCACCGACGGGAAAACCCGGCTGACCCAACGCATACTGCTTGCCGATTAAATGCATACGTCGAGTTTCATCACCCAAAACCTCGTTCTCAAAATGAGCCATTTTTACGCTTCCTTGTCAGGCCTGGGGCGGAGGTCAATCTCTTGGCTGGCGCTAAGTTGTTTTTTGTCGCTAACGGCCCCGTTGGCTCAGGGGCAGTGCTTCGCGCCCGCCCAAAATTACAGTGTGGGCGTTGGAGCTTCCCCAGTGGGGGTGGCAGTAGGTGACTTCAACGCCGACGGAAAGCTTGACTTAGCCACGGCCAACCTCTCCAAACCCACGATTTCAGTGCTGATAAATAGCGGCAACGGCACCTTCGGCAACTTTCAGACGTACACCTCGGGTGACGATACCCGTTCGGTGGCGGTGGGCGACTTCAACACCGACGGAAAGCCCGACTTAGCCCTGGTCAACACCAATAACCGAGCCGACGTCTCGGTGCTGATGAACAACGGCGACGGCACGTTCGCTGCCCCTAAGTACTACCAAAGCAGTTTTCCGTTATCAGCCCCCGTTTCGGTGGCAGTGGGCGACTTTAACGTTGACGGTAAAATGGACCTGGTCACGACGGGCGGAAACACGCTGTCGGTGCTTGTAAACAAGGGCGACGGTACTTTCGCCGCTCCCAGGAACTACCCCGTAGATTACACCTTTTCGGTGGTGGTGGGCGACCTCGACGCCGACGGCAAACCGGACCTGGTTACTGCTAACCTTTACGGCAACACCGTCTCCGTACTGATGAACAAGGGCGACGGCACGTTCGCTGACGCAAAATCCTTCGTTAGCAATTCGCCACCTTCAGTAGCCGTGGGTGACTTCAACGCCGATGGAAAGCCTGACTTAGCCACAGCCAACTTCTTCAATAGCACCCTCTCAGTGCTCATGAATTAGGGCGACGGCACCTTTGCGGCTGAAGTTAGTTACACTGTGGAAGCATTTCCAGTCTCGGTGGTGGTGAGCGACTTCAACGGCGACGGTAAACCCGACTTAGCCACGGCGGGCGGCGATAACGACGTCTCTGTGCTTGTAAACAAGGGCGACGGCACCTTCGCTGCCCACCAGGCCTACACGGTGGGCAATCCAAAGTCGGTAGCCGTGGGTGACTTCGATGCCGACGGCAAGCCCGACTTAGCCATAACCAACGGCGACGACACCGTCTCGGTGCTCCTGAACGGGGGCTTCGCCGGAACACCCACTGTAGTCGGCGCACCCCTGTGCGCCGGTCAGAGTCTGACCCTGACTTTTGCAGTAAAGTGCCCTTTGACTGGCTTCACGGCGCAACTTTCTGATGCCAACGGCTCTTTTGTTTCTTACGTAGGATTGGGTACCATTAGCCCCGGTAGCAACTCGGTCGTCATTCCGGCCACCACACCCACTGGTACCGGTTACCGGATTCGGGTGGTGAAGAACGGCTCCGGGCTAGTCAGCGAACCTTCAGCAGCCTTTGCCGTCAACGGCCCACCTGTCATTCAAAGCCTGACGCCCAGTCAGAGCATTTGCCCCGGCCAGCCCTTTACCCTTTCGGTGGCGGCCACCGGGGGCAACCTGACCTACCAGTGGTACCAGGTACTCAGCGCAACCCAGTCGACGGCCCTGGCCGGAGCCACCTCACCCAGCCTGACCATCACCCCGTCGGCGGCCGTCATCCCGACGTTGCTGGCCCAAACGGTGGGCCGTTATAGCGTGGTCGTGTCGGGCCTGTGCGGTCTGGGGGTCACTTCCCCCGCCGTCACGCTGACGCTCAAACCAGCGACTACCCTCGAAGTCACGAGCCGGGCAAACACCGTTTGCGAAGGCGAAAACCTGACGCTTTCGGTCAGAGGCCAGGGGCCGGGCAGCCTGAAGTACAGTTGGCGCAAAGACGACCCCAACGGGCCGGTCATTGCCACAACCAGCAGTTTCACAATTCAGAACGCTCAGGTCGCCGACGCGGGCACGTACTACGCCAGCGTGCTGGGCGACTGTGTCGGCCCGACGGTGAGCATTCCCGTCACGGTGCGCTACGTACGCATCACCCAGCAGCCCCAGAGCCAGCAACTGTGCAGCGGCAGCACCACCCTGACCGTGGGCGTGCAGGCCGTCGGACTGACCCCCACCTACCTACCGCTGGCGGCGCAACGGGCAGAACATCGCCGGGGCCACGTCGGCTACGCTCACCGTGCCGACCAGTCGACCCGGCACGTATTCGGTGGAGATACGCACGGCCTGCGGTACGGTAGCCAGTACGGATGCCGTCGTGAGTTGCGGACCGTTGCGGCTGGCCGATGCGACTCCGGTACTGGAGGTAGCCCCCAACCCGGTCGGTAGTCGGGAAATCCGTTGCCGGGTGACCGGCATGACGCAGCCCGGGTTCAGCCTGTTCAGCACCGAAGGCCGTCGGGTGACGGTGCAAAGCCGCGCCGGGGAGGAGGAGGGCAGCTACGTGCTGACAACGCAGCGGGCGCTGCCTGCGGGGGTGTACATTTTGCAGGCCAGCCAGGGCACCACCCGCCTGAGTCAGCGTGTGCTGGTGATGGAATAGGGGCAAAGGCTTACCACTAATCGGTGCGGTGCGGGGTCTTCCTCCCCATGCCGCACTTCTTTTTGGCCGAAAAACAGGGCGGTCGCGCCGACGTTTAGCGGCAGGAGTTCGTGGCAACCTATCCTTAAAAGGTGGCAGCCGGGTAGGAAAAGACTTCGCCAAAACACCCTCCTTTTCTGAGGTGAAGTGGTGGGTGGGTGAATGAAAAGCCGTATGTTGCGCTGCAATTCCCTGAAAAATTCACCTGCCCACTCCACCCATGCGTTCCGCTTTCGCCCTGTCCGGACCGGATGGCCAAAAATCCGGTGTGGCGCGGGTGGCCCGGTTCCTGAGCGGGGGGCTGGTCGTTTTGCTGGCGTGCGTTTTGGCGACCCCGTCCCTGGCCACCCCGCCAACCGGGGCCGGGCCTGACTCGTTGCTGCGGCTTTCGCCCGCCCGCCGGTACGCGGTTATTGCTGAGGCGTATCGCCTTGTTTTTAATACCAATACCCACGCCGGGAAGCGGATGCGGGGAGAACTGGAGGAATTTTTTCAAAAGGAAGGAACCGAAAAAGACCGCTTTCACCTGCAGATGGCGCTGCTACAGGTCGAGCAGCATGGCTGGGTTTATGCCAGGGCCGGCAACCTGCTCAGTCGTGCGATAAACCTGCTGCGGCGGGCCGAGGTCGGGCACGACACGATGATGCTGATCAAGGGGCATCTCAACGTGGGCGAAGTGTATTTTCACATTCACAAATCGTACTATCCGGCGTTCCGGCACTTCGGCCAGGCGTTTGAGTTGCTCCGGCACTATCCCGACGACGACTACCCCGACCGCGACGCCTCGATGTACAAACTGGCCCGGGCCAGTTACGATTTTCTCGACTACCAAAAAACCATCGAAGTAGGCCGGACCATTCACCAGTGGCACCCCAGGCACCCGAACCGCAACCACCTCTTTAACGCCTGCCTGTTGGGGATGTCGCACCTCTACCGCCAACGCTACGATTCGGCCCGCGCGTACTTCGAATGGGGCCTGCGCCAACTGCCCCTGCGCGATTTGGACAACGACGCCTGGGTGGGGATTTTCAGTGGTGACCTGGGCTGGGCTATGGCCGAACAAGGCCAGCGCGAAGCCGCCATTCCGTACCTGAAGCAGGGCCTGGCGTACACCACCCGCTCCGGGCTTTGGGACAATGTGGCCCCGTTCGGGGTTCGCCTGGCGACGATTTACCTGCCCACTCAACCCGATTTGGCCGGGCACTACGCCCACCTGGCCCACCAGGCGGCGCTTCGCGCGGGCATCCCCAGGCTGCTCTACGAAACCCACCACATCCTGGCGGCCTACTACCGACGGGTGGGGCAGGCCAACCTGGCCCTGCTCCACGCCGACTCGGCGGCAACGGCTAAAGACCGCTGGCGGACCGAGATGGACGTGACCCTCAAGCACCAGGCCGAAATGACCCTCGAAGCCGAACGGCACCAAACCCGCGAACGGCTTCTCGAACACGAAAAGGACCGGCAGGTACTGCTGCGCAACGGGTTGCTGGGCCTCCTCGTGCTGGCGGTGGGCATTGCCGGGCTGCTCTACAACCGGCAGGCGATACTCACCCGCCACCGCCACGAGCGGGCGCTGGCCAAACACGAGCGCGCCGAGGCCGAACTGCGCCTGGCCCGAACGCAACTCGACCAGTACCTGGACCATTTCCGGGAAAAAAATGCGTTGATCGCACGAATTTCCGGCGAACTGGTCGCCGCTACCGAACCCGATGCCGAGCGCCGGGACGGACGGGTGGGCGCCCTGCTCGACAGCGTGATTCTGACCGATGCCGACTGGGGGCGCTTCCGGCAGGTGTTCGAGCAGGTGCATCCGGGTTTTTTCGATGACCTACGCCTGCGCCACCCCAACCTGACCCCTGCCGACGTACGCCTGCTGGCCTTCTCAAAGCTGGGCATTCCCACCCGCGACATGGCCGGTATGCTCGGCGTATCGGTCGAGAGCGTCCACAAAGGCCGCTACCGCCTGCGGCGGAAACTGGGTGCCGACGAGGCCCTGCTAACCCTCCTGAAGGCGGTTTAACCGCCGGTTCTCACCATTGTCTATTTTTTGTCCAGTCCCCAAATTTCATCCGGGACGGGGATGGCTGCACCTTTCGGCCCCCAACTCCCCCGTGTCCGGCCATGAAACCTGCTTCGCCTCCGTCTGTTTTGCCATCTGCTTCCCGACGAAGGTTGTGGGCGCTGGCGCTGGTACTGCTTTTCCTGCTGCTGGCCTGGGGCGTGTGGTGGTATTTCGACTACAAAATCCAGAGCCTGGAATCGCCCTCACCGGGTGATTGACCGAACCTCTTCTTTTCCTTTTCGCTACCCTTACTTCTTTTTCTCATGC
This sequence comes from Spirosomataceae bacterium, assembly GCA_965249815.1. Taxonomy (GTDB): domain Bacteria; phylum Bacteroidota; class Bacteroidia; order Cytophagales; family Spirosomataceae; genus JAJAZB01. The sequence goes on along the minus strand of CBDFMV010000003.1, from coordinate 111,444 downwards.
AACACGTTTCCTTTCTTCCATTCCAACGTGCCCGTCTGCTGCTGGCCGGATGGTTCACCCTGCTGACCCTCGTCGGGCAGGCCCAGTTCAGTCAGGTTCAGAAAATAACCGCCAACCCGCGTGAGGCCAGCGCCAACTTTGGCAACCGAGTGGCCATCGACGGCGACGTGATGGTCGTGGCCGCCAGTCAGGAGTCGGGCGGCGGGGCGGCCTACGTCTTCGAGAAAAGTGGCAGCATCTGGCAGCAGACCGCCCGCCTGGTGGCCAGCGATCGGGCCTTCGCTGACGATTTCGGTCGGGCGGTGGCCATTTCGGGGAACACCATCGTGGTGGGGGCTCAACTGGAAAACGAGGACGCCAATGGTGGGAACACGCTGAGCAATGCCGGGTCGGCGTACGTCTTCGAGAAAAGCGGCAGCACCTGGAGTCAGACCCAGAAACTCGTTGCCAGCGACCGGGGCGTAGATGAGTATTTTGGTATAGCAGTGGGCATTTCGGGTACCACCATCGTGGTGGGGGCTATCTGGGAAGCCCAGGATGCCAGCGGGGGAAACACCCTGGCGAAGGCCGGGGCGGCGTATGTGTTCGACAAAAGCGGCGGTACCTGGAGCCAGACCCAGAAAATCGTTGCCTCCGACCGGGGCGCGAGTGATACATTCGGCTACTCGGTGGGCATTTCGGGTACCACCATCGTGGTGGGGGCTATCTTCGAAGACGAGAACGCCGGCGGCGGGAGCACACTGGGTGATGCCGGGTCGGTGTATGTGTTCGACAAAAGCGGCAGCACCTGGAGCCAGACCCAGAAACTTGTCGCCTCCGACCGGGGCGCGGGTGACGAGTTCGGCTACTCGGTGGGCATTTCGGGTACCACCATCGTGGTGGGGGCTTTCTGGGAAGATCAGGACGCCAGCGGGGGGAATACGCTCACGAATGCCGGGTCGGCGTATGTGTTCGACAAAAGCGGCAGCACCTGGAGCCAGACCCAGAAACTTGTCGCCTCCGACCGGGGGGCGCTTGACCAGTTTGGCATATTCGTGAGCATTTCGGGCAACACCCTGGTGGTGGGGGCCAACTACGACGCCCAGGACGCCAGCGGCGGGAGCACACTGAATTATGCCGGGTCGGCGTATGTGTTCGGGAAAAGCGGCGGTACCTGGAGCCAGACCCAGAAACTCGTCGCCTCCGACCGGGGCCAGGAGGACTATTTTGGGATATCGGTGGGAATTTCGGGCACCACCATCGTGGCGGGGGCTTTCTTCGAAGACCAGGACGCCAGCGGGGGGAACACGCTGGGTGGTGCCGGGTCGGCGTACGTCTTCGCGACGTGCAACACGGCCACGGCGACCACGCCCACGCTGGGGGCATCGACGATTTGCCAGGGGAGCAGCACCAGCGTCAGCGCCAGTTTTGGTGGCAGTGCGACCAGCGGGAGCTTCAGCGACGGCGGGAAGGGCGGGGCCTTCAGCGTCAGCACCAGTGGCAGCACTGTTTCGGGAACGTACACGCCCGCCGCCAGTTACTCGGGCACGACGACCATTACCTTCTCGACCAACGACCCCGACGGGAGTGGCGGCTGCGTGGCGGCCACTTCGACGGCCAGTTTGACGGTCAACGCGGCGGCGACGGCGACCACCCCGACGCTGGGGGCATCGACGATTTGCCAGGGGAGCAGCACCAGCGTCAGCGCCAGTTTTGGTGGCAGTGCGACCAGCGGGAGCTTCAGCGACGGCGGGAAGGGCGGGGCCTTCAGCGTCAGCACCAGTGGCAGCACTGTTTCGGGAACGTACACGCCCGCCGCCAGTTACTCGGGCACGACGACCATTACCTTCTCGACCAACGACCCCGACGGGAGTGGCGGCTGCGTGGCGGCCACTTCGACGGCCAGTTTGACGGTCAACGCGGCGGCGACGGCGACCACCCCGACGCTGGGGGCATCGACGATTTGCCAGGGGAGCAGCACCAGCGTCAGCGCCAGTTTTGGTGGCAGTGCGACCAGCGGGAGCTTCAGCGACGGCGGGAAGGGCGGGGCCTTCAGCGTCAGCACCAGTGGCAGCACTGTCTCAGGAACGTACACGCCCGCCGCCAGTTATTCGGGTACGACGACCATTACCTTCTCGACCAACGACCCCGACGGGAGTGGCGGCTGCGTGGCGGCCACTTCGACGGCCAGTTTGACGGTCAACGCGGCGGCGACGGCCAGCACCATCACGCTGGGAACCGGTACAATTTGCCAGGGCAGCAACGTGAGCGTGAGCGCCACCTTCGGCGGCAGTGCCAGCAGCGGCAGTTTCAGCGACGGCGAGGCGGGAGGCAGTTTCAGCGTTTCAACCAACGGTAAAACCGTGTCGGGCACCTACACGCCTAACGCCGGTTATTCGGGGTCGGTGACGCTGACCTTCACCACCAACGACCCCGATGGTCCCTGCCCGGCGGCCACTTCGACCACCACCTTGACGGTCAATCCCAAGACAACCATCCAAAGCGTGACGCCTTCTCAGAGCATTTGTTCCAACCTGCCCTTTCAGGTCTCAGTGACGGCCAGCGGCCAGAATCTGACCTACCAGTGGTACCGCAAGGTGGGGGCCAGCCTGCTCCAACCCATCCCCGGGGCCACCTCGGCCACCTCGACCATTCCCGCCGCCTACCTGCCGGGCAGCTACTACGTGGTGGTGAAGGGCACCTGCGGCAAAGACTCCTCGCAACTCTTCAGCCTCTCGCCCAAAGCCCCCACCATTCTTCAGGTCAGCAGCCTGGTCAATGTGGTCTGCGAGGGCAGCAACCTGACCCTGTCGGTGAGAGGGCAGGGGCCGGGCAGTCTGACCTACGCCTGGCGCAAGGGCGACGCCAGCGGAGCGGTCGTCGGCACGGGTAGCAGTTTCACCATCACCAACGCCCAGGTGGGTGATGCGGGCACGTACTCCTGCACCCTGACGAGCGAATGCACCAGCCAGACAGTGAGCATCTCCGTCGTTGTGCAGTACCTGCGCCTGACCACCCCGCCCCAGAGCATCAACCTGTGTTCGGGCCAGACGACGCTCAGCGTAGGGGTACAATCCGTGGGGCTGACGCCGACGTATCAGTGGAAGCGAAACGGGGCCAGCATCAGCGGGGCCACGCAGTCGAGTTACACGGTGCTCTCGAGCCGACCGGGGACGTACTCCGTGGAGGTCCGGACGACGTGCGTAACGCTGTTGAGTCAGGGGGCGGTGGTGGGTTGCGGGGTGGGTCGACTGGCGGTGGAAGCGGTGGGGGAACCCAGGCTGGAAGTCATCCCCAACCCGGTGAGTAGTCGGGAGATTCGCTGCCGGGTGGCGGGGATGGAAAATCCGGAGTTTTCCCTGACGACGGTAGCAGGCCGGAGGCTGGCAGTGAAACGTGAGTCGGGCGAGCAAGGGGGTGAGTACGTCCTGCGGCCGACCGAGCGGCTGGGGGCGGGGGTGTACATTTTGCAGGCCAGCGAAGGGAAAACCCGCCTGAGCCAGCGCGTGTTCATTGTCGAGTAGGGAGAATGAAATGTCGTTTAAAACAAGGCCCGTCAACTCTTCCGGAGTTGACGGGCCTTGTTTTAAACAGCCGGTATGGCTCCGAATGGCAGGCGATCATCGTCGAGCCGGTCGGTGTGCCAACGGCAACGACACGGTGATTTGAACCGGACGAAGGACGGGCTCCCAACTGCATTTTGGTATTTGAGGCCCGTTTTTGCCGGTTGGGGCAGGGTTAGTTGCCTGTATACCATTAGCTTTGGAAATTGAACGGCGCTAACCCAACCATGATCTCCACTGCTGAACACGTATTCATCGATAAGCTAAACCGGTTGATTGACGATAACCTCGACAACCCGGCCCTTTCGATTGACGCCATTTGCCAGACGTTGGGAATCAGCCGCTCACACTTGCACCGAACCGTTAAAGAACAAGCGGAATTATCCACTTCGCTCTACATCCGAAAACGGCGGTTGCTGAAAGCCCGACACCTGCTTCTGACCACGGAGCTACGGATTTCGGAACTCTGCCACGCCGTGGGCATCACCAACCCCCAGAACTTCAGTACCTATTTTACGGAGGAAGTCGGCATCAGCCCGACCGAGTTCAGAAAACTACACCAAAGCCCGGTCCCGGTGGCCGGTAGCCCGTGGCCCGACGTCCCTCAGCCCCCACGAGCAGCGCAGCCGGTGCCGGAGGTGCCGCTTTTGTCCACGCCCGCACCCACCGGACGCTTTCCCGATCACCCCCGATTTTGGCCCCGGCGGAGGCTGAGCCTGGTGGCGGGGGGTGTGATCCTCGTCAGCGCGGCCCTGTTCGGGTGGCTACGGCCCCGGTTGGAGAGCCGGGTCGTTACGCCTGCGGGCAATTCCATCGCCGTGCTGCCCTTTGCCAACCTGGGGCCGCCCGACACCAACCCCGCCTGCGAAGGCATCCTGAGCGAGTTGCATTCGTCAGTTTCGCTCATTAAAAACCTGAAGGTGATCGCCCGGTCGTCGTCGGATCAGTACCGCGATACCCAGAAAACCACCTGGCAAATCGGCGACGAACTCCAGGTGGCCAACGTGTTGAAAGGCAGTGTCCTGAAAATCGCCGATCAGCTTCAAATCAGGGTGGAAATCATCAGCACCCAGGATGATATCCGGACGTGGGTCAAAACCTACCGCGCTCCGTACGGGGATATTTTTCGGCTCACCGACCAGATTGCCCAGGAAGTAGCCGGGCAACTGAAGCTGTCGGTCAGCGCGTCGGCTTCCGAAAAACTGGCCCTGGCCCGCACGCGAAACCTGGAAGCTTACAACGCCCTGTTGCAGGGTCGGCAGTTGCTGGTGAGCCGCCTGGACGCTGATTTGCTGGCGAGCCTGACCCGCTTCGACCGGGCGCTGGTCCTCGACTCGACCTTTGCTGAAGCCTTCGCGCTCAAGGCGGTCGCCTATCACCTGTTGATTGGGTCGAAGAAGCTGGATACCCCAACCCTGAATCGCCTGACGGAGGAGAACGCCCTGGAGGCGATTCGGCTCGACCCCACCAGCAGCACCGCCTACGCGGTGTTGGGCAGTTTGTATTATTCGACTTACCAGTGGCAGGCCTCCGAAAATGCCTTTCGGATTGCCTTGCAGCACAACCCCAACGACGCCCAGGCCAATTACTGGTATAGTTTGCTGCTGCGGACGATGGGGCGCTCAGACGAGGCCGTTCGCTACAGCGCCCAGGCCATTGCCCTCGACCCGCTCCATCCCATCATCATGGCGGGGCACATCGTCAATTGCGCCTTCGCCAATCGGTTCGACCTGGCCCGTGCGGGTATCGAAACGGGCCGGGGGCTTTTCGACAAATCATTCGCCTACCACTGGGCGAAGGCCCTGTACTGGATGGAACAGGCTGAGTATGACCGGGCGGTGGCCGCATTTCAGCAGGCCCAGCGCTTAAACCCCGACGACAAAGGGCATACCCCTATTTTGATGTACTGCGAAGCCAAACGGGGGAACCGCCCCAAAGCCATCCAATTTCTGCGGGAACTGACCGCCACCACGCCCCGATCCGACTACGAACGGGCGGTGGTGTACGCCGGGATGGCCCAGGCCGACAGCAGTCTGTACTTTCTCAAAAAAGCCGCCGACGGCGGGTACTTCTACCGCGACACGAAGGCCATGACCGTCTTCCAGCCCTACCAGGCGCACCCGGTTTTCCGGGCGGTGCTGCGCCAGTTTAAGTTGCCGGAGGAGTAAAAAAGCCCTTCGTGCAACAATACACGAAGAAATGGCACAATGCACAAAGCTTTTGGCACAACAGCAGAAGCCTTTTCGGGAACAACGGCGGAAACTTGCAGTGGTAGAACAAACCGGATTCTGCCACCACCCATTTTTCACCGGTTCATCTGCTGATCATGAAAATCAACCAGATTTCCCAACCAACCATCGGCATCATCGGCGGGGCGGGCTTCATCGGTAGCCACGTCACCAAAAAATTTCTGGACGAAGGCTACCGGGTGAAAGTGTCGTCCACCGACCTCGCCAACCCCGGCAAGTACGAACATTTACGGGCGTTCAAAAACGCCGGAAACCTGACCGTGTGCCCCTGCGACGTCCGCGACGTGGCCGCGTTGAAAGCGTTTGTGGAAGGTTGCGAGGGGGTTGTCCACACCGGCACGCCGTTTAACCTCGACGTGAAAGACCCGCAAACTGAACTCTTCGAGCCAACCGTGACCGGCACGGAAAACTTCCTGGACGTTATCAACCAGACCGAAGGGCTGAAGAAAGTCGTGATGGTGGCGTCGGTGGCGGGCTGGAATACCTCCTTCCCGATGGCCCCGGCTACGTACCCGCCCAATCACGTCTTCACCGAAACCGACACCCCTTATTTCAGCGCCGAAGACCATCCCTACGCGCAGGCCAAGTTTCTGGCCGACCAGGTGGTGCGGAAATTCACCGAAGCAAATCCCGATTTGTCGTTCGAAATCACTACCGTTTCGCCCGTTATGGTCATTGGCAACGCCCTGTCGGCTCGCGCCGATTCGACGTCGATGGGCATCCAGTACCTGTTCAAAAACATGATTGCCCCCAACCCTTTTCTCGAAAGGCTGTTCGCCATCGACGCGGCCTTTTCGATGGTCGACGTGCGCGACGTGGCCGAGGCTATTTTTCAAGCCGCCACCAGCAGCGGTCTTCACGGCAAAAATTACCTCCTCGCCAGCGAGAGCTACCCCATCTCCGACATCTCGCGGATGCTCAACCAGCAGGCCCCGCTGACCGCCGGGGCTGTCGTTTACGACGGTACGTTAGCCCGAAACGACCTCGGTTTGGCGTTCGTTCCGGCGCGGGAAACGCTCAACCAGTGCGCGTAATTTTTGAAACCGATTTCTCTTCCGTTCAGCCATGAAAAAAAGGATGTTACCCGCCTTGCTACTGCTCGCGTCATCGGCTTTCGGCCAAACACCCGCCACTACAGCGGCGATGATGAACCGGGTGCTGACGTATGATTTTGGCCAGTACGTGGTGGACATCACCATCACCTCGGACACGACGATACACTGGAAAGACGCCAAAACGGAAGCGTACGAAAAAAGCAAAGCCACCCACATCAACGACCACACGGCCCTAATTGGCTGGTACGAATCCGACAAAACGTTCGTGTCGCTGTATTCCGATTTTGCCACCCGGAAAACCTACGCGCACCTCTGCCGGTTGGGCGGAAAAATCATTCCTTTCACCGGCACGTTCAGCTTGAAAAAATAACTCGTCATACCCCCTTTTCCCCATCCAACCCCCCATGAAAACCAACCAACTTACCCGCATCCTGGCCGCATTTGCCGCCCTGTCGTTGATTGTCGCCGGTTGCAACGTGCCCGCGAAGGAAGCCCGCGCGACGGCCGATAACGCCACGCTCAAAAAAGAGATTGAAGCCGCCAACGTGGAGTTCATGGGCTACATCAGCAACGGAGACTCAGTGGGCATGGCCAACTTTTATACCGAGGACGCGAAGCTGATGTTCCCGAATGGGCCAGCCATCGTGGGTCGCAAAAGCATCCAGACTGCCGTGCACCACATCTTCGATTCGGGCATCGCCAAAGCTGATTTCAAGGCCATCGGCGTGTGGGGAACCAACGATTTCGCGACGGAGGAGGGCGAACTAACCCTTTTCGATAAAGCGGGTACGCAGGTGGACAAAGGCAAATACATCGTCCTCTGGAAAAAAGAGGCGGGGAAGTGGAAGCCCTTCCGCGACATTTCCAACTCCGATCTGCCTGTTCCATCGGCGAAATAATCCACCATGAAAACGCAGTCATTCACCCCCATTCTGAGCACCGTTGCCGCCCTGCTCGCGCTGGCTGCCGGTTGCAACCCGGCCCCCAAAACCGAGGAAAAACCCAAAGCCGAAGCGCCGGAGTATTTTCAGCTACGCCCCGGGGTGGAGAAGGCCTACGGCTACACCCACGCCGTCCGGATTGGCAACGAGTTGAAAATATCGGGGGCCGTCAGCATGGACGACAAGGGCAACCTGACGGCCCCCGGCGACTTGAAGCAACAACTGATCAACTGCTACGGCGACCTCGACAAAATCCTGAAACACTACGGCTACACCTGGGACGACGTGGTGGTCGAAAACATCCTGACCACCAACATGGCCGAATTCGAGAAGCAGGCGGGTTACCGGAACACGATTTACAAAAAGCAATTCCCGACCGGTTCCTGGTTTGGCGTGAAGGAACTGGCCCTGCCCGGCCAGTTGATTGAAATCGAACTCGAAGCCTACAAGGTTCGCTGAAAACGCATACTCCCTTTCTCTTTTTAACGGAATCAAACCCAATCCCCCAATGAAAACGACAACCAAGTTGAACCTGCTGCTCACCGTGCTGAGCCTCCCGGCGGTGACGGCCACCACCAACGCCCAGAGCGTGAACAAAGAGGCCGTGGCCTTCGTCAAAACCTACCAGGATGCCTACAACAAAGGAAACCTGCCCGTGCTGATGACCCTGTACAGCGACCAGGTCGGTTGGGTCAACCGCGACGGCAGCGTAATGACCAACACGAAAGCCGACGTAGAGGCCGATTACGTCCGCAATTTCGGCGAAACCGCTGGCTCGTACATGGAGTTTACCGTGGTGGGCACCGAGGCCGAAGCCGATGGGAAGGTCAAAGTCAATACCACCGTCAGCGGCTACGATTTTGACCGGAAAACCGGTACCAAACTCCAGCCTACAGCGGGCACGTACCAGGCCATTATTGCCAAAGAAGGCGGGCAGTGGAAAATCGGTCAGGTGAAGTGGGCGATGAACGCCGTGGCCCTCGAACTCCGCGATTTTGTCAAAAAATTTCAGGATGCCGTTAACCGCGAAGATGCGGCGGCGCTGAAGACCCTGTTCACGACCAACGTCGTGCGCACGGCGGCGGACGGAACCATCGCCACCGGGATCGACCAGGTCATGGACATCTACGTGAAACGCTTTGCCGATACCGACCTGAACAGCCTCATTACGCTGGCAACGGTGACCCCGCAATTTGATGGCAGCGCGATCGTCACGGGGACGTATCACCAGAACGGGCGGTCGGTGAAAGGCGACCGGGTTTCGGTCGATGGGGCCTTCACCAACACGGCCGTAAAAGAAAACGGCCAGTGGAAAACCAGCCGACAGAAACTGACCGGCCTGACCAAAACGGTGATCCACCACAAAGTGGCCGACTACGCGACATGGAAAAAAAGCTTCGACCGGTTCTACAACGAGCGGAGCATGGCCGGCGAACTGAGTGCCGAAGTCGGCACGCTTCAGGACGACCCCGGCACGGTGTACGTCATCAACGAGTGGGCCTCGCCCGAAGCCGCCCAGGCCTTTTTTGCCCGCCCGGAACTGGCCGCCGCCATGCAAAAAGCGGGCGTGACGGGGAAGCCCACGATGCTGATATTGAGCAAAAAGTAAGTCGATGGTTGCTTCCACCGAAGGTTTTTCCGAGTTTTGCTCCGTGCCGCTCACCGAACCCGCCTTGCTGCTGGAGATGCTGTAAATCAAGGAGTTGCTGCCACCAGAGAAAATCATCGGGTGAAGAATCACCCCGAACGGCGGGTGCAAAAACGCATGGAAACATTTGAAATCGAAATCGTTCCCGCCCAGCAGGATGCCGATTTTCGGGTGGCCACCGAACTCATCCGGGAGTACGTCGCCTGGCTGAACATCGACTTATCGTTTCAGAACTTCGACGCCGAAATGGCCCAATTGCCCGCCGTGTACGCCGGGCCGGACGGGGGGCTGTTGCTGGCTACCGTGAACGGACGGTACGCGGGCGTAGCGGGCATCCGCAGGTTTACGGAGCGCGACTGCGAACTGAAGCGGATGTTTGTGCGGGCCGAATACCGGAACCTGGGCCTCGGCCAGCGGTTGGTAACGGAAGCCATCGCCTTGGCCAGGCGGCTGGGCTACGCCACCATCAAGCTCGACACCGCCGACTTCATGGAAGCGGCCATCCGGCTCTACCGGGCCAACGGCTTCGTGGAAATTCCGCCGTACCGCTTCAACCCGCACGAAGAAGCGCGGTATTTCGAGTTGAAAATTCCGATACCCTGAGCGCAAAGCAATCCCTCTCCTCAAACGCACTCCCAAAGGCCGGTCGGGTTGGTACCCGGCTGACCTTCTTCAGTCCCGTCGAAAATTCATTCGGTAAAAAATCCCTTACCTTCGGCCAGTATTTCACCCCCTTCGTCCGGATCGGGTAGGTTTTCGCGGGGCGTTGGGTGGAAATTCAGAGAAAAACTCAGGCAGTGGGGCAGGTAGCCCGAGTGCCACCGCCGACTCATCCCAAACCAAATTCCTGAACACCCCTCCATTTCCATGAAAACACAATTACTCTTTCTGGCCGGTCTGCTCCTGATGGGTCAGGCCTTCGCCGAAACCAAGCCCGTAGCCCGGCCCACGGCCTCCCGGCTGGCGGCTGCCACTTCCACTTACACCACGATTGCTTCCAGTCTGAACCCCTCCACGGTGGGTACATCCGTTACGTTTACATCGACTACAAAATATCAAGACTTTTTCTTTGACGCACTCGTCACCGAAGGCACGGTTACGTTTTCGGAAGGGGCTACGGTGCTAGCCGCCGACGTACCCGTGGCGGCGGGCCTGGCCTCATTCAGCACCACGGCCCTGACGGCGGGCACCCACGTCATCACGGCGGTGTACAACGGCACGGCCAATTACGCCACCAGCACGGGCTTCATTGTCCAGACCGTCGATGACCCCGACTCCTGCCCGACCTACACCGGCAACATCGCTTACGTCAACGCCTCGGCCACGCCGGGCACCAACGACGGCACCACCTGGGCCAGGGCCTTCCTGACCCTGCAAGCGGCCCTCGACGCCGCCCGCACCTGCGGCGTGACCCAAATCTGGGTGGCCCAGGGCACGTACGTGCCGACGAATTATCCAATTGGGGCAGCCTCCGGGCAGTACGGCGGGGGACTCACCAGTGCGGATTTTAGCTTTCACCTGGTCAATGGTGTGGCCATTTACGGAGGCTTCAGCGGCAGCGAAACCCAGTTGAGCCAGCGCAACTGGCGGCAAAACCCGACCATCCTGAGCGGCAGCAACGCGCGCTACCACGTGGTGACCTCAGCCAATGACGACCTATCCACCCGGCTCGACGGCTTCACGATTACGGGGGGGCGCGCCAATGGGAATACCCAGTTGAGGGTGGAAGGACAGTTTTTGAACGCGACTACCGGGGCAGGCGTGTCCCTGCTCGGTAGCTCGGTGACCCTGAGTAACCTGCTCATTTCGGGGAACAGTTGCCCTTCCACCGATTTTGGGGGTGGTTCGGGAGGCGGAATGGCGATGCAAGGAGGGTCCTCCGTCCTGACGAACGTGGCCTTCGTCGGCAATTCAGCCTACAGCGGGGGTGGACTAACCGCCTCGAGCACGTTTACCATGACCAATTGCGTTTTTTCCGGGAACACCGCCAATGCGGGTGGGGGCGGGATGACCACCGGCGGTTATCAGAATGCATCGGCCACGCTCACCAATGTGGTTTTTGCCAACAACGCCGCCACGCGCTCGGGTGATTTTCCGGCGACGGGGGGAGCCATGATTAACAATGGGGCCGTAACGACGCTGGTCAATTGCACGTTTTTCGGGAACACCGCTACGGGTACCGGCGGAACGATGTACAGCGTGAATGGGGCGACGGTGAACGATAAGAATGGGATTTACTACAACAACAGCAACAACGGCAATACGGCTTACAACGGCGTTCTCAACTACACGGCTTCAGGCCCTTTCAAGGATACGTTCAATGCAACGACCACTCTGACGGGCACCGACCCCAAATTCGTCAACGCCGCCGACCCCGATGGCCCCGATAACGTCTGGATGACGGCCGACGACGGCCTGTCCATCGCCAGCGACTCGCCCGCCATCAACGCCGGAACCGCCGCCGGGGCACCCGCCACCGACATCCGGGGCTTTGCCCGCACCGGCAACCCTGACCAGGGGGCCTACGAGTACACCGCCTGCGTAACGCCCACGGCCTTTGCCGTTACGGGCGGGGGCGGCTACTGCGCCGGGGGCAGCGGCGTGGCCATTGGCCTGAGCGGGTCGGAAAGTGGCGTGAGTTACCAGTTGAAGCGCGATGGCAACAACGTGGGCGCGACGGTGGGCGGCAACGGCTCGCCCCTCAGCTTCGGCAACCAGACCGCGGCGGGCACATACACGGTCCTGGCCAGCCGCAGCGAAACCTGCACGGCCACGATGACGGGCAGCGCCTCGGTGAGCATCAACCCGTTGCCCGTTGTGAGCATCACCGGCCTGGCCGCCAGTTACTGCAAAAACGCCGCCTCGGTCACGCTCAGTGGCAGCCCGGCGGGGGGGAGTTTCACCATCGACAACCAGGCCGCGACCACCTTCGATCCGGCCAGCCTGAGTGTCGGGCCGCATTCGGTGGGGTATTCCTACACCGACGGCAACGGCTGCACCGGCGTGGCCAGCCCCGTGTCGGTGACGGTCAACCCCGCCCCCAGCCTGAGCAGCGTGGCGGCCTCGCCCAACCCGGTTTGTGAGGCCTCGCTGCTGACCCTGACGGCCACGGCCAGCGGCGGCACAGGTAGCCTGAGTTACGCCTGGAGCGGCCCCAACGCGTATTCGGCCAGCACCAACCCCGCTACCCGCACGGTGGGCCTGACCGACGGCGGGGTGTACTCGGTCATTGTCAAAGACGAAAACAACTGCCAGACCAGCGGCCAGACGGCTCCGGTGGTGGTGAGTCCCAAGACAACCATCCAGAGCGTGACGCCTTCTCAGAGCATTTGTTCCAACCTGCCCTTTCAGGTCTCAGTGACGGCCAGCGGCCAGAATCTGACCTACCAGTGGTACCGCAAGGTGGGGGCCAGCCTGCTCCAACCCATCCCCGGGGCCACCTCGGCCACCTCGACCATTCCCGTGGCCTACCTGCCGGGCAGCTACTACGTGGTGGTGAAGGGGGCCTGCGGCAAAGACTCCTCGCAACTCTTCAGCCTCTCGCCCAAAGCCCCCACCATTCTTCAGGTCAGCAGCCTGGTCAATGTGGTCTGCGAGGGGGCCAACCTGACCCTGTCGGTCAGAGGCCAGGGACCGGGCAGTCTGAGCTACGCCTGGCGCAAGGGCGACGCCAGCGGAGCGGTCGTCGGCACGGGTAGCAGTTTCACCATCACCAACGCCCAGGTGGGTGATGCGGGCACGTACTCCTGCACCCTGACGAGCGAATGCACCAGCCAGACAGTGAGCATCTCCGTCGTTGTGCAGTATCTGCGCATCACCACCCAGCCCCAGAGCGTGAATTTGTGTTCAGGAAATACGACGCTCAGCGTGGGCGTGCAGGCCGTGGGGCTGACGCCGACCTACCAGTGGAAGAAAAACGGGGCCAGCATCAGCGGGGCCACGCAGTCGAGTTACACGGTGCTCTCGAGCCGGCCGGGGACGTACTCCGTGGAGGTCCGGACGACGTGCGTAACGCTGTTGAGTCAGGGGGCGGTGGTGGGCTGCGGCACCAGCCGGCTGGCGCTGGAAGCGGTGGGGGAACCCCGCCTGAGCGTAGCGCCCAACCCGGCGAGTGGTCAGGAGATTCGCTGCCACGTGGTGAGCATGGAAAATCCGGAGTTCGGTTTGACCAGCCTCAGTGGCCGGAAGCTGGGGGTGAAGAGCAGTGGAGGCGAAGGGGGTGAATACCTCGTGCGGCCGACCGAGCGGCTGGGGGCGGGGGTGTACATTTTGCAGGCCAGCGAAGGGAAAACCCGCCTCAGCCAGCGCGTGCTCATCTTGGAATAAGGACAAAGGCTGAGCAGTAATCGGTGCGGCGCGGGGGCTTTCTCCCCGCGCCGCACTTTTTTTGGCCGAAAAGCCACGGCTCGCCTGACGTGTAGGGGGAGGGGTTCGCCAGGAGAAAAGGGCGTGGCCTGGGCGGAAACTGCGGTCAGCCTTGGTAATTCGGGGGGCTAAGTATATTGATTTTCAGGCTGAAGCGGTGGAGTTGGTTGAAAAATCGTAGGTTGCGCTGCCATTCCCCAAAAAAATCCACCTACCCACTCCACCCATGCGTTGCGCTTTCGCCCCTCCCGGGCCGGATGGCCGAAAATCCGCTGTGGTGCGGGTGGCCCGGCCCGCCAGAAGGTGGCTGGTCGTGTTGCTGGCGTGCTTTTTGGCGACTCCGTCCCTGGCCAGCCTACCACCCGGGGTCGGCCCCGACTCGCTCCTGCGGCTGTCGCCCGCCCGCCGGTACATGGCCATCAAGACGGCGTATTACAACCGGATGCTGCGCGACGACACCAGCGCCGCCCTGCGAGTCAGGCAGGAACTGACGACGTTTTTCCAAAAAAGAGGCAGTGACCGCGACCGCTTCCACCTACAGGTCGTCCTGCTGGAAGTGGACCTGCTCAGCCGGTACCACCTCCAGGGCATCCTGGCCCGGGCCACGAGGCAATTGCACCAGGCCGAGGCCAGCCGCGACACGATGATGGTGGCCAAAGCGCACCAGAACCTGGGGCTGTTTTACTTCACGATTCAAAAGGCCTACTACTGGGGGTTCTGGCACTACGGGCGGGCCTTCGAGTTGATACGCAACCGCAGCGAGGCCGATTTTCCCGACCACACGTATTCGGTTTATACCCTGGGGCGGCTCAATTACGATTTTTTCAACTACGAAAAAGCCATCGAACTGGGCCGGACGCTTCACCCGGCCGATTCGGGCGCGGTCACCATGACCCACCTCTACAACGCCGCCCTGCTCGGCTTGTCGTACCTGAACCAGCAACGCTACGATTCGGCCCGCTTTTACTTCGAGTGGGGGCTGGGTTACCTGACCCGACGGGAACTGGAGAACGACGCCTGGGTGGGAATTCTCAACGGCAACACCGGTCGGGCGCTGGCCGGACAGGGCCAAACCCAGGCCTCAATCCCTTACCTGGAAAAAGGGTTGGAGTACACCACCCGATTTAAGGTCTGGGACAACGTGGCTCCGTTTGGCACCTGCCTGGCCACGATTTACCTGCCCACCCAACCCGAATGGGCCGGGCACTACGCCCGCCTGGCCCACCGGGCGGCCCTTCGCGTGGGTGCTCCCAAACTGCTTTACGAAACCCACCGCACCCTGGCGGCGTATTACCAACGGGTGGGGCAGGCCAACCTGGCCCTGGCTCACGCCGACTCGGCGGCAACGGCCAAAGACCGCTGGCGGGCCGAAATGGACGTAACCCTCCGGCACCGGGCCGAAATGACCCTCGAAGCCGAACGCCACCAGGCCCGTGAGCGCGAACTGCAACAGGAAAGAGACCGGCAGGTGCTGCTTCGCAACGGCCTGCTCCTTTTCCTGGCGCTGGCGGCGGGTCTGGTCTGGTTGCTTTACAACCGGCGGGTCATGGCCGAACGCCACCGCCGGGAGCGGCAACGGACCGAACAAGCCCACCAGGAAGCCGAACTGCGCCTGGCCCGCGAGCAACTGGAACACTACCTGACCGCTTTTCGGGAAAAAAATAGCCTGATCGACCGGATTTCAGCCGAACTGGTCCAGGCCAGCGAACCCAACGCCGAGCGCCGCAACGACCGGATTGCGGCGTTGCTCAACAGCGTGATTCTGACCGACGCCGACTGGCAGCGCTTCCGCCAGCTATTTGAGCAGGTGCATCCGGGATTCTTCGAAGCGTTGCGGCAGAACCACCCCGACCTGACGCCCGCCGAGGTGCGGCTGGTGGTGCTCTCGAAACTGGGCATTGCCACCCGCGAGATGGCCGGGATGCTGGGCGTGTCGGTCGAGAGCGTCCACAAGGGGCGCTACCGCCTGCGGCGGAAACTCGAATCCGTTGGTGCGCCCGGTGCCGACGAGGACCTGCTCAACCTCATCCGGGCGGTGTAAAGGCCCTTTTCTTTAATTGTCTATTTTTTGTCCATGCCCGGAATTTCATCCGGGGCGGGGGAGGCTGCACCTTTCGGGGCCCAACTCCCCCGTGCCCGGCCATGAAACCCGCTTCGCCTTCCTCCACTTCGCCATCGCTCTCCCGGCAGAGGCTGTGGGCGCTGGCGCTGGTGCTGCTTTTCCTGCTGCTGGCCTGGGGCGTGTGGTGGTATTTCGACTACAAAATCCGCAGCCTCGATGCCGCTCTTGCGCCTTAAACGAATGACCCGGGCAAGTCAATCCTGAACGTTAATTCAATCCCCCTTTTCTCACCTTCTCCTGATTGCCATGAAAAATCCTTTACGAATTCAATTCACCCGCCGACTGGCGGGCCTGTTGCTGAGTGCCTGGCTGCTGGTGCCGGGGGCCTGGGCCGGGACCGTCCCGCCCCGCACCAACTCCGTCGCACTGGCCGGTCTGGTGCCTTCCCCCGCCAGCGCGAACACCTGCGTAGGGGGCGGGTTCTACACCTCCGTCAGCGTCACGGGCACGGGGCCATTTACCTACCAGTGGTTCAAGAACCAGCCAACAACGGCGGATTCGGTAAAGGGCCAAATCACTACCTCGCTGAGCCTGTACCCCCTCAAGCTCAGTGATGCCGGCTCGTACTACCTCCAGGTAACGGGGTCGGGCGGCGTGGTGTGGAGCGAGGCGTTCGTGCTGACCGTCAACCCGGCGATGACGGCCAGCACGCCGGTGCTGGGCGTGAGCACCCTTTGCCAGGGCGGCAGTACCACCGTGAGCGCTACCTTCGGCGGCCCGGCCAGCCAGGGGTATTTCAGCTATAGCTCCGTCAGCAGCCCCTACGGCAACGGCAGCGGTTTCACCAACTACGTCACGAGCGGCAACACCGTCACGGCTACCTTCACGCCCGCTATCACCTCTTCGACGGTGGTGGATACGCTCGCCATTACCTTCACCGCCATCAACCCTGCCGTGCAATGTTTCGCGTCCAGTGGGGTAGCCAAGCTGGTGGTAAAGCCTTCGAGTCAGGCCTACTATTTCTCGCTCGATGACAACACGATTTGCCAGGGGGGAAGCACCCGTCTTACGTTCTCGTTCTATAGCTATAGCGACAACGGCGGCGGAACCTTCAGCGACGGGGGCAAGGGCGGAACCTTCAGCGACGTATCGGAGTATGCCAGTTACGTGTCGGCCACCTACACACCGGCTTCCAACCGGACGGGCGAGGTGTCGTTCACGTACCTCACCACGGTGCCCAACAGCGCGGGCGTGTGCGTGGTGGGAAGTTCTTCGTACTACAACGCCCTGTCCATCAACGCAGTGCCAACGGCTGGTGCGGTCTCACTGGCAACGAGCACCGTTTGCCAGGGCGGCAGCACCAGCGTGAGCGCCACCTTCGGCGGCTCGGCCAGCAGCGGTAGTTTCAACGACGGCGGGGTCGGCGGCTCGTTCACCAACCTTTCGACGAATAACAAAACCGTAACGGCCACTTACACGTCCGGTCCGGATGCAGGGCCGGTGGTGATACGTTTTGTGACCGACGACCCCAATGGCCCCTGCGCGGCGGCTACTTCGACGGACACGCTGACGGTCAACGAGGCACCCACGGCCAGCGCCACCACGCTGGGTGCGGCCACGATTTGCCAGGGGAGCAGCACCAGCGTGAGTGCCACGTTTGGGGGCAGTGCCAGCAGCGGCAGTTTCAGCGACGGCGGGGCGGGTGGAGCGTTTACCAACATTTCCACCAGCAATAAAACCGTCTCGGCCACCTACACGCCTGCCGTCGGCTATTCGGGCACGACCACGATCACCTTCGCGACCAACGACCCCGATGGCCCCTGCCCGGCGGCGACTTCGACGGCCACGCTGACAATCAACCCGGCGGCGACCATCACCACGCCGACGCTGGGAGCTGCGTCGATTTGCCAGGGCGGCAGCACCACCGTGAGCGTCACCTTCGGCGGCGGGGTCAGCGACGGGTATTTCTACGACAACGCGGGCGGGAGCTTTACCAACGTTTCGACGACGAACAAAACCCTGTCGGCCACGTACACCCCCAACTCCGGTTTTACCGGAACAGCGACGATTACGGCCCGCTCCGACTACCCCAACTACCCGTGTGAGCCAGTCACTTCAACGGTCTCGCTGCTGGTCAGCCCGACCGCGACGGCCAGCGCCATCACGCGGGGAACCTCGCCAATTTGCCAGGGCAGCACCGTCAGCCTGAGCGCCGACTTCGGCGGTTCGGCCACGGGCGGCACCTTTGGCGACGGGGCAGCGGGCGGTTCGTTCAGCAACGTTTCCACGACCGGCAGCACCGTGTCGGCCACCTACACGCCCGCCGTCGGCGCGTCGGGGTCCATTCCCCTGACCTTCACCACCACCGGTCCCTGCACGGCAGTGACCACCCAAACCAGCGTCGTGGTCAATAAAGCGGCGAGGCTGACAGCCATGGAGGTGGAACCCAGCGTGATTTGCAGCGGGGGCGTTAGCTTCGTGCGGGCCAACTTCGGCTTTGGCTTCGACAACGGCGGTTACGGAGGCACCTTCAGCGATGGCGGCGCGGGAGGGACCTTTACCAACCCGATTTATTTCCCGGTATCGGGCCAGTCGCAGGCCACGTACATTGCCAAAAGCGGCTTTGTGGGCACCATCACCATCACGTTCACCACGAAAGACCCCGATGGGGACGGCCCCTGTCCAGCGGTCAGCTCAACGTTGAGCCTAACGGTCAACGAGGCACCCACGGCCAGCGCCACCACGCTGGGTGCGGCCACGATTTGCCAGGGGAGCAGCACCAGCGTGAGTGCCACGTTTGGGGGCAGTGCCAGCAGCGGCAGTTTCAGCGACGGCGGGGCGGGTGGAGCGTTTACCAACATTTCCACCAGCAATAAAACCGTCTCGGCCACCTACACGCCTGCCGTCGGCTATTCGGGCACGACCACGATCACCTTCGCGACCAACGCCGTAGGCGGCTGCACGGCGGTGACCTCGACGGCCAGTTTGACGGTCAACCCGTCGGCCACGGCGACCACGCCGACGCTCGGAAGTGGCACAATTTGCCAGGGCAATACCACCACGGTGAGTGCCTCTTTCGGCGGTTCAGCCATCAGCGGTAGTTTCAACGACGGGGGAAAGGGAGGAAGTTTCAGCGTGACGACCCTCAACGGCGTCGTGTCGGGCAGCTACTCGCCCGCCGCCGGTTATTCGGGTTCGACGACGATCACCTTCACCACCAACGACCCCGACGGTCCCTGCCCGGCGGCGACATCGACGGTTAGCCTGATGGTCAACCCGGCGGCGACGGTCACCACCCCGATGCTGGGCGCGGCCACGATTTGCCAGGGCGGCAGCACCAGCGTGAGTGCCAAGTTCGGCGGCGGAGCCACCAGCGGTAGCTTCAGTGACGGCGGAGCAGGCGGAAGTTTCTCAGTGACGACGACCAACGGCGTCGTGTCGGGCAGCTACGCGCCCGCTCCTGGCTTTTCGGGGCCAATGACGATTACCTTCTCGACCAACGACCCCGACGGCCCCTGTCCGGCGACGATCGCAACGGTTGGCCTGATGGTCAACCCGGGGGCGATGGCTACCAAGCCGACGCTGGGGGCGGCGACGACTTGCCAAGGTGGCAGCACCAGCGTGAGCGCCAGCTTTGGCGGTTCGGCCAGCGGCGGCAGCTTCAGCGACGGCGGCGTGGGGGGAAGTTTCTCAGTCACAACGACCAACGGGGTTGTTTCGGGCACGTACACGCCCGCCCCCGGCTATTCGGGGTTGGTGACGATTACCTTTTCAACCAACGACCCCGACGGCCCCTGCGGACCGGCGACTTCGTCGGTGAACCTGACGGTCAATCCCACGACGGCCATTCAGAGCCTGACGCCCTCGCAGAGCATTTGTTCCAACCAGCCTTTCACCGTTTCGGTCAGCGCCGTGGGGGCCAACCTGACTTACCAGTGGTACCGCAAAGTCAACGACAACCTCATTCAGGCCATTCCGGGCGCTACCACGGCCTCGGTAGCCCTGACGAATCAGTACCTGCCCGGCACGTACTACGTGGTGGTCAGCGGGCAGTGCGGCCCGTCGGTGACTTCCCCGACCTTCACTTTGACCTATAAGCCGCCCACTACATTGCTGGTGAGCAGCCTGGTCAATCAGGTCTGCGAAGGCGGTAACCTGACCCTGTCGGTGGCGGGCAACGGGCCGGGCAGTTTGCAGTACAGTTGGCGCAAAGGCGACCCCAACGGGGCGGTTGTCGGCACCGGTTCAAGTTTCACCATTCAGAACGCCCAGGTCGCCGATGCCGTCACCTACTACGCCACCGTGGCGGGCGACTGCCCCAGCCCGACGGTGAGCATTCCCGTCATCGTGCGGTATTTGCGCATCACCACCGAGCCGCAAACCGTGAATTTGTGTTCAGGAAATACGACCCTCAGCGTGGGGGTGCAGGCCGTGGGGCTGACGCCAACGTACCAGTGGAAAAAGAACGGAGCCAGCATCAGCGGGGCCACCTCATCGAGCTACACGGTGCTCTCGAGCCGGCCGGGTACGTACTCCGTGGAGGTCAGAACGAGTTGTATCACGTTGACGAGTCAGGGGGCGGTGGTGGGCTGTGCAAACGGTCGTTTGGCGGCGGAAACGCGCGAAGCGCCGAGGCTGGAAGTAGCGCCCAACCCGGCGAGTGGGCAGCAGATTCGCTGCCACGTGGTGGGGATGGAAAATCCGGAGTTCGGCCTGACCAGCCTCAGTGGGCGGAAGCTGGGGGTAAAGAGCAGTGGAAGCGAAGGGGGTGAGTACGTGCTGCGCCCCACGCAGGTGCTGATGCCGGGGGTGTACATTTTGCAGGCCAGCGAAGGGACAACCCGCCTCAGCCAGCGGGTGCTCATTGTCGAGTAGATCAATGATTGAATGAGAGAATGAGAGAATGAATGGAAAGGCCATTTTCATTCATCCTCTCACTCTCATTGCCCAATTCCCGCCAGTTTGGTTTCGTCGCGGTGCCTGGCGAGGTATTCCATAAACGGCGTGCCGCCCGTGCCCACCGCCGTGGAGTTGTGCGCCTGTGCGGCCTGTTTGTGAATGTACGTGGCGGCGTATTCGAGGTGCTTCGCCCGGAACCGGAATAGTTCGTGAACGCAGGCGTTGTACAGCGCCCGCAGGTCGGCGTCGGTCGTTGCCCGAACCCGGTCCCGAAGCGTCGAACGTTCCTCGATGGCCTCCACCAACTGCCGGTGCGCGGGCACCATGTACCGGCGCATTTCCAGCAAATATTCCTTCAGCGGGTCGGCTTCGTGGCTGACGCCCAGCAGCGCGTCAAAGGCGGGCACGATGCCGCTCTGCGCGCCGGTTTCGCCCCGGAAAAACTGCGGCTCGTCGTTGAAACAGCCTTCGTAAACTACCCCTTCTGGCACGGCCGGGTTGCTTTTGGTACCAAAAATGTACGGCCGCACCCGTGTGTAATAAATGTACGGGTCGCAGGCTTCGGGCATTCGGAGCATGGTTTCGTTCATCGCCAAAAGGGCTTCCTGCACGGCGCGGAGGCCTTTTTTCAGGCCGTCGGCATCGCCTTCGTCGGCGGCGTCGAGCAGGTCGGGGAGCGCGCGCAACGCCCCGGCGGCGCGGGCCTCGATGTCCACGTGGATGAGGATGAACCAGTCCTCGTCGGCCCCGCCAAGGAAATTCTGAACGATTTCGACGTTGCCCAGAAAAGCCGGTTTCGCGTCGTCCACTTTCCGGAAATTAAACAAGCAATACGACGGGTAGGAGAGGATTGGCGGGCGACCCACCGAGTCGGCCACCCGCGCCCAGACCGTGGCCAGTTTGGCGGGCAACCGCGCGACGGTTTCGAGCTGGCCCCAGAGGTACGCGTGGCCGAGGTAGCTGAGCGTGCGCATCTGAATTTCGGGCGGGGTTTGGGCGTCGTCGGCGTAGGGCGGCAGCGCGTCGATTTGGGCGCGAATCGTACCCAGCAGCGATTTTTTGGGCAATTCGGCGGCGAGGGTATGCCAGGCGGCGTTGACGGACGAAGGCGGTGAGAAATTGGTTTCGGGCAAAAAGCCGGTTTCGGGGCTGACGCCAAAGTCAGCCAGCCGGAGTTGGTGGCGAAGCATGGGTTTCTTAAAATGCTGAATGCAAAGTGATGAATGCAGAATAAAAAAGGTGGGCATGCTGAACGGGAATGACGAAAACGCCAAATGGGACTGACCGCGTAGCGGCCCGCCTCATTCAGCATTCAACAGTCAGCATTTGAAAGAAAGGCCTACGAACTGCACAGAATGCTCCGGAAGCCCAGGTAGGGCAGCAGGCAGGACGACGAAGAAAGAAACGAAACCATCGCGCCAACGGAGAAGAGGTCGTCCGCAAGTTTCCGGAAAATTTCGGGTTTTGCAAACGGCGTTTTCGCGTTCTCTGCCAAAGCGTCCCCGGTGAACCCCGACATCGACAGGAATTTTCTGAAGCATTTCTGGCGGTTTACTCTCGGCCCCGGCCGGCAAGGGGCCTGGTGGCAAGCGCCTGCAATTAGTCGGAACCATCCTTTTCGGGCGTGACTGCAAGGGGTTTTTTCAAACCAATTCATTGACAATCAGCCTTCAGAATCGTTCGCCCAATGCCTCCGCCTTTCCGCGTCCCGGCGGGACTCTCCCCCTTTCACAATTTCGTAACAAATCCCTCCCAAACTTCACGCAGACTTTACACAAACGACACACCCGCCTAAAACCAAAAACCGACGTTTGCCCCCGTAATTCTTTCCCAGCAAACGTCCCATGAAAAACCTTTTACACAAAGCCGTGCGGCTGTTTACCTACTGCTGCACCGCCATGTTTCTGCCCGCGCTGCTGCTGACCTGCTCCCCGCAGGCCCGCGCCCAGGACCGCACCGTTCAGGGCATCGTCACCGCCGCCGACGACAACCAGCCCCTCGCGGGCGTGGCCATCCGGGCCAAAGGCACCACGCGCGGCACCGTCACCGACGCCAGCGGAAGCTACCGCCTCAGCGTCGGTTCAGCCGAAACCCTCGTTTTTTCCTTCATCGGCTACGCCACAACGGAAGTGCCCGTCGGTGCGCAGACCACACTCAACGTTTCGCTCAAAACCGACGCGACGCAGTTGAACGAATTCGTCGTGACCACGGCCCTGGGCATTAAAAAAGACGCCCGCAACAACGGCACCTCCATCCAGCAACTCGACGGGGCCGCCGTGGTGAAAGCCCGCGAACCCAACCCCATCAACGCGCTGGTGGGCAAGGTGGCCGGCCTGACCATCGGCGCTTCCGCCGAACTCCTCCGCCGCCCCAACGTGCTGCTGCGCGGCAACGCCGACGTCCTGTACGTCATCGACGGCGTGCCCATCAACTCCGACACCTGGAACCTCAGCCCCGACGACATCGAAACGTATTCGGTGCTGAAAGGGGCCTCCGCCTCAGCGCTGTACGGCTTTCGCGGGAAAAACGGGGCCATCCTCATCACCACCAAACGCGGCTCGAAAGACAAGCGCGGGTTTTCGGTGGACGTGAACACCAGCCAGATGTTCGACAACGGCTTCCTGGCCATTCCCAAAGTGCAGGACGAATACGGCCCCGGCGACCACGGCGTGTACGCCTTCGTGGACGGCCGTGGGGGTGGCCTCAACGACGGCGACTACGACGTGTGGGGGCCGCGCTTCGAGGGACAGCTTATTCCGCAGTACGACAGCCCGGTGGTGGACGGCAAAACCTTCACGACCACCTTCGTGCGCCAGCCCGCCAACATCGTCTTCAGCGGCAACCGCCAGCCCACGCCCTGGGTGGCGCGGGGCAAGGACAACCTGACGCGCTTTCTGCAAACCGGGGTGCTTTCGACCAACAACATCGCCATTTCCTCGTCGGGCGAGAAGTACGACCTGCGCTTTTCGCTTTCGCACAACTACCAGCGCGGCATCGTGCCCAACACCAAGCTCAACAGCACGACGTTCAAGATTTCGAGCGGGTACAACTTCAGCCCCAAACTGCGCTTCGAGGCCGATATCCAGGCCAACCGCCAGTACACGCCCAACATTCCTGACGTAAACTACGGTCCCAACTCGCTGATTTACAACATGGTAATCTGGGGCGGGGCCGACTGGGACGTGGACGAGCTCAAAAACTACTGGCAGCCCGGCAAGGAAGGCACCCAGCAGATTTACGCCGAATACCAGCGCTACAACAACCCCTGGTTTACGGTAAAAGAATGGCTGCGCGGGCATTACAAAACCGACATCATCGGCCAGACTTCGCTGCGCTACTCGATTGCGCCCGGCCTCGACGCCACGCTCCGCACCCAGATTTCGACTTGGAATCTGCTCCGCACCGAGAAATTCCCCTACTCGGCCACCTCGTACGGGCGGGAAGAACTGAAGGGCGACTACCGCGAAGACCGCCGCAACCTGCTCGACAACAACACGGATTTGCTCGTGAAATACGACAAGCGCCTCACGTCGGCCTTCAACCTCAGCGCCGTGGCCGGGGCCAACCTGCGGATTTTCAACTACAATTCCAGCTACACTTCGACCAACTACCTCAACGTGCCGGGTGTGTACACCTTCGCCAACTCGGCCAACCCGCTGGTGGCTTCCAACTACACCGCCGACATGCGGGTGCTCTCGGCCTACTACTCCGCCGACCTCACGTTCCGCGAATTCCTGACGCTCTCGACCACGGGCCGGGTGGACAAACTCTCGACCCTGCCGAAGGGCAACAACACGTTTTTCTACCCCTCGGTGGCGCTCAGTACGGTGGTGTCCGACTACGTGAAACTGCCCACGGCGATTTCGTTTTTGAAACTGCGCGGCTCCTACGCCAACGTGAAAGACGCCCTGACGCAGTCGTCCATCGGCGTGCCCAACTGGGCGATTGGCTACGGCGAGCAGTACAACTCCTCGTACGACGGCCCGACCTACCAGAACTCGGCGGTGTATTCCACCCCGCTGACGTACAACAACACCCCCGCCGCTTACTTCGCCAACACGCTCAACAACCCCAACATCAAGCCCAACTCTACGTCGCAGTTTGAGGTGGGCCTCGATGCGCGGTTTTTGCGAAACCGGCTCGTGTTCGACGCCGCCTACTTCATCAGCAACGACGGGCCGCGCATTTTTAACCTGCCGATTTCCGAAACCACGGGCTACTCCTCGGCGCTGGTGAACGGCATCAAAACCCAGAAAAAAGGCCTCGAACTCTCGCTGACGGGCAAAATCCTCCGCAACACGGGCGGGCTGAACTGGGATATCCTGGTCAACTGGAGCACCTACAAGGAAGTGTACAAGGAATTTTACCCCGGCGTGACCTCGCTCAACACCTTCTTCAAAGTCGGTGACCGCGTGGACAAGTACTACACCTCCACCTTCGTGCGCTCGCCCGACGGGCAGATCATCAACGACGACGGCGGGCGGCCCATCCGTACGGCGGTGGCGCAGTACGTGGGCAACATCAACCCCGACTGGGTGTGGGGCATCAACAACCGCTTCAGTTACAAAGATTTCAGCTTCAGCTTCCAGTTCGACGGGCGCGTGGGCGGTGTCATTTCCGACTACGTCCAGCAGAAAACCTACGCGGGGGGCCGCATCCTCAACACCGTCCAGGGCGACATGGGCGTGGCTCGCCTCAACGACACGAAGGGCATCAAATCGTACCTCGGCGAGGGCGTACAAATCGCCAACGGGGCCAAACTCAACTACGACGCCGACGGCTACGTGACCAACTTCGCCGAGGTGCAGTTCAAACCCAACGCCACGCAGGCCTTCCTCCAGGATTACATCGCCCGGCGTTACGGCTTCGACGGCGGCAACATCATCAGCCGCAGCTACGCCAAACTCCGCGAGGTCATTATCGGCTACAACCTGCCCCAGTCGCTGCTGAGCAAAGTGGGCGTGAAAGCCGCCTCCATTTCGGTGGTGGGCCGCAACCTGCTCTACTTCGCCGCCCGCAAAGACATCGACATCGACCAGTTCACCGGCAACGGCCGCTCTGACCTCCAGACCCCCACGACCCGGCGGTACGGGGTGAATTTGAACCTGACGTTTTAAACGCGAAAACGACAACGATTCCCCTCCTTGACAAAGGAGGGGTGCCCCAAAGGGGCGGGGTGGTTAGTCGGTGGAGGAAAGCTGCTTGTTGGCAACTGCCTAACCACCCCCGCTCCGCACCTCCTCCTTAAAAAAGGAGGGGAGTTGTGAATCCTAAAATTTTAGCCACGGCTACCCATGAACCTCAAAAATATCCTCCTTCTTGCCCTCGCCCTGCTGGTCTTTTCCGGCTGCGAAAAATCGTTCGACAGCCTCGAAACCGACCCCAACCGGCCCGTCAGCGCCCCGGCCTCGCTGGTGCTGCGCGGCATCCTCAACGACATGTACGGCTCGTCGAACAGTCCGTCCGGTTACTCTGGCGTGACCAACTCCCCCTGGGGGTCGGAGCAGCGCTACAACCAGTTTTACGCCAGCAACTACGACTACTACGCCACCAACCAGTACAACTGGACGACCACCGGCCTCAATTTTTTCACGTTGAAAAACGTGCTGAAAATGGAAGCCGAGGCCAAAACCGCCGGGGCCGCCGCCGTGAATCCCTACTCGGCGCTGGGCAAGTTTTTCCGGGCGTATTTCTACGAAAACATGACCAAGCGCGTCGGTGACGTGCCGCTCTCGGAAGCCTTGCAGGGCCAGACTGACCTCACGCCCAAGTACGACAGCCAGAAAGCGGTGTACGTCCAGATCCTGAAATGGCTGGACGAGGCCAACGCTGACCTGACCACCGTGATTGCTAAAGGCGACAACACGCTGAGCGGCGATTTTTACCTCAACAACGACCTCCGCAAGTGGCAGAAAGTGGTTAACACCTTTAAAATGCGGGTGCTGGTGAGTTTGAGCAAAAAAGAAGGTGACGCCGATTTGGCCGTGAAAAGCCGTTTCGCCGAGGTGCTCGCCAACCCGACCAAATTCCCGCTGATGACCACCGCCGCCGACAACCTCCAGTACATTCACAACGCCACGACCAACAAATACCCCCGCAACCAGGACAATTTCGGCCAGAACGCCACGCGCGAAAACATGGCCAAAACCTACATCGACCTGCTCGTGGAACGCCGCGACCCGCGCCTGTTCGTGACGGCCGAACCGGCCCCGGCCAAACTGAAAGCGGGCCTGCAACCGACCGATTTTAACGCCTTCGCGGGCGCAAGTTCGGGCGAGGATTTGCAGGATATGTCCACGAAAGCACTCCGGGGCGATTATTCCTTCCAGAACCGCAAGCGGTACTACACCAGCTACGTGGGCGAGCCGGTGTCCATCATCGGCTACCCGGAGTTGCAGTTTAACCTCGCCGAAGGCATCAACCGGGGCTGGGCGAGCGGCAATGCCGACGATTTCTACCAGAAAGGCATCAAGGCCTCGCTGGAATTTTACGGCCTCAAAGACGGCGACAACACGGTGACGTTCTCCCGCGACGGCGGCATTTTCAACTTCGACACGTACACCGTGAAGTTTAGCCTCGCCGACTACCTCGCCCAGCCGAAGGTGAAGTACGCGGGTAACAACGCCGAGGGCCTGGCCCAGATCCTGACCCAGAAATACCTCGCTTTTTTCCAGAATTCGGGCCTCGAAGCCTTCTACAACCAGCGCCGCACGGGCATCCCCACCTTCCTGACCGGCGTGGGTACCGCCAACGGCGAGCGGATTCCGAAGCGCTGGCAGTACCCCACTGCCGAGCGCACCACCAACGCCGACAACCTCAACGAAGCCCTGAAAACCCAGTTTGGCGGCACCGACGACATCAACAAGGAGTTGTGGGTGAACCAGTAACCCCCAAACCTAACAGGTCTTGAAGACCTGTTAGGTTTATCAGTACGCGTTTGCTTTGGTTAAGTGAATCCAAACCCCGGAAAGTAGCGGAGCCTTGCCCCGCTACTTTTTCTCTAATTTCGGCCCGCGCCGTCGGGCGGCTGCGCAAGTCGGCCATCGGCAGCCGAACGCTTTCCTGCCGTCTGAAGGCTAACTCAACCACTATGAAGTTCATTTCACTGCTTGCCATTGCTCAGCTTATCGGGTGGGTGACCGGGTTCGCGCAGTCGCCGGTGGCCGGTACGCCGGTCGCCGCATCCACGGTGGCCCACGCTCACAACGATTACGAACACGCCCGGCCGTTTTTTGAAGCCGCCGAACTCGGTTTTGGCTCCATCGAGGCCGATGTCTGGCTGGTCAACGACACGCTGTTCGTTGCCCACGACAAAAAAGACATCCGCCGCGAGCGTACGCTCGAAAAACTCTACCTCCAGCCCCTGGCCGCCTGGCGAACAACCCACGCCACGCCGCAGCACCTGCTGGTGGATATGAAAACCGGCGGCGATGCCACCGTACGGGCACTGGAAAAAGCCCTGAAACCGTACTGGAAGCTGTTTTTCCCCGAAAATCCACAGGGCGTCCGCCTGACGGTCAGCGGCGAAATGCCTTCGCCCGAGCGGTTTGGAGAATTCGACAACCTCCTTTTTTTTGACGGGCGGTGGAAAACGACGTATTCGCCCGCCGCCCTCGCCCGCGTCGGCTTGGTGAGCGCGCCGTTTTACGAAATCGGCGGCCTCTGGAACGGCCAGAATCCCCTGTCCGACGAGCGCCGACAGCGGGTGAAAACCTTCGTCGATTCGCTCCACGCAATGGGCAAGCCGGTCCGGTTCTGGGCTACGCCCAATACCACGCTGGCCTACCAGACCCTTGCCACACTCGGCGTCGATTTCATCGGAACGGACGATTTGCAGGGTTTGGCGGATTTTTTACATGGATCTCCGACCCCTGGTCGGAGGTCAACCGCAGACGCACAGTCGGAACATCGAAACAGTGCGGGTGACGTTGCCGATCCGTTTCGACCTGCGGTCGAACTCCGACCGGGAGGTCGGAGCGACGTGTCCGCCCCCGCTGGTGAACGACCCACGAAGGTCAACCCCAAAGGCGAAACCGTCATTCCGAACGGACGAATCGTCAAGCCCCTCGGCAAAACCTACCGCATCGCCCCGCACCCCTACGGCCTCACGCTCAGTCCCGACGGCACCACGGCCATCACGGCCAATTCGGGCACGAATCCGTTTAGCATCAGTGTTTTGAAGGATATTTTCGGGCGAAAACCGCGCATTGGCCAGATTCCCGATTCGCCCAAAACCGACGACGACCTGCTCGCCGCCGTGTTCATGGGCCTGGCCGTTTCGCCCGACAATCAGACCGTGTACGTGGCGGGCGGCACGACGAACAAAATTTTCCTGTTCGACCTCAACAGCGGTGAAAAAAGGGGCGAAATCAGCGGCTTTTTTCCAAAAACCGATTCCACCTACGCCGACGGTTACCTCGGCGACATGGTCTTGACCAAAGACGGCGCTACCCTCTACGCCGTGGACCAAATCGGCTTCCGCCTGCTCGTGGTGGACACGAAATCCCAACAGGTCATCGCCAACGTGCCCACGGGCCGCTACCCCTTCGGCGTCACGCTTTCGCCCGACGAAAAAACTGTGTACGTGGCCAACGTGGGCATGTTTCAGTACAGTTTCGTGAAAGGCATCGACCGGAAACGCATCAAGGAAACCGCGATGAAATTTCCACCCTTCGCCTACGGCTCGAAAGAAGCGAGGGACGGCTACAAAACCGACAGCCTCGAAATCCCCGGCCTCGGCGACCCCAACGCGCCCGAATCGTTCTCGGTCTGGGCCATCGACGGCGCCACCCGGCAGGTCACGGCGAAGGTGAAAACCGGGATTCTGGTCGGTGAACTGGTCGAGGGCATTCCCGCCGTGGGCGGCTCCAGCCCCAACTCCGTCGTGGCCTCTGACCGCTACGTGTTCGTCTCCAACGGCAACAACGACAACGTGTCGGTGATCGACCCGCAGGCCGGGAAAATCGTTCAACCAATTGAGTTGAAGCTGGACGAACGCCTGGGCCGCTACCGGGGCGCGATTCCGTTCGGCCTCGCGCTTTCGCCCGATCAAAAACGCCTCTACGTCGCTGAATCGGGCATCAACGCCGTCGCCGTCGTGGACGTGCCGACGCTCACCGTGCTCGGGCATTTGCCCGTGGGCTGGTTTCCGTCGAAATTGAAAGTCAGTCCGGACGGCAAAAAACTCGTCGTCGCCAACGCGAAGGGCTTCGGCTCCGGGCCGAACGCGGGCCGCCGGTTCCGGCCTGGCCCCGAAGGTGCCTACATCGGCAGCCTGATGAAAGGCTCCGTAACGGTGCTCGACATCCCGGCGGACGGGGAGTTGAAGGCACTAACGGAGCGGGTGGTGGCGAATAATTTTAAGTTCACGCCAAGCACCCCCAACCCCCTGAAGGGGGCTAACTCCTCTGACAAAAAGAACCCCCTTCAGGGGGCAGGGGGTGAAACCTGGCGCGATTCCCTGAAATACCTCGTTTTCATCTCCAAAGAAAACCGCACCTACGATGAGATTTTCGGGCAACTCAAAACCGGTCGCGGCGACCCGCAACTGGCCCGGTTCGGCTACGACGTGGTGGTGACCAACAAAGACCACACCGCCCGCGTCGAGGACGTGACCGTGATGCCCAACCACCTCGCCCTGGCCCGCCGCTTCGGCACCGCCGACAATTTCTACTGCGACTCCGACCACTCCGCCGACGGCCACCGCTGGCTCGCCAACGTGTACCCCAACGAGTGGATGGAAACGCACGTCTCGGCGGCCTACGGCGGCAAGCGCGGCTTCAACGCCGAGTCGAGAGCGCCGGGCAAATTCGCCTTCATCGGCTCGTCCGGCTCGTTTTACCCCGAAGACTACAACCAGGACGGCTCGATGTGGGAACACCTCGACCGCCACGGCGTGAGCTTTTACAATTTCGGCTTCACCACCGAGCAGGAAGGCAGCGTGAGCGACTCGACGATGAAAGTCGGCGGCGAGGTGTACACGGTCAATTACCCCCTGCCCGCGCCGATGTTTGCCAACACCTCTCGTACCTTCCCGACCTACAACATGGCCATTCCCGACCAGTTTCGGGCCACGATGTTCATGCAGGAATTCAGCGAAAAATTCATGGGGCCGGGCAAAACGGCACCGCGCTTCCTGCCCCTGATGCTGCCCGGCGACCACGGCGCGGGCGAGCGGCCGCTGGCGGGTTTTCCGTTCCGGGAAAGCTACATGGCCGACAACGACCTCGCCCTGGGCCGCGTCGTGGAGTTTCTGAGCCGCACGCCCTACTGGCGCAACATGGCGATTTTCGTCACCGAAGACGACCCCCAGGGCGGCACCGACCACGTGGACGCCCACCGGAGCATCCTCCAGGTGTATTCGCCCTACGCGAAGCGGAATTTCATCGCCAAAGGCCACTACAGCTTCGGAAGTTTGTTTAAAACCTTCTGGAACTTGCTCGGCATCCCGTACCTCAACCAGTACGACGCCGGGGCGACGGACCTGAGCGAATTTTTCACGAACGAACCGGACTACACGCCCTTTAGCGCCCTGCCCGTGGACGCCCGGATTTTTGACCCGAAAAAAGCCCTCACGCCTCTGGACGAAGGCTTCGACTGGAAAGCCATCAAGGAAAGCCCCGTGCTCGACGACGACGATTACCTGAAACGCGACCGCCGGGAAGAAGACGAAAAAGAGCGGGCCGAGCGCGAATACCAGGCCAACCCGCGGCTTTACAAAAAGAAGAGAAAGCCATGAATCCGACCGAAATCAACGCCACCCTCGAAACCGTGTTCGATTTGTACGAAGCCCGCGGGGCTGAAGAGTACGTGGGCGAACCCGTCAGCCTGCTCGAACACATGGGCCAGGCCGCCCAACTGGCCGAAGCCGAGGGCCACGACGAGGAAGTCATCCTGGCCGCGTTTCTGCACGACGTGGGCCATTTTCTGCCCCAGCACGCGGGCGAGGATATGGACGGCTACGGGCACCTGAGCCACGAGAAAGTCGGCGCGGCGTTTTTGCGCGAACAGGGTTTTTCCGAAAAAATCGCCCAACTCGTGCTCAAGCACGTGCAGGCCAAGCGATACCTCTGCTTTCGCTACCCCGAATACTTCGCCCGGCTCTCCGAAGCCAGCCGGCAAACGCTGGTGTTTCAGGGCGGTGTGATGACGGCGGACGAAGCCCGCGCTTACGAGCAGGCTCCGTACTTCGACCTCAGCCTCAAGATGCGCGCCTGGGACGAAGCCGCCAAAGAAACTAACCTGCCTGCGCCCGACGTGGAGCGCTACCGGGCGATGGCGGCGCGGCATTTGCACCCGTAGCTCCGACATTCTTGTCGGTGCCCGGCCGCAGAGGCGCAATCCGCAGGTCAGGCACCGACAAGAATGTCGGAGCTACGGGTTAAAGCGGGTACGCATTCCCCGCAATCGCCGCTTCGGCAATCCGGCGGCGGGCAGCTTTCAGGTTCATCGGCTCGATTTTCGTGAACCGCTTCAGACCCATCAGCATTCCGCGGAGTTCGTCGCCTTCGGCGAAGCTCGTCACGGCGGCCCGACCGGCGTTGTTGACCTTCTCGACGGCCTCGTGCAGGTACACTAGGGCGGCGTCTTTTTGCAGGGAAACGGCCTCTTCGCCGCGCAGCCCGATGAGTTTTTCAACCCGCAGCAGCGTCGACTCGGCCACGTAGGTTTCAATCAGCATGTCGGCCACGTTCATGATGATTTCCTGCTCGGCCTGGAGGTTCTGCATGAACTTCTGCACCGCCGCGCCTGCCGTCATCAGA
Organism: Spirosomataceae bacterium; assembly: GCA_965249815.1. Classification (GTDB taxonomy): domain Bacteria; phylum Bacteroidota; class Bacteroidia; order Cytophagales; family Spirosomataceae; genus JAJAZB01. Next base: position 78,921 of record CBDFMV010000003.1, on the reverse strand, counting down.
ATGGCCTTTTTCAGGTTTTTCAGCACCTTCTTTTCCGCCACGAACAGCCCGTCTTCCTCGTCGGTCGAGAAATCGGGGATGCTCATGATTTCCTTCGCCACGGCCATCGCGGGTTGCATGATGTTGAGTTCGCCCTTCATGGCGCGCTTGAGCAGCATATCCACCGACAGCAGGCGGTTGATTTCGTTGGTGCCTTCGAAGATGCGGTTGATGCGGGCGTCGCGGTAAGCGCGCTCCATCGGGGCCTCTGCCGAGTAGCCCATGCCGCCGTAAATCTGCACGCCTTCGTCGGCCACGTAGTCGAGCACTTCCGAGCCGTGAACCTTCAGCATGGCGCACTCGATGGCAAACTGCTCGACGCCTTTCAGTTTGGCCTCGCCTTCAGCCATACCGCTGTCCATGAGCGATTTGATGGCGTCGTCGATGTTCTGTCCGGCGCGGTACGAGGCCGATTCGGTGGCGAAAATCTTCACGACCATTTCGGCCAGCTTGTGCTGGATGGCCCCGAAACTGGCGATGCTCGTGCCGAATTGCTTCCGCTCGTTGGCGTAGTTGACGGCCCGGTTGAAAATCATCCGCGCCCCGCCCACCGCCGACACGGCCAGTTTGATGCGGCCAATGTTGAGGATGTTGACGGCGATTTTGAACCCACCTTCGCGCACCGACAGCAGGTTTTCGACCGGCACCGGGCAGTCGTTGAAAAACACCTGGCGGGTGGACGAACCTTTGATGCCCAGCTTGCGCTCTTCGGCGTTCATCGTGATGCCGCCGAAGTCTTTTTCGACGATGAATGCCGAGAGGTGTTTGTCCGCATCGATTTTGGCAAACACAATGAAAATGTCGGCGAAGCCGCCGTTGGAAATCCACATTTTCTGCCCGTTAATCAGGTAGTGCGTGCCTTCGGCGTTGAGCACCGCCCGCGACTTGGCCGCGTTGGCATCGGAGCCGGAATCGGGTTCGGTCAGGCAGTAGGCGGCTTTCCATTCGCCCGTGGCGAGCTTGGGCAGGTATTTCGCTTTTTGCGCCTCGTTGCCGTAGTACAAAATCGGCAGCGTGCCGATGCCCGTGTGGGCCGACAGCGCCACCGCAAACGACCCCGACGCCCCGATGTAATCGGCCACGATCATCGAGGTGTTGAAGTCCATCCCGAAGCCACCGTACTGCTCCGGCACCGACGTGCCGAGCAGGCCGAGTTCGCCCGCCTTGTCCATCAGGCTTTCCATCAGGCTGGTGTCTTTGGCGTAGTCGATTTCGTCGGCGCGGGGGAAAATCTCCCGCTCCACAAAATCCTGGCAGGTTTGGGCGATCATCCGCTGCTCCTCGGTGAATTCTTCGGGAATAAACACGTGGGCGGCGTCGGTTTCGGCGATGAGAAATTCCCCGCCCTTGAGGGCTTTCTTCGGTTCCGTGGCAGTCATGGGCTTAAAGTCAAGTTGAAGTGAATCGTGACAACGTGGCCGAAAGTTCGGCATTCCGAAAATAGTATGCAAGCATACTATTTGGAAAATTTTAACGCAGCGTTTCACGCAAAAAGCCCCGGCTCGGTTGGTGACGAGCCGGGGCTTTTCAAAAAATCGGGACGGGTTATTTGTAGCGAAACTTGAAGTACAAAATCACGCCTGACAGCGCCAGCGTGACGCTGTTGGCGGCCACGACGGGGAAGGATTTCGTGATGATGCCGTACACGAGCCACATCGCCACGCCGAGCGTGAAGAGCAGAAACATGGCCAGCGACACGTCTTTGGCCGATTTGGTTTTATAAATCTGCACGACCTGCGGCACGAAGGCCATCGTGGTGAGCAGACCGGCGCTGTAGCCGAGTGATTCCAACATGATTTTAAAAGAAAGACCGGGAGTAAAAGTCGGAATAGTGCAACTCACGCGCAAGGCAAACCGCCTGATTGTTGTCAGAATGCAGCGAAGTTCTTTTGAGAGTGCAATTTCAGGATGAAATCTCAACCCCGGCTGATTGCTTTTTTCCAGCCAATGCCAGTACCGCCACCCCCGCCAGACACACCGCGAACCAGGCGAAGGGCAGCCGCAAATCCACCAGCGACAGCACCCCGAATACCAGCGTCGTAGTGAAACTCGCCAGCCCCTGCAACGCCTGGTTGATGCCAAACACTTCGCCCCGGTCTTCGTCGGTGGTGAGGTGGGCCATCAACCCCTCGATGAGGCCCTGAATCAGCGAAAGCGTGAGGCAGTCGATGGTCACGATGACATACAGCGCCACCCGCGACGTGCCCACGAGTCCGTAGCCCGCCAGCACAGGTACGCCCAGCGCGGCCAGCCAGATTATCCACCGGCGCTGGTCGATGCGGTCGGCCAGGAAGGTGTAAAACACGTAGCTGATGCCCACGCTGAGCGCGCCGAAGTACATGAAGAAATAAGAAATCTCACGGGCATCCATTTGCAGGGCGCTCAGGCTGGCGAAGGGCACGAAGTAAAAATAGTAGCCCGTGCTGAGCGTCAGAAAAAGTTGCATCGTCACGAGTTGGCGCAGGCCACGACGGTCGGCGTCCTTGGCTTTCAGGCGCGTCCAGAGCGTGTGAACGTTGAGCGCGTTGCGCAGTTCGCCCCGCAGTTCGGCGGTCGTGACGCCCGTGCGACCCTCGTGGGTTTCACGCAACAGCAAACTCAGGCCGACGTTGAGCGCCGAAAGGCCCACAGCCAGGAACACCACGTAGCGGGCCTGGTCGGCGGGGACGACGTCGAAGGTGGTCAGTAGCAAGCCCGCCACCGCTGGGCCAATCACGAAGCCCAGCGACACGATGGCCCCTTCGATGCCGAGGTTTTTGAACAACTGGTCTTTGGGCGAAACGTCGGTGATGGCCGAGCGCACTGCTGCGTACATGCCGTTGGTGAGGCCGTCGCTGAGGCGGTTGGCGAGGTAGAAACCCGCCCGCACGGGCAGCAGCAGGCAGTCGGCCAGGAAGGTGCCCACCGCCGAGGCAATCAGCACGGGCCGCCGCCCGTAGCCGTCGGAGAGTTTGCCGAGCAGGGGCGCGGCGAACAACTGCACGCCCAGAAACAGCGCCGTGCCCAGCGAAAGCCAGAGTTGGGGGTACGAAAGGCCCTTCACGAAATCCGGCAGAATCGGCCCAATGGCCGAACCGACGACGACGTCCACAAAAATAATGGCGTAAATGAGCAGCAGGCGGCGATCGCGGAACATGGAGAAAGAAAACTTCCTGAAAGGTCTGAAACTTTCGGGAAGTTTTGCCCGTCAGGGCAGCGAAAACGCCACGTAACGATCGCCCGACTTTGTGCGCAGTTTCCCGCCCCCGCAGGCGATGACCACGTACTGCCGTCCGTTCACGGCGTACACGCTCGGCGAAGCGTACCCGGCGGCGGGCAATTTGGCCCGCCAGAGTTCCTTGCCCGTTTTTCGGTCGAAGGCCCGGATGAGTTCGTCGCGGGAGGAGGCGATGAAGAGCAGCCCGCCCGCCGTCACGGCCGGGGCTCCGTAGTTGTCAGTGCCGGTGGGCGGGAGGCCCTTCGCCACGAGTTCGGGGTATTCGCCCAGCGGAACGCGCCAGCGGTGTTCGCCCGTGTTCATATCGATGGCCGTCAGTGTGCCCCAGGGCGGGCGGCTCACGGGGTACCCGGCGCGGTCGTACCAGCGGGCGAAGCCGGTGTGGTGGTAAGGCGCGGTGTCGAGGCCCGTTTTCCCGGTGCTGGCGACGGAGGCGGTTTTTCCGAACAAAAAATCCACGATGGCTTTGCGCTCGGCGTCTTTCAGGTGCCGGAAGGCGGGCATCATGCCCTGGCCACGGGCGAGGACCTGCGCCACGGCGGCTTCGGTTCGTTTTTGAGAAACAGTCACCAACGCCGGGTAGCTGCCGTCGTGGCTGCCCTCGCGGTTGGGGCCGTGGCAGGCGGCGCAGTGGGTTTGGTACAGCCGCGCACCCGTCGCGCCGGCATTCCTGTCGGCGTCGCGCGGGGTTTCTACCAGCCCCATCGTCACCGGAATCTCCTTCGCGGGCACATACAGCACCCCGTTTTCATCCACCGCCGCGCCGCCCCACTGCGCCCCGCCGTCGGTGCCGGGAAAAAACACGGTGCGGTTGGGACTCAGCGGCAACGGAAAGAACGGCTTGCCCTTTTGCCAGCGCCGAAGCTGGCTCAGCACCGTGTCGCGGTCGGCCACGAAATCGTTGAGGTCGGCCTCGGTAAACGTCTGTTTCGTGAACGGCGCAGGTTTGAGCGGAATCGGCTGGGTGGGCCAGGCTTTTTCCCCCGGCACCGTCGAGGCGGGCATGGGCCGTTCTTCGATGGGAAACAGCGGCTTGCCCGTCACCCGGTTGAAGGCGAACAGAAAACCTTGTTTCGACAGCACCGAAACGGCGTCCACCTTTTTCCCCTCGTGCACGACGGTGAACAGGTTGGGCGGAGCCGGAATGTCGCGGTCCCAGATGTCGTGGTGGACGGTCTGGAAATGCCACCGCCGCTTGCCCGTGGCCGCGTCGAGCGCGATGAGGCTGTTGCCGAACAGGTTCTGGCCGGGCCGGGTGGCCCCGTACAAATCGAAAGCCGCCGTGCCAGTGGGCGCGTACACAATGCCGCGTTGCCGGTCGAGGGCCATGCCCATCCAGTTGTTGGCCCCGCCGAAATGCCGGTAGCCGTCCTTCGGCCAGGTATCGGCCCCGTACTCGCCGGGGTGCGGAATGGTGTGGAACGTCCACACGAGCCGCCCCGTGCGCAGGTCGTAGGCGCGGATGTCGCCGGGCAGGGCGGGGGCCACTTCCGACACCCGGTGACCCACGATGAGCAGGTTTTTGTACACCACGCCCGGCGTGTTGCTCACCACGTAATCGTCGGCACCGGGGCGGTCGAGGCCGTCGCGGAGGTTGATTTTACCGTTTTTCCCGAAGGTTGGAATCGGTCGACCCGTGCGGGCGTCGAGGGCGTAGAGCAGGGAACCGTAGGCGAAAAAAATTCGGGCTACGCGTCCGTCCGTCCAGTGCGTCACGCCCCGGCTGTTCATGGCGAAGGTGTCGTCGGTGAAAGCCGTTTTCCAGATTTCTTTGCCCGTGGCGGCATCGACCGCGAACGCCTGCGACCCCGCCGAAACGCCGTACAGCACGCCGCCGATGATGAGCGGGTTGCACTGCATCTGGGTGCTGTTTCTCGCCGTATCCGCTCCGCCCGAAGCGTAGCTCCAGGCCACGTGCAGGTTGGCGACGTTGGCGGGGGTAATTTGCGTGAGGGGCGAAAAATGGTTGCGGTCAGGACCGCCGTTGTACTCGGGCCAGTCGGTGGGCGGGGCCAGAGGGGGGCCGGGCAGAAGGAGGCCGCCCGTTACGCACAGGGCGAGGAAAGCCAGGAGTCGCATCGGTAGCCGGAACGGATTAAGGTTAAACTTGCAAAGACGGACGGGCCGAAAAGCTACTTGTTTCGAAGAAGGAGCAGGATACCCGCTGAAGGTGTTGACCCGGTCAGGCAGGTGGTCAACATTGGCCACGTTTTAAACCGAATGCCCCCGGGATAAAAAAAACACTGCCACCTGTCCAATCCGGCGCGGCCCGGGCATTAGTGGGGTGTACCTTTAAAAAGCAGCTTGATATGTTACTCAACGAACAGACCTCCCAAAAAAGAAAACGCGTGTGGTACTGGATAGTGACCGGTTTCCTGGTGTTCGGCATGGTGCTCGGCGGTACTGGCCAGTTTTTCGGAGCGAAATTCAATGCCGACGGGTTCATCCACATTGGGTACCCGCTGTACTCGATGAAACTCATCGGGGCCTGGAAAATAGTCGGGGGAATCATCCTGGTGATACCAGGCTTTTTGCTGGTGAAAGAATGGGCCTACGCCGGGTTCTTTTTTCTGCTGACGGGAGCCGTTATTTCCCACCTGGCTTCCGGCGACGCAGTTCAGCACTGGATCGCCCCGTTCCTTTTTGCTGTGCTGACCGTTTGGTCCTGGTACCTGCGCCCCGCCGACCGCCGGTTGGTGTCGGCGGGGAAAGCGCCCCGGTTGGAACACGCTCAGGAGCCGACCCGCTAAACCGGCAGCGCCCGTTCAACTCAACTACTCACCCCTTTTTTTAGAAATCGCATGACTGAGTTTGCTTTGTTGTTTCGTCAACCCAGCTACGAGCATAGCCACTTGTCGCCCACCGAACTGGAAGCCATCACCAAGCGCTGGCAGGAGTGGGTGGGGGGCATTGCCGCCCAGGGGAAGCTGGTTGGCAGCGGACCCCGCCTGGCCACCGAAGGGAAAGTGCTGAAGGCCGGTGGACTCGTAACAGACGGTCCGTTTGTGGAAATAAAAGAGCGGTTGGGCAGTTTCCTGATCGTACGGGCCGAAAGCCTCGAGGAAGCTACGGCCCTGGCCTACGGTTGCCCGGCCCTGGATGCGGGGGGTAGCGTGGAAATCCGGGCCATTCTCAACTGACCCAAAGACCCTGGATGGGAAACGAACAGGAATCGCTCAAGCGCTTATTTCAGCAGGAGTTCTCTAAGCTGGTGGCAGTAATCAGCCGACGATTTGGCCTGGAGCACATCGAGCTGGCCGAAGACATCGTGGGCGACACGTTTTTGCAGGCCGCCCAAACCTGGGGCCTGCGGGGGCTACCGCCCAACCCGACCGCCTGGCTGTACGCGGTTGCCAAGCAAAAAGCCCTGTACTACTTCCGAAAACGGAAGGTGCTGAACGAAAAAATCCTTCCCGACCTGACGGCCCAACGGGTCGCCGGGGAGGAGGAAAACCTGTTGAGTTTTTCGGAGGAAACCATCCGCGACAGCCAGTTGCAAATGCTCTTCGCCCTCTGCACACCGGTCATTGCCCCGGAAGCCCAGATTGGTCTGGCCCTGCGCATCCTCTGCGGGTTTGGCATTGATGAGATCGCCGAGGCGTTTCTGTCGAACAAGGAAACCATCAACAAGCGGCTATTCCGGGCCAAAGAAAAACTGCGCCGTGAGCGCATCACGCTGGAAGTGCCGCCGGAGGCGGAGTTGATCCGCCGCCTCGACCGCGTGCTTCGCGTGATCTACCTGCTGTTCAGCGAGGGGTATTATTCAAAAACGCAGAACCGAACCTTGCAGAAAGACGTGTGCTTCGAGGCCATGCGCCTGGGGGTGATGCTGACCGACTATGAGCGCACCGACCACCCCAAAACCAACGCGCTGATGGCCCTGATGTGTTTTCACGCGTCGCGGTTTGAGGCCCGGCAAACGACTGGTGCGTCGGTGCTGCTCTACGAACAGCAAGACGAAGCACTCTGGGATACCGCCCTGATTCGGAGGGGGATTTACTACCTTGACCGCTCCCTGCAGGGCGATGAAGTCAGCATATACCACCTGGAAGCCCGTATTGCGTCCTGGCATTGCCTGAAGGAAGACTCTTCGGAAAAATGGACTTCAATTTTAGAACTTTACGACCAGCTCCGGTTGATCAACGATTCCCCCAGCGTAGCCCTCAACCGATTGTACGCGCTCTACAAAGTCGGGGGTCAGGAAGCGGCGCTGGCCGAAGCCCGGAACCTCCGGCTGGAAACCAACCACCTGTATTTCGTGCTGCTGGGCGAACTGTACCGGGCCACCGACCCGGGGCAGGCCAGACAGTGCTTCCGGCAGGCGTACGTCCTGGCGAAGACAGTGGCCGACCGGCATACCATTCAGGAAAAACTGACCCAACTGGCCTGAAGCGGCGCTGCCCAGAGGCGCGTTGACCAGAAACCAAACCTTCCTGATCGTGTGCCGATGAATCGCCCCCCTGCTCAATTCAACCGTTCAAACACCCCTGCCACGCCCTGCCCGCCGCCCACGCAGGCGGTCACCATGCCGTACTTCTGGTCGCGGCGGCGCATTTCGTTCAGGAGCTGGATGCTCAGTTTAGCGCCCGAGCAGCCCAGCGGGTGGCCCAGGGCGATGGCCCCGCCGTTGGGGTTGATTTTTTCGCGGTCAAGGCCCAGTTCCTGAATCACGGCCAGCGATTGGGCGGCAAAAGCTTCGTTCAATTCAATCTGCTCGATGTCGTCGAGCTTCAGCCCGGCCTGTTTGACGGCCTTCGGAATGGCCGCCACCGGCCCGATGCCCATGATGCGCGGCTCCACGCCCGCCGTGGCGTAGCTCACCAGCCGGGCGATGGGCTGGAGGTTCAACTCGTTGACCATCGCCTCCGACATGACGAGCACGAAGGCCGCGCCGTCGGAAGTTTGGGACGAATTCCCCGCCGTGACCGAGCCGCCCGCCGCGAAAACGGGTTTCAGCTTCGCCAGCGCTTCGGCGCTCGTGTCGGCGCGGGGGCCTTCGTCGGTGTCCACCACCCACTGCTTTGTTTTTTTCTTGCCGGTTTCGGCGTCGAAGTAGGTTTCCTGCACATTCACCGGCACGATTTCAGCCTTGAATTTGCCCTCCTGAATGGCCGCGATGGCCTTCTGGTGCGAGTGGTAGGCAAATTCGTCCTGGGCGTCGCGGGCGATGTTGAACTGCTTCGCCACCTGCTCGGCGGTCAGGCCCATGCCGATGTAGTAGTCGGGGTGGGCTTTGGCGATTTCAAAGTTCAGGGCCGTTTTGTAACCCATCACGGGTACCATGCTCATGCTCTCGGTGCCGCCCGCTACGATGCAGTCGGCCATACCCGTGCGGATTTTGGCCGAAGCGAGTGCGATGGCTTCCAGCCCGGAGCCGCAGTAGCGGTTGATGGTCACGCCCGACACGGTGCTGGGCAGCGCCAGCAGCGCGATGTACCGCGAAATCTGCATGCCCTGCTCAGCTTCGGGCACGGCGTTGCCGACGATGAGGTCGTCGATGCGGGCGGGGTCGAGGTTAGGCACCGAGGCGACGAGGTGCTTGATGACCTCGGCGGCGAGGTCGTCGGGGCGGGTGAAGCGAAACCCGCCGCGCGGGGCCTTGCCCACGGCGGTGCGGTACCCGGCTACGATGTAGGCGTCCATTGGGTTTTTAGTTTTTTGCGAAGGTAAATTTTTTAGGTAATGATATACAAATTTACACCAATCCTTGCGAGTGTGGATTTTTGAGCATATATTTACACCATAATCTTTGTTATTTATGGTGTCCGAGTTCAAAAGCATTCACGATCTCCTACAAGCCTTCCCAACCGAACAGGCTTGTATTGAACACCTCGAAACCCTGCGCTGGGACGGGATTCCGGTTTCGCCTTTCGATGCTACGTCGAGGGTCTATAAGTGCGCCGGGGGTCGCTACAAATGCAAGAATACCGGCAAATACTTCAACGTGAAGGTCGGCACCATTTTCGAGGACACCAAGATTCCCCTTCAAAAGTGGTTTCTGGCGCTCTACGTCTTTTCATCCCATAAGAAGGGTATTTCCTCGCACCAACTGGCTAAGGATATTGACGTGACCCAAAAATCGGCATGGTTCATGTTGCACCGCCTTCGCTATGCCTTTGACCACCCCAATTTTGCCGCCGTCATGTCGGGAACCGTCGAAGTTGATGAGACCTACGTCGGTGGTGCCGAAAAGAACAAACACGCCTCCAAGCGCACCGAAGGGACGCAAGGCCGTAGCACCAAAACGAAAAAGGCGGTGGTGGGTTTGGTTGAACGCGGCGGGAACGTTGTGGCGCAAGTCGTTGAAAGTACCGACCGCAAAACCGTTCAGGGGTTGATTCATCAGAACGTGGAGCCGGGTGCAACGGTCGTAACCGACGAATACGGCGCGTACCGGGGCATTCAGGGCAACTACGAACACGCTGTCATTCGCCACGGGGCAAAGGAGTACGTCAACGGCATGGCCCATACCAACACCATAGAAGGCTTTTGGAGCCAATTCAAGCGGGGCATTGATGGGATTTACCACTGGGTAAGCTTTAAACACCTGCAAGCCTACGCCGACGAGTTCACCCTTCGCTACAACACCCGAAAAGTCACGACGGCTTCCCGTTTTGACCTTGTGCTTTCCAATACGGCAGGCCGACTCACCTACCAGAAGCTTATCGAAAAATAATTCTTTTCCATTTTTGGAAAAATAGCCCGATAATCCTTTACTTTGGGCCATAATCGCTTCCAAAAATGGAAAAAGACGCCTCTAAAGACACCTTACTGACCGAAATTTACAGGCTTCTGGCCTCTGAGAGCGCTCCAAGCTTCCGCGAATTGGTAGTCCGGAAAAAAACTGAACTTGGAATTAACACCGACTACGAGTTCTCCAAGATGGTCGGCATCCCCAACAACACCCTGGCGCGGCTGATTGACGGCGAAACCCAGAAAGTTGACCTTTTCTCTATCCTTAAGGTTTGCCAGTTCTTGGGAATTGACGTTCGGGAAATGGCCGAAATTTACGTTGCCTCGCTGAAACCCGAATTTGTCGGGGAGTTGAACTTAGCAACGAAATCCAATTTTATTCTTCGCAACTTCAACCTGAACACGTTGAAGAAAATCGGCTTCATTAAGTCAACTACCGACTTTGAAGCCATTGACCGACGCATCACGCGCTTTTTGGGGCTGGAAACGATTTTCCAGTATTCCGACGAGTTGCCACCCGTGATGTTCAGCCGAATTAGGCAGTATTCACAAGACGAGATGCGTACCATGTGGATTGTTGCGGCTTGCAATCAGTTCAAGAAACTTAACAATCCCCACCCTTACGACCAAGAAGCGTTGTTGGCCCTTATCCCCAAGATACGCCCATACACCCTTGACGAAGAAGCCGGTTTAGTTATGGTTGTGCGGGCACTCTACCGAGTAGGCGTTTCGGTAATTGTGCATAAGTACACGGCGAACACGGCGGTTCGGGGTGCTTCATTTATGGTGAATGACAAGCCCTGTATCGTTATCAATGACTTCCGAGGTAAGTATTCGACGTTGTGGTTTTCGTTGTTACATGAATTGTCCCATGTCCTTTTTGACATGGAGGCATTAAAATCATGGAAGTTTCACTTATCCGGTGATTACGACATGACTAACGACTTGTTCAGCGAAGATTTGGCAGACGGGTTTGCTCGTGACCGACTGTTACCGCAAGCCGACCTTGATTTTGTTCGTCCCTACATTGATTCGCATTCGATGCTTGAGCGACACGCTTACAAGACGTTAAAAGTGCATCCAAGCATTATTTATGACTTCCATTGTCACTTTGAAAAGAACTACCGAGGCCGGGACGTGTACGCGCTCTACCAACATCACTTTGGAAGTTCGGAACGTGCCGTGCGTTTATTGAAGAATACCCTTTTTGACCAAGAATCAGTTTTTGAAGGCGTTGATGAACTTAAAATGATTTACGAGTACACCCCCGAAAACTCCAAACTTAACCCATAGTCATGGCACAACACCAAGAAAGCGAAGAAGAGCGCCGTAATAAAATACGGGCCATGCTGGAGCGAATTAGCGCCGAAGAAAAACGACTGGCAGGCAACCAACAGCTTGCAATCGAACTTCCTGCTGACGTAAGGCCGGAGCTACTGCCAGAACCGGAAGTTGAGCGCCCAGATTCAGAAACCGAATCCTTGCTTGACAACACCGAGAATCCGGGCTTATCTAAAAGACTTTGGCATGACACGCAGAAAATCATCCTAAAAAACACCGAAAAAGGTGAGAACAGGCGCTTCATCTTGAACGAAAAAAACCTTTTCTTGAAGGCAAGTGCCAATACCTCGGATTCAAAATTTTCCTTCAAACTCGCCGTCCAAAAGGTGTATGACATTGCGGACGAGTGGCTTAAGTCTTCCAACACCCCGGACGAAGTCGAATTAGGGATGATATACTGGGATTTAAACGAGCAAAATGGCTTCCATTCAGGAAAGGTAATTGCGCGCGCCAACAGCCGATTCAACCGAACCTTAGAAGGACTGCTGCAGGTTCCGCCGCCACATAAAGACAAGCCGTAATTTTTTGCGGTACCGTCGAACTTTGATTTGGGAAATGACTAATTTTGCACCACTCCTGTAGTTCAATGGATAGAACAACTGCTTGCTAAGCGGTTGATGCGGGTTCGATTCCCGCTGGGAAGGGGTAAAATACTTCTTCCCAGCGTTCCCCGAACGAAAGCCCTGGTTTCACGCCGGGGCTTTTTATTTTGTCATTTGGTGTAAATTGATATATCATTACCATTTTTTAACCGCAAAGACCCGAAGGTTTTACGCAAGGGGCGTAACGCACACTTTTTTCTTTGCGTTCTTTGTCGTGAAAACGTAACGCCCTTCGCGGTTAATTTCTCATGAACGAAACGATAAATCAACTTGCTGAGCGCCACGGCTTCAGCCCCGACCTGGCGCAACGGCTGCTCCACGATCTGCGCCGGGGCGGGGGCCGTCAGGTGCAGTTCAACGACCCCGCCCTCGGCGGCATGGGCATGTGGCAGAGCGGCGGTATGCTGATGATCGGCGATATGATGAACCACGCCCTCAAGGCCCGCGTCGCCGCGTTTCTGAGCGATCTGGCCGCGTTGCTGGAAACCTCGCCCGAGGTTTCGCCACAACTGACCCGGCGGGTGGAACGCGCCGCCAGCATGGCCCAGAATCAGGCCACCATCAGCCAGTCGGGCGGCGGGGGCAGTTTCAGCGTGATGCAAAACGGCAGTTCGTACCGTTACGCCGCCGACCGCAACGAACTCGTCGTCGACGACACCGAGGTATACGACACCACCGGCCTGCGCGTCATCGGCATCCATTCCCAGCAACAAAACGGCCGGGGTACGCTCATCCTCAACACCGACCAGGGGCCAAGGCAGATTGGGGAGTTGAAACGGATTCGGTAATTGGTTTTCGACGAGTGGACAACTTACCCACTTAACCAATCACCTTCAGCAGCGTTTCGCACTTCAGTTCGGTTTCGCGCCACTCGCGCTCCGGCACGGAATCTTCGGTGATGCCCGCCCCGGCGTAGAGCGTGGCAACGGTAGCTCCGACCTGTGGTCGGAGTTCGACCGAAGGTCGAAACCCTGAGGATGGCATTGCTGACCCGTTTCGACCTTCGGTCGAACTCCGACCAAATGTCGGAGCGACCTCGATTTTCATGGTCCGGAGGTTGACGAACAGGTGGCTTTCGCCGCCCACGTTGACCGGTCCCAGAAAACCGCTATACCACTCCCGATCGTAGCCCTCGTGGTGCTGAATGAACCGGAGCGCCGGCGCTTTGGGCGTGCCGCACACGGCCGAGGTCGGGTGCAGCAAGTCAAGCATGACGGTGCCGAGTTGGGGGAAGCCCACGCCCGGCGCATCGACGGTGAAATCGGTGCGGAGGTGGAGCAAATTGCCCGCCTGCACGGTTTTAGGGCCGTTTTCGACGTACTCCCGCAACCGGATTTTCTTGAAACACTCGATGATGTACCGGCTTACGAGCGCTTGTTCTTCAATTTCCTTGTGCGACCAGCGAGCGTCGTTGGGGTGAACCAGCCGCCCGTCGGGGTCGTAGGCCGATTGGGTACCGGCCAGCGAAACGGTGCGGAAAAACCCCGCCGTGTCCACGCTGACGAGCGTTTCGGGCGAGGCTCCGAGCCAGACGGCCCCCTCATCGGGCAGCGAAACCGCCGAGACGAACGCATTCGGGTACGCTTCGCAAAGCCGGTTGAACGCCGCCACAAGGTTGAATTCGGCGGGCAGCGCGACCTGCTTGGTACGCGACAGCACGACTTTCTGAAATTGCCCGGCCTTGATGGCTTCGACTGCCTGCCGAACGGAAGTTTTGAAAGTGGTCTCAACCGAAACCGAATCGACTCCGCCCGCAGTGAAGGAATTGGCTCCCTCGCAGTGGATGGGTTCGTCGGGGCGGACATTTTCGACGGCTTCTTCAAATTCCAGCACCCGCCGCTGGTCGGCAGCGGGCGAGGTCAGTTCATCGACCAATTGATTTTCTTCGTCGAAACGCAGGTAGATGTCGGCCCGGAGCAGGCGGGTTTGCTGGCTTTCGGGGTTGAGAAACGGACCGAGGGCAAAACCCGGCGCGACCTCCTCCAAATCAAGTTTCAGGCGGCGGTCTTCGTCGGACAAGTCGAGAATCAGGCTTTTTTCGGTGCTTTTGGGCAGGCGCCAGAGCGCCGCCGGGTGGCCACCGTGCTGGGCCGCGAGCCAGGCGGCATCAAGGGTTAAAAGACGGGTTTCGACGGAAATCATGTTTCAGTAGAATCGTTGCGAAGCTATAACCATTTTGTCGGAACCTTGATTCGTTGGATTCAGGGATTACCCTGAAATTTGTGGAAAATCAGGCAGCCTGGAAATCGCAGAATCCCAAAAACCGTGGTTCAGCCCAAAACTAACGTTCTCCGCCGCCTCAAGGCCCGGCCACCGAGGCACCTCGACGCCGCATTCGAGCGCCTGCACGACGAAGTTTTCGCTGAAACCGACTGCCTGGCCTGCGCCAACTGCTGCAAAACCACCAGCCCGATTTTCACTGACGCCGACATCGAGCGCCTGGCGCGGCATTTCCGCCTGCGTCCGGCCGATTTTATTGAAAAATTCCTGCACCTCGACACGGACCGGCACTACGTGCTCAACGCCGCGCCGTGCCCGTTTCTCGATGGCGAAAATTACTGCGCCGTGTACGACGTGCGCCCCAAAGCCTGCCGCGAGTACCCGCACACCAACCGCCGCCGGATGCACCAATTGCTCGATCTGACGCGCAAAAACGCCGAAATCTGCCCCGCCGTGGCCCGCATCGTGGAGCGGCTCGGTCGGGAATTTCCGGCGTAGTGCGGCGATTTTTCCCTACCTTCGCGTTCCCTGTTTTGCGCCTGCGAATGCCCGATACCACGCTGCATTACACCCGCCTCGCCGAAATCGATACCGCCGCCGGGCGGGTGCTCGACTGGGCGGGCGACCGGCGAATCTGGCTGTTCGAGGGTGAGATGGGAGCCGGAAAAACCACGTTCATCCAGGCCCTTTGCCGCCGGTTGGGCGTGGTGAGCAAGGTGCAAAGCCCGACGTTCGCCCTCGTGAACGAGTACGCAACGGCCACGGGCGAAACGGTGTATCACTTTGATTTTTACCGAATTAAAACTGAAACCGAAGCGCTTGACCTGGGCGTGGAGGAATATTTCGATTCCGGCCACTACTGCTTCGTGGAGTGGCCCTCAAAAATCGTAACCCTCTGGCCACCGGAACATTTGAAAATCAGCATCGAACCCCAACCCGATGGCAGCCGGGTCGTGCAGTTGGTAGTAAGCGGTGGACAGCAGGCAGTTTTACAAAACTTACCACTTTGAAAATCAGGAGTTAATTACTTTTTTAATTCCCAATCAATTTGAATTCTCCGCAACAAACCGGCTTCGAGGCCCTGGCCCAGCAAACGGCCCTGTACCCGCAGGAGCAACTGGCCCCCGTGCGCACCAGCCAGCACAGCCTGCTCATCGGCTTGCCGAGGGAGGTGTCGTTGCAGGAAAACCGCATCGCCCTCACGCCCGAAGCCGTCGCGCTGCTCGTGCGCAACGGCCACCGCGTGGTGCTCGAAACCGACGCGGGCCTGGGGGCCAAATACACCGACCACGAATACCGCGAAGCCGGGGCGCAGGTGGTGCCGTCGGCGAAGGAAGCCTACGCCGCCGACGTGGTGCTGAAGGTGGAACCGCCCGTGGAAAGCGAGTACGAGTTTCTGAAACGCGGTTCCACGCTCATTTCGGCGCTCACCGTGCCCAAACTCAGCGCCGATTACTTCAACGCGCTCAACCAGCGGCACGTGACGGGGCTGGCCTTCGAATTTATCGAAGACAAGGCGGGCGGCTTGCCCATCATCCGCGCCATGAGCGAAATTGCCGGCAGTACCGTGATGCTGATCGCCGCCGAATACCTGAGCAGCGTCAACGACGGACGCGGCATCATCGTGGGCGGCATCACGGGCGTGCCGCCCACCAAAGTTGTGATTCTGGGTGGCGGGACGGTGGCCGAATTTGCCGCCCGCACGGCCCTCGGCCTGGGGGCCGAAATCAAGATTTTCGACAAGGAAATTTACAAACTCCAGCGGTTGCGCTACGCCCTCGGCCAGCAGGTGTTCACGTCCATTATCGACTCCAACACGCTCACCGAGGCCGTCGAAAAGGCCGACGTGGTGATCGGGGCGATGCGGGCCGAGGAAAGCCGCAGCCCGATGGTCGTGACCGAAGACATGGTCCAGCGGATG
Source organism: Spirosomataceae bacterium (assembly GCA_965249815.1). GTDB lineage: Bacteria > Bacteroidota > Bacteroidia > Cytophagales > Spirosomataceae > JAJAZB01. The sequence continues at coordinate 62,888 of CBDFMV010000003.1, read as the reverse complement.
CGCCGCAACTCGGTGCTCATCGACGTGAGCATCGACCAGGGAGGCAATTTTGAAACCTCGGAAATGACCACGCACAAGAATCCGACGTTCAAAAAGCACGGCGTCATCCACTACTGCGTGCCCAACATCGCCAGCCGCGCGGCCCACACGGCCAGCACCGCGCTGAGCAACGTGTTCGCGCCGTTCCTGATTCAGACCGGCCTGCTGGGCGGCATCGAAGAAATGATGTTTGCCAACCAGTGGTTCATGCGCGGCGTGTACTGCCACAAAGGCACGCTCACCAACGCCCACCTGGCCCGGAGTTTCAACCTCCGCTACAAAGATTTAAGCCTGCTGCTGGCGGCGAGGATGTGATGAAGTACGAATTACGATTTACGAGCGGTCCGCCGCTGCGGGTACGATTTTTAAAATCCAGCACGGTTAAATCGTAATTCGCACCCGCAGCGGCGGACCGCTCGTAAATCGTAATTCAGATGATTGACGAACCCGAATCCCTTTCCAATGCGCCCAATTCGCCCGAACTCGACGGGCAGTATCTGGGTAAAATCTCGGCGGATTTTGCCAAAGTTTCCGACCTGATCAAGGAAGCCGCCTACCAGGTCCGGAAGCGTGGGTTTTCCCAGTTTCCTATTTTTGCCACTTCCCGGCAGGAACTGCCCCTCGGCACGGTGCTGCTGGGGGCCTTCGAGCAGGACAACGACTGGCACTACTACGCCACGTTCCTGGAAGAATTCACCGAGCGCGGCATCATCGCTCCCGACGCGGTGGCGTATTTCAAGGAAAACTACAAAGACCCCGAAGAATTTGCCTGCCTCTTCGTCGTCGATGCCGACTTCACGCGGTTCGTGTTTATTCCGTACCCGGAGGATTGAATTCCCCCTTTGAAGGGGGTTAGGGGGATGTTGGCTTTGGATACAAGAACTTCTCTTGCCACCGCAGACATCCCCCTAACCCCCTTCAAAGGGGGAATTTTTCGCCCTCGGGTGAAATTCCGTCATCACTTGCCGGAGGTAGTCGCGGTCGAGGTGGGTGTAGATTTCGGTCGTGGTGATGGACTCGTGGCCGAGCATTTCCTGGACGGCCCGCAAATCGGCCCCGCCTTCGATCAGGTGCGTGGCGAACGAATGCCGGAAGGTGTGCGGCGAGATGGTTTTCTGCAACCCGATTTTTTCGGCCAGGTCTTTCACAATCAGAAACACCATCACCCGCGTGAGTTTGCTGCCCCGGCGGTTGAGAAACACGTGGTCTTCCGAGCCTTTTTGCACGGTGAGGTGGCGGCGAACGCCGTCGAGGTACAACTGCGTGTGCTTCATGGCGTCGCGGCCCGTGGGCACGAGGCGCGTCTTTTCGCCCTTGCCCCGGATGCGCAGAAAACCGATGTCGAAGTGTAATTCGCTGATTCTCAATTCCGTCAACTCGCTCACGCGCAGGCCGCAGCCGTAAAGCACTTCAAGCATGGCGCGGTTGCGGGTGCCTTCGGGCGTGGACAGGTCGATGGCGGCAAGCAGCGTTTCGATTTCGGGAAAACTCAGCGTGTCGGGCAGCTTCCGGCCCAATCGGGGCGATTCGAGCAGCGTGGAGGGGTCGGTGGTGATGGCCTGTTCGAGGAGCAGAAACTTGAAAAAGGCCTTTAACCCCGACAGCATCCGCGCCTGCGTGGCCGGAGCTACGCCCAACTCGCCGAGGTAGTACAGAAAATTGAACAAATGCGCCTCGGTGACCGCCGTGGGCGCGACGGTTTCGCCCCGCAACGTGAAGTATTCGTGGAGTTTGGCTACATCGTGCAGGTACGCTTCGAGCGTGTGCCCCGACAGCGACCGCTCCAGGTTCAGGTAGTTTTTGAAGTTTTTCAGATAGCTTTGCCAGACCATGTTTCGTGCTTCGTTGTTCGTGTTTCGTACTTCGATGAATTCACAAAGCAACGAACAATCGGGGCACTAAGCACGAACAACGAAGCACGAACCACGTGAAACGAATCCTCCTCCTCAACGGCCCCAACCTCAACCTGCTGGGCAAGCGTGAGCCGGGCATCTATGGCAGCCGCTCGTTCGACGATTTTTTTGAAGAACTCAAAACCACGTTTCCCGACGCTGAACTGCACTACTTCCAGTCGAATCACGAGGGCGCGCTGCTCGACAAACTCCACGAAGTCGGCTTCTCGTTCGACGGCATCGTCATCAACGCCGGGGCGCTCACGCACACGTCCGTGGCCCTCGGCGACGCGCTGGCGGCCATCACAACTCCGACGGTAGAGGTCCACATTTCCAACGTCCACGCCCGCGAGGCCTTCCGCCACCACAGCTACCTCAGCGCCAACGCGAAGGGCGTCATCGTGGGGCTGGGGCTGAAGGGCTACGAACTGGCGATTCGGGCGCTCCTGTAGCGCCGACATTCGTGTCGGCGCGGGTCCGCAGTCCCCGACCCGCTTCCATTCCAAACCACGCCGACAAGAATGTTGGCGCTACGCATGACGTTCTACCCCGGCCCTTCCAAACTTTACCCGCAAGTCTCTGATTATTTGCGGGATGCGTACGCGTCGGGCTTGCTCAGCGCCAACCACCGCAGCCCGGCGTTCATGGAACTCGTGCGCGAAACGGTCGGGTTGCTGCATGAAAAACTGGCGATTCCCGCCGAGTACGGCGTGTACTTCGTCTCGTCGGCGACCGAATGCTGGGAAATCGTGGCACAGTCGCTGACGGAGCGTGGGTCGGCGCATTTTTTCAACGGCGCGTTTGGACAAAAATGGGCGGAGTACGCGGAAAAACTGGGCAAGTCCGTTTTCCGCCAGCCGTTCGGCGTGGACGAAGAGTTTACCCACCGCGAAAATTTCGAGTTTCTCGCCCTCGACCACTACGACGTGGTGTGTCTGACCCAGAACGAAACCTCCAACGGCACCCAACTCAACGACCTGACCGCTTTTCAATCCCTGAAAGGCCTGAAGTGTTTCGACGCCACGTCGTCGATGGCGGGCGTGGATTTTGACTGGTCGCTGGGCGACGTGTGGTTTGCCTCGGTGCAGAAATGCTTCGGCCTCCCGGCGGGGCTGGCGCTGCTGATTTGCTCGCCGAAAGCGTTGCGGCAAGCCGAAGAACTCGGCGACCGGGCGCACTACAACAGCCTGTTGTTCATCCACGAAAACGCGCTGAACTTCCAGACGCATTACACGCCCAACGGCCTGGGTATTTACCTGTTGAACCGGGTGTTGCACCACCTGCCGCCCATCGCCGAAGTCGCCGCCCGGCTGCGGCAACGGGCGGCAGACTGGTACCGGTTTCTCGAAGAGGAAACGACCTGGCAGCCGTTGGTGAAAAACCCCGCCGTCCGCTCCGACACGGTCATCGCCGTGGAAGGAAACCTCGCCGACATCCGGGCGCTGAAAGAACGCGCCGCCGCCGCGGGCATCACCCTCGGCAACGGCTACGGAGCCTGGAAAGAGAGTACGTTCCGCATCGCTAATTTCCCGGCGATTGAGCAAGAGGCAATTGAACAATTGAAAAAAATCCTTTCCTGATCCGCTCGCAAGGCCAGGAAGGAGTCAGGTTTCAACCCATGAACTTCAAAGAAATCATCTCCGTCTCGCTCATCCTGTTTTCGGTTATCGACGTGCTCGGGGCCATCCCGATCATCATCGATTTACGCCGCCGCGCGGGCAACATCCACCCCGAATCGGCCACGCTCGTGGCGGGCGGCATCATGATTTCGTTCCTTTACATCGGCGAAGGCATCCTGAAACTCTTCGGCGTCGACGTGGCCTCGTTTGCCGTCGCCGGGGCGCTGATTATCTTCCTGATTGGCCTGGAAATGACCCTGGGCCGCGACATCTTCAAATCCAGCCACGCCGTGGGCGAAGGGGCGTCGAGCCGCACCACGTCCATCGTGCCGCTGGCCTTCCCGATCCTGGCCGGGGCGGGCACGATGACGACGATTCTTTCGCTGAAAGCCGAATTCACCCGGCCCAACATCCTGGCGGGCATTCTGCTCAACCTGGTTTTCATCTACGCCGTGCTGCGGGCCTCCTCGTGGATTGAGCGCAAACTCGGCAGCGCCGGGGCCGAAATCCTCCGCAAAGTCTTCGGCGTGATTCTGCTGGCCATTGCCATTAAATTGTTCAAGACGAATTTGGGGCTTTAACTAAAAAAGGCCACTCCATTCGCGGAGCGGCCTTTTTTGGTCCTTTCTAAGTACTACCGAATATAGTATTTCAAGCCCACGCCCAGGTCAGAACCGACGGCCCAGGTGGGGGAGAAGGAAAACGTGTTGGCTTTCAACTCGCGCACACCCTGGCTGGTGTTGGTGGGGTAACGACTGTTACTGAGGTTGAACCCCACGAAGCCCGTTGTGGCTTCCACGGCAAAGCGCCGCCCAAGAAAGTACGTCACGCCGGGGCGGATGCCCGCTTGCACGAAAAACGAGTGGGAGTTAAGTTCGGCGGTCACGCCGACGTAATCCTTCGATTCAACATTTTGGCGGGAAAAGCCGAGGTTCAGGCTGCTTTCAAGAAATACCCCAGCTTTTGGCCCCAACATGGCGTAGTTGCGCACGAACGGCCGGATGCCAAGCGACAGGCTATTTTGACTCGTATACGGATTTTGTCCCGGACTGGCGGTGAAAACGCTCGTTTCATACTTCATCCAGCCTAGCCCGACGTTCAGCCCGACGCCTACTGCCACATGGTCACGAACAAACCATCCCATCTGCGGCCGAAGATTCAAGTTGAACCCATTGACGTCCTGAACGGAACTGGAGCCGTATGCATTGCCACCAATAACCGTGGTGCTTCCGCCCGCGTCGACGCTGCCTCCTAAAAACCGAGTCCCTCGGCTGAGGGTGTTTTCCGGATTGGGCGAACGCCGGGGGGTGCTTGCTCCTACGTAATACGCCAGACTCAAACCCAGCACGTTGGCATTGAGGTTCGCCCCAACGTTAACCGACGTGCCCCGGGCAAAGTCGTTCGAGGCGCGGGCCACGGCCAGCGAAAGCAGGTTCATAGAGGCCTCTATGGCCAGACGCCTGTTCGCAAAATAGACCACCCCCAACCCACCGTTGATCCCATAACGTGGGTCGGTGATGAATTGGAATTTGTTGCGGGTTTTGTAGAAAATCTCGCCCTGCAAAAAAACGCTAAACTTTGCTCCCAGGGGCCGATGATACCGTATGAAGGGGCGCACGGCGAATCCGGCGTCGTTGCTGCCGCGCCATTGCTGACTCAGGCCCAGCCCAAGAGCCAGGTTGTTTTTGACGAAAAAACCGGCACGGGCGGCAAGGTCGATATCGGCTCTGGTGCTGTTGCGGACGATACCGTTCTGATCAGCTTGATCCTCGCTCGTTTTTGAAAAACTGAACGTTCCGGAGTAAAACGATTGCCCTTTCTGGGTTTGTCCCAGCGCCGAAGCGCCGAAGGCGGCCATTAACGTCGCAGTGGTAAGGAGGCGGAAAAGCATGGTGGGGGAGAGGTTGTTGTTTGGGCAACAAGGTATCGGGATTATTGCGCGCCGCCAACCGGCTTAACAACTTTTAACGAAAGCAAAAAACGGCCTTACCTTTGCCCTCGTGAGCAAAAAGCAGAAGTTTTACGTCGTCTGGCAGGGGCGGCAACCGGGCATTTACGAGCGCTGGGACGAGGCCAAAATCCAGGTCGAGGGCGTGGAAGGCGCGCGGTACAAAAGTTTCGAGTCGAAAACCGAAGCCACCGAAGCCTACCGGCAGGGGCCGCCGAAATTTTTCCGAAAAAACGCCCCAACCGCCGCGTCGGGTCGCTTGCCGCTCGTGGGCAAGCCCATCGCCGACAGCCTTTCGGTCGATGCCGCCTGCTCGGGCAACCCCGGCGTGCTCGAATACCAGGGCGTGCGCACCGCCACGAAAGAACCCGTTTTCGCGATGGGGCCATTTCCCGAAGGCACCATCAACCTCGGCGAATTTCTGGCCATCGTCCACGCGCTGGCGCTGCTGAAAAAGCACGACAGCGCGTTGCCGGTTTACTCCGATTCGCGCACGGCCATCGCCTGGGTGCGCAAAAAAGAAGTGAAAACCAACCTGCCCCGCACCGCCCGCACCGAAGCACTCTTCCGCCTCGTGGACCGCGCCCTGCTCTGGCTCCGCACCAACCCGTACCCGAACAAAATCCTGAAGTGGGAAACCGAACACTGGGGCGAAAACCCGGCGGATTACGGAAGGAAATAGCGGCGTGGCACGGCTAAGGGCTTTGTGCGCAGGGGCCGTGCCACGCCTACCTAATTGAACTCGTGCGTTAAGGGTGGCATGGCCCGACGCGCCACCCCGGTAGCCGTGCCACCCCCGTATGCCAAATTCCTTTTTCCGCTTCAAGCAGTTTACCATCCACCAGTCCGACGCGGTGCTGAAGGTCAGCACGGAGGCGTGCATTCTGGGCGCGTGGGCCACCGCGCCGCCGGAAGCGACGCGGATTCTCGACGTCGGCGCGGGCACGGGTTTGCTGGCGCTGATGCTGGCCCAGCGCTACGCGCAAGCCCAAATCGATGCGGTGGAAATTAACGAAACCGCCGCTCGCCAAGCCGCTAAAAATGCCGCCACCAGCCCGTTTGCCGACCGAATCCGCGTGGTTCACGAGTCGATTCAGCACTACGCCCGTCACCCCGCACCCTACGACCTGATCGTCAGCAATCCGCCGTTTTACCAGCAAAGCCTGCATTCGCCGGATACCGCCCGCAATGCCGCCAAACACGCCGAAACGCTGAGTTTTGACGACCTGCTGGACGCCGTCGGCAACCTGCTGGCCCCTGCCGGAACGTTCGTCGTGTTGTTGCCGCCGTACGAAACCAACCAGTTCCTGCCGAAAGCCGCCGAAACGGGGTTATTTTTGCGCCGCCAACTGCGCGTACGGCACCGGCCGGGTGGGCAACTGTTCCGACTGATTTCGGCGTTCGGTTTTTCCGAAAAGCTCGTCGTTTTTGAAGAATTGAGTATTTACAAACCCGACGGCGGGTATTCACCGGAATTCGTGGCGTTGCTGAAAGACTTTTACATGAAATTTTGAAACCACTCCAACCCGTCATTGCGAGGAGGTACGACGAAGCAATCCGTTGTCCTCTGCCAAAATAGTTTTCAGTAAACTCTTTTGGTGAACACGCACGGATTGCTTCGTCGTACCTCCTCGCAATGACGGGGGATAGAAAGTAGCTAAAAAATGCCGTTGACGCCCCCTGCCATTTCCGTCGTCGTCCCGCTTTACAACGAGGACGAATCGCTGCCCGAACTCTGCCGGTGGATCGAGCGGGTGATGGACGAAAACGGCTTCAGCTACGAAATCCTGTTTGTCGATGACGGTTCCAACGATACGTCGTGGGACGTGATTGGCGAGCTTTCGGCCCAAAACCCCGCCGTGCGCGGCCTGCGCTTCAGCCGGAATTACGGCAAATCCGCCGCCTTGCACACGGGTTTTCAGGCCGCGCGCGGGGGCGTCATCATTACGATGGACGCCGATTTGCAGGACAGTCCCGACGAAATTCCCGAACTCTACCGGATGATTACGCTCGAACAGTTCGACCTCGTGTCGGGCTGGAAAAAAGTGCGCTACGACCCGCCGGGCAAGACGATTCCGACGAAACTTTTCAACGCCGCCGCCCGCTGGATTTCGGGCTTACCCCTCCACGACTTCAACTGCGGCCTGAAAGCCTACCGCCGCCCCGTGGCCAAAAGCCTGCGCGTGTACGGCGAACTGCACCGCTGGCTGCCCGTGCTGGCCAAGTGGAACGGCTTCACGCGCATCGGTGAGAAGGTGGTGCAGCACCGCAGGCGGCAGTACGGGACTACCAAATTCGGCCTCGAACGCTTCCTGTACGGCTTTCTGGATTTACTCACGATCTCGTTCGTCAACCGCTTCGGCAAGCGACCCATGCACCTGTTCGGGGCGTTTGGTGTGCTGTCGTTTTTCGTTGGCTCGGCCATCACGGCGTGGCTGGCGTTCGACAAAATTTACAGCCTGTACACCCACCAGAAATTTCGCAACCTCACCGACGACCCGAAGTTTTTCCTCGCCCTGCTCGCCATCGTCATCGGCGTGCAACTGTTCCTGGCTGGCTTCATCGGCGAACTCCTCACGACCAACTCCGAGCGCACCACGGAGTACCAGGTGCGGGAGAAAGTGGGATTTGAGGAGGGCGTAGTGCGGAGTGCGTAGGACGTAGTTTTGGGAAATCTTGCTCGCAAATGAGTTTTAAACAAGACAGCATTGTCCGGCAGAAATCGTTTGACTTCGCGGTCAGAATTGTCCGCCTTTACCGGCATCTTTGCGAGGATAGAAAGGAGTTTGTTCTGAGCAAACAACTGCTTCGGGCTGGAACGAGCGTTGGGGCCAATATTCATGAAGCCTTACACGGTCAGACCCGCAGGGATTTTGGCGCGAAGATGAATATTTCGTTGAAGGAGATTTCTGAAACGGAATACTGGCTCAATTTACTTCATGCCACTGATTACCTTACTGATTCGGCATACCAATCCATTCATACTGACTGCGTAGAATTGCTGAAAATCCTGACCGCCATCAGCAAAACCGTGACGCCTCACGAAAATTAACTACGCCCTCCGCACTATGCACTACGAACTGAGAAAAGCCCACCCCTGGCACGGCGTGCCCATCGGCGAAAACGCCCCGAACATCGTCACCGCCTTCATCGAAATCGTGCCCACCGACACGGTCAAGTACGAAATCGACAAGGAAACGGGCTACCTGAAAATCGACCGTCCGCAACTTTTTTCCAACGCCATGCCCTGCTTGTACGGCTTTATTCCGCAAACCTACTGCGGCGAACAAATCGCCCGGCTGGCCAGCGAACAGGCGGGCAAACCCGTACCCGAAGGTGACGGCGACCCGCTCGACATCTGCGTACTGACGGAAAAGGAAATCCCCCACGGCGACATCATCCTGCAAGCCATTCCCATCGGCGGTATTCGCCTGATCGACAAGGGCGAAGCCGACGACAAAATCATCGCCGTGCTGAAAGCCGATGCCCTCCACGGCAACTGGCAGGACATCACCGACTGCCCCGAACCCGTGCTCCGCCGCCTGATGCACTACTTCCTGACCTACAAAAACATCCCCGGCGAAGTGCAGGTACACGTCGAAATCAACGAAGTGTATGGCCGCGACATGGCCCACGAAGTCATCCGGAAAAGCCGCGAAGACTACCGCAACCTGACGGCCCTGCCGCCGATTTGAGCGCCAAAAAAGGGGAAAGTGGTCAGTGGAAAGTGGCGAGTTGAAAGGTGATGCGGCCTTTGCTTTCCAGTTTTCATTCGCCACTTTCCCCTTTTTTGACCGCTCATCCCAAAACCGGATTCCCGCCCGGAGGCTTCGGCTTATTTTTGGTTACACCCTGGTAAAACCAAAACGAATCTCATGCTTCAGTTTTTTAAATACGTGCTTGCGACGATAGTCGGCATTATTTTACTCCAAATCATCGCGCTGCTGGTCTTTTTCGGCATCGCCGGGGCGCTTTCCTCCGACGATAAAGTGACCGTGGCCGACAATTCCGTCCTGAAACTCGACCTCAACAAGGCCATCGTCGATCAGGCCCCGGACGAAAACCCGTTCTCCAGTTTCGGGGGTCCGTTCGCCGAAGCCAGCCAGAGCGTGGGCCTGATTCAACTCAAAAAGGCCCTCGCCAACGCCAAACTCGATCCGCACATCAAGGGCATTTACCTGCAATCGGCCTACCCGCAGTCGGGGTGGGCTTCGCTCGAAGAAATCCGCAACGCCCTGCTCGACTTCCGCAAGTCGGGCAAGTTCGTATTCAACTACGGCGAAGTCATGTCGGAAAAAGGCTATTACCTCGCCTCCGCCGCCGACCGGATTTACCTCAACCCCGCCGGGGGCATGGAATTCAACGGCATCAGCGCCGAGTACCAGTTTTTCAAAGGCACCCTCGACAAGCTAGAAATCAAGCCGCTGATTTTCCGCGTCGGGCAGTACAAAAGTGCCGTGGAACCGTTTTTCCGCACCGACATGAGCGAGGAAAGCAAGGCCCAGACCCGCTCGTTCCTGACGTCTATCCACTCGTTCGTGCTCGGCAATATTGCCAAGAGCCGTGGCCTCACCGTGCCGTACCTGCAAGGACTGAAGGATTCGCTGAAAGTGACCACGCCCCAATCGGCGCTCAAGTACCGGCTCGTAACCCACGTGAGTTACTACGACGAGTTTGAAAGTGATCTTCGCAAGACGTTGAAAATCAACGACGCCGACAAGAAAATCGAGATCATCACCCTCGACAAATACGCAAAAGCCGAAGAATACACCAAAGAAGACGGCGACCGCGACAGCCGCGTGGCCGTACTGCTCGCGGCGGGCAACATCACCAGCGGTAAGGGCGGCGACGGCGAAATCGGCTCCGACAAGGTGGCCGCCGAACTCCGCAAACTGCGTAAGGATAAAAAAGTAAAAGCTGTGGTGCTGCGCATCGACTCCCCCGGCGGCTCGGCCCTGGCCTCCGACGTGATTTGGCGCGAGGTGATGAAAACCCGCGAATCGAAGCCCGTGGTGGCTTCGATGGGCGATTACGCCGCGTCGGGTGGGTATTACATGGCGATGGGGTGCAGCAAAATCGTGGCCGAACCAACCACGATTACCGGTTCCATCGGCATATTCGGGGCGCTGTTCAACTTTGAAGGTTTCCTGAAAAACAAACTCGGCATCACCTCCGACCGCGTTGGCACTAACGCTCACGCCGACTGGCCCAGCGTAACGCGCGAAATGACGCCGTTTGAGACGAACCTCATTCAGCAGGAGGTCAACCACGGCTACGAACTGTTCACTTCGAAAGCCGCCCAGGGCCGCAAAATGCCGATTGAGAAACTGAAAGCCATCGCCGGAGGGCGCGTGTGGACCGGGGCCGAAGCCAAACAGCAGGGCCTCGTGGACCAGCTCGGCGGCCTCGACGACGCCATCAAACTCGCCGCCAGCGAAGCCAAACTCAAACCGGGTGGCTACCGGGTGCGCTACCCGGCCCGCAAGTCGTTCTGGCAGCAGTTCATGGACAAAAACGAGGACGAGCAGGAAGCCCGCGTCCTGAAAGCCCAATTCGGCAACCTGGCCCCCTACGTGAAGCAATTCCAGCAACTCAAATCGCTCGAAGGCATTCAGGCGCGGATGCCGTTCTTGTCGCTGGAGTAATTGAATTGTCTGAACCTTGATTCGTCGGATTAGCAGATTACCCCGATTGTTGATTAGACTATCCCGACAATCTGCTAATCCGACGAATCAAGGTTCAGACTTCCTTCCGCATCGTGTAATGCTGGATTTCCCCGAAAAGCAGGTGGCTCGGTTTCGTGATTTCGTAGCCAATCGAAAGGTAAAACGGCACGGCCCCTTCCCGCGCTTCGAGCACGATTTCCGTTAAACCCTGTTGCCGGGCGGCGGCTTCGAGGTAAGCCATCAATGCCTTGCCCACGCCGCGCCCCTGCGCCGTCGGACTAACGGCCACGCAACGCACCTGCCCCATTGTTTCCGAGGACTTTTGCAACCGGCCCACGCCCAGCAAGGCACCGGTTGCGGCGTCGTAAGCGGCGGCGTGGGTGGCGGCATCTTCGTCGGGCAGGCGTTCGGAACCGGCGGGCTGGTGCCACGGCTCACGTAGCACCCTGAAGCGCAGGCGAAAGTACGCTTCCCACTCAGCGGGCGTTTGCGGAGGACGGATGTGCACGACTGCTGTGTTTGTTTTTAACCGCAGAGACGCGGAGGTTTCGCGGAGTACCCAGAGAATCTCTTGCGGCCTCTGCGAAACCTCCGCGTCTCTGCGGTTAAAAAACCATAAATTCAAATAGTTTCCAAAACGCCGACCCGTCCCGGCTCACGGCCTGCCGGAGCGCGAAGCCGTTCGACGCCATCAACTCCACTAATTCGTTTTCGGAAAAAAGCCGCCGTCCGCAGCCTTCGTGCCGCTCGTCGGGAAGGCGGGCGAGGGATTCCTCGATGAAAAGCTGACCAGACGGCTTCAGCACCCGGCGGCACGCGGTCAGCATCGTTCCGGGTTCTGTAAATTCGTGAAAACTGTTCAGAATCAGGATTTTATCGAAAAAATCGTTGGGCAGGTTTGGGTCCGTTTCCGTCCCGATGACGGGCACGAAATGACTTTCGACGGGCTTGCCGGTTTGTTTTTCCCAAAATGCCACGGCTCCCGCCAGTTCGGTTTCGTTCAGCAAGTCCGCCGACAACTCCACGAGGTGCACCGTCAGGCCCGGCACCTGCGCGCCCAGGCCCACTTCCCAAAACCCGCCGCCCACGCCGAGGCTGGCGAGGGTTTCGCCGGGTTGCAGGCGGAGCGTTTCAAGCAGTTGGCGCACTGAATTTTCGGGGAAGAGTCCTGTCAATCCGAATTCCCAAATCACCAATCCGCAACTGGTTCAGCCCCACTTTTCCAGCGCCAGCCCGGCCACTTTCACCAGCCCTGCCAGCACGAGCAGCCCGAACACCACGCCGCCGATGAGCAGCATCAACCGGCCCTTGCGCCGGGTGGCGTCGTCGTAGGTGTACACGGGCTGGCCGTTGGGCAGGCGCTTTTTGTCGTTGAAATAATTCAGGCCAATCAAAATCCCGCCCAGGCCACCCAGAATGGCCAGCATAAAACCAGCCACCAACCAGAACGACGCCGGTTTCTCGTGCGTCGCCAGCGCCTGAAACCGCTCCTGCACGAGGCCCTGCATTTGCTCATCGCTCACCGGGACGCCCCGCTGGTGGAGAATCTGCCGGGTCAGAATCACGTCGAAGGCGCTCCATTCGTCGGGCTTGCGGACGATTTCGAGGAGTTCGTCCGTCGTGAAATCGAAGAGGTAGTGGTCGGGTTCGGCGTCGGTGAGGGTTTCCAGCACGGCCTTGCGGAGCAGCAGGTTTTGCACCCGCCCGAAGTCGGCCTGGTCGAGGCGCACGGCGTATTTTTTCTCCGGATTCGCTTCCCGGAAACCCGCCAGCACGGGCGGGTATTCGGGCACGACTTCGTGCGGAATTCCGGCCTGAACCAGCAGCGGCAACAGCACCGATTCGGCTTCCTGCAACGTATCGAACTGGCGAAAAGTAGTGAAGGCGTTCATGAATCGAGGAAGTTCAAACAAAATTACCCCAGCAGCAACCCCGCCAGCGTGGCCGACAGGTAGCTGGCCAGCGTGCCGCAAATTAGGGCTTTAAAACCCAGTTTGGCCAAATCGGTGCGGCGGGTGGGGGCCAGTTCGCCGATGCCGCCAATCTGGATGGCGATGGAAGAAAAGTTGGCGAACCCGCAGAGCGCAAAACTGGTGATGGCGATGGTTTTCGGGTCGAGCGTGGGTTTGAGTTTCACTAAATCGAGGTAGGCCACAAATTCGTTGACCACCATTTTGGTGCCCATCAGCGCCCCGGCGGCCTCGATGTCTTTCGACGGCACACCCATTGCGAAGGCGAAAACCGAGAAGAGTTTGCCGAGCAGGAAATTCATGCTCAGTTCGGGTAAACCGGCCAGACCGCCCACTTTCCCCAGAATTAAATCGATCAACGCGATCAGCGCGATGAAGCCAATCAGCATGGCAATCACGTTGAGGCCCACCTTGAGGCCCTCGCTGGCCCCGCTGGCGATGGCGTCGACAAGGTTGGCGTGGGTTTTTTTGATGTCGAGTTTTACGTAGCCCCGCGTTTCGGATTTTTCGGTTTCGGGAAACACGATTTTTGAAATCACCAGCGCGCCCGGCGCGGCCATCAGGCTGGCCGCCAGCAGGTACGGCGCGGGCACGCCCAGCGAAATGTAGACGGCCATGACGCCCCCGGCGATGCACGCGAAACTGCCCGTCATCGAGGCGAGCAGTTCGGAGTTGGTCATCGTTTTCAGGTAGGGTTTGATCATGATTTGCGCCTCGACCTGCCCCACAAACGTGCTGGCGACGTTGCTCAGCGCCTCGGCACCGCTCACGTCCATGAGCCAGTACACGCCCCGCGCGATGAGCGACACGAGGCGCTGCATGATGCCGAGGTGGTAAAACATGTTGACCAGCACCGCCACGAAAATGATGGTCGGGATGACTTTGAAGAAAAACACGAAGTCGTTGCCGGTGCCAAAGGCCTTTTCCATCAGGTTGCGGTCCACGAGCGAACCGAACACGAACTTGGCCCCCTGGTCGGCGTTGAGCAGCACCTGATTGACTTTCGCACCGAGGTAGTTGAAAATCCGCTGCCCGACGTCGGTTTTCAGAATGAAAACCGCCAGCCCGGCTTGCAGCAGCAGGCCCACACCGACGGTGCGGTAATTGATGGCACGGCGGTTGTTGGACATTGCGAAGGCAATGCCCAGAATCAGCACGATGCCCAAAAGGCCGGTGAATCGTTCCATGAAGCGGGTGAAGGGTGGTAGGCAAAAGGAAACCTCACCGTTTTTGAAAACCGGTGAGGTTTTTCGGCGCGTTTTTTCGCTATCAAAAATAGGCAAAAACGGAGAAGTTCCGAACGCTCAGGCCGCCGGGTTGCGCCGCCGACCGCGCCGCCAGCCCAGCCAGGCCAGCACCAGGGCACCGAGCACCGCCGCGACCGCAAACTGAAAGGTGCTTTCGATGCGGGCTTCGGCGGTCCGTCGCGCTTCTTTTTCGGCTTTCAGCCGGGCTTCGAGGCGCTGCGTGCGTTCGGCGAGTTGGTTGCTTTCGCCGAGAAAACTGTTGGTCTGGGTGGTCAACTCGCCGGTTTTGGAGGTGAGCCGCATTTTTTCCAGTTCCATCCGCTGCCGTTCCTTGTCCGTCACCGTGCGCAGGCGGCCCAGAATCTGGTTGTCCTTCGCCACGATGCCTTCGAGCGTAGCGATGATGTTGCGCAAATCGTTCTTCGATTTCCCGCCAAACAGCGCGTGGTTCTGTTCCTGGAAATAATTCCAGTCTTTGTACAAGCGCGCCCGTTCGCGCACAAGCTGGTTGAGCAGCGAGTCGTTGACGCCGGTGGTGGCGGTTTGGGCAACCGCGAAGGTGGCTAAAAGACTGAAGAGAATGGAAAGAAGTAGGCGCATGTAAGGAATCAAAAAGAAAAAGCTTTCAAACTCCCCTCCTTTCAAAGGAGGAGGTGCAGTGGAGTGGTGCGGCTGGGGGGTGGTTGAAGGCGTGACAGCAGGAGCGATTCTTCCAGCGACTCAACCACCCCGCCCCTTCGGGGCACCCCTCCTTGATAAAGGAGGGGATTCGCAAGGCCCGTCTTTATTTTCAAAACAGCTTCGCCTCCCAGATTTCCGCCTCGGTCACGTTGAAAAATGCCTCGTGGATGTCGAAACGCTCCTTAACGGCCGCCGGGTCGGTGCAGTCGTCCATGCTGCCGGTGCACCGGACGTAGTCGCCGTTTTCCTGCAACTCGTAGGCGTTCACGTTGTCGCGGAGGTTGTAGGCCAGGACGTGGATGGCCTGCTGGCGCACGCGCTCATCCATGAGCAAAAACAGCGACTCGATGCGCTTGTCAAAACTTCGTACCATCATGTCGGCCGAACCGCCGTACACCTTCGGGTCGCCGCCGTTGTGAAAGTAGAACAGCCGGGTGTGTTCGAGCAAATCGCCGACGATGGAACGCACCGTGATGTTTTCGGAAAGCCCCACCCGCTGGGGCCGCAGGCAGCAAATGCCCCGCACCACGAGCTTGACGCGCACGCCCGCCTGACTGGCGGCGTAGAGTTCGTCCATCACTTGTTTGTCCTCCAGGGAATTGCTTTTCAGGCAAATGCCGCACGGCTTGCCCGCCGTGGCCGCTTCGGCTTCCGCCCGAATTAGCGCGATCAGCGTGTTGCGTAAATTGCCCGGCGCCGTAATCAGGTTCTGGTAACTGCCCGGCAGCGAGTGCCCCGTGATGACGTTGAAAAATTCGGAGATATCGCTCGTGTAAGCTTCGTTGGCCGTGAGCAGGCCCACGTCGGTGTAGAGTTTGGCGGTGTCTTCGTTGTAATTGCCGCTCGACAAATGCGCGTAGCGCCGCACGCCTTCGCCCTCGGCCCGCACCACGAGCAGTAGTTTCGTGTGGGTTTTGTACCGGCCAATGCCGTAGATGACGAAGCAGCCCGCTTTCTGGAGCCGCTGCGCCTCGCGGATGTTGTTTTCCTCGTCGAAACGGGCTTTCACCTCGAACAGCACCGCCACGTTTTTGCCGTTTTCCGCCGCCCGCAGCAACGCGTTGGTCACGCGCGAGTTTTTGGCGATGCGGTAAATCGTCAGCTTGATGCTGAGCACGTTGGGGTCGTCGGCAGCCTGTTCGAGGAGTTGCAGCACGACCTCGAAGTTGTTGTAGGGGTGGTGCAACAGGATGTCGCGCTCGCGAATGCTGGCGAAGAGGTCGTCGGGCCGCTCGCCCAGCAGCCCCAGCGGCGGCACGGGCGCGTGCGTGACCGGCATCTCGTTCCGGAACTCCGGGTGCCGGACGATTTGCCACAGGCCGGTGAAGTCAATCAGGCGATCGGCGATGAAGAAATTCGGGCGGTCAATGTCCCACTTTTTCATCAGGATGTCCATCATCCAGTCCGACGTATCGGCTTCGATGGCCACCTTCACCACGCGGCCCAGGCGGCGGCTTTTCACTTTCTGGCGGATTTCGTCCACCAAATCGTCGTCCACGTCGTCGGGTTCTTCGACCTCGAAATCGCCGTTGCGGATGATGCGGAGCAGGCTCACGTCGAGGAGTTCGACGTTGCGGTACAACTTCTGGATTTCATGTCGGACGAGTTCCTCGATGGGCAAAAACACCACCAGGTCCTCGCGGTCGATGACGTAAAACCGGGGCAAATTCTGCGGCAGTTGCACGAATGAGAGCTTCTTGGCCTCGCGGTCGTCCTTGGCGGGCGTCGGGTTTTTCGTGACCACGCCAAAAATCAGTGTGCGCGGCAGCAGGCTCGGGAAGGTGTGCGTGTGGTCGTACACCATCGGCGTGAGCATCGGGAAAATCGTCCGGTCGAAAAAGCGCGTGGCGGCGTCGGCCTCGGCGTCGGTGAGGTCGTCCCAGCGGGCCAGCAGCAGTTCGTTCTCGGCAAAAAGCGGCAGCAATTGTTCCCGGAACACGGCGCTGCGTTCCTGGTAGAATTTCTGCGAAGTGGCCAGCAGCGTCTTGCGGAACGGCACTTCGCGCAGCCCGGAATAGTCCACCCGTTCGCGGCCAAAATCGAGGTAATTGTACAGGCTGCCGACGCGAATCGTGAAGAACTCGTCGAGGTTGGAAGCGGTGATGGCCAGGAACTTGAGCCGTTCGAAGAGGTTGCGCCGGGGGTCGCGGGCCTGATCGAGCACGCGTTCGTTGAACTTCAACCACGACAAATCGCGGCTGATGTACGGCGACTGGTCGATGGTGGACGAAGCCTTCCCCTGCACACGGGTCAGGCGTTTCTGGTCTTCCATAGTGGGGTCAGATTCGGAACCGATGAAGGTTTGGACAAACGAAAAAAGGCCCCTCAGCGGTAAGCCTTTTCGACGGGTGAAGCGGTATTTAGGGCTGGCCTTGTGCACAAATCAACGGCGTCTGGATGAAACGTTTAGCGGGCAACGTGTTACGAATTTATTAAATTGTTTGATTCCGCCAATTTTTAAGGGTTGCTGGGGTGTCCGATCAGGACGGTTTTTGCTGTTGAGGATCACCGTCGTACGGGCCTTTTATCACCTCGTAATCAGTTTTCAGCCGCCCCATTTCGCGGACCAGAAAAGTTTGCAGTTGCTCGTTGAACGCTTTCTTGTCGTCTTCCGACAGCGAGGCGTACAGGTCTTTGAGTTCCTGGTTGATGGCCGCCCGCTCTTCGGTGGTGGCGGCGTGGATGCTGCGCTGGTGGTAGGCTTTGAAGCGGTCCGCCGCACGGTCAAATCGGGTCATTCCTTTTTTCCGTCAATAAGTTTTAAAAAGTCGTCAATCAGAATTACGTCACGCAAATCCTGCGGGCGGCGGGCAAGAATTTTGGCTTCGCGCAGGTCGTTGATGTGCAGAAACTTAACCGGAATACCGAGCACTTCCGAGACCCTCGCCCGCCGTTCGCAAACGTAAAAATCAAGCGTACGATGCACCTGCGTCAGGATATCAATCGGTCCTTCGAGGGTAATGACCTGAGCTTGGGTAAAATCTTCTTCCGCCAAATCAGCCATTTCTTCTTCGGTGTAGCCTAAATCGAGCAGAGCGTTCAGCAGTCGGATTTTGTTTTCATTGGTCGGTTCCAGCCATACGTCGGCGTCCTGGGTGTTGCGGGCGATGCCGTGCAGGTTCAACGCCAGACCGCCTATAATTAGAAAATTAAGCCCATGGACATGAGCTTTTTCGACGAACGCCAGAAACTGGAGGTTTTCTAAATCCATTCGGCTTTACGAATCAGGATGCGTTTCTCCTTTAATTTTTTTTCCACCTCGCTCTCGCCGAAGATAATCCGGTGCTCGCATTGCATCCGGAAAAAGTTTTCAAGTCGCTCGGACACGGTCATTTCCAGCCCGCGCCGGAGTAGATGCCAGTAGGGGTCGCCGGGGTGTTTATGAATGATGATGCGCTTTGCCATTGAAAATCAAGGTGTAAAATGCCCATGCCGGATGCCCACGATGAGCCAGCCTTCCAATACCTCTTGCAATTGCTCCCGGCAGGCTTCGAGGGTATGACCTGAAGCAACGATGCCCGCGAAACCCGGAATTTCGCCGTAAAACGTGCCGTCTTCCAACTCGTAGTGGGCCTGGTGCATGGCGGCCTGAATGTAGTCGGTGAGCATGGGATGTTCAGATTTGAAACTGCTTCTGGCGCGAGTTTGCAACTCGTACCTGTGCGATTTTAACAATTAAAAGTGGCTCTTCGCAATCGCTCGTATCTTGCGAGTGTTGAATATCGAATAGCGCCTCTGGCGCGTGGTGGCTTGCAAGTACTTCTATTCTTACCAAGTAGGAGTGTGTTCCGAATTTACATTGTTTTACAGGTAGCAAGTAGCCCACACCCGACGCCGCGCCGGAGGCGCTTGCAATGCCTGTCACTCGCAGGATGCGAGCGATTGCGGGGGATTTAGGTTTGAACTCTGGCGCGAGTTTGCAACTCGTGCCCTGCGTTGTTGACCCTCAAAAATTCCCCGCCTGACCCGGCACGAGTTGCAAACTCGCGCCATTAAAAAGCCTTAGACTCGCGCCAGTTTGGGTGATATTATAAATTTTGGAACCATTCTCTTTTTATATCAACTGCCTCGACAAACTTAGTTTCAACACCCAATTTCATTTCCTTTAATTTTTCACATAGAAGTTCGCCATCAATTAAATCAATTGGGGGAGCACCATCTCTGGTTGCTTCTTTAATTGATTCTCTTGTAAATGTACCAGTTGTAATAAAGATACCTTTATCTGCGCGGCCTTGCATTGCGCCTCTAAAGTCGCGAATCTGACTTGGTGTTATAGAGCCTTTGTATCTTTTACATTGAAAAATGACATGGAAGCTTAAAAAGCCATTAATTCTAACAATTCCTTTTCCATCAATTCCTCCGTCGCCACTTTTACCTGTAACTTCTACCTGTGAAAAGCCGCTTTCACGTAACAATCTCTGTGTGAGTCTCTCAAAGGCAGAGGCATTTATTCCATACAAAACGTTAATTAATTGCTCCCTCCATCCAGCAACCTCTTCTTCGTCCGAGTACGATTCAAGCTTATCGCTTTGAGGTGTGACTTCTTCCTTCTCACGCTGGCGAATAGTATCTTCTCTAACCTTTCTTACTATTTCTTCACCTTTAACTTGAGAAGCCTTTATCTTAGAATTGGAAATTGACCAAACACTTCTTGAAGAATTTTCAATAAGACCCGCTTTTTTTAAGTACGTTCTCGCCCAAGCTAAACGATATTCAACTTCTGTTCTGGAACTACTGTCGTCGTGTGGTATTTTCAATGAATCCTCGGATAGCCGACAAATTCCGTAAACCTTCTCATTAATTTCTTCAATATGGCCTGAACCTCCTAACTCAGTTAAAGCTTGGAAAACAGGTTGAATTAATTCGTCGTAAGACGGCAATGTTGGGTGTTTTTTTCTTGCCACTTTGATAATACTAAAATTAGTTGTGCCACGATTCTCACAAACCGTGGCACAATCTCAAAAACTTCCCGCAAAATCGCAAGCAGATTTACGCATCCACCCGCGCATACTTCGCATTCTTTTCGATGAAATCCCGCCGGGGCGCTACTTCGTCGCCCATGAGCATCGAGAAGAGGTGGTCGGCTTCGGCGGCGGAGTCGATGCCCACGCGCTTCATGGTGCGGGTGGCGGGGTTCATGGTGGTTTCCCAGAGTTGCTCGGCGTTCATTTCGCCCAAACCTTTGTAGCGCTGTACGCCCACGAGATCGGGGCGGTCGCCGCCGAGTTCGCGCTGGGCCTGCTCGCGCTGCTGCTCGGTCCAGCAGTAGCGGAATTGCTGGCCTTTTTTCACCTGGTACAGCGGCGGCTGGGCAATGTAGATGTAGCCGTTGTCGATGAGGTCCTTCATGTAGCGGAAGAAGAACGTCAGGATCAGCGTGCGGATGTGGGAGCCGTCCACGTCGGCGTCGGTCATGATGACGATTTTGTGGTAGCGCAGCTTGTCGATGTTGAGTGCGCGCTCGTCTTCCTGCCGCCCAAACTGCACGCCGAGGGCGGTAATCATGTTTTTGATTTCCTCGTTCTCGTAAATCTTGTACTCCTGGGCTTTCTCCACGTTCAGGATTTTCCCGCGCAGCGGCAGAATCGCCTGAAACTCGCGGCTGCGGCCCTGCTTGGCCGTGCCCCCGGCGGAGTCGCCCTCGACGAGGTACAATTCGCAGGCGGCGGGGTCGTTGTTGGAGCAGTCGGCGAGTTTGCCGGGCAGGCCCGTACCGCCCAGGATCGTTTTGCGCTGCACGGCCTCGCGGGCCTTGCGGGCGGCGATGCGGGCTTTGGCGGCCAGCACGACCTTTTCCACGATGATGCGGGCTTCCTTGGGGTGCTCTTCGAGCCAGGTCACGAGCATGTCGGTCATCGCCTGCGACACCGCGCCACTGACCTCGCCGTTGCCGAGTTTGGTTTTGGTCTGGCCCTCGAACTGGGGTTCCTGCACTTTCACCGAAATCACCGCCGTGAGGCCCTCGCGGAAGTCGTCGCCGCTGATTTCGATTTTTTCTTTCGTCAGAATGCCGGTTTTCTCGGCGTAGGTTTTCAGAATCCGCGTCAGCGCCATCCGGAAACCGGCCACGTGCGTGCCGCCTTCGATGGTGTTGATGTTGTTGACGTAGCTGAAGACGTTCTCCGAGTACGAGTTGTTGTACACCATCGCCACCTGCACGGGGATGCCGCCCTTGTCCGATTCCATGTAAATCGGGGTCGGCAACAACGGGATGCGGGTGTTGTCGAGGTACTGCACGAACTCGACGAGGCCGCCCTGGGAGTAGAACTCCTCAACGCGGAAGCCGCCTTCGGGCTGCACGTCGCGGCGGTCGGTGAGGGTCAGGCGGATGCCTTTGTTCAGAAACGAGAGTTCGCGCAGGCGCTGGGCCACGGTCTCGAATTTGTACTCGGTCGTGACGTTGAAAATCGACTCGTCGGGTTTGAAATAAATCGTGGTGCCGTGGCGAGCACCCGCGTCGCCCACGACTTTGACGGGGTATTGCGGCACGCCGATTTTGTAATCCTGCTGGAAAATCTTCCCGTCGAGGTACACCGTCGCGCGCAAATCGCTCGACAACGCGTTGACGCAGGAAACCCCCACGCCGTGCAGACCGCCGGAAACTTTGTAAGAACCTTTGTCGAACTTACCCCCGGCGTGCAACACGGTCATGACGACCTCGAGCGCCGAGCGTTTTTCTTTGGTGTGCATCCCCGTGGGAATGCCGCGCCCGTTATCTTCGACCAGAATCGAGTTGTCTTCGTTGATGGTGACGTGGATGGTGTCGCAGTACCCGGCCAGGGCTTCGTCGATGGAGTTATCCACGACTTCCCAGATGAGGTGGTGGAGGCCCTTGGCCCCCGTATCGCCGATGTACATCGAAGGGCGCTTGCGCACGGCTTCGAGGCCTTCGAGCACCTGAATATTGTCCGCGCCGTAATTGGAGGCGGGAATGGCGGCTTCTACTTCTTCGAGAACGTCGTTGGTCATAATGGGGAAACGTATGGTTTTTGGGGTGAGTGCTACGGGGTAAAACGGGGATAATCTGGCAGAAAAAGCGACTGCCTTTTGTTGCTCACCGCTTACCGTTCACTTCTCACGGAAACTGTGTAAAAATACAAAGAAAACCGCAGAATGCCGCGCCTATTTCCCGATAAAGTGCTACAAACCGGGTTGGTTTTCTGGTAAACGTCAGAAAGTTGGAGAACGGGGCGGGGTAAGCTTATTTTACGGCCTTAAACCGGTCTTTTTTCAACCATGCCCGCTTGCCAGAAAGCATTCTTTTCTGTTCCTCCCGACGCCCTCAACGCCGCCACCACATCGCCCAACCCGAAGGGTGTCGAAGTGGCGGGCATCGAGGGCATCCGCACGAAGTTCCTGCCGTTTCATGTTACGCAGAAAACGTTTTTCGACGTCGTCGAACCCGTGAAAGCCCTGGGCGCTGACGGCGGCGCTGCCAGTGCGTCGCCGGGAATCGCTGCTTTACTCTTTTCTGAAAAAATGACGCCCGACCCGATCCGCTCCCGCTTTTCCACCCTTCGCGAACCCGAACTCCTCGCGTACCTCCACGACCTGGCCCACGACATCCGGGTGGAGGCCGGGCAAACAGTGCTGCGCATCGGCCAGCACCTCAGCGTAGTACCCCTCGTGCTGGAAGGCACGCTGCGGGTGGAGCGGCAGGACGAAGAAGGCAACGAGCTGTTTCTCTACCACGTGCAGGCCGGGCAGACCTGCGCCATGTCGCTGACGGGCTGTCTGTTTCAGGAAACGAGCAAGATTCAGGTCGTGGCCGAAGAGCCGTCGCAACTACGGCTGGTGCCCGCGCGCCTGGCATCGGAGTGGATGTCGAAGTACGAGTCGTGGAAGGAATTCGTGGTCTATACGTACTCGCAGCGCTACGACGAACTCATCGCGGCCCTCGACGCGGTGGCTTTTCGGCGGGTGGACGAGCGGCTGGTGCGCCTGTTGCGGATGAAGGCCGAGGCCCTGCACACCGACGAGCTTCAGGTGACCCATCAGGAGTTGGCCGAAGCCCTGAATACCTCGCGGGAGGTGGTATCGCGGCTGCTAAAGACGCTCGAACGGCAGGGGGCGATCCGCCTGACCCGCAACCGGCTAAAAATAATTCGGCTTGTGTGATTCAGGTCACGCAACGGGCGTGCCGGCGTGCCGAAGTTTGGGTCGATTTTTCACCAAAACTTTTTGTACAGCCATGAAAAAGAACATGAGTTCCTCCGACCGACTCATCCGGTTGACGCTTGCCGCCACCGTCGTCGTTTTGTTTCTGACCAACGTCCTCACCGGCACGCTGGCCTACGTACTGCTGGGGCTGGCGGTGGTGTTCGTGCTGACGAGCATGGTGGGTTTCTGCCCGATCTACGCGCCCTTTGGCTTCAGCACCTGCCCGCGCGAGCGGCTTTCGTGAAGTAGTGTGGGGCGGGTTGATAACCCGCTCGTCGCGTGGAGCTTGCGCACACAGGCGGGTTGCCAACCCGCCCCACACTACTACTTCGGCGTGATGGGCAGCACCCGGTCGATCTGTTTTTTCTTGTTCCAGGGCGCGGTGGTGCGGCGGGCCATGTCGATGGCGAAAAACACGACCACGAGCGTGAAGAGCAGGGCAACGAGGAGGAAGATTTTTTTCTGGCGATTCATCGAAAGAACACGGGAAAAGCACGCACAAAGATACGAACCGGGCACCGCGCTCAGTGCAGAATTTTGCCGCTGGCGTGCCACTCGCGGAAGGCTTCTCCGGCGGCGGGCAGGGGCAGATGAATCATCTTGATGCGGCGCTGGCCGGGCGGCAGAGGCACCTCGTCGTAGATGAAGGCGTCGTCGAAGCCGATGTGGGCGGCGTCGTGGCGGGTGTTGGCGAAAAACACCCGGTCGGGTCGCGCCCAATAAATGGCCCCGAGGCACATGGGGCAGGGTTCGCAGGAGGTATAAAGTTCGCAGCCGGTGAGCTGGTGGGTGCCGAGGTTTCGGCAGGCGTCGCGGATGGCCACGATTTCGGCGTGGGCGGTGGGGTCGTTAGTGGCGGTGACTTCGTTGTGGCCCTGCCCGACAACGACCCCGTCTTTCACGACAACGGCCCCAAACGGCCCACCGTGGCCGGTGCGCTGGCCCCGAAACGAGAGTTCGACGGCCTGTTGCATAAACTGGTTCGGGTGGTGCGGCATGGGGGAGCGGGTTTTCGGGTGGTCAAAGCTAAAGGTCGCGCGAAAATTGTTTTGTTTTCAAGGCGCTAATTTTCGGGAGTGTGTATAAAATGGGTAATTTTCGAGCGATCCTTCAAACCCCTCTAAATCCAACCCTCATGGAACCTTCTTACCCCCAACCCGTTCCCTCGTCCGAGCCGGTCGTTTCGCCCGCCGACCGCAGCCTGGGGATGTGGATGCACCTCGGCCCATTACTGGCCGGCGTTGCCAATATGCTGATTCCCATTCCGTTTCTGCCCCTGGTGGCGGCGGTGATTTTGTACTACACGCAGAAGGACAAATCGGCCTTTGCCGCCGCTCACGGCAAGGAATCGCTCAATTTTCAGATTACGCTGATGCTGATCGGCATCGTGCTGGGCATTGTGTTCGTGGCCGTGTTTGGGGCGTCAATTTTGGGCCTGGCGGTTTCGTCGGGTGGTCAGGTAAGCGAAGGAACCGCAGCGGCGGGGGTCGCGGGCCTGATTGGTGGTGGACTCATGTTTGGCGGCCTGGCGCTCGTGCTTGGCATCGCCGTGCTGGTGATGATGATTATCGCCGCGATGCGGGCCAATGGCGGGCAGTACTACCGCTATCCGTTCGCCCTGCGGCTCATCAAATAAGTGTGGCTTCTTAACTAAGTTTTCCACCCTGTTCCCAACTACCTTCATGGAAGAACCCCAACCCCTGCCCACCCCAGCACCGCAGCCCGCGTCCGCGCCGGTCATCGACCCGCTGAGCGACGCCGATTCGCGCACGTGGTCGGCCCTGGCGCACGCCAGTGGCATCCTGCTTGGCTTTGTCGGCCCGCTGATCGTCTGGCTGATTTTCAAAGATCGCTCGAAGTTCGTGGACACCGAGGCGAAGGAAGCCCTCAACTTTCAGATTACCCTGTTCATTTTTTACGGTGTAGCCGGGTTTCTCGTGATTCTTGTCATCGGGCTGCTGTTGCTGCCCGCCGTGTGGCTGTTTTCGGTGATCATGAGCATCCTGGCGGCGGTGAAAGCCAGCGGCGGGGAACACTACCGCTACCCGCTGACGATCCGGCTGATCAACTGAGACCTGAGTCTTTTGCCAAAAAAAGCGTCCCGGAAGTACTTCCGGGACGCTTTTTTTGGACGGCTCTGGCCGGGACTCGCGAAGATTTTTGGGAAACCGCCGCTACATCGTCGTCGCCTGCGCCGACCACAGGTCAGCGCTACGGGTTATTGCAACTCCTTTGCCAGGGGTCTGCCGAGCAGATTTTGGTAAATAAACCGGTTGTTCTCGGTCTGGAAATGCTGGCCTTTGGCCCCTCCCCAGCCGTGCCGCCCGCCGGGGTAGAGCATCAGTTCAAAGTGCTTGCCCGCGTCCTGGAGCTTGTCCACCAGTTGCAGGGTGTTTTGCAGGTGTACGTTGTCGTCGGCGGTGCCGTGAGCGAGTCGCAACAGGCCACGGTACTGGTCGGCGTGGGTGAGCACCGAGGCCGCTTTGTAGCCCTCCGGGTTTTCGGCGGGCGTGTCCATGAAGCGTTCCGTATAGTGGCTGTCGTACAGTTGCCAGTCGGTCACGCTGCCGCCCGCCAGGCCGTGCGTAAACGTGCCCGCGCCCAGCGTGAGCGCCAGGCAGGTGGTGTAGCCGCCGTAGCTGAAGCCCATGATGGCGACTTTACTGGAATCGACGAAGGGTTTCTGGCGCAGCCACTTCACCACTTCGGTGTAGTCGGCGATTTCCCACTTGCCGAGGTTGCGGTGGAGGTAGTTCTGGCCTTCCTTGCCGAAATGCCCCGAACCGCGGTGGTCGCAGGCGATTTGAATCAGGCCTTCCTGGGCCAGCCACTGGTTCGGGCCGTTCCATTGCCAACCGTCGTACACCGTGCCCGCGTTGGGGCCGCCGTAAATCCGGATGAGCACCGGGTATTTTTTGGTGGGATCGAGGTGGGTCGGCCAGGTGATGCGCACGGGCAGGTCGAAGCCGTCGGGAGTTTTCACGCGCACGAGTTCGGTGGGGGCGAAGGCGGTCGTGGCGAAAGCCGGGCCTTTGGCGTCGGCCAGTTCACGAAGCACTTTACCGTTTTTATCCACCAACGCCATCCGGGGCGGCGTCTGGGCGTTGGAATACGTCGTCACGAAGTAGCCGCCGTCGGGCGAGAGCTTCACGTCGTGGGTGAAATCGCCAAAGGTGAGCCGCTGGAGGCCCTTGCCGTCGAGTTTGACTTTGTAGAAATCGTAGCGGGTCGAGGCTTCCCGGCGGGCGGTGAAAAACGCGGTGCCCGTTTTTTCATCGACCCGTACGAGGTCTTTCACGCTGAATTTTCCTTCGGTCAGGCGGTTTTTCAACTTCCCGTCGCGGGTGTGCAGGTACAGGTGCGACCAGCCGTCGCGGTCGGATTGCAGGATGACGTGCTTGCCGTCTTTCAGAAAATCCACCCGATCGAACCAGTCCACCCAGGTTTTCTGGGTTTCGCCGTACACCTCGGTTTTTGCGCCGGTAGTGGGGTTCACGGCGTAGAGTTTCAGGGTATCCTGCCCCCGGGGCATCCACTGCATCCAGAGGGCGGTGCCGTCGGGCGTCCAGAACGGCGTGCCGAAATACTGGTCGGCTTTGGGGTCGAAATCCACCCAGGTGGTTTTCAGGTCGTTCATTGCCACGATGCCCGTGCGCACGTCGGGGTTCGGGTCACCGGCTTTGGGATAGCGGGTGCGTTCGAGGGTGCCGTGCTGGCCCGGCGACTGGTAAATCGGGAACATGGGCACGCGCGTCTCGTCGAAGCGCATGAACGCCAGGTGCTTGCTGTCGGGTGCCCACCAAAAGGCCCGGTAGGCCGTAGCCCGCCCGAAGATTTCCTCCCAGTACACCCAGGCCGCGTAGCCGTTGTACACGGTTTCGGAGCCGTCGGTGGTGAGGCGGGTTTCGGTGCCGGTAGTAATTTCAACCACGTACAGGTTGCCGTCCTTGCGGCTGAAGGCCAGGAACTTGCCGTCGGGCGAAAGCGTCGGGTTGCGCTCAGGCAGGTCGGGCGTGTTGGTCAGGCGCTTTTCGGGCTGGCCTTCCACGCGCAGAAACACGTCGTTGTTGCGCAGTACCACGAGGTTGTCGGCGGGCGGGGGCGGCGTGAAGTCGGTTTCCTGGCCGGTTTTGGCGTCCACCACGACGGTCCTGTCGCCTTTGCGGAGCAGCAAGTGCGCGTCGTCCTGCCAGCCCGTTACGGTGGGTAGCGGCTGGGTGATGTCGGTTTTGCCGCCCTTCAGCAATTGAGCGGCGGTGAGGGGCGTTTTGGTCTGGGCGAAGCTGCTGGTAATTAGGGCATAGCCCGTGGCGAGCAGAAAAAAGTGTTTCATGCAAAAAAAACAGTTCGTTGAATAGTCCCTGACTGGGGGAACGACAAGTTTACGGTTTTTCCGCCGGACGCTGAAACGGGAGGTGTGGAACGGCTTTTTTGACAACTGGCCTGCGAACGGGAAGGCGAAGCGAAAGGCACGAAGTGGGGGATGAAAACGCCGTCGAACTCCGTGCGTCGGCAGGCGGCTGATGCCAATTCAAATAAAGGGCTTTGCGCTTTTCGTACTTTTTTCCATGAACCTCGAACCTCACCAGCTTCCTGCCGAACCAGCCGCCCAAAATCGGAGTAACCTGTTCCGTAAAGTCCTGAAAATCATGGTCTGGCTCGTGGGTGGATTCGTGGGGGTGATGCTGCTGGTGACGGCCGTACTCTACCTGTACAAAGACGCGATTTTCAACCAAATCCGGGCGTACCTTGACCGCCAGATCGACGGCACCCTGACGGTGGGCAGCTACCACGTGGCCGTGCAACGCGACCCGACGGGCGGCTGGGTGCCGGGCATGGTGCTCACCCTGCGCGACGTCCACCTGCGCGACGTGGACTACCCCCGCCACCGGGTGGAGCTGCTTGCCGCCCGCGAACTGCGTTTGCGGGTGGGTTTCTGGGGGTTGCTCACTCCTGACGTGCGCCTGCGCAACATTGCCCTGACCGACGCTACGCTGCGGGCCTTTATCGACGCGCGGGGGCGCAACAACCTGAACCTGACCCGGCCCGACTCGACCCGAAACCGCCCAAAAGGCCGGGGCTTGCCGACCGATTTCCTGAATTACCTCGGCCGGGCGCGCCTCCAGAACGTGCGGGTCAATTTTAGGGATTACTCGAAACGAAAATGGTACGATGCCACCTTCCGCGACGTGTTCGTGGAACTCGACGATGACGGCCCGGCGCACAATATCCACCTGGCGGGGCGGGTGAATTTCACCGGTCTGGCCTTCAGCGCCGCGCAGGGACCGTACCTGGGCAACCGCCCGACGGTGCTCGATCTGCTCGTGCGCTACGACACCGACGCCCGACGTCTGACCATCGCGCCCTCGACGGTGCGCACCGAGCAGGACACGGTGCGGGTGTCGGGGCATTTCGATTTTCCCGAAAAAACGCCTCCTACGCTCGACCTGCGTTTTCAGGCCCGCAACCTGCCCCTGCGGCGCGGGCTGGCGTTCGTCACGCCGCGCCTGCAACGCACCCTCGGCAAGTTCAACGCCTTTCCGCTCGTGCGCGACCTCGACGTGCACCTGCGCGGCAGCACCGGACGGGGCCAGCCACCCGCCGTCGACGTGACCTTCGACCTCGACACGTTCCGGTTTCAAACCCGCCTCGGGTTACTGACCGACCTGCGTACGCGCGGCAGCTTCACCAACCACGCCGACCCGAAACGCCCCAACCAGGACGCCAACTCGCGGGTGGTGTTTGGCGACGTGCGCGGGCGCTGGGAGGAAGTGGTTCCGCTGAATGGAAAATTCACGGTGTACGACCTGTTGCGGCCCGTGGGCAATCTGGTGATGCACGCCTACACGCCGCTGGAGGCACTCAACGAGTACATCACCGCCCCGACCTACCAGTTCACTGAAGGAAATGCCACCGCCGACCTGCGGTTTCGGGCCGATTTAAATCAGGTGTACGACCCCAAGACCGGTCGCCTGCGGGGAAAGATGGCGGGCACCGTCCGGGTGGAAGGGGGCGGGTTCGAATACCTCCCCCGCCGGGTACGGCTGAAAGCCATCGGGGGCACGGTGCATTTCAATGAAAACGACGTGTGGATCAACGATTTTCAGGCTACGGCCAACGGCAGTCCGCTCCACGTGGACGGGCTGATTCGTCAACTGGGACCGTTTATGCTGGCTCCGCGCCAGAACGTGTACGCCGAGGCTCGCCTGCGCTCCGACGATTTTGAACTGAATACCTCCCGTTACGAGGCCGTAGACGAAAAAGCCGCGCCCCGTCGCCGACTGGCGCGGCGGCACCGGCTGGCGCTGACCATCGACGAGGTGGTGGACCGGCTGGAGGCCCGGCTACAGGTGGACGTGAAACGGTTTCGCTTTCAGAAATTCAGAGCCGACAACCTGCGCGGTAAGTTGGTGCTAACCAACAAAGTGCTGAAAATCAATCAGGTGGATATGAATACCTTCGGGGGAACGTTTCAGTTGCGCGGGCAACTCGACTACCTCGACCAGTACCCGAGCCGGTTGCGGGCCTGGTGCAGCGTCCAGAATGCCGAGGTAGGTGGAGTGTTTCGGGCCTTCGGCAATTTCGGCCAGACCACCCTGACTGATCAGCATTTGAGTGGCCGGTGGTCGTCGGAGGGAACGTTTCAGTCGGACCTCGACCGCGACTACGACCTCATGCCCGCCACCATGCGGGGCGATTTGCGCGTGCGCCTGCGCAATGGGGAACTGGTGGGCTTTGAACCGATGAAACGCATCCAGAAATTTATTCTGAAAAACCGCAATTTTGACCACATCCGGTTTGCCACCATCGCCAACCGCTTCCGGCTGCGCGGGGAAGACGTCGAGGTTGATCAGATGGAAATCGAGTCGTCGGCGCTGACGCTGTACGTGGGCGGTCGGTACAGTTTTGCCGACCGCACCAACCTGCGCATCCAGGTACCGCTGCTCAATTTGCGCCGCCGCGATTCGACCTATCAACTCACCCGCCGCGACCCCACCTCCTTGCCCAGCGTGTTTCTGACCGCCGTGGACGATGGCGACGGGGTGAAAATCCGCCTGGGCAAACGCGAACGCCCGGAGGAGGTCCCGGCGGATTCGAGTCGAGAGGCCAAAGAGCACTGATTAGGGGAAGACTTGAAATACAAGACCAGGATGTGACCAAATCGCTTGGTCACATCCTGGTCTTGTAAATAAAGAATTATTTGAAGAACGGTTAACCTATTGGCATCCGGTCAAGTGAAGACCGGCGTAGTTATTACTACCTGGGAACGTACCATGCCACTGTGTGCTAGTGTTCCCATCCAACGCTGCTTCGTAGCCATTATAAGAAAATACTCCAGATGTGCCAAAACCCGCACCCATTAAACGGGTTGAACCGTTGTAAAACTCCAGTTCATATAGTTCACCATAGCCGATATTAGGGCTAGCGACGAAGCGTACGTGTTGATAAGGAGTATTGTTACTGAAATCGAACTCCTGCCAAGACCCCGTACCACTGCTGGTGAACGTATACAAGTCAATCCAATTGGTCTGGTCATTAGAAGCCTGAATCTTTGCTCCCACCAGCCGTTCCATATTTCCTTCCCCTGGGGCTCTAAATTGTAAGCGCGCCTTGTTAATTACGCAAGGGATCGTACCGGTATTGCAATTAGTCAGTACCAACCCTGTGAAGCCGCCGCTTGCATTACTGGCATCGTAAAAAGTGGCGATGTTGCCGTCGAAAGCTTTGTCAAAAGTACGGTCCTGGTTACCACCCCACGGTCCGCCTGCGTCGCCAAAGGGTGTGCCTTGAAGCTTGGTGGTGCCGTTATAGAACTCCACCTCAGCCACGTTGCAATAGCCGTCATTGGGCGACAAGAGACGCAGGGTAGAATAGGCAGTATTAGCAGTAAACTCGTACCACTGGCTGGTGCTGACCCCGCTGACGGTGAGTACGTCGGTCCAGGGGCCATTCTGGCCGTTGTTGGAGCCTTGAACTTTGGCTCCATTAAGGCGACTTTCCAAGCCTGAACGTGGATACAACCTTACTTTCGTCAGGGCACAGGAGCCGGTAGTGGTACCTTGCTGTGAAAGGCTTATAGGTTGACTGAATCCTCCGCCATTAACAGTAAGCGTAGTTGAACGCGTTGCGCCGGCATTTGCCTGAAAAGTAACGTTGACTATAGTAGTGCCGTTGCTACCACTTGTTGTACTCAAATTAATCCAAGTAGGTATACCACCAATCGCCCAATTGACATTGATTGAGTTAACCGCAAAACTGCCATTACCGCCTCCATTTGGTGTGTTCTGTAAATTGGTTTGATTGGCAACTGTCAAAGATGTACCGGTATTGCAATTAGTCAGTACCAACCCTGTGAAGCCGCCGCTTGCATTACTGGCATCGTAAAAAGTGGCGATGTTGCCGTCGAAAGCTTTGTCAAAAGTACGGTCCTGGTTACCACCCCACGGTCCGCCTGCGTCGCCAAAGGGTGTGCCTTGAAGCTTGGTGGTGCCGTTATAGAACTCCACCTCAGCCACGTTGCAATAGCCGTCATTGGGCGACAAGAGACGCAGGGTAGAATAGGCAGTATTAGCAGTAAACTCGTACCACTGGCTGGTGCTGACCCCGCTGACGGTGAGTACGTCGGTCCAGGGGCCATTCTGGCCGTTGTTGGAGCCTTGAACTTTGGCTCCATTAAGGCGACTTTCCAAGCCTGAACGTGGATACAACCTTACTTTCGTCAGGGCACAAGTGGTTGAACAATTTGTGATCATAATGGAAGAACCCGCACTACTACAACCGTTTACCACACAGGTTGCGGTATAAGTATTGGCGGCATTTACAGTAATTTGTGTGCCTGTTTGACCAGTTGACCAATTTACGGTCCCGTTACACCCACTGGCAGTTAGCGTTGCCGAATTGCCAGAGCAGATGCTATTATTACTGGAAGATAATTGAGGTGCCGTAGGTGGCGTACAATTACAGTTGCCCCCGACGAAATCGTCGATGCAGCGAATATTTACTTGCTGCTGACTGCCGTTTACTGAATTCCAAGCGTTGATGTAGGCCAATTGATCATTAGTGATCATATTGGTCATTGAGTACGTTGTTGTTGCCAGAGGGGCTCTGGCTGTAGGTGTAGAACTTCCTTGGAAGTAGGTATCACGAAGGTATTGTAAATGGGGATCGGTCTTGGAGTGATCCCAGCCACCCAATGGCGTGATATGGATGTACTCTCCCCCCTTATCAAAAAATTTTGCTCCCCAGGTACGCAGATCGGCTGCAGCGTCCAGAACAGTAGAATTGGATCCGTCTGAATTTAAATCGTTATTATCGAATTCGATTTCAGCTATGGTATTTGGCCCTAAAGTTCCTTTTATGATATCAGGTACACTGGGTTTCTCGCTGCCATTTTGAGAAATATTTGCGCCTGCTGACGAATATACGCCTGCGGCGTTGCAACCTAACAGAGGCAGGTTTGTGGCACCAAACCTAATGTTATGCTGATAACTGCCCAAGGCAGACAAAAACAGATGATACGGAATATTCGCACCATTTTTCAGACCTTGATTACATTTACTAGCCAGATAAGCTAATTTTATTTGTCGGTAACGCATCCAGTCTTTTCGTTCTTCGGTGTTTACAGCCGGATAATCATTTCCAACTACACCATAAAGAGTTGGCTGAATATCACTGACAGAGGTGTAAGAGGTACCCCAGGCAGAATTAATTCCAGATAGGTTAGAATATTTTTGGGTTAGCCAAGTTCGAAATCCGGCTTTCGCTATTTCCGAAAAGTCACTCCACTTGCCATCAAACCAGGGATATGCTAACTCGCCGTTCTCACCAATTACAGAATTGACGTAGAGAACATTATCGCCATATGGAGCCAAAAAAGTACCCAAAGCCTGCATGAAAGTGCTTACGGCGGTCATACTTGCCTCTGAGGAAGGTGATGGTACTACCGTACCATGTCCTGCAACTGCGTAAAAATATGCGAGGCTTCCATCTTGCCAACGCATAAAGTCAGTATTTATATTGAGCGCACCCGGTACATTCGTTAAGTAGCTATCTGATTGAGGGCCATTTTCCTGATATTCACGCCAAAGGTAAATGGTTACTGCAAATTTTAGTCCGCGAGCTACAGCCTCATCACACGCCGATTTTAAATTTGTCCAATTGTATGAGTTTGGTGATGGGTTGAGCTCCTTCCAATCTTCCCAAAATAGCAACGCAGTAAAAGGATGTTGTGATGCATCTATCACGCTTTGGCGATTAACAGTGCCTCTGCCTATATTTAAGAAAAGTTGCCTGGAGACTGGTTGACTTGACAAACGCGCTTTATGAGGGGTGACGTCTTGCAGTAGTCTAACTTTTATTTTTGCTTTTTCTGTAAAAATGCTGGTTGCATCTGCGTCGTATTTGCTGCGGAGGAGTTTAAAAGTACCATCACTCAGGGCGTTTGTAAAATATCCTCGTAGTGTATACAAAATTTCTGGCTTAGCAGAGCTTAATCGTTCATGCACATAATCTGTAAAAGTGCCCCCAGTCACTTCAAAATAACTCGGTATTAAAGTTCGAAGGGTGAACCCATCTGAACCCTCTACAGTAAATACATTGGTTGGGGAAAAGTGAAGGTAACGAGCTTTAATGGATAATTCGATTTCCTCGCCCACAGTAACCTGGGATCTATTACTTGTTATAGAGAATATAACTGGGTCAGTAGAAGGTCGTTTTACATCGATGGAGGCCTTCTGGTGGCTCGAGATAGAAGACGATTCGTAAGACTGTGGAAACGATGTATCAATATATGGCCTATCCAGAGAAGCCTTTCCTGATAAGCTTCTGAGCGAGCTTGTCGGGTTTGACAACCCGAATGAGATAAACACGATTGCCACAGCACTGGTGGCACGGAGGGCTTTTGTGTCTCTTAGAGAACGATACAGCGGTTTCATAGCGGAAAAGAGTTAGTTTGGAACGTGAAAATTTACTGATGATTAAATCCGAAACTCGTTTTTAGTAAGTGCAACACGATCTGGCTATCTGATGACAGCTTGACATGAAGGAAAGGATGGAACTGGCGGGTCGCGCATCTCAATCGGGTGAATGGTGTGTGACGTTTTGGACTTAGGAATCGAAAGGATTCAGACGAAATTCCAAAATGAATTACTGGAGTAAATATCAAAGCCATCCCATGGATTCTTAATGATTATATAATGAGAATCAAGGGTTGGCATTGAGCAAAAGCACTGGACGGCTAACTCGCCGTAGAAATGCAGGTTCGAGCCGATTTCCGAGCGGGCTTTAACCGTATTTGCCAAATTAGTCTGCTCTATCAATCATTTGAAAAAGACTTAATGGGCAGGCGTATAGCCGACACGAAGCGGAACCGCAGGGTCTTTCTGACGACGGGGTATTGGCCCCGGACGGCTTTAAAGGGCGTCAACCACTTCGAATCCTGGGCCTGCTGGTGTTGAGGCCGGTCGGCGTATGCCTTGTCAGTATAGTACATCACTGCTTGCAGGGGCAACCGCTTATGTGTCGCCGTCAGGTCGTAGCAGGAAGCGGGCGTCAGAAACAACCACTCCGGCACAGGCAACAGTCCCGGGCGTCGGCGGGCCAAGACGTGCAGTTTTACGCTGTGGGAGTACTGGCTTTTGGCGGCGCGGTAGTTCAGATTCGCTTGGTTGTATGCCACGCAGGCACCGGGGCTAATCGGGCCGTAGCTAAGCATAGTAGACAGCCGATCGCCCAGCCACAACACATTCTGGGCGAGCTGGTCGGTCTGGGACAGGTACTGCCCAATCAGGGTTTGAAAGGCCAGGGTCAGGTGACTGAGGCGGTGGTTAAAAGCTTGGTAGGAGGGTAAGAAAGGAAGCCAATCTGCCCAGTGATGGCCGATATAATCGTAGATGCGGCGCTTCAGAGGGAGGTGCCGCGGGTGGGGGGTAGGTTGGCAGGGTAACATAAAATCGAGTTATAAAATATCAAATACTAAACAACTTTTGGTTCCATTTAACAAAGGAAAGAGATTCCGATGCTTCAGATTTAACCGTTAGATCAGTAATTCGGAAAATTTTATGCTGAAAGAAGGTGCTCAAGAATTTTGGTAGTGTTCTCGAATGTATGAGGGTCAAAAGCAGGAAAGGCAATGTGGGGAGCTAATTTGGGAGCGTGACCATCCAAATTCAGCTTCTGTATCCACATTGCCAGTCTGCGAAAGTCGTCAAGAACGGACGCAAAGGCAGTGGACGACAAGGTAGTGGTCTAACTACGGGTGAGTATTAACTTAGCGGCATGATTGCTCAAACGTGCCATCGGTGCGGCAGCAGCGACCTGCGGCGCAACGGCTCCTCCTAGGGAAAGGCCAAATATCATTGCCGAGCCTGCAACCACTACGGCTACCTCCAACCTGCTGCCCTTGAGCGCCAGGTCCGCTACGCTCAGGGCAAGAAACTCCTCGCTGAGTGCCTCAGCCAACGAGCCATCGTCCGGGCAGCGGGAGTGAGTCGCATGACCGTGGCGAAAATCTTAAAAAAAGCCTGCCGGGCGGCGGACCGCTTTATCCCGCCCCCGACCCCACCGGTAACTGACGTGGAGATTGACGAGATGACTACTTTCATTCGACACAAAACTACCAAATCTGGCTCTGGGTAGCCCTGTGCCGCCACAGCCGTAAGGTCTTGGCCTACTACCTGGGTGACCGCAGCAGTACGGCTGCCCGACGTCAGTGGAAGCGCTTGCCCGTACCGGTGCGCCGACAAGCGGTCTTCCACACTGACCGCCACCAAGCATACCGAAGCGTTGTGCCGTGCCGCACCAACCTCACTGCTCGAAAGGCAAGCCTACCAATCACGTCGAGCGGTTAAACAACACCCTTCGCCAGCGGGTGGCACCCCTGGTGCGTAGGACGCTGGCCTTCGCCAAAACCAAGCAAGGCTTGCGCGATCGGGTCGTCGTTTTCCTAAATGCTTACAATGCTTCACCCTGATTTAGACCGCTACCGACGACAAAATTATTTGTGCCGCACGTGCGGCAAACAGTTTCAACACGAGTGCCTATATTGGGGTGCTGACCCTACCAGCAAACGCCTAGCCGTCAAGATATTAACTCATGGTAGCAGTATCCGTGACGTTAGTAGGGTGCTGAGCATCAGCCTGGGTCGCGGTGTTGAGGTGCTTGCTGACGGCCGCCCAGGGGCTTGTGATTTGTCCCCGGCACGGGCACTATCACCAAGTGCTCATCGATAAAGTTTACACCTTCGTCCACAGCAAGCAGAAAAAAGTCTGGCTGCTGTATATCTATGCCCCTAGGAGGACGAAATCCTGGCTTTGACGCTCGGCAAGCGCTTCCAGAAGATCCTGAAGGAGTTGCTCAAACGACTCGGTGAGCTTCGGGTCAACTTCTGATGTACCGATGGATGGAAAGTCTTCAGATGTACTCTTAACTTTCTTGCTGGAAGGGTTTGATTTTATTCTGGCTGAGTTGTGTGCAAAATTGGTTAATGGTTTCAATCGGTTTGCGGCCCATGTTTCGATAACCCAAATGCGGCCTCTGTGTGTTGTAAAACACCAGCCAGGTATCCAGGTCGGCCCGTAACTCCTCCAAGGTTAAATACACCCGCTGGCGGAAAGTGTTCTGAATGAACTCCTCCTGGACGGTACGGTGAAAGCGCTCAATGAAGCCGTTGGTTTGAGGGCGTCGCACCTGGGTAGTGCGGTGCTCGATGTCGTTGAGGTATAAGTAAAGCTGGAAGGGATGGGCGTCAGTGCTGCAGTATTCCCTCCAATTGTCGGTCAGCACGGCGCTGAACTTGAGCCGCTTTCTGGCGTAGAAGGGCAGCACGTCGTTGTCCAGCACCGCCACGGCTGCTTCAGGTTGTTTGGAGGTGTGCAGAAAGTGGAGCGCCGCCCGACCAAACCCTTAGCTGCTGAACGTGTCGACCACCGAGTGGCGATAGACCTTGCCCACGCCCTTGATGATACCGACCTAATAAATGTCCTGACTCAGGAGTTGGCCCGGTGCGGAGGACTCCACATGGCGCTCCTTGAACTGGGGGTTCAGTTTTTCCAACAAGGCGGTTTGCTCGCCGTTCAATTCAAGACCTTCGGCGGCGCGCTGTTGCTCGAGGGCCAGCCAGCGGTCATAGCGGCTACCCAGGCCGTGCTTGTTGAGGATATCCTGGATGGTGGGCGCACTCAGGCGACGACCTTTAGCCATCAAAAGAGCCTCCAAGCGGTTACAGCCCCAAGCCGGATGCTCTAAAGCCAAGGCTTTACTCAGCTCGACTACCTCGGCGGGGGTAGTGAAGGGGGGTGATTTGGCGATGGGCGGTAAATCCTTGAGGCCTTCGATGCCCCGCTTAGCAAACGCTTTTTGTACTCGTAGAACATGGTGCGAGTCATGCCCTTGCGTTTGCAGGCTTCCGAGACGTTGCTTCAGAGCGTGTTTTAAAAAGGACAAAAAAGGGAATCAGTCAGTATCTTGGAGTTACCACACAACCAAGATGCGATGCAAGACTGCTTCACGGAGCTGACCGATTCCCAATGGCAACTTATGGAAAAGGTTCTTAACGACCAACGCCAACGCTGGCACAGCCTGCGGACAATCACCAATGCCATGTTGTCCATCGTTTGGTCGGGCGTCCAATGGCGCAACCTCGACAGCGCCTATCCGCCTTGGCAAAGTGTTTATTACCACTACCGCAAATGGAAACGCAGTGGCCTCTTCGAGCGGCTCCTGCGGACGCTGGTCGTGGCCGAACGTCGCCGATAGGAACGCAACGATACGCCAAGTCGCTTAGCCTTTGACAGTCAAAGCGTTAAAATTGCCCCCTTTTTTAAGGAAGATAAAGGCTGGGATAGGGCCAAATGCATCAACGGTCGCAAGCGTCATCTGGGAGTCAATTCGTTGGGTTTACCCTGGGCCATCCTGGTGACTTCGGCTCAAATCTCGGACTCGGCCGCCGGTTGCCACCTGGCTGACCGGATAGCCCAGCAAGTGCCCGACTTGAAGTTAATTTTGGCCGACCACGGTTACAAACAATCCTTCCTTGACCCTGTGGCTCGTCAGCAGCCGACCTGGCGGGTTGAACTTGTACAGAAGCCCGAATCGACCCAGGGGTTTGTCCCCCAAAAAGGCCGTTGGTAAGTCGAGCGGAGTTTCGGTTGGCTGAATTTTCGCCGCCGTTTGAGCAAAGATTTTGAGCGATTGGCTGAATCGGCCCAAGCCATGCTCCAGCTAGCCTTCATTTCCTTCCTTTTGCCCAGACTCGCCAAATAATATTTTAAAACACGCTCTTAGATTTGGGCCAACTCTAGCACGCTCAGGCGCTGATGGCCAGTTTTTGATTCGGGTTCATCGTCTTGCCTTTGTCAAAGTTAACAATTATTAACTTTGTCCAGCAAGAAAGTTAAGAGTACAGTTCACCAAAGCCATCGAGAGGTTAAGTATCTGCCTGATAGCACGTTGCCGAAGGTTATACCGCCGCACGACGGGCTTTTCAAAGAAGGTTAAAAACCACAGGGATGTAATCCGTTTGGTTGTCTAACAGCGTAACGTCTAATCGTCATCACTTGAAAACAGAACCGAAATTTTAATAAACCCGTGTTCACAGCAAAATCTCTGCAATTTTAAGGCACACAGATTTTTAAATTATTGGGCTAACTGCCAGTTATACCTTCCATGAAGTTATTTTGCCGGTAAACACAGATTCTACCATTTAGCACCTATGAAATTTGTTCGCACTTACTTGCTCCAAATCGGATTGGTATTCAGCATATTATACCCCATGGGCTGGATGGCGTACGCTTTGTACCGTTATGCCCTCGATGTACCAATGGAAGACGACTTTGATTTGCTGTTTGCAGATTGGTGGCGGGTGCAGGAAGCGGCAGGAGGGTGGGATAAACTCGGACAACTTACCCGACAGCATGGATTTACGGAACACCGGTTGGCAATCGTCAGGTTGATGGCTGGCGTAACGATGGGGGTAATGGGTTACGTAGATACGCGGATTTTCATGTGGCTTGCCTTGGCTGTGCTTCTTGCCTTAGTGGCCCTTTTTTACCGAACCACCAGGCAGCTATCTATGCCGCCGCTGGCATTTTTGCCCGTGGTCTGGCTGATGATGCAGCCGCAGCTTTTGCACCGGAATCTTCTTTGGTCCAGCACCGCCATCATTTATGCATTATTGCCGCTACTGGGTTTTTTGCTTTACAGTCAGTTGGTCAAGCCAGGAAAGCGTTCCTTCCTGATGGCCAGCTTTCTTACATGTCTTTTGCCCTGGGTGATGGGTAACGGCATTTTAGCTGGTCTTTTTGGAATTATAGTTCTGGGGCTTCAACGCCGCTGGAAAGCCCTAGTGGCCTACGCCGCACTGGTTTTATTTTTAGGGACTGGGTACTTCCGGGGCTATCATTCCGAATTTACCCCAAGGCAATTTGAGGGCATCTTTACATACATCCGGAGGTTTCTGCTTAGTTTGGGCAATTACGCGAACTTTGATGAAATCACCACGACACCTCACCCGTACTGGCTCCCCATTTTTGTGGGCGGGCTTACGTTAACAGGCTGGTGCATCGCGTTTTTTTCAGCCCTCAGTAGGGTCGTGCGAGGCATTGACCGAACTAGGAGCAATAGCGCCGACCAACTGCAACTGGTCACGATTGGGTATGGGGCGTGGTTGGTTGCAACCTTAGGAGCGATAGCCATCACGAGAGTGAATATGCCCGAAGGATACCTACTCAATAGCCGGTATTTTGATGCCTCTATTCCATTGACCTGCATCGTTTACCTGTGGAATGTTAAGACAGCAGGACCCTGGATTCGTTCCAGATTGATTTCGTTCGCGCTGCTGCTGAGTGGGGGGCTTTGGATTTGGCACCAGTATCAAGCCGTTTACGTATTGGAGTTGAACCACAACCAGCAGCTGGTAAGCCTTTTCCACCTCCAGCACGACGCAAGGTGGGAAGTGTATCCGGGCGATGATCCCTACTGGGAGGCCTACGCCGATTCGGTTACAAATCAAGCACTGGTGAAACGGCAGTACCGGCCACCCTTTTCTAAGCTCAATCCGATACTCGCAACGATGAATATGATTCATGCCAGGGATTCTGTCCGCCAGCACTTACAACTCGAAGAACACAATGGCAATAACGAGGTAACACTCAGCAACCGAACCTTGGAAGTACACCCCGGGGATAGGATTTTCTGGGTTTTGCGTTCAAATCAACGAATCTACCTGATTGCCGCCAGTCAATTACCCGCCGGAAGGCGAGCCTATTTTTTCTCAGGGAAACGATTTTTGCCAATGGGAGTTCATGGCACGTTTAAACCTAAAAACTTTTCTCCACAAACGTATCAGGTGTTAATTACACGATTAAACGCTAATCAACTTCAGTGGTATCTTACTGACCAACAAGTGAAGATAAGCCGCTGAAGACTAATCCAGCTAACTTAGGTTATGCGTTTATCAAAAGAGCGGACGTGTTTCGGGAAAGGTCAGTGAAGTTACTCAGATAATTGTCCTTAAAATTTTATAAAAACCTAAAAATGAACCTATTAAAGCAATTATTGAATTTCAATTGTGATACTTAGTGCTCCTACCAAGAGGGTAGGCACCTAGGCTGATTTGGGTAGACTTTGGGTAGCCTGAAAAAAGAAAACGCTGGCATTGTTTGGAGTTCTCCAGATTTGAGGTTTAGTTTTGACGCTTGTTTTTTAAAACCGCCATTTTTCAAAACACTTCACCTAACCCGCCTGATGAATTCTTTTCCGTTTCAGCACCGCCACGCTGATTTTCACACAGGGTTTCCCCGCCTCTTAGGGGAATCCCGGGAGCGCCCGCTCCAATTGTATCAACTCCCTGATCCACGGGATTATCAGTTCATTTGCATTCATACGCCGAAGTGGAGGTAGCTCCTGCCGACTTTGCTTTGCGCGCCTGAGACCGTAGGGACGGAGCCAAACAAGCTTCGACTGTCCCGGTCGCGAGGATTGCCTTGCGTTTTTCACCTAACCCGCTTTCGATCGAGATGAGAACTACTACCTTTTTTTACGGCCGGGGTACGCCCTTTCGTCAACCTCGTACCTGGCTGCTGGCTGCTTTGCTGGCCCTTGGTTCATGGCGCGTGGGCCTGGGCCATACGCCCCGTGCCGCTGTTTTGCCGACCAGCTCCCCGACAATGACCGCCCGCCGGGCGCACGCCGACAACGACCCGCTGGTGTTTGCGCTCCGCAGCAACAAAGCCCGCGTGATGGTGGGCGAGGAGGTCGAACTGACCGTCACGGTCCGGTACCTCAACCTATCGCCCACAGTGCGTCACCTGGCGGGGGGCTCCAACGCCTACGCCCTCCGGCTGCTGCTGCCCGACGGCTTCGAGGCAACGGAAAGCCCGTTGACCGCCTTCGTCCGGGGCTGGTTGTCGCCCGCCCGGCCCGAAGTCAGTTACACCGTGCGGGGGCGCTTCGTGCGGATGCCCGCCGAGGCGACGTTCCGGCTGTTGCGCGGAGCCTACGACGCCGACGAGGCGGGCATTTTTGTTGAGAAAGCCCGCCTGAGTCTGGCCGTGGCAGCGCCCGACGCTCGTCCTGGAGCGTTGCGCGTGGCTGGAGGTACCACTCGACAGTTGATTTTCAACACCTCCGACGGCAACCAGCCACCCGTACGTTTTGCCAAAGACCACCACTTTACTGCGGTGCATTTTGCCCAAAACTGGTACCACCATAACCCTACCCCGGGCGTCTACAACTGGGATAGTCTGCGGGTGGCGCTTGATTTATGCCGTAAACTGGGGCTGAAAGCGCAAGTCAACTTTGCTTTGCGCCGCCAGCGTAACACCAGTGGCCTGCCGCAGGATCACGAGCCGTTTTTCCCCGAAAGCGAACTGATGACCTACACCGACGGCTCGCTATACCAGTACCAGGTGATCGGCGACAAGTTCGACGTGGTGCCTTCGCTCAGCAGCGCCCAGGGCATGGCCGCCATTGAGACCTTCATGAAGGCCGCCGCCACGTTTCTGAAACCGTACTACGACGATGGCACCCTGCTCAACGTGCTGGCCGTGATCGGGCAACAGGGCGAAATGAATTACCCCCTCGACGAAACGCCCAACAAGGTGCGCTGGACGGATTACAGCCAGGCTACCCTCAACGAGTACCGCAACACTTACCTGCCTAACCGCTACGGCAGTATCGCGGCCCTCAACAAGGCCTGGAGCAGCTATTACGCCAGTTTCGCCGACGTGGCGTACCCCGAAGGACCGTCGCCCGGCAACCAGTACCCGAACATGAACACTGAGGCCAACCGGGACTGGATCCGGTTCGGGATTCGGAAAATTAAAGACCTGACCACCCGGTGCCGCTCGGCGCTGCAATCGGTAGTTCCGATTCCGTTCAGCTATTTTGCTTCCGAACTGGCCTACTACTGGTACAGCATCCCGTTTCGTGCGACTAACATTCCCTACATGTCCGGGGGGTTGGATGGCATTTACACTTCGGCCGGGGAGTACGGCGGCGACATGGAAGGCGCAAAATTGGGCTGGGTGGACGTGATAAAAGGCACGCTCGGCAGCGATAAACTCGTGGAAATCGAGTTCGACAACAACGACCTCAGTTCCACGCCGGAGGCCTTCGACCAGGCCAGCCTGATTCGCTCGCTGGGGAGCCGGTTTTTCGACAAAGGCGGGGAGTACATCCACATCACGCCGTTGGGCGGGTTCAACTGGGGAGCCGTCGACGACCACCTCAGGTACCTGCACGACGCATATTGCTCGGCCCCTAACAACGGCATCACTCCCCGCGTTCCCGTGGCCTCGGCCAGTTACAACTGGACGAAACTCATCACCGGCGACGAAGTAGCGCCCTTCAATGCCTGGCGGAGCGTCAGCGGGCCAAGCCAGCAGGTGGACGTAAAGTGCATCGACGACTTCAACATCGATCAGATCGCCGGTCCTCCGCCCAGTTCGGGCGGGGGTAGCCCCCCACCGGCACCCGCCTGCACCTATCCGGCGGCGTTGGTGGCTACCAGTGCGGCAACGCTTGGCAGCGACCTGCAACTCACGGCCTCGTTCGACGGCGGCACCAACGAGCCTAACGTAACCTACCAGTGGGTACGCCCCGATGGCAGCGTAGCCACTGGCCAGACCTACTCGTTTGGCGACCCGGCCAAAGCCCCGACAGGCAACTACACCTTCAAGGCTCTCCGCAACAGCGAAGCCGCCTGCCTGACCGTAAACCTAAGCGCCAATGGTCCGGCCATCTCGCAGTAAAACCTTTCCTAACTCAAACTCATGAACCAGTTCACCCGACTCTTTTTAACTTGTATCCTGCTCGCTGGGGCAGTCCACCAGGCGCGGGCGCAGTGTACCACACCGGCCCCGCTGAACATTTCGCCCAACCTGGGCGTCACCACCCTGTGCCCCGGCCAATCGCTCCAACTCATCGTCATCGGGACCCCGCCGGGGTCGGTTCAGATCTGGAAAAAAGACGGCGCACCGTATAAAAAATGCGATTGCGGGCTGATCATCATTACCGAGCCGGGCGTATACTCGGTGGCCAATGAAATGAATGGCTGCGCCAGCGCGGAAGTGTCGCTGACCATCACCAAACCGGCCAACTGCGGCGGCACGACCACCCCGCCCCCGACACCCGTGCCAACGCCCACCCCAACTCCTACGCCCACACCCACTCCAACGCCTGCCCCAACGCCGACTGCCAATTCCAGCAACCTCGGCTCCTACGTGGGCATCAACGTGACCAACACCGGCCAGAATTTCAACAACAACGCGGGTGGGCCGTACAGCCTGGCCGTCAACGGCAAGGTGCTGGCGCAGGAAGTGCGCGTGCGCACGGGCTGGGCCGACTACGTGTTCGACAAAACCTACGCCCTGCGTCCCCTGGCCGACGTGGAAGCGTACATCCATGCCAACCATCACCTTCCCGGCGTACCGTCGGCGGCAAAGGTAGAGGCCGAAGGGATTCAGGTCGGTGAGATGCACGCC
The DNA here is from genome assembly GCA_965249815.1 of Spirosomataceae bacterium. Taxonomy (GTDB): domain Bacteria; phylum Bacteroidota; class Bacteroidia; order Cytophagales; family Spirosomataceae; genus JAJAZB01. The sequence goes on along the minus strand of CBDFMV010000003.1, from coordinate 18,685 downwards.
GTGCTGCTCAGCAAAATCGAAGAACTGACGCTGTACGTGATTAAGCAGCAAAAAGAGATCGAGGCGCTGAAAAAGCGGCTTCGGAAGAAATAAAAGGAAAAGGAGAAGCGGGGGAAGGAGACGAAAGAAGCAATCACTTCTTTTCGTCCCCTTCCCCCGCTTCTCCTGTTTATTCTCTCAAAGCATCACCGCCGTCTCCGTCGGCAGCGTGAGCGCTTCGGGATCGGTCAGGCGGGCGGCCAGACTGAGGGCTTTGGGCAGTTCGTAGTGGAAATAAAACTTCATCGTGTGGAGTTTGGCTTCGTAAAAAGCCGCCTCGTCGCCTTCGGGTGCCTGGCTGACCAGCGCCCGTTTGGCCACGACGGCCTGCTTGAGCCACTGCCAGCCGATGACCACGAGACCAAAGAGTTCGAGGTACAGCGTCGCATCGGCGCAGGCGCGCTCGGCGTCGCCGGTGGCCATAATGTCCAGCAGGTGTTTCGTTACGGCTTGCGTGCGGTCCCACTCCCCGGCGAGGCGGTCGGCGTAGGGCCGGAGATCGTCGAACGTGCGAGCGTCGTCCATTACCTGAGCCAGTTCTTTTTCCAGCAACTGGATACCCCGGCCGCCTTTTTGCAGCACCTTCCGGCCCAGCAAATCAAGCGCCTGGATGGTGGTCGTGCCCTCGTAAATGCTCGTGATGCGGATGTCGCGGTAGTACTGTTCGAGCGGGAAATCCTCGGTGTAGCCGTAGCCACCCAGCACCTGCATGCCTTCGCTGACGGCCCGGATGCCCATTTCGGCGGGATACGTTTTGGCGATGGGCGTGAGTAAATCCAGGAGTAATTCGTAGTCGGCGTTTTCTTCGCCTTCGGTGACGCGGGTCAGATCAACGTACCGGCACGCTTCCAGAATCAGGGCCAGCGACCCTTCCACAACGGCTTTCTGAAACAACAGCATCCGCCGCACGTCGGGGTGGTTGATGATGAGCGTGGGCGGCTCGTCGGGATTCTTGTTGTTCAACCGCCGCCCCTGGGGCCGTTCCCGGGCGTAGCGCAGCGAGGCGTAGTAAGCCGCCGACGCGATGTACGCCCCGCACATGCCCACGCCGAGGCGGGCTTCGTTCATCATCTGAAACATGTAGCTCAAGCCCTTGTGGGCTTCGCCGACGAGGTAACCGAGGCAGTCGTCGCTTTCGCCAAAGGTCAGGTGCATGGCGGGTGTGCCTTTTTGCCCCATTTTGTGGTAAAGGCCCGTGGGCGTCACGTCGTTGGGTTCGCCGGTGATGCGTTTTTTGGGTACGACAAACAGCGAAATGCCTTTCGTACCCTTCGGCGCGCCGTCGATGCGGGCCAGCAACAGGTGGATGATGTTGTCAGTCTGGTCGTGCTCGCCCGCCGAGATAAAAACCTTTTGCCCCCGGATTTTGTAGCTGCCGTCGGGTTGGGGCGTGGCGGTGGTGGCCACGTCGGCCAGGGCGCTGCCCGCCTGCGGCTCGGTGAGGCACATGGTGCCCGTCCATTTGCCCGCCAGCATGTTGGGCACGTAGGTTTCGTTGAGTTCGGGTGTCCCGAACGACATGATCAGGTGCGCCGCGCCCTCGGTCAGGCCCCGGAACATGATCAGGGCGTTGTTGCCCGCGCCGAGGATGAACCCCGCCGCCGAACTGACCACTTCGGGCAATTGCTGTCCGCCGTGTTCGAACGAAAAACTGGTTCCGATCAACCCGGCGTCGCCGACGGCCTTCAGAAAACGCCCGACGGCGGGGTGAACTTTCACGCCGCCGTTTTCGAGTTCGGGCGGGGTGCGATCGGCTTCGGTGAAGGCGGGCAGTAGGATTTTGTCGGAAATCTCGGTGGCACTGTCGAGCACCATGTCGAACGCTTCACGGCTGTAGTCCTGAAAATAAGGGTGTTGGGTGAGTTCTTCAGCGCGGAGCACTTCGTGGAGAAGGAAGTCGAGGTTGCGCCGGGAAAAGGTCGGAGAGGCCATGCAATCAGCGGTTTAACGTTATGGAACGTATGCGTGCATACTATTACCAAAAGTAGTTTCCTTTTGTTTCCGGGACAAAAAAAAGGGCGGGAATTTACGCTGGCGCGACCCGGCCGGGCGGCTGGCGGCACCTTCAAGGCTGGTATTGTTTTTTAACGAGACGCTTCCATCACCAAAACGCATTCTCCGCATGGCAACGCCCGTACCGCACGACCAGTTGGAAGCCCTCGACCGCCTGGCCCGCACGATTGATTTCTTGAAACAAAAACCCGAAACCCTCCAGGAAAACGCCCCCAGCCTGATGAACCAATGGATTGTGGAGCTGCGCGGGGCGGGCCTCGACGTGGTGGCCGACGAGCTTGGTCGCTTGCAGGACGCCGTGCTGGCCGAGGACGAAGCCGCCGTGGGCGATTCGCTCCAAAACCTCGTGCGGATGACGTTCGACGAATCGCAAAAAGCCAACGGTCCGCTGGCCGAACACCTCAGCGAACTGGCCGGAACCCTCAACCGCCTGGAACAAAAAGCCGTGAACCGACCGCAGTATTGAGTGAGCGGTTGGCAAAAAACCAAACACAACTTCTATGGCAGATACGTCAGCGTACACCCAGCTACTGGCCCGGACGACCGAGGCCCTCAACCACAATTTAGAAGCCGCCCGCGACGAAGCACCGCAATTGCTCAACGGCTTAAGCGACACGCTCCGCGAAAAAGGATTATCTGAAATTGCCGCCCAACTCGACGCGTTCAAAGACGTGCTGGCTCAAGGCGACGCGGCCAGCATCGGGCAGGCCATGCAGAACCTGGGGAAACTGACTTCGGATGCTGCCGGGAAAGCCGAAACCCGGACCGCCGCCCAGCTTCAGGAACTGGCCGAAACCCTCACCCGCATCGGCGACGGACACGCCGGTGCGCGCACAACGAGCGTGGCGGAGTGAAAACGCTTGATGCGTTTAGAGTTTAACGTTTGAAGTTAAACCTTAAACGCATCAACCCCTGAACGAGGCCCTCACGAATTGACCAGTTCGGCTTCTTCTTCGCGAACCGGTTCGCCGAGCAGCGTGCGGAAGCGGTTGATGTTGAACGTCGGCTCGAACCAGGTTTCGCCCAGCACGGGGTGCCGCACGGGTACGTCGGGGTTCTGGATTTCGGCCAGCAACACGCCGGTTTCGCCGGTGGTGTGGCGCTTCACCTGGCGGAGCGTGTAAATCGTGTCCTGTTTGGGAATTTGAACGCCAAACTCGGCGTAGAAGGCCAGCACGGGGGCCGGGAAGCGGTTGTTTACGCAGAGAACTTCCATCGTAAAATCGAACGTCAAAAAGATTCAGTTGCAAAATTAAGCAAGCGGGTAACCGATTGGATGAGCGCCGGGTTCAAAAAAATGATCCAGCCCGGCTTGCCCCGCCCCACGCCCGGCGTTATTTTTTCGGCAACCACACCGCCATTTCGCCCGGCCCGCGATGGCTCCAGAGGTGGTAGGGAATGGCCGTGAATTCCTGCCCACCGTCGGTGCCCTTGACCAGCACGCAGGGGGCCACGAAATCGGGCGCGGCAACGGTTCGGAAAATCGTCTGGTCGCTCACCGCAACGCCCGCAACCGTGCCGCCGTTGTCCACGCCTTCCACGCAATACACCACCGGGCCGCGTTCGAGGGCCACTTTACCCCGATCAGCGGCGACCTTTTCGTTGGCCAACACCCGCCGCACGGGCATGGGCAGCGTCAGTTCGATCACGTCGCCCCGTTTCCAGGTCCGGTTCAGCACGGCGAAACCGTTTTCGGTGCGAAACGGCGTTTCTTTCCCATTCATTTTAAGCGAAATCCTCCCGGAGGAACCCGTTTCGTACCGGTACAAATCACCGGGAATGGGCTGGTTTTGCGCCCAGCCGGGAAGCCGCACGGCGAGGGAAAACGGGCCGATTCCGGCTTCGCTCACGCTGAGCCGGATGGTGCCTTCGTACGGGTAATTCGTTTGTTGCGTGAGTTGAACCGTCTGTTTTCCCACGGAAATTTCCCCCGTCCCCGCCATAAAATGGTTGACAAATACCCGGTTGCCTTTCACCGCGTACACGTAGCCCGGCAGCGAAGGCATGACGCGGGCCACGTTGGTGGGGCAGCACGAGGTACCAAACCACTCGGCGCGGGTGGCCTGGCCCATGTTGAAGCGTTCCCTGCCATCGGCGGCGAGGGGATTGGGGTAGAAAAACCGGTCGCCGGAGGTGGAAACCCCCGCCAGAAAGCCGTTGTACAAAATCCGCTCGAACACGTCCAGGTAGCGGCTTTCGCCGGTGAGCAGGAACAGCCGGTGGTTCCAGAGCATCTGAGCCACGGCGGCACAGGTTTCGGCGTAGGCGTCGTTGTTCGGGAGTTCGTAGGCGTCGCCGAAGTTTTCGCCGGAGCGGTGCGCGCCCACGCCGCCGGTCAGGTAGAGTTTTTCGTCGGTGGTGTTGTGCCAGATTTTGTCGAGCGCGGCGCGGTAGGTGCGGCTGCCCATCACGGCGTCCACGTCGGTCATGCCCGCGTAGAGGTAGCCCGCCCGCACGGCGTGGCCCTGGGCCTCGGTCTGCTGCGTGACGGGCACGTTGTCCTGAAAATAGAGGCTGTCGAGGTGCGTGGGCACGTGCTGGGCGTGGTTGGGCCCGCCCACGTAGCGCTTGCGCAGATCGGCGCGACCGCGCATGTCGATGAAAAATTTTGCCAAATCGAGGTAGGCTTTTTTGCCGGTCGTGCGGTAGAGTTTCACCAGCCCGATTTCGATTTCTTCGTGGCCCGGCACGGCGATTCGCTGGTTCGGGCCGAAGGTATTCACCAGCAAATCGGCGTTTTTCAACGCCACGTTCAGCAGGGTTTTCTTGCCCGTGGCCTGGTAATGCGCCACGGCGGCCTCGTACAGGTGCCCCACGTTGTAGAGTTCGTGGCTGCCTTCCAGCGCCGACCAGCGGCTGCGGCCCGCGCCGTTGACGTCCCGGATGCTGTCGCCCTGGATGGTGCGGATGGTGTAGAGGTAGCCATCGGGTTCCTGGGCGGCGGCAATCTTGGTGATGAGGTCGTCAAGGTAGGCGTCAAGCTGCTTGTCGGGGTGGGAAGCCAGCGAGTAGGCCGCGCCTTCGATGACTTTGAACACGTCGGAGTCGTCGTAGCGGATGCCGCGAAACGGGCCTTTTTTGAGTTTCCCGGCGATGGCGAAGTTATCGATGCGGCCCGTTTCCTCGCATTTTCTGAAGGCAAACGGAATTGTCACCGCCCGGTTCGTTTCAAGGCGCGGTGCCCAGAACCGGGAAGTCACTTTCACCGCCGTGAACGGCACGGGCCGGATGGGGTAATCCTGCGCGGACGCGAATGAAAAATGTAAAATGAAAAATATAAAATGACAAAGGACAAGCCGGGTTTGCATGGTTTGGAGATTTTGGCAATCGGAACCCCAAGTTACGCGGTCGACGGGTAGTTTGGAAGCGCAAAACGGGCACGGAATCGTTTTCGATCCGTGCCCGTTTTTTCACCAACCTTACCCAACAATGCGCTGACCCGCTTCCGTTTTGCGCATAAACCACACGAGCGCCGCCACGGGGGCAACGTGCATGGTGCCCAGCGCCAGGGCGTAGGGCAGCGGAACGCCAGGTATTGTAAACGGACTGGCCAGGGAGAGGAGGCCAAAACCGATGGCGATTATCGTAAAAATCCGGACGGGGGTGCGGGTGAACCGCACAAGCAACGCGAACAACAGCGTGCCAATCACCATCGGAATGGCCGTGGCCATCGCGACCTGCATGGCCGTCAGCGGAGCATTGGTGTTGGGAAGCAGAAAAGTACGGTCGAGCAGGCCAGCGGCGGTCCACACGAAAAATAGGCTGACGTTGACCAGCACGGCCACTACGATGGCCTTCAGACCGGCCACGGTAATCGTGGAAAAGGAGGGTTTGTTCATGGAAAAGAGATTTTGGTGTAGGGACTAAATTTGTTGATACAACTGTTCGGATAAAAAAATTTAACTTCGGAGTTTATCTAGAAGGCGGTTCAATTCCCGGGCTTCTGGTTCGCTCAGGTGATGGAACTGGCGCTCGTTTTCGTGGATAAGTGTGTCGAGGCCAGCCAGCAGATCAAGTCCTTTTTCAGTGATGCAAATGTCCACCTGGCGGCGGTTGGCGAGGTTCAGGTCGCGGGTGACGAGTCCTTTTTGACGGAGTTTTTCAACCAGCCGCGTGGCGTTCGACGCCTGATCGAGCATGCGGCCCGTGATGCACCCGAGCGTAGCGGGGTTGGGGTGCTGCCCACGCAGGATGCGCAGCACGTTGAATTGCTGGTTGGTCAGGCCGAACGACTTGAGAAACCGCCCCGTCACGCCGCTTAGCCACCCGGCTGTGTACGTGATGTTGACAACGACCTTCTGGTACTCACTCGTAAAACAGGACTGCTTGATGGCTTTTTCGAGTTCCATAGTTTGATTCCCAGACAAACGTAAAGACAAAATTTGTATCTACAAGCTTTGTGGGTCAATTTTTGCCCGCCCCGCCTCGAGCCGCAGAACCTGCGTGACGCAGCGGGGAATTTCAGCGGCGTAATGCGAAACGTACAGTAGCGTACGGCCGGAGTTTTGGCAGAGTTCGTCCACCAAATCGCGAAACCGGGCGAGGTGTTCGGGGTCGAGGCCCTGGCCGGGTTCGTCCAGAATCAGCAGCGGCGGATTTTTCACCAATGCCCGCGCCAGCAGCACCCAGCGTTGCTGGCCGGTAGAAAGGTGAGCAAAGTGTTTTTCTTGCAGGGTACTGATTTTTAATAGATTAATTAAAAAATTAACCTGTTCGGTCTGCTCCGCACTGATTTTTCGGAACAGTCCGGCGGCATCGAACAGCCCCGACGCGACAACCTTGTAGACGGGCGTTTCGCGGGGGAAATACAGGTGCAGTTCGGGCGAAACGAACCCGATTTTCGACTTGATGTCCCAGATGCTTTCGCCCGTGCCGCGTTTTTTGTCGAACAAATCGAAATCGTTGGCGTAGCCCTGGGGGTTGTCGGCGGTGATGAGGCTGAGCAGCGTGCTTTTTCCCGAACCGTTGGGGCCGAGCACGGCCCATTTTTCGCCCCGCTGTACGTTCCAGGTGACGTTTTGCAAAACCTGCGTTTCGCCGTAACGAACCGAGACGTTGCGCATCCGGACGGCGTAGGCAAAATCGGTGGCAGGTTCGGGAAGACTTTTTTTGTGGAGCGGCCCGCCGAGGCCGCCCGGGTTAGTCGTCAGGCGTTGAACTTCAGTTACCCAGGCGGCCTCGGCGGGCCGCTCCACAAAAAAAGTCAGGGCGTGCGTCACGCAGGCCGGAATTTCTTCCGGCGTAGTCACCAGAACCAGTGTCACCTCGTGGGCGATGCGGTCGAGCGTGGCGTGCAGGCGATGGCGGCTTTCCACGTCAAGCCCGCTGAACGGGTTGTCGAGCAGCAGAATCCGAGGTTGTTTCAACAGCGAGCGGGCCAGCAACGCCCGGCGGGTTTCGCCGTTGGAGAGGGACGTAAAGTTGCGGTCGAGCAAGGGTGAAATCTGCACCCAGTCGGCCACTTCGGCCAGCCACGACGCGGGGTAGGTAGGCGGCAAAAGCACGACCGAGGCCTCATGGACCGTTCCGACGGGCCGCAGTTGGTTTTGTAGCACTTCCCGCACCGTGGGAGCGTCTTCGGCGGCGTGGCTGTTGAAACGCTGCTGGTAAAACTGCGCCGCCGAAGCGACGATGCGGTTAAAGCTGAAGTCCTTCGGCACCAATTCGACGGTTTCGGCCAGCGGGCCAGTGGGATGCGCGAACGTTCCGCTTACCACGGGGAGTTTTCCCGCCAGCGCTTGCAGAAACGTCGATTTTCCGGCCCCGTTTTCACCCAAAATCGCCCAGTGCTGGCCGCGTTCGAGCGTGAAATTCAGGTCGTGCAGCACCACGCCTTCGGGGCGGCGGACGGTGGCGTTCCGGACCTGGAGTAGAAAATCATTCATGCGCTTTGCCAATCCCATGCGACCACGGCCCAGCGGCCGGTAGGGTCCTCCACTTCGTCGACGACCCGGAAGCCCACCCGACGGTGCGCGGCCAGCGACCGCGCGTTGCGCAGCGAAATTTCGGTGACGAGGCAGTCGAACGTGCTGGAATTCAGGGCCTGCTGCGTTTGGTAAAGCCCGTCGAACACGCCCTGCCCGCGAAAGTTTTTGGCCACGCAAATTTGCCCCATCACGTAAAAGCGGCGTTCGCGGAACGGTTTTCCGGCCAAAACCAGCGTGTCGAGTCGCTCGGCAAGGGGACGGAGCAGCGGTTCTTCCCGGTAAATTTCACTTGTCGTGGAAAGCGCATAGCCAACCAGTTTACTGCCCTGAAACGCCACGACGTGCGGCAGGGCGTCGTTCATGCGGCGCAACAGCGGGAGGTCGTACCGGAACGTCAGGAAGCCCTGTGCGGCCCGCGTGTCGGCGGAGAGTTTTTCGCGCAGGTTTTCGGCCTGCAAGTCAAGGATTTGCTGCAAAACGGCGTCGCTCTGCGCCGGGCCGTAGGCGGGGTGCCGTTCGGTCAGTTCCGCCATTCGAGTGTATTGAGCAGGTGGAGCATGTCGCGTTTCACGTAGTCAATGACGGGCGCGAGGGAGTCGTTGGCGGTGGAGGTTTTGAAATACAGCGCCCCGCGCAGAAAATGCCGGGTGCTGTCGGTGGTGAAAAACTGGAACTGGCTCGGCACTTCGCCCGAAATTTCAATAAGCGTGGCGGTCTTGCCATTTTTCAGCCGCACGCCCGAATCCTCGATGCCGTAGGCCTTGATTTCGTGTTTCGAAGAAAGCCGGTAGGCGTCGTCGATGAGGTTGGAGAGTCGCTTGCGGTCGCCCAGCACGGGGTGGTAGGTCAGTTGCACGTCGGCGTTGAAGGCGGGGTAATGGATGAAAATCCAGTCCGGTAAGGCGCCACGGAACGTATCGGGCCGGACGGTGGCCGCTTTTGAAAACTCGAAAAAATACGGGTGCTTTTCGGTCAGCGGCTGGTAGGCCACCGGCGGCAGATCGATGCGGTTGTAGCCTTTCGGCTTGGGGGCGTAGTCGGGCTGGGAAGGGCTGCAACCGAAAAATGAAAAATGAAAAATGAACAATGAAAAATAGATGGCCAGCAACGTCAAAAACCGGCGCTGCGGGGGCGCAGGCCGGTTTTTGACCGTATAAGTTTGAGGAGTTCGTTCGTTCTTCATTCAGAAAATTACTCTTCAAAAATCCGCCCCAGTCCGCCAAGGACGGAGCCGCCCTCCTTGTTCTGGTTGCCGCCAAAGTGGGGGCTGAGTTCGCGCACCAGTTTGGAAATTGGCATGGATTGCAGCCAGATGCGGCCCGTGCCGCGCAACGTGGCCAGAAACAGCCCTTCACCGCCGAACACCATGCTCCGCAGGTTGCCCGCCCGCTGGATGTCGTAGCCGATTTGCGGCTCGAAGGCCACGATGCAGCCCGTGTCGACGCGCAGGGTTTCGTTGTTGAGCTGTTTCTCAATCACAACGCCGCCTGCGTGGACGAACAGCATACCATCGCCCTGAATTTTTTCAAGAATAAACCCTTCGCCACCAAAAAAACCGCTGCCCAGCCGCTGGTTGAACTGGATGGTCATGCTCGTGCCCATTGCCGCGCACAGAAAACCGTCTTTCTGCACGATGAGCGTGTTGCCCGCCACGGTGCCGAGGTTGACGGGAATGATCGTGCCGGGGTAGGGGGCCGAAAACGCGACTTTGCGCTTGCCCACGCCCCGGTTGGTGAAGTGCGTCAGGAAGATGGATTCGCCGGTGAGGACACGGGTACCCGCCTGCACGAGTTTGCCCAGAAAACTCTGGCTGGGGTTGGAGCCGTCGCCCATTTTGGTTTCAAACTGGATGCCGTCTTCCATAAACAGCATGGCTCCGGCTTCGGCAATGACGGTCTCGTTGGGGTCGAGTTCGACCTCCACAATCTGGATGTCTTCGCCAATGATTTTGTAGTCAATTTCGTGGGAACGCATGGGGGGTGTGGGTTGTGAGTGAGCAAATATGAAAATGTGAAGATGGGAGAATCTGACAATGTGCGAATGAGCAGACCAGTGTGTTTTCATTGGCACATCTTCAAATTCTCACATTTTCACATTTACTCTTCCGGCTCCTGACTGCCTTTTTTCAGGTCTTCCAAATCCTCGCGGTGGCGGAGTTTCTTGTCGTCCACGTTGCGGTTGAGGAAGGTGTTGATTTTGTCGATGTCGTAGCTGGTGCGGATTTCACCGAACGAGTTGATCTCGATGTCGAACCCCGCCAGATCCTTGTGAACGCGGGGCTTTTCGACGGTTTTGTCTTTCGATTTGGTTGGTTTCTTGGCCATGGTTTTTATGTTCAGACCGTCAGACGGTTCAACGCGGTTGAGAGCCGGTTCACTACTTCGTCCCGGCCCATGATTTCCATTGAAAGCATTAAATCCGGCCCGGTCGTGCCGCCGGTCAGCACTACGCGCAGGGGCTGCATCACCTTGCCCATTTTGACGCCCTGCCGTTCGGCCACCGAATGTAGCAACGCCTTTGCCGACTCGGCGGTCAGGGTTGAGACCGACGGCAATTCGTCGCGATAGGCGGTCAAAACGGCGGCTACGTCCGGCGTCCATTTCGTGGAGATCACGTCGGGGTCGTATTCGGTTGGCGCGGTAAACAAAAATTCTGTGCCCGAAATCATCTCCTGCGGAAAGGTCACCCGGTCGCGCATGAGGCGGGCGATTTGGGTGGCTTTGCCGGGCGTCACGCCATTGCCGGTGGCTTCGAGCGCAGGCAGCAGGGTGGCGGCAAGCTGCTCGTCGGTTTGCTGACGGAGGTACTGCTGATTGAACCACTGGGCTTTCTGAATGTCGAATTTCGCGCCCGATTTGGAAATGCGTTCGAGGCTGAAAGCCGCAATCAGTTCATCCATCGTGAACAATTCCTGCTCGGTGCCGGGGTTCCAGCCCAGAAACGCCAGAAAATTGACCACGGCCTCGGGCAAATAGCCGTCTTCGCGGAAACCCCTGGCCACGGTGCCCGTGGCGGGGTCGGTCCATTGCAGCGGGAAAATCGGGAAACCGCCCAGATCGGCGTCGCGCTTGCTGAGTTTGCCGTTGCCGTCGGGTTTCAAAAGCAGCGGCAGGTGGGCGAATTGGGGCATGGTGCTTTCCCAGCCCAAATACCGGTAGAGCAGCACGTGGAGCGGGGCCGAAGGCAGCCATTCTTCGCCGCGAATCACGTGGGTGATGCCCATCAGGTGGTCGTCCACCACGTTGGCGAGGTGGTAGGTGGGCATGCCGTCGGCTTTGAGGAGCACTTTGTCGTCAATCTGCGAGGAGTGCACGTGGACCCACCCGCGAATCAAATCGTTGAGGCGAATCTCTTCCTTGGCGGGTACTTTGAGGCGGATCACGTGCGGTTCGCCGCTCTTGATTTTGGCCGAAGCGCCTTCCTGCGGCAGCGTGAGGGAGTTGTTGAGCTTTAACCGGGTAATGGCGTTGTACTGAAACGCCGTGCCCTGGCTTTCGAGGCGCTGGCGCATGGCGTCGAGTTGCTCGGGCGTGTCGAAGGCGTAGTAGGCCTTGCCCTCGGCCACGAGCCGCTCGGCGTACTGGCGGTACATGCCCATGCGCTCCGACTGCAGGTAGGGCGCGTGAGGGCCGCCGACGCCCTGGCCTTCGTCGATTTCAATGCCCACCCACCGGAGCGCCTCCAGAATGTACGCTTCGGCGCCGGGCACGAAGCGGTTCTGGTCGGTATCTTCGATACGCAGAATCATCGTGCCGCCCAACTGGCGGGCCAGCAAATAATTGTAAAGCGCCGTGCGCACGCCACCGATGTGCAGCGGCCCGGTGGGGCTGGGCGCAAACCGGACGCGGGGTTTGGGGTTGGTCATACGTTGGTTTCAATTTGTTGCCGTTTAAGGTTCAAGGTCTGAGGTTTAACGTTCTATTCATTCGTTAAACCTTAGACGTTAAACCTTAAACCTCCTTCCGATCCGCCACCGCCACGCACGAAATTTCCACGTTGACGTCCTTAGGCAGCCGGGCCACCTGGACGGTTTCGCGGGCAGGGTAATGGTCGGTGAAAAAATGGCCGTACACCGCGTTGACGGTGGTGAACTGGTTCATGTCTTTCAGGAAAATCGTTGTCTTGACGATGTGCTGGTAACCCAGCCCGGCGGAACGCAGAATTTCGCCGAGGTTGAGCATCACCTGCCGGGTTTCGGCTTCGATGCTGGCCCCCGAAGCGGCCAGGTCGGCGGCAATCTGCCCCGACACGTACAGGGTACCGTTGACCTGCACCGCCTGCGAGTAGGGCCCGATGGGCGCGGGGGCGTTGGTCGTAAAAATGACTTGTTTGTGCATGACTGGGAGGAAAAGTTGCGGCGGCAAGTTAGGCAAGAAACGGCAAGGGGCGAAGGGAATTGCCGTGCCACGGAGACCGGAGGCACGGCAATTCCCTTCGCCCCTTGCCGTTTTCCCAAAAAATGCGTGACTTTGTTTTTCCCAAACGCTGGTTTGGGAAAAACACGTTTCCATCATGATCCCCGAAGCCCAATTCCTCCAGCCGGTTTACGCCTACCACACCCAGAAACTGCCCGACTTGTTCGGGGCATTTTCCCCGGCTGAACGTTTTTTTCAGCCTTACGGCAACGTCAACCACCTGACCTGGGAACTTGGTCACGTCACGTTCGTGCGCAACACGCTCATTAAACTACTCAACCCAGAGGAAAAGCTGACGCTTCTCGCCGAGGAGCGGGCGCTTTTTGGGCCGGGGGCCAAACTTGCCGCCCCCGATGCCTACGCCCCAGCGGACGCCATGCTGAGCGAATTCGTCCGGCGCGGCGAACGGGTGGTGACGCTATTGGGTTCCGTGACCGAGGAGCGCTGGCAAGCGCCCAGCCCCTTTGTCGTCCCCAACATGCTGCAAACCGTAGGCGGGCAGTTGTTCGGCTTTTTGCTCCACGAACGGATGCACCTCGGTGAGATGATCGTGCTGCGAAATATTCTGGTGAAGAACCGGGAGGCGTTGATTCCGCAACTGGTTTAGAGTTTAGCGTTCAGGGTTTAGGGCTGTAGCAACGTTTTTAGCTCTAAACACTGAACGCTAAACTCTAACTCTAAACCTTGAACCCCTTTCCCAAACCCCGATTTTTGTGCTTTTTTTGCACAAAAATTGCAGCAACTACCTTATGGGAAGAGCCTTTGAATTCAGGAAAGCGCGCAAATTCAAGCGCTGGGGCCAGATGGCCAAAACCTTCACGCGCATCGGCAAGGACATCACCCTGGCGGCCAAAAACGGCGGTCCCGACCCCAACACCAACGGGCGGCTCCGGGCCATGATTCAGAACGCCAAGGCCGCCAACATGCCCAAGGAAAACGTGGAGCGGGCCATCAAAAAAGCCACGGCGAAAGATTCGGAAGATTACAAGGAAGTGGTGTACGAAGGCTATGGCCCGCACGGCGTGGCCATTCTCATCGAATGCACCACCGACAACACCAACCGCACCATCGCCAACTTGCGGAATTACTTCGCCAAACTTGGCGGCAGCATCGGCACGTCGGGGATGTTGGATTTTATTTTTGACCGGAAAAGCGTGTTCAAAATCGCCAACAAATCTGGCCTCGACCCCGAAGAACTCGAACTCGAACTCATCGACTTCGGTGCCGACGAGGTATTTCTCGACGAAGAAACGGGCCAGGTGGTCGTTTACGGGGAGTTTACGGCCTTCGGCGCGCTCCAGAAATACCTCGAAGATAACGGCTACGAAGTGCAGGGTGCTGATTTTGAGCGCCTGGCCAACGACACGAAGGAACTCTCGGAAACCGATGCCGCCGACGTGGAAAAACTCATCGAACGCATCGAGGAAGACGACGACGTGCAGAACGTGTACCACAACATGAAATAATGAGGGAATGAAAGAATGAAGGAATAAGAAGACAAGCCATTCTTTCATTCCCTCATTCCCTCATTCCCTCATTCCCTCATTCTCTCATTCTTTCATTGTCAGCGCCCGAAACACCTCTTCCAGCGTTTGTCCCGGCTGGCGGAGTTCGGCGAGGGTGGCGTCGGCCACGAGGCGGCCCCGGCTGATGACGACGGCCCGGTCGCAGAGGGCCTCCACTTCCTGCATGATGTGGGTGCTGAATAGCACCGTTTTTTCGCGGCCAATCGCCTTGATCACCTGCCGGATGTCGGCCAGTTGGTTGGGGTCAAGGCCGGTGGTGGGTTCGTCGAGAATCAGCACGGGCGGGTTATGAATCAGCGCCTGCGCCAGCCCGACGCGCTGGCGGTAGCCCTTCGAGAGTTGCCCGATTTTCTTGCGCTGCTCCACCGTCAGGCCCACCAGTTCGATCACGTCTCCTATCCGCCGCCGCAGGTTTTCGCCCTTCAGGCCGTGCAACCGACCGATAAACTGGAGGAATTCCTTCACGTACATATCGGGGTAAAGCGGGTTGTGTTCGGGCAGGTAGCCGAGGCTGCGCCGCACGGCCATCGGGTCGGTGGTGACGTCGTGCCCGGCCACGGTAACGGTGCCCGCGCTGGGGGGCAGGTAGCCGGTGGCAATTTTCATCGTCGTGGATTTGCCCGCGCCGTTGGGGCCGAGAAACCCCACGATTTCGCCCGGTTTCACCGAAAAACTGATCGCGTCCACGGCCCGCTGATTGCCGTATAGTTTGGTAAGTTGCTGCACTTCGATGGACATGGCCGTAAAGTTAGGCGGAAAAGTCCTGACCGAAACCCTGACAGCGTCTGAAGGCCCAGCCAGGGTTTCGGTCCGGCGTTGCGGAGTTGGCGACAATCCCTATTTTTACCCGAACGTTACCAACCCAACCCCTGCTCCGTGGCCAACAACTCCCTCTTTCGGCGAAAAACCATTGAACAAATTCTCAAAGCCAGCAGCGACCGGAACGCCGAATCGCACGGCGGCATGGCCAAAATCCTCGGCGTCCGTGACCTGACGTCGCTGGGCATCGCGGCCATCATTGGGGCGGGCATTTTCAGCACCATCGGGCTGGCGAGCTACAACGGCGGCCCGGCGGTGTCGCTGTTGTTCGTGTTTACGGCCATCGCCTGCGTATTTACGGCGCTGAGTTACGCGCAGTTTGCCTCGACGGTGCCCGTCAGCGGGAGCGCCTACACTTACGCTTACGTGGCCTTCGGCGAGTTATTCGCCTGGGTGATTGGCTGGGCGCTGATTCTCGAATACGCCGTGAGCAACATGGTCGTGGCCATTTCTTGGTCGGAGTATTTTGTGAGCATGCTGACGGGCTTCGGGTTGCACATTCCCGGTTTCCTGACCGTGGACCCCGGCACCGCCGCCGCCGCCTTTGCCGACGTGCAGGCGGGCAAGGCCGATCTCTCGGCGGCGACCGTTGCCAACGCGGAAATTTACCGAAATGCGCCCACGCTGGGCAGCCTGAAACTCCTGCTTGATTTGCCCGCCGGGCTGATTACTGTGCTCGTGACGGCGCTGGTGTACGTGGGCATCCGCGAGTCGCGCACGGCGAGTAATTTGCTCGTGGCGCTCAAACTGGCCGTGATTGCGCTCGTGATCATCGCCGGGGCGTTTTACGTGAAACCCGAAAACTGGTCGCCCTTCGCGCCCAACGGCGTCGGGGGCGTGCTCACGGGCGTGGCGTCGGTGTTTTTCGCCTTCATCGGCTTCGACTCGATCTCGACCACCGCCGAGGAGTGCAAAAATCCCCAGCGCGACCTACCCCGCGCCATGCTGTACTGCCTGGCGATTTGCACGGTGCTGTACGTGCTGATTACGCTCGTGCTGACGGGCATGGTGCCGTACAAAGAACTCAACGTGGACGACCCCCTGGCGTACGTGTTTCAGAAAGTAGGCGTCAATTTCATTGCGGGCGTGATTTCGGTCAGCGCGGTGGTGGCCATCACGAGCGCGCTGCTCGTGTACCAACTCGGCCAGCCGCGCATCTGGATGACCATGAGCCGCGACGGGCTGCTCTGGAAACCGTTTTCGCGGATTCACCCGAAATTCAAAACGCCCTCGTTCGCCACCATCGTGACGGGCTTCGTCGTGGCGATTCCGTCGATGTTTCTCAACATGAAATTTTTCGTGGACCTGACCAGCGTCGGAACGTTTTTCGCCTTTATTCTCGTGTGCGGGGGCATTTTGTACCTCGACGCGAAGGGTCTTTCGCGGCAATCGAAGTTCCGGGTGCCGTACGTCAACGGCAAGTACCTCGTGGGCGGCGGGCTGTTGCTCGCGATGGTCGGGCTGGCGCTGTGGGGCGGCGACACGTTCCGGGCCTGGGGCGACCTCGGCCTGGTGGGCCTCGTCGAGCACAAGGCGCTGACGGTGATTTTCTGGCTGGTCTGGGCGAGTCTGGCGGTGCTGAGTTACCAGAACAATTTTTCGCTGCTGCCGGTAATGGGCATCCTGACCAACCTCTACCTGATGACCGAACTCGGCCTGAGCAACTGGACGATTTTCACCGTCTGGCTCTTGATTGGGCTGGTGATTTACTTTGGGTACGGGCGGAAGCATTCAAAGCTGGCGGCGTAGATTTTCTTATTTTTGAACACAATTACACGCTCAAGCCAATGGGTCTACCAGCAAAAGTAACCGCACAATCGCTGTACGTGGTCTATAAACAGCTACCGGACGAAGTCCAGACGGAGTTTCGGCAGTTAATTTCTCAAGAGGAAAAACCGGCGGCATGGCAAGACTGGCTGGCCCTATCCGAAATATCGCTGAACGACGTCTGGAACGGACCTGAAAACGACATTTGGGATAAGATTTATGCAGACGAGCACCAATGAGTCGTTCCAGCAGGGCGACATTGTCTGGGTGGATTTCCCCTTCTCGGATAAACCGGCAACTTCCAAAAAGCGACCGGCGCTCATTGTCAGCAACTGGCTCTCCCATCAGTTGGACAATGACCTGTTGATGGTGCCGCTCACTTCGGCAATTCGGGAGGAATATTTTTCGATTGGTGTTTCAGATGGCGACGTTGAATCGCCATTGCCTGTTCGCAGCGAGATTCGCTGCAACAAAATTTTCACCATCCGCAATACGCTTATTCTGGGCAAGCTGACTGTACTGAAAACAGAGAGTCTTGAGAAAGTAATTGAAAAAATACGGCAGTGCACCTATTTGGAGCGGAAAGGCAAGCTTTTCCCTTTTGGAGGTTCACCTGAAGGATAAAAGATATCAGGCACTTCATTACCGCCCAAACTCCATCACATGCTGCCACGGCAGCTTCTCGCTGACCCGAATTTTCCGCAAACCCGCCACCTTCATCTCTTTTTTCCGCCTGCGCCACGCTCAGTTTGTGCAACGCTTTGATGGGCACGTTCGGGTCTTCGAGGCGGTACTCTACCAGCACCACGCGCCCGCCGGGACGAAGGGCAGCGGCGATGTGGGCCATCATTTCGCGGGGGTGCGAAAACTCGTGGTAGGCGTCCACGAGCAGGGCCAGATCGATGCTTTTTTCGGGCAAACGCGGGTCGTCGATGGTACCCAGCACCGGCTCGACGTTCGTCACCTTCCGCACCTTCATGCCTTGCCGGATGAAACCCAGCATTTCGGGCTGAATGTCCACGGCCAGCACCCGGCCCTGCCGCACGCGCGGGGCCATCCGGAAACTGAAGTAACCCGTGCCCGCGCCGATGTCGGCGACTACGTCGGTGGGTTTCAGGTTCAGAATGTCCAGCAGCAAATCGGTGCGCTCTTCGCGTTCGCGTTCGGGGCGTTCAAGCCAGTCGGCCCCGAGGTGGCCCATCACCTGGGCGATTTCGCGACCAAAATACACCTTGCCGGTGCCGTCGTGGGTGGCGGGGCGGTACACGTAGGCCGTATCGACAACGGGCCTTGCGGCTTTGGCCGGCGTTGTCGAGCCAGGGGATGGTTGCCGATTGGTTTTGCCACCGCAGGCCACGGCGAGCAGGAACAGCGCGAAGTATTTCATGGCGATTTAAAAACAAAAAGGCAGCCCAACCGGACTGCCTTTCGTTAAAAAAAGTTCGGGAGTTAACTGCTCCGTCGGCTGCCCGTCAGGATGCTGACGTAGTACAGCAGCGTGGCCAGCGAACCGATGGCGGCCACGACGTAGGTCATGGCGGCCCACTTGAGGGCGTCTTTGGCCATTTCGTGTTCGCGGGCGTTCACGATGCCCCGGTTGTCGATCCAGGCCAAAGCCCGGCGGCTGGCGTCGAACTCGACGGGCAGCGTCACGAAACTAAACAGCGTCGTGACGGCAAACAGCGCCACACCAATCGCCAGCGGGACGATCGTGGTGTTGATCAGGAGAATCCCCGCCAGAATAATCCACTGCATCCAGTTGGAGGCGATGCTCAGAAATGGCACCAGCGCCGAGCGGAATTGCAGCGCGGCGTAGGCCGTGGCGTGCTGCACGGCGTGGCCGCACTCGTGCGAGGCCACGGCGGCGGCGGCCACGCTGCGGCCGTGGTACACTTCGTTGCTCAGGTTGACGGTCTTGTCCTGCGGGTTGTAGTGGTCGGTCAACTGGCCTTCCACCGAGATGACGCGCACGTCGAAAATGCCGTTTTCGCGCAACATTTTTTCGGCGATTTCCTTGCCGCTCAGGTCGTTGGTGAGGCCGACCTGCGAATATTTGGCAAACTTGCTTTTCAGCCGCCAGCTCACGAAGAGGCTGACGCCCATCACCAGAATCAAAATCAAATAACCACCGGCCATGTTGTGTGTCGTTTGAGGTTTAAGGTTTGAGGTTTAACGTTTG
>CBDFMV010000002.1:0-848599 GCA_965249815.1 Spirosomataceae bacterium | reverse complement strand
AGCCAGCGAAGCCAACGTACTCACGGCCAATGAAATGCGGAGTTGTTTGGTGGAAAACCTCGGCGACGGGAAATTTGCCGTCCGGCCCCTGCCGCTGGCGGCGCAGGTTTCGCCCGTGTTCGGCATTCAGACCGGCGATTTCAACGGCGACGGCAACCCCGACGCGCTGCTGGTGGGCAATTCGTACGCCGCCGAAACCTACTCCGGCTGGTGCGACGCCGGGCGCGGAACGCTGTTGCTCGGCAACGGCAAGGGAAATTTTACGCCCGTGCCCTTTCAACGGGCGGGGCTAAACGCCCAATTCGACGCGAAAGCGCTGGCGCGGGTGCAGACCGCGAAAGGCCCGCTGTTCGTCGTGACCAACAACAACGGCCCGGTGCAGCTTTTTCAACCAATCCACCCGGCGCAGCAAACGGCCAGGCTCCAACCGACCGACGCCTACGCACTCGTCACCCACGCCGACGGGCGACGCGAGCGGGTGGAATTTTACCACGGTTCGGGTTACCTCAGCCAGTCTTCGCGGGTACTCGACGTACCCGCCGGGGCGCGCCGGGTGGCGGTGTTCGACAGCCGGGGGCAAGGCCGGGTTGTGAAATAGTTGAGGGTTCAGGGTTCAGCGTTTACAACCCTGAACCCTAAACGCTAAACCCTAAACTACTCGCTCACCACCGCCGTCACCTCGATTTCCACCAAAAATTCGTCGCCAATCAACCGCCTGATTTCCAGCATCGACGTAACCGGACAGATGGCGGCGAATACTTCGCCGTGCGCCCGGCCTACCTCCTGCCACTGCCGGATGTCGGTCACGAACATCCGCGTCCGAACGACGTCCGTGAGGCTGGCCCCGGCTTCGGTGAGGGCTTTCCCGATTTTTTGAAAAATGAATTTGGTCTGGGCGTACACGTCGCCGGGGCCGACCACGCGGCCCTGCTCGTCGGCGGCTACCGTGCCCGACACTTCAACGACATTGCCCACGCGCACGGCCCGCGAGTACCCGATTTTAGCCTCCCACGGAGCGCCGGACGAGATGTTTTTCCGAATCATTGCTTGCGTTGCGGTTTACAAAACTGGAGGTCAAACGTACGCCGGAATTCATTTCACGACAAATCCCAACACCAGTCCGACCAGAATAATCAGGTAGTGCGGCACGCGGGTGAATTGCAACAGGGCAACCGTAGCGAGCACAATCAGGACGGCCATCCAATCGAGGGCGATGGGTTCAAAAAGCAACACGGCGGCGGCCACGGTGAGGCCGGTGCTGGCCGCGTTGATGCCCTCGAGCGACGCCCGCACGGGGCGGTAGCGCTTGAGTTGTTCCCAAAACCGGTACACGAAGTAGATCAGAAACGTACCCGGCAGGAAAATCCCCGCCGCCGCCACGGCGCTGCCGAGCAGTTTTTGGCCCAATCCATACTGCCGCATCGACAGCACGCCGATGTACGAGGCAATCGAAAACACCGGCCCCGGCACCACCTGCGACAGCGCCAGCCCCGACAAAAATTCGGCCCGCGAGAGGTAGTGTTTGAACTCCACAAACTCGGTGTACAGCATCGGAGCCAGCACTTGCCCGCCGCCGAAAACAAGGCTGCCGTTGCGGTAAAAATTCTCGAAAAGGCGCACCGGGAGGTTGCGCGTGAGCACGCCGAGCGCCGCCGAACCGAGCAGGACGCCCACGAACAGCGCGAAATTGGCCCATTCCACGCGCATCGGGGCTTTTTCTTCCTGCTTCAACGCCCGGTATTTCCGCGCCGTGATGCTGCCCGCCACCAGCAGCACCGCCGGACAAACCCAGGGAGTCCGGAACAGGTACGCCGCCAGCGCCGAGGCCAGCACCAGCACGACACCCAGCGGATTGCGAATGACTTTCCGGCCAATCTGGTAGCCCGCGTGAGCGACGAACCCCACGGCCATCGGCTGAATGAAGCGGGTGAACTGGAGCGAAAGCTGGCGGTCCTGCAGGTAATCGACGCCCAGGGCGGCGGCGGTCATCAGGGCCACGGCGGGGGTCATCCAAACGAGCAGCGTGAGGTAGGCGAGGTTGGGTCCACCGATTTTAAACCCCAGCGCCGTGATGGTCTGCGTGGAGGTGGGGCCGGGCAGAATCTGGCAGAGCGCGGTGAGTTCGAGGAGTTCTTCTTCGGTGAGGTACGCCCGTTTTTTCACCAGCCGCTTCAGAAACAACGCCAGGTGCACCTGCGGTCCGCCGAACGAGGTGACGGCCAGCACGGCAACGTCTTTCAGGAAAATAAAATACCGGATGCGCCGGACGGGCTGGGGACCCAGCATGCGTTTGGGGGGCCGGAAGACGCGCGTCCAGTCCGTGGCGACCATAAGCGAAGATTTCGGAAAAGTTGGGTCAGGGAATGAAAAAGCCCATCCGGCGGTGAGGGATGGGCAAAGTACGCAAATCGGGTGAAATGGAAACAGGGGTTCAATGGATTAACCGGGTGGACAGGGATTTAGTAACCCGCCCAAACGCGTTAAGTCCGTCAAATCCACGTTCCCGGGTGTTATTTTTTCTTCAACCCCAGCTCCACCAGCCGCTCTTCGAGAAACTCCCCGGCGGTCATGTCAGTGTAAAGTTTGGGGTGTTCGGCGTCCACGCAGGAGTCGAGGCAGGTCAGGTCCATTTCGGAGCGCGGGTGCATAAAAAACGGCACCGAAAACCGCGAGGTGCTCAGTTTCTCGCGCGGCGGGTTGACCACCTGGTGGATCGTCGACTTGAGTTTATGGTTGGTGAGCCGGTCGAGCATGTCGCCCACGTTGACGATGATCTGGTCGGGCAGGGCCGTGATGCCAATCCACCGGCCGTCGCGGCGGAGCACTTCGAGGCCCTCGGCGCTGGCCCCCATCAGCAGCGTTATCAGGTTGATGTCGCCGTGGGCGGCGGCACGGACGGCCCCGTTGGGCGTGGTGGCGGGGTCGAGTGGGAAATAGTGCAGGGCGCGCAGGATGCTGTTGCCGTACCGGACTTTGTCCTCAAAATAATCCTCCGGCAATTCGAGGTACAGCGCGATGGCCCGCAATAGGGTTTTGCCCGCGTTTTCGAAGGTTCGGAAGGTCTGGAGCGTGTATTCTTCAAACTCAGGAATCTCCATCGGGAAGACGTTGCGCGGGTATTCAGCCCAAACCGGGTCGCCGTCGTCCTCAGCCGGGTGCGGCTGACCGACGTGGTAGAATTCCTTCAAATCGGCCACTTTGTTGCCCTTCGCCGTTTCGCGGCCCTTGCCGATGTAGCCCCGCTGCCCGGCCACGTCGGGCAGGTCGTATTTTCGCTTCAGTTCCTCGGGCGAGAAGAAAAATTTCTGGATGGATTCGTACAGGTTGCGCTGAATCTCGGCGGTGAGGCCGTGGTTTTTGATGGCCACGAAGCCGATGTTGTTGAAAGCCGCGCCCAACTCCCGCACGAATTTCGCCTTCCGGACGGGGTCGCCGGACTTGAAGTCGGCCAAATCGAGCGAGGGGATTTCGTCAAGGAGTTGGGGTTCGGCGGGGAGCGTTTCGGGCGTCATGGCTGGTTCGGGGTGTTGATGGAAACCGGTTTCTTGCCCAAAAATAACGGTTTGAACGCAAAAAAGCCGGGTCGCAAAACCCGGCTTTGTAAACCGCCTGACGGTCAGAGAATTCCACCGCCCAGCATCAGGCGCACCACGGCGATGCCGAGCACGATGAGGTTGAAATTCCGTCCTGATTTCGTGACCGCAAAGTTTCCGACCAGCAACCCGACGACGGCAATCGGAATGGCGATCCAGTTGACGATGCCCACGAACGGAATCAGCCCAACCATCGCCAGGATCAAGGCGACGAGGCCGATGAGGATGGAAATGAGGTTCATGGTTTCAACGAAATTGGTTGGCCAAAACACGCTCCGCGTGCGCGTTTTCACAACCCTCCCGTGATGACCGGCCCCGCAACGGGACAGCCGCGCCCAGCAACGGAGGACACAAAAAAAGTGGGCAAAACCGCGTTGGTCTTGCCCACTTTTTCAACCAATACGTCCCGCTGTTATTTCATCGCCTCGGCGTAGTTCTTGGCCACGGCTTCCCAGTTGACCACGTCCCACCAGTTTTTGATGTAGTCGGGGCGTTTGTTCTGGTACTTCAAATAGTAGGCGTGCTCCCACACGTCGAGGCCCAGCACGGGCGTACCCTGAGTTTCGGCCACGGCCATGAGCGGATTGTCCTGGTTGGGCGTCGAGGTCACGGCCAGTTTTTTGTCTTTCACGATGAGCCAGGCCCAGCCCGACCCGAAGCGACCGGTGGCAGCTTTGGCGAATTCTTCCTTGAACTTGTCCACCGAACCAAACGTGGCATTCATCGCCGTTAGCAGTTCGCCCGAGGGCGCGCTTTTCATCGGCGACATCACGTTCCAGAAAAACGTGTGGTTCCAGTGGCCCCCGGCGTTGTTGCGCACGGCGGGTGGCGTACCGCTGTCGATTTTCTTGATGAGCTGGTAAATGGTCATTTTGGCCTCGGGCTTGCCGTCGAGGGCTTTGTTGAGGTTGTCGACGTAGGCTTTGTGGTGGCGATCGTGGTGGATTTCCATCGTTTGCTTGTCGATGGCGGGTTCGAGGGCACCGGCGTCGTAGGGCAGCGGGGCCAGCGTAAACTGGGCCGAGGCAGTCAGCGCCGACAAGCCAAGCGCGGCGGCAAAAAAGAGCGTGCGTTTCATGCTGAAAAAAGGTTGGAAGAAAACAAATTCGTTGCGGCGCAAACGTAGGGAAAAGTTTAGAGTTTAGCGTTCAGGGTTTAGCGTTTGAACACAAAACTCTGAACTCACTCGTACGCAATCCGGCTGACGATGCTGCGGCCGAGCGTGATTTCGTCGGCGTATTCAAGGTCGCCGCCGATGGGCACACCCCGGGCAATGGTGGTCAGTTTCACCGGGAATTGCCGGAGGCGTTTCGTGAGATAAAACGCCGTCGTGTCGCCCTCCATCGTGGGGCTGAGGGCCAGAATCAGTTCGCGGATTTCGTGGCCTTCTTCCGAGAGGCGGCTGAGCAGCGAGTCGATGTTCAAATCGCCCGGCCCGATGCCTTCGAGCGGGCTGATGATGCCGCCCAGCACGTGGTAAAGGCCCTTGAACTGGGAGGTGTTTTCAATGGCCAGCACGTCGCGGGTGTCTTCCACCACGCACACCACCGACGGGTCGCGGCGCGGGTTGGTGCAGATGGCACAGAGGTCGTGGTCCGAAATGTTGTGGCACTGGCGGCAGTACTGGGTGTTGAGTCGCATTTTCACGAGCGCCTCGGCCAGCGAAGCCGTTTGTTCGCCGTCGCGTTTGAGCAGGTGCAGGGCCAGCCGCAGGGCGGTTTTCTTCCCGATGCCCGGCAACTTGGCAATTTCCTCGACGGCCTCTTCGATTAGCTTGGAAGGATAGTTCATTCAATGGATAATGGATAGTGGATAATGGATAATCAAATTCACAGGTTCCGCCCGGCATTATCCATTTTCCATTATCAATTTTCAATTTGGTTAGAGAACTTCAGCGCTGATGCCGCGGCCACAGATGGCATTGCGCATGGGGGCCAGGGTGTCGAACGCCCCTTTTTTGACCGAGCATTTGCCCTTGAAATGAATGATGATCGTACACTGCTCGGCTTGCTCGGGCGTGTGTTCGCAGATGTCGATGAGGGCGTCGATGACGTGGTCGAAGGTGTTGACCTCGTCGTTGAACACCACCAGATCGTGTTCCTCCACATCGACGGGCTGGTCGAGTACGTCGACGTCTTCTTCGTGCCAGCGTTTGGGAGTTGGCAGGGCGCTCAGGGGCATGGGCTTCAGCGTGTTGGTGAATGGGGATGTAAACAAATTTACGGCGCGCCGACTGGTTTTGCAAGCCGCCGCCGGAAGGTTTCGCAAAACCGGTCTGCGGGGCAAATCTGGCGTTTTTTCCCTTACTTTGGGCCACGTCACGCGCTTTTTCGTAACGCCACCTACCCCCTTCCGGTTCCGATGAACACCACGTTAGCCCTGACCATTTTGCTGGTTTATTTCGCCATGCTCGTGGCAGTTTCCTACTTCACTTCGCGCAACGCCGACACCACCACGTTTTTCACCGCCAACAAACAGTCGCCGTGGTATCTGGTGGCGTTTGGCATGATTGGCACCTCGCTGTCGGGAGTCACGTTCATCTCGGTGCCGGGCAACGTGGGCACGGGGCAGTTCTCGTATTTTCAGGTAGTGCTGGGTTACCTTGTGGGGTATTTCGTCATCGCCACCGTGCTGATGCCGCTGTACTACCGGCTCAATCTGATTTCGATTTACAGCTACCTCGAAAGCCGCTTCGGGTTCTGGTCGTACAAAACCGGCGCGGGGTTTTTCCTGCTGGCGCGCACGGTCGGGTCGGCGGGTCGGATGTTCATCGCCGTGGAGGTGCTTCAGCTCGCCATTTTCGACGCGCTCGGTGTGCCCTTCGAGGCCACCGTGGTACTGGCCATCGCGCTCATCTGGATTTACACGTTCAAGGGCGGCGTGAAAACCATCATCGTGACCGACACCCTGCAAACCGTATTTCTGGTCACGGCGGTGTTTCTGACGGTGTACCTGATTGCGCAGAAACTGGGTTATTCCGGCGGTGACCTCTGGCGTACCGTCACGGCGAGTTCGTACTCGCGCATTTTCGTCTGGGATTGGGCACCCAAAAACAACTTCTTCAAAGACTTCGTCTCGGGCGCGTTTATCGCCATCGTGATGACGGGCCTCGACCAGGATTTGATGCAGAAAAACCTCACCTGCAAGAGCATCGGTGAGGCCCAGAAAAACATGTTCTGGTTCAGCGTGGTGCTGGTGGTCGTCAACTTTGCTTTTCTGAGCCTCGGGGCGCTGCTTTACATTTACGCCAACCAGACGGGACTGGCCCTGCCCGCCCGCACCGACGACCTCTACCCGATGCTGGCCCTCGGCAACCAGTTCGGCCTCGTGGCGGCGGTAACGTTCCTGCTGGGCATCACGGCGGCCACCTACGCCAGCAGCGACTCAGCCCTCACGGCGCTCACGACCTCGTTCTGCATCGACTTCCTGAACATCGAACAGTACCCCGAAGCCCGCCGTCAGCGGATGAAAACGCGCGTTCACCTGATGTTTTCGGGGTTGTTTCTGGTGGTGATTATCCTGTTCCGGCAGTTGAACAACCAGGCCATGATCCGCACCATTTTCGATTTGGCCGGGTACACCTACGGGCCGCTGCTGGGGCTGTACGCCTTCGGGTTGTACACCAAAAAAGCCGTGGCCGACCGCTTCGTGCCGTATCTCTGCGTGGCTTCGCCGCTGCTTACTTACCTGTTCGTCAGCAACGCGCCGGGGTGGTTTGGCTACACGTTTGGGTTTGAAAAGCTGCTGCTGAATGGCTTGCTGACGTTTCTGGGGTTGTGGGCGGTGTCGAGGAAGGTGGGGGCTGGGGAGGGGGTGATGGGGTGAAAAGACCCGTTGCTCTGGCGTTCGCGCAAACTTTCCTTATTTTTACGACTCCACCGATGGTCATCATTACCAAACGAATTCTGAACGCCTTTGGTCGGCGACACGCTGATGCAGCGGAAGCACTCAACGACTGGTACAAGACGGTAGAGGCCGCTGACTGGAAGAATTTGAACGACGTGAAACGGCAGTTTAACAGCGTTGACTACGTGGGTAATGAGCGGTTTGTTTTTAATATTCGTGGAAATAACTACCGGCTGGTAGCCATGATTTTTTTCGACAAACGGACGCTGTACATTCGTTTTGTTGGTACCCACGCCGAGTATGACCGAATCGACGCAACAACTATCTAACTTCTTCATCATGAACCGCATTGAAAACGAGGAACACTATGCGCAGGTGATGGCGCTCATCGAAACGTACCTCCAAAAAGTGACGAAGCTGGGAAGTTTTGACGCGCTCACCGCCGAAGAAGCCGATGAACTGGCCCGGCTTTCGGTGCTGGCCGAAGCTTGGGAAGACAGCATTCCGCTCATGCCCATTCCAGTACCGGAACACGCGCGGACACGAATCGCAGATTCGCGCCAATGAGGGCAGGCGGATTGCAAACCCGCAATAGTTGGATTCGGAGTTGCAAACTCCGAACAATTGGGAACTACTAAGTGCTTGCTAAACACCACGCGCCAGAGGCGCTTACAATAATCATCACTCGCAGGATGCGAGCGATTGCGGGAGTGGCATGATGCAATGATTTATAACCTCTCCCCCAACTGGCGCAAGTCTTCAAGCGACTCGTTCAGGTCTGTGACCTGGACGATGCATTTCGGCAGTTTTCAACTGCCATTTCCGCAACGAAAATCGGGTTAACTTCCAGTTAAAAACTGGGTAAAAAATGCGTCCAATCATTCCATGACGGGTAAGACTTGAACGAGTGCTGCGTGCGGTTATTCTATGTAACTATACTATTGCGAGTCAGTCCCGCTCATCCGCGTTACCACCTTATTACATTTCAAGCTCATTCTCTTGTCAGGCTGAGCTTGTCGAAGCGCTACGTCAACGCGCTTCGACAAGCTCAGCGTGACAGTCGTTGGATGAATCGGTTCGGAACGAAGACAAAGACGCGGACGAGCACAGCGGTGGCTCCGAACGGGGCGTCAAAAAACTTTTCCCCTCATCCCGTATACTTAGTTAACGGTAGTGAGGAAGGCCCGGAGGGTGCGTAGGTTGGCGGCGGTTTTAAACTGTTTTCCAACCCTCTAAATCCTTATTCCAATGGCTTCACAAACCGGCCATGACATGAATCTGGCCAACTTCAGGACGGGCATTACGGCCTGTACCTACTTCGGGACGGGGTACAACCCGGCTAACGCGATTCTGGCGCTGGCGGCGGTGAATGCGCTGGCGGGTGATTGCCAGTCGTCGCTGAATGATCTGCGCAATGCGCTGCCGGTGCTTAAGGACAAGATGGGCGACCGGGCGGAGGAGTTTAAGGCCACGATGCTGCTGCTGACGCGGATTATGGCGGCGCACGCGGCGTCGAGTACGAACCAGGCGTTGAAGGCCGAGGTGAAGGGCTTCGTGCGGCAGATGCGGGGAAGGCGGGCGAAAGCCCTGCCTAAAACCCCCGACGGGGAACCAACTAAGGAGCAGGTGTCGGCGGTGAATACGGGCTACGAGGACCGGGCGTCGGATTTTGCGTCCATCGTGGCGACGCTGACGACCGACACGGAGTACAAGACGAATCAGAATGACCTGAAATTGACGGCGCTGGCGGCGACCCTCACCCGCTTGCAGGATGCCAACGCGGCGGTGCGGAATGCGCAGGCACCGGTTGACAATGCCCGCGCGGCGCGGGATGCGGTGTTTTACCTGAACCCGGTGAACCTGGTAGATACGGCGATGCTGATGAAGCAGGAGGTGAAAAGCACCTACGGGACGAAAAGCGCGCAGTTTAAGCAGGTGAGTGGGTTGAAGTTTACGCGGCCCAAGAAATGAATTGGTATCAGCAGGCCCCCTGACCCGGTACCGGAGGACGGCGGGGCTGACAACCCGGAACGAGCAACCGACGGTGGGAGTCGGGGGCTGGTTCCGGGTTTTTTGTGGGCGAAAAGTGAGAATACGCTTCCGGTTCGTGAGAATGGGCTTCCGGTCTGTGAGAATACGCCTCCGGTCTGTGAGAATACATCTCCGGTTTGTGAGAATACATCTCCGGTTTATGAGAATGACCTTCCGGTTCGTGAGAATGACCTTCCGGTTCGTGAGAATGACCTTCCGGTTCGTGAGAATAGGCTTCCGGGTTGTGCGAATAAGCTTCCGGGTTGTGAGAATAGGTGTCCGGTCGGTGAGAATACGCTTCCGGTTCGTGAGAATACGCTTCCGGTTGACACAAATCGAACTCCTGATGGGGATTGCCGGGCTTTTCCTGGCGCAATGTTGCCCTTGTGCCCGTGGCTACGCTTGAACAGCCCCAAAAAAGGCCAGCACCGCATCAAACGGACTGGCCTTTTTTACGTACTACTCTGCTGTTTACGCCACGGCGATGGTTTGCGCGGGCTTATTGGTGGTCGGGTTGCGGGGCAAGGTGACGGTCAGGATGCCGTCGGCGTAGCGGGCCGAGATGGCGTCGACCAGTACCTTGTCGTTGAGGCGGAACGACCGCTCAAAGGCGCCCTGGCTGTACTCCTGGTGGGTGACGTTGTCCGGCGGGGTGGGTTCGGTGCCGCGCCCGGTGCCCGGGTAGGCGATGGTGAGCACGTCGTCTTTGACCGTGAGGGTGACCTGGTCTTTGGCCAGCCCCGCCGCGTAGAGGGAAATGACGTAGGCGTCGTCGGTTTCGGCAATGTTGACGGGGGGCTGCGCGCCCCGGTGGCGTCCCTGAAAATGGCCGAATTTGCCCCAGTTCATCGGGCCGCAATGGCCCCGGTGTTCGCCTTGAAATGCTTGTTTGTGATGCATGGTTGTGTGTTTTAATTTTTTGATTACTTGGTTGGGATGTGTTTTTTACGCCGGGTTACTTATGAAACTACCCCCAACCCCCTAAAGGGGGCTTTCCTGCCTGGAATTTCATCCGTAAACAAAGCCCCCTTTAGGGGGTTGGGGATAGTTGAGGATAGGCCCGCTCAGCCGATGGGAATGACCCGATCGAAACCGAGGCGGTTTACGGGGGTGCGGTAGGCGGGGTTGTCGATGGAGATGATGTCGGTGGCCGGTCCGCCCATTCGTCCGACCGGGCCAAAGGAGCGGCCCATGAATCGCCCGCCGACGGCCCGCACTACCAGGGCGGTAGCCAGCACGACCAGCACGACTTTGACCAGGAGGGAGATCAGAAACAGGGCTAAGCCGGCCACGAGGGCGATGCCGCCGATTCGCCAAATGTTGAGGTTCATGTACTTGTTTGTTTTAGGATGTGTTGAAAAAGCCACCGTCGCTGAAACCCGTCCCGACGATTGAAATGCATCGGTTTCATTCAGGCTTCCGCTGGTGGCTCTGAGGGGATAGTCGCAACGGAGGGCGGGGGTATTTTAAAAAGAGGAAAGTTTTTTTTTCAGCCCTCCCTTCGGTGCGCGTTCGATTCGTTTCCCCGGCGGGAACTTCTCTCCCCCCATTCGCGCTTCGTTTCCCAACTCTTTTCCGGAAACGATTATGGAATTAGGCATCAGCAATTTTGGCGAAATCGCGCCCGACGGCGTGGCGGGCAACGCAGTAAACGCGCACCGGCGGGTGCAGGAACTGCTACAGGAAATCAAGCTCGCCGATGAGGTGGGCCTCGATGTGTACGCCCTGGGCGAACACCACCGGGCCGATTTCGTGATTTCGGCCCCGGAAGTGATCCTGGCGGCAGCGGCGGCGCAGACGAAAACCATCCGGCTGTCGAGTTCGGTCACGGTGCTAAGTTCGGCGGATCCGGTGCGGGTGTTTCAGAATTTCGCCACGCTGGATTTGATTTCCAGTGGCCGGGCGGAAATCATGGCGGGGCGGGGGTCGTTCATCGAGTCGTTTCCCCTCTTCGGTTACGACCTCAAGGACTACGACGCGCTTTTTGAGGAACACCTGAAACTACTCCTTGAAATCAACCAGCACGAACGGGTCACCTGGCAGGGCAAGCACCGCGCACCCATCGACGACCGGGGCGTGTACCCGCGCCCGTTGCAGGCGCAGTTGCCCATTTGGATTGCGGTGGGCGGCACCCCGGCCTCGGCGGTGCGGGCGGGTAGCCTCAACCTGCCCATGACGGTGGCCATGCTGGGCGGATCGCCCGAACGGTTCGTGCCGCTGATCAACCTGTTTCGGCAGGCAGCCCAACGGGCGGGGCACGACGTGGCGCGGTTGCCGCTGGGCGTCAATTCGCAGTTTTACGCGGCGGACGATTCGCAGCGGGCGGCAGCGGAGTTTTTCCCGCCGTACCAGTTGCTGATGAACCGGGTCGGGAAAGAGCGCGGCTGGTCGCCGATTGGCTACGAGCATTTCGAGGCCATGCGCGCGCACGGGCCGCTGCTGGTGGGGAGTCCGCAGCAAATCATCGACAAGCTGCTGCACTTCCACGAGTTGTTTGGCAACACGCGGTATTTGGGTCAACTGGTGGGCGGGCACCTGATTCCTCACGAAAAGAACCTGCGCTCGATTGAACTCTTCGGGACGAAAATCGCGCCGGTAGTGCGGAAAGCCGTGGCGGCATCGACCCGTCATCCGGAGGTGCCGGTGGCATCTCAGCAATAGATCGCAAAGTACCCGCCCTCGGCGGTCCGGTGTTCTTCGTCCAAAAACCAGCCCAGCACCGCCAGCCGCTGGGCGTCTTCCCGGGTGATGAATGGGGCAATCTGCGCGACTTTTCCGTATAGGCAGATTTCCTCGCCAAACCAATAATCATCGTCGGCCACGTACCGGGCCAGGATGGCCACGCCTTCCGAAAAAGCGTGGTTGGCGGTGTAATCCGTGGCGTCGGTTTTGCCATCACCGCTGAGAATTCGTTTAAGGGCCTGGGTCGTCATGCGGGTAAAGGTAGCGGTTCGGGGCGACGGCTGCGGAGTTTTGATTACTTCACGGGAACAGAATTGGTACCCTCGCCCCGATTCCAATTGCTTCGTCATGATCAACGCCCAATCCCAACCGACCCCTCTCCCCGTTCCGGATGCCCGCTACCAGCCCAAACCCGACGTCGAACTCACGCACCCCGACTGGAGCCGCAACGCGACGATTTACGAGGTGAACCTGCGGCAGTTTACACGTGAGGGCACGTTCAACGCCTTTGCCAGCCACCTGCCCCGGCTGAAAGATCTCGGCGTGGACATTATCTGGCTGATGCCCATTCACCCGATCGGGCTTCAACACCGGAAAGGCACGCTGGGCAGTTACTACGCGGTGCGGGATTACTACGGCGTGAACCCTGAATTCGGGACGCTGGCCGATTTGAAAGAACTGGTAGCCAAAATCCACGCCCTGGGTATGTACGTGATTCTCGACTGGGTGGCCAATCACTCGGCCTGGGACAACCCGCTCGTGACCCAGCACCCCGAATGGTACTCCAAAACCGCAGATGGTCAGTTTCAGCCCACGCCCTGGTACGACTGGGAAGACATCATCGACTTCGACTACAACCAGCCCGGCCTGCGCCGATACATGACCGACGCGCTCAAGTACTGGGTGCGCAAAGCCGACATCGACGGCTACCGCTGCGACGTGGCCGGGTTTGTGCCCACCGATTTCTGGGACAACGTCCGCGCCGAACTCGACGCCATCAAGCCCGTTTTCATGTTGGCCGAGTGGGAATCCCGCGACTTGCACCGGCACGCCTTCGACGCCACGTTTTCCTGGAGCCTCTGGGACCGGATGCACGACGCGACGGTGGGCAAAAAACCCCTCGGCGGACTCATCGAGTACCTGGCCCACGATGTGAGCACGTTCCCCAGGGACGGCTACCGGATGACCTTTACCGACAACCACGACAAGAATTCCTGGGAAGGCAACCAGTTCAGCTACTTCGGCGACGCCCTGCCCCTCTGCATGGCGCTGTGCAGCGTGGTGAACGGTATGCCGCTGATTTATGGCGGACAGGAAGCAGGCCTGGACCGTTCACTCCTTTTTTTCGAGAAAGATGTGATCGCGTGGAAAGACCACCCTTTTGCCGGGATGTACAAAATACTCTTTGCCCTCAAACACCGAAATCAGGCGCTCTGGAACGGGGCCGCCGGGGGCGACATGGTGCGGATTTTCAATAATCAACCCGACCGGGTGATTTCGTTTTCGCGGGAAAAAGCCGACGACAAGGTCGTGGCGATCCTCAACTTCAGCGCCCAGCCCGTGACGGTAATACTGGCCTCGAAACACCAGGCGGGCGATTACTTCGATTTATTCACCGGCGAAAAATACGCGCTCAGGGGCGACGACGTGGTGACGCTCGGGGCGTGGGGCTACCGGGTGTTGGTGAACGAAGCCGGGTAAGTAAATTTCCCGCCAATTGCCATTTTTTGTAAAAAAGTTGTACTTTCGCCCAAACGCTCCACCCTGTTGAAACGCCTCGCGGCCACCGGTCTCCTGCTTTTGCTCCTCTACCACATGCTGGGGCAGGCACTCGCCGTGTGGCTGGACGAATGGCACGACACCCGGCAACTGACTGCCCACCTGAGCGTTTACCAGTCGACGGACGATTTGGTGGAGTTTGAAATCCCGGTGCCGCTGCACCAGTACGGGGCCACGATGACCGAGGAAACCGGCGGGGGCGAGTTTGAGTACGGCGGGCGTTTTTACAACATTGCCCGGCAACAACTCCGCAACGACACGCTGCACCTGTTTTGCTACGAAAACAGCGACCAGCTTCAGCACCGCGCCGACCTTTCCAATTTTATCCAGAAAAACATCACGGGCAACGACCAGAACGCGCCGCAGAAAAGTGGCCACTCGGTAAAAATCACGCCCTCCGACTACGCCCAACGCACCGGAGGCCACCTGATTTTCGTGTACGAAGATTGCCCGCCGTCCGTGTCCGCGCTTCATTCATTCGCCCTTTCCGCCGCGCTGCTTTCGCGGCCCTCTCCCCCGCCCCAGTGGCTCGTTTGACGCTTTCCTGAATGCTGCGAGGGCTTCGCTGCGGGCGCTTTGGCGTACCGCTCAGCGGAAAGTCGCACTCCCTGCGTTCGGGTCTAACCGCTTTGTAGTTAACGCGTTCAAACGAATTTTTCATGAAATCATCTTTACGAATGGCGGCGTTGCTGCTGTTCCTCTTCCCTTTTCATTTACGCGCCCAAACGCCCAACGACGGGCTGATGATGGGCAAGCGGCTGATTTGCAACGTACTGTCCTACACGAATTCGTCCTGGAATCAGTACTGGGAAGGCCCGCTCAAGCGTGACAACCCCAACATCGGCACCTTCACCAGCCAGAACGTGATGTTCATGAGCGCCTACGGCGTGACCAACCGCGTGAACGTGATCGTCGGGTTGCCCTACGTCTGGACCAACTCCACGGGCGGGCACATGGCCGGGCAGCGCGGCGTGCAGGATTTGTCGCTGTTTCTCAAATGGCGGCCCGTGAAGGCCGTGACCCGCGCGGGCACGTTCGGCGTACTGCTGACCGGCGGCGTTTCCTCGCCCGTGAGCAACTACGTGCCCGATATGCTGCCGTTTTCCATCGGCATTCACTCGAAAACCGCCTCGCTTCGCGGGATTCTGAATTATAACCTGAAGGGATTCTACGTGACCGGCGCGGCGGGTTACACCGCCCGCGCGGCCATCACCATCGACCGCGACGCCTACCAGGCCGACGGGAAAATTTACGAAACGAGCAAAGTCATTCCGCCGGACGTGGTGGACCTGTCGGGCCGGGTCGGGTTCGTCAACAAGTACGTCCAGGTCGAAGGCTTTGTCGAGAAGGCGACCAGCCAGCGCGGCGACGACATCCGGCGGCAGGACGCCCCGTTTCCGACCAACAAAATGGACCTGACCAGCGCCGGGGCCATGGCCAAAGCGCATTTTTTCACCAAAGGCGGGGCCTTTTTCTCCGTCTTTGGCCAGTACAGCCAGGTGCTTTCGGGCCGGAACGTGGGCCAGGCGACCACTTACACGCTCGGCGTGCAGCACACGTTCCACGTCGGTAAAAACTAACCGGCGCGTTCTCACTCCCTTTTTTGACAAACCATGACGCGTTTTACTCAAATTTTCCGCAAAACCGCCCGGTACCTGGGCGTGATTCTACTGGCCGTCGCCGCCAACTCCTGCGACAAATCCGTTTCCGAAACCACCTACGACGCCTACGTCCCGGCCAGCCTCGACCCCAACGGCGGCACCTGGAAGCCCTACGTGCTGGCCAGTGCCACCGAGGTGGACGTGGCCGCGCCCAAAGCGACAACCTCTGCCGACTACCAGGCCGAAGTGCAGGATTTGAAAAGCATTGCCACGAGCCTGACCTCCGACCAGAAAGCTGCCGTGGACTACTGGAGCGCCGGGGGGGTGTTTCGCTGGCACGAAATCGCCCGGACGCTGGCGGCCAACTACAACCTGCCGCCCGTATACAACGAATCGCTCGGCAAATACCCCGTACCCGACGCCGCCAACCCGAAGGCCGAACCGAAGTTTCCGTTCTGCAACCCGCCCTACGCGGCCCGCGTGTTCGCGTACCTGGCCGTAGTTCAGTACGACGCGCTCGTGGCGACGTGGAATTTCAAATACAAATACAACCGCCTCGCCCCCGGCAAAGTGGACGCTTCGCTGAAATCCCTCGTGCCCGTTTCGGACCTGCCCTCCTACCCGTCGGAAGACGCCGTCGTGGCAGTGGCCTCGGCGGAGGTGCTGAAACTGCTCTTTCCGGGAGAAGTTGAAAAGCTGGATGCCCAGTGCGCCGAGCACGTCAACAGCCGCCTGTGGGCCGGGGCCAACGTGCGCAGCGACGTGGACGCCGGTACCGCCCTCGGCAAGGCCGTGGCCGCCAAAATCATCGCCCGGGCCAAAGCCGACGGCATGGGAACCGCCAACAACCAGACCCTCGTGGCGGGGTTCATCACCGCCGCCAAAGAGCGCGGCCTGACGACGGAATGGAAAAGCCTCGAAACGCCCGCCCGCCCGCCGATGCTGCCCAACTACGGGGCCGTGAAAACCTGGAACTTCGGTACCGCCGAACGCAACGCGCTGCGCCCCGCCGCGCCCCCGGCACCGGGTAGTCCGGAAATGGAAAAAGACCTCGCCGAACTGCGCGGTTTTGCCAAAAACATCACCCGCGAGCAGAAAGCCATTGCCTCGTACTGGTCCGACGGCGTGGGCAGCTACACGCCGCCCGGCCACTGGGACCGCGAGGCCGCCCGCCTCACCCGTCAGTACAAGCAAAGCGAACTCCGCGCCGCCCGCACGCTGGCCCTGACCATGACGGCGATCGAAGACGCGGGCGTGTGCTGCTGGGACACGAAATTCTACTACTTCACACCGAGGCCCTTTCAGGTGGACGAATCCATCCGTTCGACCATCGGCACGCCCAATTTTCCGAGCTACACTTCGGGGCACTCCACGTTTTCGGGCGCGGCGGCGACCATCCTCGGTCATCTTTTTCCGGGTGAAGCCGGTCAACTCACCACCAAAGCGAGAGAGGCGTCGGAATCGCGGATCTACGGCTGCATCCACTACCGGACCGATTGCGAAGTGGGTCTGACGTGCGGGGCCAACATTGCCAAGTACGCCGTGAAGCGGGCGCAGATCGACGGAGCGGGAAATTGAGAACGTTGAATCTTTCCGCTTTTTGATGAAAAATGAACTGTGTGCCTTCGCCACGCTGGTCGTACTGACCGGCGCGGCAAGCGCTCAAACCCCCGACAGCCTCCGCACCACCGACCTTTCGGAGGTGGTCGTGGAAGGCTCGCGGGTAACCCGGCAACTCGCCCTATCGGATCGACACGACGGTTTTCTGATGGCGGGCAGAAAAAGCCTGGCCCTGCCGGTGAGCGGCACCGTGGCGAATCTGACCGAAAAAGTGGGACGTCAGGTGTTTGCCAAAGTGCCCGGCGCATTCGTGTACGACATGGACGGCTCGGGCAACCAACTCAACATCTCGACGCGGGGCCTCGACCCGCACCGCAGTTGGGAGTACAACGTTCGGCAAAACGGCATCCTGACCAACTCCGACATGTACGGCTACCCGGCCAGCCACTACAGCGCCCCGCTCGAATCCATCGAGCGGGTGGAACTGGTGCATGGCACGGGGTCGCTTCAGTACGGGGCGCAGTTCGGCGGGATGATTAACTACATCACCAAGCAGGGCGACAGCACCCGCCGAATCGGGTTTGAAAGCATCAACACGCTGGGGTCGTTCGGACTGCTGAGCAGTTACAACGCCGTGGGCGGGCGCATCGGGAAGTTGCGGTACTACGCTTACCTTCAACGCCGTGACTCGGAAGGTTACCGGCAAAATGCCCGTTCGCGGGCGGCGGCGCAAGCCGTTTCGCTGACCTACGATTTCTCATCAACCGCCTCCCTGCGGATTGAATGGGGGCATTCAACGTACCTGTTTCAGCAACCCGGTCCGCTCACCGATTCGCTGTTCCGGGCCAACCCGCGCCAGGCTACCCGCTCGCGCAATTATTACCAGCCCGACATCCACGTGCCCTCGCTCACCTTCCGCTGGCAACTTAGCCCGCGCACGACGCTCCGGCTGACGAGTTCGGCCCTGCTTGGGGCGCGCAACAGCGTGCAGTTGCTGGCCTCGGCGCTGGTGCCCGACACAGTGAGCCGACCGACGGGCCAAACCCGCCCCCGGCAGGTGGACCAGGACCACTTCAGCAGCTTCACCACTGAATTGCGGCTGATCCACGACTATAGGCTGGGGGGCCTGTGGGCGGTGCTGGTGGGCGGCGTGCAGGTCATGAACAACCGCCTGCACCGCCAGCAACTCGGTGTGGGTACTACGAGCAGCGATTTCGACCTGGGCATCAGCGGTGCCTGGGGCCGCGACCTATTTTTTACGACAAAAAACATTGCGGTGTTTGCCGAAAACCTCGTGTACCTCACGCCGCGCCTGAGCCTGACTACCGGGGGCCGTTATGAACACGGCCAAACGGACCTGACCGGTACAATTCGCTACCTGCCCGACAACGTCGTTCCAAACCAGATTCGGCACCGCTTCCCGCTGTTCGGGGGCACGCTCCAGTACCGGATGCAGGGCGGAGGGCGCTGGTATGCGGGCCTTTCGCAGGCGTACCGGCCCATCATTTTCAAGGACGTGATTCCGGCCAGCGCCCTCGAACGCGTGGACGACAACCTGCGTGATAACACGGGCTACGTGGCCGAAACTGGGCTAACCGGTCGTTGGAGGCGATTCCTGCGTTACGACGTGAGTTTATTCCACATCACCTACCGCAACCGCCTCGGCGGCCTGTTCCAGACCGATGCCATCACCAGTCAGACCTACGTACTGCGCACCAACCTGGGCGACACCCGCACGCGGGGCGTGGAGGCCCTGATTGAAGCCACGCTACTCCGGCGCAAAACCTGGAGTGTGTCGGCCTTCACCTCCACGGCATTTTTTGATGGAAAATACACGGCGGGAACGGTAAACGTGAGCGGTGAGAATCGGGGCATCGTGGGCAACCGCATCGAATCGGTGCCGCAATGGACGAGTCGGAATGGTCTGGAAATCAGCGGCAACGCGTTTCACGCCCAGGTACAGTACAGCTACGTAGGCGAGACCTTCGCCGATCCGCTGAACACCGTGACGCCCAGCCCCGACGGAGCCAGGGGCCTCGTGCCTGGCTACGGCCTGCTCGACGTGCTGGCCTCCGTCCGCCTGACCCCGCACCTGTTGCTGAAAGCCAGCCTCAACAACACGTTGAACAAATCGTACTTCACGAAACGGCCCACGTTTTACCCCGAACCGGGCCTCTGGCCCTCCGACGGACGCTCGGCCAACATCACTCTCAGCACCAAGTTGTAAGTCCGGTTTTTGTCAAAAACCTACCCATGCAACTGCGCCGCCAAAGTGGCCGGGTTCGTGTATACCTCCACCGATCATTACCTGCCTCCCGCGCCATGAAAACCCTGTTTTACGTCTGCATCGCTGGGCTGATTTTGTTTGAAATCGCCAACGTGTATTTCATTATGCCGCTGCCCGGCAGCCAGCGGATGCGCAGCATCGACGTGGCTTACTTTCTGTACTCCGGACGATGGGCGTTCCGGATTGGGTTCGGTCTGCTCACGCTGGTGGGCCTTCGCGCGGCCTGGCGGGCGCGGGCCTGGCAGAAATGGCTGGTGCCGGGGCTACTCGCGCTGACGGGCGGCTTGGCCTACGCCACCAACTACGAAATGGCCGCCGACGCCATGTTTCAGCAACCCGAAACCCTGACAATGAAACCCGTCGCCCGGAACAAGGTGGACCTCCGTCGCCTGGTCGTGGGCGTGGAGATGAACGGCCAGGCCAAGGCCTACCCCATCCAGTTCATCGGCTACCATCACCAGGTACGCGACACGGTGGGCGGGCGGCCGGTGCTGGTGAGCTACTGCACGGTGTGCCGCACGGGGCGGGTGTACAGCCCGTTCGTGGATGGCGAACCCGAAACCTTCCGGCTCGTGGGCATGGACCATTTCAACGCGATGTTCGAAGACGAAACCACGGGTAGCTGGTGGCGACAGGCCAACGGCGAAGCCCTCGTGGGGCCACGCCGGGGCCTGTTTTTGCCCGAAATTGCCAGCCAGCAAATGACGCTGCGGCAGTGGCTGCGGCTGCACCCGACCAGCCTGGTGATGCAGGCCGACACGGTGTTTAACGAAAACTACGCGACGAATTTCAAGTACGAAAATGGCAGCAGCCGCAAAGACCTGACCGGCACCGATTCGCTTTCCTGGCACGACAAGTCGTGGGTGGTGGGCCTGAAAGTAGGTCGCCAAAGCAAGGCTTACGACTGGAACCGCCTGCTGCGCGAGCGCATTGTGAACGACGTGGTCGGCAGCAAGCCCGTTGTGCTGGTGCTGGCGACCGACCGTGTCAGTTTCTTCGCCTTCGAGCGGCCCGACGCCGGTACCCGTTTCGCGCTCCGCCGCGATTCGCTCGTGGCTCCCGGCCAATCGTACGGCCTGAGCGGTCGGGGCGCTTCCGGCCAGTTGAAAAGCCTGCCCGCTTCGCAGGAGTTCTGGCACAGTTGGCGCACGTTTCACCCCGATACCCAAACGTACTGAACGACTTTATTTTGGTAAGCAAGCCTGCACAAATCGGCCCGCCATTTGATAGGCCGGTTTGTTTTCCCGTCAACCGAATGTTTCATTTGGACTAAAATCCCTCCTTTTTCGCATTCGAGCACTCCGACCCAATTCTCATGAAATTTTCCCGCGTTGTCCTGTCCTCGTTTGCCGTGCTGAGCATGGCCTTTTTGTTTCATGCCTGCATCGGTCCCGAAGGAGACGTTGGCCCGGCTGGCGCACAAGGCCCGGCCGGACCCCAGGGAGCCAATTCGACCGTACCCGGCCCACCGGGAGCAACGGGTCCGCAAGGTCCCGCAGGCCCGCAGGGGGCGACGGGGTCCCAAGGGCCGCAGGGACCACAGGGCCAACAAGGTATTCAGGGTGTTCCGGGACCGGCGGGCAACGCCAACGTGATTCAGTACAGTTTTGCGGCGGGCAGTTCGATCGCGGCCGATACCACGGCCCCCACGTACCTGGCCACCACGCCCCCGCTTTTCCTGACCGGCCTCGACCCCACGTTGCTCGACAAAAGTTCGGTGGTGCTGTACGTCAAATTCGTGAGCAGCGACCCGTGGTTTGCCCTGCCATTTGCCACCTTTTCCGGCTCGTACGCCATCAGTTACTACACCTCGGCGGGTGTCGATGCCCAGAACCGCCCTTACGCCACCATTTACCGATCCACCAACATCGCGTACCCGCTCAAAACAACGTTTGCCAGCATCCGCGCGGTGGTGGTTCCGGCCAATGTACTCAATACCGGCAGCGGGCGCAGCGGCCTTGACTGGCAGGACTACGAAGCCGTCCGGCGGGCGTTCAACCTGCCGGAATAGGTTGTTTCCCCCAAAAAAAGCGCCCAGGCACAATGCCTGGGCGCTTTTTTTGGGGGAAATGGTCCGAATCAGGCCGTCACGGGCTGCCTGAATTTGCCGCTTTGCAAATCGGCCAGCACCCGTTCGATGTCCTTGCCGTAGTACCCCGGCGGCACGATGTTGGCGGGTTTCAGGTTCGACAGGTTGAATTCCTGCAATTTGGTAGCCAGTACCCCGACGGTATACGCCTGGGCCAGGTTGAAGAGCAGCGCCATGAACGTGATGGATTCCTGGTTGGCTCCGCCCGACACCAGTTGCCGGTTGTGGATGATGAATTCGGACGCCACGATGCACACCAGTCGGCTGGTTTTCGTCTCGTCGAGCAACGCGATTCGGGTGTCGAAGCGCAGCACCGGCGATTCGTCGGGGAGGTAAAGAATTTTCACGTTCGGCTGCGTCGCGTACGAAAACTGGGCACCGGGTTGACGCAATTTGGGCGCAAACTCCGTCTCGAACGTCGGGTCGGTGGCAAAATTGGCAAGCTGAATCCGGATGGTCGTAAAAGGTGCGTTCATGGATGAGTTTAGATAGTTAAAAGAAGAAACTGACTGGAAAGTAGGGCGATTTTTGTTTCAACCAAAAACGCCCCGCCAACAAAATGCGAGTGGCGGGACGTTTTTTTCAGCCGATTCGGATTTTCATTCCCGGTCGTACGCTGTTGCCCCGAATGCGGTTCATTCGCTTCAACTCGTTGATAGTGAGTCCATTGTACCGCTGAACAATGCTCCAGAGTGTGTCGCCCCGACGCACGGTGTGAAACTTGGCTTTCGCCTTCAATCGCTTGGTCACCTCGTTGCGGCGGTCGCGGTCGTCGTCCTCCTGACTCCGGGTGTTTTTGGCCAGCCGTTCCGAATGGGCCACCACGGTTGCTTTGTAAATAACCAGGTTCTGCCCGGCTTTCACGCCACCCCGGCGGCCCAGGTGGTTCCACTGCTTGAGGTCGCTCATGGCGACGTGGTAACGGTCGGCGATGCGGCTGAGGGTTTCACCCCGGCGCACCTTCACGGTCGTTTTCTTTGCCTGGTGGCGAACCACAACCGGCTCGTCTTCCGGCTCTTCCTCGACGGTCACCCTGGCGTATTCCCGCTCCTGGGTCGAATCGCCGACGACCCGGTTGGCGGCGTAGCGAATGCCCCGCTCGAACGGATTGCGGCTGGCCGAATCGAGAATGGCCCGGCGGTTGGCGGCGATGTAGGCGTAGCTGTCGCTCGGCACCCGCAGCGCAAAATCCTGGGTGTGAGCGGGCAGCGCGTTCGTCAGGATGTGCGGGTTGAGTTTCTGGAGTTTTTCGTAGGGAATCAGGCTCAGGGCCGCAAACGTCTCCAGGTTGGTATAGCCATCGAGGCGCACCGTGTCGAACGGAATCGGGTTTTCGACCAGTTCGGGCCGGATGCCGTGGTCGGCGGCGTGGTGCATCATGTACAAAATGCCCACGTACTGCGGCACGTACTCGCGCGTTTGCTTGGGCAGGTAGTTGTACACTTCCCAGAAACCCGTGTGGTTGCCCGAACGCCGGATGGCCCGCCGCACGTTGCCGGGGCCGGTGTTGTACGAAGCCAGCACCATTTCCCAATCGCCGAAAATGCGGTAAAGCTGCCGGAAATACTTACAGGCCGCCTCGGTCGATTTAATCGGGTCGAAGCGCTCGTCCACGTACTTGTCAATGCGCAGGCCAAAGTCGAGCGTGGCCGTGCGGGGCATAAACTGCCACAACCCGCCCGCATCGGCGTAGGAAATGGCCTTCGGATTCAGCCCCGATTCGATCAGCGAGAGGTACTTGAGTTCGTCGGGCAGGCCGTACTGGGCCAGGAATTTTTCGTAAATGGGGAAGTAGGTGTTCACCCGCTCCAGCATGGTTTTGGTAAACGCGGCTTTGCGGAAGGTGAAGTATTCGACGAACCCGTGCGAGAAGGCGTTGTAGGTCAGGGGAACTTCTTTCTGCAATTTGGCCAGCCGGTCGCGCACCAGGTCGGTGGGTACGTGAGGAAGGGTGTCGATGGGGGCGGGCAACTCGGTTGCGGCGGCCTGGGTGTCAATTCGGGTGGAGTCGGCGGCGACCGCCCCCTGGACCTGGGCCTTCGTGGGCGTCAGTCCCGCCCCGCCGACGGCCACCGAGACCGCGACGAAAGAATACAGGAAACGAGCTTTCTTCATGGGACAACGATAGGTTATCAGGTGGTCAGTTGGGTTTCAAGGTGGTGCGCAAAACACAGTAAATCAGCTTCCTGAAACGCGCCACCCAGCAGTTGCACCCCAATTGGCATGCCAAACCCGTCGGTTCCGGCGGGAATCGAAACAGCGGGCAGGCCCGTCACATTGGCCGACACGGTAAACACGTCGGCCAGAAACATCTGCATTGGGTCGGTGGCTTTTTCGCCCAGCCGGAAGGCCGTCGTGGGCGTGGTCGGGTGGAGCAGGAAATCGTAGTGTTGCAAGAGCGCCTCGGTTTCGTTTTTCACTAAACGACGAACCTTCTGGGCTTTGGTATAATAGGCGTCGTAATACGAGGCGCTGAGCACGAACGTGCCGAGCAGAATCCGGCGTTTTGCTTCGGCTCCGAAGCCTTCGCCGCGCGTTTTTTTGTAGAGACTTTCCAGATCGGTAGCCGCCGGACTGCGGTAGCCGTAACGCACGCCGTCGTAGCGGCTGAGGTTTGAACTTACCTCGGCGGTGGTCAGAATGTAGTACGCGGGCAGGGCGTATTTGGTGAGGGGCAGATCCACGGCCTCGACGGTGTGGCCGTTTTCGCGCAGCAGGGCAATCGTTTCGGAAAATCTTTGCCGGATGGCTTCCTCCACGCCCGCGCCGTCGAGGGCTTCGCGGAGGTAGCCAATCCTGCGCTTTTCCTCCGAAAAAAGGGCCTGAGAATACGCCGGAACGGGTCGCGGCGACGCCGTGGCGTCCCAGTCGTCGGCCCCGGCCATGACTTCGAGCAACAGGGCGGCGTCTTCGACGGTGCGGGTGATTGGTCCGATGGTGTCGAACGACGAGGCGTAAGCCAGCAAACCCCACCGCGACACGCGCCCGTAGGTGGGTTTCAGCCCCACCACGCCGCAGAACGCGGCGGGTTGCCGCACCGAGCCACCCGTGTCGGTGCCGATGGAGGCCCAGCACAAATCGGCCTGGACGGCCACCGCCGAGCCACCCGACGAGCCGCCGGGTACCCGCTCCGGGTCGGCGGCGTTGCGGGTTGGCCCAAACGCGGAGTTTTCGTTCGACGACCCCATGCCGAACTCGTCGCAGTTTTGCCGGCCAACCACGATGGCGTCTTCGTCGAGCAGGCGCTGAACCGCCGTGGCGGTGATTTGGGAAGAAAATCCGTCCAGAATCCGGCTGCCGCCCTGCACGCCGTGCCCGGCGTAGCAAAGCAGGTCTTTCACGCCCAGCACCATGCCCGCCAGCCGTCCCGCCGTGCCGTCGGCCAGTTTCTGATCGATTTCGGCGGCGCGGACGCGGGCCTCGTCGGCGTACACGGCCACGAAGGCGTTAAGGTGAGCGTGGCTTTCGATGCGCGCCAGGTAGTAGTCAACCAACTGGCGACACGTGGTCTGACCAGCACGCAGGTCGTCTTGAAGCAGGGCGAACGGGCGGTAGGACTTCAACTTGGGGTAGGGTGGGTTTGGGATACCGTTTAACGTTCGAGGTTTAAGGTTTAACGCTTTATTCATTCGTTAAACCTTAAACCTCAACCCTTAAACCAAAAACGGGGCACAGCCTTGCGACCATGCCCCGTGTGTCGCAACGTCGGCGGTGTTATTTCGTTTCGTCGAGGCTGCGGTCGATTTCTTTCTTGACGTCGCTGGTGGCGTCCTTGAATTCGCGGATGCCTTTGCCGAGTCCCCGCGCGAGTTCGGGGATTTTCTTGGCCCCAAACAACAACAACAGGGCGAACATGATGAGGGCGATTTCCGGCCCCCCCAAGCCCATGAAGG
Organism: Spirosomataceae bacterium; assembly: GCA_965249815.1. Lineage (GTDB taxonomy): Bacteria > Bacteroidota > Bacteroidia > Cytophagales > Spirosomataceae > JAJAZB01. Next base: position 823,238 of record CBDFMV010000002.1, on the reverse strand, counting down.
CAAAAATTGAGAGCATTTCCATGAGTGCGATTGGTTACGTGACGGTAAAACTAACGAAATTTTTGTAACGGAAGATGGCGGGCGTGGACTTTTGCTTAAAAAGTTTTCCCATTTTAATGGTTCCGTTCGAGTTGGGAAAACGGGGTAATTTTCGCCAAATAGCCCCGAATCAACGAGTTACAAACGTACGCTTGCTAAAAGCCGGAAAATCGAAATCCTACCCGGTTCAAATCGACACGGTCCGCGATTTTTCCCAGGCTTCGAAGGCCACGAGGTCTTTTCCCAACGACTTGAACAGCCAAAGCGTCAGGGCGACGTCGTCGGCCAGGCCAATGAGCGGCAGAAAATCAGGAATCAGGTCGATGGGGTTCAAGACGTACAGCAACACCGCCACGATGCTGACGAGGCTCTTCCAAGGCAGCACCCGGTACTCGCCCGACGCGTAGGCCTTCACGAGCCGGGCAAGCAACCGGAGTTTATCCGACACCACGCTCCACTGGCTCCGGCCCTGCTTCCCAGCTTCCTGATTGGTTTTGAGCATCACCGCCTCGAACAGGGCGAACAAACTCACAGCTTTGGTGGCCGTACGACCCGCCTTGCCCATGGCCCGGCGAAAAAATAAAGAGCGTAATACGCTGCCTGCTAAGCCTTTGATTGCCATTTTAACAGAAAAATTGGGGTTGTTGAAAACACGGGAAATTGCGGCTGGCGAGGTACGCCCGTTCGCCATTCCGATGCTTAAATTCTTGTACCAACGGAGTAAAAACGACCCGCTGGGGAAAAAATTGGCAGTTCTATCTGCCCGCACCGCCCCGACGGGTTTTTGGCTTACCTTTGCCGCCGAACGTTTTTTCACCTCTTTTTCCAAGTCTGACCCGTATGAAAATTACCGTTGTAGGCGCGGGCAACGTGGGCGCTACCTGCGCCGACGTGCTGGCGTACAAGGAAGTAGCCAACGAAGTCGTGCTGCTCGACATCCGCGAGGGTTTCGCCGAAGGCAAGGCGCTCGACATCTGGCAGAAGGCCCCCATCGATCTTTACGACACCCGCACGGTGGGCGTCACCAGCGATTACGCCCGCACGGCCAATTCCGACGTGGTGGTGATTACTTCCGGCCTGCCGCGCAAGCCCGGTATGAGCCGCGACGACCTTATTTCGACCAACGCGGGCATCGTCAAATCGGTGACCGAACAGGTCGTGCAGCATTCGCCCGACTGCATCATCGTCGTGGTTTCCAACCCCCTCGACGTGATGACCTACTGCGCCCACCTGGCGTCGGGTTTTCCCCGCGAGCGTGTGATTGGCATGGCGGGCATCCTCGATACGGCCCGCTACCGGGCGTTTCTGGCGGAGGAAATCAACTGCTCGCCGAAGGACATTCAGGCGGTGCTGATGGGCGGCCACGGCGACACGATGGTGCCCCTGCCCCGCTACACCACCGTGGGCGGCATTCCGGTGACGGAGTTTGTCAGCAAGGAAAAACTCGACGCCATCGTCAACCGCACCATCAACGGCGGCGGCGAACTGGTGAAACTCATGGGCACCTCGGCCTGGTACGCGCCCGGCTCGGCGGCGGCCCAGATGGTGGAGGCCATCGTGAAAAACCAGCGCCGGGTGTTCCCGGTGTGCATCCGCCTCGACGGCGAGTACGGCATCAGCGACTGCTACCTCGGTGTGCCGGTGATTCTGGGCAAAGCGGGCATCGAGAAAGTGATCGAACTCGACCTGACGCCGGAAGAAAAAGGCCTCCTCGACATGAGCCGTACCAAAGTCCGCGAGGTGATGGACGTGCTCGACAAGATGAACGAACCGGCGGCGTAAGTTCGCCCTCATTACATAAAAAGCCCGCTGGCATGATGCCAGCGGGCTTTTTCGTATAACTACGGTGCGAAATCGACGTTGGTGATGTAGTATTTCGAGTCGCCCATCCAGAAGAACCGGAAGTATTTCTCTTCGTAGTGCAGCCGGACCCGCTTGCCGGTGAGCAGGGCGGTTTCGATTTTTTTGGCGACGCTGTCGCGGCCCGGACTAACCGAAAACAGGAATTCTTTGGCGTTCAACTGCCCGGTTCCTTCCGAAAAGCCGCCTTGCAGCAACTCGCCTTCGTAGGTTTTGAAGACAAAGCCCTTCCGGCTGAATTTGGTGATCGTGCCCGCCCGGTCGCCGTCAGAAAAGCTGAATTGGGAAAGCAGAAACGTGACCAGAAACACGAGCAAACCCGCAATGAGCAGGCCAACTAGAACTTTTCGCATGGGTTGAGGAATTTTTGGTCTGAACTACGCGACCGCCGCTGTGCGACCGCCGTCGCGATTTACGCAGGTTTTTAGGATTGCGTTGATTTCCGGGTTAAAAATTCATTCCACCTGTCGCCCGTTACTTCGCCCGAATCGCAATCACTGGGTCGAGGCGGGCGGCCACGAGCGCCGGAAGGATGCCCGAAATCACCCCGATCAGGCTGGCCACGCCCAGGCCCAGCAGGGTATTTTTCACGGAAAAGAGCAGTTCCAGCGACCCCAGCGGCACGAACGTCATGCCCCACACCATTAGCAGCCCCACCAGCCCGCCAATCAGGCTGAGCACAACGGCCTCGAACAGAAACTGGAACAGGATGAAGTAATTTTTGGCCCCGAGCGATTTCTGGATCCCAATCAGGTTGGTGCGCTCCTTCACCGATACAAACATGATGTTGGCAATGCCGAAGCCGCCGACCAGGATCGAAAAACTGCCGATGACCCAGCCCGCCAGCGTCAGCACTCCGAATACACCCGCAATGGCCTTCAGGGCACCTTCCGGGCGGTTGATGGAGAAACTGTCGTCCTGCGACGGTTTCAGCCCCCGGCGGGTGCGCATCAGGCCGGCAATTTCGCTTTCGAGTTGCACCAGCCCCTGGTCGCGCTCGAAGCCTTTGACGACGATGGCCGGTTGGGAAAAGCGCGTTTGGAACAGTTTGGCAAACGTCAGGTAGGGAATGTAGCATTTCGTGTCGGGGTTGCCGCCGAAATCGAACATGCTCTTGCCTTTTTTCTCCTGAACGCCCACGACCAGAAAGCGCATTCCTTTGATTTTAATGTCCTTCCCGACCGGATCGAAGCCAACGGGAAACAGCGTTTCGGCAATCTCGGCCCCGATCACGACCACGTCGCGGGCGGCCTCCACTTCCTGGGGCGTGAAATAGCGCCCGTTGGCCACGGGCACTTCGGTAATCTGGTTGAAATCGTAACTGATGCCCATCACCTCGGCGTCGAGGCTGTTGTTGCCGTTTTTGAGCGTCACGCCGCCCTGGTCGTCGAGAATGGCGATGTACGACGCATTTTCGAGTTTATCCTGCAAATACCGGAATTCTTCCAGTTTGGGTGCCGGGCGCTGGAAGTACTTCCACCAGGGGTACTGCCCGCCGCCGAAAAACCACGGCCATTTTTGCACGTAAAGCACGTCTTTGCCGACGAAGGCGAGGCTGTCCTTGATGTTGCGCTCCAGTGAATCGACGAGCGTAAACACGGCGATGATGGAGAAAATCCCGATGGTGACGCCCAGCAGCGAGAGCGTGGTGCGCAACAAATTGGAACGCAGTGCCTGCCAGGCAAACCGGAAACTTTCGAAGGTGAGGCGAAGAGCGAGCATGAACAGGGAGCGGTAAGCAGTTGGCGAAAGAGCCTTTTCAGCGAATAAGGTTCGGGAAAAACTTCCCGAAAGTGTAAAACTTTTGGGGAGTTGGAGGCACCCAAAATGCTGAACGGCGCGAGAACGGGAGGGCCGGGCCTGACTCGAATTTTGCCGATTCGAGAACCAAACGCGCAAGTTGTCCTTATTTTTGCTTTTATTCCATTCACTTCCAGCGCCTACAGCCGCATTTCCCGATGAAATTATCCGAATTCAGGTTCGACCTTCCCCAAAACCTCATTGCCCTTTACCCCCCCGAAAACCGCGGCGATTCGCGCATGATGGTGGTTCACAAAAAAACCAGGGAGATCGAACACAAAATGTTTTCGGACATCGTCAGTTACTTCGGCGAAGGCGACGTGATGGTGCTCAACGACACGAAGGTGTTTCCGGCCCGCCTCTACGGGCAGAAAGAAAAAACCGGCGCGAAAATCGAGGTGTTTCTGCTCCGCGAACTCAACCGCGAACATCGCCTCTGGGATGTGCTGGTGGACCCGGCCCGCAAAATCCGGGTGGGCAACAAGCTCTACTTCGGCGAAAGCGACCTGGTGGCCGAAGTCATCGACAACACCACCTCGCGGGGCCGCACCATCCGGTTCCTTTTCGACGGCAGCCACGACGATTTGATGAAAGCCATTGACGGCCTCGGTGAAACGCCCCTGCCGCGCGAAATCCGCCGCAAAACCGAAGACTCCGACCGCGAACGCTACCAAACCATCTTCGCCCAGCACGTCGGGGCGGTGGCCGCGCCCACGGCGGGCCTGCATTTCACCAAAACCATCATGAAACGGATGGAACTCAAAGGCACCCGCTTCGCCCCGCTGACGCTGCACGTGGGCCTGGGTACGTTTCGCAATGTGGACGTGGAGGATTTGACCAAGCACAAAACTGATTCGGAACACTTCGTCATTCCTGAAACCACGGCCAAACTCGTCAACGAAGCCATGGACGGCGGGCACCGGGTGTGCGCCATCGGCACCACCGCGATGAAGGCGCTCGAATCGTCGGTTTCGGCCAACGCCCGGCTCAAGGCCACCGTGGGCTGGACGGACAAATTCATTTTTCCGCCCTACGAATTCCGCATTCCCGATTCCCTGCTGACCAACTTCCACCTGCCCGAATCGGTGCTCATCATGATGGCTTCGGCCTTCGCCGGGTATGACCTCGCCAAAGAAGCGTACGAAGTGGCCATGAAGGAAAAATACAAGTTCTTCAGTTACGGCGACGCGATGTTGATTTTGTGAGTCGTAAGTTGGTAAGTCGTAAGTCGTGAGTTAAAAATTCGGCAAGCGGTTTACTCCCCGGTGTCTTGCCTTACGACCTATGACTTACGACTTACGACTCAACCACTACGCCATCATCGTCGCCGGGGGCAGTGGCAGCCGGATGGGCAGCGCCGTGCCGAAGCAGTTTCTTGAACTCGGCGGCAAGCCGGTGTTGCTCTGGACACTGGAGAAATTCCTCGCTTTCTCGCCTGACATTCAGTTTGTTCTGGTGCTGCCTCAAGCCGATTTCTTTCGGTGGGAAGCCCTGCAATCCCGAATTACCCAAGTACCAACTTCCAAAATCATCCTTATCCCCGGCGGTGCCACGCGGTTTCAATCGGTGCGCAACGGGCTGGACAGTATCCCCGGTTCCGATGGGTTGGTGGCCATTCACGACGCCGTTCGACCGCTCGTTTCGGTGGACGTAATTCGGCGGAGTTTCGAGGCGGCAGCCCAATTCGGCTCCGGCGTGGCGGCGGTCCCGGCGAAGGATTCCGTCCGGCAAATCCTGGAAAAGGATAAAACCATTGCCCTCGACCGGGCGACGCTGCGGCTCGTGCAAACCCCACAGACGTTCCAACTGAGTTTGATCAAAAAAGCCTTCGAACAACCCGAAAGCCCCCTTTTTACCGACGACGCCAGCGTGGCCGAAGCGGCGGGTTTCGCGGTTCACCTCGTGGAAGGGGCCTACGAAAACCTGAAGATCACCACCCCGGAGGATTTGGTGGTGGCCGAGGCGCTGTTGCGGAAGTAACCGTATCTTTGGTTTCTTAGCCGTTCAAAATGCATGGATAACTACCAGGAATTCATCCGCCTCGACCCGGCCATCCGGTTCGGAAAGCCCTGCCTCAAAGGCACGCGGATTGCCGTGCAGGACGTGCTCGCCTGGCTGGCTTCTGGCATGTCGTTCGAGGAAATTTTAGAAGATTTTCCGCACCTGACGATGGAGCACTTGCGGGCGGCGCTGGCGTTTGCGGCGGATTCGGAACGGCGGACGAAGGTGGTTGTCTCTCTAATGAGCTAATCTAAATCATCGTCTCGCTTCGCGGTTCGGCTTTCCTCCAAAAGTGGTTTTGCTCCGAACGCGAAATCAATCCACCGATTTTCACGCTCAACTTCTTATTCGACATCAATCCGACCTTGAACACCTTCACGGGTCCAGCGAATACGGTTTGCTTGAACTCTTTTAACCGTGCTATTTTCTCGCCTGAATCAAACGGGTTTTTGCGGGAAAAGGAATTAGCCGACAACGTTGGCAAAGTTGAACCCGTGCGAAGTAATTTGCCAACGTTTAAAACCCGCATGAAGCACCGTCTTTCCCAGAACGCCTACGTCGAAGGCATCCTTCGCGGCGACCGGGTCGTGCTGAGCCGCGCCATCACGCTGGTGGAGAGCCAGTTGTCCACCGACCGCGACCTGGCCCTGCGCGTGTTGCAGGCCGTGCTGCCGCACGCGGGCAACTCGGTGAGGGTGGGCATTACGGGCGTGCCGGGCGTGGGCAAAAGCACCTTCATCGAAGCCTTCGGCGCGCACGTCACCGGGCTGAGCAAACGCCTGGCCGTACTGACCATCGATCCGAGCAGCCCGCTGAGCCGGGGCAGTATTCTGGGCGACAAAACCCGGATGGAAACGCTTTCCCGCGACCCGCTGGCCTACATCCGTCCGTCGGCGGCGGGCACTGCGCCCGGCGGCGTGGCCGACGCCACCCGCGAAGCGATGCTGCTTTGCGAAGCGGCTGGTTTTGAGGTGATTATCGTCGAAACCGTCGGCGTGGGCCAGAGCGAAACTTACGTGCGCGGCATGGTCGATTTCTTCCTTCTCCTTCTGCTGGCCGGGGCGGGCGACGAGTTGCAGGGTGTGAAACGCGGCATCGTGGAACTGGCCGACGCGCTGCTCATCACCAAGGCCGACGGCGCTACCCTCGGCCCGGCCCAACGTGCCCGCGCCGAATACGAAAGTGCCCTGCACCTGTTTCCAAAAATGGAGTCCGGCTGGCAGTCCACCGTGACCACTGGCTCGGCCCTGACGGGTACAGGCGTCGCCGAAACGTGGGCGTTGGTCGAAAACTACGTCAGCCTGACGCAACAAAACGGGTATTTTGCCGAAAACCGGCGGCACCAGCACGTCACCTGGCTACACCAGCTCATTCGCCGAAAATTGGAGGCGGCTTTTTATGCCCACCCGTTGATTCAGAACCAGTTGCCCGCGATCGAAGCTGCCGTGCGGGCCGGTGAGCGCCTGCCTGCGCAGGTGGCAAGCGAACTTTTGGGTACTTTTGGCGTCTTATGAACCGATTCTGGCATCGCCTCTCCCACTTCATCCTTCAACACCGCGTCGCGCTGCTCCTGGCTCTGGCCCTGACCACCGCCGCGATGGGCTACTTCGCCACGAGAATTCAGCTTTCCTACGAACTGGTTAAAATCCTGCCCGCCAGCGACCCGAATTTTCAGGTGTACGAAGCTTTCAAAAAGCGTTACGGCGAAGACGGCAACGTGCTCGTGGCGGGTGTTTCAACCCCTAAAATGTACCAACTCGCCTTTTTCCAGGACTGGTACGACCTCAGCGACCGCATCAAACGCCTGGAAGGCATCAAGGACGTACTCTCGAACACGGATTTGTATGAGGTAGTCCGCAACGACAGCCTCCGCCACTTCGACTTTCAGCCCCTACTCAGGCACCGGCCCGTCGGGCAGGCCGAAGTGGACAGCGCGCGGGGGGCCATTGCGGCCTTGTCGTTTTACAAAGGATTTATTTACAGCGACGACGGTACGGCGCACCTGATGGCCGTCACCTTCAACCAGAAGGCCCTCAACGACAAAAGCCGGATTGGCATCGTCAACCAAATCAAGGCCGAAATGGACGCCTTCGGCGCAAAACACGGCGTGCGGATTCACCTGTCGGGCATGCCCTACATCCGCACCCAGTACACGGCCACAGTCGTGCGGGAAATGGGGCTATTCATGGTGCTGGCCGTGGTGGTAACGGCGCTGGTGCTGGCGGCCTTTTTCCGCTCGTTTCAGGTGGTCGGGCTGGCGCTGGTGGTGGTGCTGGCCGGGGTGGTGTGGGCCATCGGCATCACGGTGTTGTTTGGCTATAAAATCCAGTTGTTGCTGGGGCTGGTGCCGCCGCTGATCATCATCATCGGCATTCCCAACGCCATTTTTCTGCTCAACAAATACCACGAAGAGTTTGCCAAACACGGCCAGCAACGCCGGGCGCTCGTCGTGGCCATCGAAAAAATCGGGCAGACTACCTTTCTGGCTAACCTGACTACGGCCATCGGCTTCGGTGTGTTCGCCTTCACGGGCAGTCAACTGCTCGTCGAATTCGGGCAGGTGGCGTCCATCAGCGTGCTGGTCACCTACGCGCTGGCGCTGATTTTCATTCCGGTTGTGTTCAGCTACCTGCCGCCGCCCGCCGAGAAGCACGTCCGGCGGCTCGAAGGCAAGCGCCTGATGGCCATTTTACGGTTTATCGAACACCTCGTGCGCACCCGGCGCGTGGCGATTTACGCGGCCATTGGCCTGCTCCTGCTCGTGTCGGCCTACGGCGCTTCACGCATCCGCGCGGTGGGATACGTGGTGGACGACCTGCCACGCAACAGCCCGATTTACGACGACCTGAAGTTTTTTGAGAAAAATTTCCACGGCATCGTGCCCTTCGAGGTCAGCATCGACGCTCAGCGGCCGGGTCGGGTGCTTTCGCTGCCGGTTTTGACGAAAATCCGGCGGCTGGAGAAAGAATTCGCCAAGTACCCCGAATTCACCGAGCCGGTGTCCATCGTGCGGGCGTTGAAGTTTTTGTACCAGGCTTACCGGGGCGGCGACCCGAAATACTACGTGCTGCCGGGCATCGCCGAGTTGAGCAAAATGCAGCAGTTCCAGACCAGCCTCGGCCAGGGCGTAAGCAAGCGGTACGCGAGTTTTCTCGACAGCACCCAGCGCTACACACGGGTGAGTTTTCAGATGGCCGACCTGGGAACGGTGCGCACCGCGCAGTTAATCAACGAGTTGCAGCCGAAAATCGACACGATTTTCAACTACGACACCGACACGGGCCGGATGCTCGCGGGGGCCGACCGCTACGAAGCCCGGATTACGGGCAACGGCGTGGTGTTTACGAAAGGCAACGATTATTTGCAAAGCAATTTGGTGGAAAGCACGGTGTTGGCCATCTTCCTGATTTCACTGCTGATGTGGGCGCTGTTTCTCGACCCGCGCATGATTGCCATTGCCACCGTGCCGAGTCTGATTCCGCTGCTGATTACGGCGGGCATCATGGGCTTTGGCGGCATCGCGCTGAAACCGTCCACGATTCTGATTTTCAGCATCGCCTTCGGCATCTCGTCCGACGGCTCGATTTACTTCCTCACGCGGTACAAAGACGAGTTGAAACACGGCGGGAGAACCGTCGCGCAGGCCGTTTCCAACACGATTCTCAACACGGGCGTGAGCATGTTTTACACGGCCATCATCCTGTTTGCAGGCTTTTTCATCTTCACGGCTTCGGAGTTTCGCGGCACCAAAGCCCTCGGCGTACTCGTGTCAGTCACGTTGCTGATTGCCATGATTTCCAACCTCGTGCTGCTGCCCGCCTTCCTGATTGGCCTCGACAAGCGGCGGACGAAGAAATTGGAACGAGCCTGAGAGAACTGAAAAACCGCAAAAATGAAAAATGTAAAACAGAAAAAGTAAGGAAGAAACTGTCTTTCACTTTTTCATTTTGCCTTTTTCATTTTTGCGGTTTTTCAGTTCTCTCAGGTTCCTTACACTTCGTCCAAAAGCGTACGGAACACCACGTATTTATTCCGGTAGCGGCGATCCATTTCGGCGCGGATGCGGGGCGCGTGGTCATTTTGGTACGTCTCGTAATCTTCCATATCGGCGAAAAAGTACTGAAACGAATACGTCACTCCCCCGTTGTCGATTTCGGTCAACAGGCGAAACACGCGGTTGCCGATGGGCAGGCCGGTGTCCATCACGGCGGGCACGTGGCTGCCCTTCATCCAGCGCAGCCACTCGTCATGGGCGTCGTTTTCGATGTTGTAGGTGACGTTGTAGAGGAGCATGAACGTGAAAAGTGTAGCGTAAGAATCGAAAAGTGCCTGGTGGGTTTTAGCAGCGAAGTTTATTTCCACTTTCCACTTTACTCTTTTCACACCCCGGTCTGCCGGTAGCCGGGCGAATATCGGTTTTTTCCGAACAAATGGAGAAAAGGGCCGTTTTTTTTCGGTTCGGGCCGCAACGCCTGCCGTTGCAATGCCAACCCTCACGCTTCCCCCACCTCGCTCACGAGCACCTTGTCGATGCGGCGGTCGTCCATGTCGACCACTTCGAAGCGGAGGTTTTGCCAGGTGAGGTGGTCGCCGGTGGCAGGCAGGCGCTGGAGTTGGTGGAGGATGAAACCCGCCACGGTGCTGAAGTCTTCTTCCAGAAATTCGCGCGGATCGCGGTTCATGCGGTCGAGAAAATCGATGAAGGGCATTTGGGCTTCCACGAGGTAGCTGCCGTCTTCGCGCTTTACGAAGGCGTAATCGCCGCCCTCGGCGTCGGGCACCAGCCCCACGATGGCCTCGAAAATGTCGTTGACCGTGATCATGCCGAGCAGCGAACCGTATTCGTCCACGATGAAACCGTGATGAACTTTCGCCGTCCGGAATTTTTCCAGAATTTGGTAGGCCGAGTTGTTTTCGGGCACGTAGAGCGGCTTTTGCATCAAATCCCGGGGTGTGGCCGCGTCGTCGCTGACGTACAAATCCTTGATGCTCACCACGCCCATCATGCGGTCGATGCTGCCTTCGCAGACCGGGTACACCGAGTGGCGCTCCGTCCGGACCACGTCGCGGTAGGCTTCCGCCGGGGCGTTGGCGTCGAGCCAGACGAGGTCACTGCGGGGCGTCATCAGCGAGGTGATGTTGCGGTCGCTGACGTTGAAGACGTTCTCGACGATTTCCTGCTCCACTTCGTCGATGGTACCTTGCTCCATGCCCTCGTTGATGATGGCCTTGATTTCCTCCTCCGTCACGGCGCTGTCGTCACTTTTTCGAATACCCAAAATTCTGACAATCAATGAGGTGGAACGCGAAAGCAGCCAGATGAACGGGTACGTGATGCGCGAAAGAATCGCCATTGGCGCGGCCATCGTTTTGGCGATGCTCTCGGCGCGGGTCAGGCCGATGCGCTTGGGCACCAATTCGCCGATGACGAGCGAAAAATAGGTAATCGCCAGCAACAGAAGCGTCACGGCGATGGTCTGGGCGTAAGGCCGGACGACCTCGAACCCTTCGAGCCAGACGCGGATGCGGGCCGTGATTTTCTCGCCGGAATAAATCCCCGTCAGAATGCCGATGAGCGTGATGCCAATCTGGACGGTGGAAAGAAACGTGTCGGGGTGTTCGGCCAACTGGAGTGCCGCTTTAGCGCGGCTATCGCCCCGCTCCGCGTCATTTTTCAACCGCGATTTCCGGGCCGACACCAGCGCGATTTCCGACATGGAAAACACGCCGTTGACCACCATCAGCAACAACAAAATCAGGATTTCGGACATAATGGGCGCAAGTTGGGCGGTACGCGGCTTATTTCAAGCGTGAAGTGATTTTAACCGCAAAGACGCAAAGCAGTTGCGCAAGGGTCGCTACGTCTCGTTGCGCTCTTTTCGTAATTCCTTTGCGTCTCTGCGGTTAAAAAAACCCTACCGCAACGCCCCGTACAAAATCTCTGCCGGGTGGAGGGCCTTTCGGCCCGTGCCATCGAAAATCTGGTGGCGGCAACTCGTGCCCGGCGCGGCAATGATCACGTCGTCGGGCTGCTGGCGCACGGTCGGAAACAGCACCAGTTCGCCAATCTGCATCGACACGTCGTAGTGTTCGGCCTCGTAGCCGAAACTGCCCGCCATGCCGCAGCAGCCGCTCGGAATGAGGTGGACCTCGTAATTTTTTGGGAAACTGAGCGCTTTTTTACTCGGCACCAGGCTCGAAAGCGCCTTCTGGTGGCAGTGGCCGTGGAGCTTGATGAGCCGCCGCTCGTCGGTAAACTGCCCGACGTGGACGTGCCCCTCGTCCATTTCCTTCGCCATAAATTCCTCGAAGGTTTGGGCGTAGCTCGCTACCAACTCGGCGGCGGCGCGCAATTGGGGCGGCACCAGGTCGAGGTATTCGTCGCGCAGGCCCAGAATCGCCGACGGTTCGATGCCTACGATGGGCGCGGGGTCTTTGTCGAGCAACCGGCTCAATTTCTGCACGTTGCGAATGGCGATTTTCTGCGCGTCGCGCACGAGGCCCTTCGAAAGGTACGTCCGCCCTGACTCCTCGTGGCGGGGAATTACCACGTCGTAGCCGAGTTTTTCGAGCAGCATCACCGCTTTTTTGCCCACCTCCACGTCGGTGTAGTTCGTGAATTCGTCGGCAAACAGGTACACCCGCGCCGCCGACCAGTTGGGCCTGGCCGCCTTCTTGTCCTCGATGCCCTCGAACCACTTCCGCAACGTCTGCGTGGCCTGTTTTGGAATGCTGCGCTGGGGCGCAAAACCCATCAGTTTTTTGGCCAGGCCGCCCGTCAACCCGTTGCTCATCAGGTTGTTGTACAGGCGGGGGGCGGTGCTGGCGAGTTGGCTGGCGCGGGTAAAATTGGCAATCATCCGGGTGCGGAACGGCACGCCGTGGGCGTCGTAGTAATGCTGGAGAAATTCGGCCTTCAGCTTGCTGACGTCCACGCTGCTCGGGCACTCGCTCTGGCAGCCTTTGCAGCTCAGGCACAGGTCCATCACCTCCTTGATTTCCTCGTGGTCGAAGGGGTTTTTGCCCGTCGGTTCGGTCAGAAATTGCCGCAGGATGTTGGCCCGTGCCCGCGTTGTGTCTTTTTCGTTGCGGGTGGCCATGTAACTGGGGCACATGACGCCGCCGGTGAGGTGCGTTTTGCGGCAATCGCCCGAACCGGAGCATTTTTCAGTGAGCCGGAGGATATTTTCCTGCCGGGAAAAATCGAAGACGGTGTCAATTTTCGGCGCGGTAGGTTCCACGCCTTCGGGCGTGGGCACGAACCGCAGGAACTGGTTCATCGGGGGCGTGTCGGTGATTTTGCCCGCGTTGAACACGCCGTGCGGGTCGAAGGTCTGCTTGACCCGCCGGAAGAGTTGGTACACCTCTCCGCCCATCATAAACGGGATAAATTCGCCGCGCAACCGCCCGTCGCCGTGCTCGCCGCTGAGCGAACCGTTGTATTTTTTCACCAGCGCCGCCGTGTCGGCCAGCACCGCGCGGAATTGGGTTTGGCCCGTTTCGGTTTTCAGGTTGATCAGCGGCTCGACGTGGATTTCGCCCGCCCCGGCGTGGGCGTAAAACGACGCCCGCAACTGGTGCTGGCCGAGGAGTTTTTCCACGTCGGCGATGTAGTCGGGCAAGTCGGCGGGGTCCACGGCGCAGTCTTCGATGAGGTTGACGGGCTGGCGATCACCGGGCAAATTCCGGATCAGCCCCAGCCCGGCCTTGCGCACGTCCCAGACCGGATAGGTTTGCTCGCCCGTCACGACGGGGTGCGCGTAGCCGAGGTTGCTGGCCCTCAGTTCGGCCACCAGACCGCCCGTTTTGCGGGCCAGTTCACCGGGCGTGTCGGCAAAAAACTCGACCATCAGGATCGCCGCCGGATCGCCTTCGATGAAAAAGCGGTTTTTCTGCAATTCGTGGTTGTCTTTCGTAAAATCGAGGATGTATTTGTCCACCAACTCGCTCGCCCAGGGCTGGTGACGCAGCGCCACGAGGTTGGCTCGCAGCGATTCGTCGATGCTCCCGCAGTGGATGCACACCACCCCGACCTCACTCGGGGGCAAGGGCAACAGGTTGAGGGTCAGTTCGGTGGCAATCGCCAGCGTTCCTTCTGACCCGGCCAGCAACCGGCACAGGTTGAAATCGGGGCCGTCGGGGGCAAACGGGGCCGTGTCGAGCAACGCGTCGAGGGCGTAGCCGGAATTGCGGCGGTGGATGCTTTTTTTCGGAAACACCCGCCGGATGCGTTGCTGGGTTTCAGGCACCTCGAGCAGGGCGTTCAGGTCGCGGTAAATTTTGGTTTCCAGGTCGTTTTCCGTGCCTTTGCCGAGCAGCTTGGCCTCGTAGCGCCACGACGTCAACGCTTTAAATTCGGCCTCGGAGCCATCGGCGAGTAGCACCGTGGCCGCCCGGAGGTGGTCGCGGGTGGTGCCCCACACGATGCTGTGCAGGCCACAGGAATTGTTACCCACCATGCCGCCAATCATGGCCCGGCTGGCGGTGCTGGTTTCGGGGCCGAACATCAGCCCGTGGGGCTTCAGCGCCTTGTTCAGATCATCGCGAATCACGCCCGGCTGCACCCGCACCCAGCGTTCTCTCTGGTTGATTTCCAGAACGTTGTTGAAATACTTTGAAATATCCACCACGATGCCGCTGCCCACCACCTGCCCGGCCAGCGAGGTGCCCGCCGCCCTCGGAATGAGGGTGGTGCTGTTTTCGCGGGCAAACCTGACGAGCCACTTCAAATCGGCCACCGAGCGCGGCAACGCCACGGCCACGGGCCGCTCCTGGTACACCGAAGCGTCGGTGGAGTACACGAGGAGTTGGGCCTGGTGGGTGGGCGAGTCGTTGTAGTACAATTCGCCTTCGAACACGTTGCGCAGGACGTCGAAGGCAGAAATTTCAATCGCTGTGGGCATGTTTTCGGGGTAAAACCGGCGCGTAAAAATAGGCAGGAAACCCCAACGATTTACGCCGCCAGAAACTCCCGCACCAGCGCCTCCCACTCGGTTTTCAGCGGTCCATCGAACACGGGCCGCCGGGCGCGGCGGTACCAGTAGCCCGCGTTGAAGGCGTCGCCCTCGACCCGGTGCAGGTACGCGTGCAGGGCATCGAAAGCGGGCGTGCCTTCGGCGCTCTGGGCAATTTCGTGGGCGGCGGTCCAGTCGCCGTGGGCCTCGTGCCAGAGGGCCTGGAGCACGGGCGAAAGACCCGTCGGGGGCGCGGGTTGGGCGAGGCTGGCGGTGAAGGTTTCGTAGGTCATGGGTCAATACGTGGTAGCGTTGTGAAGGGGGCGGCAGTTTGGCACACCTCTTTTGAAACTTATTCAACCCAAAATTGGTAAAACCTCCCGTAGGTTTGATTGAATTTCCGAGAATGTCCGATTCCTTCCGTTTAGAACTTTACACCGACGCCACCGACGACCGCCCCGTTTTCGTGGCGGGTACTTTCAACGACTGGATGCCCGCCGACGAGCGGTTTCAGTTGCAGCGCCTTGGTATTGGGCATTACGGCATCGCCCTCCCCGACGGTGTCGACTGGCCCCGCCCGTTGGTGTACAAGTACACCCGCGGCAGTTGGGCCGACGTGGAGCTCGACGCCACCGGCGAAGCCCCGCCCAACCGCGTGACCGACCCGCCGACGGGCCTGCACCGCGACTACGTGCCGCACTGGCGGCGCGAAGGCCAGCCGTTTCACCCGCAGCTTTTGCCCCAACTCATTGACATCGACGGGTTTGAACTCCCCGTTTTAGGTCGCCCGCGCCGCCTGCGCGTGCTGCTGCCCGCCGATTACGAAGTGCAACCCGAGCGTCGTTACCCGGTGCTGTACCTGCTCGACGCCCAGAACCTCGTGCAGGGCGGCGCGGGCTTCGGCGACTGGGGCCTCGAACGCAGTCTGGCCATCCTGAAAGAGCGCGGTCGCGGTGATTTCATCGTGGTGGGCATCGACCACGGCGGGGATTTCCGCAAGAGCGAATTCAATCCGTACACCCACCGGTGGCTGGGCAGCGGCGAGGGCGAAGCGTTCGTGCGGGCGCTCATCGAAGGCGTCAAACCGTTTATCGACGGCGAGTTTCGCACCCGGCCCGAGCGCGAGTTTACGGGCATCGGCGGCAGCTCGCTGGGTGGATTGCTGAGTTATTTCGCGGGCGTGAAAGCCTGGCCGGTGTTCGGCAAGGTGCTCGTGTTTTCGCCCTCGCTGTGGGTGTCGGGGAAAACGTTTTCCGACGCCAAAAACCTGACGGACGCGCCGCCCACGCAGTTTTACCTTTTCGGCGGCGGTCGGGAAACCAAGTCCATGAAAAGTTCGCTCGAACGGCTCGACGCCACGCTCCGGCGGAATCCCAACGTGCAGACGCAGTTTTCCTTCGACCCCGAAGGCCGCCACGAAGAAGCCCGCTGGGCGCGGGAATTTCCGAAGGCGGTGGAATGGCTTTTTTCCTGAAAAAGCCAAGCATTTTCAATATTCAATTCCCAATGTTCAATGACTTAAGAATCAACATTTAACGTTGAAAATTGAGCATTGAATATTTTCCTAATCCCCCGTGCAATTCACTTTTTCCTCCACTCCCACCGCGCCCGCCGTGGTCCGGCCGCTGGTTCAGGACGACGCCCTGGCCGACAAACTGACCCAAATCGCCACCGAAACCGGCCTGGCTGCCGACACGCTGACGACCGACTTCAAGGCCGAAGCCAAAGAAATTTTCCCGATTTACCGCCGCGCCGGGCGCAAGCTCTACCTGCTCGGTTTGGGGAAAGAACCCGGTGAGGGCGCGCCAACGTCCGGCCCACTCATCCGGGCCTTCCGGACGTTGTTTTTCCAGCAAAAAACCAAACTGCCCGCCGCCGTGGCGCTCGATTTGCGCGGCTGCCCGGTCGAGTGGGTGGAATGGGCCGTAAACGGTGCCCTGCTGGGTGGGTACAAACTGGGGATGTACAAAACCGACGACGCGCCGAAAAGTCTGTTTTTCGGCGAAGAAGGCACCCTGGAACTCGTCGTGGACGCCGACCAGCGCGAAGCGGCCAACGCCGGCCTGCAAACCGCCGTGGCCACTGCCGCCACCCAACTCCGCGTTTTCGATTTGATGAACGCCCCGGCCAACCACAAAACGCCCCAAACCCTGGCGACGTGGGCGATGGAATCGGGCGAACGACACGGCTACGCGGTGCGGGTGCTCGACGACGGCGAGATTCAGGAGGCGGGCCTGGCGGCGCTCCACGCCGTGAGCCGGGGCAGCCGCAACGAACCGGCCTTCATCGTCTGCGAGTACGTAGGCGAAGGGGCGACGAAAAAAGTCGGGCTGGTGGGCAAGGGCGTCACCTTCGATACGGGCGGGGTTTCCATCAAACCCTCGGCCAACATGCACCTCATGAAATCGGACCTGGGCGGGGCGGCGGCGGTGCTCGGCACCCTCGAACTGGCGGCGCGGCTGAAGTTGCCCGTCCACCTCGTCGGCATCGTGCCCAGTACCGAAAACTCGGTGGACGGCGACGCGATGAAACCCGGCGACGTGATCGATTCGTACGCCGGAAAAACCATCGAAGTGACCGACACCGACGCCGAGGGCCGCCTCATTTTGGCCGACGGGCTGGCGTACTGCCTGAAAAACTACCAGCCCGACGTGCTCATCGACCTCGCCACGCTCACCGGCAACGTCATCGCGGCGCTGGGGTACCACGCTGCGGGCCTTTTCACCGAAAACGACGACCTCGGCAAACGCCTCAAACGCGCGGGCGAAGCCACCGGCGAGCGCCTCTGGCGGTTGCCGCTCTGGGAAGACTACGCCGAACACCTTAAATCGGACGTGGCTGACCTGCGCAACTACTCCGGCCTGCCGCATTCGGGGGCCATCGCCGCCGCGAAGTTTTTGGAAGTTTTTACGGAAAAACACGTGGCGTGGGCACACCTCGACATCGCGGGCGTGGCCTTCGGCGACATCGATTTTGCGCCCCAGCGCGCCGGGACGGCCTTCGGGGTACGGCTGCTGGTGGAATTTTTGCGGAACCTGTGAGTGAGAATTTAACCGCCGGGGACGTTGGGTTTGCGCGGAGGTCGTAGAAAAACGGAGTTCGGGAAATGGCGGCGCAACCCTTTGCCCGGGGCCGTGGTCTTTGCGGATTGAAACGCGTTTCGCCGGTTGTTTCACCCGCAAAACCAGTTACTCCATGCGCTTTTTCCGTTTTTCCAGGCTCCTTTCGGCCCTGATGCTCGTCGGCTTGCCCGCCTGCGACCGCATCGGCAGCGACGTCGCGCCCGATCCGGCGGCGGGTCCGGCCGGTTTCCGAACCGTCTACTCGTTGCCCGGCGACGACGTAACGATTTCCCTCGCCGCCGCCACCGACGGCGTCACGACCTACCGCGTGGGCACCAGCCCCCGTTTTGGCAAGCTCAATTTTCTGACCAACGGCTACCTGCTCTACCGGCCCGATTCGACGCTCCAGGAAGCCGAAGACCAATTTACGCTCAACCGCACGGCGGGCAACGGCCCGGTGAATGATACCATTCGGGTGGTCATCAAACCCAAACCGGAACAACTCCCCTGCAACGCCGGGGCGCAGGCCGACGCCGCCCGCACCCTGCCCAACACGCCGGTAACCATCGACGTCATCGCCAACGACCGGTTTTGCAGCGGCGAATTCGACCCCGGTTCGCTCAAAGTGGGCATCGCGCCCCAGCACGGCACCACCGAGGTAAAGGGCAAAACCATTATTTACAAACCCGCCACGGGTTTTCTGGGCACGGATTCGTTTGTGTACGTGTACCACCTCGCTGGCAGCACCGACTTGCTGGCGGCGGCGGTGAAAGTCGCCGTGGAACCGCCGGTAGTGGGGTGCCAGGTGACCCTCGCTCCCGACGCGGCCTCGGTGAAGGAAGGCACGCCCGAAGTGGTGCTGGCGGTGCTGAAAAACGACCGGCTCTGCGACAAACCGGGTACGGTTTCGCTCAAAACCCTGCCCCGCGCGGCGGCGGGTACGGTCACGGTCAACGCGGCGAATGAGGTGGTTTTCAAACCCGCCCCCGGTTTTTCGGGTACGCTCGATTTCACGTACCAGGTCTGCTTTGCCAACGGGAAAGAATGCCCGACGGCGGTTGTGAAAATTGCCGTCGAACCGCTCAACCCGGCCTGCCAAAACCACACCGAAGCCGACAAGGTGACGGTGAAACTGGGCGGCGATCGGGTGGAAATTCCCGTGTTGGCCAACGACGTGCTCTGCTCGCCCGCTGCCAGCCTGGCCATTGGCACGAAACCCCTGCTGGGCAAGGCCGAGATTGACGGGTTGAAGGTGTTTTACACCCCGCCTAAAACGGGAGAAAGCGATAAATTTACCTACGAAATCACGACTACGAAGGGCGGGAAAGTGACGGGCACGGTCGCGGTGGCGCTGAGAAAATAGCCTGGTCGAGTTAGTAATCGGGAAATGGGTAATTTGCCCCTCGCGCTCAATTACTTATTTACCAATTTGACCTAAGTTTTGTGGTATCCAAACCGCCTTTCTCAGCCGACCGAACCACCCCGCCCTGCGGGCACCCCTCCTTTTTTCAAGGAGGGGATTCGTTGCTGTTCCAGGACGATTACGGTTCCCCTCCTTTTTTCAAGGAGGGGTGCCCGCAGGGCGGGGTGGTTCCCTCACCATGAAAGCCCCTTATTCCGACCAGACCACCTGGGTCAATTACCCCATTTATCCATTTTACCCAAACCCATGTTCCGTACCGACGCCGAACTGCTCAAGGCCTGCCAGCGCGGCGACGCCCGCGCGCAGGCGGCGTTGTACGAGCGTTATAAACGGAGCATGATGGGGGTTTGCCTGCGGTACGCCCGGCAACGGGCCGAGGCCGAAGACATTTTTCAGGAGGCGTTTGTAAAAATTTTCCGGGGCCTCGGCGAACTCCGGCATACCGATCACCTCAACGCCTGGGTGCGGCGGGTGGTCGTCAACACGGCCATCAACCACTACCACCAGCACGAAAAATACCGCCACACCACCGATCTGGATGCCGTACCCGAAGCTGCCGCGCGCGACGACGCCCCGCTGCTTGCGCAGTTGGGCACCGACGAACTCCTCCGCCTCATTCAGCAACTGCCCGACGGTTACCGGCTGGTGTTCAACCTGTACGTGATCGAAGGCTACACCCATCCCGAAATCGGGAAACTGCTGGACATTTCGGACAACACCTCGAAATCACAACTGGCGCGGGCCAAAGCCTGGCTCCGGCGGGAACTCCGCGCCGTAGGCATCGTACGCTATGAAACCGACTGACGACCCTTTCGACGACGCCCTGCGCGAGCGCTTCGCCGTGGGTGGCCCCGCCGAGGGCGGCCCCGCCGGGTTCGGGGCCGACCCCGACCCGCTGGCGTTTGACCGCATCCGGGCCGAACTCACCCGGACTGGGGTGGATTCGGTGCCCGTGCGCCGCACCCGGTGGGGCCGGACGGCGGTGGGCCTGCTCGCCCTGCTGCTGGTCGGGACCGGCCTCGGCGAACGACTTTTCATCCCGGCTGGCAAGCGAACGGGCGGGGTTTTGCCGGTTCACCGCGAATACCGCCCCGTTGCTACCCGCCTGCCCGTTGCCGGTTTCCAAACCAACCCGAAAGCCCCGGCAATTCAGGCAATGGTACCGTCGGTACCAGCCTGGCAAGTGGGCGCATCGGTCGGTGTACCCGGCGGGGCGCTACCGGAAGATCGCCGGTTTCCCGCCAGAAACGGTTCTTTTCTGAACCCGAGGAAAAATGACCGGAGCGCGAACCAGCGTCTCGATTCGAAATCCAGCTATTTTTTTGAAGATCGAAAGCTTTTCTCAGAAAATCACGCATCGCCAGGGCCGGAAAACCAGCCCGGTTTCGCCCTGAAGCCCCTTCAAAGCCGCACCTGGGCTGCGCCGCGCTGGGGCCTCCCGCCCGTAGTTGGCCAACCGGTTCCGGCGCTTTCCCGCCGGTTTGGCGCAGGTCGGCTGGCGTGGTTTGGTACGGTGGCGGGGCAGTACGCCTATGCCAACCTGATGCCCAACTCCTCCGACGACGGGTTTGTGCGGCACGTGCAGTCGGCGGGTCGGTTTGCGCCTGGGCGGCTTGGCTGGCGGGCGCAGGTGGGTTTTGAGAAACCCCTTTCCGAATCCTGGTCGCTGCGGTTATCGCTGGTTTTCAACCAATTGAATCAGAAATTTTCGTACACCGAACAAACGGGGCTGCTCGATTCCGTTGCCACCAGTCGCCCCGATCCGACCAGCGTTACCGTGCAGTCGTTTTACCAGACCCGCTCCGGCCAAACCGAATTCCGGCAACAATTCGCCGGGCTGAACGCGGCGGTGCTGCGCCGGTTCGGGAAAACGTTTTACGCCCTGGCGGGCGGTGAAGCGGGTCTGGCCTGGGGCACCACGGGACAGCAACCCACCGGGGCGCTGACGGCCGGGCTGGGCGCGAGCCATCCCGTGGGTGGAGGCTGGAGCCTGCGCGTGGAACCGACGCTGCGTTTTTCAACCACGGCCTACCAAACCACCGATGGGCGCTTCGGCTGGCGACCCTATACGGTCGGACTGGCGGTGGGGTTGCAAAAGCAATGAGTGAAGGAGAGCATGAAGGAATGAGTGTATGGAAAAGCATCTGCCGCTATTCACTCATTCCTTCCTCCGCTCTTTCACTCATTGCCGTTTCTTGCGTACTTTTCGCGAAACGAATCCTGCGCGCAACACCATGCCGAAACCCCTCACGTTCCTGTGCATTTCCACGTTTTTCAAAGGCAATGAATTCCTGCGGGCCTGCAAGGCGTCGGGCAACACGGTCTTTCTGCTCACGGACAAAAAAATTGAACACAAACCCTGGGCGCGCGAGGCCATCGACGAACTATTTTTCGTCGAACCCGACGCCAGCGGCCACCTCGACCTGGATACCGTCGCCACGGGCATGGCCCACCTGATGCGCGCCCGCCCGGTGGACCGCATCGTGGCCCTCGACGATTTCGACGTGGAAAAAGCGGCCTTTTTGCGCGAAGTATTCCGCATTCCGGGCATGGGCCAGACCACCGCCCGCTACTTCCGCGACAAACTCGCCATGCGCATGCGCGCCGCCCACGCGGGGCTGAACCAACCGAAGTTCTCGCCCCTTTTCTCCGACGCGCAGGTAACGGCCTTCGCCGATTCCATTGAATTTCCCTGCGTGCTCAAACCCCGAGGCGAAGCCTCGACGACGGGCATCAAAAAAGTACAGTCGAAGGCCGAACTTTGGGAGGCCGTTCACATCCTCGGCGACCGGCGGCACCAGTTTCTGGTCGAACAGTTCCGGCCCGGCGACGTGTTTCACGTCGATGCGCTGTCGGTGGATGGCCAGCAGGTGTTTTGTCAGTCGAGCCAATACCTCAGCACGCCGATGGAAGTGGCCCACGGCGGGGGCATTTTCCGCTCCGTGACGGTGCCCTACGCCTCCGCCGACGAGGCCGCCCTGCGCGAATTCAACCAGCAACTGCTCACGGCTTTCGGCATGAGTTACTCGGCCTCGCACTCGGAGTTTATCAAAGGCCGGGACGGGCAGTTTTATTTTCTGGAAACGGCCTCCCGCGTGGGCGGCGCGCACCTGGCCGAGATGGTCGAAGCGGCCACCGGCATCAACCTCTGGCGCGAGTGGGCGCGCATCGAATCGGCGATGGCGCGGGGCGATGCCTACCAGCTTCCGCCCGCTGCGCAGCGGTATTCGGGCATCGTCATCTCGCTGGCACGCCACGCCTGGCCCGACACGGCGGGTTTTACCGACGAAGAAATCTGGTGGAAAATGCAGGAAGAGCACCACGTCGGCTTCGTGCTCCGGGCCGACGACCGCCCCCGCGTACTGGCCCTCCTCGACGACTACGCCCGCCGCATTCAGGCCGATTTCCACGCTTCGGCCCCGGTGTCCAGCAAACCGACGCACTAACCTTGTTGTGGAGCGGCTCGCCGAAGCCGCTTTTTTTTGCAACACAACCGTAAATCGCCAAACTTGCAGGCTCACGCCAATTTGTCCAACACTTAACTTAACCTCTAAACTTTAAATGGACCCCTTTTACATCAACCGCCGCCGGTTCCTCCAGGGAGCCACCGCGTCGCTGGCCCTTTCCACCTTCGGCGCGTACGGCCTTGA
Organism: Spirosomataceae bacterium; assembly: GCA_965249815.1. GTDB lineage: Bacteria > Bacteroidota > Bacteroidia > Cytophagales > Spirosomataceae > JAJAZB01. Next base: position 800,449 of record CBDFMV010000002.1, on the reverse strand, counting down.
CCTCATCAACCCGCCCAAACCCTACCGCGTCGGCCTCATTGGCGCGGGCTGGTACGGCAAAAGCGATTTGTTCCGGCTCATTCAGGTGGCCCCCGTCGAGGTCGTGGCGCTCTGCGACGTGGACAAAAACATGCTCGACGGCGCGGCCAAAATGGTCAGCCAGCGGCAGGCGTCGCACAAAACGCCCAAACTCTACGGCGATTACCGCAAAATGCTGGCCGACAACCAATTGGACCTCGTGCTCATCGGCACGCCCGACCACTGGCACGCCCTGCAAATGATTGATTCGGTGAAAGCCGGGGCGCACGTGTACGTGCAGAAACCCATCAGCGTGGACGTGATGGAGGGCGAGGCGATGGTGGCCGCCGCCCGCAAGTACAACAAGGTCGTGCAGGTAGGCACCCAGCGCAAAAGCACGCCGCACCTCATCGACGCCAAGAAAAACATCGTGGACGCGGGCCTGCTGGGCAAAATCGCGCACGTCGAAATGTGCTGCTACTACCACATGCGCGCCAACGGCAACCCGCCCGTCGAACCCGTGCCCGCGTTTCTCGACTACGACATGTGGACCGGCCCCGCCCCGCTGCGGCCCTACGACGGCCTGCCGCACAAACGCTGGTGGCGCACGTTCATGGAATACGGCAACGGCATCCCCGGCGACATGTGCGTGCACATGTTCGACACTGTGCGGTGGATGCTCGGCCTCGGCTGGCCCAAACGCATCTCTTCCGAGGGCGGGATCCTGGTGCAGAAAGACGGCAAGTCGAACATCGCCGACACGCAGACGGCCGTGTTTGAGTACGACAACCTCAACTGCGTATGGCAGCACCGGACCTGGGGCACCCCGGATAACCCCGAATACCCCTGGTCGTTCACGATTTACGGCGAGAAAGGCACGCTCTTCGGCAGCACGATGCAGTGCGATTTCGTGCCCGACGGCAAAGGCGAGAAAATCCACAAACCGGTGGTGTACGAAAAGGAAAAATACCCCGAAGACCTCACCGAACCCGACATCGAACTCAACGCCGCCCCGGCTACGCGGTTGCACATGCTCAACTTCCTGGCTGCGGTCGAGAACGGCGGTCGCCCGGTGGCCGACATCGAACAAGGGCATATTTCCACCGCCTCGTGCATCCTGGCGAACCTTTCGATGAAGACGGGTCGCCCGCTCGTTTACGACCCCAAAAAGCGCGAAATCATCGGTGACCGCGAAGCGACCGGCCTGCTGCAACGCCCTTACCGCCAGCCGTGGGTGCATCCCGAGCCGGGGAAGGTTTGAATTGCCCGTCCTGCTGAAACAAGTTCAGCAGGACGATTTCGACTTTCTTGGCTCATCACCCGACGCCCTTCTTTCATGCCCACCCCCAAATCCCTCGTCATTACCTTCCTCGAAAACGACCGGACGCTGCTCGAAAGCGAGGTCGCGGGAATGCCGCCGTACCGGGTGGGCGACGAAATCACGCTCGTGCGGGGGTACCGCCGGGGAATTAAACCCGCCAATTTGCCGACTTCCCGGTATAAAATCCTGGCCCTCAATCACCTCGTGCGCCGGGTGGAAAATCCGCACGAAATCATGCGGTACGAATTTGTGCTTCAGGTCGTAGTCGAGGAAGTGCCTTCGTCGTAGAACGGTTTAAAAGTTGGTTATGAAATACGTCTTCGCGCTCGTTCTTGCCGCCGTTGCCAATTTGGTCGCCCAGGCCCAGCAACCCGCCGAACTCTGTCCCGGTGCTTACTTCACTGAAGCCCAGGGAGCGGCGTTTCTTCAACAACAGGCCAAAACCTACCCCACCCTCGCGGCGTGGCAGGCACGGGCATCCCAAATCCGGGCGCGGATTCGCGAAGGCGGCGAACTGCAAAACCTGCCGCCCAAACCCACTTCGAAGCCCCTGATTCACAGCCGGAAAATCCTGAACGGTTACACGGTCGAAAACGTGGCCTTCGAAAGCCTGCCGGGGATTTACGTAACAGGCAACCTGTACCACCCGCTCACCGCCACCGGTTCGATGCCCGGCGTGTTGTGCCCCCACGGCCACTGGCCGCCGCCGGGCGGACGCGTCCACGAACAAATGCAGAAACGCTGCGCCTCGCTGGCCCGCATGGGCGCGGTGGTATTTGCCTACGACATGGTCGGCCACGGCGACTCCCGGCAGAGCGAGCACACGATTCCGAAGGCGTTTAAACTCCAGACCATCAACAGCCTACGCAGCCTCGACTTCCTGCTGTCGCTTCCCGGCGTGGACACGGCCCGGATTGCCGTGACGGGCGAGTCGGGCGGGGGCACGCAGACGTTCATGCTCGCCGCCCTCGACCCACGCGTGAAGCTGTCGGTGCCCTGCGTGATGGTGTCGGCGCATTTCTTCGGCGGATGCGTCTGCGAAAGCGGGATGCCGGTGCACAAAAAAGGCGCGTTCCAGACCAACAACGTCCAAATCGCCGCCCTCGCCGCCCCGCGCCCGATGCTGCTCGTTTCCGACGGCGACGACTGGACCAAACACACGCCCGACGTGGAATTTCCGCACATCCGGGCCATTTACGGCCTTTTTGGCAAACCCGAAGCGGTTGAGTTTGCTCATTTTGCCAACGAAAAACACGACTACGGCCCCTCGAAACGGGCGGCGATGTACCGCTTCGTCGCCAAACACTTTGGCCTCGACGCCTCACGCGTGTTCCACCCCGACGGCAGCCTCGACGAAAGCGCCGTGACCGTCCTCGACCCGGTGGCGCTCGCCGCGTTCGACGCCGCCCACCCGCGCCCGGCCAACGCCGTGATCGGCGACGAGGCCGTGCTGCGGGTGCTTAACCGCGCCGCCCGCTGATTCTTCTCCGGCACGGTTTTGTTCGTTCTTTCCCCAAAAACGAAGAAGCCCATGTCTTTTTTCAACGCACTCGCCAGCGGCCTGGCCGGAGCCGTCGCGCTCAACATTCTCCACGAATCCGCCCGGCAAGTGGTGCCCGACGCACCAAAAATTCATTTGCTCGGCGAACGTGCGCTCGTCAAAATCGCCCGCGAAGCCGGGGTGCAACCGCCCTCCGGCGACCGACTCTACGCGGCGGCGCTGGCGGGCGACGTGATCTCCAATGCCTTGTATTACAGTGCCTTGGTCGTGGGCAAACCCGAACATGGCGTCCGTAATGGCGGACTGCTTGGCCTCGCGGCGGGCCTCGGTGCGGTGTTGTTACCGGGTCCGCTGGGGTTGGGCGAAGCCCCCAGCGCCCGCACGCCCGCCACCGCCGCGATGAGCGTCGGCTGGTACGTGGTGGGGGGCTTGGTGGCGGGTTTGGCGTACCGGGCACTGGCCCGGCGTCGCCACGCCCACCCACCCCGCAGGTTGCCCGACGGGCGGGAATGGAATTTTTAATTTTCCCGAAAACCGGCTTTTCCCAAAAGCCCTGCCCGTTTTCATCAACAAACCAACAACAGCATGGCAACGCAACAAGACCCGTCGAAAGAAGACCAGATTCGGGCCAAACAGGCCATCAGCCCCGCCGGGCTGGGCGACCAGTCGGCAGAAGGCCACAGCGGTCCCGGCAGTGAAATGCCGCTTCAGGACGCCCCGGCGACCAGTGAACTGGAAGACGAATACCTCGAGAGCGACGAAAACCAGGAGGTTGGGGCCAACGTCCGGCAGATGCACCCCAACCGCAACCCCAACGACAAGCCCGACCTGGACAAACCGGCGTACAGTTAAAGTGAAAAGTGAAGAGTGAAAAGTGGCGAGTGTAAAGTGTAAAGACCTGCCTGGAACTTTACACTTTACACTCGCCACTTTTCACTCCTTTTCACGAAGTTGCGCCCATGAACCGCCTCGACCGCCTGACGGCCATCCTAATTCACCTCCAGAGCAAGCGCGTGGTGCGGGCGCAGGAACTGGCCGACCGCTTCGGCATCAGCCTGCGCACGGTGTACCGCGACGTCCGGGCGCTCGAAGCGGCGGGTGTACCCGTCGGGGCCGAGGCGGGCGTCGGGTATTTTCTCCAGGATTACCACCTGCCGCCCGTCATGCTCACCAATGCCGAGGCGAGCGCGCTGCTGTTTGGGGCGAAGCTCATCGAAAAATGGGGCGATGCTTCGCTTCACGAACCCTTCGATTCGGCGCTTTTCAAACTCAAATCGGTATTAAAACGGCCCGAAAAAGACCACCTCGAAACCCTCGAACCCCAAATCGAAGTGGCCACTCCGGCTGGCTCGGTGGGGTTTTCGGAACCGGTGCTCAACCAGATTCAGGCGGCCATCGTGGGGCAACGGGTGCTGCGGCTGGCGTACCGTTCGCCCTACGAAGCCGCGCCCACCCAGCGCGACGTGCAGCCCATTGGCCTCTATCACTACGGCGCGGGCTGGCACCTGATTGCGTTTTGCCTGCTCCGGCAGGACTACCGCGATTTCCGCACCGACCGCATCGAAACGCTGACGGAATTGTCCCAGCGGTTTTCGCGGCAACACCTTCATTCGCTCCAAACCTACCTCGACGGCCTCCGCCAGACTAAACGCCTCGAAGAAGCCGTCGTGTGGTTCGACAAATCCGTTGCCCGCTTTACCCAGCTTCAGAAATATGGTTACGGCTTCGTGGACGAAACCGAGGCGGACGGGCGCGTGCGGATGCGTTTTTTGACTCAGTTTATCCGGGGGCTGGGCCACTGGCTGCTGATGTACGGCAACGCCGTGACCATCGAAAGTCCGCCCGAATTGCGGGATTGCCTGCGCGAACTGACGCGGGAGCTGCACGCGCATTATTTTCCCGAACCCTGCTGACACACGGCTGTCACCCGTTCCGGCGAGCTTTGGCCTGGTTATTCACCCAAAAACCGACAACCATGCTCACGCAAGTTCAAATCGCGGCCAGCGACCTCGAAGCCAAAGAAACCGCGCCGTTCACGGCGCTCGGTTTCACCACCCGCGCCACGCTCCGCACGCTGTCGGAGCACGCCGCCAGTGTCCCGACTGAACTGCACCGGGAAATTACCCGGCTCGGTCTCGACATCGTCGGGCCAATGCAGTGGCTGTACACGGGCGTAAACGGCGACGAAACCAACGAATTCACGCTCGACATCGTCGTGCCGGTGCGCGAGGCGCTCGGGCAGCCGAACGACGGTTTTTCGTTCCGGGAAATTCCGCCTTTTTCCTGCCTCGCGTACACCCACGCCGGGCCGTGGAGCGACTTCCCCAACCTGTACGACGCGCTGTTTGCCGAAATCTACCGCGCCGGACACCGCGTGACCGACACCATCCGCGAGGTGTACAAACGCGTCGATTTGGAAAACCCGGCGCAGTGCATCACCGAAATCCAGGTTGAGCTGGTGGCGGAGCCGCGCGTCGAGGCCGTGGTGCGCCGGAGCCTCTTGCTCGACGCCCCGGTGAGCCGGGTCTGGGACGCGCTGCTTCGGCCCGAACTTACCCGGCAGTACATGTACGGCTGCGAAGCGATTTCCAACTGGCAACCGGGCAGTCCGCTGTTGTGGAAAGGCACGTACGAGGGCCAGGAACTGGTGTTTGTGAAAGGCACCGTCGTGGAAGTTGAACCCGAACGGCGGTTGGCCTACACGATGATCGACCCGAACGGCGGCCTGGAAGATTTGCCCGAAAACTACCTGACGGCCACCTTCGCGCTCGAACCTGAAAACGGCCAGACGCGCCTCACCATCGAACAGGGCGATTACACGAAAGTAGCCGACGGCGAAAAACGCTACGCCGATACGCTTTCCGGCTGGGACGCCGCCCTCGACGGCCTGCGGCGGGTGGTGGAACGTTGAGGAGGAGGTATTTTCGCGGGAACTTTCTCTTTTTACACCCGTGACCGCGCCCCGCAAAATCATCCACGTTGACATGGACGCGTTTTACGCCTCCGTCGAGCAGCGCGACAACCCGGAGTTGCGCGGCAAACCCGTGGCCGTGGGCGGCAGCCGCGAGCGGGGCGTGGTGGCGGCGGCGAGTTACGAAGCGCGGGCCTTCGGGGTGCGCTCGGCGATGGCTTCGGTGGTGGCCTTGCGCAAGTGCCCGCACCTGCTTTTTACCAAACCCCGGTTTGAAGTGTACAAGGCCGTTTCGGCCCAGATTCGGGAAATCTTTGCGCAGTACACGCCGCTTATCGAGCCGCTTTCGCTCGACGAAGCCTACCTCGACGTGACCGAAAATTTGAAAAACAACCCGTCGGCTACCGAGATTGCCCGCGAAATCAAGTTAAAAATCAAAGAAGAAACCGGCCTGACGGCCTCGGCGGGCGTGTCGTACAACAAGTTTCTGGCCAAACTCGCCTCCGACCACCGCAAGCCCGACGGGTTGTTCGTGATCAAACCGGCGCAGGGGCTGGCGTTCGTCGAAACCCTCGCCGTGGGCCAGTTTCACGGCATCGGCAAGGTGACGGCGGAAAAAATGAACGGGCTGGGGATTTTCACCGGCCTTGATTTACGCGCCCAGCCGGAGGATTTTCTGCGTCGGCACTTTGGCAAAGCGGGCGGCTATTATTTTCAAATTGCCCGCGCCGAAGACCCCCGGCCCGTCAACCCCGACCGCATCCGCAAGTCGGTGGGGTCGGAAAACACCTTCGACCGCGACCTCGAAACCCGCGCCGAACTCGAAGCGGGCCTGCTGCCCCTGCTGGCCGACGTGTGGCGCTACTGCGAACGCACGCACACGTTTGGGCGGACGATCACGCTGAAGGTGAAGTACCTCGATTTTCAACAAATCACCCGCAGCCGCACGGCCCTGGCACCCATCACCGAAGCGGCTTTCTTCGAAAAACTGGCCTTTGAACTCCTCGAACAGGTGCTGCCCGTGCCGAAGGGCGTCCGGCTGCTGGGCGCGGCGCTCTCCAACCTCGAATCGGCCGAAGACCTCGAAGGGCGGCAGTTGACGCTTCATTTTTGAGTGGGCGTGCGCCGCCGTTTTTCCCCGTGCCCCTACCCCACCCGCCCGGCAACCCGCTCCCCGGCCACTTCCTGCTCCACGCTCCGGGTCGGGTCGATCACCAGCCAGAGGAGGCTGCTGCACAGCAAAAGCCCCGAAATGAAGTACAACGGGGCGTCGTAATTGCCCGTGACGGTCACGATTTTCCCGAACAAAACGGCCAGAAAAAACGCGCCCAGTTGTCCGGCGGTGTTCATCGCACCGGCCACCGTACCCGCCCGGCTGCGGCCAATATCGACGCACACGGCAAAAGCCACGGGCAGCGTGAGGTCTTTGAAGGCCATGCCCACGGCCAGCAGCGTGGCTGCCGTGGTTTTGTCGGCCGTCAGCGAGGCCGTCAGGATGATGCCGCTCGAAAGCCCCATGCCCACCAGCCCGACCAGGCGGCGGCCCCACTTCAGGCCGTAGCGCCGGGTGAGCCAGTCGCTGGCGTAGCCGCCGGTGAAACAGCCAATGGCCCCGAGGAAAAACGGCAGGGTGGCGAAAAGCTTCATGTCGTTTTCGGAAAAATGCCGCCCTTCCTGGAGGTAGGTGGGCAACCAGGCCGAAAAAAAATACGCGCCGTACATGAAAAAGTGGAACATCAGCAGCAGCGCCCAGAGGTTGCGACTTTTGAGCAGGGCCTTCCACGGGAAACGATGCCCGTGCTGGTCAGCGGAGTACCGTCGCCCGGTTTCGATGTAGCGCCGCTCGTCGGGTGAAATCTCCGCTTTTTCGTGGGGAAAATCGCGGAACCACACGTACCACGCCAGCGCCCACACCAGCCCAATGACGCCCATCACGGCAAACGACGCCCGCCAGCCGAACGCCACCATCACCGGCACCACCACCAGCGGGGCCAGCGCCCCACCGAGCCGCCCGGCGGCCCAGATGAACGCCTGCGCCCGGCCCGTTTCCACCGCCGGAAACCACCGCGACACCACAATCGAGGCGTTGGGGTACGCCCCGGCTTCGCCCACGCCAAACAAAAACCGCACCACCAGCAGGTACAAAAAACCCGTGGCCGTGCCCGTCAGGGCCGTAAACCCCGACCACCACACCACTACCCGCGTGAGCACCCGGCGCGGCCCCAGGCGGTCGCCGAGGGCACCCGTCGGGATTTCAAACAACGCGTAGGCCAGCGCAAACGCCCCCAGCACCCAGCCGAACTGCTCGTTGGTCAGGCCGAGGTCGGCTTTCATCCGCACCCCCACGACGGAAATGCACACGCGGTCGAGGTAGGTGATGATGGAGAGAAAAAACAGGAAGCTCAGGACGCGGTAGCGGGTGGGCATGAACAGGGTGGATTGGGGTGGGCGAAAGCTACGAAAACCCCGTTCATGGAAAAACCCCGGCTATCGCAGCCAGGGTTTTCTTCCGGAAATTCATCGTTAAAACCGCGCCGTTACGCTGAGTCCCGCCACTCGCGGACCAGCAAACGGTTCGTACCGTACGCTGACCTGCCGCTTCAAAGCCCGGTTGTAGTGCTGCACCGAGCGGTGGAAGGTGTTGTTGGCGGCGTTGCGCAAAATCGCTCCTATGCCCATTAATGTTCCACCCGCCAGCACGGTCACCAGCCCGGCGGCGCGGCCCTTCGCGTTTTTGTCCACGGTTTGGGTGTCGTAGTAGCCGCCGTACGTGGGGGTGCCGCCGCCCGTCGTGCTGTACACGAATGCCGAACCGACCGACACCCACGTGCGCTCTTCGACCTTGTTAACGGGGTTGCTCAGACCCACAATCGACCCGATGAGCACGAGGGCACCGCCCGCGCCGTAGAGCGCGTTGGAACCGGAGCGCTGCTTCACGAATCGGTCGTACAAGTCGATGGATTCGCGGTTTCCCAGCGCCCGGATGTACGGCTCCAACTCGGTGACCCGGCGCACGTCGAGGCCGTCGTAACTGTACACGTTGCGCACCCCGCCCCCGCCGTAGCGGTAGTAGCCCCAGGCGGCGGGCATCAGGTGTTCTTCGATGGGTTTCAACGATTCGGACTGCGCTTGCGTCAGCAGCGGAGCCAGCCCAAGCAGGAGAAAAAGGCAGCGTTTCATCGGAATGTTGGCTTGGTTTGAAAGGTTGTTGAACGGGCGGCGTGGCGCGTCGGCAAACCAGCGGGTTTGCGCCGAAAGATACCAAAGTTGCGCACCGGATTGGCTGACTGGAACGGTTTTTTAACCAACTCAGCGGCTATTTTTATTCATCCAATCCTGAAAATCATGATCAAAAACGAAGACCTCGTTGATTCGCTCAACGACCTGGTGAAAATCAACAACGACCGGATTCAGGGCTTTGAAAAAGCCATCGAAGACAACGAAGACGCCAGCCTCGATGATTTGTTCCGCCACATGATCCTCCAGAGCCAGCAGTTCCGCAGCGAACTGGCCGATCACATCGTGCGCCTCGACGGCTCGGCGGTGTCCGACGCGACTTCCACGGATTTATCGAGCAAGGTGCACCGGGCCTGGATCGACATCAAGGCCGCCGTTTCGGGCAAAGACCGCGACACGGTGCTGAGTTCGGTGGAATTCGGCGAAAACGCGGCGGTGGAAGCCTACGAAGACGCCATCGAAGACGATGAGATTCCGCATTACATCAAAGACGTGGTGCAGAATCAACTGACGCAGTTGCAGGCCTCGCTCGAAAAAGTGAAAGCCCTGCGCGGTGCCAAAGCCTGAACGGCTCGCTTCCCGTTAAAGAGGCCCGTCTCGCTGGAGACGGGCCTCTTTTTTTGCCCGAACACAAGGCCTGCTACTTCCCGAAAAATTCGTTCTATTTTTGACCGACCCCGTAATGAAACGTCCTTCTTTCTTCCGACCATGCTACTTTTCCAACCCATGCGCACCCTGCTCTTCGCTCTGGCACTGTTGCTTTCCGGCAGTTTCACCCAGGCCCAATCCCCGCAAAAACCCAGGCTGACCGTGACGCCCATCGGCGAGGGCGTGTACGTCCACGTCTCCTACGGCATCTACCAGAAAACGGCCATTCCCGCCAACGGCCTGCTGATCATGACCCGCGAGGGAGTAGTCATGGTGGATACGGCCTGGGACACCAAAGCCGATACGGACAATACCCGCCAGCTCCTCCGGTACATCGCCGACAGCCTGCGCCAACCCGTCCGGCTTTGCATCGTTACGCACGCCCACGAAGACCGCGTGGGCGGCATCAGCGAACTCCACAAGGCGGGTGTGCGGGTTGTCAGTACGCCGTTGACGGCGCAGAAATCGGTGCAACTGGGCTATGAATCGCCCGAAGGCATTTTGCCCGCCGATACCACCTTCACCATCGGGCAGGTGCCCATTCGTTGCTATTTTCCCGGCGAAGGCCACACCCGCGATAACATCGTCGTCTGGTTGCCCCAACAGCGAATTTTACACGGTGGCTGTTTGGTGAAAAGTGTGGCCGTGTTTGGGATGGGCAACCTCGCCGACGCCAACATGACCGAGTGGGCCACTTCCATCCGCCGGCTGATGACGAAATTTGGCAACGCGGCAATCGTGGTTCCCGGCCACGAAGACCTGAGCGATACCAAAGCCCTGGAGCATACCCTCCAGTTACTGGCTAAGTACGCCGCTTCCCAACGCTAACCGGGTCGGCTTTTCTGCAAAACCGGCTCAGTTCTTAAAACTCAGCAAATACTCCGTCAAATCGGCCAGGTCCTGGTCGTTCGGGTCGAGGTTCATTCCGGGTCTGGATTGGTGACAATGAACAAAAGGTGTATTTTTGGTTAAATGCTGAAACCATGCAAACCACCATTGAACTTGACGAGACCTTGATTCGCGAAACGATGAGGCTCAGTCAGACGACCACGGAGCAGGAAGTCATCGAGCGGGCGTTGTGGGACCTGTTGCGTAAACTCAAGAAGCAGCAACTGGCCCAACTCCGCGGCCGGGTCGACTGGGAAGGGGACTTGTCGCGTGAACGCACCCTTGCCGATGAATGACCTGCTTTTCGACAGTAGCGTATGGGTGGATTATTTTCGGGGAATCATCACGTCCGAAACGGATTTACTGGAAACGGCCCTCCTGTCTGACTGGACGGTCTGGATTTGCCCAACCATTATTCAGGAAGTCTTGCAGGGTGTCCGGTCAAACCGGGAATGGACCGAAGTGCAAGACAAATTCAGCTACCTTGAACGGCTGGCGGGTGATGCTTATCTGCTCGCCGAAGAAGCGGCCACCTTGTTCCGCGTTCTCCGACGGCAAGGAATTACCATCCGAAAACCAAACGATTGCCTCATCGCACAGTGCGCCCTTGGCGCCGGCTTGCGAATCGTTCATAACGACGTTGACTTTGACCGCATCGCAACCGGTTCCGGTCTGATGGTATACAAAAAATAGCCGGGGCGTTGCGTCCCGGCTATTTTTATCAGTTCTTAAAACTGAGCAAATACCCCGTCAAATCAGCCAGGTCTTGGTCTTTCAGGCCGAGGGCAGCGGGTTCGGGCATCAGGCTGGTGGGCAGTTGCCTGCGCGCTTTTATCTGGTCTTTTTTGAACGCGTGCGACTGGCCTCCCGCGTCTTTAATGACCAGCATGGCCCCGTCGGAAACGAGGAAGCCGTACACGGTTTCCCCTTTTTTGGTCGTGACCAGCCAGGGTTCGTAACCAAACACGAGCGCCGCCGACGGGTTGATGATGGCATCAAGCAGAGACTGGCTGTCGAATTTCTTGTGGATTTCGGTCAAATCCGGCCCGATTTCGGCCCCTTTTCCGCCGTGCTTGTGGCAGGTGGCGCAGTAGGTGGTGAAGACTTCCTGGCCGTGCCGGGCGTCGGGTTCAATCTTGGCGATGTAATCCACCGAATAGACTTTGCCGTTCAGGTTGTTGCCTTCGCGGGGGAAATAATCGCCCGCCAGCGAGCGCACCTGGAGATCAGGGTTGTTGAATATCAGTTTCCCAACGGCGGTCTTGATTTCCTTCGGCAGGCGATTTTCGGCGGCCATCGCCAGCAGCATCTTGCCGCCCGCCGCGTCGCGGGCCAGTTCTTCGGCGGCCTTCACGCGCTGGGGCATGGGCAATTCCGAACCCACGTCAAACTGCAACTTCATCATCCGCTGCATCTGGGGCGAGGCCTGCGCGGCGGCGTCTTTCCAGTCCATCACGTCGGCCCAGTCGTTGGTGCGGCGGAAGGCCAGCCAGTAGCCCGCGCCCTCGCGCACATCCTTCAACCCGGATTTGGTCAGCGTCAGCATGGCCTGCGCGGCGGCTTTGTCGTGGATGAAGGCCAGCGCCGTGAGGGCCTGCCGACGACCCGCTTCAGCTACTTTTTCGGAAGCAGCTCGCCGTTGCAGGTCGGCAATGGCCCCTTTCGGGTGCAGTTCAAACGCCAGCGAAGCCATCGGTTCCGGCCAGGCGGTCGGGTCGGTAGCGTTGAAAACTTTCTTCAATTCCGGGTAGAATTGTTCGCCTTTCGGGCCGTCGAGGGCCGTGCCCAGCGCCACGCGCATCCAGCCGTCTTTGCCGTCGAAGGCCTTGACCAGTTTTGTAACCGCTTCCCGACAGTCGGTCAGCGGCACGTCGCGCAAGGCAATCGCCACCTCGCGGCGCACCGCCGGGTCGGGGTCGGCGGCCAGCAGGTCACAGAGCATCGGCACTGCTTCGGGTCGGGCGGCGCGCATGGCGCGAAACGCCACGACTTTCAGCTCCGGGTCGGGCGTGCCCGCTTTCAGCACGTCGAGGCCCGCATTGCCGAGTTGGGCGAGCAAAAACACCGCCCGCGCCCGCACGAAGGGGTTGTCGTCGGTTAGCAGCGCTTTCACCGCCGGAACGACCTTTTCGCCCTGCGCCCGGAGCGCCACAAACCCGGCGTTGCGCACGTTGGTGGCGGGGTTTTTCAACGCCTCGATTTGTCCTGCGGTCGTGGTGAAATCCAGTTTCGGTGCGGTGAGTTTGCGGCCCTTCGGCGTGACGCGGTAGATGCGCCCAAACGCCACTTTGTCGTGCATGGCATGGCCACCCACGATGGGATCGTACCAATCGGCGATGTAGAGCGCCCCGTCGGTGCCCGCCGTCACGTCGCTGGGCCGGAACCACTTGCGGGAGTCTTCGCCGGTTTCGTTCCACTTGTAATTGACGTTGTCCTGCGGCAGCGTGCTGATGAGGTTGTGGCGTTTGAGCGCAAACCCGGCCCCCTGTTTTTCGGGCCAGTAACCGTAAATCACGTTGCGGCCCGCCTCGGCGCTGAGCAGCACGCCCCGGTACTTCGGCCCCAGCGCGTCGCCCTCGTACCGGCTGACGCCCGTGGGCGAACCAGCCCCCGTGTTTTCGGGTACGGGCATCACGCCGGGGTCGTCCTGGTGCCAGTGGGCGGTGAAAATGTCCTGCCCGGGGCGGCGATCGGCCTGCCAGTAGCGGGTGCCGTCGGTGCTGAAATAGCCCGCGTTGCCGTTTTCGGGCAGAAAACTCGTCCGGCAGGCGATGACCTGATCGTCGTTATCGTTCTGCCAGAGGTTGCCGTACGAATCCACGGCGGTTTCGTAGTTGTTGCGGAAATTATGGCCGAGCACCTTCAGGCCCGTACCGTCGGGGTTAATGCGCAGGGCCAGGCCGCCCACCCACACGCGGCCATCGTCGCTCCGCTGGCTGCCTTCGTTTTTGGTGTTGTAGGGCGTGCCGCCGGTGTAGAGGCTGCCCGAACGCAGGTGCCAGCCGCTTTTATCGACCACGTGGTGCGGCCCGGCGTTGCCCGTGTTGAAGTACCAGCGCCCGTCCGGCCCCGCCGTGACGCTGTGCAGGCTGTGGTCGTGGTCAAGGCCCCCGAAACCCGTCAGCAGGATTTCCTTTTTGTCGGGTTTGTCGTCGCCGTTTTCGTCCGTGTACACGATCAGATTCGGGGCCGCCGACACGAGGACTTTATTGCCGATGACGGCGATGCCCAGCGGCGAAACCAGGTCTTTGTCTTCAACGAAGATCGTCGATTTGTCGGCTTTTCCGTCGCCGTCGGTGTCTTCCAGAATCACCACGCGCTCGCCGTTGGTGCGGTGCAGGTGGGTTCCGGGTTTGTTGTTGAAATCGCGGTAATCCACCGCTTCCGTCACCCAAATCCTGCCCCGCGCGTCCACGTCGATGTTGGTTGGGTTGTTGAACATCGGCGACTCGGCCCAGACGGAAGCCTCGAGGTCGTCGGGGACGTAGAGGCGGCTGGAATCAAGTGAGGCTTGCGCAGGGAGGAGTGCGGATTGAGCCTGCTGAGGCAGAGGCATTTTTTGCATCCAGACGGACGCGGCCAGCGCGGTGCCGCCCAGCAGCAGCAGGCTCCGGCGGACGACGGCTTGGGGAATCGGAAGCGAAAGCGATTTCATGCGATCGGGGATTACGAGACCGAACAGGTTTTTGAAAACTGTTCGGTCTGTTCGGTTTGGTGGGAAGTCAGGCAAACAGGTTTCGCAAAAATTTCAGATTCTGCTGGTAGCTGGGCACGAGCGCTGCGTCCTTCGGCATGGCCCACTCGATTTGCATCCAGCCTTCGTAGCCGATGTCCCGCACGGCGCGGGCGATGCGCGGCCAGTCGAGGGTGCCCTGGCCGAGCAACTGGCCGTTTTCCTTCATGTGAATTTCGGTGATGTTCGCCGTGCCGAGCATCGGAATTTCCTTGAAAATATCGTAACCCGCGTCAGTGGCGTTGCGGAAATCGTAGTACACCCGCACAGCTTTCGAGCCGATGGCCTGAATCATGTCAAGGTGTTCCTGCGCCGAGAGATACGATTCGATGGCCAGCGTCACGCCCGCTTTTTCGGCCTTCGGGGCCACTTTTCTGAGCCGCTCAACGACCGCCCGCTTGCCCGCGTCGTCGTTGCGCAGGTCGTTTTTAGAAAAGAACGCGAGCAGAATGTTGGGCGCGCCGAGGGCCTGGGCGGCGTCCACGGCGTTGCTGACCCATTCTTCGGTGCGGGCTTCGCTTTTATAGGCAACGTCGTTCAGCCGCCCGATGGCCAGGCTCGCCACCCGCACCCCCGTCTTTTTGGCGGCGGCGCGAATGCGCTCGATGTTTTCTTTTTTTGCCAGAAAGGCCTCGTCGGCGGCGGAGTTGTAGCTGACCTGCACCCCGTCGAGGCCGATTTGCCGGGCCACGTCGAAGGCGGCCGGGTCGGCGGTTTTGCCCAGCGACCAGTCGCAGGCCCCGATGCGGTACCTGGGTTTGTGTTCGGGGGTCAGCCAATCGAGCGGTTGGGTCAGGATTGCGCCGGAGAGCAGGGCGCTGTTTTTCAGCCAATCGCGGCGGGAAAGGGGAAGTTGATTCATGAACAGGCAGAGGTAAAGCGAACGGTAAAGGTACGTTGCCGAACGGCCACGGATTCACTACAATTCTACCCAAAATTTGGTCTGAATTGGCTGAACCATTAATTCACCGAATGGTACAGCAAAAAGCTCAGCAGGCGCTCGAACTGGTGCAGTTCCTCGAACGACGCCCCCAGGCGGACAAGCTGGTGGCGGTACAGGTCGGACAGGTGCAGGAATTCGTCGCTGTTGGTGAGGCGGGCGGCAATCAGGCCCTTGAAACCCCGGTGAATCTGGTTGTAGAGGTACTTGCAGGGTTTGGTCGGCTCGGCGTTGAGCAGCCCGTTGAGCGCGGGCAGGCTTTCGTACCGGCTGAGAAAGTGAAACCCCCGGTCGAGCAAAAACGCCTTGATTTCCTGGCAGGTGTCTTCCAAATCGACGGAGCCGAACCGGGCGTCATTGGCAATTTTGTAGCGAAAGTACCGGGCGTCGTTAAACTTGCCGATGCTCACCACCAGCGTGTTGGCGTCGGCACGGAAGTCTTCCATGTTGCCCAGAAATTGCTGAGCCGCTTGCTCGATTTGCTGGTGGCGGAGGCCGAAATTCACCTCCAGCCAGGTTTCGGTTTCGTAACTCGTGACCGAGAAAATAACGTTCTGGAAACCGGTCTCGGTGGGCTTCCGAAACTGCTTTTTTTCGGGCAGCATGAGGAAGCCGTGCTGTGCGAAAAATTCGCTCATTTTCCCGTACAGTTCGGTTTCAAAAGGACTGATCACCACGGCACAGAAGACAGTTGGCAGTAAAACGGACGGCCAGTTGGAATGTTTGAAAAAGGCGGCGACGGTCGGCGATTGGGTGGTTGAGAATGCCGGGTGATGCGTAACTTGGTGGCTTTGTCGTTCTGCGCAATTCCCTTGACCCGCATCCTCCTCCTTTCCGATACCCACGGCGTGCTCGACCCGCGCCTTTCGACCCACCTCGACTGGGCCGACCAGCTCTGGCACGGCGGCGACTGGGGCAACCTCGCCGTGGTCAACACCCTCGAAGCCACGGGCAAACCCCTTTTCGGCGTGTACGGTAACATTGACGGCGCCGAAATACGGCGGATTTTTCCCCTGATTCAGGTATTTCGGTGCGAGGAAATTACCGTCGGCATGACGCACATCGGCGGCGTACCGGGCCGTTACCAGCCCGACGCCCGGCAGCTTTTCGCCGAATACGGCCTGCCCGACGTGTTCATCTGCGGGCATTCACACCTGTTGCGGGTGCAGCGCGACGCCACGCGGGGCAACCTGCTCTACCTCAACCCCGGCGCGGCGGGCCGTGAGGGCTTTCACAAAATGATGACCGCGCTGCGCCTGAAAATCGACGGTCGGCGGATTTTCGACGTGGAGGTCGTGGAAATTGGCCCGCGCGGGAAGCTGCCTGACAAGTTGGCTGAAACCTAAGCTGAAGAATTCGGAGATTACCCTGATGAACGACTTTTGCACGCCTGGTCATCCTTGAATTTAGTAAATCGTAGTTCAGCCCTTTTTATGAATACCATCGAAGGCATCAACACGCTCCGCAAGGTCATCATGCTCGGCGACAAAGTGCTCGTGCGGCCCGCCGAGGGCAGCCAGCAAACCCGTTCGGGCCTTTATTTGCCGCCCACCGTCGAGGAAAAAGAAGACATCCACAGCGGACAGGTCGTGAAAGTCGGCCCCGGTTTCCCGATTCCGGCCCTGACCGACGAAGACGAACCGTGGAAGGAAAAGAAAGAAGCAGTGAAGTACGTGCCCCTGCAAGTGCGCGACGGCGACCAGGTGCTCTACCTCAAGCGCAACGCCTTCGACGTGGAAGTGGACGGCGAGAAATACGCCATCCTGTCACAGTCAGCCGTGCTGATGATCATCCGCGACGACGAACTCAGCGAACTGGGACTTTAAAAAGTGGAAAGTTTTCGCCGCTGGAACTCAACTTTACCCTTTCTACTTTTACCTTTACACTCCCCGGGGACGACTGGTTTTGACAGCGGGCTGAGGGTGTGCGTGTAAGCAGGTCGGGAGTTGGAAGAACCTCCCGTTAAAAATTCTTCTACACAATAGCTGGCAATTATAGCTACGCTATGGCTGCTTAATCCGGAGGATTAAACATTAGCCATCGTCCCGCCGAACCGCTGCCTTGCCGGGTCGGGTCACGGGGCGTCGAAAGGCAAGGCCGCCCTGACTGATGGGACTGAGTCAGGCGCGTACCAGTTCCTACGGAAATCGTTGCGGTCCGTTGCCCACCTGACGGTTTCCCGACAATCAAAGGCGCAACTAAGCCTGTAGAAGACGCCGCTGCTCCCTGTTCTGGACGCGGGTTCGACTCCCGCCGTCTCCACAAACGCCTGATAACGAACTTGTTATCAGGCGTTTTTTCGTTCCAGTTGCACCGTTTCAATCATTTTTCCGAAAAAATACTGGCGTTCAATCGGCTCAAAATCCCACCGACGGAAGGCCCGCTCAAAATCGGGTAAGCGCCGCGCCGGAATGCGGGCCGTCAGGCGAAAAAAGGCGTACATGGTTTTGAGCAGCAATTTTTGCCAGCGCTTCGGCGGTGGGATGAAATCGGTGAACAACCAAACTGCACCGGGTGTCAGCGCGGCCATCAGCGGCGGTAAAAAGACGGTTTCCAGCGTTTCGTCCGAAAATAAATCCAGCACGTAGGGCGTCAGCAACGCGTCGAACGGGGACAACGCGGCCAGTTGGCGGTCGTTTTCGAGAAACGCCACCCGGTCGGAGCCGGGCGATCCGGCCACGCGCCGCCGCGCCCGCCGCCGCATGGCCGCCGACGGCTCGACGAACGCCACGAAGGCGGGTTTGCGGGTTTTCAGAAGTTTTTCGAGCAAATGTCCCGCCCCACCGCCTGCCAGCAATACCCGGCTGTTTTCCGGAATTTCCGGGAGAAAAAACGCCTCGGCCCGGCGGTGTTCCTGGCCAAACACCAGCCGGGCCAAAACTTCGTAAATCGGGGCGACAAGGTCGAACGTCATGGCGAATCTGTCCGCGCTTACTTCAGCCAGCCACCCGTAAACCCGGCGCGTTGCAACCCCCGGCGGATGTACGGGTTGCGCTTCATCAACTCCCAAACGAAACCCGTCCGGGCATTTTCGGCCATGAGCAGAATCGGCCCCTGGTCGATGCCGAGGCAGTCCACGTCGAACCAGCCCTGGGTCGTCGGGCCGTTGGCATAGGCCGATGGGTAGCGGTAATTCGGGTTGAACGCGTCGCGGAAACCGTATTTTCCGTATAACTTTTCGCCGTACTTCGCCTTCATTGCCCGCAACGCGGGCAGGCAGATTTCGGGTGCGAAGGCCAGCGAACCACCCGCCGCAGTCGGAGCCAACGTGCCATCGTCCACGATTTGCTGGGCGGCGGCTCCGCGGGCGCGGTACGAAAAAAATTGACGACCGGCTACCGTCGTGTCCTTCGGCCCGTCGCAGGCGGTGAGGCCCCAAATCGCCGGGCCGTAGTCCTGCCACTTGCCCGGGTTTGCCACGCAGTAGGCGCGGTTGGCATACGTGGCCCGGCGCGAGTTTTCGGCGTAGTCGAGGTTTTTTTCCTTCGTGTACGCGTCCTGAATGCCCCGAAAATCAAGCCAGACGTGCGAGTACTGGTGCCCAAACAGCGGGTCGAAATTAATGTGGCTTTGGCCGTAAAACTCCGCCCACTGGTAGCCCTGCGTCCAGGCTGTCCACGCCTCCGGCCCGATCGGGTGTGTGGGCGAACCCAGCGCCAGCACGTAGAGCAGCATGGCCTCGTTGTAGCCCGTCCAGTCGCTTTTGATGAAGCCCGATTCGGGGTGCCACCCCATCGACAGCACCGGTTTGCGGGTCTGGAACCACGTCCAGTCCACACGGCGGTAAATCCGGTCGGCCAGGGCGCGGATTTCGGTTTCGGTGGGGTTCTTCCCGTCGAAATAAGTCTGGCAACTCAGCACGCCGCCCAACAGCAGCACGGTGTCGATGGTCGAAAGTTCAACCTGCTTGAACCGTTTGCCGGTTTTCATGTCCAGAAAATGGTAGAAAAAGCCGTGGTACCCCGCTACGCCGGTGGGCTGGTCGGACTGCGGGGCGTTGGCAAAAAACCGGAGCGTCGCCAGCGTCCTTTCCGCCGCCTGCGCCCGCGTCACGTAGCCGCGCCCGACGCCCACGAGGTAGCTCGTCAGCCCGAAGCCGACGGCGGCGATGCTGCAAAACGAGGGCGTCGGGGCACGGTCGGGCACGAGGCCGTTTTGCGGGTTGGCCGTTTCCCAGAAGAACGCGAACGTGTCGCGCTGGAGGCTGTCGAGAAAGGCCGTTTCCGCCTGGTTGAAGCGGTACGGCGGCGTTTGTTGCTGGCCAAAGCCGGAACTGAAACTAACCAGCAACAAGGCGAAGGAAAGTGCTTTTTTCATGAAAACGGGTTTTAGAACGTCCTCAACCCGTCATGGCGAGGAACGAGGCACGCGGTTCACCCTGCCAAGATAACAATCGGGGATAACTCCACGTCCCCACAACCAAAACGGGCGAAGACCCTCGGTCTCCGCCCGTTTTGCAATTCGTTCTTTGCTGACGGCAAAGGCGTTCAGCCGTCAATAATTCCCACTCATCGGGTCCACGTGGCCACCGCCGGTGCGGACACCGCCCGCGTAGTCAGTCTGGTTCGACGAGGAGTAGCCGGTCGTTCCGGCACCGCTGGTGTCGTCGTGGTCGTCTTTGGCGGCGGTGATCACACTCAGGCCACGCTGAATCGCGTCGCGCTGGCGGGTGAGCGTGCTCATCAGTTCGGGCATCATCGAAACTTTTTCTTCTTCGAGCACGTCGTCGTAGGCTTCCACGGCGGACTGGTCGCCAAACCGTGCCGACTCGATGACGGCGTCGCGGTCGCGGCCCGAAATGGCGGCTTTGATGTCGAGCCACACCTGGTGGGCTTTGCCCGAGAGCGTTTGCCCGGTGGCGGGTTCACCCTTCAACTGGCGCACATACTCGGCCAGTTCGCTGGAAAATTTGGCGCTGTCGTCCGACAGGGAGCGGAACAGCGGCTTCAGGTCGGCGTCTTCCACGTCTTCCGAGGCTTTGATGTAGCCCCGTTCGCGGTCGTAGTTGATTTCAATCAGGTTGTTGAGGCCGTCGGCGAGGGCTTCGTACTGCGTGTCGGTTGCCATAGAAACTTTATTTTTAGAATGTTGAGAAAAGTGCATCGAGCAACAGGCTCGCGGCTGGCCCTGCAAGACCAGTGCCACAGCAACCGGCGGAGCGGCAGGCCCGAATCCGGCTGGGGCGCGACTTCCCCGCCGGGCTGCGAAGGTGGGGAAAAGATTCACGAATGGTCCTTCATTAAAAGGCCGCTGGCGGTATCAGGGGGGCAAAATGGGCCTCTGGCCCGATTTTTTAGTGCCCGTAGGGCACTAAGGGTATCCGGCGGCTTGCTGCCAGGTGCCCTCTTTCTTTCCCCGGATGATTGTCAAAACGCACCTGAAAGGCTGGGAAATCATTTACCAAAAAGCACACGGCTTGCTGGCCATGGAACTGGGCCTGCACTGGCAGCTTTCCCAACGCCCGCCCCGATTCGCCGAAACTCTGGCGGCCATTCTGGAACACGACGACGGATTTAACGACACCGAAGTACGGGCGCTGACGGACGTCGGGGCACCGATTCATTTTCAACTGCTGGAATACACGCTCGACCAGTGCCGGAGCGTGACGAAGCTGACCCGCCAGAAAAGCCGCTGGATGGCCCTGATGGTGTCGCTGCACATGGAGTTTTTGTACGAGGAAAAACGCGGGCAGTCCGCCGAACTTGACGCGTTTCTGGACGAGCAAAAGGCCTGGCGCCGCCGGTACCTCCGCGAGTTGGGGGTGAAAAAAGAAGAAGCGCAACGCGCCTACGAATTCGTGGAATGGTGCGACGCGTTTTCGCTGCTGCTTTGCCTGGACAAAATCCAGCCGGAAGCGCGAAAAATGGAAATCAGCAACGGCCCCGACGGGACCGTTCACCAGGTTTGGCAGCGCCCCGACGGGAGTCTGTGCGTGGAGCCGTGGCCTTTTGACGACGAGCATTTCGAGGTGAGCGTGGAAAGTCGCGTGGTCGAACAACTCCGGTTCGATTCCGCCGCCGAGCTGACCACCGCCCTCGAAGCCGCTGAACCCGTGGAAAACCGCTGGCTGTTGCGCCGCAAGTAGGTTTTCCTTCCCGCCTTCCGAACGATGCACCGACCCTGGTTGAAGGCCCGCCGCCACCGGCGTTTGACCACCTGACCGACAACCACCCATGAACCGCCTAAAACCTACTTCCCTTGCCAAGCCGCAGCCGGTGCAGACCAGCAGCGGGGCTGAATTGCCCACCGAACCGGGCATCTGGAGCAAACTTCTCCCCGACGGGCGCGTGGTGCCGTGGATTATCCTGCCCAACTCCGAGCCAACCACCGACTTCGCGCCGCACCACGCCGCCCGGGGTTGCTACAAATGCACCAACTGACCGAACGATTTTGCTTTCCACCCGAAAAGCCTGGGTCCTGCGTGGGGCCTGGGCTTTTTTTAGGTCAGCGTGCTGCCGCTCCGGGGCGAAAACAGGGGTAATATCTCTGGCTCAGCTTTTTTAAAATCTTGATTATCAAATTCTTTAGCCATGACTTCTGCCCAGGAAGACTCGTTCGATTTGCCAGAAAACGGGTTGGATACGCCCTCCCTTCCCGATGACGCTTTCCGCCGGGCTATCCCGGCGCAGGTGTTCCTCAACCACTTTTACGCCCTGCGGCTGCACCTGGAAAACAGTCCGGCCATGGCTCCTGCCCGGCTGGAAAAATTCCACACCCGGCTGCGGCCCGAAATCGAGGCGACCGTGAAGCGCCTGCTCACCAACGCCTGGAGTACCGAATACGCCCTGCGCAACCCGGCCAGCCCGCGCGACGATCCCTTCGCGCGCAACACGCTGTACTGGTCGTTTCCGCAGGCGTTTTACAGCGTGGCCTTCAGCCTGCGGGCGTTCGTGGCCCTGCACAGCCGGATGCGGCCCGGCCTGACGAGCGGCGATGACGAAACCATCCTGCGACGCGTTACGGGTCGGCTGGTGGCGCGGGGGTATTACCCGGCGGGGCTTTCGTTTTATGCCGACGGCGACTACAACCAGCCCAGCCTGCACGGGTTACCTCACGGTCGCCACGCACCCGATTCGCTCAACCCCGCCAGCGCCGGGCGCGATGCCCAGGCCCAACTGGGGCAGGCATTACGCGCGACGCGGAAATTGCAGTACACCCAACTTCGCCACCAAACCCAGGCGAACCCCGGCACGGCCTTGCGCCACATCAAAACCGGGGCCATTCTGACCCGCTTCGGGGCGGGCGACTGGCGCAAGCTCACGCCGCTTCTTGGCCCGACTACCTTTTACGATCTGCTGGCCCGCCTGCGCATTTCCGACAACTTCCGCGAAGTAGAACGCTACGTCGAGGCCGACATCGACTTTGCGCTTTTCCATGAATCGCTTGTCAACATTGTGGGCGTCATCAACGGCGTTCACGAAGCCTACGTGGCCCGCGCCCTGGGATTGCAGGCGTTTCGCGCGTACCTGGCCTCGCTCCGCCCGTACCTCCGCCAGGCCGCCAGCGCACGGTTGGAAGGAATTTAGCTGACAAGGGGCGGTGCGCCGTTGGTAAAAAACATCGTCCACAAAAAAAGCCTTCAATCCGCGCGGATTGAAGGCTTTTTCAGCTAAAAACTGCAAACTACAAACGCGGCGGACGCGTGGGCGTCGAACCAGTTCCCGTACTCGTGCTGGTACCCGACCCGGTGCCCGTGGCCGTACCACTGTTGGTGTTGCCCGAACTGTTGTCCTGGCTGTCGGGCGTGGTGCGGTTGCGCCGGTTGTCGTTGGTGTTGTTATTCCGGCGGTTCCCCTTGTTCATGCTCTTGCCTTCGGTGCTCATTTGGCTGGTGTCGCTCATTTCGCCCTGATTGCGGTTGCGGTTACCCATGCGGCGGTCGGTGCGGTTGCGGTCGCGCTGCAACGGCTCCGTCTGGTTCTGGGTCGAACTCTGGTTGGGCGTTTGAGTCGGCGTCTGGGCCTGGGCGTTGGGGCGGTCACTGTCGTACTGACCCGTGCCGGGCTTGTTGGCGTCGGTGGCGTTGTACGAACTGTTAGGCTGGTTGGAATTGGCCGCCGGGTTCGTCGACGTAGTCGTGGTGTTGTCGGTATTCGGCGTCGTACTGCTGTTGGTCGGGGTCGTGCCCGAATTGGTCGGGGTGGTTTGCTGGGCCATCGTCGTCAGGCTCAGCAGCGCGCCAAGGGCGGCGGCAACTACGGTTACTTTTTTCATGAGGTTGTTGTGTTTGATGAACGTGTAAAGACTGAAAGTCTGCTGGCGGGGAGAAAAAACCGTACCCTTCCGGCTTAGTTGCCGGTGGGCTTGCCCCCCGTTGCCGAACTGCGGCGCATCCGCTTCGGATCGGTTTTCACGTCGGGCGACTTGCCATCGGTGGGCGCTTCGGCGGCTGGGTTGCCCACCACGGTCCGGTCTTTGGTGTCGCGACGCACCCCGCTGGCATCGGCCGCACGCCGCGCCGAGTAGCGGTTGGTTTTGGCTTTGCTCTCGTCGGTGCTGCGGCCGTTCATGCCACTCATGGGCTTGGTGCTGCTGGTGGCCTGGTTGCCCGACTGGCGCGTATCCCAGCCGATGGACGAACCAGCCGGGGGTGTTTTCGAGCCGGGTGACTGCGTACCGGCGTGGGGATCCGCACCCACGCCCGAAGGGGCGTTGTCGGGGTTTACCCGCTTCGTTGCCTGACTGGTCGGGCTGGTGTCGGTGTGTTTCTGATCGGTTTTTGTGCGCTGGGTCTTGCGCTGGGTCTGGGGTTGCTGTGCGACGGCTCCCACGGCGAGCAACACGCCGCCCATCAGGGCAAATCTGTTGAATTTCATGGCGTTGAAAAATTGTTTTTTTTAAAACTCAGTTCTGACTGCTGGTTGGAACGGACTACCCACATCGGGTAAGCCCCACCCCGAATGATTGGTTGTTAGGCACTTGTTACCGGCTGGGCCGTTGGCGTGCTGTACTCTTTCCTGGGCGCTTGTCAGGCCAATTGTGACCCCGACAACCAGCCCGGCTGGCTTTTTCCTGGTTCTACTCACGGGGTCGGTCTGAGGGAATGCCCGCCCGGTTTTCCGGTTTTAAGGAAAAGTCCGTGCCTTCAAACAGCCTGTCGAAACCCCACTGGCCGACTATTGACAAACCGGGATTATCGTTAAAGCGGGGGCTTCCGGGAAGTGTAGAAAAACCACTACACGCCCTTTCAGAGCCAGTTTAGCTGTGGAAAAACCGCCCGCCGGGTGGTCGTTCCGGCGGGCCAGACGGCGCTTTCTACCGGGGCACGACTTTCGTACTACTCTCCTCGCCGGAGCAACTTTTCTCTTCGTCCGACTGCTTGTTGCTGGCATCTGCTTCACCGCATCCGGTCGTTGGCCAGGTGAGGTGTCCGTCTTTTTTTACGATTAAACCCGTTCTACAAACATGCGCGAGGAAACTTTCTACGCTCCCGTGGGGGCCGCCCTACCCGAATTCAACGAGTCCCTCTGGAATACCCGGCAACGCACGGCCCTGACCACCGAACTGCCGCCCGATCTGATTTGCTTTTCGCACCTGCGCTGGGATTTCGTCTTTCAACGGCCGCAACACCTGCTCACGCGGGCAAATCGCCACAACCGGGTCTTTTTTCTGGAAGAACCCATTTTTGTCGACTCCTCGGAAACACCGCGCATGGAAATCCGGCGGGTGGGTGAGCGCCTCTACGTGGCTACTCCGCACCTGCCCCACGGCCTCGAACTGGCCGATATCAATTATTGGCAACGCGAACTCCTCGATTTGCTCCTCGATGAGCGCTGTGTGCGCCACTTCACGGCCTGGTATTACACCCCCATGGCGCTGATGTTCAGCGAACACCTCCAGCCTTCACTAATTGTCTACGATTGCATGGACGAACTTTCGGCCTTCCGGGGTGCGCCACCCGCGCTGATCAACTGGGAACGCCGCCTGCTCAATTGCGCCGATTTGGTTTTCACGGGCGGGCAGAGCCTCTACGAGGCCAAGCGCGACCGCCACGCCCGCGTCCACGCGTTTCCGAGCAGCATCGACTGGAAACACTTCGCCCAGGCCCGCCAACGTCCGGAGGAACCCGCCGACCAGGCATCCATCCCCGGGCCTAAACTGGGTTTTTACGGCGTACTCGACGAACGTTTCGACGTGGACCTGCTCGGCGAACTGGCCCGCCGCCGCCCCGACCTCCATTTCGTGATGCTGGGACCGGTCGTGAAAATTACGCCTGAATCGCTGCCACAGGCCGAAAACATCCACTACCTCGGCATGAAGAGTTACGACGAACTGCCCCGCTACGTGGCCCACTGGGATGCGGCCCTGCTGTTGTTTGCCCTCAACGAATCCACGCGGTTCATCAGCCCGACCAAAACGCCGGAGTACCTGGCGGCGGGGTTGCCGGTGGTGTCCACGCCCATTCGCGACGTGGTGCGGCCCTACGGTGAAAAAGGCCTCGTCCACATTGCGGCTACGGCCGACGAGTTCATCGACGCCATCGAAAAGGCCCTCCCCACCCGAAACAGTTCCGTCCGGCAGGGCACCGTCGACCGGTTCCTGGCGGGCAATTCCTGGGATAAAACCTGGGAAAAAATGCGCGGCCTGATGGTCGAACACCTCACGCGCCAGGCTACCGCCCGCCCCGCACAGAAAACGGCGGCGTAGAATCACTGAGCAGCAGGCAGTTGGAACTTTACAGCAAACACAGCGTCCGGATTTATTGCCCGCTGCCAACTGCCAACTTAACTTTTCATGGAACACTTCAACCCCACGGCGACTCCACTTGAGGTTTGGGGCGGGGTCGAATGCTCGGTGATCCGGGTGGGCGAAACCTTCACCGACCAGTTTAGTCGGAGCGGTCACGCCACGCGCCTTGACGACCTCGACCGGTTTGCTGAACTGGGCCTGCGCACGCTGCGCTTCCCCATTGTCTGGGAGCGCACTGCCCCCACCGACCCCTGCCGTCCCGACTGGACCTGGCCCGATGCGAGCCTGTTCCGGCTTTGGAGGCTGGGTGTGCGGCCCATCGTCGGGCTGTTGCACCACGGCAGCGGCCCCCGCTACGCGTCGTTCGACCAGCCCGATTTTCCCCAAAAGTTTGCCCGTTACGCCCGGCAGGTGGCCGAGCGCTACCCCTGGGTGGGTGATTACACGCCCGTAAACGAGCCGCTCACGACGGCGCGATTTTCGGGATTGTATGGCCACTGGTACCCGCACCAACGCGACGGGCGGGCCTTCGCCACCATTCTCCTCAACCAACTGAAAGGCACGGTGCTGGCCATGCGGGAGGTTCGTCGGGTGCGCCCCGACGCCCGGCTTATCCAGACCGAGGACTTCGGCTTTACCCACGCCACGCCCGCCGTGCAGTACCAGGCTGATTTTGAAAACGCCCGGCGCTGGATCACCTGGGATTTGCTGGCGGGCGGCGTGGTGCCCGGCCACCCGATGTTCGACTACCTGAACGGGTTGGGCGTTCCGGAAAAAGACATCCTTTTTTTTGCCGAAAATCCGTGTCCGCCCGACGTGCTGGGTGTCAACCATTACGTCACCAGCGAGCGGTTTCTCGACGATCGCATTGAAAAATACCCCGCGCACCTGGTGGGTGGCAACGAGCGCCACGCGTATGCCGATACGGAGGCCGTTCGAGCGGAGGGCCTGACCCGGCTGGGCATCGGCGGATTGCTGGGGCAGGTTTGGGAGCGTTACTACTGCCCCGTGGCCGTGACGGAAGCCCACCTGGGCTGCACCCGCGAGGAACAACTCCGCTGGTTTTGGGAAGTCTGGCAGGCGGCGGGCGTGCAGCGCCAGCGCGGAGCCGACGTGCGCGCCGTGACCGCCTGGGCCTTGCTCGGCTCGTTCGACTGGAACTCGCTCCTTACCGAGCAACGCGGCTACTACGAGCCAGGCGTTTTCGACCTCCGCACGCCCAACAACACCCCCCGCCCCACCGCACTGGCCCGGCTGGTGAGCCAACTGGCTCAGCCCCAGACCCCACTCAAACCCCTGGACGAACCCTTGCTGGCGGGCCGGGGCTGGTGGCAACCGCACCAAAAACTTAGTCAGAAAAAAAGCGCCCGCCCGCTGCTCATCGTGGGCGCGACGGGTACCCTGGGGCAGGCCTTTGCCCGGCTGGCTACCGAGCGCGGGCTGGAGTTTCGCCTGCTCAACCGGCAACAACTCGACATCGCCGACCCGGAAGCCGTGCGGCGAACCCTCCTCGCCCTGCAACCCTGGGCGGTCGTCAACGCGGCAGGCTACGGGCACCTGGACCAGGCCGCTCAGGACGTGGAGCGGTGTTTTCGCGAGAACCGCACCGGCCCCGCCGTGCTGGCCGAAGCGTGCCGACGGCACGGCGTCAGGCTGGTCACGTTTTCGAGTGACCTGGTTTTTGACGGCAAAAAAGGAGCGCCTTACGTGGAGAGTGACCCCGTTTGCCCCGAAAGCACGTACGCCGCCAGCAAAGCCGCCGCCGAACGCGTGGTGCTGAGCATCCTGCCCGAAGCCGTGGTGGTGCGGACGGGCGCGCTTTTCGGACCGTGGGACACTTCTAATTTTGCCATTACGAGCGTACGCAGCCTGTTGAACGAAGAAGCCCTGGAAGCGCCCGCGCACGTTCGGGTGTCGCCCACTTACGTGCCCGATATGGTCCACGCCAGCCTTGATTTGCTTATCGACGGAGCCAGCGGGCGCTGGCATTTAACCAACTCGGGCGACCTGAGTTGGGCCGATTTCGCCCGGCGGGTGGCCCTTGGTGCGGGCCTTGACCCGCGCCGGGTGGAAGCCTGGTACGAGGTGCAGTGCGACGATTGCGCCCGGTACCCACCCCGGACTACGGCCCTCGCCAGCGAAAAAGCTACCCTCCTGCCCCCGCTCGACAGCGCCATCGCGCGGTTCGTGCGAGAAGTCACCTGGCAGCGGGAGGCCGTGTCGGCCTGACCCTTCGGAGTGTGTTCAATGATCGATTTTCAACATTCAATTTTCAATTGATGCTGATTGGTCGGTCATTGAAGGTTGAATCTTGCTCATTGACTATTCTTTAACCCACCCATGAAATTCTCCCTCCGCCCCCAGACTGTCGTCGAGTGGGTGGCTAAGTGGTTCAATCTGGCTCCGGTCCCGGTGGTGCACACGCAGTTGTACGCCTTGCTGGCGCGGGTGCTGTACGACGCCGTCGGGCTGGGCGTGTTCGAGGTGATTGGCAACGACCACCTGACGATGGAGGAAATCGCCCACCGGAGTGGCCTGCACGAACGCGCCCTCATGCCGCTGCTGCGGGTACTCGAGGCGGCGGGTTACCTGAGCAATCGGCGCGGCCTCTTTTCGCTTTCACGGGTATCGAAAAAGTGGCTGATTGCCGAAAGCCCCGATTCCATGCGCGACCACCTGCTTTTCATGCGCCAGCAGTGGCACTGGCACGACCACGTGCCGCACTACCTCCGCACGGGCGAAGGGTTGCGCATTCACCAGGAACTCGAACCAGCGGATTGGGTACTCTACCGCCGGGGCATGGCCAGCACGGCCCACTTTGGAGCCAACGAAATAGGCCGGAAAACGCCCCTGCCGTCCAATCCCCGGCGGTTGCTCGACATCGGGGGGTCGCACGGGCTGTACGCCGACTGGTTTTGCCGCCAGCACCCTACGCTCGAAGCCGACGTGCTGGATTTTCCCGACGTCGTGGCCACCGCCCCGCCGTACGACCGCGTGCGCTACCTGGCTGGCGACGCCCTCACCTACCCCGTGGGTGAGGCGCGCTACGATTTGGTCTTTCTCTGCCAGGTGAGCCACCACCTCACCGTCGAGCAAAACCGCTGCCTGACCGCGCGCGCGGCAGCGGCCCTGAAACCCGGTGGGTATTTCGTAGTGGTCGAACTGCTGCGCGAAGCGTCGGGAACCGACCCTGAAATCAGCCGGAGTCTGGTGAGTTTGTTTTTTGGCCTGACCAGCACCGGCGGATTATGGAACGCTGCCGAAATTCAGGCCTGGCAAAGCGCCGCCGGGCTTACCCCGCTCGCGCCCCGTAGCCTGCTGACCGTACCCGGCTGCGCCGTGCTGGCCGCGCGGCGGGAGTAGGCTTCCTTTCCCGGAAAACGCATGGCCCGCTTTGAACGAGGTCAGCAGGGTTTTGCCAAAAAGAAAGCGGTCGATGGCGACCGCTTTCTTTTTGCTATTTTTTCCTGCGCTTCCGTTGCGGCTGCACCACCGGGGGCGGCGCGGCGGGTTCGGGCGGGGGATTCTGCGCATCGACCCGAAACCCATTTTTGGAAAGCACGATGGCCACCGGGTTCAGGAAGCGTTTGCGGCTTTCGCGGCGTGGTGGCGCGCTGGAGTCGGTGTTTTTGTGGTAATTCATGCAGGAAATGACGCCGCAGGTGCTCAAAACCCGCAGGACGGTTGGTGAACGTTACCGGCGCGGTTCGCCTACGTCACCCGTGCTGGTTTGGGCGTCGTCGTCGATTTCTTCGTCAGCATCGGCGTCAAATTCCTCGTCTTCCAGGTCTGTGAGGGCCGTTTCCTCGGCGAGGTCGTCGTCGATGCGGTCGATTTCTTCGTCTTCGTCGGGGCTGGTCACCACCTGTGTGTCGGCGTCGTCAAACGCCTCCGGATCGGGATTGGAGGAGTCGTCGGCCCCCATGTACAGCGAGCCGACGGGTTCTTCGGGCGTGCCGGAGTGGTTCGACGAGCCGGTCGGGAAGGTACTTTCGCCGGGTTTCACCGCCGGACTGGCGTTGATGTTGGTGACGGGTTCGAGGGGTTCCTGGGGCGGGCCACCGTAGCCCCGTTCGGCCGAATCGGTCGGACCGGGGCCAATGCCTGCCGTGAAAAAATCGAATTGACGGGAATAATCGCCGCCGAAATGCGCGGGGTGTTTCATGGGGTTTGTCGGATGAATGAGTCGGGTGGAGTTCGTCAGAAAACCGTGCCAGTTGCGCTACGGAACAGATTTTTCGGCAACGACTCCGCCAACCATCCCTTTTCATGAAACTGAGCATCATTACCCCTACGCACAACCGCCTGCCATTTTTAAAAGATGCCGTTGCCAGCGTGCAGCGCGGCAGTACGCACCCGCTCGACCTCGCCGTGGAGCACGTCGTCCACGACTGCGGCTCGACCGACGGCACCCGCCGCTGGCTCGAAACCGAAGGCCGTGAAGCCCATCTGGTCACGGTTTTCTCTGACCGGAAAAAACTACCCGGCCTGGCCCGCAACGAAGCCGTTGAAAGCGCCAGCGGCGATTTTCTGTTGCCTCTCGACGACGACGACGTGCTGCTCCAGCGCACGGCGCACCATTTCGTGTACGCCCTGACGCAGGAGGCCCAACCGTACGAATGGGCCGTGAGCGATTTTTTGCGAATGGACGAAGAAGGCCGCTACCTGCCCGGTGAGGATTACTACGGCTGGCGGTTTGGGTCGGTGCGGGAAATGCTGCAGGCCATTTTTTCGGCCAATCACTTTATCCAGGGCAACGTGTGCTACCGGCGGTCACTGTTTGAGCGGGTAGGCGGCTACGATCCCGACCTCCGCATGGCCGAAGACCTCGACCTGTACGTGCGCTTTCTGCTCGATGGTCACCTGCCGCGCTATGTGCCGATGGTGAGCCACCTGCACCGGATGCACCGCAACAACGTATCGAAGGGCGTCGATAAAGACCACTACAACGACGACATGACCCGGCTGTTCGAAAAGTACGCAGCCCAGCTTCAACAGCAGGGTGTGGAGCTGCGCCTGATTGCCTGACGCTTTTTTGCCCACTCGCAGGGCCGGTCACCGCTGAGCCGCCGCGCCGGGAAGTGGCATGGGTTTAGTACCAAACCGGTGCCGGTCGGTGTTCGCCCGGCCTCAATCATCAGCCAACAAACGCATGGAAAACCAGCATCAAAACCAGGACACCCCGCCGGGCCAGAGCGCCGGGCAGGGCCAGCAGCAAGGCCAGCACCGCAACCAGGAAGGCCAATCGTACACCGACGCCCAACACGCCCCCCAGGGCACGGGCAGCTACGGCTCGGGGTACGGCCAGGCCGACCAGGCGCAGTCGGGCCAGACCGGCAACCAGCAGGGCGGCGACAACGGCAACCTGCTGGGCAACGGCTCGGTGGGGACGGGCCAGTACGCCCGCGACGAAGACGCCGACATGGACGCCGAAAACAATCCTTCTGCGTCGGACAACGATGATACGCAAGCCGACATGGACGACACCACGGGCAGCAATTACCGCGACTCCGACTCGACCAGCAATCGGTAGGGTTTTAATCTGGCTGGGAAAGCCCGTTCTGGCTACAGCGCGGGCTTTTTTGTTTTTGCGTTGGTCTGGACGATTTCGCGCTTCTTTTCGGCCTTTTCGTCTTCCCGAATTGCATCTTCTTTCTCCTCACTGCGCTCGATGGCCTCTTCCACGGAGTGCGAGGCCTTCAGGTTGCGAGCCTTCTGAGCCAGTTCGGCCAGGGTACAGTAGTGGTCGAACAACACCTGCAACTCGGCTTCCGACATGCTTTCGGCGTTGACCAGTCGGTTGCTGGCACCGGCATTAGCAGCAATCAACTCATTGAGTTTCAACTGAATGGCGATTGAATCTTTGTTCTGCGCTTTTTGGATCAGAAACACCATCAGGAAGGTAACAATCGTGGTGCCGGTGTTGATGACGAGCTGCCAGGTCTCCGAGTAGTTGAAAATCGGCCCCGTGGCGGCCCAGACGACGACCGTCAGGGCCGCCAGCAAAAAGGCCCACGAACTGCCTGCTGCCTTGGTTACCCGATTGGCGAACGCCTCGAAGCGAGCTGATAAAGATTTTGATTCGGCCTGTTTTTCCATGGAGGACGTGCGTTTTTATAGGGAACGATGCGGTTAATTCTCGAATAGCAAAGGCGTGCGCCTTTGCCTTTTAGTATACGTTACAAACCCGTGCCAATGGGATTAGCGTACGAATTCGGCTGAAAAACAGTTCGGAAATCAGGGTAGTCGCGAGGCAATAAAGTGGGGAACTTACGGCACCAGCAGGCCTTTACCCAACAACAGCAGGTATCCAGGTCGGGCCGTCGGCCTCGCTCTGGGTGCGTTTTGGGCACGGCGTTTTTACTGATTTACGGAAACACACGAAGCACCATGGCAACGATCGACCACGACAAAAAAGAAGCGCAGATCAAGCAGGGACCGCTGGGGAAAGACCTCAACCGGTACCACGCCGAGGAACCCATCCAAGGCACTGAAGCTCCGCTGGAGCAAAAAGCTCCTGAAAAGGGTTACAGCACCGACCCGGCCCAGGGCAAGACGGACGTGAGCCTGCAACTGGCCGACGAAGACCGTGACCGCCACCAGGACCCCCAAAAAGAAGCACAGGAGTTGCAGGAGAGTTACGAAATGCACGAGAAAAAGAGCAACGAATAAGCTGCCTGCTACGCGATTTCAATGAAAAAGCCCAACCGGTGGTCGGGCTTTTTCGTTATGGCGAAGGCCTGATAAAGAGATTAGTTCGGATTGCGAACATCCTTCTTAACGTTCCGTGCTCCTTTTTCGACGCCTTCAGCGGCATCACCCACGCCTTTTTTCACGGCATGCTTGGTTTTACGCGCACCCCGGTCGATGGCATCACCGGTTTTCTGAGCGCCCCGTTCTACCGCGTTCCCAGCTTTCCGGGCACCGGTCTTGATGTCCTGACCTGCTTGGTGGGCTTCTTTTTTGACGCCCCGTTTCATTTGACGGGCACCTTGCTTGATGTCCGTGCTACCGTCTTGTGCTTGCGCGTTGGCAAACGTTAACGTGGCAATGACCGTCAGTGCGGCTACAACTAATTTTTTCATTGTAAGGAGGAAATTAGAAATGGTTAGACTTATTAAACCCTCAATCCGTGTGAAAAAAGTATTCCCGGTTTCCAATCGCACAAACGCGTGAATTGCGGGCAAAAAAATCCCCACCCTGCACGGCCCGTCGCACCTGCATCATCGGCATTTGCAATGATGCCAAACAAAAATCCCCCGGGACATTGCCCCAGGGGATTCGCTCTTATCAATCCCTCTCATCATACAAGGTCTGTAGAAGACCAAGTTTCTTTATCCCGCTTTGCGGTATCGCCGCCCGATTCGGTGGGCAGGCGGAGTTTCTTCCAATGCTTCGGCCTGTGTCTTGTTTTCCTGAATGGCCCGCAACACGCCGTATTCATCGGTGGCCTCACGGGCCAGTGCCTCGCGGTGGCGGGCTTCCAGGTACTGACTCTTTTCGTCGAGGTAACTACCCAATAGCTGAAAAACCAGTGCCGCCAGCGGCAACCCCGCCGGAGCCTGCCCTTTTAATTTCGCCCGTTTAAAGGCCATAACTACATCCTTAACGCTTTCGGTTGGATGTTGTTCAAGCAATAGGCTGGTCACTTCGATCACCTCCAGGGGAGTGGCCGTCGCGTGCGATGCCGTAGCGCTGGCCACCACGAAACAGAGCAGTTTCTGCACCATTCCCTCCCCGAGCGATTGCCTGAGGTTCATCAATTTCGGCGCGGCCAGGGCCTGCTCCAGGGTCAGTTCCGACTGCAACTGCACGTACATCCGCCGGAGCGGAATGCTCTTGCCAGCCGCCGCTACCTGCTCGGTGCGGAGCGTTTCGAGATGGGCGAGTAACCGCCGTTCGGGTGAAAGCCGTAATTCCTTTTTCATGCGGTTTAGGGCTGGTCGCGAAACGTCTGGTAAACAAAATGAGAATACGCCGTGCCGGTATTCAAAAGTTATGAGCGAATGGTTTGGAAATATCCCTGCGCTTGTTGCTATATTTGACCGCTTTCGGTATCATAACACAACTCATTTGTAAACTATTCCATTTTTATAAAATAACGTTCAATATTTTTTAACTATTGCCCTCATGGACATCTACGAACGCCTCGACTACCTGATGAAGGCCAAAAACCTGACCGTGTACCGGCTGAGCAAGGAATTGGGCTACGCCAAACCCGGTACGTTTTACGCCATCCGGAGCCGCAAGGTGAAACCCAGCTACGACACCCTAACGGCCATTCTGACCCGCTACGACGACCTCAACGGCGACTGGCTGCTACGTGGCATTGGCGATGCGTTCAAAGCCGACGCCTCAACAGCCCTGCTTCGCGCCGCCGAATCCCATCAGGACCTTTCTGGGCTGGATGACTCCCCCACGCAGGCACTTCACGAGCGCATTACCTCCCTCGAACAGCAACTCCGCGATCGAGAGGAAATCATCGCCCTGCTCAAGCAACAGATTCTGCTAATGAAAGAACTCGCTCAACGCAACCCGATCAGCAGTTTACAGTGAACCGTTCGCCAGAAGACCGGCTGGCTCTGGCGAAAGTTGGCGGCTGCCGACGCTCAAAACGGGTACACCTGCGGCTCTTCGGCCAGGGTAACAGGCTCCGCACTCAGGCGCTGAAGCGCCTCCAGGTTTTCTTCCGTGGGCACGGTTACTTTCGCGTGGGCAGTTACGATGGTCGTCGTTTCCGGTTCAATCTCAATCAATTCGATGGCAGCGGGGTTAATTAAAAACACCCCACGGGTCCCCTTCAACTGAATCATAGTCAACCTCCTGCCACTTTTTCAGCAGCGTTTTATATTTTTTTCGCCCGTATTCTACGAAACCCGGCTCGGCCGTGGCATCGAAAAGATACAGGTTGTACGGTTCCACTTTTTGTATCCCCACGAAAAGGAACTTCGGGGATTTGCCGCCCGTTTGTCGGCCCAAACTGTCGACGTAAAAGGCCGCCTGCCGGTCGTAATCGTACTCGTGGCAGCGTTCCACAAAGTGCTTATAACTTCGGGCCGTCGTCGTTTTCAAATCCAGCACCGTGCTGTTTTTGTACACCAGGTCGAGCTTGGCCTTGCAGGACAGGCCCGTATCCAGGTCGGTAAACAGGCGCACGGTCTCTTTCTCCGAAAAACG
Source organism: Spirosomataceae bacterium (assembly GCA_965249815.1). Lineage (GTDB taxonomy): Bacteria > Bacteroidota > Bacteroidia > Cytophagales > Spirosomataceae > JAJAZB01. The sequence goes on along the minus strand of CBDFMV010000002.1, from coordinate 765,386 downwards.
CGTGTACCAACTGCACCGAGGGTCTTCGCGCAGGCGGCGCTCCAGCGCATCGAGGTGCTCCGGGCTGACCGACGGGTGCAGGGGCGTGGCTTTGTGGGGCTCCAGCAGGCGTTCGTGCAGGGCACTCCCCAGCGAATACACCCGCTTGCGCTCCGGCTCGCGGATGCCAAACAGCCAGTTGCGAAACTGCGTCAGGCGCGAGTTTGAAATCCGGGGTATGGCCCAGTAATCCCGGTCGGCGGGGGTGGCAAGTGGGGTGATGATCATGGGATTGCGGCGAGTCGATGCGTACTGGTTGTTCATTAACTTGCTCGTTTTCAACAAGTAAACAATCAACCGTACGCATCAACCGAAAGTCAGCGAACCTGATACGCTTCGTACAGTTCAAGTCCCCGGCGGGTGGCTTTTGCGAAATCGCTGAATTTCATTTTGCTTTCGCGGAAAACCTGCATGCCAACCGGCGTCACTTTGCCGTGACGAGCCACGTCGGCAGTGATGAATTGGGCGGCCGTTTGCTTGGTAATCATGGCTTGAATCGCTCCGCTCCCACGCCGTTCAGCGCGGGGACGAAGATTACTTTTCAGGTGAACAGAAAAGGAGTTCATGCGGCGTTTTCGCTCAGGAGAGGGGTTTCAACGTACATCAACGCGTTGTAAAAGCCCTTCGAGACGGCTTTGTACTCGGCCGTGGGCGTGAGTGTATCGGCGCGGTAGATGCGGTGGTCGCGCACAAACTCGCGGATTTCCTTTACCCGCAACTGGTCGGCAGGCTGGTAGCCAAACTTGGCGATGTAGTAAATCCCCTTCGGCGTGATTTTGGTGTTTTCCTTTTTCTCCGCCGTAATCGTCAGCACCACGTCCGAGAGGCTCAGTTCTTCGTAAAAAAGCGGCTCGATTAACCCGAACAGCACGTTCACGGACGTGTTGTTGAACATGATGACCGACACGCAGTTTTTGTCGTCGATGAAGAAAATCTCGGCCCATTGTTCCTTCCGGCCACGCTCGAACAGGTTTTCTTCAAAAATCCGCCAGGCGATGGGCTGAATGGTCAGTTTGCTGCCCATGTCGGTGTCGCCGTTGAGGTTGAAGCGGCCCGTCTGGCCGTTGAAACGGTACTGCTTCGGGTGGCCTTCGAGGTACTTGAACTTGCTGACAATCGCCACCTCGCCGGTTTCTTCGTCGCGCTTCTCAAGCTGGTACGACTTGAGCGCCAGGCTGTTGAGCGCAATCACTTCGTTGTGTTGGTTGGCTGCCATGTTTATTTCAAAAAAAGAGAATGATCTTAAAAAAATGGGGTCGAAACCCGGTGGAACCCGGGTCGCGGGTTCTACCCCGGTTACGAAGCTTTCCGCTCGCTCGAATCGAGTCGGCGGGTGCCAAAAAGGTCCAGTTGGCGACCAGGTTTCGGCTCGGCGCTCAGGCCTTCGAGTGCGCGTTGCAAGGCCTGATTGAATTCCGACTCGGTGGCCGGAATACAGCCCCAGGCCCAGAAAAGGCCCGCTTCGTAGCGTAGCATTTCCACGGCGGGTGCCTGATCGTGCAGCGTCACTAATTTGACGCGCTCACCGAGGTACTGAAAAAAATGATCGCCCGTGGGGGTCTTGAAGTAGATCTGCGATGGCGTCGTAGCGCCGGTTTGCGTGGTATCCATGCCTTGTTGACGAGTTGTGGTTTGGTGTTGTAAAGATATACAATACTTGTGATACTATCCCACTATTTGCAACTAATTTATCGTATTTTTTTAAGCTAATTCGTTTAGACTTTAACGGGAGTTCCTTATCTTTGGGATACCGATTCACCGTTAACTTTCTGACTTCATGACGGATCAATCCATTGTCCGGCACACCTACGCCGACCAGGTGGACAAAGAGCTGGAGCGCGCCCTGCGGCCGCTCTCGTTCGATGATTTCACCGGGCAGGATAAGGTGCTGGAAAACCTGAAAATTTTCGTGGCCGCCACCACCCAGCGCGGCGAGGCCCTCGACCACGTGCTGTTGCACGGCCCGCCGGGGTTGGGCAAAACCACGCTCTCGCACATCCTGGCCAACGAACTTAAAACCGGCATCAAATGCACGACCGGCCCGGTGCTTGACAAACCCAGCGACCTGGCCGGGCTGCTGACGAATTTGCAGCCCCACGACGTACTCTTCATCGACGAAATCCACCGGCTCAACCCGGTCGTGGAAGAATACCTCTACTCGGCGATGGAAGATTACAAAATCGATATTCTCCTCGACAGCGGCCCCAACGCCCGCTCCGTGCAGATTTCGCTCAACCCGTTTACGCTTATCGGCGCCACCACCCGCGCCGGGCTGCTGACCTCGCCGCTGCGGGCGCGGTTTAGCATCAACTGCCGCCTGGAGTACTACGATGCCGACCTGCTCACGACGATTGTGCAGCGCTCGGCCGTCCTGCTTGGTTCGCCCATTCACGTCGAAGCAGCCGTGGAGATTGCCCGCCGGAGCCGGGGTACGCCGCGCATTGCCAACAACCTGCTCCGCCGCACCCGCGACTTTGCCCAGGTGCTCGGCAACGGCACCATCGACGTAGAAATCGCCCGCCGCGCCCTGCGCGCCCTCGAAGTGGACAGCAACGGCCTCGACGAAATGGACAACCGCATTCTGATGACCATCATCGGGAAATTCAAGGGCGGGCCGGTGGGCCTTTCGACCATCGCCACGGCCTGCGGCGAAGAAGCCGAGACCATCGAAGAAGTGTATGAGCCATTCCTGATTCAGGAAGGCTACCTCAAGCGCACGGCGCGGGGTCGGGAAGCCACCGAGAAAGCCTACCACCACCTGGACGTGCCCATGCCAGCGGAATTGCTGGTGGCCTAACCGGTTTTTACCAAAAAGGAGACCCCGGCAAGCACTTGCCGGGGTCTCTTTTTTCAGTAAAGCCTGCGGTGTAGTTCACACGTACTGCCGCAAATACTCCAACCCTTCGTGCAGGGTGCGGGTGGCGGTACGCTGGCTCCGGATGGCCCGCTGAAGCAGAAGGTCGGTGCGGAGCTGGGCGACGGCGTAGGTTTCGGCTTCGTTCAACTGGTCGAGCAGGTCGAAAAGCGTGTGCACATCCGCCGACTGCGGCGGCAACGACGCGCTTGCCCGCAACACCGGCAGGCTCTCGCCGAGGGGGTGCGTCGCCTCGGTCTGTTCGACGACGTCGGCCAACTGGTGCTTGAATTCCTTCGCCTGTTGCAGCAACGCCACAAAAATTTCCCGCAGGTCGTCGTCTTCCAGGTGATCGGCAGCCCAGCGGTACACTTCCAGGCGCGTGTTGGTCAAGCCCACGAAGGCCGACAGCGCGTTGGAGACGGGAAAAAGGGTCGTTGCGTGCATGAAGTCGGAATTGATTTTAGCGATGCGTACCGGTCAGACGGCCCGGCTGGTGTGCTTTCTGTGCGCGTACCAGCCGGGCCGTCTCAACTCAAAAAATCAGGCCGCGTTGGCCAGGCGGTTGTTACCGATAACCGTCAGGGCGGGCACCCCGATGCCCAGCAATTGAATGGCGCGGCGCTCGGCGTTCCGGAATTCCTCCTCGGTGCATTCGACGCACTTGAGCGATTGCAGGATGTCGGGCGTAAACTTCATCCGCTCAATGCACGGGTTGAAGTCGTAGAGGCAGATGACCTTCAGCGTATCACCCTCCGGGTGGCCGATTTTCTGGAAAAACTGCCCGCCGCCGGAAGTCTTGAAAAAGGAGTGTTGCTCGTTCATGGCTTTGAAAACTGGCCCCGTTGGGGTGTGGTTTGATGAATCAAATATACCAAAACTATCGCATAATTCGCGCAAAAATCTACGCTAAATTCCGTAAATTTTTTCGTGAAAAATTCACGGTAGCAAACACCCTTCCGCAGCCCAATCCAGGGCCACGAACGGGCTGATAATCAAGCTGCCTGGCGGTATTCCCGTTCGCGCAGCACCATCAGCACGGGCTTGATGCGCGCTTCGTAACGCTCCCGCACAAAGCCGTTGCGCAGGTACCCGGGCAGGGTGCCGATAAACTCGCGGTAGGCTTCCTCGCCCATGGCCTGGGCCACGTAGCTTTCGTGGACGAAATTGAGATACCCCACCAAATCGGCCAGCGCGAAGTGAAAGAGTTTGACGTTGATGTCCGCTTCCACGAAGCGCTCGATTTCGCGGTAATTGCCCGAAATCCGGAGCCGCCCCATCAGGTCGAAAAAGGTCGTGAAGCCGAGTTTCGGCGTCAGCTTCTGCCAGTGCCGGGCGTCGAATTTCATCAGAATGTTGCCCGTTTTTTCGCTCCGCAGGGCCGTGTTGGGGTTCGTCTGCACGTCCTGCCGGATTTGCTTCGCCTTCATCGTCCGCGTGGTTCGCAGAAACTGCGCCACCTGGGCCTGCGCCTCGCGCGGATTGCCCACCAGCGACAAACTCGGCTGCACGCCCGGCACGCTCAGGCGGTAGGTCTTGAAATCGCCGTAGTGTCCCGAGGCGTAAAACCCGATGGCCCGCGGGTAGTAGCCGTTGGCCACCAGCCGACCGACCCGCAGGCGGATGAGTTCGTCGCTGTTGCCAAACAGCCCCTGCGTAGCCAGAAAGGCCCGCACGCCGAACAGCACGCTGTAGTACGCCTGCGGGAACGTCCAGTGGAGCGCGTTGCGCAGGTACTGCTCATCGCCGTTGGCGGCGGTGGAGCGCAGGGCGTACTCCGTGTTCCAGCAGTTCAGCAGCATCCGCCGGGCTTCGTCGAGCCGACGGCCCGAGAGTTCGGGGGCGTAGCGGGCGAAGGCGGGCACGTCGTGCAAAGCCCAGGCGTCGGGCGTGTTGCGGACGTGGTAGTGAATGCCAAAATAGTGATTGAGAAACACCTGCGCCGGAATGGATTTCCGCCAGGCATCGTGCTCAACGGCCATCTCCCCGGCTTCGTCGAAGAGGGGAATGACCTTCGTTTCTTTTGCTTCTTCGTTCATGCCAGATTAACGATTTTCCGGGCATTTTTTGTTCCCGTTTTCAGGAATAAAAATAACCTTTAACTACTTATTTTACAAATAGTTAAAGGTTATTTTTTCGACCGTAAAAAAGCCGGAAAGCTGGCACCTGAGTGGGGCAGAAAAGATGGTTTTTTCACCGATGAAAATCCGGATTTCCCGCCTCATCCGCGTTCCAATTCCACCGTGGGCCGGGGCATCAGGAATTGCTCGCGGTAGCGCAGCAGCGAAAGCTCCTTCATCTTGGTTTCGAGCACCACGTCCACGGCGCGGCCGTAGGTCGGAATGGGGTTGTACACCCAGTCGGAGTGGGCTTCGCGCTTGGCGGCGGGGTCTTCGTGCTCGCGGCGGGAGTCGGAGTAGTGGCAGACGGGCGTGATGCCCTCCGGCCAGGTCGCGACGGCTTGCTCAAACGCCTCGCGCTCCTTCATGCCACCGGAGTAAAGCTTGTGGTGAAAAAAATCGAACGTGAGCGGAATGCCCGTGGCCTCGTGAAGCGGCAGCAACTCGGCGATGGTGAAGAGGCCCGGCTTGTCGTCGTTTTCGACCACCAGGCGACGTTTGAGGTTCTCGCTGAGCAATCCCTCGAAGTTGCGGGCAAAACGCCCCAGCGTCCCGCTCTTGTCGCCGTAGGCCCCACCGACGTGGATGTTGATCTTGTTGTGGTGCGACGGCGTCAGGCCCATCAGGTCGAAGACCTCGGCGTGGTGCTCCAAATCCCTGAGCGTGTTGGCCAGCGTGGGGCCTTCGCCCGCCAGTTTGTTGAAGGGGCCGGGGTGGGTCGTCAGCCGGACGGACGTGCGTCCGATTTCTTCGAGCGTCGCGCGGATTTCGGGAAAATCGGGCAGTTGGTGCAGGCGGTATTCCGATGCCCAGGGGAACACGTCGGAACTGACCCGGAACAGGCCCACGCCGTGCGCCTCGTTCCAGCGCACGATTTGGAGCAAATCCTGGCAGTTTTTCAGCGAAAGTTCGGAAGCGTACCGGATGCCCTTCTCGCGGAAGGTCCGCTGAATCATGCCGCGATTCGTATAAACGCCGAGTTCTTGCTGAAGGGTGAGGTTGATGCAGGCGTAGCCGAGGTTCATGGCTACGGGAGAAAGCAAAAATCAGTCCGGTGAAGTACCCTGCCAGAGCCGCAGGCCGGGAAGGTGGCGGAAGTGCTTTTTGTTGCCGGTGTGGAGTTTCAGGCCTTCCAGAACCGCAATTGCGCCGTTGGTCAAATCCGGAATGTCAATCGGGGCATGGCTCAGGCAATATTGCTCGGCCCATTCCATGGCCAACCTGCCTGCCTCCTCGTCCGCAACCGCAATTTCCAGACCCCGGAGAAACCGCTTCAATTCGTCCAGTTCCTGTTTGTTCCGAACGCCCTTGTACAACTCCATCGCCGTCATCGAAGTGACGAGTACTTCGTCCCAGCCAATCTGGCTTAAATCGGCAACGGCCTGAGGCTTGTTTTTCGGGTAGTTGATGAGCACGTCGGTATCAACGATCACCATAGCCCCATGCTTTGCGGCGAAGCAATTCCACGGTGATGTCGTCCCGATCCGCCCACATGCCGGCGAACTGCGAAGGGTCAATGGTGGGGTCACGGGGAATGATGATGCCCCCCCGTATTTTCCGGATTTTTCGGCGGTTTTCGGGGGCCTGCTCCTGTTCGGTGTTTTGCTTCTCTTTTTTCATGACCTCGTTGTTTCCCCAAAACTACCCATTTCCCTCACACCAATTCCTTGTACTGCAACCGGTGCAACTGGGCGTAGTAACCGTCGCGTTCGAGGAGCTCGTCGTGGGTGCCCTGCTCCTTGATTTCGCCCCGGTCGAGCACCAGGATGTTGTCGGCGTTCTGAATCGTGCTCAGGCGGTGGGCGATGACGATGGCCGTGCGGCCTTTCATCAGTTTTGAAATGGCGTTCTGAATCATCTCCTCGGTCTCGGTGTCCACCGACGAGGTGGCCTCGTCGAGCACGATGATGCGCGGGTCGTGAACGAGGGCGCGGACGAACGAAATGAGTTGCCGCTGGCCCACCGAGAGCGTCGCGCCGCGCTCCATCACGTTGTAGTCGTAGCCGCCGGGCAGGCGTTCGATGAATTCGTGCGCCCCGACGAGTCGGGCGGCCTCCACGATTTTCTCGCGGGAAATGCTGGGATCGCCGAGGGTGATGTTGTTCTCGATGGTGTCGGAAAACAGGAACACGTCCTGCAACACCACGCCAATGGCCCGCCGGAGGTTGGCCAGTTCGTAGGCCTTCAGGTCGATGCCGTCAATCAGAATTTTGCCCCGCTGAATTTCGTAAAAACGGCTCAGCAGGTTGATGGTTGAGGATTTTCCCGCGCCCGTGGCCCCCACCAGCGCGACGGTCTGGCCGGGTTGCACACGGAAACTGATGTCTTTCAACACGAAGTTTGTTTCGTCGTAGGCGAACCAGACGTTCTGGAACTCTACGTCGCCGCGCAGTTCCTTCGGGGCGTAGTTGCCGTCGTTGGCGTTGAATTCGGTGCTGTCGAGCAGTTTCAGGATACGGTCGGTACTCACCACGCCCATTTGCAGTGTGTTGAAGCGGTCGGCGAGCATCCGGATGGGGCGGAAAAACAGGTTAATGAACAGGATGAAGGCCGTCAGCGTGCCGAAACTGGCGTTAAGGTGCAGGATTTCCCGCGCGCCGTACCACACCACCAGGCCGGTGCCCATCGCCGAAATGATGTCGGCGACCGGAAAATACACCGAGTAGTACCACACCGAGCGGATGTTGGCCTTGCGGTGCTGGTCGTTGATGGCGCGGAACTTCTCGAATTCGATGGCTTCGGCGCTGAAAATCTGGACGATGTTCATGCCCGTGATGTGCTCCTGCACGAACGAGTTGAGGTTGGCCACCGCCGTGCGCACGTCGTTGAACGACTTCTTGACTTTCTCCTTGAAAATGTACGTGGCCAGCAGCATGAGCGGAATCGTGCTCAGGCTGATGAGCGACAGTCGCCAGTCGGTGTAAAACATGACGCTGATGATCAGCACCAGTTGGAGAATGTCGCCCGCGATGCTGGCCAGGCCCTCGCTGAACACGTCGGAGAGGGTTTCGATGTCGGAAATCGTGCGCGTGACGAGCCGCCCGATGGGCGTGTCGTCGAAGAATTTCAGCCGCAGGTTCAGGATTTTCTCGTAAAGCTGCACCCGCAGGTCGCGGATGATCGTCTGGCCAAGCCAGCCCGACAGGTAGGTCTGCGAAAACTGCACGACGCCCTGCACCAGCAGCACCGCGATCATGACGAGCAGCATGGCCGTCAGCCCGGCGTAGTCGCCCGCCACGACGAAGTGATCGATGGCGTAGCGGATGAGCAGCGGGTTGGCCGGGGCCAGCACCGCCGCCAGCAGAATCAGGGCGACGAGGGCGTAAAACCGGCCGTTGTAGGGTTGGATGAAGGTAAACAGCCGCCGGATGATTTTCCAGTCAACGATGTTGCCGCTCGGATTTTCTTCTGCCACGGAGAGGAGGAGGGTTTAGCCGGAAACTTGGAAACGGTTCGCAAAGTTCAGCCCGTTGCCGCGAGATTTTATTCCCTGCCCGAGCGAAACGAACACGGTGTGGCTGACCTCCTTTTTTGCTTCTTCATCCGACCAATACGCGGTTTGGCAACCATTGGCCTATGCAAACGCCACGGGATGAGCCAATTTAGAGCCGCCTTTTTCACCGGATTGTTCGGCCTGCTCCGAAAAAAATCAGACGCCGATGGGGGTACCGGGCGGGTGGGCTGTCTCTTTCCCGAAAATCAATTCCTTCAACTCAAAAACAAGTCAAACATGAAAACTTCCAAAAGTACCCCGTTCCTCGTCGTCGCGTTGCTGGTCGCGGCGCTTTCGTCCTGCAAACGCGAAGACCCCGGTCCGCTCCAGGACGACCGGCGCACGTACACCCTGTCGGATTTCAACCGGCTCGAAATGGGCAACTCCTTCCGCGTGAACGTCCGGCAGGGCGCGGCATTCAGCGTGGTGGCCGATGGAGACCTCCGCAACCTCGACGACCTCGACGTGTGGGCGAGCGGCAACACCCTGCACGCCAAATACCGGCACAACCGCAACCGCCAGTACGACACCCAGTTTACCATCGTGATGCCGACGCTGAAAGCAGCCGACTTTTCGGGGGCCGTTCATTCGACCATCGGCGGTTTTTCCTCCGGCACCGACGACTTCACGTTGCGGCTATCGGGGGCTTCCCACGCCGACGTCGACGTGCGGGCTACCCTGGCCGACATCGAAGCGAGCGGGGCTTCGCAGGCTGATTTGCGGGGTTCGTTCAACCGGATTGAAATTCTCGCCTCCGGCGCTTCGTCGGTAAAAGCCTTCGATGCGCCCGCCGAGGAAGCCGAGGTGGACGCCTCCGGGGCCAGCTACATCCGGGTTGCCGTGGCCAAACGCCTCAAAGCCGGGGCCAGCGGGGCCAGTACCGTTGTGTACCGGGGCAACCCGACGGTCGACGCCCGTCCTTCGGGCGGGAGTACGGTTCGGAAGGAATAGGGAGTAGAATGAGTGAATGAAAGAATGAGTGAATAGGAAGGCACTCGCCACATTCTCTCATTCTTCCATTCACTCATTCTTTCATTACTTTTAACCCATGGAACTCGCCTTCAGCCTTTGCCTCGGACTGGCGCTGGCCGCCTGCTGCGGCTTTCGGGTGTTCGTGCCGCTGCTCGTCACCAACGTGGCCTACCTGACGGGCTACCTTTCGCCCAATCCTGGCTTCGAGTGGATGGCGGGCTGGGTGGCTTTCGCCGTGCTGGCCACGGCCACCGTGCTTGAAATCGCGGCCTACTACATCCCCGTCGTGGATCACTTCCTCGACGTGGTCGCCACGCCCGCGGCCTTCATCGCGGGCACGGTGCTGATGACCTCCCTGCTCGACACCGCCGACCCGACGCTTCGCTGGGCGCTGGGCCTCATCGTGGGCGGCGGCAGCGCGGGGCTGATTCAGGCGGGCACGGGCCTGCTGCGGCTGGGCAGCACGGCGACCACCGGCGGGTTGGGCAACCCGGTCGTCGCGACGACGGAAAACGTATTCGCCGGTTTTTTCTCGATACTGGGGCTGTTTTTGCCCGTTCTGGTGGCGGGGCTGGCCGTGGGGCTGTTGTATTTCGTGGGAAAACGACTGGTGCGGCGGTTGAACAAAACTTCCTGAACCGTTCAACCTATTTTGACGGCAAGCCGGGGGATTGGCGCGCTATTTTTGCGGCAATTTTCATCAACTCCCGCTCGCATGCCGCACGCAGTACCACCACTTTTTCGGAACAGATTCCTTTGCATTTTCCTGGTCTTCGGCTTGACCCGGCCTGTACTGGCCCAGCAAAACGCCGAGGTGTTTCCACCCGACTCGCTTCCCAAACGCGTCCAGGCTACGCTCATTACCCGCCACCTGCGCGTGGACGGACACCTCAGCGAAGCCGAATGGGCCCAGGCCACGCCCATTTCGCGGTTTGTCCAGATGGAACCCCTCCAGCGCCAGCCCGCCACGCACGACACCGAGGTGCGGCTGCTATACAACCGCGATTTTCTGTACGTGGCCGCCCGCCTGCGCGACACCCTCGGCCACCGGGCGCTGCGCGTGCCTAACCTGAAGCGTGATTTCGAGTACGGCACCTCCGACATTTTCGGCCTGGCCGTCGACGGCTTCCACGACCAGCGCAACTCGATGATGTTTGCCACCAATCCTTACGGCTCGCAGCGCGATCTCCTCAGTTTCGACGACGCTATTTACGACGAGGACTGGGACGGCCTCTGGCGCGTGCGCACCAGCCGCACTGATTCGGGGTGGGTGGCCGAAATGGCCATTCCCTGGAAAACCCTGCGCTACCGGCCCGGCACGCCGGCCGATTCGGCGGTGGGCCAGACCTGGGGCATCAACTTTTTCCGCAACCGCCGCGCCTCCAACGAGGTTACCACCTGGTCGGCCATTCCGCGGGCCTTTTCGCCCCTGCGCATGAGTTACGCCGGTCAGATCACCGGCCTGCAACCGCCCCCACCCCGGGCCAACGTGCGCGTACAGCCGTACCTGCTGCTGTCGGACGACCGCTACCGGGGTTCGGAACTCGGCGACCGGCACACCAGCGCCGTGAAGGTGGGCGGCGAGCTGAAATGGGCCATCAACCCCAGCACGGTGCTCGATTTGACTGTCAACACCGACTTTGCCCAGGCCGACGCCGACCGGCAGGTCAACAACCTGACGCGGCTGTCGGTGTTTTTTCCCGAACGCCGCCCGTTTTTTCTCGAAAACGCCGGGCTGTTCGGCGTCGGGCTGGCCTCGCTCAGTGGCGATTGGGGCGGGCAGATGATTGTGCAGCCGTTTTTCAGCCGCCGCATCGGGCTTGACGCCGCCGGGCGGCCCATTCCCATCGAGGGCGGGGCGCGGCTGGTGTACCGGTCGGAAAAACGCAACGCCGGGGCGCTGCTCATGCGCCAGCGGGCCGCCAACGGCCAGCCCGAAGCGAATTATTTCGTGGGCCGTTTTTCGGAAAATTTTGGGAAACAACACCGCATCGGTGGCCTGCTTACGCTCCGCAACGACCCCACGCACACGAACCTCACCGCTTCGGTCGATGGGTTCTTCCGCCTCCAGCCTTCGCTGTCGCTCACCACGATGGCCAGCGTGTCGGGTAATTCGGGCGCGGTTGGCCCGGCGGTCGGCGCTCAGGGCAGTACGGACCGGGGTTTCTTTGGATTTTACCAGCTTTTTCGCCGCTCCAACCAGTGGGTTTGGTGGATGAATCAGGCCATCGTGACCCGAAATTACAACCCTGAGGTGGGCTTTGTTTCGCGCAGTAACGTGGTCGAAAGCACGCCGGGTTTTTACTGGCTTTACCGGGGCAAGGCGCTGCCGACGTGGATTCGGGCCTCCGAGCCGGGTGGCTACCTGCTCACCTACCACCAGGCCAGCACGGGGCGGCTCATCGAGCGGCAAATCAACCTCAACCCGGTGTGGTTTACGCTGCAAAGCGGCGGGGGTTTCGGGGTTTTCCTGAACAACTTTTACCAGCGCCTCGACGAACCGTTCAGCCCCGTGGGCATTGCCATCGCGCCCGGCGGCTACCGGTACTGGCGGTACAGCGTGTTTGCCAACAGCGACCGGTCGCGCAAAATTTCTTATTCCATTTTCCACGAACGGGGCGGCTACTACGACGGATCGCTCCACTCCACCACGGCCCGCTTCAACCTCGCCCCGCTTCCGCACGTGAGCGCCGCGTTTACCTGGCAGGCCAACCAGTTTCGGGGCGTGGGCGGCACCGGCGAAAACACCGACGTGCACCTGCTCAGCGCCGAAACCCGCCTGGCGCTCAATCCGCGCGTGCAGCTCATCGGCTTTTACCAGCACAACACCGCCGCCAGCCGCGACACGTACAACGTCCGGCTTTCGTGGGAGTACCAGCCGCTGTCGTTTCTGTACCTGGTGTTCAACCAGCGCGCCTACGACGATTTCCTGACCCAACCCCTGCCCAGCGGCGAGCGCGTGCCCACCACCCAGCTCGCCCGCCAGCAGGAACAGCATTTGATTGGGAAGATTTCGTACCTGAAACAGTTCTGATTTAAGAAGTACGATTTACGAGGTACGGTCATCCTCCCGCAAAATCGTACTTCGTAAATCGTAAATCGAACCACACCATGCTCCCTCCCCGCCCTGCCGTCGAAACCGCGCCCACGGCGAGTAATCCCGCCGAGCAGTTTCAGAACCAGACCCTCCGGCCCATTCTGAAAGGGCAAAACGAGGCGCTGCTGGCGCATTTCCGGCACTACATGCAAAAGCGCAAGGGCGCGTTTTACCGCCTGCCCGAACGCGAACAACTCGATTACGTGGCCCACGCCCTGCGCACCGACCAGAAATTCAAGAACTTTCTGGTCGGGATGGTGGCCGGGTGGTTCAGCGACGACGAACGGGCTGCTTTTTTTGCCGACGAAGCCAGCCTCACCCGCCGCACAACCGACCTGCTGATTCAACGGCTCCAAAGCCAGCGAGCGGCGTTGGTGTGAAAAAAATCGACCGCGTCTTTGCGCCATTTTCCATCGTTCATGACCGACCTCGCCGCCCTGCTCGCCCAAAAAGAAGGCACCCAACTCGAATTCAAGCGCACCATCGAGTCGCCGGGGCGGATTGCCAAAACGCTGGCGGCCTTTGCCAACACGGCGGGCGGTACGCTCGTGGTGGGAGTCGACGACGACCGCACCGTGCGCGGCGTGGCGTCGGAACCCGACGAGGTGCAGAAACTCGAAAGCGCCAGCGAGTTTTACGTGAACCCGCCCCTGCTGCTGCGCTACGAGGCCCTCGACGCCGACGGGCACCGGGTGCTCCTTTTCACGGTCGGGGAAAGTGCCGAAAAGCCGCATCAGGCCAAAAACGATCGCGGCGAGTGGGTGGTTTACGTCCGCGCCCGCGACAAATCGGTGCCCGCCAGCAAGCGCATGGGGCAGTTTCTGCACCGCACCGCCGAGGCTGACGCCGCCCTGCTCGCTTCGCCAAACGTGAAAACTCTCCTCCAGTTTTTGCAGAAAACCGACACCGTGACGGCGGGACGCGTGGCCAAACTGCTCAACATCTCCGAGTACCGCGCCACCAAACTCCTCCGCGAACTCACCCAACAGGGCGTTTTGCTGCTGCTGGAGAACCAAAGTCCGAAAAGCTACGCGCTGCGGCGGTAACCGGGGCGGGGTTTGTCGCCGAAAAAATCACGTCCCAGTCCGTTACGCCGTCGTGGTTTTCACTCCCAAACGCCGTAGTTTGCGCTTGATTTTTAAAACCTATCCTTTCTTTATTCATGAAAAAAGCCGTACGCACCGCACTCGCGGGCAGTTTGCTCGTGCTCAGCGCCCTTTCCGTTTTTGCCCAGGCCAACACCCGCGGTCTGGCGCGCGTCAGCCGCATTCAGGGGTACGAAACCTACGTCATGTGCGATCCGCTGCGCGATTACGACGTGGTGTTCGACGTCTCGACCGGGGCCAAAGCGTCGTCGCTGCTCACGGGCGGGCTGGTCAACGAAGGCGTCTCCGACAAGGTCACGCAGTTTGTAAACCGGGCCGTGAAAACGGCCAAAAAAGAAGGCAAGGCGTTCGACGCCGTGCTCATCGGCGGCAGCAAAACCGCCGTCGCCGTGAAGTTCAAGGGCGAAACGGGCGAAAAAGACCGCGCCCTCGCCCGGGTGAAAAAACTCGACGGCGTGGAGGTGTACGTGATGAACGAACCCCTGCGCGACTACGAAACCGTGCTTGACACCCGCACCGGGCTGAAAGCCAAATCGTACCTGACGGGCGGGCTGGTCAACAACTCCATCGAAGAAGACATGGCCCAGTACGTGAAGCGCATCCTGAAAGAAGCCGACGAAGAAAAGAAAACCATCGACGCCGTGGTGTATTCGGGCGGGAAGAGCGCCATCGCGGTGAAAATGAAGTAATTTGTTTGCGGGTTTGCCGACGGGTCGCTAAACTGCCGACAGTTTAGCGACCCGTCTTTTTTATGCGCCCTTTCTTTTTGTCCCGTTACCACGACTTCGGCGTGCTGCTGCTGCGGCTGGCCTTTGGTTTTCAACTGGTGAAAGTTTCCTGGAAAAACGCGCTTTTTCCCCGCGAAAACCTGCCTGAGTTTGAGCGCTACCTCACCAGCCTGGGGTTTCCGGCCCCGTCGGTGGGCGTGGTGCTGGCGTCGTACACCGAATTTCTGGGCGGGATTCTGCTCCTTCTGGGGCTGTTTATGCGCTGGGCCAACGCGCTGCTGATTTTCAACTTCACGATGGCCCTGCTTTTTGCCCACCTCGCTATCAACGACAACTACGGCAACACCATGCCGTCGCTCAACCTGGTGGCCGTCAACTGGTTTCTCCTCATCAACGGGCCGGGCAAGTACTCGCTCGACGCACTTCGGGGCCGGGCGTGAGCGTTTTCCAGAAAAAACAAGGTGCCGCTTCCAACCCCGTCGTGCCGACCGGTGTCCTGATCCTAAACTTGATTTTGCCATGAAATCTGAACGATTCAGAACCGCTAAAACCTTCCTCGCTCTCGTCCTGTCCGGCTTGCTCATCGGCTCCTGCCAGAAAAAATCGGATGACAACGAGCCGGAAATCATTCAGGCTTGTCCGGCGGGCAACACCGCCACCACGACCAGCGTGGGTTACCAGAAAATCCTGGGAGCCTGGAACTGGGTGCAGGACGAAACAACCCAGCGCGGCGCGGGCACCAGCTACCAGACCCCGGCTTCGACCGGCAAGAACCTCCGCCTCGAATTCCGCGACAACGGCTCGTACCAGGTCATCGAAAATCAGGCGATTACTGAAAGCGGCACCTACACCCTCCGCCAATTCCTCACCGACCCCATTCTGATGCTCGACCTCACTCCCACCGGCAAAGACCCCAACGGCGGCGTGCTCATCACCCTCTGCGACGAGGGGCTGGTGCTGCTCGGCGGGGCCAATGACGCGGGCGCAAACCGGTCGTTTCAGCGGATTCCGGGCAGTCGCTGACGGTTCGAACAGGCGGCTCGGCCTCCAGCGCCTGGGGCGGCCTTTCCACTGGGGTTAGCGCGCTGGATCAGCTTCTTTTCGCGGAATCCCGCCCATTTGGTGCGTGCATTCCCGGGCAGTCTGCCCGGGAATGGGTTACTTCCGCTATCTTCGTGGCCGTATCGCCATGTCACGTCCTCGCCGTCTTCTTTCTTTTTCGCATCGGTTGTTCTGCTGGCTGATGGCGCTGCACGTCCTGAACCTGAGCGTCGACCCCCCGGATCATCACGCCTTCCTGACCGGTACGGGCGAAACGCGGGAAGATTTATCCATCAACGAGATGGAGAGCGTGGGCGAGTGGATGGTGGAGAAAGTCCTGGGCTACAGCGGGGCCGTGCCCGAGCACGACGAGGCCGACGGCGACGAAAACGTCACCCGGTCTTTCTTTTGCTGGGTTGTCCGCCAGCCGCTGCTGATTTTAAAGCCCATCCCGCCTGGTACGCCACTGGCTCCGCTGAACGTCTTTTGCCGCCCTTCGTCGTACCATTCTCACCCGGGCGACGTGCTCTCGCCGCCACCCCGACGCGGGTGAGCTTCCCTCCTGCCGTTTCTTCCTGACGACCCACCGTGCCCCGGCAGGGACCGGACGGGGTCGGCATTTTCGGCTTTGCACGGTTCCGCAACCCGCCCGATTTCGGGAGACGCCTTCCGCCGCACCGGTTCGGACGGAAATCAAAGTCAGCAACCGGTTTTTTCAAACGAATTTTCTTCTCCATGATCCGATACCTGACGCTGGTCCTCGTCCTGACGGGCACGCTGGCCAGGGCCCAAGACAGCCTGTCGCTCACCATCGGGCAGGCCGACAGCCTGTTTGTCCACACCAATTTGCTCCTGCTGGCCGAACGCTACCGCATCGAGGCCAGCCAGGCGCAGGTGCTCCAGGCCGGGCTGTTCGACAACCCCAGCGTGACGGCCGAAGTAAGCGCCTTCAATCCGGAGCGGCGGCGCGTGCTTGACGTCGGGGCACAGGGGCAAAAATTTCTGGCCGTACAGCAGGTGCTCTACACCGCTGGCAAGCGGATCAAACGCGTGGCGCTGGCCCAGGAAGCCACCCGGCTGAGCGAGGCCGGTTTTCGCGACCTGCTCCGGGCGCTGCGCTTCGATTTGCATAGTCGGTTTTACACCCTTTATTTCCAGGCCCTGACCCTGCGGCGGTACGATCAGCAACTGGCCACGCTGCAAAACACCGTCAGTGCCATCGAGCAGCAGTACGAGCGCAACAACGTGTCGCTGCGGGAATTGCTGCGGCTCCGGGCGTTGCTCTTTCAACTGGCCAACGACCGCACCCAGTTGCTCAACCAGCAGACCGACCAGCAACAGGCCCTGCGCACGCTGCTGATGACCCCGCGCGCCCTCCGGCCCGTGGTCGATCAAGCCGACCTCCGTCGCTACCGCCCGCCGGTGCAATCCGCCGACGCCCTGCGCGATTTGGCCCTGCGCAACCGCCCCGACGTACTCATCAGCGAATCGCTCACCCGGCAGGCCGAACTGAATTATAACCTGCAACGCGCCCTGGCCAAACCCGACCTGCGCGTGGGAGCTTCGTACGACCAGGCGGCCAGCTACGTACCCAACTACCTGGGGTTGTCGGTGGCGATGGACGTGCCGCTGTTCAACCGCAACCAGGGCGGCATTCGCGCCGCCCGCAGCCAGATTGACTACCAACGCCTCCTCCAGCAACAGAAAACCATCGAAGTCACCAACGAGGTGACCGCTGCGCTCCAGAAAATCCGGGACGTGGAAAGCCTGTACCAATCCGTGGAGGGCCGCTTTTCCGAACAGTTCGAGCAACTCAATCAGGGCGCGCTGGAGAACTTCCGGAAGCGCAACCTTTCCCTGGTGGAGTTCGTCGATTTATTTGAAGCCTACAACGAAAACATCCGGGCCTTCAACCGGCTCAACGCCGACCGGATCAACGCCTACGAAGAACTAAACTACACCGTTGGGGAAGACCTGACCCGGTAAAATTTCATGAAAAAACGAATTCTGCTGGCCCTGCTGGCCGGTACCGGAGTCTGGCTGGCCGGTTGCCAGACCAAATCCGAACCCCAGGAAAAACAGCCGTTCGCCCTGACGGACACCATGATGCACCGCATCCAGTTGGCCGAAGTGACCCTGCAACCCGTGCGGAGTGACCTGACGCTCGTGGGCCGGGTGGTTTCCGACGAAAACGAGGTCATCGACGTGTTTCCGCTCGTGGGCGGCAATGTCGAAGACGTGTACGTCGAACTCGGCGATTACGTCCGCAAGGGCCAGACGCTGGCGCTGATCCGCTCGGGCGAAATCGCCGAATTCGAGCGGCAGCGCATCCAGGCGGGGGCCGATTTGCTCCTGGCCCAGAAAAACCTCCGCGTGGCCGAAGACCTCAACGCCGGCAAACTCAACTCCCAGCGCGAAGTGACGGCGGCCCAGAAAGACGTGGATCAGGCCCAGGCCGAGGTAACCCGCCTGCAGGAAGTGTTCCGGATTTACGGCATCGGGAAAACCTCCACGTACACCGTCAAGGCCCCCATCAGCGGGTTCGTGATTCAGAAGAAAATCAACCGGGCCATGCAACTGCGCTCCGACAAGTCCGACAACCTGTTTACGATCGGGCAAATCAGCGACGTGTGGGTGCTGGCCAACGTCAACGAGAGCGACATCGGGCGCGTGCAGATGGGCATGGAGGCGGGAATTCAGACGCTGAGCTACCCCGACGAGGTATTCCGGGGCAAAGTGGACAAAATTTACAGCGTGCTCGACCCCGAAACCAAGGCCATGACCGTGCGCATCAAACTGCCCAACAAAGGTTTCAGGCTCAAGCCCGAAATGCACGCCACGGTGACCCTCCGGCTGGCCGACGGCCCGTCGCTGCCCACGATTCCCGCCGGGGCCGTCATTTTCGACCAGTCCAAACAGTACGTGATGGTGTTCCGGAGCAAATCCGACATCCAGACCCGCGAGGTGACTGTGCTGAAATCCTTGTCGGATGTCGCCTACATCAAAACCGGTCTCAAGCCGGGCGAAAAGGTGATTTGCAAAAACCAACTGCTGGTGTACGATGCGCTCAACGACTAGTGTTTACTGAAATCCCCCGAGCCTGCCAGCCCGGCCCCAGGCCGGGCGTAACTCTTTTCTATGAATAGTTTCATTCGAGGCATCGTCGCGTTTTCGCTGAAAAACCGATTCTTCATTTTTTTCATGACCGCCGGCCTCATCATCGCGGGTGTAGTCAGCTACCTCAACACGCCGCTGGAAGCCTTCCCCGACGTCACCAATACGCAGATCATCGTCGTCACGGAGTGGAACGGCCGCAGCGCCGAAGAAATCGAGCGCTTCGTGACCGTGCCCATCGAAGTGGCCATGAACTCGGTGCAGCGCAAAACCAACGTGCGCAGCATCACCATGTTCGGCCTGAGCATCATCAAGGTGATTTTTGAAGACGACGTCGAGGATTTCTTCGCCCGGCAGCAGGTCAACAACCAACTCCGCAACGTGTCGCTGCCCGACGGCGTGGACCCCGACGTGCAACCCCCCTACGGCCCGACGGGCGAAATCTTCCGTTTTACGCTCAAAAGCCCCACCCGCGACAGCCGCGAACTCCTCACGCTGCACAACTGGATCATCGACCGCCAACTGCGGAGCGTGCCGGGCGTGGCCGACGTGGTGGCCTTCGGCGGGCGCGAGAAGATTTACGAAGTCCGGGTGAACCCCACCCAACTCACCAAGTACGACATCACGCCCGCCGAGGTGTACCAGGCCGTGACGCGCAGCAACATCAACGTGGGCGGCGACGTGATCGAGCGCAACGGCCAGGCCTACGTGGTGCGCGGCGTGGGATTGCTGACGTCCATCGAAGACATCGAAAACATCATCATCGAAGAACTGGGCGGCAACCCCGTGCTGGTGCGCAACGTGGCCGAAGTGACCGAATCGAACCTGCCGCGCGTGGGGCAGGTGGGCCTCAACGACAACGACGACGCCGTGGAGGGCATCGTGGTGATGCGAAAAGGCGAAAATCCCAGCGAAGTGCTGGCCCGGGTGAAGGCCAAAATCGAAGAACTCAACACCCGCGTGCTGCCCAACGACGTAAAAATGGTCACCTTTTACGACCGCGACAACCTGATTGCCTTTTGCACCCGCACCGTGCTGCACAACCTCACCGAAGGCATTCTGCTCGTGACCATCATCGTGTTTTTGTTCATGGCCGACTGGCGCACCACCGTCATCGTGTCCATCATCATTCCGCTGGCGCTGCTGTTTGCCTTCATGTGCCTGCGGCTGCGGGGCATGAGCGCCAACCTGCTCTCGATGGGGGCCGTCGATTTCGGCATCATCATCGACGGGGCCGTGGTGATGGTCGAAGGGATTTTCGTGGTGCTCGACCACAAGGCCCACCAGGTGGGCATGGCGAAATTCAACGGACTGGCCAAGCTGGGGCTGATCAAAAAAACCGGCGGCGAACTGGGCAAGGCCGTTTTCTTTTCCAAACTCATCATCATCACCGGCCTGATTCCCATTTTCAGTTTCCAGAAAGTGGAGGGAAAAATGTTCAGTCCCCTGGCCTGGACGCTCGGCTTCGCCCTGCTCGGGGCCTTGCTTTTCACGCTGACGCTCGTGCCGGTGCTGTGCTCGATTCTGCTCCGTAAAAACGTGCGGGAAAAAAAGAATCCGCTGGTCAATTTCTTCGACCGGGTGGTGATGGCGGGCTTCTCGTGGTGCTACGCCCACAAGCGGATCAGCATGCTCGTTTCGTTTATTTTTCTGGGCCTGACCTTGTTTTCGGCCACGCTGCTGGGCACCGAATTTCTGCCCCAGTTGAACGAAGGTGCCCTATGGGTGGAGGCCAAGCTGCCCATGAGCAGTTCGCTCACCGAAACGGTGAAAATGGTGAGCACGCTCCGGCAGAAACTGCGCGAATTCCCCGAAGTCAACGGCGTACTCTCCCAGACGGGCCGCTCCAACGACGGCACCGACCCGTCGGGGTTTTATTACGTGCAGATGCAGGTCAACCTCAAACCGAAGGAAGAATGGCAACGCCGGATCAGCACCGACGAATTGATTGAAGAAATGGACGGCAAGCTGAAGCAGTTTCAGGGTATCAACTACAACTATTCGCAGCCCATCATCGACAACGTGGCCGAAGCCGTGGCCGGGATGAACGCCAGCAACGCCGTGAAAATCTTCGGCGATGACCTCAACACGCTCAACGACCAGGCCAATCAGGTGATTGGGGCCATCAAAGACGTGCCGGGGGTGAAAGACGTGGGCATTCTGCGCAACATCGGCCAGCCTGAAATCAGCGTGTTGTTCGACGATCACAAAATGGCCCTCTACGGCGTCACTACCGCCGACGCCCAGGCCGTCATCGAGATGGCCATCGGGGGAAAAACGGCCTCGATTCTCTACGAAGGCGAACGCAAATTCAACATCCGCATCCGCTACCAGGAAGCCTACCGCCGCAGCGAAGACGACATCATGCGCCTGATGGTGCCCACGCTGAAGGGCGGCAAAATCCCGTTGCGCGAAATCGCCAAAATCCGGAAAGTAACCGGCCCGGCCTTCGTGTACCGCGACAACAACAAGCGGTTTATCGGGGTGAAATTCTCCGTCCGTGAGCGCGACCTGGGCAGCACCATCGCCGAGGCGCAGGCGCGGGTGAGGCAGAAACTTTCGCGCTTGCCCAAAGGCTACTCGATCAACTGGACGGGCGAATTTGAAAACCAGGTGCGCGCCACCAACCGACTAAGCCAGGTAGTGCCCATCAGCATCATCGCCATTTTCATCATTTTGTTTGTGCTGTTCGGCAACGCCAAAGACGCGGGCCTGGTGCTGCTCAACGTGCCCTTCGCCCTCATCGGCGGCATTCTGGCTCTGCACGTGACGGGGATGAATTTTGGCATCTCCGCCGGGGTGGGCTTCATCGCGCTGTTTGGCATCTGCGTGCAGAACGGCGTGATTCTGATTTCGGTCTTCAACAAAAACCTCCTGGCGCGCATGTCGCTGACCGACGCCATCCGCGAGGGAGTGCGTTCGCGGGTGCGGCCCGTCATCATGACGGCCCTCATGGCGGCCATCGGGCTGCTCCCGGCGGCAGTTTCCACGGGCATCGGTTCGGAAACGCAGAAACCCCTGGCCATCGTCGTGATCGGCGGCCTGATCACCGCCACGGTGCTGACGCTGCTGATTTTTCCGATTATTTACCAGTTTTTCTACCGGCACCGGGTCCACCGGCTGAGCGATTTGGACTAAGGGCGCGGTGCGTTTGGGCAAACTTCGATTTCATAGTCCAGTGATTCTCCCCCAATTCGGGGGAGAATCGTTCGGGCGGGCGTGCTTACCTTTCCCCGTCTTCACTCCGACCTTCCCCTGCATGCGCCCGTTTTTCCTGCTTGCCCTGGCCTGGCTTGGCAGCAACCCGTCTCTGCTGGCCCAGCGCACGGCGTTATTTTCCACTGACCCACCTGCCCGACTTCCCAAACTGTTCGCGCCCGGTTTCATTTCAGGGCCGTTTCTCGAGCGCGACATGGCCCTTTCCGCCGCGGGCGACGAACTGTACTTCACCGTGCAGGGCGTGAGCGGCGATCTAAGCGTGATTCTGGTTTCGCGAAAACAACAAGGCGTGTGGTCGAAGCCGGAAGTCGCGCCGTTTTCGGGAAATTATGACGACATCGAGCCGTTTCTGACCGCCGACGGCCAGCGGCTTTATTTTTCGTCGAACCGCCCCAAACACCCCGACTCCACCGCCGCGGGCGACTACGACATCTGGTTCACCGACCGAAAACCGCGTGGCGCGTGGCAGGCCCCGCAACGGCTCGCCGGGCCGGTCAACACCGACAAAGACGAGTTTTACCCCAGCCTGGCGCGCAACGGAAACCTGTACTTTACGGCCAATTACGCGGGCGGCACCGGGCAGGAAGACATTTACGTGAGTCGCTGGCAGGGCGGGCAGTTGCAAAAACCGGAGGTGCTGCCGGAAGCCGTCAACTCGAAGGGCTACGAATTCAACGCCTTCGTGGACCCCGACGAGCGGTTTCTGCTTTTCACGGCCTACGGGCGGAAAGAAGGGTTGGGCCGGGGCGATCTATACGTGAGCTTCCGCGATACGGCGGGCACCTGGCAACCGGCCCGAATGCTGCCCGAACCGCTCAACTCCGCCGCGCTCGATTATTGCCCGTACGTGTCGCCCGACGGGAAATGGCTGTTTTTCTCGAGCAAACGCACGGCTAAACCGAATACGGCGCGACCACGCTGGACGACGCAATCGCTCCGCGAACACCTGAACGCGTCCGGCAACGGGCTGGAAGATATTTATTGGGTGGAGTCGTCGGTGATTTGGCAACTGGCGAAGTAAGGTTTTCCGAAAAGCTCCCGGTTCCCGTTTCAGCCGGAGCGATCGGTTGCTTCAATCACAGTTTTGCCCGGTAATCGGTTAGCCGGAACAATTCACCGTTAGTTTTGGCGAAACCAATGAATCCGAATTCTTTGTCGTAAAAGAACTGATTGCAAGGCATTTCGGCTTGTGGGTAGGCACTTCAAACAGTGATTTACAGCACTTCCCGAAGAAAAAATCAAAACGCTGTTGAACGTTTTGTACGGCGTCTCGAATCGGCTAAAACCCGGCGATTCCGTATTTTTTGGAAAGTACATTCTTCCTGTCTCCCACCCTCCAAACCCATCCTGAATTTCTCCGTTGTACAGTCTGGTGCTCGCAACCCCTACCAGTTGCATGGGCGTGTCGCAGGTTACTCCGTACCAATCTTTAATAGCTGGATTTTTTTGAATGGTCACGTCGATAGAAAGCCCATCTTTCTTTTTTTCATTAAGATACGCGTCGTACCGTTGCGTGGCAAAAATGGGTCTTGTACGCATTATTCCTGGCTCATAGCCCCAATCGGTGAAGATGGAACTGGTAGTTGTCAATACGACCACATTTCCATTTTGACTGGTAAAGGTTAGTACGTCGCCCGGTTTGTAGCGAGGAATCCACTGCTTCTCTTCTTCAGAAAAATGGAAGGATGGCCACGAGGTTTCGTGACAGATGTCGGGGTGTTTACACGAACTCAGTCCGAGCAGCAAAAGGGCGGTGATGCTTGAAAGTTTCATGATTCGTCCCGAAGAAAAATGTTACACCTTCTCCAACTCAAACGGCAGCGTCCGGAGCCGCTTCCCGGTCAGGCTGAAAATCGCGTTGGCCAACGCGGGCGCGAAGGGCGGCAGACCCGGCTCGCCGGCGCCCTTCATTTTGGGGTCGCCGGTCAGGATGTGCACCTCGACGGGCGGCATTTCGGCCAGCCGGGTCATGCGGTAGCGGTCGAAATTGGTTTGCTCGGCGGTGCCGTTGTGGAACGTGATGCCGTCTTTGGTGGCGGCGGTGAGCGCCATGCACACCGCGCCCTCGACCTGCGCCCGCACCGTGTCGGGGTTCACGACGGTCCCCAAATCGATGACCGCCGTGACTTTGTCGATGGTCAGTTTGCCCGCCTTGTCGCGGCTCACCTCGACCACCTGCCCGCAGGCCCCGGCGAAAAACTCCCAAACGGCCACGCCCCGGCCCTTGCCCGCAGCAAGGGGTATTTCCCAGCCCGATTTTTCTTTCAAGGTTTCGAGAATCGCCTTCACCGGCGAGGGTTTGGTGAGTTGCCGGAGGCGGAATTCCAGCGGGTCCACGCCTGCCTTCGCGGCCATTTCATCCACGAAACACTCGTGGGCGAAGGCCGTCGTGGTGCTGGTCACGGCCCGCCACCAGCCGAGCGGCAGGTGGTTTTCGGCGAACACGTAGCGGTTGTCCCCGTTCGGAATTTCGTAGGCCATGCCGCTGATGGCCTCCATCATCTCGTCGGCGGGTTTGGCGCGGTCGTGCTGGTAGAGGTAGTCCATGATGCTCGGCGACACGACTTTGTGCTGAAACGCCACGGGCTTGCCCGCCGCGTCGAGACCGGCTTTGAAAAACGAAAACGTCGGCGGGCGAAATGGCCCCTGCGTGGTGTCGTCTTCGCGACTCCAGACCACTTTCACGGGTTTGCCGAGGCTTTTCGACAACATCGCCGCTTCGGTAACCACGTCGGGGAAGAGCCGCCGCCCGAAGCCGCCGCCCGAAAAGCAGACGTTCACTTTGATGTTTTCCTTCGGTACGCCGAGGTGTTTGTGCAAATCGTCCACGATCAAATCCGGCCCCTGAATCGAGGCCCACACCTCGATTTTGTCGCCCTGCACCCAGACGGTCGCGTTCTGCGGTTCCATCGGCGAGTGGCTCAGGAAGGGCGTTTCGTAGGCGGCGTCGAGTTTCGTCGGGGCGTCGGCGAAGGCTTTCCCAAAGTCGCCCCAGGCTTTTTCGCTCACGCCTTCCTGCTGCGCCAGCGCCCGGTAACGGGCCGCCATCTTTTCCGACGACGTGGTTTCGTAGCCCTTCGTGTCCCAGTCGATGTTCAATTTCTTGCGGCCCTGCGTGGCGGCCCAGTAGTTGTCGGCCACGACGGCTACGCCCGCGTTGGGTGTTAAGCGGTCGCCGAGGCGGCGGTCCACCCGGAGCACGTCGCGGACGCCCTTCACGGCTTTGGCGGCGGTTGCATCGAACGCTTTCACCGTGCTGCCCACCACCGGCCCGTGCTGCACCGAAGCGTAGAGCATGCCGGGCACGGTCACGTCCATGCCAAAAATGGGCCGACCGGTCACTTTCCAGGGTACGTCGGGCTTGGGCATGGGCTTGCCCAGGATCGTAAAGTCCTTCTCGTCTTTGAGTTTCGGCTCTTTCGGCACCTCAAGTTTGGCAGCGGCTTCGACCAGTTCGCCGTAGCTGAGGCGTTTGCCGGAGGGTTTGTGAAAAACCTTCCCGCCGTCGGCGTAGCATTCCTCAGTGGCTACCTGCCACTGGTCACTGGCGGCTTTCACCAGCATTTCCCGTGCGGCCGCGCCGGTTTTGCGGAGTTTGGCGTAGTTGCTCCGCACGCTGCTGCTGCCCCCGGCGGTTTGATCGCCGAAGGAGGTTTCGCCCTTCGTAAACTCGATGGTGACGGCGCTGAGCGGCACGTTGAGTTCCTCGGCCAGTATCGCGGGCAGTGCTTGGTAGGTGCCCTGGCCCATGTCGGGCATGAGGGCTTTCAGCGTGATTTTCCCGTCGGACGTGATTTGCACGAACGCGTTGAGGCTGAACGACGCACCCGGTGCCAGTTTAACGACCGTTTCGGCGTTGGCTTCGCCTAATCCCACGCCCAGCACGAGGGCCGAGGCGGAAAGGCCGGTGGTTTTGAGGAAAGTGCGGCGCGTGGTTTGCATGGGTGAATGGTAAGGTTACTCGTGAGCCGTGATTTCTTCGTTGTTCATTTCAATGAGGCGATGGTGCTCGAAAAGTCTCAAAAGTACCGGCAGGTTTTTCCGAAACAAGTCGAGCAACTGGCGGTTTTTGATGTTCCCGGTCGTGATGAGTAGCAAGCGCTCCGGTGATTTATTGACCAGGTAACTGTTCTGAAAGTCTGAATCTTTGAAAATGACAATCCGGTTTTCGCGGTCAGCGGCCAACCGAATCTCCTGGTCGGGCGTTTCGTCTTTGGCGGGCAAATCATCGGTGTGCAACGCGTCAAAACCCTTTTGCCGAAGCACGGTTGCCAACAGGTAGGGCAATTGGGCATCCACCAGAAATTTCATGCGAGCACTTTGTGAATGCTTTTCACCTTCGTGAGCCGCGAAGCGAACGCCAGGCATGCCCGGATGTCGTCCTCTTCGAGCGCCGGGTAATCGGCCAGAATTTCTTCGTGGGTCATACCCGCCGCCAGCAAATCCAGAATCAGTTCAACCGGGTAGCGCTTATTGCGGATGGACGGTTTACCGTGAAGGATGTCCGGATTCAGCGTGATGCGGTTCAGTAAATTTTCCATGTTTTTTCAGTGAACCGATTATTTCCCCACCGTCCCGCTCGGTTTCACGGCCTTCGCCGGAACCGCTTTTTGCTGTTCCTGCATCGTGCCCGCCGCGCGGTGAATGGCCTTGCGAATGCGCAGGTAGGTGCCGCAGCGGCAGATGTTGGTCATCGTCGCGTCGATGTCTTCGTCGGTGGGGCTGGGTTTGGTTTTGAGCAGCGATACCGCTGCCATGATTTGCCCCGACTGGCAGTAGCCGCACTGCGGCACCTGCTCGTCGATCCAGGCCTGCTGCACGGCGTGGAGGTGATCCAGCGTTCCGATGCCTTCGATGGTGGTGATTTTCTGGCCCTTCACGGCCGAGACGGGGATCACGCACGAACGCACGGGCTGGCCGTCAAGGTGCACCGTGCAGGCCCCGCACTGCGCAATGCCACAGCCGAATTTGGTGCCTTTCAGGCCCACGAAATCGCGGATGGCCCAGAGCAGGGGCATTTGCGGGTCGAGGTCGAGGGTGAAGGTTTTGCCGTTGACGAGAAGTTTGGTCTGGCTCATGCGTGGAGGTGAACGATTTGCTGTCGAAAGGTACGTTTTTCCCCATTTCGTTTCAAGCGGGCCGGGCGGAACGGGAACGGGGCGACCCATTCAACCGAAATGTTCAATGATCAATTTTCAATGCTCAATGTTCAATGGTTTATTTGACCCCAAACTCGTTGAGAGTTGACCATTGAACATTGCGTATTGAGCATTCTGATGTCTTTAACACCCACCCACATCCTCCGCATCGATTGCCCCGACGCCAAGGGCCTGGTTCATAAAATCACGGGCGTGTTGTACCACCACGACCTGAACATCCTCCGCAACGACGAATTCGTGGACGGCGAAACCGGCCACTTTTTCATGCGCACCGAGTTTACCGGCGAGGTTCTGGAAGAAAAAGTCGTCGGTGCCCTGCGCGGCATCCTGCCCGACGGGGTGCGGCTTTCGCTGACGACCAAACGCTCGAAAAACGTGGTACTCCTCGCCACCAAAGAACACCATTGCCTGAGCGATCTGCTCGTGCGCAACGCCTTCAACGACCTCAGCATCAATATTCTGGCCGTGATTGCCAACCACGAGGTGCTCCGACCCCTGACCGAGCAGTTTGGTGTGCCGTTTCACCTGGTCAGCCACGAGGGCAAGTCGCGGGAGGCGCACGAGGCGGAATTGCTCCGGACCCTCGCGCCGTACCAACCCGAGTACGTCGTTCTGGCCAAGTACATGCGGGTGCTGACGCCCGCCTTCACGAGCCATTTTCCGGCGCGGCTGGTCAACATTCACCACTCGTTTTTGCCCGCGTTCATCGGGGCCAATCCGTACAAGCAGGCCTTCGAGCGGGGCGTGAAAATCATCGGAGCCACGGCGCATTTTGTCAACGAAAACCTCGACGAAGGCCCCATCATTACCCAGGACGTGATTCCCGTTACCCATTCCCAGACCTGGCAGGACCTGGCCGCCGCCGGGCGCGACGTCGAGAAAATCGTGCTGGCCAAAGCCCTGAAACTCGTGCTCGAAGACCGCGTGTTTATTTACGGCAACAAAACGGTGATATTTGAGTGAATAAGTTCAGCGTTTATGATTTAGGATTGTCAACGCTGAACCTTGAACGCCAAACCCTAAACCCCTCCTTCCCCTTCCGTGCTGCGTCGCCTGTTTTTGCTGGTACTGCTTTGCCGGGGTCTCTCGGCCACCGGGCAAAACGGCTATACCTCCGTGGGTGACGCCCGGCCCGCTCTTTTGCCCGACTGCTACCAACTGACCGCGTCGCGCAACTGGCAGAACGGGGCCGTGTGGTACGACAAACCCCTGCGCCTGACGGAGTCGTTCACGCTGGAATTTACCGTCAACCTCGGGGCCGACGCCTACGGGGCCGACGGCGTGGTGCTGGTGCTGCAAACGGTGGGCAACCGCGCCCTCGGTGCTGCCGGGCAGGGCATTGGGTTCAAGGGCTTCCAGCCTTCGCTGGGCATCGAGTTCGACACCTACCAAAACATCGACGAAGGCGACCCCGCCCTCGATCACGTCGCGCTGGTGCGCGACGGCGTCTCCGACCACCGGCGCAATGCCGGTTTTCCGCCCCCGGCTCAGCTTTCCAACATCTCGAAAAACGCCAAAGATGGCCGCGACCACCGGGTGCAGGTGCGCTACAGCACGACCACCGCCCGCCTCGACGTGTACGTGGATTGCACGCTGCGTATCAGCCACGCGATTGACCTGGCGAAGGACGTTTTCGGCGGGGCCAGCGAAGTGTACTGGGGCTTTACGTCGGCCACCGGCGGAGCCAGCAACACGCACACGGTGTGTTTGCAAAAAGACATCGTGGCCCGCGACACGTTTCGGGTGTGTCGGGGCGAACAACTGACGCTCGTGGCCGGGCAATCGGAAAACGACCGCTACGACTGGCGACCCGCCACCGGCCTCGACAACCCCACCAGCCGCACGCCCAGCCTGCGGCCCCTGGCCGACCAGCTTTACACGGTGAGTTACCGCGACCGCTGTTTCGTGCCCCACGTCGACAGCGTGTTCGTGCGCGTACAAACCCCGCCCACCCTCACGCTGGGCAATACCCGCGAGGCCTGCGAAGACGAAACCGTGGAATTAAATCCAATCCTGACGCCCGTGGTGCCGACGGCCCTTTTCCGCTGGTCTACCGGCGATTCGACGCGCCGCCTGCGCCCGCTGCAATCAGGCAGGTACGCCTTGCGGGTGCAAACCGGCGTGTGCCAGGTGGCCGACTCGGTGCAGGTCAATTTTCACCCCCTGCCCCAACTGGCCGCGCTGACCGGGCCGGACTACGAATGCCTCCGCGACGAGCCGCTCCTGCTCGACCCCCGCGCCCGCGGCTCCGGCCTGCGTTACGCCTGGACGCCCACGGGCAGCACCGCGCCCACCCTGACGGCCACGGCGGCGGGGCAGTACGCGGTGCGGATTCTGACCGGGTTTGGGTGCGCCGCCGGGCGAAGTTTCAGCGTCCGCGATGACTGCCCGGCGCGGGTGTTTATGCCCGACGTGTTTACGCCCAACGGCGACGGCGTGAACGACGTCCTGGAGTGGCAAACCACCGAAGACCTCGACACCCGCCTGACCATCTTCAACCGCTGGGGCGAGGTACTTTTCACCGACGAAAGCGCCCAGCAACGCTGGAACGGCACGCACCGGGGCCTCCCCTGCCCGCCCGACGTATACGCCTACCGGCTCGACTACCGCCCCCGGCGGCGCGGCTCCGGCGCGTGGTTCACCAAGCGCGGGCAGGTGATGCTGGTCAGGTGAGTATTGAGTGAGGGGGTGATTGAGTGAGACGAAATGCATTTCAATCACTCAATTCTTTAGCCGCCGCTCCAGTTCGGCCAAATGGTCGTCCCCAAAATCGAGGTGAGTCACGAAGCGGACTTTGTCTTTGCCGAAGGGGGCGGCCAGGATGCCGCGCTCCTTCAGGTGGGCCACGTAGTCGGTGGCGAGCCGACCGGGAGCCAGTTGAAAAATTACGATGTTCGTATCCACGGGCAGCATATCCACGACTTCGGGCAGTTGGCGGAGCATTCCGCCGATGGCGCGGGCGCGGCGGTGGTCTTCGCGCAATCGTTCGACGTTGTTCTCCAGCGCAAAAAGCCCGGCTGCGGCCAGGAAACCGGCCTGCCGCCAGCCACCGCCGAAGCGCTTGCGGACACGGCGGGCTTTTTCGATAAACGCCCGGCTGCCCAGCAGCACCGACCCGACGGGACAACCCAGCCCTTTCGAGAGGCACACCGAAATCGTGTCGAACAGCCGCCCGTACTCGGCGGGGTTTTCGCCGGTTTCGACCAGGGCGTTGAACACCCGCGCCCCGTCGAGGTGCAGCGCCAGGCCGTGCCGGTCGCACACGTCCCGGATGGCGGCGATTTCGGGGATTCGGTAGTAGCTGCCCCCGCCCTTGTTCATCGTATTTTCGAGGGAAACCAGCCGGGTCACGGGCAGGTGAATGTCGTGCGGGTTGTTGACGGCATCGTCAATTTGTTCGGCGGAAATCCGGCCCCGGTCGCCGGTCAGCAGACGGACGGAGGCGCGGGCGTTGGCCATCAGCCCCCCGCCTTCGTAGAGGTAAATGTGGCTCAGGGCGTCGCAAATCACCTCGTCGCCCGCCTGGAGGTGAACGGCGAGGGCAATCTGGTTGGTCATCGTGCCCGACGCGCAGAACAGCCCCGCCTCCAGGCCGAAGCGGGCGGCGGCGGTGGCTTCGAGGGCCTTTACGGTGGGGTCATCGCCAAACACGTCGTCGCCCACGGGGGCGGTCATCATGGCGTACAGCATTTCGGGCGTGGGCCGGGTGACGGTGTCGGAGCGGAGGTCTAACTGCATTGTGGAATGCGGGGGTTTGGATTGCGGATGGAGTAACGGCGACGAGCTACCGACCGTTCCCCTACGTTTCGCCCAGAATCAGCCGCTCGATTTCGCGCTTGGTTTGCTCGAAATCATGCCTGGCTTGCTGGCGGAGGGTCTGAGCTTGGTTACGCCTGCGTTCAATCTCCTTAACAATAGCTTCCTGATGTTCAGTTGAAGGGACCGGAATTGCAAGTCCTTTGAAATACTCGGGTGGAACCCTTTGGTGGCCTGCCGAACCACCGAATGTGAACTTTGAATTGGCCCGAAAGAAGTTTGTTCGGAAGAAGTGATGTAAGAAATCTACTTTCGCTTCGCCCGTTTTTTCTCGAATTACGTGGAATTCAGTTGACCCGAAACCAACGCCATTTTTCAACTTCCTTGCAACACCAGTTTTCCCGTTCTCCATGCAAGGCGTGATCTTCGCCACGAGCAAATCGTTCTCTTTAAAGGTTGTATAGCCCTTTGATTGCGAGAGTTGCCGGGTGTTGCTGAGGTCAATCGAACCATCTTCACCTACCGCTTCCATCGGAACGAATGAAACTTCTTCGTCTTCCGACAAGCCTTTGAACCTGGTTAAGGGATTGATAAAGGCTACTTCCCTAAGTGGGCGGGTTGGATATTTAATGCTTTTGAAATTCAGAATTACTCTCTGGTAGCTTGGGTCCAGCCGCCCCCCCATTACCTGCCGCCATGTGGTGCGGAAGATTCGGTTCGCCAACGTGTTCTCCGGCTCCGGGGGGAGGGTTACGCCCAACTCCTCCAGCAAGTGCGCGTCGATGCCATCGAGCAGAGCTTGCGCTTGGCGCTCGTACTCTTGCTTCACTTTGTAGGCTAATTTCATGCGCTCAACCACCACTTCTTGTATTTCGTTGGTGGGAATTGGCACAGGGAGCGTCCGATATTCTTCCGCGTTGATATTGGGTTGACCCGTGGGGCGCTGAATGGCGTTTACCCACTTTTTATAGATGCTGGTTTGGGTAAAATAGAAAAGATAGTCAGGAGATACCATCAATTCGTCTATCTTAAACCGCAGCATGTACCCAGCAAAGAAGCATGGATAATCAACGTCGTTAGCTTTGTGTAAGTACGATTTGCCGACTGTATTCCCACTACGGGCGATTAACAAATCGTTATTTTCTAAAAGATAGTGCTCCTCAACAACCACAGCAGTAGCACCCAATCCCTCCTTCAGAACGCCGTTTTCGTCAATATCCGTGATGCGAATGTAGCGGGGTTGCTGCGATGCGACTCGGTTTATACCAGATTCATTCGCGCCGTACTGAGGCAGGGCAGTTAAGAAATGCTTAAGTGGCTTAGTTTCTACTTTATTGTTCTGTGTGTCCCGTATATAAAGGGTATAAAGGTTCATAATGGGATCCCATCGCCCAATCAACTCGCCCCGATTCAACAAAAACAGTTTGTTTTCGTCGCAACCGGGGCTTAGGCGAAAAAAGCGTCCTGCCCGGTTTGCACGTCGTTAATAAATCGCCTCAATTCGTCGGCAATGCCGTCCAATTCATTCACGGCGGTTTTGCGCCCGGCGGCGTCGTAGCCGATTTGCTCGGCCAGGGCCATGAAAATGGGGTAATTGGTCACTTCGCCGCCCAATTCGGCCAGGTATTCGTCCTGCAAGGTCTCTTTGAGGTCATTAATCTGCTCGGTGTAGCGTTTGTTGACCTCGCTTTTCCACTCCCTGAACTCCTCGGTTTTCTCCACGCGCTTGCGGAGCTTTCTCGGATCGCCAAACAGGTCGGTATCGGTCCCCTCGCCGTTGAGGGCTTTCCGGTTGGCGGTGCTTTCCCAGTTGATGGTGGTGGCGTCAAAACCTTTGTGCCCTTTCAGCAGCCCGTCGCGTTCGGTTTCGAGCTTTGCCAGCGCGGCACCGTACTGGGGTTTGGCCCAAAGGCGCTCCTGCACGCGCAGTTTGGCCTGTTGAATGGCTTCCGTCTGCTTCAGGGTCAGCTTTTTCAGAAACAGCACCGAGCTTTTCACGCCCGCGTCGTTGGCTTTAAACGCATCCTGGGTGAGCGACACCACGGCCACGATGCGGTAGTGTTCTTCCATCCAGTCGCGCACGGGCTGGGCGCTGCTGTTGGTCAGTACGCCGTCGGGCACGACCACGGCCAGGATGCCGCCGGGCTTCAGAAAGTGGTAACACTGCTCGATAAAGAGCACTTCGGTGCTCTGGCTGTCGCGGGGGCCAAGTTCGAAGTTGTTTTTCTGGCGGCGGTCAATCCAACTGACTTCTTTCAGGCCCAGCTTGTAGTTGCGGAGGTAGGCTTGCTCGGTGAGTTTGACCGACGAGCCAAAGGGCGGGTTGGTCACGATGTAATCGAAGCGCCCGTAGGTAAACCCCTTGTGGCCGGTTTTCTCGGCGATGACCGTGTCAGATTCCAGGCCGTCGAAACTGATCACGTTGGTGTGCCCGTCGTCGTGGATGATCATGTTCATCTTGGCAGTGCGGGCGATGCTTTCCGAAATTTCGATGCCGTAGAGGTTGTTTTCGGCAAAATCGTGCCAGTGGTTGTAGTGTTTGACGCTCTCCCGCTTGAAATAGCCTTCATCGGCC
Source organism: Spirosomataceae bacterium (assembly GCA_965249815.1). Lineage (GTDB taxonomy): Bacteria > Bacteroidota > Bacteroidia > Cytophagales > Spirosomataceae > JAJAZB01. The sequence goes on along the minus strand of CBDFMV010000002.1, from coordinate 732,113 downwards.
ATTGCGTCGGCCTGACGGCGTACTTTGTCAAGGGCGTAGAGCAGAAACCCTCCGCTGCCGCAACTGGTATCGAGCACGACCGACTGGTGGGTGATGGGCAATACCTTGACGATGAAATCGACCACCTCGCGGGGGGTGAAATACTGGCCGAAGTCGCCCCGGAAAAACGAGCCGAGGAAGGTCTCGAAGGCCCGGCCCTTGCTGTCGAGGTCGGTATCGCCGATGTTGAGCGGGGCGAGGTAGCCCACGATGGTGCGGAGTTCGGCGGGGCTAAGGCGGATGTCCTCGCGGAACACCTCCGGGTCTTTTTTCTGTCCCTCCCGGTAAATGCCCTTGATGCGGTCGAGGAGCCGGGCGGGGTCTTCTTTCGTAAATTCCTGAAAATCGTAAGGTTCCTGGGGCTTGCGGGCTTTTTTCTCGTCCCAGAGTTTGCAGAAAATCAGCTTGTCGAGTTCATCGAAGGCTTCCGAAGGGTTGCGCTTGCCCCCCGCCCAAAGGGCCTGGTGGGCCTGGGAGAAAATGCGCGTCAGTTCGTCCTGAGCCACGATTTCAAGGTCGAAGGCTTCGCGCCCGTCTTCGTCGCGGCCCCCTTTGTAAAACCGCGCCCGGCTCAGTTTGCTTTGCCCGAAGCGGGGAATGGACGCGATGATGTTTTCGGTTCGCTCGCCGGGCGCAAAATTCTTCACGTCGTAGTACTTCGCCTTGCGGCCCGACGTGACCCACACAAACTCCGCCCGGAGGGAGTTGGCGTTGCCGAAGCCCTGTTCGACGGCCTGCACAAATTCGGCTTCCGACACGTCGGGGTGCTTGCACTCCACCACGATGTAGGGCGTCTTGCGCTCGTCGTCGGCGTACACCACGATGTCGGCCCGGTCGGAGGGCGTGCGCCGGGGTACGATCACCTCCACGTCGAGGCGGGCGGCGGGGTACCCATACTCAAAAATGAGTTGGAGGTACGTTTCCAGCCGAACCGGCTCTTCGGGATTGCTGTAGCGGTACTTTTTATCGGTGATGAGGTAGGTGATTGACTTTAGTTCGGCGTCGAAGCGAATGTACTTTTTGTCAATTCCTTTCTGAATCAGGCTCATGGGGTAGGTTGGGCGGGGTGCCGGTGCTGGATGAATTGGCGAAAATAGACGATTTGCGGGAAGAAAGTGGCGGGCGTTGTTTACTTCACCAAACCCAACCTTCCCAACGGGGCAGTTGAAGCTGGCAACGCCCTTCCCGACGTTGACAACGGTGTTTCCGACATTGACAGCACACTTCCTGACATCAACATCGCTATTCCGGAGATAGACAACGGTGTTTCCGTCATCGACAACGCACTTCTGGAGATTGACGACGTACTTCCCGACATTGACAACGCACTTCCAGAGATCGACAACGGTGTTCCTGACATTGACAACGCACTTCCCGACCTTGACGACGGTGTTCTGAGTAGGCAACACCCGCCGGGAGCCTTCGCGGAGCCACCTAACTGGTTTTCGGACGGCCCTCAGAATTGATCGAACGGTATCGGGCGTACCGAATTAACTCCCTAACGTTGATGGACTCAAGCAGTCAAATCCCTCTAATCCCACAACCACATGCCCAGATTCAAAGTATCCATTTCCGAAAACGTCGAGGAACTCCTCGAACTGGCCCGGCTGATCTTCGCCCGGCACATCGCCGATGGGGGATCGTCCATTCTGAGCAGCCTCCAGGTGTACTCCTGGACCCTCCTCGGGCCGAGCATTCCGATTTGCCTGGCCAAGCACCGCGAGTGGGAAGCCCTGCGCCGACAGTCCACCGAAGCCTACGAAGCCCGCAACCTGCTGCTGCCACCCCTCGACAAGGCCGTCCGGGCCACCCGCACTCTGCTGCTGGGCATCTTCCGGGCCACGCCCACGCGCCTGGGCGACTGGGGTTTCGACGTGGTGATGGCCGGGGGTCGCCCGAAGGTGAACATTCCGCGCAACGTGCAGGAGTTGCTCGAACTGGCCCGGCTCATCAACGGGAAACACACTACCGACGGGGCCACGTCGGTGCTCAACGGCCTTCAAAATTACTCCTGGCCGGCCCTGGGGCCGACCATCCAGCCCTGCCTCGACAAGCACCTGGAGGCCGAAAACACCGCCAGCCAGCGCGAAGAAGCCTACGAAGCCCGCCAACTGCTGTTGCCGCCCATCGTCAACGCCGTGAAAGCCAGCCGCGACCTGCTCCTGGGGGCGTTTATGGGCACGCCCAAACGGTTGGGCGATTGGGGCTTCGACGTGTCGGGATCGGTGAAGAAGCCTAAGCCGGAACCGACGACGTAGACCGCCAGACCTAACAGGTTTTTGAAACCTGTTAGGTCTTTTTCCCTTCACCCCACCGGCCGTCGAGCGCTTGATTTCGGCCCTCACGAAGGCGCTCCGGGGGTTCGCAAAACAACGCTGAATGCAGTAGCTTTGTTGACGACGAAACGATACCCCTCATGCCTACGCTCATTCTCGAACCCCGCACCGAAGCCGACTACCGGCTTTTCGTTGACCTTGCCAAACGCCTCCGCACGCCGTACCGCCAGGAAGATAGGCGCAGTGCCGAAGAACGGGAAGCTGCTTTCATGGCCCTGGCCGGGAGTTGGGAAGGCCCCGAAACAGGCGATGAGTTGATTGCGATGATCGAAGGCTCACGGGTGAACAAGGATATTGATACCTCCTGGGCTGAATGAACTACCTGCTCGATACCAACCACTGCATTCATTTCCTCAAGAATGAATTTGGCATCGGCCAACGGTTATTCCAAGTCGGGTTTGATTCATGTGCCCTCTCGGAACTGACCATCCTTGAACTGCTTTACGGAGCCGCCGGAAGCAGCCCCCAATACCAGGCCGCAAATTTTCAGCGGGCAAAGTCACTCGAACTATTTTTCGCCGACCGCATTCTGCCCATCCGCCCCGCCTTCGAGGCGTTTGCCGAACAGAAAGCCCGGCTCCGCAAAACGGGGCGACTTATTTCTGATTTCGATTTGATCATCGGCTGCACGGCGCTGGTTCACGATCTGACGCTGGTCACGCGCAACGTCCGGGAAATGAACCGCATCGAAGGCCTACGGATTGAAAACTGGGTGGATTGACCCCGCGTTTCACCCCACCGGCAACGCCGTCGAGTGCTTGATTTCGGCCATCACGAAGGCGCTCTGCGGGCCACCGATGTGGGCCAGGGCGGCGAGTTTTTCGACCAGAAACGTCCGGTAGGCGTCCATGTCGGCCACCATGATTTTGAGCAGGTAATCGTACGGCCCGGCGATGTTGTAGCACTCGACCACCTCGGGCAACTCGCGCACTTTCTCCTCAAATTCCCGGATGAATTCCTGCGTGTGCTCCTTGAGCGTCACCTGGCAAAACGCCGCCAGCGACCGTCCCACTTTGGTTTTATCCACCAGCGCCACGTATTGCCGGATGTAGCCCTCGCGTTCGAGGCGCTTTTTGCGTTCGTAAATCGGCGTGGCCGAGAGGTTGAGTTGCGCGGCGAGTTCCTTGTTGGTCAGGAAAGCGTCCTGCTGGAGGAGTTCGAGCAGGCGGCGGTCGGTGTCGTCGAGGAGGGGCATGGAAAAATGTTCGGTCGTTGGGGCGAGTCGGAACCGGAAGCCGTTGAAACGTTCGGGCAAAAGACCGAAACGGCGGTTTATTTTCCAAGTATGGTGCGCAATACCGAAAGTTACTTCCGCAGAACCGACCTTTGTCCCGCCGATTCACCCGACTTCCTTCCCATGCAGAAACAAACCGAAGCCATCCGCATCCAGACCGAGCGCAGCCAGCACCGCGAGCATTCCGTACCGCTCTACCTCACGTCGAGTTTCACGTTTGAGGATGCCGAGATGGGCCGGGCGCTCTTCGCCGACGAGGTGGAAGGCAACATTTACTCCCGCTACTCCAACCCCAACGTCGACGAGTTTATCGCCAAAGTCTGCGCGCTCGAAGGGGCCGAGGCGGGGCTGGCGTTCGGTTCGGGCATGGCGGCCATTTTCGCCACCTTCGCGGGCCTGCTCCAGAGCGGCGACCACGTGGTGGCCTCGCGGGCGCTGTTCGGGTCGGCCATTCAGATTCTGGGTAAAATTATGCCGAAATGGGGCATCACGACCACCTTCGTCGATGGCCACGACCTCGGCCAGTGGGAGGCCGCCGCCCGGCCCACCACGAAGTTGTTTTTCTGCGAAAGTCCCTCGAACCCCGGCCTTGAACTCACCGACCTGGCTGCTCTTGCGGGCGTTGCCAAAAAGCGGGGCGTCGCCCTGGTGGTGGACAACTGCTTCGCCACGCCCATCGTGCAGAACCCGATTGCCCTCGGGGCGGACCTCGTCATGCACTCGGCCACCAAGTACATGGACGGGCAGGGCCGCGTGCTCGGTGGCGTGCTCGTGGGCCGCCGAGACCTCATCGAGCCGGTGCGGTTTTTCGCCCGACACACCGGTCCGGCGCTGTCGCCTTTTAACGCGTGGGTGCTGTCGAAAAGCCTCGAAACGCTCTACGTGCGCATGAAAGCCCACTGCGAAAACGCACTGGCGCTGGCCGAAGCCCTCGACGGCCACCCGGCGCTGAGCGCCGTGCATTACCCGTTTCTGCCGAGTCATCCGCAGGTCGAACTCGCCCGGCAGCAAATGAAATGGGGCGGGGCCATCCTCACGCTCGACGTGCGGGGCGGGTTCGGGGCGGTCAACGCGCTGACGCAGCACCTGCAAATCGCCTCGATTTCGCCCAACCTCGGCGACACCCGCACGATTCTGACCCACCCCGCCAGCACGACGCACTCCAAACTCAGCGCCGCCGACCGCGCCGCCGTGGGCATCACCGACGGGCTGGTTCGCGTAGCCGTCGGGCTGGAAGCCATCGAAGATTTGGTCGAAGATTTCGAGCAGGCGCTGGCGAAACTGGCCGTGGAAACCGTTGTGGCCTGAACGGGTTTTCATCCACCAAAAAAGCCCTTCCGGTCAACCGGAAGGGCTTTTTTGGTGGACTTTTCAGTCCGCTCGTTGGGCTTACCAGTGCCGTCCGCCCCGGCCATAGCCGCGACCTCCGCCGTAAAAGCGCGGTACGGGCGTGCGGTAATAGTAAGGCCGGGGCGCTACGATCACCGGCGGACGGTAATAATATGGGCGGTAGTACGGGCGGTACCCGTACCCATAGCCCCCGTAGCCGTATCCGTAAGGACGCGGCCCCACTGCCACGCCCACCGAGGTGGTAGCCGGTACGTAGCCCGTGCAACCGGTCAGCCCGGTCGTGACGACCAGAGCCAGAAAAAGGAAGCGAAACAAGGTCGTTTTCATGATTTTTCAGGAAAAGCCGAGGCGCATTGGCCCCGTGTAAAATCAACGGTTAGAGAGACTGATTGCGTGTTTGTTTAACCGCCGGGTACGGGTTTTTGTGCCCGGGGGGTGGTTTATTTCCAAAACAACCGTTAAACCGACATGGCAACCAACACTGCGCTTCCCGAAGTCACTCAGCAACTCCACGACCTGCTCGACTACGCCGAAGAACTCCGCCAAAATCACCCGGAAATCTGGAAAAAAGGCGGCAACATCCAGGGCAACGACAGTTATGAAACGCTGAAAAAAATCGTCCGCCGGGGTCATTTCACCGAGGCCGACGCCGATTTTGTCCAAACCTGGGAAGCCTGGAAAGCCCGCCACGGCAACCACGTCAACATCGAAGGCATGGTGGCGAGCCTGAAATGGCTGGCCGTGCCCGAGGTGGGTTGGAAGGAAATGAAGGCCGTCATCGAAGCGGAAAAGGCGAAATGAGTGGAAAGTGTAAAGTAAAAAGCAGGAGTTTCAACTTTACACGCTCTACTTTACACCTTAAATGCGGACCCTTATCGAACCTTTCCGCATCAAGTCCGTCGAGCTGATTCGGTTCACCACCCGCAGCGAACGACAATGGACCTGGTGCGGCTGGCCATTCCCCGCCGGGTGTACACCCAGAGCCACATCGATTACGTGGCGGAAGTGATTCTCCAGGTGTTTGCAACCAGCAAAATCCTGCGCGGCCTGCGTTTCACCTATGAAGCGCCGATGCTGCGGCATTTCACAGCGCGGTTTGAAAGCGTTCAGGGTTTAGCGTTTATCAAAGCAACGCTAAACCCTGAACGCTAAACGCCAACCTCTCCCTACTGCTGCGCCCCGATGCGTTGCACTTCTTCCTTACCGTTGTACACGAGCACTTCCTTGCCCGTGGCAACAGTTTTCGGGATGGCCACGAGCGTGACGGGCTGACGGATGAACGCGCCTTCGGTGCCTTCGGGCTTCATCTGGTAGTTCACCAGCAGTTCGTTGCCTTTCTGGCTCACGTTCATCGAGAGCATCGTGGGCTGCTTGGTCTTCGGCGCGGCCAGGGCCACGACGGTTTCCTTTTCAAAGTTCACCGCCGTGGGTTTGTTGCTGGCCGTGGTGGCCATGCCAAAGGCTTTGGTGAAGGACTCCTCGTCGCCGAATACCCAGACGTAGGGCTTCTCGGCGGCGTCTTTCACGCTGCTTTTCAGGAAATAACCGCCCAGCGGACGCGCTTTCACGGCTTTCTGGGCCAGGGTGGTCAGCGGCAGGCTCAGGGCCAGCAGCAGGGCGAAAACGGGTAGCTTTCTCATTGAAATTAGGGTTTTGGTGATGAAAAACTTGATACTCTTCCACCAAAAACGGCAAATCCGCGTCCACCCATGCCTTTGCACGTTATTTTTTCCCTAATCCTAACGTTTTAATCATACTACCTGGCGTGACTGTCACCCCAAAAAACCAGTACGGTTTGTACTCCCGGTCGGCGTTGTCGCGCAGGTAGTCGAGACTGGTGGTGGGGGTGATCGCGACGGTCTTCTCCACCGGAACCCGGGCGTACAGGAAACCCGCCGTGAGCCGGGTGCCCCGCGAGAGCGCGTAGCCGATGCCCATGTAGATTTTTTCGAGAGGGTCTTTGCTAAGCTTCACTCCCCCGACCAAACTGAACCGCTGAGGACTCATGACGGGCACGCCGGGGTCTTTGTCGAGGACGAAGTTCATCCGCTCGAGCACCCGACCAGCCGGGCAATAATCCAGCAAGGCGAAAAGGGAGCTTTTCAAGGTCTGAGTGTCTTTGGCTGAGATGTCGAGTTCCGTTTTTTGATCGTTGGGTTGGAACAACCGTTCGTTGAGCATGTTGGCGGCTACTCCGACGGTCACAGCAAACTTGTTGCGTTCATGAATTTCGTAAGACAACTCCTCCTTGATTTCAGCCCCCTGAACGCGGATGGTGGCGGGTGCCCGGAATTCGTCGGTGTTGAGTACCATGAACGTGATCGGGATGGCAGACAAATCTTCGTCGAGTTTTTCAAAATTTATGGCCTCAGGCAAGGCAATGGGGTTGAGTACCTTGCGCGTGAGTTCGGCCAGTGACACTTCGAGTTTTGCTTTCTGCTCATTCAGCTTTTTGATTTCATCGCCAATCCGCCGGGCCTCGGCCTTCTGCTCGGTTGCCGTCTGGGTTAATGCCCTTTTCTCAGTCCTGAATTTCGAAGCGGTCGCCTGTTTTTCCGTTTTGGCGACTTTTGTTTCCAGATCAGTTTTTTCTTCCTTTTTCTCGCTAAGGTTTTCGCTCACCTCCACGTGGGCCTTGGCGACTTCAACAATTTCCTTTTCAATCATGCCTAGGCCAAAGGCCTGAAACCCCGGAATGCCCAGCCCCGTTGCTAATTGGCCAAGCTCACCGAGACTGGTTTGTAACACTGTATTTTTCAGTTCGATGACTACTTTCCCTTTCTGCAGGTCCTTCGCACCGCCGATCGCGCACACCATAATCTCCTTTTTGTTGAGGAGAAAATCCGTCCATTTTCGGTTTTCGCGGTTCAACACAAATTGTTCGATGGCATTTCCTTCTTCGTAGCAGGGCAGAAATTCTCGGTATTTTTTCAAACTCTCTTCGTAACATTTACCCAAGTCCTTCAACTTCTGGTCGAGCAGTCCCAGGGTCTGCAAACGGGCGAGTATGGCGGGCGCTTTGTCATCGGTGAACTCAGTCACAAAAGAACTCCGCGCCGAATTTGTCGTGTTGGCAACGACCTTCATTTCTTTGTACACCTCTTCACACTTGCTTTTCAGGACATCTCGCTCGCTCCGGGAACGCTGAAGATTAAGGCTGGCTGGGTTCACGCTGTGTTGCAGAAAAACAATGGCCGATTTCTCACCCAGCATTTCCGTGTTGGCGTATGATTCAAGCCAGAGTTCGATTTCGGCCGCTTCGCGTTTGCGACTTTTGATGAGTTGGTGCTGAAGGGTACGGAGCAACACGGCGGCATCTTGCGCCGTTTGAATGGGCTTTTTCCCCGAACCCAGATTGTCCTGGCAGTATTCAATAAATTCTTTATGCGGAATGTACAACGTGTACCGGAGTTGCACCCCGTCGTTAATTTTTGCGGCCGATTGGCCTCTCACGACACCCATCAAGGTCCCCAGTGCGACAAGAAGGAGAAAAGTGAATTTCATGGCAGTGAAGCGTTACATGGTGAAAGGGAGTGATTTTCGCTCCAAATGTGGCTACTCCTCTTCCGCCTGGCAACGGGGAAAACCCCGTTTCGGCGGGGGTGTTTTTCCCATTCCGCCCATTTTACCCTAAACGGCGGCATTTTCGGGGCCGAAAAGCTACCTTTGTGACGGTTGTCTGAACCGCAGATTTACGCGGATTAGGTTGATTTCGCAGAAAATGCGAAACGGAACTTGTCCTGGTTTGACAATTCCCAATTCCTAATTTTTAATTCCCAACTGACGCAATGTCCCAAGTCGCCGAAGCCCTGCCCACCGTCGAAACCGCCAAGAAATTGGGCCTCCTGCCCGAGGAATTCGACCGCATCCACGTCATCCTCAACCGCCCGCCCAACTTCACCGAACTGGCCATTTTTTCGGTGATGTGGTCGGAGCACTGTTCCTACAAAAACTCGATTGCCTGGCTGAAAAAACTCCCCCGCGACTCCCCCCGGATACTCGCCAAAGCGGGCGAGGAAAACGCCGGGCTGGTGGACCTCGGCGACGGCATCGGCTGCGCCTTCAAGATTGAATCGCACAACCACCCCTCGGCCCTCGAACCTTACCAGGGCGCGGCCACGGGCGTGGGCGGCATCAACCGCGACATTTTCACGATGGGCGCCCGGCCCATTGCCCAACTCAACTCGCTGCGGTTCGGCAATTTGAGTTTGCCCAAAACGAAGCGGCTGCTCAAGGGCGTCGTGAAGGGCATCGGCGACTACGGCAACGCCTTCGGCATCCCGACTGTCGGCGGCGAGGTATTTTTTGACGAGTGCTACAACGTCAACCCGCTCGTCAACGCCTTTTCGGCGGGCATCGTGAAGGCGGGGCACGTCGCGAAGGCCACCAGTTACGGCGTGGGCAACCCGGTGTTTATCGTCGGGTCGGCTACGGGCAAGGACGGCATCGGCGGGGCCTCCTTCGCCAGCGAAGACATTTCCGAAAGCTCCAACGCCAAGCTCCCCGCCGTGCAGGTGGGCGACCCGTTTCAGGAAAAACTCCTCCTCGAAGCCACCCTCGAAATCATCGAAACCGGGCACGTCATCGGCATTCAGGACATGGGCGCGGCGGGCATCATCTGCTCGACCTCCGAAATGAGCGCGAAGGGCGGACACGGCATGGAAATCAACCTCGACCTCGTGCCCACCCGGCAGGACGCCATGCGGGCCTGGGAAATCCTCCTCAGCGAATCGCAGGAACGGATGCTGGTCGTGGTGGAGAAAGGCTGGGAAAAACTCATTCTCGACATTTTCGAGAAATGGGACCTGCACTGCGCCCAGATCGGCACCGTGACCGACACGAAGCGCCTGCATTTTTACCGCGACGGCGAACTCGTGGCTGACGTACCCGCCGACGACCTCGTGCTCGGCGGTGGCGCGCCCGTGTACCACCGCGAGTACCGCGAACCGGCGTATTTTCAGGAGTTTAAAAAATTCGACATCACTTCGGTACCTGACATTTCGGGCGGTGAAGAACTGAAAACCGTGGCGAAACACCTGCTTTCGCACCCCAACATCGCCTCCAAAAAGTGGGTGTACGAGCAGTACGACAAAACCATCGGGGCCAGCACCCGCACCGTGAACGCCCCCGCCGACGCCGCCGTAGTGCAGGTGCGCGGCACCGACAAGAGCATCGTGATTACGGTGGACTGCAACGCCCGCTACGTGAACGCCGACCCCGAAGTGGGCACGGCCATCGCCGTGAGCGAGGCGGCCCGCAACATCGTCTGCGCGGGCGGCGAACCGCTTGCCATCACCAACAACCTCAATTTTGGCAACCCCCACGTGCCTGAGGTGTACTGGCAGTTTGTCGGCGCGATTCAGGGCATGAAGCGGGGCTGCGAGAAATTCGGCACGCCCGTCACCGGCGGCAACGTGAGTTTCTACAACCAGTCTGCCGACGGCGGACCAGTGTTTCCCACGCCCACCATCGGGATGCTTGGCGTGATGGAAAAACCCGAGAATCTGATGACGCTCGATTTCAAAGCGCCGGGCGATTTAATTTACCTCATCGGGCTGTCGCAGAACGACATCGCCTCGTCGGAATATTTGTACAGCTACCGGAACGTGAAAGCCTCGCCCGCGCCGCACTTCGACATTGACCAGGAAGCCCAGGTGCAGAACGTAGTGAAAGACTTGATTCAGAATCAGTTGATTCAATCCGCCCACGACGTGTCCGACGGCGGGCTGTTCGTCACCCTGGCCGAGTCGGCCCTGCCCCGGAACCTCGGTTTTTCGGTGAAAACCGACCGCCGGTTCCGCAAAGACGCCTTCCTGTTCGGCGAGAGCCAGAGCCGGGTCGTGGTGAGCGTGTACCCCGAGCACGAAGCGCGGTTTGAAAAAGCGCTGCTGGGGCACAACGTGGGTTTTGAATTGCTCGGCGCGGTCACGGCCTCCGGCCTCGTGGTGGACGGCGACGAAGTCCTTTCGACCTCCGGGGCGAAAGACGGCTACGACAACGGCCTGGAGCGGGCGCTGCTGGCGTAGCGGGCGACCTGAGTTCTTCGAAGAAAGGCCTCAATCCCTGCGATGGGGACTTTTTAATTCCAATGGCACTTCACAAAATACGCACGGCGCGAAGGGCGAAATGAAACAGCCTGTTGACGGACAAGACTGGGCGGAAATCAACGGCTTTCTGCAAGCAGGGGCGCTGTTCACGGAGGCTGACCTGGCCCCGTTTCGGCAGGCCCGTCAGTCAGTCACCCTGGCCACGGGCGAGCACCTGGTGGAGGCCGGTGCGGTGTGTCGCCAGGTTGCGTTTGTGCACGAGGGTGCCTTCAGTTTCATCGTCCCGACCGCCGACGGTTCGCTGCACGTCAAGGATTTTTCACTCGCTCACAAGTTTGTCACGGCCTACACCAGCCTGATCACCCGGCAGCCCGCGCAGTTTTCCATCCGGGCCGAACAGCCCAGCCGCCTGAGCGTCTGGCCGTATGATTTGTACCAAACCCTGAGCGAACACTCGCTGGCCTGGAGCCGATTTGGACGGCGAATGGCCGACTATTTATTTCTGCGAAAAGAGCAGCGGGAACTCTCTTTTTTGCTCGAAACCGCCGAACAGCGCTACAAACGCCTGCTGCACGACTTTCCCGAAATCACGCAGCGCGTGCCCCAGTACCTGATTGCTTCGTACCTCGGCATTCAGCCCGAATCGCTTTCGCGCATCCGCAGGCAGTTGGCCGACAGCGGGTCTTAACTTACATCAATGCCCGGCCTGCCAGGGTCAGCGACCTTTGTGGTGTTCAATCAAACAACGGACACCATGAAGATCAACCGAATCATCCAAATCGGGTTTGGCGGCCTGCTGGACGTCATTGGCCTCAATCACCTGTTCCATTTTTTTGCGACGCCCGCTTACCGGGGCCGGGCTGCCGACCTCTACGCCGCCTTCGACGCCAGCGGGTACGTCTTCCCCGCAGTCGGAATCTGCATGATCCTGACGGCCACGGCGCTGTTGACAAACCGGGCCATCACGGCGGGCCTGCTGGTGCTGGTGCCGGTGCTGGTCAACATGGTGCTGTTTCACCTGTTTCTGGCTCCGTCGGGCATCGTTCCCCCGCTGGCGCTGACCGCCGTGACGGGTTACCTCTTCGTTGCCCGCCAGCCCAGGTTGTCCTCCCTGCTTCACACGTAATCGAACCCATTCCCATGGAAAAGACCATCAAAACCATCCTGACGGTAACGGCCCTGCTGACGTTGGTGATTCCGTCGATTGCCGATCTGAACGCTACGCACCTGACCAACCCGCTGTGGCCCGCCCACGCCCGGTTTCATTTTGGAATTCAGTATTTCGCGACGATAAGCCTGAACGCCCTCTCGCTTTACCTGCTCTGGGGCCGCTACGCCGAGCGGGATACCCGGCTGGCCACCGTGGGAGCGGCGCTGGGACCGCTGTTGTTCTGGGGCATGTTTTTCCCCAGCCTATTGCTGCCCGGAACCGACACCTGGCCCGATGGCGTGACGCCCCCGCCCGGCTTTCCGGCTTTTTTTCGTACGGTACATCCCAACCTAATCATCGCCTTATTCATCACGGTTACGAACGGGTACGCGCTCTGGCGCGATGGCCGCGCACGAAACCGGTGAACAGCCTCGTGGTGAGCGGCGAACAGCCGCTAAACGAGGGGTAGTGGGTGTTGAACGCCTGAGCCGACCCATTCATAAAAAAGGCTCCGCGTACGATACGCGGAGCCTTTTTTCGTGAATCACGAATCTCGTTTTACTGCGGAGCCACCGGCGAACCCTGGTTCACAATCGGCCACACGCCGGGCCGGGGCACGCTCACGCCCTTGGTCACGCCGCGCACGCCGCCATCAGGGCCGAAGTAGTACAGCGGCCAGCCTTTGAACGTGAGTTGCTTCCGTCCGAATACGTCGATGACGCTGAAATCGGCGGCATTGAGACCCGAAGGAATGTTTCTCGCCTCAAATTCGGCCAGCGGCCAGGTGCCGTTGTTGCTAAAATCGGCCTTGGTGTAGTTGTTTTTCTTGTTTTTGTCGGGCGCAAAAGCGTACAGCGTACGGCCCAGGCTATCAACGAGGTAGGTCGTTTCGCCCTCCCCTTCTTTGAGTTCTTTGGTGTAGTTTTTCCCGTCGTTGCCCTTCAGTTGCGCGGTGGCAAGCATCAGGCTGAAGTGGGGCCGGGCGGCAAACCAAACGCCCTCGTCGTTGTCACCTTTCACGTCGCCCGACGCGGCGTCGTCTTTGAAGTAGTACAGCGGCCAGCCTTTGTAGGTGAGTTGCTTGGTGCCGTCGGCGCGGGTGATGGGCACGAAATCAGCCGGGGCAAGGCCTGTGCCCAGTTGCATCGTTTCCTTGAAAAAGGGCTTCCATTCGTCGGCGCAGGTGCCGTTGCAGTTGGATACACCGGCCACGTCTTTCGAGAAGAAATAGAGCGTTTTCTCGCCTTCGCCCACCAGGGTCTGGCCGAGGGTGGTGGTTTTTACGGACGCGTCGAACTGCGGGCCGTCGTCGGATTTGGTGCAAGCGGTCAGGCTGGCGGCGACGGCTACCGCACCGGCAACCGTCAGGGTTTTCACAAACAGGGCATTTTTCATGAATTTGGGAATTGGGATTATGGTGTGGAGCGGCTCGCGCCGGAACAGCCGCCGCCCAGGCGCTTTGCCGGGGTAGGGCTTCGTCCGAAATCGTAACCAGTACGGAAAGGCGGTCGGACAAGGTTGCGTGGGGAAGAAAAAAGGCGGCCCGCCGAGGAGCATTCAACCCAAAAAGGGGTCCGGCAACAGCGAAGGCGTTTTTCGCTTAACTTAGTCGGGTAAACTAACCGGACTGAGGACTATGACTGCGTCGAAACGGTTTTCCATCGCCCTGCTGGGCTTCCTGCTGCTCGGCTGCCCGCTCCTCAGCCGCGCGGATTCGCTGCTGATTCCAATGGACGGCAAGCAAACCAACCACCTCAAGGCCTACGGCATCGCCTATGGCCTGCTCAAGCGCGACGGCGAACTCGATTGGCTCCTCAACTACCGGGGCGGCAGTTTTTTGATGCCCTACGCGAAGGCGCTGGAAACCGAATGCCGCGTGCGGGGCGTGTCGTGCGTGGTGCTTAGCGACGCCGAGGCCGCGTCGATTCAGCGGCAGATTGCCGACCCGAACGTCAACATGAATTCGGTGAAACTGGTGAAAGCCGCCCGGATTGCCGTGTACTCGCCCATCAAAATCAGCCCCGCCGAGTTTGAAGACACCGACGCCGTGCTGCTGGTGCTGCGTTACGCCGAAATACCGTTCGAGGTGATTTACGACGAGGAAATCCTGCGCGGCGATTTGCCCAAGTACGACTGGGTCCACCTGCACCACGAGGATTTCACCGGGCAGTTTGGCAAAAACCTCCGGCGGATGTCGGTCCGCGACCGCGAAGCCCAGGAAGCCATCGCCAAAAAATTCGGCTACGCGAAGGTTTCCCAGGCCAAACTCGCCGTGGCCAAGGCCATCAAGGGGTTTTGCGCCGGGGGCGGCTACCTGTTTGCGATGTGTTCGGGGGCCGAAACCTTCGACGTGGCCCTGGCCGCCGACGGCGTGGACATCGTTGGCAGCCAGTTCGACGGCGACGGCGTGGACCCGAAGGCGCAGAGCAAACTCGACTTCAGCAAAACGCTCGCCTTCGGGAATTTCACCCTCGAAATCGGCGAGGACGACTGGAGTCACTCGTTTTCGGATATCAACGTGTCGGGCGGCTGGGGATCCGACGAGCCGACGAGCTACTTTTCGCTCTTCGATTTTTCGGCCAAGTCCGACATTATCCCGACCATGCTCACCCAGAACCACGAAAGCACCATCCGCGAATTCATGGGCCAGACCAACGCCTTCCGCAAGCGAACCGTCAAATCCAACGTGCTCGTGATGGGCGAAAGCCCCAGTTCGGACCGCTACATTTACGGCGAAGTGGGCCTGGGGCAGTGGACGTTTTACGGCGGCCACGACCCCGAAGGCATTCGCGGCTTTCACCGGATGCCCACCGACCTCAACCTGCATCCGCATTCGCCCGGTTACCGGCTCATCCTCAACAACGTGCTGTTTCCGTCGGCAAAAAAGAAAAAGCGGAAAACGTAAAAAGGTGGTTCGCACTACCGGCCTAACCTAACTATTAACCCACCCATTGTCTCCCGTGAAAAAAAGTATCCTGCTCGCCACCCTGCTCGCTGCCACCTCCCCGCTTTTCGCCCAATCGTCCGACTCCGCCGCCGTGCGGCGCATTTTCAACGAAATTCTCGCCCACGGCAAGTCGTACGAGTGGCTTCGCCAACTCACGAAGGGCGTCGGCCCGCGCCTTTCCGGCTCACCGGGTTCGCAAAAAGCGGTGGACTGGGCGAAAAAAGCGATGGAGGCCGAGGGCTTCGACCGGGTATTTTTGCAGGAAGTGAAGGTACCGTACTGGGTGCGCGGCGAAAAGGAACAAGCCACGATTCTTGACAAATTCGGGAAAACCGACGTGCCCGTCGCCGCGCTCGGCGGCTCGGTGGCCACGCCTGCGGGCGGCCTCACGGCGGAGGTGGTCGAAGTGAAAACCTTCCCCGAACTCCGCGCGCTGGGTCGGGAAAAGGTGGCGGGCCGCCTCGTGTTTTTCAACCGCCCGATGGACCCGACCAAACTCAACACGTTTGAAGCCTACGGCGGGGCCGTGGACCAGCGCGCCGCCGGGGCCACCGAAGCCGCCAAACTGGGGGCGGTGGGCGTGATTGTCCGCTCGATGAACCCCTCGCTCGACGATTTCCCGCACACGGGCGGCCTGCGCTACGGCACGGGCGTGGCGCTCATTCCGGCGGCGGCCATCAGCACCAACGGAGCCGAGCTGCTCAGCGCCCGGCTGAAAGCGAACCCGACGCTGAAGTTTTTCTTCCGGCAAACCTGCGAAACCCGCGACGACGCTACCGGCTACAACGTGGTGGGCGAACTCAGGGGCAGCGAAAAGCCGGACGAAATCATCCTCGTGGGCGGCCACCTCGACTCCTGGGATTTGGCCGAAGGTGCCCACGACGACGGCGCGGGTTGCGTGCAGGCCATCGAAGTACTGCACACGCTGAAAACCCTTGGCATCCGGCCCCGGCATACCATCCGGGCCGTACTGTTTGCTAACGAAGAAAACGGCCTGCGCGGTGGCGTGAAGTACGCCGATTTGGCCAAAGAAAAAGGCGAAAAACACCGCTACGCCATCGAGTCGGACGCGGGCGGGTTCACGCCGAGGGGCTTCGGCATCGTGGGCACCGCCGAACAGGTCGCGGCGGTGCAGCGCTTCGCGCCCCTGCTGGCTCCGTACGGTTTGCACGAAATCGGGCGCGGCGGCGGCGGCTCCGACATCGGCCCGCTGGCTCCGCTGGGCACGGTGCTGATTGGCTTCAAACCTGATTCGCAGCGGTATTTCGACATTCACCACGCCGTGACCGACCGCTTCGAGGCCGTCAGCGAGCGGGAATTGAAACTCGGCGCGGCCTCGATGGCGGCGCTGGTGCTGCTACTCGATGGTATTCAATGAAAACCAGCCTGATGGGATGTTTCACAAAAACCGCCCATACGCTCCAAACCCAGTTGTACGATGAAAAAACTAACCCCGCTTCTCCTCCTTCTTTCTTTTCACGTTCACGCCCAAACCCCTCCCACCGCCGACATTTCCAACGGCGTCGTACGGGCCACGCTCTACCTGCCCGACGCCAAAACCGGGTATTACCGGGGCGGACGTTTCGACTGGTCGGGGGTGATTGCCCGCCTGACCGCCCAGAACCACAGCTACTTCGGCGTGTGGTTCGACCGCTACGAACCCACCCTCCACGACGCCATCACCGGCCCGGTCGAGGAGTTCGCCGCGCTCGGGTACGACGCGGCCAAGCCCGGCGAAACGTTCATCAAAATCGGCGTGGGCGTGCTGCGCAAACCCAACGACAAGCCCTACCATTTCGCCACGCCGTTCGAGCTGGTGCAAACGGGCAACTGGGCCGTGGTGCAGAAAAAGGACCACGTTACGTTCACTCACCAGCTCACCGACGCGAGCGGTTACGCGTATTCCTACGAGAAAACCGTCCGCCTCACGCCCGGCAAACCCCAGCTTGTGCTCGAACACCGCCTGAAAAACACGGGGCAAAAGCGCATCGAAACCACCGCCTACGACCATAACTTCCTGGTGCTTGACCAGCAGCCGTCCGGGCCGGATTTCGTGGTAAATTACCCGTTTGCCGTTCACATCGCCGGGCCTGAACACCCCCTGCTGCGGGTTACGGCCCAGGAACTGACCTTTCAAAAAGCCCTGGAAAAAGGCAACAGCGCCTACCTGACCCTGCAAGGCTACGGTCCGACTGCCGCCGATTACGACGTTCGGGTCGAAAACCGCAAAACCCGCGCGGGCGTCCGCATCCGGGGTGACCAGCCCCTGGCCAAACTTGCCTTCTGGACTAACCCCGCCAACCTCTCGCCGGAGCCGTTCATCGCCCTGAACATCGAACCCGGCCAGGAAAAAACCTGGACGATCACCTACGATTTTTACGAAGTGCCGTGAGTCCGGCTACTTTTTGTAAGAACGCGAATCGGTTGGGGAATGATGATTGACTCATTGGCAGGAAGGACCGTTTTCCCTCAACGAAACCACCGCAGCGGCGGACCACCCCGCCCTTTCGGGGCACCCCTCCTTGCAAAGGAGGGGAACCATGCCGTAGCGACTCGTAGTGACTACGAATCCCCTCCTTTTGAAGGAGGGGTGCCCGCAGGGCGGGGTTGTTGACGGGGGTGACTGGGATTTGAGGAGCCACGTACTCCTAAAAGCCTATCCGGAAACTACCCCCAACCCCCTCAGGGGGGCTTTCCTGCTGGAATTTCATCCGTAAAAAAAAGCCCCCCTGAGGGGGTTGGGGGTAGTTTCCGGATAGGCTCTAAATCCTCCCGTTGCAACTTCCCCCAACTTTTCCTTGCTTGCACCCGCTAACCTCTAAACGCAAAACCCCGTGGCTTCACCCGGATTCGACCCTGTTACCTCCTCCCGCCGTGCCTTTCTCAAACACCTCGGCCTCGGTGTCGCGGGCCTGACCCTCGCCCCGGCCCTGCCCGCGTGGGCCAAAAACAACGGTTTGCCCCGCAGCGCTCCCGAAGCCCAGGGCGTTGCGTCGGGCGGGCTGCTCGATTTCCTGAACGCCGTCGAAAAGGAGAAACTCAACCTCCACAGCGTGATGGTGCTGAAGCACGGGCACGTGGTGGCCGAAGGCTGGTGGGCACCCTACGCCGCCGACCTGCGGCACACGCTCTACTCGCTTTCCAAAAGCTTCACTTCCTCCGCCGTCGGATTGGCCGTGGCCGAGGGCAAGCTGACCGTCGAGGACAAAGTCGTGTCGTTTTTCCCCGACGAGTTGCCCGCGACCGTCAGCCCCAACCTCGCGGCCATGCGCGTGAAGGATTTGCTGACGATGAACACCGGCCACACCCCCGACACCACCCCCGCGCTCTACGAACACCCCGAAAGCACGTGGGTGCGCACGTTTCTGTCGCTGCCCGTCGAGCACGCGCCTGGTACGTTTTTCACCTACAACAGCGGGGCCACGTTCATGCTGTCGGCGATTGTTCAGAAACGGACGGGCCAGACCGTCCTCGACTACCTCCGGCCCCGGTTGCTCGACCCGCTCGGCATCGTGGGGGCCGACTGGGAAACCAACCCCCAGGGCATCGACACGGGCGGCTGGGGCCTGCGCGTGCGCACCGAAGACATCGCCAAGTTCGGGCAATTGTATTTGCAAAAAGGCGTCTGGCAGGGTAAACGGCTGTTGCCCGAAAGTTGGGTGGCCGACGCCACGAAAGCCCAGGTGCCCTCGCAGGTGGCCTGGGGCAGCCGTCCGAAGGCCGACAACGACTGGCTCCAGGGCTACGGCTACCAGTTCTGGCGCTGCCGCCACGACGCCTTCCGGGGCGACGGGGCCTTCGGGCAATACTGCGTGGTGATGCCCAACGACGACGCCGTGGTGGCCATCACCGCCGAATCGGCCAACCTGCCGGGCATCCTCGACGCGGTGTGGCAACACGTGCTGCCCGCCCTCCGCGGCGAGGGACTAACCGGCTCGAACCCCATTGCGCTCCGGCAAAAACTTGCGTCGCTCGCCGTGCCGGTGCAACCCGGCCAGCCCACTTCGACCCTGGCCGCGCAGGTGAGCGGCAAATCCTACGCCGTGGCCGACAACGCCCTCGGCGTGACCGCCTGCACGTTCGGGTTCGGGCCGAAAACGGGCGAAATCAAGCTCCGCGATGCAACCGGCGAGCGCCGGGTGACGGGTGGACTGGGCCGTTGGGTGGACGGCAAGACCACGTTGCCGTTCGGCCCGTTGAAAATCCGGGCGGAGCAGGAAGACGCCCTGACCTCCCGCCGCGTAGCCGCCAGCGGGGCCTGGACCGACCCGAACACGTTTGTGATGACCTGGCGTTTCATCGAAACCGCCCACTACGACACGCTCACCTGCCGCTTCGACGGACCGAGCGTGCAGCTTCAGTTTCGCAGCAGTTTAGCGATTCTGAACAACGTAGCCGACAAACGGGCGGGGTTGGTGGGGCGGTGGGTGGCGTGAGGGAAATTCTGGTGAAACGGGTTGCGGGATTGAACGGATGGGCGTATACTTGTGAGCGTCGTTAGTGAGGTATTCGCCGAGCTGTAGGTTACCATCAGGCGGATTCTTTCCCAAATCTCGTGGAATTTCACCCTTGCAGTCGGTTCATCTACAGCAATCATGTGTTTCTGCAAATGGCCGAACGCCGCATTGATGCCGACGACGTGGAACTGGTTGCGGGAGCGGGCGAAGTCATCAACGTGTACAAAGACGAAAAGCCATCTCCTTGTTTTTTTACTGCTGGGATGGGTTAATTCGTCCGCGCTGCACGTCGTCATTGCCCAGAACCAAGCCGATGCTTCGTGCGTGGTGGTCACGACGTACCGGCCCGACCCCGAAAAGTGGAGTGCTGATTTGAAAACCCGGTTGAAGCGATGAACTGTGTCTTTTGCAAAGTTGGTGAAACACACTCCGAGACGGTGACGGTTGTGCTCGACAAGGAGCGGACGTTGCTGGTGTTCCGGCAGGTGCCCGCTGAGGTGTGTGACCATTGCGGGCATCAGTACTACAGCAGCGAGGTGACGCGGCAGTTGCTGACGGCTTACGAAGAGGCCCGGCGAAAAAACGCCGAGATGGAAGTGTTGAACTACGACGCGGCGGCGTAATTGTGCGGGTTTAGAGTAGAAGGTAATTACGTCGCAGCGGGCACAAAACGAGTTGCAAACTCGTGGCATGGCAAGTCCGGAGTTTGCAAACTCCGGACAACAGGGCTAAAGCCGCTGACTCGCGGGCACGAGTCGCAGACTCGCGCCAGTGAGGGCCATCGAGGACATTTACCAGATTCGGGAATTTTACGAACCGATTTCCCCGCCAAGACCACATGAGTAATCCGCTGGCCGAAGTATTTGGCTTTCCAATCGTTAACGAAACTGAACGCGCCCAGCGCTACCGAAATAGCCGCTTGTGTCCTTTTCACAATGTAGTTCCCAATTGCACCAAAACCCGCGCCGACGACCCACTGGGCGTGTGCAGCGTTTTTCACCGTGGTGAACCGGTTATAACTTGCCCAGTTCGGTTTCGTGAAGATTGGTTGATTGTCAACGATGCCGCTAAGTTTTTCTTTGCGCCCGGAACGCAGTGGACTTCATTAGGCGAAGTTCGGCTAAGAAATAAAAGGGGTGGGCCGGTGGGCAATATCGACTATGTGTTGGTTGCTTACGACGACCGCGGACGGGTACTTGATTTTGCCTCACTGGAAGTGCAGGCCGTTTACATTTCGGGCAACCTGGGCGGGCCTTTCAAAACGTACATGGAACATCCGACACCTCAATTTGATTGGAGTGAATATTTAACTATCTCGTTTCAAGATTTTTCTTCATCCAAAAAACAATTAATAAACCAAATAAAAAGTATATGTCAAGTAAATTTTTCTAATATAAAACGGGCAATAGCACTTCAAACTACATTTTTTAATTCGTTCTTAACAAATTTACCCGAAGTTAATAAAGAAGATTCAAATCTTGCATGGTTCTTGTATGATTTGGTTTTTAATTCTACTATAAATTCTTATAATTTGCGGCTGAACAAAACAGTTTATACTTATATTCAAATACCAAATTATAAATTAGATAGTAAATTTTTATCATCTGATTTTTATGAACTCTGAGACAGAAGCGCTAAGACAGACACAAACTCTTATTCTCAAGATGTTGAAAAATTCACAAACAAAAGTGATTTTTCCAGTTATGACTTTTGCCTTATTAGAAGCTTACGCTGTAAGCGGAAAAGACATCTTTACTGAATATGAAATTAGATTATTGTACAATAGTTCTGTGAGATTTTTCCAAGAATACTTGGGCCACAATATGCATATTGGCGGAAAATTCTATGATGCGTATCCGATTCGTAATCTGCCCCGCTATGGAGTTTTATCTGTTTCTGATAAGAAATTCTATCTTTCACAACTTTATAAAAATGACTCACATATGTTAGTAGAGTGGATTCCTGGGGTTGTTAAAAATTTCATTGACAGCAGAATTGGCATTATTCCTAAACTTGCCGATATAAGTTTTAGAATCAAATTATCAGAGCAAACAGAAGATTTTAAAGGTTTTATTGAAAAATATATTGATACAAATCCGGCAAATTTTGAAATATTTAGTTTTGCTATTATCAAAATCCATCTTGAAAAATTTGCCTGTAAAATTTATCGTGATACTCGCACTTCAGCTTTTGATAAGGGAGTGGATTTATCAACTAATTATGGCGCTATATATCAGATTAAACATTTAAAGTTGATGAATCTTAAAGATGCTCAGAGTATTTACTCCGAAATCAACAGTAATTTTGATGAAGACCGGATCAGTGAAGGTAAAATTATTATAGTTATTGATGATATAAGCAAAGATGTAAAAAAATTTCTTATTAATATGAAAATACAATCATTATCTAAGAAAGAAATAGTTAAATTAGCTGAACAAATAGACGACTTAGAAGATAGGCTAAAGGTTCTGAGAGTAATTTACGAAGAATTTAGGAGGGACTACGAAAGTCAATTGAAATAAAGATGATTTTGTTCTGGCATCGAAGCCATCGACACGACCAAACATAAATTGATTCCAATCGAGGCCGATGCGTTTGAGGCCATGCTAAGCCCCCAACTGGCGCAAATCTGCAAGTGACTCGTTAAAGTTTGCAACTTGGACGTAGTATTTCCCCGTTCGTCCGCGTCTGTGACGCGGATGCAGGAGGTTCGCGTTTGAAACGCGCGTCACCGACGCAGACTCCCTCCGGTTTCCTCTCAGGCCTTCAAGCTGCTAATTCCATTGCGGACTGTTTCGGCTTGGCCTTGCTCGTAAAATTGGCTCAGTGGGCACCACGCCCCGGTGAAAAACCTTCTGTCCGCCGCAACCATGCGCTGTGTTCTGGTGAACAAGTCCCTGAACTTGGTTTAGGGGCTGCTGGCTTTTGTGCAGAACCGGTTTGGCTTTGTTGGCGGGTGAGTTCCGGGGGTTGAAGGGCTGGTGGAACGGCTGAAGAGGCAGGCAATTTTCTTTAAAATGCGGTCGGATGTTGGGTTGACGTGGTTGCGTGTTGTGTTTTTGCAATCTGACTCCGTGATCCTGCCGTGTTACTTTGTAATGTTGCGGTGTGATTCGGTTATGTTCGGGATGTTTTTTATAAACACGCACGCTGATTCGGTTATGGTGCGGATTTTAGTTGATTATAGGCTTGCTTACTTTATGATCGAGCACGCTGACTTTGTGATCGAGCCTACTGACTTTGTGATCGAGTACACTGAGTTTGTGATCGAGTGCCCTCCTTTTATAAAAGAGCGTGCTCCTTTCATAAAGAAGCCCACTGACCGTGTGAACGAGCCGTTGACTAGTGGACACGGGCTGGAACCCTGTGTGAACGACCTTGCCAGGAAGGGAATTGTCAATAGGAGGTGCGGTAATGCGGTGTTTTAACTTGTGATCGGGGTCTTGCTGCCATTCCGAGCGTTTTCAGGCCCGGCTTGACTGGAACGGTATTTTGGAGGGATTGGGCGCAATCAGTGTTTCATCAACCAACCAATCCTTATGGACAGCATCAACCAGCAGCAGGCCGAAGACAACTATGAAGCGCTTTCGGGCGCGGAAGCCGGGAAGAAGATCAAGGAACTTTCGGGCGAAGACAGTACGTGTTTTTTCTGCACCAAAATTACCACCGGCCAACCGCTGAAAACCCGCCCCATGTCGGTACAGAAGGTGGACGAATCGGGAACGTTCTGGTTCCTGAGTGCCGACGACAGCCACAAAAACGCGGAGGTTCTGGCCGACCCCCACGTGCAGCTTTTGTTTCAGGGGTCGAATTATTCCGATTTCCTGAGCTTGTACGGCACGGCGACCGTCTCGAAAGACAAGGCCCTCATCAAGGAATTGTGGGAACCGCTGCTGAAAACGTGGTTTACCGAAGGCGAAGACGACCCCCGCATTACGGTGATCAAGGTTGAAACTCACGAAGGCTACTACTGGGACAACAAACACGGCAACGCGGTGGCGTTTGTGAAGATGGCCGCCGGTGCCCTGCTGGGCAAAACCCTCGACGACTCCATCGAGGGGACGCTGAGTGTGTGAGGGTCAGGTAATGGCAAGGGTGCTGTTTTTACCGCTGTATCCCCTGCATTGTGAAAGCCCGGTCTTTCCTGTTTCAGACAGGTGGACCGGGCTTTTGGCGTTTTGTTGGGAATTGAGCGGTTCTTTCCGCAAATTTAGGGCGCGTCAGGCGGTTGAACCCGCCCTGAGCAACGCCACTCCAAGCCCCCGCTTCCGGCGGGCAAACGCATGAACTTCCGGGAAAAACTGACTTGCTTTCTCATCGGCGGCCTGTTCACGGTCGCCCCCCTGTTGCGGGCTGTCGCGGCGGAGAGTCCTTTATTTTCTGCCCCCGTTTCGGCGGATACGACCCTGCGGCGGTACCTCTACGTGGTCACGCCCGGCATCCGCAATTACCTCGGCTACGGCGGGCACGGTATTCAGGTGTTCGACATCGACCACCAGCACCGGTTTGTGAAATTCATTCCCACGCCGGGCGGGTTGAAACCCGACGGGACGCCCTCGAACGTGAAGGGCGTGGACGTGAGCCTGGCCACCAACTGCCTGTACATCAGTACGCTCGAAGCCATTCAGTGCATTGACCTGAGTACCGAAAAACTGCGCTGGGAACGGCCCTATGAAGGCGGCGTGGACCGCATTTCCATTTCGCCCGACGGCAAACTCATTTACATGCCGTCGCTGGAGAAGGAATTCTGGACGGTGGTGGACGCCCGGACGGGCGACGTGCTGAAGAAAATCGTCACCAACTCCGGTGCCCACAACACCATTTACGGCCCGGACGGAAACTTCGTGTACCTGGCCGGGCTGAAATCGCCGCTGCTCAACGTGGCCGACACCCGCACGCACACGGTGACCAAACAGGTCGGGCCGTTTTCGGCGGACATCCGGCCTTTCACCATCAACGGCGCGCAGACGCTCGTGTACGTGAACGTCAACGGCCTGCTCGGATTTGAAGTCGGCGATTTGGTGACGGGTAAAAAGCTGCACCGGGTGGAGGTGCAGGGTTTCAACCTCGGCGAAGTAAAAAGACATAACTGCCCCAGTCACGGTGTCGGCCTGACGCCGGATGAAAAAGAACTCTGGCTCTGCGACGGAGCCAACAACCGCCTGCACGTGTTCGACAACACGGTGATGCCGCCCGCGCAGCGCACCTCGATTGCCGTGCGCGACATGCCCGGCTGGATTACCTTCAGCCTCGACGGCACCTACGCCTACCCCTCGACCGGTGACGTAATTGACGTAAAAACCCGCCGCATCGTCGCCACGCTTGAAGACGAACACTACAACAGCGTGCAGAGCGAGAAGATGGTGGAGATTCATTTTCGCGGCAACACGCCCGTTCGGGCCGGGGATCAGTTTGGCATCGGGCAAGTGAAAAAAGGGGCTAAATTGTAGTTGGGGACCGATTTCGCCATGCAGCTCCCCGACGCCCTTGCTCTGCTCGAACCCGCCGGATGGTCCGGCTCCGCGCCCGCCCGCTGGGCGGATTTGGGTTGCGGCACGGGCCTGTTCACCGAAGCCCTGGCTCGCCTGCTTCCGGTAGGCAGCACGATTTACGCCGTGGACAGCGACCGGGCGGCGCTCCAGCGCGCGCCCGCCGTGCCGGGCCGGACGGTTGATAAAATAGCCCTCGATTTTAGTCGGGAACCCTGGCCGTTTACCGGCCTCGACGGCTTGTTGATGGCCAATTCGCTGCACTACGTCCGCGATAAAGGCGCGTTTCTCGAAAAAGCCCGGCCGCACCTGACCGCCGCCGGGCGCTTTCTCGTCGTGGAGTACGACACGGCGGCGGCCAATCCCTGGGTGCCGTTCCCGATTCCTTTCGCCGAACTCGCCCGGCTGTTCGCGGCGGCTGGCTTTCCAAACGTCCGCCGTTTGGCCGAACGACCGTCGCGCTTTCGCAACGGCAATCTGTACGCGGCGTTAGTTGAGAAATAGAGCTTTTACTCCGATCGAAGGGCCTTCACCGGGTTGGCCATCGCGATTTTGTACACCTGCGTGCCAATCGTTACAAAGGCCAGCAACAGCATCACGGCCAGTGTAGCGACAAACGCCCCCGCCGTGATGGGAATGTGGTAGGCGTACACGCTGTCGAACAGGCCCTTCATCGTGAAAAAGGCCAGGGGCAAAAACACGGCCCCCGCCACCGTGATAAGGATGAAAAACTCGCGGTGGAGCAGGTTGGCCAGGCCGAAGGCCGAGGCCCCGAGCACTTTGCGGATGCCGATTTCTTTGGTTTTCCGGGCAATGTTGAGCGACACCAGCGCAAACAGCCCCATCGCCGAAATGATCAGGGTCAGCAGCGCCACGTAGGTCGAAATGTCCTTTACCCGGCGCGACTCGTCGTAGCTGAGCGAATACACGTCGGCCTGACTGGAAATTTCAAAGGGCACATCCGGCATGGCCTTGCGCCAGGCGGGCTTGAGCTGGCTGGTGAGGCGGGCGAGGTCGGGCGTGGTTACTTTCATCGTCAGCACCCGGTTGGCGGCGGGCAGGTTGAGTTTCAGCACGCAGGGCGCGATTTTCAGGAAAAAGAACCGGTAATTGAAATCGCTGACCACCCCGACGACCTCGTGGACGGTGCCGCGCAGCCGCACCCGTTTCCCGACGGGCGAGGTCCAGCCCATCGCCTTCACCAGCGCCCCGTTGACCAGAATCCCCCGCTCGGCGTCGATTGGGGAGTCTGGCAGGAAGGTCCGGCCCTGTTGCACCTGCAACCCCACCGTCTGGAGGTAGTCGGCACTCACCCGGAGAACTTCGGCGGTTGCTTTCACGCGGCCTTCCTCCAGCGTGGCCACGTTGTCGCCGGTGCGGCCAATCTGGTCCTGCGAACCGGCCACCGCCGTGACCTCGGGCAGGCGGCGGGCCGCGTCGCGGAGTTGGTTGAAACTCTGCTCGCTGTCGGCCCGCAGCACCACCAGCCCGGCGGGCTGGTAGCCCACGTCGAGGTGCCGGAGGAATTCCGCGTTCTGGGTAGCGAGGATGGCCACCGCCACGGTGAACATCGCCAAACCGAACTGCACCACGAGCAGCGTGCGTACCAGTCCGTTGGTACCCGCGATGCGTTGACGGCCCTTCAGCACCGTAACGGGGTTGAAGGCGCTGATGTACACCGACGGATAAAGGCCCGAAAGCAGTCCCACGCCCAGCACCAGCACGACCAGAAACAGGATGGGTTTGTAGTTTTCAAACAAATCGAAACGGAGTTGGAAAAAATCGATTGCCCGGCTGAACGTGGGCAGAAACAACGTTTTCGTCAGCACCAGACCCAGCCCCAACGCGACCGCGCCAACGAGGAGATTTTCGCCGATAAACTGCCGGATGAGTTGTTGCCGGCTGCTGCCGAGGACCTTCCGGACGCCAATTTCCTTGAACCGCGTCGTCGAGGTGGCGATGGTGTAATTCATGAAATTGAAACAGGCCATGAACAGCACCAGCGTCGCCAAAACACCCAGCATCACCATGCCCCAGGGGGAGGTGCCGGTGCTGATGGAATGCCGGGTTTTGTGGGAATTTCGCGAAAGTTCGGCGAGGTTGTCGAGGTAAAACGAGCGGATGGGGGCCTCGCTGTTGACGGCGTTGTGCAGGGCAAGCAGGTGGGTAAGCGCGGCCGTGACCCGCGCCGTGTCGCCGGGCTGTTGCAGTTCGACGAACGTGGCCTGCACGGAGCGCTTCCAGTCGGCCTCCCGCCAGCCCAGGGCCTTACCGACGTCGTAACCGACCAGCAGTTCGAAGCCGAAACTGGCCGTGTGCGGAAACGGTGCGGTCACGGCCCGCACCGTGAACGTGCGCCGGACATTGCCCCCGAACAACACCGTCATCGGTTGACCGAGGGCGCTTTTCTCGCCAAAATACTTGTGGGCTGCCGCGTCAGACAGCACGATACCCGACGGGTCGGCAAGCGGGTTGGCGCTGCCCGTGGCGATGGGAAAACTGAACAGTTGGAAAAACGCCGGGTCGGCGAGGCGGACGTACTCGTGAAATACGTTGCTGCCCTGCTTCACCACTGCCTCGACGCCCTGCATCCGCACGAAACGCTTCACCTGAGGCAGGGCGGCTTTGAGCGCGGGACCGACGGCATCGGGCGAGGTGGCCCAGAGTTCCGGTTCGCCGTTCGTCGTCCGCACGTGGTTGACTTCAAAAATCGCCGGGGCGTTGGCGTGGAACGCGTCCTGGCTGTACTGGTGCTGAATGAGCAGGTACACCACGATACAGCAGGCGATGCCCATCGAAATACCCAGGATGTTGAAACCCGCGAAGAGTTTCTGCTTGAGCAGGTTGCGGAAGGCGACGGTAAAGAAGTTGCGGAGCATACCGGGGATTGGCTGGGAGAACAGAATAGTTGCCTGTGCTTCAAAGGGTTTGCCAGGCCAAAGAAGTCTGTTTCCCGATGACTGAGGGCCTTTTTTGTTTCCCCGCTGTCCACTTACGGACAACGCCCGTCCAGTTTCGGATAAGCCTCCGTGGGGGCGCTCCGGCTTGCTTCATTCACCGGTACCGGCCGTCGGTTTCCCTGAAAATTTGCCTGACGGTGCAACGAAATCCGCGTTTTCGCGCTATTACAACAACAAGCACGGAGGTCGATTCACGGACTCCCCCGGCGTAAAGCAAACGCCCCTTGTTCCTAAAAAACAACGCTTTCATGAAACGCGACGAATTTTTGAAACGCGGTTTTGGCAGCCTCGTGGGAATCGCTGCGATTAGTCCGCTCCTGTCCGCCTGCAAATCGGCCGGCGTGGACCCGACCAGCACCACCGACCCCAGTACGTCGACCGGCTCGACCAACGGCAGTTCGTCGGGCAACTGCGCGGTGACCCCCACGGAAACCGAAGGGCCGTTTCCCACCAAATCGCCCACTAGTTTCGTGCGGAAAGACATCCGCGACGACCGCACCGGCGTGGTGCTCGCGGTGAACATCACCATCAAAAACGCCAACGCCAGTTGCGCCGCCCTCGCCGGGGCCATCGTGGACATCTGGCACTGCGACAAAGACGGCTACTACTCCGAATACGGCGGCAGCGGGATGCAGAGCGCCAACCTCCAGAACGTCGATTTCCTGCGGGGCCGCCAGACCACCGACGCCAACGGGCTGGTGGGGTTCACCTCGATTTTCCCCGGCTGGTATTCGGGTCGGGCGCCGCACATCCACGTCCACGTGTACAATTCGGCGGGGAAATCGCTGCTCGTGACCCAGATTGCTTTTTCCTACGACGTGACCAACACGGTGTATACCACGGCCACCGCGCAAGGCTACACGAAGGGCGCGCAGGATACCAAAAACGAACGCGACAACGTGTTCAGCGACGGCTACACCACCGAACTCGCCACGCTTTCGGGCAGCGTTGCGGCCGGGTACACCCTGACGCACACGATTGTGGTGAATGCGTAAGCAGTTTTTCGTTTGGCAAAAGGGCTGATTTCATGGCGGGTTCGCCGAATCGCCGGGTCCTTGTCGTTTCACCCCGATCCGTTTTGTGCATGATTGCTCCGCAAACCGAGGCGCAACTCTACCTGGCCGACCAGCGTGGCTGCTCCGAAACGCCGTTGCTCCGCAGTTTTCACACGTTCAATTTTGGAACCTACCGGGCGCAAAGCCGGGAGCCGTTCGGGGCCTTGCATCTGCTCAACGACGACACACTCCGACCCGCAGCCAGCCTGAGCCTGCGCGTACAAAACCCCACGGATCTGCTGTTGCTGCCGGTGGTCGGTGGGCTTGAATACGGCTACGCGCTGGCCGATGGCTTTCTGGAACCGGGTCAGGTGGGCGTCTTTTCATTGACCGCCGGGATGGAGTACACCGTCAGCAATCCGTACGAAACCGAGTTTATTCAGTTGCTGCAACTGGGTCTGACGCGCCCCCCGGGCGATTTCTTCCCCGCCTTCACCACGATTCCATTCGACCTGACAAGAAAAAACACGCTGTTGCCGCTGTTCGACACCGAAACGGGTCATGCCTCGGGCAGGCGGGTGTTCATTGGCCGGTATGATGGGCGGCAGGACGGCGCGCTTTTCGTCAGCAATCGGGCGGAGGGTCCCCGGAACGGGGTTTTCGTCTTTGTCCTGAACGGCGTGTTTGAAGTAGCCAACCGCTTGCTGCACGCCAAAGACGGGCTGGCGTTGCCGGAGGTGGCGGGCACAGTAGTATTTGAGGCGCTGTCGAACGACGCGATTTTGCTCGCGGTGGAAACCTGACGGTTTCACTTTCGTTCCGCATTCAGCGGGGCATTACGGATTGATGCCGCCCGATACCTCGATGCGCTGGGCGTTGATCCACCGGGCCTCGTCGGAACACAGAAACGCGACTACCCCGCCGATGTCGTCGGCTCGGCCGACGCGGTTTAGGGGCGACAGACCGGCCAGCCGCTCCTTCAATTGCGGGTTGCTGCGGATGGTGGCGTTGTTGAAATCCGTTTCCACCGGTCCCGGAGCCACGATGTTGCAGCGGATGCCTTTTGGTCCCAACTCTTTGGCCCAGTACCGGGTTAGTACCTCCATTGCCCCTTTCATCGACGCGTACACCGAGTAACCCGGATTGACGAACCGCGTCGTGCCAGTGCTGACGTTGACGATGCCACCGCCTTCATTCAGGTGCGGCAGCAGTTTTTGGGTCAGGAAAAAGATGCCCTTGTAATGCACGTTCAGAAATTCGTCGAACACCTCCTCGGTCACCTTGTCGAACGGCACACTGCCGCCCATGCCGGCGTTGTTCACCAAAAAATCAAACCCGGTGGCGTTCCAGTGGGTTTGCAGTTCGTCGGCAACCGTCCGCACGAAGGCATCAAAGTCGGCGAGGACGTTCATGTCCAGCGGCAGGGCAACCGCTTTGCGCCCGGCGGCTTCGATGTCACTCACCACGGCGTCGGCTTCATCTTTTTTGGTGCGGTAGGTGAGAATCACGTCCACACCCTGGCGGGCCAGGCTCAGGGCCATGTCTTTGCCCAGACCCCGGCTTCCGCCGGTAACGAGGGCTATTTTGTTGTTGCTCATTGTTGGTGATTGGCTGGTTTAACGACACAAAAGTAGCCCGCCCGACCAGCGGGTCGGTTGCGCGCATCAATCCGAAGTTTGCAAAATTCAAATTTGGGCCGTTACGCCCGGAAAGCGACCGGGGCGAGTGAAGTCTGCTTTTTGAAGAAGTTGGAAAAATGCGCCACCTCTTCAAACCCCAGGCTGTACGCGATTTCGGAGACGTGCCAATCGGTTTGTTTCAGCAGAATCTTGGCTTCCTGAACCACGCGGCTGCTGATCAGGTCGGTGGTGGTTTTGCCGGTGTGTTCCTTGAGCACCTTGTTGAGGTGGTTGACGTGTACCGCCAGCCGGTCGGCGTAATCTTTCGCCGTCCGCAGGGCCAACTGCTGGTGCGGCGATTCGATGGGGAACTGCCGCTCCAGCAGTTCGATAAACAGCGACGACACCCGCGCCGAGGCCGTGTGGGTGGGGTACAACGCCGTGGCGGGCTGTAACTTCTGCCCGTAATGAATCAGTTCGAGGACGTAGTTGCGCAGCAAGTCGTACTTGTAGGCGTACGTGGAGGCCAGTTCGTTGGCCATTTTCCGGAAGATGTACGCCAGTTCGTCGACCTGCTCGTCGGCAAGCTGGAAGACGGGGTACCCACCGGGCCTGAACAGCGGCAATTCGTCGAGCATGACCCCGCTTTTGGTGTGGACCAGGAAATCGGCCGTGAAAATGCAGAAGGAACCCGCCTGGTTGTCGTCCTGCGGCAGGTAGTGGTAGGGAATCCGGGGTGTGCCAAACAGCAGCGCGTTCTTCTCGATGTCGATGACCTTGTCCGCGTATTCAGCCTTGTTCCGCCCCCGGATGAGGCTGATTTTGTAATAAGCCCGCCGGTTGTAGGGCATCACCGACGGCGACTTGCGCTTGAGTTGCTGAATTTCGCTGATGTCGAACACGTTGAAATGACCAATCTCCTTGTTGATTCCTTCGGGAATCAAGGTGGCCGTTGCCCGGTAAAAGTCATCCAGTGACGTGGGTTCCATAGTCAGGCTGATTTGTAAAAATCAAATATAGCCGATTTGTAGGATTCGCAGCGAAACGGGCGGTTGGCGGGCGGGTGCTGTTACGGCGTGGTAGCTTGGTTTGGAGGTTCATGCAGGTAGCGAAAAAAGCGGCGGTGTGGGTTTGCGCGGGAGAGGTTGGGGTTGTATACTTGTAGGAGGGTTTGCGGTGTTCCTTTTCACGGAATCAATACGCTAACCCGTTCAGAATCATGTCAACGCTTGAACTGAAAGCCGAAATCCACCGCAAGATCGATGCGCTGGACAACGTCGCCGAATTGGTGGACGTCAACGAGTCGCTGGAGTGGTTCTTACAGGGCAACCCGACGGCGGAAGAAAGCGCCGTCCTGCCCCGGCTGGAGACCGCCCGTCGACACGCCGCCGATGGCACCGGCCTATCGCACGAAACCGTGATGGAAGAAGCGAGGTCATGGCTAAAGCGATAATCTGGCACCCGGAAGCCAGGGAAGATTTTCGGGAGGTTGTCGACTACCTGCTGGAGACGTGGTCGGCGGAAGTCGCCAAAAAATTCACGGAACAGGTTGACAAAGCTCAGGAATTGATCCGCCTCCAGCCCAACATCGGGATGCTCGTAGGCCGACTGCGTTCGGCTCGTAAAGTGGTGATTCCCCCGCATCATGCGCTTTATTACTCGTTCCTGAACGAATCGTTATGGATTTTAAACATCCTTGATCAGCACCAGCAGGCAAACCGATTTGACGAGTAAGCAGGAAGCGGAGTTGAAAACTCTGGCCCTTGCTGTTCAAAGTCACAGACTCCGGACAGCAAGGGAAGTTGACCTTGACCCCATCATCGAGCAAAGCATCAAAGCCTCGCGTGAAGTTGAACCGCGCGTGGGTGCACGAGTCGCAGATTCGCGCGCCAGTGTGGTATGGAACGGGTTTGCGCGGGATGAGTTGGGGATGTATAATTGTGGGCGGAAGGTAAATGGTCTGTCAGGGGACAGACCACGGTGAAAGCAGACTTAGGACAACTTGGGACCAGACCACAATAAAAGGGAACTAAATTCTATACTTAAAATTCCTTAATTATGTTTGAGTTTGATTTTATTTCAACAGCCGAGTTTCGTCAATCGCTTAAAGACGACTATTCTGAATTAATAAAATCCGTCGAACAAGGAAACTGGAAAAGTGTGCATGTGTTAGCCGGAAGTATTGTTGAGGCCCTGCTAATTGATTATATTTTAGCTACTCAGGAGTCTTCCGGTCGTAAATCAAAAGATCCTCTAAAAATGGATTTAGCTGAGGCAATAGCAATTTGCCTTAGTGAAAATGTTATTTCTTCAACGATATCCGACTTGTCGAGTGTGATTAGATCTTACCGTAATCTAATCCATCCTGGACGTATTGTTAGGCTCAGAGAGAAAAAGCCTTCTGAAGATTCTGCAAAGATAGCACTCTCGTTAGTACGCATGATAGTCGAAGAGATAGCTAATCAGAGTATTTCTACATTTGGCCTTACTGGTGAGCAAGTTGTTTCAAAGATAGAACGAGATGCCGGTTTTCTAAACATATTTCGTCATGTAATCCGCGACATACCCCACCCTCAAGTAGAGCGTTTACTTTTAGAATTGATACCTGAAAAGTACTTTCAGAGCAAAAATTTATTCGAAGACGATAATTCTATTTCGAAGAGTGAAGCTGATATATTTCTTCAAAGATTTGAAAAATGTTATAGATTAATCTTCAACGCTGCTCCAGAATCAACAAAAATAAAAGTTGCAGAAAATTTTATCAAAATTTTACATAATGCTGATGGCGAAAGAGTAGTCTTTAGTCTTGTATAGTGATGTTTTTTTCCTACCTGAAGATTTAGCTTTTGTACAAAAAAAATATCAGCCTATAGTTAAAGAACATTTCCTTGGTAGGGCCGGAAAAATTTTAACATCGGATAAGATAAAATATTTTATTGGCATAGAAGAGTTTTTGGAAGGAGATGAAATAATACAATGGATTGATTCGATTATTAGGGGATTTTTCTCGAAAACTCCTGAATCATTATTCGCAAAAACACAAAAGGAAAAAATAAAAAAATATTTGATTGATTCAGCAGGAAATACTTCTATTGAAACAGATGAAATAATCAAGAAGCGTTTTGATGATTGGATAACACATTTCAAAAATCAGAATATCCAAAATAGTAAAGTCTTTCTTTCAAATGTTGAAGAACTCCAAAATGCATATTTAAACGAACTTGCGTCATTTTAATATGCATTTTCAATCGGGTGTCAGAATGCTTGACGCGGTTCTATGAGGCTATATGCCTTCATAAGTACGCCTTACAACTCCCATCAGAACGACTTGCCTTTCCGGTACTCCTTCAAACGACCCAAAAATGGAATTCTCCCTACCAAACTCACTCGAAATTCTACAACGAACGCCGGAAACGCTTTACCAGTTGCTTTACAATCTGCCGGAAGCGTGGGCCTCAGTGAATGAAGGAGGGGAAACCTGGAGCGCGTACGACGTGGTCGGACATTTGATCCACGGCGACCAAACGGATTGGATGACCCGGGCGGAGTTGATCGTCTCGAATCAGGCTGACAAGCACTTTGCCCCCTTCGATCGATTCGCTCAGTTTGAAAATAGCAAGGCAAAATCGCTGAACCAGCTTCTGGACGAGTTTAAGGTGGTGCGCGCCGCCAACATGGAGAAGCTGCAAAGGCTGGCAATTTCCGGGGACGATTTAAACAAGACGGGGATTCATCCCACCTTTGGGCTGGTCACGTTGTCGCAGTTGCTTGCTACCTGGGTCGTTCACGATCTCGACCATCTTTCTCAGATTTCGCGCGTGCTGGCCAAGCAGTACAAAGAGGAGGTAGGTCCGTGGATTGAGTTTTTGAAAATAGTAAAACAATAGTCCAAACCATGTGGACCACCGACTCACTCTGGTTTGAGGTGGCCATCGTCAGCCTCATTTTCGCCATTGGCAACCTGGTGATGGGGCAGTTTGAGGAGCGGACGCCCAAAATCAGGCGGGTGGGCAAATTCGTGTTGATGCTCTGCCTGATTTGCAGCATCTCCGTTGCCTTTGGGAGAACCACGTCGATGATTTTCCTGGGCCTGTTCATGCTGCCGCTCCTCTACGTTCATGCCTACTTTTTACCCCGGAAAAAAGGCATCAACGGGTGGACCGGCGAGCCGAAAAGCAAATACTACGAATTCCGGAAGTGGAACAAGGACATCTTCTCAGAAGAGAATTAAGGGCATATTACCCGGATGCGGGTTGCGCGTTTTAACCGCTACTCCCATAAAAAAACCAGGCCGATTGGCCTGGTTTTCTGCGTAACACCATCCCGTAAGCCTAAATCAAAGCGCCGTTGGCGTCGAAATGAATCTCTTTCGTTTTGCCATTCAGCGTAAACTGAACTTCGTAGTAAACGGTCCCGTCCGATTTGGTTCCCTGCTCGGCCTGCACAATCGTGTAGCCCGCGTAGTTCGTGTTCAGGTACGTGATGGCCGCAGCGGGTAACTTATCCGCCGTGATCACGACTTCGTTGGAATTACCACCGCCACCGCCACCGCCGCCACCATGTCCCTTCTTGCCATCGTGCGAAGGGTTCTGAAGCGCTCCTGTCATGTCGAAATGCAGTTCTTTCGTGGTGCCATTCGTCGTAAATTTCACCTCGTAGTACGTGGTTCCGTCCTTCCTATTGACCCCTTGCTCGGCCAGCACGAGGGTGTACCCTGGGTAGTTCGTGCTGAGGTACGTCAGGACCGCCGCCGGAAGCTGGCTGGCCGTAATGACAACTTCACTGTCGCCGTTCACCCTGGTTAAGGCCGACGTGGCGGTGACGCTCCCGATGCGGGCGTTGGCTAACGTGCTGGCCGTTGCGCTGGCCGGAGAAACGTCGTTCTGATTGCACGCGGCGACCACGACGGTAATGAGTGCCGTCAGGGCCAGAATCAAGTGTTTTTTCATTTTTGCTGTGTGTCTTGGTTGAGTCGAAAAACAAGTGTTGAGTCGAAAAATAAGTGCGGTTTGGGCGGGCGCGCTCCGCAACAACCGCATTCATTACCCATTACGAGCCGCAGGCACCGCGTGTTGCAGCCCCGTCTGCTTTTTTATTCGACCAACTGCCTGATTAAATACGCCATTCGCCGGTGACGCGGCTGCGGAAGTAGTAGCGTTGAACCGTCGCGCGCCGCAGCCCGGGACACGGTGAAATGGTTCAAGCGGATTTTCCGGGTGCCGGGGCTAAAAACTCCGTGGCGTTCGTGGTTAAAAACCTACTCCGGAAACGCCGTTTTGTCCAGCCCCGGAATGAGCCGCAGTGCGTTTTTGTAATACACTTTCTTCAGAATCGCGTCGGGCAGGCCGAGGCCGTACATCCGCCAGAAGGCGTGGTATTTTTTGTGGTAGGGAAAGTACTCGTCCTCGGTTTCGAGCACGCGGAAGTAAGTCGCGTACTCACTGGGCACCCAACTGTCTTTCCCAAACAGAATCCGGTCCTGGTATTTCTCAAAAAACTTCCGGCCCGTGCGCGGCTGCCGCCCCAGTTCGGCAATCACCGCCCCGATTTCCACGCTCACGTTGGGCAGGGTGGTCAGGATGCTGTCGAGTTTGCTCAAATCGTTGGGGTACCAGCCCATGTGGGCGGCGATGAACCTCGTCTTCGGGTTTTTGCGAAACAGGTTATGCTGCTGGGCGATGAGTTGCTCCCACGAAAACTCACCCGCCGCCCCGCGCTTGCGACCGGGGTGAAGCTTGATTTCGAGCCAACGCTCGTTGTACCGGTCGAGCGGATCCCAGAAAGGGCGCGGGTCGGCGGTGTGGATGAGCACCGGGATGCCCAGTTCGCCCGCTTTGGCCCAAATCGGGTCGAGGCGCGGGTCGTCCACCGGCACGAGTTTGCCCGCGTTGTCTTTCACGCTGAACCCCAAGTTTTTGTAAATCTTCAGGCCCCTGGCCCCGCGCTTTACGTCGTCTTCGAGGAGTTTGACGGCCTTCTCCGTCCAGCCCGGCGTACCGATGCCCTCGAAAGCCACGTTGGTGAAAATCGCGAACCGCTTCGGGGCATTTTTGCTGACGTTGTCCAGCCCGGCTTGCAGGGTGCGGGTGCTTTCGTCGAGGTCGCTCGTCCAGCCGCGCCCGCTGAGGTTCACCATCACGGCCATGTTGAGGGCGTCCATGTCTTTCAGCAACCCGTCGAGCGGCTGCTTCGGCATGTCGAACTGGTGGTTGTGGACGTCGATGAAGGGAAATTTCGAGCGGGTCAGTTTGTGCTCTGGCACCTTGAGCGTCGAAATGGGGTCGTATTCTTCAAACCCCAGCGGCTGGTCGCCTTTGATGGGCGACGCGGCGTTTTGGGCGTGGGCGGCAACAGAAAAGGCAAAAAAGGCAGGAAGCAGGCATTTGAACAGCATCAGGGAAAGTTGGTCGGTGAAAAGCGGAGCAAATTGCGAAAACTACCGGACTTTCCGCCGGTGCCCGGCCCGCCCGGCGACCGTTCACGGATTTTTACCCGCTTACAGACCGAATTGCCCAGCGTCCTCCCACCCCGCACCTCAATCCGCTTTTTCCGCCACCGGCACTTCCGGCGGACGGTTTTCCGCCACCTGCACCCGCGTTTGCGGCAGGCTTTCGGGAAACTCGTCGCGCAGAAACCGGATCAGCCCCTCCCGAACGTGGCAGCGCAAATCGAACGACGACGGAGCGTCTACCGCCGACACGAGAATCCGCACGACGACGCACGTCGGCTGGGTGTCGGTCACCTGCACGGCAAACACCTGCCCGTCGTAGAGCGGGTCGGCCTCGGCCAGTTGGCGGGCTTTTTCACGAACCCGGTCGACCGGCACGGCGTAATCGAGGTACAGCAGCACGATGCCCGTCAGGGAAGCATCCGAGCGGGTCCAGTTCTGGTAGGGCGTTTCGACAAAATACGTGATGGGCAAAATCAGCCGCCGCCGGTCCCAAACCCGCACCACCACGTTGGTCAGGTTGATTTCTTCCACGCGGCCCCACTCGTTTTCGACCACCACGGCGTCGTCGAGGCGGATTTGCTGGGTGAAAGCAATCTGAATGCCCGCCAGCAGGTTAGCCAGCGTTTTCTGTGCTGCAAACCCCACCAGCACGCTCACGATGCCCGCCGACGTGAGCACGCTCAGGCCCACCTTCCGGCTGCCCTGAAACGACATCAGCAGCAACGAAATCCCGACGATGACCACCCCCGTGGCCAGCAACCGCCGCACGAAAATGACCTGCGAAACGAACTTCCGCTGCGACAGGTTGGTGTCGTTGGTCGTGTCGACGTGGCGGGTGAGGTACAGTTCGCCCACCTTGAGCAGCCGCAGCACCAGCCAGGTGCAGGCCAGCAGAAACAGCACTTCCGAGGCCTTGTCGACGTTGGGGTGCTGCCGCCGAAACCGCGCCGACTGGGTGTTGGTCGCCAGCAGAAAAAACAGCGATGGGATGAAAAAATAAAACGCCCGCTGCGCGTACCGCCGCAACAGCCCGAGCATTTCGAGTGGTCGCCGCCGCAGTACGAGCGTGGTGATCCAGGACGTAATGAAACACACCACCAGCCCCAGCACCACGGCGGCGGCCAGCATCAGCCAGCCGTTTTTCAGGAAAAACCGTTGGGTCTCGGCCCAGTCGATGCGGTGCAGGTAATCGAGAAACCGATCCATCGTATAAAAAGCTACGTTAGCCCGCGCGGCTTAGGGTGTTCAAACCATTTTTTGTGTAAATCTGCGTTTAATTCCGGTTCGACTCGCCGACAAGTTTCACAATTTCCACCCTCTGCCTACCGAAAACCATGTTTCGTTCCCTCTCCAACTTTTTCTACCGGATTGCTTCCTGGAAAATTCTGTTGCTGGCGTTGGTGCTAGATGCTTCGTTCCCAGTGTATTTCTTCCGAATCGCGGAGGAGAGGCTTAATGCCTTCGCCGGGGCAGCCATCGGCCCCATCGACCTGCTGTTTGGCTACGACCCGGCGCGGATTCAGCGCATGGTAGCCGCCTACGGACCGGAAGGCCGCGCCTACTACGCCCAAACTGAGCTGACTACCGACGTGGCCTCCCCCATCGTGGACACGTTTTTCTTCTGCATCGTGCTTTCGTTGTTGTTTCGCCACAAGCCCTACACCCTATTTCGCACCGTCAACATGGTCCCGGTAGCGAGTATGGGGTTCGATTTTCTGGAAAACACCGGCATCGTCACCCTGCTCCGCGCCTACCCCGACGCGCTGCCGACGGTCGCGGCGCTCACATCGGCGATTATGCTGTTGAAGTGGGTAGCGACGGGGGTTACGGTGGGGTTGGTGCTGTACGGATTGGTGCGGTGGGTGGTGGGCAAAGCGATTCCTGCTCGCCCGGCGCGAATTTAGGGGCGGCTATCCCACCATCTCCTTCAGCGTCAGCGCGTTGCGCACGGCGTTGCCGCCGCCGTCGTTATTGAAGTACACGAACACGTCCTTGCCCGCTCCGGCCCACTCGCGCAGGCGGTCAGCCCACCAGCGCAGGTCGTCGTCGGAGTACGAGCCGCCGTAGAGGTGGTGCGTATCCGGACCGTGGAGGCGCACGTACACGAACGGGGCCGTGGCCCGCAAAATACACGGTAGATTTGCCCCGCTTAGGATGCAGTACGCCGCCTGGTGGCGTTCGAGCAACCAAAACACCTCGTCGCATTGCCAGCTTTCGTGGCGAAATTCCACCGCGACGCGCATCCACGGCGGCACCTGCCGGAGGAAGTAGTCGAGGCGGGCGTCGTCGCGGGCAAAGTGGGGCGAAAGCTGCACCAGCAGCACGGCCCGCGTTTCGCGCAAGGCGTGCCAGCAGGTTTTGATGCGCTCCATCCACGCTTCGGGGGCGTAGAGTTTCTTGCCGTGCGTAAGGCCGCGGGGGGCTTTCACGGTCAGCAAAAAACCTTCGGGCAGGCGGGCGTGCCACCCGGCAAACGTGGCCGTGCGGGGCCAGCGGTAAAAACTGGCGTTGAGTTCAACCGTCCGAAAATGGGGCACGTAGTACCGCAACCGCTGGCTGACGGGCGTGTCGGGCGGGTACAAAATGCCCTGCCAGTGGTCGTAACTCCAGCCTGAGGTGCCGATGTGAATACCCATGTTGTGGGGGAAACCGGGTGGTTTGGTAAATGGGTGATTGGGGAGTCAATGCCTGAGATGAAAAGGCCGAGTACTCACTTACCCAATCCCATTTCCGTGCCGCCCGGTTGAGTTCCCGTTTTTGCCGGTTCAGCGCTTCTTTTCGGCCCGGTGCGGGTGTACCGGGCCGCTGCTTGTTTTCCGTCCCGACTTTCCTGAACTTTCCCGTCAACAAACCTTTCCAACGCATGGACCAGCGCATCATCAACCTCTTCGACGAGTACACCCACCGGCCGCTTTCGCGCGACGAATTCCTGAAACGGCTCGCCAAGCTCACCGGCAGCGTCACGGCGGCGCTGGCCACCTTGCCCCTGCTCGAACTCAACTACGCCCACGCCGCCACCGTCGCGCACCAGGACGAGCGGCTTTTCACCGAAACCGCCACCTACCCCGGCGATGGCGCGACGATGAAAGGCTACCTGGCCCGCCCCAAAGCCGCAGGGAAATACCCGGCCGTGGTGGTGATTCACGAAAACCGGGGCCTCAACCCGCACATCGAAGACGTGACCCGCCGCGTGGCCCTGGCCGGGTACCTGGCTGTGGCCCCCGACGCCCTCTCGCCCACGGGCGGCACGCCCGCCGACGAAACCGAGATGCGCGCCAAATTCGGCCAACTCGACGCCACCAAAACCCGCACCAACTTCGTAAAAGCGGTGGAATTTCTGAAAAACCGCCCCGATTCCACCGGCAAAGTCGGCTGCGTGGGCTTCTGCTGGGGCGGCGCGATGGCCAACCAACTGGCCGTTCACGCGCCCGACCTGAAGGCGGCGGTGGCGTTTTACGGTCGTCAGCCCGAAGCCGCCGACGTGCCCGGCATCAAGGCCGCCGTGCAACTGCACTACGGCGGGCTGGACGAGCGCGTCAACGCGGGCATCCCGGCCTACGAGGAAGCCCTGAAAGCGGCGAAAATTCCCTACGAACTCTACGTGTACGACGGCGCGCAGCACGCCTTTCATAACGACACCGCCCCGACCCGCTACAATGAAGCCGCCGCCAAACTAGCCTGGGAGCGTACGCTGGCCTTTTTCGGGAAACACCTGAAAGCCTGACTCGCTTTCTTTACGCGGGTCGGCGAACGCCCCCCTCGTTGGGCACCTTGCGGGTGAACAACCCCGCCACGACCGAAAACGCGCCCAGCAGCACGTGGGGCAGGTACACAAAATCAGCGAAACCGAACAGCCAGGGCGACGCAGCCAGAAAAACCCCGGCAAACCACACGTCGGCCGTCAGGTGAACGGGCATCGGCAGGCGGCGAATCACGCCCAACTCGTAATCGGTGAAACCCGAGTAGAGCAGCACGCCCACGCCCACGAACTGGGGCACCCACTGGGCAGGGCCAACGGTGCCGTCGGCGGTGAAGCCGAAGAGGTACGGCGAAGCGATAAACAGGGCCGCGCTCAGGTAGTCGAGCACACCGTGGAAACGGGTTGGAATAAAGCGCATGGTCTTGGACGGTTGTTGAGGTCCCTCGCTAAAAGAGCATACCAGCGGGTTGGCTCCCCAAATCAGCCGAAAGGCGGCATTTCTTTTGTAACATCGCATCCTGATTTTTCAAGGATTGCCAACGACGTTCAACAACCTGTCAACCCATGCTCAACCTCCGCTCTCTTCTCTCCGTGCGCGCCGTTTTTTTTCTGGCGCTGCTGATGCCCGTCGCGCAGGCCCTGGCGGCCCCAACCCCACCCAAAAAAGGCCGCCAGTTTTACGAAATGCGCGTGTACCGTTTTAAAACCGACGACCAGAAAAAGGCCACCGAAGCCTACCTCCGCACTGCGGCCATTCCGGCCCTGAATCGGGCGGGTATTTCGCCTGTGGGTGTTTTCGACGAAGCCGACCGGAAAGATGGCCTGAGTCTCTATGTGCTGCTTCCGTACCAATCGCTGGAGCAACTGACCGAACTGCCCACCCGGCTGGCCACCGACGCCGCCTACCAGCAGGCCGCCTCGGCGTACCTTAACGCGCCCTACAACGAACCGGCCTACGACCGGATTGAAAGCGCGCTGATGCAGGCGTTTCCGCACTGGCCGACGCTGAAAGTGCCCACCACGACGGCCCCGAAATCGGCCCGGGTGTACGAATACCGGATTTACCAGAGCGCCACTGAGAAAACCGGCCTGAAGAAAATCGAAATGTTCGACACGGGCGGCGAAATAGGAATTTTCGAGCGGCTGGGCTTCAACCCCGTGTACTTCGCCCAAACCCTCGTGGGCGGAAAACAGCCCAACCTGACCTACATGACCACCTTCGACAACCGGGAATCGCGCGATGCGCACTGGAAAGCCTTCGGCAGTGACCCGGAGTGGAAGCGCCTCAGCGCCCTGCCCGAATACCAGAACGTGATGACCACCGCCGAAACGCACTTCCTAACCCCGACGGAGTATTCCCAGATTTGACGCAACGAGCGATTGCGCGGCGGCCCTGCCTCCGGAAGTCAATTTCCGGAGGCAGGGCCGCCGCGCAGCAACCGAAACCCGTGTTTTACGGCTGGGCCGTCAGGGTTAGTTTGAAAATCCGGAAGGGCTGGGTGCGCTGGGGCCGCGGAATGTGCAGTTGGGAATTGGTCACGTACAGGCTGCCGTCGTTGGCTACGGCGAAGCTGTCGGGCCACTTCAGCAACGAATCGCGCACGACTCCCTCCAGCCGCCCCTGCGGCGTGATGCGCGCCACGGCGTTTTGCTGGACGAAGGTCAGGTACAGGCTGCTGTCGCGCCCAAAGGCCATGCCGTCCACCGGATCGGTATCGCCGAGGTATTCGACGCGTTGCGCCAACTGGCCTTCCGTGAGCGATTCGTCGAGCAGGGCCGCCGTTGGCACCCGGTACAGCGAGCGGGCCGTGACGGCGTGGTAGTAGAGGTAATCTTTGCGTGGACTCAGCGCGATGCCGTCGGCGTTGAAATTACCCAGGCTCCCGTCTTTTTGCCGGAAAATGCGCCCTTCCACCGTCAGAATGAGGTTTTCCGATTTCGTCGTGGGCGAGTTAGCCAGCAGGCGGCGGGCCGCTCCCGTCGTGAGGTTCACCACGATGATGGCTCCGCGGCCCGATTCGGTGATGTAGGCCACGTTTTTGTCGGTGTCCACGCGCACGTCGTTGAGGTAGCTCGACAGCGGAGCCACGGTTTCGTCGAACACGATGCGCTGGAGAAGCTGGCGCGTGTTGGGGTCGAACTTGAGCAGCTTGGCTCCCCCCGGCACCACGCCGCGCATTTGCGGATTGGCCGGGTCGAGCACCCAGAGAAAGTTCCTGGCGTCCACGTACACGCTCTGCACGCAGATGAAGTGCTCGGCGGGCGGCAGGCCGGGTGC
Source organism: Spirosomataceae bacterium (assembly GCA_965249815.1). Lineage (GTDB taxonomy): Bacteria > Bacteroidota > Bacteroidia > Cytophagales > Spirosomataceae > JAJAZB01. The sequence continues at coordinate 689,061 of CBDFMV010000002.1, read as the reverse complement.
CCAGGTGTTCCAGTTGGCGTCAGGGAAGGGCGTGGCCTGCGCCCCGCCCACTTCGGCCACCGAGTAGGGAATCGTGTCGGTATCCATGCGCGGGAAGTTGGCAAACAGGCGGTTGTCGCTGGTCACGGCCACGCCCGTCCAGAGTACCTGCGAGGTGGCCACCGGGGCGAAACTCACGTTGACGGCGGGCACCGTCGCGCCGTCGTCGGTGCCGTGTTTGCAGGCGGCGGTCGCCAGCGCCAGGCCAGTCAGCAACAGGGCCGTGGGGGGGAAAAATCGTTTCATGGGGTGTTCGGATTTTGGTTGTTGATGAATCGTTTTTCCCGGTTTTCTAAAAAATCGGGCACCCGCCCCAAACCGGCCCTCTGCCGCGCCCCATCGTGGTCGTCGCACCACAATCCGGGGCGGGCGCTTCACGAAACCCAAACCGTGGCTATCTTTCGCTTATCGTTGAATTTTTTAACCTGTTTCCCATGAAAATCCTCTTCTGCCTGCTGGCCAGCCTCACGTTCGCCCACGCCACTCCGCCCCGTTCGTTCCAGCCCGCCCCCATCCACGCCGACTCGACCGACCTGAAAGCGTACGCGGGCACGTACGCTTTCGCCACTGGTTCGCCGCTGAACGAGTACGTCATCAAACTCGAAAAAGGGGATTTGTACGGGGAAGCCGACAGCTACGGGGCCAACAAACTGGTGAAGCAGGACAAACCCGACACCTTCCAGTCCACCAGCCAGTACGCGTCCATCCTGACCTTCACCCGCGACGCGGCAACGAAAGAAGTAACCGGCTTCAAAATGGCCATTGCCGGGCAGGAATTGCTGGCGACAAGGAAGAAGTAAAAATCCTCCCCAGCCCGTGGTTGACAGCTTTCCCAGAGCGTCATTGCGAGCAAAGCGAAGCAATCTGCTCATGGTCACCAGAATAGTTTATTGGAAACTACTTTGGCAGGTGGCAACGGATTGCTTCGCTGCGTTCGCAATGACGCCCTGGGGAGGGTGGATTTCGTTAAACCTCGTTGTTCCGCTCGGCCGCTTCGTCGCTAAGGCGGGCCACGCCGCTCCGCGAACGGGCGCTTTCGCTTTCGTAGCCGAATTTGGGCTGGTCGCTTCCCGGCCCGGGCAGGAAGCGGTTGATGAGGCTGAGCACGTCGGTGGTCAGTTCGGGGAAGACTTCGTTGAGAAACGAAAACAGTTTCCCGGAAAACGTCACCACCCGTTCGGCATCGCCGTTTTTCAGCGCTTCGATGATTTCCGCCGCCGTGTTTTCGGCGGTGTCCGATAGCAGCGGCAACGCGTCGGCGATTTTAAACCAGGCGTATTCTTTCTGGTGCTGGCCCTTCACGATGGTGTTGCGCGAACTGCCCGTGCGGGTGAGGTTCGGGAAAACCGTCGTCACCACGATGCCATCTTTGGCCACTTCCGCCCGCAGGCCTTTCGAAAACCCACCGAGGGCGTATTTGCTGGCTGTGTAGGGCAGCAGGTGCGGCAGGCCGACCTTGCCGCCCACCGAGGCCACGTTGACGATTCGCCCTTCGCGTCGTTGCCGCATTTGGGGCAATACGGCGAGAATGGCGTAGAGCGGGCCAAAAAAATTGGTGTTCATCGCCTCGTGGAAATCCTCCACCGACAGGTTTTCGAGCGGCCCGATCTGAATAATGGCGGCATTGTTGATGAGCACGTCCACGCGCCCGAAGCGCGCCCGCACCCGTTCCACCAGCGTTTCGACTTCTTCCTGAACACTCAAATCGCACGGCACGGCCAGCACCTCGGCCCCACGCGCCCGGAGTTCCTGCTCGGCACGGCGGAGTTGGTCGATGCTGCGGGCGCAGATGGCAATTTTGGCCCCTTCCGCTGCCAGTTGACGCGCCAACACGAGGCCCAGCCCGCGCGACCCCCCCGTGATGAGCACGACTTTGTTGCGAAGGTCGTAGCGGCGGGCTTTACGAAAAACAGAGCGGCCGACGAGGACGAGACCCACGCCGAGGGCCAGGGGAAGCAGGCGGTTTGCGTTGCGATTTGCCATGAAGGAGTTTTTAAACTCAGAGGCAAAAGAGTCATGCCACCCGCATCACGCCGGAACGTGGCGAGGGAGGGCGGGCAGGGCGGCTTTTCATCGGAAAATAGATTTTGGGAGTAATAAAACGCGGGTTGGCGTGTGCCCCAACCGAAAAGTTCAACTGCTTTTTCCCCAGTCGCCCGACCGCGCCCACTCCACAAACCACGCCAGTACCTCCGGGTTGCGCACCGAGCCGGGATTGGCCACGTTTTCGATGGGTTGGCCGAGCAGGATTTTCTTCACGGGCAATTCCAGCTTCTTGCCGCTGAGCGTGTACGGCACGCCGGGCACGGCCACCACGGCGTCGGGCACGTGGCGCGGGCTGTACTGGCGGCGAATTTCAGTTTTAATGCTGAAAATCAGCGCATCCGTCAGAGTTTCGCCGTCGTTCAGCACCACGAACAGCGGCATGAAATCGCTCCCGTCGGGCCGTTCGAGGTGCACGATGAGGCTGTCTTTTACGTCGGGAATAGCCTCGACGGCCCGGTAAATCTCCGCCGTGCCGATCCGGACGCCCTGCCGGTTGAGGGTGGCGTCGGAGCGACCCAGAATCACCACGCCGCCGCGCGGGGTAATGCGCAGGAAATCGCCGTGCCGCCAGATGCCGGGGTATTCTTCGAAGTAACTGGCCCGGTACCGGACAAAATCGGGGTCGTTGTAGAAAAAAACGGGCATCGACGGCAGGGGTTTCGTCACGACCATTTCCCCGACCGCGTCCACGACGGGCCGACCGGTCTCGTCGAAGGCCTCCATCGCGCAGCCGAGGCAGCGGCACTGAATTTCGCCCTCGTACACCGGCTCCCACGGGCAGCCGCCCACCCAGGCCGTGCACACGTCGGTGCCCCCGCTCATCGAACTCAGCCAGACGTCGGGCTTCACCCGTTCGTACACGTAGGCGAACCCGTCGGGCGGCAGCGGCGAACCCGTCGAGCCGAGGGTCCGGAGGGCGCTCAGGTCGAAATCCCGCCCCGGCGAAACCACCGCTTTCCGACAACTCATCAGAAACGGCGCGGAGGTACCGAAGTGCCCGATGCGGGCGTCCTGGGCGAGTTTCCACAACACGTTCAGGTCCGGAAAACCGGGTGAGCCGTCGTAGAGCACGGCGGTAGCCCCGGCGAGCAGGCTGGCGTTCAGGAAGTTCCACATCATCCAGCCCGTGGTGGTGTACCAGAAAAACCGCTCGCCGGGCCGCACGTCGTTGTGGAAAATCAGGTACTTCAAATGCTCCAGCAGCACCCCGCCGTGCCCGTGGGTAATGGCTTTGGGCAGGCCCGTCGTGCCCGACGAGTAGAGAATCCAGAGCGGGTGGCTGAACGGAACGGCTTCAAACACCAGGTGCTCCGCCGTTGGGTTTTTCATCAGCGCCGCCCACCCGATGAGTCCGCCGCCGTCGGGGGCGAGGCGTTTGAAGCCTTCGCCGTGAAACGAAAAATCGGGCGTTCCTCCCGGCGAAATCGTCACCATCCGTTCGACCGTCGGCAAACCGGCCACTAATTCGCGCACGGCGTCGGTTTTGTCGAACCGTTTGCCGCCGTATTGGTAACTGGTGACGGCAATCAGCACCTTCGGCCCGACCTGCCGGAAGCGATCGAGGACGCTGGCTGTGCCAAAATCGGGCGAGCAACTCGTCCAGACGGCCCCAACGGCGAGCGTCGCCAGCAGGGCCACGGTCGCTTCAGGAATCGTGGGCAGGTAGCCCGCCACCCGGTCGCCGGGTCGGACGCCCGCCGCCCGAAGCCAGGCGGCCAGCGCGGCGGTTTGTCGTTCGAGTTCAGCCCAGGAAAGTTCGGTCAGCGGGCTGGTTTCCGACGCAAAAAGTAACGCGGGCCGTTCGGTGGTTTTCTGCTGAAACAGGTGCTCGGCGTAGTTGAGCGTGGCCCCTTCAAACCAGCGGGCGCGGGGCATTTCGCCCGCAAGGACCCGCTCGTACGACGCATGAAACTGGATGTCGAAATAGCGAACAAGGCTTTCCCAAAATTCCTCCAGGTGTTCGATCGACCAGCGGCGCAGGCTTTCGTAATTGCTGAACGTCAGCCCGTTGAACTGGAACAGCCAGTCGGTGTAGCGGGTAAGGTTGCTGGTTTGGCGGAATTCGGGGGTGGGTTGCCAGAGGAGGCGGGACGCGGTTTGCGAGGGCATGGAGTTGGTGATGAATCCGTTCGGCAAGTTAAACAAAAGCGGAAACTCCCGGTTTTCCCCGAAACCTACCCATTTTTCATGCCCGAACTTTCCCTCTGCTGGCTCCGCCGTGATTTGCGCCTGACCGACAACGCCGCCCTGTACCACGCCCTGCGCAGCGGCCGCCCCGTGCTGGTGCTCTTCATTTTCGATAAAACGATCCTCGACCGCCTCGACGACTGGGGCGACCGCCGGGTAGAATTTATTCATCAGGAAATCAGCCGGTTGCAGGCCGAACTGGTGGCGATGGGGTCGTCGCTGGTGGTGCGCCACGGGTCGCCCCTGCCCGTTTTTCAGGACCTGTTGAATGCGTTCGACGTGGCTGAGGTCTTTGCCAACCGCGACTACGAACCCGACGCCACCGACCGCGACGGAGCCGTGGCCGGGATGCTGCGCGAACACGGGGTGGATTTTCAAACCGTGAAAGATCAGGTAATTTTTGAAACCGGCGAAGTTCTCAGCGGCGCGGGCACGCCATACACGGTGTTTACGCCCTACAGCCGCCGCTGGAAGGAAACGCTGGCGGATTTTCACCTGAAATCTTACCCGACGGAGCGGTATTTTTCCCATTTCCACAAAACCCCGTCCCTGCCGCTCCCGGCGCTGGAAGAATTGGGTTTCCGCCCCAGTGGCGGAGCGTTTCCGGGCCGGGAGGTGACCGAAAACCTGCTGCGGGGTTACGCCGAACGGCGCAATTTTCCGGCGGTCGAAGGCGCTTCGCGGCTAAGCCTGCATCTGCGGTTCGGCACGATTTCCACCCGGCAACTGGCCCGACGGGCGCAACAGCACAGCGAAACCTTCCTGAATGAGCTGATTTGGCGGGATTTTTACTTTCAAATTCTCCATCATTTTCCGCACGTGGGGCGCGGGCGGGCCTTTCGGCCCGAATACGACCGCATCGAATGGCGCAACGACGAAGCCGACTTTGCCGCCTGGTGCGACGGCCGCACCGGCTACCCGCTCGTGGACGCCGGGATGCGCCAGCTCAACCAGACGGGCTACATGCACAACCGCGTGCGGATGGTGACGGCCTCGTTTCTGACCAAACACCTGCTCGTGGACTGGCGCTGGGGCGAGGCGTATTTTGCCAAAAAACTGCTGGATTTCGACCTGGCGGCCAACAACGGCGGCTGGCAATGGGCAGCAGGAAGCGGCTGCGACGCCGCACCCTACTTTCGGGTATTCAACCCGACGCTCCAGGCCCAAAAATTTGACCCGAATCTCGAATACGTTCGTCGCTGGGTGCCCGAACTCAACTCGCTCGATTACCCCCGGCCCGTCGTCGTCCACGAAGCCGCCCGCGAACGGGTGCTGAAGGTGTACAAAACGGCGTTAGGGAAGTGAAGAGAGAAAAGAGAAGAGCGAAATGCAACGTGCCTTTTCTCTTTACTCTTTTCTTTCCCTACGCCACCGCCCGGCCAATCAAAAAAGCAGCTCCGGCGGCCAAGGCACCGATGAGGGTGGTTTTCAGGGCACCGGCCAGGGGTGGTTGCCCGGTGGCTTTGCTTTTGAAATAGCCAAAAACGAGCAGCGTCAGCACGGTGATGAGGCAGGAATACACCAGGCCACGTTGCGGGGTTTCGGCAAGAAAATACGGCGACAGCGGCACGATACCGCCCACCACGTAAGAAAGGCCGATGTTGGCGGCGCTTTTTTTTGCCCGGTGAATGTCGGGTTTTTCCAGCCCCAGTTCGAAGCGCATCATGAAATCCACCCACTTGTCGGGGTGTTGGGCCATCTCGTCGGCCACGGCAGTCTGAAGGTCTTCGCTGATGCCGTAATCGGCCAGCACAGCGCGCACCTCGGCTTTCTCGACCTCCGGCACGCGTTGCACTTCCTCGTGCTCGCGGCGGAGTTCGGCGTCGTAGTGCTCCTGCTCAGTTTGGCCGGCAAGGTAGCCGCCGAGGCCCATCGCGATGCTGCCCGCCGCAATTTCAGCCAGGCCCGCCGTCACGACGATGGCCGTGTCGGCCACGGCCCCGCTCAGGCCCGCGGCCAGGGCAAACGGCACGGTAAGGCCATCGGACAGGCCAATGACCACGTCGCGGAGAAAGTCCGAGCCTTGTCGGTGTTGTTCCATACTTAGAGAAAAGGAAGAAAGACGGGGTCGCTTGTATTGAAAGCCCGCAAACTTCTCGTTTTTTTACCAGTCAGTCAGCGCCATTCGCGCCAATTTTCAATCCGTATTCCACTCCAAACCATTTTTTCCATGAAACGCTCCCTGAATGCCCTGATTACCCTCTTTGCTGTAACCTGGCTCGTGCTGGGACTCGCGACGTTCGACGCCCGCGCGCAGTCGGATAAGAAAGACAAAAAGGAGAAGGCCGAGAAAAAAGACAAGAAGGCCGACGACAAAATGACCAAAGTCGATAAGAAAAAAGACAAGGCCGACGACAAGATGGCCAAGGCGGATAAGAAAGAGGGCAAGGCGGACAAGAAAGACGATAAATCCGACAAGAAAGAGACCAAAGCCGACAAGAAGCGCCAGCAGGCCGAGGAAGCCAAAGCCGAAGGCAAAGACGAGAAGGCCGACCGCAAACGGGAAAAAGCGGATAAGAAAGAAGAAAAAGCCGCAAAAAAAGACGACAAGGCCGACAAGAAGGAGTCTAAAATGGAAGTGGCCAAAGCCGACACGAAGGCCGAAAAGAAAAAAGACGACCGCCCGGCCCAGGCCAGCCGAAGCGCCCAGAAGCAAACCGCAGGCGACGACAAGGTCATTGGCAAAGACGACAAGGGCCGCACACTGTACGAAGGTCCGCGGGGTGGTCACTACTACGTCAACTCCAACGGCAACAAAACCTACGTGACGCCGGATAAGAATTGAAAACCAACTTGCCCGAAAAGACCTAACAGGTTTCAAAAACCTGTTAGGTCTTTTTAGTTTGGAAAACGCAAAATCAAATTCGGGTCGGGGCAATTCCTTAAAAATGCCTCCCGCTGCGAGGGAGCGCACACCCCCGGATAATCACCCCAGTAGCGCTGCAAGTCGGCGATGACCTGGAAATGCAGGTGCGGGGGCCAATCGCCGTTTTCCGGAAAAGGGCCGATTTCGCCCAGCGTCTCGCCCGCTTTCACGGGCATCCCTTCTTTTTTACCCCCCAGCGACGCCCGCGACAGGTGGCCGTAGAGCGTGAAAAACCGCAGCATCTTCGGGCCGAAGCGGTCCACGAAGGGCAGTTGGTGCTGAAGAATCACCGTCGGGCCGTAGTCGCCGAAGTTCGCATTGTCCTGAAAACTGTGGACGAGGCCGTCGAGCGGGGCCATGACGGGCGTGCCGGCGTCGGCCCACAAATCCACGCCGAGGTGAACGGAGCGCGGTTCGTCGCCCCGCTGAAAGTGCGCGCTACGGCGGTAGAGCACGCGGTCTTCGTCGTAGCCGCCCCAGCCCACGGTGGCGTCGTGCGCCCAGAGTTTGCCGAAGACGTAGTCGGAAAAACGGCGGGTGTCGGTCAGTTCGACGGCATCGAGTTCGTCGTTTTTTTCGGTGAAGTCGAGCCGCAGTGGGCGGGCCAGCACGGTGGGCGGGAGTACAGCGGCAAAGGCGGGCCGGGCCTGGAGCAAGTCGGGCAGGGTCATTCGGAAACGGCAATTTGGCAATTCGCCGAAAGTTGCCTTATTTTCATTTTCTAACCAATTCACTAACCCCGACATGGCTTCGGCAAACGCTACTCAGGCAAAAGGAACCTTCCCCAGGGCGGTTCCCTACATCATTGGCAATGAGGCGGCAGAACGGTTCAATTTTTACGGAATGCGTTCGATTCTGAGCACCTTTCTGGTGGCGCAGTTTTTTAACCCCGCCCACAATCCGGCCCTGCAAGCCACGGCTGAGGCCCAGGCCAACGACCAGGTCCACTTTTTCGTAGCCCTCGCCTATTTTATGCCGATGGTGGGCGGCATTGCCGCCGACTGGATTTTTGGGAAGTACAAGGTCATTCTGTACATCTCCATCCTGTACTTCATCGGCAACGCCGTGCTGGCTGCCTCGTACACCAACCTGCCCTGGTTCACGTTCGGGCTGATTCTGATTGCCATCGGCGCGGGGGGCATCAAGTCGAGCGTTTCGGCCAACGTGGGCGATCAGTTCGACAAGTCCAATGAGCACCTGCTGTCGAAAGCCTACGGCTGGTTTTACTTCAGCATCAACGCCGGGTCGGTCGTTGCCACGGTGCTCATTCCCTACCTCTACGCCACCGTCGGTCCCGCCGTGGCCTTCGGCGTTCCGGGTTTTCTGATGGCCCTGGCCACGCTGATTTTCTGGCTGGGTCGGAAACGCTACGTGCGGGTGCCGCCGGTGGGCATTCGGGAGGGCTTCCGGCAGACGTTCGGCCAGCCGGAGGGCGTCAAGGCCATCGGGCGGATTCTGCTGGTGTTCATGTTCATTCCGGTTTTCTGGGCGCTCTGGGACCAAAACCTCTCGGAGTGGGTGTTGCAGGCTACGAAACTGAACCGCGAAATCTGGCCGGGCTTCACGGTGCTGCCTGAGCAGGTGCAAACGGTCAACCCTTTCTTTCTGGTGACGATGATCCCCATTTTTACCTACGGCATTTACCCGCTGGTCGAACGCATGGGCATCAAGTTTACGCCGCTGCGCCGGTTGGGCACCGGGTTGTTGCTGACGGGTCTTTCGTTCGTGGTGATTGCGCTGGTGCAGGAACGGGTCGATGCGGGCCAAACGCCCTCGGTGTGGTGGCAGGTGCTGGCGTACCTGATTTTGTCGGCGGGCGAAGTGCTCGTGTCCATCACGGGCCTCGAATACGCCTACACGCACTCGCCCAAATCCATGAAAAGTTTCATGACGGCCGTGTGGCTGCTGATGGTTTCGGTGGGGAATTATTTCGTTTCGTTCATGAACGGAAGCATCGCCAGCGGCGGGGTTTTCTCCCGCTTCAAGGGCGCCGATTACGACTGGTTTTTCGTGGTGCTCATGGGCGTCAACTTCGTGCTGTTCGTCGTCGTCTCGCTGTTTTTGAAGGAGAAAAACTACGTGACCGATGTCGAACCCACGCCGCTGCTTTCCGGCGAACGGGAAATGTAACTGACAAAGGAAGGCTACCGGGCGGAGTCAGATTTGTTTCGCCCGGTAGCCTTCCTTTGTCAGCCAGGTGGTGATTTTTCCCCGGAAATCGCCCTGCACCAGAATTTCGCCGTCTTTGGCCGAGCCGCCGCTGCCGCAGAGCGTTTTCAGGCGCTTGCCGAGGTCGGCAAGGTCGGTTTCGGTGCCGACGAAACCCGTCACAAGCGTGACCTGCTTGCCGCCCCGGGCTTTTTTGTCGAGTTGCACGCGAAGGTTTTGTTTGGCGGGGAGCAGGGTTTCGGCTTCCGAAGGCTCGTCGGTTTGGTAGTTGAAATCGGGGTTGGTCGAGTAGACGATGCCGGTGCGGTTTTGCTTGGCCATGTTCACGAAAAGAAATAGCTGAATCAGTGCCACAATGAACAACAGGCACCTAATGCCGTCCACGCCGATGTACCGACGGTAAGCGTAAATCAGGTTTCAGACCTTTTTCATTCCCCAAAAGTACCGTGAAAAACGCAATAACCGCCTTTATGCTGCTGGCGTCGCTTCCTGCGCTGGCCCAAACGCCCCAGGCCCGCCAAACCATCCTCAACATCCTCGACCGCCAGACCAAAGCCTGGAACCGGGGCGACGTAACCGAGTTCATGCATGGCTACTGGGAGTCGGATTCGCTGCTGTACATCGGAAAATCGGGCGTCCGCAAGGGCTACCGCGCCACGCTGGAAAGTTACAAAAAGAACTACCCCGACCGCGCTGCGATGGGGTCGCTGGCTTTCAACATCCTCAAGGTCGATTTTCTGGGAAAAGACGCCGCTTTCGTCGTGGGCCGCTGGCACCTCACGCGGAGCGGCGGCTCCCGGCCCGAACAGGGCGACGTCGGCGGGCATTTCAGTCTGGTCTGGCGAAAAATCAACGGCGAATGGGTCATCGTGGCCGACCACTCTTCCTGAGTGTAAAGTGTAGCGTGTAAAGACGTAGCTTGCACCACACTTTCTACTTTCACACTTTGAACTTTACACTCAACGAGGTTTTCCGTCACCGCTTTCGCTTCACGCAGGCCGACGTGGTGAACTTCGCCGACGTTTCCGGCGACGACAACCCGCTCCACCTCGACCCGGAGTTTGCCGCCGGGACGATCTTCAAAAAACCGATCATGCACGGCTTCCTGGGCGGCAGCGTGTTCTCGAAAATCATCGGGACGCAGTTTCCCGGCTACGGCAGCATTTATTTGAAGCAAACGATGGAATTTCTGCGGCCCATGTTTGTAGACGTGGACTACGAGGCTGTTTTCACCATCACGGCCATCGACCCCGAGCGCCACACTGCCGACATGACCACCGAAATCGTGGACGTACAAACCGGCAAAACCACCACGCGCGGCGAAGCGACGGTGATGAACCGGGAGAAATTTTGAGTAATCCCAAGTAAAAACTAAAAAAGCCCGACCAGTTGGTCGGGCTTTTTATTTTGAAAACCAGTCAGTTACGCCGGTTTTTCGTTTTTCATGTTTTGCACTTCCGAGCGAATGCTTTGCGACAGGGTTTTCAGGTCCTGCATCCCTTTGCGCACACGGGTTCCGGCAGCCTGGTTGCCTTTGTCGTAGAATTTTTCGAAGTCGCCTTCGAGTTGCATCACCAGGTCTTTGATTTCGCTGAAACGGTTCATGGGGAATTGAGGGGTTAAAAGTTGGAGAAAAATGGCCTGAAATGCTCAAAAACGCAATTTCTGGGCGAAATATATCGCATTTCCCAACTCCGAACCAAGCACTCTCACTGAAAAATAGTGAAAAATTATAAAAAAATTATACAAACGTGGCAATCCCGCGCCCCGCGTAGGCCCCGTTTTGCAATTTTTCCTGAATCGAGTCGAACGCATCGAGGGTGCGCTCCACGTCGGCGAGGGTATGCGCGGCGGTCGGGATGATGCGCAGCATGATAACGCCCTTGGGCACCACCGGGTAGAGCACGATGGAGCAAAAAATGCCCTCGTTTTCGCGCAAATCGGCCACCAGATGGCTCACGACGGCCTCGTCGTACTCGCCGTGGAGGAATACGGGCGTCACGGGCGACACCGTCGTGCCGATGTTGAAGCCCCGCGCCCGGAAGCCGTTCTGCACGGCGTTCACGATGGTCCAGAGTTGCTCGCGCAGTTCGGGCTGAGTTTGCACCAGTTCGAGGCGCTTCAGCCCGCCAATCACCAGGGGCATGGGCAGCGATTTGGCGTAGGTCTGCGAGCGCATGTTGTAGCGCAGGAAATTGATGATTTTCGCCTCCCCGGCGATGAACGCGCCGATGGATGCCATACTTTTGGCGAAGGTCGAAAAGTGCAGGTCCACGCCGTCCTGGCAGCCGAGGTGCTCGGCCACGCCCGCGCCGGTCGGCCCCATCGTGCCGAAGCCGTGGGCGTCGTCCACGAGCAGGCGGAATGGATACTTTTGCTTCAGCGCAACGATTTCGTCGAGTTTGCCCACGTTGCCCGACATCCCGAACACGCCTTCGGTAATCACCAGCACGCCCCCACCCTGTTCGTCGGCCAGGCGCGTGGCCCGCTGGAGGTTTTTCTCCAGCGACTCCATATCGTTGTGGCGGAAGGTGAAGTACTTGCCCAGTTTGGCCTTGTGCAGCCGGATGCCGTCGATGAGGCAGGCGTGGCTTTCGGCGTCGTACACGATGACGTCCTTCATGTCCACCATCGCCTCGATGGCCGACATCACGCCCTGGTAGCCGAAATTGAGCAGGAAGGCGTCTTCTTTCTGGACGAAAGTGGCCAGCCGCCGCTCCAGTTCCTCGTGGTACGGCGTCTGGCCCGACATCATCCGGGCACCCATCGGCGCGGCCAGGCCCCAGCGGGCGGCGGCTTCGGCGTCGGTTTTGCGCACTTCGGGGTGATTGGCCAGCCCGAGGTAGTTATTGAGGCTCCAGTTGAGGACTTCTTTCCCGCGAAACTTCATGTACGGCCCGATTTCGCCTTCGAGGTACGGAAAGGCGAAGTAACCGTGGGCAAAGCTGGAATACTGGCCCAGCGGGCCGGGGTTGGCAAGGCGCCGTTCGAACAAATCCGCCATAAGCTGTTGAATCAGAATGGTTTGTAAACGTGCCGCAAAGGTAGGCCTTTTGGGGCGGGTTTTCAAACGGCGGCGCGAGGTTACCAGCCCCCTCAAAGCACCCAAACAGGTTGCCAGCCGTACCGGATTTGTGCGGGGGGGACGGCTGGCAACCGCCGTGGCGGCGCTTGAGCCAACTGCCACCAGGCAGTTTTTCCAAAAAATGAGTTTCTTTGTTTCGTCTTCGCAACGAACACCATGACCCCTACCCAAGTCCGTTCCCACTTCCACGCGCTGATTGACCGCGTCGAAAATACCGAACGCCTTAAACAGATGTACGACGCCTTTGCCGACGTGGAAGGATTGTCCAATGAATCACCGACGAATTGAAGCAGGAGCAGCGCCAGCGGCTGGAGTTTTTCAGTGGCCAATGTATTGCATTCAAACTCAATGGAAAGCTACCATGAGTGAAACTAACTACTACTTGCTTTTGGGCCTTCTTTCGCTGCTGGCGGTACTATGGTTTTTCGTCGGATGGGTAGTGAAAAAAATAGAAAATCCGGAGGAGCCGCTTTTTAATTTCAGGTCACCAGCTTCAGTACAAATCGCCTCTGGCCGTCTATTTCTACTCTTTGCCGCGGTTTTGCTTCTATTGAAGGCCTGCTAATGCGTTTTTACGCTGTTTGTCAACTTTCCGTTCATTTATGCCCAAAATCAAAAAAATCCTCATCGCCAACCGCGGTGAAATCGCCCTGCGCGTGATGCGCACCGCCCGCGAAATGGGCATCGCCACCGTGGCCATTTTCAGCGAAGCCGACCGCCAGGCCCTCCACATCCGCTACGCCGACGAGGCCGTGTGCGTGGGGCCGCCGCCTTCCAACCAGTCGTACCTGCTCGGCGATAAAATCATACAAATCTGCAAGGAGCGCGGCGTGGACGCCATTCACCCCGGCTACGGGTTTTTGAGCGAAAACGCCGGGTTTGCCCGCAAAGTCCGGGAGGCGGGGCTGATTTTCATCGGCCCCTCGCCCGAAAGCATGGAGATGATGGGCGGGAAAATTTCGGCCAAACAAGCCGCCCGCCGCATGAACGTGCCCCTCGTGCCCGGCGTGGACGCGGCCATCACCGACCGCGCCGCCGCCAAACAAATCGCCGCGCAGGTCGGCTACCCGATTCTCATCAAGGCCTCGGCGGGTGGCGGCGGCAAGGGCATGCGCGTGGTCAATTCCGAATCCGAATTTGACGAACAACTGGAACGCGCCCAGAGCGAAGCACTCGCCTCCTTCGGCGACGACGCGGTGTTTATCGAAAAATACATCACCGCGCCCAAACACATCGAAATTCAGGTTCTTGGGCGACCAGCACGGCAACATCGTTCACCTCTTCGAGCGGGAATGCTCAATTCAGCGGCGACACCAGAAATTGGTCGAAGAAGCGCCTTCGGCCGTGCTGACGCCCGAAATCCGGGAACGCATGGGCCAGTGCGCCGTGGCCGTGGCCCGCGCCTGCAATTACTACGGCGCGGGCACGGTGGAGTTTATCGTGGACGAGAACCTGGATTTCTATTTCCTCGAAATGAACACCCGCCTCCAGGTGGAGCACCCCGTGACCGAACTCATTACGGGCGTGGATCTGGTGAAACAGATGATTTTCGTGGCCGAGGGAAAAGAACTGCCCTTCAGGCAGGAAGATTTAAAAATCACCGGCCACGCCATTGAAAGCCGGGTTTGCGCCGAAGACCCGCGCAACAATTTCCTGCCCGACGTGGGCACGCTCCACACCTACGTCCGGCCCCAGGGCAACGGCGTGCGCGTGGACGACGGCATCGAGCAGGGCCAGGCCATCCCGATTTTTTACGACGCCATGTTTGCCAAACTCGTCACCTACGGCGAAGACCGGATGGAGGCCATCGAAAAAATGATCCGGGCCATCGACGAGTTCCAGATTATCGGGCGTCGCGACGACGTTGCCGTTTTGCAGGTTTGTGATGCAGCACGAGGCGTTTCGTTTCCGGCAACTTCGACACGCGCTTCGTCGGCCTGCACTTCAAACCGGAGCAGCTCGACGAGCAGCCCGACCCGACTCGAGGCGATGCTGGCGGCGGCGCTGGCGGCGCGGCTTTTTCAGGCCAAAAAACCCGTTGCCGCTTCAAGTCAGGCGGTTGAATCGGTCACTGCGAGCCGGTGGAAGGCAAATCGGTTGCGGAATTGAGAATAGAATTGGAACACGGATGACGCGGATTTAATGGATGACCACTAATTTTTAATCCGTGCGAATCCGCTGAATCCGTGTCATCCGTGTTCCTGTTTTTCTCCCACCTGCCCGATAGCCGTCCAATAATTTTTTTCCGCAGGCGTTACTTTTGGAGTAAAAATTGCAGGAAACGAATGCCTAACCCTTCCCAAATGAAAAAACTGGCTGTTGTTTTTGCACTATTCGCAGCGCATTCGGCGCAAGCGCAGGTCTTTTCCGACACGCTGCTCATCAACATGCGTAGCGGCCTCAACGAACTCCGCAACGAAAATGAGAACCTCAAAAGCCGCCTCGAAACCCAGGGTCGGGCGCTCAACGACATCTCGAAAACCCAGACGCTGACCGATAAAACGAAGTGGGAAAAAATCCGCTTCAACGTTGTGAAGGGCGTGGAGACGTACAAAATTCTTTCCGACGACATCATCGACCTCAAGTCGCAGGTCATCAACCAGGACTACCAGGGGTTCATCAAACGTCTGAGCAGCGTTAAGGACGGCCCGCTGGGTTTTTCGTTCGACCAGGTCATTCTGAAGATCGCCGAAAACAAGGCTATTTTCGATTCCAAACCCAAAAATGAGCGGTTCATGAGTACGCTCAAGGCGCTGGCGGGCAGTCCGATTGTGGCCCTGATTCCGTTTGCCTCGCAGGCCGTCACGCTGTCGAGTTCAGCGCTCAACGTGGCTTACGCCGCCGGGATGCAGGACAAAAAAGTGCGGTTCGAGAAAATCAAGGAGTTCGAGGGCGAACTCAACCGCTACATCGCCTATTACACCACCCTCGACCGCGCTAACGTCGTCAACACGACCTCCAGCACTCAGACCGTGGCGCAACTCGAAACCCTGCAACTCGATTTGCTCGACAAAATCCGGAAGGACGCCTTTAAACTCGGTTACGCGCCCCGCGCCCAGCGCCCCGACGAAAGCCTCGACGACTACTTCAATTACATGACCGCCGAATTTACCGGCGACTACATGCGCAAGCACATCGCCGAAATCGAAGGCAAGTACCAGGACCAGAAATCGGGTAAGGTGAACCTCGGCGAACTGCTGCAAACCGAATTAAATATCCGCACCGTCAACAACAACCTCGACTACGCTCAGGACCTCGTGGGCCGCTTCATCAGCATCCACGACGCATATTTCGACATGGAAAACAAGTATTACGAGCAACTCAGGAGCGCCGTCAACGTGGCCAAAGCCAACGGCATCATCGAGCGCGTGGGCGAAAAACCCGCCAACATGGTGTATGAAGACCTGATGCGCGAACTTTCCCAGAAAAAAAGCAAGAAGGATCAGGCCATCAAGTCGTCGGTCAACATCCGAGAGTTGAAAGAGAAAATGGACGCGGTGGACATTTACAAGATTCTGTAAGCCAGCCTGTTCATTAAAAAAGGCGTTGCACCGTGCAACGCCTTTTTTGGTTCCGGAGATTTGACCATCAACCCTGCCCGGCGAAATTCGGGTCGATGTACATGAATTCCCAGAGGTGGCCGTCCAGATCCTGGAAGCCCCGGCCGTACATGCCCTCGTACTGGTCGAGCGTGACGGTGGCGGTTCCACCGGCGGCGATGGCCTTGTCCACCAAATCGTCCACCTGCTCCCGGTTTTCGGCGGAAAGGCTGACGATAACCTCCGCCGTTTGGGTGGCGTCGGCGATGGGTTTCTGGATGAAATTCTTGAAAAACGGCTTCACGAGCAGCATCACGAAAATGTCATCGCCGACGACCATGCAGGTGGCGTTTTCGTCGGAGAACTGGGGGTTGAACGAGAAGCCGAGTTGGGCGAAAAACGCCTTCGTTTGGTCGAGATTTTCGACGGGGAGGTTGACAAAGATTTTGGTTGCCATGAGCTTGAATTGGTTTGTAAAGACTTGATTTTAAGTGAAAATGCTTACCGGCTCCACTTTTTCCACAAGGCATACGTGCCCAACAGCATCGCCAACGCAATGAGCGGAAACAGGTACAGTTCCGGCCCGTGCCCCGATAGCCCCCACGACGCCGACGCGCCCACGAAACTAATCGCGAAGCCCGCGTAGGCCCATTCCTTCAGCGTCACGAAGCGCGTTTGCACCAGCGCCACGGCACCAAGCACTTTGGCCGCGCCGAGGATGGTCATGATGTAAAACGGGTAGCCCAGCATCGTCATGGCTTTTTTGCCGTCCTCGACCTGGGACAGGCCCGCGATGCCGTCGGCGAGCATGAGGGCGGCAAACAGCAGGGTGGCGACCCAGTACGCAACGGTGAGCGTTTTCGGGTTACGTTTGGCGGGTTGCGTCAGCGCGGGTGCGGAGGTGATTTCGAGCGTGTTCATGGTTCAGTTGAGTTTAGATGATTGGTTTTCCTGACTTCCAAGACAAAGGTACCGGCCCGTTTCCGGTCGGGCGGGTGGCAAAAACGGCAAATTGAGGGGTTGTTTGCGACAAGTTTCGAGCGTACTTTTCCCCCATGAAGCACGTCTCGATTCTCGTTCCGCAGGAGGCCGTTCTGGCCGCCGTCGATGACCCCCGCCACGTTTTCACCGAGGTCAACAACTTCCTGGCGAGCATGGGCCAGCCGCCGGTGTTCAAGGTCCAACTCGTCGGGCTGACGCGCGAAGTGACCCTGCACGGCGGCCTGTTCACCGTTCACACCGACGCCTTGCTCGACGAAGTTGAAAGCACCGACCTCATCTTCGTTCCGGCCCTGAAAGGCGACATGGTGCGCGGCCTGGAGAAAAACCGGGGCCTGCTACCCTGGGTGGTCCGGCAACACGAGGCCGGGGCCGAAGTGGCCAGCCTCTGCGTGGGGGCGTTTCTACTGGCCTCCACCGGGTTGCTGAAGGGGCGGCAGTGCTCGACCAACTGGGTCATGGCCAACGAGTTCCGGGCCATGTTCCCGGACGTACACCTCGTTACTGAGAAAATCATCACCGAAGAAGGTGGCATTTACACCAGCGGCGGGGCCAACTCGTACTGGAACCTTCTGCTGTACCTCGTGGAAAAACACGCGGGCCGTGAGTTGGCTATTTTGTGCGCCAAGGTGTTTCAGGTCGAGATGGACCGCGTCAGCCAGTCGCCGTTCATGGTGTTCCGGGGCCAGCGTTTGCACGGCGACGAGCCGGTGAAGCGCGTGCAGGAATTCATCGAAACCAACTACGCCGACAAGCTCACCATCGACCACCTCGCCGACCGCTTCGCGCTGGGCCGCCGCAACCTCGAACGCCGCTTCAAGAAAGCCACCGACAACACGGTGATCGAGTACATCCAGCGGGTGAAAATCGAAGCGGCGAAAAAAAACTTTGAAAGCACCTGGAAAACCATCTACGAAATCATGGACGAGGTGGGCTACGCCGACGTGAAGGCCTTCCGGGAAGTGTTCAAAAAACTCACGGGCCTGTCGCCGACGGAATACCGGAACCGGTACGGGCGCGTGGCGATGGTGGCGTGAATACCCATTTCGTCAGCGTCTCCGATTTCTCACATCCAGCCCATTTGTAATAATGACTCTCGTTCAAGTTTGCAACCTGAACCAGTCGTTAGCGCAGACTCGCGCCAATTGGGGAAGTTCAGTAACTCGTTTAAGTTTGAACCCTTCATCTATGAATAAGAAACTTGACTTTGTCAGTTTTTAACTGAATTTGAGTCGGTTTCTTTACGCTTTTTTAGTTAATGTTGTCCGACGTTTGCAACGTCGGACGGGCAATGCCAGTAGTCTGTGACTACTGATTTTAACATGAATTTCAATGGTCATTAACCCGAAACCCTACCGGATTTCCAACCCGGAAGGCCTCTACTTTTTAAGCTTCGCAACGGTGTATTGGCTCGACGTATTCACACGACCGGTGTACCGGAAAATCGTGCTAAATAGCCTTCGGTATTGTCAGGAAAACAAAGGATTGCAGTTGCACGCGTGGTGCCTGAGCGAAACGTCGCACCGTGAGTAATCACGTTCACCTGATTGCAAGTACGGAACCAGGTTTCCACTTGTCGGATGTGTTGCGCGATTTCAAAAATTTTACGGCTAAAGCATTGATTGAGGCTATCAAGGAAGAAACCGAAAGTCGTAAGGAGTGGATGCTGTGGCTGATGGCCCGCGCTGCCGAAAAGAACAAGAAAAACGAGAACTACCAATTTTGGCGGCAGGACAACCACGCTGAGGAGTTGATTACCCGCCCGTTCATGCGCCAAAAGCTGGATTACCTGCACAACAATCCAGTTTCCGCGGGTTGGGTCGATGCGCCGGAAGACTATCCTTACAGCAGTGCCCGTGATTATTTTGGTACGCGAAAAGGCGCGCTGGAAGTGATGATGCTGGATTGCTGAAAAAAAGGTAGTCACAGACTACCGGCATTCCCGTCCGACGTTGCAAACGTCGGACAACACCTGTTTTAATTATTTTTTTACTGGAGGACAGACTACGGACAACTGGGGCGAGTCTGTGACTCGTGTCCATCCGAACAGGACTGGTTTTTTACGCTTGGAAGTGAAAGTTAATGCTCGCCTGACCCGGCACGAGTTGCAAACTCGCGCCATTCAAAGACATCACAGACTCGCGCCAGTTAGGGCCAGTTGAGGCTATTAGAACTCGTCAACAATTTCAACAGAAGCTTTTGCAAATGGGCTTGTGTCTAACATTATTTGCAAAACTTTTCTAAAGTTATTCAACTCCCTTTGTTCTATTATCTCTTGAAGTTTTGTCCTTCCTTTATAGGATTTTTCAAGCTTCAATTCAATGGCGTCATCTATTCCTGTCAATGTGCTTGGCATATCATACATGACTGCATTGGGTGGTGAGGCTTTAGGGTCTAATTGAAACCAGATTGGATGCTTACGAATCGCAGTTTTTAGACTGTTCTCGGCGAATCCATGTCGCTTGTAAAACAAGCTTGCTTTTTCCTTAACTCGACCTTTCAAATCATTTGGAATAACAACTTTAAGCTTGAAATCTTTATATTGTATTCCGTCAATATCAAGTTCATCTGCTACTTGTATACTCGCAACTAAGTCTGCTACAAAATTCTTGTAATAGCCAATTGCTAATGCTGTTGTTGGGTACAAACTTAAATGACCTGTTTGATAATGTTCAACAATTCTTGATGCAATTTCACTACACACTTGTTTTATTGATGAGACATCATCTTTGATAAATTCTGGCATATAAATTCCACTAAAATCAGTAGGTTTATCAAGCCCCTTTTCCGTGATTAAAAATGACTTCCTCTTTCCTAACGCTCCGACAAACAAGGTCATTTCCAGAATGACATTGTCTCTTGCTTCGAAACCATATTCTCCCTTTGATGTCAGAGTTAAGTCGTCTTGAGTTGCAACAAACACTCCAAAGTCAAAATATCCTGTCATCCTTAAAAGATTATCAAAAGTGCTTTCGTTTGGCTCCCATAAGTCGCCTTGTGACCATAAATAGGCATCACCTACTGCTTGCAGTTCCGATTTTACGATTTCGGCTATGCTCAAACCATTTCCAGAAGAGCCAATAAAAATTTGTGGCTTTAAATTTGTCATAATGAAAAATTAATAGGTTAATACTGCTTTTTGAACTGCATAACTTCCGATTTCCTTTGAACAGTCCTTAATTAACTCATCAAGGTCCGTTTTTATAATCTGTAGCTCATTCACAAATTCGTCCTTTATCAACGGGGTTTCTGTTCCGTTTGGACTTTTGACACTCTTTCTGTAGGTTGAATTGTCAATTAATTTCCCCAATTCATCTGATGAAGTTTTAGCAATACCTAATTCTGAGGAATTGGGATGGAGAAGAAGAGCGTTCTGAATCGAGTGAATTACTGTCGTAAAATGAAATCCTTTTAACAAATCCAGTTTATTATCAGAATCTGCTTTTAAGTTTTTTAACAAGCGAATTGCTTTTCTTGAGCCATCTGATGTTGAGTCTCCCTTATAATTAACGTTGTGCAAATGTGCAAAAGGAAAGTCTGGGCTTCCCGCTACAGAAAATTTTACCCCACGATAAAATTCATCACTTGTTTCTTCATACTTTTCTGTATTATACCAAAACGCAAACACCACATCCACCTTCCTCCCCAACGATTTATTGTAAATTGATATGCACTTCTCAGAAGAGTCATCTACCTCGTCATAGATACTCCTCAAAATATTAAGAGACTGCATTCTCAAATCTTTGATGTCTTCCCTTGGTTCAGATGCAGTATACGGTGATGTAACAGGTAGACTTGGAGCGTTGTAATGGTATCTATCAACAATTGTTAGCAAATCAAAATCGCTATGTACTTTGATATTTGTCGAAGTAATAACTGAGCCTTGGGTTCTGTATGCACGGCTAAAATGCAGGTCCAGCTTATTTTCGAGGTGCTTCTGGACTCGATTCGCTGCTTCAACAGTCCTTGCATTATATTTTGAGTCAATTTTTCGAGTAGATTCTAAAAGGTATTTCAAATTGTCAGGAATTTCTCTCGTACTGAAAGATTTCGAAATTTGTGATTCGTTAAGTTCCCTATCGAATTTTCTCGACTGAAGGTTAGATAGTCTTTGGGTATAATTTAAGGTTGGCATGTGCAATTAGTTTTGATATGCATTTCAATCGTAATGCCGTAGTTGTTTTGCTACAAAATTGTCAGGAATATATATATACTCCTTGTTCTATGCTTAAAACCCACCCCGGCCTCGTCCCCCGATAGGCCGGAACTGCGCCAAGTTTTTGCCCCACCGCCACAACCGCACAAGCATTCAGCGAACAATTCTATCCATTCCCACCCACTCCTCCAAACATTCCCCCACAAAAACTCAGAAACCCCTCATTTTCTTACCTTTGGCTAACAATAGTCCCGACTTCAACCCCATGCTCCTGCCTCCCACCCCTCGCCTCCACCCCGCGCTCTGGCTCCTTTTCGCCCCCTTGCTGGCCCTCGGTCTCCTGCTCTCCGCCACGAAGCCCACGCCACCCGCCAAACCCCCGGTGAAAAAATACACCATCCAGCAATTCATGAACACCACCCGGCTCAACGGCGCAGTGTTTTCGCCGGATGAGTCGAAACTGGTGTTCAACTCCAACCAATCGGGCACGTTCAACGCCTACGAGGTGCCCGTCACCGGCGGGGCGGCTAAGCCGCTTACCACGTCGAGTACCAACGCCGTGTTCGCCCAGGAACTGCTACCCGACGGGCGGTTGCTGTACTCCAGCGACAACGGCGGCGATGAAATCAACCACCTGTTCGTCCGTAATTCCGACGGCAGTACCCGCGACCTCACGCCCGCCAAAGGCGCGAAGGCCACGTTTTACGGGATGAGTTTCGACAAACGCAGCCTGTACCACTCCTCCAACGAGCGCGACAAGCGGTATTTCGACCTCTGCGAGATGGACGTGGCCACGCTCACCTCAAAAACCATTTTCAAAAACGAAGGCGGGTACTTCCCCGGCGCGGTGTCGGACAACAAGCGGTACCTGACCCTCAGCAAAGTTAAAACCTCGGCGGATCAGGACATCTACCTCCACGACCTCCAGACTGGCCAGACCAAACACCTCACGCCGCACGAAGGCGAGGTGGCTTTTTCGCCCCTGCAAATCACGCCCGACAACAAAAAGTTGCTCTACCTCAGCGACGAAGGCAGCGAATTCAAGTACGTGAAGGCCTACGACCTGGCGACGGGGAAATCGGAACAACTGGAAAAAGCCGCCTGGGACGTGTCGTTCGCCTACTTTTCCCGCACGGGTCGCTACCGGGTGTCGGGGTTCAATCAGGATGCCCGCACAGTAATCAACATCGTGGACACGAAAACCGGCCAGAACGTAAAACTCCCCAACCTCCCCGACGGCGATGTCACGGGCGTGACGTTTTCGGACAGCGAGAAAAAAATGGCGTTTTACGTGAACAGTTCGCAGTCGCCCGCCAACCTGTTCGTGTACGATTTCGGCACGAACAAAGTCACCCAACTCACCCAGTCGCTCAACCCGGAAATCAATGCAAGTGATTTGGTTTCGGGCGAGGTGATTCGGTACAAATCGTTCGACGGGCTGGAAATTCCGGCGCTACTGTTCAAACCGAAAGACCTGAAACCGGGCGTATCCACGCCGGGTGAAAAACGCCCGGCGTTACTCGTCATTCACGGCGGCCCGGGCGGCCAGACCCGCCTGACTTATAACCCGCTGACGCAGTACCTCGTCAACCACGGTTACGTGCTGCTGGCCGTCAACAACCGGGGCAGTTCGGGCTACGGCAAAACCTTTTTCGCCGCCGACGACCGCAAACACGGCGACGCCGATCTGAAGGACTGCGTCGAATCGAAGAAGTTCCTGACTGCTACGGGTTACGTGGACCCCGCCAAAATCGGCATCATGGGCGGCAGCTACGGCGGCTACATGACCCTGGCCGGGCTGGCTTTCGCCCCCGACGAGTTCGCTGTGGGCGTGGATATTTTCGGCGTGGCCAACTGGCTCCGCACGCTCAGGAGCATCCCGAGTTGGTGGACGGCCCAGCGCGAATCGCTCTATAAAGAACTCGGCGATCCGGCGGTGGATTCGGTGGCACTGTACAACAAATCGCCCTTATTTTTCGCGAAGCACATTAAAAAGCCCCTCATCGTGCTGCAGGGGGCCAACGACCCGCGCGTGTTGCAGGTGGAATCGGACGAGATGGTGGCCAACGTGCGCAGGAACGGCGTGCCGGTGGAATACATCATTTTCCCCAATGAAGGCCACGGGTTCGTGAAAAAAGAAAACGAAATCAAGGGCTACGAGGCGATTTTGGTGTTTCTGGACAAATACCTGGCGGGGAAAGACGGCGCGCCGGGGGGTGGAAAGTGATACGTTTGTTCTCAGAAACGTTAACCGCAAGGAGCGCAACGGATGGCTGCAAAGACCGCAAGGACGATGAATCTTGCGCCCGTTGCGTCAGTCCGTTGCGCTCTTTGCGGTTAAAACGTATCTTGCCACCCATCCTACCCACTCTTCGACTCCATGACTACCCTGACGGCGACCGCCACCCGCCCTACCCGCCTGCGCTTGCTGGCTGCTGGTTCTTTTGCCCAGCTTTCGGCGGTCTGGCTCTTTCTGCTGCTCTTCCTGCGCGCGCTCGAACTGGCGTACAACATCGCCACGCACGGCGTTCCCGGAGAAATAGGCCGCGTCGTGGGCCGGGCCTTGCTTTCGGATGGCGTGTATTTTCTGCGAAGCACGTTTTTTCTCTACCTGCTTTACGTCGTTTTCAACCTGATTTCTCCGCGCGCCGCCCGCGCCGCCTACGTGATTGCCTGCGCCCTGCTGACGCTGGTTCAGGTCGGGTTGATGTACTACTTTTCCATGACCACCGTGCCGCTGGGGGCCGATTTGTTCGGGTATTCGTGGGAAGAAATGAAGCTCACCGTGGGCGCAGCGGGCGGGTTTAGCGCGCCGGTCGTGGGCGCGTGCCTGCTCATCGTGGGGCTGGTAGTGGGCGCGTTCTGGTTATTCCGGCGGCGCACCGGGTTGGGCAACGCTTCGGCGCTGGGCCTCGTGGTGCTCAGTGTGCTGGCCGTCAGCCTCAGTCCCGAGCGGGTGCTGGGCCTCGTGCCGGTGAGCAACGAATACAGCCGGAACCTCGCCAGCAACAAAGCGCTGCACCTGGCCAGCGCCGCCTCGGAGTATTTCCTGACCGAAGCCGCTGACCCGACCGACATCTACGCCGACGCCCACTTTGGCGACACCGGCGACGTGGGCGGTACGGCGCTCGTCAGCCAGACGTACCTCGACGAAGCGCGGTACCCGTTTCTCCACCCTGCCGACGCGCCCGACGTGCTGGGGCCGTTTTTCAAACCCTCGCCCGTGCGGCCCAACGTTGTGCTGATCATCGTCGAGGGCCTGGGGCGGGCGTTTACCGGTGAAGACGCCTACCTCGGCAACTTCACGCCCTTCGTGGACTCCCTGGCGAGGCAGAGTTTGTACTGGGAAAACTTCCTGAGCGAAGGCGGGCGCACCTTCGCGGTACTGCCCTCGCTGCTCGGCTCACTGCCTTTCGCCAAAAATGGCTTCACCGATCTCGGCGACAAAATGCCCCCGCACGTATCGCTGATGAGTATTTTGAAGAAAAACGGCTACCGCACGAATTTCTACTACGGCGGGCATTCGGAGTTCGACAACATGGCCCAGTTCGTGAAACGCAACGGCGGCGATCGCGTTTCGGATGAAAGCAACTTCAGCCCCGGCTACCCCAAAATGCCCGGCAGCGGGAGCGGCTTCACCTGGGGTTACGGCGACAAGGCGCTGTTCAGCAATTACCTGAAAACCAACGCCCCCACCGACACTGTGCCCAAACTCCAGGTACTGCTGACGGTTTCGACCCACGACCCGTTCAGAATCAACGAGCAGGACACCTACCTGCGGCGGATGGAACAGCGGCTGGCAAAGCTCAACCTGAGTGACGCCCAGAAAAAAGACCGCCTCAACTACCGCTACGAACTGGCTTCGGTGCTGTACCTCGACGACGCGCTGCGGGGCTTTTTTGCCGCCTACCGCCAGCGGGCCGATTTTGCCAACACGATTTTCCTCATCACCGGCGACCACCGGATGCCCGAAATCCCGATGACGACGCAGCTTGACCGCTTTCACGTGCCGCTGATCGTGTACAGCCCGCGCTTGAGCCGCACGGCCACGTTCCGCTCCATCTCGACGCACTTCGACGTGACGCCGTCGCTGCTTTCATTCCTGAAAAAGAACCACGGCGTCCGGGGTCCGGCGGTGGCAAGCTGGCTGGGCACGGGGCTGGATACGACACGCGGCTTCCGCAACGTCCACGCCTACCCGATGATGATGACGAAGGCTGAACTGGTGGATTTCGCAATGGGCCCGTACCTGCTCAACCGGGGCAAACTCTACAAAATCCGGGAAGACATGACGCTGGAACCGACGCAGGAACCCGATCCTGAGGCGCGGCTCAAAGGCGCTTTCGACCGCTTCAAACAGAAAAATGATCGGATGTTGAACGGGTCGAAGCTGGTGCCCGATTCGGTGCTGACTCGGTTTGGGTTTTAGAGAGAATGATTGAATGAAAGAATGAGTGAATGAATAGAAAGGCAGCCTGTATTCATTCATTCACTCATTCCTTCATTCAATCCTTGATCTTCTCCACCTTCCGCGCGTAGTAATCCTTCAGAATTTTCGTCACCATCGGGCGGTATACGCGCCAGAAAAAACTCTTGCGCTCGGTGCTGCCTTCGGCCCAGTAAAAAATAGGTGAAATCAGGTTGATTCCCCGGAAATGCGCTGAGAGCAGGTTGATGGGGCTGTCGCAGAAATCGCCCGCGAAGTAGTAAAACTCGTAGTCGGCTGCCTTGTGCATCAGGATAGCCGGAAACCGCTCCGGCAACCCGCTCCGGCGCAATTCGGCCTTGCCCGCTTCGGTCGTGTAAAGCTGGTACGAGGCCACTTCGCGGTTGATGCGCGGGTTGTTCTGGAGCACGTCGAACCAGTACGTGTAGCGAATCCGGTTGGGAAGGCCGTATTCCTGCTGCCCAAACTTGCCCGTTTCCATGAACGGACTGACCCGGTTCAGGTGGGCGCCGTCTTCGAGCACCACCACCTGATCGCCTTCCGACACAAACGCCACGCCGCCCTGGTGAAACGGCCACTGTCCCCCGTGTTGCCGCCGGTAATTGCGCACCAGCCAGCGGGGCAGTTCCTCGTTGGTCATGGTATCGAGCGAGGCGAAATACCGGCCAATCCAGCCCGTCCAGCGCAGGCCGAAGGTGGCCTCGAACTGCTGGCGCACGCCGGGGTCGGTCGGGGAATTGATGTCGTTGAATTCGGCCAGTACGAGCTTGTGGCGCGCTTTCATCTTCTGCAAAAACGCCACGTCTTTCCGGGTCATGCCGCCGTAAATCATGCCCGATCGCTCGGTTTGCGGAGTGCCTGCGTACCATTCCTGTTTGTAAATGCCGTAGGTGTCGGTGTAGTAGGCCAGGTCGGCTTCGGTGCTGAGCTGGTCGAGTTGCGTGGTCGAGAGCCGTTCGAGGCCCTTGAGGCGGAACTTCCGGTCGGCGAGGGGGAAAAACCCGAAGTAGTCGTGGGCGGAGGCGTAGGCCTGGTCACGGGTTTTGGTAAACCGCTCGTGGTTGAGAATCCACGTGAGCGAAATATGCTCCTGGCCGTGGTTGTCGAGCACGGTTTTATCGACGATGGCCGCCACCATCTTGCGTTCGGGGGTGAGCAGCCAGGCCAGCCACATCCAGAGCGGCAGCAGGAGCAACAACACGAACAGTACGCGCGGGAAGGTGATTTTTTTCATGTCAGAAAAGGCGACGATAGCCACAACCCACCCCGAATTGCCCGCCGTGCAGTCCGCTGGGCAGGTCCTGCCCGAGGTAGGAGGCGTTGAGCGAAATCACGTTGACCCGCCGGATGCTCTTCCGGAACTCCGACCCGAACCGCAGCGAGTGCAGTTGCCGGGAGCCTTCGAGCAGCACGTTGCGGGTTTCATCGGGCGAAATGCCACTGCCCCCGGCAAAGTCGATGTAATCGTCGGCCCCGCCGAAGTAGTAGCGCACCGTGCCAATGAGCGACTTCGACCATTCGGGCGAGGCGGGCACGAGGTAGGTGCGCAGGTTGAACCACCAGCTTTTGTAGTATTTGCCCACCGAGGCGGTGTAAATCCAGGTGCTGGTGCTAAACTGAAGCAGGCGAAAGCCCGCTTCGCCCTCAAAACTTTTGGGCAAGTTGGCGTAGAGCGAAAAGCCGCTCCGGAACTTCGGGAACGCGGGCTGGCCGCTGGAAACGCCCGCGTTGACGTACGCGTAAAACGTCGGGCTGATGCGCGGGTAGGCGTCCACCTCAAACTGCACCCCGTTCTGGGCAAACCGGTGCGCGTAATTGACCCGGCCAATCAGCGAACCGTAGCGGGTCTGGTGGCCGAGGGCCACGCTGGCCACGTGCCAGGGGGCCAGGTGGAGGGCATCGTTGTACTGGTCGTTGAAATACAGGTAGTCGTAGCCCAGCGTGAGGGTGTTGCGGCTGGCCGCCCAGCGGATGCGCGCCTGGAGGGTACGGGCGTCGGTGTTGGTCGGGTTGTGTTTCAGCAGCGTGGCCAGGGTGGCGTTGGCTTCGGCGTAGCGGTTCTGGCCGTTGAGCACGCGGGCTTTTTTCAGGAGCAGTTCTTCGTCGGTGGGGTAAAAACGCAGGCCGTGGTTGACGTAACCCAGCGCCTCCTCGGAGCGGTCGTTCCAGTAGTTGAGGTCGGTCAGGGCGCTGTAAGCGTCTTTATTGGTCGAATCGCCCTTCAGCACCGTGTCGAACTGCTGCCGGGCGTCGTCGGGCTTGTCGGTCCAGGTGTAAATCCGGCCCAGGAAGTTGCGCACGTCGTGGTAGGTCGGGCTGCGGGTGAGCACCTGCTGGCAGAGTGCAATGGCCTTCGGGTAGTCTTTGTGTTCAAAAGCCGCCTCGCGGGCCTGCCGGAAGAGTTCGTCCGGGTCGGTGGTCTGGGCCACCAGCGGCGTTTTTGCAAGCAGGAAAAAAACGGCCAGCCACGGCACAAACCGGCCCCGGGGGCGGGCGAAGTGGTTGGGAGAAAAAGGTAAAAAAGGGTTCATAAGCGATCAAAACGGGCGCGGTATTGCGCCCCGGTGGGTCAGGGAACGGGGGTTGCGGGGGTGGGTGTGGCAGCGGGCACGGGGCGGCTCAGGCCGGCGCGGGTCATCGAACCCCAGCCTTTTTTGCCCCGCAAATAATCGATGTTGCCGCGGATGGCGCTGTACACCACGAAGGGGTGGTAAAAAAACGGCTCGACCATCGCCACCAGCAGCAGGCGACCCAAATCGCGCTTGCTTTGGTACTGGAGAAACGTTTTCTGATCGACCCAGATGGCCAGGCTCGACAGAAACACCGCAAAGGTGTAGACAAAGGCCAGGAGCAGGAGAAACTGCCCGTAGTCGAGGTTTCCCGTGAGCATCAGCACGACGCAGTACACCAGACCGGCGGTTTCAACAATCGGGGCCAGCCATTCGTAAAAAACCCAGTGCGGAAAACTCACCATGCCCATCGTGCCGTAGGCCGGGTTGAAAAACAATTTCCGGTGAAACCGCAGCGAATCCATCATGCCGCGGGTCCAGCGGTTGCGCTGCCGACCGAGCACCTTCCATTTCGAGGGGCCTTCGGTCCAGCAAAGTGGGTCGGGAATATAGCGCACGGCGTACGGCTGGCCTTTTTCTTCCATGATTCGCCGCATCCGAATGACAAGCTCCATGTCTTCGCCGACGGTATCGCGGGAGTAGCCGCCCGCCTCGATGACGGTCTCCTTGTCGAACATCCCCAGCGCGCCCGACACCAGCAGCAGGCCGTTGATTTTGGCCCAATACACCCGGCTGAGCAGAAACGCCCGCATGTATTCGAGCACCTGGGCGGCGGCAATCAGCGAGCGGGGCACCCGGATTCGGAGCAGGCGTCCGTCTTCAATCTGGCAGTCGTTGGCCAGCCGGATAACGCCGCCCGTAGCGATGACCTTCCGCTCGGTTTCTTCCAGAAACGGCTTGATCATCCGCAGCAGCGCGTCGCGTTCGAGTACGCAGTCCACGTCGATGCAGGCAATCAGCCGCCCGGCGCACACGTTGATGCCCGCGTTGAGGGCGTCGGATTTGCCGCCGTTGACCTTGTCCACCACGGTCAGGTGCGAGTTGGCCTGCTCACGTGATTTGTACACGCCCCGGATTTCGTTGCAGCCCACGCGTGGCGGCAGGTCGTAGGGGTGAAAATCGAGGTGGTAGGCGTCAATCAGCCGTTGCAGGGTGTCGTCCCGGCTGCCGTCGTTCACCACGACCACTTCAAAATCGGGGTATTCGAGCGACAGCAGCGACTTGGCGTTGTCGACGATGTTGAGGGCTTCGTTGAACGCCGGGGCGATGATGGAAATCTTCGGCGAAAGCGGCGACGTCAGGATGTGGTGGTAGTTGATGAACGACGTTTCGGCCACGTGCTGCCGGACGGTGCGGTACGAAACGAGCGCCGACACCAGGTAGCCCCCCATCAGAAACACCGTGTAGCCCAAAAACAGGTAGGTAAGGAGGTCGTACCAGAAGCCTTCGTTAAGCATGGTAGGAAACGGAAACGGTGGAAGGGGAAGGGATTGAACCCGTCAGAACGGCCAGTTCGGTCGGCGGCAGGCCCAATTGCCGGAGTATATCGAGCGCGGCGCGGCTCACGAGGGGGTCGGGATGGCGGGTATGCTCGGCCAGCACCGGAATCGCCTCGCGGTCCGCCAGTTCGGCCAACAGCTTCAGGGCGCGAATCAGGCACTGGCCCGTCGTCGTCGGGATGTACCGGCGTACAAACGGCACCACGTCGGGGTCGCCGAGGTATTCGAAGGCCCCCAACACGGCCATTTGCACCCGTGGGTCGTCAGACAGGAGCAGCGGACCCATTTCCATTATTTTATCGAGGCGGTTGTAGTGTCGGCAAAGCCGGATGCCGAACAGCACCCAGTCGGGCCGGTCCGACGCCAACCAGTCTTCAAACGGCGGCAGTTCATCGATTTCCAGGGCCTTGAGACGCTCCAGCAACAGCAGTTGCTCCCAGTCCGAGAGGTGTTCGCTGGTTTCGGCCACCCGCCGCAGACCCGTAAGGTCGCCCATGGCCACCAGCGCCGTGATGGCCTCCACGCGCAGCACGGGGCGGCGGGTTTTCAGCTTGGAACGAATCAGCGACAAGGCTTCCTTGAACTGCAACTGCCCAATCACGCTCACGGCGTAGGCCTGCCGGGTCCAGTGCGGGCTTCGCAGCAACCGGAAGCAGTACCGGTGCAGGAGCAACCGGCGGAACAGATCCCGGAGCGGCGGCTGCGATTCGCGCCGGAGGAGTTTGCTCGTGGCAAAGAGTACGTCCACGAGCACGGGGCGGGCATGGTCGTCGTCAAGGAGTTCCTGCTGAAAGCGATTGCCCAATTCCCAGGTGCTCAAATCGCCCGCCAGCCACACGGCCACGTCGTCCTCAAAGCGGTTGCGCAGGGCAGATAGGTGGTTTTGCCGCCGTTTGCGGTTGATCATCACCGCCCAGATGTACACCAGCAGACCCGCCGCGCCCAGGCAATAGGCCCCCGTCAGTACCACCAGGAGCGCCCGCAGGTGAGCCTGGCCGTCCGTCCAATTCCACCAGTCGATGAGGGCTTCCATTGCAGTGAGTTAAGGAGTGCTTGGGTAAATGGGCAATTGGGCGAGTGGGTAATCAGGGTAAATGCCCGGGATGAAACCAATCAACCACTTACCCTACTTGCCGAGGTGTTTGCGCACCCGGCTCATCAGTTCGTTGGG
The DNA here is from genome assembly GCA_965249815.1 of Spirosomataceae bacterium. GTDB lineage: Bacteria > Bacteroidota > Bacteroidia > Cytophagales > Spirosomataceae > JAJAZB01. The sequence continues at coordinate 658,288 of CBDFMV010000002.1, read as the reverse complement.
ACTGAACGGCTTAATGGCAAAATCATCGGCACCCAGGTCGAATGCCTTCACCACGCTGGACTCCTGCCCGGCCGACGAAAGCACGATGACGGGGATGGTCGGGCCAAGTGATTTTTTGACGAATTCGACGATTTCAAGGCCGTTGTGGTAGGGCATCATCAGATCGGTGATGACCAGATCGGGCACGGAAGTGCGCAGAAAATCGAGGGCCTGTTTGCCGTCGGTGGCTGTGATGACGTGGTACCCTTCTTTTTGCAGACGGTACGTGAGCATCTTCAGCATCAGCGCCTCGTCCTCGGCGACAAGGATGGTGATCGGGGGTGTGGGGCTTTCGGTTTCGGTACTCATGAAGGTGGAAAAAGTGAACCTGGCAGAGTTACTTTATCGGGTGCCTCGCGGCGATGGGTTGGATGAACCGAAATGGGTGTCGCGGGCAGCTTTCCCTTCTCAATCAACGCTTCCAAGGCCCGTATTCCTTCGCCGATTTCCTCAAACAGCGCCAGCACGTGGGCCTTTTCGTCGGCCAGTACCAGCGCGGGTGTTTCTTCAAGGTGCTTAAACTGTTCGGCGGTTTTCAGCAGTGCGAGGGCGCTCAGCGACGAACGAAACCGATGCGCCAGCCGGTTGAAGCCTTCGTTGTCGGCCACCCCGACGGCCCGCAGCATCGCGTCGCGGTTGAGCACGAGGTCTTGCCGGAAAGCCGCCAGCATGTCGTTCAGCAAGTCGGCGTCGCCGTCGGTGACTTCCATCAGGTAGGCTTCGTGGACTAATTCTTCCGGAACAGACACGGGTTCAACGAGGCTACCAGTGACGAGTCGCGTTGCCACTGACGGGGCAAAAATACGCAGCAATTCGTTCACTTGCTGCATGCTGACCGGTTTAGCGAGGTACTCGTTCATGCCCGCCTCCAGGCACCGCTCGCGCTCTCCCGCCATCGAGTAGGCCGTCATCGCCACCACGGGCGTGGACAGGCCAAGTTGGCTGCGAATCAGGCGGGTCGCGGTGTAGCCGTCCATGTTCGGCATCTGAATATCCATAAAAATCAAATCGAACGGCTCTTTTTCCAGCACCCGCAGGGCTTGTACGCCGTCGCCCACCAGGCGGGGTTGCAGCCCGTTGCGTTGCAGAAAAGCCTCGACTACCCGCTGGTTCATCCGGTTGTCTTCCACCACCAAAACACGAAAGTCCGGCGAAACCATGTCCCCGGGCGCCATGCTCCTTTTCGTCGCCACCTCGGGCGGGGCGGGCACCAGCGCCAGGGGCAGTTGCACGGTGAAGGTCGTCCCCCGGCCGGTGCGGCTTTCCACGGCGATGCTTCCGCCCATCAGTTCCACGAGTTGTCTGGCAATGTTCAGCCCCAGCCCCGTGCCGCCGGAGCGGTGGAGGCGGTCGCTGGCGAGCTGGGTGAAGCGGTCGAAAATACTCGACTGCTCTTTTTCGTCGATGCCGATGCCCGTGTCGCTGACGGCGAACGTGGCCCTGACCCACCCGGCTTCGGCGGCGTGCACCCGCACCGTCAGGCCAACGGTGCCTTTCGGCGTAAACTTCACGGCGTTGTCGCCCAGGTTGCCCAGCACCCGCACCAGCCTCGGGCCGTCGGCCAGCACGCTCTGGTCGAACTCCGCGCCGGACACCTCGTACCGCAGGCCTCCGGCTTCGGCGCGGGGTTGCACCCGCTCGCTCACGGCCCGCACCACATCGGCGAGCCGCGTGGGAACCGGCGTAAGGCTGAACTGGCCCGATTCGAGTTCGGAAATGGTGAGCAAATCGTCGATGAGCGCCAGCAGGTTCTGGCCCGACGTCTGAATGCCCTCCAGGTACGACCGCTTTTCCGGATCGGAAATTCTCTTGTCCAGCAATTCCGAAAACCCCAGAATGGCGTTGAGCGGCGTACGAATTTCGTGGGAAATGTTGGCAATGAACAGTTCGCGTTCGCGCAGGGCCTGTTCGGCCACCAGCCGGGCCTGTTGCAGGGCCTGTTCGCGCTGCCGGATTTCCGAAACGTCCCGGAAGATGGCAATCGCCCCGACCAAATCCTCTTCCCGGTTGTACAGCGGCCGGGCGTGGCTTTCCACGTAGCGCTCACCGGTGCTGTCGGTCAGAAGCAGGGTATCGGTCACTACTTCGGCGCGCAAGGCCCGGTTGAGGGGCAGGGCGTCGAGGGGATACAACTGCCGGGTTTCGGCGTCGCTGATTCGGAAATACCCCGCCCAATCGGCCACGGTCGGGGCGTCGTCGATGCCCGGCACCCGCAGCAGCTTCTGACCCACGTCGTTCAAAAAAATCACGCGCTGCTCGGTATCGACCACGATGACGCCTTCCGGTATGGCCGCCAGGTATTGATTCAACTCCTTTTCTTTGGCAATCACGCGCCGCGTGAGCCGTTCGCGCCGGGTGGTGTAGAGGTAAAAAAAGAAGGTGAGCAGGGCCGAACCCGCCAGCACGATAGCGTCGACGAGGTTCACGTTGGCGGCGTTGTAATGCCGGATGGCAATCAGCAACACCGTCGCGGCAAAGGCCCCCAGCAACTGGTAACGGAGCGTTCGGAACCGCAGCATTTTACTCATCGTTCTTAAAAAAAACCGGGCGGTGGGTGGCATTCGGTCGGTTCAAAAAACTGTTTTTTTTCGCAGATTTTCGCAGAAAAAGGGGTAGATGAGCGCATTAAGTCGGTGAACAGCGACGAAATCTCCTTCGTCCCATTGCGCTATTCCGCCTCAAACACCCGCACCCAATCCACGTAAAACGTGCCGGGTTGGATGCGTTCGGCGGGCGGGTAGCCAAAAAAGCTGCCGCCCACGGCCAGGTTGAGCACAATTCGCTGGGGCTTGCCGAACAGGTCGGGAACCGAGCCGCCCCGCTTTACGTCCACGACCTTGCCGTCAAACAGAAACGTCAGCGTTTGCCGGGTCCAGATCAATTCGTACACGTGCCAGCCTTCGGTTAGGTCCGTTGCCGAATGAATCCGACTCGTGGCATCGGGCATCTGGTTTTCGCCCGGCACCGGGCCGTAGGCGTAGTTGGTCACGTACTCGAAGGGTTCTTGGCCACGCAGTTCGAAGAGGTCGATTTCACCGTTGGTCGGCCACGTGTCGCCGCACAACCAGAAGGCCGGCCACATGCCGTAACCGGCTGCGGCCCGGAGCCGGGCGCTGATCCGCACGGACCCATTCGCCTGGTCGGGACCGAACAGGGCCTTTGATTCGATGCGCCCAGACGTAAATCCGAACGATTTCAGGGTCGGGTTGGTGGGCCGCGTGGCCCCGATCACCGATTCACGACGGGCATCAATGGCCAGTTCGCCCGCGTTCAACCGCAGGTTGGCCGCCTGATAGTGTTGGAGTTCTTCGTTGAACGCGCCGCTTTGCCAGACATTCCACCGGCTTAGATCCGCGTCAAACTGTTCTTCAAATCGAAGGGTCCAGCCCTCGGGCACATCGGCAGACGGGGAGGGATTTGGCGCGTTGGCGCACGACTGCGCGATCAACAGCGCAAGCAGGAGAGGTTTCAAGTCGAAGTTCTATCTGGCGGGTTAGGCAGCCCGGGCGGAACTGCGGCCTGAAACTACGGCCTAATCTTGGCATTTTCGCAACCACCCCCTACTTTCAAGCTTCCGTTTTCGTTCCGATCCCACTTCGTATGCGCCCGTTTCTACCCACGCTGCTTTTGCTGGCCCTTGTTTTTTCCTGCAAAACCGCCCGCCAACCGGCCAAACCCGCTCCCGCCCAGGCAGGCGTGTACCAGTACGTCACCGACGACCCCAACGCGAAACGGACCTCCAACAGCCCGTTCTTTTCCGACCGCAAGGGCGTCATCGGGCGGCGGGGCATGGTGGCGTCGGCGCACCCGGCGGCGTCGGAGGTCGGAGCGGCCATTCTCAAGGCGGGCGGCAACGCCATCGATGCCGCCGTGGCCACGCACTTCGCCCTGGCCGTGGCGCACCCCTCGGCGGGCAACCTCGGCGGGGGCGGTTTTCTGGTGTACCGCGACGCCCGCGGCCAGAGCTACGCGCTCGACTTTCGGGAAAAAGCCCCCGCCGCCGCCAGCCGCGACATGTACCTCGATTCGGCGGGAAACGTCGTCAGAAACATGGCCTGGCTCGGCATCCACGCCAGCGGCGTGCCCGGTTCGGTCGACGGCATGACTACGATGCACCAGCGTTTTGGCAAACTGCCCTGGGCTCAGGTGGTGCAACCCGCCATCGACCTCGCCGAGAAGGGCGTCGTGCTGACCCCCGACGAAGCCACGGGCCTCAACCGCATCCGCCCGGACGTGATGCGCTTCAACCCCGGCAAGCCCCATTTTCTGAAACCCGATAGCAGCCTCTGGCAACCGGGCGAACGCTTCACCCAGCCGGAGCTGGCCAACACCCTGCGCCGGATTCAAACCGGGGGGCGCGACGGGTTTTACAAAAACGAAACGGCGGCGTTGCTGGTGAAAGAAATGAGCGCGGCCAAAGCGCCCATCACCCAGAAAGACCTCGACGACTACCACTCGGCCTGGCGCGAGCCGATCGTGGGCAGCTACCGGGGCTACAAAATCATCTCCATGCCGCCCACGTCGAGCGGCGGCATCGCGCTGGTGCAACTGATGAAATTTGTGGAGCCCTACCCGCTCGCGCGCTGGGGCTGGCACAGCGACTCGACCACCCAGGTGATGATCGAGGCCGAGCGCCGCGTGTACGCCGACCGCGCCTGCTGGCTCGGCGACCCGGATTTTTTCCGGGTTCCCCAAAACGAACTCGTTGAAAATCAATATCTTCGGAAACGCTGGCAGGATTTCTCCTGGGCCAAAGCCACCGACAGCCAGGCCCTGCGGGGCGGCACCATTCCGGGCTACGAAAGCAACGAAACCACGCACTATTCCGTCGTGGACGCCGACGGCGCGGCAGCCGCCATCACCACGACCATCAACAACGGCTACGGCAGCCGCGTGGTGGTGGGCGGCGCGGGGTTCCTGATGAACGACGAAATGGAGGATTTTTCGGTGAAACCCGGTGTGCCCAACATTTTCGGGCTGGTGGGCAACGAGGCCAACGCCATCCAGCCCGGCAAGCGGATGCTCTCGAGCATGACGCCGACGATTGTGGAAAAAGACGGCAAGTTGTACCTCGTCGTGGGCACACCCGGTGGCTCGACCATCATCACGAGCGTGTTTCAGACCATCCTCAACGTGCTCGATCACGGCATGACCATGCAGGAGGCCGTCAACGCGTTGAAGTTCCACCACCAGTGGCTCCCCGACCGGACAAGTTTTGAGCAAGGCGCTTTCACCGAAAAAGTGCTCCAGACGCTCCGCGAAAAAGGCTATAAAATCGACCCGCAAACCGGCACGCTGGGCCGGATGGACTGCATCCTGGTCCGCCCCGACGGCACCCTCGAAGGCGCCTCCGACCCGCGTGGCGACGACGCGAGCGTGGGGCTTTGATTCTTCCCCGGCCAGTCATTGCTTCCCTCAAGGCGTCATTGCGAGGAACGAAGCAATCTGTTGCCACCGGCCAGACCCAGTTCTGTGGAATGTTTCGGCAGGATAGAAACCGATTGCTTCGTTCCTCGCAATGACGGGTCGGAGGGAATTTATCGCCCTCACATTCCCACCCGAATCGTCGTGCAGGTGCCTTCGCCGGGGCAGGCGTCGAGGCGGAGTTCGCCTTTGAGGAGTTGGATGCGGCTTTCCATGCCGCGCAGGCCGAGGCCGTTCGCCACTTTTTTGGAGTCGAAGCCCACGCCGTTGTCCGAAAAGGTAAGCGTGAGCTGCTCCCCCCGACGCACCAGCGAGACGGTCAGTTCGCTGGCCTGGGCGTGTTTGAGGGCGTTGTTGAAAAGCTCCTGCACCACCCGGTACAGCATCACTTCGCTTTCGGGTTTGGCCCGAAACGGCTCGCCGTCGTAGCTGAATTGCACGGCAATGCCCGTGTTCGTCTGAATTTTCTCGCACAAATCGCGCACGGCGGCCACCAGCCCGAAATCGCGCAGCACCGGCGGCAGAATGTTGCGGATGATGTTGCGGATTTCGCCGATGGAATCGTTGACCATCCCCTGCGTCGCGCCGAACATTTCCTGGTAGGCGTCGTCGGGCGGATTCGCCAGTCGCGCCTGCTGTTTCTCCAGGCGGCTCATGTTCATTTTCACCGCCGACAGCACCTGCCCGACGCTGTCGTGGAGGTCAACAGCCAGGCGGCGGCGCTCGCCTTCCTGGGTTTCGAGCACGGCCCGGGTCAGGGCCTGCTGCTTCTCGCTTTCCAGCCGCTGTAAATCGGCCTGGTAGCGCAGCACCCGGCGCTGGTAGAGAATCAGAAACAAAAAGATGAACACCACCAGGATCGTGACGACCAGGGTGCCAATCAGGATGACCCATTGGTTGCTTAGTTCGGTGACCTGGGCGTTTGGCAAAGCAGTCCGATGGCGTAAAAAACGTTGGCGACTAAATTAACGGCGAGGTGGATGTTCTGGCTGATTTTCCCCAGACCCGTGGCCAGCATATCGTTGTAGAGAAAAAAGGCAAAAATGGTGATGGCAAAATAAATCAGCACCGCCGAATTGACCCAGAACATCCCCGTGCGTTCGAGGTGGAGCAATGGCCGCTCGGCGGTGAACAGCCGGTAGAAATACACCAGCGCCAGCAGCATAAAAAACACGCCCTGGACCGACATCGCCCGCGAAGGCATGTGCCACAGCCCATCGAGCCAGGGCAGACCCGGCAGCGTGTTGAGGGCCGTGAAGGCCAGCAACAGGCCCGTGCCCACGCGCACGGTGGTTTGCAGGCGGGGGCTACCGACAAAGGCCAGTTCGTAAATCCGCCCGACCAGCGCCGCAATCACCGCCACCGACGCGTGCGCCAGCGGCAGCGTGTTGGCCACGTTGTGGGAAGCGTGTTCGGCCCAGAGAATCGTGAACGCGTAATCGAACGCCAGCGCCACCAGCACGTACACCGCCACCCGCCGCATGAGCCGGTCGTAGCGCGGGTAGCGGAAGTACGCCACGCTCACGGGCAGCAAATCCGAATAAATCGCAACGTCGTCCAAAATCTTTAGGGCAGTCATACCGCAAGGGGTGAGTATCCGAAAACCGCCTCAGTTGGGCGGGCAGGTGGGCAGGGTTTCGCCGCCCATGCCCCGGTCGCCCATGACGATGTTCGGAATAAAGGCGTACTGCCTCGGCGAGGGTTCTTCGGCGATGGTTCCTTTGGTGGGCGGAATGCCCTCCGACGCCGCCCGCGGGTCGGCCAGGGGCAAGTCCTGGCCATCGGGGCCGTAGCCGACGATAATGAGTTGGCGCGGTTCGCGGCTGAGGAGTTGCTGGAGTTTGTACATCGCCTCCCACAGCAGGCGCTCTTCCAGCGGCAGCGTTTCCTCAAACCGGGGCAGCACCCCGAAGTACACGGAGGCCCCCACGCTTTTGCCGTTCGGACCGGTGGCGTTGAGCGCCGCTTCGAGGATTTCGCGCCCCACCTTGAAGCCGAAAATCTGGTTCGGGTACCGGGTTTGGTACGCCGCTCGCAACTCGTTCAGCGCCGGAAACGGCACGGCGGGGCCGTCGGCGAGCCGCAATTCGTTCGGTTCATCGAGCAGCAGGCGATTTCCGAGCGAATCGCGGGCCGGGTCTACCTTCCGGGCCAGGTACTTCACGATGCGTTGAATGGTACGGCGGTTGGCTTTCCAGGCAGGAGTTTTCATGGACAATGTCGTTGGTTTCGGGAAAAGTAGGAAGTTTGGCGTTGGAAGCCGAACCGTTCGCTCAATATTACCGATTTACCCGTGAAGGAAACCGCTTTTTTGCTCATCATCGCTCTTTCCACGCTGTTCGCGCCGGTCGTGGCCCAGTCCGTACGTACGCCGCAGGAAAGCCTGGCCGCCTATCGCGCCAACCTCGATTCGCTCCGGCGCGAATGGCCCACGGTGCGAAAACTACCCAACCTGAAGTTTTTCCTCTTCGGCATGGGCGACCGCCGCAAGATGATCTACCAGAACGGCGAACTGCGCGACGCCCGCACGGGCACCATCATCCGGAAGTGGAAGGTGCTTCAGGAGTACATCCTGCCCGCCGATTATTCGGTGATGCTCCAGGACGCCTCCGGCCGCTGGACGCTGCTTCGCGAGAACCAGACCGGCGTGCTCCTCGACGACGGCAAGGGCAAGGCCTACCTGACCCAAAGTCCGCTCCGGCTGCCGAGTTTCAAAGGCAAAAAGTACGCGCCAATTCTGCGCGTGCTGCACCACGAAGTGCTCATCAACGTCATCGACGGACGGCCCGTACCGAATTTTTTCGTGTACCAGAAACCCTGGCTCCGCGACGCCACGCTGATGGCGATGGTGCTGAAAAAAACCCGCAACCTCGACCTCATCAAAGACTGGGTGCAGGGCCTCCGCGACCCTTTCGACCGCAACAACCACGGCATTGCCGAGGCCGACAACCCCGGGCAGGTGCTGTTTCTGGCCTCGCTCTTCGGCGACAAAACCCAGCCCATCGTGCAGGCGGCGCTCGATTCGGCGAAGCAGTTCGAGAAAAAAGCCCCGGACGGCAGCTTGTTTATCGAAGGAAAAACAGACTACGCCTCGCACCCGGTTTTCCAGACAAAATGGATGAAGTACGGCCTCAACTCCCTCGGCCTGCCCGACCCGTACCGGATTCCAGCCCAGTACGACGGCTATTCGAGCCTGTTCTGGTGGGCGTACAAAGACGAACACGTACCGGGGAAAAAGTTCGATGCCCAATCCGGCCAGGATTACCCGTACCTCGTTTGGGCCGAAGACCATTTCTACAGCCGCGTCGGCGCGCCGGAACGGCGGGGCACGCTCGGCACCATCGATTATCCCCTGAGTTGGGAAAGCCGCGCCAGCGACGCCAACTACCCGGCCATTAGCCTGCTCGACCCGTCGCTGGTTGGCCAGAAACTCAGTCCGCCCCACACCTGGCACGCCGCCGAGATGTTTCTGCTGTTGCTGGAACGGTGATTTTTACGCCGAAACCGCTATTTTTGCCAAAACGAACCCGCATGGCGACCCAATTCCTCACCGATCCGAAAGGCCGGAAAGTCGGAGTTTTTCTTTCCGTGAAAGAATACCAGCGCCTGGTCGAGGCTGCCGAAGAGTTGGCAGACATCGACGCCTTCGATCGGGCGAAGGCCAAAAACGAACCGACGGTTTCGCTACGGGAAGCCATCCGACTTCGCCGACGACATGGCTAAGTACCAGGTTGTCATCACCAAATCGGTGCAGCGTACGCTGGGAAAACTGCCCAATTCACTCGCTACCCAACTCGAAGACGCCATGCTGGCCCTCGAAACCAATCCGCGTCCGACGGGTTGTAAAAAACTAAAAGGCAGGGTGGGTTACCGCATTCGGGTGAACGATTACCGCATCATTTAAGAAATTCAGGATAAAATTCTGCTCGTCACCGTGCTTGATGTGGGCAACCGACGTGACGTTTACAATTGACGCATGGAGTACAACTTTCGTAAAATCGAGCAGGACTGGCAGGATTTCTGGGAGAAAAACCAGACCTACCGCGTTGAAACCGACCCTTCCAGGCCCAAGTACTACGTCCTCGACATGTTTCCGTACCCGTCGGGGGCGGGGCTGCACGTGGGGCACCCGCTGGGCTACATCGCCAGCGACATCGTGAGCCGCTACCGGCGGATGAAGGGCTTCAACGTGCTCCACCCGATGGGCTTCGATTCGTTCGGCCTGCCCGCCGAGCAGTACGCGATTCAGACGGGCACCCACCCGGCCCTCACGACCGAGCAGAACATTACCCGCTACATCGAGCAGTTGAAAAACCTCGGCTTCAGCTACGACTGGAGCCGCGAAGTGCGCACCTCCGACCCGAACTACTACAAGTGGACGCAGTGGATTTTCCAGCAACTCTTCAACCACTACTACGACCGCGACGGCGATAAAGCACTGCCCATCAGCGAGTTGACGCGTAAGTTCTCCGAAGGCGGCAGCGCCGCCGTCAACGCCGTCTGCGACGAGGACGTGCCGGCTTTCTCCGCCGAAGAATGGCAAGCGAAAACCGAGACCGAGCAGTACGAAATCACGCTCAACTACCGCCTCACCTACGTGGCCGACGCCGTGGTGAACTGGTGCCCGGCCCTGGGAACCGTGCTTGCCAACGACGAAGTGAAGGACGGGGTTTCGGAGCGCGGCGGCTACCCCGTCGAGCAGAAACTCATGCGCCAGTGGATGATGCGCATCACCGCCTACGCCGACCGCCTGCTGTCGGGCCTCGACACCATCGACTGGCCAGAGTCGCTGAAAGAACAGCAGCGGAACTGGATTGGTCGGTCACAGGGAGCCAGCGTGCGTTTCCGTAGCTCCGACATTCCTGTCGGAGAAACCGAGCCGCTCCAAATCGAGGTCTTCACCACCCGCATCGACACGATTTTCGGCGTCACGTTCATGGTGCTGGCCCCCGAACACGAGTTCGTGCCGATGCTGACGACGCCCGACCAACGCGAAGCCGTCGAAGCGTACATCGAAGCCGCCAAGCGCCGCTCCGAGCGCGACCGGATGGCCGAGGCAAAAACCGTGTCCGGCGTGTTCACGGGCAGTTTTTGCGTCAATCCGTTCAACGGCGAACAAGTCCCGATTTTCCTGGCCGACTACGTGCTGGCGAATTACGGCACGGGTGCGGTGATGGCCGTGCCCTCGGGCGACCAGCGCGACTACGGGTTTGCGAAGCACTTCAACCTGCCCATCGTCCAGATTCTCGACGCTCAGCAGCACCTCGACCAGCAGGCCGACAACACGAAAGAAGGCCGCTACGTCAACTCCGGCTTCATCGACGGCCTGACTTTCGCCGAGGCCCTGCCCAAACTGCTGGCCTTCCTCGAAGAGCGCGGCATTGGCCGGGGCAAAATCCAGTACCGGATGCGCAACGCCGTCTTCAGCCGCCAGCGCTACTGGGGCGAACCCGTGCCGGTGTATTTCAAAGACGGCTTGCCCTATTTAATTGACGAAGCCGACCTGCCTCTCGAACTGCCTCCGGTGGACAAGTACCTGCCCACCGAAACCGGTGAGCCGCCGCTGGGCCGGGCGGAGGGGTGGAAATACAAAAACGAACACGACTACGAACTCAGCACCATGCCCGGCTGGGCGGGAAGCAGTTGGTACTGGTACCGCTACATGGACCCGCAAAACGACCAGGAATTCGCCTCCCGCGAAGCCATCGACTACTGGCGCGACGTGGATTTGTACCTCGGCGGCTCCGAACACGCCACGGGCCACCTGCTCTACAGCCGGTTCTGGAACAAGTTTCTGAAAGACATCGGGCGGGTGCCGGAGGAAGAATTTGCGAAGAAACTGGTGAATCAGGGGATGATTCAGGGGCGGAGCAATTTTGTGTATCGGTTGCAGAAAAAAATAATCAATTCAAGTTTCGACTCCTTCCATCTCATTCCACCAGTGTTCATATCGAAAGGAATAGTTGATGTTATCGAAAACAAAGATTACGAAGGGGGCTTTGCGAAATATTCGTTGATGATTCGAGAAGCGTTGGCGAGGGTAGAACAAAAATTACCTCTAAAGTATCGTAGTGAATCGAGCGTATCAATATTGTATTGGTCACCCAATAAGGGTGCATTTGTTGTTCCTCTGCACGTGGACGTGAACATCGTCGAAAATGACGTGCTCGATTTGAAAGCCTTCAAAGCCTCCCGCTCCGACGTGTCCGAAGATGCCGAGTTCATCCTCGAAGACGGTAAGTACCTGTGCGGCTGGGAAATCGAGAAAATGTCGAAGTCAAAGTTCAACGTCGTCAACCCCGATACCATCGTGGAAAAATACGGCGCGGACACGCTGCGGCTCTACGAAATGTTCCTCGGCCCCCTGACCGATTCCAAGCCCTGGAACACCAACGGCATCAGCGGCACGTTCAATTTTTTGCGCAAGTTCTGGCGGTTGTTTTACCAGGACGAGACCGGAAAAATCTTAGTCACCGACGAGCAACCGACGCCCGACGAACTGAAAGCCTTGCACAAAGCGATCAAGAAAGTCGGCGAAGACATCGAGGCGCTGTCGTTCAACACCTCCGTGCCGGCGTTCATGGTTTTGGCCAATGAATTGACCAGCCTGAAATGCCATAAGCGGGCCATCCTGAGCGAGTTCGTGCTGATTCTCGCGCCGTTTGCGCCGCACATCGCTGAGGAATTGTGGGCGGCGCTGGGCCGGGCGGCAGGCCGCAACGAGCCGGGCAGTGTGTCAAAACAGGTGTTCCCGGTTTTCAACCCGGCGTACCTCGTCGAAAGTAGTTTCGAGTACCCGGTGCAAATCAACGGCAAGGTGCGCGTGACCCTCAATTTCCCCCTCGACACCGTCCCCGCCGACATTGAGCGCGAGGTGCTGGCCAACGAAACCGTGCAAAAATGGCTCGAAGGCAAAGCGCCCAAAAAGGTCGTCGTCGTGCCGAAACGGATTGTGAACGTGGTTGTTTGAAATGGTCTGAATCGGGATGGCCAGGATTCGTGGATAATCAGGATACTTATTTTTGAATTTAATCTTGTTTATCCTCAAATCCTGACCATCCTGATTCAGACATCCCGCCAAAACAATGCTTCTCCCCCCCCTCAAATTCCGCCCCCATTTCAAAGAAAAAATCTGGGGTGGTCAGAAAATCAGAACGGTTCTCGGCAAAGACTTCGGTTCGCTGCCCAACTGCGGCGAAACCTGGGAGTTATCCGGCGTGCCCGGCACCATTTCGGTCGTTGAAAGCGGCCCACTCGCCGGGCGCGATTTGGTTTCGCTGCTTGCCGAATTCAAAGGACAATTGGTTGGCAGTAAAATCTTTGAAAATTTCGGCGCTGATTTTCCGCTGCTCATCAAGTACATCGATGCCAACGACGACCTCAGCATCCAGGTCCACCCCAACGACGACCTGGCCCGCGAGCGGCACAACTCGTTCGGCAAAACTGAAATGTGGTACATCCTCCAGGCCGACGCGGGCGCGACGCTCAACTCGGGGTTCAACCGGGAAGTCTCGCGGGAGGAGTACGTGAAGGCCGTGGAAGAAAACCGGCTGACGGAATTGCTGAATATCGAACCCGTCGCGGCGGACGACGTGTTTTTTCTGCCCGCCGGGCGCGTCCATTACATCGGCAAGGGCATTTTGCTGGCCGAAATTCAGCAGACCTCCGACATCACCTACCGCATTTACGACTTCGACCGCACCGACGACCAGGGCCAGCGCCGCGAACTCCACACCGAAGCCGCCCTCGACGCAATGGATTTCTCGGTGTACGCCGACTACAAAACGCAGTACGAGAAAATACAAAACGAGGCGACGAACCTCGTGGATTGCCCCTACTTCACCACCAACCGCCTCGACCTGACCGCCCCGCTCGACCGGGATTATTTCGGACTGGACTCTTTTAAAATCTTCATCGGCCTCGACGGAGCGGCTACGCTCCGCACCGAGGCGGGCGACGTAGCCGTAGCCCGTGGCGACGTGTGGCTGCTCCCCGCCGAACACACCAAGATCTCGCTCCTGCCCGACGGCGAGGCGAAACTGCTGGAAGTGTACATCGCGTAAGTGTTCCATTTTTTTTCAGGAAAAGCCTTGACTTGCATGCATCGCGAATTAGCTTTGCGTCACAAAGTACTTCGCCATGAACCAGACCGAAGAACACCTCCGCGACCTTTCCGAAATCCGCTCGCTGATGGAGCGCTCGTCGCGGTTCATTTCGCTGAGCGGGCTGTCGGGCATTTCGGCGGGCGTCATCGCGCTGATCGGGGCCTGGATTGCGGCGGAGCGCATCGGATTAAGCCGGGATTTCAGCCAGTTTCTGCCCCTGCGCCGTGACCCCGAACTGCTGCGCTTCCTGCTGCTCGACGCCCTCGCCGTTCTGCTGCTTTCGCTCGCGGCGGGCGTTTACTTCACCACCCGCCGGGCACGACGCAGCGGCCTGCGCGTTTGGGACCAGACCACCCGGCGGCTGCTCGTCAACCTGGCCATTCCCCTCGCAACGGGCGGCCTATTCTGCCTGCTGCTCCTGCGCCACGCACCCGGTTTAGTGGCCCCGGCCACGCTCGTTTTTTACGGCCTCTCGCTGCTCAACGGCAGCAAATACACGCTTCACGACGTGCGCTACCTCGGCGTCTGCGAAATCGTGATCGGGCTGGTCGCGGGTCTTTTTGCCGGTTCCGGCCTGAGTTTGCTCTTCTGGGCGCTGGGTTTCGGCGTGCTGCACGTGGTGTACGGCGTGGTGATGTACCGGAAATATGAAGTTTGAGCGTACAGAGTTTAGGGTTGTTGTTCACCCTAAACTCTGTACGCTGAACACGAAACTACCACCCATGAAAACCCTGATTGAAAACCTCAACAAGGCGTTTGAAAACCGCATCCGGCTGGGCATTATGTCGGTGTTGATGGTGAGCGATTGGGCCGATTTCAACGCCCTCAAAGAAGCCCTCGCCCTGACCGACGGGAATCTGGCCAGCCACCTCGCCGCGCTCGAAAAAGGGGGATACGTGGCCGTTCGCAAGGGGTTTATCGGGCGCAAACCCAACACCTCGTTTACGGCGACCGACGCCGGGCGAAAGGCATTTCAGGACCACCTTGACGCGCTCGAAAGCCTCATCCGGCAAACCCCCGCGAAGGTGTAATTTTTTTTGCCAATAAACTTTGTAATTCAAAGTACTTTTAATTTCTCTTCAATGGAAAACACGACAAAACCCCTCTCCTTCTGGGAACGCGCCAACAACTGGGTGACGCGTTCGGTCACGCTTAAACTGCTCGTCATCAGTTTTCTGGTGCTGGGCCTGCTGATTCCGGCAAACATGGTCGAAAACCTGATTCGCGAACGCGAAAGCACCCGCGACGAAGCCATCCGGGAAATCAGCAGCAAGTGGGGCGCGGCCCAAACCGTAGGCGGCCCGGTGCTGACGGTGCCCTACCGCCGCACCGAAACCGACGAAAAAGGCAAGGTGACCGTGACGACGGCCTTTGCGCATTTCCTGCCTTCGTCGCTGGTGGTTTCCGGCAGCGTCACGCCCGAAAAACGTTACCGGGGTATTTACGTGGTGATGCTCTACCGGGCCGGGCTGAAACTGAGTGGCACGTTTGAGCGGCCCGATTTCTCCAAATTCGACGTGCCCGAAAGCGCGATTTTGTGGCAAGACGCCTTTGTGTCGATGGGCATCACCGACCTGCGGGGCATCCAGGAAGCCGTCGGGCTGACCTGGAACGGTGCGGCGGTGCCTTCCAATCCCGGCACGATTTCCAACGACATTTTCGCTTCCGGCATTCACGCGCCCGTCGCGCTGGACCCGGCGGTGACAAAGCCGATTCCGTTTTCGGCCACGCTCCAACTCAACGGCAGCAGCGAACTGTCGTTTCTGCCGTTTGGCCGAGAAACCCGCGTCGCCCTCACCTCGGCGTGGGGCACGCCCAGTTTCGCGGGGGCGTTTCTGCCCGACAAGCGAGCCGTTACGCCCAACGGCTTTTCGGCGGAATGGCGGGTGCTGCACTACAACCGCAACTACCCGCAGGCCGGGCTGGGCGCGTTTATTCCCCGGAAACCCAGCCAGGGGGTACCCGTCCCGACCGACCAGCTCACGCCCGACGAAACCGGCGCTTTCGGCGTAAAACTGCTGCTGCCCGTGGACGAGTACCAGAAAACCACCCGCTCGGCCAAGTACGCCAGTCTGTTCATCGTGCTCACGTTCACGGCATTTTTCTTCATCGAAGTGCTCAACCGGCGGCGGTTGCACCCGATTCAGTACCTGCTCGTGGGCTTCGCGGTGTGTTTGTTTTACGTGCTGCTGCTGTCGATTTCCGAGCACCTGTCGTTTCAGTGGGCGTACCTGATTGGCTGTGCGACCATCCTCGGGCTGGTATTTTTTTACACGAAAAGCATTTTTCGGAACGGCCGCATCACGCTGATTTTCAATGGCATCCTGGCGTTGCTCTACGCCTTTTTCTACTCGTTGCTCCAACTCGCCGACTACTCGCTGCTGCTCGGTAGCCTCGGGCTGGTGCTGATTCTCGGCGTGGTCATGTACCTGACCCGGCACATCGACTGGTACAACGCGTACGGACGCGAGGCGGAATAGGTTCTGTTTCTTTTTCCCAACAAATTCATGGTCTTTCTCCAACTTTCTCCCCGCCGCCTGCGCGTGCTGGGGTTGCTCGCCGGGCTGGCGGCGGGCCTGAGCGCGGCGCTGCTCGTTCGTTGCTTCGTCGCCCGCGACTGGTGGTACGCCTCGATGCTGCCCTGGAATCTCCTGCTGGCGTTTGTGCCGCTGCCGCTGGCGCTGTACACCGAACGGCTGGCGCTTTTTTACCGAACGCCAAAAATTCAACTTACGGCGGTCGTGGCGGCGTGGGCCTTGTTTTTCCCCAATTCTCCCTACCTCGTCACCGACATCAAGCACCTGCACTGGGTGCCGCCGGTGCCGCTCTGGTTCGACGCCACGCTGCTGTTTGGCTTCGCGCTCACGGGTCTGCTGGCCGGGTTGATCTCGCTTTACTGGATGCACGGCCTCGCGCTGCATTTCTGGGGGAAACGCCTTGCCAACGGGTTGCTCGCGGCGTACGTTCCGGTGGCTGCCTGGGGGATTTTCCTGGGTCGCGAACTGCGCTACAACACCTGGGACGTGCTCTACCGCCCGTACTGGCTCGTTTGGGACGCCCTCGCGCACGGCACCGGCCTGAAAGCCCTGGCGATGACGGTGGAATTTTCGCTGCTGATTGGCTTTTCGTACCTTGTCCTGCTGGCTTTGATTCACCTGAATCCCCGCCGGGAGTAAGGGATTGCGGAGTTGAGGTTGCGGATTGCGGATTGAAAACAATCGGCGGTTTGCAGGCAATCCGCAATTCCCAATCCGCAAGCCTTCAATCGCATGATCGACGTTCCCAAATTTTACCGCAGCCTCGGATTTGCTTTTCGGGGGTTGAAAACGCTGGTCGCTTCCGAAAACAACGCCCGCATTCACCTCGTCGCCACGATGGGTGTGGCCGTTGCGGGCGTTGTTTTTCAGGTTTCCAAAACTGAATGGCTCTGGCTCCTGCTGGCCGTGGCGCTGGTCTGGCTGACGGAAGCCGCGAACACCGCGCTCGAAAAACTCGTGGATTTGGTTTCGCCCGAATACCACCCGCTGGCCGGGCAGGTCAAGGATTTGGCGGCGGCGGCGGTGCTCATCGCGGCGCTGTTCGCGCTGGCGGTGGCGGGCGTGGTGTTCGGGGCAAGAGTTGCCCTTTGCCTGACGACTGGGTGAAGTGGCAGGGCGGTCAGAACGTCAATACACCCGCCATGACGACCGCGACCAGAAACATTCCGGCCACGATCAGGTATGTGAACGACAGCAGCAGGAATTTCAGCGTCGTTTTCCCCCAGCTTTGCCGGTACACCCGTTTGAGTGAAAGCAGGAAATAAAGCCAGCAGGCCAGCAGCAACCAACTTAGGATTTGGTCGGTCCACTCGGAACTAACCGGGAACGTTGCAAGCAGCGCCAGCGTGTAAAACAGAAAAATGACGGCGTGCAGGTGGACGGAGAAAACCAGGTGCTCGGCGTAAAAATGTCCCCTGCGGTAATAAAGCACCAGCAATAGAAACGCCACGAAGGGCATCAACACGAACATCACCGTCGAGAGGTACTTCAGCGTGACGTGCACCAACGAGTGCTGGGTCGTGGCGTCGCTAAAATTCATGAGTTTGCCAGCCTGCCGCACGAAGAGGCGGTTCCAGCGCGTAGGTTCGGCTTTTTCGGCCCGCAGCAGCGAATCCACCTGGGCGTCGGTTAGGTGCGGCACTTTTTCCTGAAACGCCCGCCGGGCGGAGTCGGTGGCAAACTTGAGTTTCAGGCCGGGCATGCTGAAGGAAGTCTGCAACCTGGGACGGTCGGGCAGCATCGCGGTAACTTGTCGGAGTTTACGGCGGTTTTCGGAAGTCGTGGGTAATTTTTGATTGGTCAGCAGCGAATCGAGGCGGCGGTCGGGGGCGGCTTTCAGTTGCCGAATGACTTCGGTCAGGGCTTTTTCGTCGAGCCTCACGCGTACATCGGCCTGCGCCACTTCCGTTAAGTCATTCGCTTTCAGCACACTATCGACGGATTTAACGGTAAACGAAAGCAAATCCTTCATGCTCAGCGTAACCCGCAGGTCGGTCGATGACCCGCTCGTTTCGCCCTCGGTTTCATGGGCTTTTTCCATCCGGTAATCCACGAATTTACCAATCAGGAAAAAGAAGACGACGCTGACGAAAATGTACAACCGCGCCGGGGGCACGTAGCGGGCGCGGCGACCGTCCAGAAAATCACGGGTAATCAGGCCGGGCCGGGTGAAAATGGCTTTTGCCGTGTTGTAAAACTTGGTATCAAAGTGAAAAATACCTTCGACAAATTCGTACAGCAGGTGGCCCAGCGGCAGGTTCAACTCGTGGTTTTCCTGCCCGCAGGTGGGGCAGTAATTCGCCTTGGCCGAAAGCGACGTGCCGCAGTTGGGGCACTTGGTGGCTTTTCGCCGGTGCTTCGAGTCAGACATGGGTAGGAAGGGCCGCGGGAGGCAACAAAAAAAGGAGAAAATCCGCAGATTCTCTCCTTTTCCAAAACCGGGTTTCAGGAAATCAGTCCTCCAGTTTCCCGTCGTCCGGAATGTTCGGTTCCAGGGTATCGACCAGAGCCGTTTCGTCGCCGCGCACTTTGGTCTTAATTTTGGTTTCCAGTTCGGCCATCAGTTCGGGGTTGTCGGCCAGCAGGTCTTTCACCGCGTCGCGGCCCTGCCCCAGGCGGTTGGTGTCGTAGCTGAACCACGAACCTGATTTCTTGATGATTTCGAGTTCCACGGCCAGGTCAAGCACTTCCCCGGCTTTCGAGATGCCCTGCCCGTACATGATGTCGAACTCGACGACTTTGAACGGCGGCGCGAGTTTGTTTTTGACCACCTTCACGCGGGTGCGGTTCCCCACAACACTGTCGGCACCTTCCTTGATTTGGCCAATCCGGCGGATGTCGAGGCGAATCGAGGCGTAAAATTTCAGCGCGTTCCCGCCCGTGGTGGTTTCGGGGCTACCGAACATCACGCCGATTTTTTCGCGCAACTGGTTGATAAACACGCAGCAGCAACCGGTTTTGTTGATGGTACCGGTGAGCTTGCGCAGGGCCTGGCTCATCAAACGGGCCTGGAGGCCCACTTTGCTGTCGCCCATTTCGCCTTCGATTTCGGCTTTGGGCACAAGGGCTGCCACCGAGTCGATGACGATAATGTCGATGGCCCCCGACGAGATGAGGTGTTCGGTAATTTCAAGGGCCTGCTCGCCGTTGTCGGGCTGGCTGATGAGCAGGTTTTTGGTATCGATGCCCAGTTTTTCGGCGTAAGAGCGGTCGAAGGCGTGCTCGGCGTCGATGAAAGCGGCCATGCCGCCCGCTTTCTGCGCCTCGGCGATCATGTGCATGGTCAGGGTGGTTTTCCCCGACGATTCCGGCCCGTAAATTTCCACGACCCGCCCCCGCGGAACCCCGCCGATGCCCAGGGCCATGTCGAGACCCAGCGAGCCGGTCGAAATCACGGGAACGTCGAGTACCTTCGTATCCGACATCCGCATCACGGTGCCTTTGCCGTAGGTTTTGTCGAGTTTTTCGAGCGTGGTTTGCAAGGCTTTCAGCTTGTTGCTGGTTTCCGTTGCGGTGCTTTGTGCCATTTGGAACGAGTTAAAAAATAAAGGGATTGCAGGCGTTACCGCTGCGTGAATTGTGATATAAAAATAGACGTTTTCGCGCAAATATCCCAGCGAATCGCCGCCATTTTGCCGGGAAATTTTCGGGCGTTGGCTCCTAGGTTCTGAGGAACCCGGCGGCGGATTTGAGGATCCGCCGACACGTCCCGGTTCTTGCAGGCAACCGTCCCCCGATTTGGCCGGTAAGTTCGCCGATTTTACCGGTTTGGCAATACCATTGAGCGAACGGTCGCCGGGGCTTCATACCTTCGGCCCAAATCCACGCGTTTTCCAAGGGTGAAAAAAGTATTTCTGGGCATGGGCCTGTTTCTTCTGGTGGTGGTCGTCTGGCAGTGGCGCTGGGTGAGCTACGGCTACATGCAGGCCAAAGGGCAAGTGCTGATTTTGTGGAACGCCCGGCCCGTGACCGACGTGCTGGCCGACCCGGCGGTGCCCGATTCGCTCAAAACCCGCCTGCGGCTGGTGGGGGCCATCCGCCGGTTTGCCATCGACTCACTCGGGCTGAACGACACGCCCAACTACCAGACGTTTTTCGACCAGCGCGGCAAACCCATCCTGTGGGTGCTCACCGCCGCCGAACGCTACCGCCTGAAGGCCGTGGACTGGCATTTTCCGGTTATCGGTTCGTTCACGTACATCGGCTATTTCGATTTCGTCCGGGGCCAGCGCGAAGAACAGCAGCTACAGCAGCAAGGCTACGATACCGAACTCGGCGAGGTGGCGGCCTGGAGCACACTGGGCTATTTTCACGACCCGATTCTGTCGGGGATGCTCACTCGCCAGCCCGGCCGACTCGCAAGTCTGATTATCCACGAAATGACGCATAGCACGTTATTTGTGAAAGATAACCACGAATTCAACGAGAACCTCGCCAATTTCGTCGGCGACTACGGGGCGGTACGATTTTTGGTCACCCGTTACGGAGCCAACTCGCCCGAGGCGCGGGAGTACGCCGAGGGAAAAGCCTTCGGCGAACGGTACATCCGGCATGTGAACCGGGGTTCGCGGCAGTTGGACAGCCTCTACGCTACGTTCGGGGCTGGCCTGCCCAACGGGCTGAAAGACAGCCTCAAGACCGAACTCATCCGGCGCGTTGTGCGTTCGACCGATACGCTGTACCGCTCGCTGCCGCACGTGCGGCGCGGAGGGCGGTTCAGCCGGGAGAAACTACCGAACAACGCGTATTTTGTCGGTTTCGCCACGTACAACGCCCGACGCAACCAATTTGAAGTTGAATTTCGTACCCGTTTTGGCAGCAATTTCCGTCGGTATTTAGCGTATCTCAAAACAAAATATCCATCTCTCTAACAAGCCGTCGTTTAATCCTCGTATGAAACGTACCGTGTTTAAGGGGGCCGCAGCCCTGGGTCTGTTGGGTGGTATGCTGGCGTTGGCCGGTTTTACCAGCGACCGCCCGTTTGCGGGTGTTTTTTCGTCTGCGCCGGTCACCACCGTCCCGGTGCTCGCCGCCG
Organism: Spirosomataceae bacterium; assembly: GCA_965249815.1. Taxonomy (GTDB): domain Bacteria; phylum Bacteroidota; class Bacteroidia; order Cytophagales; family Spirosomataceae; genus JAJAZB01. The sequence goes on along the minus strand of CBDFMV010000002.1, from coordinate 637,148 downwards.
CCAACCGCTTCGCCACCGGCGAACACCTCGAGTATCGCGTCCACTACGGGTTTATCAACGCGGCCGAAGCTACGGTGGACGTCAGCAGCAAAATTCATCAGGTCAACAGTCGTCCCTGCTACCGGGTGGACGTCAGCGGCCGGACGACGGGTGCCTTCGACCTCGTTACGCGGGTGCGCGATTCCTGGCAATCGTACATCGATACGTCCACGATTCTGCCCCAGGAATTTCACATGAGTCAGCGCGAGGGCAAGTACCGCAAGGACCAAGAAGTGAAATTCGACCGCAGTTCCGACAAAATCCTCTCGAAAGATGCCGATGCCACCAAGGAACACCGCGCCCCCGACAACATCCACGACCTGATCAGCGGCTACTACTACCTCCGCACGATTGACTTCAACCGGATGCGCGAGGGCGACGCGGTGAGTGTGAAGGCGTTTTATGACAATGAATTCTACGACATGCGCGTCAAGTACCTGGGCCGCGACGTGGTAAAGACCAAATTCGGCAGCATCAATGTCTTTAAAATCACACCGATGTTGCCCAACAAAAACAACTTCTTCGAGGACAACGACTCCATTCGCCTGTGGATCTCCGACGACGAAAACCGGGTGCCCGTCAAAGCCGAAGTGGATCTGGCTATCGGCTCGATTGAAATGGATTTGAAACGCTACAAAGGCCTGAAGACCGAGCCGAAGTGGTTTTGAGCTTATCCCACCTCTTTCCGTTGACGCCGCCCGCTGGGCGGCGTTTTTTTATGCGTGAAAAACTGCTTGGCTCGCCAAAGTGTGTTGACTAAACCGGGCAGTCGGTTATAACGCAATTCACTGTACGTCTGAGGTTTCGCCCCAAAACTTTCGTAAAACTGCACGATGCCGGGCACGTCGGGGCTTTCAAAATCAAAAAGCAGGGCCTGCCCGGCGTGGCATTTGATAAACTGGTCAAGCAGAAAAGTCCGGGCGTTGCCGCGCCGTCCGGTTGGCGTGGCCGCATTAAACAGGTATATCGCCCGGCCCCGCCACCTGACGAACCAGGCACCGGCTTCGGCCTCCCCGTTTTTTACGGCGTACCAAAGCGTCGAAACACCCCGTTTTTCGGCTTCGGCAAACAGGTTTTCCAGCGTTGAATTACTTCCTGGCGCGACGCCACCCCGGATATTTTGGGCGTGAAAGCGCCGGAACCACGCAACAAGCGGGCGGATGTCGTGGCTTGGCCGAATTGCCCACTCTTCTTTTTCAGCGCGTTTCAGGTTGAGAAGCCGGTCAGGTTTGTAGTTGGAATGGAGGGTTTGGTAAGAAAGGCGAAGGTCGAGCAGGTGCGTGTGACGGGTTCTCCATTCACCCGGAGCGGGCCTCATGTCGTTCAGCAGGCACAACCGTGCGACCAGCCGAACGGCTTTTTGCAGGGCGTCAATAAACGCGACCGTCTCCCCTTCCGTCAGTACGTCCACCGAAAAAATGCCCAGAAACTGGCAAAAAAGCGGTTGTTCCACCAAACGGATGCCGTACCGGCGTTTCACCGGCAGCGGCAGCACCGCGCGGTACTCGTCCAAAACCAGCGCTTCCCACCCCGGCGCCACCCCGTCGAGCCACCACGACAGGCCGTAAATCACCCCGTTCGGGGCGGCCTCGATGCAGGCGTCGTAAGCGCGGCGGTTGATGGTGGCGTGGCGGAGGTGGCGAATTTCCATTGAGTAACTGCGTGAAGGAGTGATTGAGCGAGGGAAAGAAAAAACCACCCAATCGCTCCTTCATTCCTTGAATTATTTCCCCCCCAACTGCCGCTGCAGGCCATTCACCTCAGCCTGCACTTTTTTGTCAGTTTCCATCAGGTCGGAAATCGTCTGGATGGCGTGGATGACCGTGCTGTGGTCGCGGCCTCCGAAGTGGTATCCGATGCTTTTCAGCGATAAATCGGTGAAGTCTTTGGCTAAATACATGGCTACCTGCCTCGGAAACACGGTTTCTTTTTTCCGGCTTTTGCCCTTCAGTTCGGCGAGTTCAACCTTAAAATGGCCCGTCACGGCGTCCAGGATGCCGTCGATGGTGACTTCGCGCTCGGTATCGACCACGAGGTGCCGGAGGGTGGTCCGGGCCAGGTCCATGTCGATTTCGCGGCGGTTAAGCGAAGCGTGGGCCATCAGCGACACGATCACGCCCTCCAGTTCGCGCACGTTGGTGTCGATGGAATGCGCCAGGTACTCCACCACTTCGTAGGGAATGTCGATGCCGTCGGCCTGTAATTTTTTGAGAATGATGGCAATACGCGTTTCCAAATCGGGCGTTTGCAAATCGGCCGTCAGGCCCCACTTGAAGCGCGAAAGCAGGCGGTCTTCCAGCCCCTGCAACTCGCGCGGGGGCCGGTCGGAGGTCATGATGATTTGCTTGCCCGACTGGTGGAGGTGGTTGAAGATGTGGAAAAACGTCTCCTGGGTTTTTTCCTTGCCACTCAAAAATTGCACGTCGTCGAGAATCAGCACGTCCACCCGGAGGTAGAAGTTGCTAAAATTCTGCACATTGTTGTTCCGGACGGCGATGATGTACTGGTTCGTAAATTTTTCGGTCGATACGTAGAGGACGAATTTAGTCGGGTTGTGGGTTTTGATGTAGTTGCCAACGGCCTGCACGAGGTGGGTTTTGCCCAGCCCCACGCCGCCGTACACCATCAGCGGATTGAAGGCCGTCGTGCCGGTTTTCTGGGCCACGGCGATGCCCGCCGAGCGCGCCAGCCGGTTGCAGTCGCCCTCGACGTAGTTATCGAAGGTATAAATCGGGTTGAGGTACGAGGTGAGTTCGTTGCTGTCGAGGTCGGGCAGCACAAACGGGCTGCGGATGTCGGGTTCGGGCGTGTTGCGGGCGGGCTTGGGCGGCGGCGGCCCCGTGGTTTTGGGCGCGGGCACCGTGATGCCGATGGGTGGCTTTTTCTCCCCACCCTTGTCGACGATGATGGAGTATTCGAGCAGTCCGTGCCGACCGATTTCGGCGTCGATGGCTTTCCGGAGGAGGTGCACGTAATTTTCTTCGAGCCATTCGTAAAAAAACTGGCTCGGCACCTGAATGGTCAGTGTACTGTTTTCCAGTTTGAGCGGACTGATCGGCTCAAACCACGTCTTGTACGCCTGCTCTGAAACCTCCTGGCGGATGATTTTCAGGCAGTTGTGCCATACGGTACTGACCTCTCGCTGCATGGGTGGGCTACTTGTTCTAACGGTCTTGAAGGCGGATTTTGGGCAAAGGGAAGCAAAGATAGAAAAAATAGGCAGGCTGCAACGGGGATTTTGGCGGATTACGCCGGGTTGGGAAGAAACCCCTAAAGCGGGCGAACCCGGCTGTAAAACCGTCCGTGCACCTGCACGATTTTCTAACTGCTGACCCGTTGCGCGGTATTTAAAAAGACCGGATCGCACCTTACCGGTCCGTCGCCCCGCTGCTCCTGCGGTTTGCCGCGAAAAGCCACGTATTTTTGGCCACACAGTCTGCATTTTGCCCATGAACGACGCGCTGTTTTCCGACTTTTCCTCCGTTTCAAAAGACCGCTGGCGCGAGCAGGCCACGAAAGAACTGCGCGGCAAGGACTTTGAAGAAACCCTGATCTGGCACACACCCGAAGGCGTTTCGCTGGACCCGTACCTCACCGCCGACGACCTCGCCGACGTGCCGCTGGCGGCCATTCAGGCGGCGCAAAAAACGGTGCTGGGGTGGGAAAACCGCGTGGAGTTTTTAGTCGAGAACGAACGCGCCGCCAACCTCCTCGCCCGCGAAGCGCTGGCGGGTGGTGCCGACGCCCTGCTCTTCGACCTGCGCCACCGCCCCGCTGCCGACCTGCGCCTGCCGCTGTTGCTCGAAGGGCTGAAACTCAGCGATACGCCGGTGACGTTCCGCGTGGCAGGTGGTACACCAGGTTTTATAACTGAACTCAAAAAAGTGGCTCCATACCGCCTCCGGGGCGGGTTGGACGACACCGCCCACGCCGATTGGGACGCCTGGGCGGACGCGTTCCGCCAAACCCACGATTCGCCGGGCTTCCGGTTTGCCACCATTCAGAACGCCACGCCGCTGCCGGTCAAAGCCCTGACCGAAATCCTGACCTACCTCGCTGACGTGCTCGACCAACTCACCAGCCGGGGCCTCGACGCCGGGCGGGTACTGGCCCGGCTGGAATTTTCGCGCACGGCCACGCCGGATTTCCTCACGGAACTGGCCCTGCTGCGGGCGTTGCGATTTTTGGTGGCGAAAATGGCAGAAGCGTACGGGGCCGAACCCCCGCCAGTTTTCGTTCACGTCAACACCCGCCACGCCGTGCCGCCCGCCGGAGCGTCCGAATTTGAGGACATCATTCGGGCCACGACCGAGAGCATGGCGGCCCTGGCGGGTGGGGCCGATGCGCTGACGGTGGGCAATCACGCCGAGCCTGATCCCTTCAGCCGCCGCCTCGCCCGCAACGTATCGAATTTGCTCAAACACGAAGCGTACTTCACCCACGTGGCCGACCCGGCGGCGGGTTCGTATTTTCTGGAGAAACTGACCTGGGAACTGGCGCGGGCGGCGTGGGAGCAGTTCAAAATACATCAACCAGGCACGAAACCTGATTTCTCCAGAATTCGCCTCGGTGGCCCCGCCAATCCGCAGTCTCCAGTCCCCGCTCCGCAATCGGTCCGGCCCTTCCGCACCGCCGAAAGCATCGCGTTGAAACCCCGCTTCACGGCGGCGGATGTGCAAGACGCCGAACACCTCCATTTCGGCGCGGGCTTGCCGCCCTACCTGCGCGGGCCGTACGCCACGATGTACGTGCAGCAGCCGTGGACGATTCGCCAGTACGCCGGGTTTTCGACCGCCGAAGAATCCAACGCGTTTTATCGCCGCAACCTCGCCGCCGGGCAAAAGGGCCTGTCGGTGGCGTTCGATTTGCCCACCCACCGGGGCTACGACTCCGACCACCCGCGCGTGGTGGGCGACGTGGGCAAGGCGGGCGTGGCCATTGACACGGTCGAGGACATGAAGATTCTTTTCGACCGGATCCCCCTCGACCAGATGTCGGTGTCGATGACGATGAACGGGGCGGTGATTCCGATTCTGGCGTTTTACATCGTGGCCGCCGAGGAGCAGGGCGTTTCGCCAGAGCAACTTTCCGGTACGATTCAGAACGACATCCTGAAGGAATTCATGGTGCGCAACACGTACATCTACCCGCCCGAGCCGAGCATGCGCCTCGTGGCCGACATTTTCGCCTACGCCAGCCGGCACCTGCCCAAATTCAATTCGATTTCGATTTCGGGCTACCACATGCACGAGGCCGGTGCCCCCGCCGACCTCGAACTGGCCTACACGCTGGCCGACGGCTGGGAATACCTGAAAACCGGCGTGGCGGCGGGCCTCGACATCGACGACTTCGCCCCGCGCCTGTCGTTTTTCTGGGGCATTGGCATGAACCACTTCATGGAAATCGCCAAAATGCGCGCCGGGCGGCTGCTTTGGGCGAAAATCGTGAAGACGTTTTCACCGAAAAACGACAAATCGCTGGCCCTGCGCACCCACTGCCAGACCTCCGGCTACAGCCTCACCGCCCAGGATCCGTTCAACAACGTGGCCCGTACGACCATCGAAGCGGCGGCGGCGGTGTTCGGCGGGACGCAGTCGCTGCACACCAATTCGCTCGACGAGGCCATGGCGCTGCCCACCGATTTTTCGGCCAGAATAGCCCGGAATACGCAGCTTATTCTGCAAAAAGAAACCGGGATTCCCCGCGCCGTGGACCCCTGGGGCGGCAGTTACTACGTCGAATTTCTGACGGTGGAACTGGCCAAAAAGGCGTGGGCGCTGATTGAAGAAGTCGAAGCCCTCGGCGGCATGGCGAAGGCCATCGAAACCGGCCTGCTCAAGCTGCGCATCGAAGAAGCCGCCGCCCGCAAGCAGGCCCGGATTGATTCCCGTAAAGACGTCGTGGTGGGCGTGAACAAGTTTCAACTCGCGGAGGAAGCCGACATGGCGCTGCTCGAAGTGGACAACCAGGCCGTGCGGGAAAGCCAGATTGCCAGGATTAACAAAATAAAAGAAAAGCGAAGCAACGAAAACGTCGCTTCGGCGCTCGCAGCCATCACGCAGGCGGCGCAAACCGGCGAGGGCAACCTGCTCGAACTGGCCGTCGGGGCGGCCCGCGAACGCGCCACGCTGGGCGAAATCTCAGCGGCGATGGAGCAGATTTTTGGCCGCCACCGGGCGGTCATTCGCAGTGTTTCCGGAATTTATTCAGCCGAAGTGACCGACGACGAAAACTTCCAGCTCGCCCGCCGGATGGCCGACGAGTTTGCGGCCCAGGATGGCCGCCGCCCCCGGATTCTCATCGCCAAAATGGGTCAGGACGGCCACGACCGGGGGGCCAAAGTGGTGGCGACGGGCTACGCCGACCTCGGCTTCGACGTGGACATCACCCCGCTGTTTCAGACGCCCGAAGAGGTGGCCCGCGCCGCCGCCGAGGCCGACGTCCACGTGGTGGGGGCATCCTCGCTGGCGGCGGGGCACAAAACGCTGATTCCACAACTGATTGACGAACTGAAAAAACTCGGCCGTGGCGACATCCTGGTCATCGCCGGGGGCGTGATTCCGCTGCAGGATTACCCGTTTCTCTACGACGCGGGCGTGAAGGCCATTTTCGGGCCGGGCACCATCGTGTCGGTGGCGGCGCAGAAAATTCTGGGTGAATTGATGAAAACGTAGTGCGCAGTTCAGCGATTGTCACCGCCCGTCAGGCTTCAAAAATTTCGTGGAGCGAAACGGCGAACCCACTCACGACGTCCGACCGGAGAACGCCTTCTTTCAGTTTCTGGGAAAGCGCGAAGGTTTCGCCGTCGAGCAGGTATTGCTCGACGGTTCGTGCGTCGGCGTCCACAATCCAGTATTCGCCGACGCCGTGGCGGGCGTAATCGGTAAATTTGACGCCGTAATCGCGCTCGCGGGTGGAATCAGAGAGGATTTCGACCACAAAATCCGGTGCCGGAAACGCCGATTGCTTTTGCCCGAAGCCCGCCGCCCGCTCGGTCGTCCAGAAGCAGATGTCCGGCTCGTAGTCGTTGCGGGTGAGGCGAATCATGACTTTTTCGTAGGCAACCTGACCCAATTTATTGTCGTACACGTAGGGAACCAGCCGTCGGACCAGTTGGGTCGACGCCATCCAGTGCCGTCCGTACACGGGTGAGTGGTAGATGATTTCGCCGTTGATGAATTCGGCCTTCACACCTTCGTCGGCGTCGGCCCAGAACTGGTGGCGGCGGCGTTGTTCGGCTTCCCAGGCTTCGTTGAGGTCCTGGAGCAGTTCGGGCAGGTTGGGTTCCTGCAAAAGCGTGGCGACAGTGGTCATGCGCGGCGTGATTTCAGGTTTAAAGATAACAAATCCTCCGGTTCGCGGGAGATTCGGTATTTTCGCCGAGTTCAAGCCCCATTTCCCGCGTATGGCCTTCCTGTTCAAAATCGGTTTTCTCGACGTTTCCTTCCTCGACCTGCTCGACATCGCGCTGGTCGCGTTCCTGCTTTACCAGATTTACTTTCTGATTCGCAACAGCATCGCCAGCCGGGTATTTCTGGGCTACCTGCTCGTGTACGGTTTTTACCTTATCGTCCGGGCGCTGGGCATGGAATTGCTCTCGACGATACTGGGGCAATTCATGGAAATCGGCGTGCTGGCGCTGCTCGTGATTTTTCAGCCCGAAATCCGGCGGTTCCTGCTGCTGGTCGGGCGCTCGACCAACCTGGCCCAAAGTCCGCTGTTCCGCCGGTTTTTTCAGCAAAAAGCCGAAACCCAGACCACCTGGGCGCTCCAGCCGCTCATCGACGCCACCAAATCGCTGGCCACGAGTCGGGTGGGAGCGCTGATGGTGGTCCGGAAAGAAGACAGCCTCCGGCGGTACATCGACTCGGGCGATCAACTCGACGCCGTGTTGAGCAAACCCCTGCTGCTGAGCATCTTCAACAAAACCAGTCCGTTTCACGACGGGGCCATCGTCATTGCCGATAGCCGGGTGAAAGCCGCCCGCTGCGTACTGCCCGTATCGGAAAGCGAGAAAACCACGCCGTCGATGGGGTTTCGCCACCGGGCCGCCATTGGCATGGCCGAACACACCGACGCCGCCGTGGTGGTGGTGTCGGAGGAGAAGGGCGAGATCGCCCTCGCTGCCGGCGGGGAAATTTACCGGAACCTGTCGGTGGAGGAATTGGAAAAACGACTGATTGGGTATTTGGTGACGGCGGAGGTCCGGTAATTTCTCAAACCAATGGATGAAAAAGAGCGGCGGGAACTGTTGGCGTTGAAACGCACGGTGTAGCAAATTCTCCTCACCCTTGAAAACGAAATCATCGAGTATTCACCAAACGAATCCGATGAAGCGTTTAACTTTAAGGTCAGAAAAGCAATTTATTACCGGGACATCATTAAACGAATCGATGAGCAACTTCGCGAAAACTGAAACGACTTCGCCGACCGACATCGCCCTGGAATTTAGGGAAAGGATTCGTCAAGCCCCTGACTTTGAGACGAAACTCCTAATCCGGGAGGAATGGAACTCTGTCTATCAAAACTTTACTCCGGAGCGAAAGGCGGAATTGGAGCCTTATTTTGCCGAAATCCATCAGTCTATTGAGCGGAGTTTTACAGAAATGGACGCGCTCATCGCCGATTTTAAAGAGAAACACCCCGGTCTAACGCATCTTTTCGAAGAAAAATAGCGGCTTTGACCGCATCAGACGCCAGCGGCCAGCCCTAAACAAGGCTGGCCGCTGCTTTTTCTGTCGACTGCCCACTGACGAATAGCCACTCAAAGAATAAACCGCGTCGAGAGGAAATTCGACTCCTGCCCGTTCACAATTTCGTTGATGAGCGCCTTGCTTTCCGGAGTAGCTTTGGCCGCCACCATCGTCCGGATGCTGAACGAACGCAGCGCGTCGTGGACGGACAGCGTGCCTTCGGCGGAGTCTTTCCGGCCCGTGAACGGGAAGGTATCCGGCCCGCGCTGGCACTGGGTGTTGAGGTTGACGCGGCTCACCTGGTTGACGAGCTGATCGATGAGGTGGGCCATTTCCTCCGTCTCGGTGCCAAAAATCGACACCTGCATCCCGTGGTCGTCGGTGATGAGCCACTGAATGGGTTCTTCCACGTCGTCGAAGGGCACGACGGGAATCACCGGCCCGAACTGCTCGTCGCGGTAGAGCTTCATGCCTTCTTTCACCGGGTACACCAGCGCGGGGAAGAAAAACGAGTGGCTGGTTTCGCCGCCGTTGGGGTTGAGTACCTTTGCCCCCATCGCCTCGGCTTCGGTCACGCAGTCGGTCAGGTAGGCGGGTTTCTGGGGTTCGGGCAGCGGGGTGATGTTCACGCCCGCGTCCCAGGGCATTCCGGGCTTGAACTTCGCCAGTTCATCGCTCATTTTTTGCAAAAACGCGTCGGCGATGCTGCGGTGAACGAAGAAAATCTTGAGCGCCGTGCAGCGTTGGCCATTGAACGAGAGCGCCCCCAGCAGGCATTCCTTCACGGCCACGTCGAGGTCGGCGTGGGGCAACACGATGGCCGCGTTTTTGGCGTCGAGGCTCAGGATGGCCCGCAGGCGGTTGGATTTGGGGTGCATTTTCTTCAACGAATCGGCCACCCGGCTCGACCCGATGAGCGCCAGCACGTTGACCTTTCCGGATTGCATCAAACTCGGAATCACCGTGGCCCCGCGCCCGTACACCGTGTTGATGACGCCCGGCGGGAAGCTGCTCCGAAAGGCCTCCAGCAGCGGATAATGCAGCAGTGTGCCGTGTTTCGGGGGTTTGAACAACACGCAGTTGCCCATGATCAGCGCCGGAATGAGCGTCGTGAACGTCTCGTTGAGCGGGTAGTTGAACGGCCCCATGCACAGCACCACGCCGAGCGGCGAACGGCGGATTTGCCCGATGATGCCCTCGGTGATGGTGAAGCCCGCGCTTTCGCGGTCAATCTGCTTGAGGTTGTCGATGGTGTCGTAGATGTACTGCACCGTGCGGTCGAATTCCTTCTCCGAATCGGGCAGCGACTTGCCGATTTCCCACATCAGCAGCCGCACGACTTCGGCGCGCTGCCCGATCATTTTTTTGGTGAACGCCTCCACGCAGGCAATCCGGTCGGACACGCTCATCGTCGGCCACTCGCCGCGCCCGTCGCCGTAGGCTTGCACGGCGGCGTCGAGCACTTCGTCGGCCTCGGCGGCCCCCGTGACGGGATAACTGCCGACGCGTTTCTGCACCAGCGAGCCGTCGGGCTGGCGGATGTACACCGGCGAAAGCACCTCCTGCGTGGACCCGTTCCAGGGTTTCATCGCGCCGCCCACGAGGTATTCGCGCTGGTCGAGGGGTTCGGTGATGCGGTACTGGGCCGAAATCTGATCTTCGGTCGGAAAAAGGACGTCTAAATTTAAAGGGGGCATAGAAAGAAAGGGATGATTAACAGAATAGAAAGACCTAACAGGTTTTTAAATAAAACCTGTTAGGTCTGGTCGCCGCCCTCACCACGTTAGGCTTTTCAAATACGCCATGCTTTTCGGCACCTGCGCGGCGTAGGTGGGGCTTTCGTCTTCGATGTAATAATGCACGACACCCGCCTTGTTGGCGGCTTTCAGCACGGCGGGGAGGTCCACCTGACCGGTGCCGAGGGTCACGTCGTTCTCGACGGGCGTGCCGCCCGACAGGTTGCCCTCAACGCCCTTGCGGAGGTCTTTCAGGTGCATGAGTTTAAAACGACTACCGTATTTGGTGAGCAGCGCGGCGGGGTCGGCACCGGGAAATTTCGCCCAGAGCAAGTCCAGCTCGAAGCTGACGTAGTTCGGGTCGGTGTTTTTGGCGATGTAATCGAACAGGGTGCCGTCCTCGTGCTTCACGAATTCGTAGCCGTGGTTGTGGTAGCAGAAGGTCAGGCCGTATTTTTCTTTCAACTCCCTGCCGATGCGGTTGAAATTGGCGACGGCATCCTTCGCCTGATCCAGCGTAAATTCGTTGCCTTTGCGAATCCAGGCCAGCATCACGTAGCTGGCCCCCATCGCTTTGGCGTTGCGGCCTACTTCGTCGAGTTTGGTGAGTAGCTGGTCGTACCCCGCCCCGAACGACGAGCACTTCATGCCCCGCTCATCGAGCATTTTGCGGGATTCTTCGACGGTTTTCCCGGCGAAAATGCCGCATTCGAGGTCGGTGATGCCGAGGGCCTTGATGGCGTCCAATCCGGCGGCTGGGTCGGTTTTCATCACGTCGCGGTAGGTGTAGGTTTGCATTCCCGGCGTGTGGGGAAAGAGCGGAGCGCCCTTTTTCTGGGCGAACAGGGCGGAGGTGGCGAGAACCAGGGCGCAGGCGAAACAAAGGTTACGTTTCATAAAATTGGTGAACGGTGAAGAGGAAACAAAAATCGGAATTTCGGGGCAGAAACCGGGTAACCAGTGGTGGCCCCACGCAATGAAAGCGGTAATTTGGGCCAAAATCCCCGAATTCATGAAAAAAATCGTACGCTTCGCGTGGTCCCTGCTCTTTTTCGGGCTGCTGGCCGCATCGACGGGGGCCGTTGGCCAGGCCGTCATCAAACCCGCCGACAACCTCGTCGTCGAGGGGCTGCCGCCCATTCCGGTCACCGTGGCCGAGGGCGTGAAACGCTACACCGAAGCGCGCTCGGCGTTATTCACGTCCTGGCACCCCACGAAGCCCGAAATGCTCATCGACACCCGCTTCGCCAACACCCCGCAGGTTCACCGGCTCGCCATGCCGATGGGTGCCCGCACCCAACTCACGTTTTTCGATGAACCCGTCAACGGCGGTAGTTACGATCCTAAAAACGGCGCGTATTTTCTGTTTGGCAAGGACGTAGGCGGCAACGAATTCGCCCAGCTTTACCGCTACGATTTCGCCGACGGCACCGTAACGCTGCTCACCGACGGGGGCCGCTCGCAGAACGGCGGCGCGACCTGGAGCAATTCGGGAACCCGCATTGCCTACGGCAGCACCCGGCGCAACGGGGCCGACCGCGACGTGTACGTGATGAACCCCCTCGACCCGAAATCCGACAAGTTGGTGTTGCAGGTGCAGGGCGGCGGCTGGGGAGTTATCGACTGGTCGCCGGACGAAAAGCAGTTGCTGGTGAGTGAGTACCTTTCGGTGAACGAAAGCCACCTCTACCTCGTCGACGTGGCCGCGGGCCAGAAAACCAGCCTGACGCCCCCCGGCGAAACCGGCGTGGCCTACAGTGGCGGGGTTTTCGCGAAGGACGGCAAGGGCATTTTCCTGACCACCGACAAAGACAGCGAGTTTCAGCGCCTGGCCTACCTCGATTTGGCCACCAAAAAGCTGGACTTCCTCACCAGCACCATCCCCTGGGACGTGGAACAAATCGACCTCTCGCGAGACGGCAAGCGCCTGGCCTTCAGCACCAACGAAGCGGGCCTGACCAAACTGTACCTGATGAACCCCCAAACCCGGCAGTACAAACCGGTGCCGGATTTGCCCGTGGGCAACGTGGGCGGCCTGGCCTGGCACCCCGACAACTCCGGCAAACTGGCCCTGACGCTGGCCACGGCCCGCTCCACCGCCGACGTGTTCGTGCTCGACGCCAACTCGAACCGCCTCACCCGCTGGACCGAAAGCGAACTCGGCGGCATCGTGCCGTCGACGGTTTCGGAGCCAAAATTCATTTCCTGGAAAAGCTTCGATGGCAAGGAAATCAGCGGGTTTTACTACAAACCGGGGGCGAAATTTACGGGCAAGCGGCCCGTCATCATCAACATCCACGGCGGGCCGGAGGGGCAATCGTTTCCCGGTTTCCTGGGCCGCAACAACTACCTGCTCAACGAATTGGGCGTGGCCCTGATTCAGCCCAACGTGCGCGGCTCGACGGGCTACGGCAAGAGTTTCGTGAAACTCGACAACGGGCTGAAACGCAAGGATTCGGTGAAAGACATCGGCGCGCTGCTCGACTGGATTGCCCAACAACCTGACCTCGACGCCAGCCGCGTAATGGTGACCGGCGGCAGCTACGGCGGCTACATGACCCTCGCCTGCGCCGTCGATTACAACGACCGGATTCGCTGCGCCCTCGACGTGGTGGGCATTTCCGATTTTAAAACCTTTCTGCAAAACACCGAGAGCTACCGCCGCGACCTGCGCCGGGCCGAGTACGGCGACGAGCGCGAACCGGAAATGGCAAAGTTTTTCCAGCAAATCGCGCCGCTCAACAACGCCGCCAGAATCAGCAAGCCGCTGTTTATCGTGCAGGGCGGCAACGACCCCCGCGTGCCCCGCACCGAAGCCCTGCAAATGGCCGCCGCCGTGCGCAAAAACGGCAGCCCCGTCTGGTACCTCGAGGCCAGGGACGAAGGCCACGGCTTTCGGAAGAAGAACAACGTGGATTTCCTGTTTTACGCCACGGTGCAGTTTGTGAAGCAGTTTTTGCTGGGCGAAGCACCATAGACGGACTGGTAATTAAAAAAATGGGTAATTCAGGTGAGTTGGCCGGAGATGGACCACTCACCTGAATTACCCATTTTTTTATCCCTAAAACTCAGTGCTCAATCATCGCGGGCAAACTCTTCGCCTGCTCGATGATGTCTTCCACCAGCGAAAGCGACGGCGGGCGCTGGGTCAGTTGGAGTTGGTCGTTGATTTCCAGCAACTTGGCGTGGAGGTTTTCGGCGTTGCGGCGGGCGAGTTCCTTCACCGTGTCGACGCCCGCGTTTTCGAGCAGGTCGGAGTACACCCCGGCGATGCCCTTCAACCGCGACAGATCGGCGCGGTTGGCCAGTTCCAGAATCAGGCTCTCTTCCACCCCGGCGGCGCTGGCCAGTTCGCGGCGGCCCGATTTAGTGGCTGCTTTTTCCAGAAAACCGTCGCTGTGGGTGAGGCTGTGGCTGGCTTTGAGCTTCTGGGCCATTTCGTCGCTCATGCCTTTGAGTTCGAGGAGGGAAACGTTCATGATTGGTTGAGAATTAAAAATTGAAGAAGTTAACGGGAACCGCCGTAAAACTACCTGACTGCTTACTGATTTTCAATTTTTAATTTCCGATTGCATCGGGTACCGCCGCCGCACGTCGTTGAGCAAAAACTTCTTCTGCATCGTGAAGCTTTCCGGGTGCAGGTTCGGAAATAGCGTTTCCCACTCGGCGTACCGGGCGGGTTCGGCCTGCCGGAAGGCCGGGCCGTCGATTTTTTTCTGAACCAGGTACTCTTCGAAACTCATGCGGCAACCGGCGACAGGTGACGTTCGAGGCAGGCGGCCAAATCGGCAGCGCTGCGGACGCGGTCGAGTTCGGCGTCGGGCAGGGTCGTCTGGAACGCCTGCTCAAGGTACACCACCAGTTCGGTGAAATCCAACGAGGTCAGGCCAAAATCGGTCCGCAGGTTTTTGTAGGGTTGAAAGATTTCCCCTTTGATGAAGAAGTGCTCGGCCAGCGTCTGGCGAATGGTGTTCAACGTATTCATAGTGGGAATTGGTTTTTGTCCTAAACCTAACCAGTCGCGCCCAACGAATCGCCCGAAAGCAGGCCCAACTCGCAAAAACACGCGGTGAGCGGTCGGTTTCAACCAACAAAACGGAGGAAGAGAAGAGAAAATAGAGAAGAGAGAAGAGAGTAAATAGCAATGTAAGGTGCTTTTTCTCTCTTTTCTTTTCACTCCCAGAACTTCGTTCCTGCCAGCCGGTTGAGTTCGAGGCGGGCCAGGGTTTGCTGGTATTCGTACTGAATCCGGTTGAATTCGGCTTCTTCGAGGGCGGTCTGGGCGGTTTGGATTTCGAGGGGCGTCACCACGCCGCCTTTCAACCGCACGTTGGCCAGTTGGAGTGCGTAGCGGGCCTGTTGCACCTGGGCTTCCGAAAGCCGGGCTTTTTCGGTGGCCGCTTTCAATTCGCTCAGGGCCTGATCCACGCCGGTTTTCAGCGCCAGTTGCTGGCTTTCGGTGCCGTACCGCGCCTGCTGGAGACTGGTCTGGGCCAATTCGTTTTGCAGTTTGTGGCGATTGCCGCTGTAAATCGGCGCGCTCAGGCGCAGACCCACCAGCCCGTTGAACCGGAACCGGTCGATTTCGGGCTGAAAACCGTTGCGGAAACCCGCCTGCCCGATGGCCGCCAGCGTGGGGCGGTTGTCGAGGACGCTACGCTCGGCCTCCCGCTGGGCGATGGTTTCGCGGTCGCGGCTCAGGCGCAGGTCGGGGTTGGTGCTTTGGGCGACCTCGTAGGCATTCACCGGGTCGGCGGCGAAGGTCGCCAGGGTATTGAAACCCGCCGCCGTGTCCACTACGGCGCGTACGTCGCGGCCCACCAGCGAACCGAGCAGGATGTACTGCCGCTCCAGTTGGTTTTGCAAATCGACGATGCGCGTTTCGACGTTGCGGTAGCGCACCCGCGTCGAAACGAGGTTGTAATCGATTTCGTCGCCGCTCTTCACGCGGGCAGCGATGAGTTGTTCCGTGGCCCGCACAAGCGCCTGCTGATCCTGCTGCACCCGGAGGTTTTTTTGCAGAAAAACAAGGCCGTAGTAGGCCTGCGCCACCTGGTAGGCAAGCTGGGTTTTCTGCGCTTCCACGTTGTCGAAAGCCTGCTGGGTTTCGGCCCGGCTGCGCTGCACGGTGGCGGCGGTTTTGCCCCAGTCGTACACGGTCTGGCTGGCACTCACGCCTACGTTGTAGTTGTTGCGGGGCTGAAACTGGATGGCGTTGTCGCCCAGGCCGGGAATGGAAAACGTGATGCGTTGCAGCGGCCAGATGTAGTTGTAGCTGGCGTCGCCGCTGACGGTCGGCTTGTAGGCCGTTTCGGCGATTTTAGTGCGCGTTTCGCTGAGCGAAACGTTCTGTTGCAGTTCCTTCAGGCGCGGATAATAATCGAACGCCTGCCGGACGAGGCCGGGCAGCGGGTCGGTCGTGGCCGACTGTGCTAACGCCAGTTGGCTGAGGGAAAGAAAGACGAGAGTGAGGCGTTTCATGGCAAAAAAGTTGGCAGTTAACGGTTGGCAGTGGGCAGCCAAAGCAGTCGGCATTGCTGCTCACTGCTTCCTGCCAACTTTTTAATGGGCATCTGCCGCAGCGGCCCGCGCAGCGGCTTGTTCTTCTTTCGATTTTGGCGGGTTTTTCAACAGAATAATCAAGGGGAAGGTGCAGACAAACAGCGCCGTGACGAAGTAAAACGCGTCAAGGTAACTGAGGAGCAGCGCCTGCCGGGTAATGACCGCGTCGAGGCTGGCGTAGGCCTGCTGGGCGGCTTTGGCGGCGTCGTAACCCCGGGCAATCAGGCCCTGGGCGATCTGGTTGAGCCGTTCGGCGGCCAGCGGATTTTCGGCCGTCACGTTGCTGACCAGATCCAGCCGGTGCGTGGCCGTGCGGTTGGCCACGTAGGTGTTTACGATGGCGATGCCGAAGGCCCCGCCGAGTTGGCGCATCATGTTGGTGAGGGCGATGCCCGCCGGGTAATCCTGGGGCTTGAGGTCGGCCACGGCCTGGTTGATGAGCGGCAGGTTGACCATCGCCAGCCCACAGCCGCGAATGATCAGGGGCCAGAAAAAATCGCCGGGCGACGCGTTGATGTCCACCCGGGCCATCAGCACGTTGAAGGCGATGAAAATAACGTAGCCCGCGTACACGAAAAACCGGGGCGCCACGCCGCGCTGAATGAGCCGCCCAATGATGGGAAACAGAATCAGCGAGCCAATCGTACCCGGCAGGAGCGTGAGGCCGGTCATCGTGGGGGTGTAGTACATGGTGCGCTGCACGAGCACCGGAAACAGGAACACCGACGAAAACAGCCCGACGCCCACGACGAAAATCAGGATCGTGGACAATGCCATCGTGCGGTTGGTGAACACCCGCAAATTGACGGCCGGCTGCGGAATGCGCAGTTCGTACCACACGAACCCGACCAGCCCGACCACCGTGGCGATGCTGGCGACGATGATTTCCTGGGATTGAAACCAATCCTTGCCTTCGCCGCGCTCCAGCACCCACTGCAACGCCCCCACCCCGACGGTGAGCAGCGCGATGCCCGTCCAGTCGATTTTGATAGCGCGGCGGTCGATGTTGTATTCGTTGGCCTGCTTGGGCAAAAAGACGTAGGTCATGATGGCCGCCACGATGCCGATGGGGATGTTGACGTCGAAAATGAGCGGCCAACTGTAGTGGTCGACGATGTAGCCGCCCGCGGTGGGGCCAAACGTGGGGCCAAGCACGATGCCCATCCCGAAAATGGCCGAAGCCACGGGGCGGTCTTTCGTTTCGAAGGTATCGAAGAGGATGCTCTGCGCCGTTGAAAGCAGGCCGCCGCCGCCCAGCCCCTGCACGAAGCGCCACAGCACCAGTTCCCAGATGTTGCCCGCCCGCCCGCAGAAATACGAGGCGACGGTGAAGAGGATGATGGAATAGAAAAAATAGTTTTTTCGGCCAAAATACCGTCCCAGAAACCCTGAAAGCGGAATCACGATGACGTTGGCGATGGCGTAACCCGTCACGACCCAGGCTACGTCTTCGATGGTGGCCCCGAGGTTTCCAGCGATTTCGTTAAGCGCCACGTTGACGATCGACGTGTCGATCAATTCCATCACGGCGGCAGTGATGACCGTCACCACAATCACGATGCGCCGCAACCCGGTTGGCCGTTCGACGACCGGCAGTGCAATTTCCATAAAAACAGGGGCGGTTGGGTTAGCGAACGTGGACCTCGACCTCGGCGCTCAGGCCCGCCCGGAGGTTGCTCCGCAGTTTGTCGGCGTCGAGAATCGTGATTTTGATCGGCACGCGCTGGGTTACTTTCACGAAGTTGCCCGTCGAGTTGTCGGGCGGTAGCAGGGCGAAACGCGCCCCGGTGGCGTCGGAGAAGCTTTCGACCTTGCCCTTCACGGCCAAATCAGGGTACCCGTCGATTTTCACGGTCACGTCCTGCCCTACCCGGATGCGCTCGATCTGCGTTTCCTTGAAGTTGGCGACAATCCAGTACACCGAATCCTGCACCACGGTGGCGAGGGTCTGGCCCGGTTGAATGTACTGGCCGGGTTCCACGTTTTTGCGCCCGATGCGCCCGGCGGCAGGCGCGTACACTTTCGTGTAAGTCAGGCGGAGTTTCTGCTGATCGATGCGCGACTGGAGCACTTTCAACTGCGCCTCGGCCTTGTGCAAGGCGGCCCGCTGGATGTCCACGCGTGACTTCGCGGCTTCCAAATCCGTCTGGCTGGTTACGACCTGCTGGCTTTGCACGTCGAGGCTGTTCCTGGAATCTTCGGCCTGCTTGCGGGTGATGGCTTTGTCGGTAAAAAGCTGTTCGTCGCGGGCGGCGTCGCGCTGGGCCTTGTCGCGGCGGATTTGCGCCAGTTTCACGTTGGCGGCGCTCGAACGAATCGTGAGTTCGGTGTTGCGCAGGTTGGCGCGGGCAGTTTCCACGTCGGTGAGGGCCTGCTGGTAGCTGGCTTCGAGTTCGCCGAGGGCCAGTCGGGCCTCGTCTTCGTCGATTTCCACCAGCAACTGGCCTTTCTTCACCGGGTCGTAGTCTTTCACGCTCACGCTTTTGACGTACCCCGCCACGCGCGGCAACACCGGCACGAGGTAGGTTTCGATCTGGGCGTTATCGGTGGTTTCAAAATGCCGGGCGTGGTTGAAGGCCGAAATGCCGTACCACACGCCTAAGCCGACCAGGCCCACGAGGATGACCCGAACGACTACCGTGCGAACCCTGGAAGTGGTTTCTGTTGCCATGAGAAGAGAGAAATTCGTTAAACCAAAAAAATAGTCAACTGGATTGACGATGCAAATGTAAACTTGGTTGACCAAAAAAGTCAAGTAGGTTGACTATTATTTTTTTAGGCCTTATTTTTGTGCCAGGATTTCAGGAAATCATACCGGGGTGACCCGCGCCGAACGGAAAGCTATTTTAAAAACTCCGTTCCCAACCGATTGTTTACAGCCATGGAAGCAGCGATAAAAGCCCAGTTGGCCGACTTCAAGGCCCAAAAGAACCGCATGATGGGGCGGTTGCTGAGCCGTTCGTTCCGGTTTTTGTCGGAACTGGCGGGCGATATTTTGCGCGAAAAGGGGTACGAGTCGTTCCGCATCGGCCACCTGATTTCGCTCATTCACATCGACGTCGACGGTTCGACCATCAACGAACTGGCCGCGCGCGGGGGCATCACCAAGCAGGCCGTGAGCAAAATCGTGAAGGAGTTGCAGGAAGAAGGCTACGTGGAAACCGAACGCCACCCCGGCGACGCCCGCTCGGTGGTGGTGCGCATCACCGACAAGGGAGCCCGCTTCATGCTCGACTGGAAAGACGGCGCGGCGCGCATCGACGCCGAATTCACCAAAATTCTCGGTGCCGACCGGCTGGAGACGCTCAAAGACCTTCTGTTCGAGTTGGTCAATTACCACGAAACGCAGTGTGGCATCCCTGATTCGGGCGACCTGCTCACCCCAAAAACGCCCTGGCTCGACGTGCTGGATAACAAAACCGTGGCGATTCATCCCCCTGACGCGAAGCGCCCGACTGGGGCCAGTCAGTCGTAAAAACGCGGGTGAAGCCATCGTAGTGGTTTCGTAAGCCGCATTTTGTGCAAATCTGCGTTGCGTTTCGTTGGTTTGCCCTGGTGCTGGCCACCTCGATTGGCGGGGTTTCCGGCCAAAAAATGGCTGCGGTGGGAGAACGAGTGATCTCGCTCCGGGAGTGAATTCTTTACTGAAGGCGCGGTTCAGTCCAGCGCAATCTCGCACAACCGGACCAATTCAATTAAGGCGGTGGTGTCGCGTACCCCCATGCGCTCAATCATGTTTTTGCGGTGCGTGGACACCGTGTGCGGACTAATGCCCAGCGCCTGAGCGATGGCGTTGGTGTCTGAGCCGGTTTCGATGAACCGCAGCACCTCTTTTTCCCGTCCGGTGAGCACGTCCTGCTGCGAAAGCCCCAGCGTAGGAAATCGACTAAACACGTATTCTTTTTTGGCCCCGAACGACGCCCGAAACCAGTAGGCTTTGTCGGTCAGCAGGTGCCGGACGTCAGCGAGGGTGTTGAGCGAAACGGATTGTGCGTTGCTTTCTTTTTCTGAGACGAGCGAGTACCCGCGCAGCAAAAAACGGATGGGTGCCCCGTTCTGATGACGGGCTTTGATGCCACAGCAGGTAATCTCTTCCGTGTGCAGCCACTCCCGGGGAATTTTCTTCCGGACGGCCATGAGCCACCTGACCAGTGCCAGGATGATCCCCACATTGGAGGGTTCCAGAATCCGAAAAAACAGCTTCAGCGGATTCTGCTCGCAATATTCCTGGCGGTAGCCGACCACCTGCTCCACGTTTTTGGTGATGTACAGTACGCGCAGGGATTTCACCTGCGTGACAATCAGAATCGTGCGGGCGTGCGCCCGCAGAATGGCCTCAACGAACGAATAGTTGTAACCGTACAGTTCATGCCCCGGCGAGGTTTGTTCCCGCTGCGCGAAAAACGCCTGGAATTGCCGCAAGGCTTCTTCCCCCGCCGAGGTTGACGAACTGTCCATGAACAAGTCTTGGTTACGAATACCGTTAAATAACTTCCTGGTCCCGGTACCTATTGTAGGTATTTACCGGCTTTTTAAGGCATGATACCTTGCGTTGTCTTTTCAAATCCGCAACTCCATTTTATCATGAACACGCTCCCAACCGATTCATCGCCAGAACGTACGCGGGTTGTCCGCGCACCCCAGCCGAATGCTGTACCGAACCGGCTAATCCGCTGGTCATTCCATACCCGGAAGAGCTGGCTGGTGCTTGCCGCCCTGGTTGCCATGACCCTGCCGACTGCCTGTCAAAAAAACGGCGATTCAGGCCCGTCGCCATCGGGTACCCCGCTGTGCAGGGAGGTATCCATTAACGCCGACCTGACTCAAACGAAATTTACGTTCAACTTCGACGACCAGCTCCGGATTGTGGGACTCAGCACCATCGACGACGGCACCACCGAAAGCCGAACCTACACGTACACCAATTTCAAGCTGACCGACCCGGCGGGTGATGTGACGGCCACCTACGCCAACGGGGTGGTGAGTACGGTAAATTTCAGCGGCTCGGTTTTCCAATTCAACCCGAGCGGCCAACTCACCAGGGCCGAAATCAAAGCGGACAATGACGAGACCCTGACTTACGCGTACACCTACGACGGCAACGGTGACCCTACCGCCATCACGGGGGTAGTCAAAACGTCGGACGGAAAAACCGAGACCAACAACTTTGTGCTGGACTACGTACCGGATCACCTCAACGGGTTGCCAGGTAGCCAGCAGCCGGAATTCGCCTGGGTTTCAACGTACTTTTACGCCGTTCCGCTCACCAGCAAGCACTTGCTCAACAAATGGGTTCGCAACTGGACGGCCGCCGGGAGGTCGTTCACCTTTACCCAGCAGTACTCCTACCAATTCGACGCGCAGAACCGCACCAGCCAGTTTGTGCACACCGGTAATTCAAAGAATTTTTACCACGTCACTTACGCGCAGTGCCAGTAATTTCATGCCTTGATTGGCTGTGACAGGCTTTTAAAAGCGCTGAATGGCTACGTAGCAGGTCGTTAATCCACGTACCTCCCGGACCAATCTGCCGAAACCTCGTGACGGAGCGGTTTTAGGTCAACCCTTCTTCTCCCCAAAAAACTCCGCGTGGAAGTTGAGCAGGAACACTTCGTCGCTGGCGCGGGTGATGGCCGTGTAGAGCCAGCGGATGAATTCTTCGTTCACCTGCTCGTCGGTGAGGTAGCCCTGGTCGACAAACACGGCGTTCCACTGCCCGCCCTGCGACTTGTGGCAGGTGAGCGCGTAGGCAAATTTCACCTGCAACGCGTTGAGATACGGGTCCTTGCGGATTTCGTCCATCCGCTGCCGCCGCGACACGATGTGGGCGTAATCCTGCGAAACGGTGTCCCAGAGCCGCCGACTTTCGTCCTGCGTGAGCGAGGCCGAGGGCGCATAAAGCGTGTCGAGGATGATTTTCGCCTCAAAATCCTCCTGGTCGGGGTAGTCGGCCAGGCTCAGGCGGAGGGTGGCGAAGCGGAAGCCGTACATTTCCTCCGTGTTCACGATTTTCCGCACCTCCACGAAATCGCCGTTGGCCAGAAACCCGGCGGGCGAATCGTCGTCGAGCCAGTGGTAGTTGTTGCGGACGATCATCAGCATGTCGCCCGCGTTGAGTTCATCTTCCTGAAAGAAAATCCGCTGGCGGATGTAACGGTTGTACTGCACGGCGGCCTTGTTGCTGCGCGTGAGGATGATCGTGTTTTCCTTCCCAAACTTGCGGTAGGCGTACTGGAGGCCGTCTTCGAGCCGGTCGGCGGTCATGCGGTAAAAATCGCGGTAGCCTTTTGTGGTGAACGAAATCGCCGGTTTTTCGTCGTGCAGAATCGTGCGCAGGTTGGTGGCGTTGAAGAGGATGCCCGACAGCGCGTCCTGGCGCATCACCTCGGTGAGTTCCTGCTCGCGCACGCCGATGTGAAACTGGCTTTTCAAGTACTCCGCGTCGAGCGCCGGGCTGACGGTTTTGCCCACGGGCGGCAACTGCGCCACGTCGCCGACGAAGAGGATTTTGTTGCCCGCGTCGCCGTCTTCGGTCATGAAAATGTACTCGAGCAGGTCGGTGAGCAGGCCGCGCGTGCCAAACTCGGCGTCGTCGGTGAGCATCGAGGCTTCGTCGACGATAAACAGCGTGTTGGTGTGGTAGTTGTTCTGCCGCTTGAATTCCAGCGCGCCCGAATGCGGGTTGGTGACCTGCCGGTAGATTTTCTTGTGAATCGTGAAGGCTTTTTTGCCCGAATACGTCGCCATCACCTTCGCCGCGCGGCCCGTCGGGGCCAGCAGTACGGCCTTGTAGCCAAACTTGCTCAGGATTTTGATGAGCGTGCTGATGAGCGTGGTTTTGCCCGTGCCCGCGTAGCCTTTCAGCAGAAACGCCTGGATTCCGAAGGGGTCGTCATCGGGCAGAAACTCGTCCATCTGGGCGAAAAACCGCAATTGACCGGGCGTGGGCGTGTGGGGAAAGCGTTTTTCGAGCAGGTCGGAAGGCAGGACGTCGGGCTTGGGTTTCATTGACTCAAAGGTACGAAGAAAGGCCATCCGGGGCACGGCTTGCGGCCTCCGTCAAATAGTTAGCAAACGGTAGTTGGACATTGCCCACAACCGGCGTACTTTGTTTCACATGAAATTAATCCTTCCATGAAACATCCCGTTCTCTTCCTCGGCCTGGCCCTTGCGCTGCTGGCCTGTTCCAAATCCGACGACTCGGCTCCCGCCCGCGCCCAGGCTCCATCGCTGACGATGGGCAACGGCACGGTCAACGCCTGGTCAGAGACCGACGCCAGCGGCGTGCCGCAACTCCTCGGCTTCACCCTGAGCAAGGGTGCCCTCGACAACCTGCCCAACAACGCCGCCACCAACGGCTCCACGTCGTTCATGATCTCGGTTCCGGACGAAGTGAGCCAGAAAACGCCCTTCCAGCACATCATGGTCGACTGGAACGCCCTCGGCCACGAACCCGCCGGGATTTACGACGTGCCCCACTTCGATTTTCACTTTTACATGCAGCCCATGGCCGAAACGATGGCGATTCCGCCTTACCCCCAAGCCAAAGCCAAGTTTGACAACAACCCCTCCGCCGACCAGATCCCAGCCGGTTTTGCTAAAAATCCCGGTGGCGTGCCCGCCATGGGCGCGCACTGGAGCGACACCAGCAGCCCCGAGTTCAAGGGCCAGAAGTTTACGGATACGTTCGTTTACGGCTCCTACGACGGCAAAGTGACGTTTTGGGAAGAAATGACGACGCTGGCGTTCATCAAAACCAACCCCAACACCGATCTGGCCATTCCGCAACCGGCTAAGTACGAAAAAACGGGCCTCTACTACCCCACCCGCTACGGCATCAAGTCGCTGGCCGACGGCAGCTACGAGGTGAGTTTCCGCCAGTTCGTCAAGCGCTAAGCCGCATCCGATGCCTGTTCCAAACCTCCCGACGATGCCTCTTCGGGAGGTTATTTTTTAACCCGGTTTGTGAGCTAAAAATAAGCCTTTGCAATCTGCCCCAACCACCCCGCCCTCTGGGCACCCCTCCTTGATTAAGGAGGGGATTTTACTTGTTGCTGTCGGATTTCCCTTCCTGGTAAAGAAAAGGGAAACCTGTACGAGTCCCCTCCTTGAAAAGGAGGGGTGCCCCGAAGGGGCGGGGTGGTTGGACGTAGTCAGGGGATGGTTGGGCTGAAGTGACAGCCCCTTGAACTACCGCACACCTCAAGTTTTTTTAGTGTCCCTCCTTCGTCGCCGTGAAGTGCCCGCGCAACGCCAGCAACGCGGCCAAACTTTCCGTGTGCCGCAGCACGGTCTGTTTCTCGTGCGCCGGAATGGCCGCGATTTGTTCCCAGGTCAGCCAGGCCAGTTCCTGCAAGGTCGAATCCGCCAGTTCGGGGTCGTGACCGAGCACGGCGTCTACCGTTTCGGGAAATACCTCGAAAAACAACTCCACCGCGTGCAGCGGCGGTTGTTGCAATTCACTCAGAAACAGAAAACTACCTACGCGCACCACCAGCCCGGTTTCTTCGAGAAACTCCCGCGCCACGGCGTCGGTGAGCGATTCGCCAAACTCCACGCCGCCGCCGGGCGGTTCCCAAAACGAGCCGTCGTGCAAAAGCGCCCGGTGCCGCACCAGCAGCAGGCGGTCGTCGTGGTGACAGAGGCCGAATACCCGCACCCGCAGGCGCTGGCCGTAGAAATCGAGGGCAGTCAAAGAAGTGTAAAGTTGAACGTGTAAAGTGTAAAGTTTGGGCTGATTCCCAACTTTACGCTTTCAACTTTACACTTTCAACTTTCTCCTTTACACTTTCTCCATGTGCGACACCTTCGTGGCCCTGCCCCACGCCACCGCTTCGGGCCACCTGATTTTTGCCAAAAACTCCGACCGCGAACCCAACGAGGCGCAGGCGGTGATTCGCTACAACCGGCAGGAAACCAACCAAAAAACGGTGCGCTGCACGTACATCGAAATCCCGCAGGTGCGCCAGACGGCGGCGGTGATTCTGTCGAAACCGTTCTGGATGTGGGGCGCGGAGATGGGCGTCAACGAGCACGGCGTGGCGATTGGCAACGAGGCGGTATTTACGAAAGTGAAATTTCGGAAGAAAAACGACGGCCTCACCGGCATGGACCTGCTCCGGCTGGCCCTCGAACGCGCCACCACCGCTGAAACTGCGCTGGAAATCATCACCGAGCTGCTCACCGAGTGGGGACCCGACGCGTGCGGCGGCTACCGGGACCGGAATTTTTTCTACCACAACAGTTTTCTGATTGCCGACCCGACCGCGGCCTGGGTGCTCGAAACTGCCGGGCGCGAGTGGGTGGCCGAAAAAGTACGCGGCGTCCGCAGCATCTCCAACGGCCTGACGATTGGTGAAACTTACGACCTGATTTCGCCAAATGCCCTTGCTTTTGCCCGCCAAAACGGCTGGGTGAAGGCGGGCGAAACGTTCAATTTTGCCAACGCCTACTCGGCCCCGTTCATGACCCGGCTGAGCCGTTGCGCCATCCGGCAAGTCCGCACGACGCAGGGAGCAAGCGCCGGAAAACTCACCGTTCGGAACGCCATCGACCTGCTGAGTAGTCACCACGCCGGGGCGGATTTCGCGCCCCACCGGGCCAGCACCAAAGACGTCTGCATGCACGCCACGGGGCTGCTTTGCCCGAATCAAACGACGGGTTCGATGGTGGCCGAACTGCGCCTGCACCAGCCCGGCACGGTTTGGCTGACGGGCACGTCGCTTCCGGCGCTGTCGGTGTTCAAACCCGTGTTTACGGGCGGCACGTTTTTGCTCGATTTCACCCAACCGACCGCGCAGCCCGACGCCTCGTTCTGGTGGGAAGCCGAGCGGCTGTTTCGGCGCGCTGCTTCGCAGTACCGCGCCATTTTCGAGTCGGTGAAAACGGACCGGGAACGCCTGCAAAGCGAGTTGCTGGCGAAAGAAAGTACCCTGCTCAACAGCCCGGCGGTGCGGCGCGAAGTGCTCGACGCACTTTCGAGCGACGCGTTTTTCCAGCATTTCAACGAAATTCAGATTGCCCTGGAAAAAGTACAGGCGCTTCCCCGCCGCCCCGAAGCCTTCGCGCCGTTGTACCAACTTTACTGGCGCGAACAGAACCGCCGGGTGGGGCTTTGACGACTCAAGCCCGTGGTTGCGGCGCTACTGGGTTTTTCTTCTGGACGGCCGCTTCCACCGTTTTTTCAATCCGCGCCTGCCGGGTTTCGGGGCGTTTGGCGCTTTCAATCCACCAGAGAATCTGCTTTTTGGCCGACTTACTGAAGGCCTGGAAA
This sequence comes from Spirosomataceae bacterium, assembly GCA_965249815.1. Classification (GTDB taxonomy): domain Bacteria; phylum Bacteroidota; class Bacteroidia; order Cytophagales; family Spirosomataceae; genus JAJAZB01. The sequence continues at coordinate 610,845 of CBDFMV010000002.1, read as the reverse complement.
TTCGTCCGGGCTGTTTCGTTGGCGGCCAGGGCCGCCTCCAGGTCAGGTGGCACCAGCAGGGCGTCGCTCGCGTCGAGCAGGGTCCAGGAGCCGTCCTGCTTTGCCGCTTCGATTTTCGCGAGGCCCACGGGCGTCATCCGTCCGTCGGCGAGCAGAATTTCGATGCGCTCTTTGTTCACCTTCGACCACACGCTTTTCGGCTTGCGCGGCGAGAATTTCAGGGCGTGGCGCTCGGCGTCGAGGGCTTTGGGCAGGCTGTCGATCCAGCCGAAACAAAGCGCTTCCTCCACGGCCTCGGCGTAGGTGAGCGTCGGCTGGCCCGTGGCTTTTTTGAAAAACACAAACCACACGCCGGGCGCACTGGCGTGGTTTTCGGCCAGCCACTCGCGCCAGGCCGGGCGATTCGGGGCGTAGAAAAACTCCATGATTTCAGGAAAATGCGGGTGAAAGCAACGCCGCTTTTCGCCCCAAATCTATCCGTCCGCTCCCGCCAAAGCAAGCCGTTCCCGCCCAAAATCGCTATCTTTGCGCCGTGATTTTCAGGCGTTGGTCCGCCTTTTTTCAATCGAAAATCCGCAATTATCCATCGAAAATCTTCCCAGATGCTTACGGTATCAAACCTTTCCCTCCGCTTCGGCAAGCGGGTGCTTTTTGAAGACGTCAACCTGAAGTTCACGCCCGGCAACTGCTACGGCCTCATCGGGGCCAACGGGGCGGGCAAGTCCACATTCGTGCGCATCGTCGCGGGCGACATCGACCCCACCACCGGTTCCGTGTCGATGGACAAGGGCGAGCGGATGTCGGTGCTGAAGCAAAACCAGAACGCCTACGACGAATTTCCCGTGTTGCAAACCGTCATCATGGGCAACCAGCGCCTGTACGAAATCATGCAGGAAAAGGACGCCATTTACCTCAAGGAAGATTTCAGCGAAGAAGACGGCAACCGCGCCGCCGACCTGGAGGCCGAGTTTGCCGAAATGAACGGCTGGGAGGCCGAATCGGACGCGGGCGCGCTGCTCGGCGGGCTGGGCATCGGCGAAAGCGCCCACTACTCGCTCATGGCCGACGTGAACCCCACCGACAAAGTGAAGGTGCTGCTGGCCCAGGCGCTCTTCGGCAACCCCGACATTCTGCTGCTCGACGAGCCGACCAACAACCTCGACATCGAGAGCATTTTATGGCTGGAAAACTTTTTGATGAATTTTAAAAACACGGTCGTCGTTGTCAGCCACGACCGGCACTTCCTCGACAACGTCTGCACGCACATCGCCGATTTGGATTTCGCAAAAATCCAGTTGTACGCGGGCAACTACACGTTCTGGTACGAATCGAGCCAGCTTGCCGCCCGCCAGAAATCCGACCAGAACAAGAAAACCGACGAAAAACGGAAGGAACTGGAGGAATTCATCCGGCGCTTTTCGGCCAATGTCGCCAAGAGCAAGCAGGCCACGGCCCGCCAGAAAATGCTCGACAAGCTGACCGTGGAGGACATCAAACCGTCGTCGCGCAAGTACCCCTTCATCGGTTTTAAATCCGACCGTGAGGCGGGCGACCAGATTCTGAGTGTCGAACACCTCAGCTACACGCTCGACGACGGCACGGTGCTGTTCCGCGACCTGAATTTCTCGATGGCGAAGGGCGACAAAATCGCGTTTCTGAGCAAAGACGGCCTGGCCGTGAGCGCGCTGTTCGACATCCTGATGGGCGAGCGCCAGGCCACCAGCGGCTCGTTCCGGTGGGGCGTCACCATCACGACGAGCTACCTGCCCAACGACGCCACGGCGTACTTCAACGACCCCAGCCTCAACCTCGTGGATTGGCTGCGGCAGTTTTCGGTGGAGAAAGACGAAACCTTCGTGCGGAGTTTTCTGGGCCGGATGCTGTTTTCGGGCGAGGAAGCCCTCAAGAAATGCACCGTGCTCAGTGGGGGCGAACGCCAGCGGTGTCTGTTCTCCAAAATGATGCTCTCCGGGGCCAACGCGCTGCTCTTCGACGAACCTACCAACCACCTCGACCTCGAATCTATCCAGGCGCTCAACAAGGGCATGGAGGAATTTTCGGGCAACCTTCTCTTTACCAGCCACGACCACCAGTTGACCCAGACCGTCGCCAACCGGGTCGTTGAACTCACGCCCAACGGTTGCCTCGACAAGCTGATGAGCTTCGACGACTACCTCACCGACGAACGCGTGAAAGCGCAGAAGGCGGAGTTGTACGGAGTGGCGGTGTAGGGGCCGTCAACCGTCATGCTGCCCGTTCCATGACGGACTTCACGAAAAAAGAGGGTTGGTTTAGCGCCAATCCTCTTTTTTTGTAGCTTTCGTGAAAAGACCGACCACAGAGGGGTACCGATAGACAATATGCATTCATGATGCCGCAGGTGCGTCTATCCGTCCATTGGCAGTAAGCTTATATGGTTTCTCCCTTGTGCAAGTTTTGTATCTTGAGTACATGCATGATTCCAAAGAAGATTTTAAGCGAACTCATAGACCAAAGGCTTAAGGATGCAGACGTGCTCGTTGCTAACAAACGATATGCTACTGCAGTTTATATAGCTGGATACGCTGTTGAGTTAGCTCTTAAATTAAAGATCTGTAAAATTTTTAAATTTGCACAAGGCTTCCCAGAAAACAAGATGGAATTTGGCGTTTACCAAAACAATGTAAAAAGTCAACCCCTTTTAGCTGGTACGATAACGCAAATCAAAGACATGAGAAATCATGATTTGAATAAGTTGCTGTTCTATTCAGGTGTTGAAGTTCAAATTAAACGGAATTTTCTCAATGAGTGGAGCTCAGTTGTTAGCTGGGATCCGGAAATGAGATATAAAATACAAAAAATTTTAAAAAAGGAAGCATTAAATAACATAAACGCGATAAAGTCGCTAATTCAAAAAATTTTGTAATCTAACTTTGAAAACAACCATGGCAAAGAGAAATCAACATGTAATACCGTTGGGAAACGGGTGGGCTGTTAAAGGTGAAGGCAGCAAGAAGTTCACTGTCATTACTGAGACGCAAAGAGACGCAATCACTGTTGCCAGGGGAATCGCAAAAAACAACAAATCCGAACTGGTAATTCACGGGAAGGACGGTAGAATACGAGATAAAGACAGCTATGGAAATGACCCAAATCCACCAAAGGATAGAAAGCCTTGATAGCTAAAAAGCAGATTGTCAACAGTGCATTTTAGCAATGCACTGTTATTTCATTGTGACCGAACGCTGACGATCACGAAGATAAGCAATGAACATTTGTATCTTTGCTTATCTTCGTGTAGACAGATCACAGATATGCGGCATTTCAGCTTTGACAATCTTCGAGTATTAAACCTCTGTTGAAAAGAAGCGCCCCCATCGGCGCTTCTTTTTTTGCTCATCCCTTCCCAACTTAGCCTCAAAACCACCCCCTTCCCGTGCAAAAACTCCTACCCTTCCTCCTGCTCTTCGCCGTTCCCGCCCTCGCCCAGCAAACCCCGCTCACCCTCGACGGCCTGATGGCGGCCCCGTTTCCCACCGAACTCACCGCCGCCCCGGCGGGCAACCGCGTGGCCTGGGTGCAGAACGAGCGCGGCGTGCGCAACGTGATGGTGGCGCAGGCCCCGGCGTTTGCGCCCCGGAAACTGACCGCTTTCACCGAAGACGACGGCCAGGAACTTACCCAACTGGAATGGACGCCCGACGGGCAAACCCTATTTTTTGTCCGGGGTGGGGCCGCCAACCGGGCGGGCGACACCCCGAACCCCACCAGCCACCCCGCCGGGGCCGAGCGGGCCATCTGGCGCGTGAGCGTGACCGGCGCACCCGCCCAACGCCTCGCCCCTGGCACCGCGCCCGCCGTGTCGCCGAAGGGCGATAGCCTCGCGTTTGTCAGCAAGGGACAGGTGTTCGTCCGGGCGGTAACGGGGGAAGGCAGGGAACATGCGCTTTTCCAGGTTCGGGGCGGGGCTTCGGCCCTGCGCTGGTCACCGGAGGGGAGCAAGCTGGCCTTCGTCAGCAACCGGGGCGACCACGCGTTCGTGGGCGCGTACGATTTTGCCACCCGGTCACTTCGGTTCATGCAGCCCAGCGTCGATTCCGACGGCGAACCGGTCTGGTCGCCCGATGGGAAACGGCTGGCGTTTCTGCGGATTCCGGCGAACGAAGCGGTCTTTTTCACGCCCCAACGCGAAGCCCAGCCCTGGAGCATCTGGGTGGCCGACGCCGCTACGGGCAAGGCGAAGCAGATTTGGCAGGCCGACGCCGGGCCGGGCAGCGCCTTTCACGAACTCGTCGCCGACAATCAACTCGTCTGGACCGCCGACGAGCACCTGATTTTCCCCTGGGAAAAAGACGGCTGGACGCACCTCTACGCCGTTCCCGCCACGGGCGGCAATGCGACGCTGCTCACGCCAGGGAATTTTGAAGTGGAATACCTGACCGTTTCCGCCGACCGCAAAACGCTGCTGTTCAACTCCAACCAGGGCGACATCGACCGCCGCCACCTCTGGCGCATCGTTGCGGGTGGCAAGCCCGAGCTGCTCACGCCCGGCACGGGCATCGAGTGGAACCCGGCCCTGCTTTCCGACGGGAGCGTGGCCTTGCTGCGCTCGGGCGCGAAACGCCCCGCGCAGCCCGCCGTGATGGTCGGGAAATCGGTGAAGGACATTGGCCCGGTACCAACGGGCTTCGAGGGTCTCGCCGAACCCGAGGCCGTCACGCTCACCGCCTCCGACGGAATGCCGATTCCGGCGCAACTGTTTTTGCCGAAAACGGGCGCGAAAATGGAGCGCCACCCGGCGGTGATTTTCTTCCACGGCGGCTCGCGGCGGCAGATGCTGCTCGGGTTTCACTACGGCAGCTACTACCACAACGCCTACGCTTTCAACCAGTTTCTGGCCAGCCAGGGGTACGTGGTGCTGTCGGTCAACTACCGCAGCGGCGTCGGCTACGGGCTGAATTTTCGGGAAGCGATTCATTACGGAGCCGACGGAGCCAGCGAATTTGCCGACGTGCTCGGCGCGGGTTTGTACCTGAAAAACCGCCCCGACGTGCGCCCCGACGCCATCGGCCTGTGGGGCGGTTCCTACGGCGGCTACCTCACGGCGATGGGCTTGGCGCGGGCCTCCGACCTCTTCGCGGCGGGGGTGGACATTCACGGCGTGCACGACGAAAACCAGAGCATCCAAAACTTTCAGCCCGCTTACAACCCCCTCGAACACCCCGACGTGGCCCGTGTCGCCACGCTTTCCTCGCCGATGACTTACCTCGACGGCTGGCGTTCGCCGGTGCTGGTCATCCACGGCGACGACGACCGGAACGTGGCCTTTTACCAGACCGTCCAGCTCGTCCGCGAACTGCGAAAGCGGGGCTTGGAAACCGAACAACTCGTTTTCCCCGACGAAGTCCACAGTTTCCTCACCCACCGGCACTGGCTGGAGGCGTTCGAGGCCGCGTCGGATTTCCTGGGGCGGAAGTTGAAGAAGGGCGAAGCGGTGAGTGGAAAGTAAAGCATTCCGGTTTAAGGTTTGAGGTTTAACGTTTAAAGAGTTACTTCGCAACCCAATGAGTGCGATAGCCCTCAAACGTTCAACCTTAAATTTTAAACCAAGCATGGGCAAAGGCGACCGGAAAACCAAACGCGGGAAAATCAGCATGGGCAGCTACGGCAAGCTCCGCCCCGCCGACAAAAAGGCCAAGACCAAGCCCGAAGCGGTGGCCAAACCCGCCGAACCGAAGGCGTAAAAAAGGCGTGGAAACTGTGGTTTCCGCGCCTTTTTGATTTATCAACCTCCTACATTTCAGGCACCTGCAAGTCCCGGCAAATCTTCCGGGCCAGGAAGTCGTTGATTTCCCGGTGCCGGGGAACCGAAGAACTTCGTTGAACGGCTCGGTTCACGTAAATGGTGTGACTTCCTCCCTCCCGTACCAGTTCACACCCGTATCGTTCCAGGTGGCGCAGCAGGTCAAGGCGTTTCATCAGGCGGCCAGTGAGAGGGGTTCCCGGATGGGATTCTGACCCACGAGGGCTTCTTCGGCCAGCAACCGGTTGGTTTCCAGCACCAATTCAACGGCTTCCCGCAGATTAATACGCGTTTCCTCCAGGGTTTCACCCTGGCTGTTGGCACCGGGAAGTTCCTCAACAAACCCGATGTAGCCTTCCGGCACTTTTAAAAAAATGGCGTTGAAATTCATCCCCGCGACGAAGTTTAGTCCAGCCAAAGATAGCCTGTATAACCAGCATTCGGTTCACGAAAACTCTTTCTCCCGCACCGGTTTTGACTCGGCTTTTTCCCGCTCGGCCTCGGCGATGTCTTCGCGAAGTTGGAGCAGGAAACCCCGGAGTTTCTGCAACTTGGCCACGATTTCGGCGTTTTCGGGCTGCTTATGCTGCTTGGTTTTGATGTAATTCCGGGCGCCTTCGAGCGTGAAACGCCGCTCTTCGACCAATTCGTAAATCGTTCGCAGGTGTTCAAGGTCTTTCTGCATGAAAACCCGGTCGCCGGCGCGGTTACGCCCAATCTTGAGCGAGGGGAAATTGTCTTCCCAAAACCGGAGTTTGGGCACGCTCACGTCGAAAATCCGGGCCACTTCCGAAATGGTGTAGTAGCGTTTGTTGGTGGGCAGTTCTTGCATGGCGTATCATGAAATGGAGAGAATCCTGAATCGGCGGGGAGTTTAGGCGAAACACGTCATGGCGGCCTAAGACCGGGCGGCGCTTTCGCCACAACGGGCATTTCTTCCCAGAGCTGGCTATTTTCGCTTACCTTTGCCGCTCGTTCCGGTCCTGTTTTCTTTCACGAAAAAACGAAGACGGCACCGAAAAGACAAGCAATTTCTTCGGAGAAAATGGGGCTGTTTGCGTTGTATACCAACGACTTCCATACCCTTGCCATACTGTCCGACAACTCTGGCAGGTTCGGCTCCGGATCGGTTTAAAAAATGGCCTTCTGATTTTCCTTTCTTTCCATGACCTCCCGCGAAATCCGGCAACAGTTTCTCGACTTCTTCCACGCTAAACACCACCTGATTGTTCCCTCGGCCCCGCTCGTGGCCAAGAACGACCCCACGCTCATGTTCAACAACTCGGGCATGGCGCAGTTCAAGGACTTTTTCCTCGGCAACGGCACCCCGCCCGCGCCGCGCATCGCCGACACCCAGAAGTGCCTCCGCGTGAGCGGCAAGCACAACGACCTCGAAGACGTGGGTTTCGACACCTACCACCACACGATGTTCGAGATGCTGGGCAACTGGTCGTTCGGCGATTACTTCAAGCGTGAGGCCCTGGCCTGGTCGTGGGAACTGCTCACGGAGGTGTATAAACTCCCCAAAGACCGGATTTACGTGTCGGTCTTTGGCGGCGATGAGCGCGACGGCGTGCCCTTCGATGAGGAAGCCTACGACATCTGGAAGGGCATTTTGGGCGGCGACGACCGCATCATTCTCGGCAACAAAAAAGACAATTTCTGGGAAATGGGCGAAACCGGCCCCTGCGGGCCGTGCTCGGAAATCCACATCGACCTCCGCGACGCCGACGACGTGGCGCGGGTTTCGGGCAAAAGCCTCGTCAACGCCGACCACCCGCAGGTGGTTGAAATCTGGAACAACGTCTTCATGCAGTTCGAGCGCCGCGCCGACGGCTCGCTCGTGGAACTCCCCGCCCGCCACGTGGATACCGGCATGGGCTTCGAGCGCCTCTGCATGGCCATTCAGGGCAAGCAGTCGAACTACGACACGGACGTGTTCACGGGCACGATTGCCGTGCTGGAAGAGGCTTCGGGCAAAAAATACGGGTCGGAAAAAATGACGGACGTGGCCCTGCGCGTCATCGCCGACCACATCCGGGCCATCGCTTTCGCCATCGCCGACGGGCAGTTGCCGAGCAACGTCCGCGCCGGGTACGTCATCCGCCGGATTCTGCGGCGGGCCGTGCGCTACGGGTACACGTATTTGGGCTTCCGGGAGCCGTTCATGCACCGCCTCGTGCCCGTGCTGGCCGCGCAGTTTGATGGGGTTTTCCCCGAACTCATCGCCCAGGAAGAGTTTATCGGAAAAGTGATTCACGAAGAAGAAGCGGCGTTTCTCCGGACGCTTGAAAACGGGTTGAAACTCCTCGACAAAATCACCACGCACCTGGACGAAAACGGGTCGAAGACCCTCGACGGCCAGACGGTTTTTGAACTCAACGACACCTTCGGTTTTCCCGTTGATTTAACGGCGCTGATTGCCCGCGAAAAAGGGTTTTCGATTGACGAAGAAGGCTACCAGGCCGCCCTCGCCGAACAAAAACAACGCTCCCGCCTCGACGCCGCCACGTCCACTTCTGACTGGGTGGAAGCGGGCGGCGCTCCACTGCGCGAGGGCGGAAAAACCGAGTTCGTCGGCTACGACCAGACCGAGGCCGAGGTGCGCGTGGTGAAGTTCCGGCGGGTGAGTACCAAAAACGGCGAACAGTACCAGATTGTGCTCGACCGCACGCCGTTTTACGCCGAAAGCGGCGGGCAGGTCGGCGACACGGGCACGCTGACGTTCAGCGGTCCCAGTTCGGCGCAGGTCGTCCGCATCGACGACACGAGAAAGGAAAACGACCTGAGCGTTCACCTCACCAGCGACACGGCGCTTTACGACCTGCTCACCGACCCCAGCCTGCGCGTGACCGCCCACGTCAACAAGCGCCGTCGCCAGGCCATTTCGTCCAACCACAGCGCTACGCACCTCATGCACGCCGCCCTGCGGCAGGTGCTCGGCCCGCACGTTCAGCAGAAAGGTTCGCTGGTTTCACCGGACGTGCTGCGCTTCGACTTTTCGCACTTCGGCAAAGTGACCGACGAAGAAATCGCGAAAGTGGAGCGGATTGTGAACGAGAAAATCCGGGAGAACATCGCCCTGGGCGAGGACCGCAACGTGCCCATCGACGAAGCCAAAAGTCGCGGTGCGATGGCTCTGTTCGGTGAAAAATACGGCGACCGGGTGCGCGTCATCACGTTCGACCCGAAGTTCAGCGTTGAACTCTGCGGCGGCACGCACGTACCCGCCACGGGCCAAATCGGGCTGTTCAAACTCACGTCGGAAGGTTCGGTGGCCACGGGTGTGCGCCGCATCGAGGCGCTGACGTCGGAGAAAGCCGTCGAATTGATGGAACAACAGGCCGCCACACTCGAAACCCTGCGCGGGTTGCTCAAAGGAAGCGCGGACCTCGTGAAATCAGTGCAAAGTTTGCTGGACGAAAAAGCGGTGCTGCAAAAGCGCGTCGAGGTGTTGGAAACCGAGAAAGTACAGGAGCTCAAATTAACGCTGCTGAGTAAAGTTTCCGCCCAAAACAGCCTCAACGTGCTCGCCGAGCGCGTGGACGTGCCCAACGCCGAAGCCCTGAAAACGCTGGCCTATGAACTCAAGGCCAAAGTGCCCAACCTCGCGCTCGTGCTCGGGGCAGTCGTGGGCGGCAAGCCCCAACTGGCGGTGATGGTTTCGGAAAACCTCGTGCAGGAGCGCGGCCTCAATGCCGGACAACTCGTTCGCGAGTTGGCGAAGGAAATCCGGGGCGGCGGTGGCGGGCAGCCGTTTTTCGCCACGGCGGGCGGCTCCGACGCCGGGGGCCTCGACCGGGCGCTGGCCAAAGGCATCGAACTCCTGAACCACTAACCGGCCCGGTGCCTGCTTCCGGGCGGGCACCGGCGTTGTTTTCCCGAAAATCACTTAACTTTCCCCGGCTCAACCCTCAAAACCGACCCCGTTGGAAACTTCCCCCGACCACCTGCCCGAATCGCACCCGGAGGCTGCCGTTGCGGAGCCGGGCGTGGCCGCCGTGTTCAGCCTCCGCGACCCCCAGTTCAACCCCGCCGCCGTGGGCAGCTCGAACCTCGCCATCGAACTGGGCGGGCAGTACCTGCGGCTGGCCGTGGTCGAAGCCCGGCAGGCACAGCGCCAGGTGGTCGAAGAGTTCAGTCTGGGGGGCACGAACCCCGACGAGCCGTTGCTCCACGACGTGCGCCACCTGATGAGCAACCACGACGTGCTGACGCGGAATTTCTGGGCGTCGGTGCGGGTGACGGTCAACAACCAGTCGTTTACGCTGGTGCCGGAGCCGCTGTTTCGGAAAGAATACGCCGTGCGGTACCTTGAACTGGCCCGGGGTACCTCGCTCGTTGCCGAGAAAGTACACCACACGCACCACCCCGGCTGGAACACCGTCGTGGTGTTTTCGCTCCCGGCCCGCCTCGACGATTACCTCCAGAGCGTGTACCCGTTCGAGGGCCTGCGTTTTTTCCACCAGATGGACATCCTGCTGGCCGTGGCGCTCGAGGGCAAGCCGTCCGGCGGTAAGCACCTGCTGCTGATGCTCGAAAAAGCCTCGGTGAGTCTGCTTTACCTTGAAGAAGGGCGGCTCGTGTACGCGAACCGGTTTGCGTACCGGACCCTCAACGACCTGATTTATTACGTGCTGTTTGCCCTGAATGAATTGAGCCTGGCACCCGCCGACCTCGACGTTCACGCCTGGGGGCAACTGGAGCCGGACGATGCAACGCACCGGGGCCTGGCCGAGTACCTGCCCAACGTTCACGTCGGCGACCTGCGCTCGTCGGTGCCGCTCAGCGGGCCGTTTGCCGACCTGCCCACCCACCGCTACGTGGGTTTGCTCAAAGCGGCTTCGCTGGCGTAGGGCCTGGTGCGTACGGGCGTGGTCCGTTGGGTTGAACGGCCCAAAAACAACCGCTATCTTCCTGTCTTTCAATCCCATAACCACTCGTCAATTCCATGCAGCGAACCGCGCTTTTTCCGGGATCGTTCGACCCTTTCACCAAAGGCCACGAAGACATTGTGCGCCGGGGACTGGTGATTTTCGATGAAATCATCATCGGCATTGGCAACAACACCCGCAAACAGCGCTATTTTTCGCTCGACTTGATGACGCGATGCATCGAGGAAACCTTCGTCGGCCTGCCCGTGCGCGTGGTGGCTTACGACGACCTCACGGCCCACGTCGCCCGTGACTGCGGGGCGGGTTACCTGCTCCGGGGCCTGCGCAACACGACCGATTTCGAGTACGAAAACAGCATCGCCCAGGTGAACCGTCACCTGGTCGAAGGCCTGGAAACCGTCTTCCTAATTTGCTCGCCCGAACTGGCACCGATTTCTTCGACCATCATCCGCGATTTGCACCGCTACGGGGCCAACGTGGACGAATTTCTGCCCTACAACCTGCGCGAGGCTGTGAGCCAGCCTTCGTAACCGTTCACCGAATTTCCCGCTTCATTCTCGCCCTGATCTGGCCGTTCAGCGCCAGAATCTGCCGGTAATCACCGAGCAATTCCTCGCGGTTGGCCTGGCGGATGAACACATTGTTGCGAAACTCCATGTCGTTGAGCAGGGCCAGCACCGCACCCGGCTTCGGTGCACCGGTCATGGCCCGGTTGCCGGGTGCCAGCGGCAGGCGTTTGACCATGTACGGCGCGATGAGGCTGGTCGTCACGTCGCGCTCGGCGCTTTCGACGAGGCCAGTGGATTCGTAGAGCCGGTAGTAATCGAAAAGGGCGTTTTTGAGCGGAAAATCCTGAAGCGCCTGCAAGTTGCCTGAACTTTTCAAATCGGAAAACGTCGCGTCTTCCGCAATGAAGCGGGGGCGTTTAAAAATCACCAGCAGGTCGTTGAGCACCGATTCGGGGGCGGTTTCGGGGCGGTTGGCGGCCAGCAGGTTCCGGGCGCGACCCACCACGAGGTTCGTTTCGGTGATCACCTCGGTCAGGTGGACGCTGTCGGCCTCAAGATCGTTTTGCAGGCCTCTGAGGTAGGTTTGCTCCAACTCCCGCTTGCCACGGGCGTCTTTCCATTCGTCGAGGGCGAACGAGGCGCTGATGCTGAACACGATGACGAACATTTCCACGACATATTCCGCCCATTTTTCCTGCAAAAGCCGCGCAACCTGCCGTCCAGCCGATGGCGGTTTGGGCGTTGCAGTGGCTTCGGGTGGGCGCGTGCCTTCGGGGGTGGGTTGCATGGCGTGGGAGAAGGCTTGATTCGTTGTACTTCGCCTACGGCCAGTTCTCAACTGACTCCTGTTTCCAAAGGCGGTCGAACACGTAGCGGATGGAACTGTACGAATCCACGAGCGCGTTCCGGGCTTCTTTTTTGTCCATCCAGGCCAGCCGTTCGATGTTTTCCTCCCACTGCGGGGCCATATTGGCGGCATCGACGCATCTCATGCGGTACCACTTCGTGCGTTTGAGCACCCGGTTGCCGTTGTGGGTGTAGGTGTGCCAGGTCGTGCAGATTTTTTCGTCGAGGTGGGCCACCACGCCGGTTTCTTCCTCCACTTCGCGCACGGCGGCCACCTTCGAGCGTTCGCCCTCGTCGAGTTTGCCTTTGGGCAAATCCCAGCGCTTGAGGCGGTACATGAGCAGCATCCGGTCGCCGTCAAACACGACGCCCCCGGCGGCTTTCACCACCCGGAAATGGCTTTTCAACCGCTCCTGGGCTTCTTTTTTGGCCGAAACGCTCAGCGTCAGCGACTGCAACTCCGCGTCTTCGCCGTTGAGTAGCAGCACCAGTACCCGGTCCACGGTGGCGGGGGTGGCGTTGAGCACCAGCACGTGGCCCGTCAGTACACCGGGCCGGAGGGCTTCGAGGCGGGCGTCGATCACCCCGTCGTAATCACTTTTCTGGTCAAGCAGTTCGGCGCGCTGGGCGTCGGTCAGGCGCAGGGGCCGGTCGTTGATGAAAATGGTCATGGGAAGAGTTGGCAGTTTCCAGTTGGCAGTTGGCAAGATTACAAATGATTTTGCCAACTGGAAACTGCCAACTGCTAACCGCAAAAATACGGCCTCCGCCCGTTGGTTTGCAATTTCGTGCGTAGTTTTGCCGCATGACCCCCAACCCGACCCTCGCCCGGCAAATTGCCCGGATGTTGCTGGAAATCAAAGCCATTCGCCTGAGTCCTGACCAACCGTTTCACTGGAGTTCGGGCTGGAATTCGCCCATTTACTGCGACAACCGGCTGGCCCTTTCCTACCCCGACGTGCGCACGTTCATCAAACACGCCCTGGCCGAAACCATCAGCAGCGCCTTCCCCGACGTGGAAGCCATCGCGGGCGTGGCCACGGCGGGCATCCCGCAGGGTGTGCTTGTGGCCGACGAAATCGGCCTGCCGTTTATTTACGTGCGGCCCGAACCCAAAAAACACGGCCTCAACAACCAAATCGAGGGCCACATCGAACCCGCCCAGCGCGTGGTGATTCTGGAAGACCTCGTTTCGACGGGCGGCAGTTCACTTCGTGCGGCCGACGCCCTGCGCGAGGCGGGGGCCAACATCCTCGGCATGGCGGCCATTTTTACGTACGGCTTTGCTACCGCCGAGCGGAATTTTGCCGAAAAACACATCACGCTCCACTGCCTGAGCAATTACGAAGCCCTGCTCGAAGAAGCCGCTTCGCTGAATTACATTGCTGAAAATCAACTCGATGCGCTGGCAGCCTGGCGCAAGGACCCGGCGGGATGGGGCGTTTGAGCCGGTTCACAGGGTGCAGTTCACAGTTGGCAGAAAACTGAGGAGTTGAACCACACATCCTGTAAACTGTTGACCGCGAACTGTAAACTGTGAACTGAAATGCGCATCGCCGTCATCGGCGCGACGGGTTTGCTTGGCCGACCCGTCACCCAGGAACTCATCAACGCCGGATTCACCGTCACCCTTCTGGCCCGGCACCCCGAACAGGCCCGCAAGCTGTTCCCGATGGCGCGCGTTGTGCGGGCCGACCTGCGCGACGTCGACAGCCTGACGGCGGGCCTGCGCGGGCAGGAAGCCGTGTACCTTAACCTGTCGGTGCTGCAAACCGAGCGACCGGGCGATTTTCACACCGAAACCGACGGCCTCGATCACCTGCTCGAAGCGGCCCGGAAAACGGGCATCCGGCGCATCGGCTACCTGTCGTCGATTGTGATGCGGTACCAGGGCATGAATGGTTTCAACTGGTGGGCGTTCGACGTCAAGCGCGAAGCCGTGCGGAAACTGAAGGCTTCAGGCATCCCGTACGCGATTTTCTACGCGAGCACGTTCATGGAAACCCTGCCCGCGCAGGTGCAGGGTGGCCGCCTGCTGCTCGGCGGAAAATCGGACGTGAAGCTCTGGTTCATCGCCGCGCACGATTACGGCAAGCAGGTGACCCGGGCGTTCCGGCGCACGGGCACCGACTGCCGCGAGTACGTGGTGCAGGGGACGGAGGCGCTGACTTACGCCGAAGCGGCCCAGGTTTTCGTTAAAAATTACGCCCGCAAGCGCCTTTCCGTGCTCACGTTGCCGATGGGGTTGCTGCGCTTTTTCGGCCGTTTCAGCCGTCAGGCCGATTACGGGGCGCACATACTCGAAGCCCTCAACGGCTACCCCGAACCCTTCGAAGCCGAACGCACGTGGGCCGACCTCGGCAAACCCACCACGACTCTCACGGCGTTTGCCCGGCACCTTTGAGAAGTGGACTGTGAGCCGTTTTCCGCCGGTACATCCTGTCCTGGACGCATACCTGACCAACTTCCGGCTACTTACAATACGTCTCCATCAACTCGCGGGCGGCGTTTTCACCCAAATCCATCGCCTGGTGCCAGTCTTCGCACGCCCCGGTTACGTTGCCTTGTTCGTGGCGGGCCAGGCCCCGCGCCAGGTAGGCCCGGACGAAAATCGGGTCGAGGCGGATGGCCCGGGTGGCGTGGAGTTCGGCCTCGGCCATTTTGCCCACTTTCAGGCAGGCGAGGGTGAGTTCGAGGCGCAATTCGGGGTCCCGATCGGTTTCAGCAAAGTTTAGCGCTGCTTTCAAATCCTGGTAAGCCAGCAATTCGCTGCCCACCCGCTGACGCAGCAGTTCGCCGCGCCGTCGGTAGGCCGCTGCAAAGTTGTGCTGGTGAAAAACCGCTTCTGACAATTGAATCAATGCCTCGGCGGTATCGCCTTCGGCCAGCAAGGTTTCGGCCTCGCGGTATTCGCGCACGGCGTGCCAGCGATCCACTGGCTCCTTGGCGAGCACCAGCAGGGTCACGAACACTGCCAACGCGAGGCCCCAGCGCACCCAAAGCCCCCACTCGCCACGGGTGGGCGCACGGTAGGCGGGTGCCGGGGGCGGGGGCGTGTAGCCCGCCGGGGGTCGGCGGCGGTCGGCGGGATGCCGGGTGGGTTGGGGAGGTGGCGTCTGGCCCTGGGCGGCGTACCAGCGGCTGAGGTCGTAGCGGGCGCGGCGTTCGGCATCGCCCAGAATCTGGTACGCCTCGTTGAGGCGCTTGAAGTGCGCCTCGGCGGCGGCATCGCCCGCGTTGGTATCGGGGTGCCAGCGCAGGGCCAGCCGCCGGTACGCCGCCCGGATTTCGGCGGCGGTAGCCGTGGCGGGCAGGCCGAGAAGTTCGTAATAGTCTTGCAAGCAGTCAAAAGTTCAGCCTCAGAACGTACTCACAACAGCGCGTAGCGTTTCCCCGGCAAGGTTTTCACGAATCCCTGAAATTCGAGGTTGAGCAGCAGCGGGGCCAGGCGGGCGTGGGGCAGGTTGGAGCGGTGGGCCAGGTCATCCACGTGAACGTCCCCGCCCTGCCTCAACAACGCCAGCACCTGGCTTTCTTCGTCGGTAAACTGCGAAAAATCAATCGTCGGTTGCGTGGGCCGGACCGGCGTTTTCCCGTCGACTTCCCAATTCAGGGCTTCTTCGAGCGCGCTCACGTCCGTGTAAATGAGGGCTTTGTTGCGGCGGATGAGGTCGTTGCAGCCTTCCGAAAAGGGCCGACGCAGGTCGCCGGGCACGGCCAGCACGTCGCGGTGGTAGTTGTTGGCGTACTCGGCGGTGATGAGGCCACCCCCTTTTTTGGCCGATTCCACCACGATGATGGCGTCGGAAAGCCCGGCGATGATGCGGTTGCGGGCGGCGAAAAAGCGCGGGTCGGGCTGGGTGCCGAAGGGGTGTTCGGTCAGCAGCCCGCCGGTTTCCTGCATCTGCCGGGCCGTTTTAGCGTGGCTGGCCGGGTAAAACACGTCGGAGCCGCTGGCCATCACGCCCACCGTGGGCAGGCCCACGCGCAGGCTGGCGCGGTGGGCGGCGATGTCGATGCCGAAGGCCAGGCCACTCACCACGAGGACGTGGTGTTTCTGCAAACTTTCCACGATGTCTTCCGTCACGCGTTTGCCGTAGTCGGTAGCCTGGCGCGTGCCCACGATGGCCACCGTACGCGGGGCATTGAGGTCGGCGGTGCCGTGGTAAAACAGGAGCGTCGGGGCGTCGTAGAGGCGGCGCATCCGTTCGGGGTAGTCGGGGTCGGTGTAAAACAAAAGCCGGACGCCCTCGCGGTTGGCGCGGATGAGCAGGTTTTCGGCTTCGGCAAAGGCTGTTTTTTTGAGAATCACCTGCGAAAGGCCCGGCCCGATGCCGCGCACTCTCTCGAGTTTGCCGTGCCTCGCCGCCAGCACGCCCGCCGCCGAACCGAAGGCACTGATGAGGTAGCGCAGCAACACGTCGCCCACGCCGGGGGTCAGGCGCAGGGCGAGTTGGGCGAGTTTTTCCTGTTCGGATTCAGCAGAAGCTGGCGCTGGATGCATGGGTAGGTACGCGGAATGGTTTCCCCGCGAACCTATCGATTCTTTGTCAAAACCCGTGCAAATTGAGCCGGTTACTTAGGCAACGGCAGGCGCTGGGGCCGTTCGGCTCTCAGGAATCACTCTTTGCTGAAGTAATTGAGCGTCAGGGCCTGGGCGGCCCCGACTATGTTGTGCGGCAACGAAAGCCAGGAAAGGTGAATAACCCCGGCCAGTTCGACCATTTCCTGGAACGTGGCGGGTTTCTGAAAATACGAACTGGCTCCGAGCTGGTAGGCGAGCGCCACCATGTCGGGGCTGGTCGAGGTACTCAGCATGGCGCAGGGGATGGTCTTCATCCGCGAGTGCGACTTGATGCGCTCCAGGGCCTGGAGGCCGTTCATGCGGGGCATGTTGATGTCGAGCAGGATGACCGACGGCCAGGGGCCGCTGCCTTCGCCCACCTGCACGAGGTAGTCGATGAGTTCGACGCCGTCGTTGACGAAATGCAGGGGCACTTCGTACCCTTTTTCCTCGAACGCTTCCTGCAACAGAAGGCGGTCGTCGGGGTCGTCTTCGGCCACCAGAACAATTTTTCGTTGTTGTTTCATGGCAGTAACTCACCAAATTTAGCGGGGGCTGACAACCTGCCACGTGGCCCAAAACTCCGAGACCCCATTTAACGAATAGCGAGCGCTGGGTAAAGCTACCCCGTTTTTGTGGAAGTAAAAACCGTTGTTTCAAGTTTTCCCGTGCTAAAACCTAAACAAATCATTGGTTGGCTCCACTCAGCGACCTGAGTTTGTTAACGTTGTGTTGAACACAACTTTTATGAGGAAGCCGCCGTTTTCCGGCTCGAAAAGGGCCTCTTTTTTTTTGTGACACCAATTTGCGCTGGGCCTCCACAAAACCGGGGTATCTTCGCCCCTGAGTCCGCCAACTTTTTCTTTTGATTGATGAACCGAAACCTGACCGATGGGCTGAATTTTTTGGGCAAACTCACTTCCCGCCGGGTGTGGAACGGCCTAAAGGTGGTCGGTAGCTACGTCGAATCGAAGCTTACGCGCCGGGCCGTGCAACGCGGTCTGCCGGTGGCGCTCTCGTTTGAGCCGACAACTTCCTGCAACCTGCGCTGCCCCGAATGCCCCAGCGGCCTGCGCTCGTTTACCCGCCCGACGGGCATGCTCGAAGGCGACCTGTTCCGCCGGACGATGGACGAACTCGGCGACACGCTCGCCTACCTGATTTTCTACTTCCAGGGCGAGCCGTACCTGCATCCGCAGTTTCTGGACCTGGTGCAGTACGCCAGCAAAAAGGGCATTTACACCGCCACCAGCACCAACGCCCACTACCTG
This sequence comes from Spirosomataceae bacterium, assembly GCA_965249815.1. GTDB lineage: Bacteria > Bacteroidota > Bacteroidia > Cytophagales > Spirosomataceae > JAJAZB01. Next base: position 592,978 of record CBDFMV010000002.1, on the reverse strand, counting down.
ACCGACGCCAACGCCCGCAAAACCGTGGAGAGCGGCCTCGACCGGCTCATCATTTCCATCGATGGCACCACCCAGGACGTGTACCAGCAGTACCGCGTGGGCGGCAAACTGCACAAGGTCATCGAAGGCACGCGGAACGTGCTAAAGTGGAAACAGGAATTGAAGTCGAAGACCCCGCACGTGATTTTCCAGTTTCTGGTGGTGCGGCCCAACGAGCACCAGATTGCCGACGTGCAAAAACTGGCGAAAGAACTCGGCGTGGACGAAGTGGGCCTGAAAACCGCCCAGATTTACGACTACGAAAAGGGCGATCCGCTCATTCCGACCATCGACCGCTACTCGCGCTACGCCCAGAAACCCGACGGCACCTACGCCATCAAAAATCGCCTGCTCGATCACTGCTGGAAAATGTGGCACTCCTGCGTGATCACCTGGGACGGCCTCGTGGTGCCCTGCTGCTTCGACAAGGACGCCGACCACCGGCTGGGCGATTTGAAAAATCAGTCCTTCAAAAACCTCTGGTTTTCAGAGCCGTACCGCCACTTTCGGCAGTCGCTGATTCAGTCGCGCACCGAAATCGAGATGTGCAAAAACTGCACGGAAGGCACGACGGTGTGGGGATAATTTTTCAATGAATGAAGCAGAGAAGGAGCGAATGAGTGAATGACAAGCTGTCTTTCTATTCATTCATTCGCTCCTTCTCTGCTTCATTCATTGACTTCGTGAAACGCCTTTTTTTTGTGAAACACTCCTTTGGAAATCCCGGTCAAAGGCGGATATTTGACCTCCCGTAACCAACCGTACCCATGGGTAAAGTCATCGCGATTGCCAACCAGAAGGGAGGCGTCGGAAAAACGACCACCACCATCAACCTCGCCGCCAGCCTGGCCGCCCTCGAATTTAAAACGCTCATCGTGGATGCCGACCCCCAGGCCAATTCCACGTCCGGGCTGGGCTACAACCCGAAGGAAATTGAAAACAGTATTTACGAGTGCATGGTGGATGGCGTCCGGGCGACCGACATCATCATCCACACCGAAATGCCGAACCTTGACCTGATCCCCTCGCACATCGATTTGGTGGGGGCCGAAATCGAGATGATCAACCTGAAAAGCCGGGAGGAGAAAATGAAGGACGCCCTCGCTCCCATCCGCGAGGAGTACGATTTCGTGATTATCGACTGCTCGCCCTCGCTGGGGTTGATTACGATCAACAGCCTGACGGCCTCCGATTCGGTCATCATTCCGGTGCAGTGCGAATACTTCGCCCTCGAGGGCCTCGGCAAACTGCTGAACACGATTAAAATCATCCAGTCGCGGCTCAACACGGGCCTCACCATCGAGGGCATCCTGCTGACGATGTACGACCTGCGCGTGCGCCTCTCGAACCAAGTGGTGGGCGAAGTGACAGCCCACTTCCAGAACATGGTTTTCAACACGATTATCCCGCGCAACATCCGGCTTTCGGAGGCCCCGAGTTTCGGCGTGCCCGCCATCGCCCACGACGTCGACTCGAAAGGGGCCGTGAGCTACCTCAACCTGGCGCGGGAGATTCTGGCCAAAAATGGCTTCGTGGCGCAGGAGTAGGGCTTCGTGCCGGGTTGCTCGTGCATAGTCGGGAAACGAGGCACGACCAACCAGGCACGAAGCACCCCTTTTAAAGAACGACTTTCCACCCGAAAACCGACCTACCGACTTTGGCAGAGCAACTCAACACCAATAAGAAACGCGTCGGCCTGGGCCGCGGACTGGGCGCTTTGCTGCAGGACAGCGAATCGACCAACCGGCCTTCCAAGCCCAATCCGCTCGAAACCGTCAGTTCGATGAGCGAGATCAACGTCAACCTCGTTGAAACCAACCCGTTTCAGCCCCGGGCGCACTTCGACGAAGACGCGTTGCGCGAACTGGCCGACTCCATCCGGGTGCAGGGCATCATCCAGCCGATTACGGTGCGCCAACTGGGCCGCGACCACTACCAGCTCATCTCGGGCGAACGGCGCTTGCAGGCCTCCAAACTGGCGGGCCTGACGCACATCCCGGCCTACGTCCGCACCGCCGACGACCAGCAGATGCTCGAAATGGCGCTGATTGAAAACATTCAGCGCGAAAACCTCAACGCCATCGAAATCGCCGTGAGCTACCAGCGGCTCATCAGCGAGTGCCACCTGAAGCAGGAAGAACTCGGCGACCGCGTGGGCAAAAACCGCACGACGGTCAACAATTACATCCGCCTGCTCAAGTTGCCCCCGGTCATCCAGGCCGCCCTGCGCGACAACAAAATCTCGATGGGCCACGCCCGCGCCATCATCAACATCGACAACGTGGACGTGCAGTTGAGTTTGTTCAAGAAAATAGTGGAGGAAGATTGGTCCGTTCGGCGGGTGGAAGATGCGGTTCGCGAATTGCAGGCGGCTGAAAACCACCAGCCTTCCTTGCGGAAAGCCCACACGCTGAAGCAGGAAATGCGCACGTTACAATTCAAACTCTCGTCGCACTTCGGCTCGAAAGTGACGATTAAAGCCGACGACCGTAACAAGGGGGAAATCAAAATTCCGTTTACTTCCCAGGACGACCTCGACCGGATTCTGGAGGCGCTCAAATTTTAGACGCATCGCATTGTGGAGCGGCTCGCCGAAGCCGCCCGTATGAAATGGCAAGAATTCTTTGCTGCTGCCTGCTGGCCCTGCTGACCGCCCCTGCCCTGGCCCAAAACCCGGCGGATTCGCTGCGCCCCTTGCCGGGCACCGCTGCGCCGAGGGTGGTTACGACGCCCGACACCCTCCGGCCCGTCAGCGTGACGCGCGTAGCCGACAGCCTGCGGCCCAGTTTCAAGCCCACCATCCTACCGCGCAAAGCGACGATCAAGTCTTTGATTTTGCCGGGACTGGGTCAGGCGTACATTCGTCAGTATTGGGCTATCCCCGTGATTTACGCGGGTTTCGCCGGATTGGGCGTATCGATTTACATCAACCAGACCCGCTACAAACTGCTTTTGAAAGCGTTCGCAGAAATCCTGCCTTTGAAATACAAAGTCGTCAACGGGGTAATTACCAGCCAGGTGAACGATCCGAACGCAACCGTGCGGGTGACTTTGGGCAGCAATACCCGGCCATTGACGGAGGAAAGCATCATCCTCAACAAGAATTATTACCGCCGCAACCGCGACCTGACCTACATCGGCATCGCCGCGCTGTGGGGCTTCAACATCCTCGAAGCCAACGTGTCGGCGCACCTGAAAACTTTCGACGAATCAGACGACATCTCGTGGCGCATCACGCCCGGCGCGCAGAACCAGTACGCCCAAACGCCCTTCGGAGCCACGCTGACGCTGAACTTTTCGTCAAAACCACCGAAACCAATGAGTGAATGAGAAAATGAATGAATAAAAAGGCAGCATAGCTCATTCGCTCATTCCCTCATTCGCTCATTTCCTCATTCAAAAATGCGAATCCTCCTTCTCGGCTACGGCAAAATGGGTCAGGTCATCGAGCGCATCGCCCTGGAGTGTGGTCACACCATCGTAGCCCGCGTGGACGAGAAAAATCGCGCCGAACTTACCGCGTACCGTCCCGAAACGGTGGACGTGGTCATCGAATTCAGCCACCCCGATGCCGCCGTGCAAAACCTGACCGACTGCCTCACGCTCGGCCTGCCCGTGGTGTGCGGCACGACGGGCTGGCTTGACCACCGCGCCGACATTGAGGCGCTGTGTCGGCAAAAGAAAGGCGCTTTTTTTTACGCATCCAACTACAGCATCGGCGTCAATTTGTTTTTCCGGCTCAACCGCACCCTTGCCCGGCTAATGGCCCGCCAGCCGCAGTACCGGGTCACGATGACCGAAACCCACCACGTGCACAAAAAAGACGCCCCCAGCGGTACCGCGCTCACCCTCGCCGGGAACATCCTGGCCGAAATCCCGCGCTACACTACCTGGGTGCTGGGGGCCGAAAGCGTGGAACATGAATTGGCCATCGTGGCACTGCGCGAAGGCGAAGTGCCGGGCACACATTCCGTGAAATACGCCTCGGGTGTGGACGACCTCGAAATCATCCACACCGCCCACAGCCGCGAGGGCTTTGCGCAGGGGGCCGTCGTGGCCGCCGAGTGGCTCGTGGGGAAGCAGGGCGTGTTTGGCATGGACGACCTGCTCGGCGAAGCGCCCTGACGCGCACCGCCCGTAAAATTTTGCCGGGAATTTTCCCGCCGCCGCCCGTTCTTTGTGGTTTACACGTTCTTACGACTTACACCAGACAAGCATGGCCCAGGATACCAACACCGTTGTTCAGACATCGCCGAAAAAGAAAAAATCAGCCGCCCGCGACTGGTTCGACTCCGTGGTTTTCGCCGTGGTGGCGGCCACACTCATCCGCTGGCTGTTTTTTGAGGCTTACACCATTCCGACGCCTTCGATGGAAGGCACCCTGCTGGTGGGCGATTTTCTGTTTGTGAGCAAACTCCACTACGGTACGCGCACACCCAAAACGCCGCTTCAGGTGCCGCTCACGCACCAGACCATCTGGGGCACCAACATCCCGTCGTACACGGATCTGATTCAATTGCCGCAGTTTCGGTTGCCCGGTTTTTCATCGGTGAAAAACGGCGACGTGGTTGTTTTCAACGTGCCCCTCGACCAATCGGGCATGATTGCCAAGTACGGCGACATCGTGCCGGGCCTCAAGCCGCACCCCGTCGATTTGCGTACCAATTACATTAAACGTTGCGTCGGCATTCCCGGCGACCAGATTGAATTGCGCGACGCACAGGTGTTCGTCAACGGCAAAGCAGTGCAAAACGCGCCAAAAATGCAGCGCGAGTGGTTCATCAAAACCAACACGCTCGTTTCGGACAAAGTCTTCGCCCGCTACGGCGTGCCTTCGTTTGCCTTCACGCCCTGGGAGCGCAACACCAATGATTCCATCACCACCAACGACGAGCGCGGCTACCGGGTATCGGCCCCCGACGACGTGATTGCGCAGTTCAAGCAAACGGACTTTGTGACCGGCGTGGAAGAAATCAAGGAGCCGAAAAACGGCGGCGAACAAGGCCGGATGTTCCCCCGCTCGCCCCTGTTCGCGTCGTGGAACCTTGATAACTTCGGCCCGATTCACGTGCCGAAAAAAGGCGAGACGATTCAACTCACCACCGAAAACATCGCCCTGTACCGCGACGCCATCGAATTTTTTGAAGGCAACGAGAAAGTAGAAATCACCGACAACGGCGTAAAAATTGGGGGCGAGGGCGTCACGAAGTACACCTTCAGGCAGGATTATTACTTCATGATGGGCGACAACCGCCACAACTCCGCCGACTCGCGCTACTGGGGTTTCGTGCCGATGGACCACATCGTGGGCAAGGCCGTGTTCATCTGGATGAGCATCGACTCCGAAGGCAGTTTCCTCAACAAAATTCGCTGGAAGCGGGTGTTCAGCCTGGTGGATTGATTTTGTGAAAAGGAAGCGGTGAGATGTAAGAAGAATTAGCGCATTTCCCTCCTTATCATCTCACTTCTGACTTCTCACAAAAACTACCAGTCAATCTCCGCTTCACCACGCCCCCGGAGGTACTCGTTGGCCTGGCTGAAGTGTTTGTTGCCAAACCAGCCGCCCCACTGCGCGGCCATCGGCGAGGGGTGTTTCGATTTCAGAATCAGGTGTTTGGAGCCGTCGATGACGGCTCCCTTTTTTTGGGCGTAGGCCCCCCAGAGCAGGAACACGAGGCCCTCTTTTTCATCGGCAATTTTCTGAATAACGGCGTCGGTGAAGGTTTCCCAACCTTTGTTCTGGTGCGAACCCGCCACGCCCGCCCGCACGGTGAGCGTGGCGTTGAGCAGCAGCACGCCCTGGTCGGCCCAGCGTTCGAGGTTGCCGGATTTAGGCAGGGGTTTGCCGAGGTCGTCTTTGATTTCCTTGAAAATATTGACCAGCGACGGCGGAATGGGCACGCCCTCGTTGACCGAAAACGCCAGCCCGTTGGCCTGACCGGGGCCGTGGTACGGATCCTGGCCCAGAATGACGACCTTCGTAGCCTCGAAGGCGCAGTGGTTGAAGGCGTTAAAAATTAGCCGCCCCGGTGGGTACACGGTCTGGGTGGTGTATTCCTCCTTGATGAATTCGACCAGCTTTTGAAAATACGGCTTCTCGAATTCGCCCTGGAGGCGCTCTTTCCAGGATTCGGCGATGTTGACGTTCATGGTGAAGGGAATAAAGAATCGCGGAAGACGGACCGTTAAAAAGCAATGCCAGTAAAATTTTCACAACCTGAAATTGATTGATAAACCGGGGAAACCTATTTTCGTTTTCCAGCAACCCAACTTCGTAATTTTTATGGTAACTGCCACGACGGAAGGTGTCAAAGTGACGGTGCTGACCGAGCACCAGCCCGACCAGTCCAACGCGGCGCAGACGCACTTTGCCTTTGCCTACCGGATTCGCATCGAGAATAATTCGGAGAACACCGTGCAATTGCTCCGCCGCCACTGGACGATTTACGACTCCAACGGCACCGTTCGCGAAGTAGAAGGCGAGGGCGTGGTGGGCCAGCAGCCCGTGCTCGAACCCGGCGAAGCGCACGAGTACGTTTCGGGTTGCAACCTCAAAACCACGATGGGCAAAATGGGCGGCACCTACCTCATGGAGCGCATCATCGACGGCAAACGCTTCCGCGTGACCGTACCCGAATTTCTGCTGGTGGTGCCGTACCGGTTGAATTGAATTTTTGTCTGAACCACAGATTGGCTCGATTTCGCAGAAAAATCAGGAAGCTACCACGCTGTGAAATCAATCAACTCCGCGTCAATCTGCGGTTCAGGCCCTTTTTATGGTAAAAGCTTACCTCCGCTACCTCCTGCGCGCCACCAACGCCCACGGCATTCATTCGCCCTTCGTATTTGAGCTCTACACGAAAACCATTCGTGCAAAAACAGTTGAGCCGGAATTTGCCGACATCGAAACCCTGCGCCGCCGGCTGCTGACCGACCGCCGGAAAATCCGGATCAAAGACTACGGGGCGGGTTCCAAAATCAACGCCAGCCGCGAGCGTGAACTCCGCGACATCGCCCGCAATTCCGAAAAACCCCGGCGCATCGCCCGGCTACTGTTCCGCCTGGTGCGGTGGACGGTCACGTTGAGCGAAGTCGAAGCGCCAAAGACGATTTTTGACCTCGGCACGTCGCTTGGCCTGACGACGCTGTATTTTGCCAAAGCGGCACCCCATTCGCACCTCCTGACGTTTGAAGGCTGCCCTGAAACGGCGGCGGTGGCGCAAACGAATTTTGGGGAACTGAAGGCGGCAAACGTGGAAATCATCGTCGGGAACATCGACGAAACCCTGGCTCCCGCCGTGTCCGCCGCCGACCGCATCGACTTTGCCTTTTTCGACGCCAACCACCGCTACGAACCCACCGTCCGGTACTTTGAAACCTGCCTCCGAAAAGCCCACGACGGCAGCCTGTTCGTGTTCGACGACATCCACTGGTCGCCCGACATGGAAAAGGCCTGGAGTTACCTCCAGGCCCATCCTCAGGTCAGCCTGACCGTCGATTTATTCTTCATCGGTCTCGTTTTCTTCCGAAAAACCGGGCCGAAGCAAGACTTTACGCTACGTTGATTTACGAAGTACGAGGTGCGATTTACGATTTCTCTAATCCAACAATCGTAAATCGCACCTCGTACTTCGTAAATTATTTCGCCACTTCCACGTTTACCCGCCGCCCTTTGATGGTACTGCCTTCGAGGGCGCGGACGATGGTGGATTCGTGCTCTTTGGGCACGTCCACGTAAGTGTGCTTGTCGAACAGGTCGATGTGGCCAATGACCGAACCCGGTAGCCCGGTTTCGCCCGCGATAGCCCCGACGATGTGGCTCGGCGTGATGTGCGACTGCTTGCCGACGTTGATGAACAACCGACTCATGCCCGCGTCGCCGCCGCGTTTGAACGGCTGGCCCTGGCGGTCGAAGCGGTCGTTGCCGCTGCGCGGCTCGAAGCCGCGATTGCCACCGTAGGAATTGCCCCCCCGGTTGTCGCGGTTGCCGAACCGGTCGTTGCTGCCGCGACTGCCGAAGCGGTCGCCACTGCGACGGTCGTTAAACCGGTCGTTGCCACCCCGGCGATCGCCCCCGAAACGGCGGTCGTCGTCTTCGAGCATCTGGTCGGCTCCTTCGCTTTTCTGGATGCCCATGTTCATTTTGGCCAGCGCCGAAACGACCTGTTCGGTCGAGAAACCCACGTGGTGCAGGCCTTCGAGTACGTCGTCGAACAGGCCGAGGTCGCCTTCTTCGATGACCGTTTGCACCTGCTCGATGAAGCGGGCTTTTTTGATGCCCACGATGTCCTCGAACGTCGGGATGACGCCCTTGTTGATCGTCACTTTCGTGTACGACTGAATGTCGCGGATGCGGTAGCGCTCGTTGCCCACCACCAGCGTGAAGGCTTTGCCCGACTTCCCGGCGCGGCCCGTCCGGCCGATGCGGTGCACGTAGTATTCTTCGTCCAGCGGAATGTCGTAGTTGATGACGGCGTCCAAATCGTCGACGTCGATGCCACGGGCGGCGACGTCGGTGGCGACCAGAATCGTGGTGACGCCCTGGCGGAATTTGCTCATCACGTTGGTCCGCTGGCTCTGGCGCAAATCGCCGTGGATGCCTTCGGCCTGGTAGCCGCGCAGCAAGAGCGCCTCGACCACTTCGTCCACCTTCCGCTTCTGGTTGCAGAAAACGAGCAGTTGCTTGAGTTGGTAAAAGTCAATCAAACGACACATCACTTCCATTTTGGCCTGGGGCCGCACCTGGTAGTACAGTTGCTCGACGTTGTCGGCGGTGAGTTCGTTGCGCACCACCTTCACCAGTTTCGGGTCTTTCAGGTACCGCGAGGTCAGGGCCATGATGGGCTTCGACATGGTGGCCGAGAAAAACACCGTCTGGCGTTCGTCGGGGGTTTCGTTGAGAATGCTTTCGATGTCTTCGCGGAAACCCATGTCGAGCATTTCATCGGCTTCGTCGAGCACGATGACCTGCAGCCCGTCGAGTTTCAGCGTGCCGCGTTCGATGTGGTCGATGACCCGGCCCGGCGTACCGATGACAATTTGCGCCCCGCGCTTGAGGTCGCGAATCTGGCGCTCGATGCTGTCGCCGCCGTATACGGCGGTGGTTATCAGGCCGCGCTTGTGCTTGGCCAGTTTCTTCATTTCTTCGGCCACTTGCAGGGCCAGTTCACGCGTGGGGCAGAGGATGAGCGCCTGCACCAGCCTGGCGGCAGGATCGACCCGCTCGATGATGGGAATGCCGAAGGCGGCGGTTTTGCCCGTGCCCGTCTGGGCCTGGCCGATTACGTCGCGGCCTTCGAGGAGGTACGGAATCGCTTCGGCTTGAATGGGCGACGCCGTTTCAAAGCCCATGTCGGCGATGGCTTGCTGGACTTCCGGCGAAAGCGGAAGTTCGGAAAATTTGACTTCTGTCATGTGATTTCGGGGCATCGCTCGAAGCCGAAAACACGCCGCAGCCCGCTCCTGTCCAACCGGAACGCACAGCCGCAACCCGTTTCCCCGCCTGCGCAGGGATGCCAATTTGCTAAAAGGTAAACTGATGAGACCAACCGGTGCCAAAAATCCCGGTGGGCTGCTGATGGGTCAAACTCGGTGAAGAGAAAGAGGGAACGTTCCGGCCTGCGGGAACGAATCAGAAGCGTGCGGGTTGGAAACCGTCTTAATTCGGGTGCAAAACTACGGGTTTATTTCGTAGCACCCAAATGAAGAATTGTATTTTTTGCGGATAGGTTCGCGTTGGTTGCGAGATTTTGAGGATAAAATTGACTTTGCGCCGGTAGCCACGATTTCCGAACTTTGCGCCTTCCCTTTTTTACCGCATGAAAAAAGTTCTCTTCATCGACCGCGACGGCACGCTCATCCTCGAGCCGCAGACCGATTTTATGATTGATTCGCTCGAAAAGCTGGAGTTTCTGCCCAAAGCAATTTCGGCGATGCGAAAAATCGCCGAAGAAACGGAGTACGAACTCGTCATGGTGACCAATCAGGACGGCCTCGGTACGGCGGTTTTTCCCGAAGAAAAATTCTGGCCCGCCCACGATAAAATGCTGAAAACCCTGGCGGGCGAAGGAGTTGCTTTTGCCAATGTTTGCATTGACCGCTCCTACCCCGATGACAACCTGCCCACGCGCAAACCGGGCATTGGAATGTTGCTGGACTATTTTCGGGGTGGCTACGATTTGCCCAACAGCTACGTCATCGGCGACCGGGCCACCGACACCCAACTGGCCGTGAACCTCGGCACCAAAGCGATCCTGATCAACCCGCCCAACAAACCTTCCGAGGCACCGAACCTGACGGAAGAACAGGCCGAAGCCACCGTCCTCGCGACCGCCGACTGGGACGAAGTGTACAAATTCCTGAAACTGCCCCCGCGCACGGCGACCGTCGGGCGCGTAACGAAAGAGACGCAGATTCAGGTTGAGTTGAACCTCGACGGCCGCGGCAAAGCCGACATCCAAACCGGCCTCGGTTTTTTCGACCACATGCTCGATCAGGTGGCGAAACACTCGGGCAGCGACCTGAAAATCAGGGTTACGGGCGATTTGCACATCGACGAGCACCACACCGTCGAAGACACGGCCCTGGCCCTCGGCGAAGCCTTCCGCCGTGCTCTCGGCGACAAGCGGGGTACCAACCGCTACGGGTTCCTGCTGCCGATGGACGAGGCCCTGGCGCAGGTGGCGATTGATTTTTCGGGAAGGCCGTGGCTGGTGTGGGACGCGGATTTCCGGCGGGAAAAAGTGGGCGACGTGCCAACCGAACTGTTCCACCACTTTTTTAAATCGTTCAGCGACGCGGCGCTCTGCAACCTCAACGTCCGGATTGAAGGCCAGAACGAGCACCACAAAATCGAGGCGATTTTCAAGGCCTTCGCGAAAGCCATCAAAATGGCCGTGCAGCGCGACCTCCGCGAAGCCGACCTGCTGCCGAGCACGAAAGGCGTATTATGAGTGAAAAGTGGAAAGTTCAACGTGAAAAGTTAAGCCCTGCCGCGTACTTTTGCGGCACCGATTCGCATCACTTGTTCCCGTAATTTCTTCGCCATGCTTTTCCTCGACGTTCTGCCGCACGAATTACCGACCTGGCTCGTCCTGTTGTTCTACGCCGCGCTGTTGTTCGGCTCGTTTCTGACGGGCCGCTGGCTGGAGCGCAACGACGACAGCCAGCGCTTTGAAAACTGGCCACCGGAGAAAGAGAACAAGCACTGATTGTTTGAACCAGGATTGGCCCGGATTTTAGGATTTGCAGGATAAAAGCCCTCACTGGCAATCCTGCAAATCCTAAAATCCGGGCCAATCCTGGTTCAGGCTAAAGCAGCCCCTCATCCGCAAAACTCAGGTACGCTTTGTCGCTCAGGATGAGGTGGTCGAGTACGGGCAGGTCGAGAAGTTGCCCTGCGGCTTTGAGTTTGCGCGTTAAATCCTTGTCGGCCTGGCTGGGCTGGAGGTTGCCCGACGGGTGGTTATGGGCCAGAATCACGCTGCTGGCCAGGTGCTCCAGCGCCACTTTGAAAATGATTTTCGGGTCGGCCACCGTGCCCGACACGCCCCCCGCCGATACCTGCACGGGCCGAATGACCTGGTTGGCGCGGTTGAGTAAAATCACCCAGAATTCCTCGTGCGGCAGGTCCATCAGGTAAGGCCGCAGCACGTCGAAGCCGTCGCGTGAGCAGGTGATTTTTGGTTTCTCGCGCGATTCGGTTTCTTTCCGCCGCCGCCCCAGTTCGAGCGCGGCCACGATGGTGATGGCTCGTGCTTCGCCGATTCCCTTGAATTTTCCCAAATCCTTGACGGTCAGCTTCGCCAGTTGGTTGAGGTCGTTTTCCGTTTTTCGGAGAATTTCCTTCGCGATGTCCACCGCCGTCAGTTGGGGTGTGCCTGAATTGATGAGGATGCCGAGCAATTCGGCGTCGGAAAGGGCGGCTTTGCCTTTCAGGAGTAGCTTTTCGCGGGGCCGGTCTTCTTCGGCCCAGCTTTTAATGCCAAGCGGCGCGGGGGTGTAGGGTTCCATGGAGCAGAAGGGGCTTTTTTGCCACGAACTTTGCAATGCGAACCGACTAACCCGTTACCGTTCAATAAGTTTTGGCAGAAAAATTCGCCCGGTCCGGCAAAACTCCGTAACATCATCCCACAACAAAAACGCCCCCGATGGCTCGGGAGCGTTTTATTGCCACGGTTAGGTGCCTTAGGTAGGTGCTTTAGGTGCTTACGCAGCGGCGGCGGCCGGAGCCAGCGAATTGACGAGTTTCGCCAGTTTCGACTTGTTGTTGGCCGCTTTGTTCCGGTGGATGATGTTCTTCTTGGCCAGTTTGTCGAGCATCGAAGCTACTTTTTTGTACAGATCGAAAGCCTCGACTTTATCGGTTGATGCGCGGAGTTTCTTGATGAACGTGCGCGTGGTTTTGTGCTGGTACCGGTTGCGCAGGCGTTTGGCTTCGTTGGCCCGGATGCGCTTCAGAGCCGATTTGTGGTTTGCCATGTTTTATAACCCGAATAAAGTTGGTTCCTGAAAATGAGTCCGCAAAAGTAGACGATTTTCCTCAAAAGTCAAACGCCCGCCCCCATTTTCTGCCATGAAAACCATGAAAATCACTGGTTCAGCCCTCGTTTTCAGCCTGCTCCTGCCTTTTCAGAATGACTTTTTACCGCAACTCGCCCCAATTCCCAACGCCCAACGCGTACAACCCGCCTGGCAACGTCCGTTGTGGGGCTTTTATGCGCATCAGCGCATCAACCGCCTGGCCATTTTCACGCTGCCGCCGGAAATGATTGGGTTTTACAAAAAGAACCTGCTTTACCTCATGGACGCGGCCACCAACCCCGACCAGCGCCGCAACGTGGTACCCGACGAAGCCCCACGCCACTTTATCGATCTCGAAAGTTACGGCGACAGCGTGTGGGCGAAACCGTTCTGGAACGACGCCGTGGCCTTTTTTACCGAAGACAGCCTGCGGGCGCACGGCCTCGTGCCCTGGCACGTCCAGCGAATGCGGTTTCAGTTGACGGCGGCGTTCCGCGACCACGACGCCCGACGCATTCTCCGGCTTTCCGCCGAACTGGGCCATTACATCGCCGATGCCCACGTGCCGCTGCACACCACGCGCAACTACAACGGCCAGTTGACCAACCAGCAGGGCATTCACGCGTTTTGGGAAAGCCGACTCCCCGAATTATACGCCACGCAGTACGATTTCTTCGTCGGTCCGGCGCAATTTCTCGAAAAACCCCACCAGCGCATCTGGGATGCCGTTCGGCAGGCTCATGCCGCCCTCGACTCGGTTTTTCTTTTTGAAAAAGAAGCCACGGCGCAACTTGGCCCAACCCGCAAATTCGGTTTCGAGGAGCGCAATGGTCAGAACGTAAAGGTGTATTCGCGGGATTTTTCGGAACGCTACCACGCCCTGCTCAACCGGCAGGTGGAGCGGCAAATGCGCGGAGCCATTCGCTGCATCGGCGATTTCTGGTATACGTGCTGGGTGGAAGCGGGCCAGCCGGATTTGAACAACCTGCCCGACAAGCTGCTGCCCAACGAGGACGACGAGGCTAAAAAACAACCCGACCCGAAGCTGAAAGCGAAGGTGCGACCGGAGGATTAAGTGCGATTTCGGATTGGCGATTGCGGATTAAAGAAGGTTGGGATGGTACCTTTGCCGAATGGGCAAATCGAATCCTGCTTCCGTCCAGTCCGCAATCGCCAATCCGAAATCCGCATCCACGTCGACCGCCATCATTTTAAAACCCGGCAAGGAAAGTTTCGTCCGCCGGTTTCACCCCTGGATTTTCTCGGGCGCGGTCGCCAGCATCGAAGGCCGACCCGCCGACGGCGACGTGGTACAGGTGTTCGATTCCCGGAAAAACTTCCTCGCCACGGGCCATTTTCACGAAGGCTCGATTGCCGTCAAGCTGCTTTCCTGGCAGCCCGTCGAACTGAACGCCGACTTTTTCGCCCAAAAACTGACCGAGGCCCGGCGCATCCGTGGGCTGCTCAACCTGACCGACACGACCGCCTACCGGCTCGTTCACGGCGAAGGCGACGGCTTGCCCGGCCTCGTCGTGGACTGGTACGACGGCGTGGCCGTGCTCCAGGCGCACTCGGTGGGCATGCACCGGCAGCGACACCAACTGGCCGAAGCCTTGCAGGCGGTTTACGGCGCTGAGTTGAAAGTTATTTTTGACAAAAGCGTCGAAACCCTGCCCGACCGCTACGCCGCGTCGGTGCAGAACGGGTATCTGGTCGGCGAAGCCCCGGCCCGGCCCCACCCCATCCGCGAAAACGGACGCCTCTTTTTAATCGATTGGGAAACGGGCCAGAAAACCGGCTTTTTCCTCGATCAGCGCGAGAACCGCGCCCTGCTGGCTCGCTACGCGCCCGGCAAGCGGGTGCTCAACGCGTTTTGCTACTCCGGTGGTTTTTCGATTTACGCCCTCGCGGCGGGGGCCGAACTCGTGCATTCGGTGGATGCCTCATCGAAAGCCATCGGACTTACGAACCAAAACGTCGAAGCGAATTTTGGTCAAACCGCTCCGCATGAAGCCTTCACCGACGACGTGCAGAAATTCCTCAAGGCCCACGGTCCGTCGCACGGCGATCACCCGTACGACCTCATCGTACTCGACCCGCCCGCGTTTGCCAAAAGCCTCGAAGCCCGCCACCGGGCCGTGCAGGGTTACAAGCGGCTCAACGCCGAGGGAATCAGGAGGCTGGCACCGGGGGGGATTCTGTTCACGTTTTCCTGCTCGCAGGTGGTGGACCGCGAACTGTTTTACAACACCGTCGTGGCGGCGGCGCTCGAAGCCGGACGGCCCGTGCGGGTGCTTCACCAACTTTCTCAGGCTCCCGACCACCCCGTCAACGCGTTTCACCCCGAAGGCAGTTATTTGAAAGGGCTGGTGCTGGAAGTGGAGTAGATTTGTTGGGTGTCGTGCCACCGGTCTCCGTGGCACGACGGCGGGTAAAAATGAAACGTGCTACGGAGACCGGTGGCACGCTGGAGGTGAACGAATGGATTCCGAACCGAGACGACGACTGTACGGCACTCAGTTCTGGCTGCTCTGCGCCAGCAACTTCCTTTTCACGGCCAGTTTTAACATGATTATGCCCGAACTGCCGGGCTACCTGCGCAGCCTCGGCGGGGCGCAGTACATCGGGCTGATTGTGAGCCTGTTTACGCTCACGGCGGGCCTTTCGCGACCCTTTTCCGGAAAACTCACCGACACCATCGGGCGAGTGCCGATCATGGCCTTTGGCTCGCTGGTGTGCTTCGTGTGCGGGCTGCTGTACCCCGTCATTTCGACGGTTTCGGGCTTCCTGTTTCTCCGGCTGATTCACGGTTTTTCGACGGGTTTCAAACCCACGGCGACCTCGGCCTACGTGGCCGATTTGATTCCGGAAAACCGACGGGGCGAGGCGCTGGGTACGCTGGGCATCGCCCAAAGCATCGGCATGTCGGGCGGGCCGCCGCTGGGGAGCTACCTGGCGCAGTGGTTCGGGCTGGACATGATGTTTTACGTTTCCTCGGGTTTCGCGCTGCTGTCCATCCTGATTTTATGGCGGATGAAAGAAACCCTCGATGACCGTGAACGCTTCCATCCGAAGCATTTGGTGCTCGAAAAAAGCGATTTGTTCGAGCCAAAAGTGCTGGCAACGTTCATCGTGATGTTGTTGATTTCGTACTCCTACGGCGCGGTGGTTACGCTCGCGCCCGATTTGAGCGACCACCTCGGCCTGTCGAACAAAGGGCTGTTTTTTGCCGTGTACACGGCGGCGGCGCTGCTGATTCGCCTCGTGGCAAGCAAAAGTTCAGACCGCTACGGGCGGGTGCGGGTGCTGCGGGTTGCGGCGCTGGCACTGGTGGTGTCGCTGCTGCTGCTGGCGGGGGCCAATTCGGTCAGTACGCTGCTGGTCGCGGCGGTGCTGTTCGGGCTGGCCAGCGGCATGAACACGCCCACCATCACCGCCTGGACGGTGGACCTCAGTGACGACGACAACCGGGGCAAAGCCATCGCCACGATGTACATCGCGCTCGAACTGGGGATTGGGTTGGGAGCCTACACCTCGGGCACGCTCTACGCGGGCAACCCGGCCAATTTTGCCATCAACTTTTACATTTCGGCGGGCATGGCCGCCCTGGCGCTGGGGTACATGACGTTTCGGAAGTCGGCGGCGTTTGTGTGAAAAAAGCGTAGTTGAAACCGATGGGCGTTTGTAAACGTCGTACAAACTTGAAAATCAACGAACGGCTTCTTTTGAAAATACGTCCTCAATCAATTCGTCCAACTCCGCCATTCGTTTTTTGAGTTCGTTCAACCGGGGCGTCAGCAATTTTTCCTTAACCAATTGGTACTCTTCCTCACTCAGCGTTCTGTAAAACGCCCGCAACTCATCAGTCGCACGCTTCTTTTCAGTTTGAGAAGCCGCCATCTCGATTTGGCTCAGGAATTTTTTTGCTTGCTCAATCATGGCTTTCTTCGTTTAATTCTTGGTTAATTTTTATGATTACGTTTCGGTAATTGATCGCTTTGTTGATTAAAAAACGAAAGTCGGCGTCATTATCTTCGTGTCGATATTCTAAAATTCGGTCATCAGTTTCTTTCAACATCTCCATCACTTTCGCCCGCAACTGAATGTACTCTGACCGCTTTTTGGCATCCATGATTCGGTGGTTTAAATGCTTCAAACCCGCAACCGCTCCAACCTCAACTCAAACTCCACCAAAACTTCCTCCCCCGAAACCGTTTTGTCAAAACCTTCCACGATGGAAACCAAGCCTTCGGGGCGATAGATGAAAACTTTCTCCTGCTTTGGGTCAATCAGCCAGCCGAGGCGCACGCCGTTGTCCATCCACTCCGCCATTTTTTCCTGGCTTTCGCCCAGTTTGTCGTTTTCCGACATCAGTTCGATGACAAAATCCGGGGCGATGGGTGCAAATTTTTTGCGGTCTTCGAGGGGCAGGGCGAGCCAGCGCGCTCTGCGTATCCAGGTGGCATCGGCGGCTTTCACCGACGTGTCGGGCAACGTGAACCCGCCGCTGGAGTCGAACGTCACGCCCTGACTTCCGGTCTGGCGATTCCAGAACTCCAGTTCAAAATTTAGTTGGTTGTTCGAGGCGCTTGTATCGCTTCCGGTGGGTGGCATGACGATGATTTCCCCGGTTGCTGCGCGCTCGAACCGGAGGTTTTTGTTGAGTTGGCAGAATTCAAAGAAATTGTCCTCCGAAGCCCAGTGCGGCAACAGGTTCAGCGTGAAAAGTCCTCTTCGTTCAATCGCTTCGGTCAGCATGGCAACGGCATTTTCCCAAAAGTAACCCATCCCACCCAAAAACAAAAACCCGTCCGAGTGCTCGGGACGGGTCTGTTTGTTCGATGAAATAACCTGCTAAAAAATAGGGTTACCAACCGAAGCAGGAGGCCAGCCGTGCCCACGCACGGCCCGAAACGGCTGGCCTCCTGCTTCGGTCAGGCCACCAGTGCGCTTTCGGCCATCACGCGGCTGACGTCGTCGAGGGGCAGGCCCCAGGCTTCCGATACGCCCCGGTACACCACCTTGCCGTGTACGACGTTGAGGCCTTTTTTCAGTTCCTCGTTTTCTGAGCAGGCGCGTTGCCAGCCTTTGTTGGCCAGTTGAATGGCGTAGGGCAGTGTGGCGTTGGTAAGCGCCAGCGTGCTGGTGTAGGGCACCGCGCCGGGCATGTTGGCCACGCAGTAATGCACGATGCCGTCGATGATGAACGTCGGGTTTTCGTGGGTGGTGGGCGTGCAGGTTTCGATGCAGCCGCCCTGGTCCACGGCCACGTCGACGAGCACGGTGCCTGGTTTCATCAGCTTGAGCATGACGCGGGTGATGAGGTGCGGGGCTTTCGCGCCCGGAATCAGCACCGCACCCACGATGAGGTCGGCGGTTTTGATCAACTCGCGGATGTTGTATTCGTTGGACATGACCGTGTCCACGTTGGCCGGCATGATGTCTTCGAGGTAGCGCAGGCGGGGCAGGCTGATGTCCACGATGGTCACGTTGGAACCGAGTCCGGCGGCCATTTTGGCGGCCTGGGTGCCCACGATGCCGCCGCCCAGAATGAGCACGTTGGCGGGTTTCACTCCGGCCACGCCGCCAAGCAGGATGCCCCGGCCTTTCATGGGTTTTTCCAGGTATTTTGCGCCTTCCTGAATCGCCATGCGGCCTGCCACTTCGCTCATCGGCACGAGCAGGGGCAGGCTGCGATCTTTTTTCTCGACGGTTTCGTAGGCCAGGCACACGGCCCCGCGCTGCATCATGGCGTGGGTGAGCTCTTCCGACGAGGCGAAGTGGAAGTAGGTGAACAACAACTGCCCTTCCCGGATCAGCGGGTATTCGGAGGCGATGGGTTCTTTCACCTTCACGATCATCTCGGCGATGTGGTACACGGCTTCGATGGTCGGGAGGAGCGTGGCGCCGGCTTCGGCGTATTCTTCGTCGGGAAAGCCGCTGCCTTCCCCGGCGCTGGCCTGGATGTACACAGCGTGGCCGTGTTTGCGGAATTCAGCGACACCGGCGGGCGTCAGACCCACGCGGTTTTCGTTGTTTTTGATTTCTTTGGGAACGCCGATGATCATGATGCTGCAGCGATTTTGTTGTTGAAAACAATGGGGCAAAGGTCATCGTTGTAGGATGATTTTCGGTTCATCAGGTTGAAATACCAAAATCGTTCTAAGGATACAGCACGATTGGCAATTTATTTCGGCATCAGTTACCTTTCGGACAGTTTTCACCGAAAAAAGTACGGCACGGCGTAGGCGTGGCACGGAGCAACGGCCAGCCTTACATTCGTGCCCCAATGGAATTGCCACGCCGCGCATGAACCTCGACGACACCGACCGAAAAATCCTGAACCTGCTGCAAGCCAACGCGTTGCTGACGATTCGGGAAATTGCCGGGCAGATCAACCTGAGCATCACGCCCGTTCACGACCGCATCAAAAAACTGGAACGCGAGGGCGTCATCGAGCGGTACGTGACGCTACTCAACCGCAAGGCGCTGGGCCGCAGCCTGACGGTGTACTGCTTCGTG
This sequence comes from Spirosomataceae bacterium, assembly GCA_965249815.1. GTDB lineage: Bacteria > Bacteroidota > Bacteroidia > Cytophagales > Spirosomataceae > JAJAZB01. The sequence continues at coordinate 573,895 of CBDFMV010000002.1, read as the reverse complement.
ACGCTCGACAAGCAGCGGCAGGAAAGTTTTCTGGAATTCAATGACGCCATACGCCAAATGCCTGAAGTGCTCGAATGCGCCGTCGTGTCAGGCAATTTCGACTACCTGCTCAAAGTCGTTGTGGGCGACATGGACGAATACAACACCTTCTACCAGAGCAAGTTGTCGGTGCTGAAAAGCGTTTCGCACATGAGCAGTTCGTTTGTAATGGAAGAAGTGAAAAGTACGACGGCGATTGGGGTGTGACCCCCCGTTCTCATCCATAGCGAGGGAATTAATTCCCTCGCTATGGATGAGAACGGGGACAAAATCGGCCATTTTCTACTTTTGAATCCTGAAATTTCCTCCAAACCAACTCCATGCGAAAATTCCTCGTCCCGGCGGTGGCCCTGCTGCTACTCAACGCCTGCCAGTCCAAAACCACCACCGAAACGTCGAGCGATTCGACCCAAACGGCCATGCCCGATTCCTCGTCCCTGACCTACCGACTCCCAGACCCGAAAGGCTTTCAGGGCGAAATCAACGGCAGGAAAACCGCGCTGTACGTGCTCAAAAACAGCACTACGCAGGTCGCCATCACCAACTTCGGCGCACGCCTCGTCAGCCTGATCGTGCCCGATAAAAACGGCCAGCCCACCGACGTGGTGGCCGGTTTCGCCTCGCTGGCCGACTACCAGAAAGCCGGGGAGCCGTTTTACGGACCCGTCGTCGGCCGGGTGGGCAACCGGATTGCCAAGGGCACGTTTACGCTCGACGGCAAAACCTACCACACCGCGCTCAACAACAACGGCCACACGCTGCACGGCGGCCCGACGGGCTACCACAACCAGGTCTGGGACGCGAAACAACTGGACGACAAAACCCTCGAACTGACCTACACGGCCAAAGACGGCGAAGGCGGTTTTCCCGGAAACCTGACCACCAAAGTCGTGTACTCGCTGACGGACAACGGATTGCGAATCGACTACACCGCCACGACCGACAAGGCCACGCCCAACAATCCGACCAGCCACGCCTTTTTCAACCTCAACGGCGAAGGCAGCGGCACCATCAACAACCACGTCCTGCACATCGACGCCGACCGCTACTCGGCGGTGGACAAGGGTCTGATTCCGCAGGGCGAGCCGGTTTCGGTCGAAAAAACGCCGTTCGATTTTCGCCAGGCAACGGCCATCGGTGCGCGGGTTGGCGAGCAAAACGAGCAACTCACCTTCGGCGGCGGCTACGACCACAACTGGGTTTTGAACAAAAAAGTGGGTTTGGGGAAAGCCGGAGAAGTCACCGGCGATAAATCGGGCATCCGGATGGAAATTTTCACGACCGAACCGGCCCTGCAATTCTACGGCGGCAATTTTTTCAACGGAAAAGACGTGGGCAAGTACGGCAAGGCCACGAATTTCCGCGAAGCGCTGGCGCTGGAAACCCAGCATTACCCCGATTCGCCCAACCACCCGACGTACCCGAATACGATCCTGCGGCCCGGCGAAACCTTCCGCTCGACGACGGAGTACCGGTTCAGGTAGGGCGGAGGGCGGAGGGCGCAGTGCGAAGTTGCTCTAAAAACTTCGCACTGCGCCCTCCGCCCTAAAACTCCCTCCCGTGCGTCGCCCGAATCACCAGCCCCAGCAGTGGTTTTGCTATTCCGAACGCTTGCGCCGTGAAATCGGAAAGCCGCTCGTTGCCGAAGAGTTTCTGCACCTGCCGCCCCACCCACAGCCGCCCGGCAAAATGCCGTCTCCACGTTGCAGTGTATTGACTTTCAAGCTGTTCTCTCGATATTTTTCCGGCCAGAAAATCGTCCGTCAGGTCGGCGGCGAGTTTGCCGCCGTGGATGGCCATCGCCATGCCGTTGCCGCAGAGCGGCGTAATCAGGCCCGCCGCGTCGCCGACCATCAACACGCCGTTTTCGACGGCGGTTTTCGGGGCAAAGCTGATTTCGTTGATGACCTCCGGTTTTTCGTACAAAAATTCGGATTCGGTGAATATCCGGCGCAGGTGCGGGTTTCGCCAGAGAATTTCCCGCTCCATGTCTGGAATGTTGCCGTGGCGACGGAGGTTTTCACGGGTGGTGAGGTAACACAGGCAAAACCTGCCGTCTTCGATGGCCGAAATGCCGCAGTAGCCGTCGCGAAAGTTGTGGAGGGCGATGAGGTCGGGCGGGAAGTCGCCGTGCGACGGACCGGTGCGGACGTGGTATTTCACGCCGAGGTAGGGCGAGCGTTTTTTCAGGAAATCGCGGCCCAGCGTGGCATCGAGGCGAGTACGTTTGCCGAAACTGCCAAGCACGACCGGGGCGGTGCCCATTAAAAATTGAGAATTGAAAATTGAGAATTGCGCATTCTCCGTCTGCTCGATTCTTTCAACGGTCGTTCCTAAACTAAATTCAACCCCTTGCTTTTCAGCCAGTGTGAAAAGTTCAAAGTCGAGTTTGTAGCGGCTGAGGCCGAAACCACCAAGGTCGAGTTTGCTCTCGAGCGAACGCCCGCCGGGAGCCGTAAACTGGAAACGGGTGAGTTGGGCCGCGCCGTGGGCATCGGGATTAAAACCCAGGGTTCGGAGGTACGGCAGCGTTTCGTTGGAAACGTACTCGCCGCAAACGCGGTGAAACGGGTAGGTTTTCCGCTCGACCACCAGCACCTTCCGGCCTTTTTGGGCCAGCCGGATGCTGGCCGTCAGGCCCGCCAGCCCGCCGCCGATGACAATGACGTCGTAGTTTTTTACCACCGTTTGCACGAAGTTTTACCCAGCACTTTTCATTCGCAAACTGCCGGGTTGGGTTCCGGCGGCCAGAGGGTTTTAACACAACCCGTTGAAAAACCGCAGTGTTTCGCCGAGGTGCGCGTGCCAGTACGCCCACTCGTGCCCGCCGGGGTGTTCGTGGTACGCGTGCGGGATACCCGCTTCGTCGAGTGCCCGGTGCAGGGCGCGGTTGGGTTCGATGAGCGCGTCGTCCACGCCGCAATCGAAGCGAAACGGTGGCAACCGGTCGCGGTTTTTCAGCAAAACGGTCAGGACGTTTTCTTCAACGACGCCTTCCGCCCGGAGGCCCGACACGTCGCCGTTTTCAAAAAAAAGACCCAGTTGCTCAAACTCGGTGATGCTCGACAGGCCCGAAAACCCCCGAAACTGCGACGCGTATTTCGCCCCGAGCCGAAGCGCGCCGTAGCCGCCCATCGACAGCCCGGCGATAAACTGTGGCGAGGCGGCGGTCACGGCGGGCACTTCCTGGCGCAGCAGGGCGGGTACTTCCTCGACAATCCAGCGTTCATAATCGGCGGTTCGGTGGGTCAGGTAGCCGGAGCCGTCGCCCCAGAGGCCATCCGACGGCATGGCGAGCGCCACCGGGCGGATTTCACCGGAACCGATCCGATCGCGGGCCACGACGTGCGCCCCACCCCGGAGCGCCCAGGCCCAGTGGCTGCCGTACACGCCGTGGAGCAGCGTGACAACGGGCAGGTTTTCGAGCATTTCCGCCCCGTCGGGCAACCAGACCGTCAGGTCCACCCGGTGGCCCAACGCCGGACTTTTCACGGTGAAAAACCGCAGTCCGGTGAAATCGATGGCGGGGTCGGAAGATTCGGTGGTGAAAAACACGTCTGATTTTTTGATTTGCGAGGTACGATTTACGAGTTGTTTTTCCGAAAGCACCGGAAATCGTACCTCGTAAATCAGAAATCAAAATAAAATCACCCCCTTCGCATTCCGCCCGTGGTGCATATCGTCAAAAGCCAGCGCGAGGTCGTCGAGGGCGTAGGTGCGGGTCACGAGTTCATCGAGCAGCAACTCGCCTTTGGCGTATAGGTTTTGCAAAATCGGGAAGTCAATTTGCGGACGGCACTTTCCGTAGAGCGGGTTGAGGTAGAGTTTGTCCCACTCGAAAAGGTTCATGTCGATGGTGATTTCCTGCTCGATGCCCGACACCTGCACGGCGGTACCCGCGTGGCGCACCATCGCCAGCGGGGCCGCGCCGAGGGCGGGCACGGCGGTGCATTCAAAGGCGTAATCAGCCCCCCGGCCGTCGGTCAGTTCCTTCACTTGTTGGGCGGCGGCGAGCAGGCCCACGTCGGCGCGGTCGGCGAGCAGGGTGTGCGTGGCCCCGTAGGTCCGGGCCATTTCCAGGCGATTGGCGTTCAGGTCGATGGCAATGATTTTCGTCGCCCCGGCGATGCGCGCGCCCTGAATCACGTTCAGGCCGACACCGCCCGCGCCGAGCACGACCACCGAACTCCCCGGTTTCACCTTCGCCGCGTTGACCACCGAGCCGTAGCCCGTCATCACGCCGCAGCCCACGATGCTGGCCGAGGCGAAGGGCATTTCGACAGAAATCAGCACGCAGGCCGCCTCGCGCACCAGCGTCAGCGACGACATCGTGCCCAGGCTGAAGGACCGCTCAATGGGTTTTCCGCTAAAAAGCGTCCCCGCCAGCCGGGCATGGCCGCCGCTGGCTTTGTTGCCCGCCGTGACGGGCGAATTGACCTCGCACAGGTGCTGGTTGCCTTCGAGGCACTGAAAACACGCGCCGCAGGGAATAGCCCAGTTGAGCATGACCCGGTCACCGGGGCTGAATTTCATCACGGCTGGCCCCACGCTCCGCACCACGCCCGCGCCCTCGTGGCCCATCACGACGGGCTTGCCCCAGCTTTGCGAATCCCAGTCGGTGTGGCAGATGCCCGCCGCCCGGATTTCGACCAGAATTTCGTCGCCTTCGGGGTCGGCTACCTCAATGGCGGCGATTTGAAAACGACCGTTTCCATCGGCAATGGCAGCGCGTGCGTGGTGCATGGGAATGGGGTAGACTGAACAATGGCGGGTCAAAGTAAAACTGAAAATAAGCATCCGCGCAGCATTTCGGGCGAAACGTGGTATTTTGCCCGGCCCCGCGCTAATTTTCACCCGATGATTTATCACCTCGTCCTCCCCGCCCACTGGCAAGGCTTCGGCCCCGGTGACGCCTACGTTTCCGACACCTTCGACCAGGAAGGATTCATTCACCTCAGCACCGAAAACCAGGTGCCCGGCGTGCTCGAGCGGTACTACCGGGGCGTACCGCGCCTGCTGAAACTCCACGTGGATGAAGCGAAACTGACCTCGGAACTGAAGTACGAGGCGGCCACGGGCGGTGACTTGTTTCCGCACCTGTACGGCCCACTCAACCGGGCGGCGGTGGCGCGGGTCAAGGAAATCACGCAGCCGTTCAGTGTGGGGCTGGTGCTGTTTCCCCACCTCACCCAACTCGATTTGACCGGGCCGTACGAAGTGCTTTGCCGCCTGCCGGGGGCGCAGGTGCACCTGCTGGCGGAAACCCTCGACCCCGTTCCGGCGGGCGACGGGCCACTGCGGCTGGTGCCCACGGGCACGTTCGCCCAGGCACCGCCCCTCGACCTGTTGCTTGTGCCCGGCGGTCCGGGCGTGGACGATGGCCTCTCCCACCCGCCACTGATCAATTTTTTGCAGAAAACCGGCGCTCAGGCCCGCTACGTCACCTCCGTGTGCACAGGTTCGCTGCTGCTGGCGGCAGCGGGCCTACTCGACGGCCACCGGGCCACCACGCACTGGCTTTCGCTCGACCTGCTCGGGCAATTTCCCGGCGTGACGGTCGTGCCCGACCGCGTTGTGAAATCGGGTAATCGGTTCACGGGCGGAGGCGTCACGGCGGGCATCGACTTCGCGCTAACCCTCGTGGCCGACCTGTACGGCCCGGCGTTGGCCCAACTGATTCAGCTTAAACTCGAATACAACCCAAAGCCTCCGTTCAACAGCGGCCACCCCGACACGGCTCCCGCCGAAATCCGGGAGGCCGCCCGGCGTTCGCCCACTGCGCCCCAGCGGGCCGAGGCGGTGCGGCGGGCCGTGCAGGCACTTTCTACGCCACAACCTTAATTCCATGCCCCGCTTCATCGACCTCAGCCACCCCGTCGAAGACGGCGTCAGTTCGTATCGAGGTTTGCCCGGCCCGGTCATTTGCGATTTCTGGACGCGGGAATTCTCGGCGCAGTTTTACGAAGAAGGCACCTCATTTCAGATTGGCAAAATCGAGATGGTCGCCAACACCGGCACCTACCTCGACACGCCGTTTCATCGCTACGCCGACGGCAAGGACCTGGCTCAGATTCGCCTCGACCAACTCGCCAATTTGCCCGCCGTGCGCGTTTCGGTGCCGTTTGAGCAAACGCTGGCGATTGACGAATCGCACTTCCAATCCCTCGACGTGGTTGGGAAAGCCGTGCTCGTCCACACGGGCTGGGACCGGTTCTGGAAAACCGACCGGTACTACACCGGCAATCCGTTTCTGACCGTTGGCGCGGCGCAGTGCCTGCTCGAAAAAGGAGCCAGACTCGTCGGCATCGATTCGCACAACATTGACGACGTGGCGGGCAAAAGCCGCCCCGTGCATTCGCTCCTGCTGGCCCATGAGGTGCTCATCGTCGAGCACCTCTGCAACCTGGCGGAACTCCCCGACGGCCCGTTTTTCTTCTCGGCGGTTCCGCCGAAAGTCAGCGGCATGGGAACGTTTCCCGTTCGCGCATTCGCCACGATTCCCGACTGATTTTTATGAACTCCGACCGCATTCTTTTGCTGGGCGACCCGCGTTTGCACGAAATTTCCGCGCCCGTCGAACCCGGTGAGGTGCCCGGCTTGCTGCCGGTTGTGCGGGATTTACACGACATTCTTTTTGAGTTTAAAGCCCGCTTCGCCCATTACGGCGCGTTTCGGGGCATTGCCGCCCCGCAAATCGGGGTGTTGAAGCGGCTGATTTACGTCCATCTCGGCGACCGGCCCCGCGTTATTTTCAACCCGGTTCTGGAAAAACTAACACCAGAAACCTTCGAGGTTTGGGACGACTGCATGTGTTTTCCCAACCTGCTCGTGCGGGTGCAACGGCACCAGGCGCTGACGCTGCGCTACCGCGACGAACACTGGCAGGAACAAACCTGGGCCGTGGACGGCTCGCTTTCCGAACTCATCCAGCACGAATACGACCACCTCGACGGCATTCTGGCTACCCAGCGCGCCCTTGACGGGAACAGTTTTCGCTGGCGAATCTGACCGGTCGAAAACCACCCGGCCCCGTTCGTCGTTCTACTCAAAAACTTCATCATGGAACTTACTTCCGTCTCCGCCGCCTCGGCGGGTGCCCTCACGCTCGGTGATTTGACCGTCAACCGCCTCGGCTTCGGGGCCATGCGCCTCACCGGCGAGGGCATTTGGGGACCGCCGAAAGACAAAGCCGAATGCATCCGGGTACTGAAACGCGCCGTGGACCTCGGCATCAATTTCATCGACACCGCCGACAGCTACGGCCCGCACGTTTCGGAAGAATTGATTGCCGAGGCGCTTCACCCCTACCCCGACGGCCTCGTCGTCGCGACCAAAGGCGGATTGACCCGCACCGGCCCGAACCAGTGGCCGGTCGATAGCAGCCCGGCGCACCTGTCGGAAGCGCTCCGAGGGAGTTTGAAGCGCCTGAAGGTGGACCGCATCGATTTGTACCAACTCCACCGCTTCGACCCGAAAGTACCCGCCGAGGAAACGCTGGGGTTTCTGCAAGAAGCCCAGAAACAGGGTTACGTCCGGCACATCGGCCTGTCGGAAGTGGGCATCGAGCAAATCAAAAAGGCGCAGCAGTTTTTCGAGGTGGTGTCGGTGCAGAACATGTACAACTTCGGCCAGCAACGCTGGAACGACGTGTTGCAGTTTTGCGCGCAGGCCAACATTGCGTTCATTCCCTGGTACCCGCTCGCCAGCGGCAACCTGAAAGCACAGGAAGCCCTGCACCGCGTGGCCCAGCGGCACGGCGCGACCGAATACCAGGTAGCCCTGGCGTGGCTGCTGGCCGCTTCGCCCGCCATGCTGCCGATTCCGGGGACTTCCTCGGTGAAGCACCTCGAAGAAAACACCGCCTCGGCGGGGATTCGACTGACGGAAGAAGATTTGCGGGATTTGCCGTTGCCGGTGTGAAAAGGGCGGAGCGGTGCTTGCCTTCCTTTCGTTTTCACCTCCCCGCCCGCCGTTCCAACTCTGCCCGCTTCAGCGTGATCAGGTGCCCGATGGGCTGGCCGCTGCGGTAGCCCACCACGCGGAGCGTGATCGGCCCGTCGGGCAACTCGACGGGCTGGGTGTACTTCAGCGACTGGTTGTCGGGCATGGTGTCGTCAATCGAGTAGAAGAGGTCGATGCCGGGAATTTCCGTGGCCAGTTGCAGCGTCAGTTTTCCGCCGCTCATTGTAGTTTTCACGATGGCGTCGTACGCGGCTTTGGAATAATTCACGCCCGCCGCGTCGGCCCGTGCGAAGTGGGACTCCAGCCGAGGCACAAACCGTTCCCAATTCTTCGCCGCTTTCGGCGACCAGTACACCTCGCTCAGCGCCCAGGCGCGCGGGTAACTCATGTACTCGGCGTAGCGCAGGTTGGGAATTTGCTCCGTCCAGAGGTTGCCCTGCCCGCCGAGGATGTACTTTGCGTCCACGCCGTCGGGCACAGGCTCGAAGCTGTAGCTTTTGCTCAGGCGTAAATTGGCGTAAATCGGCGGGTCGACCGTCGGGTCGCCCTGCATGTAATCAATGTAGGCAAAAGTCGTGGGCGTCATCACCACGTCGTGGCCCGCCTGGGCGGCATCGATGCCGCCTTTCACGCCCCGCCAGCTCATCACCGTGGCGGTGGGCGAAATGCCGCCTTCGAGGATTTCGTCCCAGCCCAGCATTTTTTTGCCCTTGCCCGTCACGATTTTCTCGACCCGGTTCATGAAATAGCCCTGCAAATCCTCCACGTGGCGGATGTTCAGTTTTTTCATCAGCGCCTGGCAGCCTTCGTCCTGCGCCCAGTAGCCTTTGTAGCATTCGTCGCCGCCAACGTGGATGTACTGACCAGGAAACAGCGCCGCCACTTCGGTGAAAACTTTATCCAGAAACGCGTACACGGCCTCGTCCGAGGGGTTCAGCGTGTTTTCCACCTTCATTTTAAACGTGCCGTTGCCGTACCATTCCGAGAACGGCGTGCCGGGGTTGACGAAAACCTGCTGCTTCGTGCAACTCAGTTCGGGGTAAGCCGCCAGCGCCGCCATGCTGTGGCCGGGCACGTCGATTTCGGGCACAATGGTGACGTTCCGCTCGGCGGCGTACTGGACAACTTCGCGTATGTCGTCCTGGGTGTAAAACCCGCCGTCGGTGGCCGCTTCGCCGGGTTTCGGGTCGGCGCGGTCGCCGAAATGGCCCGCCCGTGGCACCCGCCACGCCCCGACCGAGGTGAGTTTGGGCAGGGATTTGATCTCGATGCGCCAGCCGTTGTCGTCGGTCAGGTGCCAGTGGAAGGTGTTGTACTTGTAGCGGGCCAGTTGGTCGATATAGCGTTTGACATCCTCCTTCGGGAAAAAATTGCGGCTCACGTCGAGCATCACGCCCCGCCAGCCGAAGCGCGGGTAGTCGGTAATTTGCACTGCTGGAATGGTCCAGGCCACGGCTGAGGCGGCTTTTCCCTCAATTTCTTTTGGCAACAATTGCAGCAGTGTCTGCGCGCCGTAAAACAACCCCGCCGGGTCGTTGGCCGCGATAATTACGCCCTTCGGCCCCGCGCTGAGCGTGTAGCCTTCCCGGCCAAGTTGGGCGTTGGGGGCGTCGAGCAGTGTGAGTTGAATCGTTCCGGCTTTGCCCGACTGCGCCCGCACACCGTAGCCAGTGGGTGCGCCCAGTTTCCGGACGAGCATCCCGGCGACGGGCGCAGCAGCGGGCTGGTTATAGGCGACGACCGCGTTTTTAGGAAGGGTGAAATTCCCGCTGCCCCGTTGAACGGAAACGGGCTGGGGAATCAGCGGCAAGGGGGCGTTTTGGGCGTGGAGGGCGGTGGTGGTGAAAAAAAGAACAAAGACGAAGAGGTTTTTCATCGCGTGAATGGGTCGGTTTAAAGGCAACTTCGGGTGGCAATACTACAAAAAAAGGCCCGTCGGTGAATACGGACCTTACAACCAAACGCAGGATGGCGGACGAAAACCACGGCAACCCAACCCGGCACCCTACGCCCACGACCCGAATTCTTCGCTGTTAAAATCGCTTGTGGCCTGGCGCATTTGTCTGCTGCCACTCATAAAAGCCCCCTCGTTTGAGGGTGTCAAACGAGGGGGTTCATCTCATCAACTTCTTCAAGCCGCTTCCACCTCCGCCAGCACCGGATAATCGGTGTAGCCCTTTTCGCCCGGCGTGTAGAACGTCGTAAAGTCGGGGGCGTTGAGAGGGGCGTCGGTTTTCAGTCGTTCGACCAGGTCGGGGTTGGCCAGGAAGGGGCGACCCATCGCAATCAGGTCGGCTTTGCCGCTTTGCAGGGCTTCCTCGGCGCGGGCCTTGTCGTAGCCACCGCTCAGGATCAGCGTGCCGGTGAATTTCCCGCGAATCGTTTCGGTAATCTTCGGGTCCACGGCGGGCGCACCCATCGAGGTATGATCCACGAGGTGGATGTACACCACCTTGCCGTTGAGGTGCTCGGCCAGGTAGGCGTAGGCTTCGTCGTAGGCCGGGTCGTAGGGCATGTCGTTGAAGACGCCGTAGGGCGAAAGGCGGATGCCGGTTTTTTCGGCACCAATCGCGGCGGCTACCGCTTCGGCGGTTTCCAGCGCGAATCGGGCGCGGTTTTCCACGCTGCCGCCATACTCGTCGGTGCGCTGGTTGGAGTTCGGACGGAGAAACTGCTCGATGAGGTAGCCGTTGGCTCCGTGGAGTTCCACCCCGTCGAAACCGGCCTCAATGGCGTTTTTGGCGGCCTGCACGAATTCCTGGATCGTGGCTTTCACTTCTTCCGTCGTGAATTCGCGGGGCGTCGCGTGATCCTGCATGCCGAGCGTGTCGGTGTAAATCTGCCCGGCGGCGGCGATGGCCGAGGGAGCCAGCACTTCCGCGCCTTCCTCCATGTGCACCGGGTGCGCCACGCGGCCCGTGTTCATGAGTTGGGCGAAGATTTTCCCGCCTTTTTCATGGACGGCGGCGGTCACTTTTTCCCAGCCTTCTACCTGCTTTTCGGTGTAAATGCCCGGCACGCGGGCGTAGCCGTTGCCGTTTTTCGACGGCCCGATGCCTTCAGTCACGATGAGGCCCGCCGAGGCGCGCTGGGCGTAGTACGTGGCCATGATGTCGGTCACGTCGTGGCCGGGTGTGGCGCGGTTGCGGGTCATGGGAGCCATGACGAGGTGATTGGAGAGGGTCAGCGTGCCCAGTTGGGCGGGGCTAAACAGGTTTGGTGCGCTCATGAAAAGAATAGAAAAGGTTAGTTGTATCGAATTTTTTCGATTCGTTTAGGCAAAAAATAAGCGTTTACGCATCGAAAAATATCAATGGGTAAACGCGCTGTTGCCGGGAAGGTTCACACGAGGTTGTTAAAAAATTGGGAAAGTTGCTGGAAGCGTTCCCGGTTAAGGGCGAAGAAATGGTGCTTTCCTTCCTTGCGCACCGTTACCAAACCGCTGTCGGTCAGTTGCTTGAGGTGGTGCGACGAACACGCCTGCGACAGGCCGGTTAGTTCCTGGGCCTCGATGCCGCAGATTTCGCCTTTTTCGGCCAGCTTGTTCAGGATGGCCAGCCGACTCTTGTCGCCAATGGCGGCGGTGGCTTTTTCGATGAATTGAGGGTCGGTCATGGTCGTGCTTCGTTGGTCGTGCTTCGTGCTTCGTTGGTCGTGCTTCGTTGGTTGATTTATCCACGACGCACGACCAACGAAGCACGAAGCACCTTTACTGGTTTTGCCGAAACGATTTCATAATCCACCCGCCGCCCACCACGTCGTCGCCTTCGTAAAAAACGGCGGCCTGACCGGGAGCGATGCCCGTGACGGGTTCGTGGAAGCGCACTTCGACGCGGTCGTCGGCGACTTGCTCGACGGTCGCGGACGTGCCGTCGTGCTTGTAGCGCACTTTCGTGACCGTTTCCAGGGGCGTGTCAAGGCGGGGGTATTTGCTCAGGTTGAGGCGGCTCACCAGCATGCCGTCGCGTTCCAGGTCGCGGTCGCGGCCCAGGACGACTTCGTTGGTGTCCTTGCGGATTTCGGTCACGAAGGCCGGGTAGCCCAGCGCGATGCCGAGGCCCTTGCGCTGGCCGATGGTGTAAAACGGGTAGCCTTCGTGTTTTCCCATCACCCGGCCCGTTTCATCCACAAAATTTCCGCCCGCCACCTCGGTTTCGAGCGTCGGGATGCGGCGCTTCAGAAAGCCCCGGTAGTCGTTGTCGGGCACGAAGCAGATTTCGTAACTCTCTGATTTATTGACCAAATCCATAAAGCCCCGGCGGGTGGCGTCGGCCCGGATTTCGGCTTTGGTCAGGTTGCCGAGCGGCAATTTCGTGCGGGCAAGGCTTTCCTGCGACACGCCCCAGAGCACGTAACTTTGGTCTTTCCAGGCGTCCACGCCTTTTGAAATTACAAACCGGCCCGCTTCTTCCCGAATGTTGGCGTAGTGGCCGGTGGCGATGAATTCACAGTCGAGCTTGTCGGCGCGGCGCAGCAGGGCGTCCCACTTGATGTGCGTGTTGCACATCACGCAGGGGTTGGGCGTGCGGCCTTCGAGGTACTCGCCGGTGAAATAGTCGATGACGGCGTCGCCGAATTCTTCGCGGATGTCGAGGATGAAGTGCGGAAACCCGAGCTGGACCGCCACGTTGCGGGCGTCGTTGATGGAATCGAGGCTGCAGCAGCCGGTTTCTTTTTTGCTGCCGCCGCTGCTGGCGTAGTCCCAGGTTTTCATCGTCATGCCCACGACTTCGTAACCTTGTTCGTGAAGCAGCACCGCCGCCAGCGAAGAATCGATGCCGCCGCTCATGGCGACGAGGATGCGTCCGTGTTTGCTCATGGAATCTGCGAAGGGTCAAGGCCTTCCGATTGGTATTTTTTGCAAAAGTACCGATTGAAACCGGGAAAATCGGGTTGGAGTTCCGAGGGTCTGGGTTGCCGATGTACTTTTGCGGCCCACCACTGCTTCGCCGACAAGAATGTCGGCGCTACGCGTTATGCTCCGCACCCTCGTCAAAATCTCCAGCGTGACCAACCTCAGCGATGCCCGCTACTGCGCCGGGATGGGCGTGGAATGGCTTGGTTTCTCGATGGATTCGCTGCCCGTCGAGAAATTCCAGGAAATCCGGGGATGGGTTTCGGGGGTGAACATCGTGGGCGAAACTGCCGAAACTGACGCCGGGCGGATCGCCGGCCTGGTGGAACTTTACCGGCCTGACGCGGTGCAGGTGAGCACGCCGGAAGTCGTGGCGGAACTGGACGTGCTGGGTTTGCCGGTGCTGGTGCGGGTGGATTTCGCCGCTGCGGGCGAACTGGAAAACAACGTCCGGGCGGCCTCGGCAGGCCGCTCCACCACCGTCGTTCTTGAAAACTCGGACGAGTTTGCCCAACTCGACGACGAAACCCGGCGCGTGGTGGATGCCCTCGCCTTTCGCCACCCAATCCTGCTGGGTTTTGGCCTGACGGAAAGCAACGTGCTGGAAATTTTAGAAGAATTGCCAACACTCAAAGGGCTTGCCCTGAGCGGTGGCCTCGAACTCCGCCCCGGTTACAGCGAGTTTGGCGAACTGATGGATTTGCTCGAAGTGCTCGAAACAGAGGAATAAAAAACGCCCCGGCCTGACAGTCGGGGCGTTTCTACTCCTTCAACTTGCATCACGCGAAAATCGGTACGCGCACTTTGTACCGTTTCTCGAACCGGTCGCCCGCCGTGACGTCGTACTCGCGGTTAACCACGATGGTGCCGTAGGCCCCGGAGAAGTCGTAGCCGACGGTCGATTCCACCTCGCGGGCACCCAGCGGTGAGTTGTTGCGGCTGCTGTTGAACACCTGCCCGGTCACCTCGCCCAGTTTGCGCGTCACGGCCAGGTTGAGGCCGAGCGAATCGGTGGCAAGCGACGACGCTTCGGTTTCGGGGCCGTCCACCAGCATTTTGGGCCGGGTACTGGTACCCACCACGGGCCGGGTGGAGTTGTGCAGGTGGGTCACCGTGCCGTCGTTGTCCACCGTCACCATCACCAGGCCGTGGCTGGCGTTGACGCTGGCGAGGCCTTCGGCGGTTTGCCGGAAAATCAGCGTGATGTCCGACTGGTAGCCTTCTTCCACCGAACCCGAACCCGCCGTCGAACCGACCTGGGCCATGCCGATGCGGGCCGAATCGAGGTGCAGGCTCACGCCGTCGGTATCGAAGCCGGCGTCTTTCACCAGCTTTTGGGCGATTTCGATGGCTTTTTCCCGCGACAACGCCTTGGTGTTCTGGTGGTTGGTCGGAGCCAGCACGGCCTGCAACCGCCCTTCGGCGTCCACGGTGAGTTGCTTGCCCTTGCTGCCTGCCAGCACCGTCGTGCCGTCTTTGCCGAGCGCCACCGTGCTGGTTTGTTTTTTGGTAAACCCGAAGGCATCGCCCAGCGCCGCAAGGCGGGTTTCGTCGAAAAGCGTCGGCCCGAACTCCAGCAGTCTGGCTTTCCTGGGAATTGCGGCGAGCGTAGCCAGCAGGGGTTCGCCCATGATGGGCCGCACGTACGCCCCCCAGCGCCAGGCGTACCAGTTGGTGGCCACGGCCTGCGGGAAGAAGAGCCGTTCCTGAAACAGCCGGTTGTTGGCTTCGTCGCGGGTGGCCCCCATCGCGCAGGCCGTCGTGAGGTGGTTGTGCGAAATGGCCCAACTGGCGTTGAGCCACGCGTCGCTGAGGGTTTGCCCGGCGTTCCAGTTGTTGCCAAAGTTTTTCCCGTAATCGGGGCTGTCGAGGCTGTTGGAGTGAAAGCCGAAAATCATCCGCAGACCCCGGTTCACGGTGTTCGGCCCCCAGGTGTCGAGCGGGCCTTTGCGCGTGGCGTTCAGGATAGCGATGTCGGGCACTTTGAGCGACTGACAGGTAGACCAGAACAGGTAGCGCAGTTCTTCGTTGCCGATGATCATGTTGCTCGACATGGCCACGTCGCGGCCGCTCCACTTGGCCCCGAGTGGGGCGTAAAACACGCCGTTACCGTCCATGCCGCCGTGACCGGAGTGGTAAAACACCCGCACGGCGTCCATGCCGTAGGTGTCCTGCCAGTTGTCGAAGGTTTCTTCGTAGCTCCAAACCTGGGCACCGGCGTCTTTGAACCAGAAATTGCCCCGGTTCCACCGCCCGTACCAGTCCAGGAAGCCCTGGGCGTCGGCGTGGGTGGCATGCAGGGGCTGGTCGCCCGTGCTGAAGGTCTGGATGCTGTTGGCTCCGTAAATGTCGTCGGAACCGCCGAGGTTGAGCGCCGCACCGACTTGCCGGGGTTCGGGCGCGCTGGGGTTAAAAACGGTGTATTTCATTGGTTTTGAGGAAAGAATGTTGAAAAAGAAAGGGGACGTTCGGGCGTGGGGGCCGTCAGGCCGGACCAACGGTCCGGCTGGGTTCGACGGCCACCACGCCCTCGATGGCGCGCAGGGCAGCGACTTGCCGCGCCTCGACTTCAACGGTGATGACACCAATCTGGCCGAGTACCGAGGTGACTTCCACCGAGGCCGCCTGCAACCGCTGCTCAACTGCGTCGAGGGCGTCGGGTTCCACCGAGAGCAAATAGGTTTTTTTCACGAAAAATGAGCGTTAGGTCAAAACCGCGTCGTACGGCTGAACGGTAATCGGCTGATTTCCGGCGAGCTGCTGCAACGGGAATGGCGGGTGCGTGACAATCAGCTTCACCAGCGGAGCCTGCACCAGCCCCGTGCCGACGTCGGCGGACGGTTCGCTGAGGGCGCTGGCCATCGACACCAGTTTGTTCCAGAGCGTGGCACCCCGGTTGGCCGCGTTTTGCTGCGCCCACAGGGCCGCAATGCCCGCCACGTGCGGCGTGGCCATGCTGGTGCCGCTCATCGTCGTGTACCTGGTGGGCAGTTTGGTCGAGGAAAACACGTTGACGCCCGGCCCGGCCACGTTGACGCTGCCGTAGGGCGTAAACACACCCCGGTTCGAGAAAAAGGCCACCTTGCCGAGTTTGTCCACGGCGGCCACGCCCAGAATGGACGGGCAGTTGGCCGGGTGCGAAACGGGCTTGACCACGCCGGGCCGGTTGCTGTCGTTGCCCGCCGCCGCCACGATGAGCGTGCCTTTGGCAAGGCATTTGGCGGCCACGTTTTCGTAAATCTGCGAGAAACCAGGGCCGCTCGTGGCCGCGCCGAGCGACATGCTCACCACTTCGCACTGGTTGGCCAGCGCCCAATTGATGCCCGCCAGAATGCCCGCATCGGAACCAAAGCCGTTGTTGGCCAGCACTTTGCCCGCAAAAATCGTGGCTTCGTAGGCAATCCCGTAGCGCGGAATGCTCGGATCGGCGGGGTTTTTGGGGCCGCACGACGTGCCGATGCAGTGCGTGCCGTGGCCGTGGCCGTCCTGCACGGTCTGGCCCGACACGAACGAGGCCGTGACGATAGTCCGGCCCGCAAAGTCGGGGTGCTGTTGGTCGAAACCCGTGTCGAGCACGGCTACTTTGATGTTTTTCCCCGAAAACTCGCGGTAAAGCAACGGGTGAATCACGTGCGTCTGCTCCAGTCCCCACGTTGCGCCGGTGGCCTGGCTACCCACAATGTCTTCGTCGGGGCGGGCCGAGGTTTCGTCGGAAGAGTCGGACTGTTTGTCCCGCAGAATTTTCTCCGCCAGGGCATCCACGGCGTCTTTGAAACCCCGCACGTACTCGTCCGACACGCCGAAGGCCCGCACAATGCGCTCCGGCTCAACGAGGTACGGGCTTTCGCCGGTGCCGAGGGCCGAAATGCCCTGGAGTTGCTGCGGGTCGGCGCTGACCACGGCCACGCCCAGTTCGTCGAAATAAATAACCGGGTGCTGGTCGAAATCGCCGCTGGCCACGATGCTGTTTTTGAATTTACCCGAACGGGTCACGGCCATGCCGGTGGCTTGCTGCAGGGCGTCGAGGTGCTGGTTGACGTTGCCGCCGTCGGGCAACATCACGAGGTAACGGCCGGTGTACCCCTCGCTGGCCGGAGGGGTCGCCGCTTTCTGGGCTTTTGCCATAAAAAAGGAAAGAGGTTATGTGTCGATGGCTCCCGGTGGGTCGCCCCGGAATGAGCGCCCGCCGTTACCAAGCCGCGGCGGGAAGGCTATCATTGCCTGATTTCAGGAATAATCGACTCAACCCGGTTGGCAGGTCCGACCGGGACGCGTACTTGAGAAGTGGCTGGCGGAATAAACTGAAGGAAAGCGTACTGGCGGATTAGTCGGACAAATGTACCGGCAGGGTAACACGAATTGTAGCGGATAAACCCCTGTTTTTTTTAAGGGGAAAAGTACGGTCGGAGCGTAGGAAAACCCGCTCGTGCCGGAACTTGGGTGCAGAGGGTCAGAATACAAAAAAGCCCCGGTCCCGAATAGTCGGGACCGGGGTTTCAAAAAAAGATGTGGTGTAGAAACGGCCTGGCAAGTAACCCCTCCAGGATTTTGCTACACCACGGGTTGCGCTTTTCGGCGCAAGGTCTTATCGGGCTACATTCGGTAGCGGCTTTCCCGCTCCGGACGAATCATAAAGGGGAGGCTCATGCCTAAACCCAGCAGGGCCAGTGCAAAAACGGGGGCGATGGTGAGCATATCGAACGTCATGTTTGTCGAGTGATTGTTGATGGTACAAAAGTGATGCCCCGCCGGAAAGGATTTTAGCGGGAAAACCCGCGTTTTGTAAAACAGGTAGATTTACGCAGCCGGGCACCATCCGGTTTTTTATCCGCTGGTCGTGCGGCGCGGCCTTACGCCCTAAAACGAATTGGAGCAGGGGGAGCAGTTCCTGCACTTTTCGTCCAGTTATCACTCTTTCCCTCTTATGAACCGGTTATCCCGCATTCCCAATGGGGCCGTGCTTGGTGGCGTTGCCGCCGGGCTGGCCCAGTATTTCCGCATCGACGTGACGGTGGTGCGGCTGCTCTTCGTGCTGGGTTTTTTCCTAACCCACGGCCCGTTTGGGTTGGTGTACCTCATTCTGTGGATCGCCCTCCCCACCGCCCCCCAGCCGGGTGTGGAATTCATCCCCGGCGACGGCTCGACGCCCGCTTCGCCCGCCTCGCCGCCGGTCAATCCGAAGATATGGGGAGGTGTGCTCATCGGCGTCGGCGTGCTGTTTCTGCTTGACGAATTCGTCTGGTGGTTTAGTTGGCACAAACTCTGGCCGGTGCTGCTGGTGGCGCTGGGCCTGTACCTAATTTTCCGCGACCGGCTGCCCCAGAGCCTCACCAACAACCAACCCCCACAAAATCCCTTATGAAAACCTCGAACCTGATTGGCGGCGTCGTGCTCATCGTGCTCGGCCTCATTTTTCTCGGCAACGAACTGGATTGGTTTCACATCCGCTTCCGCGATATTTTTCGGTTCTGGCCCGTGGTGCTGATTGCTTACGGGGTGTACTACCTGGTGCGCGGGGCGCAGCGGCCAAACACACCCAACAATCCGTACGACACAGATTTGACCAACCCCTGAGCAGTCCGGCAAAAAACCGGAACGATTCGGCCATCCCCCCTTTCCCTTCCACCACATGAACTCAAGAAACCTGATTACGGGCGTGTTGCTTCTCGGCTTGGGCGTGCTTTTTCTGGGACGCAACCTCGGCTGGTTCGACCTCGACTGGCACGACCTTACCCGCTTTTGGCCGCTGCTGATTATTCTGCTGGGCGTCAACCTACTCTTCGGGCAGCGCAGCCGGGCACTCACGGTTACCACCGTGCTGCTGCTGGCCGTGGCCGTGCCGCTGGCCATCGTCAGCCGTCACCACGACCGGTTTGAAAACCGCGATTACTTCGACGATGACCACGACGACGGGGATGACCACGACAGCGACGACCACGGTGGGGCCTATAACCACGACGAGGACGATGAGGACTCAACCGATGATTCGTCGTCGGACACTACGCGCATCAGTGGCGCGCAACGGTTCTCTGAACCCATGGACGCGGCCCTGCAAACGGCCTCGTTCGCGCTCAAAGGCGGCGCGGCGCATTTTAAACTCGACGGCACGACCACCCAACTGGCCGAAGCCAGTACTGATCTGGATTTCGGGCGCTACAGCCTGACGAAATCCGGCGGTGCCGATGGCAAAAACGCCAGCCTGACGTTTGAAATGAAAGGCAACAAAAAGATGGAATGGAAGAACGGTGAGTGGAAAAACGGCGGTTTCAAAAGCCACGTCAACCTGAGCCTGAACCCGGCTCCGCTCTGGGATTTAACCGCCGAAGTCGGCGCGGGTGAGGCCGACTTCGACCTGACGCCCTACCGGGTGCGCACCCTGAAACTCGAAACCGGCGTAACCGACGTGGATATTAAACTCGGCGACCGCGCCGACCTCACCGAGGTGGACGTGGATGCGGGCGTGGCCCAGATTACGCTGAAAGTGCCCCAATCCGTCGGTTGCCGCATCGAGCACGACGGCCTCAGCCTGACCGATTTCGACGGCTTCGACAAAGTCGGCAAGTTCTACCAATCGCCCGGCTACGACCAGGCCGCCAAGAAAATCAACATTAAATTCGACAGCGGTCTGGCAAAGCTGGAGGTGGAGCGGTATTGAGTTTTGTGAGAGGTAAGGAGTGAGAGGTGAGATATAAAATGCAGTTGGCAAAATACATCTCACCTCTCACTCCTTACCTCTCACTCATTTCGTAAACGCAATCGCCTTCACCGGTTGAATCCGCGTGACGACGAGCGTGGGAATCAGCAACGCCACCGAAACGAGCGCCAGCGTGGCGGCGTTGAGCAGGAGCGCCACGGGCCAGTTCCAGGTGATGGGCACCGCGCTTACGTAGTACGCCGCCGGGTCGAGCGGGATGAGGTGAAAGCGGCTTTGCAGCCAGCACAGGCCGTAGCCCAGGCCATTTCCCCACAACAATCCGCGCACGATGAGGGCCACGCCCTGGTTCAGGAAAATCTGCCGGATTTGCCAGTCGGTGCTGCCAAGGGCTTTCAACAGGCCGATCATGGGCGTGCGTTCCATCATCATCACGAGCAGGATGCTCACCATGTTGAAACTACACACGGCCAGGATCAGGACCAGAAACACGACGATGTTGCGGTCGAGGATGGTCAGCCAGTCGAACAGCGCCGGGTAGCGCTCGGTGACGAGTTCCAAATTCTGGTCGGACTGAAGCAGCCGCGCCACGTCGTCGGCGGCCGGGCGGAGTTGGGCCACGTCGCGCACGAATACTTCGTAGGCCCCGACCGTGTCTCTTCCCCAACCATTCAGTTTTTGAACCAGCCGCAAATCGCCGATGATCAACTGGTTATCAAACTCTGCGTCGAGGTTGGTTTCGTACAACCCCACCACGGTCAGCTTGCGCACACGGGGCGGTTGCTGCAAAAAATACATCGGTACGGCGTCGCCCACCTTCAGCCTCAGGTTGGTGGCCAGGCGGCGGCTCATCAAAATTTCTTTGGAATCTGCGGAGTCGGGAAAGGCCGGAATCCGGCCCGCCACGAGGCTGGGGCGCAGGTTGGCCCAGTCGTAATCCCGCCCGACGCCCCGCAACAGCGCACCCTGCAATTCTTCTTTCGTTTTCAGAATCCCGCCTTTGTGGGCCACGGCTTGCAGGTGCCGCACGGCGGTCAACTTGCGCCAGCCGTCGTAGAGCGGCGAATGGAGCGGCAGCGGCGTTTCCTCGAACGAGCGGTTGAGCGTAAACTGCGTCACGCGCAGGTGGGCGTCGAGGCTGAAAACTTTTTGTTGAATCGCGCCTTTGTAACCAAAAAGCACCGCGAAGGCGATCAGGGCCACGGCCAGCCCGAGGGCGATGCTGCCCACGCCGATGCGCGAGACGGTGGCCGTGAAACTGCGGGTTTTGGTGCGACGGAGGCGGTTGGCAACCAGCCGGGGGAAATTCATGGGCGCAAATGTCGGGGAAAAATGAATTTTTCCCCGACATTTGCACATGGTTTGCGTCCGTCGCGGGTATCCGCTCCTTCTGCTCCTTCTCGCGCTGCTGACCGCCTGCGGGCGTCGTTCCCTCCAGGCGCAAGCGCCCAAAATTCCTTCGGGTTCAACCGCAACGACCGTGTCGGCTCCCGTGCTGGGTATCGAACGCACCGACCAGTACCTGCCCGGTTTGCGCGGGAAAACCGTTGCGCTGGTCGTCAACCACACCTCCATTTTTCCGAATAAAACCCACCTCGCCGACTCGCTTCTGAGCCGGGGCGTGAAGGTGAAAACCATTTTTGCCCCTGAGCACGGCTTTCGCGGTACCGCCACCGACGGCGAGCACGTGGCCGACGGCGTGGACAAACGCACGGGCCTGCCGCTGGTGTCGCTCTACGGAGCCAACCGCAAGCCCACGCCCGACCAACTCAGCGGCGTGGACGTGGTGATTTTCGACATTCAGGACGTGGGGACGCGGTTTTACACCTACACCTCCACGATGCATTACGTGATGGAAGCCTGCGCCGAACAGGGTAAAAAGTGCCTCGTGCTCGACCGGCCCAACCCCAACGGGCACCTCGTGGACGGCCCCGTACTCGACCGCAAATTCGCCTCGTTTGTGGGCCTTAACCCGGTGCCCATCGCCCACGGCTGCACGGTGGGCGAACTGGCCCGGATGATCAACGGCGAAGGCTGGCTGAAAAACGGTGTGACGTGCGACCTCCAGGTAGTCAACTGCCTGAACTACAGCCATCAAACGCCCTACGCGCCGCTCGTTGGCCCGTCGCCCAATTTGCCCAACCGGCAGAGCATTTTGCTTTACCCATCAATTTGCCTATTTGAACCCACCCTCGTCAGCGTGGGGCGCGGCACCGACACGCAGTTTCAGGTCATCGGCGCGCCCGATCCGGCGTTTGGCCCCTACTCGTTCACGCCCGAAGACAAACCCGGCGCGGTGAACCCGCCCCAGGAAGGCAAGAAGTGCTACGGCCTCGACCTCCGCGGCGTGGACGCCGCCAACCTCGGTTTTTCGCTGAAATACCTGCTCGATTTTTACCAAAAAGCCCCCGACAAATCGAAGTTTTTCACCAGCCCCGCGTACTTCGATAAACTCGCGGGCACCGATTCGCTGCGCCTGCAACTGGTGGCCGGAAAGTCGGAAGCCGCAATGCGGGCCAGTTGGCAGGATGGTTTGAAAAAATACAACGCGTTGAGAACGAAGTATTTGCTTTACAAATAGCGCCGACCTTTACCCGGAGTGGGATTGCCCGTTCGCTTTAGTTGGGTTATTCAACCGTACTTTCTACCCTACCCGCACCGGCCACAGGTCGGTGCCCCCGTTTATGACCGAGAAAATCCTCATCCTCGATTTTGGTTCGCAGTTTACCCAACTCATCGCCCGGCGGGTGCGCGAACTATCCGTGTACTGCGAAATTCACCCCTTCAACCACTTTCCGCCCCTCGATGCGTCGGTGAAAGGCGTCATCCTGTCGGGCAGCCCCTGCTCCGTGCGCGATGCCAACGCGCCGAGCGTGGACCTGGGCCAGTTTCGGGGAAAACTCCCGCTGCTCGGCGTGTGCTACGGCGCGCAGTTGATGGCCTACCAGGCGGGCGGCGAGGTGACGCCCTCGACCACCCGCGAGTACGGGCGGGCGATGCTCGACACCACCGACGACCACGACCTGCTCCGTGGCCTTCAACCCACCACGCAGGTCTGGATGTCACACGGCGATACCATTGTCAGCGTTCCACCTGACTTTCAATTGATTGGCTCCACCGGCACCGTACGGGTGGCGGCGTTTCGCATCGCGGGCGAGCCGACTTTTGGCATCCAGTTTCACCCCGAAGTCACCCACTCGGTGGAGGGGAAAACGGTGCTGAAAAACTTCGTCGTGGACCTCTGCGGTTGCCAGCAGGATTGGACGGCGCAGAATTTCGTGGATGAAACCGTGGCCGGACTGAAGCAAAAACTCGGCGACGACCGCGTGGTGCTTGGCCTGTCGGGCGGCGTGGATTCGTCCGTGGCGGCCACGCTCATCCACCGGGCCATCGGGCCGAATTTGTTCTGCATTTTCGTGGACAACGGCCTGCTCCGCAAAGACGAGTACGAGGGCGTGCTGGAATCGTACCACACGCTGGGCCTCAACGTGAAAGGCGTGGACGCCAAGCAGCAATTCTACTCCGCGCTGCTCGGCCTGACCGACCCCGAAGCCAAGCGCAAGGCCATTGGCAAAACCTTCATCGACGTGTTCGACACCGAAGCGCACCGCATCGAAAACGTGAAATGGCTCGGTCAGGGCACGATCTACCCCGACGTGATCGAATCCGTTTCGGTGAAAGGCCCCTCGGCGACGATCAAATCGCACCACAACGTGGGCGGGTTGCCGGAAAAAATGCACCTGAAAGTCGTCGAGCCGTTGAACACGCTCTTCAAAGACGAAGTCCGCGCCGTGGGCCGCACGCTGGGCATTCCGCAGGCCATTCTGGGGCGACACCCGTTCCCCGGTCCTGGTTTGGCGATTCGGATTCTGGGCGACGTCACGCCCGAAAAAGTGGCCGTGTTGCAGGACGTGGACGCCCTGTTTATCAACGGGTTAAAGGCGCGTGGCCTCTACGACCAGGTCTGGCAGGCGGGGGCGATGCTGCTGCCGATTCAGTCGGTTGGCGTAATGGGCGACGAGCGCACGTACGAGCGCGTGGTGGCCCTGCGCGCCGTGACGAGCGTAGATGGCATGACCGCCGACTGGGCGCAGTTGCCCTACGATTTCCTGGCCGACATTTCCAACGAAATCATCAACCGCGTGAAGGGCGTCAACCGGGTCGTGTACGACATTTCCTCAAAACCCCCCGCGACGATTGAATGGGAATAACCAGGGTTTCCTGAAAAATCGGATTCCAAAAAGCCGGGCAATTCGTCCGGCTTTTTGCGTTGAAAATCAGCCGGTTGCCGATTGATCAAAAAATTTGGCGGGTTGGGCCGAAATCGGTACGTTTGGCAGCCTGCTCAACCCACCCTGCGATGAACGCCGACTTCCCGACCCTGCTCGACGTAGCGCTCTCGCTCATCTACGTCTTTTTCATCGTCAGTTTGTTCGTGTCGGGGATTTGGGAATTTGTCAACACCGTCGTGCGCGACCGGCGGGCGGCGTTGCTGAAACAGGTGCTCGAAACCATGTTTGCCGATCCGGATTTCGTTCACCGGCTTTTCGCCCATCCGCTCGTGTACGGGCAAATCCGGGTGCGACCGCCCCGGCCCCTCGAAAAATTCTTTCGCCGCGTGCTCATCCGCCGCTACAACGAGCAAGGGCAGGTGGTGAGCACCCCGGCGTACGTCGCCCCCGAAACGTTCGCGCAGTTTGTGTTCAGCCTGATTGACACCGGGAAAATCACCCTGCCGCCCGGCACACCCGATACGGCCTTAGCCCGGCTCGAGGCGGTAGTTCAGCACCTGGCAAGCCAGCCCACCACGCCGCCTTCGCCGCCGTTGACGCCCTTTTCCAACCTCGACGACCTGCTGCGAAGCCTGGCCCGCGACGCGGTGAGTCAGAAAAACTGCGTTCTGGCGCTGAAAAGCAACCTCGTGACATGGTACGGTCAGTACATGGATCGGGTTTCGGGCTTTTTCAAACAGCATTCCCAGGAAGCCATTCGCTACATTTCGTTGCTCGTTGTGCTGGCGCTCAACCTCGACGCCGTTCACCTGACCCAACGACTTTTCAAAGACCCCGTTTTGCGCGGAACGCTGGTCGAAAACGCCCAGGCCTCCGTCCGGCAATACAACGACAAGCTCAAGCGGGCCGACCTTCAGCGGCAGGCAGCCGAGGGGCAAATCCGCAAAACGTTTGCCGACGATTCGCTTCGGCTGATTGACCAGGCCAACAACGGCGCTTTGGCCCCGCAGCGACTCAATTCGTTGAAAAAGATTCGTGACGCGGCGTTACTCAGCGTTCAGGATTCCGCGACTACCCTGCAGGAAAGCCTTCGCGCCCAGCGCGACTCCCTGTTCGCGCAGCGGGCGGAGACGGTTCATCCAGGATTGGCAACCGCTCGACCTCAAGCACCGGTGCTATTACGCCCTGACCGCCCTGCTGGGCTGGCTGCTCATGGCGGCGGCGGCTTCATTTGGCGCGCCGTTCTGGTTCGATTTGCTGGTCAAACTCGTCAACATCCGCAACGTGGGCGAAAAACCCGAGCCGTCCGCCGAGCGCTGAAGCTTTTTTCAACCACTTAATTCCCCCAATCGCCCATGAATCCCTCCCCCAACCTCCGCCGACCGGGATTGCCCGTGCTGTTGCTGGCCCTGGCCGTGTCGGCCTGCGTGTCGCTCTACGATTCGTTTGCCTACCAGCAGGCCACGGCCCTGAAAGTGGAAACTCTTGACCTGATGAGCAAGGGCACCGAGCCGTTTTCGCAGCACCAGACTCACGCCGACGACCTCCGCCTGAAGTTGCTCAAAGCCTACGAGTACGAGAAATCCCGACCCAAAAACGTCGAATCCGCGGAAATGTGGCGGATCATGACCGACTCCACCGAAGGCGGTTCGCCCCTGGCTTTCCTGGAATTGTGGAAAAAGAAAGGGGCCGTCGGCAAGGCTTTCGTCCGGGAAAGCCAGGGCCAGGTCAGCCAGAATTTTGACCGCGTGATCAAACTTGAATCCCTTAAACTCAAGAAATAACCATGGCAGATTTAACCGCATTGTTCGACGGGTTGAAAAGTTCAGCGGTCGAACTGGCCAAAGGGGCCTTCGAGGACGAATTTTCGTCAGCCAAAAAAGACGTTCAGGCGTTTCTCGACGACAGCCGCGAGAAACTCGAACGCTGGACGAAGCTGCTCGTGGATGAGCAACTTGACAAAGACGAGTTCGAGATGCTCGTGCGCAGCCTGAAAACGTCCGCCAAAATGGAACTGCTGCTGCAACGCGGCATCGCCAAAATCAAGGTGGACCGGTTTCTGAAATCGCTGCTCAGCCTGGTCATCGACACGGTGTTCAAGGCCATCGCCTGACAGCGACCGCTGGGAATTTCACGGAGTTTTGGCGAAACTTGCTCCGGCCTTTTTCGCCAAAACTCCATGAACCGACTTCTTCTCGTCCTAATCCTCGCACTGATCGGCTACCCGGCGGCCAGCCAGCAACGTTTCGCCAGCCTCGGCGATTTCAGGCTCGAAAACGGCCAGGTGATTCAAAACTGCCAAATCGGCTACCGCACCTTCGGCAAACTCAACGCCGCCCGCTCGAACGCCGTCCTGGTGCCCACCTGGTTTACGGGCACGAGCCAGCAGAAAAGCTTCGTGGCCGCGCCCGGCAATTTGGCCGACAGCACAAAATTCTTCGCCATCGTCGTGGACGCGCTCGGCAACGGCGTTTCATCGTCGCCGTCGAACAGCGCCAGCCAGCCGGGCAAGACGTTTCCGAACGTCAGCCTGCGCGACATGGTGCGCTCGCAGTACGAATTGCTCACCAAACACCTGAACCTCAACCACCTGTACGCAGTGCTGGGTGTTTCGATGGGCGGGATGCAGTCGTTTCAGTGGGTGGTGAGTTACCCTGGCTTCATGGACAAGGCCGTGCCTATCATCGGCTCACCGAAGCAATCTTCGTACGATAAAATTCTATGGAACAGCGAGTTGAAAACCATCGAGCGGGCGGGCGACTGCGCCACCTGCGAAGCCACGGCCATGCGTACCGTCGGGGCCATTCACCTCGACCACCTTTACACACCCGCCTGGCACCAGCGCAACCTGAAGGCCGAAGACTACGAGTCTAAAATCGCCAAAACCGAAGACGAGTACGCCCCTCTCCACGCCCAGGACTGGGCCTGTCAACTCCGCGCCATGCTGGGCCACGACGTGTTTCAGGGGCGTCCGGTGGAAGACGTCATGAAGTCGGTCAAAGCGAAGTTACTCGTAGTGGTGGCCACACAGGACCACATGGTCAATCCGCAGGCGGCGCTGGATTTCGCCAAAGCCCTCAATGCGCCGGTCGTGGAACTTACCTCCGATTGTGGCCACATGGCAACCAGTTGCGAAAGCCAGAAGCTGGGCGACGCCGTGCGGGACTTTCTGGCGCGTGAGTAATGTTTCGTACCGATTCGCACGGATTTTAAAGAGCCACAGATGTTCACATGCCCCGTTACGGTGTGAATCGGCGAGGATTAAAAATCTATGCGAACCGGTGCGAAACACTTGTCAACGAGCGTTAGGCCGCGTTGCCTGTGTTGCGAATGAGGCTGATGCCCGAAAAAAAGAACACACCGCCCAGAATCAGGTAAATCCACGAAGCGCGGGCCACGCCGCCCTGCATGAAATCGGAAGCGGCGTAAAGGATTCCGCCCAGGCCAAGAAGGGTCAGTAAAACCCCGAAAATGCGTTTGACGTCCATGAGAAAGCGAGGGATGGTTAAAGCGGAAAAATTTCCACGGCATCCGTTGCAATTCGCGTTCCAGTAGTCAGGGTGGAGCGCGTTGCCGTTTCATCTTTTCCCTTCTCCCTCTTTTCTGCCTATTTTCGCATCGCCGAACCATCAAGCCTATCGCGTGAAACAAGTTTTTACCACTCTACTCAGTTTCTGGGTGCTGGCCGCCTCCGCCCAGAAAAAAAACGCCGCTTTTGAATACCCCATTCGCCGGGCCACCTCAGCGATTGCCGTGGACGGGCGCGCCGACGAACCCGCCTGGCAAACTTCCGCCCTCGCCACCGATTTTTACATGGTGCTGCCGATGGACACCGCCCGCGCCAACGTCCGGACCACCGTGCGGATGTGCTACGACGACAAGCAGCTTTACTTCGTAGTCGAATGCTTCGAGAAACTGCCCGGCCCGGTGTTCGTCGAGTCGCTGAAACGGGATTTTAACTTCGGGAAAAACGACAATTTCCTGCTTTTCATCGACCCTTTCGACGACCAGACCAACGGCTTCAGCTTCGGGGCCAACGCCGCCGGGGCGCAGTGGGACGGGCAGATGTTCGAAGGCGCGAGCGTAAACCTAAACTGGGACAACAAGTGGACGTCGGTCGTGAAGCACTACGGCGACCGCTGGGTGTTCGAGGCCGCCGTGCCATTCAAGACGCTCCGGTACAAAAAAGGCATCACGCGCTGGGGCATCAATTTCAGTCGGCTGGATTTGAAAACCACCGAAAAATCGGCCTGGGCACCCGTGCCGCGCCAGTTTCCGACGGCCTCGCTGGCTTACACGGGCGTGCTGGCCTGGGACGTGCCCCCGCCCGACCCCGGCCCCAACATTTCGCTGATTCCGTACGTGCTGGGCGGCGTTTCAGCCAACCCGGCGGGCGCGCCCGGGGCCTTCCGCAAAGACGTTGGTCTGGACGCCAAAATCGCCGTTACCTCGGCGATGAACCTTGATTTGACCGTGAACCCCGATTTTTCGCAGGTCGAAGTGGACCGGCAGCAGACCAACCTCGACCGGTTCGAGTTGTTTTTCCCCGAACGCCGTCAGTTTTTTCTGGAAAACGGTGATTTGTTTACCAACGTGGGTTTCGCCACCATCCGACCGTTTTTCAGTCGCCGCATAGGGCTGGGTGTGCCGATTCGCTTCGGCGCGCGGCTTTCGGGCAAACTCAACAAAGACTGGCGCATCGGCGTGCTCGACATGCAAACCGGCAAGGTGGACGCCACCGGCCTGCCCGCGCAGAATTTCGGCGTGATTTCGCTCCAGCGCCGGGTGTTTGCCCGCTCAAACATCGGGGCGATTTTCATCAACAAAGAATCGCTCAACTACACGCCGGAGGAAGGGAAGCCCGTGTATTCGGCCTACAACCGCAACCTCGGGCTGGAGTACAACCTGGCGTCGCCGAACAACGTCTGGCGGGGTAAGTTTCTGGCCCTCAAGTCGTTCAGCCCCACGCTGAAGGGCGACGACTACGTGCAGGCCGCCAACCTGACGTACTCCAGTCGCCACTGGCTCTGGCAGTGGCAGCACGAGTACGTCGGGAAAAACTACACCGCCGAGGTGGGCTACGTGCCGCGCCGGGGGTATTTCAAAATCAATCCGCAGGTGAGCTACCTGTGGTTTCCGGCCTCCGGCAGCAAAATTCTCAGCCACGGCCCGCAACTGCTTACCACGTTGTTCTGGGATAAAACCGCCCGCGTCAGCGACCACGAGAGCATCCTGCTGTACACGGTCCGTTCGCGCAGCCAAAACGTATTCGCGGCCTGGGTCGCCACCAGCTACGTGCGGTTGCTGGCTCCTTTCGACCCCACCAACCTGGGCCGCGACACGCTTGCCACCGGCAGCCGCCACACCTGGAAGGCCTGGGGAACGGATTTTATCTCGAAACCGCAGAGCGTATTTACCTACGCGTTTTCCACCCGATACGGCGGGTACTACGCGGGCGGCACCCGGCTCAGTCTGAGCGGCGAAGTAGGCTACCGGTTTCAGCCCTACGTGAGCCTCGGGCTGGCGGCGGCGTACAACGACATCCGGCTGCCCGAGCCGCTCGACAACGCCCGCTTCTGGCTCGTCGGGCCGAGGGCCGAGGTGACGTTCACGAACAAACTGTACTGGACCACCTTCGTGCAGTACAACGAGCAGATTAAGAACATCAACCTCAACACCCGCCTGCAATGGCGGTATTCGCCCGCCTCCGACCTCTACGTGGTGTACACCGACAACTACCTGCCTGCGCCATTTTCGGTGAAAAACCGCGCCCTGGTGGTGAAGCTGACGTACTGGTGGAATATTTGAGTTCGTTGGAGCAGGTATTTCGCGCCGATGTTCACAGAAAAACGGCCCACAGATTCACACAGGTACTGATTCTGTGAACATCCGTGGGCCGTTTTTCCGTGTGAATCTGTGAGGACCCTGTATCGGAAAATTGGTTTCATTTTTGCTCGGGTTCGGAGCAATCGGTCGCACACGAAGTGGCCGGTGCCCGCACCATGAAGTTTGCCGTCGATACCCCGCCAATCCGTTCGCTTTCCCGCCCGCTCGTTCACCCGCCCCGCACGAGCGTACCCAGTGTGCAAAACATCCTGCTCACGCTGGGCACCGTGTTGCCGGTCGTGCTGTATTTTTCCTGGGTCAACCGCTTCGCCGTCAACGTGCCACAGTGGGACGATTTCGCCGTGCTGGCCAGTGTGCGCCGCCTCCGGGAGAGCACCACGGCGGGCGAATGGCTGCACCACCTGCTGGATTTTCACAACGAACACCGCCTCGTGTATACCCGCCTCGTGGCCTGGTCGGTGAGTCGGCTTTCGGGCGGGCCGGTCGATTTCCGGGTGCTGATTGCCCTCGGCAATGCCTCGCTGCTCGGCCTGCTGGCCCTCTTTGGCGCAGGCTTTCGCGAAACCCGCCTGCCCGCGCTGGCCTGGTTGCCGGTGCCTTTTCTGCTGCTGCACCTTCAGTATTTTGAAAATACCTTTTTCGCCATGGCCGCCCTGCAAAACCTGACCGTGTGGCTCTGGGCGGGCCTGGCGCTGTGGCACCTGTCCCGTGCGACGTACCCCTGCTACGCCCTGGCGCTGTTTTTTGCCGCCCTGACCACGGGCACCAGCGGCAACGGTCTGCTGGTGTTTCCGGTGGGGGCGGTGGTGTTGCTTGGCCAGAAAAAATGGGGTTGCGCCGCCGTGTGGCTGGGGTGTTTCGGCCTGCTCGCGGCGCTGTACCTGCAACGCCTGGGCGGGTCACCGCAACGGATTGACCCGTCGTCGTTCGGGCGGGCCTTTCTGGGTTACCTCGGCGCGGCGGGCGGCATGAGCAACGGGAGTTGGCTACCGGTGTTGCTTGGGGCGTGCCTGTTGGGTGGAGTGGGTCTGGCGGGGTGGCAAATCGTCCGGCGCGAAGGCGGGGCGTTCTGGTTCCGCCCCGAAGCGGCCTGGCTGGTGCTGTTTGGCTTCGTGGTGCTCACGGCGGTGGCCATTGCCCTCCGGCGCCCGCCCGCCGACGTGCTGTCGGTACCGCGTTACAAAATCGGTTCGGCCCTCGCGCTGGTGCTGGCGTATTTGCTGGTGACCAGTGCCCTGCCCCGCTCCGGGTGGCGGCGGCGCTGGGTGGTGCTCGTGACGGCGGCCAGCGTGGTGTTCTGGGGCGTGGTCAACTACCGGATTACGCCGCACGTGCTCCGGCAACGCGTGGCGACGTTGCAGGATGCCGCCGATTTCGCCCAGACCGGTCGGCTCACCAACGCCGCCTACCGGGCCCAGGGCTACGCGCCCGAAGACGAATGGCAAGCCGCCGTGCGGGCGGGGTTGTACCGGTTTCCCGACGCACCGTGAGCGTTGCCGCCTGTTGGTTTGAGTCCCAGTCGCTTATCTTTGCTGAAAACATCGCCTCATGACTCCCCAGGTGCAGGCGCTGGCCCAGGAACTCAAAGCGGCTTTGCTGGAACTCTACGGCTCCGAACTCGCCGCCCTGATTCTGTATGGCTCCCAGGCTCGGGGCGATTTCCACGACGAGTCGGACGTGGATTTTGCGGTGGTGTTGAAGGATTCTGTGGTCAGTTCGTACGCCGAAGTTTCCAGAATTGCACCAATCAGCGTGGAGTTGGATTTAAAATACAGCGCGCTCACGTCCATCCTGCCCGTTTCGGAGCATAAATTAAGCACGTCCACCCAGCCCGTTTACCAGGAAATTCGCCGGGAAGGCATTCGCATATGAACTGGCCCGCCATCGATGCTGCTCTGGCCCGGGTCGTTGATGCGCTCGACGACGCGGAATACAATTTCCGGGACGACCGTTTGTTGGCCGCCGCCAATCGTGGGTATTACGCCATTTTTTACTGCCTGACCGCCCTGCTGACCACGGAAAATATCTTCGCAAAAACCACCAGGGCACCCACAACAAGTTCAACGAGTTTTTCGTCAAGACAAACCTATTCCCTGCCGCCATTTCGACGTGGGTGAAAAAAGCGGCTTCCTTGCGCGAAAACGCGGATTACGACCTGACCGCCGAAATTCCAGCGGAAGGCGTTGCGGAAACCCTCGATCACGCCCGTCAACTCCTTCATCTGACCCGCGCCTACCTGACCCGGTTCGGCGACGATTCGGCTTAGGCACCCGCCCGCGCCCGGTTCAGGTGCCCGATTTTCGCGTTCATCACTTCGGCCACGCGCAGCGCCTGGGTTTTGGCGGCTTCGGCGTTTGGTCCGGCAAAGAGTTCGTCCACGCTGCGGAAAAACAAGGCCAGCCACCGCTCAAAAAGCTCGGTTTCCAGCGGAACCAACGCGTTGACGTTCAGGTGCGTGAACATCATCCCGCCCCGGTAGCTGCCCGTTTGAAACAACATGTTTTCCCAGAAATTGACCATTTTGGGCAGGTGCGTTTCCCAATCCACGGCGGCGATGTCGTTGAAAATCGGGCCGAGGGTAGGTTCCTGGCGGACATGGTCGTAAAAGTGATTGACGAGGCGTTCGACGTCGGCGCAGGTGTGGAGGTCGGGCATGGGAGATCGGCGTTTTTCTGAAAAAAGAAAATTCCGGCGGGCAAAGTTCACGCCGCTGCGGGCCAACTTTCGTAGTTTCGCCAGCGCACCCGTTGCCCGAACGGGTGGGTCGAACCGGAGGTGTCCGCACGAATGAAAATCAACTTCAGCGTTCTCGTTATTTTCTACCTGTTTTGCCTCGTGCAGGGCATCACCACGAGCGCCCTGCTGCTGAGTTCGGCCCGCAAACACCCCGCCAACCGCTGGCTGGGCCTGCTCACGGCGGGGCTGACGCTGCACGTCGTCGATTTTTTCCTGACCTACGCGGGCCTCTACCGCCAGAGCAACGCCCTGTATTTCAGCCCGATTTTTTATTCCTGGAGTTTCGGACCGCTGCTGTTTTTTTACGTGCGCACCCTCGCTTCGGGCCGGGAGGATTTCCGGCGGAGGGAGCTTCTCCACTTTGTGCCGGTGGCGATTCAGGCCTTATTTTTCGGGCTGCTTTCTGCACAAAGCCTCAACGTCAAAAGTGACTTCTGGCTCCACGTTCACAAACCCTACACCCGTTACCTGGAGTACTACATCACCATCGGGCTGGTGCTGGGCTACGGCTGGCGGAGTTGGCGGCTGCTCCCCACCGCGCCCCTGGCTCCAACCTGGTTGCGGCCTTTTTTGCTCGGGCTGGGGGCGTTTTACGGCCTGGCGATTTTTTACCCGCTGCTTTCCGCGTGGTTGTTGCCGCCCCGTTCGCCCCGGTTTTACCTGACCGAACTCGTGCTGCCCGTTTTCGCGTACTGGCTGGGGCTGGCGGGCTACCTGCGCCAACGGGTCAGCGCCGTGCCGCCCAAAGCGAAAGCCCGGACGGACCCTGACGTGGACCCGGAGCACCTGCAACGGCTCCGGCAGGCCATGGAAAGCGACGCTCTGTTTCGCAACCCGACCCTCACGCTGCCCGACCTCGCCAGCCACGTCGGGCTGACGACCAACGCCGTGTCGGCCTGCCTCAATGCAGGCCTGGGCACGTCGTTCAACGACTTCGTGAACGGCTACCGACTGGCCGAAGTGAAGCAGCGCCTGCTGACGGACGACGTCGAAAAGTTCACGATTCTGGGCATCGCCTACGAGGCGGGCTTCAATTCCAAGACCACCTTCAACCGGGTTTTCAAGGAAAGCACCGGACTTTCGCCAAAAAGCTTCCGAAATACGTCCCAACCTACCCAACGGGACGACGCGGCGGCACCACGGACGTAGGTTTGACGAAAAAAACTCAGCTCCCATGCGCTTCCTGCTCCTTTTCGGTTTGTGCTGTTTTGTTGGTGGCCCCGCGTCGGCCCAACGCCCCAATCCCCGCATCGCCGAGGTCGAAAACAGCCTCATGCCCTACGTGCCCGTGGTCGGCCTGAAAGGCTACAACCTGACCGAACGGATGAAATTCTACCGCGTGCCGGGGGTGAGCATCGCCGTCATCCACGATTACAAAATCGAGTGGACGAAAGCCTACGGCCTGGCCGACACACTCACCCGCCGCCCGGTCACGACGGAAACCCTGTTTTCGGCGGGGTCGATTTCCAAACTCGTGGCCGCCGTGGCCGCGCTGAAACTGGTGGACGAGGGAAAAATGGCCCTTGACCAACCCATCAACAACTACCTGAAATCCTGGAAACTGGCCGAAAACGACCTGACCCGTAAAACGCCCGTCACGCTCCGGATGCTGCTCAGCCACCGGGGCGGCACGAGCCAGTCGGCGTACTTCGGCTTCACGCCCGACAAAAAACCGCTGCCGTCGGTGGTGGACATCTTGTCGGGAAAACCCGGCACCGAAAGCCGCCCCGTGGTGGTCAACAGCGAGCCGAACAAGGAGTTTCGCTACTCGGGCGGCGGCTACCTCGTGGCCCAGCAGGCGATGGTGGACGTGACCGGGCAGGAAATCGCTTCGTTCACCGAAAAAGCGATTTTCCAAAAACTCGGCCTGACCCGCACCACCTTCGCCCAGCCCCTGCCGGAGCGGTTGGCGGCAAACGCCGCGTGGGCGTACTCGGGCAACGCCTGGTTCAAAGGCGTGCCGTACGTGTACCCGCAGCAGGCCGCCGCCGGGCTGTACGCCACCCCGACCGACCTCGCCCGCCTGCTCATCGACCTGCAAAACAGCCTGCGGGGCAAACCGGGGCTGCTTTCCCCGGCCTCCGTCCGGGCGATGGTCACGCCCCTGGCCCGCGTTTCCGACGGGTTTTACCGCGAAGACATCGGCGCGGGGGCGTTTCTGCTCCAGCAAGCCAAAAACAGCGCCGACCGGGGCGTGTACTTCGGCCACAACGGCGTAAACGCCGGCTTTCTGGCGGATGCCTGGGGCAGCGTGGCGGGGGGCAACGGCGTGGTGATTATGCTCAACGACGACGGCGGTGCCAGCGAACTGAGCAAGGAAATCCGCCGGGCGGTGGCGAAGGTGTACGGCTGGACGGATTTCCTGCCCCAGCCGCTCGTGACCCGCGCCCTGCCCGATTCGCTGCTCGACGCCTACGTGGGCCGCTACCAGCGCGGGGCCGACGAAGTGGTGAGCATCCGGCGCAACGGCAAGTGGCTGATTGAGAACGTCAACAACGGCGGCGACATCCTCTGCGTGCCCGTCGCCCCCGACACCATCGCCCTGACCGACTACACGGCGAAGGCGTACTTCAGCCGTGGTGCCTCCGGAAAAGTGGACTCGCTCCGGCTGGAATGGGACCAGCGGCCCTGGTCCCGGCTGTCCGAAGGGCAGTACCTCCCGAACGAACTCCTCCGGATGGGCCGCGTCGCCGAGGCCGTGGAGGGCTACCGCCGGCTGAACCTCAACGAGTCGCAGCTTACCTACATGGCCTACGAATTCATCAACCGCCGCCCCGCCAACCTCCCCGCCGCCGAGGGCATCCTGGGGTTGGCGAAGGAAAAATTCCCCGCTTCGTCGATGGTGTACGCGCGCTACGGGGAACTGTACGAAAAGCGGGGACAACGGGCGGCTGCCATTGACGCCTACCAGACGGCGCTGAAGTACAATTCCGAAGACCCCGACCTTCAAAACAAGCTGGCGGCTTTGGCAGGGCACTCAGGGAAATGAAGCCCGGCGGCGAAACTTCACGATTTGCTAACGCCACAGCCCGCCGACTTTCGTAGTTTCGTCGGAGAAACAGCCCTTCCCCGCATGAACCGCGTTACCTCCCTCCTTTTGCTTGGCCTGCTCTTCGCCTGCGAACGCCCGAAGCAAACCACCATCGACGCCCAGCTCCTCCAGCAACTCGCCCGGAAACGCGTGAAACTCCCCAACGGCTGGAGCCTCACGCCCGCCGGGCGCAGCCTGCCGCTGGGCGATTTGCCGCTCAACCTGGTCGTGTCGCCTTCGGGCAAATACCTCGCCGTGACCAATAACGGGCAAAGCACCCAGAGCATTCAACTCATCGATGCCGGGTCGGAGAAGCTGCTTTCCACGATCGAAATACCGAAGTCGTGGGTGGGGCTGGCCTTCAGTACCGACGAAAAAACGATTTACGCGTCGGGCGGCAACGACAACCGGGTGGCGATTTTCCGGGTCGAAAATGGGAGCCTCCGCGCCGATTCGAGCCTCGCCCTTGGCAAACCCTGGCCCAACAAAATTTCCCCCGCCGGGCTGTGCGTGGACGACGCCCGCCAGCGGCTCTACGTCGTCACGAAAGACGACCGGGCGCTGTACGAAGTGGATTTGGCGAAAAAAGAGGTCGCCCGCCGCACGGCCCTGCCCGCCGAAGCCTACACCTGCCTGCTGTCGCCCAACGGTCGGGAATTGTACGTGTCGCTCTGGGGCGGAAAAAAAGTGCTCGTTTTCAGCCCCGACCAGGGGAAAATCGTGGGCGAAATCGAAACCGACGACCACCCCAACGATCTGGTGCTGAGCAAAGACGGCCGCACGCTCTTCGTGGCCAACGCCAACGAAAACTCGGTGAGCCTCATCGACGTGGCCAGTCGGCGCGTGCTCGAAACCGTCCACACGGCCCTTTTCCCCGACGCCCCGGCGGGCAGCACGCCCAACGGCCTGGCGCTTTCACCCAACGGAAAAACGCTCTACGTCGCCAACGCCGACAACAACTGCCTGGCCGTGTTCGAGGTTAGCGAGCCGGGCCGCAGCCGTCCGCTGGGGTTCATCCCGACGGGCTGGTACCCCACGTCGGTGAAGACGCTCGGCAACCGGATTTTCGTCGCCAACGGCAAGGGGTTCAGTTCGCTGCCCAACCCGAAAGGCCCGCAGCCGGTCATCCGGCAGGCCCAGGACAAAGGTCCGAACCCAGCGGCCAACGACCGCAGCCAGTACATCGGCGGGTTGTTCAAGGGCACGCTTTCCATCCTCGATACGCCCACCAACCCGCAACAGGCGGCGTTTTCCCAACTGGTTTACCAAAACACGCCCTACTCGAAAACCCGCGAAACCCAGTCGGAGGGCGAGCCGGGCAACCCGGTGCCAAGCCGCGTCGGGGCCGCGTCGCCGATCAAGTACGTGTTTTACATCATCAAGGAAAACCGCACCTACGACCAGGTGTTCGGCGACGTGAAGGAGGGCAACGGCGACGCGTCGCTCTGCCTGTTTCCCGAACGCATCACGCCTAACCTGCACGCCTTGGCCCGCGAATTTGTGCTGCTGGATAATTTTTACGTGGACGCCGAAGTGAGCGCCGACGGCCACAACTGGAGCACGGCGGCCTACGCCAACGATTTCATCGAGAAAACCTGGCCCACGAGCTACGGCGGGCGCGGCGGCAGCTACGACTACGAAGGCGGGCGACCCATCGCCTACCCCACGAAGGGCTTCATCTGGGATTACTGCAACCGCGCCGGGTTGAGCTACCGCTCCTACGGTGAGTTCGGCCACGGCGGCATCGCCACGGTGCCGGGGCTGAAGGGCCACGTGTCGGCCCGCTACCGGGGCTGGGATTTGACCTACAAAGACGTGGACCGCGAAAAAAGCTGGGAAGTGGAGTTCGATTCGCTCGTGGCGACGGGTGCCGTGCCCCGCTTCAACCTGCTCCGCATGGGCAACGACCACACCTCCGGCGCGGCACGCGGCAAACCCACGCCCCTGGCCGCCGTGGCCGACAATGACCTGGCCGTCGGGCGGTTTGTGGAACACCTTTCGAAAAGCCCGATTTGGAACCAGGCCGTCGTGTTTGTGCTCGAAGACGACGCCCAGAACGGCCCCGACCACGTGGACGCCCACCGCTCGCCCGTGCTGGTGGCGAGCGCCTACACCAAGCGCCGCCACGTGGAGCACACGCCCTACAGCACGGCGGGCGTGCTGCGCACCATCGAACTGATTCTGGGCCTGCCGCCGATGAGTCAGTACGACGCGGCGGCGGTGCCGCTCTGGCGGTGTTTTCAGAAAACCGCCGATTTGAGCACGTTCACCGCCCGCCCCGCCAACGTCGATTTGAGCGAGGTCAACGTGGCCGTCAACCGCAACTCCCGCCGCTCCGACGGCCTGAACCTCGCCCGCGAAGACGCCATCCCTGACCTCGAATTCAACCAGATCGTTTGGCAGACCGTCCGAGGACTCAACAGCCGGATGCCCGCGCCGCGCCGGAGTGCGTTCGTCCGGGTGGCGACCAAAAACGAACAAGAAGAGGACGACGATTGACGGTTTGAACCCACAAAAAAAGCCCCTCCTTGATGTTCAGGAGGGGCTTTTTTGTGGGGTGACGCGTTATTTCGTCAGCGTCATGACGAACTGCGTGCCGCTGTCGTCCACGCCTTTGAGCGACAGCTTGTTGCCGGTGGCGTAACCGATGGTATCGCCGTCTTTGCTCAGGTTGATCTGGCCGTTGCTTTCCGAGAGGAGGATGCCGTCGGCGTTGCCGCTGAGGAAGTCCGAGTTGTCCTTCTTGTTGACGATGGCGAAATTCATTTTAATCGTCGTGGCCGAAACGCGGTTCACGGTCACGCCGCCTTTCAGGTTGGTCTGGCCGGCGGGATACTTCGTGCCGTCGAGTTCTACTTCCGAGAGCGTGTACTGCCCCTCCACGCGGGCGGCGGCATCGGGCTGCGGCTGGGTTTCGTCGGAATTTTTCTTGCAGGCCGTCAGCGTGGTGACGAGGAGCAGGACCAGCAGGCCCGCACGGCGAAAAGAAAGTGCGTTCATGAGTTGATTGGGTTTTGAGTTGAAAAGTTGTGTTTCGTTGAATGACTGAACAAAGGTGGCCCGCCAGCGGGTCAGGCCGAAACCCCTCCGCTCCCAACCCGCAGGAGTAGGGCATGAACCGCCTTTTCGGGCCATTGAACGGGAAACGACGGGCGCAGCCAACCGAGGTGGCTCCGTTTTTACACAAAAAAAGCAGCCCGGTCGCGGGCTGCCTTCCTTGCGTAGGCTGAACCGTCTCGCCTTATTTCTTCAAGTCCCGGTAGCCAATCAACTGAATACCCCGCGCTTTGATGAGGTCGCGGAGGCGGGGGTTGGTCCAGGCGTCGGTCACGCCCTGGCGGTCGGCGGCCACGCCTTCGTAACCGACGTGGTGAATGGCCCGCAGTTCGGGCGAGTCGAGGCCGGGGTGGTCCACGAAGAGGTAGGTTTTGCCCGGTTGCAGGCTTTCGAGCAGTTTCACCAGGCTTTCCACCTTCTCCGTCGGCGTCGCGTGCGGGCCGGGGTAGCCGACGTTCGTCACCCCCAGATCAGCGGGCAGAATGTCGAGGTGGTATTCCTGGGCCAGCTTCCGGACGAGCGCCTTCACGTCGCTGCCCATGTCGGTGCAGCCCATATGGCCCGAAAAATGGCTGACGCGCGGGACGTGTTTCCGGACCAGTTCAATCTGGGCGCGAAACTCTTTCTCCACGTCGGCCAGTTGCCAGTCATTCTCGACCACCGAGCGTTTCGGGTAATTTTTGTTCGGGTAAATCATCGGGTAAAAGTACCCGTCGGCGTTGCGGAGGCTGGGGCAATCCGTCAGGGGCCGCCATTTCACGTTGTCCCATTCACTGCTCAGGGCCAGGTGAATGCCCACGTCAACGCCGGGGTTTTCGGCCAGCAACTTCACGGCTTCGGGAAACCACGGCGACGGCGCGATGACCTCGATGGACGTTTCGATGCCCTCCCGGTAGCATTTTACCAGCGCCTCGTTGCCCGAATGCGAATAGCCCATGTCGTCGCCACGAATGATGAGCCGGGGCTGGGTCGTTTGGGCGAAAGTGGTGTGGGCGAGAAGGAGGCAGAAGAGGTTTGGTTTCATGTTGGGGTGGTGTTGGGAACGTTGCAAGCGCTGTGGTTTGGGCATTCGCGTCGCAAGCGCGGCCGAACGTGGGCTACCCAGGCGGATTATAACAAAATTGTTCTTTATTTACTTTTCACCCTTCATTTTCTTAAAAAGATTATGTAGATCAAGTTGCGTCCAGCGTTCAACTATTTTTCCTTTCTCCAATCTATAAAAAATGATCTCACTTATAGAATCAATTCGGTTGCCCTTTGATTCAGTTTTCATAAATGTGTTTTTTTGTGTCCCGTGCCATACTGCTCGTACGACAACTTTATCTCCTTCTGCGATAATATCGCTTATAGTATAATAGAAATCTGGAAAGGCGTGGAATAAATC
Organism: Spirosomataceae bacterium; assembly: GCA_965249815.1. GTDB lineage: Bacteria > Bacteroidota > Bacteroidia > Cytophagales > Spirosomataceae > JAJAZB01. The sequence continues at coordinate 534,100 of CBDFMV010000002.1, read as the reverse complement.
GCTCAAACGTTTTTGTTGGTCAGCGACGGTCATCCATGTGTCGGTGCTGTCGTTCAAATCGTGGCGAACAAATCTTTCTGGAAACACTTCTCCTAATAGTTCAAGCTTTCTGCCGTTGAATATTTCCAGAAGATAATGGTTAATAATTTTCTTGTTTTCCTCGGGTGATTGTCCTCTGGCGCAGACTACGAAAAATGTTAAGCTTACTACTATAAGCGCAGAAGTTTGAAGTCTCATAATGGAGGTAATGGTCTAAGCGAGAGTGATATTGTCGTGATTGAGAAAGAGAATGACGCGTTGGATGAGAACGTGGTTGTTTTTGGCAAACGACAAGGTTTTCCTCCTGCGTTGTTCGGAGTTAAACTCCGAACCTGACAACAACCAAATCCTTTCAAGCCGCCTGACGCTCCCGCACGTGTGGCACGTCAAACCCGGAGGTAGCCCGAACTTGATGCGCTAAGAGGGTTTCTACGGCCAGGGTCTGGCCCTGAAGCGTCATAAATTCCACTTCGTACCCTTTGCCGTTTTCGTAAATGTCCACGACGGTTCCGACGTCGCCTTTTTCAAGGCCCGCTCCCGGCAAATCAACGGTCAGAACGATGCGGTCAAATTGGTGGATGGATTCCATGATTCAGTATGGATAGGCTGTCACGAAGTTAGGAATTTCTTCCCCGTGGTTTATTTTCCAGATGGTTTCGATAATCGGATTTCTACCGTCGGGCGTCTCCAGAGTCGCCTTAATTAGGAATTTCGTACAGAAAATGGTTTCCTGTACCCGGCTTACCTGCCCGGTGTGGGCGATATGTAAAAGCGCTTTCGCCAGTGTCTGCCACGCGTCGGAACGGAAGCCGAATCGTTTGAAGAATACCGCTTTTGGACCGCCATCTGCGTGTGCTTCATTCAAAAGATAGTCCCGTATTTTCTCGACCGGAACTACCGCCTGTCCATAATTAGGGAGTTGACTCATCGCGCGAGGAATAGGTTTGCGACGCGGGGCTTTTACAACTCCTTCATCTTAAACTTCCGCCACCGCACTTTGATCCCCCCGCCGTCGTGGATTTGCAGGGCGATGAAGCCTTCGCCCTTGCCGATTTTTTCGTCGGTGAGCGTCACCATTTGTTTGCCGTTGAGCCAGGTCGTGATGACGTCGCCGTCGGCGCGGATTTTCAACTCGTTCCAGTCGCCCACTTTCAGGGCGGCTTCGTCTTCGGGCTTGGGCTGGATAAGCCAGTTGCGCCCGTACGATTCGTAAATGCCGCCCGTGTGATGGCCCAGCGGGGCCACCTCGACCTGCCAGCCGCTGATTTTCACGCCCTCGATGCCCGACCGGATAAAGACGCCGCTGTTGCCGTTGGCTTCCTGTTTGAACTGGAGCGTGAGGACGAAGTTTTTGTAGTTTTTATTCGTCGAAAGGTAGCCGTACTGCTTGTCGGGGCCGCTTTCGCAGACCAGCTCGCCGTTTTCGACGTACCATTTTTCGGTGCCGTGGACGGTCCAGCCCGTGAGGTCTTTGCCGTTGAAGAGCGCGCCGCGCTTTTGGGCGAAGAGGGAAACCGAGAGAAGCAGGCAGGCGAGCAGGAAAGGGAATTTTTTGGCTTCGCCGAATCGAAATGATTTCATGGGATAGGATTTAGAAACGCTGCGAGGCCAAAGAAACCAAAATTGCGGGGAAAAACGAAAAGCCGCCCCGAGCACTCAGGGCGGCTTTTCGTTCTGATAACTTTCCAAACCACCCCCCAGCCGCATGATCCTGCCGCACCCCTTCCTTTTGAAGGAGGAGATTTAAATCCCGCTACTCCTTTTTCATTCTCCCCTCGTTCAAAAGAGGGGGCCGCGATGGAACGGGGGGCTGGGCGGTAGCTGGAACGGTTCAGGCCCCAAACGCTTCCTGGGCGTACTGCGCGAAGCGAAGCGGCTCGCGGCCCAGCACCTTTTGCACGTCGGGTGTGACGGCGGCGAGGTAGCCTTCTTTGATGTACACGCCGTAAAGCGCCATCATCTGGTCGAGCACCAGGTCGGGCACGTTATACGACTTCATGGTGGCCGTAAATTCCTCAGCGCTGGGGTTCAGGTACTCGACTTTCCGGCCCAACACGGCGCTGAAGCGGTCGGCGATGTCGTAGAAACTGAGCGCTTCGGGGCCGGTCAGGGTGTAGGCCCGGTTGAAGTGGCCGTCGGTGGTGAGGGCCTCGGCGGCCACGGCTCCGACGTCGCGCACGTCGATGTACGAGGTTTTGCCCTCGCCCGACGGGAAGTAAATCCGGCCCTGCAATACGCTGTCGCGGTCGTAGTTGGTGAAATTCTGGTTGAAGAAATTGGGCCGCAGAAACGTGTACGGCACGCCCGTGCGCTCGATGGCCCGCTCCGACTTGCGGTGGCCGTTTTCCTCGCTCGCCTCCGCACCCATCACCGACGAGTACACGATGTGTTTCACCCCGTGCGCACCGGCGTAGGCAATGCCCGGCGCGATGAGTTGATCGGCGACCGGGTTGAACCCTTCGCCGGTCAGGAACAGCCGCGCCACGCCGTCGAACGCCGCCGGGTAAGTGTCGGGCTTTTCAAAATCGAAGGGCACGAGGGGCACGTGTGCCCCGAACTTTTCCCGCGCTTTTTCGGGGTTGCGCGCGCCGACGACGAAGTCAGCGCCTTTGGCTTGCAGGGCTTTCACCACTTCACTGCCCACGGTGCCCGTGGCGGCCAGCACTAAAATTTTTTCTGCCATGGTTTCTGATTTGTTACGGTCAAACGTATTTTTGACGGGGCAAGATTAGACCTTAGTTCCGGTCTTGTCAAGTAGTACCTAAAAAGTGACTATTGAATTTTTCGGGAAATTTTCATGGAAGCAGAACCCACGCAATTCCTCAGCGCCTTCGAGCGGGCCAAAGCCAGCCCGAACCGCTGCCCCGTCACGGCCTCGATGCAGGTGCTCGGTGGCAAGTGGAAAACCATCATCCTCTGGGCCATCGGCGGGGGCATCAACCGCTTCGGTGCCCTGCAACGGGCGATTCCCGGCATCACCAAAAAGATGCTGACCCAGCAACTCCGCGAACTGGAAGTGGACGGCCTGGTGCAGCGCGAGGTGTTTCCGGTGGTGCCGCCGAAGGTGGAGTACACCATCACCGAGCGCGGCCAGAGCCTCCAGCCGGTGATTCTGGCTCTGCGCGACTGGGGCCAGACGCACGTGCTGGGGGAGGAATGAGAGAATGAGTGAATGAAAGAATGAGAGAATGAAAGGCAGCGTCAGCCCATTCTTTCATTCACTCCTTGTTTCACCGCCCAAACCGGTACCAGGCCAATTCCTTCGGCTCGCGGCCCTGCAAGGTCTCGCGGAGGATTCGCGCCGCCGTGACGCTGAACGTGATGCCGTTGCCGCCGAAGCCCAGCGCGAAATAACTGTGCGGAACCTTCGGATGCGCGCCGATGTAGGGCAGGCCGTCGGCAGTTTCGCCAAAGGTGCCCGCCCAGGAGCGGTCGGGGATGAAGCCCAGTTTGGGGTACATCTTTTGGAAGGCCGCGACGAGGTACGCTTCCTTGCGGGGGATGAGCGCATCGCGCCGTTGGGCGTCGCGGAAGGACACGTCGCCGCCGCCGATGAGGATGCGGTTGTCGTTGGTGGTGCGGAGGTAGAGGTACGGGTCCTGGGTGTTCCAGAGCAGGGTTTCGGCCAGGAAATCGGGCAGCACGTCGAACGGTTCGCTGGCCACGGCGAAGGTGCTGAGCAGATTCACGACTTTTTCGGGCAATTGGGTTTGCGACTCGTACCCCGTGCAGTACACCACGTGTCGGGCCGTGACGCGGTGCCCGGTGCCGGTGCGAAACTCCACGCCCGCGTCGGTGGAATGGGGTTTCAAGAGTTCGGTGCGGTCGAACACGCGCAGGCCTTTTTTCAACGCCACCCGGTACAGGCCGTGGGCGAGTTGGAAAGCATCGACTTCGGCCCCTTCGCCCGACAGAATCGCGCCCGGTGCCGAGAGGTCGAAGTCGCGGCGCAGGGCGGCGCGGTCGAGCCATTCCACCTTGAAGCCGTGCGCACTGCGCGTTGCGCATTCCCGGCGGAGCATCGGCACGTCGGCGGTGCGGTGGGCAAAATACAGGCTTTTTTTGCGCTTGAACCCGCATTCGGTGCCCGCGACCGAGGCGAGTTTTTCCAGTTCCGCGATGGCGTCCACGCAGGCCCGGTAGCTGCCCACGGCGATTTCCTCGCCCACCTGCTCGATGAGTTGATGGAGCGGCACGTCGATTTCGTACTGCAACATGGCCGTGCTGGCGGCGGTGCTGCCCGTGCCCACGTCGCGCCGATCGATCACGACGACGTCGAAGCCCGCTTCGGTAAGGGTGTGGGCCACCAAGGCACCGGTGATGCCGCCGCCCACGACGAGGATTTCGCAGGAAAGGTCGGTTTTTAAAGATGGATACGGAGTAAGAAGGCCGTTTTTCAACAGCCAGAACGGTTCGGGAGAATGAAGTTTCATAAACGAAAAACCGACGCGTGGCGGGGGTTGTCAGGCGCACCAACGCGTTCGTACTTCCACTAACTCATTTTTCGGAAAAATGTCACGCGTTTTTACCCCCAACCCCCTCAAGGGGGCATTTTATGCCTTAAATTTTTCGCACTAAAAAAGCCCCCTCGAGGGGGTTGGGGGTGTATCTTTCGCCACCAAACCTCTTGACCCCCATGAAAAAAGCCCTCCTCGCCTTCTCTATTTTTCATTGTTCATTCTTCATTTTTCATTCCTCAAAAGCCCAGCTTCCCACCCTGAAGGTTTCCGACAACAAGCGGTTTCTCATCACGCAGGACGGTCGCCCGTTTTTCTGGCTTGCCGACACGGCCTGGGAATTGTTTCACCGCCTGAAGCGCGACGAAGCCGAATTGTACCTGAAAACCCGCGCCGGGCAGGGCTTCACGGTGATTCAGGCCGTGGCGCTGGCTGAACTTGATGGCCTCAACGCCCCCAACGCCAACGGCGACAAACCGCTAATGGACAACGACCCCGCCAAACCCAACGAAGCCTACTGGAAACACATGGATGCGCTGATTGACCTCGCGGCGCAATACGGCCTGTACCTCGGCCTGCTGCCCACCTGGGGCGATAAAATCAACAAAGGCGGTTGGGGCAAAGGCCCGGAACTTTTCAACCCGGCCAACGCCCGCGCCTACGGCAAGTGGATTGGCAGCCGCTACAAAACCCGCACGAACCTGGTCTGGATTCTGGGCGGCGACCGCAACCCACGCCCCGGTTCGCAGGACGTGGAAACCTGGCACGCCCTGGCGGCGGGCATCGAGGAGGGCGTCGGTGGGCCGGACAAGGCGCTGATGACCTTCCACCCGCAACCGGTGGATCACGGCTCGTCTTCGAACTGGTTTCACTCGGACAACTGGCTCGATTTCAACATGATGCAAAACGGCCACTGCCGCGACCAGCGCAACTATGACAAGGTGGCCGAGGTGTACGCCCTCACGCCCGCGAAGCCCGTGCTCGACGGCGAACCGATTTACGAAGACCATCCGGTGTGTTTCAACCCCAAAGAACTCGGTCACTCCAACGCCTACGACGTGCGCAAGTACGCCTACTTCGACGTGTTTGCCGGGGCCTTCGGGCACACGTACGGGTGCCACTCGGTGTGGCAGATGTGGGACAAATCGCGCGAACCCGTAAACCTGCCGCTGAAACCCTGGAACGAGTCGCTGACGCTGAACGGGGCCAGCCAGATGCAACACCTGCGGCGGCTCATCGAATCGCGGCCCATGCTCGACCGCGTACCTGACCAAACGATGCTCGCCGACGCCCGCAGCGCCGTTTCGGAGCACATTCAAGCCACGCGGGGCCGGGATTACCTATTTGCCTACAGCGCGATGGGCCTGCCCGTTTCGCTGAGTTTGGGCAAAATTTCGGGCGAGAAACTGACCGCCCACTGGTACAATCCCCGCGATGGCAAGGCGACCCCCGTGGGCACGTTCGACAACCACGGCGTGCAAACCTTCACCCCACCGGGCCAGGGGCAGGGCCAGGATTGGGTGCTCGTGCTCGACGACGCCTCGAAGGCGTACCCCGCGCCGGGGGCGAAACAATGACCTGTGACCAAGTACCAGTGACCCATGCTACCTTTGCGCCCAATTGGTCCTTGGTGATGGATACCTTCTTGCCCTCCCTTTTCGATGAATGATACCGGAACGCCGCCCGATCTGAGGGGCCTGCGGGTGCTGGTGGTCGACGACAACGCCCTGAACCTGCTCATTACCCGAAAGTTGCTGACCCGCTGGAACGCCACCGTCGAGACCGCCGATGATGGACTCGACGCCGTAGCCAAAACCCGGGCGGGCCACGAACAGGCGCAACCGTTTGGCCTGGTGCTGATGGACATTCAAATGCCCAACCTCGACGGCTTCGGAGCCAGCCGGGCCATCCGTAGGTTCGACGAAACCGTGCCCATCGTGGCCATGTCGGCCGATGCACTCACCGACGACGAACTGACCTCCAACCGGATGAACGGATTCGTACTCAAACCCTTCGAGCCGACGCAGTTGCTGGCCCGACTTCAAACCCTGCTCCACCCCGGCTGATCGCCGGTTCCGGCGCGTTTTCAGGAAAGAAACGCGCTTCGTGACCGGGGGCGTTTGCCGATTCGGTGATTATCCGCATCTTAGCTTCAACTTTTTGGGCCAGCGCCTTCCCGGTTGGCTTTTATTTGGGCTGCCGCCTTCAACCCAATTGCTCCGATGTCTTTGAAAACACGCATCTCCCTCATGCTCGGGGGTGGTTTGTTCATCACCCTGATGGTTGGGGCCAACTCCTACCGCAGCCTTCAGGAACTGATCGTGACCAACCAGTGGGTGGTTCACACCTACGGTATTCTGCGCCAGACCAGCGAGGTGGACGCCCGCCTCGTCGCCCTCGACAGCGACGTGCGCGGCTACCTGCTCAGTGGCAAGACGTACTTCCTGACTGAATTTGGCCGCGATGCCGACGACGCGTTCGAGCGCCTGCGCGAACTCCAAACCCTCACCCGCGACAACGCTCCCCAGGTAAAACGCCTGCGCGAACTCGAATCGCTGCTCAACCAGAAACTGGCCCTCAACGCCCACTTCTCGCCCGACTCGGCCCAGCAACAGCTCATGCTCCGGCTCAGCCGCGATCTAACCCAGCGCGTCAAGGTGATTCTGCTCACCATCGAGCGCGAAGAAAATGACCTCCTCGGGCTGCGGGTGCAGGCCAGCGAACTCTCCGCCGAGCAGGCCATCCGCGACGGATTGATTGGCATCGTCATCGCCGTCATCATCATCATCTGGGCGGTTTATCTGCTTTTCCAGAGCCTGAGCGAACGCACGCGGCTCAACGTGCAACTCCGCGAAAACGAGCAGCGCCTCAAGCAATCGCTCGAAGCCGTGAGCGCGGCGGTCATTGTGGTGGATGCCTCGGGCAAATTTTACTACGTCAACCGTTCGGCCGTCGAGCTCCTCGGCGAGGGCATTCTTTCCGATTCGTACGAAGAAGTAAAAAAGGCCTTCGACGTGTTCCGCTACCCCAGCGGCGAGCCGTACCCGGCTGGCGACCGGCCCATCGCCCGGGGCTTGCGGGGCGAGGCCTGGACGGCCGACGACGTGGAAGTACGCTTGCCGGGCCGCTCCATCCTGACGACCATGTCGGCCCAACCCGTGTACGGCGAAGACGGTCGGCTGCTGTACGTGGTGCTGACCATCGTGGACACCACCGAGCGGCTCCGCGCCCAGGAGCGCCTGCTCGAAAGTGAGCAGCAGTTGCGTAAATTTCTGGAAGCCGTCCCGACGGCCATCGTCGTGGCCGACCAGCAGGGCCAGTTTTTGTACGGCAACCAGACCGCCCATCGGTTGCTGGGCGACTACCTGGAATTTGAGAACGCGGCGCCCATCCTCCGGCCCCTGGATGCCTACCGGTACCCCGGCGGCGAGCCGTACCCCGTGTCCGAGCGGCCGCTCTACCGGGCCTTGCAGACCCACGTCCGGCAGGAAGAACTCATGGAACTCCGCTTCGGCGACCAGGCGATTCTGGCGGGCTGCACGGCCGAACCCGTTTTTGACGAACACGGTGAACTGCGTTTCGTGGTCATGTCGCTGAAAGACGTCACCGACCAGACCCGCGCTTCGGAGCGCCTCCTCGAAGCCAAAAACCTGGCCGAAACCGCCGCCCGGATGAAGGAAAATTTCCTGGCCAACATGAGCCATGAAATCCGCACCCCGCTCAACGCCATCACCGGTTTTTCCACGCTCCTCGAAACCACCCCGCTCAACACCGAACAGAACGATTACCTCCGGGCGGTGCGCACGGCGAGCAAAAACCTGCTGAGCATCGTCAACGACATCCTCGACATTTCAAAAATCGAGGCCGGTATGCTCCAGCTCGAGCAGGTGCCTTTCAGCATTCCCGCCCTGATTGAATCCATCCACACGATGCTCCAGCCGTCGGTGGCCGAAAAGGACCTGAACCTGACCCTCGACCTCGACCCCGACCTGCCGCCGATGGTGCTCGGCGACTCCACCCGCCTCACGCAGATTCTGCTCAACCTGGCGGGCAATGCCGTGAAATTTACCGAACGGGGCCACGTAAACGTTCGCGTTTATTGTCCCTGGCAGAAAGCCGATCAGGCGCGGATCCGGTTTGTGGTGGAAGACACGGGCATCGGCATTCCGGCCGACGTACTGCCGCACGTGTTCGAGCGATTCCGGCAGGAAAGCACCTTCACCACCCGGCGGTACGGCGGCTCGGGACTGGGGCTGAACATCGTCAAATCACTGGTGGACATGCAGGGGGGGCTGGTTACGGTCGAAAGCGCCTTCGGCAAAGGCTCGCGGTTTACCGTCGAACTCCCCTACACCCTGGCCGAGGACGAACCCGAAGAAACCTACGCCTCCATCCTAGCGGGGGCATCGGCCAACGGCCACCCGGCGACCATCCTCGTGGTGGAAGACAACGTGATGAACCAGAAACTGGCCGTCGCCGTGCTCGGGCGGATGGGCTACACCTCGGAAGTGGCCGAAAATGGCCTGAAAGCCCTCCAAAAACTCCAGGAACGCCCCTACGACCTCGTGCTGATGGACATTCAGATGCCGCTCATGGACGGCTACGAAACCACGCGCCTCATCCGGGCCGAGTTGCACAGCAGCGTGCCCATTATCGCCATGACGGCCCACGCCCTGGTGGGCGAGCGCGAACAAACCCTCCAGGTGGGCATGAACGACTTTATTTCAAAGCCGTTTCAGATGGAGGAACTCCACCGGGTCATTCGCAAGCAGCTCCACCTGGCCAGCACCACCGCCGTGCCGCCCCTGCCGCCCGCGCCCGCAGTCGTTTTAAAACCCGAACTCCCGGCCCCGACCCGCACGACGCCCTTCCGGCTCGATTACCTGCGCGACATCACCGGCGACGACCCCGAAGCGATGGCCGAACTGCTCGACGCGTTTCTGGCCCAAACCCCCACCCAACTTGCCGACCTGCGCCAGGCCCTCGATCAGGGCGACCTGCCCGGCATCAAACGCGCCGCCCACACGCTGAAGGCTCCGGTAAAAATGCTCGGCCTCGACGAGGCCGCCCAACTTTTCACTTCGTTGCAGGAACTGGCCGCCACCGAAACACCGCTCGCTCAACTCCGGCCTATGGCCGAAGACGCCCTGGCCATCGTAGGCCGCGAACTACCCACCATCGAGCAAACCCTGCGGACCCTGCAAACTCCTTCGGCTTCGTAAACCGGCCATCGACCAACCAGTTAACCGCGTCAGGAAGACTCGCGGCTCCCGGCGGAGGGGGTTTCCACTACCCACGGCGAAGCTCCGGAGCGGGTGGGGTCATTTTCCAGCAGCCGGTAGCGCTTGGATGACCTCATACAGGCGTTCGGCAACTTTGCGGTGTCCTTTGGCCCTGATGTGGTTGTCGAAAACGAAGTAATCATCGGGCGTGAGCACGTCCGACACGTCGGCCAGGTACACGTTGGGCAATGGATGCGCCTGCAAATGTTGCCCAAACAACCGCATGACCTCCGGTGTGGTGGCGTACGAGTCGAGGTAGGTCACCAGCACCGGACCGTGGTACACTGCCTGCACACGTGCGATGATCTGAAAGAACGTCGTCGTCGGGGTCAGGGTCTCTTCCGCCACCGGCGTGGACGCCACCACCGGCGCAGGCGCAGGGGCTGTCCTTTGCTGCCAGCGCACAAGGCCCGTGCGCAGGGCAGAGTAGAGGTATTTGAACGGAAAATAGTGCCCCATCACCGAATTGGAGCACACGTACTGGTCATAAATTTCTCGCCCGGAGGTTTGCAGGCGGAAGTGGCCCTGCCGGTACACCTTGTTTTCGTGGTCGTCGTTGGTGCAGTACTGCACCACGAGCAGGCGGCACGAGTCGAGTTGGAGGCGCCTGAGCAGTTCCGTTTCACGGGCAGTGCCAAACGACGACACCCCGGCGTTGAGGGTTTTCTGCCCCAGCATCCGCTCGAGTTGGGAAGGAAACGAGGCCGAATCAGCCACGCCCCAGCCCAGCGCAAACGAATCGCCCAGCACCACCATCGACGGGTGCTGGAGCGCCGCGTCGTCGTCGCGCAGGCCCGCCCGGTTGGCGTCGATGCGGACGCTGAACTCCTGGTTGCTGAATTGCCCTCCGCGCAGGCCGGGCTTCAGCGTGTAAAACAACCCCGGGTCGTACTGACTCAACGCCGGGTCGTACTGAAGCAGGTTTTTGTGCCAGTCTTCCGTCAGGCTGCGGAAAAACGCAAAGCCCGGTGCCTGGTTTCGTCGTCCCCGCATCAGGTACGCCGTGTAGCCCCAGACGCCCGCCTCAGCCAGTCCAAAAATCCCCAGAAACACCCAGGTCGACACCCGCCCAACACGGCCCAGCCAAATCGCCAACCCCACGACACTGCCCGCCACGAGTCCTTTAAAAATCCAGACTGTCAGCGCGTTAACCAAAAACCAGTCGAATCGAAATACGGTCAGGGCAATCATCAGGACAAGGAACAACAGCCCGACCAGGCGGATTTGCGAGCGAGTCATGTTCAGGAAAACAGAAGATAGGTTGCATTAACGCCGTAAAGATACTCCCACGCGGACCGGATTCTCAACGGAGCGCCAAAAACGTGGGCCAAAACGGAGGGAACGGTATCGGGAAAGCACGAATCAATCCAGCGGCTTGCGCCCGGCAAACTGCTGTTGGAACTGCGGACTTTCGGTACGCCCCCATTTATCCCAGAACGTGAAGTGCAGTCCGTAGTTAAACCGAAACTGCCGGTGGTGCAGGGCGTGGTGCGTCGCCCCGATCACCGCCCCGCCCAGGGCCGTTCCCAACCGGTTTTTCGGGTAAATCTCAATATCGAGGTGGTTGACGGCCGCCGACACCGTCATCAGCAGCAGTTGCAGCCCAATAACGCCCACGTGCATGGGGAGGATCAAAAAAATAAGCGGCAAAATCACGGCTTCGAGCAGCCCCTCGATGGGGTGGAAACTGAACGCCGTCCACGGCGAAGTGATCAGGCTGTCGTGGTGCACTTTGTGGACCGACCGGTACACCTTCGGGTGGTGCATCAGCCGGTGCAGCCAGTAGTAGTACGTTTCGTGCAGCACCATCGACAGGCCCAGACTCACCGGCAGATACCAGTACCCGTACCGGTCGGCATCGAGGTAAATCGCCGTGTAGCCGCGCTGGTAGGCCAGAATCGTCAGCGACCCGGCCACGGCAAAAATCAGCGAATTGACGACCGACCAGCGGATTTCCGTTTTAAACTGCCCGTCGGGATAATCCTTTTTCCCCAGTTTTCGGGCCTTCCACCGCGCCGGTTGCCAGACGTAAAAATACGCCTGAAACGCCCCGGCAATCAGAAAATACCGCCCCACCACGCCCAGAAACATCCCCAGCGTGAGCAGCAGAAACGGGCCGGGCTGCGTAAAATCGCTCTTCAGAAAATCGAGGACGGAACCGGTCATAACGAAGGAATCAGTCGTGCAGGGCAATGTCGTGTTTTTTGGCCGCACCGCGAATGCGATCTTTTATTGCGTTCACTTCGTCGGCGTCGTATTTGGCCGCGTTGGCTTCGTGATTGATATAACTCCACGCCGCCCGGATGTGTTCGGGTGTATCGACGGGGTATTTTTTGTTGACGGGATCGGCAAAGGACACGTCGCCGTAGGCGCGCTTGCCTTCTTCGGGGTTTATGTCGTCGCGGCGGTCGATGGCTGGTAGTTTGCTCATGGTTTTGTTGGTTTTGCGGAGAACAAAAAAAATTTCCATGCCAGCCGGGCCACGCGCCGAAAAACCCGCCGGTTGGTTACCTTCGGCGCGTCACGTTCGCAACCCCTGTATTTTTCCGTGAAAACCCGATTTCTTTTCCTGCTCGTCGGTCTGGTTCCGGCCCTGACCAGCCTGCACGCGCCCAAGCCCATTCGCCTGTTCGATGGCCGCACGTTCCGGGGCTGGGAGGGCGACACACGCCACACCTGGCGCATCGAAAACGGCACACTCGTGGGCGGTTCGCTCCACGAAACCGTGCCGCACAACGCCTTTCTCTGCACCACGCGCCCGTACGGGAATTTCAGGTTGCGGTTGAAATTCAAGCTCGTCGGCACGGGATTCGTCAACGCGGGCGTTCAGTTTCGCAGCGAGCGCCTCACCGACCCGCCCTACGAAATGCGCGGCTACCAGGCCGACCTCGGCCCCGGCTACTGGGCCAGCCTCTACGACGAATCGCGGCGAAAAAAAACCCTCGTTCAGTCCGATTCGATCCTCGTGACCCGGATTCTGCGGCCCACCGGCTGGAACAGCTACGAAATCCGCGCCGAAAACCGCCGCATCCGCCTGTACCTCAACGGCAAGCAAACCGTGGACTACACCGAACCCGACGAAACCCTGCCCCAAACCGGCCTGATTGGCCTGCAAATCCACGGCGGCGGCAAGGCCGAAGCGTCGTACAAAGAAATCGAGTTGGTGGAACTGCCCTGAGCAACCCCGAATCGTACCCGGCCAGTAACCCTCCGGCCTCCGCGTGTTTTGTGCTTGGCAGGCTAACCCTGATGGCAAATCGGTACGAGCAGGGTGGCTATTAAACAAACCGGAAGCTTCATCACGCGCACCGGACGGCTTATCACGCAGCCCGGAAGCCTATTCTCACGAACCGGAGGCTTGATCTCACCAACCGGAGACCTTATCGCAACGACCGGAAGCATTATCTCACGAACCGGAAGCGTACTTGCACAGTCCGGAAGCTCTATCTCACAGTCCGGAAGCTCTATCTCACAGACCGGAAGGTCATTCTCACCAACCGGAAGCTTATTCTCACCGACCGGAAACGCATTCTCACCAACCGGAAGCGTATTCTCAATGACCGGAAGCTTTATCTCACCGACCGAAAGGGAATTCTCACGGGCCGCACGCCGCACCGGAGTGGCTCGAAATAATGCTCGCTTGTGAGACACGAGCCACGGCGGAGAGCATTCCCTTCAATCAGAATTGAATAAACATGTTGTCGTACTCTGTCTATGCAAATTTTGCGAGTTCTATTGCTTCAGGAAAATAATCTTTAAAGGCTTTCGACATCTCCTCCGATTTGAACTTTACAATTGTATAGCTACTATCAAAACAGTCAATTTCAATATCTGCATTATCAAGCTGAATATTACCGTTTCTCCATATTTTATCATTCCCTTCAACGTAAGGCAGTTGCTGTTCATCCACATGAATTTCTCTACTTCCGTGGTCTGTGGCACACAGTCCACTTTTGCCTCTACGTCCACTGCAACGCCCTTCCCCGCCAAATACATCCCGATGTTCAGCACCCGCCCGTCCAGTACCTCGATGTCGCGGGTCCAGTCGAAGGTTTCGATGCGGTCGGGGGTTGCGACCATCACCACGCGGGCCTCGGTACGTTGCGAAGGCGTGCCACGGCTAACGAGCTCCGGTGACCGGTAGAAAGTTCCGTTAGCCGTGGCACGCCTCAACGAACGCGAACGCCTGCTTGCAAATGACTAAAAGTCACCCGCGTTCGTCACGACGTTGCGAGACCCTCAAATCTTCACCGCCTGCCGGGCCAGCAGCACCCAGGTGCCTTTCTGCTTTTGCCAGACGAGCAACACGGCGAGTTTGGCCGTGCCGGGCGTGCCGCTGTTTTTGGTTTCGGCCATCAGCTTGTGGCGCACCACCGCCGCATCGCCCACCACGTGGATGGTCTGGTCGGTGAGGTCGATGGTGACGAAGTCGGATTTGCCGCTCACCAGCGCCTCCACGAAAGCGGCTTTGTCTTCCACCAGGCCGTTGGAGTGCCCGTAGCTGAGGCCACCCGACGTGAGCCGTTCGAGGGCGGCTTTGTCGGCGTCGATCATCGCTTTTTTGAGCGATTCCACCGCTTCAGCGACGGCTTTTTCGTCTTTGCTTTGGGCGAAACTGGCCGTGCTGACCAGGAAAAAGAGGAGAAAACTTAAGCGTACCCGGTTCATAAAGAATTAGTTTAGAGGTTCATAAAAAAGCGTTCATGTTCCGACAACACCGTCAGGCATCACCACAGCACCCATGTGTCCTTGCTGCCGCCGCCCTGCGAGGAGTTGACCACCAGCGAGCCTTTCCGCAGGGCCACGCGCGTCAGCCCGCCGGGGATGACCTGGATGCCGTTGCCGTAGAGGATGTACGGGCGCAAATCCACGTGGCGGCCTTCCACCTGCCCCTCCACGAGGCAGGGCACGCGCGAAAGCGAAATGGTGGGCTGGGCGATGTAGTTGCGGGGGTTTTCCTCTATTTTTTTGCGAAACAGCGCGTGGTCTTTCTTGCTGGCCTTCGGGCCGATGAGCATCCCGTAGCCGCCCGCTTCGTTTGCCTCCTTCACGACGAGGTTCTCGATGTTTTCCAGCACGTACTGCCGGTCGGCGTCCTCGCCGCAGATGTACGTCTGGACGTTGGGCAGAATGGCCTCTTCGCCGAGGTAGTACTTGATGATGCGCGGCACGTAGGCGTACACCACCTTGTCGTCGGCCACGCCGGTGCCAGGGGCGTTGGCCAGCGCCACGCGGCCTTTTTTGAAGACTTCAAAAATGCCCGGAATGCCGATGAGCGATTGCGGATTGAACACGTGCGGGTCCATAAACGCGTCGTCGATGCGGCGGTAAATCACGTCCACAATCTGGAAACCCTTCGTGGTGCGCATTTTCACGTAGCCGTCGTGGACGACCAAATCCCGCGAATCGACCAGTTCGACGCCCATTTGCTGGGCCAGGTACGAGTGCTCGAAGTAGGCCGAGTTGTAAATGCCGGGCGTGAGCACGCACACCGTCGGGTCGGGCCGGTCGGAGATAAACTGGAGCATTTCGAGCAGCCGCGTGGGGTAGTCGCCCACGGGCCGGACGTTGGTGCGGGCGATGACTTCGGGAAACGTCTGCTTCAGCAACTCCCGGTTTTCGAGCATGTAACTCACGCCCGACGGGCAGCGGAGGTTGTCTTCGAGCACCATAAACGTGCCGTCGTCGCCCTTGATGAGGTCGGTGCCGGTGATGTGGCACCAGATGCCCTTGGGCGGTTTCACACCGAGGCAGGGTTTCAGAAAACACTTCGACGACTCGATCAGCTCGCGCGGCACGACGCCATCGTTGAGGATGTGCTGGGCGTTGTACACGTCGTCGATAAACAGGTTGAGCGCCGTGATGCGCTGGGCCAGGCCGCGTTCGAGCCGACCCCACTCCTGCCCCGTAACGATGCGCGGCACGATGTCGATGGGCATGATGCGTTCGGTGCCCTCGTTTTCGGAATACACGTTGAACGTGATGCCCATCGCCATCAGCGCGCGCTCGGCGGCCTGCTGGCGGCGGATCATTTCGTCGCAACTGAGTTGCTCGACGCGGTCTTTGAAGGCTTCGTAGCCGGGCCGGAGCGTACCGTCGGCTTCGAACATTTCGTCAAAAAAGCCGTCGGTCCGGTACTCCTCGAAGGAAAAAGGTTTCATGCGGTTTGGGAAGTGGGTATCGGGAAAAACCATTCAAACCCGAATGTAAGCAAGATTGGGCGATGCGGCAACGCCTCCCCGGCGTTACACGTCCTTCGCCACCGCCTTCACCTTCGCCAGCCCGGTTTTGGCCACCAGCAGCGGGTCCTGGGCGAAGTAGGTTTTGTTGAACAATTCCAGCGACAATACCACGGGCCGGTCAGGGTTTTTGATGGCGCGGAGGATGTCGCGGATCGGTGCGACGCCGTCGCCAGGGTAAATCCGGTCGCCGTCGGTGATGGTTTCACGGGGCGGATTGGCCGGGTAATCGTTAATGTGGAAAACCTCGATGGCGGGTTTGCCGACGAGTTTCAGGCTGTCGGGGCTGGTGCCGCCTTTGTAGAGGTGGTACACGTCGAGCAGCAGCCGCGCCGACGGGTGGCCGCTCTCCGCCGCCACGAACAGCACTTCGCTCAATCGGCTCAGGCTTTTTGAAAAACCCCAGAGTTCGAGTTGGGGCACCACGCCGGTTTTGTCGCTTAGTTCGAGGATGGTCCGGTAGCGCTCGCCCGCCCGGCGCAGGTCGAGGTCGGTCTGGCTGGTGGCTCCGGCGGGCGGACTGGCAATGCGTCGGCACCCGATGCCCGCCAGCATGTCCATTTCGCGGCGAAGCTGGTCGAGGCCCTGGGCGCGCTGCACGGCGTCGTCCACGATCCAGGGGGCGAAACCGATGGCGTCTTCCACCGTCACGCCCAAATCGCCGAGGCGCTTGCGGGCTTCGGCGAGCGTGCCGCCGCTCTTCAGAAACGTGTCGAGGGTTTCCACCCAGATTTCCACCGACCGGAATCCGGCTTTGGCGGCCACTTCGATTTCTTTCACGAAACCCAGTTTCTGGCCGCGTATCGTGCTCAGGTTCAGGCAGTACATGAAAGGCGTTTTGGCCGCCGGGGCGGTGCTGGGCAACACGGCGGCACCGACGGTGGCGCTCAGGGCCGTGAGGGTCTGGCGGCGGGTTAGGGGGATTTCAGTCATGGAGCAACGGAGGTTAGGAGCGAAAAGTACGGGTTTTCCCCGAAAAGCCCGCCCTGCCGTCGGGGCTGCACAACCTGACCCTTCCGTTCGTACTTTTGGTGAAAACCCACTCGTTCATGCGCCCTCACTTACCCTACCCGCTGGCTTTGCTGCTCCTCGTCGGATTCCACGCCCGCGCCCAGGGCGGTTTCGAGAAACGCGCCTACCAGGACGCGGCGGGCAACGTGCTGCCTTACCGCATCTTGTACCCGCAGCCCTACGACAAGGGCAAAAAATACCCGCTCGTGCTGTTCCTGCACGGCGCGGGCGAACGCGGCACCGACAACGAAAAGCAGCTCACCCACGGCGCGAAATTGTTTCTGGACGAGAAAGCCCGGCAGCAGTTTCCGGCCATCGTGGTGTTTCCGCAGTGCCCGCCCGAAAGCTACTGGTCGTCGGTGAAAATCGACCGGGGAAAACGCCCCACCCAATTCGACTTCACCTACGCCGACCACCTGAACTGGCCCACCGAGGCGGCGGTGGAGTTGGTCAAAGAACTGGTCAAAACCGAGGCCGTGGACAAAAAACGCCTGTACTTGATGGGACTTTCGATGGGCGGCATGGGTACCTTCGAGGTGCTGTCGCGCTACCCTAAACGCTTCGCCGCCGCCACGCCCATTTGCGGCGGCGGTGACCCGGATTTGGCGAGAAAGTACGCCCGCCGGGTGCCGCTCTGGGTGTTTCACGGCGACGCCGACAGCGTGGTGGACGTGAAGTATTCCCGTGAAATGGTGGCAAAACTCAAGGAATTGGGGGCCAGCGTGCAGTACACCGAGTACCCCGGCGTGAACCACAACAGTTGGGACAACGCCTTCGCCGAGCCAACCCTGCTGCCGTGGCTGTTCGGTAAACGCAAGTAAGCTGGACGCTTAAGGTTTAACGTTTAAACGTTCAGCGTAAACAAAAACCCTTGCGTTAAACCTTAAACGCCTTAACCCTTTTCCAATGACCAAACGCGACTTCCTCCGCAACCTCGGCGGCCTGCTGGCCCTGCCCGACCTGGACCGGCTGCTGGCCACCGTTACCGACCAAACGCCCGCCGAACTGGCAGCGGACGAGGCATTTTGGGCCAGCCTGAAGCAGCAATTTCAGGTCACGAGCGAGTTTATTCACCTCGAAAACGGCTACTACGTGCTGGCCGCGCAACCGGTGCTGGAGGCGTTCATCGGCCACGTGCGGGCCATTAATCCGGTGTCGTCGCGGTACATGCGCACCCGGCAATTCGACGACAAAATGGCGGTTCGTCAACAACTCGCGGCGCTGGTGGGCTGCTCGCCCGATGAACTCATCATCACCCGCAACACGACCGAATCGCTCGATACGGTGATTTCGGGGCTGGACTGGAAGCCCGGCGACGAGGCCGTCATGGCCGAACAGGATTACGGCGCGATGCTCGACCAGTTTCGGCAGCAGGCCCGGCGCTACGGCACCGTCAACCGGGTCGTTTCGCTGCCCAACCACCCGGCTTCCGACGAAGAAATTGTGCAGCTTTACGAAAACGCGATTTCGCCCAAAACCCGGCTGCTGCTGGTGAGCCACGTCGTCAACATCACCGGGCAGATTTTGCCCGTCCGGAAAATCGCCGACATGGCCCACCGGCATGGCGTGGAGGTGCTCGTGGACGGTGCCCACGCCGTGGGCCACCTCGATTTCCGAATTCCCGACCTCGGCGGCGATTACTACGGCAGCAGCCTGCACAAGTGGCTCGGCAGCCCGCTCGGCGCGGGATTGCTGTACGTGAAACGGGAGAAAATTAAGGGCCTGTGGCCCACCTTCGCCGATGCCAGCTTCCCCGACGACGACATCCGCAAGCTCAACCACACCGGCACGCACCCCGTGCACACCGACCTGGCCCTAACCGACGCGATTCGGTTTCACCAGAAAGTCGGCATTCAGCGGAAAGAGGCCCGGCTGCGTTTTCTGCAAACGTACTGGACGGCGCAGGTGCGCAACGTGCCCGGCCTGGTGGTCAACACGCCCACCGACCCGGCGCGATCCTGCGCCATCGCCAACGTCGGCGTTGCCCGGCTGAAACCCGCCGAACTGGCGAAACAACTTTTCGACCGCTACAAAATCTGGACGGTCGCCATCGATTCGGCCAACGTCCACGGCGTGCGCGTAACGCCGCACTTGTTCACGACGACGCAGGAGTTGGACGCGCTGGTGGCGGCGTTGAAGGAATTGGCGTAAGCCCCAACTTTCGGTTTGCATCACCGCCAACGGCAAACGACGGCGCGGGTACGGCGCTGCCGTTCGACAAAAATCAATGTGTACGATTTACGCATTGATTTTTTTGGGTAATTTTAATGCGAAGATGCCGAACAGCCCTGGCGGGTGGGACGGCTGACCTGACCCTCTAACGCACGTTATGAAACCCGGTATTTTCCTCAAAACCTTCACCGGCCTGTTGCTGCTGGGCACTGCCCACGCGCAGGAGCCTCTCCGCGTCACAGGCGGTCTGATTTCGGGAAACCCGACGCCCGACGGGGCCGTGCGGGTGTTCAAAGGCATTCCCTTCGCCGCGCCGCCCGTGGGCGGCCTGCGCTGGCGGGCACCCCAGCCCGTGCGGCCGTGGTCGGGCGTGCGCAAGTGCGAGGCGTTCGGGCCGAGTCCGGTGCAGGGCAGTCCGGCCCCGTTCGGTCCGTGGAGCGCTGAGTTCCTGATTCCGAAAGCGCCCATCGGCGAAGATTGCCTGTACCTGAACGTGTGGACGGGCGCGAAATCGGTCGTTGAAAAACGCCCGGCGGAACGCCGCCCGGCGGAACGCCGCCCGGTGCTCGTTTGGATTTACGGCGGCGGCTTCAGCAGCGGCGGCAGCGGCGTGCCGATTTACGACGGCGAAGCCACGGCCCGCAAGGGCGTCGTGTTCGTCAGCTTCAACTACCGCGTCGGGCCGTTCGGCTTTCTGGCCCACCCGGAACTCACGAAGGAATCCGGCAAAAACGCCTCCGGCAATTACGGCCTGATGGACCAAATCGCCGCGCTCGACTGGGTGAAAACCAACATTGCCCAATTTGGCGGCGACCCGGCCAACGTCACGATTGCGGGCCAGTCGGCGGGGTCGATGAGCGTCAACTGCCTCGTGGCGTCGCCGCTGGCGAAGGGGCTGTTCACCAAAGCCATTGCCGAAAGCGGGGCCAGTTTCGCCCGTCCGCAGCCTACGCTCCCGCAGGCCGAAGCAGAGGGCGTGAAGTTTGCGCAAGCGCTCGGAGCCACCTCGCTGGCCGAACTGCGGGCCAAACCCGCCACGGACCTTCTGAAAACGGCCCAGGCCCTGCGCGGACCGATTACCGACGGCTACGTGTTGCCGCAGTCCATCGCAGCGATTTTTGCCGCTAAAAAGCAAAACGACGTCGTCCTGCTGACGGGTTGGAACGAAGACGAGGGAATGATGTTCGGCCCGCCAAAAAGCGCGGTGGATTTCCAGAAACAGGCCGAAAAACAGTACGGCACCGAGGCGGCAGCATTCCTGAAGCATTACCCGGCCACGACCGACGCCGAAGCGGCCATTTCCCAACGCAAGGTTTCCCGCGATCAGGTTTTCGGGGCGCAAAACTACGCCTGGGCGACCATTCAGAGCCAGCAGGGCAAAAAAGTGTACGTGTACCGGTTCACCCGAAACGTGCCCGCCACGGGCGAGTACGCCCAGTACGGGGCCTTTCACACCGGCGAAGTGGCCTACGCTTACGACAACCTGCGGTTCATCGACCGGCAGCTTCGCCCGCTCCAACCGGTGGACGACGAACTGGCCCGCGTGCTGTCGGGCTACGTGGTGAATTTCGTTAAAACCGGCAATCCCAACGGCAGGGGGCTGCCCGTCTGGCCCGCGTTTTCGACCTCCGGCAAATCCGTGATGCTGCTGGGCAACACAATCGGCGCGAAACCCCTCACCGACAGTGCCGCGCTGGATTTCATGCTGGCGCAGATGGGCAAACCGTGATTTTTCGGCGAAAAAACGTACCCTGTCAGGCCGCCAACCCCATCCCGGACCCGACGCTGTACCGTAGCGTGACGCTGTTTTCTAAACCCGAAACGGCCCGGCTACTGCGGCCCTATCCGCCGGTACACCCGTGCTCCGTTTACCCCGCCTACCCGCCGGTAGTGCTGCCGCACGTAGGCCGCCACGGCGGGAAAGTACTCGTGCTGGTAGCGGGTCTGGCCCACCAGCGAGAATTCGGGCGTCATGGCGTCCACGAACAAAACAGGACGGTTTTTTTCTAAATCGTGCAGGAAATACCCCAAATCGGCGCTGGCCACGGCCCGGTACGCCGCGTACACGAAAAAGGTATTGGCGTAGCGGTAGCCCATCGGCCGGTCGGCGAGCAGGTGAAACCGGTCGGCCCAACCCCACACGACGATGGGTTCGCCGGGTCGGCTGTGGGTTTGAATCACCGCCACCAGCCGCCGGTCGGCCGGGTCGGTGCTCGACGGCGGCAGCGGGCGGCGGTTCCAGGCGTTGACGAGTCCCTGCGCCAGCGCCGTCCCTAGGCCCACGAGCAGCAACACCCGCTGAACCCGCCCTTGCGCCAACGCCACAACCGCGCTGGCAACATGGAGCAGCGGCACAAACAGCAGCCACGTGTAGTGGGTGAAGTTATTGCCCGCCTGCAACACGGCGTACAGGCTGGTGAGCAGTAGTAAAAAACTCAAAATCAGGTTCTTTCGCGCAAAATCATTTTCCCGGAACACCCGCCTTTTTGCCCCTAAAAACAGCCCGGCCACTCCCACGCCTGCCATCCCCGCCAGGTACCCGACCGAGTGCCGGTTGCTGAAAACATACCGCATTACCCGCGCCGGGCTGAACCGCTGGGCGGGCGGCAGGGGCGAAAATTCCTGCGAATACGCGTAGTAGAAATAATGCCAGAAGTAGGTCGTCCAAAACGTTTCAACCTCGCCCCGGCTGGCAAAATACCCCGTGACGAGCGCCGTGAACAACAGTCCTCCCGCCACGAGCGCGCCCGCCGCGCCCCAGGCCCGCCGCCGGAGCAGCCCGGTGAGGGCAAAACCCGCCAGCACGAGGCCCATCGGCACAGTCTGGAATTTTTCGTAGGGCAAACTGCCGAGCAGCAGCCCGAGCGCCCCGGCCAGCCAGGCTGGCACCACCGGGCGGCGTTCGAGGCTGAGCACGCCGACGGTGCCCAGCGTCAGCAACAGCACGGCGAAATGCTCGGAGTTGTAAGCGATGTAATCGTTGTACCCGACCGTGCCCACAAACACGGCCAGCGCCCAGCACCCCAGCAGGCTCGTAGCGGGCGGGTGTTGAAACCGCAGAATTCGGTACACCAGCGCCAGCGTACCCAGCCAGCAAAGCACGCCGACGGTTTCGGCCACCGCGTAGCCCGGCGTGGCCCCCAGCGCCTGAGCCACCACCAGCGGCAGCACGGTGAGCGGGCGGGCGTCGGTGAAGTTGAGCAGCGTCCAGAGCGGGTCGGAGCGGTGGGCGACAGTGAGCGTGGCGGCCAGCCAGGTGCTTGTGTCGGGGTTGGGTTCTACCCCGACCATGAACGCACCACGCGCCGCAAAAACCAGCAACAGACTGATTCCCAGAAAAATACCTGCCTGCCCGTTTTGGTCCTTCACCCAACGGCGCACCAGCACGCCCGTCCAGGCCAGCAGGCCGAGCAGCAGCAGGGCGTTGGGAAACGGCAACAAGTCAGGCATCTTTTTTCAAAACCATGAAAACCGAGCTTCCGAACGGAGCCGTACCGAGCAGTTGTTCCTCAGCCCGCACCAGTCGGTAGCAGAGTTCGTTGACCACGCGGGCGGGCAGTTTCACGTCCGAAGCCACGTGGGCGGGGTCCTGCCACCCCAGCCGGAGCGCCAGCCGCTGCCCGGTGCGGACGGCCAGAATCAGCGGCGCGAGCAGCAGGCTCCAGTAGGTGGAAGCGTGTTCGGCCAACCCGGCGGCGTGGGCGCAACGGCGGAAATCGGCCCGCACGAAGCGTTTGGGCACCCGCACGGCCACGTCGTGCGAGCCGGCGAAGGCCCGGAAGGCGTTGTTATTGGTGACGATGAGGCCACCAGGGTTGAGTTTCTCGCGAAAATCGCGCAACACACCGGTGATTTCCGCCTCGGACAGGTAGCAAAAAACGTCGTTGCAGACGATCGCGTCGAAGCGCTGGCCGGGCTGGAACCCCGCCACGTCCTGCACCCGGCGCACTTCGACCGAAAACCCGCGCTCCCGCGTCAGTTCGACCCCGTCGGTGGAAAGATCGAACCCGGCCAGCCGCGAAAAACCCGCCTCGCGCAGGGCGTCGAGCAGCCCGCCCGTGCCGCAGCCCGCGTCGAGAATGGCCGGGTCCGGGCCGAGCGGACGCACGGCCCGAACCACCTTGCCGTGCAGGATGCGGTACCACCAGAGTTGCCGTTCCACGGCGTGCATGCGCTCGTACTCAATGCGTTTGCCAATCATCGCTCCCAAATTCGGCCTTGACCACGTAGGGCGGCAGGCCCGTTTGAAACATAAATAATTTGCCCAAATACTCGCCCAGCAGCCCCAGGCCCGTCAGGTTTAGCCCGCCAACGAAGAGAATCGTACTGAAAATGAGCGGGTTGATCACCTCCCAATCGGTCAGCAATCCGCCCACGGCTTCGAGCAGCAACAGGCTCAGCGACAGCCCCGTGAGCACTAGACCGGCGAGGGTGAGCAGCCGAAGTGGCCGGAGCGAGTAGCCGAACAACACGTTCAGGAACAGCGAAATAAGTTTCCGCACCGTGTACGTCGAGCGCCCTTCGGCGCGTTGGGCGTGGGCCACGTTCACCCGGCCCACGTGGCGCGTGACGCGGAGAATCAGCCCGTCGATGTACGGGTACGGCCCCCGGTAGCGGATGATTTCGTCGACCACTTCCCGGCGGATGAGTTTGAAACTCGACAGGTACAGGTCGCGCGGCTTGTCGAGCAGCCAGGTGGTCAGGCGGTTGACGAGCCAACTGCCCGCGTTGCGCCAGAGGCCGTGCTGTTTTTGGGCGTAGGCCGAATACACCACGTCGAAACCGTCTGTTTCGGCGGCGGCGAGCAGTTTTAGAATTTCAGCCGGTGGGTTTTGGAAATCGTCGTCGATGATGACGCAAAACCGGCCCCGGGCGTAGTTGAGGCCGCACAGCACGGCGTTGAATTCGCCAAAATTGCGTCGCAGCGACACGGCCCGCACCCGCGTCAATCGCTCTGCGAGTTGCCGACACACCGCCTCGGAGCCATCGGCGCTGCCGTCGTTGACGAGCACCACCTCCACGTCCACGCCCGCCAGTTCGGCAAACAACGCCTCCACCAGCGGGCCGAGGGTGCGCTCGCTGTTGAAAACGGGGATGACGACGGAGAGGTAGGGCATTTTCAGTTTACCGTTTACAGTCAGCAGTTTACAGTTTGCAGTTTAAAACCCTTCATTCAAAACGGGGCCTGGTTGACGGCTTCAACGACCCGGCTGGCTTCGTCGTTGGTGAGGGCCGGGTGCAGGGGCAGGCTCAACACGTCGCGGTGAATCTGCTCAGTCAGAGGCAGGTTCAGGTGACGGTACGCGGTGTACGCGGCCTGGTGGTGCGGCGGAATCGGGTAGTGAATTTTGGCTTCGACGCCCTCCCCCGCGAGGTAGTCGATAAACCGGTCGCGGGCCGGGTGGCGCACCACGAACAAGTGCCAGGCGTCGTCCTCAGGCGTGTCGGCGGGCGGCAGCGTCAGGCCCGGATGCCGGAGGTTTTGGACGTAAAAACGGGCCAGTTCGCGCCTCCGGTGGTTTTCGGCGTCGAGGTGCGGCAGTTTTTCCCGCAAAATCGCCGCCTGTACTTCGTCGAGGCGGCTGTTGAAGCCCGCGTAGTCGTTCACGTATTTTTTCAGCGACCCGTAGTTGCGCAGGTGGGCAATTTTTTGGACCAGGTCGGCGTCGTTGGTCACCACCGCCCCGGCGTCGCCGAGGGCACCGAGGTTTTTGGTCGGGTAAAAACTAAAGCCCGCCGCGTCGCCCAGGTTCCCGGCTTTTTCCCCCGCAAAAACGGCCCCGTGGGCCTGAGCCGCGTCTTCGACCAGGTTCAGACCGTTTTGTTCGGCCACCTGGCGCAGTCTGGCCATGTCGGCGCATTTTCCGTAGAGGTGTACCGCCAGGATGGCCTTTGTGCGCGGCGACAGGTGGGCTTCGATGCGGGCCGGGTCGAGGTTAAACGTGCGCAGGTCGGGTTCGACGAAAACCGGCGTCAGTCCGGCGTGGGTCACGGCCAGGATGGAAGCGATGTAGGTGTTGGCGGGTACGATGACCTCGCTGCCGGACGGAAAATCGTACGCCTTAAAGATCAGTGTCAGCGCGTCGAGGCCGTTGGCCACGCCGAGGCAGTGCTGCGCGCCGCAGTACCGGGCAAAATCGGCCTCGAAGGCTGCCAGCTCGCGGCCCAGCACGTACCAGCCTGAATCAGCCACCCGTTCCATCGCGGCCCGGATAGCGCCGGCGTGGGGTTGGTTGACACGCCCCAGGTTGAGGTGCTCAATCATGAAACCGCGACCGTCGCTTCGGTTGCCACGGGCCGCTCCAGCAGGTAGTCGGCCGGATCGTAGTACTCGTTGGACATCACCAGCAGCACCGAATCGGGCGAAAACTGGTCCATCACGTGCCAGTCGTAGGGTTCAAGCACCAGGCACTCGTCGGGTTGGTTGAGGTGGTAGTGCCGTTCCTGCTGGCCGTCGTTTACCAGCACCCGGCAACTTCCGGCCACGCAAACGAGCGCGTTGAAGGATTGCCGGTGGGCGTGCCCGGCGCGGGAAACGGTTTCGGGCGTGCCGTGGATGTAGAAAACGCGTTTGATATCACCCGGCAGCAATTTTTCGAAAACACTCAGGTTTCCTGCCTCGTTGCGAAAGGTCGGGATGGTAAACAGGTTTGCCATTCTTTCAAAGTTTTAGTGGATAGGGGCATGTTGGGTACTAACGGGTACTAAACTGTAAAATTGGGAAATGGTTGTCGCCGAACGAGCGGCGGTCGTAGCGGAAACGCGCACGACGAACCGATTCGGGCGGCGATCGGCCCCGCCCCCGGCGGGGACGCGAACCGGACCGTTTTATGAAGGGGCGAAACCACAGCGGGACTTCACCAGGCGGGCTGCGATCCGATTTGGACGCCGCATAGGATGGGTTGCAAGTAAAGGCATTTCGGTCAGCCGACCAAGCGCGATGGAGTCCGTTGAGCGTTTTTTAGTGAGGATTCGCCCCCTCCGGACGTGCCGGTTATCGGGAGTAGGCCGGGTACGAACAAGTCGGGCGGAGTTGGGCTGTTCCTGCGTATTTTTACGGCGTTCATCGTTCTCCGAACCTATTTTTTCATGAAAAAACCTGTCCTCCTGCTGCTTTCCTGGCTCGCGGCGCTTTCGCTCCTGGCCCAACCCACCGAGCGGCTGCTCAAAATCGTGGTCGCCCCCGACCACGCCAACTGGACCTACCGCCCCGGCGAAGCGGTGAAATTCACGATTTCGGTTTTGCAAAACGGCAACCCGCTCAAAGGCGCGAAACTGTCCTACGAAATTGGCCCCGAAAAACTTGACCCCACCAAACGCGAGACCGTCACGCTGCCCAACGGCACCCTGACCGTGGACGGCGGCACCCTCAAAACCCCCGGCTTCCTGCGTTGCGTAGCCACCGCCGACGTGGACGGCAAAACCTACCGCAACCTCGCCACGGCGAGCTTTTCGCCCGAACAACTCGCCCCAACCGTCGCCAACCCAACGGATTTTCAGGCGTTCTGGGACAGCGCCAAAGCCGAACTGGCCCGCGTACCGCTCGACGCCCGCATGACGCTCCTGCCCGACCGCTGCACCGAAACCGTCAACGTGTACCACCTCAACGTGCAGAACTGGGGCAACGCCCGGCTCTACGGCATTTTGTGCGTGCCCAAAGCCGGGGGCAAATACCCCGCCGTCCTGAAAGTACCCGGCGCGGGCATCCGCCCCTACGCGGGCGACGTGGCCCTGGCCGAAAAAGGCGTCATCACGCTGGAAATCGGCATTCACGGGATTCCCGTCACGATGGACCCCGCCGTGTACGCCAACCTGAGCGCCGGGCCGCTGGCCAACTACCCGCAGTTCAACCTCGACGACCGCGACCGGTACTACTACAAACGCGTGTACCTGGGCTGCGTGCGGGCCAACGATTTTCTGACCGGCCTGCCGCAGTTCGACGGCAAAACACTCCTGGTCACGGGCGGGAGCCAGGGCGGGGCGCTGAGCATCATCACCGCCGCGCTCGACGGGCGCGTGAAAGGCCTCGGGGCGTTTTACCCGGCCCTTTGCGACCTGACCGGCTACCTCAACGGCCGCGCGGGCGGCTGGCCGCACCTGTTCACGGGCAAAAACCTGCTCGTCAACAACAAGCCCGACAAAATCCGCACGACGGGCTACTACGACGTGGTCAACTTTGCCCGGCGGGTACGCGTGCCGGGCAAGTACATGTGGGGCTTCAACGACGAAACCTGCCCGCCCACTTCGATGTACGCGGCCTACAACGTGATTTCGGCCCCGAAAACGCTGGACTTGTACCTCGATACGGGTCACTGGACTTACCCCGAAGAAAATGAACGGATGACGGCCTGGCTGCTGGAGCAGGCGGGGAAATAGATTGAACCTGTTTAGAGTTTCAAAAAATATCGAGGAAGTTGTCACGCTGAGCCTTTCATCCAAAAGCTCGAAACCCGATGTCTGAACCGCAGCGGCGGTTGCCGCTGCGGTTCAGACAAAAGAAATCCCTTATTTTTTCTTCAGCCACTTGTCGGCAAAATCCAGGTACTGCGCCCAGTCGTAGGCGGTCACGTCGTGCTTGCCGGAGCGGATGTGATAGGCCACGGCACCGTCGGCCAGCGCCTGGTTCTCGGCGGGAAAGTCGCGGTCGGCCAGGCCTTTCAGCCCGTAGAGCGCGTACACGGCGCTGGCGGCTTTGGCCGAAAGAAACTCGCCCTTCGGGTCCGACCACGCGTCGCCGCTGGCGCTGGCCACGTAGAGCGGGCGCGGCGCGATGAGCGCAAGCAGTTCGTGCGCGTCCACGGGCAGGGCATCTTCGCGCTCGTCGTAGGTTTTGAATTTGCCGTTGAACCAGTGCGGAAAACGGCTGTTGAGGTGCACGATGCGCTCGCCGATGCGCCGCCGCGCGAGGGCCGCGCCGCCTTCGCCCGACTCGTTGGAAATCACCAGCGCAAACCGCGTATCCTGCGCCCCGGCCCAGAGCGCGGCCTTGCCCATCCGCGAGTGGCCAAAAAGCGCCACCTGCTTCGCGTTCACATCCATGTCGGTTTCGAGGTAATCCATCGCCCGACTCAGACCCCAGGCCCACGCGGCCACGGTGCCCCACTCGGTGCTGTCGGGGTGAGTCTGGCCGGGTTTCAGAAACAGTTTCTGCACGTTGTTTTTGGCAAACGTCCGGTCGTAATAATCGGGGTCGATGTCGCCCGCGTACACGGTCACGAGGCCGTAGCCCCGCGCCAGGATGGTTTCGACCGGCCATTTGCTGGCTTCGATGCCCCGGCTGGCTTCCGAGACTTTGTGCCCGCTCAGCGTGTTCGAGGCCTGCTCGGGCACCCAACTCGTGGGCAGGTCGATGCCGGGGTCGGCGTTGACGCCCTGGTTGCCGTTGAAATTGAGGCCCAGAAACACGGGCGCGGGTTTTGTTGCGCCGTTGGGCAGGTACAGCAGCAGGTGCAGCGGGTAGTTGGGGGCCAGCCATACGGTCACCTGCTTGCGGGTGGCCTTGCCGCCAAGCGCGCTTTTGTCCACCGACGTGACCTCGACGCGGGGTTTGGCGAGCGTTTTCGACGGCACGGAGCCAAACACGTTTTCGGTGAATAGCCGGAGGAGTTCGGGGCGGCGCAGGCGTTCCCACTCGCCGGTTGCGCGCACGGGCGTGCCGTTTTGCAGCTTCAGGGGGTCGGGGAGTTGGTACGCGGGGATTTTGCTTTCGTCGTAAAGGGTTTCGGCGGCGCTCTGGGCCAGGGCCGCCGTAGCGGCACCCAGCGCCGCCGTGAGGAGTAACATGGATTTCATGGAAAAAGAGGAACGGTTGGTCGTTGAACGAACAAAGTACGATGCACCAGCAAATTACTTGCCGCCACGCGGGAACGGTTGTTGAAAGCGCGGTGCGTACAACCTGATTCATCCATGAAAATCCCTTCCATCCTTGTTTTCTTGCTGCTTCCTGCCCTGGCGCAGGCCCAACTTAGTTTTTCGCTGGAATCCGGCGCGGTGCTCGGCACCCGCTACAACGAGGTGCGGATTCCCAGCGCGGGCGGTACCCAGCTCGATTTGGGGAAAGACCTGAAAGCCGACCCGAAGGTGTATTTCCGCGCCCGGCTGGGCTACACGCTGGGCGAGCGGCACACGATTTCGGTGCTGTACGCGCCGTTGGCGGTCAACTACTCCGGTTCGTTCAATCGGGACGCGCTCTTCAACGGCGTCACCTTCGGGCCGCGTCAGTTCGGCAACCCGGAAGCGGTTCTTGCCCGTTACCAGTTCAATTCGTACCGGCTTACGTACCGCTACGATTTCATCGCTACTCTTAAACTGCGCGTGGGGGCCGGTTTCACGGCCAAAATCCGCGATGCGGACATCCGGCTGACGTCCGGTGAAATGACGGCTACGCCCGCCCGCAGCACGCATTATTCCAACGTCGGTTTCGTGCCGCTGCTCAACCTCGTGGCCACCTGGAAACCCACCGGCAAGCTCCTCGTGCTGCTCGAAGCCGACGCGCTGGCGGCCCCGCAGGGTCGGGCCGAGGACGTGTTTGTGGGCTTGGGCTACCAACTCAACCCGTTCGTGGCGCTGAAAGGCGGCTACCGCGTGGTGGAAGGCGGGGCCGACAACGACAAGATTTACAACTTCACCTGGATTAATTACGCGGCGGTGGGGCTGGCGGTGGCGTTTTGAGAAAAGCGAAGGGCGTACCCCGGGCCTGCGCTTTTGCAGGAAATTCCGGGGTACGCCCTTCGCTTTTCTACGAAAAATTCCGTCAGGCTCCGCCGCGCCGACTCCGCCCGCCGCCGTTCCCGTTGCCCCGGTCACCGGGCGCCTCCGAACCACCGCCTTGTGGCTGAGGAGCCGCTTCGCGCTGCACCGAAGGGGCCGAACGTTCGCGCTGGTAGTTGGAATTGGGCTGCTCGGCCTGCGGACGCGACTGCGGAAAGTCGGAACGCCCTTCGGGCCGCGACATGGGCCGGCTCATTTCGCCCCGATCCGGACGGCTGACGTCCCCGCTTCGTTCCGGGAACCGGTTTTCCGGGCGGTTCGACGGACGCGAGTAATTGTTGTCAGGCCCGTTGTTACGGCCCGCGTCGGGTGCTTCCGTCGAACGGTTCGTGCCGTCGTCGGAGCGATTCCGGCCATTCCACGCATCCCCGGAGCGGCTGTTTCCCGGACGTTCATAAGGATTCATTGGGCGGCTGGACGGGTCGCTGGTGGAATTGTCGGGCCGGGAATACGGGTCGTTGGGTCGGTCGTACCGGCTGCCCGAAGGTTGCCGGTCAGTCGAAGTTTCCGGCCGTTGGTAGTTCGACGAGCCACCCCGTGACGGCCGATCAGCGTAGCTGGCATCGTTCCGCACGCCGGGCCGGTACACCCCCAGCCGGTCACCATCCACCTGCTGCCGGTCAGGTCGGCTGACGGTTTCCACCCGCAGCGGGCGAATCCGTTCCTGGGTGTAGCGTTCCACGTCCTGCACCTGCGGCCCGCGAAAATACCCGCCGCCGTAGCGCCCACCCCGGTTGCCGTAACCGCCACCATTGCCGTAATAATTGTTGATGATGGTCACGTTATTGTTAATGGTCGTCGTATTGCCCAGGCGGTAGTTGTACCAGTTGCGCTGGTTGAGGTAGCGGCATGGCACGAAGTTCCAGTACGGGCGCGGAATGCTGCCAAACGAAATGTTAATACCGACTCGCGGCCCGAGCGGTGCCCAGCCGTAATTGCCGTCGTACTGCCCCCAGGCCACCCAGGCCGGTGCCCACTGCCGTCCGGGTAGCCAAATCCAGCCGAGGCGGTTGTCGAAGGCCCAGCGGCCGTAGTGAAATGGTGCCCAGCCCCAGTTGTAGTTGGAGACCCACGTCCAGCCAAAGTTGGTGTAACTCCAGTAGCCGTTGGAGGCGTAGGGCCGGAAATCCGGCCCGGCGTTGGGCTGCCAGACCTGCCCGTAGTCGGCATAGTTCATCCAGCGGCCGTAGGGGCTAAGCTGGTCGTAAAAATTCTGGTTGGCGGTGTAGTCGTCGGGGTAGTCGTAGTTGGGGTTGGAATCGGTGTACCCGTCGCCGTAGGGCCGGTCGGCGTACGGCTGATCGTTGCGGTAATCGGGGCGGGGGCTGGAATAGCCCGGATACCCCGGCTGGGCGGAGACGCAGGCCTGGGAAAAAACGGCCAGCACCACGAAGGCGAAGACCGGCATTGTAGTTTTGCTGAACGTGCGTTTCATGGCAAAACGGGTTTTAAGGGGTAATACTCGTCAGCAAAGAAACGACACAATCCAAACCTTGTTCTCCGGCTCCCGGCCCAAACGGGGTGGTTTAACAAGATTTAACGAAAGGAAGGCCTAACAGGTTTGTTAAACCTGTTAGGCCTGTCAGGTGAGGGGTTTTTAATACCCGAAAATCTCTTCGAGCGAAAGTTTTTTCACTTCGCCGTATTTTTTCAAATCCTCAGGATTCACTTTTTTCTCCGACGCCACCACGCAGTAGGTGTAGGGCTGGTTGGCCAGGTATTGCTTCGAGAATTTCTGCAAATCGGCGTAACTCAGTTTGTCGAGGGCGTTGTAAATGCGCTGGCGCTCGTCGTCGCTGACGCCGCGCTCCTGGGCGGCGAGGTAGGCGTAAATCGGCCCGTCCTGCAAAATCCGCTCGGTTTCAAAGTTTTTCTTCATGCCCTTCTTGGCCGCCTCCAGCGCCACTGGCGACTCGGGCAGCGTGTTGAGCAACTCGTTCATGCCGGCCACGGCCTCGGGCAGTTTGTCGGCCTGGCTCCCGATGTACCCCACCAGCGTGTACTGCTGGCCTTTTTTGACGGGCGTGTTGTACGAGGCGTAGGTCGAATACGCCAGCGCCTTCGATTCGCGCAGCGTCTGGAACACCACCGAGGCCATGCCACCGCCGAAGTAGTTGTTGAAAAAATCGACGATGGGGGCCTGTTCGGGGTCGTAGGCCGTCGTGTTGCGCACCCACGAAATCTCCGACTGCACCATGTCGTAATCGGCAAACAGCACCTGGTTGGCCGTCTGGGCTACCTGCTTGTACTCCTGTTTCTCCGGCACGGGCACAAACGCCGCAGGCAGTTGGTGAATGGCCGTGATGCTTTTCTCGAACGCCTCCAGCGGCTGCGGCCCGTAGTAAATCACCTGCTGGGGCATGTCCGGCAGGCTATGGAGCAGGTCCACCAGTTGCTGGGCGGTTACGGCTTGCAGTTCGTCGTTGGTCAGCGTGTTGTTGAACGGGTTTTTCGGCCCGTACTGCGCGTAGCTCATCAGGCCCTGCATGATGCTGCTCTTGTTGAGTTTGGCGTCGGCGCGGCCTTTCTGAACGCGGGCTTTGAGGTCTTCGAGCACCTTGTCGTCGGGTTTGCAGGTGCGCAGCAGACTTTCGAGCAGGTTAGCCGCCGGGGTGAAGTTTTCCTGCAAACCCGTCAGCCGGATGGTCGTGTACTCGCTGCCGGGCTGGAGGGCGTAGTTGCAGGCCAGGTTGTAAAACTCGGTGCTGATCTGGTCGGCGGTGTAGTGGGCGGTGTTCAGAAAACCGAGGTACGACACGGCCAGGGGCAGCAGTTTGCTGTGGTAGGTGCCGAGTTTGAGCCGGTAGCTGAGGCGGAAAATGTCGTTTTCGACGTTGGGCGCGTAAAGCACCTCGGCGGATTGCCGCCCGGCGATGCCCGCTTTGCCGCGTTTGATGTCGGCGAAATTGAGCCAGACCGGCTTGACCGGGGCCATTGGGATGGCGTTGACCGTTTGCAGGAACGGCGACTGCTTGTCGGCGTTGGTCGTGACGGGCGTGATGGCCGGTTTTTCGACTTTCACGATGCTCTTGTCTTCGCCCTTGCGCTTGAACACCACCACGTAATTGTCGCGGAACCACTGGTTGGCAAACGCCACGATTTGCGGTTTGGTTACCTTGCTCATGGCGTCGAGGCGGCGGGTGTAATCGAGCCAGTCTTCGCCCCGGCTGTTGACGAACGCGTTGAGCAGCGGACTCATCCGGCTGTAATTGCTTTCGAGTTCGCGGATGGCGTTGAGTTTGTAGTTGTTGACGATGGCCTTCAGAATGCCTTCGTCAAACTCGCCTTTTTTCAATTTATCGACCTGCCCGATGAGCAAATCGCGGACTTCTTCGAGCGACTGCCCTTTCTTGGGTCGCCCCGACAGCGACCACACGGAGTAGTCTTTGAGCGGTTCGAGGCTCGAATTGCCGCCGAGGATTTTCTGCTGCTTGTTGAGGTTCAAATCAATCAGGCCTGCCGCTGAGTTGGACATAATTTCGTCGGCCAGCGTGGCCAGCGTGCTGCTTTGCACGTCGAGCACGCCGGGCAGGCGGTAGCCGATGCGCACGTTGTCGGGCGTAGGGCCAAACACCTCGCGGGTCTGGATGGCAGTCAGCGGCGCTTCGGCGGGCGGGTTGTAGAGTTGCACCGGTTTGGGTTTCAGGTAGCCCAGCTTCGCGTCGATTTTCCTAATCACCTCGTCGGGATTGAAGTCGCCCGCCATGATCACGGCCATGTTGTTGGGCACGTAGTACCGGTTGTAATAATTGCGAATCTCGACCAGCGAGGGGTTTTTCAGGTGCTCGACGGTGCCGATGGTCGTTTGCTGGCCGTAGTTGTGGGTCGGGAACAGCGCAGCCATCAGGCTTTCCTCCACCTTCCAGGGGTCGTTGTCGAGGCTGCGGTTTTTTTCTTCGTAAACCGCCTCCAGTTCGGTGTGGAAAATCCGCAGAATCGGGTTGCGGAAGCGCTCGGCCTGCACGGCGAGGTAGCGGTCCACGGCGTTGGCGGGGATGTCTTCCATGTAGGCCGTCACCTCGTAGCTGGTGAAGGCGTTGGAGCTTTGCCCGCCCATCGAGGCCATCATTTTGTCGTACTCGTTGGCGATGGCGTACTTCGAGGCCTCGCCCGACACGCGGTCGATTTCTTTGTAAATCGCCTTGCGTTGTTCGGCGTCGGTGGTGTGGTTGTACTTCTCGTACAGGGCGTCAATCTGGTCGAGCAGGGGCTTTTCCTTCGCCCAGTCGAGGGTGCCCATTTTGTCGGTGCCCTTGAAAAGCATGTGCTCCAGGTAGTGCGCCAGGCCGGTGTTGGTGCGCGGGTCAGTGTTGGATCCGGCGCGGGTGGGGATGAAGGTGAAAATGCGCGGCTCCTTTTTATTCACGCTCAGGATGACCGTCAGGCCATTTTTGAGCGTGTAAAAGCGGGCCTGCATGGGGTCGTTGGTCACGTAGCGGTACGGGTAACCGCCGCTGGTAGCCGTTTTCCAGTCAAAGGTTTTCTGGGCCAGCGTGGGCACGGTCAGCACCAGGGCCAGGCTCAGGGCGAGCAGCAATCGGGTCATTTGGTTGGGGTTTGTTGAATCCGGTTTTGGAAAAATCCTGCTAAAAAAAACGGTTTTTTGGCCGGTTTGCCAATGTGTTTAACGGTTTTTAACGGCAGTGGCGGACGGGCGGGACGGGCGGCGCGAAGGCAGAGGGCGTTTTGCCCGACGGGCGGTTTTTGTAGCTTTACCGAAAATACAACTCAGCATGGAAAAGGCATTTCTCAAAGAGCGACCCCGCAATCGCTCGACTCCGGCGAGTGATGGATATCGAAAGCGCCTCTGGCGCGTAGTGGCCTGCGTGGATGTTTTTTCTTACCGAATGTAATCGAGGCTTGATTCCAAATGCCTGGTTTCCAGGCTTTAGCAGCATAAAATAATCTGTATTTACGCCGCCCCGGAGGGGCTTGAAATAGGCGTCACTCGCCGGAGTCGAGCGACTGCGGGAGATTTATTCTTCAACTATACCAGTATCATTTTTGATTACTTCTTTATCAGGAAATCTTGATATCCATTCCTGCATTGCCTTAGGCCTGAACTTATTTTTTGGATTAGAGTTGTCAAAATATCTTATTTTATCAATTTCTGGATCTAAACATGCACACCAGACATTTCCTCTGTCATTCAATACAACTATGGATTCCATAATTGTGTAGAGTCCTTTTACTCCTGCTGTCACAACTTTGAATTCTGGCTCATTATTATCTTGATTTTCTAAATGTATTTGTTGAAAATTGTCTAAAAAAACGGTAATGTATTTTCCTGTAATTCTCTCGATTTCATTTAAATCGATTTCGTCTAAGTATCCTAAAATAATTGGATATTCTGTTTGGTGTTTGTAATCGCCAGAGAAACTGGCACCCATCCCATGGAAACCCTGACATTCAGTTCCTTCGGTAACATTAATTAGCCAATCATTATTTTCTAACCTTCTTCGAAATACGAATTCACAGTCTTTACCTTCAAAAGTTTTAATTCTTGCATAAGCAGAATGAGGCGTAAGAATTTGGGCTTTCCCTAAAACTTCAGGCTGACCTTGCTCCATCGTAAATTTGAACCGTGAAAAAAAATGCGTCAGACGAGACTCTGCTTATGTGTAAATTTCCACCTCTGACCTTTACTTTGCTGTCAATCTCCCAACTACCCCACCATATTGGCTTTTCTTTTGGATTGTACACATTACTATAATGATTTAAGGCATATTTGAAAAATTTTAATAGCTCCATTTTTAATTTTAATTTTTCCACACTTTTCATTTCAGTCGTTTCATCTAAATAATATTGCACAACTCGTCTTCCCCTGAGGTCAAAAGGTAACTTATCTACACCTCCGAATGCTATATTTTGGATCATGATAATTCTATCCCATCCCAAAATCGAAGAAGCATATCCTAATTCGTAAATTACATTGGGGTTTGGTGTATGTCTTCCCTCTGATGTTGAATTGATAATCGAAATATCGCAAACAAAAACGTCTGACTTTATAATCTTATTAGTGATTGCTTCAACAATGGAAGGGCTTCCTGGAATTCCTAATGTATCTCTGTCGACAACTGCACTTAATGAAAAACTTTCATCTTTTGAAAAAGTTTTGATTGCTTTTTCAAGTGCGTCTTCAATAAAGGACCTGTTGAGTTTATTTGCTAAATCTGATTGCCAAGAATAAAAGACTATATAATCCATATGAAAATTTAGATTTTGACCAAAATTCACACAGGACAATTGTTTTTACGCAACAGCGAATTTCGCCAATCAGTCAGAAGTTGGGAGGGTTAACCCCTGTTGTCTGACGTTTGAAAACCTCGGAGGGTAAACGCCCGGAGTTTTCAACTCCGCCTCCCGCTCAACGCCTTACAAGTATACAAGTTCCACTCATTCCCCGCAACCCGCTGTCCGATATTTTCCTTCACTGACCAGCATACTTTTTGGTATGCTACCGCAAACAATCTTCCCCAACCCGTCGGTTTTTAAGAACAAACAGTCCTTTCTTTCCATGCAAATCGCCCTCTTCGGCGCGTCCGGCAACGTCGGGCAGCAGTTTCTTAAGCAGGCCCTTGCTAAAGGCTACGCCGTGAAAGCCCTCGTGCGCAGCCCCGAAAAGCTCACCCAAACCCACCCGAACCTCACCGTGTTGCCCGGCGACGTGCTCAATGCCGCCGACGTGCAGCGCACCGTCGAGGGCAGCGACGTGGTGGTGAGTTTGTTCGGCCACGTGAAAGGCTCGCCCGCCACGCTCCAGACCGACGGCACCCGGAACATCGTAAACGCCATGAAAAGCGTGGGGGTGCGGAAAATCATCAGCCTGTCGGGTGGCGGGTTGCCCTTCGGGAAAGACGAACCGAAGTTTGCTGACAAGCTCATCCGGGGCATCATGAAACTGGTCGTGCCGAAGATTTTGAAAGACGCCGAGGCCCACGCCGAGGTGCTGCGGCAAAGCGGCCTCGACTGGGTCGTCGTGCGCGGCCCCCGCCTCAACGACGGCCCGCACACGGGGCAATACCGCGTGGGTTGGGTGGGCGTCAACGCCAGCACGAAGGTGAGCTACGCCGACCTCGCGGATTTCATCCTGAAGCAAGTCGAAGACGACTCGTTTCTGCGGCAAATGCCCTTCGTGAGTTATTGAGCGGGTCGCCGTAGTTTTGCGGGATGCGGTATTTTCTTCAGTGCAGTTACAACGGGGCTTCGTTTCACGGCTGGCAGCGGCAACCCAATTTGCTGACGGTGCAGTCGGCGCTGGAAACGGCCCTGAGCACCCTCCTGCGCCAGCCCATCGAAATCGTGGGCAGCGGGCGCACCGACAGCGGCGTGCACGCCCGGCAGCAGTTCGCACACTTCGAACTGGCTACCCCCCTGCCCGACCCGACGTTCCTGCTGTTTCGCCTCAACCATTTCCTCCCGCCCGAAATCGCCGTGCAGCGGATTTTCCCCGTCGATGACTACGTACACGCCCGGTTTACGGCTCTTTCGCGGAAGTACCAGTATTATTTGATTCGGAAAAAAGACCCGTTCACGCCCAAAATGAGCTACTTTTTCGACCGCGTACTCGACGTACCGGCCATGAACGCGGCGGCGGAGCGGCTCTTCCAGCACACGGATTTTCAGAGTTTCAGCCTCGTTAAAACCGAGGTCAACCATTTTCATTGCCGCATGATGGAGGCACGCTGGGAAGAACGCGGCGATGAACTGGTGTTCCACGTCCGGGCCGACCGGTTTCTGCGCGGCATGGTGCGAGCGCTCGTCGGAACGCTGCTCGAAGTCGGCCTCGGACGGATGAGTCTGGCGGGTTTCGAGGCCGCCATCGAGGCCCGCGACCGCCGGAAAGCGGGCCGGGCCGTGCCGCCGGACGGGCTGTTTCTGGTCGAAGTGCAGTATCCGGAGGGGAGTTGGGAGTAAGCAGTGGGCAGGCTTTTTTTAATCGACGTTCCTCTCCTAACTTGCCAACTGCCAACTTTTCAGAAGTGATTCACGAATTCCGCAACCTGCTCGCCGCCTACGAAACCACCGATTTCTCGGCGCGAAAAGCCGCGCTGGCCACCGTCGTGCGGGTGCAGGGTTCAGCCTACCGGCGGCCCGGCGCACGGATGTTCATCACCGACGACGGGCAGTGGACGGGGGCCGTCAGCGGCGGTTGCCTCGAAGGCGACGCCCTGCGGCAGGCCCGCGACGTGATGCGCGAAGCGAAAGTCCGCCTCGTGACGTACAACACCACCAACGACGACGAAAACGCCTTCGGCATCGGGCTGGGCTGCAACGGCGTTATCGACATCCTCATCGAACCCATCCGCCCCGACGACGAGCGCAACCCGCTCGCCTTGCTGGGTCGGCTGCTGACCGAGCGCCGCCCGACCGCGATGGCTACCATCGTAACTGCGGCTGAACCAGAGCGCGTGGGCCAGCGGCTCCTCCTCGACGCGCACGGCGAAACACACAGCACGATTCCCGACCGGCTTTTTGCCGAAAAAGTCCATACGTTGGCCGCCGCCGCGCTGAGCACCGAACGGTCGTCGCTGGACGAAATCGACGGGGCGGCGGTGTTTGTCGAAGCCTTGATTCCCGACATTCAGCTTTTCATTTTTGGGGCGGGTTACGACGTGCTGCCGCTCGTGGCCCAGGCCAAGTTGCTCGGCTGGCCCGTGACTGTCACCGACGACTGCATCGCGCACCTCAGCCCCCGAAAGTTCGCTACCTGCGACGCGATGATTTACGCGCCCCGCGACGAAGTGATGGGTAAAATCACCCCGGACGCCCGCTCCGCCGCCGTGCTGATGACGCACAATTTCCGCTACGACGAGGCCGTGCTGCCCGGTTTGCTCGAAACCCACATTCCGTACATCGGGATTCTGGGGCCTAAAAAGCGCGGCGATAAACTCGCTGAAGCCCTCGGCGGTTTCCGGGAAAGTGACTGGAGCCGGGTCCATTCGCCCATCGGTCTGGACCTCGGGGCCGAAACGCCGGAGGAAATCGCC
The DNA here is from genome assembly GCA_965249815.1 of Spirosomataceae bacterium. Classification (GTDB taxonomy): domain Bacteria; phylum Bacteroidota; class Bacteroidia; order Cytophagales; family Spirosomataceae; genus JAJAZB01. The sequence continues at coordinate 495,140 of CBDFMV010000002.1, read as the reverse complement.
CTCAGCATCGTGGCCGAAATTCAGGCCCGCTTTAACCAGCGCGACGGGCGGATGCTGAAACTTCGCGCGGCCCCGATTCACTAAACCGTGGAAAAAATCGCCCTCGTGATCCTCGCCGCCGGTAGTTCGTCCCGCCTCGGCCAGCCCAAACAACTCGTGGTTTTTGAAGGAAAAACGCTGTTACGCCGGGTTGTTGAAACCGCGTTGGGTGTGCCGCCGCACGACTGGGAAACGCCCGTCGCTGTCGTGCTGGGTGCCCACGGCGAGGCGTGTCGGCGGGAGTTGGACGGGTTGAGCGTGACGATTTTCGACAACGAAAACCACCCCGAAGGCATGGGCAGTTCGGTGGGCCTGGCCGCGCAGTGGGCCGCCGCTCAGCACGCCGACGCGTTGCTGCTGCTGCTCTGCGACCAGCCGTTTGTGACGATCGGGTTGCTGGAAAATTTGCTGAACGTTCTTGTGGAAACGGGCCGGTCCATCGTCGCCTGCGACTACGAAAACGGCGTGGTGGGCGTACCGGTGTTGTTTGCCAAAACTCATTTCACCGACCTGCTCGCCCTGCGTGGCGACCGGGGTGCCCAGGCCGTGTTACGCCAGCACCCTGATGCCGTGGCGACGGTTACTTTCCCCGAAGGCCGCTTCGACGTGGACACGCCCGAGCAACTGGCGGCGCTGCGTACTTTCTCCGTCCGCTAAAGCAAACGGCAAGTTGTAAATTCTCCCTTAAAGACTCAAATATGGCTTTCAGCCCTGACAGGGCTTTCCCCTCTTGCCGTCTGCTTTAGCGGACGGAAAACCGCTCGGCACAAGTCCAGATGAGTAAAAACTCACTTCATTTCCAGCACGTCGAGGTACGTGTTGAGCAGCATCGCCCGCTTCCGGACGACCTCCATGTGGTCGCTGGCGGCGAAGGTGCTGTACATCGTACCCTGCATGGCCCCGTAAAACTGGCGCTGAAACGCGGCTTCGGCGTCGCGGTGCTGGAGCCAGAGGCGTTGGGAAGTGAGCAGGGCCTTTTTCTGCACCGGATTGAGCAACGTGATCAGTTTGCGGTAAGCGCGGTTGAGCTCGGCGTCCCACTGCCGCCCGGCTTCGTAAAAACACTGGTTCGTGCCCTGAGTGGACGGGTTTTTCGACACGCAGGTATCGAGCGCCACGTCGATGGGGTGCTTGCGGACCTCCGTTTGGGCGTGCGCGCGCCCGGCGGACGCGAAGAGCAGGGCGGCAAACAACAGGGACTTCATCATGCGCCGTTGCGTTGAAAAAAGCGTGCTCAGATGAATTTCCGAATTAAATCCTCCACCGTGATGCCTTCGGCTTCGGCCTTGAAGTTGCGCACGATGCGGTGGCGCAGAATCGGGAAGGCCACGGCGCGGACGTCTTCGATGTCGGGCGAAAATTTCCCGTTGAAGAGCGCGTTGCATTTTGCCCCCAGAATCAGGTTTTGCGACGCGCGCGGCCCAGCGCCCCATTCGAGGTACTCGCTGGCTTCGCGGGCGGCCATGCCCGTGTTGGGGCGGGTTTTGTGCACGAGCCGCACGGCGTAATCCACGACGTTGTCGGCTACGGGCACTTTCCGGACGAGTTGCTGAAACGCCTGAATTTCGGCCCCCGACACGACCGTCTGCACGTCGTAACGCTGGTTGGAGGTGGTGGCTTTCACGATTTCCAACTCCGACTCGAACGAGGGATAATCGAGTTGCACCATAAACATGAAGCGGTCCAGTTGGGCCTCGGGCAGCGGATACGTGCCTTCCTGCTCGATGGGGTTTTGCGTGGCCAGCACGAAAAACGGGCGGTCGAGGCTGTGCTTCGCCCCGGCTACCGTCACCGAGTATTCCTGCATGGCTTCGAGCAGCGCCGCCTGGGTTTTGGGCGGCGTCCGGTTGATTTCGTCGGCGAGGATGATGTTGGCGAAAACCGGCCCGCGAATGAACCGGAAATTGCGTTCGTTGTCGAGGGTTTCGGCCCCCAGGATGTCGGAGGGCATTAAATCGGGCGTAAACTGGATGCGGTTGAAGCTCAAGTCGAGCGCCCCGGCGATGGTCTGAATCAGCAGTGTTTTGGCCAGCCCCGGCACACCCACCAGCAGGCAGTGGCCCTGGCAGAAAATGGCCGTCAGCAGCAGGCGGACGGTTTCGTCCTGCCCGATGACCACTTTGGTGATTTCGGCGTGGAGTTTTTTGTAGGAAACCTGAAGAGCCTCAACGGCCTCGACGTCGGACGCGTACTTTGCCATGAATTCGGATTAGACCGGTTAAGTAATGCCTTCGAACCCTCCGTCTTCGCGGGGTTGCCCGGCTCAAGACATTGTGTAACGCCGTGTTCTGAAAATCGGCGCAATCCGCAATTATACATCACTGCCCGCTCGCCAGCAGGTTCTGCACCGCCGGGCAATCGCGGTATTCGGGGTCCACCTGAATGAACACCTCGCCTTTCGATTTGGCAAACCACTTTTCCACCGCCGTGTTGCGCTTGCGACCCAGCGCGTAGGCCTGCAACTTCTGGTAATCGTCGCGGTAGCTGGCGTAGTGCGGCGGGATTTTGGTCTTGTAATACAAAATCCGCACGGCGCTTTTGCCGTCGTCGGTGCGGAATTCCATCGGGGCGCTGACGGTGCCCACTTTCATGGTGTCGAGCGTGAAAAACAGGGTCGGCTCCATGCTGGCGTCGAGGGCCAGTTTGGTCGAACCGCTTTCGCGGTCGCGCATCAGACCGCCCACTTCCGAGGTGCCTTTGTCTTCCGAAAAATCGTGGGCCGCTTTCTCGAACTTCAGGCTGTCGGTCACGATCCGCGTGCGGATGCTGTCGAGGAAATGCTTCGGCTCGGTGAGGTCGAGGCGGGCGTATTCGGGACGGAACAGAATGTGCCGGGCGTTGTACTCCTGGCCGCGCATCTCGATGAGTTGGATGAGGTGAAAACCAAAATCCGACTCGACGATGTCGGACATCTGCATGGGTTTCAGCTTCATGGCCGCCGCCTCGAATTCGGGCACCATCGCGCCGCGTTTGGCAAACCCAAGGTTGCCGCCGTTCTGGGCGCTGCCCACGTCTTCGGAGAATTCCTTGGCGAGTTTGGCGAAGTCTTCGCCCGCTTCAATGCGTTTTTTAATATCGAGCAGCCGCTGACGCAACCGCGTTTTTTCCTCGCGGGTCACTTTCGCCACGCGCACGATTTGCCCCACTTCCACTTCGGTGGGCAGGTACGGGATGCTGTCTTTCGGAATGGCGTTGAAAAACTGGCGCACTTCCTTCGGCGTGATTTTCACGTCCTCAGTGATTTTGCGCTGCATTTCGCGGCCCAGCAACTGCTCTCGCACCTGGGCACGGTACTCGCCCTTGAGCTGGTCGATGCTTTTGCCGAACTGCTCAACGATGCCCTTTTCCGAACCGTACTGCATGGCCATTTGGTCCATGCGGCCGGTGAGTTCGTTTTCCACCTGCTTTTCGGGCACGGTTACGGAGTCGATCTCGGCTTTTGCCACCAGAAATTTGTTCAGAATCAGGCTTTCCAAAATCTGGCATTTGCTGGGCGGTGCCTGCTTGGACGTTTGCGCCTGGGCTTCGTACTGCTCGAAGGTCTGGTCAAGTTCCGACTTGAGCACGTAATAGTTGTCCACCTTAGCGATGATTTTGTCAATCACGATAGCGGGCATCACGGTACCGGCGACCGAATCCTTCGACGCCGCGCTTTGGCCCTGCGCAAACGCCGTTAGTGCCAACAGGCTGAGGACGAGGGTATTTAAGACATTTTTCATTGAATTTTTAGTTTGCCCACTTCGTCATTGCGAGGCACGAAGCGGTCCGCCGCGCGGCAATCTGTTGATACCTGCCATAGCCGTTTGCTGCAGACTCTTTTTGGTGACTACGGGCAGATTGCCGCGCGGCGGACCGCTTCGTGCCTCGCAATGACGCGCGGGGGAAGATTTTTGTTGCTTTTCACTTCAATTTCTTCAACTCCACTTCATTGATTTCCACTGGAAACTGACGACGCAACTCGGCGAGCCACTGCCGTTCGAGGTCGGCCTGGTAGTCGTTGATGACTGCCCCCCGCGCTTCGCCGAATGTCTTGGGCCGGGCCGGGTCCACCTGTTCGATGTCGATTTGAATCACCCGCCCGCCGCGTTCGAGCGTTTGCCGACCGGGTTTCCAGGGCACGCTGTCGAGCAGTTTGTCGTCGCCTTTCCGGAAAATGCCTTCGCTCACGGTCAGGTTGTCGGGTTTCTGCTGGTTGAACCGGCTGGCGACATCCTGCTTGGAATTCGTAAAAAACACGAAACCCACGCGGCGGTTTTTGTCGCGCTCAGTTTTCGAGGCGGGTTTAAACTTGCCCTCGTCGATTTCCACGATGCGCGTCATGCGAATACCCCCGCCGCTGGTCAGGTAGCGCACCACGTTGCGCACCCGCGCCGCCGACACGCTGTCGTCTTCCGAGGTGTCGGCGTTGCCGGTGACTTCCACCGTGTAGGCCGGGCTTTTGGCCATCACCACGACGAGATCGAACAATTGCTCCCGCTGTTTGTCGTTCAGCACGGTCTGGCCTTTTTCAAAATACAACTCCGGCAACTTGCGGTTGAGCGGGTACGGCTGCTTCGCCAGTAACTTCCGGGCCTGATCGAGCACGTCCTTGCTGGCGGCGGACAGCACCGTGGCCGCCACGCTTTCGGGCATCCGGTACCGGGTCTGGTTGCGCTGGTAGTACGCCATCTGGCCCGTCGAGTCGGCGAGCGACTTGTTGAGCACGTCGGTTTCCATGACCTGAAACAGCAGAATGCCGTCGTGGAATTCCTGCACGAGCGCCTTGAACTCGGGATTTTTTTCCTCGAGGTGCGCTTCTTCGTACTTAAAAATTTCCTGCTCGACAAACTGGTTGTACAACGTTCGCAACACCGCTTTCGGGTCGGCTCCCGCCTGGGCGGTTTGTTTTTTCAGCACGAACGCAAAGAAATCGCGCACCGGCACCGGGTTTTTCCCGATGAAAAACAAGTCTTTTTTCGCCAGCGAGCCGTTCAGGTCGGGGCTGAATTTGCCTTCGGTCAGGCTGGCGTTGGCCAAACCAAGCACTTCGTTCAGCACGGCGGGGTTTTCCGAAAACCCGTTTTCGCGTTTCAGCCGCGCCAGCGTCGTTTGCTTGCCCAGCGACGAGCGGCCATCGGCCAGCACCCGCTGCCGCACCACGCCCGAAAGCTGCTCAAACGGCTCCAGGGGCAGTTTCTCAACCAACTTCACGAGGTGCCAGCCGTAGCTGGTCTGGAACGGAGCCGAATACGCCCCCACTTTTTTCAGCGCGAAGGCCGCAGCCTCGAACGGCGCAATCATCTGGCCGGTGCCGAAGGGCTGGAGCGCGCCGCCGTTGGCCCGCGAGGTGGCGTCGTCGGTGTACTGCTTGACGACGCGCTCGAACGGCTCACCCCGCTGGAGTGCAGCGTAAGCTTCGTCGATTTTGGTTTTGGCCGCGGCCTGTTCGGGCTGGCTGGCGTTGGCAGCCAGACGCGCGAGGATGTGCGCCACCCGCACCTTGCCCTGGGCCGGGCGGCGGTCGTTCACCCGGATGAGGTGGTAACCGAACTGCGTGCGGACGGGCAGCGAAATTTTGCCCTTGTTGGTGCGGTAGACGGCGTTTTCAACCGGATAGACCATTTGCAACGCCGTGAACCAGCCGAGGTTGCCGCCACTCTGCGCGGCGGTCGGGTCTTTGGAGAATTGCTTCGCCAGCGTGGCGAACTCCTCGCCATTCAGCAGCCGTTCGCGGAGTTGGAGGGCCTGGTTGTACGCCGCCAGCGTGTCGGCGGGGGCGGCGTTCGCCGGAACCGAAAGCAGGATGTGCGAGGCGTTGATTTCCTCTTTCATCCGGTCGTAGGCCTCGCGGATGAGGGCTTCGGTGGCGGTTTTGTCGGTGAGGAAACTCTGCGCCGATTGCTGGCGGTACGAGGCCAGTTCGTCGCGGAACGCCTGCGTGGTGTCGAGGCCCCGGGCTTCGGCGGCGCGGACTTTGAGTTTGTAGTTGACGAACAAATCGAGGTACTGCCGGGGCGAAGCCGTGCCGCCGGTGGTGTCGGCCACGAGCAGATTTTTGTGGTACACCTGATTGAACTCACTGACGCTCACCGGTTTGCCCCCGATGGTGAGCAGCACGGGGTCAGGGGCAAGGGCGGATTTTGTCTGGGAAAAAACCGGCTCGGCGAACAGGACAAAAAGAACCAGCACCGGGCTGGGAAAGGCTAAACGCATTGTTCCGGAAAGGGGGTCGTGGCTTCCCTGAATAACCGGTTAGCCCGCGAAATATTGCCCAAAAATACGCAAAGATTGCGGATTCCGGTTCAATGAAACGGCCGGGGATCGGGGCAATTTCTCGCAGATGTGCGCAGATGATTTTCGCAGACGAGCGCAGAACGTTACAATTCGTTAACGATGCGAATCAGGGATACGCTGCGCAAATCTGCGAGAAACTCACCCAGGCCCCAAACCGTTAACTAACTGGCTCCTGCTGGCTTAAACAGTGGAAACTGCCCTGGCCCCAGATGATTTCGTCGGCCAGGAGCGGGATGATTTTCCGGTCGGGAAAGGCTTTTTCGAGAATATCCACCGCCACCCCGTCGTGCGGGTTGTTGAATACCGGCACGATGACGCCCGCGTTGCAAATCAGGAAATTGGCGTAGCTGCCCGGCGTCCGGAAGCCGTCGAGGATGACCGCCTTCGGCATGGGCAATTCGATGACATTCAAAGGCTTGCCGTTCAGCAACCGCATTTGCCGGAGCAGCCTCAGGTTGGTTTGCAGCACCTCAAAATTCTCGTCCGACGAATCGGTTTCCACGCAGGCCACGACCGTGTCTTCGCTGACGAACCGCGTTGTGTCGTCGATGTGGCCGTCGGTGTCGTCGCCCACGATGCCGCCTTCGACCCACAGCACCTGCTCGACGCCGTAGTAATCGCTCAGGTATTGCTCGATTTGGGCCTGCGACAGGTGCGGGTTGCGGTTGGGGTTCAGCAGACAGGACTTCGAGGTCAGCACCGTGCCTGCCCCGTTGAATTCCACCGCGCCGCCTTCCATCACGATGCCGGGCGTCACGACCGGCAGCCCGAGGCGTTCGGCGATGCGCACCGGCAGCGCGTCGTCATCGCCGTAGGGCGGGTACTTGCCGCCCCAGGCGTTGTAGTCCCAGTTCACAATCAGGCGTTCGCCCGTTTGCGGGTTGATGAGAAAGGCCGGGCCGTGGTCGCGGCACCAGGCGTCGTTGGTGGGGTTGACGAGGATGCGAATCTGGTTCACGTCCACGCCCGCCTCGCCGAGCCAGTGCAGAATATCGGTTTTGAGTTGCTCGTCGTTGGCGTTGATGCACACGCGTTCGCCCTGGCTGATGGCCTTGATAAACTGGATGTACTGCGGGCGCATCCGGGCGAGCCGGTCGCCCTGCCAGGAGTGGTCGTTGTGGGGAAAGGTGAGCCAGGTGGCCGCGTGCGGGTGCCACTCGGCGGGGAAGAAAAAGCCTTGCTGTTTGGGGGTCATGCGCGGGGAATCAGGGCGCAAAGATAGCCGCTGACCAAGCCGTTTTCAGTTCACTGGCGTTGGCTTTTCGGCAAGGATTTGCTCCCTGAGTTCAACCACCCGCTCTCGCAGCACCTGAATTCCTTCCATGGCCTGTTCGTAGGTTTCCGCCTTGATTTCGGTTTCGATTTTCCTCAAATAAGCCTGCTTTTCTTCTTCCGAAGTCGCTTGTTTAAAGTCACTTACCCAGTTAGTCAGCGTCGGTTGGTCCATGATCGGTTCTGGTTAAAAGCGTTTGAAGTTCGTCAATTCGCTCCATGATGTCAAGCAGGTGCTCCACGCGTTGGGCTTCGGGGCCGCCCAGTTCGGGATGAGTCAGGTACGCCTGGTGGATGGTTTTCAGAATTCGGATTTCCTCTTCGATTTCTTCCCGTTGGGCGTTCGTCATGGAGTCAGGCTAAGCTTCTGGCAAAATAGGAAGCATTCTGGAAAAGAACGAATAGGTTTGTTGCCCCAAGCCTCCAACTTCCGTTTCATGAACAACACCCGAAAAATTCAATGGGCCTTCGGAGTCGCCGCGCTGCTGGCCCTGCTGGTCGGCTGTTCAACTCAAAACGAAAACGCCCTTTCGGGCACCACCTGGCAGTTCGACCACGCCGAGGGCGCCATCGTGGTGACGCCAAACCCGTCGGTAAGCCTGCAAACCATCACGCAGTACCTCGAAAACGCCAACCAGGCGCCGTTTAAAACCGAAAAGCTGCGGTTTTTCGACGACGGCCGTTACGGCGGCATTGTGCCCCTGGCGCTCACCGGCCCCGTGGCCTCAACGGGCACTTACACCCACCAGGGCGACGAACTGCGGCTGACGCTCACCCACCGGGGCTACCGCGACACGCCCAACGACCTGACCGGCCTCACGCCCGACTCCGCCAAAACCTTCGTCTGCCTTAAACTCGCCCGCCACACCGCCGACGAACTGGTGCTGCTCCAGGACGTGCCCTGCCTCCAGGCGATGGAAACCGCCAACCAGAAAAACGAGGACAAGCGGGCCGTGTACAGCCGCGCCACCGCCACGTACACCTTCCGTCGCGTGCGCTGACTACTCGTCGATAAACCGCCGGGTGATGGGCGCGTAGGAGTCGATGCGCCGGTCGCGGAAGTACGGCCAGGTGGTGCGGATGCGGTCGGACACGCCCAAATCCAGCGTTTCGACGTGGACGACCTCCTCGTCGTGCGGGGCGAGGTAGAGCAGGCTGCCGTGGGGTTTGGCGATGAAACTGCCGCCCCAGAACTGCTGGTCGGCCTCGCGCCCCACCCGGTTAACGGCCACCACGTACACGCCGTTGGCTACGGCGTGGCTCCGCTGGATGGTCTGCCAGGCGTCGTATTGCTCGGTATTGACCTGATCGTCAGGCTCGTTGCTGTCCCAGCCGATGGCCGTGGGGTAAAACAGGATGTCGGCCCCCATCAGCGCCGTGATGCGGGCGGCTTCGGGGTACCACTGATCCCAGCACACGAGCACGCCGATTTTGGCAAACTTCGTATCGAAGACTTTGTAGCCGAGATCGCCGGGGGTGAAGTAGTATTTCTCGTAATAACCGGGGTCGTCGGGGATGTGCATTTTGCGGTACTTGCCCAGGTAACTGCCGTCGGCGTCGAGCACGGCGGCGGTGTTGTGGTACAGCCCGGCGGCGCGTTTCTCGAACAGCGATGCGATGATGACCACGCCCAGTTCCTTCGCCAATGCGCCCAGCCGCTCGGTGCTCGGGCCGGGAATGGCCTCGGCGAGGCTGAAGTTGTGCGGGTCTTCGACGTCGCAGAAGTAAAGCGACCGGAATAATTCCTGTAAACACACGATTTGCGCGCCCTGCGCGGCGGCTTCGCGGGTTTTGGCGATGGCCTTCTCGAGGTTGGCCTCCACGTCGGGCGAACAACTCATCTGGACGAGGCCGACGTTGACGGTTTTTGGGTTCATGGGTTTTTAGTTTGGGGTTTAGCGTTCAGGGTTGTTAACTCTAAACCCTGAACGCTAAACCCTAAATTATTTTTCTACCACCCCGTCTCCCGCTCCATCGCCGCGACGTCGAGGCCCTGGTCGTTCATGCAGCGGTGGTGGCGGAGGGGGCAGCGGTCGTAGCCGATTTTTGAACAGGGGCGGCACCACAGGCCGTTCACTTCCCAGACCACTTTTTCGGTCGCGTACGGGTACATGCCGAAGGACAGCACGGTGTTGCCCAAAATGAAAACGACTCGCTTTTTCAGCGCCGCCGCCACGTGGGCCAGGCCCGTGTCGTGGGCGTACACCAGTTGCGCCTGCCGGATGATCGAGGCGGATTGGTTGAAACTGAACTTGCCGACGGCGTTAAAAATCAGCGGGTTGTTGAGCGCGGCCATGATTCCCTGCGCGTTGGCTTCGTCCACCTTGCCGCCCATCAGCACGAGCGGGCGGCGGATTTTCCCGCAGAGTTCGATCATTTTCGGCAACGGCAACTGCCGCGTGGCTTGCTGCGCGCCGATGGCGTAGGCCACGTAGCCGCGGCGGTGGGTTTCGGGGAAAGTTTCCAGTGGAACCTCGTCGGCGGGGGGAATGAAAAAATCCTGCCCGAGGCCGTCGTTTTTCACACCAAACCGTTCGACGGTGGCCAGGAAGCGGTCGCTGGCGTGAATGCCCTTCGGCAACACGTTGATTTTGAACGCCGTGAGCAGGTATTTTTTCAGATTCAGTTTGTCGAACCGGTAGGTCGGCACGGGTTGCATGGCCCGGCCCAGCCGCCAGGTGCGGAGGTTGTTGTGGAGGTCGATGACCGCGTCGTACCCTTCGGCGTCGAGTTGGCGGGCCAGATCGGGAATGCTGTCGCCGAGGCCGAAGACCTTGTCCACGTACGGGTTTGATTCGACCAGAAACCGGTACTCGTTTTTGGTCGCAACGTGCACCACCGCGCCGGGCACCTGCCGCTTGAGGCACCGCACAACCGGCGTAGTCATGATGATGTCGCCGATGGAAGAGAAGCGGAGGACGAGGAACTTTTTGGGGGAATCAGCGGAGTTCATCAAAGTCCACGTAGCCGTAGTATGCGTTGCCAATGGCCGTTTCGAGTTCCTGCCGATCAAACGTGCCTTCGGCCAGTTCGGCGCGGATGATGGTTTTGAGGTCTTTTTTGAGTTTGGGCAATTCGACGGTCAGAATTTCCCAGACAATCGCCCGGTTGATGCCGAGGTAATCGTGTGTGATTCGATTGCGGACGTTGCGAATGGACGGCCAGGGAACGTGGGCGTATTTCGTTTTGAGGGTGTCGCTGATTTTCACCGTCAATTCACCCACCAGTTGGGTTTGCATCAGTACCGCGTTGTAAACGAGTTGGTTCTGGGCGTGGTAGAAATCAAATTCTTCGGCGTACGGCCGCATCCAATCCTGAATTTTTCCGATGGCCTGGAGTATTCGCAGCAAGTGAACCATGTCATTTTTAATGTGCGGTGACATACTTCAGGTCATTTTTAGCCCGGTAATGAATGATGGGGTCCATGTATTTCAGCATGACCACGTCCACCCGCGTGTCGAGCAGGCTTTCCAGTTCATCGCGCAATTGTCGCCATTTTGCAAACGCATCCGGTTCAGGCTCAACGAGCACGTCCACGTCGCGGTACGCCTCTCCCCGCGCAAACGAGCCGTACACGCCAATCCGTTCGAGGCCGTAGCGCTCGAAAACGCCGCGTTCGCGGAGCAGTTTCTCCAGCCCGGCAATGTCGCCGGGGGCGAGTTTTACGGACGTTTCCATGAGTTCACCGGGCTTTTCGTTGGGCAAGGTACGCGCTGATTTCCTCGCGTCCCAGCGCGTTGAAGGTCATTTCCCGCGTCAGGCCGCCTTTCCGGGCCACGTCCACGCCGTAGCGCATGTTGAGCAGGCCGCCGGGGCTGTGGGCGTCGGGGTTGATGGCAATCAGCACGCCTTTTTCGAGGCAGTACGGAATCCAGCGCCAGTCCACGTCGAGGCGGTAGGGGTCGGCGTTGAGTTCGATCACCACGCCGTTGGCGGCGCAGGCGTCGATGATTCGGCGGTGATCCACCGGGTAGCCGGGCCGCGAAAGCAGCAACCGGCCCGTTAGGTGGCCCAGAATCGTGGTGTACGGGTTTTCGATGGCCCGCAGCAGGCGTTGTTCAGCTTTTTCCTGGGTCATCGTGAGGTTGGAATGCACCGAGGCGACCACGTAATCGAAGGTGCTGAGCACGTCGTCGGCGTAGTCGAGCGAACCGTCGCCGAGGATGTCGGATTCAATGCCTTTGAAAATCGTGAACTTCAGCCCTTCGGCGGCAAACTTCTGGTTGAGTTCGTCCACCTCTTTTTGCTGGCTGAACACCTGGTCTTCGCTCAGCCCTTTCGCATACGTGGCTGATTTTGAGTGGTCGGCAATGCCAAAATACGCCAGGCCCATTTCCATTGCCGCCCGCGCCATTTGCTCGATCGTCGCCTTGCCGTCCGACCAGGTGGAGTGGTTGTGAACAGTGCCCCGGAGGGCGTCGAACGTGATGAGGGGTGTCGTGCTTCGTGCTTCGTTCTTTGTAAATTCATCCGTTCCCTCGCGCAGTTCGGGGCTGATGTACGGCAGGCCGAGGCTGGCGTAAAGGCTTTCTTCCGACTCGATCGGGGCGGTCGTGGCGCGCTGGAAAAGCGTTTGCCCGCCGACGGCGTGGGCAAGGTGACCTTCGCTGGCCGACTGCACGAACACCCGCCCGGCGAAGCGGTCGGGCGTGGCGGTGATGACTTCGACGGGAATTTTCCGGTCGGTGAAACCACCCCGCCAGACGAACGGCGTGGAGGCTTTTTCGTGTTGTTGCAAGAATTCCTGACCGTTCAGAAACCGCTGGACGGCCAGCGGGTCGGTGGCTCCGACCACGAGTTGAAGGCTGCCGACGACGTCGTTGCGCCGCCGCACGTCGCCGGTGATTTGTACCTGATCGAACTCGCTTTTCAGCGCGTCGTACAGCACCTGGGCCAGGGCCTCGCCCTGGTTCATGCGGAGTTTGGCGGCGCTTTCCTGCAAAAACCGCAGGTTGGTCAGGATGGTCTCCTGGAGCTTTTCACCAAAGCCTTTGAGCGAGGCAATTTCCCCTGCTTCTGCGCATTTAAGCAGTTTGTCGAGGTCGTCGATGCCGAGTTCGAGCCAGAGTTGGCGGATTTTTTTCGGCCCGATGCCTTTGATGCGGAACATCTCGACTACGCCGGGTGGCGTGCGGACGAGCAACTCGTTCAATTCCTTCAATTCGCCCGTCCGGCGGATTTCGTCGATTTTCGCCGCCAGACTTTTCCCGACGCCGGACATCTGCGCCAACTCGGCGACGGGCAGCGTGGTGAGATCGGCGGTGGATTTGTCGAGGCTGTAGGCGGCGTTCTGGTAGCTGCGCACCTTGAACTCGTTTTCGGCGTGGAGTTCGAGGAGTTTGCCGGTCAGTTCGAGGAGTTCGAGGATGTCGTCGTTGGACATGGAGGGAGTAAATCGGGAATTGGGTAATTTGGGAATCGGTTGATCCCGTTTTCAAAACTACCCAGAAAAGTTTACGGGGGAAAATCGGGCGTTGGCACCGGGAAAGCGGGCATTCGTCGTGCAAACGTGTCGGCGAAGGGAGGGCTGGTTGTTATTTTGGGGCCAGCAGGAAACCAACGGATTGACTTTCAAATCCTTCCCCGTATTTTTAACCAACCTCAACCCTTTCAAACCCATGTCCCGTTACGACTATTCTCATTATCCCGTTCCTGAAGGCAAAGACCCCTACCTGTGGCGCAAGGCCCAGACGCGGGCGGCGTTCAAGACCCACGTGTTGAGTTTCGTGCTGGTCAACCTGTTTCTGATTGGAGTGTGGTATTTCACCGGTCCCTACAACGGCCATTACGACTACTTCTGGCCCATCTGGCCCCTACTTGGCTGGGGCCTCGGCCTGGCTTCGCACGGCTTCGCGGCGTACAGTTCCGGCGCAGAAAACGCCGTCGAGCGCGAGTACCGGAAGCTGGAGGGCAAGTAGCGCCGACATTCTTGTCGGTGACCGCTGACGGACTACCGCGCTTTCGCCTGCCGACTGAGCACCGACAAGAATGTCGGTGCTACGGGTGCTACACCGCCACCGGCGCTTTAATTGCTGGCCAGGGGTCGTAGTTTTCGAGCGTGAAATCGTCGTAGCGGAAGGCGAACAGGTCGGTCACTTCCGGGTTGAGCCGCATCGTGGGCAGGGGCCGCAAGGTGCGGCTCAACTGCGTTTCGACCTGTTCCAAATGATTGAGATACAGGTGCGTATCGCCACCGGTCCAGATGAATTCGCCGGGTTGGAGGCCGGTTACCTGGGCCACCATCATCGTCAGCAGCGCGTAGGAGGCGATGTTGAACGGCACGCCCAGAAACACGTCGGCGCTGCGCTGGTAGAGTTGGCAGGAAAGTTTTCCCTGCGTCTCCCGCTTGAGGGGGTTGGGGGGTGTCACGTAAAACTGAAAAAGCAAATGGCACGGCGGCAGCGCCATGCTGGGCACGTCGGCGGGGTTCCAGGCGCTGACGACGAGGCGGCGGGAATCGGGGTTTTTCTGAATCATCCGCACCACGTCGGCCATCTGGTCGATGGTGCGGCCATCGGGGGCGGCCCAACTGCGCCACTGCCTGCCGTACACCGGGCCGAGGTCGCCGTTGGCGTCGGCCCATTCGTTCCAAATGCTCACGCCATTTTCCTTCAAATACCGGATGTTGGTATCGCCCTGCAAAAACCAGAGTAGCTCGTGAATAATGGATTTGGTGTGGACTTTCTTGGTCGTCAGCAGCGGAAAACCATCCTGCAAATCGAAGCGCATCTGGTAGCCAAACACGCTGAGGGTGCCCGTGCCGGTGCGGTCGGTTTTGCGGGTGCCGTGGTCGAGGATGTGGCGGAGGAGGTCGTGGTATTGGGTCATTTGTGGGGCGTCTGGATCGTCGGTCTTGGCGCTGTTTTTACGGGTTCAGGTTGTTTGCGGATGAGAAAAAATATGTAAGTCGCCGTGAACAACCCGATAATCAGCATCATGCCCATGTAATTCAACACGTAGGCAGCCACCACCCGGCCCAAGGCTGACACGGGCTTCAGCCTGCCTTCGAACAACTGAACATAAGCCCAGACGTGATACCCCACGCTTACGATCGAACTTGTGATCATCATTGTGGAAAACGCCGACTGACTACCTCCGGCCAGTTTGAAGCCCAGCACCGCCAGGATTAACAGCACAAATGGACCGTTCAGCAGAAACGTATTCGCCACGAGGTGCTCGGGGTAATTCAGGCCTTTTCGCCGGAATAACAACCAGTGAAAAAAGGCCGTAACGGGCAGGAAGGCCAATTGAAAAATGTTGAAGTACCGCTCGAAAAACGCATTCGCGTCGGTCGTAAATTGCTTGATGCGCTCGGAGTCGGCGGTATTTGTCCTCATGGCCGCTTGTGTTTCGCGAAAAAGCTGCACGTCGAGGCTGTGCAATACGAACGTCAGCACGGCACCCAGCAGCAACACCAGTGCCAACGGTCGGTAATGCCGCACCCTTTTTCCCTCCAGGAATTCCCGGATCGTGTAGCCGGGTCGGGTAAACAGTTCCTTCAGCGTGAAGAGTATGCCGTGGTCCACGTGCCAGACGCTGTGCGGGATTTCGTGCCAAATGAAGTGCCACGTAATCCGGTGCGTGTCGGCCTGCTGGCCGCACTCGTTACAGAAATGGCCCGTGAAGCGATTCCTGCAATTCTTGCAAGTTGCACCCACCGGCGCGTCAGTGGCCAGCGGGTGGGGTTGATAGGACGAAGTCAGCGAACTCATGCAGCAGGTGGACTATTTTCCCGAAAAGTAACCCCGAACTTTCAACGAAAAAAGCCTCGGTCAGGAGGCTTTTTCAATTCGGGGCAACGGCGGGTTACGCCTTTGTTTTCCGGTCGGTTTTCTTAGCGGCTTTTTCAACTTTGGCCGTTTTCTCAGCCTTCCCGTGGCAGCACGAAGCCGAGCCTTTTGCGCAGGAAGCGTGTTTTTTGCCGCCGTCGGCGAAAGCAGCTCCGCTCACCAGTACGGCGAGCGAAAGGGCGAAGAGGAGTTTTTTCATTTTTTTTGAGAAGTCAGTAGTGAAACGTCAGTAGCTTGTTTACTGCCCGAAAATACGAATTCTTTGGCGATGCGGCCACCAGCCGCTTCACTTTTCACAAAATTTCATACGAACTCGTAATCTCCGCCGTGGGCGCGAGCTGGGCCGTGGCCGAGCAGTATTTTTCCATCGAAAGCTGAATGGCGCGGGCTACTTTTTCGGCCTGCACCTCACCAGCAAGCGTGTAATGCAGGTGGATTTTGCGAAATGGCGTCATTTCGGTGCCTGCAATTTTTTCGCGCTCCCCGGTTACTTTCACCCGGAAGTCGTCGACCAACTGGCGCTGTTTTTTCAAAATCAGCAGCACGTCGATGGCCGTGCAGCCGCCCAGGCCCATCAGGAGCATTTCCATGGGGCGGGCACCGAGGTTGTGGCCGCCGGTTTCGGGCGAACTGTCCATGTCGACGGCGACGCCCGCCGTGCCGCTGGCCTGAAAGTGAAAGGCATCGTCCACCCGGACGATGTCGACGTGCATGGTGCTCATGGGAACAAGTGGTCAGTTGGTAATGGCAAGGGCTAAGCGGGCCGTAAAGTTCGTCGGGGCAAAGATTGGGGTTTTTCGGGGAAGGATTTACA
Source organism: Spirosomataceae bacterium (assembly GCA_965249815.1). GTDB lineage: Bacteria > Bacteroidota > Bacteroidia > Cytophagales > Spirosomataceae > JAJAZB01. Next base: position 478,952 of record CBDFMV010000002.1, on the reverse strand, counting down.
TTTGACGGCTTCCAGGCAATCGTTTTCCCAACGAAGACGTGCCCCGCTCTGGCGTGACCCGATGCTCTCCCATGAACAACCGTTACCTTTCCCTCGACGTATTCCGCGGCCTGACCATCGCCGGGATGATTCTGGTCAACACGCCCGGCAACGGCGACTTCACCTACGCCCCGCTACATCACGCCCGCTGGCACGGTTTCACGCCCACCGATCTGGTATTCCCGTCGTTTTTGTTCATCGTGGGCGTGGCGATGCGGTTTTCGTTCAAAAGTTTCAATTATCAGCTTACGCCCGCGCTGCGCGCCAAAATCCTGAAACGGGCGGCGCTGATTTTCGGAATCGGCTACCTCGTTCACACCTTCCCGTACTACGACCTCGACCTGGCCAACCTGCGCATTCTGGGTGTGTTGCAACGCATTGCGTTGTGCTACCTGGCGGCGGCATTTCTGGTACTGACGGTGCCGCGGCGGTACCTGCCCTGGCTTTCGGCGGGCGTGCTGCTCCTTTACTGGCTGATCCTGTGGGGTTTTGGCGACTACGAACTCACCACCAACGCTGCCCGCCGCTTCGACCTCTGGCTGATGGGGCCCAACCACCTCTACCACGGCGAAGGCCTGGCCTTCGACCCCGAAGGCTGGCTCAGCACGCTGCCCGCCATCGTGACCGTGTTGCTGGGCTACCTGACGGGAATTTCGGTGCAGGAAGCCGAAAACCGCGACAAGCTCATTGTACACATGGTGTTCTGGGGTGTGGGCCTGGTGCTGGCGGCGCTGGTGTGGAACATCGCGTTTCCCATCAACAAAAAACTCTGGACGAGTTCGTACGTACTCCTGTCGGCGGGCATCGATTTGCTGATTCTGCCCGTGCTCGTCTGGGCCATCGATGTGAAAAACTGGCGCGACTGGACGCCATTTTTCGTCGTGTTCGGGGCCAACTCCATCGTGGCTTACGCGCTTTCGGAAGTCCTGGCCATTGCCCTCTGGCGTATCCCGGTGACGGAGGCCAACGGCTTCGGAACCAGCCTCTACGCGTGGCTGTACTGGCACGTTTTTCAGCCCGTTTTTGGGAATTACCCCGGTTCGCTGGCCTTCGCTATCGCCTTTGTAGGCGTGTGCTGGCTGGTGTGCTGGGTGCTGTACCGGCGGAAGGTTTTTTTGAAAGTGTAGGGTGTCTGCACCTTGATTCGTCGGATTTTAGGATGTCTGAATTATAATCCTGTCAATCCTAAAATCCGACGAATCAAGGTTCAGACAAAAATTACTTCACCAGCAACGCCGCCCCGAACACCCCCGCGCTGTCGCCGAGGACGTTTTTCACCACCAGCACGTCGGGGCGGGGGTTGAAAACGTATTTTTTCAGCCGTTCGACGCCTTTCGAATAAAGCAAATCGACGTTGGAAACGCCGCCGCCAAGCACGATGACGTCAGGGTCGAGGATGTTGACGACCGTCGAAAGGCCGCGCCCGAAGAGTGTCAGCAGCCGTTCGATGGTTTCGCTGGCCGCTGGGTCGGTGCCCGCTTCGTGGCGCTTCAAGATTTCAGCCATCGTACGGCGTTCGCCGGTCTTTTTTTCGTAAAATTTCTGAAGCGACGGGCCGGAGATATTCTGTTCCACGCAGCCTTTTTTCCCGCAGTAGCAGCGCTCGTCGGTCATGGCCAGGAAAATGTGCCCCCACTCGCCGCCGATGCCCTGCCGCCCGCCAATGACGTGCCCGTTCACGACCACGCCCCCACCCACGCCCGTACCCAGAATCACACCGAACACCACGTGGGCATCGGGCGCGACCTGCGGCACGGCCCCGGCGAGCGTTTCGGCCAGGGCAAAACAGTTGGCGTCGTTGGCCAGGTGGCAGGGCACGCCGAGGCGCGCTTCGAGGTCGCGCTGCATGGGCTGGTCGTTCATCACCACGGTGTTGCAGTTTTTCATCGTTCCGGTGACGGGGTCGAGCACACCGGGCGTGGCGAAGCCGATGGCCGTGGGCCGTTCGCCCAGTTCGTCGGACACCTGGTCAACCAGTTTTCCGATTTGGGAAATAATGTGCGCGTAGCCCTGGTCGGCCTCGGTGGGCAGGCGGCGACGCAGTTTTACGGTTTGGAAGTTGTCGGCATCCAGCACGGCGCACTCGATTTTGGTGCCGCCGAGGTCGATTCCCCAGAGGAAAGGCATTGGAATGAACAATGAAAAATGAAGAATTGACGGCAAGTTAGCTTCCCTTTTCATTCTTCATTGTTCATTTTTCATTGTTCATTACCCGGCTCACCGCCGGTTGTCTTCGTTTTCGAGCATGCTCAGGTAGCTCAGGTACCGGCTCCCGGCGATGTCACCCGCTTCGACGGCGGCGAGTACGGCGCAGTCGGGTTCGTTGACGTGCAGGCAGTTGTGAAAGCGGCATTCGTTGAGCCGGTCGCGCATTTCGGGGAAAAAGTGGCTCAGTTCCTCGCGTTCGATGTCGATCAGGCCCAGTTCCTTGATGCCCGGCGTGTCAATGAGAAACGTGTCGGGCGAAAGCTCGAACATTTCGGCGAAGGTGGTCGTGTGCACGCCCTTGTTGGCGTAGGTGGACACCTCGGTCGTGCGCAGGTGGAGGCTCGGCGCGATGGCGTTGACCAACGACGATTTCCCCACGCCCGAATGCCCCGCCAGCAGCGACACCTTTCCCGTCAGCAGCGCCCGAAAACCTTCCACGCCCGCGCCCGTCACCGTCGAGGTCAGCAGGGTGCCGTAGCCGAGGCGGCGGTACATGGCGGCGATGGCCGTCTGTTCATCGCGAAAATCGGCCTCGAGCAGGTCTTGCTTGTTGAAAACGAGCGTCGTCGGGATGCGAAACGACTCGGCTGTGACCAGAAAACGGTCCACGAAACCCAGCGACGTACGCGGAAAATCGAGCGTGACAATGAGCACGGCCTGGTCGAGATTGGCGGCCAGAATGTGCCCCTGCGCCGTGCGGTGGACGGATTTGCGGATGATGTAATTCTCGCGCGGCTCGATGGCCGTGATGGTGGCCGTGTTTTCGGCGGCATCTTCCACGTCGAACTGCACCCGATCGCCCACGGCCACGGGGTTGGAGGTGTTCTGGCCTTTGAGTTTGAAAACGCCCTTCAGCCGGGCGCGAAAAATATGCCCGTCTGCCTGGCGGACTTCGTACCAGGAGCCAGTGGAGCGGAGAACTAAGCCTTTCATAATGGATAGTTGATAATGGACAATGGATAATGAAAAGCCGTTGTTGTCGGCATTTTCCATTGTCCATTATCCATTATCCATTTTTTTTCTTGCCCACGTCATCACCCGTTCCGTTGCGCCGGTATTCCCGCGAATGTAGGCGGCGGCACGAGTCCCGAGCATTCGGGAGCGGGGTTCGTTGGCGCGAAGGTCGGTAAAAATCCGGGCCAGTTCACCGGCATCGGCCACGGCAAAGGCGCAGCCGAGGGCCAGCAGGTCGTGGGCTTCCTGAAATTTGTGGTAGTTTTTATTCCCGAAAAACACGGGCATCCCGTACACGGCGGCTTCGAGCGTGTTGTGGAGGCCGTCGCCGTACGCCCCGCCGATGAAGGCGTAATCGGCGTACTGGTACAGCGACGAAAGCATTCCGACGTTGTCAATCCACAGAACTTCAGCCAATTCAACGGTTTCGGGCGTGGCCTGCGAGTACCGCACCGACGGCCGGGCCAGTTCCTGCCGCCAGCGGTCGATTTGCGCGGAGTTGATTTCATGGGGCGCGATCAGGAGTTTACAAGTGGGCAGTGGGCGGTTGGCAATCACGGGCTGATTTTTTTGCCAACTGCCCACTGCCAGCCGCCAACTTTCTAAAATTACCGCCCAGTCGTCCGGCCAGAGCGAGCCAACGACGAGCAGTTGGCTTTCCCCCTTGAATTGTTCGACCAGCGGAAACGGCTTCGGCGCAGCGGCGATTGCGGCTACGCGGTCGAAACGTGTGTCGCCGCCGAGGCGGGCGGTTTTCAGGCCCAGACCGGTCAGCAGCGCCAGCGATTCGCCGTTTTGCACCAGAATCTGGTCGAAAAAACGGAGCAGTTTTCGGTAGAAACCGCCGTAGGGTTTGAAAAAAAGCTGGTCGGCCCGGAACGGAGCCGAAAACAGCAACACCGGAATCTGCCGCTCGTGCAACGCCCGCAGGTGGTGGTACCAGAATTCGTATTTCACCCAAAAAACCAGTGCGGGCTGCACCGTTTCGACGAACCGCCGGGCGTTGGCGGGCGTATCGGCGGGCAGGTAGCTGACCAGGTCGGCCCCGGCGTAGTCGCGGCGGAGTTCGTAGCCGGAGGGCGAAAAAAACGTCAGCAGAATTTTATGGCCCGGAAATTCGCGCCGGAAGGTTTCCAGCACGGGCCGGGCCTGCTCGAATTCGCCCACCGAAGCGCAGTGAAACCAGGCAACGGGCTGCGTATTACCAGCAAGCTGATTTTCAAGATTTTGAAAGAGGCTTTTCCGCCCCAAAATCCACTTCTGGGCTTTGGGATTAAATAGCGCCGCCACGCGGTAGGCCAGCAAAAGCAGGTGGATGAACAGGTCGTAAAGCAGCCGGGCCAAAAGCAGTAAGGGGTTGATTCGGGAATCAAAAATACGGCGGGCCGGTTAGAAGGACGCGCTATCAGAAATCGTAAATCACCTAATCGCACTTCGAATCAATGACCTGGCACCCGCTTACTGACCTTGCCCAACTCGAAATTCTCCGCGCCGAATCGTTCCAGCAGCCCGTTTTGATTTACAAACACAGCACGACGTGCAGCATCAGCGCCACGGCCCTCAACCGCCTGGAGCGCAACTGGAACGCCGGTGAAATGACCCACCTGAAAGCCTACCAGCTTGATTTACTGCGCTTTCGCCCCATCTCGAACGCTGTGGCCGAGCAGTTCGACGTTCGCCACGAATCGCCGCAGGTCCTCATCCTCCGCGACGGGGTGTGCGTCTATGACGCCTCGCACCTCGGCATCAGCTACCCAGCGGTGAAGGCGCAGGTGGCGTGATTTTCAATGAGTGAATGAAAGGATGAGTGAATGAATGAATATCAAGCACTGACCCTATTCATTCACTCATCCTTTCATTCACTCATTGGCTCTCATTCACTCACTGATTCCACCGGCCATAAAAACGTGACGGCCTGCTCAATGTCGGGGTGGAGACTCAGGGCCACCGGGCAGGTTTCGGCGATGTGTTCGCACTGCTGCCGCTGCTCGTCGGTGAGTTCGACGTTGGTGCGCATGGTCAGCGTGACCTCGATGCGGGCGATGCGGCGCGGCGGCTGGGTGGTCATGATTTTGGTAACTTCCACCTCCGTTCCGGCGAAATCCAACCCCTGCGCCTGGCAGCGGATGCCCATCGTGGTGATGATGCAGGTGCCCAGCGAGGTGGCCGTCAGGTCAGTGGGCGAAAAGGCTTCGCCCCGGCCGTGATTGTCGGTGGGGGCGTCGGTCAGGATGGTCGTGCCCGATTGCACGTGCGTGGCTTGGGTGCGAAGGCCGCCCTGGTAGGCGATGTGAACGGTTGGCATAGGAAAGGCGACGATTTTTACCGTGTTTTGGCCCGAATCTACGGGTTTTCGCCTAAATACGCCGGACGTCAGCGCTTCCTCTTCGCTTCCCGATGATGAAATTTCCTCCGCGTTTATTGGTCGGTGTTTTGTGGCTCGGATTGCTGCCGGTGCTCACGCTGGCCCAGGCGGATCGATCTGCGGAGTCGGCGAGCGGAGTCGATTTCCGGTTGATGAATGCCTTTGGCCTGACGACCAACACCAATTCGGGCCTGCTGGGGGGAATCGTTTTTCGGCAAAACCGAACGCTGCCCCGCGAGGGCCTGCCCCGGTTCCGGTACCTGAGCCTGGAATTGGTCAACGTGAAACACCCCCAGGAACGCGCTTATTCACTCAGCAACGGCAATCGCTTCATCGCTGGCAAGCAGAATTACCTGTTCGCCCTGCGCGGGCAGTGGGGGCGGGAGCAAATTCTTTTTCGTCGCGCCGACCGCGGCGGAGTGCAGCTCAGCGGCATCGTGGCGGGTGGCCCGACGCTCGGGTTGCTTAAACCGTACTACGTGGAAGTGGTCACCCGCCAGAACCCCCGGCAAACCCAGCAGGTGCCCTACACGCTCGACCTGGAGCGCGACCCCAACGTGCTTATTACCGGCGGCGGGAGTTTGTTCAACGGCGTAGGTCAAACCAGCGTCGTGCCGGGCTTTAACGCCAAAGTGGGCGTTTCCATCGAACTGGACGCCTTTCGCCAGAACAGCATCGGGCTGGAAACGGGTTTTCTGGTCGAGGCCTACGCGAAAGAAATCATCCTGCTGCCCGAAGCCACCAACCACAGCGCGTTTACGTCGGGCTACCTGACGCTCTATTTTGGCACCAAACGGTAGCCGAACCAGCGGGCAACTTTTGGCGTTCGGGTGCTACCTTTGTTCAATGAACAATGACCAGTTATCATTGACCAATTATTGAATTTTCACGGTCACTGCCAACTGGTCACTGCTAATCTGGTCACTGAAATGATTGAACTTCCCACCATCCCGTCCACCCGCACCCGCAAGCCCGACTGGCTGCGGGTGAAACTGCCCACCGGCCCCGAATTTGCCAAAGTGCGCAAACTGGTGGACGACCATAAACTCCACACGATTTGCCAGAGCGGCAACTGCCCCAACATGGGCGAATGCTGGGGCGCGGGCACGGCCACGTTCATGATTCTGGGCAACGTCTGCACGCGCTCGTGTTCGTTTTGCGCCGTGGCCACGGGTCGCCCCACCGAGTACGACGCCGACGAGCCGCGCCGCGTGGCCGAAGCCATCCGGTTGATGGGCGTGAAACACGCCGTGATTACCTCCGTCAACCGCGACGAACTGAAAGACCGGGGGGCCGAAATCTGGTACCAGACCGTGCGGCTGACAAAAGAACTTTCGCCCGCGACGACCATTGAAACGCTGATTCCCGACACGAAAGGCAACTGGGAAGCCCTCGAACGCATGATTTCGGCGGGGCAGGAAGTCGTTTCGCACAACGTCGAAACCGTTGAGCGGCTTTACCGCAACGTGCGCCCGCAGGCCAAATACGCCCGCAGCCTGGAGCAGATTCGCCGCACGAAAAACGTGGGCAAACGCACCAAATCAGGCATTATGCTGGGTTTGGGCGAAACTGCCGACGAGTTGTACCGGGCCATGGACGACCTGGTCGAACACGGCCTCGACATCCTCACGCTGGGCCAGTACCTGCAACCCACCAAACTCCACCACGAAGTCATTGAGTGGATTCACCCCGACACCTTCGCGCAGTACCGCGAAGAAGGGCTGAAACGCGGCCTGAAGTACGTCGAAGCCGGGGCGCTGGTGCGGTCGAGTTACCACGCCGAGCGGCATGTGAACGTGTGAATCGGAAAATTCGTAAACTTGAGGTATGAAACTGACCGCAATCATCGAAAAAGGCGACGACGGCTGGTGGGTGGGCCAAATTGCCGAATTCCCGGCAGCCCTTGCGCAGGGCCACACCGTCGATGAAGTGAAAGCCAGCCTGCACGAAGCCTTGCACCTGTTGCTCGACTCGCAGCGCGAACTGACCCTTGAACAGTACGAATCATCGGTTGGAACGTTCAGCCTCGAACCCCTGCTTTTTACGAATGAAACGCAGCGACTTACTCAGGCATCTTGAAAAACACGGATGCCGGTTTCTGCGCGAGGGAGCCAACCACACCATCTACCACAACCCAGCCAACGGGCGCATCACTACCGTTGAAAGGCACCGGGAAATCGACAACAACCTGTGCCGGAAAATCTGCCAGCAACTTGGAATTCCTAAGTTGTAAGCCATGCCGCCTGCCCTTCCAGCAAACCATGAACCGGTCGCGCCTGCTTCTTTTCAGCCTCCTCACCGTTTTTCCGGCTTTCGCCCAGAAAGAAATCCGACTCGCTTCGCCCGACGGGCGCGTGGTTTTCGCCTTTAAAAACACGCCCAACGCGCCCACGTACCGGGTGACTTTCAAAGGCAAACCAATCGTCGAGCCGTCGGAACTGGGGCTGGATTTTGCCGAAACCGGCGCGTTCGGCCCCAACCTGAACGTTGGCAAACCGGCGTTTCGGGAAGCCGACGAAACCTACGACCTCGTGGTGGGCAAGGCCAAAACCGTGCGCAACCGCTTCCGCGAAGCGACCTTGCCGCTCGAAGAACGCAACGGGGCCAAACGCCGCCTCAACCTGGTGGTCCGGGCGTACGACGACGGCGTGGCGTTTCGCTACGAATTTCCCAAACAAGCCGCCTGGACGTCCTACGCGCTGACCGACGAGCGCACCACGTTCCGGCTGGCGGGTAACCCGACGGTCAAAACGCTGTTTCTGCCCAACTTCACCACCTCGCACGAAGGCGAGTACCGTACGCTGCCGCTGAGCGCGGTGAAAGCCGACACGCTGATGGACGTGCCGACGTTGTTTACGTTTCCCGACAACACGTTCGTGGCCATCACCGAAGCCGCCCTCGTGGACTACGCCGGGATGTATCTGGTTCGGAAAAACGGCGTGTTGACCAGCCAGCTTTCGCCCCTGCCGCACGGTGGCGGAGTCAAAGTAAAAGCCGTTTTGCCCCACCAAACGCCCTGGCGGGTGCTGCTCATCGGCGACCACGTCGGGGCGCTGATGGAATCGAACCTGCTGGTCAACCTCAATGAACCCTGCAAACTCACGGACGTGTCGTGGATTAAACCCGGCAAAACGACCTTCCCGTGGTGGAACGGCAACGTGACGCCCGACACGAGTTTTGCACCCAGCCTGAACTTCGAGACCAACAAATACTACATCGATTTCTGCGCCGAAGCGGGCCTCGAATACCACTCGGTAGTCGAGCATGGCGGCCACGAATGGTACGTGAGCGACGGCGTGAACTTTCAGCCCGGTCCCCACGCCGACGCCACCCGCGCCGTGCCGGGGCTGGACATGAAGCAAATCTGCGACTACGCCCACCAGCGGGGTGTGGGCGTGCGGGTTTGGGTGCACTGGGCGGCGCTGTACCCGAAACTCGATTCGGCCTTTGCGCAGTACGAACGCTGGGGATTGAGCGGCATGATGGTCGATTTCATGGACCGCGACGACCAGGAGATGGTTAACATCCAGGAAGAAATTCTGCGAAAAGCCGCCGCGCACCGCCTGCACATCCAGTTTCACGGGGCCTACAAACCGACCGGCCTGCAACGCACCTACCCCAACGAATTCACCCGCGAGGGCACGCTCAACTACGAAAACGCGAAGTGGAACACCCTCGTCACGCCCGACCACGACCTCAACATCGTGTTCACCCGGGGCCTGGCCGGTTCGACCGACTACCACCTGGGCGGCTTCCGGGCCGTGCCCAGGGAGAAATTCAGGCCGCAGTACACCCGCCCGCTCATGATCGGCACACGCGCCCACCAGTTGGCCATGTACGTGGTGCTCGAAAACGTGCAGGGCATGGCCTGCGATTACCCCGACGCCTACCGGGGCCAGCCGGGCTTCCGGTTTTTGCAGCAGGTGCCGACTACCTGGGACGAAACCCGCGTGCCCGACGCCCGCGTGGACGAGTACGCCGTGGTGGCCCGGCGGCGGGGAACGGACTGGTTCGTCGGTGCCCTCAACAACTCGACGGCGCGGGAGGTGCCCCTGCCGCTGGCGTTTCTGCCTGCGGGTAGCTACACCGCCGAGGTGTACGCCGACGCGCCCGACGTGGCCACGCAGCCGAATCACCTGACGATCAGGACCCAGGCCGTCGACCCGACGACCGTGCTCCGGCTATCGCTGGCCGCAGGGGGCGGGGCAGTCCTGCGGATTCGGGCTAATTCCCAATCCAGTCGCTGAACGGCGCGGCCCGCTGCATTAACTTTGCTGGCCCGATTGGGCGCGGTTTCCCAGAATTCACCCTTGACTTTCCCCTTGCCCACTTCCCGTTACGATTACATCCTCGCCGGTGGCGGCATGGCCGGGCTGAGCCTGGCGTTTTACCTGAACCAAACTTCGCTTCGGGGTAAGAAAATCCTGATCATCGATCGCGAGCCGAAGCTCAAAAACGACCGTACCTGGGCATTTTGGGAGCGCGGCGAGGGGCCGTTTGAGGCAATTGTGCATCGCCAGTGGGAAGCCGTCTGGTTTCACGGCCCCCGTGGACACGGGCCGGAGGGCAGTGGGTTTTCCCAAAAACTCGACCTCGGTGGCTACCGCTACAAACTGCTGCGCGGGATTGATTTCTACGAATTCATCCGGGCCGGGTTGGCCAAAAATCCAGCCGTCGAGTTTCTGTACAGCCCAATTCTGGCCGTGGAAAGCACGGCTACCGAAGGCCTGGTGACCACCGAAGCTGGTAGGTTTTCCGCCGACTGGGTTTTCGACAGCGTCAGCCGACCGACGTTTGCCGAGCCGCAACACCAGAATTTGCTGCAACACTTCAAAGGCTGGGTGGTGAAAACCCCGGCCCCCGCCTTCGATCCGGCCGAGCCGACAATGATGGACTTCCGCATCGATCAGCACGGCGAATGCCGGTTCATGTACGTGCTGCCGTTTTCCGAAACCGAGGCGCTGGTCGAGTTCACGCTCTTCACCCCTGTCCTACTCCCGCCCGAAGCCTACGACGAGGCATTGAAAGCATACCTGCGGGATTTTTTAAACGTCACGGATTTTCAAATTCTGGAACAGGAATTCGGCATCATTCCGATGAGCGACGAGCCGACCACCGAGCGGCCCGGTCCCCGTGTGTTGCGCACCGGCACGGCGGGCGGTAGTACCCGTCCCTCGACGGGCTACACCTTCGCCCGGACGCAGCGGCGGTTGCAGACCCTGGCCGACAACCTGGCGAAGCATGGTCAACCCTACGCACCGGGCGGTTCGGTGATACCCATCCCGAAGCGCTACCTGTTTTACGACCGGATTTTCCTCAACGTTTTTCTGAATCACCGCCATCTGCCCGCCGACATCTTCACGAAGTTGTACCAGCGCAACCAGGCTGCCGCCGTGTTCCGGTTTCTCGACGAAGAAAACTCGTTCGTTGAAGACCTGCGCGTGATGTGGGCCGTGCCAAAACTTCCGTTCACCCGGGCGGCGCTCGACGTGCTGTGGCACCGCCTTTTCGGTTGAAGCCCGGCGGGATGGCTTCAAAAAATCCAACGCAGACGAGCCGCAGCTTTTTCCTTGCTTAAAATCGTCTTAGTTTTGCCGAAATTTTCCCGTCAACGTACCTTTTCTTCCCGACCGTTTTATGCCTTACCTGTTCACGTCCGAGTCGGTTTCGGAAGGGCACCCCGATAAGGTGGCCGACCAGATTTCCGACGCGCTGATTGACCATTTTCTGGCCTTCGACCCCTCCTCGAAAGTCGCCTGCGAAACCCTCGTGACCACGGGGCAAGTCATCCTGGCGGGCGAGGTGAAATCGAAGACCTACCTCGACGTGCAGAGCATTGCCCGCGAGGTGATCCGTAAAATCGGCTACACCAAGTCGGAATACATGTTCGAGGCCAACTCCTGCGGCATTCTTTCGGCCATTCACGAGCAATCGGGCGACATCAACCAGGGCGTCGAACGCCAGAATCCCGAGGAGCAGGGTGCCGGCGACCAGGGGATGATGTTCGGCTACGCCACCCGCGAAACCGATAACTACATGCCCCTGGCGCTCGATTTGGCCCACAAAATCCTGCAGGAACTGGCCGCCGTTCGGCGTGAGAACGACATCATAAAGTACCTCCGGCCCGACGCCAAGAGCCAGGTCACCATCGAGTACAGCGACGACAACCAGCCCATTCGCATCGACACCATCGTGGTTTCAACCCAGCACGACGACTTCGCCGACGACTACGAAATGCTGACGACCATCAAGCACGACATCGTCGACTACGTGCTCCCCCGCGTGAAGGCCAAGCTGAAACCCGAGTTGCAGAAACTGTTTGAAGGCGAAATTACCTACCACATCAACCCGACGGGCAAGTTCGTCATCGGCGGGCCACACGGCGACACCGGCCTGACGGGCCGCAAAATCATCGTGGACACCTACGGCGGCAAGGGCGCGCACGGCGGCGGGGCGTTTTCGGGCAAAGACCCTTCGAAAGTGGACCGCTCGGCGGCCTACGCCACGCGCCACATTGCCAAGAACCTCGTGGCGGCGGGCCTCTGCGACGAAGTGCTCGTGCAGGTTTCTTACGCCATCGGCGTGGCCAAACCTTGCGGCGTGTTTGTGGATACCTACGGCACCGCCAAAGTGGCCCTGAGCGACGGTGAAATTGCCAACAAGGTGAGTGAAGTGTTCGACATGCGTCCGTACTTCATCGAGCAGCGGCTGAAGCTCCGCAACCCGATTTACGCCGAAACCGCCGCATACGGCCACATGGGTCGCGATCACGAGGTCATCAAAAAGACCTTCAAATCGCCCGACGGACAGGTTATCGAGCGGGAGGTTGAACTCTTCACCTGGGAAAAACTCGATTACGTTGAGCAGGTCAAAGCGGCGTTTGGGCTGTAAAATGCGCTCTTTCAAAACGAAAAAGCCACGGATTGCTCCGGGGCTTTTTCGTTTTGAATTGGTTCCTAAACTCAGATGACCTCCTCTTCTGTCAACAGCCCAAGTTGCGCGAGGGCCTTCTGGGTTTCGGGGGTGGTTTTGTCGCGGGTTTTATCTTTGTAGCGTTTCAACTGGGCCTTGAGCGCCTCGATGGCCAGATCGGTGGCTTCTTCAAACGACCGGCCTGCTTCTTTTACAAACAAGTACCCACCGGGCAGGTGGATCTTGATATCAAGCTGTTTCGTCAGTACTTTGCTGCTTTCTCCTTTGCCTAACCTGAGGAACACTTCGCCGCTGATAATCCGGTCGGAAAATTGATCGAGCTTGTTGAGCTTGACCTGGATGAACGCCAGCAGCTTCTGGTCGGCGTCAAAATGAATCGAATGCACTTGCAGTTTCATACGCGGAACGTTTTGAAAAGTGAAACATAAAAACCGCCTGCTCCCGACGAGGCCAACAGCGACAAAAAACCTGACCGGGGCGGTTGGTCAGGCAAATGAAGTCGGAAGACAAAATGAACCTATCAACTTCCGTGCAGAATGTCAAGCCTTGACCAGGGAAAATTTTCGCCAGCCGGGCATTCAACATTTTTGCCCCTCCCGGCGTTTAGCCTACGCCATGCTCTTTCACCGGCTTCTATTTTCTTTTTTATTGATAATCAATAGGTTGACTCTGACAGGACAACCTCCGGTCCGTTCATTGCCGTTGCCCTTGCGCCCGGCATACGCTCCCGAGCGCTTCGTCGTGGCCCAGGTGTACGACGAACGCCCCGAACCGGGTGCGCTGGGTTCGCAGTTTGGGGAAACGACGCCCAGCCGAGGGGTCGCCGCAGACGTGCCACCACGGTCGGCATCCCTCATAATCAGCGCAGAAGCCCTGGGGCGTTTCCTGAGAGCTGGTAACCGTCATGACCGCGACACCACCCGGTGGGCCATCGTTGTTCGAGTGAAAAAACTGCGTTTCTCGGAAAAACTGATTAACCCTCGCCAGGCCGACGGCCAACTCACCGCCACGCTGGCCTTCGAGTTACTTCGCAACGGCACCCGGACGCCCCTCACCGAATTTGAAGGCGGCGGCCGCTATAACCGCCCGCTTGCCCCGACCGACCTCCACGCCAACCTGCTCCAGCAAACCCTCGAAAACGCCCTGCGCTACCTCGACCAGTGGCTGGCCCGCAACGCGCCCGGCCAGGAAAGCCTCGCCCGGCGCGTCCGGGTCACGTTCCGGCCCGATCCGATCGCGGTGGAGGTGGGCGACACGGTTTTTTATAACGCCCGCCGCCCGCTGGGGTGGGGTGATTTCCGGGCTGCGCCGCGCAACGGGAAAAACTACGGGGCTGCCGTGTTCTCCAGTTTCGGGTACGAGGCCACGAGCCGAACCGTGGGCGGCGTGGTGGAAGTGGTGATGGCCGTGAAAGTGTACGAGCTAAAAAATTCGTCGTGGGTGTGGGAATCGGCCAAAAACGACTACGCCCTCCGCCACGAGCAGCTTCATTTCGACATTACCCGGCTGGTGGCCGAGCGCTTCAAGCAGCGCCTCCGCGCCGAGGACCTCGCCCCCGACGACTACGACGCCCGCATTCAGTACCTCTTCCTCGACGCCTACCGCGAAATGAACCGCACCCAGGAGCAGTACGACGCCGAAACCGCCCACAGCGTCAACCGGGTGGCACAGGCCCGCTGGGACGCGAAAATCACCGAAGAACTGAGCCAGTTTCTGGCACAAAACCCGTAAAGTCTCGCCCTGGGATTAGGAAAAGCCGATTATCCGTCCGTTATTTGGGGGTCTATTCGGTTAGGTACGTATGTTAGACTTCCTCGGGCACGACGGTTCATCGGCTACGGCAGGATTCGGTTCGACGTCACCTTTCGTAGTAGCGCAGTCTTTTTCACAAACAGCACAACGATGAACATTTACGTTGCAAAAATCCCCTTCCGGGCAACGGAAGACGAAATCCGCGCTCTCTTCGAGCAGTACGGCGAAGTAAGTAACTCCCAGATCATCATGGATCGCGAAACGGGCCGCAGCCGTGGCTTTGGTTTCGTCGAAATGCCCAACGACGCCGAGGCATCGCAGGCCATTTCCCAGCTCAACGATTACGAATTCAAAGGCATGCGCCTCGTGGTCAACGAAGCCCGCGCCCGCGAAGAGCGTCCTGCTGGCGGCAGCGGTGGCTACTCGGATCGCCCGCGTCGTAACTTCGACGGTGGTGGCGGTGGTGGCTACGGCGGCGGCGGTCGTGGTGGCAACGGCGGCGGCGGTGGTTACGGCGGTGGCGGCGGTCGCCGGTACTAAGCCAGCCTTACCCATCTGAAATTTCAACCCCGCAAGCGTTTTGCAACGCTTGCGGGGTTTCGTGTTTGGAGCGCCCCGTCAGCTAAAGCAGACGGCAATGGTCAGAAACCCCTCCAGGGCTAAATTCATCCTGCGTTGTAGTACCGAAGGGACTTTTACCCTTTGCCGTTTGCTTTAGCTAAGGGCAAAGGCAGTGGTTGGCGTAACCTCGGTAGGCGATGAGGAAACTTCTTACTTTTCATTGCCTATTCCTTGCTCTTCATTTCCACTGGGTCGGCAAACGCTACCGGACGGGGCAGGTCCCACTCCACCCGCAACACCTTCGCCTTCACGTCGTTGGCAGCGAAAAATTGCAGCCAGTACAGTTGTTGCGACGACAGGTTGTCGGTCGGCGATTTTACTTCCACGAAGCAATAATCGGTGTCGGTCCAGGCGAACAGATCCGGGAAGCCCCGCGTGTGTTCGCGCAGGTTGCGCATCATGTCGAGGATGACCTTGCGCAAGGTTACCGCCGGGATGCGCTCACAGGCCACGAGCACCATCGTCAGCACTTCTGGAAACCAATCGACGAGCGGGTTGACGGTGCCTGCTTTTTCCACAAAAACGCTTTCCAGATGCCGCCGGAGCGCTTCGGGTTGTTCGAGCAAATCGAGGCGGTCGAGCAGGGCTTCCCGGCGTTTTTCGAAAAAACGGGGCTGGTATAAATCCGACGGCGAGCGTTGGAGGGGGTGGTGCAGGGCCGCCGCGCCCGCGTCGAAAATGATGTCCCAGAATAGCAGCCCGAACAGCCCGCGCCAGAGGTAGTTTTCCGAAAACGTCACCTGCCATCCCTGTCGCGTCATCGCTTCGGCCACGCCCCGCTCCACCTGGTAGCGAAATTCGGGTGCAATCACGAGGCTCTCCGACTGGTGCAAGTAAGCCGTCACGCTGCGCTTGGCACGGCGTTTCTTCAGTTTTTCGGTTTGCCCGTTGATGAAATCGATGGCAAAAAACTGCTCGTCGGCGTTCTGCGGGGCCTGGAGAATCTGGTCGCAGAGGGCCAGTGCCTCTTCGCTGCTTTTCAGTTTCACCAGCACCCGCACCCGCCGCTCGCGCGAGGGCGGCGCGTTGGTGAGGCGAAACACGGTCAGGCTTTCTTCCAGCAGTTTTTTTCGTTCCAGAAAACCGGCCACCCGCAGCACGAAGCGGTCGTAGCTGGTGCGGGCGATGTCTTCGAGGTCGCCCTTGCGGGCGTTCCAGTCCATGAACCAGTGGTAGATTTCCAGCGGCTCCACCTCGGCTTCGCGCATGAGGTGGAAGTCCTCGCGGGCCAGGCTCACGGCCATCTTGTCGTCTACTTCCTTGCGGGTGGCGAAGCGCGCCACGAGCTGGCTTTCGTCCACGGCTTCGAAGCGCAGCAGGCCGAGGTCGCGCACCACGAAATCGGTCATGTCCTGGGCGCGGGTACCGAAAAATAGGAACTTCATCAGCATCACCTCGTCTTCGTGGAGCACCTTCACGACGGGTTCGGTGGCGTCGATGGCCTCGATGAGTTCGGCGAAATCAGCGTTCTGAAGCAAAAAATCAACGACTTCGGGCTTTTTCAACCCCGACTTGCCGCGCACATCGAGGTTGAGTAGTTTGGCAAATTCCAGCAGTTCGGGTTTGGTGAATACGTCGAGCAATTCGCCCGCCCGGTCGCCCTGCCAGGGGCCGATGCGTTCGGTAAATCCGCGCTCTTCCAGTTCTTTCAGCGCCGCGCCCCAGTGTTCGATTTCGGGATAATTGAGTCGGCGGACGCGGAAAAAAGCCCCGCGCCGGTTGCTGAAGCGCACAAACAAACTCTGGGCGGCTTCGTCGAGGCGGTCGAATTCGTCCAGAAACGCCCATTCGTGCGCGTGCAACAGCGCAGCGTATTTCTCGCGCACGAACCGCAGCAGGTAGCGGAAGTAGTCGAGGTAGTACCGGGGGGGCAGTTCTCTTTTTTCGGGCATTGCTCAAAGATAAACGGGAATGGGAACACGGAGAACGCGAATCGGACAGATTTTCACGGATAAAAATCAGCAGCTCGGCGTCCAACCCGCGTCCTCCGTGTTCCCATTGCATTCACCAAAAAAAAGTTGCACCCTGCCCCGAAAGCCCGTAGTTTTAGCCTTCCTGCACCCACTTGTCAGCCAATGAATTACCGTGAAATTCTGCGTCGCCTCACCGAAAGTGGGGTGCTGCTGCCCAGCGAAGCCGAGCCGATTGCTGCCTACGAGGCAACGAAGCCTTTTTCGCTGTTTGTCGAACTGCGTACGGCCCTGTACGTTGGCGTCACGTTGCTGAGCACCGGCCTGGGTCTGCTCATCTACGAAAACCTCGACACGCTCGGCCACCAGGCGGTCATTGGTATCGTCGCCCTGCTGATGGGGGGCTGTTTTGCCTACGTCGGGCGGCAGCGGCAACCGTACTCGAACCGGCTGGTTGCAAACACGGCGCTGTTCGATTTTGTGTTGCTGCTGGGATGCCTGCTTTTCCTGACCCTCGAAGGCTATTTGCAGTACGCCTACCAAACCTTCGGCACCCGGTACGGGCTGGCCACGCTGCTTCCTGCCCTGGTGTTTTTTCCCCTCGCCTACCGGTTCGATCACCGGGGCGTGCTGGCGATGGGAATCACCGCCCTGGCCTCGTGGGTCGGTCTGACGATTGCCCCGCTGGATTTGCTGACTTCCACCCGCCTCAACCAACCGTTTTTCCTGAACGCCGCCCTGCTGTTTGGCATCGCGACGATGGGGGCTGCGTTGCTGCTCGAACGCCGGGGCATCAAACCCCATTTTACGGCTACCTACCTCACGCTGGCTGGAAACCTCGCGCTGGCGGCAGCGCTGGTGGGTTGGTTTGGTCAGCAGGCACCCTACCTGTATTTTCTGGTGCTGGCCGGGCTGTGCGTTGGGTTTGTTGCCTACGCCCGCAGCCGACACTCGTTTTTCTTTTTGCTGATGGCGTTGCTGTACGGCTACGCGGGCGCGACGTACCTCGCATTCAAAATCCTGCCCGAAGACATTTTGTTCGCCTTCAGCATGTATTACTTCGTGTTTTCCTGTGCCCTGATTATCCTGTTTTTGTTCCGGTACAAACGGATTCTGGGCATTGCGCCCCCGTCGGCCCGCGACGCGGATTCCGAAGACTAACCCACCCTACCATGAAAAAAATCTACAACGAATCCTGGATTCGCGCCCAGGCCATCCGCGCTGCCGCCCGCGCGTGGCGGCGCAAAGCCCTGCTCGACGACGCCCAACTGGACCGCATCCTGAGCCGCTTTCCCGATGGTTTCTACCGGGCCAACGTCTGGGTGAAAATCGCCCTGTTCCTGTTCACGCTGTTGCTCAACGGCTGCGCGGCGGGGTTGTCGGGAGCCTTGTTCTTTCCCATTTTCAACGAATCCATCGTCGGGGCCGGGCTGCTGAGCGTGGGCTATGGCGTGGGGTTCACGCTGATTCTCAACACGTTCATCCGTGACCGGCGGCTGTTCCATTCCGGCATCGACAACGCCCTGCTCTACTCGGCGGTTGGCGCGCTGGTGGGTGGCCTCTGGCTGATGCTTTACAACGTGTTCGATGAGCGCTTCTGGCTCTACGGCCTGGTGGCGCTGCCCGTGCTGGCCTGGGCGGTGGTGCGTTACGCCAGCCGGGTGTTGGCGCTGACGGGCTTCGTTTGCCTGCTTTTTACCTTCAGTGCGTTTGTCGTGCAGTTTTCCTGGGGGAAATTGCTGCTGCCCTTCGGCCTCATGGCCCTGGCCGGGGCGGTTTATTTTCAAGTGAAAAAAGCCCTGACCCGCGACGACCTTTTCTACTGGTTTGCCTGCCTGCGGGTAATCGAAGTGGCCGCGCTGGTGGTGGCCTACGCGAGCGTCAACGTGTACGTGGTGGGCTGGGGCAACGCTCTGCTTTCGGGCAACGCCGGGGTACCGCTGGCCGGGTTGTTCTACGCACTGACCGTACTCGTGCCCGCCGGGTACGTGTTCGGTGGCCTCCGCTGGCGCGACCGCCCGCTGCTGATCGTGGGCCTGCTGGCCACGGCGGCGTCGGTCGTGACGTTCCAGGAAGTGCTTTTCCACTTGCCCTGGGGGCTTTTCCTGGCCCTGAGCGGCGCGGTGCTGGTGGGCCTGGCCATCGGGTTGCTCCGCCATTTTCACGAAGAAAAACGGGGCTTCACCGCCGCGCCCGACCGGCCCGTAGGGCAATCGACCGGCGAGGCCGTGAGCCTGACGGAGTTGCCACAAACCCAGCCGGACCTGCCCAAGCCGCTCTTCGGCGGCGGCAATTTTGGCGGTGGCGGCGCGGGGGAGGGGTATTAGTTTAGTGTAGAGAGAAAAGAGTAGAGAGAAATGCAACGCGCCTTTTCTCTCTATTCTCTCTGCTCTTTAAATCCTACTTTTGCCCCGGTAACCCTTTTTCTTTTTTCCTGAATGAAAACCCTGGACAGCTACAATTTCGCGGGCAAAAAAGCCCTCGTGCGCGTGGATTTCAACGTGCCGCTCAACGACCGCTACGAAATCACCGACGACACGCGCATCAAAGCCACCGTGCCGACGATTCAGAAAATCCTCAACGACGGCGGGTCGGCCATCCTGATGTCGCACCTGGGACGGCCCAAAGGCGGGCCGGAAGAAAAATTTTCGCTCAAGCACCTCGTCAACCCGCTCGGTGTGATTTTCGGACGACCGGTCAAATTCGCCGACGACTGCATCGGCGAAGGGGCCGTCGAACTGGCCGCCAGCCTCCAGCCGGGCGAAATTCTGCTGCTCGAAAACCTGCGGTTTTACAAGGAAGAAGAAAAAGGCGACGAAGAATTCGCCCGAAAACTCGCCCGCCTCGGCGACGTGTGGGTCAACGACGCCTTTGGCACCGCCCACCGCGCCCACGCCTCGACGACCATCGTCGGGAAATTTATTCAGGATAAAGTTTGCGGCTACGTCATGCAGGCCGAACTCGACAACGCCCAGCGCGTGCTCGACAACGCCGACCGGCCCTTCACGGCCATCATGGGCGGGGCCAAAATCTCCGACAAAATCCTCATCATCGAGCGCCTCCTCGACAAGGTCGATAACCTCATCATCGGCGGTGGCATGACCTACACCTTCACGAAAGCCTTAGGCGGCAGCATCGGCAAATCGCTCCTTGAAGCCGATAAACAGGATTTGGCGAAGGAAATCATCGAGAAAGCGAAGGCCAAAGGCGTGAACATCGTCATGCCCGTAGACACGGTCATTGCCGACAAATTCGCCGCCGACGCCGAGCGCCGCACCGTGCCCTTCGACCAGATTCCCGACGACTGGCAGGGCCTCGACATCGGCCCCGAAACGATTAAGAAGTTCGTAGAAGTCGTCGAAACCTCGAAAACCATCCTCTGGAACGGCCCGATGGGCGTATTCGAGTTTCCGGCCTTCGCCACCGGCACCAACGCCATCGCTGAGGCCGTGGTGAAAGCCACCGAGCAAAACGGCGCGTTTTCGCTCATCGGCGGCGGCGATTCGGCCTCGGCCATCAACAACGCCGGGTACGGCGACCGCGTCAGTTACGTCAGCACCGGGGGCGGCGCGCTGCTCGAATACATGGAAGGTAAGGTATTGCCCGGCGTGGCGGCGCTGGAGGAGTAGAAGCACTCCGTCAATAAACCACCTCCCCCACCCGTCATTGCGAGGAGGAAGGTACGACCGACGAAGCAATCCGTTGACGCCTGCTAAAATAGCCGATGGGAAAGAGCAGAATTTAGCTCAACCTCTTTTGGCCGGTGGCAACGGATTGCTTCGCTCCGGTTTTCAGAGGTCGCTTCGCTTCATCTGAAAACCTGCGCTCGCAATGACGGGCTGGGGGAGGTTGCGTTTTAGGCTCGATTTTGTATTTTCACGCTTGCCAAACGGCAGGCGTACAGTCGTATTGGCTGGTAAACCCTACGTTCAAACTCATCCACCTCACCCACGACGCCCGCTCGTTCCGCACCGTGACCGAAGGCGTGCTGCGGGATGAGGTGCTGGATTTGGAGGTGGAGGCGGTGTTTCGGTGAAGTGAAGATGTTTTGTAGTTTACAAATGGAAAAACGCAACGGATTTAATCGGAGTTTATGAGTTACGAAGGCGAAATGGCGGAACAATTAAAAATGCCTCTCCGAAAAGAAATTGAAGAGGTATTATTGATAACGTTATTCAATCATCATGGCGTAATTAAAGAATTTGGTTCTGGTGAAGAGATTGTTGACGAAATTGCCACTTTATTTAATTTAAATTATATTCAGCGAAGCGCTTATCTGGAAACTATTTATCTGAAAGAGAACCGTGTAAAGAAATCATTACTTTGGCACCGACTGCTTTTTCGAGCAGCGGCTTCATTAGCGAGCCAGAAATTGGTATCAAACCCAAACGAAACGGTTAAGTTAACGAATAGGCGTGAATGGATGCTAACGGAAAATGGTTTCGATGCTGCTTTGGCACTGATGAATATTCCCATTGAGAAAAAGGATGTGTTTGGCGTTAAATCGGTCGAGGTTCAAAAAATAGTCAAAAAAATAGTTCAAACGCCAAGACCTGAACACTACAACCCGTTTGCCGACCAGAAGAAAATAGTGAAAATCGAAAGAGAAGTCAGGCTTCGGGCGCGGGGATTTCGACAAGCGGTGGTTGAAGCCTATGATTACAGGTGTGCGGTTTGTGGTCTTAAACTTTGCTCCCCGAATTTTTTGTCTTGGGAAGTCGAAGCGGCTCACATCGTGCCGCATGGTTTTATGGGGAAAGACGACATTTGGAATGGCATCGCGTTGTGCAGGCTACACCACTGGACCTTCGATGCGGGCTGGTTTACCCTTACCGATGATTTGAGAACTGAGCCTTCTCCAAACATTAGGCTTTTGCCAATGGGATTCGGACAATTAGGCTCTTTTGACTTTGCTGGTTCGTTAGCAGACAATAGAAGTCCCTTATTTCTTCCCGATCGTAAGGAAATGCATCCGCATATTAACGCAATTAGTTGGCATAGGCAACATATTTTTTCAAAAAAGCAATAGCTAAAATAAGTTATTGACATCACTTAAACCGAATACAATCATGCTTGAACAGGACTACGAAAAACTAATCCATTATCTTGAAGGGATGATGGACGATGGAGTTGCCCTCATTCATGGTGGGCAAGCATTCGGATGGGAAGATACTAAAATTCCTGACCTTTTGAGGGAAATCAAAGCCAAAAGGGAAAGTTTTGTCAACGAACCTTTACCACCGGGTACCTTGCTAAAAAATATTTATTCAGGCCAGAAAGCGGGGGTTATTAACGAAGAGAAAGGCGTTGTCAAAATGGCAATGCTTGACGATGTTATTAGATTTCCGAAGAAATGGCTTTGGAATAATTACGAGAAGAGTCAGGTTGGGGAATAGGAATACTCTGCTTTGCTGACGTTTGCTACCAAGTGTACGAAGTTTACAAACTTTGGACGGTAAACGCCCGTAGTTTTTAACTACGCTTTTCCGCAATGCCCCCCAAAACCCACCACTTCACCGCCCCCCTCGAACGGCTGCCCGATGGGCTGAAGGCGTTTTACGTCCAGTTTCCGGGGTCGGTGGAGGAGGAATTTGGCACGAGGGGCAGCGTGCGGGTGCGGGCTACGTTCAACGGCGTTCCCGCCGACCGGGCCTTGATTCCGCGCGGCGACGGCACGCACTACCTGCTCGTCAACCCCGAACTCCGCCGCCTCGCCCGCGTCGTGCTGGGTAGCGCGGTCCGGGTCGAATTCACCCGCGACGAGCGGCCCTACGACGAAATCGACCTTCCCGAAGAACTCACCGCTGCCCTCGACCTCGAACCCGGTGCTGAAGCCGCCTTCGGGCTGCTCAAAGTGGGTGTTCGGCGGGGCATGGCGCTTTGGGTGAACCAGGCCAAACGCCCCGAAACCCGCGTCAAACGCGCCCTCGACCTGTTGGGGCGCATTCAGTCGGGGGAATTCACGTTCGGCGGGGAGAAAATAAAGGTTTGAGGCCCGCCAACCCAGGTTTTGTCCTCCTGAGCTACACCCAATCCCACCCGGTCCGGTACTCCCGCGAGAGCAGCGCGTTGGCTTCGGGGTCGTGGCGGAATTTTTCTTTCCGGGCGTTCCATTCCAGCTTCCGGCCCAGCCGCCAGGCAATCAGGCCGAGGTGCATGGGCTGGGTCATCAGCCGCACGTACTCCAGGTTCGATTCGGGCTGGGTACGGGTTTTCACCGCGTTCACAAAATTCTGCTGGTGGCCTGGCGAGCGCACCAAGCTGACGGGTACCTCCGGCACGTCGGGCATCACCACGCCGTTGATGGTGATTTCGCGGGTGCCGTAGTCGCAGAGCAGCGTGCCTTTTTCGCCCTCGAAAAAGGCCCCGATGTGGCGGCTGGCCGCGCCGGGCACATTGGGCGCGGTGGAGGTCCAGTAAAGTTTCAGGTTTTCAAATTCGTAATCCACGTCAATCCACTTCGGCGCGTCGCCAATGCCTTCGGGCAACCCGCCCCGGGCGACAACGGTTTTCAGGTTTTTCGGCTCAACGCCCCACCACACCACGTCGGCGATGTGGCACCAGAAATCCTGAAACACCCCGCCCGAGTAATCGAGGAAGTAGCGGAACGAGACGTGGCAGCGTTCGGGCGTGTACTGCGAGTAGGGCGCAGGGCCGAGCCAGAAATCCCAGTTGAGGCTGGCGGGTGGTTGCTGGTAGTTGGCCGGGCCGAGCACGGGCGGCGGGCCGGTTTTCCAGAGCCGCACCGTATGAACCTTGCCGATGGCGCCCGCTTTCAGCAATTCCACGACGCGGTGGTAGTTGTCGCCCGCGTGGATTTGCGTGCCGAGCTGGAAAATCCGGTCGTGGCGTTTCAGCTTTTTCAGCATCCGCTGCCCTTCGCGGACGTTGAACGAGAGCGGTTTTTCACCGTACACGTCCTTGTCTGCTTCAAACGCCAGCATCGCCACCTGCGCGTGCCAGTGGTCGGGCGTGGCGCAGGTGATGGCGTCCACGTCTTTGCGGTCGAGCAGGGCGCGAAAATCGCCGTACGTCGGCACGTTGGCATTGGGCTGGATGCCCTGCAACACTTTTTGCGCGGCGGCAAGGTGGTCGGCGTCCACGTCGCACAGCCCGACGACTTCCACCTCGGGCAAATTGGCGAACCACTTCAAATGTTGGGTTCCCATGCCGCCGAGGCCGATGTGGGCCACGCGCAGGCGGTCGCTGGGCGCGACTTTCCGGGCAAACGAAGGCAGCACGGCCATGCCGAGGGCGGCGGTGGAGGTGGTTTTGAGAAAATCGCGTCGGTTTAGCGGTTGGTGCATGGGAATTGGCTCGGAGGTTACGTTCGCAAGTTTAGCGAAAAGTAGCCGCCAACCGTCGGGCAAAGCAAATTCCTGAAAAAACGAATCCCCTCAAAAAAGGAGGGGTACCCTTCAGGGAGGGGTGGTTTGAGTGGGTGGGAGAATGGTTCTTTCTGCCACGCCCTCAACCACCCCCAGCCGCACCATCCCACCGCACCCCCTCCTTGCTAAGGAGGGGAGTCTAAAATCTAACGTGAATTATGGATAAGCATGAAGCTAAGTGATTGCTACTGAGTGCATAGTAGGCAGGAGATACCGAGTTTTGTGGTGCCAACCAACAAACCTCACCCCCCACCCCTATGCTCCGCGAAGATAAGGCACTCAAACTCATTGAAATCTTCATCGTCTGTGATGATTTCTGCCACGCCCTGACTGGCTGGCAGATTCAACAAGGCAAGCGACCTACCACCCGAACCGGCCAACTCAGTGACAGCGAGATGTTAGCCATCACTGTTTTTTATCACTACTCCGGGGCTAAGTGCTTTGAATATTATTACCGCAACTGTGTGGAAATGCAACTCCTTCCCTATTTCCCACAACTCATTAGCTACGAGCGATTTGTGGCTCGTATGCCCCGGCTCCTGCCTGGCTTGTTCGTCTTGCTCAAATGGCAATGCAGCCAGGCCAGGCGGACTGGTTTCTACATCGCCGACAGTAAACCCCTGGCCGTCTGTGATAACCACCGCATCAAAAGCAACAAAGTGTTTGCCGGACTCGCCGCCCGGGGGAAGTCATCCATGGGTTGGTTTTACGGCTTCAAAGCCCATCTGGTGATCAATGAGTACGGTGAGTTGGTCAATTTTGTCTTAACTCCTGGCAATATAGCCGACAACCAGGGTCGGGTTCTTGCCGAGTTACTGGCTGATTTACAAGGGCAATGCTTCGGAGATCGCGGCTATTTGACCCGGCTCTTCACCCAGTTTTATGCGCAGGGTTTGCAGATTGTGACTAAAATCCGGCGCAAGATGAAAAACACCTTGATGGTCTTGGGCGACAAACTCAAACTCCGCAAACGCGGGCTGATTGAATCGGTCAACGACCTGCTAACGTCGGTCTTCGATGTGGAGCATACCCGCCATCGGAGTCCATTCAACGGCATCGTTAACGTCTTAGGCGGTCTGGTAGCCTATGGGTTTTACGATGGTAAACCCTCTATCGTCGGCCCACTCGAAAAACGCCTTCATCCATAATTCACGTTAAAATCTAAATCACCCCAATTTCCCCTCTTTCGCCATTTCCCGCCGGATGCCTTCGTTCAGGTCGGCCTCCGTGAGTAGGGGCACGGTTGGGTCGCGGTCGGCGGCGCGGAGGCAGGCGTATTGAATCACGTTCTGGATGCCCGCGCCAGTGAGTTCGTGGCGGCGGGAAAGCGCTTCCAAATCCACGTCGTCGGCCAGTTGCACGGGGGCGGGCACGGTGCTTTGCCAGAGCCGGAGCCGCTCGGCGGGCGTGGGCGGTGGGAAGTAAATGATACTCTGGAAGCGCCGGGTGAAGGCCTCGTCAAGGTTTTGGCGGTGGTTGGAGGCCAGAATCACCAGTCCCTCGTAGCTTTCCACGCGCTGGAGCAGGTAGGCTACTTCCTGGTTGGCGTACTTGTCGTGGGCGTCGCGGACGGAAGTTCGTTTGCCAAAAAGCGCGTCGGCTTCGTCGAAAAACAGAATCCAGTCCTTGTGTTCGGCCCGGCTGAAAAGCTGGCTGAGGTTTTTCTCGGTTTCGCCGATGAATTTTGAAATCACCATCGACAAATCCACCCGAAAAACCGGGTGACTGGTAAGTTCGCCCAGCAGCGCGGCGGTAAGGGTTTTGCCCGTGCCCGGCGGGCCAAAAAACAACGCTTTGTACCCGGCTTTCCAGCGACGGTTCAGCCCCCACTCATTCAGAAGCACGTCGGCATGGCGCACCCAGGCGCCGAGTTCCTGCACCTGCGCGAGCGTGGTGGCGGGCAGCACGAGGTCGGCCCAGGTGAGGGCGGTGGTGAGGCGTTCGGCGGGAAACGCCGTGCTGAATTTGGGGTAACTCTCGCGGCCCGTCGTTAGTTTTTCAACCCATTCGGTCGTCAGGAGCAAGCGCCCGCTCAGCGTGGGTTCGCCGTCGGGGGCTTCTTCCAGTCGCAAAATTCCGCGCTTGAAAAACGCCTGGTTTTCGTTGAAAAAACGCCGTTTTTCCCTGCGCAACGCCCATTCGTTTCCGGCCAACAGAAAAAGCGCCGTTTCGCCCGTGGGCAACACGCCCCGGTGCTGCCGCCCGCGCACGCCGCCCAGCGCCGGAAATTCGCCGCCCTGCGGCAAGACTTCGGTCAGGAGGGCGTCGAAAAAATCGGCCTGCACGTGGGGCACCAGCGCCGTGAGCAGCAGCAGCCACTCGTCGGGCGCGGGGTGAAACCGCCGCGCCAGTTCGCCCAGTGGGTCATCGGCGGTGGACCAGTCGGGAGCCGGAATGGTTTCGAGGTCGGGGAACGGATTTTCCAGCCCGAAATGCCGCGCCAGCCGGAACCGGAACGCTTCGGTGAGGTAAGCCAGGGCGGCGGTCAGGGTCGTTGAGGTTGGTTCGACGGCTTTCATGGCGAAAAAGGGTCAGGGCGTGGCCTTGATGACCGCCGCCGAATCGGGCGTCTGGCCGCTCAGGCAGTGAACGAAGTGCCCCCAGGCGTCGGCCACGTTTTGTAGGTCGGCGTTGCGGGCCGAGCAGTCGAACACCGCCTCGTAGGTTTCGCCCTTCGGCTCGCCGATGCCCGAGGCGTGGGCGCTTTCGTGCACGAGCGTACGGATTTGCTCTTCGGGCGTCGAGGTGAGCCAGCGGCGGCAAAGGTGAATCGGCAACCGCCGGTCGAGCACGTACCCCGACCACTGATTGCACGGGGCGATTTCCGGCCCGAGGGTGATTTCCCCGCTCGTCAGCGCACCCATCATCCGGCTCAGGTACGTGCCCACGCTGTCGAGTTCGTCGGGGCTGAGTGTGTTTTTAAGCGTGTTTCGCCCCACCACCAGAGCCTCCTGGCGTTCGGCCCCGGCCAGCGACGGGTGGACGCTGTTGACCCGCAGGTACGCCGCCTGCACCCGGAACATCGCCTGCTGGCGGCGTTGCTGAATCAGGTCGTTGGTGCGTTTCTGGGCCGCTTCGACGTCGGTGGCTTTCGCGCCACTCACGCCCGCGATGTCGTCGGGCAGGATGTGGCCCGTCCGGGCGCTGTCCATGAGCGAGTCGCTGGCCGAGAAGGTGCGGTTCATTTCCTGCCGGAACCAGTAAATCCGTTCTTTCATCACCATCTGGTCGTTGGTGGCGTGGGCTTCGATGTAGTTGTAGCGGTCGTCGAGGCCGAGCAGGTGGTGGAGTTCGTGGGCCAAATCCGCCGCCGTGCCCACGAAATTGCCCGCGTCGGTCCAGCGGTTCATGTCCACGTCGGCGGTAAACACGCCCGGCCCGCCCTTGTCCACAAACTGCAAATCGACGGTGTAACCCAGCGCGGCGGAGGCCTTTTCGATGCCGTCTTCGAGTTCTTTCACCATCGCGAGGTCGTCTTTGTCCTGCTTCTGGAGGGCCTCAAACTCCGCCTGCGGTTGCTTTTTGCCCTTTGTGCGCTTTTTCAGGCGCAAAAACACCTTCGCCCGCACGACGATGTTCGTCAGGTCGGCGGCGTCCACCTCGAAGGTGCCGCCTTCCATGCCTTTGCGTTTCTTAAACCGGCCCGCCCGCTCCGATTCGGCGGAAGCGAGTTCTTCCACGTTTTCCGCCGAACTGCCGGGCGTGTAAAACAACCGCGAGCGCTCTTCGTACATCGACCGCTCCGTGTCGGCCCGGTTGGTCTCTTCCACGCTGGGGGCCGCGCCCGGTGGCGGGGCGGCCCCGCCGGGTACGGGTGCCTGGGCGGGGGCGTCGGGCATGTTGAGCAGATCGAGCATTTTCTGGGAATAATACGAGGCGTTGTCGCGGGTGCGGGCGATTTTCAAAATCTGCTCGATGAGCGTCCGCGAAGCGGCTTTCAGTTCTTTTTTGTACGCGTTGTGGGCGCGAACCGTCACGGCGTCGGCGTCGAAGGTGGCCAGTTCGGCAGCGGTGGGCACCCGCTGGATGGTCCCCGACTGGACAGCCTGCGCGCTCCCGCCCTGCTGGACCACGTGCGTGAGTTCGTGGACCAGCAAGTGCCGCCCGGAGTCGGTATTTGGCGAAAACTCGCCCGCCCCGAACACCACGTTGCTCCCGCTGGTGTAGGCCCTGGCCCCGATGCCGACTGCTGAATGAGCCGCCGCTCCGTCGGTGTGAATCTTCACCGACGAGAAATCGTGGCCCAGCGCGCTTTCAGCCCAGGTTCTTGTGGAGGAATCGAGGGCTTGACCGGTTTGGGAAAGCGTAGTTTCCACGTCGGGTGTGACCGACGGAATGCCGCCCCCGCCCTTCCGCTGCACGTGCTTTTCTTCCTCCTGGCAATGCGCGCATTGGCGTTGAACCGCCTGGCCGACGCGCAGTTTGGGTTGGACAAACCCCGTCCCGGCGGGCATCCGCAGCACGGCGTCGGCCACGCGGTCGGCTTCCTGCTCAAAGGCGTCGCCCGGCGCGTTGACCGTTAGTTTGGCCTGGAAAAACGCGCCCGCTTCCCTCGTTTTCGGGTCGAAAAACGGCGCGGCGCACTGCGGCTGGGTGGGTTTTGAAACGGATTCTTTCATCGGAAAAACGCTTAAACCGGCACCCGGTCGCGCCGGGGTTCAGGGAAATCGCCCACGCGGGGCACGGGCCGCAACTGATTCTGCCACTGACTTTTACGCTGGTCGAGAAACCGAAAACGCCTCGGCGACCGGGCCAGCACCACGTTGGGCTGGCGCACGTAAGCCATCACGCTTTCGGCAAAATCTTCGGCCAAACCGCCTTCCACCGCGTAGCGCGACACGGGCTGCTCGGTCCAGGTCGGGTCGTTCCAGTGGTCGGGCGTGATTTCCTGGGCGGTGGGCGCGCCGTTCGGGCCGAGGTTCATCAACTGCCCCGCCGCGTTCCAGCCCACTTCGCGGGCGAAATCGTCGGTCATTTGGTGGCCGCTGCCGCTCGGGTTGGCGGTGGCCTGGGCGGCGTTGCCCGCTTCGGCCAGCCCGTGACCCAACTCGTGGACGATGACCCGCCGCACGTTTTCGGCGTGGTCGGGCAGGGGCACGGGCGCGCCGGGCGAACTACCCGCCGAGCCGATGCTGATGACCGGCGCATTCGGGTACTGCCCCGAGGCCACGCTGCGGCCCACCGGAATGCCCGCGTTCATCGTGGTGGCGGCCCGGTAGATGGTCAGTTGGCCCGCGCCGTAGCTGGCCCCGTCGCCGGGTCGGGTCGTCACGACGCCCGCGTTGTTGGCCCGGTAACTCATGGCGTAAAACACGATTTCGCGCACCGGCGGAATGCCCCCGAAGGCACCGGCCACGTCGTCGAAGGCATCGAGGATGTTCTGAAAATCCATCCCCTGCGGCTCCCAGGGTTGCCAGTTCGGAATGTGGATCGGGGCCGTCGTGCCCCCGTAGGGCGTGATGGCCTCCTCCTGCTCCGCCTGCGTGCCGGTGCGCACCGTGGCGACGCCGTAGCGACGGGCTGCCACCTGCCCGAAATCGGCCCGGCTGCTCACCGTGGCAGGTGTAACGGTGGTCTGCCGCTGCACAGCGGGCGCGAAAAAGGGTGCTGCGGCTGCTGCGTTTTGCCCTGTGAGTCGATCGGCAAAGATTGCCATCGTGCCTGTTGTAGTTTAGAAACTTACCCCAAACTGCCCGCCAATCCGCGAGTACGGCTGCGGCGCGCTACCGCCAGCATCCATCACGCCCCGGGCGGCTTCAAACCCGACGCGAAACTGGTCGCCGAGCCGCAAATCCAGCCCCACGCCCCCTTCGGCGTAGGGCGTCGGATGAATGCCGGGGCTGGAAAAATCAAACCGGGCGCCGCCTTCCCCAAACGCCCGGAACCCCAGCCCGGCCGTGCCCAGGGGGCCGAGATTGCCCAGCGTCACCCGGCTTTGCAGGCCCAGCCGGAACCCGGCCATAAAGTCCTGACTGGTGACGAGGTACGTGAAATTGGGACCAAGCATCAGCGACAACCGCCGCATGGGCCGGAGTGGAATGCCGAGTTGAACGCCCAGCGAAAGGGCCAAATCGCCGCTGCCCCGATCCGGAATTACGCCGGTTTCGCCTAGGGTAAATTCGACTTCCAGCGGTGCGCGGCGGGTGCGCTCCAACCGGGGCTGACAGGCCGGGTACACCCCGCGCAGGAACGCCACCGCGAAGGCAAAATGCCGTTCGTGCCACTCCTGAAGGCCCGAAGGCGCATCCTGAGCCATGCGCGAAAACTGGCCCAGCCGCTCGCGTTCGCGGGGGCGTTCGGCGTCGCTTTCGTGGTATTCGTCGCCCCAGCCGAGGGCGAAGTGTCCGGCTTCGTGAATCAGCGTCGACGTACTCGCGCCGCCGCCGGTGCCCAGGCACAGACCCACCTGCCGGTCGCCCGTGCCGTAATTGGCGTACGAACGTCCACTGTTGTCGGTCACGATGACGGTCTGGTCGGCGGTGGCGTCGGTGGCGGCTACTTCGACGAATTCCACCGTGACGGGCACCGTCCGGCAGGGCGCGCAACTGGTGCCGTCGAGCACCACGCTGTACCAGCCGTTGAGGCCGGGCGGAACTTCGGTCAGGAAGCGCCGTTTGGTCGCTTCAAAAACCGACGCCGAAACGGGCCGGACGGGGTCGTTGCGGGTTCCGGAAAGGTTTCCGCACGAAGTCGGGAAGGCGGCCGTCTGGTTGATGAACCGAACCCGCAACGGCACGACCAACTGGCAGGCGCTTTCGTTGTACCGCACGTTGACCCGGCCGCTCGTGATGGGATTCCGCGCGGCGGTGCGGTCGGCCTCGTTGCGGTATTGCGTGCGGTCCACATGGCCGGCATACACCACGTTGCCGGCGGCGTCGGTGGTGCGGGTGGCCGTGTCGGGCGTTTCCTGGTACACGCTTTCGCGCTGCACGAGGCCCCCGCTCCCGCCCTGCTGGACCACGTGCGTGAGTTCGTGGGCCAACAAGTGCCGCCCCGAATCGGTGTTTGGTGAAAATTCGCCCGTGCCAAAGACGACGTCACTCCCGCTGGTGTAGGCCCGCGCCCCGATGTTGGCCGCCGAGTGGGCCGCCACGCCGTCGGTGTGGATTTTGACCAACGAAAAATCCTGGCCCAGCGCGCCTTCGGCCCAACTTCGCGTACCGGCGTCGAGGGGCTGACCGCCCTGCGCCAGCGTCGCCTCCACGGCGGGAGTCGCCTCGGGTACCTCGCCCCCGCCCTTGCGCTGCACCCGTTTTTCTTCCTCTTCGCAATGGGCGCATTTTCGCTGAACCCCGCTGCCAACCCGCAGCTTGGGCTGCACAAACCCCGTCCCGGCGGGCGTCCGCGTCACGGCGTCGGCCACGCGGTCAGCTTCCTGCTCAAAGGCGTCTCCTGGCGCGTTGACCGTTAGTTTGGGTTGGAAAAAAGCAGTACCTGCCCCGGTTCCCGGTTTTTGCGGGAAAAACGTTCCGCTACGGGCGGAAGTCGGGGCAACGGGCTGCGCGGTTTCTTTCATGAACAATCAGCTCATACCCAGGTCACGTGGAGGAAATCGGGCATCCAGGGCAGTTTCACCAGCGAAATGCCCCACGGCAGGCGGCTGAGCAGCACGTCGGCGGTGCGGTGTTCCACGGTCAGGTGCCAGGCGTCGTCGCGGTGGTCGAGGCGGCCTTCGCGCCGTAAAAATTCGGACTGCAAGGCTTCGGGCGACGTGTTTTTCAACGCCGTCCAGTGCCCCAGCACGGCCAGCAGCAGGTTGCGGGCTTCGGATTTCTCCGCCCGCGTCAGCCTAACGCGCCGCCGGATCGACTCGTGCGGAGCCAATCCGACCAGGATTTTGGGCAGCGTCAAATCCGTCTCGGGCGAACTGAGCGGTTGCCCAACCAGGTGCCCCAGCAGGTGAACGGCCCGGTGCCGGGCGGCTTCGGAGCGAAACGTACCGTTTTCGAGAAACCCCAGTTCATCGAACAACGGGGCCAGAAACGGGTGCAGCAAAACCACGCCCGCGTTTTGGACGAACCACGGGCGTTTTTCCGGAAAAATCGCCGGGCGTTTTTGGGCTGACGTCGCCGGTTCGTTTGGTTCCGGCAACTCGCGCGATGCTGGCTCCGGCGGTTTGGAGGAAGTCATCGGTTCCGCAGTTGGCTCGGCGGAACGGGGAGGCCGGGCTTGCTCCGGCGAAAAAAACCGTTCGGGTGGTTCCGAACCGCCTTTCTCCGCTTCACTTTTTTTCCAGGCCTCCGGCGTTTCAACATCAAAAAGTGCTTCGTCTGCCACCCAATTTTGCCCGGCCAGTGCCTGCACTGTCGCCATGCGGTTGGATTCGAGTTTCTCCCGAATCGCCCTTAACGGGTAGCCCACTCGCTGCCAGGCGACCCGCAATGCTGCTTCGCGCTGCGTCAACCGGGCGTGAGCGTTTTTTCCCGCCAAAAAACCGACGAGCCGCCAAACGAAACCGGGCGTAAACTGCCACACCAGCCGCCGGGCCGCGTCGGGCTGCGCCAGGATGAACGCCAGTTCGGTAGAAACCGCCGCCCGGTTTTCCCGGACGACGCCCAGAATGGCTTGTTCCCAAACCGCCCAATCGGGCACGGTGGCCCACCAGGGCACGTTGCCCGTCGCCAGAAATTCCAGGAACGCCTCCCGCGTGGTTTCGGCTTCGGTGCGGTTCACCGTCCGGAATTCGCCGACGCCTTCCTTTTTCACGGCTTGCCGCAACGCCGTTTCCAGGGCCGAAAGGCAGCGGGCAAGCCACTGCTCCTCAAATTCAGTCCCCGTGAGGGTACCAACCGCCACCTCCAGGCGCTCAATTTGACAGGTAACTTCGGGTGAAACAACCTCGTCGAATACCCGTTCGAGCGCCCGCGCAAACTCCACCGACTTCACTCGTTCGGCTGCACCCTGCCGCAGCCGGAAGGCCGTTTCGGCGTGCGGCGTGCGCACGTCCAGGCGCAGCGTGCGGATGCGATGCGGCGCGGTCATTGGTTAAGCCGGAAAATGTCGGGTCGGCGGCGGATGATGTTGGTCGAACCCGATTTCAGTACCTCGGTATCCGCCGCGGGAAGTTGCTGGCCGGTGGCCAGTTTGGCGTACCGGGCGAACATGTCGGGGGTGAGGACGACTTTCTCCTGCCCGTCGTCGGCCACGAACGTACCGATGCCGTTGCCGAGGTCGGTGATGCCAGTGCGCTGCACGGTTTTTCCGATGACGACCGCGTACTGGTCGGCCAATTTCTGACTGCTTTCCACCGATTTCTGGAAGTTGGTCACGAAGCCCTGCACCTGGTCGTCCACCCGTTTGCTCACGCCCTGCACGTCGCCCACCACCGAGCTGACGCGGGCCGTGAGGTCGGCCCGGCTGGCTTCCAGCTTGCCGTCGACGGTTTGGTGAAGGCCGTCGATGCGCGTACCCACGTCGCTGAGGGTGGCGTCGAAGCGGGTATTCACCTGTCCCAATTGACTGAGCAGGTCGGTTTTAAACGGATTCACGCGGCTTTCCACCAGGTCAGGCAGGCTGCGGGTGAGTTCGCCGAAATCTTTGCGGAACAGAATCTTCGGCTGTACGCGGTCGAATTGAAGCCAGGGTTTGAAGTCGGTTTTAGGCTGGAAATCGGGCAGCGGCAGGGGCCGGAACGGCTCGACCCCCGGCTGCCAGGCGCGGGCGAGGTAAAAATCGGCCACCACGGTGCCGTCCTGCCGGTATACCAGCACGAACGTCCCTCCCACCGCCACGCCCCCGGCGTGGAGCAGGGCGGGATTGTCCGCGAGGAAGTTGCTGAAAAAAAACCGGCCTCGCGCGTCGGTTTCCTGCTGATGGCGCTGGTCGTTGAGGTAGTCGATGAGGGCGGGCGTGACGTGGAGCGACGCCTGATCGAGGGGGGTGTGGGCGGCCACGGTGGCGTTGACGAAGGGCTTGGCGCTCAGGTTGATTTGCGCCGCCACGGGCGTGAGTTGGGCGTGAAAATCGGCCAGCCGCCCGGCTGCCGGGTTGTCGAGGGCCAAACGGAACGTCTGCGCGTGCCCGGCCAGCGTAGCCTGAAGGCCCCGCACGTCCTGAAACTGGCGGGTGAGTTCGTCGCGGCCCCCGAGCGCGTCGGCGAGGGGCTGTACGTCGGGACTGGCAACGGCCTCGTCGAGGCGCTCGCCGAGTTGCTGGTTGAACGCGCTCAGGTGGTTGACCTGCCCGAGCAGGTGGGCTTTTTGGGTGTGAAGCGCCCAGTCGAGGGCCGGAAACCGGAGCGGCGGAAACCATTGCAGCGTGTCGGTGGCTTCTTCAATCTGCACCCCGACCACGTCAAAGGGCAAATCCTGCGCCCGGCGCAGGGCGTCGAGGGTTTCTTTCACGCCGGAAAACGGCTTATTCAAGTGCCCTTCGATGCGGTAGAAATCGGCGGCGGGCCAGTCATAATCGAGCGGGTTGAGCACTTCGGGGCGGTCGGAGTAGGGTTCCGTGGCGGCGTGGCACGAAAGCACGGGCGGTTTCGGCCCCCGGCGCTCGGTTTGCCAGTCGGCCACGAGGTCGGCGGGGTGGTAGTAACCGGGAATGGCCCGTTCGCCCAGCGGGGTGCCCAGCCCCGCCGAGGGCGTCACGGTCAGGCGTTCCGGGGCCAGCGCCGGGTCGAAGGCGACGACGAGCGCCTGCAAGCGGCGGTACTGCTTCAGAACGCTTTCGAGGCGGCTGGCCCGCCCGGCCTGCGCCACGGAGGGCCGGAATTCCGTGCGAAACGCGTCGGGTTGGGCCGGTTGCAGGCTGCCCAGCAGCAGGTGCTTCGGGAAATCGTCCACGCCCGGCAGCGCGCTGATTCCAAAATCAATAAGCGCTTCGCGAAAGGCGTTGTAGGCCGCCGCCACGTCGCGCAGGGCGTCGTAGGCGTACTGCACGGGGTGCGTGGTGAGTACGGGCTTGATTTTATTCGTCAACTGCTCCGCCAGCGCCGCACCGCTGGTCGCCGTCAGGCCGGGAAACGCCTCGCCGCTGGTCCCCTGGCGCACCTTCAGCAGCGCGTCGAGCACCGCGTCGCTGGCGGTCAACGCGGCATTCAGGTCGGCGAGCGTGGGCTGGATGGCCGCCGAATACGCGGCGGCGAGTTGGGAAAACTGGGTGATTCGTTCGGAAAATTTCACCCGCCGCACGGTCAGCGGCGGCAGGTCGGGCAGCGGTCCCGCTTCGCCGCTACTCAGTCGTTTGGCAGCGTCGATGGTGGTCAGCAGCAGGCGCGGTTCGCTGCGGAGCACCTGACCCGCCGCATCGCAGCGGTCGGCCCGGCAGATTTCGTGTTTTTCCAGAAATTCTTCGGCGTACAGCACCGCCACGAGGTCAGTCGGCGGATGCTGGGCGAAAAAATCGGTCAATGCGACGGCTTCGGGCCGGGGCGAGTCGGCGGGCAGCATTTCCCAGAGCGTCAGCAGCGCCCCGTCGGACCGAAACCGGTCGTAAAGTCCCTTCGCGTCGGTGAATTCGGCTACTTTCCCGAAGACCTGGTTTTCGGCAAACCCCACGAGGTCGCCGTCGGAGGTCAGGCCGAAGCCCCGGCTCACCCGCACGGTGCCGTCGTCGAGGCCGGGGTGCAGGCCCGAAGCGACGCCCACCCCAACCAGGTTGACCCGGCTGAGGCGCGTCTGGGCGTCGAGGTAGCGGGTGGTGTCGTTGAGCAGGTCTGCCGTCAGCACCTGATTGTCTTCGAAGCCGTGCCAGTCGGGCAGCGGGGGGCGAAGTTTGACGGGGGCATTTTCCATGGTTGTACGTCGTAGAAGTCGTAAGCAAGGTGGTTAAAATTCCCCCTTGTGCGGGGGTTACTGTGGTGGCCGAAGGGGGGTGCGGTGGGTTATGCGCGGTGGGAGGGGGATGTTTGCCCCACCGCCTGCCGAACCCCTTCATCAATCGCCTCCAGCACCCAAACCAGCCGTTTTTTCACATCTAGATCACTGAACCGCAAAAACCGAACGCCCAGTGCTTCGAGCCTTTTTTGCCGAAGTGCGTCTGTTTCCTGTTCGTGGCTACTCCCGTCTATTTCAATCGCCAGGCGCAATTCGTGGCAATAAAAATCGACGATGAATTGGCCAATCGGCACCTGCCGGTGGAATTCCACGCCCAGCGCCCGGTTTTTGATGTCCCGCCACAACAAAATTTCCGACCATGTGGCGTTGTTGCGCAATTCCCGCGCACGTTGGCGCAGGTGCCGGTCGTAGGGGAGGATTTCGTTGCGTTTTGGCATGGGTTGAATCGATTTGATTACGACGCGGCGTACATCCCCCTCCCGCCACACCACCTCCCCACCCCCCTTCGGCCATCGCGCTAACCTCCGCACAAGGGGGAATCCTGACGACGCACCTTGCTTGTTTTTTAGTGCCTACTCCTCCTCCAGCGTCCCCAGAGCCGTGCGGCCCAGCACGATGGGGTGTTCGTCGGGCGTGTTCGGGTCGCGGTCGAGCAGGGTGCCTTTGGGGTACAAATTGCTGAGGTTGAACAGCACCCCCACCAGGTCTGCCGTGGCCTGCCGGCCCGTTTCGGTGCCGAACGCCTCACCGCGCCGGGCTTGTAGCCAGGTTTGCCAGGCAGTTTTCAGCTTGTCGAGCGTCGCGGCATCCACCCAGCAGACTTTTGGCAGCA
Organism: Spirosomataceae bacterium; assembly: GCA_965249815.1. GTDB lineage: Bacteria > Bacteroidota > Bacteroidia > Cytophagales > Spirosomataceae > JAJAZB01. The sequence goes on along the minus strand of CBDFMV010000002.1, from coordinate 442,173 downwards.
GGTGGGCGGGCAGTTCCAGCCGGATCACCCGCTCGACGTACTGCCGGAAGGCCAGTTGCTGGCGCTGGTCTTCGCGCCGGAACCGGGGCGCTTCGGCGGGCAAGGCCACCGTCAGCCGGAACGAGTACGGGTCCAGCCCACCCGCGCAGCCGTCGCCGCAGTCCTCGTCGGTGCAGAGGGGCAGCAGGCCGCTCACCCCGGCGGGCAGCGTCGCCCAGGCCGGGTCGGGTCGCAGCAGGGAATGCTCCACCAGCACCGGGCGTTCGTCGTCGGTCATGCCCAGCAGCCGGGCGAGGCGCACTTCGGCCCCCGAAACTGCCATGCCGACGGCGGTGAAATCGGCGGCCCCGGCGCGGTCGCGGCTCAGGGCCGGGTATTCCCGCAAAAAAGCAGCTTTGTTGGCCACGGTTTCAGCCAGCGCCTTCTCCCCTTCCGCCGCGAAGCGGTGCAACACGTACTCGTTGAACGACTCCGCCACGCGCGCCAGCAGGTGGTCGAACAACCGGCTGCGCCGCTGCACCACGGCGTCGCCAGCGGGGTCTTCGGCCAGCGTGTCGAGTCGGTTGGCCAGGTCATCGGGGTGTTCCCAAAGCCCCGAATCGGCACCGACGACCTGCGTGAAATACGTGCGCCCCAGGGTGTCTTCCGCCGAAAAAAGGGCGTGGACCTGGGCAAGCTGGCGCAAGTAATCGGCCAGAAGCTGGTCGAAAACGGCCAGAAAGGCCCGCAACTGCCGCGCCTGTCCCCGCCGTTCGGGGCTGGCATTCACCGGCAACCCCGCCGGACCCACGCCGTACACCAGCGGCAAATCATTCGCCAGCGGCACGTAGCCCGTCAGGTCGCGCACCCGGCCCGTGGGTGGCTGGGGTTCGAGTTCGGCGCGCGAAAAAGGCCGGATTTTCGCTGCCTGGGCCGCTTTCAACGCGGCCTCTACTTCGCCCGCCCGCGCCAAATCGGGCTGAATCGGGATGCCATCTTTAAAAAAATGGAGGTAGCGAAAATCGCTGCCTTCCGGCTCACGATGACCCCAGACGGGTTGGTGACCGGGTTTCACCGGGATTTCCCACTCCTGCCCCGCGTCGGGAGCGTTCGGGTCGTCGCCGTCGTTGAGTTGCAGGTGGCGCACGCCTACCACGCCATCGATGGCCATCAGCAGGCGGATGAGGTCGGAGGCGAAAACGGTTGTGTGCAATTCGGCCTGGTCGAGCGCTTCGTCGTCAAAAAAACCGTCGTAGCGCCCGTCGGCGCGCACCGACGGCAGGGTTCCTTCGAGAATTTCGTCCACCGTCCGGTGCGAGCCGTCGGCTTTGGGTTTTTGGAGTAACTCCACCAACGAATAGCGCGGCAACGGCGGTGTCAGGTGGTTGTCGAGCGCCACGCGGGCTTCGGCCAGCACGCGGGCTACGTCGGCGTCGGGGGCCAGGTCCAAATCGGCGCAAAGCACGAGGGCGTGCAGCGGCACTACCGTCACGGCATGGATGTCCTCGCCGAGGTTGCGCTGCGCGTGGTAGGTCTGGCGAACCGCCGCCTGCACGTCCGGTTCAGATACAGAGCCGTCGAGGTCAATCAGGAATTCGTATAACCCGTTCAGTACCAAGATTTTGAATCGCGGGTGTGCGGGCTGAATGATCGTAAGTTTTTCAGCCAGTAAATCGGCGAAGAGCCGCACGTCGTCCGTCCGTTGCACCCAGGCGTTGCGCACGCCGGGCATATCCAGAAGCAGTTTTCGGTAATCGCGGGCCGTCACGGGTCGGGTCGGCAGCATCTCCAGCGCCGCGCCAAAGGGTGCGAAGTCGTTGCCACCGCCCGAAGCGAGCAGGTCTTCCAGCGGGAAGGCCGTCCGGTAACCCAGGTCGGTCAGCGCGTAGCAAAGCACCTCCAGGAGGGTGATGCCGGGGTCGTGCAGGTTGTAATCCGTCCAGACCGCCCCCGTCAGCGCCTCCAACTGGCGCAAGCCTTCGGCCCGCAACGCGGCGAAGTCAAGCGCCGGGTTGGCGGGCGGCTGTCGGGAAATGGTTGGGGCGGCAAGCATGGGTTGTTGGGTAATTTGGTGATTGGTTGAGTAGGTAATTGATTGATCAGGCAATTGATTGGTGAAAATAATGCACTGTTTTTCAAATGTTTACAAAATAATTGATTCAATCAATTATCCAATTTGACTAAAATCGTGTTCGTCCGCCGACACCAGAATCGCCCGGGGTCCGGAGGCCGTCAGCACGTCAGCCTCGGTGATTTCGCGGTTTTCGACGTACACGCGCAGTTCGGTCACCACGTCCACGTAGGCACGGGTTTCGAGAAAATTGAGCAGCGCGCTCCGCCGCAGGCTCCCGCCAAACGGCAATTCGCCCACCACGCCGAAGGCCCAGGGGGAGAGGTACTGCTTCAGTTCCTGGTTGAGTTTATCGCGGAAAAAGCCGAACGGCAGGCCCGGTTGCAGCCGGATTTTTGCGCCCAACCGCACCGTTTCAAACGCAGCATTTACCGCCTCAGTCTTGACAAACAACGAGTTGCGGCGGTTGATAAAGTCGTTCACGCGTGCTCGCAGCCCCAGGCTGGCGCGGGGCCGGAGCGGGTCGGTCGGATCGGTGCGCGGCACGAGCACGAGCAGCACACTGCTTGGCATCGCGCACGACTCGCACGCGGCGGCGGTGTGCGGCAGGCATTTCACCTGGTGGAGTTCGGGAAAGGCTTCGAGCACAAGGTGTTCGTAATCCCACACACTCGCCGCCCGGCCCTTGTGCCGCAGTCGCTCGCTGACGCGCCGGTAAAACGCCGTGTCGTCTTCGGCGGGTCGCCCGCCGCCCGACGCGTAGGGCTGGCTTACCGATTTCACACGCGCCTGCGGCGGCAGCAGTTTCGTGGCGCTGCCCGGTGGCACGGGGCCGGGGGCCTCGCCAACTGCCCGCAGCGCCTGCGCGTGCAGCCCGGTGAGGCGGCAAACGCCCTCCGTCGTGCTGGCGAGGCTGGCCCGGAGCCAGGTCAGGTTCGGATCGAGGCGGGTGTGGGGGGCGAAGGCCGCGTCGGGCAAATTGACCCGCAGCAGGCCCGATTGCCGGAGTCCGGCGGTTTCGTCGCCGAGCAGTTGCCGCTCGTCGAGGCGTTGCCAGGCGTTGCCCGTCAGCGCGCTCCACACCACGGCGGGGGGGTTGGCGTCGGGGTCGGCGGTGCCTTCCTGCACCTGCACGAGCAAGCTCAGCGCCTGACCGGGAAAGAGCTTTTCCAACCCAATCAGCCACTGGCCTTCGTCGGTGTGGCCGGGCAGCAATGTGACGCTGGCGGGATTTTCTTCCGAAAAACCACCGGCGTCGAGGTGGAAAAACCGCAGTTGGCCGGGCAACGGCGTGGCGATGTAGCCCACCGTGAGGGTTTTGAGCGTGGGTGAGTACGGTTCGTTGGGAATGCCGTCGTCGAGGAGTTCGGCGATGTTCAGGAAATTACTCACCGAAATGGTGTCGTTGAGCCGACGGGCCGTGGGCAGCAGTTCGAGGGTGCGGCTGGTTTCCCCCACCCGCACGGCGGGCGGCAGGGACCGGGCAGCGGTCGGCGGCGCGGGCTTGGCCGCGTCGGTGGCTTTTTCGAGCAAGGTTCGGGCGTAAAGCTGGGGAAATTCGCGGTGGTAAAACGAGTGGCCGTTTTCCAGCCGGATGGCATCGGCCCCCGGCAGGTTGCCCGTCCAGGTAAGCGTCACCGGCTGGGTGGCGTCGGTAGCGTGAAACAGCGGCACGGCCACGGGCGCGGCCCCATCAACCCGCAACGTGGCCCCAAACGAGGCGTTGTTCAAACTTTTCCAACCGGGATAATACCGGTAGTGCGCGCCCAGGCTGGTGGGTGGATTGAGCCAGGAAAGCCTTAGGGTGAGGCGTTCGAGGGTTTTCTGGCGCAGTTCGGGGCATTCGAGCGTCAGCGTCGAGCCGGGCACGGGCTGCGGGCCGAAGGGTTGAAACGCCTTGGTGACGACGACCGGCCCGAGGTCGTTGCTGGCCTGCACGCCCGAAAATTCAGCAACCGCTACGCGTAACGCGAGGCTTTCGACCTGAATCTGCCGCCAGAAGCCGTAAGCGCTGGCGGGCGCGAGCACGCGCAGCACGGGCCAGTCGGTCGGGAACGGCGCGTCCGGCAGGGCGGCACTCAGCCCGAACACGGCTTTTTCGCGGGCGGGCAACGTGCCGGTCAGCAGCAGGCGGCGGCCTTCAATTCGGGGGATTAATTTCAGCGGCAACCACGCTTTTTCACCGCTCAAAAAGCCGTCGAACAAGGCCAGCAGCCCGCCTCGCCGCATCAGCAGCGGTTTGCTGAGCATCAATTCGAGCATGACGGTGCGCTCGCCCCCGGCCAGTTCGAGCGCGGGCGACGCCACGGCGAAGCCGGGTTGCACGGCGGGGAGGGAGTCGCTGCCGAAGACGCGCCCGTCGGCGGTTTCGCCCGCGTGCAACACGCCGTCTTTCAAAAAATAACTGCGTTGGGCCGCCACGCGGGCCTGATTCGGGAAGGCGTCGAGCGTGGTGACGAGGCGGCGGGGTTTGCCGTCGGGACCTTTGCCCGCGTCGAGCACGGTGCCCTGGGGCAGGAAGGTTTCGGCGGCCTGCTTCGCCAGTTCGACCACGGCGTACACCCGGTCCGGCTGGCCGTCGCGGCGGGACAGGCCGAGGATTTTTTCGTAGTAAAAATCGAGGTGGCGCTTCCCAAGGCCATTGAAATGCGCCTGCGCGACGCCGAAAAGGTTCAGAAACGCCAGAAACAGCGCGTAGTGCGGCGGCACTTCGGCGCGGGCGCGCAGGTCGGCGAGGGCAAAAGCATCGTTTTTGAAAAAGGCTTCCCAGGTGCCGTTGGGTTTGTTTTTTGCGCCAAAAAACGTCAGTTCCTTCGCCAGTTCACCCGCCCACTGCCGCAAATCGGCTTCGCTGCGTTCGTCGAGGCGCAGGTTGGTCAGGGCGGGCGCGGCGGCGCGCTGGGCCTGGCTGGTGCCGGGACGGTTGGTGAGGTCGGTGAGTGCGGGCGTGGCCATTCAGAGCGTTGTTCGTTGATGGTTGTTCGTTGTTTGTCAACCCACTCATCATCAGGGTTTTGTAGAGGGCTTTTTTACCGGGGAATTTCGGTGCCTTCGGTTCGGTAGAAGGGAAAGACGAGGTTGTGCCGGGAATTGGTGCTGCGAATGGTGTAATCGAGGCTGATGATGACCGTGCCTTCGGTGCCGGTGTCGGGTTGTAAATCCACCCGCACCACGTCGATGCGCGGCTCGTGATACAGCACCGACGTGCGGATTTTGTCCTGCAAAAACGTCCGCAGCGCCGTGTCGAGGGGTTGGAACAAGAGCGGCGTGAGGTCGCAGCCAAACGTGGGCTGCATGATGCGCTCGCCGGGCACGGTCGAAAGCAAAATGTACAAACTGCTGCGGATGTCGGCCTCGCCGTCGAGTAACTGCACCGTGCCGATGGCCGGGTTGAAGGCGGGCGGGAAACTCCAGCCACGACCAAGAAAGGCGTTTTCCATATTCGGATTTTAGTTTATCAACACCACGGCCCCTTTCAGGATCGCCACGCCGCTGCTTTCGAGTTGAAGTGCGGCGTTGGCTTTCACGGTCAGCGAGGCGTTGGCGTTTAGGCTGAGTTGGGCGGCTTCGAGCGCGAGGGTGCCGGTGGTGGCTTTCAGCGTGAGGTTGCCGCCCGATTCGATGGTCACGCCATTAGCATCGAGGGTGAGTTTGTTGCGGTGTTCGTCTTCGATGCGTACCGTTCCGGCGGTTTCGTCGAGCGTTATTTTTTTGCCCGCCGGGGTTTCGAGCACGACGCTTTTCTTTTCGTCGTCGAACAGCAGTTTCAGGTTTTCGCGGGTGAAAATGCCTTTCTGCGGGTTGGCGTCGGCGGGTTCGAGCGGGGCCGCGTTTGCCGCGCTGTGCAGCCCACCGAGCACGACCGGAAAGCGCGGGTCTTCGTCGAAAAACCCCACGACGACCTCGTCGCCGATTTCCGGGCGAAAAAAGATGCCCCGGCCCGCGCCCGCATCGAGCAGCGCCATCCGCGCCCAAACGCCCTCCTCGTCGGCACTCACGGCGGGCATTCGCACTTTCACGCGGTAGGCCCCGTCGGGGTCGGCCAGGGCCGTGACAACGCCCACGTGCAGGCCCCGGATGGGCGGCAGCAACCCACCCGCCAGGGGTGCGGCGGGGCCGTTGGCGGAGGTATTTTCCTCAAAAAACGAAAAAGGCGGCAGGCCAAACTGCACGTCCGTGGTCCAGCGTCCGCCGCTGATTTCGTGCCGCACGCCCGAAGCGAGCACCGTGCCATTGAAGCGTTCGCCCACGCCCGCCAGCGCGATCAACTCGCCGGGATTCAGGGCCTTGCACCCGCGAAACCGCACCCGCCCGCGAATTTTGGCCAGCCGGTCGCGTTGGAGGCGGGCATCGGCCCAGGCTTGCAGGCTGGGTTCGGTCAGTCCGCCGCCGTGGCGCAGGGTCTCGGCTTGGGCCAGCGCCGAGGCCAGGTCGCTGGCGGGCAGGTTGCCGGTTTCGGGAAAACCCGGTTCGGCGGCGGGAGCACTGGCCGTCTGCTGATCGGCGGACTGCCAGCCCTGGGCCTCCACGGCGTCCGGCTGGGTTCGGGCGTCGAGTTCGGCGTCGAATTCGAGCATGGTCGCGCCGTAGGTGAGTTCGAGGGCGGGTTCCGGGCTGAAATCGGGCTTGCCGATTTTCACCGTTTCGTCGCCCACGACGCACAGCAGGCCGTTGGCTTCGGCCCGGGCAAGCAGAAAATCCCAGTCGGTGGCGTGGTACTGCACCAGGCCGGGGTGGGTTTCGGTGGTGGCCTGCACGTCGGGCGTGAGGCCGTACTCGCCGAGCAGGGTTTCGAGCACCTCGCTGTCTTTCTGGTCGTTGAAATACCGACAACGGCGGGTCAGCGTGGCTTTCACGGCGGTGTGGCGGGCTTCGACGGTCAACTCCGGCGCGCGGTCGGCGCGGATGCGCAGGGCGTGTTTGACGAGGATGCCCTTGAAAATCAGTTCTTCCGTGTTGTCATAACCCACCAAAATTTCAAGGACTTTTCCCGGCAAAAACGTGGCTTCGTTGCTGACCGGAAAATCGCCTGCGGCCGCGCTGCCGTCGAGCAACACGAGCGTGGCCTTCGGAATGCGGGCCATTTCCCGGCTCACGCTGATCCGTTGAACTCCGTACGCCCGGCTCAACGGCTGCCCGTCCACCTTCAGCGTGAAGGTGACGAGGCCGGTGGTGGACGTAATCGGGAGTTGGCGCGAACTCATTGGGAATTGAGAATTTTCTGATTTTCAACAAATTACCAAAATATCAACTCCACAAATTACCAACTTGCCTACTCACCAAATTACCTACTTTTCCACCGGTGGAAACCTTAATTCCTGGCCTGCACGCAGGCTTCGCAGGCTGTCGAGGCCGTTGGCACGAGCGACTTCCAGGCTCAGGGACGGGTCGCCGTACTGGCGGTAAGTGAGCAACGAGAGCGTGTCGCCCTGCTGGACGATGCGGCGGTGCGTGAGGTCGGGCGACTGGGCGTTTTCCTTGCGGGTGCGCAGGGCGTCGGGCAGGCTTTCCACGAACGTACACGCCGCCACGGCCCGCAGCGGCGTGCCGTCGGGTTGGAATAGCGTGTAGCGCGTGTTCATCGAAACGAGCCGCCCCTTGAACAGTAGCGTGCCCCAGACCAGTTTGACGAACCGGGGCTGGTGCTGCTCGCCCTGAAAGGCGAGCACGGTGTGGCGGAATTTTTCGAGGCGTTCCATCACCGTGCTCTTCGTTTCGGTGCCGAGCAGTTGAAAACCCGCCGTCAGGGTGTCGAGCAGGCCGCCGCTGCTGGGTTCGGGCACGGCCCCGGTGCCGTCGAAGAGAAATTCGAACTCCATTCGCTGCGGCGGCGTGAGCACGTACTGCACTTCGGCGGCGCTGGCACCGGGGGCTTGCTGCGTAGCCACGCGGACTTCCTGAGCCGTCGAATACTTTTCCGGGTTGACCTGCACCGAAAAACTCTCGCCCGCCACTTCGTGCTCGAAGCTCTGGTCGGTGCAGGGAATCAGGAGCATTTTGCGCAACGAAGCCACGGGTCGGTTAGCGTTTAAGGTCTGAGGTTCAACGTTTAATGCGTGCCGGAATCAAGTCGCCCGCTGGCGACAGTTGACCGCTCAGCGTTCGGCTTTTTCCCGCAAAATCCGCATGACCTCCTCGACGCACTCAGTCAGCAGGGCCTGGCGGGCGTCGGCGTCGGTGGGCAGTCCGCTGGCGGAGCCGCCCGATTGGGCCACTCCGTTGGCCGAAGTCGCCGGGTCGCTGACGGTGGTGGTGATGACGAGTTCCTGGATGACGAGGGGCATGGGTCAAGCAATTTTCGCGGAGACCTGTTAGGTTTTCAAAACCTAACAGGTCTTTGTGATTCACAACGACAGCGACGCACTGCCAGTGATGGCGCCGAGGCCGCCCGCGAGCAAGGAGGCCGGGTTGAGCATCTTGAAATACTGGTAACTCAGCGTGAGCGTTTCGATGGCTAACTGGCTCTGCTCGGCGTTGAACGCGCCGACTTCCCACTTGGTCGGGTAGGCATGAACGACGTACCACGATTGCAGCGGAATGTGCGATTCGTTGAGCAGCGACACGAGTAGGTTGACGGGTTTGATCTGGTAGTTCTCGAGCGTTTCGCGGCACCATTCCGTCACGCCCGACACGGCCATCAGGCCGCGTTTGAGCGTCAAATCACCGTACTGGGTGCGCGTGGGCAGTTTGTGGACGAACCGGTTTTCGCCGCCTTCGCTCACGCTCTCGGTGTTCATCGTCACCGACAGGCCCGATACTTCCTGAAAGCGCACGTCCACGGGCGTTTGCGGAAAAAGCTCGAACACGACCAGAAAGTGAAACCCGGCGAGCGGGTAGCTTTGGAGGAGATCCATTTTAAGTGGGCAGTTGGCAGTTGGCGGTTGGCAGCAATCAAAGGCACCTTGAACGACTGCCTACTGCTTACTGCCCACTGCCAACTAATCATTCTGAATCTCCAGCCCTTCGTGGGCCAGTTCGAGGGTTTCGATGGCCACTTCGTTGCCGTCAGCCTTGAGGTCGGTGGACTGCACTTTGATGGGAAAGGCGTTGCGCACTTTCCAGACAATCACCGGCTCGTGGGCTTCGTTGAGCAGCGAAATGGTGAGGTCGCGGCGCTCGACGGTGTTGAGGGCGGTGGTTTTGAGCCACAGAAAAAACTCGTTGTCGCCCTTGAAGGTGCCGCGTTTAAGCGTCACGTTGTCGAATTTGCGCATCCCCGGCATCTTGATTTTGCTGTATTCGGGGCTGGCACCGTCGCGGTACTCGATCACGTCCTGGGTGACGTTGAGGCCCGACACTTCGGTGAAGCCGATGCGGGTGCCGCCCCATTCAACGCGGAAATGGAACTTCGGGAGAGGGTAGGTTGCCATGTGGAATTTGGTTTGATTCCCCCTTTGAAGGGGGGTGCGTGGAGTTTGGGCGGAGGAGGGGGATGTTTGGCGCGGGTGGGGCATACATCCCCCTCCTGCCGCACCGCCTCCCCACCCCCCTTCAAAGGGGGAATTTTAACTTTCCTGCAATTTGTGCGAGAACCGGAGGATGATGAATTCGGCCGGGCGGACGGCGGCCATGCCGATTTCGACGACGAGGATGCCGTTGAGGATGTCGTCGGCGGTCATGGTGGTGCCCAGGCCGCACTGCACGTAAAACGCGTGTTCGGGTTTGGCACCCGCCAGCGCGCCCTGCTGCCAGAGGTTGGTCAGGTAGTTTTCGATCATGGCCCGCAGGCGCGTCCAGGTGTTGGCGTCGTTGGGTTCGAAAACAAACTGCGCCGTGGCCTTTTGCACCGATTCTTCGACCATGTTAAACAGCCGCCGCACCGGCACGTAGCGCCACTCGTTGTCGTTGCCCGCCAGCGTGCGCGCACCCCAAACGAGGATTCCGCGCCCGGTGAATGCCCGGATGGCGTTGATGGATTTGCCGCCGGTGGCATCGACGTTGAGGCCGTCCTGCTCGGTGTTGGTCAGGGTTTGGGTCAGGCCGCTGACGAGCGTCAGGCTGATGTTGGCCGGGGCTTTCCAAACGCCCCGCGAAGCATCGGTGGCGGCGTACACGCCCGCGATTGTGGGCGAAGGCGGCAACGTAACAACTTGGTCGGCGATGGCCGTTTTCACCAGCGCGTAGGCTGCGCCGCTGGGATCGATGTCGCTGAGTCTCTTGCCCTTCAGTGCGCCGGTGTCCACCACTTCGGTCGTGCCGTCAACCTTGAGTTGGGTCACGCGGTGGTGGGCAATGGTGATGCTGGCGTCGGCGGTGAGGTACGAGAGGTTGCTGCGCAGAAACGGGTGGTAGGCCGCGCCGTACTTGAGGTTGTTGGCCCCGATGCCCTTGGTGGCGTCGCGCAGGCGGGCGGGGTCGTCGCCGTAGCAATCCATGAGCACGAAGCGGTCTTTCAACTCGTTGCACTGGGCCAGGGCCAGGTTGTAGAGGCCGTACAAATCTTCGGGTTTGGCCAGCCCGGTGCCGTCGGGAAACAGGAGGAGCGTTGGCTCGTCGAACCGCCGAATGGCGTCGAGACCGGCGGCGAGTTTGGCCTTGTCCACGGCCCCGCCCGCTGCCATCAGCCCCACCGACACAATGTAACACGGTCCGCCGCCGTTGGCGAAATACATCTGGAGATGGTAGTAAAGCGTGTACCGGGAGGGTGCCACGGTGGCCGCCGCGGTGAGGGTACCGGCCAGGTCTTCGGCCACGTCGACGGTAACGACCTCGGGCAGGCCTCTGCCAAAAAGCCGTTCGTACTCCAGCAGCGAGGTGATGCGGGTGGGATCGGTGATGGGAACCCCGGCCTTGTCGGCCCGTTCGGTGTAGCCGATGAAGGCCGGAATGGCCGTTTCAACCTGCGCCACCGAAGGCGGAAACTTCGGGATTTCTTCGACGTAAACGCCGGGGGAAAAGTAGGTTGCCATGGTGATTTACGAATTACGAGGTACGATTTACGAGTTGTAGACTACGAACAATGCGGAGGGATTCACGAATAATTTCCGGGTGTACACACAGATAAATTGTACCTCGTAATTCGTAAATCACTTGCCTTCCAGAAATTCAGTCAGTGTGGTGTCCGAACCGCCAGAAGCCCGGCGGGCGGCGGCGATTTGTTCGGCGGTCTGGGGCGCGGCAAATTCGCCGGTGGCTGCGTTCGGCTTCACGGTTAGCACGGGCTTGCGCGTCAGCGGTACCTGCACCGGTTCGAACTTTAGCAAGCGGCACTTGTAGAGCACAAAGGGCAGCTGCTTGCCCCCCAGCGAACCCCACAGGTGGTTGGCCTGCTCAAACGAGGGCGAGTGCAGTTCGACCACCAGCCGGGCGTCGGCCTGGGCGGGCGGCAGGGCAAAACCGGGCGAGTTCTGGGCCGTAAACACGGGTCGGCGCTGGAAAAACAGCAGCACGTCGCTCAACAGTCGCAGCGCGTTGCGGTAGTTGGTGTGGCTGGCGCTGAAGAGCAGGTACGCGTTCAGAAACGCGGGCGGCTGACGGTATTCGATGGTCCGTTCGCCGTTTTGCACCGACTCCTGGTACGGTACCTGGTTGCGGAGCGTTTTTTCTTCCTCCAGGTTCACCACCGTCAGCACCACTTTGTTGGTCAGGGGCGGGTCGGCGGTTTCGGCGTCAAGGTGGGCCACGTTGCCGCCCACCACGGCGGGACCGGCCCCCTGGGGGTCGATGAGCACCTGGTTCAGCTCGTGCAGCAGCCAATCGATTGCCAGCGCCAGCATACCTCGAAAGTGGGTTACGGGTGCGCGTAAACGCAAAAAAGGCCTTGGCCCCGAATCAGGACGGTCGGGTGAGCGGATAGCGGCACGGGGCCGCCTGAGCGGTAATCGGTTTGAGGGGAGTGGTTCTGAAAAGCTGTCGGCGAACTGCTGGCCAAATGTGAGGACTTCGGTCCAGAAAAAAAAACGGAAAACTACCTGATTTTCAGAGCGGGGGTTTTTACGCAATCGCCCGGAAACTACGCGCTTGCCGCCGAGTTCAGGCCCCGTCGGCCGATGTCGGTGGTTGTTTCCGCGAACGGGTTCGTTTGAACCGGAACAGGTGCGGGGCATCTTCGGGCGTATCGTCGCCGATGAGCAGGCCCCAGGGTTCGAGGCCTTCGACGCGGTCGAAGATGACTTTCAGGATGGCAATGGCCGGGATGGACAGAAACATCCCCGACACGCCCGCCAGCGCCCCACCCAGCAATACACCGAGAATGGACACGAGGGCGTTGACCTTCACCTTCGAGCCGATGATGACGGGCACAAAAAAGTTGTTGTCGATAAACTGCACCAGCAGAAACACCACCAGTACGCCCAGCACGGTGGTCGTTTGGGGCTGGTTCATGAACGTAACCAGCACCGTCAGCGCGACGGCAATCAGCCCGCCGATGTAGGGAATCAGGTTGAGAATCGCCCCTACCACGCCGAGCAGGATGGCGTATTGCACACCGAGTACCAACAGACCGAGGGAATTGAGGAAGGCCACGCAACTGGTTTCGATGAGCAACCCGACCACGTAACTCTGGATAACGGTTTTCACCGCACCGATGATTTCGCGCACGCGCCCGGAATGCGTTTCGGCAAAGAGCCGCACGGTGACGTTGAGCAACATGGCGCGGTAGTACATTAGTAAAAATACGTAAATCGGCAACAGCAGCAAGGTGCCCAGCGGTCCCGAAAGGGCTACCAGTGCCCCTCCCCCGGCCCCTTGCAGGCTGCCGATGGTTTGGGCCTGGGCCTGTTGCACGTACTTGTCCTGCTCGCGGTAGCTGAGGTGGTACTCGCGCCGTACCCAGCGCCGGGCGTTGGTGTAGAAATCATTGAGGTTTTGCTTCAGTTTGGGAATGTCGTCGGCAAAACCGGCGATTTGCATCGAAATCACCGTCGTCACCGCTGCCAGTACCACGATGGCGAGCGTCAGGGCAATGCTGATGGCCACGATGCGGTTGACGCCCCAGCGTTCGAGCCGGGCTTCGACGGGCCGCAGCAGCACGGCCAGCAGGGCCGAAAGCGCCAGCGGCACCACGATGTCCTGCCCCACGTACACGCCGTAAAGCAGCAGGGCCAGGATGATCAGCGTGTGGGAAAGCTGGTGGTAAAAGGGGCGCGGTTGGATGGATTCGGGCATGAACGGAAGGGTTTCCGGGCAAACCTCGCAAAAGCGTTTCACTTTTCAAGCGACCCGGCGGGTTTCCCACCGCTGCCACGCCCAAAAACCGCTACCCACCAGCAGCAACACCAGGACCAGAAACCACTCCGCCGCCACCGACGAGCGTAGCCACTGGCCCTTTTGGTTGAGCGTTCCCCGCCTGAGCCAGGTTCGGGCACTGGCTTTGCCGTTCCGAAATTCGTCGGCCTGCCAGAATCGGAGCGGAATGGCGAGCCGTCCGCTCCGATTCACGTACCCGTAGCGGTAGCCGTCTCGCACCAGCGCCAACCCTTCGTGGAAGTCGTACACGGTATCGAAGGCCAACCGGGGCGGCACGATTTCGTGGCCTACCGAATCGAGCAGGCCCCAGCGGTCGGCTGCTTTCACCCAAATCCGGCCTTCGGCGTTGGGGAGGGTGGTTTGGTACCGGCAGGGAATTGCCATCTGGCCGGTTTTCATGTCGATGAAACCGTAGCGACTATCCTGCCTGACGCGGCGGTGGCCGGGCCAGCCGTAGCGAAGGCCCACCTCTCCTGGACGGGAATCAGTAGGGTCTGGAAAATATACATACGCCTCAATCGCCTCGAAACGTTCAGAATGCTGCTCCTGAGCCAACGAGTCGAGGAATTTTCCTCGACCATCTTTCCAGACAATCCGCAACAGCCCCTGTTCATACTCTTTGATGCTGTCGTACCGGAACGGAATCAGGAAGTTGCCCGCGTGGTCGATGTAGTTGTAGCGGTGGCCCCAGCGGGGTCGGGTGGGATCGTTAAAGGCCCCAGGTTGCCCGGCTTCGACGGACACTTCGCACAAGTTTCCCCGAAATCCTTCCCAGGCGGTGTAACCGGTCTGGTTGGGAAATCGCTTTCGCCCGGTGCGGTCGATAACCCAGCCATTCACGACGGCAAGGCCCTCGCTAAACGTGGAGACTTCGTCGTATTTAAACGGAATCACCTCCTGGCCCAACGAATCGAGGTAGCCCCACTTCTTGTTGCGCTTTGCCGCGGCTCGGCCGTAAGAAAATGGCTGGATGGCATCGTACCAGATTGGGGTCAAAGGTCGCCCGCCTGCTCCCAATAACTGGGCCTGGATGTGCCGGACAATACTCTTTTTCCCCCGGTGCACCCTTTCTTCTTCGCCTAAAAACTGATACCCGATGTACCTCCCTGCGGTTGGAATTACCTGGCGGTATTGGCTCGCCCAACCGGGTAAACCCACCGTTGGGTAAGGTGGCGAAATCCAAAGATTTAGCACGTCGAGATACGGTTTAGTACCGACGATGCGCCCCGTGTCGCTCAGGTATACCTGCATACCGTCGATTTTGGCATCGGCAAATCCTCTGTCAAGAATGTCGATGCCGTCGAAAACCAGCCGCGTCAGCGGTTTCCCCGACGGCTCGACCAGACCCATTTTCCCGGCTTTGCTGACGATAAACGCCTTGCCGAATGGCTCGACGTGGTCGTAGCCTTTTCTCCAATCTGCGGGTTGGGCAAACACCAGCCTGCCCACCAGCAGGCAAATCAGCAGCGGAACGACCTTTTTCATGGCTTTCAGGATTTACCGGAAAGGTAAACTTTTCTCCCATTTTTGCGGTACTTCCAGCAGACCCCTTTTTTTCCGCATGAAACTCCTCAAAGTCGCCGCCGGCGTCGTCAACCAAACTCCCCTCGACTGGGAAGGCAACAAAACCCGCCTCATTGCCGCCATCGAAGACGCCAAGCAGCAGGGCGTCAGCCTGTTGTGTCTGCCTGAACTGGCCATCACCGGCTACGGCTGCGACGATATGTTTTTCGCCCCGCACACCTGCGAAATGGCCGCGCAGAGCCTGCTCGACATCGTGCCGCACACCGATGGCATCATCGCGTGCCTCGGCCTGCCCGTGGTGGTCAACAACCGCGTGTACGACGCCGCCGCCCTGGTGGCCAACCGGCAGATTCGCGGCATCGCGCTGAAACGCAACCTCGCCAACAACGGCATCCACTACGAAACGCGCTGGTTTCACGCCTGGGAGGCGGGCGAGCGGACGGAAGTGAAAATCGGCCCGTTCAGCTACCCCTGCGGCGATTTGCTCTTCGACGTGAGCGGCGTGAAAATCGGGTTTGAAATCTGCGAAGACGGTTGGGTGGCCGCCCGCCCCGGCCGCGACCTTTACCAGCGCGGCGTGGACATCTTGCTGAATCCATCGGCCAGTCACTTCGGGTTTTTCAAAACCTTCACCCGCGAACGGCTCGTCCAGGAAGGCTCCCGCGCCTTCGGGTGCGCCTACATTTACTGCAACCTGCTCGGCAATGAAGCGGGCCGGGCCATCTACGACGGCGACGCCATCATCGCCCAGGCGGGCGAACTGCTCACGTCGGGCAACCGCTTCAGCTACACCGACCACTACCTCATCACGGCCGTCATCGACGTGCACATCGGGCGGCTGAATCAGGTGCAGATTCGCAACGCGTTTCACAAAGAATTTGACGCGCTGAAGGTGCCATTCAACTTTGATTTCCCCGAAATCGCGCCGGAACGCAACGTGTACGCCCTCGAGCACTGGGAAGCGAAAGGCTACCAAAAAGAAGAAGAATTTGCCCGCGCCGAGGCGCTGGCGCTGTTCGATTATTTGCGGAAAAGCCGCTCGCGGGGCTTCGTCGTGTCGCTGTCGGGCGGGGCCGACTCGTCGGCCTGCGCGGCGCTGGTGCGGCTGATGGTCGAACTGGCGCTGGAAAGCATCGGGTTGGACGAGTTTAAACAAAAACTCGCCCACATTCCGGCGATTCAGGCGTGTGAATCGCCCGCCGAACTGACCGGCAAGTTGCTCCACTGCATCTGGCAGGGAACGGAAAATTCCTCGGCGGCCACCAAGCACTCCGCCCAATCGCTGGCCGAAGACCTCGGCGCGACGTTTTACGACATCAACATCAACGGCCTCGTCGAGCAGTACAAAACGCTGATTGAAACGGGGTTGGGGCGAAAATTAAGCTGGGAAACCGACGACATCGCGTTGCAAAACATCCAGGCCCGTGTGCGCGCCCCCAGCGCCTGGCTGCTCACCAACGTGCAGAACGCGTTGCTGCTCACCACCTCCAACCGTTCCGAAGCCGCCGTGGGTTACGCCACGATGGACGGCGATACGGCGGGCAGCATCGCCCCGCTGGGTGGTATCGACAAAGCATTTTTGCGAAAATGGCTCATCTGGCTGGAAACAGTCGGGCTGGGTGGAACGCTCAAAATCAAGGGCCTGAACGCCGTCAACAACCTCCAGCCCACCGCCGAGTTGCGCCCGCTGGCCAACAAGCAAACCGACGAAGACGACCTCATGCCCTACGACGTGCTCGACGCCATCGAGGCCTACGGCATCCGCGACAAGCAGCCGCCGAAGGCCGTTTTTCAGCGCCTGCTGCTCGATTTCGGCGACGTGCATTCCCGCGAAAAACTGTTGTTCTGGACGGAGCGGTTTTTTAAACTCTGGTCCAGAAACCAGTGGAAGCGCGAACGCTACGCGCCCAGCTTCCACCTCGACGACCGCAACCTCGACCCCCGCACCTGGTGCCGCTTCCCGATTCTGTCGGGCGGTTTTGAGCAGGAATTGAAGGAATTGCGGGAATTTGCGACGGAGGAAAGCGTGGTCAACGCCCCAACCGGGCGGCGGGGGCGGATTGGGTTTTAATTTACCATCATTTGTACCCAACTTGCCGACATCATGGCACGGAACACAGGCAAAGGGCACCGACAGGGTGCCGTTAAAGAGCGTTCTCAGACATACAATTCCAAAACGGGATTGTACGTCAAACGCGACGCGCAAACTGGTCAGTTTATGCAGACCAAGAAGGATGGTAAGCCATTCAAAGGGGTCACCCGCGAAGAGGTCGGCAAGTTATCGCATGCACTAAAAGGCCTTGCTGACTACGACAAAGGCAAGAAAAAATGACTTACCTCACGCTGGATGATTTTCAAGATTATATTGCCATTCTAAATGAACTTTATCGTGACGGTTTATTTGACGAACCAGTGCCAGGATTCGAACGTCGCTACCACGGCAAACTTGAGTCAATTCTAGCCCAGATTCACGCAAATTATTTCGGCCAAGAACTTTATAGGGGTATAGTCAACAAAGCTGCCTGGATGTTTTATTGCCTGGTGACCAATCACCCGTTTCAGAACGGGAATAAACGAATCGCACTTCTTGCCTTGTATGATTTCCTGAAACGGAATGTGGATGAGCTTTACATTGATGAGCGGGAATTGTTTAAGGGATTGGAGCGTATGGCCATAAAAACTTCCGAAAGTTTACCCCAAGACCAAGAACGAATCATGCGGTATTTAAAACGGAAAATTCGCTCGTTCATCATTGGATTTTAATTACGTCTCATGCTCCTCGCCATCGACATCGGCAATTCCGACATCGTCCTCGGTCTGCACGATGGGCAGACCTGGCTGCCCGTGCTGCGCATTCCGACGCATTACAGCTCGCGACTTGAAGACTATGATGCGGAAGTTCGGCGGCTGTTCAGGGAAAACGGCCTGCCCATCGCGGCGGTGGACCGTGTCGTGCTGAGCAGCGTCGTGCCGGGCGAAACGTTTCTGATTCGGTCGCTGGTCAAGGGCCTGTTCGACGTGTCGCCCGTAGTAGTCGGGCCGGAGGTTTACCCCAAACTGGGCCTCGACATCCTTAGTCCCCGCGAAATCGGCACCGATTTGGTCGCCAATGCCGTGTACGCTTTCCACACCTACGCCCCGGCGAACGTCATTGTGGTTGATTTTGGCACGGCGCTCACGTTCACGGTCGTGTCGGGTGCGGGGAAGATCGAGGGCGTCAGCATCGCGCCGGGGCTGAAAACAGCCGTGAAGTCGCTTTCGAGCAACACCGCCCAACTGCCCGAAGTGCCGTTGGTGATGCCCGCGTCGGCCATTGGCAAAAACACTGTCCACGCCATCCAGGCGGGTATCTTGTGGGGTTACGTGGGGTTGGTCAAGGAAATGCTCGCCCAGATTCGGGCCGAAATTGGTCCGTGCAAGGTGCTGGCCACCGGCGGGCTGTCGGCCATCCTGACGCCCCTGCACGAGGTATTTGACGAAGTGGACCCGCTGCTAACGCTCAACGGGTTGCGGGTGATTGGCGAACTGGTGGCGTGAGGTACGAAATTTTAGTTTTTAAGTTTCCCGGTTTTTGCGTTGCTTCCGTGAATTTTTCACGACCCCTTCACCACTTTTCATCAACTGCTCATGCTCCCCGACCTCACGCCCGAACTTCAATTCCAGACCGCCCGCAGCGGTGGGCCGGGCGGGCAGAACGTCAACAAAGTTGAAAGCAAAGTCGAAGTGCGTTTCAGCATTGCCGCCTCCACCCTGCTCACCGACGCACAAAAAGCCCGTTTGCAGAAAAAACTGGCGTCCAAACTGACCACCGATGGTTTCCTGCTGCTCACCAGCCAGGTTCACCGCAGCCAGGTGCAGAACAAGGAAGCCGTCGTGAAAAAACTGTACGAAACGCTGGAAAAGGCCCTGACGGTAGCCAAGCGGCGGGTTTCCACCCTGCCCACCGTGGCTTCGGTGCAGGAACGGCTCAACGCCAAAAAGCTCGCCTCCGAGAAAAAAACCACCCGAAAATCGCCCCGGGGTGGCAACTTCGAAGATTAAAAAAGCCGCGCTGTTTACCAGCGCGGCTTTTTTAATCCAATCGACCGCTTACCCCTTGTCTTTTTCCGGCAAATGCACTTCGGCCATCATGCAGCGGGCCGAGCCGCCGCCGTTGCCCTCAATCATCGCAAGGTCGGCGTGGAAGAGCGGGGCAAAATCGTCGAGCGAGTCGATTTGCCGGGGCGTCAGGCTCTGGTAAGCCTGGGTACTCATCACGATGAGGTTGCCGCCGCGCCGGGTTTTCACCTGGAGCATGTTGCCCGCGAACTGGGCCATCTGGGTGAGGCTGATTTCGATGAGTTGCCGCCCGCTCATTTCGAGCGTACTGCGCACCATCAGGCGCTCGTCAGGGTCGGGAATGGCCGCCAGGCACACCACGGCGAACAAATCGCCGATGCACATGAGCACGTTGGTGTGGTAAATGGCTTTCCCCGATGCATCCACGGCATTGAATTTCACGATCTCGTAGTTCATCTGGAGGGCGAAGGCGTCGAGCACCTCGTCACTCGTGCGCGGCGACAGGCAGGCGTAAGCCACCTTGAAGCGGCGGTCGAGCACCATCGAGCCCGTGCCTTCAAGGAACTTTCCCTCGTTTTCAAACGCCGTCAGGTCAACGAGCCGGTTGATGTAAAACCGCTCTTCGATGAGATCGAGAATGTCTTTCCGGCGCTCGAGGCGACGATTTTCGGCCTGCATCGGGTATAGAATCACCGTGCAGTTGTTGTGAAACGACACCCAGTTGTTCGGAAAAATCGAGTCGGGCGTGTAGGGTTCGGGCATGTCTTCGACCACGATGACGTCCACCCCGACGGCGCGGAGCTGGCGCACCATGTCGTCAAATTCCCGCAGGGCGTTTTCCTGGGCCACGTCGCGGGTCTGGGCGGCGTGTTCAGTGCTCTGGAAGGCGTTGGTGAGGGCGGTTTCTTCGTTAAACCCGAACCGCACGGGCCGAATCATCAGAATGTGGGAAGTAGCTTGGCTGCGCATGATGAATAAAATATCGTTTCAGGTTTAAGGTTTGACGTTCAACGGGTTGAGGCTCAACGTGAAACGTTAAACCTTCAAAGCCGGTCCCGCAGCAGCGGCATGCTCATGCAGTGGCTACCGCCGCGGGCGCGGGAAAGTTCGGCGGAAGGCAGCAAAATGAGCGTGTCGGGGAGCGTGTCGGGGCTGGCCTCGCCGCGCTCGAACTGCTGGAGCAGATCGGCGGCGCGGACGGTCCGAAAACCGGCCTGGCGGAAGGCCTCGACGGTTTTGTCGTTGCGATCGTAGCCCACCACGACGCCTTCTTTCAGGGCCAGCAAGTTACACGAATCGGTCCACTGCTCGCGGGCACCGTAGGGAAATTCGTTGTTGCCCGAATAGACAAACTTCACCGAGCCGGGTTCACAGCCGAGGTCTTCGACGCTGATTTCGGTGAGCAAATCTTCCAGATTTTCGATTTCGCGGGGTTTTCCCTGCCCCCGGCGAAACTGCACCAGCTTCATTTCCTCGTCGGCTTTGGGCGGAATCAACCGGCCCATCGTGGGGTCAATCTGCTCGTCGAGCAACGGACTCTGGCGGCGGGCCAGCGAGCCGAGCACCACCCACACGTTGCGTTTGGCCTGGGTAAACACCGTGTCGATGTGCATGTAATCGCGTTTGTGCGGGATTCTCACCACCGTGATTTTCTCGACGATGCCTTTTTCAAACAAAATCTGAATCAGGAGTTGCGCGGCGTAAATCGTTGTGCGCTCGCTCATGCCCACGAGCAGGTGGTTGGGGGCCACCATCATCACGTCGCCGCCTTCGAGGGTGGTCCGGTTGTACTCTTTTTCGTTTTCGGGCAACAGAAAATGCAGTTCGTTGTCGGGCAGTTCAATCACCTTGTCGCGCAGGTCGGCAAACAGCGGGTGGTTGAACACGAGGTACTGGACCAGCAACGCCTCGCGGGTCCGGGCGGGCTTGGCGGGTTTGTTGAGCAGTAGGTGGCCGTTGATCGTGATGCCCAGATCGCGGGTGAAAATCAGGTTCGGGATGGGTGCAAACAGCATTTCACCCGTCGGCGTCGTGCCCGAAACCAGGGCCTTGGCCAGTTCGACGGGCGAGAGCGCGAGCAATTCGGCCTGAGTACTGTACCACTCGTGCTCGATGGCGCAGATGCTCGCCACGAGCTTCATCCGCGTCAGTTCGTCGGCCAGAATATCCGCCAGCAGGCGCTGAAATTCGATGACGTAGTCGGAATTGAAGTAGGCCGGGTGGCCGGGTTTGTAAAAATCGCGGCTTTCGTCGGCGTCGATGGCGGCGAGTTTGCCACGCACCTTCTCGGGGTCGAGAAAATAAAGCAGCAGTTTGACGTAGTAATCGTACTCGTCGCGCCGCATCGTGTCGAGGTGAACGATGTCTTCGAACAACCAGTCCTGGGCTTTCGAGGGCACCACTTTGCCCAATCCACTGTCGGGGCTGTGAATGAGCAGCCGCCGGAGTGTGCCGACTTCGGAGGAAACGTAAATGGTGGGTTGGGGCATAAACGCGGGGGGAGTCGTAGGGGGAAGCCGTCGGTAGCAACCAAACAGTTTTGCCCTGATGCTTCGTCGGTGGTGGGGCCGCAAGTTAGGGAAAAGCCGGTGATTTTGCCCGCCCAGCCCGGAACCCAACCCCCTCGTTTCGAGTTGTTCCCACTAAAAACCGGGTTTCTTGGCTACCTTTGCGCCCGCAACCCAACGACTGAAGTAACCGATTCATTCTCATGCTGAAAATTGAAAATTTGCAGGCCGCCATCGGCGAAAAGCAAATTCTGAAGGGCATCAACCTGACCGTCAACGCCGGTGAAGTTCACGCCATTATGGGCCCCAACGGCTCGGGCAAAAGCACGCTCGCTTCGGTGCTGGCGGGCCGCGAAGATTACGAAATTCTGGGCGGTAGTGTCGAATTTATGGGCCGCGATTTGCTCGAACTGGCCGCCGAAGAGCGGGCCGCCGAGGGCATTTTCCTGGCCTTCCAGTACCCGGTGGAAATTCCCGGCGTGAGCACGACCAACTTCCTGAAAACCGCCCTCAACGAAGTGCGCAAGTACCGCGGTCAGGAGCCCCTCGACGCCGTGCAGTTTCTGAAGAAAATGAAGGAAAAAATGGCCCTCGTCAACATCGACCAGAGTTTGTTGAACCGGTCGCTGAACGAAGGGTTTTCGGGCGGGGAAAAAAAGCGCAACGAGATTTTCCAGATGGCCATGCTCGAACCGAAACTGGCGATTCTCGACGAAACCGACTCCGGCCTCGACATCGACGCCCTGCGCATCGTGGCCGAGGGCGTCAATTCGCTCAAGCGCTCCGACAACGCCACCATCGTCGTGACCCACTACCAGCGTCTGCTCGATTACATCGTGCCCGATTACGTCCACGTGCTGTTCCGGGGGCGCATCGTCAAATCCGGTACGAAAGAACTGGCCCTCGAACTCGAAGAAAAAGGTTACGACTGGATTCGCGCCGAGGCGGATGCGCTGGCTTGATGAGAAATGAACAATTAACAACGAACAATGAATAACGAAAACCGCCGGATTGGATTGAGGCCATTTTTCATTGTTCACTGTTCATTCTTCATTTAAAAAATGATTCCCAACACCGACCTCAAGGCCCAACTCGTCGCCGATTTTCAGGCCAGCGAAACGCGGCTGAACGGCGCGAGCAAAACGCCTTTTTTCCAACGCAAAAAAGACGCCCTGAACGCGTTCGACAAGCTGGGTTTCCCCACCATCCGCCACGAAGAATGGAAATATTCCAACGTGAAGGGGCTGGTCAATCAGGTGTTCGACTTCAACGCCCCCGGCCAGGTGACACCCGCCGACGTGGAGGCGCTGCGGATTCCCAACCTCGAAGGCAACATCCTGTACTTCGTCAACGGCGTTTTTCACCCCGAACTGTCGATCGTGGTTTCGCCGGAAAGCGAGTTGAAAATCCTCAATTTCGGTGAAGCGGCCCGGCAGTTCCCGGCGGTGGTCGAGCAGCATTTTGCGAAGTACGCCGACTATTCCGACAACGGCTTTACGGCCCTCAACACGGCGTTTGCCCAGCATGGCGTGTTTCTGCACGTGCCCGCCGGGACCGTCGTGCAGCAGCCCGTCATCCTGCGGTTTATTGCCGATGCCCGCGCCCAGAACGTGGCCGCGCAGCCGCGCAACCTGTTCGTGATTGGCGACCGCGCCGAAGTGAAAGTGGCCGAGTCATTCCGCACGCTGGGCGAAAACGCGGCCTTTACCAACATCGTCACCGAGGTGATTCTGGGCGAAGAGGCGCAATTTGAGTACTACAAAGTGCAGAACGAAAGCGACCAGGCCTACCACGTGGGCACCACGCAGATTCACCACGCCCGCGCCAGCCACAGCTACACCGTGACGGTGTCGCTCAACGGTGGGTTTATCCGCAACAACCTCAACCTCGTTATCGACGGCGAACACGTGGACGCTCACATGTACGGCCTCTACCTGCCCAGCGGCAGCCAGCACATCGACAACCACACGCTCGTGGACCACGCCCAGCCCAACAGCGAGTCGAGCGAGTTGTACAAAGGCATCTTGTACGACCGCAGCACGGGCGTTTTCAACGGGAAAATTTTCGTCCGCCAGGACGCGCAGAAGACCAACGCCTACCAAAGCTGCCGCAACGTGCTGGCCTCCGACCAGGCCACGATGAACACCAAGCCGCAACTGGAAATTTACGCCGACGACGTTAAGTGTTCGCACGGCACCACCACGGGGCAGTTGAACGAGGAAGCGCTGTTTTACCTCCAGTCGCGCGGCGTGCCGAAAGACAAAGCGCGGGCGCTGCTGATGCTGGCCTTTGCGCAGGACGTGATTGAGAAAATGCGTATTCCGGCGATTAAGCAGTACCTGGAAGGACTGATTGTGGAGAAAATCGGGGAGGTGGAATAACGTTTACCGATATGGAAAACCTGCTGAGTCGCATTACGATTGACCCAAACATCTGCCACGGCAAGCCGACGATTCGTGGGCTACGCTACCCGGTTGAAACGATGCTTGAATTACTTTCGTCGGGGATGACGCAGGACGAAATTCTCGCAGACTACCCCGACCTGGAAACCGACGATTTACGGGCCTGTATCGCCTATGCTGCCCGGGTTCTGCACGTGAAAAGCATCTACGCAACCACTCCGGCTGCCGCATGAAATTCATCGTGGACGCGCAGCTACCCCAGGTGTTGGCGGAATTTCTCCGCTATCGGGGTTTCGACGCCATCCACACCCTCGACCTTGCCGCAAAAAACCGGACGGGTGATGACGTGATTCGTCAGATTACGGTGGAAGAAGGTAGGATTCTGGTGACGAAGGACAGCGATTTCGAGACCAGTTTTCAAGTTCACCGGGTTCCGCCAAAACTTCTCCTCGTGCGCACGGGAAACATTCCAAACCCAGATTTGCTGAAACTGTTTGCCGCCAATCTGACGTTGCTCATACAGCTTCTCGACGCCAATCACTTTGTTGATCTGGACCGCGAGAAGATTACCGTTCACGCCTGAAACCATGCTCATCGCTCCTCCCGATACTGCCTTCGACATCGCCCGCGTCCGCGCCGATTTCCCAATTCTCGACCAGGAAATCAACGGCCGCCCGCTGGTGTACTTCGACAACGCCGCCACGACCCAGAAACCCCTGCCGGTCATCAACGCCATCCTCAACTACTACCGCGCCGACAACGCCAACATCCACCGGGGCATCCACACCCTGGCCGAGCGGGCCACGGCCGATTTTGAGGCCAGCCGCAAGGCCATCGCCGACTTTCTCGGGGCCGCTTCGACGGAAGAAATCATCTTCACCTCGGGCACCACGATGGGCATTAACCTCGTGGCCCAGACCTACGGACGGGCGTTCATCAAAGCGGGCGAGGAAATCATCATTTCGGGGCTGGAACACCACTCCAACATCGTTCCCTGGCAAATGCTCTGCGAGGAGAAAGGCATCACGCTGAAGGTGATTCCGGTGCTCGACAACGGCGAACTGGACCTGGAGGCGTACGCGAAATTGCTTTCGGAGAAAACGAAACTGGTGGCGGTCAACCACGTTTCCAACTCGTTGGGTACGATTAACCCGGTGGCTGAAATCATCCGGCGGGCGCACGAAGTCGGCGCGGTGGTACTCATCGACGGGGCGCAGGCCACCAGCCACCTGACCATCGACGTGCAGGCATTGGACGCGGATTTTTACGTCTTTTCAGCCCATAAACTCTACGGCCCGACGGGGATCGGGGTTTTGTACGGAAAACGGGCGCTCCTTGAAGCCATGCCCCCGTACATGGGCGGCGGCGAGATGATCAAGGAAGTAACGTTTGAGAAAACCACGTACAATGACCTTCCCTACAAGTTCGAGGCCGGTACGCCCAACATCGCCGACGTGGTGGCGCTCAGAACCGCCCTCGACTACCTCGCCGACCTCGGCAAGGAGGCCATCGCTGCTTACGAGGCCTACCTGCTCCGCTACGCCACCGAGAAGCTGAACGACATCAACGGCCTGCGCATCGTCGGGCAGGCGCGGGAGAAAATTTCGGTCATTTCGTTCGTCCTCGACGGCATCCATCATCAGGACGTGGGCATCATCCTCGACCAGCAAGGCATCGCCATCCGCACGGGGCACCATTGCACCCAGCCGCTCATGCAGCGGTTCGGCTTGCTGGGCACTTCGCGGGCGAGTTTTGCGATGTACAACACGACGGAGGAAATCGATAAATTGGCGGCGGGCATCCGGCGGGTGCAGCGGATGATGGCGTAACCCAATTTCTGTTTATGAAAAAGACCGAAGTCCTCCAATCGCTCCAGGACCTCCCCGAAGAGGTTTCCGCTGATGAAGTAATCGAGCGGATTTTGTTGCTCAAACGCATTGACCAGGCGTTTGAAGAACTTCGGGAGGGCAAAGGCATTCCCCACGAGCAAGTCATGGCCGACGCCCAAGCATGGATGAACGCGCGCAACTAATCTGGATGCCCCGGGCCGAGGAAGAGTTCCGCGACATCCTCAGCGACTTGTACGACCTTTCGCCCGCTTACGCAAGGGAGTGGACGGAGGAAGTCAGCAAGAAAACGGACCGCTTGCGCACGTTTCCGTTCATGGGCCGGATTGTTCCCGAAAAAGAATTGTCTTTTTTCCGGGAAATCTTTGTGAGTCGTTACCGAGTTATGTACTGCGCAATGCCCGAAACGGTTTACATCATGACCATTCAGCCTATGTCGGGTTCGCTGCAAAATTTGTAACGCATGACCATCAACGAAACCCAAAACGAAATCATCGGGGAGTTCGAACTCTTCGACGATTGGGCCGATAAATACGAGTACATCATCGACCTCGGCAAAAAACTGCCGCCCCTCGATGAACGGTACAAAACCGAGCAAAACATCATCAAAGGCTGCCAGAGCCGGGTGTGGCTGCACGCGTTTCTGGACGGCGATTTGCTGAAATTCGAGGCTGATTCCGACGCGATTATCGTGAAGGGTCTCGTCACTATTCTGGTCAGAACCTTGTCCGGCCACACACCCGAAGAAATCGCCCGCGCCGACGTGTACGTGCTCGAAAAAGTTGGCCTGCAACAGCACCTGGCCCAAACCCGCTCCAACGGACTGGCCTCGATGCTGAAACAAATGAAAAATTACGCGGTCGCCTTTCAGGCACTGCAAAAAGCCTGAACTGATGACCGAAGAAGAACTGAAGGAAAAAGTCGTGATGGCGCTGAAAAGCGTGTACGATCCCGAAATCCCGGTGGATATTTACGAACTGGGCCTGATTTACGACATCAAGGTATTCCCGGTCAACAACGTGTACGTGCTGATGACGCTCACCTCGCCCGCCTGCCCCTCGGCGGGAACGATTCCCGGCGAAGCCGAGCAGAAAATCCGGGAAATCGAGGGTGTCTCCGACGTATCCGTCGAACTGACCTTCGACCCGCCGTACTCCCAGGAAATGATGTCCGAAGTCGCCAAGCTGGAACTTGGTTTTATGTAATCGTCGTTTGATGTTCGAGGTTTAAGGTTCAACGATCAAGCCTGACCTCCTTCGTTAAACGTTAAACTTTTTAACCTTAAACGACCCGAAAATGTCCATGTACCCCGAACACCTCGTCGCGCCCATGCGGCAGGACATCGTGGAGGGCGGTTTTACCGAACTCCGCACCCCCGAAGAAGTCGATACCGCGATGGCCAAGGCCGAAGACGGCACCACGCTGCTGTTCATCAATTCCGTTTGCGGTTGCTCCGCCCGCACCGCCCGCCCCGGCGCGAAATGGGCCGTGACGGAATCCCAGTTCAAACCCGACCACCTGCTGACGGTATTCGCCGGGGTTGACCTGGAAGCCACCGAGAAAGCCCGCGAGTACACCCTACCTTACCCGCCGTCGTCGCCTTCGATTGCGCTGTTCAAAGACGGCGAACTGGTGCATTTCGTGGAGCGCCACCACATCGAAGGTCGCCCCGCCGAGCTGATTGCCCAGCACCTGGAAATGGTGTTCGAAGAATTCTGCTCGCCCGCCGAGGCGTAGGGAAATTTAGCGTTCAGGGTTTAGGGTTTAGAGTTAAATGGTATCAACTCTAAACCCTGAACGCTAAACTACATAAAGGGTTTTACCGCCTCGTACAACGACGCAAACCGATCCGCTAAGTCGCGGTAGGTTTGCGTCGTTTTTTCGTTGGGCTGAAAAACCTGGTGAACGGGCAGGTTTTTCAGTTTTTCGTCAAAGTCCTGAATCACACCCGTGGCCTTCATGCCCATCAGCACCGCACCCCAGGCCCCGGCCTGAATGCTTTCGGGCAGAAAAACCGGCTTGCCGCACACGTCGGCGAGGAGTTGCACCCAGAACGCGCTTTTGGCGAAGCCGCCCGATGCGTAAATTTCATGAATTTCCTGCCGCTCTTCGAGAATCCGCACCAGCGAGGCCGTGTGCAGGCAGATGCCTTCGAGCACGGCGCGGGCCAGGTGTGCGGGTGTGTGGGTAAGCGTGAGGCCGAAAAAAACGCCCTTCGCGTCGGCGTTCCAAATCGGGGCGCGTTCGCCAAGCAGGTACGGCAGAAACAGCAGTCCCTCGGCACCCGGTGCGATGGTTTCGGCCAACGCCAGCACGTCCTCCTGCGTTTTTCCCCCAAAAAACTGTTCGTAAAGCCACTCGAACACCGCCCCGCCGCTGTTGGTCCCGCCGCCCATCACGAAGAGCTGTTCGTCCAGCCGGTAGCAGAAGGTACGCATCTGCGGGTCGGTGAAGCCCTGCGCCGACGCCACCCGCACGGCCCCGCTCGTGCCAATCGTAATCGCCAGCCGCCCCGGCACGATGGCCCCGGTGCCGAGGTTAGCGAGGCAACCGTCGCTTGCGCCAATGATTAATGTTGAATGCTGAGTGTTGAATGCTGAATGAATGGATTCTCTTCGCGTGTAACCGGAAACCGGCTTCGGCAACCGCTCCGCCGTAATGCCCGCCGTTTTCAGCGCCAACTCATTCCAATGTAGTTTCTGCAAATCGAACATCCCCGTGGCCGTCGCCAACGAGTGGTCGATTTCCCATTCGCCTGTGAGTCTGAACCAGACGTATTCCTTCAGCCCGACGAACTTGTAGGCTTTTTTAAACAACTCAGGTTCGTTTTCCCGCTGCCAAATCAGCTTGCACAGCGGCGTCATCGGGTGGATGGGCGTGCCGCAGGCTTTGTAAATTTTGCGGCCAGTTCGGCTCGCTTTCAGCGTTTCGGCCTGGGCGTTGGCGCGGTTGTCGGCCCAAATCAGCAGGTTGCTGAGCGGTTTCCCGGCTTCGTCCACGGCCATGAGGCTGTGCATGGCCGCACTGAACGCCACGAATTGACAGCCTTCGCCAAGCTCCGTGATCACCGCGTCGAGGCATTCCCGCACGGCGGCAAACAGCACCTCCGGGTCTTGTTCGCTCCATTCGGGCTGGGGGTGCAGGATGTCGTAGTGAACCGATTTGTAGCCGACCACGCGCCCGTCGGCGTCGAAGGCGACGCCTTTGGTGGCCGTGGTGCCGATGTCGATACCAAGAAAATAGGGCATTTAAACGGAAAGTAAGGAGTCTCCAACTTTGGCAAAGTTCAAAACTTTGCCAAAGTTTACAACTGCTTAACCTCTCCCCTGCATGACCCTCTTCATCGTTGCCGCTGGCGTGGCGCTTTTGCTGCTGCTCATTCTCGTTCTGAAACTCAACGCGTTTCTTTCGCTCATCCTCACGTCGCTCTTCGTCGGCATTGCCCAGGGAATGCCGCTGGGTACGGTGCTCAAATCGGTGCAAAGCGGCGTGGGCGGCACACTGGGGCCGATTGCCTTCATCCTCGGCTTCGGCGTGATTCTGGGTAAAATCCTGACCGAAACCGGCGCGGCCCGGCGCATCACTACCAAACTGGTCGAGTTTTTCGGCATCAGGGGCGTGAAATACGCGATGGTCCTGACGGGCTTTGCCGTGGGCATCGCCATGTTTTACAACGCGGGCTTCGTGGTGCTCGTGCCGCTGGTGTTTACCACCGCGCTCGAAACCGGCCTGCCGCTCATTTACCTCGCCCTGGCGATGGCTTCGTCGCTGAGCATCACCCACGGCTACCTGCCGCCCCACCCCGGCCCCACGGCCATCGCGGCGCTGTTCGGGGCCAACATGGGCCGTACGCTGGTGTACGGGACGATCGTGGCGATTCCGGCCATGTTCATCACGGGCATTATTTTCCCGGAATTTCACCGGAAGCGCATCGCCAACCCGCCGAAGGGTTTGCTCGAAGCCCGCGATTTTTCGGAAGCCGAAATGCCCGGCTTCGGCGTGAGCCTGCTGGCGGCGCTGGTGCCGGTGCTGCTGATGGCCGCCGCGACGGTGGCCGAACTGGCGGTGGCGCACGACTCGCCAATCCTGCCCGTCGTCAAGTTTTTCGGCGACGCGATGGTGGCCATGCTCATCGCCGTGCTGTTTGCGGTGTACGCGCTGGGCATTGGCCGGGGCAAAACCATGAAGCAGGTGATGAAGTGGGCCGACGAATCGGTGGGGGCCGTGGCGGCGATTCTGCTCATCATCGCGGGCGGCGGGGCCTTCAAACAGGTGCTCATCGACTCCGGCGTGGGCGACGTGATCGCGGCGGCTTTCAAGGGTTCGTCGCTCTCGCCCCTGCTGCTGGGTTGGCTGATTGCCTCGGCGGTGCGGGTCACGCTCGGCTCGGCCACGGTAGCGGGCCTGATGGCGGGCGGCATCATGCAGCCCATCCTGGCCGCCGACCTGGGCATCAACAAGGAATTGATGGTGATTTCCATCGGCGCGGGCAGCCTGATGTTCAGCCACGTGAACGACGCGGGCTTTTGGCTCTTCAAGGAATACTTCGGCCTCGACATCAAAAACACCATCCTGACCTGGAGCATCATGGAATCCATCGTGGCCGTGGTGGGGGTGCTGGGGGTGCTGGCGTTGAATTTGGTGGTGTGAAGAAGCTTCAAGATCAGCAAGTGAAATGCGTCTCCCGAATTGCGAAAATGCGTACATTCCACCCGCCAAACTGACTGGGTACTTGCTTAAAGAGCGGGAACGGGGCGATAAAAGCTGGTTTTTCACCCGCTTCGGTTTTCGTCGGGAAGTTCCCGAAGAACTTGAACGTGCTTTACTGGACTTAGCTTGCGCTGGTGAACTGATTGAGGTGGAGGAATCCAATCACGGTAGGAAATACAAAGTCAGCGGCTTGTTGAATTGCCCGGATGGTAGAGCGCCGATGATTCTGACCGTGTGGCTTTGGGAAGAAAATGCGAAATTCAGGTTTATAACCGCACACCCGAACTGATGAACTCGAAACTTGAAGAACTGGAAGCAGCCGTTTTGCTGGTCGATTTACCGGCCAAAGGCTTGGTACGTGGCGACGTGGGTACGGTGGTGCATGTGTACGGCGACCACGCCGCCTACGAAGTGGAATTCATGACGAAAGATGGCAACACGATTGCCGTTGAAACCTTGGAAGCCGCTCAGGTGCGCCCTACGATGCCGAGGGATTTGTGGCACGTGCGGGAGTTGAGTGAAGCAGCCTAAGCGAAGTCGGAAGACTACGGGTTATCGGCCGTTCCAAGTCGCCCTACCGATTGGCCCCGCTTCAGACTTGGAACAACTTGAGTTGCAAACTGCGAACAACTGAGGACAGCATTAACGATTAACATTTTAACCATCTATTTACATGGAATTCGGATACCAAAACCAACTTTTTGGTGAAGATGATTTTGAAGATATTTATGAAGACTTTGATTGGGATTTATTACACCAAACATCGTTTAAAGAGGATGCTGTCAGAGAAGAAGTTATATTTCCTTTGTTGAAAAAACTTGGCTACACAGCATCTGGTAAAAATAAAATTATCCGGAGCAACGCTTTAAAACATCCTTTTTATTATTTTGGAACAAATGAGTATAGAGTGGGTAGTGGTCTAAGTAAGTGCGAATGAGTATCTTTGGGCATGATTCAAGAAACTCATACCTATTCGTGTCGGCGCTGTGGTAGCCAGGCCTTGCGGCGAAATGGCAGCGTCAAGGGCAAAGCCAAGTACCACTGCACCACCTGCGGCTATCACGGCTATTTCACCTCGGCCCTCGAGCAGCGCCAGGCGCGCTACGCTCAGGTCGAGAGCCTGCTGACCGAACGGCTGAGTCAACGGGCCATTGTGCGCCAAACCGGGGTAAGCCGGATGACAGTCGCTAAGATTTTAAAAAAAAGCGTGCTTTCTGCCTCCCGTAACGACGAGTCCGGTAACTGACGTGGAAATCGACGAAATGACCACGTACGTGCGTCACAAGGGCTACGGCCTGTGGGTCTGGCTTGCCCTGTGCCGGCACAGCCGCCGGGTCCTGGCGTATTACGTCGGCGACCGCAGCACGACGTCGGCCCGGCGGCTCTGGAAACGCTTGCCCTTACCCGTGCGAGAAAGCGCCCTGATTCACACCGATCGCTGGGCGGCCTACCTGAGGGTGGTGCCACCGGGTCGGCATCGGTGTCAGGGTAAGCCCACCAATCACGTCGAGCGGTTTAACAATACGATGCGTCAGCGAGTGGCACCCCTGGTGAGGAAAACCTTATCGTTCGCCAAAACCAAACAGGGCCTTATTCAACGCGTCGTGGTCTTTCTCAACCACTATAATCTCACTCTGTCTTAGACCACTACCATAGAGTGAACATAATCCCAGATTACGCTTTTCAAATTAACGAGAAAACAAAGTGGATCTTGGACGC
The DNA here is from genome assembly GCA_965249815.1 of Spirosomataceae bacterium. Classification (GTDB taxonomy): domain Bacteria; phylum Bacteroidota; class Bacteroidia; order Cytophagales; family Spirosomataceae; genus JAJAZB01. The sequence continues at coordinate 410,168 of CBDFMV010000002.1, read as the reverse complement.
AAAAAGACCTTCAGAAAATATCAGGAACGGCAAAAATGTATATCAAGCATATAGCTATGCAATGCATCCTGAGATTAGGAGTGAGTTATTCGGTCTTTGTAACGGAAGAGAAATTTCTTTATTTCATGTTGAAAAACATGAACCCATATTACAATTTGAATTAAAAAATTTGAGAGAGAACTGGCTTGAATTGAAGAAAATGTTAAGTCCAGAAATGGTAGATAAACCACATTTAAGAGGATTTTCATTCGATTTAGGGTTATTCTTATTAAAAATTAGCGATATAGAATCACTTCTACATCCCATCGAATTCATTATACCTGGTGTTCATAATCTTGCAAAGATAAACGATGAACTTTTTTCGATAAATGTAGTATGTCATGTCAAAGACTTTAACGACCAAAAATTTATGGCTACTTTCGATTTTAACACTCTTATCTATAAAAGTTTATTGAGATTACAACCTATAGATGCTCAAGAAAAAATACGATTCGCTTTAAATAATCAACCTTTTTACTTTAATCAAATGGATGCTATCGGAAATCCTTTTATAATTTCTGCTTTGATCGGAAATAAAATCAACTCAAACACCGACGAAAGCTACTTACCATTCGATGTGGTTTCAATCAAGAAAATTTAAACTACTCCCGCAGATGCCTCAACTATTGCGAGTTTGCGACTCGTGCCGGTTCAGGCGGGCAAGCTGAGCACTAAAAACGGATCGTTGTAACGCGAACACGAGTTACAAACCCGCATCAAATTCCAAAAAACTGGCTTCACTCCCAACAACCTTTCAACCAACAAACCCCCATGAACTCATTCACCATTTCCATTGACTTCAAATCCTTTCTGCTGGGTGTATTGACCGTGGTCGGGTTGCTGCTCCTGAGTAATTTCAGACCCGCCAATAAGCCCGAAGCGGATAATGAAATCCGTCGCTTTCAGGTCATATCCGGTGAGCACGAGATGGTCATCATCGACACGAAAACCGGCCAGTTTTTAATTAATCCGCATTACATTGGCCAGCCGCGCTGGATTAAAGGTGACTTTGAAACGCTTCAAAACGAGAATAAAAAGTAAGTGCGGCCCCCTCCGCGCCAATCAAAACGCCGGTTTGTCCGGGGCTGTGACGCGGATGCGGACGGACGCCCCGCTGACCTTGGGGCGTTAGCCACCCCGGTTAGAGGCAACTGGCAGCCGGGCCGGGACATCGTGCTTCCGGTCGGTGTGATGAAGCATCCGGTTTGTTTGATAAGGCTTCCGACAAGTTTGATGAAGTATCCGGGGCGAGTGATAGCGCTTCCGGTCCGCGTGATAACGTTTCCGGTCGGTGTGATGAAGCTTCCGATCCGTGAGATGAAGCCTCCGGCGTGAGTGATAGAGCTTCCGGTTTGTGAGAATAGCCTTCCGGTCAGTGAGAATAAGCTTCCGGTCGGTGAGAATAGGCTTCCGGGTTGTGAGATGAAGCGTCCGGTCGGAGACAATTTGCTTCCGGTCGTTGCAAGTACGCTTCCGGTTTGGTATACTTCGCCTCCTGACGACGGTTTACAATTCGTTACACCGCGCCTGATGAGGACTATTTTTACGAATCCGATGATGAAGTGCTGTCTGTTTGTTCTCCTGCTGGTCGGCCCGCCGACCCTGGCCCAATCCACCCGGCTCGGCGCGTTCGACAACCACGCCGACGTGGGCAAGCCCGCCCTGAAAGGCGACGTGACTTACCACAAAAAGGACCGCAGCTACCAACTCAGCGGCGCGGGGTACAACATCTGGTTTAAGCGCGACGAGTTTCAGTTTTTGTACAAACAACTGAAAGGGGATTTTACGCTGACGGCCAATTTTGAGTTTATCGGCACGGGCAAGGACCCGCACCGCAAAATCGGCTGGATGGTGCGCGAAAACCTCGCTGATACGGCCGTGCACGTCAGCGCGGTGTCGCACGGCGACGGGCTGGTGGTAATGCAGTGGCGCACGGCCCCCGGCGCGGCCATGCGCGACCCGCAGGACGAAATCTTCTTTCCGGAAAAAACGCTGCCGCCGGTCATTCAACTCCAGCGCAGTGGCAAGACCTTCACGATGCGGGTCGGCAAATCGGTGGATGCGTTGCAAACGGTCGGTTCGTACGACGCCAACCTGCCGGACGCCGTGCTGGCGGGGGTGTTTCTTTGCTCGCACAACCCGCAGGTGGTCGAACAAGCCCGCGTCTGGAACGTTAAGCTGGAGCGGACGGCGAAAAAATGACGCGGCCCGCTGCCCGCTTGAGTCACCAACCGCTGACCTTCCTGAACGCCCACCACGCCCCGCCCGCCGCCGCCTGGCTGCGGGCGGCGTACCCGCGTTACCTCGCCGACCTTACGCACTTTGACCCCACGCTTTACACCCGCGACGCGCACGGCAACTGGCAACCCGACTACCTGTACTGGTGGCTCGACGAGCGCAACGGCCTGCCGCTGGTGGCTTCGGTGGGCGGCGAAAACGCCGGGTTTGTTTTCCTGAACCTGACGCCACAGTACCGCAACCTCCGCGCTGATTTGAAACTGAGCGAATTCTTCGTTGCGCCTGAATTCCGGCGGCAAAAACTCGGTCGGCGGCTGGTGCAGCGGCTGGCCGAAATCTACGGCGGCGTTTGGGAAGTCGAAGCAATCCGCGCTAACTTGCCCGCCGTGCGGTTCTGGCAGGGGTTCATCGAAACCCACGGTCGGTTGCTCGAAACCACCGAGTCGGAAGCGCATTTTAACTGGGTATTTGAAATCAAAAAAGTCCCCCTTTGAAGGGGGGTGCGGCGGGCTTGTGGAGAGGAGGGGGATGTTGGCTGGACGCGCAAAACATCCCCCTCCCACCGCACTGCCTCCCCACCCCCCTTCAAAGGGGGAACTACTCAACCATGCAAATCGGACTCATCGGCCTCGGCAAAATGGGCTACAACCTGGCCCTCAACCTGCGCGACCACGGCCATAGCGTCGTTGTCAACGACGTCAACTCCACCCAGGTGGACGAACTCGCCCAGGAGGGCTGCACCCCCGCCTACTCGCTCGCCGAACTCTGCGAAAAACTGCCGCCCCAGCGAGTGATCTGGCTGATGGTGCCCGCCGGGAAAATCACCGAGAGTGTGATCGGGCTGCTCAAAGGCCTGCTTGCGCCCGGTGACATCGTCATCGACGGCGGCAACTCGCACTTCCGCGCTTCGCAGGCCAATTACGCCGAGTTGAAGGAAATCGGTGTGCATTTCATGGACTGCGGCACCAGCGGCGGCACCGATGGCGCGCGCAACGGGGCCTGCACCATGATCGGCGGCGATCCCGAAGCCTACGCCGTCGTGGCCCAGGTGCTGCGCGACATCTGCGTACCCGACGGCAGCCTCTACACGGGCGCGTCGGGCAGCGGGCACTTCACCAAAATGGTCCACAACGGCATCGAATACGGCATGATGCAGGCGATGGCCGAGGGCTTCGAGGTGCTCGACAAGTCGGAATTCGACATCGATTTCCCTGCCGTTGCCAAGCTCTGGAACAACGGTTCGGTGATTCGCGGCTGGCTGATGGAACTGATGCACGACGCCTTCACCAAAGACGCCCACCTCGACGCCATCAAGGGCGTGATGCACTCCTCCGGCGAAGGCAAGTGGACCCTCGAAACCGCCCTCGACCTCGGCGTGCCCACGCCCGTTATCGCGCTGTCGCTGCTGATGCGTTACCGGAGTTTGCAGGAGGACACGTTTTCGGGAAAAGTCGTCGCCGCCCTGCGCAACGAATTCGGCGGGCACGCGGTGGAGAAAAAATGACTGAAGGAGTGAATGAGCGAATGATTGAATAAAAAATCATTGTCGGCCATTCACTCCTTCGTTTATTCACTCATTGAGATACCCATGAAAATCGCCCTCATCACCGGTGCGTCGTCGGGCATTGGCCGGGCCACCGCTGAAGCCTTCGCCCAACTGGGCATGAAATTGATTCTCTGCGGGCGTCGCCTCGACCGCCTGCACGAGTTGCAGCAAACGCTGGGGGAAGCCGTTGAAACGCACCTGCTCGTGTTCGACGTGCGCGACCGGGGGGCGGTGCGGGCGGCTTTTGAAAGCCTCCCCGACGATTGGCAAGCCATCGACATTCTGGTCAACAATGCTGGCAATGCTTACGGCCTCAGCCCAATTCAGGACGGCGACGAAGACGACTGGGACGCCATGATGGACGGCAACGTGAAGGGCCTGCTCTACGTGTCGAGGGCCGTGATGCCGGGGATGAAAGAGCGGCGACGCGGGCACATCGTCAACCTGAGTTCGGTGGCGGGCAAGCAAACTTACCCCAACGGCAACGTGTACTGCGCCTCGAAAGCCGCTGTCGAAGCGATTTCGGAAGGCATGCGGCTGGACTTGAATCCCTTCGGTATCCGGGTGACCAACGTCGCACCGGGCGCAGTGGAAACCGAGTTTTCAGCCGTGCGTTTCAAGGGCGACACCCGCCGGGCTGAGTTGGTTTACCAGGGATTTACGCCGCTCACCGCCCACGACGTGGCCGACGTGATTGCCTTCGCCGTGACCCGCCCGCCGCACGTGATGATTGCCGATTTGCTGCTTTTTCCGACCGCCCAGGCGTCGGCGATGGTGTTGAAGCGGGAATGAAGGCCGATGATGTGGCTTTCAGAAAAAAGAGCGTCTCCCCGACGCGCTTTTTTTGTTTTTCGGCCTGACGAAAAATAGGCTTTGTTACAGTGAACCCAACCCTGGCCGCAGGAAACTTGTTGGTTTCTGGCAATTCGTACCGAACTTATTTCGTCATGCGCAGGGCGACATCCAGCCGTTGTGCGGCGTTGTCCCAATTCAGAAAATTGAAAACTTCGTCGACAAAATCCGCGCGTTTGTTTTTGTATTTGAGGTAATAAGCGTGTTCCCACACATCCACGACCATCAACGGCACGATGCCCCACACCGTCAGTTTTTCGTGGTTTTCTACCTCCAGAACCAGAAGCCGGTCGCTGGCCGGATGGTACCCCAGCAACCCCCAGCCGTTGCCGTCCACGGCTTTGGCGTGGTGATTGAGCCGCGCCTTCATTTTATCGAGCGAACCGAAATCCCGCTCGATGCGGCGTAGCAGTTCGCCCGTTGGCGTGGTTTTGCGGTTGGTCAGGTTGGTCCAGAATATCGTGTGCAGCACGTGGCTCGACAGGTGGAGCGACAATTTCTTGGTCCAGAAGTCAATTCCGTCCGTCTGGCCGGTTTCAAACGCCTTGTTGAGAAGTTCCGTCGCCTTGTTGGCCGTGTTGACGGCCCCGCCGTGGTGAGCCGTGTAATGCAGTTTGAGGACGTCGGCGGGCATGAACGGTTCGAGAAACGTATCGGCGTAGGGCAGCGGACCCAGTACAAACTTGCCGCTGGCGTCGGTCAGTTTATCAAGGCCCCCCTCCAGGAGCGTGGCGCTGAACGCATCCTGTCCCGTGAGCAGACCCACACCGGCCGCCAGGCTGGTTTTTCGCAAAAAATCGGTACGGTTCATGAAGTTCAGGTTAGAATGAAACGCCTAATCTACTCAAAAGGCCCAAGGCCAAAACCGACCGCGCCCAGACGCAGGAAATAAAGGATCAGTTCGCGAAGTGAGTAGGGGTAGTTTTGATCCATGAGCACAAGGAGCGGGTGTTTGTCCAGCAAAACTAAAAAACTACTCTATAAATTTGGTAGATTAAATAGTCTGTGTGTAACCTTGCTCCCGAATTCAAGTCTTTCCTTCCCGATGAAACACGTTTTCGCGCTGCTTTTTCTCCTGCTTCCCGCCGCTGTCGTGGCCCAGGATGCCTTTTTGCTTTCCGGCAAAATCACCGACGGCAACACCCGCGAACCCCTTCCTGGCGCTTCGTTGCTGATTAAAAACACGATTTCCGGCACGGTGACCCGGCCCGACGGCTCGTTTGAATTGAAAACCAGCCGCAAGCCGCCGTTCACCCTGCTCGTGTCGTTTGTGGGGTACAAAACGCAGGAGTTTGCCATTGCTTCGACCTCGCAGCCGCTGGCCCTGCAACTTACGACGCAGAACCTGCTCGTCGATGAAGTGGTCGTGTCGGCCAGCCGCGTGGAGGAGAGCATCCTAAAATCGCCCGTGGCGATTGAAAAACTCGACCTCCGGGCCATTCAGAACGCCGCCGCGCCGAGTTTTTACGACGCCCTCGCCAGCGTGAAAGGGGTGCAGATGCTCACGCTGGGGCTGACCTTCCAGGTGCCCAACACGCGGGGCTTCAACATCCCCAACAACTTCCGCTTCATGCAACTCGTCGACGGCGTGGACATGCAGGCCGCCACGCTCGGCGTGCCGCTGGGCAACGCCATCGGCCCGACCGAACTGGACATCGAAAGCGTGGAAATCACGCCCGGCGCGGCCTCGGCGCTCTACGGCATGAACGCCATCAACGGCATGGCCAACCTGCAAACCAAAAGCCCGTTCCGGTACCAGGGACTGAGTTTTTACCAGAAAACGGGCGTCAACCACGTCGACAACCGCGACCGTTCGGCGAGCGTGCTGACCGAAACGGCCATCCGCTACGCGAAGGCCTTCAACGACCGGTTTGCGTTTAAAGTCAACCTGAGCTACCTGCGCGGCATCGACTGGGTTTCGACCAACACCACCGACCAGAACCCGCAGAACCTGACCTCGGCCAACCCGCGTTTCCCCGAACTTTCCGGAAGCAGCAACCCCGCCGCCGACCTCTGGAACCGCTACGGCGACGAAAACAACAACAACGTGCCGGTGACGATTCAGCTCGCGGGCAAAACGCAGACCTTCAACGTGCGCCGCACGGGCTACCTGGAGCGCGACCTTATCAACCCCGTGGTGCGCAACCTCAAGGCCGACGCCAGCTTTTTCTACAAACTCAACGACCGCTGGGAAGCCTCGTACGGCTACCGCTTCGGGCTGATGGACGGCGTGTTTCAGCGCGGCAACAAAATCCAGTTGCGCGACGTAACCGTGCAGAGCCACCGCTTCGAACTGCGCTCGCCGGAGGCCTTCGTACGGAGTTACGTGCTGGTCGAAAACACGGGCAATTCGTACAACCTCAAGCCCCTGGCCGATAACATCGACCTGACCAACGCCCCGAACGCCAACTGGGGCAGCGCGTTCCAGAAAACGCTGCAAAGCGCCGTCAACGGTGGCACCGACCTGCCTGCGGCCTTCGCCCAGGCCCGCGCCGCCGCCGACGCCGGGCGGGTGCAACCGGGCACAGCCGCTTTCAACGACCTCAAAAACACGATTACGGGCATCAACAACTGGGACCACGCCAGCCTCGTGGCGGGTGCGCCGACTACGGGCGGGGCCTGGTTGCTTCAGAAAAGCGTCACGTCGCACACCGAATTTCAGTACAACCTCAAGGAACGCATCCGCTTCGTGGACCTGCTCGTGGGCGGCGACTACCGGCACTACTTCGTGTACCCCGACGGCAACGACTTCGTGGATTTTTCGCGCCCGCTCACCGAGCGCACCCAGCCCGGCGGCAAGTACCAGCATTACCAGAAAGTGGGCGGGTTCGTGCAGGCCACGAAACTGCTTTTCAACGACCGCCTGAAACTGACCGGCTCGCTGCGGGTGGATTACAACCCCGAATTCACGGCCAAATGGAACCCGCGCCTTGCGGCGGTGTACTCGGCGGGGCCGCACAATTTCCGGGTTTCGTACCAGAACGGCTTCCGGTTCCCGGCCCTGTTCGAGGCGCTGTCATTCGTCAATAACGGCAACGTGCGGCGCGTCGGTGGGCTGGCGCGGGTGAACGAGGGCCTCGGCTACCTGGAGAATTCCTACACGCTGGCGTCCATCAACAATTTTACTTCCGCCGTCAACGCCGACGTGGCCAACGGCGGTGTTAAAAACGACGCCGCGCTGAAAAACCGCGCCCTGCTGCAAATCGCCAACCTGCCCACGATGCAGCCCGAGCGCATCAACTCGGCGGAAGTGGGGTACAAAAGCGTGCTGTTCAACAACAAACTGGCCATTGACTGGGAGGCGTACTACAACATCTACACGGGCTTTCTGGGCCAGGTGGAAGTGGCCGTGCCCGTCTCGGGCCAGGTCGGCACCGACGCCTCGGTCCTCGACATGCTCACGCGCTCGAAGCAAACGCGCTACCGGGTGTACACCAACGCCAGGAACCAGTACCACAGCTACGGCTCTACGCTGGGGCTGACGTACCAATTCTACAAGAAATTCACGCTGACGGGCAACGTGAATTTCAACGACCTCGTCGCCAACGACGCGCCGGATATTTTCGTAACCTCGTTCAACACGCCCAAATGGGCCACGAACGTGTCGGTGGGCAACCGGGAATTCCTGAAAAATACGGGCTTCAACGTGGTCTGGCACTGGCAGAAAAGCTACCTCTGGCAAAGCCCGCTCGTCATCGGCGACGTGCCCGCCTACCATTCGGTGGACGTCCAGGTGAACCGCCGCATCCCGACGGTCGGCCTGACGGCCAAGTTGGGGGCCTCGAACGTGTTCAACAACCGCTACGTGCAGTACGCCGGTGGCCCCAACCTCGGGGGGTTGTACTACCTGGCCCTGACGTGGGAAGTCAAATAACAATGACCAGTTACCACCATTGACCAGTGACCAATGATTAGTTGCGGTCCGCCGCGCGGTTGAATTTTCATTGGTCACTGGTCAATGGTAACTGGTCATTGAAAAAGTGTCGGGCGAAATAAAACTCTACTTAATTGATAGATTTTACGGCCGCCTTCCTATTTTTGCCCGTAAACTGACTGCATGGAACCCGTTCAGGAACTCGCTCCACCCGTTTCTCCCCGCACTGAGGCCCCGAAAGTGGGCCGCAAAAATCCGTTCGAGGAGGCGGTCAAAACCCTCTGGAAGCGCGAGCGCACCTGGGCCGAGTGGGTCATTCACGGCACGAGCGCCCTGGCGCTGATGGTGGTCGGGCACCTGCTGTTCACGTTTCTGACGGTCGAAAACGTCACAACGGCCTTCACCTCCATCACGCCCGACATCCTGTTGTACATCCTCGGTGGCTTTCTGGCGCAAATGGTGGACGGGGCGCTGGGCATGGCCTACGGCGTGACGGCCTCCACGTTTCTGGCCAACGTGGGCATTTCGCCTGCCGTGATCAGCATGAGCGTCCACACGTCCGAAATCTTTACGAGTGGCGTGTCGGGCTACATGCACCTGAAATTCGGCAACGTCAACTCCAAACTGTTCAAGGCCCTGCTGATTCCGGGCGTCATCGGGGCAATTCTGGGCGCGTACCTGCTGTCGAACCTGGTCGAAGAGTACGTGCATTACGTCAAACCCGCCGTGTCGGGCTACACGCTGATTTTGGGGATTCTGATTATTCGCAAAGCCCTGCGCAAACGCACGGCGAAGAAACCCGTGAAACTCATCGGGCCGCTGGCCTGGTTCGGCGGTTTCATGGATTCGGTCGGCGGCGGCGGCTGGGGACCTATTGTGACTTCTACGCTCATCGCCTCGGGGCGGCACCCGCGCTACACGATTGGGTCGGTCAACCTGGCCGAGTTTTTCATCTCGCTCGCCTCGGCGCTTACGTTCATCTTCACGATTGGTTTTTCGCAGTGGCAGGTCATTCTGGGCCTGCTGCTGGGCGGTACGATTGCCGCGCCCATCGCCGCCCGGCTTTCGTCCAAACTGCCCGTCAAGGCGCTGATGATCATGGTGGGTATCGTGGTGATTCTGGCGAGTTTGAAGCGGATTCTGGGGTGAGGCCAGTGGTTCAACCGATTCAGACCGAACAGGTTTTAAAAACCTGTTCGGTCTTTTCTGCTTTACGTCGTCGGCTCCGGCTTAGGCTTTTTGGCTGACTCCGACACGTCGAAGCCCCAGTCGCCCAACCGCTTGGGCGTGGCCCGAAAGGCCCCCTTCAGCAGGTCGCGGCTCGATTGGGTGGCGTTGCGAATCGAAGGCAACAGCAGGTCGCGGGCTTCGTACGCTTGCTCCATCTGACTGCGCAGGTGCTCGGCTTCCCGGTGTTTGGCTAAACAGGCGGGGATGGTCGGCCCGAGGGTGTTCCAGGAATAATCCTGGAGCGAGTTGAGGATGGACGACGCCCCGTCGGCGGCGTGTTTGGCGGCCACTTGCCGGGCCAGTTCGAGGAGTTCCTCGACGTTGACGGGGATGTTGACTTTTTGCTTTCCCATGTGAGTGCAGACCCGGAGGGAAAAAGGGGAAAAGTGAAAAGCTCCAGGTGCCACAATAGTAAAAGCTGGCTGGGGATACATCGCTACCGGTAGATCAATAATGGGGGGCACTTCCCAAATGTTGAAATCGGGCTTTTCATAGTTAGAAACGATGATTTTGAAGCTAAAATCGTCGATTTCACTCTTCAGATCGGGAATTTCATTGTTGAAAACACTGATTTCAATAGCCAAATCGGCGTTTCTAATCTCAAAATCGGTGATTTGAATGTTAAAATCCCCGATTTCAATCTCAAAATCGTAGATTTCACCATTCAACTTCACGACTTGATTATCCAAATCGGCGATTTGGATAATCAAGTCGTGTGGTAGTGCAAGCGGTTTTTACCCCGACCTGAACCACCCCGCCCTTCGGGCACCCCTCCTTAAAAAGGAGGGGATTCGTTGCTTGCTACAGGTACAACTCTCCTCAAATAAGAAAAGAAACCATTACGAATCCCCGCCTTTTTAAGGAGGGGTGCCCGAAGGGCGGGGTGGTTTGGGCGGATTGCGGAGGCTTTCTTTTTTACTACACAACTTGGGTTAATGAAATTCGGTGTTTTAACAATTCAAAGGGCTCACCAATAAAATAAAAAGCCCTTCCCGGACGTCCGGGAAGGGCTTTTTGCTTAAACAGCGGGCGGATTACAACTTCACCAGTACCCGGCTGTAGGTGCGGCCCGCCTTCGTCTCGACCCGAATCAGGTACGTGCCCCCCGCCAGCCGACCCGTGTACAGCCGGGCGTGGGTGGTTTCGATGAGCGCCCGGCCCTGCACGTCGTAGCACACCGCCCGCCGGACCTGCTCGCCGGTGGGCAGGCGCAACTCCACGTAGTCGCTGGCCGGGTTGGGCACCAGCAGCAGGCCCTCCGGCCCGGTTTCTTCCGTTGCCGCCTCACTTGCTGACAACCGCCCGCCGCTGCCGCAACCACTCAGGCTCAACCCGGCGTAGTTGTTGGTGCCGGGGAAAGTGCCATGCCATTGAGTCAATACGTTGCCATCAAAGGCAGCCGCATAACCATTGCTGGCGTCAGTACCCGACGTACCGAAGCCGGTACCGGTCAGGCGGGTAGTGCCGTTGTAAAATTCAAGTTCGTAGAGTTCCCCATAGCCTTCCAGTCCGGCCAGGAAACGCACGTACTGGTAAGAAGTGGTGTTGCCAAAGGTGAATTCCTGCCAGTCACCCGTTCCATTGCTGGCAGAAATGTACAAGTCAGCCCAGTTGCTTTGGTCGTTGGAGCCTTGAATCTTGGCTCCTTGCAGCCGGTTCATGCAGCACTCGCCCACGTTGCGGAACTTGAACCGTACCCGGTTGACTACGCAATTGCCCGTGCCGCCACAGTTGGCCGTCACCGTCACCGCCGACGAGGAGGTGCTCGTGCAGCCGCCCTGTTCGCAGGTGACCGAGTACGTGCCCGCCCCGACGATGATGCTGCTATTGCCGTTGACGCCGTTCGACCAGTGGTAAGTGCCCGAACACCCCGAGGCGGTGAGCGTAACGGTCGCCCCGTTGCACACGTTGCCCCCACCCGAAACAGTCGGCACCGGCGCGGAACAACCCCCGCCACTGCACCCCGTCAGGCTCAACCCGGCGACGTTCTGGCTACCCGCTGAAGGGCCGTGCCACTGAGTGGACAGGTTGCCGTCGAAGGCAGCCTGATAGCCCGTGTTGGCATCGCCCCCGGCGCTACCGAAGCCCGTACCGGTCAGGCGTGTATTGCCGTTGTAAAATTCGAGTTCGTACAACTCGCCGAAGCCAGTTGGCCCGGCCACAAAGCGGACGGATGCGTACGTGCCACCCGTGAAGGTTTTTTCCTGCCAGGCACCCGTACCGTTTTCGGTAAAGGTGTGCAGGTCGGCCCAACTGGATTGGTCATTAGAGCCTTGAATTTTGGCCCCTTGCAGCCGGTCAAAGCAACAGTCGCCCACGTTGCGGAACTTAAACCGCACCCGGTTGATGGTGCATCCGGTAGGCGGAGGGCCACCCGTACAACCCGTGCTTTGGATGTAAAAGCGCTGGTTGTCGCCTCCATGCTGACCCCACAGGTGAACGCCCGCGCCGTTGTCAACGTAAGTGCCCTCGATATCGAAAAGCAAGGCGGGAATGTGTTTAGGAGCAAGTTTATAAGTACCGTCGCCCCAAGGAGTAATATCCCATTTCTGGTGATTGCCAAAACTCCAATTGTTCAATTTAACTAGAGTGCCGTAGTTTGTTCCTGCACCCTCGGCCTCGACGATGAGGTTGCTGGGTACGGACGAAATCTTATAGGCGTTGCCGTCAACTACGTCGAGCCTGAACACTTGATTGCTTTGGCCATTGGCATCGTATTGGCGCAAGCGGGCACCAACATTATTATTCTCTGGCTGAATGAATCGATTTGAATGTTTGGCTTTGAGCGTATAACATCCCGCCGAGAGGGAAAGACTGTTTGGGCCTCGTGGATCGCTTTCAGCAAAACATGACAAATACGGTTCTGGAACGTAATGAATCGCCAACGTACTCCTGGAAACGAAAGTACCGTTCGCAGTGGCTGCAAATAAGACTCCCCCACTATACCGGGCAAATACATAGTCGTCGGGGTTATTTAAACTCAGTAGGGTGATAAAGTCTCCGTCGGAATAGCTACAAGGAAGTTGGTAACTAGATGAGCAAACGAAGAATGACTGGCTGAACGAAACCTGGGGTGAAGGAATATTCCGAAAGCGTCTCTCTACCGTAATGGTATATAAACCTGAACTAAACGAGCCGAAAGCATACGTAATCGCGGTCGAACCTTGTCCGGTGAAAGGCACGTTATTGGAAATAGACCAAGTATCTTCGTACTGCGAAGCATTGGTTGGATCGTCCAGCGTAGCGTGTAGCTGTTGGCTGTTGAAAATGTCGTTGGGAACGCAGAAAAAAGGTCGTTCAGCCTGAAAAGAAGGCGTGGGTGGAACTGGACAACTATTTAGTGTAGCCCTATCCCGGGCTGCGACACTGTTGGCGACATCCCGCCAAATAACAGACCCTGGATTTGCATGAGGACTATTTATATTTCCGAATGTACCAAAAATTTCAAGAAATGGGGTTTGCCCGTTTGCTCGGGCCGTTTGCACGTTCAGGTTTTGCCGTTGGCCCTGTTCGTTGCGTGGACCCTGAAAATCAATGGAGCTAAACGTGGGAACGAATGAAGATCGAAAATCAGTTCTGGCTCTATCAACGTTGTACGGAACTGCGATGTAGCCGCCAGGCAGGAAATCATCGTTCAAGCTGCTGTTGTAGAACGTAACGGAAGCGTGATTTAGAAGTATCCCAACAGCCGCAAAATCAAGCACGACTGTGTTGTTGTTGGGATTATTCGTTCTCACCTGAACGAATGTATTCTGAATAACATAAGGCGTAAAACTATTCATAATTAAATCACCCGGTTGATTACCCGCGCGGGTACTTACGTCGCTGGCATTTGGGCTGCCATTAATTACGGAGAGGTTGGTACACTGTTGCGGATAGCCTAAGTTTTGCAAAGTTTGCTGAAACGCCACAAATTCAGGGTGGGGGGCACCCGGCCCAAACGGTCCTCCGTAATGCCTCAGCAGTTGAGCCGCAGCGGGAGTTTGTATGGCCAGAAAATAGTTTCTGATCGGGGTGGTAGTGGTCTAAGTAAGTGCGAATGAGTATCTTTGGGCATGATTCAAGAAACTCATACCTATTCGTGTCGGCGCTGTGGTAGCCAGGCCTTGCGGCGAAATGGCAGCGTCAAGGGCAAAGCCAAGTACCACTGCACCACCTGCGGCTATCACGGCTATTTCACCTCGGCCCTCGAGCAGCGCCAGGCGCGCTACGCTCAGGTCGAGAGCCTGCTGACCGAACGGCTGAGTCAACGGGCCATTGTGCGCCAAACCGGGGTAAGCCGGATGACAGTCGCTAAGATTTTAAAAAAAAGCGTGCTTTCTGCCTCCCGTAACGACGAGTCCGGTAACTGACGTGGAAATCGACGAAATGACCACGTACGTGCGTCACAAGGGCTACGGCCTGTGGGTCTGGCTTGCCCTGTGCCGGCACAGCCGCCGGGTCCTGGCGTATTACGTCGGCGACCGCAGCACGACGTCGGCCCGGCGGCTCTGGAAACGCTTGCCCTTACCCGTGCGAGAAAGCGCCCTGATTCACACCGATCGCTGGGCGGCCTACCTGAGGGTGGTGCCACCGGGTCGGCATCGGTGTCAGGGTAAGCCCACCAATCACGTCGAGCGGTTTAACAATACGATGCGTCAGCGAGTGGCACCCCTGGTGAGGAAAACCTTATCGTTCGCCAAAACCAAACAGGGCCTTATTCAACGCGTCGTGGTCTTTCTCAACCACTATAATCTCACTCTGTCTTAGACCACTACCATCGGGGTTATGAGCGTTAAAGCTAAATTTGATAGAACCGTAGCGCTACGCGCTGCATTCCAATACAGTTCCAAGATGCCGACTGGCAAATTGGCTCCCTGGTGGGGTGAATCGAATGAAATAAAATGGCCTACGTGGTGCGGCTGTCCATTATTTTCCATCGTTCGCAGCGCATAGCGGGCAATCAACCCACTCATGCTTTCGCCCAGCACCACCAGCGGGAAATTGCCCACCTTGGTTTGATTTACCTGATTGATCAACTCGATTAGTACGTTCGCATTATTTTGCAGGTACGTACGCGCATCCCAATAGTCCAACAGTACCAAATCATATCCTGCACTGCGAAAAGGAGCTAAGCTGGCATAATAATCGGCTTCCAGATCGTCCAGCGACACATTCTGCCCAATATCGAAGCCTTCGGCCACAATCAGGGGCCGGTCGAATATGCCATCGCAACCCAAAAGAATCCGCACGTTACCACCCGGTACGGTCTCGGCTACCCGTGCGCCTCTAACGGTCAGGGGTGTGATGGTGTCGGGACGCGCAGCTGCGGCTTGGAGGGTGAAATTACGAGAGGCTTTGGGACGTTCGAGTTGGCGCACGTTAACTTTGGTTTGGCAAAAGAACGTACCCCGGTCGGTGAAAATCCGCAGCATTAGGGGATGTTCGCCCGTGGTGCTAAAATGGTACGGAAGAGACTGTTCTTTGAAGCCCATGGGCTGGAAGCCTTTCCCCTCCTGGAAATCAATGTCGATGTGTTTGATTTGATTTCCATTGTTGCTGAAATGCAGGGCGGGATCGAGTCGAAAGGTAACATCAGCCTGAAAGAGGTCTTCCTGTAATACGGAGGCAGCAAAGAAGAAAATATGCTCGTAGCGATTGCCTTCTACTTTTTCACCCGCTGCTTTTTTTTTCGCGTTTTCGGTCAGTTGGGCCTCGGTAAGCAGTACCCCATCGAAGTCGAGAATGCCCAGTGAGATCGTATTGCTGGCCGTTAACGTTGCCCGGTCGGTGGGTATAAACGCGGGTAGTGGTCTAAGTAAGTGCGAATGAGTATCTTTGGGCATGATTCAAGAAACTCATACCTATTCGTGTCGGCGCTGTGGTAGCCAGGCCTTGCGGCGAAATGGCAGCGTCAAGGGCAAAGCCAAGTACCACTGCACCACCTGCGGCTATCACGGCTATTTCACCTCGGCCCTCGAGCAGCGCCAGGCGCGCTACGCTCAGGTCGAGAGCCTGCTGACCGAACGGCTGAGTCAACGGGCCATTGTGCGCCAAACCGGGGTAAGCCGGATGACAGTCGCTAAGATTTTAAAAAAAAGCGTGCTTTCTGCCTCCCGTAACGACGAGTCCGGTAACTGACGTGGAAATCGACGAAATGACCACGTACGTGCGTCACAAGGGCTACGGCCTGTGGGTCTGGCTTGCCCTGTGCCGGCACAGCCGCCGGGTCCTGGCGTATTACGTCGGCGACCGCAGCACGACGTCGGCCCGGCGGCTCTGGAAACGCTTGCCCTTACCCGTGCGAGAAAGCGCCCTGATTCACACCGATCGCTGGGCGGCCTACCTGAGGGTGGTGCCACCGGGTCGGCATCGGTGTCAGGGTAAGCCCACCAATCACGTCGAGCGGTTTAACAATACGATGCGTCAGCGAGTGGCACCCCTGGTGAGGAAAACCTTATCGTTCGCCAAAACCAAACAGGGCCTTATTCAACGCGTCGTGGTCTTTCTCAACCACTATAATCTCACTCTGTCTTAGACCACTACCTAAACGCGCTGGCTTCGACCAAACGATTCTTTTCGTTTACATCACTCAGTACTAACCGTTTATAGAGGCTTTCCCATTCATCCGCCGTGGTGGTGATGATCGTCTGGCCCTTGGCATTTTTGGACTTTTTCCGATACGAAGCGATTTCGTCGGTGGTAAAAAAGCTTTTGTTAAGAAACAACTCCGACTGAAGGAAAGACAAATCAAACGTGGCCAGTTTTTCGGCTACTTTTTGATCGTACTCCTTAGTAGTTTTCTGGGCAAACGAGGGAATGAGTAAAAAATAAATCAGGCTGAAAGTAGCCAATTTAAGGAAGGCGCTAATGGCGGGTAAAGCGTTTTTCATAAAGAGAGAAGAGGAGTTAATGTGAGCGTGTCGAGGCGGGTTACAAAAATCACCGGGGGATCAGAATAAAACTATATTCTGTTTTCTGGCCAATCGGGGCTGGGCAGCATGCGTTAGCGCGTTGACCGTTAGAGTAAATTTCGCCGTTCTTATATTTATTGTAAAGTGCCAAATCCGTGAAGTATTGGTTGAAAACTTGTACTGTATTGTATTGATTACCAGGTTCAACCGTAACGGAGTATTCCCCTTTTTGATCAGTAAGTACTGTTGTTAAAAGGTCTCCTTGGTTCAATGTTCCTTTTCGAATTGCCTCGATCCGCAAAGGAACATTCGCTACAGGCTGTTCAGCGGTATCGGTCACCTTTCCGTAAATATTCGTCACGCGACTTTCTTTCTTGCAACCACCGCAAATGACCATCAATAGTACCGCGACAACTACATAGTGTAGCCGCATAATAGTCGTGAAAATGAAAAAAACAGCAGAATCCGGTACCCGCGTGGGGTGCCGCTTAGATATTGACATAGCAAAAAGAGGCTAAACTGTGCGCGAACGGAGCCGTTTAAACGCGATAGGCAGGCGGGGTTTGGCGGTGGCGGTTGATAGGCGAGTAATTTCTTGGGAAATGTTATTTTTCTTTTTCAGATTTCCAAACAAATGAAGCAGTTAATTTTGAACTTCTTAACCCGAAAGGGGCGCACCTACGTTTAGCGCGAATAGAGGCTGATTTTCTGCTTTAAGAAGGGGCGCTGATTCCACTACGGCCCAGTCGCCACCGTCACCGTGAACCCGCCGCCCACCAACCAGACCCTGACGGGCGGCGCGGGCGTGGCGATTGGGCTGGGGAGTTCGCAGAGCGGCGTGACGTACGATTTGAAAGACGCTCCCGCCGTCGCTCGCATCTTGCGAGTGACTTTTATTGCAAGCCCCTCCGGGGCGGTGTTCGGCTGCTACTTACTTTGCTTCCAGGTATCTGGCTCATAATTAATATTTTCGACTCGCAATCGACTATTGCTCGGCGATAAAAATGGCCCTCGCTGGTACCCCGCGCCAGAGGCGCTTTTTGATACTCATCACTCGCAGGATGCAAGCGATGGCGGCTCGCGAGCTATTGCGAGAAAGTAGAGTTTAGTGTTATTGGAGAGTGTTCATATTAATATCGAAACGGCCATCAGTGACTTCCACGGTTTGCAGGGAACTGCCACTACCTTTAGTAGCCTTGAAATGAAAGGTGCCTGCAACCAGAAAATTGACAGTATCAGACTTAGTGATTATTATCTCACCAGTGGCTTGGGGATTGGTTACAAAATAACCGTCTGATTGAAAAGTGCCGTAGTTTTCGGGATAAAAAGTGAAAGGTAAGATTTGAGTTTGTTTATCAAGTGTATACTTACCAACCTTAGAATATTTTAGATAGAGATTTATATACTCTCCATTTTTCATGTGAGCAAGAATTAGAACTCCTAAGCGTTTACCATAACTATTCTTATTATACACATCGTAAAATCCTCCTTCGATTGGTTTGTCTCCCATAAACCCCGGCCCTCCATTCGGAATCCAGGCTTTCCCATTGACCTTACAGCCAAAGGTATTGGCCCCCTCCTGCGTTTCGGGCGGCAGGCCGTCGTCTTTTTTGCAGGTGGTCAGGAGCAGTAAAGCAACAACAGCCAGCCCGCCCGGAGGAAACAAACGAAACGTAGGCATGGCACAAAGGCGGGGTTTGTTCTACGGAAAGGTGAATCTTGTTTTTCAGATTTCCAAACGGCCAGGGTGTCGTGGCAGGCCCTCGTGTTACCGCCCCGTTGGGTTAGCCACCACCAGTTCCTGCTGCAACTGCTTGAGTTCCTGATCCATCATGCTGACTTCGTCGGAGAGCAAATCGAGCAGGCTGATGCGCACGCTGGCGTCGTCGGGGCCGTAAGTACCGCCGTTGCCAAACAACAAACCGGCGCGTTGCTGGCGCTCGGTTTCGGCCACGTCGCCCATCAGGTTGAGTTCGCCCCAGCGTTCGAGCACCACGTCGCGCACGGTGGGCAGGCCTTCGGATTCGCGCGTCAGGTAATGCCACACGGCGGGCGGAAACACGGCTGACTGGGCCGGATTTTCCATCAGCTCGCGCAGGGCGTTGCGCCGGTGCCGAAACGGGTGTTGGGCCTCGCCTTTCAGTGCCCGCAGCGCCCAGAAACTACTGAACGCGCTCCCGCCGATGGCCAGGCCCTGCGTGAGGCCGTTGCTGGCGTTGGCCAGCGTCAGCGCGCCGCTCACGAGGGCTGTGAGCGCCCCCGACACCACCGAAATCACCGTGCGCCGACTGACGCGCCTGGCATTCCGGGCGTCGAGGTAGTTTTTCAGTTCGGTGGCCCGGCCCTGTTCGCATTCGAGTTCCGTCCGCACGTCGTTGACCTCGAACGACCCCGCCGCGATGCGTTCCTGAAGTTGCAACCGCACCCGGAGCAGTTCGAGGGCGGTAGCGGGGCGCTCCGCTTTTTCGAGAACGGCAAACCGGTGCAGCAAACTCACCACGCCCAAATCGGCGGCCACGCTGCGCGAGCGGGTTGAAAACCGCTGCCGGACTTCGGGCGTAAAGACGGTATCGCGGCGAAACAGCGCCGCCCAAAGCGAATCGTTGGAGCGGGATGATCCGGCGCGGGGGTGGCAGTAGCCATCGTCCGTAAACACGCGGGGCTGGGTCCTGCCCGGTTTTTGAGCCTGGGCAATGCACACCAGGAGCATACACCCGCCCAGCAGCGCTTTTTTCATACAAAAGGGTCAGTTCTGCCCGGCCAGCAGGTACAGCACGGCCATGCGCACGGCCACGCCGTTTTCCACCTGGTTGAGGATGATGGACTGCCGCGAATCGGCGGCGTCGGAGGTCAGTTCGACGCCCCGGTTGATGGGGCCGGGGTGCATCAGCACGATGTCGCGGTCCAACTCGTCGAGCATCTGGCGGTTGATGCCGAAGTAAAGCGAATATTCCCGCAGGCTCGGAAAGTACTTCACCTGGAGCCGCTCCAGTTGAATGCGCAGCACGTTGGCTACGTCGCACCAGCGCAGGGCGGCGCGCACGTCGTGCGAAACCTGCACGCCCAGGTCGGCGATATAGCGCGGGATGAGCGTGCTCGGTCCGCAGACCATCACCTCGGCACCGAGTTTTTTCAGGCAGAAAATATTCGACAGCGCCACCCGCGAGTGGAGGATGTCGCCGATGAGGACCACTTTTTTTCCGGCCAGATCGCCCAGTTTTTCCCGAATCGAAAACGCGTCGAGCAGCGCCTGCGTCGGGTGTTCGTGCGTCCCATCGCCCGCGTTGATGACGTTCGCCTGGATGCGGCTGGCCAGAAAATGCGGCGCGCCGGGGCTGGCGTGGCGCATCACGATCATATCCACCTTCATGGCCAGGATGTTGTTGACGGTGTCGAGCAACGTCTCCCCTTTTTTCACCGAACTGCCTGACGACGAAAAGTTGACCACGTCGGCGGAGAGGCGTTTTTCGGCCAGTTCAAACGACAGTCGCGTGCGGGTGGAGTTTTCAAAAAACACGTTGGCAATTGTCACGTCACGGAGCGACGGCACTCGCTTGATGGGCCGGTTGAGCACTTCCTTAAACTCGTCGGCGGTCTGGAAAACGAGGTGCAGGTCGCTTTCGGTGAGGTCTTTGATGCCCAGCAGGTGTCGGGTGCTGAATGCGGTCATACGTGGTGTGGGACGGGTTGATAACCCGCCCGTGGGTGTAGCCTTACGAAAAGGCGGGTTACAACCCGCCCCACAATAATCAGTCAATCAGCCAGATGCCGTCTTTCTCGTGCCCCTGCTCCTTCCATTCCACCAACACCCGCTGCGAATCGAGCGTGTGGACACGCTGGCCGACGTAGGTGGGTTCGATGGGAATCTGGCGGTTGTAGCTCCGGTCGATGAGCACGAGCAATTCGACCGTTTCGGGACGCCCGAAAAACGTCATGGCGTCGAGGGCGGCACGAATCATGCGGCCTGTGGCGATGACGTCGTCGATGAGTATGACGCGTTTTTGCTCGAGCACAAAGGGAATTTTGGTCTGGTTGGGCTTCACCAGCGAGTCGCGGCGGCGGAAATCGTCGCGGTGAAACGTGGCGTCGAGGTAGCCGAACGGGATTTTTGCGCCCGTGGTCGCTTCGAGTTCGCGGTGAATCCGCTCGGCGAGGTGAATGCCCCTCGGTTGCAGGCCCAACACCGCCGAATGGTCGAAACCCTGGTGACTCTCAATCAGTTGCTGGCACAACCGGCTGATGGTGATTTCGAGCAACGGACTGGCGAGAATCAGGCGAGGCAGCATGGTGGGGCAAAAATAGGAATTAGGAATTTGGAATTGGGAATTAGGAATCGTGATTTTGCGGTCTGTGAACGCGACTCCCCCTTTCCCCGATTTTTTCACCGACCCTCAGGCCGTCGTCGAAGCCCACGCGCCGGGCCGCCTCGACGTGATGGGCGGCATTGCCGATTACTCCGGCGCGCTGGTGCTGCAAATGCCCCTGCGCGAACGCACCACGGTGCGGGCGGCCTTCCGCCCGGAGGCGGAATTACGCTTCCACAGTGCCGACGTAGGCGAAACCTTCACGCTGCCGCTGGTGGATTTTCAGGTTTATTCCTACGCAGACCTCCGCAAAACCGTACTTACCCAGCCCGGCGGCGACTGGGCCGTGTACGGGGTCGCTTGCCTGGGGGTGCTGGTGCGGGAAAAAGCGTTGCCGGTGCGTGGCCTCGATCTGTGGGTGCGTTCCGAGTTGCCGCTGGGCAAGGGCGTCTCGTCGTCGGCGGCGCTCGAAGTGGCCGTTTTCCGGGCGCTTTGCCAACTCTACGAACTCGACCTGCCGGGCACTGAACTGCCCCGGCTCGCCCAGCGCGCTGAAAACCTGGTGGTGGGTTCGCCCTGCGGCCTGATGGACCAACTGGCCTCGTGTTTCGGACAACCCGACCACCTGCTGCCGATCGTTTGCCAGCCCGATCGCCTGGATACGCCGCTGCCCTTGCCCGTGGGTCTGCGGTTTGTGGGCCTCGACAGCGGCATCCGTCACGCCGTGAGCGGGGCCAGCTACGGGCAGGTGCGCGCGGCGGCGTTCATGGGGTACACCCTCCTGGCCCGGCTCGACGGCGTTGCGCCCGACGCCCTGGCCGCCGCCCGTCGCACCGGCAACTGGTCAGAACTGCCTTACGGTGGCTTTTTGTGCAACCTGACGCCCTCCCTCTTCGAAGAACGCTACGCCCCGCACCTGCCCGAGCGGCTCACGGGCGCGGCTTTTCGCTACCAGTTTGGCGACACCATCGACCCCGTCGCGCCCGTCAACGAAGACGCCACCTACGCCGTGCGGGCCTGTACCCGCCACCCGGTGTACGAGCAGTTTCGGGTCAGTGCCTTCCGATCGTTGCTCGAAAACCTCGACGCCCCCCGCCTCGGTACCGATGCCGCCTACCGGCAGCGGCTGCTGGGCCTGCTCGGCGAGTTGATGTACCAGTCGCACGCCAGCTATTCGGCCTGCGGCCTGGGCAACGCCCACACCGACGACCTCGTGCGGCGGGTGCAGCGCGCCGGACCCGCTTCGGGCATGTACGGGGCCAAAATCACCGGCGGCGGCAGCGGCGGCACGGTTTGCGTGCTGGCTTACGGACCGGAAGGACTTGCCACCGCCCGTCGGCTTCTGGCCGACTACGGGAAAGACCAGCGCCTGGAAAATTTGAAATTTTTCGGGTGAGGTCCATTCGCACGAATTCCTACTTTCTACTTCCCAACTTCCCAATTAAACATGAATTTCCTCATCGCCGGACTCGGCAACATTGGTCCGGAATACTCTTTCACCCGCCACAACGTCGGTTTCATGGTGCTCGACCGCCTCGCCGCCCAGCATGATTTGAAATTTGACATCGGACGGCTGGCCTACGGCGCCGAACTGCGTCACAAAGGCCGCACGCTCTACCTCATCAAACCCACTACGTACATGAACCTGAGCGGCAAAGCGGTGAGTCACTGGATGAAAACCCTGCAAATTCCGCTGGAGAACGTGCTTGTCATCACCGACGACCTGGCGTTGCCCTTCGGCAAGCTGCGCCTGAAGGGCAAAGGCTCGCACGGCGGTCACAACGGCCTGCGCAGCCTTCAGGAAACCCTGGGCACCGACGCCTACGCCCGGCTCAGGTTCGGGGTGGGGAACGATTTCCCCAAAGGCCGACAGGTGGATTTCGTGCTGGGTGAATTCGACGGCGAAGATGAAGCCCAGCTTCCAGAGCGCCTGGACCGGGCAGGCGAGCTGATACTCAGTTTTTGCACCGCCGGGCTACAAATGGCGATGAATAATTTCAACGAATGATGGTACATTTAAAAGAATTTTGCATTATTCCTTTTTTGGAACTTTCGGTAGGTTTCAGAATTAGGCGCAAAATTTAATTCTGAAATAATCGTCTTGATCTCGTCTATATTTGAATTATAGGCTATTTTTTGGAACTTGCTAAAAATATTATTTGGTCAAAAGCATTTTAGCCGCTTGACTTGCGTACTTTGTGTACCTACTTTTGTGGCGTCTTCTAAGACAAAGCAAATTGTAAAATACCATGAAAAGTCAAAAAGTAGTTGTAGCTTTGCTGTCGGTTCTGATGGCGGCTACCGTAGCCAATAATCAAGTACGGGCAAACGATGAAGTAAAAGACACGGTTGCCAAAGCCAACCCCACCCGCCAGTTGCTCGCGCACGGTGCCCAGAACGAGTTCGCTCGTTTTGTGCAGAAAACCGAAGCCCGGACCGCTCTGGGAAATTTCCTGACGGTGGTCAATCTGTACGACGCCGCTCCGGCCCAGTTTTTGAAAGCTGACGCCCAAACCCGGAGCGCCTTCCGGGCCAGCGTACAGAAGCTGAACGAAGGGCTGGCTAAAGTAAAAGGACCGGAAGCTGCCACCTGGCTGGAGCGCGTGAACCGCACCGCCAACACGATTAGCTTCCTGTGGAACTACCAGCCCGACAACGCCGTGTTTTCGGTGACTGACGAAGCGGTTCCTGCAGCGGGCAGCGTGATCAACCTGTAATCGCAAGAGATTAGCGTTTTTTTCATAGTAAAATAGGTTTAGAGGTTAAGTGGATAGGGCATGGGGCTTCCCCAGGCCCTATTTTGTTTTTGGGCGGTCAGGAAAATTACTTACGCCACCACCGGCCACCTGAACGTCGATTGCAACGCCACCCTCCTGCCGGTTTTTCCCGACTCCCGCGCCGCTTCGATGATTTCAAGCACGTGCAACGCGTGCTCGGCGGCAATGAGCGGTTCCTGGCCGGTTACCAGACTTTCCGCCACCACCGACGCGCCCTGCTCCCACACGTAGGGCGCGGTTTCGGTGGCGTAGCGCTGGCCTTTTTCGTCGTCGGTCGTGGCTAAATCCACGCCGAAGGGTGCCCAGTCGTAGCCCACCAGACTCATGTTGCCTTTCGTGCCCCAGATTGTGATGGTCGGGCGTTCCTGGCCTTTGCCCTCATGGCCGTACGGGTCGAAGTAGTTGAAGCCGCACTGCACGTGCGAGAGCAGGCCGTTGCCGTGGTCGAGGAGCACCATCGCGTTGTCTTCGGCTTCGACTGCGATTTCGCCCTTGTCGCTCACCCGCCGCGTGGGCGTCACAATGCTCGTCAGGGCCACCACGGCGCGGGCGGGGCCGAGCAGGCCGGTCAGCGTGGCGAGGTTGTACACGCCCAAATCGGGCAGGCTCCCGCCGCCCCGTTCGTAGAAAAACGCCGACCAGTCCGGGCCAGTGTGGCCGTAGTGCGCGTGGGCGGCGGCGACTTTCCCCAGTTTCCCCGCCTGAATCGCCCGTGCCATGAACGCAAATTGCGGACTATTCACCACGGCGGGCGCGCCCCAAAGGCGCAGGTTGCGCTGGTGGGCCAAATCGAGCAGGGCGCGGCCTTCGCGGTAGGAGTTGGCCATTGGTTTTTCGCTCCACACGTTTTTGCCCGCGCTCAAGGCTTGTTTGTTGAGCCGCCCGTGCTCCTGCATGTTGGTCAGGTTGACGAGCAGGTCGAACGGCACACCCGCCAGCAGGCCGTCGATGTGCGGGTACTGGTTTGGGATTTTGAACCGTTCGGCTTGTTTCTTCGCCCGTTCGGGGCGGATGTCGCAGGCCGCGACTAGTTCGACGAACGGCGATTTCGAGAGGTGCGGCAGGTACATGTTGGACACGCTGCCGCAGCCAATAACCGCCACGCGGATTTTCCGGTCGGCGGCGCGGCTCCAGCCCAGCAGCGGCGAGAGCAGGGCGGCGGCCCCGAAGGCGGCACTTTTCTGGAGAAAATCGTGGCGGGAGAGGAGATTTGGGGAGTTCATGGTGCGAAGGGTTGCGCGAATGGGCTGAAAAGTCGGCGTTCTCTTCCAGAAAAGCAACGGCTGCACAGCCCCGGCCCGTCGGAACGATTTTGGTAAGACCCGCCCAAAACCCTATTTTTCAGCATGACCAATATTTACACACCCCGCCAGCAACGCGTGCTGCTGATTGTGAGTCTGCTGGTGATCGGGGGTTTTATCGTCGCCGGGTTGCGGCAGTACGCCACGGCGTTTCTGGGCGCGGGCATTCTCTACGTGGTGTTCCGGCCCTGGTTCGACAAGCTGGTTCACGAAAAAAAATGGAACCGTTTGCTCGTCACGATTCTGCTGATGGTGTTCTCGCTGCTGGTCATCATCATGCCGTTCGCGGTGCTGAGTCTGCTGCTGGCCGGACGCGTGCGGTACTACACCCAGCACTACGACGAGTTGTTGAAACCACTGCAAAAACTGGAACAATCGCTCGGCTTTTCGCTCACCGAACAGCTCAACGTGCGCTCGATGATTGGGCAGGGCGCTTCGCTGGTGAGCAAGCAGCTTTCGTCGGTGCTCAACGGCACGCTCGACTTCACCGTCATCCTCGGCCTGCTTTACTTCGCGTTGTATTTTATGTTCATGGAAGAGGAAACATTCCTGAAAGGCCTGCGCCGCTACCTGCCCTTTCGCGAAAACACCCTCGACGAACTGGGCGAATCGCTCCGCAACATCGTCAACGCCAACGTGGTGGGGCAGGCGCTGATTTCAATGGTGCAGGCCGTCCTCACCGGCCTGACTTTCTGGATTTTCGGCGTACCCGACGCGGCATTCTGGGGTGTGGTGGCGTTTTTCCTGTCGTTTATTCCCGTGCTCGGTACGCCGCTGGTGTGGGGTCCGGCGGGCATCATCGCCCTTTCGCAGGGGCAAACCGGCAAGGGCACCGGCATTTTGCTGGTGGGGGTCATCGTGCTCATCAACGTGGACAACCTGCTCCGGATTTACCTCGGCAAACGCATGGGCGACGTGCACCCGCTCATCGTGCTGACGGGCATTGTGCTCGGGGTGCCCCTTTTCGGCATCACTGGCTTGGTCATCGGGCCGCTGTTGCTGGCGTACTTCATCGTGCTGATGGGCGTGTTCGAGCGGCAAAACCGGCAAATTCGGGCGGAAGAAACGGCGGCGGAAAAAGCCGATAATCAGCCTACGCCCTGAATGGCCTGCCGTTCGGAAATCCCTCAAAATCCAAGTTCCAACTGACCGGTTGCGGTCCGCTCGCCCCGTCGCAACGCGTTGACGAGCAGGTGCGCCCGCCGCGTGGGTTCGGGCAGCCGGTAGCCGCCGTCGCATTGCAGCGTAAGCGTCAGGGCGGTTTCTAAATCGAGCAAGTGCCCCGGCGACACGAAGACGAGATTGACCTGGTTTTTGGTGCGCAATGCCGCCCCGATGGTTTCGCCCCGGTCGAGCAGCGGCGACCACGCGCCGCGTTCGGGGGCGGGTTCGGTGAATTTTCCCACCAAAACGGACTTCCCGCAGCCAAACGTGGGCCGGTTCAGGAAAAGACCGGCGTGCGAAGCGATGCCAATCCGGCGCGGGTGGGCGGTGCCGTGGCCGTCGAACATGACCACGTCCGGCTCGGTTTTCAGTTTCGCCCAGGCTTCCAACAACGACGGGATTTCCCGAAACGACAGCAAACCCGGTACGTACGGAAACGTCGCCGTGCTGACGACGCCCACTTCTTCGACCACCTCGAGCGTGTCCAACCGCAGCACCACGATGCCTGCGTACACGGTTTCCTCAAATTTATTGAACGAAATATCCGCTCCGGCGATGGTTTCGAGCGGTTTTTCGGGCGGTTGAAGGCGAATCTGCCCGCGCAACTGCTGCTGGACTGCCACCGCCTCAGCGGGCGTGACGTTCCAGGCGTGAAGATTTTGAAAGGAAGCCATACGGAACGGTGCTAAAAAAACGGGGCCGCCCGGTCGAATCTCCGGAAAAAGTACGCCAGTCCCTTTGATTTTCCGGTCGAAGCGTCGTACTTCCGGCCCGATAACCCTCTAAATCCGATTCGATTTATGTGCAAGAACCACGGCGTGGCCTACATCAAACCCGGAGTGGTGGAAGTCCGGCCCATCGATTACCCAAAATTAGCGCTCGGCGACCGCAAGTGCGAGCACGGCGTCATCCTGCAAGTGGTTTCGACCAACATTTGCGGCAGCGACCAACACATGGTCCGGGGCCGCACCACCGCGCCCGAGGGCCTGGTGCTGGGCCACGAAATCACCGGGCTGGTGATTGAAGCGGGCCGCGACGTGGAATTCATCCGAGTCGGCGACCTGGTGTCGGTGCCCTTCAACATCGCCTGCGGGCGCTGCCGCAACTGCAAAGTGGGGCAGACGGGCGTTTGCCTGAACGTGAACCCCGCCCGCCCCGGCGCGGCCTACGGGTACGTGGACATGGGCGGCTGGGTGGGTGGCCAGGCCGAGTACGTGATGGTGCCCTACGCCGATTTCAACCTGCTGAAATTTCCTGACAAAGACCAGGCAATGGCCAAAATCCGTGACCTGACGCTGCTCTCCGACATTTTCCCGACGGGCTACCACGGGGCGGTTACGGCGGGGGTCGGGCCGGGTTCCATCGTGTACGTGGCCGGAGCCGGGCCGGTCGGGCTGGCCTGCGCGGCCTCGTGCCACCTGCTTGGCGCGGCGGTGGTCATCGTGGGCGATTTGATACCCGAACGGCTCGAACAGGCCCGAAGTTTCGGTTGCGAAGTGGTGGATTTACGGTTGGAAACCCCGCTTTCGGAGCAGATTGCCGCCATCATCGGCGTGCCCGAGGTGGATTGCGCCGTGGACTGCGTGGGCTTCGAGGCCCGCGGTCACGGGTCCGACGCGGGCGTCGAGCGCCCGGCTACGGTGCTCAACGCGGTGATGGAAGTCACCCGCGCGGGCGGGGGCATCGGCATTCCGGGCCTTTACGTGACCGGCGACCCCGGTGCCGTCGACGAGGCCGCCAAGGTGGGTAGCCTGAGCATTCGGATTGGCCTCGGCTGGGCCAAATCGCACTCGTTCATGACGGGCCAGTGCCCGGTGATGAAGTACCACCGCCAACTCATGAACGCCATTTTGTACGACAAAATCCAGATTGCCAAAGCGGTAAACGTGGAAGTCATCCGGCTCGACGACGCCGTGCGCGGCTACCACGACTTCGACAAAGGCGCGGCGAAAAAATTCGTCATCGACCCGCACGGAATGCTGGCGGCAGCCTGAACGAAAACACGTATTTTCTTGGCAAAAAACGCCGTCCCGGTACCGGGACGGCGTTTTTGTTGCTACGCCGATTTAGGCCGAAACGCCCGGATGACGGCTTCGTTGGTTTCGAGAAACGGCCCGCCAATCAACTCCACGCAGTAGGGCACGGCGGGGAATACCGCGTCGAGGCACTGGCGGATGGCCGAAGGTTTGCCCGGCAAATTGATAATCAGCGTGTTGCCGCGAACCCCGGCGGTTTGGCGCGAGAGAATCGCCGTCGGCACGTACTGCAAACTGACCTGGCGCATCAATTCCCCAAAACCGGGCAGCCGCTTGTGGCAGACGGCCTCGGTGGCTTCGGGCGTCACGTCGCGGGGAGCCGGGCCGGTGCCGCCGCAAGTGACCACGAGGCAGCAATTGTGCTGGTCGGCGAGGTCAATCAGCGTTTTTTCAATTAAATCCTGCTCGTCGGGGATGACGCGGTACACCGGCTCCCAGGGCGTGGTGAGGTACTCGTTGAGCGTGGCAACGATGGCTTTGCCGGGAATGTCCTCGTAAATCCCCGCGCTGGCGCGGTCGCTGACGTTGATGATGCCGATTTTAACCATAATTAAATCAGGGTCGTTAACCAATGCCTTGTCGCCCGCGAGGGTGGCTGGTGGGTGGTCCGGGGATGGAGACCTACCTCTCCATCGGGTGCTGCTTGAGCAGGGTTTCGGGCGAATAAAACCCGGTTTGTGTTTTCGTGGCGGCGCGCAGGGCTTTCACTTTTTCCGGAGTGACGGCGGCGGCTTTGTTACCAAACGAATTGCGCACGTAGGTGAGCACCGCTGCCACTTCCTCGTCGGTAAGCATCGCCCCGAACGGCGTCATCGGCACCTGGCCGGGGTAGGTCGTACCCGACACCTCGATTGGCCCTTGCAGGCCATTCAGCACCACTTTGATCAGGCGTTCGTCACTGCCCAGCACCCAGTTGGTGCCGCGCAGGGGCGGAAAACCCGAGGCGGGCAGGCCCTTGCCGTCGGGCTGGTGGCAGGTGGCGCAGTAGCCTTCGCGCTCGAAAATGCCTTTTCCTTTCATGAACAACGCCTTCGCCGCGCCGGTTAGCTCAGTTTTGACCGCTACCACCGGTTTGATTTCCACGGCGTGGCCGTTCAGGTGCGCGAAGGCGGTTTCGTAGGCGGGTTGCATCCAGTCGTCGAGGGGTTTTTTACCGGCTTCGAGCACAATGGGCAGGCCCTGTTCTTTGCTCAACCACGAAGCCGCCACGAGGGCTTCGAGCCGCACCCGGCCGTGGGCATCGCGGGCGGCCTGCATCAGCAGCGCGGGCTGGTCGGCCACCTGGTGCCCGGTGTAGCGCAGCACCCGCACGGCAGCGGCCCTGGCCCGGTAATCCTTCGCACGCAGCAGGCGGCGGAGCAGGGACTGGTCCACGCGGTTCAGCCCCCAGCTTACCCAGAGGGCTTCGAGCAGGTGGTGTTCGTAGCGGGGGTCGGTTTTGTCGAGGCGGTTGACCCAGGGCGTGAGGTGGGCCAGCACCTCGGCCACCGGGCGGCCCCGGAGTTCGCGGCGGGTGCGGTAGCGGGTGCGGTATTCGGGCAGTTTGAGGTTGTCGAGCAGGCCGTCGAGGGAGGCCCCGGCGACCAACGCGGGTTGCACCAGCGGCCGGGCGGGGTAGGTGATGCGGTAAATGCGCCCGTGAACGTGGTCGCGCAGGGGGTCGCGGGCGTTGTGCTGCATGTGGCCGATGAGGATGTTGTGCCAGTCGGCCACGTAGAGCGAGCCGTCGGGGGCAAATTCCATGTCCACGGGCCGGAAGTTTTTGTCGTCCGACGTCACCAGGTCCTGGCGGTGACGGCTCCGGTAGCCGGTGCCGTCGTCAGTCAGGGTGTGTTGTTTGGTTCCCAGAAACCCAATCGTGTTGTTGATGAGAAAGTCGCCCTGCACCTCGTCGGGAAAATGGCGGCTCGACACGAACTCCAGGCCCGACGTGGGCCGCACCCGCTGGGCTTCTTCAATCAGGTTTCTGGATTTGGGCGTCGAAACGCCGTAGCGGGACTTGACCGTGCCCGGCATCATCCACCGGACGTCGGGACTGGAGGTTTCGGCGAAGAAATTCTGCCCCCAGTCGTCGAAAGCAATGCCCCAGGGGTTGGGAATGGCCAGTTGGGCGGTGCGCTCGAGTTGCCGCCGGGCCGGGTTGTAGCGGTAAAAACCGCCGTTGGTCGAGCGGACCGGCCCGTACGACGTTTCGACGTTGGTGCGCAGAAACACGCCTTCGCCCATGTAAATCGCCCCCGACGGGTCGGTGCAGAACGCGTGGATGACGTGGTGGGTGTCGTGGTCGTCGAAGCCGCTCAGGAGGATTTCCTTTTTGTCGGCCCGATCGTCGCCGTTGGTGTCGGTGTACAATTTCAGGTTCGTTCCCTGCGAAACGTACACGCCCTCAGGGGCGATTTCAAACCCCACCGGCAGGTGCAGGCCGTCGGCGAAAGTGGTTTGTTTATCCGCCTTGCCGTCGCCGTTGGTGTCTTCCAGAATCAGAATTTTGTCGTTGGGGCGCGGGTCGCCCGGTTTATAGTGGGGGTAGCTGGGCATGGTGGCCACCCAGAGGCGACCGCGGTTGTCGAAGGTGAGCTGGCAGGGATTGGCCAGGTCGGTGAATTCCTGCTCGGAGGCGAACAGTTCGATTTTATAGCCCGGCGGCACGTGAAGTTTTGCCAGGGCGTCTTGCCCGTAGAGGTATTCCAGGCTGCCGTTTTTCTGGGGGTTGTAATTCGTTTTTACGGTCGGCAACGGCCGGGTCCGCTGGTCGGCGAGGGCCAGGTCGGTGGACTCGCCGTGCACGGCTCGCCAAATGGCCGTGTCGCGAAGAGCCGTCATTTCGCGGATTTTGGCGATTTCCGCCGGGTAGTTGTCGGGACCAAACGGGTTGTAGCGCCGCCCGTACACGTGAACGCCGTTGGGAATCTTGAAGTCGTTGTGCCAGTAGTAGTTTTTCTCCAGCACGGCGGCCCGCACGAGCGTCCGGTGCGCTTCAGCTTTGGAAGGGGTTTTGCCGAAAAGCCCGTCGGCCAGCAGGGGTGCCAGCCGGGCGTACCCGGCTTCGGTCAGTTGGGAGCCGTCGATGGTGAGGGGAGCCGGGGCGCTGGCAAACCAGCCTTTGGTGGGCGAAAACACGTCGACAAAATGCACCCCGTTCCGGGCGGCCACCTCCCGCATGGCCTCGGCGTAGAGCGTCAGGTTGGCGTTTTCGGCCTTGCCGTTGGGCAAATCCATTTTTCCAGAAAGGTCTTCAAACGCAATCGGCGACACCAGCGCCAGTTGAGGCGGCGTGCTGCCGTTGTACCGTTGCCGGAGCGTGTGTTGGATGAAGGCGTCAAGTTCAGCCTTGTAATTTTCAAGCCCCTGCCGCCCCGCAAACGACTCGTTGTAGCCGAAAAACGCGACGATGACGTCGGCCTTCAGCCGGGTAAGCCATTGGTCTTCGGTTTCAAAATGGCCCTCGCTGCCGCCAGCCAGCCAGTTGTCCTCCAGGCCGGAAAGCCCCAGCGTATCGGCCAGGCGTAGGATGCCCGTCTGGTATTTTTCGGCACCGGGAAACGCCCACGGTAGCGCCCGCCCCGAATGGGGCCGGAAACCGGGCGTGTTGCCCCCATCGCACATATTCCGGATGAACAGCAGGCTGTCGGGGTAGCGCACGTGGAGCTCGGTTTCAAAAGGGCCGTAGTTCATCATCCGCGACCCGAGGTTGTTGCCGATGAGCACCACGTGCGCGCCTTTGCGGAGCGCCAGCGGCGGTGACGAAACCTGAAAGGCGCTGCCCGCCAGGAGCGTAACGACTGCCGCGAAAGCTGCCAACCGAATGCCGTATTTTTTAAACATGGTTCTGAGGAAAAGGGGTTTACGCGCCCATTCCGTGTTTTGCCTGCATGGCCTGAATGAACTTCAATCCGTTTTCGGCGATGTCCCAGGGGTCGTTGTATTCCCGCCAAACGTAGATGGAATTGGCGAAATCCACGTCGTTGCGGGTGAACGCCTCGATGGTCATCCAGCCGTCGTAGCCGATTTCGGTCAGCGTCCGGAACGCGTCGTCCCAGGGCAGGTGCCCATCGCCGGGAGTGCCCCGGTCGTTTTCGCTGATGTGGACGTGGGCCAGCACCGGCGCGATGGTGCGGATGGCGTCGGGGAAGCGTTTTTCCTCGACGTTGGCGTGGTGGGTGTCGAACATGGCCCGCACCTGGGGGTGGTCGGCGCGGCGCACGAGGTCAGCGAGTTGAACCATCGTGTTGCAGAGGTAGCACTCGAAGCGGTTGAGCGCCTCGACGGCCAGCACCACGCCGGCCTGTTGGGCGTGGTCGCCCACGGCGTGCAGCACCTCGGCGCTGCGGGCGTACTCGTCGGCCTGGGGTTCGCGGCGGCTGAAAGTGGCAAAGGCCGAGTGAATCGGGCCGCAGAGCACCGTGCCGCCCATCGCGTGAACCCGGTCGACGGCCCCTTTCAGGTACCCGACGGCCCGTTCGCGCACGGCGGCGGATTCGCTGGCCGGGTTTTCGTCTGGCCCGACCACGGTGACGCCCGTGCTTTGTAGGTTCAACTGCCGGAGGTGTTCGCCAAACCGGCGGTAGGCCGACGGGTCCTGCGTGTCAACGAAACACTCGATGCCGTCGTAGCCAATGGTTTTCAGCCGTTCGGCAATCGGGTGCATGTTCTCGGAAATCGGGGCCGACCAGGCCAGGAGGTTAAAGCCGATTTTGCTCATGAAACTCGAATAGTCAGTGAATGCTTTTTTTTGTGAAAAATTACGCGGATTCAATTTCAAAATCTCGTAGGGGCGGTGCTTGCCTCCGCCCTCGGCGTTAGATGGGCACTTCAGGGGCGGAGGCAAGCACCGCCCCTACGATGCGTTAACGTTGAACTACGTCATCCCGCTTGTCAAGGCTTCGGGTGGCCGTAGGGCACGTTGATGGCGATGGGGCCTTTCCATCTTTTGGGAACGGGCAGGCCCAATTCCCAGTGAATGGCATTGATGACCAGCCGTTGAAACGCGGGCACCCGGAAATCTTCGGGGTGCCCAAGGGTGGTCAGGAAGGTTTTTCCGCCCCATTCGTTTTTCCAGGTCCAGGCCACGGGGTTGTCCACGGCGGGTTTGTCAGGATTGACCGATTTGCCCATCAGCAGCGGCACTGCGCCCTTCGCCGGGTAGTTGGGCAACACGCGATAGAGCCACGACGCGACGTGAAAAGCGGGGTCCACGCCTGTCAGGATGGGATTGCCGACCGCGGCGGGAATCACCGTTACGTCGGTGGTGCTCTGGTGGCCGTAGTGCGTGTGCTGGGCCGCCCCGCCCCAGCCCGGCGGACTGCCGAAGGCAAATTCGCCGAAGGCGTTCCAGCGCTGGCGGGGGTCGTCGGCGGGGTAGTTGAAGGCGTGGGTGGTGGTGCGGAAGCCCATCACGGGTTTGCCCGATTTGAGGTACGCCTCGATTCGGTCGAGTTGTTCCGGCGGAAGCTGCCGCCAGCGGAGAAAAAACACCGTTAGGTCGGCTTCGGCGAGCGCCTCCAGGCCGGGGATGTCCTTCTCGCCGTTGTAATCGGGCACCGACTTCAGGACTTTCGTCCGCAGGCCGTAAGCCTTCTCCAACTCGGCGGCCAGCAGCGGCATGGTCAATTCGCTGCTGTACTCGTGGTCGCCGGTGACAAACACGACGAGGGGTTTGCGGGCAGCGCGCTGGGCGATGCCGGTGCTGGTTGCCAGGAGGAGGACGGCCAGCGGGACGAGGCGGAAAAGGGGAGTCAGGGAAGGAATCATGCAGTGTTTGGGTTGAAACGACGTGTTCCCGCCCGCTGAAGCGGACGGCAAGATGGGCAAGCCCCTCCGGGGCTGAACTTCGGCTCGTGGTTTCAGTCCCGGAGGGACTTTTCACCCACTTGCCGTCTGCTTGAGCGGACGGAGGACGGTTTTTCAACCCGGAACATCAGTCACCCCGGTGTCTTGCCAACTCCGCGAGGCCGCCGATTGAAGCACGGCTTCGCAGACTTTCTGGGTTTCGAGCGCGTCCTGAAAAGTCGGGTGGCTGGGTTCGCCGGTTTCCAGGCTTTTTAGAAAATCGGCCGCCTGGTGGACGAAACTGTGCTCGTAGCCGATGCCCAGGCCCGGCACCCACCACTTGTTCATGTACGGCTGGTCGCCGTCGGTGACGTGGATGGACCGCCAGCCCCGCACGATGCCTTCGTCGGCGTGGTCGAAGTATTCGAGGCGGTTCAGGTCGTGTAAATCCCAGCGGATGGACGCGTGTTCGCCGTTGATTTCAAAGGTGTAGAGCGCCTTGTGGCCCCGCGCGTAGCGCGTGGACTCGAACAGCCCCAGCGAGCCATTGGCAAAATGGCAGTGGAAAATGCAGGCGTCGTCGATGCCGACGGGCTGCACCTTGCCGGTGAGTTGGTGCATCCGCTCCTTGACAAACGTTTCGGTTACCGCTGACACGTCGGTGATGGCCCCGTTGAGCCACATGGCCGTGTCGATGCAATGGGCGAGCAGGTCGCCCGTCACGCCCGAACCGGCGGCGTCCACGTCCATGCGCCAGAGGCCCGTGCCGCCCTGGGGCACGTCGGCGCTGATGGTCCAATCCTGCAGGAAATTGGCCCGGTAATGGAAAATTTTGCCCAGCTTGCCTGACGCGACGATTTGCTTAGCCAGCGTCACGGCGGGCAAACGTCGGTAGTTGTACCAAACCGTGTTGGCAACGCCCGCTTTTTCGACCGCATCGACCATGCCCTGGGCCTCGGCCAGCGAACGGGCGAGGGGTTTTTCGCAGAGAACCATCTTGCCCGCTTCGGCGGCGGCGATGGCGATCTCGGCGTGGGTATCGTTGGGCGTACAGATGTCCACGGCATCGATGTCGTCGCGGGCCACGAGGGCTTTCCAGTCGGTTTCTACCGAGGCATAGCCCCACTGATCGGCGAAGGCCTGCACCGCGTCGGCGTTGCGCGAACAAACAGCCTGCAAGACGGGCCGGTGGGTGAGTTCAGGAAAAAAATTAGGTACGCGGTTGTAGCCGTTGGAGTGGGTCCGGCCCATGAAACCGGTGCCGACGAGGCCAATGCGGAGGTCTTTTTTTGGCATGGTAAAATGAATTTTCGAAAACCATCAACTTGTAGGGGCGGAGCTTGCTTCCGCCCTGGTCGGATTGCAGGTAACGCGGGCGGAGGCAAGCTCCGCCCCTACGACCTCCGGAATTATTCCGCCTCGTACCAGCCGTGCTGCTGCCGCACCTTCACCATCGTGGCCAAGATGTCGTTCCAGGTCTGGGGCTTGGTCATCACCTCGTTGGAAAACATGCAGCCGTCCCAGCAAATATGCCGGAAGGCTTTGGTGAGCTGGCCGGCCTCGTCGCGGAGCCAGAACCCGGCGTCGTGGGGCACGTCGAGCTTGCCGTTGGGATCGGTGGCGAGGCAGTGGCGGCCCGTTTTGTCGTGCGAACCGGAGCCGAACACGGTGCCGTCGTTCTGGGCGACGTGGAAGTCAATGGTCCAGGGTCGGAGGGCGGCGGTGAGGGTTTTGAGTGCCTCGGTCAGGGCGGCGCGGTCGCTCCAGTCGAAATCGGCGGGCAGGATGCGATCCTGCTCGCGGTTGTAGCCCAGCAGGTAGAGCAGCGTGTGCGACATGTCGGCCTGGAAGCCCAGGTTGGGCCGGTTCACGGCCTGCATGGTGTCGATAGCCGTGCGCCAGCTTTGCAGCCCGCCCCAGCAGATTTCGCCCTCGGCGGCAAGTTTTTCGCCAAAACCCGCCGCCACGTCGCAGGCTTCGCGGAACGTCTGGGCGATGAGGGCGGTGCTGCCCGCCGGGTCGGCATCCCACTGCTGGGGCGAGGAGGCTGAGTCGATGCGCACCACGCCGGAGGGCCGGAGGCCGAGTTCGCGCAGGCGCTGCCCAACGTGACAGGCTTTCCGCACCATTTCGACAAACTGCGCCCGTTCGGCGGCGCTGCCCATCGCCGGGCCACCCCAGATGGGCGCCACCAGTGAACCCACTTTCAGATTATAGCCCGCAATTTTGTCGGCCAGGCGTTTGATGTCATCGTCCGAACTGTCGATGTTGAAATGCGGGTCCATCAGGCCCAGGTCCACGCCGTCGAACTTCACGCCGTCCACCTCGGCGGCGGCGGTCATTTCGAGCATGGTGTCGAAGGGAATCGGCGGTTCGGAATCGGGGCCTTTGCCTACGAGGCCCGGCCAGGTGGCGTTGTGGAGTTTGGGGAAATTGTTCTCGTTCACGAGGCAATCAATTAAGTTTAGAGAATATGCGTTGCGGTTTGTTTTGCCAGCGTTGACAACTTTTAAAAAGTTGTCAACGCTACGTGACGGCGGCTATTCCAGCACCAAATCCGGATTCCCCGGCCCGAAGTGCTTCAGCATCACGAGCGGGTCGGTGGTGGAGTGGTTGGTGATGGTGACGCCCTCGGTGGCGGCGCGTTCGCTGACAAAGAATTCGTCGTTGGTGAGTTGCCCGTAGCGAATCAACGCGGGCGTTTCCACCTCCCAAGTACCCATCGTGCCCCGGCCCTGCATCATGATCAGGCCGTAGGCGGCGCTGTTTTTAATCGTGACGGTTTTGCCCGGCAAGACCGTCAGTTCGGTGGCGCTGAAGGCGTCGGATTTGTAGCAGACCCACTTTTCAACGTAGCCTTCGGCTTCCATCTCGGCCACGTCGCGTACGGGTTTCGGCACCATGTAGCGGTTAGCCATCATGGTCGGGTCGGTGTTCAACTCCCAGTCGATGGCTTCCATCAGCAGGTCGTAGTCGCCGATGCGGTCGTTGGGTGTGCCGTTCCAGAGCAGTTCCTCGGGCACGATGGCCTCGTTGACCAGCGATTGGTACATGGCGAAAATGTCCGACGCTTTCTGCGGCTCGTAGGTGCAGAAACTGCCCGGCGCGTGGAGGAGGCCCGGCGGCACGTCCCAGCCCGTGCCGGGTTCGAGGCGGTAGGCGGCGGAGTAGTTGGTGATTTTGTTGTCGCCCTTCGTGAAATTCATCAGGCACTCGCGGATTTGCTCTTTCGTGGTGCCGGGCGCGATGCCGAAAAACGTGTACGGGAAATCGCCGCCGTGGTTGTTCAATTGGGGCGGGAAATAGTACGCCTCGGGCTTGCCCAACTGCCCGGTCAGGGCGGCCTGCTCGTCGTTGTGGTGGAGGTGGTGGGGCAGCGGCCCCATGTTGTCGAAAAACTTGGAGTACATCGGCCAGGCCCCGTACTGGTTCCAGAGGCGGTCGCCGAGGAGCGCGCCTTTCAGTTCAGCAATGGCGTCTTTGAGCAAAAACTGAATTTCCCGCCCGCCGTCGGTAAGCACCACCGGACTCAGGCCCTCGTTTTCGCCGGTGAGCGGGCCGTTTTTGGCGGGCGTGGTGGAAGCCAGCCAGCGTTCGTCGATGCCGCCGCGCGCGCCGCCGAGCACGTAGTAATCGTCGGGATGGAGCTTGATGCGGCGGCCCGGCACGCAAAACGACCGGGGCACCCAGGTGGGAGCCAGCCGCAAAATGCCCCGGCCCTGGTCGAGGGCCTGCTGAGCGAGGGCGGCGGTGGAGGTTTTTTCCATGTAAAAAAGGGAATCGGTTTATGAGGTATGGTTTAGAAAATCCTGGATGGATTCGGGCTGGTGCAGCACGGCCAGTTCGAGGTCGTACGTACGGCGTTCGCCGGGTTGGAGAAAAATCAACGTCTGGTTTGCCCGCGCGGCGGCCTGCCCGATGGGCGGGTGGGTGGCCGGTTCGAGGCCCGTCACGTACTCGCCCGGCCCCCAGTGCTGCCAGTTGATGAGCCAGGGCAGTTGGGCTTTCTGAAACCGCAGCGCCACGGCGATTCCCAGCTTCGGATTGTGTAATCCCGCCGTACACCGGCCGTTGGCGGCGGGTGCAACGTCGATGAAGGCCACGGCCTCGCCCGTGCCCCGGTGTTCTTCGAGCGGGGCAGGACAGGTGCGAAAATCGCGACCTTCCCGGAAAATCTCCCCGTTCATTCCGCCCTCCTTCGCTTGCCAGTTGCCCCGCCACCGAAGTTGGGTGCCTACGTCTACGAGCGGCCAGCCGAAGTTGAAGTGGTAGAGCAGCATGTGCGGAGCGGGGGTGTTGGCGAGGTTGAGCACCTCGTCGTGAATCCGAATCGTCGGTTGCCCGAGCGTGCCCGAAATCGTCCGCTTCAGTTGTAGGCTGGGGCCGAAGACGGTCGTTTCCCGCATCCGCCCGGTCAGGCTGAAGTCGAGAAGGCCCCGCACCGGGTCAGGCTGAACGATACTCTCGATTTCGGCGGGCGTGTTGCTGATGCGGCCGTGCAGGCCCCGCTCGCCGAAACCGTCCCGTTCAGGGCCGCCGACATGGGTGAGGCCGCAGGTGGTGAGCAACCCGCCGCCGAAGGTGCGCAGCCAGTCGAGGCTCCGGTCGGAGAGCGGCTGCGGGGCCGTCACGCCCGCGTGGCTCAGCCAGGCCAGGCCGTGCTGGTTGAAGGCCGCGTCGGCAAGGTCCATGCCCCGGTCGAGCACGATTTTGTAGCGAAGGCCCGTACCCGTGTTGACCCAGGCCACGCGGGTGCCCCGGCCGGGGCCGTTGTCGAGCACGGCGGTTTCGATGCCGCCAAGTTGGGCTGGGTTGGAGAGTTTTCCGAGCCAGGGGGGTGGGGGCAAAGGGTTTTGGGTTTTACCCCCAATCCCCTAAAGGGGGCTTTTCGCAGCGAGAATTTCCAGGCAGGAAAGCCCCCTTTAGGGGATTGGGGATGCTTTAAAAATTTTACAACTCCTTGAGCATCAGGTTTCGGTATTGCACCTTCATCGGCGGACCCACGTGCACCTGCACGCCGAGGAGCCCCTTCATCCGACGGTTCACCAGATCGTTGTCGATGACCTCGCTCATCAGCACGCCGTTGACGAAGTGTTGCAGGCGGTT
This sequence comes from Spirosomataceae bacterium, assembly GCA_965249815.1. Classification (GTDB taxonomy): domain Bacteria; phylum Bacteroidota; class Bacteroidia; order Cytophagales; family Spirosomataceae; genus JAJAZB01. The sequence continues at coordinate 371,039 of CBDFMV010000002.1, read as the reverse complement.
GCCCTTCACGACGAGGTGAAACGTATTCCACCCGTCTGTTTTCAGTAAAGCGCTCAACGAATCCGCGCTACCCAGCGAACCCGTCACGGTCAGGCCGGTCCAGGCGTTATTTTTCACACTGGCCCGGATGGCTTCCGGCGTGGCTTCCCCGGCGTAGGGGCCAATCGTCGTTTTTTGCCCCCGGTAAGCCAGGGTCGTGCGGCGGCGTTCTTCGTAATTCTGCCCGGTGTAGCGGTGTTTTCCGTCGATGTCGGCCTGGTAGCCGCGCAGAGCGAAGGGCACGTCCGGGAGGCGTTCGCTCCGGTAATTGATGCCCGAATTGCCGTTTTCCGTGATGTTGAATTCGCCTTTAAATTCAAAGTCGCCCGGTTCGCCGCCCTGCCAGACGATGAACGAGTTGGCTTTCAGCAGCGTCGTGGGCGTGATTTCGCCCACCAGACAGCCGTTTTCGACCCGCCAGTAGGTGGAATCACCCTGCCAGTTTCGCAGGGTTTTGCCATCGAAAATCGGCACGAAGCCGGCCGTTTTTTTACGTTGAGCCAGCCCGTGAGTGCCAACGGCGAGGGTCAAAACGACCGCCAGCGCGAGGGGCAGCGGAGGAAAGCGAAAAGAACAGGTAGACACGGTACGGCGCGGGGTTGCGTTCAACTTTATTTTCCCTTCGGCGTGATTTTTTCGGCTTTAAACGTCTTGTCCGTTCCATTTCCGCCCGACTTCAGGTAAGCAATAAAATCCTTCAGTTCGTTGGCGTTGAGGCTGTTGATCAGGCTGGCGGGCATGATGGACACGGTGGAGTATTTCCGGGAAACGACGTCGCTTTTGGCGATTTTCCGGAGCTGGTTGGGGGCGAAGGGGTTCTGGGAGATGGAATAAGTGGCGGGGTCTTCGCTGACGAGCCGACCCAGCACCGCCTGACCGTTTTTTAGCGTAAAAATTGAGGAGGCGTACTGGTCCGAAACCACTTTGTCAGGCTTGATGATGGCTTCGAGGATGTCGCGGTTGGAGAACCGGGTGCCAAGTTGGGTAAGGTCGGGGCCAATGTCGCCGCCTTCGCCCTTCATCGTGTGGCAGCGGCTGCACAGAATGGCCGAGTAGATTTTTTTGCCCCGGTCGAGGTTCCGGTCCACCAGCCCGCTGTCGAGCACCGCCAGGGCGTTATTGATCAGCCAATTTTTGCCCGGACCTTTGGGCGTGTAGGCTTTGGCGAGGTCTGCGCCTTTTTCGGTGAGCAGCGCGGCACCCGAGAGTTGGTCGTATCTTTTGAACTGGTCTTTCGGAACGTGCGAGAGGGCCAGTTTGCGGGCTTTGTCGATGTACCCGATGTAGCTGTTGCCGCCCTGGTACCGGAATGCCTGCGCAAACCACCGGAAATACCGGTCGCGAAGGGCGGGCGTCCAGCCGGTTGCCTGACTGCTGAGCATGGTGGCGTAGTAGGTTTGCTGGGCCGGGGGCATTTTTTCGAGCAACCGGGCAATGTCGAGGCCGTACTGCGGATTCCGCAGAATCAGGTCAGCCGAGGCCGTCGCGGTTTCGCCGCCGATGGGGCCGGTTCCGTCTTCGGCCGGCTTGGCGAGCAACGCCAGCGTTTTCTCGATAACGCCCGGTGCCTCCAGCGTGATGAGCAGCTTGCTGTACGCCCGGTTGAGCAGGGCCGTTTTGGCCGGGTAACGGGGGTTGAGCCGGGCAATGGCTTTGGCTTTGTCGGCCCCCGTGGGCAGGCCCATCCGGGTGAAAACCAATTCAATGGCCCGCAACACGTCGGCCTGCTGCCACTCGGTGAGGGCATTGAGGTTGACGGCCAGCAGCGCGTCGAGCATGGGGGTTTTCAGGGCCTTGTCGCCGTGGTGGGCCAGGGCGATCAGGGCGTGCGTCAGCCGGACGGGGTCGGTTTCGGCCAACGCCCGTTGCTGCCACTCGCCCACCGGCTGGTGTTCGATCGCGACGCGGGCGGCGTAGCGTACGAAGCGATCCGGGTGCGCCAGGTGCGGCCAGGCCGCCTCAACGGCCCCCGCCATTGGCCCGGCGTGGTACTGCTCCAGTTGGGTGCGGAGTTGGTGTTCGGTTGTCAGTGTGGGCGCTTCCGAAGCCGGCGAAACCGACTCGGTGCCCGTGTACGTGACCCGGTACAGGTCCGATTCGAGCTTGCGGCCCCCCGTCAGAAAATACAGGGCGCCATCGGGGCCGATCAGGCCGTCGGTCAGCGGCAGAGGCGAACCCGAGACGAAGGGTTCGGTGGTGGCGCGGTACGTGGCACCCTCGGGTTGCAAATGAACGGCGTACATGATGCCGAAACTCCAGTCGAAGGCAAACAGGGCCTTTTGGTACTTCCGGGGAAACCGCGCGTTTCGGCCGGCAAAAACGCCCGTGGGCGAGCCTTGCCCCATGTTGAGCACGGCGGGCAGGCAGTCGGCAAAGCTGGGCGACCAGTTGCTGGCCGAGGTGCGCCAGCCAAAATCGGCCCCGCTGGTGATGTGGCAGATGCGGGTGGGTTTGTACCAGGGCAGGCCGAAATCCCATTCCATGTCAGAATCGTAGCAAAACAGGTCACCGGCGTCGTTGAAGGCAAAATCGAAGGTGTTGCGGAAGCCCGCGCCCATGAGTTCCCACCGCTTGCCCTCGGGGTCGAGCTTCGCGATCCACCCTCCGGGGGCCATCCGGTCGATGGCGTGCCCTCGGGGGTCCTTGATGGCCGGAAACAGGTTGTCTTCGCCCCAGACCGGCGGCAGGCGGTAAGCGTCGAGTTTCGGGATGTCGGTAAAATTGCCGGACATGACGTAGAGCGACTGGCCGTCCGGCGAGAGCACGATGCTGTGCGGACCGTGTTCGCCCTCGCCCTGAAGGGCCTTCAGCAGGGTCACTTTGTCGAACTGATCATCCCCGTCGGTGTCCTGCAAGCGGTACAAACCACTGCCTTTGGTCAGGCTGGAGTCGCTTTTGTGATTGACCATCACGTAGAGGCTGTTGAAGGCCCAGAGCAAGCCCTGCGCGTAGCCCAGACCGATTCGGGCAACCGTGGAATCGGGTCCTTTGCCGCTGGCAACCAGTTTGGCGGAATCAGGAGCCGGGAGGTTGAGCTTTTCGATGCGCGGGCGGGCGGACGTGTCTGACCCCACGGGCGGAAGTTCCAGGCGGTACAAAAAGCCGTACTGGTCGGAGGTGATCATCCGGCCCCGGTCGTCGAAGGCCATGGCTACCCACGAACCCCGCCCGTTTTCGGAAGGACTGTACAGGTGCTCGGCCCGAAAGCCGGGTAGCAAGTTGAGCTTATCCAGTTTCGGACCGCCGGGGCCGGGAGCAAATCCCCCCAGGCTTATCCACGAGGTACCAATCAGCAGGACGGCAAAAATAACAACGACGGTCTTCGCCGTGGTGAAGGCAGGAAACATACAGGTTTAGAGAAAATGAAGCGGACGCAAGGTACTAAATCAGCTTTTCTAAACTACCTGTACTCTCCTGCCTGGGTGCGAAAAGGATGAATTCAAAACGGGAGCAAGCCGACCCGGAAGTGCGCTGCCGTTGGGCTACGCCACGATCTCAGGAAATTGTTCCCCCATTCCACACCGCCTCGCCGGGCTGGACGAATTGCAGTTTGCCGTCGCGGTCTTCGGCCATCAGGATCATCCCCTGACTTTCCTGGCCCATCATCTGGCGCGGGGCGAGGTTGGCCAGCAGCGTGACCTGCCGCCCGACGACCGCTTCCGGCGCGAAATGCTCGGCGATGCCGCTCAGCACGGTGCGCGTGTCGAGGCCCGTGTCGAGGGTGAGTTTGAGGAGCTTTTTCGACTTGGGAACCGCCTCAGCCGCCACGATGGTGGCCACGCGCAGGTCGAGTTTGGCGAAGTCGTCGTAAGCAATGGCTTCTTTCGCCGGAGCGGGCGTTTTCGTAGCTAATTCATTCATTTTCTTCGTGTTCAGTAATTTCTGCACCTGCGCTTCCACGACGCCGTCTTCGAGTTTTTCAAACAAAAGACCCTTATTTTCAATCGGGTGGCCTTCGGGCAACAGGTCAGGCTGACCGGCTTTCGACCAGGCTTTTTCGGAGAAATTCAGCATGTCGCGCAGCTTCTCCGCCGTGAAGGGCAGGAACGGCCCGGCCAGAATCGAGAGCGTCGCCGAGAGTTGCAGCGCGAGGTTGAGCACGGTAGCGGCTCGCTCCGGCTCGGTTTTCAGCGCCTTCCACGGTTCGGTTTCGGCGAGGTACTTGTTACCCAGCCGGGCCACGTCGATGAACAGCGCGAGGGCTTCGCGAAAGCGGAAATTAGTCAGCGCCTCGTCGAGTTTGGCGGGGAAACCGGCCAGTTCGGCCAGCAGGTTCCGGTCTACGTCGTTCAACTCGCCGCGCTTCGGCACGGCGGGACCAAAGTTCTTTTCGGTCAGCACGATGGCGCGGTTCACGAAATTCCCGAAAATACCGACCAGTTCGGAGTTGTTGCGGGTCTGGAAATCCTTCCAGGTGAATTCGGAATCCTTCGTTTCGGGGCCGTTGGCCGTGAGCACGTAGCGGAGCACGTCCTGTTTTCCGGGAAATTCGTCGAGGTACTCGTGCAGCCACACGGCCCAGTTGCGCGAGGTGCTGATTTTGTCGCCCTCCAGGTTCATGAATTCGTTGGCAGGCACGTTGTCCGCGCCCCGGATGAACCGCCCGTCGGCCATGAGCATGGCGGGGAAAATGAGGCTGTGAAAGACGATGTTGTCCTTGCCAATGAAATGCACGAGGCGCGTATCGTCGGCTTTCCACCATTTTTCCCAATCGGCCCCTTTGAGTTCTTCGGTAAACGTGATATAGCCAATCGGCGCGTCGAACCACACGTAGAGCACTTTGCCCTCGGCGTTGGGCAGCGGCACGGGGATGCCCCAGTCCAGATCGCGGGTCATGGCGCGGGGTTTCAGGCCTTCGGTGAGCCACGAGCGCACCTGCCCGGCCACGTTGGGTTTCCACTCGGGGTGGCTTTCCACGTACCGTTCCAACTGCGGCTGGAGGGCGTCGAGGGGCAGATACCAGTTTTTGGTGGGTTTCAGCGCCGGCGGCTCACCACTCAGGGCCGAGCGTGGGTTGAGCAATTCGGTCGGGCTGAGGGTGCTGCCGCAGCGCTCGCACTGGTCGCCGTAGGCGTTTTCGTTGCCGCACACCGGACAGGTGCCGACGATGTAGCGATCGGCAAGGAACTGCCCGGCTTTTTCGTCGAAATACTGTTCGGTGGTTTCTTCGACAAACCCGCCCTGGTTGTAAATCTGGAGGAAAATATCCTGCGACATCCGGTGGTGCGCGGGCTTAGCGGTGCGCGAGTAAATGTCGAAGGCGATGCCGAAGTCGGCGAAGGAATCGCGGATTTGGACGTAGTACTTGTCCACGACCTCCTGCGGGGTGATGCCTTCTTTCTGGGCGCGGATGGTAATGGGCACGCCGTGCTCGTCGGTGCCGGAGATGAAGGCCACGTCCTGGCCCCTGGCCCGCAGGTAGCGCACGTAAGTGTCGGCGGGAATGTAGCACCCCGCCAGGTGACCGATGTGAATCGGGCCGTTGGCGTAAATCAGCGCGGCGGTGACGGTAGTGCGGGAAAATTGCTTCTCAGCCATGAAATTTTAGCTACTTTGGGCCGCGAAATTACGCCTAAACCCCGATGAAAAACCTCGTCCTCGCTTTCCTGCTGCTGTCCGCGCCGCTTTTTGCCCAAAAGCCCCAGCAACTCACCCCCGCCAAAACCCCCGAAAGTCTCGGTTTTTCGCCCGAACGCCTCGCCCGCATCGACGCCGTGATGCAACAGCACATCGACCAGCGCCACCTGCCCGGCGCGACGATGATCCTGGTGCGGCGCGGGCAGGTCGTTTACCAGAAAGCCTTTGGGTATTCCGACGTGGAGGCAAAAACCCCGCTCCGGGTGGATGATATTTTCCGGATCATGTCGATGAGCAAGGCCATCACGACGGTGGCCGTGATGATGCTTTACGAAGAAGGCAAACTCCGCCTCGACGACCCGGTAGCGAAGTACATTCCCACGTTCAGGAACCCGAAAATCCTGACGAAGTTCAACGAAAAAGACACCACGTACAGCGCCATCCCGGCTAAAAAAGAGGTAACGCTTCGCCAGTTGCTCACCCACACGGCGGGCATTCCGTACAGCCACCCGCTCTACCAGAAAGCGGGCATTCCCGACTTTTTCAGTCTCGAACCCAAGCGAATTTCGGAAACCATGTCCAAACTGGGCAGCCTGCCGCTCCTCCACGAGCCGGGCGAAAAATACACCTACGGCCTGAATACCGACGTGCTCGGCTACGTGGTGGAAGTGGTGTCGGGAATGCGTTTCGGGGAGTTTTTGCAAAAACGGATTTTCGAGCCGCTGGGCATGACCGACAGTGGTTTTTACCAGCCTGACGCCAAGAAATCCCGCCTGATGCACCTCTACACCCAGAAATCGCCGGATTCGCCGATGACGAAGCACCCGGATTTTGCCGAAGAAAACTACCCCGTAGCGGGCGCGAAGACCTACGAGTCGGGCGGAGCTGGGCTGAGTTCGACGGTGCAGGATTACGCCAAATTCCTGCAAATGCTGATGAACGGCGGCAAATTCAACAACCGCCAACTGCTGGGCCGCAAAACCATCGAGCTGATGACGACCAACCAAATCGGCGACCTGACCGTGTGGGATACGGGCAATAAATTTGGCCTCGGCTTTGAAATCACCACCGAAACCGGCCACGCCCGCGAACCGGGTAGCCTCGGCGCGCTCCGCTGGGGTGGCCGCAACTACTCCGATTTCTGGTGGGACCCGAAAGAAGAACTTCTCGGCGTATGGACCACCCAGATGCTACCCAGTGCCTACGGCGGCATCGACCGGCAATTCAAGCAACTGGCCTACCAGGCGCTCGTGGATTGACAGTTCACAGTCCAAGACAAGTGCATTTTCTGTGAACTGTTAAACTGTGAACTGCCTACTGTAAACTCCCTTTCTCCTTCTCCGCCTTTTTCAACTCGCGCACCTGCCGCCGATTGAGCGTGGTGACGGGGACAAAATAAAACAGGGCCGTGGCAAAATTGAGCGCCAAAGCCACCCAGACCGACACGAAACTCACCAGAATCGTGAGCAGGTACGCGAACGGTCCGACGATGGTGCGACGAAATGCCTGCTTTTTTTCGTCTTCGGGGATGTCGTCGTTCAGTAAATGGGCCTGGTAGGTGGCGTAATACCGCATCCAGGTGAAGCTGCTGCTGGCCAGGAAAAACACGACACCAAACAAGGCCACCGCCACCGGCTGGGCGGGGTGCTTGCCTACGAAGGCCGTCGGAAACGGGATAAAGCAAATCCAGAACAGGAGCAAATTGTTGAGCCAGAGGAGCTTAGCCGTGGTTTTCTTGACGGAATGAAAAAACTGGTGATGGTTGACCCAGATGATGGCGATAAACGTAAAACTGAGCGTAAAGCCCAAAAAATCAGGCACCAGCCGAAGAAGCTGCCGCAGTGCGTCGGGGTTGCTGGCCTCGTCTTTGAGTTCGGGCGCTTTAAGGTTGAAGGCCAGCAGCGTGACGATGATGGAAAACACGCCGTCGCTGAACGCCTCGAGGCGGGCCGTGTCGGCCACTTCGACCTGATTGCTTTGCAGACGGAACCCGAAAAAAGACATGGTAGCGAAGCTTCGGCAAAGTTTTAGACCTTTGCCGAAGCTAATGTACTGCAGGAATGCTTCTCATCACCGGCGCGACCGGCCTGGTTGGCAGTTTTGTCGCCCGGCGTTTTCTTCAACAAGGCGAAAAAATCCGTGCCCTTGCCCGCCCCGGCGCCGATCGGCGGCTGTTGCACGACGTTGAAGCCCAAATCGACTGGGTGGAAGGTGACGTGCTCGACGTGCTCGCCCTCGAACAGGCGCTGGTCGGCGTCACGCGGGTGATTCACGCGGCGGCCCTCGTGTCGTTTGCCCCAAAAGACCGCCGGGCCATGTACCAAACCAACGTACAAGGCACCGCCAACGTGGTAAACGCCTGCCTGCGGGCGGAGATTCAGAAACTGCTGTTCGTCAGTTCGGTGGCAGCGCTGGGTCGCCCCACCCGACTTTCCGGCAACGAACCGGTAGTAATTTCGGAAACCGCCAAGTGGGAAGAATCGCCGCTCAATTCGCACTACGCCAAAACCAAGTACCTGGCCGAACTCGAAGTCTGGCGCGGGGCGTCCGAAGGGTTGCCGGTGGTGATCGTCAACCCGTCGGTGATTCTGGGCGAAGGCGACTGGCGGCGCAGCAGCACGCAGCTTTTCAAATACGCCTTCGACGAGCGCCCGTTTTATCCCGACGGCACCCTCAACTACGTGGACGTGCTCGACGTGGCCGAGGCGGTTTTTCGCCTCCTCACCTCCGACATTCAAAGCGAGCGGTTCATCCTCAACGCCGGGAGCCTGCCCTACCGCGATTTTCTGCGCAACGTAGCCGTCGCATTTGGCAAAAAACCGCCCACTTTGCACGTTCCCAGAGCGGCCACGGCCCTATTCTGGCGGCTGGAAGCCGTGCGCTCGTGGCTGACGGGCAAGGCCCCGCTCATCACCCGCGAAACGGCGCAGTCGGCGAGCCGTTCGTTTTTTTTTCCCAACGAGAAAATCCGGGCGGCGATTGGACTGGAATTCAGAGGTCTGGATGAAACGATTGGGCGGGTGGCGGCGGCGTTTTCCCGGCAGAACGAATAACTTAGCACCAAATCCGTCTTCTCATGCGTACGCCCATCCGCTGGCAACAGCGCTTTTCAAACTACGAAAAAGCATTCCGGCAACTGGAGAAAGGCGTCGGCCAACCCACGTTTTCCGAACTGGAACGCGAAGGCCTAATTCAGCGGTTCGAGTATACCTTCGAACTGGCCTGGAAAACCCTTCAGGATTTCCTGTACGCGCAGGGTTACGACGGCGTAAATGGGCCAAAGAAAGTCATTGTGCAAGCCGCGCAGGATGGTTACATTCACGACGGCCACGGTTGGATTGCGATGCTGGAGGATTTTCTGACGACCAAACACACGTACGAAGAAGAGACGGCAGAACGCATTTTCACCGCCATTCGGCAACAGCACGTCAGGCTGCTGAGTGAATTACTGGAACGATTAAACCACGAAAAGAACCCACTGGAGCTATGAATTTCGGCCTCACCGACGCTGAAATCGCCCAACTGCAGGCCCTCTTTCGCCAACAGCCGGAACTTGAACGCGTCTGGCTGTTCGGTTCGCGGGCTTTGGGTACGCACCGGCCCTACTCCGATATCGACCTCGCCGTCGAGGGTGCGGCGCTGACGTGGCATGATGTGGCCCACCTGCTTAGTGAACTGGACGAGTTGCCGCTGCCGTACGCCTTCGACGTCGTTCAGGTCGGGACGATTCAAAATACAGCCTTACGCGAACACATTCAGCGCTTCGGCGTGCTGCTCTTTGAAAAGGCCATTTACCAACCCGAATCGGCGTAAAACTTGCCGAATCGCTTTTGGTGAACCAACTTTTGTTTGTACCTTTCATTTATTAAGATACCAGCCCACCCATGAACCGTCACGCAATTGCTGCTTTCGCCCCACCGCCAGGGTTATCGCTCCGGGGCCGAACGGACTTTCGCTGACCGGCTTCGCGGGAATACCCATTGGCATTATTTCCCAGAAACGCCCATGATGGAGCAAGAATTTGACGACCGGCCCGGTGCCATCCAGGATTCCGTTCGGCGTTTTGAACTGGCCTTGCAACGGCGCGAAGAGTCGTTTTTCGACCTCGATACGTACGAACAAATCGTTGAACATTACCTGGACGAAGGCAAGGTGGACGAGGCCCTGCACGCCTGCGAAAAAGGCATCGGCCAGTTTCCCTATTCCCTTGAACTGATGCTGCACAAGGCCCACTGCCTGGCCAACCTGCAACATTACGACGACGCGCTCGAACTCCTCGACCGGGCGCAGCTTTTCAACCCCACCGATTCTGACATCCGCTACCTGCGCGGCACCGTGTACTCGCTCATGGGCAACTACGAGCAGGCCATCGGCATTATGGAAGAAGTGCTCGACACTACCGAGGAAAAAGACGACGTGTACTACCACATCGGCCTGGCCTACCAAAGCTGGGGCAAGTACCCGGAGGCCATCGAGAGCTACAAGAAGTCCATCCAGCACAACATTGGCAACGAAAACGCCCTGTACGAGTTGGCCTTTTGCCTCGACGTGACCGGCGAACTCGAAGCCAGCCTGAGTTACTACCAGCAGTTTATCGACAACGACCCCTTTTCGCACAACGCCTGGTACAACATCGGCATCGCCTACAGCAAGCTGGAGCGTTTTGAAGAAGCCGCCGAAGCGTATGAATACGCCACCTTCATCAAAAGCGATTTTGCCTCGGCCCACTTCAACCTCGGCAACACGCACATGAACCTGGGCCACTACGAGCGCGCCCGCGAGTGCTACGAGGCCGTGCTGAAGCACGAAGACCCCACGCCCGAAACCCTCTGCTGCCTCGGGGCCGCCTACGAGCGCCTCGAACAATACGACAAGGCCATCCGCTACTACAAACAAGCTATTAAACTCGACCCGCTCTGGGACGAAGGCTGGTACGGCGTGGGCGTGTGCCTGAGCGAGCAGGACAAGTGGTTCGAGGCGCTGCATTTCCTGCGCAACGCCCTCAAACTGAGCGATAAAAACGCCGACTACTGGCTGGCCGTGGCTGAAACCGAACGGAAAATCGGCAACGTGATGTCGGCGGTGGAAGCCTACGAAAAATCGGCCGAACTCGATTCAGCCAATCCTGACCTGTGGCTGAAGTGGTCGCTGCTGTACTACGAGCAGGGCGAGATGGACAAAGCCTACGACATCATCCAGACGGGTATCGACGAGTTGCCGGAAGAGGCCATTTTGTATTACCAGTCGGTGATTTACCTTATCAACGAAGGCCAGTACCGGGAGGCGTTTCTGTACCTCGAAACTGGCCTCGTACTCGATTACGACAAGCACACCATCCTGTTCGAGTACTTCACGAACCTCGAAACCCAGAAGGCGCTCTACAAAATCATCGAGCAGTACCGGGTGAAGTGAAGAGTAGAGAGAAAAGAGTAGAGAGAATAGAGTAAAATAGAGTAAAGAGAATAGAGAAATACAATGTGCCTTTTCGCTTTTCTCTCTACTCTTTTCTCTCTACTCTTTTCTCTCTACTCTTTTCTCTCTACTCTTTTCTCTCTACTCTTTTCTCTAAAATCTTAAGAAGCTGCTCCGTCCGGATTTCACGGGCGCAGCGAAAATGCCCTTCGGGGCATTTTTTGTGGCCGTGCAGGCCGCAGGGACGGCAGTATAGCGGCGCTTCGATTTGGACGATCCGCGAGAAATCAGCCAGCGGGCCGTAGCCAAAATTGGGCACGGTCGAGCAAAACACGGCGCAGGTGGGCGCGTTGACCGCCGACGCGAGGTGCATCGGGGCCGAATCATTCACGAAATTGAGCACGGCCCCGGCCATCAGCGCCGCCGATTCGGGCAGGCTCAGTTTTCCGGCCAGGTTCTCGACCGAATGCGCGAGCGCGTCGCCGAGCCGCGAGCGCACCGCCGCGCCGACCATGATTCGGGCGCAGGCTTCGGCGTCGTCCGGGCCACCGAGCAGGTACACGGTGAGGTTCTTTGGCAGCGCCTGAATCAGGTCAATCCACTGGTTTTCGGGAAATTGCTTGGTAAACCACACCGAAGTCGGCGCGATGCACACGTACCGCTCGGCGGGCTGAAACGGCAGCGCGGGTGGGTAAAGTTTGGGCCGGAACGGCGTTTCGTCGGTAAAAAAGCGAATGAGGCCGTCGTTGCGGTCCACTTCGTGAACGCCCGGCTCGAAGCGGTGCGGCACCCGGTGCGTGAACAGCCGCGAAAACGGATTTTTGTCGAACCCAATCGTTTCCCGTGCCCCCGAAAAGGCCGTGAGCCAGCCCGTCGAGCCAAAGCGCTGGAGGTTGATGACCCGGTCGTAGCGGCGGGCGCGAATCAGGCGCAAAAGCCGCCACAAGCCCCGGTATTTGCCGCGTTGCTTGTCCCAAATCAGCAGTTCGTGCAGAAACGGGTGGTTGGTGAAAAGCCCCTCGTTGCCCCGCCGGAGGAGCAAATCGAGTTCGGCATCCGGGAAATGGTGGTGGAGTTTTTCGACCAGCGCCGTGGCCAGAATCGCGTCGCCGATGAAGGCCGTCTGGATGATCAGAAATTTCACACGACAAAACTATGGGAAAAGACCAGACCTAACAGGTTTTCAAAACCTGTTAGGTCTCGTTCTACCGGCCGAGACGGTAGTTTACCGACCAAAAAAGCTGCCAACTATCCTTCCCACCGTTGCGCGACGAGAGAACTCCCATGCCGGGCTGGTAATTTCGGTAAGCAAGGCCAAAATAATCAGTCCGGGGTTGATGGAGGCAGTACTGCAATCCGATTTCGTGGCTGAAGCGGTTGTTTAGGTTCCAGGCTATACCGCCCGTCAGACCCAGGCCGCAGAGAAAGCCCTGGCTGGTGCGGGTTTCTTCGCGGCTGGGGTCGGGCGGCAACGTAGACCAATCCTGAAGCCGGGCCTCGGCACGGTAGGCCGAGCCAATCACCGACAAGCCCGTCAGGAAACTCACCGGTGCGGTCGGGTTAGTCAGCCGTTCCCAGTACATTTTTGCCCCCACCCGACCGTAGGCACCCACCGTCCTCCGTTCGCCGCTGACTTCATCGCCTACCTTGCTCAGTCCCAGTCCCTGAAACCGGGAATCGAACGTGCCGCCCGCGTCCAAGGTCAGCGCCCAGGCCGGTATCGGGCTAAACGAGGCCCGAATTTCGAGCGTTTTCGCCACCAATGGCAACACGTTGAGGCCCACGAGGCGTTCCCAACGCTGGGCGGCGGTCAGGCTGACCAGGCAGGTGGCGGCAAGCAGGAGTCGTTTCATGCGTCAGACAGGTTTTCGTCGTAACTTCGCCCAAGTTACGCCATGACCCCAAATCCACCCTTCCGGTTGGAATTTCCAACTGCTTTTTTTGTTGCCGAAATGTAAGTCTTCCCCACTTACGACTTTCGACTTACGACTTTCGACTTTTTGATGGACGAATACCAACTTCACACCCTGCCCAATGGCATCCGGGTGGCTCATAAGCAAGTAACCACGAGTCAGGTCGCCCACCTGGGCATCATGCTCGACATCGGCAGCCGCGACGAACTCCCCCACCAGCAGGGCCTGGCGCACTTCTGGGAGCACATGGCCTTCAAGGGCACCGAGCACCGCAACTCCTTTCACATCCTCAACCGCCTCGAAACCGTCGGCGGCGAACTCAACGCCTACACGACGAAGGAGAAAATCTGCTTCCACGCGTCGCTGCTGCGCGAGCATTACGAAAAAGCCATCGACATCCTCGCCGACATCACGTTTCACTCCGTTTTTCCCGAAAAACAACTGGAAAAAGAGCGCAGCGTGATCATGGAAGAAATCGCGATGTACTACGATTCGCCCGAAGACGCCCTCCAAGACGATTTCGACGGCCTCGTCTTCGCCGGGCACCAGCTCGGGGCCAACATCCTCGGCACCGCCGAAAGCCTGAGTTCGTTCGGGCGCGAGGATTTGCAGCGGTTCATCGCCGAAAACCTCGACACCGAGCGCGTCGTGTTTTCGTCGGTGGGCAACCTGCCGTTCAAAAAGGTGGTGAAACTGGCCGAAAAATACCTCGGCGACGTGCCCGCCCAACGCACCAACCGCGTCCGGATTTCGCCCAACGGCTACTACCCGAAGCAGGAGCAACTGGCCCGGCCCATCGTGCAGGCCCAAACGGCCCTGGGCCGTCGCGCCTACGCCCTGACCGACAAGCACCGGCTGCCGTTTTACATGCTCGTCAACCTGCTCGGCGGGCCGGGCATGAACTCGCGCCTCAACCTCTCGGTGCGCGAAAAACACGGCCTGGTGTACAGCATCGACGCCAGCTACACGCCCTACCTCGACACGGGTTTCGTGGGCATTTACTTCGGCACCGAGCGGCGGCAGGTGGCCCGGGCGGTTTCGCTGATTTTGAAAGAACTAAAAACCCTGCGCGAGGTGCCGCTCACCGCCAACCAGTTGCATGTGACCAAGCAGCAGTTGATGGGCCAATTGGCGATGGCCGAAGAAGGCAACCTGAGTTTTATGCTGATGATGGGCAAAAGCCTGCTCGACCTGGGTCGCGTGGAGCCGCTGGAGGAATTGTTCGCCCAAATCAAAGCCGTGTCGGCCAGCCAGTTGCAGGACATGGCCAACGAAATTTTCGTGGAAGACCAGCTTTGCCAGCTAACATTCCTGCCCGAAAATTAAAAGTGTAAATACCCGCATGGATTTTTTACCCAACGAAATCGCCGCTTACGCCGAAGCGCACACCACGCCCGAAAGCGCGGTGTTGCAGCGCCTCAACCGTGAGACGCACGCCAAGATTCTGCGCCCGCGGATGCTCTCCGGCCACCTCCAGGGCCGGGTGCTGGCGATGATTTCGTGGATGCTTCGCCCGAAAAAAGTGCTCGAAATCGGTACGTACACGGGCTATTCGGCGTTATGCCTCGCAGAAGGGCTGGCCGAAGGCGGGCAGGTCGTCACCATCGATCAAAACGAGGAACTGGAAACCTTCACCCGCCGGTTTCTGGCCGAATCGGGTCTCGCCGACCGAATCGATTTCCGCCTCGGCAACGCCCTCGACGTCATCCCGACGCTCACCGGCCCCTTCGACCTCGTGTTTATCGACGCCGACAAAGTGAACTATAGCCGTTATTTCGACCTCGTTTTTGAGAACGTCCGCCCCGGCGGGTTCATCGTCGCCGACAACGTGTTGTGGAGCGGGAAAGTCGTCCAGACTACGCCCGACGGCGACCCCGACACGCCGCACGTGGTGGCGTTCAACGAAAAAGTTCACGCCGATTCGCGCGTTGAAAACGTGCTGCTTCCGATCCGGGACGGGCTGCTGGTGGCGCGGAAAAAGTAAAATTGGCTTAATGTTTGTGGGGACCTCCACGCCCGAGACATCCCTCCACCCGACGCGCGCGCAAGTCCGCGCACCAGGGCGGATTTTGCAACCCAACCCTAACGCTCTTCATGCAACGAAAAACCATCCTCCTCTTCCTGCTGCTGGTGCTGCCGCTGGGCCGACTGCTGGCTCAAACCGCCACGCCGTACCGGGTGCCGCGCTCGGTGGAATTCGCGGGCATTACCGTGAAATTCGACGAAAGCGCCCGCCAACTCGTGCAGACCGACGTGAACGCGCTGATGAGCAACCGGCGCGTGCTCGACACCCGCCTGGAGCGTGTGGTGCAATATTTCCCGCTGGTGGAGGCCATTCTGGCCGAGGAAGAAGTACCGACCGATTTCAAGTACCTCGTCGTGCAGGAGAGCGGGCTGGTGCCCGACGCCGTCTCGACCTCCAACGCCGTGGGTTTCTGGCAGTTCAAAAAAGAAACCGCCGGGGATTTTGGCCTCCGCGTGGACGACCAGGTGGACGAGCGCAAGAACATTCACGCTTCGACCCGCGCCGCGGCCCAGTACCTGAAGCGCAACAACCAGGCGCTGAACAACTGGGTTTCAACGCTTTACTCGTACTACCTCGGCCTGGGCGGCATCAAGCAACTCGTGCCCGAAGACTGGATGGGGGCCAGCCAGATTACCGTCAACAACCAGACCGACCGGTACATTTTGCGGTGTCTGGCGCACAAAATCGTGTTCGAGCAGGAAATCGAAACCTACAAACCGGGGCCGGTGGGTTTTTACGAATACCGCTTCGGCAACGGCAAGAATTTCGCCCAAATCGCCGCCGAACTGAGCGTGGACGAGGCCGAACTCCGCCGCCACAACCGCTGGGTGGGCGGCTCGACGGTACCGATGGACAAGGAGTACGTGATGCTCGTGCCCACGGCCAGTAAGGAGCAACTCGCCACCGTGCGGGCCAAAGCCGTGACGACCAACACCCGAGTGGACGTGACCAAAACCACCCGAAACGATCTCGGTTTTCCCGTCTTGAAACGGATCACGCCCGCCAACGTGAAAGGCAAAAACGTGCCTGTTTTCTACGAAATCAATGGCAAACCGGGTATTCTGGCCCAGGCGGGCGATTCGCCGGAGAAGCTGGCTGAGCGCGCGGACGTATCGCTGCGGAGGTTCATGCGCTTCAACGATTTGCGCGAAAACGACCGCATTGTGCCGGGCGACGTGTATTATCTGAAAAAGAAAGGCCGCAAAGCCGTAGTGCCCTACCACACCACCCAGCCCGACCAGACCCTCTGGCAGGTTTCGCAGGTGTACGGCTTGAGGATGAAATTTTTACTCAAATACAATCGCCTCGAAACCGTGCAGCGCCTCCAGCCGGGGCGGATTTTGTGGTTGCAGAAAAAACGACCCTCCAACCAGCCCGTCGAGGTCCTCAAATTGCCCGAACAACAACCCCAGCCCGCACAGCCCGGCCCGGCTCCGCGCCTGAGCAAACTGCCGGAGGCCTCCCCCACCGGCACGCCACCGCCCCAGCCCCTGATGCGGCCCGCTTCCAAACCCGCCCCCAACGCGACCGCCAGCGCCGCAACGCCCGGCGAATCGATGGTTAGACCCAGCGCCTCGGCGTCGGGGAATGACCGCGAGGTGGACGTGGTGATTCCGGCGGGCAGCAATTCGGCCTCGAAAACCACCAGCAGCGGGCGCGTGGTGTTGATTCCCGAAAACGGTTCGCCGAACCCCTTGTCGGGGCCGGTGGCCGAGCGCAAATCCGCGCCGACGACGAAAACCGCCCCGAAAGCGGCACTACCCAAGAAAGGCGAAGACCAGGACGTGGAATTTAAGCTGGATGCCAAAACCCAGCCCGTCGCGGCGGGGAAATCTCCGGTGTCTGAGGCCCGGCCACGGGTGTATCGGGAATTGGAAGAAGGCGAAAAAACGGCAATGCACACCGTGCAACAGGGGGAAACCTTTTTCAGCATCGCCCGCAAATACGGAATTTCGGTGACCGAACTCCGTGAACTAAACGGCTTGAACGAAAACCCGTCCGTGCGCATCGGCGATGAATTGGTGGTGCTGGAAAAGCCGGGAACGGGCAACCCCACCCCGGCGGTTTCGGCCTCAACGCCGCCCAAAACGACCGCCAAACCGAAAACCGAAGCCTGGACCGAACACACCGTACAACAAGGCGAGACGTTTTTCAGCCTCACCCGCAAGTACAACGTCGCCCCGCAGGACCTACGCGACTGGAATGGCTTTACCGAATACCCGACGCTGAAAGTCGGGCAGGTGGTTAAAGTGAAAAAATAAACGCCTCCCGTGGTCGTCATTGCGAGGAACGAAGCAAGCTGTTTCTATCTAATAAACGCTTTCCACAGAACTGGATGAGGCTGGCGGCAACAGATTGCTTCGCTTCGCTCGCAATGACGCCGGAGGAAGGTACTTTTGCGTATGATTCTCATCGAAAACACCGTCATTTCCGACGACATCGCCGATCAATTCTTCGTCTGCGAACTCAGCAAGTGCAAAGGTGCCTGCTGCGTGGAAGGCGATTTGGGCGCGCCGCTGGAAGACGTGGAACTGGCCGTGCTAGATCAGGAATATGAAAAAATTGCCCCGTTTCTGACCGAAGCAGGCCGCCGGGCCATCGCCGAACAGGGCAAGTACGTCGAGGATTGGGAAGGCGATTTCTCCACCCCGACCATCGGCAACCGCGAATGCGCTTACGCCCTGTACGACGAGCGCGGTATCCTGAAATGTGGCATCGAACAGGCGTTTTTCGCCGGAAAAACCGATTTCCGCAAGCCGATTTCCTGCCACCTTTACCCCATCCGCATCACGAAGTACGAAGAGTTTCACGCCCTCAATTACGACCGCTGGCACATCTGCGCCCCCGCCTGCGACCACGGCGCAGCCTTGAAAGTGCCGGTGTACCAATTTTTGAAAACGCCGCTCATCAGGGCCTACGGCGAGGAATGGTACGCCCAGCTTTGCCGGGAAATCGAAGAGAAAGCAGCCGTTTCTTAACCAATTTTAACCGCAGAGACGCAAAGGAAGCGCTAAGTTCGCGGAGAAAAATCTCTTGCGGCCTTTGCGCTTCCTTTGCGTCTCTGCGGTTAAAAATTTCTCGAAAAATGCCCGAAACCAATCCCTTCGACGACGTGTACGAGGTCGTGAAACTCATCCCACCGGGCCGCGTGACGAGCTACGGGGCCATCGCGAAGTACCTCGGCTCGAAGGGCGGTGCGCGGCTGGTGGGCTGGGCCATGAATGCCTGCCACGCTCAGGGCGAGGTACCCGCGCACCGGGTCGTCAACAGCCGGGGGTTGCTCACGGGCAAGCACCACTTTGGCGGCAACCGGATGCAGGAAGCCCTCGAAGCCGAAGGCGTGTGCGTCGAAAACGACCAGGTCGTTGAGTTCAAAACCCGTTTCTGGGACCCGGTGCTCGAATTGTAATCGTGCCCCCGCTCTGCGTGGCACGCCCAGCGGAGTACCGTGGTGCCAGCCTTACCTCGCTTTCGGGGCCATCCGCACAATCTCTTTCAAACTTTTCTCAATCCGGGCCATCCGCGTTTCGGGCTTTTTGGCTTCGCCAATCCATTCAAGCAGGTAAAACCGCCGCGACTTGGAAAGCCGCCCGAACGCCGCTTTCACCTCCGGGAAATCCTCCAGCACCTCGGCCAAATCGTCGGGCACGGGTAGTTCACGGTTGCGCGGGACGGGGTTTTCTTCAATCGCCACGTCGAGGTCTTCGCCCAGGGTGGCCCCGGCGCGCTGGCGCACGTCGAAGTTCAGAATCAGGTACGGCTCGCCGTCGGTGCGGGGCAGCAGCGTGGTTTCAAACGGCGCGCCGTTGGCCGTGCCCCGAATCCAGATTTGCCCGCGCTTGCCGAAGGCTTCTTCCACGTCGAGCGGAACATCCACGTAGTACATCCGCACCTCGCCGTCGTGGCGGCAATGAAGCGTCGCGGTGAAAGCGTGCATGGTGTTTGGGGTGAAACTTTTAATTCCAGCGGAGATTGCTCACCAGGATCACAAGCAAAATAATCACGTT
This sequence comes from Spirosomataceae bacterium, assembly GCA_965249815.1. Classification (GTDB taxonomy): domain Bacteria; phylum Bacteroidota; class Bacteroidia; order Cytophagales; family Spirosomataceae; genus JAJAZB01. Next base: position 352,065 of record CBDFMV010000002.1, on the reverse strand, counting down.
TAACTACCTGATTATCAGCAATCTAATGCAGAGGATACCGGTTGAAAGAACTGGCCTGCAACCTGGCTCGCTTCAATCCGGTACACCGGCGTTTCCTCCTCGCGGGAAGCGACGATGACCTCGGTGCCGTCCCGGTGTGGCGTAAACAAGTCCCGAATCAGTTGCGGACGGTTGTTTTCCTTCGACACGTGCGCCAACACCACGTGACTCATGAACGCCGGTTTGTGGGTTCGGAACAGGGCCAGGGCCTGCTGGTTGGACAGGTGCCCTTTTTCGCCCCGAATCCGCCGCTTGAGGTGCTCCGGATAGCGGCCTTTCTCCAGCATTTCCTCGTCGTAATTGGCTTCCAGAAACGCGGCGTGGCACTGGCGAAAATGATGAATGACGTGTTCGCACGGCTGCCCGATGTCGGTAAAAACGCCCACATTGGTGCCCTGGCCCGAAACCACGAAGCTGAGCGGGTCGCAGGCGTCGTGCAGTTTGGGAAACGCCGTGACGCAAAGTTCCCCGACCCAAACCGGCTCGTACGCCCGCAGGGAACGGATTTGCAAGCCGGTGGCCGATACCCGCGCACGGTACAGAGTTTGGGGCGTAATGAAAACCGGCCACTGGTATTTACCGGCCAGTTGGGCGATGCCGCTGACGTGGTCGGTGTGTTCGTGAGAAATGAAAATGGCCTTCACCGCCGCCAGCGGTAAGCCCAGGCGCTGCATCCGCTTTTCGGTTTGGCGGCAGGAAAGACCGGCGTCGATCAGCACGGCGTCCCGCTCGTTACCCACGTAGTAGCAGTTGCCGTTGCTGCCCGAATTCAGGGAGGTGATAAAAAGTGGCATCGTCCGACAAAGGAACGATTTTTTTAAAATCAGGTGGAAACAGCGTCCTAAAAAGTCAGAGTGGCAAACCAAACCTGCTGTTTAAGAACCCGTTAGCGCCCGTTTAGGATTTATTAACACCCTGATAATGACCCTTTTCCGAATGACGGCGTTAACTAACCAATCCGAGCGACGACCCATTGCCAGTCAATCGGGTGGTGTCTTAACCAAAATATAAAACCGTACAACCATGAAATCGAACTCCTTCAGCGAAGCCAACAAGCGCCGTGCATTTCCTGTTCTGGCCTTGATGCTCACCCTCCTCTTCAGCTACAACGTTCAGGCCCAGCATGGCTGGGGACCCGCCACGCGGGGTACCGTGATCGGAGCTGGTGTCGGCGGAACCGCCGGGGCGGTGCTTTATAAAAAGAACCCCCTCCTCGGGGCTGTCGTGGGCGGCACCGTCGGGGCGGTGGCCGGCAATCAGATGGGCAGACGCCAGCGCCGCCGGTGGAGTCCGCAGGCCAAAGGGGCCGTCATCGGTACGGGCGTCGGGGCCGCCGCCGGAGCCATCATCAACAAACGCAACCGCGTGGTAGGCGGGATTATCGGCGGCGTCATCGGCGGGGCCGGTGGGTACGCTGTCGGCAAACACATCGACAACCGGAATAAAAAACGGGTTGCCCAAGAAGCCGCCCGCGCCGAAGCCGAGCGCGTGGCCGCCGCCGAACGGGCCAAAGCCAACGAACCCGACTTTCAGGGCAGCAGCCCGGCGCTCCTCCCGGTGAAACACCTGAAAACGGCCTCGCTCGTGGCGTATCAGCCCGCACCAAAATCGGTGAGTGGGCTGGCTGAGTCGCCCTTCGGCTACCTGCCCAATCCGTCGTACGGCGATATGAACGCGCCCTACCCGACCACCGAATACCGCCAGAAAAGCTGGTAATCAATCCTTCATCGCGAGCGGCGCCCCCCAGGCAGGGGAGCGCCGCTTCCTAACCAAACACAGCTATGAAACTTCTTCAAGCATCCCAACTGAAATCCGCCCTGTTCGTGCTGGCCCTGGCCGCCACCCTCACCGCCTGCTCCGAAAAGCCGGTGGACGTGCAGGCCCTCAACCAGCAATTTATCAGTGCCTGGAACAGCAAAGACGCCGACAAAGTGACCGCCCTGCTGGCCGACGACGTGCAGTTTCTTCAGGGGAGTCAGCACCTGAGCGGCAAAGACCAGGTGGCCCAGGGCTGGGTGCGCAGCACCATGCCGACCATCAACGGCTTAAAAACCAGCGTCATCACCTCGTCCACCGACGCCAACACGGCCTACCAGGCGGGCACCTTCTCCGTGGACGTACTCCCTGCCGCCGCCAACCAGCCCCACGGCTTCGGTGAAGGCAACTTTCTCCTGCTCTGGAAAAAATTTCAGGACGGTTCCTGGAAACTGAGCTACGCGCAACTGGAAGATTTGCCCGTGCAGGCAAAGGGAATGTGAGGTTGATTTTTGCATGAAAAACGCCCGATGGCTTGAAGCTGTCGGGCGTTTTTTGTTGGAAGAAATCACAGAAACGGATTCTGAATTTCCAGCTTACCGTCAATTACTTGGCCGTGTTGCATATCTTCTGAGTAAAGCGTGGTGCAACCCGTTTCAAGCGCGGCGGCAAGGATGAGCGAATCGTAGAAGGAAAAACCGTAGCGCTCCGCAATCCGAAGGGCATCCCGGAGGGTGGAGGCGGTGTTGGTATGGATGTGAAGTTTTGACTGGAGTTCGGTAACCGCGATGCGGATGGCGGGCCAGTCGCTTTTCAGGCGTCTGCGGGTGGCGTTGCAAAATTCCTGCAAAACCTGCGTGCTGGCGAAGGTACCTGGTGTTTTGACGAGTCGCCGGGCAATGGCTTGCTTGTCGGGTTCGTCGTCCGAGTAGGCGTAGATGACCACGTTGGAATCCAGAAACGACTTACCGTTCATTGGCTTCGTCGCGGTTGAATTTCCAGCCTTTCGTCTTCAATTTCAGCGCCGAAAACTCCGTCAATTGTTCGGAAACACTGGAAAGCGCGAGTTCGGGTTCTTGTTTCGTTACTTCCACATAATCCAGTTTTTCGAGCAGATCGAGCACCTCGTCTACCCGGTCGTCGGCTACCTTTACGAGCAGTTCCATGGCGTTGTGAGCAGTGAGGTTCGAAGGTAAGGCTTTTTCGGGTTCAGAAAGGAGTTGGGTGGTAACCACGAGCCGGAGGCCCTTGAAGATAGAAGTCACTCGCCGGAGTCGAGCGACTGCGCGAGAAACAACTTAAAACGGTTCTGTACTTTTAGGTTTCACATAAAATTTTTTAAGGTGGTAGAAAGCTTTACATAATCTCTCCGAAATTTCAACTTCTCCATCGCTATCAACTGCTAATTTAAATATAAAATCGTTACTCTTTTTACCGTCAGATAACCTTATTGTAACGATTGAGACCTTCCCAGATGAAAACTCTATTTCTGAAACACCCATAATATCTTCTATTTCATAGAGTGGAATATTAACTATATATTTTTCATCTTTTTCATCATGATATGCTATCTGAAAATAAGTGTTATTAATAAATTTAAATGCATCATAATGCTGAGAATTGTGAAAACTTTTTTTCTCAAAGCCTTGCCAATACTCACCATAAGTAGTTCTATTTTTTGAGTATAATTTTAATTTACTAAGTATCCATTTTTCCGTTTCAACTTTTGATACTTTCATTCCTGCACTCTCTGCTTTTATTGATTTGTTTAACTTGTAAAGATAAGAGTTTAACTGTGTAGAATTATCAACACTTGGCAAACCAATTTTTGGAAGCTCCTTAGGTAAGGTCGGCAGTATAGTTGAGTTTATCGACTCTCTACCCCAAACTACACCACAATGCGGGCATTTTTGACCAATCTTCGAATACTTAGACACGGACTTACCGCAATACCCACACGACTTGCTTTCAATTTTCGAAGGTTGCGCTTCCAGAAAAATGGGAGAGATTATAAGCGCGAGTAATATGAGTGTTGCTTTCAAGTTTGTTCTGGTATTGATTGAAAAAATATGCAGTACCCTCTAATATTCGGCGATGACAACAGTTGAATACGCTTTCACGCCGCTTCACTAACCACCCCTTTTGTCTGAAGTTTATTGACGTTGTCCGACGTTTGCAACGTCGGACGATAAACCCCCGTAGTTTGCAACTACGTTTTTCTCGATTCACAGCAGTTTAACCACCGTAATAATCAGCGAAGAAAACCCCAGCATCAGCAAAATCAGCCACTTCAACTGGCTGGTGAAACCCGCTTCAATCTTCGTTTCCAAACGCGCCAAGTCTTCTTTCGTCGCGAACACCTGCCGAAGGCGGTCTTCCGTTGGGAAAAGGCTTTTGGCCTTGTCCTCGGTCATGCTGCCTTCGTGCTTCGCACTGATGTACTCCATCAACACATCGGCGGTTTCCTCGCCGAGTTTTTCCCGCAGGGCCGTGAAGGTCTTGATTTCGAGCGTGCTCATGCCGTAAAAATAAGCGGAATTGGCAAAAAGTCAAACCGACATCAGTCGTGGGCAATCCGCAATCCCAACTCCACAATCGAAAATTACCCCAACACCACCGGCCCGTCCTGATTGATACTCGACACGTAAATTTCACTCTCAATCTGCACGCCGGTGAAGGCCCGCTGCATGGCTTCGCCCACGCGCTTGGCCGTGTCGCGGTCGCGGCTGAGGGCAAACATCGACGGCCCGGCCCCCGAAATACTGCACCCCAGCGCCCCGGCGTGGAGGGCGGCGCGCTTCACCTCGTCGAACCCCGGAATCAGGATGGCCCGGACGGGTTCGATAATCACGTCCACCAGCGAACGGCTGATAAGGTCGTAGTCCGATTTCATCAGTCCCGCCACCATGCCGGCCACGTTGCCCATCTGGGTAATCGTGTTTTTGAGCGAGGTTTCCTTGCGCAGGATGTTGCGGGCGTCGCGGGTGTTCACCTCAATTTGCGGGTGCACGATGGTGGCGAACAACTCCTTCGGCGTGTCGATTTTAATCACGTCGAGGGGCGTGTAGCTGCGAATCGCCACGAACCCGCCCAGCAAACACGGCGCGACGTTGTCGGCGTGGGGTGTGCCGGAGGCGAAGCGCTCGCCTTCCATGGCGAAGGGCAGCAGGTCGCGCTGACTCAGCGGGCGGCCCAGCAGTTCGTTCATGGCAAACACCCCCGCTACCGACGAAGCCGCCGAGGAGCCGAGGCCGCTGCCGAGGGGCATTTTCTTCTTTAATTCGACCGTCACGCCCTGCCCGGAGCCGATGTGGTGGAGGAACGCCAGCATCGAAATGCCGACGGTGTTCTTGGCCGCGTCGAGCGGCAAACGCCCCTCGTCGCCTTCGATTTTGGTGATTTCGATGCCGGGTGTGGCCTTTTTGCGGAGGATGAGTTCGTCGCCGGGGTTATCGACGGCAAACCCGAAAATGTCGAACCCGCAGGCGACGTTGGCCACGGTGGCGGGGGCGAAGACTTTGATGGATTCCATTCGATTTTATTGTGGGGCGGGATGCATCCCGCCCGTATGTCACTGGTTGTTCGTCCGTTCCTGCTCTTGTTCGATTCTCCCTCCGGCCACGGGCGGGATGCATCCCGCCCCACAATAACCTCAGGCCAGATAACTCCCAATCGAAACGATGTCGGCAAACACACCGGAGGCCGTCACTTCGGCTCCGGCCCCCGGCCCTTTCACCACCAGCGGGCGTTCGTGGTAGCGTTTGGTCGTAAACGAAATCACGTTGTCGGCCCCTTCCATCATGAAAAATGGGTGGCTCGGACCAACGCTTTTCAGGCCGATGCTCACCTTGCCCCCTTCGAGCGTAGCGACCATCCGCAGCTTTTCGCCGCGTTCATCGGCGGCGTTGACCCAACCTTCGAAAACGGAGTTGCAATTTTCCAATTCCTCAAAAAACGCGTCCACCGTCGGGGCGTCGTCGCAGCTTTTGGGCAGCAACGGCGTGATGTGTACGTCCTCGGGTTCGAGCACGAGGCCGATTTCGCGGGCCAGAATCAGGATTTTCCGGGCCACGTCCTGCCCACTGAGGTCTTCGCGGGGGTCGGGTTCGGTGTAGCCTTTGGCTTTGGCTTCGCGCACGATGTCGGCAAAACGAAGTCCCGGTCGGAAGGTGTTGAAAATGAACGACAGCGTACCTGATAGCACCGCTTCGATTTTCAGAAACCGGTCGCCGGAGGCAATCAGCCCCTGCAGCGTGTTGATGACGGGCAAACCCGCGCCGACGTTGGTTTCGTAGAGAAACTTCACGCCTTTTTGCAGCGCCAGCCGGTGTCGCCGGGCGTAGTCTTCGTAGCGGCCGGAGTTAGCAACCTTGTTGGGCGTGACGACCGACACGCTGGCGTTGAACAGCGGTTCGTAGAAGTTGACGATGTCCTTGGCCGCCGTGCAGTCCACGAAAATGGAATTGGGCAGGTTGAAGGCCTTCAGGCGCTCGACAAAGTCCGCGAGGTTGGCGGGCTGGCCGTCGATTTCGAGGCGGGCCTGCCAGTTGCCTTTGTGAATGCCGCCTTCGTCGAGGAGCATCCGCCGGGAATTGGTCACCCCAACGAGCCGGATGCGCAACGCCCGGTAGGTGCGCAGGTATTTTTCCTGGTGTTCCAACTGGTCAAGCAAAGCACTGCCAATCAGGCCGGTACCGACCAGAAACACGTTGAGCGTCTGGAGTTGGTCGGCAAAAAAGCTTTCGTGGATGACGTTGAGCGCCTTCGACAAATCCTTTTTTTCGATCACCACTGAGATGTTCAACTCCGAACTGCCCTGGGCCGTCGCCACGATGTTGATGCCGTTTTTTCCCAGCACCGAAAACAAGCGTCCCGACACACCCGTGTGCCGTCGCATCCGCTCGCCCACCACGGCGATGACGGAGAGGTCGTGCTGAATTTCCACGCCCTCGATGTGGCCCTGCTGGATGTCGGCGGCAAATTCTTCCTCCAAAATCCGGCGGACTTCGTCGGAAAAACGGGGTTCAATGGCAAAGCAAATCGTGTGTTCGGACGACGCCTGCGAAATGAGCACGACCGAAATCTGGTGCCGGGCCAGGGCCGCGAACAGCCGCGCCGACACGCCCGCCACGCCAATCATGCCCGCGCCCTGGAGGTTGACCAGCGCAAGGTTGTCGATGGACGAAATGCCGGTAATCGTGTAGCTGGCCTCGCCCGCATTGCGGCTCACGACGGTGCCCTCGAAGGTCGGGTTGAAGGTGTTCAACACCCGAATCGGGATGTTGCGGGCGAAGGCCGGTTGCAGGCTCGGCGGGTAAATCACCTTCGCGCCGAAGTGCGTCAGTTCCATCGCCTCGGCGTACGAAATCGTCGGCATTGTGAAGGCGTTGCGCACCTTGCGCGGGTCGGCGGTCATCATGCCGTCCACGTCGGTCCAAATTTCGATTTCCTCGGCGTTGAGTGCTGCGCCCACGATGCTGGCCGTGTAGTCGGACCCGCCCCGGCCCAGCGTGGTGGTTTCGCCGCGCTCGGTGCTGGCGATGAAGCCGGTGATGAGTTGGAGGGCAGAGCTTTTGTCGAAATGCTCCCGAATCAGCCGGTTGGTCAACTCGTAGGTGACCGTGGCGACGCCGTGGTGCCCGTTGGTTTTGATGACGGTCCGGGCGTCGAGGTAGTCGCACTCCACACCCTGGGCGCGGAGGATTTCGTAAATCAACCGGGTGGAAAGCCGCTCGCCGAAGCTTACGACGAGGTCGGAGGTGCGGGTGGAAAATTCGCGAATCAGCGAAATCCCCCGCAGCACGTCCTCCAGTTCGTTGAACAACCCGAATACGCCCGCCGTCACCGCCCCCCGGGTGCGGGGTTCGATAAACGCGTCCACGATGCTGAAATGGCGCTTTTTCGCTTTCTCGAAAATTTCGTGGTAGGCTTCGCCCGCGGCGGCGTGCTGGCCCATGTCGAGGAGTTGGTTGGTAAACCCGCCCATCGCCGAAAATACGCAGGCGATGGGCTGTTGCCGGTCGAGGCGTTCGCGGATAATGCCCAGCACGGCCCGGATGCTCTCCACCGAGCCAACCGAGGTACCACCGAATTTCAAAACGTTCATGAAGATGGGAAGGATTCTTGGATCAGGGCGTCAGCAACGTGATTTCCTGGAGGTTTTTAAAGTCGTCGGTGTTGAAGGTGGCGATGGTCGAAACGCCGTTGGCGAGGCCGATGGCGGCGATTTCGACGTCATGGACGCGGAAACCTTTTGTGGGGTACTTGGCAGCTACGTTTCCAATTCAAGCAACGTCGAGAGCGACGGGTAGAGAATCGGATACCGTTTGCGGTAAATCTCAACGGCTGCCAGGGCTTCGTCGTAATCTAAAATTGGAACATCGCCTTTGGTGACAGCCACGAAAAATTCGACCAGGTTTTTGGATGTAACCCAGTAATCAGCGCCCTGAAGACGCAAGAATGCCTGGCTTTGCTGGTAAAACTGGGAGGTTTTCTGAACGGCGTAAACCAAAATATTCGAGTCCAACAACACGCTATTCTTCGTAGGCATACTGTCGGATGTTCACGTTATCGAGGTTGGGACCTTTACTCGACGTGGGCAATTGGTCGAGCCAGTCGTGACCTTGCTCGGTCGTTTCCCGGGTTTCAAGTCGTTCGTAAGAAACGTGCAGCGCCTCCAGCAACTGCGTCACCAGCGCCACCTGGCTTTCGTCGAGGGTGATTTTCAACTGCGTCATGGTCGTAACGGACAGAGGTTGAACCGCAAAGATAGCCGCCCCCTGCCGTTTTCACGCCCCGGAAACCATTTTTTGGGAAGGGCAAACTTACGCCAGGCAAAAAGGGTTAACTTGAAGTCTGAACCGCAGTGTTACACGGATTGAGGGATTTCGCGGGTGTGGGATTTCACTGCCAACTGTAAACTGCCAACTGTAAACTGAAATGCTCGGCTACCGCTTCTCCGACTTCGTCCCCGATGAGCAGCAGGACTCGCAAAAAAGCAAGTTCGACCAACTGCTCAATATTTTCAACCAACTCCTCACCATGTCGTCGGGCGACGTGACCCAGGCGATGGCCTGGCTCACCCAACTCGACAAGCAGTACAACCTCACCGACGACAACTACGGCATCGGTGATTTCTTCGAAGACCTCAAGCGCAAAGGCTACATCACTGAGCAGAACGAGGAGGGCCAGGTGCAGCTCACGCCCAAGGGCGAACAGAGCATCCGCAAGCAATCGCTGGATGAGATTTTCGGGAAACTAAAGAAATCCAACACCGGCGGCAACCACCGCACGCCCTTCACCGGCCCCGGCGACGAAATCAACACCGACCGCCGCGAGTACCAGTTTGGCGACGAAATCGACCAGATTGCCATGACCGAAAGCCTGCGCAACGCGCAGATTAACAACGGCATCGGCGAATTCATGATGACCGAGAACGACCTCGAAATCATGGACAAGGAGTTCAAAGCCCAGACCTCGACGGTACTGATGATCGACATCAGCCACTCGATGATTCTCTACGGCGAAGACCGCATCACGCCCGCCAAAAAAGTGGCGATGGCGCTCTCGGAACTCATCATGACGAAGTACCCGAAAGACACGCTCGACATCATCGTGTTTGGCAACGACGCCTGGCAGATTCAGGTGAAGGACCTCCCCTACCTCGAAGTCGGGCCATACCACACCAATACCGTGGCGGGCATCGAACTGGCGATGGATTTGCTGCGCCGCCGGAAAAACAAGAACAAGCAGATTTTCATGATCACCGACGGGAAGCCAACCTGCCTGAAAGAAGGCATCCGGTACTACAAAAACTCCTTTGGGCTGGACAAGAAAATCCTGAACAAAACGCTGAACCTCGCCGCCCAGTGTCGCCGGTTGAAGATTCCCATCACGACTTTCATGATTGCCCGCGACCAGTGGCTGCGGGAATTCGTGCAGGAATTCACGAAAGTGAACAACGGCCGGGCGTACTACTCGTCGCTCCAGGGGCTGGGCGAGTTTATTTTTGAAGATTTCGAGCGGAATCGGAAGAAGAATGTGCGGTAGTTTGCAGCCAATGAGTTTCCAGCCGTAAAAGGGCCGTGCGGTGGCACGGCTGGAAACGGCCCGGAACCAAAACCCGCAGCCAGCCGTGCCCCACGCACAAATCTCCTACGACTGGCTGCTCATCGGCTTTCAAACAGCCCTACGTTCCCTCGCGTCACCTCGAACACGCCGGGACTCACCGCAAACGGCACCGCCGCCACGCCCGCCCGCGCATCGTCGGCGGTCATCGCGTTCCGCCCGTGGGCCAGGTCGTAGAGAAACTGCGCGCCGTACCAGGTGAAGGTTTCGCGTTTTTGCCCCACGCAGTAATCAATCCGGCCTTCGCGGAGCAACTGGAGCATTTCCGGCTCATAATTCACCGTCGTCACTTTCACCTTCCCGATTTTTCCCGCTTCGCGAATGGCCACCGCTGCGCCGGGAGCCGCTGCCGCCGTGAAGCAGGCGATGCCCGCCAAATCGGGGTGGGCGGCGAGCAAATCCGCCGTTTGCCGGGCGGCCACCTCGGCATTCGATTTTTCGTCGTAAGGGCCGAGGGGCTGCATCGCCGGGTGCTTTTTCAAAACGTCGAGCAAGCCCCGAAATCCCGCCTCCTGATTGCTCAAACCGGGAATGCCGAGGTAGGCGATTTTGCCCTTGCCGCCCGTGAGCCGCACCAGCGCCTCGCCCTGGAGCCGCCCGATTTTGTACCAATCCGTGCCCAAAAAACAGTGGCGGCGCGAGCCCGGAATGTCCGAATCGTACACGACGGTGGGAATGCCCGCCGCCACGGCGCGGTCGATGGCCCCGGCAATGGCCTGGTCGGTGCCGTTGATGAGCAGGCCCGTCGGGCGGGTGCCGATGACCTGCTCGATGACGGCGATTTGCCCAGCAATGTCCCACTCTTCGGGGCCGAGAATTGAAGTTTTTACCCCATGCTCCTTGCCCCACGCTAAAAACGCCTTCTGGTCGTGGTTGACGTAAAACGGAAAATTCCGCAGCGGCGTGACCATGACGTATTCTTCGTCGAACACCTGCTTCCGTTCGATTGGAGTTGTTGGTCGGTTGGTTGTCGGCGTGCGTGGCGGTAATTCGCAGGAAGTCAGTAGAAGACTTAACTGCACAGACGCCAGGAAAAGCGCAAGGTTCGCAAAATTGACTTTGCGCCCGTTGCGGAAACTCGTTGCGTCTTTGCGGTTCAAAACACGAGGCTTCATTTTTTCAAAAACAAATCCACATTCCCCGCGTCGATTTCCACTTGTCCGGTGCTGACCGACGAAGGTACGGCCACCACGCCCGCCTTCCGGTCGTTGGCCGTCAGCGCATTCGTGCGATGGACCAAATCGTGCAGAAACTGCGCGCCATACCAGGTGAACAGTTCGCGTTTCTGGCCCACGAGGTACTGAATCACGCCCTCCTTCACCAGCTTCAGGTGCTGCGCTTCGGCGTCCACCGTGGTGATTTTCACCTTGCCGACTTTCCCGGCCTCCTTCACCGCCAGCGCAATGCCGGGGCCAGTTTCGGAGGTAAAGCCGCAGAGTCCGGCCAGGTCGGGATGTGCGGCCATCAGGTCGGCGGCCACGCGGGCAGCGTCTTCCAAATCGCCTTTCACGCCGTATTTTCCCAAATATTCCATATTCGGAAACTTCTTCAGCGCGTCCTGCACGCCGCGAAACCCTGCCTCCTGGTTGCTCAGTCCCAGAATTCCCAGGCAGGCCACCTTGCCCTTGCCACCTGTATGCCGGGCCATTGCCTCGCCCTGCAACCGGCCCATTTCGTACCAATCCGTGCCGAGGAAGGCGTTGCGGTTCGACTTGATGTCCGAATCGTACACCACCGTCGGAATGCCCGCCGCCACGGCCCGGTTGATGGCCTGGGCGATGCCGGGGTCGGTGCCGTTGATGAGCAGGCCGGCGGGACGCGTGCCGATGACCTGCTCGATGGCGGCGATCTGGTTGGGAATATCCCAGTCCGCCGGGCCGATGATGCTGGTTTTCACCCCGTTTGCCTTGCCCCAGGCCAGAAACGCCTTCTGGTCGTGGTTGACGTACAGCGGCAGGTTGATCAGCGGCGTGACCATCACGTACTCCTCCTCGCCCCCGGCGAAGGTGACGGCGGCCTGGTTCGTTTCGGTGCTGGACACGGTGCTCTGCTGGGCTTGCCGGGGTGGCAGTTCGCAGGCAGTGAGCAGGAGAATCAGAGGCAGAATTTTTTTCATGGAGAACGCACTTAACCGCAAAGGCGCAAAGGAAGCGCGAAGGTCGCAAAGTCAAGGTTGCGACCTTCGCGCTTCCTTTGCGCCTTTGCGACGGTCCGCCGCTGCGGTTAAAATTTTTCATTTTTTCTTCAACACAAACACCCAATCATCGCTCAGTTCCTTCGGGTACTGGAACGCCCCATTGGCCTTCGCGTCGCAGTCGGGCAGAGCTGTTTTTTCGCCCGTTCGCGGGTTGAACATCGTCACCGAAAAAACGCCCGCCTCGCGGGGCAGCACCACCCGGCAGGCCGACAACCGGCTGTACACCAGGTACTCCCGCCCCGACTCGGCCAGGCAAAGGTTGCCAAAATTGACCAGTTCGTTGCGCGGTTCCAATTTCCAGAACTCGGTTTGCTGAAAAATCTCCTTCAGGTGCCGGTAGTACGGCAGCATCGTCATCGCGTCGTTGCCCCGCCCGTTGATCCAGCCCCCGCCCGCGTCGGCACCGGCCCCGGTACCTTCGTTGGCCCGTTCGCCCGTGGTCTGGTGGCCGCCCGCCATCACGATTTCCCAGGCCAGCCGACGGCGGTTGTCGGCGTTGCGGCCGTTGGGCACTTTGGTGGCCGTGGCCCCGCAACCCCACACGGGGTAGTGGTCTTCGTAGCCGTACTCCTCATTGATTTGGGGCAGAATCCGCCCCGTTTCGGCCTGCTTGCGGCGGCATTCGCTGATGAAGGCGTAGCCCCCGCACTCGTCCCACGACTGGTAGAGCACCATGTCCACCCAGGGCGCTTTGCGGAAGGGAAACTCGGCATTTCCGTGGACCGAAATCAGGTGCTTCACCGGGTCAACGGCCTTGAGCAGGGTGCCCATTTTCTCGACCCACGCCTCGTTGCGAAACAGGTGGTACTCGTTGGTCACGTCCCAGGTGATGTTCTCGAAGGCCGAGTACCGGGCGGCGGCGTAGCGGTAGTAGCGCTGCTCGTCCAGGTTGCCCATGTTGGTTTTTTTGAACGGATCGCAGCCGTGGTCGAGGCCGTCGAGGTAAAAAATGAGCGAGACGACGATGCCCCGCTGCCGGGCGTAGTCCACCAGCCGGTCGAGTTTCTGCCAATGCGCCACATTGAAGCGGGTCACGTCGAAGCCGGGGTTGTCGAGGTCGTCGGGTTGCTTCGCCACCCAGGGCGTGAGTTTGAAGGTAAACTGTTTCGATTCCTTCACCAGCGGTTCGGCCCAGCGGGTACCGTCGTCCTGCCGGGCGTTCATCGCGACCCGAATCCGGTTGATGCCGTGGCGGGCCAGCCGGTCGAGGGCGGCGCGGATGATGGCCTCGTCTTTCCAACCCATCAGCCAGTACGTGGTGGTGCTGTTCCAGAAAAAATGTTCGCCCGTGCCCTCGTACGCGAAATGCCAGGGGTGCGCCGTGTCCACGCGCAACGGGCCCTTACGACTGGATTTTACAGCGGTAAACTGCCCGGAAACTTCCTCAAGTTTGCCGCCCTGTTCGTAACGCAGGACGTAGCGGTAGTTGCCCGGTTTGGCGGGCATGAACCGCACCTTCGCCGTGCGCCCGTCCTGGGCGTCGCAGAACCCTTCGGCCTCGGTGACCTGCCCAGTTTCATCGGTGAACTGGCCCGTCAGCGTCGCCTCGGCGAAGGGGTTGTAGGGCGTGGGCTTTTTCAGCGTCAGCGTGCCTTCCCAGAAATCGTAGATTTCCACGGTCGTTTTTGGCGCGGAAACCGTGAAGCCGAAGGGCTTTTTCTGGGCAAGGGCGAGGTGGGGAAGCAGGAGAAGGAGGGGGAGAAATTTCATGGAGGTAGTTTAGGAATGCATAGGGTTGCCATTAACTTACACAGCCAAGTCTGTCAAGCATGCATATATTTTAAAATTTTTTGGTGATACTTAATAGGACTTGAATACTGTATCCACTTCAACTATTCTCGATACTTCGCCTTGCTTCCTTAATTTTCCAATAAATTTTACACCTGCTGTGTCTCCAAAAATAATTATTTCAAATGGCGAATCTTCTCCCATGTCGTACTTTTCATAATTGTAGGAAAATCGATACGAATCATACCCACCAATTTTATTTGTCAAAGCTTTATTATTTTTGACTTGCTCAATAAGTTCATCAATTGCTTGTGGAGTATTTGAATCAAGAAAATATTTGGCAACCTGTTGAAGAGTTATTGCCGATAAAAATATTACACCAATAATCTGAAAGAGTCGCTTTTTCGTCATAACGTTGTCCAAGAGTGTTGACGTCTTTAAGGTGAATTGATGCAATGCGTCTCAGCGTAGAATGACGAAATAATTAATCCACCAGCACCAACCGAATCCGGCCTGGCGGGACGACGGACACGTTGGCGAAGCTGCGGAAGTCTTTCGCGTTTTCGGTGATGATGTAAAAACAGCGCATTTTTTGGCTCAGGGCGTACTGCACGGCGTCTTCCCAATCACCGCCCGCGACGGCCAGCGCCGTGTGCAGGTCTTTTTCGGTGAGGTCGATGAGGTAGTACTGCGCCAGGATGCGTTTCACCTCGGCGTCAATTTCCGATGCCGAAAATCTGGCCCGCTTGCTCAACGTGGCCGCCACCTGCACCACCGAAAGCACCGCCACGTACAACCGGGCGTTAGGCCGGGCGCGCAGGTAGCGTACCGCCGTTGCCGAAGCAGCCCCGCGTTTTTCCTGCCGTTGCCGAAACAGCGCATCGTTGATGAGCACGTTGGCGTCTAAAAAAACGTGCGTGGGCAGGTTTTTCACAGCAACACATCTTTAAACTGCTCCCGCTCGTGCTGGCTGAGCAGGTCGATGTTCTGGTTAATCCACCGGCGGATGGCGGAGTCGTTCAGGTCACTGAGCGAGAGGTTGGCTTTTTTGAGCATCACGCTGAGCAGGGGTAGCAGGCTGGAATCCACCTGCACCGTTTTTTTTACCTTGGGGGGCTGTTTCTGGGCCATGTTCTCTTTTTTTCAAATCAAAGATAATTGAAATCACCCCACCCGCTTCTTCACCACCTGATCCAGCCAAATCGCCCCAATCAGAATCAGGCCGAGGATGATTTCCTGCCAGTAGCCCGACACGCGGGCGATGACCATGAGGTTGCCCACCAGCCCCATGAACAGCGACCCCAGCAGCGCCCCGACGATTTTGCCCTGCCCCCCGGCCAGGCTCGCCCCGCCCAGAATCACCGCCGTAATCACGCGCAGTTCCAGCCCTCGCCCCGAACTCGACATGGCCGCGCCGAGCCGCGAGGCGAGCAGGATGCCCGCCACACCCGCCAGCCCCGCCGAGAGCACGAAGGCCCAGGTCATCATTCGCTGGGTGCGGATGCCGGAGAGTTCGGCCGCGCGGGCGTTGGCCCCGATGTAGTAGTAGCGCCGGAAAAACGGCGTGCGTTGCGCCAGAAACGCGAACACGCCCACCGTGAGGAGCATGTACCAGATGGGCATTTGCAGGCCCAGCAGCTTCGACTGCCCCAGCGCGTTGAACCAGTACGGCAGGTTCTGGATGCCCGCGCCGCTCACCATCAGCGCCCCACCGCGCACGATACCCATCATGGCGAGCGTCTGAATCATGGGGTTGATGCCCACGCGGGCAATGAGCAGGCCGTTGACCCAGCCGATGCCGAGCGCCGCGCCGAGGCCCGCCGCCACGGCCAGGGGCACGGGCACGGCGTTATGGTACATCAGCGCCGCCGTCAGTCCGCCCGAAAACGCCACTACCGACCCCACCGAGAGGTCGAAGGCCCCCGCCACGAGGAGCACCATCATGCCCACGGCCACGATGGTATCGATGCTGAGGTTGAGGAAAATCTGGCTGAGGTTTTCGAACGTCGGGAAATTCTGCGGAAAAACCAGACTCGCCCCCACTGCAACGACCGCGATGGTGAGGGCGAGGGTGTACACGCGGTCCTGGAGGAGGGTTTTCAAGGTGGGTTTGGAGGTTACGGGTGCAAATGTATTTAATTCCCCCTTTGAAGGGGGTTAGTGGGATGTCTGCGGTCGGAATGGAAGTACTCTCATCTTCCAGCTACATCCCCCTAACCCCCTTCAAAGGGGGAATTTTTACTCCCTGCGGAATTCAGCCCCGACGCCAGCGCCAGCACCCGCTCTTCGGTGGCTTCGGCGCGGGAAAGCTGCCCGGCCACACGGCCCTGGTGGATGACGAGCACCGTATCAGACAGCGCCAGTAGTTCGGGCAACTCGCTCGAAATTAACAAAATACCCTTGCCCCCGGCGGCAAGTTGGCGGAGCAGGCCGTACACCTCGAACTTCGCGCCGACGTCGATGCCGTGGGTGGGTTCATCAACGATGAGCAGGTCGGGGTTGGTGAGCAGCCAGCGGGCGAGGACGACTTTCTGCTGGTTTCCCCCGCTCAGATTCACCGCTTTTTGCCGCACCGACGGCGTGGCGATGCGGAGTTTCCGGCGAAAATCTTCCGCCAGCGAAGCGGCTTTTTTCTCTGAAAACCAACGCCCCACGACGGCGGCACGGAGGTTGGCAGAAATGATGTTTTCCGCCACGGGCATTTGGAGAAACACCCCGCTCGACTTGCGCTCCTCGGGCACGTAGCCCACGCCACGCCGGATGGCCTCCGCCGGGTGGTCGGCGTGATACACTTCGCCGTTCAGGCTGATTTTTCCCGATAAAATTTCGTCGGCTCCGAAAATGGCGCGGGCGATTTCGGTGCGGCCCGCGCCCACCAATCCGGCCAGGCCCAGGATTTCGCCCCGGTGCAGCGTGAACGACACGTCGCGGAAGCGCCCGCCGGTCAGGTGTTCGACCGAGAGCAGCACCTCGTTAGTTTTTGCCGAAACGCCTTCCATCTGGTGCAGGTCCCGGCCCACCATCAACCGAACCAACTCATTGGGCGTCAGTGCCGAAGCCGGGCGGGTGGCCTGCCAGCGGCCATCTTTCAACACGGTGATGCGGTCGGCGAGGTGCCAGATTTCGTCCATCCGGTGCGAAATGTACACGATGCCGACGCCCCGTTCACGGAGTTGCCGCACCACGTCGAAAAGCACCGCCGTTTCGCGCTCGGTGAGGCTCGCGGTGGGTTCGTCCAAAATCAGAAGCTGCGGTTTTTTGGACAACGCCTTCGCGATTTCGACCATCTGCTTCTGCCCCGGCGACAGCCGCCCGACGGGCGTTTTGGACGAAATGCCGCTGATTTGGAGTTCGGCCAGCAGGCTTTCGGTCTGGCGGTAGAGGGCGGGATAATCAATCAGGCCGAGGCGGGTGACGGGTGGGTTGTTGGCAAAAATGTTCTCGGCCACGCTCAGGTTGTCGGCCAGGCTGCGCTCCTGGTATACGAGGGCGATGCCCAGTTCGGCGGCCCGCTGCGGGTTGGGAATGGCGACGAGCTGGTTATCGAGTAAAATCTCGCCCGAATCAGGCTGAAGGTTGCCGGCCAGCACGTTCATCAGCGTGCTTTTCCCGGCGCCGTTCTCCCCGCACAGCGCGTGAACTTCGCCCGGCTGCACGTTGAGCGACACGCCGTCGAGGGCGCGCACGCCGGGGAAGGTTTTGGTGATGTTTTGTAGGTTTAGCTGCATTTCTTAACCGCAAAGGCGCAATGATTTACGCAGAGTCCGCAAAGAAAACCTGGCGAACCTTGCGCTCGCCTTTGCGTCTTTGCGGTTAAAAATTTTTCATCCGAATGACGTTTCCGGTCCTCGCCGACTCGTACGCTGCCCACACAAGGCGGGCGGTTTCAAAATTGTCGGCGGCGATCATCTCCGACGGGCCTTCGCCGCGCAACTGCTTCAGAATATCGCGGTTGCAATCGACGATGGAGCAGTGAACGAGGGCGTAGGCGGGGTTAATCCAGTCGTAACGCACGGGCGGGTCGGCTTTCAGTTTCTCGACGCCCCGGCGCGTGGTGATGGTCAGTTCGTTGTCGTAGGAAAGCGTGACGCTGCCCTCGCTCCCCTCAACGACGTAAAACGATTCGGGAAACGGGTCGCGGGCGAAACGGGAGCTGAACGACAATTCCACGACGCTTTCGACCCCGCTGCGGTGGCTGAGGAGCGTCGTGGCCACGTCTTCGCCGCGCACGGTGGGGTTGACGGTGGCGGTACGGCAATACAATTGCGTGACCTCGCCGAACCAGAGCCGGGCAACGTCGAAGAGGTGCGAACCGACGTCGGCCAGGGCCAGGTGTTCGACCTCGCGCAGGGCGGGCTGGTTTTCAAACACCGGAAACGCGTGGCAAAACTGGAGCCGCGCCCGGAAGGGTTTGCCGATGGTTCCGGCGTCGATGATTTGTTTGATGTGCCGCACCGGAGCCTGCCAGCGCCAGTTTTCGTGGACGAAAAACGGGACGTTTGCCGCCCGCGCGGCGGCGAGCATGGCCTGGGCGTCGGCCAGCGAATCGGCCATGGGTTTCTGGCAAATAACCGGCAGCCCGTGCGCAACGACTTTTTCGACCAGCGCCCGGTGGGTTTGTACCGGCATGATGACGTCCACGAAATGGAGTTCGGCGGCGTGGTTGCGGAGCAGTTCGTCGGGGTCGGCGTAGGCGTGGGGCGCACCGAAGCGGTCGGCCAGCGCCTGCGCTTTCGCTAAATCCCGGTCGCAGGTGGCCAGGAGTTTCACGCCAGGCAATTCGAGCCAACCGGGAACCTGGTACCCCGCCCAAAAGCCCGTGCCGAGGACGGCGAAGTGGAGTTCATGCATGGTTCAAACTTTCATTTTTAACACCGCCTCCAACAGCGCTCCCTCCCCGCCCACGTTCCCCGGAAACACCACGTACGTCAGCCCCGGAAAGCGGGTTTCGTCGCCGGTTTGCCAGACGGGCACGCCGGGCAGAAGTTGCCCCCGCACCAGTGCCCGCCGCACGCCGAGGCCCTTCACGGCCAGGTCGCTGGCGGTGATGCCGCCTTTAGCCAGCAGGTAGCGCGGACGCACGGCCAGCCGCCGCACCAGTTCGACCAGCCCCGCCGACACGCGGTTGACCAGGCGCAGGCTTTCGGCGGGGTCGTCGGTTTGCACGAGGGCGCGGCTGGTGTAGGCCACCACGTCGCGGCCCACTGTCAGCGCCGCCTCGACGGCTTGCAGCACGCGTTCGACTTCGGCTTCAAATTCGTCGCTCAACAGCCTGGGCACCGCGATTTCCACGGCCTGCACCGCGCCGCTTTCGAGCAAGGCCGTCAGTTGGGCCGTGGTTTTGGGCACGTAGGAACCCACGATCGTCAGCCCGCCGGTTTTCGTTGCCGAATCCACCAGCGCGGCTTTTTCGAGCAACGGCCGGGTTTCCAACCCAGCGGCAACCTGCACCCAGGATGCGGCGGTGCGAAAGATAAATCGTTTTTCGGGAAGGGTTTGCACCGCCCGGACCACGACCTGTACATCGCGCAGTGAAAGCGCGTTGACAATCACGATTTGCCCATTTTTCAGCGATTTCAACGGCTTTTCAACGGCTTTCAGTCCGCCTTGCCGGATGGTTTCCAGCGAAATCGAAACGACGTCTTCCGCCCGAATCGCTCCGGCCGTTTTTTCCTCGACCCAGACTTTCAAATCGGAATTCCGGTAGCCAAACGTGGCGTCGCGGGCGAAGGGCGTTTCGGCGGCGGGCGTCAGCGCGTCGCCTTCGGCGATGTAATGCACGTCGTGGGCCGTCAGCCGCCCACCTTCGCGGAAATAGGGCACGAGCAGCCAGGCGTCGGCTTGCTGCCCCCAGCCAGTTTCAATCGCGGCGGGTTCGGCGGGGAAATGCCCGCGCAGGGTCGAATCGCTCCGGCTGACGAGTTGGTATCGGTGCCCAGTTTGCCGGGCCACGGCGTCGAGGCGGCGGGACAGGGTTTCGTGGAGAGCGGTCGTTTCGGTCCCGGTCAGGCTGCGGGAGTTGGTCAGGATGTAGAAAACGGGCGTTTTTTGGGAAAATTCGTCGAGCAGCGTTTCCTCGCTCCACTCCGTCAGCACGGGTACGTCGTACACCGTTTGGGTGCCGGTGGGGTCGTCGTCGAGCACGACGAGGGTTGCGTCTGCTGCACGGTTGGAGTCCTGAATGGCGGGAAGCAGGTCTTCCGGCCATTCAGGCGGGAGGGTTTTCAGCAAATCCGTGAGCGTGTTGAACGTGTGCATTTCATCGAAAAAGGTCCATTTCGGGAAGCATCACTTGCCGGTCAATTCCACCTGCACGCCATCGGTGGCGGTTTTATCGAGAAACAGTGCCCGCTTGCCCCCCGTGCCCTGGTGCGGCTGGGGCGCGGGCGGGATGCCGGTCTGAAACTCCACCGTCGCGAACGCTTCGCCGATGTCATCCACCTTCAGGCAGAAATGGTGCAGCCCGCCGCCGGTGGCTTTCACCCACAGGTCGAGGGGCGAATTTTCGATAAGCGGCTCCACGAGTTGCAGGTGGCAGTTGCCCAAATCGAGGTGGGTCAGACGCACCGCGCCGCCATTGACAATTTCCGAAAACAGCACCGGAAACCCCAGCTTGTCGCGCCAGGTGCGAAGGGCCGCCTCCGTGTCGGGCACGGCGATGGCGAGGTGGTCGAGGCCGTTGAAATTCATAAGCGAGGTTATGCCGCCGCTCTGCGTGGCATGACTTGGTGTTGAATACGATAAAACTTAGTAGGGTCGTGCCACGCGGAGCGGCGGCACGACCCTACTCATCTTCTCAAATCCCGCTTCACCGGGTTTTCCAGCCGCCCGATGCCTTCGATTTCGCAGGCGGTCACGTCGCCGGGTCGGAGGAATACCTGTGGGTCGCGGAAGTAGCCGGTGCCGGCGGGCGTGCCGGTGGTCATCACGTCGCCGGGTTCCATCGTCATCATGCCCGTCACGTAGGCTACGTAGTCGGGCAGGGGGTGAATCCAGTCCCAGTTGCCACTGTCCTGCAGGGCCTTGCCGTTGACGAAACACTTCAGCACCAGCTTTTCGGGGTTGGGAAGCTCGTCTTTCGTCACCACGCAGGGGCCGAAGGGGGCGAAACTGTCGTAGTTTTTGCCAAACGTAATCTGATTGTCCACGAACTGAATGTCACGGGCCGAAACGTCGTGGAGAATCGAGTAGCCCCAGACGGCGTCCATCGCGGTTTCGGGGGTAAGTTTTCTGCACGTTTTTCCGAAAATCACGGCGAATTCGACTTCGTAATCCACCTGCCTGACGCCCTTCGGCAGCAGAATCGCCTCGCCCGGCCCGACGATGGCCGAGGGAATTTTGGAGAAGAAAAACGGAAATTTTGGCACCTTCGCGGCGGGGTTTTCGGTGAAATGCCCGTGGTAATTCACGCCCGACGCGAGAATTTTGCCGGGCCGGTACGGAGCCAGGATTTTCACCGAACCGAACGGAAAACTGACGCCCTCGGCGGGTTCGGCCCGGTCGTGCAGCGTTTGCGCCAGCGCCAAGCCTTCTGCGCCGGAGCCAATCAGGGTGAGCAGGTTTTTGAAAACGGCCCCGCTGCCGCCGGTGTCGGCCTTGTGCTTTTGAAAAAGGGCTTTCAAATCGAACAGCAAACCGGCCTTCTCCACGCCGACGGTCTGGTGGTTGCGGAGTTTGAAGGTGTAGAGTTTCATGGGGTGATTCAAACGACTAAAATTCCCTTGTGAATCAGCTCTGGTTTTTCGGCCAGTTTGGAAAACAGGCCCGGCGCGTCGGCGAACATGTCGAACTCGGTGGCCATCGCGGCGAAACGGATGCGGCCTTCGGCCAGGAGGCGGATGGATTCGGGAAAACAGCCCACTTCCGTCCGGCTGCCGAGCAATGTGAGTTCCTTGCGGGTGAAATCGAGGCCGGGGAAGGTCACGCCCATGCCGCCTTTTACCAGCCCGGCAATGACCACGCGCCCGCCCGCCGCGACGAGGTGAACCGTTTGCTCGATGACCTTCGGCACGCCCGTGGCCTCGATGACGACGGGCATTCCTTCGCCGTGGGTGCTTTCGAGGACGTTTGCCAGCAGGTTTTCGTCGGAAAGCAGCGGAATCGCGCCGAGTGTTTCGGCCACGGCGAGGCGGTCGGGCAGCACGTCGGCGGCATAGACTTTTGCGCCCAACTCCCGCGCTACTTCGATGATGAACGCCCCGATGGGGCCACAGCCGAGCACCAAAACCGTGTCCGCCGGGCCGACCTGCCCCCGGCGGCAAGCCTGGAGGGCAATCGTCACCGGCTCGACCAGCGCGGCCTGGGTGAAGGGCATTTCATCCGGAATTTCGTAGCAGTTTTTCGCCGGAGCCACGACGGTTTCGGCGTAGCCCCCCGCCTGGTGGACCCCGATGATGCGCAGGTTGGCGCAGCAGTTGCTTTTCCCGACCCGGCAGGCGTAGCACGTGCCGCAGGCGATGAACGGCTCGACGGCCACCCGCGCCCCGACCGAAACCGTGGCAACGGTGGGGTGCACCTCGACCACCGTCCCGGCCAGTTCGTGCCCGGCCACGACGGGCAGGCGGGCGTAGGGATTTTTGCCGTTGAAAATCGACAAATCCCCGGCGCAGACGCCCGCCGCCGCCACCCGCACGCGCACTTCGCCCGGTTCGAGCGGCGCTTCGGGCCAGTCGGCGACCTGCATGCGGAGGATTTCGGGGATGACTAAGGCTTTCATGCGTTTTTTGTCTGAACCAGGATTGGCCGGGATTTTACGATGAATAGGATGAAATTCAATAAGCCGTTTCCTCAATCCTGCCAATCCTAAAATCCTGGCCAATCGTGGTTCAGACGAAAGGTTCAGACACTACTCGTACAACGGCCTCCAATCCGGCACCGCCTCCAGTTCGTACCACTCGCCGGGCATGAGCGTGACCGACTTCGGAGCCTGCGCGTCCGTGGCCCGCAGTTTGTCAATCCGGGCGTTGAATTCGTGCACGTCGGCGCAGTCGGGGTTGTAATAATGGCAGGGAAAAACGGTTTCCAGGCCCAGCCACTGCGCCGCCAGCGCGCCTTCCTTTGGCGACATTTCGCCCGTCAGCATCCGGCCCGGTGCTTCGAACCAGTGCAGGATTTCGACGGGATTGGTGATGCCCACGCAGCCGTGGGTGGGCCGGTGCAGGTCGCGGATAAGCCGGAGATCGGAGAAAATCGCCGTGTCGCCGTAGTGGTAAAACCGGATGCCTTCGTCGAGGTACACCACGTAGGCGTTGGGCACGCCGGAGGCGAAACTCCCGTCGGGCATTTTCAACTGCGACCAGTGGTGGTTTTCAACGGGATAGACCGTGATGCCCGCCACCTCCACGGCGATGCCCCAGACCGTCGCGCGAATCTGGGCGGCGGGCAGGCCCTTCGCCAACAGGAAATTCTTGATTTCGCCCCCGCAAATCACGGGCGCGCCGGTGCGGCGGGCAATTTCTTCCGTATCGCCGAAGTGGTCGATGGGCGCGTGGCTGACGACGATTAAATCCACCCGTTCGAGGTCGGTGGACTTGATCGGGCAACCCGGCGACGAATCGATGAACGGGTCAATCAAAATATGCTGGCCGCGCGAGTTGACCAACTCGTAGGCGGCCACGCCGAGGAAGCGAAGTCTGGGCATTTGGAATGGATAATTGATAATGGACAATGGATAATTGATTGCCAGTCAAGGCATTTCATTATCCATTTTCCATTATCCATTGTCAATTATTCAGGTACTCCGCCTCCAGCGCCTTCATCAACCCGACCATCGTGTCGTTGACGGGCGTGGCGATGCCGTGGCGGCGACCGGCGGCGGCGATGGCCCCGTTGATGACGTCGATTTCGGTGCGGCGGCGGGCCTGTACGTCCTGGAGCATGGAGCCACGCGCACCAACGGCGTTGCGGAGCAGGTTGACGATGTAGGCCCAGCGTTCGTCGTAGTCGAGGGCAATGTTTTCGGCTCCGGCCACGGTGACGGTTTCGCGGAGCAAAGCCCGCATCACCTCCATCATCGGTTCGTGGGCGATGAGCTTTTCGGCGGTGAATCCGGGCAGCGCCGCCGTGGGCAACGTGACGACGTTAAGGGCGAGTTTTTTCCAGACATCGAGCAGCACGTCGTCGGAGGCGGTGGTCTGGAAACCGGCTTTGGTCAATGCCTCGGCAATGTTCCGGGCGGTGGCGTCGGCGGGCTGCCCCCAGCGGCCAATCCAGGCCACGGGATTGCCCACCTGCCGCACGTGCCCCGGTTCGAGCAACGTACCCGACACGTAGTTGACGCCGATCATCAGTCGTTCGCCGCCGAGGACCTCGCGGATGGTCTGGGCGTTGCCCCAGCCGTTTTGCAGGCTCAGCACGGTGGTGTTGGGGCCGAGAAACGGCTGGGCCATCCGCATGGCCGATTCGGTGTGGAAGCACTTGACAAACACCAGCGCCACGTCGGTCGGGCCGACTTCGGCGGGGTCGGTCGTGGCCGGAACCTCGATGGTCTCGGTTTTATCGGTTTTGTCGGTGAGTTGAAGCCCTTCGCGGCGGATGCGCTGAACGGCTTCGTCGGACACGTCGAACAGCGTCACGTCGTAACCGGCCTGCCTGAGCCGACCACCGAAGATGCTGCCCATCGCGCCGGTACCGCCAATGATGGCAAAATTCATGGGGAAAGACCGTTGGTTTAGAGGTTAGGTGGATACCCGTTCAGCAACGGGTTCCGCAAAACTACTTTGGTTTTTCCGCGAAAAAGTTGAACCCGATTGGCGGATTTGTACACTATTTTTTCGGGAAGAAAAAAAAAGGTCGGGGAGTTGGCGGATATTGGTTAAAACGAGAAGTTTGCCAGAACCTCACCAATGAAACCCCAACTCCGCACCATCCCGCCTCCCACCGGCGCTTCGCTGACGGTGAAAGCCGACGACATTCCAGCCAGCAACCCGTGGCATTACCACCCCGAACTCGAACTGGCCTACGCTGCCACCGGGCGGGGTACGCGCTTCGTGGGCGACAGCATCGGGCGCATCGACACCGGCGACGTGTGGCTCATCGGGGCCAACCTGCCCCACACCTGCCAGCGCGACCGGGTTTACGACGACGCCCACCCCGACGAGCGGCCCGATTTCACCATCGTGCAGTTTTTGCCCCATTTTCTGGGAGCCGATTTTTTGAAAACGCCCGAATTTGCCCCGCTGGCCGATTTATTCGAGCGGGCCGCGCGCGGGCTGCGGTTTATCGGCACCACCCGCGACCGGGCGGCGCGGCGGCTGAGCCAGTTGCCCGGCCTCGCCCCCACCCTGCGCGTACTCGAACTCCTCGCCCTGCTCGACGACCTGGCTCGCAGCCCCGAGGCCGTGCCGCTCACCCGCCTCGACTACCGATTTCAATACCCCGAAGCCGACTCGCTGAAGATCAACAAGGTATGCGAATTCACCATCAACCACTTCCGCGACGAAATCCGGCTGGAGCAGGTGGCCCCGCTTGCCAGCCTGACGCCCTCGGCGTTTTGCCGCTACTTCAAGTCGCGCACGCGGAAAAGTTACTTCGAGTACCTCACCGAAGTACGCATCAGCTACGCCTGCAAACTCCTACAGGAAGAGCGCTTCGACGTGGCCCAGGTGTGCTATTCGAGCGGATTCAACAATTTAACGCACTTTCACCGGCAGTTCAAAACGCTGATGGGCCTGACGCCGGGCGAGTACGCGAAGCGGCAACGGGTGCGTTTGTGACCCTTCTTTTGATTCCATGACCCCAACCCTCCACGGCTCCTCCCAGCCGTACCCCACGCCCACCCCCCTCCGCGCCGGGCCGCTGCGGATGAGCTACGAAAACGGCTTTCTGCGCCACCTCCACCACGGCGGCGAGGAGGTGCTGCGGATGATTTATTTCGCGTTGCGCGACGAAAACTGGGCTACCTACGCGCCGCACCTGAGCGGCGAACAACTTGACGCTCAGCCCGATTCGTTCACCGTTTCCTACCAGTGCCACCACGAGAATGCGGCGGGACAGCCCGTTTTCCGTTGGGATGTCACCATCACTGGCGACGCCGACGGCTCGGTGGTATTTGACATCGAAGGCGAAGCCCTGCACCCGATTCAGCGCAACCGGGCGGGGTTCTGCGTGCTGCACCCGCCGAAAACCTGCGCCGGGCAGCCCGCCGAACTTTTTCACGAGCACGGCGAACCCGAAACGACGGCCTTTCCCGCCGAAATCGCCCCGGACGACCCCTTCCTCGACCTGACCGGCCTGCGCTGGCAATCGGCAAACGGGGGTTGGTACCGGCTGGATTTTGCAGGCGACTGGTTTGAAACCGAAGACCAGCGCAACTGGACGGACGCCTCGTTCAAGACCTTCTGCACACCGCTTTCGCGGCCCCGGCCCGTGGCCCTGCATCCCGGCGACCGGGTGAAGCAAACGGTGCGGTTTCGGGTCGAAGGAATCAATTCCGAAGCCGCCGTGGCCCCGATCGACGAGGCGCTGGTAATTGAGTTGACGTTGCTCGAAACCACGTCCCGCCTGCCCCACCTCGGCACGGCGGCGAACGTCGGCGCAACCGACTCGGAGATGGGCGCGGCGCACCTGGCGGCGCTGGGGCTGCACCACGTCCGGGTGGATTTTTACGCTGACCAACCGGAGCGGTTCGCAATGGGTTTGCAGCGGGTGAAAGCCGCCAACTCGGCCCTACTGGCGGCGCTGCGCCTGACCGAAAACGCGGAAGCAGAAGCCTCGGCGTTTCTCAACCTCGTCCGGCAGCACGAGGTGGCCGTGGCGGGCGTGCTGCTTTTTTCAGAAAATCACCCGACGACTGACGTTGTGGCGCTACGGGCGGTTTTGGAAACGTTGAAATCCGCCCTGCCCGAAGCGGATTTTGGCGCGGGCACCGATTTTAATTTCGCCGAATTCAACCGGAATCGGTTCGATGCCGCAGTGGATGCTGCGGCGGGTTTTGATTTCGTCGCGTTTTCCGTCCACCCGCAGGAACACGCGTTCGATTCGCTTTCGCTGGTGGAGAACGCCGAGGCCCAGGGCGACGTGGTGCGGTCGGCGGGGGCAATTTATCCTTCAACGCCCGTCTGGGTTTCGCCCGTGACGCTGCGGCGGCGGTTCAACCCCTACGCCCACGACCCCGCCGCCCGCGTCGCTTCCGACGCGCAGCGCACCGACCCGCGCCAGGCCTCGCTCTGGGCGGCGGGCTGGACGCTCGCCAGCCTGAAATACCTCGCCGAAGCGGGCGCAGAAGCCGTTACGTACTTTCAGGATTTGGGAAATCAGGGGCTGATGACCGAAGAAGGCGGGGTAGTTTTTCCGGTTTACCTGCTTTTGCAGGAAGTCCAGACGCACGCCGGTGGCGAGGTGCTCCTGACCGAAACGTCGCAGCCGCTGGCGGTTTCAAGCCTGCTTTTGCGGAAAGAGGGTTTTCTGAAACTGCTGTTGGCCAACCACGGTCCGACCGCCGTCCGGCTGCGGTTGCCGCTGGAATTGCAGGCGTTGACGTTCAAACTTTTGGAGGAAACCAGCCTGGTCGAAGCCAGTGCCAACCCGGAATCGTTTGCAGACGCCGCAGGAAACACCCTAACTTTGGCCCGCGTGGATACGCCGGCCCAGGAAGCGAACCTGCTGATGCTGCCGCCGTTTTCGCTGGCAATTGGTGTCTGAACCATTTCTCAAAACCCTAAACCCTAATTCTTCCCCGACCATGAGCATTTTGCTTGGCGAAAAAGAGTACTTCCCCGGCATCGGTGAAATCAAGTACGAAGGTCCCGACACCGACAACCCGCTGGCCTTCCGCTACTACGACGCGAACCGCGTGGTAGCCGGAAAAACGATGAACGAGCACTTCCGCTTCGCCATCGCGTACTGGCACAGCTTCTGCGGCAACGGCGGCGACCCCTTCGGCGGGCCGACGCACTTTTACGAGTGGGACCAA
Organism: Spirosomataceae bacterium; assembly: GCA_965249815.1. Lineage (GTDB taxonomy): Bacteria > Bacteroidota > Bacteroidia > Cytophagales > Spirosomataceae > JAJAZB01. The sequence goes on along the minus strand of CBDFMV010000002.1, from coordinate 324,307 downwards.
AATCCCGACCCGATTCAGCGCGCCAAAGACAAGGCCGACGCGGCCTTCGAGTTCATCACGAAGATCGGCGCGCCGTACTACTGTTTCCACGACCTCGACGTGGTGGATCAGGTGGCCGACCCGCTGGAATTCGACGCACGCGTGCAAACGATGGTGGGCGTGTTGAAGCAAAAACAAGCCGACTCCGGCGTGAAACTGCTCTGGGGCACGGCCAACCTCTTCAGTCACTTCCGCTACATGAACGGAGCCTCGACCAACCCCGATTTTGCCGTGGTGGCCCAGGCCGGCTCGCAAATCAAAACGGCCCTCGACGCCACGATCGATCTGGGCGGCGAAAACTACGTGTTCTGGGGCGGGCGCGAGGGCTACATGAGCCTGATTAACACCAACATGCAGCGCGAGCGCGAGCACTTCGCCCGGATGCTGCACATGGCCGTGGACTACGCCCGCGGGCGGGGTTGGCAGGGCAAATTTTTTATCGAACCCAAGCCGATGGAACCCACCAAGCACCAGTACGACTACGACTGCGCCACGGTGATTGGCTTCCTGCGCGAGTTCGATTTGATGAACGATTTCGGCATCAACGTCGAGGTGAACCACGCCACGCTGGCGGGCCACACCTTCCAGCACGAGTGCCAGGTGGCCGCCGACGCCGGGATGCTCGCCTCGCTCGACGCCAACCGGGGTGACGTGCAAAACGGCTGGGACACCGACCAGTTCCCCGTCGATTTGTACGAGTGGACGGAAGCCATGCTGATTTTGCTCCGCACGGGCGGGCTGAAAGGCGGCGGCATCAACTTCGACGCCAAGCGCCGCCGCAACTCGACCGACAATGCCGACCTGTTCCACGCCCACATCGGCGGGATGGACGTGATTGCCCGCTCCCTGCTCATCGCCGACAAAATTCGTCAGCACGGCGAACTGGACGGTTTCCTGAAAGACCGCTACGCGTCGTTCGATTCGGGAAAAGGCAAGGACTTCGAAGACGGCAAACTCACGCTGGCCGATATGCGCCAACTGGCCATCGACCTGGGCCAGCCCGAGCAGCGCTCCGGGCGGCAGGAATACCTCGAAAACCTGATTTCGCGGTTTATTTGACGGCTTTGCCAAACTTTTAGGCCGACGGCCCCGTTTGCACAAGCGGGGCCGTTTTTTTGGGTCAATTTCATTAACTTGACCCAAATTTCAAACTCCCAGGCTATGACCAATATACAGATCGAGCTTGATGATAATCAGACGCGTCAACTCCAAGAAAAAGTGAATTCGCTTGGGATGCCATCAATAGAGGCTTTATTGTACGAACTTATCAATGTGGCTCTTGATGAAAGAGAACACGAATTTGAAGCAATACTTAACAAAGTACTTTTAAAAAATCGCCAGTTATATAGCAATTTGGGAGATAAAGCCCGATACATATCACGAATTTTTCGTGAGGAAAGAGACTTACTAAAACGGTTAAACGATTAGAGCAATTTTAACTTTCAAACTAATATGCTTGATCTCTACAATTTTCGTTTGAACGACGAATATGAAAGAAGTATGAAATATTTTGAATATCAAACCTCTGGGGGTAGTTTTGTAATTGGTCCGAACGAGATTTTAAAAGCACATTTTATTATTGTAGATCATTTTTCTCAACAAGGAGAGAATATAAATTATGGTGTTAAAGACTTCAATTTATTAGCATCAGCAATCAGTAGGCAAACTGTTGGTTTTGGAAACGTGAATAAATGGAACCGATTGGAGGAAATTGCCGCTACATTGTTTTTTGGAATCATCAAGAATCATTCGTTCCATGATGCTAATAAACGAACTGCTTTACTAACTCTAATTTATCACCTGATACTTAATGGGAGAACTTGGGAATGCAAATTATCTTTACTCGATGAGTTAGCTGTTAAAGTAGCTGATAATAAGCTACATACACTTAATGATTATAAAAAATTCAGAAAAAATGACGATTCCGAAATTTTGTATATTGCATATTTTATCAGAAAACATACCCGTCCAATTGATAACAAATATTACGTGATAACTTATAAAGAATTAGATAAATTATTACAGAAAAGAGGTTATTTCTTGGATAACCCAAGCAATAATTATATTGAAGTCTGTAAGCGAGTAAAGCAGACGAATATTTTCGGTTTTTCTAAAGAAAAAATTGTCAAAATCTTGAAAATTGGTTTTCCAGGGTGGAAGAGCCAAGTGAACCTTAAAGCCATAAAGTCAGTGTTGAAAGAAGCTCATCTTACTGCCGAGTATGGCGTAGATAGTCAATCTTTCTTTCAAGATGCTGACCCCCTTTATTCTTTAATTGAAGAGTATCAAGGACCTTTAAATCGGCTTAAAGACAAGTAAAACTCTAATTATTTTAATGTCTTATTCCCAACTAAAAACCAACGACCTCCTCGCCATCACCACCCTCGGGCAATTGAGGGCCAGCGGGTACCAACCCAAGTCCATCAAGGACGAACTGCGGGAGAACCTGATTCGGAAAATTAAGGCCAAAGAAAAGGTCTTCCCCGGCATTTACGGCTACGAAGATTCCGTGATTCCCGACGTGGAGCGGGCCATTCTTTCGCAGCACCACATCAATTTGCTCGGGTTGCGCGGGCAGGCCAAAACCCGGATTGCCCGGCTGATGGTCAACCTGCTCGACGAATACATCCCCGTCGTGGCCGGGTCGGAACTCAACGACGACCCCCTCCAACCGCTCTCGCGGTTTGCCAACGATTTGATTGCCGAAAAAGGCGATGATACGCCCGTGGCCTGGCTGCACCGCGACGAGCGCTACACCGAAAAACTCGCCACGCCTGACGTGTCGGTGGCCGACCTCATCGGCGACGCCGACCCGATCAAAGCCGCTACGCTCAAACTCCCCTACTCCGACGAGCGGGTGATTCACTTCGGGCTGATTCCGCGTTCGCACCGGTGCATTTTCGTCATCAACGAATTGCCCGACTTGCAGGCCCGGATTCAGGTGTCGCTGTTCAACATTTTGCAGGAAGGCGACATCCAGATTCGGGGTTTCAAAATCCGCCTGCCGCTCGACATTCAGTTCGTCTTCACCGCCAACCCGGAAGATTACACCAACCGGGGCAGCATCGTGACGCCGCTCAAGGACCGCATCGACAGCCAGATTGTGACCCACTACCCGAAATCGCTGGAAATCGGGCGGAAAATCACCTTGCAGGAAGCCAAAGTGAAGCCCGGCCAGCCGGAGCGCGTGGTGACCAACAACGTCATCATCGACCTCGTCGAGCAGGTGGCCATCGAAGCCCGGCAGAGCGAATACGTGGACGCCAAAAGCGGCGTGTCGGCGCGGTTGACGATTTCGGCCTACGAAAACCTGATTTCCGCCGCCGAGCGCCGGGCACTGGTGAACGCCGAGGGCCAGACCTACGTGCGCGTGGCCGATTTGGTGGGCGTGGTACCCGCCATCACGGGCAAGGTGGAACTGGTGTACGAAGGCGAGGTAGAAGGGCCGGTGATCGTGGCGCAGAACCTGCTCGGCAAGGCCATTAAAACGCAGTTCCTGAATTATTTCCCCGACCCCGAGAAGCTGAAAAAGCAGCAGAAGGGCGGGAATGGAAAAGCGCGGAACCCGTATCAGAAAGTGACGGGCTGGTTTGGCGACGGCAACACCATCGACATCCTCAACGACCTTTCCGACAAGGATTACAAAAATCGCCTGCTGGCCATCGACGGGCTGGACGACGTGGTCGAACAGTTTCACCCCACCATCAAAGGCAGCGAAAAACTCTTCCTGATGGAATTTGTGCTGCACGGTCTGTCGGAATTTTCGCTGTTGAGCAAAAAAACCCTTGAACGCGGCCTGCAATTCAAAGACTTGACCGACAGCCTGTTCTCGATGCCAAAGGGCGGAAAATTCGAGGACGAAGACGAGGATGACGACGCCCGGTTCTGATTTAGTGATCAGTGAAAAGTGAGAGGTGAGAAGTAGATGCACAATGCACTTACTTCTCACCTCTTACTTTTCACGGCTTACTAAAAGGTGACTTCTCTCACTTTCGAGTCGGCCATGAGGGTTTTGATGATGTGCTCGTGTTCTTCGGGCCGCGCCCGGATGGTCCAGCTCCCGGTGATAAAACCCTCCGCTACGGTCTGCTGGCCGCGCGTCACCGAAGCTTCAAACGACCGCACCAGTTTTCGGTACTGTTTATAACTATCGGGCGTCGTGTGCTGATAAACAATCCGGTAGTGGCGGGTCTGGCGCAGGCGCTCCAGCAACCGCTCCACGCGCTTGAAACCCAGCATCACGCCCAGTACCAGCACCGCCCCCGCGATGGAAAGCCGCAGGCTCCCTTCGCCCAGGGCCATGCCGAGCGAGGCCGTCACCCAGATGATAGCCGCCGTGGTCAGCCCTTCCACCCGGTCGTTGGTTTTGAAAATGACCCCGGCCCCCAGAAAACCAATGCCCGTCACGATGTTGGCGGCGATGCGCCCGGTATGGCCGACTTCCACGGATTCAGACAGCATCGTGAAAATGGTGGAACCGAGGCAAATCAGGGTGAACGTGCGGAGACCGGCGGGCTTGCTGCGGTATTCGCGTTCGGCCCCGATGAGGCCCCCCACCAGCACCGAAGCCAGCAGTTTAAGGAATGTTTCGTGAATCAGCCAGTGGGGCATGGAAGCTCAGGTGCGTTTTTACTATCCGCAAACATAACGACCCCCTACGAACCTTTAGTCACTTTCGTGATAAGCGTCGAGCCAGCGAGCTTACCGTTGCGGGAACTTTCGGTTTTTACGATGCCAAAACCCGGTGCAAACCATTCCGTGGTCTTAAAGTTTACGCCGATGATGCTCCGTAAACTGGCGTCGTAGGTGATTTTATAGCACTCGAAGGTGCCCGCCGGGGTCGTCACCGACTCCTTGCTCTCCACTTTGCGGTTTTTGAGGGTGAACGTCATCGTCAGGAGTGCTGCGCCGCCGTTGGTCGGCTCGGCGGTCATCGTGGCATCTTTAAGCGTCATGCCCGGTTGCATCGGAGTCGGGTATTCGGCCATATCGCCCGTTACCCGGACATCGGTGCCCATCATGCCGCTCATCATTTCGGGGGAGACCATATTGCGCAGGTCCACGGCGTACACGCCGTTGTTGCAGCGTACCGTCACGGCGGCGGTACTCATCTGCTCCTTGCCTTTGGCGTTAAAAAAAGTATTGCTCAGGTGAGCTTCGTTGCCGCCTTTTACCTCATTGACCCGCATCACGCTTCGGCCACTGGCCTCGCCCTTCCGGTCGTAAATGGTCATTTCCACTTCCGTGCCCTGGTTCATGAAGTAGTACGTTTTACAATCTTGCCCAAAACCCTCCGATGGAGTGCTGACGATCCCGGCAGCGAGGCCAAAAACAACGAGCAGTGCGCGCATGGTGATTAAAAGTTGAGGAATAAACGGGGTCTAAATAAGCTGGACCGGTGATTTAGGGGTGACGTGGAAAATTTTTAAGATTTTTTCGACTAACTAAATTACTGAAATACAGTTGATTATTAAGGATACGCAGTCTTTTTTGAAAATATTTTCCGGGAGAGCAGGTTACATTTCACCGGTCAGCCTTGATATACCTACGAAAAGACCACGAAGAGTTCCTCACCCTCACTATCCGCGAAACTCCAACGACCCATGAATACCCGCACCAAGTTCACCGCCCTGTTTTTTGTTGCTGCCACCGTGCTGTTCTCTTCCTGCCAGAAGACTGAAGTCGAGCCGCTGGCACCCACCAATAAAATTGAAAAGCCGAATTTAGTGCAGGATGCCGATTCAGAAGCGTCGCGCCCGCCCTGTTCGCCGATTCTCAAATAAGGTTGCATTACCAAGCAGAGGCCGATTCCGATACTGCACTTTACTGCCGCCACCAGGTTAAGTGCCTTTCTTCGCCAACACAAGACCTCCGGGGCTACCGCCAATTGGTTCCGGGGGTTTGGCGTTTTTAAACGGGAGGTGTTAATTTAGGGGCTGTGCGAAAACCGCCTTTTGCATGAACCCAAACTTGGCTCGATTCGTAGTCTGTTTTTTATTGCTCAGCAGCACTCGCGCGCTTATCCCGCTGAGCGCTGCTCAATCGCGTACCGCGTTCGCAACGCTCAAGCAAAACGGGCACTTCGTTCAGTCAAAAACGCCGATTCAGGCGCGCATCGACCGGTTGTGGGCGCAGGCCGAGGCCCTCGGCAAACGCGAGCAGAACCAGCAGGCGCTTGATCTTTACCGCCAGGCCCAACGTATTTCCCAGCGCCACGACGAGCCTCTCCGGCTTGCGAATTTGTACGCCGACATCAGCACGACTTACTACTTCCTCGGCCAATTCGATCAGGCGCTCCAGGAAGCCAGGTCTGGGCTTGCCAGATTACCCGTTAAAATACCGGGTTCCGATAGCATTCGGTTCAAGCTTTTTTCTACCATTGGAACCCTGTATTTAGACATAAATCGGGCCGATTCATCACGATATTACTTAGAGAAAGCCGAAAATTTAATTAGCCAAAGCCCTGAATTAGAATTAGTTATTCCTGCTTACATTTCCTATTTTTACTCAAATCTGAGTAGCCTGTTCAATAAACAGGCTGATTTTCCAAAAGTCCTGCTCTACGCCGAAAAGGCGCTTCAGGTTGCGCAGAAGCACCAGTTGACCGACTATTATTCGCTGGAATACAACAACCTGGGGGCTTATTACCAAAGTACGGGCGATTCTACCGAGGCAATCCGGCAGTATCAGCTTGCCCTGCGCTACACAAAGTCGGCCTTTTTTCGTAGCTACCTCTCCAACAACATCGGAACGCTTTACCTCGAAACCGGCGACTACCCTAACGCCCTCACTTACCTGCGGGAAGCCCGCCGTTGTTATCAAGCCTTCGTTGCAGGCGATCCGGGTCAAAAAAATGCCGAATTAGGGGGACGCATCCTGACAAACTTAGGCACATGTTACACGAAATTGGACCAGTTCGGCGAGGCCCGCCGGGTATTCGATCAGGCCGGTAACCTGCTGGTAAGCAGCTTAGGGCCGCACAATACCCGCTTAGCCGAATTGTACGTGCAGCGGGGTGGGTGGCAGGAAGCCCAGGGGAATTGGTCGGCGGCGCTCGATGAATACCAGAAGGCCCTGCACGCCTCTTACTGGAACGGAAGGCACCCCGACGCGTATCAGGTGCTTCCTCCGGACGACGAAGCGATCTCACTGGTTTCGCTGTTTGACGTACTCCGGCACCGGGCGGCTGTGTTTGGGCGCTTGTACGAACAGAATCATCAGCAACGGGATTTGCAGGCTTCCCTGGATACGTATCAGGCTACCCTGCAGCTTTCCGACAAAATCAGGCGCGGGTACGAAGAGGCCGATGCCAAACTGTTTTTTGTCCAGAAAGTACGCCCGGTGTACGAGCAGGCCCTTGAAGCCGCTTTTCATTTGTACACGCTTACCCAACACCCCCGTTACCGCGAGGCCGCCTTTAGTATTCTGGAGGGGAGTAAGGCCGCCGCGCTGGCCGACGCGCTGCGCGAAACCCGCCTTAAACCGGCGACGCTCCCGGCCAGTTTGCTGAAGGAAGAAAAAGCGCGCAATCAACAACTGGCCGAACTAAAAATCCAACTGGCCACCGCCCGCGATCCAATCGAGGTACAGAACCTGAAGGCGCAACTGATGGAACAGCAAATCCAGCTAAACCAGGTGTTGCGGCAATTCGACCGGGTGTCACCCCGGTTTTATCAGTTTCGGTACGCTCAGCACACGGTGTCCCTCCAGCGCGCCCGCCAATCGCTTCCCGACAACCGCACGGCGTTGCTTTCGTATTTTTTGGGAACCAATTATTTCTACACGTTTGCCATCAGTCAGCACGGGGAGCAATTCCAGCGCCAACCGCTCACTTCCGTCCTACGGCAATCGCTCGACACGCTACGCCGCTCACTTTACACCAATCCAGGCATCGAGGTGTACGGGGGCAGCAGCGCGGCGCAACGCGTGTACCGGATTCTGATGGCTCCACTCGAGGCCAGCCTGCGTGGGGCGAAGCGCCTCATCGTATTGCGGGACGCCGAATTACACTTTATTCCCTTCGAGGTGCTGGAAGCGACGCCCGGCCGGTACCTGGTCGAGCAATACGCCATCCGGTACGCGTATTCGGTCACGCTGCTGGTGGAAGCGGCCCGGCAAACGACGCCGTTTAACGGGCAAACTCTGGCCATCGCGCCCTACGCCGATTCCGTCGGCCTGGCGGTGCAGTTCCGCAACCAGGGTCTGGGGGCGCTGCCCGCTTCACGCCACGAAGCCCTCAAAGTGGGCGGTCAGGTGCTGCTCAATGGCGAGGCCACCAAGGAGGCCTTTCTGAAAACGTACGCCCAATACGGTATTTTGCACCTGGCGACCCACGCCCGCGCCGACGACCGCGACCCGAGTGAGTCGTTCATTGCGTTTTTTCCAGGCTCCTTTTCCTACAAGCTGTACACCAACGAGTTATACAACCTCGCGCTCGACCACACCCGGCTGGTGGTGTTGAGTGCCTGCGAAACAGGGTCGGGCTTGTTGCAGGGGGGCGAGGGCATTATGAGTTTAGCACGGGCCTTTATATACGCGGGTTGCCCAAGTGTCATTACGACCCTGTGGAGCGCCCACGACGAAAGCTCGGCGTATCTTTCAGAACACCTGCACACTTACCTGCATCGAGGGGTTGCCATAGACGAAGCCCTGCAACGGACCAAACTGGATTACGTACGGTCGGAGCTGGGCCAGCCGTTCAATCATCCCTATTACTGGGCTAACTTCGTGTTGATTGGCGAGGGCAACGCCCTTTATGGGAAAGAATTGACTCAGCCCATCTCCACCCGCTGGATAGTCGCGGGGGGAGTGGGGCTGGTAGTGTTGGCGGCTTTGGCGGGATACTACCTGGCCCTTCGGCGGAAGTGGATTGCGTAGCCGCGCAACAGCAGAAAAGACTATTTTACTAATTGGGTGGCAATCGCCACCGTAGGCTCAACGCGTCGTTTCTTAGACAGCCTCAGGGCCATACGCGGGCAACCCGCAGTTGCCAGTCCATTTTCCAGCGATCCACCGCTCCGATGGGATACTGAAAATCAGGCGACTGCTTGATTTCGTCGTAGATGGCTTCGGCGCGTTTGGTCTGCCCGGATTGCAGGTAGGCCACGGCCAGGAACCACTTGGAGGCGTCCTTAAAATACGGCCGGATTTCACAATTGACCACCTGTTCGAGGCAGGGAATGGCCTTCTCGGGTTGCCGACTGTTGAGGTACGCTTTTCCGGTGTAGTAGTTGGTGTAGCAAAACGAACTGGGTTGCTGCCCGCCCCGCGTGATGTGCGTGGCGATTTCGTGCGGGGCGATGGGGTCGAACGAAAGGTACCCCATCCAAAGCCCCCCCGCCGCCGCCGCAATGGCCGCTGCACGCCGCCACCAGACTGGTTTGGCCGATGGGCGGTTGATGGGGAGTGGTATAACAAGTGGCTCGGCGGACTCGTGCAGGAGGTCGTCCTCGTCGGCCCACTGGGGTTGAACCCACTCGGGCTCGGCCATTTTTTCGGCGTGAATGGCTGCAATCTCAGCCCGCAGGGTGTATTCGTCAATGACATCCAGCATCAGCCGACGCCCTTCGACTTCCTCCCGAAGTTCGTGATTACGAACCATTTCGGCTTCAAACTCGGCCTTTTGGAAGGAGTTTAGCCGGTCGTTGAGGTAATCCTCAATCCATTCCGATTCCTCTGGCGGATTCAGTTTCATGGTTTTAGCAGGTTTTTCAGTTTTTGTAAGCACTTGTATTTTTCGTTGATGGCAATTCGCTCGTTTTCAAAACCCATCAATTCGGCGATCTCCTTCATCGAAAGGCCGTCGCGTCGCTGGGCGGTCAGGAGTTGCTTGCAGCGTTCCCCCAATTTGTCAAACTGCCGCAGGTAATACTCCATCTCCTCCTTTTCTTCCAGATGGGCATCGGCCCCTTCAATGGCATGAACGTCAGAGGAAGTTTCGTAAAATTCCGTTTCACGCATCATGATGCGCTGGCGCTGACTAAGGGCATTGAGCCAGTGGTTTTTGCACAATGTGTACAAAAAAGCCCCCACTCCAACCCCCTGCTGGGGGCGGTACTGGCCCGAACGAACCGCCTTGATGAAGTTCAACACCACCGTCTGGATCAAATCATCGGCGTCCTGCGGGGTGCCGCTATTCCGGCGCACGTAGTCCTTCAGGAGAGCAGTATGCCGGTCGTATAAGCACCGGATGGCGGTATTAAGGTCTTTTCGGTCGTTGGATAGAATGCCGGTTACAATGGTTTCGTCAGTGCACTGTCCGCGTGGATTCATTCAATTTCAAAGGTTTATCAAAGCTGATGGGCAAAATGTAACCTGCTTCGGATGAAAAATTTAAGCACTCTGTGTTAATACATTGAAGTTTAGCGATTTAGTTGAATTGCCATGCCGGTTCAGCAAAGGAAAAAGCCCCGCCCCTCTCCTTTCCCGGCGGGTAGGAGCACTGGACAGAGCCTTGTCAATTCCTGAAGAAATTCACCCCTATCACCAATCAGACGCTACGCTGACGAAGGGCTTCGTACACCACCACGCCGTTGGCCACCGACACGTTGAGCGAACCCACGCGCCCGTGCAACGGAATGCTGCCCAGTTCGTCGGCCAGCCGCAGCAGGGCGTCAGAAATGCCGTCTTCTTCCGATCCCAGAATCAGGGCCGTCGGTAGCGTAAAATCCACTTCGTAGATGGTCTTCGTTACTTTTTCAGTGCAGGCCACCACCTGAATCCCCGACGCCTGAAGTTGGCGCACGGTCTGGGTCAGGTCGGCCTCGCGGCACACCGGCAGGAAGTTGAGCGCTCCCGACGAGGTTTTCATCGCGTCGGCATTGATTTGAGCGCCGCCCCGTTCGGGCACCACCAGGGCGTGGACCCCGGCGGCCTCAGCGGTGCGGGCAATCGCCCCGAAGTTCCGCACGTCGGTGATGCGGTCGAGGAGCAGTAGCAGTGGCGTTTCGCCCCGCTCAAACACCGCAGCCACCACGTTTTCCAGTTTGGCGTAACTCACCGCCGCCACGAAGGCAATCACGCCCTGGTGATTTTTGCGCGTGATGCGGTCAAGCTTTTCGGTGGGCACTTTCTGCACCGGAATGCCCCGCAGGCGGGCAAACTCCGTGACCTCGATGTTACCCAGTTCGCGCTGCACGAGCAGCCGGTCGATTTCCTTGCCCGAACGCAGCGTTTCGAGCACCGACTGAATGCCAAACACGATGTCAGGCTTGGAGGCCTGCGGGTTGCGGGCTGCCGGGTACGAACGTCGTTCCGACGGGGAAGTGGAGCGGGGTCGCTCGAATCGTTTTTCCATGCGGGTCAACTGCGAATTCTCACAGCGACCAGAAGTGATGTTCTGCAAACTGTGAACTGCCAACTGTGAACTAAATTATTGCTCCACCTCGCCGTTTCGCCAGGCTTCCACGGCCGGGTACCAGATGGGCTGAAATTCTACGAAGCGCGAAAGTTCGTAGTGGTCTTCCACGAATTGGTTGGCGCGTTTGTTAAAGGTAAAATTGATTTCCGAAAACTGCGAACTGCGGCGGTTGTACACCCACACTTCCTTGTCTTTGCCACGCTGCACCCGGTTGGGTGGCCCCATCACGATGTACACCATGCCCTTGTCGGTTTTCCAGCCTTCTTTATAGGTGGTGAAAAGCCGGTTGGCCGCCTCCACCCGGCGGTAAAACGCCCGAATGGTGCGCCGCGCCGTTTGCTGATTGCCCGAATTGAGCGCCAGCCAGTAACGGTCGAGGGCTTTTTTGAATTCCCTGTCGCGGGCATTCACCAGATCGGCGTACTCCTGGTTGGTGCTCATGTACACGAGCGGGCGCGTCAACTTCTCGGGCCGGGTATAACGCGGGTAGCGCTCGTCCACGCCGAGGAGGCCGATACCGAAGCTTTCCGTGGTGTCACGGACGAAGAAAAACAGCCCTTCGCGCGGGAGTTGGAGGGGCGTGTTGGTGCGCACAGTGAAGGCACTGTCGGTGAACAACTGGCGCGTGGGTCGGCGCGGCTCCACGTTGGTGGGCGAAAGGGCCGCCTCGAACTCGTAACCGTAGTGAAACGCCCGGAACGTGGTGTCTTTGCCGCTCAACGAACGAAGTTGAAAGCGGTCGCCCACGGGTGCGTAGTGGAGCAGGCGCGGCACGCGACCGTCGCCGTCGAAAAACGCAAAGTAATCGCTCACTTTGCCCGACTGGTAACGCAGCGGAAGGTCGCTCTGGGCGCGGTGGCCGCCGGTCATGTCGTTGATGTCGGCCAGCAGCACGGCGGTGTAGGTGTTGTTGCCGGGTTTGGGCAGGTCGAAAAAGACCGTGTACCAGCTTCCCTGCCGGAAGAGCGTTTCGCCGGGCTTGAGCGCCACGGCACCCGACTGCGTCACGGCCCGGCTGCCGTACTCGGGCGAGACGGTGTAGTTGATGACAAACTGCGCCGGAAACTGCTCTAGGGCCACTTCCCGGCCCGGATCGACGCTTACGTACACGCGCAGCGAGGAACCATTGTCCAGAAATTTGCTTTTCACCACCAGCGCAGGGCCTTCGGAGCGCAGTACCGGTGCGCTGCCCGACGACGGCCCGCTTGCCACGGGGCGGCGCGGAGTAGCGCAACCGGCCAGCAGTCCCAGCGCCATCAGGCCGAATACAACCTTTTTCATGCCGTTTAAAAATCAGTTTTTCGTTTGGAATCCTTTGGGCGAATAGCCTCCCTGTTCTAAACGAATTTTTGGCGACTCTTGCCAAAGTAACGCTACTTTTTTCGCAACATCAACCCGTCCGGGGCCGTTTTGCGATCCCGTCATGCACCTGTACCTGCACATTCCGTTCTGCGCGCAAGCCTGCCACTACTGCGATTTTCACTTCAGCACCCGCCTCGGCGAGCGCGAGGCGATGGTCGGGGCGCTGATTCGGGAAATGGCTCTGCGGCAAAAGTACCTGCCCGCCGGGCCGCTCCAGACGATTTATTTCGGCGGCGGCACGCCTTCGCTGCTCACCGAAGTCGAATTAACCCAACTGCTGGAAGCCGCGCACCGGCATTTTCCGGTCGAACCCAACGCCGAGATCACGCTCGAAGCCAACCCCGACGACCTGACTGACGAAAAATTACGCGCCTTTCGCCGGGCGGGCATTAACCGCCTGAGCATCGGCATTCAGTCGTTCAATGAAGGCCAGTTGCGTCACTTAAACCGCATTCACGACGCCGCCGAGGGCGAAGCCAGCGTGCGCCGGGCGCAGGACGCGGGTTTTGAAAACCTCACCATCGACCTGATTTACGCCATCGGCCCAACCCCCGATGATGCCGTTTGGCAGCAGAATTTAGAAAAAGCCACCGCGCTCGGCGTGCCCCATATTTCCGCCTACTGCCTCACTATCGAACCGCAGACCGTGTTCGGCAACTGGCTCAAACGCAAAAAAATGGCCCCCATCGACGAGGACCTGGCCGCCCGCCAGTTTGAGCAGTTGGTGGAGCACCTGACGACCCACGGTTACGAACACTACGAGATTTCCAATTTTGCGAAACCGGGTCGCCACAGCCGCCACAACACCAGCTACTGGCAACAACAACCCTACCTCGGCCTCGGCCCCAGCGCCCACTCGTTCGACGGCCTTGCTACGCGCCAGGCCAACGTCAGCCACAACGCCCGGTACGTGGCGGCCATCGGGCGGGGCGAAATTCCCGCTGAAATCGAGCGGTTGTCGGAGAAAGACCGCGTCAACGAGTACCTGCTGACCGGCCTGCGGACGCAGTGGGGTTGCGAACTGACCAAACTGAAGGCGATTTCAGAACAAGGCCATGCACTCCTTCACTCCCTGACTCCTGCACTCCTTGAAAAAGGCTGGCTGCGGCAAGAAAACGGGATTTTAAGCCTGACTCCCGCCGGAAAACTCTTCGCCGACCGGGTGGCAGCGGAGTTGTTCTGGGTGTAAAAAGTCTGAACCAGGAGTTGGCGGATTTTTGGATTTAAGGATGGCTGAAAACCAATTCTGGAAATCCCGAAAATCCGCTTCAGATCCGTTCCGACAAACGCTCTACGCTGCCGCCAGCGCCTCGGCACCGCCGACGATTTCGAGAATCTCCTTCGTGATCGCGGCCTGACGCGAGCGGTTGTACACCAGACGGAGTTCCTTGATGAGTTCCCCGGCGTTTTCGGTGGCCTTTTCCATGGCGGTCATTCGCGCGCCGTGCTCGGAGGCGTTCGATTCCAGCACGGCCTTATACAACTGAATCTTGAGTTTTTTCGGGAGCAATTCGTTGATGATCGCCTCCTCCGACGGCTCAAAAATGTAGTCGTTCAGGCCCGTTGAACCGGCGTCTTCCTGGTAGACGGGAATGGGCAGAAACGGTTCGACGCGGATAATCTGCGTGGCTACGTTCTTGAATTCGTTGTAAATCACGTCCACGGCGTCGTAGCGACCTTCGGCGTAGCCCGCCATGATTTCCTCCGCAGCGGCGCGCACGTTGGCGAAATTCAGCCGCCCGAACACGTCGGTGTACTTGTCGTTGACCACAAACCCGCGCCGGTGGAAAAACTCCGAGCCACGCTTCCCGATGGCAAGAATCTCCACCCGACCTGCCGCGCGCTGGGCGGGGTATTTCTCGTTGATGAGCGCAATGGCGGCTTTCGTCACGTTGGCGTTGAACGCCCCGGCCAGGCCCCGGTCGGAGGTCACCACCACCACCAGCACCCGCTCGACAGGCCGCACCTGCTTGAACGGACTCGACTGCGCCACATCGGCCCCGGCCGAGACCGTGTTAAGCATCTGGCTCAGTTTCTGGGCGTAGGGGCGCATCTGGATGATGGCGTCCTGGGCGCGCCGCAGTTTGGCTGCCGCCACCATTTTCATGGCTTTGGTAATCTGCTGGGTCGAGTTGACGGATTGGATCCGGTTGCGTACTTCTTTGAGTGATGGCATTTTTCAGTTCACAGTTTACAGTTTACAGTTCACAGAAAACCGTCCACCAGCGCGTTCAACTGTGAACTGTAAACCGTGAACTGTGAACTGAATCAAGCGTACTTCGCCGCCACGTCACGGGCGGCTTTCTTGAGCGTGTCGGTGATGGCGTCGTCGAGTTTGCCCGCCCGGAGGCCGTCGAGCGTGGGGCGCTGGGTGGCGTCGAGCAGCGCAATGAATTCCTTTTCAAATTCGCGCACCTTGTCCACAGGCACTTTGTCGATGAGGCCGTTGGTGGCGGCGTAAATCATCGCGATCTGGTCTTCGACCCGCTGTGGCGCGCCCTGGGGCTGCTTGAGCATTTCGAGGTTGCGGCGACCGCGTTCGATGGTCAGTTTCGTGGCGGCGTCGAGGTCAGAGCCAAATTTCGAGAAGGCTTCCAGTTCGCGAAACTGGGCCTGGTCGAGTTTGAGCGTCCCGGCCACTTTTTTCATCGACTTAATCTGGGCGTTCCCCCCCACCCGGCTCACCGAAATCCCCACGTTGATGGCGGGGCGAATTCCGGCGTTGAACAGGTTGGTTTCGAGGAAAATCTGGCCGTCGGTGATCGAAATCACGTTGGTTGGAATGTACGCCGACACGTCGCCCGCCTGGGTTTCGATGATCGGCAACGCCGTCAGCGAACCGCCGCCTTTCACCCGGCCCGCCAGCGAGGGCGGCAGGTCGTTCATGGCCTGGGCGATTTCGTCGGAGGCGTTGATTTTCGCGGCGCGCTCCAGCAACCGGCTGTGGAGGTAAAACACGTCGCCGGGGTAGGCTTCGCGGCCCGGCGGGCGGCGCAACAGCAGCGACACCTCGCGGTAGGCCACGGCCTGTTTTGACAAATCGTCGTAAATCACCAGTGCCGGGCGGCCCGTGTCGCGGAAGTACTCGCCGATGGCGGCACCCGTGAACGGCGCGAAAAATTGCATCGGCGAGGGGTCCGACGCCCCGGCGGCCACGACGACCGTGTAGTCCATCGCCCCCGCCTTGCGCAGCGCCTGCTCCACCTGCTTGATGGTCGAGGCTTTCTGGCCGCAGGCCACGTAAATGCAGTACACCGGCTGGCCTTTGTCGTAAAACTCGCGCTGGTTGATGATCGTGTCGATGGCCACCGTGGTTTTGCCCGTCTGGCGGTCGCCAATGATCAACTCGCGCTGACCGCGCCCGATGGGAATCATGGCGTCAATGGCCTTGATGCCCGTCTGGAGGGGTTCGTTCACTGGCTGGCGGTAAATCACGCCCGGCGCTTTGCGCTCCAGGGGCATTTCAAAAAGTTCGCCCGTAATCGGCCCCATGCCATCAATCGGTTCGCCGAGGGTGTTGACCACGCGGCCCAGAATGCCGTCGCCGACTTTAATCCCGGCGATTTCGTTGGAGCGTTTGACGGTCGCCCCTTCTTTAATATCGCTGAAATCGCCGAGCAACACGGCCCCGACGTTGTCTTCTTCGAGGTTGAGGGCCAGGGCCTTCAGGCCGTTTTCAAACGCGAGCAATTCGCCCGCCTGAACCTTCGACAGCCCGTAGATGCGGGCCACGCCGTCGCCGACTTGCAGCACGGTGCCCACCTCTTCGAGTTCGGCCTCGGTTTTTGCATTGGATAACTGCTCCCGCAAAATGGCAGAAACTTCATCCGGTCTGACTGATGCCATAGGAATGGGTTGAACTATTGAGATTTGTGTGAAGCTTTCGCTGAAATTCGGGTGCAAAAATAGGCAATCGCGGCGAAGTTTCCAGTACGGGCTTTCAACTTTTTCGGGAAGGCTTTCTGGATTTTTCCAAGAAAGGCGATCCAATTGAAGTGCGCTGGAGCGGCCCGGCTCCAGGCGGAACAGTTCATCATTTCTTAACACACCGGCTAAAGCGCCTTCCGGGGTTACGCCGTTCCTTTGCACTGCTTTTCCTGTGGTTTCCGCCGCCGCCCAGAGAGGACATTTACCTACCATTTCGTCAACCAAAACACCGCACCCTGTGAGGAAACATTACGCTGTTCAACGACAACGCACCCCGACGTGGCCATCGAGGCCGGTGCTAAGCCTGTTTTTATGGACCACCCTGCTGCTCGGTGGTTTTCGCCTCCCGGCCCAGACCATCACGCAGTGGAATTTCAACTCCTCGCCGCCCGATGCCAGCGCCAGCACCGGCACGACGGCCCCCAGCACCGGCAGCGGTACAGCCTCGCTCATCGGGGGCACTACCGCTACCTTTGCTTCCGGCGACGCCAACGGGGGCAGCACGGACCCCACCACGGGTTCACCCACCGATGATTCGGGCTGGAACATCAGCGGTTTTGCCGCCCAGGGCACCAACAACGAAACCAGCGGCGTGCAGTTTCTGGTCAGCACGGTGGGCAAACAGAACATCGTGGTGAAGTGGGACCAGCGCCACAGCAACACGTCGTCGCGCTACGTTCGCTTTCAGTACACCACCAACGGTACCACTTGGATCAACTACGACCCCCTCTTCGAAGGCACGGCGGGCGACACATGGTTCAACAGCCGCACCGTTGACCTTTCGGCTATTTCCGCCGTCAACAACAACGCGAATTTTGGTTTCCGCATCGTAGCGGCTTTCGCACCCACCACCTCGGCGTACAGCGCGGCCAACGCCTCAAGCAGCTACGGCACCACGAGCACCTGGCGCTTCGACATGGTCACCGTGTCGGGTTCAACCGTTGCGTCCACGCCGACGGTCAACCTGTCGGTCAACCCCGGTACCGGCTCGGAGGCGGCCCAGACCGTCGTCACGGTAACGGCCACGGCGTCAGGCCCGGTTTCGGGCGACCAGACCGTCAGCCTGTCGGTCAATGGCACCGGCATCACGACCAGCGACTACTCGCTCAGCAACCCGGTCATCACCATTCCGGGCGGTTCGAGCAGCGGTTCCGTTACGTTCACGGTGGCCAACGACACCGAAGCCGAGGGCACGGAAATCGCCACGCTGACGATTGGTTCGCCCTCGTCGGGCCTTACGCTGGGCAGCACGGTTTCCCAGAATGTAACCATTCTGGACGACGACGTGGTAGCCAACACCGCCCCGACCATTCTGGCCGACAACGAAACGATCATCGACCCGGAAAAGGTGACGCCTTTTCTGAGCGTACCCGACGCCAGCCCGGTAGGCAGTCCAACGGCGTTTGTGAGCGGGGTCATCAGCGACCCGACCGATCCGGCCCGCACGGTTGGCATTGAATTCAACCTCGCCGACGCCGAAACGCCCTCGGGCCTCACCGTGACGGCCACCAGCAGCAACGCCGCCGTGGTACCCGACGCCAACCTGTCGCTGACCGGTACCGGCCTGAACCGCAACCTGAAAATCACGCCCACGGGCGTTGGGTACGCTACCCTCACGGTGACGGTGAACGATGGGTCGCTGAGCAATTCGTACGTGATCAGTTACGCCGCCTCGGCCCCTTCGGTCAACACCACCACGACCCGCTTCCACACCGGCACCAGCGACGCCTCGACGGCCCAGGCCGTGGACGCCAGCTACGTACTCGTGGGCGACGACGAAAACCAGCGGCTCCGTCTTTACGACCGGGCGAATTCGGGGCTGCCCCTGGCTTCGTTTGATTACACGACCTCGCTTGGGTTGACCGACCTCAGTGGCGGCGTGCCCCGCGAGGTGGACATTGAGGCCTCCGCTCAGGTAGGCAACCGCATTTACTGGCTGGGTTCGCAAAGCAACTCGTCCGGGGGGAATGCCCGCCCCAACCGCCAGCGCCTGTTCGCCACGGACGTGTCGGGCACCGGCGCGGGCACGACCCTGGCGTACGTGGGCCGCTACGATGGTCTGAAAACCGACCTGCTCGCCTGGGATGCCAGCAACGGCCACGGCCTGGGAGCCAACTACCTCGGGCTGACGGCCAGCGCGGCCACCGGGAAACAACCCGAAGACCCCAACCTCGACGGTTTCAACATCGAGGGCCTCACCGTGGCCCCCGACGGCACCACGGGGTACCTCGGCTTCCGGGCGCCGCAGCAACCCACCGCCGCCCGCACGAAGGCCCTCATCGTGCCCTGGACGAACATGACGGCCCTCGTCAGCGGCAACCCGACCACCGGCCCGGCTCAGTTTGGTGCGCCAATTCTGCTCGATTTGGGCGGGCGGGGCATTCGCGAAATGAAGCGCAGTTCGGGCGGGCAATACCTCATCGCCGCCGGTCCGGCGGATGGAGCCACGGGCACCGCTCCGAAAGATTTCCGGCTGTACACCTGGACCGGCAACGCCACCGACGCGCCCGTGCTCCGGGCGGCCAACCTGACGGCACTCAACGCGAACGGCAGTTTTGAGAGCATCGTCGACCTGCCCGCCACGCTGACCAGCACCAGCCAGATTCAACTGCTGGTGGACAACGGCGACGCCGTTTTCTACAACGACGGCACGATTGCCAAAGACCTTTCACAGAACAATTTCAAGAAATTCCGCAGTGAACTGGTCGCGCTTGGCAACCCGGCGCTGGTGAAAATCCACGACATCCAGGGCGTCAGTTCGACCTTCGACCCGGCGTTCGGCGGGGTTCAAACCATCGAGGGCATCGTTACGCGCACCTTCACCGGTTCGACCAAACTCAACGGGTTTTACGTGCAGGAAGAAGACGCCGACGCGGACGCCGACGCGGCCACGTCCGAAGGCATTTTCGTGTTCGACCCGTCGGGGCTTTTCTCGGGAAATGCCGGGGACAAGGTGCGCGTCACCGGCACGGTGGCCGAATTCACCAGTTCGAGCGGCGGCGTGACGAGCAGCCTCACCCAGCTTTCGAGCCTGACGGGCGTGGTCAACCTCGGAGCGGGTACGCTTCCCTCGGTGACCAACGTAACGCTGCCGGTCGCCAACGTTTCCGACCTGGAGCGTTACGAGGGCATGCTCGTCAACGTGAGCGCCACGAGCGGCAACCTGACCGTGACCGAATATTTCCAGTTGGGTCGTTTCGGTCAGGTGGTGCTTTCGGCCACGGGGGCCAGCAACCAACCCGGCACCGACGCCCGCCTCGACCAGTACACGCAGTTCAACGCGCCGAGTACGTCGGGGTACGCCGCTTACCTGGCCGAACTGGCCAAACGCCGCATCATCCTCGACGACGGCAGCAGCGTGCAAAACCCCGACCCCATCCTGTTTGGCCGGGGTGGCAATCCGCTGAGCGCCTCGAACACCCTGCGTGGCGGCGATGAAGTAGCCAGCCTCACGGGCATTCTCGACCAGCGTTTTGAAGGGTACCGGGTGCAAACCACCACGGGCGTGAATTTTACGGCGGCCAACCCGCGTCCCGCCGCCCCGCCCGCCGTGGGGGGTACGCTCCGGGTTGCCAGCGCCAACGTACTCAACTTTTTCAACGGCGACGGGGCCGGAGGGGGCTTTCCCACCTCGCGGGGAGCCGACAACCTGAACGAATTCAACCGCCAGCGGGCGAAGATCGTCCAGGCGCTGACGGGTTCGGGGGCCGACGTGATTGGGCTGATGGAAGTAGAAAACGACGGCTACGGCCCCACGAGCGCCATCCAGGATTTGGTCAACGGCCTCAACGCCGCCGCCGGGGCGGGTACGTACGCGTTCGTGACTCCGGGCACCAGCCTGTCTACCGACGAAATCACCGTCGGGATCATTTACAAACCCGCCAAAGTGACCCCCGTTGGCGCGGCGGCCACGATGCCCGCTGGTTACGGTTCGGGGGCGTTCGACCTCGTCGGGCGCAAACCCCTGGCGCAGACCTTCCAGGAAACGAGCACGGGCGGTGCATTCACGCTGGTCGTCAACCACTTCAAGTCGAAAGGCTCCAGCGCGGGCGGGGTCGGTGATGCCGACGCGGGCGACGGGCAGGGCGCTTCCAACGGCACCCGCACCCGCCAGGCCCAGGACCTGGCCACCTGGCTGGCGACCAAACCCACCGGTACGGCCGACCCGGATTACCTGGTTGTAGGCGATTTGAACGCGTACGCGAAAGAAGACCCCCTCACCACCCTCGCGACGGCCGGGTACGGAAACCTGCTACCCACCACGTCGTACTCGTACGTGTTCGACGCCCAGGTGGGTTCGCTCGACCACGCCCTGGCGACGTCAGGCCTCGCTGCGCAGGTGAACGGCGCAGAGAAATGGCACATCAACGCCGACGAACCCTCGGTACTGGATTACAACACCGAATTCAAGTCGGCAGGGCAAATCACGAGTTTGTACAACGCCGACCAATTCCGGGCCTCCGACCACGATCCCGTGCTTGTCGGACTGAACCTGACGGTGCCGTTTGCAATCACGGCCAGCCCGATCATGCTGACTCAGGGTCAAACCACCCAAGGTGCAACTATCGGCACGGTCAGCAACGCGGCCAGCCTGCCCAACGGTGCTACGGTAACGGCCTCGCCCGGTAACAACGGCGTCAGTCTGGCCAACATCAGCCTCAACACCACGACCGGAGCCGTGACCGCCGACGTAACAGCCACCTGCCCGGCCACGAACGCCAGTTTTACGCTCACCCTCAACGGCAGCGGCGCAGCTACCGCCCCAACAGCGACCCTCGGCGTGACCGTGAACGCCCTCCCCCTGACGGCCAGCGTCGGCGGAGGTGGGTCGGCCTGCGCAGGCAGTTCGGTGGCGGTGAATTTCACCGGTACGCCCAACGCCACGGTGACTTACACCGTCAATGGCGGAAGCAACCAGACGATTCAGCTTGACGGCAACGGCTCGGCCAATGTGTCGGCCACGGCCTCGGGCACCTACACCCTGGTCAGCGTCAGCAACGGCAACTGCCCGCGCGATGCCAGCGGCTCAGCTACCGTCACCATCACGCCGCTGCCCACGGCCAGCCTTGGCGGAGGTGGGTCGGCCTGCGCGGGCAGTTCCGTGGCGGTGAATTTCAACGGTACGCCCAACGCTACGGTGACCTACACCGTCAACGGCGGCAGCAACCAGACGATTCAGCTTGACGGCAGTGGGTCGGCCAGCGTGGCGGCTACGGCCTCGGGCACCTACGCCCTGATCAGCGTCAGCCTGAGTTCGTGTTCGCAAAACCTGAGCGGTTCGGCCATCGTCACCATCACGCCCAACCCGACCGTGACGGCCAGCGCCAGCCCGAACCCGGTGTGTGAAAACGCCACACTCACGCTGTCAGCCCAGGCCAGCGGTGGCACGGGCACACTTTCCTACGCGTGGAGCGGCCCGAACGGTTTTTCGGCCAGTACCAACCCGGCCACCCGCACCGTAACCCTTGCCGACGGAGGGGTTTACAGCGTGACGGTGACCGACGAGAAACAATGCAAAACCACCGTCCAGACGGCGGTGGTCACGGTGTCCGAGCGCGTTCGTCTGCAAAGCATCACGCCCAGCCAGTCCGTTTGCCCCAATGCCGATGTTACGCTTACGGTGCAGGCAACGGGTTCCAACCTAACCTACCAGTGGTACCGCGTGCTGGGCAACCAGGCCCAACCGGTGGCGGGCGGTAACAGCGCCAGCCTGACGGTCAATCTGCAAGCGCCAACCTCGTATTACGTCGTGGTGACGGGGCCTTGCAACCAGGTGACTTCGTCCACGGTGGCGCTCTCGTTCAAGCCCCCCACCACCCTGCGCATCACCAGCATCAATAACCAGGTCTGCGAAGGCAGTAACCTGACGCTTTCGGTAGCAGGCAACGGGCCGGGTAGTTTGCAGTACAGTTGGCGCAAAGACGCCCCCACCGGCCCGGTCATCGCCACAGGCAGCAGTTTTACCCTGACCAACGCCCAGGTCGCTGACGCAGGCACGTACTACGCCACGGTGGCGGGCGATTGCCCCGGCCCAACGGTGAGCATTCCCGTCACCGTTCGTTACGTGCGCATCACCACCCAGCCCCAAAGCCAGCAACTGTGTACGGGCGTGGCCACGCTCAGCGTCGCTGTGCAAACGGTCGGCGTAACGGCCACCTACCAGTGGAAGCGCAACGGTCAGGCCATCAGCGGAGCCACCGGGGCCAGCTACCCCGTCACGCGCACGGGCAACTACACGGTCGAGGTGAAGACCTCGTGCGTCACGCTCACCAGTGCGGTGGCAGAAATCACCTGCGGCAACGGAAGGCTGGCGGTAGAAAGTACGCTTCAGCCCCGCTTGAGCATCGCGCCCAACCCGGTTTCGGGACAGGAAATCCGCTGCCACGTGGAGGGCATACCACAACCCGAATTCCGCCTGACGGACGCAACGGGTCGGCAAGTGGGCCTCACGGCGGCCCCCGCCAGCGCGGCGGGTGAGTACCAACTCCACCCAACTCGAAAACTCGAACCGGGCCTTTACGTGCTCGAAGCCCGCGAGGGGGTGCTTCGCCTCGCGCAGCGCGTGCTCGTGGTCGAGTAACGCGGGGATTGGTTTAAACGAAAGCGGCCCGTCGCCTGAGCAAGTCAGGTGACGGGCCGCTTTCGTTCTTCCAGGAAACCGTCAGGAGACCCGCGTCGGAATGGTGATGGGCATGGTCCGCGTCAGGGGCGCTTCCGCTAAGGGCGAGTTCCCAACGGTCAGCCCCACCACGTCGATGTGGATTTTTTCGGTCCGCGCCGTTTTTTTCAACAGGTTCAGGAAGGCCGCGAAGGTGGCGTTCGACTGCCCCACCATGTCGGGCAATTTGAGTTTCCCGAGCAAAATGCAGCCTTCGGTTTGCCCGGCATAATTCCCGCTGTGGAGGCGCACGCCCTCCCAGCCGGGCACCCGCAGCAGCAGCGGCATTTGTTGCTGAAACCGGTTCGACCAGTTGAGCACCACTTCGTAGTTGCCCGTGGGAATGGCCGTCTGGGCGAATTGCTTGCGGGCCAGGATGTCGGGCAGGGGCATGGTGGCCGTCAGGCCGCGGTCCACGTCTTCGAGGGTGTAGCAGTAGAACTGGCCGTCGATGTGCAGTTCGCCCACAGTACTTTGGTTCGTAAAATCGGTTCGGACAACGCGCAAAAGCATGATTGAAAGGGAGTTGCTTAAGAAGCCTCAAAGTTGGCCCGTTCTTTCGCAAAAATCCAGCGTAAAAACCCCTGATTTTTAAGCAAGTCGTTCCCCCGTTCGACGAAACAGGTCGCATTCAACCCATAATTTTGCCGCTCTTCCCGCGTTGATTGGAGGACACGCGCCAAAATCCCGTATTTTCGTTGGCCTAATCGTTCCCGTATTTTTTTTCATGAAGAAATTCCTGCTGACCGCTTCCTGCGCCCTGACGCTCACGTTGCCCCTCCTTGCCCAAACCAAGAAACCCACGCCCAAACCCGCCGCCAAACCAACCGCCAGGGTTACCCCCGCCGCGCCGTCGGCCCGGTTGAAATCCGAAATCGATTCGGTGAGTTACGCCATCGGCCTGATGATGGCGCAGAATTTCCGCAACCAAAATATGCAGGCCGTAAACGGGAATTTGCTTGGACAAGCTGTAGAAGATGCCCTCAGAGGCCGCAAATCCCTGCTCGACGAAACGCAGGCCCAGGCTTGCATGCAGTCGTTCTCCCGTAAAATGTACGAGCAACAGTCCCGTGAAAACGCCAAACAGTACGAGCCGAACAAAAAAGCCGGGGAAGCCTTCCTGGCCGCGAACAAAACCAAAGACAGTGTGGTTACCCTGCCGAGCGGTTTACAGTATAAAATTCTGCGAAAAGGCGACGGCCCCAAACCAACTGCCACCGACAAGGTAAAAACCCATTACCACGGCACGTTAATTGACGGAAAGGTTTTCGACAGTTCCGTCGAGCGGGGTGAGCCGATTTCGTTTCCGGTCGGTGGGGTGATTACGGGTTGGATCGAGGCGCTGCAACTAATGCCCGTCGGGTCGAAGTGGCGGCTGTTCGTTCCCTACCAACTGGCCTACGGCGAGCGCGGCTCGTCGCCGGCTATTCCGCCCTACTCGGCGCTGATTTTCGACTTAGAGCTGCTCGGGATTGAGAAATAAAACGAAGCCGGAAGTCGGAGAACCGAAGTCAGGATTTAAAACCATTCCACTTCTTCTCTCCTGCTTTCCCCTTCTGACCTCAGACTTCAATTTTTCAAAACATGATGAAATACCTGCTGAGTCTGATTCCACTGGTGCTGCTGAGTGGGCAGCCCGACCCGTCGACCCGTGCGTTTGCCAACCGGCCTGAGAACCGGGCCAGTGACCTGCCGGGGGAATTGCAACCCACCCAGCCGCAACGGAAAACCCAGGAACTCGTCACGCAGATTCTGACGCAGTTTCACTACCGCAAGATTACGCTCGACGATTCGCTGTCGGCGAAAATCTGGGATGCCTACCTCAAGGAAGTGGACGGCAACAAATGGTACTTCACCGCCGATGACGTGCGGGGTTTCGAGAAATACCGCTACCAGATGGATGAGGCCCTGCCCCAGGGCAACCTCCGCCCGGCCTACGAGGTGTACAACCTCTACCTGAAGCGCGTCCACGACCGCAACCAGGCCCTCACGAACCTGCTCGATAAACCCTTCGATTTTTCCGTCAACGAAACCTACGACGTGGACCGCGACAAGGCTCCCTGGGCCAAATCGGCGGCAGAACTGGACGATACCTGGCGGAAAATTGTGAAGAGCCAGGCACTCGACCTCAAGCTGAGCAGCAAAGCCGACACGGCCATTGCCCGGACGTTGAAGGACCGCTACACCAACCTCGACAAGCAGTTCTCGAAAGTCAAGAGCGAGTTCGTGTTTCAGGAATTCATGAACGCCTTCGCCGAGACCATCGACCCGCACACCAACTACTTCTCGCCACCGGACGCGTCGCGCTTCAAGGACGAAATGGCCCAGTCGTTCGAGGGCATTGGCGCTTCGCTGCGCACTGAAAACGACTACACGAAAATTCAGGAAATCATGTCGGGCGGTCCGGCCATGAAAAGCGGGCTGCTCCACAAAGACGACCGCATCGTGGGCGTGGCCCAGGGCGACAGCCCGATGGTGGACGTGATCGGCTGGAACATCGACGACGTCGTCAAGAAAATTCGCGGACCGAAAGGCACGATGGTGCGGCTCAACATCCTGCCTTTCGACGCCCCGGCCGGTGCCATGCCAAAGGAGATCAAGCTGACCCGCGATAAAATCAAACTCGAAGAGGGCATCGCCAAGAGCGAAGTCATCCCGCTCAGCTACGACGGCAAGCCCTACAAAATGGGCGTCATTACGATTCCGGGCTTTTACCAGGCCACCGACGACCGCGCCAAGGGCGACCGCGACTACAACAGCACCACCCGCGACGTGCGCCGGTTTCTGACTGACCTGAAAGCCAAGAAAGTGGACGGCGTGGTCATCGACCTGCGCAACAACGGCGGCGGTTCGCTCGACGAGGCCATCAATCTCTCCGGGCTGTTCATCAAAGATGGCCCCGTGGTGCAGGTGCGCGCCGCGTCGGGCGAAGTGGACGTGGACGAAGACCCCGACCCGTCGGTGGTGTACGACGGCCCGCTGGCCGTGCTCGTCAATCGCTTCAGTGCCTCGGCGTCGGAGATTTTCGCCGCCGCCATCCAGGATTACAAACGCGGCCTGATCGTGGGCGAACAAACCTACGGCAAGGGTACGGTGCAGCAACTGATTGATTTGAACCAGTTTATGCCAAAAGAACCCGAAAAAGTGGGCCTGCTGAAAGTAACCCGATCGAAGTTTTACCGCATCAACGGAGCCAGCACCCAGCGCCGGGGTGTGACGCCCGACGTGGAACTGCCCTCGGCCTTCAGCGCCGACGAGTACGGCGAAAGTTCGCAGCCGACTGCGTTGCCCTGGGACCAGATCGCCTCGGCCCGGTACCAGACGTACCGCGACGTGTCGGAAAAACTGCTCGGCCAACTGCGCGGTGATTACGAAAAACGCCTGAAGTCGGATCCCGATTTGCAGAAACTGGCCACCGAGTTCGCGGATTTCCGCAAAGCCAAGGAAAACACGGTCATTTCGCTCCAGTTCGACAAGCGCAAAAAAGAGCGCGACGACGCCGAGAAAAAACGCCAGGCCGTGGCCCGCACCCGCAGCACCCCCGCGCCCGGCCTCACGCCCGAAGACAGCGTGGAGGCCAAGTTGGCAACCGGCACGGGTATCCAGGCCACGCTCGCTAAACTCGACAAGGATTTGTACCTGAAAGAAACCGGCCGAATTCTGGCGGATTTCATTACGCTGAAAAAATAAGTCTTCATCGAAAAGCCCCCCGACTGCTCGGGGGGCTTTTTTCGTTTCACACCATGCCCGTTTCCGAAGCCCTGCGCAACACGTACAAATTTAAACTTTGGGAGAAAAACCTACTCCGCAACGGCATCACGATTCACGCCATCGACGAACTCTACGCCAAACACCGCCCCGGCGGCGACGTGCTCTTCGCCCTCCTCACCGTGGACGGCACCACGCCCGAAGGCAACAAATTGCTGCCGCTCTGTTTTCTGAAGGGCGAGGTCGTGTCGGTGCTGGTGTGCTTGATTGACCAGGAAACCGGCGAGAAATTCCTGCTGCTGGTGAAGCAGCGCCGGGTGTGCACCGGCGGTTTCATTTTCGAACAACCCGCCGGCATGGTAGACGCCGACGACCAACCGCTCGACGTGGCCGTCCGCGAAGTGCGGGAAGAAACGGGCCTGGAAGTCCGCGCCGACGCGGTGCATCTGCTCAACGAAGCGCCGTATTTCCCGAGCACCGGCACCAGCGACGAAGCCATTTATTTTTACTACACCGAACACCGTCTGCCCCGGGCCGAAATCCTGGCCCTCGACGCCCTCACCACCGGCGAGGCGGGCGAACACGAGTTCATCCAGACCCAAGTCGTACCGCTTCCCGAAGCCAAACGGCTTGTCACGAACGTGGCGGGGTTGTTGAATATTTACCTCTACGAAGACGCGGTGCGGGCGCGCTGAGCCGGATTTTTTTCGCGCCGGACTTGCGCCAACCGGGGAGGATGCTTATTTTTGCCCTCCCAAAACAGAGAGCTGCCGGAGTGGTCGAACGGGTCTGATTCGAAATCAGAAGTACTCGTAAGGGTACCGGGGGTTCGAATCCCTCGCTCTCTGCGAAACCAAATTTTTTTGAGACTAACCCCGTGAATGTGAAGCATTTACGGGGTTTCTTTTTTACGAGCAGGTGGCTTAACCTGTTAACTCACGCCAACAAACTGTTAGCGCCTTGCCAGAATAACGACCCCGGCTAAGGTAATCCAACCCAACGGGGGAATATCCAATCACACAAAAAAGCCAGCACCGTTTTTCGGCACTGGCTTGAAAGGGGGCGGCGCAAGGCTCAGAGCGTCCGCGACCGGTACACGCTGCGCACGGATGGCGAGAGCGCGTTCCCGCCCACCTGAATCAACCGGGGGCGCGGCGGGCGAAGACTACGATACGACGTTTTCATGGTTTCAGAATGTGTTGAGCGTTGATTGCTGGTTGGGTCGAAAGACGTTTCTCGGTTTCCGTGCTGTCAAAGTTGGGGGCGGGCGGCGGTTGGCAAACCCCCAAGGAAGCGACGTGGCAAAAAGAGCGTAGGCGGGGTTAAAATAGGCAGTTGAACCAATGAAACAAGGTCGGGAGTTGCCCCCCGACCTTGTTCTTCTTACTTGATGGCCACCTGCCGTTCGGGGGTTTTCAGGTCGAAGGCCTTCACTTCTTTCTTGTCGCGGTTGCTCACTTCAATGGTGTAGTGACCATCGGGCAGGTCGTTCATTTTCAACGAAAACGCCTTGCCGTTGGAGCGCTTGGCAATGACGCTCTCGAACAGCAGGTCGCCCTGCTCGTTTTTCAGTTCGACCCGTACGGCCGAAGGCGCGTTCTTCTGGACGAAAAACCGCAGTTCGCGGGAATCCGAGACGAGGCGGGTACTGACCGAGAACGAATTGGCGGCTTCGATGCCAACGGGTTCTTTGGGTTCGACGGTGCCGGGCGTGGTGGCATTGGCGTTGGTAAACGAGGCGGCCAGCAAGGTGGCGGCGAGGGCGAGTACGGCGAAATTGGTTTTCATGGTTTTTGTGTTTTGAGAGTTGATTGAGAAAAAAATTGTTTGGAGTTGATTGCGTTGGTGGCTGGTTGTCAGCCTTTTGTTGAAACAAAGTTGGTGGGTCTCACCTGAACTTCCGTTGTACTTTTCGACGAGCCGGGAAAAACACGGGCTGGACGGTCGGAAATTCGGCGTGAACCGGAAGTTAGAGCAGCACCGACCGGTAGCGGCTGCGGACGGCGGGCACCAGCGGCGAGCCGTTCACGTGCAGAACACGGGAACGGGCAGGCCGGGAGCGGAGGTACGAGAGGGCGTTCATGGCGTTGTTTGTTTTTGAGTTGATTGGTTCGTTTCAAAGATGCATCCGGGGGTTTGTCCGTTGCACCGGTGTTTTAAAATTGATTGTACCCTTCTTAGTTCAAAGCCTGTGCCAGGACATTTTTTGCAATTAACTTATTGTAAATCAATATTTTACAAATTTAAGCCCGTAAAAATACCTGTTCGGTTTCGGACAGAACTGTTCGGAAACGAACGCGCGAGTGCGTCCCTCAGCGGGGAATATCCCCGGAACGGGGCCAGAAAAATCAGAAGTGAATCACGAACGCCGTCCAGCCGTCCGCGCCCGTTTTGAGCGAGAATGAGAAGCCGTGGTTGAGCAGAATCTCCCGCGCGAGCGTAAGGCCGATGCCCTGGCCGTCGGGCTTGGTGCTGAAGAACGGGTTGAAAAGGCGGACGGCCACGTCGTCGGCGATGGGCTGGCCATTGTCGCGGACGGTAAGTGTGCCGGGCGAAACAACCAGTTCAACGGCTTGGCCGGGCTGGCAGGCTTCCATCGCATTTTTCAGTACGTTGACCAGCACCTGTTCAAGTTGCCCGACGTCCGCCGGGCGCATGACCGGCTCGTCCGTGGCCCGGAACGTGAGCACGACGCCGCGCACCTGGGCCTGGGGTTGCATCAACTGCGTGACGTTCCGGGCCAGTTCGGTCAGGTTGGCGGGATGAAGATTCGGCTCGGGCAGGCGCACCACGTCGGCGAAGCGGCGCATGAAGGTGGCGAGCCGCTGGTTGCGCTCGTGGGCCACACGCACGGCGTGTTTCACGTCAGGCACCTCGAGGTAGCTCTGGGTAACGTCGAGGATGGAATTGACGGCCCCGATGGAGTTGTTCACTTCGTGGGCCATCATGCGGATGACCTTGCCGTAGGCCGCTTTTTCGGATTCGAGGATTTCGCGGGTCAGTTCTTCAATCAACACAAACGAGCGCGCGAAGCCCCGGTCCATGAAGTGCGAGTGGCTGAGTTTGTAGGTTTCCACCCCGCTGATTTTGACCGTGCGCGCCTCGCCGCTTTCGAGCGTCGGAAACTCCCGGAGCAGTGGGTGGGCCGTTTCTCCGGGAAGTTTACCGAGCAAATCGGCCAACTTCTGGCCCAGCAGGGTTCGTGCGCGTGGATTTGCCGAGGCAATCCGGCCGTCGAAGTCGAAAATCAAAATAGCGATGGGCGCGGCTTCGACGAGGTTTTCCAGGAAAAACTGCTGCTCGCGCTGGCGGGTGCGCTCGTGGCGGAGCTGGTCGATCATCAGGTTGTACACCCGGATGAGTTCGTCGACGGCCTCGTTGCCGGTCGGGACGAATTTGACCGTGAAATCCTGGTCGCGGATGGCCTCGATGCCCGACGCGATGAACTCCGATGGCTCGCGGAATTGCCGGAAAAACCAAATCGCCGCCACCAGCGAAAGGGCTACGCCCACCTCCGCCGCGATGAACCAAAGCGCCTTTTCCCGCAATAACCTAAAAATCAGCGCCACCACGACGGCGTGAACGGCCAGGATATAGAGCAGGTAGCGGGTTTGAAAGGAGAGTTTCATTCCGTTCTGGTGGATTTAACCGCAGAGTTCGCAGCGTTTTTCACCGCAGCGACGGACCGCAAAGTACACAGAGAAGAAATTCCGCGACCTCTGCGATTGAACTCAGCGTCCTCGGCGGTTAAAATTCAGTCTTCGGAAGAATACGGAATCCCGAATTTCTCCAGCCGCCGGTAGAGCGCGAAACGGGTGATGCCCAGAGCGCGGGCCACGCGCGAAACGCGGTTCTGGTGAAAGTCCATCGCCCGGCGAATCATCTGCCACTCCATTTCTTCCAGCGACATCGTGCCGACGGGCGGCAGGGACGGTCCGTCGTAACGGCCGGGGGCAGCGGGCGCGGGGCCGGAGGAAACGTGCCGCTCGAAGTCGGCGACGTCGAGTTCGTCGTGCGGAGTCAGCAACACGGTACGCTCGACAAGGTTTTTCAACTGGCGGATATTTCCCGGCAGCGGCAACCCTTTCAGCCACTTCAGCGCCGCCGGACTGACCCGCAAATCGGGCCGGGCGTACAGATTCCGCAGGTTTTCGATGAAAAACTGCACCAATCGCGGGATGTCGCCGGGGCGCTCGCGGAGGGCGGGCAGGCGGACGGTGATGAGGTTGATGCGGTAAAACAGATCTTCCCGGAAGGTGCCTTTTGCGACCATCTCTTCCAGGTTGCGATTGGTGGCGCAAATCACCCGCACGTCGGCGGTTTTCGGGCGACTGCTGCCGAGTGGCTCGAAGGTTCGGTCCTGCAACACCCGCAGCAGTTTCACCTGACTGGCCGGGTCGAGGTCGCCGATTTCGTCGAGGAAAATGCTGCCCTTGTTGGCGAGTTCAAACCGACCGACGCGGTCGGTTTTGGCGTCGGTGAAGGCCCCGCGCACATGGCCGAACAATTCGCTCTCGAACAGCGAGGCCGAAATGCCGCCGAGGTTGACTTTCACGAACGGATTCCGCCGCCGTCGGCTGTTCTGGTGAGTAGCCTCGGCGATGAGTTCCTTGCCCGTGCCGCTTTCGCCGGTGATGAGTACCGGCGCGTCGGTCGGCGCCACGCGGCCCACGGTTTCCAACACGTCGAGCAGTTTCGGGTCTTCGCCGACGATGTTGTCGAGCAAAAACTTCCGGTTGAGCTTCTGGCGGCTCGGCGACTCGACGTTGCGCCGGGCTAAATCCAGCACCGTGTTGACCGACTGGAGGAGGTAGTCGTTTTGCCAGGGTTTGGTGATGAAATCTTTCGCGCCCGCCTTCATGCCCTCCACGGCGAGGTCGATACTGCCCCAACCCGTGATCAGGATCACCGGCACCGACGGAAACCGGCTGCGGATGCGCCGGAGCGTGCGCAGGCCCTCGCTGCCAGAGGTTTCGATGCTGAAATTCATGTCGAGCAGGGCCAGTTCGGGCGTCTGTTCGTCCATCAATTCGAGCGCATCCTCGGGGTTGGAGGCGGTTTTGACGTCAAAGCCTTCCCTGCGCAGCAGCAGCGAGAGGGAGGTTTGCACGGCGATGTCGTCGTCGATGATGAGAAGCATGGGGGTGGATCGTCAGGCAAATTTGGGGGAACCGGGCCGGGAGGCCAGCCGTGCCCCCGCACAATTCCTATACGGCTGGCCTCCCTTTTCTCATTCTTCGTGCAACGCCACCGACGGCTGCACCCGCGCGGCCTGCCGACTGGGGTAAATCGCGCAGAGCGTGACGATGATAAAAATGACCAGCGCCGAAACGCCGATGGCCGACACGTACACGCCCGGTTCCAGGTCGAACACGCGCAGAATTGGGAACTGCACGGCGAACACCAGCCCGATGAGCACGCCAAAGGTAGCCAGCACCCAGGTTTCGCCCACGAATTGCGCCGTAATGGAACGTGACGTGGCCCCCATCGCCCGTCGGACGCCGATTTCGCTCCGCCGCCGGGCGATGCTCAGGTTGAGCACGCCGAACAGGCCCAGCGCGACATTAATCAGTAAAAAACCGCTGACAATCAGGAAAATCAATACCGGCACCAGCGTGAGGTTTTGGGCCGTCCGGCGCTGTTTTTCCAGGTACGATACGTCGATGTTCCAGTCTTTGGTCATGGCGGCGAAATCCCGCATCAGGCGGGCCTCGAAAGCGGCGTCGGTGCCGGGTTTCACCTTCAGCAGCATCGTCCGCATCCAGTTGGGTTTGGCCTCGCGCATCAGTTCAAACACGCCGGGGTCGTTGCGCTGGTATTCACCGCGGGTTTTAAAGTTGCCAATCACGCCGACGACGCGGAATTTTTCCACTTTTTGGTCCTTCTTCACCCAGGGGTCTTCGAAGGTCACCAGTTTACCGATGGCCGGGCCAGTGCCGAAGAGAATTTCGCGTAGCGGCTGGTTAATCACGACCGGTTTGACGCCCTCGCCTTCGTCGGATTTGTCGAACCAGCGTCCTTCGCGCACGGGCACGCTCATCGTGCGGGCAAAATCGCGGTCGGTGGTGTAATAGTCAGTTACCTGGTTGGTTTTGCCGTAGTGAATCCCTCGGTTCGACTGGTTCTGCGACAGCGGTGCGTTGCTCCCGAACAGGCTCACCGCCTGCACTTCGCGGTAGCTCTGGGCGCGGGCTTTGAGCTGGCGCATCAGGTCGGTAGCGAGGCTGTCCGACTGCCCCCGAGTGTCGAAGCTGATGTTCCACACGTCGTGGAAATCGTAGCCGATAGGCTGGCGGTAATTGCGGAGGTTGTGGGTGATGAGGCTCGTCACCCCGAACAGCACCAGAAAGGCCGCCAGGATTTCGACGATGAGCAGCGCGTGGCCGCGCTTTTTGTTCCACATCAACCGGAAGAGGTGCTTGAGCATGTCTGTTTTGTTTTTCGTCATGCTGAACTTGATTCAGCATCTTCCCCTTTCAGCCCAGGTAGCTTGACTGCCAAAGAACAACTTGCCTGCCAGCGGGAAGATGCTGAATCAAGTTCAGCATGACGGGATTGAGGTTTATGTATTTTTCAACGCTTCCGCAATCGGCAGCCTGGCCATGCGGAAAGCCGGGGCCACGCCCGACAGCAGGCCGAACACGACGCAGACGAGAATACTGACGGCAAAGACGGTGAAATTGATGGTGAGATCGGCCCGGAAAATCCAGCCGCTCTGGTTGATGTACCAGATAATCAGCCCGGAAAACAACAGCGCGATGGCCCCACCGATGAAGGTGATGAACAGGTTTTCGACCACGAACTGCCACACCAGCGTGCGGGCCGGTGCCCCGAAGGCCTTGCGAATGCCGATTTCGGACGCCCGCTCCATGATCCGGCTCACGTTGACGTTGACGAGGTTGATGGCGGGCAGGGCCATGAACAGCAGCATGAACAACCCGACAACGGCGAAAAACACCGGCCCGGCGAGCACTTTGCCGAAGATGTTCAACCAGTTTTCGAGGTAGGTGTCCAGGCTGGTATCGAGGACGAAAAACTTGAAACCGTCGTCCACCTGCGGCATCGGGATCCGGCTCACCACGCCGTCGAATTCGGCTTTGATGGCTGGAATGTCGGCGGGCGTCCGCGCCAGCACCAGACCGACAAACCCACCCGTGAGGTTCTTCGACTGAAAGTTGCTCTTCGGTACGGTGTACGGAAAGTAAATGTCGCCCGACGTGATCGGCCGGGTGATGGGTCCCGCCCGCACCACGCCGATGACCCGGTAGCGGGCGTTGTCCACCTCGATGGTTTTGCCCACAACGAGCGCGGTTCCGTCCTCGAAATACTGCTTTTTCAGGTCGTCGGTGATGACGGCCACCTGCTGGCCCTGGGCGATGGTCTGGGCGTTGTAGGGTTTGCCTTCGAGAAACTCAAAGTCAGTCACCTCCCAGAAATCGGCGTCGGTAAACTTAGTTTGCAGGCTGAGGCGTTTGCCGTTGACGTAAGCGTTGGCAAACCCAAACAGCGTCGTGATGCCCACCTTCTCGGGCGTTTTCAGCGGTTTGACGTAAGTTTTCAAAAAATGAAAACTCGCCGGGCTTTGCCGGGTGGACTGCCGCATCGAGTCCCGCTCGGCCACCCGCGTCAGGTACAGCAGCCGCTCGCGTTTGTGCTCGGGGTAGTGCGGCGCGAGCAGGTGGTCGAGAAACGAGGTCAGCACCATCAGCACGGTGAGCGTGAGGCTGATGCCGAACAGCGTGATGAAGGTGTAAAACGGGTGCCGGAGCAGCACCTTCCAGGCGATTTTTAGGGCGTTGAGGAGCATGGGAAATCTAATTTTGAATGAGTGAGTAACTGAATGATTGAATAAAAAAGGGCTTGATATTCAGTCATTTAATCATTCAGAATTCAGTCATTGGACTTGGCTTCCGTCGAAAAGCCGCACGAGCCGGTGGGTGCGTTTGGCCATGGTTTCGTCGTGGGTGACCATCACGATGGTGGCTCCGTCGTGGTTGAGGTTCTCCAAAATGCTCATGATTTCGTGACCCATCGCGCTGTCGAGGTTGCCGGTAGGTTCGTCGGCCAGAATGAGTTCGGGCTGGCCCACGATGGCCCGGGCGATGGCCACGCGCTGCTTTTGCCCGCCTGAGAGTTGGCGGGGAAAGTGTTTGATTCGGTTACTCAGGCCCACTTTTTCGAGGGCTTGTTTCGCGTACTCGCTCCGGGGTTTTCCGTTCTGGCTGCGGTACAGCAGCGGAATTTCCACGTTGTCGAGTACCGACAGGTCGTTGATGAGGTGGAAACTCTGGAAAATGAACCCGATTTTCTGGTTGCGCAGCCGGGCCAGTTCCCCATCGCGGTAGGAGGCCACGGGCTGGCCGTCGAGTTCGACGGTGCCGCTGCTGGGCGCGTCGAGCAGGCCCATGATGTTGAGCAGCGTGGACTTGCCGCAGCCGCTCGGGCCCATCACCGACACGAATTCTCCCTTGCGGATGCTCAGGTTGATGTTGTTGAGCGCCAGCGTTTCAATCGTGCTGGTGCGGTACACTTTCTCGATGTTTTGGAGGTGCAGCATGGTAGTTTGCAAGTTTTTTAACCGCAAAGGCGCTAAGGTTTAGCCAGGAGCGCAAGGCAGTTTCTTTGCGAACTTCGCGCAGCCTTTGCGTTTTTGCGGTTAAACGAGTTCATGACTTTATTTTTTGGTTGGTTTCAAAATCGTAAAGCGTGAGCAGCCGGAGCGAGTAGTACGCCTGCCAGTAGTCGCGGAGGGCCAGGATGGCGTCGCGGCGGGCGCGGTCTTTTTCCTGGGTGGCGATGCCGAGGTCGGTTACGCTTAAATCGCTCAAGATGAACCGATTTTGGGCAATCTGATACCGTTCCTGGGCGATGCTGTCGGCTTCGGCGGCAAGCGCCACCTGTTGCCGGAGCATGGCGAGGAGCGTAACCTGCGTGTAAATTTCCTGCTCAAACGTCAGCTTGTCCTGCTCCACCGTTTGGGCCGTCAGTTTTTGGTTGGCGCGGGCAGTTTCGGCGCGGGCCTGGTTGCGGCCCCAGGTCATGAGCGGCAACGTGAATTGCAGTTCGACAAACTCCCGATCCTGGGGCCGCACGTACACGTCGGCCAGGCGCGCGCCCCGGTTGGAGAGGCCAAAACTGGCATTCAGGCTGGCATTGAAGCCGTTTTCCTTCACGGCCCGGTCCACGTCGCGCTCGGCTTCGAGCGTCCGGCGGCGGAAGGCGATGGCGTCGGAGCGGTTGGCGAAGGCTTCGGCAATGGCTTTTTTCAACGCCACGTCCACGACGGCTCCCGCGCCCGGCACGACAAGTTCGAGGTGCTGCCCGTCGCGGGAGCCAACGAACATCCGCAGTTTCAGCGAAGCCACCTCGGTGGCCTGCTGGGCGGAAGCGAGGTCTTTTTTGGCCGTCAAAAAACCCAGTTGCAGTTGCAGGAAATCGTTCTGGCTGAGTCGGCCCATCGTCCGTTTTTGGCGGGCTACCCGAAACAGCGTGTCGTTGTTGGCCCGGTTTACCTCGGCGATTTGCAGGTTCACCTGGGCCACCAGCAGGTCGAAATAAAGCGAAGTCGCGTTGAGCGCGACCCGTTCCATCGCCTCGACGGCCTGCTGGTTGCCTTCTTCGTAGCGGAGCGGTTCGGTTTTCCGGTTCCACTTCAGGGGGTTGAAGCGAAACAGGGGCTGGCTCAGGCCGATGCCGAACGGGATGCCGTTGTAAAGCGTGTTTTGTCGCTCGAAATCGTCGAACCGCTGAAGTTGTTTCTGGACGAAAATCGTCCCGCCGGTCAGGGCGATGTTCTGGCTCAGCGAAAGATTCAGGATTGAATTGTTGTTGGAAATGGACTGGAAGGCAATCGTGCCGTCGGGTTGCTGCACCTGCACGAAAGAGCGCGTAAAACTCGGCAGGCTGCCCGTCAGGCTCAGTTGGGGCTTGTAATCCGAGAGAAACGTGCGGTACTGCCAGTAATTCGTCTGCTTCTGGGTGGCGGCCCGCTTGGCGGAGATGGACTGATTTTTGGCCAATTCGATGACCTCGTCGAGCGTGAAGCGCTGGGTTTGGGCGAAGGCGGTTTGCTGGAAACAGGTCAGAAGCAACACGCCAACCAGCCATTTTCGTCCAGGTTTTCCATCCATAGCGAGGGAATTAATTCCCTCGCTATGGATAAAGTCATCAGGGCTTTTCAAGAGTTGATTGTAAACCGTTTTCATGGCGTGGGAGTCAGTTTTTGGCGGGTCCGATGGTCAGTTCCTCCACGTTTTCGTACTCGCTCAGGTCGGTGACGATGACCTTCTCGCCGGCCTGAATGCCGTTTTTGATCTCCACGAAATCGAAATTCGATAACCCGATTTGTACTTCGCGCCTCCGGGCCGTGCGGCCGTCGGCGCTGAGAATAAACACGCTCTGCCGCCGCTTGCCCTTGAAGGCCGGGCCGTTGGCCACGCGCACGGCTTCCGGCGACCGTTCGGTAACGATAAACACCTCCGTTTTCAGGTTGGGCCGGAGCAGCGGGCTGCGCGGGTCGTCGAGCTGTACCGTG
Organism: Spirosomataceae bacterium; assembly: GCA_965249815.1. Classification (GTDB taxonomy): domain Bacteria; phylum Bacteroidota; class Bacteroidia; order Cytophagales; family Spirosomataceae; genus JAJAZB01. Next base: position 286,720 of record CBDFMV010000002.1, on the reverse strand, counting down.
AAGCGCACCACGCCATTCTGCACCGAGGGTTTCACCTGCACAATCACACCCCGCAGGCTGGCTTCGGCCATTTTCACGACCACGAGCAAGCCCGTTTTCACCTGGTCCACGTACACGTCGGAGCAGGAGCCTTCGAGGCGAAACGACCCCAAATCGGCCAGTTTCGCCAGCGCGTCGCCTTCGTTGACGACCGAGCCAATGGCCTCGTTCACCCACGTCAGCACCCCGGCGCGGTCGGCGAGTACGTCGGCCTGCTTGAGTTTCTGGGCCAGTTCCTGGAGGTTGCGGGCCTCAATCTGCGCTTCGAGTTTCGACTGTTCGAGGCTCGCGCCCATACTTTCGCGGTTGTAGCTGAGGCCGTTTTCGAGGCTCGCCTTTTCGAGTTCGGCGATGCGCAGTTTGTTTTCGGCCTCGATGACGTCCTCGCCGGTTTTACCACCCACTCGTTGTAGGCGGCGGGTATCTTCGAGGTCGGCTTTCAGGCGGTTGATGTTCAGCAGTTTAATCTGGTCGTTGAGTTCGGCGTCGCGGAGTTCTTTGTTCAGTTTCATCCGCAGTTGCCCGATGCTGTTTTGCTTCAGGGCGAGTTTGTCTTTGCCGCGTTCGTATTCGATTTGGGAAAGCGATTTGTCGAGTTCGAGAATCGGCTGGCCGGGCTTCACCCGCGAACCGGGGGTGAGCAGCACCCGCTTCACGCTGGCCCGGATGGGGCTGGTCAGCACCTGTTCGAAGGCGGGAATCACCTCGCCCGTGGCGGTGAGCGTGTTTTCGACGGGGCCGGTTTCGGCCACGGCCACGCGGATTTTGGTGGCTTCGACGGAGGTTTTCAGCGCTCCCCGCAACCAGATAAAGGCCGCGACAACAGCGGCACCAACCAACAGGCCCAGCCATAGGCGGCGGTTGCGGGTGCGTTGGGTGATTTCGGGAGCGAGTGTGCGGTCCATGAAGGGTACGGGCGTTTGGCAATTTTAGGATGCCAAAGGCGTACCCCGTTTTTATACGTTCATTTTCAATGGTTTACGAAAAATCGTTTCCTGAAAAACCGTGCGGTTTCGCACAGCCTGTGCGGATTTGTTCCACCGGACCCCGTCCGCTTGAGCGAACGGCAAGTTTGGGAGAAGCCCCGCCGGGCTACGTGCACGCCTTGAGTCCCGGAGGGGCTTTTCTCTGTTTGCCGTCCGCTTCAGCGGACGGACCCGGCAGGCAGGAATAGTGCGTAATTCAACCCCTCCCCAACGGGTATTCCCCCTGCCTTTCTTCCTTTATTTTCCAAAAACCAACGTTTTTCCACCGAATCATTTTCGCATGAAACTCCGAACCGCCGCGCTCGCGCTGCTCGCGGCCCAGGCCGCCGCCTTCACCGCCTCGGCCCAGAAAAACCTGCCCGTCCAGCTCAGGCGCGACGACAAGGCCAAACGCGTGGACGTACTCATCGACGGCAAGCCCTTCACGAGCTACATCTACCCCGGCGAAGCGGTGCTGAAAAAGGCCGTTCTCTACCCGATTCGCTCGGCTCAGGGTACGCTCATCACCCGTGGCTGGCCCCTCGACCCCCGCCCCGGTGAGCGTGTGGACCATCCGCACCACGTGGGCATGTGGCTCAACTACGAAGACGTGAACGGCTACGATTACTGGAACAACTCGACGGCCATCGTCGAGAGCCTGCGCCAGCATAAATTCGGCACCATCCGCCACACAGGCATCAAATCGGTGGGCGCCAGGAACGGGAAGGGCGAACTCGTGGTGACCGCCGACTGGGTGGCCGACGACGGCAAAGGCCCGCTGACGCTGAAGGAAGAAACCAAATACGTGTTCTGGGGCCAGGGCAACCAGCGGTTCATCGACCGCGTCACGACGCTCACGGCCGTGATGGACGCAAAATTCAAGGACGTGAAAGACGGCATGTTCGCCATCCGGGTAGCCCGCGAACTGGAGCACCCCAGCAAGCAGGCCGAGATTTTCACCGATGCCAGCGGCGTTGAAACCAAAGTACCCAAGCTCGACAACACGGGCGTAACCGGCAATTACCGCAGCAGCGACGGCGTAGAGGGCGAAGCAGTGTGGGGCAAACGGGCGGCGTGGATGAACCTGCGCGGAAAAATCGGTGACGAGGCGATTTCCATCGCCCTCCTCGACCACCCCGCCAACGTGGGCTACCCAACGTACTGGCACGCCCGTGGCTACGGCCTCTACGCGCTCAACCCGCTGGGGCAGAAAGCCATGTCGGGCGGGAAGGAAGAATTGAACTTTGCGCTCCCGGCGGGCAAGTCGGTGACGTTCCGCTACCGCACCATCATCACCTCCGGCACGGCGTCGGACGAAAGCCTGAACGCGGCGGCGGAGGCATTTTCAAAGGAAATTCAGTGATGTAAATGCTTTTTCGCCTCCCCTGCCTCGTCATTGCGAGCGGAAAGTTTCAAAAATGAATGCAATGAAGTTTTGAAACCGCAGCGAAGCAATCCCCCACCGGAGACCAAGCGAGTTTTCGGGAGAAAAGTTGGCTGGAACAGCACTTGGTGAAAGCTATTTTGGTCTTCGATAGGGGATTGCTTCGCTGCGGTTTTCAGATTTCGCTTCGCTCCTCTGAAAACCTTCGCTCGCAATGACGTAGTTTTGGGGAATTTTGAATTTTATTTTTTCCATGAAAAACCTCCTCCTGGCCTTCGCCGCCTTCGTACTGCTCACGGCCTTCCGCGCCGACCAACCGGCCCCCGACACCCGTTGCTACGAAATGCGCGTGTACTACACCCATCCCGGCAAGTTTCCCGACATCCTGGCGCGGTTTCGCAACAACACGATGCGCATTTTCGAGAAACACGGCATGACCAACGTCGGCTATTTCGTGCCCCAGAACAAGCCCGATAGCTGCCTGATTTACTTCCTGAGCTACCCCAGCCGCGAAGCCCGCGACGCCAGTTGGAAGGCCTTCAGCGCCGACCAGGAATGGAAAGAAGTCGCCGCGAAAAGCGAGGAAAACGGCAAGATTGTCTCGAAAGTGGAAAGCACCTTCCTGACCGCCACCGATTTTTCGCCCGCCCTGAAAATCGACAAAAAAGGCGACCGCGTGTTTGAACTGCGTACCTACAAAGCCACGCCGGGTCATTTGCCCAACCTGCTCAGCCGATTCCGCGACCACACGGTGAAGCTGTTTGAAAAACACGGCATGACCAACGTGGTGTACTGGACCCAGGACGGCACCGACGACATGCTCGTGTACCTGCTCGCCCACAAGAGCCGGGAAGGGGGTTTGCAATCGTTCAAGGAATTTGGCCAGGACCCCGACTGGCAGACCGCCCGCAAGGCCTCGGAAGAAAAAGCGGGCGGGTCGCTAACGGTTTCGGTGAAGTCGCAGTACCTCGTGCCAACGGATTTTTCGCCGATGAAATGATTTTTGTGAGAAGTAAGAAGTGAGATCGATTGAACTGCATTTTACATCTCACCTCTCACGTTTTACTTCTCACGCTTTCAAAATTTCCGCCTTTCCCCCCAGTTTCAGCACCCGGTAGGGCGTGTCGTATTCCTCGGCCCAGTACACGAATTCGGCGGGGTCTTCGGTGTTGAACTCGAACAGGTCGTAGTGGTGCGGAATGACGAGTTTCGCACCTATTTTTTTGCCCAAACGGGCCGCTTCTTCGGCGTTGAGGTTGCCCGCCACCCGGCGCTCGGGGCGGTTGCCGTTGATGGGCAGGAAGGCCACGTCCACGCGGAATGGTTTCAGGATGTCCACCATGCCTTCGTACCAAAGTGTGTCGCCGGAGTGGTAGAGCCGGAACGGGTGCCCCGTGCCGTCGGTGCATTCGACGACGAAACCCATGAACCGGGGGCGGCCCGCTTCGTCGCGTTCCAGATCGTTGTGGGCGGCGGGGACGCCGTGGATTTTGAACCCGCTGACTTCGACCAACTGTCCGTCCGTCAGCCCGACGCCGACCGGAAGGTCAGCGTTACGCAACCGCTCCGCGATAAACGCCCGGTTGGCTTCGGGAAAAACAAACCGGATGCCCGGATTGGCCGCAAACAGCGGCAGCAGCGTTTCGGCGTCGAGGTGGTCGGTGTGGTTGTGGCTGCTCGTGACCACGTCCACCATGTCGAGCCGGGCCGGGTCGATGACTTGTTCGCTCATCCGGGTGTGGGGCTTGTCAGTGGCGGCGTATTTCTGGGTCAGCGAATCCGACAGGTACGGGTCGAAGAGCAGGTGCCTGCCGTTGCACTGGAGCAGAAATCCGCTTTGCCCCAGCCACCAGACGTGGCAGCCGTCGTGGTCGGCGGTGCGGCGGATGTCGGCCAGGAGGGCGTCGTCTTTTTGGTAGGCGGGGATGAGGGGCATGGTCGGGTTTAGAAATTAAGCGTACTTTTGAACGCAGCAAAAATAGGCCATGCGGTTCATCGAGCCATTTATTCCCCAACTTATCGCCCTGTGTGAACGACACGGCGTAGCCCGCCTGTACGCATTTGGCTCGTCGGTAACGGACCGCTTCGATGAAGTCACCAGCGACGTGGACTTGCTGGTCGAACTCCCAACGGCCGACCCGCTTCAACGGGGCGAAACGCTGCTTGTGCTTTGGGAAGAAATGGAAACCCTTTTCGGTCGACGGGTGGATTTGCTCACGCCGGAATCCGTTCGAAATCCCTACCTGAGCAAATCCATCGAGCAAACCCGAATCCTGCTCTATGACCGACACCGCCAGAAAGTACCTGTCTGACATCGTCAGGGCTATTTTGCTCATTGAAGAATTCACTCGTGACACGCGCGGCTTTGCGGCGTATCAACACGATTTGAAAACCAAAAGCGCTGTAGAACGCCAGCTTGGCATCGTTGGCGAAGCCGTCAACCAGTACCGTCGGGAGGCCCCCGAGCAGCCTTTAACGCACACCAAACCGATGGTTGATTTTCGCAACCGGCTCATTCATGCGTACGATAGCCTGGACGATTCCATCGTGTGGGTCATCCTGAACAATCACCTGCCCGTTTTGAAATCCGAAGTCAACACGCTGCTCGATTCGTAACGTTCCTCCACTTCCTCCACGGTGGGTTAGCGCAGCAGCTTCCAGCGCCACAAAAGGCCCTCGTCGGGGTCGTGGCCGTCGCCGTCGCGGAGGAAGCCGAGTTTGGTCAGCACGCGGGTGGAGGGGTTTTCACTGGCCAGCGTATGCGCCATCACGGCAGCGACGGCAGCGTGGCTGAAGGCGTAATCGACCAGGCCCTGGGCGGCTTCGGTGGCCAGGCCGCGTTGCCGGTGGCTGGGGCGGATTTCGTAGCCGATTTCGACGGTGCCTTCGGGGGTGGGGCCTCCCTTGAAGCCCCCCGTGCCGATGAGCAGGTTGTCGGGCCGGAACACGAGCAGGTGCGCGCCCCATCGTTCGAGGCTCGGGTCTTCTTTCACCATCCTGATGAAATAAGGGAAGGCGTCGCGGTTTTCCGACCACTTCTTGGGCACGTTGGCCCCTATTACCCGGCTCAGCGTGGCATCGCCCGCCAGAATGGCCTCCCAGAGCGCCAAATCGCAGGGAAGGAGGTTGAGGCGGGCGGTTTGAATCATGGGATGAAGCGCGGGCAGACAGCACCGGAGCAAAGGTGCGAAGGAATGGGTGGAAATAAAACGGGGACGGGCTTGCCGGGAAGGGCATTAAAAATTACCTTGCTGCCGTTCGGTTGCCGCTACTCCAGGTTTCGTCTTCGGTAGCGGGAACCGTACCAGGATAGGACCGGTTGTCGCTACTCACCTGCGGACAAATGACCGGTTGGCGCTACTTGAAGGGGGACGGGATAGCGGCAACCGACTTGTTAGCGGTCAGGCTAAAAGACAAACAGACAATTTTGAACAACTTGGATATAAATAAAGTATTCAACGTAACGACAGACAAACAAAAAGTAATTTGTCCACCAGAACAAGTCTTTGTCAGACCAGACTATGACTATCTATTGACTATTGGGGGCGACTTGATTGATAACGAAGACGAATACAACGGGTTAAGGACAACCCTAAAAAATATTGGTGAGACAGAATTTTATATCCAAGAAAACTTGGGAGCAACAATTACTGATAGAAACGAGCCATTTAAGATAACTATAAACCTAACTGCCGATTACAAAGAATTTCAAGATAAAGTGAGAGCATTTGAAGCACCTTTTGGTTGGTCTATAAATCACTTTTTCGTTTATGGACAAAATAAGAATTGGGGAATTTACATTGCTGAATTCCCAACGATAAATATTATTGGTTGCGAGAGACAACTTTCCGCAGAATTTAGACAAACATTTTCAGTTAGTGATAATGGCTATACGGACTTGAAAGAATTTATTGCGAAAGAGTTTCAGTCAAATCCTGACCAATTAGAAAAATTTATAACAAACTATAAACTTGAAGACCGATACTGACATAAGCTTGAAGAAAGCCCGAACCGCTAACATGGGTTTGCCAAAATTGGGGCATTTGTACTTAAATTGAGCATTGGAATACTATTGAGCATTTGTACTAAAATGAACATTTGTACTTCTAAACCCCAACTTCGGCAAGCCCAAAAACGTTCGTCGTCGATATAAATCCGTCAAAGCACCCATGATGAAAGCCATCCTCTACTGTTTTTCAATCATCTTTATTTTTTACTCCTGCACCGCGAAAGAATCGGTTGAAAACAACCAGGAAAAGTCTCTTCCCCTCGCCGGTACCTGGCAATTGCTCACCGGCACGACCATCGAAAAAGGCGATACGGTGGTGACGGAGTACAGCAAAAATAAGTCGTTCATCAAGCTCATCAACGCGACCCATTTTGCCTTTTTGCTGCACGATTTGAGCAAAGGCAAGGGAGCGGATTCAGTATTTTCTTCCGGTGGCGGGCGGTATTCGCTGGTGGATAGTTCGTACACGGAGCGGTTGCAGTATTGCAGCGACCGGGCCTGGGAAGGCACGGATTTCCACTTTACGATTACCATTCAAAACGATACGTTGATTCAGCGCGGCGTTGAAAACGTGGAGCAGGCGGGTGTCCATCGAATCAACATTGAAAAGTACGTCCGGGTGAAGAATTAGCTTCTTTCCCCCAACCGGGATTCACTTCGCCACCCTGTTTTGAACGGTTCCGTTGGTGCTTGAATCCGTGGTAACAAGCTAAACAACCGGCACCGGTCGCTTGTCTACTGCCAGGATGGGTTTGGCCCCCCTGCTTTCCTGCGCCGACCTTCCCGAAAAAGCGACTGCCCTGTTGAAAAAAGGAGCTACCCGTTCATAATAGGCGACTGCCACTTCGGAATTCGCTACTGCCAGTTCAGATTCTGCAACTGCCAGTATGAAATTTTTGACTGTCCGTTTGAAATTTCTTACTGCGACTTCAAAATGAGCGACTACTTGTTCGGAATTTGTTACTGCTTCTTCAGAATAGTCGACTGCCAGTACAAAACAGGTGACTGCCGGTTCGGAAAAGCGATGGTCAACCCGGATTTGTCTCTGCTTTCCTGCCGTTGTCAGGATCTACGTGACGAAGGGCGCTTACCGCACCACCGGCTTCGCCACTCCCACCAGCTTCACCGCCTGCAACGTGGGCTTCGCTGCCTGCCCGTCGAAATTTTCAATCCGCACGCCCGCTGAATTCTGCACTTCCAGTGCGTGGGTGAAGTAGTCGGGCAGCGCCCCGCCCCAGCGCACGGTCACGTCGCGGAGGGCGAGGCCGTCGATGTTTTGGGCGAAAATGGCGGGGATGTCGTGTTTGAAAAGTTGCTGGTCGGCGGGCCAGGCGGGGCGCAGGTCGAAGTTGCCGCCCCAGTCGCGGCTGAGCGGGCCGCTTTTCAGCGTCAGACTGACGTTGTTGAAACGCACATCCTGCAATCGGCTTTCGGGCGTGCCCCAGAGCACCACGCCGCTTTCGCTTTCGGCCACGATGTTGGTAAACTGCACCTTGCGCACCCGGCCCACGGGCACGTCGGCCTTTTGCCGGATGCTCGACACGTGAATCGGTTCGCCCTTGCCCCACCAGTGGCCGCTGTGGAGACGGGTCTGGATGCTGATGTGGTCAAAGCGGATGTCGGTGATGTCGGCCCGGTCGCGGTTGAAAACGCCGATACCCCGGTGCGAGTCGTGGATGATGATGTTTTGAAACAAGCAGTCGCGAATCGGGTTGTCGCCGTAGCCGATGCGGATGCCCGCCGAGCGACTTTGCAGCACGCAGTTGGTGACGACGATGTGCTCGCAGGCCCCCACGCGGTTGCCCACGGTGCGTTTGGTATAGTCGGGTTGGCGGTCGTCCATCCGCCCGCCCACGCCGGTTTCGTCGCCGAAGCCGGTGATGGCGATGGCGTCGTCGCCACAGCGGATGTGGCAGTCGGAAATGCGCACGTTGCGCGAGGTGGTGCAGTGAATGCCGTCGGAGTTGGGCACGAGCGGATCGGTGGCGATGGTGATGCCGCTGACGCGCACGTCGTCGCAGTCGCCGAGGCGGAAGGTCCATTCGGGCGAGTTGATAAACGCGACGTTCTGAATCTGGACCCGTTCGCAGCGCAACAGCACGACCATCATGCCGGGGCGCTGGTCGTAGGTGATGGGGCCGTCGGCGAAAACCTGGTTGGGCGGCAGATACGTTTCGCCCTGGCGGGTGTATTTGCGCTCGAAACCGAGGCCCATTTTGCCGTAATGCGACACCTTCGGGTTGAAAAATTGGGCTGAATTGCCGTCCACCGTGCCCGCTCCGGTGATGCTCACGTTGCGGGCCTCGAAGGCGAAGATCAGGCCGTGCCGTGCGCCGTCGAGGTCGTAATCGGGGAGGTTGGGGCTGCCTTTGAGCGTCGCGCTCGCATCAAGGTGCAGGTTGACGTTGCTCAATAGCCGGACGGTGCCGCTCACGAACGTGCCCGGCGGAATAAGCACCGTGCCGCCGCCCGCCGCGCTGCACGCCTTCACCGCGTCGTTGATGGCCTGGGTGTTGACGGTCTGCCCGTCGGGTTTGGCACCGAACTGGCTGATGTCGAAGGAGCGGGATTGGGCGAAAGCCTGAACCGCGACGAGAACGAGGAGAACGATGGTTTTCACGGTAGCAAACATAAATCTTGCTAAAAAAGCCTCTCCATTCCCGTCATTGCGAGCGAAGCGAAGCAATCCGTTTCTATCCTGCTAAACTTTTCACAAGCCTGGGTTAGCCTTGTGGAAACAGCTTGCTTCGCTTCGCTCGCAATGACGGGAGAGTGGCATTAAAAATTTTCTACAAACCCTCCCGCACCAGCTTCGCGCCTTTCACCAGGTTGGCGAGCTTTTGCTTCGTGGCCCAGCGGGCGGTCTGGCTCATGCCGCAGTCGGGGGCGACGGCCAGCTTTTCGGCGGGCACGAAGGGCAGGCACTTGCGAATGCGCTCGGCCACGTCGTCGGGGGTTTCGATGTAGTAGCTTTTCACGTCGATGACGCCCACGGCCACGTCGAAGCGTTCGGCGAAACGCGCCAGCAAATTCACTTCGGCGAAGTTGAGGACGGTCATTTCGGTGTGGAGTTCGTCCACCGTCATGTCGAGGAAGTCGGGCAGCATGGGGGCGATGGTTTTCTTGCCCACCGAGCGGCCCTTGTAGTTGCCGAAGCAGAGGTGCATCGACAGGCGGGTTTTGCCCACGCCCGGCGCGACGGTGCGATTGAAAATGTCCACGAAGCGCCGGGTATCCTCGCGGTAGGCGTAGCAACTCATCGACGGCTCGTCCACGCAGATTTCGGGTACGCCGAGGGCCACGAGCTTTTCGATTTCGGCCCGCACGAGGGGCAAAATCGCCTCAGTCACTTCCCAGCGGTCCTTGTACAGACTGCCCGGAGCCAGCCGCCCGGCCAGCGTGTACGGGCCGGGGATGCTCACTTTCAGTCCCTGCCCGGCGGGCGCGAGGCGCTTCAGGCGCTGGAATTCCTCGACCACCCCGAGTCCTCGGGGCGCGGCAAGGGGCGCGACGATGGAGTTTTTGCCCCGCTGGTCGTGGGCGGGCGGACCGAAGCGCCGGGTTTCGGAGCCGTCGTTGCGGATGCCCTCGATGTAGCCGTAAAACGAGAGGTTGAAATCGAAGCGGGTTTGTTCGCCGTCGCTGATGACGTCGAGGCCCGCGGCGACCTGGTCGTGGATGGCCGCGACGGTGGCGTCGTCAATCATCTCCTGAATGTCGGCGGGGCCGAACTGGTCGAGGTGCTGGCTGGCGAATTCAAGCCAGCCCGGAAACGGCATCGAGCCGACGACGGTGGTTTTGATGGGGAGGGGTTGCAAGGGGGTACTTTGGGTTACCTCGGTCTGTGGCACACAGACCGAAAAGGAATCGGGTTAGTCGAGGTGGTCTGTGTGCCACAGACCACGGTGATGAAAAATTATTTTCTGTTATACTCCACAAGCCAGTTTTCAATGGGTGCAACAATTCTGCTTTTTAAGACAAATGCATTTTCTTTTGAGGAAGGTTGATTGTTGTACAAAATTCTTCCTCCAGACGAAGAAATAATTATAGTACTATTTCTATTGTATGAGAAAATTTCGCCTCTTAATGCTTTCGGCATCTCAGTGAGAGCATCTTTTAAACCCTTGTCGATATCTTTTTCCGATAGAGAAGCCAGCTCACCCGAAAGCGAAAGCAATGAACGCTTAGCATATTTTTCCGGATAAACAGAAAATATCTTTGCAAGATACCCCGTCTTATCAATTCCGTAGAATACACTATCCATCAATTCATGCTCATCTTGAAAATGTTCTTTATCTATTTTAGTCAAATACTTTACTCTGATGGAAATTTCAGTTTTCAAACTGTCTATTCGTTGTAACCTTTCACTTCTTAATTTATTGTAATCTAAAATCAAAGAGCTAACCCATACGGTCAATGTCACTCCAAGACCAAGAAGAAAAACACCAAGATTTGAATTAAAAAAAGTGAAAAATTTGGATTGGGTTTGCTTCTCTTGTCGCATATAGATTTATTTTGGTTTAAAAAAATTCGAAACAACACATCGCAAATCATTCTCAATCCCAACCAGATTCCTCGTACCTCGGAATGACAATGTGGCGCAGGAAATGGCTCAGGCAACTTTTTCGACAAAATGTAATTCCCCGTCCACGTACCCGCTTTCCCGAATCAACTTCGACAGGGTTTCCAGGTTTCGCGCCCGCAGTTCTTCGTATTGCCGCACGTACGAACCGGTTTCGCCCGCTTGCCGGTGGCGCTGGATGATTTCGCTGTCCATCTCGATCAGCTTCAACAGTCGGGCGATAGCAGCGCCACGTTCGTCGGTGTCGCGGATGATGTCCTGAAGTTCTTCCATCGTTTTAGAAATTCAATTGGACAATGCCTTTGGGTTGTTTCGCCAAACTGGTGCCGAAATCGTGCTGCCAACGCAGCCGGTCCGATTCATACCAGCTTCTTCGCCGGTGTCCTTCGGGGTAAACGTTCACAAAATAGCCATCCGTCAGGGTATTTGGCAAATATCGCCTTTGGCGTAATTCCTCAATTCGCTGCTCGTGGCTTTTGAAAACGTCGGCGTTCAGAAACGTGACGAAATCAATGTCCCGTGGATTTTTCTTTCGCGTCACGAAACTTCCGCCAATCCACTGGTAAAACCCCGAGCCGACGATGCGCTGCAATGCCTCCACGTATGCCACGTGCCGCCCAAAGATGCGCCGCCGCGTGAGCGATTCGGGAAAATTCGTCACGAAAACGGCCTCGAAGTCGGCGAGGCTCGTTTCCAGCACGGCGTAGGGCGTCAGGTGGCCGAGGGCGTCGAAATCCATTGGCCGCAACTTACAAACTTTTCACCACCAGCACCCAATCGTCGCCGTTGGGCGGGCATTGCAGGCGCTGGAGTTCTTTTTTGTCCACCTTCGTCTCCAGCGACCAAGCGCCCAGACGCGGGTCGAACCAGCGGACGCTGAAGGCGTTGCCCGCAAGATAGCCAAAATCCACCGTCACGGGGCGGATGTCGGGCAGGTAGCTCACCAGCAGGCGCTTATCCTCGCTCACGGCGGTGGTGGCGAAGTTGGGCTTGGCCCAGTCGCCGTAGCCCGCCACGAGAGCCTGGTGGCGGAGGTCGGGGCGGAGCGTGTGCCACGGCAGGGCGTTGAACAGCGTGGCGACGTGCTGCATCTGGGCCGCGCCGGGGTTGCGCATGATTTCGCGCCAGTTCTTTGGGAAACCCCAGATTTCGGAGCCGTAGGCGTGGCCCGCGCCCCCGCAGAGCATCGTCCAGTACGCCTGCCGCCGGACGTGGATGGGCAGGCCAATGTCGTTGCCGGTGCTGCCTTCGTACTGCGATTCGCCGAGCACGAAGGGCATCACATCCGATTTGGTGTACTCGCGGATGGCGGCTTCGTACACGTGGGGCATGGTATCGCCGCTGCTCCACTCGTTGGGTTTCTCGCGCCAGTACGTGTAAATCATCGAAAACCCCAGCCAGGGCGCGTACTGAAACAGGTCGGTGCTCGAATGCGGCGGCGTGCCGTGGTAAGTGAGCAGTTGGTGGGCCGGGGCGGTTTCGCGCAGGCCCTCGGCCATCGCCACGAGTTCGGCCCGCTCGCCCCTGGGGTCGTTGTCGCCGCCCATAATCCAGTAGAGGTTTTTGAAGCGGGCGAATTTTTTGCCCAAATACTGCCCGTACTGGCGGTTTTTGGCGGGTCCGTTTTTCAGAATCGGCTTGTCCGGCCCGCCGCCGAAGGCCTCGCGGCAGCAGCCCGCCCAGGGCTGGGACATGACTACCAGCAGCCCCAGCGAATCGGCGAGGGTCAGGATGTGGGCCACCTGGTCATGGTAGGCTTCGTCGGGTTTCGAGAAATCGTTGTCGTTCAGAAAAGCCCGGTGGCCGTCGGGATTCACGCCCTCCGGGTTCATGATGACCTGCGTCTGGATGGTGGTGAAGCCCTGGTTTTTTCGGAAAACGAGGTACTCGCGGGCTTCTTCGGTGGTCAGGCGCTGGAAAATCTGCCAGCCCGTGTCGGCGTGGTAGAAAAACGGCTTGCCGGTTTGGTCGGTAAAGTAGCGGCGGTTTTCGCTGATTTTTAGCGGGAAAACGGGTTTGGTGGACTGGCAGAACGCCATCGGCGACAGGCCCGCGAAGGCCAGCAACACGAACGTGAACCGAAGCATGGGTTGAACAGGTTAGAGGAGGAGGTTTCGCAAAGCTACCCCCGTTTTTCCGGTGAAAAGTTGACCGCTTTGGACGACTTCATCCACTATTTTTTCCAAAAACCGCCGATTAAGGCGATTCAACGCTGAAATCAGCTACGTGCCCTCCGAAACGTAAGAGCCCGCTCCCACCCGTGCGTACAATTTTGCCAACCGGTGGGCGTGTTCGTCGTAGGCGGCCTCGAAGAGTTCGACGGCCCGCGTCGCGCCCACCACGGCCCCGGCGCTGAGGACTTTCGGCGGGCGACCGGCCTCGGTGAGCAACCGGGCGGTTTCGGCCTTCAGGCAATTCACCAGCATCGCCCCGCCCACGGTGCTGCCGGGAGCCACGGGCGTGTCGAGGCCGGGCACGGTGACCATCGCGTCGCCGAGGGGCGCGCCGGTGTCGAGCGTGAGGTCGGCGAAGTCGGTGAGTTTTTTGCCGTCGGCGCGTTTGCTGGTCGAGCCGTCGAGGTGCTGTTGGGTGACGAGCGCGACGGTTTTAATCCCGTTTTTCTGAAAAATCTCCGCCATTTCAATCGGCACCACGTTGCAGCCCGACGAGGAAATCACCAGGGCCGAATCGGTTTCCGCCAGGTCGAAATTCCGCAGAATCCGGTCGGCGAGGCCGGGCACGTTTTCCAGAAACATAGCCTGCCGCTGCCCGTTGGCCCCCACGACGAGGTTGTGGAAGGTCAGCGACAGTTCGACGATGGGGTTGAAGCCGGGAAACGAGCCGTAGCGCGGCCACATTTCCTCGACCATAATCCGGCTATGTCCGCTGCCGAAGACGTGAACCATCCGGCCCGCCAGAATGCTGTCGGCGAACCAGCGGGCGGCGGTTTGAATGCGGTTTTCCTGTTTTTCAACAACTTCTAAAATCTGTCGGCACCTGGTCAGGTAGTCTTGGGTGAGGCTCATTCGTGTTTTGAAGAATTTTGTTGTTTCAACGCAAACCCCGCCGCGCCGAGTGCCCCGGCCATGTCGCCGAATTGGGCCTGCACGAGGGGCGTCTGCTTGCCGCCGGGCCGCCATTCGTAGAGGTCGATGAAGGTTTTCAGGGGTCCAAACAGCGCGTCGTCGGCGAGGGTAATGCCCCCGGCGAGCACGATGCGTTCGGGGGAGAAAATGTTGATGAGCGAACTCAGCGCCACGGCCAGTTTCTGCACCGAATTGAGCCAGACCCAGGTGGCGAAGGGGTGGCCCTTCCGGTAATCCTCGACCAGCGCCCAGGTGGAATCGTACCGCCCGCAGGTGCGCTGGGCGATGGAGTAGTTGCCAATGGCGTACTCCAGGCTGCCCGGCATCCCGACGATGCTCTGCACGTCGTTGGCGGCTTCGATGGTGAGGTGGCCGAGGTGCCCGGCCATCTGGCTGAGACCCTGGTAAAGCTGGCCGTTGATAAGCAGCCCGCCGCCCACGCCCGTACCGAGTGTGAGCAGCAGCGCGTTGCGGCAGCCCACGGCAGCCCCGAAGTGGGCTTCGGCCATCAGCGCGGCGTGGGCGTCGTTGAGCACCACGGTGGGTTCGCCAAAGTAATCGCCCCAGTGGAAGTTTTCGAGGCCGGAGAGCCGGTTGGGCAAAAAGGCGATGCAGGTGTTGGCGTCGTCGGGCAGGCCGGGGGCCGAAATGCCCACGCCCGCGATGGGGTTCTGCCAGAAATTGCGCAGGAAATTGACCATTTCGAGCACGTTCAGCCGCCAGGAACCGTCGCCGGTGTCGCGGGTGGGGATGTAATGCTGCTTATGAACCTGCCCGTCTTCGTCAACGAGCACGCCTTTGATGTTGGTGCCGCCGAGGTCGATGCCGATGGCTGTTTTCATAGGTTTAGGGTTGGTGGGTTGCGAGTTTAGGGTTTAGCGTTTAGGGTTGTCCTTCACTCTAAACGCTGAACGCTAAACCCGGAAACTCAATACTGCCCTTCGCTCACTTCCCACCCGCCGTCCACGTACAGCGTCTGGCCGGTGGTAAATTTCGAGAAATCGGACATGAAGTACACGGCGGCACCGTCGAGATCAGTAGGCAGGCCGTTGCGGCCACCCTCGAGGGGTTGTTTGGTTTTAACGAACGCCAGGATGGCCTCGTCGCCCGAAGCCCGCTGGCTCATGGGCGTTTCGACCAGGGCCGGGGCCAGGAGGTTCACGCGGATGTTGTTATGGGCGTAGTACGCCGCTAACGATTTCGTCAAGCCAATCACTGCCGACTTTGCAGTCGCATAAGCGTGGGTGACGAAGTAGCCCGGCGAGGGCGAAAACCCCAACACCGAACCCATGTTGAGTACGCTGCCGCCGGTTTTTTGGCGTAAGAACTGCTGCACTGCCGCCTGGTTACTGAGCATGAGGCTGGTCAGATTGAGGTTCATCGTATAATTCCAGCCGTCCAGGGTGAGTTCGTGCAGGGGGCCGTCGCCCGCCCGCCGCCCGCTGCCGCCTGCCACGTGGTAGAGGCCGTCGAAGCCGCCAAATTCGGCCACGCACCGTTGAATGGCCGCCCCGGCCGTCGTCGGGTCGGTCGCATCACCGGGTAAAGCGACGTGGTCAGCACCGAGGCGTTGCCGGACCGCTTCGACGCTGTCGGGGTTGCGACCCACCACCACCACCTGGGCACCCTCGCGCGCGAAAGCCAGCGCCGCTGAAAGGCCCAGCCCCGTGGTGCCGCCGATGACGACGAGTTTTTTACCAGAAAGCCAGAGTGCCATGTTCGTTTTGAAAAAACGGGCCGCTGAAGGCCCGGCTCGTTGACCAAAATTCAACAAAAGACCGGGCGCAAAGTGATACCATTCTGGGGAGATTTCCGCGTTTTTTGCCGGACTACTTCGCAAAATCCATCCAGGGTTCGGGTGGTTCATCCTCTTTTCTCAATTATTGAGTAGATTTCGACTTTTCCGCACTTCGTATTCGAATGGCATTCCGCTCCTACGGGGTTTTGCTGGGCCTGTTTGCCACTAACCTCGTGTTTGCTCAACGATTCACCCGGCAGGATTCCCTGCGCGGCACGTTGTCGCCCCTGCGTTCGTGCTACGACGTGACTTACTACGATTTGCAGGTGCAGGTGAATCCCGCCACGCAGCGCATCGAGGGCAGCAACACGATTTTCTACCGGGCTACGACCGACTTCCGGCGAATGCAGGTGGATTTGTTCCCCAATCTGGAGATCATCAGTGCCACCCAGAACGGCAAACGCCTGCGCTTCAGCCGCGAAGGCAACGCCGTCTTTTTAACCCTGAATCAAGCGCAGCCCAAAGGCGAACAGGCTTCCGTGCGCATTGCGTACCGGGGGAAGCCCAAAGTGGGCAAAAATCCGCCCTGGGATGGCGGATTCGTCTGGAAAAAAGACCGGCAGGGCAAGGATTGGGTGACGATCTCGTGCGAGGGCGTCGGGGCTAGCCTGTGGTGGCCCTGCAAGGATCACCTCAGCGACGAACCCGACTCGATGCGCATCCGGGTGGCGGTGCCGGGAGAACTGATGGCCGTTTCCAACGGCGATTTGCGAGGCGTACGACGCCTCAGAAATAGCTTTGCCGAATACGATTGGCGCGTGAGCTACCCCATCAACAACTACAATGTCACGATCAACGCGGGTGATTACGTGACCCTGCACGACACCTACACCGCCGCCGACGGCGACACGCTCGCCCTCGATTACTACGTGTTCCGGTACAACCGCGACATCGCCGGGCCGCATTTCGCCCAGGTGAAACCCATGCTGGCCTGTTACGAAAAATACTTTGGCAAATACCCGTTTTGGCGCGATGGTTACGCGCTGGTCGAGACGCCCTATTGGGGCATGGAGCACCAGGGAGCCATTGCCTACGGTAATTTTTTCAAAAACAATCCGTTCGGCTTCGACTTCATCATCGTCCACGAAAGCGGCCACGAGTACTTTGGCAACAGCCTCAGTTGCGCCGACCACGCCGAAATGTGGATTCACGAAGCGTTTGCCACGTACATGGAAACGCTCTACCTCGAATGCCGGAAAGGGCGCGCCGAATCGGTGGAGTACCTGCTTACCCAGCGGCCCCGCATCAAAAACGAATACCCCATGCTGGGACCACTGGGCGTGAATTACCAGCAGCCTGATACCGACGTGTACTACAAAGGGGCCTGGATGCTCCACACGCTCCGCCACGTGCTGGCCGACGACTCACTCTGGTTTCGCGCTCTGAAAGGCCTGGCAACCGAATTCAAACTCAAGGTAGTCAACACGCAGCAGGTGGTGGCGTACCTCAGCCAGGCCACGGGCTACAACCTGACGCCGTTCTTCAACCAGTACCTACGCCACACGGCCCCACCCACTCTGGAGTACCACACCAAAATAACCCCCGGTGGCCTCCAGGTGCAATACCGCTGGAAGGCCCAGGAACCCGGCTTTACCATGCCCGTGGACGTGACCCTCGACAATGGTCAGACGTTTCAGCGCCTGCCTGCCACCAATTACTGGCAAACCACCCTCCTGCCCACGTCGGCTCGAACTCCCTTGCAGGTGGCGACCCAACGGTTTTACGTCAACGAAGCTTCCGTGACGCCGTGACCAGTCACTGGCATGGCTTTTTTTGGTGCGATGCGACGCTTTTCTTTTTAAACACCGCACCAACGCATGGAAAATCACCCCAATCATCAGGAGTTGCTCAAAGGCATCCGCGAACGCATCAAGGACGTGCGCGTGGCCATGATGACCACGGTTTCAACCGAAGGCCGCCTCCACAGCCGCCCGATGTCGACCAACGAAATGGAGAAGGACGGTACGCTGTGGTTTTTCACGAAAGAATTTTCCGAAAAGGTGGACGAAATCAGCCGCGACAACACCGTGAGCCTTAGTTACGCCGACCCGTCCAACAACACGTACGTCACGGTACTCGGCGAAGCGCAGATCGTGCGCGATCGCCAGAAAATGGCCGAATTGTGGAACGTCTTCCTGAAAGCCTGGTTTCCGCAGGGCCTCAACGACCCGCAACTGACGCTCCTGAAAGTCGAGCCGCAGGAAGCCGAATACTGGGACAGTTCGTCAAGCAAAATGGTCGTGGCCTTCAACATCCTGAAGGCCGTCGTGACCGGTGCCGAATACAAGGAGGGCGATCACGGAAAGGTCAGCCTGGAGGGGTAGGCACGGCAGTTTTAATTGAGTTTAGCCTTCAGGGGTCCGTGTTTAGGGTGAAAAACAACCCTGAACGCTGACCCCTGAACGCTAAACTCTGAACTCTTTTGCCGAATTTTGGGGGAAACATCCGTCTTCCCCATGAAATTCGGCGTAGTCGTTTTCCCCGGCTCTAATTGCGACGACGATACCTGCCATGCGTTCGGTACGCTGCTCGGCCAGGACATTGTCAAAATCTGGCACAAAGACCACAGCCTCCAGGGTTGCGATTTTCTCATCATTCCCGGTGGCTTTAGCTACGGCGATTACCTGCGGAGTGGAGCCATCGCCCGGTTTTCGCCCATTATGACCGAGGTCATCGCCCACGCCGAACGCGGCGGGTACGTGCTGGGCATTTGCAACGGCTTTCAGATTCTGGTCGAGGCGGGCCTGCTGCAGGGTGTGCTGCTCCGGAATGAAAAGCAGGCGTTCATCAGCAAAAATGTGTTTTTGAAACCCGAAACCGCCCACTCACTGCTGACCGGTGGCCTCGACCCGGCCCGGGCCTACCAGGTGCCCATTGCCCACGCCGAAGGCCGCTACTTCGCCGACGACGCCACGCTCCGGTCGTTGAATGAAAACGACCAGGTGCTTTTCCGCTACTGCGACGCCGACGCCCGGATTACCCCCGACGCCAACCCCAACGGCAGCCTCGAAAATATCGCGGGCATCTGCAACGCGGGCCGCAACGTGTTTGGCCTCATGCCCCACCCCGAACGCGCCGCCGACCCGCTGCTGGGCACGACTGACGGACGGCTGATTCTGGAAAGCCTGCTGGCCGTGACAGTTTGACTAAAAATTCAGCTTGCTTCGTGGCGGAGGCCGGGCCGGGTGCCAATCTGGTCACGGCCTACCGGGTACGCCGACGGAAGAACGGGTACCAGGCCACGGGCAGCAGGTACAATACGCCCGTCGCCAGCACCTCGTCCCAGAAACTCCCTTTTTCGAGTAAGTTGTAGCGCCGCACTGCAAACAGCACGGCGAACGTCCCCAACACGTAGAGCAGCGTCAGGAACAAAGGCCGGTACCCTTCTTTGTGGCTGGTTTGCCGGGCGCACTGCGTCAGCCAGGAGAGGGAGGGGAAGGATTTCATGTGTCAGAGGTTTTTAGTAGCTTACAAAAGTAAATGAGCGGATTGCCGCTTGGTAATCCGCTCATTTACATAGGCAACCGCTTAGCGCAAATCAATCACCTCTACGCCCGGATACTTCGATTTGTCGAACACGAAAAAGCTGTCGGGCGTGGTCATGTTGGGCATGAAACTGTCCACCCGGAAGTTCTGCACCTGGCCATTTTTGTTGGTAATTCTCCAGCTTCGCACCGAACGGTCTTTTTTGCTGACCGAAATCTGTACTTTGGCCACCTGCGCCTGCTTGTTCTGGGGCGTCAGTTCAACGACCTCGTAAGCCTGCCCGCCTTCTCGTTCCTCCCGCAGAAACTTGTAGTTGTAGCCCTTTTTGTAAATGGTGTAAATCCGGGCCGGGCTAAGTTCGCTCTCGCTGGGGTCGTAATCCGAAAGGTTCACTTCGTTGGTTTCCTTCACAAACGTGGCGACCTGCTTGCCGTCGTTGAAGACCTCCTGCCCGGCCAGTTTCAGCCGGAATTTCGCGCCTTTCACCGTCAGGTTGCCTTTGTAGCTGTCGCTGGCGGCGCCTTCGGTGCTGTACGTGAACACCGCCGCGAATGAACTCATCGATTTATACTTCTGGCTCATGGCGTCGAGAATCGCCGAAGCACGGGTATCTTGCGCCTGAACGGATACGATTCTGAAAATCAGAAGGATGCCTAAAAAAAGAATGCGTTTCATGGACTGAATGGGAATTGAAAAACGCCGCAAACATAGCAGTTTCTCCGCGAACGCCGGGGTTAAAATAACGTGCCCACGCCGCCCGAAGTCCCGCGTCATGCCCCGTTGAAGGGGCAAGTAACGCCGCGTTTAGCCAATCGAAAGCGGGGTTAAGGATTTTTAACGGCTCACATCTCCCGGAAGAGTTCGTCGAGCGCGGCTTCGTCGTGCACAAGCACGTCGCGGGCCTTCGAGCCGGTAAACGGCCCGACCACGCCAAATTGTTCCAACTGGTCGATGATGCGCCCGGCGCGGTTGTAGCCCAGTTTCAGCTTCCTCTGAATGAGCGACGTGCTGCCCTGCTGGTGAACGACCACGAGCCGGGCGGCTTCTTTGAACATGGCATCGAGGTTGGCCGGGTCGAAATCGCCCCGGTCTTCGCCGCTTTCGTCGCCTTCGTACTCGGGCAACAGGTAGGCCGATTCGTACCCGCGCTGGTCGCCGATAAACTCGCAGATGGCCTCCACTTCGCTGGTGTCCACGAAAGCGCACTGCAACCGCAGGATGTCGGAGCCGGTTGAAAGGAGCATGTCGCCTTGGCCCACCAACTGGTCGGCCCCGCCCGTGTCGAGGATGGTGCGCGAGTCGATTTTCGAGGTGACTTTAAACGAAAGCCGGGCCGGAAAGTTGGCCTTGATCGTGCCCGTAATCACGTTGACCGAAGGCCGCTGCGTGGCCACCACCAGGTGAATGCCGATGGCGCGCGCCAGTTGGGCCAGCCGGGCGATGGGCGTTTCGACTTCTTTCCCGGCGGTCATCATCAGGTCGGCCAGCTCGTCGATCACCAGCACGATGTAGGGCAAAAAGCGGTGCCCCCGCTCAGGGCTGAGGCGACGCTGCACAAACTTGGCGTTGTATTCCTTGATGTTGCGGCAACCCGCCTCTTTGAGCAGGTTGTAGCGGGCATCCATCTCAATGCAGAGCGAATTGAGCGTGTTGACGACTTTCTTCGTGTCGGTGATGATGGCCTCCTCGCCGTCGGGGAGTTTGGCCAGAAAATGCCGTTCGATTTTGTTGAAGAGCGTCAGTTCGACCTTTTTTGGGTCCACCAGCACGAATTTCAACTGCGCCGGGTGTTTTTTGTAAATCAGCGACGCCAGCATCACGTTCAGCCCCACCGACTTGCCCTGGCCGGTGGCACCGGCCATGAGCAGGTGCGGCATTTTGGCTAAATCGGTCAGAAAAATCTCGTTGGAGATGGTCTTGCCCAGCACCACGGGCAGGTCGGCGGTCGATTTTTGGAATTTTTCGGAGGCCAGCAGCGAGCGGATGCTCACCATCTCGCGGTTTTTGTTGGGCACCTCGATGCCGATCGTGCCCTTGCCCGGAATCGGCGCGATGATGCGGATGCCCAGCGCGGCCAAGCTCAGCGCGATGTCGTCCTCCAGGTTTTTGATCTTGGAAATTTTCACCCCGGCGTCCGGCACGATTTCGTAAAGCGTCACGGTCGGCCCGATGGTGGCGGCGATTCGCTGGATGCCGATGTTGAAATTCCGCAGCGTCGCCACAATCTGGTTTTTGTTTTCCTCCAGTTCGTCCTGCGTCACCTGCGCGTGCATGGGCGGGTATTCCTTCAGCAAATCAAGCGTAGGGTACTGGTAATTGGCCAGGTCGAGGGTGGGGTCGTAGAGACCGAAATTGCGGAGCAATTCCTCGTTGGCGTCCTCCTCCTCGGGTTCAGGCTCCGGCGTGGGTGCCGACGTGGTTTCCAGCACCAGCTCGGGCACGGCCCTGACGGGCGGCTCCACCACCAGCGGCAGGCTGGGTTTGGGCGGTTCGGGCGCGGATTTCGGGGTGCCGTTGCCATTCAGCGACTGCGCGGCCTCGGCGGCCAGGCTGCTCACGCGCGATTTCATCAACGCTTCTTCCTCCGCGTCAGTCAGGGGTTCGTCGGTCGGCACGGGCCTGTGCGGTTCGGGGCGCGGGCGGTTTGGTGCCTCGTTTTCTTCGGAAAGGTACTCTTCGTCGGTGGTGGACGGGGCGCGGTCGAACCGTTCGATCAGCCCATCGAGCGAGCGGATGTCGTAGAAAAACACGCCGAACAAAAACAGCGAAAACCCAATAATCCCGATGGAGGCCCACCGGACGATGCTGAACAAAAACACGTTGATTTCGTAACCAATACCCCCGCAGAGCGCGCTGAGGCTGTTTTCGGTGCCGGTTGCCAACACCACGTAGCCTAAAAACGCGGGCACCCAAAACAGGAAAAACAGCACCTGCCGGGTCACCCGCGCGAGGTTGAACAAGGCCCGGCGAAAGGCCATCTGAAAGCCCAGCCCCAGCAACACGGGTACGAACAGGTACGCCGCCACGCCAAACCAGCGAAACACGAGCAAATGCGCGATGAGCGCCCCGGCCAGCCCCAGCCAGTTGCGCACCTCAGCCCCCGACTCGCGCAGGCGGGTGTGAAACGCCGACCCGACCACGCTCTGATCGGCCTCGCCGCTGAACAGGTACGAGGTGAAGGCCAGCGCCAGCCCGACGGCCAGCAGTAGGATGAGCACACCGGCGGCGATTCGGGCCTGCGGCGAGCGCAGCGCCACACCCCAACGCCGGAACGGCAGCGTAACCGGTGGCCTGGGTGGGCGTTCGGGGGCTTTTTTGCCGGTTTTTTCGGGTTGCTGTCGGGATACGTTTTTCACGAAAAAGAGCGGGTTCAGTGGCCGAAGTTAGAAAATGCTTCCTTCGGAACGCCGAACGCTGAACGAAATTTTGAGGAACTTCGGGCTAACGACCTGACGCACAAAAATCTGGCCATTCGGATGTTTTCAACCCACTGGTTTTAGCAAGCCTTCGCAAAGGTGCCGCGCCACGCCCGGCCCTTCGTAAATAAAGCCGGTGTAGAGTTGCACGAGGCTCGCTCCGGCTTCGAGCTTTTCGCGGACGTCGGCAGCAGTTTCGATGCCACCGACGCCGATGACCGGAAACGCGCCGCCCGATTTTTCGACCAGGTACCGAATCACGTGCGTGGCCCGATCCTTCAGCGGTGGTCCCGACAACCCGCCCGCGCCCGCCGCCTGGAGGGTGGCCGCGTCGCTTTGCAACGGCGAACCGTCGGATTCAGCGCGGTTAATCGTCGTGTTGGTGGCGATCACGCCCGCCGTGCCCGTTTCTCGGACGATTTCGATGATGTCGTCAAGCTGCGAATCGGTCAAATCAGGCGCGATTTTCAGCAGGATTGGCCGTTGCGTGTTCAGTTTCTGATTTTCGGTTTTCAGTTGATTCAACAACTGCGTCAGTGGTTCTTTTTCCTGCAAATCCCGCAGGCCGGGCGTGTTGGGCGAACTGACGTTGACGACGAAATAATCCACGACCGGGTGCAGTTCGCGGAAGCTGGCGAGGTAATCGGCGGTGGCGGCCTCGTTGGGCGTGGTTTTGTTTTTACCCAGGTTACCGCCCACGATCACGCGGCTCCGGCGGCGGCGCAGGCGATCGGCGGCGGCGGCGGCCCCGTGGTTGTTGAAGCCCATCCGGTTGATGAGGGCGCGGTCGGCGCGGAGGCGGAACAGGCGCGGGCGGTCGTTGCCGGGTTGCGGGCGCGGCGTGAGTGTGCCGATTTCGATGAAGCCAAAACCGAGGCAGGCGAGTTCGTCCACGAGTTCGGCGTTTTTGTCGAAACCCGCCGCAAGGCCGACGGGATTGGGAAAACGCAGCCCGAACACCTCGCGCACCAGCGCCGGGTCGCTTTTCACGAAAAAGTACCGCGCCAGCGCCTTCGCGCCGGGCAAGCCGAGGGCGATTTTGAGGAAGCGAAAGGAAAAATGGTGGATGGTTTCGGGGTCGAACTGAAAAAGCAGCGGGCGAATCAGGGCCTTGTACATGGGCGCAAAGGTAGAGGTCAATGAAAGAAGGAGTGAATGAGTGAATGGATTGCCTGCGTTTTTTATTCGTTCATTCACTCCTTCCTTCATTCACTCATTGGCCATGAACCGCTACGTCGAATTCATCCAGGACGTGCTCATCAGCGTCCACGCCAACCTGCACGATTTGCACGAGAAACGGGGCTTCGCCGACCCGGAAGAACTCGATTACCTCGAAGGCCGCATCATGAGCTACCAGGAAGTGCTCGCCATTCTGAAACAAAGCGCAAGGGAGTTTGGCGTTTCGGAGGAAGAGTTGGGGATTTGAGGCCCATTTGGGACACGGCGGAGACGGATGCCTTCGGCAACGCGGATTCAAACCAATATTTTGCTGTGAAAATCGGTGCTGCCGAAGGCATCCGTCTCCGCCGTGTCCCCATCTTTACGTCCACAAAACCGATAGCCATGAAAAAAATCGTTTTCCTCTTCCTTGCCTGCCTGACCGTTCTGAACGCGCAAGCCCAGACCTACGCCGAGCGACTCGGCTTTCCCGCCGGGAAAAAAGTCATCATTTTTCACGTGGACGACGCGGGCATGAGCTACGATTCCAACCAGGGCACGATTCAGTCGCTGGAGAGCGGCGTGGCCCTGTCCACCAGCGTGATGATGCCCTGCGGCTGGGTACCCGAGTTTTTCGCCTACGTGAAAACCCACCCCGGCGTGGACGCGGGCGTGCACCTGACGCTCACTTCCGAGTGGGACGGCTACCGCTGGCAACCCCTCACGGGTCGCGAAAAAGCGCCCGGTTTGTACGACGAGCAGGGCAGTTTCTGGCACTCGGTGGCGCAGGTGGTAACCCACGCCAGCGCCGATGAAGTGGAAGCCGAAATCCGGGCGCAGATTGCCCGCTTCCGGGCCTTCGGCGTCGAGCCGACGCACCTCGACTCGCACATGGGCACGCTGTTTCAGCCCAAATTCATCCAGAACTACGTGCAGGTGGGCATTGCGGAGAAAATCCCCGTTATGTTTCCCGGTGGGCACAACACGCTCATCGCCCAGAGCACGAAGGCCGCCGACGCGCAGATGCAGTTGATGCGTGGCATCGGCCAGAACCTCTGGAACGCGGGCCTGCCGGTGCTCGACGACCTCCACGCCGACAGCTACGGCTGGACGCTCCCGGCGGGCGAAAAACCCACCGATGCCGCCCTGCGGAAGTTCAAGACGGGCCGGTACATCGAACTGCTGAAAGCGGCTCAGCCGGGCCTGACGATGATCATCTGCCACGCCACCGCCCCGACCGAGATTTTCGACAAAATCAGCAACTCCGGCGCGACCCGCAAAGGCGATTTGCTGGCCATGACCGACCCGGAACTGCGGAAATTCATCGAAAAAGAAGGCATCATCCTGACGACCTGGCGGGACGTGATGCAGCGGCGGAAGGCGGCGAAGTAGGGGAATGCTTAACCGCAAAGACGCAAAGGGCCGACGCAACGAGCGCAAACGTCGCTGGCATTGCGGTGCGTCCGTTGCGTCGGCCTTTGCGTCTTTGCGGTTAGATGAATTTCAGAAGTTTCAAAATCATCTTTTGAGAATTCACGCCTTTGCCGTTTATTCGTCAGGCAGATTTGTCGAATCGCCAAATAGTATTCCGATTTCCGAAAAAAATTTACCTTCTGCCGGATTATGCTGAGTCGCGTGGCCAATTCCATTTACTGGATGAACCGTTACATCGAACGGGCCGAGAATTACGCCCGCTTCGTGGACGTCAACTTCAACCTGGCGCTGGATTTGCCGCCCAACGTGGAAGAGCAGTGGGAGCCGCTCGTGATCGCGACGGCCGACAACACGAAATTCAAGGAGTTTTACGACCGACCGACGCGCGACAACATCCTCGATTTCATGACCTTCGATGCGCGCAACCCCAATTCCATCCTGAGTAGCCTGCAACTGGCCCGCGAAAACGCCCGCACCATCCGCGAGACAATTTCAAAGGAAATGTGGGAGCACGTCAACGGGCTGTACTGGAAAGTGAAAGACGCCGCCGCCGCCCGCCGCAACTGGGAACTGCGCCATTTTCAGGATTTTTTCGACGAAATCAAGTTTGGTTGCCAGACATTCTACGGCATCATCGACTCGACCATCACCCGCAACGAGGGCTGGCACTTCGGGCGGCTGGGCCGGATGCTCGAACGCGCCGACAAAACCACGCGCTTTCTCGATGTGAAGTACTTCACGATTCTGCCCAACATCGACGCCGTCGGGTCGCCGCTCGACTTGCTGCTGTGGAGTTCGGTGCTCAAATCGGTGAGTGCCTACAACATGTACCGCCAGCAGTACAAACTCATCAACTCGGCGCACATCATTGAATTCCTGATTTTAGACAAGAATTTTCCGCGGGCGGTGATGTATTGCCTGCGCCAGGCGGAGTTGTCGCTGTACGAAATTTCGGGCGTGAGCATCACCGGCGGGCACACCAACCCGGCAGAACGGAAGTTGAGCAAATTCCGCTCGGAGGTGGAATTCACCGAAACGGCGACCATCTTCCAGTCGGGCCTGCACCAGTTCCTCGACGATTTCCAGACCCGCAACAACGCCGTGGGCAAAGCCATTTCCGAAACGTATTTTGAACTCAAGCCCGTTGAAGCCTACACGGGTCGGGGCGCGAATCAGTAGGCAGTGCGCAGTTGGCAGTCGGCAGATTCGCTCAGTGCCTTACTTTTGTCCTTGAATTGAATACAATTACTCATTTCCGCGTGGCAGGCATCCCTGCCCACTGCCGACTGCTTACTGCCAACTGAATTATGACCTACTGCCTCGGCATCAAAGTCGCTTCCGGGCTGGTGGCCCTGGCCGATACCCGCCTCACGTCGGGCACGGAGGTCACCACCAACAAGAAAATCTCCATCCACGAGGTCGAGCACCATTCGCTGTTTATCATGACGTCGGGGCTGCGGTCGGTGCGCGATAAGGCCATTACGTACTTCCGGGAGGTGCTGGCCGAGCGCGACCAGCATTTCAATAAACTCTACAAGGCGGTGAATGCCTTCGGCGAACAGGTCCGGCGCGTGGGGCGCGAAGACCGCGCCTCGCTGCACGAATCAGGGCTGGAATTCAACCTCTACGCCATCGTGGGCGGGCAGTTGGAAGACGACGAGGAACACAAATTGTTTCTGCTTTACCCCGAAGGCAACTGGATTGAGGTCGGGCAGAGTTCGCCCTTTTTCGTAATTGGCAACTCGGGCTACGGCAAGCCGCTGCTGTACCGCAGCCTGCACTACCAGACCAACCTGGTGGACGCACTGAAAATCGGCTACCTCTCGTTCGACGCCACCAAGGTGAGCGTCAATGACGTGGATTTCCCGCTCGACGTGGCCATTTACGAGCGCAACAGCTACCACATGGTCGAGCACCGGTTAGAAAAAGAGGACGTCGACAGCGTCAGTCACCAGTGGAGTGCGTTGCTCAACGCCGCCGTACAGCGGTTGCCCAATGACTGGATGGACGCCATTTTTGAAAAAGCAGACCGGCTGGCACCCCGGCCGCACACGGTATGAGAATTTTCGTCCGCCATGAACTGGTGTATTCGTACAGTAGTGCCGTTTCGCTGACGCCGCACACGCTGCACCTGCACCCGCCCACCAACCCGCACCTGCGGCTGGAGCAGTACGACCTGCAAATCGACCCCGAGCCTGACAAACTGGTGGCGGGTGTCGACGCGGAGGGCAACGTGCAACACGTGCTGTTTCACTACCAACCCGCCGACAGCCTGCGCGTCGTGGCCGAAATGCGGGTGCAAACCCTGCTCGAAAATCCCTTTGATTTCATCTTTCATCCGATTGAAAGTCAGCGCCTTCCGTTTCAATATTCCGAAAACCTGAAGCGGGTGCTTCAGCCCTACCTCGTGGCCGAGGGCGTCACCACGCTCGTCGAGCAGTTTGCCCGGCAGGTGGCCGCCGAGGCCGAGTGGCAAACCCTGCCGTTTCTGACGCTGTTGAACGAGCGCATTCGCCATAATTTTGCCTACGAAATCCGCGAAACCGGGCCGCCCCTGCCCCCCGAGCACGTGCTGATCCAGCGCCGGGGTTCCTGCCGCGATTACGTGAGCCTTTACATGGCCGCGTGCCGGGTGCTGGGCCTGGCGGCGCGCTTCGTGAGCGGCTATTATTTCGGAACCCTGAAAGACCACCAGGAACTCCACGCCTGGGCCGAGGTGTACCTGCCCGGCGCGGGTTGGCGCGGCTTCGATCCCACCCAAAACAGCGCCGTGGCCGACCGCCACGTGCCGCTGGCTTCGTCGGCGGTGCCGAGGCTGGTGACGCCCTTCGCCGGGAGTTTTACCCACAAAGGCCCGGTCAGCAGCGACCTCCAGGCCATCGTGCAGGTGCGGCCCGTCACCGCCGAAGTGCCGGCTTAGCCGTTGTCGGCGTTTCGGAGCCTGATTTTTCCCCACCCTTCTTCCGACATACCAAATGGTTGGCGCAAGCCGAAACCCGGAAGATTCGTTATCTTTACTCTTCGTTAGCAACCCAAACCATACGCACCACTCTTGACACTCATCAAGTCTATTTCGGGCATTCGGGGAACGATTGGCGGCAAGAGCGGGAGTGCCCTGACCCCCCTCGACGTCGTAAAGTTTACGGCCGCGTTTGGCAGTTGGCTGAAGCAGAGTACGTCGGATTCCACCAAAATCATCATTGGCCGCGACGCCCGGCCTTCGGGCGAGATGGTTTCGCGCCTGGTGTCGGCCACGTTACAGGCTTTGGGCCTCGACGTCGTGGACCTCGGCCTGAGTACCACGCCGACCGTCGAACTGGCCGTGCCCGCCGAGGGCGCGCTGGGTGGTATCATCCTCACCGCCAGCCACAACCCCATTCAATGGAACGCCCTGAAACTGTTGAACGGCAAGGGGGAATTCATCACCGCCGCCGAAGGCGAACAAGTACTCCAACGCGCCGACAGCGAGGATTTCACCTTCGCCGACGTGAAAAAACTGGGCCGCTACAGCACCGACGACACGTATTTGCAAAAACACATCGACGCCATCCTGGCCCTGCCGCTGGTGGACCGGGCGGCGATTGAAAAACGGAATTTCCGCATCGCCGTGGACGCCGTCAATTCGACGGGTGGCATTGCGCTGCCGATGCTGCTTGAGGCGCTCGGCGTGCAGACCATCAAGGGCATCAACTGCGAACCCACGGGCCAGTTTGCCCACAACCCCGAACCGCTGCCCGAACACCTGGGTCAGATTACGAAGGAAATCCGCAATGGCAAGTTCGACCTCGGCATCGTGACCGACCCCGACGTGGACCGGCTGGCGTTTATCTGCGAAGACGGCGAGCCGTTCGGTGAAGAATATACGCTCGTCGCCGTGGCCGATTACGTGCTGAAACACCGGGCGGGCAACACCGTTTCGAACCTTTCCTCGACCGCCGCCCTGCGCGACGTCACCCGCAAGGCCGGGGGCGAGTATTTCGCCGCCGCCGTGGGCGAGGTCAACGTGGTGACGAAAATGAAGCAGGTCGAGGCCGTGATTGGCGGCGAAGGCAACGGAGGCGTCATTTTTCCCGAACTCCACTACGGCCGTGATGCCCTCGTGGGCGTGGCGCTTTTCCTGACGCACCTGGCCAAATTCGGCAAGTCGGCCTCGATTCTGCGGCGCACGTACCCGAGCTACCACATTTCCAAGAACAAAATCGAACTCACCCCCGACATCGACGTGGACGCCGTGCTGGAGGGCATTCAGCACAAATACGCCAGGAACCCCGTCAACACCGAAGACGGCGTGCGCATCGAGTTCGGGCAGGAGTGGGTGCATTTGCGCAAGTCAAACACCGAGCCGATCATCCGGATTTACGCCGAGTCGGATTTTCTCTCGAAAGCCGACAACCTCGCCAACAAGCTCATCTCCGACATCCGCGACGTGGTGACGCAGAAGATTTGATCCAAGTCGCCCGCCATAAAAAAGCCGCCTCTATTGTTTGAGGCGGCTTTTTTATGGCGTACCGATCAACTTTCAACTTTGCGCTGAAAGCGCCTTCAGTTTGTTGAGGTACGTATTTTCTTCGTTCCAATACTTCTCGCCCTGTTCGACGGCAAATTTTTGATTCTGGTCAGCGCCTTGTTTCAGTTTAACGAGTTGGGCCTGGTCGTTCATCACCGTTTTCATCACCTGGAACGAAGGTGACTGGTCATAACTTTGTAATACCGTTTGGGCAAATTTTCCAACCTGTTGCGGCGACCAGTACCCATCGAGGGCCTTCAGTCCGTAGTAATAAATGCCTGCCGAGCTGGCCGTTTTGGTTTCCCTCAACTCGTTGAGGTAAAATGCAATGGCTTTTTTGCCTGCCTCTGAGTGGTCAGCCAGCAGGGCCTTGTCGCGGAGGATACGGAACGAACCGACCCGTCGGAAAATGGGTTGGTAGGTGTCATTGGCGTGCGCAGCCACGAAGGCCCTGTAGCGTTCATCTGCCTGCTGCCAGGTTTGGTCCTTAGTCTGGTCGGCAAAATCGTCGTCGCTGTGCGAAAAACCAGCGCTTCCCAGGTACTTTTCCCGGTTGATGAGTTCATCCCCCACCAGACGGTTCGGGTCTTCGCCAGGCAGGTTCACGTCAATTCGGCCCAGCGTCTGAAAATCGTAACTAACCTGCCTGGCGGGAACAGGTTTGATGGCTGCTTCAGCCTGATTAGATGCCTTTTGGTCGAGGGGCCCGGACGCATTGTCAGTTTGGTGGCAAGCCACCGATAGCGCGAGCAAGGTGAGAAAACCGAGGTGTCTTTTCATAGCGTTTAAGTTTTAATAAAAGTGTTTAACGACCACAAGGGATTCCACCACAACTTATATTGACCGTGGAAAGTATGTAGCCCGCCCACCAAATCTCCTGAATCGCTGTCCCCGGTGTGCAATTGCAGATGTGAATGTTGTAGTTGTAGTAACAATAATCTATCCAACGATAGACCGTACTAAAACCGGCTAACTCACCATTCACACACGTCCGATAATAATACCCGGACTGGGCCGTGACGGGCAGCGACATACCGGTGGCAATGGTCAGTGCCATTATCAAACGGACGAGTTTTGGTGAATGCTTTTTCATAGTAAGATGATTGAGAGAGGAACCAGGTTAAATACTGATACAAATAACACCAATTGCTTCGCCCTTGAAAAGGTAGTAAACCTCTCAAAATCAATGGAGAATCCACCTCAATCCGAACTATTCAGCCAATCCAAAAAAGGTTTGGAGTTTCTTGCATACCGGTACAACAGGCGGGGGCCGTGTTGATTCAGCTTATGCGCCAGCCGGTTTTTATAATTATCGACACTGCCCAGTTCGATAGTAAGGCGCTGGGCGATCTCAGGTCCTGACAAGTCTTCAGCCATTAAGAGCAGAACATCGCGCTCACGATGAGTCAATTCAAGCAACTCGGCTGGAAAATTGGCGGGAAGTTCCATAATTCGGGGTTTCAAGTTCGGGCAAAATAACCGAGAAATCAGGAAAGATCGATTGATGTGATAGTAAACAATAGGTGGGGGGGTGGAGGGGTAAACCTCTGATTATCAATTACATATTTTTAATAAATCTATTTAACGGTCAATAATTTAGCGGCTATAGGCCTTGTAACTGGTCTACGCAGGAACACCCGGCTTGGCGCTTCGGCGGGACGTTCGCAACTCCCACCACGTCCAGAGCGCCAGGCCGGTTTCGGCCACCGCGAAGCCAATCAGCGTGGGTTTGGCCAGGCCCAACACCACGAATACCACCAGCCCCCCGCAGAAAAAGAGCCGCCCCAGCACCGTGGCCCACACGACGGGGTCGTTGCCGTAGCGGGCCATGTGGTAGTAGTAGATCGTGAGCACCAGCACGAGCATGCCCAGCACCCGAATCCAGATTTCGTGCGTCGGCTCGAAGCCGAACAACGTGAGCAGCACGTTGGGAATGAAAAGCAGGGCCAGGCCGGACAGCAACACGTAAATCATCTGGCCGTACATCGAGGCGTAGGTTTTTTGCATGGTGGAGATGAATTGCCGGACAGAGTTATTCAATTGGGACGAATAAAAAAAGAAAAAGTAAAAACCTGCCTATCAGGCTTCTACCTTTTTCATCCCGACTCAATGCCGGTTGGCTTTGAATCAGGCAGGCACCCCGCGTTGCTTAGCGGTCGGGCAAATAAATACTGAACGTAGCCCCCTGGCCGGGTTGGCTGCTGGCGGAGATGGCCCCGCCGTGATTGACCGCCACTTTCTCGCAAATGGCCAGGCCAATCCCCGTTCCGGCAAACTCGTTCCGGCTGTGCAGCCGCTGAAAGACCTGAAAGATGCGGTCGAGGTACAGTTCGTCGAAGCCAATGCCGTTGTCGGCCACGTCGATTCGGTGGTACGCAACGGCTTGACGCACAGGGTTTACGGCTGGGGGTAGGTCGATGAACGCCACGCGTTGCGCTTCCACGCGAATGGATGGGCTGACGCCGGGCTGGCGAAACTTAAGCGCATTGCTCAGGAGATTCTGGAACAACTGGCGCAATTGCGAAGCGTCGCCCGGTACGGTTGGCAGCGGTTTCACCTCCACGACCGCGCCGGTTTCCTGAACGCGCAGGTCCAAATCCATCAGGGCTGCCTGCACGACCTTGGCGAGTCGCACCGGCCCCGTCGCTTCCTGCCGGACGGAAATGCGCGAATACGTGAGCAGGTCTTCGATGAGCGTCGACATCCGGCGGGCAGCCACTTGCATCCGCTCGACCAGATCGGCCCCGTCGCCCAACTGGGCACCGTACTTGCCCTGAAGCAGGTTTCCAAACTGCTGTACCTTGCGCAACGGCTCCTGCAAATCGTGGCTCGCCACGTAGGCAAATTGTTGCAGGCTGTGGTTGGATCGTTGCAACTCCTGAACCGACGCCTGCAATTGCTGGGTTCGCTCCTGGACCTGGCGTTCCAACTCTTGTTGAATGCGCCGCTGTTCGGTCACGTCCTGCGCCGTGCCGCTCAGGAAAGCGGGTTTTCCAGCCGCATCGCGCACGACCTGGCCCTGGGCGTGAATAATCCGCACCTGTCCCGTCAGCCGGTTGATGACGGGGTGTTCGTTCTCGTAAACGCCCGTCGAGCCAGGTTGAACGACGGCGGCAATGGCATCGGCCACCGACTGACGGTACTCGTCGGGCAGGGGGTTGTAGGCTTCGTCCAACGCCTTTGTATCCTCGGAAAAGCCCAGCCAGTTCATGAACCGGGAGGAATAGGCGATGGTGTTTTTTTCGATGTCGAGGCTCCAGGTAACCAGTTCGGCCAGTTCGATGGCCCCGCGCAGGGCGGCTTCGGTTTGTTCGAGTTTTTGCCTTGATTTTACTTCTTCGGTGACGTCCACGGCCACGTCCATGATGGCGTAAACTTCCCCGGCGGCATTGAGCAGAGGTTTGTAGGTGTAATCGAAATAGTACGTGCCGGTCACGCCTTTCACCACCAGTTCGGCGCGGGCCGCTTTGGCTTCGTAGGCGTTCCCTGTGGTAAAGACCTCGTCCAACTGGTCGAGAAACGACTGTCCTTTCAATTCCGGCAGGGCTTCGGCCAGGGGTTGCCCAAACACCCCGTTGCCCTTACCCCAGTAACCCAGCATGGTTTCGTTGGCTACTTCAATCGTCAGTTCGCGGTCCACAAAAAGCGCCGTTGCCACGGGGGCTTCTTCGATCAGGGAGCGGAATTTGGCCTCGCTGTCCTGCAATTTTTTCACGTTCGCTACTTTCCCGGTGGTTTCGACGCAGGTAACCAATATCCCGCTTACTTCCCCGTCGTCGCCGTACGCCGGGCTGTAGCT
This sequence comes from Spirosomataceae bacterium, assembly GCA_965249815.1. Classification (GTDB taxonomy): domain Bacteria; phylum Bacteroidota; class Bacteroidia; order Cytophagales; family Spirosomataceae; genus JAJAZB01. The sequence continues at coordinate 253,057 of CBDFMV010000002.1, read as the reverse complement.
GAACGTCCAGTACACGTCTTCAAGCTGGCCGTTGCGGTAAATGGGCACGAGTTGATCTTCAAACCAGACCGGCTCCGCGGTGGTGAGTACCTGCTCGATCAGCGGTCCGATAAAATCCCATATTTCCGGCCACACTTGTTTGCCGGGCTTCCCCAGGGCGGGGTGCTTGCCGTTGGTACCCAGGCTGGGGCGGTAGGCGTCGTTGTAAAAGCAAAGCAACTCGTCGCCCCAGAACAAAAACATCGGAAAAGCGGAGTGCAACACCAGCCCCAGCGTGGTGCGCAGGCTTTGCGGCCACCCGTCGGGCATCCCGAGCGAGGTCTTCGACCAATCAAACGCGCGGGTTAGGGCACCCAATTCACCACCACCCTGTAAAAAAGCATATTCACGTTTGGTAGATGTCAACGGCATACGACAGAAAACGGATGGGTGGCGAGCGATAGGGCGTTTGAGCCTTAAATATAAGAGGTAGGTCCCAAACCAACGCGACCCTGACCACGGCAAGGTTTTTTTGCCTGCATTCGCCAAGCCAAAAATCAGCTTTCCATGAACGCTTCTTCCCTTACGTCCAAACTCCTCGACACGTTCGCCAACAACGGCGGCAAAGTCAAATGGTGGCACGCCGCCCTGTTTCTGGCCACCGTCACGGTGGTCGAACGGCTTTCGACCGGCAAAAAAGGCACGGAAAACGCGAAGGAAATTTACGAAGACGAAAACCAGCCCGCCTGGGCACCCCCTGCGGCGGTATTTGGCCCGGCGTGGGGCGTCAACAGCCTGGCCCTGACGTGGGCCGGGCAGCGGTTGCTCAACGCGCCTGCCAGTCTGCCCAACCGCAACGCGCTGCTCGGCCTGCAAACTGTGCACTGGCTCATTTACACCACGTTCGGCAACGTGTATTTCCGGCAAAAAAGCCCCGTGCTGGCGGGCGTCTGGACGGTGAGCGACGCGGCCATCGCCTGGGCGAGCTACCTGCTGGCCCGCAAAGCCGACCCCAAACTGGCCAGCGCCTACCTGCCGCTGGTGGGCTGGACGAGTTTCGCCAGCACCCTGGCCACCTACCAGGCGCTGTACAACAACGATCCGCTCCTCGGCACGAAAGCGCCGCTGAACGTGGACGACGTACCAAAACGGTTGCAGAAAGAAAATTAAGGAACCGTTCGGGGCAGGAAAAGGCCGGTCACCCACTGCGGGTGACCGGCCTTTTCGTTTCGCCGACGAGGCGGCCCGCTGTCAGCTATTGGCCAGGAACCGCCCGTTGTGTACCCAAACCAGCCCATTGCCGCCCGATGCTTTCGGATGGGGCCTCTGCCCGCCAATTTTGGTTCATCGAACGCATTTCATCAGCAAGGTTCTGTTTTAGGAATAGGTGGTTAGGTGAAACGGCCCACGCCCTGCGCGGGCCGTTTCTTTTTGCGCAGGGCTGAAAATTCCAGACTGTTTCCCAAAAAAAGCGGCAAGCGTCCCAGCGTTTGCCGCTTTTTGTTCGTCCTGGGGGCAACGCCCCGGCTGCCGGTTCGTTTTTCATCCGATACCCTTTTTCTCTGCATGAAAAACACCCCTTCTTTGCTTCGTTCGCTGCTGTTGCTCACGCTGCTGGCCGCCTGCCGCGACCGCTCCACCCGCGACACGGCCCCCCAGAGCAGTTGCCGCATTCAGAAAATCACGTCGGCCAGCACGTCGTCGGTGTACAACGGCGGCGAACAAACCACCTACGCCTACGACACCCAGGGCAACCTGACCCGCCGCGAAAGCGCCCTCCAGGTGCGCTACCTCGACGCCCAACTGGCCCAGCGCGCCAACACCGACCAGGCCCTGACCGACGAGTACACCTACGACGCCGAAGGCTACCTGCTCACGGCTACGTCGCGGACGGTTAACCGCTACGTGAACGCCAGTGGCCAGCCCGCCACCGACCAGTCGGTGACCACCACGCGCTATTTTTACGCCAACGGGCGGCCCGTGAGCTACACCCAGACCACCGAAACGGACCGTTCGAGCACGACCGCCACGGGCACGCTCGAGTACGATGGCGCGGGAAACCTGCTGCGCCACACGCGCTCCCTCGGCGCGAACGCGCAGTCCGTCTACATGTTTAGCGGGGACCGGCTGACCGACTACGTGGAGAAAATCAGCGGCACCGAAAGCCGTCCATTTACCCTTCAGAATGGCCTCGTGACGAGTTACACGATTCCCGGCGGCTGGCGGGGCACCTACGAGTACGACGGCCAGCAGCGGCTGGTGAAGATGGAGGAATACGTGAACGGCAAGCTGAATTCGTACTACACCCAGACCTACGCCGACGGCAAACCCGCCACCACCGCCCAACCCGCCTTGAAGGGCTTTCCCGCCGTGGGCTATCCGGGCAACACGGGGTGGTATTTTGGCAAACCGGGCGTGCTGACGGGCAAAAAGCAGTACTACGCCAACAGCCAGACGGGCCAGGCGCAGTTTTTCAGCGAAAGCCTCGTCGCCAACCAGTTGAACGGCCAGGGTTTCGTGACGAGCGCCACGAAACAGGACCAGTTTAAAAACCCCCAGACCCTGCCGCAGGTGGTCAACACCACGACGACCTACGAGTACACCGACTGCAACTGACGGCGGGGCGTTTTCACCTTTTTTGTCATTCCATTTGACCGAACCCGCCCTCTCCGCCCTGCTCGACGGCTGTCGCCGTGGCCGCGAAAAGGCCCTGAAAGCGTTCTACGAACACTTTCAGGGCTACGCGCTGGCCGTGTGCCTGGCCTACGCACACGACCGCGACGAGGCGCTGGAAATGGCCCACGATGGTTTTTTGAAAGCCTTTAAAAACCTGCCCGATCTGCGCGAAGAGGCGGCGCTGAAAACCTGGTTCCGGCGGATTCTGGTCAACACGGCCATTGACTACCACCGCCGTCGCCAGCGGGAACCGGTCATCCTGAGCCTGTCGAAGGACGCGTCCGACCCAACCGACCGCGTACCCAGCGACGAAGCCGACGCGCTGGCGCAGCTTTCAGCCGCCGACATTCTGGCCACCCTGCACCGGTTGCCCGAAATGCCGCGCGTCGTGTTCGGCCTGTACGTGCTCGAAGGCTACGCGCACCGTGAAATCGCCGAACGACTGGGGCTGGCCGAAAGCACCAGCCGCGCCTACCTCAGCGAAGCCAACGCCCGCCTGCGTCGCCTGCTCGCCAACCAATTCAGCCATGACCCCCGACCCCGATAACGCCCTCCACGAAGCCGTCCGCCAGGCCCTGGCCGACTACCAGCCCGCCGCCCAACCCGGCTGGGAACGGCTCCGCGCCCGGCTACGCCGCCGCCGTTGGAGCCGCGTGGCGGGTTTGGTCGGACTAATTCTGCTGCTAATTGGGCTGACGGTTTGGGTGAAAGAAGGCACTGATGCGGTTCAGGAAACGGTTTTCTCCGAAAAAACGTCGGCAGTCCCTACCAAAACGCCACGGTGGATTTCACCCGCGCCCACCTGCACGCCGGGCCGGGAGGCGTTTGTGGCGGTTCGGCGAAAAAAGAAAATAAAGCCGGTGGCCGTAGCTCAGCAAGCGCGCCCGCCCCGGCTTTTCGCGGAGCGCATCGAGAAATTGCCGGGGAAACCCGTCCAGCCGGTTGCCATGAATTTGCCACTCGATCGGCCCGTGGAAGCGCCAAAACCCTGGGAACAGGACATCATCCAGCAAGTGCTTTCGGGAAACTTCGGCGATGACTCGACCTCGTTCCGGGCGCTGGCCCGCAACCAGAGCCGCTGGCGCAACGCCGTGCTTGTCTGCGACGCCACGACCTCGATGTACCCGTACGTGACGCAACTGCTGGCGTGGTTTCGGAAGAACGAGCGCAACCAGTCGGTAAAAGGCCTCGTGCTGTTCACCGACTGCGACAGCCTGGGGCGCCAGACCGACGGCGCATCCACGCCGGGGACGACGCCCGGAAAATTCTTCGTCAGCCGCCGCCGCGACGTACCGACGCTGCTGCCGCTGCTTTTGGCCGCCGCCCGCAACACTACCGCCAACCTCGACCGCGACGAAAACGTGGCCGAAGCGCTGCTGTTTGCCCAACGGCAGTTTCCCGACGCCCAAACCCTCGTGCTGGTGGCCGACGGCCGCAGCGGCATCAAAGACGCCGCCCGCCTGCCGGGCCTGACCAAACCCGTGGCCGTGATTCAGTGCGGCGCACCTGACGAGCCGGAACTGGCCTTCCAGCCTGATTACTGGCAACTGGTGCAACAAACCCACGGCAGCCTGCACACGCTCGAAGACGACCTGAAGAACCTCGACCGCCTGCCCGAAAACACCTGGGTGCGGGTCGGGAAGCAGTATTTCCGGTTCCGGCGGGGGCGTTTCGTACCGAGTAAGTTTGTGCAACGACCGGAGAAACTGCTGTTTTTCTGGACGGGGCGGAAGCAGTAAACTACCAGCAACGTCATGCCGAGCTTGATTCGGCATGACATTGCTACAAAAAATTCACTCGCTCACTCGCACCCAGCCGCTTTGCTTGTCGGCGGTCTCGACGAAATCGTAGCCGCCAAACTGCCCCAGTACGCTCACCGACTGGCGGGCAGCGAGCAGTTTGAGCGTATCTGCTGGTGCGTTCGGTGCGGTCAGCAAGGCTCGCCGGACGACGAGCGCCTGCCTGCGCAACCCGCGCTCGAGCGGCTGAAGTTGCGCCGTCTGTAAATAGCCAACGGTGCCGTCGGGCAGCGCCACGCGGTACCAGCCTTTGGTTATTGCCACCGGGCGCAGTACCGTGTTTTTGGGCAGATTCATCCCAGCCCGCTCCCGCGTTTCGGGCGATTTTCGCAACGTCGTCCAGGTCGGCACGGTGCGCAGGTAGGTGCCGAGGCGGCGGGTGTCGGGTTGCGCCACGGCCAGGGTCGGCTTTGCGTTGCGCGAATCGAGGTACGGCAGCGGGTCGGTGGGGCGCTGGTAAAACGGCACCACGCCGAAATGCAGGTGCGGGCCGGTGGTGATGGCGTTGCCCGTGTTGCCCACCAGGCCGAGGGTTTCGCCGCGTTTCACGCGCTGGCCGGGCTTCGCGAGTTGGCGGCTCAGGTGGGCGTAGTACAACGTCAGGTCGTGCTCGGTGTCGGTTTGGTAAACGACCAGTCCGCCGAGGCGGTTGGTGGTGACCTGGCTCACGATGCCGTCGGCGGCGGCCACGACCGGCGTGCCCTGCGGCGCGGCAATGTCCACGCCTTCGTGCAGGCGCTTGCCGCCGTCGCGGGGCATTCCCCAGAAACTGACGATGCTTTCGTACTTCCTGCCCGCCACCGGAAACGTGAGCATGGGCTGGCTTTCGAGCGTGACCGTAAACGGCCCGCTTTGCCCGAGTTGCGGTTGCAGGCGCACCAGAAACGTGCCCGCTTCGGCGGCTTCCTGCACCAGCGCCTCGCCGTTTTCGGCGAATTTCAGGCGTTTGGGTTTGCCGTTGGGTTTCACTTCAAACAACTCGGCAAACACGCGGACACTCGAATCCTTTTTCGGCAGACTCACACGAGCCACCAGCCGCCGTCCGACGGGCACCCGAACGCGGTAGCTGAAGGCCAGCGGCGTTTCGGCGGGGAAAATTCCCGTTTCGGAAAAGGGCAGGCCGACCGAAAGCGAGTCGGTCAGGGCGCGGGCACCGGCGTCGAGCCAGGCTTGCCCGGCGGTGGTTCGGTCGAGGCCAGTTTTACGGAGACTTTTTTCGTAGGCTTCGCGCGGCGAAGCGGGTGCCAACGCCTCCCCAATGGATGCCGACGCCGATTGGAAGATTTTGGGAAACGAAACCCGGGTGCAGCGGGCCAGTGTCAGGAGCAGCACAAGGCCCAACAGAAAGGTTTTCAGCGGTTTTTGCATGAAAACTTAACTGAATTTGGGGGTGGTTTGGTGCCTTTGTGGAGAAAATTTTATGTATGTTACGCTCTCAATCGTATCACAATTTCAATCAAATTAACTAATGAAAATAGTTTATGTCTTGACCAACCCAGCAATGCCTGAACTGGTAAAAATTGGCCACACTTCTCAAGAAGGTGCCAATAATCGGATTGGCAAATTGTATTCAACCGGAGTTCCAGTTCCATTCAAACTCGAATTTGCCTGCCGCGTCAAGAATGCAGAAGAAGTTGAGAAAGCCCTTCATATAGCTTTTGGGCCGCACAGAATCAATCCCCAGAGGGAATTTTTCAAAATCGATGTGGCTCAAGCGATAGCAATTCTGAGACTTCTTCACCAGGAGGAGGCAACCCAGGAAGTGGCTCTGCAACCTGATGGACTTGATGAACAGTCGAAGAAAGCGGCTGCTCAACTCCAGAATCGTCGACCTAACTTAAATTTTTACGAGATGGGCATTCCGTCAGGTTCGATTTTAAACTCCATTCATTCTAACGCCAACGCAAAAGTGATTGGCCCCAAGAGAGTGTTATTTGCAGGTGAAGAAACTTCCTTAACCGCAGCGACTCGTCAGGTGTTGCGACTTGAATACAGCGTAGCTCCTGGGCCACATTGGAGGTTCGAGAGCCGTTTACTTAGGGACATTTATAATGAAACTTATCAATACTCCGATTGAGAAACGCCGACATGTGTCTCTTCCAACTCCGTGGCCTTTCATCCGACGAGCCCCGTCCAATTTGAATTTCCGCCCTGCGTGGGTAGCTTTAGCTGTTCAAACTAAAACCCGATGGAGCGTTACGTCTTTGAAGGCGCGGAAGCCGATCTGAAACCGCTGGTCGAACTGGCCCGTAAGTTGAAAATCAAGGTAACCCGGCCGGATGAGAGCCAGGCAGAGCGTGGGCTGCGCACCTCGCTGGCGGAGGTAAAAGCCATCCGGCAAGGCAAATTGAAAGGCATTCCGGCCCGCGATTTAGTGAGGGAACTTCGGCAGGAAAAAAATGGGCAAGAAGGCTGAGGTCATCGCTTCACCGTATTTCGCCCGCCGCTGAGAACGGTTGGCGAAGAAATACGTCAGCCTCGATAAGGACCTCGACAGACTAATTGACACCCTTGAGAACGAGCCAACAACCGGTACCTCGATGGGCAACGGACTCTACAAGATTCGCCTCGGTGTGGCTTCAAAAAACGTCGGCAAGCGCGGTGGGCTCCGGGTGATTACCTACGCTACCCTCGAAACTGACGAAGGAAGCCAAGTATTTCTTGTTGAAATTTACGACAAATCGGAAGTTGCCGACGTGCCGAAAAAGAACCTGCAAAAATTGGTGCGTGAGATTGGGCTGGATTAATCGTCGGTGTGCGTCGGCGATGATTTTAGGTTAGGATTTGTACCAATTGGACTTCATTCCATGCTCACCCCCGAAACCATCCGTGAACTGGCGCTTTCCCTGCCCGAAACCGACGAGCACGGCCACTGGGGCCGCCCCTCGTTTCGGGTGAAGAAGAAGATTTTCGTGACGGTCTGGCCGGAAGAACAGCGCGTGGTGATCAAACTGCCGTTGGCGGAGCAGGCCCGGCTGACGGCGCTCGATGCGGTTACATTTTCGCCCGTGTCCAACAAGTGGGGCGCGCAGGGCTGGACCCTCGCGCAGTTCGACAACCTGGAGCGGGAGGCGTTTTTCGCGCTGCTGAAAACGGCCTGGCAAACGGTGGCTCCGGCGAAACTGGCGAGCAGGTAGGCGTGGCACCGCACGTGCCCCCGACCGGTGCCACGCCGTCAGGCACGTTTTTCCACCAACTCCGCCAGCAACTGTACCCAGAGCGGGTTATCGTTCAGGCTTTCAACGAGTTGCCAGTGCTCGCCGCCGTTGGCCTCAAAGAGTTCCTTGTACTCCTCGCCCACTTCGATGGTCGTTTCGAGGCAATCGGCCACGAAGGCGGGGCTGAAGGCCAGTACGCGCTTTTTCCCTTCTTTCGCCAGTTCCTTGAGCACCTCGTCGGTGTAGGGTTTGATCCACGGCGTGCGGCCCAGGCGGCTTTGGAAGCTCGTGGTGTAGGTGCCTTCTTTCAGGCCCAACTCCCTGACCAGCAGGCGCGTCGTGGCGTAACACTGCGCCCGGTAACAAAGTTGGTTGTCGTTCATGAGCGTGTCGCAGCAAGCGCCGAAGCGGCAGGTCTGGCCAGTGACGTCGCCTTTGGTGATCTGGCGTTCGGGGATGCCGTGGTAGCTGAACAGGAAGAAATCGAAGTCGGTCTGGGCCATGTACCGCCGGGCGGCGTCGGCGAAGGCCTGGATGAATTTGGGGTCGTCGAAAAATGAATTCGTAAAGCGGATTTCGGGAATCGTTTGCCAGGTACCGACGATGTCCATCACTTTTTCGTACACCGAGCCCGTCGAGGCCGAGGCGTACTGCGGGAAAAACGGAATCACCACCAGCCGCCCCACGCCCGCCCGGCGGAGGGCTTCCAGCCCGCTTTCGATGCTCGGACTTTGGTAGCGCATGGCCAGTTTTACGATGAAATCATCGCCTAATTTTTGTTGCAGCAACCGCTGCACGTCTTCGCCGTAAAACTTCAGGGGCGAGCCGCGTTCCTGCCACAGTTCGCGGTAGATTTTCGCCGATTTTGGCGCGCGAAACGGCGCGATGATCAGGTTGACCAGCGCCCAGCGCCCCAGCGGCGAAATGTCGAGCACACGCCCGTCCATCAAAAACTCACGCAGGTATTTGCGCACGTCGGGCACGGCGGGGCTGTCGGGCGTGCCGAGGTTGACGAGGAGAACGCCGGTTTTTGCATTGCGGATTTGGGATTGCGGATTAGGGCCGCCGTGGACATGGATTGCGGTTTCGCTCGTTGGATTCATGACTCAAATTTATGGAATAACCCAACGTGCTGTCTCCAGGTTTTAGCCCACGGGCTTGCACTGGGCGAAGGCATTGCTTAATTTCGAAAAAAAACACGGGGCGTGTCGTCCACGTTCTGAAACGTCATCTGGAGTTTGTCGGCCATTTGTGCGGCTTTGGCGTCCGAACCGACGAGGTTGAAGGCGTCGGCGGGCGGGTTTCTGCCGCATTTCTGGGCGGAAACGTCTTGCGGGCAGAGCGAAACGAAAAGCGCGAAAAGGGCCGGAACGGGCAGCAGATTGCGGGGGTTCATGCGGGCGAGGGCTAAAGGTCTGAGCGCTAAAACTACGTAAAAAGTCTCTGGCACAATCACAACTCAAAACGACCCGATTTTTATCCGTAGCGAGGGATTGAAATTCCTCGCTACGGATAAAAATCGGGTCGTTTCACGTCCACAGCATCACGCCGTGGCGTGTTCCTGGGGCATCACCGCTTCGGCGTCCACGCCGAGGCCTTTGGCGATGGCCATGCCCAGGCCGATGTCGGCCCGGAACCAGTGGCACAACTGGCGGTTGACGATTTCGTCCTTTTTTGGCCCACCAATCCCACTCATCGCCCCGACGATGTTGCGCACGGTAGCGGCTTTTTCCTCGGGCGTCATCACCTTGCGGTAGAGGTTGCCGGGCTGGGTGTAGTGATCGTTTTCGCCCTCGGCGTTGCGGTCGTACCAGTCGGCCAGGGCGTGGTCGAGGGTCTGGGCGGGTTCTTTGTAGCGTTCGTCCACCACGATGCTGTCGAAGCTGTTCGGGAAATAGTTCGGATTGCTCCCCCCATTGCCATCGATGCGCATCCGTCCGTCGCGCTGGTAATTGTTGACGGCGAAGGGGCAACGGTTCACCGGAATCTGCTCGTAGTTGGCACCCAGGCGGTAGCGGTGGGCGTCGGGGTACGAGAGAAGCCGTCCCTGCAACATTTTATCGGGCGAATAGCCGATGCCATCCACCACGTGCGCCGGGGCAAACGCCGCCTGCTCCACGTGGGCGAAGTAGTTGTCGGGGTTTTCGTTTAATTCCATCACGCCCACCTCGATGAGCGGGTAGTCGGCGTGGGGCCATACCTTGGTGAGGTCGAAGGGATTCCAGCGGTAGGTTTTGGCTTCGGCTTCCGGCATAATCTGCACGTGCATCGTCCACTTCGGGAAGTCGCCCGCGTCGATGGCCGTGAGGAGGTCGTGCTGCGAAAACTCAAGGTCTTTCGACTTCATCTCGGCGGCCTCGGCGTTGCTGAAGTTTTTGATGCCCTGCTGGGTGAGAAAGTGAAATTTCACCCAAAACCGCTCGCCGTCGGCGTTGATGAAACTCAGCGTGTGCGAACCAAATCCGTGCATGTGCCGGTAGCCGTGAGGCGTGCCCCGGTCGCTCATCAGAATGAGCACCTGGTGCAGCGATTCGGGGTTCAGCGACCAGAAATCCCACATCATCGTGGGCGATTTCATGTTGGTATACGGGTCGCGCTTCTGGGTGTGGATGAAGTCGCCGAATTTCTTGGGGTCTTTCACAAAAAATACCGGCGTGTTGTTGCCCACCAAATCGAAGTTGCCGTCTTCGGTGTAAAACTTCAGGGCAAACCCGCGCGGGTCGCGCTCCGTGTCGGCCGAACCCCGCTCGCCGCCCACCGTGCTGAAACGGGCGAACATCCGGGTTTGCTTACCCACCGCGCCGAACAATTTGGCGCGGGTGTAGCGGGTGATGTCGTGGGTAACGGTGAACGTGCCGTACGCGCCCGACCCTTTGGCGTGAACCACGCGCTCAGGGATGCGCTCGCGGTTGAAATGCGCCATTTTTTCGTGCAGAATGTAGTCCTGCAACAACAGCGGGCCGCGCGGGCCAACACTCTGGGTATTCTCGTTTTCGGCGTAAGGGCGACCGGAGGCGGTGGTTAGCTTCTTCGATTCCATGATTCGGAGGAAAATGGTGATACGGGAACCGAAGGTACGGGTCGTTAGCAGATAAGAAAAATCAATTTCATTGATGGATTTATTGAGTGCGACTATGTTTAAAACTTCCACCCTACCGCCAGCCGGGCAAAGCGGGGCGTGCCGGGCGTGAAGTGGATTTCACCAACCGGCGCGGTCTCGCCCCGCAGCCGCGATTCGGTGGCGAACTGGGCTTCGTTCCAGTCCCGGTTGAGGGCATTTTCCACCGAAAGCGTCACCTCGACGTGTGGGCGCTGGTAACTCAGCGCTGCGTCGAGCAGGTTGTAGCCGTGGGCGGTCACGCTGCCGTCGGCGTTGGCGGGGCGGCTGCCGAGGCAGCGGTAGCGCAGGCTCGCGCCCCAGCCCGATTTGGCGCGGGCCGTCAGCCCACCGGCGCTGGTGCGCGGCGGCGCGAGGGGCACGAATTGCCGACCTTCCGGCTCGTCGGGAAAGCGCGGACGGGCCAGGCTGAGGTCGGCGTCGGCAAACAGCCAGTCGAGGGGTTGCCAGCGCACCGACAGGTCCACGCCCGTGCGGCGGCTCCGCCCGCTGGGTTCGATGACGCCCTCGTCGCCCACGTACACAAATTCCTGTTGGAGGTTCAGCGCCCAGAGGGCCGTTTTTACCAACAGCCGCGACGTGGGTTTCAACGACGCCCCCACTTCGTACCCCAGCGCCCTCGGCAGGCTGGGCCTGTTGGTGCCCAGCACGGTGCGGGCGTCGTTGGAGTGAAAGCCCAGCCCCGCGTTGGCGTACACCCGCACGCGGTCGCTGAAGGTGTAGGAAAGCGCCAGTTTGGGCGAAAAAACGCCCGCCGTGCGGCTCTGGCGGGCGTAGTTGCTGTCGAGGTCGTTGCGGTAGTCGAAGGTCAGGCGGTCGTAGCGCAGGGCGGCGGTCAGGCGGAGGCGGGCGGTGAGGTCGAGGGTTTCTTCCCAGTACGCGCTGAGGTTGGTCTGGCGGATGTCGCCGCGCTGGGCGGTACTCAGGATCCGGCGCTGGCGGGTGTAGTCGAGTTCGCTGTTGGTGGTGGCGTCGTAGCGCAGGCCCGCGCCGATTTCGGTGTAGTGGTGCAGGTCGCCCCAGTGCCCGTCTTTCCCGTAAACGCCCTGGTAGCCCGTCAGGAAGCGGCTTTCGCGCTGGCGAATCTGGTCGCCGTTGATGGAGTCACGGCGGAAAAACGTGAAGTTGGAAAACAACTCAAAGTCGTAGCGCGTGGCGTACACCTGCTGGCGGACGAAGGCCCCGTTGTCCAATTGCCGGGTGAGTTCGAGGTTGAGGTTGTAGCGGTCGGTGCGCCCACCCTCGGTGGGGTCGAGCGAGCCGAAGCGGGTGATGAGGCCCTGGGCCACGGCCCGTTCGGGCACCTGTCCTGACGCATCCCAGTTGCTGCCGAAGGCCGAAACCGAGGCCGAGAGCCGGGTGCGCTCGTCGGGCGAACCGGTGTATTTGGCCAGAAAATTCAGCCGGTTGAAGTGCTGCGGGTTCTCGAAAAAACCCCGTGTGTTGCTGAATTCCGCCGCCACGTAGGCGCTCTGGTTATTCTTGTTGAGCGCGTTGAGCAGCAAAACGCCCCGGTTGGTGCCGTAGCTGCCGGTTTCCATTTTCAGCAAACTGCCCGGCAGGGCGTCTTTCGTGCGGAAGGCCACGTAGCCCGCCGTGGCCAGATCGCCCTTGCTGGCGGCGTAGGGGCCTTTGCCAAAATTCACCGTGCCGACGGTTTCGGGAATGACGAAGTGCAAATCGGCGTAGCCCTGCCCGTGCGCGTGCGACACCATGTTGACGGGCATCCCGTCGACACTGATGGCGATGTCGGTGCCGTGGTCGAGGTCGAACCCGCGCAGAAAAAGCTGTTCGGCCTTGCCCCCGCCCGCATGCTGGGCGATGAACAGGCCGGGCACGTTGCGGAGCAAATCCTGGGTGGTGCGCACGGGCCGCAGGGTTACGTCCACCCGGCTGAGCAGGTCAGCGCGCTCCACGCCGCCCTCGCTGCGCACGCTCACTTCGTCGAGCAGCACGGCGCCGGGTTGCAGGCTCAGGCGGAGGTCGGCGGTTTCGTTTTCCTTCAGGATCACCGCCTGCCGGAGGGTTTCAAAACCCACGAAACTGATCACGAGTTCGTAGGAACCTTCGGGCAAATTCTCGAAACGAAACTGCCCGAAGGCGTCGGTGACCGTTCGTTTTTCGGTGCCGGAAAGTTGCACAGTGGCGGCGCGGAGGGGCTGGCGGGTGGCGGCGTCCTGGACCTGCCCGCGCAATGCGGCGTTGTGGGCGAAGGCGGGCTGAAACGCGACCAGGCTGAGGCTGAACAAAAAAAGAAGCGGGCGTAAAACAGTTTTCACGGGTGGAGACGCGGGGGCGTGGGTGAGCATCACCCATACCTACGCGCCGGAACCCGCCGAAGGATTTCCTGAAAATTTATTTACGCTTCTGAAATCCAACCCGTTGCCAGGCCCCGTAGATAGGGGTGATTGTCTCACACTTTTTCCTTTTTATCACGCATGAAAAAACGATTCCGCCTGGCAGCCGCTGCGCTGCTGGTCGTGGGAGCCGGCGCTTACCTCATCGCCGCCGACCACATCGACACCCCCGCCGTCACCGGTGCCGGTGACGTCAGCCTGGGCACCGACATCACCGACGTGTACGGGTTTCAAAGCCCGGAAAACACCAACAACCTGGTGCTGGTGGTCAACACCCAGGGCCTGATGTCGCCCGGCAACTCGACCACCGCCAAGTTCCCCGAAAACAACCTGTTTCAGATTAACATCGACAACACGGGCGACAACGTGGAGGATCTGGTGTTCCAGTGCCTGGTGCGCAACAACACCCTGCGCGTGTACGGCCCGGTGGCCCCGGCCCAGAAGGGGATCACGAGCAGCATCGTGACCTCGGCCCCCATGACCGAAACCGCCGTAACGGCCTACTCCGGCTCGTCCAGCCCATCGGTGGGCACCAACGCCAACGGCGTGAAAATCTTCGCCGGTCCGCGCGACGACCCGTTCTTCTTCGACCTGGCCCGCTTCCGCGAAATCATCGCCGGAACCCAGACGGCCTTCCGCAAGCCCGGCGTGGACACCTTCGCGGGCACCAACGTGATGTCTATCGTGGTGGAGGCCCCCAAATCGCTGCTCGGTGGCAGCGGTACGCTCAACGTGTGGGCCGAGTCGAAAGTCAAGAAATAAACCTTTTCCTCCTCTTCATTCAGTCATGAACAAGACCCTTTTGCTGTGCGGCGCCCTGCTGGCGCTGGCGGCCTGCAAAAAAAGCGACGACACCACCACGCCCGACCCCTTCGACACGACGGGCCAGTACACGACCGTGGACCAGATGGCCCGCCCGGCCATCGCGACGGTGTTCGTTTCAAAAGCCCGCAAGGACGAATTCAACACGACCACGCCCACCCAGATGGCGGGCAAGTTCAACACCGATTTCCAGAACGTACTGACGGCCTTCGGCTACACCAAAAATGCCTTGGGCATGGACAAGGCCACCTTTGCCGGGGCGCTCGTGACCGACGTGCTCAACGTGGCAACGAACAAGAAAACCACGTTTTTCGACGGCACCAACGTGCTGACGGGCCGCACCCTCGACGACGACGTCATCGACGTGGAACTGCTGCTTATTTTCGGTGGCCCGACCGGCGCGCTCAACCCCGGCCTGACGTCGGACAACGTCAGCAAAAACGACAAATCGTTTCTGGCGACGTTCCCGTACATGGCCACGCCGTGGTAGTAAAATGAGCGAATGAGTGAATGAAAGAATGAGTGATTGAAAAGACAGCACCTTATTCACTCCTTCTTTCATTCGCTCATTCAATTCCTTCTCCTTTTTCATGAAAAAAGCACTCCTTCTCCTCACCGTCCTGCTCGCCGTGGGCGGTGGGGCCTACTGGCTGAGCCAGCGGAACCGCGTCGTGCAACCCGCCGATTACGCCGCGTACCTGAATCCGGCGGCCTTCAACGCCGCGCTGCGCGACGTGAACGAAGACCTCCGGTTTTGGGGGAAAAGCCTCGCCCGCGACCCCGAAAACAACGTCTTCCTGGCGCAAAAAGCCAAGTTGCTCACCACCCGGTTCGGCCTGAGTCACCGCCTCGACGACGTGCTGGCGGCGCGGCGGTTGTTTGAAAAAGCCAACGCCCGGCTCGACGGAAAGGACGTGGGATTGCTCTACTCGCTGGCGCAAAACGCCGTGACCTGCCACCGCTTCGGCGACGCGCTCGCCTACCACCAACAGGCCTTCCGCACCGACAACAACCCGCGCGTCACGAACCTGCTGCTCTCGGACGTGGCCCTCGAACTCGGCCAGCCCGACGAGGCCCGCGCCCGGCTGCAAATGGCCCGGCTCGGCGACACGTTTCACGCCCAAATCCGGCAGGCCAAGTACCTTGATTTTCAGGGCGATCTGACCGGGGCCATCGGGCACCTGGAGGCGGCGTTCGACAAAGTGAAAACGAGCAACAACCCCGCGCTGTACTGCTGGGCGCTCTCGAACCTGGGCGACTTTTACGGCCACGCCAACCGCGTGAACGACGCCTACACGGCCTACCTCGGCGTCTTGCGAAAAGATCCGACCCAGCTTTATTCCCTGCGCGGCATTGCCTGGCTGGCCTTTTCGCACGATCACAACGTGCCCGAAGCCCGCCGCATCCTGAATTTCCTGACGGGCCTCAGCCACGACCCGATGCTCCAACTCGACCTGGCCCAACTGGCTGATTTTGAAGGAAACGAGGCCGAAAAGCGGCTGTTGCAACGTCAGTTCGCTATCGAAGTGAGCCGTCCGGAGTTCGGCGCGATGTACAACAAGTACCTCGTTAATCTCTACGCCGACGACCTGAACCAACCCGCCGACGCTCTGCGGCTGGCCCGCGACGAAGTGGCCCACCGCCCCACGCCAATGACCTACGATTTGCTGGCCTGGGCGACGCTGAAAAACGGCAATGCCGCCGAAGCGTACCGGATTGCCCGCCAACGCGTGGCCGGGCAAACCACCGAACCCGAAGCCCTGGCGCACCTGAGCGGCATTTACGCCGCCGTGGGCAAAACCGCCGAAGCCGACGCTTTTCGCCAAAAAGCCCGGGAAAGCGCCTTTGAACTGGGGCCAAACCGGATGCGGACACTGGAGTGAACGCGTAGCGACCGGTTTTCCACTCTCGGTCTGCATTTCGTACTTTTAGCCGCCCCAACCGACCGGGGGCGGCTAAACCAGTTTTATATGACCCCTTCCAATTTGCCCAACCGCCGCACTTTTCTGAAACAGGCAGCAGTGGCGTCTTCCTTTTTCATCGTCCCGCGTCACGTGCTTGGGCGGGGGTTTCTGGCTCCCAGCGACCGCATTACGATGGGCTTCATCGGCCTCGGCAAGCAGGTGGGTGGGTTGCAGCGCAATTTTCTGCAAACCAACCAGGTGCAAATCGTGGCCGCCTGCGACGTGGACGCGCCTAAAATCAAGGTGTTCATCGACAAAGCCGAGGCGTTTTACGCCCAGCAAGCCGATAAAGCCCGGTACAAAACCGCCGACGCGTACGCCGATTTTCGCGAAGTGCTCGCTCGGAAAGACATTGACGCGGTGCTCATCGCCACGCCGGACCACTGGCACGCCCCCATCGCCGTGCGGGCGGCAGCGGCGGGCAAGGACATTTACTGCGAAAAACCGCTCTCGCTCACCATCGCCGAAGGCCGCGCGATGGTCGAAGCCACCCGGAAGCACAAGCGGGTGTTCCAGACCGGCAGCATGCAACGCTCGTGGAAGGAATTCCGGCAGGCCGTCGAACTGGTGCGCAACGGCTACATCGGCGAAATCAAAACGGTGAAGGTGAACGTGGGCGGGCCGCCGAAAGCCTTCGACCTGGCTCCTGAACCCCTGCCCAATGGCCTGAACTGGCCGTTCTGGCTCGGCCCCAACGTGGTGGAGCGGCCCTACAACAACGTGCTCGTGCCTCCGACCGACGCCAAGTTCTGGGGCCAGTGGCGCGACTACAAGGATTTTGGCGGCGGCGGCATGACCGACTGGGGCGCGCACATGTTCGACATCGCCCAGTGGGGCCTCGGCATGGACGACAGCGGCCCGGTACAAATCACCCCGCCCACCGACGGCAGCGGAAAAGGATTGAAATACACCTACGAAAACGGCGTCGTGCTGATTCACGAACCCGTCGAGGGGCCGCAATTCTGCCACTTCCTCGGCACCGAGGGCGAGGTGAAAGTAAGCCGGGGCCAACTCACGACGACGCCCGAACCGCTGGCGGGGAAGGTCATCGGCCCGAACGAGAAGCACGTCTATTTCAGCGAAAACCACTACCTCGACTTCCTCAGCGCCATCCGCACCCGCAAGCCGCCGATTTGCGACGTGGAAATCGGCCACCGCACGGCCAGCGTCTGCACGCTGGGCAACATCGCCTACGAACTCAAGCGCCCCCTCCGCTGGAACCCCAAAAAGGAGCGCTTCCGGGGCGACGACGAAGCGAATAAAATGCTGAGCCGGGAGATGAAAAAGGAGTGGGAGGTGTGAGGAGTTTAACCGCAGAGCCGGGGAGGTTTCGCAGAGTTCGCGGAGAAACTTCTCTTACGTCCTCTGTGAAACCTCCCCGGCTCTGCGGTTAAAAACCGTTCAAATCCCCTGCTCACCCGTTCAGAGCATTCGCCGCTCGACCTCCTCGCGGTAGCTGCCTGCCAGTGGCAGGGTCGCGTTGCCCACCGTCACCTGGTGCCGTTCGATTTTCTGGATGGCTTTCGTGGCCACGATGTACGACTTGTGAATGCGCAGAAACCGGGTTTCCGGCAGCAGGGCGAGCATTTCCCCGACCGTCATCCGGGTACTGACGCGCCGGTTTGGCAGGTGAATGAACAGCAGGTTGCTGTCGGACTGGATGTAAAGCACCTCGTCGAGGTTGATGCGCACCCAGTCGTAGCCGTCTTTCACGAAAACCGAGGCCGCTTCGCCCTCCTGTGTCATTTTGTACTCAAACGCCCGGTTGCTGGCTTGCAGAAACCGCCCGAATTCAATGGGTTTCAACAGAAAATCGAGCGCTTGCAAGGCAAACCCCTCCACGGCATAGTCGGCGTAAGCGGTGGTGAAAATAACCGGCACCGCCGATTTTTGGAGCAGTCGGGCGAATTCGGTGCCCGGCAGGTCGGGCATCTGAATGTCGAGAAAAACCACGTCCGCTGGTTGCCGGTGCAAAAAAGCCATCGCCTCGGCGGGCCGCAGGAAGGTCTGGCTTAAGGTGAGAAACGGCACCTGGGCGGCGTGGCGAGTCAGAATTTCGAGCGCAGCGGGTTCGTCGTCGATGGCAATGGCGGTGAGCAAAGCAGTCTTCAAGGTATTGATTGATAAAGCGTTACAACCTGATTTCCAATTCCACCGTAAACCGTCCGTCCTCGTTGCGGATACGAAGCTGGTGCCGATTTGGGTACAACAGGGCGAGGCGTTGGCGGGTGTTGGCAATGCCCACACCGTTGCCCGTTCGGTGCGCGGCGGGGGGCAGCACCGTGTTTTCGGTAACCAACGTCAGCCTGCCCTCGCCAGCGCACACGCGCACCCGCACCGTGCAGGGCTGCTCCAGGCTGATGCCGTACTGGAAGGCATTTTCGACGAACGGAATCAGTAGAAACGGGGCCACCTGGCCGGGTTGTTCGTCCCAGTCCACGGCTGTTTCAACGCGCAGCGTGTCGAGTTGGGGTAACCGCGCCCGTTGCAGCGCGAGGTATTTTTCCAGAAACTGCACTTCGTTGGCCAGGCTCGTGTGCGTGCGCGGCGACTCCTGCACCGTAAACCGCACGATGCCCGCCAACTGCTGCACCAGGTCGGCCACCGGCTCGCTGCCGCTCCGCAGGGCTTCGTTGTAAATGGTGTTGAGGACGTTAAACAGAAAGTGCGGGTTCATTTGGGCCTTCAGCGCCCGGAGTTCGGCCTCGGTCTTTTGTTGCATCAGCACCCGGCGTTCCTGCCGCGCCCGCAGCGAGTCGGCCCCGTAGGCAAAGCCCACCACGGCCAGCGTCAGCAACGCCGCCAGCAGCATGTTTTCGTCCACAAACTCCGGCTCGTGGTCGGTGCGGACCTGGAGCAGGCCGTACACCCCCGCAGCCAATGCCAGCAGCGCGGTCCAGTACAGCCAGCGCAGCGCCGGGTTTTCGGCCATGTACCAGCGCCGGAACGGCCCCCGGTAGGTGAGCCAGCCCAGCGCACCCGTGGCGGCCAATACCACAAGATAGCCCAGCAGGTGCCGCAGCAACCCGCCCAAGTCGGCGGCGGCTTCGCCAAACTGAAGTTTCAAGCTGGCCCAAAGTTGTACCCCGCCGCCCACCAGCACGGTGAGCAGCGCGACGACGAACAAGAGAAAGGGCCAGCGGCGAGACATTGAAAAGGGGTAACAAGATTAAGGGCGTTTCTGCAAGGCCCACACCGCGCAGTTTCCCGAGTTACCTTTTCGTTTCACGACGGCATAATAAATGGATTGTAGCCAAACCCCGTCGCAATTCGTCGCTACCTTAACCACGAAGCCCGGCACCCGCCGGAGGAGCGTATCCGGTACGGTGAATACCTCGCGCTGCCCGCTGAGTTGCAGCGTTTTTTTGTTCTCGCTGAGGGAGTACGCCGCGGTGTCGGCCTGGGGATAGATGCTCCACTCAAAGCCGGACGAATTTTTACCGAATCCCGATGCGGTCAACGTCAATCCGCTGGACGGGTCGTAGCAGGTCGTGGGAACGGTGATGGCATCGACTACTTTGCAGTCGGGCGTGTTGTCTTTGGCACAAGCTGCAAGCCCGAAACCGAGCAAAATCAGGAGAATGCGGCTATTTTTCATGGCGAAAAGAGGGTATGGCCCGGTTAAAAACGGCGGCACATGGGGTTGATTAAAGTTTTCGCACCCAAGTCGTGCAGGTTCCGTTCCGGCGCTTCACGAAAACGAACCCCGTTGAGTACAGAATTTGCCCGTCGCAGTTGACGTTGACGGTCACGCCCACGGCTGAACGGCGACTTAGGAGGGAGTCGGCCACTACGAACGATTCGGTGCCGGGGCGTTTGACAATCACCTTCAGCAAATCAAAGCTGCCCCGCACCGTGTCGGGCTGGTCGTAAAGCCCCCATTCGAAGGCCTGCGGCGTCGTTCCTGCGTACTCGGCCGTCAGCGTCAGCCCGGCGGCGGGGGTGTAGCAGGTGGCTGGGGCCGTTACATTGTTCACAAATTTGCATTGCGGCGTTTCCGCAGCGGGGTTTTTGCGGCAACCCAGCAGAGCGGTTGCGCCGAGGAAGCCAGCGAGAAGGGTCTTTTTCATGAAAAAAATAGGTTGTCGTTACAGCGTGGCAAGATACATCAGTCGGTCCGAAAAGGCCCGCCTTCGAGGGGCACCACCCGGCGCATTTCCTGCCGGGCCTGCTCTTCGCCGACGGGCACGAGGTACAACGTCCGGGTCAGGAAATCGGCGTCGTACACGCCTTTCACGAAGTACCGTTTGCCCGCCTCGACCGTCAGCCCGAGGGTTTGCCGGTCGCCGAGGTAGCCCACCGAGCTTTCGAGGCGCAGGCGTCCGGCGGGGACGTCAAGCGTGGCGGAGCGGTTGCTGCCCAGGTTTTTAACGACCACGGTGCCGTTGAGGCGGATTTCGGCCCCGTCGCCGAAAAACTCTTTTTTCCGGTAAATCGTCAGCGTGGCGCGGTCGGTCAAAACCGGCTCACCGGGCGCGTCCAGCAGCCACGGCACCAGCAGGAGGCAAAGCGCCGTTTTCATGGCTTGTGGTCGGCTTGCCGCTCCCGGCTGTTCACCAGCGCGAGCGTACCCTGCACGAAAAACTGCGCCATCCGGTCGGTGGGTGCGCCGCTGAGCACGACGCTGTTGAACTGCCAGGGTTCGCTTGCCAATCCGAACCGGTAACCGGTGCGAAAGCTGAAATTGACCGTACGGCGGCGTTTTTCCCGGTTCATCCACTCCAGGCTTATTTCGCTGTAACCGCTTTCGCGCCGCAGGGGCACCAATTCTCCGGCGAAGGTGGTCGAGGGCTGAAAAACCGCCCCGAAGACCGTCGAGGTGCCCGCCCCCTGGCCCGAACGCGTCACCAGCGCCTCCGCCGTTTCCACCCCCGCGCCCAGGTTGAGAAAAAGCCAGTAATTGCGCGTTTGCCAGACGGCGTACCCGGCGTGCAGCCCCGACGTGCCCGACCAGCCCCGAACGCTCGGCGTCGTTTGATTGGTGTTTCCAGTGTTCAGGCTCGCCCGCAGGCCGGGAATCAGCACGTCGAGGCCCACCTTGAACCGGCGAAACCGGACCGCGAAGCCAATTGGAAACACGCCGTTGAACCACGTCGCTCCGGTCTGAATGCCACTGGCCGCCAGTGACTGCCGCAGGTGGGGAAACCAGTTGAACGAAGTACTGCTGAACGCGTACCCCGACGTGACGATGAAGGAGCGGTAAAACCGGTCGGGGTCGGGCGGGGTCGTCGCCGAATCGGGCGCGGTTTGGGCCAGCACCGCCGGGCCAAAGTTCAGAAGCAGGACAAAGAAAAAAAGCCGTTTCATCGCGTAGCCGGAAGGAGTGTCCCCAAAGCAAGCGGCGGCGGGTCTTCAGGAAAAGACCGTGGGGCCAAACCGGCAAAATTCGGGGGGAAATGCCCCCAATTCAGCGCCAACTCAGCCCACCACCATCCACAACCGCCAGATTCCCGTCAGCAACACCAGAATCAGTGCGGCGGGCGTGAGCACTTTCCAGCACAGGTGCATGAGTTGGTCCACGCGCAGGCGGGGGTAGGTCCAGCGCACCCACATCTGCACGAAAATCAACGCGTAGGCTTTCAGCACCAGCCAGCACAGGCCCGTGACGTTGCCCCAGAGCGTACCCGGCGCGCCGCTCGTCCAGTCGGCCAGGCGCACGGGGCCAATGTTGGGCAGCGGCGTGTTCCAGCTTCCCAGAAACAACACCGCCCCCAACAGACTGACCAGCAGCATCATGGCGTATTCGCTCAGGAACAGCAGCGCCCAGCGGTAGCCCGAATACTCGGTGTGGAACCCGCCGACGAGTTCGCTTTCGGCCTCGGGCATGTCGAACGGGGCGCGGTTGCACTCGGCCAGCGAGGCAATGAAAAAGATGAGAAAGGCGACGAAAAACAGCGGCATCCGCACGAGGTTCCAGGTCAGAAAACCACCCACCGTGCCGACGTTGACGCCCAAAGCTCTCAGTCCGAACAGGTAATTTTCGCCGCCATAAATGCCCTGTTGGTAGCTGATTTCCTGCAAATCGAGGCTCTGCGACAGCATCACCACGCACAGCACCGACAGGCCGAGCGGAATTTCGTAGCTGACAATCTGCGCCACGGCCCGCATTGCCCCGATGAGCGAGTACTTGTTGTTGGACGCCCAGCCCGCCATCAGAATGCCGAGCACGTCGAGCGAAACGATGGCCATCAGGAAAAACACGCCCACCGGCGCGGTGCTGCCCTGCCAGTCGGGCGAAAGCGGCAACACGGCGTAGCCCGCAAAAATCGCCGTGAAAATCAGGAGCGGAGCCGCCAGAAAAAGCCGCCGGTCGGCGAGCCTGGGCACAATGTCCTCTTTCTGAAGCAGTTTGAGCAGGTCGGCGATGAGTTGAAACGACCCGTACGGCCCGACTTCCATCGGCCCCAACCGGTCCTGGATAAACGCCGAGACTTTCCGTTCGGCGTACACGCCAAGCACGACGATGCTCACGGCGAGGGTGAGGCAGAGGAGGAGCGCGGGGAGCAAATCAGTTTACAGTTGGCAGTAAACAGCGGGCAGTTTTTACACGGCCATCAGCTTCTGCAAGGTTTCAAGGTTTTCTTTTTCGTCGAACAGGGCCTTGACCGGGATGCGGAAGCTTTTGACGACCTTGCTTTCGACTTCGCCTTCCTTGCCTTTGAAATTCAGATCGTAGCGCTTGCCGATGAGCAGGTACTGCGCGACGGTCTGGTGCGAGGGGTCCATGATCCAGTATTCCTTCACGCCGTGGGCGGCGTAGTCGTCGTACTTCACGCCCCGGTCGTGCTTTTCGGTGCTCTTCGAAACAATCTCCACGATGAAATCCGGCGCGGGGAAAACCATCTGATCGTCGTCGAATTTGGCGGCGCGTTTCCGCTCAAAAAACAGACGTCCGGTTCGTAGCTGTTGCGGGTGAGTTCGATCATGGCTTTTTCGACGAACACCTGACCCAGCCGGTGAATAGCCGTGTAAATATCCAGCAATCGCACCAGTCGACCAGAAGCACCCAGGTGCTTTTTCCGCACCGGCGAATGAAAAAGGGACTCGCCGTTGATGAACTCCGCCTTGTTGGCTTCGGAAATCTGGTCGTAAAATTCCCGGCGACGGCGGCGCTCGTCGTCCAGAAACGCCTGTAAATTCTGCACGATTTCGGGCAGCCGGGGCGATTTTTTCAGGGCCTGGAGTTCAGCGTGCATGGGATTCTTTTTTCAAAAATACTCATCAAAACTCCGCGCTTTTCGGAAAACGCGGGAAGGGAATCACGTCGCGGATGTTGCCCATGCCGGTCACGAACATGGCCATGCGCTCCATGCCGAGGCCAAACCCGGCGTGCGGGGCCGAACCGAACTTGCGCGTTTCGAGGTACCACCAGATGCTTTCTTCCGGAATACCGACCTCCCTGACGCGCTGGGCGAGTTTCTCGTAGTCGTCTTCGCGCTGGGAGCCGCCGATGATTTCGCCGATGCCGGGAAACAGCACGTCCATCGCCCGCACTGTGCGCCCATCTTCGTCCTGTTTCATGTAAAACGCCTTGATTTCCTTTGGGTAATTGGTCAGAATGACCGGCTTTTTGAAGTGCTTTTCGACCAGGTACCGCTCGTGTTCGCTCTGCAAATCGACGCCCCACGCCACCGGGTAGCTGAATTTCTTCTCCTTGTGTGGCTTCGATTGCATCAGAATTTCGACGGCCTCGGTGTAGGTCAGGCGCACGAAGTCGTTGTCGAGGACGAAGCGCAGTTTTTCGAGCAGCGGCATGGGGCTGCGCTCGGTCTGCGGTCTGGTTTTTTCCTCCTCAATCAGCCGGTTTTCGAGGAATTTCAGATCGTCGGGGCAGGTTTCGAGCACGTACTTCACGAGGGATTTCAGGAAATCCTCGGCCAGGTTCATGTTGTCTTCGAGTTCGTAAAAGGCCATTTCCGGCTCAATCATCCAGAACTCGGCGAGGTGGCGGGTCGTGTTCGAGTTTTCGGCGCGGAAGGTTGGGCCGAAGGTGTACACCTTGCCCAGTGCCAGCGCGCCAAGTTCGCCTTCGAGCTGCCCGGAGACGGTCAGGTTGGTTTCTTTCCCGAAGAAATCCTCCTTATAATTCACGCTGCCGTCGTCGTTGAGGGGCGGTTTGGTGGCGTCGAGGGTGGTTACGCGGAACATTTCGCCCGCGCCCTCGGCGTCCGAACCCGTGATGATGGGCGTGTGGAGGTAGTAAAAGCCGTGGTCGTTGAAGTACTTGTGGATGCCAAACGCCAGCGCGTGCCGGATGCGCAGCACGGCCCCGAAGGTGTTGGTGCGGGGCCGCAGGTGGGCGATTTCGCGGAGAAATTCGAGGCTGTGGCGCTTGGGTTGAAGCGGAAACTGCTCCGGGTCGGCGGGGCCATACACCTGCACGGCCTGCACCTTGAGTTCGACGGCCTGCCCGCTGCCCTGCGATTCGGTGAGCGCACCGGTCACGGCGAGGCAGGCACCGGTGGTGATTTTTTTGAGGATTTCGTCGTCCAGCACGCCTGCTTCGGCTACGGCCTGAAGGTTATTGATGGTCGAACCGTCGTTGAGGGCGATGAAAACGACGTTTTTGCTTTCGCGTTTGGTGCGCACCCAGCCTTTGGCCGTGACCGTCTGGCCGACGTGAGCGGGGTTGGTGAGGAATTCCTGGAGGGAAGGGGTTAGCATTCGTAAAGGCCCGCTTCGGGCGAAAATTTCGGGAGGTTGAAGCGGCAAAGGTACGGCGGGGGTAAGGTTGGGTGCAACCCGATTCGCAATTCGCGAATTGCGAATCGGGCAGTTCACTCTTTGCTCAATTTCAACACCAAACTTCCCACCGTCGTGTACCCTACCCGCGCGCTCGGAAACCGGTAAGGCCGGTACACCTCGAAGTTATGGATGGGTTCGCCGCGCGTCCAGGTCGCGCCGCTGTCGGTAGTACGGAGGATTTCGGCGTCGAAATCGGGGATGTCGTTGGGATAGCTTTTGATGGTTCGGACGGAAAAACCTTCCTGCTCGCTGGCAAACCCAACCAGCTCCGAACGGCCGTCAAAACGCTTCTGCCACGTCCGCCCGCCGTTTTGGGTTTCGTAAAATCCGTCAATCGTCGTGGCGAAGCCCTTGTCGGGCGTGACGAACTGATAGTGCCAGGAGGCGATGGCATCGGGGAACGTTTCCCAGGTTTTGCCCCCGTCGAGGGTGCGGTAAAACGTGCGGCCATCGCCCTGCAAATGGCCCACGCGGCGGTTCAAAAATTCCATTTGCCGGATGCTTCGGCCCGGCAGAACGCCCTCGATTTTCTGCCAGCTTTTTCCCCCGTCGGTCGTATAGAGCAATTCCCTGAGTGATTCCGAGGCGTTCGCGGACGTTTTGAACAGGGTGGCCGCAAACGCGACACCTTCCGTGGGCGATGTGAAGTGAATTTGCCAGAGCGTTTTTTGCTGGTCGGACTGAATCAGGTTCCAGGTTTCGCCGCCGTCGGAGGTCGCGAACAACGAGGCCCGGTTGCGGCAATTGACGGCACAACCCCACTGGTCGGAAAAAGCGACGAAGCCGGTTTTTTCATCCAGGAAATCCACGTCGTGGTAAATCCCCAACCCAGGCGGTAGCAACCCGTTGTTCAATTTTCGCCAGGACCTCCCACCATCGGTGGTCTTGTGAACGTCACCGTAATTTTCGCTCACCAGGTAACCGACCTGTTCGTTCACAAACTCGGCTTGCCAGCTTTTGTACGGCTCGGCCTTGAAAACCGTGTCGAGCCGCCAGCCTTCAAACTTCACCTTGCCGGTGGCGCGTTGGGGTCGGAACATTTCGTTTCCGCGGCGGCAAGCCGACGTTAGGTATCCCAAGCAAAGCAAGGCGACAAAAAGGTACGGGCGCATGGCAACGGGTTTTACCTTCAGACCCAACTTTCGGGCGTTGGGTTGGAACCGCTGGAGGAATTTTCCTTCTGGCAACGTATCATGTGCCGCCAAGCCGAATTGCACCCGGCGTGGCGGCGAAAATAAAAACGATTTAGACCACTGATTTTCAGGTAAATACTTTTCTTTAATAAAAAGAATTTCTTCTCAGTAAAAAAAATCCCGCTTATTTTCAAAAATTGGCGCGGTCATTGAGGAGGGCGATACCAGAATCCGGAAACGGCCTGCCGCAAAAATCCGCCCAAACCCTCTCCCCCTCCCGAACCATGCAAAATCTCTCCCTCACCCAAGGCCTCCAGCAGCGGCTTTCGCCCCAGCAGATTCAGTTTATCAAGTTGCTGCAAATCCCGACGATGGAACTGAGCGCGCGCATCGAGGAGGAACTCGAAATTAACCCCGCCCTGGAAGAAGGCATGGACGAACTGGAAAGCGACCGGGACGAGGCCGACGACTGGGACGAAACCGACGACTACCGCGATGACCGCGCCCTCGACATCGAAAGCTACCTTCAGCACGACGACATCGCGGGTTACAAAATGCAGGGCGACGGCCCCGGCGACGTGGAAGACCGCGATATTCCCATCGCCCACGTGTGCAGCCTGACCGATTTGCTGATTACCCAACTCGGCTACCTGCGCCTCGAACCGCGCCAGGAACTCATGGGCCGCCAGATCATCGGCAGCATCGAAGCCGACGGCTACCTGCGGCGTCCGCTGCGGGCCATCGCCAACGACCTGGCTTTTACGATGGGCATCAGCACCGACGTCGGCGAGCTGGAAGAGATGCTGCGCAAAATCCAGTCGTTCGACCCGCCCGGCATTGGCGCCCGTGACCTCCAGGAATGCCTGCTGCTCCAACTGCGGCGCAAAAGCCAGGCCGACTTTGCGGTGAAAGCCGCCCAGCGGGTTATCAGCGAGTGCTTCGAGGAATTCTCGAAAAAACATTACGACAAAATCCAGCGCCGCCTCGGCCTCACCGACGCCCAGACCAAGGAGGTCATCCGCCTCATCACCCGGCTCAACCCCAAACCGGGCGGCTCCGAGGGCGACGACGCAGTGCCGTTTCTGCTCCCCGATTTCATCCTGACTAACCACGACGGCAAACTCGAACTGGCCCTCAACGCCTGCAACGCCCCCGAACTGCGCATCAGCCGGAGTTTTTCGGACATGCTCGAGGCCTACGACAAAAGCGACAAATCGAACCGGGGCCTGCGCGAAACGGTGGGTTTTGTGAAACAGAAACTCGACGCCGCCAAATGGTTCATCGACGCCATCAAGCAGCGCCAGAACACCCTGCTGCGCACCATGAACGCCATCGTGAACTACCAGCACGAATTTTTCCTGGAAGGCGACGAAACCTGCCTGAAACCCATGATTCTGAAGGACATCGCGGGCCGCATCGACATGGACATCTCGACGGTGAGCCGCGTAGCCAACAGCAAATCCGTTCAGACCGAGTTCGGCATTTACCCGCTCAAGTACTTTTTCTCGGAAGGCATCGCCACCGATTCGGGCGAAGACGCCAGCAGCCGCGAGGTGAAGAACATCCTCCGGGACGTCATCGGTCGGGAGTCGAAAGGCAAGCCGCTGTCGGACGACAAGCTCGAAAAAATTCTCAACCAGCGCGGCTACAACATTGCCCGCCGCACCGTGGCCAAGTACCGTGAACAACTCAACATCCCCGTGGCGCGGCTGCGGAAGCAGTTGTAAGTTGGCAGTCAGCAGTAGGCAGTTGGCAAGTTGATGCGTACTTTTACGGTCAACTGCCTACTGCTGACTGCCAACTTGAATTCCCGACTCGCCCGCTTTCTTTCCGCCGTTCTACACCCGCTTCTGATGCCCACGCTGCTGTTTGCGGTGTTGTTTTACCGGGCACCGGGCGTCATCCACAACCTGCAATTCGTCAACGCCGAGGCCAGCGTGGCCGTTGGGCCGCTGCGCCTGAGTTTCGCCACCGGCTTGCTCTGGCTGCTGTTCATGTGGACGTTTCTGGTACCGGTATTGCTCATTTACTGGCTCTACCGGCTCGGTTTCGTGCAAAGCCTCACGCTCGAAACCCGCCGCGAACGCCACCTCCCCTACCTCATCACGGCGGTGATGTACACGGTGCTGACCGTATTTTTCGCCCTGCGGATGCCCCAGTTGCCCGAAGTGGCCCTCGTGCTCGGCAGCATCACGGCCACTATTGCCCTGGTGGCGGGCATCAACGTCAGTTACCAGATTTCGGCCCACGCGGCGGGCATCGGCGGTGTGACGGGTGCCCTGGCCGGGCTGATGCTGCGGCAAAGCGAACTGGCCCTGTTTGCCCCACTGCTCGGGTTCATCCTGCTCACCGGCCTGCTGCTCAGCGCCCGCCTGCACCTCAACGCCCACACGCCCGCCCAGGTCGCCACCGGCCTGGCGCTGGGCCTGGCCGTGAGTCTGGTAACCGTGGGCGTATTGGGAAACTGAGGTTTTACTTTGGAATTAGAGATTGGGAACATTGGAATCAAGATTGACCAAGCGTGGGATTGCGCGTGTGTGACTAAAATAGGCCGTAATTCGTCATTCAAAATTTCCCTCCGTGCTGTACGAAACCCTCCTCATTGACACCGCCGACGGCGTTTGCCGCCTGACGCTCAACCGGCCCCAGACGTACAACGCCCTGAGCCGACACTTGCTGCTCGAACTGACCGAGGCCGTGCGCGTGGTCAGTGCCAACCCCACCGTGCGGGTCATCGTGCTGACGGGCGCGGGCGAAAAAGCCTTTAGTTCGGGGGCCGATTTGAAGGAGGGCGGCCTGGGCAGTCCGGGGCAGGCGTTGCACGAAACCTACCACCCGCTCATTCTGGCTATCCGGCAGGCTCCGAAGCCGGTGATTGCCCGGCTCAACGGCGTGGCAGCGGGCGCGGGCTGCTCGCTCGCGCTGGCCTGCGACGTGCGCATTGCCGCCGAAACCGCCACGCTTTCGCAGATTTTCATTAACCTCGGCCTCGTGCCCGACGCCGGGTCGTCGTTTTTCCTGCCCCGGCTGGTGGGCATGGCCGCCGCTTTCGACCTCGCCAGCACGGGCCGGATGGTTACGGCCCCCGAGGCGCTGGCGCTGGGGTTGGTCAGCCGGGTCGTGCCCGACGCCGACCTCGACGCGGCGGTCACCGAACTGGCCACCCGTTACGCCCAGGCCCCGACGGCGTCGATCGGGTTGTTGAAAAACCTGCTGAACGCCTCGGCGACGAACTCCCTCGAAAGCCAGTTGGCGCTGGAAGCCGAAACCCAGGACCTGGCCGCCCAAACCCGCGACGTGGCCGAGGGCATCACGGCGTTTTTGCAGAAGCGTCCGGCGAAATTTGAAGGGCGGTGAAGAAAATTTTTCGGGGCAAGTCTTTCCAAAATGGGCGAAGACGCCTATTTTTGCACTCCCAATTCACGGGAACGGTTGCGTAGCTCAATTGGATAGAGCACCTGACTACGGATCAGGAGGTTTGGGGTTCGAATCCCTACGTGACCACACTACTAATCAACCGTTTACGTCGAAAGCGTAAACGGTTTTTTTATGCCCATCGCCCACAAACTCGCCCACAGTCATAATTTTAGAGCAAATGTCCTTTGTCCTCCGCCTGCTGGTTATTGCCTCGATAATCATCATTGGCTCTGTTCTTATTTGGCACATTCTTCGTCCACTGCCTAAACCGACTGAAGAGGTACAATATTGGTCTCTACTTAACAACCTGTACAATTACATTGCCATCGGCCTTACCCTGGCAGCGGCTTTTTGCGCATTCATGGTGTTTTTTACCGGCTCGAAAGCCCAGAATGCCAAAGATATCCAATCGAACAAAGTCCAACGGGAAGCTGACGAACGTATTTCCCAATCCAATGCCTCGGCAGCAATAGCCCAAGCTGACGCGGCCTTTGCGAATGCATCAGCAGGCAGCGCGACAGCGGATGCGGCCAAAGCGAAGGAGGCCACTCAATTGATTGAGAAGCAGAATCTCCAGCTACAAAGAGACCTAAGCAATACAAATACGCAAGCAGATATTGAAAAGCAGAAGTTGGCTAAAACGCAGATTGAGGTTTCCAACGCTCTTACAAGACAATACGAAGCAGAAAGAAGGCAGGCCGAAGCCGAGCGGAAGCTGTTGTTGCTTAGCGAAAAAGTAAAGCAACGGGTTATTTCACCTCAGCAAAGGAATCAGATTCTTGACGCCCTCAAGCATCAGCCGAGAGCCACAAATACAGTTCATATAACATCTAACGCTTCAGATAGCGAGTCAGCGATTTATGCTGAACAAATTGCCCACCTATTAATTGATGCTGGTTGGAAAGTCGACAATGGGCAGGGGTTCTTTGGTGGAACACCATTAGGGTTATTTATCCAAGTTAAAGATAAGACTTCACCAACGGCAGAGTTTGCGGGTATAATTCAACACGCTTTTAAAACTGCGGGAATTGAACTTACAGGAGAAGTGCAACCGGAGCGTGAGCCTGAAGAAATTCACTTGATTGTCGGAAGCAAAAACCCTTGAAACAAACTTATTCTATTTTTCAATAAAAAGACCCTTATCGCTTTGAAAGGGTCTTTTATCAATTTCAGAAGCCTGCCGTAGCTCACGCAATCGCCGCATTAAACGCCGCAATTATGTCCCGCAGCAGCACTTCATCCGCATCAGTCCAGGCCGAGAAGCCCAGCCCTCAAATCTTCTCCAGAAAATTCAGGAACTCCTGCTTCTTGTTCCGCGAAACGGGGATGTTTTTATTGTTAGTCATGATGACCTCGCCGCCGTCGCCGCGCACGTAGCGCTGCACGTAGCGGAGGTTGATGAGGTAGCCGTGGTGCACCCGGCAAAAGCCCTTGCTTTCAAGTACGCTTTCCACTTCGCCCAACGTTTTGGAAATCAGCACATTTTTGCCGTTGGTCAGGAAAAAATGGGTGTAGCCCCCGTCGGATTCGCAGTAGTAAATGTCTTCGCTTTGCAGGATTTGCAGGCCCTCCATCGTCGGCAACGCGATGCGGTCGCCCACTTTCTGGCGGGTCAGATAGGCCACGAACTCGCCCACGGGCGAGGCGGTCCCGAGCGTCCGGGAGGCGGCGCGTTCGCGACCGGCCTTCGCCACGGCCAGGATGAGTTCGTCCTTGTCGACCGGCTTCAGGATGTAGTCGAGGGCGTTGTGGCGGATGGCCTTGATGGCATATTCGTTGTAGGCGGTCGTGAAAATCACGTCGAAACCGGTGAATTGGCAGGTTTCGAGCAGGTCGAAACCACTCATGCCGGGCATTTCGATGTCGAGAAACACCAGGTCGGGCTGGTGCTGTCCGATGGCCGCCACGCCTTCCGGCCCGTCAGCGCAGGAAGCCAGTAGCGTGACCTGGGGACAATACCTCTGGAGCAAAATACCGAGGACGTCGCGGCAGTGCTTTTCGTCGTCAACGAGGAGGGCCGTCATGGGTATCGCAGGTTTTGGGTGAACACGACGCGGGTGCCCGCGGGCGCGCCGGTGTCGTCGTGGAGGTCGTCGAGGGTGAAGTACGCCTGCACCGGATACACTTCGTTGATGAGGTGGAGGCGTTCGGCGGTTTGGGTCAGGTTGTGCGTTTTGTGTTCGGTCAGGCGGCTCGATTGCGCCTGGGCCGCCGCCCGGCCAATGCCGTTGTCGAGTACTTCCACGCGCAGGCGGTCGGCCTCCGTCCGGCAGGCCACCCGCAGAAGGGGGCGGCGCGATTTCAGGGGCAGCAGCCCGTGCCAGATGGCATTTTCGATGAAAGGCTGCGTGATGAGCGACGGCACCAGCACGGCGTCGGAGTTCAGGGCGTCGTCGAGGCTCAGTTCCATGTCGAACTGGTCGTCGCAGCGCAGTTGTTCCAGTTCCACGTACAGCTTCAGCGCCTCCAGTTCGCGGCGGAGCGACACCCACTCGCCGCGCGCGTTGACGAGCACGTGTCGCATGAGCCGCGAAAACTTGGTCAGGCAGGCGGAGGCGCGTTCGGGGTCGTTTTGCAGGATAAATGTGTTGATGGAACTCAGGCTGTTGAACACAAAATGCGGGTTCATCTGGCTCCGCAGGGCCAGCAGCCTGGTTTCGGCGATGCGGCGGTTGGTTTCCACCAACTGGCGCTCGGTCTGGCGAAACGCCCGCTCCACCTGCACCCGGGCGATTTTGTGGGCGCACAGTGCCGCGATGGTGGTCAGAATTTTCAGGTGGCGGGGTGTGAAAAAATCCTTATCGGCGTGTTCGGCGTCGATGACGCCCAGCACGGATCCTTCGACTAAAATTGGCACCGCGATTTCCGACAGCCGCCGCGCATCGTCCTGAATGTAGCGGGGGTCTTTTGCAGTATCGCCCACCCGTTCGGCCTGGCCTGTGAGGGCCACCGACCCGACGATACCCTGTCCCAATGGAATTTCGATGGGTTGAAAAATCTGAAAATCCACCGGATTTTTGGGGCCGTACGCGGCTTTCTGCACGAGCACGTTGCGCCCGGCGTCGAGCCAGTACACCACGCAGTCCACGAAATGGAGCCGGGCGATGCAGTTTTTGGCCACGTCCCAGAGCACTTCCTCGACGGTGGTCTGGTCGAGAAGCGAGGTAGCAAAAAACGTGATCGCGCGCTCCGCTTCCAGGTCGTCGAGCAAGGTCTGGAGGGACAGATTGGGCTGGGAAAGCGCCGGTCGTTGGGCCACGTTGCGCAGGAGTGGATGAATCGTCGGCAACAAAGTAGGATTATTTCGTCGTTCCGCGAAGCCCGAACCCCTAACGGGTGGATTCGGGGAAACGGCGGGCGGAAAACGAGTCCTCGCTGGCAGGCGTTGGCCAACAGCGAGGACTCGTTTTAACTCACGGCAGAAGGGTGAAGCACGAAGCAGAAAGCCCGCCCACCTACATCACTACCGTCACGAGGTACTGGTAGGGAATCACGATCCCCAGCTGCTCGCCCACCGTGATGATGTTCTGCTGGGTCACGTAGCCGTCGGCGTTGAAAAAGTACGTGAACGAGCGGTCGGAATCCACCGAGTTGCTGTAGAGGTTTTTGTACACCTGCCGGTACGCAAGGTGTTTGCTCGGTTTGCCGAAAATGCGCAGGTAATCTTCCGGCAGCCCGTTCACCAGCGTGTTGAGCGGGTAGCGGTCGTTGCGCAGGGGGGCACCCACGTATTCGGTGTAGAACAACGTCATTTCACCCGAGGGTACGCCCGTGTTGGGGGCGTGGGTGGTCACTTTCGTCAGGTCGCCGTCGGCGTTGAAGGCGTAGTCGTAGTGCTGGTTGGGGTTGGCCTTGTCGTACCGTTTTTTAAGCCGCCCCTGGGCATCGTACTCGTAGCGGTACACGTCGATCTGGCTGTTTGTGTTGCCGCCGCTGTACCAGTATGTGGTTTGTTGCTCTTCGGAACACCGCCCCGAGGCGTCGAGCGTAAAGCGGCCGTCCCGGTTGATTTTGTTACCGGCGCTCAGGTACGAAATGGCCCGCACCCAGTCGTCGCCCAACCGGGTTTTGCCGTAGGAATAATCAACGTGACTGACGATGCCCCCCGGGTAAGCCGCCTGCTTCAGCCGTCCGGAGGCGTCGTAGGTGAGGTTAGCGTTGCCGTATTTGGTAAGGGTGTAGAGGTTGCCGACAAACTTGGCCCGGTCGTTGTCGGCATGAGCGACGGAAGTTGGAGCCTGCGGCTCGGGCTGGAGGTCTTTCTGGCAGGAGACAAGGCTCAGGGAAGCCACCAAAGCCAGTGCGGAGAAGTTGATTGCAGCGTTCATTTTTTTGAAAAGAGAAAGAGAGGAATTGGTTTGAGTTGATTGTCGTTCGACGGGTCAAAAGTAGCGGGTGCCGGTACGGCTGCGCCAGCGCCAACTCACAGCGGGCGGGGTTGAGTACATAACTCGCGGCACGGGCGAACAACGGGAAGAATCCGGCGAATCGGTACCTTGCCTCTGATTCACCACCGATTTCATGCCCTACCGTTTAGGCTGTCTGCTGCTGTGCTTGCTTCCCGGCTGGCTTTGGGGCCAATCGCCCTCGATTTTGTTTCAGCGCCTGACCCTGCAGGAAGGCCTGTCCGACAACTTCGGCATGGGCATCGCTCAGGATGCCCCCGGATTTATCTGGATCGGCACCAGCAATGGCCTCACGCGCTTCGACGGGCTGCGTTGCCGGATTTTCACCCGGCAGGTGGGTAACCCCCACTCGCTTTCTCACAGCCTCGTGCGCAGTGTGTTTCGCAGCCGCGACAGCACGCTTTGGGTCGGCACCCAGGAAGGCCTCAGCCGGTTTGACCCGCGCACCCAAACGTTCCGGCGCTTTTCGCTGGCCGCGCTCGGACCGGACTGCAACCTCGTCCGCAGTTTTGCCGAAGGCCCGGACGGTCGGCTCTGGCTGGCTACCCGAGGCGGGTTGGTGCGGTTTCACCCGGCCACGGGGCGAGCCGAACGGCTGCTCATCCCGACGGATTCGGCCAACCGGGCGAGCGCCAATTCCATCCGAAGGGTACTTACCGTCGGCTCCGTGTTGTGGGTGGCCACCCAGGGCGGCCTTTACGCCTACGCGTTTCGGACGGGGCGGTTCCGTGCGTTCCGCCACCACGAGGCAGTAGCCACCTCGCTGCCCGACGACTACGTGTCGGCGCTGGCCCGGCACCCCACCACGGGTGAAATCGTGGTGGGAACGCACGCGGGGCACCTGGCGCGACTCGATCCGGCCACGGGGGAATTCCGTCGCTGGCCGCTGGCCGCAACGGGTCAGGAGGTTTCGGCGGTGCTTTTTGCAAAAAGCGGGGACCTGTGGGTGGGGGTGGTGGGCGGGGGGCTGCACCGCTACGAACCGGCAAAACACCGATTTCAAGCCTACCTCAACGACGAAACCAACCCACGCAGCCTCGTTTCTAATTCGGTGAAAGGCTTGTTTGAAGACCAGTCCGGGGTTATTTGGGTCTGGACGGACGACGTCGGGGTGTGCTGGTTCAATCCGTCAGTAGCAAAAGTGCACTCCCTCTTCGACGAAGTAGGCTATCAGCCCGCCTCGTCGCTTGGCCTGAGTGCCACCGACCTGTCGCTCGACGGGCAGCAGAACCTCTGGGTTTCCACGCGCGACGGCGTGCTTCACATCCGGCCCCGATTGCCCGGCTACCGCCTCTACCGCCACGACCCCCGCAACCCCCACAGCCTGAGCGACAACTGGGCCTACACCATCCTGGCCGACCGGCGCGGGCAGGTTTGGGTTGGCATGCCCAGTGGGCTGAATCGCCTCGATCCGGCCACGGGCCGGGCCGGGCAGATTCCCTGCCTGCCTTCGCCGCAACAGCCCGCGGTGTACCCGTCTTTCGACCCCAACCGCCGCGATTTCGTCGCGGGTAGCCAGGTTTTCAATTTCCGGGAAGCGCTGGATGGCCGCATTTTCATTGGGTCGAACGAAAAACTGACCGTGTACGACCCGCGCACCCGCACCTACCGCCACCAGTTTAACGACGAGCGAATCCGCCGACTACCCGGCAAAAATTACAACCACATCTACCTTGACCGGCGCGGCAACCTGTGGGTGGGTGGCTTCGGGCCGGTTTTCAAAATCAGCCCGGAGTTGCGGCTGGTTGCCCAATACACCCACCGCGAAGACGACCCCACCAGCCTGCCCGACGAGGGCGTCACGGGATTTACCGAAGACCGCGCCGGGCGGTTGTGGCTGGCCACCGACAACGGCCTGGCCCGCCTCGACAACGAGCAGACCGGGCGCTTCGCCGTGTTTACCACCCGAAACGGCCTCCCCCACGACAACATCGCGGCCGTGCTGGCCGTGGGCGATACGCTCTGGGTGAGTACCAGCAAAGGCCTGGCCTGCCTCGACATCCGCCGCCACCGCCTGACGACCTTCGACGAATCCGACGGCGTTCCGCCCGCCGAGTTCGACTCGGAGGCGGTGGCTCCCGACAGCACCGGGCGCGTGTATTTTGGCAACGTCCGGGGGCTGGTGTACGTACAGCCTGACCAGCTACGGTTCAACCGCTTCGTACCGCCGGTGTACCTGACCTCCCTGCGGGTGGGCGACCGCGAAATGCTGCCGGGGCCGGTGGCTCACCCACCCACGATTACGCTCGACCACGCTCAGAACGCATTTTCCTTTGAAATGGCGGCCCTCAGTTACGACCACCCCGGCGGGAACCGCTTCGCGTACCGGCTCGAAGGGTTTGAAGAAACCTGGAACCAGACCGGCAACCGGCCCTTTGCCAGTTACACCAACCTGCCCCCGGGCGCGTACACGCTGCACGTCGTTGCGGCGAACAACGACGGGGTCTGGAACCGGCAGGGTCAGCGGCTCCGCGTGGTGATTCGGCCCCCGTTCTGGCAAACGTGGTGGTTTCGCTTCGCTGCCATCGCCGCCCTCGGGGCCTCGGTGGTGCTGGTGGCCCGCCAGCGCGAGCGTCGGCTGGTGCGGCAGGAGCAGGAAAAAAGCGACGTACGCGAGCGGCTTGCGGCGTCGGAAATGAAGGCGCTGCGTTCACAGATGAACCCGCACTTTTTGTACAACTCCCTGAACGCCATTCGTTTGTTTGTGCTGCAAAACGACAGCGACAACGCCGACAGGTACCTCGTCAAGTTTGCCCGGCTCATGCGGCTGATTCTCGACAATTCGCGCCAGGAGTGGGTGAGCCTGGCCAGCGAACTGGAGCAACTGACGCTGTACCTCGAGCTGGAGCAACTGCGGTTCAGCCACCAATTCGACTTTACCCTTGGAGCCGACGCTACGCTTTCGCCCGAAAAAACAACCCTGCCGCCGATGATTATCCAACCGTACATCGAAAATGCCATCCTGCACGGCCTTTCCTCTAAAAAAAGCCGGGGCCTGATTGCCGTGAACGTCCGGCGGGTGGGCGATTCGCTCGAATGCACCATCGACGACGACGGCGTGGGGCGCGAGCGGGCGCAACAACTCAAAAGCCAGTCGCCCACGGCCCGCGCCCACCGCAGCGTGGGGTTGCAGGTGACCGAAGAGCGCCTGCACCTCATCAGCCAGCGAACGGGGCAGCCGACCCGCGTGGCGGTGATCGATAAAACGGACGAACAGGGCCAACCGGCGGGTACGCGGGTAGTGGTGCAACTGCCGTTGATGGAACACTAAAAATTGTCGGCAACGCATCCCGAGTCCGTCGAATCACCGTCTTTTGCTCTGCCGGATTCGTTTTTACTCCGCATTCCTTCCATGACCGCGCCCTTTCTTCGCCTCATCCGCCTCGACGCCCACCACCGGCTGCTAATTGCCCTGGGGGCGGCGGCGCTGGTATTCGGGCTGTTTTACGACGGCATGAAACTACCCATGCTGGTGGTCACGACCTGGATCGCCTACGCTGTCACGGTGCTGCTGCTCACGTGGGCGACTATCCTGACCGCCCACCCAAAAGAGATGCGGCGCTATTACCAGATTCAGGATTCGAGCCGGACGATGATTTTCCTGTTCGTGGTGGTGGCGGCGTCCGTGAGTTTTTTCGCCGTGGTGAAGCTGCTCGGATCGGGCGGCGAACCCACGCTCAGCCGGTTGCTGTCGGTGCTGTCGGTGGCGTGTTCGTGGGGGTTGGTTCACACGCTTTTTACCCTGCGGTACGCGCACCTGTTTTACGGGGAACGCATCGCCAATGCGCCGGGTGGGCTGGAGTTTCCGAACGAACCAGACCCGGATTACCTCGATTTCGCCTACTTCGCGTTCGTCGTCGGCATGGCGGCCCAGGTATCCGACGTGCAGGTGACCGCCCGCCGGATGCGGCGGCTGGTGCTGGTCCACGGGCTGCTCTCGTTCGCCTTCAACACCGTCATCGTGGCGCTGGGCATCAACATTATTTCGAGTTCGTTGCAGGGGAAATGACGGCTCCTTTGCTGTTTGGAAATTACCAGCCGTCGTTTTTTACAAATCAAACTTGATCCCCTGGGCCAGGGGCAGGTGGGTAGAGTAATTGATCGTGTTGGTCTGGCGGCGCATGTAGGCTTTCCAGGCGTCGGAACCCGATTCGCGGCCCCCACCGGTTTCTTTTTCACCGCCAAACGCCCCGCCGATTTCCGCCCCCGACGTGCCGATATTGACGTTGGCAATGCCGCAATCGGACCCCGCCGCCGACAGGAACGCCTCGGCTTCGCGCAAATTGAGCGTGAAAATGGCCGACGACAGGCCCTGCGGCACGTCGTTCTGCATCGTGATGGCCTCGTCGAGGGTTCGGTAGGGCATCAGATACAACACCGGGGCGAAGGTTTCGTGCTGCACGATGGGCAGGGCGTTGGTCACCTCAGCGATGCAGGGGCGCACGTAACACCCTGATTCGTAGCCCGGCCCGGTGAGCACCTCCGGCTCGACGAGGAACCTCCCGCCCTGCTCCCTGATTTTCTCAATGGCCGATTGGTAACTGCCAACGGCCAACTCGTCGATGAGCGGCCCAACGTGGTTGTGCTCGTCGAGCGGGTCGCCGATGCGCAGTTGGGCGTAGGCGCGCACGAGGCGTTCTCTCAGTTCAGCGTAGCGGCTTTCGTGGATGATCACCCGGCGGGTGCTGGTGCAGCGCTGCCCGGCGGTGCCGACCGCCCCAAACACCATGCCCGGCACGACGAGGTTCAAATCGGCGTGTTCCGACACGATGATGGCGTTGTTGCCGCCCAGTTCGAGGAGGCTCCGGCCCAGTCGCGCGGCCACGGTCTGGGCCACGGCCCGGCCCATGCGGGTGGAGCCGGTGGCCGAAACGAGCGGCACGCGGGCGTCGGCGGCCAGCCACTGGCCCACGCTGGCGTCGCCGTTGACGAGGCACGATACACCTTCGGGCACGTCGTTTTTCCGGAAAACTTCCTGCACAATGCGCTGGCAGGCCACAGCGCTGAGGGGGGTTTTCTCCGACGGCTTCCAGACCGTCACGTTGCCGCACACCCAGGCGAGGGCAGCGTTCCACGACCACACGGCCACGGGAAAGTTGAAGGCCGAAATCACGCTGACGATGCCCAGCGGGTGCCACTGCTCGTACATCCGGTGGGCGGGGCGCTCGGAGTGCATGGTCAGGCCGTAAAGCTGGCGCGAAAGACCCACGGCAAAATCGCAGATGTCGATCATTTCCTGCACCTCGCCGAGGCCCTCCTGGAGGCTCTTGCCCATTTCGTACGAAACCAGCCGCCCCAAATCGGCTTTCCGGGCGCGCAATGCCTCGCCCACCTGCCGGACGATCTCGCCCCGACGTGGTGCGGGCCAGCCCCGCCAGACCCGAAACGCCTCCCCGGCCCGTTCAATGACGGTTTGATAGTCCCCTTCGCCGGTGACCGACACGTGGCCAATGCGCTGCCCATCCACGGGCGAATGCGAGGCGAGTGCCCCGGAATCGGGGGTGTCGTACCACTGACTGCCGGTGGATGTACCCGGATTGGCGTCGGTCAGGTGCAGGTTTTTGAGAAACGAAAGCGAGCGGACAGTAACGGCTGCGGTGGGGAGCATGGCGAGAACCGGATGAAGTGAAAAGACAAAATTGGGCGGAATTCTTCGTACTTCCGAACCGGCAGAGCTATTCATTTTTTTGTATAAAACCCACGAACACTTGT
The DNA here is from genome assembly GCA_965249815.1 of Spirosomataceae bacterium. Lineage (GTDB taxonomy): Bacteria > Bacteroidota > Bacteroidia > Cytophagales > Spirosomataceae > JAJAZB01. The sequence goes on along the minus strand of CBDFMV010000002.1, from coordinate 213,771 downwards.
TCAATTATCTGAAAATCAATTCGTTATAAAATACCTGAAACTCCGTGATTTCAAGGACTCCGGAGGCTTTTACCAAACCTTCTTTTGTTTGCAGGAAAAAAATTTAACGGAAATTTTTTTATCCGACTTGACTAAGTATTGGATTTAGGCTTTACATTTGAACTGCTTCTACCACCGAGGCTCGTTCTTGTTGCTGACCGCCATCACGACAACCAATGAATCCGACTACCGCCAATCCCGGGGGCACGCGTGCCCTCTTCGCTCCTGCGAAGTCCTTCCCCAACCGCCTCGAAACCTCCCGAGTCAACCAGTTTGCCAAGCGTTTCGCCGACCTGATCGTCTCGATTCTGGTGCTGCTTTTTGTGCTGTCGTGGCTGGTGCCCCTGCTCGGGCTGGCCATCAAGCTCGATTCACCAGGACCGGTTTTCTTCCGGCAACTTCGTTCCGGACGGCGGCGCAAACCCTTCGCTTGCTACAAGTTCCGCACGATGCACCACACGCCGCAAAGCCAGGTATTCGTGCAGGCAACCGACAATGACGCGCGCGTCACCCGGCTGGGCTCCTTCCTTCGTCGGGCCAGCCTCGACGAATTCCCGCAATTCTTCAACGTACTCCTCGGCACGATGAGCATCGTGGGGCCACGCCCCCACCCGATTGAACTCGACGCGCATTTTTGCGACGTAGTGCCCAACTATTTTGAGCGCAACAACGTGAAACCCGGTGTCACGGGCCTGGCGCAGATTAAAGGCTGCCGGGGCGAAACCCGCACGCCCGACGACATGAGCGAACGGGTGCGGCTCGATTTGGCCTACACCCGGCAATGGTCGCTGTGGCTCGATGGAAAAATCGTGCTCTGGACGGCCCAGGACGTGCTGGTTCACGTGCGCAAATCGTTGCAGAAACCCCACGCCGATGCGCCCCTGCGAATGAAGCGGTTGAAAATGCTGCCCTGGTACAATCGTGTTTTCACGCGCAGCGACGAAAACCAGGACTCCGACAACAACCGGTGGGCTTCGTGAGCAACGCCGCCCGTTCCGCGGCTGCAACGCGCCGGGTGAAGGGCCTGCTCGTTTTGCTGGTCGGCCTCACGCTGGCCACTTCGCCGGTTCAGGCCCACCCCCGGAGTGAAGCGGATTCGTCGGAGCTGACCACCCGGCGCGGCGCAAACCCGACGGCGTGGCAGGTGATAAAAATAAAAGAAGGGCATCATTTCACGGCGGAGTTTCCGTACCGGGTGATGGTTCGGAAAAAAATACTCCGGTATCAGATGGTGTTCGATACCAGTTTCCAGTGCAACGTGCCGCAGCGAGATAAGTACGCCATCAATAAAGTATTCGGAATTGGTTTTTTGCACCATAAACTCAACTCGGCCCGACTCGGCTGGGTGTTCAACCCCGATACCCGTCGGCTGGAACTTTGGGCGTATTGCTACGTGAATACCCGCCGTCGGTTTAAAAAACTGACCGAGGTGCGTTGGAATCAACGCTATGATTGTAGTTTGCTCGTCGATTATGAACAAAAAACGGTGGTTTTTCACCTAATCGAACCCAATGGCAATCTCATTATTCACGAAGTACAATACGATTGGCTGCCGCCGATTCAGTACCGGCTCCGTCCGTTTTTTGGCGGAACCAAACCGGCCTCGCACGATATCACCTTCCGATTAAAGGAAATCACGGCCTCAAATTGATCGTTCAAAAAAAAGAAGTAATTTCGTTTGATTTTTGCCCTAAAGTTTCACCTGATCCTGGTCTGATGAGGAAGTATCTCTCCGTTGGTTCGCTCTTTTTTGGCTTACTTTTATTCGGAATTCAACTGACGTTCACTTCGTGCGTATCTCAGAAGCGACTGGCTTATTTTCAGGGAGATACGCTTCGTTATTCAACGCAGCAAATCGCAACCTCGTACACGCCGCGCATCCAGAACGACGATATTTTATCCATTCGGGTGAGTAGTCTCAACCTCGAAGCGACCGAAGTGTTCAACGCCCCGAGTGTACCGGTTGGCATGAACAGCTCGACCGGCGGTTATACACCGGGTTCGACGCTGCAACAGCCCCTGGGCTTTCTGGTCGATGCGCGTGGAAATATCGAACTGCCGCTGTTGGGTCGCGTGAAAGTGGAGGGATTGACCATCCGCGATGCAACCGATACGCTAAAACGCCGACTCGAAACCTACCTGAAAGAACCGACCGTCAACATTCGTTTTCTGAACTACAAAGTGTCGGTGATGGGTGAAGTGGTCCGGCCTTCGATTTACACCATTCCGAACGAAAAAATAACGTTGCTTGAAGCGTTGAGTTTAGCGGGTGACATGACGATTTACGGTCGCCGCGACAACGTGCTGGTGATTCGGGAAGTGGGCGACAAACGCGAATTCAACCGCGTCAGCCTCAACGATCGCAATATTTTCAATTCGCCGGTTTATTATTTGCGCAACAACGACGTGGTGTACGTCGAACCCGTGAAAACCCGCTCGGTGCAAACCGAACGGTTGTACGTGACCCTCCCGCTTGTGTCGGGCATTGTATCGGCGCTGGCGTTGCTGGTGCTGAATTTCAAACGCTAACTTAACCCACCTTCCTTCGATACGTTCGTTTGAACGCCTTTTCCTGAACTGTTTTCTACCGCCATGGAAAAACAACCCGCTTACTCTTACGTGCCGTACCAGGTCGTCGAAACGGCCGACCAACCCAACCTGCGCGTCACGCTGTTTCGTTACCTGCGCAACTGGCCCTGGTTCCTCCTTTCGGTGGGTTTGTTGCTGGCCGGTGCTTACGCGTACCTGCTTTACCAGCAACCCATTTATAAGATTCAGGCCAGCCTGCTCGTCAAGGATGAAAAGAAAGGACTCGGGGCCGACGACATGCTCAAAGACCTTGACATTTTCGCCCCGAAGGCCGTGGTCGAGAACGAAATCGAAATCCTGAAGTCGTACACGCTGATGGACAAGGTGGTGGGGCACCTCAACCTCGACGTGCAGTACTTCACCCCGACCACCTTCGGCAAGCGCGAAGTGTATAACGAAGCGCCCGTTCGGCTCATCGTCGAACGCGCCCTGCCTGACCTGTACGAAGAGGCCCTCACCCTGAGTTTTCCAAGCAACCGCCTGGTTCGCATCAACGACGTCAGCTACCCGATCAACCAGAGCATCAAAACCCCCTACGGACGGCTGCGGGTTTTTGCCCGCCAGCCCATCAATGCCCAAACCGCCCCCGTGGTGGTGAAGGTGCTTCCGCGCAGCGAGACCGTTAACAATTACGTTAAAAACCTCAAGGCCGAACCCACCAGCAAAGCCGCCACGGTGATTGCCCTGACGCTCGAAGACGCCGTACCCAGCAAGGGCGAGGCCATTTTAAATCAACTGATTGCCGAATACAACCAGGCGGCGATTGCCGACAAAAACATCACGGCGGCCAACACCCTCAATTTCATCGAAGAACGCCTGCGCCTGATTTCGGGCGAACTAACCACGGTGGAAAAAGACGTGGAACGGTACAAATCCACCCAGGGGATCACCGACCTGGGGATGCAGGCGCAGGCGTTTCTGGAAACGGTTAAAACCAACGACGCCCAACTCAACCAGGTAAATCTGCAACTTGGGGCGCTCGGCGATGTTGAAAAATACGTCAGCAGCCAGTCGAACAGCCAGGGCACGACGCCTTCAACCCTCGGGCTGAGCGACCCGATTTTGCTGGGCCTGATTACCCAGGTGACCGAACTCGAAGGCAAACGCGACCAACTCGCCCGCACGACCTCGGCCCAGAACCCGGTTCTACTTTCGCTGGAAAGCCAGATTAAAGCTACGAAATCGAACATCGTCGAGAACATCGGGACGATGAAAACCATGCTGACGACCTCGCGGCAGCAACTCATTGCCAACAACCAGAAGATGGAGGGCGTCATCCGCACGATTCCCCACAAAGAGCGGGCGCTGCTCGACATCACCCGCCAGCAGGTCATCAAGAACAACCTGTACACCTACCTGCTCGAAAAACGCGAAGAAACCGCCGTTTCCTACGCCTCGACCATCTCCGACAGCCGCACCATCGACGCCGCCCGGGGAAGCATCAAACCGGTGAAGCCCGTAAAGTCCATGATTTTTCTGCTCTTCGGCCTGGTCGGGCTGATGCTGCCCGTGGGTGCGATGGCCGCCCGCGACGCCCTCAACAACCGGGTTACCCGGAGGGCCGATGTCGAGGAATCCACCCACGTGCCCATCCTGGGCGAGGTGACCCGCAACAAAAACGCCGAAGCCCTCGTGCTGGCCCCCCGCAGCCGGTCGGTGATTGCCGAACAAATCCGGACGTTGCGCACCAACCTGCAATTTCTCCGCACCAACGTGGCCGACAGCCAGGTGCTGCTCTTCACGTCGAGCATTTCGGGCGAGGGCAAAAGCTTCGTGTCGCTCAACCTCGGGGCCAGCCTGGCGATGGTGGGCCGCAAAACGGTAATTCTGGAAATGGACCTGCGCAAACCCGGCCTACGGAGCAACATCGAAGTAGCCAACCACGCCGGAATTACCAACTACCTCATCGGCGAAGCCACCGTCGACGAAGTGCTCCAACCCGTGCCGGACCACGACAACTACTTCATCATCCCCAGCGGGCCGATTCCGCCCAACCCGTCGGAATTGCTCAGCGGGCCGCGCCTCGAGCAGTTGATTACCGACCTCCGGGGACGATTCGACTACGTCCTGATCGACTCGCCGCCCATCGGCCTTGTCACCGACGCCCAGATCATCGCGCCCTTCGCCGACGCCACGATGTTTATGGTGCGCCACGACGTCACGCCGAAAAACAACCTGCGGATGATTGAAACGCTCCACAAAGAGCAACGTTTCAAACGCCTGAACATCATCCTCAACGCCGTGGGCGAGGGCGAATCGTATTATTACAGCTACGGCTACGGCTACAACAAGTATTACAGCGAAGAGAAAACCACCGACAATTAGTGAGGGTTACTGGTGATTAATTAACCTGAAGTTGTGTAGTGAAAGTCTTTGCAATCCGCCCAAACCACCCCGCCCTTCGGGCACCCCTCCTTAAAAAGGAGGGGATTCGTAGCGAGTGTAAAGGAGGGGAATCTAATAACAACGAGTCCCCTCCTTAAAAAGGAGGGGTGCCCGAAGGGCGGGGTGGTTCAGTCGGGGTAAAAGCCGCTTATACTACCCACAAATTAGGTTAAGTATTTGTTTTGCAAATGCAGAAATAACCAGCAACGAATAACCATTCCGAAATCATTCCGCCAATGATTCGCCATGACGTGTAGCATCATCATTCGCGCTTTCAACGAGGAAAAACACCTCGGCAAACTGCTCGACGGCATCGCGCGGCAGGAAACGCCGCACGCCGTCGAGGTCATCCTGGTGGATTCCGGCTCGACCGACCGCACCGTGCGCATTGCGCAGGACCGGGGCGTGCGGGTGGTTCACATCCGGCCCGAGGAGTTTTCGTTCGGGCGGGCGCTCAACTTCGGTTGTCGCTACGCCACGGGCAACGTGCTGCTGTTTGCCAGCGCGCACGTCTACCCCGTGTACACCAACTGGCTGGAGGCCATGCTGGATCCGTTCGCCGACCCCGCCGTGGCCCTCACCTACGGGCGGCAGATTGGCAACCACCAGAGCAAGTTTTCGGAGCAACAACTCTTTGCCAAGTGGTTTCCGGGGCAATCCAACTACGACCAGCGGATTCCGTTCTGCAACAACGCCAACGCGGCCATTCGCCGCTCGGTGTGGGAAACCCTCCCCTACGACGAAACCCTGACGGGCCTCGAAGACCTCCACTGGGCCAGCGCCGTACTCGACCGGGGGCACCGCATCGCCTACGAAGCCGACGCCGTGATGGTGCACGTCCACGAAGAAACGCCCCGCAAGGTGTTCAACCGCTACTACCGCGAGGCGATGGCCTTCAAGCGCCTCAAGCCCCACGCCCGGTTTAGTTTGCTCGACGCGGCCTACCTCACGCTCACCAACATCCTGAGCGACGGCGTGGCCGCCACCCGCGACGGCGTGTTCTGGCGGCACGCCGCCGAAATCGCCTGGTTCCGAACCTTGCAATTCTGGGGCACGTACCAGGGCTACCGCTCCGTCGGCACGCTCGACCGCACGCTGCGCGAGCGGTTTTATTACCCCAACGAGTTTTTACGCCGCTCAACAGCCGAGCGCCCGGCTTTTGCCCCGATGAAACAGATTGCCTACGAATAACCGCCTTAGTTCCATCACCGCCATGAAGTACACCGTTGCCGCCATCGTTCCCATGCGCCATTCCAGCGAGCGGGTGCCGGGAAAAAACTACCGGGATTTTGCCGGAAAGCCCCTGTTTCACCGCATCGTGGATACCTTGCTCGACTGCCCGGCCATTACGCAGGTCGTCATCGACACCGACAGCCCGGTTATCATCGAGCAGGCCCGGTATCACTTTCCGACGGTGCGGATTCTCGAACGCCCCGACCACCTGCGCGCCGGAACCGTGCCAATGAACGACGTGCTGCTCAACGTCTGCGACCAGGTGCAGGCCGATTTTTACCTCCAAACCCACAGCACCAACCCGCTACTGTCGGCGAATACCATCGAACTGGGCCTGAAGCAATTTCTGCACACCTACCCGATGTACGATTCGCTGTTCGGCGTGACCCGCCTGCAAACCCGCCTCTGGGATCCGCTGGCCCGGGCCATCAACCACAACCCGGCCATTCTGCTCCGCACGCAGGATTTGCCCCCGACGTACATGGAAAATTCGTGCATGTACCTCTTCACGAAAGAAACCCTCCGCCGCAAGCACAACCGCATCGGCGACCGGCCTTTTATGTACGAAATCCCCGACATCGAGGCCCAGGACATCGACGTGGAACTGAATTTCAAAGTCGCCGAGTTTCTGTTTTCCCAGTTGAATGCTGAAGTAGCCGCTTAAACAGAGGATAGCGTAAAGAGGATAGAGGACAGCGAAAGGCGTCACTCTATTCTCTATCCTCTCTTCTCTTTACTCTTATGAAAGTTCTCATCACCTGCCCGCCCATGCTTCGCCAACTGGCCGAATTCCGGCCTTTATTTGAGGAGCAGGACATCGAGCTGATCGCCCCCAACGTGGTGCAGACGCTCACCGAAGACGAACTCATCGCCCTCGTGCCCACCGTGGACGGTTGGATCATCGGCGATGACCCCGCCACCGAACGCGTGTTTCGCGCCGGAAAAGCGGGTCGCCTCCGCGCCGCCGTGAAGTGGGGCATCGGGGTGGACAACGTGGATTTCCGGGCCTGCCAGGAACTCGGCATCCCCATCATCAACACGCCCCAGATGTTCGGGGCCGAAGTGGCGACCATCGCCGTGTCGTACGTGCTGGGGCTGGCTCGACAGACGTACTTCATCGACCGCGAAGTGCGCGCCGGGAATTGGGTGAAACCCGCCGGGATGTCGCTGGCCGGGAAAACCGTCGCGCTGATTGGCTTCGGCGACATCGGCAAAGCCACGGCCAGACTCCTCTACGCCTTCGATCTGCACCTGAACGTGTACGATCCGTTTGCCAAACCCTCCGACGCCGAGCGCGCCAGTTACCGTTTCCTTTCGTTTCCCGAACAACTGGAAACCGCCGATTTCGTCGTGAGTACCTGCGCGTTGACGCCGCAAACCAAACACCTCATCAACGCCGACACCATCGCGTTGATGAAAGACGGCGTGCGTCTCGTCAACGTGTCGCGCGGGCCGATTGTCGAGGAAGCCGCGCTGATCGACGCCTTGCGGAGCGGCAAGGTGCATTCCGCCGGGCTGGACGTGTTCGAAACCGAACCGCTTCCCGCCGACTCGGGCCTGCGCCAGTTCGACCGCTGCATTTTCGGTACGCACAACGGCTCCAACACCCTTGAGGGCGTCCGCCGCGCCAGTCACCAGGCCATCGCGAAGTTGTTCGAGTTTCTGGACGTGGGAGAAGTGGTTGCGCAGTAAAAAGCCACCGCAGCGGCGGACCGTCCCAACCCGTCATTGCGAGCGGAGGTTTTCAGATGAAGTGAAACGATATCTGAAAACCGGAGCGAAGCAATCCTTTTAAGGTCACCGGAATAGTTTTCAGCAAACTATTTTGACAGGAGGAAACAGATTGCTTCGCTCCGGTGATAAAATCTCGTTTCACTCAATTTTATCACCTCCGCTCGCAATGACGCGCTGTGAAGGGATAGTTGTCGAAAAATAACTTTTCACCGCCATGAAAAAAGCACTCATCACCGGCGTACTCGGTGGCATCGGCAGCGCCCTTGCCCATTATTTCCGCGAAAGCGGGTACTACGTCTACGGGCTGGACGTCCGGTACTCGGAGCGCCACGAGGCCGACCAGTTCATTCAGTTCGACCTCCACGCCTTCAGCACCGACAACGCCTACCGGGCCGAATGGCAGCAGAAATTCAACGTGCTCATTCCCGAACTGCACGTGCTCATCAACAACGCCGCCGTGCAGGCCCTCGACGGCCTCGAACACCTGAAGCTCGACGACTGGAACCATACGATGGCCGTCAACCTGACCGGCCCGCTGCTGCTGAGCCAGCATTTCCTCGACCACCTCGAAGAAGTCAACGGCAGCATCATCAACATCGGCAGCATTCACCAGCAACTCACCAAGCGGCGGTTCATTTCGTACGCCACCTCAAAAAGCGCCCTCATCGGCCTGACCAAAGCCCTCGCCGTGGACCTCGAAGGCCGCGTGCGCGTCAACGCCATCTCGCCCGCCGCCATTGAAACGGCCATGTTGCTGGCGGGTTTCGACGGCAACGAAGGCGCGCTCAACGAACTCCGCAAGATTCACCCCGTGCAGCGCATCGGCTACCCGCAGGACGTCGCCAAGCTGGCGCTGTTCCTGGCTTCCGAAAGTTCGGGATTCATCCACGGGGCGAATTTGTCGCTCGACGGGGGGATTAGTTCGGTGCTGAAGGATTTGTAAGAACCCACACCCACGATGAAACAAATAACATTAACCCACCTGATGCTCAGTACCGTACTGACCTGGGCCGGAGCCGCCACTTCGGCTCAGGAACCAGTGCGGCAGCCCGCTGAGGTGCGTTACCCGATTATTCTTTCGTCGCGCTGGTTTCACCCGTCTTCCCCGCAAGACACGCTCAGCACGCTTGCCATGGTGGACCAGTACCACCCTGACCGCATCGACTGGATGTACTGCACCAACGACGCCCAACTGGCCCAACTCCGCGCCCGAAAAATTCCCTACAGTCTGGCCCTCAACCCGCAGGTGCCCGATTCGGCGGAGTACACGATCCGGGGCCGAATTCAGGATGTGAACGGCAACAAACTGGTAGCCCCATGGATGCGCAACTGGAACCAGAAAAATGCCCACTGGGGATGCGTCAACGCGCCCGAATTCCGGGAGGTGTTTTACGCCAAGTCGCGTAAATTGCTCGATTTGGGCGCATACGGGTTGTTCGTAGACGATGCCCGTTTCAACGACCACGCCGTTGAGTGGGGCGGCTGCTTCTGCGATTACTGCGTGAAAGCTTTTGCGGAATCCCTGCGAACCAGCGGGGCCGATACCCTAGCGGCGGATTTCAATTTCCGGGATTTTTTGCGGAGCCGGGGAATCGAATCGGTAACGGGGCGCAAGACAGCCATGCCGTTCGGGGCTGCCTTCAGCGCGTTTCAAACGGCGTCCGTCGTGCGGTTTCTCACGGCGTGGCGGGCAGAGATGGAAGCGTACGCCAGACGCCGTGTGACATTTTTGACCAATAATTACGGCGGGCAGTGGACTGACATCTACCGAGTGTTCGACGTAGGCATAGGCGAACTACCTGAAGACCATGCGAATCGGGAGTACGTCCGTTCCCGCGTTGCAACAGCGGAAAATCTGGGGAAAAAACAATACTTCACGCTGACGTCGGGCGACGAAACAAAGCAGTTGCGGGCGCTTTTCTTAGCCTATTCGGCTGGCAGTGCGCTTGTGATTCCCTGGGACGTGTACGTCAATGCGCAGTCGAAGCAAATGCCCAGGCGGTTTTTTGCCAAAATCCAGACCTTCAGCCCCACGTACGGCCTGTTTCGCGCTCAGTCACCCATGCCGAACCAAGACCTGCTGAAGCGGTCGCGTCGGGATGCCCGGCAAGTCAGTGAGTGGCCGATTGCACCGGAAACACCCGACGATTCCATCGACCTCTACCCCTACCAGACCGACTGCCGCCAACTTGTGCTGGTACAAGCCCGCACCATCCGCAAAACTCATGCGATTTCGATTCAGACCCCCGACGATTCGACCCGTGTCGAGGTTGTGTACCCGCCCCAGTCGGGTGCCGTGCGCATTCGTCGGAGTGAGCACCAAGTAAAAATCCAGTACCCTGACGACGTGCTGATACTTTGCAAGAGCAATAAATAGCAATAAAGGTTATGAGAGCAATCTTGAATAGAAATTGGATAGAAATTGCGCTAGAAAATAAGCGTACAATTGGGGCAATTCTATGTAAAGTATTAAACATTGGGGGGCAACTCATTATAATACCACTAGTATATGGTAAATTGAATAGTTTTGAATTCGGCGTGTTCGTGACCATAAACACAATCATGATATTTTCATTAAATATCGATTTTGGAATAATTAATGCAATTAAAAATCCTCTTCACAATGCATTACAAAAAGGAAATAAATCCCAAGCAAGTTTAATTGCTTCAACAGCATTTTGTTTTATACTGATTATTTCGGCTATATTGTTGGGGTTTACTTGCATCTTATACGCACTTAACTTAGACAGGTACTTTTTCGGAGAAGCAAAATATGAAGTCTTAAGATTCGTGGTGTTTATTTCAACTGTCTATTTTTTGATTCGATTTTCTTTTCAAATTGTTCATGGCTTCAACCATAGTTTAAACAGGTATTTTCTGAATGACGTCTTAATGATGTTTGGAACAGTAATTACTCTTTTTCTTATGTATTTACAATCATCTTTAGGGAAACTCACACTCGAGAATACAATACATTTATATTTTTTCCCATCTTGTGTTGTTTATATTTTGTATTTTTTTTACTTTATATATATTGAAAGCAAGTTTAGTATTCGATTTGGATTTTTTAACGCGTCTTTCTTATCTGATTTATTAAAGACAAGTGCAGTATTCTTTTTCTTACAAATTTGTTGGATATTTTTAACTAATTTCATTCCCATTATATTAGCAAAAGAAGTAAATATGACAATTGCAGGTGATTATAACATAGTTGCGCGAATTTTTAATTTTTTATATGTTATTAATTTCATCACTCTAAATAATAATTGGCATGAGATACATGCGGCACATTCTCAAGAGAATGTCGGCAAAATAAAATTTATGTTCAATAAAATTTCTACAATCAGTATAGGATATTCAATAGCTTGCGTTGTGATAGCTCTATGTAGTAAGCAAATTCTCTATTTGTGGATAGGAAATAAAATTGATGTGTCTTACAATATAATATTTTTAACATGTTTTTATTTTATTGGAATAATTTATTTGTCCTGCATAAATATATTTATGAATTGCTTAAATTATTTTAAAATACAGATATGGCTTTCGATCATCAACGTAATATTAATCCCTTTGATATATTTGTATATGAAATATGATACAGTTATTCAAAGAGAAATTTTAATAATGGGTACTCCATTACTGTTAATTTATATTAATATCGTTGTATCAATGATAGCATTAAACAGAAAACTAAAAATGGCTTTTTAATCAACCAGCAATATATCCCAAACTAACTATTGCAATGATGTCAGCAACTATTTCTTCAACATTAGAACCCATTTTGGTAAGCACTATCTACTCTAAAAACAACAGAGAAGGGAAAAGAGTTGACCTGTTTCTTAAGTTCAATAAGTATTTTCTGACTCTCTGTGCGGTAATTTTTTCATCAAGAGCATCTGCAATTGCAAATTCGGATATTGTACTTTTCATAATTACCTCTTACGCAATAGGCCTTAATCTACTAAAGAATAATTCAGGAACATATATAATTAGTGTTTTTAAAATTATTCTTTTCTTTTCAATTGTAACCTTAATATACTTAGTAAAAAATGGAAGTATTGATGTTTATACTTGGTTAGGGTTTTTAATTAAGATACTATTATCTTTCAGCTCTGTTTACTTTTGCAGAGGCCAATTTGAAGGAATATTTATTAAAACTGTATATTGGCTAAGCTTAGTAAGCTTACCACTCTATCTAATTCAACTGATTAACTTCGATGTTTTATTTGGAATAAATGATTTATTCGGAATTCCTTCAACAAGAGGACAAGAAGCAAATTCAAATTCCCTAATTTTCAACATGCATTCGATTCACCGGGTCAGGAATTCGGGATTCATGTGGGAGCCAGGTGCATATGCTGCAGTTGTTATATTTGCATTGCTCCTATCCTTTAAAATCCGCAACAAGATGGATAATCATAAAATAATTTTTATGATTTGTCTGGTCACGACGTTTTCAACAACCGGCTACATTTCAATGTTTATCATATTTTCTTACTTCTTTTATAAAAAACTTAAGGGATTTGCCTTACTATTGATCATACCAATTTCCATTGTATTGCTTAATATCAACTTCATCACAAAAAAAATTACTGACCAGTTTAATGATATTGAAGACGAATTGCTGATGACTCAGTTTTCTGGCGAATATAGCATCCACTTGAATCGCTTTGCGAGTTTTTATGCGGATTATAATACATTTCTTGAAAATCCATTATTGGGTTTAGGTATGGATATATATTCTACTGGAAAAAGTGAATTTTATAAAGAATATGATGAGAACGTTGTACGTACATCTGGTCTAATGCTTAGTTTAGTAAAAATTGGTTTATTTGGTATGATGATTTACTTAATAATTCTTTATCGCCGAATCAAAGCTCGGTACATAGATAAACGATTTGCAATCCTTTTTTGTGTAGTATCACTCATTATTCTCTTCTCTAATCCGTTGGAATTTTCAACCATCATGTTAACCTTTTTGTTTTTATGACTAAGATAGCAGTAGTACTTGCTGTACACAATCGCCGCGATTTAACTGAGCGATTTCTTAAAACTATTGTGCAACAATCATTTAATAGCTACCAAATTGTCGTGGTAGATGACGGTTCCACTGATGGTACATCGGAAATGATTGAGCGTTATTTTCCTCAAGTCCATCTTTTGAAAGGTGATGGTTCTCTTTGGTGGAGTGCCTCAACAAATATGGCAGTAGAGTATGCGATTGGTAAGTTGAATGCTCAATATATCTGTACGATGAATGATGATACCGAAGCCGATTTTCGCTTACTTGAAGAGCTTTACTATGCTGCAAAAATTAATTATAGGTCCATTATTGGATGCTTTTCGTATGACATCAATCAACCTGATAGACTCTTATATGACGGCTCACGAGTTAATTGGTGGACAGGTAAGATTTCTACTATGAATTCAACAAAACATAAATATAATAAGCAAGCGTTAATTCCGGTCACTTACTATGTCGGCCGTGGTGTCCTTATTCCTTCGCAAGTCTTTATTGATTGTGGATATTACGACGCAAAAAGATTTCCTCAATCTTGGGCAGACAACGATCTCATTTTTCGTGCTAAAAGGGCAAAGTATCGCGTTTTCTCTGCTCGAAATGCGCGACAATATATTTATCCAGATGAAAGCAATCATTTAAAACTAAAAAGTCAAAAAAAGCTGAGAAATTTCATGAATTATTTGTTTGTAAATCAAGGGGGAGGAAATATAGTTGCATATACCAAGTATGTGCTTCGGAATTATCCTTGGTATGGCGTACCGGTATCTTTACTGAATGGGGTCTTGAGTCGTATACTTGGCTACTGGAAACCGATATTGTAAAATATTTTTTAAACTTTAATATATGCGTATTAAACTAAAAGATATTACCCTTACCCGAGTTTCAGAGGCCGTCAATCGGCGGGTTAAAGACCTTTCGCACACCAAGGATTGGAACAATTCCTTTTTAGGCAAGCGTAATGGTCAAGATTTGAAGGCCTTCCATAATAGACACGCGGGAGAGAGGTGCTTTGTCATTGCCAATGGCCCAAGCATTGCCACAATGGATTTGTCGCCGTTGAAAAACGAGGTTACGTTTGGAATGAACCGTCTCTACCTTATTTTTGATAAAATGGGGTTTGTGCCGACGTACCATAGCGTGATTAACGATTTAGTCGTCGAACAGTTTGCGGCTGATATTGCTGCCCTACCTACGACTAAATTCATCAACTGGTCTCAGCGGAACTTGTTCAATGAACAGGAAAATTTGCTTTACTTACGATCGTACCTGAACATTGAGGATAAGTTTTCGTACGATTTGACCAAAGGTATTTACTCAGGGGGAACTGTCACATACGCCACCCTTCAATTGGCGTATTACATGGGTTTCAAGGAGGTTTACTTAGTCGGGTTGGATCACAATTTCACCGACAAAGGCCGTCCCAACGCAACAGAGATTCGTGAACAGGCTGAAGATAAAAATCACTTTCACCCGGATTATTTTCCAAAGGGTATGAAATGGCAGTTGCCCGATTTGTATCGTTCTGAGTTATCGTATGCTATGGCCCGCCAGGCTTTTGAAGCCGATGGTCGCGCGGTCAAAGACGCAACAGTTGGCGGAAAGTGCCAGGTGTTCGAGAAAGTCGCTCTCGACATGCTGTTCTAATCAACGAAGCACCTTGTTTTTCTTCATGGACAAAGTCTCTCTACTTTCGCTTCAGGTTTCAACCGGGCCGTACGAACACTTTCTGCGCCACATTGCTGAAATGGCTACTCGTCGGGCATCTGCGTACGTGTGCGTGGCTAATGTCCATATGCTGGTGGAAGCGTGGCAAAACCCGTCGTTTGCTGAGACAGTCAACCGGGCCGCATTGATTACCCCGGATGGAATGCCTTTGGCGCTGGGGCTGCGCTGGTTACACGGAGTAAAGCAACCTCGGGTAGCGGGCATGGACTTACTCCCCGACTTACTTGCCGTTGCAGCACGGCAAAAATTGAAGGTGTTTTTCTTTGGTTCCACGGAAGCGATTTTGTCGGAGGTGGTTTCCAACTGTACCACTCAGTTTCCCGATTGCCTGGTAGTTGGCGCTTACTCGCCACCCTTCCGGGCGATGAGTCCGGATGAAGAAGAAGCAACGGTGGCGCGCATCAACGCATCCGGCGCCAACATGGTTTTTGTCGCGCTGGGTTGTCCAAAGCAGGAAAAATGGATGGCGCTCATGCAGGGCCGGATTCAGGCCGTGATGCTGGGAGTCGGTGGAGCGTTTCCCGTCTTTGCGGGAGTGCAGGACCGGGCACCTACCTGGATGCAACGGTTCTCGCTGGAATGGGTGTATCGGCTATATCAGGAGCCGGGCCGCCTGTGGAAACGATATTTCGTGACTAATTCCGTTTTTATGGGAATTTTCCTGAAAGAATATATTCGCCTTAAGATACGGGCACAACTTGCGCCACTACATCAAAAAACTATGTAGTAACGATTATTATCTTCCCTATTTCAACACAAATCCGCCATTTCTTCCCATGAAAAAAGCCCTCATCACCGGCATCACCGGCCAGGACGGTGCCTACTTAGCCGAACTCCTGCTCGACAAAGGCTACGAAGTCCACGGCATCAAGCGCCGCTCGTCGCTCTTCAACACCGACCGCATCGACCACCTCTACCAGGACCCCCACGAGCAAAACGTCCGTTTTCACCTCCACTACGGCGACCTTTCCGACTCGACCAACATCATCCGGCTGGTGCAGGAAGTCCAGCCCGACGAGATTTACAACTTAGGGGCCATGTCGCACGTCAAAGTGAGCTTCGACGAGCCAGAATACACCGCGCAAGTGGACGGCATCGGCACGTTGCGGATTCTGGAAGCTGTCCGCTTACTCGGACTGACGCAGAAAACCCGGATTTACCAGGCATCGACTTCTGAACTCTACGGGTTGGTGCAGGCCGTGCCCCAGAGCGAGACAACGCCCTTTTACCCCCGCTCGCCCTACGCCGTAGCCAAGTTGTACGGTTACTGGATCACGGTCAACTACCGCGAGGCCTACGGCATGTTTGCCTGCAACGGGATTCTCTTCAACCACGAGTCGCCCTTGCGGGGCGAGACCTTTGTCACGCGCAAAATCACGCGGGGCGTGGCGCGGATTGCCCTGGGCTTGCAGGAAAAACTGTACATGGGCAACCTGAATGCGCTCCGGGATTGGGGGCACGCCAAAGATTACGTGGAAGCGATGTGGCGGATTCTTCAACAGGAAACGCCCGAAGACTTTGTGATTGCCTCGGGGGTGACTACGCCCGTCCGCGAATTCATCCGCATGGCGTTTGCCGAACTGGGCATCACGGTGGCTTTCTCGGGCGAAGGAGCCGAAGAAGTCGGTCACGTGGTGGCTTGCGCCAACCCGGACTACGCCGTTGAACTGGGCCGGGAAGTCGTGGCCGTCGATGCGCGGTATTTCCGTCCCACGGAAGTGGAACTCCTCCACGGCGACCCGACCAAAGCCAAGGAAAAGCTGGGTTGGGAACCTAAGTACAATCTGCCCGCCCTGGTGGCCGACATGGTGCAGGCCGACGTGGCGCTTTTCCAGCGCGACCGCCTGCTCGAACAAAGCGGCCACCGGGTACTCAACTACTACGAATAGAAAACTTCCCGAAATCCGTTATTGCTTCTCCATTCCCGTCATTGCGAGGGTAGCGAAGTAATCTGTTGCCAGTGGCCTACCCCAGTGCTAAGGAAGTTTTGGCAGGATAAGAACGGATTGCTTCGCTTTGCTCGCAATGATGCGCCAGGAAAGGTTTTATGACGGGTTGGGGAGGTTTTTTTTAATTAAAAAAGCCCGCAACTTCTGGCTGCGGGCTTTTGCTTAAGGGTCGGTTTCGCCGAAGCAAACCTTAGGCTTCAACTGCCTGGCTCGGTTCCGTCCTTCGCGGTCGGCTTGGTCTTCTTTGGCTTGTGCCGTTCGGACGTGCGCGTTCCTCCCGCTTTGGCGTACTCCTCGGAATCTTTGCCATAACGGGCGGCAACCGCCGATAAAAACCGGCTGGCCAACTGCTTGAGCTTTTTGTCGGCTTCCTTGGCCTGAGTTCGCTTCTCTTCCGCGATGGAAAACTGCTGGTTGTAGGAAGTGATTTTGTTCCGTCCATCGTCGATGGCCGTGGAATACGCCGTGAGCGTGAGTCCGCCACCAAAATCGAGTGTTGCGTCGATGGTTTGCATCGATGCCAATTGGCCCGCCGCTACATCGGCGTACCAATTCGTAATCCGTTGTCGTCCCATTTGGAGAAAGGGGGTTAAAATGAAACAAGTATCAACGCACGGACGTGGTCAGGAAACAGACGGCAAACCGCCCGACGGCTCCGCGTCCCGATGCGCCGGGGTGCGGGACCGATTGGGAATCGGTTGGTTCGGGTAGCGAATCCTTCCCTTTGGGATCGCACCCGTTTTGTTACTAATCGGAAGCGATCTCGTTGGGATCGCACTCGTTTTGTTTACGATCGGATGCGATCGCTTTATGATGGAATCCGATCGCTTTACGTTCGCATCCGATTGCTTCATAAACGCAATCGATCGCTTTGTGATCCGGAGCGATTGCTTTGTGAACGGGCGCATTTTGTTCCCGATCACTCGCGATCGCGGCGTGATCGGCAGTGAATCGAACCGGTTTGATTGAACTTGCCTCCAATTCGGAAGCAAATCCAACGTCTACCGGTTGACTGGGGCTTTTTGGGGAACGTGGCAGGTAAGTGAGTGAAAATACAGAAGTATTTTTCACTTTTCCAAATTCTCGTGCTTTAACATTCCGATGCCGCGGTTGGACCTACCCTGAAGGAGCGGGCAAGCCCGGTCGCGTGCAACTCCCTCCGCCGCCCAAACCACCCCGCCCTTCGGGCACCCCTCCTTAAAAAGGAGGGGATTCGTGGTTGTTAGAATCCCCTCCTTTTTAAGGAGGGGGTGCGGTGGGAGCGTGCGGCTGGGGGGTGGTTCGGTTACCAGCCAGGTACTTCCCCACCGCTGAACCACTGCAGCGGCGAACCGTCCCGCCCCTTCGGGGTACCCCTCCTTTTTAAGCAGGGTAACCGTGGTTGTTAGAATCCCCTCCTTTTTAAGGAGGGGGTGCGGTGGGTGTGTGCGGCTGGGGGGTGGTTCAGTGGCATGGAGAACGGTTCTCTGCATCACTAAACCGCAGCGGCGAACCACCCCGCCCTTCAGGCACCCCTCCTTTTTAAGGAGGGGATTCGTTGTTGTTATGTTCCCCTCCTTTCTAAAAGGGGATTCGTCGTGTGCGTGGTTTTGTTGCATTGTTTTAAACAAGCTGTTTTCTGGAACTATTTAGGCAACGGTTTGCGGAATGGCTCGAGGATGAGGAGGTTGCGGTTAAAAATTCCATCCATGGCAAAGACGCAACTGCACAACCGTCCTGAACTGAAAGTAGCGCGGCGTGCCTTGCGCAACCACGGCACTTCGGCGGAAGCTACCTTATGGCGAATGCTCAGCAACCGTCAACTGGCGGGTCGCAAATTCAGGCGACAGCACAGCATTGGCCCGTACATCGCCGATTTCTATTGCCCAGCCGAACACCTCGTCGTTGAACTGGACGGCGCACCCCACTTTACTCCGTCGGGTGCCACCGCCGATTTATATCGGGATGCCTACCTGAACGAGTTGGGAATCCGGGTGCTGCGCTTTGAGAACACACGGGTTTTCCAGTCTCTGGAGAGTGTTCTTTACGAAATTGAACGGCATTTTTCGGAAAGGTAACGGTTGGTTTGCTTCGGGAATCGGCTTGCTCATCCGACCCAACCACCGCAGCGGCGAACCACCCCGCCCTTCGGGCACCCCTCCTTTTTAAGGAGGGGATTCGTGGTTGTTAGAATCCCCTCCTTTTTAAGGAGGGGGTGCGGTGGGAGCGTGCGGCTGGGGGGTGGTTCGGTTACCAGCCAGGTACTTCCCCACTGCTGAACCACCGCAGCGGCGGACCGTCCCGCCCCTTCGGGGTACCCCTCCTTTTTAAGCAGGGTAACCGTGGTTGTTAGAATCCCCTCCTTAAAAAGGAGGGGATGCGGCGGGTTTGTGCGGTGGGGGGTGGTTTTCTGGGTTGCCAGTAAGTACTTTGCCCGGATAAGCAAACTAACTGTACGCCAAAGCAAGGAAAGCCCTACCCCTCCAGCAACCCCGCATTCCGCAGGGGTTGTTCGCGCAGCAGCCGGAATTCGTCGGTGGTGAAGAGCGCAGCGAGGGCTTCGAGGTCGGCGGGGCGGTGCAGGTCGCTCCCGACGAAATCGACCCAGCCGCGTTGCAGCAGGCGCTGGGCCTGCTTGCGCACGCGCCGCCCGTAGCGGCCGGTGAGCGAAAGCCAGTTGAGTTGAAATAAGCACCCGGCTTCGCGCAGGCGGGCCAGGGCGGGTTCGTCGTCGTGGTAATAACTATAGCGCTCGGGGTGCGCCAGCAGGGGCGTGAATCCCTGGGTCTGGATGCGGAACAGGAGGCTGTCGAGGTGCATCGGGGCCGACGCCCACCCCGTTTCAACAAGCAGGTAACGCTCTTTCCCGAAACCCAGCACCTCGCCCGAAGCGAGCAGGTCGGGGAAAAAGTCGTCGAGCATGTACTCGGCGGCCACCTCGATGGTGAGCGGCAACTGGTGCTCGTCGGCGAGTGCCTGGAGGGTGCGTTGTCCGCGCCGAAGGTCTTCGGCTTTGTTGGGATACCAGTCGCGGCTCACGTGGGGCGTGGTCACCACTTTCCTGATGTTCCACTCCACCATCTGGCGGAGGCACACGAGGCTTTGCTCCCAGTTGGTCACGCCGTCGTCGACGCCCGGCAGCAGGTGCGAGTGGATATCCACCTGCCAGAAACACCCGTCCGTATCCGCCTCCGGACTGGATTGCCCGGCGGAAAACAGCCGCTGTTTCAGACGTTGCCAAATCGTTTCGCTTTCCATTCGGATACAAAGGTAACCATTCCCGCTTCCATTTACGGCAGGCGCATTTGGGTGGGCGTGGGCGGAAAATCCGGGCGTTCGTGCCCGAAGTTGCTCTTTTTGTGCGTACTTCGAAGACCCAAACGTAACTCAACCGCCAATGAACTACGTCAACCGGGGCCGCTTCGTCGGCCTTTTGCTGGCCTGCCTGGCCCCCCTCCTGCTCCGCGCTCAGGTCGTGTACGAACCCACCTACCGCGACGTGTACAACTTCCTGACCCGCCTGAGCAACAAAGGCGTTCTTCAATTCAACGACCCGATCCGGCCCGTTTCCCGCGCCTACATCGAGTCGCTGCTGACCGAAGCCGACGGCAAACAAACCCAACTGACCCGCCTGGAACGCGAAGAACTCCGCTTTTTTGCGCGGGAGTACGACCACGAGCGGTTGCTCCGCGCCGACACCTCCGGTACGGAAACCCAAAGCCGCTGGTTGCGTAAGGATGCAAACGGGCGCTTCCGGCTCTATTCCTACACCGATGGGCAGTTCAAGGTGCAGGTCAACCCCATCGCGGGCATCGCGCCCAGCGTACGCGACGGCGGCTTCAATTACCACCAGTGGGTGGGCGTGTACCTGCACGGCTACCTCGGCAAGCGCATTGGGTTTAGCTTCGATTACCGCGAACACTACGAGAAAGGCCCAAACCTCGACCGCACGCGCCTGTTCACGCCCCAGCCGGGCATCGTGCTGCTCACCAACGAAGGGCCGATTTCGTACGGCATGGTGAACGCTACCCTCGGTACGTCGTGGAAATGGGGCAGCGTGGCCGTGGGCAAAGACAAACTGCAATGGGGTTACGGCGAAGGCGGCAAACTCGTGTTGTCGGATAAATCGCCCTCGTTTCCGTTCCTGAGGCTCGACCTTAATCCGGTGAAGTGGCTGCGGTTCAATTACGTCCACGCGTTTCTCAACTCGCGCCTGGCCGATTCGTCGTACAGCTACCCGACGGGCATCCTCCTCCCCAATGGCACCCCGCGCTACCGGGTGCCGATGCGGCCCAAGTACCTCGTCTCGCACACGGTCACGTTTCTGCCGTCGCCGAAACTCTCGCTTTCACTGGGTGAATCGGTGGTGTACAGCGACCACTTCCAACCGGCTTACCTGATTCCTTTTTTATTTTTCCGCCCGGCTGATTACGACAACGCCGGGGGCAACGACGGGGCGGCCAGCAACAGCCAGTTTTTCTTTGGAATCAACGCCCGCAACGTGCTGCCCAAAACCCAGCTTTACGGCACGTTTTTCATCGACGAAATTAAACTGCGCAGCCTGTTCGACGCGAAAAAGCGCCGCAACCAGGTGGGTTATACGCTGGGCATTTCGACGGTGGACCTCCCGGTTCGTCACCTGACGGCCACGCTCGAATACACGCGCATCAATCCGTTCGTGTACGACAACTACATCCCGACGCAGGTGTACCAGAACAACGGCTTCGGCCTCGGCCACTGGATGGGCAACAACGCCGACCAGGTGTACGCCGCGCTCCAGTACCGGTTTCTCCGCGGCTTGCAGGCGAAGCTGTCCGTCGAGCGAATCCGGAAAGCCGATCTGGTGGACCCGGCCTGGCAATACGACGGGAAACGCGCCCAACCCGACTTTTTATTCGGGAAAAACCGGCGGGATTATACCCTGCTGGGTGGGGAGTTGCGCTACGAAATCACCCACGATTTGTTTGCGCGGGCGGCGTATTTTTCCCAACGGGAGTACCGGCTTGAAACCCGGCTTACGCAGCGCATCAATCAGCTAACCTTCGGGATAAATTACGGATTCTGAGGTCGGCTCTTCGCCCGGTTTACACTTAAGCGGCCCGTTGGCTGACCCCGAGTCCTCGGGGTCAGCCAACGGGCCGCTTAATTCAGGAGTTAGCAGAACTTATTCGTCGTCGGAACCGCGCTTGGTGCGGGGTTTTTCGGCTTCGGGCTGCAATTCAAAGCCCGTGACGCCGTCGTGTTCGAAGGGTTTCATCGAAAACGGATACTGCTGCCCGGCAAAATCGTAGCCTAATTTCTGAAAAATTCCTTTCAGGTTTACGCCAAAAGCCGGACCCATGCGCACCAGCTTGAACGCCTGCGGGTTGTCTTTTTCGGTGGGAAGCAGGAAAAAACCGCCGTCTTTCTTACGCCCCTGCCCGAACAAAAAGCCGGTTTCTTCGGGATTGACACCGAGGTGCTGAATCGCCTTGGCGGGCAGTTTCAGGTGCCCGGTGGCGCTGATGGAGCCTTTGAGGTTAAACGAAGGCGCTTCAGCCTGCTTTGCTGCCTTTTTCTCCTTCAATTCAATGGGAGAAAAAAAGTTAATTTTCTTAGGACGCATGGTTTGGTGTGTTTTGTAATACCCGCAGCAAAACTATTGCATTCTTTCTGATTTCAAAACTCTATTTTGTTTTTTGATATCAATAATTCGCGTTGAATTGCATTCGATTCCGCTGGAAACCGTATTGGATTCCTGCACAAACACCTCTGTTTTGCAAAAGGTCTGTGTTGAAAAGTGCCGCTGCGAGTATTGTCAGCCTGCTATTTTCTGCATTCGTCTGGTTGATTTTGGCCCGACTTTGTATTGGCGGATGCTGCTTCGTGTATTGCCCCCGTGACTCGCCGAAGCAGAAGTTTGCATAAAAAAGGGGCATTCCAGAAAACGAAAAAGCGAATTTCTCTGAAAATTACGCTCAGGGAAACCCGCTTCCTTCCGGATAAAATGACAAAAACCGGCTCGGTGGTCGTTCAGCGCGTCAGCACGACGGCCCCCTGTTTGCGAAACGAATTGCCGCGAAAATCGACCACGTCGAGTTGGTAGGCGTACTGGCCCTCGGGTGCCGGAGCGCCGTTGAAGAGGCCATTCCAGCCCTCGCTGCGGTCGCTGGTCTGGAAAACTGGTTCGCCCCAGCGGTTGAAAACGGTCAGTTTGTATTCCTGAATAAAAAGCCCCTTTACTTCAAACGCGTCGTTGACGCCGTCGCCGTTGGGCGTAAATACGTCGGGCACGAAGAGCCGCATCGCGAGCGAGTAAATCACCTCGTTGGAATAACTCACCTGACCGTTGCCGCTGCCCGTGGCCCTGACCCGAAACCGCACCTGCTGCCCCGACAGGGTGGCCGGGTCGGGGTCGTAAAACAGCACCGCGCCCACGGGTTGACTGCGGACGACCCGGCCGTTGTCGCCGACTTCTTCGAGGCTGTACGTCGTGTTGGGAAATTGCCGGTAGGCCGTCCAATCCAGGCTACTTTTGGTTTGCCGAAGCAACACCGGGCAGGTTGGGGCCGAGGGCAGCGAGGCGTTGCCGCACGCGTCGGTGTAGCGGATTACGTAACAAAACGACCGGGTTGAAGGCTCCACGGTTTTGTCGTCGAATTTGAGCATGGTCGTCGAATCGAGCAGCGGCTGGTAGGTTTGCCCGCCGTCGTCCGAGCGGGTGAGCGTGTACTTGCGGATGCCGTCGTTGGGCGGCGTTCCGGCGGGCGGGGCTTCCCAGGCAAGCGCGACGAGGCCGTTGATGACCGACGACTGAAATAGCGCGACGGCCGGGGGCGTGAGCGCCGACAGGCCCTTCACCGTTTTGATCTCCGACACGGAGGTCATGGCCCCGATGCGGGCCGTGAGCTGGTAGGCGTAGGTATCGCCGCATTTGACGGGCGCGTCGGTGCGTCGGGTGGTGCCGATGCTGGTGATCACGGGAGGTAGCGTAGCGCCGTTGCGGGCCAGGGTGTAGTCGCGGAAAGGCAGGCCCGCCGGGGGGGTCGGGTAGGCCGCCCAATCCACCTGGTTCTGCTGGTTTTGAACCGTCACGCGCAGCGGCAGGCTACACAACTCCGCCGATTCCTGCTTTTGCTGGCAGGCGTCGGTAAAAACCGCCTTGAAACAGGACTGATTCTGGTTGTTCAGGTTTTTGAGATTCACCACGTTAACCGACGCCGAGGCAGTCAGTTTTTCGTTGGTGGTCTGGAAAAACCCGTTGGGTGGGCGCTGGAACACCTCGATTTCGCCGCCCCGAAAACTCGTCAGGGCGAGCGTGGCGGTGCCGGGGCCGGTGAGTTCGAGGCGGGTCAGGTCGGCTTTCTGCACCGACGGCGGCACCCCGTTGGGCACGACGCCCCCGACCGTGGCCTGCCCACAACCCGAAGGCAGGTACCGGCCCGACACGACGACATTGTAGCGGGTGCTCTGGGTGGGGTACGTGTGAGCGAGGGGCGTTTGGCTGGCTGTGATGGTTTCGGTCGGTGTACCGGCAACACCCCAGTTGACCACGTACTGGTCGTACCCGTTGGCGGCGTTGGGCGGCAGGGTTAGGGTCACGACGCCGGGGCTGCACGAAAACAACGAAACCACCGGGGCGGGCGTGTTGAGTACCTCCACCACCTTGCAGGCGTAGGCTCCCTTGCCGCCGAGCGTCCCGCGCTGGATGATCAGGTACTTGCCCGCGCTGGCGAATTTGTGCGTGGGCAGGGTACTGCCGCCCGCCGCGGGCACGGTCGCGCCCGCGTACTCGTACCAGTACTGCGCGGTCTGCACGTTGGCGGTGTTGGTCAGGCGCACGGTCTGGCCCACGCAGAACCGGTCGCCGAGATCAACGGTGAAATTGCCTTTTGCCGTATCGGGGGCCACGGCGCTGGGGCAGGTCGGAGCCTGACAAAAGCCCGCGATTGCCGCCAGCCAGCCGAGAAGTTGACCCGCCAGAAAAGTCATAAACGACCGCATACGTCCGGGATGGGTTCAGAAATCAAAAGTGCGTTTTCTTTTTTACAAAGAAACCTCACGGGTGGGTGCCCGTGAGGTTTACTGTTCTGGAAAGACTGATTTTCAGTTCATTACTGAACCAGCACCTTCCGCGTATGCCGCTGTTGACCCGTCTCGATGCGCAGGACGTACACCCCGCTGCCGAGGCGCGTGGCCGGTTGCACTTCCACCAGGTCAGCCGCGAGGACGCGCGTCGTGATGGCTTCGGTCCGACCCTGTACGTTGAACAGGCTCAGTTTGGCGTTGGCCGCGTCGGGCACCTGCACCCGGAAGCGCACACCGTCGCTCGGGTTGGGGAACACCGTGGCCGTTTCGGCGTCTTCCACCGCTTCGCGGCTGTGGTCGGCACCGCTCAGGGCACCGGCTTTCGGCTGCGGATTCTCAACGAGCACCGTTAGGCCAGCGCCAGCCGGGATGCTGCGCGCCGGTTTGGTGGCCAGCGTCGTGCGGATGGGCGGTGCCGGGGTGGGTTCGATAAGTCCGACCGTCGGCAGTTCAAAGCGACCGAGACCCGTCACGGTGAGCGTTGCTGCGTTCGACGTGAGCGAGCCGCACGGGTTAGTAATCACCACGCGGTAATTACCTGCTTCCAGCGACGTGACGTTGGTGATGGTCAGGGTCGGCAGGGTCGAGCCACTGATTTTGCCGCCATCGGTCAGGTTCACGCTGTTTTTCTGCCAGCGGTACGTGAGCGTTCCCCCCGAAGCCGTCACCGAGAACGTCACGTTGCTGCCTTTGGCAGCCGTCTTGTTCTGGGGCTGGGCCGAAATGGTGATCGTCGGGATGACGGTCAGGGTTACGTCCACGGTGAACACCGTGCCGCACGTGCCCTGCACCTGGAGGCGATAGGTTCCGGCGTCGGCGGTGGTGAGGTTCGAAACCGTCAGCGAGGCCGTCGTAGCTCCGATTACCTTGCCCGCCACATTGCTGACACTGGAGTAGTTGCCCGGCGAAACGAGTTTCTGCCACTGGTAGGTCAAGCCGGTGCCCGTGGCGCTCGCCGTGAAGGTAGCCTGGGTGCCGGGGCACTGCGTCAGGCTGACGGGTTGCGTACTGACGGCCGGGAGCGTGTTGATGGTGAGCGTTGCCTCGGTGGAGGTGGTGGTACACGCACCGCTGGCCACCAGAATCCGGTACTGCGAACCGTTGAGGGCCGCCGTAACGCTGCCCGCCGGGATGGAGTAGTAATTGCTGGTGGTCCCGCTGACGGTGGTGAAGGGTGCCGCTACACCGGAACGCGACTGCCAACTGTACCCCACGCCCGACGACGGGGTGGTGAACGCGAAGAACGACACCCCCGTGCCGGGGCAAACCGACGTGTTGGCGGGTGGAGTGCCGATGGTCGCGGGCTGACTGACGGTCACGCTGAACGAATTGGACGAAGCCGCCTCGGAGCAATTGCCATTTTTGACCACGGCGCGGTAGAAAGTCCTCGCCGTCAGGTTTTGCACGGTAAGCGTCGTGTTGGTCGAGGGGATGGTCGTCCAGGGTCCGGTTGGAGCCGGCGCGCTTTCCCACCGCACCACACTCCCCACGATGCCCGTAACGGTTAGGCTGGTGGTCTGCGCACCGCTCGCGTTCGGGCCGGTGACGTTGCACAACGTCGTCGGCTGGCCCGCGGTGATGCCAACGGTACCCGCGCTGGAGGGCAGGTCGACCACCACCGTAAATACGCTCGAGGTGGTTGAAGAACAAACGCCGCTGGTGAGGAGCGCCCGGAAGTTGGTGGTGACCGTCAGCGCGGGGGTCGTCAGTGTGCTGGCGGTCTGGCCACCGAGGTTGGTCCAGGCACCGCCGGTGAATTGCTGCCATTGAATCGTGCCCACGTTGCCGCTCAGGGTGAGGCTGGCCGTGGAACCCTGGCAGATGCTCGTCGGGCCGCTGACGGTGCCGCCGACCGAGGCCGGATCGACCGTCACCTGCACCACCGACGAGTAGGCTTCCTGCGAACAAACCCCGTTTTTGACCACCGCACAGAAATAGCTCGTGGCCGTCAGGGCGGGCGTCGGGTTGGCCACCGTCGTCCAGCCGCTGGTGCCGTTGGCGCTCCGTTCCCAGCGCACCACGCTGCCGGTCTGGCCCGACACGCTCAGCGTCACCGAACTGCCGATGCAGACGGTTGCCAGCGAGGTGGACGCAGTACCGCCCACGGGCAGCGGATCGACCACCACCGTGACCGGCGCGGACGTTTTGGGGTCGCAAACGCCATTGAGCACCTGAGCGCGGAACTGCGTGCTCGCCGTGAGTGCGCCCGTGCTGAACGTGGCCCCGCCGGGCAACGCCTGTGCGCTGCCCACGTTGACCCAGTTGCTGCCGTCGAAGCGTTGCCACTGCACCTGCGTGCCAGTGTAGCCGCTCAGGCTCAGGGTGGTCGGGGTGTTGTAGCAAATCGTCGCGGGCGGAGCAATCGTTCCGGCTACCGTTTCGGGCGTTACCGTGATGGTGACGGCGTTGGAGGTTGCCTCAGGGCAATTGCCGCTCTGCACGACGGCCCGGAATTGGGTCGTGGCGACCAGGTTGTTGTACGCGAACGACGTGCCGGTGGCCGCAACGGACACCCAGCCGGTGCCGTCGTTGAGTTCCCAGCGCACCACGTTCCCCACGCTACCCGTCAGCGTGACTTGCCCGGCATTGCCCGTGGCGCACACCGTGGTGGCCCCGCCCAGCGTACCAGCTACCGTCGGCTCATTCACGAGCAGCGAAAGCGCCGTACCGGGCAGGGTCGCCACGCAACCCGTCGCGTCGGTCACCGATACGAGCGAGTAGGTGTAGTCGCCCGCAGCGGGTGTCAGCGGGATGTTGGCTCCGCTGACGTAGTTGTTCACCGTCACGTTGCCGGTGCCGTTGGTGTAAATCACCGTGAAGGGTGCCGCGCCCGTCGCCATGCTGACCTGGAGGTTCACCACCGTGCCTTCGCACACTTCGGTGGCCGAACTGGTAAAGGCCGTAGCCACCACCTGAGCTGGCTGGGTGATGGTTACGTTGGCCGTCGTCATGCAGCCTTTGCTGTCGGTGATGGTGAAGAGGTAAGCCCCCGCCGACAGGCCCGTAAACTCGCCGCTGCTGGCTCCCGTCGTGTTGACCGTCGGACCACTCGTGATGGCGAAGCCGTTGCTGCCGTTACCCCCCGTCGCCATGACCGTGGCCACGCCGTTGCTTTGCCCGTAACACACCACCGGCGTAGTTTGCGAAGCCGAAGCCGTCAGGGCAACTGGTTGGGTGATAGTTACGTTGGCCGTCGTCGTGCAATTTTTACTGTCGGTTGCTGTAATCGTGTAGCTGCCCGCTGCCAGACCGGTGAAAATGCCGCTGGTGTTGGTCGCCGTTCCCAGCGTGTAGCTGTACCCACCGTTGCCGCCGCTGGCCGTCGCTGTGGCCACGCCGTTGCTTTCGCCGTTGCAAGCCACCGGCGTGGTTTGCGAAGCCGTGACACTCAAAGCGGGAGGTTGGGTGATAGTGACGTTGGCCGTCGTCGTGCAGCTTTTGCTGTCGGTGATGGTGAAGAGGTAAGCCCCCGCCGACAGACCCGTAAACTCGCCGTTGCTGGCCCCCGTGGTGTTCACGGTCGGGCCACTGGTGATGGCGTAGGTATAGCCGCCGTTGCCACCACTGACCGACACCACGGCCACGCCGTTGCTTTCCCCGTAACACAGTACCGGCAGGGTTTGCGAAGCCGAAGCCGTCAGAGCCGCCGGTTGGGTGATGGTGAAACTGCCACTGGTGGCCGTGCAGTTTTTCGCGTCCGTCACCGTGACGGTGTAGCTGCCCGCCGCCAGACCCGTGAACACGCCACTGCTGGCTCCGCTGGTGTTGGCCGGGCCGCTGATGGTGTAGGCGTAGCCGCTGTTGCCGCCGCTGGCCGTCGCTGTCGCCACACCATTGCTTTCGCCATTGCATTTGACCGGCGTGGTTTCCACCGCGCTGATGCTGAGGGCCAGGGCGGGTTCAGTGATGATGACGGGCACGGTCGTCGTGCAGCCGTTGGCGTCTTGGACCGTCACCGTGTACGGCCCCGCCGCCAGGGAGGCGAACGTGCCGCTGGCGCTGAAATCCGTCCCGTTAATCGAGTAGGTGTAGCCCGGCGTGCCCGTGCCCGACGTGGCCTGGACCGTCACGCTCCCCGTTGAATTGCCCTTGCAATCCACTGCCACCTGACCCGTGATGCCCGCCGCCAGCGGGACCGGGGCCGTAATCGTGACACTGCCCGTGAGCGGACCGCAGCCGTTGGCGTCGGTTACCGCGTAACTGTACGTTCCCGCCCCCAGCCCGGTGAAGGTGCCCGTGGCGTTGTCGACCGACTCCGTCAGGGTGCCGCCGCTCAGGCTGTACTCGAGCGCACCCGTGCCGCCCGTCACGACGACGCTGATTTCCCCGTCGGTCGCCGTGGTACAGCTTACCTGACTGCCGTTGTAGCTGGACGTCACCGCCGCCGAGGTGAGCGCCAGGGCAGGCGGGGCCGTAATCGTCACGGGGTTGCTCGTTGCCGTGCAGTTGTTGGCGTCTTTCACCGTAATCGTGTACGTGCCCGCCGTCAGGCCGGTGAAGACGCCGGTCGTCGCCCCCGTCGCGTTGACCGTCGGTCCGCTGATCGTGTAGGTGTAGCCCGTGCCGACGGTACCCCCCGCGCCCGTGGCCGTGAGGGTGCCGTCGCTCGCCGTGGGGCAACTCACCTCGCTGCCGTTGTAATTCGACGTCACCACCGCGCTGACGCTGAGGGCCAGGGCGGGTTCAGTGATGGTCACGGGCACGGTCGTCGTGCAGCCGTTGGCGTCTTGGACCGTCACCGTGTACGGCCCCGCCGCCAGGGAGGCGAACGTGCCGCTGGCGCTGAAATCCGTCCCGTCAATCGAGTAGGTGTAGCCCGGCGTGCCCGTGCCCGCCGTGGCGGCCACCGTCACGCTGCCCGTGGCGTTGCCCTTGCAATCCACTGCCACCTGACCCGTGATGCCCGCCGCCAGGGCCAGGGCCGGTTCGGTTACTTCGACGGGCAGGCTGCTTTCGCACCCGTTGGCGTCGGTGACGGTGACGGTGTGGCTGCCCGCCAGCAGGTTGCTGAAGGTGCCGTCGGTTTGCAGGTCACCCCCGTCGAGTTGGTACTGGTAGGGGGCCGTGCCGCCCGACACCGAGGCCGCGATGGTGCCGTCGCTGCCGCCGTGGCAGTTTACGGGCGTCGGCGTGGCCGAGAGGTCCAGTGCGGTCGGCTGGTTTACGGTCGCGGTTACCGGTTCCGATGCACACCCCAGGGCGTCTTTTGCCCGCAGGGCGTACTCACCAGCACTCAGGTTGAGGAAGGAATACGAAGTCGCCGCCTCCGTCGTGTAGGTCGTTCCCCCGTTTTTGCTGAAGTAGAAACTGCCACTACCGCCCGTCGCGGATACGTCGATGGAGCCGGTCGCCCCGCCGAAGCAGGCCACGTCGGAAACCACCGGGGAAGCCACGACGACCGCCGGATTCGCCACGACGGCGAACGAGCCTGGCGGCGCGATGCAGCCGTTGCTCGTGACGGTCAGTTCGTAGGTACCGGGGGCGAGGCTGGTCAGGTCGAGGTCTGTGCTGGCGGAGGCCTGGGTGGTGCTGCCCGACGAGAAGGCCGCGCCGTCTTTCGTCCAGGCGTAGGTCATGCTGGCGCTGCCGTCCGTCACCGTGATGTCGATGCTGCCGTTGTTGGTGCCCGCGCAGGTCGGGTTCGTGGCCGTGCCGGTCACCGTTGCGCCCTGGTTGATGAGGAGCGTGAACGAGAACACGCCGCTGTAGCACCCGGTCGCGGTGTTTTTGACGCGGGTGTACCAGGTGCCCGCCTGGAGCGACTCCGGTTTGAACGTCAGCACGTTTACCGAAAAATCAGCGGTAGTCGAAACCTGAAACTGCTCGTTTTCGCCGGTGCCGCCGCTTAGGCTCACCGTGACGGCGGTGTTTGTCGTCGGCGCGCAGAAGGTCACCGTGCCGCCGTCGGTCAGGGTCTGGGTGGAAAGGCCGAAGCTGGCCGTGCCGCCCGGCGTGGCCGGTTTGGGGTCGACCTCCAGCGTTTTCGTATCGATCACTGCCGGGCAGGGTCCTTCGCCGTCGGGGTCGTTGGTGGTCACCGTCAGGGTGATGTTGCCCGAGAAACCGGCGTTCGGGGTGTAAGAAACCGTGTACGTACTTCCCGAAATGGAAGTTGTTCCGAACGAACCGCCCGCGCCGTTGTCCGAGAAGGTCAGGCTGGTGGCGCTGCCGCCGAGCGTCCCGCTCAGGGTCGTACTGCCGCCCTGGCAAACGGCGCCGGGCTGGGTGAGCGTGACGGTGGCTTGCGGATTGACCGTCAGCGTGAGCGACTGGCTTGCGGCCAGGCACGGCCCGTCGCCGTCGGGGTCGTCGGTGGTGAAGGTCAGGGTGAGGGTGCCGTGGAAATCAGGGTTGGGCGTAAACGTCGTGCCGTTAGCCGACGCGCTGGCAAAACTGCCCGCCGACCCGTCGCTGGCCGACCAGCTACCGCCCGAAACGCCCCCGCCGGGCGTGGCGGCGAGGGTAGCCGCGCTGCCCTGGCAAATGGTCTGGTCACCCGAAACCGTCACCGTCGCGGCCTGGTTGACCGTCAGCGTGGTTTGGGCCGTGGCCGCCGCACAGGGTCCGTCGGGGTCATTGGTCGTAAACGTCAGCACCACCGGGCCGTACACAGTTGGATCGGGGGTGAACGTCGTGCTGGCGCTGGTGGCGCTGGCAAACGTTCCGGGTTTGTCGGCCGTCCAGGTGCCGCCCGTGGCCGAACCACCCAGCGTGGCGCTGAGGCTGGCCACGCCGTTCTGGCAAACGGGGGTAACCGTTGCCAGCGTCACGGTTGCTGTCGGGTTGATCGTCACGGTGACGTCCTGCGTGGCGGGCGGGCAGGGCGCGCCCGTGACCGTGTAGCGGAAAATATAGGTGCCCGGTGCGCTGCCATTCACGGCAAACGTGCCCGCTCCCGCGTTGAAATTGCCACTCGACGGCCCCGACACGAACGACCAGGTGCCGCCCGCGTCCTCGCCCGTCAATTGATCGGCGAGGGCAATGGTGGCGGTGGTGTTTTCACAAAAAACAGCGGCGGTAGTCGTGCCCGCGTTGGGCGGCGTAACCACCGTGACGGTGGCCAAACCCGAAAAATCAGCCCCCGTTGCCGCGCAAAGCGCGTCGTTCAGCGTGGCGATCGTGTAGGTCGTCGTGGCCAACGGCGTGACATTCACGCTGGAGCCGCTGAACGCGGTGCCGTCGGACAACGTGCCGCTGAACGGCCCGGTGCCGGTGAGTGCGAGGCCGAGCGTAGCCGAACCACCCGCGCAAACAGCCGTCGTTCCCGAAATACTGGCCGTGGGCCGGGAATTCACAACGACCGAAGCCGTGCCCGAAAATGTGCCCGCGCAGTTGGCGTCGCTCACGCTGGAAACCGTGTAGGTGCCCGCCGCGCCCGTGATGACGTAGGGGCTGGCGGTAATGCCGCTGACCGGGTGCGAGGCCGTACCGTCGGAATACGTGAGGCTCCACGGACCCGTGCCCGTCAGGGCGATGGATACGTTGGGCAACGTTTGCCCGGCGCAAACCGTACCGCCGCCGCTCACGGTGGCGGTGGGCAACGGGTTGATCATTACCGCGGCACTGCCCGTCAGGGCGAAGGAACAGGCCGGGGCCGTGTTGCTCGTGGCCTGCACGGTGTAGGTTCCGGCGGTGGTGAACATCCCGAACGAAAGCGCCGAACCCGTACCGGTTTTCGTGGAAACGATTACGTTCGAGGGGTCTTTCAAATCGTACGTCACGCCGCTCTGCGAGCTACCCAGCCCAATCGCCACGCCCGCACCGCCCGCGCAGTACGCGCCGCCCCCCGTCAGGGTCTGGTCGGCGGGCGTCGGGTTCACCGTTAATGTCACTGCCGAGGTGGCAAAACACCCGTCGCCGGTCGTGACCCGGGCGTAGATGGTGCCACTGGCGCTGGTAAACGAATTGCTTAGGGCATTGGTGTTGGCCGTCGCGTTGGCCAGGCTGGCGTGGTACGTGACCGTGTAGCCCTGCGAACCCTGCACCGTAGCATCGGCGGCGCTCAGCGTGAACAGGCCCGTGCCCGCTCCCGGCGCGGTTTCGCAAACGGCCAGGCTGGCGGCGCTGGCGGTGGGCTGGGGATGGACCGTGACGACCTGGCTGGTGGTGGCCGAACAGCCGTGGCCGTCGGTGTACGTGAATTCGATGGTGGCCGAACCCGCCGTTACGCCGGTTACTAAACCCGTGTTGCTCACCGTCGCCACTTCGGTGGCGCTGCTGCTCCAGTTACCTGTTGACGAAGGGCTACCCGCCAGTTGCAGCGTGCTGCTCACGCAAACGGCGTTGCCGCCCGTGATGCCGACGGTGGGCAGCGG
This sequence comes from Spirosomataceae bacterium, assembly GCA_965249815.1. Classification (GTDB taxonomy): domain Bacteria; phylum Bacteroidota; class Bacteroidia; order Cytophagales; family Spirosomataceae; genus JAJAZB01. The sequence goes on along the minus strand of CBDFMV010000002.1, from coordinate 180,733 downwards.
GTGAATAGTCACCGTTTGCGACACCGGCTCCGACACGCAGGAACGACGCGATTTCAACACCAGCGTCACCGTGCTGGTACCCGTTTCGGAAATGGTGTACGTGCTGGTGCTGGTAAACGGCCCGCCGTTCCAGGAGTACGTGATTCCGCCGGTGGCCTCGTTGCTGTTGCTTCCGGTCAGCGTAATCGTTCCCGGTGCGCACACCTCCGTGGCGCTCGGCGTAATGACGGCGGTGGGCAAAGTTTCGTTGATCACCAACCGCTGCGCGGCATTCGTGCAACCGTTGGCGTCCTTGACGGTGTAAATGAAGTAATGCGACTCAAGGACGTCCGGAAGAACGGCCTCGATCGTCACCGTGCCGGTACCCGTGTTCAGGTCGTTGCTCTGCGAAGCGATGCGGAGCTGATCCTGACCCGTGAACGAGCGGCTCCACTCGGCGCTCTGGAGCGGAAGCGCCGTCCCGGCCCCCGTCGTGCCCGTCAGTACGAGGGTATTGCCGGTGCAGAGGTAATCCTGGATATCGGGGTCGTTGGGGCTGATAATGCTGACCGACGGCGGTTCGAAGATGTTCGTCACCGTGTGCGTGGCCGTGTTGCTGCAAGTGCCGTTTGAATACGTGTAGGTGATGACCCAGGGACCGTTTGGCTGGGTAGCCCTGGCCACAGCCGGATTCCAGGTAGTGCCCGAAACGCCCGGACCACTGAACGTCCCGCCCGCTGGTGAACCTGTCAGGGCTACATCGGCTCCGTCGCGGCAATAGGAATTGCTTAACGGCGAGGTGATGCTGACCGTGGGCAGCGGATTCACCGTCAGCGTCGCCGTGTTGCCGCTTTCGTAGCTAACCGCGCAACTGGTGGCGGTGTTGGTCAGTTGGGTGACGGTCAGGGATTGGTTGTTGTCGGCATCCGTCAGGGTGCGGGTCGAGAAGGTCACAATGCCCCCCGCGCCAACCGTGGCCGTAGCCGCTAGTTGGGCCGTGCTGTTGATGCTGAACGAAACCGAAACCGGCGTGCCTTCGGCCAGCCCCGTTGTCAGCGAAACCGACGAAGCGGCTCCGGTGCAGACCGCCGACGTAGTCAAGGCGTTGAGGTTGAACGAGTTGGTCGAAATGGTGACCGTGAACGAGCATTGCTGAGCGTTACCGCTGGCGTCTTTGGCAATGACGACCACCGCCGAACCACCGGCGTTGAAGACCGTCCCGCTGCCTGTGCCTGCCAGCGGTTCAGCCGCCGAACCGGCCGTCGTGGCCCCGGTGACGTAGTGGAAATACGTCACGGCTCCTCCGCACTGGTCAACGGCCGTGGCCGTGTAGCTGACGGCCTTCGCACACTGGCCCTGGTCGGCATCCTGCGAAACCGGACTGAGGCAGGCGCTGAACACCGGCGCGACGTTGTCCTGCACCGTCACCGTGGCGCTCTGGCCCGTAATGGAGGCCGAACAGGCGGGGGCGTCGACGTATTCCACACTGGTCAGCGTGAAGGTGGTCGTGGTGCTGAACGAACCCGTGAGGGTGGCGCTGCCTTCGCTGTTCAACGTGCGCGAAGTGCCGTCGGAGAAGGTGCCGGTGGCGGTGAAATGCACCGTCGCGTTGGGCGTACCCGTGAGGGTCAGCGTGGCGCTGCCGTCGGGGCAAACCGAGGTACCTCCCGAAATGCTGGCCGTGGGCGTGGGGCGCACCGTCACCAAAGCCGGGGCCGAGTAGGTATCCGGGCAGCTACCCCGGCCCACGATAGCCCGGAAGTAGGTGTTTGCCGTCAGCGCCTCGGTGGTGTAGGTGGATGAAGCGGCGGTGGAAACCGTCGTCCAGTCGGTGCCGTTCGACGATTTCTGGAATCCTTTGATGGTACCGTCCCAACCCGACAGGGTCAGCGAGGCCGCCGTACCCGAGCAAGCCGTGGCTGTGGCGACGCTGCCACCAACGGGCGGCGAATCCACCGTCACCACCGCCGAACCCGTCAGGCTCGCCGCCGGGCACCCGTTGGCTGCCGTCACCGACACCAGCGAGTAGGTCGTGATGGTGGTTGGCGTTACGGAAATACCCGAACCGCTGGCGTAACCTGTCAGGGTAATGTTGCTAGGCGAACCGTCGCTCAGCACCACCTCGAAGGGACCGGTTCCGCCCGTGATGGTCACGGCAAGGCTGGCCGATTCCCCGGCGCAAACCGTGGTCGTGCCGGTCAGCGTGGCCGTGCCCGAAGCGGAATTGAGCGTGACCGCCGCCGTGCCGGCCATGGTTGCCGAGCAGTTGGGTGCGCTCGTCTGAGTTCCCACGACGTGGTACGTGTCCGAGGCCGAAACCACAAAACTGAGGCTATTGCCCGTGCCCTCGATCGGTGTTCCAACGTCATTACCGGCGGCGTTTTTGAGTTGGTAGCTGACGCCTGTATCTGAACCGCTGAGGGTTACCGTCGCGCTGCTGGCGCAAAACGTTCCCATCCCGCCCACCGTATATGCGGCGTTAAGCGTGGCTACGTTCACCTGATTGGTGATCGTAGCCGAAACACAACCGGTCGTCGAATTTCGAACGGTCAAATCAAATGCGTAGGAGTTCGCTGAGATAGACGGAGCATTCAGGCTTACGGTAATCGGCGAAGCCGACAGGCTACCGTTTGTTACTGCCACAAAGCCTCCCCCCAGGATACTGTACTGGTCAGGGGAACCGGTGGCCCCCGCATACGGAATCGTAAATGTGGTAGCCCCTGGACAAATGACCGGTAGTGTGCTGATGGTTATACTCGGTAAGGGATTAATTACCACCGACACCTGTGAAGTAGCCGCCGTACAGGGAGCCGCGCCGGTCACCGTGTACGTAAACTGGTACGTACCCGCCACCACACCCGACGCATTGGGGGTGAAACTGCTCCCGCTGTGGCTGTACGTGCTGCCGCCCGGAGCCGAGGTCAGCGACCAGGTGCCGGCCGCGTCGGCTCCGGTCAGGAGCGTACCGAGGTCAATGGCCGTGGTCGAATTGATGCACCGGCTGAGAGCCGCGCCCGCCGTGCCCGCGTTGGGTTTCGCCACGACGGTCAGCGAAATGGCGGCGGCGGTGCTTTTGCAACCCGTGGCCGAATTGGTCACCTGGGCGTACACCGTTCCCGAAGCCGCCGCGTAGCTACCCGGGCTGCCGATGCCGGTGCTCAAATCGCTGGTGGTGTAAAAGGAAACCGAATACCCCGCTGGCCCCTGCCCGCCGAGGATGGTACTGGTCAGTGAAGCCAGATCGAAACTGGCCGTGGTGCCGCCCAAAGCGGTGGAACAGGCCGAAAGCGAAGCGACCGAGGCGCTGGGATTGGCGTTGACGGTCACGTCAAGCTGTGCCCGTGGGCTTTCGCAGCCGTTCACCGTCTGGCTGACAAAATACGAGGTGGTCCCGGCGCTGGCGGTCGGGGGCGTCGGAGCCGTCGGGCTGCCCGCGCCTCCCGACGAAGCGGTGTACCAAAGCAGGTTGCCGCCCGTGGCCGTCAGCGCCGCCGCCGTGGCCCCGACGCAGTAACTGACCGGCGAAGAAACCGACGGAGCGGCAGGAATGGCGTTGACCGTCAACGCGACCGACGAGGTAGCCGACAGGCAACCCACCGGGGCGTTTGTCGTGAAGGTCACGTTGGCCGTTCCCGAAAAAGAAGCCCCCGGCGCGTACGTCGCGGTGATAGTGCTGCCGCTGGTCGAAACGTTCGTAAACGCCCCTCCGGCGTCGTCGGTGAATGCCCCGCTGGTGGCTCCCCCACCGAAAGTGGCGCTCACCGTGGTGCTGCCGCCTTTGCAAACCGAAGCAGCACCCAGCGTCACGGCACTGGCGGTGGCTCCGGTGTTGACCTGTTGCACGACGCCCGGCGCGGTGACCGAACACAACGTCGTGCCGCCCGTGTTGCGGGCCGAAACCACCACGTCGTAGGTGTAACTGCCGGCTAAAAGGGTTGGCGTGGTGTAGCTCGTGCTGGTCGCGCCACTGATGTTGGAAGCCGACGGGTTGTACTGCCGCCACTGGAAGTCGGGGTTGGTGTTGGTGGCCCCCGAGCCGGTGGCGGTCGCCGTCAGCGTGGCGGTCTGCCCGGCGCAAATGGCCAGAGGCGTGGCGATGCTGGGATTGACGGAGTTGGCCGCCGAGCGGACGGTGACGTTGCGAACGGTCTGCGAAAAACACCCGCCGGTACCGGTGGCCCGAACGGTGAACGACACGGCCTGGTCGCCCGTGGCGGTGGTCAGCGTTCCCGAGATGCTTGAGCCGCTGGCGGGGTTGGCGGGCGGGTCGTTGGAGAAGGATGAAACCGGGTCGCCGCCACCGGGCGTGGGGCTGAACGCCGCCGCCGGATTGGTTCGCCACCACGAGTAGGTGGCCCCGCTCTGTACGTTGCTGATGCTGATGCTGACGGGCTGGCCGTTGCAGATGTTCCCCGTGGTCGAGCCGGTTGCAAACGTGGGCGCGGTCGGAGCCGTCCCTGAAACCGAGTAAGTCACTACGCTGCTGTACACGGGCGAACACGCGGATTGCGTTCCCGTGTACCCCGACGAGCTTACCCGCAAACGGATGCTTTTCCCGGCGTAGGTGGCCAGCGACGACCCGGAAATGGACAGCGACGCGGACGTGGTGCCGCTGGTGCTACCCCCCGAAATGTTCGCCCACGTTCCCGAATTATCGTATTCCCACTGGTAGCTCAGGGTCGCTGGCCCGGTCACGTTGTCGGCCTGGAACACCACCGTGCCGCCCGTGCAGGCGGTTTGGTTGGTGGGTTGGGTGCCGATGGCGATGTCCGAAACCGTCAGGGTGCGCGCCGTGGACGCCACCGACGACGCGGTGCACGCGGTGGTTCCTTCTTTCGGGATCACCCTCGCCCGGAGTTGCTGCCCCGGCAAGAGTGCCAATCCGGTGAGCGTCAGCGTGCCGGTTGCCGACCCCGAAACGCCGTTGCCGTCGGAGTACGTTGTGTAGGTGCTGGGTGCGGTCGAAAGGTATTCCCACTGATAATTCACGCCGTCGGCGGCACCGCCTGGCGCTCCGGTTACGGTAAACGTAGCCGTACCACCGGAGCAGGTCGTGAAGTTGGCGGGCTGGGTGGTGATGGTAGCAAACCGCACGTTAACCGTAAACGCGGCGCTGAAATAGGTAGTCCCCCCGGTACACGTAGCGGTGTTGGTGTACGTAATTTTTAAACGGTACTGCCGGTTGTGAAAACTGGAGGTCGGGTTCGAAAAGGAGAGCGTCGCGGTGGTGGTGCCGCTCACCCCCCCGCTGGCGTTGGCCCAGGTTACTCCGTTGTCGGTGCTCTGCTCCCATTGCAGACTGCGGGTAATGCCCGTCCCCGTCGCGGGCACCCCGCCGACGGTAAAGGCGTTCGCCAGGGCCACCCCCGAACAAACGGTTACTTCCTTAGAAACGTGGGTGTGTACGTCAGGGTATTGACGTCAGGACATTGCGCCCACCCGGTACGCTACTCCCCAGCAGGAGCGCACACACGGCAAGCCACACACGGTAGTAAAATTTAGGTAACATACGCGGGTAATGAATTAAAATATGGAGAGAGGGAGTTTAAAAACAGTAACGGAGGGGTTAAACGCAGGGCATGGCGGTGCCACCCGTAGCCTCGAAACGAGGCTACGTGAAATCAACCAGCGTGAAGCAACAAGGGGTTACGGCCCCGGACGGGACCGGCTGGCAAACACGGGGGAATAAACCGGTGGTTGGAACGGGTGTACAGCGTGCCTCATGGGCGGAGTCGGTTAGGCCACGGCCAGGCGAACGAAGTCCGCTGTCCGTGCGAGTGAACTGGGAAATGCAACGACTCCCCGGCAGTGGCGGCAACGGGGTACTTTCAGCGTAGTGGTTGGTAGGTGAAGAAGTTTAAGGCCAGCCCGGACGCAGTCAGGCAAAAACGAGTACTGACGCGGCAACTACCGCGCGGACTTGCTTTTGGCCGAAAATCAGGACGAGTACGCTACGCTACTGTATGAGAAGTTGATGAAGCTGATTCTCCTGGAATCAGCGATAGGCTGCCGGGCTGGCGGATTCGGACGGTAGCGGCGTCCGGACATTGTGTCGCCAAAACAAGCAATACAAATTGAAATACCAAACAGGTGTTCAAATAATTTACCGAACGGTCACACAAAATTGATCTAACGGTAAAATCGTCCTCCCGGCTTTGCCTAATCAGGGCGAAACCGCCGTTGAAAAGCCAAAAGTAGGCGACGCTCTGGTTGCCTGTCAACGGGAAAAACACCCTTTTTTACACCCGTATTTTTCCCGGAGGCTACTGAATTACCGGCCAGGCAAGGTGGCACCCCTCCCGGCGTTTACCAAAAAATAATGCGTGATTTCGGTTCGTCACGCATTATCACGCATTTCGTAGCCGGAGACAGGACACAAAAAAGGCCCTCCGTTCGCGAATGGAGGGCCTTTTTTCCTTCAAACTAAACTCACACCGTGTACACCCACCCCCGGCTGTCGGGCTTGCGGCCCAGTTTGATGTCGTCGAGTTCGCGGTACACCCGCTTGGCAAACGACTGGTCGGTGATTTCGGGCAACGCATAATCTGTGCCGTTGTGGCCGATGGCGTACATCGGCGACACCACCGCCGCCGTACCCGCCCCGAAGGCTTCCTGCACGCGCCCGCTCGGAATGCCCTCGATGAGTTCATCAATCGACACGGGGCGCTCTTCCACACCCATGCCCCAGTCGCGGGCGATGGTCAGGATGCTGTCGCGGGTGACGCCGTCGAGGATCGTGTCGCCGATCGGCGCGGTGACGAGCTTGCCGTCGATGATGAACATCAGGTTCATCGTTCCGGCTTCTTCCACGAAGCGGTGCTCTTTGTGGTCGGTCCAGATGATCTGGTCGTAGCCCTGCTCCTGGGCCAGTTTGGCCGGATAGAGCGACCCGCCGTAGTTGCCCGCATTTTTGGCAAAACCCACGCCGCCTTTGGCCGCACGCACGTATTCCGTTTCGATTTTCAACTTCACCGGTTTAGAATAATACGCCCCCACCGGGCTGGTGATGATCAGAAACTTGTAGGTTTTTGACGGTGCCACGCCCACGTATTCGTCGGTGGCGAACATGAACGGCCGGATGTACAACGAGCAGCCCGGCTGGCTGGGCACCCAGGCGGCGTCGAGGCGGAGGAGTTCGGTAAGACCGCCCATGAACAGTTCTTCGGGCAGTTCGGCCATGCACATCCGGTTCGCCGATTTGTTGAGCCGCTCCCAGTTTTTCTGGGGCCGGAACACCACCACCTCGCCGTTGGCGTTTTTGTAGGCTTTCATGCCCTCAAAAATGGCCTGGCCGTAGTGGAGGGTCATCAGCGCGGGGCTGAATTGCATCGGGCCGTAGGGCACCAACTGCGGGGTTTGCCACTGCCCGTCGGCAAAATCGACGGCAAACATATGGTCGGCGAAGGCGCGGCCAAACTGGAGGTTATTGAAATCGACGGTCTGGATGCGCGATTGCGCGACCGGATGGGTTTCGATGGCGAGCGTGTCGGTCAGCATAATCAGTTCACGGTTTAACAGTTTACGGTTCACGGGCAGTTTTTAGTCTCTACCGTTCGCAAAATTGGCTTGCCTTTTCTGCAAACTGCCCACTGCCTACTTAATTCTTGGTTCCCACTTCACTTCTTCGGCTCCGAGTTCCTGCGCCATTTTGCGCGAGAGCACGAAGAGGTAGTCCGACAGGCGGTTGAGGTAGCGAACCACCAGCGGTTCCACGTCGGATTCGGCGGCCAGTTCGACCACCCGGCGCTCGGCCCTTCGGCACACGGTGCGGGCCAGGTGCGCGAGCGAAACGGCCTCGTGACCCCCCGGCAGCACGAAGTGCCGCAATTCGGGCAACTCGGCATCCATCGCGTCCATTTCCTTTTCAAGCAACTCCACGTCGGCGTCGAACAGGTCGGGAATGGGCTTGCGGACGGTCTTCTCCGGGTCAGTGGCCAGGAGTGCGCCCATCGTGAAGAGCCGGTCCTGGATTTCCTTCAAAATCCCCCGTCGGCTTTCGTTGACGGGCTGATCGCGCACCAGCCCGACGCAGGCGTTGAGTTCGTCCACGGTGCCGTAGGCGTCGATGCGGAGGTCGCTTTTCGGCACCCGCCGTCCGCTGATGAGCGCCGTCTGGCCCTGATCGCCGGTTTTGGTGTAAATTTTCATCGGTTGGGCGCAAAACTACGGGTTTTCACCACGTTCCCCGAAACCTTGTTGTACTAGAGTGTGTTGACAATTAATTTTGCAAAATGGTACGCCGCTACGAAATCAGTGATGCCGACTGGAAACGCATCGAGCCTTTGCTGAAAGGCAAACAGGGGGACGTAGGCCGCAGTGGCAACGATAACCGCCTGTTTATCAACGCCGTTGTTTGGGTAGCCCGCAGCGGAGCGGCCTGGCGCGATGTGCCTGAACGCTACGGCCCCTGGAACTCGGTCTACCAACGATTCCGCCGCTGGGCCAAGTCCGGTCACTGGCAGGCCATCTTTGAGGCCCTGCAAGACCCCGACCTGGACTGGACGATGCTCGACTCAACGACGGTGCGCGCCCATCAACAGGCGGCGGGCTATCGCGCCCCGGACCAAAAAAAAGTACTGCCGCTGCCGAAGCCCTCGGACGCAGCCGGGGCGGGTTGACGACGAAAATACACGCGGTGGTCGATGCCCTGGGCAACCCGTTGCGCGTCGAGTTGACAGCGGGGCAGAGGGCCGACAGCCCGCAGGCCCTGGGACTGTTAAAGGACCTTGATTGTCAAGCGGTTGTTGCCGACAAAGCTTATGACACCAACGCCATTGTCGAGGCTCTGAGCGCGCAGAAAATTCAGGTGGTCATCCCGCCCAAAACCAGCCGCCTCGACCAGCGGCCCTACGACGAAAATCTCTATGCCGACCGCAATAAAATCGAGCGTTTTTTCAACCACCTCAAGGGCTATCGCCGCATTGCCACCCGCTACGACAAAACAGCGTCCTCCTTTTTGGCCTTCGTTCACTTTGCTTGCGCTTTGATTTGGTTACGGTAATTGTCTACACGCTCTAATTAGCCTCGCTGAATCGACGATTTGTTGAAAATAGCCCAAGTGGTGGGATAGATCAAGCGGCTTTTACCCCGACTGAACCACCCCGCCCTTCGGGCACCCCTCCTTTTCAAGGAGGGGATTCGTAGCTGGTTCACTCTTATTTAGAGGGGTGCCGTACCCTTAGCAATAACGAATCCCCTCCTTGATCAAGGAGGGGTGCCCGAAGGGCGGGGTGGTCCGCCGCTGCGGTGGTTCAGTTGGATTGCGGAGGTTTTCATTTCACTACACAATTTGGGTTAAAAATAAGGTTCTAACGGGCAACCGGCGGGTTTTGCCGGACGAAATCCGCCGGGTACGCGGGCGACTCGCCGCCGGGTCGTACCTTTGCGGGCCGGTTGGCCACACGGCACCTGCTGCGGTCCTAACTTCTTTCCATGAGCATTGAATCGTTCGTTGCGCGGGCCTTGCGCTACTTGTCCATCCTCCTTTTTCTCGTCATCCTGTTTCTGACCTACTTCGGGTTGCCCGATTTGGTGGCCGTGCATTTTGCCCCCAACGGCCAGCCCGACGGCTTCCTGGGCCGCGATACGGTTTTTTACGCCACGGGGGGGCTAATGGTTGTTTTCAACGTGCTGCTGCTGGTGCTGGCCCGGAGCATCGCCCGGCTGCCCGACGCGGCGGCGGGGGTGTTTGGCACGGTGGCCTGGCGGCAACACCCCGATGCCCTCCGGCAGGCGCTCGTCAATTGGCTGCTGCTGGGCACGGCGGCGCTCAACGTGTTTTTGTCGCTGTGTCTCAACGCGTTGTCGCGCCTCAACAACGCCCAACCCACCCGGACCGTCTTCGATTACCGCTGGCTGCTGGGCCTGGGACTGGGCCTGCTGCTGGCCTGGCTGCTGTACCTGCCCGGGCGACTCCTGCTGGCCAAACCCAGTGTGCGGGAGAAAGCCAATGAGCGAATGCATGAATGAGAGAATGAATGAATGGAAAGGCACTGCGGCTAGCCCTCATTCATTCATTCCCTCATTCATGCATTCGCTCATTCTCTCATTCCCTCCTTGTCCCATGAACCCCGTCCTCCTCGCCGACTACCAGTACGAACTGCCCGACGCGCGCATTGCCCGCTTCCCGCTGGCGGAGCGCGACCAGTCGAGGTTGCTGGTGTACCGCCGGGGTGAAATCACGCACCGGCGTTTTGAAGAGATCGGCGATTTTTTGCCCCCTGACAGCCTGCTCGTCTTCAATGACACGAAGGTGATTTCGGCACGGATGCCGTTTCAGCGGCCCAGTGGCGCGCGGATCGAGTTGTTTTTGCTCGAACCCGTCGCACCGTCGGTCCTGCTGGCCGAAGCCCTCGCCGCTACCAGCACCACCACCTGGCAGTGCCTGATTGGCAACCGGAAGCGGTGGAAAGAAGGCGTGGGCAGTTGGCAGTTGGCGGTTGGCGGTCAGGAAATTACGTTGAAGGCCCGCCTGACGGACGCGGAAAACGCACACGTCCAGTTCTCGTGGGAACCGGGCGGCGTGTCGTTTGCCGAAATCCTGCACGCCGCCGGGCAGATTCCCCTCCCGCCCTACCTCGACCGCGCCGCCACCGAAGCCGACCGCCTGACCTACCAGACCGTTTATTCCAGCCACGAAGGGGCCGTGGCCGCGCCCACCGCCGGGCTGCACTTCACCGACCGCGTACTGGCCGACCTGCGTCAGCGTGGTTTTGGCGAAGAATTCCTGACGCTGCATGTGGGCGCGGGCACGTTTCAGCCGGTGAAGGCCGAAAACGCCCTCGATCACCGGATGCACGGCGAACAGGTGATTTTTACCCGGCAAAACGTGGCGCATTTGCTGGAAAATTTAGGCCGGATCATCCCCGTTGGCACCACCTCGATGCGCTCGCTGGAGAGTTTGTACTGGCTGGGCGCGAGATGGGCGGGGAGCGGGGGGCAGCGGGCAGGGAGTAACGAATCCTCTGCCCCAGGCCCTCCGCCCTCCGGTTCCTTTCACGTCGGGCAATTTGAGCCGTACCAAACCGAAAACTCACCGACGCCCGCCGACGCACTCCGGGCCGTACTCCGACGAATGGAAGCTGAAAACCGGCACCAGTTGGTCGGTAAAACCGAAATCATGATCGTGCCTGGCTACCCGTTCCGGCTGTGCAATGGCCTGATTACCAACTTCCACCAACCCAGTTCGACGCTCATTCTGCTCGTGGCGGCGCTCGTTGGGCCAGCCTGGCGGCGCATTTACGACGAAGCCCTGACCCACGACTACCGCTTTTTGAGTTACGGCGATTCGTCGCTACTATTGCCCTGACCTATCGTCTTGTTCTGTATCACTTCTTCTGCATCATGGATTTCGATTGGCAAAAACCCCGTTCGCGCCGGGGATTGCTGTGGGGTTTTTTCGCCCTGATTTTACTGCCGTTTCTGTTGCTCTCTGCCTTTGCCTACCCCACTACCGACGACTACTGCTTTGCCTGGTCGTGGCAGCACCGGGGATTCTGGCTCCACCAATCCTGGCACTACCGGTACTGGTCGGGGCGCTACATCGCCAACATGCTGATGGTGGCCAATCCGCTGGCCTTCGGCTGGTGGGGTGGGCACCGGGTAGCCCCGCCCCTGTTGTTTCTGGGGTACGCGGCGGCGGCGCGGCTCTTTTTCCGGGAATTGACCGGTCGGCAGTTTTCTGACCTGACCTACTGGGCGTTGTCGGGGTTGTTTCTCTTTGTTTTTCTGGCGCAGCACCCGTACATCGCGGGCTATTTTTACTGGTACACCGATGCGCCCTACGCCCTGGCCGATATCGGCTCGCTGTTATTCCTGGTGGCGTTCGTTCGGTACGAAACCCGCCAGGGTACTGCCCGCTGGCTAAATTTTGCGGCCATTTGCCTCCTGACGCTGTTCATCATGGGTTGCAACGAGCTGCCCCTGCTGTTTGTGCTGCTGCTGCTGGGGGCGCTCAATTTTTTCTCGTATATCCACACCCGCCGCTTCCGCTGGGACTACGGGGTGTTTCTGGCGGTGGGTTTGGCGGGGGCCTGCCTCGCGTTGATGGCCCCCGGTAACCAGGTCCGGGCTAATTCGAACGTGTACGACGCTTACCCCCGGGCCGACTTATCCTACACCCTCACCCATGCCCCGAAGGCGGCCTTCGACACCCTGCTGGGGTTGTTTCCCCTGGTGCTGGTGGCTTCGCTGTTGCTGTATCCACTGGCCGTGCGACTCACCCGGCGGGCGACGCAGGCACCCGCGCTCACTTATTTTTTGGGCGTTCCGCCGGTGTATGCCGTCCTGACGTACCTCGGCGCGTTGCTGGCCGCGTTTTTCCCCACCTTCTGGGCCATTGGCCAGCCGCCCGCGCCGATGCCGCTTTCGGTCATTTACTTCTGGCTTGTCACGGGCTGGTTCTGGCTCCTGTTCGTGCTGGTTTTCGCCTGGGAGCGGCGCGCCCGCCGACACCCGGACCGGGTTGCCGCGCTGCCGACCGATTTGCCCCCACTCGTCACGGCGGTGATCGGTTTGTACCTGCTGGTTAGTTTTGCCAGTTCGTTCAATTTCCGGAGCGCGTATTCCGATTTACTGACGGGCCGGGCGTACCGTTTCGACCAGCAAATGAAAAACCGCCTGGCCTTGCTGCGCCGGAGCGCCGGGCCGGTGGTGACGGTGCCCGCGTTGCACGACGTGCCCGTGACCATCGTCCCCCCCACTAATTCCTGCGACTGGGTGTTTGGCCACCCCGCCGAAAACAATACCTGCGCGTCGGAATATTTCGGCAAAAAAGCCATCAATTTTAGTCCTTAAACCGTCCGGCGGCAGTCTTACCTTTGCGGTTTGCTTTGACTTTGTTTATGAATTCCAATTTCCTCGACGAACTCCGCTGGCGCGGGATGCTCCACGACGCCATGCCCGGCACCGACGACCAGCTCCAACGCGAAATGACCGCCGCCTACATCGGCTTCGACCCCACGGCGGCGTCGCTCCACATCGGCAATCTGGCCACCATCATGCTGCTGGTGCATTTTCAGCGGGCGGGCCACAAGCCCATCGCGCTGGTGGGCGGGGCCACGGGCATGATTGGCGACCCGTCGGGCAAGCACGCCGAGCGGGAGTTTTTGTCGGAAGAGATTCTCCGCCGTAACCAGGAAGGCATCCAACGGCAACTTCAGAAGTTCCTGGATTTTTCGGGCGGGGAAAACGCGGCGGAAATCGTCAACAACTACGACTGGTTCCGGGAAATCAGCTTCCTCGGTTTCCTGCGCGAAGCGGGCAAATACCTGACCGTCAACTACATGATGGCGAAAGATTCGGTGAAGAACCGGTTGGAAACCGGTATTTCATTCACCGAGTTTTCGTACCAGCTTCTTCAGGGTTACGATTTTTACTGGCTTTACAAAAACAAGGGCGTGAAGCTGCAAATGGGCGGTTCCGACCAGTGGGGCAACATCACGACCGGCACCGAACTGATTCGTCGCAAGGAAGGCGGCGGCGACGACGTAGCCCACCACCGGGCCTTCGCCCTCACCACGCCGCTCGTGACGAAGGCCGACGGCACGAAGTTCGGCAAAAGCGAAAGTGGCAACGTGTGGCTCGATCCGACTCTGACTTCGCCCTACCAGTTTTACCAGTTCTGGCTCAACGCCGCCGACGCCGACGGCCCGCGCTTGCTGCGGGTGTTTACGCTGTTGCCAAAAGAAGAAATCGAGGCGCTCGAAGCCGAGCATGCCACCGCCCCGCACCGGCGCCTGATGCAAAAGGCGCTGGCGAAAGAGGTGACGACGCGGGTGCATTCACAAGCCGAGTACGAAACCGCGCTAAAAGCCAGCGAAGTGCTCTACGGCAAAGGCACGCTCGAAACGCTGCAATCGCTCGATGCCGCCACGTTTGCCAGCCTGTTTGAAGGCGTCCCGCAAACGGGAATCTCAAGAGTTGAATATGAATCCTGTGCGAACGTGACCGATTTTCTGGCCTCATCAGGTTCATTCTCGTCTAAGGGAGAAGCCCGAAGAGCTATACAGAGTGGCGGAGTGTCAATCAACAAGATGAAAATTATCGATCCGAATCAACCGGTAGAATTTCAGGTTCTGCACGGGAATTTTATCTTGATTGGGAAAGGAAAGAAGAATCATATCGTCCGTTTTCAAGGATAAAAATCCTCTCCAGGCGTCATTGCGAGCGAAGGTTTCAAAACGAATAAAATGAAGTTTTGAAACCGGAGCGAAGCAATCCCGTCTCGGTAGCCGAGATAGCCTTGAGGAAGAACTGTTGACAGGGAACGGTACCTGATTTTAGCTCTCTTGGTCTCCGATGGGGGGATTGCTTCGCTTCGGTAAACAAGTTTCGCTTCGCTCACCTTGTTTACCTCCGCTCGCAATGACGGGCTGGGGAGGCAGAAAAACGCAAACGGCCCGCTGTCGCAGAGCGACGGCGGGCCGTTAACTTTCCACGCTAAACGTTCAAATTTCAACCCCTCACGCCACCTTTTTCATCTGGTGGAAGGCCGAGCGTTCAAATTTCTCGCGGGCGTAGGAAATCGTAATCGTGAAGGTCGTGATGTCGTCGTCCGAGGGAATCTCGAACATGGCATCGGTCATGATGGTCTCGCAGATGGAGCGCAGGCCGCGCGCGCCCAGTTTGTAGGCCATCGCCTGCTCGACGATGTAATCGAGGGCCTCCTCGTCGAAGTCGAGGCTGACGCCTTCCATGCGAAACAGCTTGCCGTACTGCTTGGTAAGGGCGTTTTTCGGCTCGGTCAGGATGTTGCGCAGCGTGCTGCGGTCGAGGGGTTCGAGGTACGTGATGGCGGGCAGGCGACCCAGCAATTCGGGTATCAGCCCAAACGACTTCAAATCCTGGGCCGTGACGTACTTCAAAAGTTGGTCTTTTTCAAACGCCCAATGGTAGCTCTGATCGTTGGTGAAGCCGATGGGCCGGGTGTTGATGCGCTTGCTGATGTGGCGCTGGATGCCGTCGAAGGCCCCGCCGCAAATGAACAGGATGTTCTCGGTGTTGACGGCGATGAGTTTCTGGTCGGGGTGCTTGCGCCCGCCCTGCGGCGGCACGTTGACCACCGACCCCTCGAGCAATTTCAGCAGCGCTTGTTGCACGCCCTCCCCGCTCACGTCGCGGGTGATGCTGGGGTTGTCGGACTTGCGGGCGATTTTGTCGATTTCGTCGATGTACACGATGCCGCGCTCAGCGGCCTGGACGTCGAAATCAGCAGCCTGGAGCAACCGGGTCAGGATGCTTTCCACGTCTTCGCCCACGTACCCGGCCTCGGTAATCACCGTCGCGTCGGCAATGCAGAACGGCACCTGAAGGATTTTAGCGATGGTGCGGGCGAGGTAGGTTTTGCCGGTGCCCGTTTCGCCGACCATGATGATGTTCGATTTTTCAATCGTCACGTCGTCGTCCGACTTGGGCTGGGTCAGGCGCTTGTAGTGGTTGTAAACGGCCACGGTCATCACCTTTTTGGCCTCGTCCTGCCCGACGACGTACTGGTCGATAAACCGCTTCATTTCCACGGGTTTCACCAGCTTGAAAGGTTTCTGAACGGTCTTTTTCTTCTTGGTGGGGTTCAATTCCTCCTGCACCACCTGGTAGCCCTGTTCGATGCAGAAATTGCAAATGTGGGCATTCATGCCCGACAACAAAATATCGACTTCGTTTTTCTTGCGCCCGCAGAACGAGCAGGATAATTGGGCCATGAGGACGAGGGAGCAGGATTGGGCGGAATATTACGAAAAAGCCGACGGGAAAACGCGTTTGCAAAAGTAAATAAAAATCCCCCGCTTCTGAGCGAAGCGGGGGAAGCACATTCATCAGAACGTAAGCAAACGATACCGAAAAACAGCTAACTGCCTACGAAGGACGACCAACCAGCGGCGTGCGGGTGAGTACTTCATCGATGAGGCCGTACTCGCGGGCTTCTTCGGCTTTTAGCCAATAATCGCGGTCAGAATCGCGCTCGATGTCTTCGAAGGTTTTGCCGGTGTGACTGGCCAGAATCTGGTACAATTCCTGGCGCATTTTCACGATTTCGCGGGCGGTGATCTCGATGTCTTTCGACGCCCCCTGCGCCCCGCCCGAAGGCTGGTGGATCATCACCCGGGCATGGGGCAGCGCCGAGCGCTTGCCCGCCGCGCCACCCGCCAGCAGCACGGCCCCCATCGAAGCGGCCAGGCTGGTGCAGACCGTCGCCACGTCGGGGCGGATGTACTGCATGGTGTCGTACACGCCGAGGCCTGCGTACACCGAGCCGCCGGGGCTGTTGAGGTACATCAGGATGTCGCGCTTGGAGTCGGCCGATTCGAGGAACAGCAACTGCGCCACGACGATGTTGGCCACGTTGTCGTCCACGGGCAGGCCGAAAAAGATAATGCGGTCGGCCATCAGCCGCGAGAACACGTCGACTTCCCGGAAGGGCATCGGGCGCTCCTCGATGACGGCGCGCGTCATGTTTTCTATATAGTGGCCGCGGGTGTTGGCTTCCACGTGCTGCACGTAGCGGTCCACATTGAGGCCGTTGAGGCCCTGGTGGCCCACGGCGTACTTGCGAAACTCGGTCGAATTCAAATCAGGATACATAAGAAAATTTCAAGGTTAAAACGTGCGACGAAAATAGGGAAAAGACCGTTCCCCGAACAAGTTGTCAGGAAAACCTGGAACGAAACCTGCCAGAACGTCTTTTTACTTTTGGCAAAGTTCAAAACTTTGCCAAAGTTGGTCGCGTCATTTTCACCGAGAAATCCTCGCTTTTTCTTGAAAATCCCATGAAACCCGGCGAAACCATCCGGCACCTCCGCCAGCAGCGCGGCTATTCGCAGGAAGCGATGGCCGACAGCCTCGGCCTTTCCACCACCGCCTACGGCGACATCGAACGCGGCAAAACCGATTTAACCATCAGCCGGTTAGCGCAAATCGCCGACGTGCTTGGCACCGCGCCGCTGGCGATTCTGGGTGCGGACGACGAAGCCGACGCGCTGCGCCACCAACTGGAAAAACAGGCCCTGGAAGTGGAGAAACTACGGCTCGAAGCCGCCTACTGGAAAGAAAAATACGACGAGCGCCTGCGCCTCGAACTCTTCGGGGCCACCCTCAGCCACCAGACGAGGGAGCGAATTGGGTTTAAATGAGCGAAAAGAGCAGAGAGAAAAGATAAAAGTGAAGAGTTGAAAAGCAGGGGTGCCTGAACTTTTCTCTCTGCTCTTTTCTCTCTACTCTTTTCTCTATTCTCTACTCCTGCGCCGCTTTCGCCTTGAAACTGTCGGCGTCGATGGGTTGGGTCACGACGGGGGCTTTCTGGCGGATCACGTCCATCACTTTGTCGGTGTACACGCGGTTGAACATGTTGGTGAAATTGTCCGTCCGCTGCTTGTCGTTGAGGTAGTTGACGGCCACCCGGTCGATCACGTCGCGCATCGAATCGTCGGCTGCTCCGGCGGGCATCCCGAATTGGGCGCGCACCATGTCTTTGG
Organism: Spirosomataceae bacterium; assembly: GCA_965249815.1. Taxonomy (GTDB): domain Bacteria; phylum Bacteroidota; class Bacteroidia; order Cytophagales; family Spirosomataceae; genus JAJAZB01. The sequence goes on along the minus strand of CBDFMV010000002.1, from coordinate 163,286 downwards.
TGCGGTCGAGCACCTCGGCGTAGTCCACTTTCACGTCGGCGTCTTCGGCCACGCGGTTGCGGATGAGCGTCCAGCGCAGGTCTTCGGCAAATTTGTCGTAATCCTGCTCCACTTCTTCCTCCGAAATTTTCCCCTCGTTCGATTCGAGCAGCCAGCGGCGCAAAAACTCGTTGGGCAGTTCAATCTGGATGCTGTCGAGCAGCGCCCGGCGGAGGTCGTCGCGCAGGAGCAGTTCGGCCTCGCGGCGGTAATTTTCCTGGATGATTTCGCTTACTTTCCGGCGAAAATCCGCCTCATTTTCGACCACGCCGGGGCCGAGCACCTTGTCGAACAGGTCGGGGCCGATTTCGGCGTCCTGGTTGCGGGTGATGTCTTCGATGGTGAAGGTGACGTCGCCCTGTAAGTCGGCTACTTCGTCTTCTTTTTTGCCCGTGGCCAGTGCCAGCGATTTCGGCTCGGCGAAGAGTTGCTGAATGTCGAACATGACGGCGTCGCCTTTGGCTTTGCCGGTGAATTGCGCCAGGGCGTCGGGCGTGAGTTTTGCGGTTGGAATGGCCGATTTTTCTCCCCAGCCTTCGCCTTCAAACTTGCCGTACACCATATCGCCCGCCTCGACGGCGTCCACGTGGGTGTGCTCGCCGAAGCGCTTGCGCAGGTCGGCGATGGCGTCTTCGAGTTCCTTGTCCGTGGCCTGAATTTCGTAGGCCGTCACCGGCGGCAGGGCCGAAAAATCGACCTCGAAGTCGGAAGCCAGGCCCAGGTTGTAGCTGAATTCAAACTCGCGCTGGTTGTCCCAGTCCACGGCGTTGGCCTGGTCGCGGTCGGGCATCGGGTCGCCCACGACGGGCAGGCGGTTTTCGCGGATGTACTCGTTGACGGCCTTCGAGAGTAGCCCGTTGATTTCATCGACCAGCAGGCTTTTGCCGTACATTTTCTGAATCAGCGACATGGGCACCTTGCCGGGCCGGAACCCGCGGATGTTGGCTTTTTTGGCGAAATCCCGCAGTTTTTTATCCAGCTCGGGCTTGTAGTCGCCCTCGGCCACAGCCACTTTCAGTGAGGCATTCACGGGGCTGCTTTTTTCCAGCGTAACGTTCATTTTCAATGAAAAATTAAAAATTAAAAATTAGCAATTAGCTGAACGACAACCGTTTGCTATCGAAAAACCCTCCAACCCGCTTGGGACCGGAGGGCCGTTTTTTGTGGCAGGCTTCGATTTTTAATTCCTGATTGAAGCCTGCGTCCGTGCGGGCGGGGAGACTCGAACTCCCATGCCTTGCGGCGCCAGATCCTAAGTCTGGTACGTCTACCAATTTCGCCACGCCCGCTTTTTCAATGACCAGTGACCATTTACCAGTGACCAATGAAAATTCAGCGATCACTCATTGGTCACTGGTAAATGGTCACTGGTCACTGGTCATTGAATTTTGGCCTGCAAAGTTAGGCAAAATGCGTCGGTGGGCAAGGCGGAGGATTTAGGATTTAACTTTTTCACCCGGCACGGTTGAATTTTCAGGGCTTCTTTCGTAGCTTGGAACTATGAGTGCGATTGCTGCCCCTTCTTCCCGGACCGTGGAAACCATCGACGTCGAAGCTGAACGCAAGGAAATTCTCAAACGCTACCGCCGGTTGCTCCGGGCGGCGAAGCCGTTTTTGAAAGACAACGACGCCAAACTGATCAAGAAAGCTTTCAATACCTCGCTGGAGGCCCACCAGGAAATGCGCCGCAAATCCGGCGAGCCGTACATTTACCACCCGCTGGCCGTGGCCCAGATTTGCGTCGAGGAAATCGGCCTCGGCACCACCTCCATCATCTGCGCGCTGCTGCACGACGTGGTCGAGGACACCGACACGGAGATTTCGGACATCGAGCGGATGTTTGGGCCGAAAGTGGCCCGCATCATCGACGGCCTGACCAAAATCGCGGGCAATTTCGAGTTTGGCACCAGCCAGCAGGCCGAGAACTTCCGGAAAATGCTGCTGACGTTGTCCGACGACGTTCGGGTGATTCTCATCAAACTCGCCGACCGCCTCCACAACATGCGCACGCTGGGCAGCATGGCCCGCGACAAGCAACTCAAAATCGCCTCCGAAACCGCCTACCTCTACGCCCCGCTCGCGCACCGGCTGGGGTTGTACGCGATAAAAACCGAGCTGGAGGATTTGTACCTCAAGTACGCCGAACCGGCGGTGTACCGCGAAATTGCCGCCAAACTCCGCGCCACCAAAGCCGCCCGCGACCGCTTCATCGCCGGGTTTGTGAAGCCCATCGAACGGGATTTGCAGGCCGCCGAACTACCCTACACCATCAAGGGGCGGCCCAAATCGATTCACTCGATTTGGAACAAGATTAAAAAACAGAACACGCCCTTCGAGGAAATTTACGACCTCTTCGCCGTGCGGGTAATCCTCGACGCCGACCCCGAACACGAAAAAGCCGTGTGCTGGCAGGCGTATTCCATCGTCACCGACCACTACACGCCCAACCCCAACCGCCTCCGCGACTGGATCAGCACGCCGCGCGCCAACGGCTACGAATCGCTCCACACCACGGTGATGAGCAAGTCGGGGCAGTGGGTGGAGGTGCAGATTCGCACCGAACGCATGGACGAAGTGGCCGAAAAAGGCTACGCCGCGCACTGGAAATACAAGGGCAACGACACCAAAACGGGCGAAAATATCGAGTCGTGGCTGAGCCAGGTGCGCGACGTGCTGTCGCATTCCGACCGCTCGGCCATCGAGTTTCTCAACGACTTCCGGAGCAGCCTGTACCAGGAGGAAGTGTTCGTGTTTACGCCCAAAGGCGATTTGAAAGTGCTCCAGCACGGCGCGACGGCGCTCGATTTTGCCTTCGAGATTCACTCGCAAATCGGCGCGCACTGCATCGGAGCGAAGGTCAACGGCAAGCTGGAGGGCATCGGGCACGTACTCAAAAACGGCGACCAGATTGAAATCCTGACCTCGGCCAAGCAGAAACCGTCGGAAGACTGGCTGAAGTTTGTCGTGACCTCGAAGGCCAAAGCGCGCATCAAGGAGCACATCAAGGAGGAAAACCGCCGCTACGTGACCGACGGGCGCGACGTGGTAATCAGGAAACTCAAGGTGCTGGGCATCCCCGAACTGACCCTCGAAGTCACGAACCAACTCCGCGCCTACTTCGACGCCAAGGACGCCAACGACCTGTTTTACCGCTTCGGCAAGGTGTACATCCAACCCGACGAACTCAAAAAGTGGAAGGCAGACCGCGAAACCCGCCAGCGCGCCCAGGAGGAAAAAGCCCGCACCGGCCTGGCCGTGGACGACACCAAGTCGTTTCAGAAAGTGATGCGCAAGCTCCACGGCGAGCGCACCGACGCCGACATGCTCCTCATCGGCGAGGACATGGACAAAATCGACTACACCCTCGCCAAGTGCTGCAACCCCATTCCCGGCGACGAAGTATTCGGTTTCGTGACCATCAACGAGGGCATTAAAATCCATAAAACCACTTGCCCCAACGCGCTGGAACTGATGTCGAACCACGGCAACCGCGTCATCAAGGCCAAGTGGACTTCCCAGTTGGAACTGGCCTTCCTGGCGGGCCTGCGCATCACCGGCACCGACCGCATGGGCATCGTCAACGACGTGACCCGCGTGATTTCGAGCGAACTGAAAGTCAACATGCGCTCCATCACCGTCGATTCGCAGGACGGCATCTTCGAGGGGCAAATCAAGCTGTACGTCCACGACACCATCCACCTCGACACACTCATCCGCAAACTCGAAAAGGTGAAGGGCGTGGTGAAGGTGGCGCGGTTTGAGTATGTGGATGGTTAGCCCTGAAATGCCCAAGTCGTGGGAACGGCTTGGCATTGTGCCACGCAATCGTCAAGTTAGCAGCCGCTTAGCCCTACTCTCTTACTCCCTATGCGGCCCTTTTTCCTCTTTACCTTCCTGCTGACGGCTACCGCTGGCTTGTGTCAATCCTTTTCAACGTTACGGATTGACAGCCTCCCGCCGCAGGGCATTCTACTCGACAAGGGCTGGACGTGGCACGCGGGCGATAACCCCGACTGGGCCAAACCAACGCTGGATGACAGCCGATGGAGGGGTATTGACCCGACGAAGGATATTTTTGAGTTGCCGCAGATTCAAAAAACAGGGCAAATCTACTGGCTCCGACTGCGTCTGGCTATCGATAGTAGCCTGAATCAGCAGTTGGTTTTGATGATTCAGCAAGTAGGGGCTTCCGAAATCTATCTGAACGGGAAACTAATTCATCGCTTTGGTGTGGTAAGTGCGACCACCGACCAAATTAAGGCGTTTAATCCGCGTAATAGCCCCATTTCATTTCCGGTTAACACGAATGCCGTTCAGGTGCTGGCGATACGCTACGCTTTCCAGCCCAACATTCGCTATACCACGCATTTTGGCATGACCAATCCGCTGTTCAGGATTAAACTACAACCTACCAATGAGGCTGTTTTAGAATACGCTAACTTGTATAACCAGGAACACAATCTAAACTTCGCTGCTGTTTGGGCAATACTGTCACTTCTTTTTTTTACCCTTTATATTTTCTTCCCGGTTCGGAAAGCTCACCTGTACTTTTCGGTGTACACCCTGTTATTTGCTGTCGCCTGGTATCTATTCTCGTCTGTAAAACAACCCGCTTTTGTCGAAACGTTTTATGGAATCAGCAACGCGGGTCTGATCTTATGGGGGACTGGATACCTGTTCATGCTCAATACGGTGTATGCTACCTTTCAGTCTAAAAAAGGTATCTTTTATTGGGCAATAGTTCTTTGTGGTATCGTTGCCCTGCTTGCTGGTGTTCTGGTATATGGGTGGGGCTGGATATCTTTCGGCCATTTCTTTAGTAATTTGATTAGTATCGACATCACTCGCGTGTCACTTATAGCCTTTCGCCAGCATCGCCGGGGAGCGTGGATTCTGCTGGCAGGCGGTATCTGCTATCTCGTCTGCTGGTTCGTTTTTTCACTTCAATTTTCGGGCATTATAAGCCTTGGGGATACGATAAGCGGAATGCTGTTCGAGATTTCCATCCTCAGTATTTCGGTGGCTTTTGCTGGGTTTCTGGCTTATGATTTCGGCCTGACTAACCGCATTCTTGAGCAAAAACTTACTGAAGTAGAAACGCTATCCGCCGAAAAACAACAAATTCTCGCTACCCAAAACGAAACGCTTGAACGGCAGGTCAGTGAACGAACCACCGAACTTCAACACTCCTTAGAAGCTCTCAAAGCCACCCAAACCCAACTCATCCAGAAAGAAAAAATGGCCAGTTTAGGTGAACTAACGGCGGGCATCGCCCATGAGATTCAGAATCCACTGAACTTCGTTAATAACTTTTCGGAAGTCAGCACTGAACTGCTCGGCGAGTTGAAAGAAGAAGCCGCCACGGGCAACCAGACCGAAGTGTTGGCTATCGCCGACGACCTCACGCAAAACCTCCAGAAAATTACCCTCCACGGCCAGCGCGCTTCTTCCATTGTGCGCGGCATGTTGGAACATTCCCGCAGTTTGACCGGTGAAAAGCAACTTACAGACTTCAATGCCCTGACCGAGGAATACCTCAGGCTCAGTTACCACGGGGTACGGGCCAAAAACAAGGACTTCAATGCCGAGTTGAAAACTGACTTCGACCCGGCTTTGTCGAAGGTGGACGTTGTGCCGCAGGAACTGGGCCGGGTGCTGTTGAACCTGTTCAACAACGCCTTTTACGCCGTGGCTGAGCGGCAAAAAAACCAAAACCTGTTAGGTCTTAAAGACCTAACAGGTTTGAACGGTTTGGCCTCCTACCAGCCCACCGTCAGCGTGAGCACAAGCCAGCAAAACGGGCAGGTGGAAATTCGCGTAGCCGACAACGGCGGGGGTATTCCTAACGCCATCCGGGAGAAGATTTTCCAGCCTTTTTTCACGACCAAGCCCACCGGGCAGGGCACGGGGCTGGGCCTGAGCCTGAGTTACGACATCATCACCAAAGGCCACGGCGGTACGCTCACCGTCGAGAGCCGGGAGGGCAACGGGGCTGAGTTCAGGATTACGTTACCGGTTTAGGGTTCGGGTGTAGCGTCGGTAGCGCTACTCGCTTGGCATTGTGCCGTATAATTTCCAAGTTAGCCGCCAGTTCATCGCCAATCATGCCCGAACCCTCCCTCCCGTGCCAGCACGTGCGAAAAACAACCCACCCCCCTCAACGCCCTCACGGATGAATACCCACGCCTGGCCTACATCGGCATGAGGGCTAAAGACACTTCGTTCAACACCCCCTCACCGACCAACGCACTTCGGCCCCTGGCCCGCGAACACGACCTGCCTACCGACCGATGAAAAAGTTTTTTCTGCTCCTGCTGCTCACATCCGGGCTGACGGGACGTTCTCAGCCCCCAGCCGACTCCCTGGAACGGCTCCAGACCCGGGTGGCCGGTCATCCTCAGCCCGATACCATCCGCCTCCGCCTGCTCAACGGCCTGGCGGAGGCCCTGCGGGCGGCGGGTAAATTCAGTCGTGCCCGCGATGCCGCCGAGGAAGCCCTCAATCTGGCTCAACGCCTGGTCGACCCTGGGGAACAAACGGCTGCCTTGCTCCTGCTGGGTCGATTCTGGACCCACGCCGGGGAGTTGCAAACCGCCCTCGGTTTCTTTCAGGAAGCCGAACACCTGGCCCGCCAGCATCAGGATTGGCCGGGTACCGCCGAGGCCCTCCGCCGCCTGAGCGACACCGAGCGCCAACTGGGCAATTACGCCCCGGCACTGGAGTATGCCTCGCGCTCCCTGGCGATTGCGCAACAGCGCGGGCAAGGGCGGAGCGTGGCCTTGTCGCAACTGACGCTGGGCCTGATTTACGTGCAGGTGGGCGAGTACGAACAGGCCACCCCTTACTTCAATCAGGCTCTGCCCACGTTTCGCCAGTACGGCATGAAGCGGCCCGTGGCCGTTACGCTGAATGCCATCGGCGAAAAATACCGCTTCCAGGGCAACTGGGCCAATGCCCTGCGTTTTTACCAGCAGGCCATTGCCATCAACCGGGCCAGCGGCGACTCCGTCACCCTGGCGCTGCACAGCGGCAACCTGGCCTACGTGTACGAAAAACAGGGCCGCCGGGCCGAAGCCCTCGCCGTGGCCCGCCGGGCCTTTGACTACCTTCGCCGGAATGAATCGACTGAAGGCATTGCCTGGCTCGGGAGCGTACTGGGGCGCATCCACCTGGGTTTCAACCGCCCCGATAGCGCCATTTCCTACGCCCGGCAAAGCCTGCTCGTGGCCCGCAACGCGGGCGTGAAAGAGTACAGCCGCGACGCCAGCCAGGTGCTGGCCGAGGCCTACGCCCGGCGTGGTAACTGGGCCGAAGCCTACCGCTACCAGACGCTGTACGTGGCCTACCGCGACAGCACCCTCGGCGAGCAAACCCAGCGCCGGGTGGCCGCTCTGCGGCTCGGCCAGGAACTCGACAAAAAACAAACTCAGATTGCGCTGATGGAGCAAAACCGGTCGTTGCAAATCAAGGAGTCGCGCCAACAGAGGATTCTGCTCCTTTTTGCACTGGCGGGTTTGCTGTTGGCGGCGGTGCTGGTGGTGGTGTTTTGGCGGACCAACCTGCAACGGCAGCGGGCCAATCGCCTGCTCAGCCAGCAACGCCGCGATCTGCAACGCACCCTCGACGACCTGAAAGCCGCCCAAACCCAACTCGTGCAATCCGAGCGGCTGGCCAGCCTGGGCGAACTGACGGCGGGCATTGCCCACGAGATTCAGAACCCGCTCAATTTTGTCAACAATTTCTCGGAAGTCAGCGTCGAATTGCTTGATGAAGTGCAGGAAGAACGCACCAAACCCGCCAACCACGACGAGGGCCTCATCAACGACCTGCTCGGCGACTTGCGGGAAAATTTGACGAAAATCACCCAACACGGCCAGCGGGCCAGTGGTATTGTGCGCGGCATGCTCGAACACTCCCGCAGCAGCAGCAACGAAAAGCAGCCCACCGACCTCAACACCCTGGCCGAAGAATACCTCCGCCTGGCCTACCACGGGTTGCGGGCCAGGGACAAATCGTTCAACGCGGAGTTGAAAACCAACCTCGACCCTCGCCTGGGTAAGGTCCGGGTGGTGTCGCAGGACCTGGGCCGGGCGCTGCTCAATTTGTTCAACAACGCCTTTTACGCCGTGCAGCAGCGCCAGCAGTCGGGCAAGTCCGATTCGCACGGACAGCCCTACCAGCCCGTTGTGAGCCTGAGCATCCGCAAGGTGGCTCCACCCCTGGGGACCGTGGGCATTTGGGTGGAAATTCAGGTACGCGACAACGGCACGGGCATTCCTGACGCCATCCGGGAGAAGATATTCCAGCCCTTTTTCACCACCAAACCCACCGGACAGGGCACCGGTCTGGGCCTGTCGCTCAGCTACGACATCATCACCAAAGGCCACGGCGGCATGCTCACCGTCGAAAGCATACCCGGGCAGCGTACCGAATTTACCATCACCCTTCCCACTGCCTGACCCTGTGACGCGCGTTGGCGGCACACGCCTGCTTGAAAGCAGCGGTGGCACACGGACCAAATTTACCCTTTATTCACCCACTCCCACCCCATGAAAAGTTCGCTCCTTCTCCTTTTTGCCTTCCTGACGCGGCTGCCCGTAATGGCCCAGGGTGTGGCCGCGCCCGATTCGGTTGCGCGCCAGGGCCTCTTCGCCGACGACGCCGTGCTGAGTTTTACCCTCACGGCCCCCCTTCAAAAGGTGTTGAAAGACCGGGGCGACAAGCCCGCAACCCACCTGGCGCAACTCAGTTATGCCGCCGGGTCGGCAACCGATACGTTGCCTGTGAAACTGACCGTGCGGGGCAATTTCCGCCGCAAGCGGGTCAACTGCGTATTTCCGCCCCTGTACGTGGATTTTCCCAAAAAGAAAGTGCGCGGTACGCCGTTTGCGCACCAGAACAAACTAAAGCTGGTGACGCACTGCCAGAGCGACGAGTACGTGGTGCGGGAATACCTGGTGTACCGGCTCTACAACCTGCTGACGGAAGCGAGTTTCCGGGCGCGGCTGGCGCGGGTTACTTACGTGGATTCGGCGGGGAAACGGCCCCCCGAAACGCGGTGGGCGGCCCTGCTCGAAGACGAAGACGATCTGGTGAAACGCAACGGCGCTATTCCCAACAAATTACGGCAACACGGCATGCCCGACATGGACTCCCTGAGCATGGCTACCGTGGCCGTGTTTCAATACCTGATCGGCAACACCGACTGGTCGGTGCCCTACCGGCACAACATCCGGCTGCTCACGCTGAACGACCACACGCCGCCCGTGCCGGTACCCTACGACTTCGACCACTCCGGCCTCGTGGACGCCAACTACGCCCTGCCCGCCGAGCAACTCGGCATTGCGTCGGTGCGCGAGCGGCTGTACCGGGGCCTTGCCTACTCCCCCGCGCTGTTTCAACTGGTTTTTGAGCGGTTCACCCAGCTTAAACCCCAGTTTTACGCGCTCTACCAGAACGACGCCCGCCTCGACCCGGCCTACATAAAACGCACCCTCCGCTATTTCGACGATTTTTACGCAACCATCAGCAAACCGACTACCGTCCGCACCGTTTTTCTGGGCGGCAACCGCAGCAACGTGGTCATCAAAGGGTTGAAATAAGTTTGCGTCCAGAACGGCGTGAACGGCAAATCGTCCTGAAAATCAACCGTTTTGCCGGGACAGGGGGTGCCGCAGGGTGGTGTGAACCAACTTTCAGAGGGGGCCAAAAATCAGCACTTGCAACGCGCACAGGATCGCCGTTGAAAACCCCACCATGAAAAATCCGTAGGCAAACCGGAGCAGCCGGTACTTCCGCGAAAGCACCCGGCCCTGGGCGTAGATGTTGTCGATCAGGCTGTTGTAGAGATTTTCTTCGTCGGCGATCAGCGCCCGAAGACTCCGGCGGTACTCGGGCGCAGTGAGGTGAACGTAGCCGTCAAAAAAAAGCAGGTCGGCCCGTTTGCCTTTGGGCACCCCGGCGGTGGGCTTCGAACTAAGGGTTGGGTTGGTGACCATCAACGCCACGACAATCGTGATGAGGCACACGCCCACCAGCAACAGACTCGGCACGAAAAGTGCCTCGTTGCGGTCGGCCGGTTTGACCAACGACGACAGCGTGAGGGAAATCAGGATGGCGTTGATCGAAATCATCAGGTTGGCCTTGCGGTCGGCCATTTCGCTCAGCTTCAGGTGGCTCGCCAGCGTGGTGCGAAACAGGGTTTCGACGCCTTTGCTCCGCTTTTTTTTCTTTTTGAGTTTGGGTGGTTCGACTTCTCCCGACCCAACGGGCCGTTCCAGCGCGGGGCTGAGGGCGTCCGCATTCTGGACGAAATCGGGGGTCGGCACGATGGTGAAGTCAGGCATGGGCGAAAGGGAGTTCAACGGTGGGTTTACGAAGCTAAGGAATTGAGCAGAATTAATGGTTGAACACTGGATTTCAAAAAACCCACTTTTAAGTTAAGTATCTGATTTTCAAAAGTAAGCTCTCTGTAAATTCAGAATCGGGTTTGAAACTCCGCCCCAGGGCGCAGCGGCTGAGGGGCCGGTTAAGCCCGCAATGCCCGCTCCCGGCGGCATTCCCGGGCCGGCGCGCTAATTTCGGTTTCCTGCCCCGTCCCGTGTACCATCGTTCGCCGATTTGGCAGTAACTTGTCAGCCGGTTCACCTTCCCACCCTACTGTATGCCTTCTGCTCCTCGTTTGCACCAGTTTGTCGGTGTTCGCGCGCAGGAAGTCCGCACTGTCTGGCTTTTCTTTTTCCACAACTTCTTTCTTGGCATCGGCACGATTCTCGTGTACGTGGCGGCCAACGTCATTCTGCTCGAAAACAACCCCGAAACCAGCCTGCCCGTGGCCTACATCGTGTCGGCGCTGGCGATGATGGCCGTCGGCAACGGGTACGCCTACTTCGAGCACCACCTGTTGCTTGAAAAACTCGCCCTGCGGGTGCTTTGGGCGGTGGTTGCCCTGACGGGTGTCGTGGGCGTGGTGGTGTACGCGGGGCATTCGGTAGCGGCGGCGGTGACGATCATGACCGGCTACCGGATCATTTACCTGTTGACCAACCTTGAATTCTGGGGCGTGTCGGCGGTGGTGTTCGACATCCGCCAGGGCAAGCGGCTGTTTGGCGTCATCAGCGCGGGCGACATGCCCGCCAAGGCGCTGGGGGCCATCCTGGCGGCTCTCGTTCACGCTCACACCGACATTCTGTTTCTGCTGCTGGTGGCGTTCGCGGCGTTCATGGCGGCGCTCTACACGCTGCGGCGCACGCTGGCGGCCCACGAGGTTCACGCGCAGCACCGCCCGGCGCGGGCTTCGCGGCGGGTGCGGCCCCGGTTGGTGCAGAGTTTGTTTGGCGGCAGCGAACTGGTGCTGTACATGTGCCTGAGCCTGGGCGCGCTGGCCACGGTTGCCACGCAGATCGAGTACAATTTCTTCATCAACGTCAAGCATAAATTTCAGGATCAGGGCACCGTGATTCGGTACGTGGGCTACGTGCTGGCGCTGACGTACCTCGTGGCGACGGTGGCCAAGGTGGTGCTTTCGCGGCAATCGCTCGACCGCTTCGGCGTGGGGCGTTCGCTGCTGGTGCTGCCGCTGGCGGCGGTGGCGGGCTTGCTCGGGCTGGAAGGCATGCTGGCGCTCGGCGCGGGCGGCACGGGCCTGATGATTTACTTCTGCGGGCTGTACCTGGTGTTCGAGGTACTGCGGAGGGCCTTGTTCGACCCGGTTTTTCTGGTGCTTTTCCAGCCCCTTTCACCTTCGCAACGCCTGAAAGGCCACACTGTGGCCAAGGGTTTTTACGAACCCCTCGGCCTGGGTTTGGCGGGGGTGCTCATTTACGCCACCGAGGCCACGGCCGTCAGTAGCTGGGTGCTTTTTATTTGGCTGATTTTGCTGGTGGGCATGATTCAGTTCCTGCGCCGCACCTACCGGCATTACCTCGACGAACTGAAAGACGCCGTGGCGCGGCGTTTCGTGGAAGGCGACCAACTGGCTCTGCCTAAAACCGCCGTCGGGCTGGTGACGACCCAGTTGAAAAGCCCCAAACCCGAGGAAGTCGGCGTGGCCATCGACTGGCTCGAACAGCACAAACCCAACGTACTCACCGACCACGCCGTGGCGTTGCTCGACCGACCCGAGGCTTCCGTGCGTGGCCGCGTGCTCGAAGCCGTCGGGTCGCACCACCTGCCCATCCCGTCGGGACCGCTGTACCACCTGGTTTTCAACGACTCCGAACCGGACCTGCGCGAACAGGCCGCCCGGCTGCTGGGGCGGCGCGTGGACACCGAATCCGAGGATCGCCTGGCCCCGCTGCTGCACCACTCCGATTTGGCCATTCGCCGGGGGGCCATTCGGGGGTGCCTCGAAATGCAACCCGCCCACCCCGCCGCCCGCCGGGGACTGGAGGCCCTCAGCCGGAGTCCTGACCCGGCCCAGCAGCGGGCGACCCTCGACATCGTCCGGATGTTGAAATTGATGTCATTCGTGCCGTTCGTCCACCGCTGCCTCGACAGCCCCGACCACGAGCTTGCCAAAGCGGCCCTGCAAACCGCCGGTGCCCTGCCCGACCCCGACCTGACCCGCCACCTCGTGGGATTGCTCACCGACAAGGCGGGGGGCCGCACCGCCGTGGCCAGCCTCAAACAACTCGGCGCGGCGGCGATGCCCGTGCTGACCGCCGCCGCGCAGACCGCGACCACCCAAACCGCGCCGGATCGCCTGCTGGCCGCCCGGATTGCGGAAGTGTGTGGGGCCATTGCCACGGACGAAAGCCGCCAGGTGCTGCTCACGATGGCCCAGCGCCCCGACCGCGCGGTGCGCTCGGCGGCGCTCCGGGCGCTGACCAACCTGCCGCCCCACCCCGCCGACGAACCGCTGTTCCGGCGGTGGATTCACGACGAGCTGGTGCTGGCGCAACGCCTGCTCCACGGCGCGCTGAACAAACCTGACCCCGAACTCGCCGCCACGCTCGAGTACGAACTCTCGGCATTGCTCGACCGGCTTTTCGACCTGCTCACGCAGTTGTTCGACCCCGAAACCATCGGCAGTGTGCGGCTGAGCGTGAGCCACGCCTCGCGGGAGCGCCGGGCCAACGCCCTCGAAATGCTCGACAACCTGATTCCGCGCCCGGCCTACCAAACCATGCAGGCCCTGCTCGACGACGTGCCGGGGAAGGAAAAAGCCCGCCTCGTCGATGCGGAACTGGGGCCGTTTGGAAGCAAGCAACCCCTGACCGATTACATTCTCGAACAGGGCGAGGCCTTGTTTTCCGACTGGACCGTCAGCGTAGCCCTGCGCCACGGCCTGATCACCGACTCATCGGCCAGCCGCGGGCTGCCTTACCTAAGCCACCCCGTGCCCCTGCTGCGCGACAGCGCAGCGGAAGCGCTGGGGTGGTTTTCGGCGCAACAGCCCGCCGTTTTTGCCCAACTCATTTCGCAATTTCCTGCCTTTGACGTTTCGCTCATGAGCCATTCTGCTGCTTCCACCCGGATTCCTGAACACGAACTGGTTTTGGTGCTGAAAAACACCAGCCTCTTCGCCCAGACGCCCGAAAACGTGCTGACCAGTGTGACGCCCATTATGAAGGAGGTGGCCTACCACGAGGGACAAACGATTTTCAACGCCGGTGACCTCGGCACCTGCATGTTTATCATCTACACCGGCGAGGTGCGGATTTTCAACCAAAAACGCGACCTGGCCCAGTTTGGCAAGGGCGATTTTTTCGGCGAACTGGCTCTGCTCGACACCGAAGCCCGCTCGGCCTCCGCTGAAGCCCTCACCGACCTGCGGCTGTTCCGCATCGACCAGGAGGATTTCTACGACCTCATGGAAGAACGCGGCGAGGTGCTTCGCAGCATCATCCGCACGCTTTGCCAACGCATCCGGCGGCAAAACCTGGCCCTGGCTGCCAGCCGCGAACCCGCTCCGGCGGAAAACTGAGTGCGCCGTTTTACCCAACCGCTACCCCCATGCGAACGACGGCCCTGTTGCTGCTTTTGATTGCCGGGGCGCGGCCCGCCCCGGCGCAAAACGCCAAACTCGACGCGTTGAACCGCCTGTTGAGCAAGGCCACCACCGACACGGCGCGCGTGAACCTCAACGTGCGGAAAGCAGGGCTGCTGGCGCAGGTTAACCTCGACTCGGCCCTCGCGCTCGGCGAACGGACGGTGGCCTTTTCCCGAAAAATCGCCTACCCCGTCGGCGAAGCCAGAGCGCGGCTGAAACTGGTCACGGCGTATTGCTTCAAGGGAAATTTTGCCGAAGCCCGCAAAAACCTGCGGCGGGCCGAAGCGCTGTTTTCGGCCCAACCCGACTCCGCTGACTTTGGCCTCCTCTACTCAAGTTACGGCATGCTGCACGGCATGCTGAGCCAGTACGACAGTGCCACGGTTTTTTACGAAAAAGCCATTCGCCTCGCCCGGCAGGCCAACGACCTCGACCTGCTCGGCACTTCGTACCAGAACCTGGCGATTTCGTACCAGATGCAGTCCAATTACCAACAGGCCCTGGCGTATTTTCAGAAAGGGCTGACGCTGGCCGAGGAAAAAAACGACCCCTCGTCGCAGGCCTACGCGCTCACCAACATGGGCATGACCTACAAAACCGTCGGCGACACCGTGCGGGCCGAGCGCGCCCTGCTCGACGCCATCCGGATGGCCAAGCGGGCGGGCGTCCGCAACGTAGAATTATACGCCTACTCCAACCTTGCTTCGGTTTACGACCTGGAGCGGAAATACGCCAAATCGTACCAATACGCCATTCAGGCGGCGGTGTTGGCCGAGCAAACCGGCGACCCCGGCATCCAGTCGGCCAGTTTGTCAAAAGCCGCGTGGGCGCTGGCGACGCAGAAACAATACTTCCGGGCCGAGGCCATGAACAAGCGGGCGATGGTGATTGCCGATTCGTCGCACCAGCCGCTGAACATTTTTCAGGTGTATTCCACGATGGGGTCCATCTTCAAGGTGCAGGGAAAGTACGCCGCCGCCCTGCCGTACCTGGAGCGGGCGTTTCGCGCCCTCGACAGGGCCGACATGTACGACGAGCAGATTAGTGCCGCTTACGCCGACCTGGCGCTTTGCTACGAAAAAACGGGCGACTTTAAAAAAGCCCTGCTGGCCTTTAAAACCTCCGCCGAAATCACCGACTCCGTTCGCAGCAAGGAAAGCATCCGCAAAACCACCGAACAGAACATGAATTTTGAGTTCGGTAAAAAACAGGAAATCGCCCAGGCCGAACAGCAAGCCTCCGAGGCGGGTGCCCGCTCGCGGCAGTGGGCGTTGGGTGCGGGGCTGGTGCTGGCCGTGGCGCTCATGGTGCTGACCTTCCTGGGTTACCGCACCAAGCAGCGCGACAACGCCCTGCTGGAATTTCAGAAGGAAGAAATTCAAAACACGCTGACCCAACTCAGAGCGACCCAGGCTCAACTCATTCAGAGTGAGAAAATGGCAAGTTTGGGCGAACTGACGGCGGGCATTGCCCACGAAATTCAGAACCCGCTGAATTTCGTCAACAACTTCTCGGACGTGAGCACCGAACTCATCGGCGAGTTGAAAGAAGAAGTCGCCGCCGGGCGCACCGACGAGGTGCTGGCGATTGCCGATGACCTGACGCAAAACCTCCAGAAAATCACCTACCACGGCCAGCGGGCGTCGGCCATCGTGCGCGGCATGCTCGAACATTCCCGCACCGACGGCGGCCAGAAAGAACCCACCAACCTCAACGCCCTTACCGACGAGTACCTGCGCCTGGCTTACCACGGGCTGCGGGCCAAAAACAAGGAGTTTAACGCCGAGTTGAAAACCGACTTCGACCCAAAACTGGGGAAGGTTCAGGTGGCTCCGCAGGAGTTGGGTCGCGTGTTGCTCAATTTGTTCAACAACGCTTTTTACGCCGTGGCCGAGAAGCAAAATAATCAAAACCGGTTAGGTCTTCAAGACCTAACCGGTTTGGCCGGTTTGGCCCCGTACCAACCCACCGTCAGCGTCAGCACGGCGCGGGTGAACGGGCAGGTGGTCATCACCGTCAGCGACAACGGCACGGGGATGCCCGAAAGCGTACGGGAGAAAATCTTTCAGCCTTTTTTCACGACCAAACCCACCGGCAGCGGCACGGGCCTGGGCCTAAGCCTGAGCTACGACATTGTGACGAAAGGCCACGGCGGTACCATCAGCGTGGCGAGTACCCAGGGCCAGGGAACCGAATTTACCGTGCGGCTTCCGGCCTGAGTGGTCGCACTGCTTTTCGGCCCGTTTTCGCCCGTTTCCCCCCGAAACTCGCTTACCTTTGCAGCTTGATGCTGACGCCATGCCGCTGAACCAAACCAATTTTGAGACCGTCCGGCAGATTTTCACGGCCTACCTCGAAAACAAAGGGCTGCGCAAAACCCCCGAGCGCTTCGCCATTCTGGAGGAAATCTACAGCCGCGACGACCATTTCGATGTGGAAGAACTCTACATCTCGATGAAGAACAAAAAGTACCAGGTGAGCCGCGCCACCGTGTACAACACGCTCGACGTGCTCGTGGAGTGCGACCTGGTGACCCGCCACCAGTTTGGCCGCAACCTGGCCCAGTACGAGAAGGCGTACGGCCGCCGCCAGCACGACCACCTGATCTGCACCGATTGCCACAAAGTGACCGAATTCTGCGACCCCCGCGTGCAGAACATCCAGAGCATGGTGGGCGAAACGCTGCAATTCAACGTGTTGCACCACAGCCTGATTTTTTACGGTTCCTGCAACAAAGCGCACTGCGAAAACAAAGAAGTAGCCCTGCAAGCTTAACGCCCCAGCCATGACGCCCGCACTGACCCAGGAAGGCATTTGGACGCACGCCCGGATGCTCGATGAACTCCCGCCCGAATCGCGCGTGGAGTTGATTAACAACGAGTTATACGACTTGCCCATGCCCACCGTTTCTCATCAGCGCGCATCAGCCCGCCTTCAGTACGCCCTTCATTCTTTCGTCCTTGAAAAAAAACAGGGTGAAGTTTTTTCGGCTCCGCTCGATGTGATTTTGGGCAATCTCGAATCCGTCGTTTTGCAGCCAGACCTGTTGTTCGTGAGCACTGAACGAGCGGGCATAATTCAGAGCTACATCTATGGTGCCCCTGACCTCGTCGTTGAAATCATTTCGCCTTCGTCGGTGGTGCGCGATTCGGTGATCAAAAAAGACCTCTACGAAGCCCACGGCGTGCGCGAATACTGGCTGCTCGACCCCGCCAACCGGGCCATCGAGGTGTTCGTGCTCGAAAACAACCGCTACCGCCTCGACAATTACGCCCTCTCAACCGGCCCCGTGCGCTCGGTCGTGCTGCCTGGCTTCGAGGTGCAGGCCGAAACCATTTTTGAATCTTAATTTTCCAACGAACCGATTGAATGCCAGC
The DNA here is from genome assembly GCA_965249815.1 of Spirosomataceae bacterium. Classification (GTDB taxonomy): domain Bacteria; phylum Bacteroidota; class Bacteroidia; order Cytophagales; family Spirosomataceae; genus JAJAZB01. Next base: position 145,877 of record CBDFMV010000002.1, on the reverse strand, counting down.
CGAATGAATTCACTCATTCACTCATTCACTCATTCACTCTTTTAAGAATGACCGTTGACGTACTCCTCGGCCTCCAGTGGGGCGACGAAGGCAAAGGCAAAATCGTGGACGTGCTCGCCCCGGATTACCAGGTGGTGGCGCGGTTCCAGGGCGGCCCCAACGCGGGCCACACGCTCGAATTCGACGGGCAGAAAGTGGTGCTGCACCAAATCCCTTCGGGCATTTTCCGCGCCGACGTGCTCAACATCATCGGCAACGGCGTCGTGCTCGACCCGATTATTTTCCGAAAAGAAATTGAGGGTCTCGCCCGTTTCGGCGGCGATTTGCGGCAGAATCTGGTCATCTCCAAAAAGGCCGCGCTCATCCTGCCCACCCACCGCCTCCTCGACGCCGCCTACGAACAGGCCAAAGGGGCCGAAAAAATAGGCTCCACCCTCAAGGGCATCGGCCCCACCTACACCGACAAGGTTTCCCGGCAGGGCCTGCGCGTGGGCGACGTACTCGCGCCGGATTTCAGCGCGAAATACCGAAAACTCGTGGCCGCGCACGAACAGATTCTGGGTTTTTACCAATTCAACTACGACCTCACCCAGGCCGAGGCCGACTTTTTCGAGGGCGTTGAATTCCTGAAAACGTTCACGCTCGTCGATTCGGAGTACGTGGTCAACGATGCCATTTCGGCGGGCAAAACCATCCTGGCCGAAGGCGCGCAGGGGTCGTTGCTCGACGTGGATTTTGGTTCGTACCCCTTCGTCACCTCCAGCACCACGATGGCCGCCGGAGCCTGCACGGGCCTGGGCATTGCCCCGCGCAGCATCGGCGAGGTGTTTGGCATTTTCAAAGCCTACTGCACCCGCGTGGGCAGCGGGCCGTTTCCGACCGAACTCCACGACGACGTGGGCGAGCGCATCCGGCAGGCCGGGCGTGAGTTTGGCTCCACCACGGGCCGCCCGCGCCGCTGCGGCTGGCTCGATTTGCCCGCGTTGAAGTACGCCATTTTGCTCAACGGCGTGAGCCAACTCGTGATGATGAAGGTGGACGTGCTCAACGACTTCGACGAAATCAAGGTCTGCACGGCCTACCGCCTGCCCGACGGCTCCGAAACCGAGCAACTCCCCTACGATCTCTGCGACGCCCCCGTTGAACCAATTTACAAGCGGTTCAAGGGTTGGAAAACTAACCTTTCGGGCCTGCACAGCTACGACGAACTCCCCGCGCCGCTGGCCCAGTACATTGATTTTCTGGAAGAACGCCTCGGCTTACCGATTCGCTTTATTTCCACCGGGCCGGATCGCGAGGCGATTATTCACCGGGAGGCGCAGGCGGTGTGACGTAATCCGTATGCGGACAGGCACGGAGGTTTGACAACTTTTCAAAAGTTGTCAAACCTGGCCACTTTCCCGGATACAAGCCATGCCTTTCAAAACCGTAAAAGCTGGCGTCGTGCAGGCCACGCCCGCGTTTTTCGACGCGGCGCGGTGCGTCGATTTGGTCCTCGAATGGATTGAAAAAGCCGCTGCGCAGGGCTGTCAGGTGCTGCTGTTTCCCGAATCCTTCCTTCCCGGCTACCCGCGTGGCCTGACCTTCGACGCCGTCGTGGGGCGCCGCACCGAGCGGGGCCGCGACCTCTGGCTACAGTACTGGACCAACAGCGTGGAGGTCGATTCGCCCCACGTCGCCCGTGTCGGCGAAGCGGCCCGAAAAGCGGGAATGTTCGTGGCCCTCGGCGTGACCGAGCGCAGCGGTGGCACGCTGTACTGTTCGATTTTTTATTTTGGAAAAGACGGCCAATTCCTCGGCAGCCACCGCAAGCTGAAACCCACGGGCCTGGAGCGGTTCGTCTGGGGCGAAGGCGACGGCAGCGGCCTGCTCAGTTTCGACACGGAAGTTGGAAAAATTGGCGGGCTGATTTGCTGGGAAAACTACATGCCCCTGGCCCGCGCCGCGCTCTACCAGCAAGGCATGGAAATCTACCTCGCGCCTACCGCCGACGCCCGCGATGCCTGGCAAAGCACCATGCAGCACGTGGCACTCGAAGGCCGCTGCTTCGTGCTGGCCAGCAACCAGTTCGTCCGAAAATCGGATTACCCCGAACGGTTTCAACAGTTCCTGACTGACGAACCCGAGGTGATGAGCCGGGGCGGCAGCGTGATTCTTTCGCCCTTCGGGGAAATTCTGGCCGGGCCGCTCTACGACGAAGAAGGCCTGCTGACCGCCGAACTGAATTTTGAAACGCTCGTGAAAAGCAAGCTCGACTTCGACCCCGTGGGCCACTACGCCCGGCCCGACGTGTTCCGGCTCGACGTGAGCGGCCAACCGCCGTTGCGGAAGGTGTAACAGTCGAAACGTCGTAGTCGTCAGCGACGTGTACGCGTCGCGTCGGATGTTCTGATAGGCGGTGGGGAAAACACCGCTTACAAAAGGGTGTTTTCCCCGTTGTAATCAGGGGGCGGGTTGATGACTTTTGTCGGTGCCGAAGGGGCCCTCCGTAAAGAAACGGACCGTCATCGGCGATTTTCAACCATGAAAACTTTCCATGTATTGCTGCTGTTCATGTTGCCGTGGAGTTCGGGTTACGCGGCAGATTCACTCAAAACCACAACCCCGAAGCGAATGCTCGTCGTTTCGGGCGGGGGCGCACTTGGGGCGTGGGGCGTGGGGCTAATTCGGCGGCTCGATTCCATCCAGGGTCCTTACTCGCAGGTAGTGGGCACCAGTACGGGCGCGCTGATGGCCCCGTTTATCCTGTTACGTGAGTTTGACAGCCTGCACGAAGCGTACACGTCGGTGACACAAGATTCAATTTTTAACGTAAACCCGTTCAAGGCAAACGGCCAACCGCGCCTCGGGAACGCCTTTTTCCGCTTCCTGCTTCGCAAGCCAACGCTCGGTGAAACCAAACCACTCCGGCGGTTGGTCAGACGATTTTTGCCCAACAGCGCTCTTACCCAACTGGCGAACAGCCCTGATCTGGATTTCATCGTGGCGGTCACGAACCTACGCACGTTGGAGGTCGAATTTAAGTCCGCCCGGGCGCTTCACTTCCAACCCGAAACGATGCGCAACTGGATATGGGCTTCCGCCAACGAACCCGTATTCATGACCTTGTTCAATACCGAAACTACCCCGAAGAATTATTACGTGGATGGCGGTTTACGGGCTAACGTTCCGGTCGAAGAAGCTTTGGATCGGGTTTTCAAGGACACAACGTTCCACTCGGTGGATATCATCATTAACCACCCACCCGAAATGAACGAGCCAAAGGCGTTCTGGCCGGGAACCGAAAGTTCAGCGAAGAAGCCCAGGATTCTCTCCTCGCTCCTGCGGTCGCTCGACGCGCTGAAATTAGGCATTCGCGAGATGAACCTGACGCTGGCCAAACGCATTGCCGAACTTCATCAGCAGAGTGACGTGGCCACCCGCCACCAGTCTGGCGAGGGAACCGCCGAGGCTTTGGGCGCAGTTCATCCGCCAATCGACACCTCACCTCCAGGGGCGCAGGATAAAATTTCCCTTCATTTCTACTTCATGCCCGATTCGCTCGCCAAGCTCATCCCCAACGAGTTAATATTTGAACCTGGCCCTATGAAAATTTTATACGAGGCGGGTTTGAAAGGAAAATTTCTCCCGCCAATCGATGATGCAGATCACCCGACACTTGCCCCGCAAAAGGATTTGGAACAATCTACAAGGATAACGGTAGAAATGACTCGTGGGCGATTGGGCGAAATTCTGAGCAAAGAGAAGCGCCAGACCAAACCGTAGCGGAGTTGGTGATGACGCATCCCCCCGAAATCTGCCAGACGGGGCGCTCACAAATTCCGCTTCTTCAATTCGCTCACCGCAAAATTCGCCGCCCGCGCGGTGAGTGCCATGAACGTCAGCGAGGGGTTCTGGTTGCCCACGGAGGTCATGCAGGCCCCGTCGGTGACGAACACGTTTTTGCAGGCGTGGAGTTGGTTGTGGGCGTTGAGCAGCGAGGTTTTCGGGTCGCGGCCCATGCGTACGCCGCCCATTTCGTGGATGTCGAGGCCGGGGGCCTGCTTCGAATCGCCCATGAAAATATTTTTGCAACCCGCTTTGTCGAGCATTTCGGCGGCCTGGGTTGTGAAATCCTGAAAAACCTTCTCGTCGTTGGCGTCGTAGCCCACCGACGTGACCAGTTGGGGCACGCCCCAGGCGTCTTTCAGGTCGGGGTGCAGGCGCAGGTGGTTTTGTTCGCGCGGCACGGTTTCGCCCTGCATCATGATGAAAATGCTCCAGGGGCCGAGTTTTCCCGCTTCGTCTTTCCATTCCGCCCCGAAACCCGGCTGGCCGAGGTTGCTCACCCGCGAAGCCGCGAAGGCCACCATGTACCCGCGCTGGAAGTCGGTTTCCTGCTTTTTCACGTTCCGGAACGACGGCATGAAGGCCGTCGTGGGCCGCCGCCCGAAGTAGTATTTGTCCTGGTCACCCTCGTAGGTGGCCCCACCCGAACCCCGGTAGTTATGGAAGGCGACGTATTTGCCCAAAACCCCGCTGTCGTTGCCGAGGCCGTTGGGAAAGCGCCGCGACGTGGAATTGAGCAGAATCAGGTTGGAATTGAGGCAGGCGGCGTTGACGAAAATGATTTTGGCGAAATACTCCGTCGTTTGTTTCGTGTGGGCATCCACCACCCGTACGCCCGTCGCCTTCCCTTTCTTTTCATCGAAAATAATCGAATGCACGACGGAATCGGGCCGAAGCGTGAGGTTGCCGGTTTTGACCGCCCAGGGGAGCGTGGCCGAATTGGATGAAAAATACCCGCCGTACGGACAGCCCCGGTAGCACAAATGCCGCGCCTGGCACTGGCCCCTACCTTGCTGCAAATGAACGGGTTGCGGCTGGGTGAGGTGGGCGCAGCGCCCGATGATGACGCGCCGGTCGGGGTAATGTTGGTGAATGCTGGACTGGAGGTGCTTTTCGGCACAGTTCAATTCCCAGGGCGGCAGAAACTCGCCGTCGGGCAACGTGTCGATGCCGTCTTTGTTCCCCGAAATCCCGACGAATTTCTCGACGTGGCTGTACCAGGGTGCCAGTTCGTCGTAGCCGATGGGCCAGGGCACGGCGAAGCCGTCGCGTTCGGGAGCTTCGAATTCGTAGCGGCTCCAGCGCTGGGTTTGGCGCGCCCAAATCAGCGATTTGCCGCCTACCTGGTAGCCCCGAATCCAGTCGAAGGGCTTTTCCTGCACGTAGGGGTGCTCCCTGTCTTTCACGAAAAACTGCTGCGTGGCTTCGTCGAGCGCGTAGCATTTTGTGGCAATCGGGTTTTCGGCGTCGAAGGCGGCGGGCATCCGCAGGCGGTGCTCAAACTCCCAGGGGTGTTTCATGGCCGTGGGGTAGTCGGTGACGTGCTTCACGTCGCGGCCCCGCTCCAGCACGAGCGTTTTCAGGCCCTTTTCGCACAATTCTTTGGCGGCCCAGCCGCCCGAAATGCCGGAGCCGATGACGATGGCGTCGTAGGTTTGCTGGGCGGCGGCGTTGAGGTTGAGGTGCATGGTCGATGGTAAGTTGGAACGATGAAAGTACTGCTTTTCCGAAAAACCCGGTACTTCCTTTTTCCGGCGCTGGGACCCGTACTCCGGGAGGTTACTTTTGTGCTGAAATTTTCCCCAAAAAACGGGCATGAACGAAGTCATCACGCGGGAGGCGTTGCAGGTGTTGTTCAGCGGCGAAACGCTCTTCGCCGTGCCGGAGCCGATTGCGGTGCCGGTCGTGGTCGCCGAAGCCGCGCCCCAATCCGAAGCGCCCGTCGTGGCAACACCCGAACCGGCTCCGGAACCGTTGAGTGCACTGCCGCCCGTCGCCGAAGTCCCGGCTGCCCCGGCAACCGCCCCGACGCTGGCGTTTCGCCATCAGCTCCTCGTGCTGACCGATCGCCCTTCGCCCGACGATTTGGCTTTGCTTGAAAATATTCTGAAGGCCGTCAGCCTGCGCCTCGACAAGGTGGAACTGCTCGATTTGCAAAAACTGAAAGGCCAGGATTTCCGGCCGCTGCTCGAAAGCAAGGCCGCGCACCTGTTCATTTCGTTTGGCGTGGGGTTGAAAAAACTCAACCTCGACCTCGTGCTGGTGCCCTACCGCGTGACGCCCATCGAAGGCATCCAGTTTCTGCTCACCGACCCGCTCGCCCAACTCCACACCGACAAGGCCAAGAAAAAAGCGTTGTGGATTAACCTGCAGGTGCTGTTTGGGTTGGCGTAAGGGGCCGATGCCCGCTACGGGGTCGGTTGCCAGCCGTACGAGGATGCGTGTGGATACGGCTGGCAACCGTAGCGTTTCGACAGTACTTAACCCGCGATTTCCCGCCAAATCGCTATTTTTACGAAAAAGCAATCGCCATGAACGAATTAGAATTTATCGTTGAAGAAGACCCTGACGGCGGCTACTCGGCCCGCGCCGTTGGCGAAAACATCTTCACGCAGGGCGAAGACGTAGCGGATTTGAAAGCCATGATTCGCGACGCCATCGAGTGCCATTTTGACGAACCGACGCAACGGCCGGAGCGGGTGAGGTTGCGGTTTGTGAAGGATGAAGTGTTCGCGCTATAGCTTATTAAGAACTGTGGATTTTTTGCCTCAACAGCACTTAAATTCGACTGGTCACAGGATACTTCGATTTCGGAACTTTGTAGGGTCAATTAAGCGCATTCTACTTTTCTGTGGAAGAAACACGCTTGATACAAACTTCCTGTATGAGAATTCCTCGCAACCTTTCAGGTCTTGAATTCATCAAACTCCTCAAGCCTTTCGGCTACGAAGTCGTCCGGCAAACCAGCAGTCACCTCCGCATCCGTACATTGAAAAACGGCGAACATTTTGAGACGGTTCCTCGCCACAATCCCATCAAAGTCGGCACGTTGAACGACATTCTCAGCATCGCCGACCATCTTGGTTTGGAAAAAGAAGCGTTGATGCGCCAATTGTTCGGCTTAACCGCCCCTCGCACCGGATTCATTTGCAATCTCCCCGCCTCGCCGTATTTTCGCTCCCTTTCTTTCCTAAAAAACAACCTGCTGCGCCTTGAACGCACCTCCTCCTCCGTCTGCCTCCCTCAAACGCGTCATCACCGCCCCGCAGCTTTGGGCCATCGCCGTCGGGCTGGTTATTTCGGGCGAATACTTCGGCTGGAACTACGGCTGGGCCACTTCGGGCACCCTCGGTTTTCTGGGTTCCACGCTGCTCGTGACGGTGTTTTACGTCACGTTCATTTTCAGCTACACCGAACTCACGGCGGCCATTCCCTCGGCGGGCGGGGCGGCGGCCTACGCCCGGCGGGCCTTCGGACCGGTGGGCGGCTTCGTGGCCGGGTACGCCACGCTGGTCGATTTTCTGCTGGGGGCACCCGCCATTGCGTACGCGCTGGGCAGTTACGCGCATTTTCTCTACCCCCGCGTACTCGGGGTGCTGCCGGTGGCGGCGGGCACGTACGCCGTGTTCATCGCGCTGAATTGGTTCGGGGTGAAAAGTTCGGCGCGCTTTTCCTTTTGGATCACCGTCGTTTCCGTCGGCGAACTGCTCGTGTTCCTGGCGCTGGTGGGGCCGCATTTTCGCTGGGAGAATTTCCTTGCCCACAACCCGGCCCGGGTGGGTTTTCGGGAAATTTTCGCCGGTATTCCGTTCGCCATCTGGTTTTTCGTTGCCATCGAAGGCGTGGCGATGGTGGCCGAGGAAGTAAAAAACCCGCACCTCACCATCCCCCGCGGCTACGTGTCGAGCATCCTGACGTTGGTGGTGCTGGCCCTGGGGGTGATGGTTCTCAGCGCGGGCGTCGGCGACTGGCGCACACTGGCCACCCACGACCACCCGCTGCCGGATGCCCTGACCCTGGCCTTGGGCGAAGAAAGCGGCTGGGCCAAACTCTTTGCGGGTCTGGGCGTGTTTGGGCTGGTGGCTTCGTTTCACTGCGGTACGCTCAGCTACTCGCGCCAACTCTACGCCCTGGCCCGCGAAGGCTACCTTCCCCAGGCGCTGGCAACCCTGCACCCGCGTTACCGCACGCCCCACTGGGCGCTGCTGGCGGGCGGGGCGGTGGGTCTCGTGGCCATGTTCACCGGCACCACCGACGCCATCATTGTGCTGTCGGTGCTGGGGGCGGTGGTCATGTACGGCATCAGCATGGCGGCGCTGCTGGTGCTCCGGCGCAGGGAACCCAACCTGCCGAGGCCCTTCCGGGCACCGTTCTACCCATGGATGCCCCTGCTGGCGCTGGGGCTTTCGGCGCTTTGCCTCGTGGCCATCGTGTACTCCAACCCCAAACTGGGAGCCTTGTTTTTCGCGGGGCTGGTCGTCGGGCTGGCGGTGTTTCTGGCCGTGGGCTACAAGTACGTGAAGGCGGCGGTGCCGACAACTTCGCCCTCACACTGAGGTCGGCGAGTGCGATTTCCGGCCGTTTTCTAAAAAAATCGTCCGTTCGCAAAAGCCGTTTACCGTCTTTTTCTTCTCAAAGAAACCATCCTCGTTTAATTCCCCTGTTTTGCTACTTCCCCGCTGGCTGGGGCGAGGCTGCTTTTTTAAACAGAACCCAGTCGAGGAGCATCAGGTTTTTGTCCTTCACGGCGTCGTTTTTAAACACAAAATATAGGACGTTCGCGCCGCCCGAACCCACGACGGGAGCGGTTACCGTTTGCCAGTTGGGTCCCCGGCGTCCCCCGGCGGCGGGCGCAACCGGTTCGACGGTGGCGGTACCCAGCAGGGTACCCGTGGGTGAACCGGAACGAATTTCAATGCGCCCACCCCGCGAGGGCAGGGCCGCGGCGCTGAAAGAAATTTCGCGGATGTCCGTCAGGTCTAAGTTCGTAAAGCCGAGGTACGAGCCGTCTTTGATGTCACCCACCCAGCTTTGGTCGCTGCCGTCCTGGTGCTTGCGGTCCACGCCGCTGCCCAGGTCGTACGATTCGGCCTCCACCTGCGGATTGCGGAGCATCAACAGCTTGCGACCCGTCAGCGGACCCGTCGCCGGGCTGCCTTTGTCGGTGTAACTGGCCGTGACAATGTAAATGCCGGTGGGTTTGCCGCCCGCGTGTTGGGTCAGGGCGTAGCTGCCCTGCAACGGCAGGCTTTTCGGCCCGGCGGCGGCCAGCGACAGGACGTAGCGCACCATTTCGCCGGTTTCCTGCTCGGTGTGTTGCGGGTGCGCCGACATCACGTTTTTGCCCCAGTTGCCGTTGCCGCCCGTAACCACCTTTTTCGCCAGCACGGGCACGGCGGCTTCGGCGGTGGGCTGGTAGCGCCGGGAAACCTCCATCCAGGTCGGTCCGATGGATTTGACGTTCATCGAATGGCAGGCCTTGCAGTCGCTGGCGTTGAGGAGCGTTTTTCCCTGGATGAACCGGGCCGCGACGTCCTCCCCACCGGGGTTATTGGCGGTGAGCAGGGCAAGGTCCTTGCCTTCGGGCAGGTAATCCACGGCGAAGTTCACCTTGCTGGCCGAAATGCCCTTGTTCAGCGCGCCGTCTTCCCGGTCGCGCACCATGACGGCGTACGTGAGGGGCGTGTTGTCAAAATAAAAACTGCGGTTGCCCTTCACGACCACGTCCACCTGCGGTGTTTCGTTGCCGACTTTCACCACCAGTTCGGTGGTGGCCTGCTGGCCTTCGGCGTCGGTGACGGTCAGTCTGGGCCGGTACACGCCGGGTTTGGCGTAGGTGAAGGTCGGCGCGGCGGCGGTCGATTTCTGCCCGTGGCCCGATTCCCAGCGGTAGCTGATTTTATCGCCCCGGTCGTAGTCGAAGGATTCTTTCGCTGAAAAATTAACCCTCAACGGAGCCGCGCCGACGGTTTTCGAGGCGGTCACTTTGGCCACCGGGCGGCGGTTGCCGTCGGCGTATTCAATGCGCAGCAACTGCGAATCGGGGTTTCGGGCGAAGTAATTGGCCCCGTAAGCCAGCACGTACATGGCCCCATCGCGGCCAAACTTCATGTCGATGGGTTTGGAAATAAAACTCGTTGGCAGAAAGGATTCGATTTGCCGCAAATCGCCCGCTTCGTTGTAGGTCAACACCTTAATCCAGTTTCTGGCCCATTCGTAAATGAATTGCTTCCCGTCGTAATACTTCGGAAACCGCACGGCGGATTTGGCGTAGTCGTTGAGGTAAAAAAACGGCCCGGCCATCGCACTGCGTGACCCCGTGCCCAGCATCGGAAACTCCGCCGACTTGTCGTAGGGGTACCAAATCATGGCTTTCCGGGCGGGCGGCAGCACCTTCGAGCCGGTGTTGTTGGGCGACTCGTTCACCGGGCGATCGGGGTTGAAGAGCGGCCCGACCTGGTTGGTGGCGAAGTCGAAATCGGCGTAGGGCTTGTTGTCGCCGACGAAATACGGCCAGCCGTAATTGCCCGGCTTGCGGGCCTGGTTCCATTCATCCTGGCTCTTGGGGCCGCGCTCGCTGGCGGTGCCGCCGTCCGGCCCGACATCGCCCCAGTACAGAAATCCGCGCTTGTCCACCCAGATTCGGTAGGGATTGCGGGCGCCCATGACGTAAATCTCGGGCCTGCCCTGCGAGCCATCTTTCGGGAACAGGTTGCCGTCGGGAATCGTGTACGAGCCGTCAGGCTGGACGCGGATGCGCAGGATTTTTCCCCGCAAATCGTGGGTATTGCCCGACGATTTCTGGGAATCGAACGGCCCCCGGCCGGGCCGTTCGTCGAGGGGTGAAAAGCCGTCGGATTCCTTGGAACTGGTGTTGTCGCCGGTGGAGAGGTACAAATCGCCCGCCCGGTCGAAGTACACGTTGCCCGCCGAGTGGCAGCAGGTTTCGCGCTGCACGGGCACCTGCATCACGATTTTTTCGGAACTCAGTTGCAGGCTGTCGCCGGTGAAAACGAACCGCGACAGGTTCTGCACCGATTTCGTACCGACCGGCGAGTAGTACAGGTACACGAAATGGTTTTGGTCAAACTTCGGGTCGAGTTCCATGCCCAGCAGGCCGTCTTCGTAGTTGCCCGTCAGGTGAACGGGCAGTTTGTTGATCGTCCGCGTGGCTTTGGCCGCCGGGTCGTAGAGTTTAATGACGCCTTTCCGTTCCACGAACAACACCCGCCCATCGGCCAGGATTTCCATTTCAATCGGTTCGTCCATGAACGAGTCCAGCACGGTAGCCGTGAAGCGGTTTTCTTCGGGCATCCGGTCGGTCCGGGCGCGGGCGTAATTCAGCGCCGGTCCGTCGAGGGTCGATTTGATGCCGTCCACCAGATTCTGGCTCAGCCCTTCGGGGGTCGTCAAATTGCCCGTCGCGAAGAAAAACACGCGGCCCCCGTCGAATTCCCGGCGAAAGGTAGTCAGCGATGCGCCGGGCGTCGGTTTCGCCGGATTTCCACCCAACAGGTCCTGGTACCAGGCCCACTGGTAGGTCGTGAACCCTTCGGCGTTGATCACGCTCAGGCCCCCGCCTGCCTGCACGAAGCGCTCAACATTGACCTGCTGTACGGTTTCCAGGCCGTCTTTGGCAGTGTTCAAAAAAACAACAGACCGGTACGTTTTCAAGGAATCCTCCGAAAGACCGGCGTCGTTGCTCGTCGTGTCGGCCTTCACCCCGGCGTTATTCAGCAGGGTTTTCAACGCCCCGGCGGCGACGGAGGCCTGGGATTGGCTGGCCGGGTTTTTCGCAAAAATCAGCACGCTGGCCCCGTTGCGGCGTTGCCCGCCCATCAGCAGCACGAGCAGGCCGGCGGCGAACAGCGCGAGCGTCAGCGGGTACGGGAGGTTTTTGTAGGAAATCATTTGGCTGCGGTTGAAATGTGTTCTGTTTTCAAAAAAACTTGGTTTTCGTCATGCCAAACCGCGCGGCGGACCGCATGACGGCACTTGCTTACTCAAACCGAACCTTCTCCGTTACGCCCGGCCAGGAATCGGTACGGAACGGACCGACCGGAAAACCGTCCGCGCTGAACAAATTGGCGTCCTCCGGGGCGTCGGCCCAGCCGTAGCGCACGGCAGCGGGTTTCGGCACGGCGGGGTGGGCGACGATGACCTGGTTGCCCTGAATTTCGGCTTTGGCGTAGTGGAAAACTTGGTCCTCGCCCGCGATTTCAAAGCCTTTCAGGTAGCCGTAGGCGTCTTTTGCTACCAGCCCGTTCGGAGCATTTTTGAACGAAATCACGGCCTTGCCATCGTTGAACGCGACGGCTTCGTACAGGGGCGAACCGGCGGGGACATCGGCCTGCCCGTATTCCTGCCGGAGGGCCACCACGGCCAGCCGGTGGCCCACGTCCTGCTTGTTGGTCGGGTGAATGTCTTTGGGGTTGCCCACGTCGGTCGTCACGGCCATGCCGGTGTTGGGCAGGCTCAGGGTCATCGTCTGGGCTTCGCGGAGTTCGGCCCAACCGCTGCCCTGATTGCTGTTTTGGTTGCTGCCGAAACTCGAAAGCTGTACGAAATAAAACGGAAATTCCCGACCCCAGCGCCGCCGCCAGTCGGTGATCAGCAGCGGAAAACTCTGGCGGTACTGGTACGCCCGGCCCGCGTTGGTTTCGCCCTGGTACCAAAGCGCCCCCCGGATGGCAAACGGCGGCAGCGGCGCAATCATGCCGTTGTAAAGGCCCGTAGCGAGGTTGTTCATGAAGCGGGTGTAGGCGTGCGGCTCGGCGAAGGCGGGCATCAGGTGCCACGGCCCGGCGAGGCTGACGCGCTGCCCGTCGCCCTCGACGTACAGGTCGCTGGCCGAACCCATCAAACCGAGGCCGTACCAGGCGGGGTTGGCGGCGTTGCCAAACTTGACGACGAGCCGGTTGGCGCCCGGTTTCCAGGCGTTGGCTGGGATAGAAATTTTCCGAACGCCCTTCCAGGCCCCCTCGGCCATATTTTGCCCGTTGACGTACACGCTCGGTTGGTCCGTCGTGCTCGGCCAGAACCAGGGTGGTTGGGGAAGAAACAAGTTCTTCCGGAATGTCAACGAGCCGGGCCATGTAGCCCTGCCCCCGGAAGCCGTTTGCACCTTTCCAGTCCCATTGCCCGAAGGGGTCAGCTTTTTGCCAGGACGAAAAATCAAAATCGGCGTCGAGGTACTTGCGCTCGTCGGTGGCAACGAACTGTCGGCGGAGTTTCACGTCCATCAGGCTGTCTACGCCCGCCCAGGTGGTAGGCAGGCGCTGGACCACGGGCCGGAGTTCGTCGTTGCCGACCATGCCTTCGCGGCTGATCCAGCCTTCGACCTGCGAACCGCCCCACGACGAATGCAGCAGCCCGATGGGCACGTTGAGTTTCTGGTTCAGCTCACGGGCGAAAAAATAGCCTACCGCCGTGAAATCGCCGACGGTTTCGGGCGAACAGACCTGCCACGCGCCGGTTTTCAGGTCGGCGTCGGGCGTGAGCGACAGCACGTGATCCACCCGAAAATGGCGGATTTGGGGAAACTGCGCGCTCTTTTTTTCCTGCGGAAAGTGATTGGCCTGTTTCACCGGCCACTCCATGTTCGACTGCCCGGAGCAAAGCCACACGTCGCCGAGGAGCACGTCGGCGAGTTGGGCCTGGCCCGATTTGGCCGTCGCAGCGAGTTGGTGCGGCCCGCCCGCCTCCATCGCTGCGAACCGAACCAGCCATTTGCCGTCCGCGTCGGCTTTGGCCGACTGGCGTTGCCCGGCCAGCGTGACGGTTACTTTTTCGCCGGGTTTCGCCCAACCCCAGACGGGAAGCGGTTGCTGGCGTTGCAGCACGACGTGGTCGGAGAAAATCCGGGCGAACCTCACCTGCCCGAAGGCGGCCTGGCAACCGAGAAGGAAAAGGAAAATCAGCCGTTTCATGGGGTTCAAAGGAAAATCGGAAACCGAAAAACGCGAACCCAGGCGCGAATTGGCCTGCGTGGGTTCGCGGGAACGATGCAATTACTTCATCCGTCGCGAAGCATCAAAATAAAACGTTCGCCCCCGTGGCGGGAACGGTGAATTCGTTGGTCACGCGCCATCCATCACCCCGCAAATTTGGCTTGATGAAGGTCGGGTCGATGCCAAACGCTGGGCAGAAAATCACCCCGTTCGTGAACAACTTTCCCCGCCCAGGCCGTTACTCTACCGCAACGGCAAGGTTTTTTCCGGGAAAAAACTCCGCAGGAGGCAAAATTACGGCTGAAACCCTTACGTTGCCGACGCTTTTTCAAAACCAACTGAACCCGATTGACCGGAGTGAAGAAACCCGCATGAGGCACCCGTTACCCCCCAACCGATTTCATTCAACTCCCGGTAATCATGGTTCACGATCCTTCCTTTGACGAAGACGCCCCGCAACACACCGACTCGCCCGACTTCCAGCACGGCTACGCCAGCGGGCTGGAGCAGGTCAGCCGCGACAGCTACGAAGGCTACCTGAGCAACCGCGCCAACCTGGGGCGGCTCACCAGTCAGATTGCCGAAAAACGACACCACCTCGACGGCCTCGCCAGCCGCATCGAGATGTCCCGTCGCCAGCGTAAGCAGGCATTCGATTCCCTCCAGGGGCATCTGTACGAAATCAGCCTGGCGGGCAAGGAGGCCGAGCGGCTGGAGAAAGCCGTGGCCATCAACGAAGAGGAAACCGAGCGCCTGCGCTACAAACGCCACCGCACCGAAACCAGTTACGCGTTTCTGGCGGGATTGCTCTACCTCGTGGCCGGGGTGCTGTTCGTGGGCGGTGATTTGATCATCTCGCACGAAATCGTGGCCTACGCCCTCAACATCCGCAACAACGTCGAGGCCTGGAGCTTTGCCGTGGGTCTGGCGATGCTGTCGGTGTTGCTCAAACCGGCCTACGAACGCCTCATCGAACAGCCGTACCTCAACGACGAAGGCCCGAAGGCCCGGCGCAACTACGCCTGGTTTATCGGGGGGCTGGTGGTGTTTACCATCGCCACGATGTTCGTGCTGGGCTGGTTTCGGTATGAGGCCTACAAAACCGACAAACTCAAGCAGGAAATCAACAAAACCATCCGGGGCATTCAGTTGCAGCAAACCGACGCGGGCGCGGCGGGGGCCGTCGGGCAGGTGGACCGCGAGTTGCAGAAAATGGACGCCCTCAACCAGACCCTCGTCACGAGCGGCTGGGCGCTGCTTTCGTTTGTGCTGACGGGCATTTTGTTCGCCATCGCGGGGGCCGTGTGCCTCGGGTTGGCGTTTCCGGTGCTGCAAAGTTACTGGCTGCGCTGGGTGCAGATTCCGATCCGAATGCGGCGGCTGAAACGCGAACGCCTCCGCCTCCAGACCGACCTGACGCGCGCCGACGAGCGCATCGCCGCCAACGTCGCGAAAAAGAGCATTTTTGAACACGAACTCACCCTGCTGCCCGACCTCGCCCAGCTTGAAGGCGAGGGCCAGGCCACGCGGACCGAACTCGACGCCCTCCTGAAAGACAGCAGCGTGACCGACGCCGAAACCCGGATTGCGGCCTTCAACGACGGCTACCAGAAAGGCGACCAGACCCGCCAGTGGATGAGCGAGGAAGAATGGCAGCAGTTCAAGGCCAGCCATTTCACCAGCCCGGCGCTGGCCGTCCGCGCCCGCAGCGAGTCGGGCGGCACCAACGGCGTGAAACGCAACGGTACGCTCCGGCCCTAGCAAGCGCTTCAGCGGGCGGTGCGGGAGCAGTTGGGCGGGGAGGAAACGTAAAAGCAAGGCGCTGCGTCACTCCAAAAAGTGCTGGTGAGGTTTCATCAGCACCTCTTTTTGTTTTTTAGAGATTTCAGCGAATTCATAGCGACATCTCAAACCATGACCTTCCTCTCACTAAAAGCCCAGAGGAACTACAGAACCGTTTTCCTCCTATTTTTAACTTGTTCTTCAACTATTGCTTCGAATCCTAAAAAAAGTAGGTGCGTGCGCCCTTTGACCCGGTGCTACTTCAGCACGCCACGGGGATATCGGTAATACCGTTTTAACTCAACTAATTATTTCAATGAGATTCTTACAACCGGCGATGGTGGCAGAACATGGTATCCTTTTTTATATGGGCAAAACGAAATCG
The DNA here is from genome assembly GCA_965249815.1 of Spirosomataceae bacterium. Lineage (GTDB taxonomy): Bacteria > Bacteroidota > Bacteroidia > Cytophagales > Spirosomataceae > JAJAZB01. The sequence continues at coordinate 129,932 of CBDFMV010000002.1, read as the reverse complement.
CACATATTTTCTCCATTGATTCAGAAGTTATGTTTATCGCCAAAGAATATGGCGGAGTGATGAGACGCCTTGATGGACCCGTAAAAGCTGGAAAACAATTATTAGGAGTGAAATTCCGTTGTACGAAGATATTTTTTACTAATCGTAAGAAGGGAATCGTTTTAACTGCGGATTGGTGGTGATTCATGGCTTAAAGTAAACACAAGAGCAGCTATTTTATCTATTAGTAGTGAAAATATACAAACTATATATGCTGCATTTTGGGATGGTTCTTGCGGAATTACTATTGATGGAGGCATCTCATGGATATATTTTGATTCGAATAAATTTGGTGGAATTATTAATAAAATAAAAGATATTATCGCCTTAAGCCCTAAAAAATACATCGTCATGAGTTCGTCAAACGTATGGATTACTGAGAACTCTGGTGAATCTTGGCAGGAAGTGCCTTTAATTAAAGATAGCACAGCTACTTTAATTAAACTTTTTGCTCTAAATGATTCGACTATCTTTATCGGCTCAACTATTAATAATTATCCAAGGAAAACCGAATTATTCCGCAGTTCAAACGGCGGGCATTCGTTTAGTAGTGTTGTCTTATCTTGCGATTTTAGAGATCTTCATGGTTTTGGAGAAGCTGTTTGCCTTGTTGGTGTTGATCGTTCTATTTGGTTGAGCTCGAACAGTGGGAAAACATTTGAGCAAACCAGTACATCATTAATAGTCCCTTCATCTTCTCTATCTATCGCAGGCCAAATCAGTTTAAAGAATATGCTGATTCATGTTGAAGATCCAATATATAGCGATGTAGCAGTGAGTAATGACCGAGGGGAAACTTGGCATAGAATGGGATTAAGTTTTAAAGGAGGCTTAAATATGAGGGTACACCTCTTTTCGCCCCAAAAAGGTGTTGCTTTTGATCTAAGTAAGTTAATGGTTACTGAAGACGGTGGAATAACATGGCGTGAAGAGAAAATGAAATTCGATTTTGTACCGAACAATCCAGGAGTAAATTATGTCCAGTTTCTGGACGAAAATATATGGTATGCTTCTGCTTCGACAGAAGATGACTCAGCCTGTTTAATCAAAACAACCAATGGCGGGAAAAATTGGGAAATTATTAAGAAAGGTGAGTTTCTGCAAGGTATTCAATTTATTAGTGAAAAAGTCGGTTATTATTCAGCCGGAGAATGGAACGAATATTATAAAACAGTAAATGGTGGTTTAACGTGGACTCGACAAATTATTACAAATCCTGATTCGAGTTATTCTCAAATTCAATTCGTTACACAAGAGGTTGGCTTCGCTGTAGTAGCGAATACGATCTTATCAAAGACGTTAGATGGAGGAAAAACATGGAATACGATTAATAATTTGCCTTTTAGTGAACCATATCTTCGTATACCATTACGCTTATTTTCATTTCAGAGCAAAGACATAGGATATTTTTCCAGAGAGAATGAATTGTTTCAAACCACGGACGGTGGAAACTCTTGGCATTCTTTAGGTAGCTCTAAGTTAGAAGGTGAAATTAACAATCTTAGTTTATCCAATGATTTCATATTTGTGATGCACGCTTACAACGGTACGTTGACAAAATATATGTTGAATATTCCTCCAAATCGACCTCATATCCCTGATGCTGGAGTAGCCTCTGGATGCGTTCGCTTGAGCAGACCCGGAGAATTTCGAGTGGATAGTACAAACGGATATCAATATGAGTGGTCACTATCGAGTGACGATAAAATAACATCAATTATGAATAAGGCTTTTGTACTTTGGAATAACCCAGGTATTTATAATGTAAAAGTTACTGCTATAAATGGATGTGGGCGAAGTGAAAGTAACGAGCTTACGATTCAAGTACGGCAACGCCCTCAAGTACCTATATTTGACGAGACTGAATTAAATCCTTGCCCAGAAAAATCATACTCATATTCCCTTAATGTAATATCAGATGTAAAATTTGAATGGTATTTACCATCTGAAGCTGGGATAATAAACGCTGTAAGTAATCAGGTAAGAATAGTTTTTAAAAAACCAGGTGGCCAACGCTACTATCTCAAGGCTAATGTCTTTGATGGTTATTGTCCGAGCGATACAATTTCCTTACCAATTGACATTCGTACTTTTCCCGATAAGCCTATTATTTCACGAAACCTAAATAACCCTCTTCCATTAACTTCTTCAAGTGTGATAAATAATCAATGGTACTACAACAACAAGCCTATTTCTGGTGCTAATCAGCAAGTTTATATTGCTAATAGAGGAACTGGATATTACAAAGTGGCTGTATTTAATGATTGCGGAACAACAGAATCTGATTCGCTACGTATAACTGTTACGTCACTTACTAATAATCTAGTAGTAAACAACTTGGTTCGTATTTTTCCTAACCCTTCAAGCAGCTTGATTACAATTGTCCCATCTCCGCCTGATTATGGTAGCTTTATCAAGTTATATGATTTACGCGGACAACTCATTGATTACTTTCCCATAAATGAGACGATACATTATGATGTATCAAAATTACCGCCCGGCATTTATATTTTACGTTTAACTACTTACTCAGGATTTGTAACTTCATATAAACTGTTTATAGAATAATTAATTCTTCAATGATGACTACAAAAAAAAACGCCCCGGTCAGCCGACCGGGGCGTTTTTGCTTTCACCTAAACCTATAAACGCCAACCCGTTGGAAAACAAAATCCGTTTCGTCGCTGCGTTGGACTTCCCGCCAAAGGTCGGTTCGTCTGGCCCGGCGGCACAACGGGAAAATTCCCCTTTCGGTGGGGTATTTTTCCCGAAAAAAGCCCTTTTCGCCCAACGGAACTCCGTTAGCCCTACCGTTCGCTAAGTCGTTCTTGCTTTCCAAGCCATTGTCCGTCAACTTGGTAGCGCGGTTCGGTCTCACACCCTCCGGCCCGCCCACGCCATGCCTGCCGTCACGCTCACTCCCGCCCTGCGGGCCGAATACACCGATCTGTTCAATACCTGCCTGATCCGTCCTGCCTTCGCTCAGGAGGTGGAAACCCTCCTCAACGGCCTGCTCAGCCACCAGGCTCGTTACGAGCAGGTGGGCAACGCGCTGGGCATTCCGTGGTTTTTCGTGGCGGTGGTCCACAACATGGAATCGAGCCAAAGTTTCAACGGCCACCTCCACAACGGCGACCCGCTCACGGCCCGCACCGTGCAGGTGCCCGCCGGGCGGCCCAAAGGCCAGCCGCCCTTCACCTGGGAGCAAAGCGCCGCCGACGCCCTGACCCTCCAGGGCCTTAACAAGCTGGCCGACTGGAGCCTGCCTAGCGTGCTTTTTCAACTCGAACGCTACAACGGCTTTGGCTACCGGCGGCTCCACCCGGAGGTGCTTTCGCCCTACCTGTGGAGCCGCTCCAACCACTACACGAGCGGGAAGTTCGTCGCCGACGGCACCTGGTCGGACACGGCGGTGTCGAAGCAGGTCGGGGCGGCGGTGCTGCTGCGGCGGCTGGCCGAGAAAAACCTTACTGATTTTACCGACCAGCCCATCCCGCCGCTGAACACGCCGCCGCTGGTGGTGAATCATTCCAACAAAAAACCCACTGACCCGCTCGTGGTGGCCCAGGTCGAGACGCTCCAGACCTGGCTCAACACGTTTCCGGGCATTTTCGTGAAAATCGACGGCGTACCCGGCGACAAAACCTCGGAAGCCTTCAAACGCGTGACGGGGCACTTCCTGCCGGGCGATCCGAGGGCGGCGTAAGTCGTCGAAAACGCTTATCTTGGGGCGAAACGCCCATTTCGCCCCATGCCTTCCGCTCCAGCTCCGCTTTCGTTTTCTGACTTTCTGCGCGCCGAATGGGCGCTGGTCGCCAGCGTCGTTTCGGCGGGATTGTTTTTTTGGTTCGGGCACGGCTGGCTGGCCAACCTGACCAACCCGCTGTGGTTTGGGTTTCTTTTTCTTTGGCTGTTCGTCGTCATTCTGGTGGCGGCTTTTGCCGTGCTGCGCCACGCCGAAGGGCTGGCGGTGCTGCTGGGCGAACCCCTCGGCACGCTGCTGCTCACGCTGGCCGTAACGGTGATCGAAGCGGCAATGATCGCGGCGGTGATGTTTGGCAGCCACGGTACGCCCACGCTGGCCCGCGACGCCATGTTTGCCGTGCTGATGGTGATGCTCAACGGCATGACGGGCCTGTCGTTGCTGCTGGGTGGACTGCGCTACGGCGAGCAGACGTACAATTTACAGGGAGCCAACGCGTTCCTGGCGGTGATTGTGCCGCTGGCCACGCTCGTGCTGATTTTGCCTAACTTCACCACCACCACGCCCGGTCCGGTCCTTTCGGTGCTCCAGTCGGTGTTTCTGATCGTAATGTCGGTGGGGTTGTACGTTGTTTTTCTGGCGATTCAGAACCGCCGCCACCGCGCTTATTTCCTCGACCCCAACCCCGAAACCGCTTCTGACGCCCCCCACGCCGACGGCCACGACGTGCGCACCGTGCGCTACCACGCGCCGCTGCTGGTGGCTTACCTGCTGCCGCTGGTGTACCTGGCCGAGCAACTGGCCCTGCCCATCCACTACGCCATCGAGGCGTTTTCGGCCCCGCCCGCCCTGGGCGGTTTTCTGGTGGCGGTGCTGATTCTCTCGCCCGAATCGCTGGCGGCGCTGCGGGCGGCGCGGGCCAACCAGTTGCAGCGGGCGGTCAACGTGCTGCTCGGTTCGGTGCTGGCTTCCATCAGCCTGACGGTGCCCGTCGTGCTGCTGCTGGGGTTTTACACCGGCCAAACGGTGGTGCTCGGCCTGGCGGCGGTCGACATGGTGCTGCTGCTGCTCACGCTGGTGGTTTGTACGCTCACGTTTGCCAGCGCCCGCACCAACATGCTGCTCGGGGCGGTGCACCTGCTGCTGTTTCTGGCGTACCTGATGCTGATTTTTGAGAAGTGAGCGGCGGATTTTCCAACCTTCGCCCGCCGGTTGGTGTCTGGTGGAAAAAAATCCCTTCGCCATGCGTCCCGTGCTATTTGCCCTGCTTGTTTTCGTGAGTGCCACCGCGTTCGGTCAGCAACCCCGCTTTTCGGTTGGCTTGAAAGCCGGAGCCGGTTTTTCGGGCACGTTTCGGAAAGAATTTCTGGAAAACAACCCGCCCCTCTCGGTGATGACCGACCAGTTTCGGCCCCGGTTCAGCGACGCGGCGGGCCTGCGGCTCAACTACCGCCTGACGAAGCGCCTCGCCCTGACCCTCGACGCCGACTACCAGCGATTGCGCGACTTTCGGATACGCGACTGGACGTTTCTGGCCAATGGAGCCGTGCGGTTCGAGAACCAAACCCGCTACGACAACGCGTTTGACCGCCTGCAATTCCCACTTACGCTGCGCTTCGACGCGTGGCGGAACGACCTGAGTGCGCTCTACCTGCGCGGCGGGGTGATACTCAGCCGCCTGCTTCGGGGCAGCACCGACTGGTCATTTTCATCGAACCAACCCGTAGTGCTGTTACCGGTGCGCCTCGGCTACGACGTGCCCTTCGACATCCCCGCCAACCGCCCCCTGCGCACGACGTGGCAGCCCGTGGCGGGCGTCGGCTGGCAGGTAAACCGTTTCCTGGCTCTGGAACTCGCCGGTCAGTTCGGGCGGCAACTGCGCTACGATCGGTTCGACCCGGGTTACACGATGGTGTTGCCGCCCAACGACCGCTCCTGGGCGAGCCGAAGTTTGCTGCTCAGCGCGGTGGTTTCGTTCGGGAAACCCTGACGTTACTTCCACACGCTTTCCCGCCTGACCACCTTCGGGTGGTTGAACACCTCCGGCTTCACCTCCATGCCCAGGCCGGGCAGGTCGGGCGGGCTGACGAAGCCGTTTTTGGGCAACAGTGGGTTGACGAGCATTTCGGGCCAGTCGTGTTCGTAAAACCGCTGGCAGCTTTCCTGAATGGCGTTGTTGGGCATGGCCGCCGAGAGGTGCGTCGAGGCGTAAAAAAGCAGTGGCCCGCCCGCCGTGTGGGGCGCGAAGGGGAGTTGGTACGCGTCGGCCATCGCCGTGATTTTGCGGGCTTCGGTCAGGCCGCCGCACCAGCACATGTCGAACATGACGTAGCTGGCCGCACGGCTTTCCAGCAAACTCTCGAATTGCAGCTTTCCGGCCATGCGCTCGCCCACCGTCAGGGGCAGCGCCGTGGCCTCGGCGAGTTGGTGGTACTGGGCGAAATTTCCCGGCATCAGCATATCTTCGAGCCACATCGGCTGGTAGGGTTCCAGCGCACGGGCGATGCGCGTGGCGGCGGTGACGTTCCAGTGGGCGTGAAATTCAATCAGAATGTCGATGGCATTGCCGAAGGCGTCGCGGAGTTTGCGGACGGGGCCGAGGGCTTCGTCCAGATCGGCCTGGGTGACGTACTGCCCGCCGTTGCGCCGGGCGGCACCGTCGAAGGGCCAGATTTTAATGGCTTTCACGCCGTGCTGGTCGAGCACCTCGCGCATGATTTTCTCTGACTCTTTCAGGAAATCGTATTTGTACGGGAAACAAGTGTTGTACAATCGGACGTTGGGGTTGGAAAGCCCGCCCAGCAAGCGGTACACGGGCGTGTTGAGCGATTTTCCGAGCAAATCCCAGAGCGCGAGGTCGAGGGCGCTCAACGCCCGGATTTCGGCACCGCCCGCGATTTGAAAGTCGAACTGGTGGTAAAGCGAATGCCAGATGCGCTCGATGTCGCGCGGGTCGCGGCCCAGCAACGCGGGCGCGATGGCGGTGTGGATGGCCTCGGCCTCGACGGCGTTGCGCGGGTAGGTTTCACCCAGGGCCACCAGCCCCGTGTCGGTATGCAGGCGCAGCCAGGTCCAGTGCGGCCAGAAGGGCGCGTCGGCGCGGTCTTTCCAGTAAAACGTCTCGACTTTGGTAACTTTCATGGCCGGTGCTTTGGCCAGGGCAGAGGCCAGAAACGGCAGCGTGGGAAGCGTGGCGAGAAAGTGGCGACGGTGCATGAACGAAACGGGTTAAACGGTATTTTCGGGAAAAGCCCCGTGCCTTGCGCCCGCAGTTTACGACCGAATCGGTTCAGGGCCAAGCGGCGGCGAGGGTTCATTCGTCCAAACAATCGGCCAGCGTGCGGATGTACGTTTCGGCAAAAACGTCCGCTTCTTTCGAGCGGTACTGGAGAATGTAACGCGGGTGGTCGAGGATGACGATTTTCCCGAAAAAGCCCTGCTCGTCGTTCAATCGGCGGAGGTACGTTTCGTTTTTCCGGCCTAAACAAACCGCCACGCGCCGGTCGGCCCCGAAGGTGAGTTGGTGCCGCACCGTTTCGGTGATGACCGGCCAGAGGGCGGCGGTGGTGGCGCGGTCGTCGTAGTAATTGTAGTTTTTGCCGTCTTTCACCAGCGCCAGCGGGTAGAGCGAACTCAGAAAAAACCGCCCGTAAAACGCCGTCGCCCCGCCAAACGCCTCAACGATTTTGTAAATAAACTTACTCGACAATTCGGGTGTCGGCGGCAGAGAATTGGGAATGCCGCAGTGCGCCGCCAGCGCCTGGGGCGTGGTGAACGAAATGCCCGTAACGCCCGCGCCGTAGCGCCCCGGATTGATGCCCAGCACGTACACGCGGGGCAGGTGGTCGGCGTAAAATTTCTGGTAAAATTGCGTGACCACGGCCCGGACGTCGGGGCGGATGTACGGATTCATCGCCGAAATGCCGGGTGGCAGGCCGGCAGGTTGGGTTAGGCGAAGGTAGTAATCGAGGGCGAGGTCGGCGAAGGTCGGGAGCATGGGCGTTAGTGAATGGTGGGGCGAAATTAGGCGAGTCGCGGCTTGAAGCCGCGACTCGCCGGGAACGTTTTCACTCCCCAAACTCCCCGTTTCACGCCGTTCCCGCCGCGCTTCGTCGGAAATCGCTCCCGGTTCGTCGGCTCATCAGCCACTTTTGGTGCATCAATCGCTCGCACCATGAATCGTTTGTTTTTACTGCTCCTTTTTACTGTTCAAACCGCGGCCTTCGGCCAGGCGGTGGTGAAAGGCCGCGTCACCGACGCCCGCAATCGCCCGCTGCCGGGGGCCAACGTGTTCCTGAAAGGCACCTACGACGGCGGCACCGCCGACTCGACCGGGCGGTTCCGGTTCACGACGACCGAAAAAGACACCGCCACGCTGGCCGCCAGTTTCATCGGCTACGAGCCGTTCGAGCGTAAGCTCACGCTGAACGGCACCGACCAAACGCAGGACGTGAAGCTGCGCGAAGAAGCCAGCGAATTGAACACCGTGGTCATCACCGCCGGGTCGTTCGAGGCCTCCGATGCAAAACGAATGACGATGCTCAAACCGCTCGACATCGTGACCACCGCCGGGGCCGGGGCCGACATCACCGGCGTGATGCAACTGCTGCCCGGTGCCCAGCGCGTGGGCGAAGGCACGGGGCTTTTCGTGCGCGGCGGCGACGCCAACGAAACGAAAGTGGTCATGGACGGTCTGATTGTTCAGAATCCCTTCGGTTCGCAGGCCCCGAACCTGTCGTCGCGGGGGCGGTTCAACCCGTTTATGTTCAAGGGCACGTCGTTCAGCACGGGCGGGTACTCGGCCCAGTACGGGCAGGCGCTGAGTAGCGTGCTGCTGCTCAACACCACCGACAAGGGCACCAACAGCGGCCTCGGCGTGAACCTCAACCTCATCAGCGCCGCCCTCAACTACGACGTTTCGACCGAGAAGTCGTCCCTTTCGGCGGTGGGCTACTACGGCAACCTCGCGCCGCTGTTCGCGCTGGTTCCGCAAAACTTCACCTGGACTCAGGTGCCCGTTTTCACCGGCGCGTCGCTCACGCACCGCTACCGGACCACCAAAAGCGGCCTGCTGAAAACCTACGCGATGTACCAGGGCAGCAACCTCGGCCTTCGCTACGACACGCCCGAAAACAGCTTCGGCTCCAGTGGGTTTGGGCTTAAAAACAACAACTTTTTCCTGAACAGTACCTACGCCGACGCCTGGGCCGACGGCAAATGGCTGCTCAACGCGGGCGTTTCGTACGGCAACAACCAGGACAACATCCGCCTCGACACCAGCCGGTTCGTCCGCAACGAAGAGCGCCTCCACGGGCGGGTGGTGCTGACCCGGCTGTTCGGGGCCAACTCGCTGCTGTTCGGCACCGAAGCCTACTCGGTGGGCTACCGCTCCGGCGCGGGCAACGGCCAGTTTGTGCGCGAAAATTACGGGGCGCTGTTCGTGGAAAGTGAACTGTACGTCACCCGCGCCCTGGCCGCCCGCATCGGCCTGCGCGGCGAGTCCAGCTCGCTCGTGGCCGGAGCCAACCTCGCTCCCCGGCTGTCGTTTGCCTACAAAACCGGGCCGTACAGCCAGGTGTCGCTGGGCGCAGGGCAGTTTTACCAGACGCCCAACTTCCAGTATTTCTACCTGAATCGCCAGCCCGGTTTCGAGCGGGCCGACCACCTGATTCTCAACTACCAGCGCATCCGCAACAAGCGCACGTTCCGGGCCGAGGCGTTTTACAAAAATTACGCGCACCTGGTGCGGGAGTTTACGGGGTCGGCCCAGACGGGCGAGCGATTCGATGCCACGCCCAACCGCTTCCCGTGGGGACGCCTCGACAACACCGGCCACGGTTACGCGCAGGGGTTCGACGTATTTTTTCGCGACCAGAAAACCTTTAAAAATGCGGATTACTGGCTGACGTACAGCTACCTGGACACGAAGCGACTTTTCCAGAATTACACCGCGCTGGCGGTACCGACCTTCGCTTCGACGCACAACTTCTCGGCGGTGGGCAAACGGTTTTTCGAGAAACTCAGCACCAACCTCAGCGCCACCTACACCTTCACCAGCGGGCGGCCCTACTACAACCCCAACAATCCCGCGTTTCTGGCTGACCGCACGCCAGCCGTGCACAACCTGAGCCTGTCGGCGGCGTACCTGACGCGGCTGAAGGGTAATTTCCTGGTCGTGTACGCCACGCTCGACAACCTGCTCAACACCCGCAATGTGTTCACCTACCGCTACTCGCCCGACGGCCAGACCCGCTACGCCATCGGCCCGGCCAGTTACCGGAGCTTTTTCATCGGGTGCAGTTTGAGTTTGTCGAAAAAAGCCGAGACGCCGGATGATTTCAAATAACCCTCTCAGCCGCGTCATTGTGAGCGGAGGGTGAAAGGCCGAGTGAAACGAGGCTTTTCAGCCGGAGCGAAGCAATCTGTTGATGGCCACCAAAAGAGTTTTTGGGAAAGAGCAGGACCTGGCTTGAGCTACCGTGCGACGGACCGTTTTGGTCTCCGACAACGGATTGCTTCGTCGTCGTTCGTTCGTCACGCCTCCTCGCAATGACGGGTAGTCCCTGTTTTTAATTTTTCACTTTTCACTCTACACTTTTCACTCCACATGAAAACCCTCCTTTTCGCCCTCGCCCTGCTGGTTTCCTTCGCCGCAACGGCGCAAACGGCCACCGACCCGAACCCCAAATTCACCGCTGCGATGACGGCCACGCTCGTCAAACTGAAGGACGCGAAAGGTCCCGACGACTTTCAGGCCGCTGCCAATCAGTTTGAGCGCATCGCCGCCGCCGAGCCGAACGAATGGCTCGCGCCGTACTGGGGTGCCTATTCCTACACGATTCTGGCCTGGATGGCCACCGGTCAGGGCGACAAAATGGACGCGTTTCTGGAAAAAGCCGAAGTCCTGCTGGCCAGCACCGAGAAAATAGCCGCCAACGACGAAACCGCCGTGCTCGGTGCCTACATCGCCCAGGCCCGCATGACCGTGGATCCGCAAAATCGCTGGCAAACCTACGTGCCGAAGGCCGCCGAAGGCATCGCCAAAGCCAAGCAGTTGAACCCGGCCAACCCCCGCCCGTACTTTCTGGAAGGCCAGTCGTTGCTGTACACGCCCGAGCAGTTTGGCGGCGGCAAAGACAAGGCCTGTCCGCTGCTGAAGCAGGCCGAAGAAAAATTTGCTACCTTCAAACCCGCCAGCGCCATTGCCCCCAACTGGGACGAAAACCGGCTGAAAACCCTGCTGGCCGAGTGCGGAAAGTGAGTAGGCAGTAACCAGTGGGCAGTTGGCAGGAACCCTGACTACCAATCAATTGCTTACTGCCTACTGCCTACTGCCCACTGTAAACTGCCTACTGCAAAATGAACTTCCACTTCCGCAACCGCCTCATTTTCTGGCCGCTGGTCGGGCTGGTTACCTTCCTGTTCGTGCAGGGCATGAGCGGCGTGGTGTATTTTTCGTTCGAACTGGTCCGGCCCGTCAACCTGCCGGGCGGCATCGCCCTCGGTGTGGTGTTCAGCAACCTGGCGGGCATGCTGGCGGTGCTGACCGTGGTGGTACCGCTGTACGTGTGGCGGCACCGCCGCCCCGCCTGGAAGTGGTACGCCCAAACCAGTTTTCAGCAGATTTCCTGGAAAACCTACGCGCTCATCGCCAGTCTGACGGCGGTGGTGTACCTGCTGTATTCCATCGTGGTGACGTTTGTGTACTGGATGCCGCTCTACCAGCACTCCACGGAGAAGTTGCCACCGCCCGATTCGCCCTCCATCGCCACACTGTTTTATTACCTGGCCCCCGTGCTGGCCGCCTGCCTGCTCTACTACTGGCTCACCCGCGAACGTTACCAGACGGTGCGATTCTGGGAGCAGGAAGCCCAGATGCTCAAACTCAACGAGTTGAAAACGAAGGCCGAACTGGAAACTTTGCAGGCCAAAATCAACCCGCATTTTCTCTATAACGCCCTCAACAGCATCGCCAGCCTGGTGCACCTCGACCCCGACAAGGCCGAGCAGATGACCCTGCTGCTGGCGAAGTTTTTCCGGTACAGCACCGCGGTGAAAAGCCAGTACCACGACACCGTGGAGCACGAACTCGAACTGGTGAGTACCTACCTCGATGTGGAAAAGGTGCGTTTCGACGAGCGCCTGAGCTACACCATCGAACTGGAAAGCGAGGGGCTGCGCGAGAAACTCATCCCGCGTTTCCTGCTGCAACCCTTGGTGGAAAACGCCATTAAGCACGGCATTTCCAAACGGGCGGGCGAGGGCAAAATCCGGCTGGTGATTGCCCCGGCGGGCGACAAACTGGTGCTGCGCCTGCACGACAACGGCCCGCCCTTCCCCGAAACCCTCACGGCGGGCTACGGCCTACAAAGCATCCGCGACAAACTCCGGCTGCTGGGTGGCCCCGACGCCACGCTCGAACTCGTCAACGGCCCCGACAAGCACGTGCGCGTGACGCTGACGCCCGCCGGGCAGGGAGTCGGAAACGAGGAGCCATGGGTCGGTTCCGTGCCCGCCGAAGCCACCGCACCCGTCCGATAAGCAGCGGTGCGGCCTGCCCTCAATTCGTAAATCGTACCTCGTAAATCGTACATCGACCGTGTTCCGCACCCTCCTCATCGACGACGAAAAACTGGCGCTGAGCCGCCTGGAGCGCCTGCTGACCCGCCACCCTGACACCTTCGCGGTCGTGGGTACGGCCAGCAACGGGGCCGACGGGCTGGAGAAAATCGAATCGCTCAAGCCCGATTTGATTTTTCTCGACATCGAAATGCCCGTGCTCAATGGCTTCGAACTGCTCGCCCGCCTGGGTAGCGACCCGCCGCTGGTGGTATTTGCCACCGCCTACGACGCCTACGCCATCCGGGCCTTCGAGGAAAACTCCATCGATTACCTGCTCAAACCCATCGAGGAGGAGCGGTTGCTGAAAACGATTCAGAAATTACAGGCCGCGCGGAACACGACGCCGGGCGTTTTCCCCGAAAACCTCGTCCGCCTGCTCGAACAAATGCGGCCGAAACAGGAACTGACGGCCATTTCGGTGAAAGCCGGGCATAAAATCCTGCTGCTGCCCCTCGACGAAGTCAGCTTTTTCGAGGCCGACGACAAGTACGTCTTCCTGGTGGCCGTGGACGGGCAAAAATACCTGACCAATTACACCCTCTCGGCGCTCGAAGACCGGTTGCCCGCCCGGTTTCTGCGGGTGAGCCGATCGGTAATTGTGAATCGGAACCTGATTCGTGAACTCGAAAAGCACTTCAGCGGGCGCTACATCCTGACCCTCCGCGACAAGCCCCAAACCCGCCTCCAGACCGGCCAATCGTTCGCCGAAAGCATTAAAAATCTACTCGAAATTTGAGTTTTTCCACGTTAAGAAGGCTCAATACGCCCTTTTCGTAGGATTTTTACACGGAAAGTCCGAGGTTTAGCGTTCCGCCAGCACCTAACCCTTCGAGCGATGTTGAACCGATGGATGCTCCTGCTGCTGCTGGCAGCCCCGTGGCCCCGGCTCCTGCCCAAGCGGGCGGGCGATTCGGACCCCCCGATTGCCCCCGCCGGTCGCACACCGCACACCACCCGTTTTCCCGGCGTCGATACCGTCAAGCGCGCCAACAACCAGGCCGTGGCGCAGGCCCGCAAAGGCAACTTCCGCGCCGCCCTGCCCATGCTTCAGCGGGCCGGGCTGGCCAATGACACCGTCCGCTACAACCTGGCCCTGATTGAACTGGGCCTCCACCACCCCGAACGCGCCGCTCAATTACTCCGCACGACGCCCGGTTTTCCGCTGGCGGGTTTCAACCTCGGCGTGGCCGAGTGCCAGGCGGGCGATTACGAAAACGGCCTGCTCGACTTGACGACGGCTACCCGCACCGCCGAATCCGCCGATAAACTGGCCTTCAACAAGGGCCTCGCCCACCTGCGCCTCAACGCCCTCGATGGGCGCAACAACGTGGGCACCGCCGAGCAGCAGTTTCACGAGGCCGTGCGGCTCAACCCCACCGAACTCCGCTACCGCATGGCCCGGGGCGACGCCCTGATGGCCCAGCGCCGCTACGACGACGCCCTGAAATCGTACCGGCAGGCCCTCGACGAGACCAGCCACCCGGCCCTTTACGCCCGCATGGGTCAGGCGGCGCTGGCCACCCGGCAGTACGAAAAAGCCGCTGAATTCTTCGAGGAATACCTCCGCTCGCCCGACCGCAGCCAGCATTTCGGCGCGCTGCTCGGGCTGGGCCACGCCACGTACCGGCTGGAACAGTACGTGAAAGCTGGGCTGTTTTACAAAAAAGCCATTCAGGTGAGTCCGGGGTCGGTGAAAGGCCACGTCGGGCTGGCCAACACGCTGTGCAGCGAGCACAAATACCGCGACGCCGCCCGCGCCTACGACCAGGCCCTGCGCCTCGATTCGACCAGCCAGGCGGCGCACCTGGGGCGGGCCATCGTCAGCTTCCGGCTGGGTGAATTCAAGGTCGCCGTGCGGCATTTTAAGCTTGCGGGCGACGTCCTCGATCCCACCAACCGCGACCACTTCGATTTTTTCGTCAGCCGGGGCTTCGCCATCCTGCGGGCGGGCGGACGCGGGCAGGAAGCCGAGCCGTTTTTTCTGACCGCCCTGAAAATGAACAACAAAAGTCCGGTGGCGTGGGCGGGGCTGAGCGAGGCGCACATCAAGGCGCAGAGTTTCACGGCGGCCCTCGATTACGCCGAGCAGGCCCTCAAACGCGATTATTCGAACGACCACCTCCTCACCAACCGCGCCAACCTGCTGCTCAAGTTCGATTATTTCGACCGCGCCCACCAGACCTTTGCCCAGGCCGTCAGCACCAACCCGCGCAACGTTAACGCCCTCAACGGGCTGGGCGTAACCCTGCTCGAAATGGACGAGATGGAGCAGGCGCTACACCTGTACGACAGCCTGATTGCGCGGACGCCGAGGGCGTTTTTGTTCAACAACCGGGGCATCGTGAAGTCGTACCTCGGCCTCCGTACCGAGAAAGCCAAAGAGCACCGCCGGGCGCAGAATTATTACCACCTTTCGCTGAAAGATTTTCAACAGGCCCAGGATATGGATTCGGCGCGGTTGTTTTACAACAACAACGCGGGCAACGTGTACAAAAACATCAGCGATTTCGACAACGCCGTGCGCAGTTACGAGGCGTATCTGAGCAAAACGGCCATCAACAACATGGGCGTGCTGTTTGCGAATGCCTCGAAAGAGAAAGCCTCGCAGCACTACCTCAACGTGGCCATCAAGATTGATTCGTCGAACTTTATTTTCCTCTACAACCGCTCGAAACTCTACCGCGACTTTTTCAAAGACTCGCTCCGCTCGCGGGAAGACATTCAGGAAGCCGGGCGGCTCATCGGGATGCTGCCGCAGAATTCCATCGCCTCGCGCTACAGCAAGGACGGCTACATTACGATTTATCTCTTTGATTACGAGTACGATAAGTACGAATTTCCGGGCGAACACCGCTTCGCCGTCGAGCCGGAACCCACCGAGCAGAACGACTTCCTCCCCGCGCTTACGTTCGTGGAAATGCCCACCGACAAGCCCACCGTGCTGAAAGCCCCCACCCCAACCCACGTGAAGGTGAAGGCCTTCCGGCAGCCCATCCGTCGGTCGCGCCGCTGGGGCAGTACGAAATGCCCCGTCTATTGAACCTCAACGGGATTTCACTCAAATTTGTATTATAATATATGTTAAATTTATGGAGGCCGAGGGTCTCTTTCTTTTGCTTTTTATACCCATTCGTTAGTTTTGTGTAACACTTTTGTCTGCTTACGCTCTTCATCAAACCCGTTCCCTAATTAATGCCCCACAAGCCGCTGATTCTCATCGTAGAAGACGACGAAGACGACCGCCATTTCATCCGGGAAGCCTTTGAAGACGCCGAGTTTGCGTGTCGGCTGGTGTTTGCCCACGACGGCGTGGAGGCGCTCCATCAACTCGATACCCTCGACCACCTGCCCACGCTGGTTTTGTGCGACGTGAATATGCCCCGCCTCGATGGCTTCGGGTTGCTCGAAAAGCTGCGGGCTTCGCCCCGGCTGCGGTGCCTGCCGGTGGTAATGTTCAGCACGGCGACCAACGACGAAACCGTTTCGACGGCCTTTGAACGCGGGGCCAACAGCTACATCACCAAGCCCAGCAGTTACCTCGATTTCAACCGTGTGCTGGGCGAGGTCCGGCGGTACTGGCTCGGCCTGAGCCGGGTGCCCAATCACCGTTGGAAACAAGGCTGCGCGTGAGGAAAGCGCGCCGAATAGCCTGATTCGGTCATTTCAACAAAAAACATCCGACAGTCGGGGCCACTTACTGCACCGCCTTGCCACCCCCGGCAAACTCAATCCGCACGCCCGGTGCCTGCCGCACACTCTCGTCGCTGACGGTGAGGCGCACGCCTTCGGGCAAGGCCCAGGTGCTGCGCCGGGCGGCATTTTGCGCCGGGCCGTACCGCTGGGTAAAGTACCGGCGCAGCTCGGTCAGCAGCGTGGCGACTTCGGTGGGTTGGTTCAGGAATATGTCCACCTGGATGCCCCGCACGCGGGCCTGGGTATCGGTGCGGTACAGGATATCGGCAAACTCACTTTCCACACCTTCCGTGAGGGATTCGGTGTAGCCCTTGTAAGCGGTGCTGTCTTCGGCCAGCGGGGCCGTTTCGAGGTGCGTCACCCGTTCGACGGAGTCGCCGAGGCGTACGCCGCGCAGCAGCCCTCCTTTTTCGGGTTTCAGGATTTTTTGCAGGGACGCTGACAACTCGACGGGGTCGGGTTGGCTGGCGGCGGAAGCGGTCGAATCGGCGGCGGGCGGGCGGGTTTCGGTCGGGTTGCCGCAGGCGGTCAGCAGGGCCAGCAGCGGCAGGCTCAGCCGGATCAGGAAGGTTTTCACGGGCGGGTCAGGATTGATTTTCAGGAACAAAACTACGTCAGTCGGCGGACGTTTCCGTCATTTTCAAATAATCCCGAATTGCCGCCAGGCACGCCTCCGGCTCTTCGGTCATGCCCGAATGCCCAACGCCGTCGAGCACCAGTTCCCGGTGCCGGGCGGGCAGGCTCACCTGTTCGAGCGAATCCTGCGGCGACACGCTCCGGTCGGCCAGCCCGATGATAAACAGCACCGGGAACGGCGCGTTTCGCAGCACTTCCCGCCGGTCGGGTCGGTCGTGCATGGCCCGCATGGCGGCGGTGAGCGCGGCAGCGGGCAGGTTTTTTACCAATTGCACGTGCGCCTCGATGCGCTCCGGGTGCTGCTGCACAAAGGTTTCGGCGTACATGTTCGGCACGAACCCGCGCAGGAAGGCTTCCGCGCCCTTTTCCTCGATGATCCGCACGGCATCGAGCCGCTTTTGTTTGCGTTCGTCCGAATCGGCGTAGGCCGTGGAATGAAAAAGGCCCAGCCCGGTAAGTGTTTCGGGAAATCGTTCGGCAAAAGCCAGGGCGACGTACCCACCCATCGAGTGCCCCACGAGTACGACTTTTTCAACGGCTTGTTCATCCAGCCAGCCGCGCAGCCAGTCGGCGTAGGCACCGAGACCGGGGAAAGCCAGTGCCGAATAATCGGGTTGGAGCACCCGGACTTCGGCGGCGAGCATTTGGGCCATCGGTTCCCACACCCGGGCGGTTTCGCCAAAACCGTGGAGCAACACGAGCGTTTGCATAAACGACAGGAAAAAATGAACGGACAAAACTAAACGTGGCCCGTTTTGCAACGGGCCACGGCCTGAAAAAAATTGAACTGGCTCGCAGTTTTAGCCGCCGGCCTGGTTGATCAGACCCAAAATGAGGAACACCAACCCGATAACGGCGGCAATGCTGCCCCAAAGCGGTTGGCTAATGAGCACCAGAATTAATGCCACGGCCAGAAACACAATGCCCAGTTTGATGTTGCTGTCCACCCGCTGCGTGGCCTCACCGTGCCTGGCCTCGGCCAGTTTCCGGTTCACTTTTCTGGTGACCATTTTCGTCACCATTTTCTCGGCAAAGTTGAGTTTGCGCGGCGCAGTGCTGAATTGTTCCCGGACCGGGGCATAGCTCAATGCCGCCTTCAGGCGCTGAGCGCGGGCTTCGTGGTGGGTGCCTTTGGTAGCAACCACCAGGTTGTCAGCGGCACTGACGACCAATTCCGCTGCAGGCGTTGCCGCTTCCATTTCAGGCTGTACGACCGCTTTGGTTTCCACGAACGGGGCCATGGGTACGATTCCCATGTTCTCAACGGCGGTGGTCGTCGTCGTTTTCGGCGTGGTGCGGGCAAAAACTTCAGAGTGCGAGGGCAGGAAACTGCCAGTCGCTTGCCGCTGACAGGCGCTCAGGCCGAGCAGACCAGCCAGCGCAAAAAGGTACAAGTTGGTACGCATGGTACGATAAATTGAGGGTTAAATCCGGCGGACCTCGATCAAAAATTTCGTGCCAATTGGGTCAATGGGCCTTCCGATCCCTTTTGAAACAAACCGGGAGGGTGGTCGGGCGGCGCATTGCGTCGTCCAGCCACCCTCCCGGCAAAAAATCAAACGCAGCCCGACGGAATCAACCGGCCCGGTCGATGATCCAGAGCACAAAGAAGATAACGGCCACGATACCCGCGATGCCGCCCAGGTACCACACGCCCGGAATCAGACTCAGCACGATAGCTGCGATGGCAAAAATAAGGGCCAGTTTCAGGTTTTTGTCGAGCGCCTTGGTCGACTCCCCGCGCTCTGCTTTGGCGATTTTTTTGTTGAGTTTTTTCGCTACCATTTTCGCAACCGTTTTCTCGGCAAACGTCAGTTTACGGGGTGCGGCATTGAGTTGCCCCTTCGCGCTGGCGTTTTCGATGGCGGCTTTCATGCGCAAAGCCCGCTCCTCGAAACGCGTGCCTTTGGCAGCGGCCACGAGTTTGTCGGTACTGGCTACCAACTCGGGCGATGCCGTACTGACAACTGGCTCAACAGCAACGGCTTGGTTTTCAACGGGTTGAAGTGCCTCGGTCGAAGTGGCCTGGGCAGCCTGAACCGCAAGCGCGGGTTGAGCAACGGATTCCGTGCGGGCGAAGGCTTCAGTGTGGGTGCGCTGGAAACCACCCACTTGTTGCCGCTGGCAGGCGCTCAGGCCGCAGAGAGCCGCCAGCGCCACGAGGTACAGGTTTTTGAACATGGTACGAAGTAGTTAGAATTGGTAAAAGAAAAAACTTGAATCGGCACATAGCTACAAAAAATTCGTACCAAATCAATTCACTTCATTCAATATACGCTCAATTCCGTCAACACCGGGCTGTCTTTGGCCGACTGGATGTTGACGCGCAGCAGGTAGGCCCGCTGTTTTGGGAAGGTCAGGATGCGCTGCGGTCCGACGGTCGTGCCCCGGGCGATTTCCACGAATTTGTCTTTTTCCGAATCAAAAACCTCGACGTTGAACGCCCGGATTCGCTGGCCAAAGGCGATGCCTTCCTTTAATTCGACCGCCGAAAATTCCCGGAAATCGTCGCCCAGTTCCACTTCGATGGAGGCCGTGCGCACGCCGGGCAGGGTGCCCCAGTACGTGTCGGGGTTGCCGTCGAGGAGGTTTTTTACGTCGGTGCCGGGGCGGGTGGTGCTGGCTTTGGCAGTTTGGGCCAGGGCCAGGTTTTTGCCAAACGCCGCGTCGCGGAGGGCTTTGAAACCCATCAGGCTGGCCGAATCGGCGGGGTTGATTTGCCCCCGCCGGTCCACGGGAATGTTGAGCAGCAAATTGCTGCCCCGCCCCACCGAGGCCAGCCAGGTGCCCATGAGCGAGTCAGGGCTTTTCACGCGCCCGTCTTCGGCGGCGTGGTAGTACCAGCCGGGGCGGATGGAGACGTCTACCTCAGCGGGCACCCAGTGGCTGCCGGTTTCGCTCCCGGCGGCGAAGGGCGGGTAGTTGGGGTCGCCGGGGAAAAACTTCTCGCGGTCGATGGTGGCCCAGTTGGTGAGCGCGGCGACGCCTTTTTCGTTGCCTACCCAGCGCACGTCTGGCCCGGCATCGCTGAAAATGACGGCCTTCGGCTGGTGTTTGCGCACCACGCCGATAAACGCCGGGAAGTCGTACACCTGTTTTTTGCCGTTCGGCCCTTCGCCGTTGGCCCCGTCGAACCACACCTCGAACACGTCGCCGTAGCGGGTGAGCACTTCGGTGAGCGTGTTTTTAAAAACCTCGTTGTACGCCGACGTGCCGTAGGCGGGGTGGTTGCGGTCCCAGGGCGAGAGGTACACGCCGAATTTCAGCCCGAATTCCTTGCAGGCAGCGGAAAGTTCGCGGAGTACGTCGCCCTTGCCGTCACGCCAGGGCGACGCCTTTACCGAATGTTCGCTGTACGCCGTCGGCCAGAGGCAGAATCCGTCGTGATGCTTGGCCGTGAGGATGATGCCCTTCATGCCCGCGTCGCGGCAGATGCGCGCCCACTGGCGGCAGTCGAGCGCGGTCGGGTTGAAGGCCGCCGGTTTCTCCTGCCCTTCGCCCCATTCCTTGTCGGTGAAGGTGTTCATGTTGAAATGCACGAAGGCGTAGTACTGCATCCGGTGCCAGGCCAGTTGCTGGGGCGTGGGCACGGGACCAGCGGGCCGGATCGCTTCCTGAGCCAGCAGGCGGGCGGTAAGTAGTAGCGGAAACAATACGTGAAAGACAAAGCGCATGGAAACAGGAGTTGAGGTGAGCCGGTAGCGTTGGCAAAGTTTGAAACTTTGCCAATGTTTCAACGCCAAAAACGTGTTGTTTTGCCAAAAGAATTTTTCACTCGACTTCATGTTTGACTTAACCGGCAAAATCGCCGTTGTAACCGGTGGCGGCAGCGGCATCGGGCGGGCCATCAGCACGCTGTTTGCCCGGCAGGGTGCCCATGTTCACATCCTGGAACTCACCGAAGCCGCCGCCAGCGACGCGCTAAACGATATTCAGGCAGCGGGCGGCATGGCAACCGTCCATGCCTGCAACATCGCCGACCCGGCGGCGGTACAATCCGTTTTCGAGAAAATCGGGACGCCGAACATCCTGGTCAACAACGCGGGCATCGCCCACGTGGGCAACCTCGAGGGCACCACCGAGGCCGACTTCGACCGGATTTTTTCGGTCAACGTGAAAGGCACCTACCACTGCCTCGCCGCCGCCGTGCCGCGCATGAAAGCCGCTGGGGGCGGGGTGATTCTCAACATGGCCTCGGTGGCCGCGCTGGTGGGTATTTCCGACCGCTTCGCCTACTCGATGAGCAAGGGCGCGGTGCTGTCGATGACTCAATCCGTCGCCAAAGACTACCTGAAGGCGGGCATCCGCTGCAACAGCATCTCGCCCGCGCGGGTCCACACGCCGTTCGTGGATGGGTTTCTGGCCAAAAACTATCCTGGAAAAGAGGACGAAATGTTCAAAAAACTCTCGGCCAGCCAACCCATCGGGCGCATGGCCATGCCGGAGGAAGTGGCCGCGCTGGCGCTGTTTCTCTGCTCCGACGAAGCGGCCTTCATCACCGGGTGCGACTACCCGATTGACGGGGGATTTGTGAAACTGAATAACTGATATTTTCCGGCTTATCTTCTAAACCATGCTCAAAACCCTTTTCCTCGCCACCACCCTGCTGGCCCTGACCGCCTTCCAGCCCGCCAAGCCCACCAAAGTCGTTTTCTTCGGCGATTCCATCACCCAGGCGGGCGTCGGGCCGAACGGGTACATTTCCAAAATCGGGCAGTTGCTCGAAAAATCGGGCAAAAAAGCCGATTTCGACCTCATCGGCAAGGGCATCGGCGGCAACAAAATCTACGACCTGTACCTGCGCCTGGACGACGACGTGCTGGCGCAGAAACCCGACGTGGTGGTGATTTGGGTGGGCGTCAACGACGTCTGGCACAAGCGCACCTACGGCACGGGCACTGACCCGGACAAGTTCGTGAAGTTTTACGAAGCGATTCTTAAAAAACTGAAGGACAACGGCATCCGGGCCATCGTCTGCACCCCGGCGGCCATCGGCGAACGCACCGATTTCAGCAATGATCAGGACGGCGACCTCCAGCACTACTCGAACCTCATCCGCCAGATGGCCGCCAAACAGAACGTGCCCATCTGCGATTTACGCAAGGCGTTTCTCGATTACAATTTAAAAAACAACGCCCAGAACGCCGAAAAAGGCATTCTCACCACCGACCGCGTGCACCTCAACGAGGCGGGCAACCAGTTTGTGGCCGAAACCATGCTGCCGTTTTTGGTGAACAAGTAAAAAGCAGGAAATACTGAATTCCCTCACATTTTAAAAAACCCGGCGACGAACGTAGTGTTTGTCCCCAACTTTGCACCCGCTGACGCGTCGGTGACGCCTTTTGAAACCAAAAAGCCGCTGCTTCCACCAGGGCGTCATTGCGAGCGTAGCGAAGCAATCTGTTGCCACCTGCCAAAGCGGCTTAGGCAGACCCGTTTGGTGACCATCAACAGACAGATTGCCTCGGTGCGCTCGTAATGACGCGTTAGGGAAGCGTTAATTTTTAATTTACAATTCTTAATTCCCCATTCAAATGAAGCTTTTCCGCTACCTCGACGACGACGGCGAAACGTTCCCTGGCGTGTTGATTGACGGCACGCACTACAGCCTGGCTGAGTTTTTCGACGAACTGGGCCAGGAAACCGGGGCCTTTGACCTCGACGAATTTTTCTTCGAAGCCGGTGGCCTGGACCAGCTCCAGGCCTACCTCGATGAGTTCGGGCCTTCCGAACTGGAAGTGCTCGACGGCGACATCGACTTCGATTCGTGCGTGGCGCGGCCTTCCAAAATCATCTGCGTGGGCCTCAACTACGCCGACCACGCCCGCGAAACCGGGGCCGAAATCCCGAAGGAGCCTATTCTTTTCTCTAAAGCCACCACCGCCCTCTGCGGACCCAACGACGACGTCATTATCCCCAAAAACAGCCAGAAAACCGACTGGGAAGTGGAACTGGCCGTGGTCATTGGACAGGAAGTCAGCTACGTAAGCGAAGATGAAGCCCTCGACTGCGTGGCGGGTTACGCTGTGATGAACGACCTCTCGGAGCGCGCGTTTCAACTCGAACGCGGCGGCACCTGGGACAAGGGCAAGGGCTGCGACACCTTCGGCCCGCTCGGCCCGTACCTCGTCACCGCCGACGAAGTGGAAGACCCGCACAGCCTGTCGATGTACCTGAAAGTGAACGGGCAAACGATGCAAAGCTCGAACACCAACAACCTGATTTTCAACATCCCCCAACTCGTCAGCTACATCAGCCAGTTCATGACCCTGCTGCCCGGCGACGTGATCTCGACCGGCACTCCACCCGGCGTGGGCATGGGCCAGAAACCGCCCGTCTTCCTCAAACCCGGCGACGTGATGGAACTCGGTATCGAGGGCCTCGGCGAGCAGCGGCAGGAAGTTGTGGCGTGGGGAGCGTAGCAAAATTCCCCCTTTGAAGGGGGTTAGGGGGATGTGCGCGGTGGGAGGAGAAGTTCTTGCATCCCAAGCCAACATCCCCCTAACCCCCTTCAAAGGGGGAATTTCGTTGCTGGAATTTTTTGCGGGCGTTTTTTCCTTTCACCGACGTGATACTTTCCTTTCAAAAATACCAGGGCACCGGCAACGACTTCGTCATGATTGACGACCGGGAAAGCGCGTTTCCGGCCAACCCGGACTTGATTGCCCGCCTCTGCCACCGGCGTTTCGGCATCGGGGCCGACGGGTTGATTTTGCTGCAAAACGCTCCCGATTCCGACTTTCGGATGGTGTACTTCAACGCCGACGGTGGCGAAGGTTCGATGTGCGGCAACGGCGGGCGCTGCACGGTGCGGTTTGCGCACGATTTGGGCGTTGTCGGTGAGTCGGCGCGCTTCGTGGCCGTGGACGGCGAGCACCTCGCGTCGGTGTGCGAAGAAGAGATTTTCCTGAAAATGGGCGATGTGAACGGCATCGAAGCCCACGCCGATTTTGATTTCATCGACACCGGCTCCCCACACGTCGTGGCGTTTGTGAGCGACTTGAAGGAGTTCGACGTGTTCGGCACCGGTCGGACCATTCGCTACGCGCCGGAGTGGGTGGAGCGGGGCGGAACGAACGTCAATTTCGCCGAAATTCAACCCGATGGCAGCCTGTTCGTGCGCACCTACGAGCGCGGCGTCGAGGACGAAACTTACTCCTGCGGCACCGGCGTGACGGCCTGCGCCCTGGCCGCGCACCAGCGTCACGGCCTGCCCGACCCGGTCGAAATCCGCACACTGGGCGGGCCGCTCCGGGTGAGCTTTGAACGCGTGGACGAAGATTCGTTTCAGAATATCTACCTGATTGGCCCGGCAAAACGGGTGTTTTCGGGAACAGTTGACCTTTGAGTTGCAATAAAAAAGAGTCACAAAAGAGTCACGCTGAGCGGAGTCGAAGCGCCACGGAGCAATGACGTCGCACTTCGACTCCGCTCAGCGTGACTCTTTTTTAGCTGACATTTCGTCAGCGTTCACCCGGTTGGAACAACTTTTCGTTGTCGCTTCCCCAGCAACCAAAATCCGTAAACCATGCAAGCCGACGTACTCGAAGAAAAAGGGCAGATCTCGATTCACACCGAGAACATCTTCCCGATTATCAAAAAATTCCTCTACTCTGACCACGAAATTTTCCTGCGCGAACTGGTTTCCAACGCCGTGGATGCCACCCAAAAGCTGAAGCAACTCAGCTCGATGGGCCAGTTCGAGGGCGATTTGGGCGACTTGAAAATCACCGTTAGCCTCGACGAAACGGCCAAAACCCTCACGATTTCCGACCGTGGCCTCGGCATGACCGCCGACGAAATCAAGAAATACATCAACCAGATTGCCTTTTCGGGTGCCTCCGAATTCCTGGAGAAATACAAAGATCAGGGCGTTGAGAAAGGCGCAGTCATCGGGCAATTCGGCCTCGGTTTTTACTCGGCCTTCATGGTCGCGAGCGAGGTCGAGATCATTACCAAGTCGTACCAGGATGCCCCCGCCGCCCGCTGGGTGTGCGACGGCTTGACGGAGTTTGAAATCACCGCCGCTGACAAGACCGAACGCGGCACCGACGTGATCCTGCACCTCGCGCCGGATTCGGAAGAATTCCTGGACAAGTTCAGAATCAGCGGCATCCTCGAAAAATACGGCAAATTCCTGCCGGTTGAAGTCGAGTTCGACGGGCGCGTGATCAACAACACCACGCCGCTGTGGACGAAGCAACCCGCCGATTTGACCGACGAGGATTACCTGAAATTTTACGAGGAACTGTACCCGATGAGCGAAAAGCCGCTCTTTTGGATTCACCTCAACGTCGATTACCCCTTCAACCTGACGGGCATCCTGTACTTCCCGAAACTGAAGAACGATTTTTCGGCCCAACGCGAAAAAATTCAATTGTACAGCCGCCAGGTGTTCATCACCGACGAGGTGAAAGACGTGGTACCCGAATTTCTGATGCTGCTCCACGGCGTCATCGATTCGCCCGACATTCCGCTCAACGTGAGCCGGAGTTTCCTCCAGGCCGACGCCAACGTCAAGAAAATCAACGGGTACATTACCCGCAAGGTGGCCGACAAACTGGCCGATTTGTTCAAGGCCGATCGGAAGGCGTTTGAGGAAAAATTCGCCGACATCGCGCTGTTCGTGAAGTATGGGATGCTGTCGGACGACAAGTTTTACGACAAGGCGAAGGAATTTTGCCTGCTGCGTAGCACCGACATTCCTGTCGGCGGGGGCAGGGTTGCCGGTGACAGCGACGCCGACAAGAATGTCGGCGCTACGTACACCCTCGACGAATACCGCCAGCACACGGAGAGCCTGCAAAAAGACAAGTCCGACACGCTCGTGTGGCTTTACACCACCGACGCGGCCAAACAGGACGGCTTCATCGCCTCGGCCCACGCCCGGGGGTACGACGTGCTGAAGCTCGACACGGTCATCGACCCGCACTTCGTGGGTTTGCTCGAACGCAAACTGGAGAAGGTAAGCTTCAAGCGCGTGGACGCCGACACGGCGGATAAGCTCATCGACAAAGGCGAAACCGCCGAAAGCGTGCTCAGCGAAACCGACCGCGAAAGCCTGAAGAGTCTGGTTGAGGAGGTGCTGAACGACAAAACGAAAACGGTGCAAATCGAGTCGTTGCCGCCCGACGAACTGCCCGTGAGTCTGACCCAGAACGAATTCATGCGCCGCATGGCCGACATGGCCAAAACCGGCGGGCAGTCGTGGTTTGGGGCCATGCCCGCGACCTACAACGTGGTCGTCAACGCCAACCACCCGCTGTTTGGCCGGGTGTTGGCCGAACCCGACGCCGAGGCGAAAAAGCGCCTCGTGCAACAAGCCTACGATTTGGCGTTGCTCGCCCAGGGCCAACTCAGCGGCCCGTCGCTGACGGAGTTTATCCGCCGGACGGTGGCGGGGTTGTAACAGCCCGGTTTAGATCGAACAGGTTTTATAAACCTGTTAGGTCTGGATTGAAAAATGCCTCCGAATCTCCGGAGGCATTTTTGTTTTCAACAACCTGGCTTTTTGAAGGGCCAGAATTGGGGAAGTGGTGCCGAAACTACCTGAGCTGCGGCCTGAACGGATGATGCAGGCGTTACTTTACCCTGCCGTTCAACTTTAGAAGGTGCAGGCGGAGGCATGAGTGAATCAGCAGTGCCGAACCAAAACACAATACTTTTTGGCTCAATTCCTTCCTTTTTGAATTGGCCCGGAAAAGACTCGATGGGGCCGGTTCCCCAGGTTTTGAATTGGTCGATGATGGATTGAGGAAGGGTGGCGATTTCTTTTTCGCTAAACTCCTTTTTGTCCACGAAACTACCGAACTGGTCCGCCTGGACGGTGCCAGTTAGCCACCTGACTAACCGCCCTTTCACCTTGTTTTCGGACGTGAAAAATGATTTTTTCCAATTCCGCCCCCTCGGCTCGGTCGAAAACCATCAGTTTAGCGAAAAACTGGCCCGGTGGTATGGTTCTTTCGCGCCGCAAGTTTTCTACCGTTGTCTGGTAGGCTTGGTCGTTGTCGAACCAGGGCGTGGAAGCTCCTGGTTTTGTGAACAATTCGAGCACCCCATCTTTTGATGCTGGTCCGTACTTCTGCAATGCATTTTCTGCTTGCGCGCTGCGCGTGGAAACGCCTATCATTTTCTCCGGGTCAATCCGCGTCAGCACACTGCTCGGGTAGTTTTTACCGTCAATGATTACCAGTGGGTTTGGCCCCAATTCCTTAAAATCATAGATTCGAATGGAATCCGCCGGTACCAGCGTTGACACGCTGACATATCCGTTTGGTTGCGATTTTCCGCACGCCCAAGCCGTCAGGCACAAGACAGGAACCGTTGCTACATACAGTAATTTTTTCATCGCAGAACTCGGTTTAGGGTGAGACAAAGCCACCAGCCGGTCTTTCAGGGGTTGGCGGGAAAAGAGGTTGGTCAGGGGCAGGGCCACGCTGCCGTGCAGTTTGAGCAACAAGTGCGCGTACGAGCGGGCGTCGAACTGGTGGGCCAGGCGGGCGTCCACCTCCAGTTCGTGCAGGTGCGCCAGTGAGCGTTGGTACAGCCACAGCACCGGGTTGAACCAGAACGCCACCCGCAGCGCCGCCAGCGCCAGCCGGTCGGCGGAGTGGCCCAGGCGGGCGTGCTCGGCTTCGTGGGACAGCACCTGTTGCCGTTCGGTGTCAGTCAGCCCGGTTTCGTTGAGCAAAATCCAGTGAAAAAACGAGGCGTTTGGGCCGGTCGTTGGAATGACTTTCAGCCCGCCAAGCCGCTGACCGGGTTGGTCGAGCAGGCGCGCCAGCCGCCAGAGGCCGCGCCCGAGCCGCAGGGCCATCACGCTCACACCGGTTAGGTAGGCGTACCACACCACGGAGGCCCAGTCCACCGGCTCGGGTCCGGCGGGAGCGACAACGAACGTGGGTTCGGGAAACGCCACCGGGTTCGCGTAAAACACCCGCTGCACGGGCTGCAACCGATCAGCCGCCGGAACCGGTACTTCCACGAGCGGAATAACCAGACTCGCGCCCAGCGCCGCCAGCAGGTACGCCCGGTTGAGGGCGTGAAAACGGAGGCGGCGGAACGCCAGCCAGTAAAGCGCGTAGAAAATCACCATCGCCAGCGAGGCGGAAAGCAGGTAGTTCATGGCCGTTCGGGGTTTTTGTCAATCATCCGGCGCAACTCGTCCAATTCCTTGCTGGTCAGGTGGTTTTCCTCGGCCATGAACGAGAGCAGGCTTGCGGGCGAACCGTCGAAATAACTTTCCAGCAGTTGCCGAAACCCGCGCTTGCGGTACTGTTCGCGGCTGATTTTCGCGAAGTATTCGTGGGTTTTGCCGTAGGCTTTGTAGCCCAGAAAACCTTTCGTTTCGAGCAGCCGTACCACGCTCGATACCGTGTTGTAGGGCGGGTTATCGGGCAGTTTCTCCAGAAGGTCC
Source organism: Spirosomataceae bacterium (assembly GCA_965249815.1). Lineage (GTDB taxonomy): Bacteria > Bacteroidota > Bacteroidia > Cytophagales > Spirosomataceae > JAJAZB01. The sequence goes on along the minus strand of CBDFMV010000002.1, from coordinate 101,823 downwards.
TTCACGAAAAACGGCCGGTTCAACTCCCAGATGGCCTGCATGATGCGCTCTTCAGCACGGGTGAGGGTTTCCATGGCCCAAACGTAAAACGGCTTTTTCAGTTTTACAACTAATATTTAAGTTTTTTAACGGAATTTTCAGTTTTTGAAAAGCCGACCCACCTCGCTACTTTCGTTTTGACTAAAAACGGAGCGATGAAAACCCTTCAACTTTCTAACGTCGTCTGGCAGGAAGGCGATTTTTTCGTAGCGCAATGCCTGAACGTAGATGTATCGAGTTTCGGTGAGAGCCGCGAGGTAGCCTTGAGAAATCTCCATGAAGCACTTGAACTCTATTTTGAAGATACCCCCGGCGACGTAATCCAAGACGTGCAAGGTGCTGAAGTAGTCACTGACACGCTTCAGTATGCCTAAGCTCTTTTCATCGGACCACATTGCTAAAGTGCTGTTCTGACATGGTTTCCAACTCGTTTCACAGAAGGGTAGCCATCAGAAATTTCGCAAGGAGGGCAACCCAACCCGAACAGCCATTGTCCCAGCGGGCCGGAAACAGGTAGCCTTTGGCACGTTTCGGTCCATTCTCCGGCAGGCTGGATTACGTGAAGAAGATTTTGAATAAAAAACGCCGGGCTGGCCAGCCCGGCGTTTTTTCTGATGCAATGGTCCGGCCTACTGCGCCACCTCGATGGTGTTGTTTTTCGGGTTCACGTCGGGAATCAGGTTGTCGGTCAGGCTCACTTTCGTGATGGCTTTGCCGAAGTCTTTTTCCACCGAGTACGTATTTCTGTTTTGCCAGACGCGGGCGGTTTCGCGGATTTCCTCTGTCGTGCCATCGGCGAACGTTACTTTGATGGCCACCGACGTCGGCACGGTGCCGAGTTTGTTCACCGTGATTCTGGTCTTGTTCTTCTTGCCCTTCGTCACCTCGGCCAGGGCCAGGTCGGGGTAGCCTTTTTCAAAATACCACGGTTTCCAGTACCACGAGAGGTCCTCCTTCAGGGCGTCGTTGAAGCTGAAAAAGTAGTCGTAGGGCACGGGGTGCTTGCCGTGCCAGCGGTCCATGTACGCGTGCAGGGCGGCGAGGTACTTCTGGTCGCCGACCATTTCCTTCAAAAACGTGCTCGCCTGCGCGGGCCGGATGTAGCTCGCCAGCCCGTGCGAACCCTGCCCCTTGATCTGGTTGGTGGGCACGATAAGCGGGATGTCTTCTTCGGTACCCGCCGCCTGCGAAAATTGCTGGGCGTTCTGCTGCTGGGGCCGGAATTTTTTGCCGCCAAAGTTCTTTATGTCGAATTCGAGCCAGTTGGGCAGGAACTGCGCCATGCCTTCTTCCATCCAGGCGTATTTGCGCTCGCAGATGCCCATGTAAAACGGGAAGTACGTGTGGGCAATCTCGTGGGCCGTCACCTCGGCGTCGAACGCCGAGCCGCCGAAGTCGCTGTCGTTGACGAACATCGGGAATTCCATGCCGCCCGAGCCATTGAAAACCGTCTCGTTCGGGTAAGGAAACGGCACCGCCGGAAAGGTTTTCGAGAAATACTCGACCGACTGCCGGGCATAGCGGCACACGTCGGGGAAGCCCTTCGCCTTCGGGTGGTACACGGCAGCAACGGCGGTGCGTCGGCCCGGCTCGACTTCTACGCTGCTCATGTCCCAGAGGTAGGTGTCGGAGGTGGCAAAGACAAAATCGGGCACGTTCTGGGCCTGAAAGCGAAACGTGTGCGTGCCGCTGGTGGCTTTGGCGATGCCGCCCGTTGAGCGGTCGGTGGCGGTGATCACGTTCACGATCTGGTCGCTGGTGCGGGCACCTTTGTAACGGTCGGCGATTTCGGCGGTCAGGATTTGGTCGGGGTTTTGCCAGACGCCCGTGGCCCAGACCAGGTGGCTCGAAGGCACGGTGATTTCCACGTCGAAGTTCGAGAAGTCATTGTAAAATTCTTCTTTGCCCGTGTACTGGGCCTGGTCCCAGCCGTCGATGTCGTCGTACACGGCCACTTGCGGGTACCAGTAGGCCACCATGAAGCTGGTGTTGAAGTACGTGCCCTCGCGGATGTGCGTTTTTTCGGGAATCACATAACTCCAGTTCACCTCCATCGTCAGGGTTTTCTTCGATGCCAGCCCGCCGGGAATCCGCAGGATGGCGTTGGTGCCCACCACCTGGGGCCGAACGTCCTGCCCGTTGATTTTCACCAGCGGCAGCCGCACAACGGTGCTGTCCTTGAGGTCGCCGGGCCAGATGCCCCGGTCGTCGTGGGTGTTTTTCTTGTCGAAAATGTTGGGGTACAGCCGCACGACCAGGTTCTGGAGGGTGTTGGGGCTTTCGTTGAAATACGTCACCGTTTCGCTGCCGGTGATGCCGCGCGTGGCGGGGTCGAGGCTGACCCGGATTTTATAGTCGGAGTGGTTCTGCCAGTACGCCGCGCCGGGTTTGCCGTCGGTGCTGCGGGTGCCTTTTTCGTAGGCCGCCTGGATTTCGCGGGCCACGAAGAGGTTCTGGAAATTCTGGGCGAAACCCGCCGTCGCGCCCGCGCTCAGGGCCGCCGCCAGCAGGAGTTTTTTGGGGAAGAGCATGAAGAAAATAGCAGGGTTATGGTGCAAATCAGGGTCAATGCTACGGGAAAAGCGGCGGACGGGAAGTGGTTTTTTGAGGAATGGCATCATTAAAATCGCTTCTCCAGGACGTCATTGCGAGGAGTCGGGCCGATGTCAGGAGGGCCGACTCCTCGCAATGACGGGGAGAGGGAAGCTTCTTACTTCCCCTCCCAAACATTATCCTTCCGGTTGGAATCAGGAATGGTTACGCCGCCGAGTTCGACTTTGGTCGGGGCTTTCGGGAAACTTTTCTCGACGGTGAAACTCATCTTGCCATCCTGCCAGACGCGGGCGGTTTCGCGGATTTCCTCCGTCGTGCCGTCGGCGAAGGTGAGGCGCAGGCGAATCGGCACGGGCAAACTGCCCTTGCGGGTGACGCGAATCGCGGTTTTGCCTTTTTTGGTGTTGGTCACGCTTAGGCCGAGGTCGGGGTAGCCTTTTTCGAAAAACCACGGTTTCCAAAACCACGCTAAATCTTCCTTCAGGGCATCGTTGAACGAATTGAAAAAGTCGTAGGGCGTGGGGTGTTTGCCGTTCCAGCGGCGCATGTACTCGCGGAGCGCCGTGCGGAATTTGTCGTCGCCGAGCAGGTCGTTCAGGAAGGCGTACGCCTGCGAGGGCCGGAAATACGAGGCAAACGTGTAGGCGTTGCCGGTCAGTTGCACCGACGGCACCATCATGGGCATGTCCTGCTCGCGCCCGGCGAAGTAGCTGTAATACTGCGCGTTGGTCTGCTGGGGCTTGAACGTTTGCCCGTTGATGTCGAACGGAATTTCGTTGGGCAGAAACTGCGCCCAGCCTTCGTCCATCCAGGCGTACTTGCGCTCGTTGATGCCCATGTAAAACGGGAAGTACGTGTGGGCAATTTCGTGGGCCGTCACCTCGGCGGCTTCGTCGTCGGGGTACGAGCCGTCGTTGACCATCATCGGGAATTCCATGCCGCCGGAGCCGTTGAACACCGTTTCGTTCGGGTACGGAAACGGCACGCCGGGCAATGTTTTCGAGAAATACTCCACCGACTGCCGGGCGTAGCGCGCCACCTCGCGGAAGTCCTTCGAGTTGGGGTGATACACCGCCGCCACCGCCGTCCGCCGGGCAGACGTGCCCCCGGCCGGTTCGACTTCCACGCTGCTGCCGTCCCAGAGGTACGTGTCCGAGGCGGCAAAGGCAAAATCGGGGACGTGTTCGGCCCTGAACCGGAACGTCTGGTTGCCCGACCCCTGCACGATGCCACCCTTCGCCCGGTCAGCCTCGGTGACGATACGCACGACGTCGTCGCTGGTGCGGGCGGTTTTGTAGCGGTTGAGGTACTCGGCGGTGAGAATCTGGTCGGGGTTTTGCCAGACGCCCGTGGCCCAGACCAGGTGGCTGGTCGGCACCGTGATTTGTACGTCGAAGTTCGAGAAGTCGTTGTAAAATTCCTGCGGGCCGGTGTAGTTGAAGGTGTCCCAGCCGTCGATGTCGTCGTAGACGGCCACTTGCGGGTACCAATAGGCCACCATGAAGCTGGTGTTGAAGTACGTGCCCTCGCGGATGTGCGTTTTCTTCGGAATCGTGTAGTTCCAGCTCACGTCGAGCGTGATGGCTTTCTTTGGTTCCAGTTTCCGCGTGGCGATGTTCACGACGAGGTTGGTGCCCTGGCGTTTGAGGCGGTTTTCGGGCCATTCTTCGCCGTTGACAAGCACTTTTTCAATCACCACGCCCGTGTCGTTGAGGTCATCGGGATCGATTTGTTCGTCGCGGACGGCGTCTTTCTTGAAAATATCCGGGTACAGCCGTAGCACCAACTGGGGCAGCGTATTGGGGCTTTCGTTGGTGTAGGTGATTTTTTCGCTGCCCGACAGCCGCCGCGTGGCGGGGTCGAGCGTGGCTTTGATCTGGTAATCGGAGTGGTTTTGCCAGTAGTTCGGGCCGGGCTGGCCGGTGGCGGTGCGGGTGCCTTTTTCAAGGGCGTCCCGTACCTCCACGGGTACCATCAGGTTTGGCGTCTGCGCCGATGCAGGAAGAATAGCAAGGCCGAGCAATCCCAGCAGAAGAGTTTTTCGGGAAAAAGGCATGAAGTGCGAAAAAACGGGTTGGTGAAAATATGGGCGAAATTACGGGGTTTTGGGCGAGAGTGCGGCGGCTGAAAGTGCCGGGCCGGTTTTTTGAAGGATGCCGTCGCGCATCAATCGGTGAACGACTGTTGAAGGGGCATAGCTGCCTCGTAGTGAAGGCAGCAAAGCACGGCCTTTCCAAAACGCCCGGTTGTCAGGCCAGGTGCGCATTTCGCCGTACATCTCGTAGTCTGTAGAGGCGTAATACCGTCCGCCGGTCATGCTGCCCGAAGGGCGCACTTCCAGCCAAAGCACCGCCTGGCTGCCTTCCGCCGTAGCTTGGCGACGGATGAGGCTATCGGGAACACCGAATGTCAGATCGTCGAGCCCCAGCGTACTGACTTGGTAGCCCGGCGGAAAGGCAAACCGGTATTCGTCGGCGTGGCGTTGGGCCTTTTCTTTTTGTTTGACCACCACCAGTACGCTCGAAAATTGAGGAACGGCACCGGGTTCCTGGTTTGAGTGGATGGAAGAAGAAGCGCAGCCCATCAGCGTGTACAGGCAGGTAAGAAAAAGAAGCAGGCGGTTCATGGTTCGCATATAAGTTGTTGGCTGAAACCGATTCACAATCCCTAAAAGTAAAACGCTTTCGGGTGAGTTGTTGCTTAAAAAGCCTTAAAATCGCAGTACATTTTCCCAATCCGAATATCCCGCCAATTCGGGAAGCAGCACGGACATAACCCCATGCCCACCCAAAAAATCACCCGTGACGAGCTGCTGCTCAAAGCCCTGACGGTGTTCCGCCGGCAGGGCTACCACCACACGTCGATGAGCGCCCTCGCGGCGGCCTGCGGGCTGTTCAAGGGCAGTTTTTACCATTACTTCGACAGCAAGGAGGCGCTCATGCGGGCCGTGCTCGACTGGGTGCGCCAATCGCTCGAAGAAAAAGTCTTCGCCGTGGCCTACGATGAAACCCTGCCGCCCGCCGAGCGCCTCGGCAAGTTGCTCCGTCGCCTCAACCGCGCCCTGCTCAACGCCGAAGGGGGCTGCATCGTGGGCAATACCACGCTCGAAACGGCCAAACTGAACCCCGAATTTCGGGGCGTTCTCAAAGAAATCTTCGACCAGTGGCTGGCCGCGCTGACGCACCTGTACGCCACCGCCCACCCGCCCGAAACCGCCGCCCGCCTGGCCCGCCAAACCGTGGCCGAACTCGAAGGGGCCGTGATGCTGGCCCAACTCTACGGCTCCGACGCGCCGTTTGTGGAAGGCTACGAGCGGGCGCTGGGACGGCTGGCAGTTTAGACAAAATCAGGCAACCCTCACAACTCCCCGATGTCCTCGTTCCAGACCTCCGGTTGGCGGGCGATGAAATCCTGCATCATGTCGACGCATTCGGGCAAATCGAGGTCCACGACCTCGACGCCGTGCTGCTCCATAAATTCGCGCGCGCCGGGGAACGTCCGCGATTCACCCACGATCACTTTCGGAATTTTGAACTGCACAATCGTGCCCGCGCACATGAAGCAGGGCATCAGCGTGGAGTAAATCACCGTGTCGCGGAAGGAGCCGACGCGCCCGGCGTTGGTAAGGCAGTCCATTTCGCCATGCAGAATCGGGTTGTCTTCCTGCACGCGTTTGTTGTGGCCCGAGGCCACGAGGGTTCCGGCCTTGACGAGCGCCGAGCCGATGGGAATGCCGCCTTCGTCTAAACTTTTCCGGGCCTGGCGGATGGCCTCCTGCATGAATTCGTCCATGAAAATCGGGGTTTAAGCGGGCCGAAAAATGCAAACTTTTCGGGAAGTTTACGGCATGATTCCCGTTCTTGAAATCCCGTGCCTGCGGTTGCGTCCTTTCACGCTCCCCGACCTCGCCAACCTGTACCGCCTCGATTCCGACCCCGTGGTAATGCGCTACGTGATTCCGCCGCGCACCTACGCCGAAACGGAGGAATACCTTCAGAAAATCCTCAAAAATTACGACGACCCGTACGGCCCCGTCCGTTGGTGCATGGTGGAAAAAGAGACCGGCGCGTTTGCGGGCGTCATCGGCCTGTTCCGCCTCGAAGACGACAGCGACTGGGAAATTGGTTACCGGTTTTTCCCGGAATTCTGGGGCAAAGGCTACGCCACTGAGGCGCTGCAAACGGTGATTCAGTTTGGGTTTGAAACGCGTCGGCTGCCGCGAATCGTGGCCGTGGCCAACCCGGAGAACCGGGCCTCGTACCGGGTGATGGAAAAAGTAGGGATGCGTTTTGAAAAAGTGGCCTTTTTCTACAACACCGACGTGGTGTTTTACGCCATTTACCCCAACCCCCACGCGCCGCTCGTCGAAGAACTGGAGCGCTACCTCCACCGGATTCAGGAAATCGCCCCCGACCTGCCGATGGACCGCACCTGGCGCGACGGCGGCCCGAACGTGGCGCAGATTCTCTTCCACGTGGCCGAGGCCAGCGATTTCTGGGTGCGGCATGTCGTACTCGGCCTCGACCGGCCCCGCGACCGCCCGCACGAATTTGTCGGGGATTTTTCGCTGGAAGAAATCCAAACCTCGCTCGCCACCGCCCTCGACGCCTGCCGGCTTTTCCGCCGCACGCGCGTTGAACTGACCGCGCCCGTAACCGTCGCGGGCGGTCATAACCCGTTGGAAGAGTTTACCGGCTGGACGGTCGCCAAAGCCCTCATCCACGTGACGACCCACGCGGGCGAGCATTTCGGGCAGTTGAAGGCGTTTATGCCGAGGGTGGTTTGAGTAGAAAAGGGTGATTGGTGGATTGGGTAATTTGTCGATTCGTAAAAAACCAATTTCCAACTTACCCAATCCACCAAGTACCCAACGAGCATGACCACCCTCACCGTCAAACTCCTCCTCATGCCCCCGCTCATCGGGTTGGTGACGCTGGCTGCGCGGCGGTGGGGGGTTGCCGTGGGCGGGTGGATTGGCGGGCTGCCCTGGGTGGCCGGGCCGATTTCGGTGTTTCTGGCCCTTGAACAAGGCCCGGCCTTCGCCGCCCGCGCCGCCGTGCCCGCGCTGGCGGCTTCGCTGGGCATCGTCGGGTTCTGCCGGGTGTACGTGGCGCTGGCTCCCCGGTTTGGCTGGGCGGTTTGCGCCCTGGCCGGTTACGCGGTGTACCTGAGCGGAGCCTGGCTGGCGAGCCTGGTGCCGCTCAACCTCTACGCCGTGTACGGGGCGGCGCTGGTGACCATCGCCGTGACGCTGCGGAGTTTCCCAAACCCGCCGCTGCCCGCCACGGGTCGCCCCCCGGCCTTCGACATTCCGCTGCGCATGGCCGTGGCGACGGGGTTCGTCGTGGCCGTTACCAAAGCCGCCGAGTGGCTCGGTCCGGCCTGGAGCGGGTTGCTCACGCCGTTTCCGATCATGACCACCATTTTGGCCGCCTTCACGCACCAGCAGCAGGGCTGGCAGGCCAGCACCCGGATTCTGCGCGGCTTGTTGAGCGGCATGTTCGGCTTTGTGACGTTTCTGTTCGCCGTGGGCTGGCTGCTGCTCTGGGTTTCCATTCCGGCCACGTACGGGCTGGCGCTCCTGGCGGCGCTGGGCGTGAGTAGCCTGGCGTGGCGGCGGCGCTGAACACTTCGGGCAAAGCGAAAGCCCCGAATCAGGAAGGCAAAAATCACGTCAAACCCGCCATGTTCTGGTGGATTGGCGCAAACGTTGCCCCAACGAATTGCTCCAGAGCCGCCGCTACGGATTCGGGCGCTTCTTCGTGCGGAAAATGCCCGGCCTCCGGCAACTCCCTGACGGTGGCCCCAGGCAGGCGCTCGCGCCAGACGTCGAGGAACCGGGGTGGTACGAACCGGTCTTTCAGCCCCCACAGCAGCAGAAACGGCTTCTTTTGAAGCGAATCGAGTTCGCTCCAGCGGGCCTCCCACCACGGTCCGGCGTGGAGCAGTTCAAGGGCCAGTTCGTAGAGGGCGGTGCGGTCGGCCTGGTGGCGAAACGGTCCCCGATACTGGCGATGCACGCCGGGCGTCAGGGTACGCCGGTTGCCGTAACCGCCCGGCATCAGCACGTTCACCGGAAAATTGAGGCTTTTGTACAAAAATCGTCCGAGCTTTGTTTGCGCCAGCTTGCCGGGGCGGGCGAAGTGCGGATCATCGTTGAGCGCCCACATCCAGGTGTTCCAGAGGGCAATTCCCCGCACGTTGCAGGGATGGCGCGTGGCGTAGCTGAGCGCCATCCCGCCGCCAAAATCACTGGCAATCAGAACGATGTTCGTCAGGTTCAGCGTTTTTACCGCCCATTCCAGCCGCAGGGCATGGGCCTGCACGGAATAATCAGCCCCGGTGGGTTTTTCCGACAGGCCAAAGCCCAGCATGTCCACTGCCACGCAACGGAAGTGGGTTGAAAACCGGGCGACGAGGTGCCGGTAGGCAAACGACCACTCGGGCGTACCGTGGCAAAAAAGCAGCGTCGGGCCTTGTCCTTCGTCGAGGTAGTGCAGGCGTCCGTCGGGGTGCTCAAGGGTTCGGAGGGCAAAGGGGTACGCGGCGGTGTCGAGCCAGTCAGGGGTTTTCACAGTGTTGGTGCGGTTGATTTTCGCCCCAAAAGTCCACCGGTTTTTAGCCATAAATCCTGGTAAAAACCAACTTCAGAATTTTACCGAATTGAAAAACTTGCTGAAGTTGGTCGCGTCGATGCGCAGGTACGAAGCCAGGAGGCGGTGGGGCACCCGCTGAAATAATTGCGGACTGCGCCGGGCCAGCGCCCTGAACCGCTCCTCGGCGGAGGCCGACAACCATTCGTACTGCCGCTCGACCAGCCCGATCAGCAGCGCTTCGGTTAGTTTGCGAAACAACCGCTCGACGGCGGGCGCTTCGTCGAAGGTTTCCTGAAGGTCCGCGTACGAAATGCTCAACGCCCGCGTGTCGGTGAGGGCTTCAAGGTAGTAGCGGGAAGGTTTTTGCGTTAGAAACGACTCGGGCAAGCCGCTCACCGATACCGGGTAGGTAAACGCCACCACGTGCTGACTGCCCGCGTCGTCGAGGTAATACGAATACTGGATGCCTTCGAGCACGAAGAGCAGGTTGCGTTGGGTTTCGCCCTCGGCGGTGATGGGAGCACGCTTGGCGTACGTCACGGGCCGCACGCGCTGCACCAGCGCCTCGTAGGCGGCATCGGGCAGCGGATGGATGGCGTCGAGGTAGGCGCGGAGGGAATCCATCGGCACGGGGGGGGTCGGGTTGGCAATAGTACGCGTTTTGCGCGAACGGGTTCCCTTTTGGCTTGCACACTTTTTTACTCAGTCTGGCAAAACCCGCTTTTTATGCCCAAAAACGCCAAAACCATCTTGCCTGCCCCCGCCACCTCGTACCTGCCGCAGTACGTTCGCCCCGACCGCAAACTCGGCGTGGTGCTCGTGGGCCTGGGCAAGTACAGCCACGATCAACTCGCCCTGGCCCTGCAACAGACGCAATGCTGCGAACTCGTCGGCGTGGTAACCGACAACCCCGCCAAAGCCCTGGAGTGGATGAAAAAATACAACCTGCCGCCCCAGAATTGCTACGATTACCAGACGTTTTACACCGTTCGGAACAACCCGAACGTGGACCTCATCTACGTGGTCACGCCCAACGCCACGCACGTGGAGTACGTTGTGCAGGCCGCCGAAGCGGGCAAACACGTGATTTGCGAAAAACCCCTCGGCATTTCGGTGCGCGACTGCGAAACGATGATTTCAGCCTGCAAAAAAGCCGCCGTGCAACTCGCCGTGGGCTACCGGCTGCATTTCGACCCGACGCACCGCGAAACGATGCGCCTGGGGCGCGAGCGGGTTTTCGGGCCAGTAAAATACCTCGAACTCAGCCAGGGGTACCGCGTGGAATCCGGCGACACCGCCCGCCTCGACCCTCACCTCTCGGGCGGTGGGCCGCTGATGGACGTGGGCATTTACGCCGTCAACGCCGCCCGATCCGTGACGGGCGAAGAACCCGTGGCCGTGACGGCGCAGTGGGTCAACACGCACCCGGAGAAATTCAAGGGCATGGAAGAAACGCTCGTCTGGCAACTGCGCTTTCCCGGCGGGTGCCTGGCCAACTGCGCCACCACGTACGTCAACCAGGTGGGGCGGTTTTACGCCGTGGCCGAACGGGGCTGGTTCGAGGTGCAGCAGCCGTTTGGCTACGAAACGCCGAAGGGCCGCAGTCACGAGGGTGAATGGTCTCTTCCCGCCGTCAACGCGCCCGCGTTGCTGCTCGACGAAGTGGCCCAGTGCATCCTCCAGGACCTGCCCAACCCGGTTTCCGGCGAGGAGGGCCTCCGCGATTTGCGGGTGATGGAGGCGATTTACAAAGCGGCTGAGACTGGGCGGGAGGTGCGATTGGTGGAGATTTAATGCTCACTATTCAATGTTCAATGCCCAATTTTCAATGAAAAGTCAGCATCGTCCCTTTAAACATTGAATATTGAGCCTTGAACATTGAATATTGCATTCCCTGAATTTCTAAACCAGTTCCCATGAACCCTTCCCGTCGCGATTTTCTCCAAAAACTCACCGCCGCCAGTCTCGGCGCGGGTGCGTTGCCCCTGCTGGCCAACGCCGAACCCGATGTTGAAGCGAAGCCCTACGCCGGAACTACGCTCAACGTCGCGTTGCTCGGCCTGGGCAGCTACGCCACCCGCGTGGCCGAGGCGATGAAAGACTGCAAAATGGCCAAACTCGTTGGGGCCGTGAGCGGTACGCCCGCCAAACTTGACGACTGGTCGAAAAAATACGGTCTGGACAAAAAGAACCTTTACAACTACCAGAATTTCGACAGCATCAAATCCAACCCCGGCATTGACGCGGTGTACGTGATCACGCCCAACCTGCTCCACAAGGAGTTCGTGATCCGGGCGGCGAAGGCGGGCAAGCACGTCATCTGCGAAAAACCAATGAGCGGCACCGCCGCCGAAGCCCGCGAAATGATCGCCGCCTGCCAACAGGCCGGTGTGCGGTTGATGGTGGGCTACCGGCTGCACTTCGAGCCGCACACCCGCGAGTTCATCCGGTTGCGCGAAGCGGGCGAACTGGGCAAAATCATGCACTGCATCAACTCAACGGGCTTCCGCATCGGCGACCCCACCCAATGGCGGCTCAAGAAGAACCTCGCCGGGGGTGGTTCGCTGATGGACATCGGCATTTACAGCATCAACGGTGCCCGCTACGCCGTGGGCGAGGAGCCGATTTGGGTAACGGCCCAGGAGACGAAAACTGACCCCCAGCAATTTCCTGAAGGCGTGGACGAAACCATCACCTTCCAGCTTGGTTTTCCCGGCGGTGCCATCGCCACCTGCACCTCCACCTACGCCTTCGACGCCCAGGATCGCTTCACGCTCATCGGCAACAAGGGTTTCGCCGAACTCCAGCCCGCTTCGGGCTACGGCCCCACGCGGGGCAAAACCAACAAAGGCCCCATCGACCAGCCCATCGTAACCCACCAAACCCTCCAGATGGACGGCATGGCCGATTTGATTCTGAACAAGAAAACGATTTCTCCCCCGGTGGACGGCGAGGAGGGCCTCCGCGACATGATCGTCATCGACGCGATTTACGAGGCTGTGCGGACAGGGAAAAAGGTAGCCATCAAAATCTGACCGGCCGCAAAAAGCGAACGGGTGCCACGGAGACCGGAGGCATCCGTTCGCTTTTTGCTACTCTTCCAGTTTCACCAATCGGTCTTCGGGTCGCTCCGGCTGGGTGTCGAAAAGCCAGGTTTCGCCGTAGATGGATTCGTACCAGATTTTCAGGCGAATGTTGATGCCGCGCTCGTACAATCGGCTGCCCAGCGTATCATCGGTGACACGTAGCAGTTTCACTTCCTGACCCTGGGGAATGATGCGACCTTCCCACAAGCCGCTGTACACCACGTTGTTTACATTTTTTATTCCAGCCTCGGCGGCAATTTTACCGACGATTTCGTTGAACGAACCCTGCTTTTTGCCTTTGTACCAGTATTCGAACCGCCGCACGAAAGCCGGGCCAATGCCACTGTTGGTCAGCACGAACTCAAGGCGATACGTCTTGTCAATGTCAAGGTAGCCGTTGTTGCCGTACACGTCGAGTACCGGCATCACCGAGGCGTACTGTTGCTTGCGCTGAAGGTAGGCCTGGTAAATCGTGATCGTCAGCGCGCAGACGCTCGTGATGACGGCGGCGATGGAAAGCCACGTGTCGAACGTGACGACGACCCGGCGTGGCGGGCGGTTGGGAGCGTTGGGCTTCATGGTTGGCCAAAATTACAAAACCGGCGGCAAGTTTGGGGTTTGGCAAATCGCGTTAACTTTCGCCCCGAACCCCAGCCTCAGCCCGTTACTTCCACCCATGCAAACCCTCAAAATTGCCCTGCGCCAGCGCCTCGCCGACGTGGCCGCGTACTGGAACACCCTTTCCGAAGAAACCCTCCGCCAGCGCCCGGCACCCGGCAAGTGGAGTAAAAAGGAAATCCTCGGCCACCTCGCCGACTCGGCCCAGAACAACATCCGCCGCCTCACCGTGGGGCAGTACGAGGCGGGCGCGCACATCGTGTACGACCAGGACGCCTGGGTGAAAGCGGCTGATTATCAGGCGTACCGCTCCAACGAACTGCTCCAGTTCTGGGTGTTGCTCAACCAGCATTTCATCCGGGTTATGGAAAACCTGCCCCACGAAAAATACGCCGTGCTGACCAACTGGGGGAAAACCGAACCCGACTACGTCCCGCTCGATTTCGTGGCGGAAGACTACCTCCGCCACCTCGACCACCACCTGGCGCAGTTGAAGGCATGAAGAATTTTCAATACTCAATTTTCAATTCTTAAACCCTCTAACTATCAAGACACTGAGAATTAAAAATTGAGTATTGAAAATTGAAAAATTCTCCTCCCTTCTTTCCTACTTTACCAAACCACCGTTTGGCAAACAGCCCATGCACCCCAACGAACAACTCATCAACACCTTTTACGAGGCCTTCATCCGGCGCGATTTCGCGGCGATGGCCACGTGCTACCACCCGGAAGCCACATTTACCGACCCGGTTTTCACTGACCTGAAGGGCCGCCGGATTGCCGCCATGTGGCACATGCTCTGCCTGAACGCCCAGGATTTTTCGGCCAGTTTTGGCAACGTACAGGCCGAAGACACCACGGGGAAAGCGCGTTGGGCGGCCCGCTACCGTTTTTCGGGCACGGGCCGACCCGTGTACAACCGCATCCGGGCCGAATTCACGTTTCAGGACGGCAAAATTCTCACCCACCGCGACACCTTCTCGTTCTGGCGCTGGGCGCGGATGGCCCTCGGCGGCGTGGGGCTGCTGCTGGGCGGCACCGAGTTTATGCGCAAACGGGTGCAGACCAACGCCGCGAAGTCGCTGGCGAAATTTCTGGAAAAACACCCGGAGTACGCTTGAATTTTGTCTGAACCATGATTCCCCCCGAACGCCTCCGCATTCCCGCCCTCGACGGCTACCCGCTGGCCGCGCAGTTGCTCGTGCCCGAAAACCCGGTGGGCTTGGTGCAACTCAACGGCGGCACGGCCATCGTCAAGGAATTTTACGGCGCGTTCGCCCGGTTTCTGGTTGAAAAGGGCTACGCCGTCTGCCTCTGGGATTACCGGGGCACGGGCGAGTCGGCCCCAAAACGGATGCGCGGTTTTTCGGCCCGGATGCTCGACTGGGGAACGCTCGACATGCCCGGCGTGCTCGATTTCCTCGACGAGCAGTTCCCGAATCTGCCCAAACTGGTTGTCGGGCACAGCGCGGGCGGGCAGCAGGTGGGGTTTATGCCCAACCTCGACAAACTCGCCGGGCTGGTGTGTTTTGCCACGTCGTCGGGCTACTGGGGGTTCATGCCGCCGGGCTACCAACTCAAAACGCATATTTTCTTTCGCGCCGTCGTGCCTGCGGGCAACGCGCTGCTCGGCTACACGGCGGCGCGGCGGCTGGGCATCATGGAAGACCTGCCTGCGGGCGTGACCGCCGAGTGGCGCGCCTGGTGCAGCCGCCCGGCTTATTTTTTCGACCCGAAATTTTTCGGAAAAACCGTCCCGACCGGTCGTTTCGACGCGTTGCCGTTTCCCGTCAAGGTGTTTTGGGCCACCGACGACCCGATCTCCAACGCCCGCTCCGTGCCCGCGTTCTGGCAACACATCCGCAGCACGCACTCGCTCGACGTCGAGGCGCTACGCCCGGCTGAGTATGGTCTGAAAACCATCGGCCATTTCGGATTTTTCCGGAAAACCGCCCGCGAAACGCTCTGGCCGAAGGCGCTGGCGGCGCTGGAAACGGCGCGAATCGCCTCGCAGACAGCCATTCCGACCTCCCCGGCAATGGATAACCACAAACCTAAAACCAAAACTTTCTCGTGAAAACCCTCCAGTTTACTCAAACCGGGCCGCCCGCCGACGTGCTGCAACTCGCCGACGTAGCCATGCCCCAACCCGGTCCCGGCGAGGTGCGCATCCGCGTTCAGGCCGCGCCCATCAACCCCGCCGACCTGATGTTCGTGCAAAATCAGTACGGCATCCGGCCCCAGTTGCCATCGGGGGCGGGCTTCGAGGGCATGGGCGTGGTCGATGCCGTCGGCGAGGGCGTGGCCCTGCCGGTGGGGCAGCGCGTGAGTTTTACCGGCCTCGGCACCTGGAGCGAGTACGCCATCGCCTCCGCCCGGGCGGTGATTCCCGTGCCCGACGCCATCCCCGACGAGCTGGCGGCGCAGTTGTTCGTCAACCCGTTCACGGCCTACGCCATGATTCGCGAATCGGGCGTGAAACCGGAGGCGGAAGCCCCCGACGACTGGCTGATGCTCTCGGCGGCGGGTTCGGCCTTCGGCAAACTCGTTATTCAGTTTTGCAAGCGCCAGGGCATCCGCACCATCGGCACCGTCCGCCGGCCCGATTTTATCGCTGAATTGAAAGCCCTCGGAGCCGACGAGATCATCAACCTCGCCGACGAGTCGGTCACGCGGCGGGTGAAAGAAATCACGGGCGGCAAAGGCGTGGGCTGCATTCTGGAGGCCGTCGCCGGGAAATCGGCCGTGCAACTCCTGCCCTGCCTGCGCCCCGGCGGCACCATGCTCGTATACGGCGCGCTGAGCCTGGAAGACATGCCCGTGAACGCCGGCCTGCTGATTTTCAAGGGCCTTTCGCTCAAAGGTTTCTGGCTCACCACCTGGATGAAAAACGCCCGTCCCGAACTTCGGCAGGAAGTGGCCCAGGCGGTGATTGGCCTGCTGGCCAGCGGCGAAATTCAGTTGCCCGTCGAGGCCAGTTATTCGCTCGAACAGGCCGCCGAAGCCGTGGCCCACGCCGACCGCGAAGGGCGCGGTGGGAAGATTTTGTTTAAGCCGTAATTAGTTTCCCCCTTTGAAGGCGGTGCGGCGGGAGGAGGATGTGCGCCCCGTCCAGGCCGAACATCCTCCTCCCGCCGCACCGCCTTCAAAGGGGGAAATCAATCTTCAACGACCATGACCTTCCAAACCCTCCTTTTCACCCAACTCGGCGCGGTGGCGCACCTGACGCTCAACCGGTCCGACAAGGCCAACGCCCTCGACGAGCAAACCTGGGCCGACCTCGCCGCCGCCCTCGACCACTGCGCCGACACGCCTTCGATTCGCGTGATCGTGTTGAGCGGCGCGGGCGAACGAGTGTTTTCGGCGGGCATCGATCTGAGTTTGCTGATGAACGTACGCCAGGCCGTAGCCGACGACTGCGAAGGCCGGATGCGCGAAAAACTGCGCGATTTCATCCTGCGTTACCACCGCATCATCGACCGGCTCGAAACGGGGCCGAAACCCGTACTGGCGGCCATTCACGGCGGCTGCATCGGAGCCGGGCTGGATTTGGTGTGCGCCGCCGACCTGCGTTTTTGTTCCGCCGACGCGTATTTTACGATCAAAGAAATTGACATGGGCATGGTCGCCGACTTCGGCACGCTGCAACGTTTGCCCAAACTCATTTCCGACGGCCTGACCCGCGAACTGGCCTACACGGGCCGGAAACTGGAAGCCGACGAAGCGCGTCAGGCTGGGCTGGTCAACCGCGTTTTTCCCGACAAAACCGCCCTGCTCGACGGCGTGCTGGCGCTGGCCCAGCAGATTGCCGAAAAATCGCCGCTGTCCATTCGCGGCATCAAGCGCAATTTGCTCTACGCCCGCGACCACTCCGTGGCCGATTCGCTGGAGTACATCGCCACCTGGAATGCCGCCATGCTCCTCTCCAACGACCTGACGACGGCCTTTCAGGCGGCGATGACGAAGGAGAAGGCGATTTTTAAGGATTGATAATCTCCGTCATTGCGAGGCACGAAGCAATCCGTTGAAAGTCAGCAAAATAGTTGGCTGACGACTGCTTGATCAGGAGTCAGCGGATTACTTCGTTCCTCGCAATGACGCAGCCCGTGCGGTTACTGGAATAGCTTTTTATGGGAAGATTCCCCCGAATCTTTCCATGAAACGCATCTACCGCACCTTCGAGCGCATCCAGCGCGACCCCGTCCTGACCGCCAAAGCCATTGGCCTCCGTTACGTTTCCGACACCCGACCCGGTTTGGTCCGTAAAAAACGCGGCAAGTCGTTCGGTTACCTCACGCCCGACGGGGCGGTTTGCCGCGACAAAGCCACCCTCGACCGCATCCGCCGGATGGCCCTGCCGCCTGCCTGGACGAACGTCTGGATTTGCGCCGACGAAACCGGTCACCTGCAAGCCACCGGTGTGGATGCCAAAGGCCGCAAGCAGTACCGCTACCACGAGGCCTGGAACCAGATTCGCAACGACACCAAGTTTTACCGCCTGAGCCGCTTTGCCGCCTGCCTGCCCAGCGTGCGCGAGCGCCTCGAAACCGACCTCGCCGCGCCCGGCCTGCCCTTCCACAAAGTGCTGGCGCTGGCCGTGAAAGTCATCGAACTGACGTGCATCCGGGTGGGCAACGACGCCTACAAAAAACTCTACGGTTCGGTGGGCCTCACCACGCTCGAAGACCAGAACGTGGTCGTCACCGGCAGCCGGGTGAAGTTTCAGTTCAAGGGCAAAAAAGGCATTTACCACGACATCGACCTGAAGAGCCGCCGGTTGGCGGGTTTGCTCAAAAAATGCCGCGACATTCCCGGCGACGAGCTTTTTCAGTACTACGACGACGCGGGCAACCACCGGCCCATCGGCTCTGGCGACGTAAACGGCTACCTGAAAGAAATCACCGGCGACGATTTCACGGCGAAGGACTTCCGTACCTGGTCGGGCACGGTGGCGGCCTTCCGGGCGTTTCGTGAAATCGGACCGTTCGAGACCCAAACCGAAATGAAGCGCAACGTCGCCCACGCCTACGACCTCGTGGCCGAACGCCTGGGCAACACGCGGGCGGTTTGCAAAAAATACTATGTCCACCCGGCGGTGGTGACGGCCTACGAAGAAGGAAAACTAAAGCCGCATTTTGAAGGGTTGCCCGATACCGAAGAAGACGCGTCCGGTGCGGCGCTTTCGCCGCTGGAAAGCGCGGTGAAGAAGGTAATTGAAGCAGCGTGACGTTCCCTTTTTAACCGCCGAGACGCGAAGGTCGCGCAGCGAACGCAGGAGAATTCTCTCCGTGAACGCTGCGCGACCTTCGCGTCTCTCCGGTTAAATCGTAGCTTACTTCTTCCCTTCCGGCACGCAGTTCGGCACTGTTTTGCCGTCTTTTTTCTTCGTGCCCACCTGCTCGTAGCCGTTCCAGCACGGGTCGTCTTTTTTCGGGGATTTCTTGGTCGCTGCCATTAGTGTACAGGATGGTTTTGACGACCATCCTTCCAAACGCCGTTCCAACGCCAAAATCGGTTATTTTCTTTGTCAAAACCGGGAGAAAAGTGCAACGTACCGGGAAGGATCCGCCCCGTTTTGATTTTTAACGTTTTCGTGCAACTTTTGAACACGCCCACCCGCCTTTGTGGGGTCGATTCGTTCACTTAATCCCCCTTTTTCATGAAACAGCCCTCCCTGCGGGGCCTCGCTACACGGCTGGGATGGCTGGCTTTTGGCCTGCTGCTCAGCGCCCCCGTGTTGGCTCAACGCACCTCCTACACCTTTTCGGGCACCGTCCGGAGCAAAGCCGACGGCACTACCATTCCCGGTTCGTCGGTGCTCGTGCGGGGCACCACCTCGGGCGGCATCACCGATGGCAACGGCCAGTACCGCTTTTCGGCCACGCTTGACCCCGGCACGGCGACGCTCGTTGTTACGTCGGTGGGCTACCAGACGCTCACCCAGGACGTTTCGCTGGGCAACCAGACGACCGTCACCACCGATTTTTCGCTCGCCAACGACGCCCAGAACCTCGATGAAGTCGTCGTGATCGGCTCCACGCTGACCTCGTCGCGGCGCTCGCTGGGCAATTCGATCAGTTCGGTGAAAGCCGAAGACTTGGCCAAATCGGGCAGCGGCAACGTGTTCGGGGCGCTGCAAGGCAAGGTGCCCGGCGCGCAAATCACCCAAAACTCCGGCGACCCGGCCGGGGGCCTCACCATCCGGTTGCGCGGCGTGAAGTCGCTCCAGGGCAGCAGCGACCCGCTGTACGTCATCGACGGCGTGGTGGTGAGCAATGCTTCGACCAACGTGTCGCAACTCGCCGCCGCCGACCAGGTGGGCGGGGCCGTGCCGGGCCAGAACCGCCTGGCCGACATCAACCCGCAGGACATCGAAACCATCAACGTGATCAACGGCGCGGCGGCGGCGGCCATTTACGGCTCGCGGGCGTCCAACGGCGTGGTGCTTATCACCACCAAACGTGGCAAAAACGGCACGCCGAAAGTGAATTTCACGACGAGTTTCAACGTGAACCAGCTTCGCAAAAAAGTGCCCATCAGCACCTACGGCAAGCAATTCGGCTTTGCCGGGCTGCGGCTCTACACGATTGGCAACGTGAGCGCCGCCCAGCTTGCCGCCAATCCGGGCACCACGACGACGCCCATCGTGCGCGACGGGGCCACGGCCAACCTCGCCACCAACCTCGTGGACGTGACCCGATACGATTACCAGGATGCTATTTTCCGCACCGGCTACGGCACCGACAACGCCCTGAGCATCAGCGGAGGTACGGACAAAACGCAGTATTTCGCTTCGGTGTCGTACCTCAAAAACGAGGGCATCATCCGGGGTACGGATTTCAAGCGGTACGGCCTGCGGCTGCGGCTCGACCAGCGCCTGGCCGACTGGGCGAAGGTGTCGGCGGGGCTGACGTACACGAACAGTTTTTCCAACGAAAAACCGAACGGCAACGTGTTTTACAGCCCTATCAATTCCATAAACATCACCAACAACATCTACGACATCACCCAGCGCGACGCCGCCGGGAACCTGCTCGGCGTGGAACCGACGCGCATCAACCCGCTGACGGTGATCGAGACGTTCGATTTCACCCAGGCCACCAGCCGGACCATCAACGACGTGCAGTTTAACCTCACGCCGTTGCCCGGCCTGAGCATCGACTGGATCGTGGGCGTGGACGCGTACTCGCAGTTGGGCAAAAACTACATTCCGCCCTACCCCTACGCCGCCACGGCGGGGCTGCCGCTCGAGCGCTACCCGCAGGGGTTTGCCGCCAACGCCACCAACCAGGTGCTGCTTTTCAACACCGACCTCAACGTGAGCTACGCGAAAACCTTCGGCGCTCTTTCGCTCAACGCCACGGCGGGGCTGAACTACCAGTTTCAGCGCCAGGATTTTACCCGCGCCAGCGGGCAAAACATCACGCCGTTCATCTCAACGGTGAGCGGGGCGTCGAGCACGACGGTCACCGCCGGGTACGGGCTGGACCGCTTCGCCGTGTCGGGGCAATTCGTGCAGGCCACGCTGGGCTACAAAAACGGGCTGTTCCTGACCGCCGCCCTGCGCCGCGATGGCTCCACGCTGTTTTCGCCCAGCCAAACCAACCAGTTGTATCCGAAAGTCAGCGCGAGTTGGGTGGTCAGTGATTTCCTGAAAAACGGCCTGTTCAGCCCCGACGCCGTCAGCAACCTGAAACTCCGCGCCAGCTTCGGCGACGCGGGCGGCGTGAGCGCTCTCGGCACGTACGACCGCTTCTGGCAATTCAACCCGACGGCCTACCTCGGCGCGGGCACCATCGTGCCGAGCGGGCGACTCGCCAACCCCAACGTGCGCCCCGAGCGGATGCGTGAACTCGAAAGCGGCCTCGACCTCGGCCTGCTCAACGACCGCATCGGCCTAACGCTCACGGGCTACAGCCAAACCATCACCGATTTGGTGGTGAGCCGCACGCTGGCGTCGTCGGAAGGCGGCACGAGCATCACCAACAACGTGGGCGAAATGACCAACACAGGCCTGGAAATCGGCCTGAACCTGACGCCCGTGAAAACGAAGGACTTCGAGTGGGACGTGACGCTGATTTACAACCGCAACCGCAACAAAGTTGTGAGCCTCGGCAGCCCGACCATCGCGCTCAGCAACGTGGCGGGGGTGCCCGCGTTTTTGATTGAAGGGCTGCCGGCCAGCGTGTTCCGGGGCACGTACTTCGCCACCAACCCCGACGGTTCGCTGCTGCTGAGTCCGCAGGGCTTGCCGCAGAGCGAGAAGGGCCGGATTGTACTGGCCAGTCAGTTGGCGACGACGCCCTACACCGAAGCCACCCTCCCGGCCGGAACCCAGCTCATCGGCGGCACGTACTACATTCCGGAGCGCACCAACGGCCAACCCAGCGGCCAGAACCTTCAGTCCATCATCGGCAATCCAAACCCAAAATGGACCGGCTCGCTGAGCAGCAACCTGCGGTATAAATCCCTGAATCTCCGCTTTCTGCTCGACGCCGTGCAGGGCATGGACGTGTTCAACGCCGACAAGCGCACCCGCCAGGGCGTGGGCCTGGGCAACTACGCCGAGCAGGAGTTGAAAGGCGAATTGCCGCGCGGCTACATCTACGCGATTTACAACACCGAAGCCTGGCGCATCGACAACGGGTCGTTCGTCAAACTCCGTGAGGTTTCGCTGGGCTACACGTTTCCGAAACTCATCAAAAGCCTGAGCAACCTTACGCTGTCGGTGACGGGCCGCAACCTGATTTCGTGGGACCACTACAACGGCTACGACCCCGAAACCAACGCCGGGGGCAACTCCGACCGCCTGCGTGGCATCGATTTCGGCAACGTGCCCATTCCGCGCAGTTACCAGGTTTCGCTGGCGGCGTCGTTTTAATCCTCTCGTAGGGGCGGTGCTTGCCTCCGCCCTGAAGTTCTTGCCGAATACGCGGGCGGAGGCAAGCACCGCCCCTACGAAACTACAAGAAACTTCCAATGAAACTCACCAAAATACCCTTCATCCTCTTTTTCCTGCTTTTAGGCGCGGGCGGGTGCAACCAGGAATTTCTGAACCCCAGTTCGGCCAGCGAAACGCAGGCCGTCAGCGACGTAAACGGCCTCCTGGCCCTGGCCAATGGGCTGCAATTCCGCTACACGGTTGGCCGCGCCGGGGTGCTTTACAACCTCGTCACCGCCGACGGACTCAGCACGCGGGGGCTTGTCGTGCTTAACGCGGGCAACACCGACGAGGACAACCTCGGCAAGGGCGCGGCCAACGTGCAGACCAACAACGCCGTGGTGCGCAACCTGTGGGAACAAAGCAATTTGACCAAAGCCAACGCTGACCTGATTCTGAACAACCTCGGCATCGTGACCGACGCCACGCTGAAGGCCAACCTGCAGGCCCACGCTTCACTCTTCAAGGCGCTGGCGCTCGGCACGCTGGGGCAGTTCTGGGAACAGGCTCCCCTCACAACCAGCCCTGGTGCGGCGTTCGTGCCGCGCACGGAGGTACTCAAAGCCGCCATCAGCCTGCTCGAAAACGCGCAGACCGCCCTCGGCACCGGCACGATTTCGCCCGCGTTTTCGGGAAAAATCGTTGCGGGTATTGATTACCCCAACACGCTCAACGCGCTCATCGCCCGCTACGCGCTGATTTTGGGAGACAACGACAAGGCCCTGGCGGCGGCGGGCAAGGTGGATTTGACGAAAAAATCCTTCTTCGCTTTCGACGACAACACCCGCAACCCGGTTTTTGAAACCGCCCTGAGCAACGTCAACGTGTACCAGCCCACCGATCTGAACCTCGGCCTGCCCGCCGCGCTCAAACCCGACGCCGCCGACAAACGCCTCGATTTTTACTTCACCAGCCGCACGCCCACCAACGGCGTGTACCGGGGCAAGGGCTTTTTCTCGGCGAATAATTCGCAGATTCCTATTTACCTGCCCGGCGAGATGCTCCTCATCCGGGCCGAAGCCTTTGCCCGAAAAAGTGATTTGGACAACGCCATCGGGGAGTTGAACAAAGTGCTCACCAAAACCAACGACGCCTGGGGCCTCGGGGCCGGGCTGCCCGCTTACGCCGGAGCCAAAACCCAGGCCGATGTGCTGGCGGAAATCTACCGCAATCGCCGCATCGAGTTGTTTATGAGCGGCCTGGGGCTGGAAGACAGCCGCCGCTTCGGTCGGCCCGCCGCCGGCACGGCGGGTTCGGAGCGCAACCGCAACTTCTACCCCTACCCCGCCACCGAGAGCGACAACAACCCCAACACGCCGCCGAATCCGGCGATTTGAGCGGGTTTTTATTCCAACAGAAAGGCCCTCCGCTGCGCAGCGGAGGGCCTTTCTGTTAAAAACCTCCTCAATCCGTCATTGCGAGGAGCGTAGAGTAACGAAGCGACGAAGCAATCCCTTTGTCGGAGACCAAAAGAGGTTAAGCCAAACACCTGACTTCCTAAAAGCTATCTTGGTCTCCGACAAGGAATTGTTTCGCTCCGGTTTTTGAATTCCGCTTCGCTCATTCAAAACCTCCGCTCGCAATGACGGGTTAGGGAAGATTTAAGGTTGAAAACCTTCTCAATTCCCCACCTCCGCCTTCAGCGCCGTGACGCCCTGCATCGGGGTGCCGAGCAGGCGTTTGGCAAACAGAAACCGGTGGTGGTTGTACTCGTCGTAGTCGGGGGCGGCGGGGTCGAAACTGTTGATTTGCACCAGGCTGGACGCGTGGATGAACTGTCCGTTGCCCACCCACATGGCCACGTGGACCACCCGATCCGTACCATCCTCGCGTTTTTTGCCAAAAAACAACAGGTCGCCGGGGCGGAGGTTCTGAAATCCGGCCTGTGTGTCGATGGGTTCGCCGGTCAGGGCCTGCTGGGAGGCGTCGCGGGGCAGGGTGAAGCCGTTGAGGAGGTACACCGTTTTGGTGAAGCCGCTGCAATCGACGCCCTTCGCCGAGGTGCCGCCCCAGAGGTAGGGCAGGCCCATAAACCGCCGCCCCGTTTGCACCAGCGAGCCTTCGGTGGCTTTCAGGCTGGCGAGCCAGGCCTCGTAGGGTTGCGCGTCGGTTTTCGCCACGAACGCCCGCCGACCGTCGGGGTAACCAACCTGAAAATAGCTGCCTTGCTCACCCAAAAATTCGAGTAAGTCGCCCGCCACCAGGTCGCTGACGGATTGGCCGCCCAATTTAGGCTCCGCCCAGCTCATGGCCTGGTTGACCGTCACGATGAGTTTGCGGGCGCGTTGCCAGCGGTCGAATCCGGCGCGGTCGAGGCGCTGAAAGGCGCCGTGGTCGAGCCAGGCGATGTACTGGTCGGGCGTCTGCACCCGGTACCACTCGCCGTTGCGCTCCAGCACCCGGAGCGGCATGCCAAGCAACGCCTGCGTGGCCAGTTCGCCCGAATGCTCCGGGGTGCTGCGCACGTTGCCCACGCTCACCCGCACCACGCCGAAGGTTTCCGCGCCGAGGCTGGCGGCGGGCAAGACCTGAAGGCTGTCGGTGAAGGCGACGTTGGCCGCTTTCAATTTCTCCAGCAACGCCGCGCGGGCGTTGGGCAGGTTGGTTTTCCCGGTCAGAACGCCGGTGCTGGTCAGGGTTGCTTCAAAAATGGCCGTGCGTTTGTCGGGCGCGTACTGCCTGTGCACTCCTTCGATGAGCGCAGTGGGTTGCTGAGCCAGGGAGCCGAGGGCGGCAAGAACGAGGAGGAGCCAGACCGGTAGAACGCGCTTCATTTGTCCAGAATTTCCGTCGCCTTTCGGTAGCTCCGAAGGGCGACGCGTTAGTTTTCATAGGTTACCACAAACTTACGCAAATCCGGTTTCCGTTTTTTCGGTCGCTGCGCTTCGTGGTCGTAGAGGAGTTGGCCGAGGTGTTTTAGGAACGGAAACCCGACCGTGTCGTAGTCGTAGTGGTCGTCGTTGTAAATGCCGTCGGCGTTGCAGTGAATCACCACGCTGACCATAAACTCGATGCCCCGCTCAAAATCCACGACGTAGGCGTTGTCGAGCAGGAAGCCATAGGCATCGCCGACTTTGTTGAAGACTCGGAGGTTCGGGGGCGGGACGGCGTCTTTTTCGCTGCCAAACAGCAGAAATTTGCAGTACGTCGGCCAGTACTCCGGGCGCGGGTAGGCCGGAAATTTGCTTTCCGTGGGCAATTCGCTCAGGTAGCGGTATAAAAACCGGTAGTCGTTTTCGGTCAGGTCGAACCGCATTTTCGGGTCAACGGCTTCGGGGAACAGGATGGATTTCAACACGTTGTGCTGTTCGTCGAGCGGGAAAAAGTTGTTGTACGTAAAATCGAACGGCTCGTCGATGCGCGTTTCACCGCGCAGAAAACCCTTGCCTTTTTTAATGGGGCCTTTCGGTACAAACTCTTTTTCGGCGGTCACCAGTGGCTGTTCGTACACGACTTTTCCGTCCGGTCCGAGAAACCGGATGGGGTTGGTGCGGCGGTTTTGCTCACGGTTCATGCCCACCTGCAAGCGGTGGACGATCCGGGTTTCGGGAAAGCCTTTCGCGTGCAGGGTTTCGTTGAGGTACTGCTGACCGAGGAATTCGTAGAGCCGATTCTGGGCGTCGTTGTCGCTCACCAGCAGAATTTTCTTCACATAATGCGCCACGCTGGGCAGGCCGTTTTCCGCCGTCGAATCCTTTTCGACCGCCGTCTGGCGCTCGGATGCCGCGCCGATCAGCATCGGCGCTTCTTTCGTCAGTCCCTTGCTGTTCAGCTTGTTTAGCTTTTCCAGGGCCAGCACCGCCGTGGGCAGTTTCACTGTGCTGGCCGGGTAGAAGTAGCGGGTTTTGTCGAAGCCGTAGGAAAACGTGGTGAAGTGCGGCCGGTTGCGGCGGTCGCGGTCGATTTGGGTGTAGAGCACTTGCACCTCGTAAACTTCAGGGTGATTTAAAATCTGCCCGAACTGCGCCGGGCGGGTGCACATCAGCGTTTCGAGGAAGGTGGAATCGGGTTGCAGGGCGAGCAAAAGCAAAGCGGTGAGTTTCATGGCGAAAAGACTGCCAGCCGTAGGGGGCTGGTGCGGGGCTACGGCTGGCAGTCCGGGGTGGACGACCAACCTTCGTTGAAAAAAGCGCGGCAGGCCGTGGCCAATCGCCGAATGTCATCGTTCGTGTGCAACGCGCTCACCACCAGTCGGGTAATGGGCGCGTCGGCGGGGGTTGGGTACGAAAACGAGGCGGTCAGAATGCCGTTTTGCAATAGAAATTCATGGAAGCCGTCGGCGGTGGTGGTGAAGGCCGGGTAGTCGGGTATCGAGCAAAAATGCTGGAGGGTTTCACCGAGGTTTTCGACAAAAGCCCGCGTATTTTCCAACAGCTTCGCGTGTTGTGCGCGGTACAGCCCGGCAGCGCGGCTCATTGCCCACAACGCCCCCGGCGCGGCGGGCGAACTGCCACCAAACCAGGGCGAGTGCCGCAGCCCCGCGATGGTTTCTTCGGCGGAAAAAATGGCCCCGGCGGGCACGCCCAGCGCCTTGTTCAGCGAACTGACAACGACCAGGTTGTGGCGCGGGTTGACAACCCGCGCGAGCGCCCGGTAGCTGCCTTCGCCGCTTTCGCCAAAAATTCCCAGTCCGTGCGAATCGTCCACGACCACGGTGACGGCCTTATCGGTGGGCAACTCAGCCAGCCGTTCGAGCGGCACCCGGCCCGTGTGCGGCGACCCGACCGAATCAGTCGCAACCACAATTTCCCCGGTTTCGCAGGCCGCGACGCGTTCGGGCAGGCGTTCCCACCAAACGTCCATCGGTTCGATAGTCGGCTGGTAATCAGCGCCCCAGAGCGCCGGGTGGACGCCGGGCGCGTAGAAGACGATCTGCGAACCAAAGCCCGCAGCGACCAGATGCCCCGCCAGCATCCCCGACGAAACCGTCAGCGCGGCGGGTGCCCCGACGAACTCGGCCAGCGCCGCTTCGGCCTCGTCGTACACGGCCAGCCGGAGCGTGTTGTGCCGCGAACTCCCCCACCCCGCGCCGTAACGCTGCAACCCCTCGCGCATCAACGCACCGAAGGCCGGAACGTGGCCCATGCCGAGGTAGGCCGTGCCGGAAAACCAGAGGAATTCCGTGTTTTCCACGAAAACGGTGCGGCTCGGCAGGGAGGTGGTCTGAACCATGAGTTACAAGACTAGTTGATTACCAGAATTTTGCAGTCAGAAAAATCCCAAAATCCGGCAAGGTATGGTTCAGACCAACCGTGCGCCCGTCCCGTTTTCCAGGGCGTAAATCACGTTGCCGTAGTCGATGGTGACGCCGGTCGAAATCTGGTCGTCCACGAGCAGGATGCCGTCCATGTCCACGTAATCGAGCAGGGGCAACAGGTGGGCGATGGCCGAGCAGCCCACGTTCGATTCGGTCATGCAGCCTACCATCGCTTTCAGGCCGAGGGTGCGGGCGTGGGCGATCATGCGGCGGGCGGGCGTGAGGCCGCCGCACTTCATCAGTTTGACGTTGACGCCATGGAAAAAGCCGTAGCAGCGGGCTACATCGGCCTCCACGATGCAGCTTTCGTCGGCGATAATCGGCAGGGCGCTTTCGGCGAAAACCCGCTTCATGCCCTCCCAGTCGGCGGCGGGCATGGGTTGCTCGATGAATTCCACGCCCAGCGTTTGCAGTTCGGCGGCGTTGCGGATGGTCTCGTCCACGCCCCAGGCGGTGTTGGCGTCCACCCGGAAGGTGGCGTCGGTGTGGCGGCGCAGTTCGCGGACGATGGCGATGTCGTCGGGCGTGCCGAGCTTGATTTTGTAAAGGGGAAACGGCATTTCCTGCATTTTCGCCACCATTTTCTCCACCGTGTCGATGCCAATCGTGTAGTCGGTGATCGGGTTGTGCGCTGGGTCGAGGCCCCAGGCTTCGTAGAGCGGTTTCCCGAGTTTTTTGCCCCACAAGTCGTTGGCGGCCACGTCGAGGGCGCAGAGCGCGAACGGGTGGTCGTCGCGGAGGAGCGGCTCCATCCGGCTGAAAAAATCCTCGGGTGACGCGCCGGGCCGGTCGAAGTCGTAGGCTTCGATTTCGGTGCGCGTGGCTTCGAGTTGGGCGGTCAGGGCCGGAATCGTCACGCCGTAGTAGGGCGTTTCGGTGGCTTCGCCGTAACCCGAAAACGCCCCATCGCGGAGTTCGACAATGAGCGTGGGCTGTACGTCGCGCGATTCGTGGGTGATGGTGAAGGTGTGGCGGAGGCGAAGCTGGTGGGCGTGGAGCAGGAGTTGCATGGGTCAAAAATGCGAAACGAACCGCAATCCGTACCTTTGCCCGTCCGTCTTTCTTTCCGTGAAACCCTTTTTTGCCGAAAAAACCGCCAAGTCCGCCACCCGACCGGTTTCCCGGTGGCTGCGTTTCTGGCTCGGTCTCGCTACCTGGGGGCTGCTGGTTGCCACCGCCGCCGGGCCGGTGCTGGGCCGGTGGTACCCGTTCGAGTTGTTCAGCCATTTTCCCGTGGTTTACACCGCACTGGCGGCGGTTTTTTTGCTGTTTTGGGGTTGGCAAAAAAGCCGCCTGGCCTGGGTAGCGCTGGGCAGCCTGGCCTGGAACGCAGCGTTGCTCGCGCCCTGGCTGCTGGCCGCGCCGCCCCCACCGGGCCGGGCCGGTTTGCGGGTGCTGCACGCCAACGTTTTTTACGAAAACACCCACTACGCCGACCTGCTGGCGATGGTTGAACGCGAACGCGCCGACCTGTGCGTCATCCACGAGGCCACTCCCCAACTTTACGCGTTTCTCCGTTCCCGGCTGAAGCAGTACCCGCACCGGTCGTTTTCGCACGCTAAACGCTACTGCTGGATTCTGGTGCTGAGCCGCACGCCGTTCACCCGCGATTCGGCGGCCCTGCGCGACTACCGCGCCGTGGCATTGCGCACGACGGTGCGGGGCCACGAACTTGCGCTGGTAACGGTTCACCCCCGGACGCCGCTGGGTCTGGACTGGTTTGAAAGCCGCAACCGCCAACTCCGGTTCGTGTTCGACTACGCCCGCCGCCAAACCGTCCCGACGGTGCTCGTGGGCGATTTCAACGTCAGTCCGTGGTCGCCGGTGTACCGCGAACTGACCGAAAAACCGGGCCTGGTGGCGTGCCGGAAGGGGTTTGGGTTGAAGCCCACCTGGATTTCGCCCCTGCCCGTGGTGCAGTTGCCCATCGACCACGTTTTTGTCAACGAGCGCCTGCAACCGGTTTCGTTTCGCACGCTGGAACTCCCCGATTCCGACCACCGGCCCGTGGTGGCGGAGGTGGCGTTTCCCTGAAAAAAACGGCACAACGGATTGCCTGCGAGCCAACGACATCCGCTTGCGATCAGCCGATTTTTTTGAACCTTTGGCCTTTCAGCCACTCGCCCTGAAGGCCGATTGGCTGGGCGTCTCCCCTTCTTCTTTTCCTATGAACCCTGCCTCTCTTGCCTTTTCGGGGACGATTCCCGAAAACTACGACCGCTACCTCGGTCCGCTGTTGTTCGAACCCTACGCCCTCGACCTCGTGGCGCGCCTCCCCGAAGGCGTCACCGACGCCCTGGAAACCGCCTGCGGCACGGGCCGCGTGACCCGGCACCTGCGGGAGGCCCTGCCCGGCTCAACCCGGCTCGTGGCCACCGACCTGAACCCCGACATGGTCGTGCGGGCGCGCATCGCGCTGCCCGACGTGGCGGTGGAGTGGCAAACTGCCGACGCTCAGCAATTGCCGTTTCCCGACGCCTCCTTCGACCTCGTCGTGTGCCAGTTTGGCATTATGTTCGTGCCCGACAAGGCCCTGGCCTACCGTGAAGCGTGGCGGGTGCTGCGGCCAGGCGGCACATTTTTGTTCAATACCTGGGATTCGCACGCCGCCAATCCGCTGACGGCCACCGCTCAGGAGGTCGTGATGCGGTTTTTCACCGAAAATCCGCCCCGGTTTCTTCAGATTCCGTACTCGTATTCCGACGAAAGCACCATTCGCACCCACCTGAGCGAAGCCGGATTCGAGCAGATTTCGCTCGAATCGGTTGTGAAAGAAGGCCAGAGTCTGGCGGCGGGCGATGTCGCCCGGGGGTTCGTAGAGGGTACGCCGGTGAGCCTTGCCATCAAAGACCGCGACCCGGCCCTGCTCGATATCATCCGCGAGGCGGCTACGCAGGCCCTGGCTGAGCGCTTCGGCGCGGGTCCCACGAAGGGCCAGCTCCGGGCCTGGGTGGCCGAAGCCCGCAAACCGCGCTAACCCTTTTTTGCCCGATGTACGAAAAAGAACCTTCCCGCAATGTGTTCGGCGAACGGCTCCAGCCTTGTTCGCTGGCCCCGCGCACGGGTTTCTACCGCGACGGCTGCTGCGACACCGGCCCCGACGACACGGGTTCGCACACGGTTTGCGCCATCATGACCGAGGAATTTCTGCGCTTCAGTTGGCTGCGCGGCAACGACCTGAGCACGCCCCGGCCCGAGTTTGGCTTTCCCGGCCTGCAACCTGGCGACCGCTGGTGCCTGTGCGTGGGGCGCTGGGAAGAAGCCCGCCGGGCGGGCGTGGCCCCCGCCGTGGTGCTCGAAGCCACCCACGAAGCCGCCCTGCGGGTGGTCGAACTGGACGATCTGGTGGAAAAAGCGCACCGGAGGGCGTGAGTCGTGCTACGGAGACCGGTGGCACGACTCACGCCCTCCGGCTGGGGCGGTGAACTTGTGTCACGGAGACCGGCGGCACAAGTTCACCGCCCCAGCCGCCGCGCCACTTCTTCGCAGGCGCGGCCGTTGTGGTAGGGGCATTTCCAGGCGGTGATTTTGTCGGCGCGGCGGTTGGGTTCGTCCTGGCCGTCGGTGCCGATAAACCACTCGCCGCCCTGCTTGTCGAGCAGGTATTTTTTGACGAAATCCCAGCTTTTCAGCGATTTTTCGAGCCAATGCTGCTTGCCCGAAAGCTGGTAGGCGTTGAGGTAGCCCACCATTTGTTCGCTCAACACCCACCAACTACGCTCTTCGTTTTTGTGGCCCGTTTCGGGGTTGAGTTCGTAGGTCAGTGCGCCGTCGGGGTTGAGGCCGTCGAGGGTGGCCGTGGCCATGTTCAGCGAAACCTGCTTGATTTTGGCAAGCAGCGGCTTGTCGCCAAGCACCTCGGCGGTTTCGTAGAGCAGCCACGAGGCTTCCACGTCGTGGCCGTACGAAATTTCGGGGGAAAGCACCGTCCAGTCGTCTTTGAAAAACAGCCGCATGCGCCGCTGGTCGGGGTCGAGGATGTGCGTCAGGAAGGTTTCTTCGAGCATCCGGCGCGTCTGCTTTTTCAGGTTAGCATCAGGCCAAACCCGCAGCAGGTTAGTAAACGGCTCGATGAGGTGCAGGTGCGTGTTCATGCTTTTGCGCGCCTCGCCCTTGCTCATGATGTAGTCGTCGGTCGGGCCCCAGTCGGGGGCGAAGGCTTCAATGTACCCGCCGGTTTTCGGGTCGAAGGCGTGCGTTTCCATGGTTTGCCAGAGCGTTTTCGCCAGGGTTAGAGCTTCCTGATTTTTCGTCGCCCTGACGTACTCACTCAGGCCGTAAAGCGCGAATCCCTGGCCGTAAAGCTGTTTTTTGGCTTCGCCGGGCGTGCCGTTGGCGCGAAGAGTCCAGTACACGCCCCCGTTCTTTTTGTCAAAAAAATGGTCGCGGAGGTAGGCGTAGGCGCGGTCGGCCAATTGGCGGTAGGCCGGGTCGTGCAGGGTGTGGCTGGCCATCGAAAACGTCCAGAGAATCCGGGCGTTGAGCACGATGGCCTTGTCGGCGGCCGGGTCGGGCTGGTTTTGGGCGTTCACGCGCCCGTAAAAACCGCCGCGCGGGTCGGGGGCGTACGTTTTCCAGTAGGTCAGAATCCGGCGAAGTTCCTGTCGGACTTCCTGGGCGTAGGCGGGCAGGGAAAGGGGCATGGAGGATGGGTTTAGCGTACAGGGTTTAGCGTTTTGATTGCGGAAAGATAAAACCCTAAACTCTGAACCCTAAACCCTGAACCCCAAATACCCAAACGCCTCGCCCACCGGGTAGTCGTCGCGCCCGGCGGGGAGTTCGAGGAAGCCGTCGCAGTCGAGCAGGTTGGCAAAATCGCCGGAGCCGGAGCCTTTCAGCGGGCGGGCCAGCCGCCGGCCGGTTTCGTCTGTCGTTGTCGAAACGGGAACAAAGTACGTCAGGTTGGGGGTGAACGTGACGGGTTCGGTCAGGACGGCCTGCTCCGACCGGAAGGTCGGAGCTACGAGTAAAAACGGCACGACGTACTTCAGAAAGCACAAAAACGTGGAAACCGGGTTGCCGGGTAGCGCGAAAACGACCGGCCCCTCAGGGTGCGTGCCGAACCAAAACGGCTTGCCGGGCCGCTGGGCCACCTGATGGAGGTGTTTTTCAACCCCCAATTCGGCCAGCACGTCGGGCACAAAGTCTTTTTTTCCCGCCGAAACGCCGCCGCTCAGCAGCAGCACGTCGAAAGTGGCGAGCAATTCGCGCAGGCGATGGGTCAGGTCGGCGCGGTCGTCGGTGAGGTGAAATTCCTCCGCTTCGATGGTTTGCTGCGCCAGCGCGGCCACGAGCATCGGGCCGTTGGAGCGGCGAATCTGGTGCGGCAGCGGGGTTTTTTCGACTGCCACCAATTCATCCCCCGTGGAAATCACCGCCACGCGCGGGGTGCGTTGCACGAGCAGGTCAGCCTTTCCCACCGACGCGGCGACGGCAATCTCGGCGGGGCTGAGGTGCGTTCCGACCGGCACGAGCAACTCGCCCGCCCGGCGGTCTTCGCCTTGCCGGTGAATGTTCTGGCCCGGTTTGGGCGAAACCAACAGCGTGGCGTACCGCCTGCCGTCGCGGGTTTCGACCGCCAAATCCTCGTAGCGCACCACGGCGTGCGTGCCCTCGGGCAGCACGGCCCCGGTCATCACTTCGATGGCGTGGGCGGTGTGGTTCAGGCGTTTGGGCGCTTCGCCCGCGAACTGCGTGGCTTCGACAAGCAGTTGATTGCCCTCGGTGGGCGTCGGCCAGCCCTCGGTGAACGCCAGCGCGAGGCCGTCCATCGTGACGCGGTCGAAGGGCGGAAAGTCGCGGTCGGCTTCAATCGGCTCGGCCAGCACGCGGCCCACGGCCCGGTGCAGCGGCACGGACTCGGTGGTCGTCGGGAGGCGGTGGCTCAGCACGCAGCGCAGGGCTTCGGAGACGGGAATCATGGGCGAGTGGGGGTCTGGAGGCGGTTTTCTAAACGGAAGGCCAGCGGTTGCCCGTTTCCGTCAGCTAAAGCAGACGGCAAGAGGGCAAAAGCCCCTCCGGGACTAAAATCTGTTTTCGAGTCGCGAAGGGACTTTTACTCCATTGCCGTCTGCTTTAGCTGACGGTTGACAAAGTTTGCCGCAAAATCCCGTACCCGCAATCCTTCGGCCCGACCGCCGCCAAAAACCGCGCTTCTTGCTATTTTTGCAAAAATACGTTCCATGAAAAACTGCTTTCTGCTTTTTCTGCTGGTCGTCGGGGCGAGTCGGGTCGTGGCCCAGCCCATGCCCTTCGGCCCGCAGCCCCTCACTGTGCTCGACGCCCAGCAAACCCACTGGACCCCCGACGGCAACGGCTACTACCAGGTTTCAGCGGGCGAACTCGTGCAGGTGGACGCCCGAACCGGTACGAAAACGCCGCTTTTCACCAAAGCTCAACTCACGCCCGTCGGCGCGGAAAAACCGCTCACCGTCCTGGCGTTCGAGTACGACCCGGCCACCAAAAACGCCCTGCTCTACACCAACGCCAAACGCGTGTGGCGCTACGCCACGCGCGGCGACTACTGGCGGCTCAACGGCGCGACGGGTGCGCTGACGCAATTAGGCAAAACCCGGCCCGCGTCGTCGCTGATGTTCGCCAAGCTTTCGCCCCAGGGCGACCGGGCGGCCTACGTGTCGGGGCACAATTTGTACGTCGAAGATCTGAAAACGGGCCAGGTTCGCCCGCTCACCACCGACGGCACCGACCGGCTCATCAACGGCACCTTCGACTGGGTGTACGAAGAAGAACTCGACTGCCGCGACGGCTTCCGGTGGTCGCCCGACGGGCAGCGGATTGCCTTCTGGCAGGTGGATGCGCGCAAAATCCGGAATTACCTGATGATGGATTACACCGACTCGACGTACTCCTTCACGATTCCCGTCGAGTACCCGAAGGCCGGGGAGCCGCCTTCGCCCACGTTCGTGAAAACGGTGGACGTGACGAGCGGCATCGTCACGCCGGTTCAGATTCCCGGCGACCCGCAGCAAAACCTCCTGCCCCGCATGGAGTGGATTCCCGGCACCAGCGACCTGCTTGTGCAGCAACTCGACCGCAAGCAGCAGACCAGCACGCTCTTCGTGGCCAACGGCGGCACGGGCGCGGTCCGGACGCTTTTCACCGAAACCGACCCGGCCTGGGTGGACGTGCGTAGCAACTGGGCCGAGGGCGACATGACCAACTGGCAGTTCCTCGGCAACGGGGGTGGAATTTTGTACCTCAGCGAAAAAGGCGGCTGGCGGCAACTCTACCGCATCGGCCTCGACGGTAAGGAAACGCTGCTTTCCAAGGAGCCCTTCGATGTCATCCAAGTGTATCGCGTGGACGAAAAAGGCGGCTACGTGTACTTTGCCGCCTCGCCCGAAAACGCCACCCAACGGTACCTCTACCGCCTGAAACTGGCTCCGAAGCCGAAGGAGAAAGTGAAAGCCGAACGGCTGACGCCCGCGCCGCTGGCGGGCACGAACGAGTACGACGTTTCGCCCAACGGCCAACTGGCCCGCCACCGCTTTTCGGCGGCCAACTTCCAACCTGCCAGTGGCCTCGTAACCCTGCCCGCCCACCAGCCCGCCGACGGCAAACCCGCCCCAACGCCGAAACCCACGAAAGGCAAAACCGAGTTTTTCAAAGTCACCACCGCCGATGGCGTAACGATGGACGGCTGGGTGGTGAAACCAGCCAACTTCGATTCGACGAAAAAATACCCCGTCGTGTTTTACGTCTACGGCGAACCGGCCTCGGCCACCGTGCAGGACCGCTTCGGGGTGGGCAACAACTTCCTGTTCGGCGGCAGCATGCCCGATCAGGGGTACCTCTACGTTTCGCTCGATAACCGGGGTACGCCCGCGCCCAAAGGCCGCGACTGGCGCAAGGCCATTTACCGCAACAACGGCATCATCAATGCCCGCGACCAGGCCCTGGGGGCCAAAGAAGTGCTCAAATGGCCCTACGCCGACAGCAGCCGGGTGGCCATCTGGGGCTGGAGCGGCGGCGGCATGAGCACGCTCAACGCGCTGATGCAGTACCCGGACGTTTACAAAACGGGCATCGCCATCGCGGCCATTTCCAACCTGCTGCTCTACGACAACATTTACGAGGAGCGCTACATGGGCATTCCCGCCGAAACCCGCGCCGATTACCTCAAAGGCTCGCCCATCAGCCACGTCAAAAACCTGCGCGGCAACCTGCTCTACGTTCACGGCACGGGCGACGACAACGTGCATTACCAGAACGCCGAGGTGCTCATCAACGAACTCATCAAAAACGGCAAGTTGTTCAGCCTGATGATTTATCCCAACCGCACCCACGGCATTTCCGAAGGCGCGGGGACGTTTCAGCACCTCTCGAAAACCTACACGGATTATTTGCTCAAACACTGCCCGCCGGGCGGGAAATAATGGTTCAATTTTGAATGAGTGCATGAAAGATGAGTGAATAGGCTGGCAATGCCTGTATTCACTCATTCTTTCATTCACTCATTCACTCATTCACTCATTCAACCTCATGCCCGACTTTTCGCACCTCGACGCCCGCGACAACCCCGCGATGGTGGATGTTTCGGAAAAACCGCTCACCCGCCGCGTGGCCCGCGCCCGCAGCGTGGTGGCGCTGCCGCCCGAGGTGATGAACCGGTTGGCGGGCGGGGAAATCCAGACGAAAAAAGGGCCGGTGTTCCAGACCGCCATCCTCGCCGGCACGATGGGAGCCAAACGCACCGCCGAGTTGATTCCGCTTTGCCACCCGCTCGGGCTGGATAGCTGCGTTTTTTCAATTGAAACGGCGGGCAACGAGGTCATCATCGAATGCACCTGCGCGCTGACGGCCCGCACGGGCGTGGAAATGGAGGCCCTCACCGGCGCGAGCATTGCCGCCCTGACCATCTACGACATGTGCAAGGCTCTGTCGCCCGGCATCATCATCCGCGAAACGCGGTTGCTTGAAAAAACGGGCGGGAAAAAAGACTTTTCATTGACCATTGACCAATGACCAGTGACCAATCGAAAAGGCACCAATTGGTCACTGGTCATTGGTCAATGGTCAATGGATTAATCCTCGCCGGGGGGCGCAGCACCCGGATGGGGCGCGACAAGAGCGTGTTGACTTACGGCGAAAAAACGCAGCGCGAGGTGCTGTTCGAACTACTTAAACCCGTTTGCGAAGCCGTGTTTTTATCGGTGAATGCCGAACAGACTGCGGAATCAGGAAGCCGCTTTCCAATTCTCGTGGACGACGTGGCAGACGGCGGGCCACTGGGCGGCTTGCTTTCCGCATTCGCCCGTTTCCCCGATGTGGCCTGGCTGACGGTGCCGTGTGACTGGCCGTTTTTGACCGAACAAACGCTTCGGTTTTTGGTCGAAAATCGCGACGCGGCGAAACTGGCCACGGCCTTTGCGGGCACCGACGGCCTGCCCGAACCCCTGCTCGCGATTTGGGAACCGGCGGCGCTGCCTACATTGCGCAAGGCGTTTGAAAACGGCCACGGCCCACGCCGGGTGTTGCTTCAACACCCCGTTGCCCTCCTGCCCGCCCCTGACTTGGCGGAGTTTCAGAACGTAAATACCCCTGAGGCATATGCGCGTCTGGCGCACCACCTCCCCGGGCAATAAGCGTTTAACGCACTGCGTTGAAGCAACAGCAAGATCGGATTGGGGAAACCAGTCAACAGCTTTTATCCACGACCAAACGACCGTTGCAGGGGCCGAGGGGTGAACTTCGCGGGAAGCGTACCGGCTTAGGAGTGGTCATGTAGCTCCCCAAAACCCTATTAATCAGTAATTTACTTCAAACGCCGGAACTTATTGGCGAAAAAAACTTTTCAACAGGCAATGCTTGACATTACGGACGGGTGAGGTTATTTTTGTCGCACCAATCATTCTCCCTGCGGCACATTAGTTGTACCCCTCCTCTCCGGAAACGCAGTCTGCCGCAACGTTCCGTTCCTTCAACTACCCCTGTTTTGTCGGATTGACCTGCTTGTTTTGGTTACACCTGTTCGCATTCCCAATCGATAGTTGCTTGCGCGGCCATGCCCACCACCGGGCCGCCCTTTCATATGCATCGTGCTGAAGACCTCCTCGTACAATCGCTCCCCGAACTAAGAGCCCTGGCCGAATCCCTACGCATCACCCACGTTTACCAATACGGGAAAAGCACCCTCATCCAGCAAATTCTGACGCGGCAGGGCCAGCTCACGCCCGCTTCGTCGCCTGATTCCGAACATTTTCTACCTGCCCAGCGCAGTACTTTTATGAGTGAAGAGAACCGTGAGACCCGCCGGGTCAGAAAAGAACAACCTCAAACCCCGCCGGGTGATCGTCCCAAGCGCCAACGCATCCGGAAGGACGCCGAAGACGACGCCCCCACCGGTACGCCCGTAGCCGGACCGACTCCGACCCGGGGGCGCGCCCCGCGCCGCACCGACGAACGCCCAGCCCCCCTGACCGATGCGCCCTCGGCTGCGTATAGAGCGCGCCGCGATGCGGGTGCCGCCGATCCGGCCCCCCGCGCTGAAGTGGGCGAAGCCCTGCCGGAGGCCCCCGCCCCGTCGGCCACCGTGGAAGAAATGCCTTTCGACGCCGACGACAACGAACTGGATTTCAGTCTCGGCACCAACAACGATTTCTCGCTCGACGAAGCGTACAACGCCACCGCCGAAGTGGTGGGCGATGTGCCTGAAACCGCGCAAAACGGGACCGGGAACAACGCCGAACCCGGTAACACATCCGCTCCGACCGAGTCGGATCGCGCCAACGGAAACGGCGAGGGCCGCTACAACCAGAACCAGGCCAACGAAAACGGCCAGCCCCGCACCCAGCCGCAGCAGCCCGTTACGCAGTACACCCAGCAGATCAAGCGGCAGTACAACCAGATGATCCGCGAGTTCGACGGGATGATTGAAAACGAGGGCGTGCTCGAAATCATGGCCGACGGTGGCTACGGTTTCCTCCGCTCGGCCGATTTCAACTACCTCGCCTCGCCCGACGATATTTATGTGTCGCCCTCGCAGATTAAGTTGTTCGGTCTGAAAACCGGTGACAGCGTGAAAGGCTCGATTCGCCCGCCGAAAGAAGGCGAGAAGTATTTCGCACTGCTGCGCGTGGAAAGCGTGAACGGCAAAACGACCGAGGAAATCCGCGACCGGATTCCGTTCGAGTACCTGACGCCGCTCTTCCCCGAAGAAAAACTCAACCTGAGCAACCGCGCCGACCAGTTCTCCACCCGGATTCTCGACCTGTTCGCGCCCATCGGCAAGGGCCAGCGCGGGATGATCGTGGCCCAGCCCAAAACGGGTAAAACGGTGCTGCTCAAGGAGATCGCCAACGCCATCGCTCGCAACCACCCCGAGGTGTACCTCATCGTGCTGCTCATCGACGAGCGCCCCGAAGAAGTGACCGACATGCAGCGCAGCGTGAAAGCCGAAGTCATTTCCTCGACTTTCGACGAGCAGGCCGACCGCCACGTGAAGGTGTCGGGGCTGGTGCTCGAAAAAGCTAAGCGCATGGTCGAGTGCGGCCACGACGTGGTGATTCTGCTCGATTCGATCACCCGCCTCGCCCGCGCCTACAACACCGTGGTGCCGAGTTCGGGGAAAATCCTGTCGGGGGGCGTGGACGCCAACGCACTCCACAAGCCCAAGCGCTTTTTCGGCGCGGCCCGCAACATCGAAAACGGCGGCTCGCTGACCATCATCGCCACGGCGCTGATCGAAACCGGTAGCCGGATGGACGAGGTGATTTTCGAGGAATTCAAGGGCACGGGCAACATGGAACTCCAGTTGGACCGCAAACTCTCCAACCGCCGCGTATTCCCGGCCATCGACGTACCCGCTTCGGGCACCCGCCGCGAGGACCTGCTCCTCGACAAGGAAACCCTCCAGCGCGTCTGGATTCTGCGCAAATACATGTCGGACATGAACTCGGTGGAAGCCATGGAATTCCTGCTCGACAAAATGAAAGGCACCCGCAACAACGAGGAGTTTTTGATTACGATGAACCGGTAGTTTCCGGCTTGTTTCTTGCCAAAAAGCCCCGCCCCGAGCATCCGGGGCGGGGCTTTTTGTGTAGCGTTCCGGGAATCGGGCCGGCTGAAAAAAATGCCGGAAGCGGGCAAGCGCCCACTCCCGGTGATGCATCGCAGAAAAATGCTTACTCCTGCTGGTCGCCTGCCGTTTCTTCTGACTCGTCCCCGGCCAGTTCCTCGAGGGCTTCTTTCAGCCCGGCCAGGTCGTCGGCAGCCAGGGCTTCGGCCAGTACTTCCATGTCGCCGTTGAAGATCAGCACCACGTCGTCGTCTTCGTTGAGCTTGAGTTGGTCCAGCGTCGTGTCGTCGTCGGCCAGTTCCTGGGGTGGGAAAAGCAGCGTGTACTCCAAACCGTCGAAGCCGCCCTGGAGCGTGGGAACCAGTTCGCGCAATTCGTCGAGGAGGGTTTCCCGGAAATCATCGAGGAGCGATACGGGCGAGTAATTTTCAGAACGTTCAGCCATGTTGTTGAAAAGATTGATTGACCCGGCAAACCTATCCGCCGGGTGTTAAGGCAATGCAGCCGACGCGTTATGGATGTATGAAGTTTTGGACGATACGGTTTTCACCCCCGAAAACAATCCACCCGGCGGCTGGTTTTTACGGGCAAACGCCCTGAACGAGTTGCTGCGTAACGTCGAAGCGTTACCTTTGGACGCGCCCCGCCTCCCCGAAATACGCCCTGATTTTCCTCTAACCTCGAAAACGCGCTTCTCATGTTTCAAAACAAAGCGTTCTGGTGGGTGGCCCTTTTCGTCAACATGGGCCTCGGTGCCTGGTGGCACACCTGCCGCATCAAGGAACTCTGCGACACGGCGGCCCGCGTGACCGTCACCGCACCCGACTTGCCCGCTACCGCCGCTGCGCCGGGGTTGCGCCTCGCCGACGGCGACCGCCTCAGTCTGACCGCCCCCGGCAACTTCAATTTCGCCCGCGCCGGGGCCGACCTCAACCTCGACGCCGTGCGCGTGCAGGCCGATTCACTGGCCCTGTATTTGAAAAACAACCCCGACCGCAAACTGACCATCACGGGCCTGTACGCGTCGGCGGAAGCAAACAGAACGCGGTTTGACAACCTCGGCCTGGCCCGCGCCGACGCGCTCAAGCGGTTTCTCGTGCGGGCGGGCGCGCCGACGACTTCTATCACCACCGAGGGTCGGAAGGTGGATGATCTCACCTTCCTCAACGACTCGCTCCGGGGCGGGCTGGGCTTCGATTTCACCGGAACTCCACTCAGTAACACCGAAGTGGCCAAGCCCCTGGCCGAAACCGAGGAAGGGCTGGCCAAAGCGGAGAAATTCGCGGGCGACGTGTTCAAACCCCTCGATTTGTACTTCCCCGTGGGCCGCACCGACTTCATCCGCACGCCCGACAACCAGCAGTTTCTGGCCGAAGCCCAAAAGTACCTTGCTGCCCATCCCGACAAAAGACTCGCCCTGACCGGCCACACCGACAGCGAAGGGCCTGATGCCACCAACCTGCGCCTCTCCAAACGCCGGGCCGAGGCGGTCAAAACGCGCTTCCGGCGGCTGGGCATTCCCGCCGCTCAACTCGCCACCGACGGCAAGGGCGAAACCCAGCCCAAAGCCAGCAACACCACCGCCGCCGGTCGGCGCGCCAACCGCCGGGTTTCCATCGTTGTTCAATGAGTGAATGAATGAGGGAAAAGGCATTTCCATTCCTTCATTCACTCACTCAAAACTAACCCCTCCCCATGTTCGACCTCAATCCGCTCAACAACCCCAACGCCACCTGGCAGCACTGGCTGCTGGCCATCGTGGCGGGTTTGATTGGCTTCGTGATCGGCTACCTCCAGCGCCGGGGCGAAATCAGCGCCCTCGAACCCGAATTTGCCCGTCTTGAAACCGAGGTGGACGAGTGCCTCGGTTCCCTCGCCCGGACCGCCGAACGCACCCGAACGGCCACCGCCACGGCGGGAATGTCGTTCGTTGCCCCCCTTGTCGGCACGACCGCCGCACCGGACGATTTAAAAATAGTGGAAGGCATCGGGCCAAAAATCGAGGAGCTGTTGAACAGGGAAGGCATCCGCAGCTTCGCCCAACTGGCTGCCGCCGACCCCGACCGGCTGATGACGGTGCTGCGTGCCGCCGGGCCACGTTTTCAGATTCAGGACCCCACCACCTGGCCCCGACAGGCCCAACTGGCCGCCGACAGCCGCTGGGACGAGTTGAAAGAACTCCAGCGCCAACTCACCGCCGGACGCGAATAGCGAACCGAAACACCCAAACCCATGATTTTTCTCCAAGCCACTCCACTCATCAGCCCCAAAGGCGATGCCGTGCTGGAAATTCTGCTGATTCTGTCGCTGGCTACGGTGCTGGGCTGGCTGCTGGCCCGGCTGGTGTACGCCGGGCGCGTGAGTACGCTCAACGACCGCATCGCCGACAAACGGGCGCAACTGGAAGAATGCCGCCGGACCGAATCGGGCGCACCGGCCCGCACGCTGGTGCTCGAAACGCCCATCAACATCGAGCCGAATCAGGCCATTCCGGGCATTACCGGCTACACCGAACCGCCCGTGCTGGAAATGTACGTGGAAGAAGAAACCGCCGCCACGCCGGTTGCAACCGGCGTAGCGGACGACGATTTGAAAATTGTCGAAGGCATCGGGCCGAAAATCGAGGAGCTTTTAAACAAGGAAGGCATCCGCACCTTTGCACAACTGGCCGCCGCCGACCCCAACCGGCTGATGACGGTGCTGCGTGCCGCCGGGCCGCGTTTTCAGATTCAGGACCCCACCACCTGGCCCCGACAGGCCCAACTGGCCGCCGACAACCGCTGGGAGGAGTTAAAAGAACTCCAGCGCCAACTCACCGCCGGACGCGAATGAGCGGCTAAAGCGAATTGATTTTCGCTATATTTGACTCGCAAGCACTTGTATTTTTCTTAACCGAAAAGCCCGATCAGTTTGAACGGGCCTTTTTTATGGTTCCAACTCCCGCAGGTACTCGCCCGGAAATCCGTGTTTCCTCGCCAGGTGCACCAGCAGCGCCAGGTAGTCAGGCGGTGGTGGGTAGCGTGCATTGCCGGACTTGGTCAGGGCGTAGGTCCACACGTTTTCCAACCGCTTTCCATCCCGTTGGCAAGCGGTGAGTTGAAAACGGTCGTACAGGGTCGGATAAGCCTTGTTGGCGTCCAGGACGGCCAGGGCCGCTGTCGGTAGTTCGTACACGACGCCCCAAACCCGCCCACCCGATTCGGGCCGGAGGTCGGCCCCGGCGCGGCCCCGCGCTTCGGCGTAATCGGTAAAAACGAGTCGAAAATGTTCGATGGAACCCGCCCCGAACAACCGCGCTTCGGGCACGCTGCGACGCATTTTGGCCTCGTCCATGTACGAGCCGTAGGAAAAATACCGGACTGTGTCCATCATCCCGCTTTCAACACCTCAATCAGCCGCTCGATTTGGGCCTGGGACGTGGCCGGGAAATTGGCGATGCGAATCTGCGTATCCTTCGCACTCCCGTAGCCGCTACCCACGATAAAACCCGCTTTTTTGGCGGCATCAAGCACTTCGGCGGGCTTGCCTTCGGTCACGTCGGCCACTACGACCGTGGCCGAACGGTGGGCGGGGTTGTGGACGGAGGGCGCAAAACGCGGGTCTCTTTCCAGAAAACCGTAGATCAGTTTGGCTTTGGCGTCGGTGTCTTTGCGCAGGGTTTCCGCACCGATGCGGTTGAAATCTTCGACCACTTTGCCCAGCAAAAAAATGCTCCAGACGTTGGGCGTTTCGGGCGTTTCAAAATTCCTGTAATTCTTCCAGAGCGTCGGCAGGCTGTGGTATGTGCCCACGGTTTGCTCGGCGCGGCGCAGGCGCTCGGCCTTGTCGAGGCATTTTTCGTTGACGATCCACACGCCCAGCCCGGCGGGCAGGCCGAAGGCTTTTTGCACGGAGAAAAAGGCCGAATCAATCAGGTCGAAATCAAGGTCGGTGTACGGGGCCGCCGACACCATGTCCACGCAAAACAGCTTGCTGCGGTGGCTGCGCTTGAGTTTGTGAATGTCCACCGTCCGCATTTGCGCGCCGGTGGCGGTTTCGTTGGCCGTCAGGCACACCAGTTCGGCGTAGTCGGGAATGTGGTGTTCCATCACCTCGGCGTAGTCGAAGCCTTCGCCGGGCGGCTTCTCAAACCGGTGCGCAAACTTGCCCAGTTCGACCGAAAAGTCGTAGAATTTCTGCGAAAACGCACCGTTCACGAGGTGAAAACTCTCGTGTTCGACGCAGTTCATCAGCACCCGCTCCCACACCTCCGTCGCCGAACTTGTGAACAGAATGGCGTGGGTTTTCGGGATTTTCAGCAGCGTCCGCAGGTGCTCATCGGCGTGCTGGTACAGTTTCCGAAACTGCGCCGACCGGTGCGAAATCGAGCCAATCTGCGCGTCGAGCGCCGCACGCACGTGCTGCTCGACGGTCGGGTACAACTCAGCGGGGCCGGGGGTAAAATAGGTGTGTTTCATAGGAGTCTGGAGTCAGAAGACAGGAGTCAGGGATTCGGCCTGAGGGCTTTCATGTATCCACTTAACAGCCGACTCACTTCTTCTAACCGACCTTTCAATTCCAAGTAAGTGTCTGCTGGCAAATACGATAAATCATTCGCCAAAATCAGGTAATACCGGCATTCTTCCAACGAACCCTGGGCGACATTCATCAGCCGAAACTTATCAGGTGCCGTTTGCTTCTTGTACCCTTCCGCCACGTTTGCAGGAATCGAAACCGCTGCCCTTCGGAACTGAGAAGTCAGGCCGAACAGTTCACTCCGGGGAAATGCGTCGGTGAGCTTGTAGACCCCAAGCACGAAAGCGTGGGCTTTTTGCCAGACAATCAGTTCTTCAAAGGTTTTCGACTTTTCCATAAGTAAACCCTGGCTCCTGACTCCCGGCTTCTGACTCCCTCAGTACAGCATCCTGAATTTAATTGTCTGGCCGATGTTGCGCAACTCGGCGATGATTTCGTCGGAATAACTCTTCGAAATGTCGGTGATTACGTAGCCAATGTGCTCGCTGGTTTTCAGGTACTGCCCGACCACGTTGACGCCGTGGCGGGCGAAAATGCCGTTGATTTGCGCCAAAACGCCCGGCACGTTGGCGTGAATGTGCAACAGCCGGTGGGCGTTGGCCAGGATGGGCAATTGAATTTCGGGAAAATTGACCGAGCCGTACGTGTTGCCCTGGTTGATGAAACCGAGCAGTTTCCCCGGCACGAATTCGCCGATGTTGGCCTGGGCTTCTTCGGTGCTGCCGCCGATGTGCGGCGTCAGGATTACGTTGGGCAGCCCGCGCAGTTCGCTAACGAATTCCTCGTTGTTGGTCTTGGGTTCGTCGGGAAACACGTCCACTGCCGCGCCGCGCACCTTACCGCTGAGCACGGCGTCGCGCAGGGCGGGCACGTCGACGATGTGGCCCCGGCTGAGGTTCAGGAAAATGACGCCGTCTTTCATCAGGCCGAATTCGCGCGCGCCGACGAGGTTTTTGTTTTCCTTCCGCCCGTCGGTGTGGAGGCTCAGCACGTCGGCCACGGCGAGGAGTTCGTCCAGCGTTTTGCACCGTTTGGCGTTGCCCAGGGCCAGCTTTTCGACCACGTCGTAAAAATACACCTCCATGCCGAGCGCCTCGGCCACCACCGAAAGTTGCGTGCCAATGTTGCCGTAGCCGACGAGGCCGAGTTTTTTGCCGCGAATCTCGAAGCTGTTGATCGCCGATTTCTCCCAGTCGCCAGCGTGCATTTTGCTCGATTTGTCGGGAATGTTGCGGATCAGCATGATCATCTCGCCGATGGCCAGTTCGACC
The DNA here is from genome assembly GCA_965249815.1 of Spirosomataceae bacterium. Classification (GTDB taxonomy): domain Bacteria; phylum Bacteroidota; class Bacteroidia; order Cytophagales; family Spirosomataceae; genus JAJAZB01. Next base: position 56,910 of record CBDFMV010000002.1, on the reverse strand, counting down.
ACCGACCGCGTGTTGCTGTACGGCGCGTTGAACACGGCCACGCCGCGCCGCTCGGCGGTTTGGAGGTCAATCTGGTTGGTGCCGATGCAGAACGCGCCGATGCACATCAGGCGGTTGGCGTTCTCCAAAACCCGCTTCGTCACCATCGTTTTCGAGCGAATGCCCAGGATGCTCACGTCGCGGATTTTCTCGATGAGTTCGTCTTCGTCGAGCGCGCCTTTGAGTAGTTCAACCTGAAAACCCTCGCGGCTAAACGCCTCGACGGCTTTGGGGTGGACGTTTTCGAGCAGCAGCACCTTGATCCGGCTCTTCGGGTACGACTGACTCCGGTTCATTTTATTCAGAAACAGGAACTCGTCGAGCGAGGGCACGATGAAATCGGCCTTGGCGGTTACTTTTTCGCGGTCGATGTTTTCGGTGAAGGCGAAAAACTTATTGGCCAGCCCGGCTTCCTTCAGTTCGTAGTCAGTGTAGCCGTCGCCAATCACGTACACGTCGCCGGGCAGGTTGAGGCTCTGGAGGAGTTTCACTTTGCCGCCGTTCTGCGAAAGCACGTTGGTGGCGTCGTAGCCGGTGATGTTGCCCGCGTCGTCGTAGGTGAAGGTGTTGGCAAACACGTGGTCGGCGCGGACGCCCATGCGCGTGACGATGGGCTCGATGAATTCGCGGAAACCGCTGGAAATGATGAAAATCTGGTCGGCGAATTCGCTCAGAAACTGCTTGTTGCGCTGAAACGAGTCGGAGATTTTCGTGGCGAGGTGCTCCACGAGGAGTTCGAGGTGATCGCGGTGGGCGCACAGGAGTTCGATGCGGCGCGGGAGGGCTTCGGCGAACGTGATTTCGCCGTTCATGCCCAGTTCGGTGATGCGGCGAATTTCGGCGACGATGCGCTCGCGGTCTTTGTGGCCCGCCAGGCTGATGTAAGCCAGTTCATCCAGCCCTTCGACTTTCGTGAAGGTGCTGTCGAAGTCGATAACGAAGAAGGTTTGTTCGAGGGTTTTGACCATGAGTCGGGGAAATGGTGCGGATAGTACAGCCTAATCCGCTGGGTGAATCACAACTGAAATCAGCCGGATTCTGAAAACGAAAATTCACGCTAACTCGTAAGGATTGATGAGTTTCAATCCCTCTACTTTCTTAAAATCCGCGGTGTTTCGCGAAATCAAGGTTAATCCAAGATGGCGCGCCGTTGCGGCGATGATTGCGTTCGGGATTTTGATTCGCTGCGTTTTCCTCAACTCAATCGTTTCTTCAACAATTCCATCCGACAAGTCAAGCACCGAGGCAACCCGCATAAAATCAGTCAGCAATTCGGCATCTTCGGGCGGAGCGGCGTAACCAAGCACTTCAATCTTGGTAATCACCGACACGGTTGGTCCATTGTTTACGACACGATGGAGAAACGTCATTCCATCCGCTGGAATTTTTCCACCGAGGTAATCAATAACCGAATTACTGTCCATCAGGAATCGCTCCGGTTCCATTCGTTGCGGCTTTCAATGACGTGTTGCTGCAAGGCCGAGGTGGTTTGAGCCGAAAGCTTTCCAGCAAACCGTTCAGAAAGATTCGCCACCGGTTGATTCCCGCGTTCCAGCACCCGAATGATGTCCATCGCCTCCAAGTCCCGAATGAGGTCGGGTGCTTTTTCGTGCGTGAGTTGAATCAGCATCGTTTCCATAACTAAACAGGTTATCTATCCATCAAAAACCCCAGCGCCCGCCGCTCCGACCACAGCGTGCCGTCGTAATCGGCGGGGTAAAAACCGCAGTGACCGCCTTGCTCCGGGGCTTCGAGCCAAACGGTTGACAGGGCCTTTATTTTTTCAAACGGAAAACATTCCGCCGACAAAAACGGGTCGTTCTGCGCGTTGACGATCAGCGTGGGTACGGCAATACCGCCGACGAAGTGGATGGAACTGTTTTGTTCGTAGTAATCCTCGGCGTCGCGGAAGCCGTGCAGTTGCGACGTGTAAAAGTCGTCGAAGTCGCGCAAAGTTCGGATTTTTTTCAGATTCCCCGCATCGACGTGATGGGGCATTCGCGCGGCTTTCTCCTGAATCTTGCGTTTCAGGCTGCGGTTGAACCGACGGCTGTACACGCGGCTTCCGCCCATTTCGATGCGCCGACTGCTGCTCGACAGGTGCATAGGCACCGAAAACACGACGGCCTTTTCGATAGAAGCCCTCCCACTCTGCTCGCCGAGGTATTTGAGGGTGAGGTTGCCGCCGAGGCTAAAACCCACCAACGAAATACGGGTGTAACCCCTGGAGCGGGCATGTTCGACAACGGTATGCAAATCGTCGGTGGCCCCGCTGTGGTAAAATCGCTGGGTCACGTTCATCTCGCCGGAGCAGGAGCGGTAATTCCAGGCCAGGCAGTCGTAACTGTGGTGGTTGAGCAGCCGCACCATGCCCAGGATGTACTGCCGGGTGGTGTCGCCTTCGAGGCCGTGACTTAAAATGACTAAGGGCGTAGTGCGGAGGGCGGAGGGCGTAGTAAAATCGCTGAAACTACGCCCTCCGCCCTCCGCACTACGCCCTGACCAGTCCAGGTCCAAAAAATCGCCGTCGGGCAGGGTATGGCGCTCGCGGTGGTACTGCACCCCGGCTACCTTGCGGAACAGCGCCGGGTAAATGGTTTGGGCGTGGCCGGTGGGCAACCAGCGCGGGGGGCAGTAATCGGAGGGTTCAACGAGCGGCATGAGCCGGGTTTTGAAAGAAAGCGCCGTAAAGTTCGTCAAACTTTCGCCGTGGGTTCGGAAAAAACCGCTTTTTTTGGCAAAGCATTGCCGCCCGTCGGCAAGGCAACCGCCAGGAATAGGCGGTCCGAAAGGGCTGCTCCGGCCAAAAGGCCGGTTTACGAAAAACATTTCGATTTATTCGTTTCCCTTTCGCTGCAGTTTCATGGCGTTTCTCCGTGCCGGTGCCCTCTGGATTCTCCTCGTTGCGCTCGCGCTGGGGACCTTATTTTGCCTTTTTTTCGGCTTTCGGAGTCTGGTCGAAGTACTGACTGCCTCCTACGATGGGCGCACACGCCGCACGGGGCTGGTTATCGCTGCCGCCTTTTTGCTGGTGGCGGCATTGCTGGGGTGGGCGGCGGCAGGCGTGGGGGGATGGGTTTTTTGAAGACCGTTGAAGCGTTTCAACTAAAGTTGATTCCTACGCAAAAAAAACGAAAGAGCCACGGCAAAATGCCGTGGCTCTTTCGGTGATTCTTCAAAAAGTCAACTACTTCTTCTTCACCGACTCGGTGATCACGCGCGGAGCGGCGGTATTGTAGTAGTAGTTCAGCGTAAAGGTTTTGGTGGCCGGATCGTACTTGTTCACGGCCCCGACGGTCGGAAACACTTCCCGGCTGATTCCCGTCAGGGTCACCAGGTTGGTGGCCGGGTCAACCTTTGCCTGAATCTGCTCGGCACCACCCAAGTCGCCCAATTCCAACTGCACCGTGGTCGCATCGATGGTAGCGAGGGTTTTGTCCTTGTTAATATCGCGCGGGCCATTAACTGGGTGGTTGAAAACGCCGGTTGCCCGGTAAACACCCGAGTAGATGTTGTTAACCTTGATGGCGTACACGGCATTCTTGAGGTTGCTGGCCACCTTGGCCCCCGAGGCGCTCGTAATCGTAACCGGCAGAGCGTACGATTTGGTCAGGTCGATTTTCGACGAATTGATTTGCACCACAAACGGTACGTCACGCTGACCCGCTTTGATGGTCACGGTTTTGTTGGGAATCGTGTACGACGTTGCGGGCAACAGTTCGAGGCCGGTTCCTTTGAGGAGGTCGGCGTTTACGTCGAGCGTAACCGTCACGTCCTGACTAAGCAGGTTGGATGAGCCGAGGTTAACGTCAAACAGCGCGACATCCTTGGCCGTCGTCGTGTAATCGACCCCCAGCACCTGCTGGCCACCTTCACTGCCAAAAATGCTGACGATCGGATCGGCACCAGCGGCGTTGATGAGGTCAGTATAGCCCCGGTCTTTAAGGCAACTGGTCATTCCTGCCATCACGGCAAGCGCCAGTGCCCCGGTGCGAAAAGTAAGTTTCATGGTCAAAGTTTTTTATGATTAAACGATGGTAATGAGAAGGAAGCCGGATTGGCAGTGTGCCAACCCGGCTTCCTTCAAGAGGCTTACTTTTCCCAAAAAAGCTTGGTGAAGGCCGTGATTTCGCCCTGGGCTTTCACATTTTCGGGGTTGGTACCCAGTTCGCTGTTCGGATAGAGCAACCGCTGGGGGTGCTGGGTTCCCTGGGCGCGGGTCGAGAGTGGCACCTTCGGAAAGCCCGTGCGGCGGAATTCCGTCCAGGCTTCGAAGCCGTTTACGACGGTGTTGGCGATCCATTTCTGGGTGATGATGGCTTCGATTTTATCGGGCGAAGCATCCCACCCCACGTTCGCCGTTTCCACGCTGTAGTAGGTCGCCGCTGCTTTTGCCGCATCGGGCACCCCAAAGTAGCGGAACGACTCGGCGATGCCTTTCTGATACAAGTCTTTGGCGGTGCCCGTCAGGTACCCACGCTGGGCGGCTTCTGCCTGCAGAAAAAAGGACTCGGCTGCCAGCAGAATGGGCTGCGCCCGCTTGTAAAGGTCGCTTGCTCCGGCAGTAGTCACCTGGGGCAGCAACGCCGGGCCAATGGCCGAAATTTTCGGGGCCGTGTACAGGTCATTTCCTTCGCCGAAGGGCACGCCCCGGTAGTCGGCGCGGAAGGCGGCGTCTTCGGGCAGATAGGCCAACCGGGGCAGGCGGGGATCGTTGAAGCCTTTCAGCGTTTTGATGTAGAAATCGCTGTAGGTGAAGAAATCCTTGTTGCCTGCCTTGGTGTCAGAAGCCGTGAACCCGTAGTTTTCGTAAAAAGGATTCAGTTTGCCCGCCGACTTCTGGAAGCCCGGATCGGCCAGGGCGTCTTCGCCCGCTCCGAGGTAGCCCCCGGTGATCTTGGCAATTTCGCCTTTGATGTACGCCTCACGACCCGCTACGTTGGTCTGCCGGACCAGGATACGCAGCTTAAGCGTATTGGCAAATTTCACCCACCTGGTCATGTTGCCTTTAAACACGAGGTCAGCACCAGCGGGGCTGGGGTTGTCCGTCGAGATGGGTTTGTTCAACTCCACTAGGGCAGCGTCCAGTTGCTTGATCAGATCTTCGTAGATGGTCTTGGCGTCATCGTACTTGGGGCGGAGCGAACCTGTGCCCTTGAGCGCGTCAGTATAGGGCACGTTGCCATAGGTGTCGACCAGAATCTGAAAGTTGAAGGCTTTCATCGTTTTGGCAATACCAACCAGCGCGGGCTGCTTCAGTTCAGTGGCTCGGTTTTCGACGTACTGGTAATCGTTCAGGTTGTCGTAAACGCCGTTCCAGATGCCCTGGCGGAAATCAGCGGAAACGGTGTAGGTTTTCTCGGTCTGGAATCCCGAAACCGACCCCGTCGGCGACCATTGCCCCGACCAGAAGGCCCCGATTTCGTGGTGGGTCAATCGCCCGGCGGTGGTGTTGAGCGCGTTTGAAAGCACCAGTTCGGGCGTCGAACTGGTGGCATTGTTGGGATCCGTGTTTACGTCGAGATACCCCTCCTTGCAGGCACCAAGCAGCAGCAGGGTGGCAAGGCTGAATAAGGAAACTATCTTTCTTTTCATGGAAGATAAAAGCATCGTGGTGAAATGCGGCTCCATGCCGCAACCAGTTTTAGTAACGATCAGAAGCCCACGTTGAGTGTGAAACCGTACGTCCGGGTGGGCGGGGTAATGAAGGTGGCGTTTACCCCAATGGCGTTGGAAGTCGTGTTGCCAAATTCCGGATCGGTGTAAATGTTTTCCTTGGGCAACAACGTCACCAGGTTACGCCCCACCAGCCCAACCGTAGCCGATTTGATGATTCGCGTCCGGGTCAGGAACGATTCGGGAATGGTGTAGGTCAGGGCAAGTTCACGCAGTTTCCAGAAGTCGCCGCTCGTCACGAAGTTGGTGCCGTAGTTGCGCAGTTGGCTATCCCAGGCACCCAGACCCCCATCACGCACGGCCACGTCGGTGTTGGGCGTGAAACTGCCGTCGGCGTTCTTGATAACCGAGTTGGGGAACACAAACCGCTCCCGACCGTAGGCGGTCGTGGCGTAAGCGGAGCCGGTAAACCACATGGTTTCGGCCAAACCGTGCCCGATGAAGTACCCGCCGCGGTATTCGGCGGTGGCTGCCAGTCGGAAACCTTTGAAACTGAGGGCGGTATTCAGGCCCAACCGGTGGCGCGGAACCGTCTGGCCCACTGAACGAAGGGCAGCGGCTTTCAGCGGATAGCCCGTAGCGGGATCCACCACGATGCGGTCGTCGGTGGCGCTAACTCGCTGGTAATCCACCACTTTGATGGTCGGATACTGCTGATCTTTTTCGGCAAAAATCTGGTAAAGCGTCGAGTTCACCGCGCCGTTCAAATTCGACAGGTTGATCTCGGCCAGGTTTTCGTAGATCTGCTTCACCCGCGTGTCGGTGTTGCTGTAGTTGACGTTGAAATCCCAGCGCAGGCCATTTTGCAGGCGCAACGGCGTCGTTTTCAGGTCTACCTCAAACCCGCTGTTCTGCACTACCCCGGCGTTGATGGTTGCCCGGTTGTAGCCGGTGGCCTGAGAAATGTCGATTTGCACGGTCTGGTTTTTCGATTCCTGCGTGTAGTAACTCAAATCGAGCGTCACGCGGTCGTTGAACAAACCAAACTCGGTTCCCACTTCGTAGGAAGTGATAAATTCCGGTTCGATGTTCGGGTCATTGAACGTGTTGGCCTGCGTATAGCCCGCCGTTGAGCCGTAGGGGAACCCACCACCCACGTTAAATGGTGTCGATAAGCTGTAGGGTCCGATGGTCACGTTACCCACTCTGGTGGCCGCTGCCCGAACCCGCGCCGAACTCAGCCAGGTGAGGTCGCGCATGGAGGGGATCGCCTTGGTCAGCACGAACGAGACGTCGGCACTCGGGTAGAAATAAGAGCGCTTTTCTTTGGAAAGCAGCGACGACCAGTCGTTGCGGCCCGAAAGGTGCAGGAAGAGGTAGTCACGGAAACCCAGGTTCCAGTCGGCGTACACGCCGTACTGACGGGTCAGGAAATCCGTTGCTGTCGCGCCTGGTTCCCCCACTCGGTTGGTGACGTTGTACAAATCAGGAAGCACCAGAGAGTTGGCCGTGACCTGGATGAATTTCCGGCGATCTTCCCGGACGTTCGTACCCAGGATCAAATTACTCGAAATAGGTCCGAGCTGGTTGGTGATCGTGGCGAAGAAATCCTGGTTGAGGCGCGAGGTGTTTCCAGTGAAATCACCCGCATTCCCGGAGATGTCGCGGGCGTTGTATTTTCCGCTGCCTTTGGCGTACGTGCTGTACGTGTACTTGCCGGTGTAAAATTTGGCGTCGAACTGCTGGTTGGTGATCCCGATGCGGTACAGCACGTTGAGCCACTTGGTCGCCTGCAATTCAAGCGTCAGGTTGCCCTGCAGGTAGCGGTCGGTCCGCGCCTGGCGGTTGTTATCCAGGTCGAAGTACGGGTTGTTGAAGTAATCGTTAAAGTAGTTGTTCGGGTTGGCCGGGTTGAGCTTGCCATCGGGCAGCTTAAAATCCTGCCAGTTGCGGTAGTCCGTCAGGTTGACGTTGGCGGCGGTGTTGAGTACGTTGTTGTAAAAGTTGGATGTCGTGTTGTTGGTCTGCCCAACGCGGTAATCGAGCCCGAACGACCCCTTGAATTTACCGTACTCCCGCGAGGCATTCAGGCGTGCGCCCGTCCGCCGGTAGGTATCCCTGGGCTGCACGCCGTTTGTCCGTACGTCCTGGACGGAAATAAAGTACGTCCCCGTCTTGTCCCCTGCCGACAACGAAAGGTCGGTCTGGATGGTGTTTCCCACATTGAACGCGTTCCGCTTGGAGTTGGGGCGATTCTGGTACGGGTACGAATACTTGCTGCCGTCTTCCAGTTCCCGCCCAATCTGCACCGCGTTCGCGGGTTGCAAAACCTCCCCCCCGTGATCGGAGTCGCTCACCAGCACGTCGCCCGTATTGGTAAATTCAGGCCCGTACGATTGGTTTTCAATCGGAATGTAAATCCGGCTGTAGTTCTCGGTACCGCCGCCAAAGCGTTCGTTGAGCTTCGGCATAAAACTGATGCTTTCCAAACTGGACGTATTCCCGAAGGTTACTTTGGGGGCACCAATTGAGCCTCGTTTGGTCGTGATAATCAGGGCGCCGTTGGAAGCGTCCGAACCGTAGAGCGCTGCAGCGTTGGCCCCTTTCAACACCGTGACGTTATCGATATCGTTGGGGTTGAGAAAGTTGATGGCATCCTGGGGTACCTGTACCCCATCAATCACGATGAGCGCCTGGTTGTTGCCCGTCAGCGAGCGGTTACCACGGAGTTGAATTCTCGTAGCCGGGTTCACACCGTTACCTACGGTGTTAATCTGCAAGCCGGCCACTTTTCCTGCCAGCGAATTGGCCAGCCCGGTTGCCCTTGCCTGGTTAATCGCCCCGCTTTTGATGGACTCGGCGTTGTAACCCAACTGCTCCTTCTGGCGTTGCACCCCCAGCGCCGTCACGACCACTTCCTCAAGCTGGGAGGTTTCCGCCGTCAGGGTCACATCCACGCGCGACTGGCTGCCCACGGCGATTTCCAGCCGCTTGTAACCCACCGCCGAAAAAACCAGTGTCGACCCACTGCCCGCACTCAGGCGGTACTCGCCTTCGGCGTTGGTGGTGGTTCCTCGCGTGGTTCCTTTCACGGCCACGTTCACACCCGGAAGCGAAGAACCGTCTTCCCCGGCGGATACCTTTCCGGTAATCTGCCGGTCCTGCGCCCACGCTTGCCTGGCAAGGGTGGTCATGAGCAGGATGCCCATGAGTAAAATTTTACGCATGTGTTTTGATTAAATAGTGAATATTAATTCGGACGAACTAAAGACAAACTTAGGAAAAATAGCCCGCAAATAAAAAAAGCCGCTGATAAGAAAAATGAGCCGCATTTCTTCAAAATGCAATTTACTGAGCAAAAACACTCATTTTTTTACTGAAATGGCAAAAAAAGAAAATAGGTTTTGTCAGTATGACAAGAATTGAGGTAGAATCGGAAATATAGTCGTTTTCTGATCAAACAGGACTTTTCCGGGAATAGGCAGAGGAAAAGGGTAGGAAATCAGGCAAGCAGGTAAACCGTCAGGCTCCGCGCACCATGCGCACCAATCACGAGCGACTGCTCGATGTCTGCCGTTTTCGACGGGCCGGCGATGAAAACGCCGAAGCCTGTGGTGCTTATACGCACCTGTTCGTACGCCTGATGCATCGTCGGTACGAGCTGACGGCAGGAAAGAACCAACGCCAAGTGCTGCGTGATGAAGGGCAAGGCGCGATGGCCCGCCTCGCGTTCGGTCAACCAGATGGCCCCGCTCTCGGCCACGCCCAACTGGCCCGGCAATATCGCCAGATTGACGTGTTCCAACTCGTGCGGATCGGCAACACTGAGGCTGAAATCGGCCAGATCGGAAAGTTCAGGCACCGTCACGGCTACGTTGGTGAGGTCGCCGAACGCCTCGCGCACGTGGGCGCGGACTGCGTCGTAATCGTCAGCCTCGACCACCGTGGCCCCGATGGCCCTCAGCACGGTTTTGAATTGCCCGGCTGGTTCGGTCGCAGGCTCGCCAAAGGCAATTCGTCCTGGCAAGGGTTGCAGATCAGGTTTAGCCCGCCGAATGGCAGCCAGAATGCGGTCGCGGGAAGTGGGCTGAACTACCATCAACGGGATGTTTGGCTGGTTGGAATTTCATCTTCCGTGCGTTGCGGCTGCGCTGCATCCACACGGGCGCGGCGGTCTTTCCACCACGACCGGAAGCTGTGCGTTGGCGCGTCGGGCATTTCGCGGCCGTGAAACCAGGGGTTCAGGCCATTTTCCAGCACAAACGGCACGGTACGCATCACGGCGCGGCCCATGCGGAAGGTCCAGTTGAAAAGCGTCGGCGAGGCCAGCACTTTCGCGGCGACCTTTAGGCCGGTCTCCTTCGCGCCACCCACGTAGCCCTCTTTGGCCAGGACCTGCCGCCAGAGGTACAACTGTTTGTCGATGTCGATTTTTACCGGGCACACGTTGGAGCAGGAGCCGCAGAGCGTCGAGGCGAATGGCAAATCGGCGTTCTCGCGCATGTCGAGGTTGGGTGCCAGGATGGCCCCAATCGGTCCGGCTACGGCGTTGTGGTAGCTGTGACCGCCGCTGCGCCGGTACACCGGGCAGGTATTCATGCACGCCCCGCAGCGGATGCACTTGAGCGAGTTGCGGAACTCCGGACGGCCCAACTGCGTGCTGCGGCCGTTGTCCACCAGAATCAGGTGCATCTGCTGGCCCTCGCGGGGTCGGTGAAAATGGCTGGCGTAGGTGGTGCTGGGTTGCCCGGTGGCGCTCCGGGCGAGCAGCCGCAGAAACACGCCGAGGTGTTCGGCGCGGGGGATGATTTTCTCGAAACCCATCGAGGCGATGTGAACGTCGGCGAGGTGCGCGCCCATGTCGGCGTTGCCTTCGTTGGTGCAAACAACGAACCCGCCCGTTTCGGCCACGGCAAAATTGACGCCCGTGAGGGCCACACGGCGGGTCAGGAAGGTCTGGCGGAGGTGCTGGCGGGCGGCTTCGGTGAGGTACTGCGGGTCGGTAGCCCCTTTTTCGGTGCCTAATTTTTCGTGAAAAAGCGCGCCGATGTCGCTTTTTTTCAGGTGAATGGCGGGCAGCACGATGTGGCTGGGCGGCTCACCGCGCAGTTGCACGATGCGCTCGCCGAGGTCGGAATCGATGACGTCGATGCCGTGCTTTTTCAGAAAATGATTGAGGTGGCATTCCTCGGTCAGCATCGACTTCGACTTGACCAATTGCTTCGCCCCTACTCCGTTCATAATCCGGAGCACGGTTTGGTTGTGTTCCTGGGCATCGGCGGCCCAGTGCACGGTGATGCCGTTGGCCTGGGCGTTGGCCTCAAACTGTTCCAGAAGCACGTCCAGATTCGACAAAACGTGGTTTTTAATCTGGGACGCCGCTTCGCGCAAATCCTCCCATTCGGGTAAGGCCATGGCGGCGCGGTCGCGTTTCTGACGGACGAACCAGAGCGTTTCGTCGTGCCAGTCCACGTAGGGTTCGTCCTGGTTGAAGCGCTCAGCGGCGGCGGGGTGATCGAGGGGTTTCATGCCATTCAGTGCGTCGAAACCTCACAGGTTTTTAAAAACCTGTGAGGTTTATCCGACAAGTTAATCCGTTTCCTCCAACTGAAAAAGCGCCTCCACGGGGAGGGTAAACAGCCGGGCCAGTTTCAGCGCCAGCACCGTCGAGGGCACGTACCGGCCCGTTTCGATGGAATTGATCGTCTGGCGGCTCACGCCGATGGCTTCGGCTACCTCGGCCTGCGAACGGTTTTGCTCGGCGCGGGCTACTTTCAGGCGGGTTTTCATAAAGCCAGGGCGGGCAGCGAGACCCGGGCGTTGCGCGCCACCAACCAGCGGAACCGCACGACGAACACCAGCAGCACCGTGAAGAGGTTGTACACCATCACGTCCAGAAACCGGTCGCCGTGCACCAGCAGAATGGCCAGCGCCAGAATCAGGTAATTGACGTACACGCTCCACTGCAAGGCGTCGAGGCGCAGGCGACCAACCATTTCGTCTTCCACTTTTTCCTTTGAAAAGCCCACCATCAGCAACCCGGCGATGACGCCCAGCGCGGCTACTTCGTCGGTCAGGTTGATGGGCCAGTTGTTGATCCGCCAACCGTGTACTTCACTGGTTTTTGGCTCGTAAATCGTCAAAAATTCCAACGCAAAATCGGCGTACAGATACGCCAGTCCCAGCACCAGCGAGGGCACGAACACCGCCCAGCCAATCAGCCGGTAGCGATGCGGAAAGAGGAAACCCGTTTTCATGGCAAAATAAAAGTTTGTTTGTCCAAAAGTCAAACAAACTTTACAATAAGTCAAGTGTTCTCTACAAAAAATTTATTCCGCATTCAAAACTTCCGCCAAATGCAACACCCGCACGGGCGAACCCTGCCGCCGGAGAATCCCTTCGAGGTGCATCAGGCAGCTCACGTCGCCACCCACGATAAACTCCGCCCCGTGGCGCTGGTGGTCGGCCACGCGGTCGCGGCCCATTTTTACCGACACGGCCTCCTCGCCCACGGCAAACGTGCCCCCGAAACCGCAGCATTCGTCCACCCGATCGAGTTCAACCAGTTCAAGACCTTCGACCAGGTTCAGCAACTGGCGGGGTTTTGAAAACGCGGGCGCGTTGAGTTCGCTCATCTGCGAAAGGTGCAGGCCGCGCTGGCCGTGGCAACTCTGGTGTATCCCGACTTTGTGCGGGAAGCGCGCCGGGAGCGATTCTACTTTTAAAACATCCGTCAGGAATTCGCTCAGTTCGTACAAACACCCGCGCAGGCGCTGGGCTTCACCCTCGTTTCCGGCGGAATGCAGGTGTTCTTTCACGTGCAGCGTACAACTCCCCGACGGCGACACCACGTAGTCGTACCCGGCGAAAGCCCGCACAAAGTTTTCGTCGCAACCGCGTGCGAGATGCTCAAAACCCGCGTTGGCCATGGGCTGCCCGCAGCAGGTTTGGTTCATTGGGAAATGGACGTCGCACCCCAGTTTTTCGAGCAACTGCACCGTGGCAATCCCGACCTGTGGGTAAAACTGATCGACGTAGCAAGGGAGAAAAAGGGCGAGTTTCATTTATTTTCTCGTGACTGCATCCCGGGTTGGATAAATTTTTTCAACGCAAACAATTCCCGTCCAAACGGCTGCGGGTTCCAACTCGGGGCAATCACCAGCGCCGCTCCCAGCGCCGTGGCCTGGGCCAGTTCGGAAGCGTACACCGTCAGGTCGGGAAACGCCTCGGCGAGCAGGTTCATGTAAATTTCGCTGCGCGAAAAACCGCCGTCCACGAACAGGGTCGTTACCGCCGTCTGGCCCCGCGCCAACCGAATCGAGGCGATTTGCTGGGCCATCAAGTCGAGCAGCAACTGGTGGTAGGCTTCTTCGTACCTACCAAACTCGTTCAGGGCGCGCTCGGCGAAGGCCGAGTCACGCAGCGAACCGAGGTCGGCTTCGTCGGGCTGGGCCTGGCGGAGACGCTGGCGCAAGGTACGCACGCAGGCCGCGTCGTAGGCCACGTCTTTGTAAAAGTCGGGCGGCACCGAGAAGTATTCACTCAGCACCTTCACGCGGCGCTCGTGCTCGTTGCCGGCAAAAAGCCGCGAAGCACGCACGGGTTCGCCCCGGAAGCTGAGGTAGTTGAGGCAGTCGTGGCGAAGGTCGGCGGGCGTGAGCGGCGCAGTACTGAACGGATTGAGCGTGATGCACCAGGTGCCGGTGGAAAGCAGCAGAAACGGCTCCTCACCGAAGGCCAGCAGGTACGGCACCAACGCGGCGGAACTGTCGTGAATGCCCAAGCCCGTCTCGCGGTTTTCGCGTTTCACCGTCACGAACGACGGCAGCACCATTTGCCCGAACGCGTGCAGTTGTTCTTCGGCCACCCAGCGGTGGTATTTTTGCTGGCTGAAATCCCACAGCCCCGTGTGGCAGCCGAGGCTCGTCACCTCGGCCACGGGCCGACCCGTGAGCACGTAGGCGCAGTATTGCGGCAGGTGCAGGGCGTGTTCGACTCGCCGGTACAGGTCGGGTTTGGCGTGTTTGAGCCAGTAAAGTTGCAACCCCGAGTTGAGCATGCCGAGGTCGGGCGAGGCGGTCTGAGCGCAAAACGTTTCGACCGGGCCGTAATTGGCGAAAAACTGCGCCCGGAGGGTTTCCGGAAACGGTTTGAGGTAATTGTACAACGACGCGACGGTCTTCCCGGCGGCATCGAGGTACACCAGGCTGGCCCCGTAGGCGGTGCAATTGACGGCACGCACCACAAACCGTTCGTCGCGCAGCACGGCGTCGAGACTGATTTTAAGCCAGTTGGTCAGCCGGTCGAGGTCGTCGCCGTGAAAACCATCGTCGTCCGGCAATTCGTCGAACTGGGTTTGCTGTTCAAGCACCACGCGGTACTGCGCATCGAAAAGCAGCAGCTTTTTGTTGGTTTTGCCAACGTCGAAAATGGCGACGACGGGAAGCATTGCGGATTGCGGAGTTAAGGTTGCGGATTTAAAAAAGACGTTTCGATCCGCAATCCGCAATCGAAAAGACGAATTCGTTCAAAGTCCCGTTGCCACGGCTTTCAGGCCCCGGGTTTCGATGAGTTTTTGCCGAATTTTTGCTTCGCGAAACAACGTCAGCGGCTGTAACGCGGCCCCCGCCCGCAGGCGTGCTTCGGCCAGAAGCGGGCGCAAATCGGTGCGGAAGACGTCCTGCAAAAGTTCCTGGGCCTGGGCCGCGTCGTTGGCCTGGCGGGCGGCTTCAAGCGCGGCGCGATCCAAGAGCAGGGCCTGAGCGTAGGCGAGTTTGATGGCTTCCACGCTTTGCAGCAAATCTTCGAGCGGGTCTTTCACGTTGTGCGAAGCGTCGATCATCCAACCCAGGTCGGTGGAGTGGTTCATCCCGTTGGCGTCCATGCCGTGTACCAATTCGTTGAAAATCAAGAACAACTGGTACGGTTTGATGCTTCCCGCCGTGAGGTCGTCGTCGCCGTACTTGGAATCGTTAAAGTGGAAACCGCCCAGTTTGCCTTCCATCAGCAGCAGCGCCACGATTTGCTCGATGTTGGCGTTAGGCAGGTGGTGGCCCAAATCCACGAGCGTGTAGGCCTGTGGCCCAAGTTTGCTAACGTAGAGGTACGACTGCCCCCAGTCGCCGACAGTGGTCGAGTAAAAATTAGGCTCGAACGCCTTGTATTCGACGAACAGCTTCCAGTCGGGCGGCAGGGCGGCGTAAATTTCCCGCAGGCCCTCCAGCGTCCGTTCGAAGGCGTTCCGGAAACTCAGTTGTCCCGGAAAACACGACCCGTCCGACAGCCAGACTGTCAGCGATTTGGAGCCGAGGGCTTCGCCGTGGCGAATGACGGAGCGGTTGTGTTCGACGGCCTGCCGCCGCACCGCCGCGTCGGTGTGCTGGAGCGAGCCAAATTTGTAGCTTAACGCCTGGTCAGGCTGGTCCTGAAACGTGTTGGAATTGACGGCGTCGAATTTCAGATCGAAGCTGGCAGCCAACTGCTGAATGGCCGCGCCATCTTCCGGAATGTCCCAGGGAATGTGCAGCGAAATGGCCCCGCTGCTGCGGTTGAGCGCGTGGAGCAGGCCCACGTCGCTGATTTTTTCTTCCAGGTTACGCGGCTCGCCCCCGCCCGGAAAACGCCCGAAGCGCGTACCGCCCGTACCCAGCGCCCAACTGGGAATCGCGATTTGGAAAACGATGAGTTTCTCCACGATCCGTTCAGCGGTGGCTTCGCCGATTTTCTCAAGCAGGTGTTCGTAGCGGCGGCGGTGCGTGGCCCGGTGTTGCTGGTTATGGGCGGCGAGCTGGTAAGGTTCCAACGGCATGGTTCAGAACGTTAAGGAAGGTAAAACACGTCTTTCAGCGGCACCTGCACCGGCGATTGATCCGGGTTGGTGGCCATCAAATCGGCCATGTAGGCCCACCACTTTTGCATGACCGGGTGCGCGGGCAGTTCGTCGAGCCGGGCCGGGTTTTCGGCGGTCAGCACGCCAAACAGGGCGTGGGTTTCTTCGTCGAGAAAAATGGAATAGTCGCTGATTCCCGTGGTTTTGAGCAAGTCCCGCAATTCCGGCCAGAGTACGTCGTGGCGGCGGCGGTACTCGGCTTCCTGGCCGACGAAAAGCTGCATTTTGAATGCGAGGCGGGGCATAGTAGTGTGGCTTGGTTACCGCAAAAAGCCCATCGCCACGCCGCCGTCCACGTTGAGCGCGTTGCCGGTCGATTTGTTCAACAGCCCCCCCACGAAGGCGAAACAGGCGTTAGCGATGTCGTCGGGCAGGATGATTTCGTTTAGCAGTGTCCGTTTGGCGTAAAAAGCGGGCAGTTCTTCGACCGCCACGCCGTAGGCTTTAGCCCGGCCTTCGGCCCAGGCCCCGGCCCAGATTTTCGAGTCGGCAATGACGGCGTCGGGATTGACCATGTTCACCCGGATGTGATCGGGACCAAGTTCGGCGGCCAGCAACCGGGTGCCGTGGGCCTGGGCGGCTTTGGCCGAGCCGTAGCCGAGGTTGTTTGGCCCGCTGACCACCGCGTTTTTGGAGACGATGTTGACGATGTCACCGCCCAAACCCTGCCGGCGCATCACGGCCACGCCCGCCTGCGAAACCAGAAACTGGCCTTTCACCAGAATGTCGTAGAGCTTGTCCCAATCGCCTTCGGTGTGTTCGGCCAGGGGGCTGGAAATGCTGATGCCCGCGTTGTTGACCACAATGTCCACGCCGCCAAAAGCCAGGGCGCAGGCATCGAAGGCGGCCCGGATGCTTTCGCCGGAGGTCACGTCGAGCAACGTGCTGGCGGCGGTGTCTTTTCCGAAGGTTTTCAGAAACTCTGCTTTCGCGTCGTTAAGGCGCTCCTGGTCGTTGTCGTTCAGAATCACGCAGGCACCTTCCTGGGCGAAGCGTTTGGCAATGGCCTTGCCGATGCCGCCCGCGCTGCCAGTAATCAGCGCGATTTTGCCCGAAAGCGGTTTCGGTTTGGGCATCCGCTGGAGTTTGGCTTCTTCCAAAAGCCAGTATTCGATGTCGAACGCCTCCTGGCGCGGCAGGGCGGTGTAGCTCGAAATGGCCTCGGCGCCGCGCATGACGTTGATGGCGTTGGTGTAAAATTCGGCGGCCACGCGGGCGGTCTGCTTGTCTTTGGCAAAGGTAAACATCCCCACGCCGGGCCAGAGCATCACGACCGGGTTGGGGTCGCGCCGGGCGGGGCTGCTGGCCGGAGCGCCGGGCGGGTTCTTGCAGGTTTCGTAGTAAGCCGTGTACATGGCCCGGTACGCTTCGAAGGCCGGGGCCAGACGGGTCTTCAACGCGCTCCCGTCGCTGAGGTCGGCGTCGGGGGCGAGGTCGAGCACGAGCGGCTGGATTTTAGTGCGCAAAAAGTGGTCGGGGCAACTGGTGCCCAGCGGGGCCAGGCGCGGCAAATCGGCGGAATTGATGAACTGAAGCACGCGGGCGTCGTCGGAAAAGTGACCGATCATGCGCGTTTCGGAGGAACAAAAGCCGCGCAACACGGGCGCAAGCCGGGCCGCTTGCGAACGGGCGTTTTCGGCGGTTTCAACCGTTTGGCCGCCGAAAATCGGGCCTTTTTTACCGTAATTCTCTTCCAGAAATTCCGCGCAGCGTTCGATGACTTCCAGCGTGTTGACGTAGCTTTCGTAGGCCGTATCGCCCCAGGTAAACAGCCCGTGACTGCCGAGCATGATGCCCCGGATGCCGGGATTGTCGGCCAGGCAGCGTTCGAGTTCGAGGCCCAGCTCGAAGCCGGGACGACGCCAGGGCACCCAGCCGATTTTTCCGCCGAACAACTCGTGCGTGATGCGCTCGCCGTCTTGGGCGGCGGCAATGGCAATGGCCGCGTCGGGGTGGAGGTGATCGACGTGCGCGAAGGGCAGAAAAGCGTGCAGCGGCGTGTCGATGGACGGGGCTTTCGACTGAAGGTCGTAAATGCAGTGGTTGAAGAGTTCGACCATCTCGTCCTCGAACTGGAGGCCCCGGTAGCGGTTTTTCAGCGCGTGGAGGCGGTCGAGGTAGAGCGCGGCCAAACCCGACTTTTTGAGCGTACCGAGGTCGCCGCCGGAACCCTTCACCCACATCACGGGCGTGATCTGGCCGGTGAGCGGATCGGCAGCGGGGCCTTTGTAGGAGGTGTTGCCCCCGCCGTAGTTGGTCAGGCGGAGGTCGGCTCCCAGCAGGTTGGAGCGGTAGATGAGCAGGGCAACTTCATCGCCCGCGAGTCGGGCGGCCTCGGCCTCGTCCCAGAGGTACGAGACGTGTTGGAACGTCTGGGTCATTTTACTAAGTTTGAAACAAAAATCGTGGTCTTATGGAACTTCGCGAACAAATTCTTCAACAACTCGAGGCCCTTTCGGACGAAGAACTCCGGCGGCTTTCCCGCCTGCTGCCTCAGGTCAAAAACCAGTTCGTGCAACCCGCTGATCCGGCTCGTTTCGAGGAAGCGAAAGCGGCGGCGGCGCGCGTCCGGGAAATTCTCAGCAAACTCCCCGGAAGTTTGTCGGATGACGTCATCAGGGAGCGCGAAGATCGCTTCTGAAATGGGCCTTGACGAGGGGTATGCAGGCATCGTACCTTTGCACCTGCCGACCATATCATCCGTAACCGCAAAGACCGCCTATGACCTACTTTTTCGACACCTCGGCGTTGATGAAATACTACCATCCTGAACTTGGCTCAGAAAAGTAACTGCACTCATCAACGACTCCGAACACGTGCTGTATGTGTCTGAATTGATTCGCACCGGTTTTTCAGTGCGCTCCACCGACGGTTTCGTAACCATGAAATCGACGAGACTGAACTGGACGAAACATCAGCCGTATTCGATGCTTCCCTGCATCGATACCAATTTTGTCTATTTTCTTCCGAGGTCTTGCTCGAAGCCGAGCGCCTTGTCCGTACCGAAGGTCGCCAACACCCTCTCCGCACCCTCGACAGCCTGCAGCTTGCCACCTTCCGCGTCTTCGGCAACCCGGCTTGGACGTTCGTCTCAACCGACGACCAGTTGTTCAGCATTGCTCAGACACTTGGGCACCGGGTACTGAATCCACTTCGTTAACTCACCGAATCTCAACCCGGCAACTCCCCGCTCCGAGCACCATTTCCTTGCCTTTCACGGCCTTCCCGTCCATTTTGGCCGACTGGCCTCCACCAGTGGCAGCACCACGCGGGCTATGGTTTGTAAAAGTAGAGTTTCAACAGCACTTGGTGCCCGTTTTCAGGATAGTACAGTACAGGAGGGTTTGGGCATGGCTCGGAACAAATGCACGGGACGGTCCGTGAGCGCCTCCCGTTCGCCCGAATCTTTTTTGCAACCCGTGCAACCCCGGCCCGTTTTTCGGCATCTTTCGCCCAACATTCAATCAAACTCATCCTTCTCCCATGAACCCCCTCCGCAGAAACCTGTTCCTCGGTGGCCTGCTGGCCACTTCCCTCGCCCTGAACCCGGCCTTTGCCCAGGACGACAACGAAACGCCCTACCAAACCAAAAACTTCACCGGCAACCTCGGCACCGTGCGCGTGGAAACCTCCGGCGGCAGCATTCGCGTGGAAGGCAACCAGTCGGGCGGCGTGAAAGTAGAAATGTACGTGCGGGGCAACAACTGGCCCCAGAACAAACTCAGCCGCGAAGAAATCGACGAGCGTCTCAAGGAATACGACATCAACCTCACCACCGAAGGCGGCACGGTGGTGGCGACGGCCAAACGCAAAAACCGCGACAACGGCGACTGGAAGCGTTCGCTGAGCATTTCGTTCCGGGTGTACAGCCCGCGCAACTTCGCCACCGACCTGAGAACCAGCGGCGGAAGCATCACGCTGGCGAAGTTGTCGGGCCAGCAAAACTTCACCACCAGCGGCGGTAGCCTCCACCTGACCGACCTCGAAGGCAGCATCAAGGGCCGTACCTCGGGCGGCAGCATCCACCTCGACAACTGCCGCAAAGACGTGGACGTGTCGACGAGCGGCGGCAGCATCGAAGCCAAAAACTCCAGCGGCACCCTCAGCCTGCGCACCTCTGGCGGCAGCCTGCGGCTCAACGACCTGAAAGGCCAGGTGAAAGCCACCACGTCGGGCGGGAGCATCAGCGCCGACAACGTGGATGGCGAACTCATCACCAGCACCTCGGGCGGCTCGATTCGCCTCCAGAATATCGCCGGGAGCCTTCAGGCCAGCACCAGCGGCGGGAGTATCGAAGCCGACATTGCCCGCCTCGGCGAATTTGTGAAACTCAACACCAGCGCCGGTGGCGTGCGCGTACACATGCCCCTCGACAAGGGCATGGACTTCAACCTGCACGGCAACCGCGTGAACCTGCCCGCCCTGCGCAACTTCGACGGCGAAATCGAGCGCAACCACGTGCGGGGTCGTATGAACGGCGGCGGCATTCCCGTCGACATTTCGGCCAGCAGCGGCAGCGTTTCGGTGAATCAGTAGGAGTCAGAAGTCAGAGGCCAAATCCAGGCTTTTGCTGCGAAAGAGCGCCTTCGGGCGCTCTTTCGCTTTTGGTGTGTCAACAATATCCTCGAATTATGCCAGTTTTGCCATTTACCCGGGTGCTGATTTCACGCCTGACTCCTGAATTCTGACTCCTGACTCCTTCAACAATGCGCCCCACCGTCCGGCAGATTCTCGATAAAATTCACATCGACGAGTACTCCACCACGCCCAAGTACAAGCAGATCGTCAATTCCGTGCTCACGGGCATCGAACGCGGCACGGTGAAGCTCAACGAGGTGATGCCGTCGATCAACGACCTGTCGATGCTCTTCGACATCTCGCGCGATACCGCCGAGAAAGCCTACAAACACCTGAAAAACCTCGGCATTCTCGACTCCGTGCCGGGCAAGGGCTTTTTCATCAAAAGCGTGCATTATCGCCAGAAGCGGCGCATCTTTCTGCTGTTCAATAAATTGAGCGCCCACAAAAAAATCATCTACGATGCGTTCGTCGAAACGCTGGGCGACGAAGCCGCCATTGATTTTTACGTGTACAACAACAATTTCCGCCTCTTCCGCGACCTGATCGAAAACCAGGACGGCTCCTACACGCACTACGTCATCATCGCGCACTTCGTCGAGGGCGGCGAACGGGCCGCTGAGGTGCTCAACGCCCTGCCGAAAGAGAAACTCGTCATTTTGGATAAACTCGTGCCGGGCATCACGGGCGAGTACGCCGCCGTGGTCGAGCCGTTCGAGAAAGACCTCTACGGTGCCCTCACGGAGGCCGAAGATCTGTTGCGGAAATACCGGGTGCTCAAACTGATTTTCCCCGTGTACAGCTACCACGCCAAGGAAATCATGATTGGGTTCCAGAAATTCTGCACCGAATACGGATTTGCCTACAAAATCATTTCCGACGTAGCCGCCGAGCCGCTCGCACCGGGCGAACTGTACATCAACCTGATGGAAGACGACCTCGTGACGCTCATCAAGCGCGTGAAAGACGCCGGGCTGCGCGTGGGCGAGCAACTGGGCATTTTGTCTTACAACGAAACGCCGCTGAAAGAAATCATCCTCGATGGCATCACCGTCATTTCGACCGACTTCGAGGCCATGGGCCGCACGGCGGCGCGGCTGGTGCTCGACAACGCCACGGCGCACATCGAAAACCCCTTCCGGCTGATCGTGCGGAAGTCGGTGTGAGCACCTCGGCAAAACGCCGTTTGGCTGCTTTTACCCAAACGGTTTGCCGAATGCCTGGGTAACGGTTACTTTTGAGGACTGAAGCCCGCCGTAAACCAACTCGCCGCAGGCAGTTGCGCTGCCACGGCCCGCCCGAATGAAGCCTGTGCTACCGACTTATTCTTTCCACCCAACGGACGGGCAAGACACCGGCTGGCTGACTGACGCGGACAGCACGGTGGGCATCCCGGTTGTGAGAAGCCTCGTGCTGGCCGACCAGGCCGACTGGCCCCTGCCCGACCTTCTCCGACCGCACATCGCAGCATTGCGCGCGGACCTCCAGGCCCAATTGCCCGCCTACGAAGAATTTCTCCGCCGGAAAAGCCGCCGACCCGTTCTCGACGCGTACGTCGGGTTTCAGCCGTTCAACGAAGCCACGAAAGCGTTCTTTCCTTTTATTGCCGGGTTGAAAAAACACCTCCAACCCGGCGATTTAATCCTAAACCTCTGGGATCGATCGGGCTACCTGGCCTCGCTGCTGGCCGGGCTGTTTCCCGAACAAACCGTCCTGACGCACTGGGAAGGCGACCGCGACGTGCTCGGCTACAAGGGTTTCGCGCACTGGCTAACCGGCCCCAACGCCCAGGCTAACCTGCGGGTGCTGTTTTCCGATTTGCAAAAACCCCTGCCCCTGCCCGACCAGTCGGTGGCGCTCGTGCTGGCGGCAGACCTGCTGCACCGCTTCGACCAGGCGCGCCTGCTGCGCGAACTCCTGCGCGTGACCCGGCCCGACGGGGGGCTGATTTTCCCGCACGTTCACCTGGCCAACGCCGAGCCGGTGCCGTCTTTTGAGCGCGGCGGGCGGCAGTTGCACGGGCAGCAGTACGCGCAACTTTTTGAGAACATGCCCGCGCTGGGCGGGCGAAAAGCCGTGATTTTATCGGAACCAGCCCTGTTTTTATTCAACGAAACGGCGGAGTTCGGGACGGAAATCTCCATCGAATCCACGCCCGATTCGCCCGACTACAACGCCCTCGTGGCGCTGCTGCCGCCCGCCTGGGCGCAGGAGCCGCTGACGCCGTTTCGACCGGCCGAACAACCCGGCTGGGAAACCTGCCGGGTGCTGGTCAACGGGCTGCTTGATTTCAGCCACCCGTCGGGCCGCGTGCGCCTCGACGCCACGGGCCACGCGGCCACCGTGGGCCACCTGCTCGAGCGCCACCCGATGTACGCAACCCGGCTGAAGCGGGCGAACGGGTACGCCCTCAGCGACCACGCCCACCAGGTGCTTTACTGGGCTGAACGCGCGCTGACCGTAATGGAAATCGCCGAACGCCTCGGTGTTTCGGTCGAAATGTTGCGGCCGCTGTTGCACGAACTGGCCCAACTCGACCTCGTGCAACTCGTGCCGCTGGGCGAGGCCTGCCACCGCCGCCAGCACTTCCTGACGACCCAGCAGTACCGCGTACCCGCCGCCGAACAAACCCTGGCCCACCTCTGGCAGCGCGCCGTGCTCCGCTACGCCGACAACCCGCTGCTGACGATCCTCGCCGATGGCAGCGAGTGTACCTACGCCGAAGCCGCCGCGCTGGTGATGCCCCTGCGGGCGGCCCTGCAACGGGCGGGCCTCGGTCCCGGCGACCGCATCGTGCTGCTGGCCCCGCTCCACGCCGAGGGCCTGCTGCTGGCCTGGACGGCCTGGTGCGAAGGCCTCGTGCTGGTGCCGCTGAGCACCGACTGGCCCGCCGCCACGCTCCAACCCGTGCTCGAAACCGTGGCTCCGGCGCTGGTGCTGACCTCCCTGGCCGATTTTCCAAAATTGGGTGCCGCCTCGTTTCCGGTGCTGTTGCTGGACGAAGAAACCGGCGAAACGCCGCCCGCTGGAACAATCTGGTTTGCCGATTGGCTCGACCCCGACGCCGTACCCACGACGGCTTTTTGGCCCACTGCCCACACGCGGGCGGCGGTGTTGTTCACCTCCGGCTCCACGGGCCAGCCGAAGGGCGTACCGCTCACCCACGGGCAACTGTACCGCAGCGCCCGGCTCGTGACCGAGACCTTTGGCTGGGAAGCCACCGACCGCTACCTCGCCGTGGGCGACGCCGACGCGATGAGCGGCTTGCGCAATACCGCCCTCGCCCCGCTCGAAGTGGGTGCTTCGGTAATTATTCCTTCCCGTTTGCAAAAACAATCTGCTCTCGCCCTGGCCGACGCCGTGGAGCAGGGCCGCGCCACGCTGCTGACGGCCGCGCCGGTTTTGCTGCGGCAATGGGCGCAACTGGGGCGGCGCGTCTTGCCCGCGCTGCGCTCGTTGCGGCTGGTGTTGAGCACGGGCAGCGCGCTCACGCCCGCGTTGCGCGACGAATTCAGCGCCCTGTTTAGTCCGCTGGTGGTCAATTATTACGGCCTCACCGAAACTACCGGCATTTGCCTCGCCGAACGGCCCGACCAGGTGCAGACCGACCGCGACACGGTGGGCTGGCCGGTGGGTTGCCTGGCGCAGGTGGTGGATGAAAAAGGGCGACCCGTGCCCGCCGGTGAGATGGGCGAGTTGCGGATTTGTAGCGAAAACGTGGTGGAAAGTGGCTACGTAGGCACACCGGAGGCCGTTGCGCTTGTGCGCAACGGCTGGCTGTACACCGGCGATTGGGCCAGCTTCAACCCTGACGGCAGCCTGACGCTGCGTGGGCGGCGGAACGACCGCATCAAAAACGCGCACAGCGAAGTCGTGTACCCGGCCGAGGTGGAGGCCCAGGTGTTGCAGTTTCCGGCCATCCGCGATGCCGCCGTGTGCGCCTACCGCCAGCACGACACCGAGAAGCTGGCAGCGTTTCTGACCCTGCACGAGGGCTGTGGGGCCGACGACGTGGTGCGCCAACTGCCGGATTTCCTGGCGGAGCGAATGGGCCTGCGCAAGGTGCCGACCCAGTTTCGGGTGCTCGACACCCTGCCGCGCTCCCCGACGGGCAAGGTTCGGAAACAGGAATTGCTGAGTTTGTTGTGAATCGATGTTCGTACCCGGTGCTTCGTTGCTCGTGCCAATCGAAGTACGGACACCGGGATTTCGTAGTTACCTATGCGTTTATACCCCACCGACGCCGCCTCGATGCTGGACCGTCTGACCACGCCGGACACCCGCGACGTGGTTTTTCTCCAAACCGACGGGCGGCGGGTCACTTACCAGGAAGTTGCCGAAAAAATCCGGAAACTGGCGGGTCTTTTCCACCAAAACAGCCTGCACGAAGGCGACCGCGTGGTGCTTTCCGTGGCCGACGACGCCGAAGCTTCCCTGCTGTTTCTGGCCTTGCTGCGTTGCGGCCTCACCACCGTGCTGCTCGACCCGCAAACCGGCCCCGAGCGCGCCCGCGCCCTGCTCCGCACGGCCCAACCCGTGGGAATCATCGCCGATGAAGCATTCTTCGAACGCTTGAATCTGGACCGGAACGCCTGCTTTTCGTTGGTCGTAAAACCGGACGTTTCTGCGAAGGGCGGGCTTTTTCGAAAATTACTTGGTCGGCAGGCGACTGCTCCCGCCCCGCCATCGGACACCTACCCCGCGCTACTGGCCGACTTGCCGGAGGGTGGATTGCCGGGCGAAATTTCCCCCGAAACCATCGCTTACGTGCTGTTCACATCGGGTACCACCGCCGACCCGAAGGGCGTGCAGATTTCGCACCGGGCGCTGTTTGCCCACCTCACCACGCTCAGCCGGGTGTACGGCCTCGGCCCGGATTCGCGCCTGCTCAACATCCTGCTGCTCTACCACGCCGACGGCCTCGTGCAGGGGCCGCTGCTGGCGGCGTTCAACCACGCCACCTGGGTGCGCCCGATGCGGTTCGACCTGAGCCACATCGGCGCGTTGCTCGATGCCGTGTACAAACACCGCATCACGCATTTTATCGCCGTGCCCACGATGCTGGCCCTGATTCAGCGCTTCGGCGAGGGCTACGACGACGCCTTCCGCACGCCCGATTTTCGGTTGCTCATTTCGGTGTCGGCGCAGTTGGAGGAAGCCCTCTGGCGGAGTTTTTCCGGGCGCTTCGGGGTGCGAATCGTCAACATGTACGGCCTCACTGAAACCGTGACGGGCGGGCTTTTCAGCGGTCCCGGCGACGATTCCAACCGCCCCGGCACGGTTGGTAAACCCGTGGACATGGAGGCGCGCCTCGGGTACGTCGCCGGTCGCGACGTACCCGACGGCCAGGAAGGGGAATTGTTGCTGCGCGGCGAAAACCTCATGAGCGGCTACCTCAACAACCCCGCCGCCACCGCCGCCGCGCTGCGCGATGGCTGGCTGTACACCGGCGACGTGGCCCAACGCGACCCCGACGGGTTGTACCGGATTACGGGCCGGGTCAAAAACATCGTCATTTCGGGCGGCATCAACATCCACCCCGAAGAGGTGACCGA
This sequence comes from Spirosomataceae bacterium, assembly GCA_965249815.1. Lineage (GTDB taxonomy): Bacteria > Bacteroidota > Bacteroidia > Cytophagales > Spirosomataceae > JAJAZB01. The sequence continues at coordinate 31,233 of CBDFMV010000002.1, read as the reverse complement.
GGTGCTCCACACCCACCCCGCCGTGCTGGAAGCCGTCAGCCTGGGGCTGCCCGACGAGGTATTCGGCGAGCGGCTCGTGAGCTGCGTGGTGCTCAAACCCGGCAGCACGGCCACGGAGGCCGACCTGATAACCCACTGCCGGGCGCGGCTGGAGGAAAAGAAAGTACCCACGGCGATTTTTGAGTTAAAAACGCTGCCCAAAGGGCCAACGGGCAAGGTACAGCTTCAAGCGCTGCGCGGGCAATTGGCGCATGGTACGGCAACGGCGGCCTCAACCGCGCCCGATTACCGGCAGTTGGTGCGGGAGGCCGCCTCGCAGGCGTTCAAGGTGCCTACCGAGCGCCTGCGGCCCGAGGAGAGTTCGCGCACCCTGGCCGGGTGGGATTCGCTGGCGCACCTCGATTTTGTGGTGCGGCTTGAACAGCAACTGGGTCTGCATTTCAACCCGGCCGAAATTATGGTAATGAACAGCCTGCGCACGGCGGAAGAACTTCTCCGAAAAAAACATGCGGCCTACGCCTGAGCCAAACCAAGTGCCGCCCCTCGGCGTGTGGATCGCTACGGCGGGGCTGGTGCTGATGCTCGCGGCAGCAACCACCGGCGTGGCGCTTTGGGCCGAACACCGTGCAAACCGCCAGCTCGAGGCCCAAACGGCCAGTCTACTGCACCGGGAGTGGCGGCTTCGCGCCGATTCGGTATTAAGCGTGGTGGTACTGGGCACATCGATGACCCAGAGTGGCGTACAACTCTCTGGTTTTTTTCAGCGCCAATCCGACAACCGGTGCCGGGTGGTGCGGGTGTTTCGGTACGGGGCCAACCTGGAATCGTTCACCAGCCGCAGCAACGTGTTTCGCTGGCTCGAACGGTACCCGCCCGACCTACTTTTGCTGGAAGAAAACCTGTTTTTTTTCACGCTGGAAGATCAATTGGCGGTGCAACCCGATGCCCTGGCCCCGCGCAACGTGGTGCAATGGTTGTTGCGGCTGGCGGGCCTCGCGCCCACCCGGCTGCCCCCCTTCGACGCTCTGCCGCCCAACCACCGGCAACGGTACCAAACCACCAGGCTACGGATGCGGGCGTTTCTGGCGGAAATCGACCAGCGCCCGGTGCGGCCTTTCGACCCCACACACCCAGTACACGGCTACCTGAAGGCCTTGCGCCAGCGCGGTACGCGGCTTGGGCTGCTGCACCTGCCGCGCCCGGCCCGCGTGGAAGCCCTGATTTACAACCCGATGCGCGGCGCGCAGCTTCACGCCGTGGCGGCGGCGTATGACCGGGCGTACGGCATGCGGCATTTTTACACCGATGAAGCGTACGCCCCGGTATTTTTCACGGACGAAGCCCACCTCAACGAGGCGGGGTGTCGGCGCTACTCGACCTGGCTGAACGGGCAGTTACAGCCGTATTACGCCGCCCTTCTTTCATCACGCTGACCATGCCGACCCTGTACGCGGTAGTTTTCTTCGGCCTGTTCGTGATCACGCCCGCCGCCTGGCTACTGCCCGAGCGCTGGCAGGTTTCCGCCGTGGCGCTGCTGACGGCGGGATTCATGGGTTGGGTGGCCCCGCTTTCGGCGGGATTGCTGTTGGGCACGGGGGCGGCGGGGTATTTCGCGTTTCGGGCGGGATTGCGGCCCGGCGGGGCGGTGCTGCTGGCCGTGGGGCAGGCCGTGGCGGTGTGGGCGGTTTTCAAGGCTGAATTCCCTCAGCGGGTTGGGTGGCTCGCGACCGTCGGGATGCCGCTGGGGCTTTCGTACTACGCCTTCCGGCAGATTCACTACGCGGTTGAAAAATGGAAGCAAACGCTGCCCCGGCACACGCTTGCCGACTACCTCCGCTACCTGTTTTTCCTGCCCACGCTGCTGGTGGGGCCGATCAACCGCTTCCCGGATTTCTTCCGCGACGAACACCGCCGCCGCTGGGATGCGGTTCTGTTTTCGACCGGCCTGCAACGGATTTTGTACGGGTTCGTGAAAACGGTCGTGCTGGGCAACGTGCTGCTGACCGAAAAACTCGGCGGGCTGGTGTTCGCCCTGCGCCCTGGTCACCCGGCCCTGGCCACGTACCTCGGTGCCGGGCAATTCGTCGCCAACGCCTACGTGCAGTTTGCCGGGTATTCCGACGTGGCCATCGGGCTGGCGCTGCTGCTGGGTTTTCGGGTGCCCGAAAACTTCAACGCGCCGTTTCTCTCGCCCAACCCCAACGCGTTCTGGCGACGCTACCACATCTCGCTTTCGGCCTGGTGCCGCGACTACGTGTTTACGCCCGCCCTCAGCCTGACGCGCCAACCGGCCTTGGCCATCGCGGCCTCGATGCTCGTGCTTGGCGGCTGGCACGAGGGGTCGGCGCGGTACCTGCTCTGGGGCGCGGTGCAGGGCGGGGGGATTTTGCTGGGTCACCGCACCCGGCGCTGGCTCGACCGCTCGGGGCTGCAACGGCGCTTTCCCCGGTTCATTCACTGGGGCGGCGTGGTGCTGACGGCTCATTTTTTCGCCTTCAGTTGCCTGTTGGTGCAGTACGAAACGCTGTTGGAGGCTTGGCGGGCGTTGCGAACAATGTTTTATTTTAGCTGAATTCTCAAAACCATGTACCCCTTCCTTTCCCAACGATTCGGTCGGCGGGTAGCCAACGTCCTGATGACGCTTTGGTACACCGGGCTGGTGCTGCTGGTGCTGTATTACGCCGGAAAACCGACGGGCCTTTTCCGCTACGCCCGCTGGTAAACAGGACAGCGCATGACGATCGCCGACGCGCTGACGCGTTGTTTTGGAGAACGCCTTACCCTCTAAACCTTCCTCATGAGTCAAACCTTAACCGAACAACTCGATGCCATCGAGGAGTTCGAACGCGAACCCGTGCCGCCCTCCGCCTGGAAAGGCTGGGGGAGTTTCATCGGGATGTTTGCGGGCGAACACATCGCCGGGACGGAGTTTGTCATCGGGCCGCTCTTCGTGGCCCACGGCGTCACGGCGTCCGACCTGTTCGGCGGGTTGCTGGCGGGCAACCTGCTGGCGGTGCTGAGCTGGCGTTTTCTGACCGCCCCCATCGCCACCGCCAAGCGTCTGACGCTATATTTTTACCTTGAAAAAATCTGCGGACGGCGGCTCGTGACGGGTTACAACCTCGTCAACGCGCTGATGTTCTGCTTTTTGGCTGGTTCGATGATTGCCGTTTCGGCCACGGCGGTGGGCATTCCGTTCGGCATTCCCATGCCCACGCTCAACGATTTTTACCCCAGTTCCATTGGCTGGGTGGTGACGGTGTTCGTGGTCGGCGCGGTGATTTCGGTCGTGGCCGTGCTGGGTTACGAGCAAATCGCCCACTTTGCCAACATCGCCGCGCCGTGGATGGCGCTGGTGTTCGTGGCGGCGGCGTTTGCCGTCATGCCGCAGTTGGGCATCACGTCCCTTTCGCAGTTTTGGGAAATTGCCCAGACAAAAATCTGGACGGGCGTGCCGCAGCCGGGGCAGAGTCAGTTCACGTTCGGGCACGTCTTGTTTTTCGCCTGGTTTGCCAACATGGCCATGCACATTGGCATGGCCGACCTGTCGATTTTCCGCTACGCGAAAAAGCCGCAAATCGGCTTCGCCTCGGCCACGGGGATGTTCGTGGGGCACTTTATGGCCTGGATTGCGTCGGGCATTTTGTGCGCCGCCGCGTCGGGCAGCGTGGCACCCGGCCCCATCGCCTACAACGCCGCCGGGCTGGCCGGGGCTGCCTGCGTGGTGGTGGCAGGCTGGACGACCGCCAACCCGACGATTTACCGGGCGGGGCTGGCCGTTCAGGCTGTGTTGCCGCAGTTTCGCCGCTGGAAAGTCACGCTGGCCGTGGGGCTGGTCACCACGGTGGCGGCCTGTTTTCCGGCGCTGGTCATGCGCCTGCTCGACTTCGTGGCGCTCTACGGACTGGTGCTGATGCCGATGGGTGCCGTGATTTTTGTGGATTTTCACCTGGCCCGCCGCTTTGGCCTCCGCGACGAGTACGCCGCCCGGACGGGAACGTCGTTCAACGTCGCCGCCGCCGCGACCTGGGCGCTGACGCTGCTGTTCTGCTTCGCGCTGAACCAGCTTTTCAACCTCGACCTGTTTTTTCTCGGTCTGCCGGGCTGGTTCGTGGCCGTGGGTACGTGTTTGATTGCCAACAAGTTTTACCAGAAAAAAACTGACCTCATTCCGGCATGAAAAACCTGCTCAAACTCCTCTCGCTGGCCTGCCTGGCCCTGACGGTCGTGCCGTCGCTGCTGGTTTTTGCCGGAACCATTTCCCTCGATCAGCACAAAACCCTCATGGCCGTGGGCATGGTGGGCTGGTTTGTAGTGACGCCATTTTGGATGAAGAAGCAATAACCCTTGTCAGAAATGGGAAAATCCGCATCATCGGTACGCGCGTTGCCCGCCAGGAAGAGCGGACATATTACCTCGAACGCCAAATTGGAAAGTGAAGCCACAGGAACGCCTGCCGCACCCTTCTACGTCAAGGAACTGCCTGACGTGGACACGACCCAATGGATTGCCCACGACGTGCCCATCGATTTGGAACGCCTCGTTGCCGAATCGCAACGAGAACAGAAAGGGTAGCCAATTGCTTCGCAGAGAAACCGCTGCTTGTCAATCTTATTCGACTGGCGATCAGCGGTTTATTTTTTGGTCGAACTTCACTTTCCGGTAAATTTCCCGCATGGGCAGCGTGAGTTCGCCCAGCCGGACCGTGTCGTCAAGCGAACGGGAATCGCGGCTGAGCCATTCGTTAGGGGTTTCGGTGCGGGAATGCACCGTGGCGAAGGGCCGTTGCGGGTCCACAAACAGCACGTAGCGCAGCGTGGGGATGGTTTTGTAGCAGTCGAGTTTGTCGCTCTGGTCGAATTGCTTGGTGGAAGGCGAAAACACTTCCCCGACGAGTTCCGGGCTTTTAATCGCCACCGTCGAGAGGTTGCCGCTGGGCAAGGTCACGAAATCGTAGGGTTCTTTCGCCACCGAAAAATCGGCGTTGAACGCCGCCACGCAGGCTTCGGCGTAGATTTTCACGTTACTGCCCAGCACGTAGTAATCTTCGAATGCATCGTAGAAGTTGGTCAGCAAGGTAGTGAGCCGGGTAATCAGGCTCTCGTGCAGCGGCGTGGCTTGTCCCATAGAAATGATTTCGCCATTGAAGTATTCGATGTTGTACTCGGTCAGTTCCGACAATTCCCAGTATTCTTCCAGCGTGGCGGGCACGCGGATGAGATCGGGTGCGGCGGCGCGTTCGGCGAGGGTCAACGGAATTTTCGGGAGAACGGCTTCCATGATCAGGACGGGTTTTCGGTAAAAATACGATTTTCTCCCAACCGCGCCCACACCTCCAGCGAGAGGAACTTCCCGTTTTTGATTTCAAAATCGCGCATCGTGCCCTCGTGAATGAAGCCCAGTTTGTGCAGCAGCCTCCGGCTGGCTTTGTTGTCCGTCTCCACGAACGCCTCGACGCGGTGCAGGTTCATGTCCGTAAAACCGTGGTGGAGCACGACGGGCAGGGCTTCGCTCATCACGCCCGTGCGCCAGAAGGCCGGTAACAGCCAGAAACCCAACTCGGCCCTCCGATGGATAACTTGCCCGTTGCTGAATCCGCAGGCCCCGATCAGTTCGCGGTCGCCGCGCACGCGGATGGCCCACCAGCGGCCCGTGCCCGTCTGCCAGAGTTCGTTATACCAATCCATTTGTCGCTGAGTGGCGTCGAGCGTATCGTACGACACGCCGTAGTAGCGGATGACCTGCGCGTTGGAAAGCCCCTCGAATACCTTGCGCTTGTCGGCAGGCACAAGTTGGTCGAGCCGGAAGCGCGGGGTGCGGAGTTCAGGAAAGGGTTCGGGAAGCATGATTTCATTTAGGGTTTAACGTTCAGGGTTTAGGGTTACTCGTACTTTTAACCCTGAACGCTAAACCCTAAACCCGGTCTTTTTGCCCGTTCAAATCGAAGATTTTCTGCATCAAAAGCCACTTTTCGCCGGGTTGGGCCAGTGGCAGCGGCTGCTGATAGCGCCACATCAGCGCCTCCCATTCCTGCACCTTCGGATTGGCGGCGTCGGCGGCGGCTTTTTTCTCAAAATCAAAGTCGTCGGTGGTTTCCATGACCATGAACAGCCGGTTTCCCAGCCGGTAGATGTCCATGCCGGTAATTCCCGCTTCGCGAATGCTGGCTTCGATTTCGGGCCGGATGCGCTCGTGGTGGCGTTCGTATTCGGCGATGAGCGCCGGGTCGTCTTTCAGGTCGAGGGCGAGGGCGTAGCGAGGCATTTGTAGTGAAAAGTGTAGAGGCCTTGTAGCGAATTTCAACTTTACACTTTTCACTCTACACTTTTTACTGCTCCCTCTTCCACCCGGTACCCCCGCCAGCCGAAGTACGCAATGAACAGCAGGCAGACGAGCGGGACGATGTAGGCATTCTGGATGTTGCTCTGGTCGGAGATGTAGCCCATGGCCAGCGGGCACACGGCACCCCCCGCGATGGACATCACCAGCAGCGACGAACCCAGTTCGGTGTCGTCGCCGATGCGGTCGATGCCGAGCGAGAAAATCGTCGGGAACATGATCGACAGGAAAAACGGAATCGCTCCGATGGCGTACACCGACCACGACGAGCGGGCCGTCAGCGACACCACAAGTAGCCCGATGCTGATCAGCGAATAAATGAGCAACAGCCGGTGGGCGGCCACGTAGCGGAACAGGAACGTGCCGAAAAACCGCCCGACCATGAAGAAAAACATGGCGATGCTCAGCCACGCGGCGGCTTCTTTTTCGGGCGTTCCGCCCGTGAATTTGGCAAACCGAATGAAAAAACTCGTGATGCACACCTGCGTACCGACGTAGAAGAACTGCGCCACCACGCCCCAGCGCAAGTGCCGGTGCCGAAGCGCCGAAGCCAGCGACGATTTCTTCTCGCCGTCTTCACCCCGGAATTCGGGCATTTTCGTCACCAGAAACAGCCCCGCCACCAGCAAAACCACCACGCCGATGACGAGGTACGGCACTTTGATCGTGTCGGCCTCCGACTGCAGGTAGGCGTTCAATTGCTCCGGCGACATGGCCGCCAGTTGGGCTTCGGTGTTCTCGACGCCGCTCAGGATGAACATTCCGCCCAGCAGGGGGGCCAGAAACGCCCCCAGGCCGTTGAACGACTGGCTCAGGTTGATGCGGGTGGTGGCGCCTTCGGGCGGGCCGAGGATGGTCACGTACGGGTTGGCGGCGGTTTCGAGAAACGCGCAGCCCGACGCGACGATGAACAGCGCCCCGAGGAAATACACGTACACCCGCGTACTGGCCGCCGGGATGAACAAAAACGCGCCCGCTGCGTACATCAACAGCCCGATGAGGATGCCCCGCCGGTAGCCGTATTTTTTCATGACCAACCCCGCCGGAATCGCCATGACGAAGTAGCCGAGGTACACCGCCGAATCAATCAATGCCGACTGTAAATCAGTCAGTTGACAGGCTTTTTTCAGGTGTGGAATCAGAATTGGCTCCAGGTTGTGGACGAACGCCCAGAGGAAGAACAAACTCGTGACGAGGATAAACGGGACCAGATACTTCTGGCCCGTCTGCTGGCCGGGAAGGGGTTTGGCGGAGGTGGGGGGAAGCGCCATGAAATGGGTTTGAGGTTTAAGGTTTCACGTTTAAGGTCTAAGGTTTCACGTTTAACGCTGGTTTTTTTAAACGTTAAACCTTAGACGAACAAATCAGGCATTGGCCAGCGCCCGGTCGAGGTGAACGTAACCCCCATCGACGTGGATAAGCTGGCCGGTGGTGTGGCTGGATTTTTCGCTCAACAGAAACGCCACCATGTTGGCGATTTCTTCGGTCGTCGTCATGCGCTGGCCGAGCGGAATATTTTTGGTGATGGAAGCCAGTTTTTCCGCTGGGTTGGGCAGCGTTTGGAGCCACTTCTCGTAGAGCGGCGTGTAGCTTTCGGCCACGATGATGGCGTTGACGCGGATGCCGTATTTCAGCAGTTCCACCGCCCACTCGCGGGTCAGCGCGTTACGGCCTCCGTTGGCCGCGGCGTAGGCCGAGGTGCCTCCCTGGCCAGTCTCGGCGGTTTTTGAGCCGATGTTGACGATGCTGCCCTTCGATTGTTTCAACGCGGGCAGGGCGTGGTGGGCCATCAGGTAATAGTGAACGAGGTTTTTGTGGAGCGAGGCCATGAACGCCTCGTAGCTGCCACCTTCCAGTCCCACGCCGTCGTTGACGCCCGCGTTGTTGACCAGCCCGTGCAGCCGCCCGTACCGTTCGAGGGTCAGGCGCACGGCTTTTTCGCATTCTTCAGGTTGGGTGAGTTCGGCGGTGATGGTGTGCCCCAACCCACCGGCGGCCTGAATGGCTTCGAGCGCACGGGCGTTGTCGGCCTCGTTGCGCCCCACGATGACGACGATGGCCCCCTCGGCGGCCAGTACCGAGCTGATGCCTTCGCCAATGCCCTTGGCCCCGCCCGTGACGAGAATGACCTTTTCTCTTAAATTCAGGTTCATGGTTGGTGATGGGAATAGAAACACAAAAGAGACGGATGCAACGGATCTATACTGCTTTCGCCGCGTAAATCCGTTGCATCCGTCTCATCCCTGTGCCCATGGAATTTTTCAGAGGTTGTAAAATTTCACCGCATTTCCGCCCCAGATTTTCGCTTTCTCGGTTTCAGTAAATCCCCCGACGTAGTCTTCCACCAGTTCCACCACCTGGTCGTAGTGCGCCGCCAGCAGGCACACGGGCCAGTCGGAGCCGAACAGCAGGCGGTCGGGGCCGAAGGCCTCCACCACCACGTCGAGGTACGGCCGGAAATCCTCGCGCTGCCAGTGTTCGGGGTCGGCTTCCGTGACCATGCCCGAAAGTTTGCAACTCACGTTTTCGTGGCGGGCCAGGGCCTGGATGTCGGGTTTCCAGCGGTCCACGATACCCTGCCGGATGTAGGGCTTGGCCAGGTGGTCGAGCACGAATTTCTGGTTCGGGAACCGCGCCACCACCTCCCGCGCCACGCCGAGGTGATTCGGGTAAATCAAAAGGTCGTACGTGAAATCATAGGCGCCGAGGGTGCGAATTCCGGCCAGAAATTCGGTGCGGAGCATGAACAACTCGTCCGGCTCCGACTGCACCACATGGCGGAATCCCTTCAGTTTCGGAAATTGGGTGAAATGGTCGAGCCGGTCGCGGAGGTTGGAGGCCCGCAAATCAACCCAGCCCACGACGCCCTTGATGAAGTCGTGCTCGTTGGCGAGGCCGAGCAGGAAGGTCGTCTCGTCTTCCGTCTGGTCGGCCTGGATGGCCACGCACCCGTCGAAGCCGTGCTGGTCGAGGCAGGGTTTCAAATCGGCGGGGCTAAAGTCGCGCCGCAGGGTGGTCATGCTTTCGGTAATCCAGGCATCTCGCACCGGATCGAAGTGCCAGAAATGCTGGTGGGCGTCAATTTTCATGGGTTAGAGGAGTTCGGCGGCAAACTACGCAATTCGGCTGAATCCGAATTTACAGCGCGTGAGAATTAGCCGAATTAGTTGTCCCTGGCTTTCATAAAAGCGCTGGGTTGGCGGTGGTGCAAGCCAACAAAAAAGCCGTCCCGGATACTCGGGACGGCTTTCGGAAACCACAGCAGGCGGTTTTATTTCTTTTCCTTAATGCGGGCGGCCTTGCCTTGCTTGCCCCGCAGGAAGAACACCCGGGCGCGGCGGACGATACCCCGGCGGACCACTTCGATTTTATCGATGTTGGGCGAGAGAAGCGGAAAAATCCGCTCGACGCCGACGCCGTTGGACACCTTGCGGACCGTGAAGGTCTCGCCGCCGGTGTTGGGATTGCGGCGTTGGATGACCGTACCGGTGAACACCTGGATGCGCTCCTTGTTGCCCTCGCGGATTTTTACGTGAACGTTCACGGTATCGCCCGCGCCGAAGGCGGGGGCACTCTCACGGCGGGCCGCATTTTCGGCCTCCACCAGTTTAATCAACTCACTCATGGCTGTTTATGTCGTTATCGAATCGGTACGATGCGCTCGAAATGAGCCGCAAATATAGGGCGATTTTTTGGCACGGCCAACGCCCGAAAAAAAATGCGCTTTTTTGCCGGATTCAGTAAATTGGCACGTTTTGTGACCGAAAGTGGGGTGTTACTCCATTTTTTCCATGAAAAGAAAACTGATTTCCCGAATCGTCTTCCTGGTGGCTGGCATAGCGCTGGCTACCCTGACGGCCCGGGCCGAACGCCGGGAATTTGTACTCCGTGGTTTCGACCGACTGGTGCTGGGCAACGAGTTCGTGATCGACATCAAGCAGGGCAATGAGTTCAAAGTGTCGGCCAACGGTGCCCCGCGCGATTTGAAAAACCTCGAAGCCGTGCTAAACGGACGAACGCTGACGGTGCGTTTCAACAGTACCTACCTGACGCCCAGCAAAATGCGCATCCGCCTCTCGGTGGTGATGCCCACGCTGCGCGGCCTCGACCTCAACCACGAGACCAACACCACCGTGGAGGGGTTCAACGACCTCGATGCCCTCGACCTGGCCGTGGCGGGCGAGTCGAAAGCCAAACTCAAAATTACGGCCCGCAAGATGCGCCTCAACGTGTCGGGCGCGTCGGAGGTAACGCTCACGGGCGAAACTCAGGAATTGACCGGCACCGTGTCGGGCACGAGCGAGGTGCTGGGGTTCAATTTTGAAATTGCCAATGCCCGCCTCAACGTCACCGACAACAGCAACGCGCACTTGCTCGTCACGAAAGCCCTGCTGGCCGAAGCCACCGGCTCCAGCAACGTGCGCTATCGGGGCGGTGCCCGGCTTCAGGCCAGTACCTCGGCCACGAGTACGGTGCGGAACGAGTAAAAACTGCCTTTTGCGCGTCATTGCGAGCGCAGCGAAGCGTTGGTTTCGTTTTTACTTCCGAAAAACCCGCCCGCCTGCAACGCAATTTTCGGGGTTGCCGCGTTACATCGTACGCCAACCCTGCCCCATCCGATGCGTTCTCTCCTGAAAAACAGCCTCTTCCGTGTGTGCGCGTGGCTGATTCTGCTTAGCGTGGGAAAGTCGATACAGGCGCAACCCGCCCGTGCCCGTGGCAACCTGCGGCTGCTCGGCGGTGTGGGGTTGAGCTACTACGATGGTGATTTGCGCAGCGACCGCTTCCGGCAATTTCGGTTTCGCCCCAACCTGAGCGTGGGCCTCAGCTACCGCCTCGGCGAACACCTCAGCCTGCGTGGCGAAGTGGGCGCGTACCGCCTCGCTGGCTCGGATGTGGGCGGCAAAAACGCCCAGCGCAACCTCTCTTTCCGCACCGACAACCCCGAGGGCTTTCTGGCACTGAGCGCCAACCTGCTGCCTTACACCGAGTACCCAACGTACAACCTCTACGCCTTTGGTGGCCTGGGTTTGACCCACCTCAACCCGAAGGCTCAACTCCAGGGCCGCTACTACTCGCTCCCCCGGCTGCGCACCGAAGGTGTGGCTTACGCCCGCACCGTGGCCATCGTGCCGGTGGGCGTGGGCGTGCTGCGGCACCTCAATGCCGAGTGGGAGGTGGCGCTCGAAATCCGCTACACCTACGTTCGCAGCGATTATCTCGACGACGTCAGCACGGTCTACCCCGACCCGGCGGGCATCGACCCGTTCGCCGCCAACTTCTCCGACCGAGCGCCCGAACTGGGCCTGCCCCCCAACGCCCCCGGTGTGAAACGCGGCAATCCGGGCAACACCGACAGCTACTACTTCGTCCAAGTGCGCATCGAGCACCCGTTGGGCAGCAGCCAGCGGGCAGCGCGAAAGCGGATGCTGCGGTGTCCGAAATGGTGATGGAGTGAAGTGATGATGGAGCGATTCCTGCTTTCAATCGCTCCATCATCACTTCACTCCATCACTCCATGCGTACTTTTGCGGCATGATTAAACAAAAATTCGCTTCCGACTCGCTCACCACCATGACCGAAATGGTGTTGCCCAACGACACCAACACGCTCAACAACCTGATGGGCGGCCGCCTGCTGCACATGATGGACATCTGCGCCGCCATCACCGCCCAGAAGCACTCCAACCGCGTGGTGGTGACGGCCTCGGTGGACAACGTGTCGTTTTCGGCCCCCATCCCGTTGGGCAGCGTCGTCACGCTCCGCTCGTGGGTGACGCGGGCCTTCAATTCGTCGATGGAAGTGTACATCGAGGTACATGCCGAGAACATCCCGGCCGGGGAACGGCTGATGAGCAACAAGGCGTTTTTCACCTTCGTGGCCGTGGATCAGTTGGGCCGCCCCATCGACGTGCCCACCGTCGTTCCACAGACCGACGAGGAAAAAGCCCTTTACGACAGCGCCCTGCGCCGCCGCCAACTCCGCCTCGTGCTGGCCGGGCGCCTCAAACCCCAGGATGCCACCGAATTACGGGCGTTGTTTGAGCTGGAAAATGCGTGAAGTTTCCTTTTTTGTCATTCCGAGGAACGGGGAATCTTGTTGGATTCAAAATACTCGGCCAATGGTAAATGATTCGGCAAGCCAATAAAATTCCTCGTTCCTCGGAATGACAGAAAACACTGTAATCGTTAGTGTCAAGCTAAGCGCGGAATGATAAACTACTTCTCTTATACTTATTTATTTTATTCCATATTTCAAACGTTGAACAAGTATGGTTGGCAGTTTTACTCAAGAAATAATTTTGCTCTTCACACATGCTTAATTATTTCTCTTCCTGAGTGTATAATTATAGGAATCATCCAAAAAGAATTTATTGAGGATTGCTCCACCTTCTTTATTTTATTCACATACGTCATTGTACTGATATTCAACTGTGTATATTTTTATTTTAAGCGAAAATTGATATTTAGCGAACAGTCTCCAAAAAAACGATACGGTGTTATTTTAATTATTTTTTGTACAATTCTATTCAGTTTTATTTAACAATTAAAAGTAATTTTTTAACCCGCCTCCTCCACCCTTCCCACCGAAAACGCCATCGCCTTTTCCGCAAAAAGCACCTTCGTTTTTGCCCAGGTGGTTTTGAATAATTCCGATTGCCGGTACGCTTCGAGCGCCTCGGGGCCATCCCAGTGGCTGTAGGTGCAGAAAATGTGCGGCTGGTCAAGGTCTCGGAGGAGTTCGAGGTGGCGACAGCCGGGGAAGGCGCGGATTTGGGCCTTCGAGTCGTTGAAAATGCTTTCGAATTCCGGCACAGCCTCGAACCGGAAACTCATGCGAACGATGCGAATCAACATAAAAACAGGGACCATTGACCATTGACCAATTAATGAATTTTAAAATTGGTCAATGGTCAATGGTAACTGGTCATTTAAAGTAAAAGTCCCATCAGCAAAAACACGCCGTCGCCGAGCCAGCGGTAACGCTCGTGGCGGGCAAAGTAACCCTTGCGGAAGGTCATGGCCCACAGCAGGCCCGACATGCCCCAGATGATCAGGCCCATCCGGCGCTGGTACGCAAAATCGGCGGCGAGTGTCGTGAAAATGCCCCCCACCGAAACCAGCAGGAATACCACCATCAGCACGTCACCCGAAAAATCCGGCCCCCACCAGGTGCTGAGGTTGTTGGTTTTCGCCAGGAGTCGGGCTTCAAAAAGCGAAAAAAGCAGCAGGTTTTGCACCACCGCACCGCTGAACATCAGGCAGAGCGTGTAGTCCACCCAGTTGCCGGGCGGGTGCGCCACAAACACCGGCCCCCAAATGCCCGCCGTGTAGGCCAGCGCCGTAACCGGCTCTTTGAGGTATTGCCAATGGCTTTGCTGCGGCAATCGGCTGACCACCAGCAAATAAATCGCCACCAGCACGAGCAATTTCAGCCCAAACAGCACAATGCCCGGTGGTAGCGTGTACACCAGCACGAGCGCCAGCGCTACGGATCCCGCAACAAAGCGCCAGAGAATCCGCTGATTTTTGGCGTGAAACGCGTGGCGCGGCGTGGCGGGCTGGTCAGGCTTGCGCACGTCGAGCAGGCGGTCGAGGGTGTAAATGAGCCAGACGGTCAGGCCCAGCAGCAGCAGCGCGGTGGGTAGCGGACGCTGGTGGCCGTCGGGCAGTTTCCAGGCTACCCAGGCACTCAGCACGGCCCCCAGCACCACGTCGAGGTTAAGCAGCCGGGCCTGCTGCAACCGCAGGAAGAGCAACGTACGAAGTCGATTCACGGAAAAAGAAGGTGGCGGCAAAGGCAACGCTCAAACGTTTGCCCAAAGGTAAGTCGGAATTTGACCGCCGCCAGCACCCGCTTTACGCCTCGTCGCAGCGGCTGAGGAGGGTAATCTCGTCGCCGACGGTGAGCCAGCCGCTGCTTGCGCCCGCCAGCAGGTTTTGCCCGAACAGCGTTTTGGTGCCGCGCCGCCGGTGGGCGTTGAGCGCCCGCAACACCTCCGGGCTGCGCTGGGCGGTGGCCTGGTCGATGCCCGGAATGTTGCAGCGGGCGCAGGGTTTTACGGCAAAAAAATGGGTATCGCCCACGCGAAATTCCGTCCAGCGGTCTTCGTCGTAGGCTGGCGCGCCGGTGAAAACGAGGTTGGGCCGGAAGCGGTTCATCGGCACGGGCTGGTCGAGGTAGGTGTTGAGGTCGTCGAGCGAAGCCTGCCCGATGAGCAGGTACGGATACCCATCGGAAAGGCTGGTCTGGTCGCCGGGGTAGAGGGCGTAATCCGGTTCCACGGGCCGGTGCGTGGCGTCGGGCATGTAGACCAGACGCAGGGGCCGTCCGAGGGCGTGGCTGAACCAGTCGTCGGCTTCCGCGCTGACGAAAACGGCTTCGAGCGCATCGCCCCAGACGGTGACACTGATTGCGTGATTGAGTGATTGAGTGACTGAATGAGGAAGGCCGAGTGGTTCCAGCGGCCTGGTTCGGTGGCTGACGTGCAGGCCTGAATCGGTCAAGGCGACGGCCAGCAGGGCCATTTCGGGGAATTCGCGCTGGCTCTGGAAACGCCCGGTTTCGTCCACGAGCATGAAGCGGCGGTCGTGGCGCAGGCCACGGTCGGTGAGTTCGGCGCGTTGCAGCCGGATGCCGCCGAGTGACTTGATGGGGTAGATGTAGAGGTCGGTGAGGCGAAGCAAGGGTGCGTTTAGGTTTAGCGTTTGAGGTTTAGGGTTTAGCGTTCTCGATTTTTCAACAAACTACGAACTCCAAACCCTAAATTTCAAACGCTAAACGCCGGACTACTCGACTGCCCGAACCGTAAATCCGGCTTTTTTGAGCAGCCGCACCACACCGGTTTTGCCGCCGAGGTGGGCCGCGCCGACGGCGAAAAAGGTGGGCATTTCGCGGGCTTCGCGCCCGATGGCTTCAATCCAGCGCCGGTTGCGGTTTTGCAGTAAATCGGCCTCGTAGTCTTCAAAACCGGAGTCGCCTTCAAGGGCCACGCGGCTCATTTTTCGGATGTTCTCGGTTTTGTAAAGCTGGACCAGTTTCGCAAAATCCTTCCGGGCTTTGGCGGGGTCTTTGGCGATTTTTACCACCTGCTCAGCCTGTTTTTCGTAGGGAATTTTGTCAAAAATCGCCATTTGCTCCTCCACGGTTTCGAGACCGATGACTTCCTTTTTGGCCTTTCTGGCCAATTGCACGAATTCCAGTTCGTACGATTTGGGCGGGCAGCCGAGCAGGCTGGGGTACATCAGGCTCGTGAGCACGAAGGGTTTGCTACTGGCAAACGGGGCCAGCGGCATTTTAAGCGAATCCTTGAAATAGCCGGTCAGCAGCGTATAATCGGCTTCGCTGAGGAGGTCCTTCAGTTTTTTGCCGCCCTTCATCGCCATCGTTTGCTGCATTCCTACCATCAGTTTGGGGTCATCCATGTCGAGTTCGAGGGCCAGTTGCCGGGTGTCGGCAAGGCGGGTTTTCACGCCCTCGCTCAGTCGGAAATCGGCCGGGCAGAGCAGATGGATGGTGCCGAACAGGTACGACGGTTTTTGCAGGCCGTTCCCAGAAATTTCCCAGAGCAACGCGGATTTCTGGGCGGTGGCGGCGAACGAAGAAAGCAGGACGAATCCAAGGAGGATCAGACGTTTCATAAAACTGATTTTGAAAAACTAACTTGAAAAACTCCCCTCTGCGCGTCATTGCGAGGAAGTACGACCAAGCAATCCGTTCCAACCTGCCAAAGCAGTTTTCTGCAAACTCGTTTGGTGACCACCAACAGATTGCTTCGTCGTACCTCCTCGCAATGACGTGAAGGGAAGTCGATTTTTAACTCACCACGCCATCCGCGGCAGCGGACTGACGGTCTGGGGGCAAAATTCGCCGCGCAGGGATTTGAAATGCGCCGCGATGGCAATCATCCCGGCGTTGTCGGTGCAGTACTCGAAGCGCGGGATGTACACGGTCCAGCCGAGTTCAACACCCGTTTTTTGCAATGCTTCCCGCAGCCCCCGGTTGGCCGACACGCCCCCGGCGATGGCGATTTCGGTGATGCCGGTTTCCGCCGCCGCTTTTTTCAGTTTTTCCAGCAGCATCCGAATCAGCGTGGCCTGCATCGAGGCGCAGAGGTCAGCGAGGTTTTCCTCGACGAACGCCGGGTTTTTGGCCGTCTGGTCGCGCAGGAAATACAGGAAGGCGGTTTTAATGCCCGAAAACGAAAAATCCAGCCCCGGCACGTCGGTGGTTGGAAACCGGAACCGCGTGGGGTCGCCGCCCTCGGCGTGGCGGTCGATGAGCGGCCCACCGGGGTACGGCAGGCCGAGGAGTTTGGCCGTTTTGTCGAAGGCTTCGCCCACGGCGTCGTCGCCGGTCTGGCCGATGATATGCAGGTCGAGGTAGTCGCGCACGAGCACGAGTTGCGTGTGCCCGCCGCTGACGGTCAGGCACAGGAACGGGAATTGCGGCGTGGGTTTTTCGATGAAATGCGCCAGCACGTGGGCCTGCATGTGGTGCACGTCGATGAGCGGCACGCCGAGCGCCAGGGCCAGCCCTTTGGCAAACGACGTGCCCACCAGCAGCGACCCCAGCAGCCCCGGCCCCCGCGTGAAGGCGATGGCGTTCAGGTCGTTTTTCGTTACTTTAGCCGTTTGAAGGGCCTCGGCCACCACGGGCACGATGTGCTGCTGGTGCGCCCGCGAGGCCAGTTCGGGCACCACGCCGCCCCATTTCTGGTGAACGAGCTGGGTCGCCACGACGTTGGAGCGGAGCTGGCCGTCGACGATCACGGCGGCGCTGCTGTCGTCGCAGGACGATTCGATGGCGAGTAGGGTCACGTTTGAAAACAAAAAAACAAGTTTCGCAATGACGCGTTGGGGAAAGCTTTTAAAGGTTTTTAAACCAACGTTTTCCCAACAAAACTACGCCCGTTTCGTTTCAAAACCGGGGTTTCTGGCCTGATTTCAGCCCATGCGCAAGGTTGCCACCATTTTTTTTCGCTCACTCTTCGGCCTGATTTTGCTGGTGGTGATGCTGCTGGCGGCCCTGATTCTCGCCCTGCGGCTGCCCTCGGTGCAGACCCGCCTGGTGCAAACCGTGGCCGATTCGGTGTCCCACCGGCTGGGGTACCCGGTACACATCGGCGGCGTGCGGTACCGGTGGTTCGATGAACTGGCCCTCGATGGCGTCAGCCTGCGCGACCCGCAACAACGGCCCATGATCAACGTGGACCGCCTTGATGTGAATTTCAAGCTCGGGAATTTCCTGGCTCCCTTCCCCACCGACAGTTTCACCGTGTTTGGCTACACGGTTCGTTACAAAAACTACACGAAGCTGGCTTTCAGCAACAGCATTCCCCTCGACCGCGTCCGGCTGGTGCGGCCTTCCGTCGCGCTGGTGGTAAACCCGCGCACGGGCGACCTGAACATCGACGAGTTCATCGCCAAAATCGACTCGCTCACCGCGCCGAAAACGCCCAACCCGCACCCCGGCCCCGACCCGCCGTTCACCATCGATCAGGCCATCGTTGAAAATGGCACGTTCCGCTACGACGACCCGCGCACGGCGGCGCTCAACCGCCGGGGTACCTTCGACTACAACCATTTCAGGATCAACGAATTAAACGCGGATCTGGCCAATTTTCTGCTCGTGGCCGACACGGTGGCATTTCAGGCCGACAACCTGCGCGGCTACGATCCGGTGGCCGGTTTGCGCATCCGCGAACTGGACACGAAGTTCTTTTTTTCCAAAAAACAAATGCGCTTCGACGACCTGCTGGCGCGGGTCAACCGGTCGGTGATCCGGCGGAGCGTCGTGTTTCTCTACGGCCACCGGCGCGAGTTGGGCGATTTCAACGAAAAAGTCCGTATTCTGGCCGACCTCGACAGCACCGTCGTGTACAGCGAGGATTTGGCGCGGTTTTCCCGCCCGCTTTACGACTACCGCGACGTGTGGCGGGCCAGCGGCCACATGGACGGCCTCGTGCGCGACTTCAGGTTTACCAACGCCCGCTTGTTTTTCGGGAAAGAAAGCCGTGCGTTCGGCACGGTGGCGTTTCGCGGCCTGCCCGATTTCGAGACGAGCACGATGGATTTTGACCTCCGAAAATCCAGCGCGACCGTGGCCGATCTGCAACAATACGTAGGAAAAAGCACGGCAACGGCAATAGCGAAATTTCTGCCCGTGCGCTTCGATGTCGCCTTCACGGGACGGTACAACGACTTCCACACGAAGGGCGTTTTCCTGACGCCGCTGGGCCGCGCCGAGCCGGATCTGACGATGAAACTGGCCCGGCGTGGATACGCTTCAAAAACGGCCAACTCGACCTACCGGGGCCATTTGAAACTGGTGGATTTTGACCTCGGCAAACTCATCGGCGACCCGCGCCTTTTGCAGAAAACCGACCTGGCGGGCCGCGTGGAGGGCCGTGGGTTTGCCCTCGACGACGCCGTGCTCAACTTTGACGGCTACGTGGCCCGTCTCGGCATCCGGGGCTACGATTACCGGCGGGCCTACGTGAACGGTCAGTTGCAGCGCGGCCTGTTCGACGGGCAGGTGACGCTGCGCGACACGAACCTGGTGTTCGACCTGGCCGGGCGCGTGGATTTACGGCAAAAACGCAACGCCTTCGACCTGACCGGCAAACTCGCCCGTGCCAACCTGCGCCCGCTGGGTTTTGCCAACCAAAACATCCGCCTGCAAAGCGACCTGGACGTGAATTTCGAGGGCCTCGATCCCGATTTGCTCACCGGGACGCTGCGGCTGCGCAACACCTTCCTGACCCTCGACAAGCGCAGCCTCGTGGTGGACACGCTCACGATCCAGGCCTCACCCCCCACCGCCAACACCCCCGACCGGCGGCTCGTGGTGCGTTCCAACCTGCTCGACGCCGCTGTAACGGGGCCGTTCCGTTTCGAGCAGGTGGCGGCCGATTTGCCCCGGCTCGTGGAAGAATACCGGATTTATTTTGGGGAAAACGAGGCCACCCGGCAGGCTTATTACGCCCGTCGGGCGGGAAAGGTGTTTCCGCGTTACGCGATGAATTACAACGTGTTGCTGAAAAATAGCAACCCCCTCCTGGCCTTTTTCTACCCCGAAGGCTACCTCTCGCCGAAGGCCACGATGGAAGGCGAACTACGGCTGGGCAACACGTCGGTGTTTACGCTCAACGCGAAGGCCGACACGCTGTTTTTGGGAAAATACAAGTTTTTTGGCTCTGAAATTGACCTCAACACGTCGAAGTTCGCCAACAGTCCCGACGTGCTGGCTTCGGCGGTGGTGACCTCGAAAAAGCAGGATTTGGGGCGGCTGGCCGACACCGAGGCCCTCGAATGGGAAGGCTCCTGGGAGCAGGACCGGATTGGGTTCACGAGCAGCATCCGGCAGAGCGACAGCCCCAACCGCGCCAACCTCAACGGCACGGTGCGCTTCACGCCCGAAGGCACCGAACTGAGTTTCCGGCGCGGGCGAGTGCGGGTGGAAGACGCCGAGTGGCTGCTGAACCCCGGTAACCTCATCAGCCTGGCGGGCAACACGGTGCGGTTTCAGGACGTTACGTTTCGCAACGTCGAGCAGAGCCTGTCGGTGGCGGGCACCATGTCCGACGATTCCACCCAGGCGCTTAAACTCAACGCCCACGATTTCAGGCTCGAAACGCTGGCCCAGGTGGCCGACCTCGATTTGAAGGGCACCTTCAACGCCGCCGTGACCGTGCGCGACGTGTACCGCAACCTCAACCTGGAAGGCACGGCGCGCATCGACGAACTGGTGTACAAGAATTTTTACCTCGGCAACCTCAGCGGCGACGCCCGCTGGGACGCCCTCCGCCAGCAGGTGAACGTGAGCGCCGCCGTGGATCGCATGAACAACCGCATCGTGACGGTGAAGGGCGTTTTTGACCCCAAGAAAGAAGAAAATTCGCTCAACCTGCTCGCCACGCTCAACCAGACCAACCTCGAAATCCTCTCGCCGTTTACGCAGGGGTTGTTTTCCGGCCTCGGCGGTACGGCCAGTGGGCAGGTAAGGATTCAGGGACGGCCCACGTTTCCGCAACTCCAGGGCACGGTGGACGTTCGCCGGGGGCGGCTGACCTTCGATTACCTGAAATCAGTGTTGCGGTTTGAAGACAAAATTTACTTCGACGGCAGCGACATCGCCGCCCGGGGCCTGCGCCTGACCGACGAGGAGGGCAATCCGGGCACGCTCAGCGGCGGGGTTTTCTACGACGGCGCGGGTAATTTCGCCCTCAGCCTGACGGCCAAACTGACCAATTTCAAGGTCATGAACACCACCGCCCGCGACAACGCGCTATTTTACGGCACGGGTTACGTGACCACCGGTCCGACGGGGCTGGAAATTCTCGGTCCGCCCGAAAACCTGACCATCCGCGCCAGCGCCACCACCAACCGCAACACCAAAATCTACATTCCTTTCGACAACGCCGCCAGCGTCAGCAGCGACGATTTCATCACGTTGCTCAGCGAAAAACTCCGGCAGGATTCGATTCAGCGGCAAGCCGCGAAAGCCACCCAGCCGGTGCTGCTCAAACGCCGCGACGACAGCCGGATTCAGTTGTTTTTCGATTTCAACGTCACGCCCGACGCGTACTGCGAAATCCAGTTGAACCGCCAGACCGGCGAGGGCATTTCGGCCAACGGGCGCGGGCGCATCCGCCTCGGCATCGACACGCAGGGCGATTTCACGATGAGCGGACTGTACACCATCGACCAGGGAAAATACGCCTTCAAGTACGCCAACCTCATCGACAAGCCCTTCGACATCCGCGCCGGGAGCCGCATCAGTTGGGCGGGCGACCCCTACGAAGCCATCATCGACATCAAGGCCGCCTACCGCACGCTGGCCTCGCTCAGCAACGTGATGCAGCTCAGCGACATTGAGCGCAAAGACCCGCAGTTTCAGCGCCGCTACCCAGTTTCGGTCATCATCAACCTCACCGACCGGCTGCTTTCACCCACCATTTCGTACAGCCTGGAACTGAAAGATTACCCAAAAATTAGCCCTTTCGTGCGCGACATTCCGGCCTTCGAGGCGCGGCTCCAGAGCGACGAACAGGAACTCAGCCGACAGGTGAGCAGCGTACTGGCCTTCGGCAGCCTTATCCCGACGAATGGCAGCAACCAGGCGTTCGGACAGGTGAACGTGCTGAACAACCTGACCGAACTCGCGGCTAATCAACTCAGTAGCTGGCTTTCGCAGATCAACCCGAATTTGCAGATCAACTACCTCTCGTTCAACGGGGCCAGCACCACCACCAACCAGGCGCTCATCGGCGACCCGCGCGCCAGCATCAGCTACAACTTCCGCGACCGCATCCGCATCACCCGCGACGGCGGCTTCAGCAATTCGGCCTACACCGGCAGCGCCAACCTGATCGGCGACTGGTCGGTCGAGGTGCTTATCACCAAAGACGCCCGCTGGCGGGGAAAAGCCTTCAACCGTTTCGTGCAAAATCCGTTTGCCGGAACGATCAACAACCAGTCCATCGCCAACTTCGGGGCTAGTTTTCTGTACACGCAAAGCTTCAATTACTTACTGAGGCCCAAAGCGTTGCGCCCGTTTCTCCCGGCCACGCCCGTTTTGCCACCCGACGAAAAACCGCAGCCCGTCGAGCAGAAACCGCCGGTGACCAACACGACGTCACAGCTTGGACCGAAAAAGACGGTGGTGCAGAAATAAAGCCTCCCCACCCGTCATTGCGAGCGCAGCGAAGCAATCTGTTGCCACCTGCCAAAACCGCTTCCTGCAAACTTCTTCGGTGACATCAACGGATTGCTTCGCTGCGCTCGCAATGACGCCTCTGGAAGATTTTTAGTTAAGAAATTACCCCTTCTCTTCCGGCAACACCCGCACGCTGCGCTTCTGGTTGTTCCGCAAAATGCCCAAATCGTGCACCGTGCCGATGCGCTCGTGGGTGAGGTGGCGGAACAATTCGTCGGAGGTTTCAACCGGCTGCCCGTCGAACGAGTGAATGATATCGCCCGAAAGCAGGCCCGCCGTGCTGGCCGGGCTGCGCTCCTCGACGCCCACGACGAACAGCGCCGAGCCGTTTTTCACCTCGGCCACCTGCCGGAGTTTGGGCACCAGTTCGATTTGCTGCAATTGCAGGCCGAGGTACGCCCGGCGCACCTTGCCGAGTTGAATGAGCTGGGCGGCGATTTC
Organism: Spirosomataceae bacterium; assembly: GCA_965249815.1. GTDB lineage: Bacteria > Bacteroidota > Bacteroidia > Cytophagales > Spirosomataceae > JAJAZB01. The sequence continues at coordinate 8,733 of CBDFMV010000002.1, read as the reverse complement.
CTTGGCCGTGTTGATGCTGATGGCGAAACACAGCCCCTGCGCGCCGCGAATCGTGGCCGTGTTGACGCCAATCACGCGGCCGTCGGCGTCGATGAGTGGCCCGCCCGAATTGCCGGGGTTGAGCGCCGCGTCAGTCTGAATGATGTGGTCAATGAGCCGCCCCGACTGGCTGCGGAGCGTGCGCCCCAGCGCGCTCACCACGCCCGCCGTCACGGTGTGCTGAAACCCGAGCGGGTTGCCGATGGCGATGGCCAACTGGCCAATTTTCAACTCGCTCGTGTCGCCAAGTTGGGCGGGCGCGAAATCGTAGGCGGTCGTTTTCAGAATCGCCAGGTCGGTGTCGGGGTCTTCGCCAACGAGATGGGCGGTAAACTGGCTGCCTTCGTAGAGCGTCACGCGGAGTTCGGCGGCGTCGTGAACGACGTGGCTGTTGGTGAATAGGTAGCCGTCGGAGGAAAAGAAAAAGCCCGACCCGCTGCCTTCGGGCTTTTTTTTGCCGGATTTATCGGTCTTGAACCGGTCAATTTTGACGACGGCTTTCTTCACCGCGTCAACGGCGTTGATAATCAGGGTGGAATAGGCGTCCATGGAAACAGGAGTAAGTCAGTAAGAAGTAGGTCGTCAGCGGGTCGGTTGAAATTTTACCGGGACCACAGCTTTCCGATGAATCCAGGCTAAAAAATTTTAGACCAAACAGTCCAAAATAATTTTTCCGGAAAAACTGACAGACTCCGAACTGCCTATTCCCTTCGGGTGAAGAAAACCCTGTCAAAATGGAACGTTCAGGGTCGGGCAAACGCCGCTTTTTGGTACAGCCGAAACCGCGTCAGCGGCGTGGGCACGAGGTGGTAGCCGTGGGTTTGCAGAAACGGCCCGGCCCCGTCCTGGCAGGTTAAATCGACCAGCACGAAGGTGGGTTGGCTGGCGAGCGGCGTCAGTTCCTGGCGGTGGTAGCGCTGGAGGTACGAGTGGACCACGAGGTTGCGCATCAGGCCGTCGCACACGCCCACGTTGGCGCGTTGGGGCACGTACCGGCCCAGCGCGTGCACGTCGGCCAGCACCTCGCGCTCGTTCCAGAACGGTTCCCCGGCGATGCGCGCCGCGTAGAGCAGCACGACCACGCAGGCAGTGATGGCCCCGAGTTTTACGGCCCGACGGTGTTGGGTCAACCATCGCGTCTGCGCCAGCAATTGCAGCAGCGGCGGGGCCAGCCACGCCGCCAGGGCCAGGGCCGCGTAGGGCAGCGCGGGCACGAGGTAGTTGCTGTATTGCTTCACGCTCAGCGTAATCGGCAGGCTGGCCGCCAGCGCCAGGCCCGCGCCCAGCGCCACGACGCGGGGCAATTTGGGCACCTTTTCAGCCGTAGCCCGCCAGCCTGTTGCCGCCCAGCGCAGCACCAGACTCACGCCGAGAGCGGGTAACGTGTTCGTCAAGAGCAACTGGACGATGTAAAACCGCCCGGCGGCGTGCAGCGTGGCCGTTCTTTCGCGCGAACCGGCCAGCGAAGCGAGCACCTGTTGTTGAAAATAACGAGTCAGGAATTGCCGGGCCGGTTCGTGCTGCCAGAGCAGCGCACTCAGCACCCCCACGACCAACACCAGCGTACCCGTGCGCGCCGCAATGCTCCGGGCCAGTAACCGCCGGAAGTACAGCGCTTCGACCAAAAACGGCACGGCCAGTCCGTGCAGCGCCACCGGCCCTTTGGCGAGCAGCGCCAGAAACAGCGCACCGCCCGCCAACGCGTCCCAAACCCGGCTACGCCACGCCGACCGGCCGCCTTGCAAAAGCAGCCACACCGCCAGCAGGCAAAACAGGCTCAATGTGCTGTCGAGCAGGTTTTGGGCGCTGGCCCACTCGGCGGTGCGAAACGTAAACCACACCCACGCGGGCAGCCAGTCGAGCGAATGCGCAGGATGGCTGACAGGCACGAGCCGCCGCCAGCACCCCGCCAGCAGCCCCGCCGTGAGCACGATGAGCACCCCGCAGTAGGCTTTTTCAACGAAAACCGAATCGCCCAGCAGGCGAAACAGCCCGGCCTGCAACCAGAATTGCAGGGGCGGGTGGTCGTAAAACGTGGTCGTGGTGTTGTAAGGCAGCCAGAACGAGGTCGAGAAAAACGGTGCCCAGGACGTGCCGCACCCTTCGGCGAGGTTGCGGGCGATGGCCGCGTAGGTGAGGCCGTCGCCGAACATCCCTTCGCGCACCAGCCGCCGCAACGCCAGCGCGCCGATCCACGCGGCGGTGAACAACCAGCCCGTGCCGCGAAAGCGGCGGGCGAAATGAGCGGCTGTCAGTGACGGCGCTACGAGGAGCGACGGGGAAGCTGGCATGGCGGTGGCAGCGGGGAAGTGGGATGGGAGGCAAAAATTCAAAAATAGGCTTGATACCTAACTTGTCAGTAGAATTCCGTCTCCTAATTTTTTTTGATTGTTGAGTTTCTCTAAGTTTTCAAACCTTACAATCCGATTTGAAAATTGATTTTGCATAGTCTCGACCCTAGTCTCGACATAGAAGAAATCGCTTCCGTCGTGCCCACAAGCAGCATTGTGTCCTTCAGTGTTGAAAAAAACCGTAAGCATTGATTTCTCATTTCTTAGTTTGCTCTCAATATGGTCAATACAGGTTGATACCTCGAAATATTCAGCTTTGATTGATTGACGAGCGATTTCAAAGCTATAGCCTCCGTTTGAATGCAGTGAGTAAATCACTTGATTACCAGGCAGGAAGTACCGAGTGATAGGATGAAAATGCCAGTCATACAGTCGTTCTAATTCTTCAAGTGGTGTCGAAGAAGTACATGAAATACTGAAACAGTTCATATAATCAGAAAAAAACCTTTCTACTGGAATTCTTAAAAAATACCTTCCAGCGATAGCATAACTTAACAACACACAAGAATCTCCTGACTGAACAGGAATTCCAGCACTTTCGATTTGAGAGACGTTGACCGACATAATTTTAGATTTTTATGCGAACCGACTTGGTTGGCTGGTTCGCATATCATGAACTCGTGATTTAATTCCGCAGCGGCTTCCCGCCCGTGAGCAGGCTCTGAATCCGCTCCAGCGTTTTGCGTTCGCCCGACAGCGAGAGGAACGCCTCGCGCTCCAGGTCGAGCAGGTATTGCTCGGAAACGTTCTGCGGGTAACTCAAATCGCCGCCGCAAATCACGTAGGCCAGTTTGTCGGCGATTTTGGCGTCGTATTCGCTGATGTAATTGCCCATCAGCATGCCCGTGATGCCCGCCTTGAAAAGCGCGATGCCTGCCCGGCCCTGCACCCGGATGTCGGTGCGCTGTTTGGGCTGCGTGTAGCCTTCGTCGGCCAGTTCGATGACGGCTTTTTTGGCCTCGGCCAGCAAGCGGCTGCGGTTCACCACGATTTCGTCGCCTCGACGGAGGTAGTTCATTTCCAGCGCCTCCTGGGCCGAGGTCGATACTTTCGCCGTGGCGATGTTCATGAAGGCGGTTTGCAAAATATTGAGTTCGGGATCGCCTTTCTGGTACAAATCCGAGCAGCGGGCGGCCATTTCCTTCGTGCCACCCCCGGCGGGAATCAGGCCAACGCCCACTTCGACCAAACCCACGTACGTTTCGGCGGCGGCCACGACGCGGTCGGCGTGGAGGCAGATTTCGCAGCCCCCCCCCAGCGCCAGCGTGTGCGGAGCCGTCACGACCGGGATGGACGAGTACCGCGCCCGCATCATCGTTTGCTGAAACTGGGCGATCATCAGGTTGACTTCGTCGAATTCCTGCTCGACGGCAAACATGAACAGCATTCCGAGGTTGGCCCCGGCGCTGAAGGCCTCGGTCGAATCGTTGCCGATGACCAGCCCGCGGAAGTCCTTCTCGGCCAGGCTGATGGCTTTGTGGACGCCCTCGACCACCGGCGCACCGAAGGTGTTCATTTTGGAGCGAAACTCCAGCCCCAAGCACCCCGTCGCCGAGGTCGTACACGGTCGATTCGGCGTTTTTCCAGACGACGTTTTCCGACCGGTTTTCGAGAATGATGAAGCTTTCCTGACCGGGAATGGGCAGGTAGCTTTTCGAGGGAATGTCGTAGTACTGCTTCCGCCCGTTTTCGACTTTGTAAAACGAGGTGTTCCCCGCCTTGGCCAGTTCGTACACCCACGGCGCGGGTTTCTGGCCTTCGGCTTCGATGAGTTCGATACCGCGCTTCAGCCCAATCGCGTCCCAGGTCTCAAACAGGCCCATTTGCCAGCCGAATCCGGCTTTGATGGCCTCGTCGATGCGGAACAGTTCGTCCGAAATTTCGGGAATGCGGTTCGTGACGTACCGGAAGCCGTCGGCGAAGGTTTTGCGGTAAAATTCGCCCGCCTTGCCCTTGTCGGCCAGCAGCACGGGGAAACGGTCGGCGAGCTTGTCAATTTTCTTCGCCTTCTCGAACACGTCGAATTTGGGCTTCTGCGAAGGCCGGTATTCGAAACTTTTCAGGTCGAGGGCCAGAATTTCGGATTTGCCGCCCTGGCCGGGAGCGCCCGCCGCCTTCACTTTTTTGTAAAAACCCTGCCCGGTTTTGTCGCCAAGCCACTTTTCGCTCATCAGTTTCTGCACCATGCCGGGCAGTTCGAAGGTAGCGCGGCTTTCGTCGTGTTCGAGGGTTTTGAGGTTGTTGGCCACGTGGACGGTCGTGTCCAGCCCGACCACGTCGCTCAGCCGGAACGTGCCCGACTTGGGCCGCCCGACGATGTCGCTCGTGAGCCGGTCCACTTCCTCGACGGTCAGGCCGAGTGCTTCGGTCACTTTCATCGTCTGCATCAACGCGTAAATCCCGACGCGGTTGGCGATGAAGGCGGGCGTGTCTTTGGCTAAAACCGTGGTTTTTCCCAAAAACCGCGAACCGTAATCCATCAGAAAATCAGCGACTTCCGGGGAAGTTTCGGGCGTGGGAATAATTTCGAGCAGCCGCAGGTAGCGCGGCGGGTTGAAGAAGTGCGTGCCGCCGAAGTGCCGCCGGAAATCGTCGCTCCGGCCTTCGGCCATCAGGTGAATTGGAATGCCCGAGGTATTGGAGGTAATCAGCGTGCCTGGCTTGCGGTGCTGCTCCACGCGCTCGAACAGGGCTTTTTTGATGTCGAGCCGCTCCACGACGACCTCGATCGTCCAGTCGCAGGTGGCGATTTTCGGCAAATCGTCGTCGAAGTTGCCGAGGGTGATGCGGTCGGCGAAGGCGGGGCTGTAGAGAGCCGCCGGACTGGCTTTAAGCGTGTTCTGAAACGCTTCGGTCACGAGCCGGTTGCGGACGGCCTTGTTTTCAAGCGTCAGGCCTTTAGCTGTTTCGGCGGGGGTCAGTTCGCGCGGCACGATGTCGAGCAACAACACTTCGCAGCCGATGTTGGCGAAGTGGGCCGCAATGCGCGACCCCATGATGCCCGAGCCGAGCACGGCGACTTTGCGGATGGTGCGGTTCATGCGAGGTTGTGGACGTGGTTTTTAGGTTGAAAAAGGGTTGAGTTATAGGTGATTACCCCCTGCCCCCTCAAGGGGGTTCTTTACTGGCAGCGAAGAACCCCCTTGAGGGGGCAGGGGGTGATCAGCCGCGGTTTGGCCTTCGGCTGCGGGTGGCAACGTTAGGTAACCGGGCCGAAATCTCTTGTAAAACTGTTTCTAAATCGATTAAAACCTGTTCGTTGCTAAACCGTATCACGTTGATTCCAAACTCCAACAGTTCAAATGTTCTTCCTTCATCCAATTGTATCTGTCCGGCTTCGTCATGTACACTTCCATCCAACTCAACGACGAGTTTAGCTTCGTGACAATAGAAATCAGCAATGTAATGTAGAAGTGGGTGCTGACGGCGAAAGTGAAACCCTTTCAATTGATTATTTCTTAAGTGCTGCCATACCATTTCCTCGGCTTTGGTCATTTGGGAACGCAACAGTTTGGCCCGTTCAAAAATGAGTTTTGAGGCTCCGAGAAACAGGTCAGTTTCCATCTGAATTAGGGGGTTATTTGGTACTTCCTGCCCGATCACCCCCTGCCCCCTCAAGGGGGTTTTTTACTGGCAATGAAGAACCCCCTTGAGGGGGCAGGGGGTGATCGGGGCGAGAATATTGCTTCCGCCGCCGCCGAAACACCACGTCCCGCAATCTTCTCACCGTCGATTGCTCGCCCAGAATGTGCTCCATGTCGGACAATTCAATCTTCAGCGCTTCGATGGAGAGCGAGATTTCGTACACCGAAATGGCCAGCGCCGCTGCTTGCAGGAACAGCGCCGCTCCAAACATCCAGCCTGCCAGCATCTGCCACTGGGCGTAAATCGAAATCATGCATAAAATACTGACAAACAGACTCATCACACCCAGAAACTGCATATTGCGAATCAGCCGGACGCGGTATTGCAGCGTCCGGATTTGCTCGATGAGCACGATTTTGTTGGGAGCGGCATCCTGGTAAAGCGCGTGGAGGTCACGGATGACCTTCGCCGTGGCCGTGAAGCGGTTAGTGAAACCCAGCATGAAAATCGCCGCCGTGGAAAACAGAATGGCCGGCGTGGAAAGCGTCAGTTCCATGATTCAGAGCGAAAAAGCAAAGGATTCGTTCAGCTTTCGAGCAGTTCGGGCAGGGCTGCCGCACTGACCTCAACGCCGGAAAGACTCGTGGACGTAGCCTGCTCCACCGCCCGGCCAATGGTGCGCATCACGTCGAAAAATACGGTTAGGTGTTCGGCGCTCACCTGCTGCTGCACGAACGTGTTGAACTCGATGACGCCCTGACGGGCGCGGTCGCGCTTGCGCTTGCCCTCGTCCGTCAGAAAAACGTTGACCACGCGCTTGTCCGACCCGTCGGCCACGCGCCGAATCCAGCCTTTTTCTTCGAGTGATTTCAACATCCGCGTCAGGCTGCGGGGTTCGAGGCCCAACGCCGGGGCGATTTTTGTCGCGGGTGTGCCATTTTTGTCGATGTTCAGCAGCACGTAGCCAATGGCCATCGTCATGTCGTAGGGAGCGGCGTAGGCGTTGTACATCCGGTTGATGGCGTGCCAACCCGCTTTAATGTGGTAATCGACGGTTTCTTCGGCTTTCATAAGTCACGATTCCCTCCCAGCGTATCGGGTTGGTAAAAATACGGAAATCAGAAAGGTATTCGGCACGCATACCATTTTTTAGCGCCTTTGGCCCCGTTTGTTAAGCGTTTTTTACCGTTTGCTAAGTGTTCGGGCAAAAAAACGGGCCTCCTTTTGGATTCTCGAATGGTTTCCGTCTACCTTTCAAGCCGAAAACATAAAACCGTTGTACAATCCCTAAAAACCGTAAAACGTCATGAAAAAACTACTCACCCTTGCTGCTCTGTTCGTCTTTGTCCTCGGCGCGAGCCAAACCTTTGCCCAGGGTTACAAGCAGGGCGACAACCTGCTCAACGTCGGCATCGGCCTGAACTCGTACTACAGCGGCGGTATTCCCATCGGCGCTTCGTTCGAGCACGGTTTTACCGATGTCATCAGTGCCGGTGCCAACCTCGATTACTTCTCGCACACGTACGCGGTAGGTTATAAATTCTCGATTATTTACATCGGCGTACGCGGTTCGTACCACTTCAACGAACTGCTCAACATTCAAAACGACAAAGTAGACCTTTACGCTGGTCTGGGCCTGGGCTACCGCAATTTCAAATGGAGCGATAGCGCCTTCAACGGTCTGGCGGGCACCTACGGCAGTGGAGCGTACTTTACCGGTTTCGTGGGCGGTCGGTACTACTTTACCGACGCCGTCGGCGGGTTCGTCGAACTCGGCGGTGGGGGTTCAACCAACTTCCGCCTCGGAGCCACGTTCAAGTTCTGATTTCAGAAAAGGTTTTTCACAAAAAAGCGGCCCCGAGCACTCGGGGCCGCTTTCTTGTTGGAAACGTTCGAGAAACTACCCTTTCAGGTACAAGCCAATCAAGGCAGCCATTTGGGTGACCCAAAAGCCAATCATCCATTTAATCAAATCAACTTTAGCGTCGGAAATTAATGCCTTCACCTTGTCTTCAGAAGCGAACTGCCCCCGGGCTTTCTCCTCCGTAATGCCGCCACGACTCTGGATGTACTCCATCAAGGTTTCGGCTTCCTTTCCCCTAACTTGGTTCTTAGAACGTCGTAGGCCTTTACTTCGATTGTGCTCATGGCGTCAAACGATTTGTTGCAAAGCTAAACGGATATTCAGCAAAAAGTAATTTCTCACGCCTCCGCCGCGAGCTTGAATTCCGACGTCAGGTGAAACTGAATGTCGGGGTTGTTTTGCTGGTTCATGCGGAGCATCCAGTCGCTTTCGGCCAGGAAAACCGGGTGCTGGTCTTTGTCGTAGGCAATCTGAATGCCCTTCAGCCGGATGAATTCGGCCAGTTTGGTCTTGTCGTCGCTCGTGATCCAGCAGGCTTTGGCGATGGGCATGCCGTCGAACCGGCATCTGGCCCCGTACTCGTGCTCCAGGCGGTACTGAATCACCTCGAATTGCAGTTCGCCCACCGTCCCGACGATCTTGCGGTTGCCCGGCTGCACGGTGAACAACTGCGCCACGCCCTCGTCGGTGAGTTGCTGGATGCCTTTTTCCAACTGCTTGGACTTCATCGGGTCGAGGTTGACGAGTTCGCGGAACAACTCGGGCGAAAAACTCGGGATGCCCTGGAAGAAAAAATCCTCGCCCTCGGTCAGCGTGTCGCCGATTTTGAAGTGGCCCGTGTCGTACAATCCGAGCACATCGCCGGGAAAGCCCTCTTCGACCACGTCCTTGCTC
>CBDFMV010000001.1:0-87555 GCA_965249815.1 Spirosomataceae bacterium | reverse complement strand
TTAGGCTGGGTGTAGCCTTCGTCGGCAAGCTCGATAACGGCTTTTTTGGCCTCGGCCAGCAAGCGGCTGCGGTTCACCACGATTTCGTCGCCTCGACGGAGGTAGTTCATTTCCAGCGCCTCCTGGGCCGAGGTCGATACTTTCGCCGTGGCGATGTTCATGAAGGCGGTTTGCAAAATATTGAGTTCGGGATCGCCTTTCTGGTACAAATCCGAGCAGCGGGCGGCCATTTCCTTCGTGCCACCCCCGGCGGGAATCAGGCCAACGCCCACTTCGACCAAACCCACGTACGTTTCGGCGGCGGCCACGACGCGGTCGGCGTGGAGGCAGATTTCGCAGCCCCCCCCCAGCGCCAGCGTGTGCGGAGCCGTCACGACCGGGATGGACGAGTACCGCGCCCGCATCATCGTTTGCTGAAACTGGGCGATCATCAGGTTGACTTCGTCGAATTCCTGCTCGACGGCAAACATGAACAGCATTCCGAGGTTGGCCCCGGCGCTGAAGGCCTCGGTCGAATCGTTGCCGATGACCAGCCCGCGGAAGTCCTTCTCGGCCAGGCTGATGGCTTTGTGGACGCCCTCGACCACCGGCGCGCCGAAGGTGTTCATTTTGGAGCGAAACTCCAGCCCCAGCACCCCGTCGCCGAGGTCGTACACGGTCGATTCGGCGTTTTTCCAGACGACGTTTTCCGACCGGTTTTCGAGAATGATGAAGCTTTCCTGACCGGGAATGGGCAGGTAGCTTTTCGAGGGAATGTCGTAGTACTGCTTCCGCCCGTTTTCGACTTTGTAAAACGAGGTGTTCCCCGCCTTGGCCAGTTCGTACACCCACGGCGCGGGTTTCTGGCCTTCGGCTTCGATGAGTTCGATACCGCGCTTCAGCCCAATCGCGTCCCAGGTCTCAAACAGGCCCATTTGCCAGCCGAATCCGGCTTTGATGGCCTCGTCGATGCGGAACAGTTCGTCCGAAATTTCGGGAATGCGGTTCGTGACGTACCGGAAGCCGTCGGCGAAGGTTTTGCGGTAAAATTCGCCCGCCTTGCCCTTGTCGGCCAGCAGCACGGGGAAACGGTCGGCGAGCTTGTCAATTTTCTTCGCCTTCTCGAACACGTCGAATTTGGGCTTCTGCGAAGGCCGGTATTCGAAGCTTTTCAGGTCGAGGGCCAGAATTTCGGATTTGCCGCCCTGGCCGGGAGCGCCCGCCGCCTTCACTTTTTTGTAAAAACCCTGCCCGGTTTTGTCGCCAAGCCACTTTTCGCTCATCAGTTTCTGCACCATGCCGGGCAGTTCGAAGGTAGCGCGGCTTTCGTCGTGTTCGAGGGTTTTGAGGTTGTTGGCCACATGGACGGTCGTGTCCAGCCCGACCACGTCGCTCAGCCGGAACGTGCCCGACTTGGGCCGCCCGACGATGTCGCTCGTGAGCCGGTCCACTTCCTCGACGGTCAGGCCGAGTGCTTCGGTCACTTTCATCGTCTGCATCAACGCGTAAATCCCGACGCGGTTGGCGATGAAGGCGGGCGTGTCTTTGGCTAAAACCGTGGTTTTTCCCAAAAACCGCGAACCGTAATCCATCAGAAAATCAGCGACTTCCGGGGAAGTTTCGGGCGTGGGAATAATTTCGAGCAGCCGCAGGTAGCGCGGCGGGTTGAAGAAGTGCGTGCCGCCGAAGTGCCGCCGGAAATCGTCGCTCCGGCCTTCGGCCATCAGGTGAATTGGAATGCCCGAGGTATTGGAGGTAATCAGCGTGCCTGGCTTGCGGTGCTGCTCCACGCGCTCGAACAGGGCTTTTTTGATGTCGAGCCGCTCCACGACGACCTCGATCGTCCAGTCGCAGGTGGCGATTTTCGGCAAATCGTCGTCGAAGTTGCCGAGGGTGATGCGGTCGGCGAAGGCGGGGCTGTAGAGAGCCGCCGGACTGGCTTTAAGCGTGTTCTGAAACGCTTCGGTCACGAGCCGGTTGCGGACGGCCTTGTTTTCAAGCGTCAGGCCTTTAGCTGTTTCGGCGGGGGTCAGTTCGCGCGGCACGATGTCGAGCAACAACACTTCGCAGCCGATGTTGGCGAAGTGGGCCGCAATGCGCGACCCCATGATGCCCGAGCCGAGCACGGCGACTTTGCGGATGGTGCGGTTCATGCGAGGTTGTGGACGTGGTTTTTAGGTTGAAAAAGGGTTGAGTTATAGGTGATTACCCCCTGCCCCCTCAAGGGGGTTCTTTACTGGCAGCGAAGAACCCCCTTGAGGGGGCAGGGGGTGATCAGCCGCGGTTTGGCCTTCGGCTGCGGGTGGCAACGTTAGGTAACCGGGCCGAAATCTCTTGTAAAACTGTTTCTAAATCGATTAAAACCTGTTCGTTGCTAAACCGTATCACGTTGATTCCAAACTCCAACAGTTCAAATGTTCTTCCTTCATCCAATTGTATCTGTCCGGCTTCGTCATGTACACTTCCATCCAACTCAACGACGAGTTTAGCTTCGTGACAATAGAAATCAGCAATGTAATGTAGAAGTGGGTGCTGACGGCGAAAGTGAAACCCTTTCAATTGATTATTTCTTAAGTGCTGCCATACCATTTCCTCGGCTTTGGTCATTTGGGAACGCAACAGTTTGGCCCGTTCAAAAATGAGTTTTGAGGCTCCGAGAAACAGGTCAGTTTCCATCTGAATTAGGGGGTTATTTGGTACTTCCTGCCCGATCACCCCCTGCCCCCTCAAGGGGGTTTTTTACTGGCAATGAAGAACCCCCTTGAGGGGGCAGGGGGTGATCGGGGCGAGAATATTGCTTCCGCCGCCGCCGAAACACCACGTCCCGCAATCTTCTCACCGTCGATTGCTCGCCCAGAATGTGCTCCATGTCGGACAATTCAATCTTCAGCGCTTCGATGGAGAGCGAGATTTCGTACACCGAAATGGCCAGCGCCGCTGCTTGCAGGAACAGCGCCGCTCCAAACATCCAGCCTGCCAGCATCTGCCACTGGGCGTAAATCGAAATCATGCATAAAATACTGACAAACAGACTCATCACACCCAGAAACTGCATATTGCGAATCAGCCGGACGCGGTATTGCAGCGTCCGGATTTGCTCGATGAGCACGATTTTGTTGGGAGCGGCATCCTGGTAAAGCGCGTGGAGGTCACGGATGACCTTCGCCGTGGCCGTGAAGCGGTTAGTGAAACCCAGCATGAAAATCGCCGCCGTGGAAAACAGAATGGCCGGCGTGGAAAGCGTCAGTTCCATGATTCAGAGCGAAAAGCAAAGGATTCGTTCAGCTTTCGAGCAGTTCGGGCAGGGCTGCCGCACTGACCTCAACGCCGGAAAGACTCGTGGACGTAGCCTGCTCCACCGCCCGGCCAATGGTGCGCATCACGTCGAAAAATACGGTTAGGTGTTCGGCGCTCACCTGCTGCTGCACGAACGTGTTGAACTCGATGACGCCCTGACGGGCGCGGTCGCGCTTGCGCTTGCCCTCGTCCGTCAGAAAAACGTTGACCACGCGCTTGTCCGACCCGTCGGCCACGCGCCGAATCCAGCCTTTTTCTTCGAGTGATTTCAACATCCGCGTCAGGCTGCGGGGTTCGAGGCCCAACGCCGGGGCGATTTTTGTCGCGGGTGTGCCATTTTTGTCGATGTTCAGCAGCACGTAGCCAATGGCCATCGTCATGTCGTAGGGAGCGGCGTAGGCGTTGTACATCCGGTTGATGGCGTGCCAACCCGCTTTAATGTGGTAATCGACGGTTTCTTCGGCTTTCATAAGTCACGATTCCCTCCCAGCGTATCGGGTTGGTAAAAATACGGAAATCAGAAAGGTATTCGGCACGCATACCATTTTTTAGCGCCTTTGGCCCCGTTTGTTAAGCGTTTTTTACCGTTTGCTAAGTGTTCGGGCAAAAAAACGGGCCTCCTTTTGGATTCTCGAATGGTTTCCGTCTACCTTTCAAGCCGAAAACATAAAACCGTTGTACAATCCCTAAAAACCGTAAAACGTCATGAAAAAACTACTCACCCTTGCTGCTCTGTTCGTCTTTGTCCTCGGCGCGAGCCAAACCTTTGCCCAGGGTTACAAGCAGGGCGACAACCTGCTCAACGTCGGCATCGGCCTGAACTCGTACTACAGCGGCGGTATTCCCATCGGCGCTTCGTTCGAGCACGGTTTTACCGATGTCATCAGTGCCGGTGCCAACCTCGATTACTTCTCGCACACGTACGCGGTAGGTTATAAATTCTCGATTATTTACATCGGCGTACGCGGTTCGTACCACTTCAACGAACTGCTCAACATTCAAAACGACAAAGTAGACCTCTACGCTGGTCTGGGCCTGGGCTACCGCAATTTCAAATGGAGCGACAGCGCCTTCAACGGTCTGGCAGGCTCCTACGGCAGCGGAGCCTATTTCACGGGCTTCGTGGGCGGTCGGTACTACTTTACCGACGCCGTCGGCGGGTTCGTCGAACTCGGCGGTGGGGGTTCAACCAACTTCCGCCTCGGAGCCACGTTCAAGTTCTGATTTCAGAAAAGGTTTTTCACAAAAAAGCGGCCCCGAGTGCTCGGGGCCGCTTTTTTGTTGGAAACGTTCGAGAAACTACCCTTTCAGGTACAAGCCAATCAAAGCAGCCATTTGGGTGACCCAAAAGCCAATCATCCATTTAATCAAATCAACTTTAGCGTCGGAAATTAATGCCTTCACCTTGTCTTCAGAAGCGAACTGCCCCGGGCTTTCTCCTCTGTAATGCCGCCACGACTCTGGATGTACTCCATCAGGGTTTCGGCTTCCTTTCCCCTAACTTGGTTCTTAGAACGTCGTAGGCCTTTACTTCGATTGTGCTCATGGCGTCAAACGATTTGTTGCAAAGCTAAACGGATATTCAGCAAAAAGTAATTTCTCACGCCTCCGCCGCCAGCTTGAATTCCGACGTCAGGTGAAACTGAATGTCGGGGTTGTTTTGCTGGTTCATGCGGAGCATCCAGTCGCTTTCGGCCAGGAAAACCGGGTGCTGGTCTTTGTCGTAGGCAATCTGAATGCCCTTCAGCCGGATGAATTCGGCCAGTTTGGTCTTGTCGTCGCTCGTGATCCAGCAGGCTTTGGCGATGGGCATGCCGTCGAACCGGCATCTGGCCCCGTACTCGTGTTCGAGGCGGTACTGAATCACCTCGAATTGCAGTTCGCCCACCGTCCCGACGATCTTGCGGTTGCCCGGCTGCACGGTGAACAATTGCGCCACGCCCTCGTCGGTGAGTTGCTGGATGCCTTTTTCCAACTGCTTGGACTTCATCGGGTCGAGGTTGACGAGTTCGCGGAACAACTCGGGCGAAAAACTCGGGATGCCCTGGAAGAAAAAATCCTCGCCCTCGGTCAACGTGTCGCCGATTTTAAAGTGGCCCGTGTCGTACAACCCGAGCACATCGCCGGGAAAGCCCTCTTCGACCACGTCCTTGCTCTGGGCCATGAAATTGTACGGGTTGGCAAAGCGCACATCCTTGTCCAACCGCACGTGGTGGTAAAAATGGTTGCGCTCGAAAGTGCCCGAACACACCCGCAGGAAGGCAATCCGGTCGCGGTGCTTGGGGTCGAGGTTGGCGTGAATCTTGAAAATAAAGCCGCTGAATTTCTTCTCTTCCGGCTCCACCACCCGCACGTCCGTGGGCCGCTCGCCGGTGGGCGGCGCAATCCGGCAGAAGGTATCGAGGAGTTCCTTCACGCCAAAATTATTGACCGCCGAGCCGAAAAACACCGGGGCGACGCGCGCGTCGAGGTACGCCTGGCGGTCAAATTCGTCGTACACGCCGTCGATGAGTTCCACGTCTTCGCGCAACTGGTCGGCGTCGCGCTGGCCGACGCGCCGGTCGAGTTCGGGCGAGGCGAGGTTTTCAATCGCGACTACGTCTTTTTCCAGCTTGGTTTTGTTGGCCCCGAACAGGTTCAGGCTTTTTTCGTACAAATTGTACACGCCTTTGAAGTTCATGCCCATGTTGATGGGCCAGGTGAGCGGGCGGACGCCGATTTGTAATTTCTGCTCCAGTTCGTCGAGCAAATCGAACGGATTCTGCCCCTCGCGGTCGAGTTTGTTGACGAAAATGATCACCGGCGTAGCCCGCATCCGGCACACTTCCATCAGTCGCTCGGTTTGCTCCTCGACGCCCTTCACGCAGTCCACCACCAGAATCACCGAATCCACGGCGGTGAGCGTGCGGTACGTATCTTCGGCAAAATCCTTGTGGCCCGGCGTATCGAGGATGTTGATTTTCAGATCATTGTACTCGAACGTCATCACCGACGTGGCTACCGAAATGCCGCGCTGCCGCTCGATTTCCATGAAATCGGAGGTCGCCCCCTTCTTGATTTTATTCGATTTCACGGCCCCGGCGGTCTGGATGGCCCCGCCGAAAAGGAGGAGTTTTTCAGTCAGCGTGGTTTTGCCGGCGTCGGGGTGGGAGATGATGCCAAAGGTGCGCCGCTTGGCGATTTCCTGCTGTAAATTGCTCATGGTCTGCGGGCCGTCGGCCAGGGCCGAAGACAACATAAAAAAGCCTCTTGGGGGCTGAAAATGAATCGGGTAGCTGAATTCCGAAGGGACTTTTACCCGCTTGCCGTTTTCTTTGGCGGACAGAACCCGGCAGGCGAAACACAAAATTAAGCAGAAAACCGCCCCAAACCAGCCCTGGTTCCGTTGCCGACCGCGCAGTTTTGGCTACTTTTCGCCCACCAAACGAAAATCAGGCCCCGTCCTTCGCCCATGAAAATTCTTTACCTCGTCCGCCACGCCGAAGCCGAAAAACCCGCCGGGGGTCCGCGCGATTTCCAGCGCACGCTGTCGCCCCAGGGCATGATCGACGCCGCCCGGATGGGCAAATTGCTGGCCAAAAAAGGCGTTCGTCCCGATGCCGTCGTGAGCAGCCCGTCGGAGCGCACCCGCGTCACGGCGGAGGTGTTTGCCGAACAAACCGGCTTCGACGCCGACCAGATTCAGTACGTCGACGACCTCTACGAAGGTTCGCCCCGCGCCTACCTCGCCGCCCTCAACGCCCTGCCCGACGCGGTGCAGTCGGTGGTGCTGGTGGGCCACAACCCCAGCGTGACCTATTTTGGCGAATACCTCACCCACGAACAGCTTGGCAACATGCCCACCAGCGCCGTAGTGGCCATTGAGTTTCCGGGCGGCTGGCAGGACATCTCGGGCCGCACGGGCAAACTGCTTTTCTACGACTCGCCGGAGAAACTGGCGGGGTATGATTTGGCATGAGCAGTGACCAGTTACCAATGACCAGTAACCAATTTTAAAATTGAAAAAACGTTCGCGGGTAACTGGTCATTGGTAACTGGTCACTGATTAAAACTCCCTTCCCGCCGTGAAGTAAAATCCGCGCTGGCCTTCGCGGTTGATGGAATAATTCAGGCGGACGACCACGTTGTACCACGTCACGAAGTCGAGGCCCGCGCCACCACCGAAGAGCCAGCGGTTGGCCAGGCGGCTGTTGTTGCGCTCGGTAAACCCGTTGGCCACGTAGCCCAGATCGGCGTACACGTTGGGGTAAATCGCCAGCGGCAGCGTGTTGAATTGCCGCAAGCGCCGCAGGGGTTTCAGAAAAAACGTGCGGTCGAGCGCCTGAAACTTGAGCGTGCTGCGTCCCAGCCCGTACGATTGCCCGTCCACCACGTACCGTTCGTAGCCCCGCACGAGGTCGGTGCCGTAGCCCAGCCCCCGCGTTTGCGTAAAAGGCTGTTGCTGCGGCAGCGACGTTTTTCCCCGCAAAATCAGACTCGTAAACCACCGTTTGCCCAGCGGCAAATACCGCGCGTAGGCCACCGAGAGGTCGGTCTGGTGCACGTCGTCGCCGGGCAGCAGGCCCCACTGGCTGGCTGTCGCACCCAGCACGTAGCCCCGCAGCGGGTACTGGGCCTTGTCGCGGAAATCGTAGGCGTAGCTGTAACTCAGCAGCCAAAACCGCTGTTGGGTGCGGCTTTGCAGGAAATAATACGGGTTGAGTCGGGCGATGGTGTCGGCCACGGTCTGGGTGGTGTAGCGCAGTTCAAGGTATTGAAAATCATAAAACTTGTTGCGCCGCCGCAGCACCCCGTTGGCAAAAAACCGGTCGCGCAGGGTTTGTTCGCTGCGCAGAAAAATCAGTTTATCGGCGTTGGTGCGGTAGGCCAGGTTTTTGGTCGTCTGGTACGACGCGCCCACCGTCAGGCCGAGTTTTTGTTTTTTGTCGATGTACGGAATCCGGTACGAAAGGTCTACGTAGCTGGCAAAACCCGTTTCGAGGTTCAGGCGCAGTTCTTCGGCCCGGCCGCGCACGTTGCGGTGGCGCAGGTTGATGCCGTAAATCGTGCGGCTGAGGTCGCGGCCCCGGTCGTACCACCACTCGTTGAAGTTCCGGTCGGCGAATTGAAACACCGGGTAACCCAGGATGTACCACTGCTCGCGCAGGTCGAATTCCACGTCGATTTCCCGTGCGGTCAGGTAGTTAATGCGCACGCCGGCCGTCACGAACAGGTTGGTGTTGAAGACCTTGCGCCGGTTTTTCTCGAGTCGGTCACTCAGGCCTGCCGTGGTGAGCGTGTCGCCGGGGTGAAAATCCAGTTCCCGCAGAATGATGCGCTCTTTGGTGCGGCGGTTGCCGTTGAGGTGGATTTCGCGCACCACCACCGTCGCGGCGGAATCCGTCGGTACCGAAACGGCAGGCTGTTGAAAAAAAAGGAGGGCGGACAGGAGCTGAGCAAGCATGGCAGAAGGCAATTCGCAAAGGTAACCCGTTTCACCCAGCCCGCCCTGCTTTACCGCCCGGCCTAACCGCCTGAACCCGATTCGTTTTTGGAAAGCAAATAAAATTTTTGATAAAAAAAGATAACTAATTCTTACCAAGTCACTATTTTTTATCCTAAATTTGTTTCACGCTTGAACGGTGCCCGGTACACTGAATGGAGGAGAAAGCAGGGCGCACCGTTTCTGGAAAGCAACAATGGGAAGAAAGACCATAGAGTCGGATTGGCCCACCTCCGTGAGGTGGGCCAATTTTTTTTGCAAAAATCGCAAGCGGGGCAGGTGGGAAAGCCACTTTCCCACCTGCCCCGCTTGCGATTAAATTTCGGTTAGTTGCCCCCCGCATCCACCGGAAACGCCGCCTTTTCGTCGCCCCGGCTTTCCTTCACCAAAAAGCACGAAGCCGCCGCCAGCAGCAGACACACCGCGCAAAGGGCGAGCGCGTTGCGGGGGTCGTTGCCCAGCGCTGTTTTGTAGTAAAGCGGTACGGTCAGCATGCCGATGAATTGGGGCACGCAGATGAAACCGTTGAATATGCCCATGTACACCCCCATTTTCTGGGCCGGTACGGCGCTCGCCAGAATCAAATACGGCATCGACATAATTGACCCCCACGCCAGGCCCATAACCGACATGGCGGCGAGGTAGATGAATTTGTCGTTTGACGTAAACGTCAGAAAGAAGCCACAGGCCCCGATGCCGAGGAACAGGGCGTGCGTGGCGCGGGCGCTGCCAATCAGCTTCGCAATGCGCGGCAGGAAGATGGAGATCACGGCGCAGGAAATGCTGAACATCGCGAAGCACAACCCGCCCCATTTGGTGCCTTCTTCAAAACCAGGCCGATTGCTGACCGCATCCGGGGCGTTGAACGCGTACTTGGCCACCGCCAGCGAGAGGTATTGCCACATCAACGGCAGGCCGTACCAGGTGAAAAATTTCACCCACCACAATTGCCGCATGGCCGTCGGCATCGACGAGAGTGATGCCAGAATTTCTTTGAACACGGGGAGCATCAGCACCAAATAACCGCCCGCCAGCACGCCCATGCCCCATTTCAGGCCGGTATAAAACCCGCCAATGCGCCACGCAAACCCAAAGGCCAGCACCGCTGCTGAGCCAGCCAGCATTAGGTGCCAAAACGAAATGGATTTCCTTTCTTCGTCGGTGAACGCGTGCGCCTGTTTGTAGCTGTCGTCCTGCGGTGGGTATTCCTTCGTGGTGCGCACCGTCCAGAGCACCGACGCCAGAATGGCCGCCGCGCCGATGTAGAACGGATAACGCACCGAGTTGGGAATACCGTTGGCCAGTTGGTCTGCCGACATCACCATCGAAATACCCAGAATGGGCAGGATGTACGGCATGAGGTTGGCCAGCGTTTGCCCGAAACCAACCATGAACGACTGCACGGCGAAGCCCGTTGGCCGCTGTTTCTCGTTGAGCATATCGCCCACGAACGCCCGGAACGGCTCCATCGCCGAGTTCAGGCCCGCGTCGAGCATCCACATCAGGCCCGCCGCCATCCAGATAATTGACGAATTGGGCATCAGCACCATCGCGATGCTGCCCAGCAAAGCTCCCACCAGAATAAACGGTTTTCGCCGCCCCCAGGTGGGCGACCAACTCCGGTCCGAGATGGCTCCGATGATGGGTTGGAGCAACAAACCCGTCAGCGGACCCGCCAGCCATAACCCCGGAATGGCGGCCTCATCGGCACCCAAATACCGGTAGATGGGACTCATGTTGGCCTGCTGGAGGCCAAAGCCGTACTGAATCCCCAGAAACCCGAAACTCATGTTCCAGATTTGCCAGAAACTCAGGCGGGGCTTGACGGTACTCGTCGCGGACGGGGTGGTGGGTGCGGAAAGAGCCATGTGGAGGTGAATTTTTTCGGGAAAGGCTTTTACAAAAAAAGGAAACTGCGGGGTGGAAAGCAAACGAAACGCGCTCGTCTCCCGCCTGGAAGCAAAAGGAGGAACGGTTTTCGTTTCCGGCTCCCAACGCCTTATTTTGCCGACTATCCCTGCGAAATGCACCCTCTGAACTCCCGCCCCTACGCTCTCCTCGCCGCCGGTGAACTGCTCGTTGATTTCATCGGCCACGAGCGCGTGACCGACCTCAGCGAAAGCCGCGATTTTCACCGCTACCCCGGCGGTAGCCCGGCCAATCTGGCCGCGAACCTGGCCCGGCTCGGCCACCGCGTGGCGCTGGTGGCCTGCGTGGGGCGGGATAGCCTGGGGAAATACCTGAAAACCCGCGTGGCCGAAGCGGGTGTGGAAACGCAATTCGTGGCCGAAGACCCGCTCCAGCCCACCAGCCTCGTGGTGGTGAGCCGCACCACGGGCACGCCCGATTTTATCGCCTACCGCACCGCCGACCGGATGCTGCATCCCGAACACCTGCCCGACGCGCTGCTGGCGCAGGTTTCCATTTTTCACACCACCTGTTTCGCCCTCAGCCAGCCGCCCGCCCAGCAAACGCTGGTGAACGCCGCCCGCCGTGCCGCCGGGGCCGGTTGCCAGCTTAGCCTCGACGCCAACTACGCGCCCACGCTTTGGCCCGACCGCGAACAGGCCTGGCGGATCATCGGCGAGTTTGTCCGTCCCGGTGCGCTGGTCAAACTCAGCGACGACGACGCCGAACGGCTCTACGGCCAGCCCGTCACGGACGACCACGTGATGGCCGATTTTCATGGCCTGGGCGCGAAACTGGTGTGCTTCACGAAGGGCGCAAAGGGCAGTTTGCTCAGTTGGGACGGCGGTACCGAGCGCCTCGCCGTACCGGTGAAACCCGTCGCCGAGGTCGTGGACGCCACCGGCGCGGGCGACGCCTACTGGGCCGGGTTCCTCACCGCCTGGCTCGACGGTCACGCGCCGCCCGCCTGCGCCCAGGCCGGGGCGCGGCTGGCCGCCCGCAAACTCAGCCAGGTCGGGCCGTTGCCCACCGGGCTGGACAAAGCCACTTTGTACGAAGACTGATTTTCAGCGAATCAGCACCACCCGACCCGTTTTCACCACCTCGCCCGCTTCGAGCCGGTAGCCGTACACGCCGCCCGGCAGCAAAGCGCCCTGGGCGTCGGTGCCATCCCAAAACCAGTCGTTTACGCCGCCGCGCAACCGGGTCATTCGCAGGTGCCGAACCAGTACGCCCGCTGACGTGAATAGTCGCAGTTCCGCCGTTTCGGGTGGCAAAATTCCGCCCCACGTCAGCGAAAACCGGGTGAAGTGGGCGAATGGATTCGGGAAAATTCGCAGCGTGGGCAACGAGTCGCTTTTCACCCGAAAATGAATCCGGTACGGCAGCGCCCCCGCGAGGTTGCCACTCAAATCCTGACCCTGGGCGTCCAGGGCGTACACCCCGTCGGGCAGGCGTTGCGGACGAAATTCGGCCCGAAACTCGTTGCCAGCGGTCGTTTGCCAGGAAACCGCCGGGTCGCTGAAGGCGATGCGCACCCACGCCGCCCCCGGTTTTTGCCACCGCCACCCGATGCCGACCGTGTCGGTTCGCATCAGAAACGGGTTTTCGTCCCGCAGCCGAAGGCCAATCGCCGGGCTGGGCGACACCAGTTCGCCGTCCTCGAGTTGCCGTCCATCGAAGGTGATTTGCAGCACCGGGTTGGCGCGGTCGGGCAACACGGTCAGTTTCGTTTCCGCTGAATTATTGTGGAACGCTACTTCCGGCTGGTCGCGGGGGTTCACCGTGAGGCTCAACTCGTTTTCGCCCGCGAAACCCCGCGTCGGCACCGCGCCTCCCAACGTCACACGGCCACCGGGCGGCGGTGACGCCACGCGCCAAACCCGGACCAGTTGCCGCCTCGTGGCCGCGTTGATCAGCGTTTGCCGGACGAGCAGGCTGTCGCGGAACGGCCGGGCGGTCAGGTTTTGAAACACGACGGTTTGCCAAAAAACGGCTCCTTCGGGCACTTCCTGGAAGGTTTGGGCAAGTTCTACGGTCGGATCGATGGCTCCTTCTGGCAAGTTTGCTATGCCGTCGGGGTAGTTTTTTACGAAGAAAAACGAGCTCCCTGCCCACCCATTTTCAACACCGATTGGCGCGTCGGCGGCGCGAACGCGCCAGAAATACCGCAGGCCATCGGTAGGCAACAGCAGCACTTTCCACGTTGGTAGCCAGGTCGCGGCGACGGTCTGGCTTCGTTTGAAAGGGCTGTCGAACGTTGCCGTGGTGTCGATTTCCAGCAAAAAAATTTGCGTGAGCACCCGGCCTTTTTCCCGCAAAACCCGCGTCGCCTGGGCCACCAATTCCACTTCCGGCGAATTCACGAGGCCAGAATCGGGCGGCAACAACGGCAATGCCGCAAAACCCGGCAGGCTGACGGTCAGGCTCGCGTGGTTGTTGTCGCGGGTAATTTCGTCGAGTTGGCGGTCGGGGTCGAGCACTACGTCGAAGCGGGTTAGCCCGCCAACGCCCGTTTCGCGGTTTTTCAACGTAAAAAACAGCGTGTCCTGAAATGCCACGGGCGGCAGCCGAAACGAGCCATAATCAGCCACTGCCCCGTTGGCCAGCGTCCGTTGCACCGAAAGCGTCGTGGCCCAGCGCGGCACCCGCCCGCCGTTGCTGACGATCACGCCGAGGCGGAACGAGTCGGACGAAGCCGTCAGTTTTTCGCCGCCGGACGCCGTCAGAAACAGCGTTTCGGCGGCGTAATCGGGTTTGGTGGCGGGGAAAAGCACCACCGTCGGGTCGCCCTGAAGCAGAAACTGCTGGGCGTGGCTCCACTCGTAAACCGTCGCGCCGGGTGTGGTGACCAGCCGCCGGATGGCCTCGCGCTGCACCAGCCCGAAGGCTTTTCCGGCGAAAAGACTGTCGGCAAAAAGCACGGCGTAGAGTTGCTCCGTGTACGCCCGCAGCGGGGCCGGGTAGCCCGCCGCCGCGTGGGCGAGCACGAGAATCGCGCCCCGGTCGGGCGGGGCCAGCCAGTCGGTGGTGAAGGCAGGCTGACCGCCGTCGAGGAAGACGTTGCCCGCGTCGCAGCCGTTGAGCACCAGCAGCGGGAAGCGGCCCGCGTTGCGGTAGCCGAGGGCGTCGTTGCTGCAAAATCCGATGTCGAGGTCGGGCGAAGCCACGCCCGAATGCCCGAAAAACGTGACCAGGCCCACGCCGTCGTTGAGTTGGCGGGCCACGTTGAGCGGCTCCACGGGCGCGTCGGTGGTTTTGGAAAGCGTTTCGACGCGCACGCCCAGCCCGCTGCTGTCGGCGAGTTGCCGGAGGCCGTCCACGTAGTTTCTGAAAACCTGCAATTCGCCCGCCGTGCGGCCCCCGCTCAGGTGCAGCAGTCGCTTGCGCCACAGCGCCGATGCGGGCGCGGCCTCGTGCGCGCGAACTTTTTGTACGTAATCGAGCACCTGCCGGGGCGTGGCCGCGCTGAGCCGCCCCACGGCGAGACCCGGCACGAACGGATTGTCGCCGTTGAGGCCCATCACCAGCGGCGCGTCGGCGCTCGGCCAGCCCGCGTTGGGCACCGGGTCGAGGGCGGCGCGGTTGGCGGCGCGGCGCACCGTTTGCGGCCAACGCGACTGGCCGACCAGAAACAGGAATTCTGCCCCGCGCCGTCGCATCGTTTCGGCGAAGTTGCGAATTGCCACCGGACTCCACTCGCCGTAGTTGAACCAATCGGCCAGTTCGCGCATCGTCACGACGAGCGTGTCGTGACCGCCGCCCGCCGTCGAGGCGCGGTACGCGGCAAAATTCCGCGCGGCGGGCAACAGGCCTTCGTGCGTAACAAGTAGAAAATCAGCTTTTTCTGGCAACATCCGAAACGTCACGGGCTGAATCGGCGGCGTCAGAAACCGGTCGGTCACCAGCAAATTCCGGCCTTCGGCGGTTGGGGCGACGACGGCCCGTAGCGTGCCATTTTTCATCGAAAAGCCCACGCGAACCGGGCGGCGTTCGTCGGTCAGGTCGTAGAAAACGGCGGTTTGTGAAACGTTGGCCAGTTCGAGCAGCGAACGCCCGGCGGGGTTGGCAGCGAGGCTGAATTCCTGCGTTGAATCGAATTTCACAGGCTGCGCCGGGTAACGCACTTGCATGTACGTCGGCGCGAAGGCCCAGGGCAATCCCTCGGCACCGTCGGGCGGCACGTCGCGCGAAAGGAGGCCGACGCGCACGGCGTTATTGGCGGCCACGTCGTCGGGTTGCAGGACGGCGCGGAAGGTCGCATGGCGGAAATCGGGCGGCTGCATCGTGCCGAGTGACCGCTCGGTGCCCGCCACCGGCCCGGTGCTGACGCCGATGCGGTGCACGTCGGGGTTGCGGCCCACGACCTGAAGTTCCAGTTCGGGCAAAACGCCGGGCGGGCGATTGTAAAAACTCAAATCGAAGCCGAACGTCGCCAACTCGCCGGGTTTGCGGGCCGGACCGGTGTAGGTTTCGCCCCAGTCGGCGTGGGTGTAAAACGTGGCGTTGAACGAGCGCATTCCCAGCGGGTAAAACGTGCCCACGGCGTAGTCGCCGGTGTACACCTGACGGCTCATGAGCCAGACGAACGGCTCGGGGTTCAGGCCGGAAGCGTCGGTTTCTTTGGGCAAGGCCATTCGCAGGCCCGGTTGGTTGCCGGGTCGCCAGGTCAGGAAGTAAGCCGTCGTGTCGGAATAAAGGTTATAAAACCGGTGCGGTTGGGCATGGCGGGGAAAATAGAGTGCCGAGTCGAGGGTGCCGTCGTTGGCGGTGCCGAAAAATTCCACGAAGTCGCCATCGTCGAAACGCCCGTCGGCCTCGCCCGCCGCGTGCAGCGCCACTTCTTCGCCGCGATGAAAAAGTTGCAACGCGCGCGGGTCCACGGCGACAGGCAGGCCCGCCCGGTGCAGGGCCTCGGCGGAAAGCCGGTACACGCCGCGCCGCGCCGTGGGAATTTTGAAGTAGGTCTGGGCGGGGTTGATCCAGTCCGCCGCCGACCGCTGGGCCAGCAACGGACCGGCGAGCAGCAAAAAGCCCGCAGGTAGTCGGAAGAATTTTCTCCAAAAACGGTTCATCGCGGTGGGCAAAACGCTCAAAACCAAAACTATGCGGTTTTCTTCGGGCAACGGATACCGTTGGATAAATGATTTGGAACTGCGCCCACCGTGTTTGTTCACTTTTTTCTTTTACTTGGAACACTCATCCTCAACCTTCCATGACCACCCGACGCTACTTTCTTCAAACCGGCCTGCTCGGCACCACGGCGGCCCTCGCCCCCACCCTGCCTACTTTTGCCCAACCCGCAGCGGCTCCGGCGCGGATTCGCCTCGGGCTGGCCAGTTACTCGTACTGGCATTTTAAAACCGCCAAAACGCCCATCGAGCACGTCATCGACGAGGCCGCCCGCCTCGGCGTGGAGGGCGTGGACGTCCTGCACCGGCAAATGGAAAGCGAAGACAACGGGTACTTGCAAAAACTGAAACGGCACGCGTTCACGCAGGGCGTGGCGCTGATTGCGCTGTCGGTGCACCAGTCGTTCGTGTCGCCCGACGCGGAGGAACGCCGCAAAAACGTGGAGCACACGCTGCACTGCATCGAACTGGCCTACAAACTGGGCATTCCGTGCATGCGGCTGAATTCGGGCCGCTGGAACACCACGAAGTCGTTCGACGAATACATGAAAAACAAGGGCGTGGAGGCGGCGATTCCCGGCTACACCGAAGACGACGCTTTCAAGTGGGCCATCGACTGCACCCGGCAATGCCTCGCCAAAGCGGCGGAGTGCGGTGTGCACCTGGCCCTCGAAAACCACTGGGGCCTGACTTCCACGCCCGAAGGCCTGCTGCGGATTCGGAAGGCCATTGAGTCGCCCTGGCTGGGCGTGCTGATGGACACGGGCAATTTTCTGGAAAATCCCTACGAAAAGCTGGCACAGATTGCGCCCTACACCACCTACGTGCAGGCCAAAACCTACGAAGGCGGCGGCGAGTGGTACAGCCTCGACCTCGACTACCACCGCATCGCCGGGATTCTCAAAAAAGCCGGGTACCGCGGCTACGTGACGCTCGAATTTGAAGGCAAAGCCGCCCCGGAAGGGGCCGTGGAGCGGAGCGTGGCGATGCTGCGGGAGGCGTTTGGGTGAAAATCACAGACCTAACAGGTTTTGGAAACCTGTTAGGTCTTGTTGGCATTCCCATCCGCCCTTTCCCCGCGCTCAGCCTGCCCTTCCCGCCGCTCAACCCGAAATCAGAAAAGATTTTCACCGAGTACCTTGCATGGCAAAGTACCTGCTATTACTTTTGTTCCCAGCAATCAACTCCCGGTGCTGCGCGGCCCGATGGATGACGTCCCAGAACGGCCGCGCGGCACCTCCCTCTGAAAACTACCGTAAACTGTTACGCGCCATGAACTTAGAAAACGCCCAGGTGCAAATGCGAAAGGGAATCCTTGAATTCTGCATTCTGCACATCATCGCGCGGGGCGAGGTGTACGCTTCCAATATGCTCGACGAACTGACCTCCTCGAACATCATGGTGGTGGAAGGCACCCTCTACCCGCTGCTCACCCGGCTGAAAAACTCCGGGTTGCTCGACTACAAATGGGTGGAATCCACCTCCGGGCCGCCCCGCAAGTACTACGTCCTGACCGACACCGGCCGGGAATTTCTCGAAGAACTCCAGCAAACCTGGGAAGAATTATCCGCTTCTGTCAATAAGATAACCCAACGAGTGAAAAGTGATTTGTGAGCGGTACGTGGTAAGAGGTCCGCGGTAAAAACCGTTCACCTCCCCGACCTGCAAGCCAGTTCATCCGACGAAAAACTCCCTCACAGCTCACTTCTGATACCTCACTTGAACGTCATGAAAAAGACCTTTTCCATCACCATCGCCGGCGTCGTTTTCCACATCGAGGAAGACGGCTACGAGCGCCTTCGCAGCTACCTGGCGAGTGTGCAGCAGTATTTTTCGGCCTACGAAGGCAGCGCCGAAATCATTGCCGACATCGAAGGGCGCATCGCCGAGAAATTCAGCGACACGCTGCAAAAAGAAAGCAAACAATCCCTCTCGGCCACCGACGTCGACACGCTCATTCGCTCGATGGGCACCGTGGCCGACTTCGAAGCCATCGAAGAAGAAGAGGATTTGCACGCCATCCACGCCCGTCAGCAGGCCGCCAACGCCGCCGGGGCCACCACGGCCCCGCCGCCCGCCGCGACGGGCACGGCCACACCCCGTCGGCTGTTCCGCGATACCAAGCGCAAAATTCTCGGTGGCGTATGCGCCGGACTGGCACACTACTTCAACGTGGATTCGCTCTGGATTCGGTTGTTGTTTTTGTTCCTGTTCCTGGGCATTCCGGCCAGCAGACCCATTTTCAACAATGAAGGTGACGTGTTTGGAGCCTTCGGCGGGTTTGTGTTCCTGCTTTACATCGCGCTCTGGGTGTCGCTGCCCGCCAACCCGAACCTCGAAGAAGACGAGACGCTGAAAAAACTCTACCGTGACCCCAACCACAAAGTCGTGGGCGGCGTGGTGGCGGGCGTGGCGGCCTACACCGGCTGGGATTTGGGTTTGCTGCGGTTTTTGTTCGTGCTGAGCATCTTTTTCTTCGGCACGGGCATCCTGCTCTACATCGTGTTGTGGGCCATTACGCCCGAGGCCAAAACCCTCACCGACCGGATGCAGATGCAGGGTGAACCCATCACGCTCGAAAACATCGAGACCAACGTGAAGCGCAACCTGAACGTTGAAAACCAACCGGAAAACGCCGTGACCCGCGTCCTGCTGTTCCCGTTCCGGGCTTTGGCGGCCATTTTTTCCGCCCTCGGGCCGCTCTTCAACTTCCTGCTGGTGGCCATGCGGGTTTTTGCGGGCCTGATTCTCATCGTAATTGGGGCTTCGGCGGTCATTGGCTTGTTTGTCGCGCTGCTGGCCCTGCTCGGGGCGGCGGGCCTGGACAACGTGGTCATGGACGACACGCCGCTGCGCCTGCTCAACGACGCCTCGCCCTGGATGTGGGTGTTCGGCTTCCTGGCCATCGGGATTCCCTTCCTGGCCGTGGCCATCCTGGGCGCTTCGCTGCTGGTCAAACGCCCCCTGTTCAACGCCCGCCTCGGCCTGCCCATGCTCGCCCTCTGGATTTTCGGCACGGTGGGCGCGGCGGCAATGGGCACCAGCTACGCGGCCAATTTCCGGCGCAACGGCGAGGTGGAGAAAGTGCAGGCCTTTCCCGCCGCTTCGGTAGCGGGTTTCGACGCCAACAACAACGACGACGAATCCTGGAATCACACCCGGCTGGCCCTCGAGGGCTACGACGGTCCCGATTTTCGGCTGGAGCAACGCTTCCGCGCCAACGGCCGCAACCGCGACGACGCCAAAGCCAACGCCACGGCTCTGACTTACGCCGTCAGTCGCCGCGATTCGACGCTGCTGTTCGACAAGCGCGCCGAACTGGCGGCGGGTACGCCCTTCCGCAACCAGGAATTGTACATGACCCTGAAAGTGCCCTACGGCAAGCCGTTCCGCATGACCCGCAACTTCGCGGGCTGGGTGACCAACTCGTTCAACGGCGACTTTTTTGACGAGGAAAAAGGCGACCGCTTCAAAACCGCGCTGTTCGTGTTCTCGAAAGCGACCAACCAACTCGAAGCCCTCAATTCGGACGTGCCCATTCTGCGCGACGAAAATAACGACGAATCCAACGACGGCGACGACAACAACGACGGCTTCCAGATGGGGCGCGGCGAGTATTCGCGTACCTACAACAACCTCGGTGATTTTGAAAAACTCGACCTTGCCGGTGGGTTTTACGTGGAAGTGAAACAAGGGAAAACCTACTCCGTGGAGGTGGACGGCCGCCAGCGCGACGTGGACGAACTCCAGGTGCGCCGCGACGGGGAAGCCCTCAAAATCAGCTACCGCGACGGCTTCCGGATCCTGGGTCGCCAGCACCGTTCGGTCAACATCCGCATCACGATGCCGAAGCTGACGGGCGTGGAATTTACCGGAGCCGTCAGCGCCAACGTGCGCGGTTTCGACCAGCCAACCGACCTGGAAATCGACCTGACGGGCGCAACAACGGCGACATTCACCTCGCTCAACGCCCAAACCATCACCGCCGACGTGGTGGGAGCCTCGACGCTGACGCTCCTCGGTAGCGCCGCCCGCCTCGAAGCCGACGTATCGGGAGCTTCCAAGCTGAAAGCCTTCAGCCTCAAGGCACTGGAGGCCAACGTGGAGGCCGTCGGGGCGAGCAGCGCCTCGGTATACGCCGTCCAGAAACTCCGCGCGACCGCCACCGGAGCCAGCCACGTGGGCTACAAAGGCCAGGCAACGGTGGACGAAAACGCCACCATGGGCAGCAGCGTGGAGCGGGAAGAAGGAAACGAGGAATAATTTTGTCTGAATCAGGATTGGCCCGGATTTTAGGATTTACAGGATTTTTTTCTCAATTCATCCTGAACATCTTAAAATCCGGGCCAATCCTGATTCAGACAAACGCCATGAAACTCTACACCGCCGCCCAAATCCGGGCCTGGGATGCCTACACGATGGAGCACGAACCGGTTTCGTCCGTCAACCTGATGGAACGGGCGGCCACCGCGCTGACCGGCTGGCTGCTGACGAACCAGGCACCGACCGAACAACTGCGCGTCGGCGGGCGGTGTTTCGTGTTTTGCGGCATGGGTAACAACGGCGGCGATGGGCTGGTAGTGGCCCGGCTGCTCCAGCACGCGGGGTGGGCCGTTCTCGTGCACGTGGTGCGGCACACCGACCGGCCCTCGGCTGATTTCCAAACCAACCTCGAACGGTTTGAAGCCCTCGGCGCGGTTTCGTGGATTGAAGAATTAAATCCGATTTTTCCAGAAATTCCGCCCGATGGCCTCGTCCTCGACGCGCTGCTCGGCTCGGGCCTCAACCGACCGGCCAGCGGCATTCTGGCCGAAACGATCGGGCGAATCAACGCCAGCCGCGCAACGGTCGTGGCCGTCGACATCGCCTCCGGCCTCTTCGCCGACGCGCCCAACGGCCCCGACGATGCCATCGTCCGCCCCACCCACACCGTCAGTTTTCAGCAACCCAAACTCGCGTTTCTCCAACCGAAACTCGCCGAATTCGTTGGCGACTGGCACGTGCTTGACATCGGCCTTTCGCCCGATTTCGACGCCGAAACGCCCTTTTTCCTGACCGATGAAGCCGAAATCAGGGGGCTGACCAGGCCCCGCAGCCGGTTTTCGCACAAAGGCACGTACGGCCACGTGTTGCTGGCCGTGGGGAGTTTCGGCAAAATCGGTGCGGCGGTGCTGTCGGCGCGGGCGTGTTTGCGGAGTGGCGTCGGGTTGCTCACGGTGCAGGTGCCCGGCTGCGGGTATGAAATCCTGCAAACCAGCGCACCCGAAGCCATGTGTCTGGTGGATTCGGACGAAAAACGGCACACGACCGTGCCCGATTTAGCACCGTACCAGGCCGTAGGCGTGGGGCCTGGGATTGGAAAAGACGAAAGTACGAAGGCCTTTTTAGCCGAACTTCTCGAAAAAGCAGCGCAGGCCCGCGTGCCGCTCGTCCTCGATGCCGACGCGCTCAACCTGCTTTCGGAAGACAAAAATCTATTGAAAAACCTCCCGCCCGACAGCCTGCTAACGCCCCACCCGAAGGAATTCGAACGGCTGGCCGGAACGTGGGCCAACGACTACGAGCGGCTGGAGTTGCTGAAACGGTTTTCCCGGAAAACGAAGTCGGTCGTGGTGCTGAAAGGCGCGTACACGGCCATCGGCACGCCCGACGGCGAGGTGCATTTCAACGCCACCGGCAACCCCGGCATGGCTACGGGCGGCACCGGCGACGTGCTCACCGGCATCCTGACGGGCCTGCGGGCGCAGGGTTTTTCGGCGAAAGACGCGGCGATTTTCGGCGTGTACCAACACGGCCTCGCGGGCGACCGGGCGGCGGCGCAACGCGGCCAGTCAGCGCTGATTGCCGGTGATTTGGTCGAGCACCTCGGCTGGTAAATCGGTTACGGTGTCCACGTCGCGGAGGGGGGATGGTACCAAAATTCTGGAGCTCGCGGCGTGTAGACCGGTTCATGCGGATTGCGTCGTCAGGACGTTTTCCAATCCTACGAAAAAAGCCCCTCGACGGCGTGTCGGCGGGCAGACGTTCCAGTTGCGACTTTTCACCGGGCAATGCGCAGCGCTTCGGCGTAGGCATCGGGCAACGGACTTTCTTCCACGGCGCGGGCTGCTTTTTCCACGTCGTAGGGCACGCGGACAAATTCGACCTCAATCCCATCGGACGGGTCGGCCTGGCTACTTTCCCGAATCGTCAGCAGCACGTAACCCGCGCGCGGGTCGCCGTCTTTGGGTTTGCCCACCGAGCCGATGTTGATCGCGTGGCGGTAGCGCACGCCGGTTTCGGTTTCCTGACTCAACACCCGGTGGTAGGGCTTATGGGTATGGCCAAAACACAACAGGTCCGCCCCAAATTTCTCCAAAATGTACGTCAGGCTTTTGTCCTCGCGGTCCTCGAACAGGTACTCGTTGATGCGCCGCGGACTGCCGTGAACGAGCAGCAGTTTCAGGAAATCCTGCCCGCCCCAGAGCCGTTCGGGGTCGTTGCTCAGGTCGAATTCGAGCCGGAGGTGCCGGGGCAGGGTGCGGAGGTACGCCCGCTCGTCGGCTCCGATGACTGCATTCGTGTAGGCAATCGAAATTTTTCCATTGGCTTTTTCCACTTCCTCGCGGTAGGCGCAGCCGCAGTCGTCGGAGGCGCGGCCAATGCCGAAGTCGTAGTTTCCGGCGATGGTCGGAATGCCCCGCCGCCGGATTTCGGCGATGACTTCGTTGGGCCAGACGTTGTAGCCGACCAAATCGCCGAGGCAGTACACGGCGTCGGGTTTTCGGGCGTCGAGGTCGGCCAGCACCGCTTCGAGGGCGGGCAGGTTGGCGTGGATGTCGGAAAACAGGGCGATTTTCATGCGGGGTTGGGGTGTAAAATTCGGTGAAGGCCCACGGCGACGAGCGTGCCCAGCGGCGGGGCAGTGAGGTAAATCCAGAGGAAGGTAAGATTTCGGGAAACCAGCGCCGGGGCCAGCGAGCGGGCGGGGTTCATCGAAGCCCCGCACACCGGCCCGGCAAACAGGGCCTCCAACCCGACCGTCGCGCCGATGGCGATGGCGGCGGTGATGCCTTTTTCTTTACCGCCAGTCGTAACGTTGAGAATGACGAGCATCAAAAACGCCGTCAGGATCAGTTCAAACGCAAACGATTGCGCCGCCGACCCGGCAGGCATTGTGGCCCCGAGTGTTTCGTTTTCGGGGAAAAGAACGCGCAGCAATCCGCTCGCGGCCCCGGCCCCGGCGACCTGGGCGAGCAGGTACGGCCCGACACGTTTCCAGGAAAACCGCCCGGCTGCGGCGAAACCCAGCGTGACGGCGGGGTTAAAATGTGCCCCGGAAATGTCGCCGAGTGCGAAAATGAGCGCCATCACCACCAGCCCGAAGGTAGCCGCGATGCCCGCGTGCGTGGGTTGCCCGAACGTCTGACTGGCGACGATGGCTCCGGTTCCGGCGAATACGAGGAAAAACGTACCGAGACTTTCGGCAAGTAGGGCTTTTTTCACGGTCAGCAGCAGGCCGAATCGGCCCCGCAACAGGCGGCTTTGGCCTCGGCTTTTTTCGGATTGGGTCGTTTTTCGCCCGGTTTCTCGCCGTACGCCGTGATGCTCACCACGCCCGCGCCGGAGGCCCGGAATTCGGCGAGTTCGGTTTCCGAAAGGTAGTTTTTCAAAATCTCGTCGGGCAGGAAAACCGGCTTTGCTTTCTGCAAGGTCAGGTTCTGGAAACCCGCTTCGCGCAGCCCGCTGAGGTAAATTTCCTGGTCGATGGCCCCGCTCACGCAGCCCGCGTAGAGTTCGGCGGCCTGCCGGATGCCGTCGGGCAACTCGCCTACCAGCACGATATCCGACACGCTGAAATGCCCGCCGGGCTTCAGCACCCGAAACATTTCGCCGAACACAGCGGGCTTGTCGGGCACGAGGTTGAGCACGCAATTGCTCACCACTACGTCGGCCACGGCGTCGGAAACCGGCATTTGCTCAATGTCGCCCTGCCGGAATTCGACGTTGTTGAAGCCCCGCACCCCGGCGTTGCGGCGGGCGCGTTCAATCATGGCGGGTGTGAAATCCACGCCGATGACTTTGCCCGTTGGGCCGGTTTCGTGCCGGGCCACGAAGGCATCGTTGCCCGCGCCGGAGCCGAGGTCGATGACCATATCGCCGGGTTGGATTTGAGCAAATTGGGTGGGTAGCCCACAGCCCAGGCCCAAATCGGCTTCGGGTACGTAGCCGTTCAGGTCGGTGTACGCTTCGGCCATTACCGCCGCATCGACGGTGGAAAGGGATGGGCCACAGCCGCAGCAGGAGGCGGCATTCTGGTCGTAGCCTTGTTGGGCTACCCGCGTGTACGACTCGCGGACGAGGGTTTTGAGTTGGTTGGCCAAATCTTCCATGATTCGTGAAATTTAAGGTAAAAAGTAATTCGTAAACATACGTTAGATTGAACCAAGCAGGGCGTCAGATACCCACCCGCTGACTGCGCCGTTCGAGCAACACAATGTCGCGCCACTCGCCGAGACGCTGACCGAATCTTTCCCGGAACCCCACCTGCCGAAACCCGGCTTTTTCGTGCAACCTCAGGCTGGATGCGTTAAGCGCATCGATGCTCGATTGCAGCGTCCAGATGCCCGCTTTTTCTGATTCTTCAATCAATTTCTGGAGCAAAACCAGCCCGACGCCCCGGCCCCGGAACGCTTCGCCTACGTACACGCTCAGCTCGGCCACGCCGCCATACACGCACCGTCCGGACACGGGCGAAAGCGCCACCCAACCCGCTACGGCACCGTCGTTGGTCAGGGCCACGAAGCGGCAGTGCGGCAGGTGTTCAGCGTCCCAGCTTTCCCAAGTCGGCGGGCTGGTTTCGAGCGTTGCGATACCGGTGTCCATGCCTTCGGCGTAAATCCGGATGACGTCGTCGGCGTGGGCGGGAGTCAGGGGCGCGGTCAGCAGCATTTCATTTGCTCGTCGGTGGTGGTGAAAAAATCGTCGAACAGGGTTTTCGCCGCCGCGAACGCGGTTTCGTCGATGCAGTAGCACACGTTGAGGCCGTCCACGTTGCCTTTGATCAGACCACCGTTTTTCAATTCCTGCAAATGCTGGCTGACGGTGGTGCGGCTCAGGGGCAGTTCCAGCGCGATATCGCCTGAAATGCAGGTTTTGGTTTTGGCCAGGTGCTGTAAAATAGCCACCCGCGCCGGGTGCGACAGCAATTTGGCCAGCCGGGCGACGTCACGCTGCGTGTCGGCGAAGGCTTCGGTTTTGGCAAACATGGGTCTTTTAAAAAGTATGACGCAAACATACGTCTTATTTTTAAAAACCAATTGGCTGCTCTTATTTTTTTGCTTTTCGCCGCCTCCGTCTTGGCCCTTTTTCCCCAGGGAAATAAATTATCCGAACCCTGCCCAAAACCGTTTTTTCCGAACCTCAAAAATTCCAATGTTACCATTGTGTTAAATTTAAGTCAAATTTTCGCTACGTTTGTTCCATCACATTTCCAGCTTTTATGCATTCAGGACATGAAAAAAGTATTTCTCCTTTTGGCCCTGGGCTGGCTGGCGGTTTCCTGCACCAGCCAGCGCGCCCGGGTTGACACCAACGACGACTACCTCTCCCGGTTTTCACTCAACCAAACCTACGCCATCCTGCAAAGCGGCGATTTTCGTACGCTCTCGGAGGAGCAGCAACAGGCCGTTCAGCAGGAAATTGACCGCCAGATGCAGGCCCGTGGCTACCGCAAAGTGCAGCGCAACCCTGACCTGGCCATCGTGTTTTCGCTCTACGGCGCGGTTTGCACCTGGCACGAATCAAAACTGGTCCGTGAAACCCGGGCTTTTTCTGGCCGGAAATCGCGCAAAAATGGCACCCTGGTGATTCAGATGGTGGACGAAAACCTCAACCGCTCGGTTTGGCTGGGTTACGCCTCCGGCCTGATGGCCCGGAACGACGTGGCGCTCGAAGACCGGCAGTTGAAGGCCGTCACCCGGCAAATTCTGGACGAATACCGCGAAATGGCCCCCGGCTACGTGCGGCAAAACCGCTGACCGTGGGTGTGCTCAAGGAAGAAGGCCCGTCAACGCAACTGCGTTGACGGGCCTTCTTCCTTGCTACAGGCTTCGCTCTGATTAGAAAAGTTATTGCAACGCAGCGGGCGTGGGCCGGGCCAGCCGCGCCCATTCGTACTGAAACACCTGGTAGCCAATGATACGAACGTTGTCCTTACCCTGAAAACTGGCCGCGCTGTGCTGGGCCACAATCACGTCATAGGCGTTGTCGAACGTCTTGTTCTGCCCCGTGGTGCTGAAGTAGTTTTGCATGTAATCGGGTTCAGCACTGAAAATCACCACCACGTCGATGATGCGCCCCTGCTTCTGGGCTGCCTGCCCAAGGTACGACAGGCGGCTCTGCATGTACCCGAAACTTGGCGAAACGCGGTAATCGTGGACCAGAATCCGGTCGAGGTTCTGAACCAGCTTGGTAGCCTGCCTGGCTTCCTGCCCATCCGGATTCTGAAACCACCCGATGTAGGCTTCCCGCGTCATAGCCGACGAGGCCGCGAACGCCTTCTGGCTCATGGCCTGCAAAATGTTGGTATAGCACGTGAAATTGCAGTCGGGGCCGTTGTTCCACCATTCATTTTCAAGGTTGTAAACGTTGAACCGTTCATTAAAATCGGCACGCGATGCGTCGTAGGTGGCATTTTGGGTGAAATTGGCCGAACTACCGCGTACGGCGGCCACCTGATTAATGCCATAACCGCCGGTGCGGGCTTTTTTGATGAAGCGGGCGAGCGAGGTGTAGCGCTCGTCGCCCAGCACGGCGTTGAGGCTGTACAGGCTGATGGCGTTGAAGCCGTACGCTTTGCACCAGTTCAGCAGCGAATCTTCGGCGGCGAGGTTGCCCAGGATGGTGTCAAACTTGTTGACGTACAGGCCACGGTAGCTTGGCGTGGCCTGGATGCGCCCGGCGGTGTGGGCAGTGTTGGGTTCGACCAACAGGTCGGATTGCTCACACGAGGCGAACACGAACGGAAGTAAAGCCAGTCCGAGGCGGAGGCGGGACAACATGGTTTTAACGGATTAGCGGAGACGGATTTCAGCGGTTCGCCCCTTTTCCGTGGGCGTTCACGGACAAAAGGAGCGATTTCGCGTACAATGTAGGAATTGTTCTATGAAAACCGAACAAATCCTCATTTTCTTAAATCGCTGCTAAAATTTTGTGCCAAACCGTTCAGCACGTACCGCAAGCCAGAAACGCATGGACGCCCAAACAAAAAGCGACCGGCACTCCGCCGGTCGCTTTTTAATGCATGCACGTTTCACCACTCCGCCTCATTTTAGTCCCTGGTACACCAGAAACGCCGCCACGTAGGCCAGCGCGGTCATGTAAAAAAGCTGAATCAGTGGGTAACGCCATCCCTTCGTTTCGCGGTACGTAGTGGCCAGGGTACTCATGCACTGCATGGCGAAGGCGTAAAACACCAGCAGCGAAAACGCCACGGCGGGCGTGAAGCGCGGCCCGCCCGTTTCGGGGTTGATTTCGGCGCGAAGGCGTTCGCGGATGGTGGCCTGCTGGGCGTTGTCCACCTCGGAGCCGAGGCTGTAAATGGTGGACATGGTGCCCACGAACACCTCGCGGGCGGCGAACGAGGTGATGAGCGCGATGCCGATTTTCCAGTCGTAGCCCAGCGGACGAATGGCGGGTTCGAGGGCTTTGCCAAAATAACCCGCGTACGAATGCTCCAGCCGGGCGGCGGCCACGGCGTTTTCGACATTGCCAAAATTTGGGGTGAGCGCCGCTTCGCGGCGCACCTGCTCTTCGGCGCGGGCGATGGCGTCGCCGGGGCCGTAGGTGGCCAGCACCCAGAGCACGATGGAAATCGCCACGATGACCTTGCCCGCCTCGAAGGTGAAGGCCTTCACGGCGTTCCACACGCTCAGGCCAACATGGTTCCACCGGGGCAACTGGTACGTGGGCAGTTCCATGATGAAGTAGCTGCGTTCGCGGGTTTTCACCAGAAACTTCATGAGCCACGCCGCGCCCAGCGCCGCCACGAAACCGAGCAGGTACAGACCCATCAGCGCCACGCCCTGGAGGTTGAACAGCCCCAGAAACCGGCGGGCGGGCACCACGAGCGCAATGAGCACCGTGTAAATTGGCAACCGCGCCGAGCAACTCATCAGCGGCGTGACCATGATGGTGATGAGGCGGTCTTTCCAGTTGTTGATGCTCCGCGTGGCCATCAACGCAGGCACGGCGCAGGCCACACCCGAAATAAGCGGCACCACGCTGCGACCGTTCAGGCCAAAACGGCGCAGGCCCTTGTCCATCAGCACCATGACCCGCGCCATGTAACCCGACTCTTCGAGGAGCGCGATGAAGCAGAACAAAAAGGCGATTTGTGGGATGAACATCACTACGCCCCCGATGCCCGCCAGCAGGCCGTCGGTGAGCAGGGCGGTGAGGCGGCTTTCGGGCAATTCGGTTTTGAGCCAGTTGGTCAGGGCGGCGATGCCGCCGTCGATGGCGTCCATCGGGTACTGCGCCAGCGAAAAGATGCTCTGGAAAATCAGGAACAGAATGCCGAAGAAAATCAGGTAGCCCCAAACCGGGTGCAGCATCACGCGGTCGAGGCGGCCGGTGAGGCCGTCGTCATCGGCAGTGGCAGTGGTGTTCACGGCCTTGTCCACCACCTGGCTAATGCGGCGGTAGCGTTCGAGCGTTTCGCTGGCCTGCACCTCGGTGGGTTGGAAAGCGTATTTCCGCGATAATTCGTCCAGCGCGGTGCGGTCAGTTTCGCGCAAAAAACGCATCGTCTGGTACTGCCCGGCAAAGAGCAGCGCCTGGTAGTCATTTTGCAGACTGAGCGTTTTTTTCACGTCGTCGAGCAGGCCGGGAGCCAGGTCACGGACGGGCAGATTGGGCCGTTGCGGCTCGAAATGGGCTTTGAGTTCGTGACGCAGGGCAAATTTCAGGTTGTCCACGCCTTCGCCGGTGCGGGCGTTAATGGCCACGACGGGCACGCCGAGTTGGTCGGAAAGTAGGTCCACGTCCACGTCGAGGCCGTGCCGTTCGGCCACATCCACAAGGTTGAGCGCCAGCACGGTGTGGAATCCCAAATCGGCGATTTGGGTATAAAGCAGCAGGTTGCGCTTGAGGTTGGAGGCATCCACCACGACCACCGTCACGTCGGGGTAATCGGGGTGCTTCGGGTTGGCGAGCACGTCGAGCACGACCTGCTCGTCGAGCGATTTCGGGTAGAGGCTGTACGTACCGGGAAGATCGAGGATGAGCACCTCGGTGGCGCGGTCGAGCTGGCAAAGGCCCGTTTTCTTGTCCACCGTCACCCCGGCAAAATTGCCCGTTTTCTGGCGCAAACCCGTCAGTTGGTTGAAAAGCGACGTTTTACCGGAATTGGGGTTGCCAACGAGGGCAATGGTGGGCAGGTCTTTCATAAAAAGTAGAGCGTAGAGAGTAGAGAGAATAGAGGTGTTGAATCCGTCTCTGCTCTCTACTCTCTGATCTCCACCTTATCGCGGTCAATTCAAAAGTATCGTCGAGGCTTCGTCGCGGCGCAGCGACAGGCAGTAGCCCGAGACTTTGATGCAAATCGGGTCGCCGAAGGGGGCTGCGCAGCTCAGGCAGACTTCCGTACCGGGCAGACAGCCCATTTCAAGGAGCTTGAGCGACATCTGCGCGTCCTTGAACGAGCAGATGATGCCTTTCTCGCCCTTCTTCAAATCGGCTACGCTGCGGCTCATCAAAAGATGCTTATTTAGATTTAGTTTAAACCAACGCAAAATACGGGGAGTTTCATCAGACAAAAAAATATTTTGGGGAAACATTCGTCATGGTGCCGGTGCAGTTCAATCCATCAATTTGGCGGGTCGGTTCACGGTGCTTTTTGCGCGAATTGACCGCCCAAAAACGGCGTTTCAGCGGGTTTGTTTCGCCCAAAAAGCACATCCGGTCGCGTTGTGTTGTACCTTTGTTCAGCGAAAACACCCCCAACCCCCTCAAGGGGGCTTAGGCGGTTCCAGCAAGGAAAGCACCCTTGAGGGGGTTGGGGGTGCAACCCAGCATGAATGAGTTCAACGCACTCTTTGTCAAGGAAATCCAGCTTGAATGGCGGCAGCGCTACGCCCTCAACGGCATGGTGTTGTATCTGGTCAGCACGGTGTTCGTTTGCTACCTGAGTTTCCGGTTGCGGGCCAGCCAAATGGACCCGATTACCTGGAACACCCTCTTCTGGATTATCCTGCTGTTTACAGCGGTGAGCGCCATTGCCAAGAGTTTCACCCAGGAACGCGCCGGGCGGCTGTTGTACTACTACACGCTGGCCAGCGCCGAAGGCATCATCCTGGCGAAAATGCTGTACAACGCGCTGCTGATGACCGGCCTGGCGCTGGTGGGCCTGGCGTTTTATGCCTTCGTGATGGGCAACCCCGTGGGCGACTGGCCGATGTACCTGCTCACCGTCGTGCTCGGCGCATTGGGGTTTTCGGGAACGCTCACGCTGGTAGCGGGCATTGCCTCGAAAGCCGAAAACGCCCCGACGCTGATGGCCGTGCTGAGTTTCCCGGTCATTTTGCCGATGCTGCTGATGCTGTTGAAGGTCTCGAAAGCCGCGATGGACGGCCTTGACCGGAGCCTGAGTTGGGGCGAAGTGCTCACGCTGCTGGCCCTCAACGCCATCGTCTGGGTGCTGTCGGTGATTTTGTTTCCGTACTTGTGGCGGAGTTGAAAATCGTTTAAATTTTATAGGTTCAACGTTTAACGAAAGAAACGCGTTGAAAACTACCCTAAACGTTAAACCTCAAACGTCGAACGAATGCAAAGCAATTGGTGGAAAGTGCTCTGCGTCGCCATCCTCGCCTACGTCTTCACGGGCGGGCTGCTGATGGACGTGCCGCGTCAACCGATTCTGAACGAAACCATCCGGAACGTGTACTTCCACGTGCCGCTCTGGTTCGGCATGATCGCCATGATGACGGCCTCGGGCTGGTATGCCATCCGTTACCTGCGCTTCGGGCAGTGGGGCGACGACATTCAGTCGGTCGAATACGCCAACACGGGCCTCGTGTTCGGCCTGCTCGGCTACGTGACGGGGGCCATCTGGGGCAATTACACCTGGGGCGACCCCCTGCCCAAAGACCCGAAAATCCTCTCGGCGGCGGCGGGAATGCTGCTTTACCTGGCTTACTGGCTCCTGCGCGGGTCGTTTCGCGACGAACAGCAACGCGCCCGGATTTCGGCGATTTACAACATCTTCGCCTTCGCCATGTTCATCCCGCTGGTGTTCATCCTGCCTCGCCTGACCGATTCGCTCCACCCCGGCAACGGCGGCAATCCGGCCTTCGGCAAGTACGACATGGACAACCAGATGCGGATGGTGTTTTACCCCGCCTGCATCGGCATGATTCTGCTCGGTGCCTGGATTTCGACGCTGCGGATTCGGTTGCGGCGCGTGGCCCGGGAGTTGGAAGAACAAGAGGAATTGGCCGTACGCAAACCCACTTTTGAACGTTAAGCTGACGATGAAAAAACTGCTTTCGCTTTTCGCTTTTTTGCTCTTTTCGGCGAACCTGCTGGCCCAGCAAACCGTTGAAAATGGCGTGGAAATGGCCGACACGATGCGCTCGGAGGGCAAAATCTACGTCGTCGTCGCCGTGATTGCCGTCGTCGTGATGGGCCTGCTCGCGTACCTGATCACGCTTGATCGGAAAATCGGCCGGTTGGAAAAAGACCTGAAGAAATAGCCTTCTACTTTGCCATGAAAAAGATTCATATTTTCGGTCTGCTCGTCATCGCGGCGGCGGTGGGCATCATCATGAGCACGGCCAGCGACGCCAGCACGTACGTGGATTTCAGCGAAGCCAGCCGGATCGCCAAAGAAAACCCGCAGGCGAAGGTCCACGTCGTGGGGATGTTGAAAAAAGACGCCCAGGGCCGCATCGTCGGGATGCACTACGACCCGGTCGCCGACGCCAACCGCCTCGAATTTCTGATGGTCGATTCGCTCGGTACGGAAGCCCGCGTGATTTACAACCAGCCCAAACCGCAGGATATGGACAAGTCGGAGAAGGTTGTCATTGTGGGCAACATGCAGGGCGACGTCTTCAAGTGCGACAAAGTGCTGCTCAAGTGCCCCTCGAAGTACAATGCCGAGGCTCCGCAAAAGGTGAGTGAGAAGCCGACGGCGAATTTGTAAAACAATTTGAGATCTGTAAACTCGTAAATTATGGAAACTGCAAAAATTTTTGTAAGTAGGAATATGGACGGTTTTACGTTCAGGTTTTCCTCAGAAACAAAAAAAAACTGAGGGACCTAAAAGCTAATCCAGCAACCAGTCTATATTTAGCTAGTAATATTAAAAATGATTTTGAGTTTTATCATGGCTCTATTGTACCTCATATTTTCCCTTCTTTAGCTGGATTTGAAAAACCTGAAGATGGCGAAAACTTTACCGAAGTAGAATTTATAGATCCTTTATCAGGAAAGATACTCCACAAAGAATCTCTCAAAAAGGATTTAGCGTAGTAAACTGATACAGCATGGCAGCACGTGGAATTGGATACTCTTACTTCGGCAAAGCCGGGCATTTGTTCGTAATGAGCGAAATCCTACTCAGAGGATGGAATGTAGCCATTCCTGAAATAGATCAAGGAGATGATATCTTCGTTGTAAAACACGATAACGGGGATTTTCGTAGAGTACAGGTAAAATATTCTAACGCTAAGGAATTAAAAAAATCTCTTTCAGTTGTGTACACTATCGCAAGAACTCTGATTTATCCTCCCGTTGGAAGTATATATTTTGCACTTGTTATTCGCCATAAATCAAAATGGAGTCATTTATTCATAATTAGCAGTGACGAATTACAGGAGTTTACTAATGAAAGTAAAGTCCAATCCAGTAAAAGCATTGGACTTAATATATCAATAAGTAGTAATGGAAAAAATGCAAAGCTTTTCAAGAAAGATTTCAATACCTATTTGAATAATTTCAGCCATTTTCCTTTCGTCCCTCATGTGGGCCTGAAGTCTGAACCTATTCCGTAACTTTTACTCATGCTCCACACCACCATCGGCCATGTCGGGCACCTGAGCGTCATCGTCGCGTTTGTGACGGCGCTCGTGGCCGCGTTTGCGTATTTTCAGGCTTCCCGCCAGCACAACTCCACCGACTGGCAAACCTTCGGACGCTGGGCGTTTGCCGTTCACGCGGCGGCGGTGCTGAGCGTGGTCGTGAGCCTGTACACGATCATTTACAACCACTACTTCGAGTACCACTACGCCTGGGACAACTCCTCGAAAGCCCTGCCTACGCAATACGTCATTTCGAGTTTCTGGCAGGACCAGGAAGGCAGTTTTCTGCTCTGGATTTTCTGGCAAGCCGTGCTGGGCGTGATTCTGGTGGCGACGTTTCGCCGGAAAAAAGCGGGATTGCGGCCCGAAAAACTCACGCTCGAAGCCCCCGCCATGGCCATTTTCGCGCTCGTCCAGGCCTTTCTCACCTCGATGATTCTGGGCGTGATTCTACCCGAAATCGGGTTGAAAATCGGCTCGTCGCCCTTTCTGCTCCTCCGCGAAGCCAACCCCGACTGGCCCGTCTGGCAGGCGCAGCCCAACTTCATTCCCGAAGATGGAAACGGGCTTAATCCGCTCCTCCAGAACTACTGGATGGTTATCCACCCGCCTACCCTCTTTCTGGGTTTTGCGCTCACGCTCGTGCCGTTTGCGTTCTGCATCGCCGGGCTGTGGCGCGGGCAGTTTCGCGAGTGGATTAAACCCGCCCTGCCGTGGACTTCACTCGCCTGCCTCGTGCTCGGCGTGGGCATCCTGATGGGCGCATACTGGGCCTACGAAACGCTCAACTTCGGCGGGTACTGGAACTGGGACCCGGTCGAAAACGCGATTTACATTCCCTGGCTCGTGCTCGTGGCGTCGCTGCACACGATGATTATTTACAACAGCAACAAAACCGCCCTGCGTACGTCCATCATTTTGGTAATCAGCATGTTCGTACTGGTGTTGTACTCGACGTTCCTCACGCGCAGCGGAATTTTGGGCAATGCCTCCGTGCACTCCTTCACCGATTTGGGGCTGTCGGGCCAGTTGCTGCTGTACCTGTTCACGTTCTCGGCGGTTGCCATCGGCCTGCTGGTCTGGCGGTGGAAAAAAATCCCGAGCGACGAAAAAGAACTTTCCACCTACAGCCGCGAATTCTGGATTTTCTGCGGCGCGACGGTGCTTTGCCTGGCTGGTTTTCAGGTACTTGCCACGACGTCGATTCCGGTGTACAACGCCGTGCTGGGGGCTTTCCACGTAAAATCCGCCCTCGCCCTGCCCGCCGACCAGATTGCGCACTACACGAAATTTCAGCAGTGGTTTTTTGTCGCCGTCGTCATCCTGACCGGCATCGGGCAGTATTTCTGGTGGGGAAAAATGAAGGCATCCGGCGGTCGGGAGGTGGCCGTTGGCAGTAAAAAAGTGACCGTGACCACCCGTGGTTTCAACCTCAATTTTGGGGCTTGGGAGGTCTTCTCGGCCCCGGTGGCGCTGACGCTGGTGCTTTCGGCGGTGCTCATCACGGTGGGCCGGTTGCGGCAGTGGCAGCACATCATGCTACTGACGGCAGCGGTGTTCGCCATCGTCACCAATGGCTCGGTATTGCTGACGCTGCTTCGGAAGAAAGTGAAAATTTCCGGCGGGGCGGTCACGCACATCGGCGTGGCGTTGATGCTGTTGGGCATTCTGTTCTCGTCGGGGTATTCCAAAATCATCACCCAGAACAAAAGCGGGCTGATTATTTTCAACAGCAAAGAAATTCCCACGCAGGAAAACGTGGACAACCAACTGCTCTGGCTCAACGACCCGCAGCAACTCGATAAGTTTCTGGTGACCTACCGGGGCCAGCGCATCGAAGCCCGCAACATGCCGGGGTATTTGCCCAAATCAGCGGTGCAGTTGCTCGAAAACGACTTCCGCGCCGTGGCCAAAGAAGACCTCATCGCCAACGGCAAAACCTACTACCGCACGGGTGACACCCTCGAAGTGTACCCCGAAAACACGTACTACGCCGTGGAGTACCGCGAGCCGAACGGCCGGGTGTTTACGCTCTACCCGCGCGTGCAGATCAACGCGCGCATGGGCAACGCGGCCTCGCCGTCCATCCGCAAGGAATGGGGCCGCGACGTGTACACGCACATCACCGACGCGCCGCTGCCCAACCAGGAGAAAGACTGGAGCAAAACCGAAACCTACACGGTGGCCCTGGGCGATACGCTGTTTCTGAACGATTACGTGGCCCACTTCCGGGGCGTGCAGCCCGTCCGGGAGGTGGACGGCCAGCCCGTCGGCCCCGGCGATGCCGCCGTGCAGGCGCTCATCGAGGTGATGGACAAAGCCGGGCGCACGGTGGAACTCAAGCCGCTGTACCTGATCAAAAACCGCATGGTGGGCCGCCCGCCCGTGGTGAGCGACGA
Source organism: Spirosomataceae bacterium (assembly GCA_965249815.1). Taxonomy (GTDB): domain Bacteria; phylum Bacteroidota; class Bacteroidia; order Cytophagales; family Spirosomataceae; genus JAJAZB01. Next base: position 52,295 of record CBDFMV010000001.1, on the reverse strand, counting down.
ATTGGGCCTGCGGGTGCAGTTTGCCAACATCGACCCCAAAACCGAACGGTTCACGTTCAACGTCAACACCACTCAGCGCGATTACATCGTGATGAAGGCGCTCGAAAAACCCTTCATCAACGTCCTCTGGCTTGGCGTGCTGGTGCTGGCCTTCGGCTTCACGAAGTCGACGGTACGGCGGTTTGGGGAAAAATAAAAACTCCACCTCCACGTCATTGCGAGCGCAGCGAAGCAATCTGTTGCCACCGGCCCGACCCAGTTCTGAGGAAGTTTTGGCAGGGGTTAACGGATTGCTTCGCTACGCTCGCAATGACGCCCCGCCCGGGGGAATATTTTATCAGCCATGAGCCTCAAAGAAACCCTCCTCCTCTCCGCCGCCGTGGGCTTTTTCCTGATTTGGGCGGGGGAACTGTTCAAGGGCATTCCGCTGAAAGAGAGTTACTTCTGGGTAATGTTTAGCATCGCCTGTTTGCTGTATTTTCAGTATTCAAAAAACGTTCGGTCGAAAGAAGAAGCGTCGAAAAAACCCGACGTCGTGAAGCGGACGCCCGCCAAACCGGCCCGCAGAAAGCGTTGAAGTACCCGGTGCCACGGCCTTGAGCCGTGGCACCGCTGTTTTACGTCCGCCGAAATGCTATCTTCAAACCCAAAATCAGGCTTCTGTTTGCGGTTTAATTATGAACTGTGAACTGTAAACTGTAAACTGGTCAATGGATTCCCAACAAATTTTCATCGTACTGCTCACGCTGCTGGCCTCGGCTTTTTTCTCCGGGGTTGAAATCGCCTACGTGTCGGCCAACAGGCTCTACTTCGAGTTGCAGGCCAAGCAGGGCGTCATCACGGGTACCATCATCGCCGGTTTTATTAAAAAACCATCGAGTTTTATCGGCACCATGCTCATCGGCAACACGCTGGCGCTCGTGCTGTACGGCATTTTCATGGAAGGGTACCTGCATCATGTGTTCGAGGCCCTTTTGCAGAGCCTGCCGCCTGCGCTGCAATTCCTGAACAACACGGTCATCGAACTGCTCATTCCCGCGTTGCTGGCCACGATTCTGGTGCTGGCGGTGGCGGAATTTGTACCCAAAAGTCTGTTTTTGCTCAATCCTGACGTATTTCTGGAGGTACTCGCCATTCCCACTTGGCTGATTTACTACGCCATGTCGCCCCTGGTTTACCTCATTGTGACGCTCTCCAAATGGTTCATCACCAACGTGTTGCGGCTGGAATATTCGGAAACCCGGCCGGTGTTTGGCCTGACCGACCTCAACGAATACCTCCAGAACATCAACCGCACCGACACCAGCACCCGCAAGGAAGACGTAACCGACGTGGACACGAAGATTTTCAACAACGCCCTCGAATTCCGCGAGGTGCGCGTGGGCGACTGCCTCATTCCGCGCACTGAAATCGTGGCCGTAGAAGTCGAAGACGGCGTGGATGCGCTCAAAAAGGCGTTCGTCGAAAGTGGCCACTCGCGGGTGCTGGTGTACCGAGAAACCATCGAAGACGTGCTCGGCTACTGCCATTCGCTCGCGCTTTTCAAGAAACCAAAAGACCTGAAAAGCATTCTGACGCCCATTCCCATCGTGCCCGAAGCCATGCCCGCCCAGGATTTGCTCGTCAAATTCACCCAGGAACGCAAAAGCATGGCGCTCGTCGTCGATGAGTTCGGCGGCACCTCCGGCCTGGTCGCGCTGGAGGATTTGGTCGAGAAAATTTTCGGCGAAATTCAGGACGAGTACGACACCCACGAAGACTGGGAAGAACAAAAACTCGACGACCGCACGTACCTGCTTTCGGCCCGCCACGAAATCGATTACCTGAACGAAAAGTACGGCTGGAACCTGCCCGAAAGCGACCGGACATCAGCCCGGTACGACACCCTCGGCGGCCTGATCATCGCCCTCAACGAAGACATTCCCCGCGTGAATGAAGTGGTGATTTACGAACCCTTCACCTTCACGATTCTGGCCATGAAAGACGCCCGGATCGAAACCGTGAAAGTGACCATTACCCGGGCGCTGGCGGGGTGACGGGCCATCCCGAAACTTTCATTTTACGCGGAAACTGCCCATTTTCGGTTCACTAACGCAGACGACCATGCCAACCCTGGAACAAGCCATGCCCCGCGTCCGCCGCCGCATCCCGGAGTCGCTCGTGTACGAGCGCTGGGGCGGACGCACGTATTACCGCCGGGGTTACCGCGAGGTATTGAAAGGACTTAAAACCGAAGAAGAAATCATGGGCGCTTCCGGCTTGCAGTCATTTATCGTTTCGTACATTTTTGGAATCATTAAACGATTCATGGACGAAACCCGCTATTACGCCCTCGTCAGCGAGCCGGGATTGCACCTGAAAAAAAACGAAAACGTTTCCGGCGACATCCTGATTTACGAAAAAGCCGTACTGACGCCCGACAAAATCACCACCCGCTACGTGGACGTCCCGCCGAAAGTATCCATCGAAGTGGACGTAAAAATCGAGTTGGAAAAGCTTAGCGACGTGGACTACCTCTTCGACAAAGCCCGGACTTACCTTGATTTTGGGGTGGAAACCGTGTTTTGGGTGCTCAGCGGCGTGCAGAAAGTCTTTATTTTCCGCAAGGGCCAGGAGGCCCTCATCCGTGACTGGTCGTCGGACCTCGAATTGCTGGAAGGCGTCACCGTCAACATCGGCCGGTACCTGGCGGCGGAAGGCATCGGGGTTTCTAAAAAAGCCTGACGCAGCCCCTCACGGCACCGGGTCGTACCCGTGCCCTCCCCACGGGTGGCAGCGCGAAAACCGCTTCAACGCCAGCCAGCCGCCCTTCAGCGCCCCGTGCTTCCGCACCGCCTCGATGCCGTACTGCGAACACGTCGGCGTAAACCGGCACGAACCGCCGAGGTACGGCGACACGGCCCCCTGGTAAAACCGCATCAGGCCAATCAGAATCGTTTTCATGGAAAAAGGGACAACGAACGCCGCCCGAAAGTTCGCCAAAATCCGGGTGCAACCGCCTATCTTTACCCGCTGAATCCGCTTTCCTGCATGAATCTCGCCTACATCACCTGGGACGTCAAACCCGACCTTTTTCACATTGGCAGTTTTACCGTCGCCTGGTACGGCTTGCTTTTCGCCCTGAGTTTCCTGCTCGCCCAGCGCATCATGGTGCACATTTTCCGCGCCGAGGGCGTCCGGGAAGAACTCGTCGACACGCTCACGCTGTACCTGGTACTGGCCACCGTCATCGGCGCACGGGTGGGGCATTACGTGTTTTACGAAACGCCTCTGCTGGTGCAGGATCCCGGCAAGTGGTTTCTCGAAATGCTCATTCCACCCTACCGCGGGCTGGCCAGCCACGGGGGGGGGATTGGCCTGTTCACGGCGTTGTGGCTCTTTGCCCGGCGCTTCAAAATCAACTTTCTCTGGATCACCGATCGCGTGGCCATCACCGCCGCGCTCTGCGGGTGCCTCATCCGCTTCGGAAACCTGATGAACTCTGAAATTCTGGGCGTGCCGACCACCGTACCGTGGGCGTTTCTGTTCAAACAGGACCCCGAATACCTGCGCGGCGCGTACGATCTCCAGCCGCGTCACCCGGCGCAGTTGTACGAGTCGCTTTCGTGCCTCGTGCTGTTTTTCATCCTGTTCGCGATCTGGCGGCGGTACAAAACGGCCCTGCCCCAGGGTGCGCTCATCGGCCTGTTCATGATTTGGGTGTTCACCCTGCGGTTCGTCTGGGAGTTTTTCAAGGAAAACCAAGTCGCTTTTGAAGAAACGATGACCTTCAACATGGGTCAGTGGCTGAGCATTCCGGCGGTGTTGGTCGGCCTGCTGGCCGTGGCCTACGCCCTGCGCAAGCGCCAGACGAGCATCTGGAATGACGGCCGCTCCGTCAGTTGATCCGGACCGGGTTTGGTTTAAAAAAGCCAGTTATCGCTTCGGAATCGTGTACCCAAGCGTCAGATTACCCGTTGGTACGACGGGCGTCTTGCTCCAGGTGACGTGACCCATGCCTAGGGAAATGTTCAGATAGAAATTCTTCTGAAACGTTTGCTGAACGCCCCACAGCAGGGAAAGCGCCAGCCCATTGTTCTGATTGCTCCAGAAATTATCCCGCCCTCCCTGGGCAAAGTACGGCGCGTAGTACGCCGCCCGTAGGCTCAGGTAACTGCCGGAATTGGAGCGGATACTCAATTTCCGGCGGTTCAGGTTGTAAAAGTAGCGGTAGGCAACACTCGCCCTGGCGTTGAGAGAATAGCTGAACGAATTTACCTGACGGGTACCATCGTAGCCACTCACCCAACGAACCGGCCCGCCAATTGCAACGGACGAAACCACCGTGCTCCGCGAACCAATGCGAGTTTCGTTGATGATTCCGGGGGAAAGAAACGAGATTCGCCAAACCGTTTTTTCGAGCCTTTTTCCCACAGAATCGACTTGACCCGCCGCCAACAATGGGCAGAATAATGTCAAAAAAGCGAAGGTTTTCATGAACTGATGCGGTTTAGAAGTCTTCAAATCTAACCGATTTTCATTATTGCTTTTCTCGTCGTGCCTGAATTTTGCGACGCTCTTTTACCACCTTCTTCAACCCTGCGTGAACGTCACCATCGCTCCCCTCGCCGATAGCCTCCCGGCGTTTTTAGCCGAAATCAACCCGACGAAACTCGCTGTGCTGGTCGATGAGCACACCCGCCGCTACTGCTACCCGGTGGTGAAGCCGTTGTTGCCCCGCCACACGCTAATTTCGATAAAAAGCGGCGAGTGCGAGAAGCACCTCGGCACGTGCGAGCGCGTCTGGCAAGCCCTCACCGATGCGGCCTTCGACCGCCACGGGCTGTTGCTTAATCTCGGCGGGGGCGTCATCGGTGATTTGGGCGGGTTTTGCGCCGCCACCTACAAGCGCGGCATCGCTTTCGCCCAACTGCCCACCACGCTGCTTTCGCAGGTGGACGCCAGCGTGGGCGGCAAACTGGGCGTTGATTTTCAGGGATTTAAAAACCACATCGGCGTGTTTCGCGTGCCCGACGCCGTACTCATCGATCCGGTTTTCCTCCAAACCCTGCCACCCCGCGAACTGCGTTCGGGGTTTGCCGAAGTGGTCAAGCACTGCCTTATCGCCGACGCCGCCAAGTGGCAGCACCTCCGCCGCCGCGACCTCGACGCGCAGAACTGGCCCGACCTCATCGCGCATTCCGTCGCCATCAAACAGCGCGTCACCGAGGCCGATCCGACCGAAAAAGGCCTGCGGAAAATCCTCAATTTCGGCCACACGCTTGGCCACGCCATCGAAACGCATTTTCTGGCCGACCCCAAAAAGCGCCTGCTTCACGGCGAGGCCGTCGCCGCCGGAATGCTCGCCGAAAGCTACCTGAGTCACCGCCTGGGCAGCCTCACCGCCGCCGAACTGGGCCAGATTGAGGAATTTCTGTTCGCCACTTACGGGCGGGTTCCGTTGCAAAAAACCGACTTCGACGCCATCGTCGCCCTCACCCGGCAGGACAAGAAAAACCGGGGAGGTCAGGTGCGTTTCGCCCTGCTCGACGGCCTGGGAAGCTGCGCGTTCGACGTAGCCGTGACGCCCGCCGAGATGCGCCGGGCGCTGGCGTACTACGCCGGGTAACCCGTTTTTTCGGATGAAAAACCCCCGCCTGGTGCAGCTTGCCGCTTTTTTCCGCCGCGAACCCGTGCTGCTGGGCGCGTACCTGCTGCTGACGCTCCTCGCCAGTTTGCAGAATTATTTTCTGGGGCTGAAATCGTTCGGGGGCAGTCCGGCGATCTACACCGAGTACAACAACTACGTCATTTTCCGGCAGTCGTTTTTTCACTTGCTGGCCAACCGGAACCTGTACGCCGGGTACCCCGCCGAACAATGGGATTTGTTCAAGTACTCGCCCACGTTTGCCCTGGCGATGGCCGCGCTGGCCTACCTGCCCGACTGGCTGGGGCTGCTGCTCTGGAACGCCCTTAACAGCCTCGTGCCGTTTTTCGCCCTGAAAGCCCTGCCCGGCCTTTCCGTTTCGCAGAAAAACAGCCTGCGCTGGTTCGTACTGATTGAACTCCTGACTTCGCTCCAGAACGCCCAGAGCAACGGACTGATTCTGGGGCTGATGGTGGGAAGTCTCGTGTGTTTAGAACGGAAAAAAGCGGGCTGGGCCACGCTTTGCCTGCTGCTGGGCGCGTTCATCAAACCCTTTGCGGCGGCGGGGTTTCTGCTGTTCGTGTTTTACCCAAAAAAAGGACTTGCCGCACTGTCGGCGCTGGGCTGGGCCACCGCCCTCGCGCTGCTGCCCGCGCTGGCCGTCGGCCCAACGGCCTTGCTGGCCCAATACCAGAACTGGGGAACGCTGCTGCGGGCCGACCACGCCGAATCCGCCGGGCTGTCGGTGATGGGCTGGTTGAACACCTGGCTCGGGGTTTTCCCGCCCAAAACGGCGGTGGTGGGCGCGGGTGCCGTGGTGCTGACGTTGCCGCTGGTGCGGTGGCGGGCGTACCAACACCCGCTGTTCAGGCTTTGGTTGCTGGCCTCGGTGCTGATTTGGGTGGTGATTTTCAACCACAAGGCCGAATCACCGACGTTCATCCTGGCGATGGGCGGCGTGGGGCTTTGGTTTTTTTCCGGGGAAAAAACGCGGTTCGATACCCTGCTCGTCGTGCTGGCGTTCGTCTTCACGTCACTTTCCCCGACCGATGTTTTCCCGCCCGCGTTGCGCGCATCGCTCGTGGAGCCGTTCGTGCTCAAGGCCGCGTTCCCGATTTTTATCTGGCTGAAAATCAGCTACGATTTACTCGTCGGTCCGTTCGGTGGCGCTCCGCATGCGTCGGAAACGGCTTGAGCCATCACCGGACCAAAATCCAGCCCGCGGGCTGACCATCGGTGTTGCGCCAGTCGACGAGGTAGAGTTTGTGGCGTTCGAGGGTGTTCTGGGGCGGGTAGGCCGTGTTGTTGGGCAGTTCGACGAGCACCTCCCGGTTCCGGCTTTTCACCACGACGCTTTTCCCCGCCTTCACGATTTGCTCGTCCCAGGTCGTCAGGTCTCTCCGGAACCGCAGCCGAACGTCTTTCCTGCTTTTGTTCATCACCGTCGGGCCTAAATCGGAAAGCTGGCTGGACGAACTCCGCATGACCAGCGAGTCGTTGACGACCGCGCCGGGGCCATCGAGATCAATGACCTGCACCAGCCGCAGTGAATCGGCTTCGGGGCCTGCTTCCCCCCGACGGAACGGTACGTGGACGACCGCCGGGCTGGACGCTGTTTTTTGCTTGAAAATAAACTCGCCCTCGGTTTTGTCGAAGAGGTTCAAATCGCCGAATTGCGGGCGCTGGCTCCGCCGGGTGCGGTTGTGAACGGGGTATTTCAGGCTGTTGAAAATCTCTTCGCCGGTCAGGTATTGTTCGTCGTTGCGGGCGAGTTTTTTAACGAAATAATCCAGGAAAACGCTGTTGTCGGGGGTTTCCTGGAGGAACGTGCTGCTCATGGCCTGCCAGCTTCGCTCGTTGTAGAGCTTGTCCCAGGTGCCGAGTTGGTTGGCCCGCAAATCGCGGGAAGCCACGATGCTGGTTCCGAAACACGCATCCACCACCACGAGCAGGTGCTGGGTGTGCACCTGCCGGAGTTCGTCGAGCAACACGGCCGTCGAGAGGTAGCTGTCGAGGCTTTCGTTGGTGTCGCGGAAGGCCCAGTACCCCACCGGTTGCTGGTACACGGCGTGCCCGGCGAAAAACAGGAGCAGGTTGTCTTCGTTGGTCAGTTGAAACGCCAGGGTTTTGAGCGCCTCCAGAAATTCGCGTTTGGTGGGGCTGTCGAGCCGGGTGATGGTCGAGAAATCGTACTTCGCCGCCAGCACGCTGTCGAGCCGGGCCACGTCGACGGCGGGGCGTTTCAGGCGCAGGGCGGGGTTGTCGTAGTCGGCCACCCCGACCAGCAGTGCGTGGTACTGACCGGTACGGAGGCTGACGGGAAGGGTCCGGGTTACGGTCGGAAACTCAGCCCGCGCTTCCCCGCGCTTGATGAGGTTGATTTTCAGGGTATAATCGGCGCGGGTCTGGTTGAGGTTGCCCACCGAGAAGTAAATTTTCTGGAGGTTGGTGTTGTCCAGAAAAGTCGTTTCGTTGGCGCTGTTCAGGTACGCGCTCCGGGCGTCGATCGGAAATTTCAGCGTGTAATCCTTTCCCCGCAATTCACTGGTTTTCAGCACCAACACTTCCCGGTCGCCCACCAGCACGGTGGTGTTGTCGCGCTGGCGAAGGCGCTCGCAGTCGCCGGTGCAGAAGCGCAGCCGCAGGATGAGGTCGTCCACGTCGAGGGGTTGCAGCCGAATCACCAGCGTGTCGCCGATTTCAATCCGGTTGTCGGCCACGTCGAGCGCGTAGGTGGTGTTCTGGCCGCGCCGGTTGTTGGCCGTCAGGCTGTAGGCCGCCACGCTCCCGGCCTGATCGACGGGCAGCCGGAACGCTTCGCTCTGGCCCTGGGCCGCCAGCGTAAGCAAACTCCAGCCCAGCCCGAAAACACCCCGCCCGACCCGACTCGTAAACTTATTCATAGTGCTTGTTTTTTAGAAACCCAACCGGGCTTTCACCCCCTGCCAGACGGCCTCGCGGAACGACGTCTGAATGCCGTACTGTTGCTTGGCCCGCTGGCGGATTTCGCTGAGCGTCCGGGCGTCGTAGGTTCGGTGTAGCCAAGTTACAAGGTTGTTGGGGCTTGGCCAAAGCAGCACGTTTTTACCGCTTTGCGTCAGGAGCAGGGTGCCATCGGACGAAAAATCGGCGTACGCGTACCGGTAGTCGGTGGCCATCATAAGTTCGGCCTGCCGGTTGCGCAGGTGGAGGCTGGCGTCGGTCAGGAGCAGGACGAGCTGTCCGTCCGGCGAAAACCGTTTGAATTGCACCTCACCGCGTTGGGGCATTGACCTCAGGCCTGGCCGGGGCAGGTTGTACAGGTACCCCACCCGCGCCGCGTCTTCCGCCAGCACGTCCCGCCCGTCCGACGAAAACTGAAGGCCGCGCAGGCCCATGCGGGGGAGCGTCGGCCCGGTCGGCGTACCGGTCAGCGTGAGCATTTCCAGCCCCCCGTCTGCACTCCCAGCCAGAATATGCTGACCGTCGGGGGCAAAACGGGCTTCTTCGAGCGATTTTTTTGCCGGAAACGGGCGGAGCTTCTGGTCGCCAAACCCCCAGAAGAAGGCTTTGCCCCCGTAGGCCACACCGAGGGCAGTTTGGCCATCGGGCGAAAAATCGACCGACCGCACCATCGGATTTCCCGGCAGGGTGGTGAGTTGGGAGCCGTCGGGTCGGGTGGCCACGGTGCCCCACTCGGCGGTCACCAGCAGGTACGTGCCGTCGGGCGAAGGGAAGATTTCCTTGAAGTTGGAAAAAGGCAATTGCTGCGGAGCTTGCCCGCTGCCGCGCCGCCAGGCCTGGGCGTGCCCGTCGGCGGTGGTCGTGTAGGCAATTCGGCCATCGGGCGAAAACTGGCACGAAAGTAGCGGGGCCGGGTACGTCACACTGTCGATTCGCTTTCCCTGAAAGTCCCAGAAAATCAGCTTGTTGCCTACCCCCGTCGCCACCGCCTGCCCGCCGGGTACCGGCGTGGACGACACCACGTCGGTCTCGTGCGCCAACCGGACGTGGCGGGGATCGTGGCGGTTCCAGAGGTAGGCCTGCCCTTCAAACGTGACGGTCAGCACCCGGCGGCCATCGGGTGAAAACGCCGCGTCGCTCACCTCCGACGTGTGAAGAAATCGCGACTCCACCCGACCGTACCGATCCTGCACCTGCACTTCCTGCGGGCTGGCCGTAACAAACCCCACGATGGCTCCGCCGTCGGGAGAAAAATCATTGACGACATCGACCTGATCGTTCTGGGAAGAAGCCAGCACGGTGAAATTTTTATCCAGAAAATACCGCCCGCTGTCGGCCTCCGCCAGCACCACGTCCGAGGCCGACAGGTGGGTGCCAAACGCCCCGAAAGAAAGTTTTGTCGTCCGGTGCCGGTCGTGCCGGTCGAAATCCCAGCGGAACACCCCGCCGTCGTCCCGGGTCGTGACGAGCAGGCGATGGCCCCCGGTGAAAAAATCGGCGGACTGAATCCCGCGCCCAACCAGGCGGAGGCTGTCCACCAGCCGGTGGGTCCGCACGTCGCCGAGGTAGGCCCGGCCGTTTTCGCGCACCAGCGACACCCACCTGCCGTCCACCGAAAACTGAAGTTTCGCCACGCCACCAATCGGGGCCAGTTCCGTCGGCTGGCCGTCGCCGTTCAGCCACACGAGGTGGTCATCGGTCGTGACCAGGATGGTTTCGCCGTCGGGTGAAATCCGGGCCAGGTTGATGAACTCCACGGGCAGGGGCAGCGGCAGGAGGCGCCGGGTTTTCCGGTTCCAGAGCAGCACCTGGCTGTCGCCGCCCACAAACGTGATCAGGAGCATTTTGCTGAAATCAGCCGAGGCTTTCCACTGCCCGAACCGCGTGCCCACGTCGAGGCTATCGAGAAGTTGCCGCCCGGTGCCATCCCAGATGTGCAGGTGGTTGTCTTTGGTGGCCGTCACGATAAACCGCCCGTCGGCGGAAAACTTCGCTTCGGCCACCGGCGACCCGGGGTCGAGCGCCAGCTCGTAGGGTTGCCGGTTGTAAAATACGTTGAAAAAGGCGTTTTCCGTCACCGGATTCTGGTTCTCGCCGTAGGCCCAGGCCGTCATCACCAGCGCGCTGAGCGGGTCCATTTCGCGGGTTTGAAACACGACGCTTTTCACGTTGGAATCCCGCCACTGCCGGATCGCCACCCCCACCGCCACCACCGCCAGCACCAGCAGCGCCGACACGCCCACCATCGTCAGCACGAGCCGGCGGAGTTGCCGTCGGCGGCGTTCTTCCTGCTCGCGTTGTTCGCGCTGGTGAAAGTCGCGGCTGGCGTTGACAAACTGCCACGTGGCCTCGCTGTCGGCGGGGGTAGTGCGGTGGAGTTCGGTGCGGATGGCTTCCGAAAACAGCCCGATTTCGGTCAACCGGCGCGGGGTCAGGAGCAGGTCGTCGGTGCCGCCCTTGTCGCGAAATTCGGCAAAGGCTTCTTTCAACCGGCGCAGAATGTCGTTGATTTGCCGCTGTTCGGTCGAGCGGCCCTGGTCGATCACCTTCGCCAGGCTGTCGTGGGGCAATTCGTAGGTGTTTTCTTCGTGGCGCACGATGCGCGAGTTTTCCAGCGCGTCGAGAATCTGCCCGAGGAAGGCGGGTTCCAGCCCCGTGCTGATCCGGAGCGCGTCGAGCCGCTGCTCCCGGCGGGTGCCTTCTTCGGTCACGAAAGCCTCCAGCACCCGGTTCACGTCGGCCCGAACGTCGGTGGGGTTGGTTTTTTCCAACTCCTGGGCGATTTCGGCGACGCGTTCGCCCAAAAACCGCTTCAGCACGTCGTCGATGGGGCCGACGCGTTGCACCAGCGGCGGGTCGAACACCACCCGGACGGGTGCGTCCCGGAGGTCGGGCGGCGCGGGCGCACCCACGGGCACCGAGGTTTCGGGCGCGGTTTTCCAGAGGCGGTCGAGGTACACCTGGAGGTAGGGCAACTGAAACGCCGTGCGCGCGCCCCGGTTGTTTTCGAGAATCAGGCCGATCGTCTGGGCCTCTTCGCGCAGCTCGATGTGCGGACTCTGTTCGCACGTGCCCGCGATGACCGCGTACAGGTTTTTCTCGCTCATCGGCTCCAGCCTCAGGCGAAAATCGAACAACCCCGGCAGCCCGTTTTCGTACGGATAAAGGTAGGCGATGTACTCCTCTCGCATCACCAGCAGCAGTTTGCAGGGAATGGTGGCGCGGTAGAGGTCGCTCAGGATGGCGAAAAACCGGTGCTGCTCGTCGGGGGTGCCGCTAATGAAAATTTCCTCGAACTGGTCGAAAATCAGGTACACGGGCCGCATCGAACGCTGGGTCAGTTCGGTGACGAGCGCCAGCGGGTCGGTGGCGGACGCTTCGTCGAGCGCCGCCAGCAGCGTACTTTGCAGCGTGGTGGGCAAATCGCCCCGACGGCGAATCAAGACGGGGAAGTAGTCGGCGTCAGACAAGGCCTGGGCCATGCCGCACTGCACGAGGCTGGTTTTGCCCGTACCCGACTGCCCGTACACGAGGATGAGCCGCGAGCGGAAAATCAATTCGACGAGGTGTTTCTGTTCGGTTTCGCGCCCGAAAAAACGGCCCCGGTCCTGGGCCGTGTAGGCATCCAGAAATTTGAACGGCGACGGCAACGTCACCGTCGTCGGCGGGCTTTTGGGTGGGGGGAGGCGCTGGGGGGTGGATTCGACGCGCATGGGCACGGCCCGGTCAGGGCCTTGACAAATAACGCGTTATCCGGGATGCGACGCAAACGGTGGCGTGAACGGGCGTTACAAACGTGAACCTCCGGCACCGGACGGCCTGTCCGCTCAGTTCTCCACCGCCAGCAAGTGCCGAACCGTTTGCTGAAGTTGGGGGATCACGCTTGCCTCGAACCACGGATTTTTCGTATGCCAGGGCTTGTTGCGGGGCGACGGATGCACCAGCGGCCAAAACGCAGGCCGGTACGTCTGAAAAGCCGCTACGGTTTCCGTCAACGTTGCTTTCTGGTCGGTCAGGTACTGTTTCTGCGCATACTGTCCAATCAGCAACGTAAGCCCAACCTGCTTCAACTCGCTCAGCAGCAACCCATGCCAGCGGGGGGCACATTCGGGTCGGGGGGGTAAATCGCCCGATGGGCGACTCCCTGGAAAACAAAAGCCCATCGGCATGAAGGCAAACCAGCGGGGATCGTAAAACTGTGCTGACGTGACTCCCAGCCATCGCCGGAGTTCGGCACCGCTGCGGTCGTTCCACGCAATGCCGCTGGTGTGCGCCTGCAAGCCCGGAGCCTGTCCGATAATGAGGATTTTAGCTTCCGCGCTGGCCTGCACGATGGGCCGGGGGCCGTGTGGCAAATACTCAATGCAATGCGTACACTGGCGGATTTGGAGGAGAAGGTCTTCCATTTTACAGAGACACGCCCCGCCATCAGAACGTAGTTTTCCGATGGTGGGGCATGCGATTGTGCGTTTTACTGCTGTTTGCTCAGTTTCGTCCAGTTATCGTCGGCTTTGACTACCAGTTTTTCGTGGTTGCCTGCCAGCCATAGTTGTTGAGCATCCACTTCCAGATCATATAGATACAGGAAATATTTGCCGTCTTTCACCACAAATTTGTTTGGGTCTGTCCGAAATTTAGCCCCTACCGACACCCCAAAGGCGCAGTAGCCACCGTATTGAGGCACGTACTTTTCAGGGCTGGCCTCAAACTTGTTTTTCTGGTCGCGGCTGGTGAAATAATACGTCAGGCCATCGTGGGCTGCTTTGTACTCCTTCAATCCTTTTTGGGCGATGCCCAGGTCCAGATACGAAACGGGGCTGTACCCTTGCAGGGCAATTTTGCTGTCGTCGGCGTTGTGGTTGGCTTTGAACCCCTGGGCCAGGCCAAGTTGGGCCGTGAGCAGCAGGGCCGCTAAAGAAGCGATCACTGTTTTCATGAGTACTGCGTTTTTTGAACGTAAAAAAGAAAAATGAACCGTGGGCTTAGCCCTTGAAATACCGCTCAGCCACAATCAGGCCCCCTTCCCAAACGCGCCGAATCACTTCGTGCCAGTAGATTTTGCTCCCGTCTTTCAGGTCGAAATCGAAAGTGTATTCCGTAAACGAGACGTTGCCTTCTGAGGCTGAGTGGTGTAGCGTAATGCCGTTGACCGCTGCAATACTGCCCAAAAAACCTTCCATCTTCTGAAGGTGAGCCGCCTTGCCGGTAACGATGGTTCCATCGAAGTCGGTGGTAGCCGACTGCTCGGCGAAGTACGTTTGAACGGCCTGTAGTATCTCGCCTTTCAGGATGAGTTCATTCAGTTGGGCAACGGGTATTGCTGTATGTTCCATGGTGTACCTGTTTAATTTGTTCGGAACAAAGGTATCCGTACACCCTGGGGACCAACCTACGGATTTGTACCTATTGACTGGACATTTTCGAAATCCATCCGGTAGGCTGTGGGGGTTAGGCCAGTCTGACTCCTGAAGAAGACGGAGAAGTGGTTGGGTTCGCTGAAGCCCAGCTCAAACGCGACATCCATGATGGGCCTCGCCTGTTGCAGCAGCGTTTTGGCTTCCATCAACAGGCGCTCCTTCAGGAGTTGGCTAAGGGACCGCCCCGTTTTTTGCCCCAACCTGCGCGCCAGTTGCCGACTCGTCGTGGAAAGCCGGTCGGCAAAGAAAGCAGCCTCCCGGTGCTGTCGGTAGTGCGTATCGACCAGGGCCAACAGATCGTTGAGCCAGGGGTCGGGCAATACGTCGTCACCGTAGGCCTCCCGGAACGCATGGGGTGTCTGGCCCGTGTACCGTTTGAAAAAGCGGTTGAAATAGGCGGGATCCGTGAAGCCCAGTTCGTAGGCAATGCTTTTGGTCGACAGGTTGGTGAACGCTGCCGTGCGCTGCGCTTCCAGCAATAGTTTTTCATCCCGTAACCGCTTAACGGTACGACTCAATTTGCTGGTGATGAGGGTGTTGATACGAGTGGGGCTTTCGGGAACCGCCGCCGCGAGAGCCGGCCACGACAAGGGTTCCCGGTAGGTGCCATCGACAAACTCCTTAACCGCGAAGAGTAGTTTAATTTCCTCGTCTGACGCATGAAACGGGTTTAAATGCTGCCAAGCCCGGACCTGCTCGTACAACACCTGCGCTGCCGACGCATCGGTGCGCGGGGGCGGGTCGGGTTGGTCGATGAAGGCTACGCCGATGAGGTGCTTGAACAGGTAACGCGTGCCGGTCACCTGGTTGATGGCGACGGGATCGAACACTTGTACGCAACCCTGCGGTTGCCCCCCCGTCAGCCGGACGTACTGCCCCGGTGCCAGAAAGATAGTTTGCCCCGCCGATAGCGTGTAGCCCCGAAAGTCAATCTGGAAGGTGCCCGTACCCGCCGTTAGCCGAATACGGGTAAAGTCACTGATTAGCCAGGTACGGCCAATGGCTAAGTCGAAGGGAACCTCCATAATCGCGTGAGTGAAGCAATGTACTCTGACGGGCTGGAGCTGTTTCAGGACCAGCCACTGCCTGGACGCCACCCCTGCTCCGGCCCGCGAGGGGCAAAGCCGGGGTGAGGAATTTGTCACGCTGAGCCTGTCGAAGCGCGGCGTGGGGATAATCCGCGCTTCGACAGGCTCAGCGTGACAAATCTTTATCAACTTTACTGGGGCTGACTTCCAAACACCGAAACTCCCCCTCAATTCAATCCGGCAGCGAAAGCGCACTCAAATCGAGGCCGTCGCTGGCCGGAACGGCAGTAGCCGCCTCGCCGGGCACCTGAAACAGGCCGCGCAGGGCGTTGATTTGTTCGCGAAGCACGGTGAAATCCTGCTGGTGGAGCAGTTCGCCGTCGTCGGGGCCGATGATCAGCAGCGCGTCTTCGGGCCGGGCGACGTGCCGGAACCGGAAGCCGCTTGCCTGAACGGAGTGAAAATTGTAGAGGTCGAACACCGTGTTGTCGCTTTTCAGAAACGCGTTGCGGTCGATGAGCAGGGGCGACAGGTTGAGAAAGGCGACGGGTTCGGGACCGGCCACGCCGTTCTGCACCGGGTTTTTCACCAGCAGCACCGACTGGCATTCCCACAACTCCTTGAGGGCCACTTCCTGAAAATACTTCTCGTCTTCGCGGTAACTCTGGCTCGTGCGCAGCACCACACGCTCGTGTTTGTACTCGGGGGGCCGGTGAAAAAACCGCACGACGCGGATGTTTTTGTAGGATTCCAACTGGTAATTGGCCCAGAAACCGAGGCGTTTGCTCAACTCGACGAGGTGGTCTTCGCCCACCTGGCACAGCGCGGGCACGTTGGCCACGCCCGCCGGACTGGCCAGCCGCCGCCGGAGGTCGTCAAAAAACCGCACGCTGTCGTAAAAGGGGGCTTTTTCCTCAAACTGATTGGCCAGTTCCCGGATTTCGCTGACGAACAGCGCCGTGCCGGTTTCGTCCAGAAACCGCCGCAGAATCCGGAAGGCCGTCGCCAGCGCCGGGGGGTCGAGGTCCGACCAGCCGTCGGTGAGCAGGCGCTGAAGCTGGCCGACCATTTCGGGGTCGGGGGTCAGCGGCTGGCCGTCGTCGTGGGCGCGCAGCAGGCGGTCGAGCACCTGGGCGAGCATCGTCACGACGAGCAAATCCACGCCCGACTCGAAGAGCGAAACGTAGTTGACCAGCCGGTCGCGGGTCGATTCCACGGGCAGCAGTTTGCCTTCCCGCGAAATGGCCGGGCAGAGCAGTTTGCGCAGCGGCTCCGACAGCGGAAACGGCAGGCGGCGCATGACTTCCTCGTTGAGCCAGCTTTTCAGCGCGTCGGGCGGGAGGGTTTGCTTGGCTTTAAACTGCTCGGTCAGGCTCGAATCGTAGGCGCGTAGCGCCGTAAACAGCGCCACGCGCAGGGCCACGTTGGGTTTGTACCCGGCCGTGTCGGCGGCTTCGCCCGTGGGCAGTTCCCAGCGGGCGGTCTCTTCATCGGGGCAGAAAAAGTACCATTGGTTGCGGCTCACTTCCGGCAGGTCGGCCTGCACCAGCCCGCCCCGGTCGGTGAGCGACTGGAGCTTGGTGTCTTCGGCCACCTGCAACTTTTTCATGGCCTCGTCGAGGGCGTCGCGGAGGGGTTTCTGGTAGTTGAGCGCCCCGTAAAAATTCAGCGCAAACCGCGCCGCCACCTGGTCGTTGATGGGCGTGGACGTGGCGATGACGGCCGCCTTCACGCCCTGTTCGGCCAGCAGTTTGAGGTGGCCGAGCGTGGAACAGCCATTGAGAAACACCAGCCGGAGGTTGGGGCATTGGGCCAGCAACTGCGCAATGCCCGCGCCCCGCGCCTGCCCGTCTTCAAGTTGCAGGATGGTGTCGCCCGCGTGGCCGCTGAAGTGAAACAGCCGGAGCGAATCGCGGTAGGTGAGGATTTTCTGGGCCACCGATTCGGTGGTGGCGTAGGGGTCGCGCTCTTTTCGGAAGTGGTTCTGGGCCGCGCGCCGGTCGAGCAGCGCGTCGATGCCGACCTCCTCGTCCTTAAGCGTGGTCAAGGGCCGTTCTTCGTTGTTGGCGTAACAGAATAAAAGGGTATCCATTTGAAACTGCCTCCGGGTGGGGATATTGAGGATTTTCAAGTGAGCTAACCCCGATTTGCAATCGGGGTTGCATGTGGAATTGCGTCTCAGACGCAAAACCGGCAGCGCCCCGATTGCAAATCGGAGCGAGCGGGGAAATTGTTCCGTAATAATCGGTTAAAAAGCAGTGGGTTGGTGGAATTTGGGTGACTATCTCAGCGAGCCACCAATGGAAAGGCGTCTCAGACGCGAAACCGGCAGCGCCCCGATTGCAAATCGGAGCGAGCGCGAGTGACACTATTTTCTGGTCTCGGATAGTTCTTTTCCAAACAGCAACTCATACAAAACATACTCTGGAGTTATAACAGAAATTCCATTGTTAAATAATGCAACTGATGTTGGGTTGGCAGAATTTTGCACTGTTTCAACTTTTGCTACATCTCTATAAGTGCCATTTAATATTCCTCCTAACAATAATCTCACCTGACCATTTGGAAGGCTAACGCGAAAATAAACAGGTGAACCACTATTGCCACCATAAGAACTCGATTCAACTAGTATCATTTCACGCTTTTTGCTCAAAAACTCAATTTTTTCATTAGGAATTAATGCTATTCTGCCAAATCTTACGATAGGAATACTGCGTTTCACACCTGCGTAAGCTGTAAATAAGCCTGTAAAAAAAGCTTCATCGCCTTCTTTAATTGGTAAGTTTTTATATTCGCTTCTGTCTATCAAAAATGTGTAATCAAGAAATTTATAGTCAAACGCTTGAAGTGATGGTGCTACTGAAACTGCGGTTAAGTCAACTGAATTATCCGTATGAGTAAACGTATTTTTATTAGTCCCATTCATATATATTGGAACAAAAAAATAAAATGATGAAGAATCTTTAGTATTAAGCCTAATCCAAAATTCTCCAAGGTATTTTGTGCTATCACTTTTTAAAACATGAGAAGCAGTAATAAAATATATATGAGTTAATGAGGTATCTTTTTGGGATTTAATTCCAACGAAAAACCCAGTGCCATTTCCAACAAATTCACCTTTTGCATTTTTAAGATAGACGAAAGCAGTCACCGTTTTTAATTCACTAATTGTTTGCGTCTTTGCAATAGAGCAAAATAGGAAAAGAGAGCAAATAACTAAGGAAAATTCAAAGAAAAAACAGGGAAGATTTTTCATTATATCTTTTCTTTTTTGCCGTTTTCTAAAACACTCGCCCGCTTCACATGAGGCAGATGCAGGCAATTCAAGTTTACAACGCGCTTATTTCAATACTCAATCTCCTCCTCTTCCAGCAACCGCTGAATGTTCAGCACGCAGCCGTCGAGCAGGGGAATGTCTTCGGTCCAGTTGACGACGTACCAGCGCGGGTCGTGGCGGGCGATGACGTAGGTTTTGCGGAGGGCCGTGAGCAACCAGACCACTTTTTCCACGCCAAAATCAAGCATTTTCTGGGACTTCTGAAGCAAATAGTCCGTTTCTTTGGCCGAAAAGTCGGTCACGTCGGCCTTGATGTCCACTTCAATCACCACCTTCGGCGGCACGTCGAAGTACTTGCCCTTGAGTTTCCCAACCCGTTCCTTCTCGAAAATAACGAGGTCGTTGCCGAGGTTGTCGTTGAGCGCCAGGTGCAGGCCGGGTTCGTTGGTGGCGAGCAGGTACTTTTTGCGGTTGAGCGCCCCAAACAGGTACCCGTGGAGGATGGAAACGAGTACCCCCTGCAAATCAGAGCTTGACCTAATCTCAGCGATGGATTTTTTCCCGGCCAGCACGTCCCGGTAACCCCGGTAGTAAATGGGTTTGCCCTTCCACCGCTCGTAAATCAGCGCCTCCGGTACAGCCGGACGGGGCGCGGCTTTGCTCGCCCGGCGGCGTTTGGGTTCGGCAAGTACTTCCTCCATACAGACGGTTGGGTTGAGTTCACACAAGTTTACGCGATGCAACCGGCAATGGCAAGCGGTTTGCGGGTCGGGCGTGCGTGCGGCTGGCTTTCGGCAAATAACCAGTTAAAAAACAGCCGGTTGCCGTTAGAAACTCGCCGACCCGCGTTTTTTCTTACCGTTCCACTGCGTTACTTTGGCAAAGGCCCATCTGCCTCGCCCTTTTTCACCCTGCCATGCAGCCCGACGTTGCCGCCAAAAGCCCGTTCAAGTTCCTCGACGCGTACACGGCTGACGATAAAACGTACTTTTTCGGGCGCGAAACCGAGCAGAAACGCCTCGTCGAACTGCTGTTTTCGTCCCGGCTCATCCTCGTGTACGGGGCCTCGGGCACCGGCAAAAGCAGCCTCGTGCAGTGCGGGCTGGCGCAGGTACTCTCCGACGCCGACTATTTTCCGGTCGTCATTCGCCGCCGGAGCGATTTGCCCGCCACGCTGCTGAACACGCTGCGGGGCTTTTTTGAAGAAGACCCGTCGCCCGACGAAGCCACCGCGCCCGAACTCGTCGCCCGCCTGAGCCAGGTGGCCATGCGGCCCGTGTACCTGCTTTTCGACCAGTTCGAAGAACTTTTCATCAGCGGTACCCCCGACGAGCAACGCGCCTTTCTGACCCAGTTGAAGGGCCTCCACCGAACGGGCGGGGCCAACAAACTGCTGATCATTCTGCGCGAAGAGTATCTGGCCCACCTGTATCCGTTCGAGGAAGAACTGCCCAGCCTGTTCGACTTCCGTCTGCGGGTCGAGCCGATGAGCGAGCGCAACCTGGAGGCCGTCATCGTGGGCACCTGCCGGAGCATCGACGACGTGGTGCTGCACCGCGAGAAGGAAACCGCCCGGCTCATCATCCAGAATAACCAGGGGGCCAAAAACGTCTTCCAACTGCCCTACCTGCAAGTGTACCTCGACCGCCTCTGGCGGCTGGGGTTGCAAAAACAAACCCTCACCGGCCAAAGCGGGGTGGTCATCGACCCGCCGCTCGTGGCGGAAGTTGGCCCGATAGACGACGTGCTGGAGCGGTTCCTGACCGAGCAAAAAGCGGCGGTCGCCCAGCGCCTGCCGCCCGAGCGCCGAACGGCGGTGAGTACGGTGCTCGAAGCCTTCGTCACCTACGACGGCACCCGGCGTGAGCACCACCTGCCTACGCTGCAAACCGAAACCGGCCTCGATCCTACCCTGCTGCGCACCATTTTGCCGCAACTCGAAGCCGCCCGCATCCTGCGCGAAGACGAAGGCACCTACGAACTGCCCCACGACAGCCTGGCCCGGCTCATCGACCAGGGCCGCTCGGCCGAGCAGCGGCAGATCAACGACATCGTCCGGCGGCTGAAGGATGCGTACCGGGAATACGCCGAAAAAGGCCGCGCCGACGATTTGCTGCTGCCCGCCCGCCGCGTGGCCGAGGTGGAGTTGCACGAGGCGGTGCTGCGCACCGAGCTGGCCAAAGGCGGCACCGACAGCGGCGTGCTGTGGCAGTTTGTGCAAGCGAGCCGGGCGCTGTTGCAAAAGCGGCAACGGGAGGAACTGGACGAACAGCGGCGCAAAACCCGGCGAATCGTGGCCTGGCTGGTGGTGATGGGCGTGTTGCTGGTGGCCGCCCTGGCGGCGGGCGTGATGGCTTGGAAGCTGGGTTTGCAGGCTCAGGACGCCCTCAACCAGGTGAAATTGGAGGAAATCACTGCCCTGCAAAAGAAAGCCCGGCGCTACGAAGAGTACCAGGAAATCGACCTGGCGCTCGCCACATACCAGGAAGCCGAAAAACGGCTGAACCACCTGGATTCCTTGCAGGCGGCCGGTTCGCTGATGATTCAAATCAACGAGGAGCGGTCGATGCCGTTCAACGCCGATTCGCTGGATCGGTTGAAAACCACCCTGGCGGCCCAAATCAGCCGTTGCCAAACGAAACGACGCCCATGAACCGGTGCCTGCTGTTGCTGTTCGTCGGCTTGTTGTTCGCCAACCGGACGACGGCGCAGGACTGCCGCGACTACCCCCGGCTGATGCGGGAAGGTGCAGCCTGGCAAGCAAACAAGAAGTACAGCAAGGCCCTCAACAAATACAACGCCGCCAAACTCTGCGACCCAACGAAAGCTCCGGAGGTGGACAAGCGCCTCAATGCGCTGTTTGTCGCAATTGATGGCGAGAAACTGGAGGCCGAACGCCAGCGCGACGCGGCAAAAATAGCCCGGAAACAAGCCGAAACCGCCACCCGGCGCGCCAGTGAAGCCACCACCGAAGCCTTGAGGCAAGCCAACCAGGCCACGGCGCTGTATTTGGTCGTGAAAAGCGACAACCTGGAGCCACAGCAGGCGGTGCCGTGTTTGCTCCATGCATTTCGGCGCAATCCGTATTCGCCGCCACTGCTTGACCGACTGGTGAAGCGCCTCAACGCCGGGACGGGTGTTGCCGGAAATTTAGTTCGCCTGCGGACCAGCGCCCGGCTGGCCCTGTTCTCGCCCGACGGCGCCCGGCTGCTCACGGCCACGGACGGCACCGGGGATGTTGCGCAGGTGTGGGACACCACCGTGCCCGAACCGAAACCACTGGTCACGTTCAAACACGGCCAATACCTCCACTCCGCCCTGTTCTCGCCCGATGGCCGCACCGTCCTCACCACCTCGCTGGACGGCGCGCTGTTGTGGGACGCCTCCGCCACGGGTACGCCGCAACCCCTGGCCCGGTTCGGGCACACGGGGTGGGTAAGGTCGGCGCTGTTTTCGCCCGATGGCCGCCGCCTGCTCACGGCTTCCGACGACAGCACGGCGAAACTTTGGGACGTATCGGCGCGCGAGGTGGTCCGTCCGCTGGCTACGTTCCGGCACGATGAGGCCCTGACTTCGGCGCAGTTTTCGCCCGATGGCAACCGGGTTCTCACCGTTTCGCTGAACGCGACCCGGCTCTGGGATGCCGCCGCGCGGGGCATTCCCCAACCCCTGGTGCGGTTCAGCGTCAGGGACGTCCCGGTCAGGACGGGCACCAACTCCGCCAGTTTCTCGCCCGACGGCCGCAGGGTTCTCACCGCATCGGGCGACAGCACCGCCCGGTTGTGGGACGCATCCGGTCGGGGCGACGCCCCCCTGCTGACTCGTTTCCGCCACGGGGCAGGGCTGGCCTCGGCCTCGTTCTCGCCCGATGGCCGTCGGGTGCTCACCGTGTCCGACAAAGTGGCGAAGGTGTGGGAGGCGGGCGCGTCGGGTGCGTTCGAACCGCTTTGCGTCTTCACCGACGGAGCGCTTATCCGCTGGGCGCTTTTTTCGCCCGATGGCGGAAAGGTTCTTTTGGTTCACTCCGGCAACGCCGGATTGTGGTACGTGCCGGCGAAGGGTGGGTGTACTTCGCAACCGCAGGCTTCGTTTGAACACGAAAGTCTTGGGCCGGGGCCTTATCCGATCAATTTCGCACTGTTCTCGCCCGATGGCAGCCAGGTACTGACCGCCTCGGCCACCGAGCCAGCCAAACTCTGGCCGGCCAGCGCCGGGGGGCATCCGCAACCCGAAGGCACCTTCGAGAAAAACAGCGTGGTGAATTCGGCCTCATTTTCCCGCGATGGAGGCCGGGTTGTAATCGCCTCGGGCGGAGAAATCCGGATTTGGTTCACGGCCACCGGTGCCCAGGCATGGGCGCGCGAACATCTTGATCAACTTGCGCCTCTTTCAGAAGAACATCGGTTCGCCAGCGAGGTGAAGTGAGCCTACGCGGGCAACCGAACCGTGAATTCCGTTCCCTCGCCTTCCGTTGAACTCACCGTGAGTGTGCCTCCGTGGCCTTTGGTGACGATGTCGTAGCTCAGGCTCAGGCCCAAGCCGGTGCCCTGCCCGGTGGGTTTGGTCGTGAAAAAGGGCTGGAAAATCTTGGCTTTCACCGCTTCGGGCATCCCCATGCCGTTGTCGATCACCTGAATCTCCACACCGCCGTTCGTGCGTTGGGTATTCACCGTAACGGTGGGGTGATACGTCGGCGGGGCGGTTTTCTGTTTTTCCGAAACGGCATAAAAGGCGTTGTTGAACAAGTTGAGCAGCACCCGGCCCATTTCCTGGGGCACGACCTCCATTTTCCCAAGATTGGGGTCGAAAGTGATTTTCATTTCCGCGTTGAAGTCCTTGTCTTTGGCCCGTATACCGTGATAGGTCAGGCGCAGGTATTCTTCAGCCAACGCGTTGAGATCGGTGGATTGCTTTTCGCCCGACGAGGTGCGGGAATGTTCGAGCATGCCCTTCACGATGGCCGAAGCCCGCTGGCCGTGAAGGGCAATTTTCTGTAAATTTTGGGTGAGATCATCGGCGATAGCCCGTACTTCATCGATGCGCCCGGCGGAGATTTCTTCTTTCAACTCGCCGAGCAGTTCAGTGCTGACTTCCGAGAAATTATTGACGAAGTTCAAGGGGTTCTGAATCTCGTGGGCGATGCCGGCCGTCAGGTCACCCAATGAGGCCATTTTTTCGCGCAGAATCAGTTGGGTTTGGGTGGAGCGGAGTTCAGCAAGTGATTGATTTAAGGCTGTATTCGCCTGCTCAACGGACTGGTTTTTCTTCTGAAGGTCGTCAATGCTTTCTTCCAGCATGATTGACAGGATTTGCTTATCCCGTTCGGTTCGATTTAGTTTAAATTCCAGTAAGGCTTGGGCCTTCCCGGATTCCTTTAATAAATTAAGAAAATGCTCTTTCTCTATCGGCAGGAGGTGAGAAGCATTTTGTATCAAGTCAGATAGAGGTTGTAACGATTGATCCACTTTTTTGCAGAAAGAGGGTTATCTGAAATAGCTTTGCAAGAGGGCTAATCAAGTTCGCTTAGAAGCACTACTGAGCAGGACATATTGTGAAATTCGTTGATATTTCCGTTTACTTTCCCCAGTTCACCGTAGCATAGGAATCCTGCCATTGGCACATCCCACACATCTTTAATACGTTGTATTTCGTCGCCAATAGCGGGGCCTAATGCTAATGATCTACCCTTGCATGAAAACATGATCAGGGCCTGCTGGTGAGAAAGTTTTTCTTTGAAGTTAGTAAAGTCGGTTACTACATTTTCAATTACATCGAACCCTGGCAACATCGTTAACCGCACCTTGGATCCTTGTGGTAAACTCCCGGCAAATACGATTGAGCCATCTTCCGGATTGATTATCATGGGCGTACGCATTACCGGGTGTTTGCCATCACGGTACAGGTGTAACTGGAAATAATCGGATTGCAAAATAGCCCCCACCGATTTGCTAATTTTCATTCCGTTATACCGATAGAAAAAGTCTAAAGCCGGTTCATTGTCAATCGTGTACACCACGTTGCCCTCACTTTTAGTGATGGTTCGCATCATACCCACGGGTTTCCAGCCGACAACCGATAATCCATTGAAACTTATTTTTTCGCTATCGACAATCAGGGCTATCAATCCATTATAGCATATTTTTCCGTTCGTAAACACGTAGGTTTCGTGGCTCCGTAAATCATCAGCAGAGGCTAAGCCACCAAAAATGCTTACTCCCTTACCGGATACAGCTTCGATTCCCTCAATAATCAGGTCACCATCGGTACCCAGTCCTGCCGAGGCCACGATAAATGCAGGTTTACGAAAGGTCTGCAACCCTATTTCACCAACTTGTTGGGCAATTTCGCGGGTGGAGTGCTGACCTGTTTCTATAAATACTACCCTGAAGAAAGCTGGGTTAATGTCTAATAGCAAAATAGCGGTAGCCGGTTCATCAAAAGTGCCATCAATAAATTCACCCGACGACGAAGCACCAAAAATGGTGATACCAACCGGTTCTAACAACTGACAAACAGGGATATAGTCGATGGTCGAGTAATTAAAGACAACAGCAATAGTCGGCGTAAAGCCATCGGCCATGCTGTCGGTGAGGTGTTGGGATACTAATTCGGGGGTAGCTCCCTTGATAGATTTGGCTTGCATTGGCGTTTCCCTTTAAAATTTAACCGCTTCATGATTTTTGATACTGTTATTACAAAAAACAGGGGTTATCCGTGTGCGGGCAACCGAACCGTGAATTCCGTTCCCTCGCCTTCCGTTGAACTCACCGTGAGTGTGCCTCCGTGGCCTTTGGTGACGATGTCGTAGCTCAGGCTCAGGCCCAAACCGGTGCCTTGTCCGCTGGGTTTGGTGGTGAAAAAAGGCTGGAAGATTTTCTGCCGGACGCCGTCGGGAATGCCCGTGCCGTTGTCGCGGACGCGGATTTCAACCCAGCCGTTGAGCCGCTTTGTGCTGACGCTGACGGTGGGCTGATACGGGGCCAAACCGGACAAACCTGTTAGGTCTTGAAGACCTAACAGGTTTTGGTTTAGGTTTTTTTGCTTCTCCAACACGGCGTAAAACGCGTTGTTGAACAGGTTCAGCAGCACCCGGCTGATGTCCTGCGGCACCACGTTGACCGGTTCCATCAAGGCGTCAAAGTCCGTGACGAGTTTGGCGCGAAACTCCTTGTCCTTGCCGTGCAGGCCGTGGTAGGCCAGCCGCAGGTACTCATCGGCCAGGGCGTTGAGGTCGGTGGGCTGGCGCTCGCCGGTGCTGGTGCGGCTGTGTTGCAGCATGCCCTTCACGATGCTGTCGGCGCGTTTACCGTGCAGCGTGATTTTCTGGAGGTTCAGCGTCAGGTCGTCGGCCAGGGCGAGCACTTCCTGGTTGTTTCCGGCGGCCATTTCTTCCTTCAGTTCCCCGATTAAGTCCACGCTGACTTCCGAGAAATTGTTGACGAAATTCAACGGGTTCTGAATTTCGTGGGCGATGCCCGCCGTCAATTCGCCCAGCGAGGCCAGTTTTTCGGCCTGAATCAGTTGCGTCTGGGTGGTTTCGAGGTCTTTTAGGGTTTGCTGGAGTTCGGCGGTGCGCTCCTTCACGGCCACCTCGAGCGTCGAGTTTTGTTCGCTTACCAACCGTTCGTTTTCGCGCAGCAACCGGATTTGCTCGGTCACGGCCTGTTCGCGTTCGTGCTTGAACAGGTTGATTTTGTAGGCCAGGGCGAGCGTGAAAAGCAGAATTTCGACCCCCGAACCGAGCAGAATCGTGTTGTATGAGAAGAAGTTGTACGGCAATCGCCCCGCCGCGTAGCTGAGCAGGAAAAACAGCGAGGCGAAAAACACGAGGTTGCCCAGCACGTAGTACAGCGCGGGCGGGAAGCCTTTCCGGTAAATCACCACCCCTGCCGCCACGCTGAAGGCCCCTTCGAGCATGGCCACCAGCGGCACCACGTCGATTTTCTGCCCCCGGCTGATGTCGAGGATGTTCCAGGCGAGCGCCCCCGCGTACAAGCAGAAAATGCCGATGCCAACCCGGTAAAAACCAGGCGCAAGGGTTTTCAGCCGCAAAAACGACAGCGTGAACGGCACGTGGCACAGCCCGGTGATACCCGCCAGCGCCGCGCCGTAGAGTTCGATGGACGGGTGCCCCGAATACAGAAATTCGTTGAGGTGCCCCCGGTAAAGCGCCACCTGCAACCCGACGAAAAACACCCACAGAGCGTAAAACAGATTGTCCCACTCGCGCAAACGCCCGAACAGCACCAGGTTGTAAAGGATGATAATGAGGATGAACCCGTAGTACAACCCGAAAAACAAGTCGGCTCGGTGCTGGCTCCGCAGCAGATTGGTGGCCGTCAGGGCGAACATCGGCAATTGGGCCGTGTACACGCCGTGCTGGTACACCAGCAGCCGGTGGGTTTGTCCCCGCGCCACGCGGAGCGGACAAAACGGGTTGCTTTTGCGGAACGGGTAAGCCGTTTCGACTTCCAGCGAGCCGATTTTGTGCCGGGCCACGACGTGGTTGTCGGCCACTTCGTACACGTCGATGGTTTCGGTGCCGCTGTAAATGAATTGCAGGAAAAGCTCCTTGTCGAGGTCGTTGGTGAGTTGAAACGAAAACCAGTAGCCGTACTGGTGGGCGTCGAGCTGGCTGAACCGGGTCTTGAGCAGCCGGGCTTCGTAGGGCACGAACCGGTACTGCGCCGGATTTTGCAACAATGCCTGCACCGAAACCGCCCCGGCGCGCACTTCGAGAACCTGGCAATGGGGCAGCACGTCGTAGGTCTGGGTGGCGTCCTGCACCCGAATCGGCGTTTCCTGCGCCCACAACAACGCTGGAACCGACAGGACCGTCAAAAGGGTGAATAGTGGCCGTAACCGGGATTTCATAGGGGGTTGGTGAGTTCCATTTCCGTCCGTTTCAATTGGCGGAAACCTCCGGCAGCAACGCCGTGCGCAGCATCACGTCCACTTTCTGGGCGACGGTGCCGGTTTCTTTTTGGGCAATCCAGCGCAGCGGCCAGCGCAGCAGCCACGGTGGGTCAACGAGCTTCCGGCCCATCGCCGCCGAGTCTCTTTCGAGTTCGGCCACCAGTTGGGCGCGTTCTTCGGGCGATTTCGCCCCGGCCAGTTTGACGCTCGCTTCCCAGGCTTTTTCCCGGCCTTTCTGCATGATGACCCGTTCGGTTTCGATGATTTTTTTGTCGAAAAACTTTAGCATCGTGCCAAAGGGTCGGAACACGCGCCCGATGTCGTCGTTCATCTGGTCGTACATGTGGTCGAACAACTCGTTCATTTTCAGGAAGTCGTGCTGAAAAGTCTGCACGCTTTCCCCCGGAAACACCTCCGACACCACCAGCGCGAGGTCGAAGCCGATGTGGGCGTTGCAGGCCACGAAAATGTGCTGGTCGGTGATGAGCGGCAGCCGACCCGAATCGAAGGCCACCTGCCACGGGGCCACGGCGGGTTCGCCGTCGAAGTACGCGTTGATGGCGGTGAAGTAGAGCGTGCAGAAGCGCACGTCAACTTCTTCCATCTTCACCGGGTTTTCAAAAATTCCCAGCCGGATGCCCTCGGCCACGCGCTCGGTCACGAGTTTGTACACCGCTGCGAACAGGCCCATCGGGTTGTTCTGCGCCTTGAAGTGCCGGGTGAGTTTGTCGAAGTAAAAAACGGCGTCCTGGATGCCCGTCAGCGGCGGAATCCGGAAGGTGGGCAGGTCGGTGCGCCAGAGATCGGTCAGGGCCGACGGCAGCCGGAAGCGTTCGCTTTTGCTGCCGTTGTGGTAGTCGAGCACCATGTCGATGACCTGGTGGCTGAAGCCCCGGCCCAGCGCCGCCATCACCACGTGGCGCTCGTCGAAGCGGCCAAAATTTTTGTCGATCCACCGCAGCGCGTTGGCCACGCGGGCGTCGCCTTCGGCCTCCGGCTGGGGCACGTCGAGCATGTCGCCGTAGGTTTCCCCGACGAAAAACCGCACCAGCACGGGCGTGAGGCCCTTGAGCGGCCCAATCGACATGTGGCTTTCCATCAAATCCATGCAGGCGTCGGTGAGTTCGGCCCCTTCCTTCGACTTCCCGGCCTGCTGTTCCAGGATGGCGTTCATCAGCCAGCGGCAGTCGTCCTCGCTTTCCGAATTGAGGTCGTCGTCCAGCCCGAGCATTTCGCCCACCACGCGCCAGGTGTGAAACCAGGCGGTTTTTTCGGTCGGCTCCAGTTCGATGCCGAGTTGCTTCAGCCCGTCAATGATCACCACGCTGAACGAGAGCAGCGTCCCGGCCATGTCTTCCTGGTTGATGGGCACGCCGTACGTTTGGGCGTCCCAGTGGTGCTCCTGGGCGTAATAGCGGATGGCGGCGTGGATGAGCCGGACTTTCTGAATCGAAATTTTCGCCTCGCCGTCGTGCTCGAAACTGTTGGGTGTCAGAACGTTGACGACAAACTGGGCCGTTTCCATCAGGCGGCGCGTGAACGAATCCATCGAGCCGTCGTGAACGCGCAGCCGCCCCGTGCGGTAGAGCACTTTCGCGCCGCGCCAGCAGGTGTAGCAGGTGGGCAGCGACTTGCACAGCAGCACCATCAGGATTTGCGGGCCGTATTTTTTGAAGACGTCGCTGGCGACCCAGAGCTTAAACGGCTCGGCCCAGGCGGGCAGGCGGCGGGTTTCCACGAAAAAATCCTCGACGATTTTCTGCACTTCGGGCGAGAGCGCGTCGAAGGCCGGGTTGGGGAAATCGTGGTTGCGCACCAGCATCTGGAAGACCTGGTCCACCTCGCCTTTCTGGTTGCGCTCCACAAGTTGGGTGATCACGTGGTCGGCCAGCGGGTCGCCCACGAGGCGTTTTTCCAGCAGAAATTCGTCGGTCCAAACGGCGGTAGAAGGGTTTTCCATGCGAAAAAGCCGTTAGCGTGCGTGCGTTTCTGAAAGATAAGAAAAAATAGTCGCCCGTTCATTTCCAGCGGGTTGTTCGGGCGGGAATGGTTGACCGCAGCGGCGCGGAGGTTGCGCATAGTTCGCAATCGATTCTCCGCGCCGCTGCGGTCAACGCATCATTTCCCCGCCTTCTGCAACTCGTTGATCCGCTCCACGAATTTTGCCGACACACCCAGAAAACCCTTGTCGTTGGGGTGAATTTCGTCGAACCAGTATTCCTCGCGCCGGTCGGTGCGGGGCACGGTGCCGCGCAGGTCAAGGTACGACACCTGCGGAAATTCCGCCGCCACGGCCCTCAGCCGCTCGTTAAATTCCACGAGAATGTAGTGAATCAGCGCCTCGCGCTCGGCCTGGTCGGCCATGCCCCGCGCCACCATGTACTTGCCCAGCCAACTGGACTGGCGCGGGTTGGCCACGGTGTCGATGGGCAAAATGTAGTCGTAGCCGTGAACGATGATCTTCACGTTCTCGTCGGCCAGGCGCACTTTCCCGAAAATCTTGCGGTACGTGTCCTGCAGGGCGTCGAGGGCGGTTTTCAGCGATGGCAGCACGTAGCGGTCGGGAAACGGCAGGCTCAGGTCGGGTTTGTCGCGGAGAAAATCCTGGAATTGTTCGCCCAGAATGTCGTTGCCACCGCCGCTGATGAGGAAGAAGTCCGGTTTTTGCCCCTGAATCACCGGCAGGAAATCGCCCGATTCGTAGTAATGCCTGAGCGTGTCGCCCGCCGAGGCCAGCGGGTACACGTTGAACACCCGGCTGAGGTAGTCGAGGATGTCGCGCACCAGAAACGGGTACTGAAACCACGAATCGCCCTTGGCCACGAGGAAGGTGCGGTTGCGGTAGCGCAGCAGGTCCTGCTCGTACTGCCGCATCCGCATTTTGTTGGCGATGGTGTTGGCCACGGCCAGTTTCACGTCCATCCACAGCCCGCGCCCGGCCAGCACCTCGATGCCCGGTTTGAGCGCAAGGCTGGGCTGGCCGGTTGCGTCGGGCACCACGTCGTAGTAGAGCCGGAGGGTAAAATCGGCCAGCGTGTCGGCGGCGTAGGTACTTTTCTGGCCTTCGGGCGTGGGTTCGAGCCGCTGGTGGAGTTCGTCGTCGCTGATTTTGTTGAACAGCGGGTTCTTCGTTCGCAGGGCCACGCGCTGGGTCCACCAGTCGGGGAAGGCGTCGGTTTTCGGAGCCGCCTGAATCACGCCGCCCCGGTCGGCCATTTCGTCGAGCCGATCCTGCAAGGTCGGTGGCGACGGCAGCGCTTCGAGCGTCAGAAAGGCCAGCGTGGTTTCAGAAAGCGGTTTTTTCGTGAGAATAAACTGGAAATATTCCGTCACGCTGGGCCAGTTGTACTGCCGCACGACTTCTTCCAGGCCCATCACCAGCCTGGCTTCGCGGCCCGTCGGGGTGGCCGGATTCGCCGCCCCGAGGTGGACGGTCTGCCCCGGTTCGAGGCGCGTGTTCGGCTCCAGCACGCCGTACTTGCTCGTGGCCGAGGCGAAATCGCGCCACAAGTACAGGACCGTGCAGTAAAACGGCTGGTCGGTGGGGTTGGTCATCCGCACGTCCACGGTCGTTCGCCACTGGCCTGCCTGCTGCACCATTTCCAACTCGACTGCTTCGGGCTGCGGGCCGGGTAGGCGCACGGCGGGTTGGCCTTGTGGTTCAACTTCCAGCGTCAATCCCGCCGAACTGGCCTGCGGGTTGCGGAGTCCTTTCAAATACTGCCAGCGCGCCAGGTGGCGCAGGGACTCGGCCAGATCGGTGTACGCCGCCTTGCTGCGGGCCACCACGGGCCGGATCAGCGGGCGGTCGGGGTCGTTGGGACGGGTCAGGAAGTACAGCCCGTGGCGGACGTGCAACGTGAAGTCGGCGGCGACTTCGCCCTCTTCCGGTACAAAACTCGCGCTGGCCTGCTCGGTCAGGGCAGCCAGCAGCTCAACCAGTTCGGCGGGAGAGCCGGTTTCGTTTTCAAAATGCACCCTCACGGGTTGCGTGAGCAGCCCCGGCACGAGGGCGTGGTACAGCCGGTCGGGTTGCAGGCTGTTGCGGACGGCCTCGGGCAGGTCGAGCACGGTGAAATCCGCGCCAATCGTCGTTACGCCCACGGCGTAGGTCTGGCCGGTGGCCGGATCGAGGAGTTGGATCGGCCCCGTCGTTTGCCCCACGCCGTGAATGGCACCCACGTCGAGCAGCCAGCCCTGGTCGTTGCGGATGACCTCCACCATCGGCGCGCTGGCGCGACCGGGCCGGTTCAGAAACAACGTTTGCAGGCGCTCCGGCGCGGCATCGCCCAGGCCGAGGGCGGCAATCCGGGGTTGCTGCTCGAAGCCGAAGCGCAGGTACTGCCGCACGCGGTTGTGCAGCGCCCCGTACGAGATGGCCCCGCCGCTGGCCCGCAGCACGCGGAGCAGGTTTTTCGTGAAAACGCCTTCGCCCTGCACCTCCACCGCCGACTCGTCGGCTTCGCAGGCGGCCAGTTGCACGTGCGCGCCCAGGGGCAGCGCCAAGCCGACGCCGTCGCTTTTCAGGATTTCTTCCGAGAGCCGGTCGTGGAAGAAAAAGCCTTCGTAAGGCCGCTGGGGGGCGGTTTGGGTAAGGCGGCGCTCGCGCACGTCCTGCTGGGCGAGGGAGGTTTCGAGCCAGGGAAAGTTGCGGGTGTTGTCGCCCGCGTGGCAGCAGTCGGCCATCACGACCACATGCGCGCCGGTGCGGGCCACGTTGCCAATCAGGTAGCGGAGTTCCTTGTCGGCCAGCAGAAATTCGTGGGGCTGGGTCCGGTCGCCGTCGTAGCACACGAGGCATTCGAGTTGGCCGTCGGTTTCGGCGGTCCAGAGGCTCGTGTCGGCGGTTTCCTGGGTGCCGTGGCCGGAAAAATAAAAGAACACCGTGTCGGCGGCGGTGGCCTGGGCAAGGTGGTTTTCAAACCCCGCGATCACGGCCGTTTTGGTGGCCGCGTCGTCGGTCAGTTTTTCCAGAAAAAGCGCAAAATCGGGCTGGCTGCGCAGGTACTCCTCCACGGCGCGCACGTCGGCGACCGGCCCGCTGAGGGGCCGCACGTGTTGGTACTGGTTGATGCCCACGAGCAGGGCGAACAGGCGAATGGGCGCGGGCGAGCCAGTCGCTGGTTCGGGAAGGGGAACGGAAGAAGTCGTCATGAATCCGGGAGGGAGTTGAGCGAGACGTGGGGTGGCCGTCGGGGTGGGTCTGCGGCCAAAACCGGGCGCAATGGCACCCGGCATGACTCGACCGCTCAAGGTAAGGAAAAAACCAACGGGTTGCGCCGTGGGTGGGCGTAGCGGCTTTTTCTGGTAAAAATCAGCCGCTTCCTGTCCCGACCGTCAAGAGAAATTTCAGCTAACCCGGATTTGCCGACCGTTCGCTAAATAAAAGTACCGCTGGATCGGTCAGGGTTGCGAATGTGCTCTTGATTTTCAATGTTTGCCATGTCATTGAAAATCAATCCACCATGAAAAAAGCCCTGCGCATTCTCGGAATCCTGCTCGGTGTAGCCGTGCTGGCCGTAGCCGGTGTTGCCTCGTACGTCAAATTTGCCCTGCCCAACGTCGGCCCCCCGCCCGCGCTGAAGGTCCAGGCAACCCCCGCCCGCCTGGCGCGCGGCGAGCACCTGGCCCGCTACGGAATGGGCTGCCTGACGTGCCACACGCCGCACGACGAAACGGCCTTTCTGCACCCACAAAGCGGGCCGCTGGGCGCGGGGCAACCGGATTTTCTCCCCGGCGTTTCCTCGGCCAACCTCACGCCGACGGGCATCGGCGACTGGACCGACGGCGAACTGTTCCGGGCCATCACCACCGGCCAGAGCCGCGACGGGCGGGCGCTGCACCCCGTCATGCCCTACGATCACTTCGGCCAGGCCGACCCCGAAGACGTGTACGCCGTGATGGCTTACCTCCGCACCTTGCCGCCCGCCGGAGCGCCGATGCCCAAACCCACGTTCGATTTTCCCTTCAATTTCATCGTCAACACGATGCCCCAAAAACGGGAACCCGGCCACCGGCCCGACCCATCGAACGAGCTGGTCTACGGCAAATACCTCGTTACGCAGGCCAGTTGCGTGCATTGCCACGTGCAGCGCGACGAGCAGGGAGCACCCGTGCCCGGCACCGAATTCACGGGCGGGATGGCCTTCCCGCAAAAAAACGGCACCGTCTGTTACACCGCCAACCTGACGCCCTGCCCCGAAACGGGCCTGGGCCAGTGGACGAAGGCGCAATTCATCGAGAAATTCAAAAGCTACGCCGCCTACGAGGGCCAGCACCTGCCCCTGAAACCGGGCGAATTCAGTACGCAGATGCCCTGGGTTGCGCTTTCGCACCTGAGCGAGCAGGATTTGGGGGCCATTTATACCTACCTGCACAGCCTCCGGCCCGTGAAGCACAAGGTGGAAAAATGGGCGAAAACCGACCCGAAACTGGTGGCGGTGAAGTGACGCCGGAACGGATTTTCTCCTCCTCAAAGCCACCCAAACCGCTGCACGAGCCGCTCTTTCTGATTCCGTGCCACGGGGATGCTCGCGCCGTCGGTCATGACGAGGTAGGTGCCCTCGCCTTTGACGTACCGCTGGAGGTGGTCGAGGTTGACGAGGTACTGCCGGTGAACGCGCAGGAAGTTGCGGGTTTCGAGCACTTCCTGCACCTCGCGCAGGGTGCGCGTGAGCAGAAACTGACGGCCCTGCGTGGCCACCACGCGGGTGTAGTTGCTGTCGGCTTCGCAGTACACCACCTCGGCGAGGGGCAGAAACGTCACGCCATTCTGGTACGGCACCGCGATTTTATCGGAAAGCTGCTGGGTTTGTAGCTGCGTGCGCAGGGCCTCGACCTGCCGACCGTCCACGCCTGGACGCCGTTCGGCCTTGCGCACGGCCTCGCGCAGGTCGGCCCCATCGATGGGTTTGAGCAGGTAATCGAGGGCGCTGAAGCGAAAGGCTTTCACGGCAAACTCGTTGTAGGCCGTCACGAACACGAGGTGAAACGGCACGTCGCCCAGCCGTTCGAGGAGTTGAAAGCCGTTCATGCGGGGCATTTCGATGTCCAGAAAAAGCAGGTCCGGCTTCAGGATTTGCACCAGCCGCAGGCCCTCTTCGCTGCTGGAGGTTTGCCCCACCACCTGCACCTGCGGGCAATGCACCGCCAACTCGCGGGCCAGCAACCGCACGCAATCGGGTTCGTCGTCGATGAGGATGGCTTTGAGCATAATTCAATGAGTGAATGAGAGAATGAAGGAATGAGTGAATGAAAGAGTAAAAAGGCGGCGGGTCAGCCTACGCGGCCCGGCTTATTCATTCATTCCCTCATTCACTCATTCACTCATTAGATTGGTATCTCCAGCGCCACTTCCGTCCCCGCCGGGTGGCCTTCGGCGTCGACGAGGTCGTGGATTTGCACGCGGGTGTGGGTTTGGTACAACTGGTTGATGAGCGCAATCCGCTCGCCGGTGACTTTCAGCCCGAACGACTTCTTGGGCGTGGCCGATTTGCTTTTCAGTTCGGCGGCTTTGGCCCGACCCACGCCGTCGTCGGTGACGGTGATGAGCAGCCGGTCGTCGTGGGGTTGCTCGACGCGCACGCTCACCGTGCCGCCTTCGGCCTTGTGCATCAACCCGTGCCAGATGGCGTTTTCGACGTAAGGCTGAATCAGCAGCGGCGGAATTTCGGTAAAATCCGCGTCCACCTCCGGCGCGACGAACACCTCGAAGCGCAGTTTATTCTTGAAGCGCATCGCCTCCATTTCCAGGTACAACCGCAGGGCGTCGAGTTCATTTTGCAGCGTCACGCGCTCGGAGCGGGAGTTTTCCAGCACGAGCCGGATGAGCCGCGAGAATTTCGTGAGGTATTCGGAGGCTTTTTCCGACTCGTTTTCGGTGGCGTAGAGCTTGATGGAATTGAGGCAGTTGAAGATGAAGTGCGGGTTCATCTGCGAGCGCAGCCCGGCCATCTCGGCTTCGGCAATCTGCCGGACAAAATCCGACTGAAGCTGACTGATTCGTTGTTCTTCCAATTCGTGCGCTTTGGTCAGCACCTCGGCTTCCCGCTGTGCCAACGTTCGCGCCAGTTCGAGGCTATGCGTTTGTTGCAGTTGCCGGTTTGTTTCGAGTTGCCCGATCAGTTGTTGTTGGGTCCGAATCGTTTCGTCTTTGTTTAGCTGAAAACGCCGACCCAGGGCTAAGGAAAAGCACAGTATCTCGAGCAGCGTAGTCACCGCTACGTAAAACAGCGGCATACGGACTAACTGGTCTGTCGTTGGGAGGCCGGTATATTTCAGGAAAGTCGCGGTCATGGCTGCGCTCAATATCAAGCCAAAACCGATCAGCACGTATCGCGTAAGTGGGTGCCTGATACGGAGCATACGGATGATGAGAAACAGAAGGCCTGCGTAGGTCAATACGTCAATTCCGATGGAGACGTAAGCCCAACCGGTGCGCTGGTGGTCCGGCACTCCGGGCGACGACCCGGCCGAACGCGGCCCGGTAGAATGCCAGATGAACAACTCGGCCAGCAAAACCAGCACGGATAAGGTAAAGAACCGGACATAGTAACGCGTCCAGCGGTATAACCGGGGTTGTTGCCGGGGCACTTCGAGAAGATGGCCGATAAAAAGAACGTACGACACGATCATGACGTACTTCAGGAGCAGCATGCAGGCCAGGAAAACCCGCTGATCGGGTGGCTGTGGCCGGTCCGCCGGTGCGGTGCCATTCAATCCTACACGGGTTGACTGCCACAGCCAGCCTGCGGTTACCAGCAAATAAAGGGCGTACCACCCATACGGCGCATCCCGGTTGAGCAGGAATTGCGCGAACGTAAACAGGCCTATGAAGAGTACCGCCCCCACGACGGCACTAAAAAAGATCAGCACAGCGGTGGTTGGCTGCGCCCGTTTAGGCATCTGAATCCGGTTTCGCAGCGACGACCGGCCCCGGTCGTCAGTCGGATTCGGCGAGGAGGGGCGATGTTGAATTTGCGCGGACGACCGGGGCATTTGAACCGTTTTGTTCGGCGGACCCGCTACCAGGCGTGGCCCCTGCGCCCATGCACTCAGCGTGGTGCCCAAAAACCCCAAAATAAGCAGCAACCGGCTCATCGTCAATGGATTTTATGTTCTAACGAAGATGCGGTTTTTTACTTGCAATTCATACGGCTACCCGGCCAACGGCTCGTTCCCGCCGCTGAATCGCCCTTTTTTTGAGTGAACGGCAAATTGCCCTTTCCGATCCCACTGGTTCTCCGTTCACGCACAATTCCTGCTCCCCACGCACCCTTTTCCGTTACTCGCACCCCGCCGCTGGACGAGTCGCCGGCGGACGGTTACGTTTGCCCCCATCAATCAAACTCTCCAAAGTCATGAAATCTGCAAGATTCAGCGTAGCTAAAACGATGCGACTTGTTCCGCTCCTGCTGGTGCCGCTTTTTTTCGCCTGCAAAAAAGAAGACCCCTCCGCCAGCCCCTGCCAGTTGACGACCCTGAGCAGCACCGAAGGCTACGACCTGGCCTACGTCCACTCCCCGCAAGGAACCATCAGCCGGGTGACGGCCCGCCTCGGCCCAGCTCTGAACTACGCCGTCGACTTTGCCTACGCCCCCGACGGCACCGTGACCGGCACCACCGTGAAGCAAAACGGCCAGCCCTTCTCGACCCAGGCCTACCGCTACCAGAACGGGCAACTTGCAGGCATGACCGACACCCAGCAAGATGGCACGATGACCTACGCGTTCGTCCGGACGGGCGATGAAATCACCCAGCGAACCGCCACGTACCCCGACGGCACGAAGGAAGAAGTCAGTTACGGCCGCGACGCGGTGGGCAACGTGGTCGAGGAGCGCTACAAAATCGATGGCGTGCTTCAGTTCCGGATGGCCTACGAGTACGAAACGACTACGCTCGACGCCGACGAAGCGCCGGGGCACGAACTGGAATTTTCGTTCAATCCCCACGGCGTCAGCCAGACCCTCAAATCCCACAACGCCCTGCGGAAAATTACCTACCTGAGCGTAGAACCCGGCGGCCAAGAAACGACCGTGCAGAGCGAGTCGTACCAAATCAAGGCCAACGCGCAGGGCTACGTGCAGGCGGCGGAGCGGAGCGTGGGCGGGCAGACGTTCACGGCGGTTTATGCCTACGCGAATTGTCCGTGAAACCGCTGACACGGTGCCGTTCGCTCAACCGCTTCAATTTCAGAATTTGAATTAAAACAACCCCTCTCCGATGAAAACGATGCGTTTTTTTTCTCTCCTCCCGATTGGGTGCGTGGCGATTCTGGCAATGGATTCCTGTGCCGTTCGGCGCGGATTACCCGCCGGGGCGGTGTCGGTCTTGCGGCCCGCCCTGGCCGAAGCCACCACATTTTGCCTCGTGGACGGTTGCTTTGAACCCTGGCACGATGCCCTCCAACCCACGGACCTGTACCGCGAGGTGGAGCGCCAGATGACGCTGCGCGGGTACCGACCCCTCGATTTTGGGCCGGGCCTGCAACCCGATCTCCTTGTGTATTGCAGTTTGTACGGAGGACCGCACCGCTTCTCGCCGGTCCCGGAGGGGCGCCCGTCGGTTGGTAGCCCGCCCCCGCCCCGGCAAACCCTGCGGGCCGGGTCGGTGGTGCTTCAGTTATTTGACACCCGCCTGCGCCATATCACCTGGAGCGGCTACGCCGACGGCCTGCGCGACGGCGAGTGGGCCACCGACGAAGCGCTGCTGCCCCGCGCCGCCCAGCAAATTCTCGACGACTACCACAAGGTAGCACCGGGGATTTCAGCCAGCAGCGAGACCGCGTCGGTCGGTCGGGGCGTGAAACGCCGGTTGCGGCGGGAATCAAGAGCGGCGGCCGGTTCAAGGCCCCCGATACCCGCTACGACTACGAAGTTTTTACGAGAAAATACCCGAACACCTCCAGAAGCACGGGCCAAAGGGCTGACGATGACGAGCGTTGACAAGCGAAGCCGGAATCTTGGTTCACCAACGCGGTGTAGAATCGCCAGCAATCAACTCTAAAACGTTTTTCCAAACCAAAACTCCTGTTTCCAATGAAAACCACCGTCATTTCCCTCGCCCTCGGCCTGCTCACCGCCACGACGGCCCTCGCACAGTCGCAAGCGAACCTTACCCGCCCAAATCCGAACGCCAACCGCGACATCCGCGTGGTCACGCAATTCCTGGCCAGCCTGACTGAAGACCAACCCAACTACGCGTACACGGCGCACGGGGCGGTCGTCAAAGCCGATGAAACCTTCACCGCGGTCAACGACCTGCGCCCCGCCCCAGTACGCCCCCCGCGTGGGTTTACGAATGTACACTACCATTTCAAATCGGCGGAGTCGGTGGTGGCAACGGGTGAAAACGCGGGCGTGTGGGTGGGTCTGTGGGGCACCTGGACGGGCACCGACGCCAACCAGAAAACCTTGCGGCTACCGTTCCGTCACCTGGCCCGGCTCGAGGCCGGTCGAATTGTCGAACTGCACACGGCCCGCGGTGAAGACGGCGAGGGCCGTGGCTGGTGGCGCGAACCCCTGTTCGGCGACGGGTCGATCCGTCTCGTGCCGAAGCAATAAACGGTTTTTCTTTTTTGCTCACTGGCGGGCCGTCCCTTCGTGGTGCCGATGCCGAGCGTTGACAACTTTTTAAAGCGGGGCGCGTAGCCTTGTCAACGCTGCACTTCATTTCACTTACAAACCAACCGGAAAAGCCAATGAAAACCTCATTTCTACTGCTCGCATTACTCATCGTTGCCCGGACGGCTTTGGTTGCCCAGGCCGACGCCTCGATCGGCTCTTTTGATCAATTGGTTAAAATTGATTCCATCGATTCGGCTATTCTTAAACGGAAAGTTCCAACCACGATTATTCTCCCGCCAAACTACGACGCGACTAAAGCCTATCCGGTACTTTACCTCTTGCATCGGTGGTCGGGCAACAACAATTCATTTTTGAAAACTACTTTATTAACCGACTTGAAAGACAAACAATTGATTGTCGTTACACCAAGCGCCGACACCTGCTGGTACGTCAATTCGTTTTCCAACCCCAACGGTAAGTATGAAGACTTCATGACGCAAGAGTTGTTTGCTTACATTGACAGAAACTACAAAAACAACACTGATAGTCAGGCTATTGGATGTTTTCGATAGGAGGCTTTGGGGCCTTACAGATTGGCCTGAAACACCCCGAACGTTTTAAATTCATCGCGGACGTAAGTGGCCCTATCAATGCGCCTTTCCATGAGGTTGTTTTGACGCCAAAATCTCCCCTGAATTTTATCATGAACAGCGTCAGGTATTCATTTGGAAAGGCTGAATCAGCTACGCCTACCGGTTCAAACGTATTCAGGTTACTAAAACAGATGCCTGTCCCCGCAACAACTTTTATTTACATGGCGACGGGAAAGCAAGACGAATTTGACTTCATTATCCCACAACATCAACGATTTATTGCTCAATTGAAAAAGCAACGGGTGCCCTACCAGTACACTGAGTTTGAAGGGGGCCATTTCGATGGAAAAGTGCTTGCTGCCTGTTTGCCTTCGCTGTTAACGAAGGCAATCGAGACGCTGAAGTAGCGGTGCATCGAATTGAAGGACGAAAACCAGCTTCTCATTCCGGAATTCTATGAAACGGGTCTTACTTTCCCTCGCCTTATTTACCCTCTTCAGCCTTACCGCCTCCGGCCAAACCCGCCTCAGCGGCAGCGCCCTCGACGGAACGGGGCAGCCCCTGCCCAACGCCCGCGCTGCCGGCGACACCCTGCTATCGCCCGGCGAACACTACGCAACCCTCAACGGCCTGCGGTTTCGTTACGCCGTGGCGGGTCAGGGACCAGTCTGCCTGATGCCGACGCCCGGTTGGGGACCGAGTTACGACGCCTACCTGCTGGCGATGAAGCCCCTCGAACGGTACCTGACGTTGGTGCACCTCGATACGCGGGGTACGGGCAAATCGCAGCGACCCGCTACGCCCCAGGAGTATACCCTGGATCAGTTCATGGCTGACCTCGCGGCGTTTCAACGGTACCTCCACCAGCCGAAGGTCTGGCTCATGGGCCATTCCCAGGGCGGCTACCTCGTGTTGCGCTACGCCAGCCTGTACCCCGACCGCTGCGCGGGTCTGCTCGTTGTAGACGGTACGGCGGGCCGGGACAGCGTGTACCAGGCGGATTTTGAGCAACAACTGCGCAAGCGCGAGCACCAACCCTGGTTCAGGAGCATCCTCAAAACGGGCGTAGACGCCAGCCGGCCGCTGACCGAACGGATTAACCTCGCGGCGGCGCTGCCGTGTTACTTCCACGACGTTCAGAAAATGCCTGCGGTCATGGCCGTCATGGGGAAGTCGTCGCTGTCGGCGGCGGCGTACCAGGGGTTTACGACGTCAAAAATGGGCGGTGCGTTTTTGCTCCCAACCCTGGGCCGCATCACCGCGCCGACGCTCGTGCTGGTGGGCGATGACGATTTCATCTGCCCCGTCGAATCACAGGCTAAACGCATCCGGGCCGCGATTCCGGGGGCCGAACTGGTCATCATTGCCGAGGCCGGGCACTTTTCGTTTCTCGAACAAGGCGAGCGGTTTTTCGCCGAAACGGAAGCCTGGCTGACCCGGCAGGGGGTGCGACAGCGTAAGCAGCTTGCTGTTGACTAAAATGTCGACAGTGGCCGATGCACGACGAAGGGGCCAATCCGTTTGCCCCCGAGAGCATCGCCCGGTTTAAATCCCTCGATGCCCGTTACCATCACGAAGTTTTTTACGACCAAATGCCCGAACACCTGGGCAAATACGGGCCGAAGTAGCCTCAGGCGAATAGCTCGGCAATGGGGAAGCCAAACTCGGGCAGCACCGGGGCGGCGGTAATGGTTTGCTGGCCCTTGAAAACGGTCGACTCGTCGGGGGAGGTGTAGGCGTAAATCTTCTGGTGTTTGGGCACGATGTACCAAACCAACTGCGCGCCTCCGTCGAAGTAATCCTGAATTTTATCCAGCACGTCCTGGTGGGTTTCCGAGTCGGAAAGGATTTCGATCGCAAAAAGCGTATTCACCCGTTCCCCTCGCCGGATGGCCTGCCGTTGTTCGGCGCTGAAGTAGGTCAGGTCAGGGATGCGCTTGCGGGTGGCATCGACGTAAGAGTCCAGTTCGGGGTACAGGACGTGCATTTGCTGATAATACGTCGTTTGCGTGAAACGACGAGCCAGAAAGTCGGCGATCTCGATTTCGTCCTGTTTCATGGATTTAGGGATAATTTCTCCTCGGACAAACTCGAAAGCACCGTCGGTGCCGGGCAGGCGCTGCCACTGCTCGAACTCCTCGACCGTTCGGAGGTGCGTGGGCAGGACAGGATGAGTAACGGGAGTAGCGAGCATGGCGATGTTTCAGAAGCGTTGAAGTAACCAAAACTACGCAGGTGAATCCTGGAAATCAACCGGTCCGACCGGAGGTCTTTGTCCTGAACCGCGCTTATTTTTTATCAATCCTCTAAAATCCGGCGTACCATGAAACTGGTTTTTACTTTTTCCCTGCTTTCGTTGCTCAACCTCGCCGCCTTCGGCCAGACCCGCCTCAGCGGCAGCGTGTTCGACGGAACTGGGCAGCCCCTGCCCGACGCCTCGGTGCTGCTGCTCAACGCCCGCGATTCGAGCCTGGTGAAGGGTGCGCTCGGCGACGGCCTGGGCCGGTACGCTTTCGAAAACGTCCGGTCCGGGCGCTACCGGCTGACGGCCTCGAAGGTGGGCTTCGCGCCCGTCTATTCCGACCCGGTGGACGTGGGCGAAAGCAGCCCCGCCCCCCTGCCGCCACTGATGCTGACCGAGCGCGCCGGGCAACTCGACGGCGCGACCGTGACAGCCAAAAAGCCGTTTGTCGAACAGCGCCTCGACCGCACCATCGTCAACGTGGCCAACAGCATCGTCGCCAGCGGCAGCACGGCGCTGGAGGTGCTCGAAAAAGCCCCCGGCGTGACCGTGGACCGGCAAAACGACGCGATTCAACTCCGGGGTCGTCCGGGGGTTATCGTGCTCATCGACGGGCGGCAGACGTACCTCTCGATGGCCGACGTGGTGGCGCTCCTGCGCAGCACGCCGAGCGACAACATCGACCGGATCGAACTGATTACCAACCCTTCGGCCCGCTACGACGCGGCGGGAAATGCTGGGTTGATTGACATTCGGCTGAAGAAAAACAACAACGCCGGCACCAATGGGTCGCTTACGATGGCGGGCGGTTCGGGACGCTACGGCCGGGCGCGGGGCAGCGCGCAGGTGAACCACCGCACCGCCCGGTCGAACCTGTTTGGCAGCTACAGCGCCAACCGCGGCGGCAATTACTGGGATTTCGACCTCAAACGCGACCAGGCCGACGGCGAGGCCCGCAACCTCGTCGACCAGTTGTCGTACATCCGG
Organism: Spirosomataceae bacterium; assembly: GCA_965249815.1. GTDB lineage: Bacteria > Bacteroidota > Bacteroidia > Cytophagales > Spirosomataceae > JAJAZB01. The sequence goes on along the minus strand of CBDFMV010000001.1, from coordinate 9,702 downwards.
TTTTGGGAACGGGGGCAGAACGCGAAAGCGGGTCTGGATTGGTTTTTTGGGAAAAATACTACCTTCGGGGTGGTCTGGACGGGCTTCTGGAGTTACACCCGCGAGGCAAGCCCGGCCCACGCCTGGTTCCGGCGGCAGGCAGGCGGCCCCGTGTACCTGGAAACCCTGGCTGACAAGGCGCTGGAAAACGGGTTGAGCAATCAGGTCGGCAACCTGAACATGCAGCATTCGTTTGGCAAAACCGGCAAGCAGTTGACGGCGGATTTCGACATCGGGCACTTCACCCGCACCTTCACCAATTCGCTGACAACCCGTACACTATTCCCGACCGCGCCGCCCCAGCCCACGACGGGTCTATTCACGCGCATGCCCGCTACCATTGACATTCTCACCGGGAAAGTCGATTACAGTCAGCCCCTGCCCGGCGGCTGGAAGTTGGAAGCGGGGGCCAAAAGCAGTTCGGTTTTTTCGGACAACGACCTGTCGCTCTACCAGGGCCGGGTCGAAAACCTGCAACGCGACGATTCGCTGTCGAACCACTTCCGGTACACCGAGCGGGTTAACGCCGGGTACGCGCTGGTTTCGGGAAAACTGCGCGGGAAAACCGAGGTGCAGGCGGGCCTGCGGGTGGAACACACGCACTCTGACGCCCACTCGCTCAACCTGGGCGCCCGCGTGGTGCGCGATTATCTCAACCTGTTCCCCAGCTTGTTCGTCTCCCGCGCCCTGACCGATCGCCACGCGCTCACGTTTTCGTACAGTTACCGCATCGACCGGCCCAACTACCAGAACCTGAACCCGGCCCGTGGATACCTCGACCCGTACGCGTTCAGCCGGGGAAACCCCTACCTGAGGCCGCAGTACACGCACGCGCTCGAACTCAAGCACGGCTACCGGGGCAAGGTGTTCACTTCAGTGGGAGCCAACCTGACGAACGAATTTATTTTCTTCGTCATCCAACCCGTGATGGGCAACACCACCGAGCGCGTTCCGGAAAACTTCGGGCGGTCGGATAGTTACAGCCTGACGGTGAGTTTTCCGGTCACGTTGACCAACCGCTGGAGTGCGCAGGCGACGTTCGTGGGTACCTACGGGCAGTTTCGGTTCACCTACCTGGGTGCCGACCGGCGGGTGCAGCAGGTCATGGGGCGGCTCAACGCGTCGAGTGCGCTCACCCTGGGTCGGGGCTGGACCGCCGAAGCCACGGGCTGGCTGGCCACCCCAGCAGTGTACGCCATTTTCCGGTCTCCCTGGCTGGGTACGCTGGATTTGGGCGTGCAGAAGTCACTCGGCAGCCAATGGAAAGCCAAACTGAGCGTGCAGGACGTGTTTCACACGAACCAGATTCGCGGCTGGCTCCGGACCCCGGAGTTTCAGTTTGAGCATCAAATCCGCATGGACACCCGCGTGGCGATGCTCAGCCTGAGTTACGCCTTCGGCAACCAGCAGCTCAAAGCTGCCCGCCAGCGCCGCACGGCTTCGGAAGACGAAACGCAGCGGGCGAATTAATGGCTAAACTCAGGAAGCAAGACGCTATTCAACTAACGTCTAACAGCAGCACATCAAGGTCAGGTAAGTTGGAAAACCCTTTATCGGCGGTGAGTAGCGGCAGACCCGAGTAAAACCGGTAGCGGCAATCAACGCATCGGGCAACTTGATTTTGTGGCTTTGCTTCAACGAAATGGCTTTCGCTTTAATCGTCGGGTGCAGGTCAATGAGGAAACAAGCATCCAGTAATTCCTGAATCACCAGTTTTTCTGCCTCCGAAATGCCTTTTTTGCCCAACAGTTCGATTTCGGAAACAAACGAGACGGCAAAGGAAAAGTCCGCAAAAAGCTCGGTCTCAGGCCGGCCTTCCAGCAGGTAAATCAAGAAATTGGTGTCGGTCAGAGAGTCAATCCCACTCATTGCGGGCTTCTTTTTGGTAATTCAGGCCATCCAGTCCCCGCTTGAGTTTACCGACGAAGGGGCGCAACGTATTCTTCCGGGGTGCTTTTTTGAGCAATTCCTTCAAGTGCTCTGCCTTTGTGTCTTTATTGATTTCAATCACCATAACCGTCGTTTCGTTTTTTCAGATTTAAGATAAAAACCTGGTTCCGCGCCCTGGCTGCGTGGCCGCTGGATTGAGGCAGGCTTCACCGATGCCTGGGTCCGGACGACGCGACTAGACCCGGTGGGCGAATTGAATACTGCCCACGGCTTGTTTTGTTTCAGGCACGCCAAAAACCTTCCCCAGGAAGGTTTTTGGCGTGTTTGGTCAAAAAATAAAAGGCGAATCGTCTTGCGAATCCCTTATTCATTCTACATTTGTAGAAATTTCTCTACTCAAATAGAATGAAACTTTCTCCGACCGAAGAAACCCTCATGCAACACCTGTGGAGCCGGGAGCGGGCTTTCATGAAAGACTTGCTCGACGCCTACGACGCGCCCAAACCTGCCGCCACCACCGTCGCTACCCTGCTCAAACGCATGATCGCCAAAGGGTTTGTGGCCTACCGCGAGTACGGCAACTCCCGAGAGTACTACCCGCTCGTGACCCGCGAGACGCACTTCGCCAGGCACGTCAACGGGTTAATCAAAGGGTTTTTCAATAACTCAGCGGCCCAGTTTGCCTCGTTTTTTACGACGGAAACCGACCTGTCGGCGGAAGAATTAGAGGACCTGAAAGCGATTGTGGAGGCGCAAATTCAAAAGAAAAAGCAATGATGGCTTACTTGCTGAAGTCGGGTTTGGGCCTGCTGCTGGTACTGGGCTTTTACAAAATAGCCCTCGAAAACAAGCGGATGCACCCGTTTAAGCGGTTTTACCTGCTGGGTAGTGTGGTGTTTTCACTCCTGATCCCGCTGCTTTCGTTCCCGTTTTGGTCCGAAACGGAACCTTTCGTTCTTTTTCAACCGGAGCCAGCCGGTACGCCCGGCGCAACGATCCCGTTCCGTCCCCCCGGTGACTCCGCAGGGCCGGAAGCCACGGATTGGGCCTACGGCTGGTGGTTGTACGGAGTCGTCAGCACGCTGATGGTAGCGCGGTTTCTGCGAAATCTGCTTTTCCTTTTCCGTCGAATTCACGCGAACCCCAAACAACCTCATCAGGGCGCTACGCTGGTGTTGCTCGACGGCGACGTGTTGCCCCACACGTTTCTGCATTGCCTTTTTCTTTCCGAAGCGGCGTACCGCCGGGGCGAAATCGAGCCCGAACTCCTCACGCACGAGCTGGCCCACGTCCGGCAACGCCATTCGCTCGACGTGGTGCTCGTCGAGTTGCTGCTCTGCTTCGGCTGGTTCAACCCGCTGCTTTTCTGGTGCAAACGGCTCATTCAGTTCAACCATGAATTACTGGCCGACGAAGCCGTGACCCGGAGCCACCGGAATATCCCGCATTACCAGCACCTGCTGTTGAGCAAACTTACCGCCGTGCCATCGGTGGCGCTGGCGAGCACCCTTACGTTTCAAACCACTAAACAACGCTTGCACATGATGACCAGACACACCTCGCGGGCCAGCGCCTGGCTGACCGCCAGCAGCGCCGTGCTGCTGCTAAGCACGCTGACCATTCTGATCGGGACGACCACCACGGCGCAGGTAACCCCGCCCCGGACACAAAACCCGGCAACCCGCCCCCCGCAGGCAGCAACCGACGTCACGAAAATGGAACGGCTGTACGCCGACAAGCTGGTCATCCTGCCCGGCCGCAATGCCCCACGAAAAAAGTTTTCGGAATTGTCGGCGGCGGAGAAGCAACAGGTTCAACTGGTGCCCCCTCTACCTCGTCAAGTGCCCACCGAGGCCCTGATGAAGGAATGGAAAAACGCCAAAAAGTTTGGGGTTTGGCTGGATGACAGACACATCCCGAATGCCCGCCTCAACCGGTATTCGGCGGCGGACATCGCTTCGTACTGGGTCAGCTACGTACATAAAAACGCTCGGCAACCGGAAAACTACCAATACCAAGTTGACCTGATGACCAAACCGGCTTACGAGAAGTACCTGAAAGAAGACGCTGCGTCACCTTTGTTGATGATCGAGCCGGACCGGAAGCCGAAAAGCCGGTAGGTACGAGGGCAGAAACCCCCTACCCATCAAGGGATTACCCGCCGGGTTTTCTCCGAAAATTTCGGAATCTTTGCGGAGCCGAACTTCTCCCGCATCGCCGATGAACGCCCTCACTCCCACCCTGACCGCCGCCCTGCTGCTGACCCTGACGGGCTGGCTGCACCAACCCGAACCGCGCCGCACGCCGACGCCGGTTTCGGTGCAGGAACTCGCCGCCCGCATCCCGATTTGCGGCCAGACGCACGTCGGCGGTATTCCGGCAGCGGTGCTGCGGCAACCGGTGGCGTTGCGCTCCGGCCTCGGCGCGGTGCCGACGCCCACCTCCACCAAATCGGCGGAAGCCCAGGCGTATTTCGACCAGGGCATGGCCTACCTCCACGGCTACGTGTGGGTGGAAGCGGCCCGGTCGTTCCACGAGGCGTTGCGGCGCGATTCCACGCTGGCCCTGGCTCACGTGCAGCTAAGCTGGATTTACTCCCAACTCGACGACACCACGGCGGCGCGGCGCGAAGTCCGGCGGGCGAAGGCGCTGGAGAAATTCAGTTCGGAGCGCGAAAAAGCGCACGTCCGGGTGCGGGTCAGTCAGATGAACGCGCTGGATTCGCTCACCAACGAAACCATGCTGTCGGCCTACCGCCGCGAGTTGAGCCAGGCCATTCGGAAATTCCCGCAGGACGTGGAACTCTGGCTCCTGCTCGGCAACGCCCACGAGCGCTACGCCGATGGTCGCGGGCAGGGCAGCGGCCCGACGGTGGTGGCGATTTACGAGAAAATCCTCCGCCTCGCCCCCGACCACCCCGCCGCCCACCACTACCTCATCCACGCCAACGAGGGCATGGGCACTTACGAGCAGGCGCTTGTTCACGGCGAAATCTACGCCCGGCTGGCCCCCAACCTGCCCCACGCCCGGCACATGTACGCCCACGATTTGATGAAAACGGGCCGCGTGGACGACGCCATCGCCTACCTTGCTGCCGCCGATTCCATCGAGCGGCGCACCTACCAGACCGAAGGTTACAAGGCCGATTTCGACTGGCACCACACGCACAACCTCACGCTGCTGGCGCTGTGCTACCAGTACCAGGGCCGCCTCGCCGAGGCCGCAACCGCCTTGAAACGCGTGTACGGCATGACCCGACCCGGCGACCCGGAACTGGCGTTTTACACCAAAAAAAGCTACCCCGAACTGCTGCTCGCGACGGGCCACGCCGCCGAAGCCGAGGCCCTGGCGCTGGATTTAACGAATGGAAAAACCGGCGGCGAACGCCTGCTGGGCCATTATTTGCTGGGATTGGCCAACGTTGAAAAACGGCAGTGGGCCGAGGCCCGGCGCGAAATGGACGCCGCGCTGGCCGAATTGCCCGGCATCCGCAAGGTGAATCCGTCGGGTTACATCGCCGGGCGGCTGGAGCCGTACCCGCGTTTTCTGGAGGCGTTGCTTCGTCTGCACGAGCCGAATCCTTCGGCCTCCGCCCTCGACAACGTGCGGGCGTTTATGAAAACGGCCCGCCTCCAGACCGGCCCCGACCCGTGGATTGAAAGCCTGTTTCAACTCGAAACCATCGCGCAACAGGCCCGTGAAGCCGGGTTGATCGCCTTCGCCGAAGAAGCCACCAGAATCCTCGCCGACCACGACGCGGGCTACGCGGGCACGCACTACGCCCTTAGTCAACTGGCGAAGCAACGCGGCGAAACTACCACCGCCCAGCGCGAACTGGCTCTGGCCACGGCGGGCTGGCAGCGCGGCGACGCGGCCTTCCGGCAGCGGATGGGCGCGAAATAACCGCGTTATTTCCATGAAAACCGGCTTGCTGATTTTCGCCCTGAGTGCGTTGGCGACGAGCGTAGCCGCCGCGCAAACGCCCACCGACGCGCCGGAAACGGTGGCGATGCGCCAAATCGACGCCTGGAACGCCCACGACGCAGCCGCTTTTGCCGCCACGTAATTTGGGCAGCGTACGTCAATTACGACAAGCCGTGAATTTCAGATTTCAGACCTAACCGGTTTCTAAAACCGGTCAGGTCTCGCCTGAATCACTCCACCGTTACCGACTTCGCCAGGTTCCTCGGCTGGTCCACGTTGCAGCCGCGCAGCACGGCCACGTAGTACGAGAGCAGTTGGAGCGGCACGACCGACAGCAGCGGCACGAGCAAATCGTGGGTAATGGGCACTTCGAGCACGTAATCAGCCATCGTAGGGAGCAGCTTGTCGCCCTCGGTCACCACGGCGATCACCCGGCCCTTGCGGGCTTTGACTTCCTGAATGTTCGAGACGATTTTTTCGTAGGACGCGTCTTTCGTGGCGATAAACACCACCGGCATGTCTTCGTCGATGAGGGCGATGGGGCCGTGCTTCATCTCGGCGGCGGGGTAGCCTTCGGCGTGGATGTAGCTGATTTCCTTCAACTTAAGTGCGCCTTCGAGCGCCACGGGGAAGTTGGAACCGCGCCCGAGGTACAGGAAATTCCGGGCTTCGTGAAACTGCCAGGCCATGTCTTTCACCTTCTCCGCCGACTTCAATACTTTCTCGATTTTATCGGGAATCCGCTCCAGCTCGAACAGCAACCGCCGGAAGGTATCTTCGTGCAAAATCCCTTTTTTACGCGCCACGGCAATGGCCATCAGCGTCAGCACGGTCACCTGGGCGGTGAAGGCTTTCGTGGAAGCCACGCCGATTTCCGGCCCGGCGTGGGTGTAGGCCCCGGCGTGGGTGATGCGCGGAATGCTCGCCCCGACCACGTTGCACACGCCCAGGATGATGGCACCTTTCGCTTTGGCCAGTTCAAGCGCCGCCAGGGTGTCCATCGTTTCGCCCGACTGCGAAATGGCAATCACCACGTCGCCTTCCTTGATGATGGGGTTGCGGTAGCGAAATTCCGACGCGTATTCGACCTCGACCGGAATCCGGGCCAGTTCTTCAAAAATATACTCGGCCACCAGCCCGGCGTGCCACGAGGTGCCGCAGGCCACGATGACGATGCGCTCCGATTTGGCAATGTCGTCGAGGTAATCGCGGAGGCCGCCGAGCACAAGGTGGCCCTCGTCGGCGCTGACGCGGCCCCGCATGCAGTCTTTCACCGAACGGGGCTGCTCGAAGATTTCCTTGAGCATGAAGTGCTCGAACCCGCCTTTTTCGATGGCTTCCAGTTCCAGTTCAACCGTCTGGATGTACGGCGATTGTTGAATGTTATCGATGTTGCGCACGGTCAGTTCACCCTGGCGCACCACGGCAATCTGGTAGTCGTCGAGGTAGATGACTTCTTTTGTGTACTCGATGATCGGCGTGGCGTCGGAGGCGAAGAAAAACTCGTCGTCACCCACGCCAATTACCAGCGGACTGCCCTTGCGGGCGGCGATGAGCAGGCCGGGTTCGGTGGCATCCATCAGCACGATGGCGTAGGCCCCGACCACCTCCTGCATGGCCAGCCGGACGGCCTCGTCGAGCGTGGCGCCGGTATTTCTCTGAATGTCTTCGATGAAATTGACGAACACCTCCGAATCGGTATCGCTGTGAAACGCGTAGCCTTTCCCCAGCAATTTCTGCTTGATGGCCCCGTAGTTTTCGATGATGCCGTTGTGAATAATCGCCAGCCGCCCCGAGTGCGAGGGGTGCGGGTGGGCGTTGCGGTCGTTGGGTTCGCCGTGGGTGGCCCAGCGGGTGTGGCCCATGCCGGTTTTGCCGCCGGGGGTTTCGCCGTCGAGCGAGGCTTCCAGATCGGCGACTTTGCCTTTTTTCTTGTGAATCTCTAACCCGTGCCCGTTGAGCAGGGCCACGCCCGCCGAGTCGTAGCCCCGGTACTCGAGCCGTTTCAATCCTTTGACAATCAGGGGATACGCGTCGCGGTGCCCGACGTACGCTACGATGCCACACATAGGCGGTTTGCAGTTTAACAGTTCACGGTTGCCGGTCAGGCTTTCCAGGCTCGTTGCCGAATAGCCACAAAAAAACGGCTTTTCGGGGGAAAAGCCGTTTTTCTGAAAAAAAGTAGTTGCGCCGTCAGTTGTTGGAAATCGTGTAGTACACTTTCAATCTGATTTGGCGGGCGTCGAACACGGCCCGCGACACGTCGCCACCTTGTAAGAAAGTAACGAGGTAAGAAGTTCCCTGACTGGTCTGCACTTGCGGTGGCTGGCGCAGCAGCAGCAGGCCGGTGGCCGCGCGCTGGCCCGTCAGCATCTGCTGCAACTGGGTGGTGACGTTAAACAGGTAACGCTCGTTGTCCGGATCGTAGCCCACCACTTCCGGCGACGAGGCCGAGGCTTCCTGCAACACGTACCGAATCTGATTCTGGGGGGTCCGCAGGGGCTTGTTGGTCGCGTCGCTTTCGGCCAGCGATAGCGAGCCGGGAGGATTCAAGTTGATGGGGTAGGCTTTGGTCCCCACCAGCAATTCGGCCTGGTTGAGGGCTACCTTGCCCTGCGGCAGGTTACGCAGTTGGTTAAGCGTCGGAAATTCGAGTTTCACGGCGAGGTTGGAGCCTTCCTGCAAATACACCTCGTAGTTGGTGCGTGACGACGCCACGGCCTGGCCCGGTCGGGTGAGCGCCGTCAGGGCACCGCTGCGCTGGGTTTTGATGTTCACAAACCGGGCCGTGGGCGCGGCTACCAGCCCACTCTTCGTGATCCCCGGCCGGGCGTAGGCCACGTAGGCGTACGTGACCGTGTCCACGTGGTAGTAAATACCCAACCCCGCGTTGCCCGACGAAAGGCTCACCACGCTGCCCTGGTCGCCCGCGCCGGGAATCAGCGCCAGGCCTTTGAGGTAATTGCGGAAGGCTACCGCGTCGGTACTCTGGGGTTTGCCCGCCAGGGCAAACAATTCCCGCCCGAAGGCGTCCGACAATTTCAGGCGCAAAACGGGCGAACTGTTGACGTCGAAGTTCGGCTTGTAGCTGGCTCGCCCCAGCGGCGTGGCCTCGTAAGGCACCTGATCGGTGTTGAGGTAGGTTCGGGCGTTGCTGAGCGTGTCGAGCAGGCGGTGCACGGCGATGTTCTGATAGCGCGTAGTGTCGCCGTAGCTGTAGCCGCTGTAAGGCAGAAGCAGCACGAGCGAGTCGTACACGGCCTTGCTGGCGTCGTACTTGAGGGTATCACCCTGATTGGGAGCCAGTTGGAGAAAACTGCGGGCTTCGACCGGCCCCAGCGTAGGGTCGGCGTAGCGGCCCAGCAGCAGGCCACTGCCGGAGGTCAGCACCGAATCGAGCAGCACCGTCGAGGCGCGCACCGTGAAGGTATCCGAAAAGAAAACGCCCGCCTGACTCCCGGCGGGCAACAGATCCGAGCCGATTTTTTGGGGGTCTTCGCAGGCCAGCAGGCCGAGCATCAACCCACTCGCCAGCAGCAGGTTAGCTAACCAGTTCGTTGTATAAATTGTAGTACGTTTCCGTGTAATTTTCCGTCTCTTCGGTAAGTTCCACCTTTTTGTCGGGCAGTTCATTCAGAATGGTGTTAATGTTCTCGCTAAAGTCTTCCTCGGCCTTCACCACGATGTCGGCGTACTCCACGCCGATCCGGATGAAGCCCTCGTAATCCAGCGACCGCAGGTTGTCGAGCATCCCGTCGTGGATGTCCATCGCCTTTACTTTATCGAGCAAATCTTCGTCAAACTTGTGGCTGAAGGGATTATTGTACACCGTAAACACCGACTTGGTGT